>NZ_BMUI01000135.1 GCF_014650115.1 Streptomyces olivaceoviridis | reverse complement strand
CCACCCTTCACCTTTCAAAGTCGATCTTCCAATAATCACCTTTAGCGCCTGACAGGTCTCAGCTCTTACCCCCTCGATTTGCCCAGCTCCTTTTACCAACTTTTTTTTCCGAGACAAGATGCAATTCTTCACCGTCATCGCTGCCCTCGTCGCCTTCACCGGTGTCTTCGCTGTCCCAGCCCCCACTCAAACCGAGCAGGCAACCCTTGAACCTCGCCAGTTTGGTGGTTTCGGCGGCTTTGGACCCGCAAACGTAGTCGCCGGAGCGGCTGACATTGCCACACTCGGTGTTTTCCACAACGCGCTTGGCGGTGGATTCGGCGGTGGATTCGGCGGTGGATTCTTCTAAGACTTGTCATCTCGATCCCTGACAAACCTGGAATACCGTTGACGATGAAGTTTTTCTTTCTCATTTTTTGTTCTCCTTGTAACTGCTGGGCATTATTATCTTTAAGCTGAGACCTTATGAGTAGCTTGCTACTGCGCAAATTATAGTGATTATTTCTACCACA
>NZ_BMUI01000134.1 GCF_014650115.1 Streptomyces olivaceoviridis | reverse complement strand
CGGGTCTCCGCGATCGGAGAGGGTGTCAGCGGGTTCGCGATCGGCGACCGGGTGGCCTGGGTCTCGGTCTACGGCAGCTACGCCGAGAGGATCGCCGTCCCCGCCGGCCAGGTCGTCCCCGTCCCGGACGACATCCCGAGCGACATCGCCGCCGCCACGATGATGCAGGGACTCACCGCGCACCACTTCGTCACGGAGTCCGCGCCGCTGGCCGAGGGCGAGACCGCGCTCGTCCACTCCGCCGCCGGCGGTGTGGGAAGCATCGTCACCCAGCTGCTCGCACTGCGCGGGGTACGGGTGATCGGCCTGGTCTCGCGGGAGGAGAAGGTCGCTGTGGCGAAGGCGGCGGGCGCGCAGGAGGTGCTCGTCTCCTCCGGCGGTGACTTCGTGGACCGGGTCAGGGACCTGACGGACGGGGAGGGAGTGCACGCGGTCTTCGACGGCGGTGGCGCCACCACGTTCCGGCCCTCGCTGGAGGTGCTGCGCAGGGTGGGCACCCTGGTCTACTACGGCCCGCTGATCGGCGACATCCCCACCGTGCGCATGC
>NZ_BMUI01000133.1 GCF_014650115.1 Streptomyces olivaceoviridis | reverse complement strand
GCTGTGGGACGACGTGGTGGCCGGGCCTCGCCCGGAGACGGGCCTCGACAAGCTCCGCCGCGCCGCCGCCACCCAACCCCTCGCCATCAACACAGCTGCAGGGGAGGCGATTAAGCAGTCGCCGTCGATGCCGACGACCCCGACCACGCCGGTGACGCCGTCGTCGTCGACGCCGCCGCGTGGCGGCAGCGTGTGGCGGAGCGTTTTCCACCCCGGGAGCAACCTGGCCACCAAAAGCCTCGGCGCCAACCTCTTCGACCGCCCGCAGCCCAACTCCCCCACCGTCTACGACTGGCTTTACAGCGACGAGACCAGGACCAGGAGCAACCACCGCTAAATAAGAGCCGTCGGCCAGAGAATTGAAGACAGGAAGTTCTGCGACGCCGCCATGTTTGCTGCTCTTTTGGTTATCTAATCCTGCATAGCGTACGTTGCTGTCTGAGGCTGCATGTAGTTTGTCTTGAGCTTCGTACTACTTGTCTACTAGTGCTTGTAACTTTCTTTTCTTGCCTCGGTCTACTCGCTGCATGCTAGCGAGTGATGGGTGTATGTGTGTGCTTTGTG
>NZ_BMUI01000132.1 GCF_014650115.1 Streptomyces olivaceoviridis | reverse complement strand
CCGGGCCTCGCCCGGAGACGGGCCTCGACAAGCTCCGCAGGGCGGCCGCCACCCAACCTCTCGCCATCAACACAGCTGCAGGGGAGGCGATTAAGCAGTCGCCGTCGATGCCGACGACCCCGACCACGCCGGTGACGCCGTCGTCGTCGACGCCCCCGCGCGGCGGCAGCGTGTGGCGGAGCGTTTTCCACCCCGGGAGCAACCTGGCCACCAAAAGCCTCGGCGCCAACCTCTTCGACCGCCCGCAGCCCAACTCCCCCACCGTCTACGACTGGCTTTACAGCGACGAGACCAGGACCAGGAGCAACCACCGCTAAATAAGAGCCGTCGGCCGAAGAAGAAGAGAGGGTGCTCAACAACTTCTGCGACGCCGCCATGTTTGCTGCTCTTTTGGTTATCTAATCCTGCATAGCGTACGTTGCCGTCCGAGGCTGCATGTGGTTTGTCTTGAGCTTCGTACTACTGTCTACTAGTGCTTGTAACTTTCTTTTCTTATCCCGGTCTGCTCACTGCATGCTAGCGAGTGATGGGTGTGTATGTGTGTACTTTGTGTACGCTCCATGTGTAAATTCT
>NZ_BMUI01000131.1 GCF_014650115.1 Streptomyces olivaceoviridis | reverse complement strand
CTTATCCACTTCAACCTTTCGAGAGTCGACAAATCCATTCCTTTGGGCATCGATATCAATCCATTCTTTTTAATCAATCAACCAGCGTTTACTTTCGAATTTCTTCACAGTCACCAGCAGCTATCAACCCCAAGATGCGTGTCACCTGCTTTTTCGTGTCTGTTGCTATCATGCTTGTAGCTGAGCAAACCAGTGCCGTCCCGATCGGAGGTCTTCCTAAGCTTCCTGTCCTCGGCAACGAAGGCCGCCTTGTCAGCAGTGTCGCCAACACTTTGGAGCCGGTCCCCCTTATTGGAGATCTTACCCACAATGTTCTCCAAGACCAGAGCTCCGGCGACCTGCTTTCCAGCACCAAGTTGGCTGGTGAGAAGGGCTTAATTCACGACGACGGTGTCTTGGGTGACCTCACCCGCTCTCTTCAGCGCCGAGTCCTCTCGGACACTAAACTGATTGGCGAGGGTGGATTAATCGATCTTGAGGGCACCTTAGACGAGGTCACTCGCTCCCTTGAGCGCCGGGTCCTCTCGGACACTAAGTTGATTGGCGAGGGTGGACTAATTGACCTTGAGGGCACT
>NZ_BMUI01000130.1 GCF_014650115.1 Streptomyces olivaceoviridis | reverse complement strand
CACGCAGGTCCAATGAGCCACCGACGATCCACTTGCCCCTTTTTATCATTCCAACATCGAATATTATATAACCACTCTTAGCGCTTGACAGGTCTCAGCTCTCAACTCTACCCCTTCAACCTTGCCCAGCTCTTTTGCCCCTTTTTCCCGAGACAAGATGCAATTCTTCACTGCCGTTGTTGCCCTGATCGCCTGTACCGGTGTTTTCGCCGCCCCCGCTCCCACCGAAGCCACCAAAACTACCCTTGAACCCCGACAATTTGGAGGTTGGGGACCCGCTGGTGCGGTCGCGCAGGCGGCCAACGTTGCTACCCTCGGAGCTTTCGGCGGTGGATTCGGTGGACCTTTCGGATGGGGAGGATGGTAATCAATCCAAAGCCAACAGATCAGATCCCGCTCGCTGGCTATTTGCTATGGCAAATCCGACGTCGCACGATTATCCGATTCCATCATGTCTCAATTTTCACTTCATGCTTTTTTTGATTCAGCTGGGCTTTTTCATTAAGCTGTGGACTTTTAAGTAGCTAGCTACTGCGCAATTTTATAGTGGTTATTTCACAAACTTGCCTTGTTGCCCC
>NZ_BMUI01000129.1 GCF_014650115.1 Streptomyces olivaceoviridis | reverse complement strand
GGACAGGACACCATCAACTCTCAATTGCGACACCAGGCGCTGCAACCTCGATCATCCTCGGCTTCTTGCTGGTTCCTGTCAAGATGGTTGCTGGGAGATGCTCCTGTTCATAGGCCGAGAGATGGACTCCAAGTGCTGCTCTCCCTGAGGGATCCAGGTTCCCCGACCACTGAGCATCCCACTCTACCGCCTTTGCCGTGCTGCATGCAACGCTTGGCCCGCCTGGCACCGTCAGGATCGCCGAGTTCTGGGGGAAGAACCTCTCAAATATCATCCTGTAACAGTAGGCCTCTTTTGTAGTCGGGGTGTTGTGCGGGTAGATGAACTTTGCATTTGACATCATCTTATCGGTCACATTTGATTCTGCGTGAGCCTTTAGGCCATCAATCCAGCTATAGCCAACACCATCACTGAACTGCTCTTTCTGCCTGTACAGAATGTGCTTTGGCAGGAATGGTTGCTCCTCGTCATCAAATGCTTTCCTCAGCACCCACTTCTCAATTCTTCCAAGATCAGGTCGGATCATCTTCCACTCAGGATCTATGCTCATTGCCTCATTGATAAACTCCTTGTCCAGGAATGGCACACGTGCTTCGAGTGGAAGATGATCC
>NZ_BMUI01000128.1 GCF_014650115.1 Streptomyces olivaceoviridis | reverse complement strand
CGGGAATGCTCGAGGACGCCATCTTGGGAAGGGAGGTCAAGCTGCTGATGCCGGGGATTGAGGGCAGGCTATCCATGCTAGGGAGCGAGGGCAAGCTGCTCATACTGGGGATTGAGGGCAAGCTGGACATGCCGGGGATTGAGGGCAGGCTGCTCATGCCGGGGATCGATGGCAAGCTTGACATTCCGGGGATCGATGGCAAGCTTGACATTCCGGGGAGCGACGGCATCGAGGGCAGGCTGCTCAAACCGGGGATGGCAGAAAGGCTGCTGGCTCCAGGAAGAGAGCCGATCAATGGAAGAGATCCGAGGCCGGCGTCACGTTTGAGCAAGTGGGGAATCAATAAGCCGGAGGTGGACAAGGGTGAGGCTTGGTGGGCGCCGTTCAATGAGCCAAGCTTGGAGGTAAGGCCTTGAGTGACAGGAAGAATGGAGCCGACGCTGCCGAGCACCGGGAGGGTTTGGACACCGTTGGTGAGCGAGCCCACGGTACCCAAGAGGTCGAGGCCTCCTAGTTCACGGCGCTCAAGGGAGCGAGTGACCTCGTCTAAGGTGCCCTCAAGGTCAATTAGTCCACCCTCGCCAATCAACTTAGTGTCCGAGAGGACCCGGCGCTCAAGGGAGCGAGTGACCTCGTCTAAGGTGCCC
>NZ_BMUI01000127.1 GCF_014650115.1 Streptomyces olivaceoviridis | reverse complement strand
GAAGTGAGCCCGGTCGGCGTCCCCCTCGGTGCGGGCGACCAGGTGGTGGTCGGGCAATGAGGCGGACGTCCGCGCCGGCTTCGGCGCTCCGGGAGGGCGAGGCACCGGACCCGGACGTCGTGATCCGGCTCGACTCGGTCGGCCGGGTCTTCGACGCCGATCCTCCGGTGCACGCCCTGCGCGAGGTGGACCTGACGGTCCGTCGTGGGGAGCACCTGTCGGTCGTCGGCCCCTCCGGGTCCGGGAAGTCGACGCTGCTGAACATCCTCGGCCTGCTGGACCGGCCGTCCTCGGGCGCGTACTGGCTGGACGGGGTGCGCACCGACGGACTCGCCGACCCCGAGCGGACCGCGCTGCGCGGCAGCCGTATCGGATTCGTCTTCCAGTCCTTCCATCTGCTGCCGTACCGGACCGTGGACGAGAACGTGATGCTCGCCGAGGTCTACCGCACCCCGGGCCCCGGTCGGGGGCGCGGTTCCCGGCGGGAGCGGGCGCGCGAGGCGCTGGCCCGGGTCGGACTCGCGCACCGCTTGGGGTTTCTGCCGGGCCGGCTCTCCGGCGGCGAGCGCCAGCGGGTGGCCATCGCCCGCGCGCTGCTCGGCGAGCCCGCACTGCTGCTGTGCGACGAGCCGACCGGCAACCTCGACAG
>NZ_BMUI01000126.1 GCF_014650115.1 Streptomyces olivaceoviridis | reverse complement strand
TGGATTCGATGATTTCGGCGCGATCGTCGGTGCGGAAGGTCTCGCGGATCTCCCGGTCGTTGTCCTTGATCCGCTCGTCGAGGGCCAGGAACTGGTGGGCGAGGTCGCAGACCAGTCCGGCGGCCCGCTTCTCGCCGGGCAGGGCAGTCTGCTGGGACTGGGCGGCCCCCACCGCTCTGGCCGCGACGTCCGAGGCCCCGCGGACCTTGCGCCGTTCCAGCCAGGCCGTCAGGCGCTTGACGCCGATCCGGCGAAGGGCGGCCGGGGTCTGGTACTCGGTCAGCATCACCACCGGCCCTTTTGCGGCGGAGTAGTCGAAGGCCCGTTCCAGGGCGGGGCAGACGCCGACCAGCAGGTCGCGGAGCCGGTTGATCAGCCGGACGCGGTCGGCGATCAGGTCGGCCCGGTGGTTGGTCAGCAACTGAAGGGTGGACACCAGCTCCGGGGGTGTGTCCAGCGAAGCGAAGTCCCGGCGCATACGGGCCTGATCGGCGATGACCTTCGCGTCCTTGGCGTCGGTCTTGGCCTCCCCGCGGTAGGCACCGGACATGCGGTTGACGGTCCGGCCGGGCACGTAGACGACCTGCTGGCCGTGGGCGACGAGCAGGGCCGGCAGCAGCGTGGAAGCGCGGCCGGAGATGTCCACCGCCCACCGCACCTCGTCAGCCCG
>NZ_BMUI01000125.1 GCF_014650115.1 Streptomyces olivaceoviridis | reverse complement strand
CCCATCTGGCCCAGCTGTTGGAGGTTTCGGAAATGGTGGTGGCATGATCCCTGGAATTGGTCTCGGAGGTCTAGGATTCGGAGCTAACGCCGATGTTAATGTTGGAGGAGGCCTCGGTGCAGGAATTGGAGGTATCTTCTCGGGCAGTACAGATCTCGCCTCGGGCATCAGCGGCAACGTCATGGGCAACGTCGGTGTCGGCCTCGGCGGTCTCGCAGGAGCCGGTATCAATGCAGGCGCCCATGCGGGAGTCGGTGTTGGTGCTGGGGCTCGTGTTGGAGCCGGTGTCAACGCCGGTGCCAACGTAGGAGCTGGGGCTCGTGTTGGAGCCGGTGTAAACGCCGGTGCGAACGTAGATGTCGGGGCTCGTGTTGGAGCCGGTGTCAACGCCGGTGCCAACGTAGGAGCTGGCGTCGTGGGTCCCATTGGAGTCGGAGTTGGCGCTAATGTCGATGCAAATGTTGGTGTGGCCCCTATTGGCGCTGGAGCCCACGTTGGAGCTGGTGTCAATGTTGCTAGCCCCGTTGGTCCCATCTACGCTGGTGCAAACGTTGGCGCTGGAGTAGCTGTATAAACCGCTCACGACTCTTAGATGTTATCCCCCACATCTTGTGTAGTAATTACATTCGTTTTTCACGTCCTCCCATGATTCCCAATACACACGCAACACAGAA
>NZ_BMUI01000124.1 GCF_014650115.1 Streptomyces olivaceoviridis | reverse complement strand
GGTTCACCGCCGCGGCGACAGGCCACGGTGCCCGAAGCTTCGCAGTGGTCTCCCGAGGGGGATGGGGAGCAGGGCTGGGCGCACCGGACCCGCGTTTTGAGGGGGAGTGCGTGGTCGTTGTGGTCGCTGCGGCCCGGGCAGAGTGCCGGGGCCGCAGCGAGGGCTTGCGGCGACGGGTGTTACTGCTTGGCGGTGGGTTCCGTCTGCTGGTTGTAGATCTCCTGGCCCGCTGCGTTGTAGGCGTGGACGTAGGGGGCCGGGGAGGGGGAGTTCCCTTCGAGGCCGGAGATGGCCGCCGTGTAGACGAACGCGCCGTCTGCCATGAGCGCCGGGTACTGCGTCGGGTTGTCGCCGTAGCTGATGGTGATCTTGGCGACGTCGGGTGTGTAGTGTCCGGCGCCCAGTGAGAGGGTCTGTTCCCCGTCGGCCGGCTCGCTGAAGCTGTCGAAGAACTCGATCAGGTGGCCGGTGCCCCACAGGCGGTCGTTGATGAACGTCGGCGGGACGGACATGCTGGTGCCCTTGTGGCCCTTCGCCTCGCACTGCACGTACTGGTGGGCGGAGTTGACGGCGATGACCACGCCGTCCGTGTCCTGCGTGGCGACGGGAGCGCGGACCGCGATCACCGCATGGTAGTTCGAGGCGTCCGGGCCCAGGCAGGAGGCCAAGATCCCGGCGA
>NZ_BMUI01000123.1 GCF_014650115.1 Streptomyces olivaceoviridis | reverse complement strand
GGTGATTCCCGGGTGGTCGCGGTGGTCGGTGCGTTGGGTGCCGGGTCGGTGTGTGTGCCGGTGGATGCGGTGGCTGGGCGTGCGGGCGTGGCCGGGGTGCTGGCGGGTGTGTCGGGGGGTGGTTCGTCGTTCGCCGGTGTGGTGGTGCTGGCTCTGGAGGGTGTGGGGGCGGCGGGGTTTGTGCTGGCGGTGTTCCAGGCGGTGCTGGATGCCGGGTTGGGTGTGCCGGTGTGGGCGGTGACGTGTGGTGCTGTGTCGGTGGGTGTGGGGGATGGGGTCGGCGCGCCGGAGCAGGGTGCGGTGTGGGGTCTGGGCAGGGTGGCGGCGTTGGAGCATCCGGGTGTGTGGGGTGGTCTGGTGGATCTGCCGGTGGTGGTGGACGAGCAGGTGGCGATGGTGTTGGCGCGGGTGGTCGCTTCGGGTTCCGGTGAGGATCAGGTGGCGGTGCGTGCGTCGGGGGTGTGGGGTCGTCGGCTGGTGCGTGCGTCGGTGGCGGGGTGGGGTGTGCCGCGGTGGTCGACGTCGGGTACGGCGTTGGTGACGGGTGGTACGGGTGGTCTGGGGGCGTGTGTCGCCCGGTGGTTGGTGGTGTGCGGGGCGGAGCATCTGGTGTTGGTGAGTCGTCGTGGTCCGCGGGCTGGTGGTGTGGGGGAGTTGCGGGCGGAGTTGGAGGCGGCCGGTGCGCGGGTGAGTGTGGTGGCCTGTGATGT
>NZ_BMUI01000122.1 GCF_014650115.1 Streptomyces olivaceoviridis | reverse complement strand
GTGCCTCCTCCTAGCAAGCTATATACCTACATAGTACAGCCATGGCCCCCACCGTGATGGCCTCGTCGGCCACCTCCGTCGCTCCTTTCCAGGGGCTCAAGTCCACCGCCGGCCTCCCCGTCAGCCGCCGCTCCAACGGCGCTAGCCTCGGCAGCGTCAGCAACGGTGGAAGGATCAGGTGCATGCAGGTGTGGCCCATCGAGGGCATCAAGAAGTTCGAGACCCTGTCTTACCTGCCACCGCTCAGCACGGAGGCCCTCCTCAAGCAGGTCGACTACCTGATCCGCTCCAAGTGGGTGCCTTGCCTCGAGTTCAGCAAGGTTGGGTTCATCTTCCGTGAGCACAACGCATCCCCTGGGTACTACGATGGCCGGTACTGGACAATGTGGAAGCTGCCTATGTTCGGGTGCACCGACGCCACACAGGTGATCAACGAGGTGGAGGAGGTCAAGAAGGAGTACCCTGACGCGTATGTCCGCATCATCGGATTCGACAACATGCGCCAGGTGCAGTGCGTCAGCTTCATCGCCTTCAAGCCACCGGGCTGCGAGGAGTCCGGCAAGGCCTAAACAGCTCACTCACGACAGGCCATATATAAAGTGCCATTGCAGTTTTGTCAACTCTGACATTGCTTTGGGTTTTCCTTCTCCATTTATCTTTCTTATTTGTTCCTAAGAATATGTGTATGTCCATGTTCATGTACCAACATG
>NZ_BMUI01000121.1 GCF_014650115.1 Streptomyces olivaceoviridis | reverse complement strand
CTACTTGTTTACCTTTTCCTGTGGTCCATTACCTTTACCTTTCCGTGTCTATATTCACTTGGTTGAATTTGAACTCTCTGTATCTTCCTTTTCGAACCCATCTACCTCAGTAGCCTACGCCTTTATACCCGTTTGTTACTCTTTCAAACCTTTCCGCAATGTTCTCCAATGTCCTTCAAGCCTTACTGTTTTGTGCAGTTTTTCAACTCATCAGTGCTTCGGTCGCAGGTGCCAAGAGTGACTTCGACAAGTTGCGAACTGATCGCGTAGTATCTCGACGAGACGGTTTGGCCCCATTAACTAAAGACAGCGGATCTCTCGTACGCCGCCAAGATTGGGGCTTCTCGGCCTCGGCCTCGGCCTCGGCCTCTGTCTCAGTTTCTGCTCAAGTTATGCTGCAAAGCTGGTCTAGCTTGACTGCTGCAGCCGACAAGTGTCGAGACGTTTTTCAGCAGGGAGCATCGATGGAAGTTGCTCTTCAGGCTGCCTCCTCGTTCTCATACCAGGCGGTTGCTGTAAATAGACAGGCTGGCCGATGCGCATGTGACTCTTCTGCGTTTGACGTGTCGGCTCAGTTCAAAGCACAGATCGTCCACTTGTTCTCGTCACTTCAAGTCACTCTCAAGCTCGGTGCTGAGCGCTACGGTTCAGACTGGTCCAACCGATTCAGACCCGTTTTCCAAGACTGTTCACCTGCCTTCGCCTCGATGAAGCAAATTTCCGCTCAATTGAACAT
>NZ_BMUI01000120.1 GCF_014650115.1 Streptomyces olivaceoviridis | reverse complement strand
AGGCGCAGGCGGTGCTGGCCACCTACGGCCAGGACCGCGACCGGCCGCTGTGGCTGGGTTCGCTGAAGTCGAACATCGGTCACACCCAGGCCGCCGCGGGTGTGGCCGGTGTGATCAAGATGGTGCTGGCGATGCGGCACGGGGTGCTGCCCAGGACCCTGCACGTGAACGAGCCGTCGACCCACATCGACTGGTCGGAGGGCGACGTCCGGCTGCTCACCGAGGCCGTCGACTGGCCCGAGCACGGGCACCCCCGGCGCGCCGGCGTGTCGTCCTTCGGAGTGAGCGGCACCAACGCGCACCTCGTCCTGGAACAGGCCGCGCAGCCCGACGCGGCACCTGCCGCGTCGACGTCCGCGCCCGCCACGGCCGTTCCGTGGCTGCTGTCCGCCAGGACGGCC
Organism: Streptomyces olivaceoviridis; assembly: GCF_014650115.1. GTDB lineage: Bacteria > Actinomycetota > Actinomycetes > Streptomycetales > Streptomycetaceae > Streptomyces > Streptomyces olivaceoviridis. Next base: position 348 of record NZ_BMUI01000120.1, on the reverse strand, counting down.
GAAGCCCTGCGCGGCCAGGCCGACCGGCTGCGGGCCCACGTGGCGGCACACCCCGGACTGACCCCGGCCGACATCGGGTTCTCGACCGCGACCAGCCGGGCCGCGCTGCCCCACCGCGCGGTCGTGGTCGGCACCGACCGCGACGCCCTCAGCCGCGAACTCGACCTGCTGGCCCGTGGAGAATACTCGGACCACACCGTTCGGGGCACGACCACCCCGGTGGGCCGGACGGTGTTCGTGTTCCCGGGTCAGGGGTCGCAGTGGGCGGGGATGGGGGTGGAACTCCTTGGTTCCTCGCCGGTGTTCGCGGGGCGGATGGCGGAGTGTGAGCGTGCTCTGGCTCCGTAT
>NZ_BMUI01000119.1 GCF_014650115.1 Streptomyces olivaceoviridis | reverse complement strand
AAGTTGTGCGCGATCTCCACCGCGAGGTCGCGCAGCTCGACCACCTCGATGTCCACCGCCGTCGTGCGGTTCACCGCGGCGGCCAGCCGGTCGGCGAGCAGCCGGGTGGAGGAGGGAACACTCAGCCCCGCCGACACCACGACCACCTTCATACGCTCGGTCATACGCTGCTCTCCTCCTTCTTCTCCTGCACGTCCTGCGTGTTCTTGGTGTTCTGGGTGTTCTGGGTGTTCTTGGTGTTCTGGGCGGCGAGCAGCGACTGGTGGGTCGGTGCCTCGGGCACGTCGGCGCCGCGTCCCTTGGCGAACTCCTCGCGCAGTACCGGCACGACCTCCTCGCCGAGGATGTCGAGCTGTTCCAGCACGGTCTTCAGCGGCAGGCCGGCGTGGTCCATCAGGAACAGCTGGCGCTGGTAGTCACCGGCGTACTCGCGGAACGAGAGCGTCTTGTCGATCACCTGCTGCGGCGAGCCCACCGTCAGCGGGGTCTGCTCGCTGAAGTCCTCCAGCGACGGCCCGTGACCGTAGACGGGGGCGTTGTCGAAGTAGGGACGGAACTCGCGCACCGCGTCCTGCGAGTTCTTCCGCATGAACACCTGCCCGCCCAGTCCGACGATGGCCTGCTCGGGCGTGCCGTGCCCGTAGTGGGCGTACCGGCTGCGGTAGAACTCCACCATCCGCTTGGTGTGGTCCGCGGGCCAGAAGATGTTGTTGTGGAAGAAGCCGTCGCCGTAGTACGCGGCCTGCTCGGCG
>NZ_BMUI01000118.1 GCF_014650115.1 Streptomyces olivaceoviridis | reverse complement strand
AGTTGGATTGTTCCGGACGGGCTGTGGGAGATCGCGAAGCCGTTGATCCCGCCGTCGAAGGTGCGGCCACAGGGCGGCGGAACGCAGGACACGCCTGATGAGACGCTGTTCGCTGCGATCATCTACGTGCTGGTCAGCGGTTGTGCCTGGCGTGCTCTGCCGCCGTGTTTCGAGATATCGAAGTCGACCGCCCACCGCCGGTTCCTGATCTGGTCGCGGGCCGGGGTCTGGGGCCGGCTGCACGAAGCGGTCCTGCACCGGCTCGACGACGCAGGGCTTATCGACGTCTCCCGCGTGGTCCTCGACTCCGCCCACGTGCGCGCTAAAAGGGGGGCGAACACACAGGTCCGAGCCCCGTGGACCGGGGTAAGCAGGGTTCCAAGATACACATCCTGTCGGACGCGAACGGACTGCCCCTGGTCGTCGGCGTCTCCGCCGCGAACGTCCACGACAGCGAGGGCCTGAAGCCTATGGTGGCCGGTCACCAAACGAGACACGACCCCCACCGCGGCCGCCACTTCAAGCCCCAACGACTCCACGCGGACAAGGCGTACGACGTGCCTCACCTGCGGAAATGGTTACGCGGCAAGCGCATCGGCGTACGCATCGCCCGCAAAGGCATCGAGTCCAGCGAACGATTGGGCCGCCGCAGGTGGGTGATCGAGCGGACCATCTCCTGGCTGTCCGGCTACCGCCGACTCAGCCCCCGCTACGAACGCAACCCCCGGAACTACCTGGCCTTTCTCGGCCTCG
>NZ_BMUI01000117.1 GCF_014650115.1 Streptomyces olivaceoviridis | reverse complement strand
CCAGAAGGCCACCATCCACTGGCACCCCGACAAGGGCACCTGGATCACCGACAACTGAACAGGAGAACTCCCTTGAAGTCCCTTCACCGCAAGGTGCTTCGCACGGCGGCTGTGTCCTCGGCGCTCATCGTCACCACCCTCTGCGCCGTACCGGCCGCGAGCGCGTCGAGCCCCGACGGGCCGATCGGGCGCGGCGAGGCCATGGACCGCGCCTGGTCGTGGATCGCCGAGCAGGTGCCGTACAGCCAGTCCGGCTGCCACGAGGACCAGTTCGGCTGCTACCGCCCGGACTGCTCGGGCTACGTCTCCATGGCCTGGCACCTGAGCAGCTCCCTCACCACCTGGGGCCTGTGGGACGTCACGTCCGGCATCCCGGCTGACGACCTGCAGCCCGGCGACGCCCTGCTGCGGGACTCGGGCGGCGTCGACCACGTGGCGCTGTTCGTCCGCTGGGCGGACCCGGCCCACACCCGGCCGGTGGTTCGCGAAGAGTACGACTTCGGCCACGTGGCCGAGGAACGCGTCTGGAACGACGGACTGCGCGGCTTCTCCCCCCGCCGCTACAACGCACTGGACGACCTCGTGCCGTACGGCACCATCGCCGTCAAGTACGACAGCATGGGCGGCCCCGGCAGCGTCCTGGGACAGCCGGTCCAGGGCGAACGCGACTCGTCGCTGGGTGGGCGCTTCCAGCAGTTCCAGAACGGGATCATCCTGTGGCATCCGGACGTGGCGTATGCGGTGTACGGGGATG
>NZ_BMUI01000116.1 GCF_014650115.1 Streptomyces olivaceoviridis | reverse complement strand
CCGCGCTCACCATGCTGGCGTACAAGCTGTGGCAGCACGACCAGCGCTCCCGTAAGGGCGTGAAGGGGGGTGCGGTGAGGTGAAGGACGGTGTGAACGGCGTCGCGCTCGGCGTCTTCGTCTTCTTCTTCCTGGCCGTCACGGTCATTGGGTTCATGGCCGCGCGCTGGCGCAGGGCCGAGAACGAGCACTCGCTGGACGAGTGGGGTCTGGGCGGCCGGTCCTTCGGCACCTGGATCACCTGGTTCCTGCTGGGCGGTGACCTGTACACGGCGTACACCTTCGTCGCCGTCCCCGCGGCGATCTACGCGGCGGGCGCGGCCGGGTTCTTCGCGGTGCCGTACACGATCCTGGTGTACCCGCTGATCTTCACGTTCCTGCCCCGTCTGTGGTCGGTCTCGCACAAGCACGGCTACGTGACCACCTCGGACTTCGTGCGCGGCCGGTTCGGCTCGAAGGGCCTGTCGCTGGCGGTGGCGGTGACCGGCATCCTGGCGACGATGCCGTACATCGCGCTCCAGCTCGTCGGCATCCAGGCCGTGCTGGACGTGATGGGCGTCGGCGGCGGCGAGAACACCAACTGGTTCGTGAAGGACCTGCCGCTGCTCATCGCCTTCGGTGTGCTGGCGGCCTACACCTACTCCTCCGGCCTGCGCGCCCCCGCGCTGATCGCGTTCGTCAAGGACGCGCTGATCTACATCGTCATCGCGGTCGCGATCATCTACATCCCGATCAAGCTGGGCGGGTTCGACGACATCTTCGCCAAGG
>NZ_BMUI01000115.1 GCF_014650115.1 Streptomyces olivaceoviridis | reverse complement strand
CTTCGATCCTTTCAAACTTACACCAACCAACATGCAGTCCAGCTTACTCATCACCCTTCTCGTTGCTACTAGCGCGGTCTTCGCCTTGCCAGCCGGACAACACCAACCCAGCGATTACGCTGCCTCAGACTACGACTCTGACTCCTATGCCCCACCAGAATCTTACTCTCCCCCAGCCCAACACCCTTCCTACGGTGGCAAGCCATCTCAACCTTTCCACTCAGCTCCTTATCACCCATCTCCCAGCATCCCGTCCCGTGGTCGTCCCGGCGAAGGATCCGGCATCGGTGGCATGTTCCCCGGCTTTGGCGGCATGGGTAACGGCTTCGGCATGATGCCCGGCTTTGGCGGTTTCGGCGGCTTTGGCGGTCTCTTCGGCATGATCCCCGGCTTTGGGGTTAACGCCGGTTTTGGTGCCAACCTAGGAACTGGTTTCGGAGCCAACGTAGGGGTCAACGCCGGACTTGGTGGCGGACTCGGTGGATTTGGTGGACTCGGCGCCAACGTAGGTGCCGACGTAGGCGTAGGAGCCGGTCTGGGAGGTGTCGGTGTGGGAGCTGGCGCGAATGTGGGCATCGGAGTGGGTGTTGGCGGTCCCCTTGGTGTTGGTGCTGGTGTTGACGCCTCAGCTGGTGTCGGCATTTAATACAGACATGCCCCCATCTCCCACAACCAACCTCATACGTGTATTCTACTAGCCTCTTACATGACACACACCATTCGTTACCCTCTTCACTTGCAATCCAAATCACTGAATCGCCGCGCGCAATCATC
>NZ_BMUI01000114.1 GCF_014650115.1 Streptomyces olivaceoviridis | reverse complement strand
ATCAAAAACACCACAGGACTCAACGACACACACGACGACTCAGACTGACTGACACAGGAACTGAAGATAACTTGCTGACGAAGACGACGAGATGGTAGATAGATCGATAACTGGAGGGCCCCGCCGCTCAGTTCCTCCACTGGCCGCCGGAGTCGCCGCCACCACGCTGGCCGCCGTAGCCACCGCCGCCGCCGCCGTAGCCGCCGCCGCCGCCGCCGTAGCCGCCGCCACCACGCTGGCCGCCGTAGCCACCGCCGCCCTGGCCGTAGCCGCCACCGCCGCCCTGGCCGTAGCCGCCACCACGCTGGCCGCCGTAGCCACCGCCGCCGCCGCCGTAGCCTCCGCCACCGCCGCGCTGGCCGCCGTAGCCGCCGCCGACGCCCTCACCGCCGGAGCGGCGGGACTGGGCCTCGTTGACGGTGATGTTGCGCCCGTCGAGCTCCTTGCCGTTCATCTCCTCGATGGCCTGGCGCATCGACTCCTCGCTGCCGAACGTGACGAAGCCGAACCCACGGGACCTCCCCGTCTCGCGGTCGTTGATGATCTTGGCGTCGAGGATCTCGCCGTACTGGCTGAAGGCCTGCTGGAGGTTGTTGTCGTCGGTGGCCCAGGCGAGGCCGCCCACGAAGCAGCGGTACTCCGTCTCCGCCATGGATCTCTCCCTTTCTCTCCTCTCCGAACTACGGAAACCCTAGACTAGGCTAGCTACTCTCGGACCCGAACCGAACCAGAACCCGAACCGGAAGGGGAGGAGAAGCCAACCTAGTCATGGATCTCTCCCTTTCTC
>NZ_BMUI01000113.1 GCF_014650115.1 Streptomyces olivaceoviridis | reverse complement strand
CTCAGGGGTTGGCTTCTCCTCCCCACTCAGTCCTCGGTTCCCGGTCCGGTTCGGTTCCGTTCGGTTCGTTAGGGTTTAGTAGCGGGGAAGAGGAAGGAATGGCGGACGTCGAGTACCGCTGCTTCGTGGGCGGCCTCGCCTGGGCCACCGACGACCAGTCCCTCCAGAACGCCTTCTCCAAGTACGGCGACGTCATCGACTCCAAGATCATCACTGACAGGGAGACGGGCCGTTCCCGCGGGTTCGGGTTCGTCACCTTCGCGTCGGACGAGGCGATGCGCCAGGCGATCGAGGCCATGAACGGCCAGGACCTGGACGGCCGCAACATCACCGTCAACGAGGCCCAGTCCCGCCGCTCCGGCGGCGGCGGCGGCGGCTTCGGCGGCGGCGGCGGCGGCGGCGGCTACGGCGGCCAGCGTCGTGAAGGAGGAGGCGGCGGCGGCTACGGCGGCGGCGGCGGTGGCTACGGAGGTGGCCGCAGCGGCGGCGGCGGTGGCTACGGCAGCCGTGAGGGCGGCGGCGGCTACGGCAGCGGCGGCGGCGGCGGCGGCTACGGCGGCAGCCGCGGCGGCTCCGGCGGCGGCAACTGGAGGGAGTGAATGGTGGGGCCCCTCGCTGGCCAGTTATCCTAGTTACCGATCCTTTTTTTACCTGTCTACCAAAAGTGTTATCGCTCGCCTCCCGAGTACCCTAGATCTCGCTCCATCGCGTAGGTTCCGAGATGTTCTGGCTACCGTTAGATGTGACGCCGCTACCGTTCCGTGTTACCTGTTCCGTCCCCGTTGGCTATGAATGAAATGAAAAATCAGAGCAAAGTTTG
>NZ_BMUI01000112.1 GCF_014650115.1 Streptomyces olivaceoviridis | reverse complement strand
GATCGCCCCGGCCACCGTTGCCGCGGCGCCCTTCGGCGGCTCGGGCAAGGGCAACGAGAGCAAGGGCAACGAGGGCAAGGGCAACGAGGGCAGGGGTTACGAGGGCCGCGACAACGAAGGCCGCGACAACGAGGACCACGACAACGAGGAGGGCCGTATCCACATCAACGAGCGGTCGTACTCCACCCGCCCGGGCGACTGCATCACCGTGGTCAGCGGCCTGGGTGCCAAGACCCTGAACATCCGCAACGACAGCCGCAAGACCGTCGAGGTCTTCCGCGGGGCGGTGTGCGACAACGGCGCTCCCGTCGCCACGGTCGGCCCCCACAGCCAGAGCGACGGCGTGCACGTGGACTGCGTCGACGGCATCCACGTCGAGGACGGAGTGGTGGGCAGCTTCCGGGTGATCAAGCGCCACGAAGAGCGCGGAGACCGGGACTAGTCCCGAGCCGCCCGCATGATGTGGCACCCCGGCCCGCCGCAATCGGGCCGGGGCGCCAGACCCGACCATTGTCCAACAAACCACGTGCCGAACGCGCCCCGCCCAAGCCGGACGCGAGACACTCCAGCCCGGCCCCACGGCCACCCCCCGGCTCTCCACCGGCCAAGCCGCCCGGTGACTCCCCCCACCACGCCCGCTGTTGACGCCTGCCCCCGCGTGACACCCCCCGGCCGGCCACCCGACCGCGGGGCACCGCCAAACGGGTGAGGAAGACCGCAGCAGCGGCCCGGCCGCGAACCGCACACCGCTGCCGCACTCCGGGCCCGCGGAACTGCCGCCGGCCCCTCTTCGCCGAGCCGGTACATCACAGACCTCCCGTACCAGGCCGCCACGCCGGCTCAGCCCCTGCCCGGCACCCCGCCGCCGGGCGCGGCACCCACGACAGCAAGGGGCATCCCCATCCATGACACTCCGGGGTAAGCAACATGAGTATTCGCCTGGTGGAGGACGCGAGCGATGACCACTACATCCTGGACATCCT
>NZ_BMUI01000111.1 GCF_014650115.1 Streptomyces olivaceoviridis | reverse complement strand
GCCGGCAGGTGGCCACGGCGTCAGGTGTGCCGCTCACGCACGTGCCGTGGGCCGGCGGCGACAGCGGCTGGGACGCGATGAACGCGACCGGTCCCCCGCGCGCGTCGTCGACGGACACGGCGTACCACCCTCGTGGCAGTGTGACCTCGACCGCCCGTGCCGGCCCGAGCAGACGCACCGGTGCGCCGGGGCCGCGGGCAAGCGTGACGGGCGACGACGGGGTGGACGCCGTCCCGTGTGTCAGGCCGGTGTCGCGCGGTCCCGGCAGCACGAGGGCAAGGCCGGCGGCGGCGGTCAGCGCGGCCCCGAGGGCTGCCGCGTTGCGCCGGCGCCGGCGCCGCGCCTTCCGCCGGATGCCGGCCATCCGTTCGGACGAGGGGCGGGGCGCCGGGACCGCGGCCTCCAGGAGGCTGCGGACCGCGTGCTCCGTCTCGTTCCACTGCTCCTCATCCGGCTTGGCGGCCATGACTGATTTCCTTCCATATCCCGGGCACGGTCTCCAGTTCCGTTCGCAGTGTTTTCAGTGCCTTGGCGGCCTGGCTCTTCACGGTGCCGGGGTGACAGCCCAGCACGTGTGCGGTCTCCTGCACGCTCAGTTCCTCGAAGTACCGCAGGACCACCACCGCCCGCTGCCGGGCCGGCAGCCGCCGGACGACCAGGGCGAGTGACTGTTCGAGGTCCACGGCGTCGAACGGGTCGCCGGGTCTCGCGTTCTCGGGCATCCGTCCGTGTTCGTGCGGGATCTCCCCGCGCCAGCGCCGCTGCCACCACGACAGGTGGGTGTTGACCAGGGCCTTGCGTACGTATGCCTCCGGGTTCTCCGTGCCGATCCTGTGCCACTTGGACCACACCTTCGCCAGTACCGTCTGTAGCAGGTCCTCGGCGAGGTGTGCGTCACCCGTCAGGAGCCAGGCGACCCGGAGAAGTCTGGGTCCACGTGCCGTCACGAACTCCTCGAAGGTCGCGTCGGCGTTCCTCGCCGTCCTCATTCCGCTCCTGTTCCCGAAGGTGGCTTCACACCTGTCACACGCATGAGCACCTTTCA
>NZ_BMUI01000110.1 GCF_014650115.1 Streptomyces olivaceoviridis | reverse complement strand
CCCTCGCGTGCGGCGGCTTCCCAGTCGCGGGGTTTGAGCTGGTACTTCTCGGAGTCCAGGTATTCCTCGCCGCCCTGCTTGAGCGGGGTGTTCTCGCACAGTTCGTAGCCGGAGTAGATGCCCCACGCGGGGGAGAGGGTGGCGGCGAGCACGGCGCGGACCTCGAAGGCGGGGCGTCCGCCGTGCTGGAGGTAGGCGTGCAGGATGTCGGGGGTGTTGGCGAAGAGGTTCGGCCGCATCCAGGCCGCCGCCTCGCCCGACAGCTCCGTCAGGTACTCGGTGAGCTCCTGCTTGGTGTTGCGCCAGGTGAAGTACGTGTAGGACTGCTGGAAGCCGATCTGGGCGAGGGTGTGCATCATCGCCGGGCGGGTGAAGGCCTCCGCGAGGAAGATGACGTCCGGGTCGCGGCGGTTGACCTCGGCGATGACCCGTTCCCAGAACACCACCGGTTTGGTGTGCGGGTTGTCCACGCGGAAGATCCGCACGCCGTGTCCCATCCAGTGCCGCAGGACGCGGACGGTCTCGGTGACCAGGCCGTCCATGTCGGCGTCGAACGCGATGGGGTAGATGTCCTGGTACTTCTTCGGCGGGTTCTCGGCGTAGGCGATGCTGCCGTCGGGGCGGTGGTGGAACCACTCGGGGTGTTTGTGCACCCAGGGGTGGTCGGGGGAGCACTGCAACGCGAAGTCCAGCGCGATCTCCAGGCCCAGCTTGCCGGCCTCGGCGACGAAGAAGTCGAAGTCCTCGATGGTGCCGAGATCGGGGTGGACGGCGTCGTGGCCGCCTTCGGGGGAGCCGATCGCCCAGGGCACGCCGACGTCGTCGGGGCCGGGGTTGAGGGTGTTGTTGCGGCCCTTGCGGAAGGTGGTGCCGATGGGGTGGACGGGCGGGAGGTAGACGACGTCGAAGCCCATGTCCGCGATCGGCCCCAGCCGGCGCGCGGCCGTGCGGAAGGTGCCGTGGGGCTGCTCGGCGGTGCCCTCGGAGCGGGGGAAGAACTCGTACCACGAGCCGTACAGGGCGCGTTCGCGTTCCACCAGCAGCGGCATCGGATCGGAGGCGGTGACC
>NZ_BMUI01000109.1 GCF_014650115.1 Streptomyces olivaceoviridis | reverse complement strand
TCAGATCTTGGGATTCGGCTGACGGGCCTCATCGTCGCGCGCTGTGCTGTGGGGATGGGGGATACCAGGCTGGAGCCGGTGGTGTTGTCCGAGACAGAGCGGCTGACGCTGCAGAACTGGGCCAAGCGCCGGTCCACGGCCCAGGGCTTGGCGAAGCGGGCGCAGATCGTGCTGTCCTGCGCAGCGGGCGGGAACAACACGGCCGTTGGAGCGCGGCTGGGCGTCGATCGCAAGACGGTGGCGCGGTGGCGCACGAGATTCCTGCGGGACCGGCTGGACGGCCTGTCCGACGACCCCCGGCCCGGGGTGCCCCGCACCATCACCGATGCCCAGGTGGAAGAGGTGGTGGTGCGTACCCTGGAGGAGGCGCCACCGGGCGGTACGCACTGGTCGAAGCGGGAACTGGCCCGGCAGGTCGGGATCTCGCCGACGAGTGTGCTGCGGATATGGCGTGCCTTCGGCCTTCAGCCATGGCGGACGGAGACGTTCAAGATTTCTCCGGACCCGTTGCTGACTGACAAGATCCGGGACGTGGTCGGGCTCTACCTCGCCCCGCCGGCGAACGCTGCGGTCTTCGCCGTGGACGAGAAACCGCAGATTCAGGCCCTGGAACGGACTGCCCCGGTGCTGCCGATGGTCCCCGGCATCCCTGAGCGGCGCAGTTTCGACTACGTCCGGCACGGCACCGTGGACCTGTTCGCGGCCCTGAACACCGCCACCGGAAAGGTGATCGGGAAGGTGTCGGCGCAGCACCGGGCGGCCGACTTCCGTGACTTCCTCGACGAGATCGACCGCCAGACCGATCCCGGTCCGGCGGTCCACGTGATCTGCGACAACCTCTCCGCCCACAAGGCGCCGGCCGTCCACAAGTGGCTGCTCGCACATCCCCGGTTCCAACTGCACTTCACCCCGACCTACTCGTCCTGGATCAACCAGGTCGAGCGGTGGTTCGCCGAGCTGGAACGGCGCTGCCTGGAACGCGGCGTGTTCTGCTCACTCGACGAGCTCAAGATCGCACTCGAGAACTGGATCAAGACCTGGAACGAGCAGGCCAGGCCCTTCAAATGGACCAAGACCGCAGAT
>NZ_BMUI01000108.1 GCF_014650115.1 Streptomyces olivaceoviridis | reverse complement strand
GTGCCCCGGATATGGGCCGGAGTGGACATCGGCAAGGAACATCACCACTGCGTGGTGATCGACCAAGACGGCGAACGGCTGCTGTCCCGCCGGGTCCTGAACGATGAGTCGGCCCTGCTGGAGCTGATCGGTGATGTCCTGGCCCTCGACACCAACGTGCTGTGGGCTGTTGACCTCAACGGCGGTGGCGCCGCGCTGCTGATCGGTCTGCTGCTCAGCCACGACCAGCCGATGGTCTACATCACCGGCCTGACCGTGCACCGCGCCTCTGCTTCCTACCGAGGCGAGGGCAAGACGGACGCCAAGGACGCCTTCATCATCGCCGACCAGGCCCGCATGCGCCGGGACCTGGGCCCGCTGCGGCCCGGCGACGAAGTCGCCGTCGACCTGCGCACGCTCACCACCCGCCGCACAGACCTCGTGGCCGACCGCACTCGCCAGATCAACCGGCTCCGCGCGCAACTGTTGGAGATCTTCCCGGCACTGGAACGATCGCTGGACCTGACCAACAAGGGCCCGGCCATCCTGCTCACGGGCTACCAGACCCCGGCCGCGATCCGCCGCACCGGGACCAAGCGGATCGAGACGTGGCTGCGCAACCGCAAGGTCCGAGGTGCCGCCACGCTCGCCAGAACAGCGGTGGAAGCGGCCGAGGCCCAGCACACGGCCCTTGCCGGGGAGAAGCTGGCCGCCGCCATGGTGGTCCGTCTCGCGAAGGGGGTGATGGCCCTTGATGAGGAGATCGCGGAGGTCGAAGCTCTCATCGAGGCCCGGTTTCGCGAGCACCCGGATGCGGAGGTGATCCTCAGCCTGCCCGGCATGGGCAAGATGATGGGCGCCGTGTTCATCGCGGCCACAGGTGGGGACATGGACGCCTTCGGCAGCACCGACCGGCTCGCCGGCTTCGCCGGCCTGGCACCTGCCCCGCGTGACTCCGGTCGCGTCAGTGGAAACCTCCGCAGACCGCGCCGTTTCCACCGCGGGCTGCTCAACGCCATGTACCTCTCCGCGCTCTCCAGCCTGAAGAGCTGTCCGGCCTCCAAGGCGTTCTACGCACGCAAGCGAGCCGAGGGGAAGGGACACAAGCAAGCGCTGCTGGCTCTCGCGCGCCGCCGCTTGAACGTCCTGTGGGCCATGATCCGC
>NZ_BMUI01000107.1 GCF_014650115.1 Streptomyces olivaceoviridis | reverse complement strand
GCAAGCCCCGGGCGGTGCCGTTGAAGGATGCGCAGATCCAGGAGCTGCACATCCGGGATTTCTCCGTGGAGGACCGCACGGCGAAGCACCCGGGTACCTACCTGGCCTTCGCGGACAGGAACAGCGACGGCTCCAAGCACCTGCGGGCGCTGGCCGAGGCCGGTACTTCCTACGTGCATCTGCTGCCCGCGTTCGACATCGCCACGATTCCCGAGCGCAGGGCCGACCAGGCGAGGCCGGACTGTGACCTGGCCTCCTACCCGGCCGACTCCGACAAGCAGCAGCAGTGCGTGGCGAAGTCCGCTGCCGGGGATGCCTACAACTGGGGTTACGACCCGTACCACTACACGGTCCCGGAGGGCTCGTACGCCACCGATCCGGACGGCACGGCCCGTACCGTCCAGTTCCGCGAGATGGTGCAGGCGCTCAACGGCGACGGGCTGCGGGTCGTGATGGACGTCGTCTACAACCACACCGCCGCGAGCGGGCAGGCGGAGACCAGTGTGCTGGACCGGATCGTGCCCGGCTACTACCAGCGGCTCCTCGCCGACGGCTCGGTGGCCACCAGTACCTGTTGCGCCAACACCGCGCCGGAGAACGCGATGATGGGCAAGCTGGTGGTGGACTCCATCGTCACCTGGGCCAGGCAGTACAAGGTGGACGGGTTCCGCTTCGACCTCATGGGCCACCATCCCAAGGCCAACATCCTGGCCGTCCGCGAGGCCCTGGACGCGCTGACCCCGCAGAAGGACGGTGTCGACGGCAGGAAGATCATTCTGTACGGGGAGGGCTGGAACTTCGGCGAGGTCGCGAACGACGCCCGGTTCGTGCAGGCCACGCAGGCCAACATGGCCGGCACCGGCATCGCCACCTTCTCCGACCGCGCCCGGGACGCGGTGCGCGGCGGGAGCCCCTTCGACGCCGACCCCGGCGTGCAGGGCTTCGCCTCCGGCCTCTACACCGACCCCAACTCCTCCGCCGCGAACGGCACCCCGGCCGAGCAGAAGGCGCGGCTGCTGCACTACCAGGATCTGATCAAGGTCGGATTGACCGGCAACCTGGCCGGATACCGGTTCACGGACACCGGCGGCAAGGAGGTGACCGGCGCCGGGGTCGACTACAACGGGGCGCCCGCCGGGTACGCGGACGCGCCCGGCG
>NZ_BMUI01000106.1 GCF_014650115.1 Streptomyces olivaceoviridis | reverse complement strand
TCTGGCCTATCAACCCAGTCGTCTACTGGGAGCCTTACCCCATCAAGTGGGTGGGAGTCCTCATCTCGAAGCAGGCTTCCCGCTTAGATGCTTTCAGCGGTTATCCCTCCCGAACGTAGCCAACCAGCCATGCCCTTGGCAGAACAACTGGCACACCAGAGGTTCGTCCGTCCCGGTCCTCTCGTACTAGGGACAGCCCTTCTCAAGACTCCTACGCGCGCAGCGGATAGGGACCGAACTGTCTCACGACGTTCTAAACCCAGCTCGCGTACCGCTTTAATGGGCGAACAGCCCAACCCTTGGGACCGACTCCAGCCCCAGGATGCGACGAGCCGACATCGAGGTGCCAAACCATCCCGTCGATATGGACTCTTGGGGAAGATCAGCCTGTTATCCCCGGGGTACCTTTTATCCGTTGAGCGACGGCGCTTCCACAAGCCACCGCCGGATCACTAGTCCCGACTTTCGTCCCTGCTCGACCCGTCGGTCTCACAGTCAAGCTCCCTTGTGCACTTACACTCAACACCTGATTGCCAACCAGGCTGAGGGAACCTTTGGGCGCCTCCGTTACCCTTTAGGAGGCAACCGCCCCAGTTAAACTACCCATCAGACACTGTCCCTGATCCGGATCACGGACCCAGGTTAGACATCCAGCACGACCAGACTGGTATTTCAACGACGACTCCACAAACACTGGCGTGCCTGCTTCACAGTCTCCCAGCTATCCTACACAAGCCGAACCGAACACCAATATCAAACTATAGTAAAGGTCCCGGGGTCTTTCCGTCCTGCTGCGCGAAACGAGCATCTTTACTCGTAGTGCAATTTCACCGGGCCTATGGTTGAGACAGTCGAGAAGTCGTTACGCCATTCGTGCAGGTCGGAACTTACCCGACAAGGAATTTCGCTACCTTAGGATGGTTATAGTTACCACCGCCGTTTACTGGCGCTTAAGTTCTCAGCTTCGCCCACCCGAAAGTGAGCTAACCGGTCCCCTTAACGTTCCAGCACCGGGCAGGCGTCAGTCCGTATACATCGCCTTACGGCTTCGCACGGACCTGTGTTTTTAGTAAACAGTCGCTTCTCGCTGGTCTCTGCGGCCACCCCCAGCTCACGGAGTAAATCCGATCACCAAGCGTGGCCCCCCTTCTCCCGAAGTTACGGGGGCATTTTGCCGAGTTCCTTAACCATAGTTCACCCGAACGCCTCGGTATTCTCTACCTGACCACCTGAGTCGGTTTAGGGTACGGGCCGCCATGAAACTCGCTAGAGGCT
>NZ_BMUI01000105.1 GCF_014650115.1 Streptomyces olivaceoviridis | reverse complement strand
GGTCGCGTCGGTGACCACCGCGTTGACGAGGTGGTCAACGAGGGCGGTCTGCTGGGCAACACTCGGCTCGAACGGGGGCTTGGTCACCGCGCCTCCCCGTCGAACCTGACGCGTTCCGCAGTGAGCAACGGTAGGGGAACGGGGCGCCTGCTCCTGCACGTTGAGCATGGCGAGAGCCGAGATGACTCAGAAGGGCGTGCCGGTCCGGGCGGACATGCCAAACCGGCCCGGAGGACGTACGCGTCCACGGGATCTCCAAGGTTCGCGAGTCAGAAGCCGCCATGGCACGACGCCATGGCCGGACGTCTTCTGCTTCTTCGAACCCCAGCAGCATCGGACGTAGACATATGAAGTCACAAGCGACTATGCCAAGTTGAAGAAAACTGTCCTAATTTAGATCGTTCGTCGCCCGGATCTGACCATGTTCGGATCGTGTGAGAAGCGGACGAGCGGCCGACGGGCCAGGATCGTGGCATCCTGAGGGGGTGATCAGGGAACCTGCGGAAGTCCGGCTTGGGGGGAACGGGGCGGTTGAGATCCCGCTTGGCATCCTGGCCGAGGCCGGCTTGGATCCCGGCTCCCTGCTCGTGGCCCATAGCGATGGCGACGGCCGGGTGGTCTTGCGCCGCCAGGAGGACGCGATCCGGGATCTGCTAGAGCGTGGGGAGCTCTGACCGGTACCCGCTCCGATGACCCCATCGGTCTCAGTTGCTTCGGTGACAAGGTAAGTGCGTCTACGACAGGGAATCGGTGTGGATTCGTCACCCTGACGGTGGTGGGTCTCTCGTCACCGAGCAGCGCGTCTTGGCCGGCCTAATGGGCCCAGGAGGGAAGAGTCCGCTCAGCTGGTTGCGGGACTTCTTGTACGGGGTGTCAGGGGCTCGTATAAGCGTGCCGGTCGCCCCTCAATGGAGCGACCGGCACCTACAGTTATCGACGCTGCTCAAACACGACGAGGAACGGTGAGACGAAGCCCGAAGTCTCAAGGGGTGACGTATGGCCCACGAGGATCAGCAGGACACCTGCTGCAAGGGCGCTGCCGTACATCCACAGCCGAGCTGTGTCGTGGCCGTCGTTGGCTTCGGTTGGGGACTCGTTATCGCTCATACTGGAAGTGCTCCTGTTCGTGAGTGGGACATGGGCACGGCTACTCACAGCGACGTCCAACCCTGTGGTAGCCATCAGGCGGTTGAGGCGGCACTCGCATGCCAGTGCGATTGCCGCCTCGGCCGTCACTCATGGTCGCCGGTCGTTTCCACGGCGGTCGATCCGAGGGTCCCGGAGCGCCTGCTTCACGGCCTCCTCGAAGGCATG
>NZ_BMUI01000104.1 GCF_014650115.1 Streptomyces olivaceoviridis | reverse complement strand
ACGGCCCCGGCACCGATCGGGGACGTCCTCGTGCTGGTAACGGTGAACCCGGCCGGGGGGCGGGGGGAAGTTGACACGGAGGAGGCGTCCGTGGGGGCTGCTCCGTGCCGTGGGCCGGGTGAGTGCAGCACGGACGGGAGAGCCAGGCACAGGGCTGCAGCGGTGCAGGCCGCGGTCGCGCCCAGGGCGTGCCGGCGGTGGCGGCGCCGGTCGGCGCGTCGGCGGATCTCCGCGGCGGGCAGGGTCGGTGCCGGCATCTGCGTGCCGAGCAGCCGCAGCCGGTCGCCCAGGGTGTCGTGGAGGGGATCAGACATGGAGTCGTCCTTCCTCGCTGGTCGGGGGCTGGTCGCCGAGCCGGGCCGCCAGCGCGGTCCGCCCGCGGGCGAGGCGGCTCTTGACAGCACTGACGCTGGCGCCGGTCTCGGCCGCGACCTGCTCGATGGAAAGGTCGCACATGTGGTGCAGGACAATGGCGCTGCGCTGCGCCTCGGGCAGGTCGCGGAGCGCGATGACCAGCATCAAGTACTCCTCAGTGGGCGGCTCGACGGTGCGGGGTTCATGGTGGTGGCGTCCGGCCAGATGCAGACCCCGGGCCAGACGTCGCCAACGTGAGATGGCCAGCCGCCGGGCGGTGGTCCGGATCCAGGCTTCCGCGGCATCGTCGGGGTCGAACGTGCGCCTTCGGTCCCACGCGCGGATGAAGGCCTCCTGGACCACGTCCTGTGCTTCGGACCAGTCGCTGGTCATCGCGTAGAGCTGCCCGGTCAGGCGGGAGAAGGACGCTGCGTAGAACGCGTCGAACTCCTGTGGCGTCATCAACGGCTTCTCTCCTGGTGCTGTCGATCGGCTCGCATCACAGGCGGTTCGCCGGGAAGCACTCCTCGACCACGGCGGTGGAGCCGTGCCTCCCGGGCGGAGCCTCGCGCCGCTCAAGCCTGTACGCACGAGCGCCGTCCCCAGGTCGCGCCCACGTCCTGTGACATGGACCACGTGTCCGGGGTGCGACCGCACGCGCACCGAGGGGCGTACAGGGGTGCGGGCATCAACCGGACGCCCGCAGGAAAGGACACTGATTCATGCGTATCCGCCCGATCATGCTCATCGCGGCCACCGCCACAGCCATCGCGACGGCTGGGGGAGCGGCCAGCGCTGCGACCGGCACCCCCCAGCCCACCGCCACGGCTCACGGCAAGCCGTCCGGTGCGCCCGCCGCCAAGGTTCACGGCACCGGCTCGGCCGGCGCCTCGGTGGTCTCCGGTACCGGTGTCTCCGGGAACCGCGTGACCGCCACCCCGGCCGGGTTCACCGTTACCAGCACGAGGACGTCCCCGATCGGTGCCGGGGCCGT
>NZ_BMUI01000103.1 GCF_014650115.1 Streptomyces olivaceoviridis | reverse complement strand
ATGTTTGACGCTTCACAGCGGGTACCGGAATATCAACCGGTTATCCATCGACTACGCCTGTCGGCCTCGCCTTAGGTCCCGACTTACCCTGGGCAGATCAGCTTGACCCAGGAACCCTTAGTCAATCGGCGCAAACGTTTCTCACGTTTGTATCGCTACTCATGCCTGCATTCTCACTCGTCAACCGTCCACGACTACCTTCCAGTGCCGCTTCACCCGGCAGACGACGCTCCCCTACCCATCCACACACCCGTTGGGGCTTACATGTGAATGACACGACTTCGGCGGTACGCTTGAGCCCCGCTACATTATCGGCGCGGAATCACTAGACCAGTGAGCTATTACGCACTCTTTCAAGGGTGGCTGCTTCTAAGCCAACCTCCTGGTTGTCTGTGCGACTCCACATCCTTTCCCACTTAGCGTACGCTTAGGGGCCTTAGTCGATGCTCTGGGCTGTTTCCCTCTCGACCATGGAGCTTATCCCCCACAGTCTCACTGCCGCGCTCTCACTTACCGGCATTCGGAGTTTGGCTAAGGTCAGTAACCCGGTAGGGCCCATCGCCTATCCAGTGCTCTACCTCCGGCAAGAAACACACGACGCTGCACCTAAATGCATTTCGGGGAGAACCAGCTATCACGGAGTTTGATTGGCCTTTCACCCCTAACCACAGGTCATCCCCCAGGTTTTCAACCCTGGTGGGTTCGGTCCTCCACGAAGTCTTACCTCCGCTTCAACCTGCCCATGGCTAGATCACTCCGCTTCGGGTCTTGAGCATGCTACTGAAACGCCCTATTCGGACTCGCTTTCGCTACGGCTTCCCCACCCGGGTTAACCTCGCAACACACCGCAAACTCGCAGGCTCATTCTTCAAAAGGCACGCAGTCACGAGAAGCACCGAAGTGCTTCCGACGCTCCCACGGCTTGTAGGCACACGGTTTCAGGTACTATTTCACTCCGCTCCCGCGGTACTTTTCACCATTCCCTCACGGTACTATCCGCTATCGGTCACCAGGGAATATTTAGGCTTAGCGGGTGGTCCCGCCAGATTCACACGGGATTTCTCGGGCCCCGTGCTACTTGGGTGTCTCTCAAACGAGCCGCTGACGTTTCGACTACGGGGGTCTTACCCTCTACGCCGGACCTTTCGCATGTCCTTCGCCTACATCAACGGTTTCTGACTCGTCCCACGGCCGGCAGACCGTGGAAGAGAGATCCCACAACCCCGCATACGCAACCCCTGCCGGGTCTCACACGCATACGGTTTGGCCTCATCCGGTTTCGCTCGCCACTACTCCCGGAATCACGGTTGTTTTCTCTTCCTGCGGGTACTGAGATGTTTCACTTCCCCGCGTTCCCTCCACACTGCCTATGTGTTCAGCAGCGGGTGACAGCCCATGACGACTGCCGGGTTTCCCCATTCGGAAACCCCCGGATCAAAGCCTGGTTGACGACTCCCCGGGGACTATCGTGGCCTCCCACGTCCTTCATCGGTTCCTGGTGC
>NZ_BMUI01000102.1 GCF_014650115.1 Streptomyces olivaceoviridis | reverse complement strand
CTCCTGACCTGGAACGATAGGACTTGTCGAGGGTCCAGATCGTGCCGTGGAAAGAAGCACTTCTCAGGTGAAGAAGCGTATCGGGTCGTACCCGCGTGTCCGCGTTGAGGGCAGCGGTCGTGGAGTGGTCTCGCAGGCCGGGGCCGTGCTGCTGGTGGAGACGGTCCGCAAGACGGGCCTGGATACTGCGATATCGGGGGCTCTGGCGCCCTGGCGCAAGCCGCGGGCGGTGCATGATCCCGGCAAGATCCTGCTGGATGTGGCGCTCGCGGTCGCCCTCGGCGGCGACTGCCTGGCCGATGTCGGCATGCTGCGGGCCGAGCCGGCCGTGTTCGGGCCGGTGGCCTCGGACCCGACGGTCTCCCGGCTGATCGACACGCTCGCCGCGGGCGGCCACCGCGCCTTGAACGCGATCCGCAGCGCGCGGTCCCAAGTGCGTCAGCATGTATGGAAGTTGGCCCAGCAGGGTGCGCCGGATGCGACCGGGACTGTGACCGTGGACCTGGACGGCGTCCTGGTGGTCTCGCACTCCGACAAGGAAGACACGGCTGCGACCTGGAAGAAGACCTTTGGCCACCACCCGCTGATGGGCTTCGTCGACCACGGGAAGGGCGGGTCCGGCGAGCCGGTGGCCGCTCTGCTCAGGCCCGGGAACGCAGGCAGCAATACCGCCGCCGATCACATCACCGCCACCCAACTGGCCCTGACTCAGCTGCCCAAGTCCTATCGGCGCGGGCGCCGGACGCTGATCCGCACCGACTCCGCGGGCGGCACCCACGAGTTCGTGGCCTGGCTCGCGAAACGCGGCCGGTGGCTGTCGTACTCGGTCGGCATGACCATCACCGACGCAATCCACCAGGCCGTACTCAAGGTGCCGCCCGCGGCATGGACGCCGGCCGTCGAGCCCGATGGAGAGATCCGCGACGGGGCCTGGGTCGCCGAACTCACCGGCGGCATGCTCGACGGCTGGCCGAGGGGCATGCGGCTGATCGTTCGAAAGGAACGGCCGCACCCCGGTGCCCAGCTGAGGATCACAGACGCCGACGGCATGCGGATCACGTGCTTCGCCACCAACACCACCAGCCGGCCCATCGCCGAACTCGAACTCCGCCACCGCCTGCGGGCACGGGCCGAGGACCGCATCCGAGCTGCCCGCGCGACCGGCCTGCGGAATCTGCCCCTGCACGACACCGCGCAGAACAGGGTCTGGCTGGAGATCGTCCAGATCGCACTCGACCTGTTGGCCTGGATGCCGATGCTTGCCCTGAGCGGCCAGACCCGCCTCTGGGAGCCCCGCCGCCTGCGGCTCCGCCTGTTCAGCTCGGCCGGCCAGTTCGTCACCACCGGCCGCCGCCAGATCCTCCGCCTCGCCCGCCACTGGCCATGGACCCATGTCGTCACCAGCGCCCTCGAACGGCTCGAACAACTGCCCCACCCGGTCTGAACAGTAGCTTTCCCGTCCCTGCGAGCAGCACCATCGTCTCCGGAACAGTGGAATCCGGCGCTCACCCGACACGACAGTCGGGCTACTGCCCTGCCCGCCAGCAGC
>NZ_BMUI01000100.1 GCF_014650115.1 Streptomyces olivaceoviridis | reverse complement strand
GCCGAGTTTAATTGCAATCAATTAGAAGAATAAAGAAGAATTACTGCATTTCATAACTTATTTTTTTCTCTTTTTATTTCGTTTCTTTTTTATTTATACCTTCTCTTCTTTATCTTTAGTTTTATCTACTTATCAATAGTATCTACCGGCTCGAACTCGAATTTGATCGCCTTCCATACTTCACAAGCTGCGGCTAGTTCAGGACTCCATTTGCAAGCTGCTCGGATAATTTCATTACCTTCGCGAGCAAGATCGCGCCCTTCGTTACGAGCTTGTACACAGGCTTCTAAAGCCACTCGATTAGCTGCTGCACCAGGTGCATTTCCCCAAGGATGTCCTAAAGTTCCTCCACCAAATTGTAATACAGAATCGTCCCCAAAGATTTCGGTCAGAGCTGGCATATGCCAAACATGAATACCACCTGAAGCTACCGGTATAACACCTGGCATGGATACCCAGTCCTGAGTGAAAAAGATACCGCGAGCACGATCTTTTTCAATAAAATCATCGCGCAATAAATCAACAAAACCTAAAGTCATTTCGCGTTCCCCTTCTAACTTACCTACTACTGTACCGGAGTGGATATGATCTCCCCCAGACATACGCAATGCTTTAGCTAATACACGGAAATGCATACCATGATTTTTCTGTCTATCAATAACTGCATGCATTGCACGGTGAATGTGAAGAAGTAGGCCATTGTCGCGGCAATAATGAGCCAAAGTAGTATTTGCGGTGAATCCCCCAGTTAAGTAGTCATGCATTACAATAGGAACCCCTAATTCTCTTGCAAATACAGCTCTCTTAATCATTTCTTCACATGTACCCGCAGTCGCATTCAAGTAATGCCCCTTGATTTCACCGGTTTCGGCCTGTGATTTATAAATAGCTTCGGCACAAAAGACAAAACGGTCTCTCCAGCGCATAAATGGTTGTGAGTTTACGTTTTCATCATCTTTGGTAAAATCAAGTCCACCACGTAGACACTCATAACACGCTCTACCATAATTTTTTGCGGATAATCCCAATTTTGGTTTAATAGTACATCCCAATAAAGGACGACCATACTTGTTCAACTTATCTCTTTCAACTTGGATACCATGAGGCGGGCCTTGGAAAGTTTTTGAATAAGTAGGGGGAATTCGTAGATCCTCCAAACGTAGAGCACGTAGGGCTTTGAAACCAAATACGTTACCTACAATGGAAGTAAACATGTTAGTAACGGAACCCTCTTCAAATAGGTCTAATGGATAAGCTACATAACAGATCCATTGGCTGTCTTCCCCAGCAACAGGCTCGATGTGATAGCATCGTCCTTTGTAACGATCAAGACTGGTAAGTCCATCAGTCCAAACAGTTGTCCATGTACCAGTAGAAGATTCGGCAGCTACTGCAGCCCCTGCTTCTTCGGGCGGAACCCCAGGCTGAGGACTTACTCGGAATGCTGCCAAGATATCAGTATCCTTAGTTTCATACTCTGGGGTGTAGTAAGTCAATTTATAATCTTTAACACCAGCTTTAAATCCAACACCTGCTTTAGTTTCTGTTTGTGGTGACATAAGTCCCTCCCTATAACTCTTGAATTAAGAATTCTCACAATAACAGGGTCTACTCGATGTTAATTAGGCGTAAATGAAACTTTAGCAAAAAT
>NZ_BMUI01000099.1 GCF_014650115.1 Streptomyces olivaceoviridis | reverse complement strand
ACCACTTTGTACATAGCACCTACCACACCGGAATTCCTTCCCTCCACCAGTCTTTCCTTTCAACCAGCAAAACCCCCCACACCCGCCGCCATGTTGTCCACTGTTTACGTTGCTTGCCTTTTGGCCACCGCTGCCTTTGCTACCCCCACCACTCACGCTCCTCGTGGCTTCGCCCAATACTCGCAAGACGCCGCCAGTGCTGATCGGAGCCACGCCTCGCAAGCGTCCTCCACCCCATGGAGCAATAGCATGAGCAGCTCCGACACCAGCAACTCTGTTAACAGCCACAACTCGGGCTCTGTTTACAATGGCGGTCTTGGAAATGGACTCGCGTTCGGCGGTGATGTTGACCCAGGCTTTGGCGGAGCGGCCGGCTTCGGTAACTTTCAAGGCGGCGGCTACAATGCTATGAGTGCCAACAGCGCGAATGCCAACAGCTTCCAGGCTGGGGGATACCAAGCTGGAGGTCTCGGTGGGTTCGGCGCCGGCGGCAGCAGCTTCTCGTCCAGCCAGCAGAGCTCGAGCGTCTCGTCGGTCAGCTCCAGCTTCCAAAGCTTGAATGGGCTTATCGGCGGCTTCCAATCCCAGCTCGCGGCCGGCCAGCTCACTCGGGACCTCGCGTTCCAGCGATGCCAGCAACTTGCCCGGTCCTTCCAGGCCGTCCTGAGCCAAGCCAACAACTGTGGCATTTGCTTCAACGACCCGGGCCAATTCGGTAGCATCGCCTCGAGCACCTTTAGCCAATTCACCAACTTTGTGAGCTCGTTGCAATCCAGCTTTGATGGAAGCGCCTTCAGCCGAATCGCGTCTCCCTTGTCGGGTCTCACCTCGTCCTTCCAGCAGTTCTTCCAGAGGACGTCCGCTTCCTCTGCGATCAGCACCAGCAGCCTCATCCCGCAGAACTTCGGCCCGGTCTTCCAAGGCATCATGCCCTCGGTTGTCCAGCAGTTTAGCGCCAACAGTTTCAACCAGCAATCCAGCAGCAACAATTTCCAGGCTGGTGGGTTCGGCGCCGGCGGCAGCAGCTTCTCGTCCAGCCAGCAGAGCTCGAGCGTCTCGTCGGTCAGCTCCAGCTTCCAAAGCTTGAACGGGCTCATCGGCGGCTTCCAGTCTCAGCTCGCGGCCGGCCAGCTCACTCGCGACATCGCGTTCCAGCGATGCCAGCAACTCGCCCGGTCCTTCCAGGCCGTCCTGAGCCAAGCCAACAACTGCGGCACCTGCTTCAAAAGCCCGGGCCAATTCGGTAGCATCGCCTCGAGCACCTTTAGCCAATTCACCAACTTTGTGAGCTCGCTGCAGACCAGCTTTGGCGGAGATGCCTTGAGCCAAATCGCGTCTCCCTTGGCGTCGCTCAGCTCGTCGTTCCAGCAGTTCTACCAACGGACCTCAGCCTCTTCGGCTGTCAGCTCCACCAGCATCTTCCCCCAGGACTTCGCCTCGGTCATGCAGCCCATCATGCCCTCGCTCGGTCCAGTCTTCCAACAGTCGGCCTTCCAGAAGAAGTAGATCATTGCTTTTTCTGTTGTTACCCTCGCTAGGGAGACTCCCTTGCCTCTTCAGGCTCCACGCCATGTAACTCGCCATGTAGCCATGTGCACCGTTTTGTCTCTTTTCTTCTCTTCGCATGTGCACAGTCTTCCTTTACCTGTATAACTTCCTGGACAATGTTATGCAACTTTCTCGCAGCCGTGGTTCATTTTC
>NZ_BMUI01000098.1 GCF_014650115.1 Streptomyces olivaceoviridis | reverse complement strand
GATCAATCACCCACTAGTATCTTTATTTCAAACCTATTAAAATTTCTGTCAGGTACAGACTTTGCTCTCCTAATTCCGCGTCTTTTGCTTGAATCTTTCACTCTACTCCCACAACCTCGCTACTATCAACATGCAGTTCATCACCCTCGCCGTTGCGTTTGCCTTCTTCACCGGTGTTACTTCATCGCCGGTGTCCATTGACCGTAGAGCCTCCAAGGACGACCCCTCTTCGTCCAGTGACGCTTCTGCTAGCGCTTCTGCGGCCGCGCATGCTCACTCAACATGGTCCGGGCCGACCCCAACTCCTGGACCTCTGCCGTCAGTGTCGGCTGAAGCCAAGGCTCAAGCCGCCGCCTCTGCGAAAGCCCAGTCCCAGTCGGCTCCTCATCCCATCCAAACAGTTGGCCAGGCCCCGTCAGCATCGGCCAGCGCTAATGCATCAGCAGCAGCTGCTGCTCAAGCCGCGCAATCGGCCGGGACACCCACTGTCCCTGTTGCATCGCCATCCACATCATCGGCCAACGCCAACGCTAATGCGGCAGCCAACACGGGAGCAAACGCAGCTGGGAATGGCTTCCCCGGTCCTAACGGTAACCTTCCTACAGGTATCTCTGGCCCGGTTGACTTTTCAGGCGATGACTTCGGTGACATGTCATTCTCAGGTGCTCCAGGTTCTCCCATTGTCGGCCCTTTCCCAAGTGGTCCTTCAGCAGGCCCAGCCCCCACAGGCCCATCGGTATCTTCCTCATCCAGCCAGTCGAACGCCTCTTCCGGCTCTAGCTCCGCTGGCCCTACCGGCCCGCAGGGCCCAATGACCACACCTTCTTCCCAAACCGAATCAGATCAACCCTCGATGCCCGGGTTCCCTGGATCCCAGGACTCCCAATCAATGGGACCCCCTGGGTTCCCATCCAGCAGCCAGCCCCCATTCAACGGCGCGTCGATGCAATCCCCTCCGCAAGCTGGTCAATCTACCAGCATGAACGGACCCCCAACTTCATTCCCCCCGCAGTTCGGTGGTCAGCCCCCAATGCCTTCTTCACCTCAGTCTGGTGGTCAACCTGCTGGCCCAACTGGCCCGTCAATGCCATCTGCATCTCAGCCGGGTGGAAGCCCTCCCATGGATCAATCTTCTCCATCCCTGCCGCCGATGGGCCCGTCCGGAGCTCAGCCTAATGGCCCCTCCGCAGGGCAACCTCCGATGACCTCCGGCTCCTCTCAACCAGGCCCTAACGGTCCACCTCAAATGCCCCAAATGCCATCCTTCCAAAGCCCACCAGGCGGGCAGATGCCTCAATTCCCTCCTCCCCAGTACCAAGGCTCCAGCGACGCCGATGCTTTCGCTGAGGCCAACGCGCGAGCTCATGCCCAAGGGTACGGTAGACCAGCTCATGGCGCAGGCTACCCCGGAGGATACGGTGCATTCTACCCATCCGGCGGATTCGCCTACGGACCGGCTCACGGTGGATTTGCCTACCCGCGTCCAGCGTACGGCCCTGGTATGGGATTCGGTGGCGGCGTCGGATTTAACGCTGGAGTTGGCCTAGGAGGTCTTGGCGGCGTTGGTGTTGGGCTGGGCGGTCTCGGTGTAGGAGCAGGTGTTGGGCTAGGCGGCCTTGGTGTCGGAGCAGGTGTTGGACTGGGCGGCCTCGGTGTAGGAGCAGGTGTCGGACTGGGCGGCCTTGGTGTAGGAGCAGGTGTTGGCCTTGGTGGCCTCGGTGTAGGAGCAGGTGTTGGCCTCGGTGGCCTCGGTGTAGGAGCAGGGTTATCAATCTAAGCCTCACATCTAATTAATCCTTCTTGCATAAGCGCGCAATTCTTGTTTCTCAGTCTTGTTTGTAACCCACCGGATAGCTGGCTGTTTGTTGGACTGTCTTCAGTAATACACACATCACAATCCGTGAAACTATCGTTAAGAC
>NZ_BMUI01000097.1 GCF_014650115.1 Streptomyces olivaceoviridis | reverse complement strand
CTCCCGGACCGACGTCCGCGCGGGACGCGACTACCTGGTCGCCTTCAACAACGCCACCCGGGCGCGGACCGTGCGGATTCCCACGGGCGCCGCGGGTCGCGCCTACCGGGGCCTGTACGGCACCACCGGCACGGTGACCAGCGGCGCCGACACCCGGGTGACCGTCACCGTCCCGCCCCTGTCGTCCGTGGTGCTGCGGGCGACACAGCGGCTCGGTACGCCGGTCAGCCGGCCGGCCCTGGAACTCAAGGCCCCCACGGCGGGCGCGACCGGGGACGTCGACATCTCCGCGGACGTCAGCGGCGGCGGCCTGAACCGCGTCGTCTTCGCCGCCCAGGCCGGCAACGGCCCGTGGCAGATCCTCGGCACCGCCGACCACGCCCCGTACAAGGTCACACAGCACCTGCCCGACACCATCGAGCAGGGCACACCCCTGCGCTACAAGGCCGTGGCCGTCGACCTCGCGGGCCGCACCGCGAGCGACCTCGCCACCACCACGGCCGGCCGGCCGGCGGCCCCGCAGCCGCCGAGCGCCCTGCACCGCGACTACGCCGTGGTGCACTACCAGCGCCCGGACGGCGACTACACCGGCCGGCGACTCGAATCCGGCGGCCAGTCGGCCGAGTTCACCGGGCGCGACGCTTACGGCGCGTTCGCCTGGGTCAAGCCGGAGGACGGGGCGCGGAGCCTGACGTACACGGTCACCGGGAACGGCACCGCCGACGGCCCCCAGCGCACCATCGACCTGGACAAGACGGGCGAGGTCTGGATCCGGCAGGACGACGACGGCCAGTCGGACACGGCACCGTCCGGCGCCTACCCGGCCCCCGACGCGACCAAGGCCGTGATCCACTACCACCGGGCCGACGGCGACTACGACGGCTGGGGCCTGCACACCTGGACCGGGGCCGAACACCCCACGGACTGGTCGGCGCCGCTCACCCCGACCGGCAGGGACGCCTTCGGCGTGACCTTCGAGGTGCCGCTCGCCGACGGCGCGACCTCGCTCAGCTACATCGTCCACAAGGGCGACGAGAAGGACATCGCCGCCGACCGGTCGCTGGACTTCGCCACCTACGGCAAGGAGACCTGGCTGATCGCAGGCGACAGCGACTACCTGCTGCCGACGGTGGGCAGCGCACCCGACCTGGACATCGACACGGCCAAGGCCCGGTGGATCGACACGGACACGGTCGTGTGGAAGGCGAAGGCCACCGACTCCACCAGCCAGCAGCTCGTCTACGCCCCCCAGGGCGGCATCACCGTCAAGGACGGCGCGCTGTCCGACGAGGGGTACTGGCTGCGGCTGATCCCGTCGAAGCTCACGGACGCGCAGAAGTCGGCGCATCCCGAACTGGCGGACGACCCGGCGTTCACGGTCGATCCCCGCGACCGCGAGCGCATCCCGGCCGCCCTGCGCGCCCAGCTCATCGCCACGCAGCGGGCCGCCAACGGAGCGCTGCTCGCCGCCAACGGGGTTCGCCTCTCCTGAGAGGCCACGACCGAACGGGTGCCCTTCGCCGAGCGAGGGGCACCCGTCGTGCGCGCGAGCCCCGTACGGGGCCGGTCGACTCAGGCCGTGAACACCGCCACGGTCCTCGCCGGCACGGAGAAGGTGCCGGTGCCGGTCGTGTAGGCGGAGGTCTTCACCACCGCGTCGGCACCGGCCGCCTGCACGGGGTGCAGCCGGTAGCGCTGTCCGGCCAGCGCCGGGACGCGCTGCTCCTGCCGGTCGGGGGTGGCGTTGAAGACGACGACCAGGTCACCGAGGCGCATGGTGATCACGCCGGGGGTCTCGTCCTTCCCGGACAGCGGGAACGACAGCTGTTCCTGCACCCGCGCGGCCGTCCCGAGGGAGAACGCCTTCTCGGTGGTGCGGATCTTCAGCAGGTCGCGGTAGGCGGCCGAGGCGCCGGTGATCTGCTCACAGCCGACCTTCACGCTCGTGAGCAGCGGCCGGGCGTAGTCCCACGTGGAGGCGTTGTCGGCGGCCGGGGGCAGTCCGCGCCCGAAGCCGTTGCCGTCGGCGCAGTTCCAGTGGATGGCGTTGAACCAGTCCCCGCTGT
>NZ_BMUI01000096.1 GCF_014650115.1 Streptomyces olivaceoviridis | reverse complement strand
ACGGTTGCCGGCCCTCACCGGTAGCCGACAGCTTGAAACGTGCCCTATGTCACATGTGAAGACGCGGTACAACCCGCCCCGCCTCCCGCCCTGTTGAGGCAATCGAACGGGACGGCGACACCCGTGCCGCCCCAGACACACCAGGTGGATACACATGACTCACAGAATCAAGAAGCGCCTCATCTGGCCGACGATGGCAGCGATCGGCGTCATCTCGGTGTCGGCATGCGGGGGGAGCGGCGACTCCGCCACCTCTTCCGCATCGCCCGGCGAGAACGGGCAACCGTCCGCGACTGCCGCGGCCAACGGCGAGCTGGCGGTTCCGGCCGACGCCGACGAGGCGACCAAGAAGAAGTACATCCAGGAGAACGCCGTGGCCGCGTGCATGCGGGCCAAGGGATTCACCTACACCCCGCACGTGTCCTCGGACGAGCCGGCCGCCGCCGACCCCGTCGACGGCCAGGACTACGCCGAGGCGAAGAAGTACCGGCAGAAGTACGGCTTCGGCCTCTGGGCGAAGGCCGTCTACCCCAACGATCCGAAGCTCGACAACGACGGGCCCGCCAACCCGGACTCGTCCTACCTTCGCTCCCTGCCGATGTCGCAGCAGTTGGCCTGGAAGTCCGCCCTCGCGGGCAAGACGGGCAACGAGGGCTGCCTCAAGAAGGGCAGGGAGAAGGCCTACGGACCGGACAAGTCGCAGGCGGAGATCGATCGGCAGACCGCCGAGGACCGCGAGCGCGCGCTCGCCAACCAACAGGCCCTCAACGGTGACTCCCAGCTCGTGGCCCTCGCCCAGTCGTACGCGTCCTGCCTGACCGGGGACGGGATCAACGTCACCACCACGCAGCCGACGTCCATCGGTGACATGGTGAAGTTTCAGGTGGGCGACCAGGTGCCCGCGGGCGGCGTGCAGAGCGTCGGCGCAACGCAGGCGCGCGCGAAGCTGACCCAGGAGATCGACCTCGCGCTCAAGGACCTGACCTGCGGCAAGAACTTCCGCGCGGCGTACTTCCCGAAGCTGGCGAAGCACCCGTTCGAAGGCGTCACCGGATGAAACGGCGCGCACTCCGTATGCCGCAGACCCGTGGCAAGCAGGTCACGGTCGTCATCGCGGCGGTGGTCGTGGTCGGCGCGGGCGGCTGGTTCGCGGGTACGGGGATGCAGTCCCCTGCCGACGCCGCCGCCGCGCACAAGCCGCCCAAGGCCGGACCGGTCACGGTTCCCGTGGCGCACCGTAAGCTGACGGCGACCGTGGTAGCCCAGGGCACCGTGGCGTTCGGTGCCCCGCAGCCGGTCCTCCCGGCCGGAGCCGTGGCCACCACCGGCCCGTCGTCGGACGCACCCGCCGCCCAGCTGGTGACCAGGGCACCGAAACAGGGCGCCACCCTGCACGAGGGCAGCGTCCTGATGCAGATCAGCGGACGCCCGGTGTTCGTGCTCAGTGGTTCCGTGCCGATGTACCGCACGCTCACCCCCGGCATCTCGGGTGACGACGTCCGCCAGCTGCAGATGGCCCTGCGCAGGCTGGGACACGACCCGGGAGGCGTCAACGGCCACTTCGGACCGGGCACCGCCACTGCCGTGGCCAAGTGGTACGAGAGCAAGGGGTACGAGCCGCAGACGCCCAGCGCGCAGGACGATAAGGAACGCGGTGATCTGGAGGAGGCCGTCACACAGGCCCAGCTCGCCCTGCTGCAGGCACAGGGCGGCCAGGGCGCGTCCGGGGACGCGTCCGCGGCGCCGGCCTCGGACGCCGAGCACAGCCTTCGGCTGAAGTCAGCACGCGACCAGCTCAACCGGGCCAACCGTGCGCTCAGCGAGTTCCTGTCGTCCTACGGCACGAAGGTGCCGGCCGGCGAGGTGGTGTTCCTGCCGAACCTCCCGGTGCGGGTCGACAAGGTGACGGCACGTGTCGGCACCGCCCCCGACGGCCCGGTCGCCACCGTGACCAGTTCGGACATCGAGGTGCACGCCGAGATGCCGGCGGCGGACGCCGCTCAGTTGCACCAGGGCATGGCGGCCCGCGTCGAGACCCCGGACGGACACCAGGCCGCCGGTGTGGTGACGAGGATCGGCACCTCGGCGCAGGGCGACACCGGTTCCGGCAGCGACTCCGCCGACGCGTCCGCGACCGTGCCGGTGACCGTCTCGGTGCCGGAGCCGGGCGCGCTGCGGGGCCAGGCGGGTGGATCCGCCAAGATCACCATGGGTCTCCGTTCCTCGAAGGGCACCGCGCTGGTGGTGCCGGTGGCGGCCGTGCACACCACCGCCGACGGGCGGGCCCGGGTGCGGGTGCAGCGCGACGGCAAGATCGTCGACGTACCCGTCACGGTGGGGCTGTCCGCCGCCGGACAGGTCG
>NZ_BMUI01000095.1 GCF_014650115.1 Streptomyces olivaceoviridis | reverse complement strand
GCTGGTTCCACCGCTGGGCACTGCTCGCCGGCTGGGCGGTCGGCATGATCTACGGCACAGTCGCGGCGTACGGCGTGGCCTCGCCGACGCAGAAGCACTTCGGCGGCTCCGCGAAGGAGATCCCCGGCATCGGGGAGATCGGCTACATCGGCCTCACCGCGTTCGTCCTGAACGTGGCGGTGACCGTGATCCTCACCCTCGTCCTGAAGGCCGTCAAGGCCCCCGAGGGCGTGGACGAGACCCGGCCGGAGGACTACACCGCGGACGCCGGCGACCCCGGCGTCCAGGTGGAACTCCCCCCGGCCACCACGGGAAGCGCTCACTAGCCCATGCGCTGAGCGCGGGAAGCCGCGCGATCGAACCCGCAGCGGGCCGCCGGGAGCAACCACTACGGCGGCCCGCTGCCGTCCCACCGCTTCCACGTCCTCCCCATACAGTCGCTCACACCATCGCGTCACACTCGCTCACGCGATCCGCGCCTACGTATTTCCGTTCTCTTCACCATGAGAGCAGGACTGTTCGCCGTGAGATCAGGACTGTGCACACATAGGCTCGGAAAGTGAACGCACGAGGCGGGTCCGGTGGGAAAGGGAGTGGGGCGCCGTGGAGTCGCTCGTAACGATGATCGGCCGGGACGACGAGCTGCGGCAGTTGTCCGCGTTCGTGACGGCCGTGGAGAGGCAGGCCCTCGTCCTCAGAGGGGAGACGGGGGTGGGCAAGAGCGCCCTGCTCGACCATGTCGCCAAGCTGGCATCAGGGGCGGGACACGGGGTGATCCGGGCCGCGGGGGTCGAGGCGGAGTCCGGGCTGCCGTTCGCGGGCCTGCACCAGCTGGTCCACCCCCTGCTTCCCTCCGTCGACGGCCTTGACCAGGTGCACCGTGACGTGTTCGCCACCGTCTTCGGGCGCAGTGGCGGAAAGCCACCGTCCGTGATGTCGCTCGGCATCGCCGTCCTCGACCTGCTGTCCCTGGTCTCCTCGGCGAGGCCGCTGCTGCTGCTCCTCGACGACGGCCAGTGGCTGGACGCCTCCAGTGTCGCGGTGATCGGGTTCGTGGGGCGCCGGCTCAACGGCGGCTCGGTGAAACTCCTCGTCGGCCTGCGCTCGGACGTGGCGTCGGGTTTCGACACCGCCGCCCTGCCGGTACTGCCGGTCGGTTCCCTCCCTGACGAGGCCGCGCGACGACTGCTCGACCTGCGCCGCCCGGGCCTGGACACACACGTCCGCCGTCTGGTGCTGGACCAGGCCCGGGGCAACCCACTGGCACTGCTCGAACTCTCCGCCCACATCGACGGCGACCGCACGGGAGGCGGGGCCGAGCGGCTCCTCGGCTCGCCCGATGCCTCGGTACCGCTGCCGGTGCCCCGGCGCCTGCAACACGTGTACGGCACCCGGATCAAAGCCCTCGGTGACGACGTGCGTCAGGAACTGCTGCGCGGCGCCCTGGACGGTGTCGGAGCGACGCCGGGAACCGCGCCCGCGCCCGGTTCGAGGCGCTACCGCATGCGCGACGCCGAAGAGGCGTCGGCGGCGGGCCTGCTGGGCATCGACCCGGTCAGCGGCGACTTCGTCTTCCGGCACCCCCTGGTGCGCTCGACGGTCGTCCAGACGGCGACGCCCAACGAGCGCCGGGCCGCCCACGCGGCCCTCGCACGTGTGCACCGCGACGACGTCGAGAGGAGCGCCACGCACCTGGCCGCCGCGACGGTCGACCCGGACGAGGAGGTGGCGGCGGCACTGGAGGCGGCGGCCGACTCCGCCACCCGGCGCGGCAGCGCCGTGGCCGCCGTGGCCTGGCTGACCCGGGCCGCGGAGCTGAGCGAGAACCGCGAGGACCGGTCCCGCAGGCTCGGTGACGCGGCCTTCGCCGCCGGACACGCCGGGCTCTTCGAACAGGCGCAGCGCCTCGTCCGCTCCGATCACGTGACGGGTGCGGACGAGCCCCCCGCCTCCGTGGTCACAACGGCCTATCTGGCGTTCTTCGAGGACGGGGACGTACGGCACTCGCACCGGCAGGTGGTGACGGCGATCGAGAACCTGAGCAGGCGCGAGCCGGGGAAGGCGTCCGACGTGCTCACCCGGCTGGTGAACCTGCTGCTCGCGATCGACCAGTACGCAGGCGATCCCGCCCAGTGGGAGGAGACCCGGGCGTTGCTCGGCTCACTGGGCGATCCGGTTCCCGCTCGCTCGCTGATCTACCAGGACGCGTGGGGGGACGTGGTCCGGCACGGTGCGGGTGTGGCGGAGCGGGTGGAACGTGAGTTCACCGATCTGTCGGCCATGGAGCCCTGGGACATCACACGTCTGTCGGTCGCCGCCTACCACGTGGACACCCTCAGCCATTACCGGCCGCACCTCCAGCGCACCGTCGACCGCGAGGCCGAGACGGGCTTCGTCCGCAACAGCATGACCATGCTGCACCTGATCATGCTGGACCAGATGGCGGTCGGCGAGTGGGACGCGGCCGAGCGGACCGGACAGCGCGACCTGGAGCTGACGTCGTCCCACGGATACGCGCTGCTCGCCCATCACACCCGGGCGTATCTCGGTCTGCTCGCGGCGATGCGCGGCCAGGCCGA
>NZ_BMUI01000094.1 GCF_014650115.1 Streptomyces olivaceoviridis | reverse complement strand
TCAGATCATCGACCGTATCTGCCGCTACTGCGACAGGATCTCCGGACCAGGACACTAGCCGAGGTGGTGGAGCGCGCCGATCGGGATGACGTGCCCACCGTGATCACCCGACGGGGCAAGCAGGTCGCCGCCGTCGTCTCCATCGAGGTGCTGCGCAAGTACCAAGAGTGGGAAGAGCGCGAGATCAACCGGATCATCGACGAACGCATGGCCAACCCTGCGCCCGGCATCCCGATCGAGGACGTCATGCGGGAGACGCTGGCGCGCGGTGAGTGAGTACCGAACCGTCTTCCGGCCGGAGGCACAGGCCGAGCTCCGGAAGATCCCTCGCGACATGGCCCTGCGCATCCTGGTCAAGCTGACCGAGCTGGAAAGCGACCCCCTCGGCTTCAACACCACCGCCCTCGTGTCACAGCCGGAGCGCCGCCGACTGCGGGTCGGCGACTACCGGGTCGTCTACACGATCGACAACGGAGAGCTCGTGGTGTGGGTCGTCCACGTCGGGCATCACTCCTCCATTTACGACGCCTGATCCGAACCAGCACGGTATCGACGAAGGGGCTGGCTTCCGGAGGAGTCAACCCCTTCTACCTGCGTGTTCGCTACATGAACGATGTGGTGTTACTTCGTCCGCTCAGACGTTGAACCTGAACTCCACCACATCCCCGTCCCGCATCACATAGTCCTTGCCCTCCATGCGGGCCTTGCCCTTGGCGCGGGCCTCGGCGACCGAGCCGGTCTCGACCAGGTCGTCGAAGGAGATGACCTCGGCCTTGATGAAGCCCTTCTGGAAGTCGGTGTGGATGACACCGGCCGCCTCGGGGGCCGTCGCGCCCTTCTTGATGGTCCAGGCGCGGGACTCCTTGGGTCCGGCGGTCAGGTACGTCTGCAAGCCCAGGGTGTCGAAGCCGACGCGGGCGAGGGTGGCGAGGCCGGGCTCGTCCTGGCCGACGGACTGGAGGAGCTCCAGGGCCTCCTCCTCGTCCAGCTCGGCGAGGTCGGCCTCCAGCTTGGCGTTGAGGAAGATCGCCTCGGCGGGGGCGACCAAGGCGCGCTGCTCGTTCTTGAAGTCCTCGTCCACCAGCTCGTCCTCGTCCACGTTGAAGACGTAGAGGAAGGGCTTGGTGGTGAGCAGGTGCAGGTCGTGCAGGAGCTCGGCCCGCTCGCTGCCCTGGACGATGCCGTGCGCGAAGAGCGTGTCGCCCTTCTCCAGGATCTCCTTGGCCTCCTCGACGGCCTTGACCTTGGGCGCGATGTCCTTCTTGATCCGCGACTCCTTCTGGAGGCGGGGCAGGACCTTCTCGATGGTCTGGAGGTCGGCGAGGATCAGCTCGGTGTTGATCGTCTCGATGTCGTCCTTCGGCGAGACCTTGCCGTCGACGTGGACGACGTTCTCGTCCTTGAAGGCGCGGATGACCTGGCAGATCGCGTCGGACTCGCGGATGTTCGCGAGGAACTTGTTGCCCAGGCCCTCGCCCTCGGAGGCACCGCGCACGATGCCGGCGATGTCGACGAAGTCGACCGTGGCCGGAAGGATGCGCTCCGACTTGAAGATCGAGGCGAGCCGGGCGAGGCGGCCGTCGGGCACGCCGACGACGCCGACGTTCGGCTCGATCGTGGCGAACGGGTAGTTGGCCGCCAGCACGTCGTTCTTGGTCAGGGCGTTGAACAGGGTCGACTTGCCGACATTGGGCAGGCCGACGATTCCGATCGTGAGCGACACGTTGCGACTTCCCGTAGTTGAGTGGGCCAGGGGCTGCCAGGGGCCAGAGACCGACACTGGCCGATCCACCAGTTTACGGCGTCCCGCGCGCCCGCCTCACGACAGCGGTGATCGCCCGGCCAAGCTCTGGCCATCGGCGTGTCTCACGGCCGATTCGGCACATAAACAGACCTAGGTTGGTCCCTGTGGAGCAATACGGATCGCGACCCCCGAACGACGGACCGCGACGCGGCACGCCCCCGTCGGCCCCGCTGCCGGCCCAGGGACGGCGCCGGGCGGACGGCGAGCACGGGCCCGGCGGCGGACCCGCGCTCGGCGGCGTCCGGCGTGGGCCCGGTGGTGTGCGCCGGCCCGCGCCGGGTGGCGGGCCGGCCGCGCGGCCGGTGCGGGAAGCTCGGCCCGGTGCGGCGGACGGGCGACTGCCCGGCCCGCGGCTGCCCAACCCGCGGCTGACCGGGCTCGGCACCGGCCTGTTCTGCCTCGCGGCCATGTTCCTGCTCGGCTGGCTGGACCAGCTGCTGTTCGGCGCCTCCCCGACGGTCTACGGCGTGCTGTTCCTGCCGGTGTGCGCGCTGACCGCGCTGTGGGTGCGCGACGGGGACGTGCTGACCGCGCCCGTCGTCGTACCGATCGCGTTCGCCGTCGGGCTGCTGCCGGTCGCGGAGGGCGGCGGGGGGCTGCTCGGGCGCCTGATGGGGCTGGTCACCGGGCTCGCCACCCAGGCGGGCTGGCTGTACGCGGGGACGCTCGCCGCCGGGGTGATCGTGCTCGTCCGCCGGGTGCGGTGGGTACGACGGCGCCGGCGACGGAGCTGACGCCGCCGGCCCCGCCCCGGGACGGCGCACCTAGTGATCTGGTCTTGAGGTCTTTGGCCGCCTCGTGAGTCGTGTTCTGTTT
>NZ_BMUI01000093.1 GCF_014650115.1 Streptomyces olivaceoviridis | reverse complement strand
GCGAGAACACCGCATCGGTGCTGGAGCTCTTCGACGTGCTCCAGGCGCAGGGCATGACCCTGCTGGTGATCACGCACGACGACGCGGTGAGCGCACGGGCGAGCCGGCGGGTCCGTATCCGCGACGGCCGGCTCCGTCAGGAGGAGGCATGACGATCCCCCTGCGTGGCAGGTCCCGGACCCGCCCGGCACAGGACACATCCGGTCGCCCGGCGCCTCATCAGCGGGGCGTCCGCGGGCGGACACCCCGTCCGAAGGCGGCCGGCTCACGCGGCCGGCCCCGTGGCCACCGTCACGACCGGCCCTGGATGGACCCGCGTGATCTGTGGTCGGAGGCGCTGGCCGGCGTGCTGGCGCGTCCGGTGCGCTCGGCCCTGACGACGCTGGGCACGGTGCTCGGCATCGGCACCCTGGTCATCACGATAGGGATCGCCTCGACGGCTGCTAACCAGATCGTCGGGCGCTTCGACGCCCTCACCGCCACCTCGGTGTCCGTGGTGGCACCCCGCCCGGCGCCCGGCGCGAACGAGCCCCCGCCGATCGCCTGGTCGGGCGTCGACGCGGTGACCCGTCTGGCCGGAGTCACCTCGGCCGCCGCGCTGGCGGAGGGGGACGGCACGTCCAACGTCCGGATACGGGCCAACGACGTGATCGCGCCTGGGACGGTGAACGGGCAGACCCTGGCGGTGTTCTCTGCGACCGTCGGTCTCCCCGCCGCGGTGCACGGAACGATGGTCTCCGGCCGGTTCTTCGACTCCGGCGACATCGAGCGGCACGGCCAGGTGGCCGTCCTCGGCGACCAGGCCGCCAAGCTGCTGGGCATCGACGACGTGGAGCAGGCGCCCGCCGTCTTCTTCGAGGGCCAGTCGTACACCGTGATCGGTGTGCTCGGTGGCATCCAGCGCGAGCAGCGCCTGTCCACCTCCGTGATCCTGCCGCCCACCACCGGTGCGGACCGGATGGGTCTCAAGGACGTGACCCGCGTACTGATCAACACCTCGCTCGGCGCCGCGCAGCAGGTCGCACGGCAGGCGCCGATCGCGCTGGCCCCCGGCCGCGCGGACTCCCTGACCGTGCTCGCTCCCCCAGACCTGTCCAGGGCACGCAAGGGTGTGCAGGGCGATGTCAACGGACTGTTCCTGGTGCTCGGCCTGGTGTCCTTGGTGGTCGGCGCGATCGGCATTGCCAACGTCACGCTGGTCACGGTGATGGAGCGGGTCGGCGAGATCGGGCTGCGCCGCGCCCTCGGTGCCTCGCGGCGCCAGGTGGCGGGGCAGTTCCTCGTCGAGTCCACGGCCATCGGGCTGCTGGGCGGCATCGTGGGCGCCGCGATCGGCGTGGTCGTCGTGGTCTGCGTGGCCGGCGTGAAGCAGTGGACGCCCGTGCTGGACCTGCGGCTCGCCCTGGGGGCCCCGGTGGCCGGTGCGCTGGTCGGCCTGCTCGCGGGTCTCTACCCATCGCTGCGCGCCGCCCGGATGGAGCCGGTGGATGCCCTGCGCTCGCCCTCCTGACGCGACGAGGTGGTGCGTTCCGGCGGCCCCGAGGGGAATCCGGGACCGCCGGTGCGGGAACGGAAGCCGGTGACCGGCCATGGAAGCCGGTCACCGGCCCGTCCCGCTGCGCCTTGAGAAGTACAGGGCGCGGTGGTTGCGGTGGGCGAACGCGTCGCCCGAGCTGAGTACGGCGACGAGTCGGCAGCAGTATGTCCAGGACGCGTCGGAGACAGTCGGGGAGGGTCTGCTCCCACCCTGGTGGCAGGGCAGGTGTCTCGGTGGACGCGAACAGCTCCAGGCAGGCGAGCAGATTGCCGAGGTGGGTCGCCGTGGCCCCCACCGGGTACAGGCTCGTCAGCTCGTAGCCGCCCGGACCGTACAGCGCGTACCTGACCTGGACCCGGTCGCCGGGTGCGGAGCCGGCGGTCTGGCTCGTGGTGTACCACTCGAACCACAGCGGCACAGCCGGGCCCGCAGGCCGGCGCGGCCGGCCCGGACCACGGACCGCACGCCGCGCCCGTGCTCACCGCAAGCGTCGGCGGCGATTGGCAGGCGCCCTAGTACTGCGACGACGCGGGCTTCCTGAAGAAGGGGACACGGTCGGCCGGGGTGCGGCGGCAGTACCCCGGCACCGCCGGACGGACGGAGAACTGCCAGGTCGGCGTCTTCCTCGCCTATGCCACCGGCCGCGGGCGGACACTGATCGACCGGCGTCTGTATCTGCCCGTCTCCCGGACCGACGACCGGGAGAATGCCGCCGGGCCGGCATCGGCGACGAGGTCGTCTTCGAGACCAAGGTGGCCATGGCCGAGGCGATGGTCCGCCGCGCTGTCGCGGACAAGGTCCCGTTCCGGTGGGTGACCGCGGACGCCGCCTACGGCTTCTCCGAGGGCTGGCGGTCCGCACCGTTGCAGTACTACTAGGCCCTACTAGGCCCTGTCCCGCGCCGGGCTCGGGTCCGTCTGCGCCGTGGTCCAGGAGGTGAGGATGCGCAGGGCGTCGTGGGAGGGGCTGCCGGGTTCGGCGGTCAGTGCCATCAGGCGTTGTCCGGAGCCGTCGGGGCTGGCCCAGGTGTCGCAGTCGAGGGTGAGGTCGCCGACCAGGGGGTGCCGGTAGTGCTTGGTGCCGTAGCCGGCGGTGATGACGCGGTGTTCGGCCCACCAGGTGCGGAAGTCGGGGTCCTGGGCGGACAGTTCGCGGACCAGGCGGGTGAGTTCGGGGTCGTCGGGGTCGGCCGCGGCTTCCATGCGCAGGGCGGCCACCGCGTCGCGGGCGTCGTGGTCCCAGTCGCGGTGCAGGG
>NZ_BMUI01000092.1 GCF_014650115.1 Streptomyces olivaceoviridis | reverse complement strand
TGATCAAGACGGTGCTGGCCCTGCGCCACGGCGTCCTGCCGCCCACGCTGCACGTCGACCGTCCCTCGACCCACGTCGACTGGGCGGCGGGCAACGTCCGGCTCCTGACCGAGGCCCGTGACTGGCCGCAGACCGGACGCCCGCGCCGGGCCGGTGTGTCGTCCTTCGGCATCGGTGGCACCAACGCCCACGTCATCCTCGAACAGGCCCCCGAGCCGGACGCGTCCGATCCGGGCTCCGTGTCCGCGGAGTCCGGCGCCCAGCCGGGCCGCGCCTCCGGCCGGTCCGCCCCCGTACCGGCGCACCGGCCGGCCGAATCCGCCCTCGAAGCACCCGCCGCCACCTGGGTGCCCGTGCCGGTGTCGGCGCGTACCCCCGCCGCGCTGCGCGGTCAGGCCGCCCGGCTCGCCGACTTCCTGACCGGCCGCCCGGACGTGTCCCTCACGGACACCGCCCTGGCCCTCGCCACCGGCCGCGCCCAACTCGAGCGCCGCGCCGTGCTGCTGGTCCGCGACCGGGACCAGCTCCTCGACGGCCTGCGCGCGCTGGCGGACGGCTCGGCCGCCGACGTCATGGGCAGCCCGACCGACGGCAAACTGGCCTTCCTCTTCACCGGCCAGGGCAGCCAATGGGCCGGCATGGGCCGGGCCCTGGCCGAGACGTTCCCGGTGTTCGCCGAGGCGTTCGGCGACGCCTGCGCGGCCGTGGAACGCCATCTGGGCGATCACGGCGCGCGTCCTCTCACCGAGGTGGCGTTCGGGAAGCCCGGCTCCCCCGAGAGCGGACTGCTCGACCAGACCATGTACACCCAGGCGTGCGTGTTCGCGCTGGAGACCGCGCTGTTCCGCCTGTTCGCCTCGTGGGGCGTGCACCCCGACCTCGTCGTCGGACACTCCGTCGGAGAGATCACCGCAGCCCATGTGAGCGGCGTGCTCGGCCTGGCCGAGGCCGGTGAACTGGTCGCGGCACGAGGCCGCCTCATACAGGGACTGCCCCAGGGGGGCGCCATGGCCGCGGTCCAGGCCACCGAGGCCGAGACGGCCCCGCTGCTGGCGTCCGCGCCGGGCACGGTGGCCGTCGCGGCCGTCAACAGTCCCGGCTCGCTGGTGCTGTCCGGCGAGGAGGCGGCCGTGCTCGCCGTCACCCGCGAACTGGCCGCACGCGGGCGCAAGACCCGTCGGCTGCCGGTCAGCCACGCCTTCCATTCGCCGCTGATGGTCCCGGTACGCGAGGAGTTCCGGGCCGTCGCCGAACGGCTGACGTACCGGCGGGGCGAGCTGCCGGTCGTCTCCACCGTGACCGGCGCCCTCGTCACGGACGGCCGGCTGGCCGCCCCGGACCACTGGGTCGAACACGTCCAGGCCCCGGTGCGGTTCGGTGATGCCGTCGCCGCCCTGTGCGCGCAGGGCGCGGCCACCTTCGTCGAGGTCGGCCCGGGCGGCGCCCTGGTCGCCATGGCTCTGGAATCGCCCGACGTACCGGCCGATGGCTGCTTCCCGACGCTGCGCGAGAACGGCGCGACGGCGGACGTCCTGACCGCGCTGGCCGGGCTGCACACGCGGGGCGTACCCATCGACTGGCCGGCGGTCCTCGGCCGTGCGACCACCGGCACGCTCGCCGCCGAGCTGCCCACCTACGCCTTCCAGCACCAGCGTTACTGGCTCGACGAGACCGTGCCGGGCGAGAGCGCGGCGGTGCGGGCCCTTCCGCAAGCCCAGCCCGCCGCTGACGCGGTGATCGCCGCCGGCCGATCCGACACGGACCGGCGCCGGATGTTCCTGGAGCTGATCCAGGAGAGCACCGCCGTCGTCCTCGGGTACCACGGCGACGAGGCGTTCGACGAGGACCAGCCGTTCAAAAGCCTCGGCTTCGACTCCCTCACCGGAGTCCGGCTCAGCCGCCGGCTCCACGACCTCACCGGCGTGCCGGTCCCCGCGACCGCCGTGTTCGACCACCCGACCCCGGCGGCGCTCGCCGCGCATCTGCTGGGGGAGCAGCCCTCGTCCGCCGTCCCCGTACCGTCGTACGCGAACGAGCCGATCGCGATCGTCGGAATGAGCACACGGCTGCCCGGCGACGTGAACAGCCCCGAGGAACTGTGGCGGCTGGTCGCCGACGGACGCGACGCCATCTCCGGGTTCCCGATCGACCGCGGCTGGGATCTCGAAGGCCTCTACCACCCGGACCCGGCCCACCCCGGGACCAGCTACACGCGCGCGGGCGGATTCCTGCACGACGCCGCACAGTTCGACGCCGGGCTGTTCGGGATCTCCCCGCGCGAGGCGCTGGCCATGGACCCGCAGCAGCGGCTGCTGCTGGAGACCTCCTGGGAGGCGCTGGAACACGCGGGCATCGACCCGCTCTCGGCCCGTGGCCAGGACGTCGGCGTCTTCACCGGGATCGTCCACCACGACTACGTCACCCGCCTGCACAGCGTGCCCGAAGAAGCCCAGGGCTACGTCATGACCGGCACCTCCTCCAGCGTGGCCTCGGGCCGGGTCGCCTACGTGTTCGGCTTCGAGGGCCCGGCCGTCACCGTGGACACCGCCTGCTCCTCGTCGCTCGTGGCGATCCATCTGGCAGCCCAGGCCCTGCGGCAGGGCGAATGCTCCCTAGCGCTCGCCGGCGGCGCGACCGTGATGGCGAGCCCCGACGCCTTCCTGGAGTTCTCCCGGCAGCGCGGGCTGTCCGCGGACGGCAGGTGCAAGGCCTTCTCGGACACGGCGGACGGCACCGGCTGGTCCGAGGGCGTGGGCGTGGTGGTCCTGGAGCGGCTGTCCGTCGCCCGGGAGAAGGGCCACCGGGTGCTGGCCGTCGTCCGTGGCAGTGCGGTGAACTCCGACGGTGCGTCGAACGGGCTGACGGCGCCGAACGGGCCGTCGCAGCAGCGGGTGATCCGGCAGGCGCTGGCCGCCGCCGGTCTACGGCCCTTCGAGGTGGATGCCGTGGAGGCGCATGGGACGGGCACCACGCTGGGTGATC
>NZ_BMUI01000091.1 GCF_014650115.1 Streptomyces olivaceoviridis | reverse complement strand
CCGCACCCGACCACCACCGACCCGACCTCGACACCACCTACACCCCACCCCGGAACACCACCGAAGAAGCCGTCACGGCGATCTGGTCCGACATCCTCGGCGTCGACACCGTCGGCATCCACGACAACTTCTTCGCATTGGGCGGGCACTCTCTGCTCGCGACACAGGTGACGTCGCGGCTGCGGCAACGGCTCGGGGTGGACGTCCCGGTGCGTGCTCTGTTCACGTCGCCCACACCGGCCACACTGGCCGGGGTCGTGCGCGAGCTGGAGACGGCCGACAAGGCGCCGCTGGTACCCATCGACCGTGGCAGCGGTCCACAGCCGCTGTCGTTCGCGCAACAGCGGCTGTGGTTCCTGGACCAGTTGACACCGGGCAGCGCCGAGTACCTCGTACCGTTCGGTCTGCGGGTGCGGGGCTTCCTCGACGCCGGCGCGCTGGGTACGGCGTTCACCGGTCTGGTGACCCGGCACGAGGTGCTGCGCACCCGGTTCTTCACGGACGACTCGGGCCGTCCCGTACAGATCGTGGACGCGCCATGGTCGGTCACTCCGGTGGTGCACGACGTCCGGACCGTCTCGTCGGCCGACCGGGAGCGGGCCGCACTGGAGATCATGGCAGCCGAGGCACGGAGGCCGTTCGAGCTGGACGGCGGGCGGCTGCTGCGGGTGGACGTGGTCCGCGTCGCGGACGACGACCATTACGTGCTGATCACGCTGCATCACATAGTGTCGGACGGTTGGTCTTCCGGGATCATGGCCCGTGAACTGCGTGAGCTGTACGCGGCGGCTGTCGCCGGACGCGAGGCGTCACTGCCCGAACTTCCCATCCAGTACGCGGACTTCGCCGTCTGGCAGCGCGAGCAGCTCACCGGTGAGTTCCTGGAAGGGCAGTTGGCGTACTGGCGCGAGCGTCTCGCGGGGGTGCCGGCCCTGGAACTGCCGACCGACCACGGCCGGCCGGCCGAGCGGGACGGTGCCGAAGGCGACACCGTGTACTTCTCGGTGCCGCAGGAGGTGGCGGAGTCGCTGCGGTCCACGGCGAGTGGGCAGGGCGCGAGTCTGTTCATGGCCCTGCTGTCCCTGTTCCAGATCGTCCTGGCCCGTTACTGCCGTCAGGACGACATCGCGGTGGGTACCCCGATCGCGGGCCGCAACCGTGCCGAGACCGAGGACCTGATCGGCTTCTTCGTCAACACCCTCGTCCTGCGCACCGACCTGTCCGGCGACCCGGCGTTCACCGAACTCCTCGACCGGGTCAAGGACACAGCGCTCGGCGCCTACGACCACCAGGACCTGCCCTTCGAACGCCTCGTCGACGAGTTGGCTCCCGACCGCGACCTGTCCCGTAACCCGCTGTTCCAGACGATGTTCGTCTTCCAGAACACCCCGGACGACGACGCGTGGAGCCTGCCCGGCCTGACGGTCGAGCAGGTCGGCGTGGGCGGTCAGGACGCCAAGTTCGATCTCCAGCTGACCGCGGCCGAGTCGGGCGGCGAGTTGCTGGCGGCCCTGGAGTACCGGACGGATCTGTTCGAGCGGGCGACGATCGAGCGCATGGCGGGCCACTTCGCCACCCTGGCGGCGTCGGTGGCGTCCGCACCGCGGGCCCGCCTGTCGGAGCTGAACATGCTGACGGAGGGGGAGCGGCAGGAGCTTCTGGTCGACTGGAATGGTGTCACCGGCCCGTACCCGGACGCGGCGACCATCCATCGGCTGGTTGAGGACCGGGTCGCTGCCGATCCCGATGCGGTGGCTGTGGCCTACGGTGACCAGGACTGGACCTACGCCGAGATCAACGCGCGTGCGAACCGGCTGGCTCATCATCTGCGTGGCTCGGGTATCACTGCGGACACTCTTGTGGCTGTCTGCCTGGAGCGCTCGCCGGATCTGATCGCCAGTGTCCTGGGGATTTTGAAGGCGGGTGCCGCGTTCGTTCCCCTGGATCCGGACTATCCCGCTGACCGCATCACGTACATGGTCCAGGACGCGAATGCTCCGCTGGTCATCACCAGCACCGCTCTGGCCCATCGCCTGCCCGACATGATCGACCGCCTGCTGGTCGACACGCAGTGGCCGACCGGCCCCGAGACCAATCCCGAGCCCCTGGCCTCGCCCGACGACCTCGCCTACGTCATCTACACCTCGGGGTCCACGGGCAGGCCCAAGGGTGTCGCGCTGGAGCACCGTGGTGTGGTCAACTACCTGCACTGGTGCGACCAGAACTATCCGGCCGGTGTGCGCGGCGGGATCGGCAGCATCCTGTACTCGTCCGTCACCTTCGATCTGACGATCACCGCACTGTTC
This sequence comes from Streptomyces olivaceoviridis, assembly GCF_014650115.1. Lineage (GTDB taxonomy): Bacteria > Actinomycetota > Actinomycetes > Streptomycetales > Streptomycetaceae > Streptomyces > Streptomyces olivaceoviridis. Next base: position 679 of record NZ_BMUI01000091.1, on the reverse strand, counting down.
CTGCCGCTGATCCAGGGCCAGCGGCTGGTCATTCCGGTGACCGGGCCCGACCAGACGGCCTTCGACGCCGCCATCGACGTGATCTGCGCCGGCACCCCGGTCAGTTTCCTCAAGGCGACACCTTCCCATCTCGAAGTCCTCGCAGCTCACTTGGAGGCCCGTGGCGCTCGTCATCACATCGCGACCATCGTCGCCGGCGGTGAGAACCTCACACCCCAGCTCGTTTCCCGCCTGCTCAACGCCAGCAGCGCGCAGACGACGATCAGCAACGAGTACGGCGCCACCGAAGGCTCCGTGGCAAACGTCATGAGCCTGACCATGGAGCCGGACCCGCACGGGGGGACGACCACTTTGGGCCGGGCCATTACCAACACCACCGTCTATGTCGTCGACCACCACAACCAGCCCGCGCCCGTCGGTGTCCCCGGCCACGCCCTGCTGGGCGGTATCTGCCTGGCGAGGCACTATCACAACCGGCCTGAGCTGACCGAGCAGCGCTTCACGCCCAACCCCCTCAGCCCGCCCCGTCCCGACCCACGCACGTATCAGACCGGTGACCTGGTCAAGTGGCGTCCGGATGGGACGCTGGAGTTCATCGGCCGGATCGACAACCAGGTCAAACTGCGCGGCTACCGCATCGAACTCGGCGAGATCGAGAACGCCCTCAACACCCACCCCG
>NZ_BMUI01000090.1 GCF_014650115.1 Streptomyces olivaceoviridis | reverse complement strand
CTCCCGGACCGACGTCCGCGCGGGACGCGACTACCTGGTCGCCTTCAACAACGCCACCGAGGACAGGACCGTCACCGTGCCGACCGGTTCGCCCGACACGCCGTACCGGGCGCTGTACGGGGCCACCGGCACGGCACGCGGCGATGCCGACGGCAAGGTCACCGTGACGATCCCGGCCCTGTCCTCCGTCGTGTACCAGGCGGTACCGCCACCGCACCGGCCGACGGCCGCGCCGTCGCTCGAACTCACCGTCCCCGGCGCGGGCGCCCACGGAACCGTGGAGGTCTCCGCCGACGTCACCGGCGGCGCGTACCGGCGGGTCGTCTTCGCCGCCCAGGCCGGCAACGGCCCGTGGCAGACGCTCGGCACCGCCGACCACGCCCCCTACCGGGTCACCCAGAACATCGCCGCTGACGTTCCCGCGGGAACACCGCTGAGGTACAAGGCGGTCGTCGTCGACCGCGCCGGCCGGACCGCCGCCGACCTCGCCACGACGACCGCCGGCCGGGCGGAGGCGACTCCGGCACCGAAGGCGGCACGCCACTGGGCCGTCGTCCACTACAAGCGCCCCGACGGCGACTACGACCGTCTGCGGCTGCGCACGGCCGACGGCCGGACCGCGGCCTTCACCGGCCGGGACGCCTACGGGGCGTTCGCCTGGCTGGCCCCGCCGGAGGGCTCCACCGAGATCCCCTTCACCGTGGAGCAGGACGGCGTCACCGACGGCCCCGCGCGCACGCTGGACTTCGCCGCGGCACCGGAGGTGTGGACCGAGCAGGGCAGCGACACGGTGACGGCCACCAGACCCGAGGACGCCTACCCGGCCCAGGACCCGGCGAAGGCGGTCATCCACTACCACCGCCCCGACGGCGACTACGACGGCTGGGGCCTGCACGCCTGGACGGGCGCCGCCCACCCGCCGGAGTGGAACGACCCGATCCGCCCGGTGCGCCGGGACTCCTTCGGCCTGGTCTTCGAAGTCCCGCTGACCGACCACGCGGACTCCCTCAGCTACATCCTGCACAACAAGGAGGAGAAGGACGTCGCCTCCGACGAGGCCCTCGACTTCTCCCTCTACGGTCACGAGGTCTGGCGCGTGGCCGGGGACAGCGCCTACCTCACCCCCACCCTCGGCGGCGCCTTCGGCCTGGACCTCGGCACGTCGGCCGCGACCTGGCTGGACGACACCACCGTCGTATGGCGGGGTACCGGTGCCGGCGTCGCCGGCCAGCAACTCGTGTACGCACCCGACGGCGGCATCCGTGTGCAGGACGGTGCCCTGTCGGACGAGGGCCACTGGCTGCGGCTGGTTCCCGGACGCCTGACCGACGCGCAACGGGCCGCCCACCCGGAGTTCGCGGACGACCAGGCCTTCACCTTCGACCCACGCGACCGCGACCGGATCGCCGAGGCCCGGGCCGCCCGCCAGGTGATCGCCACCCAGCGAGGACAGGACGGGGCGCTGCTCGGCGCGACGACCGTGCAGATGCCGCCGCGCCGACCTCCCCAGCACACCGCACGAAAGGAAAGAGCCGCACCATGACGCCCTCACCCACCGCCCGCGGCAACCCGGGTGGACCACCGGCACGCCCGCGCGGCCGGACCCTCCCGGCCGCCGTCACCCGCTCCGCCACCGTGGCCCTCACCGCCGCACTGCTGACCACGGCCCTGCACGCCGCCCAGCCGGCGAGCGCCACGGACCGCCCGCCGGCTCCGCCGTCCGACGCCCGCCTGGCCGCGGTGCCGGCCCGGCACGACATGACCCGCGAACAGTTCTACTTCCTCCTCCCCGACCGGTTCGCCAACGGCTCCGCCGGCAACGACCGGGGAGGGCTGACCGGCGACCGCACCGCCACCGGGTACGACCCCACGGACAAGGGGTTCTACCAGGGCGGCGACCTGAAAGGGCTGATCAGCAAACTCGACTACGTCAAGGGGCTCGGCACCACCGCGATCTGGCTGGCCCCGATCTTCAAGAACAAACCGGTGCAGGGCAACGGAGAGAGCGCCGGCTACCACGGCTACTGGATCACCGACTTCACCCGCGTCGACCCGCACTTCGGCACCAACGCGGACCTCGCGGAACTCATCCGCAAGGCCCACGCGAAGGGGATGAAGGTCTTCTTCGACGTCATCACCAACCACACGGCCGACACCGTCACCAACACCGAGCACAAGTTCGCGTACCGCGGCAAGGGCGCCTACCCCTACCTGGACACGGAAGGCCGCCCCTTCGACGACAGCAAGGGCATGCGGAAGGTCGACACCCGCAGCTTCCCCTACACACCCCAGGTCGGCCCGGACGAACGGGACACGAAGGTTCCGGCCTGGCTGAACGACCCGACCATGTACCACAACCGCGGCGACTCCACCTTCGCCGGGGAGAGCACCCTCTACGGCGACCACACCGGTCTGGACGACCTGTGGACCGAACGCCCCGAAGTCGTGCACGGCATGGAGGAGATCTACGAGAAGTGGGTCCGGGACTTCCGCGTCGACGGCTTCCGCGTCGACACCGTCCGCAACGTCGACATGGCCTTCTGGACGCAGTGGGCGACGGCACTCGACGCCTATGCGGCCAAGAAGGGCCGGAAGAACTTCTTCGTCTTCGGTGAGACGCTCTCCTCCGACCCCGCGGTCACCTCGCCGTACGTACGCCAGGGCCGGCTCGACGCGACCCTCGACTTCCCCCTCCAGGACGCCATCCGCCAGTACGCCTCCCAGGGCCGGGCGGCCGACGGGCTCGCCGACGTCTTCGCGCAGGACTACCGCTACACCACCGACAAGACCAACGCCTACAGCGAGGTGACCTTCCTCGGCAGCCACGACATGGGCCGCGTCGGCGCCTTCGTCACCCAGGACCACCCCGGCGCGGACGACGCCGAGCTCCTGCGCCGGGACCGCCTGGCCCATGAGCTGATGTTCTTCTCGCGGGGCGACCCGGTGATCTACTCCGGGGACGAGCAGGGGTTCACCGGTGCCGGGGGTGATAAGGACGCGCGTCAGACGATGTTCGCGTCCAGGGTGCCGGACTACCTGGACGACGACG
>NZ_BMUI01000089.1 GCF_014650115.1 Streptomyces olivaceoviridis | reverse complement strand
CTCCCCGCACCCGACCACCACCGACCCGACCTCGACACCACCTACACCCCACCCCGGACGGACATCGAGCGCACCCTCGCCGCGATCTGGTCCGAGATCCTCGGTATCGACACCGTCGGCATCCACGACAACTTCTTCGAATTGGGCGGGGATTCGATCATCAGCATCCAGATGATCGCCCGGGCCAAGAAGTTCGGTGTGCACCTCACTCCGCGGCTGATCTTCAAGCACCAGACGATCGCCGAGATCGCGGTCCAGGCCGGTACGGCCACGCCGGTCGACGCGGAGCAGGGCCGCGTGGTGGGCGAGGTCCCGCTGACACCGATCCAGCACTGGTTCTTCGAGAAGGACCTGCCGGCGTTCGACCACTTCAACCAGGCCGAACTCCTGGTCACCGACGGACTCGACCCCGACGTGCTGCGTCTCGCGCTGGCCGACCTGATCGAGCACCACGACGCGCTGCGCCTGCGCTGCGCGGACGAGGCCGACGGCTGGCGGCAGTACCTGGACGACACCGTGGACACCGGCATCCTCGACGTGCACGACCTGTCCGGTGTCGCGGACGAGGCCCTGGCGCCGGTGTCGCTGGACGTCGCGGAGGAGACGCAGCAGAGCCTCGACCTGGCCAAGGGCCCGCTGCTGAGGGCCGCCCTGCTGGAATTGGGGGCCACGCGCGGGCAGCGGCTCCTCATCGTCGTACACCACCTGGCGGTCGACGGCGTGTCCTGGCGGATACTGCTGGAGGACCTGGGCAGTTGCTACGAGCGGCGGGCCGCCGGACTCGCACCCCTGCTGCCGGCGAAGACGACGTCGTTCCGGTCGTGGGCCCAGCGACTGCACGGCTTCGCCCGATCCGCGCAGGCGCGGGCCGAGTTCGCCTACTGGTCCGAGCCCAAACCGGCCGGCCGGGTGCCCCGTGACCGGGACGGCCGCAACGACCTGGGATCCGCCGTCGGCCTCGTGGCGACGCTCAGCCCCGAGGAGACCCGTGCCCTGCTGCGGGACGTTCCGAGGGCCTTCAGTACCCAGATCAACGACGCGTTGCTCACCGCGCTGGCACACGCCCTGCGCGACTGGACCGGGGACGACGAGATCCTGATCGGTCTGGAGGGACACGGTCGTGAGGATCTGTTCCCCGACGTAGACCTGTCACGGACCGTGGGATGGTTCACGTCCGTCTTCCCCGTCGCCCTGCGACTGGAACCAGGAGCCACCGATGCGGTGGCCTCGCTCGACTCCGTCCGCGAACAGTTGGCGCGGATCCCCAACAAGGGCGTCGGCTACGGCATCCTGCGCCATCTCGGCACCCCGGACGTGGCTTCCGTACTGCGTAGGCAGCCCACTCCGGAAGTGAACTTCAACTACCTGGGGCAGTTCACCAGGGACCTGCCGGGCATCGGACGGTACGCCGGTCCCGAAGAGCCCAAGGGCCACTCGATCAGCCCGGACGGCATGCGCTGGAACGTGCTGGACGTGACCGCCGCCGTCGAGGGCGACACGTTCGGCCTGTACATCAACTACTCGACCGCGCTGCACGACCGGCGCACCGTCGAGCACCTGGCCGACGGTGTCCTCGGCCACCTGCGCGAGCTGATCGCCGGCAGCGCCGACGGAGCCGCCGACGCCCGCAGGGAGTCCCCTGGTGTTCCCCTCACCGATGTCGGTGACGCCGACATGGCCGCGATCCTGAAGAGGTTCTCGATATGAGCGCGCACAACGTGGAAGACGTCTACGGCCTCTCGCCCCTACAGTTCGGCATGCTGTACCACTCGTTGGAGGACACCTCCGACACGCGCCCCTACATGGTGCAGATGACGGAGGAGGTCGAAGGACCCTTCGACGAGACGCTGTTCGGCGCCGCCTGGCAGCAACTCGTCGACCGGCACACGATCCTCCGCAGCGCATTCGTGTGGGAGGGGGTGTCGGAGCCGGTGCAGGTGGTGCAGCGCCGGGCTCCCCTCCCCTTCGAGGTGCGGGATCTGCGCGGCCTGTCCGGCCATGAGGAGCGGCTGAACGCCTTCCTGGCGGAGGACTGGGCCCGAGGGTTCGACCTGTCACGGGCCCCGCTGGTCCGGGTCACCGTGCTGCGCATGACGGAGGAACGCCGCATCGTCGTCTGGTCCTTCCACCACATCCTCCTCGACGGCTGGAGCGTGCAGATCCTTCAGAAGGAGCTGTTCGCCATCTATCGCTCGCTGCTCGACGGCACTCCCGCCGAGTTGCCGCCGACGGTCCCGTACCGCCGGTACATCGAGTGGCTCAACTCCCGCCGGGACGATGACTCCGGAGCGTTCTGGTCCGACTACCTGGCGGGCGTCACCGAGCCCACCGCATTGCACGTCGATCGGGACACCGGTGACACAGGAGTCGGCGAGTTCGAGGTGTGCGCCTCCGCGGAGCTGTTCGCGCGGGCCCGGGACTACGCCAAGTCCCAGCGCGTCACGATGAACACCCTGGTGCAGGGCCTGTGGTCGATCCTGCTCTCACGGTACAGCCGCCAGGACGAGGTGCTGTTCGGCTCGACCATCTCGGGCCGCTCGATCGACTTGCCCGGTGTCGAGTCGATGATGGGCCTGTTCATCAACACGCTGCCGGTGCGCGGCCGGCTCACGGGCGACCTGGTCGTCTCCAAGTGGCTGCGGGATCTCCAGGACGAACAACTGGAGATGCGGCAGTGGGAGTACTGCCACCTGGTCGACGTGCAGAAGCACAGCAGGATCCCGCGCGGCGAGCCGCTGTTCCGGTCCATTCTCGTCTTCGAGAACTACCCGGTCGTGCAGAAGCCGTCGGACTTCCCCGAGGGACTGACCCGGCGCCTGGTGAACTGTGTGGAGCGCACCGGGTACCCGCTGACCCTCGTCGTCTCGGCGGGCCGGGCCCTGGAGTTCCGCTTCGTCTACGACCGGAGCAGGTTCGACGCGGAGACGGTCGAACGCATGGCAGGCCACCTGGAAAGCCTGCTGGCCTCTGTGGTGGACTCGCCCGGGGCACGCATCGGGGAACTCAACATGCTGACGGAGGGGGAGCGGCAGGAGATCCTGGTCGACTGGAATGGTGTCACCGGCCCGTACCCGGACGCGGCGACCATCCATCGGCTGGTTGAGGACCGGGTCGCTGCCGATCCCGATGCGGTGGCTGTGGCCTACGGTGACCAGGAGTGGAGCTACGCCGAGATCAACGCGCGTGCGAACCGGCTGGCCCACCACCTGCGCGGCTCGGGTATCACTGCGGACACTCTCGTGGCCGTCTGTCTGGATCGCTCGCCGGATCTGATCGCCAGTGTCCTGGGGATTTTGAAGGCGGGTGCCGCGTTCGTCCCTCTGGATCCGGACTATCCCGCTGACCGCATCACGTACATGGTCGAGGACGCGAGCGCTC
>NZ_BMUI01000088.1 GCF_014650115.1 Streptomyces olivaceoviridis | reverse complement strand
TCGCCGGCGACCCGGCCGGTCTGGAGGAGGTCCTGGGCCGGGTGGAGCGGGCCCGGCGCATCCCGGTGGACTACGCCTCGCACTCCGCACAGGTGGAGGAGATCCGTGAGGAGATCCTGCGGGTGCTGGAGGGGGTCTCCCCCCGGCCGGCCACGGTGCCGTTCTTCTCCACGGTGGATGCGGAGTGGCTCACCGGGGAGGAACTCGACGCGGGGTACTGGTTCCGCAACCTGCGCCGGCCGGTGCGGTTCGAAACCGCCGTGCGGAGCCTCGCGACCGCCGGGCACGACATCTTCGTCGAGGTCAGCGCACACCCCGTCCTCACGACGGGAATCCAGGAGACCACCGAGCACGCCAACGATGACACTCCGGTACTGGCGGTCGGCACCCTGCGCCGCGACGACGGCGGCATGCACCGCTTCCTGACGTCGCTCGGTACGGCGTGGGCACACGGAGCGGAGGTGGACGCGGCGGCGCTGTACCCGGGCGGCCGGCGGGTGGCCCTGCCCACCTATCCGTTCCAGCGCGAGCGGTACTGGGTGGCGCCGCCGTCGCCCGAGGTCTCCACGGACTCCTGGCGCTACCGCGTCACGTGGCGCCCGGCCACGCCCGCCGCCCGCCCCCTGGCGGGCAGATGGCTGTTGATCGTCCCGGAGGGATGCCGTGAGGAAGCCTGGGTGACGGGCGTGCTGCGCGCCCTCACCGAGCGCGGCGCACAGGTCGCCGAGCACGTCGTCCCCGCCGGGACCGGCCGGAAGGACCTGGTCACGGCGCTGGGCGAGCGACCGCAGCCGGACGGCGTGCTGTCGCTGCTGGCGCTGGCCGAGCGGCCAGACCCGGCCCACCCGGGCCTGACCACGGGCCTGGCCCTCACCACCGTGCTCACCCAGGCGCTCGACGACCTCCGCTGGACCGCGCCGCTGTGGTGCCTCACCCACGGCGCCACGTCCGCGGCCGACGACGCCGGACCGCGGCATCCCGCGCAGGCGGCGGTGTGGGGCCTCGGCCGGGTCATCGGCCTGGAGCACCCGGAGTTCTGGGGCGGTCTGGCCGATCTGCCCCCCGACTACGACGACCGGTCCGCCGCCGCGCTCTGCGACGTGCTCGCCGGTGGCGGCGACGAGGACCAGTGGGCGATCCGCGCGCACACCACACTGGTGCGCCGCCTCGCCCGCGCGCTGCCGGACGGCAGGCCCGCCCGGCGCGCCTGGCGCCCGCGGGGCACGGTTCTGGTCACGGGGGCCACCGGCGCCGTCGGCCCGTACATCGCCCGCTGGCTGGCCGCCGCGGGCGCCGAGCACCTGGTGCTGGCGAGCCGCCGCGGCGCGGACGTGCCCGGCGCCGCGGAACTCACCGCGGAACTCGCCGAGGCGGGGACCCGGCTCGACTACACGGGCTGTGACGTCACCGACCGTGCGGCGGTGGCCGACCTGGTGGCGAGGCTCGCCGGGGAGGGCACCCCGGTCCGCGTGGTCGTGCACGCCGCGGCCCTCATCCAGATCGCGTCCCTGGCCGACACCTCGCTGACCGAGTTCGAGGACGTCGTGCACGCCAAGACGGCCGGCGCGGTCCACCTGGCCGAGCTGCTGCCCGACCTCGACGCGTTCATCCTCTTCTCCTCCATCGCCGGGGTCTGGGGCAGCGGCGACCACGGCGCCTATGCCGCCGCCAACGCCTTCCTCGACGCCTACGCCGAGCACCTGCGGGGCCGCGGCGTGCCGGCCACGTCCATCGCCTGGGGCATCTGGAACACCCCGAACCTGGCGGATGCCGCCACCATGCCCGGTGGCCTCGACATGGACCGGGTCCGGCGCCAGGGCCTGCCGTTCATCGACCCGCAGCTCGCGGTCTCGGCACTTCAGCGGGCCCTGGACGACGACGAGACGGTCCTCGCGGTCGCCGAGGTGGACTGGTCGCGCTTCGCGCCGGTCTTCACCTCCGCCCGTCCTCGCCCGCTGCTGGACGAGATACCGGAGGTGGCGGCCCTCGCCAAGCAGGAAAGCCCGGTCACCGCGCCGACGACCGCTGCCCTTTCCGAGGGCGAGCTCGTCACGCTCGTACGCGAACAGGTGGCCTCGGTCCTCGGCCACTCCGGCGGTGACGCGGTCGATCCCAAGCGCGCCTTCAGGGACATCGGCTTCGACTCGCTCACCGCGGTGGAGCTGCGCAACCGGCTGAACGCCGCGACCGGCCTGCGGCTGCCCACCACGGTCGTCTTCGACCACCCCAACGTCCACGCCATCGCCCGCCACCTGCGTGCGGAGCTGACCCAGGACACCGCCGCCCCGGCGGCCACGGTCGTGGTCGCGGCCGAGAACGAGCCGATCGCACTGGTGGGGATGGCCTGCCGGTTCCCGGGCGGCGTCAACACCCCGGAGAAGCTGTGGGAACTGCTGCGCGCGGGCGGCGACGTCATCTCCGACTTCCCGACCGACCGCGGCTGGGACCTGGACGGCCTCTACGACCCGGACCCTGACAGGCCCGGCACGTCGTACACCCGGCACGGCGGCTTCCTGGACGCGGCGGGCGACTTCGACCCCCTGTTCTTCGGTATCAGCCCGCGTGAGGCGCTCACGATGGACCCGCAGCAGCGGCTGCTGCTGGAGACCGCGTGGGAGGCGTTCGAGCGGGCCGGTATCGACCCGGAGAGCCAGCGCGGCGAGCGGGCCGGCGTCTTCGTCGGCAACGGCTACCAGGGCTACGGCGCCAACGCCGAGGTCCCGGAAGGGCTCGAGGGCCAGATGGTCACGGGCGGCTCCGCCAGCGTGGCGTCCGGCCGGATCGCGTACACCTTCGGTCTGGAGGGTCCCGCGGTCAGCGTCGACACGGCGTGTTCGTCGTCGCTGGTGGCGATGCACCTGGCGAGTCAGGCGCTGCGCTCGGGCGAGTGCTCGCTCGCCCTCGCCGGCGGTGTCACCGTGATGGCCAACCCGGAGGGCTTCGTCGGCTTCAGCCGACAGCGCGGCCTCGCCGAGGACGGCCGCTGCAAGGCGTTCGCCGCCTCTGCCGACGGCATGGGCATGTCCGAGGGTGTCGGCATGGTGGTCCTGGAGCGGCTGTCGGACGCGCGGCGCAACGGGCATCCGGTGCTGGCGGTGATCCGGGGCAGCGCCATCAACCAGGACGGCGCCTCCAACGGCCTGTCCGCGCCGAACGGCCTCGCGCAGCAGCGGGTGATCCGGCAGGCGCTGGCCAGTGCCGGGCTGAAGCCGTCCGACGTGTCCGCCGTCGAGGCGCACGGCACGGGCACGACGCTCGGTGACCCGATCGAGGCGCAGGCGCTGCTGGCCACGTACGGACAGGACCGGGAGGAACCACTCTGGCTGGGCTCCGTCAAGTCCAACATCGGCCACACGCAGCTGGCCTCCGGTGTGGCCGGTGTGATCAAGATGGTGCTGGCGATGCGGCACGGGGTGCTGCCCAGGACCCTGCACGTGGACGAGCCGTCGACGCATGTCGACTGGTCGGCGG
>NZ_BMUI01000087.1 GCF_014650115.1 Streptomyces olivaceoviridis | reverse complement strand
TGGCGGACCGGGACGCTCTGGCGCGGGTGATCGCGGGGATCCCGGACGACGTGCCGCTACGCACGGTCGTCCACGCCGCCGGAGTGGTCGACGACGTCCCCCTCACCTCACTGACCCCTGGTCAGCTGCAGTCAGACCTGCGGGGCAAGGCGGCCGGCGCACGGCATCTGGACGAGTTGACGGCCGGTGCCGCGCTGGACGCGTTCGTGCTGTTCTCGTCGGGCGCGGCGGCGTGGGGCAGCGGTGGCCAGGCGGGTTACGCGGCTGCCAACGCCTTCCTGGACGCTCTCGCCGCGCACCGCCGGGCCCGGGGCCGCACCGCCACCTCGATCGCCTGGGGCGCGTGGGACGAGTTCGGGCTGGTCGCCGGCCTCCCCGGCCGGCGGCACCAGCTGAGTCGCCTGGGCGTCATGCCCATGCGGCCGACGCTGGCCATCGCGGCCCTGCAGCGTGCCCTGGACCACGACGAAACGTCGGTCGTCATCACGGACACGGACTGGAGCCGTTTCGCCCCGGCCTTCACCGCGACCCGTCCGAGTCCGCTGCTCTCCGGGCTGCCGGAGGCGGTCCTGGCCCTCCAGAGCGCTCCGCGGGAGACGGGCGGGCCGGAGGCGTCCGTCGCCGACGCTGCCGCGATCCGTCTGACCGGACTGCCCGACCAGGCCCGCCGGGCAGCGCTGTCCGACCTGGTCCGCCGCAACGCGGCCGCGGTACTGGGACACGCCCCCGGCACCCGGATCGACGCCGACCAGGCGTTCCGGGAGCTGGGCTTCGACTCGGTGACCGCCGTGGAGCTGCGCGGCCGGCTCGTTGCCGCGACGGGCCTGAGCCTGCCCACGACCCTCGTCTTCGACTACCCGACCGCTACCCGGCTCACGGACCACCTGGCGTCGCTGTTCGCCGACACCCCGGTCGCGGTCGCCGCGCCGCCGCCGTCGCCGGTCGCCGACGATCCCGTCGTCATCGTCGGCATGGCCTGCCGGTATCCCGGCGGGGTGACGGGCCCGGCCGACCTGTGGCGGCTGGTGAGCGAAGGCGTCGACGCGACCGGTGACTTCCCCGCCGACCGCGGCTGGGACCTGACGGCGCTGTACGACCCCGAGGGGCTGCGGCCCGGAACGACCATCACCCGCCGGGGCGGCTTCCTGGACGGCGCCGGCGACTTCGACGCCGCGTTCTTCGGGATCTCCCCGCGCGAGGCCCTCGCCATGGACCCGCAGCAGCGGCTGTTGCTGGAGAGCTCGTGGGAGGCGCTGGAACACGCCGGGATCGATCCGCGGACGCTGGCGGGCGCCCGCGCGGGGGTCTTCGTCGGCGCCTACTCCTCCGGTTACGCCGAGGCGGTGGACCGACTGGGCGACGAGGTCCGCGGATTCGTCCTCACCGGCGCTTCGTCGAGCGTGGCGTCCGGCCGGGTGGCCTACGTGCTCGGCCTGGAGGGCCCGGCGGTGACGGTGGACACCGCCTGCTCGTCGTCGCTGGTCGCGATGCACCTCGCGGCTCAGGCGCTGCGGTCGGGGGACTGCACCCTGGCGCTGGCCGGCGGCGTCACGGTCATGGCCGACGCCGACGCCTTCGTGCTCTTCTCCGAGCAGGGCGGGCTGGCACCCGACGGGCGCTGCAAACCGTTCGCGGATGCCGCTGACGGCACCGGGTTCGCCGAGGGCGTCGGTATGGTCGTCCTCGAAAGACTGTCCGACGCGCAGCGTAACGGGCACCAGGTCCTGGCGGTACTGCGCTCCAGCGCCGTGAACCAGGACGGCGCGTCCAACGGGCTGACCGCACCCAACGGCCCCGCGCAGCAACGCGTGATCCGCCAGGCGCTGGCCGCGGCCGGACTCTCCGCCGACGAGGTCGACGCGGTGGAGGCGCACGGCACGGGGACGAGGCTCGGCGACCCGATCGAGGCGCAGGCCGTCCTCGCCACGTACGGCCAGGACCGGTCCGCCGACTCCCCCCTGTGGCTCGGCTCGTTGAAGTCCAACATCGGCCACACCCAGGCCGCCGCCGGGGTCGGTGGCGTCATCAAGATGGTGCTGGCGATGCGGCACGGCCTGCTGCCGCGCACGCTGCACGTGCACTCCCCGTCGTCGCAGGTGGACTGGTCAAGGGGCCGGGTCGCGCTGCTGACCGAGCCGGTCGCGTGGCCGCAGACGGGACGTCCGCGCCGGGCCGGCGTCTCCTCGTTCGGAGTGTCGGGGACGAACGCGCACGTCATCGTGGAGGCCGCGCCCGAGAGCACCCCGGTGCCGGCCGCCGAGACCCCCGTCCCCCGTGTGGTGCCGTGGGTGCTGTCCGGTACGACGCCGGAGGCGGTGCGTGACCAAGCGGCACGGCTGGCCGCCCATGTGGAGGCCGATCCGTCGCTGAACCCCGCCGACGTGGCCTGGTCGCTGCTGGCCACGCGATCGGCTCTCGGCCACCGGGCCGCCGTGCTGGGCACCGGGCGCGACGAACTGCTGCCCCGTCTGCGGCGGCTGGCAGCGGGAGACGCCCCCGAAAAGGTGGTCCTCGGAACGGCACGTCCTGACCGCGTGGTGGGCGTGCTCTTCACCGGGCAGGGCGCGCAGCGGCTGGGCATGGGCCGGGAACTGTACGCCGAGTCGCCGGTCTTCGCGGACGCGTACGACACGGTCGTGGCGGAGCTGGACCCGTACCTGGAGCGTCCACTGAAGGATGTCGTCTGGGGCGACGACGCCGGGCTGCTGGACGAGACCGGCTGGGCGCAGCCGGCGCTGTTCGCGCTCGAAGTGGCGCTCTTCCGCCTGCTGGAGTCATGGGACGTCGTCCCCGACACTCTGCTGGGACATTCGGTCGGTGAGATCGTGGCCGCTCACGTCGCCGGGGTCCTGTCGCTGACCGACGCCAGCCGTATGGTCGCGGCCCGGGCACGGCTGATGCAGGCGTTGCCGCGGGGTGGTGCGATGCTGGCGGTGGAGGCCACCGAGGCCGAGGCGGCCACGCTGCTGACGGACGGTGTGGCGATCGCTGCGGTCAACGCCCCGGGCTCCGTGGTGCTGTCGGGCGAGGAAGCCGCCGTGGACGAGGTCGCGGAGTCCTGCGCCGCGCTGGGCCGCAGGACCCGCCGGCTGCGCGTCTCGCACGCGTTCCACTCGGCGCTGATGGATCCGATGCTGGCCGAGTTCGAACGGGTCCTCGAAACACTGACCTATCGGGAGCCGCGGATCGCCGTGGTGTCCGACCTGACCGGTGCCGTCGCCACGGGAGAGGAGCTGCGCTCCCCGGCGTACTGGGCGGCCCAGGTGCGCGAGACGGTCCGCTTCGCCGACGGCATCCGGCACCTCGCGGACCGCGGCGTCACCGCGCTGGTCGAAGTGGGGCCGGACGGCGTGCTGTCGGCGATGGCCGCGGACAGCTGCGCCGAGGACACCCTGGTGGTGCCGCTCCTTCGCAAGGACCGCGACGAGAACACCGCGGTCACGGCCGGCTGGGCCGCGCTGTACGCCCACGGCGTCCCCGTCGACCGGCGGGCGGTGCTCCCCGAGGGACGCCGGGTCGGCCTTCCGACCTACGCGTTCCAGCACCGACGGTTCTGGCCCGCCCCGCCCGCCGCCCCGGCCCCGGCAGCCGTGGCGGACGCGTGGAGGTATCGGGAGTCGTGGGTTGGGCTTGGTGTGCCGGTTGTGTCGGTGGGTTCGTGGTTGGTGGTGGTGCCGGCCGGGTTGGAGG
>NZ_BMUI01000086.1 GCF_014650115.1 Streptomyces olivaceoviridis | reverse complement strand
GGAACTGGCCGCCGCCCACCATCTGGCGCGCCATCGCCTGGATCTGCGCCACGGTGTAGCTGCTCTGGACCGGGAAGCTGGAGGAGTCGCGGACGTCGGTCCCACGGCTGGCCGCGGCCTTCGCCTCGGTGCGCTCCTTCGCCTTCTCGGCCGCCTTGTCGGCTGCCTCCTTGGCCGCCTTCTCGGCGAGCTCCTTCTTGGCGATCGCGGTCTCGGCGGCGGCCTTGCGGGCCGCTTCCTCGGCGTCCTTCTTGGCGCTCACGTCCGCGGCGATGGCCTGTGCGTCGGCCTGCTGCGTCAGGGACGTGGTCTGCACCTGCGCCTGCTGTCCCGCGGGTATGTCGGCGAGGAGCGTGGTGTCGGCTGCCGTCGCCTCGGCGTCGTTGGTCTGCGCGGTGCTGCCCGAGGCAATGCCGACGACGCTTCCGACTGCGGTGACCGTGGTGGCCGCGGCCACCGCTAATCCCCGGACCGAGATCGTGCTCACGCGTGTTCCTTCCGGTTTGTCCGTGACGCCGAGTTCCAGGCATGACCGAGTCTCGCCTGGCGCATGCGGCAGCGAAGCACTCTGCCGTGCTCGGGCACGCAGCGCAACGGTTGGTGAAGAAGGTGTGGAAGTTCACACCGCGCACTGACCTCCGGGGCTTGGCGGAAACGGAGCGGAACACACCTGGGTCTGGCAGTATGTGTTTCTGTCTGCCGCAACATGTGTGCGAACCGGCATGAGTACATGTGCCGCAAGAACAGCGCTCTCCGGAGGCTTCCGTGTCCACATCGCCTGAACTCGTCGGCCCTGCCATGGGCGGTGCCCTGCCGTTCGGCGAGGACCCGGTGGCCACCCTGGAGGCGGCCGTGTGGGTCATGGCCGCCGTCGTGAGCACCCAGCGGCAGGCTCTGTCGGAGCCCCTGGAGGACGTCCTCGCGGCGGATGCGGAGCGTACGGCGGTTCTGGAGAGCGTCGGCCTGGTCCGCAGGGACGCCGACGGTTTCGCCGTACACCCCTCGCTCGTCGCGGCGGACGCACTGACCGCACGCAGCGGGGTGGAGGCGAAGCTCAGCTCGCTGCGCCAAGCCGTCTCCGCCGCCGCCTCGGACGCGGAGGCACCCGGACTCGGGTGGGGCGCCCAGGACGACGAGGTGCTCCTCAGCCAGGGGCGGGCCTCCGCCGCGACCGGCCGTGCGCTCGCCGGGAAGGTCGTGCCGGCATTGCCCGGGTGTGCCGAGCGGCTTCAGGCGGAGGGCAGCCGCGTCCTCGACGTGGGCACCGGCGTCGGTGCGCTGGCCGTGGTGCTGGCCGCGAGCTTCCCCGGGGTTCGGGTGGAGGGGATCGACGTCCTGGAGCGGGCGCTGGACTTGGCGGGAGCGGAGCTTGCCGCAGCGGATCCGGCCGTGACCGCTCGGGTCTTCCTGCGCCGGGAGAACGCGGCGGAGTTGTCGGAGGAGGAGCGTTACGAGCTGATCTGGCTGCCCGCGCCGTTCCTCTCGGAGGAGGCGCTGCGGGCCGCTCTCCCGCGCCTGGCCGCGGCTCTGGTGCCGGGCGCGTGGCTGGTGGCGGGGACCAACCCCGCCGCCGACGACGCGCTGCGCCGCTCGGTCGGCCGGTGGACCGCGACGCGTGGCGGCGGCAACTCCTTCGACACGGCGCGCATGAGTGAGGAACTCGTCGCCCTCGGGCTGGAGGAGACGAGGACCTTTCCCACGGTTCCGGGCGGCCCCGTCCTCGTCGCCGCCCGACGCCCCGCGGGCCGGTAGCGCACCGCGTGATCAGTCGGATGCCGCCCGCCGGCCGTCGAGCAGGCCCGCGGCGGTCACGTCCCAGTCCACTTCGGCCAGCTCGTGACCGGCGGGAACGAGCTGGTAGGTGTGCTCCAGCCACTCCGCGAGCGGTGGCACGGGCAGTTCGAACAGCGCCGCCATGTCACCGGAGGCGAGCTGGAGCCGAGCCGTGGCCCGCTCCTCCAGGTTCGTCGGCCAGACCTGGACGTCACCGAAGCCGCTCATCGAGTACATCCCCTGCTGGAGGAGGTCGCGGCCGATCCGCCACAGGACACGCGGACCGCCTGCGATGAGGAACTCCACGCACACGATCAGGGGACGCTCCGGGTCGTAGCTGAACTCGGCCCTGATCGCCTGCCGGGCGGAGACGTCCAGCACACGTTCGATGTCCAAGGTCAGCCGAGGACGACCGTGCGGTGCCGTTCGGCTGGCCTGTACACCTGGCTGGTAGCCGCTCATGACGGGTAGATCCTTCCCTGTTGCGGAAGCTTGCTCGACCCACTCTCGTACGCACGGGGTCGCCGTACATAAGTAACTTGACCGTCGAACACCCTCTGCCGTGACGGTGAACGCCGTGGGGGTCGTCCGCCAGGCGGACCGCTGTCCGCCTCCAGGAGTCCTGTCCGGGGATCGGACCACGGGGCCGGTCGGGGCCCGCGCGCCATGGTCGCCAACATTAAGTCATTCGACTGTCGCCCTTGATCCGTGCCTGAACGATGCTGAAACAGTCGCCGGTGTACCGGTGCCGGATGGTCGTCATGCTCGGAGGAGCCAGCCGTGGAACGTACTCCCGTCGTCTTCATCCATGGCGCGTGGCTGCACGCGCTTTCCTGGGAGTCGTGGGCGGAGCGCTTCGCCAGCCGGGGGTTCCTCGCCCTCGCGCCCGGATGGCCGGGGGAGGCCGCGGCCCCCCCGGACATGCGCAAGTCCCCGGAACTGCTCGGCCGGATCGGTCTGGACGCGCTGACCGACCACTACGCCGCGATCGTGCGGTCTTTCGAGACCGCGCCGGTGATCGTCGGACACTCGGTCGGCGGGCTCATCGCGCAGCATCTCATCACCGCGGATGTCGGCCGTGCCGCGGTGGCCATCGCTCCGGCCCCGATCAACGGCGTACCGCTGCGCGAGTCCCCTGCCGGGCTGCCGTCCTGCGCCGAGCACGATCCCGCCGAGCAACTGGTGTCCCTGTCGCCGGAGCAGTTCCACCGCGTCTTCGCCAACACGGCGGAGGCGGAGGAGTCCGACCGGCTCTTCGACCGCTACGTGGTGCCGGCACCGCGCCGTCTGCTCGTCGACGTGGGTTGTACGGGTGCGCCCCGCAGTCCGCGCGCCGTGGCGGACGTGGCCAACCCGGAGCGTGGCCCGCTGCTGCTGATCTCCGGACAGGAGGACAGACTCGTCCCGGACGCGGCCACCCGCGCGGTGTACAAGCAGTACGGCGACACCACCGCCGTCACCGACCTGAAGCAGTTCGCGGACCGGGCCCACTCGCTGGTCATCGACAGCGGATGGCGCTTCGTCGCCGACTACGTGCTCGGCTGGCTGGACGGGCACGGCATCCGCGCCCACCCCCCTGAGGGCTGACCGCGCCGCGGCCGACGGGCGAGAGCCGCCGTACCGCGTCAGCGGGCCACACGGTCACATGCCGCCCTCACACGTTCTGGCCGTCGGGCAACTTGCCCAGGGCGTCGCGCAGGGCGGCGCGGGAGGTGATGCCCAGCTTGGGGAAGACCCGGTAGAGGTGGGAGCTGACCGTGCGCGGTGACAGGTGCATCCGCGCGCCGATCTCCTTGTTGGTCAGACCGCCCGCGGCGAGATCGGCGATACGGCGTTCCTGCCAGGTCAGCGTCGCGAGGTGCGCCGAGGAGGCGACGGTGGCGGCACCGGTGGCGCGCAGCTCGGCCCGTGCCCGTTCGGCCCAGGTGGGCGTGCCGAGCCGTTCGAACGTCTCCGCGGCCAGGGTCAGCGACAGTCGCGCCGCCTTCCTTCCCTGGGTGTGGCGCAGGCGGATGCCGTGGGCGAGGCGGATGCGGGCGAGTTCGAAGG
>NZ_BMUI01000085.1 GCF_014650115.1 Streptomyces olivaceoviridis | reverse complement strand
CCCCCGCCACCAACTCCAGATCCCCGACCTTCGCCCACAGGTGGTTCACCATCCCCGAACGCTGCACCATCGCCCCCTTGGGACGACCCGTGGACCCGGACGTGAACATCACGTACGCCAGATCCAGGCCCCCGCCGAGGGCAGCCGGCAGGGCGTGGTCTTGGAGGGAGTCCTCCAGGACCAGGACGGTCACGTCACCGGCGAGTTCGCGGGCCCGAGCCGCGTGCGCGCGCCCGGTGAGGAGGTGGCGGGCGCCGCTGTCGGCGAGCAGGGACGCGTTCCGGGCCGCCGGGGCCGCCGGGTCCAGCGGCAGATACGCCCCGCCCGCGCCCAGGACGCCCAGGACGCCCGTCACGAACGGCACCCCGGGATCGGCGAGCATCGCCACCACCGAGCCGAGGCCCGCGCCGGCCTCGGTCAGGAGTGCCGACAGGCCGCCGGCGCGCTCCACGAGGTCGCCGTAGGCGACGCTGTCCGTGCCGTCGGCCACGGCGACGGCGTCGGGCACGCGGGCCGCGACGGCCCGGACGCGTTCCACGACGCCGAGGCTCTCCTCGGGCAGGCCGGGGTCCCAGGAGCCGAGCAGTCCGCCGAGTTCGCCGGGCTGCCCGGGGCGGCCCAGGGTGGCCGGTCCGGTGATGTCGACCCGGGCGAGCGGCAGGTCACCACCGTCGACGACGGTGTGCAGCAGGTGCCGGACCATGACGGCTATGCGGTCGACGTCGGCGCCGGTGAACAGGTCGGGCGCGTAGTCGAGGCGCAGGGTCAGGGTGTCGCCGGGGAACACCGCCATGCTGAGCGGGTGGTGGCGGGCGTCCAGGGCCTCGGTGCGCACCACGCGGGGTCCGTCGGTGCCGGCGGCCGGGCCGGCCGCGTCGAGCGGGAAGTTCTCGAAGAGGACGACGGTGTCGAAGACCTCGCCGGACAGGCCCGCCGCCTTGTGGATCTCGGCGAGACCGAGGTGCTCGTGCGGCAGCAGCGCGGTCTGCTGGTGCTGGATCGTGCGCAGCAGTTCGGCGAGCCGGGTGCCGGGGTGCAGCCGGGCCCGCACGGGCACGGTGGTGAGGAACATGCCGATCATCGACTCGACGTCGGGGACCTCGGCGGGCCGCCCGGAGGTGACGGCGCCGAAGACGACGTCGTCACGGCCGGTGAGCCGGCCGAGCAGCAGCGCCCAGCAGCCCTGGAGCACGGTGTTGAGGGTCAGTCCCCGGGCGCGGGCCCAGGCGGTGAGGGCCTGGGTCAGCTCGCGCGGGAGGTCGAGCCGCAGGGATTCGGGGAGCACCGGGGCCCGGTCGGGGCCCGCGTCCACGAGGAGGGTCGGCCCGTCGAGGTCGGCGAGCGCCGCGCGCCAGGCGGCGCGGGCGGCCTCGCGGTCCTGGCGGGTCAGCCACTGGAGGTAGGAGCGGTAGGGGACGGGGGCGGGCAGCGCGGTGCCGTCGGTGCCGGGCCGGCCGAGTGTGAACAGCTCCCGGACCAGCAGCGGCATCGACCAGCCGTCGACCAGGATGTGGTGGCTGGTCCACAGGAAGCGGTGCCGGCCCTCGCCGTGGGTGACGAGCGTGAACCGCAGCAGCGGCGGGCGCTCCAGGTCGAAGCGGTGGCCGCGTTCGGCGGCGGTGATCCGCTCCAGCTCGGCGCCGCGCTCGGGTTCCGGCAGGTCGCGCAGGTCGATCTCCTGCCAGGGGAGTTCCGCGCGGGCGGGGATCAGCTGCACGGGGGCGCCGGCGGGCCGGGCCCGGAAGGACGCGCGCAGGTTGGGGTGCCGGTCCAGGACGGCCTGGCCGGCGGCGCGCAGTGCGGCCGGGTCGAGGTCGCCCTCGATCTCGGCGACGATCTGGAGGGTGTAGACGTCGGTGCCGTCGCCGGTCGCCGTGTCGTAGTCGGCGTGGAAGAGCATGCCCTGCTGGAGCGGGGTGATGGGCAGTACGTCGGCCAGGGCGCTTCCGGCGTCGGCGAGTTCGGCCTCGTACGCCTCGATCTCCTCCTGGGCCAGGTCGACCAGCGGCAGGTCGGAGGGGGTACGGCCGCCCGTGGCCGGGGCGTGCCGGCCGAGCAGTTCCAGCGCCCGGAACCAGGTGCCGGCGAGGTCGCGCACGTCCTCCTCGGCCACCGCGTCCCCGGCCCATGCCCAGTTGGCGATCAGGTGGGGTCCGTCGGGTCGGTCCTCGGTCGCCGGGGTGACGTCGATCAGGTGCGGCAGCGGCATGCCCGGGTGGGCGCCGGTGCCGACGACCCCGTCCCCGCCGACGGGCTGCCACGGCCGGTCCTCGCGGGCGTCGAAGCGGCCCATGTAGTTGAAGCCGAGCTGGGGCCGGGGGTGGTGGGCGAGGACGCGGGCGGCGTGCGGGTTGAGGTAGCGCAGCAGGCCGAAGCCGACGCCCCGGTCGGGCAGGGCGTGCAGCTGTTCCTTGATCCGCTTCAGGACGGCGCCCAGCGCGGGGCCGCCCGCCCACAGCTCGGACCAGTCGACGGCGCCGACGTCCAGGCGGACCGGGAAGGCGCTGGTGAACCAGCCGACCGTGCGGGACAGGTCCAGGTCGTCGCCCAGTTGCTCCCGGCCGTGTCCCTCCAGCTCGATCAGGGTCTGCGCGTGGTGGGTGTGGCCGTGCCGGCGGCGCCAGTCCGCGACGGCGAGGGCGAGCCCGGTGAGCAGGACGTCGTTGATCTCGGCGTGGAAGGCCGCCGGCACCTCGGTGAGCAGCGGCGCGGTGGCCGCGGGGCCCAGCTCCAGCCGGAGCGTGCGCATCGTGCCGTGGACGTCCCGGGCGGGGTCCGCGCGGCGGGTGCCGACCAGCGGGTCCGGGCCCGCCAGCTGCCGCTGCCACACGGCGAGTTCGGCGCCGCGCACCTGGGTGCGGGCCTGCTCGGCGAGGAGCGCGGACCAGCGGCGGTACGAGGTGCCGACCGGGTCGAGCGCCGGGGCACGGCCCTCGGCGAGGGCGCGGTAGGCGGCTTCCAGGTCGGGCAGCAGCACGCGCCAGGACACACCGTCCACGACGAGGTGGTGGGCGCACAGCACCAGCCGGGCGGTGTCCGCGCCGGGCGGGGCGGTGAGCAGCACGGCCTGGATCATGACCGCACGGGCGGGGTCGAGGCGGGCGCGGGCGGCGGCGGCCTGCCGTTCGGCGCGGGCCGGGTCGTCCTTGCCGTCCGGTTCGGCGACGGCGACCAGCGGCACACCGTCCGGCGCGCCGGGGGCGAGGACCTCCATGTGCCACAGGCCGGGGGCCGGTTCGGTGGCCCGGGTGCGCAGGGCGTCGTGGTGGTCCACCACGGCGTGCAGGGCCGCGTCGAGCAGCCCGGCGTCGAGCCCGGCCGGCACGCCGACGACGACGTGCTGGCTGTACTTGACCACCGGCCCGGTCAGCGTGCCGGTCTCCTCGTGCAGCTGGGCCATGATCGGGGTGAGTTCGTACGGCCCGGCCCCGTCGTCCTCGCTCGCCCCGGCGCGCGCGTCGAGGCTGCCGGCGGCGCGGGCGAGGGCGGTGACCGACTTGTGCTCGAAGACGTCGCGGGTGGTCAGGGCGAGCCCGGCGGCGCGGGCCCGGCTGACCAACTGGATGGAGCGGATGCTGTCACCGCCGAGCGCGAAGAAGTCCTCGTCCACGCCCACTTCGGTGACCCCGAGGACATCGGCGAAGATCCCGGACAGGACCCGCTCACGGTCGTTGCCCGCCGCCCGCTTGGCCTCCTGCCCGGCCAGGGCCGGCCGGGGCAGCGCCTTGCGGTCCAGCTTGCCGTTGGCCGTCAGCGGCAGCGCCTCCAGCACCAGCCAGGACGCCGGGATCATGTAGGCGGGAAGCAGTTGGGCCAGCTCGGCACGGACCCGGACCGCGTCCACACCGGGTCCGGTGAGGTAGCCGACCAGGCGGGGGTTGCCGGAAGCGTCGGGCAGCACGGCCA
>NZ_BMUI01000084.1 GCF_014650115.1 Streptomyces olivaceoviridis | reverse complement strand
CGCTGGCGGCGCTGTGGGAGTCGGTGGGGGTGCGGCCCGCCGCGGTGCTGGGCCACTCCCAGGGTGAGATCGCGGCTGCTGTGGTGTCGGGTGCGCTGTCGTTGGAGGACGGCGCACGGGTCGTGGCGCTGCGCTCGAAGGCGATCACCGCGCTGGCGGGCCGGGGCGGGATGGTGTCGGTTCCGCTGCCGGTGGAGCAGGTGCGCGATCTGCTGCCGGAGGGTGTGTCGGTGGCGGCGGTGAACGGGCCGTCCTCGGTGGTCGTCGCGGGTGATCCGGCTGGTCTGGAGGAGGTTTTGGGCCGGGTGGAGCGGGCCCGGCGGATTCCGGTGGACTACGCGTCGCATTCGGTGCAGGTGGAGGAGATCCGTGAGGAGATCCTGCGGGTGCTGGAGGGGGTCTCTCCCCGGCCGGCCACGGTGCCGTTCTTCTCCACGGTGGATGCGGAGTGGCTCACCGGGGAGGAACTCGACGCGGGGTACTGGTTCCGCAACCTGCGGCAGACGGTGCGGTTCGAGACCGCTGTGCGGTCTCTCGCGGCTGCCGGGCATGGCGTGTTCGTGGAGGTCAGCGCTCATCCCGTCCTGACGGTGGGGATGGACGAGGCGTTGGGTGACGCGGCTGTCGTGTCGGGGACGCTGCGGCGTGAGGAGGGGGGCTGGGGCCGGTTCCTGTGCTCCGCCGCGGAACTCTTCGTGCGGGGTGTGGAGGTGGACTGGTCGCCGTTCTTCGGTGGCGCGCCGGCCTGCCGGGACCTGCCGACGTACGCCTTCCAGCGCAAGTGGTACTGGCTGGAGGACAGCGTCGGCATCGGCGCGGCGGAGCAGAACCACTTCTGGCAGACGGTCGAGGACGGCAGCCTGGGAGAACTGCTCGGCGTGGACCCGCAGACGCCGCTCAGCGCCCTGCTGCCCGCGCTGTCCGACTGGCGCAACCGCCACGACAGCCGCGCCACGGTCGACTCCTGGCGGTACCGCGTCACCTGGAAGGCGCTGCCCGCCCGTGCCCCCGGGGACCTCTCCGGCCACTGCCTGCTGCTCGTCCCGGAGACCGGCCACCCGCTCGCCGCCGACGTGCGCCGGGCACTGGAGGCCGCCGGCGCGACGGTGACGCAGACGGAACTGACCGCTGCCGACAGCGACCGGCAGACGCTCGCGCGGCGACTGGCCGACCTGCCCCGCCCGCCGTACCGGGTGGTGTCGCTCCTCGGCCTGGACGAACGGCCGCACCCGGACCATGCCGTCGTACCGGTCGGCGTGGCCCTCACCCTCGCTCTCGCCCAGGCACTCGACGACACGGGCATCGACGCCCCGCTGTGGTGCCTCACCAGCGGCGCGGTCTCCACAGGCCACGACGACTCGGTGACCGGCGTCGCCCAGAACCTGGTGTGGGGCCTGGGCCGCGTCGCCGCCCTGGAGTACCCGAGGCGCTGGGGCGGCCTCTGCGACCTGGCCGAGGGCTTCGACCCCGCCGCCCTGATCTCCGTGCTGGCCGGTGACTCGGACGAGGACCAGGTGGCCCTGCGGCCCGGCGGCGCGTACGGACGCCGCCTCGCCCGAGCCCCCCTGCCCTCCGGGGCGGCGCCCGAGCCATGGCGTCCCCGCGGCACGGTCCTCATCACCGGCGGCACGGGCGCCGTCGGCGGGCAGATCGCCGCCTGGCTGGCGCGCAACGGAGCGGAACACCTGGTGCTCCTCAGCCGGCAGGGCGGTGACGCGCCCGGCGCCGCCGAGCTGACCGCGGAACTCCGGTCCCTGGGCGCCCGCGTCACCACCGCCGTCTGCGACGTGACCGACCGCGAGCAACTGGCCGCTCTCATCGCCGGCCTGGAGGCCCAGGGCGACCGGATCCGCTCCGTCATGCACACAGCGGGCGCGGGCAGCCTCGTGCCGCTGCCGGACACCGACCTGGCCGAGTTCGGCGACACCCTGCACGCCAAGGTGCTGGGCGCGGCCCACCTGGACGAGCTGATCGGCGAGGTCGACGCGTTCGTCATGTTCTCGTCCATCTCCGCGGTCTGGGGCAGCGCGGACCACGGCGCCTACGCCGCCGCCAACGCCTATCTGGACGGCCTCGCGGAGCACCGGCGTGCCCGCGGGCTGGCAGCCACCTCGGTGGTCTGGGGCATCTGGGCCCCACAGGACGGCAAGGGGATGGCCGCCAACCTCGCCGAGCAGCAGTTGCGCGGACGGGGTATCCCCTTCATGCGCCCCGCGCTCGCCATCGAGGGCTTCCAGCAGGTGCTGGACCGGGACGAGACGGTCATCGTCGTGGCCGCCGTCGACTGGGACCGGTTCGCCCCCGTGTTCACATCCGCCCGGCCCAGCGCCCTCATCTCCGACCTGCCCGACGCCCGCGACGCGCTGACCGACCGGACGGCGGACGCCGCCCGCCAGGACGAAAGCTCCTCGCCCTTGGTGGATCGGCTCCGTGCCCTCTCCGAAGCCGAGCGGCGCGACGCCCTCGTCGACCTCGTCCGGACCCAGGCCGCGGCCGTCCTCGGCCACGAGTCCGCGGCCGACATCGATTCGTCCCGTGCCTTCCGGGAACTGGGATTCGACTCGCTGACCGCCGTCGACCTGCGCGGCCGGCTGAACGCCTCGACAGGCCTGCGCCTGCCGGTCACCATCGTCTTCGACTACTCCTCGGCCACCACCCTCGCCGACCACCTGCACGACCAACTGCTCGGCACGGCGACGGTGCCCGCCGCCCCGGTGCCGGTGACCGTGCCCGCCGATGACGACCCCGTCGTCATCGTCTCCGCCGCCTGCCGCTACCCGGGCGGTGTGCGCACCCCCGAGGACCTGTGGCGGCTGCTCGCCGAGGGGCGCGACGCGATCTCCGAACTCCCCGGTGACCGCGGCTGGAACATCGAGGACCTCTTCGACGCCGACTCCGACCGGCCCGGCACGAGCTACTCCCGCGCGGGCGGCTTCGTCTACGACGCCGGCCTGTTCGACCCGGCGTTCTTCGGCATCAGCCCGCGTGAGGCCCTCGCCATGGACCCGCAGCAGCGGCTGCTGCTGGAGACGTCCTGGGAGGCGCTGGAGCGGGCCGGTATCGACCCGACCACGCTGGGCGGTACGCACACCGGCGTGTTCGTCGGCGCCGGGTACCAGGGGTACGGCGGGGACGGCGAGCGGGTGCCCGAGGAGGCCGAGGGCCACCTCATCGCCGGCATCTCCACCAGTGTGCTGTCCGGCCGTATCTCCTACTCGCTCGGCCTGGAAGGGCCGGCGCTGACGATCGACACCGCCTGCTCCTCCTCACTCGTGGCCGTGCACCTCGCGGCACAGGCACTGCGGTCCGGCGAATGCTCGCTGGCCCTGGCCGCCGGCGCCACCATCCTGGGCTCACCCCTGTCCTTCACCGGCTTCAGCCGACAGCGTGGCCTGGCGGCCGACGGCCGCTGCAAACCGTTCGGCGCCGACGCCGACGGATTCGGCATAGCCGAGGGTGTCGGCATGCTCGTCCTGGAGCGCCTGTCCGACGCCCGGCGCAACGGGCACCCGGTGCTGGCCGTCGTACGCGGCAGCGCCGTCAACCAGGACGGCGCCTCCAACGGCCTGACCGCGCCGAACGGGCTCTCGCAGCAGCGCGTCATCCAGCAGGCCCTGGCGAACGCCGGACTCGAACCCTCCGACGTGCACGTGGTCGAGGCGCACGGCACCGGCACCAAACTGGGCGACCCGATCGAGGCCCAGGCACTGCTCGCCACCTACGGCCGGGACCGGGACCGGCCGCTGTGGCTGGGTTCGCTGAAGTCCAACCTCGGCCACACCCAGGCCGCCTCCGGTGTGGCCGGCATCATCAAGATGCTCCAGGCCATGGAGCACGGCGTGCTGCCCAGGACGCTCCACGCGGATGTCCCCTCGCCGTTCATCGACTGGTCCGCGGGGAACATCGAGCTGCTGACCGAGGAGCGGGCCTGGGACGGCCCGCGGCGTGCCGGCGTGTCGTCGTTCGGCATGAGCGGCACCAACGCGCACGTCATCATCGAACAGGCCGAGCCCGCCCCGGCTCGGGAGACCGCGCAGACGGCGGGGACCGCCCCTGAGCCGGTCGTGGCCTGGACCCTGTCGGGCCGCACCGAGGACGCGGTGCGTGACCAGGCGCGCGCCCTGCTGGACCGGCCGGACGCCGACCCGCTGGACGTCGGCTACTCACTGGCGACCACCAGGACCGCGTTCGAGCGGCGGGCCGTGGTCGTGGGAGCCGGCCGCGAGGAAATCGCCGCCGGCCTCCGCGCGGTGCTCGACGGCAAGGCCCCCGTGCACACCGCCGACGCCGGCCGCCGCACCGTGTTCCTCTTCCCCGGTCAGGGGTCGCAGTGGGCGGGGATGGGGGTGGAACTCCTTGATTCCTCGCCGGTGT
>NZ_BMUI01000083.1 GCF_014650115.1 Streptomyces olivaceoviridis | reverse complement strand
CCTTCGAACTCGCCCGCATCCGCCTCGCCCACGGCATCCGCCTGCGCCACACCCAGGGCTCCCGGAGCGCCCGCCCGCTCCTCGTCCAGGCCGCGGAGACGTTCGAACGGCTCGGCGCGCCCACCTGGGCCGAACGGGCACGGGCGGAACTCAGGGCGTCGGGACTGGCCACCCGCATGACCTCCGCCCAGCTCGCCGAGCTGACCTGGCAGGAACGTCAGATCGCCGATCTCGCCGCCGGCGGCCTGACCAACAAGGAGATCGGCCAGCGGATGCACCTGTCACCGCGCACGGTCAGCTCCCACCTCTACCGGGTCTTCCCCAAACTCGGCATCACCTCCCGCGCCGCCCTGCGCGACGCCCTGGCCAAGCTGGAGGAGGACAGCTGAGATGGGGAAGTGTGCGGCCGGGCGAGGGCCGTGGGTGCCGTCTGAGTCGAATGACTTAAGCCCCGGATTCCGGGCCGCGGACGAGGTGGGTGGCGGATGGGGCCGCCCTGGGCTCGCCACCTGCGCCGCCGTGGCGGGGCTGAGGGCGTCGCGGTGGCGCGTCGTACGCCCGGCCCCGTCACCGCATCGGACCGTCATGTGACTGATGTGTCCGGATTCGCGACGGACGAGAGTATGTGCCGCCGGTCCGGCCACGGAAAGGAGGTCTCCCACTCCTTCCCGACCACCGGGAACGTCCTCGCGTCACCTGTTTGACAGGTGATGGGCCGTGTGCGAGGGTCATCGCGCCAGCAGTCGCAGTGATCCCGTACCGCCGATGCGAGCGAAGGTTCCCCGGGCACGGACGGGTCATCGAACACGCACGACGGAGGGTTTCAGATGATCAACAGGCGTACTTTCAGCAAGGCCGCCGGCCTGGGCGCCGGCGCAGCCGCCATCTCCCTGTCCGGCCTCCAGAACCAGGCGTCCGCCGCCACCTCGCACCGCACGAGCGGCAGCCCCGCGCCCACCGTGCCCACCATCACCCCCGGCACGCACACCACGTTCCCCACGCTGAAGCAGGTCAAGGCGGGCGTCCTCGACATCGGCTACGCCGAGGCCGGCCCCGCCCACGGCCCGGTGGTCATCCTCCTGCACGGCTGGCCCTACGACATCCACAGCTACGTCGACGTCGCCCCGCTCCTCGCCGACCTGGGCTACCGCGTCATCGTTCCCTACCTGCGCGGTCACGGCAGCACCCGCTTCCTGTCCAGCCGCACCCCGCGCAACGCCGAGCAGTCCGCCATCGCCCTCGACATCATCGCCCTGATGGACGCGCTCAAGATCCACCGCGCGGTCTTCGCCGGCTTCGACTGGGGTTCGCGCACCGCCGACATCATCGCCGCCCTGTGGCCCGAGCGCGTCAAGGCCCTGGTGTCCACCAGCGGTTACGTCATCACCAACGTCAAGTCGCAGCTGACGCCCGCCGCCCCGGCCGTCGAGCACAACTGGTGGTACCAGTGGTACTTCGCCACCGACCGCGGCAAGCAGGCCATGGAGAACCCCGAGGAGCGCGTCGCGCTCTGCCGCTACGTGTGGACCCTCGTCTCCCCCAACTGGAACTTCTCCGACGCCACCTTCGACCGCACCGCCCAGGCCTTCCTCAACCCCGACTACGCCGCCATCGTGCTCTACAACTACCGCTGGCGCATCGGCCTCATCGAGGGCGAACCCCGCTACGACCGCTACGAGAAGCTGCTCGCGGCGCAGCCCCCCATCCACGTCCCCACCATCACCCTCGACCCGGCCCTCGACCCCTTCACCCCGCCCGGCGACGGCACCACCTACCGCGGCCACTTCACGGGCAAGTACGAGCACCGGACCATCGCGAACATCGGCCACAACCTGCCGCAGGAGGCGCCCACCACCTTCGCCCAGGCAGTTGTCGACGCCGACCACCTCTGAGCCCCGCGCCGGACACCGACCCGGTAACCCACCCCCCACCGGTCACTCCCAGGAGGAGTCACAGATGAGCGAAGTCCAGTGGAACCGTCTGACCGCCGCGCAGATACGTGCCCTCGCCGCCCAGGACGCGGTCGTACTGCTGCCCGTGGGGGCCACCGAGCAGCACGGGCCTCATCTGCCCACCGGCGTGGACGACTTCCTGGCCGCGGAGGTGTGCCGGAGGGCGGCGCTGCTGGCGTCCGAGCACACCGGTGTGGTGGTGACGCCCTCGATCCCGACCGGGCTGTCGGAGCACCACATGGCGTTCGGCGGCACCATCACACTCTCCCTGCCCACCCTGCACGCGCTGCTGCGTGACGTCTGCCGTTCCGTGATCCGGGCGGGTTTCTCCCGCATCCTGATCGTCAACGGGCACGGCGGGAACATGACGGCCCTCAACGCCCTCACGACCGAACTGACCGCCGAGCTGTCGACGCCGATCGCGTTCGCCAGTTACTTCGGCGCCGGACGGGAGGTGGTGCGGGACACCCTGGAGACCCAGGACGGTCTCATGCACGCGTGTGAGGGGGAGACGTCCATGATGATGGCCGCCTACCCCGAGCTGATCCACGGCGAACACCTGGCCGAGGCGCACGGACCGCACATCACCCTGCCCGCGGAGTCCACCGAGCCGGTGTACATGGCCGTGTCCTTCGACCGGATCACGAAGTCCGGGGTCGCGGGTGACGCCCGGGTGGCGAGCCCGCAGAAGGGGGAGACGATGCTCTCCGGCTGCGCGAGGGCCCTGGCCGACATCATCCTGCGGGATCCCTGGGCGCGGTAGAGCACCGCGGACCGACCAGCGCGAACGGCGCGGCGCGGGTCGGCGCGGACGGCGTGACGAACCGGGTACGGGCGTCCCGCTCGCGTCTGCCGAACCGCTCGGGCCAGTGACACATGTGCGCCTGGCCACGGTATGCGGCCGGGTGGGGCAATGCCCTGCCCGGCCGCTCCTGCGTTCAGGCCCGCCGCACCCGGGAAGCCGCCCGATTCGAGCAGGCCACACCATGGCGTCACCGGCTTGACAGGTGACGCCAAGCATGACAGATTCATCACCAGTCAGGGCGGTGACGCAACCGGCGAAGCCGGGCCGCCCATTACCGGAACATCTGAAAGGGGCCAGTCGTGGCGAGCATCAAGGGTGGGCGCAAGCGAGTGGTGACGGGTGTGGTCTCGACGCTCACGGCGGGTCTCGCGCTCGGCGCGTTCGCCCTCAGCGGCACCGCCAGCGGAGCTACCAAGACCGCCGAGGCCGCCGGGGCCGGCAGGCACGTCAAGCCGACCATCGTCCTGGAACACGGCGCCTTCGCCGACGGCTCCAGCTGGAACGGCGTCATCGCGGACCTGCGCGCCGACGGCTACCCGGTCGTGGCCGCCGCCAACCCGCTGCGCGGCCCCGCCTCCGACGCCGCGGCCCTGCGCACCGTCCTCGACCACGTCAAGGGCCCGAAGATCCTCGTCGGCCACTCCTACGGCGGCAACGTCATCAGCGAGGCCGCCACCGACGATCCCGAGGTCAAGGCCCTCGTCTACGTGGCCGCCTTCCTCCCGGCGCCCGGGGAGAGCGCACTGGAGCTGACCAACAAGTACCCGGGCTCCACCCTCCCCGACGCCCTCGACCCCGTCACCTACAAGCAGGCCGACGGCACCACCGCCACCGACCTGTACATCCAGCAGGACAAGTTCCGCCACCAGTTCGCCGCCGACGTCCCCGCCGGCCAGGCCGCCCTCATGGCCGCCGAGCAGCGCCCCATCGCGCAGGCCGCCCTGGAGGAGAAGGCCACCAGCGCCGCCTGGAAGACCAAGCCCAGCTGGGACATCGTCACCACCCAGGACCTCAACATCCCCGCCGCCGTCCAGCGCTTCATGGCCAAGCGTGCCCACGCCCACACCACCGAGGTGGCCGCCTCGCACTCCGTCGCCGTCTCCCACCCGCACCTCGTCGCCGACGTGATCGAGCGGGCCGCCCGCGCCACCGTCCGCTGACCCCCGCGGCGCCTGACCGCCCGGACGGGTCCCCCCAGCCCGGTACCGCCAGGAACGGCGGTACCGGGCACGGCCGCATCCGGCACCAGCGTGTCCGGCCCACTCCGTGAGAATGGATGACATGAATCCACATTCCGACTCCCGTCGGCTGGGGAACTTTCTCAGGGCCCGTCGGGCGCAGCTGACGCCGCAGGAGTGCGGCCTGCCCGAGACGGACTCCGCCCGCAGGGTCGCCGGGCTGCGCCGCGAGGAGGTCGCCCAGCTCGCCGCGATCAGCGTGGACTACTACACCCGCCTGGAGCAGGGCCGCGTCCGTGCCTCCGCCCCCGTCCTCGCCACCCTGGTCCGCGCCCTGCGCCTCGACGACGACCAGCAGAAATACCTCTACGAACTCGCCGGCCGCAACGACGACCGGCCGCGCCGGCGCCGGCCCGCCCAGCCCGTACGGCCGCCCATGCGCCGCCTGC
>NZ_BMUI01000082.1 GCF_014650115.1 Streptomyces olivaceoviridis | reverse complement strand
ATGCCGGGTACTGGTACCGCAACCTGCGTCAGCCCGTGGAGTTCGACCAGGCTGTCCGCGATCTGATCGGGCACGGCTTCGACACCTTCGTCGAAGTCAGCCCGCACCCGGTGCTCACCGTCGACATCGAGGCCACGGCCGAGGCCCTCGGCTCCGACACCGGCGTGATCGGCACGCTCCGCCGGGACGACGGCGGCCTGGACAGGTTTCTGCACTCGGCCGCCGAAACATATGTGCGCGGCGGAGAGGTGGACTGGGGAGGCTTCCTGGAGGGTGGTCGGCGTCTCGACCTTCCGACCTACGCCTTCCAACGCCGTCGCTACTGGGCGCCTCCCGCCCGCGGACGCGTGGGGGACGCCGCCGGGTTCGGTATGGAAACCACCGGGCACCCGCTCGGCGCCGCCTTCGTGGACATGGGCGAAGAGGGCTGCGTGCTGTCCGGCTTGCTGTCCCCGCGGACACAGCCCTGGCTGGCTGAGCATGTCGTGGCCGACAGCGTCCTGCTGCCCGGTACGGCCATGCTCGAACTCGCCGCCTACGCCGGCCGTCGAACCGGGTGCCCGCGGGTGGCGGAACTGACGCTGACCCGCCCGTGTCCGCTGCCCCCCACGGGCGGCCTGGCGATACAGGTGCGCGTGGGGCCCGACGAGGACGGCACCCGCACGGTGTCGATCTCCAGCAGGACCGATGGCGGTGACTGGGTCCGCAACGCCGAGGGATCGCTCAGTGCCTCGCCGCCCCGGGCCGTCCCCGCACCGGACTGGCCACCACACGGCGCCGCGTCAGCGGTCGACCTGGACGGTTTCTACGATCGGCTCGCGGACGCCGGATACGGCTACGGCCCGGCCTTCCGCGGCCTGCGGGCGGCCTGGCGCCGGGGCGACGACGTCTTCGCCGAGGTCGCGCTGCCCGACACCGAGGAGCTCTCGGGCTTCGGCGTGCATCCCGCGCTGCTGGACGCGGCGCTGCACGCGCCGGCCGCCGACGCCGAGGGCGTGTCGGTGCCCTACTCCTGGCGTGACGTGGCGCTGGTGCCCGGCGCGTCCCGTGCCCTGCGCGTGCACCTAGCGCCGAGCGGCGCGGACACCGTGACGCTCCGCGCCTTCGACGCGACGTCGGGAGAACCGGTCGTCTCGGTCGGCTCGCTCGTCACCCGCCCGCTGGCCACCCGACCGCACCGGCTGCACCGCCTGTCCTGGACACCCGTTCCGCTCCCGGACCGGCGCCCGGACTTCGCCGTGGTCGGGCCGGACCCGTTCGGGCTCGCGGACGCCGGGCCGCTGCCCGGACTCGACGCGCTCACCGCGGTGCCCGAGGCGGTACTGGTCTCCTGCGACGCGGACGCGGACGATCCCGTCCAGGGGGCGTACAGCGCGACGGCGCGTGCCCTGGACCTGGTGCAGGCGTGGCTGGCCGACGACCGGTTCGCCGACGCACGGCTCGTCGTGGTGACACGGAACGCCGTGTCCGCCGCCGGCGACGACGTACCCGACCCGGCCGGTGCTGCGGTGTGGGGGCTCCTGCGGGCCGCCCAGGCCGAGCACCCGGACCGTTTCCTCGTGGTCGACGTGGACGGCGGGCCGGAGTCGGTCGCCCTCGTCGCCGTGGCCGCCGCGACGCCGGAGCCCCAGATCGCCATCCGCGCCGGGTCGATGTTCGCACCCCGGCTCACCCGGGACGGCGCGGAACCGACACCCCCGGACGGGACGTGGCGGCTGTCGGCCGCGGAACCGGGCTCGGTGGACGGGTTGCGCCTGGTGCCCGCGCCCGAGGCCCTCGCACCGCTGGAGTCGGGCGAGGTCCGCATCGCGGTGCACGCCGCCGGGCTGAACTTCCGCGACGTCTGCATCACTCTCGGCCAATACCCGGGGACCGCCGCCATCGGCAACGAGGGCGCCGGAGTGATCCTCGAGACCGGTCCGGACGTGCCCGGCCTCGCCGTCGGGGACCGCGTGTTCGGCCTGTTCGCCAACGCCTTCGGGCCCACCGCCGTCACCGATCACCGGCTGGTGCGACGCATGCCCGCCGCCTGGTCCTTCTCCGAAGCCGCCTCCGTGCCCACGGTGTTCCTCACCGCCTTCTACGGCCTGGTCGACCTCGGCCGGCTGCGCCCGGGACAGTCCGTCCTGATCCACTCGGCCGCGGGCGGGGTGGGCATGGCGGCCGTGCAGATCGCCCGGCACCTCGGCGCCGAGGTGTACGCGACGGCGGCCCCCGCCAAACACCACGTCCTGCTCGCCGAGGGGATCGAGGAGGGGCACATCGCCTCCTCCCGCACCCTCGACTTCGCCGAACGCTTCCGTGAGGCGACCGGCGGGCGCGGTGTCGACGTCGTACTGAACAGTTTGGCCGGGGCGTTCACCGACGCCTCACTGCGCCTGCTGGCCGAGGGCGGACGCTTCCTGGAGATGGGCAAGGCCGACATCCGCACCGGCCTGCCCGCCGAAAGCTATCAATCGTACGACGTGGGGCTGACCCCGCCAGAACGCATCGGGGCGATGCTGGACGAGCTGATCGCCCTGTTCGAATCGGGCACCCTGCGCATGCTGCCCCGCCGCGCGTGGGACGTCCGCTCGGCGCGGCAGGCGTTCCGCCACATGGCGCAGGCCCGGCACGTCGGCAAGGTGGTGCTGACGGTGCCGCGTCCACTCGACCCGGACGGCACGGTACTGATCACCGGCGGCACCGGCGTCCTCGCCGGACATCTCGCCCGTCACCTGGTGGCCGCGCACGGCGTCCGGCATCTCCTGCTCCTGGGCCGCCGGGGCGTGGCCGACCTGACCGGCCTGGAGGCCCCCGGCGTCCAGGTGACGGTGACCGCCTGCGACGTGTCCGACCGGCGGCAGCTGGAGGCGGCTCTGGCGCGCGTGCCGGCCGACCATCCGCTGACCGCCGTCGTGCACGCGGCCGGAGCGTTGGACGACGGGCTCGTGCAGTCGCTGACCGCCGACCGCCTCGCCACCGTGTTCCGGCCCAAGGTCGACGCGGCCTGGCACCTGCACGAGCTGACCCGGGACCTGGACCTGTCGGCGTTCGTGCTGTTCTCCGCGGGTGCGGGTGTCCTCGGCTCTCCCGGACAGGGCAACTACGCCGCCGCGAACACCTTCCTGGACGCGCTTGCCGCCCACCGGCGGGCCGCCGGACTGCCCGGCCAGTCGCTCGCCTGGGGTGCGTGGTCCGGCGCCAGCGACATGCGAGGCACGTACGACCAGGCCGACACCGATCGCATGGCCAGGGGCGGCATGCTGCCGCTGTCCGTGACCGACGGGCTGGCCGCGTTCGACGCCGCCCTGGCTGCCGGGGACCCCCTGCTCGTGCCGGCCCACCTGGTACCCAGCCGCATGCCGGTGGTTCCCCCGTTGCTCAGCTCGTTGGGCCCGGCCGGCCGCAAGACGGCGCGGTCGGCGCGGTCGGCGCTGGCACGCTCTCTGCGGGAGATGCCGGACGCCGAACGCGTCAGACTCCTGACGGACCGCGTCCTGGCCGAGGCGGCGGCCGTTCTCGGACACGAGACACCGGACGCACTGCCCGAGGGCAGAGCCTTCCGGGAACTCGGCTTCGACTCCCTGACCGCCGTCGAGCTGCGCAACCGTCTCGCCGCCCTGACCGGCCTCAGACTTCCCGCCACGCTGGTCTTCGAGCATCCCACCCCCGCCGCCCTGGCGGCCCGTCTGCACGCGTCGCTCAGCGGGGCGTCGGCCACCGGGGAGCCCGCGCCGACCGCGCCGGCGACGGTGGCCGCTGCCCCGGACGAGGCCATCGCCATCGTCTCCATGGCCTGCCGGCTGCCCGGTGGTGTCTCGACGCCGGAGCAGCTGTGGGAACTGGTCGCCGAGGGCCGCGACGCCATGACGCGCTTTCCCACGGACCGTGGCTGGGAGCCGGACGATCCGGCACGCGTGGGGGGATTCCTCGACGCGGCGGACGCGTTCGACGCCGGGTTCTTCGGGATCTCGCCGCGTGAGGCGCTGGCGATGGACCCGCAGCAGCGGCTGCTGCTGGAGACGAGCTGGGAGACGTTCGAGCGGGCCGGGATCGACCCCTCCTCGGTACGGGGCGAAACGATCGGCGTCTTCACCGGCGTCTGGGGCAACGACTACCTGGCACGGCTCCGGTCCATCCCGGACGACCTGCGCGGATACCTCGGCAACGGCAGTGCGGTGAGCGTCGCGTCGGGCCGGGTGGCGTACACCCTGGGGCTTGAGGGACCGGCGGTCACGGTGGACACCGCCTGCTCGTCCTCCCTGGTGGCCCTGCACCTGGCGGCGCAGTCCGTACGCCAGGGCGAGTGCTCCATGGCCCTCGTGAGCGGTGCCACGGTTCTCGCCACGCCGTCGGTCTTCGGCGAGTTCGAGAGGCAGGGCGGTCTGGCGTTCGACGGGCGGTGCAAGGCGTTCGCGGAGGGTGCCGACGGCACGGGCTTCGCCGAAGGCGTGGGGGTCCTGCTTCTGGAGCGGTTGTCGGATGCGGAGCGGTTGGGGCATCCGGTGCTCGCGGTGGTGCGGG
>NZ_BMUI01000081.1 GCF_014650115.1 Streptomyces olivaceoviridis | reverse complement strand
CGGTGTTCGTGTTCCCGGGTCAGGGGTCGCAGTGGGCGGGGATGGCGGTGGAACTCCTGGGTTCCTCGCCGGTGTTCGCGGCGCGGATGGCGGAGTGTGAGGCGGCGCTGTCCCCGTTCGTGGACTGGTCGTTGTCGGAGGTGGTGGCCTCTGGTGAGTTCGGCCGGGTGGACGTGGTGCAGCCGGTGCTGTGGGCGGTGATGGTGTCACTGGCGGCACTGTGGGAGTCGGTCGGGGTGAGGCCCGCCGCGGTGCTGGGCCATTCGCAGGGTGAGATCGCGGCTGCGGTGGTGTCGGGTGCGCTGTCGCTGGAGGACGGCGCACGGGTCGTGGCGCTGCGGTCGAGGGCGATCACCGCGCTGGCGGGCCGGGGCGGCATGGTGTCGGTTCCGCTGCCGGTGGAGCAGGTTCACGGCCTGCTGCCCGACGGTGTGTCGGTGGCGGCGGTGAACGGGCCCTCGTCCGTCGTCGTCGCCGGTGATCCGGCCGGTCTGGAGGAGGTCCTGGGCCGGGTGGAGCGGGCCCGGCGCATCCCGGTGGACTACGCGTCGCATTCCGCACAGGTGGAGGAGATCCGTGAGGAGATCCTGCAGGTGCTGAAGCAGGTTTCCCCCCGGCCGGCCACGGTGCCGTTCTACTCCACGGTGGATGCCGAGTGGCTCACCGGGGAGGAACTCGACGCGGGGTACTGGTTCCGCAACCTGCGGCAGACGGTGCGGTTCGAGACCGCCGTGCGGGCCTTGGCCGAGGAGGAGTTCGGGGCGTTCGTGGAGGTCAGCGCTCATCCCGTCCTGACGGTGGGAATGGACGAGGCGTTGGGTGACGCGGCTGTCGTGTCGGGGACGCTGCGGCGCGAGGAGGGGGGTCTGCGCCGGTTCCTGTGCTCCGCCGCGGAACTCTTCGTGCGGGGTGTGGAGGTGGACTGGTCGCCGTTCTTCGGTGGCGCGCCGGCCTGCCGGGACCTGCCGACGTACGCCTTCCAGCGCAAGCGGTACTGGCTGGAGGCCAGGGGCGGCGTGAGCGGCGACGTGAGCGCGGTGGGTCTGCGCAGTGCGGGGCATCCGTTGCTGGGTGCGGCGTTGGCGCTGGCGGATGCCGAGGGGCAGTTGTTCACGGGGCGGTTGTCGTTGCGGACGCATCCGTGGCTGGCCGACCATGCGGTGAACGGGGCGGTGCTGCTGCCGGGGACGGCGTTCCTGGAACTGGCGCAGCACGCCGCCGAGCAGCTCGGCTGCGGCACCGTCGAGGAACTCACCCTGGAAGCACCCCTGGTCCTCCCCGACCACGGCGGACTCGTCCTCCAGCTCTCCGTGGGCGCGGCCGACGAGGCCGGACGACGCTCCCTCGACCTGTACGCCCGGGAGGAAGACGCGTCCGCCGAGCAGGAATGGACGCGGCACGCCACCGGCGTGCTGGCGACCGGCACCGCGGCGGCGGACGGGCTGACCGGCCAGTGGCCCCCGGCTGCGGCCGAACCGCTGGACACGACAGATCTGTACGCCCGCTTCGCCGAACAGGGGTACCAGTACGGACCTGGCTTCCAGGGGCTCAAGGCGGCCTGGCGGCGCGGCGACGAGGTGTACGCCGAGGTCACGCTGCCCGAGACACAGCGCGCCCCGGCCCGGGAGTTCGGCCTGCACCCGGCGCTTCTGGACGCGGCGCTGCACGCCCTGTGGCTGGCGGCTGCCGAGGCCGGACCGTCCGCGGGCGAGGCCGCGGGCCTCCGGCTGCCGTTCAGCTGGGGCAGGGCGAGCCTGTTCGCGTCGGGTGCGGCGACCCTGCGGGTGCGGCTGACGACGACCGGCTCCGACGAAGTCGCGATCACCGTGGCCGATGAGACCGGATTCCCGGTCGCGGCCATCGAATCGCTGGTGATGCGCCCGTTCGCGGCCGGTCAGCTCGAGGCCGCCCGGGTGAGGTCGCTGTTCCGGGTCGACTGGCATCCGGTGACCGCCACGGACGCCGCCGTGCCGACGTACGAGGTGGCCGACTTCACCGCACCCGATGACGACGTGCACGCCGTCGTGCATCGTGCGCTCGCCCTGGTCCAGGAGTGGCTGGCCGGGGACCGGGACGACCGGCGTCTGGTGTTCGTCACTCGCGACGCGGCCGGTCCCGAGCCGCGGGACGCGGTGCACGCCGCCGTGTGGGGCCTGGTCCGCTCCGCGCAGACCGAGCACCCCGACCGGTTCGTGCTGGTGGACCTGGGCGTGGCCGACGACGCGGACACACTGGTGCCCGCCGCCGTGGCCTGTGGCGAACCGCAGGTGGCGGTCCGGGACGGTGCCGTACTCGCCGCCCGCCTCGTGCGGGCCGCGCCGACCGGGAGGGAGCCGAAGTGGGACCCGAGCGGCACGGTGCTCGTCACCGGCGCCGGCGGTGTCCTCGGCGCACTGACCGCACGGCACCTGGTGACCCGGCACGGCATCCGCGACCTGGTGCTGATCGGACGGTCAGGGCCCGACCCGGAACTGGTCGAGGAGCTGACGGCGGCCGGTGCCCGCGTGGTGGCCGCCCGCTGCGACGCGGCCGACCGGACGGCGATGTCCGAGGTCATCGCCGCCATCCCGGCCGCCCGGCCGTTGACCGGGGTCGTGCACGCGGCCGGCGTGCTCGACGACGCCCCGGTCACATCGCTGACGCCCGAGCAGGCCGACCGCGTGCTGCGGCCGAAGGCCGACGCGGCGCTGCTGCTCGACGAGTTGACCCGCGACCTTCGGCTGTCCGCGTTCGTGCTGTTCTCCTCGGCGTCGGCGACCTTCGGCGCGGCCGGCCAGGCGAACTACGCCGCCGCGAACGCCTTCCTCGACGCGCTGGCCGTACGCCGACGCGCCGCAGGGCTGCCGGCCCAGTCGCTGGGCTGGGGGTTCTGGGAGCAGCGCAGCGCCATGACCGGCAGGCTCGGCGACCGCGAGGTGGCCAGGCTCACCAGTGGCGGCGTGCGGCCGATCAACTCGTCCGACGGACTGGCGCTGTTGGACGCCGCGTCCGCCATGGACGAGGCCGTGCTGGTGCCCATCCACCTGGACCTGTCGTCCCCGGGCGACGTGATCCCGCCGCTGCTGCGGCACCTGGTGCGGCCCGCCGTCCGGCGGACCCCGGCCGTGGCCGAGGGACCGGGCGGGGCGGCGTCGTTCCGGGAGCGGCTGGCCGGGAAGCCGGAAGAGGAGCAGCGGGCGGCCCTGTCGCACCTGGTGCGGTCGACCGTGGCCGCGGTCGTCGCCTACGACGGGCCCGCGGCGGTGGACCCGGACCTGACGTTCACGGGTCTCGGCTTCGACTCGCTGATGGCCGTCGAACTGCGCAACCGGCTCTCCACCGCCGTCGGCACCCGGCTGACGCCGACCCTGGCGTTCGACTACCCGACCGCCTCGAGCCTGGCCGGCTACCTGTACGACAAGCTGGGACTCGCCCCGGCGGCGGCTGACGAGCCGGGCGGCGGCCCCGAGGACTCGGAGATCCGCGAAGCCCTCGCGTCCGTCACCACGGACCAGTTGCGTGCGTCCGGGGTGCTCGACGTGATCCTGCGGCTCGCGGAAGAGGGCCGGCGGCAGACGACGGCAGACCGGATCAGTCACATCCAGAGCATGGGCGTCGACGATCTCGTCCGTTGGGCCAGTGCCCTTGGCAATGACCATTCCTGATTCGGATCGACGTGTGTGGAGTTCATGATGAGTGCCCCTCAGGACCAGCTGGTCGCTGCCCTGCGCAGCGCGCTGGTGGACAACGAGCGCCTCAAGGAGGTCAACCAGCGCCTGTCGAAACGGACCGACGAACCGGTCGCGGTGGTGGCCATGGGCTGTCGCTACCCAGGCGGAGTGGCCTCGCCCGACGATCTGTGGGCCCTGGTGCGTGAGGCGGAGGACGCCATCTCCCCCTTCCCCGAGGACCGTGGCTGGGACACCGACGGGCTCTCCGACCCGAGTTCCCCCGACAGGCTGACCTCGCACACCCGCGAGGGCGGCTTCCTTACCGACGCCGGCGACTTCGATCCGGGCTTCTTCGGGATCTCGCCGCGTGAGGCGCTGGCGATGGACCCGCAGCAGCGGCTGCTGCTGGAGACCACCTGGGAGACACTCGAAGGGGCGGGCATCGACCCGGCGACCCTGCGCGGCAGCAGGACCGGCGTCTTCGTCGGCATGATGGGCACCGACTACGGCGCCCCCCTGCACCACGTTCCCGACGGCGTCGAGGCGTTCGTCGGCATGGGCACCCAGTCCAGTGTCGGCTCCGGTCGGATCGCGTACACCTTCGGCCTCGAGGGGCCGGCCGTCACCGTCGACACCGCCTGCTCCTCCTCCCTGGTGGCGATCCACCTCGCCGCGCAGTCCCTGCGCGCGGGGGAGAGCACGCTGGCCCTGGCCGGCGGCGTGTCCGTGATGGCGGGACCCGGCCTGTTCGTGGGCCTCAGCCAACAGGGCGGAGTCGCCCGCGACGGTCGCTGCAAGTCCTTCGCGGAGGGCGCGGACGGCGCGGGTTTCGGTGAGGGTGTCGGCATGGTGCTGCTGGAGCGGCTGTCGGACGCGCGGCGCAACGGGCATC
>NZ_BMUI01000080.1 GCF_014650115.1 Streptomyces olivaceoviridis | reverse complement strand
GGTGTCCTCGTTCGGGGTGAGCGGTACCAACGCCCACGTCATCCTGGAAGCGCCGCCGACCACGCCGGACCGGCAATCCGCGCCCGACAGCGTGCGTCCCGCGGTCCCGCCGGTCGTCCCTTGGCCGCTGTCCGGCCGGACCCCCTCACAGCTGCGGGCGCAGGCCCGGTCTCTGCTCGCTGTCGTCGGCGACCGCGACGGGACGGACCTCGGACATTCCCTGGCGGCCACCCGCACCTGCTGGGAGCACCGGGCGGTCGTCCTGGCCGACCACCCGGACGCACTACGGGAACTGGCGGACGGACAGCCCTCCGGTGGCCTGGTGACCGGTGAGTCCACCCCCGGTGGCTTCGCCTTCCTCTTCACCGGCCAGGGAGCCCAGCGGCCCGGCATGGGGGCGGAGCTGTACGCGTCCTATCCGGTCTTCGCGGCTGCCCACGACGCGGTGACCGCCCACTGGCAGGAGGACATCGCGGACACGGCCGAACTGCTGGACCGCACCGACCATGCCCAGAGGGCGTTGTTCGCCCTGGAAGTCGCGCTGTTCAGACTCTTCGAGTCCTGGGGGGCGAGGCCGCGTGCCGTCGCCGGCCACTCCATCGGCGAGGTCGCCGCCGCACATGTGGCCGGGGTGCTCTCGCTCGCCGACGCCTGTGCGCTGGTGGAGGCACGTGGGCGGCTGATGGCG
Source organism: Streptomyces olivaceoviridis (assembly GCF_014650115.1). Taxonomy (GTDB): domain Bacteria; phylum Actinomycetota; class Actinomycetes; order Streptomycetales; family Streptomycetaceae; genus Streptomyces; species Streptomyces olivaceoviridis. The sequence goes on along the minus strand of NZ_BMUI01000080.1, from coordinate 4,084 downwards.
GCGCTGCCGGCCGGCGGCGCGATGATCTCGGTGCGCGCCTCGGAGGCGGAGGTGACCGCGGAACTGCCCGACGGGGTGTGCCTGGCCGCGGTCAACGCACCGGACTCCGTCGTCCTGTCCGGCGACGCCCCGGCCGTGCGGGCGTACGCCGAGAAGTGGCGGCACGCGAAGGAGCTGCGGGTCAGTCACGCCTTCCACTCGCACCACATGGACGGCATGCTCGACGCCTTCGGCGAGGTGGTACGGGGCCTGACCTTCTCCCGGCCCACGATCACCCTGCCCGCCGCGGTCGAGGACCCCGAGTACTGGGTGCGTCAGGTCCGCGAACCCGTGCGGCTCACGGACTCCCTGGCCACGCTGCGCTCCCTCGGCATACGGACCTTCGTCGAGCTCGGGCCGGACGCCGTACTCAGTGCCGTGGGGCCGCGGTGCGTGCCGGACGCGGCGTTCGTTCCCACCCTGCGTCCGCAAGCGGGACTGACCGAGCCCCGGGGCGCGGTGACCGCTCTGGCACGACTCCACGTGCGCGGCGCGGCCGTGGACTGGACCGCACTTCTGCCGGGCGCACGCCGCGTCGAGCTGCCCACCACCGCGTTCCAACGGGACCGGTACTGGCTGCGGGACTCGGGCGCCGCACTCGGGGCGGCCGACTCGGGCCTGGCACCCGCCGGACACCCGTTGCTGGCCGGGACCGTGGACCTGCCCGACGGGGGCCGCGTCTTCACGGGCAGCCTGTCCACAGCGACCCACCCGTGGCTGGCCGATCACGTCGTCGACGGCACGGTCCTGGTCGCCGGCACGGCACTGCTCGATCTGGCGTTGCACGCGGCCGACCGGACCGGCGCCGGCCACGTGGACGAGCTGGTCCTGCGGGAACCCCTGGTGGTGCCCGATCGCGGTGTGGTCCTCCTCCGGTTGCACGTCGCGCCGCCCGACGACGCCGGACGGCGCGCGCTGACGATCTCCTCCCGCGCCGGCGGCAGCGACGCGGACCCCTGGGCGCTGCACGCCGAGGGCACGCTCGCCGGTCACGGCGCGAACGCGGCGCACGAGCCGGCTCCGCCGGGGCCGTGGCCCCCGGCGGGTGCCGTACCGCTCGACCTGACCGACGTGTACGACCGGCTCGCCGACGCCGGTTTCGCCTACGGTCCCTCGTTCCAGGGGCTGCGCGCCGCCTGGCGGGTCGGCCGGGAGGTGTGTGCCGAGGTGGCCCTCGCCGGGTCCGACGCCGACGGCCATGTCGTACACCCGGTCCTGCTGGACGCCGCGCTGCATGCGCTGGCCCTGGACGCCACCGGCCTGCGGCTGCCGTTCGCCTGGTCGCGGGTGTCGGTCACCGCGCGCGGGGCGACGGCGCTGCGGGTCCGCCTCTCACCGTCGGAGTCCGGGGCGGTACGCCTCACGGCCGTGGACGTCGACGGCCGGCCGGTGGTGACCGTGCGGTCACTGATCACCAGGGAGGTCACGACCGGCAGGCTCCACGCCGGCCGGCTGTACCGCACTCAGTGGGTCCCCGTATCCGTGAGTGCGGCCCCCGAACCGCCGGCCGCGGAGGACCAGTTGGTCATCGACCCGTACACCGGCGATGCGGCCTCCGCCGCTCGCCGCGCGGCCCGACGCGTCCTGACGGCCGTCCAGGAGCGGCTCGCCGACGGCACGCGCACCTCGCCGTTGGCGGTGGTGGTCGCGGGCACGGCGGATCCGGTCGGTGGAACGGTCGCGGGCCTGGTCCGCTCCGCGCAGTCCGAGCACCCCGGTCGATTCGTCCTCGTGCACCTCGACGGTCCGCATGACCGGCTGGCCGCCGCCCTGACCGCGGGTGAGCCCGAAGTCGCCGTCCACGGAGAGAACGTCTGCGTGCCACGCTGGACGCGGACCGGTCCTCCGCCCGGCACCCGGCCGCCGTTCGACCCGGACGGCACCGTGCTGGTCACCGGCGGCTCGGGGGCCCTCGGCCGTGCTGTGGCCCACCACCTCGTCGCCGTCCACGGTGTGCGGCGGCTGCTGCTGATCGGCCGCCGGGCCCCGGACGGCACCGTCGTCCGGGAACTGGAGGCACGGGGGGCGACAGTCCACGCCGCGGCCTGTGACGTCTCCGACCGGGAGGCGCTCGCCCGTCTGCTGGCCTCCGTGCCCACCGGACACCCGCTGACCGCGGTCATCCACGCTGCGGGCGTCACCGCTGACGCCACCGTCACAGCGCTGACATCGGAGCACCTCGACGCCGTTCTCGCACCGAAGGCGGACGGCGCATGGCATCTGCACGAGCTGACCAAGGACGCGCCGCTGAGCACGTTCGTCATGTTCTCCTCGCTCGCCGGCACGCTGGGTGGCCCGGGGCAGGCCAACTACGCCGCCGCGAACGCGTTCCTCGACGCCCTGGCCGAACACCGGCACGGTCTTGGCCTGCCGGCGCATTCCTTGGTATGGGGTCCCTGGGACACCGCGGACGGCATGACCGCCGGCCTGGACCGCTCGGACGAACTGCGGCTGCGCCGCTCGGGCTTGCTGCCGCTGCCCGTCGACGACGCCCTGTCCCTGCTCGACGCCGCTCTCGCACTGGACCACCCGGTGCTGGCGCCGGTCCGCCTCGACCGGGAGGTCCTGCGCGCGGGGAGTGTTCCGCCCCTTCTGCGCGATCTCCTCCCGCCCGCTCCCCGACCGGCCGCTGGAAACGGCGGGGCCTGGGCGGAACGGTTCGCGGCACTTCCGGAGGCGGAACGCGACCGCGCGTTGCTGGACCTGGTCAGGAGCGAAGCCGCCCGCGTACTCGGGCATCGGGCCGGAACGCGTATCGACGCGCACCAGTCGTTCACCGACGCCGGACTGGACTCGCTGGCAGCCGTCGAACTGCGCAACGCCCTGGCGACGGCGATCGGCCTGGATCTACCCGCGACACTCCTGTTCGATCACCCCGACCCGGCGGACCTCGCCGAGCACCTGCGGAGCCTCGTCGTCCCGGCCACGCATCAGGTGGCCCTGCGGGACCTCGACCGGGTCGGCGCGGTACTGACCGGACTCTCCCCCGACGATCCCCTCCGCGAGCAGTTGCACGAACGGCTGCGGGCCCTGCTGCGGCACTCCGGGCGCCCTGCCGCGACGCCCCCGGCCGGCGGTGACGACCTCAAGGCCAGGGTGCTGTCCGCGACGGCCGACGACATCTTCGCCCTCATCGACACGGAGCTCGGGTGACCCATGGACAACGAGCAGAAACTCCTCGACTACCTGAAGCGGGTCACGGTCGACCTGCACGAGGCCCGCTCCCGCGCCGAACAGGCGGAGGCCCGGTCGAGCGAACCCATCGCGATCGTCGGCATGGCCTGCCGGCTTCCGGGAGGCACCCACACACCGGACGGGCTGTGGGAGCTGCTCCACGAGGGGCGGGACGCCGTCTCCGGGTTCCCGGCCGACCGCGGCTGGGACGTGGACGCGCTGTACGACGAGGACCCCGCACGACCGGGCACCCTCTACGTACGCGACATCGGACACCTGCGTGATGTCGCCGACTTCGATCCCGGCTTCTTCGGGATGTCGCCCCGCGAGGCGCTGACGGTCGACCCCCAGCAGCGGCTGCTGCTGGAGTTGGTCTGGGAGGCCACGGAGCACGCCGGCATCGCGCCCCGCTCCCTGCGCGGCAGTCGTACCGGGGTGTTCGCCGGGCTGATGTACAACGACTACGGCTCCCGGCACACCACCGCTCCGGACGGCTTCGAGGGCTACATCGGCAACGGCAGTTCGGCGAGCATCGCGTCCGGCCGGGTCGCCTACACCTTCGGCTTCCAGGGCCCCGCGGTCAGCATCGACACGGCCTGCTCCTCCTCGCTCGTCGCCCTGCACCTGGCCTGCCAGTCGCTGCGCCAGGGAGAGACCACGCTGGCGCTGGCCGGAGGGGTGGCCGTGATGTCGACCCCGTCCGCACTGGTGGAGTACAGCCGGCTGCGCGCTCTCTCACGTGACGGGCGGTGCAAGGCGTTCGCGGAGGGCGCCGACGGCACGGGCTTCGCCGAGGGCGGTTCCATGGTCCTCCTGGAGCGGTTGTCGGATGCGGAGCGGTTGGGGCATCCGGTGCTCGCGGTGGTGCGGG
>NZ_BMUI01000079.1 GCF_014650115.1 Streptomyces olivaceoviridis | reverse complement strand
ACCGCGCGGACGCCAAGAGCGCGCTGATCACCCTGGTGGAACACGCCCTGATGGCACGGCTGAAGTAGCACTCAAGTACGACGGTCCGTACGGCAGTTGCCGTACGGGGTTCGGAGCCGACTGTGGCCTTTGACACGGTCGGCTCCGGTGTTCATAACAGTTCGGCAGAGGAATCGCCCCGGCATCACCACGCGACGCGGTCGTGTGGTGCCGCTGTGCGCACGAACGCCCCGCCTTTTGGCGGGGCTCGCTCTTTATGACCGTTTTATCTGGCGCTTACAACCGCCTCATCACCGGGTTCCCACTGTTTGGAAGTGCACTGGTCCACGTGCTGGAATGCCTGAACTGCCCAATGGTCAATGACGTACTGAGTACGTACCGAGTACGCACTGGTGGTCGATGGCGAACCGGGCTCTGAGAGACTGCGGCACGACGTAGGTGCCGACCGCCGAGAGGTTGTTGGTCGAGTGAGGCGAAGCAAGAACGGTCCCGAGCCGTCGGCGCGGGGCAACTTCACCCCGCCGCCGCGCGCTGCGGCGCCCACCCCCGTTCCCGCTGCGGAACCGGCGGCCACTCCCGCGCCCAGCGGCGGTCGTCTCTCCCCACGCAACTGGCGGGTGCCTACCCGGCTGAACGCGATCCTGCTCATACCCGTGGCCGTCGGCCTCGTCATGGGCGGCTTCCAGGTGAAGAGCTCGATCGACACCTGGCAGCAGGCCCGCGACGCCGAGAACACCGCCCGTCTCGTGCGCGCCGCCCTCACCTACGCCGACGCGCTGGAGAGCGAGCGCGACGTCACCGCCGCACCGCTGCTGCTGAACAAGAAGGACGCCGGCAGCAAGGCGGTCGTCGACAACGCCCGCAAGGCCACGGACCAGGCCGCCGACGCCTTCGACGAGGCGACCAAGAGCATGCCCGCCACGTCGGGTCTGCAACGCCGGCTGAAGCTGTTCCGCGAGGCCGAGCCCAAGCTGGCGCAGCTGCGGCAGATCGCCTTCACCTCCAAGGTGACCGGTGTACAGACCGAAGAGGGCTACGTCGAGGTCAGCCACCCCCTGATGGAGTTCGCCAACGAACTCGGTCTGGGCACCGGGAACATCACCTCCTACGGCCGTACCGTCTACGCCATCTCGCTGACCAAGGCGGCGCTGTCGCTGGAGCGGTCGATCGGCACCCACCTGCTGGTCAAGCCCGGCCCGGACGCCCCGAACCTCGCGACCCAGCGGGTCTCCCTGTCCTCGTACGCCTACCTGGAGCGCATCGCCCGGGAGGAGTACCTCGGCGGTGGCACCGAGGCCGACGCGCAGAAGCTGAGCGACGCCGAACAGAAGATCAAGACGGACGCCGCCGCCATGGTCCAGAAGGCCAAGGCGAGCAACCCGCAGTACGTCGCCCCGCCCTCCGACCCGACCCGGATCGTCACCGCGGTCGCCACCATGAAGGACACCAGCACCGCCACCCGCGACGAGCTGGCCGCGGGCGGCATCACCGCCGACAACTGGTGGGCGCTCAACACGCTGAAGTACAAGGCCTACCGCCAGATCGAGTCGGACATGGCCGACAAGGCGGTGAACGAGGCCTCGTCCATCGCCGGTGACGCCAGGACCTCGGCGTTCATCACCGGTGCCGTGGTCGTCGTCGCCCTGCTGGCCGCGTTCCTCCTCGCCGGCCTGGTGGCCCGCCAGATGAGCCGCTCGATGCGCCAGCTGCGCAACGCCGCCTTCGGCATCGCCGAGCAGCGGCTGCCGATGCTGGTCGACCAGCTCTCCCGCACCGACCCCGGCCGGGTCGACACCCGGGTCCCGCCGATCCCGATCACCACCAAGGACGAGATCGGCGAGGTCGCCCGCGCCTTCGACCAGGTCCACCGCGAGGCGGTCCGGCTCGCCTCCGAGCAGGCCCTGCTGCGGGGCAACATCAACGCGATCTTCACCAACCTCTCGCGCCGCAACCAGTCGCTGATCGAGGGCCAGCTCACCCTGATCACCGACCTGGAGAACAACGAGGCCGACCCGGACCAGCTGGAGAACCTCTTCAAGCTGGACCATCTGGCCACCCGTATGCGCCGCAACGGCGAGAACCTCCTGGTCCTCGCCGGCGAGGAGCCCGGCCGCCGCTGGGACCAGCCCGTGCCGCTCATCGACGTGCTGCGCGCCGCCTCCTCCGAGGTGGAGCAGTACGAGCGCATCGAACTGTCGGGCGTGCCGGAGGCCGAGATCCACGGCCGCGCGGTCACCGACCTCGTGCACCTGCTGGCCGAGCTGCTGGAGAACGCCACCACGTTCTCCTCCCCGCAGACCAAGGTCCGCGTCACGGCGACCCGGCTGCCCGACGGCCGTGTGATGATCGAGATCCACGACAAGGGCATCGGCCTGACCGCCGAGGACTTCGCGGACATCAACCACAAGCTGGCCAACCCGCCGACCGTGGACGCCGCGATCTCGCAGCGCATGGGCCTGTTCGTGGTCGGCCGGCTGTCCGACCGGCACGGCATCCGGGTCCAGCTGCGCCCCTCGGGTGAGCAGGCCGGCACGACGTCCCTGGTCATGCTGCCGGACGCGATCACGCACGGCGGTGGCGGCGAAGCCCCGCTGGACCGCGAGGAGTTCACCGTCTCGCAGATCATCCCGGAGCAGCAGTTCCAGGGTGAGAACTTCGGCCAGCAGCAGCCGCCGCTGCGCACCGCCGCCGAACTGGGCTTCGACGACAGCCAGTACCCGCAGGTCCCCGACGACATCCGCGACCTGGACCCCGTGGGCCGCTCGCTGATGCGCGAGGAGCGCCGCGCCGCCCTGGAGACCCAGAACCACGGCCAGCAGCCCGCCGAACCGCGGCAGGAGGCGGCCGAGGCCCCCGCCGGGTACACGGACCCGTTCACCGGGCAGCACCAGGCGTACCAGGAACAGCAGCAGGCGTACGAGGCTCCGTCGTACGAGGAGCAGCCGCGGCAGACGTACGAGGAGCAGCAGCCGCAGCACGCGTCGTACGAGCAGCAGTACGAGCAGCGCTACGACGGGCAGTACTACGCGCCGAGCGGCGAGGCACCGCAGCACGACGGCTTCTCCGCCGGCGGTGGCTACCCGGAGCCCGCGTCCGCGTATCCGGAGCCTGCCCCGACCTCGTCCTACCAGGACGACTGGCCCCAGCAGGACGGCTACCAGAACGGCTATCCGGCCCAGTACGCTCCGGAAACGGAATCCTCGCAGGCCGCTGACGCGAGTGAGCGGAACCGCGTAGGCTTCGACCGTCCGGGAACGGCATCTCCCGCCGCGCACGCGCTGACCGACGCCGGGCTGCCCCGCCGCGGGGGTCCCGCGAGCGGCTCCCACGGTGCCGGCTCCGCGAACGGCACGGCCCGCGTGCAGCAGGAAGCGCCGGCTCCCGCACCGGGGAACGCTCCGGGGACGGGCGGCCAGAGCGACTGGCGTTCGGCGAACGACGAGCGGTGGCAGCAGGCCGCGCAGCTCCGGAAGCCCAAGGCAGGCGGGGTCACCGCCTCGGGCCTGCCTCGGCGGGTGCCCAAGGCCAATCTGGTCGAGGGTTCCGCCGAAACCACCCCCCAGGGAGGCCCACAGGTCTCCCGCGCCCCGGAGGACGTCCGGGGCAGGCTGAGCAACCTGCGCCGGGGCGTCCAGCGCGGACGCAGCGCAGGCAGTGAAACGAACGGCCAGGGCTTCGGTCCTGACAGCACCTACAACCAGGAGCGTTAGTGTGAGCCCGATGAGCCAGGCGGCACAGAACCTGAACTGGTTGATCACCAACTTCGTGGACAACACCCCGGGGGTGTCCCACACGGTGGTGGTCTCCGCCGACGGACTCCTTCTGGCGATGTCCGAAGGCTTTCCCCGCGACCGCGCCGACCAGCTCGCGGCCGTCGCCTCCGGTCTGACGTCTCTGACGGCAGGCGCCTCCCGGATCTTCGAGGGAGGCAGCGTGAATCAGACGGTTGTGGAGATGGAGCGGGGATTCCTCTTCATCATGTCCATCTCCGATGGTTCCTCGCTCGCGGTCCTGGCCCACCCGGAGGCGGACATCGGCCTCATCGGGTACGAGATGGCCCTTCTGGTGGACCGCGCGGGCACGGTCCTTACCCCGGATCTCCGTGCGGAACTCCAGGGAAGCCTTCTCAACTGATAATCGGACGGTGCGTATTCACGTCCCGGGGCCGTAAGGTTTCGGGACGCGGTTCCCCAGGGATGGGTGCCCGGCACAGTCGGAGGAGGAGAAAGTGGCAACACCCCCAGACAGTTCGTCTTCGGGCAACTGGTCGTACGGCCCTGTCCAGGGCCAGGGCGACGGCTCGGCGAACCCGTACAACTTCCCCTCCGCTCCCAGCCACCGGCAGCCGTACGCCCCGCAGGGTCCGGGCCCGTCGCCGTACGACCAGCCTCCGGCGCCGCGCATCCAGCCGGTCCAGCCGCAGCGCCGCCCCGAGCCGGCACCGGCCTCGGCGTCCAACAACCCCTTGGTGCGTCCGTACGCCATGACCGGCGGCCGGACCCGCCCGCGCTACCAGCTCGCCATCGAGGCGCTGGTGCACACCACCGCAGCTCCGCACCAGATGCAGGGCCAGTTGCCCGAGCATCAGCGGATCTGCAACCTGTGCCGGGAGATCAAGTCGGTGGCCGAGATCTCGGCCCTGCTGACGATCCCCCTCGGCGTGGCCAGGATTCTCGTCGCCGACTTGGCGGAGGCGGGCCTGGTCGCCATCCATCAGCCCGGCGGCGACGAGAACGCCGGCGGCCAGCCAGACGTGACACTGCTCGAAAGGGTGCTCAGTGGACTTCGCAAGCTCTAGCGGCGGTCCTTCCCGCTCCACCACCTCCGCGAAGATCGTGGTGGCGGGCGGCTTCGGCGTGGGCAAGACCACGTT
>NZ_BMUI01000078.1 GCF_014650115.1 Streptomyces olivaceoviridis | reverse complement strand
GCAGCGGCGAACCTGGCCGTGCTGCTGCTGCCCGAGGCATGGGAGCACCCGGAGCCGGTCACGGCAGAAAACGGCCCCGCGCACACATGCGCGGGACCGGGCCGCCGTGTTCTGTGTTCGGCACCCGTCCCACTGGAACCGGGCCAGTGAGCCGTCCGCCTCGGGACCGCGTCAACGGCGCTCCTGGCCGAACGCCTTCCACCGCCTCGCCCGCTGCCACGAGCGCCGCGCGACCGTCATCCACGCCTTCTTCGACCTCGTCGGCACCGTCATCGCCCCCCATGAGCGCGCACCTGTCTGCGCAGCCTTTGCCTGCTGCCAAGCACGCTTCGGCCCGAGGAGGACCGCCGCCCTGGGAATACGCTTCTTGGGGCGCGCGAGTCAGTGCCGTCGCCTGGGAGCTCAGCGCCGCTCACCAGGGCACGGGCGTTCCGTCCCAGGAGAAGAAGCCGCCGGTGGGACCGTCGTCTGGCAGCAGGGCCAGGCGGGCGGCTCCCTGGGCGGCCTCGGCCGGGTCGTCGCCGGAAGCGGCGGCCAGCGGGTTGAGGTCGGTGGCCCGCATGCCGGGGGCGAGCGCGTTGACCTTGAAGCCGTCCTCGGCCAGCGTCTGGGCGTACAGGACGGTGAGGGCGTTGAGGGCGGCCTTGGACGACCGGTAGGCGGCGGCGCCACCGCTTCCCGGGGTGAACTGGGGGTTGGGGTTCGTGCTCCAGGTCAGCGATGCGGTGCCACTGGAGATGTTGACGATGCGCGGATGCGGGGACCGGCGCAGGGCGGGCAGGAAGGCATTGGTCACCGCCACCACCCCGAAGACGTTGGTCTCGTATGTGCGCCGGAACTCCTCGACGCTCGTGTCGGCCGGCGGGGCGAGCGACGGTGAGATCCCGGCGTTGTTGACCAGCACGTCCAGACGGTCCACCTGGGTCGCGGCCCGTGCGATGCCGTCAAGATCTGTCACGTCGAGGACCAGCAGGCGGGCGCCTGCGCCGATCTCCTCGACGGCTCGCTGTCCGAGCCCGCGGTCGCGAGAGCCCACGTACACGGTGAGGCCCTCGGCGGCGAGGAGCCGGGCGATGTGCTTGCCGATGCCCTTGTTGGCACCGGTGACAAGAGCTGTGCGATCGTTCATGGCAACTACCGTTCCCTGGCTGTGGGCGCCCTGCCAGGGACAACCTGTACCAGGCAGTGAGAGGAAGCGGCATGGCACGGCAAGAGCTGGCCCGCTTCCTGCGGGACCGCCGGGCGGCCCTGCGTCCACACGAGATCGGCCTGACGGCGACGGGCACCGATCGCCGGACACCGGGCCTGCGCCGCGAAGAGGTGGCGGAACTCGCCCACATGTCGGTCGACTACTACGCGCGGCTGGAGCAGGCCCGGGGCCCACGGCCGTCCACCCGGATCCTGGACGCGTTGTCCCAGGCACTACGGCTCACGCCGGCCGAGCGCAGCCACCTGTTCCGCCTGGCGGGATCGAGCGCGCCGCCCGGCATCAGCGCCGTGCGGCGGGTACGCCCGCATGTGGCCCGGATGCTGGAGCGGCTGCCGGAGACCGGTGCCATCGTCACTGACGCTGCGTACGGAGTCGTCGCCTGGAACCCTCTGGCCCAGGCACTGCTCGGCGGCGATCTCGGAGGCGGGAGGACGAACCTGGCCCGGCGCCGCTTCCTTGGCCAGGGGCGGATGTACGAGAGCTCCAGCGCCGAGGAGTTCGGGCACATTGTGGTGGCGCGGCTGCGACGGGCCGCCGACCGCTACCCGCATGACCCGCAGCTGACCGCTCTGCTGGCCGAACTGCACACCGGCAGCGAGGAGTTCCGACAGATATGGCAAACGCGTCCGGTCCACGCCCCCGGGCACCGCACCAAGATCCTCGATCACCCGGAGACCGGCACGCTGCGGTTGAACTGTGACGTCCTGCTCGTGCCCGAGGATGACCAGGAAGTCGTCCTGATCACGGCCGACCCCGGATCACCTGCCGCGCGGACCCTGCACAGGCTGGCCAGGCAGGCGACCTGAAACATAGGACTGGCACAGGTCTCGCCCGTGGTTACAGCGTCGCAACTACATGATCACTGGGGTGAGCTGCTGCCCGGCCCTGGCGATCTGCTTGACCACCTTGTGGCCGGACGGGAGCCGTCCGGCACGCCGCTCCTCCGGCGTCAGCTCGGCAGGCAGGCCGTAGCGCTCCAGCGCGGCCGAGGTGAGGACGAGGACGGGGGCGGCGTCCATGCCGTGGCGGTGCAGTCGGGCCTGGCCGGAAGCTTCCTGATCACCCGCTGCCCCTTTCGGGCCCTTCTTCTGCACGGGACCGGTCTAAGGCCCGCACCGCGGGTAGCCGTCCAGGGAGGCAGGTGACTGCAAGAGCTGCGGGAGACGCTGATGGCTGCCACCAAGAAGATTCTGATCATCGTCACGAACGCGGGCGAGTACCAGAAGGTGGGGATGCGCACCGGGCTGTGGCTCGGCGAGCTGACGCACTTCTACGACTACGCCAAGGACAACGGCTTCGAACTCGACATCGCCAGTCCGGCCGGCGGGTACGTGCCGATCGATCCGGAGAGCCTGGCCCACGACGTGCTCGGCGAACTCGGCACGGACAGGCGCTACCGCGACCGCGAGTTCATGAACATGCTGGAGAACACCAAGAAGGCCGGCGACGTCCGGGTCGAGGACTACGACGCCATCTACTTCACCGGCGGCCACGGGGTGATGTTCGACTTCCGTGACCAGGACCTTGCCGCGCTGACGGCCCGGTTCTATGACAGCGGACGGATCGTCTCGGCGGTCTGTCACGGCCCGGCCGGCCTGCTGGACGTCACGCTCGACACCGGCGACCCGCTGGTCAAGGGCAAGAACGTCACCGGGTTCTCCTGGCCGGAGGAGGAAGCCGCCCAGCGGGCGGACGCCGTCCCCTTCAGCCTGCAGGACGAGCTGAAGAAGCGAGGTGGGAACTACAGCATCGCCGACAAGCCGTTCGACACCCACGTGGTCACCGACGAGCGGCTGATCACCGGCCAGAACCCCGGCAGCGCCCGCGCGGTCGCCGAGGCCGTCGTACACGCCCTGCAGGCCCAATGACACCCACAGCAAGCACCGCCCCGGCCGGAGCCACACCGCGTGTCCTCGTGGTGGTCTCCGCCGCGGACCGGATGGTCGACCTGCTGCACCACGACGCCTTCGCCGACGACTCTCTCAACGAACACTTCGGCGCCCTCATGCAGCACTTCCACGACACCGGCAAGCCGACCGGCCTAATCTGCCACGCGCCGGCGGCGCTCGCCGCCGCCCCGGCCGCCGGCGGCCGGGGGATCTACGACGGCTACCGGATGACCTGCTTCAAGACGATCGTGGACACCCTGCTGGAAACGATCCCGATCGCACGCCGCTTCCCCCCAGCCCTCAAAGAGGACCCCGCCCGGCTGCTGAGCGCTCGCGGCGCCAAGGTCGAGCAGACTGCCGATGGGCAGCAAGGTCGTCGAGAACCGCGAATTGATCACCGGCCAAGACCCCTACTCGGTCACCGCCCTCGGCAAAGCCTTCGTCGTCAAGGTCCGCGCCGCCCGCGGCTGAACCACGCCCATGAGCGCCGCCTACGAGCCCGCCCAGTGGTCCACCCTGTTCGCGGCCACCACCAGCGCCTCCGCGGCCTTGACCGGCCTGCTGTTCATCGCCCCGATCGTTTGACGACAGGCGGCGGACGTGTCCAATGAGCGGTGTGCATCGTGAAATCGCAGGTCACGGGTCTGGTGTGAGTGACGATTCGGGTACTCGTGCCAGTCGACGGCTGATGCCTATGCCGTAGATCATCGGGCAGGGTAGGTTCCGACGCTCTGCCGGGTTCGGCTGCGCCCGCGACTGGCCCCCGCTCACGATCCGTCAGCAGGTCTGCACGGTACGAGACTGCGGGAGGCTGCGGGGATGCAGGAGCGGCAGTAAATCACCGCTCGCCGGAGCGAGTTGGACGCCCTCGCCCGCCGAGCAGTTGACCAAGCAGTTGCAGGGGGTGCAGGTCGAGCGGGAGGAACTGGTGGTCGCGGAGCGAGTGTTGAACCGCCTGGCCGAGCAGGTCCAGGCCGACGCTGGGGCCGTCGCTTCGGCAGCAGCGCGGGTTGCAGGTCGGACGGTCCGGCTCATCCCCCACCGCCGCGACGCCCCGGTCACCAGCCGCGCCCGCGTCGAAGGACCGTTCGGCCTGGTCAGTATTGAGGCCAAAGGCTTCGGCTATTGTTGTCCGTGACCTCCCAGATCCCCGACAGCACCGTCGAAACGGCCGGGCGCACGCTGTACGTCCTGCTCTGAGGGGCCCCGGGGTTGGGGGTGTGCGTGCACAGCCGGGACGTATCGGCCCAGAAGCGAGGACACTGATGGCGGAGGTTTCGGCGGGCAACCCGTGCCCGTTTCTGCGTGCCCTGGTGGCACACGACTACCTTGACGATGGCGTTGTGCCACTGCCGGAGGTGACCCGCACGATCACACGAGTCGCCGCCGCAGGCGAAGGCGACTCCGATCTGCCGGACCGGGCGGTACGGCTGATCGCACTGATCGCGAACGGGATCAGCCCCGCCCAACTGGTCCGCAACTCCCGGCAGGGCCTGCATCTGAACGCGCTACGGGACGGCCCTCTGGACAAACACGGAGCGGGCTCACGCATCCTCGATGTGAAGGTCCACGTCAACGAGAGTGAACTCGACCGACTGGACACCTTCGCCAGCGACAAACAACGGCCCGAGGGTGGCACCGAGCGCGGCCTGGACCACGCCGAGATCACCCGCTACATGGAGGCGAACTACGAGCGTGCCCGGGGCCACCGCCGACGCATCGACCGTAAACTCATGAACGGCGAATTCCCGGAACTCCTGAGGGTGATCGGCCGTGACGGCCCCCAGGGGCGCTATCTGCCCCTCGACGATGTCCGCCGCCTGTTCATCGAGCAGAAACTGCCCCAACGGATACTCGACGGCCTCAAGCAGCTCTGAGACAGCGGGCGCCGGCTGGCTTTGTTCACGAGAACGGGTTCTGGTCCACTGCTTGTGGTGTGGTGACGGGTTGTCACGAGGTAGGGGCGTGATG
>NZ_BMUI01000077.1 GCF_014650115.1 Streptomyces olivaceoviridis | reverse complement strand
GGGCATGTCGAAACGCGAGATCATCCGCTGCCTCAAACGCTACGTCGCTCGCGAGATCCACCGTCAGATCCAGCTGCCGTCGGCCCTTGCTGCCTCGTCTTCTGCCGCTTGACGCAACATAGGGGCATCCTCAACACCCACCTGGCCGCCGGGATGCGCCGCTACATCGCCGAGCATGACTGGCTCACCGTCTACCAGCTACCTGCCTACGCACCCGACCTGAACCCCGTCGAAGCCATCTGGTCGATCCCGCGCAGAACCACCACAGCCAACCGTGCCTTCACCGACCCCAACGACCTGATCACCGCAATCCGACGAGGCTTACGCCAGCTCCAATACCGCAACGACCTACTCGACGGCTGCCTCATCGGCACCGGGCTCACCCGAAAACACCACGACATCACGGATTGAAGGTCAACCCTTGCTTCCGCCCGGTCTCAATCGTCTTCGGTGATGAAGTCGGTCAGCGCGGCGGCGACGGCATCGGGTTGCTCATCGGGGATGAAGTGTCCCGCGTCCGGCACGACGATCCCGGTGGCGTGGTCGGCCCACGGCCTGATGGAACCTGCCATGTCGGAAATGGAGCCGTGGCTGCTGGAGATCCCGAGGACCGGGACCGTCAGGCGCTGTTGTTCCAGCGCTTCGTGGTTCTTCCGCGCCGACTCGGCGGCGTCCCGGTAGTAGGCCAGGGACGCGCGGAGACCGCCGCCGGCGGCCACGGACGCGGCGTATTGCTCAACTTCGGCGTCGTCGAAGGTGTCGGAGGAGAGGGTCTTGACCCTCAGGAACCAGCCGACGTACTCCCGTTCGCGGCCGGTGAGCAGGGTCTCGGGCAGCTCGGGCACGAGGTGGAAGGCGAAGTGCCAGGTCTTCCACGCCTGCTCGGGGTTGGTCGGAATGGCGTCGGGGAGTGTGATGCCCGGGATGCCGGCGTCGAGCAGTGCCAGGCCACGCAGCTGGCTCTGGTACTTCAAGGCGAGGGAGAAGGCGACCCACGCGCCGATGTCGTGGGCGACCAGCCAGTACGTCGAGACTCCGAGGGCCTTGACCGCGGCGTGGACGTGCGCGGCGACCGTGTGCGTGTCGTAGCTGATGTCCGGGCGTTCGGAGTGGCCCTGGCCCGGCAGGTCGATCGCGATGACGTGGAATCGGTCGGCCAGGTTCGGCATCACCTTGCGCCAGGCCCACCAGGTCTGCGGGAACCCGGCGAGCAGCACGACGGCCGGACGGTCCGGCCGACCGCCCTCGACCGCGTGAAGCCGGACGCCGTCCGCGTCGACCCAACGGTGGGAGAAACCGGCCAGGTCGGGCAGCGGCAGGTCGCGGACCGGGCTGCCGGAGACACGGGGGGTGCTCGCGGGGTCATTCATGGTTTTCCTCCACTGGTGTGAGGTGTGTTGACGGACTGCTGGAGGTGTCAGGTGTGCTGGTTGGGTCGGTGTGCCGGCCGAGGGCCAGGCCCACGAGCGCGGTGGACACGACGAGAGCGGCGAGCATGGTGCTGGCGACCCGGGTCCCGACGGCCTGATCGGCGAAACCGAGCACCAGGACCGGGACGACGAGCCCGGAGTAGAGGAACAAGAAATAGGTTGCATTGAGCTCGGCTCGATTGCCCGGATCGCACAGCGCGTCGGTGACGCTCAGACCGTGTCGGATCAGCGTTCCGACCGCCGCGCCGGCGAAGACAGTGCCGACGATGAAAAGCGGCGCGGAGTGGGTCCACAGCGCGGCCTCAATGACGATCATCCCCACGGCCAGGAGAGCCGTCCCGAAGTTGCGTTGCAAAAGGGCCGCGGGCATGACGATCTGCGCCAGCAGCGCGCTGATGAACAACGCGCCGACGCCTACGCCGATGACGGCGAAGTTCGACACGCCCAGGTCGTCGCGCAGGAACGCGGGAGCCAGCGAGGAGAAGAACCCGTTGACGCCCGAGGAGGCCGCGGCGAGCACGCCACTGGCGACGAACGACCGTACCCGGCTTGCTCCGTCGGGGAAGACCGGACGGCGGATACGAGGCTGCCAGCGCGCCGTTCGGTCAGCGGTCTCGGTGATGACCAGCCAGGAGACGCCGGCGACGGCGCACGTCGCCAGGTAGCACCAGAACACGGTGTGAGTCGGTGCCGTGACGCATTGTGCCAGGACGTCCGCGGCGACGACACCGAGACTCAGGCCGCCGACGTCGGCCGCGGTGCTCAGCACGGCTGCCGTCCTGCGCCCACGCACGAGTTCCGTGATCGCCGACGTCGCCGTCGCCGTGATGAGCCCGGTCGCCAGGCCACTCAGCACACGCGAGATCAGCAGGACCGTGAGGCCGTCTGCCAGCGCGAATCCCACAGTGCTCAGCGCCGTGAGGGCGAGCGACAGCGCGAGAACGGGACGGCGGCCGATGGCGTCGGACAGGGAACCGGCCACGAGCAGGGTGCCGACAACTCCGACGACGTAGGCGATGAACACGACAACGGTGGTGAGCGGTCCGAAGCCGAATTGCGAGGCCCACAGCACGTACAGCGGGATCGTCAGTGTTCCGCCCGCCATGACAACGGTGTAGACGAACGTGGTGGCGCCGACCGCGAGCACGCGGTGCGCGTGTCGCCGCGCCGTGAGGTTTGCGGGGTGTCCGTCCATGCTCATGCCTTCACCCTATCCCATCTTGAACTGGTCAGTTCAAGATGGGATGATGGTATCCACCAAGAAGACAGAGCAAGAGGGAGGTGCGGCATGGCAGGCAAGAAGCAGTTCGACATCGCCACGGCGCTCGATGCCGCGATGATCCAGTTCTGGCGAGCCGGCTACGCGGACACGTCGGTGGACGACCTGTCCCGGGCGACCGGGCTCAACCGCAGCTCCATCTACTCCTCCCTCGGCGACAAGGACACGCTCTTCATGCGCTGCCTGGAGCGCTACACCACGCGCTACGGAGACAAGTACGACGCCGCGTTGTCCTGCGCCGCCGACCGGCCCCTGGCCGCCGCGCGGGCGTTCTTCGACGTCACCCTGGAACGCATCGCGGACCCCGGACTGCCCGACGGATGCCTGGTGGCCCAAACCGTCATGGCGACACCAGTGCTGAGCGCGAGCGTCGCGGCGCGTGCACGGGAGGCGATCGGCCTCCAGCACGTCCGGCTACGCGCCGCGCTGAAGGCCGGCCGATTGCACGACGAGGCGGCCGAGTCCTTCGCGACCCACCTCGCGGCCGTTAACCAGTCCCTCGCCGTCATGAGCAGAGCCGGAACGAGTACGGAGCAACTGCGCGCCATCGTCGATGTGACCCTCGACGCACTCGCGCGGACCCTCGGCGCGAGCGACTGAGATTCGTCCGGCGAAGCGGACTTCGCCGTCCGCCTGAGCGGAACCCGCCATACGTCAGAGTGCGCGTCAGGGCCGGTCCCGGTGTCCGCCCGGCCCGTCCCCGCTCGCCACGGCTCGTCAGCTACGACATCACGCCAACAAAGTCAGTAGTACTGCAACGGTGCTGCCGTGACGGATCGCCAGGTTCAGCCTCGCCGAGATACGCCGGCTGCTGAACTTGATTGAGTGATGTCGGGCCATTGGCATGACAGTTGAGCGTCGGGTCCGGTAGCTCTGGGTGGGTGAGATACGCGCAGGGCGGCGGGCTGACCGACGCTGGGAGGGCCGCGCGGGAGCGCATTCGGCTTCAGGCCGTGGAACGCTTCGAGCGCGGGGAGAAGACCAAGGACATCGCTGCTGCGTTACGGGTGTCGGAGCGGTCGATGGAGCGCTGGCGCAAGTCCTGGCGTGAGCGGGGCGGGGCGGGGTCTTGTCGAAGGGCTCGCCGGGCCGTCCGAGGCTGGGGGCGGCTCAGATGGAGCGGCTGGAGCGGGAGCTGGAGCGTGGTCCGCTTGCGCATGGGTGGCCGGATCAGCGGTGGACCCTGGTGAGGATCAAGACGCTGATCGGCCGGTTGTTTCATGTCTCGTACACGGTCGAGGGCACCTGGCTGTTGCTGAAGCGGCACGGCTGGTCCTGGCAGCAGCCGGCCCGGCGGGCGATCGAGCGGGACGACGACGCGGTCGAGTTGTGGAAGAAGGAGGTCTGGCCGCAGGTAAAAGAGAAGCGGCGGCCCGGGGTGCGTGGATCGCCTTCGAGGACGAGGCCGGGCAGTCGCTGACACCGCCGCGGGCCAGGACCTGGGGCAGAGTCGGCCGCACCCCCGTGGTGAGGGTCCGCAGCCGGGGATCCGGCCGTCTGTCCATGGTCGGCATGTGCTGCTTCAAGCCGGGGTCCAGGTCGCGGCTGATCTACGGGCTGCGGGAGTACCGGGGCCGCAAGGACGAGCCGAAGGGCTTCGGATGGCGCGACTTCTGCCGTCTCCTTGTCCGGGCCCGCCTCCAGCTTGGTGGCCCGATCGTGCTGGTCTGGGACAACGTCCGCCTGCATCTCACCTGTGGCATGCGGGAGTTCATCGACCGGAACTCCGACTGGCTGGCCGTGTTCCAGCTGCCCACCTATGCCCCGGACCTCAACCCGCAGGAGGGCATCTGGTCGCTGGTCAAGCGCGAGATCGGCAACCTTGCGGCCGCTAATCTTTCCCAGGTCACCCGGGCCGTCAAGCGCAAACTGAAGCAGATCCAGTACCGGCCCGACATAGTCGACGGCTGCCTCGCCGGCACCGGCCTGGCCGTCAACGGCTGACCGACATCACGGATTTCAGTTCGTAGCCGGTCGCCCAGGCGCTCAGCCGTGGAACCGAGGCTACGCCGACCCATGGCAGCGCGTCAGCGGCTCTTTTCACCGTTTGGGGGGACGACAGTGAATATCTGATGCTTAGTCAGGAAGATAAAGGAGTCCCGCCCCCACACCGGCCACCAGGAAGGCAGCGGGTACGGGGCTACGGTCATGCGGTCATTGCTAGGTACCGGCCTCCATATCCTTGGCCACCTCTGCCTGGGCTGCGGGGTTCACCTGAACCGCGATGAGGCAGGATGCACGCCAGACCAGCACCAGAGAGATTGAGGCCGACGATGACCGAACCAGGCGCGGTAGACCTGATCCATTTGGAGGACTCGGATGGCGATCACTGCATCGTTCGCGTGATCGGTCGCTACAAGCACGGTGTGCTGCCGACTCACAACATTCTCCAGGCTGAGGTTTTGGCGCACGCCAGCTTCTTCGATGCCCGGCTTGAGCTCTACCTCCTCCAGCAGGACCTCGACGCCTGGCAGCAGGAGCTGACCGGCCTGGCTCCGGGCACAGGTGCGAGCATCGGTGGGGATCGCGGGCTGAATCTCGTTCTCCACATGCAAGAGGACCAGTCTCTGGACGTAACGATCCATGATCCCGACCGCCTCAGCGCGGTGCTGTGGATCGGGCCGCAGGAGAACTTGATAGAGAAGCACCACGAACGACTGGAGCAGGTCCGGCGGACCTGGCCCGAGACAGCCCCCATCACGTACGAATGGCGTCCACCCCAGGAGAGCTGAGCGGTACCGCTTGGCCCCGCGAGACCGACATCACGAGTTCAGTTTCAGTGATCACCCGTCTCACCGACCGCCGGCCCGCACCCGTCGAGCACATCCTGCACTGGTCGGCCTGGCGTCGACGACGACACCAGGCCCGCACCAGCCACTACAAACGCCGCGGACACTGCCGGAGCCTGACCCCGGATCTTGGACATCAGAGACACTTGGATCTTGAGGATCTGAGG
>NZ_BMUI01000076.1 GCF_014650115.1 Streptomyces olivaceoviridis | reverse complement strand
TCGCCGGCGACCCGGCCGGTCTGGAGGAGGTCCTGGGCCGGGTGGAGCGGGCCCGGCGGATTCCGGTGGACTACGCCTCGCACTCCGCACAGGTGGAGGAGATCCGCGAGGAGATCCTGCGGGTGCTGGAGGGGGTCTCCCCCCGGCCGGCCATGGTGCCGTTCTTCTCCACGGTGGATGCGGAGTGGGTGACGGGGGAGGAACTCGACGCGGGGTACTGGTTCCGCAACCTGCGGCAGACGGTGCGGTTCGAGACCGCCGTGCGGTCTCTCGCGGCTGCCGGGCATGGCGTGTTCGTGGAGGTCAGCGCGCACCCCGTGCTGACGGTCGGGGTCGAGGAGACGGTTCCCGACGCCGTCGTGGCCGGAACCCTGCGGCGGGACCAGGGGGGCTGGGGCCGGTTCCTGTGCTCCGCAGCGGAACTCTTCGTGCGGGGCGTGGCGGTGGACTGGCCGTCGCTGTTCCCGGACGCGCGCCCGGTGGAGCTGCCGACGTACCCGTTCCAGCGCAAGCGGTACTGGCTGGAGGCCAGGGGCGGCGTGAGCGGCGACGTGAGCGCGGTGGGTCTGCGCAGTGCGGGGCATCCGTTGCTGGGTGCGGCGTTGGCGCTGGCGGATGCCGAGGGGCAGTTGTTCACGGGGCGGTTGTCGTTGCGGACGCATCCGTGGCTGGCCGATCATGCGGTGAACGGGGTGGTGCTGCTGCCGGGGACGGCGTTCCTGGAACTGGCGCAGCACGCCGCCGAGCAGCTCGGCTGCGGCACCGTCGAGGAACTCACCCTGGAAGCACCCCTGGTCCTCCCCGACCACGGCGGACTCGCGATCCAGGTCGTGGTCGCAGCCCCGGACGCCGACGGCAGCCGCCGGTTGACGATCCACGGCAGGGCGGACGACGCGCCCGCCGACCAGGAATGGACCCGCTACGCGGGCGGCTCGCTCGCCCCGGCGCCGGCCGCCACCGACTTCACCGCCCGTACCTGGCCCCCGGCCGGCTCCGAGTCGCTGGACCTCGACGGGTACTACGACCGCATGGCGGGCAACGGCTTCGTGTACGGCCCGGCGTTCCGCGGACTGCGAGCCGCCTGGCGGCGCGGTGACACCCTGTTCGCCGAGGTGGCGCTCCCTCAGGAGCAGGGCGAGGACGCCGACGCGTACGGGCTGCACCCCGCGCTGCTGGACGCGGCGCTCCAGGCCGCGGGTCTGGGCGCGTTCTTCCCCGGCGACGAGGCAAGGCTGCCGTTCACCTGGCGAGGGGTCTCCTTGCTGGCGTCCGGTGCGCGTGCGCTGCGCGTCCGGATCCGCCCGGACGGGCCGGACTCGATCGCCATCGCGGCGGCCGACGAGTCCGGCGCTCCGGTCGTGACCGTCGACTCGCTGGTGGTCCGTCCGCTCAATCCCCGGCTCCTCCACGGCCCGCGTGAGCTGCCGTACCACTTCCAGTGGCCGGTCATGCCGCTGGAAGCCGACGGAACGCATCCGGTGCCCGAGGTCTTCGTGGTCGACGCCGGCACGGTGCACGAGGCGACCACCCAGGTGCTCGCCCGGTTGCAGCGTGCCCTGTCCGAGGACGGGACCCTGGTCGTCCTCACCAGGATGGCCGTGGCCGTCGAACCGGGCGCGGAGGTGGATCCCGCGCACGCCGCGGTGTGGGGCCTGGTCCGCTCCGCCCAGGCGGAGCACCCCGACCGGTTCGTGCTGATCGACTCCTGCGAGGCGTCCGACCACCTCGTGGCCGCCGCCGCGGCGACGGGCGAACCGCAGCTCGCGATCCGCGGGGGCGTCGCCCACCGGCCGCGACTGGCCCGCCACTCCGCCGGGGACAGCCTGCTGCCGCCCGCCGAGACGTCCGCGTGGCTGCTGGGGACCACGGAACGAGGCACGCTGGAGAACCTGGCGCTGCTGCCGGCGCCCGAGCTGACCGCCCCGCTCGCCGACGGCGAGGTGCGCATCGAGGTCCGTGCCGCCGGTGTCAACTTCCGCGACGCGCTCAACGCCCTGGGGCTGCTCCCCGGCGAGCCCGGACCGATGGGCATCGAGGGGGCAGGCGTCGTCACGGGGACCGGACCGGGCGTCACCGATCTCGCGGTCGGTGACCGGGTGTGCGGTGTGTTCGCCGGCTGTTACGGGCCGATCGCGGTCACCGACCGGCGGCTGCTGGGCAGGATGCCCGCCGACTGGACCTTCGAGCAGGCCGCGGCCGTGCCGGTGGTCTTCCTCACCGCCTACCGCGGGCTGGTCGACCTGGCCGGTCTGAGGGCGGGTGAGTCCGTCCTGGTGCACGCCGCGGCGGGCGGCGTCGGCATGGCCGCCGTACAACTCGCCCGGCACCTCGGCGCCGAGGTCTACGGCACGGCCGGCACCGGCAAGTGGGAGGCGACGGGACTCGCCGCCGACCACCTGGCCTCCTCCAGGACGGCCGAGTTCGAGAGCGCCTTCCTGACCGCGACCGACGGCCGGGGCGTGGACGTGGTCCTCAACTCCCTCACCGGCGAGCTGATCGACGCCTCGTTGCGCCTCATGCCCCGCGGCGGACGTTTCATCGAGATGGGCAGAACCGACCTCCGCGACCCCGAGCAGGTGGCGGCGGCGTACGAGGGGGTGCGCTACCGGGCGTTCGAGCTGATGGACGCCGGCCCGGACAGGATCCACGAGATGCTGACCGAGGTGCTTGCGCTGTTCGAGCAAGGCGTGCTGACGCCGTTGCCGACGCGTAGCTGGGACCTGCGCCGCGCCCCCGAGGCGTTGCGCTTCCTCAGCCAGGCGAAGCACGTCGGCAAGCTCGTCCTCGTCCCGCCGCGGCGGCTCGACCCGGACCGCGCCGTCCTCGTGACGGGCGGCAGCGGCGTACTGGCCGGGCTCGTCGCCCGGCACCTCGTGGCCGAGCACGGCATCCGTCATCTGGTCATGCTCAGCCGCAGCGGCGACGCGCCGGACATCCCCGGCGCCGACGTCCGCTCGTTCGCCTGCGACGTCTCCGACCGCGACGCGCTGGCCGGAGTACTCGGCGCCCTGGAACGGCCGCTGACGGCGGTCGTGCACACCGCGGGCGTCCTCGACGACGGTGTCCTGGCCGACCTCACCCCCGAACGCCTTGCCCGGGTGTTCGGCGCGAAGGCCGACGCCGCCTCGCACCTGCACGAACTCACAAGGGACCAGGACCTGGCGGCCTTCGTGCTGTTCTCCTCGGCGGCGGGCGTCTTCGGCGCCCCCGGTCAGGGCAACTACGCGGCGGCCAACGCCTTCCTGGACGGGCTCGCGCAGCACCGCCGGGCGGTCGGGCTGCCCGCCCAGTCACTGGCCTGGGGCATGTGGACCGAGCGCAGTGGCCTGACCGCGCGACTGGACGACGGCGACATCGCCCGGATGGCCCGGTCCGGCATGACCCCCCTCTCCTCGGAGCAGGGCCTCGCCCTGTTCGACGCCGCCCTGGCGACGGATCTCGCGACGCCCGTCATGGTCCGCGTCGACCACGACGCGCTGCGCCGTCAGGAGACCCTGCCCCCGGTGCTGCGCGGCCTGGTCCGCGCGCCGGTCCGGCGGGCGTCCGCCGGAACGGCCGACGGGTCGTCCTTCGGCGACCGGCTGGCGGCCATGCCGGAGCCGGAACGGCAGCGACACGTCCTGGACCTGGTGCTCGGTGCCGCGGCCGTCGTCCTCGGCCACGCCTCCGCGGACCTGGTCGAACCAGGCAAGGCCTTCCGCGAGCTGGGCTTCGACTCGCTCACCGCGGTGGAACTGCGCAACCGGCTGACGAAGGCCACCGGCCTGAAGCTGCCGGCGACCCTGGTCTTCGACTACCCGACGCCCGCCGTCCTGACGGCGCACCTCCTCACCGAGTCGGTGGGCACCCGCGCAGCCGTGGCCGCCCCGACGGTCGTGGCCTCCGACGAGCCGATCGCCATCGTGGCCATGGGCTGCCGGTTCCCCGGGGGAGTCGGCACCCCCGACCAGCTGTGGGAGCTGCTGGCCGCGGGCGGTGACGCGATCACCGGTCTGCCCACCGACCGCGGCTGGAACGTCAGCCGCCTCTACGACGCCGACCCCGACCGTGTCGGCACCTCGTACGTGCGGGAGGGCGGCTTCCTGGAGGCCGTGGGCGAGTTCGACGCCGGCTTCTTCGGGATCTCGCCGCGTGAGGCGCTCGCGATGGACCCGCAGCAGCGACTGCTGCTGGAGACGTCCTGGGAAACCTTCGAACGGGCCGGCATCGACCCGGTCTCGCTCAAGGGCACGCCCGGCGGTGTCTTCATCGGCACCAACAGTCAGGACTACATCTCCCTGCTCGCCGGTGCGCCGGACGCCGGTGAGGGCTACATCGCCACCGGCAACTCGGCGAGCGTCGTCTCAGGTCGGCTCTCCTACACGTTCGGTCTGGAGGGTCCCGCGGTCACCGTCGACACCGCGTGCTCCTCGTCACTCGTCGCCCTGCACCTGGCCTCGCAGGCGCTGCGCTCGGGCGAGTGCACCCTCGCGCTCGCGGGCGGCGTCATGGTGATGGCCACCCCCGGCGGTTTCGTGGAGTTCAGCCGGCAGCGCGGCCTGGCCGTGGACGGCCGGTGCAAGTCCTTCGCGGCGAGCGCCGACGGGTTCGGCATGTCGGAGGGCGTCGGCGTACTGCTGCTGGAGCGGCTGTCGGACGCCCGGCGCCACGGGCACCCGGTGCTGGCCGTCGTGCGGGGCAGCGCGGTCAACCAGGACGGCGCGTCCAACGGTCTGACCGCCCCCAACGGTCCGTCGCAGCAGCGGGTGATCCGGCAGGCATTGGCCAATGCCGGGCTGAAGCCGTCCGAGGTGGACGTGGTGGAGGCGCACGGTACGGGAACGTCGCTGGGTGATCCGATCGAGGCGCAGGCGGTGCTGGCCACCTACGGCCAGGACCGCGACCGGCCGCTGTGGCTGGGCTCGGTGAAGTCGAACATCGGCCACACCCAGGCCGCCGCCGGTGTAGCGGGCGTCATGAAGATGGTGCTGGCCATGCAGCACGGAGTGCTGCCCAGGACCCTGCACGCGGAGGAGCCGTCGCCGCACATCGACTGGTCCGCCGGACGAGTCGAGTTGCTGACCGAGGCCCGCGAGTGGCGCGACGGGGACGGCCCGCGCCGGGCCGGTGTGTCCTCGTTCGGCATCAGCGGTACCAACGCGCACGTGATCGTCGAGTCGGTGCCTCCGGCCGCCGAGACCGCCGCGCCGCCCGCCATGGTCGTGCCGTGGCTCCTGTCGGGCAAGACACCGGAAGCCGTGCGGGCCCAGGCGGAGCGGCTGCTGTCGGTCGTCGACGACAACCCCGTCGACGTCGGCCACACCCTTGCGAGCCGTACCGCGTTCGCATACCGCTCGTTCGTCGTCGGCCGGGACGCCCAGGACCGTGCGGCCGGACTGGCGGACCTGGACCAGCCGGTTGCCGCTGGTGTGGGCCGGACGGTGTTCGTGTTCCCGGGTCAGGGGTCGCAGTGGGCGGGGATGGCGGTGGAACTCCTGGGTTCCTCGCCGGTGTTCGCGGTGCGGATGGCGGAGTGTGAGGCGGCGCTGTCTTCGTTTGTGGACTGGTCGTTGTCGGAGGTGGTGGCCTCTGGTGAGTTCGGCCGGGTGGATGTGGTGCAGCCGGTGCTGTGGGCGGTGATGGTGTCACTGGCGGCACTGTGGGAGTCGGTGGGGGTGCGGCCGGCCGCGGTGCTGGGCCATTCCCAGGGTGAGATCGCGGCTGCGGTGGTGTCGGGTGCGCTGTCGTTGGAGGACGGTGCGCGGGTGGTGGCGCTGCGCTCGAAGGCGATCACCGCGCTGGCGGGCCGGGGCGGCATGGTGTCGGTTCCGCTGCCGGTGGAG
>NZ_BMUI01000075.1 GCF_014650115.1 Streptomyces olivaceoviridis | reverse complement strand
ACTTCTCGCGTTTCTGATCAAGCCTCGGACATGCCACCTCGTGAAAGCGTGAGGCTAGACGGATGAATGACAGCAGACGACCGAAGCACCACCTGCCGTGGTTCAACTGCAAGGCGGGGCGGTGGCGGCCCCCTGGTCCCTATGGGCGCCTGACGCCTGCTCTGGCGCTACTGGACGCCGCGCAGGCGGAGTCAGCGGGTGGTGACCAGGGCGCGCCAGCGGTCCCGGACGGTGTGGGCGTCGTCGAGCCACTGGATGACGGGCCCTTCGGGCTGCGGCAGGTCGTCCATGGCGGCTGCGATGTGGAGGAGGTACGCGAAGTCGCCGTTCGCGGTCGCCTTGCGGAGGCGGTCGATGGTGAGGTCGGCGGCGGGCAGAAGGCGAAGTCGAAGCCTCGGCCGGTCCGTACGGTGCGCCGGAACGCGCGCGAACCGATGGGACTCGGCTCGGCGATCAGCGCGCTGGGCACCGAGCCAGCCTGGGAGCTCCCGGCGGTCCGCGCCTCGCTAAGGGAGCGGTGGGCGGCCATCGCACCGGCGCTGGCCGGGCACGTCGCCGCAGTCGGCTACGACGCCGACACCGGGCGGCTCACCGTGTGCCCGGAGTCGGCGGCCTGGGCGATGAAGACGCGCCTGGAGCAGGCCCGCGTCATCGCGGCCGCCAACGAGTCGGCCGGCCGCACGGTGGTGCGCGCCCTGAAGATCCTCGCGTCCGGCATGGTGCCGACGCGCGAGCCGGCCGACGCCGACCCGGAGCCCGCGGCCGCGTCGACCGGCCCGGTGCGCACCCGGGAGGCCGCCTCGGACGGGTACAGCCGCGCCCTCGCCGCGCTTGCCGCGCACCAGGCGGTGGCGCCGCCACACCGGGTGGACTCCGCCATCGCGGACGCGGTGGCGCGGCAGACCGCCGCGATGCGCGCGCTCAGCGCCCGCGCCTTCCCCGAGACCGGCGTGCCGGACGGGCAGTCGGCCCCGCTCGAGATGGCACGCGCCCAGTACTCCCAGGCGGCAGAGACGAGCCGCCGGACGGCGCTGCGTCGGTCTCGCTGGGAGCGCGCCGGACAAACACGCTGACGGCGTGGGCAACGCAAATGTCACCGCCACGGTATTCAAACGGAGATTCGATTATGAAAACGTGGCAACGGATCGGATGCGGTCGGATACCGGCGTTCGTATGCCGCGACTCCGGCCGGGACGGCATCGTTGGGCAGCGCGCAGAGGAAGCCGTCCATTGCGGGGATGCCGTGGACGTGAGGGTAGGAGGGGACCAGTGAGCGACCGCAGCTCCATCGAGTGGACCGAGGCAACCTGGAACCCGACGACGGGGTGCGACCGGGTATCGGCCGGCTGCGACCACTGCTACGCCCTCACGCTGGCGAAGCGGCTGAAGGCGATGGGGTCGGCGAAGTACCAGAAGGACGGGGACCCACGCACGTCGGGGCCGGGGTTCGGGTTGACGCTGCACCCGGAGGCGCTCTCTGTACCGTACGGGTGGAGGAGTCCGCGGACGGTGTTCGTGAACTCTATGAGCGACCTGTTCCACGCGCGGGTGCCACTGGACTACGTGCGGCGGGTCTTCGATGTGATCGCGGACACGCCGCAGCACACATACCAGGTGCTGACCAAGCGGGCGCGGCGGCTGCGGCTGGTCGCCAGCCGCCTCGAGTGGCCGGCCAACCTGTGGATGGGTGTGTCGGTGGAGACTGCCAGGGAGCTGTCGCGCGTGGATGACCTGCGGCTCGTTCCGGCGGCCGTCCGGTTCTTGTCGTGTGAGCCGCTGCTCGGCCCGCTCACGGATCTGGACCTGACCGGCATCGACTGGGCGATCGTGGGCGGCGAGTCCGGGCCGGGTGCCCGGCCAATGCGTGAGGAGTGGGCCGCCGACATCGTCGAGCGGTGCCGGCGCTCCGGGACAGCGCCGTTCGTCAAGCAGCTCGGCTCCTGCTGGGACAAGGCGCACCACAAGGACATCACCCGGTTTCCCACCACCCTGCGGGTGCGCGAATACCCAAAGGCCAGGGATATCGCTCCGGTTTGACCGGCGGAGCTGGATCAGGCCACGCCGGGCAGGCTGACCCAGCTCTTGCTGGTCAGCTTGCCCGGCGACTGGACCGCGACGGAGCCGTCCTGCCGCATCTGCCGCACGGCTTTCAGCGCGTGGGTGGGCATCCAGCGGGCGGTCTCGGTCAGCAGCCACTGTCCGACTGTCTCCACCGTCGCCCTGCCCAGCGCGAGACGCTGGGTAACCAGCTCGATCAGCTCCGGGTCGCAGGCGTCGGAGACTTGGAAGATGTCGAGCTGCCCGTCCGGCTTGGCGCCGCGGGTACGGGGATCCTGGAAGCTTTCCCCGTCACGGTCGTCGACCTTCCACATCGCTTCCTTCATGGCCTTCAGCCCCGCGTCACTGCCGGTGCCGAAGACCAGGTACAGAGGCTGGCCGGTGCGGGGCACGAGCCGGAACTGCAGCTGGTAGCTGAACCCGGCCCGCCGCAGCGCGCTGCGGTAGGTGCCCAGCCAGGCCCGCCACCGCTCATCGGGCCGGGCCTCGTCCGCGGCCGGCTCCCAGTGCTCGCGGCCGCCGAACACTTCGTCGAAGATGTCCGCGTTCAGCTCCTCGCGGCGGCTGAACCAGTTGGGGCCGAACGTGGTGATGACCTCGCTGGAGCGGTTGCGGGCTATCCGTCGGGTCACCTCAAGCGGCACGTTCACGCTGCCCCAGCTGTCGAAGATGCCGAGGATCGGATTGCCCCAGGCGCCCAGTTCCGTCAGCACCGGCAGGCTGTCCCGGCCCGCGTCGCCGCGCCGGACCTCTACCCGCACCGGCAGGTCGGCCAGTTTCCCGAAGCGGTCCGTCAGTTCGGCCAGGAGGTGTTCGTGACGGGCCCGGTCTTTCTCGATGAAGACCAGGTGCACCCGGTGCGGGCTGAGGTTCATCCGGTCCACGGCGGTGTGGTGCAGGAGCCGGTCCAGGATGAACACCGGCGAGCCCGGCTCGCCGCCTTCATAGCGTCCCGGGCCGGCGAACGCGTCCAGCAGCGTCACCCGCGGCCTGCTGTAGCGCGTGCGCTGGGAGGTCTGCAGGAGAATCGGCCACCAGGCGTCCAAGTACCGCTGGTATAGGCGGTGCTTGGCTGCCGTAGCAGGCTCCAACGGCCACAGAACACCCATGCCAGCCCCCCTCGGACAACAGAATGTGGCACCGATTGTCCGCTGAGTACCCGTCAGGCGCCAGAGCGCATATGGCCGGGATGTCGGGGTCGGCCCGTGACCTCGGTGTCCCGGTGGGCGGCTTCGGGTAGCACCTGTCGGAGCTATCGAGGAGGGGAAGAAAGTGGGCAAGGCGAGTCGCGGCAAGAAGCAGCGAAGCCGGGACAGCTCGACGACGTGGAGCGCAACCGGGGCAGCACGTGCCGCACACCGAGCACGAGCCGACAGCTTTCGGCTTCTGCAGAACAACGTATGGGTACGCACAATGATGGCGTCGAACACGGTCAACCGGATGGCGGAGCTGCGCACCGTACTTCATCACAGCAACGTGCCTGAGGAGCACCAGGAGAACTTAGCGTTCGCGATGATGCTCGGAAAGCAGGGGAAAAGGCCCCCATGGCCGTCAAGCCCCGCCGAGGCGGCGCAGTGGCAGGTCCAGCAGGTCTTGAAGCTTCTTGATGGCGCTGAGGTCCTCATCATCTCACCAGCCGCCCACGCGGCCGTCATGGCGGCGGCCGCCACCCTGGAACCCGCCGACGTCGGCACGCTCGATAAAGACCGGGACATTCCCATTCGAACAGGCCTGCTGGTGCTGCCGGAAGCCGTGGTCGTGGAGAACCGGGGTGGCTCCGTTTCTGACATCCGTGCCTTCGGTTGGCAGCTCGTCACTCAGCATCAGGTCCTGCCGGACGCCCAGTACCCCGGGGTCCAGCTCACGTGTTTCATGGATCGCGACGGCCCCGTACAGCCGCAGTCCTGGCGCCTCGCCGTCGCCCAGGCCCGCGCCTCCGGATCGCCGCTGCCTCCCCTTGTGCCAGACGGCATCTACGGACTGCGAGCCGACGCTGCACTCACCGCTGAGAGCAACGAACAGCACGCCGAGATCTCCGAGGAGCACCGCAGGCTGAACACCGTCCTGAACCAGGTCGCCGAACACAGGGCTCTGCCGGCGGAGGAGGGGCAGTGGGACGGCGGGCGGATCAAGGACACCTACGACGACTTCGCCGCCCGCTACGCGTTTGCATTCTGGCGGCTTGCCGCCCAAGGCGTCACCGTGCTCGGCACCCCGCGCGAGGCCGCCGAGAGCAGACCACCACAGCAGGCCCGGGCACAACCGGCAGAGCCGGACGTTCGCGTCATCCGCCTCGCCAATCAGGTGCCCGCGCAGCGTTCGGCAGCGGATGACGGCGCGAGCCAGATCTACCACCACCGGTGGACCGTCCGGATGCATAAAGTCCGCCAGTGGTACCCCAGCGCCCAGGAACACCGGGTGATCTGGCGCGGCCCCTACATCAAAGGCCCGGCTGACGCGCCTTTCATGGTGGGCGAGAAGGCATACACCGTAATCTGACGCCAGTCACGGCTCGACGCTCACAGGCCGGGGGCAGACCCGCCACCTCGGACGTGTGATCCGGGTCAGTGGCATCATCACGGTCCCTGCCGTGGCAGGACCGACTGGTCCCCTACTGCGTAGGGGACCAGTCGGTCCTGCACCTACTCAAGCTTTACCGGCTGTGTCGCTCCAAGTAGATGGAGGTGAACACCGCGATCTTGGCGCGCAGGGCCCAGGGATCGAAGGGCTTGCTGATGTAATCGACGGCGCCGGCCAGCACCGGGCTAACGAACCGCGAAATGACAGCATGCCTACGGCGTTGAAGCATGGGATGTTGCGAGTGGGCTGTGCGGGATATCCATCGTCGGTTGCCAGGGTGCCGTCGGAGTGCCGTCCGGGTCCATACCGTGTGGCCATCGCATGCGGAGCATCGATGCCCAGGCCATGTGTTCGTATTCCACAGAGGCTCCGCCGTAGTCGGCAACTTTCCGGGCCAGGATTGTCGCGTTCGCCAAGTCCCCGGCAGATTCCCGCATCACCGCCAGCTGGTGGAGGGCGTCGGTGTCGCCGTGGTCGGCGGCCTGCCGGGCCAGGGTTTCCGCGCTTGCCCGGTCCCCGGCCTTCTCCCGCATCATCGCCAGCTGGCACAGGGCGATGGTGTCACCACGATCGGCGGCCTGCTGGCTCAGGGCTTCGGCGCCATCCCGGTCCCCTGCTTTCTCCCGCATCATCGCCAACTGACGCAGGGCGTCGGTGTCGCCCTGGTCGGCGGCCTGCCGGGCCAGGGTCCCCGCGCTCGCCCGGTCCCCAGCAGACTCCCGCATCATCGCCAGCCGGCACAGGGCGATGGCGTCACCGTAGACGACGGTCTTCCGGGCCAGGGCTTCGGCGCCATCCCGGTCCCCAGCGAGTTCGTGTGTCACCGCCAGTCTGTGCAGGGCGTCGGTGTCGCCGAGGTCGGCGGCCTGCTGGATCAGGGCTTCGGCGCCATCCCGGTCCCCGGCTTCCTCCCGCATCTCAGCGAGTTGGTGCAGGGCGTCGGTGTCGCCGAGGCCAGCGGCTTGGCGAAGCAGGGCTTCGGCACCGTCCCGGTCCCCGGCGAGTTCGCGTGTCACCGCCAGTTGGCGCAAGGCGTCGGTGTCGCCGTGGTCGGCGGCCTGCTGGATCAGGGCTTCGGCGCCATCCCGGTCCTCGGCTTCCTCCCGCATCTCAGCGAGTTGGTGCAGGGCGTCGGTGTCGCCGAGGCCGGCGGCTTGGCGAAGCAGGGCTTCGGCGCCATCCCAGTCCCCGGCTTCCTTCCG
>NZ_BMUI01000074.1 GCF_014650115.1 Streptomyces olivaceoviridis | reverse complement strand
GAGTACTACTGCACCTCACGCGGTGAGCACGAGCGGTCCGCGAAGTACTTCGTGTGGCGGAGCGTCGACAAGCTGGCCTCCTTCGACGCCTTCTTCGCCGTCCCGCTGATCGGCCCCCGCCCGATGCTCCAGATCATCGGCGAGCGTGCCGTCACCGCCTGGATGGCCGTCGAGGCACACCAGCGCGCCACCGGCCCCAAGGAACTGCACCGCATCGAAGGCGCCAGCCACGTCGACCTCTACGACAAGAAGCAGTACATCGACCCCGCCATCGACAAGCTCACCGACTTCTACACCACCCACCTCGGCACCACGAACTGAGGCGGCGACGAGGTGACCGGCCGGGGTCACACGGCGGCCGGGAACACGGAGGGCTGCTCGGCAGAAGGCTCCCGGCCGCCCAGGCGCCAGACGCCGAGGCCGTCGCAGACGAGCAGGCGCGTCTCGGCGGTGGCCTCCTCGATGTCGAGTCCGCCGCGCAGGGCGCGTTCCCGGGAGGTGCCGGCCCTGCGCAGGGCGGCCTCGCGGGCGACCGCGGCGTCGGCCGCCTCCGGGACGACGTAGAAGTGCTGAACCAGTCGGCCCCGTTCTGAACGGAACGCGAACCCTACGAGCCAGACAGTCCTGGTGACCATGAGAAACGCCCTTCGGGCAATACGCGGGGGCCACGATGAGCCGTTCGGCGCGGCCGTGTATTGCGGCTGGTCGACGATGGCAAGGTCATTGACTCCATAAGTGTGCACAGGACACACCGGTCCCGACATGCGTCACATGACTGTCGTCGTGACGATCGTCGCGGCATACGTGTCGTAGAAACCCCGGCCCCGCGACCGGTGCCGGGCGCTCCCACCCCCTGGACGGCGTGGTGGCTCCGTCCCGCCTCTTGCTTTAATGACCATTCCAGAACTGGGGGTGGGATGGACAAGGCGGAGTTCGGCCGGCTGCTGCGTGCGGCGCGGCAGCGCGCGCTGCTGACGCTGGAGAGCCTGGCCGAGGCGTCCGGGGTGAGTGTGCGGGCCATCAGCGACATGGAACGGGGGCAGAGCCTGCCGCGGCAGGCGACGCTGAGCGAGCTGATGGACGCCCTGGAACTCGACGAGGACGAGCGGCGGCGCTTCGTCGAGGCGGCGATGCGGCGTACGGAACAGGTCCCGCGGCAGTTGCCGCCGGACCTCGCGACGTTCCGCGGCCGGACGGAGGCGCTCACGGCCGTCCGCCGACTCACCTCACACGTCGCCGGGCGCGGGGCACATGTCGTCATCTCCGCGATCGGCGGCATGGCGGGGGTCGGCAAGACGGCACTCGCGGTGCACTGGGCCCACGAGGTGGCGGACCGGTTCCCGGACGGCCAGCTGTATGTGAACCTGCGCGGCTTCGAGGACTCGGGACGGCCCCTGGACCCCGGCGCGGCCCTCGCCGGGTTTCTCGACGCGCTCGGAGTGCCCCGCTCCTCGATACCGCCCGGCACCGAGGAGCGGGCGGCGTTGTTCCGCGAGCGGGCGGCCTCCCGGCGGCTGATCGTCGTACTCGACAACGCGCGTGACGAGGAGCAGGTCAGGCCGCTGTTGCCGGCTTCGGCGGGGTGCCTGACCATCGTCACCTCGCGCAGTCAGCTGTCCGGTCTGGCCGTGGCCGAGGGCGCCACGCTGGTCGGTCTGGACGTCTGGTCGCGCGAGGAGGCGCTGGCCGCGCTGGCGGCCAGGATCGGCGAGGAGCGGTGCCGGGCGGAGCCCCGGGCGGCGGCGGAGCTCGTGGAGCTGTGCGGGTTCCTGCCGCTGGCGGTGGCGATCGTGGGCGCGCAGGTGAGCGCGTCGCCGCAGGTTCCGCTGGGACCGGTGGTGCGCGAACTGCGGGAGTCCCGGCCGCGGCTGGACGCCCTGTCCAGCGGTGACCGGCGCGTCGACGTCCGTGCCGTGTTCTCGTGGTCGTACCGGGCCCTGACCCCCGGGACCGCGCGGTTCTTCCGGCATCTGGCCCTGCATCCGGGGCCGTCGGTGTCGGCTGAGGCCGCCGCTTCCCTCGCGGGCGTGGGTACGGCGGCGGCCCGGCGGCACCTGCGGGAGCTGATCTCGGCGAACCTGCTGTCCCGGGACGCGGAGGGACTGTACGTGCTGCACGACCTGGTACGGGCCTACGGCGCCGAACTCGTCGAGCGGGAACGGGACGACCGGCTCGGCGCCGAGAGCCGTCTGCTGGACTACCTGCGCTACAACGCCCACTGGGCCAACCGGCTGCTGGGGCGCTCCGCCTCCGATTCGGTCGGCCCTCCGGCCGAAGGCGTGGTGCGCGTCCCCCTCGACACCCGCGAGGAGGCGCTCGTCTGGTTCCGTCAGGAGGAGTCGGCGGTCGCGGCGGCGCTGCGTTCCCTGGAGGATCCGCGGCTGCTGCGGTTCCGCATGAACCTCACGCTGGACTGGGTGAGTTACTACTCCGTCACGGGCCGCTGGACGGAGGAGATCGAGACCAAACGCATCGGCCTGGACGCCGCCCTGCGACTGGACGAGCCGGCCGGCATCGCGCGGAACGCTGCGGGTCTCGCCCGCGCGCTGGCGGAGACGGGCCAGCTCGACGAGGCCGACCGGCAGGTCGAGTTGCTGCTCGGGCTGCTGGACCGGCTGGATCCGGTGGATCGCGCGGCCACCGAGCGGAGCATCGGCTGGGTGCGGGGCCGCCAGCAACGCCACGCCGAGGCCCTGCACCATGCCCGCAGGGCGCTGGAGATCTACCGCGCCCAGGGGGACGTGGGCACCGCGGCCCGCGAGATGAACGCGGTCGGCTGGTACCTCGCCCTCCTCGGCCGGTACGAGGAGACGATCACCCTGTGCGAGGAGGCGGTCCCGCTGCTGCGGCGGCACGGCAACCTCCGTATCGAGGCCGCGGCCCGGGACACCATGGGCTACGCCCGGCAACGCCTCGGCGATCTCGATGCCGCCGTGGCGGACTACCAGGAGTCGCTGCGGCTGTACGGAGAGGCCTTCGACGGTTACAACCAGGCCGAGGTGCTCGACCATCTCGCGACCGCGCAGAAGGAGCGTGGTGACCGTGCGGGGGCGCGGGAGAGCTGGCTGCGGGCGGCCGACCTGCTGAGCGCGATCCACAGTCCGCGCGCGGAGCGGATGCGGGCCAACGCCCACGCCCTGGACGCCCCCACCACACCCACCGAGCAGACCTGACACGGCCCGCGTTGACAGGGACAGGTGCGGGGCGGCGGACGACGGACGGCAGGCGGGGGCGGCAGGCGGAGGCGGCGGGCGGGCTTGGTGTGGTGGCCGGCGTCGGCGGGCGGCGGTCCGCGAGCAGGCGTGGGCCCGCCCTCCTCCCGCCCTCCTCGGCGCGTGACGTCCGGGAGCGACGCATACGCCCCCGAACGCCTCCGAGCGATGGCTGACGTCTTCCGAGCGGCACGTGACGCCGTCCGAGCGGACACGGACGCGAGCACCACGCGACACCCTGCCAACGCCAGGTGACGCACTCCGAGCAGCGTGACGTAGCTCCGAGCAGGTCCGGCGCGGCCTGCCCCGGCGTGTGGTGCCCCGCGTGTCGCGACCGCTCGGGGGGACGCCGCCGCACGCCCGCGGCCTGGGGTTTCGGCCCGCGACGGGCAAGCTGCATGCCAACTGCCTGGTTCCGCGGCTTCCGGTCCAGTGGGATGGGAGCAGGCACGAGAGCGCTCCCTGGACGGGCGGGACCGCTCGCCCGAAACAGGGGGCACGATGAACGCGCAGACCAGGCTCTCCCCTCTCACCGCTGTCGAGGAGGCGCAGCCCGCGCTGTCGCTCGTGGCCCCCCGTCGCGGGGCACTGCCGGACGACCCCGGGCTCGTCGGCCGCGACCGGGAACTGCGGGCGCTGGAGGACTTCCTGCGCGAGGCGAGGGCCCACGGAGCGGCCCGGGTGGTGTGCGGGCACGCCGGTGCCGGCAAATCGGCGCTGCTGGAAGCCACCGTCCAGGCGGCGGCCACCGGCATGCGCGTCCTGCGCTGCACCGGCATCCGGGGCAGCTACCCGCCCGACCTGTCCGGCCTGCTCCAGATCGTCTGGCCGGTCCTGGCAGACCCGCACCGGCCGGACACCGCCGGGCTGCTCGACGCTCTGGAGAGGGTGCTGGTCGACGGCGCCCCCGCGCCGGGCGGGCCGTCGTGGCTGCCCTTCGCCGTTCTCCGGGTCCTGGAGTCGGTCAGCCGCGCCGGGCAGCCCCTTCTGGTGGCCGTCGACGACTGGGACGCGCTGGACTCGCCCAGCAGGGACGTGCTGGCCTTCGTCGCCCGGCGGGCCGAGGGACATCCGCTGGCACTGCTGATGACCTGCCGTCCGCACCGCACGCGTCCGGCCTCCCTGGCCGGCCTCCCCGGGCTGCCGCTCGGCCCGCTCGACCCGGCCGAGTCCGCCCGGCTGCTGACGGCGCGGCGTCCGGGCCTGGAGGCACAGGCCGTACGCGAACTCCTGGCGACCGCGGCCGGCAACCCCTTGGCACTGCTGGAGCTCCCGGCCGGTTCCGAGGACTCGCCGCCCTGCATGCCCGCCTCGTCCGACCGGCTGGCCTCCGCCCTGGCGCCCGGCGCCGCGCGCCTGCCCTCCGGGACGCGGGACCTGCTGCTGGTGGCGGCGCTGCACCCGGCGGGAGACCTCCCGCTGCTGCTGTCGGCGGCGTCGCGGATCGGGGGCGCCGAGCTGGACTTCACGGCGCTGGACCCCGCGGAGCGCGCGGGCCTCGTGGCGTTCGACGGCATGCGGCTGCGCTTCGGCCACCCCGCGACGGCGGGGGCGGTGGTCCACGGCACCGACCCGCGGCGCTGCCGTGCCGCGCACGCGGCCCTGGCGGCCGTGCTGGCGCCCGGCTCGGTACAGATGCTGTGGCACCGGTCGCAGGCGGTCCAGGGGTATGACCCGGAGCTGGCCGGCCGCCTGGAGGCGGTGCACGGCCAGGCGCTGGAGCAGTGCGAGCCCCTGATGGCCGTCCGGCTGCTGCGGCGGGCGTCCGACCTGCACCTGCTGCCCGCGGACCGGGGCCGCTGCGCCCTCCGGGCCGCCCAGCTCGCCCATGTCCTCGGCCTGGAGCGCATCACCCGGACGATGGCGCACCGGGCACTGCGCCAACCGCTGGGCCCTCTGGGCAGGCTGTGCGCCGAGGCCCTGGCCGGGACCGGTAACGCCGGGCAGCCGGCGGCCGACCCCGCCGCCTGGCCCGCGCCGGCCGGTGCCGCCGAGCAGGAGAACGCGCTGGAGCTGGCCCGGATCACGGCGCCCGCGGTCGCGGGCGACGACGCGCGCGCCGAGGCGCTGCTGGCCTTCCTCGACGGGATGCCGGACCTCTCGGACGAACCCCGGCTGCTGCACGCCATGGCCACGGCCGGCCCGGTGCGCCGTGCCGCGACCGTCCTCGCGGGCGTGTCCGCCGTCCGGCACCTGGCGGACGTGCCCGTACGCGACCTCGAACGCCTGGGTGAGGCCGCGCTGCTGGCGGGTGACCCGCTGCGGGCGCTGGACCTGTACCGGCAGGCGGAGCGCCGCCACCGCTTCCACGACCTGTCCGACCAGCTGCCCCGGGTGCTGCTCCGGCAGGGCCTGGCGCACCTGGCCATGGGCGACCGGGGCCAGAGCGGCCACGCGTTCCGGCGGTGCGCGGAACTCGCCGAGGCGTACGGCCAGGACCACCACGCGGCAGCCGCCCGCCTTCTGGCGGACCTCGTACGAGGTCTGCGCACCGGCGGCACGGTACCTCCGGGCAGTGCCGCCGACCTGGAGGCGGCCCGGGGCTCGGTGCGTTCGATCGACGCGGTGCTCGCGGTCGGCACGGCCTGTGCCCTGGTGGAGGCCGGCGAGTACGGGGCCGCGTGGGCAACGTTGTCGTCCCTCCTGGCGGACCCGCGGAGCCACACGGTGGCCCTGTTCGCCCTGATCCCCTTCGCGGAGGCCGCCGAGGCCGAGAACGCCTCCGAGGAGGCACTCGCGACGCTCGACCGGATCGAGGCGGAGCTGGGTGCCGAGTGTCCCCCGGTGGTCGCCGTCCGGCTCGCGGTGGCGCGTGCGGTCCTCGCGGACGACCGGGGCGACCAGGATGCTCAGGCGCTGCCCGAGCGGACCTTCGCCGAGGACCTGTCCCGCTGGCCGTCCCTCGAAGCGCCGCTGCGTCTGGCCCAGGGCAGGCGGCTGCGGCGCCGACGGCAGTTCGCCGACTCCCGCGCGGCCCTGCGCCAGGCGGCGGCCGGATACACCATGCTGGGTGCCGAGGCACGGCTCGCGCGGATCGCCGGGGAGC
>NZ_BMUI01000073.1 GCF_014650115.1 Streptomyces olivaceoviridis | reverse complement strand
CTCGACCTGCCCAAGAGCGTCAGGATCACCTACGCGGTGTACGCGGACCACATCCACAGCCGGGAGCTGCTGCTGCGGCACACCGGAGACCTCTTCGGCAAGATCCGTGAGGGGAGGCTGCGGATCGACGTCAGTGAGCGCTACCGGCTGGGCGCGGCCGCTCAGGCACACGCGGACATCGAGTCGCGGCGCACCTCCGGCAAGCTGCTGCTCGACCCGAGCCGCTGAACCGGCCGCGCGTCGACCGCCCCTGGGGTCGTGGCCGACTGCCTGGCCGGACTGACCGGGTCACCAGCGGCCGGGCGGCCGACGACCGGTAGCGCGCGGCGGAACCGGCTGGTGCCGACCTTCGCCCACGGCTTCTCCTCGGCTTCCCCGAGCGGACTCAGAAGCCCGGGCGGGTCAGGCCGGTGCGTTTGACGGTGGCCAGGACCGGGGTGGTGTCGACCGAGGTGATCTGCTTCATGGCTCCGATGGTGTCGGTGAGGAAGCGGTAGAGCGCGTCCAGGTCGGTGGTGGTGACCATGACCAGGAGGTTGGCGGGTCCGGTGGTCGCGGCGGTGAAGCGGACGGCGGGTTCGCGGCTGAGCTGCTCGGCGGCGGCCTGGAGGGCGCTGGGTTCGACGGACAGCCACAGTTGGGCCTTGGTGCGCAGTCCGAGCAGGGCCAGGTCGGTCTCGGTGACCAGCCGAACCGTGCCGTCGTGCAGCAGTGCTTCCAGGCGGCGCCGTGCGGTGCGTGGTGTGGTGCCGGTCCGCTCGGCGAGCGTGGCGTAGTCGGCACGGGCGTTCTCGGTCAGGGCCTGGATCAGGGCCAGGTCCGCGGAGGGCAGGGGAGCCGGTGGCGGGGAGCTCAGCGGGAACGGCCGCACTCCGAGGCGCGCGGCCTCCTCGTCGTCCAGCAGCCGGGCACCCCAGTTGAGGGAGGCGGGGAAGACCCGCAGCAGGGTGTGGGAGGTCCAGCCGTGGACGGCGTCGGTGGCCGGCAGATCGCGCAGCAGGAGGCGATTGCGTGCCTCGGTCCCGTCCAGGAAGACGATGGTGCTGATCTCGTCGCCGCCGCCGAGGATGTCGACCCAGAGGGTGTCGGTGCGGCGCGCCAGGGTCGAGGCGACCGTTCTGATGCGCTCGGGACGGCAACGGATGCGCAGGGCCATGGGCACCAGGTGGGGGAAGCGGATCGGATTGCGCTCCGCGGTGGCGCGCAGCGTGCCATCGGCGTACAGCGGGCCGGCGCGGCGGACCACGGTGCGTTCGGACAGCCCCAGGCATACGGCGACGGCCCGCCAGGAAGCGCGCGGTGAAGCGATCAGAGCGGCGGCGATCCGCTGATCCGTCTCGTCCAGACTTTGGCGCACGATCGGCATTCTATGCGGCCTACTTGGCGCCCAATGTGAATTCCGAAGGACAATTCTGGCGTTGTATCGCCGTGTCGTCGAGGATGGATCACGCGCAGGCCGATGGGCCCGCACACCACCGACCACCCGTCCCCGCCGGCACACCCGGCACCTCCCGGCTCCCGGACACGACCGCGAGGTGACCCCCTCCGGACTGCGGACGGCCCGAACCGCGAAGGAGACACCGTGACCCCCCTCAACGTCCTCGCCATCTCGGGGAGCCTGCGCCGCGACTCCCTGAACACCACCCTGCTGCGGGAGGCCGAGCGTCTGGGCCCGCACCACCGCTTCGACCACTACGACGGGCTCGGCCGTCTGCCCCACTTCAACGAGGACGAGGAACACCCCGCGCCGTCCGCCGTCATCGACCTGCGCCGCCGCGTCCAGGAGGCGGACGCGGTGCTGATCGCCTCACCCGAATACAACGCCTCGATACCCGGAGCGCTGAAGAACGCCCTCGACTGGCTCTCCCGCCCGGCCGGTGACGACGGCCCGGCGCTCGCGCTGAAGCCGGTCGCCGTCGTCGGGGCTTCCCCCGGTCCTTTCGGCACCGTCCGGGCGCAGCTGGCCCTGCGCCAGGTGCTGCACAAGATGAACGCCCGCGTCGTGCAGCAGCCCGAGTTCCTCCTCTTCCAGGCCCACCAGCAGTTCGACGACGGCCGCCTCCCGGAGGACTCCCCGGCCCGGCAACTGCTGTGCGCGGTGCTCGACGCCCTCACCCAACTCACCATCAGCGAGCGGCAGCAGGCCCTGACGGGCGCATCCGTCCACTGACCTCGGTGCGGCCCCGCCGCGGCCCGGCAGGGGAGGGCGGAGCCGATGACCCGCACAAGGAGGGGAAACGACATGCACATCGGAACGCTGAACCGACAGTCCGCCGTCCGGTCGCTCGTACTGGGTGACGTACGTCTGACCTATGTCGTGGACGGCGCGATGGCCATGCTGCCGTCAGGTTTCTTCCCAGGTTTCGCCGAGGACTACTGGGACGCCCACCCGGAGCTGCTCGACGAGAAGGGCCGGCTGGCCATGTCGGCGGGCGGCCTGCTGGTCGAACGCGACGGCCGCCGCCTGCTCATCGATGCCGGGATGGGGCCCGTACGCGGGCCGATCCACGTCTCCGGCGAACCGGTGGGACACAGCGACTGCGGTGCGCTCCCCCAGATGCTCGCCGCGCTCGGGCACACACCCGAGGACATCGAGGCGGTGGCCTTCACCCACCTGCACGTCGATCACACCGGCTGGGCGTTCACACCGGAGAAGACCTTCCCGAAGGCCCGCTACCTCGTCGCCGCCCGGGAATGGGCCCCGCACAGCTGTGGCACGACCGTCCCGGGCGCCCCGACAGCGGACATCCTCACACTCATCGGTGCGGCCCACACCCCGATCGACGACGGCGAAGAGATCTTTCCCGGGGTGTGTGCACTGGTCACTCCGGGCCATTCCCCGGGACACACGTCGTACGTCATCACCGCCGGCAGCGAGCGGCTGGTCGTGCTCGGGGACGTGTTCCACACGCCGGCGCAGCTGGCGCATCCCGAGTGGCCGTCGCGGCCCGACGTGGACCAGAGCGGGGTGATGGCCGCACGCAAGCGCATCGCGGCGGAACTTGAGCGGCCGGGAACACTCGGCTTCGCGTTCCACTTCGGCGACCAGGCCTTCGGACGCCTGGCGGGCACCGACTGGGTGCCGGTCCCCGCTCGGGCACTCTTCCCTACTCCCAGGACGGTGTGACGGAGGACGCGGGCCGGGACGACGGCGTGGCAGGCGTTCGCCGGCCCGGCGCACCGGCCCCGGGCCGTCCGGCTGTCTCCGACAGCGCGCGGCGCACACCCCACACACAGCGAAGGCCGGTCCGGTACAACGAGGTACCGGACCGGCCTTCGCGAGGGTCAGCGGTGCCAGGAGTGACGCGTGAGGGCGGCCTCGACGGCCGAGGCCATCACACGCTCACCCGTGGCGTTCGGGTGCACCGGCGCCGCCGGTGTCTCGGGGGCGAAGGTCTCGATCCACCGCTCACCGGTCGGCTTGCAGAGGTCGTGACCGACGGTCGGCGTGTACGTGTTCACGTACCGCGCCCCGCTCTTGAAGGCCTGACGGGCCAGCATCGCGTTGAGTTCCTTCTCCTTGTCGCGAAGCCAGGCGAAGTCACCCATGGCGAGCGGCACCGTCTTGCTGGTGCAGCCCACGCCGTCGTCGGGGAAGAGGTCGGGGTAGCCGACCACCACGACCCGGGCGTGCGGCGCACGCTGGTGGATGCCGCGCAGCACCTGGGCGACCTTGGGTCCGGTCCGGGCGACCGCGTCCGAGATCTGGTCCGTCCCGGTGCCCGCGAAGTGGGTCCGGCAGGGGGTGCCGGCCGGATCGGTGGCCGTGAGCTGGGCGCAGGTGCCCAGCACGGTCGAGAAGCCGATGTCGTTGCCACCGATCGTCACGGTGACCAGGTCGGTTCTCCGGTTGACGGCGTCGAGCTGGGCCGGCACGCCATCGGCTTGAGGGGCCGTCAGGTCGGCGGTGGTGGCGCCCGAGCAGCTGACGTCCGTCAGCGTCGCGCTCTTGGACTGCGCGACCAGCGAGGGGTAGTTCTGGCTGGAGCGCAGGCAGGTGGCGTCGACCTGGGTGGGGACGAGCGGCGCGGAGGCGTACGAGTCGCCGAGAGCGACGTAGTCCACCGTGGTCCGGCCCGCCGTCACCGTGCTCGCCGCAGCCGTTCCGGCCGGGGCGAGAGCGGCCCCGGCGGAGAGCAGTGCGGCACCCACCGTGAGTGCGCGTCCCGCGCGGGAGGTGGGAAACAGTTTCCTCAAGATCTGTCCTTCCGTGATCGGTCGAGGGGGCTCCGCCGAGCGTGGACGTCAGGGGCCGGGCAGAGCACCCACCCTTCACACGTATCCGGAGGCGCTCAGGTGCCGGGTGCTCAGATAACGAATTGGGCACCGCTGTTCCGCCGGCGGCAGGCCGCACGCACCGAACTCGACGCGGGCCGCCCGGGTGCGGTCGCGGCGGTGACGGCCAACTCCCGCGCACTGATCGACCGCCGGCTCGTCCGGCGCGGCTGACGAAGGGGTGAGACGGAGTGCGTGGGGGATCCGGCCCGCCGTCGCCGTCGCCGTCACCGTCGCCGTCGCCGTCGACCGTCCGGCCGGGAGGGAGCTCGGGCGTCCTCGACTCGCCCTTCTCCACCCGGCCGTCGAGCACATCGACCGGGTGGCACGGCTGTACGAAGGACCTCACTCGTCCCGCGAACGCGGCGGTGTCCGGCTGGTGGACAGCCCGGTCGCGGGACGAGCGCAGAGGTCAGGCGCCGGGCGTCAGCAGGGTGTACATGACCGAACGCTGCTGCTTGTGACGCTGGATGCGGCCCTTGGCGACCAGCGACTCAAGGGTGTTGCGCACCACCTGCGGGGTGGGGGCGCGGTCCGGGTACTTCGCCATCAGCTCGTCCCGCAGTTCCTTCGCCAGCCGCGGCTCGTCGTGGTGGCCGAGCAGATCCGTGAGCAGGTCACCGAGCAGAGGCAGGCGCGACTTCCCCTTCGCGCCCGCCTGCGCCGAGCCTCCACCCGGAGCGCGCTTCGGCCTCCCGACGGCCGGTTCGTCCTGTAGCTGCTCCGGCAGACGCGACGCGTCCGCGAAGCCCTCGTACCGCTCGGTGAGGTTCAGGATGTCGGCCAGGAGTGCCTCCTCCTGCTTCAACATCTCGATCTTCGACGCCAGCTCCTGCTGCCGTCGGCGGTTCTCCTCCAGGTCCGATGCGGCTTGTTCCACGTACCGCGATCGGAGTGTGGCGGCTGACTGTGTGGTCAAGACCATTCACTCCTCGATATGGATGACGTTGCGCATGGTACCCACGCCGAAGGCCCTGTGCGGGAAAGTGTCAACGCCGGATGGTTCGCCGGGCATGTTCACTCTTCACGATAAGTGCCGATGTGCCTTCGTGTGGGAAGGTGGTGCCGACGTTTCCTACCCACATGAGCAGGCTCCCGAACGGGAAATGCCCGGTAGGTGTGCCGACGAACCGCGCGCGGCTCCTGCGCCGGACCCGCCGGCCGTATGACAACGTTGCCGGACACGTGGGTCCGTTCGGAAGGCCGTTGTGACGGCCGGGTGCTCGCCGGCGGAGGGCGGCGACACTTCTTCGCGAGGCGATATGTGTGCCAGGATACATGTGACCGAGTGGCGGACGGATGAACTCCGCGCAGGGCCGATCCGTTCATTCTCATGGCAGGCTCCGGCCGCCGGGCGACCGCTCCCCGAGTCCGGCGCGGCACGATCGACCCGCTCGCCTTCACGAGGCGACGAGCTGGTGAGAGGAGGAGCCCCTTGCACGTTCTCATCCCCGACGATCCGGTGTTCTTCGCGAAGTTCGAGAGCCTTGAGGAACCGCTGCTCCGGCACCTCCACCGACTGCACAGCGAGGGACTTGAAACCGACGACGAGGACGTCATCTCGGACGCCTACGACAGTTGGGTGCAGGTACTGGTGCAGCTGCCGCTGTGGTTCGAGTGGTACGCCACGAGCCGGTCCGCCGGCCCCACGCCGGGTGACCGGGCCC
Organism: Streptomyces olivaceoviridis; assembly: GCF_014650115.1. Taxonomy (GTDB): domain Bacteria; phylum Actinomycetota; class Actinomycetes; order Streptomycetales; family Streptomycetaceae; genus Streptomyces; species Streptomyces olivaceoviridis. Next base: position 721 of record NZ_BMUI01000073.1, on the reverse strand, counting down.
AGACCAGGTACGTGCTGTACGGTCCGGGCGGCGACCAGCTGACGAGCCTGTACCCGGTGGAGGTCGCGGCGGCCGACCTCGGGAATCTGCTCGCCTGTCTGGAACTGTTCGCCGCGGCCGACCAGGCCCGGAGCGCGGCGGCGAGCGAGGTCGGCACCGGGACACCCGCCCCACCGCCAGGGCGGGAGCAGGTTCTCCCCGACGCTCTCCGGCGGGTCCTGGACGTACTGCTGCTGACGCCGTCGGACGGGCTCCTGGACACCCTGCGGCAGGCCGGTGCCCCTGAGCCGGTCGTCTCGGTGACGCTGTCGGCCGAGCAGGAAATGGACTACCGGCGCTTCTGCGAGGACATCGTGGCCATACTCAGCTCGGGCGACGCGTTCGCCTATCGCAACCACCGCGCCCTGTACTTCTGAGGCGGAGCGGTACGGGCCGGTGGTCGGCTGCCGCGCCCGTGCACCGTCGCGTGCCCCAGGAGGGCGTGCCCAGGGCGGCCACCGGCATCCGGCGCCGGTGGCCGGATGTGTCCTGTGCCGGGCGGGTCCGGGACCTGCCACGCAGGGGGATCGTCATGCCTCCTCCTGACGGAGCCGGCCGTCGCGGATACGGACCCGCCGGCTCGCCCGTGCGCTCACCGCGTCGTCGTGCGTGATCACCAGCAGCGTCATGCCCTGCGCCTGGAGCACGTCGAAGAGCTCCAGCACCGATGCGGTGTTCTCGC
>NZ_BMUI01000072.1 GCF_014650115.1 Streptomyces olivaceoviridis | reverse complement strand
GAGTACTACTGCACCTCACGCGGTGAGCACGAGCGGTCCGCGAAGTACTTCGTGTGGCAGAGCGTCGACAAGCTGGCCTCCTTCGACGCCTTCTTCGCCGTCCCGCTGATCGGTCCCCGCCCGATGCTCCAGATCATCGGCGAGCGTGCCGTCACCGCCTGGATGGCCGTCGAGGCACACCAGCGCGCCACCGGCCCCAAGGAACTGCACCGCATCGAAGGCGCCAGCCACGTCGACCTCTACGACAAGAAGCAGTACATCGACCCCGCCATCGACAAGCTCACCGACTTCTACACCACCCACCTCACCGCGGCCGGCTGAGCCGTCGCCGGTTCACATGCCGAAGGGGCCGACAGCACGTGCTGTCGGCCCCTTCGGCATGCGAACCCGCCATACGTATGAGGTGTGTCCGGGCCCGCGGGCGGCTCACTTCGCCTGGAGAGGGCCCGCGAAGGACTTGCGCAGGGACGAAGGGGCGGCGAGGGGCAGGAGCGAGGCGAGCACCTTGCCCTTGAAGGTGCTCGGCTGCCGCGTCAACTCGACGTCGACCCGGGTGCCGTCGCCCTCGGGGGTCATCCGGAAGACCCAGCCGCCGCCGGCTCCGAAGAGCTTTGAGTCGAGGGTGGTGATGGTGACCGTGTCACCGTCCGGTTCCCAGTCGTAGCGCGCGCGCTCCCAGGCGGCGGCGGTGCCTTCGGTGACCTCGGCCCAGGTGTCGCCGAGGCCGTGGACCTCGAAGTGTTCGGTGTCGATCGTCGGCCAGGCCGTCGCCCGGGAGGGACCGAAGTCGGTCAGCACTCCCAGCACGTCCTTCGGGCTGAGCGTGGAGACGAGATGGAACCGTACGACTGCCATGGTTTCCTCACCAAGAAGTAACTGTTCTGACCGGTGACGAGAGACTCCCATGGTCCCGCGTCACCTGTCAAGGCGGTTACTCTGGAAGGGCGTCCCTTACCGTGTCAGGAGGATCATGTGAGACATGTGTTTCCGTGCGGGACGCCCACCCTCGACTTCGTGGGCACCTTGCAGGAGCGGCGTGCGCCGGTCCCGATCGAGCGGATCGGCTCCCCCGGGCTGCTCGACTCCTGGTTCGTGGAATCCGGGCTGCTCGACGAGCGGCCCGCATCCGACCGCGCGGACCTGCGCGCGGCCGTGGAGCTGCGGGAGGCGATCTACCTGCTGGTGCGGGCTCGGCTCATCGGCACTCCCCTTCCCGCCGGCGCGGTCACCGCGGTGAACCGGCGGGCGGCCGGGCTGCCGGTGGCCCTGTGCCTGGGGCCCGTCGGCACGAGCCGTTCCGGTACGGCCGCCCAGGCCCTGGCCGACCTGGCGCGCGAGGCGGTCGAGATCGTCGCGGGCCCCGACGCGGCGCTGCTCCGCGAGTGCGGACACCCCGACTGCACACAGGTCTACCTCGACCGCTCCCGGGGCCGCCGGAGGGAATGGTGTGCGATGCGGACCTGCGGGAACCGCGTCAAGGCAGCCGCCCTGCGGGCACGTCGTCGACTGTGACGGCAGTGACGGTCACGCGCCCCGACAGGCGGGCACACGTGTTCATGCGGGACGGCCCCGCGTACGGGACCGTCCCTGTGGCCCCTCAGCCCCGGGCACGGGACCGTCCCTGTGGCCCCTCAGCCCCGGGTACGGGACCGTCACCGTGGCCCCTCAGCCCCGGGTACGGGACCGTCACCGTGGCCCCTCAGCGCCGGTTCTCGGCCTGGAACATCCAGCTCTGCTTCTCCAGGTCGGCGGTCAGGCCGATCAGCAGGTCCTGGGTCACGGCATCGGCCGGGCCGGTCTCCTCGATGCGTTCCCGCACCCGTCCGATGACGGCGGCGAACGCCCGTACCAGGGCCTCGACGGCGTCGACGTCCTTCGTCCAGCCCGGCGCGAAGGCGGGCACACCGCTGGTGGCGGTGATGGTGGTGGTCCGCCCGTCCGGGCTGACCCCCAGCGCGGCGGCGCGTTCGGCCACCACGTCGGCGTAGTCGCGTGCGGTGGTGACCACCTCGTCGAGCTGGAGATGGATGGAACGGAAGCGTGGCCCGTACAGGTTCCAGTGCGCCTGCTTGGCCACCAGGGACAGGTCGAGCAGGTCGACCAGGGTCGCCTGGAGGGCGCTCCCCGCGATCTCGCGCTCCTTGTCCGGCAGTGGGCTGTCGATGACCGTCATGGGTGTGCGGTTCCTTTCCCGATGTCGCCAGTGCCCTCAGTGTCGAAGCCGCGGGCCTGCGGGGAATCAGTCGTTTGACTGCCGCCCGGCGACGGAGGGACGACGGGCCCGTCCCGTTCGCGGGCCGGCTCGGGGACCGGAGGGACCGGGTGGGGACGACATGACCGACGGCCACGAGGTCTCAGTCGAGAACCCGCAGGGCCACGGCGACGGCCGGCTCCAGGAACGCCCGGTCGGCGCGCGCCTGGCTCATGACGTGCAGACCCTGGATGAACGTGGTGAGGAAGCGCGCCACTTCCACCGGACTGCGCTCGCCGGACAGCTCTCCGCGCACCCGGGCGCGTTCGAGCGCCTCGGCCAGCACGGCCTCGATGGCGGTCATGGCCGTGCGGACCTGCTGCACGGTGCCGTCGTGGGCCGCGCGTTCGACGATCGCGTTGACCAGCAGGCAGCCACGTTCCGGGTCGGCGGCGTCGGCCGTCACCATCGCGAGCAGCAACCGCCGCAACGCCGTGCGGATGTCGTCCCCCGCCCGCACGTCCCGGTCCAGCGCCGCCACCAGACCTTCGCAGTAGCGTCGTAAGGCCTGGGCGTAGAGACCGTCCTTCGATCCGAAGGCGGCGTACAGGCTGCCGCTGCCGATTCCCAGCAGCTCCGTCAGCCGTGGCATCGGCGTGGCGCGGTAGCCCTGTTTCCAGAACAGGTCCATGGCCTGCTCCACTGCCGCGTCGGTGTCGAATCCGCGAGAACGTGCCACACTGAGATCCTTTCGTGGGTTGCGTCGGGCCTGACTCTGACAGGTGCGGCCCCCCGCAGCATGAGTCGATCGACTGCAAACGTGGCACCACGGGGCACCTTCGTCCCGCACGCCTGGACCACCACGTTCCATATCGATCCGGGCAGTGAGCATGTCCCCCCGGGTGTTGTGCGGTTAGCCTCGACGCCATTGACGGCAAACAGCCCGAGGACCGACATGCAGCTGCACCTGAACCCCCCGCTGGAGCCCGCCAACGCGCCCCGGCACGCCGCTGCCATCGTCGCGGCGGCGGCCGACATCAGCGGTGCGGAGCTGGACTACAGTCCGGAGAGCATCGACCTGGTGGAGGACATCGTCGACGGTTTCCGGGCCGAAGGCGTGAGCGGCGAGGACATGGCGGAATCCCTCGTCGCCTTCGGCTGTTACGTCGGCGAGATCCTGACGCGTCACATCGGCGGAGCCTGGCGGCACGCCCCGGCCGCCCGCCCCGAGGCCGTCCCCATCGTCGTGGAGCTGCCCGACGCACGGGAGTGCCACCCGATCGACTGGGTCTTCGGCCGTCTGGAGTTCGGAGCCGACGTCAGCATCCGCGACCTCTACGCGGCGGCGGGCGCGGACAGCGCGTTCCCGGACGAGCGGACATGTGAGTGAGCACGCGTCCTGGTTCTGGCACATATGCGTGATGCGGGTGAGGGTGTGGGCGGACAACATGCGAAGGGGCGGTGGACGCGCGTGCGGGAGGTGGGCACGCGCGCGCGAGGACGGCTGCGGACGCACCCGCGGTGCGTCGGGGGAGTGTGGGAGGGCACGGGATGAGCGCGCACATCGGCTCGTACGACGTCGGTTCGGACGGCACCGGCCTGCTCGGCCGGGAGCGGGAACGGAAGATGGTGGCCGCGCTGCTGACGGCCCTGCCCCGCGGCGAGGGGCGGGTGCTCCACCTGAGCGGCGCCCCGGGCACCGGCAAGTCCGCCGTCATCCGCTTCGCCGCGGCGGCGGCCGGCCGCCAGGGCATACGTGTGCTGTCGACGGCGTGGGCACCCGGCGAGCGCGGACTGCGGCATGCCGCGCTGCACCGCCTTCTGCGTCCCGCCCTGGCGGGGAGTACGGGCCTGCCGGCCCGCGAAGGAGCCCTCCTGGACGCCGCGTTCGGCGGCGGCGCGGCTGTGCCGGGTACCGGTGAGCCGGCCGGGCCGGGTACGTGTGAACCGGTTGTGACGGACACCGGTGAACCGGCCGCGCCGGGTACGTATGAACCGGCCGCGCCGTCCCCCGCTCAACTGGCCGCAGTGGTGATGCGCCTGCTGACCGCGGCGGCGGAGCCCGTTCTGCTGTGCGTGGACGACCTCGACCGGCTCGACGGCGCGAGCCGCGACACCCTGCGCGCTCTGGCCCGGCTCTGCGGCGCGACGCGGGTGGGCCTGATCGTCGCCGAGCGCGCCGCCGCCGACGTCCTGCCCCTTCCGGATGCACTCGCGGTGACACTCGCGAGCCTGCCCGCCCCCCAGGCCCGCGCACTCGTCACCCGTGCCGGCCGGGCCACCGGGTACGCCGAGGAGCAACTCGTCCTCGCAGTGGCGCGGGGTAATCCGCTCGCCCTGACGGAACTCTCCCTGGACGGTGGTCATCTCGGCGACGCGGCGGGCTTCGGCATGCTGCCGGCGACGTCCCGTCTGGCCGAGGCGTACGCGGAGGACGTGGAGGGGCTGTCGGCACAGGCCCGCACCGTGCTGCTCACCGCCGCGCTGAGCGCCTCGCCGGTCACCCGGGACATCCTGCGCGCGAGCACCTCGCTGCTGGGCAGCGGCCCGGCGGCCCGCGCCGGGCTCGCCGAGACGATCGCCCGTGGACTGGTCGCCGAACCGGTCGGAGCCGTTGGGGCTGGCGGGGCCGGGGCGGGCGGGGCCGCGGAACTCGATGCGGAGGGCGTCGAGGAGGGCGTCGAGGAGAACCGGAGGCTGCACTTCCCCGAGCCGCTGGTCCGTCCGGCCGTGCTGCACCTGGAGTCGGCGGCCCGGCGCCTGGCCGCTCATCAGGCGCTCGGGCAGAGCCTCACCAGCCGTCCCCACGCCGCCTGGCACACGGCCCAGTGCGTGGCGGGCCCCGACGAGGAACTCGCGCGACGGCTGGAGGCGCTGGCGGCCGGCCCACGTCCGGGCACCGCCGTGCTCGTGGCCCTGGCCGCACTGGACCGCGCCGCGCGTCTCTCCCCGGACCCGGAGCGCAGGGCGGCACGGCTGCTGCGCGCCGCCGAGCTCGCCTGCGACCACGGTCTGACGGACCAGGCGCTCCGGCACGCCCGCCAGATCGACCCGAACGAGCTGGGGACGTTCGGACGGGCCCTGGTGCTGTGGGTGCACGATCTGCTGCCGGGCAACAGCGCGGTCGGCCGGGAGCGGATCGCCGAACTGTGCGAGGCGGCACGCGCCGTCGCCTCGCAGGACGCCGCGCTCACACAGAAGCTGCTGCACGCGGCGGCACGCAGGTGCTGGTGGCAGCAGGCAGGCCCCGGCGAACGCCACATGGTCCTGCGGGCGTTCGAGGACCTGAGGTCCGGGCCCCGGGACGCACGGGACGTCGCCGTCATGGCGCTGACCGCCACCCTCCCGCTGCCGCAGGCGGAGCCACCGCACTCCGCCCCCGGACTGGTCGACGGTGACGGTGACGAGCAGCATCTGGTCGGCCAGGTCGCCGTCCTCGCTTCCGACCTCGATCGGGCGGCGCCGCTGCTCGAAGAGGCGGAGGCGGCCGTTCGCGCCGGCGGCCGGTACGGGCGGCTGCCGCAGCTCCTCGTACCGAGGGCGATGGGCCAGATCTGGCTCGGCACCCAGTGGCACACCGCCCAGGCGCTGGCCGAGGAGGGCCGGATGATCGCCGGCCGGACGGGGCAGCCCGACTGGGTGGCGAGGGCCACCGGCACGCTGGCCATCATCGCGGCGTTGCGGGGACAGCACGACAAGGCACTGGAGTACGCCGCGGAGGTCGAGGAGGCATCCCTGCGCCTCGGTCAGAACCGGCAGCTCAACCTGGCCGCGCTGGCCCGTGCCCTCACCGCGTCCGGTACCGGCCGGTACGTCGAGGCCTACGCCCGGCTGCGCTTCCTGTTCGCCGACCCGGCGGCGCCGTACGCCTTCGAGCAGGTGTGGGGGCTCGCCTTCCTGGCCGAGGCGGCGCTGCCCGCCGGGGAGCAGGCCGACGCCAGGACCGTCGTCGAGCACGTCACGGTCCTGACCGGGGCGGGGCGCGCACCCCTGCCGCAACGGATCCTGGAGTACGCCGACGCGGTCCTCGCCCCGGACGACGAGGCGGAGGTCCGCTACCGCCGGGCGCTGCGACCCGGAGCCGGCGCCTGGCCGCTGCTGCATGGTATGACCCAGTTCGGCTACGGAGCCTGGCTCAGGCGCCGGCGCCGCGTGACCGACTCCCGCACGCCCCTGGCCACCGCCGAGTCCGTTCTCCGCTCCCTGGGAGCACAGTCCCGCGCGGAGCAGGCGGCGTCCGAGCTGAGGGCGACCGGTCAGGCCAGGGACGGGCGGTCCGGCGCGGACGACATCGCCCGCGTGCTGTCGCCGCAGCAGCTCACCATCGCCCGCCTGGCCGCCCGGGGCCTGACCAACCGGGCCATCGGGGAACAGCTGCGCCTGTCACCCCGTACGGTCGCCTCGCACCTGTACCAGATCTTCCCCAAGCTGGGCGTCTCCTCCCGCGCCCAGCTCGCCGCGAGGATCGGCGCGGACTGACGGCCACGCCCGGCCGCGTGAGGGCCCGGCAACACCTCGGTGAGCCGGCCCGTGAGGAGTGGGGCCCGGTGGCGGTCGGGGCGCGTGACGGCCCGGCGGCATCCTGGCGGTGCCCGTGAGGAGTGGGGCCCCGTCGCGGTCAGGCCCCGTCGCGGTCAGGTCCCGTAGCGGGCCGGTGCATCTCGGTGGGTTGTGCGCGGGCGGAGGGGCCCCCGCTTCGGTCAGGCGGCCTGAGGGTCTCGCAGTGCCTCGGTGAGCTGGGCCCGCGCCGTCACGCCCAGGCGGGGGAAGATGCGGTAGAGGTACGCGCCGATGGTCCGCGGCGCGAGACCGA
>NZ_BMUI01000071.1 GCF_014650115.1 Streptomyces olivaceoviridis | reverse complement strand
GAATTCCGGCTCCGCCGGAATTCCCTGCCAACTCCGTTGGCAGGGGCCCGAATTCGCTCCGCGATTCGGGCCTGAAAGGGATTCGCTCCGCGAATCCCTGCGGCTGGCTACGGGGAGGGTTCCGGGTGCCTTCCGCTCTCCTCCGGATCCTTGACAGGCCGTCAATACAGGTACCGTACATCGGCTTTAAATCTCCCCGGCTCTGCGGTCTTTATCCTCTGTCAGGACGCCACCATAAAACCAGTAGGGACTGCGGTACAAGAGCGCACCGAAGCCGACCTGATGACCCGTCTGAGGTGCTGAATCTCTCTCCGACACACCCCTGGCGCCTCTTGTGGTCGGTTCTCAGGGCGCTCCTGTTGCACCTTTCTGAGTGAACGGTACGTCAACTTCAAAGTTCTGGGATTACTTTGATGCTGCCTCAAGGACCTTGTTTCCGTGCCACCATGAATCATATGTCGAAGAAGGATGTGTGGGTACGGATCGGTGACAAGATCTTCACCGCCGACACTATTAAGGGCATGGACGACAGTGAACCTCGTTATCTCCAGGTCAAGGTGACTGGAGAGCGTGAACCCTTGAAAATCCGTGCCCGTGTCCCATATCGCAATGAGGGACTGGCAGACGAGGAGCGGCGGCGGTACTCCGATTCCACGTTGCCTGCGGTCGTCGCGCAGGGGCTTCTCGACGCGGTTGCGGCCTGCGCTGTGGACGGCGGGCACTGGCTGCTCAGCTTCGAGGACAACTCCGCTTACACGGAGGTGAGTTGGGTGCGCAGCGAGCTGGGGCGGACCGGGCCGCCTCCACGGCGAGGTGAGTGCGTCGGTCCACGAACCACTCCGCCGGCTCGTCGAGGGCAGGGCCTCGATGAGCGGGAGCGGCAACGGCTCCTCGCCCAAGCCCCCGCGCACTGGCGCGTGCCAGGGCAGACATCGGTCGGGGAGCAGGAGGCGACGACCTAGTGAGCAGGTCTTGGAGCAGTCGTGAGGACGCTTGGGGCCCAGGGGTCTTCCGTGTGGCGCCGTTGCGTGGTGAGACGACTGGCTTTGTAGGTGAGTTTCAGGAACGCCTGATGCTCAGCGGCGGGAACGCTCGGTTCCACGGGAGAGTGATGTCGCTGAGTTTCGAGAACGCCCGGGCGCTTGCTTCGGGACCCTGGTTGTGCTCTGCACGACGAGGGGGCCCGGGTGCTGCCGAAGTCCAAGGTCGATCTGTACGCGGCGATCCGCCGTGATGCCAGGACGGGCATGTCGACGCGTGCGCTCATGCGGAAGTACGGCGTCGGCTTCAACACTGTGCAGAGGGCTCTGATCTCGGCCCTGCCGGAGCCGCGCAAGAAGATGAGACCACGGGCAACCTGCCTGGACCCCTACAAGCCGGTGATCGACGCCATCCTGAAGACGGACCTGACCGCGCCGCGAAAGCAGCGCCACACGGTCAAGCGGATCTACGACCGGCTCCTGGACGAGCATGAAGCCGTCGACGTCTCCTACCAGATGGTCCGCGCCTATGTCGCCGCCCGCCGTGAGGAGATCCGTCTCCAGGCCGGCAAGGGGGTGGTGGACGCGTTCGTCCCGCAGACCCACAGGCCCGGAGCGGAGGCCGAGGTGGACTTCGGTGACGTCACGGTGAAGCTGGCCGGCGAGCTGGTGACCTGCTACCTGTTCGCGTTCCGGCTGTCGTACTCGGGCAAGGACGTCCACCGCATCTTCGCCTCGGCCGGGCAGGAAGCGTTCTTCGAGGGCCACGTCCACGCTCTCAACGTGCTGGGCGGAGTGCCGACCGGGAAGGTCCGCTACGACAACCTTAGAGCCGCCGTCGCCCAGGTGCTGGGCCTCTCCCGCCGCAGGATCGAAGCCGAACGCTGGACCGCCTTCCGCTCCCACTACGGCATCGACGCCCTCTACTGCCAGCCCGGCCTGCGCGGCGCCCACGAGAAGGGCGGCGTCGAGGGCCAGATCGGCTGGTTCCGCCGCAACCACCTCGTCCCCGTCCCCGAAGTGGACACGCTCGCCGAGCTCAACGCGATGATCGACCGGTGGGACCAGGAGGACGACGCCCGCCGCATCCGCTCCCGCCCGCGCACGATCGGCGAGTACTTCGCGGCCGAGCAGCCGCTGCTCGCGCCACTGCCGGAGGAGCCGTTCGAGACCGGCAGGCTGTCCACCCCGCGAGTCGACCGCTACAGCCAGATCTGCGTCCGGATGAACCGCTACTCGGTGCCGGTGCGGCTGATCGGCCGCACCGTCCGCGTCATGCTCCACGCCTCCGAACTCCTGGTCTACGACGGCCGCGAGGAAGTCGCCCGCCACGAGTGGCTCATCGCCCGCAATGGATCCCGCCTCGAACTCGACCACTACCTGGAGGCGCTGATCCGCAAGCCCGGCGCCCTGCCCGGCGCCACCGCCCTCGACCAGGCCCGGGCAGCCGGCCGGTTCACCCCCATGCACGACGCCTGGTGGGAAGCCGCCGTCAAAGCCCACGGTGAACGCGACGGCACCCGGGCCCTGATCGAAGTCCTCCTCCTCAGCCGCCACCTGCCCCACGAACACCTCGTCACCGGCTCCGCCGCAGCCCTGAAGACCGGTGCACTCACCGCCGATGCCGTCGCTCTCGAAGCCCGCAAGGCAGCCGACGCCGACACCGGACCCGAAGAACCCCCGCAGCCGCCCTCCACCACCAGCCAGACCGCCATCGCCCCGCTGCCCGCGGCCGTCAGGGCCAACCTGCCACCCGACAAGCGGCCCCTGCCCTCCGTCGCCCCCTACGACCAGCTCCTGCGGCTCCGCCGACCCGACCACCCCACCCAATGAAAGAGGAGAACGCCGTGGCTCTTCCCCGCCAGCGAGGACTCACCGAGCAGGCCGCCACCACCGCCGTCGACCAGGCATGCCGCATGCTCCGGCTGCCCACCATCCGCTCCCAGTTCCCCGACCTCGCCGAGACAGCGAGCCGTGAGCAGATGTCCTACCTCGGCTTCCTCGCCGAGCTCCTCCTGGCCGAGTGCGACGACCGGGCCCGCCGCCGCTCCGAGCGCCGCATCAAGGCGGCAGGCTTCCCCCGCGACAAGTCGCTGCGGAAGTTCGACTTCGAGGCCAACCCCAACATCGACGCAGCCATGATCCACACCCTCGCCAAGTGCGAATGGATCAAGAAGGGCCTGCCCCTCTGCCTCATCGGCGACTCCGGCACGGGCAAGTCTCACCTGCTGATCGCACTGGGCACCGAGGCCGCCATGGCCGGCTACCGAGTCAAGTACGTCCTGGCGACCAAGCTGGTCAACGAGCTGGTCGAAGCCGCCGACGAGAAACAGCTGACCAAGACCATCGCCCGCTACGGCCGCGTCGACCTGCTCTGCATCGACGAACTCGGCTGTGCGCCACGAGGCGCTGATGGATCTCGCGGGATGAGAGGCCCGCCGCCGGTCCTCGCAGGGACCGGTTGAAGCTGGAGGCAGGCCGAACCCCGGGTTGGGGGTGAGGCCGGGAGCAGCCTCGACAACGTAGGGGCGGACCGACACCACCAGACGGTTCGTGCCCGCAAGCGAAGACGGAATGGGGGCAAGGAAACTGAACCAGTGGTTGACGTCCCGTGAGTCGTCAGCGGCCTGCCGAATCTGGTGGATGGGCCGCTTTGCAGTGCTGGAGAGTGCTCTATCCGATGGCCTCTCCTCTTCCGGCGTCTTTAGCCTATGGGCGCCGGGAGGCCCGGACCAAGACTGCGATGTGCGGTCCGTGGCGATGCTGCCGGGGTATAGCTGGGCACCGACGCCGTCACAGAGATCCTCAGTGAACGTGGGAAGCGATCTGGCATCGCCCTTCCCGTCCGGCAGCCGGCCGGGCGGCGGGCAGGCGCAATGCCCGCTGATGAAGCCAGGTCGTGGCGGAGTCGCCGTAGTACTCGGAGGCCGGGAAAGCCGGTCGCATGGGGAAGGGCGACAGCGTGATGGCAGCAGGACTGCTGTCGGGGAGGAACGTTGTTGAATAACGACGCGCCGCCGCTTTGGCCGGGCAGTATGACGGCCGCGCGGCGGGTACTCGATCATCAGATCAAGCTGCACCGATGGGCAAGGAACGAGCCGGATCGCCGGTTCGATGATGTATTCAACTTGATCTGCGACCGGGCCACTTTGGTGGTGGCCTGGGAGCGGGTGTCCGGCAACCGAGGTGCCAGGACAGCAGGTAGTGATTCCGTTCCTGGAGGAGCTTCGCTCTTCGCTCAAGGACGGGTCCTTCACTGCGCTGCCGGTCAAGCAGGCGGTAATTCCCAAGAAGAACGGCAAAGTGCGTTACCTGGGCATCCCGACCCTGCGGGACCGCGTCGCGCAGATGGCCCTCAAGCTGGTCCTGGAACCGATTTTCGAGGCCGATTTCTACCCGTCCAGTTACGGGTATCGGCCTGGGCGTCGGGCTCAGGATGCCATCGCCGAGATCCACCGCTTCACGCGCAAGCCGTCGACCTACGACTGGGTCATCGAGGGCGACATCAAGGCTTGCTTCGACAACGTCGACCATCACGTCCTGATGGACCTGGTGGCCGAACGCATCAAGGACCGCAAGGTCTTGCGGCTGGTCAGCGCGTTTCTGCGGGCCGGGGTTGTCGAACTGCACGGTGGATTCGCGGAGACCCTCACGGGCACTCCGCAAGGAGGAGTCGCCTCTCCGCTGCTGGCCAACATCTATCTCTCCGTCCTGGACCGGCATTTCTCGCGGATCTGGGACAGGGAGATGACCCCGCCATGGCGTCGTCAGTATCGACGCCGGATGGGGCGGCCGAACTTCCGCCTGGTGCGTTACGCTGACGACTTTGTCGTGCTGGTGCACGGCACCAAGTCCGAGGCCGAAGCGCTCAAGGCGGAGATCGGTGAACTGCTGGCCCGCAGGCTGAAGATGACCCTCTCGGTCGAGAAGACCCACATCACCCACATCGACGACGGCTTCGTCTTCCTGGGCTTCCACATCCAGCGAAGGCCCTTCGGCGATGGCCGTCGCGTCGTGCTCACCATCCCGTCCAAGCCCGCCTTGGCGTCGGTGATGCACAAGATCAAGAAACTGACGGGGCGAAGTACGACGTCGCTCTCGTTGGAGGAGGTGCTGCGGTCGGTGAACCCGGTCCTTCGGGGCTGGGCTGCCTATTTCCGCTACGGCGCATCCAAAAGAACGTTCTCCTACCTCGGCTGGTACGCCTGGTGGAGGCTGATTCTCTGGATTCGCTACAAACACCCCCGCCTGACCTGGAAACAGTTGCGGCGCCGCTACTACGGGGCGGACCGCATCACCGAGGGCGGAATCGTCCTCTACAACCCGGCGAAGATGCGGGTCCAGCGATACACGTTTCGTGGAGCGCAGATCAGCACGCCTTACAACATCGACGAGGTCGATCCCGACGGAGCACGCTTCCGCCGGACGAACCACGACGATGTGGCCTTCGTCGGCCAGGTCAGCGAATACCTCGCCTGATCCAGCGGATCACGTGGAGAGCCGGATGCTCGGCCAACGGGCACGTCCGGTTCGGCGGGCGGGGACGGGAAAACCGGCACTGGAAACGGTGCACGGCGTCCCGTCCCCGACCCAACACATGGAACTCGACCGCCGCGGCGCCGAACTCCTCTTCCAGGTCCTGACCGAACGCGAGGAGAAGAACAGCGTCGCCATCGCCTCCAACGAGTCCTTCAGCGGTTGGACCAAGACCTTCACCGACCCCCGCCTCTGCGCGGCCATCGTCGACCGCCTCACCTTCGGCGGCAACATCATCGAGACCGGCACTGACTCCTACCGTCTCGCCACCACCCGCGCCCGCGCTGAGCAGCAGGCCGTCGGCTGAACCGGACGCAAAAGTGCCTGCAGGGCGACGTGGGCTACCTACCCCTGGCGCAGAAATTCCCGCAGGTCCGCAGCTACAGCCGTCATCCCTTCACCGGCTTCGATCACGGTCGTCACCGTGCACTTCCAGTCACCGGGAAAGAAGCCGGACCGAAGCGTCCAGTCCAGATACACATGACCACCCGAGCCGAAGGTCGCCGTCACGACCAGGTGGTTGTTGATCCAGACCCGCTCCCCCTCCCAGCCACGGAAGTCTCGCGCGAGGCCATCGAAGAACTCGCTCAGGTCATCCCAGACGGTGACGGTCACGTTCTCGAGCCGTGCACGCACACCATCAGCAACGGCCTCCACCGCGAAGACGGTCTCGTACTCATCCGCACGCGACCAGTCGAACAACCGGACAGAAGTCGCCAGCGCCCCCGGCCCCCGCACGACGAGCTCGACCTGCCCGGGACCCACCTCGATCAGACTCACCCGCCGAAGGATACGGACGTCAACACGTTGACGACATCACTTTTCCGTGGCCCGGGATCGCTGCTACTTCTCATCAACATTCGGAGGCCAGAAGCCATCAGATGTTCCCAACTCCCACCGACAAGTGCTCTTCGTTCTGACCTACGCAGCCAAGACGACGTTCTCCATGATCTGTCGCGTCGCGGGTCGCTACGGAGTGCCGGAGACGGCGCTGCGCTCGCAGTGGCAGTGGCACGGCTCGCGGCCCGGTCATCCGGGCGGGGGCGCGAGGGCTGATGCCGAAGTGGTGCTGAACGCGGCGGGACGGCAGGTGCTGGCGGGCTTGTGCGGTGTCGACGGCGCGGTGATGGCACGAGCATTGCCCTCTTGGGAGCACGGGGATGCCGCGTTGGAGGGCGGGGGTGCCGGGAAGCCAGCGGCTGTGTGGCGTGTGGGTGGTGCGGTAGCGGGGCCCGTGGCGTTTGGCTGTCGCTTGTGTGCTGCGCGTCGGACGGGTGTGCCTGTGAGGTGGGTGTGGTACGCGGCGCGGTGGGAGCGGGTGTGCGTACGGCACGGGCGGTGGCAGCTGGACGCGGACGCCGACCAGGAGCTGGAGCATCTGGACCTGCGGAGCCTGCCGGAGGTGGTCGCGGCGCAGCGGCGGGTGGCGGGTGTGGCGCGGCGGGCGGTGCGCAGCGGGGTAGAGCCGGAGCGGGTGTTCGCGCTGGCTTATGCGGTCGTGGCCCGGTGGTGGGAGCAGGCCTTGTACTGGGAGGAGGAGAAGGTGTGGCCGCGGCGGCTGCACCAGGTCGCCGGCGGCAACGCGGGCGGGGAGCTGGAGCGGTGGCGGATCGTGGGCCGCGATGCGGTCATCTTCCCCGAAGTGGTCGCCGTCGCGGACGCGGTCCTGGACCCTGCCATGGCGCAGCTGGTGTGGGCCGACAGCGGGGAGGAGCGGCCGCGGCCGCTGCCCGCCGACGGGGCGTTCTGCCGGGCTCTGGGCGAGCGCGTGGGCCGGCCGTGGCTGGGTCCGCTGGCCGCGACCGACTACGGCGGACCTTTGATCGCCTGGATGGGGACCGTTATCCGTCTGCGTCGTCATCCCGAGGGTCGGTCTGGGCCGTATGCGCGGTTCGACGAGAACCTGTGGTGGGTGCGGCAGGAGCTTCAGCCCGCCAGCATGGCCGCACAACTGCGGGTATGGGCCGGGGAGAAGAAGGCGCCCGGCTCAGGCACGAACTGGCGTGCTGCGGTGCCTGCCGAACAGCGTTTCCTGATCACCAACCTCCTCGGTGAAGCCGAAGAGCAGGTAATGCTCCTGCGCGGCGCGCAGGTCGGGCCGACCGCTGATGCAGCCCGGTATCTGCTGGAGACCCTCAGCCGTGGCACCGAACTCCTCGACCAGGCATTGGTGCAGATCATGGCCGCTGCGGTGAACGCCGGAGTGGGGCTGGAGGACGTCGCTCGCTGGGCTCGGCTGTCGCCGGATGAGGCCGCGGAGATTCTTGGGACGTACCGGGGTGCGGACGGGCAGTAGGCCGGAGTGCTGCCGGGGGCGAGGTCAGGGTCGGTGGATGCTTGGGGGTCGCGGTTTCTGGTTGATCGGTAGGGCGCGTTCGCTCGTTGGGGTGAGGCGGTCGGAATTTAGTTCCGTCGTTGCGGGGGCTGTTCTTGGGTGCTGATGTGGGGCTACACGGCGATGCGAGGCGCGTGCAGGCGGTGTTCGTGGATGAGGCGGGGCTTCTGAGGCAGATGCCCTGGATCACGGCCGCGACCGAGGTGCGTTTTGAGCATGCTCCGCCGGTGGCCGCGTTCCCGGTCGTGCCCGGTAGGCGGTGGGGGCCGGGCTGGTGGTGGTCGGCCACGATGGGCCGGCATGTGGCGCACGGGTCGGCGGCCATGCGGGCGCAGTTGATGCTGCTGGACCGGGACCGGCAGGTCGTGGGGTTGTCGGGGCGGCCGGTGCGGTTGGTATGGCGCGATGAGCGCAGCCGGGTGCGGTCCTGGGTGCCGCAGATGTTCGCCCGGTACGCGGACGGGAGTGGGCTGCTGGCCGACTGCCCCGGCGTGGAGGGTGCGGGTGGGGTACGGGCGCAGCGGGCCCAGACGGTGCTGGAGGTGGTGTGTGCGCTGATGGGGTGGAGGTATCTGCGGCTTGCTCCGCCCGATGCGGTGATGGCGGCGAATGTGCGGTGGTTGGCGGGCTACCGGCATCCGCGCTACCGCGGGGCCGGGGGCCTGGAGGAGGCGGTCTTGGGCGCCTTCACGCAGCCTCGGCCGCTGATCGAGGGGGTGGTCGCGGTCGGGGATCCGCTGCAGATCTTGCCGGTCGTCTATCACGCACTGTGGGCGGGACGGCTTGAGGCAGTGCTGGATATACCACTGCACGAGCGGGTGATGGTCCAGCGTGCGAGCGATGGAGAGCGGGAACGATGACGGGGGCATCGGGTGGGTGGCGTGCCGAGGCCGGGGCGCATGTCGAATTCGACGGCACTGTGTGGCAGATCGTCGCTCTGGTCGGGCAGACGGTGCGGCTGGTCGACGAGGACGGGAGGACGGCATCGGTCCTGGCGGCACATCTGTGTGCCGACCCCGGCTTTCGCGTCGTTGGGGACCGCACGCCCCCTGGGGCGCCGCAGTGGGGCCTGTTCGAGGGCCTCGACGTCGCCGAGCGGGAGCGTGCGCTGGCCTGGCAGCGGCACATCCGCGAGGTCGAGTACGGCCTGCCCGAGGGCCCTGGGAGCAGGGGCGTGCCGCGGCCACGGTTCGATCCCGGGCAATGGTCGCTGGCCGAGCGGGAGCGGGCCAAGGTCGAGGAGCTGACGGCGCTGGGCTGGGCGGGGGTGAGTGTGGCCACGGTGCGGCGGATGCGGGCCCGCTACCGCGAGGGTGGGCTGTGGGGGCTGGTCGACGGGCGTAAGCGGCGGCCGACGAGCCCGACCGGGCGCGCGGATGAGCGGGTTGTGGCTGCGGTGTTGGAGGCGGTGCGGCGCCAACGGGGGCGTTCCAAGGGGACGTTTAAGAGGTCATCTCATTTGGTGAGTCTGCGGTAGCAGATGAGGGTGCAGGCGATGCT
>NZ_BMUI01000070.1 GCF_014650115.1 Streptomyces olivaceoviridis | reverse complement strand
GGTGTCCTCGTTCGGGGTGAGCGGTACCAACGCCCACGTCATCCTGGAAGCGCCGCCGGCCGCGCCGGACCGCAAACCCTCGCCCGACGGCGAACGCTTCCCGCCCCTGCTGCTGTCCGCTCGCGGTCGGGAGGCGCTGCGCGGGCAGGCGCGTGCCCTGCTGCCCCTGTTGGTCCGGCATCGCCAGGAGGACGTGGCTCGCACCCTGGCGCTGCACCGCGACGCCTTCGAGTACCGCGCCGCCGTGTGCGGTCGTTCGCGGGAGGAGACGGTCGAGGCGGTGCGCGCACTGGCCGAGGACGGCCTGTCGCCCGCGCTGGTACAGGGCAGCGCCGAAGGCACCGGCAGGGTCGCCTTCGTGTTCCCGGGTCAGGGATCGCAGTGGGCGGGGATGGCGGTGGAGCTGCTGGAGTCGTCGCCGGTGTTCGCCGAGCGCCTCGCCGAGTGTGAGCGTGCCCTGGCTCCGCACGTGGACTGGTCGCTGACCGAGGTCCTGCGATCCGGTGACCACGAGAAGGTGGACCGCGTGCAGCCGGTGCTGTTCGCCGTGATGGTGTCCCTGGCCGCGCTGTGGCGGTCCTACGGCGTCGAACCGGACGCGGTGGTCGGTCACAGCCAGGGCGAGATCGCCGCCGCGTGTGTGGCCGGGGCGCTGACGCTGGAGGACGCGGCGATGATCGTCGCCCTGCGCAGCAAGGCACTCACCGCGCTCGCCGGGCAGGGCGCGATGATGTCCGTGGCGATGGCGGCCGGACCGCTGCGCGAGCTGATCACCGCCTGGGACGGCCGGATCGGTGTGGCGGCGGTCAACGGGCCGTCCTCCAGCATCGCTTCCGGAGAGGTGGACGCGTTGGAGGAGTTGCGAGCGCGACTCTCCGCCGACGGTGTTGTCCACCGGTGGGTGTCCGGTACGAACATCGCCGGCCACTCCCACCACACCGACCGCATCCGTGACGCACTGCTTTCCTCGCTGGCCGGCATCCGGCCCCGAGACGCCGCCGTCGCGATGTACTCCACGGTCACCGGCGGGCGTGTGGCGGGCCCCGAACTGGATCCCGGCTACTGGTTCGCCAACGTGCGCCGAACGGTCGCGTTCCACCAGGCCGTCGAGGCCATGGTCGGGGAGGACGGCTTCCAGGTGTTCCTGGAGATGAGCCCGCACCCGGTACTGACAGCCGATGTCCAGGAGGTGCTGGACAAGGGCCCGGCAGGCGGCGGCGTGGCCCTCGCCACGCTGCGGCGGGGCCAGGGCGACGAGCACCGCTTCCTGGGCGCACTGGCCGAAGCCCACGTGCACGGCGTGCCCGTCGACTGGCGGACCGTGTACGCCGGAAGTGACGCACGCATGGTCTCCCTGCCGACCTACCCCTTCCAGCGTCACCGCTACTGGCTCGATCCCGTCCCGGCGATCAGCGACGCGACGTGCGTGGGACTTCAGACCTGCTCGCACCCCCTGCTGCGGGC
Source organism: Streptomyces olivaceoviridis (assembly GCF_014650115.1). Taxonomy (GTDB): domain Bacteria; phylum Actinomycetota; class Actinomycetes; order Streptomycetales; family Streptomycetaceae; genus Streptomyces; species Streptomyces olivaceoviridis. The sequence continues at coordinate 8,986 of NZ_BMUI01000070.1, read as the reverse complement.
GGTGGTCGACCTGGGTGAGGACGGCCTGGTCCTCACCGGACGGATCTCCCTCGGCACCCACGGCTGGCTGGCCGACCACCGTGTCCTCGGCAACGCCCTCGTACCGGGGACGTTGCTGGTGGACCTCGCGCTGGCCGCGGGACGACAGGCGGGCCGCTCCCGCCTCGGTGAGCTGACCCTGCACGCCCCCCTGGTCGTGCCCGAGGACGGCGACGTCGCGCTCCAGGTACGGGTGAGCGCCGACGGCAGCGAGGTGTCCGTGTCGTCCCGGCCGGCAGGTGCCCGGCAGTGGCTGCGCAATGCCGACGGCACGCTGGAGGCCGCAGGACCCGCGCGGCGCGCGCCGGAACGCACAGGTGTCTGGCCTCCACCGGACGCGCGCCCCGTCGCGATCGAAGGCGTCTACGAACGGAGCGTGGACGCCGGGGTCGGCTACGGCCCGGCGTTCCAGGGCATGCGTGCCGTCTGGCGGCGCGGTGACGAGCTGTTCGCCGAGGTGGAGTTGCCGGAGCACGTACGCGCCGACGGGTTCCCGGTGCACCCGGCGTTGCTGGACGCGGCCCTGCACCCCCTCGTCCTGGACGCCGAGGAGGTCCGGCTGCCGTTCGTCTGGTCGGGGGTCTTTCTCGGTGCCGCGCCGTCCGGGCGGGTGCGGGCGCGGATCAAGCCCCAGGGCCCCGACGCGGTGAGCCTGCGCGTCTGGGACGACACGGGGACGCTGATCGCGTCCGTGGACACGCTGGAGACGCGGCCCCTCTCGTCGCGCATGGTGCGTCCGAACGTGGCCGACTGGCTGTTCCGCGTCCAGTGGGTCCCGCGCGCCGTCACCGAGCGTGCCGAGGCCGAGGTCATACGCGTCGGTTCGGCGCACGAGGCGCTGGAGGCGATCCGCGGTCGGCTTGCCGCGGACGAGTCGACGCCGCCGGCCGTGTGCGTGGCGCCTGGCCTGGACGGCGCGGCGGCCCGTGGTCTGCTGCGCTCCGCGCAGGCCGAACACCCCGGCCGTTTCACCGTCGTGGAGTGCCCGAAGGGCGTCGATCCGGACCTGGTCAGGGCAGCCGCGGCCGTTGGTGAACCCGAGGTCGCCATCCGAGCGGACGAACTGCTCGTACCCCGTCTGGTGCGTGCCGCCCCCGCCACCGGCCGGTCCGCGGCGTTCCCCGCCGAGGCGACGGTACTGATCACCGGTGCGGCAGGAGGCCTGGCCGGGCTGGTGGCCCGCCATCTGGTCACCGAGCACGGCGTGCGGCACCTGCTGCTGGCAGGGCGCCGGGGCCCGGCGGCCACCGCCGGGCTGGAGGCGGAACTCACCGCGTCGGGCGCCACGGTCGTCTCGGTGGCGTGCGACGTCGCCGACCGCGGCCAACTGGCGGGCGTGCTGGCCGCCATCCCCCCGGCGCACCCGCTGGGCGCGGTCATCCACTGCGCCGGGGTGCTGGACGACGGACTGGTGGAGTCCCTCACCCCAGACCGCCTGGACGCGGTGCTGGCCCCCAAGGCGGACGGCGCCTGGAACCTGCACGAACTGACCCGGGACCGCGGTCTGTCGGCGTTCGTGCTCTTCTCCTCCGCCGCCGGTGTCCTCGGCGGTCCCGGCCAGGCCAACTACGCGGCGGCCAACGCCTTCCTCGACGCCCTCGCCCAGTACCGCAGGGACCTCGGCCTGCCGGCCCAGTCCCTGGCCTGGGGTCTGTGGGCATCGGAGAGCGACATGGCCGCAGACGCGGACCTGAACCGGCTCGGCCAGGCCGGGATCGGCGCGCTCTCCGCCGAGCAGGGCCTCGCCCTCTTCGACGCGGCCCTCGCGGCCGGGGATCCGCTGCTCGTACCGATGCGCTTCACCCCGGCCGCCCTCACCGGGCAGCGGGTGCCCGCGCTGCTCGACGACCTCGTACCGAGCCGGGCGCCGGTGCCGTCCACTCCGGCCGGACGTGCGACCCGCATCCTCGACGCGCCGCCCGACGACCGGGAGCGCCTCGTCCTGGCCCTCGTGACCGGCCTCGTCGCCACGGTCCTGGGCCACGCCGATGCCCGGAGCGTCGCCCCCGACCAGGGTTTCCCCGAGCTCGGTCTCGACTCGCTCGCCGCGATCGACCTGCGCAACCGGCTCAACGCGGAGACCGGGCTTCGCCTGCCCGCCGGCGTGGTCCTCCGGAACGCCTCGCCGCGCGCACTGGCGGCCACCGTGGCCGAGGCACTGGCCGCAGACGGCGCCCCGGCTGCCGGCCCGGCCCCCACCGACCTCCTGGTGTCCATGTTCCGCAATGCCGCGGCCGAGAACCGGGCGGACGAGGCGCTGGCGTTCCTGCGGACGGCGGCCACGTTCCGCACCGTCTTCACCGAACCCGTCGGCTCACCCGCTCCGGTCCACCTGGCGCAGGGGTCCGCCGGCCCGCGGATCCTCTGCTTCCCCTCGGTGGTGGCTCCCTCGGGGGCCCACCAGTACACACGTTTCGCCACGGGGCTGCGCGACGTGTGCGACCTGGCGGTCCTGCCGTTCCCGGGCTACGGTCCGGGGGAACCGCTGCCCGCCACGGCCGAGGTCGCGATCAGCGCCATGGCTGCCGCCGCACGGGCGGCAGCCGAGGGCAGGCCCTTTGTCCTGGCCGGGCATTCGGCAGGAGGCTGGTTCGCGCACGCCACGGCGAGTGCCCTGGCCCAGGCCGGACAGCCGCCCCTGGCCGTCGTCCTCCTCGACACCTACGGACCGGCCAGCCCGGTCAGCCGCGCCATGTTCACCACGCTGGTGCGTGAGGCCTACTCGACGCGCCGCGAGCTCGCCGACGGCCTGCTCACGGGTGAACAGCTCACCGCGATGGGCGGTTACCTGCGCCTCTTCCAGGCATGGGAGCCCGGACCTTGCCCGGTGCCGGCCCTCTTCGTCCGGGCCGCGGACCCGCTGGGCCCCGGACCGGACTGGCAGCGGGAACGGTGGCCCGTGGAACACGCCGAACGGACCGTGCCCGGTGACCACTTCACGATCATGGAGGGCCACGCCGAGTCCACGGCGCTGACCGTGCACGCATGGCTGCGCTCCGAATTCCCCCAGTCGTTCCGACACGCCTGGTCCCCCCCTTCGACGTCCACGGAAAGCGAACCATGGCTCTGAAGACACTCATCATCGGCGGCGGCGCGGGCGGCACCACGCTCGCCCTGGCGCTTCACCGCATCGGGGTGGAGGCCGTCGTCTACGAGCGCGACAGCGAACTCCCCGCCGCCGAGGGCCACCTGCTCAGCGTCGGGTCCAACGGCCTGGACGCCCTGCGCGCCATCGGGGTCGAACTGGACGGCTTCCCCATCCCCCGCCTGCCCATGTACACCGGCACCGGCAAGTACATTGGCGCGCTGTACAACAGCGCCGCCTCCGACACCGCTCCCACCAGTCTGCTGATCTGCCGCGGAAAGCTGGACCGGACCCTGCGGGACCTGTGCGCCGAACGCGGGATCCGCATCGAGTACGGCAAGGAACTGACATCGTGCACGGTCACCGATGACGGCGCCACGGCCGTGTTCACCGACGGGACGACAGCCGAGGGGGACGTGCTCGTCGGCGCCGACGGTGCCCACTCCCGGGTCCGGCGGTCCCTCTTCCCGCAGACCCCGGACGCGTCGTACACCGGTGTACTGGGACTGGGCGGCCGTTCCCGCCCGGGCGGTCTCGACCCGACACCCGGGGTGTGCGTGACCTCCTTCGGGTACGAGGGGCACTTCAGCTACCACGTCGAAGCCGACAAGAGCGTCCAGTGGCTGGCGTTCGCACCCAGGAAGGAGCCGGTCGGGCCGGACGACAGCACCACCGTCGAGGAGTGGAGGGAGTGGCTGCTGGACGTCTACGACCGTGACATGCCCGTCCTTCGCGAGATACTGTCCGCCGCCACCGGCCCGATCGACATCCGTCCCATGGAGCGACTGCCCAAGCCCCCGGCACGCCACCGGGGCCGGGCCGTGCTGATCGGCGACGCGTGCGCGCTGACCGGGCGCATCGGCGCCGGAACGGCTCTCGCGATGGAGGACGCGGTGGTCCTCGCCCAGTGCCTGCGGGACACCGACTCCCCGGAGAGCGCCTTCGCCACCTACGAGAGGCTACGCACCCCGCGAGTCGACAAGGTCGTCAAGTGGGGCGAGATGAACGCCAAACCGGTGAAGGTGCGCACCCCGTGGGGCATGCACCTGCGCAACGTCTTCGGCCCGCTGCTCATGAAGTGGATGCCGTCGCTGGTCTCCATGGACTGGCTCTACGGACACCACATCGACTGGCAGCGCACGGTCCGCCCCCAGGGCGAGACCGGTTGACGAGGAGCTGAAAGCACCCCCGACCGACGCTCCGTCCCTCGCGGACGAGCGCGCCCCGACCCTGCCCGGCTGCCACTGGCCGGCGGCACCTGACGCCCGGAAGGCTCCACCAGCATGTCCCACTCCCCGGACCGCATTCCTCTGCCCTGGCTTCTGTCGGCGGACAGCGCCCCCGCGCTGCGGGAGAAGGCCCGTCGGCTCGGCGCCTACCTGCGCGACGGCGAGCCGGCCCTTGAGGACATCGGGCGCTGGCTGGCGAAGGACGCGACCGTCGACCACCCCCACCGGGCAGCGGTGGGCGCGCGGCACCGGGGGCAACTGCTGGACGGGCTGGCCGCGCTCGCCCGGGACCGTCGCTGCAACGGCCTGAGCACCGGCACGGGGGTGCCGGGCGACGTCGCGTTCGTCTTCCCCGGCGCAGGACCCCAGTGGCCCGGCATGGCCGCCGAGCTGCTGGACTCCTCGCCGGTCTTCCGGTCCCGGATGGACGACTGCGCGCAGGCGCTGGAGCCCTTCGTCGACTGGTCGGTGATCGACCTGGCCCGTGATCCGGGTGCGGGCGCCGAGCTGGCGCGCGCCGACATCGTCCAGCCGGTGCTCTTCGCCGTCACGGTCTCGCTGGCGGACCTGTGGCGTTCGCACGGCGTGGAGCCGGCCGCGGTCGTCGGCCAGAGCCTCGGCGAGGTGGCGGCGGCGGCGGTGAGCGGGGCCCTGTCCCTGGACGACGCGGCCCGGGTCGTCGCCCTGTGGAGCCGGGCCCAGTGGTCCCAGGCCGGACGCGGTGAGATGGTCTCCGTGCAGGCTCCGGCGGACGAGGTCCGCGAGCGGCTGGCCGCCTGGGAAGGCGAGCTGGTGCTCGCCGCGGTCAACGGGCCCTCCGCAGTGCTCGTCTCCGGTTCGACCGCGGCCGCGGCCGAACTCATCGAGGCGCTGCGGAGCGAGGGGGTGTCCGCGCGCCGCACGTCCGTGGGACTGGCCGCCCACTCTCCGCAGATGGACGCGATCCTGCCCCAGCTCCGCGCGGACCTCGCACCACTGCGGCCCCGTCGGCCGCGCGTGCCCTTCCACTCCTCGCTCGTGGCGGGAGAGGTGTCCGGGCGCCTGCTGGACGCCGACTACTGGTGCGACAACGTACGCCGACCGGTCCGGTTCCAGGAGACCATCGGGGGCCTGCTGGCCTCCGGCCGTCAGGTACTGCTGGAGGTCAGCCCGCACCCGGTCCTCACCTCGGCGATGCGGGACACCATCGAGCACCTCCAGGCCGCGGGAGCCGTGGTCGCCACGTTGCGTCGTCACGACGGCGGCCCCGCCCGTCTGACGGCGGCCCTGGGCGAACTGTGGGCGGCCGGAGCCAGGGCGGACTGGCCGTCCGCCCCGGCCGGGCCCGCACCCGCGGATCTCGCGGCGCTCTGGGAACAGCACACCTCCGACGACGTCGACGCCCCGGCCGACGCGCCCGCGAGCGCGGGCGCCGACCTGGCCCTGCTCCCGGAAGCGCAGCGTCGCACCGTGCTGGTGGACCTGGTCTGCGCCGAAGTGGCCGCGGTCCTCGGCCGCGACCTCCTGGAGCCGTCCGACCGACGGCGTCCGTTCCTGGAACTGGGGCTGGACTCGGTCACCGCGATGGAGGTACGGGCCCGGATCACGGAGGCCACCGGCCTGCCCCTGCCCGCGTCGGCCGTCTTCGACCACCCCACTCCCGAGCGGCTGGCCGCGTACCTGGTCACCCGGGCGGCTCCCGGGACGACACCGGCCGCCGGGGCCGTTCCCACCCGCCGTCCCGCCCCGTCCGGCGAGCCCGTCGCGATCGTCGGCATGGGCTGCCGACTGCCCGGCGGGGTACACGGCCCGGAGGACCTGTGGCGCCTGCTGTCCGAGGGCCGGGACGCCGTCACGGCCTTTCCCGCCGACCGGGGCTGGGACACGGCCGGTACGTATGATCCACGGCCCAGGACACCCGGACGGTACTACCAGCGCGAAGCCGGATTCCTGAAGGACGCACCCCTGTTCGACGCGGAGTTCTTCGGGATCTCCCCGCGCGAGGCCCTCGCCATGGACCCGCAGCAGCGGCTGCTGCTGGAGACCACCTGGGAGGCCCTGGAGGCCGCCGGTATCCGGCCGGACGCGCTGCACGGCAGCCGGACCGGCGTCTTCACCGGACTGGTGACACTGGGCTATGGACCGGCACTCGACAACGGCCTGGACCTCGGTGGCCACGTGCTGACCGGCACCACGGGAAGCGTCGCCTCGGGCCGCGTGGCATACGCGCTCGGTCTGGAAGGCCCGGCGGTGACGGTGGACACGGCGTGCTCGTCGTCGCTGGTGGCGCTGCACCTCGCGACGCAGTCGCTGCGCTCCGGCGAGTCGGACCTGGCCCTGGCAGGAGGGGTGACCGTGATGCCGGGGCTCGGGATGTTCCAGGAGTTCTCCCAGCTCGGCGCGCTCGCCCCCGACGGCCGGTGCAAGGCGTTCGCGGACACGGCGGACGGATTCGGCCTGGCCGAGGGGGTGGGCGTACTCGTCCTGCAACGGCTGTCGGACGCGCGCGCACAGGGCCGCCGGGTACTCGCGGTGGTCCGCGGATCGGCGGTGAACCAGGACGGTGCCTCCAGCGGGCTGACCGCGCCCAACGGTCCGTCGCAACAGCGGGTCATCCGCGAGGCGTTGGCCGCCGCCGGCCTCGCCGCCCGGGACGTCGACGCCGTGGAGGCCCACGGCACGGGAACGACCCTGGGCGACGTGATCGAGGCGGAGGCCCTCCTGGCCACCTACGGCCAGGACCGGGACGGGCGCCCGCCCGTGCGACTCGGCTCGCTGAAGTCCAACATCGGCCACACACAGGCCGCCGCGGGCGTGGCCGGGGTGATCAAGATGGTGCTGGCGATGCGCCACGGGTCGCTGCCCCGGACGCTGCACGTGGACGAGCCGTCGACGCATGTCGACTGGTCGGCGGGCAAGGTGGAGCTGCTCACGGAGGAGACGCCGTGGCCGCCGACGGGCGGCGTCCGGCGGGCCGGGGTGTCGTCCTTCGGTATCTCGGGCACGAACGCGCACGTCGTCCTGGAGTCCGCCGCACCGCAGGACACGCCGGCCCCGGACACACCGGGGCCCTCCGCCGGCGCGGTGCCCTGGGTGCTGTCGGGGAAGACGCGAGAGGCCCTGCGTGACCAGGCGGCCCGGCTGCTGACCCGCCTGGAGACCGGGCCCGCGCCGGACGCCGCCGACATCGGCTGGTCACTGGTGTCCACACGCTCGGCGTTCGAGCACCGGGCCGCCGTGGTGGGCGAGGGACGCGAGGAACTGCTCGCCGGACTGCGGGCGCTGGCAGCCGGCGAGGCGGCCGCCCACGTGACCGAGGGGCGGGCGGACGATGCCGCGAAGGTGGCGTTCGTCTTCCCCGGTCAGGGCTCCCAGTGGGCCGGCATGGCGCGGCCACTGCTCGACGCCTCGCCGGTGTTCGCCCGGGCGATGGCCGAGTGCGGTGCCGCACTCACCCCGTTCGTCGACTGGTCGCTGCTCGACGTCGTGGACGACCCGGCGGCGCTGGAGCGCGTCGACGTCGTGCAGCCGGTGCTCTGGGCGGTCATGGTGTCGCTGGCCGAACTGTGGCGTTCGTACGGCGTCGAACCGGCGGCGGTGGCCGGTCACAGCCAGGGTGAGATAGCGGCGGCCTGCGTGGCGGGCGTCCTGTCACTGGAGGACGGCGCCCGGGTGGTCGCCCTGCGCAGCCGGGCCATCGCGGAATCCCTGGCCGGACTGGGCGGCATGGTGGCCCTGTCCCTGTCGGAGCAGGGGGCGGCGGAACTGCTCGGCCGGTGGGAGGGACGCCTGTCGCTCGCAGCGGTCAACGGACCCTCCTCGACGGTCGCCTCGGGCGAGGCCTCGGCCGTGGACGAACTGCTCGCGGCGTGCGAGACGGCGGGGGTACGAGCCCGCCGGATACCGGTGGACTACGCCTCGCACTCGGCACACGTGGAGCGCATCCGTGACCGGTTGCTGACCGACCTCGCGGCCGTGACGCCCGGGGCGTCGTCGGTACCGGTGTACTCGTGCACCACCGGTGAGCAGGCGGACACCCGGACCTGGGACGCGCGGTACTGGTACCGCAACCTCCGGGAGACGGTCCGGTTCGCGTCCACGAGCCGGGCCCTGGTGGACGCGGGCGTGTCGGTGCTGCTCGAAGTGAGCCCGCACCCCGTGCTGGTGTCGCCCTTGCAGGAGACCCTCGACGAGGCAGGCCCGGCCCGGCCCGGCCGTACGGCCGTGGGCACGCTGCGCCGGGACGACGGCGGACCGCGCCGCCTCCTGCTGTCGTTGGCCCAGCTGTACACCCACGGTGTCGGCGTCCGGTGGGAGGCGGTGTTCCCCGGCGCCCGGGAGGCCGAGCTGCCCACGTACGCGTTCCGGCACCGCCGGTTCTGGCCCGAGACCGGTGCGGAGCCTCGACAGGACGCCGTCGACACGCAGTTCTGGGAAGCGGTGGAACAGGAGGACCCCGACGCGGTCGCCGACGCGCTCGGTGTGACCGGCGAGGCCCTGGCGCCGGTGCTGCCCGCGCTGTCCTCGTGGCGGACGCGCCGCGCCGAGGCGTCGGCCGTGGACGCGTGGAGGTATCGGGAGTCGTGGGTTGGGCTCGGTGTGCCGGTTGTGTCGGTGGGTTCGTGGTTGGTGGTGGTGCCGGCCGGGTTGGAGG
>NZ_BMUI01000069.1 GCF_014650115.1 Streptomyces olivaceoviridis | reverse complement strand
GCAGCCCTGTGCTGCTGCAAGCGACTCGTCCGCCTCACCACATAGGACACGGTCTAAGTGACGGAGACGGGCGGATCGTGCTCCGCCGCGCCGAGGACGCCATGAGGGACCTACTCGAGCGCGGGGAGCTCTGAGGGCCGGGACGAGTCGGACCTACGGACCAGGGACGAACCCGAGCGAAAGCGCCTCGTTGCGCGCGTGCAGTGCCTGTACCGCCTGTGGCTCGGGGATCTCCTGTTCGAGTTCGAGTCGCCGACCGACGTACTGCGTGAGCTGGCGCTGCGAGGGATCCAGGTTGTGCGTCTCCTTCGCCCATCGCTCGATGGCGTACCACTCGTCTGCCGGGACCGACGTCACCTCGTCGCTCGCCCCCCGATCGCCTTCCGCACCGCCTGCGAGGGCCTCGTCGTCCAGCGGCTGATCACGGAGCTCGGCCGCCAGGTCGCGAGGCAGGGACCAGGGCACGCGGGAGACGGCGTCCCAGCAGGCGGGCTTCTTGGCCCACTCGCCCACGTGGTTGCCCTCACGCGGCCTGGTGACGACCCGCATGACCCGGGGGCACAGGTCGTCGATCGCGGCCTCGAGGGCTGGTGAGATCCGCTGCTCACGCCAGATCCTGTCAAGATCGATGCGCTGTTCCGTGGCGAGCGCCAGACGGGCCATGGTGTAGGTCGTGATCATGCTCTTGTAGCTGCCCGCCTCGTGGTTCGCGGCGATGCGGTCGACAGCCTTGAAGAGTACCGCCATTGCTATCACGCGCTGGCAGTACTGGACGTCGACCCGAGGGGGCGCCTCGCTGATGCGGTCCATGAACGCGACGAAGTTCTTCTGCGCGCCGCGGCTGACGCTGAACGGGAGGAGGCTCCAGGAGTTGACGTACTTCGCGAGGTCCGCCTTGGTGAACTTCCGATTGGTCGGGTTGAGCTTCTTGAAGGTGCGCTGCTTCGCCGGTGTCCGGGCTTTGGCCAACTCGTCGGTGTACTGGCCGCGCGCCCTCTCGTAGAACCAGTGGGTCTCCTGGCCGCTGCCGTCCGTCGCCGGCGCCCACAGCGATCGAGTGATCCGCTGGACGGCCACGTGGTACGTGTGGTTCGAGCTGAAGTCGACGAGCGTCACGCGGTTCTGGGTGTTGGAGTACTCGGAGATCATCGGGACGATCTCTGAGAGCCGCTCGGGAGAGACCTCCGTCAGCTTCATCTGGACGGTCACGTGAGACAGGTCGGCCTTGTCCCTGCTCAAGGCGTAGTGCAACGAGGCCGTGGTCTGACCGCCGTTCACCACTTGGAGCCCGTGCACCCGGGAGATACCTGTGGGGGTGCCGTCCGGACCGTACACGAAGTCGACCTGGGACGCGGTCGCCGTGATGCCGTTGTTGTACGCCAGGAACCTGCCCGGTGAGTGCAGCAGGGTCTCCCTGATACCCCGGTTGACCGATCCGCGGGCCTGCAGGAAGGACCGGACGTTCAACTCGAGAAGTCTGGTCCCGTACTCCCCGTACAGTTCGGCCAGTCTCTGGCCGGGGATCACGGCCATGGTCACCGAGTGGTCCGGCTCGCTGCTGGGTGCCGAGACGCAGGGCAGCGGTGGATCGAACGAGACCACGATGGGCTCGCTGATGCTGCCGGACGTCTCGTGGCGGTGCAGCCGTGACAGGTCCCACACCTCGTGCGTCACGGGGAGGCCGTCGAACTCGGTGGGCGGGAAGGCGGTACTCGTGCCGACGCGGTTGCTGAGCAGGAAGAGCCGGATCCTCCGTACCTCGGTGAGCGCCTTCTCCACTGCCGCGCACATGTCGTACACGTCGAAGGACTCGTCGATGTGCTGACGCAGCCCGTCCCGACATCGGCGGACGAACGTCAGCAGGCGCCTGAACGCGGTCTCTGCCTGCCCCTTCGTGAGCTTGGACTCCAGCGGGTCCAGGTCGAAGTCGGTCACGAAGAGGTCGAGGCACTCGCCGGAGTCCCCGATGCCGTACCCGTGCACGAGATGACCGTGGGCCGAGTGGTAGGCAGTGAACGTGTTGGACACGATGCCGGCCCGTTCCAGGTCCTCGAACACGCGCCGTGTGAACGTCTCCGGGGTGGTGGTCCCCTCGGCGTCGGCGGTGGCCTGGACGTCCGTGACGACGTCGTGGGCGTACTGGGACAGGTCGAGCTCAGGCATGGGGTCCCCCGATCAGTGCGGTCACCTCGTCGGCCGTGGCGCGGTGGTGGTCAAGTCCCGAGGTGTTCACGTGGTACGAGCACTCACCGACCCCCTCGGGAAGATCTGCCTCGACGAGTCTCGGGAAATTCTCCCCCACGTGCCAGAAGCGCAGGTCGCGAACGGTGTAGCGGGGCTCCTCGTACACGTCTCGCTGGCCGGGGAGGTAGCCGGCTTGCACGAGACGACCGTCGAAGGCGGCTCGGACGGCAGGGCTCGTGAGCTGCTCGCGTATGCGGTCCACCAAGCGGTTCAGGCTCTCTCCTGATCCACCCCGCCGTTCGTCGAGCATCGCCAACGCCAACAGGAGCGCAGGCGTCCCGGTGTCGTCCAGCTGGCGCTCGCTGGCGATCCGGATGCTGCGGGGCCGTTTGGCGGTGCTGGCCTTCGCCTCGACGGCGACTCCTGGCAGCTGGAAGTCCTGGTTGGCCCCGCTCGGTCCCGTCCACGCGTCGACGGCCTCGGCCGGCCCGACGACGGGCAGGATGTGGTCGCGCAGCACCAGGAGCTCGCCGACGAGTCCACGACGGGCCTCAGGGCCGAGACCGTCTCTGCCGACGGCGCGGAGGAGGTCCTGCCACCGCTCGAACCTCTCCACCGCTGCTGTCAGGGCTGCTGCGGCACCAGGGGCCTCTCGGACCGTGTCAGCCACGTCCGTGACGAGCGGGTTGAACACCTCTCGCAGCTCGTCGGCGGTGAGGACCACCTGGAGCTCGTACTCGAGACGCGACACGGCGCTCACGTTCATCTCCAGCCCGGCAGCGCGAGGCAGCTGGCGCACGGAGCGCACGATGTGGTCGGCGGAGCGAGCGTCGGCCCTGAGCACAAGCATGCGCTGCTGTGCCGGGTGGGAGACGGAGAGGAAGACGTCCAACGGGGCGTCTGGGTGCAGGCGGATACGGGACCTGCCCGGGGCCCCCTGGGGTGCCTCCAGATCACGCCACTCGGCTTCGGTGACGGTCACTCCCCGTCCTCCTCGTCGTCGAGGGCATCAAGGCCCTCCTTCTGCCAGATGGCGTTGACCACGTACTCGGTGTCGGACTGGTGCTCGGAGCGCGGGAAGCTCACCTTGAAGCCGACCAGGGGCGGCCGGGCCGGACCATCCTCGGTCGCCGGCCGCTCGACCAGGTAGACGAGCAGCAGTGCCTGGTCGGGTCGGCGCTGCCAGCGGACGTGGTCTCCCGAAGGCGACTGGGGTACCTTCTCCCGCTTCTTGATGGCTGCGGCCTTCTGTGTCGCTTCCAGGGCTGCGTCCACTTGGTCGCGATCGAGGTCGAAGCGGTACTCGTCGGGAGGGCTGAGCAGTCGGCGGATCGTGTACCGACCGTCGCTGTCGACGTCGTTGAGCGCCGTGCGCTCCACGGGCCCCAGGCTGTAACCGGAGATGTCCTGCGGGTCCTTGGCTGCCTGCTTGCCGACCAGGACGACCGTCCACTGCGGGAGCTCACCTACGGCCATGCACTGTTCGATGTACTTCGCGATGAAACGGGGGCGAACCCTCTGGGCCATGCGGTCGGTCTCGTAACGCGTGAGGAAGTCCACGATGGCGTCGGAGGGCACCTGCTTCCACGTCACGTTGGCCCCCGCCGTCGTCTGGTCGCCGGTGGCCAGGCCGTCGAGTCTCCGGACGAAGTCCCCGAGTATCTTGAGGTTGTGTTCCGGGACCCCGTCGGAGACGTTGAAGATCACCGTCTCCGGCCCCTCCCCGGAGTAGCTGAGCATGACCTTCGTACCCTGGCGCATCTTGTTGGCAGCCGTGACGGCGAGGCCCAGAGAGGAGGCGCGGACCTTCAGGCCGAAGTACCTCGGACTGAGGTTCAACGCCGCCATCTCCTCGACTTCACGACGCAGTTCGTCGGTTGCGGCAGTCACCTCGATGTACTTCGCCTGCAGATCGGGAGTGGTGTACAGGCGGCAGAGGTCCTCGTGCCCCGGCCGGTATCCGAACCAGCGTCCCATCTGGAGCAGGGTGTCGTAGGTGCTGGACGTGCGCAGGTAGTAGCTGACCGTCAGCCCCTCCAGGGTGAGGCCCCGGGAGAGCTTCTGGCCCCCGATCGCGATGACCGAGAGACCGGTCCTGCGGTGCTCGTAGTAGTCGAGTGCGTCGCGGGAAGCGCCGTTGACCGTCTTGACCACGATCTTCCGTAGCGCGGGCATGAGCTGGCTCGACACGTCCTCCCACGTGACGCGTCGGGCCTCGTCCGCGGGGAAGTGGTCCGTGGTGGGGACGAAGTCCCGCTCCCACAGGGCCCGGAACTCGGCCATGCGCTGCGGTGCCTGTCCGTACCGGTCGCGGAGCGAGTCCACGAGGAGCCGCAGGTAGTCGTCCACTTGGTCGCGGACGATCCCTTGGACCGCCGTGAAACGGGTGACGTGCACCAGCATGGAGTTGTGCACCTTCGTCTGTCCGCGCACCCGCCGTGCAGCGCTGGCGAGGACGAACGAGGCGATCGTCTCCCGGAGCGACCGCGGAAGGTCGTCGGAGGGGACGAAGGAGGACTTGTGCTTGCTCGGGATCCAGCTCTCGGCGTCGTCCACGGGGCGTACGAGCGGAAGCGGGGGCACGTCCTCCTCGTCGTCGTTGTCGACCTGGAGACCGAACACCCGCTCCGGACCGAGGTAGTTGGTCGGCGAGGGCAGGGTGCGGATGAAGCTGTCGGGAAAGAGGTCGGCGCCGAGTTCGGCGTGGTCGACGTCGGGATCGATGTAGATGTTGGCGAACGGGGTGGCGGTGTACCCGACGTACGCCGACTTCTCGAAGCTCTTCATGAGCTCACGGATCGCACCGTTGGTCCTGGTCGGATCCGCGTCGGGATCGCGCTCGGTGTTGATGGAGGCGTTGTCCGCCTCGTCGTCGATGACGAACAGCGGGATGTCGCGTACGACCTTGTTCCCGCTCTCGTCCTCCGTGCCCTGGACCTCGGTCACCCACGTCCGCAGGTACTCGAGGATCTTCCAGTGCTTCTTGACGACGAGAACGACCGGGAAACGGCCGAGCGGGAAGTTGACGGCGTTGGCCGCCTGCCGTCCGAAGTCGCCCCTCTCCGAGCTGTTGGTGGGGGACGCGATGTCGAGCTTCTTGGCGCCCGGCATCCTGCCGGCACCCATGAGGCGGGACTTCCCGTTCTGGTTGGACCGTTGCTGGTGCTGGGTGTCGAACCCCAGGAGCCCCTCGTCGACACGCAGCTGTGTCTGGCTCCGAAGGTCGTTGTGGATGCCGGCGAGGATCACCACGAACTGGTACCCCGCGTCCACGGCCTTCGCGGCGAGCCCGATGTACTGGCCGGTCTTGCCCGACTGGACCTGCCCGATCACCAGGCCCGTCCGGCGCCACGAGCCGACACGGCGCGGGTCCTCGAGCTGGCTCAGGACCTCGTCCGTGCTCTGGTCCAGCCGGCGCACGACGAGCGGCGGGAGGTTCCGGACGTCCTCCAGGTAACGGCGGTAGCGTTCCCAGAAGTCCCAGGCCCGGTCGTTCTTGGCTTCGGGCAGCCAGGGCTCGTGCCCGCTGTCGCTCTCCAGCCCGGAGGAGCCCTCCTGGAAGACCGCCGTCAGGACCTCGATCTCCTTGGCCAGCTGCTCACGGTCGAGAACCTCGCCCTGGCCGGCCAGCATCCCGAAGATGACGGTGACCGCGTTCTGCACCTCGTCCGGCGTCGGCTGACGGTCCTGAGACAGTAGTGCGAGAACCAGGCGACGGGCCTTGGCAAGGGACTCGAGAGAGTCCTCGGGGGTGGAACTCACAGCAGACCTCCGGCTGAGCGGGAACGGCATGGGGCAGGCTAGGGGCAGGCACTGACAACGGGCTCACCCGTTCCAGAAGCCCTGCATCTGGTCGAAGGGGGGCATCGTCCGGAGGCGTTCGCGAGCGGCCGCAGGCGAGCGGCCGTCCGAGACCAGTGCCTCGTAGATGCGCTGTGCGACCTCCGTTGCCTCGGCGTCGGCGGGCCCGGGGCCCCCGAAGGGCTCGGGGTCGTCGCTGGTGTCCGTCTCGTGCATCACGCGGAGGGCGGTGACCGGCACCGTCTCCTCAAGCAGACGGATCAGGGCACGCACGTCATCCGAGCCGGCACCGCCAGAGCGCAGAGCTGCCTTCACCAGAGGGTGGCCTCGGTTGATCCTGCAGGTGACCTGGTCGTCGACACGGCGGACGTTCCACGCGTACACGAGCGGATCCCCGTGCGTGCGCGCAGCGATCTGCCCGCGGTGCCGAAGCACGTCCGCGGCCCTTCTCCTGGCTTGCAGGGCGATGCGCCGTAGATGAGAACGCAGTGCGACCGGCGGGACGACACTGGACTTCCGGACGTCGACCCCCCATTCGACATCCGTCTCGGCGGGGATGTCCACGGCGATCCGTGCCAGGTTGTACTTCTCCTCACGGCGCAACCCGCGCTGTCCGAGCCAGTCACCGGCCAGGATCAGACGGTCCCGGCGGTACACGTAGAACCCCTGCTGGTCGAGCCACCCACGTGGGCCGCCGGCCTTCTCGTACTCGTCCGGGGCGAGCCTCTGGGCACTGGGGAGGACGAACGCCTCCACCCGTACGGAACCCGCCCCCAACCGCAGACGCTCGACCGGAAGCGGTTGTACGGACGGGTGGCGGGACAGGAACGGATCCCAGGGCTCGACGGGGCTGCCCGACACACGCAGGTTGCGACGTCGGCTTCCGGTGAGGAACCTGCCGAAGACCATGCCCAGATGGGACTCCGTGCGGGCGGCCTCCGCGTAGAACTGCTTCTGGGTCCGCTCGTCCTCCACCGTCACCGCGTCGACGTGGTAGCCGTTGAGGCGCCGCCACAACACGACGGTGCCGTGGCCCGACTTACCCCGGATTCTTTCGAGCAGCTCGGTGGTCGTCTCGTCCGCGCCGCGTAGCAGCCGCCACTCGCCCGTCCTCTCGACGACGTCGAGGTCCCATGTGCGCACATGCCATTCGCCGGAGGCCGCGGTGGCGACGGTGAGCTGCCGGGCCTGTGAGAACGAGGCCGACTTGAGGCCGACGCCGAAGCGCCCCAGGTCCGTAGCGCTTCGGGGCCTCGCAGGGCCTCGCGCGGCCACGGTCATGGCGGTCACGAGCTCGTCGGCGGCCATCCCGGCACCGTCGTCGGCAACGGCGATCCAGGAGTCCTGCCCGGCCCAGGTGAACTCGACGTCGATCGTGGACGCCCCCGCGGAGATGCTGTTGTCCACGAGATCCGCGATGGCGGCAGGCAGGGAGTACCCGAGCGAACTGAGCGAGGCGACCATGCCCGCCGGCTCCGGAGCTGCTATGTCGTACGTCACGCCGAAGTTCCAGCCTGCTTCCGGTTCCTGATACTGGTTGAGATTATCCATGTATGCCGTTCGGGCCCTGGACGGGTAGTTGAGTGGGGTGTCCTGCCGAAGCGAGGCCACGTGAACGTTCCATACGCCTCTCCGCGTGCTGCGGAAAGAGGCTTCGGCTTATGAAACCGTCCTACCTGAACCGTGGGTGCCAACCGACTGCGGACATTTGGAGCGCATCCATGTGTGCTTGGCACCGATCCGCGGAAAACGATCTCTTCACCACGTCGTAGTGCAATCCCTCAGTGGGGAGGTCGGGTCTCGTCAGGGCTGTCACCAAGGCTGGGCCGGTGTGGGGAGGGCCGAGGACGGACCCTCCCCACCGGGCGTTCACAGGGTGGGGTCCCAGTACCCCACTTTCGAGCCGTCCGGGGAGCCGAACAGGTGCCAGCGAGAGAGGTTCCGGTTCCAGAACTGGCAGGCTGTTTCCGGCAGCTGGAGGCAGCCGTGATCCGCCCCCTCGTTCGTGATCATGCAGTTCGGGTCGTACAGACAGGCGTCGTTGTCGACAGCGCGACTGACGACCGCGTCCAGGTTCTGTTCGAGGACCGTCCGCATAGCACCGAGGCTGAAGTCGCTGCCCCCGTTGGGGTAGATGGCGAAGGCCAGGTCATACGGAAAGAGGTACTCCGACAGACTCGTCTCGCTGTAGCCGCTGTCAACCGCCAGGGCCCTCAGGAGCTGGTGGGACAGCGAGTGAAGCAGCCCGAACAGTGCGTGGACAGGTAGGTCCGGGTGCCCGGGTTCTGGACGGGTCTCGTGCGAGAGGGCCTTGCCGTCGCTGGGCCCAAGCTGGTGTACCAGCCACTTTGCGACGCCGCCGGCCTCGTCAAGGGTGCTGCGACTGACGAGTTCGTTACGGACGAGCCACTGGCTCACCCGTTCCCGGTCGACGGGGAAGAGCAGCGCCTCCGCCTCGGTGGGGTGGGCGTAGACGAGGGTCTTCTCGGGGGCTCCTCGTGCGGCCCGCCCCCGGTACGGGACGAGGTCCGCCTCCTCGGGGCTGAACCCTGTCCGGCTGTAGCCGATAGCAAGATAGGTGATCGGGAGATCACTGACCAGACAGGTCTCCTGCCCGAGACCGGCGGATGCGAGGACGCCGGGATATCGTTTGTACAGGGCCAGGCGTTCGGCGTTGCGTGCTTCTCGCTGGAGACGGGGTACGCCCACACGTTCCAGGTTCAGGACCCGGCGATAGGTGTGCAGCTCGGCCGCGAGCCCGCGTGCGTCGTCGCTCTCGGGGTCGAGTCCGAGCGCCTTGCCCACCCGGTCCCGCAGATGGTCCATCTCGACCGGCATGAAACGTGCCCGGAGCGCTCGCGCTTGGTCGTGCAGGCCGGCCTCCTCCATCACACGGATGCTCTCGATAACCTCGTCGGGGACGTCAACTGTGTGGCCGTCCGTGAGTCGGCGGAACTCGTCCTCGGTGATCTCACCGAGCCACCAGCCGAGCACGGCAGCCGTGTACAGGGGGTTGCTCTGCCGGCTGGCCTCTTCGGTCGTGGTCACGTTCACGAGTGTCAGACCCTGGCCGACATGCGCGGTTCCCGCGGTATGGAGCAGGGGGTTCATGAACTTGTCCGGGTAACTGCACGAGGAGTTGCTGCAGCTCCACTGCACGCCCAGGGGGAAGCCGCAGGTCATGCACTCCCACCGGAAGTCACGGAACCTACTGGCGCGGTCGTCGAGCCTGAAGCGCGTGTGCCCCCTGGGGCACTTGCTCGGCGGGTACATGGGCGACATCTCGCCGCACTTGTGTGCGAAGACGAACTGGAGCTGCCGGTTCCCGACGGGGTTACCGCAGGCGGGGCAGGCCGGCGGCCAGTCGTCCGTTCCGGGGCGCGGGTCACTGGCTGTCCAGACGTGTCCACACCCGCTGCTGGAGCAACGCACCACCCGGGGCCAGATGCGGCAGAAGACCTTGCCCGGTACCACGACCTCGTAGTGGCGGTCGGCGAGTCGGTCCTCGTCCCCGGGGAACTCCGGTGCCCGGTCGGCCCCGGCGGAGAAGGCGCGTCCTGCGGCTCGCCACCTGCGCACGAACCGCATGGCCTCCTGTACCAGATGCTCGCGGTCGAGCGAGGGGCCGTCGAACTCCTCGTCACGCCCGAACTGAACCACCTGGGCCGTGTAGCCGCCGCGGTGGTCAAACGTCTGACCAGGGCGGTACCGGTAGAGGACCTGACCCCGGTCACGGGCCATGTCGTCGGTCCTGGGGTTGAACGCCATCACGACCTCCTGCCGTCGGACACGATGTGGAACGGGATGCCCTCGGAGACGTCGCGAAGACTTGTCATGGGCCGGTGCTCGAGACCCAGGTAGTCGCCCGTCGCGCGGTACCCCCGGTTGTTGCCACCTGCGAGACCGGCAGAGGCGCCGGCGGAGCGGAGGCTGGCCAGGGCGTGCTCCACCATGTCCTCCAGATCGCTGTGGAGTTCCTGCCCCTCCGGGCGCTTCGACTGGAAGACGGCGTGAAGTGCCTCCAGCAGTTCGGTGAGCTGGACCCCGTCGAGACCTCCGCTGGACGGATCACGCAGGGCGGCCTGCATCTTCGAGAGGTCATGCAGGTGGCTCGGAGCGTTGCCCGCCCGCCACCAGTCGCGGTTCGCGATCTGGAGAAGATGTCCCATCAGTATCCCGGGGAGGGTCTTGCGCACTGCGAACCTGCTCCAGCGGTTGATGGCCACCGGCTCGACCATACGGTCCAGGTACTCGTGGAACTTGCCGTGGTAGCGGTAGTGCGACCGGTCCCTCTCCCTCACCGGGTTGAAAAGCATGAACACGAGGCCGTGGTAGGCGCGGCCGACCCTTGACGACGCCTGGATGTACTCCGCCATGGACCTGGGCATGCCGTTGAACAGCATGAGGTTCAACCGGTCCACGTCGACCCCGTGGCTGACCATGCTCGTTGCGACGACCATGCCCGTGCTGCCGTTGGTGCTGCCCAGGTCGTCCAAGACGCCGCGTACCTCGTCCAGACGTGTTTCGCCCTTGAGTTCCGCCACTTTGAGGTCGGGAAAGCCCTCCCGGCGCAGGGCCTCGTTGACCTGGGTGTCCAGTGAACGGCGGATACGGCCGAAGTCGACGAGCGTGGTGGCGTAGGTGAGGCTCGTACGGTAGAGGTCGACAACATCGTGGAGCTCGTCCTCCGTCCAGCTTGTGAGAGCTGGAGGAAGGTCCTGTCGTCGATCAAGCTTCCATAGAGCCCGGTGGGCGGACGTCAGGATCCTGACCAGCGTCATCTCCGCCGTTCCGCGCGTTGGCATGACTCCAACGAAGCGGCGAAGCGGAAGGCTCCGGTCGAGCCGCCAGTAGAAGCTCTCGTCGAGGTTGGGCCCGGGGAGGGGCACCACCACCGACCGCAGGCCGAAGAGGTGTTCGCTCTGACGGTCCTCACCACGGATGGTTGCGGTGGTGGCGACCACCTTCATCCGGACACCCCGGCCGTCGGGCCGCTGCTTGGACGACAGGGTCCGCTGTACCTCCGCCAGGAGACCCTCATAGTGCCCGGAGAAGGCTCCGAGTTCCTCGTTGACCATGTGAAGCTCGTCGATGATCTCCAGAGAAGGGGAGGAGTCGTAGAGAGGTTCCCCCAGGGGCTTGAGAGGGGTCTTCGGGTGGCCTGGCGCGTGACGTTCGTGGCACTTTCCGCCTCGGCCGAAGCCGTGCGGAGGGCACCAGCAGTCCACATCGCCGAAGAGGGCACCGAACTTGTCCGACAGCCCGATGTTGGCAAGCTTGTCCAGGGTGCCGACCACGACGGTCGGCAGGTAGCGGTAGATCTCGGTGTCCACGACGACGATCGGCAGGACTTTCCCGCACTGTTCGTTACCGCAGACGTGTTCCAGTCTGAGCCGCTGCGGGTCAGGGGCCGGTATACGGACCGACCGTTCACCACAGTAAGGGCAGTCGTGAACAAGCCGGTACGCGTGCCGTTCCTCCTCGCTTGAGCGAAGTCGGTCGAGCATCCGGTCCGCGGTCAGCGAGTTGGGGGTGTTGCCGCCACCGGCGTAGAAGCCGATGAAGAAGGGCCACCCGGGGTCACCGCCGACCTCCCTGAGTAGGTCGGCGCTCTTGCCGCGGACGGTCTCCGCGGCTGCGACGACGTCGAGCTGCCGTTGTGTCTGCTGCAGAGTCAGCAGCCGGAGAGGGAAGCGGCACCAAGCCGAGACCCCAACCCTCTTCCCCCGGGCACGGTCGTAGAACATGCACACCAGCACCAGGCCGAGGTACGCCTCGGTCTTGCCGCCTCCGGTGGGGTACCAGACGACGGTTGCCGCCTCGGTCGGATCCACGTTGTCCTCTTCACCCCAGAGCCCTGGGGTGAAGAGGTCCTTCGGGTGTTCCCGCCAGGCGAGTGCACCGAGCTGGCTGACAATGGCCACCAGCTGGAACAGTCGCCACCCCCGGCTCGGCCGCTTCCGCTTCTTGTTGAGCTCCACCATGGACTCGTTGGCGAGCTGGAAGGCTGTCAGGAGGCGCCTGTCCCGCCGCAGCCACGCAATGCCGTCACGAAAGCGGGCGACCTCCAGTGATGCGGCCTTTCGGTCGGCTTCCTTGCGGTGAGCAAGTTCAGGCCTGTCCTGGAGATCCGCAGTACTCCAGGCGGGCGTCTCCAGGTACGCCTCCATCTCGTCGGCGAGGTCGTCGAGCACCGGAAGAGGGTCGACGGCGAGCGTCGCGTAAGCCCAGCGTTCGTCGGTCCGGGCCACGGCGCGGTGGGTGTCATGCTGTGGAACCGGCACGCTGCGTACAGCCACGAGCCGACCCTCGTGCCACCGTGGCTCGACGCCGCAGTTGTTCGCGTACGCACCCAGCTCTCCGGAGTAGCGGTAGGCGTCGGCACCGAGGTCCATCACGATGGGCAGGAGACGGTCGCCCTCGACCTCCAGTCCGGCACGGAACAGGGAGTTGTCCCTGGCCTCGTCGCGACGGGTACGGCCGGCGTTGCTGCCCCGGCCCTGGACGGTCACGACGGGATCGGTGGCGAGGTTCTGCAGCGTCGCGGTCACGCGGAGCCGTCCGGATGCCACGGGCCTCGACGTGACGACGACGTGCGCGGCGGGGGACGGCACCACCGGGTCACCGCCCACCTCCCGGGCCAGCCACTGCTCGAACGCCCCGTCGTCTGCCATTGCGGCAGGCGGGACCAGCCGTTCACGGCGGTCGTTTCCGACACGGCGGTCGATCCGAGGGTCCCGGAGCGCCTGCTTCACGGCCTCCTCGAAGGCATG
>NZ_BMUI01000068.1 GCF_014650115.1 Streptomyces olivaceoviridis | reverse complement strand
TCCGGCAGTTGGTCGCCGCGGGGTACGACACGTTCGTCGAAGTCAGCCCCCACCCCGTCCTGACGATCTGGGCGCAGCAGGCACTGGAGGCCGGCGACGGCGGAGCCGTTGTCGGCACCCTGCACCGCGAGGAGGGCGACCTGGACCGCTTCCTGACCTCCCTCGGAGAACTGCACGCGCGCGGCGCCGCGGTCGACTGGGCCGCCGTGCACGTGGGCGGACGCCGTGTCGACCTGCCCACCTACGCCTTCCAGAGGAAGCACTACTGGCTCGTCCCGACTCCTGGCGAACCCCGGGCCCTGCCCACGGCGGGCGACGGCGACGCATGGCACTACCGGGTCACCTGGCGCGTCCTGACCGGCGGGCCGACCCGCCCGGCCGCCGGTGACTGGCTGGTAGTGACTCCCGCCGGCACGGACGCCGAGGGGTACCTCGACGCGCTGCGCCGGCACGGCGTCCACACCCTCGTGGTCCCGTGGGAGGAGACCGCCGACCGCAACGCCCGCGCCGAACTGCTGCGCACGGCATCGTCCGGCGGCGAGCCCACGGGCGTGCTCTCCCTGCTGGGTCTCGCCGACCACCCATGGTCGGCCGGATCGGCGCTGCCCGCCGGGCTTCCGCTGACCGTGTCCTTGCTCCAGGCCCTGGGGGACGCGGGCATCGACGCGCCGCTGTGGACCGCCACCCGCGGCGCCGTGTCCGTCAGCCCTGGCGATCCCCTGGACAGTCCCGCGCAGGCGGCCCTGTGGGGCCTGGGCGGTGTGGCCGGCGTCGAGTATCCGGCACGATGGGCCGGCCTGGTCGACCTGCCCGCCGCCTTCGACGACCGGGCCGCGGAACAGCTTCTGGCGGTCCTCACCGGGGAGACCGGGGAGGACCAGGTGGCCGTCCGCCCGTCCGGCGTCTACGGCCGCCGGGTCGAGCACGCCGAGCGGCCGTCCGGCCCCGCGACCGGCGACCCGTGGCAGCCCACCGGAACGGTCCTGGTCACCGGTGGCCTCGGCGCCCTCGGCGGGCACGTGGCCCGCTGGCTGGCCACGGCCGGCGCCGAACACCTGGTACTGACCGGACGGCGCGGCCCGGACACCCCCGGCGCGGCCGAACTGGCCGCCGAACTCGGCGCGCTGGGCGTCCGGGTCACCGTCGCCGCCTGCGACGTGGCCGACCGGGACGCCGTCGCGGAGCTCCTGGCCGGCATTCCGGCCGAGACGCCGCTGACCGCCGTGGTGCACGCCGCGGGCGTCCTCGACGACGGCGTGGTCGACTCCATCACCGGCGAGCGCGCGGCCGGCGTGTTCCGGCCGAAGGCCGACGCCGCCCTGCTGTTGCACGAACTGACCCGCGACCTGGACCTGTCGGCGTTCGTGCTGTTCTCCTCACTGGCGTCCACCGTCGCCGGCACCGGCCAGGGCAGTTACGCCGCGGCCAACGCCTACCTCGACGCGCTGGCCGTGCACCGCCGCGACCTGGGTCTGCCCGCCACCTCGGTCTCCTGGGGGCTGTGGGGCGGCAAGAGCCTGACCGACGAGGCCGTGGCCGCCCGCCTGATCCGCGACGGCATGCCCGCCATGGACCCCGAGCGCGCCGTCGCCACCCTGCGGCACGCCGTCGGCCGACGCGAACCGCACGTGATCGTCTCCGACTTCGCGTGGGACCGGTTCGTCCCCGCCTTCACCGCCCTGCGACCCAGCCCCCTCATAGCCGACCTGCCGGAGGTCGCCGCGCTCGCCGAACGGCCGGCCAGGCCCGAGCAGCCGTCGACGCTGGACCGGGCCGCGCTGCTGGAACTGGTGCGCACGACGGCCGCCGAGGCCCTCGGCTACCCCGATGCCGACGCCATCGGCCGCGACCGCGTCTTCAAGGACCTCGGCTGCGACTCGCTGACCGCGGTCGAACTCCGCAACCGCCTCTCCGGAGCGACCGGGCTGCGACTGCCGGTCACCCTCGTCTTCGACCACCCGACCCCCTCCGCCGTCGTCGACCACCTGCTGGCGGAACTCGGCGAGCCGGAGGCGCGGACCCGGGACGTCGCGGTCCCGGCGGTCGGCGCCCCGGTCACCGATGACGAGATCGCCATCGTGGCCCTTGCCTGCCGCTTCCCCGGCGGCGTCCGCACCCCGGAGGACTTCTGGCGGCTGATCAGCGAGGGCGGAGACGCCATCACCCCGTTCCCCACGGACCGCGGCTGGGACCTGGACGCCCTGTACGACCCGGACCCGGACCACCACGGGACCACCTACGCGCGCGAAGGCGGCTTCCTGCACGACCTGGCCGACTTCGACCCCGCCTTCTTCGGCATCTCCCCGCGGGAGGCGACGACCATCGACCCCCAGCAGCGGCTGCTGCTCGAAACCAGCTGGGAGGCGTTCGAGCGGGCCGGCATCGACCCGCAGTCGGTCAAGGGCAGCCGCGCCGGCGTGTTCGTCGGCTCCAGCTACCACGACTACGGTCTGCGGGTGCGCAACGCGCCGGAGGAAGTGGAGGGCTACCTCGGCATCGGTAGCGCGGGCAGCGTCGCCTCCGGGCGTATCTCCTACACCCTCGGCCTGGAGGGGCCGGCCGTCAGCGTGGACACCGCGTGCTCGTCCTCACTGGTCGCCATCCACCTCGCCGCGCAGTCCCTGCGCGCCGGGGAGTGCACCATGGCGCTGGCCGGCGGTGCCGCCGCGATGGCCACCCCGGTGTCGTTCATCGAGTTCAGCCGGCAGCGCGGCCTCGCCGCCAACGGCCGGTGCAAGCCCTTCGCGGCTGCCGCCGACGGCACCGCCTGGGCCGAGGGCGTCGGCATCGTGCTGCTGGAGCGGCTGTCGGACGCCCGGCGCAACGGGCACCCGGTGCTGGCCGTCGTGCGGGGCAGCGCGGTCAACCAGGACGGCGCGTCCAACGGCCTGACCGCCCCCAACGGTCCCTCGCAGCAGCGGGTGATCCGCGACGCCCTGGCCAGCGCTCGGCTGGCGCCCACCGAGCTCGACGTGGTCGAGGCGCACGGCACCGGCACCAGGCTGGGCGACCCGATCGAGGCCCAGGCGCTGCTGGCGACCTACGGCCAGGACCGCGCGCAGCCGCTGCTCCTCGGCTCGGTCAAGTCCAACATCGGCCACGCCCAGGCCGCCGCGGGCATCGCGGGCGTCATCAAGATGGTGCTGGCCATGCAGCACGGCACAGTGCCCGGCACCCTCCACGTGGACGAGCCGTCGCCGCTCATCGACTGGACCGCGGGCAGCATCGAGCTGGTCACCGAGAACACCCCGTGGCCCGTCACCGGCCACCCCCGCCGGGCAGCCGTGTCCTCCTTCGGTGTCAGCGGCACCAACGCGCACACCATCCTGGAACAGGCCCCCGACGACACGGCGACCGCCGACGACGTGCGGGAGCCGCTGCCGGTGCCGCTGGTGCTGTCCGCCCGCAGCGCCGAAGCACTGCGCGAGCAGGCGGCCCGGCTGGACGGACACCTGGCGGAGCACCCGGAGCTACGGGTCGCCGACATCGGCTACACCCTGGCCACCGCCCGCGCGCACCTCGAACACCGGGCCGTCGTGCCGGGCGAGGACCGCGACGCGATCCGTGCCGCCCTGCGGTCGGTGACCGGCGCCCATCTCCCCGCGGAGCGGCGCCTTGCGTTCCTCTTCTCCGGACAGGGCAGCCAGCGGCTGGGCATGGGGCTGCGGCTGCACCGCGAGTTCCCGGTCTTCGCCGGGGCGTTCGACACCGTGTGCGCAGCCCTCGACCCGCTCCTGGACCAGCCCCTGCACGCCGTCATCGGCTCCGCCGCCGACTCGGCGGAGGCGGACCTGCTCCACCGGACGGCCTTCACCCAGCCGGCCCTCTTCGCCGTCGAGGTCGCGCTCTTCCGGCTCGTCGAGCACTGGGGCGTGCTGCCCGACTACCTCCTCGGCCACTCGGTCGGCGAGCTGGCGGCAGCGCACGTCGCCGGAGTGCTGTCGCTCCCGGACGCCGCCCGCCTGGTGGCGCAGCGGGCCCGGCTCATGCAGTCCATGCCCGGTGACGGGGCCATGGTGTCCGTGATGGCCCCCGAGGACGTGGTCCTGCCCTTCCTCGCCGACCGTGGGGACACGGTCACCGTGGCCGCCCTCAACAGCACGACGGCCACCGTCATCGCCGGGGACGAGGAGGCCGTGCTGGACGTCGCAGGCCGACTCGCCGCGGACGGCTTCAAGACCAAGCGGCTGCGCGTCAGCCACGCCTTCCACTCCCCGCACATGGACGGCATGCTGAAGGAGTTCCGCGAGGTCGCGGCGGGACTCGAGTTCCACCCGCCGCGCATCCCCATCGTCTCCAACGTCACCGGGGCCCTCGCCGACGCCGACCAGCTGTGCTCACCGGACTACTGGGTGGACCACGTCCGCCAGGCGGTGCGGTTCCTCGACGGCGTTCGCACCCTCGAACAGGCCGGGGTGACCGCGTTCCTGGAGATCGGCCCCGACGGCTCCCTCACCGCGCTCGCCCAGGACTGCCTGGAGGGCCCGGCCGAGCTGATCCCGCTGCTGCACCGGGACCGCGACGAGATCCACTCGGTGACCGCCGCCCTGGGCCGGCTGCACACCCAGGTGCGCACCCCCGACTGGGAGCGGGTCCTCGAAGGCCGCGGCATGCGGCGCGTACCGCTGCCCACCTACGCCTTCCAGCGCGAGCGCTACTGGCTGGACGCCCCCGCCGACGCCGGCGACGTGACATCGGCGGGTCTGGTCGCCCCCGGGCATCCGCTGCTGGGAGCCGCCGTCGAACTGGCCGAGTCGGACCAGTACGTGTTCACCAGCAGGCTGTCGCTGCACAGCACACCGTGGCTGGCCGACCACGGGGTCTTCGACGAGGCGCTGTTCCCGGCGACGGCCTTCCTCGAACTCGCGGTCCGGGCGGCCGACGAGGTCGGCTGCGGTCGGGTCGACGAACTGTCGCTGGCGGCACCGCTGGTGCTGCCGGCGCAGGGCGCCGTGGTCCTCCAGATGCGGGTCGGCCCGCGGGCGGCGGACGGGACCCGCTCGCTGGAGGTGTTCTCCCGGCCGCAGGACGCGCCCGCCGAGGAAGCGTGGACCCGGCACGCGGACGGTGTGCTGTCGCCGACCGTCGTGCCCGCCACCCCGTCGCTCACCGAGTGGCCGCCGCCGGGCGCGGAGCGGATCGACGTCACCGGCCTGTACGACCGGTTCACCGAAAGCGGCTTCGCCTACGGTCCGGTCTTCCAGGGGCTGACGGCGGTGTGGCGCCGTGGCGAGGAGGTGTTCGCCGAGGCAGCCCTGCCCGCGTCCGTGCGGTCCGAGGCCGGCCGCTTCGGACTCCACCCGGCTCTCCTGGACAGCGTGCTGCACTCGCTGGCCTTCGGTGTGCTGAGTGGCAGCGGCCAGGCCTGGTTGCCGTTCTCCTGGAGCGGCGTCACCCTGCACGCCGGCGGCGCCGCCGCCGTACGGCTGCGGATGGCGCCCACCGGCGACAGCTCGATGTCCGTCACCCTCGCCGACGCCACGGGCGCACCGGTCGCCACGGCCGAGTCGCTCGCCCTGCGGCCGGCCGCACCCGCCCGGTCCGCGACCGGTGGCGGACGGATCCACCAGACCCTGTACCGCCCGGAGTTCACCGAGGTACCGCTGCCCGCTGCCGGGAGCGCCCCCGCGTTCGAGGTGCGCGGCTACGAGCCCGGACAGGACGCCGCCGCGGTGCGCCGCGCCACCCGGCAGGCGCTCGCCGACATCCGCGACTGGCTCGCCCAGGACAGGGAGGGCGCCAAGCTCGTCTTCACCACCAGCGGCGCGGTGCCCCTGACCGCGGAGGACGACGTGACCGACCTCGCCGGTGCCGCCGTCTGGGGCCTGGTCCGCTCCGCGCAGACCGAGCACCCGGACCGTTTCGTGCTGGTCGACCTCGACGACGACACGGCACTCGCGCGCGCCGTGGCCGGCGGCGAGCCGCAACTGGCGGTGCGCGACGGCCGGGCGTACGCCTACCGCATCGCGCGCGTACCGGTGGGCGCCGCTCCCGCCACGCCGCAGTGGGAGCGCGGCGGCACCGTCCTGGTGACCGGCGGCACGGGCGCGATCGGCGCCCACGTGTCCCGGCACCTGGTCACCGAACACGGGGTAAGGCGGCTGCTGTTGACCAGCCGCAGCGGCCCCGCCGGCGAAGGCGCCGCACGGCTGCGGGAGGAGCTCACGGCGCTGGGCGCCGACGTCGAGGTGGCGGCCTGTGACGTCGCCGACCGCGACGCGCTCGCCGCCCTGCTCGCCACGGTCCCGTCCGCGTTCCCGGTCACGGCCGTCGTCCACACCGCCGGTGTGGTGCGGGACGGCATCGTGGCAGCCATCACCGACGAGCAACTGGACGCGGCCCTGCGGCCCAAGGTCGACGCGGTCCTCAACCTCCAGGAGCTCACCGCGGACCTGGACCTGTCGGCCTTCGTGGTCTTCTCCTCCGTGGCCGGCGTCTTCGGCGGCATGGGGCAGGCCAACTACGCCGCGGGCAACGCCTTCCTGGACGCCCTGTCCCACCACCGCAGGGCCCGGGGACTGCCGGCCGCCTCGCTGGCCTGGGGCCTGTGGGCCAACGACACCGGCATGAGCGGCCACCTCGACGAGAACGACTTCAAGCGCATCGCCCGGGGCGGCATCATCGCCTTCCCGCCCGCGGAGGGCCTGGAGCTGTTCGACACGGCGCTCGGCGAGGACCAGCCGGTCCTGCTGCCGCTGCGCCTGGACACCAAGGCGGTCCAGACGCAGGGCGAGGTGCCCGCGCTGCTCCGCGGCCTGGTGCGCTCGACCGTACGGCGCAGTGCCGCAGACGCCACCACCGGCGCCGCGGAGGCGGCGGGCCTGGCGCAGCGGCTGGCCGGCATGACGGACACGCAACGCGACCGGGCCCTGATCGACCTGGTCCGTGACCACACCGCCACCGTGCTGGGATTCACCGACGCCGGCTCCGTCGACGTCGACCGGGGCCTGCTCGAGGTGGGCTTCGACTCGCTGACCGCGGTCGAACTGCGCAACCGGCTGGGCGCGGCCACCGGACTCCGGCTTCCCGCCACCCTGCTCTTCGACTACCCGTCCTGCCGGGCCATCGCCGGCCACCTCGCCGCCGAACTCGTTCCGGAGCCGGCGGACGGGCTGCTGCCGGGCGTCGCCGAGCTGGAGCGGCTCACCGCCCTCCTGGACGACGAGCGTTACCGGGACGAGCTGACCGGCCGGTTGCGGGACCTGTTGGCCAAGGCGGGCGCGGGAAGCGACGCCGACCGCGTGGAGCAACTCTTCGACTCGGGCGACGACGACGAGATCTTCGACTTCATCGACAACGAACTGGGCATGTCGTGACCGCCCAACGAGGTACAGGGACAGCAGTGAACGACGACAAGCTCCGCACCTACCTGAAGCGGGTCACGAGCGATTTGCACCGCACGCGTCAGCGGCTGGCCAAGCTCGAGGCCAGGGACACCGAGCCCATCGCGATCGTGGGCATGGCCTGCCGCTACCCGGGCGGCGTGCACAACCCCGAGGACCTGTGGCGCATGGTCGCCTCGGGCACGGACGCCATCACACCGTTCCCCTCGGACCGCGGCTGGGACCTGGAGCGGCTGTACGACCCGGAAGGCGTCCGGCCGGACAGCAGCTACGCCCGCGAGGGCGGCTTCCTCGACGCGATCGCGGACTTCGAGCCGCAGTTCTTCGGCATCTCGCCGCACGAGGCGCTCGCGATGGATCCGCAGCAACGGCTGCTGCTGGAGACCACCTGGGAGGCGTTCGAGCGGGCCGGCATCGATCCGCAGGCCCAGCGCGGCGCCCAGGTCGGCGTCTTCGCCGGCATCCAGTACCAGGACTACGGCTCCCGCCTGCGCCATGTGCCCGAGGAGGTCGAGGGCTTCCTGGCCGGAGGCAACTCCGACAGTGTCGCCTCCGGCCGCGTCTCGTACGTCTTCGGCTTCGAGGGGCCCGCGGTCAGCGTGGACACCGCGTGTTCGTCGTCGCTGGTCGCGCTGCACCTGGCGGCCCAGTCCCTGCGCGCCGGGGAGTGCACGCTCGCCCTGGCCGGCGGCGCCATGGTGATGGCGACCCCCGTCGCGTTCACCGAAATGAGCAGGCAGCGGGGCCTGGCCCGGGACGGCCGGTGCAAGTCGTTCGCCGCCGACGCCGACGGCACGGGCTGGGGCGAAGGCGTGGGCATGCTCCTGTTGGAGCGGCTGTCGGACGCCCGGCGCAACGGACACCCGGTGCTCGCGCTGGTACGCGGCACCGCCGTCAACCAGGACGGTGCCAGCAGCCGGCTCACCGCCCCCAACGGACCCGCCCAGCAGCGGGTCATCCGCAAGGCGCTCGCCGACGCCCAGCTGAACCCCGCCGACGTCGACGTCGTCGAGGCGCACGGCACCGGTACGCCGCTCGGCGACCCGATCGAGGCGCAGGCACTGCTCGCCACCTACGGCCGCGCGCACAGCCCGGAGCAGCCGTTGCTGCTGGGCTCGCTGAAGTCGAACATCGGCCACACCCAGGCCGCCGCGGGCGTCGGCGGGATCATCAAGATGGTGCAGGCCATGCAGCACGGCCAGGTGCCGCCCACCCTGAACGTCGGCCGCCCCACGCCCCAGGTCGACTGGGAGTCCGGAACGGTCCGGCTGGCCACCGAACTGCTCCCCTGGCCCGCGGTGGACCGGGTCCGCCGTGCCGCCGTCTCCTCCTTCGGAGTCAGCGGCACCAACAGCCACGTCATCCTGGAACAGGCTCCGGCTCCCGAGGAGCCGGAGGAGACCGGAGCCGAACCGGGCACCGACGCCGCGCCCGCCACGGTGACCGCCCCGGCCGTCGTACCCTGGGCGCTGTCCGCCCGCAGCGCCGGGGCACTGCGCGACCAGGCGCGGCAGTTGCGCGCCCTCACCGGCCTCGATCCACTCGATGTCGGCCACTCCCTCGCCACCACCCGAGCCGCGCTGGAACACCGCGCCGTCGCGGTCGGCGACCTCGTCGGCGCCCTCGCGGCCCTGGAACGCGACGAGGAGCACCCCGGACTGGTCCGGGGCACCGCCCGGTCCACCCGCGACCTGGTCTTCGTCTTCCCGGGCCAGGGCGCCCAATGGGCGGGCATGGCGGTGGACCTCCTCGACACCTCACCCGTGTTCGCCGACCGGATCGCCCAGTGCGCCGAGGCACTCGCCCCGCACGTGGACTGGTCCCTGGAGGACGTGCTGCGCTCCGGCGACTTCGACCGGGTCGACGTCGTCCAGCCGGTGCTGTTCGCCGTGATGGTCTCCCTCGCCGCCCTGTGGCAGTCCGCCGGGGTCCGGCCGGACGCCGTCGTCGGCCACTCGCAGGGCGAGATCGCCGCGGCCGTGGTGGCCGGTGCGCTGACGCTGGAGGACGGGGCGCGCGTCGTCGCCCTGCGCAGCAAGGCGCTGAACGCCCTCGCGAACCGCGGCGGCATGACCTCGGTCGCTCTCTCCGCGGAGGAGGCCCGGCGCCGGATCGGTCCCGGCCTGTCCATCGCCGCCGTCAACGGCCCCTCGTCCGTCGTGGTCGCCGGCGACCCGGCCGCGCTCGACGCGCTCGACGGCTGGGACGACGTGCGCGTCCGCCGCATCCCCGTCGACTACGCCTCGCACTCCGCCCAGGTGGAGGAGATCCGCGAGGAACTGCTCAGCACCCTCGCGGGACTGAGCCCGCGCAGCGCCGAGATCCCCTTCTACTCCACGGTGACCGGCGGCCTGCTGGACACCGCCGCGCTCGACGCCGAGTACTGGTACCGCAACCTACGGCACACGGTCGAGCTGGAGACCACCGTCCGGGCGCTCGGTGCCGCGGGCCATGACGTCTTCGTCGAGGTCAGCCCGCACCCCGTGCTCGCCGCCGCGGTCGAGGAGACGGTCGGCGGGACCGTGGTCGGCACGCTCCGCCGGGAGTCGGGCGGCCTGGACCGGTTCCTGCTGTCCCTGGCCGAACTGCACGTCGCCGGCGTGACCGTCGACCTCGGCGCCCTGCTGCCCGGGGGCCGCAGGATCGACCTGCCCACCTACCCGTTCCAGCGGGACCACTACTGGCTGGAGGACCACAGCGGCCACCAGGGTGACGTGACCGCGGCCGGACTCGGCTCCGCCGAACACCCGCTGCTCGGCGCGGTCGTCGCGCTGGCCGACGCCGAGGGCGCCCTGCTCACCGGACGCCTCTCCGTCCGCACCCACCCCTGGCTCGCCGACCACACGGTGCGCGGCGCGATCCTGCTGCCCGGCACCGCGTTCCTGGAGCTGGCCGGCCGCGCCGGTGATCAGGTGGGCTGCGAGCGGATCGAGGAACTCCTGCTGGAGTCCCCGCTCGTGCTTCCCGAGAGCGGGTCCGTCGTCATCCAGCTCGCCGTCGGAGCCTCGGACCGGGACGGCCGTCGCACGGTGACCCTGCACGCGGCCCCCGACGGCACCGACGAGTGGACGCGCCACGCCAGCGGCATCCTCTCCGCCGCGCCCGTCGCCCCCGCCGCCGACCTCTCCGTCTGGCCGCCACGGGGCGCCACCCCGCTCGACACCGCCGACATGTACGACCGCTACGCCGCGGCCGGCTTCGGCTACGGTCCGGCGTTCCAGGGCCTGCGAGCGGCCTGGCGCCGCGACGACGAGCTCTTCGCCGAGGTTGCGCTCCCCGACGACCAGCACGACCAGGCCCGGCACTTCGGCCTGCACCCCGCGCTGCTCGACGCGGCGCTGCACGTCACCGGCCTCGCCGACGACGCCGAGGCCCGGCTGCCGTTCTCCTGGACCGGCATGTCCCTGCACGCGCAGGGCGCCTCCGCCCTGCGCGTCCGGATCGCCCCCGCCGGGCAGGACGCCGTCTCCGTCCACGTCGCCGACCCCGCCGGCCGCCCCGTGGCCTCGGTGGAGTCGCTGGCGCTGCGCCCGCCCGCCGACGACGCGGTCCGCGTCGCGGGGGCCGACGCGGTGTTCCGGCCCGCCTGGAGCCCGGTGTCCGCCACGCCCGGCGCCGCCGAGCCGGCCGAGACCGTACGGATCCGGCCCGGCGGCGACGTCCGGGTCGTGCTGAACCACGCGCTCGCGCAGGTGCAGCGGTGGCTCGCGGACGACCAGCCGGGCCGGCTGGCGTTCGTCACGAACGGAGCGGTGGCCTGCGCGGACGCGGAGGACGTCACCGATCTGGCGGGCGCCGCCGTCTGGGGCCTCGTCAGGTCCGCCCAGTCGGAACACCCCGGCCGCTTCGTGCTGGTGGACACCGACGGCGAGATACCGCTCGTCACCGGCGAGGACCAGCTCGCGGTACGCGGGGCCCGGGTACTCGCCCCACGTCTGGAGCGCGTCCGGTCCGAGGGCCGGCCGCCCGCGCTCGACGGCACCGTGCTGATCACCGGTGGCACCGGCCTCCTCGGCTCCCACCTCGCCCGGCACCTCGTCACCCGGTACGGCGTACGCCACCTCGTCCTGCTCAGCCGCACCGGACACGCCCCGGAGCTGGAGGCGGAGCTCACCGGCCTCGGCGCCGAGGTCGACGTGGTGGCCTGCGACGCCGCCGACCGGGAGGCCCTCGCCGCGGTGATCGGCAGCCTGCGCCGGCCGTTGTGCGCCGTCATCCACGCGGCCGGCGCACTCGACGACGGAGTCGTCACCTCCCAGACCCCGGAACGGCTCGACGCCGTCCTGCGGCCCAAGGCGGACGCCGCGGTCAACCTGCATGAGCTGACCCGCGACCTCGACCTGTCCGCGTTCGTCCTCTTCTCCTCCGCCGCAGGAGTCTTCGGCGGCCCCGGCCAGGCCAACTACGCCGCCGCCAACGCCTTCCTCGACGCGTTGGCCCGGCACCGGCGAGCCCTGGGCCTGCCCGCCCAGTCCCTCGCCTGGTCCCTGTGGGAGCAGGCCAGCGCGATGACCGCGCACCTCGACGAAGCCGATTTGCGCCGCATCGCGCGCTCCGGCATGCCGCCGCTCACCATGGAGCAGGGCCTGGAGCTGTTCGACCGCGCGCTGGCCGCGCCGGACCCGCTGCTCGTCCTGATGCGGCTGGACCTGCGGGCGCTGCGTGCCTCGTCCGACCCGGTACCGGCGTTGCTGCGCGGTCTGGTCCGCGGTCCGGCCCGCAGGGCCGTCGCGGCGGAGACCCAGGAGGACACGACCTCACTGGCGGGGCAGCTCGCCACCCTGCCCGCGGGCGACCGCCTCGGCGCCGTGGTCGAGGTCGTCCGTACCCGTGTGGCCACGGTCCTCGGCCACGCCTCCGCCGACGTCATCGACGGCGGCAGGGCCTTCCGCGACCTCGGCTTCGACTCGCTCGCCTCGGTGCAGCTGCGGAACCGGCTCAACGCGGTCACCGGCCTCAAGCTCCCGGCGACGCTCGTCTTCGACTACCCGACCCCGCTGGCGCTCGCCGAACACCTGCTCGCCGAGCTGGGCGAGGGGCGGGACGCGGCCCCCACGGCGGCGGTCCAGGCGGTCACCGTCGACGAACCGATCGCGATCGTCTCCATCGGCTGCCGTTTCCCCGGAGACATCAGCTCTCCCGAGGACCTGTGGGACCTGGTCGCGGCCGGCGGCGACGCCATCGCCCCCTTCCCCGGCGACCGCGGCTGGGACCTGGACGGCCTCTACGACCCGGAGGGCACCCGCCGCGGTACCTCGTACGCCCGCGAAGGCGGCTTCCTCACCGCCGCGGGCGACTTCGATCCGGGCTTCTTCGGGATCTCGCCGCGTGAGGCGCTGGCGATGGACCCGCAGCAGCGGCTGCTGCTGGAGACGTCCTGGGAGGCGTTCGAACGCGCGGGCATCCGGCCTGAGGACCTCAAGGGCAGCGCCACCGGTGTGTTCGCCGGAGTGATGTACCAGGACTACGCGGCGCGTCTCACCGAGGTGCCCGAGGAGATCGAGGGCTTCCTCGGCACCGGCACCTCGCCGAGCGTCCTGTCCGGTCGGATCGCGTACACCTTCGGTCTGGAGGGTCCCGCGGTCAGCGTGGACACGGCGTGCTCGTCGTCGCTGGTGGCGATGCACCTGGCGAGTCAGGCGCTGCGCTCGGGCGAGTGCTCGCTCGCCCTCGCCGGCGGCGTGACCGTGATGTCCACGCCCGCCCTGTTCACCGAGTTCAGCCGTCAGCGCGGCCTGGCGACCGACGGGCGCTGCAAGGCGTTCGCCGACGCCGCCGACGGCGCGGGTTTCGGCGAGGGTGTCGGCATGGTGCTGCTGGAGCGGCTGTCGGACGCGCGGCGCAACGGGCATCCGGTGCTGGCGGTGATCCGGGGCAGTGCGGTGAACCAGGACGGCGCGTCCAACGGCTTGTCCGCGCCGAACGGTCCGTCGCAGCAGCGGGTGATCCGGCAGGCGTTGGCCAGTGCCGGGCTGAAGCCGTCCGAGGTGGACGTGGTGGAGGCGCACGGTACGGGAACGTCGCTGGGTGATCCGATCGAGGCGCAGGCGGTGCTGGCCACCTACGGCCAGGAGCGGGACCGGCCGCTGTGGCTGGGTTCGCTGAAGTCGAACATCGGTCACACCCAGGCCGCCGCGGGTGTGGCCGGTGTGATCAAGATGGTGCTGGCGATGCGGCACGGTGTGCTGCCCAGGACCCTGCACGTGGACGAGCCGTCGACGCATGTCGACTGGTCGGCGGGCAAGGTGGAGCTGCTGACGGAGGAGCGGCCGTGGGCCGAGGGGCGCGGTCCGCGCCGCGCGGGTGTGTCGTCGTTCGGGCTCAGTGGTACGAACGCCCACCTGATCCTGGAGCAGGCTCCGGTGGAGGAGCCGGCTGCGGAGGAAATGGTCGGTGGTCCGGTGCCGTCTGTGGTGCCGTCTGTGGTGCCGTGGGTGGTGTCGGGTCGTTCGGTGGACGCGGTGCGTGCGCAGGCGGGTCGGCTGGTCGCGCTGGCGGGTGAGGACCGGGCCGCGGTGGGTGCGGGTCTGGCGGGCCGGTCGGTGTTCGAGCATCGTGCGGTGGTCGTCGGCGGGTCGGCGGGGGAGTTCGAGGCGGGTCTGGAGGCGGTTGCGGCGGGCGAGCCGTGGTCCGGCGTGGTGTCCGGTGCGGTCGCCGCCGGCGTGGGCCGGACGGTGTTCGTGTTCCCTGGTCAGGGGTCGCAGTGGGCGGGGATGGCGGTGGAACTCCTTGGTTCCTCGCCGGTGT
>NZ_BMUI01000067.1 GCF_014650115.1 Streptomyces olivaceoviridis | reverse complement strand
CCCCGGCGGCCTTGTAGTTGAAGTTCCAGGACAGCTGGATGGGGCCGCGCCCGTAGTACGCCGCCTGACCCGCCGGGCAGCCGTACGGCTGGTTCCAGTCGCAGTAGTGCGGGTAGTTGGCGGTGTTCTGCTCCACGATGTACACCAGGCCGCCGGTCTCGTGGCTGACGTTGGCGAGGAAGGCGGCGGCCTCCTGCTTCTTCACGGTGTCGCTGCCGGTGTTCGCGAAGGCGGGGTAGGCGCCGAGGGCGGCGGTGAGACCGCTGTAGGTGTAGAAGGAGTTCCGGTTCGGGAACATCTGGTTGAACTGGGCCTCGGAGACGACGAACCCGGAAGGCGTGGTGCCGCCACCGCCGCTCGACGGCGCGTTCCACTTCTGGTTCGCCCCGCCGGTGCAGCTCCAGATCTGGAGGCGGGTGCCGTTGGCGGAGTTGTTGTCCCGCACGTCCAGGCACTTGTTCGCCGCCGGGTTGACGATGTCGTGAGCGGCGGTGACCACCCACTGCTGGTTGGCCCCGCCGGAGCAGTCCCACAGCTGTACGGCGGCTCCGTCGGCCGTGCCGCGGTCGACGACGTCGAGGCACTTGCCGAGCGCCCGCAGGGTGCCGTCGCCGGGGTTGGACCACCGCTGGGCGTTCGTGCCGTTGCAGTCGTAGAGCTGTACGGCGGTGCCGTTGGCGCTGTTCGCGCCCGCCACGTCGACGCACTTGCCGGCGAGGCCGGTGATCTGTCCGTCGGCGGCCTGGGCCGGCGTGACGGCGCACAGCACGGCGAGGCAGGCGGCTACGGAGGCGGCCAGCATCCGTCCGAGGTGCACGCGTCTGATCGGTATCCGTCTGAGGTACGGGACATTCATGGGGATGCGCTCCAGTTCACGGGGCGTACTGCGAGGGGGGACGTGCGGAGGCGAGGCGGCCCGTCGGCCGACGACTCCGCTTCGCGGTCGATCAGTTGAGGACGGTCTGCGTGACGACTATGTGTCCGGCGTCCGGGTTCAGGCTTCCGCCGAGCCGGTCGAAGGCGCCGTCGGTCAGGTCGAGGCACTTGGGCTCCTGCGACGTCTGCACGAAGGTGCCCCGGTCGTTGATGCGGACCACCAGTGAGCGGCCGTTGGCGACGTTGGTCACCTGGACGCGGGTGCCGAACGGCAGTTGCGGCTGACGGCTGAGGGAGGTCGCCGCCGTGTCGGCGTTGTTGTCGAAGACCTCGCCGCTTGCCGTCAGGGCACCGGGCGGCTGGGGCCCGTAGTGCGTCGCCCAGCACTGCTCGGCCGGCTGCTGCGCGGCCGGCGCGTTCCACTTCTGGTTGGCGGCGCCGGTGCAGCTCCAGATCTGTATCCGGGTGCCGTTGGCGGAGTTGTTGTCGGTGACGTCCAGGCACTTGTTCGCCTGCGGGTTGACGATGTCGTGGGCGGCGGTGACCGTCCACTTCTGGTTGGCGCCGCCGGTACAGGTCCACAGCTGCGCCTTGGCGCCGTCGGCGGTGGACTTCCCGGTGACGTCGAGGCACTTGCCGAGGGCGCGGATGGTGCCGTCGCCGCCGACCGTCCACTGCTGGGCGCTGGTGCCGTTGCAGTCGTAGAGCTGTACGGCGGTGCCGTCGGCGGAGCCGGCCCCGGCGACGTCGAGGCACTTGCCGGCGAGGCCGGTGATCGCGCCGGTGGCGGCCTGCGCGGGGGAGGCGGCCAACAGCCCGGCCGAGAGGGCGACCGCGGCGGCGAGCGCGGTCCTGAACAGCGGAGCGCGGTGAGGGGATTGAGCGGTCAAGGGGAGAGATCACTGCCTTCCGCGTCGGTGGAGGAAAGGGAGGGACTCGCCGGACCGAACGCTGCGTGCGGAGGCCTGCCCGGCACCGGGAAATTAAGAGGTCTGAACCAATCTCGTCAAGAGATCAACGTGCCAGTGGGTGAAGGGAGTTGGCGCTCCCGTCCACTTGACGGCCATCTGGTCCGTACCTATGGTCTCGTCAACTCGCACGTTCAGTCAGCCGCATTTCGTTCATATACGAGGACGGGATCAGATGCAGGACACACCCGCTCGGCGCCGCCGCAAGTCCCCGCGTTCCGCTCTCGCCCTCACGGCGGCGGCCACCCTGCTCACCACCGGACTGCTCTCCTGGCCCGGGAGCCAGCGGGCGGAGGCCGCCCCCGCCACGTTCACCCACCCCGGCGTCACCGTCTCCAGCGCCCAACTCGACTTCGCCCGGACCAAGGTGCTCGCCGGCGCGCAGCCCTGGAAGAGCGCGTACGACCAGATGATGGCGAGCAAGTACGCGAGCCTCAGCCGCACGCCCCAGCCGCGCGCCGTCGTCGAGTGCGGGTCGTACTCCAACCCCAACTACGGCTGCACGGACGAACGCGAGGACGCGATCGCGGCGTACACCGACGCGCTCGCCTGGTACATCACCCGGGACGAGCGCTACGCCAAGAAGGCGATCGAGCTGATGGACGCCTGGTCCGCCGTGCTCCAGGACCACACCAACAGCAACGCCCCGCTGCAAACGGGCTGGGCGGGATCCTCCTGGCCGAAGGCCGCCGAGATCATCAAGTACACGTACACCGGCACGTGGGCCAACTCCGGCCGGTTCGCGACCATGCTCCGCAACGTGTACCTGCCCGAGATCATCAACGGCTCCAACTCCAACGGCAACTGGGAGCTGTCGATGATGGAGGCGGCCGTCGGCATCTCCGTCTTCCTGGAGGACAAGGCGTCGTACGACACCGCCATGGCGAAGTTCCGCACCCGCACCGCCGCGTACGTGTACCTCGCCTCCGACGGCGACCTGCCGAAGACCGTGCCCAGCCAGAACCTGAACACGCGCGACAAGATCGTCTCCTACTGGCAGGGCCAGTCCACCTTCGTCACCGGACTCACCCAGGAGACCTGCCGCGACTTCACCCACACCGGCTACGGCATCTCGGCCATCTCACACGTCGCCGAGACCAGCCGCATCCAGGGGCAGGACCTGTACGGCACGGACGTGGGGGAGCGG
Organism: Streptomyces olivaceoviridis; assembly: GCF_014650115.1. Classification (GTDB taxonomy): domain Bacteria; phylum Actinomycetota; class Actinomycetes; order Streptomycetales; family Streptomycetaceae; genus Streptomyces; species Streptomyces olivaceoviridis. The sequence continues at coordinate 11,645 of NZ_BMUI01000067.1, read as the reverse complement.
CTGCGGCAGGCGCTCGGCTTCCAGTCCAAGTACGAACTGGGCGCCGCCGTCCCGAGCTGGCTGTGCGGCGGGTCGGTCAACCGGGGGCTGGGCCCGGTCACCGAGGTCGGCTACAACGCCCTGCACAACCGCCTCGGCATCGCCATGACCAACACCCAGGCCCTGACCGAACAGAACCGCCCGGCCGGCAGCAACAACCTCTTCGTCGCCTGGGAGACCCTCACCCACGGGGACAACCCGAGCTGAGCGCACCGGCTCACGCCGGACATCGCCGCCCGTGTCCCCTCACAGTCTGCCGACGGCCAGCCACAGGTCGAGGTCGGAGAGCATCAGGCGGCCGGGGCGTCGGGCGGCGGTGTCCGGGACGGTCGTCCGCACCAGCGGCCACCGGCCCTGGCGCACGGTGACCTTCGCGCCGTCGTACCGCGGGGACTTCTCGCGGATCACCGAGCGCAGGTCGGCCGCGAGGCGCCGGGCGGTCGCCTCGTCCTTCACCACGGCGCACAGCACCTCGGTGTTCTTCCCCGCGGAGCCGGCGTGCTGGCCGAGCGCGGACAGGCGCACCGGCTTCGTGGCGGTGAGCGGGTTGAAGTCGGCGCGGTAGACGTCGCCCAGGCAACCGGCCGCGCGCCGGTACTCCTCGATGTCGGCCAGCGAGGCGCCCTCCTCAGGGTGCACGGCCGACAGCGGGGCGGTGCCCGGCACGCTGTAGGAGATCGTGTCCTTCGAGACCTGCAGGGCCACGCCCTTGCCGTGGGGGCGGGTCCAGGTCTCCCTGCCGTCCTGCTCGCCGCGGGTGTAGCCGTTCGCCTTCAGCGCGGCGGTGATACCGGCCGCGTCGAACGAACCCTCCCAGTGTCCCGCCCCCTTGGTGTCGACGGCGGTGTCGACCTGGTCCTCCTTGAAGTGCCCCGCCCACGGACCGGGGTCGTACGAGTTCAGCAGGGCGCTGCTCGGGCGGCTCACGGCGGCGAACCGCTTCTGCCCGTCCTCGCTCAGCCCGCGCACCGCCGCGGCGTCGAGATAGGTCACCGGGCCGCTCCTGCCGCTGTCGCCGGACACGGTGCGCAGCCCCTTCGACAGCGGGGAACCGTCGTCGGACGCGTCGTGGCCGGAGCCGGAGGAACAACCGGTCGCCCCGGCCAGGCAGATGACGGAGAGAGCCAGGGCGCCGACGACGGATCCAACGGTTGCTGTGGACATGCCCGGCAGCCTAGCGGTACCTCCCGCGGGGCGGAGCGTCCCCGGGCCCCTGCCGGGCGGACGCCGAACGCGGGCGTCACCTCGCTCAACGGGCCCGCGAGCCGCGGCCGTTCCCGTGCGCGTGGGCCCGGCGTGTCGCCGGCGGCCCCGACGCGGTGCGCTGCCCCGACTCGATCTGGTGGGCGAACGCCTGGAGCGCGGCGGAGCTGTTCGGCGGCAGGACCGCCATCAGCCCGCGGTCCTGCGCCTCGGTCAGCGCGTCCGCGGCCCGGCTTCCCTCGGGGGCGAGCACCAGACGCACGTGCCCGTCACCGGACCCCCGCCGGTCCACCGGCGCCACGGCGCCGTGCGTCCCGTCGGGCAGGGTCACCCACAGTTGGAAGTCGTCGTACCGGAAGAAGTCCGCACCCTTCACGGGCCACGGGTAGTGGTGCTCACCGGGCACCTTGGGCAGGATTCCCTGGTGGTCCCCACGGCTCATCGGCACACAGGCGTTGAAGAGCGAGTCGGTCCACGCCTCGACGCCGTCGGCGTCCGTGATCGGCGTGCGCAGCAGTTCCTCGGCTTCCTCGTAGCCCAGTTCCGCCAGGGCGGGCAGCGTCTCGGGGAACCCCGCCACCAGGGCGGCCGCGTCCTGACGCAGCCGGTCGATCTTGGACGGCTCGGCACAGAACTGCATGCTCCACTCGATGCCCGCGCGGGCCCGGTACATCCGCCAGCCGCTCGTCGTCTTCACCCACAGGCTGCCCCCGTGGTGCATCTCCCAGTGCGCGGGCGCCACGGGCCGGGGTCCGTAGGGCAGGTCGGCGTCGTCGATCTCGTCCAGGATCTTGTGGGCCGTGCGTTTCGCGGCCTGGAAGAACGAGGACTCGAAGCGTTCCGGATGCTTGACCAGCCGGATCCTCCAGGGGTGGTTCTCCGATTCGATGCCGCCCGGCTGGACGGTGTCGGGTATCCGGGCTGCGGCGACGGTGTCGGCGCGGGTCATGACGACCTCCTCCTGCCGCCCACGGCCCGGAGCACGGACCGTGGTCCGAGTGCCCCCTGTGATTATCGTGCGCTGTGGGACGGGAGTGTGCGAGCCGAAGCGCGTCGCGCGATCACGCCGGTCGCGTCGGCCCGGGGCTCAGTCATCGGATCGTCCGTCGTCCTGCGGAGGAGTGCACGGGCCCTGCCATCGGCGGGCGCGCTCGCGCTGCCCGACAGCGTGGCGGGGGAGAGACCAGGCGACCACCGCCAGGGCCGGGGCCTACCGGACACGCTTCCGCGCCACGGACACCGCACGACGGCAAGCGCGCTGACGCCCCGGAGGCATCCGACCAGCCCTCCACGAGAGTCCGCCCCGGCATCGGCTCGGCGAGCGCGGCCCGCCACGCGGGCGTGCCGAAGGGACCGGCGAAGTACCGCGTCCCGTGCGCGACCTGCCGGCCGGTGAACTCCATGAGGCTCACCGAATACGACGGCGTGCCGTCGTAGGTGACGACACATTCGCTCACCCATACCTGCGCGTGGCCGGTGATGCGCAGGAGGGTGAAGTGCCGGTCGGCCGGGTGCCCGCCGCGTTGTGCGGCGATCGTCTCGCGACCCCGGAAACGCTCGCCCGACTGCGGGTGGTCCAGCATCGCGTCCGCGGCGTAGATCGCGTGCTCGGCCTCGATGTCCCCTCGTTCGGAAGCCCGCCAGTGCTCCTCGACCGAGGCCCTGATACGGGACTCGGCATCCATGACGCCGCCCTTTCCCTCAACGCCCCGGCGGCGCGGCAAACGGCCGCCGAGCCCGTGTGCTCGGCGGCGTATGCGTCACGGCCGCGTCCGGATCAGAGGGACGAGCCGCTGTCTCCGGGCCGGATCCGGCCGCGCCAGGCACCGGACTCCCCGCCCTGTTCCTCGATGAACTGCTTGAACCGCTTCATGTCTCCCTTGACGCGCCGGTCGATCGTGCCGATCAGATCCGCGGCCTTCTCCACGGCTCCGCTGGGCTCGACATCCATCACCAGCTCGACCTTGGTGTGCATGTCGTCCAGGCGCTCGAAGCGGACGGTGCCCTTCTGGCTGGTGTCGCCGCTGGTGGTGCGCCAGGTGATGCGCTCGTCGGGCAGCTGGTCGACGATCTCCGTGTCGAACTCGCGCCGTACCCCGCCGATCTTCGTGGTCCAGTGATTGTGCCGGTCGTCCAGCTGCCTGACCTCCTCGACGCCTTCCATGAAGTTCGGGAAGTCCTCGAACTGCGTCCACTGGTTGTAGGCGGTGTGCAGCGGAACGTCGACTTCCACCGCTTCCTTGACCGTGCTCATCTCTGTACCTCCGTTTGTCCTTCGCTCGACTGCCGGCGGTCCCGGACGGATGTCGGGACCCGGACCCCGCGAGTACCCGGGGAACCACCGGTTATGAGCCCCGGCTTCGGCAACGGCACTGGTACGGCGGTGTCGTTCCCCAGCGTGAGAAACTGGCCACGCAGCGCGTCGGCGGTGTGCGCGCCCGTGCGGAGGCGGACACGAACGGTGCGGATCCGGCCACGGCCCGCTTTTCCGGCCACCGCGTTGACGTGGTGTTTTACAGTGGCTCCGCCAGTTCCGGCGACAGGACCTGTGAGGTATTCGCGAACATGCCGACCGAGACCTTCGAGTTCCAGGTAGAGGCCCGTCAGTTGTTGCAGCTGATGATCCACTCGGTCTACTCGAACAAGGACGTCTTCCTGCGGGAGCTCGTCTCCAACGCCTCGGACGCGTTGGACAAGCTGCGCCTGGAGAAGCTCTGGGACGACTCGCTCGACGCCGACGTGTCCGACCCGCACATCGAGATCGACATCGACAAGGACGCCCGTACGCTCACCGTGCGGGACAACGGCATCGGGATGTCGTACGACGAGGTCGGGCAGCTCATCGGCACGATCGCCAACTCGGGCACCGCGAAGTTCCTGCGGGAGCTGCGCGAGGCCAAGGACGCGGCCGGGGAGGAAGGACTCATCGGCCAGTTCGGCGTCGGGTTCTACTCCGGCTTCATGGTGGCCGACGAGGTCACCCTGCTGACCCGGCGCGCCGGGGAGAGCCAGGGCACCCGCTGGTCGTCGCACGGCGAGGGCACGTACACGCTGGAGCGGGTGGACGACGCGCCGCAGGGCACCTCGGTCACGCTCCACCTCAAGCCGGCCGACCCGGAGAACCAGCTCCACGACTACACCTCGCCCTGGAAGATCAGGGAGATCATCAAGCGGTACTCGGACTTCATCACCTGGCCCATCCGGATGGTGCCCGAGCGCTCCGCCACGGCCGACGAGAGCGACGAGGCGCCCGAGCCGGAGACGCTCAACTCCATGAAGGCGCTGTGGGCGCGGCCCCGCGACGAGGTGTCCGACGACGAGTACCACGAGCTGTACAAGCACATCGCCCACGACTGGCGCGACCCGCTGGAGACGATCCGGCTCCAGGCGGAGGGCACCTTCGAGTACCAGGCCCTGCTGTTCCTCCCCGAGCACGCCCCGCACGACCTGTTCACCCGGGACTTCAAGCGCGGCGTGCAGCTCTACGTCAAGCGCGTGTTCATCATGGACGACTGCGAGGCGCTGCTGCCGCCGTACCTCCGCTTCGTCAAGGGCGTGGTCGACGCGGCCGACCTCTCGCTCAACGTCTCCCGCGAGATCCTCCAGCAGGACCGGCACATCGAGATGATGCGGCGCCGGCTGACGAAGAAGGTCCTGTCCACGGTCAAGGAGATGATGGCCAAGGACCAGGAGCGGTACGCCACCTTCTGGCGGGAGTTCGGCACCGTCCTGAAGGAAGGACTGGTCACCGACTCGGAGAACCGCGACGCCATCCTCGCCGTCGCGTCGTTCGCGAGCACCCACCACGACACCGAGCCGACCACGCTCAAGAGCTACGTGGAGCGGATGAAGGACGGCCAGGAGGACATCTACTACCTGACCGGCGAGTCGCGGCAGAGCATCGAGAACTCCCCGCACATGGAGGCGTTCCGGGACCGGGACATCGAGGTGCTGCTGCTCACCGACCCCGTGGACGAGGTGTGGGCCGACGCGGTCGGCGAGTACGAGGGCAAGAAGCTGCGGTCCGTCGCCAAGGGGCAGATCGATCTCGACGCCAAGGACGAGGACACCGCCGACGACGAGAGGGAGAAGCAGACCGAGGAGTACGCCGGGCTGCTCGGCTGGATGAAGGAGCAACTCGACGAGGACATCAAGGAGGTGCGCCTGTCCTCCCGGCTCACCGTCTCCCCGGCCTGTGTCGTCTCCGACGCGCACGACCTGACGCCGGCCCTGGAGAACATGTACCGCGCCATGGGCCAGGAGGTGCCCCGCGCCAAGCGGATCCTGGAGCTCAACCCGGACCACCAGCTGGTGAAGGGGCTCAACCAGGCGTACAAGGAGCGCGAGGACCGCTCGGAGCTGGCCGAGACCGCCGAGGTGCTGCACGGCCTGGCGGTGCTCGCCGAGGGCGGCCAGCCGAAGGAACCGGCCCGGTTCGTGAAGCTGATGGCGGACCGTCTGGAACGCGCCCTGTAGCGCGGTTCCGCCGGAAACCGGCGGCCTGCGCCCGTGCCCGGGACACCCGTCCGGGCGCGGGCGCACGGCCGGGCACGCGCAGGCCGCCCTCGCTCATTTCCCACCCGCATCCCGCATTGGCATGGACCTGACGGCAACGGGCGGCTAGGCTCTGCCCCGCCACGCATGAGAGCGCTCTCAGAACTCGGCTGTTCCACCCCACCCCTGGAACGACGAAGGGCAAGTCCCATGAGACGCAAGAGACTTACGCATGCCGTACTGGCCGCGCTGCTGATCCTCGGCGGAGCGGGCGCGGCGGGCGCGGCCCCCGCAGCGGCGACCGGCGCCACCATCCCATCCGGCGTCACCACCCCATCCGGCTCCGCCGCCGAACCCGCGTCCGAAGGAGTCCTGATCGCCATGCAGCGCGATCTCGGCCTCACCCGGAAGCAGGCCGAGGCGCGGATCGCGGCCGAGCGGGCCGCCGCCGCCCTCGATCCGAAGGTGCGCCGGGCGGCCGGGGACGCCTACGCGGGCTCCTGGTTCGACGCGGCGAAAGGGCGCCTGGCGGTGGCCCTCGCCCCGGACGCCCCGCCGGGTGCGCGCCGCGTCATCGAGGCGGCCGGCGCCGAGACCCGTACCGCCGCGCACACCGCCCGGGAACTGGACGCCGTCAAGGCGCGCCTCGACCGGCTCCCCGCCCCCTTGGGGGTCAGTGGCTGGCATGTCGACCCGAGGGCCGGCACGGTCGTCGTCGACGTCGTGGGGAAGGACCGCTCTGACAACGATGTCCGGCGCTTCGTGTCCCGGGCCCGCGAGACGGGTCCCGTCACCGTCCGGACCGTCTCCGCGGTCCCGCGCACCTTCGCCGCGGGAACCGTCGGCGGGGACCCCTACTACACGGGCAACGTCCGCTGCTCCATAGGGTTCTCGGTGTACGGCGGCTTCGTGACCGCCGGACACTGCGGCTCGCCCGGCGCCGGAGTCAGCGGCTGGGACGGCTCGTACATCGGCACGTTCCAGGGCTCCTCGTTCCCGGACAACGACTACGCCTGGGTCAGCGTGGGCAGCGGCTGGTGGACGGTTCCGGTGGTGCTGGGCTGGGGCACGGTGCCCGACCAGCTCGTGCGCGGCTCGGCCGTGGCGCCCGTCGGCTCCTCCGTCTGCCGGTCGGGATCGACGTCGCACTGGCACTGCGGGACGGTGCTCGCGATCAACGAGACCGTCAACTACAGCCAGGGCGCGGTGCACCAGCTGACGAAGACGAGTGCCTGCGCCGAACCCGGCGACTCCGGGGGCTCCTTCATCACCGGAGACCAGGCGCAGGGCGTCACCTCGGGCGGCTGGGGCAACTGCGCCGGCGGAGGCGAGACCTGGTTCCAGCCCGTCAACGAGATCCTCAGCCGGTACGGCCTGACCCTGCACACCTACACCGGCTGACCACGGCCCCGTCCGGAACGGACACGGAGCAGACATGGAGCAGACATGGAGCAGACACCGTGCTGAGACTCCCACCCCGCAGGGTCCTCCGGCCGGTCCGGCCGGGGCAGACCTTGCGGCACCTCCTGAGCGCCCTCGTGGTGACGACGCTGGCCGTCACCACCCTCCTCACCACGGGGGCCTCCCCCTCACGAGCCGCCGTGCCCTGGACGCCCAAGCCGGCGCCGATGTCCACACCCTGGACCGATCGGGTGCCGGTGGACCACCCGCTGCCGGAGTACCCCCGTCCCCAGCTCACCCGGCCCGACTGGGCCAACCTGAACGGCATCTGGGACTTCGCCGTCACCGCCCGCGACGCCGCGCGGCCGGCGACGTTCGGTGAGCGGATCCGCGTCCCGTTCGCACCCGAGTCCGCGCTCTCCGGCATCCAACGGAAGATCACCGGGAACGACAGGCTCTGGTACAAGCGCGCCTTCACCGTGCCCGCCGGCTGGGACGGCCGCCGCGTCCAGCTCAACTTCGGTGCCTCCGACTGGGAGACGACCGTCTGGATCAACGGCCGGCAGGCGGGCGCCGTGCACCGCGGCGGCTACGACGCCTTCTCGTACGACATCACACCCCTGCTGAGGAGCGGCGGGACCAACACGATCGTCGTGTCCGTGTACGACCCGACGGAGACCGGCGGCCAGGCCATCGGCAAACAGCGCGTCCAGGACGTCACCCCGCACGCCGGCCGGAGCATCGTCTACACCGCCTCGTCCGGCATCTGGCAGACCGTCTGGCTGGAGCCGACCGCGGCGGCACACATCACCCGCCTGGACCTGGTCCCGCACCTGGAGGACAGCACCCTGCGCGTGACCGTGCGCGCCGCCGGAGCCACCGGCACCGGGGTCGAGGTCACCGTCTCCAGCGGTGGTACGCCGGTCGCGAGCGCCACGGGCACGGTGGGCACCGAGTTCGCCGTGCCCGTGCCGAACGCCCGCCTGTGGTCGCCGGACGACCCGTTCCTGTACGACGTCACCGCCCGGCTGACCGGCGGCCCGGGCGGTGACAAGGTCGGCGGTTACGCGGGCATGCGCTCGATCGCGGTGAAGGACGTGAACGGCGTCCGCCGACCGGTGCTGAACGGGAGCTTCGTCTTCCAGACCGGCACCCTGGACCAGGGCTACTGGCCGGACGGCGTCTACACCGCCCCCACCGACGCGGCGCTCAGGCACGACCTGGAGAAGCACAAGGACCTCGGGTTCAACATGGTCCGCAAGCACATCAAGGTGGAACCGCAACGCTGGTTCTACTGGGCGGACCGGCTCGGGCTGCTGGTCTGGCAGGACATGCCGTCCATGGACAGCGGCAAGGCACCGGACGGCACGGCCCGCACCCAGTGGGAGAGCGAGTACCGGGCCGTCGTCGACCAGCACCGCAGCTCGCCCGCGCTCATCCAGTGGGTCGACCAGAACGAGGGCTGGGGCCAGTACGACCAGGCGCGCATCGCGGACATGGTCAAGGCGTACGACCCCTCGCGCCTCGTGGACAACATGAGCGGCGTCAACTGCTGCGGCGCCCAGGACGGCGGCAACGGTGACGTGGTCGACAACCACAACTACGTCGGGCCGGGCAACACGCCGACGGAACCGGTGCGGGCCTCGGTGCTGGGGGAGTACGGCGGTCTCGGCCACCGGGTCGAGGGCCACGAGTGGTACCCGGGCGGCGGTTTCAGCTACGAGGACCAGCCGAGCCTGTCCGCGCTCGACGACCGGTTCGTGGGCCTGCTCGACGGCATCCGGGAGAGCGCCATGCCCGCCGGCGGTCTCTCGGCGTCCGTCTACACCCAGATCACCGACGTCGAGAACGAGACCAACGGGCTGATGACCTACGACCGCCGGGTCGTCAAGGTCGACGAGTCCCGGGTCCGCGCGGCCAACCAGGCGCTCGTCGCCGCCTCCCGCACCCTCGGCCCGCCGGTGAAGCTGCCCCTGGAGCAGTACGTGTCGATCCGCGTCACCACACCCGGCCACACCGACCGCTACATCCGTCACTACAACGGCCTCGGCTACACGGAGGTGGTCGATTCCGGCAGCGGCGACCTGCTGAAGCAGGACGCCACCTGGAAGGTGAGGCCGGGCCTGGCGAACAAGCTCTGCTACTCCTTCGAGTCCCGCAACCATCCCGGTGAGTACCTGCGCCACCGCGACTTCCGGATCCGTCGGGAGGGGGGCGACACCTCCGCCCTGTACAAGGCCGACGCCACCTGGTGCCCCGTCCAGGGCGACGGCGGCATCCGGCTGTCGGCGGCCAACTTCCCCGGGCAGTACCTGCGGCACATCAACGCCGAACTGTGGCTGGCCCAGCAGGGCGGGACCCACACCTGGGACAACCCGAGCACCTTCACCGAGGACACCACCTGGTCCGTCGAGGCACCCTGGGCGCCCTGAGCGCCGTACCACCCAGGCAGCGAGCGGGCGGTGTACTCCGCGCCGGGGACACCGCCTCGCCAGGCCGTCGAGCGCACCGGACCGTACCTCGAAGCGACCACCGCGCTCGCCGACGGCCGCTCCGGCAGCACGGACTCCGGCCCGGGAGTCCCCCGCCAGACCGTCGTCGGCGCCCTGGAACGGCCGTGGGACACCGTGACGGCGCCCGTCCTGGACGCGCTCGGACGGACCGCGGCGCTTCCCGGGCCACCTGAGAACTGGCCGAGCCTGTAGGGGTGCGCACGACGGCACGCGGTGGTTCGACCCGGACCGCGACGCGCTCTACCCCGACCGCATCCGCCGCCGCCCGCCGGGCACCGACTCCGCGGGCCTCGGCACCCACTGCGACCCGGGCACGCTGGACCTGTGGATGACGCGCGAGTACCAGCAGACCTTCCGCCACCTCTTCGACGGCACCGCCGAGCGGTACGACCCCTGGGACGCGGCCCACCGCACCACCGGCCCCCAGTACCCCGGCTCCACCATGTGCTCCGCCTTCCGCACCTTCCAGGGCCGGACCGCGCTGTCCGACATGGACGCCGACCAGGGCGTGCTGCACGCCGTGCCGATCCCGGAGATCATGGCCTACCTGCTGCTGCGCCCCCTGCTGCCGGACGTCCCCGAGGACTCCCTGTGCGGCGTGCGCACCAACCAGGTCTTCCCCGTCACCAGGCGCCGGCACCCGATGCTCTACCGGGCGCTGACCCCGATCCCCGACGTCCGGGCCGGCGACTCCGTCTGGTGGCACTGCGACATGGTCCACAGCGTCGCCCCGGTGGAGAACCAGAAGGGCTGGGGCAACGTCATGTACATCCCCGCCGCCCCCTGGTGCCCCGCAACGAGAGGTACGCGGCCTTGGTCCGGGAGGCGTTCGTCACCGGGTCCAGCCCGAGCGACTTCCCCGAGGAGCACGACGAACGCGCCTGGACCGGCCGGTTCACCCTCGACCAGCTGAACGACACCGGCCACCGGGGCCTGGGCCTGGGCCTGGACTGACCGAGGGCACCGGGCGGGCGGGGGCGCCGGCCCGGCGCCCGTGCCGTCAGACGGCTCCCAGGTCGGCGCAGACCCAGTGCTCGGGCCGCATGTAGACGAGGAAGTGCTCGCCGAGCCGGGCCCGGTCGTACTCCACGAACCCGGCGACCTTCTCCCGCGGCAGATAGCGGGCCGCCATCTCCCAGGAGTGCTCGTGACTGTCCGGGGCCGTCCTGGTGACCGGGCCCTCGACCGACACGTAGCGCACCGTGGGCTCCGTGCGCTGCACCATCAGGCTGAAACGCCCCGCGGTGCGGATCGCCCGTGCCTTGCGGGAATCGACCCCGGTGCGCACCCACAGCTCGCCACCCGGCGTGTACTGATACCAGATGGGAACCGTCAGCGGGGCGCGGTCCGGCCGTTCCACGACCGACAGCGCGCCGATGTGAGGCTCCGCGAGAAACCGCTCTCGTTCTTCGATGGAGAGTGTCACGCGGCCGACCCTAACGCCGAGGGCGCGAGGCCGGCCGTAAGGGATTCCGCCGAATTCCGCGAGGCCGACCGCATGCGGGGCACCGGGTGCCGGGTGTGCCGGCGGCCGGCGTTCTAGTCGGCGTCGCGGTCCAGGACGCGGCGGGCCGCCTCGGCCTCCGCCGCCGGCGGGGACAGCTCGTCGAGCGTGTCCAGCTCGTCGTCCGCTTCCAGTTCCCGTTCCCAGGCCGCCGCGAGGCGTTCCTGTTCCTCGCGCGACCGCGCGCCGACGGCCTCCCGGTGGTGGGGGTCCAGCGCCGCCAGGAATCGTTCGACCGGGTCCGTCGGCATGCGGGTGCCCTACCTTTCTGATGGGTTCGAAATGATCATTCGTAAGATCAGTGGGACCCAGGGGCTCTGGGCATGGCTGATGAGGGTGAGACCGTCAGATGGCTCAAGGAGCTTGGCCACCCGGAGCCCCGCGACGACTCGACCGCCAATTGGGAGATGCGACTCGATCGCTGCGTAGGGCGACGTCGGCGAGGTCGTCTGCTGGGCTGTGAACGCGCGACGGGATGGCGGAGGTGACCG
>NZ_BMUI01000066.1 GCF_014650115.1 Streptomyces olivaceoviridis | reverse complement strand
GGCACTGGACCGGCCCCCGGCGCTCCGCCCCCCGCCCCACCCGCCCAAGCCGCCGCACGGCACCCGGCACCCGACGCCCGCCCCCCGAAGCCCCGCCCGCGGGAGTCCCCGGACCGCGACCCGCCACCCCCCGCCCCCTCCGGTTAGGCTCTGGCCAGGACGACAGCGGATCCGAGGGGAGACCACGGACATGACGCCGGGGCGCAGAAGCAGCACTTTCACCCGTCTGCTGCGGCACGGCTTCACCGACCCGTCCGCCGCCGAACGCCTCCTCGACGGCCCCGAACTGGCCCCCGTCCGAGACGACCCCGTCCTCCTCGAAGCCCTCGGCGCCACCGCCGACCCCGACCTCGCCCTGCACGGCCTGGTCGGCCTCCTGGAGGCCCAGCCCACCCCCACCGCCCACCGGGAACTGCTGGACACCCTCATCGCGGCCAAGCCCCTGCGCGACCGCCTGCTCGGCATCCTCGGCGCCTCCGCCGCCCTCGCCGACCACCTCGCCCGCCACCCCGGCGACTGGCAGGCCCTGGTCACCTACGAGCCGCACGACCTCCACCCGGGTGTCGCGGAGTTCGAGCGCGGCCTGGCGGAGGCCGCCGACCCGGTCTCGCTCCGCGTCGCCTACCGCCGCTGCCTGCTCTCCATCGCCGCCCGCGACGTCTGCGGCACCACGGACGTCGCCGAGGCGGCAGCGGAGCTCGCCGACCTGGCCACCGCCACGCTCCGCGCGGCCCTGTCCCTCGCCGAACGCGCGGCCCCGGAGGACGCCGCCGCCTGCCGCCTCGCGGTGATCGCGATGGGCAAGTGCGGCGGCCACGAGCTGAACTACGTCTCCGACGTGGACGTGATCTTCGTGGCGGAGCCGGCCGAGGGCGTCCCCGAACCCCAGGCGCTGAAGGCCGCGACGAAACTCGCCTCGCACCTGATGCGGATCTGTTCGGAGACCACCGTCGAGGGCTCCATCTGGCCGGTCGACGCCAACCTCCGCCCCGAGGGCCGCAACGGCCCCCTCGTGCGCACCCTCAGCAGCCACCTCGCCTACTACCAACGCTGGGCGAAGACCTGGGAGTTCCAGGCCCTGCTCAAGGCCCGCCCGGTGGCCGGGGACGAGGCGCTCGGCCAGGCGTACATCGACGCCCTCGAACCCCTCGTCTGGAAGGCGGCGGACCGCGAGAACTTCGTGGCGGACGTGCAGAAGATGCGCCGCCGGGTGGTCGAGAACATCCCCGCGGCCGAGATCGACCGCGAACTCAAGCTGGGCCCCGGCGGCCTGAGGGACGTCGAATTCGCCGTCCAGCTCCTCCAGCTGGTGCACGGCCGCACCGACCCCGCCCTGCGCAGCGGCACCACCCTGGACGCCCTGACGGCCCTCGCCGCGGGCGGCTACGTAGGCCGGGAGGACGCCGCCCGCCTGGACGAGGCGTACCGCTTCCTGCGCTCCATGGAGCACCGCATCCAGCTCTACCGCCTGCGCCGCACCCACCTCGTGCCCGAGGCGGAGCCGGACCTGCGCCGCCTCGGGCGCTCCCTGGGCCTGCGCGCCGACCCGGTGGCCGAGCTGAACCGCGAGTGGAAGCGGCACACCGGCGTCGTACGCCGGCTGCACGAGAAGCTCTTCTACCGCCCGCTGCTCGACGCGGTCGCCCAACTGGCCCCCGGCGAGGCCCGGCTGCGCCCGGAGGCGGCCCGCGAACGCCTGGTGGCGCTCGGCTACGCCGACCCGGCCGCCGCCCTGCGCCACCTGGAGGCCCTGGCCTCCGGCGTGACCCGCAAGGCGGCGATCCAGCGCACCCTGCTGCCGGTCCTCCTCGGCTGGTTCGCGGACTCCGCCGACCCGGACGCCGGCCTGTTGAACTTCCGCAAGGTCTCCGACGCGCTCGGCAAGACCCCCTGGTACCTGCGCCTGCTGCGCGACGAGGGCGCGGCGGCCGAGAACCTGGCCCGCGTCCTGTCGGCGGGCCGCCTCGCCCCCGACCTGCTGATGCGCGCCCCCGAGGCGGTGGCCCTGCTGGGCGACGGCAGCGGAGCGGGCCCCGCGGCGCTCGGCGGCGGCCTCGCGCCGCGGCAGCGGGCCGCGCTGGAGCAGGAGATCCTGGCGGCCGTGGGCCGCGCGGAGAACGCCGCGCAGGGGGTCACCGCGGCCCGTGGCGTGCGCCGCCGTGAGCTGTTCCGCACCGCCGCCGCCGACATCGTCGGCTCCTACGGCACCGAGACCAGCCCCGTCGAGGCCGACCAGGGCGCCCTGGTGGACCGGGTCGGCGCGGCCGTCTCGGACCTCACCAAGGCGACCCTGGCGGGCACCCTGCGCGCGGTGGTCCGGGAGAGCTGGGGCGACACCCTGCCCACCCGGTTCGCGATCATCGGGATGGGCCGCTTCGGCGGGCACGAGCTGGGCTACGGCTCCGACGCGGACGTGCTGTTCGTGCACGAGCCGCAGGACGGCGTGGACGAGCACGAGGCGTCGGCCGCCGCGAACAAGGTCGTCGCCGAGATGCGCCGCCTGCTCCAGCTGCCCAGCGCCGACCCGCCGCTGCTCATCGACGCCGACCTGCGCCCGGAGGGCAAGTCGGGCCCGCTGGTGCGCACCCTGAAGTCGTACGAGGCGTACTACCGCCGCTGGTCCCTGGTCTGGGAGTCACAGGCGCTGCTGCGGGCCGAGCCGGTCGCCGGCGACGCGGACCTGGGCCGGCGGTTCGTCGAGCTGATCGACCCGCTGCGCCACCCGGCCAAGGGTCTCACCGAGGACGGGGTCCGCGAGATCCGCCGGCTGAAGGCCCGCATGGAGTCCGAGCGGCTGCCGCGCGGCGCCGACCCCAAGCTGCACACCAAGCTCGGCCCCGGCGGGCTGTCCGACGTGGAGTGGACGGTCCAGCTCCTCCAGATGCGCCACGGCCACCAGGAGGCGGGCCTGCGCACCACCCGCACCCGCCAGGCCCTGGCCGCCGCCCGCGAGGCCGGGCTGCTGTCCGCCGAGGACGCGGAGATCCTGGACGAGGCGTGGGTGCTGGCCACTCGGGTGCGCAACGCGGTGATGCTGGTCCGCGGCCGGGCCGGGGACACCTTCCCGACCGAGCCGCGCGAGCTGGCCGCCGTGGGCCGCTACCTGGGCTACGGCGCCGGGCACGCCGGGGACATGCTGGACGCGTACCGCCGTACCACGCGCCGGGCGCGCACGGTGGTGGAGGAGCTGTTCTACGGCGACAGGGCCTGAGCGGGCGCGGGGGTCCGGGCCGGGACCAGCCGGGGCAGCGCGTGCGGCAGGCTGCCGTACCACACCCGGGCCACCGTGAACCCGAAGGTCAGGCAGAGCACACCGCCCACCGCGTCCAGCCAGAAGTGGTTGGCGGTGGCGACGATCACCAGCAGGGTGGCCGTCGGATACAGCAGCCCCAGCACCCGCACCCACGGCACCGACGCCAGCGCGAAGACCGTCAGGCCGCACCACAGCGACCAGCCGATGTGCATCGACGGCATCGCCGCGTACTGGTTCGACATGTGCTTGAGGTCGCCGGAGGCCATCGAGCCCCAGGTGTGGTGGGCCGTCACGGTGTCCACGAAGCGCCCGCCGCGCATCAGCCGGGGCGGCGCGAGCGGGAACAGGTGGTAACCGACCAGGGCCACGCCCGTGGTCGCGAACAGCACCATCCGGGTCGCCGCGTAGCGGCCGGGATGCCATCGGTAGAGCCACACCAGCACCCCGATGGTGACGACGAAGTGCAGTGTGGCGTAGTAGTAGTTCATCCCGATGATGAGCCAAGTCACCGAGTTGGCGGCGTGGTTGACGGACTGCTCGACGGCGATGCCCAGCGCGTGCTCGGTGCGCCAGATCCAGTCCGCGTTGCGCAGCGCCGCCGACCGCTGCTCCGGCACGGCGTTGCGGATCAGCGAGTACGTCCAGTAACTCACCGCGATCAAAAGGACCTCGAACCACAGCCGGGGCCGCCTCGGCCGCCGCAGCCGGCCCAGCGGACCACGTGGGACCTCGCCCGTGACGGCCCGCGGAACGGCCACCTCCTCGCGACCTTCCGGCTCTGTCACGGTCGAGTCACTCATAGGCACAAAGTCTGCCAGACAAGGCTTCCTCGGCCGATCATCCCAAGGTTGGGTCCGCGGCGCACCTTCTACGACGTGCGGAGGACATTCGGCGCCGAAGCGGTGGAACCGCGCACCACCAGTTCCGGCATGAACACGAACTCGCTGTGCGGCGCCGGTGTCCCGCCGATCTCCTCCAGCAGCGTGCGCACCGCCGCCTGCCCCATGGCCGGGACGGGCTTGCGGATCGTGGTCAGCGGCGGGTCGGTGAAGGCGATCAGCGGGGAGTCGTCGAACCCGACCACCGACACGTCCCGGGGCACCTCCAGGCCCCGCTGCCGGGCCGCCCGTATCGCGCCCAGCGCCATCATGTCGCTGGCGCAGACCACCGCCGTGCAGCCCCGCTCGATCAGCGCCGTCGCCGCCGCCTGACCACCCTCCAGGGTGTACAGCGAGTGCTGGACCAACTCCGTCTCGACCGTCTGGGCGGGCAGCCCCAGCTGGTCCTGCACCGCGCGGACGAAGCCCTCGATCTTGCGCTGCACGGGCACGAACCGCTTCGGTCCGAGCGCCAGCCCGATCCGGGTGTGCCCCAGCGACACCAGGTGCGTGACCGCCAGCGACATCGCCGCCCGGTCGTCGGGGGAGATGAACGGCGCCTGCACCTTCGGCGAGAACCCGTCCACCAGCACGTACGGCACGCCCTGGGCACGCAGCCGCTCGTAGCGCTGCATGTCGGCGGTGGTGTCCGCGTGCAGCCCGGAGACGTAGATGATCCCGGCGACCCCGCGGTCCACGAGCATCTCGGTCAGCTCGTCCTCGGTCGATCCGCCCGGGGTCTGCGTGGCGAGCACCGGCGTGTAGCCCTGACGGGTCAGCGCCTGGCCGATGACCTGGGCCAGGGCCGGGAATATCGGGTTCTCCAGCTCCGGCGTGATCAGGCCCACCAGGCCCTCGCTGCGCTGCCGCAGCCGTACCGGGCGCTCGTAGCCCAGCACGTCCAGCGCGGCGAGCACGGACTGGCGGGTGGTGGCGGCGACTCCCGGCTTCCCGTTGAGGACCCGGCTGACGGTCGCTTCGCTCACCCCCGCCTGCGCAGCGATGTCGGCAAGCCGTGTGGTCACGGCACTGGACTGTACCGGTCGTATCTCTCCTTGCACACCGGCCGGACGCCGGGCGCGGGCGGGCGTACGGCCTGCCGTGGGTTGCTGCGTCATCGCGCTCCCTCGGGATTCTCGGTGGCAAGAGCTTGCAAGTCTTGCACACCTGTCGTCATCACCGCTCAACGCCAGCACCACTGGGTCGCGCCGTGGTCGACGGCTGGTCACGACGGGGTAACCATCGTGTCCCCTTGCACTTTTTTTCTGCAAGGTCTTTCGCAACGCTTACATGGCTGTTACGTTCCCAGTCGCCCGGCCGCGGCAACGGCGCAGTCGGCAAGTCGCAGGGGCGGACGGGACCGTCCCCTGTACCACTCGGGCTTTAACCCTCAAGGAGAACTCATGCGGCGTGGCATAGCGGCCTCCGCGCTGGTGGCGTCCCTCGCCCTGACGGCGACGGCGTGCGGCGGGAGCGACAGCGACAGCGGAAAGTCGGACGGCCCGGTCACCATCACCTGGTGGGACACCTCCAACGCCACCAATGAGGCGCCGGCGTACAAGGCCCTGATCCAGCAGTTCGAGGCTGCCAACAAGGACGTCAAGGTCAAGTACGTCAACGTCCCCTTCGACCAGGCGCAGAACAAGTTCGACACCGCGGCCGGCGCCAAGGGCGCCCCGGACGTGCTGCGCTCCGAGGTCGGCTGGACCCCCGCCTTCGCCAAGAAGGGCTTCTTCCTGCCCCTCGACGGCACCGATGCCCTCGCCGACCAGGGCAAGTTCGAGCCGAACCTGATCAAGCAGGCCCAGTACGAGGGCAAGACCTACGGCGTGCCGCTGGTCACCGACACCCTCGCGCTGGTCTACAACAAGGCCCTGTTCAAGAAGGCCGGCATCACCGAGGCCCCCAAGACCTGGGACGAGCTGAAGGCCGACGCCGCCAAGATCGAGGACAAGGCCGGGGTCGACGGCTACTGGGGCTCCACCCAGGCCTACTACGCCCAGCCCTTCCTCTACGGCGAGGGCACCGACACCGTCGACGCCGCCGCCAAGAAGATCACCGTGAACTCGCCCGCCGCCAAGAAGGGCTATGGCACCTGGCTGAGCCTGTTCTCCGGCAAGGGCCTGCACAAGGCCGATGCCACCGCCGACGCCTACGCCCACATCCAGGACGCGTTCGTCAACGGCAAGGTCGCCGCGATCATCCAGGGCCCCTGGGAGATCACGAACTTCTACAAGGGCAGCGCCTTCCAGGACAAGTCCAACCTCGGCATCGCCACCGTCCCGGCCGGCTCCGCCGGCAAGGCGGGCGCCCCGACGGGCGGCCACAACCTCTCGGTCTACGCCGGTTCGGACAAGGCCCACCAGGCGGCGGCGCTGAAGTTCGTCAAGTTCATGACCTCGGCGCAGTCCCAGGAGACCATCGCGCTGAAGAACTCCACCCTGCCCACCCGCTCCGACGCCTACACCGACAAGGTCAAGGCCGACCCGGGCATCGCCGGCTACCAGGGCGTCCTCGCCGCCGCCCAGCCCCGCCCGGCGCTGCCCGAGTACAGCTCCCTGTGGGGTCCGCTCGACACCGAGCTGCCCAAGGTCGCCAGCGGCAAGGAGTCGCTGGACACGGGCCTGGGCAACGCCGAGCTGGCCATCTCCAAGCTGGTGAGCGGCTTCAGCAAGTAAGCCCGCGTGGCCGTCGGATCCTTCCTGAGCGAACGGGGGGAAGGATCCGACGGCCACCGCCCTGTGCCCGGCCCAACCCCTTGATCTCTTGAAGGTGTCGAACCATGACAGTCGCCATCGACCGCGCGACCGGCAAGCGCCGCGGTGACCGCGCGCCGCGGCCCGGGCTGGGGCAGCGCGTCCGAAACGGTTTCCAGAAGTACTGGTACGCCTACGCGATGATCGCCCCGGTGGTCGTCGTGCTCGGCGTCCTCGTGGGCTACCCGCTGGTGCGGGGCTTCTACCTCACCCTCACCGACGCCAACAGCCTGAACTCGGCCCGCACGATCGGCGTCAACCACATCGACGCCACCTACAAGTTCATCGGCCTGGACAACTACCGGGACATCCTGTTCGGCCCGACGGCGTACGACCGCTTCTGGTCGCACTTCCTGTGGACCGTGTTCTGGACGGTCGCCTGCGTCGCCCTGCACTACGGCATCGGTCTCGGTCTCGCGCTCATGCTCAACCAGAAGCTGCGCGGCCGTACCGTCTACCGGCTGCTGCTCGTCCTGCCGTGGGCCGTGCCGACCTTCGTCACCGTCTTCTCCTGGCGGATCATGCTCGCCGACTCCGGCGTGCTCAACCAGATCCTCGGCTCGCTCCACCTGCCCCAGCCGGAGTGGCTGGAGGACACCTTCTGGCAGCGGTTCTCCGCGATCATGGTCAACACCTGGTGCGGTGTGCCGTTCATGATGCTGTCCCTGCTCGGCGGCCTCCAGTCCATCGACTCCTCGCTCTACGAGGCCGCCGAGATGGACGGCGCCAGTGCCTGGCAGCGCTTCCGGCACGTCACCCTGCCCGGCCTGCGCTCGGTCAGCTCCACCGTCGTGCTGCTCGGCATCATCTGGACCTTCAACCAGTTCGTCATCATCTTCCTGCTGTTCGGCAAGAACTCCGCCCCGGACGCCCAGATCCTCGTCACCTGGGCCTACCAGCTCGGCTTCGGCCAGCAGCCGCGCGACTTCGCCCAGTCCGCCGCGTACGGCGTGCTGCTGCTGTCGATCCTGACCGTCTTCACCTCCTTCTACTTCCGCTGGCTGAAGCGCAATGACCAGCTCGCCGTCTGACGCCGCAGGAGCCGCCGCCATGAGCACCACGACCCTGGACAAGACCGAGACCGCCCCGGCCCCCGCCGCCGCGCCCCGGAGCCGCGTGCGCCGGCGCGGCGAGCGCGGCGCGGCCGGCGCCGCCCTGCTGCACGGCGGCCTCGCCGTGGCGAGCCTGATCGCCCTGGCCCCGGTGGCCTGGCTGTTCTACCTGTCCCTCGGCCCGGACAAGGAGGACTACCTGCACCCGGCCGACATCGCGGGCAAGTTCAGCTTCTCCAACTACAGCTTCGTGCTGGAGCACACCGGGTTCCTCGACTGGTTCAAGTCGACGATGATCGTGGCCCTCGGCACGACGCTCATCGGTGTCTTCGTCGCCGCCACCACCGGCTACGCGGTCTCCCGCATGCGCTTCCCCGGCTACAAGCAGCTGATGTGGGTCCTGCTGCTCACGCAGGCATTCCCCATCGCCATCCTGATCGTGCCGATGTACGAGATCTTCAGCGAGCTCGGTCTCATCGACACCTACTGGGCGCTGATCATCATCAACTGCTCCACCGCCGTGCCGTACAGCGCCTGGCTGCTCAAGGGGTACTTCGACACCATCCCCTTCGAGATCGACGAGGCCGGACGCGTCGACGGGCTCAGCCCCTTCGGCACCTTCTTCCGGCTCATCCTGCCGCTGGCCCGGCCGGGCCTGGCCGTGGCCGCGTTCTACAACTTCATCACCGCCGTCGGCGAGGTCGCCTTCGCGACCACCTTCCTGCTGGACGACTCCAAGTACACCTTCGCCGTCGGCCTCCAGACCTTCGTCAGCGAGCACGACGCCCAGTGGAACTACATGGCCGCCACCGCGGTGCTGATCGCGATACCCGTGACCGTGTTCTTCTACCTCGTGCAGAAGAACCTCGTCACCGGTCTCACCGCCGGCGGCACCAAGGGCTGACGCCCGCACCGACCAGGCGGCCGCGGTGCCTCCCCCAGCTCTCGGCTTCGCCCGACCCGGGGGGACCCCCAGACCCCGCTGTCACCGCGGCCCGCCTCACCGCCGTACCCACCGACCGCCCACCATGCCCCCGTTACGTATCAAGGACGCCATGAGCCAGCAGCACCCTGCCGCACCGGCCCGCCACTCCGCCGTCACCGTCGCCGACCGCCGCGACTGGTGGCGGGACGCGGTCATCTACCAGGTCTACCCGCGCAGTTTCGCCGACAGCAACGGCGACGGCATGGGCGACCTGGAGGGCGTACGCTCCCGCCTGCCCTACTTGCGTGACCTCGGCGTCGACGCCGTGTGGCTCAGCCCCTTCTACGCCTCCCCGCAGGCCGACGCCGGCTACGACGTCGCCGACTACCGCGCCGTGGACCCGATGTTCGGCTCGCTGCTGGACGCCGACGCGCTCATCCGCGACGCCCACGCGCACGGCCTGCGCATCATCGTGGACCTGGTCCCGAACCACTCCTCCGACCAGCACGAGTGGTTCAAGCGCGCCCTCGCCGAGGGCCCCGGCTCCCCGCTCCGCGAGCGCTACCACTTCCGCCCCGGCAAGGGGAAGGACGGCGAACTCCCGCCCAACGACTGGGAGTCCATCTTCGGCGGCCCGGCCTGGACGCGTGTGGCCGACGGGGAGTGGTACCTGCACCTCTTCGCCCCCGAGCAGCCCGACTTCAACTGGAACCACCCGGCCGTCGGCGACGAGTTCCGCTCCATCCTCCGCTTCTGGCTGGACATGGGCGTGGACGGCTTCCGCATCGACGTCGCCCACGGCCTGGTCAAGGCCGACGGCCTGCCCGACCTCGGCGCCCACGACCAGCTCAAGCTGCTGGGCAACGATGTCATGCCGTTCTTCGACCAGGACGGCGTGCACGAGATCTACCGCCAGTGGCGCAAGATCCTCGACGAGTACGCGGGGGAGAGGATCTTCGTCGCCGAGGCGTGGACCCCGACCGTCGAGCGCACCGCGAACTACGTCCGCCCCGACGAACTCCACCAGGCCTTCAACTTCCAGTACCTGAGCACGGAGTGGGACGCGGAGGAGCTGCGGACGGTCATCGACCGCACCCTGGAGGCCATGCGCCCGGTCGGCGCCCCCGCCACCTGGGTGCTGTCCAACCACGACGTCACCCGGCACGCCACCCGCTTCGCCAACCCGCCCGGCCTCGGCACCCAGATCCGCACCGCCGGGGACCGGGAGCTGGGCCTGCGCCGCGCCCGCGCGGCCACCCTCCTGATGCTCGCCCTGCCCGGCTCGGCGTACATCTACCAGGGCGAGGAACTGGGCCTCCCGGACGTCGTGGACCTGCCCGACGAGGTGCGCCAGGACCCGGCGTACTTCCGGGGCGCCGGCCAGGACGGCTTCCGCGACGGCTGCCGCGTCCCGATCCCGTGGACCCGCGAGGGCTCCTCCTACGGCTTCGGCAGCGGCGGCAGCTGGCTGCCGCAGCCCGCCGACTGGGCCGGGCTGAGCGTGGCGGCGCAGACCGGCGCCCCCGGCTCCACGCTGGAGCTGTACCGGGCCGCGCTGCGCGCGCGCCGCGCCCACCCGGACCTCGGCGCGGGGGAGGCGGTGGAGTGGCTGCGGGCGCCCGAGGGCGTCCTGGCCTTCCGGCGCGGCGGCTTCGTGTGCGTCGCGAACACCACGGGCGAGTCGGTGACGACCCCGTCGTACGGCCGCGTCCTGCTCACCAGCGGTGAGGTGACCGAGGCGGACGGCGAGACGAAGGTGCCCGCCGACACCACGGTCTGGTGGACGACGACGGACTGACAGCCGGACACGGGGCCGGTTCTGAGCCCCCGTCTGAAAGTTCTTGCATCAAGTTCACAACGGCCCGCTGCCTTTCGGCCAGCGGGCCTTTAACATCTGCGTCACCGCAAGCTTGCTGAAATGTTTCAGCAAGAGCCTTCAGCGGTCCCGTCGCCTTCAACGTCGAAGGAACCCCACATGGCACGCAGAACGCTCCCCACGGCGGTCGCCCTCACAGCCGCCGCTCTGGTTGGCATGACCCCGACGGCCGCCGAGGCCTCCCCGCCCGGCACCAAGGACGTCACCGCCGTCCTCTTCGAGTGGAACTACGCCTCGGTGGCCAAGGAGTGCACCAGCGCCCTCGGCCCCGCCGGCTACGGATACGTCCAGGTCTCCCCGCCCGCCGAGCACATACAGGGGGCGCAGTGGTGGACGTCGTACCAGCCCGTGTCCTACAGGATCGCGGGCCGCCTCGGCGACCGCACGGCGTTCCGGAACATGGTGAACACCTGTCACGCGGCCGGTGTGAAGGTCGTCGTGGACACCGTGATCAACCACATGTCGGCGGGCAGCGGCACCGGCACCGGAGGCTCGTCGTACACGAAGTACGACTACCCGGGCCTGTACTCGGTCCACGACGTCGACGACTGCACCTCCCAGGTGTCGAACTACTCCGACCGCTGGAACGTGCAGCACTGCGAACTCGTCGGCCTCGCCGACCTCGACACCGGCGAGGAGTACGTCCGCAAGACCATCGCCGGCTACCTGAACGACCTCCTCACCCTCGGCGTCGACGGCTTCCGCATCGACGCGGCCAAGCACATCCCGGCCGGTGACCTGACGAACATCAAGAGCCGCCTGACCAACCCGTCCGCCTACTGGAAGCAGGAGGTCATCTACGGCGCGGGAGAGGCCGTCCAGCCCTCCGAGTACACCGGCAACGGAGACGTCCAGGAGTTCCGCTACGCCTACGACCTCAAGCGCGTCTTCACCAGCGAGAAGCTGGCCTACCTCACCAACTACGGCGAGGGCTGGGGCTATCTGGGCAGCTCGGTCGCGGGCGTCTTCGTCGACAACCACGACACCGAGCGCAACGGCAGCACGCTGAACTACAAGAGCGGCGCCGACTACACCCTGGCCAACGTCTTCATGCTCGCCTGGCCGTACGGCGCCCCGGACGTCAACTCCGGCTACGAGTGGTCGGACGCCGACGCCGGCCCGCCCAGCGGCGGCCAGGTGAACGCCTGCTGGCAGGACGGCTGGAAGTGCCAGCACGCCTGGCCGGAGATCAAGTCCATGGTCGCCTTCCGCAACGCGACCCGCGGACAGGCGGTCACCCACTGGTGGGACAACGGCAACAACGCGATCGCGTTCGGCCGCGGCACCAAGGGCTACGTGGCGATCAATCACGAGTCCTCGTCCCTGACCCGCACCTACCAGACGTCCCTCCCGGCCGGGACGTACTGCGACGTCCAGAACAACACCCCGGTGACGGTGAACTCCAGCGGGCAGTTCACCGCCACCCTCGGCTCGAACACGGCCCTCGCGCTCTACGCCGGCAAGTCGAGCTGCTGAGCCTTCGCCTGACGGAGCGTGGAACCTCTTGCGGGAGGTTTCACGCCCCTTGCCGCAAACCCTCAGCCACCCCCGCAAGGAGTCATCACCTGTGATACCGAGACGGCCGGCGCCGCGCAGGCGCCGTACCCCGCACCGCCGACGGGCCGCGGCCGTCACCGCCGCGGCCCTCGCCGCCGCGCTGCTCCAGCCGCTGGCCGCCCATGCGGCCGGCCCGCCCGCGCCCCCCTCGGACGCGCGGCTCGCCGCCGTACCCGCCCGGCACGACGCCACCCGCGAGCAGTTCTACTTCGTCCTGCCGGACCGCTTCGCCAACGGGGACACCTCCAACGACAGGGGCGGCCTGACCGGTTCCCGCCTGTCCACCGGGTACGACCCCACCGACAAGGGCTTCTACCAGGGCGGCGACCTCAAGGGCCTGACGAAGCGGCTGGACTACATCAAGGGGCTCGGCACCACGGCCATCTGGCTGGCGCCGATCTTCAAGAACCGCCCCGTGCAGGGCACCGGCAGCAAAGCCTCCGCCGGCTACCACGGTTACTGGATCACCGACTTCACCCAGGTCGACCCGCACTTCGGCACCAACGACGACCTCAAGTCCCTCATCTCCAAGGCCCACGCCAAGGGCATGAAGGTCTTCTTCGACGTCATCACCAACCACACCGCCGACGTCGTGGACTACGACGAGAAGTCCTACGACTACCTGTCCAAGGGCGCCTTCCCCTACCTCACCAAGGACGGCGAGCCCTTCGACGACGCCGACTACGCCGACGGCGGCCGGAAGTTCCCGGCCGTCTCCGGCGCCTCCTTCCCGTACACCCCGAGGGCCACGAGCGGGAGCAAGGTCCCGGCCTGGCTCAACGACCCGACGATGTACCACAACCGGGGCGACTCGACGTACGCCGGCGAGTCCACCACCTACGGCGACTTCTCCGGCCTGGACGACCTGTGGACCGAGCGCCCCGAGGTCGTCCACGGCATGGAGAAGATCTACGAGCGGTGGGTGCGGGACTTCGCCGTCGACGGCTTCCGGATCGACACCGTCAAGCACGTGAACATGGAGTTCTGGACCCAGTGGGCGACCGCGCTGGACCGGTACGCGGCCGGGCGCGGACGGAAGGACTTCTTCATGTTCGGCGAGGTCTACTCCGCCGACACCGCCGTCACCTCCCCGTACGTCACCCAGGGCCGCCTGGACGCCACCCTCGACTTCCCCTTCCAGGACGCGGCCCGCGCCTACGCCTCCCAGGGCGGCAGCGCGCGCAAGCTGGCGAGCGTCTTCGGTGACGACTACACGTACACGACCGACAAGGCCAACGCCTACGAACAGGTCACCTTCCTCGGCAACCACGACATGGGCCGCATCGGGTACTTCCTGAAGCAGGACAACCCGAAGGCCACCGACGCCGAGATCCTGAAGAAGGACAGGCTCGCCAACGAGCTGATGTTCCTCAGCCGGGGCAACCCGGTCGTCTACTACGGCGACGAGCAGGGCTTCACCGGCTCCGGCGGCGACAAGGACGCCCGCCAGACCATGTTCGCCTCCCAGGTCGCCGACTACCTGGACGACGACGAGATCGGCACCGACCGCACCCACGCGAGCGCCGCCTACGACACCAAGGCCCCGCTGTACCGGCGGATCGCCGCGCTCGCGGGGCTCCGCAAGGCCAACCCGGCCCTGACCGACGGAGTGCAGACCGAGCGGTACGCGGCCGACGGGCCCGGTGTCTACGCCGTCACGCGCACCGACGCCCGGACGGGCCAGGAGTACGTCGTCGCGTTCAACAACGCCGACTCCGAGAAGACGGCGACCTTCGCGACCGGATCCGCGGACATGCCGTACCGGGGCGTCTACGGGGCCACCGGCCCGGTGACGTCCGACGGCGACAGGAAGGTCACCGTCACCGTCCCGGCCGGTTCCGCCGTCGTCTACAAGGCCGCCGGCACCCTCGACAAGCCCGCCACCAAGCCGGTGATCACCCTGGCCGCCCCGGCCGCCGGTGCCACCGGGACGGTCGTCCTCAAGGCCGGCGTCGACGGCGGACAGCTCAACCGGGTCGTCTTCGCCGCCCAGGTCGGAAACGGCACGTGGAAGACGCTCGGCTCCGCCGACCACGCCCCCTACCAGGTCACCCAGACCCTCGGCAGGGACGTGCCCGCCGGCACCGCCCTGCGCTACAAGGCCGTCGTCATCGACTCGGCCGGGCGCACCGCGAGCGCCACGGCGAGCAGCACCACCGGCACCCCGCCCGCGCCCGAGGTCCCCACGGCCTCCTCCCGGGACTACGCGATCGTCCACTACCAGCGCACGGACGGCGAGTACGCCGACTGGGGCCTGTACGCCTGGGGCGACCTCGCCGACGGCGAGGCCACGAACTGGCCGGCCAGCCAACCCTTCACGGGCCGGGACGCCTACGGCGCCTTCGCCTACGTCAGGCTCAAGCCCGGCGCCTCCAAGGTCGGCTTCCTGGTCATCGACAAGGACGGCACCAAGGACGTCTCCGCCGACCGGTCCATCGACGTCACCAGGACGGGGGAGGTGTGGATCGAGCAGGGCAAGGCCGAGGTACGCACGGAACGGCCCGACTATCCCGCCCAGGACAAGTCCAAGGCGGTCCTGCACTACCACCGCGCCGACGGGAACTACGACGGCTGGGGCCTGCACGTCTGGACGGGTGCCGCGCACCCCACCGACTGGTCGGACCCGCTGGAGCCGGTGAAGACTGATGCCTATGGCGCGGTCTTCGAGGTGCCGCTCACCGAGGGTGCCACCAGTCTCGGCTACATCATCCACAAGGGCGACGAGAAGGATCTCCCGGCCGACCAGTCCCTGGACCTCAAGGCCAGCGGCAACGAGGTCTGGCTGGTGAACGGCCAGGAGCAGTACCTGCTGCCCCAGCCGGCCGGCAGCGCCGCCGCGCTGGACCCGACCACCTCCAAGGCGGTGTGGATCGACCGGGACACCGTCGCCTGGGACGGCGTCGAC
>NZ_BMUI01000065.1 GCF_014650115.1 Streptomyces olivaceoviridis | reverse complement strand
CGATCCACACGGTCGGCACCGCCGGGTCGTGCCCTGCGGCGGCCAGCGCGCCTGGCCAGTCCTCACGCAGATCCACCGCGACGATGATCCGCTCGCAGCGTGCGACGGCCCGCTCCTGGCGCAGCACCGAAGCCTTGAACTCCAGTGGGGTGGCGGTGTCGACCTCGAAGAGCCGGGTGCCCTCGGGCCAGTCCATCCGGAAGGCCCGGCTGTCCATGCCGGCGCCGAGCAGCACGACCTGCCGGACCCCGGACGCGGAGGCCTGCTGCAACAGGTCGTCGAGGAACTTCGTCCGGATGACGATGGAGAACGACACGGCCAGCCGGCGGCGGCGCGCGGCCTCGTCATCGGGCAGCGGCGGCGAGGAGGGCCATAGGCCGCCGGCGGTTGCGAAGGCCTGTGCCAGCGGGTCGCGGAACAGCGCGTTCTCCCGCTCGGTCTCCAGCGCCCGCACCCTGGCCACCCCCACCGCCGTGGCCCACACTCCCGACGGCTGCACCCGCTCCTGCTCATCAGTCACCGCGCCAGCCTAGATGACCGATTCCAAGGGGAGCTGATGAGCGGAACCAGGTTCATGCGCGGCCGGCCGGTCATCCGCGCACACACGCCGCACTGGTCATGACGGGCACGAACAGGCGTCTTCCCCTTGACGGCATCCTGAGAGGTCATTTTATCCCGTTGTTTCATCCCGGAATCTGTGGTTGATGTGGCTTTGCGGGGTCGCGCCAGGAGATGGTGTTCTCGTCGGTGAGGCGGCGGGCCATGAGGTCGGTCATGGCGAGATGGATCACGGCTTCAGAGTGGGCCGGGAGGGATTCGTAGTCGCGGGCCAGGCGGCGGTGGAGCATCAGCCAGCCGTAGGTCCGCTCGACCGCCCAGCGTTTCGGGATCGGGGTGAATCCTCTGGTGCCGGGGGTGCGTTGGACGACTTCCATGTCGATGCCGAGGGTGGCTGCGTGTTCGACGAGGGCTTCAGCCGGACGAAGCACGCTGGTTGTCACCGATGCGGCACGCTACTTGTCACCAGCAGCCCGCGAGGCATCGCGGTTGTCACCGGCTGGTGCACGCCGCAGCGGCCTGAGCTGCTCCGCAGCCCGGCGGCATGCCCAGCGTGCTCCGTTCCCCCAGTCCTGGTGACAACGCGCCGCCTTGGTGACAACTATCGTGCTTCGGCTCAACCGTGAGCCCTTCCTCCCAGGCGACGTCGTGGTGGGACCAGACCATGCCGAGTGCTTCGAGCTGCGCGACGCGGGAGGCTTCCAGGGTCCCGGCGCCGTAGTAGCGCCGCTGGTCGGCGAGCCACCGCCCGAGCGGGAACCCCGTGCCAGCTGACTCGTCCTCGCCCATCACGTAGTCGTACGGTACCCGCAGTTGCCCGCCGCCGTTCTCCCGCCGCCACCGGGTGGCCGCCTCGATCCCGCGCCGACATCCCCGCGCAAGCCGCGCCCGACCGGCAGACCATCCGGCCTGCCCGCAGGCTGCGCCTCCGGCGCCGAACCGCACCTCCTCACCGACCCCGCACTACCGCGGCCTGGTCATCAACCGCATCGCTCGCCCCTTCTCCGGCATGTGGCCCGCGCCCTCGGCCGCCGTACCCACCTGACCCCGCGGCCTGAAGGCTCCGGGAGGCGTGGCCCAGTCCCGCCGAAAACTCCTGTGGCATCTCTTGTGTGGGTTCCCACGCGGCCCGGACGTTTCCGTACTCGTTCGTGTGAAGGCGACGCGATTTCCGCACGGAACAGCATCGCTCTTTGTAATCATTCGACTACTCGTTGGCGCCGTTGAAGGAGTGTGGGTCGTGATGAACCTTCGTAGGGCTGTGTATGTTGTGGCCGGAGTGCTGGCTTTTGCCGGCGCGGGCGCGGCCAGCGCGCAGGCGGTGGCCCCGTGGGGCCCCGCAGGGGTGCCGGCCCGGGTTGCGGGGCCGGGGGCGGTCACGCGTCCGAGCAGTGATCACATCATCCGGCCGCGTGCGACGATCTGCAGGAACCAGGCGTGGACGTCGGGCAACGGGCGCGCGGCCCTGCGTATGCAGGAAGACGGCAACTTCGTCCTCTACAAGGACGGGCGTCCTGTGTGGCAGGCTCCCAACACGTGGAGCCGCGGCAACTGCGCTGTCTTCCAGGAAGACGGCAACTTCGTGGTCTACGACAGCTCCGGGAACCCGGTCTGGGCGGCCGATACCTGGCACAAGGGTGCCTACCTCGCTGTCCAGGACGACGGCAATGTCGTCGTCTACGACAACGCTGGCCGGCCTGTCTGGGCAACCAACACCGGCGACTGACGCCTACGGCCTCACCCAGGAATGGACGCAGCGCCGTATCGGTGAATTCGCCGGACGTTCCGCCACGATCGTTAATCGGCGGAAGAAGGAGCGGGAGCGGGCCG
Organism: Streptomyces olivaceoviridis; assembly: GCF_014650115.1. Classification (GTDB taxonomy): domain Bacteria; phylum Actinomycetota; class Actinomycetes; order Streptomycetales; family Streptomycetaceae; genus Streptomyces; species Streptomyces olivaceoviridis. The sequence continues at coordinate 13,502 of NZ_BMUI01000065.1, read as the reverse complement.
CGTAAATCCGGAGTGCAGGGAAACACCCTCGGGCGTGAATTGGCCCGGGGGTGTTTCGTGTTTACGGCTGGATTCCCGAGATGCTGGCACTGAGGGGCGGCGGGCGCTCGCTGCCCGCCACCCCGGCGTCCGGTCGGGCTACCAGCGCATCCCGAGCTGGTCCAGCTCGGCGCGTCGCTCGGGGGTGAGCTTGTCGGCCCGGCGCCGGGTGTTGTCCAGGAACGTCCCGAGCTTGATGTCGACCTGCTGGCCGTCGACGTCCAGGCGCTCGACATGCTTCCGGCCGGGGCGCAAGTGCCCCTCGCGGGCGTGGAACTGCCGGGCCGCGCGCAGGTTCAGCGCCCACTTGCCATCGGCGGTGAGCTTGGCCGGGCGCTCCGCGGAGCCGGCGGACTCCAGCCCGAGGGTGCTGCCGAGGAGCCACTGCTGCGCGGGGGACAGCTTGTCCCACCCCTGCCGCTGCGCCGCCGTCCACGCCCCGAGATCCTCGCCCTGCACAACGAGTTCACCCGCCCGCTCGGGGAGGGTGCCCCCGGCGCGGACGTGGGTGCGGGCGAGGGTGAAACAGCGCTGCCATGCCACGGTCCACCCCAGCGGGCACCATCCCGGGTCGATGGCCTCCAAAGCCGCCAGACGGCTCTCTGGCAGCTCACCAGCGCCCACGGGCACGGGTTTTCACCGGCGGCGCGCCGCTCGGCGTCCTCCAGGGCCCTGCGGGCCTCCGCACGCCTGTTCTTCGCCCACACCCCGATCGGGTAGCCGCCATCCCCGACCGCGTTCACGGGGGGCAGGAAGTGCCCGTGTGCGGCGGCCCAAGACCGGGCGACCGTGAGCCCTTCCTCCCACGCGACATCGTGGTGGGACCACACCATGCCCAGCGCGTCGAGCTGCGCGACGCGGGAGGCTTCCAGGGTCCCGGCGCCGTAGTAGCGGCGTAGGTCGGCGAGCCACCGCCCGAGCGGAAACCCGGCGACCGCGCTGGCCGACCCACCCCTGCCCCCGCTCTCGCCTTCGTCCTTGCCCATCACGTAGTCGTACGGCACCCGCAGTTGCCCGCCGCCGTTCTCGGGCCGCCACCGGGTGGCCGCCGCGATCCCGCGCCGCCAGTACGCCTTCTCCGGGTCGATCACCCGCAGGCGCACGAACTGCGCCACCAACGCGGAATCGCGCGGCGTGCTGAACCGCAGCAGACCCGCCGCTGCCTGGCTCACCCACACCCCACCCCGGCCGCTGCCGTCCGCCGCGTCCTCGGCACGGCCGTCCTCGCCACCCTCACCCCGGCCCAGGCCCCGGCCCCGGTCCCCGTCCTGGTCGTGCTCGTCGGCCTGGTCCTGAGCCTCGTCGTCGGAGTCCAACATGGCCGCAGACAGCGGTACTTGGGTGGCCTTGTCGCCGGTCTGGCGTCCGCTGCGCTGCCGGGGATCGGCAAGAGCTTCGATCGTGTCGGCATCGTGCGCCCGCAGCGCCCCGAGCACCTTCGCGAGGGTCCCGTACGCATCCGAGGTGGGTGTTCTCGCGTTTTTGTCCGGTGTGGTTCTCATTTCGGTGTCCAGCCGGGTGGATGTGGTTGAGTGGGCTGACCGGCTTGTCTTGCAAGGTGTTCGGGGTGATGGGGAAGGGTGTTGGAGCTGGACAGCGAGGTGAGGGCAGTTGGTCAGTCATTGAGAATCAGCTGGTCAAAAATCTGTAGGATCCAATGGAGTAGGCTCCCTTCTTGATCATTCCCGGTGGGCTGGTGCCCGTTGCGGTGGGGGAGCGTGTTGGTGGGGGCTGCGGCGGATGCCGGGGTGCTGCGGCCGGTCGCGGTGCGTCAGCTGCTGGCGCTTGAATCCCGAGGAGGGTTGACGGCCGGGCATCGGCGGATGGCCGCTGACACGCTGGGGGTGTCCGAGCGGACGGTGCGCCGGTGGCTTGCCGCAGCGCGGGAGGGCGGCCGTCTGGAACGGGCTGAGCGCTGCCGGTTCACGCTCACGCCGCAGCTGGGCCGTCGGCTTGCGTTTCACCGGGGGAGCGTGGCCGGGTTGCACCGGGAGTTGGTGGCTGAGGCGGCCGCGGCCGGTGGGGCGGCGCCGTCTTTGGCGATGCTGTACCGGGCGGTGCAGCGTGATGTGTCCCCGGGGTTGCGGGCGGGGATGCGCGGTGGTGAGGCCGCCCGCCGGGGGTTCGTCCTCGCCGCCACCTTGGCCGGCGTCCTCGCCGCCCTCCTCACCTGAGCGGCCTTTGTGCTGCGCAGTTTGCGGCTGCTGGTCATCTTCGCGGCGCTCGCCTCACCGGCCGGGAAGGGTCAGCACGGTACGGGCCGCAGCGGCCTTGTCTTTCTCGTCGGTGAGGGTGAACAGACTCATCAGCACACCGGCTGCGGTGATGTGGCCCAACTCGTCCACGAGGGGGCCGTAGTACTGGGCGAGCGCGGTCCGCAGCGAGGCGTCACTGTCGGCGACGGCGTCCATACCCGTGCGTAGACCCGCCAGGACGAACGGAAGCAAGGATGTCGTGACCCACGGCTGGGTGAGGATCTGCCAGATGAGAACCCGGAGGTTGCGCCGCCGGTGTGGGGGGAGCGTGCCACGGTGAAGCCCCGCGTAGGCGTTGCTGAGCCAGCCCGCGGCCTCGTGCGGTAGGGAACCGATGTTCTGTGAAGCGGCATCGAGGGCGAAATCCGCCGGTTTCTCGTAGTCGGTCTCCACCCGAGCGTTGATCATTAGCGTGCCGGCCTTCGGCTCCTTCGCCCAGGACGGCACCAGGCCCCAGCGCAGCGCCCGCAGTTCCCTCAGCGGTGCCGCGGCACCGCCGTCGTCGCGCGGGGCACGTTCCAGGACGGCCCACACCTCGTGGGTCGGCGCGATGTTCCAGCTCGGTGCCAGCGCCTCCGTCGTGGGCCACTGGGCGGCATGGAACAGCTGCGCCAGGTCCTGCGCGCTTCGCGTGGAGACGTATCGAGCGCGCATGTAGGTGTGTGTTGAGAGTCGGCGCTGGTGGTGCCATTTGTGCTGCACCCTCTTCGGTCGTCTGGGCTGTGATGACGGTCGAGAACGGGCTGTGGGAACGGCCAGCGGGAGTGTGTCATCGCTGCGACGACGCGACATCGATGGCGCACGGGGGATTGGTTGCAGCGCCTGTCACCGTGTGGACGGGTTGTTGACGCCCTTGACTGACGAACGGCCGCTTTCAGTCAGGATGCTGGATGGGTCTTCGAAGAAAGTGCCAGGGACATCATGTTGCCTGTTCATTGGACGTATGAGGGCGACCGCCTCTGTGTTCCGTAAGGCATATTTCGAATCCGGAGAGTGTCCAGATCCGGTCACCTCTCGTGTGTTTTGTGTGTTTCATATCACGGAGTGTTCTGATCTGTTTGACTTCTCTGATCTCGGATGTCCGCTTGTGACCGGCTAGACCTGCACTTGATCTCGTGTTTACGTCATGTGCACGTTCTGTAAGAGATCAGTCACGGTGGGGGCAGGGTCTGTAGGGACCCTGTGGGGAGGGTGGGGCATGCCTGTGGGGAGACGATGGTGTGTTACGAGCGCCGTGCTAGGCGCCGCAGTAACACTGGGCCTCCTCCCGTCAGCGAACGCGTGGGGAGCCGCTGGCGGCTACACGTCGGTCAACGGGGCGTCGGGCGTCTCCGATGCGGGAGATACCGGGACGTCTTCCGCTGACACTGAAGCTGAGGCGGTAGCCCGCGCCAAGCAGTCGGGCCAGCCCGTGGAGATCACCTCCCTCCGGACGGAGAGCAGCGAGGTCTTCGCGAACCCGGACGGCAAGCTTGAGGCACGCGAACACCTGCGTCCCGTTAGAGCGCGGGTCGATGGTGTGTGGAAGGACATCGACACCAACCTGGCCCGGACGGGCGAGGGGATGGTGGCACCGAAAGTCACGACCATTGGTCTGCAGTTCTCCGGTGGCGGTGACGTCCCGATGGTGCGCATGATGAAGGCCGGGCGTGAACTGGCCTTGTCCTGGCCGGGGGACTTGCCTGCTCCGCAGCTCCAGGGCAACACCGCGACCTACCCGGACGTGCTGCCGGATGTGGACCTGCGGTTGGGGGCACAGCAGGACGGTTTCACTCAACTTCTGGTCGTGAAGTCGGCCGAGGCGGCCGCCAGTAAGGACTTGGTCGAGCTGCGTCTGAAGCTGGATACGGTCGGCATGGAAGTGAAGGGGACCAGCACTGGCGGTCTTCAGGCTGTGGACGGGGGTGCCGGCGGCGCGGTGTTTGAGGCGGCACAGCCGCTGATGTGGGACTCCAGCCCAGGCACTTCAATGACGCAGAAGGCAGCGAATGCGCAGCCCTTGGCAGCGCCGAAGGCCGCGGAAAGCGTCAACGACGAGGCGGAGCCCGGCGCTGCGGAATCGGGCAAGCTGGCCCCGGTCGAGGTGGAAGTCCCCGCCGGTCGAGAGGAATTGGTGCTGAGACCGGACACCGAGGTTCTGCAGGGCAAGGACACGGTGTACCCGGTGTTCATCGACCCGATGTGGGATACGCCCAAGGCCACATCGTGGACCATGGCCTCGAAGTACTGGGCGTCGTCCCCTCAGTGGAAATTCAACGGCGACTCGGACGCCGGCATGGGCTACTGCGGCTGGGAATACTGCAAGCCCTATGACACCAAGCGGCTCTTCTACCAGCTTCCCGTTTCCAAGTACGCGGGCAAGGACATCCTCTCGGCGGAGTTCGTCGTACGCAACACGTCGTCGGCATCGTGCATCGATCGAAGCGTGCAGCTGTGGCGGACGAAGGGCATCTCGTCCTCGACGACATGGAACACGCAAAACGAGTCCGGCTTCTGGATCGATCACCTGGGGACCAAGTCGTTCGCCTACGGCTTCGAGGGATGCGCGGCCAAGGACGCCGAATTCGATGTGCGCTCAGCTGTGCAGCAGGCTGCCGACAAAAAGTGGTCGACGATGACGTTCGGCCTCCGCGCCGGCGACGAGACTGACAGGTACGGCTGGAAGCGGTTCTCGGACGATGCCTACCTGCGGGTGAAGTACAACCGGCCGCCGCAGCAGGTCAAGATGTCGCAGCTGGAGATGGAGTACGGCGGCGCGTGCAAGAAGCCGGCGGATGCTCCGCGGGTGCGCACCCTGGGCAAGATCTACGCGAACGACGTCACCGATCCTGACGGCGACACCGTCGCCGTGCAGTTCCAGGCGAAGTGGGACACCGGAGACGGCAAGGGCCTGATCGCCCGCTGGACGCCGACGCGGACCACGGCGAAGAAGTCGGGTTCGGATTTCGCGGTCTCGCTGCCCACCTCGGTCCCGTCCGACAAGACGGTGCACTGGTACGTCCGCTCTTACGACGGCGCACAGTACTCGCCTTGGTCGTACACCGGAGGTGCGACCGGCTGCTACTTCGTCTACGACACCTCCGTGCCGAAGGCGCCGACCATCTCGTCCGGCGAATACCCGGCCTCGGACCCCGAGGATCCGGACGACCCCTGGTTGGACGGTCTGGGCAAGTACGGCTCGTTCGAACTCAAGGGCGCTAACAGCGATGTGGTGAAGTACTACTTCGGCATCAACGAGGATCCCTCAGCGAAGAACGTCCTCCCCACCTCAGATGGCGCAGCGAAGATCGCGAGGATCCTGCCGACCAAGCCGGGCGTGAACCGCTTGACGGCCAAGGCGTTCGATGCGGCCGGCAATCCCAGCGAGATCCGCACCTACCAATTCCGTGTCAAGGCCGGGCAGCCGGAACGCGCGATGTGGCAACTGGATGAAGCGGCCGACGCTTCGGCGGTTCAGGGAACGGCCCCCGAACGTACGATGCAATTGAACGGCGGGGCCACCCCGAACGTCGCCGGCGCCAAGGAGACGGCCGTGTCGTTCGACGGGGTGGACGACTACGCCGTCAGCGACATCCCCGTCGTCGACACCTCGGGGAGCTTCTCCGTCTCAGCCTGGGTCAAACTCGCGACCCTCCCCGACCACGCGGCCGTCGCGGTGACCCAGCCGGGCAACAACACAGCTGGCTTCGAGCTGTACTACTCCGCGGGCTACAACCGGTGGGTCTTCAGCCAGCACGCCACCGACACGCCCGGCGCCAGCAACATCACCGCCATGGCCACCACCGCAGGCGGTGTCACAGCTGACGAATGGACCCACCTGGTGGGCACCTACAGCGCCAGCAGCGACGAACTGAAGCTGTACGTCAACAACCAGCTCACCGGCACGGCCAGCTTCAGCACGCCCTGGGACGCACGGCGTGGCCTGCAGTTCGGCGCAACGATCCTCAACGGCGCCAGGACGAACTACTTCCCCGGGGCGATCGACGAGGTACAGATCTTCGACAAGTCCCTTACCGCCGCCGAGGTGACCCGCCTGTACGGCAAGTCGTCCCTCGCCGTAGGTCTTCCCGCGCGGGCCGCGTTCGCGATGGACGAGCCGGCCGACGCCACCGAGCTGACCGGCCGGGCACAGGTGCCGGATGCCGCCTTGATGAACGGGGCCAAGCCCGGGCAGCCCGGCATCGCAGGCAAGGCGCTGACGCTGGACGGCGTCGACGACTACGCCACCACGAGCCGGCCCATCCTGAACAATCAGAAGAGCTTCGCCATCTCCGCCTGGGCCAAGCTGCCGAAGACCAAGCCCGGCCAAGCGGCCATCATCGCCACGCAGGCAGGCGTCCACCGCCCGGGTCTGGAGCTGTACTACTCCAAGTCGTACGACCGGTGGGCGGTCAACGAATACTCGGCCGATTCCGCGGACGCCACCCCGATCCGCGCCATGCAGGCCGATGGACAGACCGCCTACGGCGACACCTGGACGCACCTGGTCGGGGTGCACGACACGGTCGCGAACAAGCTGACGCTGTACGTCAACGGCACGAAGGCCGGTGAAACGGACCTGCAGGCCAACTGGTACGCCGGTGGCGCGGTGCAAATCGGCGCGGGCTCCTACGACGGCCAGCCCGGCGCGTTCTTCCCCGGCCAGATCGACGACGTCCGGATCTTCGACCGGCCCATCTCCGGGCAGGAGGTCCAGCAGTTGTTCCGGCAGCGGCCGCTGGTCGAAGGACGCTGGATGTTCCAGACGGCGTCCGGTTCGCCCCTCGTGACTCCTGACGCGTCGGCGTCGGCCAACGACATGACCCTCTCCGGCGGTGCCCGGCTCGACGCGGGCTGGGTCGACGGCGGCGTGGTTCTCGACGGCGTCGACGACTATGGGTCGACCGCCACGGTGCCGGTGGACACCAGCAGCAGTTTCACCGTCACCGCGTGGGCGCAGGCGGCTGCACTCCCGGACAAGGGCGTGACCCTGCTCAGCGTCCCCGGCACGACAAAGAGCGCCTTCACGGTCCGCTACGAACCCAGCAGCACACCGGAGTCCGACCCGGGCCGCTGGCGGATCGCGATGGCCTCTGCCGACAGCAGCAGCGCCACCGTCACCCAGGTCGACAACAGCCAGTTCTACAGCCCCACCGAATGGACGCACCTGGCCCTCGTCCACGACGGCTTCTCCAAGCACCTGACGCTGTACGTCAACGGCCAGCAGGAAGAAGTCGCCTGCAAGGACGACGACGGCGACGGCGACGCTGACGACTCCACCTGCACGGACAGGCTCTCGTGGGCTGATGACGTACTGGCCTTCAAGGCAGCACAGCCCATGCAACTCGGCCGCGCCCGGACCGGAACAAGCACCTGGGGCGAGTACTGGCCGGGCGCCGTCTCCGACGTCTGGGTCTTCCAGGGTGCCCTGTCGGACGAGCAGATCAGATCGCTCGCCACAGGACAACCCGGGATGGCAACCGACGTCCCCCAGGACTGACTGAACCATCGGGTGGGCCCTCATCCTGCAGGGCCCACCCGGACTGCATCCCCAAGGCCCGGCATGCCACTTCACTTCCGCACGACCGTGCGCTCGGCACACCCGCGGAACCCCGCAGCGAAGGACAGAAGACACGATGAACGGCAGATCGAGCAGACGCTTCGCGACATTCCGGCGACGCCTCGCACTGGCCTCGGCCACCGTCATGGTGGGCACACTCCTGCAAGGAGTGACGCAGCCGGCCCTCGCCGCGGACAACGGAACGGGGCGTCCCGTTCTGCCCCGTTCCGACCGACCAGTTGCCACCACGCCGGTCAAGGTCAAGCCACGCACCCTGATGAAGGGCCCGCGAACCCCGAAGGCAGCTCCCGATGCCGCCTGGCCCCGCGCGGCGACCAAGGTTCTGCACCTACCCGCTACTGATGCGAAGGGCCCAACGGCTGTCGGCCGTGTCAAAGGGCTGCCGCTGACCATCGACACTCTGGGGGAGGCTAGGAAGAGGCCGTTCCGCGGAGACGTCGAAGCACGCCTGCTCAGCCGTAGGACGGCGCAAAAGGCTGGCGTCGACGGCGTGCTGCTCACCCTGAAGCCCGGAGCCGAGTCCAAGACAGCGCGGGCAGGCCGTGTCCAGGCCCACCTCGATTACTCGGCTTTCGCCGGTGCCTACGGCGGCGGTTACGCCTCCCGCCTGACCATGGTCGAGCTGCCCGCCTGCGTGCTCACCACACCGGACAAGGCGGCCTGCCGCACTGGCAAGCCCGTCACCACGGTCAACGACGCGGAGAAGCAGACGCTGACCGCGCGGAACGTGAGCCTCAGCCCAGGTTCCGCCACAGTGCTCGCGGCCGTCGCCGGCACGACAAGCGCCCAGAGCGACTACAAGGCGACCTCCCTCTCCCCCTCCGCGACCTGGAACACGAGCCTCAACACCGGCGACTTCACCTGGTCCTACGACATGCCGGCCCCCGAAGTCCCCGGAGGACTGGCCCCCAAGGTGGGCCTGTCCTACTCCTCCGGATCGGTGGACGGGCGCACGGCCAACACCAACAACCAGGCATCCTGGGTGGGAGACGGCTTCGACCTGTGGTCCGGTTACATCGAGCGCCGGTACAAGTCGTGTGCCGACGACGGTGTCAAGAACGCGGACGGCAGCAAACCGGGTGACCTGTGCTGGGGCTATGACAACGCCTTCATCACCTTCAACGGCAAGGGCGGCGAACTTGTCCCGGCCGGCAATGACTCCTGGAAACTCAAGGACGACGACGGCACGAAGATCGACCGCCTGACGTCGAGCGACCGCGGCAACAACGACGACGATGGCGAGTACTGGCGGGTCACCACCCCGGACGGCACGAAGTACTACTTCGGCTACAACCGCCTGCCGGGCTGGGCGGACGGCAAGGAAACCACCGACTCCACCTGGACCGTCCCCGTCTTCGGCGACGACGCCGGCGAGCCCTGTCACGCCTCGGCTTTCGCCGACTCCTACTGCCAGCAAGCCTGGCGGTGGAACCTCGACTACGTGGTCGACGTGCATGGCAACGCCATCGCCTACTACTACGACAAGGAGACCAACTCCTACGGCCGCAACCTGGAGGCCAAGGACGACACCCCCTACGTACGCGGCGGAACCCTCGACCGCATTGAATACGGGCTGAAGTCCACGTCCGTGTACGGCACCAAGGCGCTGGCCCAGGTCGATTTCACCAGCCGCGAGCGCTGCCTGTCGGACACCCACACCACGTGCTCGGACATCTCCACCGACGCCTTCTACTGGTACGACACGCCGTGGGACCTGAACTGCGACTCCGGCAAGGACTGCGACCAGGGCCGCTTCGCGCCGGTGTTCTTCACCCGTAAGCGCCTCACCGACGTCACCACGCAGGTCTGGAACGGCACCACGTACCACGACGTCGACGCCTGGAAGCTGGACCACCGGTGGGGGATGGCCGACACCGACTACCAGTTGCTGCTCGACTCCGTTGAGCACACCGGGCGCAGCGAGGACCCGGCGCTCACCCTGCCGAAGACCACCTTCGCCTACACCCAGCTGGCCAACCGGCTGGACAAGACCGGTGACGGCTACCCGCCCTTCGTCAAGGACCGCCTGTCCACCGTCGCCGACGAGTTCGGCGGCCAGATCGACGTCAACTATTCCGCGCCCGCCTGCGACTGGGACGCACTGCCCACCCCCGAGACCAACACCACCCGCTGCTTCCCGCAGTACATCGGCGGGAGCACGACGGACGACCCCGAGCGGAAGTGGTTCAACAAGTACGTCGTCACCTCGGTCACCGCAACCGACCGCACCGGCGGCGCCCCCGACCAGGTCACCCGCTACGACTACCTCGACGGCGCGGCCTGGCACTACGACGATGACGACGGCCTGACCAAGGAGAAGTCCAAGACCTGGTCCCAGTGGCGCGGTTACGGACACGTCCGGGTACGCAACGGCGGCCAGGGCGACGCGTCCGCGATGAAGAGCCAGCAGGACACCTACTTCCTGCGCGGCATGGACGGCGACCGCAAGACCACCAGCGGCGACACCAAGACCGTCACCGTGAGCCTCAATGCCGGTGAGGGCGACCCGATCACCGACGAGCCATCGGCGGCCGGCTTCACCTACAAGACCGTCACCTACTCCGGCCCCGACGGCCAGGTCCTCGCCAAGACCGTCAACCGGCCCTGGCACCACGAGACGGCGAAGAAGGTACGCGACTGGGGCACCGTCACCGCCAACTTCACCGGCACCGCCGACTCCAAGAGCTGGACCTCCCTGGACAACGGCGCCGGCACCTCCTGGCGCACCACGTCCACGGCGACGACCTACGACACCGTCGCCGGACGCGTCACCCAGGTCGACGACTTCGGCGACAGCGGCACCAAGACGGACGACACCTGCACCCGCACCACCTACGCCACCAACTCCACCGCCAACATCCTCAACCTCCCCTCCCGTGTCGAGGCGGTCTCCGTACCCTGCTCCGACACCGTCAGCCGGCCCGACGACGTGATCTCCGACGTGCGCACGGCCTACGACGGCGGCACCTACGACGCGGCTCCCACCAAGGGCGACGTAACCAACACCGCGGTGCTCAAGCAGTACGACGGCACCACGGCCGTCTACCTGGAGTCCGGCACCACCTACGACGACTACGGACGCCAGCGCACCACCACCGATCTGACCGCGGACGTCAAGGTCACCGCCGCCGGCGCCCTCACGCGCACCACGCGTTCCGACGGCCGGACCACCACCACCACCACACCGGAACCCACCACCGGCTTCGCGACCAAGGTCACCATCACCACGCCACCGGCCAAGACCGGTGACGCGACCACCGCCCAGTCCACGAGCGTCACATACAACGTCCTGCGCAACCTGCCGAAGACGCAGACCGACACCAACGGCAAGGTGACCAACTTCGCCTATGACGCGCTGGGCCGCTCCACCAAGGTCTGGCTCGCCGACCGACTCACCGGTCAGACACCGTCGTACGAGTTCACCTACACCACCGGCGACAGCAAGCCGGTCGTAATCGCCACCAAGACACTCGGCAACAAGGGCGTACAGCTGACCTCCTATGCCTTCTACGACGGCTTCCTCCGCCCCCGCCAGAGCCAGGACCCCGGCCCGAACGGCGGCAGCCTGCTGGCCGACACCTTCTACGACGAACGCGGCCTTGCCGCCAAGGAGTTCGCGAGCTACTACTCGGTCAACCCGCCGACGACCGTCCTGGCCAAACCGCAGGACGCCCTCGACGTCGAAACCCAGAACCGCTACACCTACGACGGACTCGGCCGGCAGACCGAAGCCAGGCAGATCGCCGGCAACGGCGACGGCGGGCGAGTCCTGTCCACCACCCAGACCGTCTACGGCGGCGACCGCACCACCGTCATCCCGCCCGAGGGCGGCACCGCCACCACCACCCTCGTCGACGCACGCGGCCGCACCACGGCATTGCGCCAGCTCCACGCACGCAACGCCGACGCCGCCTACGACACCACCACCTACGACTACACCCCACGCGGCGAACTGAAGAACGTCACCGACCCCGCGGGCAACAACTGGACCTACACCTACGACCTGCTCGGCCGACAGATCAAGGCGACCGACCCCGACAAGGGCACCACCCTCAGCACCTACGACGACCGAGGCCAGCTGACCACCACCGACGACGCCCGACCCGACAGCACCACCGACAACCGCCCCGACACACCGCTGCTCTGGTACGGCTACGACAACCTCGGCCGCAAAACCGAGGTGCGGGAGAAGTCCGCCACCGGCACCCTGCGCGCTCAGTGGGTGTACGACACCATCAGCGGCGCCAAGGGCCAGCTCGCCAAGGCAACCCGCTACGACGGCACCAACGCCTACACCAGCGAAATCCTCGCCTACAACCGTCTCTACCAGCCGCTGCGCACCCAGGTCACCATCCCGGCCGCAGAGAAGGAACTGGCCGGCACCTACATCTCCGCCACGACATACGACGTGTCCGGACTCACCGCCAGCATCGGCTACCCCAAGGCCGGCGCCCTCTCAGCGGCAACCGCCACCTACACCTACGACGACGCCACCCTGCGCCCGATCGCCGTCACCGGCAGCCAGGGAATCAAGGCGAGCACCGCCTATGACCTGACCGGCAAGCCCCTGACGTACGAACTGTCCAACGACGACGGCAAGAAAACCTCGGTCAACAACACCTACGAGTGGGGCACCCAGCGCCTGGCCGCCTCCCGCGTGGACCGCGAGAACATCGCAGGCGTCGACCAGAGCAACACCTACCGCTACGACGAGGCGGGCAACGTCCTGTCCGTGTCGGACGTCTCCCGCGACGGCACCGACACCCAGTGCTTCACCTACGACTACCTACGCCGCCTGACCGAAGCCTGGGCGCAGAACACCACCACCTGCGCAACCACCCCCAGCGGCAGCGCCCTGGGCGGCCCCGCCCCCTACTGGCAGTCCTACACCTACGACCTGGTCGGCAACCGCCGTACCGAGACCCTGCACGATGCCACGGGCGACACCACCAAGGACGTCAAGCGAACCTACGCCTACCCCGACCCCGGAAAGGCGTTCCCGCACGCGCTGTCCTCGGTGACGACCACCAGCCCCACCAGCACCGTCCAGGACAGCTACGCATACGACGAGACCGGCAACACCACCACCCGCAGCCTGAACGGAGACGACCAGAACCTCACCTGGGACCCCGAAGGGCACCTTGCCAAGGTGACCTCGGCAGGCAAGACCACCGAGTACCTGTACGACGCGGACGGCAACCGGCTCATCGCCCGCACGCCCACCGAGACCACCCTCTACCTCGGCGCCACCGAGATCACCCTGCCCAAGGGCAGCACCACCCCGAAGACCACCCGCTACTTCGACCTCGGCGGCGGCAACCAGGCCGTCGAACAGGACGACACCACCGTCTCCTTCACCCTCGCCGACCACCACGGCACCGCCCAACTCGCCGTCGCAGCAGCCACGCAGAAACTCACCCAGCGCCGTACCCTGCCCTTCGGCGGCATCCGGGGCACCAAGCCGGCCGACTGGCCGGGAGCCAAGGGCTTCGTCGGAGGCACCGACGACACCAAAGTCACCGGCCTCACCCACCTTGGCGCCCGCGAATACGACCCGACCACCGGTCGGTTCATCAGCGTCGACCCCCTTAGAGGTCATCTCATTTGGTGAGTCTGCGGTAGCAGATGAGGGTGCAGGCGATGCTGGT
>NZ_BMUI01000064.1 GCF_014650115.1 Streptomyces olivaceoviridis | reverse complement strand
GGTCTGCTCCGCAGACACGACGCGCCGCCGCTACGCGGCGGAAGAGCGCCGCGCTCCGCGCGGCCAGCCGGCCACTCCGTGGCCGGTGCGGCCAACTCCGTTGGCCGAGGCTCGGATCGCTCCGCGATCCGGCCTGACGGAATCCGCTCCGCGAATTCCTCAACTCGGCAGCTGGAGCGGCTGGTTAGGGGAGAGTCGACTGTACGCCGGATTCTGTTCCCGGGGTACTCACGCCATCGGCCGGTCAAGGGGTGGCTGCCCCCCTGCCGTACTCACAATCCCGACCTTCGGTCAGGTGATGCTTCTACCCTAGTGGCTTGGGGGTAGCTGTGGCGCCTTATGGAAGCAAAAAACTATGGGATCTCCGAGACTTGGCCGGGCTCCTCTGCGGAGAGTTCACGGTCTGTCGTGATCCAATCGCCCTTGAGGATCCCTATCATCAACTGGCTTTGTTTTTCGGTTAGTTGGCGCGAATTCTGCTTGGTGCGCACCTTGCAGAGCCAAGGGCCGATCATGATGCGCTCACCGTCGACTTCCATCCACTCCCGAGCACTGGGCGGGCGGCCCCAGCGCTCCACGAACAGAAGCAGGAGCTCCGCCGTCTGGTGAAAGGAGCGGCGGGTCCGTGTGCCGAGCGTGGCGCTTGTTTTCCGTGCGGGGCGCGGGACTTGATCGGGGGTCAGGCCGAGGCTGGTGAGGAGGGCGCGCTGGCTGTCCTCGAGCCGGGCCCAGGTAGTGAACTGACGGTGCAGCCAGCCGCCGGTCTTCACGCCGTCGATTACCAGGTCCCGGTGCAGCGTGGCGGGGTCGTGGCCGGCTTCGATGTGGCGGCGTAGCAGGTGGTATTTGCGGTGCCAGTCCGGGCCGTGAGGGAGCGTCCAGTTGGCGTCGAGGGTCGCGAGTTGAGCTTCGCGCGTGGGGTTGAGGTGGCCTTTGCGGGCCAGTGCGCGCTGGTCGACGAGGAATTGGCCACCGGGTTCGGTTGCGGGGATGGCGAGGTGACCGTAGGTGGTGTGGAAGGCCTCGACGGTGGTCATGTGGCCCTGCCAGGCGGCTTCGTGGGCGTCCCAGATCATGCCCAGGTCCTCGAGTTCGTCGATCCATTCGGCGGTGAGCGCGCCTTGGTGGTAGGCGGTGCGCTGCCCGTCGATGAAGGAGCCGAGGCGGTAGCCGTAGGCGTCTTCGTAGTCGGTCGGGACGCGCAGGTGGCTGTGCTCGGCGTGGTAGCGGACGGCGGCCGCGAGGCCGGCGCGGCGGGGCGCGGAGAGGACGGCGCCTGCTGCGGGCCAGGCAATAAGGTCCATCGCGCGGGCGATGTGGCCGGGATCGAGGGTGAAGTCGAAGCGGAAGCGGCGTGCGAGCAGTTGGTGGGTGTCGGTGGCCAGGCGGCGCTTGGTGTTTTTGCGTGGGGCGCGGGCGGCGATGGACTGGTCGTGGTGGCGCAGCGCGGCGGTGACCAGCCAGAGGGCTTCGTAGGGGGTGCCGAGGAGGTCGGTGGGGTCGGCGTCGGGTGGGGTGTAGGCGGGGATGACCAGGCTCGCTGTCTTGTGGTCGAGGGTGGGGGGTTTGCGTAGGGCGCGGCCGAGGGCCTGGACGATGCGGCGCACGCTCGCGGTGCGGTCCGCGAACACGATCGCGTCCACGGCCGGCAGGTCGACGCCCTCGCCCAGAACCTGCGCGTTGGTCAGGATGGAGCGGTCGGCGGCGATGAAGCGGTCCTGGATCTTCTGGCGCTGGTCGGGGGTGTGGGTGCCGTTGATTGACTGCACGCTCAAGTCGGGTGCCCAGGCGGGACGTTGGTCTGCGGGGAGGGTGCGCAGGGTGTGGGGGAACTGTCGGGCGAAGTCTGCGGCGTCCGCGATCTGCTGGAAGTAGACGATCACGTGCTTGAGGTCGTGCTCGCGCATGGCCTTGAGGATGGCCAGGTGCAGCGCGGTTGTCCGCCGGGCTGTGGGGCCGAAGCCGGCCTGAAGGTCGGTGTCGGTGAGGGCGCTGCGGAGGTCGGTGTCGGTGATGGTGGGGACGAGGAGCTGGTAGTCGGCCAGGACGCCGTCTTCTATCGCGTCGGCGTGGGAGTAGGTGTGCAGGCGTGGGCCGAACACCTTGGGATCGTCCATTGAGGCGACCGGGGATGGAGCCTCCCAGGAGGGAGCGGTCGCCGCGGTGCGCTTGGGTTGCGGGCGCCGGTCGGGGGCCTCGGTCAGGCGGGGGGCTTCCCACTCGTACGGGGTCGCGGTCAGGTAGAGGCGGCGGTTGGCCTGGATCCGGGTCTGGTCGTGGATCATCGTCCACTGTTTGTCCCAGCTGCCCGCGGTGCGGTGTGCCTCGTCCACGACCAGGAGGTCGAAGACGGGGACGGGGAAGATGGTGTGCTGGGTCTCCTCGATCCTGGGGAGGGAATCGAGGGTGACGAACACGGTCGCCCGCTCACGTTGTTTCCTGCGCTGAGCGAGCCAGTACGCCAGGTACTCCCCCGAGCTCGTGCTCACCGCTCCCGCGGCGGCGAGCAGCGGGTGCTTGCCGGCGTCGGCGGAGGAGACCGCCATCAGCGGCTCGTGGCGGCCGTCGGCGCGGGCCGTGGCCGCCCACTGTCCGATCAGATCCAGGGACGGCACCGCTACCAGGAGATGGCAGGCGTCGAGTTCGTCTGCTGCACGTAGCGCGATCAGGGTCTTGCCCGTCCCGCACGCGGAGACGATGTGCCCACGCGAGCCCGGGTTTCTCAGGTGTTGGGCGGCGCTGTCCACCGCGGCCTGTTGATCGGAGCGCAGCATCCGGCGGGGGACAGCGGGAGCGGGGACGGGGGGTGCGGCTGCGGGCTCGGAGGCAGGGGGCATCACGGACAACCTCGGCTCACGGCAGCAACGGGCGTGCCTCATCCTCCCGCATGGCGCGGGCCGGTACGGACCGTACGGGGAGCGGGCTCGGGCGTTCCGCACTTCCGCTGAGAATCACCTTTTTGAGTGGGACGAGCTGTGTTCGCGGGTTGTGCGTGGCCGGTACGACCTTGGCTGTCCGGTGTGGAGAAGGCGGAGTTACATGTGGTGCTCGGTGTGCTGCCGGGAGGTGGGGCGGGCGTGGAGGTCGCTTTCAGTAGTCCTGCCGGGCAGGTGGGACAGCTGTCGTGGGAGCAGGCGGTGACGTCGGTGCGGTTCGAGAAACTGGCGCCAGTGTCGGCGTTCCCGGTGGTGCCGGGGGGTCGGTGGGGACCGGGGTGGTGGTCGGCGACCACCGGGCGGCATGTGGTGCATGGGTCGGCCGCGATGCGCACGTAGCTGATGATCCTGGACCGGGAACCGGCGGTGACGGGTCTGGCTGGACGACCGGTTCGGTTCGTGTGGCGGGACGAGGCGGACGGTCGGGTGCGTTCGTGGGTCCCGCAAGTGTTCGCCCGGTACGCCGACGGCACCGGCCTGTTCGCGGACTGCCCCTCGGGCCCGGCCGCGGGTGGGGTCAGGGCGCAGCGGGCTGGGGCGGTGCTGAAGGCGGCGTGTGCGCGGGTGGGGTGGGTGTACCGGCGGCTGGAGCCGCCGTCTGCGGTAGTGGCGGCGAATCTGCGGTGGCTGGCTGGCTATCGCCATCCCCGGTACCAGGGGGCGCCGGAGCTGGTGGCCTTGGTGGCTGAGGCGTTCGCCGTGTCGCGGCCGCTGTTCGACGGGGCGGCATCGGTGGGTGATCCGCTGCAGGTCTTGCCTGCCGTCTACCACGCTTGGTGGTCAGGGGAGTTGGTGATGGGACTCGATGAGCCGCTGCATGGCGGATCGCTGTTGTGGGTGCCTGCTGATGGCGGCCCGGGGCGTGGATGGGGAGCGGGAATCGACATGCTGGGTGGGGAGTGAGCGCGGTGGGCGGCAGTAAGGGGAAGGGCCGGCCGGTGGTGGAGGTCGGGGCGCACGTCGTCTATCAGGGGCGGACGTTTCAGGTGGCCGCGTTGCGGGGGCAGCAGGTGTCTTTGCTGGATGAGGGCGGTGCGGATACGTCGTTGCTGTTGAACCGGTTGTTCGCTGATCCGGGCTTTGAGGTGGTGGGCGCGCGGGCGCTGGACGTGGTGCCGCAGTGGGGGTTGTTCGAGACGGTACCGGTGGCGGAGCAGCAGCGTGCGTTGGCGTGGCTGCCGCACATCCGGGAGGTGGAGACCGGGTGGCCGGGAGGGGCAGGTGATGCGGGAGGAGTACGACCCGGAGCGGTGGACGCTGGCGCAGCGGGAGGTGGCCTAGGCGAAGGAGATGACGGCGCTCGGGTTTCCGCGGGTGTCGCGTTTGACGGTGCAGAAGATGCGGCTGGTGTATCGCAAGCAGGGATTGTGGGGGCTGGTCGATATGCGCACGGTGCCCACGCGCAGCCGCCGTCCGACGGGTTACGCCGACGAGCGGGTCGTGGCCGCGGTGCTGGAGGCGCTGCGTCGGCAGCGGGGTCGGTCGAAGGGGACGGTGAAGGGGCTGCAGGTGCTGGTCGGGCAGATCCTGGAGGAGACGCACGGGCGCGGGGTGGTGGAGATGCCGTCGCGGTCGTCGTTCTACCGGCTGGTGAGCGTGCTGGCCGATCCGGCCGATCGGCTGGGGTACGGGGCACGGGCTGCTACCGCGCCGGGGCGGGGGCCAGTGGCGCCGGTGGTGCTGCGGCCCGGGGAGCAGGTGCAGATCGACACCACCCGCCTGGACATCACGGCCGTGCTGGAGGACGGCAGTCTGGGGCGGCCTGAACTCTCGATCGCGGTGGACGTGGCGACGCGGTCGATCCTGGCGGCGGTGCTGCGCCCGCACGGCACGAAGGCCGTGGACGCGGCGCTGTTGCTGGCCGAGATGGCTGTTCCCCACGTCGCCCGGCCCACCTGGCCTGCGGCGCTGCGTCTGTCACGGGCCGAGGTGCCCTATGTGCGGATGCTGTCGCTGGATGCACGGCTGGAAGGGGCGGCGGCCCGTCCCGTGATCGTGCCGGAGACGATCGTCGTGGACCGCGGGAAGATCTATGTCTCCGAGAGCTTCGTCGCCGCCTGCGAGACGCTCGGGGTGAGCGTGCAGCCTGCCCCGCCACGGCGCCCCCGGGCCAAAGGAGTGGTGGAACGGACCTTCGGATCGATCAACGACCTGTTCTGCCAGCACGTCGCCGGCCATACCGGCTCCAGCGTCGCGTGCCGGGGCCGGGACACCGTGGCGGAGGCGCAGTGGACGATCCCGCAACTGCAGGACTTCCTGGACGAGTGGATCGTCTGCTGGCAGAACCGGCCGCACGAGGGCCTGCGCCACCCGATGCTGGCGAAGACAGCGCTCACCCCGAACGAGATGTGGGCCGCGCTGATCACCGTGTGCGGGTACGTGCCCGTGCCGCTGACCGGAGTCGACTGGCTGGAGCTGCTGCCGGTGCGGTGGCAGCGGATTACCGAACGCGGCATCCGCATCGACTACCGCACCTACGACCACGAAGTCCTCGACCCCCGCCGCGGCCGGTGCTCGGACGCCGAGGTCAAGGGCGGCAAGTGGGGAGTCCACCACAACCCGCATGATGCCCGGCAGATCTGGGTCCGCCTTGGCGACGGACAGTTCCACGAGATCCCGTGGGTCCACCGCGACCACGTCCATCGGCCCTTCAACGAGCAGATGTGGCGCCATGTCCGCGACGAGGTTGAGCAGCGCGGTGAGCGTGAGCAGCACGAAGCCGAACTCGCCGACGTCCTCGACCAGTTGCTCCGTCGCACCCGCGGCACAGGAGCGGGAGCACCATCGAAACGGCGGGGCCGCAGGAGCCCCGTCACCGCCCCCGGCAGCACGGCCGTACTCGAGGGCCTCGCCGTCGGCCTGCCAGCGCCACGCCAGTCGGCCGTCGCGGACAGCGGCCAGGCCTCGGAGCCCGCGGTCGCGGCGTCTGCTGTGCCCGACGGTGCGGTGGATGCCACGGCCGCAGACGAAAGGACGGCGCAGAGCGACCTGGTGCCGGACGAGGGGTGGGGAGGGCGAGAGCCTGGACGACCTCGCCGCCGCTGGCCCGGCTGCCGGGCCCGATGTGGATGAGGCGGCTGAAACAGACGCGGGCGCATCGCCGGCTGGTGTGCGTGCCGGTGGATACGGGCTGTGGGACGCCGAAGCGGAGGCCGAACAGTGGTGAACGGCCCGTCGGACAGGGGAGGAGCGTCGAAGGCCGGCGCCACTTCAACCGCGCGCCGACCGGCGGACTCTGGGGTAAGCACCGAAGACGTCGCGGGTGGTGAGGGCGGCAACAGGCAGGCGCAGCCCGGTTCGGTGACGGTGTGGGACGGGTTCGCCCGCTTCGCCACCATACCCGTCGCGGCTCCTCCTGAGCCGGGGGCGCCGCAGCGCAGCCTGGCCGAACGCCTGGCCTACCACTCGCAGTTCGTCACCGTACGCACCCCGGCGGTCGACGTGCTCGCCAAGCAGGTACGCACCCTGATGCTGCTGGTCCGCCACCAGCAGGTCACCGCACGCCCGTCCCTGATCGTCACCGGCCCCGCCGGGGCCGGGAAGACCACCGCGCTGTTCCAGGTCGGGCGCGCCTGCCACCTCGCCCGCATCCGGCGCCAGGGCGAGATGGCCACGGCGGTGGGTGGGCAGGTGCCGGTCGCCTATGTGCTGGTGCCGCCCGCCGCCAGTGCCAAAACCCTCGCCCTGGAATTCGCCCGCTACCTCGGCATCCCCGCCACCGCCCGCATGTCCCAGGCATCAATCGTCAACAGCGTCTGCCACGCCTGCACCGCGGCTAGCGTGCAGTTGGTGGTGATCGATGAGATCCACCGGCTCAACCCCCGTACCGCTACCGGCGCCCAGAGCGCCGACCTGCTCAAAGACCTCACCGAACGCATCGGGGTGACGTTCGTGCACGCGGGCATCGACGTCACCGCCACACCGTTGTTCACCGGGGTGCGAGGGGCGCAGCTCGCCGCACGCGCCAGCCTCGTCGACTGCGCCCCCTTCCCCACCCGCGACGGCGAGCACGAGCCTTTCAAGGACCTGGTGCGGGCGTTGGAGAACGCACTCGACCTGCGCCACCACAGGGCCGGGAGTCTGGTGCGGCTGGCGCCGTACGTGCACGCGCGCACCGCCGGCAGGATCGGATCCTTGACGCGGCTGATCAAGCAAGCGGCCCTGGCCGCGCTGACCGACGGCACCGAACGCATCACCAAAACCACCCTCGACGCCATCCGCCTGGACCACCTCGCCGAACAGCACGACCGGCCCCGGGCACCGACCAGGTCCGGCTCCCGGTGAGCCGGACAAGCCTCGTGGCCCTTTCGGCACAGCCACCCGATACCGCACGAGGCGGCGCACCCGCCGCCGGTACATGGACGCAGCTCCCGCCCCGGGCGCCGGGCGTGTTCCGGGTACGGCCATTGCCCTTCGAAGCGACCGCCTCCTACCTGCAGCGCCTTGTCTATGCCTACCGGCTGGCACTGCCCCAGCTCTGCGACGGGGCCGGGATCACCCTGAACGGACAGGGCACCACGCCTGCGGCCGGGCTGGTCCTCTCCCCCACCGCGACGGGTCGCATCGCCGTCCTGAGCCGAATCCCGATGACTCACCTCACCCGCGCCCTGCCCCACCTGGCCCAAGACGGCGCGATTGCAGGTGGCGCGGCCACCGCGCGCTGGACGTCTTTCAACGCCCTGGGCCGGCCCGTGGCCGCCTGCACCCTGTGCACACGGCACCGCAGCCAGGGCACGACCGGGACAGCACGGGTCTACCGGCCCTGGCACCAGCTGGTCTGCCCCGACCCCAGGCTCAACACCCCGCTGCATACCGCGGCGGTCGCCGCACTGGCCGCCGCGTACAGCGCCCACCAGCGCCTGCGGCGCCACCCCCGCGAGGCAAGCGTGTGGATGACGGCACACGCGATCACCATCCGCTGGTACGACCACCAACAACACTTCACCGACCGGTGGCGCCACCGGCTGCACCAACTCACCCTGGCCGACCCCCATCTGGAGGGAAGGGGAAACGCTTCAGCCGTGCTCCTGGCCCGTGACCTGGTGATCTACCCCGAAACCGTCACCCTCGCCCGCATCCTGGCCACCCTCCCCCACCGGACACAGCACCTGCGAGAGGTCCTCACCGCGACCGGCCACCGCCTCGGACTCACCCGGTTCTCCCCTACCACCAGCGATGCACTGGCCATCTACCTCACATGCACACGCCACTGACCAGTGGCAACGGGCACCGCACACGGCCACACCCCGCCTGTTACCTCTCGACGCACCATTTCATCGGCAACAAACCCGAGATCAATCCCATGGAACTACAGAACCCCAGCCCCCCCGAACAACCAGACCGAACACCCGCTGCCTGGCCCCGCCCCGGCCCCTCGCAACACACCCGTCCGAGCCCCAAATCCCCATCCAGAAAAGAAACACCAGGCCGCAACAACCCGACTACCGCAGAACTACAGCTCTGTGACAGTTGTCACCTTGGCAGGCGGGTTGTCACCTGTCGAGGAGGCTGCTGCTTGACGCTCACGTCGAGCAGCAGCTTGTAGCTGGGCGAAGTTCCGCTGCAATGGCTCAGTACGCGGAGTTGACGTTGTCGATGGAGCCGTAGCGGTGGGCGGCGTAGTTGGCGGCGGCGGTGATGTTGGCGACCGGGTCGGTGGAGTTGTTGGCGGTGCCGGCGACGTGGAATGCCTTGAACGTGGGGTCGATGACCTGGAGCAGGCCCTTGGAGGGGATGCCGTTCTTGGCGTTGACGTCGTAGTTGTTCTGGGCGTTGGGGTTGCCGCTGGACTCGCGCATGATGTTGCGGTGCAGGCCCTCGTAGGTGCCGGGGATGCCCTTGGCCTTCATGATGGCCAGGGACTGCTTGATCCAGCCGTCGAGGTTGTTCGCGGCGCCCTTGGCACCGGCGGGGTCGGCGGCCTTGGAGGCGATGGCGGGGGCGGCCTTGGGGGCCTCGGCGGCGTGGGCGGTGGCCGGCGTCAGTGTCAGGGCCGCGGCCGCGGCGCCGGTGGTGACCAGGCCGGTGACGGCCAGGTTGCGCAGACGGGCGAGGCGGGACGCAGCGGTGATCGCGGTCATGGGGGTCTCCTACGGGACGTCTTTGAGGCGCCGGCCGGATCATCCGGTCGCGGCCTGTCGGGCGTCGGGGCGAGGCCCCGCACAGCGCGGCGAGCAAGGGCGGCCCCGGCGATCCCGCCCGGCCCGACCCGCTGCTTGCGGCGACGACAGACATGGTTAGCGACCGCGAGAACGGGAGGCAAGACTGTGACCTACTACCCAAGGGCGTAGAAATTGCCATAATTCGGTCATTCCGTGGCTTTCCTGTGCGTCAGACCGCTGTGCGGCTCTACGATCCCGCTTAGGACGTGACCTGCCTCTCGTGGGTGGCGTCACGCGGAGAGCCGGAAAACCAGGCCTCCGGCCGGGCCTGCTCCACCCGGAAGAGGGCAGCGTGCAGCTCGGAAATGCGTACATGTGACCGGTCCGGCCCTCGCCAGGGTGGCTGCGGGATGCTGATGCGGGCTCGGCGGGCCCGCCGGCAGGGGCCCGCGTACTTCCTGGCCTCGGCCAGGAAACCGAGCACCGTCGTCCGGGCGGACGGGCCCACTTGCGGGCAGGCCAGACGCTGCCTGCCGCGGACGCCGTCGGTGCCGCCGGCCAGCCACTCGTACACGGCCACGTCGACCCAGGCAGCCTGCGCGACGCTGCGGGTCTGGCCGTACCTGCCCACGATGTAGGAGGCGTAGGCGAGGTGGGTGCCGGGGACGGGGCGACCGGCGACCGAGGACGTCCAGTGCTCCGCCGTCTTCGGGCCGGTGTAGCCGCCCGCCGCGTCCGGGCCCTTGCGCGTGGGATCGGCGCAGAACGTCTCGTAGGCGCCGTACACCGTCATGCCCGGCGGCCCGGATGCGCCGATATGGGAGCTGGCGGCGTGGCCATCGCTGTCGGGGACCGCGTAGCCCGGTCCGAACTTGCCGTCGCTTCCCGTCGGGCAGGCGGGCAGGCGGGTGCGCTGGTGGAGCCAGGAGCGCAGGATGTACGCGCGCAGCCGAAGGCCGTCGCCGAAAACTTTCGCCGCACGGCAGGACGGGGCGAGAGGGATCAGGCGTCCGCTGGCCGCGTCCACGGCGTGGGCCACCAGCTTCATCACCGTGGTCTTTCCGGCGCCCGCCGGGCCGAGACCTGCCGGCAGCAGTCGCTCGGACAGGACGAAGGGGGAGGCGGGCGCACGCTGCCCGGCGTCCGTCGGACCGCGGTGGAGAGCGGCGACGCGGGCGAACGTTGCTCGGCCCACCGGCGGGATCACGCTCGTGCGGGCGGCGGCCAGGAGCCGGTCCTCAGCGGCGCTCTGCTGCAGCGAACAGGCTGACGGTGCAAGGGCAGGCCAGGTACGGCAGGACGGCCTGCAAGAGCGTGCCGGCTGACCACCCTGCCCCTTCGACACCCGGGCCGGCTGGAGCGCGCCTCCGTCTGCCAGCCCTTGGCCAGGGCGTGGAAGGCGGCGGGTTCACCGCCTCGGCCTTGTGCGCTGTACGCCGCGCGAGCCGGGCCTCCGCCATCCGCTGTCGTTCAGCGGGCTGGACGCACAAGACCAGTACCGCCACCTTAATCAGGTCAGCGACGTCGGCGATCTCGTCGGGCGCGTACTCCAGACCGTCGCGGACGGAGTCATTGCCGAGCAGCCGGGCCTCGTGAAATCCGTCGATCACCGGCTGAGGCACACGGAGCCGGGCCAAGTCGCCGAACATCGCATGCAAGCTCTTCCCCCGAGCTCCGCGCTCCTTGCAGATAGCTTCCGCCACGGACCGGTAACCGACCACAGCCAGTCGGAAGGCAGCCGCCGCCTCGGCTCACCCAGCCTCCAGGAAGAGGTCACAGACCTCGCCCGGGGCGTCCTGCGAGAGAGGACACGGCTCCCGCACCGGCCCCACCCGAGAGATGAACGTCTGCTCCCGCCTGACGGCAATATGCTCGTTGCCCTCCATGGGGAAGCGGATGACTGAGTACAGCTCGATCACTGCCATGTCGCAAAAGTCGCATGACCAGACCTGCTCCTCCACATGCCGACCTCACGGTTGCACAATGCCCGGAGTTTTCAGTTGGGGATCGATCCAGCGGAGGTTACGCAAGGACATCACGACCCGATTCGCGCAGTGCGGGCACTCAGACTGGCGCTTGGGGCCCTGCGCGTGGACGCGGGCGCCGGCGTGCAGGCGAAGTGCACGAGTGGGAGTCCTCTCGAAGATCACAGAGCGGTTCGGGATCTCCGTAAGAGGCACCCGCACGCGACCCGCCCGGCAATCGGCAACGGATATACCCGATCGCGGGTCAAATCGATCACCGACAGGCACAGAGGACCCTTCGGCGCAGGATTCGGGCAGGCACCGGGTCTTCTCCGGAAGGCCCGTTCTCGGGATCGATGACGCGCTCAGCGAGCGGAACACCCCCGCGTCGGCGGGGAGGACACCTGGGAGATCTGCAGGCCCTTGCGAGTCGGGGCATACGCCCTGACGCCCACAGATGTCTGATCCGTGGGCGTCAGGGCGTGGCGTTCAACCGAAGGCAGGCCGATCGTCCTCAGCCTGATCAGTAGGCGTCGACGAGTTCCTCGATCTGGCCGGCGAGGCGATGGTCGGGCTGGTGGAACTCGCCGGCGGCTTCGCCGGCCTTGAGACGCTCCACGGCCTTGCGCAGGACACCCGGGGTGTCGACGTTGAGATGCGTCCATGCCGGCGGCGGGACGAAGTCGTCGTCCCTCGGCCCCAGGACGACATGCTGGTGCCACCAGTGGTCGGCGTCGCGGAGGTCGCCGCGGCGTGTGTGGAACAGGTACAGGCAGTAGGCGGCGGTGGCGTTGCCAGCGCGGGCGCGGGCGGCGAATTGCCACCACCACATCGCTCCGTCGGGCTTCTTGGCAAGGTCGAGCACGCAGCCGAAATGGAGTGCTCCTTCGGGGTCGACGGGGCTGTCGGCGATGCGGGCGAGGTGTTCAGAGGCGTCGACGCTGCGCAGGAGCTGGCGGCACAGGGCCTGCAGGGTGTGGTCGGCGCGTTCCAGCCTGACGAGGTGGTGGCGCATGGGGGTGGGGCGCTCGCCGAACATGAGCACTGCGGTGACGTCTCGGACGATCTCTTCTTTGAGGTCGTCGAGTTCGGCGTCGAGTTCGGCGTCGGTGACAGTGTCGGTGTCGGGGATGGCCGCCTGGTCGAGGATGTGGTCCAGCTTGCGCGGCACGGTCACCCCTTCTCCTCGTCGTCACGCAGGTCGATGCCGAGTTTGGCGGCGATGTGCTTTACGGGCCTGACGGCGGTGCGTGCGCACGGTGCCCGCGCTGATTCCCATGATGCCGGCGACACGGCTGCACGGGTAGCCCAGCACGTAGTGCAGGATGATCACGTCGAACTGCCCGACCGGCAGGGCGGCTATGGCCGTGTAGAGGCCGAGCCGGGAGTCCGCGGCGGCCAACTGCGAACGCATGGCCCCCGGCACTGCCCGCACGGCGTCGTGGACCGCGGTGGTCCGGTCGTTCGCCGACGCGGCCGTGCTGCGGCCGTCGACGGTAGGGGCGACCGTCATCCGTGCGTGCGTCTCCACACGCAGCTTCAGCGCCCGCCACACGTAGGCTTATTGCCGATCACCAGGAAGAATCCTCCGCCGCGCCAGCTACACGATCAACCCCCGAAGGACTTCCGAACGCGACCACCTAAGTCGGAGCACATGATCAGACGTAGGCCGTGTTCTCGTGCGGGACATCCCTGTTCAGGTGATCATGTTCGGGACGTATTACGAGCCCTGCGGATACAACGTCGGGTAATGGTCAGGAAGCGGTGGCTGTGGTGGGGTCTTCTCGGAGAGACTCCTGGGCGTGCCTGACAACTCGCTGTTCGTCGCTGGCCTTACAGGTCTGACGGCGATCGTGGCCAGCTCGCTGGCGAGCTGGCTGACCAGCAGGGGCAACGCCCGCGCTGCCCGAGTCCAGGTCGATGCGACTACTGAGGCGCAGCGCCGCGAAGGCACCCGTCAGACTCGGCGGGCCGCTTACCTGAACCTCATTGAGCAGGCCCAGGTCGTTGCTGACGGGCTCCGGGGAGTCGACGGTCTCTCGACCACCGAGTCTGCAGCCGCGTTGACTGCCCACCGCGACCGGCATCAGCAGTTGCGTCGGGCGGTAACACTGATTGACCTGGCAGGCCCTTCCACGGTCCAAGCCCCAGCATCGAATCTGTTGATCATGTCGGGCACGCTCACCACTGCTCTAGCAGCCATGGCCGAGAACGCTAGCCGGGAAAACCGCCGTGAGTTCCAAGAAACGTTGCGAGCCTACATTCGGCTGATCACGCCTTTCGTTGACGCAGCTGCCACAGCACCGAATGAGACGTAGTCGCACTGGTGAGCACGATTCGGAGCGGCCGCACCTTAAAGAACAAGCAGCTACTGAGCTTGAACTCGTGACGTCGTCTTCGGTGATCAGGGGTTGATGGTCAGTCCCGTCTCGGTAAGGCAGCCGTCCATGAGGTGGCTGCGGTACTGGATGTGGCGGAGACCGCGCCGGATACGCCGGGCGAGATGTTCGGGGGGCGCTGAAGGCGACGGTGGAGAGCCGGCCGCGCCGCAGCAGCGACCAGATGCCTTCCACGGGGTTGAGGTCGGCTGCGTAGGGCGGCAGGTAGCAGATGGTCAGCCAGTCCCGGGCTGCCGCCCATTCCCTCAGGTCGGCAGCCTTGTGAACGTTGAGATTGTCCCAGACCAGCACGATGGGACCGCCGAGCTGCTGGTGTGCCGCGATGAGCAGGTCGCGGTAATCGCGCCAGGAGAAGCTCTTACGTCCGTCGCGGTTGCCGTCGTCACGGCGCGGCCGATAGATCAGCCTCGAGCGGTGGCCGGGTTTGCAGCAGGCCAACGCTGCGATGGAGATGCGTCTGCGGGAACGGCCGCGGACCCGCACCACCGGGGTGCGGCCACGGAGCGACCAGGTCTTCGCCTGCGGCGGCGCCATGGAGAAGCCGGCTTCGTCCTCGAACACGAGCCAGGCTCCACGGGCCGCCGCGAGTCTTCCGCGCAGGGCCAGGTCTCCTTCACCCAACCGGCCACGGCCTCGTCGTCGCGTTCCATCGCCCGGCGGGCGGGGACCTGGCAGGACCAGCCGTTGCGCACCAGCAGCTTGCGCACGCCCTGGATCGTGTAGGTCAGGTGGAAACGCCGGCCGATCACCGTCTTCACACGGCTCAGGGTCCAGCGCTGGTCCTCCCAGCCGTGCGCGGCCGGCCCCTTGGCCAGCTCCGCCTCCAACTGCGCGAACTGCCTCTCGCTCAGTCTCGGCACCGACGCCGGCCCCTGCGACCGCAGAGCACACGGACCACCCTCTTCCCATGCCTGCCGCCACCGCTGCACCGACCGGACACTGACGCGCAGGTCCCTGGCGATCACCGAACTCGCCTCGCCCCGGGCGAAGCGCTCGGCCGCCTGGAGCCGTAACCCCTCGCGGAACTGCTGACGTTCCGCAGTCAGCCCGCCACCCTGCGGATACCGCATACCCCGGTGATATCGCAGGCGACTTCCACCCGTCAGCCCCTACGACACCACGAGTTCAACCTCAGTAAGTCTCTGTTTTCAATCCGATCTTGCGGGGTGTCGGTCGAACGTGAGTGTCCTTGGGTAGCTGCGGCGGCGGCCAGCGAGATACTGAGACCTGACGGCGAGAAGCAACACCATCGACTCGGGGTTCACCGGTGGCGGGCGTCCGCTTCCGCCTGGATCAGCATCCGCTTGAGCAGGGCGCTGAGTGCGTCCTGCTCTGCCGGGTCGAGCGGGGCGACCATCGAGTCCTCCGCCTGCCCGCGCAGCTCCATCGCGGCCAGCCAGCGGGTGCGCCCCGCCTCGGTGAGCTCCACGTCCACCCGGCGTCGGTCCTGACTGCTGCGCACACGCCGCACCAGCCCCGACTGTTCCAGGGTGTCCAGACGGCCTGTCATGCCGGCAGGAGAGAGCATGAGTTCAGCCGCTAGCTCGGAGGGGGTGGCCCGCCCCGGGGCCTCGCGCGCGCCGAGCCGGTGCAGTGTGGCGAACTCGAACTCCTGCAGGCCAACCTCGGCCAGGGCGCGGTCCTTGGCTTGGCCGACATGCTTGGCCAGGAGCTGAATGCGGGTGATGATCCCCTCCACCCGCGCGTCGAACGGGGCCTTGCCGCGCCAGCGCGCAAGGTGCACGTCGACGGAGTCGTCCCCTTCTGCGGGCCGCTCCCGGCCCTGACTCTCGGTGTCCATGCCATCAGTATGCTACGCCAGCTTATATTTCGTTGCCAAACGATTAGCTGGCGAAATACTGTGCGCGCATGACGCCACCCATGCGCCGACTGCTGGTCGGCCGTACCTGCGCGGCGCTGGCCACCGCGCTGATACCCACCACGCTCACGCTCGCGCTGCTTCGAGGACACACCGCAGGTTCGACGGGCTCGGCAGGGGATCTGGGCCTGGTGCTGGCATGCGAACTGCTGCCCATGCTGGTGCTGCTGCCGGTCGCCGGCGTGCTGGCGGACCGCTTCCCGCCACAGCGGGTCGTGCTCGCTGCCGATCTGCTCAGGGGCGCGGCGCAGACCGCGATCGGCGCGGAGCTGCTCTGCGGCCTGGTCCGGGTGCCCGACCTCGCCGTGCTCGCCGCGGTCACCGGCGCCGCGGTCGCCTTCGGCACCCCAGCGGTGCGCACCCTGGTCGCGGCGACCGTCGACGCCGAGCAGCGGCTGCGGCTGAACTCGCGGCTGGACGTCGCCACCGGCCTGGCCCAGACCGCCGGCCCTGCTACGGCGGGCGGCATGATGCTGATGCTCGGCGCCGGCTGGTCCTCGCTACTGACCGGCGCGCTCTTCATCGGCTCCGCGACCACCCTGGGCGGCCTGCACACCCGCCGGGCCACCAGGCCGGCCGACGGCGGCCACGCGGGGTTCCGGGCCCAGTTGCGCGAAGGCTGGACCGAGACCCGGCGCCACCGCTGGTTCCTCACCAATGTGCTGGGCCACGGAGTATGGCATCTGGCGGCCGGCTTCCTGCTCACCCTGGGACCGCTGATCGCTGTCCGGAGCATGGGCGGTGACGGCGCGTGGGTCCTGGTGGCCCAGCTGGGGACCGTCGGCATGCTGGTCGGTGCTTTTGCCGCAGGACGGCTGCCGATGCGCCGCCCGCTGGTCGGCGTGGCCGTGGGCGCGGCCGTCTACGCGCTGCCGCTGGCGGCCTTCGGGCTGGGACTGGCGCTGCCCTGGGCGGCATCTGCGTACTTCCTGGCGATGTTCGGTCTAGGAGTGCTCAGCCCGCTGTGGGAGACCGCCATCCAGCACCGCATCCCGCAGGAGGTGCTCGGGCGGGTAGGCTCCTTCGACACGCTGATCTCGTTTGCCGCCCGCCCGTTGGGCCTGGCCGTGGCCGTTCCGGTTGCCACCCTCCTCGGCACCTCGGCACCACTGCTGGCAGGTGCGGTACTCGTCG
>NZ_BMUI01000063.1 GCF_014650115.1 Streptomyces olivaceoviridis | reverse complement strand
CTACGGAACGCGAAACGGTCTGCCGACTCCGTCGGCAGACCGTCACGAAAGATCGAGGACAGTGGATTTTCGTTGCCACGTTCAGGGAAATATCCCCGGATTCCGTAGCTCCGCGTTTCGGACGTGGCCTGTTTTCACTCCCGGACGTTTTCTTCCTTTTCCTGTCGCCAGCCACGACTTAAGTGGTCGAAGTAGACGGCATCTCGTGCATCAGAGACAGGGAAATGGCCAGAAGGTGATCTGATGCGGTCAATCAACTGGCGTAGCACGACCCGGGATACGCCACTCCCCGATCACCTGCTCGCAGAAACGATCACCGCGAAGCGCCGCCCTCGTCGAACAGTGGGACCTGCGCTACATCGATGTCCGTGCGCACGCGGTGCCTCCACGACGACACGCTGAACGTCCACCCAGGGGCTGGTCCAGGATGCTGTGGGTCCCGATCCGGTGCCACACGATGTGGGGGAGCCCGGCGACTATCTCCCCGCCGTACGACCACGTCGCGCGCCCGTCCGGCGCCCAGGTGAGTTCGTAGACGCCCGGCGCGCAGCGCACCCCCTTGATCCGTAAGCCGGGGCGGAACTGGCGGCCGGTGCGCAGGTCGGGAACGAAGGCTTCCCGTACGACGCGGCGGAAGCGCCGGCGCTGGGCGGGGGTGAGGTGCTGAAGGTCGGCGGTGAAGCGGGGGAGGGTCTCGAAGGTGGGCACGGTGGTCTCCTCCGGGCAGCACGACGAAGCCCCCGACGGATGCCGGGGGCTGCTGTAGGCGGTGCTTCCTTGGCGGTCGCGTTCCTTGGCGCGTGGTGATGCTCAGTGGTGCTTGTTGGTGTTGTTCGGGTCGGGGTGTGAGGGCTGCCGGAGAGCGATGACATTCGCGTCCGGCCCGGGGCCGCTTCCCGCCCGGCGGGCGCCTGAGAAGAAAGTTCGGCCGCTGCTTCCGCCTGGCGGTACGTGCTGCTGGTCGGCCTTTTCTTGCAGGTCAGAGCCGTGTGGCGTGGTCTGCATGACAGTGGATATCAGGGTTATCCGGGCCGGTCAGATGTACCGCTACTACCTGCGCGAGACTGTTGTCGGTGACGGCCGCCGCCCGGCGCGCAGGCCGCTGCGTGTCGCCCAGGAGCAGGCCGGGGTCCCGGTAGGGCGTTGGATGGGCCGCGGCCTGGCCGTGCTCGGCCTGACGCCGGGTGAGGAGGTCACCGAGGCGCAGCTGCGGAACCTGTTCGGCGAGCGAGGCCGGCACCCGTACGCGGACCGGATCGAGGCCGACCTGCTCGCCAAGGGCGAGTCGGCGAAGAAGGCGTTCAAGGCCGGCGCCCTCGGGCGCCGGGTGATGGTGACCGGGGTCGACTTCGTGTTTCGGCCGCAGCCGACGATCTACCTCCTGTGGGCGTTCGGGGATGAGGAGACGCGGCGGGTGATCGAGGCCGCGCACGAGCGGGCGATCGAGCGGGTGCTGGAGTGGATCGAGGACGAGGTGGCGGTGATCCGGTACGGCAAGGACGGGATCTACCGGGTGCGGCCGCCTGGCGGGCTGGTCGCCGCCCGCTTCCGCCACTACGAGGCTCGCTCGGGGCGGCCCTTGCTGCATGACCATCTGCTGCTGTCGATGAAGGGGCAGCGCCTGGACGGGAAGTGGGGCTCGATCCACACCACCGCCCTGCACGAGAACACCGTGGCCGCCTCCGCGCTCTACAACGAGCTGGTGGCCGCGGAGGTCTGCGAGGCGCTGGGGCTGGCGACCGAGCCGCGCACCGTCACTCCGGGGCGCCGGCCTGTGATGGAGATTGCGGGGGTGCCGCACGAGCTGATTCGCTGGACGTCCCGGCGCAGCGACCAGATCGCTGCCTGCCTGACCGAGTTGGAGCACGAGTACGTCACCGCCGTCGGCGACGACGGCGAGCCGCGGTTCCTGCCCATGGTCTCCGAGCGGGCCCGCGCCAAGCTGAACGCCATAGCCGCCCGCAAGACCCGCCCACCCAAGCAGTCGGCCCGGCCGCTCGCGCAGCTGCGTGCGTGGTGGAAGGCGAGCGCGATCCTCACCTCCGGGGTCGCCGCGGACGTCATCACCTCCCTCCTCGAGTACGCCCGCGCCGCCGCCGTGGCGATCCGGGCCCGGGTCGCCGCCGTGGTCGACATAGCGCTGGCGGCCGTCGATGTCGCCGCGACGGTGTTTGTGATGAATGACGGCGGGCGGTTCCACCGTCGGCACCTGCTCGCCGAAGCCCGTCGCCACCTCGCCCTCGTCCTGCGCGGCCGCCGCCGCGACCCCGGCCTGGACGACCAAGTCGTGGCCGCCGCCATCTCCACCCACTGCCTGGACATCAGCGAGCCGACGTCCGTACGCGGCCTGGAGGCCGGCTACCGCCTCTATACCGCCCGCTGGTCCCTGTCCGACCTCCCCGCCCGGCGCCGCCCACTCACTCCGGCATCCGAACCGGACCGGCAGCCCCCGGCCGATTTCGGCGAGCTGGCTGCTCCCCGGTCGCCGGGCCAGGACGTGGGGGAGTGGGAGATCCCCCGCATTCCGCTCCAGTACGAGCGCGCCGTCCTCGCCGGTGCGGTGGTGCGTGAGAAGCTGCGCACCGCCGCCACCGCCGTGCGGGGCCGGGCGTACGACGTCGTCGCCCACCAGCAGGCGGCGATGCCCGAGCAGCTGCTCGCGCCCGAGCGGGCCGACGCCGAGCGTGGCGAGCAGGAGCAGGAGCCCGGCCGCCGTGAGGCGATGGACATGACGGCGTTGCGGGCGTTGCGGGAATCCCGCACGGACGTGGAAGCCCTCGATCTCACCGCCGAACGCCTGCGGCGCCTCGTGGAGGCATACACCACGGCGGCCGACCGAGCCCGCACGACGATGAACCGCTACGCCCACCGTGAGGATGCCGAGAGGCCGCACCCGGTGCGCGAAGACGAGCAGCAGGCGCATCGCCCGCAGGAGCCCGGACCGCACCGCGGCCGGGAGGCCGGCCACTGAGTGGACCCGATGGCGCGCACCCGATGCCGTGGTGTGCACCGACGATGTCTTCCATTCCACCGAGTGGACGACATCGTGGGGGAGTTGCGGCATCTCCGGGGACGATGCCGCAACTCCAGCCGGTGCGCGCCCGCCGCATTCCCCCTTGACGCTTTGGGGGCCGCCTCGACGCAGTGGCAAGCTTCCGTGAGGAACAGTTCATCGCGTGCCAACGGCATCACGTGCGGTCTGCCGGAGTGACCGTCCTGCAGGGACGGCACCGGCCCCAGGACGTGATGCCCGCGCCCATCTGCCGTGTGTCCTGGGACCTTGCCATGACCACCGGAACGAGCGCTGGACCACGCCATACGAGATCGACGGGTGCTTGGACGTCGTGGCTACAGGGCACCTGTGAGGCTCCTGTTTCAGTCGTTCCATGCACGACGTGCTGTCCACCGCTTCGCGGCCTTCAGGTACTTGAGTGCCTACTCACTATGCATATCTTGACACCCTCTTGGGTGTGTCTTTGTTCAAGGCTGACTCACGTTTGCCCCTCGGGCCATTCTTTTGGTTTTTTCTTGGATTATCGACTTTCGGTCACGCAGTCCCCAACTCCCGGTGAACCCCTGCCGAGAGATCCGGGCTGCGGTTAAGTTGACCTCTGCGTTCCGAACGCATGAGCGGATCTGCGGCGTCATCACCTCTGGTCCTGCAGCCCGCGACTGGCTCGGACTGCGCTGTCAGCGGCGGGGGTTGGTGCTGGCACGGCTCCGCCTGCCCGCCTTTGGAGTGATCTTCAGGGAGCAAGCGAAAATGTCGAAGCTCAGAGCAAGTCTGCGCGCTGTCACGGCTGCTGCCGTTCTGACCTTAGGTGCGATGGCCGCGCCGCAGGCGGTGGCGGCCGAACAGCCTGCCGTCTCGGTCTCGCCGAGAGCCGACGCGGCCACTCGAGCCCTCGTCCAAGCCGACCCTCAGGCCGCGGCGGCAGCAGCTACCGTGTGCGGGACTGGGTACACGCTGTTCCGAGGCGTTCCGCTTCCTGAGGGTACGGACCCCAGTCAGCGGCTTGGCACGCTGTACTCCTACCAGAACGGGAGCAAGGGGTGCGCCATCCTCGACAACAACGTCGGGGTGTCGCAGTACATGTACCTGCACGTGTGCAAGGTGGACGGCACCGGTTGTGACACGGACTCCGGGAACTTCACCGAGTACGCCGGTCCCGTCTACGTCGCCAGCTCCGTCTGTGCGCCCGTGACAGCGAAGATGGGCCAGAGCTCGAGCAGTTTGTACATTAACTTCAAAACCGAGTACATGTTCACCTGTGACTGACAACCTACCCGGCAAAGCCCGGGTTCCCGCGCGCCTCCTGTTAGTGACCATGGCAGCAGGGACGCTTGCTCTGACCGCCTGCGGCACCCAGGGAGGCCAAAAGGCCGACGCGTCCTCCTCGCCACGGTCCTCGGTAGCTGCCGAGGCAGCGCCCAAGCCGCCCAAGCCGTCGAAGGCGGCCGGCGGCCTCAGCAAAGCAGCACAGGAAGCGGCTGCCCAGCGCGCGGCCGCCGCTCCCAGTGGTGATCCTGTCAGCCCGACCAACACCGCTGTCCCGGATCCCGCAGATTATGGGTTCGGTAAGGCCGCGGCCACGGCGGCGGGGGGTGAGGTCATCGCATACACCCCTCGCCTGGAGTCGGGACGTGAGGTCGTACCGCTGACCATTCACAACGACGGGGACGAGCGGATGACGTACACCGTCACTGTGACGGTCGTGGGCGGCACGAAGAAGTCTCCGTTCTCGGTGACCGAGAAGGCCGAAGGTGTCTGGCCGGGCACCACATGGCCGACGAAGACGGACATCACCGCCTCCGGCCTCAAGGAGACGGCGGACGGCTCGAAGATCAGCCTGAAGGTCGTCAAGGCCGACACGTTCGCCGGCGCCCACTGACTGGGCAGGCACTCCGTCCGCCCGCTTAGTGCGGACCGCTACCAAGTGCTCCACCACCTCGGCCAGATGTGCTCTGACCGTCAGGGCTGGCGCGGGCAGCGACATGATCACGCCCGCGGCGCCCTATCAGGCACCTCGTCCTGGACACGACAACTGTCGTTGCCGCGGTCCGGAATGCTGGCCCACCATCTCGAACTACCGCCCGCCCTTCAGCCCCCTATGGCCGGGGCGGGCGGGCTCAGCCGTGCCCGAATCAGCGCACGAACCCCCAAACCCCGAGGAATCCCTCTTGAGATTGAGACGACAAAGAATCGTCCCGATGGCCGCCGTGATAGCCACCGCAGCCCTGACCGGCACCCTGATACACGCTGCGCCCGCTGTCGCGGCCTCACAGCCGCTGCCGCGACCCAGCCACGGGAAGCCGGCGACGGCCGCACGCGTGGCGAGTCCGGACACCAAGCTCGGCAAGGGCTGGAAGACCAGCAAGGACCGGGCCGTGACGGCTGCCGCGGACACCAGCGGTCTGAAGATTCTGGTCGCCGACAGCAGCCAGGCGTACCAGTGGAAGACCGCTGCCGAGTTATCCGAGCCCGGCCTACCGGCGGACTCGTGGATCGGCAACCAGTGCGCCATAGACCGTGACCATGTCGCCGCCGTGTACGCGCCTCGATCGTTCACGAACAAGCCGGACCTGATGCAGGGCGGCGCATTCGCGGCCATCGTCAACACCGCCAACGGGAAGGTGACGAAGTTACCGTTCACGGCCTCCCTGGCGTACTTCGACCCTTCCTGTAACACGCAGACCCACACGGCCGCCTTCACCGCCTTCCGGGACATGAACGATCCGGTCAAGACCCGCACCCGTGTCATGACGGTGAGCACCACCGGCAAGATGCTGGGCGACACCGGGCTGAGGGGGGAGGCCACCAGTGCGGTGCCGGTCAAGGACGGAGCAGTCGCCGCACTCGCCAGCCGCCTGGTCCACATTGACCGCTCCGGCAAGGTGAAGAACATCGCGGACGCGGACGGCGCCCCGTTCGACATCCGGCCCGCCGCCGACGGAAAGATCGCCTTCCTCGACCGCAAGGGCAACTCCACCGCCCACGCCAAGCTGTTCACCGGCAGCGCCAAGCCGAAGACCATCGCCTCAGGCCCACTCGGCGACCTGGCCCTCATGCAAGGTGGTGAAGGAAGGGTCTTCCTCACCGGCCACCCCAAAGGCAGCCCCGCCACAGCGGGAACCGGAGTCACTCGCCTCGACGCTCCGGCCGGCACCGATGTGTCCTCGCACGGCCGTCTCGCGATCGACCCGGTCCTCACTCCCGGCGTACGCGCTGGCCTGGCGCACATCAAGGACGCGGGTAAGGGTTTCACGAAGTCCACGGAACCCGCTCCGCAGACGGCCACACCCGCTGACGACCGTGACGAGCCCGTAACGGTCACCAGCACCGCCATCGCCACCGGGGCGAGGCTGACGCAGAGCGTGCAGCAAGCGGCCGGCAGCGGCTCGGGGCACGATCC
This sequence comes from Streptomyces olivaceoviridis, assembly GCF_014650115.1. GTDB lineage: Bacteria > Actinomycetota > Actinomycetes > Streptomycetales > Streptomycetaceae > Streptomyces > Streptomyces olivaceoviridis. The sequence continues at coordinate 10,178 of NZ_BMUI01000063.1, read as the reverse complement.
CTCCCCGGCCCTCGCGGCGGCCACCGGCGCGCACCGGCCGAAGACCGCTTCCCTGGCGAGCCTGGTCGCGAGTTCCCCGACCGACGACGACCGCTGGTGTGCCGTATCCCGCAACGACGTCAAGGCACAGGCGCTGCAGCCGACCTCGAACCAGGTCGAGTGGGCGGTCGACATGGCGGTGCGCGGTGATCTGAGCGCGAGCTACATCCGCCAGGGTGGCTACCGCGACCAGGCTGGCCTGGGTACCGTCGACCCACAGGCACTGTTCCCTGTGCCGAAACTCGCGGGTAACGGCCGGATCCCGGCCAACGTACTCCTCGGCATCATGGCCCAGGAGTCCAACCTGTGGCAGGCCGAAGGCGGTTCGATCCCCGGCCAGATGGGCAACCCCCTGGCCGCCGTCGACGGCTACTACGGCCACAAGGCCGACCCCAACGACCCGGCCGCCTACTGGCAGATCAACTGGGACAAATCCGACTGCGGCTACGGCGTGGGCCAGGTGACCGACGGCATGCGACTGGCCGGTCATGAGAAGGAACACGAGACCAGCCTTGACCCGGCCCTGCAGAAACTCATCGCGATCGACTACGCGACGAACATCGCCGCATCCCTGAAGATCCTCGCCGACAAGTGGAACGAGGTCCACAAGGACGGACAGACGATCACCGTCAACAACGACGATCCGTCCAAGGTGGAGAACTGGTTCACCGCCGTGTGGAACTACAACCTCGGCTTCAACCCGCCGTCAGAGGCCGGCAACCATGCCGGAAACTGGGGCTTGGGCTGGTACAACAACCCGGCCAACCCCATCTACGCCAAGGGCTGGGGCCACCCGTTCATGAACACAGACGTGGACGGACCGCAGGCCAACAAGGACGCGGCCCATCCACAGGACTGGCCCTACGAGCTGAAGGTGATGGGCTGGGCAGCCTGGTCCATCGACACCGGCTACTCCTACGCCACCTCCGGCCGCCAGGACTGGCCCGGCGAGTCCGGCTTCTCCTCCGCCGGCTTCCGCCCCGCCTACTGGAACGGGACGAGCCTGGACGTCTCGTTCCCAGGCAGCGCGCGATACAACCGTGCGCATGTCGCACCGCCGCTGGACGCGTTCTGCAACTCCAAGAACAACTGCAATTCCGACACGCCGCCCGACTGCCCGGATGCCGAGTGCTACGCCCAGTACTGGTGGAACGCGCCCAACGTGACCTGGAAGGCCGACTGCGCCACCACCTGCGGCTTCGAGAACATCAAATACCAGTCTCTGGTGCAGGAACCGGGGCGCGGATACCGTCTCAAGACCGGTACGCCGGTGTGCACCGCCCCGTCAGGGGCCAAGGTCGTCGCGTCGGTCCCGAACGGAACGCCGACCTGGAGTGACTGCGGACCGGTCTCGTCAGCGGGAAGTTTCCAGTTCTCGTTCAACCCCGGCACGGAAGGCCGCTACGAAGCCAAGGCAGACCTGCACCAGGTAGGCGGCGGCTACGGCGGCCACTACTGGTACACCCACACCCGCAACGCCGACCACTTCGGTGGCCCGGCCGGCTACATGACCATCGACGGTACCTGGACTCTCGGCCAGAACCTCAATTGGGCCCGAGTCCTGGTCCACTTGCCCGACACCGGCGCACAGACCCGGCAGGCCGCCTACAAGGTGCTGGGCACGGACAGCACCAGCTCCCAGCGCTACGTGCTCCAGCGCGCGGGCGGATGGGTCAGCCTGGGCGCGTTCCACTTCACCGGCACCCCGCAGGTCGAATTGTCGAACGCGACCGACGACGGAACCGCGGACGAGGACATCGCCTGGGGCGCGGTGGCCTTCCAGCCTCTGCCCGGCAAGCCGGCCAACTCCATCGTCGCGATGGGCGACTCCTACTCATCCGGCGAAGGTGCCACGGCGCCGGGAGGTGCGGACCTGTACCCGGAAACTGACCACCCGGACACCTCCGGCGGCTACGAGACCGACAAGTGCCACCGTTCCAAGCTCGCCTGGTCACGGCAGGCGACGCTGCCCGGATACAGCACGTCCATCGGGTCCATGGCCGACAACCTGGATTCGACTATGGATTACCACTTCGTGGCCTGCTCAGGCGCCCGCACGTACAACATTCTCGGCAAGGAGCAAGACTCTCACGAAGTACCGCAAGTCCAGGCTGGATACCTGGACAACAACACGACTCTGGTGACGCTGTCGATCGGCGGCAACGACGCCCGGTTTTCGGACATCATGGGCAAGTGCATCGACATCCCGGTCCCTTCGCTGACCACCTGCCCGTACGCGGAGCTCGACAAAATCGATCCCGCCACCGGTGAGAAAACGGGTGGCACGACGGGCGCCCTGAAGGACTGGGCACCTGGGTGGCTGCACGATGCCGTCCGCCCTCAAATTGTGAAGACGCTCCAGGCCATCCACACCAAGGCGCCCTACGCCAAGGTGGTCCTCATGGGTTACCCGCAGCTAGTGGAAGACGATCACAGCTGTCTTCCCGGAGCCTACGAGGACCTTGAAGCTCAATGGGTTGTCACACTGGGGAATACCCTCACGACTGAGATGAAGGGAGCCACCGAAGACGCCGGATCATGGGCGGTGTTCTCCGACCCGCGTGACGAGTTCGTGGGCAAGGGCATTTGCGGTGATCCCGAAAGCATCCACGGCATCGTGGAAACCGGGAGGGAGCAAGCCGACAACGAAGCTCCCAATGTGTCCATGCAGTCGTTTCACCCCAAGCCAGCAGGAGCCGGACTCTACGCGGCAGCTCTAGAGCACACCCTCCAGGGGATGTGACCAGGAACTGACCCTGGGGCCTGAGTACATGTACTCAGGCCCCTGCTGTCAGCCTCTGAAAGGCTTACTCGCATGACCCACCACATGGAACCTCGGCCGGTTACGCAAGCAGCGGGAGCGGCCGCCACCGGCGTGCTGCTGTCCTTCGCCGCCTGCCAGGCATTGGCCTTGACCGAGCGCCACCGCGAACAGACATGCGCGTCGAGCGGCGGCATGTGCTTCACCTGGTGGGACCTGGCCATCCTCCCCCTCATATTCGCGACGGCCTCGGTCGTCCTTGCCATCGTCTACAAGGTACTGGGCATCGGCCCTAGGATCGTGGTCGTCCCGCCGAGCTTGCTCCTCGCGCCTCTCCCACTCGCCGCCGGGCAATCGGTTGGCGGCTGGGCGGCTGCCACCATGGCGGGTGGGTTATGGGCCTGCTCCATAGCACTGGCCGCGCGGGATCGTCACCGAGTGCTTGGCCTGGCACTGGCAGCCGCAGGTCTGCTGACCTCTCTGATCGTTCTGTATCGCCCGAGCTGACGAAACTCGGCGGACACCCGGATCGTACTGGGGCATCCTCGAACTGTCGCGAAGTGTATGGCACCTCATGGGCGGCCTGGGCAGTCGTATTGCCGGAGTGAGACGCCGCCCACCGGCACGCTCCACCGCACCGGCCCCACCCGATGCACACCACTGGCGCGCCGCCGGCCGCACCGATGGCATCCACTCCCACGGTGGTGCGGCTACCGGTGGGCGCCAGGTGCGGGGTGCACTGCGTGCGCCAGCACCAGGCGCTCGCTGCGCATCGACTGCAGGGTGTCGGCGGTGTCCGGGTGGTCGGGGTCCGGGACGACGTTCGCCGTGAACCGGATGATGCTGCGGGCGATGCCCAGTGCCGCCGTGGTGGGGGAGTCCCGCGCCCAGTCCCGCAGCGCGCACCCGACTTCGTCCAGCGCGAAGGATTCCGCGCACGGGTCGGCCTCCCTGTCCATGGCCGTGACAGGCCAGACGATGTCCTCGGCCAGCTGCAGCAGGATGAACGTCAGCTCCGGGGCCGCTTCCGCCCGCCCGGCGACAGCGCCGCCGCCACCTGTCTGCAGCGCCAGGAGGTAGTCGAATCCCCGCTCCACCTGCTCGGGCGTCAGCGGTGTACGGGACGGGATCAGGTACGGCATCAAGCTCTCCTCACGATGTCCGCCGCGAGACTCACGGCGTCGTTCCCACATGGTCGGCGCCCTGGCCTGTGGACGGAGGACGGAGAACTCTCTTTCCCTACTCGAACCGGACATATCGGGGCTGCAAGGGGTAAAGCGGGCCCCCTTGTCCGGCGTGGTCGGCCCGACCACGAACCCGACTCCATCCCCTTGTCCACCTCTGCTACCGCCCGAACGCGACCGCGTTTCTCCTTGACCGCGCCCGCTACCGGCCCCGGTCAGACCGCGGACAAGGGGGTCGGTTGCACGCTGCTCCCTCGAATCCCCGCCCACCAGGGCGGCCCGAAGCGAAGGAGCCACCGCGATGACCACGCACCGACCCCCGGCAGGCGCCCGACGCGCCCGCCCCGACCACGGGCCCGACCAGCACTGGGCAAGCCGCCCCGGCCTCCTGCGGTGCGCACTCGGGACGCCACTGTGGAACCCACTTTGGTGCCCGTCACCGAGCCGGACGGAGAAAGCCCAGGTCACCACGCAGATACGGCCGCGCGCCGCGTTGTCACAACCCTCTTCTCTCCTCCTGAACTTCTCTGTGATGTCCGTGGAGGAGGAGATCATCGGGTCCGGGGGCCGGATGCCCTCTGCGGCCGGGCGCGGCCGACGCCCGGCAGGTGGCCGCGCGCACCAGATGACGGGGAGGGAGCGCAGCTGATGGCGGGCAAGCGCGAGGAGAACCCGGCGGGGTCGTCGAACAACCTGCGCGGTGATGTGCTGCGCGTGCTCGGAGTGCTGAAGGTCGCAACCGTCGAACAGATCCAGCGGATCTCAGCCCCGCACCTGAGCTACCGGCACACCGACAAGCCGACGCCCTCGAAGCGGAAGCAGGCCCGCACTGCCTCGCACACCGGGGCGCTGTCCGATCTGCGCAAGCACGGCCTGGCGGAGAACGGCGGGCAGATCCCGGGCGGGGACAGGCTGCGCAACCTGACGCCCATGGGCCTGAAGGCCGCTGCTCGCGAGCTGGGGCGGCCGGTGGGGGAGATGGGCGACCCGGCCCGCGGCGCGGGCCGCACGGGAGCCTCCCACCCGATGACGGTCAACGAAGCCGTGCTCGCCCTGCTGCGCCCGAAGCCGGACCTGTCCCAGCTCGCCAGCGAGCCGGCCGACGTCCGTGCTGCCGCGCAGGCCGCCTTCGATGCTCCTGCCGGACTGGGCACCATCGCCTCCTACGCGACCGAGGTGCCGCTGCCCGCGACGGGCACCTGGTCCAACCCCGGCAAGGGCGGCGCCCAGGCGGACATCGTCATCACCGCGCCCGAGGACGGGGTGCCGCTGCTGTTCGTGGAGATCGACAACTGCTTCGAGTCCGCCCAGGTCCTCGCCGCGAAGATCGACAAGTACATGCGGTTCTGCCAGCGGAAGGTGAAGGACGTCGACGGCAAGGAGCGGCCGATGTGGCGCACCCGCTGGTGGGTGCCCGACGGCCGCCACGGCGACCAGCCGCACCCGCCGCTGCTGCTCGTCTTCAACCGGATCGGCCCGCGCAACCCCAACACCGTCATCGCGCAGCTGGCCGAGCTGACCGAGCGGCACTGGAAGGGCACTGCGTACGACGGCGGGTTCCACATGTACGACGGCAAGCTGCCCATCGTCGTCACCGGCATGAAGCAGCTCCAGGAGCACGGCCCGGCCGGAGCGGTCTTCCGGCGCTTCGGCCGCCCGCACAACCAGACCCTCCTCGAGGCGATCGGCAACCCGCGCCGCGAAGCCCACGACGCCCGCCGACAGGCCGAGTACGAAGCCCGCCAGCGGGAGCACCAGGAGGAACTGCGCCGCATCGCCGCACAGCACCGGGCCGAGCGAGAGGCCCGCCGTCCGGTGTGCGCCGGCTGTGGCACTCGGTTCACCGACGAACGGTGGAAGGCCATCGAGCCCGCCGGGTGGGGCGCCCCGCGCGAGACCCACCCGCACCTGTGCGAGGACTGCAAGCAGCAAGCCATCACCGTCGAACGCCAAGCCGAGCAGGCCGAGCCCGAGCACCAGGTGCACGACCAGGCCGTGCCCGGGCAGAAGGCCGCCGGCACATGGCTCTCCCGCTTCCGCGGCTGACGCGCGAGCGGCGACACCGGCCGGGCAGGACCGTCCTGCCCGGCCGGGGCGGCTACTCCCAGGGCTTCGGCAGCGCGTGCCACAGGGCTCTGAGCCAGTCGGGCGGGTTGGTGAGGAACTTGTCCACCAGCCGGTCGCTGATGAACCGGGCGGCTGCCTTTGCGGCGCCCTGCGCGGTGCCCTGGCCTATCGCGGCGGTCAGGCCGGCACCCACGGCAGGCTGCTGCGGGGCGGGCGCGGGGTCGGGCGGCTGGACGGGCGCGGGAACGTTGTCCCGGGTCATGATGCTGCTCCCTTGAGCAGAGGGATCGAGGACAGCGGACACCTGTGGTGGTGTCGTCCGCGTGGGGGTGGTGCGCGCCTCGCGGTCGGCGGTCCTGCTGCGGCTCTCTGTAGAAGAGCGTCCCTGTGGGGCTTCGGCCCGGCCCAGGGTGGGCGTGTTCAGCGTAGCGGCGATCGGTGCGGGTGTTGCCCCGGGTGTCTGGCGGCTGGTCATCGGTACTGCCTCCGGCGTGAGTTCGACATGGCGGGCGGGACAGTGACAGGGCTCGGGTGCTTGCGTCTCGTCCTGCCGGGCACGGCTCTTTCACCCCGTAGGGCTGGAAGGCGGGACCCGGACAGCAGCGGCCGGGAAGAAAGATCCCGGGGCACGACGAAGGCCCGGACGCCTGGTCCGGGCCTTGCGCTGTCGAAGTCCTCCAGTGAGCCGACTGCCAGTAAGGGAGTCGGCAACCTTCCGTCTACTCGTGCTCTCCCCGGGAGCGGTTGGCGACCCAGTCCGGATCGTGTACGGGCGCCGACACTCGCGTCTCGGTGGCCGGGGCGCGCATCACGCGCCAGCTGGTGAGCGGCGCGGTGACGACGTGGACCAGGACGACGACGGCCTGCCGCCCGGCGCCGCCCCGCACCCACGCCCCGGTGAAGCGGACCTGATCGGCCGCCCAGTCGCCCAGGCGGCTCCACGGACGCAGCCGCCCGAGCAGATAGCCGGCCGCGAGCGCGACGACGGCCACGAGGACCACGACGCCCATCACGACCACCGCATCCCGATCGCGGACAGCAGCCCCACCCGCTCCGGGGACAGCGTCGCGGCCCGGCTGCGCTGGTTCCCGATCCACGCCCCGAGCCGGAGCTCCCGCTCCTCCTGGTCCTCGCCGACGATCCGTTCGATGTGTTTCCTCGGTACCCGCAGGTGCCCCTCACGCTCGTAGAACTGCTTGGCGGCCTCGTAGTTCAGCGCCCACTTGTCGGCCTGCGAGCGGCGCGGGGGCGGCTTCTCGTCCTCGGCCACAGGCTCGATCCCGAGGACCTGCTCGCACATCCACTGCTGCACGGTCGTCAGGTTGTCCCAGCCGAGCCGGACCGAGCGCACCCACCGGCCGAGGTCCTCGCCCTGGTGCACGACGTCGCCCGGCGACGTGGGCAGCGGGCGGCCGGCCTCCAGGTGGAGCCGGACGAGATGGAAGGCACGCTGCCACTCCACCGGCCAGGCCGGGCACCACGACGGGTCGATGTCCTCCAACTGCTCGCGCCGCTCGTCCGACAGCGCCCCGGCCGACGACTGAACCGGCAGCCCCTCGGCACGCCGCTGCTCGATCTCGGCGGCCTTCCGGGCGGCGGCCCGCGCGTTCTTCAGCCAGATGCCCACCTTGTAGCCCTGGTAGGTGGCGTCCAGCGGCGCCAGCAGGTGCCCGTTCACCTCGGCCCACCCGCGCGCCGCCGCGAGACCCTCCTCCCACGCGACGTCGAAGTGCGACCACACCATGCCCAGCTTCTCCAGCTGCTCGACGCGGTCCTCATCCATGGCACCGCGGGCGTAGAACCGCCGGTTGTCGGCGATCCACTGCCCGAGCGGGAAGTTCGCGAGCGAGGCCGGCCACCCCTCGGCCTCCACCGCCTGGTCCTGGCCGCCGGGCACCCGGTACGTGAACGGGACCTTGAGGTCGCCGTGCTCGCGGACGTAGATGACAGCGGCCTCGATGCCACGCCGCCAGTGCTCGTGCTCGGGGTTGAGGACCCGCAGGTTGATGAACGCGGCCAGCTGCGCCGGGTCGCGCGGCGTAGAGAACTTCAGCAGCTTCCGCGCCGGCGCCGACGGGCCGCCGCCCCCGTTCCCCTCGCCCCGGCTCTCGGGGCCCTGCGCCCCCTTCTGGACGGGCTTGTAGGCGCTGGGGGCCTGCTGCTCGGCGAGCTGCTCCACCACCCGGGCATCGTGCGCCCTGAGCGCCTCCAGCAGCTTCGCCAGCCCGCCGAACGCCCGACTGGTGAGCATGTTGTCCGCTGTCTCGCCCGGCCCGAGCAGGACCGGCACGACCAGGCTGGCTACCTTTCCCTCGCCCGGCTGCATCCGCAGCGCGCGGCCCACGGCCTGGACGAGGTCGGGCATCGAGCCGCGCACGTCTGCCCAGTACACGGAGTCGCAGTTCTTGGTGTCGACGCCCTCCCCGAGGACCTTCACCGAGCCCAGAAAGCCCTTCTCCACGACCGTGCCGTCCGTGGCGATCCCGGACGCGAACTCCCCGAGGACCCGCCGCCGGTGACCCGGCTTGTGCTCCCCGCACAGCCAGTCCGCCCAGATCGTGCGCGGGTACAGCTCGGGGTCGGCGGCATGCAGCCGCTTGGCGACGTCCGGAAGGCCGGCCGCGAACGCCTCGGCCTCCTTCACCACGTGGTGGAAAACGAGCGTGCGCCGAAAGCCCTCCTCCGAGGACGCCTTGAGCAGCGCGGTCTGGAGAGCTGCGAGCCGGGCCCCGCGGACCTCGTCCGAGCGCCCCTCAGCGCCCAGGAGCTGCGCGGCCTGGAGCTGCGTGTCGGTGATGTCCACGCACACCACCTGGTACGGCGCGCAGATCCCCCGGTCGATCGCTTCCGACAACGTCAGCGTGAAGCAGCGCGCGCCGAACGGCCCGTCCGGATCGTCCTCCATCGACGCCACCAGCTCACCTGGCGCGCCCTCGGCATCCTCGTCCAGCTGCCACAGACGGGGCGTGGCGGTCATGTACAGGCGACGCAGGGACGGGATGCGGGTGTTGTCGTGGACGACCGCCCACGGCTTGCCCAGCCGCCCCGACGTCCGGTGCGCCTCATCGACCACGATCAGGTCCCAGCCCGGAAGGCCGGCCCTGTGCGCGCGCTCCAGCGTGCCCAGCCCGAGGGAGGCGTACGTGGCGAACACGGTGACCTTGTCGAACGGCCGCACCCAGTCGACCAGTTCCTCCACGTCCGTGGTGTTGGGGAAGGACACCTCCTCGCCCCGCAGGGACGAGACCCCGATCATCGGGCCCGTGCGGCCCGCCTCGCGCCACGCGACCTCGGTCTGGGTAAGCAGATCCAGCGAGGGGACGAGCACCAGCACACGGCCCGCACGGAGCTTCTCCGCGCTGCGGGCCGCGACCCGGGTCTTGCCGGACCCGGTCGCCATGATCACCTGAGTCCGGAGCCCCCTCTCAGGCGCAAGCGATCTTGCAGGCAATTCGAGGGCACGGACAACCGCGTCAACGGCTTCCTGCTGCGCCGCCTCACGCTGATCGGTTCGGCTTGTGGTCGACATATCCGTCTGCCTTCTCCTGGGCTCTTAGCTGGACAGGAAGCGGGATACCTGCACGTAGACGGTGTGCGATCGGCTACGGTGAACCTCACCGGAACCGGGTCACAGCCTCGGGCCAGTAACCGGAAGCGTGATCGGAAACCGGGCCAGCTCCCTCAGTGGTGGTGTTATCTGAGTCCAGAGTCTATCTCGTGATTCAAACTGAAGCACTTGGATCCGAGAAAATCCCTCGAACGTGGCTGGATACTGTTACTGTGGCCTTACGGCCAGCCTGACAGCCGGTCAACTCGGCCGCACTTCCCCCGGTTCGGCCTCTCACTCTCCCGACAACCCGTCACCCCTCCCTCTCCTTGCTGCCGCTCGGGCCGCAGGCCACGTGGGTGGGCCGCGCGGAGCGTGGCGCGCCCACGTGGTACGGCGGGTGACGTGGGGTCAGGTGATGGGGTGATGGGTGGCTGGAGCGCAGCGGAGGCCACCGGGTCGGCCGGAGGCCGGCCCCGGCCCGCAACGCGGGCCGGATGCCCTGTAGTTGGCGGGGCGCGCGGAGCGCGTGCCGCCTGGCGGTGAGCGAAGCGAACCGCTTCCGCTCACGCGGAGCGGG
>NZ_BMUI01000062.1 GCF_014650115.1 Streptomyces olivaceoviridis | reverse complement strand
CCATGGCCGGCGGCTTGGCGAAGCAGGGCTTCGGCGCCATCCCAGTCCCCGGCTTCCTCCCGCATCATCGCCAACTGACGCAAGGCATCGGTGTCGCCATGGCCAGCGGCCTGCCGGGCTAAGACTTCGGCGCCGTCCGGGTCCCCAGCCTCCGCACGCAACACCGCTAGTGAAACCAAGGCCACAGGGCTTCCATGGGCGGCGGCTTTGTGGCGCAAGTGGTGAGCCCACTGCAGTCGAAGGCGCTTCTCAGCTTCATCCGCGACGCGGTTCAGGTCATCGGGGTGAGCGAGATGGGTGAGGGCGGCATGCCAGAAGGATGCAGGTGGGCACAGGTGACGGCGGCTGGTGCGACCGTGTTGCTCGAGGTAGTCGGCGAGCCGGAACTGAGGTCCTCTCCCTGCCTCTGCACCCGTGGTGGCGGCGGAGGCAGGGGCGGGCGGGCGTCGCACGGGGCGGGGGGAGGTCTGTCGTAAGGGAGCTTGTTTGCCGTGGACAGGCTTGGCGAGTTCGGCGTATGCCTGTTCTGCCCAACCGTCGGTGAGCTGGTCGTAGTCGCTCTGGCTGAGGTAGTCAGTGGCGGCATCAGTGAGGAAGGCCTGAGGGAGGTGCAAGCCGACGCCGAGGCGGCGCGCGTCCATCGCGGCCTGCAGCACTGCCTTGGCGGCTGGGCCGGCATGCTGGTAGCGGTTGAGGAGCTCGGGAGCACCGGCCAGGTCCTGAGTGATCCGGCCGTCGGCGTGTGCACGGGTGAGGGCGTCGGCCAGCAGCCAGTCGCCATCCTCGGCGAGAGCCCTGGCCGCGGCCAGGGCCGGGGCGTCAAAGGCATCGGGTACTGCCAAGAGGTGGCCGGCGAGTAACTCTCGTACTCGACTGTGCAGATCCGGCTCGGCCGGTATGGGCAGAGCCGTGTACTGGGTGGCGTACTCGGGCCAGAGCGTACCCAGCACCAGCACGGGCCCGCGCTCCCGGCTGACCAGTAGACGGTCACCTACTGCCCGGTCGCCGAGGTAATGCTGGGCCTCGTTCAGCCACACCACCGTCCGGGGCCCAACGCGGTGCAGCTGCTCCAACGCGGCCTGCGCCCTAGTCGGGTCGAAGGGATGCCACAACCGCCACCCCTGATCGTCAAGGGGTTGGACGGCCTCCCAGCACGCCCGTGTCTTGCCTGTCGAGGAGGCGCCCACCAACACCATGATCCGACTGCGACCGGCCATGGCGTCGTCGACTGCTTTGTCCAGCACCCGGTCATGTTCGCGGCGCACATAGGCGGGCCAAGCCCGCTCTGCAGACATGTCGGAGCCTGCTGCCGTCGGGCCGGGTCCAGCCCGGTGAACCTCCAGGTCATGCGGCGCCCACTCGCCAATGGGGCGGCCCGGCCCCTCTGTCGTACTTGTGCCCGCTTGCTGCACCGCAGTGCGCTGCAACGCCAGCATTTCTGCCACTGGCAGCTGCAGTGCGCGTGACAGCGCCGCCACCGTCTCTGCGGACGGCACCGGCTTCTGAGGAGAGAGCGCCTCCGAGACGGTGGTCCGTCCCAGACCCGCCCGCCGGGCCAGCTGGGTCTGGTTCAACCGGGCCCGGGCCAGCCCGTCAGCCAGTCTCCCGCGCAGTTTGGTGAGTTGCGGGCTGTGGCCGTTCTGCTCGTCCATGTACCTTCCCCGAGGCCCCGATGTGTTCGCCGGTGTTCATTCTCGTCCCGGCGAACCCCGGCGAACACCGGTTCCATGACCTTCGACCACGTCAACGCCCCACCACTTACCGGGAGTCCTCGTGGCCGTCGTCCTTCTGACCACCGCGCTCGTGATCGTCGTCGCACTGCTGGCCGCCGCCGGCGCGGGCAAACTCGCCCGCATGGAGGGCGCCACGTACCCCACCGCACTCACCCGGGCCGCCGCCGCCTTCACAGCGGTTCTCACTCTCGCCGCGACCGTGACCGCGGCCCTGACAGCACTGTTCGCTTGAATCGCCAGACGGATGTTGTCCTACTCGTGCGGAGCAGGTACGGCCCTGCTCCCTGAAACAGGCCGGAGCGGGGGATAGGGCGTCACCAGCGCTCCAGGTGGTGGCTCCTTGAGTCGACGTCGACTTCCCCCTCGGGCGCGGCGACGTGCCCGTCGATGAAGCCGCCCTTGGTCGTGGTGCAGCAGTTCCAGCCGTAGCCGATGACGCACCACTCGCAGGCGAGGATGCCGCGCGACGACGTCCCCGGCGAGCGGGATGTTCTTGCGGCACAGGCAGCCGCTGATGCGGAACGCGACGGACACGGTGGAACTCCCAATCACCCTGCGGGTCGGACGTGCTCAGCCTGGCGGCAGGCCCGGGTCTGCGACGTCGTCATGCCGCCGCATCGGGGCTTCCGATGCGCGATTCACGTGCGATTAGATGCGCGATCCAATGCGTGACCCAATGCGTGATTGGGGTATGATGTCTATCGGAGGTGACCTCTGTGTCCACTGAGAACGAGCTGTTCAGCGCCGTCGACGCGCTGCTGGAGCAAGTCGCACAGGACGACCTGCCGCCTCCCGCAGAGCGCAAGCGTCTGCGGGAGGCGGCAGGTCTAAGTCAGGCGCAGATCGCGAAGGCGCTGGACGCCCGCCGGGAGGCGGTGGGGAACTGGGAAAGCGGGAAGACCGAGCCGCGGCCGCCGAAGCGCGCCGCATACGCCCGCCTCCTGGAGGGCCTCGCCGCCCGCTTCCCCGCCCCGACTGCTGACACGCCCGCTGGCCACCCGGCACCGGCGGTCCCGGAGGCGTTCACCGGCCCGGCCCCGGAGCCGGTCCCGGCTCCCGCGCCCGTCACTGTCCCGCCGTCCCGCCCGAAGGCGGCGGCGGCGAGCAGCACCACCCGGCCCGCTGCGTCGTCGCGGCGCCCGGGTGCGAAGAAGGCGGCGCCACAGAAGACCACGGCGGCGGCCGCCGACCCGCGCTTCGAGAACGGCCCGCTCGCGGTGATCGACTGCGAGGACGGGCAGGTGTCGGCATACTGCGTGGGCGGCTTGGTCCTGGACGTGCCCGCCAAGAGCATCCCGGCGCTCGTCGATTGGACGCTGACCGAGGCGAAGCTCGGGCAGGCCCGGCTGCACCGCAACGGGCGCGACGCCGACCCGATCCTCGTCCTCACCGTGTCCGCGCTGGAGCGTTACGGCCTGCCCGCTGCCCTGTCGCAGGAGGAGCAGCGCGCGGGACGGCTGGCGGCCGGCCACAAGGTGGTCAAGCAGATCGAGCGGGCCGGACTCCAGCTCACCCAGCGCGGATTCGGGCCGTGGGCCCGGATCTACCGGGACCCGGAGGGATCCAAGCGGCGCTGCGTCCAGATGTGCATCCTGCCCTGGAACGCGCTGGACGCCCGCGAGTGGGACAAGAGGGACGACCCGCAGCTGCCGACGATGCAACCGGCCGACCTCGCCCGCTACCTCGGCCTGTACGCGGCCCGGGTGATGACGCCGCGCGGCAGTACCGCGACGACCGGCCTGGAGCTGATGACCGCGCTGCGCCCGCCGACCCGCGCGGAGAGGGACCCGGACACCGGCGAGTTCAAGCGGGCCTTCAACGACGACGCGCTCACCCAGCTCTACCCCGTGGTGGAGTGCGAGGTCCCCGACGAGCACCCGATCCTTAAGGGCAAGTTCGCCCGGCACCACCTGCGCACCCCGGCCGAGATGCTGATGGAGGAGCCCTACGACTGGTGCCGGCCGCTGACCGATGAGGAGTGCGCCAACCCGTACCTGGTCGTGGTCGACCTCAACATGAGCTTCGCCGCCGCCGCGAACGGACTCACCGTCGGGCTGAACGGACCCACCCACCTGAGCGGCAACCCGCAGTTCGATCCGGCGCTGCCCGGCTCGTGGCTGGTCGACCTGTCCCACGTCGACCTGTCCCGCGTACAGGTGAGCGGCCGCACCGTCGACGGAGACCGGCTCCCGAGCCCGTTCACGCCGAAGGGCGAGAGGCCCGAGGGCCCGGCCTGGTACGCCACCCCGACCGTCGCCTACGCGGTGGAGCTCGGCTTCGACGTCGCACCGATCGAGGCGTACGTGCGCACCCAGACCGGCCGCTACCTGGACCCCTGGTACAAGCGGCTGCGCGACGCCTACGTGGAGACGATGGCCGACATGGGCGTCACCACCGACCTCGCCGGCCAGGAGTTCCTCGAGGCGATGGCACGGCGCAAGCAGGTCGACCCGACGATGGCGCTGCTGGAGACCGCGATCAAGGCGACGGCGAAGGGCGCCATCGGCAAGCTGCGCCAGCGCAGCCGGGGCCAGGTGCCCTACTACGAGCCCTACCCGGCGCTGAACCGGGAGACGTGGCGCCCCGACATCCGGGCGGCCGTGCTCGCGAACCAGCGCATCAGCCTGCACCGCAAGCTGATGAAGACCGCTGCGGCCGCCGACCTGTACCCGGTCGCTATCGGCACCGACGCCATCGTCTACCCCTCGCCCGGCCCGTCCCCGCTGGACGTCCTGCCGCACACGCCCGACGGCAAGCCCGCGCCGGGAACGTTCCGGCTCGGCGTCTCGCCCGGGATGGTCAAGCACCAGGGCACCCAGACCGTTCTGTGGGCGGAGCAGCAGTTCGAGGAGCACGGCGGCGTGTTCAACATCGCCAACCTCATCAAGACCGACCAGACGGCCGGGGAAGGGGAGTAACCGCCGATGGTGGAATCGATCGGAGACAGCCTGGACCGCGCGCTGGAAGGAGCGTTCACCCGCCGCATCCCGCAGAGCGCCCAGGCTCAGATGAAGTACCTGGTCAAGCAGCTCAAGGGCACCAAGGCCGCTGCTCAGGCGCTCGGGATCTCCCAGCGCACCGTGGAGCGGTACGTGTCGGGCAAGCTCAAGCGGCCCCGACGCGAGCTGCGTGACCGCATAGAGCGTGAGGTCAAGAAGCGGTGGCAGCCGCAGGTGAGGGCCAAGGCCAAGAAGCAGGCGGCTTCCACCGGCGGCCTGGTCGTCTCCACGCGCGCCCGGTTCGGGTTCACCGCGGCGCCGGGCACGACCGACGATGCCCGGATCCGTGACATCACCCAGGCTCTGCCGCCCGAGTTCGCGGACCGCCTGTTCACCGCCCGGGAGCAGGGTGCCACCGAACGGCAGCTCCAGCAGATCGCCGCCGAGGGCCTCGCCCGGATGTACTTCCGCGCCAACAACACCCGCGCCCACGGCCTGGGCGTGGAGTTCACCGACATCGAGCAGATCGAGATCGAGCTGTAGCGCAGGCTCCCGTACAAGCGCCTCGTCCCCGGCATTGCAGCGACACTGTTGGCGAATCCGGTCCGCTGAGCCGAGGCACGATAACTGTCACGTCATCTATGCCAAGATTCGAGGGTGGAGATGACCGGCGTCACGTGTGCGATCGCGGCTGCGACTTCGGTCGCTGCATCGCTCGACCTGCCAGCCAACGATGCAATCGTTCTCCACAACTCGAACAAGCTGGCACTGCGGCTGACGCCATGCGACGTCTTTGCCCGGGTCGCCCCTGTGGGACAAGAGGTTGCACAGTTCGAAGTTGAGCTCGCGCAGCGGCTCGCCGAGGTCGGATGCCCGGTGTGTCCCTTGGAGCCTCGGGCGGACCCGCGTGTGTACACGCGTGATGGCTTCGCAGTGACGCTGTGGGCCTACTACGAGCCCGTGACACCTCACACCTCACCAGTCGACTACGCCAAGGCGCTGGAGCGGCTGCACGCCGGCATGCGCAAGGTCGATGTGCCGAGCCCGAGGTTCACGGACCGGATCACGGAGGCGGAAGAAGTTGTCGCCGACCCGGATCGCTCGCCGGAGCTCGCCGACGCGGACCGCGTGTTCCTCAGCGGCAGGCTAGCAAGCTTGCGGCGAGCGATCGACGACCGCGGCGCCGTGGAGCAGTTGCTCCACGGCGAGCCGCATCCAGGCAATGTGCTCAGCACGAAGAACGGGCCGTTGTTCATCGACCTTGAGACGTGCTGCCGTGGACCCGTCGAGTTCGATCTCGCCCATGTTCCCGAGGCGGTCTGTGAGCACTACCCAAGC
This sequence comes from Streptomyces olivaceoviridis, assembly GCF_014650115.1. Classification (GTDB taxonomy): domain Bacteria; phylum Actinomycetota; class Actinomycetes; order Streptomycetales; family Streptomycetaceae; genus Streptomyces; species Streptomyces olivaceoviridis. The sequence goes on along the minus strand of NZ_BMUI01000062.1, from coordinate 10,919 downwards.
GTTGACCAAGGGCTGCTGGATGAGTGCCGGCAGCTCGTTATCGCGATGGTCGCCGCCTGGCGTTGGGAGCTTGGCGACCAGTTTCCGAATGGGAGGCGATTCGGAGAGGAATTCCTGCGCTTGCTGCGAGAGGGTCCTCCTTGGCCGACACTCGACACAGTGACCAGGCGACTGGATGGTCTTCGGCAGTGACAGCTATCGGGCTTCGGCTCATCCGCCGAGTTCTACGCGGCGGGCCGGAGGGCTGCCAGGTGAGATGCGCGTGTGCGGGCTCGCGGGATGTCGGTCCACCAAGCGTTGAGGCGGTGAAAGTTCATCGCTGTCGCGGTGAGCTGGTGCTGTAGCCGGGCTTTGACCAGGCCGTGATAGCGACATCGTCGCAGGCCGAAGCATCGGACGCCCTGAGAGATCGTGCCTTCGACACCGGCCCGGTGCGCGTACTGCTCTTTCCATTCGTGGGTGTCTTCCTGGGCTCGTGCCTGCTGAATCGCCTCATACTCCGCTCGTGGGCGGAGGGTGATCCGACGACCCATATCCCACTTGGTGTTGGAGCGGGTGCACTGCTCTCGGGCCTTGCACGGACGGCAGGCAGCCGTCGGGAACCGCGCTCGGACCACGGCTGTCCCCTCCTGGGAGCGGTCTTCGGCCCAACGGCTGCTGGTCGCACCGTTGGGACAGGTCACCTGCCGGTTCTCCCAGTCGATGGTGAAGTCGGCCTGTGAGAAGCCACCGTCGTCTTTGGTCTGCCAGCTGGTGGAGGCGAGGATTGGGCCCACCAGATTGACTTTGTAATCTCGCCGGGCAGTGACCACTTCCCTGGCTGTGGCGTAGCCCGCGTCGACCAGGTGCCGGTCGGGCAGGAGGTCGCGCTCGGCGAGGTGGGCGTGGATCGGGGCGACCAGCCGCACATCCTGGACAGTGGCGTCCGTCGTGGCTACGTGTGTGATCAGGTTCGGGCTGTCCGGCTCGCAGGTCTCGGTGAGGTGGACCTTGTAGCCGTCCCAGAAGATGCCGCGCTTCACGCTGCCCCGCGCGTCGGTGTCGTAGGGTGTGACCAGCCGCTCTGCGCCCGGCGGGCGGTCCTTGAGGTCCCGGCGACGGACCAGCCCGTCGTCGACGACGTACTGCTGGATCCACATCTGGCGCAGGCTTTGGACCCGGTCAAGCTGCCTCAGGGAGTCGGGGGCGCCCGGTGCGTGCAGGGCCGTGAGCAGCTTGAGCCCGTCGGCGCCGATCTGCTCGATCAGCTCCATCTTCTTGGTCTTCCCCTTGGGTAGCCGGGTGTCCTCGAATCGGATCGCGTACCGATCGAACCACTCAGGCGGAACCCATCCAGTCAGCCACTCCGGCTCGCGGGCCGCCACGCTGTTCAGCGCGGCCCGCAGGGTCTCACCAAGTCGTACCAGCCCGTTGATCTGCCGCGCGGCGGACAGCACGATCGTGGAGTCCGTACGAGCACGGCCACCTGCCTTGAGCAAGCTGTGCTTCGCGGCGGCCTCGAGGACCCGGTCCATGAGCTTGATCCCGGCGTCTCCTGCGATCAGTCGGTCCCTGAACTCGGTGAGAACCGAGTGGTCGAATCCTGGATCGGCCAGCTCCAGCCCCAGAAGGTACTTCCAGTCCAGCCGCCCGCGAACCGCGTCCGCGGCCTGTCGGTCCGACAGGCCCTCGGCGAACTGCATGACCGACACCAGCGCCAGCCGAGCCGGCGACCACGCTGGCTTCCCCCTGCTCGGATACAGCCCGACGAAGTCCGCGTCCGAGAACAGCTCGCCCAGCTCGTCACGGATCCGTATCGCCAGGCTGCCTTTCGGGAACGCGGCCCGCGCCACCCGGGCCGTCTCCTCCGGAACCCCACCGATCTTCCTGACGTGCAACGACACCGACACCCTCCCCAAACACGACGTCGGCCTCTGTCCACAGGTTCGCTCCGCTGGAGTGCTCTTATGACTGATGAGGACAAGGCACAGCAGGCGGCCCGGACGCGCGCCAAGATCATGGAGGGCCTCGCCCGTGCGGAACGGGCCCTGTTCACCAGGCCCGCGCCGAAATCCGCGCGAGCGCAGATGAAATTCCTACGCAAGCGGGAGAAGGGCTCGACCAAGAGCCTGGCGGAGCGCCTGGGCGTCTCCCGCAAGACGGTGCAGCGCTACCTCTCGGGTGCCTCCACCAAGCCGAACAAGCGCCTCCAGGCCGCTCTGGTGAAGGAGACCGAGTCGGAGTGGCAACCGCAGGTCAGGGCACAGGCGAGGCAGCGTGCGACCACCTCGGGCGGGCTCGTCATCAAGTTTCGTGCCTCCCTCGGCTTCACCGCGAACGGGTCCTCGGACGACGCCCGGATACGGGACCTCAGCATCGCCGTGTCGCCCTCCCACGCGGCCCTCATCCTGGCGGCACGGGAGGAGGGTGCGACGGACACCGACCTCCACAAGGTGGTCGCGGAGGCCATCGCGGACGCCTATTTTCCGTCAAGGCGGTGGCGGTCGCGCGAGCCTGGAGGTGGAATTCCGGGACGTGCAGTGGCTCGAAATAGAGTTTTAGCCGCACGGAATTCCACGACTGCGGTAGACCTGTCTGTGACCGCCGCGACCGATACGCGGCGACCCGATACCCCGTCCTCTTTCCCGCAACGATTGAGAGGCCCGTGTGAGCACCCCCGCTCCCCGCTCCCGCCCCCGCGTTCCGGCCCCCGGCGCGGCCGCGCCCCGCCAGCCCGTCGACCAGGCCAAGGTCGGCCGCCGCGCAGTGCGCCGCCGTGCCGCCGGGATGACCGTCACGGAGGCCGCGGCCGCGCTCGAGGACGCCCGGCTGCAACAGCACATGGACCGCGACCGCGAGGACCTGGCCGACGACGAACGCGGCCCGGCCGAAGTCGCTGAGTGGGAGCGCATCACGCAGCTGCTCGTCGCCACCGGCCGCGTCTACGACCCGGCAACCGACGCCGTCGTCCAGGACGAGCTCGCCGCCGACCGGCGAGCCGCCCAAGCCGAGCAGCAGCGCCTCCAGGAGCAGCAGCAGCTCGCCGCGCGCGCCGACGAACTCGCCGCGCACATGCGAGCCGGCCGACTCGACCGGACCGTGGAGACCCGGCCGGGAGACGAGGCCGCCCGTGACTTCCTGCTCCACCGAGGCGACTACCACCCGGTGGTCGACGGCTGGCTGGCGCAGGCCCTCGCCGACCGCTCGGGCCACTACGCCGACCCGGCCGCGCGCGTGGACGCCCTCGGCTCGCTGCCCGCGGCGGTACGGGCCCACGCCGCCCTGCTCACCGCGCTCGCCCGCACCGGCGCCCCGGCCGCCGACGGCGAGCTGGAGTTCGCCGGCCGCCTCGCCCAGGCCGACCCGGAAGCCACCGACGCGCTCGCCGCCTGGCTGGAGCGCGTCCTCGCGCCCGCCGAACTGGCGGAAGCGGGCGAGGGTGGCATGCAGTGAGCATGGAGTGCGCCGGCTGCGCCGCCTGCGGGCAGTGCACCGGCCCGCACGTCTGGCCGCCTGATCACCGAGAGCGGTCCCCCAGATTCCTAGCACCCTGTGAGGCAGCTGGGGATCTGGGGGACTGAAGCCGCCTACTGCCTGGTGGGCGTCTTCCCGGAGGGCGACCTGGGGACTGGGGGGGCGGGCCCGCTCCGATAGGTGTCACGCTTACCGAGCGTCACAATCGGAGTGTCACGTGCCCTGTCACGGCCGCCGCCGACTGCGTGACAGCAGCCGACCGAATGTCCGGAATGACCGCATTCTGGGGGTGGAGTACCCCCTGCCCTCCCCCTCCAGGGCCGTTTGCGCGTGACAGGCGCGGCAGCGTGACAGCCCCCTCTGGAGTGACGCTCTGCGCGGGTGGTCGGCTGTCCCGTCTCACCGAAGTTCGACGAGTCTCAGTGAAGTTTGATCGATGGCAGTTTGTCTCAGCGGAGTTTGACTGCCAGGGTTCGTGGCGGCGACGGCGCAAGGGCGTCGGGGGTTTCGTAGAGTCGCCTGGCTGGTCGAAGGGGTGGAGGACCATGCGCATCGCCATTGACGGGACACACATCGGAAGCCAGGCGGACCTGCACCGGTTTCTTGCCGGGCCTTTGGACTTCGGTCCGTACTACGGGCACAACCTGAACGCTCTGTGGGACCGCCTGAGCAGGGATGTCGAGCGCCCGGTCGAGATCGTTTGGGAGAACGCCGAAGCCAGTCGTGGCCGCATGGGTGACGAAGCGTTCGAGGCGATCGCATCCGTACTGGTCCGAGCTGCCAAGGAAGACGAGTCGAACGCGCCGGACGAGAGACTGACCGTGCGTTTCACCTGATGCGCAGTCCAGCGGGGACCGGTCAAACTTCGCTGCGACGCCGTCAAGGTTCGTTGAGACGGGTCATCGGCTCAGCGGATGCCCCGGATCGAGGCGTCGTGATGGCTGGGGGAGACGGGCGTGTCCACCGGGTGCAGCCAGCGCAGCGGCACGGTGAGCGAGTTGATCCGGGGGAGTTCGACCGGCTCGCCCTCGGCGTCCAGCAGTATCCCGGAGACCTGGTAGCGGCCCCCGGGCGGGAGACCGGCCTCCTGCGCCTGGTCCTCGGTGAGCTCCACCGTGACCCGAGCGCTCGCCCCCATCACCAGGCTCTGCGCGGTCCGGGCGGCGGTGTCCACGTCGACCACGGTCAGCGGGAAGTACGAGCCGCGCAGCCAGCTCAGCGGCAACCAGGAGTCACCCATCGTCTCCGGCCGGTACCGCCGCCACGGAAGCGCGAAGGGCACCTCGCAGCGGTACGTCTCACCCACCCGGACGTCCTTGGTGCGCATGCCTCCAGGGTGCTCCCCGCCGGGCGCCGCCGCCCACCGCCGTGTTTCGTCCATACCGTCCCGGAGCGCCCCGCCCCGGCGCTACCGTGAGGACACCCGCCAGCAACCCCGTCCAGGAGTCCCGGATGAGCCAGCAGCCGGCCCCCGCGCCCGTACCCGACCGCCAGCCCCTCGATGAGAACGCCGCCGCGTCGGTGCGCGCGTACGCGGCCGACCAGCGCGCCCGGGTCGACGTCCTCGCCTCGGTGCTGGAGGACATCGCGGAGAACGGCTACCCGGCCGCGGAGTCCGGTGTGCTGTGGGAGGAAGCCCGCGACGCCCACCTGGAGCGCCTCGCCGGCGAGCAGCCCCGTGTCGCCTGAGCACGCACCGCGCCGCTCCCAAGTCGTCCTGGTGGAGCCCGCGCTGAGCCAGCTGGAGAAGCTCACGGCGGCCGAGACACACCGCTTGGACCGCGCGATCGTCGCGATCAGCGTCAACCCCGAGCTGGGCACCCCGGTGCCCGACACCCTGCTGCGGGACTACGCGGACGACGTCGACGGGGTCCGGGTGATCTACTACGTGACCGCCCTTCGGCAGATCACTATCGTGGCGTACGTCGAAGCCTGATCAAGGCGCACTTCCCCGAACGGTACGGGCGGCAGTAGCCGCGCACCATGCGACGGCCCTAACTCCACCACTCCCAGATCCTGGGGGACTCCGAAAAGACCATGAGGACCGGCAGGATGTGACGGATAAGGTCCAGGACCATCCGGATGATCCCGAAGGCCTCCCGCAGGCCCCGGAGTCCGCGCGAGACGCTGACCGTCACCGCGCCTTTCGAGACTCCGGCGCCGGAGGCGACTTCCTGGGCAGTCTTGCCGAGGCCCTTGTGCTCGTAGAGGTACCGGCGGGTCTTCTCCGGGAGCTTGGCGAACTCCTCCTCCAGCGTGAGCAGGTCCTCGACATCCTCCATGGGATCCGTCGTCTCCTCGGGCGGCTCCTCCAGGGCGAGGGGTTCCTTCTCCAGAGGGGACCTGCGGGCTGCCAGACGGCAGGCAATGGCGTACATGACCCGTTCGGGAACGCGGTGCTTGCGCCGGTCGCGCCACAGCAGCTCGACAGTCTCACCCACCACGTCTTCGGCTGCCACCCTCCGCCGGTCGTACGGGAGGTATCGCAGACGCCGGAACACGTAATGGGTCAGCCGCTGGCTGTAGAGCAGGTGGAACCGCTCGAACTCGGCCCGGTGCACCCAACAACGAGAGCACCAGCGGTCCGCTTCGGCGTACAGGCCGGTCGGCGACTCGGTGCCCGCAGGGAATACCACCGCCCGACGAACGGACTCCTCACAGCAGCCCAGGCAGTCCGGCATCGACTGGTACCCGTTCACGTACTCCCCCTTGGAGCGCGGGGGCTGGCCCCTTGTGGCCAGCCCGTCACCATGCTCGTGCACTCCGAGCCCCAAATGGACGACAACGAGTTGCCCCGAATTTCGCAGCAGGGCGACCGGAGGTCGCTGCCCTCACACGACACGTCGGTGCGGAGGCAGCACCACGCCGGCGCGGTCACCGCAGCAGCCGCTTCATCCCCTCGATGAGGAAGGCCGCCACCACGGCGGCGAGCATGGCGTTCGGCAGTTCCTCGACTTGGTCGACGACGTACGCGAGCACGGTGTGCATCTGGATCACCCTTCGGGGTCTGTACCTTCGCCCCTTGGTGATCCGAGTACGGCCCTAGACAGGGTCCGCGTGCAACGATGGGGCACAACCCCTTCAGTGTCCTCCGGAACGCGCTCCGGCTGATAATCCGGCCCCTCCGGGGTCGCCCAGCTCATCCCGCCGACGGTGCTGAGCAGCAGATGCAGCAGCGCCCCGGACCCGTCGCGGTCCGGGGCGCTGCTGCATCTGCTGCACGGCCGGCGGCCGGGCGGCACACGGGTGCTGCTCGTGCAGCAGGGCTGGCGCTGCACGGCAGCGGCACCATGCAGCGACCGGCCGCCGGGGTCTGCTGCACGGCGGTCAGTCGCCGTCGGTGGCCCACTTCTCCATCTCGCTCGGGTCCTTCTTGAGCAGGGTGTCGCGGCGGGACTGCGCGGTGGCCCGGGCGACGCCCATGGCGCTCGCCAGCGCACCGTACGAGCCGCCCTGCGCGGCGTGCTGACGCACGGCGGCGTCCCGGATGCCCTCGAGTCGGTTCATCAGGCCGTTGGACATCAGGATGGTGTTTGCGAGGTCGTCGGTGCTCGCCCCGCCGGCGCGCAGCTGCGCGAGGCCGTGCAGGACGGCACCGAGCCGCATGGCGAGCTGCCCGACGTCGTCGCCCAGCACCTGGGCGTCGGCGGCGGACAGCGGGATCGTGAGGTCAGGGACGGGGGCGGGGTCGGTGTGCTCGGGCTCGGTGGTCACCGGGCTTCTCCTCCTGGTGGTGCGGGGCGGGGGGTGCTCAGCGCTCGACGACGTCCTTGTCGAGGTCGCGGTGGTGGAGGTCGACGGCCAGGCCGCGCTCCTTGTACCGCTCGGCCAGGTCGGCGACCCGATACGCGGCGGCTGTCTCGGTGTCGCCGGACAGGATGGCGGCGAGCGCGTCGGCCACCGTCGCAGAACGATGACGGCCGCCCGTGCACCCGAGCGCCACGGTCAGCGGCTCGTCCTGGCGCGGCCCGGCGAGGTAGGCGTCCACGGTGGCGGCGATGGCGCGCACCAGCGCCAGCACGCCGTCGGTGGCCATCACCGCCTCACGCACGGGGGCGTCACGGGCGGTGAGGTAGCGCAGCTCCGGGCGCAGGTGCGGGTCGCGGAACTGGTGGCGCAGGTCGTAGCAGGCGCGGGCGTCCGGCTGCGAGCCGTGCAGGTAGCCGAACGACGTGATGGCCACGGCGGGCATCTGGGGTCCTCTCAGGGGCGGTGACGGGTGCGGGCGGGATCTCTACAGCCACTCGAAGGCGCGCCGGACGTCGCCTGCGGCCCCGGCGAGGTTGTCGGCGTGCAGCCGCACGCCGAAGTCGTACGGGTCGTCGGCCGCGTCCATGACGCGCTCGGAGGCGGCGTCGAAGACGCCGGCGAACGCTTCGTGGACACCGGCGGCCTTGAGGGCCTGGACGATGTCGTCCTGGTCGGCGCCGCCGCGCCGGACGGCGTCGGCGAGCAGGTTGAGCGCGGCGGCCGCGGCCGGGGCGAGCACGGCCAGGTCCTCGCCGCCGGTGGTGCCGGCGGTCCGTTCGGCCGCCGTCTCCACGCTGGTGATCCGGGCGAGGGCCTTCGACTGCTGCTCCATGAGAACTCCGAATCATGCGCGGTGGGGAGGTATTGGTGGTGGGGCGTACTGGCCGGAGAGCGATGACATTCCGGGGCCGGCCGCCCGGCGAGCACAGCGGTGGAGCGGTCAGGCGTGCTGGGCGAGGTAGCGGGCGGCGGTGTCCACGAACTGGTCGTGGGCGACCATCGCGGCCTCCCGCGCGACGGTGAGTTCCTCGTTGCTGCCGAAGCTGTCCCGGATCGCGTAGGTGAGCGTGATCATGTGGTCGGCGGCGGCCCGCACGGTCGCGTCCGTGATCAGGACGCGCATCGCGACCAGCGGGCGGGTGACCTGGGAGCGGGTCTGGTGGCTCTCGCTGCGCAGGGCCTGGATCCGCTCGGCGTCGGCGCCCTTGAGGATCGCGTCGCCGCGCATCCACATCGTCCGGCGGTGGTCGCTGGCGGCGCAGGCCAGCGCGGTGACGGCCTCCAGGCGGTCCCGCCGGATCGTCTCGCCGTGGCTGATGCGGACGCTGCGTTCGGCGGCCCGTTCCTGGAACCGCCCGGAGACGATCGAGCCGAGCAGCGTGCCGACGATGGCGAGGGCGGCGGTGACCAGGGTGACTAACACGGCAGAACCTCCTAGGTGTATGAACTTCAATACACTGTATGGAACTTCATACACCTAGGGAAGGGGGCCGCTCATGATTCTTTACGCCCCCGGCTGACCTGCACGCTTCCCGCCCGCGGGAGCGTACGGATCTGACACACGACACCGCACACGAGGCACAGCGCGCGGGTTGTCCCTGCGCGAGGGAACCTTTGTCCACGCTGGCAGGGATCTTTGGTGTCGGCGCCGACACCAGACACACGAACGGCGCCGCACCGTCAGGTGCAGCGCCGTAGTACCGGCCTGGCCGGGTGTGTCAGGAGACGGCTTTGAGGTTCTGGCGGCGTTTGGCGTCTTCTCGACGGCGGCGCTTTTCGGCGAGCTGGTCCTGGTAGGCGGTGACGGCCCTGCGGTAGCGGTCGACGAAGTCGGTGGAGTTGAGGCGCTCGTTCTTCGGCATCGCCTTGACGGCCGCGATGGCGTCCTCGGGGGAGGCGTAGGCCGCGAGCATGGGGTTGAGCTGGTAGACGCCGGCGCGCTGCTTCTTCACCAGCTGCGCCAGGTCCAGGTCGCGCAGGGCCGCGTTGACGGCTGTCCGGCTCAGGTTGAGCATCTGGGCGATAGTGCCCTGATCGATCTCGATGCGCCCGCCGGGCTCGCTGTGGGCGCGCAGCTTCAGCAACACGCGGTAGGCCGCGGGCAGCAGGTCGAGATCGGCGACGATGCCTTCCGCGTTGACCGCGGCGAAATGCAGACCGCTCACTGTTCGGCCCCCTTCTTCTTCAGCTGCGCCCGCTCCTGGCGCCGGCGAGCTCGCTCGTCTGCCCGTTCCTTACGCAGCCGCTCGATCTCCTGCCTCATCTTCTCCAGTGAAGGGAAGCGCACCAACTCAGGCAGGCTCTGGTCCGCGCGGATCTGCTTGAGGGTGACGTGCTGGTCGACCTTGATGTACTCGGGCTCCATCGTCTCGGTGCCCGGGATGAACTCGGCTACGCGGTAGCTGTAGGGCGGGTTGAACTGGTAGACCCCGCGCTTCACCCGGAAGACGATGCCGTGCGACATGATCTCGCCCAGGGCCTCGTTCACCTTGGTACGCGCCACGTCCAAGACGGTCGCCATCTCGTCCTGCGTCAGGGGGATCCGCCCGCCGGCCTTCTGGCAGGCGATCATCAGCAGGATCAGCCGCAGTGGCAACGCCTCACGGAAGAACTGCGCGATGACCAGGAAAAACTCCAGGCTGTCCATGGAGAACGCGTTCGGCTGCTCCGGCGTCCCGTAAAACTCCATGGGCTTGCGCTGCTCGCCCAGCGAGAGCTTCCGGCCCGGGTACTGCCGTGCGACGTCGTCCAGGTCCTTGACGGGCCGTAGCGGCCGGTCCCAGGCGTCGGCGGGATCGTCCAGCGGCAGCTTCGGCTGCGGCGCCTCCTTGGCGCTCGGACGGCGGCGCTGCGGCTCAGTCGGCACGAAGCTGCTCCCACGTTGTTGATCTCCGGACGCGCAGCAGTATGTCAGCTCTGCTTGAAACCGATGTCGCTCCGACACGACATGCCGCGCAAGTTGTGTCCCCTCAGGGGGGACAGATCTCCCCCCTGCCCGTCCGGCGGTCGGCCCATCCGACACATCCGCCCCCAGATGTCGTCTCTGCTTGACACGGGCGCTCGGATCGTGTCGCCTCTAGTTGACATTGAATGGTCGATGTGCCCCCTCAGGCGGGACAGATCAATCGCGATATGTCCCATCAGCCGGTGCACATCGCGCAATCTGCACCGCGCTGACCTGCGGGTTCTTGGTCTCGGTATGTATCAAGTGGTTGAGGTCTCCCCGCAGGCGCCGGCCGGGCCCGCCGTGGCTGAGGCGGCTTCGCGTGCGGGCCCGTGGGCCCGCGCAGACCGTAGGCGGCACCAGCGGCTCTGAGTCTTGTGGTACCGGCCGTGACGGACAAGCAGCAGCAAGGGCATGGCCAGCGCCTGCGGGGGTTCCGCCGCCCGGCCCGGGGGGCCGTTCGGCTCCGGTACCTCCGCACGCCGAATTTCGAGTTTCCCATTTCTGAGGTCCCGTTCTGTGGTTAAGGTCGGTCCAGCGAAGGTGAATTTGGCAGCCTCTATCTGTGCTGGCTTTCGGTGGACGTCGAATTCGAATTCGCAGGCGTTTTCTGCTGGCAGCGGTGCGCCCTACTGATTCCAGACTCTATCTAGATCTTTAAAGTGATGCACATCAACCGGTTCCGATCACCCGATGGGGGTAAGTCCACCCCAACGGTTCGGCCTCTCACTCTCCCGACAACCCGTCACCCCTCCCTCTCCTTGCTGCCGCT
>NZ_BMUI01000061.1 GCF_014650115.1 Streptomyces olivaceoviridis | reverse complement strand
GCAGCCCTGTGCTGCTGCAAGCGACTCGTCCGCCTCACCACATAGGACACGGTCTAAGACCTGTTCTGCGTGATGGGGCGGTTCGCTCAGCCCGGTGACGTTCCCGTGCCTTACGGCCGATCGTGAGGCTCTGTCGGTCGGGCCAAGATCGGCCGACAACGGCAACCAGCCCACGGTGGAGGTCAGCTACCTGCTCGACGGCACCGACGGTGTGCGTCTCTACGGCAACGGCAACGACCATACAGTGGTCAACAACTACTTCGGCGGACTGTCGGGCCGGGCCCTCATCGACAGCGGCACCACCCGCGGCCACTCTGGCGAAACGACTGAGGACAGGACTCCGAGGGATGTTCCGGCTGTCGGCGGGCAGCCCCGCGATCAGGCGATGGGCCTGTTCCTGGACGACGGCATCGACGGCCACTCGCGCGGCAGCACCCGTGGCCGCACCAGGTGCTCGCCCACCCCCACGGTGGTGCGGCTACCGGTGCGCACCGGGTGCGCAGTGCACCGCGTGAGGCCTGATCCGGTGTCAGGGGTGCACGGGACGGATCAGGTACGGCATCAAGCTCTCCTCACGATGGCCACCGCGCGATCCGTGGCGTCGTCCTCGCATGCTCGGCCCGCTGATCGGGCTGCTGGCTTCGCACCTGACGGGCGATACTGCGCATGACCGAGTTGGGACAGCACTTGGTGATCACAGGGCGAGAAGACGTCGATGAGAACTGACAACGGTCACGGGCGCACTGCGGCGTGACGCTGATGAGGATCTCCGAAACCTCCGCCGCGGCTCGGTTGATCCACCAGACTTGCTCTTGTTTCCCAGTGGAGAAGGGACGGCAAGCATGGCGAACAGCGCACTTCTGGTGATGGACGTCCAACGGGACGTCGTGGCCATTGCCGACGACGGTTCCGGATATCTGCGGCGTCTGCGCGGGGCGATCGACGGTGCCCGGGCTGCCGGCATCCCCGTGATCTACGTGGTGATGGGATTACGGCCGGGCGATCCGGAAGTCAGCCCTCGCAACAAGGTGATGACAAATGTCCTGCGGGCCGGCCTGTTCACCGAAGGGGCCCCTGGCACAGAGATCCATCACGATGTCGCGCCCCAGCAGGGCGACGTGGTGGTCACCAAGAGGCGGGGGAGCGCGTTCTCGGGCAGTGACCTCGACTTGGTACTCAGGGCTCGCGATATCGACAGCCTTGTTCTCACCGGCATCGCCACCAGCGCTGTAGTGCTGTCCACCTTGTGGCGCGCCATCGACCTGGACTTCGGCCTCACCGTCCTGGCGGACGCCTGCCTCGACACCGACCCCGAGGTGCACCGGATGCTCACCGACAGGCTGTTCCCGCAGTGGGCAGATGTCTTCACCGTCGAGGACTGGCTCAAAGCCATCGCACCTCAATAACGTGAGGCCGTCCGCAACCTCGCGTGCGGGGCAAGACGGCATCGACTCCCGCCTGCAGTGTGAGGCATTAGGAGTCGGTGTCGGCCTGGATCAGATTGCCGGCTCTGCGCGGCCATCGTGGACCGGCTGACCTTCGTCGGGGTCGGTCAAGGTCTTGGTCCAGCCGCTGAGAATCTCGTTCGAGGAGACGGACGACTGGACGACCACTGGATCGGCGTTCGGCTTCGCCTCCTCTCACGCGGGAAGGCGACACCCTTGATCCGCCGTTCCGAACGGTGGCGAGTCCGATCCACGCACTGAGCCATCACCAGTTCGGCGAGGAAGCCGCGGTACGACCCCCGGTTGCGGGCGGCGGCCTCGCCCAACTCGGGGAACTGAGCTCGGACAGTGCGCAGCCGCAGCATGCGGCAGCCTGCCTGGTCTACGGCAGCTTCGGCGGCCTGTTCGGTCAGCCCGCGGTGTGTTTGAACGTCGTCATGACCCGTCCCCCTCGGCGGCGAAACGGTCCGGCCGCCGTGGTTGCGGCAGCTGGTCGTAGGTCGCGACCGACGGCAGCGGCCGGGTGTCGGGCGGCAGCTGGGCCGGCAGCCCTTCGGTCAGGAACGTCACCCTCGCCCCGTCCCGCCCCGGATCCGCCGTAGTCGGCGGGGCTCCGTCGGCCTCAGCGGCCTTGCGAGCCTCCAGCACGGACGAACGGCACTGCCGCCAGGGTCATACGAACCCCGTGCGAGCCTTCGCGATCCGTCCGCCGCGCTCGCCCCGAGCACCGACGCCGCGCGACAAGGGCCCGTCGGTCCCCGGCTGGTCCGATACCGCGCGCTTCAATACGCGCCCAGCGGCCCAAGCGAACGTAAGGAGCGGACGCTTCCGAAGCCGCAGGGACCGGATGCGTCGTGCCCGGCGCGCGAAGGGGGTGAGGCATCGGCATGTCGGCGAGGCCGAGAGAGTGCGACCACCGGGCCGGTGAACGGACGCCGTCACTCCGATCAGTGGCACCCCGGCATCGCCGTCGCCGGCCGCGCCGAGCCCCGGGGGAGGGGGCGTCCGCTACGGTGACCCGCGAGTGCCCCGGTAGGATGCGCCGGTGAACACGGAGTCGAGCGCAGGGCGCCGATCGCGGCGGCGCGCAGGAGCCGCGGCGGGCCCGAACGCCACTGCCGGTGACTCGCACGCCACGGCCGCCGGTCAGCCCGCCGCCGACGCCTCCACGGGCGACCTCCCCGTCTTTCCGGGGGACCTGTCGGCCTTCGCGGTCCAGTTGCGCCGCATGCACGGTGAGGTCGGGCGGGTCATCCATCAGTACGCGGCCCGCCGTAACCTGCACGCCACCGACGTGCAGGCGCTGGCCGCCATCCTCGACGCGCCCGAGCCGATGACCCCCAGCAGGCTGCGTGCGGTCCTCGGCCTCACCTCGGGCGCCGTCACGGCCTGCATCGACAGGCTGGAGCGCGCCGGGCAGGTCCGCCGGGTCCGCGAGGACGCCGACCGCCGGGTGGTGCACCTCCACTACGCCGCCGACGCCCGCGCGGCCGCCCGTACCCATTTCCGGCCCCTGGCCGACGCCCTGCGCCAGGCCGGAGCGGACTTCGACGCGGATGAGCTGTCCACGGCCCTCAGGTTCCTGACCGCGCTGAACGACGCACTCGCCCAGGTCTCCGGGGAGTCCGCCGGCCGCTGAGGCGCCTTGGCGTCCCAAGTGCGGCCGGCACCCACGCCGGACGACAGGCACCCACGCCGGAAAGCAGCACGCGCACTGGAAGGCCGCCACCCGCACTGGAAGGCCGGCACCCGCATCCGTTCCGCTGGCGCACAGGGAAGCACCGGTGACACTGTCTTGAGGTTGACATTACTCAATGATTGAGATTGTTTACCATCGAGCTTTCCGCCGCTCCAAGGAGTCACATGACGCCCCCGCACCCCCGAACCCGTGGCCTCGTCCCGCTGGCCCTGATCGCCGTATGGCTGGTGGTCGGGGCGCTGCTGGGGCCCTTCGCCGGACGGCTCGGCGAGGTGGCCACCAACGACCAGGCCGCCTTCCTGCCCCGTAGCGCCGAGTCCACCCGGGTCCTTCGGGAGCAGACCGCCTTCCGGCAGCGCGAGACCCTGCCGGTCATCGTGGTGTGGACCGCCGACGGCGGGGGGCCCGTCACCTCACGGCAACGGCCGGCCACCGAGGCGGTGGCCGCGCTCACCCGCGTGCCCGGCTCGGCCGGATCGCCTTCCCCCGCCCTGCCCTCGCAGGACCGCGCCGCGCTCCAGGCCGTCGTGCCGCTGCGCCCGGATCTGGGCGACCGGCTCGCCTCCACGCTCGAACGGGTACGGGCGGCGGCCGAGAAGGTGCCCGGCACCCGGGTGCAGCTCGCCGGGCCGGCCGCGACCCAGGCCGACCTGGCGGACGCCTTCTCCGGCATCGACGGGGTGCTGCTCGCGGTCGCCCTGGCCGCCGTCCTGGTCATCCTGCTGCTGGTCTACCGCTCCCTGCTGCTGCCGCTCGTCGTCATCGCCGGCGCGGTGTTCGCCCTCGGGGTGGCCTGCGCGGTCGTGTACACGCTGGCCGACCACGGCCTGGTGCGCGTCGACGGGCAGGTTCAGGGCATCCTGTCGATCCTCGTCATCGGCGCCGCGACGGACTACGCGTTGTTGGTGACCGCACGCTGCCGGGAGGAACTGGCCGGTGGCCGGGACCGGCACGACGCCGCCCGCGCCGCTCGGCGCCGCTCTGCCCCGGCCGTCCTGGCCAGCGCGGGCACCGTCGCCCTGGGGCTGATCGCGCTGCTGCTGAGCGACCTCACCAACAACCGGGCCCTCGGACCGGTCGGCGCCGTAGGGATCGTCTGCGCCGCCCTGAGCGCACTCACCTTCCTGCCGGCCGTCCTCGCCCTCCTCGGCCGCCGCGCGTACTGGCCCGCCAAGCCCGCCGGCGGAACCGGTGCGGCCGGAGTGTGGCAGCGCGCCGCCCGCCTGGTCGACCGGGCGCCACGCCGGGTGTGGGCGCTCGCCCTGACCGGACTGCTGGTCTGCTCGGCGGGCGCCCTCACGCTGGACTCGCGGGGCGTGCCGCTGGACGAGACGTTCGTACGGCACGTGCCGTCCGTGGCCGCCCAGCAGACCCTGGCCCGGCATTTCCCGGCCGGCGCCGGCACCCCCGTGGTGATCATCGCCGACGCCGCCGCAGCCTCCCGGGTGGAACGCGCCGTACGCGACACTCCCGGCATCGCGGCGGTGACCGCGACCGGCGCCGAGGGTCGCCCGACCGACGAGCCGCGTGCCGTGGACGGCCGAGTGAGGTGGGAGGCGACCGCGAAGGCGGCTCCCGACACACAGGCCGCCCGCGACACCGTGGCCCGGCTGCGCGCCGGACTGCACGCGCTCCCCGGCGCGAACGCCCTGGTCGGCGGCTACACCGCGCAGCAGTACGACACCCTGCGCGCCGCCGAACGTGACCGCGCCGTCATCGTCCCGGTGGTGCTCGCCGTCATCCTCGCCATCCTCGTGCTGCTGCTGCGCTCCGTCGCCGTGCCCGTCCTGCTGGTGCTGACCGTCGCCCTGAACTTCACGGCGACACTCGGGGTGGCGGCGCTGGTCTTCGGCGGTCTGTTCCATTTCAGTGGCACTGATCCGTCGGTGCCGCTGTACGGATTCGTCTTCCTGGTCGCCCTCGGTGTCGACTACAACATCTTCCTGATGTCCCGGGTCCGCGAGGAGACGCTGCGGCACGGCACCCGCGAGGGCGTCGGGCGGGGGCTCGTCACCACCGGCGGCGTCATCACCTCCGCCGGAGTCGTGCTCGCCGCGACCTTCGCCGCGCTCGGCGTGATCCCGTTGGCGTTCCTGGTGCAGATCGCCTTCATCGTCGCCTTCGGCGTGCTGCTCGACACCCTGGTGGTGCGCTCCCTGCTGGTGCCGGCGCTCGTACGGGACGCCGGGGACCGGGTGTGGTGGCCCACCCGGCCCGGCGCCGGGGAGCGGGACAGCCGTCCACCGGCTCCGGGCGGGCGCCCCCCGGCCGTCCTCCGGCGGGAAGACGGCGCCTGACGGGCGCCGCTCCGGTGCCGTTCCGGCGGCGTTCCGGCGGGACGGGACAGGGCGGCGGCGATCCGATGCAGACCCGATGCGAGTTGCCGCCCCGGGGCTCCCGGACGGACCGTGGCCGCAAGGCGTCGAGCCACCCCGGAAGGAGCAGGCCACATGACGGCACTTGCTGTGACCGAAGCCGAGTCCATGCCCATACCGTCCCCGGAGGACGATCTGGCCTCTCGTTTCGCGGCCGGGGACGAGGGCGGCATGGAGGCGGTCTACCGCCGCTGGTTTCCTCTCGTCCTGTCACTGGCGCGGCAGTCGCTGGGCGACGGCGCGGAGGCCGAGGACGTCACCCAGACGGTGTTCCTCGCTGCCTGGCGCGGACGCCACGGCTATCGACCGGGCCGTGGCCCGTTGCCCGCCTGGCTCGTGGGCATCGCCCGCCGCAAGATCGCCGACGCCCTGTCCGCCCGCACCCGGCGCACGGACACCGCCGCCGCGGCGGCGCGGGAGTCGCACCGCCCACCGGAGCCGTCGTACGCGCAGGAGGAGGTCCTGAACCGCGTGGACGTCACCCGCGAACTGCGCCGCCTCCCCGAGGCCCAGCGGAGGGTGCTGTGCCTGGCCTTCTACGGTGACCTGACGCAGACGCAGATCGCCCACGTCACCGGCTGGCCGCTGGGCACGGTCAAGAGTCACGCCCGGCGCGGCCTGCTGCGCCTGGGCCGGAGCCTGGTCGAGGAGGTCACGGAATGAGCCCGCCGAACGGGCGGTGCGCAGGACGACGGACGACGGGCAGGGGCACCGGGCAGCGCCTCCGGGCCCGCCGGCCGGCGCGGATGCCGGCGGCTTCCCCACGCCGCACGCGCCTGTACCTGTCGCCGGTCACGTCCGCGCGGGCCCCGGCGCGCGAACACCGGGAGGACAGGAACACTTGACCACCGTGGAACCCGACGCGCAGTCTCCCGCCGCATCCCCTGCCGTACCGGGCGATGCCGGTCTGACCACCGGTGTGCTCGCCCGACGCCTCGGCGTGTCGCCCATGACCCTGCGTTCGTGGGACCGCCGCTACGGCATCGGACCGACCGCGCGCACCGAGGGCGGACACCGTCGCTGGACGGCGGCGGACGTGGCCACGGTTGAGGAGATGTGCCGGCTGACGGCGACCGGCATCCCGCCGGCCGACGCCGCCCGCGCCGCCCGCGCCGCCCGTGCGGCTGCCGCAGGGCCGCCTTCCGGGAGCGAAGCCGTCACCGCTCCGCCGCCCGCGGGGCGCTCGCGGGCCGCCGGCGCGCTGCCCCTCGGCGATGTGCGCCAGGAGTGCCGCGGCCTCGCACGCGCCGCCGTACGGCTGGACGCCCCCGCGCTGGAGAAGCAGCTCGCCGCCGCCGTCGAACGCCACGGCCTCGTGGTCGCCTGGCAGGAGGTGATGGTTCCCACCCTGCACGCCGTAGGACGCCGCTGGGCCTCCTCCGACGACCAGTACGTCGAGGTGGAACACCTGCTCGCCTGGCACGTCTCCACAGTGTTGCGCCGCAGCACGCCGCCCGCCGCCCCTGTGACTCCCCCCGGAGCAGGCTGCGTGCTGCTGGCCTGCGTCCCCGGCGAACAGCACACCCTGCCCCTGGAGGCGCTGCACGCGGCGCTCGGTCGTGAGGGGCTGCCGGTGCGCATGCTGGGAGCCGCTGTTCCCGTCGAGGCACTGGACGCGGCGGTGCGCCGGCTCGGCCCGGTCGCCGTCGTGCTGTGGGCCCAGGAGAGCACGCGGGCGGCCCCGGCCCTGGCCCGGCACGTGGCCGGGCTGCGCTGGGGCATGAAGGGGACGCGGCGCGGCCCGGCGGTGCTGCTGGGCGGTCCCGGCTGGAGTCGGACCCAGCCCCCCGTCGGCCTCAGACCGGCCGGGCTGGCGCAGGCGGTGGAGGCGCTGCGGGCGCTGTACACCGCCGGGTGAACCGACCCACACGCCCCCGTCCTTGCGCCCACCGCCGGCTGCCCTCGGCGGGCGAAGCGCGCCGCGCGCCGAACGAACGAGGCCGCCGGCCGCCGGACCCCGGCGCGACCCGATGCCCGGGCCGGCGGCAGCCGCCCGCTTCCCTCACGGCGCTTCCCGCGCGCCGCCGCTCCTCTTCCAGGCCGCCGAGACGGCTTGGACCCCGCACCGCGCGGCGCATGCGGGCGTTGCCGGACGGCAGCCGCCGATGCCGGTGCAGGAAGGCCCAGTAACCGGCGGTGTACGAGCAGGCGCGCGGGCCGGTGCGCCCGGTCGGCCGGTAGGAGCGGCCCTCGCACAGGTCGCTCGTGCGGTGGATGCGGGCGCCGCCCGACGTGTACGGCTCGATGGTCATCCGGCCGCCGAAAGGAGCAGGTCGGCTCGTGTTCCACGAGCCCCCAGGTCGGTCCGCGCCGTAACCCCCGAGGGCACTCTCCCGCGAACGCTCAACGCCGCCGGTCCGCCGTGCGACGCGGCGCGTCTGGATTCAGATGCGCCAGGAGCGCAGGGCCTCGGCGACGGCGTAGACGCTCAGCCGGGTGTCGCGGACCTTTTTGACGAGGTCGGACAGGGCGCCGTACGGGGGGTCGATGCCTTCGCCGGACTGATCCATGTACTGGGCGGCCACGAAGGCGGCGAAGAGGCTGTTGCGGTGGGGGAGTGGTTCCAGGCGCACGAGCGTGTGCAGGAGCGCGGCTGCCCGCCAGGCGGTGTCCGGGTCGGAGGCCTCAAGCGTCGGCATCCGGGTCTTGTGCCGGGCGACGGCCGCCACCAGCGCGGAGTAGTCGGTCACGGTCACGTCTTCGTGCCCGAGGGCGGCCTCCTGGACGTCGAGGAGCCAGGAGACGTCGATGTGCAGCACCATCAGGCAGCCGCAGCACCGTCGCCGCGCTGAGCGGGCGGGATCTCCTCGGGGAAGGCCTCGTCGAACTCCCCGCGCAGCTTGTCGGCCCAGGCGGTGGCGCCGGCGACGAACCGCTTGCGGTGCATCTCGCGTACGCCGAGGTCGTGCAGATACTGCTTGAGGCTCTTGCCCTCGGCGGCGGCGGCGGCGCGCACACCTTCCATCTCCTCGTCGGAGAAGGACACGTTCAGTGATGGCATGACCCGATGGTACCTAGTTGGTACCACGCTTCTCAAGGCAGGTGAGCGAGCCCTGAGCAGGCAGACCATGAGCTGCGTCTGGATCCGGTCAAGGGGGCATCGGGGACGCGGCGGCCGGGACGATGGCACCGGAGCCGTGCGTGGCTGGGGTGCCTCAGGAGGGCGGCGCAGACCCGCGTGTGATCAACGCGGCCGTCCCGGCCGGCGCGGTGGCCGGAACCCGGTACGCCGCACCCCACACGACCCGCTGGACGGCGAGCGCGGCCCGAAGCCGTCCGCAGACGCACGGGACTGACCGCCGGCGGTCACACCCCACGGGGGTGAGGGGCGTACCGCCGGTGAAAGGGTCACGCGGTAGTCCTCAGCGCCTCTCGTATATGCGCTTGTGGCCGCGCAGCGCCGCCAGCCGGAAGGCCCCGGTGGTCTGCTGCGGAACGGGGTGGTCGCCGCCGTCGGTCGGCAAGGACCGCTCGTGCAACTCGCGGTAGGCGGCGTAGTCGAGAGTCCGGCGCCGGTCGATCGCCTCGCGGTGCGCCGAGGTCCGCAGGTGCTCACGGTAGCCGGGAACAACGGTTCCGGCGAAGAACTCGGCGACGCTGCCGGAGCCGTAGCTGAGGAAGCCGACGGGCCGGCCGGCCAGGTCGTCCGCATGGTCGAGCAGCGCGGCGAGGCCGAGGTACGCCGACGCCGTGTAGCTGTTGCCGATGACCCTGTTGTAGGCCGTGGTCCGCTCGACGGCTCGCCCGATCCGAGCTTCGTCGGTGTCGTACCCGCAGGTGTTCAGCAGGTGTCGGTGCGCCTTGTAGGCCATCTTCGTGAACGGCTGGTGGTAGCAGAACGCGGTGAACTCGTCGAGCGAACGGCCGCCCTGCTCCGTGTAGTCCTTCCAGGCACTCTCCACCGCCTGTAGATACACGGTGATGGACTCCTCCCCGTCGACCAGCGCGGCGTCCCGGTAGTTCGGCCGCCAGAAGTCCATGACGTCGACGGTGAACAGGCCCGACGGTTCCTCGATGCGGACCAGCGCGGGGTCCGCGGCGACCAGCATGGCCACCGCCGCCGCGCCCTGGGTCGCCTCACCGGGGCTGTCCAGGTCGTACTTGGAGATGTCGCTCGCCACCACGAGGACCTGCTGCCGACGATCACGCAGCACGAGGCCGATGGCGAACTGCAGGGCCGCCGTGCCCCCGTAGCAGGCCTGCTTCAGCTCGACGACCCTGGTGGCCGACGGCAGCCCAAGCAGTGAATGGACGTACACGCCGGCCGACTTGGCCTGGTCGATCGACGACTCCGTCGCGAACACGACCGTCCGGATCCGGTCGGCGCCGTGCCGGGCGACGATCGGCGCGGCGGCGACCGCGCCCATCGTCACGACGTCCTCGTCGGCGGCGGGCACGCTCATCGACTGCTGGCCTATGCCCACATGGTATTTGCCGATCTCGGTGCCGTTGTGACCGGCGAGCGTCGCGTGTGGCAGGACGAACTCGGTCGTCGCACATGACAGATCGTGAATTCCTATGGCGCAATCGCTGGGCATGCTCTCTGCACCGACCTTTACTGTCTTGTTGTCGTGTTCCTGCGGGTGATGTGGGACAGACGGTCGATGAGCGCGGCCGTCACCTCTTCGCTCCGGTCCACGAGATAGAAGTGGCCGCCCGGAAAGACGAGCGACTCGAACGAGGCGGTGGTGTGGTCGCGCCAGGCATCGACGTCCGGGGACGAGACCTTCGGGTCGGTCCGGCCGTTGAACGCGGTCACGGGGCAGCTCAGGGGCGGGCCGGGCAGGTAGCGGTAGTCCTCCACCATCCGGTAGTCCGCCCGCATGACCGGCAGGGCGAGCCACATCAGCTCCTCGTCGGCGAAGACGCGCGGGTCCGTGCCGCCCAGCCCGCGCATCTGCTGGAGCAGGGTGGCATCGTCCAGCCGTGGGCCGAACTCCCGCCTGTGCCGGGACGGCGCACCGCGTCCCGACACGAACAGGGCGACCGGGGGACGGCCTGCGGCTTCCAGCCGGCGGGCCGTCTCGAAGGCCACCATCGCGCCCAGACTGTGCCCGAAGAGGACGTACGTGCGGTCGGTCCAGGGCGTCAGCTCGGTGACGAGCACTTCGGCCAGTGCGGTCAGGTCCGTCATCGGGGGTTCCGTCCGGCGCTCCAGGCGTCCGGGGTACTGCACCGCGAGGACGTCGATGTCCGGGGCCAGCCGCCGGGCCAGGCCGCCGTAGAAGGTCGCCGAGCCGCCCGCGTGCGGCAGGCACACCAGCCGGACCGGCGCCTCCGGAGCGGGCACGTACCGCCGTATCCACGACGAGGCGAGCGATGATTCGCGCGGGGACATGCCCCTCCTTGGGGTGGTCGTCGCCGCTCACTGTAGAAACGGCCGGATCCGGCGCACATCCCTCGCCCTGGTAGCCGCAGGTCCGGGCCCGGCGATCTCCTACCAGGCTGAGGGATGTTCGGGGGCGGGGGCCGTCCTAGCCTCCAGGAGGACCGAGCCGAAGGGTCGCGCCTGCGCACCTCCTTCGTGCGCCGCGACACATCGTGAAGGCCGGCGGCCCGCTGCGCCGCCGGCGGACCAGCCGCTCCGTGAAAGGACGTGCGACACGTGCGTGCTGACTTGATCGAAGTCCTGCCCGTCATCCTCAGGAGGAACGCGGTCCGCTTCGCGGGCAAGGTCGCCTTCTCGGACTGCCGGCGGGCGGTCACCTACGATCAGTTGGAGGAGCGGACGCGTCGGCTGGCCGGGCATCTGACCGGACTCGGCGTGCGGCGCGGCGATCGGGTGGCGATCTGCCTGCGCAACTGCGTCTCCATGGTGGAGAGTTACCTGGCCATCGTCCGGGCCGGCGGTGTCGCGGTCCCGCTCAATCCGGCGTCCACCACGACTGAGTTGGACTGGCTGCTGGCCGACAGCGGCGCCGTCGCGGTCGTCACCGACGCCGTGCACGCGCCGGACCTCCTGCGGCCGTCCCCGTCGGCATCCGCCGTCTCGGTGCTGGTGACGGGCGCGAACCCGGCGCCGGAGGGCACCCGTTCCTTCGAAGAGCTGGCCGTCACCGAGCCCGCCACGCCCGCGCCGGACGATCTCGGCCTGGACGACCCGGCGTGGATGTTCTACACGTCGGGAACGACCGGAAGGCCGAAGGGGGTGCTGTCCACCCAGCGCAACTGCCTGTGGTCCGTGGCCTCTTCCTACGTGCCGATACCGGGACTCTCGCCGGAGGACCGGGTGCTGTGGCCGCTGCCGCTGTTCCACAGCCTCTCCCACATCGCGTGCGTGCTGTCGGTGACCGTGGTCGGGGCGAGCGCCCACCTCATGGACGGCGCCTCCGCGGAGGACGTCCTGGCGGCACTGCGCGCCCGCCGGTCGACCTTCCTGGCCGGCGTGCCCACCACCTACCACTACCTGGTCGAGACGATGCGCCGGCAGCCGTTCTCGCTGCCGGACCTGAGGATCGGCCTGGTCGGCGGCGCGGTCGCCGACTCCGAGCTGTGCCGCGCGTTCCGCGAGAGCTTCGGCACACCCCTGGTGGACGCGTACGGCAGCACGGAGACGTGCGGGGCCATCACCATGAACCCGCCCGACGGCATGCGGGTCGACGGCTCCTGCGGGCTGCCGGTGCCCGGAGTCGAGGTCCGCCTCGTCGATCCCGACACCGGCGCCGACGTCCCCACCGGGCGTGAGGGCGAGGTCTGGGTCAGTGGCCCGAACGTCATGCTCGGCTACCACGGCCGGCCCGAGGAGACGGCCGCGGCGACGAGGGACGGCTGGTACCGCACCGGCGACCTGGCCCGGCGCGACGAGCACGGCTACTTCACCGTCTGCGGCCGCATATCGGACCTGGTGATCAGGGGCGGTGAGAACCTGCACCCGGAGGAGGTCGAGACGGTGCTGCGCGCGGCGCCGGGCGTGGCCGACGCCGGTGTGACCGGAAGGCCGCACGACACCCTCGGAGAAGTGCCGGTCGCCTACGTCGTCCCGGCCTCCGACGAGTTGGACGTCCCGGCGCTGGTCGAGCTGTGCCGTACGCGGCTGGCGGCCTTCAAGGTGCCCGAGGAGATCTACGAGGTCGCCGCGGTCCCGCGTACCGCCTCGGGCAAGATCACGCGGCGCAGGCTCGCCGAGCAGCCCGCTGTGCTGCGGTACGCCGCGAGCGGTCACCACGACGACCTGTTCGAGGTCGACTGGGTGCGGGCCGCCGCCCCGGCCTCGGGCGCCGGTCCCGCGTCCTGGGCGATCGTGGGCCCCGGGGCCGCCGAACTGGCCGCCGCCTGGCCGGGTGGTGCCGCCCACCACACCGATCTGGCCGCGGCCGACGGCAGCGCGGAGGTGACCGTGGTCCTGCCGGCCGAGGACACCGGGCGGGATTCCGCGGTGGTGGCCCGCGCCGGCGCCCGGCAGCTCGCCGACTGGCTCGCCCGGCCGGAACCCGGCCGGGGGCGCCTGCTCGTCCTCACGCGCGGTGCCGTGCCGGCGCGCCCCGAGGACGGCGCGCCCGATCCGGCCCAGGCCGCGCTCCGGGCCGGCGCGCGCACCCTGCAGACGCGGTACCCGGGCCGGCTGGTCGTCGCCGATCTGGAGGCCGGCAGCCGGCCGGTGCCGGCCGAGCTGGCGGCGGCGCTCCGGGCGGACGAGCCGTGGCCGGTGCTGCGGTCCGGTGTGCCGTACGTGCCGAGGCTGGTGCGGGTTCCGGTGGCCGATCGGCCGCGGCGGCCCTGGCCCGGCGCGAAGGGGACCGTCGTGGTGACCGGCGCCGGAACGGTGCGCGGCGCGGCGGTCGTCCGCCACCTGGCCGAGGTCCACCAGGTCCAGCACCTGCTGCTGGTGGGCGAGGAGAGCCCCATCGGCCTGGACATCGCCGGGACGGACGCGCGGTGGTCCGCCGGGGACGAGCGGTCCCTGCGGACCGCGATCGCCGGCGTGGCCGCACCGGTGACCGCTGTGATCCACGCGGACGGCGACCTGGCTCCGGCAGCCTTCCTGGCCGTCGCCACGGCCGGACAGCCCCACCAGCGGACGTTCCTGGTGATCAACGATCCTGCCGAGCCGGTGGCCGCGCTCGGCGGCACCGGCGCACCGGACGCGACCGGCGTACCGGCCGGGACCGTTGAGACGGCCGGGACCGGTGAGGCCGGGACCGTTGAGACGGCCGGGACCGGTGAGGCGGATGATCCGGACGCGCTCGTCTCCGCCGTCCTCGCCGAAGCCGTGGCCCGCCGCCACGGTGGGTCCTTCCTCGCCTGGCCGCAGGAGGAGGCCGCCGATCCGGGCAGGGTTCGCGGCGGGCTGGCCGCCCTGGACACCCTGCTCGCCGGGGGCCGTTCGTCCCTGCTCTGCCTCCACGTACGCCGACCGGCCGCCGGCGCCGCGGTTCCACCCCTGCTGCGCGCGTTGTTCCCCGAGGCCGCCGCACAGAGCCGTCCCGACGACGCCGTCACGGCCACGCTCCACGACGAACTGGCCCGCCTCGACGAGCGGGCCCGGCGTGCCCGGTTGGAACACATGGTCATGGAGCTGACCGCGGGCGTGCTGCCCGGGGCCGCCCCGCAGGACGCCACGGCCGACCGCGCCTTCCGCGACCTCGGCCTGACCTCCGTCGCCGTGGTGGAACTGCGCAACCGGCTCGTCGAGCGCACCGGACTGCGGCTGCCCACCACCGTCACCTTCGACCACCCCACCCCGCGTGCGCTGGCCCAGCACCTGCTCGCCGAGGTGCTGGGCGGCCCCCGCCCGGTCACCGAGGCCGTCCCGGCCGCCGGGACGGACGACCCGGTGGTGATCATCGGCATGGCCTGCCGCCTGCCCGGGGGCGTCAGCAGCCCCGCGGAGCTGTGGCGGCTGGTCTGCGAGGGGCACGACGCGCTGTCGCCGTTCCCGACCGACCGCGGCTGGCGGACCGAGGACCTGTTCGACGCGGACCCCGGCCGCTTCGGCACCTCGTACGTCGACCGGGGCGGCTTCCTGGCCGACGCCGGGAAGTTCGACGCCGGCTTCTTCGGGATCTCGCCGAGGGAGGCACTGGCCATGGATCCCCAGCAGCGTCTGCTGCTGGAGACCTCGTGGGAAGCCCTGGAGCACGCCGGCATCGACGCGTCGACCCTGAAGGGCGCCGACGTGGGCGTCTTCTCCGGGGTGATGGAGCAGGAGTACGCCGCCTCCGGTGCCGTACCGGAGGCGGCCGAGGCGTTCGCCGCCGCGGGCCGCGCGGCCAGCGTGGCGTCCGGGCGCGTCAGTTACGTGTTCGGGTTCGCCGGGCCCGCGGTCACCGTGGACACGGCGTGCTCCTCCTCCCTGGTCGCGCTTCATCTGGCGGCCCAGGCCCTGCGTTCGGGGGAGTGCTCCATGGCGCTGGCCGGCGGCGCCACGGTCATGGCCACCCCCCGGACGTTCGTGGAGTTCTCCCGGCAGCGGGCGCTGGCGAGTGACGGCCGCTGCAAGTCGTTCGCCTCGGCCGCGGACGGCACCGGATGGGCCGAAGGCGCCGGCGTGCTGGTGCTGGAACGCCTCTCCGACGCCCGGCGCCACGGACACCGCGTGCTCGCGGTGCTGCGCGGCTCCGCGGTCAACCAGGACGGCGCGTCCAACGGTCTGACCGCGCCGAGCGGCCTCGCCCAGCAGCGGGTCATCAACCGGGCCCTGGCCGCGGCCGGCCTGTCCGCGGCCGACGTCGACGCGGTCGAGGCCCACGGCACCGGAACGGTGCTGGGGGACCCCGTCGAGGCCGGGGCGCTGCTCGCCACCTACGGCCAGGGACGCGATCCAGAACTTCCGCTGTGGCTCGCGTCGTTGAAGTCCAACATCGGCCACACCCAGGCCGCGGCCGGGGTGGCCGGTGTGATCAAGACGGTGCAGGCGCTGCGGCACGCGGTGCTGCCGGCCACCCGCCATGTCGACGAGCCGACGACGAAGGTCGACTGGTCGGCGGGTGCGGTGTCCCTGCTGACGGAGAACCGGCCCTGGCCGGACACCGGGCGGCCGCGCCGCGCCGGAGTCTCCGCCTTCGGTCTCAGCGGCACCAACGCCCACGTGATCCTGGAGCAGGCACCGCCCGTCCGTGCGGAGGAGCCCCCGACAGCCGGTGAGGAGTCCCCGGCAGCCGGTGAAGAGGCGCCGGCGGCACACGAGGAGGCGCCGGCGGCAAGTGCGGAGACGCCGACGGCGCCCGTTGTGGTGCCACTGGTGCTCTCCGCCCGCAGCGAAGGCGCGCTGCGGGGCCAGGCCCGGCGGCTGGCGGCCCTCCTCGAAGGCTCCGGCGACTCCTGGACGGACGTGGCCTCGGCGCTCGTCTCCCGCAGGGCCGTCCTTCAGGAGCGGGCCGTCGTCCTGGCCGGCAGCCGGGCGGAGGCGCTCGCCGCGCTGGCGGCGCTGGCCGCGGGGGAGAGCAGCCCCGCCGTGGTGCGCGGGACCGCCGCCGCGCCCGACGCGCATCGCCAGGTCGTCATGGTGTTTCCCGGCCAGGGCTCCCAGTGGACCGGCATGGGACGTGAACTGCTCGCCCACTCACCGGTGTTCGCCGAGCGGGTCGGCGCGTGCGCGCGACTGCTCGCACGGTGGGCCGACTGGTCGCTGCTCGACGTCCTGCGCGGCGACGCCGATCCGGAACTGCTGCGGCGGGTGGACGTCGTACAGCCCGCCAGTTTCGCCGTGATGGTCGGGCTGGCGGCGGTGTGGGAGTCGGTGGGGGTGCGCCCGGACGTGGTCGTCGGGCACTCGCAGGGGGAGATGGCCGCGGCCTGCGTGGCGGGCGCCCTGTCGCTGGAGGACGCGCTGCGGGTGGTCGCGCTGCGCAGCCAGGCCATCGCCGCGCAGCTGTCCGGCCGCGGCGGGATGGCCTGGGTCGCGCTGGGCGCCGACGCCGCGGCGGAACGCATCCGGCCCTGGAACGACCGGTTGGCGGTCGCGGCGGTGAACGGCACCGCCTCCGTCGTCGTGTCCGGTGCGGCGGACGCGCTGGACGAGGCGCTGACGGAGCTGGCCGACGACGGGGTGCGGGTGCGCCGGGTCGCGGTGGACTACGCCTCGCACAGCGCGCAGGTGGAGGACATCCGCGATGCGCTGCACGAGGCGCTGGGCGGGCTCGACGCCAAGGCTCCCACGGTGTCCTTCCACTCGACCGTCACCGGTGAGCCGGTCGTCGACGCGGGCGTTCTCGACGGCGAGTACTGGTGGCGGAACCTGCGCCGGCAGGTCCGGTTCGGGCCGGTCATCGGGCAGTTGCTGGACCGGGGCCACGATGTCTTCCTGGAGGTCAGCGCCCATCCGGTGCTGGTGCAGGCGGTCAGCGAGATCCTGGACGAGGCCGCCGTGCCCGCGGTGGTCACCGGGTCGCTCCGCCGGGACGACGGCGGTCCGCTGAGGCTGGCGGCCTCGATGGCCGAACTGTTCGTGCGCGGGGTGGCGGTGGACTGGACCGGCCTGCTGCCGGCCCCGGGCGCGGACTGGGTGGAGCTGCCGACGTACGCCTTCGACCGTCGGCACTACTGGCTTCGGCCGTCACCGGCGGCCGACCCGGCGTCGCTGGGGGTCGCCGACGCCGGGCATCCACTGCTGGGCGCGCTGGTCCGGATGCCCCACCCGGGCGGCGTGGTCGCCACCGCCCGGTGGTCGGCCGCGGCGCACCCCTGGCCGGCCGCGGCCGACGACCAAGTCGTCGTACCCGAGGCCGCCCTCGTGGAACTGGCCGTACGCCTCGGCGACGAGACCGGCACACCCGTCGCCGACGAGCTGACCGTCGACCGTCCGGTGACCCTGCCGCGCCAGGGCAGCCGCGTCGTCCAGGCCGTCGTCGGCGGGGCGGGCCCGGACGGGCGCAGGCCCGTCGAGGTGCACTCCCGCGCCGAGGCGGCTGCGCCGGACGGACCGTGGACCCGGCACGCGCACGGCGTCCTGGCCCCGGCCTCCGAGGCCGCGGACCTCCCCGGCCTCGGCGCCCCCTCCGAGGCCGCGCTGCCCGAGTCCGCGTCGGACGACGCTCCACGCTACGGCATCCACCCCGCGCTGCTGGACGCCGCGGTCCGCACCGCCCTGCCCGAGGACACCCGGGCCGCCCAGTGGACCGGGGTGCGGCTGCTGTCCTCCGGCGCGTCCGCGCTGCGCGTACGCTCGGGCGTCACGACACCGGTCGGCGACGGACACCGGGTGGCGGGCCTGGAACTCGTCACCCCGGCGGGCCAACCGGTCATGACCATCGACAGTCTTCGAGCGGAGCCGGTCACCGTGGACCACCGTGGACCGGCGGACCACCTCTTCGCCGTCGAGTGGGAGGAATGGAGCTGTGGGGAGCCGGCCGCCGTCGACGTCCGGCACGTCGCCACGGCCGCCGATCTCACCGCGGCGACCGGCGCGGATCTGCTGGTGTACGAGGCGCGGCCCGGGCAGCCGCGGGCGGCGGTCGGCTCGGCGCTGGCCGTGCTCCAGGCGTTCGTCGCGGCTCCGGGCGCCGATACGGCCCGGTTGGCCGTCGTGATCCCCGACAGCACCGATCCGGGCACGGCCGCCGTCGGCGGCCTGGTGCGCTCGGCCCAGTCGGAGCATCCGGGCCGGATCGTGCTGGTGGAGGCCGACGAGGCGGGCCGGGCACAGGTGCCCGCCGTCGCGAGCGGCGGCGAACCGTGGCTGCGGATCAAGGACGGGCGCACCGAGGTGCCCCGGCTGGCCAGGCTCGCCCCCACGGGTGCCGCTCGCCCGCTGGACCCGGCGGGCACGGTGCTGATCACCGGAGGCACCGGCACACTCGGCGCCCTGACCGCGCGGCACCTGGTCACCCGGCACGGCGTACGACACCTCGTCCTCGCCGGGCGGCGGGGCCCCGCGGCAGAGGGCGCCGGTGAACTGGCGGCCGAACTGACCGCTCTCGGCGCCGACGTCACGGTCGTCGCCGTCGACGTGGCCGACCGCGCCCAACTGGCCGCACTCATCGACGCGGTCCCGGCGGAGCACCCGCTCACGGCCGTCGTGCACAGCGCCGGCGTCCTCGACGACGGCGTGCTCACCGCGTTGACCCCGAGCCGCCTGGACGCGGTGTTCCGTCCCAAACTGGACGCGGCGCTCCACCTCGACGAACTGACCCGGGACCTGGACCTCGCCGCCTTCGTGCTCTTCTCGTCGGCCGCCGGGGTGCTCGGCAACCCCGGGCAGGGCAACTACGCCGCCGCCAACGCCGCGCTGGACGCGCTGGCCGCGCGGCGGCACGACCTCGGGCTGCCCGCGGTGTCCGTCGACTGGGGCTACTGGAGCCGCTCCAGCGGACTGACCCGGCACCTGGGCCGCGCCGACCTGCGGCGCAACGAGTCCATCGGCATGGCCGGGCTCTCCGACGCCGAGGGCATGGCCCAGTTCGATGCCGCGCTGCGGGCCGGCCCGCGGTCCGTCGCGGCGAAGTTCGACCCCGCCGCCCTCGCGGCAGCCGGAGCCCCGGTACCCGCCCTGCTGCGCGGCCTGGTCCCGCGGCGCCGCCCGGTCGCCCGCGCCACGGTCACGGACGGACGGCCGATCACGGCCGAGCGACTCACCGGGCTGCCGCCCGCCGAGCAGAGCGCCACCCTCCTCGAAGCGGTACGCCGGCACGCCGCCGCGGTCCTCGGCCACGCCGGACCCGAATCCGTCGGCCCCGACCGGACGTTCAAGGACGCCGGGTTCGACTCGCTGACCGCGCTGGAACTGCGCAACCGGCTGGCCGCGGAGACCGGCCTGACCCTGTCCCCGGCGATGATCTTCGACTACCCGAGGCCCGCCGCGCTCGCCGAACACCTGCGGACCGAGCTCCTGGGCGAGACGACGAGCCCCCCGGCCCCGACGCGACCGGCGGCGGCGCCCGTGGAGGAACCGATCGCCGTCGTGTCGATGGCGTGCCGCTTCCCGGCCGGGGTGCGGAGCCCGGAGGACCTGTGGCGGGTGGTGTCCGAGGGGATCGACGCGGTCGGCCCGTTTCCCGAGGACCGCGGCTGGGACACCGAAGGACTCTTCCACCCCGACCCCGACCACCCCGGCACCACCTACGTCCGCCACGGTGCCTTCCTCGACGACGCCGCCGGGTTCGACGCGGCCTTCTTCGGCATCTCGCCCAACGAGGCGCTCGCGATGGACCCGCAGCAGCGGCTGCTCCTGGAAACGGCGTGGGAGACGTTCGAGCGGGCCGGCATCGACCCCACCGAACTGGCCGGCCAGGACATCGGGGTGTTCGCCGGCATCAACAGCCACGACTGGTCGGTACGGCTGCACCAGGCCGCCGAAGTCGAGGGGTTCCGGCTGACCGGCAGCTCCGGCGGTGTCCTCTCCGGCCGGATCGCCTACCACCTCGGCCTCGCCGGCCCCGCCCTCACCGTGGACACCGCGTGCTCCTCCTCGCTGGTCGCGCTGCACCTGGCCACCCAGGCGATGCGGCTCGGCGAGTGCTCCATGGCACTCGTCGGCGGTGTGATGGTGATGGGCAGCGTCGAGACCTTCGTGGAGTTCTCCCGGCAGCGCGGCCTCGCACCCGACGGGCGCTGCAAGGCCTTCGCCGACGCCGCCGACGGCACCGGCTGGTCCGAGGGCGCAGGGCTGCTGCTCCTCGAACCCCTCTCCCGGGCCCGGCGACACGGGCATCCGGTGCTGGCCGTCGTCCGTGGCAGTGCGGTGAACTCCGACGGTGCGTCGAACGGGCTGACGGCGCCGAACGGGCCGTCGCAGCAGCGGGTGATCCGGCAGGCGCTGGCCGCCGCCGGTCTGCGGCCCTTCGAGGTGGATGCCGTGGAGGCGCATGGGACGGGCACCACGCTGGGTGATC
>NZ_BMUI01000060.1 GCF_014650115.1 Streptomyces olivaceoviridis | reverse complement strand
CGACGGATCGTGCTACCAAGCCACACCACCGGTCACGGCAGCGGCTTGACATCAGCATCGGGAAGCTCCTGAAATACCTGAAGGTGCTTGCGGGGGAAGGGGGTTACGCGGTCCAGTCCAGGATGACCTTGCCGCCCTTGCCGCTCGCGGCGTCGGCGAAGGCCGCCTCGAAGTCGCGGTAGTCGTACCGGCCGGTGATCACGGGGGCGAGGTCCAGGCCGCCCTCCAGCAGCACCGACATCGCGTACCAGGTCTCGAACATCTCGCGGCCGTAGATGCCCTTGATGGTGATCATCGAGGTGACGATCCGGGCCCAGTCCACCGGGAACTCCTCGGCGGGCAGGCCGAGCATGGCGATCCGGCCGCCGTGCGTCATGTTCGCGATCATGTCGCGCATGGCCTCGGGCCGGCCGGACATCTCCAGGCCGATGTCGAAGCCCTCGCGCAGCCCCAGTTCGCGCTGTCCGTCGGCGATGGTGGACTCGGCGACGTTCAGGGCCAGGCTCACCCCTATCTTGCGGGCGATCTCCAGGCGCTCCTCGCTGACGTCGGTGACGACGACGTTGCGGGCGCCCGCGTGCCGTGCCACGGCGGCGGCCATCAGGCCGATCGGGCCCGCGCCGGTGATCAGCACGTCCTCGCCGACCAGCGGGAACGAGAGCGCGGTGTGCACGGCGTTGCCGAACGGGTCGAAGATCGCGGCGACATCGAGGTCGACGGGGACGCGGTGCACCCAGACGTTGGACGCGGGCAGGGCGACGTACTCGGCGAACGCGCCGTCGCGGCCGACGCCGAGGCCGACGGTGGCCCGGCACAGGTGGCGGCGGCCGGCCAGACAGTTGCGGCACTTGCCGCACACCAGGTGGCCCTCGCCGCTGACCCGGTCGCCGATGCGGATGTCGGTCACGTCCCGCCCGGTCTCGACGACCTGCCCGACGAACTCGTGGCCCAGCACGAGCGGGGTCCGGATCGTCTGCCGGGCCCAGCCGTCCCAGGACCGGATGTGCAGATCGGTGCCGCAGATACCGGTCCGCATGACCTTGATCAGGACGTCACCGGGGCCGATGGCGGGCTCCGGGACGTCCGTCAGCCAGAGTCCCGGCTCCGCCTTCTCCTTGACCAGCGCCTTCAACGCTACGGCTCCTGTGGGTGAGGCCCGGCCCGCGGGCACGCCGAAGGAGCCCGCACCGGGTCAGAGGGGTGGAATCACCCTGCAATCTGCCGTACCCGGGAGCCGGGGTCCATCGAGCTTTTCTTAACCGGCGCCTCAGCTTTCCTACACGCCCCCCGAAAACGCCCGTCGCGCCGCCCCCGCACGGTGTCCCGCGCGTCAGAGAGGAAGACCGTCCTGCGTACTCCGTTCGAGGCGTACGACGAGATCGGCGGCGAGCGCCTTGATGGTCTCCAGGCCCTGCCTGCCCCACGCGCGGGGCGCTGTGTCGGCCGCGCACACGGTGCCGAGCGCCATGCCGGAGCTGTCGATGAGCGGGGCGCCGAGGTAGGAGCGGATGCCGTACCCGTCGACGACCGGATTGCACGCGAAGCGCGGGTAGTCGCCGACGTCCTCCAGGACGAGAGCCTTACGGCGGACCACCACATGGGGGCAGAAACCATGGTCGCGCGGCAGCACCCGGCCGATCTCGGCCCTGGTGCCGTCGTCCCTCACGACGGGGGAAGTGGCCGGGGCGCTCAGGCCCGCGAAGAACTGGTGCTCCTCGCCGATGAAGTTGACCATCGCGTAGAGCGCGCCGGTGAGCTGCGCGAGGTGGCCGGCGAAGGCGTCGAGCGCGGGGTCGGGCCGGTCCGCCAGGCCGAGCCGGCGCAACCGGTGGACGCGGGCGGGGGCCTCCTTGTCCTCGGGGGTGAGCAGCAGACCCCGGACCGGCCGGGGCGGCTCGTAGCTCATGGCCGGGCTCCGTCGCTGTGGACGTACCTCATATAGGGGCTCCGTGGGCGGTAGGGCGGGATCACCTGTGGGCGCCGTGGCTGGGCGCGGTCGCCGGGACGTGGGCGAGGAGGTGGCGGACGAGCACGAGCAGGGTCTGGACGCCGGAGCTGGAGATCCGGGCGTCGCAGCGGACCACCGGGATCTCCGGGTCGAGGTCGATGGCGGCCCGCACCTCCTCGGGGTCGTAGCGGTGGGAGCCGTCGAACTCGTTGAGGGCGACGATGAAGGCGAGCCCGCGTTCCTCGAAGAAGTCGACGGCGGCGAAGCAGTCCTGGAGGCGCCGGGTGTCGGCGAGGATGACCGCGCCGAGCGCGCCCTCGGACAGCTCGTCCCACATGAACCAGAACCGCTCCTGCCCCGGCGTGCCGAACAGGTACAGCACATGGTGCGGATCGAGGGTGATCCGGCCGAAGTCCATGGCGACCGTGGTCTCCATCTTGTTCTCGACGCCGTCGAGACTGTCCGTGCCGACACTGACCGTGGTGAGCAGCTCCTCCGTGCTGAGCGGCGCGATCTCGCTGACGGCGCCCACGAAGGTGGTCTTGCCGACGCCGAACCCGCCCGCCACCAGGATCTTGAGCGCGGTCGGGAACGGGTCAGAGCTGTCGTCGTAGTCCATCGAGCACTGCCTCCAGCAGAGACCGGTCAGTGGGAGTGTGGTGGTAGACGGGCGGCTTGGTGGTCAGCGCGCCGCAGTCGACCAGGTCCGAGAGCAGCACCTTGGTGACCACGGCGGGCAGTTCGAGCTGGGCGGCGACCTCGGCGACCGAGACGGGCGCGCGGCACAGGTCGAGCGCCTGCGCGTGCTCGGGGCCGAGGTAGCCGAGCGGGGTGACGCCGGTGGACATCACCTGCGACATCAGGTCAAGGGCGATGCTCGGTTCGGTGCGGCCGTTGCTGACCGTGAACGGCCGCACGAGCCGTCCGGCCGCGTCGTCCAGCCAGGGCCCGTCGCCGACTGCGGCCACCCTCAGGGCCTCGTCGCCGTGGGTTCGACGGCGTGCTCCCGGGGCGCGGTGACCAGGTAGGGGCGGACGCTCTTGACCAGCATCGCCATCTCGTAGCCGAGCACCGCGGCGTCGGCCTCACGGCCCGCCAGCACGGCGAGGCAGGTGCCGGAGCCGGCGGTGGTGACGAACAGCAGGGTCGCGTCGAGTTCGACGACGACCTGGCGGACGTCCCCGCCGTCGCCGAACCGGACGCCCGCGCTGCGGCCGAGGGAGTACAGGCCGGAGGCCAGGGCCGCCATGTGGTCGGCGCTGTCGGCGTCCAGGCCGTGCACGGACTTCACCAGTCCGTCGCAGGACAGGAGCACCGCGCTGGTGGTGTGCGGTACGCGCTGCACGAGGCCGCTCAGCAGCCAGTCGAGGTCGGATGCGTGGACGGTCGGCGCATCGCTCGCCATGGTGGATCGACTCCTTGGGGTACGAGGACCAGCGGGAGCGCTGGGGGTGGGGGTACGACGTACGGGTGCGGGGGCGGAGGCGGTCATCCGGCCGGGGAGCTTCCCTCGGTCCGGCCGGTGCCGCGACCGCCGTCGCCCGCGGGCGCGTGGGCGTGCGCCTGGGGTATGGGGGCCGGGGACAGGGGGTCCGGCGCCGGGTGTTGCGGCGTGGTGGGGCCCTGGGTGGTGGGGGGCTGGGCTGTGTGGTCTGTGGACATATGGCCCGGCCCCATGTGGTGCGCACCCATGTAGCCCTGGGCCGCCTGGTCCGGGACCCGGTGATCCGAACCCGCGTAGCCCTCGGCCGGATGGTCCACGCCCATGTGGTCCGCGCCCATGTGGTCCTCACCCGTGTGGTCCTCACCCGTGTGCTTCTGGCTCGGGTGCTCCTCACCCCTGTGCTGTGCCCCCATGTCCTCCGCATCGCCGTGCTCGGGGCGTACCCGCATCGGCTCGGCCCGCTCCGGAGCGGACACCGGCAGGTGCGCGTCCGCCCTGTGTCCGGCATCCATATGGGCCGAACCCATGTGCCCGTACACCGTTTCCCTGTACGCCGACTCCTCGTACGCCGACTCCTCGTACGCCATCGTCTCGTACGCCGTCGTCTCGTACGCCGGCTCCTCGTACTCCCGCTCCCGGAACCCCGGCTCACCGACCCCCGGCTCACCGAGCTCGGGTCCCCGGGGCCCCGGCACCCGGAACTCCGGCTCCTGCTGCTCGGACTCCAGGCTCTGCTGGGCCTCGGCCAGTCCGATGCCGCGCTGGAAGGCGGCCATCAGGCCGGGGTCGTGACCGGCGACGGTGTCGCTCTCCTGACGGGGCGGCGGGCCGCCGCGCAGTTGGGGCGCGATGTGCTCCTGGGCACGCCGGCGGGGCAGTTGGGGCTTGTCCATGGTGCCGCGGACCGGGCCGACGCGCGGGGTGGGCAGGACGCCCGTGTGCGCCTCCACCGCCGCCCGGTCCTCGGCGCTGATGCCGGGCACGGCCTCGGCGGGTGTGGGCCGTGCCTCCTGGGCACCGCGCACGGGAAGCGGTTCCGGGGCGCCTCCGTGCCGCCCGCGCGCGCCGCTCTCCGTCCCACGCCGCCCCGGTCCCCGCTGGGCGTGCCTCCGCCGCCCGGTGGCCGCGGACTGCCCGCCGCCCGTCCCGGCCCCGGCCGCCTCGTCGGCCCGGTCCCCGCCGCCCGCAGTGGCGTCGCGCCCGCCGCCGGCACTCCCGACTCCAGTACCGTTCCCAGCACCTGCCGCCAGCGCCGCCCGCACGTCCTGCAACGCCCCGGCCTCCCCCGACGGCTGCGGCTGCGGCTGCGGCTGCGGTACGGCGGTCCCCGCGCCCGCGCCCGGCACGCCCGGCGCGTTACCCAGCAGGGCCTGCGGCACGACGAGGACGGCCTGCACCCCGCCGTAGATGTTGGTCTGCAACCGCACGTGGATGCTGTGCCGGCGGGCGATCTGGGAGACGACGTAGAGCCCGATACGGCCGTCGGCCAGCAGGCTCGCGACATTGACCTGGTCGGGGTCGGCGAGCACGGCGTTCATCCGCTCCTGCTCGGTGACGGGCATGCCCAGCCCGCGGTCCTCGACCTCCACGGCGAGGCCGGAGGTGACGAGGTTGGCGCGGAGCAGCACCTGGGTGTGCGGGGCGGAGAACACCGTGGCGTTCTCGATGAGTTCGGCGAGCAGGTGGATGACGTCGGCGACGGCGTGGCCGCGCAGTTCGCCGTCGATGGGCGGCACCAGTCTGACCCGGGAGTACTGCTCGACCTCGGCGATGGCGGAGCGCAGCACCTCGGTCATGCTGACGGGGTTGCTCCACTGCCGTCGGGAGACCGCGCCGCCGAGCA
Organism: Streptomyces olivaceoviridis; assembly: GCF_014650115.1. GTDB lineage: Bacteria > Actinomycetota > Actinomycetes > Streptomycetales > Streptomycetaceae > Streptomyces > Streptomyces olivaceoviridis. The sequence goes on along the minus strand of NZ_BMUI01000060.1, from coordinate 15,286 downwards.
CGGCGAGGTTCTCGGCGTGCCGGCGGATGCGGGTGGCCAGATGGTCGACGTGGAAGATCCCCTTGAGCAGATCGGGGTCCTCGATCTCGTTCTCCAGGTCGTCGAGGATCGAGATCTCCCGGTGCACCAGGGACTGGAGCCGCCGCGCGAGGTTGACGAACACCTCCAGCTTCTGCTGGCTGCCGGTCTGGCTGGAGAGCTGGGCGGCCCGTACGACGGCGGTGACGGCGCCGTCGTACGCGCGCGCCAGATCGGCGGCGAGCAGCTCGAAGTCGTCGGCGTCGGCGGGCGGCCGGCGGCGCGGGCCGTGCTGCGGCGGCTTCTCGCCCTGCCGCAGCGCGTCGACCAGGGCGTGCAGGTCGGCCTCGCCGCGCGCGGCGGTGCGGCGCAGCGCGTCGACGCGGTCGGCGACCGAGCGGGCGGCGCGGTCGGCGGCCACGGCGGCGATCAGGATGCCGGCGACCGCCACGGTGACCGAGCCGGCGAGCACGGCCCACAGGAGGGGGCCGGTGCGTGCGCCGGTGGAGCGGATGCTGAAGAGCACCGCGGCGGTGGCGCTGAACGCGACCGCGAGGGGTGGCAGGACGGCGAGCCGCATCAGCTGGGGCCGTATGTGTGTTTCGGGCAGTGCGGGAGCGGGTCGGGCGACCGGTCGCCCGTGCCGGCCGCCCTCGCGGCGATCGGCGCGGGCGGCCGGTGCTCGGAGGTGAGACATCTGCGTCCTCGTACTGGTCCGTCGGGCCTGTGTTCTCGTGCGGTGCGCGGTGCGGGCATGCGTCGATGCGGGCGTGCGTCATCGCTGCCGACCGGCGGGACCGGTGCACCCGGCCGCGCGTCGCCCGGCGGACACTCACAGTAGTTGCCTGAGCATCATGTGCGGTGGGCAGTTGACAAAGTCACCCGAGCAGCGTCCCGCTCTGGTATGAGGCGTCGTACGAAGGTCCGATGACCGCTGTTCGAGACCGGGCCGATTCGATTCGTGAGCGATCCGTCCTGGTCACAAGCGGTCAGAAACGGAACGGCCGACCGATCACCCTCCACCGCCGCACCCCCTCCGCGCGGCGCACGCGCGCGGGGACAACGCTCCCGGCGCCGCCTCCACGACGAACCCCGGAGTCCCTCCACCCAGCCACCCCACCCCCGATTCATCACTCAACGTGTTCGCTTTGGCCCTGACCGGGCCAGGGGCCGGGCGGAGGCTGGTGTGCGCAGTACGTGGGCTGCGCAGGTGTACGGCCCGGCGGCGGGAGCGAGGTCACCGTTCGGTTGTCGGACGGCCTCGACCCGCCGGCCGTCGGCGACGCGGCGGCGTTCTTCGCCGACGGCGCGGTCTACGGCGTGGGCCTCGCCGTCCGGGAGGTCGGGCGCCTGCCCGTGGACGCCGTACAGCCGCATGTGTCCCGTGCGGCGCGGACCGCCGACGCCATGCCGTTCACGGCGGTGGTGCGCGACATCCGGGACACGGACATGGTCGCGCACGCCGACCGGGCGGACGCGGTCGTGGTCGGCGTCGTCGTGGGCCCGCGGGAGGCGGACCCCCGGGCGGCAGCGGGCGACCGGGTCTCGGAGCACTCCCCCCGACTGGTGGCTCGCGCGGATCGACGTGGCGCACGTGGAGCAGGGGACGGTGGCTCCGGGTCAGATCACCGTGCTCTTCCCCGACAGCCGGGACTTCCGCTGGTACATCCTCCGGATGCGGATCCTGCGCTCGCCGGGCGTCTCCCCGACAGCGCCCATGGAACTGCTCGTCAGCCGGGACCGGGTCGACCAGCCCTGGGTCGAGGCCGGGAGCGTCCAGGTGGACGGCAGCGCCCGCGACCGCGTCTACGTCTCCGGCAACGACCTGGGGCGCCGCCCCGAGTCCGCCGCCGTGGACGTCTCCGTGACGCCCGCACGGCCCCGGCGCCCGCGGGTTCCAGCGCAACACCGTCGAACGGCGCTCCCCGTCCGGCCAGGACGGGCCGCCCGTACGCACCGCGCCGCACCCGGACGGCACGGTGTACGCCACCTTCGAGAGCTGGACGGACGCGACCTCCGCCGGGTGCGGCGTCGTGGACGTCACGTTCGACGTCGTCGTCACCCCCGACGACAAGGGCGGGTCGGCGCGAACGCCTTCCAGGACCTCAAGGACGCCGACGACTCGGCCAGCGGCCGGCGGGTGGTGACGCAGCGGTCCGAACGGTTCAACGCGGCCGTCCGTGTACCGGTAGAGCGCCATCGGCTCCACGCCCGGGTCCGCCGCCAGGCGGCACATGGTCATGGCCGCCAGCCCTTCCCGGTCCACGAGCGCGACGGCCGCGGCGAGCACCGAGGGGCGGCTCAGGCGCCGCCGCCTCTCCGGTTCGCGGAACCGGGGCCGCACGGCCCCGTCGGCTCAGGCGCCCGTGTCGCGCGCGGGTGGCTCCGCGATGAACGCCCCGACCGAGCGCCAGGTGCGCCGCACGTCCCCCGACGCGCTCCGCCACCACGCCTCGGCCGGCAGCTTGCCGGCGGCCTCGAAGGGCTCGCCCGGCCGGGGCAGGGCCACCGCCTGGCCGGCCTCCTCGGCGGCCTCCTTCGTCCACTCCCCCGGCTCGGCCCAGGGGTGCGGGGCGAGGTTGAAGGTGCCCCAGTGGATGGGCAGCAGGACGCCGTGCGGCGCGCCGCCCTGGAGGTCGAGGTGGGCGCGCAGGCCCTCCTCGGGGGTCATGTGGATGTCGGGCCAGAACTCGCTGTACGCCCCGATCTGGATCATCGTGGCGTCGAACGGGCCGTGCGCGGCGCCGATGTCCTTGAAGCCGTCGAAGTAGCCGGTGTCGCCGCTGTGGTAGATCCGGTGCTCCTCGCCGGCGACGGCCCAGGACGCCCAGAGGGTGTGCTGGGTGTTGCGCAGGCCCCGGCCGCAGAAGTGGCGGGCCGGGGTGGCGGTGAGGGTGAGGCCGCCGACCCGGGTGGACTCGTGCCAGTCCAGTTCGCGCAGCCGGTCCGAAGAGACGCCCCAGTGTTCGAGGTGGGCCCCCACGCCGAGCGGCACGGCGAACAGGGTGTCCGTGCCGGCCAGCGCCTTGATGGTGGGCAGGTCCAGGTGGTCGTAGTGGTCGTGCGAGATGACGACGGCGTCGACCGGGCCGAGGGCGGCCAGCGGCAGCGGCACCGGGTGGAGCCGCTTGGGCCCGGCGAAGGGGAACGGGGAGCAGCGCTCGCCCCAGACGGGGTCGAACAGGATCCGGTGGCCGTCGATCTCGGCGAGCACGCTGGAGTGGCCCATCCAGGTCAGCCGCAGTCCGGTGGCGGGCGGCTTGGCCAGGTCGGCGAAGGTCGTGGGGTGTACCGGGACGGTGCCCTTGGGGGCGCGCAGCGGCCGGGTGTCCCTGTCCAGGAACACCTTCGCGAGGTCCAGCGAGGAACCGGAGGGCCGGGTGCGGGCGGGGCCGCCGGGGTTCTGGAAGACGCCGTCCTTGAAATGCGGCGAGCGGCGGATGCGTGCCATGCGCTCACCCCCCGGGTCCGCTCCGAACGCAGCGGGCCGCAGCGCGCGGAGCCCGGAGCTCGCGGAACGCAGACCGGTCACGGTACCTCCCGGTGGAGTGGGTGAGGTCCCCCATTATGGTCGGCGCCGCCGGCGGCCGGGTCACGGAGGGGTGCGTCCGTCGGCTACTGACTACCCGTTCAGCGCGTTGACAGGGTCCGGACCGGCTCCGGATACTGACTCGCCGTTCAGGTGACCACCTCATCGCTCCCCCGAGGAAGCCCCTATGACCACCCCCATGACCACCCCTCTGCTGTCACTCGTCTGGACCGATCACGTCACCGGCCGCCAAGGCTTCCTGGTCGTGGACCGGCTGGTGCGGGGCGTGGCGAGCGGCGGGCTGCGGATGCGGCCCGGCTGCACGCTGGAGGAGGTGGCCGGGCTCGCCCGCGGCATGACGATGAAGGAGGCCCTGCACTACCGCCCCGAGGGCCGCTACATCCCGCTCGGCGGCGCCAAGGGCGGCATCGACTGCGACCCCCGCGACCCGGAGGCGTACGGGCTCCTCGTCCGCTATCTGCGCGCCGTGCGGCCGTACGTCGAGAGCTGCTGGACCACCGGCGAGGACCTGGGTCTCACCCAGGACCTGGTGGACCGCGCGGCGGCCGAGGCGGGCCTGGTCTCCTCGATCCAGGCGGTCTACCCGCTGCTGGACGACGAGGCGACGGCCCGCAAGCGGCTCGCGGACGCCTTCGCGGTGGAGGTGGACGGCATCGGCCTGGACGAGCTGGCGGGCGGCTGCGGGGTCGCCGAGTCGGTGCTGACGGCCCTGGACCGGGCGGCGGTGCCGTATCCGGGCACCCGGGTCGCCGTGCAGGGTCTCGGCACGATGGGCGGGGCCACCGCGCGCTTCCTCGCGCGCGCGGGCCTGACGGTCGTGGCCGTCGCCGACGTCAAGGGCACGATCGCCAACCCGGCGGGGCTCGACGTCGAGGCGCTGCTGGCGGCGCGGGACGGCTACGGCACCGTGGACCGCGGCGCGCTGCGCCCCGGCGACCGCGAACTGCCCGGCGACGCCTGGCTGTCGGCGGACGCGGAGGTGCTGGTGCCGGCCGCCGTGTCGTACGCCGTCGACCGTGCGAACCAGGAGCGCGTCCGGGCGCGTTGGATCGTCGAGGCCGCCAACATGCCCGTCGTGCCCGAGGCGGAGGCGCTGCTGACCGCGCGCGGGGTGACGGTGCTGCCGGACGTGGTGGTCAACTCCGCGACGAACGCCTGGTGGTGGTGGACCCTGTTCGGCGACATCGGCGCGGACGCCGACGAGGCGTTCGGTCACATCCGGCGCTCGATGCGCGCGCTGACCGGGCGGGTGCTGGACCGTGCGGAGGCCGACGGCACGACCCCGCGCGTGGCCGCGCACGCCCTGGTGGCCGACCGGTTGCCGGTGATCGCGGAACGGTTCGGCTGGTACCGGTGACGGGCCTGCCGCGCGACGGCTTCGGCGGCGTCGGGGTCAACGACTAGGGTGACCGCGTGGCGAGAGTGCGGTTGAGCGTGGCCGAGCGGCGGGAGGAGCTGCTGCGGGCAGCCATCGAGCAGATCGAGGCGCGGGGCGTGGCGGCGGTCAGGATCGCCGACGTGGCCGCGGCCCTGGGGGTGAGCAACGCGCTGGTGCTGTACCACTTCTCCACGAAGGAGAAGCTGGTCGCCGCCGCGTTCACCTACGCGGCCGAGGACGACCTCGCGCGCCTGCGCAAGCTGCTGGGCCGGCGGACCACCGCGCTGCGCCGGCTGCGGGCGGCGGTGCGCTGGTACGCGCCGACCGGGCAGGCCAAGGGCTGGCGGCTGTGGATCGAGGGCTGGGCCGTGTCCCTGCGCGAGCCCGCCCTGCGGGAGGTCACCCGGGAGCTGGACGCACAGTGGAAGGCGGCGATCGCGCGCGTCATCGCCGAGGGCGTGGCGGCCGGTGAGTTCGCCTGTGCGGACCCGACCGGCACGGCGCTGCGGCTGACCGCGCTGCTGGACGGGCTGGCGGTCCAGCTGACGTCGTACCCGGGCGCGGTGCCCCGGTCCCGGGCGCAGGGGTGGGTGGACGACGCCCTCGCTCGCGAACTGGGCCTGGAGCGCGAGGCGTTGGCCGACAGGCAGCGCTGACGCGCGGTCCCCCCGGAACCGCCGGCGCGACCGGACACCTCGCACCGCGGACACGGCGCCAGCGCTGCCGGGCCGCGCGGGAACGGTGCCGCGATGGACGTACGCAGCTCGACGAGCTCCGCACCCCGCCGGCCCGGCACGCCCGCCCCGACGGGACCACCGCCGTCGACGGCGTCCTGGCCTCGAAGGCCGACCGGTCGGAGCCGCCGGCGCTCTCCGTGTCCGGCACGGGCCGCGGCGGGTCAGCGGGTCAGCGGGTCAGGCCACCGAAGCGATCCGCATCTTGATGTCGTCCGGTGACAGCGTGCCCTTGGCGGTCACGTGGTCGCCCGAGGACTCGCCGCGCAGCCGGCGGCCGATCCAGGGGACCAGGTACTCCCGGGCCCACTGGACGTCGTCGCGGCGGACCTCCAGCGTGCCCCGGGGCGGCAGCGGCGGCCACGGCTGCTCCGGGTCGGCGGGGACGTCCAGGCCGAGGGCCTGTCCCGCGCGCAGCGCCACGCGTGTGTGCCCCTCGGGCGAGAGGTGCAGCCGGTCGTTGTCCCAGGCCCTGCGGTCCTGCACGGACTTGAGGGACCACAGGTCGAGGACGGGGCAGCCGTACCGGTCGGCGATGGCACGGACGTGCCCGTTGTAGGTGGCGATCTTGCCGCGGAGGTGCTTGAGGAGGGGGACGCCGCGGGTGTCGAAGCCGGTCGTCACCATCACCGTGGCGGCGGCCCCCGTCAGCCGGGCGACGGCGCGTTCGAAGCGCTCGGCCACCTCGTCGGGGTCGGTGCCGGGGCGGATGATGTCGTTGCCGCCCGCGCAGAAGGAGATCAGGTCCGGGGCCAGGCCGATGGCCTGCGGCACCTGGTCGGCCACGATCTGGTCCAGCAGCTTTCCGCGCACGGCGAGGTTGGTGTACTGGAAGTCGCCCTCGGGACGCCGGTCGGCGAGGAGCACCGCGAACCGGTCGGCCCAGCCCACGAACGCCCCGTCGGGGCCGGGGTCGCCGACGCCCTCGGTGAAGCTGTCCCCCACCGCCACGTACGACCCGATCACTGATCTGCTGTCACTCTTCGAATCGTCTGCCACGTCGGACCATGATTCACCTTCGATGTGACCTACGCGACCGTAGGCAGGACTTGACGAACGGTGAGATGAGCCACTCTTAAATAGTTCGCAAAGCCAGGAATAAAGGCTGCACGATACACCGAAGGCCGGACCCGGGGATCGCGGGTCCGGCCTCGGAAGAGTCAGATACGACGCAGCCGGATGACCGTCGCGTCCAGGTCGCCCTTGAGACCGGTGCGCAGCCCGTGGTGCAGCAGTACGGCACCTCGGTGCACCTCGCCCGTTTCACGGCATTCGTACGACGCCGTCGGGTCGAGTCCGCGCAGCCGCACCGCCGGCACCGGTTCGCCGTAGCTCTGGGCCTGTAGCCAGGCGAGGACGACGGTCTCGTCCCCGCGGACGTACTGCACGGCGCTCAGACCTCCTGCCGGAGGCCGCAGCCGGTACAGCTCTCCGTGCTGCACGAGCGGGCGGATCTCCTTGTACAGCTCCACCCACCGCCGGGCCTCGGCCAGTTCCCGCTCGCTCCACTCCGTCAGGTCGCCGCCGACCCCGAGCACGCCCGCCATGGCGCTGACGAACCGGAAGCGCAGCGAGCTGACCCGCCCGTTGAGCTGGGTGTTCGGGCTGTCGGTGACCCAGGCCGCCATCACGCGCGCGGGGTGGATCTGCGTGAAGCCGTGCTGGATGGCGAGCCGGTCCAGCGGGTCGGTGTTGTCGGAGGTCCACACCTGGTCGGTGCGGCCGAGCACGCCGAGGTCGATCCGGCCGCCGCCGCCCGAGCAGGACTCGAAGGCGACCCCGGGGTGCGCGGCCCGCAGCCGGTCCAGCAGGGCGTACAGGGCGCGGACGTGGTCCACCCACAGGCGCTGCGGGTACGGCTCCCCGGGCCAGCCGGCGTCGGTGAAGCAGCGGTTGAAGTCCCACTTCACATAGTCGATGGGGGCGCTGGACAGCAGGGTGTCCAACCGCTCCCACAGGTACTCCTGGACGTCCTCGCGCGCGAGGTTGAGAACGAGCTGATTGCGCAGTTCCGTCCGCTTCCGCCCCGGCTGGTACTGCACCCAGTCCGGGTGGGCCCGGTACAGGTCGCTGTCCGGGTTGACCATCTCGGGCTCGACCCAGATGCCGAACTGCATGCCGAGCCCGTGCACCTGGTCGGCCAGGGGCCCCAGACCGTGCGGGAAGCGGTCGGGGTTGGGCGTCCAGTCGCCGAGGCCGGCGCGGTCGCTGGTGCGGGCGCCGAACCAGCCGTCGTCCACGACGAACAGCTCGATCCCGATCTCGGCGGCCCGGCGGGCGAGCGCGAGCTGCTGCTCCTCGGAGATGTCGAAGAAGGTGGCCTCCCAGGAGTTGAACAGCACGGGCCGGTCCCGCTCGGCGTCCGGGATGACGTACGCCCGCTGGTAGGCGTGCCAGGCGCGGCTCGCGCCGCCGAAGCCGCCGTCGCTCCACAGCCCCGCGAAGACCGGGGTGGTGTACGACTCCCCGGGCGCGAGGAGCAGCAGGCCGGAGTCGTCGTAACCGGCGCCGCCGGTTATCTGCACGCGCGCGTCCGGGAGCTGGGCGACCGCGATGCGCCAGGAGCCGGACCAGCCGAGCGCGCAGCCGTAGACCTCGCCGCGCTCCTCGGTGGCGTCGGTGTCGAGGGCCACCCAGGGCAGGTGCTGGTGGCCGGTGTGGCCGCGACGGCTGCCGATGACCTTCTCACCGTAGGTGAGGGGGCCGGCGGTGAGCCGGGACTCGGCGGCCCAGCGGCCGTGCAGCTGGGACAGCCGCCAGCCCTCGCGGTCGGGCAGCGTCCAGGTCGCCGAGTCGGCCCGCAGCAGCTCCACGCGCGCGTGGCCGCCGTTCCCGACGGTCACCCAGCGCTCCACGACATCGTCGCGCATCCGGTAGTGCAGGGTGATCGCCACGCCGTCGTCGTCGAAGCGCAGCCGCAGCTCGTCGTCCTCCGTGGTGTCGTACGCCACGAAGCGCCACTCGGTGCCGCGCCGCTCCTCGGTGCGCACCGACAAGGCGGGGCGGACGAAGCGGGGGCCGCCCTCGACCGGGTACTCCTCCCGGCCGTCGAGCGGGGACTCGAAGGCCCAGTAGCCGGGCAGCGGACTCACCGCGAGCGCCTCGGCGTCGGCGAGGGCGATCCGTGGCCCCCAGTGCAGATGGAGCAGCTCGTCCGCGTCGGTGAGATGCAGGGCATAGCTGCTGCCGGGGCCCGACAGGAGCCACGTACGACCGTTTTCGGCGATGTCCAGCATCGAGAACCTCACAGGTGCCAACAGATCCGCTCAAGTGCCAACATCATCAAGGGCCGCGGACCTCTCTGACAATGCCTGTGGACAACTCATTGCCCGAGGAAATCGATGCCGTATGGTCGACGGAGCGCCCGCCGACGAGCCGCGACGGCGGGGACCGATCGGGAGGAGCCCCCGTGACGCAGCAGGTCCCGTCGATCGAGCCGGAGCTGGCCGGAGTGCGCAATTTCCGTGACGTGGGCGGGCTGCCGACCACGGACGGGCGGCGGGTGCGGTACGGCGTGCTCTTCCGCAGCGGGCACCTGGCGCACGCGACGGAGGAGGACGCGGCCTTCCTCGCCTCCCTGGGCCTGCACACGATCTTCGACTTCCGCAACGCGGCCGACCAGAAGCTGGAGGGCCCGGATGTCGAGCTGCCCGGCGTGCGGAACGTGAACCTGCCGCTGAGCGACCCGGCGGACGGCGCCGAGTTCTGGAAGATGGTCCGCGACGGCGACCTCGACCAGCTCCGCGCGATCCTGGACGACGGCAAGGGCGCGGCCCGGATGATCGCGTCCTACCGGAAGATCGTCACGGAGCGCACCGGCGAGCACACGCGCGTGCTGCACGCGCTGGCCGACGACAGCGTGCCCGCGCTGATGCACTGCGCGGCCGGCAAGGACCGCGCGGGCATCTCCATGGCGGTCACGCTCCTCGCTCTCGGGGTGGAGCGGGACGCGATCGTCGCCGACTACCTGGAGTCGGGCGCCGCGCACCGCCGCTACAAGGTCCGCCGCAGCGGCAGCGCGGACACCGCGTACACCCCCGAGGTGATGGAGCTCCTCAACCCGCTCTTCGACGCCCGCGCCGAGTACCTGGAGGCGGCCTTCGCGAGCATCGAGGAGACCTGGGGCGACATCGACGCCTACCTGGCGCGGGGCCTCGGCCTCTCCCCCGACTCGCGCGAGCGCCTGCGCGCCCGCCTGCTGGACTGACGGGCCCGCTCGGGGAGCCCGGGACAGGCGGACCGCCTCGCCCCCGGCGTCGCGCGGCAGTGCCTCGACGCGCGGGGCGGGGCCCGCCACCTTGATGGCCCCCCCCAGGTCGTAGTCGGTGCACAGCGCCCACGTGCGGTCCTCGGCCCAGAGGTCCCCGAGCACAGCCCGGCGGGCCTCGGCACCCGCCGCCTCGTCCCCTACGACCCGCTCACGCCGCGGAACCCCGACTTCGACAACCCGCACGTCCGGCCGGTTCCAGGTCTCGCGGTCCAGGCTGCCTCGGTGGGGGCGTGATCCGCGGCGGCCGGCTGTCCCCCTCCGCGCGGACGGGAAGCACCGGTGCGAGGGCAGCAGCCCCTCGGGCACCAGCGGGTCGCCGGTCCGCGCCGCGAGCTCCGCCCAACGGAGCCGCCGCCGGCCGGGCCGGGATGCCCGGCGCGGCCCGGACCGCCGCCGGTCGCCGTCCCGACGCCGCTGAGACCGAGCGCCGGCGGTCTCCTGTTCGGCGCCGCCCTCCGCCGGGCGGGCCCGGCGGTACTCGTCGTGCGTCACGTCGGCCGGGAGCCGCTCGTGCACGTGCATGGCGTCGAGCACCCGGGCCGCGTCCGGCGGTGGCATGAAGCCGGTGGCGCCGTCGTCGGCCGGCTCCCGCAGCCAGTCGGCCGTGCGGGGCGAGGCGACGGGCCGGTGGGCGGTGACCGGGTCGGATGCCTCGGGCGGCGGCGCATCCTGTCACGCGCCCCGCGGCGTCAACCCTTGCCGCCCACCGCGAACAACAGGTAGAGGAACGCGGCCAGGACGTGCCCGAGGGCGATGTAGATGATCAGCCGGATCCACAGGGCTCGGGGGAACTTCTCCTCGAAGTTGCTCATAGCAGCTCTCCGGTCAGCGGGCCCAGGCACAGCGTGGCCGTGGGGCTTTGCAGCAGGGTGTGGACGAACAGCAGCTCCACGCCGTCGTGGTCCTCGGCGGCGAGGCGGTGCGGGGTGAGCGAGTCGAAGTGCGCGCTGTCACCGGGCCCCAGCAGGTGCGCGGTGTCGCCGAGACGCAGGCGCAGGCGCCCCTTGAGGACGTAGAGCCACTCCTCGCCGGGGTGGACGCGCACGATGTCGCCCTGCGAGCCGTACGGCACCCGCACCCGAAGGGCCTGCATGCCGCGGCCGGGCGCCCCGGCCTGGACGTACGTCCAGCCGCCGGCGTGGGTCGGCTCCATGTCGGCGGCCCGCACGATCGCGTCCCGGTCGGCGACCGTCTCACCGAGGAGCTCGGAGACGGTCGTACCGTAGATACGGGCGAGCGCGAGCAGCATCGGCAGCGACGGCTGTCGCTGCCCGGTCTCCAGCCGGGAGAGGTGGGCCGGGGAGAGCCCGGCCGCGCGGGCCGCGGCCTCCAGCGTGAGGCCGGCGCGCCGGCGCAGGGCGCGGAGCTGCGGCGCGACGGCGGGCAGGCCGTCGTCCGGAGCCGGGCCCGCCGCCGGCGCGGCGTCTGAGGCGTTCATGCCTCCATTCAGCCCCAGTCTTGCCCCTGAGGCAATTTTCTTGCCTCTGAGGCAAAGACCCGGAGGGCAGCCGCGCCGGCCGGCGTCCCGTCAGCGGTTCGCCACCGCCTGTTTGATCAAGGTCTTGCCGAAGTCCCACATCAGGCCGCCACCGCTGTGCGCGTCGTCCATGACCGCGGCGAAGGCGTCCACGAACCGGTCCACGTCGGCCTCGTCGACGACCAGCGGCGGAATGAGCTTGATCACCTCCAGATGGTCACCGGAGACCTGCGTGAGGATGCGGTGCTTCTGGAGCAGCGGTACGACGACCATCTGGGCGAACAGTCCCTTGCGGGCCGCCTGGAGCATGGTCCAGCGGCTGCGCAGCTTCAGCGAGGACGGCTTGCCGAACTCGATGCCGATCATCAGACCCCGGCCCCGGACGTCGGCCAGCAGCTCGTAGGTGTCGATCAGCGCGGTGAGCCGGGACTTCAGCAGCTCGCCCGTCCGGCGCACGCCGGCGACGATCTGCTCGTTCTCCATGACCGACAGCACGGCGAGCCCGCACGCCATCGCCTGCGCGTTGGCGCCGAAGCTCGCCGAGTGCACCAGCACCCGGTCCATGGACGAGTAGACCTTCTTGAAGATCCACTCCTTGCCGAGGGTGGCGCCGACGGGCACGTAGCCGCCGGAGAGGGCCTTGGCGACGCACACCAGGTCGGGTTCGACGCCGTCCTCGTGCTGGTAGGCGTAGAAGTCGCCGGTGCGGCCGAGGCCGGTCTGCACCTCGTCGGCGATGAGCAGCGCCTTGTGCCGGTGCAGCAGCTCCTGAGCGGCCCGCAGGTAGCCGGGCGGCGCCTCGTGCACGCCCTTGCCCTGGATCGGCTCCACGATCAGCGCGGCGACGTCGCCCTTCATCAACTCCCGTGCCAGGGCGTCGAGATCGCCGAGCGGTACGGCGGTGTCGGGCAGCAGCGGGGCGAAGCCGTCGCGGAAGCCGCTCTCGCCGTTGACCGAGAGGGAGCCGGTGGTCAGGCCGTGGAAGGCGTGGTCGCAGTAGAGGACGCGCGGCTTGCCGGTGGCGTACCGGGCGAACTTCAAGGCCGTCTCGACCGCCTCGGTGCCACTGTTGCCGAAGAACACCCGGTCCAGGTGCGGGCTGTGGGCCAGCAGCCGCTCGGCGAGCAGGCCGGGCAGCGGCTGGCAGTCGAAGCGGGTGAGGTCGGCGAGGTCCAGGTCCAGGACGTCGTGCAGCGCCTTGCGGACGACCGGGTGGTGGCGGCCGAGGCCCATGACGCCGAACCCGGCCAGCATGTCCAGGTAGTCGTTGCCCTCCGCGTCGAAGAAGTGCGCTCCCTCGGCACGCTCGTAGACCTTGTCGAAGCCGATGGTGTGCAGCATGCGCGGGAGCTGCGGATTGAGGTGCTTCGCGTGCAGCTCGTAGCGTTCGGCTCCGCGCTCGGCGAGCAGGGCGCCGAGGTCGAACTCGGTGGTCATTCACTCTCCTTGACTGCGCCGCCGGCGTCCTTGACGGCAAGGCTCGCACTGATCCGCCCGGCGATCTCGACGGGCGTGAGACCGATGTCGGCCAGCACCTCGCCGCGTTTGGCGTGCGGGAGGAACTGCTCCGGGATGCCGAACCGCCGTACCGGCACGTCCACGTCGGCGTCACCGAGGGCCAGCGCCACCGCCGAACCGACGCCCGCGGCCCGGCTGTTGTCCTCGACCACGGCCACCAGCCGGTGCTCGGCCGCCAGACCCGGCAGCGCGGGGTCGACCGGCTTGACCCAGCGCGGGTCCACCACCGTGCAGCCGATGCCACGGGCCTGGAGCAGCTCGGCGGCCTGGAGGCACACGGAGGCCATCACGCCGACGGCCACCAGCAGCACCTCGGGGCGGTCGGCGCGGTGCAGGACGTCCATGCCGCCGACGTGGCCGACTGCCGGGACGGACGGGCCGACGGACTCCTTCGGGAAGCGGACCAGGGTGGGCGCGTCGTCCACGGCGACCGCCTCGCGCACCTGGGCGCGCAGCTGGTCGGCGTCGCGCGGGGCGGCGATCCTGAGCCCCGGGACGACCTGGAGGACGGACATGTCCCACATGCCGTTGTGGGAGGGCCCGTCGGTGCCGGTGACGCCGGCCCGGTCCAGGACGAAGGTGACCCCGCAACGGTGCAGGGCGACGTCCATCAACAGCTGGTCGAAGGCCCGGTTGAGGAAGGTGGCGTAGACGGCGACGACCGGGTGCAGCCCGCCGGTCGCGAGGCCGGCCGCTGAGACGGCCGCGTGCTGCTCGGCGATGCCCACGTCCCACACCCGGTCCGGGAAGCGCTCGGCGAACTTCCCGAGGCCGACCGGGTGCAGCATGGCCGCCGTGATCGCCACGACGTCCTCGCGTTCCTCGCCGATCCTCACGATCTCCTCGCCGAACACCGAGGTCCAGGAGGGGCCGCTCGCCGGGGTGAGCGGTGCGCAGGTGAGCGGGTCCATCACGCCGACGGTGTGGAAGTGGTCCTCCTCGTGCGCGAGGGCGGGCTCGTAGCCGCGGCCCTTCACGGTGAGGCAGTGCACCAGGACCGGCCCGTGGAAGCGCTTCGCGCGGCGCAGCGCGGACTCGACGGCGTTGATGTCGTGGCCGTCGATCGGGCCGAGGTACTTCAGGCCCAGGTCCTCGAACATGCCCTGCGGGGCGAAGGCGTCCTTGAAGCCCTTCTTCGCGCCGTGCAGGGACTCGTAGAGCGTGGTGCCGACGACCGGGGTGCGCTGGAGCACCCCCTTGCCCCAGGCGAGCATCTTCTCGTAACCGTCGGTGGTGCGCAGCGTGGCCAGGTGGTTGGCGAGGCCGCCGATGGTGGGGGCGTACGACCGCTCGTTGTCGTTGACGACGATGATCAGCGGCCGGTCCTTGGCCGCGGCGATGTTGTTGAGCGCTTCCCAGGCCATGCCGCCGGTCAGCGCGCCGTCGCCGATGACCGCGACCACATGGCCCTTCTCCCCCCGTACCTGGTTGGCCTTGGCGAGCCCGTCGGCCCAGCCGAGCGCGGTGGAGGCGTGGCTGTTCTCGATGACGTCGTGCTCGGACTCCTCGCGCGAGGGGTAGCCGGACAGTCCGCCCTTGCCGCGCAGCTTGGAGAAGTCCTGGCGGCCGGTCAGGAGCTTGTGCACATAGCTCTGGTGGCCGGTGTCCCACAGGATGCGGTCGACCGGTGACTCGAAGACCCGGTGGAGCGCGACGGTCAGTTCCACCACGCCCAGATTGGGGCCGAGGTGACCGCCCGTCCTCGACACCGCGTGCACCAGGAACTCACGTATCTCTTCGAACAGTTCACCGAGTTCCGCCTCGGACAGCGCCTTCAGGTCGCGTGGTCCCCGGATGTTCTCCAGAATGGTCACGCTCGGGCCCCCTCTCGGTCCGTGCCTTGCCTCAACTCAACTGTCTGCGGGGCTCGTCCGCTCGGCGAGCTTCATGGCCTCCTCGATGAGGGTCTCCACGATCTCGGACTCGGGGACGGTCTTGACGACCTCGCCCTTGACGAAGATCTGGCCCTTGCCGTTGCCCGAGGCAACTCCGAGGTCGGCCTCGCGGGCCTCGCCCGGACCGTTGACCACACACCCCATCACGGCGACCCTGAGCGGGACTTCCATGCCCTCCAGCCCCGCGGTGACCTCCTCGGCGAGCTTGTACACGTCCACCTGGGCCCGGCCGCAGGACGGACAGGAGACGATCTCCAGGCGCCGCTGCCGCAGCCCCAGCGATTCCAGGATCTGGATGCCGACCTTGACCTCCTCGGCGGGCGGCGCGCTCAGCGACACCCGGATGGTGTCCCCGATGCCCCGGGACAGCAACGCCCCGAAGGCCACCGCCGACTTGATCGTGCCCTGGAAGGCGGGACCGGCCTCGGTGACGCCCAGGTGCAGCG
>NZ_BMUI01000059.1 GCF_014650115.1 Streptomyces olivaceoviridis | reverse complement strand
GGCCGGCGCCCTCGACACCGGGGACGAAGGGCGGCTCACCGGGCACCGCGAAGCCGGCGCGGGTGCCGGTATCCATGAAGTTGATGCCGGCGAAGTCGATGTCCACCACCAGTTCGCCCCGCTGGGGCACGGGGTCGGGCCACTCCTTCAACCGCAGCACTTCCGGCCCGCCCAGCTCTTCCACCACCACAGCCCGCATGGTGCACACCTCTTCCTGTGGGTACGCCCGCCGGTCGGCCGGCGAGTGTGTCGGAGGGCACCTCGGATCGGACGGGGCCCTGTTGTCTCGGGGACGTGAGCGAAGAGGGCGGTCCCGCCGCGTCTTCGGCGCAGCGGCCCGCCTGCATCACGGCTGTGAGCGTAGGGCGCACTTTTTGGACCGGCAAGTCCAGGATTTGCCGGGCGGTCACCACGTGCCCTGGTTCCACCACGAGGTGCCCGGCGCCCGGGTCGACGATGTGCGCCGCGCCTTCCGTGGCCGCACCAGCCGATGTCCCAGGTATCTCTACGGTCCCGGACCCCCGGGGAACGGACCACACGGTCCATCGTGCCGGTGCGTGCGCGGATCAGTCCGCCAGCAGGTGGGCGCGGCCGAACAGGGCGGCTGCCGCCCGCGCGGTCGGCGTTCCGGAGTCCAGGTCCGCGCCGGCCTGCCGCAGTACCCCCACGACGTCGTCGGCGCCCTTGAACAGGGCACCGGCGATGGGCGACTGGTCGCGGGCGTTGCGCAGGTCCGGGTCGGCACCGAGCGCGATCAGGGCCCGTACGGTGTCGGCGTGGCCGTGATAGGCGGCGAGCATCAGAAGGGTGTTGCCGGCCTCGTCGCGGGCGTCGACCGGGAGCCCGTGCTCCACGAACTCCACCAATGTTCCGGTGCTGCCCTCCCGGGCCAGGTCCATGGCGATGGCCATGACACGTCGCGTCTGCTCAGGAGTCAGTCCACCGCTGGTCATGTACCCCTTCTCCGGATCGTGCGGTCACGGCGGTTCCCCCCTCCATGCACCCCGGCCCGGCGTGAGCGTGTTGCGTGCTCGCGCCGGGCCGGGGGGTGATGTCTCGTGTGTGCCGTGGGGCGAAGGGGTCAGAGGTCGCCGGCGGCCAGGGCCTCGATGGCCTTGCGGACGCCTTCGCCGTAGGCCGGGTCGGCCTGGGTGCAGTTGGCGATGTGCCGTTCGACGGTCGGCCGGGACGCGCCGTTGATCGCGCGGGCCGTGTTCTCGAAGAGGGCCTGCCGCTGCTCGGGGCTCATCAGGCGGAACAGGTCGCCGGGCTGCTCGAAGTAGTTGGCGTCGTCCGCGCGGAAGTCGAAGCGGTCGGCCACGGCGCCCACGGCCTGGCTCGGCTCACGGTAGGCGGGCTGTTCCTGCCAGCGTCCGTAGGAGTTGGGCTCGATGCCCGGCGTCGCTCCCTGGTTGCCGTCGACGCGCATGCCGCCGTCGCGGTGGTAGGAGTTCACCGGGTTCTTCGGGGCGTTGACGGGGATCTGGTGGTGGTTCACGCCGAGGCGGTAGCGCTGGGCGTCACCGTAGGAGAAGAGACGGCCCTGAAGCATCCGGTCGGGGGAGAAGCCGATGCCCGGAACCACGTTCGCCGGGCTGAAGGCGGCCTGCTCGACGTCCGCGAAGTAGTTGTCGGGGTTGCGGTTGAGCTCCCACTCGCCGACCTCGATCAACGGGTAGTCCTTCTTCGACCAGACCTTGGTGAGGTCGAAGGGGTGGAAACGGTAGTTCTCCGCGTCGGCCTCCGGCATGACCTGGATGAACAGCTTCCACTTCGGGAAGTCGCCCCTCTCGATCGCGTCGAAGAGGTCACGCTGGTGCGACTCGCGGTCCTTGCCGATGAGGGCTTCGGCCTCGGCGTCGGTGAGGTTCTTGATGCCCTGCTGGGTGCGGTGGTGGAACTTGACCCAGAACCGTTCGCCCTCGGCGTTGACCAGGCTGTAGGTGTGGGAGCCGAAGCCGTGCATGTGCCGGTACGAGGCGGGGATGCCCCGGTCGGACATCACGATCGTGACCTGGTGCAGGGATTCGGGGAGATTGGTCCAGAAGTCCCAGTTGTTCTCGGGGTCCCGGAGGTTGGTGCGCGGGTCGCGCTTGACCGCGTGGTTGAGGTCGGGGAACTTCAGCGGGTCGCGGAAGAAGAACACCGGGGTGTTGTTCCCGACCAGGTCCCAGTTGCCTTCGTCCGTGTAGAACTTCAGGGCGAAGCCGCGGATGTCACGCTCGGCGTCGGCCGCGCCGCGCTCGCCCGCGACGGTGGAGAAGCGGGCGAACAGCGGGGTCTTCTTGCCGACCTCGGAGAAGATCTTCGCGCTCGTGTACCGCGTGATGTCGTGGGTCACCGTGAAGGTCCCGAACGCGCCGGAGCCCTTGGCATGCATACGGCGCTCCGGAATCACCTCGCGGTCGAAGTGAGCGAGCTTCTCCAGGAACCACACGTCCTGGAGGAGCATCGGGCCACGCGGACCGGACGTCAGGGAGTTCTGGTTGTCGGGAACCGGTGCACCGGCAGCCGTGGTCAACGGCCTCTGGTTGTTCTCGGGCAAAGCTCGCTCCTCGCTGAGTGGTCCCTCACGTGTGTTCAACGCGTGGCGCCAGGCCGGACGATCCCGCGCGAGCCGCCCTGAAACTTGCACCGACACACATCCTATGTTGGAACATATCCGCGTCAAGGCGACCTAGTGGCATAGGTGTTTCGGACATCCATGCTCGTGAGGGCGGCGAGAAGTCGTCCACGCCGCCCGGCACGGGGACCCTGGGGCACATCGTCCGCAGCCCGACGCCGATGACGAACAGGGAGCGTGCGGGCGCCGCCTGAGCACACGTTCGGTCGCCGCTGCCAAACTTCTGCTTATGATCGGCGCATGCTGGACTCCCGACGCCTCCGGACCTTCCACGAGGTGGTCACCACCGGTTCGTTCACGGCCGCCGCACGCTCCCTCGGCTACACCCAGCCCGCTGTCACGCAGCAGATCCGGGCGCTCGAACGGGAGGCGGGCGTGCCGCTCTTCACCCGCAAGGGCC
Source organism: Streptomyces olivaceoviridis (assembly GCF_014650115.1). Taxonomy (GTDB): domain Bacteria; phylum Actinomycetota; class Actinomycetes; order Streptomycetales; family Streptomycetaceae; genus Streptomyces; species Streptomyces olivaceoviridis. The sequence goes on along the minus strand of NZ_BMUI01000059.1, from coordinate 18,341 downwards.
GCCGGATGTGCGTCACCGAGGCCGGGCGGACGCTGGCCCGTCACACGGAGGAGATCCTGGGCAAACTGCGCGACGCCGAGCAGCAGCTCCAGGCACTGGCGCGACTGCGTGCCGGCCGCGTCCGCGTCTGCGCCTTCCCCAGCGCCAACGCGACACTGATCCCGGAAACGGTGGCCGGGCTGCTGGCGGACCACCCTGCCGTACGGGTGGAGTTGCAGGAGGCCGAGCCGCCCGAGTCCCTGCACCGGGTGCTGTCCGGCGCCTGCGACATCGCACTGTCCTTCAGCTATCCGGGGCTGCGCACCGAAGTCCCGCCCGAACTGGCGGAGATCGACCTCCTGGAGGACCGGCTGGTGGTCCTGCTGCCGGTCGGCCACCCGCTGGCCCGCCGGCGTGCCGTGCGCCTCACCGAGCTGGCCCAGGCGCGCTGGGTGGCGGGGTGCCCCCGGTGCCGGGCGAACTTGTTGCAGATCTGCGCCGAGGAAGGGTTCGAACCGGACGTCGTCTTCACCACCGACGACAATCTCGCGTTGCAGAGCCTGGTGGCTGCCGGGGTGGGCATCGCGGTCGCCCCCTCGTTGGTGCTCTCCTTCCTCAACCTCCGCCAGGTGACCGGCCGGTTGATCGAGCCGAACGTCTTCCGCCGGGTCAGTGCCTACGCGCTGCGCGAGCATGTGCACCTGCCGGCCACCGAGTTGGTGCTGGAGCACATACGCTCGGCCGCCGCCGCCCGGAACGGCTGCTGACCCCGCCAGACACGCGTCCCCCGACAACGGCTGCTGACCCCACCAGACGCCGTCCGCCGGGAACCGCGCATGAGCGGCTCGGCGTCCGCCGCCTCCCGGCTCGCATAAGCGGTGGTTGGGACGAGCGAAGAAACGCTGCTTGGACGCCGGTGTGCGACGGCCCCGAAGCTGCCGTGCATGACAGCAACCACCGCTCACGCGACCGGCAGTGCGCGCATCACCGAGACGGCGGCGGCCCTGACAGCGGACATCCGGGCCGTGGCGGCACGTGGCCTGAGTCCCGCGAGGTCCGCCGACCTGGCCGCCCAGGCGCTGCGCGGCTACCTGGCGGATCCCGGACTGCTCACCGCCGAACAGTGCGTCGGTTCGCCCGAGCGCTACACGCAACACGTGCTGCACGCCGAACCGGACGGCAGCTTCTCGGTGGTGGCGCTCGTCTGGCTGCCCGGTCAGCGCACCCCGGTCCACGACCACGTCTCCTGGTGCGCGACGGGTGTCCACCAGGGGACGGAGAGCGAGCACCGCTACCGCCTCGTGCCCGAGGGCGCGGGCTCCCGCCTGGTCGTCACGGAGGTGGTGACCAACCCGGTGGGCTCCGTCTGCGGCTTCGCCCCGCCCGGTGACATCCACGAGGTGCGCAACTGCGGAACCGGCACGGCGATCTCCCTCCACGTCTACGGCGCCGACGTGGTGCGTCTGGGCAGCAGTGTGCGACGCGTGTACGAGCGCCCTGCCGACGAGCGCGACTGACGCCGTGAGCGGAGTCCACGACAGATCGTTCATCCCGCCCGTGTTCAGGCAGTGGTCCCGGCATCGCGCCGTGCCCGGTCTGGCGCTGGCGGCGGCCGGTGTGCTGCTGGCGACTGCGCTGCACGGGGCGCTGCCCGCCGTACCGACGCTCACCATCGCGGTGGTGCTCGGTGTCGCGGCCGGCCAGTTGCCCGGGATCCGGGTCTTCGTCCGGACGTCGGCCAAGGCCGGACTGGCCGTGGCGGCGAAGCGGTTGATGCGGGTCGGCGTCGTCCTGCTCGGGCTCCAGCTCTCGCTCGCCGATGTGGCGGGGCTCGGGCTGCCGACGCTGGCAATGGTGGTGTGCGTCGTCCTCGCCACCTTCTGCGGTACCTACTGGCTGGGCCGGCGGCTGGACCTGCCCGGCGACGTCCCGCTGCTGGTGGCCGCCGGTTACGCGATCTGCGGCGCCTCGGCCATCGGCGCGGTGGGCCAGGTGGCCAGGAGCGAGGAGGACGACGTCGCCGGCGCGGTCGCGCTGGTCACGTTGTGCGGCACGCTCGCGATCGCGGTACTGCCGGTGCTGCACACCGTCCTCGGCATGGACCCCGTGCGGTTCGGCCGGTGGGCGGGGGCCAGTGTCCACGATGTCGGCCAGGTGGTCGCCACCGCGCAGACCGCCGGCCCGCTCGCCCTGCGCGACGCCGTCCTGGTCAAGCTGATGAGGGTGGTCCTGCTCGCCCCGCTGACCGCCGGTACGGCCGTCGCCCTGCGCCGGTCCCGGGGCGCGGGGGCGGACGCGGGCGGCGAGCGCCCTCCGGCACTCCCCCTGTTCGTGGTCGGCTTCCTGGCGATGATCCTGCTGCGCAGCACCGGGCTGCTCGGCGCCGCGGTGCTCGAACACACCGCCGCGGTGCAGCACTTCGTGCTGGCCTCGGCTCTCTTCGGTCTCGGCGCGGCGGTGAACCTGAGCACACTCGCGAGCACGTCCGGCCGGCGCATGCTGGTGCTCGGGGCGGCGTCCTGGGTCGTGGTGGCCGGGTTGTCGTACGCGGGCGTCCTGCTGACCACCGGCTGAGTCCGGTACGCCCGCCGCGCCCGGTCCCGTCACCGTACGGCCGTACGGGCCCCTCAGCCGGCGTCGTCCAGGTCGAGACCGGCCAGGGCGTCGCGCAGCGCGGCTCGGGAGTTTATGCCGAGTTTGGGGTAGATCTGATACAGGTGCGTACCTATGGTGCGATGTGACAGGAAAAGTCGTTCGGCGATCTGCTTGTTGGTCAGTCCGGTGGCCGCCAGGGTGGCGATCTCCCATTCCTGAGCGGTCAGTGCGCCCTTCCCCGGTTGCGCGGTGGCCGACGCGCCAGGGCCCCCGGCACGCAGTTCGGCCGTGGCACGGGCCACCCAGGGGACCGCGCCCAGCTTCTCGAACGCCCGCAACGCCTGGGTCAGTTGCTCGCGGGCTTCCTTCGTGAAGCGCCGGCGGCGAAGGCGTTCGCCGAGGAAGAGGCGTATCCGTGCGACGTCGAACGGCCAGGCGCCGGGTTCGGCCCGGCGCAGCGCCTGGTCGAACAGGTCGAAGGCGTCGTCGCCGGGCGTGGTCAGGGCCTCGCAGGCGAGCACGAGCATGGCGAGGCGCGGCGCCAGGTCCGCCATCGCGGACTCCCGCACGGCCGCCGCGTGGGCGGCGGCTTCGGCGGGGCGCCCCGTCCGGATGGCCGCCTCCACCAGGTCCATGGTGACGGCCATGGCCTGCGGAAGGTAGGGAGGGAGGGTTCCGGGCGGGCCGAGGGCGGTGGTGTGCCGGTAGGCGGCCTCGAAGTCGCCGGCGCCGAGGGCGGTCAGCGCTCTGGTGTGGAAGGCGAGGACCTGTACACCATGGGCACCGCGCGGGACGGCCCAGCCGACGATCTCCTCGGACAGGGCCGTGCTCGTCTCCGTGTCGCCGCGTGCCCCGGCCACCAGCGCCTGCACGTACTGGAACTTGCGGGTGAAGAAGCGATAGCCGTGCTGCTCGCACAGGACGAGGCCTTCACTGGCCAGGCGTACGGCCTCGTCCCAGCGGCCCGTGCGGTAGTGGTCCGTGCACAGGTGCAGCAGGGCCGCCAGGTGCCGGCGGGCGGGTGCGGTGCCGGCCCGGCCCTGTTCGACCAGGCGTTGGCACGCCTCCCGTACGTCCGCCAGCCGCTCCGGGTACATCGCGCACGTGCCGATGCGGGTGACGCGGGTCGGGTTCTGGCCGACGTCCGCCAGCAGCGCGTCGAGCGCCTCCAGTGCCCGGTGCCCGGTGCGAGCGGGGTCCGCCACGGTCTGGGCGCACACCCACAACAGGTCGGGGGGTCCGGGAGTGAGCCGGTCGAGGGCCCGGAACAGGGGCCGCCACTTCTGCGGGTCGCCGCTGGACCAGCACAGGGTGGTCAGGGTGAACAGGGCTTCGACGAGGGCGCCGTCGGACGCGTCCCAGCCGTGTCCCCCCGTCTCGATCGCGCCCACCAGCAGCCGGTGCGCGGTGTCGATGTCGCCTTCCTTGTTGATCAGGAGGAGTGCGAATGCCGCTGCCGCGTACAGCGATCCCCCGGCGCTGGGATCGGCCCGCCGGGCTCCGGCCAGCAGGCGTGAGGCGTCTGCCAGCTCGCCGCCGGAGTCGGCGCCGATGTAGGCGGCCTGGGCCAGCCGGCGGCTTTCGTCGGCCGGCGCGGGGCTGAGCCCCGCGGCGCGGGTGAGCGCCGCGACCGCGCCCAGTGCGTCTCCGCGCGCCAGGCGCAGCAGGGCGGCCTGTTCCAGGAGGCCGGCGACCGTCTCGTCCGGGCCGGTCGCCGCTTCTCCGAGGTGGCAGGCGCGGCGCTCCGGCTGGTCGGTGAGCACGGCGGCGAGCGCTCGGTGCGCCCGGCGGCGGTCCGCGGCTGTCGCCTGCGCCACCACCGCCGCGCCGATCAGCGGGTGCCGGAAGGACAGCCGCCGGGAGGGGGCGGAGATCGCGATCAGCCGGTCGCGTTCGGCGGGTTCGAGGTCGTCGATCACGGCACGTCCGGCCCCGGCGGCCTCGATCACGGCCAGATCGCCCGTGCCTTCGAGCGCCGCGATCAGCAGCAACTCCCGGCTCGGCTCCGACAGATCGGCCACGCGCGCGGCGAACAGGGTCTGGAGGCGCTCGCTGAGGGGCAGGACGGAGGGCACCGCCGTCGGTGCCGTGCGCTGTTCGGCCTCCAGGGCGGCGGACAGCTCCAGCAGCGCGAGGGGGTTGCCGTGTGCCGCCGCCGCGACGCGACGCCTCAACGCGAGGGACATCTCGGGGTGTGTGCGATGGAGCAGCTCGGCCGACGACGCCTCGTCCAGTGGCTGGAGCCGGTGTTCGGTGAGGCCGTTCGACTCGAAGAAGCTGTCGGAGGTGACGCGGGAGGCCGCCAGGAAGCTGATGCAGCTGCCGATGAGCCGCCGTGCCACGAAGCCCAGTACCGAGGTGGTGGCCCGGTCCAGCCAGGGCAGGTCGTCGACGACGATCAGCAACGGCGTGTCGTCGGCGATCCGGCGCAGCAGCATCAGGGCCGCGGTGGACGTCAGCAGACGGTTGGGGGGCGGGCCGCTGCCGATGCCCACCGCGACCCGCAGGGCGTCGCGGTGGGCGCTGTCCAGCAGGTCGAAGGAGTCGAAGAGCGGCACGAGGAGCTGGTTGAGACCGGCGTAGCCGATGTCCGCCTCGAACTGCACGCCGCTCGCCCGCAGTACGCGGGTACCCAGCTGCCTGGCTTCCGCCGTCACCGCGTCGAGGAGCGCGGTCTTCCCTATGCCCGCCTCGCCCGACAGCAGCAGGGACGCGCCGTGGACCGCGGAACCGTTGAGGTGGGACCGTATGAACTCCAGGTCCCGGTCCCGCCCGATCAGCCGTCCTGCGGCGGGAGCGGCCGGGTGGTCCAGGTCGCTCATCGGGCTGCTGTCTCCAAGGGTCGCGAGGAAAAGGGAAGCCCCGTGTTGTACATCGGTTCACTCAGTGTAAACACGCGGCCATACAGCGTATCGGATCATCCGACACCGGCGTGTCCGCTTGGCGGCCTGACGTATCGGTATGTCGCCGGTGACGCGGGCCGGGTGTGCGCTGCCGGGTCCTCGCCGTCGCGGCGGGCGACGCGGGTGGCGCGCCGACCGTCGCTCCGGTGGGGGGGCCGCTCCCGGGGAGGGGACCAGGGCCGGTCTACAGCCCCAGGTCGAACGCGAGGCACGAGTAGTGCTGCCACGAGCCCTCGGGGTTGTACGAGGTCGCCCCGCCGCCCTTCTCGACCTCCACCTCTTGGGTCATGTCCTCGAAGCGGATGCGCTCGGGAAGCCGGCCGAAGCGGGCTTGCCGCACCGCCGCGGCGGCGGCATCGCTGGTGAATTCCTTGTTCATGACCATGCTCCACTTCGTCGATCGTGGATGGCGTCCTCGTTTCCGCCGGGGACGACTATCAGCGTGCACCGCCCATCGTCACCTGTCAAGGCGGTGACGTGTGTGCCGCCGGTCACCTCATGGCGTCGACCTCCAGGATCGCGGCGGTGAACGCCTCAGGTCGCTCCTGGGGCAGGTTGTGACCGGCGCCCGGGACGACGTGGTGCGTCCAGGGGCCCGTGAAGTGGGCGGCGTAGCCGCTTCCGTCGGTCGCCGGGATGACGCCGTCGGCCTGCCCGTCCAGGGTGACCGTGGGGACGGTGATCTTCGGCTGGTCCAGCAGCCTGCGCTCCAGTTCGGCGTACCGGGGGTCGCCCGGGGCGTCGGCCAGGCGGTGCCGGTAGCTGTGGATCACCACGTCGACGTAGTCGGGGTTGGTCCACAGCTCGGCCGCCTGCGCGAACTCCGCCTCGGTGAACTGCCATTCGGGCGAGTTGCGGTGCCAGACGACACGGGCGAGGTCCTCCCGGTTGCGCAGGAGCCCCTTCCGCCCTCGCTCGGTGAGGAAGTAGAAGAAGTACCAGTAGCCCGACTCGATCGAGGGGGTCAGCGGCTCCTCGGCGACGGCGAGGTTCTGGATGAGGTAGCCGTTCACGGAGACCAGGCCGGTGCAGCGCCCCGGCCACAGCGCGGCGGCGACGTCGGCGGCCCGTCCGCCCCAGTCGTACCCGGCGTACAGGGCCCGCGGGATGCGCAGCGCGTCCATGAAGGCGATGAGGTCCGCGCCGAGCGCGGCCTGCTCACCGGACCGGAAGGTGTCGTCGCGCAGGAACCGGGTCTCTCCGTGGCCGCGCAGATAGGGGATGTAGCAGCGGTACCCGCGCCGGGCGAGCGCGGGGGCCACCTCGGCGTAGGAGCCGACGGGGCTGAAGGGCCAGCCGTGCAGGAGGATCACCGGCTTCCCGCGGGCCGGGCCGACCGCGTGATAGGCGATGTCCAGGACGTCGGTGCGCACGGTGCGCACCGGCCCCAGGCCGTCCGCGGTCGGTCCGGTCGACGCCTTGACGGCTGCCGCGCCCGTGTCCGCCGACGCCTGGCCGGCCCCGGCGAGACCGGCGGCCCCCGTCGCCGCTGCCGCCGTCATGGCCTGGGTCAGTCTCCGCCTGCTGATCATGTCGCTTCCTCGTGTTCGGTCCGGAGCGTGCGAGACACATGTGCACACCTGCCGCGCGTCACCGCTCTAACTGGTAACGAGGATCTCCGCGTCAGACCCCGCTGTCAAGGAACCGACGGGCGGTGAGGGCGGGTTGGCCGTGACGTACACCGCCGGCCGTCCATGTGTGAGCCACCGGGTGTGTGGGCCGCGGAACGCGATCCGCATCGACTGGAGCAAGGACCTCCACGCCCCGGTCCGCCGTGACTTCGACCGGGAGGACTACGTCAAGAACAACGGCCTGACGAGGCGCTACTGGGCCCCGGCGGGGCGCCGGTAGGCGCCGTACCACCAGATCCGGGCGAGTTCGCGGGCGAAGACGGCGTCACCTCTGCCGTCGTCGACACGGATGTGGTGCGCGATGGCCTGAGCGCCTCCCCAGACGATGATCCGGCTCGCGGCGACGGCGTCGAGGTCGGCCGGCGTCGAGCCCGCGGCCTGTTCGGACAGCAGGGTCCGCAGCACCGCCTCGTCGAAGCCTTCGAGGTCGGCGGTGTAGAAATCGCCCACCGCGGAGTCGTAGGACGCCGCCTCGCGGACCGCGGTGAGCACACCCTGGTGGGCGCGGTGGATCTTGATCACTTCCTCGAAGAACCGGGCGAACCGGTCCGCGCCGGCGCCCGGGTCCCACTGCCGTGCCAGCGTCAGCAGCGACTCCCGCAGCTCGTCGGTGAGCCGCACCAGGACGTCCGACTTGCTGTGGAAGTGCGCGTAGAACGTGGCCCGGGACACGCCCGCCTCCTCCAGGATCCGCTGGACGCTGATCTCGGAGAAGGCCTCGCCGGAATCGAGCAGCCGCTCCAGGGTGGACATCACCTGCGCCCGGGTGGCGGCCGACCGCGCGGCATGGTGGTCGGCCTGGCGGCGGGTCACGGGTCTCATCGGGCACCTTCCGGTCATCGTGCGGTTCCGCGGCTCGGCAGGCCGCTCCAGCACCCTATGCCGGGGTGTCGTGCGCGATCCGTTCGAGGAGATCAGCCAGCTTCTCGGGCATGGAGAGCAGCGGGGTGTGGCCGCTGGGGAGGTGGTGGACGGCACCGGCCCGCTCGGCGAACGGCTGCTGGTAGGACGGGGGGAGGCTGCGGTCGTCGTCGCAGAGGACGTAGCTGGTGGGAACGGTCTTCCAGCCGGCCCGGCTCACCGGCTCGGCGAAGGAGAGGGCGGTCTGGGGCAGCAGCCGCGCCAGAGCGGCCTTCCTCTTGTCCTGGGGCACGTCGTTGTAGAGCGTCTGCGCCGGGTCCTCCCGGACGGGGATGACGCCCTCCACCGTGGCGGGGTCCGGCTGCTCGCCGCCGAAGCACGTCATCAGGCTCTCGCCCTCGTCCAGGGCGAAGGCGGCCACGTACACGAGGTGGGACACGTTGGCGGCCCCCGGGGTCGCCTGGGTGACCGGAGCACCCCCGTAGGAGTGCCCGACGACCACCAGGGGCGCCTGGATGGACTCGATCTTCTCGCGGACCACCCGGGCGTCGTCCAGCAGACCGGGGAGCTTCCCGTCGGACCCCTCGGGGACGACGCTCGGCAGGTCGACCGTGTGGCTGGTCCAGCCCCGGTCGGCGAGGACGTCCTGAAGCTCCCGCCAGCACCATGAGCCGTGCCATGCCCCGTGCACCAGGAGGAACTGGGGGCGTCCCGTGGTTTCGTTCATCTCTTTCCTTCGGTCCACGCGGCCGTGGGGGTCGGCCCGCATCGTCGACAGGGGTCGCGGGGGTCAGCGCACCGCGGTGAGGGCGAGGTCCCAGAGCCGGTCCGCGGCGGCAGGGTCGATCGACCACTTGGCGACGCCCGCCATCACATCGGGGCCCCCGTCGACGACCTCCGATTCCTGGTTGTCCTCGAAGTACCGCCCGGTCACACCGTCGAGGAGCGGTGACGCGGCCAGCAGCACCGTGGTGGCGGCACCCTGGGCCGGGGTCTTGTAGTAGTCGGGGGTGAGGAGGTTCCCGTCCTCGTCCATGGCACCGAAAGCCCGCATGGTCGCCTCGTCGAGGTGGCGTGTCAGGTTGGTGTGGATCCACCCCGGCGCGCAGGCGTTGGCGGTGATGCCGTGTTCGGCCCACCGACGGCTGATTCCGACGGCGAGCAGCACGTCGGCGGTCTTCGACTGCGCGTAGGCGACGAACGGGTCGTAGGGGCGTCGCTCGAACTGCGGGTCGTCGAAGTCGAACCCCGCCCGCAGTTGGGCGCCGGAGCTGACCACGGTCACACGCGGCTTCTCGGCCGCCTGGAGCGCGGTGCGCAGACCGACGGCCAGGGCGAAGTGGCCGAGGTGGTTGGTGGCGAGCTGCATCTCCCAGCCCTGTGCGTTGACCTCGCGGGTCGGGAGCATCATCACGCCGGCGTTGGCGACGAGGCCGTCGACCGGCCCGCTCCAGGCGTCGCAGAAAGCACGGACGGAAGCCAGATCGGCAAGGTCGAGTGCGACGGCCCGCGTGCCCGGGAACTCCTTGACCAGCGGTTCGGCGTCGGCGGGGTTCCGGGTGGCGACGGTCACCTGCGCTCCGGCCCCGGCGAGCGCGCGCACCGTCTCGACACCGAGACCGGAGGACCCTCCGGTCACGATCATCCGGCGCCCGCTCAGATCGACTCCGTCGAGGACCTCCGCGGCGGTGGCGCGCGTTCCGAACGGAGTGGTTGTCAGCGTCATACCTATGCCCTGCCTTCAGAAGGGTGGTCTCGCTTGGCCCGCGTCGCACACGTGCCGCTTCCGCCAAGCCTACGGAGCAACCATACAGCGTGTTCAGACAAGCCGGTCGGCATCATGGGGGCACTCAAGCTGGAAAACGTGTGCAGGTGGCGGAGAGCTCCCGTACGGGCGCCTGCCGAGCAGGAGGGTGTGCGGGTTTTGCGGGCACGCCCGGCAGTTGCTAGCCTCCTCGACGTGCTGATCGAAGTCGACAGAGCCTAGCCTGAGCCCACCGCCCATCGGCGCCGGTCCAGGCTTCACGCTGGTTACCAGCGGTTGAGGACAGCCCAGCCGCTTCGCACACCTCTCCCGCGCGCGGGTTCCCCCACTGGTGGCGGACGGCCGAAACCCTGTCAGGACCCGGCCATGGCGGACGCATGCTCACTCGCCCACGCCCAGCGGGCTCACTGTGCCCGCGCCCAGCGGCTCTGACCTTCACCGGCCCCTGCTCCTACGAGCCTGCGCGCAGCCTCAGGAAAACATGTCCGACCAGGACACCTGAGGGACATGTGTGCGTGGCCCCGTCGGATTCCGGCGTGCCCTGCCCGGTCAGAGCGATGACACACGGAATCGGACCATCGCCCATGATGCACAAGAAGTCCCGCGCACGGACACGTCACCGCCGAGCCCACTGGAAGGCGGCTCTGCCGGTGCTCGTGAAGTGCGCCAACTCGGCATGCGGTCTGCCGACCCCGCCGCACGCCGCCTGCCAGCACTGCGGAACCTACCGGGGCCGCCAGGTGCTGCCCCCGGCCTGACCCGCACCGAGGTGTCGGGCGCGCCCCGGCGGTGACGGTCATGACCCCCGGCGACCGGCTGGTGGTCACCGCGCCGCCCGGAGCAGCTCGCGGACCTGAGGCGTTCGCGGGCAGCCGGAAACGCCGCGCCGGCGGCAGGTGGTCGGGTCCACCTGCCGCCGTCGGCGGTTGTGTGCGTGGTTCGTCCGTGGTCCGTGGCTCGTCCGTCGGCGGTTCTCGCCGTCGTCGGGGCCGTACGACCGGAGTCAGACGGTGATGGTCTTGTATTCGGTGTAGGTGCCGAGGCCGACCGCGCCGTACTCGCGGCCGATGCCGCTGGCCTTGAAGCCGCCGAACGGGCCGTCGAAGGCGACGGAGGCGCCGTTGACCGTGATGGTGCCGGTGCGGACCCGGCGGGCGACCGCCAGGGCGTGTTCCTCGTCGCAGGACCAGACGCCGCCGGAGAGGCCGTACTCGGAGTCGTTGGCGATGCGGACGGCGTCGTCCTCGTCGTCGTAGGCGATGATCACCAGGACCGGGCCGAAGATCTCCTCCTGCGCGATCCGCATGGAGTTGTCGACGTCGGCGAAGACGGTGGGCGTGACGTAGTTGCCCTTCTCCAGGCCCTCGGGGACCTGCGGGCCGCCGGTGACCAGGCGGGCGCCTTCCTCGATGCCGAGCTGGATGTAGGTGCGCACCCGCTGCTGCTGGTCGGGGCGGATCATCGGGCCGATGAAGGTATCGGGGTCGTTCGGGTCGCCGACCTTCAGCGACTCCACCAGCTCCTTCAGCGCGGTCACGACCTCCTCGTACTTCTCGCGGGGGGCCAGCACGCGGGTCTGGGCGATGCAGGACTCTGCGTTGTTGAGCAGGGAGGCGAACTTCAGGCCCGCGACCGCCTTCTCGATGTCGGCGTCGGGGAGGATGATGGCGGCGGACTTGCCGCCCAGCTCCAGGCTGACCCGCTTGAGCTGCTCACCTGCGATCGAGGCGATGCGACGGCCGGCGCGCGTCGAGCCGGTGAAGGCGATCTTGTCGACGTCCGGGTGCGAGACCAGGTACTCGCTGGTCTCCCGGTCCGCGGGCAGGACGCTGATCACGCCCTCGGGCAGGCCCACCCGCTCCAGCAGCTCGGCCAGGAAGCCCATGCTCAGCGAGTTCTCCGGGGAGACCTTGAGGATCACGGAGTTGCCCGCGACCAGCGCGGGGATGATCTTGGAGGTGGCCGAGGAGAACGGCGAGTTCCACGGGATCACCGCGGCCACGACGCCGACCGCCTCACGGCGCACCACGCTGCGCACCGGGGACGCCGGGTCGGAGGGAACGAGCGTCTCCTCCCAGCCGAACTCCTCCGCCGCCTTCAGGTAGGCGTTCGCCTGCCTGGTCAGGCCCGGCTGTCCGGCGCGGGTGAACCAGCCGGCCGAACCGTTCTCCAGCGAGATCAGCTGTGCGATCTTCTCCGCGTTCTCCTCGCGCAGCGCGTTGAAGCGCCGCAGGACCGCGATCCGCTCCGCCGGCGGGGTCAGACGCCACTCGCCCGCGTCGAACGACTTCCGTGCCGCGGCCACCGCACGGTCGATGTCCGCCGGCCGCGCCTGGGCGGCACGGCCGACCACCGACCGGTCGTGCGGCGAGGCGATGTCGAGCAGCTCCGGGCTGCTCGGCTCGACCCAGGAGCCTGCGATGAAAAGCCGGTCGTAGGTGATCATGCGATTTCTCTCTTCCGTGCTCTCGGTTCGTTCGGACCTCTTGTCCAACCGCCACTTCAATGTAGCACTTGTCTTTGTTAGATGCACATAAGCGTGGTGGCAGAGTTCAGATTGGCCTCACTGGAGATACTCTTAGGGGATGAGAGCCGACGCTGCACGCAACCTGGAAGCCGTTCTGACGACCGGAGCCCGCATGCTCGCCGCCGACCCCGGCGCCAGCATCGCGAGCATCGCCGCCGAGGCGGGCGTGGACCGGCGCACCGTCTACCGGCGCTTCGCCTGCCGCGAGGAACTCCTCGCCGCCATCTACGAATCGCGCGTCACCGCCATCGAGCGGGCCATCGAGGACGCCCGGCTGCGCGAGGCACCCGTCGCCGTCGCCCTGCACCGCTACGTCGAGAACATCATCGCCGTCAACCGCACCTGGCCCGTCGACCTGACCCGCATGCTCGCCGACGACACCATCCGCCGGCGCCGGGACACCTGTATCGCGGAGGTCGACGCCTTTCTGCGCCGGGCCACCGACGAAGGGCTCCTGCGCCGGGACCAGCCGGAAGGATGGGCGGGGCCGCTGCTGCCCGAACTGGTGAACCTGGTGGCGCACCGGCAGAAGCACCTGGCACCCGGGAAGGCCGCCGACGTGGTGGTCGACACGTTCCTGCACGGCGTGGGAGCGTCCTGAGGCGGAGATCCGGACGATGACATGGCTCGGGCCCGGCGGGAACAGGTCCCACCGGGCCCGGCGTCCTCCGAAGGAGGTACGGATCAGGCGGGGAGTTTCCAGAGCTGGTTGGCGGAGGCCGCGCAGGTCCAGATCTGGAGCTTGGTGCCGTTGGCCGAACTCGGACCGGTCGCGTCCAGACACTTACCGGACTGCGAGCCCACCAACTGGCCCTTGGAATCGGACGTCCACTTCTGCGACGCCGCGCCCGTACACGTCGACAACTGCACCGGCGTACCGTCCCCGGTCGCACCACCCGCGACCGTCATGCACTTGCCCAACGCCCGCAACGTACCGTCAGCGGCCACCGTCCACGACTGACCACTGCCCGACCCACAGACATTCAGCTGGACCGCCGTACCGTTCGCCGACAACGACCCGGCCACCTCGGCACACTTACCGCCGTACCCACTGATCACCCCCGACGGACGCGACGTCGGAACACTCCACACCTGGTTGTCCGACCCCGCACACGACCAGATCTGCAACTTCGTGCCGTTCGCCGAACTCGGACCCGTCGCATCCAGACACTTACCGGACTGCGAACCCACCAACTGGCCCTTCGCGTCCGACGCCCACTTCTGCGACGCCGCACCCGTACACGTCGACAACTGCACCGGCGCACCGTCCCCGGTCGCACCACCGGCCACCGTCATGCACTTGCCCAACGCCCGCAACGTACCGTCCGACACCGCCGTCCACACCTGCGACGCCCCCGAACCACAGGTGTTCAGCTGGACCGCCGTACCGTCCGCCGTCGCACCACCCGCCACCTCGGCACACTTGCCGTTGTAACCCGCGATACGGCCCGAGGGGCCGGACACGTCGGTGGGGATCTGCCACTTCTGGCCCAGGTCGCCGTTGTTGCAGGTCCAGATGATCAGCGGATTGCCGTCCGCCGTGCCGCCGTTGGAGTTCTCCAGGCACAGGCCGGACGCGGCGTTCACGAGGTAGCCGTTGCTCGCGTCGGCCGTCCACTGCTGGCCCTTGGAGCCGTCGCAGTAGTCGAGGACGACGTCCGTGCCGTTGGTGGTGCCGCCGCCGGCGGTGGCCAGGCACTTGCCCTGGTTCCACACGGTCTTGTCAGCGCCCATGGTCCACTGCTGGGACGCGTCGTCGTCGCAGGTGGCGAGGACCGCCTGGACGCCCGCGGCCGGGCCGGCCGCCAGGTCGACGCACTTGCCGCCCTGGCCGGTGACGCGGCCGGTCGGGCCGTCCGGCTGGGGCGCCGGGGTGTGCGCGGTGCCGCCGATGGCCATGGCGATGACGTGGCCCTGTGGCGTGCCGGGCTCGTCCGACTCGGGCAGGATGACGGCCTGGACGGTCTTGCCCGCCGCCAGCGGCACCTTCGTGGTGAAGAGACTGACCTTCTGGTTCACCTTGCCGTCGTGGGAGTTGATGTAGGCGTAGGTGCCCAGTCGGCCGCCGCCCTGGGCGACGTTGTCGTTGTCCCACCAGTCGGAGAAGCTCAGGCCGTACTGCTGGGTGCTGCCGTCGGTGTAGACGATGGTGCCGATGCCCTGGTGGGGTCCGCTGGTGCCGCTTCCGACGAAGCCCAGCTCGCTGCCCGTTCCGGAGATCAGGACCGCCTGTCCCTTGGTGTCGATGGCGTTGGGCGCACCCGTGGCGTCCGGCCACTGGTAGGTCAGGCCGTCGTGGGTGAAGGATCCTGCGGCCAGGCCCTGGGCGGCCAGCGCCTGCGCGGAGAAGCTGAACCCGCCGCCGTCGTACCTGCCCGGCGCGGGGTCGGAGTCGTCGGTGATCGCGACGTTGGTGTAGGCCGCCCGCACCGAGGCGAACGGCACCAGAAGCGTGCCGTCGGCGGTGTAGGAGCCGCCGCTGTGGGTGGCGGTCGCGGTCAGCGGGTAGGTGCCCGGCGCCACGCCGGAGGGCGGGGTGACCAGCCAGGTGGTGGTGGCCGAGGCGCCGGACGCGACGGAGGTGAAGGAGGTCGCGGTGGTGGCCTTCACGGTCCAGCCGGACGGCGCGGGCAGCGCGACGTTCACGCCGCTCAGCGCGCTCCCGGTGCCGTTGGTCAGGGTGGTGGTCACGGTCGCCGCCTGGCCCGCCGGCAGGAGCCGCGGGGTGTGGACGGCGAGGGTGTCCTTGACGACCATCACCATCGAGCCGGTGACGCCGCCGACGGTGACCTTGATGGTCGCCACGCCGTCCGCGCCGGCGGTGACGATGCCGGCGGAGTCGACGGTGGCGACGGCCGGGTTGCTGCTGGAGTACGTCACGGACGCGTTCGACAGGTTCACGAAGGACTGGTCGTTGTTGACCGCCTCCACGATGCCGTCGGCCGTGATCGAGGTGTCCCGCTGCTCCTTCGCCGGGTCGGTGTCGTCCTTGATCCAGGGGTTCTTCCTGGTCAGGTCGAGCGTCTCGCCGGCGTGGTAGACCAGCCGGCCGGGCTGCACGGTGACCGTGGAGACCTTCGGGGTGAGGGTTCCGGTGATGTTCACGGTGGCGGTGCTCTGCACGGTGGCGGAGTCGGAGGCCACCTTCAGCGCCCAGGCGCCGGGGAACACCGTCTGCTTGGACGTCGACGGGTTCCACACACTCAGATCGGACGCCTTGACGGGCAGCGTGACGTGCAGCTTCTCACCCGGCTGGAGGACGCCGGTGTTCTTGAAGCCGACCAGGCGCTGCTTGGGCATGGTGACACCGGAGACGGTGAAGGTGTTGGCGGCGTAGAGCTGCGCGACGGTGGCGCCGGGCACACTGCCGGTGTTGGTCACGTCGAAGGAGACGTCGACCGTGCCGTCGGCGGTGATGCTGCTCTTGTCGAGCGTCGCGGCCGAGTAGGAGAACGTCGAGTAGCTCAGGCCGTAGCCGAACGGGTAGGACGGCGTGCCGGTGAAGTACTGGTACGTCTGCCCCTTGCCGTCGGACTCGGCGGGCGTCAGGCCGTAGTCGTTCTTCCCGGCGAGCTGGGAGTCGTCCTTGTACCAGGTGAAGGTCAGGTGCCCCTGCGGGTTCTGCTTGCCGAACAGCACGTCGGCGAGGGCGGTGCCCTGGCCCTGGCCGTTGTAGGCGCTGTAGACGATGGAGGCGGCCTTGGGCTGGCGGGCGGAGATGTCGACCGCGCCGATCGCCTGGATGTCCAGCACCACGTTCGGGTTGCCGAGCGCGGCGACCTGGTCGATCAGCGAGTTGTAGTTGCCGGGCATGGCCAGGCTGCCGCGGTCCTTGCCCTCGCTCGCGGTGTTCTGGTCGGTGCCGGCCGTCACGACCACCACGTCGGCCGCCTTGATCGCGGCCTGGGTCGCGGTGCTGAGGGTGACGGCGGAGGTGTTGCCGGTGCTGGTGCCCGCCGCGTCGTAGGTCACGGTCGCGTTCGGGTTGGCGGCCTTCAGGGCGTCGGTGATGCCCTGGCGCATCGAGACCTGGTGGTCGGGGTTGTTGCCGTAGCTGCCGAGGTTGACGGTGTCGGCGAGGTCGCCGAGGACGACGACCTTGTTGACGGCGGACGCCTTGAGCGGCAGCAGCGGCTTGCCGGTCGCGGCGAGGTTCGCGTTCTTCAGCAGCACCATGGAGGCGTCGGCTGCCCTGGTCGCGAGGTCCACGTGGGCGGGGCTCTGGATGACCGACTTGTCGATGGAGGTGTAGGGCACGCTGCCGCGCGGGTCGAACTCGCCGGTCCGCATGCGGATGGTGAACACCCGCACCAGCGCGGTGTCGAGGACGCCCTCGCTGAGCAGGCCCGCGCGCACGGCCTCCATCACGTTGGCGGTGGTCATCTCGTCGCCGCTGCAATTGAGGTCGTTGCCGGAGCGCAGGGCGAAGGCCTGGCCGCCGGCGCGGGCGTCGACGGTGTCGCCGGTCTCCCCGTCGATCCACTGCGGGTCGGTCTTGGACCCGTTGGTGGACCAGGGTGCGGGCGCCCAGTCGTGGCCGTCGTTCGGCAGTTTGTACGTCGTGCCGACGCCGCCGCAGTCGGAGGTGGTGAGACCGGAGAATCCGTAGGTGCGCTTGGCGAGGGTGTCGTTGGTGTAGGTGTCGGCGACCGCGGGCGTGCCGTTGATGGCGTTGTACGAGGTCATCAGGCCCGCGACATGGGCCTGCCCGATCAGCCCGGCGAACTGCTTGGTGTAGTAGTCGCGCAGCTCGGAGTCGTTGACGTCGGAGCTGATGGAGGTGCGGGCGTCCTCCACGTTGTTCAGGGCGTAGTGCTTCGCGGTGGCGGCGGCCTTCAGGTAGCCGTTGACCGACGAGCCGTCGGGGTTCTGGCCCTGGAAGCCGTCGACGAACTGGCTGCCCAGCCGCGTCTGGAGGTAGGGGTCCTCGCCGTAGGACTCGTCGTGGCGGCCCCAGAGGGGGTCGCGGTCGTTGTTGACGGTCGGGGCGAAGTAGGTCAGCGCACCGTAGTTGTCGGCGGAGGTGCCGAGGTTGTTGCGGCCGACGCCGAACAGCGACTTGTCCAGGAAGCCGCGGGCCTCGTCGCCGATCGCCGAGCCCTCCTGGTACTGGAGAGCCGGGTCCCAGGCCATCGAGGTGGCGAGGCTGGTCGGGAAACCGGTGGCCCTGACCGGCCACGAGGTGTCGTCGCCGGCGTTCTTGGAGTTGCCCAGCGACTGGATGCCGTGCAGGGCCTCGCTCCAGTACGTGTACCCCTGGACACCGAGGCTCGGGATGGCCGGGGCGTCGTTGGTGATGAGCTGGCGGACCTTCTGTTCCAGCGTCATCCGGGAGACGAGGTCGGCCGCCCGTTCCTCGAACGAGTAACTGGTGTCCTGGTAGACGGGGGTGGACGCCGACGTGGACGTTTCCCCTCCCGCCGCCTGCGGTGACGCGACGGCGTACGGGGACACCAAGGCCAGACCGACGGCGACGGCGACGGCGACCGTGGTCGCTCTTCCGCCGCCGCGTCGGCGTCTTGGACCGTGCATGCTCTCTCCAGAGTGAGATGGGTGGGACGGCCTGCCGCGGTCGTCGCGACACGGGCGGGCCGGCCGGCGAGGACACCTGCCGCAACCCCTCGAAGGGCCGACGGCCATCTCGCCACCGTGCACCCTGTCACATGTGATCAACGCCAGACGCACGTTTCAGCTCCATGTGTGATCACATGTTCACCGATGGGCGGTCGAACGTCCGTTGTCTGCGGCGATGTCGGCATTGCGCCCGCTCGCGGAGGTGAACCCCCGGAGCCTGTCCCAGCGTTCACTAGGTGTCAGCGCCTGCGCCACGCTCATATGTGCCAGGCATCCGACCAGGTGCTTGGTACGCACACGAAGGTCCAGTGAAAGGTACTCACGATGCCCACCGCTCCGAAGCGCGGGAGTGCGGTGGTGACTCCGCTGCGAGTCGCCGTAGGTCTGTGTCTTGCCGCCCCGTACATCGCGATTCTCTGGGTCGGCTCCTACTCCGCCGTGGACCCGACGTTCATCGGGATCCCGTTCTTCTACTGGTACCAGATGCTCTGGGTGCTGATCTCCAC
>NZ_BMUI01000058.1 GCF_014650115.1 Streptomyces olivaceoviridis | reverse complement strand
TCCGGCAGTTGGTCGCCGCGGGGTACGACACGTTCGTCGAAGTCAGCCCCCACCCCGTACTGACGGCTGCGGTCGAGGAGACGGCCGGCGGGACCGTGGTCGGCACGCTCCACCGGGACGCGGGCGGCCTGGACAGGTTCCTGCTCTCCCTCGGCGAACTCCACGTGCGCGGCATCCGTGTCGACTGGCGCCCGGTCTTCCCCGGCGCCCGGCGCGTCGCCCTGCCCACCTACGCCTTCCAGCACAAGCGGTACTGGCTGGACCCGGCCATCGAGCACGGCGACGCCGCGACCGGCGGCCACCCGCTGATCGGGCGGCCACAGCCGGTCGCCGACAGCGGAACGCTGCTGCTCACCGGGCGCCTGTCCCTGCGCACCCACCCGTGGCTGGCCGACCACGCCGTCGGCGGCACGGTGGTGCTGCCGGGCGCGGCGCTCCTGGAGACGGCGCTGCACGCCGGCCGGGACCTGGGCTGCGGGCTGCTGGAGGAGCTGACGGTCGAGACGCCGCTCGTGCTCGACCCCGCCGGACCGCTCACCGTCCAGCTGACGTTGGAGGGCCCGGACGCGGCGGACCGGCGCCGGTTCGTCGTGCACTCCGCGTCCGACGACGGCCCCTGGACCCGGCACGCCACCGGATGGCTCGCCCCCGCCACGACCGAGGCGCCCGCCGAGGTCGAGGAGGACACCCCATGGCCGCCCGCCGACGCCGAACCGGTGGACGTCGAAGACCTCTACGGCAGGTTCACCGAGGGCGGCATCGAGTACGGCCCCGCCTTCCGGGGCCTGACCGCCGCCTGGCACCAGGGCGACCGTGTCTACGCGCAGGCGAGTCTGCCCGAGCCACAACGCCCTGACGCCCGGCGGTTCGGCGTCCACCCGGCACTGTTCGACGCGGCGCTGCAAACCGTCGGTCTGACCCGCGGCGGCGACGAGGGCGGGCCGGTCCTGCCCTTCTCCTTCTCCGGAGTCCGTGTGTACGGCGAGGTGGGCGACGACCTGCGGGTCGAGACGACCACGCGGGGCGAGAACGAGGTGTCCGTCCGCGCGACCGACCGCGACGGCCGGCTCGTCGTCGAGGTGGAATCGCTCGCGCTGCGCCGCCTCACCGGCCTCACCCGGCACGACTCGCTCTACCACGTGTCCTGGGTGACCTGCCCGCTGCCGAGGGAGGTGGAGCGCGCCGACACGGTGGTCCACGTGGAGCCGGGCCCGCCGACCGCGGAGGCGGCCCACGAGACCACCCGCCGGGTGCTCGGCCGGTTGCAGGACTGGCTGGCCGACGACCACGCCGACGGCGCCCGGCTCGTCGTCGTCACGCGGGGCGCGGTGGCCGCCGCGGAGGACGAGGACGTGACCGACCTCGCCGGCTCGCCGGTGTGGGGACTGGTCAGGTCCGCCCAGTCGGAGAACCCCGGCAGCTTCGTCCTGGTCGACACCGACGAGGAGAGCGAAGACCTGCTCGCCGCCGCGCTCTCCTGCGACGAGCCCCAGTTGGTGCTGCGCCGAGGCGAACTGCGCGTGCCACGGCTGAACCGGTCCACCCACGAGAGCACGGAACGACGACTCGACCCGGACGGCACCGTCCTCGTCACCGGCAGTGCCGACGGCCTGGCCGGCCTCGTGGTCCGCCACCTCGCCACCGAACACGGCGTCCGGCGGATCGTCCTCGCCAGCCGGCGGGGCCCGGACGCCGAGGAGCTCCGGCGACTGGGAACGGACCTGGACGCCGAGATCCTCGGCGCCGCGTGCGACGTGGCCGACCGGGACGCCCTGGCCGAGCTGCTGGCGGCCGTACCGGAGCGGGCGCCGCTGACCGCGGTCGTGCACACCGCGGCGGTGCTCTCCGACGGCGTCCTCGCGTCGCTGACCGCCGAGCAGGTCGACGCCGTACTGCGCGCCAAGGTCGACGCGGCACTCAACCTCCATGAGCTGACCCGCCATCAAGACCTGGGCGAATTCGTCCTGTTCTCCTCGATCGCCGGCGTCCTGGGCGCCCCCGGCCAGGGCAACTACGCGGCGGCCAACGCCTTCCTCGACGCCCTGGCCCACCACCGGCGCGCCCAGGGACTGCCCGCCCAGTCCCTCGCCTGGGGCTTGTGGGAGCACAGCAGCGGTCTCACCCAGCACCTGGACGAGGCCGACGTGGCGCGGATCTCGCGCGGGGGAGTGGTCCCGTTCGACACCGAACAGGGCCTGGCGGTCCTCGACCTGGCGCGCGGCACGGGCGCTCCCGCGCTGGTCCCGGCGACCCTCGCGGCCGCCACGCTCGACACCGAACCGGAACACGCACCGGCCCTGCTGCGGGACCTCGTGCGCGCCCCGGCCCGGCGGTCCGGCCCCGGACCCGAGCGCCAGAGCGCCGACGAACTGCGGCGCAGACTCGCCGGCCTGGACGAGGAGGGTGGCGACGCCCTGCTCGGTGAGATCGTGCGCGGTCACCTCGCGACCGTGCTCGGCCACGCCTCGGCCGACGACATCGAGGAGAGCACCGCCTTCCTCGCCCTCGGCCTGGACTCGCTCACCGCCGTCGAGCTGCGCAACCGGCTGACCGCGGTCACCGGACTGCGGCTGCGCCCCACCGTCGCCTTCGACTGCACCACTCCCGTCGAGCTGGCGCGGTTCCTGCGCACCGAGCTGCTCGACGCGGCGTCGGCCGAACCGGCCGCACCGGCCGTCTCCGCCCGCCGCGCCGGCCCGCTGGACGCCGCCGGCGAGCTCTTCCGGTACGCCGCCCAGCGCGGCCGGCTGAAGACGGGCGTGAAGCTGCTCCACCAGGCCGCCCAGTTGCGGACCATGTTCACGGCCACGTCGGGCCGCGAGGGCGTTCCCGGCCCGCTGCGGCTGGCCACCGGAGCCGAGCGGCCCCGGATCATCTGCCTCTCCGCCTTCGTCGCCCTGGGCGGAGCCCACCAGTTCGTCCGGTTCGCCTCGTTCTTCGAGAACCAGTACGACATCTCCGCCCTGGACGTCCCCGGCTTCCAGAACGACGAGCCGCTGGCCGCGGACGCGGAGGCACTCGTCGATGTGTACTGTGACATGATCACCGAACTGGTCGGCGACGAACCGTTCGTCCTGCTGGGCTCCTCCTCCGGCGGCGTGCTCGCGCACCAGACGGGCGAACGGCTGAGCCGGCTGGGGGTCGCCCCGGCCGGTGTGGTCGTCATCGACGGCTACCCGATGACCAGTCCGCACATCAACAAGGTCCAGGACCAACTGCTCAAGGGCATGTTCGAGCGTGAGGAACGGTTCGTCAGCCTGGACGGCACCCGGCTCACCGCCATGGGCTGGTACTGCGGCATGTACGAGTTCTGGGAGCCGCGGGCGGTGGAGACGCCCACGCTGCTGCTGCGGGCCACCGTGCCGCTGGAGGGCATGACGGACGACCCGTCGAGCGAGGAATGGCGAGCCGTGTGGCCCGCCACCAAGGTGCTCGATGTGCCCGGCGACCACTTCACGGTCATGGAGGATCACCTGGAGACGACCACGCGGGCCATCAAGGACTGGCTCGCCACCCTCTGACGGGTACGGCCCGCCCGTCCGACGATCCGGGCGGGCCCCCGCGTCGCACCGCGACGCGCACCTCGGCGCCACGCGCCGCCGAGGTGCTGTTTCTCCCCTTCCCGAAAGCCGGACACGGGTCCGGCACCTGACGTATGGAGGTTCCACATGGCGCTGGGCTACTTGCTGGGCGGAGGCGTGGGCACCGAGCCGCACGGCATCGAACTGCACCGCGCATACCCGGTGATGCGGCGGCTGTACGAGCAGATCGCCGAATGGACCGGCTTGACCGTCGGCCAGATCCTGGAGGAGGACCTGCCGGAGCCGCAGGAGCAGCGGCAGAGCGTCGGCTCGATCCGCGAGACGGCGCTCGCCCTCGCCGTGCACGACATCCTCGCGGAGCAGGGCGTACACCCCTCCGTCCTCGGCGGCCTGAGCCTGGGCGCCATGACCAGCAGTTGCCTGGCCGGCGCCCTCACCCGGCAGGAACTGTTCGGACTGCTCTCCAGCACCCGGCTCTGCCCCGACCCGGACCCGTCCGAGCCGGCGCACGCCCTCGCCATCGCGGCCGTCCCCGCCGGGCAGGAGGTCGAGACGTTCGTCGGCGGCGCCGAGGGCGTCCACGTCGCCGGTGACATGGGCGACACCGCCGACGGCGCGCTCCGCATCTACATGCTGGGCGGTCTCCACGACGCCATGGCCACGCTGGCCGGCTCGCTGCCCGAGGGCCTGGTCACCCTGATGCCGGGCCGGGGCATCGCCCAGCACACCCCGTTGCGCGCCCCGTTCCGGCAGTTCATCGAGCCGTACATCGACGCCGTCGGCTTCCGTGCGCCCAAGCTGCCGGTGATGTCCTGCCTCGACCGCAAGCAGTTGGCCTCCGGCGAGGACGTCCAGGACCTGTTCAAGCGCAACCCGACCACACCGATCAGCCTGCCGTACGTGTACGACGGCATGCATGAGATCGGCGTGCAGCTCGGTGTGGTGGTCGGCCCGGCGATCCCCGCCGGATTGTTGCGCATACCCTTCCCCGTGCTCCACGTGGAGCAGCCGGAGCACATCGAGAAGGTCGTCTCCAGCGTGTTCGAGCTGGGCATCGAGTACCCCGAGAAGGGGCTCCCGCAGTGCTGAACCCGGGCCTGTCCCCGGCCGACTGCGACAAGCTCGTGGACGGCTGGCTGACCACCGATCTGGACCAGTGGACCCGGCGGGTGGTCCGGCGCCACTTCGACCCGGAGACCGGCAGCCCGTACTGGCTGGAGCGGGCCGAGGAACTGCCGTTCGACCCGCGTGACATCGAACGCTACGCGGATCTCTCCGCGTTCGGCCCGTTCGACCTGGACGTGCTCCGCACGCGTGACCCGCGGGACTTCGTGCCCCTGGCCGTCCCGCGCCCGCTCACCGGCCGGGTGTGGGACTCCGGCGGCACCACCGGTGCGCCGTGCCGTGTGTTCTACACCCCGGAGATGATCGTCCAGCGTGGTGTGTGGCGCCGCTGGTCCTTCCGGACCGAGGGCTTCGAACCGCACCGCACCTGGCTCCAGGCGACGCCCACGGGACCGCACCTGATCGGCAACGGGGTCTGGGAGGCCGGGGACCTGTACCAGTCGGTCGTGTACGCGATCGACATGGATCCCCGCTGGGTGAAGCGGCTGCTGCGCACCGGGCAGATGGCGGTCGCGCGGGAGTACACCGAGCACGTGCTCGACCAGATCCTGAACGTGCTCGACACCCGCCAGGTGGACTACGTCAACACCACGCCGGCGCTGATGGTGGCGCTCGCCCGCCGGGCCCCCGAGCAGGTCGCCGCGTTGCGGGGCGTCCGGCTGAGCGGCACCCACCTGGTCCCGTCCGTCCACCGGCAGATCGTGAAGGCCCTGGACGGGGGCATCTGCGGTCTCAGCTACGGCAACACCTTCGGCAACGCGGCAGGTCTGCCGGTCGAGCAGGACGGTGAGCTGATGCCGTACCTGCCGAACTACCCGCAGGTGACAATGGCGGTGGTGGACAAGACCGACCCGATGACCACGGTGCCGTACGGCACCGTCGGCAGGGTCCGGCTGACCGTGCTCCACGAGGACCTCTTCCTGCCCAACGTGCTCGAGCGCGACGAGGCGGTGCGCTACGACACGGGCGACCGCTTCCCCACGGACGGTGTGGCCAACGTGCGCCCGTTGGAGACGGCCAGTACCGCGGTCGAGGGGCTGTACTGAGCCGCCGTGCCCGCCCGGCCGGGACCGTCGCCGTGGGGCGACGGTCCCGGCCGGGCGGGCCGTGGCACGGTTGTGCCCGCCGAGGAGCGGGCGCTGTGCACGCTGATGTCCTGATCGACGGGCTCTTTCGCGGCTGCACCGTCGTCGCGGCGATTCCGAGGCGGCGAACCGTGGACCGCGA
The DNA here is from genome assembly GCF_014650115.1 of Streptomyces olivaceoviridis. Classification (GTDB taxonomy): domain Bacteria; phylum Actinomycetota; class Actinomycetes; order Streptomycetales; family Streptomycetaceae; genus Streptomyces; species Streptomyces olivaceoviridis. Next base: position 16,276 of record NZ_BMUI01000058.1, on the reverse strand, counting down.
CACGGCGCCGCGCCTCGCGCTCAGCGGTCGGTCCGACGGCGGGCCGCCGTGCCCGAGCGGCATCAGCGGTCGTATCGAGGTCTTCACCGTGCCCTGCCGGGTGCGGTGCTCTTGGAGCACCGCACCCGCTCAAGGCCGGCCGTCCTCGGTGTGCGCGGCCGAGAGGCTGACGACCAGGGAGAGCGGTCCGTGCGCGTCCGGTCCAGGGACCGCCGTGACCACCCACCGGCGGCTCAGAGCGACACGGCCCTCTCGGCCTTCGTGAGTTCGACCGCGTCGAGCCGCATCGTGGCCGGGGCGGGCCGCCGGCCGGGAACCAGGTGCAGGCGCTGGACACCGAGGGCTGTGTCCCCGGCCTCGGTCAGTGCGTCGTGGCATTCGCAGGGCTGGTCCTCGAAGCCGGCGAACCGGTACGCGATCTCCATCATGCGGTTGCGCGGGGTCGCCCGGAAGTCGGCGATCAGGTGTGCGCCGGACGCGGCGGCCTGGTCGATGAGCCAGTTGAGGATGGCCGCGCCCGCGCCGAAGGACACCACCCGGCACGAGGTCGCCAGCAGCTTCAGGTGCCATGTCACGGCCGTTCGGTGCAGCAGCACCAGACCCACCGCGCCGTGCGGTCCGAACCGGTCGCCCATGGTGACGACCAGTACCTCGTGCTCGGGGTCGGCCATCAGCCGGCGCAGCGAAGCGTCGTCGTAGTGCACGCCCGTCGCGTTCATCTGGCTCGTGCGCAGGGTCAGTTCCTCGACGCGGGTCAGTTCGTCCTCGGTCGCCCTGTCGATCGACATCCACAGGACGAGCGAGCGCAGGAAGTCCTCGTCCGGCCCCTTGTACGCCTCGCGCTCGGCGTCCCTGCGGAAACCGGCCTGGTACATCTCACGACGCCGTCGCGAGTCCACGGTGACGGAGACCGGGCTGAACTCGGGCAGGTCCAGCAGGGCCGACAGCTGCTCGGCGTCGTAGCAGCGCACCTCCGGCAGGTGGTACGACACCTCCGCGCGCTCGGCCGGCGTGTCGTCGATGAACGCCATGGCGCCGTGGGCGAAGTTGAGCCGCTCGGCGATGGACCGGACCGATGCGGACTTCGGTCCCCAGCCGATGTGCGGCAGGACGAAGTACTCGGCCACGCCCAGTCGCTCCAGCCGCTCCCACGCGAGGTCGTGGTCGTTCTTGCTGCACACCGCCTGCAGAACGCCGCGGCGGTCCAGCTCGGTGACCACACGCCTGACGTCGTCCGTGATCCGGACGTCGTCGCCGTCCAGCAGGGTGCCCTGCCACAGTGTGTTGTCGAGATCCCAGACGAGGCACTTCACCGTCGTCGGCCGCTCAGCCATTCGCCTTCTCCTCTACGAGTCCGACAACACGTGCTCGGCCAGCATCACCTGGCACAGCTCGCTGCTGCCCTCGATGATCTCCATCAGCTTGGCGTCCCGGTAGGCGCGGGCGACCAGGCCGCTGTTGTCCGCGCCGGCCGATGCCATGACCTGGACCGCCGCGGCGGCACCCTGCGCGGCCTGCGTGGCACTCACATGCTTGGCCAGGACGGTGGCGGTGACCACGTCCGGGGCGTTCTCGTCCCAGCGGGCGCTCGCGTGCTCACACGCCCGGGTGGCGACCTGCTCGGAAACCAGCAGCTCCGCGAGGTGCCGGCCGACCAACTGGTGCTCACCGAGCGGCTTGCCGAACTGGCGGCGGGTCCGGGCGTGGGCGCCGGCCGCGGCCAGGCAGCCGCGGAGGATGCCGACGCACCCCCAGGCGACGGACATCCGGCCGTACGCCAGGACGAGGGTGACCAGCATCGACAGCGGCATCCCCGCGCCGCCCAGCAGCCGGGTGGCCGGTACCCGGACCTCGTCCAGCCGGATGGTGGAGTGTCCGGCGGCCCGGCAGCCCAGCGGATCGGGCACCCGCTCGATGGTGACACCGGGGCTGTCCGCGGGAACCACGACGGCCGCGCCGCCCTCCGCGTACCGCCCGAAGATCACCAGCTCGTCGGCGTAGTGGGCGGCGGTGATCCACACCTTGGTGCCGTTCACCACCACGTCGTCCCCGTCGGGCCGGATCGTGGTGCTCATGGCGGTAATGTCGCTTCCGGCCTCCGCCTCACTGAAGCCGACGGCCGCCAGCCGGCCTTCGACCAGATCGCCCAGGAGGCCGGTGCGCTGCCCGGCGCCACCGAGCCGCTGAACGGCCCAGGCGGCCATGCCCTGCGAGGTCATCACGCTCCGCAGGGAGCTGCACAGGCTCCCGACGTGCGCGGTGAACTCGCCGTTCTGGACGCTGCTGAGGCCGAGACCGCCGTACTCCCCGGGAACCTGGGCGCTGAGCAGGCCGCGCGCGGACATCTTCCGCAGCAGGTCGTGCGGGATCAGCCCGGTGCGGTCCCAGTGGCCTGCCTGGTCACCCACCAGTTCGGTGACCTCGGCGGCGAGCTGGTCAGGCACTGACATTGCCGCCCAGCCGCGTCACGAGCCCGACCATCGAGTCGACCGTGCGGAAGTTCTCCAGACGCATGTCGGCGCCGCCGATGGAGATGCCGAAGGTCTTCTCCAGGTGGACCACCAGCTCCATGGCGAAGAGCGAGGAGAGCCCGCCGGTCGCGAAGATGTCGGCTCCGGGATCCCAGCTCGTCCTCGTCCTGGCCTCGACGAAGGTCAGGATGGCCGCCTGGACCTCCATGGGCTGGTCGGTGGGAACGGTCATCGCGTGCTCTCCTCGTACTCGTAGAAACCCTGGCCGGTCTTCCGGCCGTGGTGACCGTCGGCGACCTTCTGCAACAGAAGGTCGCAGGGGCGACAGCCCTCGTCGCCGGTGCGCTTGAGCAGCACCCAGAGGGAGTCGACAAGGTTGTCGATGCCGATGAGGTCCGCCGTGCGCAGCGGTCCGGTGGGGTGACCCAGGCAGCCCTGCATCAGCGCGTCGACGTCCTCGGCGGACGCCGTGCCCTCCTGGACCACCCGGGCCGCGTCATTGATCATCGGGTGCAGCAGACGGCTGGTGACGAAACCGGGCGCGTCCCGGACCACCACGGGCCTGCGGCCGACCTCGCGGAGCAGGCCGCGTACCGCCTCCAGGGTCGCCTCACCCGTGCGCACGCCACGGATGACCTCGGTGGTGCCGATGAGGGCCGGCGGGTTCATGAAGTGGGTGCCGATCAGGTCGGCGGGGTGCCGCACCGCGTCGGCCAGCTCGTCGATCGGGATCGAGGAGGTGTTGGAGACCAGCGGGGTGGCGGGCGGCACGAGCGCGGAGACATCGGCCAGCACCGCGGTCTTCAGGTCGGCGTTCTCGGTGATCGCCTCGATCACCACCCGTGCGCCGCGGACCGCGGAGAGATCGCCGTGAAGGCTCACCTCGCCTTCCTCGCGCCCCGGCGGCAGGACGCCCATCAGCTGGGCCATGCGCAGTTCCCGCCGGATCCGGCCGGGTGCCTGCGCCAGTTTCACCGGGTCGTTGTCCACCAGCCGCACCGGCAGGCCGTGGCCCGCCAGCAGCGTGGTGATACCCACGCCCATCACGCCGGCACCGAGAACCGCGATCGGCTCGGTCTTCATCGTATTACCTGCCTCCTGGAGTGACGCATACTCGGTGGCCGGGTATGCGGAGAGGTCGCGGAAAAAGGGGGGGCCGGGGCGCGAGCGGAGAGCCCCGGCCCCCGGCTTCGTCAACGGCGGTGCCACGGCCGCCCCGGTTCGGGCCGCCGGGAAGTGCCTTCAGGCAGACCTCTTGCGGGCGAGGGTGATGCCGTCTGCCATCGGCAGCAGGGACACGTCGACCCGCTCGTCGTCCCGCAGGAAGGTGTTGAACTCGCGGATCGCGACGGTGTCGGCGTCCTGTGCCCCAGGGTCCACCACCCGTCCGAAGAAGAGTGTGTTGTCCACCACCACGAGGCCGCCGGGGCGCAACAGCTCCAGCGACTTCTCGTAGTAGTGCAGGTAACCGGCCTTGTCCGCATCGATGAAGACCAGGTCGAAATGGCCCGCACCGTGTTCCTCGAGCAGTGCGTCGAGGGTTTCCCTCGCGTCGCCTATGCGCGACTCGATGCGGTCCTCGACGCCCGCTTCGCGCCAGTACTCGGCTGCTATGCCGGGCCACCGGTCCGTGATGTCACACGTCGTCAGACGGCCGTGGTCGGGCAGGGCGCGAGCCATGCAGAGCGTGCTGTAGCCGGTGAAGGTGCCTATCTCGAGGACGTTGGCCGCACCCGTCAACCGGACCAGGAGGGCGAGCAGTTGCCCCTCCTCCGCGGACACCTGCATCGCCGTGCCCGCGGGCAGTTGCGCGGTGAACGCACGCAGACCGGCGAGGATCGGATCCTCTCGCAGCGAGACCCCGCGCACGTAGGCGTGCATGGTGTCGGAGACAGCGAGCTGTTCAGCCATCGTGTATTCCCGTCAGCGTGCGTTCATGAAGGGGGCGGACCGGCCCACCGGGTCGCTGGGTTGTCCCGGCTCCGTGTGCACCGAACGCGAGGTGACTTGCGAGCTTTCCCAACACGCTAACGGCACAAGGGCGTTGCTCCAAGCGTAACCGTGGATCGGTCCGGCGGAAGGTACCCCAGCCGTCCCGCTCGTCACGCTCTGGGCGGGTAAGGCGGTGTACGGCGTCACCGGCGCGATACACATGTGATGCGCCCGTGTGCCAGAGTCATCGCGCAGGACAAAGGCGTGACGCGGCGCGAGGAGTGGGATACCCGCATGGGCTGACGGTTTGTCCGCGGACACCTCAGTCGGCGGTGTGCGCGGCGCCGCTCTCCGAGGGTGTCACATGTCGGGCAAGCGTGTGACACCGTGAAATCTTGCGTCAACAGGTGAGCCGTCGCCTCGACGTAGGGCATGTGCCCGACAGAGCAGGTGTGCTGAGACGTGCCGCATCGGCATGACGGACGGCGATCCACCCGACCGGAAGTCCGCATCCCCGAACAGACGGCGTACGACGCGACGCCGGGTGGCCAGGCCGATACGGTCGCCGGCCTGCGAGACCCAGTGAAGGGCCCTGAACTGATGGCGGGTACGCCGGAATCGACGGACGAGAAGGTACTCGGCTACCTCAAGCGCCTGACCTCGGATCTGCGTGGCACCAAGGAGAGGCTGCGCGCCGCCGAGGCCCGGGAGCGCGAGCCGATCGCCATCATCGGCATGGCCTGCCGGTTGCCCGGCGGTATAGCCACCCCGGAAGACCTGTGGAGCGTGCTCACCGAAGGCCGCGACATGATCTCGCCGTTCCCCGCGGACCGGGGGTGGGACCTGGAGGCGCTCCGCGACCCCGATCCCGAGAAACCCGGAACCTGTTACGCGCGGGGTGGCGGCTTCCTGAAGGACGCGGACCTCTTCGACGCCGACTTCTTCGGCATCCCGCCGCGCGAGGCGCTGGCGATGGACCCGCAGCAGCGCCTGCTCCTCGAAACCTCGTGGGAGACGGTCGAGCGGGCCGGGCTGGACCCGCACGCGCTGAAGGGCAGCCGCACGGGCGTGTTCTTCGGCCTGATGCACCATGAGTACGCCGGGCTGGTCCGTGGCATCCCCCGCGAGGTGGAGGGTTATCTGGGCAACGGCAGCGCCGGCAGCATCGCGTCCGGCCGCGTCGCCTACACGCTGGGCCTGGAGGGTCCGGCGGTCACTGTGGACACGGCGTGCTCCTCGTCCCTGGTGGCCCTGCACCTGGCCTCCCAGGCGCTGCGCCGGGAGGAGTGCTCGCTCGCCCTGGCCGGTGGGGCGTCCGTCATGGCCTCGCCGCTGAGCCTGGTGGAGTTCAGCCGGATGCGCGGACTGTCCCCGGACGGGCGGTGCAGGGCGTTCGCCGACGACGCCGACGGCACGGGATTCGCCGAGGGCGTGGGCGTCCTCCTCCTCGAACGGCTCTCCGACGCCCGCCGTAACGGCCACGAGGTGCTCGCCGTGGTCAGGGGATCCGCGATGAATCAGGACGGCGCGAGCAGCGGGTTGACCGCGCCCAACGGCGCCGCGCAGGAACGGGTGATCCGGCAGGCGCTGGCGGCGGCCGGGCTCGCGGCCCCGGACATCGACGTGGTGGAGGGGCACGGGACGGGGACGCGCCTGGGCGATCCGATCGAAGTGCGTGCGTTGCTGGCGACGTACGGACAAGGGCGCGAACGCCCCGTGTGGCTGGGCTCGTTGAAGTCGAACATCGGGCATACGCAGGCCGCCGCGGGCGTGGCCGGCGTGATGAAGATGGTGCTGGCGATGCGGCAGGGCGTGCTGCCGCGGACACTGCACGCCGAGGCGCCCACCTCCCGGGTGGACTGGACGTCCGGCGCGGTGAGGCTGCTGACGCAGGACGTGCCGTGGGAGGGGGACCGCCGGGCGGCCGTGTCCTCGTTCGGGGTGAGTGGGACCAACGCGCACATCATCCTCGAAGCACCGCCGGCCGAGGCACCGGCCGGAGAACCCCCCGCCGGACAGCACCTGCTGTGGCCGCTGTCGGCGCAGAGCCCTGACGCTCTGAGGGAACAGGCCCGTCGTCTTCTCGACGCCGCTCGGGGCCACGACCCGGCCGACCTCGCCCACTCGCTCCTCACCGGCCGTGCAACGCTGCCGCACCGTGCCGCGGTCGTCGGGACCACCACGAACGACCTCCGCAGCGGACTGGCCGCCCTCGTGGCCGGTGAACCCGCCGGTCACCTGTCCGCCGGCGAGGCCGCGGACAGCCCTTCGCCCGTGTTCGTGTTCCCGGGTCAGGGGTCGCAGTGGGCGGGGATGGCGGTGGAACTCCTGGATTCCTCGCCGGTGTTCGCGGCGCGGATGGCGGAGTGTGAGGCGGCGCTCTCTCCGTTCGTCGACTGGTCGTTGTCGGAGGTGGTGGCCTCTGGTGAGTTCGGCCGGGTGGATGTGGTGCAGCCGGTGCTGTGGGCGGTGATGGTGTCACTGGCGGCACTGTGGGAGTCGGTGGGGGTGCGGCCGGCCGCGGTGCTGGGCCATTCGCAGGGTGAGATCGCGGCTGCGGTGGTGTCGGGTGCGCTGTCGCTGGAGGACGGTGCGCGGGTGGTGGCGCTGCGGTCGAGGGCGATCACCGCGCTGGCGGGCCGGGGCGGGATGGTGTCGGTTCCGCTGCCGGTGGAGCAGGTTCACGGCCTGCTGCCGGAGGGTGTGTCGGTGGCGGCGGTGAACGGGCCGTCCTCGGTGGTCGTCGCTGGTGATGCGGCTGGTCTGGAGGAGGTCCTGGGCCGGGTGGAGCGGGCCCGGCGGATTCCGGTGGACTACGCCTCGCACTCCGCACAGGTGGAGGAGATCCGCGAGGAGATCCTGCAGGTGCTGAAGCAGGTCTCCCCCCGGCCGGCCACGGTGCCGTTCTACTCCACGGTGGATGCCGAGTGGCTCACCGGGGAGGAACTCGACGCGGGGTACTGGTTCCGCAACCTGCGCCAGACGGTGCGGTTCGAGACCGGGATACGCGCCCTGACCGCCGAGGGCATGCACCACTTCGTGGAGGTCAGCCCGCACCCGGTCCTCACCACGGCGATCGAGGACGTATCCGGAACCCTCGCTTTTGGATCCCTGCGCCGGGACCAGGGCGGCCCGGAGCGCTTCCTGCGTTCCATGGCCGAGGCGTACGTGCGTGGCCTGCCGGTACGGCCCGTGGTGCGCGGCGGGCGCCGGGTGGCGCTGCCGACGTACGCCTTCCAGCGCCGCCGGTTCTGGCTGCGGGACACCGCAGGCCACGCCGACGTCACGGGCGCCGGCCTGGAGTCGCCCGGACACCCCCTGCTCGGCGCCGTGGTGGAGCTCGACGGGGACGGCTGCGTACTGACCGGCCGGCTGTCTTCGGACCGGGACGGCTGGCTGGGCGACCACACGGTACTGGGTTCCGTCCTGCTGCCGGGCACGGCGCTGGTGGAACTCGCGGTGTCCGCCGGTCGCCGGGCCGGATTCGGCCAGGTGGCGGAACTGACCCTGCGCACACCGCTGGTGGTGCCGGAGTCGGGCGGCGTCGCGGTGCGCGTCCAGGTCGGTCCCGAAACCGGGGGCCGGCGGCAGGTGACCGTGTCCGCGCGTGACCACGGACAGTCGGACTGGACGTGCAACGCCGAGGGCGTACTGGTCGGCGAGGAGCCGCCGCAGGGAGAGGCTCTGCACGCCTGGCCGCCGCCGGGCGCCGACTCCGTCGACCTGACCGGCTTCTACGAGGACCGGGCAGCCGCCGGTGTCGACTACGGCCCGGCGTTCCAGGGTCTGCGGGCCGTCTGGCGCAGAGGGGACGACACCTTCGCCGAGGTCGAGCACGCGATCTCCGGGGAGGGCTTCGCCCTTCACCCGGCGCTGCTGGACGCGGCCCTGCAAGCGACGGCCCCGCGCGGAGGGGGCGAGGGCATCAGGCTGCCCTTCTCCTTCAGCGGTGTGCGCTTCGGCCGGTCCACCGGCCCTCGGCTGCGATGCCGTATCACCCCCGCCGGGAACGGAGCGGTGTCACTGCTGATCGCCGACGACTCCGGGACTCCGGTGGCCTCGATCGCCGCCTTGACGACCCGACCCCTCACCGGCGCCCTGCCTCGACCGGTGCCACCCCCGCTCCTGCGGCCCTCGGTCACGCCCGTGCCGCCGGCGCCGATCCCGACCCGGCGGTGGGCCGTACTGGGCGCGACGGACCCGGCGCTGGCCGGGGCCCTCGGCGCACGCTGGACGGTACCGGACGCCCGGTCCGCCGCGGACGTGGCTCCCGACGCGGTGGCCGTCCGCGTCCCGCACCGGCCCGCCGACCCGGTCGGCGGCACCCATGACGCGGTGCACTGGGCCCTGGGCGTGGTCCAGGCGTGGCTGGCGGACGAACGGTTGCAGTCCGTGCCGCTCCTGTTCGTCGCGCGCCCCGGCGACCTGTCCGCCGCCGCGGTCGGCGGTCTGCTGCGGTCCGCACAGGCGGAGCACCCCGGACGCCTGCTGTGGGCCGAGTGCGCCGACGAGGATCTGATGAGGCTCCCGGCCGCCGTGGCAGCGGTGGAAAGGGCGGGCGAGTCGCATGTCGTCGTCGGCTCCGACCGGTTGTACGTGCCCCGGCTGGTCCCGGCGCCCGACGTCGAGCACACGAAGGGGATCGATCCCGCGGGCACGGTGCTCATCACGGGCGCGGGCGGACTTCTCGGCGGCCTGGTCGCCAGACACCTGGTCGCCAGGCACGGCGTGCGGCACCTCCTGCTCGTGGGCCGGCACGCGATCACCGGGTTCGACGATCTCGACGCGGAGGTCACGACGGCCGTCTGCGATGTCGCCGACCGGGAGGAACTGGCCGCCGTCCTGGCGCGCGTCCCCCGGACACGACCGCTGAGCGCGGTCGTGCACGCGGCCGGAACCCTGGCCGACGCAACCCTCACCTCGCTCACTCCCGATCGCGTCTCCGACGTTCTGCGGTCCAAGGTCGACGGCGCCTGGAACCTGCACACCCTGTGCGGCGAGGTACCGGCGTTCGTCATGTTCTCCTCGGCCGCCGGTGTCCTGGGCAGCCCGGGGCAGGCCAACTACGCGGCGGCGAACGCGTTCCTCGACGCCCTGGCACGGGAGCGCAGGGCCGAGGGCCGGTCCGGTCAGTCACTGGCCTGGGGATGGTGGGCCCCGTCCAGTGGCATGACCGGACACCTCGCGGAGGGCGACCTGGACCGGCTCGCCCGCGGCGGTCTCGCGCCGATGACGGCGGAGGAGGGACTGGCGCTGTTCGACGCCGCCCTGTCGAGCGACGAGCCCGTCCTGGTACCGCTCCGTCTCGACCCCGCTGTCCTCACCACGGAGGGCACACCCCTGCTGCGCGAGCTCGTCCGCGTCCCCTCCCGGCGCCGTGTGCCGTCGCACCCCCCGTCCGACGGTGTCCTCTCCGACCGGCTGGCCCGCGCCACATCGGCCGAGCGCCTGCGTCTGCTGACCGACCTCGTGCGCGCGCACGCCGCCGCCGTCCTCGGGCACCCGGACCCTGACCGCATCGTCGTGGAACGCTCCTTCCTCGACAGCGGTTTCGACTCGCTGACCGCCGTGGAGCTGCGCAACCGCATCGCCGCGGCGACGGGCCTGAGCCTGCCCCCGACCACGGTGTTCGACCATCCCACCCCACAGCTGCTCGCCGCGCACCTGGCCGAGCGGATCACCGGAACCGAGCGTGCGGCAGCGACCGCGCCGGTACGGGCCGACAGTGACGAACCGGTCGCGATCATCGGGATGTCCTGCCGGCTCCCGGGCGGCGTCACCACCCCCGCGGAGCTCTGGGAACTGCTCAGGGAGGGCCGCGACGCCGTGTCCGGCTTCCCTGCCGACCGGGGCTGGAACGTGGCGGAACTCTACGACCCGACCGGCCGACGCACCGGGTCCAGCGCCGTCCGTGAAGGCGGCTTCCTCTACGATGCGGCGGACTTCGACGCCGGTTTCTTCGGGCTCTCCCCGCGCGAGGCACACGCCATGGACCCGCAGCACCGGCTCCTGCTGGAGGCCGGCTGGGAGACGTTCGAGAGCGCGGGCATCGACCCCCTGTCCGCCCGCGCCACCCGGACAGGCGTGTTCGTCGGGGTGATGCACCACGACTACGCGGCACGCTTCACCGTCATCCCGGACGGCTACGAGGGTTACCTCGGCAACGGCAACGCCGGCAGCCTCGCCTCCGGACGCCTGTCCTACACTCTCGGGCTCGAAGGCCCGGCGGTCACCGTCGACACCGCGTGCTCCTCGTCCCTGGTCGCGCTGCACCTGGCGGTGCAGGCGGTACGCCGCGGGGAGTGCACGCAGGCGCTGGCGGGCGGGGTGACGGTGATGGCCACGCCGAGCGCGTTCGTCGAGTTCTCGCGCCAGGGCGGCCTTTCCCCCGACGGCCGCTGCAAGTCGTTCGCCCAGCGGGCCGACGGCACCGGCTGGTCCGAGGGCGTCGGCATGCTCCTGGTGGAACGGCTGTCGGACGCCGAGCGCCTGGGGCACCGGGTGCTGGCCGTGGTGCGCGGCTCGGCCGTCAACCAGGACGGCGCCTCCAACGGCCTGACGGCCCCGAACGGCCTCGCCCAGCAGCGGGTGATCCGTCAGGCGCTGGACGACGCGGGACTCGTCGCGTCCGAGGTGGACGTGGTCGAGGCCCATGGCACCGGCACCCGGCTCGGCGACCCGATCGAGGCGCAGGCGCTGCTGGCGACGTACGGACAGGGGCGTGAACGGCCCCTGCTGCTCGGCTCCTTGAAGTCGAACATCGGACACGCCCAGGCTGCCGCCGGAGTGTCCGGTGTGATCAAGATGGTGCTCTCCATGCAGCACGGTGAAGTGCCGGCCTCGCTCCATGTGGACGAACCCACCTCGCAGGTGGACTGGGACAGCGGCGCCGTTCGCCTGGTCACCGAGCACGAGGCCTGGCCGGACGCGGGCCGCCCGCGCAGGGCCGGCGTGTCGTCGTTCGGGATCAGCGGCACCAACGCCCACCTCGTTCTGGAACAGGCCCCCGAGCCGGCGGCCGAGCCGGACCGGGCGCCCACCGCGCCGGGCCCCGTACCGTGGCTTGTCTCGGCCCGGTCGGAAGCGGCCCTCCGCACGCAGGCCCGCCGCCTGGCGCCGCACGCGCAGGGCCGCGACGCCGCCGACATGGCCCTCTCCCTCGCCACCACGCGCGCCGTCCTGCGCCACCGTGCGGTGATCGTCGCCGCGGCCGGAGAACACGGCCCGGCCCTGGAGGCGCTGGCCCGCGGAGAGACGCCACAGGGCACGGTCACGGGGACGGCCGTGACCGGTGGGCTCGCACTCCTGTTCACCGGGCAGGGCGCGCAACGGACCGGCATGGGGCGGGAACTCCACGCCGCGTACCCGGTGTTCGCCGAGGCGTTCGACGCGGTGACCGCCCGGCTCGGTGACGTGCCCCTGGACGACCAGGACGCCCTGGACCGTACGGTCCACGCCCAGCGTGGGATCTTCGCGTTCGAGGTGGCGCTCTACCGGCTGCTGGAGTCGTGGGGTGTCGAACCGGCCGCCGTGGCCGGGCACTCGGTGGGAGAGATCGCGGCGGCGCACGCGGCCGGTGTGCTCTCCCTGGATGACGCGTGCGTGCTGCTCGAGGCGCGGAGCCGGCTGATGCAGGAGACGGGCGGGCACGGCGCGATGGTCTCCGTCCGGGCCTCGGAGGCGGAGGTGGTGCGGGACCTGCCACCGGGTGTGTGCGTCGCGGCGGTGAACGGGCCGCACTCCGTCGTCCTGTCCGGGGACGCGCAAGCCGTCGAGCAGTACGCGCGGCGTTGGCCGGAGCCGAAGCGACTGCGCGTCAGCCACGCGTTCCACTCGCACCACATGGACGGCATGCTCGACGCGTTCGCCGACGTGGTCCGGAGCCTGACCTTCTCCCCGCCCACGATCGTCATGCCAGGGGCGGTCGAAGACCCCGAGTACTGGGTGCGTCAGGTCCGGGAGCCCGTACGGTTCACGGACGCCCTGCGCCGTCTGGACGACGCCGGAGCCACGACGTTCCTCGAAGTGGGCCCTGACGCCGCGCTCACCACGCTCGGCCCCGAGACGCTTCCCGACGCCGCCTTCGTGGCGGTCGCGCACCGCCGTGACCCGAGGGAGCGGCACACGCTGCTGGACGCCCTCGCACGGCTGCACGTCAGGGGCGTCGCCGTGGACTGGGGCAGGATGTTCCCCGGCGCGCGCAAGCAGGACCTGCCGCTCTACGCCTTCCAGCGGCAGCGGTACTGGCTCCCCGCGGCAGGCCCGTCGCCGCAGGACGGCTGGTGGTACCGGCCGGGTTGGGAGCCGCTGCCCGAGCCCGTGGCCCCGCGGCTGACCGGCACCTGGATCGTCGTGGCCGCGTCCGCCGACCACGACACCGCGGTGGACCGCGCCCTGGCCGCCCACGGCGCCGAGGTGCGCCGGGTGCACTCCCCGCAGGAGGTCCGCGGCACGCACCCGGCGGGCGTGCTGTCGTTGCCCACGCGGCGGAGCTCCACGGCCGAAGCACTCGCCGACACGCTGGCCCTGCTGGAGGCCGCCGCGGAGGCGCCCCTGTGGTGTCTCACCCGGGCCGGTGTCGCGGTGCACGACACCGATGACGTCACCTCGCCGGAACAGGCCGCCGTGTGGGGACTGGGCCGGACCGCCGCGCTGGAGCACCCGCGCCGCTGGGGGGGTCTGGTCGACCTGCCGGCCGAGTTCGACGACAACGCGGCCCGACGACTGGCCGCCGTCCTCGCCGACGGTACGGAGGACCAGGTCGCCCTTCGCCGGGACGGGGCGTACGGACGCCGGCTGCGCCCGGCCGCGCCGGAAGGAGCCGCGTGGCAGCCGAGCGGCACGGTCCTGGTCACCGGCGGGACCGGCGCCCTGGGCGCGCACACCGCCCGCTGGCTCGCACGCAACGGCGCGGACCACCTTCTCCTGACCAGCCGCCGTGGCCCGGACGCCCCGGGCGCCCGTGCACTCGCCGCGGAACTGGAAGAGACCGGGGTCACCGTGACCCTCGCGGCGTGCGACGTGGCCGACCGCGACGCGCTGCGCCGTCTGCTGGCGGACCACCCGGCCGACGCGGTCGTGCACACGGCGGGCGCCGCGGACCACACCGCCCTGGCCGAGCTCACCCCGGAGCGGCTCGAAGAGGTACTCCGGGCCAAGGTCGACGGCGCGCGCAATCTGCACGAACTGTGCAGGGACGTCTCGGCGTTCGTGCTGTACTCCTCCATGTCCGGCACGGTCGGCAGCGCGGGCCTGGGCGCCTACGCGGCGGCCAATGCCTGGCTGGACGCCCTAGCCTGGCAGCGCCGTGCCCAGGGCTTGCCCGCCACGTCCCTCGCCTGGGGGCCGTGGGCCGGGGACGGCATGTCGGCGGGAGAGAGCGGAACACGCAACGAGCGTCTCGGCCTACCGCCGATGGACCCCGCACGCGCCGTGGAGGTGCTGGCGGCGGCGGTGGGCGGAGACCACGTCTGCACCATGGTGGCCGACGTCCGATGGGACACCTATGCCGCCGGGTTCACCGTGCACCGCCCCAGCCCCCTGCTCACCGGCTTCACTGCGGACGGCTCCCCGTCCCCCGGCGGGTCCGCGTGGCTGCGGCGCGCCAGCGGGCTCCCGCCGGCCGAACGGGGACCGGCCCTGCTGACCCTGGCGCGCACCGAGGCCGCCCTGATCCTCGGACATGCCGGGCCGGAGGCGGTCCCCGCCGGGACGGCCTTCCGCGAGTTGGGGTTCGACTCCCTGGCCGCCGTGCAGCTGAGGGACCGGCTGAACGCCGCCACGGGGCTCCGGCTGCCCGCGGCGGTGATCTTCGACCACCCCACTCCGGGCGAGCTGGCGGAGCACCTGCGGCTCGCCCTGTTCCCCGAACAGCCTCAGGCACCGGCCGAGCCGGGAGAGGAGGCCCGGCTGAGAGCGCTGCTCGCCGGCATCCCGCTCGAACGCCTGCGCACTTCCGGGCTGTTGGACTCCCTGATCGCGCTGGCCACGGACGACGCACCGGCTGCCGCCCCGTCCGGGCCGGCGGAATCCGACATCGACTCCCTGTCACCAGAGGACCTGCTCCGCCGGGTCCTCGGCCCGACCTTGTGAAGGACTGACCCACATGCGCACCGAATCCCCGGGCCGGTTCGTCGAGGCTCTTCGTGAGTCGATCAAGCAGAACGAACAGCTCAAAGCCCGTAACCAGGAGCTGTCCGCGGCATGGCACGAGCCAGTCGCCATCGTGAGCATGGCCTGCCGGTACCCGGGCGGGGTCACCTCGCCGGAGAAGCTGTGGGAGGTCGTCCGGGACGGCCGGGACGTCATGTCCGACTTCCCCGACGACCGTGGCTGGGACCTGTCCGCCCTGTACGACCCCGATCCGGACGCGCCCGGCACCAGCTACGTGCGTACCGGCGGCTTCCTCGACGGCATGGCCGACTTCGACGCCGGCTTCTTCGGGATCTCGCCGCGTGAGGCGCTGGCGATGGACCCCCAGCAGCGGCTGCTGCTGGAGGTCTCCTGGGAGGTGCTGGAGCGTGCGGGTATCCGTCCGGACACCTTGCGCGGCACACACGTGGGCGTGTTCGTCGGGTCGAACGGCCAGGACTACGGCCTGCTCGTCCACGGGGCCGAAGGGCTGGACGGCCACGCCGCGGGCGGCGTTTCCGCGAGCGTCCTGTCCGGACGCGTCGCTTACGCGCTCGGACTCACCGGCCCCGCCCTGACGGTCGACACGGCCTGCTCCTCCTCCCTGGTCGGCCTCCATCTGGCGGTGCAGGCACTGCGGCACGGCGACTGCTCGCTGGCGCTCGTCGGCGGGGCCGCCGTCATGGCGACGCCCGGGCCTTTCGTGGAGTTCAGCCGACAGCGCGTGCTCGCGCAGGACGGGAGGTGCAAGGCGTTCGCGGCGGCGGCCGACGGCACCGGCTGGTCCGAGGGGGTGGGCATGCTGCTGGTCGAGCGGCTGTCGGACGCCCGGCGCAACGGCCACCAGGTGCTCGCCGTGGTGCGCGGCAGCGCGGTGAACCAGGACGGCGCCTCCAACGGCCTGACCGCACCCCACGGTCCCGCCCAGGAACGGGTGATCCGGAAGGCGCTGGAGGCGGCGGGCCTGCGTCCTTCCGACATCGACCTGGTCGAGGCGCACGGAACCGGCACCGCTCTGGGCGACCCGATCGAGGCGCGCGCCCTGCTGGCGACGTACGGCCAGGACAGGGACGAGCCGGTGTGGCTGGGATCGCTGAAGTCCAACCTCGGGCACACACAGGCCGCGGCCGGCGTGGGCAGCGTCATCAAGACCGTCATGGCCATGCGCAACGGCCTGATGCCGCGGACCCTGCATGTGGACGCGCCCACCCCGCACGTCGACTGGTCCTCGGGGGCGGTCCGGCTGCTGACCGAAGCACGGCCCTGGCGGGACGGACCACGACGGGCGGGTGTGTCGTCCTTCGGGATGAGCGGCACCAACGCGCACGTGGTGCTGGAAACGGCCCCGGAGGGCGAACCCGCGTCCGCCTCCACGTCCGGGCCCGCGCCGGCGCCGCAGCCGGCGTCTTCGGTGCTGCCCTGGGCGCTCTCCGCGCGCGGCGACGCGGCGCTGGCCGAACAGGCCCGTCGCCTCACCGAGTTCGCCGCCGGCCGGGACCTGCGCGACGTGGGCTTCTCCCTCGCGACGACGCGCGCCGAGCTGGAGCACCGTGCGGTGGTCGTCGGCGCCACCGAGGAGGAACTGTGCGAGGGACTGCGAGCGCTCGCCGAGGGCGGTACCGCTCCGCATCTCGTGGTGGGCACGGAGGCGGCGGCACCGCGCCGGACGGTGTTCGTGTTCCCGGGTCAGGGGTCGCAGTGGGCGGGGATGGGGGTGGAACTCCTTGATTCCTCGCCGGTGT
>NZ_BMUI01000057.1 GCF_014650115.1 Streptomyces olivaceoviridis | reverse complement strand
GCGAAACGGTCTGCCGACTCCGTCGGCAGACCGTCACGAAAGATCGAGGCTAGGCGAAAAACGCATACCTGCCCGCCATGAAAGTGGCATGATCCTGCAAGGGAATTAGGAAGGCCCCAAATCCCTAGGCGCAAGGAGATCGCCGCCTCAATGAGAGCAGACCAGGGTTTCCACTTTCCGCCAATTCTCAACGGAATGGACTTCTTGAGCAGTGCCGTAGATCAACTAACCAACGAAGAAGGGGAGAACTCCCTAAAATACGCCGTCCTACACTTGCAGGCCGCAGCCGAGGTGCTCCTCAAAGTCAGACTGACCGAAGAGCACTGGAGCCTGGTATTCAAAAACCCCGGACTCGCCAGCCGAGATAGCTACGATTCAGGCGACTTCGAGAGCTGCACACTTGAGGGCGCAATGGAGCGCCTAGAGAAGATCTCCGGGATCTCGATCCCGGAGAAATCAAAAGGAAGAATAAAGAGGCTTTCCAGGCACAGGAACCAGCTCCAGCATTACGGTGCGAAGCTGGAGTCTTCCAATGCAGTCAGGGCGGTCGCCATTGACGTTCTCGACTTCCTCATCGATTTCATTGTCGGCTGGGTCGGACCAGATCCCGACAGTGACGAGTTCGACGTCTACCACGAACTCATCGATGAAATCCGAAAGAAACTCCAGGCTATCGAGAAGCTAGCCGACCAGCGCCTCCGACGCGTGACGCGAGATCTCAAAGAAACCGACCTAGTCGTGCACTGCCCCAGGTGCGACAAGAGGGCCCTCGTCCTAGACGACATCAAAAGCGCGAGATGCCGCTTCTGCCATAGCTTCTGGTCCAACTCGGGGATAAACCTCTCACTCGCTCTGCTCTACCCAGAGAAAATCGAAGAAGCAACTAACCGCTGCCAAGCATGTCAGAACGTGACTTTCCTCCTCGACACACTGAGCACAACCTATGGACTCGACAACGAAACCGCTGATTACGTGGAAGTCTCCATCATCGAAAGAACCGAGTACTGCCTCAAATGCGGAACTGGAATTAATACCCGCCATCTGGCATCCACAGAAAAGTACGCACTGTAGCTCGGCATGCCTCTAGGGAAGTCCCAAACCTTCCTCCCCGGAGCTCAGCTGCGATCGGCACAGCGTCGCGTCTTGGCTGCGGCCGCATCTCGCACTCCGGCGCGGTATGTCGCAGGCAGCGCAATGGCGTCAGAAAGCCGCCCATCGGAACAGGCTGGGCACCCACTCCAGCCTGGGCGGAGCAGCACTGGCTCCAGTGGCCGCACACGCCGGCCTTACGCGCAATCGGTCTCGCCCTCGGCCGCCCGATCCAGGTCGGCAAGAATGAATCTCAGTCCGCACACAGTCCGCAGGACACCCGATCGTGACCGTCACACCCCATCGCCACCCATCACCAAAAGGCCAGGTCAGCGACCTGCAGCCAGCATCGCCGCAGGTCACCGACCCGCCCCGTTACTAGGAGACCAAGAAGGCCTGATCTCTCCTCACGCCTTCTGAACTGCGGTTCCTGCGATCGCAGCATCTCCCCGACCGCGCCCGGCCCCCAGCCCGCCACCCACGGCGTCCTGACGGACCGGGTGCGGTCTTCTTCACCCGGCCGCAGACGGGCGTGGATCGGCAGGCGTGATCACAGCGGACGCGAACTGCTTGGCGACCGGAATGGCGAAGATACCCGGCAGTGGCCCGGAACCGTTCCGGAGTACGCCGAGCAGTTGCTGTCCATGACCGATACCTCGCTGTCCAACCCCCGCCACTTCTTCCGCGCCTACTCGGCGAGCGAGATCGGCCGCTTGATGACCGCACCGGCCACTAGGAGCATCCCCGCGCCATGAGCGACACCACCGCTCGGGTCCACGAGCTCGACCTTTACCGCCGGTACTTCGACCTCGTCGCCGCGGGCACCAAGACCATCGAGGTGCGGGTGAAATACCCGCACTTCGCCGACCTCGCCGCCGGCGACACCATCCGCTTCCACGTCAAGGGCACCGACGAGACCTGCGAGGTGAAGGTCGAGCGGGTCACGGAGTACCCCGACTTCGAAGCCCTGCTCGACGGTGAAGGACCTTTCAACGTCGACCCCACCGCGACCCGCGACCAGCAGCTCAGCAACATCCGCGCCATCTACCCACCCGAGAAGGAGGCCCTCGGCGCCCTCGCCATCAAGGTCTCCCGCTCGGAACCGCCTCGGGGGTAGCAGGCCACTGTTCGTCGGTCAGCAACTCGCATGCGCCCGCACGTGGTCACCGAGGCTGGTAGGCGGTGGCGAGCACGGAGACGGTGACCTGATCGGGCAGGAGACCGTCATCGTTCAGGTCCGCGCTGCTTACGTGGCGCGCGCTCGGTGTCATCGCTATCAGATCCACGGCATCCGGCCTGGTCAGGGTCGCGGAGTACTCCACCTGTTCGGTGACGGCGGCCTCGAAGAAGGGGTCCAGCGCCCGGTGCAGGCGCTGTTCCTTGGCCGGGTCGATCGTGACCATCCCGGGCAACCGGCCCCGCAGCTCGGCCAGGTGCCGCCCGGTGGGACGGATCACGATCAACCGGCCGGTTGGGCACAGCACCCGGTGGAACTCGGCCGGGTTGCGCGGGGCGAACACGTTCAGCACGACATCGGCCACCCCGTCGGCCAGCGGGAAGGAACGGAAGACGTCCCAGGCCACCGCGGCGGCTCGGTCGTGGGCGCGGGCTGCCGAGCGCAGCGCGCGCACCGATGTGTCCAGCCCCAGACCACGGGCGCCCGGCAGTTGATCGAGTACGCCGGCCAGGTAGTAGCCGGTGCCGCACCCCACGTCCACGACCGTGGCCTGCTCGGACACGGCGTCGGCGGCCAGGTCGGCCCCGACGTGGCGGATGGGCGCGTAGGTGCCGGTGGACAGGAACCGGTCCCGGGCCTGGACCATGACCGCATCGTCACCGCTGGTGGCGCGGGTGCCCGTCAGCAGGCCGGCGTAGCCGTGGCGGGCGATGTCGAAGGTGTGGCCCACCGGACAACGCAGTGCGCCGTGTTCGGGGTGCAGGTGGCGCGTGCGGCACGTTGGGCAGCGCAGCAGGTCGAGGGAGAGTTCGAGGGCAGGGGGAAGCGACACGGGCACGAGGACTCCTGGCGAAATGAAGGGAAGGACCGTGCCTGCGCGCGCTCGGAGCGTCGCTGCCTCAGGAAGAAGCGAGCAGCGTTGGAACGTGGTTCACGCAGCAGGCACACCAAGGAGGGCGATGCCGTTCGGTATCGCCCTCAACGCCTTCCGATCACAGGAAGCAGCAGTGCGGGGTGCTCATGAATGCCACGTCAGGAGTGTACGAGCGAGCCTGTCGGCACGTGCGGGGACCGGACGAGGACGCCGCGAGCCCCAGGGCAGGCAAGGGCGGGCCGGTGCCCGGACAACCGGAGGAGCAGCATCCGTCGAACCCGTGGGACTCTGCGGCACCGTCCGTGCCAAGCTGAGCGGGTGACCGCCCTGGAGGACCTCAGACGGCTGCGACGCGTGCGTGACCGCATGGACCGCGAGTACGCCGAGCCGCTCGACATGACCGAGCTGGCCCGTGACGCCCTCATGTCCCCGGGCCACTTCCAGCGCAGCTTCCGCAAGGCGTTCGGGGAGACGCCGTACAGCTACCTGATGACCCGGCGGATCGAGCGGGCCAAGGCGCTGCTGCGCCGGGGCGATCTCAGCGTGACCGAGGTGTGCCTCGCCGTCGGCTGTACCTCGCTCGGCTCCTTCAGCTCCCGGTTCACCGAGCTGATCGGCGAGACGCCGAGCGCCTACCGCGCCCGCGATCACGAGGAGACCGCGGCGATCCCGCCCTGTGTGGCCCGCAGGCTGACCCGGCCGCGCCGCCGCCCGTACTGAGGCGCGACCCCGTCCCTCGGCTCTAGGGTGAGTCCATGGACGTGAAACTCGCGCAGTGTTTCCTTGCCGTGGACGACCACGACAAGGCCATCGCCTTCTACCGCGATGTGCTCGGTCTGGAGATCCGCAACGACGTGGGCTTCGAGGGGATGCGCTGGGTGACCCTGGGCTCTCCGCTCCAGCCCGACGTGGAGATCGTCCTGGAGCCGCCGGACGCGAGCCCTGACGCCTCCCCCGCCGACAAGCAGGCGCTCAACGAACTCCTCGCCAAGGGCCTGCTGCGCGGCGTCATCTTCACCACGCCCGACTGCGACGCGCTGTACGAGCGGGTACGCGAGTCCGGCGCCGACGTCCTCCAGGAGCCGATGGACCAGCCGTACGGGGTGCGCGACTGCGCCTTCAGGGACCCGGCCGGCAACCAGCTCCGCTTCCTCGAACGCCCCACGGGCTGAACGCTGCCCGCTGACGGAGGCGTGCGCCTTCTGGACGGCCGTCATCGGCACCCGGCTCTCCGCGTTCCGTGGCGAGCACGGCCAGTTCGTGACCCTGCTGCCCGAGAGGGCGGACCCCGTTGTGAAGCTCCAGGGCGTCACCGAGGGCGACGGCGGTGCCCGCCTGGACCAGGTGTCCCTCTACATCCCGCCGTACCGGTACGACGCCGAGTCCGCGTTCTGGGCCGCGCTGACCGGAAGCGGCTCGACGAGGAGCGCCCTGCCTCCGCTCACCTCGACCTGGCCTGCGCGGACATCACCGCCGTCCGAGCGCGGCACGAGGAGCTGGGTGCGGTCCCGGTGCGCGACGGCGCCCACTGAACGGTGGTACGCGATCCGGCCGGCGGCACGTACCGTCTCAGCCCCACGACTCCACGTCCACCACCGCCTCGACCGGTACGGGCCCGTACACGTGCGGGAACTCCTCCCCGCCCGGCTCGACGGACTCGTACTTCACCGGCGCCCCGACCCGCGCCGGGTCCACGACCAGCACGACCAGCTCGTCCGGGCCGTCGTAACCGCCGTAGAGGAAGTCGGCGATGCGCGGGAGCTGCTCGCGGGTGGAGCAGTGGATGAAACCCTCCTGGTGGAGGGTGCGGCCCCGGGTGGACATCTCGTAGGCGCCGCGCTCGCGCGCCGCCTCCCACAGGGAGCGCTCGGTGATGTGCAGGATGTACGGCAGTTTCGGCATGCGCCCACGCTACGGCGCCCCGCCCGCCCCCTGTACTCAGACGGCATGCTCAGACGACGTGCTCAGCCGGCGCTGTTCCCGGTGCCCGCCGCCGACGGGTCCTGCGGACCGCTGCCGCCGCCCGGCCTGGCCCGCGCACCGGCGGAACGCTCCTGCCCGGCGGGCCGGGGGCCGGTCTCGGCGTACGCCGCGCAGTCGGAGTCGCGGCAGGGACCGGGGCCCCAGACCGGCACCCAGGCGCCCAGGGTCTTGTGCCGCTTGACGACCGTTTCCACGGGCTGTCCGCAGACGGGACAGACGTGTTCCTCGCTGTCCATGTCCTCAGGGTAGATCGGTGGTGCCCGCAACGCTCCTTTCCGCGCTCCTTCCCGCGACGGCCTCGACGTCCGTCGCCGAGGGATCGGCGGCCCCCGCACCCTGTGGGAGTGTGCGGGGGCCGCCTGGCCGGAGCCCCCGATGACCGTGCGGGGTCAGGAGCCGCACGGGCCCGGGGACTCCGGGTTCTGCTCGGCCGCCGGGACGGGCGGCCCTCAGCTGGTGCGCCGGGTCACGAACTCGGCGAGCGCCAGCAGACCGCCCGCCGCCTCGGGGTCGGGGACCGCTCGGGCCAGCTCCTGCATGGCCCGGGCCATCCGGTCGGCCGCCTCGGCCTGCGCCCAGTCCCGGCCGCCCGCCCGCTCCACCGCCAGCGCCGTACGCGCGATCTCCCCCGCCTCCGCCTCCTCCTCGCGGTACGGCGTCCCGTACAGCGCGGCGAGCTCGGCCGCCGCCGGGGTGCCGGAGGTGAGCGCCGCCACCACCGGCAGGGACTTCTTGCGGGCGGCGAGATCCGCGCCGGCCGGCTTGCCGGTGTGCCGCGGGTCTCCCCATATGCCGATGACGTCGTCGATGAGCTGGAAGGCGAGCCCGGCCTGCCGGCCGAAGCCGTCGAGCGCGGCCACCTCCTCCTCGCCCGCGCCCGCGTACAGCGCGCCGAGCGCGCAGGCACAGCCCAGCAGAGCACCGGTCTTGGCCTCGGCCATCGCGAGCACCTCGTCCAGGGTGACCGCGTCCGGCGCGCACCGCTCCAGGTCGGTGTCGGCGTGCTGGCCCTCGCACAGCTCCACCACACAGGCCGCGAGCCGGGCCGCGGCCGGCACGGAGGCCGGGTGCGGAGCCTCGGCGAGCAGCCGCAGGGCCAGCGCCTGGAGTGCGTCCCCGGCGAGGATCGCGTCGGCGTCGCCGAACACGGTCCAGGCCGTCGGCCGGTGGCGGCGGGTGGCGTCCCGGTCCATCACGTCGTCGTGCAACAGCGTGAAGTTGTGGACCAGTTCGACCGCCGCTGCCGCCGGGACGGCTGCCGCCCGGGCCGCCGGACCACCGAGCGCGGCGGCAGCCGCCAGCACGAGCGCGGGTCTGATCGCCTTGCCCGCGTTGCCCGCCGCCGGGGTGCCGTCGGCGTGCTGCCAGCCGAAGTGGTAGCTCGCGATCCGGCGCATGGAACCGGGCAGCGACTCCACGGCCGCGCGCAGCTCCGGGTCGACCAGCGCCCGGGCGCGCTCCAGCTGGGCCGCCGCCTCGTGTCCGTCGAGCGGACCGGCGGCGGCGTCCCCGGCCTCCTCGGGTGGCTCCCCCGGTGTGCCGGGACGCGGCACACCGGAGGAACGCTCTTCGGTCTCCGTCATGAACTCGGCCATGCCTCCCCCTCGCCAGGTCCGCGGAGTACGACGTCACCGGTCCGGCCGGACGCGTACCCCGAGGGCCTACCCGCCCCGGGGGGCGGGGACACGGCCGCGACGTGCGGAGACGTCACCTCCATCGACCGATCTCGACGTTCTCCAGCACGCCGAGGGCGTCGGGCACCAGCACCGCGGCCGAGTAGTAGGCCGTCACCAGGTACTTGATGATGGCCTGCTCGTTGATGCCCATGAACCGGACGGACAGGCTCGGCTCGATCTCGTCCGGGATGCCGGACTGCCTGAGGCCGATGACGCCCTGGTCGGCCTCGCCGGTACGCATGGCGATGATGGAGGTCGTGCGGGCCTCGCTGATCGGGATCTTGTTGCACGGGTAGATCGGCACCCCGCGCCAGGTGGGGATGCGGTTGCCGGCGATGTCGATGGTCTCCGGGACGAGCCCCCGCTTGTTCAGCTCGCGCCCGATCGCGGCGATGGCGCGCGGGTGGGCCAGGAGGAGCTTGGTGCCGCGACGGCGGCTGAGCAGCTCGTCCAGGTCGTCCGGGCTCGGCACGCCGTCGTGCGGCTGGATCCGCTGGTCGTACTCGCAGTTGCTGAGCAGACCGAACTCCGGGTTGTTGACCAGCTCGTGCTCCTGACGCTCCTTCAGCGCCTCGACCGTGAGCCGCAACTGCTGCTCGGTCTGGTTCATCGGCTGGTTGTAGAGGTCGGCCACGCGCGAGTGGATGCGCAGCACGGTCTGGGCGATGCTCAGTTCGTACTCGCGGGGCCGTGGCTCGTAGTCCACGAAGGTGTGCGGGATGTCGGGCTCGCCGGAGTGGCCGGCCGCCAGCTCGACCTCCTTCTCCCCGTACTTGTTGGTCCGCTGCTCGGGGATCGAGCGCAGCCGTTCCAGGTGCGCGCGCAGCGAGTCGGAGCGCTCCGCGACCTGCTGGAAGTCCTGGCGGCTGAGGATCAGCACCGTGGTCGAGGTGTCCGCGCGGACGGTGTACTCCCAGATCGCCTCCGGGTCCAGCAGCGCCTGGTCGCCGAAGTAGGCGCCGTCGGCGAGGACACCGAGCACGGCGTCGTCGCCGTAGGGACCCGTGCCGACCTTCTCCACCCGGCCGTGGGCGAGCAGGTAGACCTCGTCCGTCTGGTTGCCGAAGTCGGCGATCACCTCGCCGGGCGCGAAGTCGCGCTGCCGGCAGCGGCGGGCCAGTTCGGCCAGCACCTCCTCGTCCTCGTACGACCGCAGGGCCGGCAGCTCGCCCAGTTCGTCCGGGATGACCTCCACCTGGTTACCGGTCTTCACGAAGGTGATCCGGCCGTCGCCGACGGCGTACGTGAGACGCCGGTTCACCCGGTACGTGCCGCCCTGGACGTCCACCCAGGGAAGCGTGCGCAGCAGCCAGCGGGAGCTGATCTCCTGCATCTGCGGAGCGGACTTGGTGGTGGTGGCCAGGTTCCGCGCGGCCGCCGTCCCGAGGGACTGCTGCGGCCTGCCCTGATCCGTGCGGACCTCTTCGCCTACCGACATAGAGAAATGACCTCCCATGTATGCCCGGTGCCGAAGTGCACCGGGCACCGGTCTCGCATCGAGCGTCCCAGCACGGAGCGTGTGCGCGCCATTACCCGAAAGAAGGGGAATGGATCATCGGATTACTGGGCACGATGGGGGACCTCGTCCCGGCCCGCACGGCATGCCCCCGTCTGTCCGGATCGGCTCGCACACCGTACGAACGATGTGTTCCGGGAGGTCCGGTTTCGGTAGAAGCAGGCAGGACATCCGGCAGCCGCGACCGGCGGCAGCACGGGCACGGCACGAAGGAGTCGGGCATGGCCCCACCCATGTCGGCGAGCGGATTTCTGGACGCGCTCAGGGCGGAGGGCGTCACGGTCGTCGAGGTCGGCGACTGGCAGCACCACAACCGCAATCACAAGGGCCCCTGGGGGCCGGTGCACGGCGTGATGATCCACCACACGGTGACCAAGGGCAGCGCGCACACGGTGGAGGTGTGCCGGGACGGCCACCCCGACCTGCCGGGGCCGCTGTGCCACGGCGTGATCACCAAGGACGGCACGGTCCACCTGGTCGGCTACGGCCGCGCCAACCACGCCGGGCTCGGGGACGACGAGGTGCTGCGCGCGGTGATCGCCGAGAAGGGGCTGCCGCCGGACAACGAGGCGAACACCGACGGCAACCGGTACTTCTACGGCTTCGAGTGCGAGAACCTCGGCGACGGGGAGGATCCGTGGCCGGACGAACAGCTTGAGGCGATCGAGCGGGTCGCCGCGGCGCTGTGCCGGCACCACGGGTGGACGGAACGGTCGGTCATCGGCCACCGGGAGTGGCAGCCGGGGAAGGTGGACCCCCGGGGCTTCGAGATGTCCTGGCTGAGGGAGCGGGTGCGGGAACGGCTGAAGGATTAGCGGCGCGGGGTGGGGCCGTCCCCGGGTCGCCGGTCCGCCGTGGCCGGTCGCGCGGTTCCGCCCGCCCCCTTCGGCCCGCCCAGCGGCACCCCGCCGGCACCGGCGAGCGACCCCGCCCCGTCCAGCGCCCGCACCGGGCGACAATGAAGCCGTGTCCAGTCCCGACCCGCTCAGCCCCCGCCTCCCCTCGCCCCTGCACGAGGTGCGGGACGGCCGGTTCGAGCGCCGCGGGCTCCGGCTGCTGCTCAAGCGGGACGATCTCATCCACCCGCAGCTGATCGGCAACAAGTGGCGCAAGCTGGTGCCCAACATCGCGGCGGCCGAGGGGCGCGCCCTGGTCACCTTCGGCGGGGCCTACTCCAACCACCTGCGGGCCACCGCCGCCGCGGGCCGCCTGCTGGGCCTGCCGACCACGGGCGTGGTGCGCGGCCAGGAGCTGGCCGACCGCCCCCTCAACCCGTCCCTGGCCCGGTGCGCGGCCGACGGCATGCGGTTGCACTTCGTCGACAGATCGACATATCGCCACAAGACCGATCCGGAGACCCTGGCCGGGATCCTGCGCGCGGCCGGCGCAGAGGACGCGTACGTCGTCCCCGAGGGCGGCAGCAACGCCGAGGCGGTACGCGGCTGCCGCGCCCTCGGCACGGAACTGCGCGGCCGGGCCGACGTCGTCGCGGTCGCCTGCGGCACCGGCGGCACCCTCGCCGGCCTCGCCGCCGGACTCTCGGCCGGCCAGCGCGCGCTCGGCGTACCGGTCCTGAAGGGCGGCTTCCTGGAGGCCGACGTAGAGGCGCTGCAAGAACGTGCCTTCGGCGCCCGCAGCGGCACCTGGTCCCTGGACGACCGTTTCCACTGCGGTGGTTACGCCCGTACGACACCGGAACTGGAGGCGTTCGCACAGGACTTCGAGCAGCGGCACGGGCTGCCCGTGGAGCGCCTTTATGTCGCCAAGTTGCTGTTCGGACTGGTCGCCCTGGCGGAAGAGAACGCCTTCGCGCGCGGGACGACGATCGCCGCCGTCGTCACGGGACGGCCGTTCCCGGAACCCGCGGCAGCCGCCCCGGAGCGCTAACCGGCTTCCCGGTAGGCCGCCGCCTCCTCCAGGTCCAGGCGTCTGAGCAGGGCGCGCAGCATCTCGTCGTCGATGTAGCGCAGGTCGCGGAGCCTGACGAAGACCTCGCGCTCGGCGCCGATCATCTCGCGGGACAGCCGCCGGTAGGTGTCGTCGACGGACTCGCCGGTGATCGGGTTGACCTGTCCGAGCCGTTCCCAGACGGCGTTGCGGCGGCGCTCCAGGACCATGCGGAGCCGGTCGGCGAGCGGCTGCGGCAGGGTGTTGCGCTCGTCGGCGAGGAGTTCGTCGAGCCGGGCCTCGGCGGCCCGGGAGGCCTGGGCCTGCGCGTTGGCCTCGGCGAGCGTCTCGGCCTGCCGGTCGCGGCCGGGGAACTTCAGCAGCCGGATCAGCGGCGGCAGTGTCACGCCCTGCACGACGAGGGTGCCGATGACGGTGGTGAAGGTCAGGAAGAGGATCAGGTTGCGCGGTCCGGCGGGCATGGTCGGCGGGATGGCGAAGGCGATGGCCAGGGAGACGACGCCCCGCATGCCGGCCCACGAGGTGACCATCGCGCCCCGCCAGGTGGGGTTCTGTTCGCGCTCCTTGATGCGCGTCGACAGGATCCGGGGCAGGAAGGTGGCCGGGTAGACCCAGACGAACCGGGCCACCACCACGACCAGGAAGACGGCGACCGCGTACCAGGCGGCGGAGGTGCCCTCGTACTTCCCGAGCCGCTTCAGGACGATCGGCAGTTGCAGGCCGATCAGGGCGAACACCGCGGACTCCAGCACGAAGGCGACCATCTTCCACACCGCGCCCTCCTGGAGACGGGTGGCGAAGTCGACCTCCCACGCGCGGTGGCCGAGGTAGAGGGCGACGACCACCACCGCGAGCACCCCGGAGGCGTGCGCCTGCTCGGCGACCCCGTAGGCGACGAACGGGATGAGCAGGGAGAGCGTGTTCTGGAGGAGGGGCTCGGTCAGGTGCGTGCGCAGCCAGTGCAGGGGCGCCATGAGGACGAGACCGATCCCGACCCCGCCGACCGCGGCGAGCGCGAACTCGCGGATGCCGCCTCCCCAGGTGGCCCCCTCCCCGACGGCGGCGCCGAGCGCCACCTTGTAGGCGGTGATCGCCGTGGCGTCGTTCAGCAGGGACTCGCCCTGGAGGATGGTGGTGATCCGGGACGGCAGTCCCACCCTGCGCGCGACCGCCGTGGCGGCGACCGCGTCCGGCGGTGCGACCACCGCGCCCAGCACCAGTGCCGCGGTCAGCGACAGTCCGGGGATGATCAGGTAGGCGGCCCAGCCGACGACCACGGTCGCGAAGAGCACGTATCCCACCGAGAGCAGCGCCACCGGCCGCATCTGTGCCCGCAGGTCGAGGTAGGAGCTGTCGCTCGCCGAGGTGTACAGCAGCGGGGGCAGCAGCAGCGGCAGGACGATGTGCGGATCGAGGGTGTAGGACGGCACACCGGGGATGTACGAGACCGCCAGACCGACCGCGACCAGCAGCAGGGGCGCCGGCGCCGGGGTACGCCGGGCCGCGGCTGCCACCGCGGCACTGCCCGCCACCAGCAACAGCAGTGGCATCACGTCCATGGTTTTCGCCCACCCTCATCTTTCGCGCGGCAACCCGCACAACCGTCGTAATCTGGCAATCATGAAACAGTGCACGCATGCCGACGCGCTGCCGCACCCCGAACCGGAGCCGCTCGACGAGACCTGTCCGGAGTGCCTGCGGGACGGTACGAACCCGGTCCAGCTGCGGCTGTGCCTCACCTGCGGCCACATCGGCTGCTGCGACTCCTCGCCGGGACGGCACGCGACGGAGCACCACGCGCAGTCCGGTCATCCGGTGATGCGGACCTTCGAGCCGGGTGAGGACTGGCGGTGGTGCTTCGTGGACCACGTCCTCGTCTGAGCCTGTCCCGGCCGTTTCCGGGCGTGCTCGCACCGTCCCGGACCGCCCTTCGACCGCGTCTGTCGAGAGCGTTCTCCGCGAGAGCGTCCCGTCCGACCGGGTTCTCGTGTGACACTGCATGCGGCGGCTGCCGCACGACGGTTCGAGCGTCTGACGTCTGGGTACGTCAACCCGGCGCGCGCTCTTCCCATTTGGGCCCGCAAACCCCCTAGACACGGAGCGTATCCACAGCTTTACTGTGAGTGACGCCAGGGGGTTGGGGTCCCGGGGACAGAAACGTTCGGAGCGCGATAGCGTCACCGCTTGAACCACTCGCGCGTTACCCCGGGGGGCGACCCTCGGCCCCGTAAAGCTTGTACCACCATGGAGGTGAGGGTGTCCCAGATCGCAGGCGAGCCCGTGGCGAACCAGGACTTCGTGGAAGTCCGGCTGCCGGCTGCGGGTGCCTACCTGTCGGTGCTGCGGACGGCCACGGCCGGTCTCGCGGCCCGCTTGGACTTCACCCTGGACGAGATCGAGGACCTGCGCATCGCCGTGGACGAGGCCTGCGCGATCCTGCTCCAGCAAGCCGTGCCCGGCTCGGTGCTCAGCTGTGTCTTCCGGCTCGTCGACGACTCACTGGAAGTCACGGTGTCGGCGCCGACCACGGACGGCCACGCCCCCTCGCGGGACACCTTCGCCTGGACCGTGCTGTCGGCCCTCGCGGGCAAGGTCTCGTCCGCCGTGGACGAGGACAAGACGGTGTCGATCAGCCTCTACAAACAGCGTGGCGCCGGCCCCGGGCCGGCGTGAGGAACGGGGACGGGCCGGTGCGGGACGAAGAGCGCGGCACACGGGAGCTGCCGACCGGGGGCGGGGGTGCCTCCTGGTCGGGCGATGCCGAGACCTCCGGGGCAGGCCCCCGGGACGGTTCCCGGCGCATGGCGGACGGCATCGACGGCATCCCCGAGCAGGCCAGACCGCACCCGGAGGACGACTCCGCGCAGGTCGACGGTGACGGTGCCACGGGCACGCCGCCGACGGCACGCGGCGGCGCCGGACCCACCGTCCGCGCGGGGGCCAGGGCTCGGGGAAGGGCTACGGGCGGGACGATGAGCGAGCACGAGCGATACGCCGAGGACGACGCGCTGGGCAAGGAGGCCGTGCAGGCCGTTCAGCACGACGCCCAGGACCGCAGCGGGGCGCGGGCGATGTTCGTCGAGCTGCGCACGCTGCCGGCAGGCAGCACGGAGTACGCGGAGCTGCGCAACCAGCTGGTCCGTATGCACCTGCCGCTCGTGGAGCACCTGGCACGCCGGTTCCGCAACCGCGGCGAGCCGCTGGACGACCTCACCCAGGTCGCGACGATCGGTCTCATCAAGTCCGTCGACCGGTTCGACCCCGAGCGTGGCGTGGAGTTCTCCACCTACGCCACACCGACCGTCGTCGGCGAGATCAAGCGGCACTTCCGCGACAAGGGCTGGGCGGTCCGGGTGCCGCGCCGGCTCCAGGAACTGCGGCTCGCGCTGACCACCGCGACGGCCGAGCTGTCCCAGTTGCACGGCCGGTCCCCGACGGTCCACGAGCTGGCCGAGAAGCTCGCCATCTCCGAGGAGGAGGTCCTGGAGGGCCTGGAGTCCGCGAACGCGTACTCCACGCTGTCCCTGGACGTCCCCGACACGGACGACGAGTCACCGGCGGTCGCCGACACCCTGGGCGCCGAGGACGAGGCGCTGGAGGGCGTGGAGTACCGCGAGTCCCTCAAGCCGCTGCTGGAGGACCTGCCGCCGCGCGAGAAGCGGATCCTGTTGCTGCGCTTCTTCGGGAACATGACCCAGTCGCAGATCGCGCAGGAGGTCGGCATCTCGCAGATGCACGTCTCCCGCCTGCTGGCCCGCACCCTGGCCCAGCTCCGCGAGAAGCTCCTCGTGGAGGAGTGAGCGAGAGTGGGCCGGGAGTGAGCGAGGAGTGAGCCCTGCTCGGCGAGGCTCTGCCAGAACAGGCCCCGCCCGGTGAGCCCTACTCGCCCCGGCCCGGTCCCTTGATCCCGAGGGCCCGGGTCGTCTCTCCGTTGACGAGGAGCACCAGCGTCACCACAGCGACCAGCCCGAGCGCGATACCGGCCGGAATGGCCATGCTGTCGGCCCGGAGCAGGTTGTAGGCCACGGGAAGGGCCATGAGCTGGGTGATCAGCGCGGGCCCCCGGCTCCAGCCGCGCCGCAGCAGCAGACCACGCGCGGCGAGCAGCGGCAGCAACGCGAGGACGACCAGGGTGATGCCCAGGGTCACGGCCTGCTGCCGGTCGTCCGGGTCGCTGGTGAGCCCGAGGACGAGCACCCACAGGCCGCCGGCGACCAGCGCCGCGCCCTCCAGCGCGGCCAGCGCCGCCGCGCACGTCAGCCGGCGTGGACGCGGCCCGGCGGCCGGGTCGGTCGCGTCGGCCGCGACGGCTTCGGCGGTGTGCGGGGCGGGATTCTGCTGACTGCTCACCTCAGCAGGGTAGCCCTCCCCCTCCGGCGCGCTGCCGCGCCCCGCGCCCCCGAGTGTCCAGGCTCACGCCCCGCTCTCTTACCGGATCCCTAACTCGGCCTGGGCCGAGTACCACCCAGTAGGTACGCTGCCATGCATGCGTGCACTTCTCGTGGTCAATCCGGCGGCAACCACTACAAGTGCACGCAGACGTGACGTACTGATCCATGCGCTGGCGAGCGAGATGAAGCTGGAGGCCGTCACCACCGAGTACCGCGGCCACGCTCGCGACCTCGGCCGGCAGGCGGCGGAGAGCAACGACATCGACCTGGTGGTGGCGCTCGGCGGCGACGGCACGGTCAACGAGGTCGTCAACGGCCTCCTGCACGCCGGTCCCGCCCCGGACCGCCTCCCCGGTCTCGCCGTCGTCCCCGGCGGCTCCACGAACGTCTTCGCCCGCGCGCTGGGCCTGCCCAACGACCCCGTCGAGGCCACCGGAGCACTGCTGGACGCGCTGCGCGACGGGACCGAGCGGGTCGTCGGCCTCGGCCTGACCTCGGGCACGCCGGGCACCGAGGACGAGGCGGTGCCGGCCCGCTGGTTCACCTTCAACGCCGGGCTCGGCTTCGACGCGGGCGTGGTGGGCCGGGTCGAGCAGCAGCGCGAGCGCGGGAAGAAGTCGACGCACGCGCTGTACGTCCGGCAGGTGGTCCGGCAGTTCCTCGGCGAGCCGAACCGCCGGCACGGCACGATCACGCTCGAACAGCCCGGAGAGGACCCGATCGAGGATCTGGTCGTCGCCATAGTCTCGAACACGTCCCCGTGGACGTATCTCGGCAATCGCCCGATGTACACGTCGCCTAAGGCTTCGTTCGATACAGGCATCGACGTGCTCGGCCTCAGCCGCCTGTCCACGGCCGCGGTTGCCCGGTATGGCACCCAGTTGCTCACTTCGTCCCCCGAGCGGGGACCGCAGGGGAGGCACGCCGTCTCCCTGCACGACCTGGACCAGTTCACCTTGCATTCGAAGGTGCCTCTCCCCCTTCAGATGGACGGTGACCATCTCGGGCTGCGTACGAGCGTGACGTTCACAGGCGTACGCCGTGCACTGCGTGTGATTGTGTGAGCGGAACGGGCGAAAGTCCTTTCACTCGAACGTTTAGACCAGGGTCCACCCCATGGAAGTACGGCTGTGACCTAGTCGACACCGAGGAATCAAAAAAAATCTTCAGGAAGGGGTTGTATCCGCCGCTGAGGTTTGCGAGTCTCTACGTGGCGATCGGGACGGCCCGCAACACCGGCCTCCGCTGATCACCAGAACCCCTCTTCAAACACAGGACCACGCCGGGTGAAGACTCGGCGGTCGGCCCTTCACTTGTTGAGGGATTCGTGAAAGCGTTCACATTCACAAGCAACCTGCACGTAATACCAAGGAGAGGTAGCAGCCATGGACTGGCGTCACAACGCCGTTTGCCGCGAGGAAGACCCCGAGCTCTTCTTCCCCATCGGCAACACCGGTCCTGCGCTGCTGCAGATCGAGGAAGCCAAGGCCGTCTGCCGTCGCTGCCCGGTGATCGAGCAGTGTCTGCAGTGGGCGCTTGAGTCCGGTCAGGACTCCGGCGTCTGGGGTGGTCTCAGCGAGGACGAGCGCCGCGCCATGAAGCGCCGCGCCGCTCGCAACCGGGCTCGTCAGGCCTCCGCCTGACATACCCACCCCTGCTGACAGCCTGAGCTTGGCGGCGCGCACAGCACGTACGCATCTCCCGCCCCCGAGCCGCAGCGCGCAGTTCCCCCGATGCGCTTAGCGATACAAGCAGAGCAGCAACGAGCATCAGCCTCGGACCAACGCGGTCCGGGGCTTTTTGCTGCGCCGGCTCCCCGGCGTCCGCCCCCCTGCGCCCGCTCCCGGCGCACACTCCCCCGGCGTGCGTCCCTCACCTGGCGCGCCGGGCCCGCCCGCTCACTTCTGCGCTCGCACCGGAATGTCGAGGATCACCCGCGTCCCGCGCTCCGGCGCCGGCACCATGTCGAACGAGCCGCCCAATTCGCCCTCCACCAGCGTCCGTACGATCTGCAAGCCGAGGTTGCCCGAACGGTGCGGGTCGAAGCCCTCGGGCAGTCCGACCCCGTCGTCCTGGACGGTGACCAGCAGCCGGGCCTCCTTGGTGGTGCCGCCACGCACCGCCGAGACCTCGACCGTGCCGGTGTCGCCCTCACGGAAGCCGTGCTCCAGGGCGTTCTGAAGAACCTCGGTGAGGACCATGGACAGCGGGGTGGCGACCTCGGCGTCGAGTATGCCGAACCGTCCACTGCGCCGACCGGCCACCTTGCCCGGCGAGATCTCGGCGACCATCGCCAGCACCCGGTCGGCGATGTCGTCGAACTCCACCCGCTCGTCCAGGTTCTGAGACAGCGTCTCATGAACGATCGCGATGGAGCCGACCCGGCGGACCGCCTCCTCCAGGGCCTCCCGGCCGCGCTCGGACTCGATGCGCCGGGCCTGGAGCCGGAGCAGGGCGGCCACCGTCTGGAGGTTGTTCTTCACCCGGTGGTGGATCTCCCGGATGGTGGCGTCCTTGGTGATCAACTCGCGTTCGCGGCGTCGCAGTTCGGTGACGTCCCGGAGCAGCACCAGCGAACCGATGCGCGTGCCCTTGGGTTTGAGCGGGATGGCCCGGAACTGGATGACCCCGTCGTGGGCCTCGATCTCGAACTCGCGCGGCGCCCAGCCACTGGCCACCTTGGCCAGTGCCTCGTCCACCGGCCCCCGGGTCGGGGCGAGCTCGGCGGTGGTCTGTCCGAGGTGGTGGCCGACGAGGTCGGCGGCGAGGCCGAGCCGGTGGTAGGCGGACAGGGCGTTCGGGGAGGCGTACTGGACTATGCCGTCCGCGTCGAGCCGGATCAGGCCGTCGCCGACGCGCGGGGAGGCGTCCATGTCGACCTGCTGGTCCGGGAAGGGGAAGGCGCCGGCCGCGATCATCTGCGCGAGGTCGGAGGCGCTCTGGAGGTAGGTCAGCTCCAGACGGCTCGGGGTGCGCACGGTGAGCAGGTTGGTGTTCCGGGCGATCACGCCGAGGACGCGGCCCTCACGCCGTACGGGGATGGACTCGACCCGCACGGGGACCTCTTCGCGCCACTCCGGGTCGCCCTCGCGCACGATCCGGCCCTCGTCCAGGGCCGCGTCCAGCATGGGCCGCCGGCCGCGCGGCACCAGGTGGCCGACCATGTCGTCCTGGTAGGAGGTCGGGCCGGTGTTGGGGCGCATCTGGGCGACCGAGACGTACCGGGTGCCGTCCCGGGTGGGGACCCACAGCACCAGGTCGGCGAAGGAGAGGTCGGAGAGCAGCTGCCACTCCGAGACCAGCAGGTGGAGCCACTCCAGGTCGGAGTCGTCGAGGGCGGTGTGCTGGCGTACGAGTTCGTTCATGGAGGGCACGTCTGCGAGCGTACCCGGGGCCTCGCGGGTGGCCGAAAAACACCCGCGGGCCGCGGCGCCTGGAAGGGACCCTCAACCCTCCCGGCACCGCAGCCCGGAGCATCATCGGCCGTGGGGTGTGCGGTCCCGGTCGGCCGAAGGCCGAGGAGCCGGGGCAGTCAGGGCAGAGAGCGCCGGTTCCTCGATCCGCCTTCCTGTGCGGGGAGGGCGGAAGCGTGTTGTTCTCGATTGTGGACTAGACCACGACGGCGTGTCCATGGTGCGGAGGCGTCCGCGCCGCTAGGTCCTGTCGTCAAACTCCCGTCGTCCGCCCGGAGGGCGGGCCGCGCGGCGTCAGGTGCGTGCTCTGGGGGTCCCCCCGGCCGAAGGCTGGGGGAGTGCCGGGCCCTGGCCCTCGTACTGGATGTACTTGGGTCGGGGCCCGGTGCGGCGAGAGTGCGTGCATGGCGTCGCGCGGCAGGCGGGAGTTTGACGACAGGGCCTAGGGGCGCCGGCACGCGATGCCAGGCAGCCTAGCCCGAGCGGGTCAGCAGTGGGGCCAGATGGTCATGGCAATTTCCGCGAGTGCTTCCAGTTCCTCCCGGCGTGCGCCGTCCCGGGCCTGCTGGGACATGCCCTGGATCATCGCGCCGGTGTGCCGGGCGAGGGCGGCGGCGTCGGTGCCGGCCGGCAGCAGCCCGGCCGCGATGTCCGCCCGGATCCGGTCTTCGACGGCGGTGATGGCGGCGTTGCGCATGTCCCGCAGCAGCGCCTCCACCTCGGGGGTGGTGCAGTTGGTGGCCGCGTGGACGATCAGGCAGCCGTGCGGGTGGGCGGGGTCGGTGTACTCCGCGGCGGCCTCGCGGAGCATGCGGGCGACGCCCGCCCGGGCCGTGGGCTCCTCGGCGAGGGCGCGGTCGGTGAAGGCGCCGTGCGAGCCGGCGTAGACCCGGACGACCTCGTCGAAGAGAGTCCGCTTGTCACCGAAGGCCGCGTACAGACTGGGCGTGCCGATGCCCATGAGCCGGGTGAGGTCGGAGACCGAGGTGGCCTCGTACCCGCGCTCCCAGAAGGCCATCAGCGCCTTCTCCAGCGCGGTGGCCCGGTCGAAGGAGCGCGGCCTGCCCCGCGTCCGGCCCGTGCCGCCCTGCGCCCGCGTGTCCTGATCCATCGCCATGGGCCTATTTTATAGCGCCCCCTAGAAAATTGTCGGCGGGCTGGTGTACGGTTTTTCTGTAGCGACCGCTAGACAAATCTGGAGGGGGCAGACATGGGCGTGCTCAAGGGGAAGACGGCGCTGGTCACGGGCGCGAGCCGGGGCATCGGCCGGGGGGTCGCCGAGCGGCTGGGGCGCGACGGGGCACGGGTGGCGGTGCACTACGGACGGAACGAGACCGCCGCGAAGGAGACGGTCGCGGCGATCGAGGCGGCCGGCGGCTCGGCGTTCGCGCTCGGGGTGGAGCTGGGGGCGCCCGGGGACGCCGAGCGGCTGTGGGCGGAGTTCGACCGGCACGCGGACGGGCTGGACATCCTCGTGCACAACGCGGGCATCGGCACCACCCGCCCGTTCGCGGAGATCGACGAGGAGGAGTACGACCGCCTCTTCGCGGTGAACGTGAAGGCCCCGTTCTTCCTCACCCGGCTCGGGGCGGAGCGAGTGCGGGACGGCGGGCGGGTGGTGACCATATCGTCCGGCCTCTCCCGGACCGCCGCCATGCCCGACCTGATGGCGTACTCGATGACGAAGGCAGCCCTGGACGTCTTCACCCGGGACCTGTCCAAGGTGCTCGGCCCCCGCGGGATCACGGTGAACTCGGTGGCGCCCGGCATCGTGGACACCGACGTCAACGCCCCCTGGCTGCGCGCGAGCGACGAGGCGTGGCAGCGGGCGGCCGACTACTCGGCGCTGGGCCGGGTGGGCACCCCGGCGGACATCGCCGACGCGGTGGCCTTCCTGATCTCGGAGGACGGCCGCTGGGTGACCGGGCACTGGCTGGACGCGACGGGAGGCTCCCTCACCTGAGGACTCCCTGGCCTCTCTCCCCGGCCGCTCCCCGGCTTCCCCCCGGCCTCTGCCCCCGACCGCCCCCTGACCTCCCTACGGCCTCCCTCCCGGGCACCCCTCCGCCCCTCCCCCACCCCCTCCTTCCGCCCGTTCCTCCCCGTCTTCCCCGCGCTCCCGAACATCGATACTGTTAGATTGGTCTAAACCACATAGAGACGCACAGAGCCCTCTTCAGAACGGCAGGCCCAGCGTGGAAGTTGTCATCGTTCCGGACGCCGCGGCGGGTGGCGAGCTGATCGCCGAGGCCATGGCACAGCTGCTGCGACGCAAGCCCGACGCCCTGCTCGGCGTGGCCACCGGCTCCACCCCGCTGCCCGTCTACCAGGCGCTGGCCGCCAAGGTGCGCTCCGGTGCCGTGGACGCCTCACGGGCGCGGATCGCCCAGCTCGACGAGTACGTGGGGCTGCCCGCCGACCACCCCGAGTCCTATCGCTCGGTGCTGCGCCGTGAGGTGCTGGAGCCGCTGGGCATGGGCATGGACGCGTTCATGGGGCCGGACGGCACGGCCGAGGACGTCCAGGCGGCGTGCGAGGCGTACGACCGCGCGCTCGCCGAGGCCGACGGCGTGGACCTGCAACTGCTCGGCATCGGGACCGACGGGCACATCGGGTTCAACGAACCGTGCTCCTCGCTCGCCTCGCGCACCCGGATCAAGACGCTGACCGAGCAGACCCGCATCGACAACGCCCGCTTCTTCGACGGCGACATCGAGCAGGTCCCGCACCACGTCATCACCCAGGGCATCGGGACGATCCTGGAGGCCCGCCACCTGGTGCTGCTGGCGACCGGCGAGGGCAAGGCGGACGCGGTCGCCGCGACCGTCGAGGGCCCCGTCGCGGCCGTCTGCCCGGCCTCCGCGCTCCAGCTCCACCCGCACGCCACGGTGGTCGCGGACGAGGCCGCCGCGTCCAAGCTGAAGCTGGCCGACTACTTCCGGCACACCTACGCCAACAAGCCGGACTGGCAGGGGATCTAGCCGGGAGCGCCCGACGGGAGGGCGGCCCCGACCCCGCGGCCCGCCGGGCTCACCCTCCCGATGGACTAGACCAACAGCGGGCGCAACGGTATATAGAGGAGATCACGGAGCGTGCGGGTGGAGTGCTGACACAACAACCCGTGCCACGATGTGAGCCGTGGGCCGATGGGGATGTCGGTCACTTTCGGCATTCGGAGCCGGGAAGGCAGAGCATGAGCACCGACGTCAGCAGTGCGGAGAACGAGGCCGGCACCACCCGTACCGCGCGCGTGCCGAAGTACTACCGCTTGAAGAAGCACCTGCTCGACATGACGGAGACGCAGGCGCCGGGCACCCCGGTCCCGCCCGAGCGCACGCTGGCCGCCGAGTTCGACACCTCCCGCACCACGGTCCGCCAGGCCCTTCAGGAACTGGTCGTGGAGGGGCGGCTCGAACGCATCCAGGGCAAGGGCACCTTCGTGGCCAAGCCCAAGGTCTCCCAGGCGCTACAGCTCACCTCCTACACGGAGGACATGCGCGCGCAGGGCCTGGAGCCGACCTCGCAGCTGCTGGACATCGGGTACGTCACCGCCGACGACCGGCTGGCCGAGCTGCTCGACATCACGGCCGGCGGGCGCGTGCTGCGCATCGAGCGGCTGCGCATGGCGAACGGCGAGCCGATGGCCATCGAGACCACCCACCTGTCGGCCAAGCGCTTCCCGGCCCTCAGGCGCTCGCTGGTGAAGTACACGTCCCTGTACACCGCGCTCGCCGAGGTCTACGACGTCCACCTCGCCGAGGCCGAGGAGACCATCGAGACCTCCCTGGCCACGCCGCGCGAGGCGGGGCTGCTCGGCACCGACGTGGGCCTGCCGATGCTGATGCTCTCCCGGCACTCGCTGGACCGAGAGGGCAAGCCGGTGGAGTGGGTGCGGTCGGTGTACCGCGGGGACCGCTACAAGTTCGTGGCCCGGCTCAAGCGACCGGTGGAGTAGGCGCCGGCCGGCCGGTGCCCGGCACCTTCGCCGAATCGATATACCGATATGCGGACGAGGTCTTCCACTCTCGCGACAGCGTCACCTAGATTGCCTGCTCATTACACAGGTGATCAGCGAGGGGACGGAGCCCGTGGCATGTCGGAAACGCCTGAAGTGAGACCACCGGTGGTGACACCGGTCCGGGTGATCATCGCCCTGTGTCTCGTCGCGCCCTTCGTGGCGATGCTGTGGGTCGGCTCGTACGCCAAGACGGATCCCGCGTTCATCGGGATCCCGTTCTTCTACTGGTACCAGATGCTCTGGGTGCTGATCTCCAC
>NZ_BMUI01000056.1 GCF_014650115.1 Streptomyces olivaceoviridis | reverse complement strand
CCGCCGCGCTGGGGGAGAAGAGGAAGGCCGAACAGCACTCCGCGACGGCTCCCGCCCAGGCCCGTACCGCCGAGAGGGCACAACTGGCGACCGCCAGGTCCGGCGCGGCGGCGGCCGGAGCCCAGGCGATGAACGCCCTGACGGCGACCCGCAACGCGGCGGGCAAGCAGGTGGACGGCGGCAAGGGCGAGGCCAAGTCGAAGGACGAGCAGAAGCGCGCGGAGGTCACGGCCAAGCTCCAGAAGGTCTTCGACGCCGCTCAGAAGGACGTTGAAGGAATCCTGGAGGGCCTGGACGGCAAGGTCGACAAGCAGTTCGAGGAAGGCGAGAAGAAGGCCCGGGACGCCTTCAACGCCGACCAGAAGCGCCGGATGAAGGCGTACAAGGACAAGCGGTACGGCGGCTTCTGGGGCCCGGCCAAGTGGGCCAAAGACAAGATCGCGGGCATGCCGGAGGAGGCGAACCAGCTCTTCCAGGAGTCCCGCAAGCTGTACGTCCGCATGATGCAGGGCGTCATCTCGTCCATCGCGGACACGATCGGCACCGACCTCGGCAGGGCCAAGGCCCGCATCGCGACGGGGCGTGCGGAGCTGAGGGCGGAGGTGGACAGGCTTCCCGCCGACCTGAAGAAGTACGGCGAGGAGGCGGCCAAGGACTTCGCGGGCAAGTTCGACGACCTGGAATCAGAGGTCGACGACAAGTCGAAGCAACTGGTCCAGACCCTGGCCCAGAAGTACACCCAGGCCCTCAACGCGGTCGACGAGGAGATCAAGAAGCTCCAGGAGGCGAACAAGGGCCTGGTCCAGAAGGCCGTGGACGCCGTCGCCGGGGTCATCAAGACCATCAAGGAGCTCAAGGACCTCCTGATGGGCATCCTGGCCAAGGCCGCCGCCGCGATCACGAAAATCATCAAGGACCCGATCGGCTTCCTGGGCAATCTGGTCCGCGCGGTGGGCGCCGGCCTCCAGCAGTTCATCTCGAACATCGGCACGCACCTGCAATCGGGCCTGGTCTCATGGCTGCTGGGCACGGCGGTGAAGGCCGGCATCGAGATCCCTTCCCGGTTCGACCTGAAGGGCATCATCCAGCTCATCGCCTCGCTCCTCGGCCTGACCTGGGCGAACATCCGTGCCCGCATCACCCGCAAGGGCGTCCCCGACCAGGCGATGAACACGGTCGAACAGTCGGTCCCGGTGGCGAAGGCCCTGGCGACGGAGGGCCCGGCCGGCGCGGTCAACGAGATCCAGGCCGAGGTGGGCGACCTGAAGTCCACGATCCTGGAGGAGCTGAAGTCCTACCTGATCCCCACGGTCATCATCGCGGGCATCACCTGGATCATCTCCCTGCTCAACCCGGCGTCGGCGTTCGTCCGCGCCGTCAAGGGAATTGTCGACATCGTCACGTTCATCGTGACCCAGGGCGCCCAGATCGTGCAGTTCGTGAACGCGGTCTTGGACGCGGTCGTCGCCATCGCCAACGGGGGGTCGGCGGGCGTCCCGAAGATGGTCGAGACGGCGTTGGCGGCGAGCGTCCCGCTGCTGATCGGGTTCTTGGCGTCGCTGCTGGGGATCGGGGGGCTGGCCAACAAGATCAGGCAGGTGTTCCAGAAGGTTGCGCGGCCGGTTAATCGGGCGATCGACAAGATCGCTGCCAAGATCGCCGCGTTCGGCAAGAAGATCTGGGGGAGCCTCAAGAACAAGGTCGGGCGCAAGGGCGGGGCAGGGCAGGAGAAGAAGGACAGCCCGAGGGCCGAGACGTCCGACAAGTCGGCCGCCGCACTCCGCCAGGCGACCTCGCTGGTCAAGCCGGACTCCACGGTGGAGGGGCTGAACAGGAAGTTGCCCGCAATCAAGGCTCGGTACGGCCTGCGTTCGCTTTGCCTGGTGGTCGACCGACGCGGAACCGATCAGACGGTGATCCATTTCAGGGCCGTCAACAGTCCCTCTCAGGAGAGCAACCCGCAGACGATTGGCGTGGGGGACGGCGAGGTCGCCGTGAAGATCCGCAAGGCCATGCCCGCCCATGTGGATCGCTACGTCAAGGTCGTGCACGACTACTGGTGGAACACGTATGTCTCGAAGACGCGGCGAGGACTCAAGGATAATGCACCGACCCTATGGAAGGAGGCCGATATCGCCGGAACGCAAAGTGAGGCGCTGAAGAAGGCGGATTCACCTGAGTTCCAGAAGCCGCTGACGACCTACTTCTCGAACCCTAACCGGCGGGCCGATACGAACGAGTTCTACGAGTGGGTCTTCACGCGGGGAGCCAGCAAGGCGCGTAAGCAGTTCCTACGAGAGCTCGGTCTTCCCGTTCCGGACAAGCTCAAGGGGATAGGTCTACAACGTCTGGACGATCCGCCGGAGATGGACGACGGGTACAAGAAGCGGCTGGGTGGTGCGCTGGCGCAACTTGGACCAGGATCCTACGACGTCGAAATATTTCCCTACGGCCGGCTCAGCATGCCCAATCTGAAGCCTCCAGATCACTCCAACTTTTTCCCTATGGGGATCGCGATCGAGGAAGTGCCGGGCTTCAAGAGGATCACCACCTACCTCACCCGGGCCGGGAAGGAGTTCTTCGTCACGGAGACCGATCCGCAGCGAAGCATGACTCTGCGCGTGGAGGGCCGAGAGCTTCAGCTGAAGGTGAGCGGCGACCCGCGCGGCGTTACGGAAGATTCCCCGGGGATTGTCACGAACCTCAACCTGAACCGCTCGCACGTCATTGGAGACCTGTTCGGAGGATCGGGATACAAGGCGGCGAAGAACCTCGTCACTACCAGTGATTTCTATAACCAGGCCGTCATGGGCGAGGTCGAAGGGAAGATCGTCGACCATATGAAGGGAGTTGCGGACGAGCACGGAACCGATGTCGCCCACGCTCGTTTAGACCTGCGAGTCACGGTGACCTTCGGCGAACTCTTGAGCGACGTGCTGACGGCCATGGTCGAACATCAGCCCTGGTGGTACCAGGAAGATGCCACCGACGAGGAGAAGGAGGAAGCGAATCAGCGGTTGCAGAAAATTGTGAAAATCATGCTGAACCCACCGGTTCGACGCGTCCTGGGTGTGAAGTACGAGTGGACCGTGAAGCTTCGCACCGGGGTACAGAAGCCGGGAAGTGACGCTATCGGCGCGGATACGTATCTCTTCGTAAAGCGAGGTTCTACAGGTGACGGAGATTCGTGAGGCGGAGGAGTTTCTGAGCTCCTACCTGGATGCCGAATTCGAAGAGGCGAAGGCAGTTAGAGCAGAGTCGGATGACATTCTGGCACAGCGAACTGCTGTGAGCGAGAGCTTCATGCACGCTGTTCCGGGAGCCATCATGGCTTCCATTTATGGACGTCCACCAATGACCGATGCAGAACTCGCGGTCTACGCCCGCACGATCGGAGAAGTCGCACATCGGAAGCTGTTCCTGGTGGCGGAACACCCGAACGTTGCATGGGGGCCCATCTTCGCGGGATATATCAGTGGAAACCACCCCATGAGTTTGGGGGCTTACGGCCTGCTGTTGTACGTTGCCGACATCAAAGGACAGTCGAAGATCATTTCCAGCTACTATCCAGACCGTTTGTCAACAGCGGTTCCCACCGTGTGGCGGCACGCCGCCGGCGCGGAGTTCGGTGGCCTGCAGCCACCTGTCAGGGTTCGTGGCATTCAGGCGCCGACACGTGCCGAACACCGCCAGGACTGGGAGCAGCGCAGGAGATCGGCCCCCGAGGCATAACCTCGGTCCAAGTCCGGTAAGGACCTGCACTTTCCCTTCCGGTCTGTGCATGGTCTCGTTCGTCGGCGATGCCAAGCAGAGCCTGTTCGTTTGTGCTCCGGGTGCGACCAGACCGTCGGGTTATTGAAGTCGGAGAGCCTGGCGGAGGGGAGGAGAGCAAAGGTGGGTCGTACATGTCGGGCGGGTGAAGCGGAGCAGGCTTAGGCGGGGAGCAGGGTGGCCAGGCGATTGTGGCGGGTGTGGTCCTGGCAGAGGGCCCAAGGCGTGCTGTGAGATTGCTTGCCGTCCGCCTCAACGCTGGCCAGTTGGGTGGGACAGCCCGGGTCGATGCGGTAGGAGAAGCCTTCTCCGGTCGTCCCGGCCCCCCAGTAGCTGCCCCGGGTCAGCGGAACCCACTGGCCCGACCTGATCATTTTCCGTACGGTGTTCCGATCGGCGCTGGCTGCCTTGAACTGTGGGGCTGTTACCCATAGGGCTGTGGATAACAGGTGCAGGTGCAGGGCTCTCTCAGGCGCTGAGCAGCGACATGTACGGCCCGAACTCCGACGCCAGAGTAAGGCGGCCCAGCTTCTGGTACTCCCGTTGGATCGCGTGGATCAGGTCCGCCATCGTCACCGGCTTGCCCGACTCCGCCGCCAGGTAGGCCGCCGTCACCGCCACCGAGCGGATGTTGCCGCCCGCCAGTTCGAAGGACTCCGCGCAGAAGTCCAGGTCCAGGTCCGCGGTGCGGGGGAGGGCCGGGCCCAGGCAGCGGTCCCAGAGGGCGCGGCGCTGAGCCGGATCAGGGACGGGGAAGTCGATGACCAGGTCCAGGCGGCGGGTGAAGGCGTCGTCGAGGTTGGCGCGGAGGTTGGTGGCGAGGATGGCCAGGCCGTCGAAGGTCTCCATGCGCTGGAGGAGGTACGCGCTCTCGACGTTCGCGTAGCGGTCGTGGGCGTCCTTGACCTCCGAGCGCTTGCCGAAGATGGCGTCGGCCTCGTCGAAGAGCAGTACGCCGTTGATGCCGGCCGCCTCCGAGAAGATTCGTTCGAGGTTCTTTTCGGTTTCACCTACGTATTTGTCGATGACCGTGGCCAGGTCGACCGTGTAGAGGTCCAGGCCCAGGTCCGCGGCGATCACCTCGGCGGACATCGTCTTGCCGGTCCCCGAGTCGCCTGCGAACAGGGCCGTCACGCCTCTGCCCCGGCCGCCGCCCGGACGCATGCCCCACTCGCCGAGGACGCGGTCGCGGTGGCGGGCGCGGGCGGTGAGTTCGCGGAGTTGAGTGAGCGTATCCGGGGGGAGGACCAGGTCGGGCCAGGACACCGCCGGTTCTATGCGGCGGGCCAAGCGGTCGAGGCCCGCCGCGTTCTGTGCGCGGGCGCCGGCGCGGATGTGGTCCGGGTGGAGGGTGCCGCCGTCCAGCGTCGCGGCCTGAGAGGCTCCTTGAGCCGCCCTGGTGATCTGGTCCGGGGTGAGGAGGAAGGGGGAGAGGAGGTGCGTGAGGTTCAGGTCCGGGGGGATGGGTGCCGGGTACGCGTCTGCCCAGAGTGCCGCCCTCGCCGTCGGTTCCACCCGTGGGGCGTGCAGGAGCAGGGGCGGGCGGAGGGACCACGTCGCGTCCCACGGCACCCGGCCGATCAGCACCGCGGGGACGGGGACCTCGGTCACCAGGCGGATGATCTCCGTCTTGTCCGGCTCCCGGGTCAGGGCGTCGAGTGACGCGCACACCAGGCCGGCGGTGGTCAGCCGGGCCTCGCGGGACAGGACGCGTACCGCCTCGGTGGGGTGGGGGTCGCGCGCCAGGCGGTCGAGGTCGACGCCCAGCACGCCGCGGCCCGCGCGCGTCAGGGCGGAGGCCGCCAGCGCCGTCCCCGCGCCGCCCTGATCCTCGCGGAGGTACGCGAGCGGGACCCCGGTGGCGAGGGCACGGGCGAGTCCGGACGCGTCGCCGGCACCGGGGACGTCCTGCCGGGGGACGAGGAGGTCGACGATGCGCGGGTCGGGCGTGTCGTCGCCGAGGAGGTGGGCCGTGATCCGGTCGGGGACGCGGAGCGTGCGGGCGAGGAAGGGGCGGTCCTGGTCCTCCACCAGGAGCAGGCCACCGGCGCGAAGCGGCGCTTGGGGGGACAGGCGTGATCTGGCTCCCGCGTCGGCCGCGGACAGGCCGCACAGGCCG
The DNA here is from genome assembly GCF_014650115.1 of Streptomyces olivaceoviridis. Lineage (GTDB taxonomy): Bacteria > Actinomycetota > Actinomycetes > Streptomycetales > Streptomycetaceae > Streptomyces > Streptomyces olivaceoviridis. The sequence goes on along the minus strand of NZ_BMUI01000056.1, from coordinate 17,244 downwards.
AGGGCGAGGCCGATGGTGGGACGGCGGCGGGTGACGTCGTCGTTGAGGTAGCCGTAGAACTGCTCGAAACGGTCGTCCAGGTCCGGGACCAGCGCGATCAGCAGGATCTCGGTGTCCAGGACGGAAAGGCCGAAGTCGGAGGCGAGGGTGCGTAGCCGGATGGCGTGGCCTGCCGCTTCGGCGGCGTCGGCGCGCGACTCCGCTTCGGTCAGGAAGTCCGTGTCCGTGTCGTCGGGGGCGGTGCCCGTGAGGGGGCGGCCGTGTTCCAGGAGGCGGTGGATCGTCTCGTCGCTCAGGTACAGGCCGCGGAACGCGTCGTCCGGGTCCGGGTCCGTGAGCTGCCGGGCGTGGACCGCCCGCCGTACGCGCTGTTCGACGAGGATCGCTCGGTCGAGGAGGTGGCGCAGGCCGGGGCCGGCGGCGCCGTCGGCGGGGTCCGTCTCCACCGACGGGGTGCGGGGGTCCGTGGGCAGCGTCATTCCGGCTGCTCTTCCGCCACGCGCGATGTGATGCCGCCCCGGCGGGTCCCGTACACCGGCAGGTTGGCGCCGCCGGGCATCCGCTGGGTGGCACCCTGGGGTGCCGGCGGGTCCGGAGGGAGTTCGCCGAAGCCGAGCCGTACTCCTTCCTCTCCGACCTGCGGGCCCGCCGGATAGACCGGGGACTCGGTGACCGGCACGCTCACCACCAGGTCGAGCGAGGGCTTGAGTTCGCCGCCGAGCGCGCTCCACACGTCGGCGAACGACCGGTCCTCGGGGGGCGGCAGTGCGACCGACATGGGGACGGAGACACCGATCTCGCCGAGTGTGCCCGTGAGTTGCTCCGCGGGCAGGGCCTCGTACCGCAGGAGGCAGGACAGGAGGGAGGAGAGGAGGCGGTGTTCGTCCTCGGGGCGTCTCGTCCAGGCGGTGATGAGATACGACAGCTTGAAGTAACGCGGCGGGCGGCGTCGGGCCACGATGGTGCCCTGCTCGTCGTACTCGTTGAGCAGACCGCGCTCACGGCGGCGCATGTCCTCACGGATGTCGTACAGGTACAGGTTGACGGTGGGGGCGTTGACCTTGGCCGCCCAGTCGCGGGTCGGGGCGTCGAAGACCACCGCCACCTGGCCGCCCGCCAGGGCGTCCGTCCGGAACATCGTGCGCAGCGCCTCGTCGACCTCGTGGATCATCGCCCGCCCTCACCTCCGGCCCGCGAAGTCGGGCGGCTGGAGGCCGCCCTGCACGATCAGCACCGGCTTCGTCAGCCGGTTCAGGCCCCGGACCCGGGCGCGAAGCGTACGCGGACCGAGCCGGTCCTTGCGCAGCACCAGCACCTGCGCCTCGAAGGTGCCGTCGCGGCCGACCCGTACGGCCGACTGTGCCGCCGTGATGCCCGGGTTCCAGCTGAGTGCGACCGTACGGCCGGGCGGGAAGTCCTCGCCGCGCGCCATCACCACTTCGCCGGGCCTCGCCACCTGCGGTGTGACGGTCAGCTGCGGCCGGAGGACGCGGATGCGGACCGTGTCGGTGTTGTTCGCGAGCCGGGGGTCGCGGGGGGAGCCGGTGACCGAGGCACGGACCTCACCGTCGACGGCGCTGTCGTAGACACCGCTCTGGGTGACGGTGACGCGTTGGCCGGGCGCGATGGTGCAGGGTTTCGCCCGGGCGCAGTTCGACAGGGCGGACAGGGTGCGCTTGCCGGTGCCCCCCGCGTGCGGCCAACTGGTGGTCAGTACGACGTTCCTGGCCGTCTTCGGGCCCACGTTGGTGAGGGTGAAGCCGGTCCGGGTCGTCAGCTCCGTGTAGGTGGGGACGGGGGACGCGGTCGCAGCCGCGACGGCGATGTCCGCCTCGTTCGGTACGGGAGCCGGGGTGACGGTGAAGGTGGCCGTGTCGGTGCCCGTATTGCCGGACGAGTCGGTGGCGGTGCAGGTGACCGTGGTGGTGCCGGTGGGGAAGCGGGAGCCGGAGGCCGGGTCGCAGGTGACCGGCAGCGTGCCGTCGACCGCGTCCTGGGCGGTGGCGGAGAAGTCGATGACGGTGCCGTTGCCGCCGGTGGCCCCGACGGTGCGGTCGTCGACCGTGACGACGGGTGCGGTCACGTCATTGACGGTGATGGTGATGTGCTCCTGGTAGTCCTCGGGGGCGGGATCGCCGGCGTCCCCGCCGCCTCCGTTCTGGCCGCCGGTCTGAGCGCCTCCGGTCTGGCCGCCATCCCGGGTACCGCCGCTGCCGGAATCACCCTGGGCGTCGTCGGCTTTGCCGTCCGCTCCCTCGGGAACGGTCCCGGGCCCGCGGAACTCCCGGGCCGGCGTCACATCGACGGGCGCCTGCCCGCTCGGCGGCGCGCCGTCCAGCAGGAACTGGACGGTGCAGCTCAGCGTCATGCCCTGCGGGGCGTCGACCGCCAACGTGATCTTCTCGTCGAAGGCGGCGGTCTCTCCGCTCGTCACACGTCGGCTCGGCGGGGTCAAGGTGACGGAGAGGGCGGGATCGCAGCTGACCGTCCGATGGCTGACGGTGGTGGGCAGGTTGGTCAGCCCCGCTGCGACGGTGTCGGCGACCTGGTCAGCGTCGATGTTCCGGAAGAGCTTGCCGCCGGTGGCCCGGACGACCTTGGTCGCCTCATCGGGGTCGTGGGTCGGTTCCCGGTTCTGCGCGGGGCCGTTGCCGTTGTCCCCGTTGCCGTCCAGCCCGTCGCCGAGTTCGGTCGCCACGTCCACGCCGATGACCCGCGCACCCACGTTCGTCAGGGCGTTGACGGCGTCGGTGAGGCTGTGCCCCTTACTGGGGTCGTGACTTGAGGCGTCCCCGACGAGCACCACCACGGGGCTCGCGCCGTCGCGGAAGACGGTCTTGCCTCCCGCACCGTTGCCGATCTGCCACAGGGCGTTGATCCAGTCCTCCGCGGGGCCCGGACTGTAGGCGCCGCGGTCTGCGGTGAGTTGATCGACGCCCCTCTGTACGGCGCCCAGATCGTCCGTGAGTTCCTGGAGCACGGTGAAGACGCGGTCTCCGTCGACCTCCTGATCCCCGAACGTGGCCACCGCGAAGCGGGAGTCGGGCTGCTCCTCGCGTACCCGGTCGGTGATCCTGCTCAGGTTCGCCTGGACGTTGTCGATGGTGGGCTGCATGCTGCCCGTGCCGTCCACGAGCAGGACGACGTCCGGTCGGGGCGGCACCACGGGCGTGCGGACCCGCTTGGCCACCGTGAGCGAGCCGCCCGGGTCGAGCGCCTCGTCCACGACGGCGGGGGTCACCGTCGGCTGCGGGACGACTTCCGCGACCCCGTCGGCGGCACTGACGACGCCGCCGACCACCAGGAGCAGTACGGCGGTCAGCAGGCCGATGCGGACTCCGTGAGGACGCGGACCGGCAGGTGGGCGAAAGCGCCGGAATCCCCTTACAGAACGCACTGAACACCCCACTCAGGCTCCCGACCGGCCCAGTCGGGTCCGGACTCTCGCGATTGGCGCGCTTGCTCCCCACCATCACGGATCACCGGCGTGCGCGGCAGCGGGGTACGAGCCAGCCTTTCGGGAACAGCCGGATGCCCCATGAGGCATTACAGGCGCTATCTGCGCGCGCAATGCCTCAAATCAACCCCTGGCGCAGGGCGTATGCCACCGCATGCGAGCGGTTGCGCAGATTGAGACGGGACATGACGGCGTGCAGAACGTTTTTGATCGTGCGTTCGGAGTAGGAGAGCTTTACGGCGATGTCGGCGGTGTCGTATCCCTCGGCCACCAGTCGCAGTACCTCGATCTCACGAGCCGACAGACCGGTGAAGCTGAGCCCGTGCGGTGCGAGCACCTGTCCCTGGAGCCGTCCGACCTGTTCGAGCAGGCTTCCGAGCAGGTCGGGCGGCACCCGGCCCTCACCCTTGGCCACGGAGCCGATGACCTGCGACAGGCGTTCCGGTGTCGCCTCGGAGCGCCGGACGACGCCGAGGAAACCGCATTCGGCGGCGTTGACCAGTTGCTGTTCGTCGACATGAGTGGTGACCAGTACCCCCCGCGCCGTACCGGTCCGGTGGATCTGGCGCAACAGTCGTAACGCGTCGTCATCGATGACGTCGAGGACGACGACCACCACCTGCGGCGCGTCCTCCCCGTCCCATTCGACGATCTTGACTTCGGGCCTGGTGCGTAGCTGGCTGGCCACTCCGGCCTGCGAGACCGGGTCCTGGGCGCGCAGCGCCACCGTGATGCGCTCTCCGCTCGTCTGCAACACGTCGCTCCCCCTCTTCGGGCGACTGAAGGAGAACGCCATGGAGAAATGAAAAGATCGTGAACATGGCATCGTCACGTTTCATTCACGTGGGTCCCCCCGTTACCAAGTGACTACAGTAATGCCCTCGATTCACCAAGGGAATTACTCGTGACTCCCCGGGCATCGGGATTGCCCGAAAGTATTCCTGCGTGGCCGGTCCTGGTAGGGCGCGGCCGGCAATACGGTGCGCGGCATGAGTGTTTCGGCAAGCCTGGACGAGTCTTCCGTCACCGTCGAGCCGGGCGGCGAAGCGGATCTTGCGGTGCAGGTGGTCAACTCGGGGAACATCGTCGAGGAGTGCCGGTTCGAGGTGGTCGGTCCGTGCGCCGACTGGGCCACGGTGGAACCGGAGAGCCTGTCGCTCTACCCGGGCGCGACCGGCAGCGCCACCGTCACGCTGCGTCCGCCCCGCGCCGCGCAGGTGGCGCCCGGCGAGACACCGCTCGGGCTGCGCGTCGTGCCGACGACCGACGGCAGCGAGCCGGTGGTCCTCGAACGGAGCGTGTCGGTACGGCCGTTCACCGAGATCACCTCGGAACTGGTGCCCCCCGCTTCGAGCGGTGCGTGGCGTGGGCGGCACAAACTGGCCGTGGACAGCAAGGGCAACACGCCCGTCACGATCGCACTGAGCGCGCGGGGGGCAACCGAACGGTCGCGGCTCGCCTTCCATCCCGCCGAGGTGGAGATCCCGCCCGGCCAGGCCAAGTTCGCCACCTTGACCGTGCGTCCCGCCAAGCGGCTGTGGCGCGGCACGCCGATCACCCATCCCTTCCAGGTGATCGTGACTCCCCGGGTGCCGGAGGGGCACGACCCTGACGGGCCGGTGGTCCTGGACGGTTCCTACGAGCAGCAGGCCATCCTGCCCCGCTGGCTTCCCCGTGCCCTCGCCGTGGCGGTGCTGGTCGCGGCGGCGTTGGTGGGGCTCTGGTACTCGGTGCTGCGGCCCACCGTACGATCGGCCGCCCGTGAGGCGGTCACGCCGCAGGTCGTCGCGTCCGCGGCACGGCAGGGGAACGCCACTTCGGACGGGGGCAAGAACGGACAGGGGCAGGGGGCATCCGGCGGTGGCGCGAGCGCGAGCCCGGCCGGCTCCGGCGGCACGCCGACGTCCCCGAACGCCGGCGGGAGCGCCAAGCCCGGCGGGAGCGCCAAGCCGGGCGGGAGCACCAAGCCCGGCCGGCCCACTGAGCCCGGCGGTCCCGCGGTACCGGAGAGCGCCCGGGTGCAGGTGCGGGACGCGGTGGGCGGCGGCGCCACCCGGCGGACCGCCTACGCTGTCCCGAAGGGCAAGACCTTCGAGCTCACCGACATGGTGGTCCAGAACCCGCAGGGCGACGCGGGCACGCTGGTCGTCTCCACCGGCGACGGGCAACTGCTCAACCTGGCGCTGGAGAACTTCCGCGACTCCGACTACCACTTCGTCACCCCCGTCCAGGTGCGGTCGGGGGGCCGGGTCACCATCACCGTGAGCTGCCGGGAGGTGGGCAAGCCGGTCAAGGCCCCGGCACCGGGGCAGTGCTCGGAGTACCTGTTCCTCGGCGGCAAGATCGCGGCGAACGGGGAGGCCGACGGCTGACCGCCGGGCTCGCGGGACCGGAAGGGACGCGCGAGACAGACCGGAAGGGGCAGGGGATCGGCATCGCCCGCCCTCGGACGAACGTGTGGCCGCGCGGACCCACAGGATCAGGCCTCGGACGCGGACTCCTCCTCTTCCTCGCTCCCGCCCTCCGCGGCCCGCTGTACGAACGAGCCCTGCACGTCCGCCGGTTCCTCCTCCCCGTCGGCAGCCTCGCGCTGCACCGGGGCGGTGACGGCGGGAGCGGACGACGGCGCGGCCTGAGGGGATGACGCCTCGGGCACGGGCACGGGCGCGGACGCGGGCGTGGGAGCGGGGGCGGCCAGCGCGCGCTCGGCGTTGGCCGACGCCTCCTGCTCGAAGCGGTCGGACGGGTCGCTCACCCGGATCCCGCCCGGCGCCTCCGTGCCGTCCACCGGGCCGTTGCGCTGCTGGATGACATGGGTGAGTTCGTGGGCGAGCGTGGTACGGCCCTGGTGCGAGGAGAAGTCGTGACTGTCCCGCTGGAAGACGATGTTGTCACCGACGGTGTAGGCGTGGGCGCCGATCTGCTTCGCCGAATCGTGTGCCGCCGAGCCCGTGTGCACGCGTACGGAGGAGAAGTCGGCGCCGAGCCGGCCCTCCATGTCCGTGCGGGTGTCGGTGTCCAGGGGCTCACCGCCGCCGGACGAGAGCACGTCGTGGACGCTGGAACGCGGCTCGCGGTGCTCCGGTTCCCCTTCGGCGTCCCGCTGGAGCGCCGCCCCGACCGCCGCGTTGCCGACCGCCCGCTGAAGGGTGGTCATCCCTGAGCGGCCGATCACGTCCGTACGCCCGGCCGCGGCGGCCTTCAGCAGATGCGGAAGCTCCGCCGACGCCTGGTCACGGCTCTCCCGGCCGGCCTTGACGGACTCGTCGTGCTCGTGGTCCCGTCCCTGATCGTGTGCGCGCATCTGCCGCTCCCCGCGGAATGCCGGTTGTCCGCCTCTGGCGTCAAGCGTCACGGGCGGCGCCGGTCCCGTCCAGGCCCGGCCGTGCCGGGAAGGGGCAACCAGGACTGCCCCTTCGGGCAAGGCCCCGGCCGTTCGGGCCACCGGTGCCGCGGGCGCCATTCGGAGAGCAGGAGGACGACCCCGCCCCGGCAACGGCGTCGGGGCTGGTCAACACGTGGCCGGCGCTGGCGTAGCCTGCCGAGGACAGGCGTCGGGCCTCGGGGATGGCAATCAGCTGGGGGCCCGAGAAGCGGGCGTCGGGACGGAACGAGTTCGACGCGCGCAGCCCTGCGGCCTTGAGCCGGCCGGCGGACTTCAGCCCTTGCGGCAACCGCGGGGAGTGCTGGAGCAGGCTCCTCAAGACGTCGTACGGCTGGGCGTCCGGGTCTTGGACGTGGACCGGCGCGCCGAACCCGGCTGGTCGACCGGGGCGCGGGAAGCCTGACGCTGATGCGCGCCCCAGTGACGGTCGCCGGCACGGCCCGCCGGTCCACCGCGTCACATACCGCTGACGCCAGGTAGTCACAGGGGTGACGGCGACCGCCGCTGACGGCGACCGCACTGACGGGGGGTCCTGGCGTCGTACGGGCCGATCCTGCCGCGATCCTTACGCCGCCGTCCTCAGCCCGTGTGCACGCGCGGGCGGCGTGCGCGGTTCGGTTCCGCCAGGCGCAGGACCTCTCGGGTCACCGGGGCGACCTCGCCCTGCCCGAAGAGGAAGAAGCGGAGGAAGTTGGCGAACGGGGTGCCCTCGGTCCACTCGAAGTAGATGTGCGGGGTGCAGCCGGTCATGTCGCGGACGTGCAGGAGCAGGGCCGCCAAGGCGTTGGAAATGGAGGAGTGCTCCAGGGTGAGGACGCGGTAGCGGCCGTGCAGCACCTCGCCGCGGACGGTGAGGCCCCCTTCGAACTCGGACGGGTCGGTGACCGTGACCTCGGCGAAGACGAAGTCCTCCGTCATCGGGATGTCGTTGTCGATTCGTATCTGCTCGATCTTGTCGCGGTACTCGGCCTTGTCGCGCAGTCCGGGCTTGTTCGCGATGAAGCGGATACGGCGGTGGGACATGTCCCTGATGAATCGTTCCGCCATGTCGTCCAGCTGGACCTGCGTCACCCGCAGCTCGAAGGCGCGGGCCAGGCGGGACAGCAGCGACACCAGGATGATGCCGATGATGAAGCAGGCACCGATCTTCACACCGTCCGGGCGCTCGATGACGTTCACGACGGTCGTGTACAGGAACACCGCCGAGATCACCGCGAAACCGACGGTCCAACCGCGCTGGCCGGCCTTGTGCGCGGCGATGGTCACGGCGATGGCGGCGGAGCTGATCAGGACCAGGACGCCGGTGGCGTAGGCGCCGCCCTGCTTGTCGACGTTGGCGTCGAAGACCCAGGTGACCAGGAAGGCGATCAGGGTGAAGACGATGACCATCGGACGGACGGCCCGCGCCCAGTGCGGGGCCATGCCGTAGCGGGGCAGATAGCGCGGCATCAGGTTGAGCAGCCCGGCCATCGCGGAGGCGCCGGCGAACCACAGGATGGCGATGGTGGAGATGTCGTAGACCGTGCCGAAGGCGCTGCCCAGGTACTCGTGCGCGAGGTAGGCGAGCGCGCGGCCGTTGGCCTGGCCGCCCGCCTTGAACTCCCTCTCCGGGATCAGGACCGTGGTGATGAAGCTGGTGGCGATCAGGAAGCAGCTCATGATCAGCGCGGCGGTGGTCAGCAGCTTCTTCGCGTCGCGGATACGGCCCGCGGGGTGCTCCTCGGTGTCGCCGGCGTCGCCCCTCACATGCGGCATGACGGCGACACCGGTCTCGAAGCCGGACAGGCCGAGCGCGAGTTTCGGGAAGACGATCAGTGCCACGCCGATCATGACGAAGGCGTTCCCGTGTTCGGCCGTCAGGGCACTGGACCAGTCGGTGACGAGGTGCCCGGCGGTGACGACGTGCCACAGGCCGGTGATCACTACGACCACGTTGAGCGTGAGGTAGACGCCGACCAGGGTGACCGCGACACCGATGGCCTCCAGGAAGCCCTTGAGGAACACGGCGCCGAGCAGCGCCACCAGCAGCAGGGTGATGAGCATCTGCTTGTCGTGCAGGGCGCTGGTCAGGTGCGGGTTCTGCACCAGGTGGGTGGAGGCGTCCGCGGCCGAGAGGGTGATGGTGATGAGGAAGTCGGTGGCGGCGAAGCCGAGCAGGGTGAGCACGAACAGCTTGCCCTGCCAGAACGACAGCAGCCGCTCCAGCATCGCGATCGAGCCCTCGCCGTGCGGGCTCTCCTTCGCCACCCGGCGGTAGACCGGCAGGGCGCCGGCAAGGGTGACCATGACGAGCACGATCGTCGCGATCGGCGAGAGCAGACCGGCCGCGAGGGCGGCGATGCCGGGCTGGTAGCCGAGGGTGGAGAAGTAGTCGACACCGGTCAGGCACATCACCCGCCACCAGCGCTGTCCCTGGTGCGGGGGCTCCGGCTCGGCGTGCGGCCCGGTGTGGCCGCCCGCCTTGCCCATGTCGGACAGCCCCTCCAGCATCCAGGCACGCAGGCGGTGCGGCGGGCGTTCGGTTGTGACCATCGACGTGCTCCTGCTGCGCGGATTGGCGTGGGGGGTTTCCGGCCATCACGCTGACGGCCGCACCAGCGTAAGCAAGGAGTGACACCCGGGCCCATGGATGACTCCTCCGAACGCGTCAAGACCGCGTTAAGACCCGCTCCGCGCTCGCAGGCGGCGTGTCAGGAGTCGCAAGTCAGAGCCGTTCCCCGGGTCGCCCGTGCCCTTCGGGGTCAGAACGGACCAGGTCAGGGTGGCGGCTACCTGGGGTCATGGCCAGGATGCGGCTCGCACGGTCGTGCAGCGAGCAGTTCCAGCCGGGGGTGCGCCGCCGGGCTGTGATGGCGACGCACAGGGAGGTGACGCAAGCGGGGCGAGGTGGTGGTGCCGGGGGGTAGGACGGCGACATCGGACGCCGACTCCGTACGCGCCGTTGGTACGGACGCGTCCTGGCCTCCGCCGGCCGGGCCTCCTCCAGGCCCAGGGAGCGCCACAGCGCCGTCGGGTGGTGTCGCTGATGCGGTGGATGTCATAGACGTTCCGCGAGTTCTTCCAGGCGGCCCAGGTCGGCGTGGGCGAGGTGGGAGCGGGCTTCGGCCTCCTCGTGTGGGCGGGCGCCAGGGCGATGCCGGAGCGGCGGAGAACCGGGCGAGGGCGAGGCCCCGCACGACGAGGGTGACCACCACGGCCGACGTGGTGAGTACGAGCACCAGTGGCCGGTCCGCCAGGGCGGTGCCGTTCTTCGCGACCTCCGGGATGGACAGGACGGCCGCGAGCGGCGGCACGCCCCGGGTACCCGCCCAGGTGAGGACCATCGGGCGCCCTTGAGCCTCCCCCGGGCGTCCTGTGCCTACCGCGGCGGACTCTTCGAGGAGATGGATCTGGGCGCGCTGCTAGCCCGGCGCCCGCAGGTGGCGATCGTCGACGAGTGCGCGCACAGCAACGTCCCCGGCGACGGCCGCAACCCCAGGCGTCGGCAGGACATCGAGACACTCCTCGACGACGGCATCGACATGATCACCACGGTCCTCGCCACCGCCGACGAGTCCATGGCCAAGCTCAACCGGCCGGCGGAGAACCTCCTCTACCTCAGCCGCATGGCAGCGGGCGCCCTCACCCTCGACCTTCGCGCCACCTCGCTGGAGGAGGTCCTCCCGACGGCACTCGCGGACGTCCCCGACGCGGACGTAGTGGACCTGGAGGAGATCCCGGCGGTGCTGGCCGACCCGCCGCTGCTGGAACGGTGATCGCCAACCCGGCCGCCAACGCCGCCCGCCACACGCCGGACGGCAAGAAAGTGCTGTTCACCGCCGGCGTCCTGGCCGACCAGGTGGAGCTACGGGTCGTGGACCGGGGACCCGGCCTGCCCGCCGAGGGGCGCGACCGCCTCGCCGAGCCGTTCCAGTGCCTCGGTGACACCGACAACGCCACCGGCCCCGGCCTCCGCCTGGCCCTGGCTCGCGGCCTGACCGAAGCCATGAACGGCGACAGACTCGCCCTGACGGCCGGTCCGCCCGCTTCCTGACCGCCCTCGTGCTTGCTCCCCTCCGCACGAGCCTGTCGCACACCGCCCGAGCGGCTGTGCCAGAGGCTGTCGCAGAACCAGCGCGGCGCCGCCCGTGCGCAGGGAGACGCCGGCGCGGTGATCCGCCGGCTGCGTTTCCGGCTGCCGTGACCCGGGTCACCGTTGGTCACGGCAGCCGACGCACCCGTACCGGCCCGGCGCCGTATGAGACCCGTCAAAGCCGTGAGCGTCGCCGTAAGGGAGCCGTCAACGGGTGGTCGGATCCGGCCACAGAGGCGGTTTCCTCTAAACGTCCCGTTCATCGAACCCCACTCCAGGAGCTCGCGATGGCCGATCTGGCCTTCGTCGTCACCGTGCTCGCGTCGTTCGCGCTGGTGGCCCTCATCGCCAAGGGGGTGACCAAGCTGTGACCGCCGAGAACATCGTCGGCCTCGTCGTGGCCGTCGCCCTGCTGGGCTATCTCGTCCTCGCCCTGATATTCCCGGAGAGGTTCTGAGACAGACATGGGTCCTGTACTCGCGGGCGTGCTCCAACTGCTCGCCCTCATCGGCGCGCTGGCCCTCGCCTACATCCCCCTGGGCACCTACATGGCCAGGGTCTACTCGTCCGACAGACATCTGCGGATCGAGAAGTGGATCTATCGCGGCATCGGTGCCGACCCCGACACGCAGATGCGCTGGCCCGCGTACCTGCGCAGCGTTCTCGCCTTCTCCGTGGCGGGTGTCCTCTTCCTCTACCTGCTCCAGCGGCTCCAGGGCGTGCTGCCCGGCTCGCTCGGCTTCTCCTCGGTCGACCCGGCGCAGTCGTTCAACACGGCCGTGTCGTTCGTGACCAACACCAACTGGCAGTCGTACTACGGCGAGCAGACGATGGGTCACGTCGTGCAGACCGCCGGTCTGGCCGTGCAGAACTTCGTCTCCGCGGCCGTCGGCATGGCCGTCGCCGTGGCGCTGGTGCGCGGGTTCGCACGCTCGCGCACCGGTGAGCTGGGCAACTTCTGGGCCGACCTGGTGCGCGGCACGCTACGCGTCCTGGTGCCGATCGCGGCGGTCGCCGCCGTCGTGCTGGTCGCCTGCGGCGCCATCCAGAACTTCTCCGGCATCCACGAGGTCGGCCAGTTCCTGGGCGGCTCCCAGCAGTGGAACGGCGGCGCGGTCGCCTCGCAGGAGGCCATCAAGGAACTGGGCACCAACGGCGGCGGCTACTTCAACGCCAACAGCGCCCACCCCTTCGAGAACCCGACGCCCTTCACGAACCTCCTTGAGATCTTCCTGATCCTGGTGATCCCGTTCTCCCTGACCCGCACCTTCGGCGTGCTGGTCGGCAGCGTGAAGCAGGGCTACGCGATCCTCGCCACCATGGGCGTCATCTGGCTCGGTTTCACGGCCCTGATGATGGGGACCGAGTTCGCCCACCACGGCCCCGCGCTCCAGATCGCGGGCGGGGCGCTGGAGGGCAAGGAGGTCCGCTTCGGGGTCGGCGGCTCGTCGATCTTCGCGGTGGCCACGACCCTGACCTCGACCGGTGCGGTGGACTCCTTCCACTCCTCCTTCACCGGCCTCGGGGGCGGCGTCACGATGCTGGGCATGATGCTGGGCGAGATCGCGCCCGGCGGTGTCGGTTCCGGCCTCTACGGCATCCTGATCCTGGCGGTCATCGCGGTCTTCATCGCCGGGCTGATGGTGGGCCGTACGCCCGAGTACCTGGGCAAGAAGATCGGCGCCCGCGAGATGAAGCTCGCCGCCGCCTACATCCTGATCACCCCGGCGCTGGTGCTCGTCTTCACGGCCGCCTCCATGGCGCTGCCGACCCCGCCGCACTCGATGCTCAACCCGGGCGCGCACGGCTTCTCCGAGGTGCTGTACGCCTTCACCTCCGCCGCCAACAACAACGGCTCGGCCTTCGCCGGGCTGAACGCGAACACAGACTGGTTCAACACCATGACCGGGCTCGCCATGCTGTTCGGCCGCTTCCTGCCCATGGTCTTCGTCCTGGCGCTGGCCGGCTCGCTCGCCGGGCAGAAGCCGATCCCGGTCACCGCGGGCACCCTGCGCACCGAGAAGCCGCTGTTCACCGGCCTGCTGGTGGGCGCGATCCTGATCATCACCGGTCTCACGTACTTCCCGGCCCTGGCGCTGGGCCCGCTCGCCGAGGGGCTGGCGTGATGACCACCCGCACAGAGAAGTCAGAGGACTCCATGTCCACAGTCACCCCCACCCGCGCGCCGCACAGCGACGTCCCCACCGGACACCACCCCAGCGAAGGCCGTGTCGGAGCGGGCCTCTTCGACCCCGGGCAGCTGGTCGATTCGCTGCCGGAGGCGTTCCGCAAGCTGGACCCGCGGGTGATGGTCAAGTCGCCCGTGATGTTCGTGGTGTGGGTCGGCTCGGTGCTGACCACCGCCTTCTCCTTCAAGGACCCCGGTGACTGGTTCGGCTGGACCATCAGCGCCTGGCTGTGGCTGACCGTCGTCTTCGCCAACCTGGCGGAGGCGGTCGCCGAGGGCCGCGGCAAGGCCCAGGCCGACACCCTGCGCAAGGCCAAGACCGACACGGTGGCCAGGCGGCTGGTGAACGACCGTGAGGAGCGGGTCCCGGGCACCGAACTGCGGATCGGCGACCTGGTGGTCTGCGAGGCCGGTGACGTGATCCCCGGCGACGGCGATGTCGTCGAGGGCGTCGCCTCGGTGGACGAGTCGGCGATCACCGGCGAGTCCGCGCCGGTCATCCGTGAGTCCGGCGGCGACCGCAGCGCCGTCACGGGTGGCACCAAGGTGCTCTCCGACCGCATCGTCATCAAGATCACGACGAAGCCCGGCGAGACGTTCATCGACCGGATGATCAGCCTGGTCGAGGGGGCGGCCCGGCAGAAGACGCCGAACGAGATCGCGCTGAACATCCTGCTGGCCTCGCTGACCATCGTCTTCCTGCTGGCCTGCGCCACGCTGCCGCCGTTCGCCACGTACGCGGGCACGCACCTGACCATGGTCGTGCTGGTCGCCCTGCTGGTCTGTCTGATCCCCACCACCATCGGCGCCCTGCTCTCCGCGATCGGCATCGCGGGCATGGACCGGCTGGTGCAGCGCAACGTGCTCGCCATGTCGGGCCGTGCGGTCGAGGCCGCCGGTGACGTCTCCACCCTGCTGCTGGACAAGACCGGCACCATCACCCTCGGCAACCGCCAGGCGTCGGAGTTCGTGCCCGTGCGCGGCACCACCGAGGCCCAGGTGGCCGACGCGGCCCAGCTCTCCTCGCTGGCGGACGAGACACCCGAGGGCCGCTCGATCGTCGTGCTGGCGAAGGAGCGGTACGGGCTGCGCGAGCGCCACCAGGGCGAGTTGGCGGGAGCCGAGTGGATCGCCTTCACCGCCCAGACCCGCATGTCCGGCGTGGACGTCGACGGACGCCGCATCCGCAAGGGCGCCGCCGGTTCCGTCATCGCCTGGGTGAAGGAACAGGGCGGCGACGTCGCCGAGGACGCCCAGGCACTGACCGACCGGATCTCCGAAGCCGGCGGCACGCCGCTGCTCGTCGCCCTCGAAGACGCCGACGGGGCACGGGTCCTGGGCGTCATCCACCTCAAGGACGTCGTCAAGCAGGGCATGCGCGAGCGGTTCGAGGAACTGCGCCGCATGGGCATCAAAACGGTCATGATCACGGGTGACAACCCGCTCACCGCGCAGGCCATCGCCGAGGAGGCGGGCGTGGACGACTTCCTCGCCGAGGCCACCCCCGAGGACAAGATGGCCCTCATCAAGCGGGAGCAGGCCGGCGGCAAGCTCGTCGCGATGACCGGCGACGGCACGAACGACGCCCCGGCCCTCGCCCAGGCCGACGTCGGCGTGGCGATGAACACCGGCACGTCGGCCGCCAAGGAGGCCGGCAACATGGTCGACCTCGACTCCAACCCGACCAAACTCATCGAGATCGTCGAGATCGGCAAGCAACTCCTCATCACCCGGGGCGCGCTGACGACCTTCTCCATCGCCAACGACGTCGCGAAGTACTTCGCGATCATCCCGGCACTCTTCGCGGCCGTCTATCCGGGCCTGGACAAGCTCAACATCATGCGGCTGTCCTCGCCCGACTCCGCGATCCTGTCGGCCGTCGTCTTCAACGCCCTGATCATCATCGCGCTGGTGCCGCTGTCGCTGAGGGGCGTGCGGTACCGGCCGATGAGCGCGGACAAGATGCTCCGCCGCAACCTCGGGATCTACGGCCTCGGCGGCCTCGTCGCCCCCTTCATCGGTATCAAGATCATCGACCTGCTCATCTCCCTCATCCCCGGGCTGTGACGTCAGAAAGCGTGCTGATCGCCATGAACAACTCCGTATCCGGCACCGCCCGGTTGCTCGGGGCGGGCCTGCGCGCCCTCCTCGTGCTGACCCTGGTGACCGGCGTGATCTACCCGCTCGTCGTCACCGGTGTGGCCCAGGCGCTGTTCGGCGACAAGGCCAACGGCTCCGAGACCAGGGCGGACGGCAAGGTCGTCGGCTCGTCCCTGATCGGGCAGTCGTACAACCTGCCGTTGAAGAAGGGACAGCAGACGCCGGAGCCCGACCTGAAGTGGTTCCAGGGCCGCCCGGCCAACGGGCTCGGCAGCAACGGCATCAACACCCGGTACAAGCTGCTGTTGTCCGGCGCGACCAACCTGGCCGCCGACAACAAGGTCCTGATCCAGCAGGTGAAGGACGCCAAGGCCGCCGTCATCAAGGACAACTCGGTGCCCGGCTACACGGTCAAGGCGTCCGAGGTGCCCGCCGACGCGGTCACTTCCTCCGGTTCCGGCCTGGACCCGGCGATCTCCCCGCAGTACGCGCGGATCCAGGCCCACCGGGTCGCCGAGAAGAACGGACTGCCCGTCGCCAGGGTGGCGAAGCTGGTGAAGGACCACACCGAGGGCCGCACCCTCGGCTTCATCGGCGAGCCCCGCGTGAACGTCCTGGAGCTCAACATCGCGCTCAAGGACCTTCTCGCGAAGCACTGAGGGGGCGGCACGACATGCGCGGGAGCCGGCGGCCGGGAGTCATCCCGAATCCTGATCCGCCGACTCCCGCCGTCATGACGCCGGTTGCCTCGCGTCCGGCGCCGTCCGGCCGACACACGACAGGAAAGGCACACACCCCATGACCAGGGTGTTGGTGGTGGAGGACGACCCGCAGCTCGTCCGGGCCCTCGTGATCAACCTGAAGGCACGCAAGTACGGGGTCGACGCCGCGCACGACGGGGCCACCGCCCTGCGGCTGGCCGCCGCTCGTCAGCCCGACGTGGTGATGCTCGACCTGGGGCTGCCCGACATGGACGGTATCGACGTCATCAGGGCCCTGCGCGGCCGGAGCCGGGTGCCGGTCCTGGTGCTGTCCGCCCGGCAGGCGTCCGACGAGAAGGTCGCCGCGCTCGACGCGGGCGCCGACGACTACGTCACCAAGCCGTTCAGCATGGACGAACTCCTCGCGCGGCTGCGGGCCGCGGTACGCCGCACCGAGGACGCGCCGCTCGCCCCTGAGACGACGCTCGTCGAGACCGGGGACTTCAGCATCGACCTGCTCGCCAAGAGAGCCGTGCGGCAAGGCCGGGACGTGCGGCTGACCCCGACCGAATGGCACCTGCTGGAGATCCTCGTGACCAACCCGGGCCGGCTGATCACCCAGAAGCAGCTCCTCCAGGAGGTCTGGGGCGTCCCGCAGACCCACAAGACCAACTACCTGCGGGTCTACATGGCCCAGCTCCGCCGCAAACTGGAGACGGACCCCTCCCACCCCCGCTATCTGATCACCGAGCCCGGCATGGGCTACCGGTTCGAGGGCTGACATGGCACGCGGCAAGCTCCGGATCTACCTCGGCGCGGCACCCGGCGTCGGCAAGACGTACGCGATGCTGTCGGAGGCACACCGCCGTACCGAGCGCGGCACCGACTGCGTGGTCGCCTTCGTCGAGCACCACCACCGGCCCCGCACCGAGGTGATGCTGCACGGACTGGAACAGGTGCCGCGCAGGCAGATCGCGTACCGGAACAGCGTCTTCGCCGAGATGGACGTGGACGCCGTCCTGCGGCGGGCCCCCGCCGTCGCCCTGGTCGACGAGCTCGCCCACACCAACGTCCCCGGCTCCCGCAACGCCAAGCGCTGGCAGGACGTGGAGGAGTTGCTCGCCGCCGGTATCGACGTCGTCTCCACCGTCAACATCCAGCACCTTGAATCGCTCGGCGACGTCGTGGAGTCGATCACGGGGATCCGGCAGCGCGAAACCGTGCCCGACGAGGTCGTACGGCGCGCCGACCAGATCGAGCTGGTCGACATGTCCCCGCAGGCCCTGCGCCGCCGCATGGCCCACGGCAACATCTACCAGCCGGACAAGGTCGACGCGGCCC
>NZ_BMUI01000055.1 GCF_014650115.1 Streptomyces olivaceoviridis | reverse complement strand
GGCAACCTCACCGCCCTGCGCGAGCTGGCGCTGCTGTGGGTGGCCGACCGGGTCGACGAGTACTTGAACGAGTACCGCAGCGAACACCGGGTGTCGACGATCTGGGGTTCGCGCGAGCGGATCGTCGTCGGCCTGACCGGCGGCCCGGAGGGCCGCACGCTGATACGGCGTGCCGCCCGCCTGGCGGAGAAGGGCGCCGGCGGAGAGGTCGCGGCCGTCTACATCTCCCGCAGTGACGGCCTTACCGCCGCCTCGCCGAAGGAGCTGGCCGTCCAGCGCACCTTGGTGGAGGACCTCGGCGGCACCTTCCACCACGTCGTCGGCGACGACATCCCGGCCGCCCTGCTCGACTTCGCCCGGGGCGTGAACGCCACCCAGATCGTGCTGGGCGTCTCCCGCCGCAGCACCTGGCAGTACGCCTTCGGACCGGGCGTCGGCGCCACGGTCGCCCGCGAGTCGGGACCCGACCTCGACGTCCACCTCATCACCCACGGCGAGGTGGGCAAGGGTCGCGGACTGCCGGTGGCGCGCGGTGCCCGCCTCGGACGATCCCGGGTCGTCGCCGGCTGGCTCGCCGGCGTCCTCGGTCCCGTCCTGCTGACCTGGCTCCTCATCGGCGCCCTGCCGGACGTCGGGCTCGCCAACGACATGCTGCTGATCCTCGCCCTGACGGTGGCGGCGGCCCTGCTCGGCGGGCTGTTCCCCGCGCTGGCCTCGGCGGTCGTGGGATCCTTGCTGCTCAACTGGTTCTTCACCCCGCCCGTCCACACCCTGACGATCGCCGACCCGAAGAACATCGTCGCCATCGCCATCTTCGTCGGGGTCGCCGTGTCCGTCGCCTCGGTGGTGGACCTCGCCGCCCGGCGCACGCACCAAGCCGCGCGGCTGCGCGCCGAGTCCGAGATCCTGTCCTTCCTCGCGGGCAACGTGCTGCGCGGCGAGACCGGCCTGGAAGAGCTCCTGGAGCGGGTCCGCGAAACGTTCGGCATGGAGTCGGCGGCGCTGCTGGAGCGGTCCGGCGAGACCGATCCGTGGACCTGCGCGGGCAGCGTGGGACCCAGGCCGTGCCAGGAGCCCGACGACGCGGACGTCGACGTGCCCGTCGGCGACCACATGTCACTGGCGCTCTCGGGACGCGTGCTGCCGGCCGCCGACCGTCGGGTGCTCGCCGCCTTCGCCGCCCAGGCGGCCGTCGTCCTGGACCGCCAGCGCCTGCGTCAGGAGGCCGACCGGGCCAAGGAACTGGCCGAGGGCAACCGCATCCGCACCGCGCTGCTCGCCGCCGTCAGCCACGACCTGCGCACCCCGCTGGCCGGCATCAAGGCGGCCGTCACCTCCCTGCGCTCCGACGACGTCGCCTGGTCCGCGCAGGACCAGGCGGAGCTGCTGGAGGCCATCGAGGAGGGCGCGGACCGCCTCGACCACCTGGTGGGCAACCTCCTGGACATGTCCCGGCTCCAGACCGGCACCGTCACCCCGCTCATCCGCGAGACCGACCTCGACGAGGTCGTCCCCATGGCACTGGGAGGGGTGCCCGAGGACAGCGTGGAACTGGACATCCCGGAAACGCTGTCCATGGTGTACGTGGACCGGGGCCTGCTGGAGCGGGCCGTCGCCAACGTCGTCGAGAACGCGGTCGAACACAGCCCGCCGGGGGAGAGGGCCCTGGTGTCCGCGAGCGCCCTCGCGGACCGGGTCGAGGTCCGTGTGGTGGACCGCGGCCCCGGCGTCCCCGACGACGCCAAGGACCGCATCTTCGAGCCCTTCCAGCGCTACGGCGACTCCCCACGGGGCAACGGCGTCGGACTCGGCCTCGCGGTCGCCCGCGGTTTCACCGAAGCGATGGGCGGCACCCTCGCCGCCGAGGACACCCCCGGCGGCGGCCTCACCATGGTGCTCAGCGTGCCGACGGCACCGCGGCGCCGGCCCGAGCGGCCGGACCTGCCGGCGGCGGCGACGTCCTGACGGGCACCCGCGGCTTCGCCGAGTCCCGGCACGTTCGTACGCCGTGGACACACCCGGTGGTGGCCCGACCTTGATGCCCGCCCCATGGACGGCACCGCAGTGGTGTCCGGGGCGGCCGGTCCTGCTGACGGTCGCCATCTCTGGGGAGCTCAGGCATCGAACGGCACGTTGAGCTCCCTCCAGACATGCTCGGTGTCCAGCCGCAGCCGCCAGGTGGTACGGCGACGCACGGCCGTCAGTTCGGACTCCAGCGGGGACGGCGGTACCGCGAGGACGGGGCAGGTGGACCGGGCGAGGCAGTAGCGGCTGACCGACGGTCTCAGCGCACGGTGCAGACGGCCATGTCGTCCGGCGCCGATCACGAGGAGGTCGTCCTCTCGGCCGGCGATCCGCACCAGTGCCCCTCCCGGGGTACCCCGGGCGATGAGCGCCTGCCCGGGCAGCCCGAGGTCGGTGCCGCCGAACACGTCGCGCAGGGCCTGGAGCAGTCGCTCCCGGGCCAGCCGCTCCCAGTCGTCCATCGTGATCGCCGGGGCCGGGGACCGGCGCGCGGCGAGCTCCCCTCCGGGCGGCTCCCAGGCCAGCACCGGCCAGAGCTCGGCTCCGCGGCGCCGGGCCTCCTCGGCGGCCCGGCGCAAGGCGACGAGGCTGTTCGGAGAGCCGCTCACCCCCACCACGACACGAGCGGCTGAGGGCGCGTCGGACTGGGACATCTCTTCACCGTTCTCCCCACGCCAGTGGTTCCGTTCCCGCCGGCGATCTCGTCGAAGCGACTTCCATCTCACTTGCGGGAACGGCGTCGGAAAAGGCCGCGAGCCAGTTCTTGGCGCTCTTCTGACGGGCCTCGCCGGGGCCGCCGACCAGGCATGTCAGCATTCCGTCAATGTCGTCCCGGTCACCGTCAGCATTCCGTCAGGAGGGGCCGGGACCGGACGCGGACGGGCATAGCGTCGTTGGCGAGCCCCGGTCCGCCTCCCCGCGTCCGGGGCGCTTCAGCTCTCCTTTCCGGAGGTATTCCATGGAAGAACTCCTGTACGGCGAAGACCCCGAGCCCTCCGATCGGTTCCCGGCCGGACCCCTGTACGTCCCGGTCCGGCCGGGCCCCTCCGGGTGCGCGGCCCGCCTCTTCCGAACACCGCTCGGCGACCGCACAGCCGTCGGCTTCACCTCCGAGCGCAGGCTCGTCGTGACGCTCGGCGCCGGTCAGGCGTGGATCCGCCTCGCCGAGCCCGCACTGCGCGCACTGACCGCACCGCTGGGCGTCACCAGCGTCACGATCGACCCGCTGTTCACGGCCCCGGCCCCGGCCCCGGTCGGGCCGGCCGTCCTGGAGGCGGCACTGGCCGCCCCGGCCCAGCGGATCGGCTGAGAGGAGAGCAGGCGATGACCACCGTTCATGAACCCGCCGCCCCCGCGGCCCTCGCCGGACTGTCGGTGTGGCCCGCTTCGACGACCGAGTCCGGCCCCGGCCACCTGACCGTGGGCGGAGTACGGCTCGCGGAGATCGCCGACCGCTTCGGCACCCCCGTCTACGTCCTCGACGAGGCCGAAGTGCGCCACCGCTGCCGCACCTACCGGGACGCCTTCCCGGACGCCGAAGTCCTCTACGCGGCCAAGGCGTTCCTGTGCCGGGCCATGGTCCGCTGGATGGACGAGGAGGGCCTCGGACTGGACGTGTGCTCGGCCGGCGAGCTGGAGCTCGCGGTCACCGCCGGCTTCTCACCGGAGCGGATGGTGCTGCACGGCAACGCCAAGTCTCCGCGGGACCTGGAGACGGCTCTCCGCCTGGGCGTGGGCCGTGTCGTCATCGACAGCCCCTCGGAGATCGCCCGGCTGGCCGCCGCCGTGGGCCCCGGCGGCAGTCAGAAGGTCATGGTGCGCGTGGTGCCCGGCATCAGCGCGGGCGGCCACGAGAAGGTCCGGACCGGCACGGACGGCCAGAAATTCGGACTCTCCATCGCGGACGGCTACGCCCAGCACGCCATCGCCCGCATCCTCGACCAGCCGCAGCTCGAACTCACCGGTCTGCACTGCCACCTGGGCTCGCAGATCACCAGCGTCAAGCCGTACCTCGCGGCCGTGCGCCGCATGGTCGGCCTGATGGCCCGCCTGCACGAACAGCACGGCCTGGTCCTGCCCGAACTCGACCTCGGCGGCGGACACGGCATCGCCTACCGGCCCGGCGAGGACGCCCTCGACCTGACGTCACTGGCCCGCAAGGTCCGCACCGAGCTCACCGACGCCTGCGCCTCGGCCGGACTCCCCGTGCCCCGGCTGGTCATCGAGCCGGGGCGCGGGATAGCGGGCCCCGCCGGGATCGCCCTGTACCGTGTTCTGTCCGTGAAGCACTCGGGCGAGACCGTGTTCGTGGCCGTGGACGGCGGCATGAGCGACAACCCCCGGCCGGCCCTGTACGGCGTCCGCTACGCACCCCGCTTGATCGGCCGGCACAGCACCGCGGCCCCGGCCCGGGTCACCGTGGTGGGGCGGCACTGCGAGGCAGGCGACATCCTGGCCGCCGACGCCGAACTCCCCGCCGACGTACGCCCCGGCGACCTGCTCGCCGTACCCGTGGCCGGCGCCTACCACCTTTCCATGGCCTCCGGCTACAACCTGGTCGGCCGCCCGCCCGTGGTCGCCGTACGCGACGGCCTCGCCCGCCTCCTGGTCCGCCGCGAGTCGATGGAGGACATCCGCGGCCGAGACGTGGGTCTGTAGCCGCGGCCCCGGCCCGGCGGTCACCCGCGGCTTCGCCGAGGCCATCGGCGGCACCGCAGTGGCGTGAGGAGCGGCCGGGCCTGTCGGCGCCGGCCGAGCCGGCACCCGTTGCCTCGCCCTGAGTCCCGCCCCCTGGACGGTTGTTCACGGTCGACCCGAGTCACGTGTCGCTGCGTCGGTTTCACCGCCACGGACATGCCTGAAATCGCTGTGAAGCGGCGGTGAACGGCGGATCGGCCATGGTCTCCGGCATGACGACGACGGCCCCGCGAGGGGCAGCGGCCCGGGAGGGGACCACCATGAACGGCCTGCGACTGATCCACCGTCACGCGGCGTCCTTCGTGCGCTTCTCCGGGCTGGGCAGCGCGGTCACCCTGGCGGCCTCGGCGGCCCTGATGCTCCTCTCGCAGTGGATCCCGTGGACGGCCGCGAACGCGCTGACGGCCATCGCCTCCACCGTGGCCGCCACCGAGCTGCATGCCCGCGTCTCGTTCGGCCAGGGACGGCCGGGCCTGGCGGGCCATGTGAAGAGCGCGGCCACCATCGCCGTCGGCTGGCTGGTCACGTCGGCAGCGCTCGGCGCTCTGGCCGCGCTCCGCCCCGGAGCCGGGCTCGTCCTGCAACAGACGGTGTACCTGGCGGCCACCGCGCTCGTCGGGACAGGCCGCTACCTCGTGCTGCGTCTGTCCGTGTTCGCGGAGCGGGCTCCACGGCCGCGGACCGACGACGGCGTCCGGTCGCGCGCCGCTTACGACGCGGCGGCGTGAGGCCCGGTGCGGACATGGGTGGGAATTCCTCAGTCCTCCTCGCCGAGGATCTCGTCGTTGGAGTCGAACTGGTGGCTGTCGGCGGGGAGGCCGGGGAAATACGCGCTCTGGGACTCTCCCGTCAGGACGGCCAGGAGGAAGGGGGCGCACCGAGTGGCGTGGTGCTCCCACTCGGGACCGCGCCCCTCGTTGAACATCACGGTCCACTCGTCCGGGCTCTGCCCCGGTCCGGCGAGCCAGTAGAGCATCGCTCCGCTGTCCTCGATGTAGGCCCAGGGCAGGACCCGCGTACCCGGCCTGTCGAGTTCCGCCGGCTTCGGCTCGGTCTGCCACAGCCGGCCGAGCACCTTCTCCCGCTCCGCGAACTGGGCCACGAGGTTGTAGTCCTCGTCAGGGCACTCCGGGTCGAGCAGCCATACCGTCTCGTCGAAGACGCCGCCTCCGTAGACCTCGACCAGTTCCTTGTAGTCCTCCGGCAACGGCGTGCCGAGCGCATGTTCGACAGCGTTCCAGTCGCGGGTCCGCCGGGCGGTGCCCGGCGGAACGATCTCGATGAGCCTGGTCACAGCGGGATGCATGAGGCGCGTGTCTCCTCGGGGGCGTCATATGCGTTTGGGGACATTCAGGATAGTGATGATGTTCGTACTGTCGCCGCCTTCGTAGGGGGTGAAGGCGAATCCCTTGTTCCCCCGGGCCTCGATGGTCAGCCCCAGCGGAATGACGTCGGTGGGGTCGTTCGTGCGGTAGACGGGCGTGACGGTGTACTCGATGGTCTCACCGCGCTTGTCGACCGCTTCCCTGATCTGGTCCTCGATCTTCCGCATGACCGGCGAATTCGCGAACCGGTGCATGGTGACAAAGTTCCGGGGGTCCCGGTTGGAGCCGCCGATCTGCGCGCCGAGCAAGTGGGTCTTGTTGAGCTTCTTGTACTTCTGGTAACCGGGCACATTGACCCGGGGATCGGTCTTGCCGCCGGTCATGTCGGACTCGATCGTGGCGCGCATGGTGGTGGCGCGGCCTCCGGGACCGGGCGCACCGTAGCGCACCCGGCCGCCCCACGTGACGTCGTTCTCGTCACAGGGGGTGAGGCCCAGCGGATCGGACAGCGTGTGCGGGTTGTCGACGTAGGCGAAGGGGTTCGGCGCGGGGTCCAGGCCGAGGGGGTCCGAGGTGAGGTAGCGCGCGGTCTCGGGATCGTAGTGACGGAAGTAGTTGTGGTGCAGCCCCGTCTCGGGGTCGTAGTACTGGCCCGGGAACCTGAGCGGTGTGTAGGCGGTGGCGTCCTGGTTCCAGGTCGTCGAGCCCCAGAGGGTCGAGCGGGTGCGCCACGCGATCCCGCCCTCCTCGTCGACGAGTTCGGTGGGAGTGCCGATCTGGTCGGTGACGATGGCGAAGAAGCGCTGGTCGACGACGTCCTGCGGAGCGTCCGCGAGGGACTTGGTCTCGGTCTGCGCGACAGGTGCCTGGCCGTCGTGGTCCCAGGTGAGCGTGACCAGTTCGGCCGCGCCGCCGACCCGGGTGGTCTGCTCCACCAGCGTGGAACCGTCCCAGACGAACCGGGTCTCCTCGGCGACGGCGCCGTCCGCGGACAGGCGCTGTTTCGCGATGCGCCGCCCGAGGGGGTCGTACAGGTACCGCCAGCGGGTGCCGTCGGGGGTGACGACGGAGAGGAGCCGGTCCTCGGCGTCCCAGGCGTAACGCCAGGTGTCGGGCTTGCGGGAGAGACGTTTGACCTGCCGGAGCACGCACCGGCCGACGGCATCGTGTTCGTAGCGCACGTTGCCGGCGCCGATCAGGCGCGTTCCGGCGTAGGTGCGCGTTCCGCGCGCCTGGCTGCCGGGATGCTTCTCCGGCCAGGTCGCCCGCGTCTGGTTGCCGGTCTCGTCGTAGGCGTAGCTCTCGCTCCAGCGCCCGGCATCGACGGCGGTGACCCGTCCCGCCCCGTCCAGGAGGAACGAGCGCCGGCCGGCGTCCCGGTCGGTGATGCCGGTCAGCAGCCCGTCGTGACGGTAGGTGTAGCCGCGCTGGATCGACGGCTGCGCGGTGCCGTGGACGGTGAGTGTCTGCCCGCTGAGGCCGCCGACGGGATTCCAGGCGAAGGCGAGGGTGAACCGGTCACCGAGGTGCCGCAGCACCTCCCGCCCCGCCGCGTCGTGTTCGAAGGAGAGGGTGCGGCCCGACAGCGACAGCTCGGTGTAGCGGCCGGCCGTGTCGTAGGAGTACGCCGTCTCGACGCCCCCGGGTGTCCTGCGGAGTGTCCGGCGCCCCGAGGCGTCGCAGGCCGTGGTGAGCGTCCGGCCGTCGATGGTCTCCGCGATGACACGCCCCACCGCGTCGTACGCGTAGGCCAGTGTCCCGTCGGGACCGGCTGCCGAGAGGAGCCGCCCGCACGCGTCGTTCCGGAAGACGGTCCTGCGCCCGTCCACGACCTTCTCGACGAGTTGCCCGGACGCGTCGTAGTGGTAACCGACGGTCTGCCCCGCCGCGTTGATCCGCGCGGTCAGGTCGCCCGCCGCGTCGTAGCGGTAGGTCGTCTCGTGCCCGTCGAAGTCGGTCTCCTGCACCAGTTGTCCGGCGGCGTCGTAGACGTACCTCCAGACGAGCCCCTGGGGGTCGAGCACCTCGGTCAGCCGGCGTTCGGTGTCGTAGCGGAACCGGTGTTCCACGCCGTCCGGGGAGATACGGGCGAGCAGCAGGTCGAAGGGGCCGTGGACCAGCCGCGTACGCCCCCCGACAGGGTCGGTGTGGCCGGTGCAGTTGCCCTCTCCGTCGTACGTCCAGGATTCGGTGGCGCCGTTGGCCGCGGTACGTTCCCGCAGCCGCCCCTCGGCGTCCCACACGAGCGTGGTGGCCGCCCCGAGCGGGTCGGTGATGCGTACCGGGCGTCCGAGGTCGTCCCGCAGGTAGCGGGTGCGGTTCCCCTGGGCGTCTTCGAGGGCGGTGGCCAGGCCCGCCGGGTCGGTGTCGATGCGGAGTGTGTCGCCCGCGGGACCGCTGACCGTGGCGACGGCGCCCGTGGGATGGTGGGTGAACCGGTGGACCGAGCCGTCCGGTGCGGTCAGGGCGGTGCGGTTGCCCCGCGCGTCGAAGTCCTGGACGTACGTCGCCCCCAGCGGATCGGTGATGCGGACCGGCCGGTGCGACGCGTCGTAGGTGACGTGGCTGCTTGTGCCGTCGGGAGCCGTGACCGAGATCAGGTCGCCCGCGTCGTCCCACGTCCAGCGGGTGGTACGGCCCAGCGGGTCGGTGCGGGAGAGCAGGTGGTCGTGGCGGTCCCAGGTCTGGGTGATCGTGTGCCCGAGCGGGTCGGTGATCGCGACGATCTGCCCGTGCCGGTTGGCGCGGTAGACCGTGGCGTTGCCGAGTGAGTCGGTGTACGTGGCGGTGCTGGTGCCGTCGTCCTGGCGCTCGCCGTAGGACAGGCGGGAGTTGAGGATGCCGTCGGTCCCACGGGTCTCGATCACCCGTCCCTCGGCGTCGTAGACGTAGGTGAACTCGGTGTCGTTGGAGTCCCGCCACCCCGTCACGCGGTGGGCGCCGTCGTAGGCGAACCGCGTGGGCGCGTCGACCGCGTTGCGGATGTCGCTCAGGTTCCCGGTCGCGGCGTCGTAGCCGAAGGCGCGCAGGCGTACCGGGTCGTCGTCGGTGAGGGCCCACAGCACGGTGACGCGCCGCTGGTCGTCGTGGTCGACGCGTATGCGGTAACCGCCGCTGTGGGTGACGGTGAGCGGCACACCGTCGTCGTCGCGCTCGACGGAGAGGTGGTTGCCGTTGCGGTCCTCGATGCCGACCAGCCACCACGGTCCGCCCTGCGCCGTACCGGCTTCGAACTGGCGCGTGAGTCCTGAGTACGGATCCTCCACCGTCAGGACGTAACCGCTGCCGCGGGTCACATAGGTCAGCGGGAGGCGGACGCCCTCGGCGGGCCCCACCCGGTCGCCGGGCAGGTCGGGCATACGCGGATAGGCGAGCGCGGACCCGTCCTCCCGGTGCCACCAGTATCCGCCCAGGGCGTCGTCCCGCTGGATCCGCTCGTCGAGGGTGGAGGCCCAGGAGGGGCCGAAGAAGCGGCCCGCTCGGTAGCCGGAGAGGTGGGTACGGCGCAGGATCAGGGGCAGGACGCCCGGCAACGCCACGTCCGTCTGGGCGAGTGCCATCTGGCCGCTGGCCATGTCGATCGGATCGCCGCACAACTGCTTGGCGTTGAGCTCGCGGCCCTGCCTGGACAGGTCGGCAGAGTCGATCTTCAGGCCCGGGTCCGGCTTGCGGCCGGAGGCGGGGGCGCCGTGGCGGTCCGAACCCCGGGTGCCGGAGTCGAGGTGGATGCCGTCGGCCCGCCGGCCGACGTCGATGTCGATGCCCTTGTGCAGGCGGGAGGTTGCCTTCACGCGGTCCGGGACGGTCTCGGAGAGGTGCTTGACGATCTTCTTGACGGCCTTGTCCGAGCCCTTGAGGGCGCCCTCCAGGACCGATTCGAAGGGCGCGGTGAAGGCGTCCTTGCCCTTGGTGCGGCCGAAGTGGCCCTTGGCGCGTTCCAGCGGGTCGGTGACGGCCGTGTGCAGGTCGCCGCCGTGCCGGGAGACCTTGTCGGCGCCGTCCTCGAACTCGACGTGGTCGATGTGCAGGTCACCGCCGGATCCGCCGCCCGCGGAGGCCAGTGTCATCGCCCCGCCGGCCGAGGCCGGCCGCATGCCGCCGCCGTGGCCGTGCTGGCCGGAGCCGCCGCCGGTCGTGGGCTCCGGGGGCAGGGAGAACGCGCCCTCGGCCAGGTCCAGGACCGCGTCCTCGACCATCTTCTCCAGCTTGGCGTTGACCGGCTCGGTCACCCGGGCGACCAGTTCGTCCACGATCTGGTCGGCGGCCTCGTCGACGATCCGCTTGACCGCCTGCCGCATCGCCGTGATCTCGGCGGCGCCGAGCAGCGCGGACAGGCCGCCGGTGAACGCGGCCAGGCCGAGCGAGATGCCCACCGAGGCGGCCATCGCGCCGAGTTCGATCTCGGCCTTGATCTTCATCCCGTGGATGACGTCCGCGACGACGTCGCACGCGTCCGCGAACAGCCGCGCCAGCTCCGGGATCTTGTCGAGGTGCCCGGCCTTCACATGCGACCAGTGCTTCTCCATCGCGTCGACGGCCCAGCCCCGGGAGGAGGAGAGGATCCGGCTCACCGCCTGGTGCGCGTCCCCGCCCTTGCCCTCGAAGTTGTCCGCGAACTCCCGCATGGACGTGGCCATCTCGCGGTAGTCGTCCTCGTCCACGTTCGGGAAGTTCACCCCGATGACGTCGAGTATCTCGTCCAGCCAACCCGGGATCGTGTAGCCCATCCCCATGCTCCCCGTTGATCGATCAGGCGTGCGTCGCGCGTGCGAACGCATGGTAGCCAGTGCGCTTGACGCACTGTCAGTTCGTCTGGTTCCGGTGCCGGCCGCGTCGGACAATGCCGCGCTTGGGCCGGGCGACCGCCGTACCGTCGACGCATGCTCGATGAAGACGGTCGCTTCGGGGAGTCCGTTCGCCGCGTCGTCGGCGGAGATGTTCGATCCGCGGGTCGTGGAGCCTGCCGTGGATCTGCTGGCGGGGCCGGCCGGGGACGGCGGGCGGGCGCTGGAGTTCGGGGCCGGGACCGGGCGGGTCGCCCTGCCGCTCGCGGCGCGTGGCGTCGCGGTGCACGGCATCGGCATGTCCCGCGCGATGGTCGAGCGGCTGCGGGCCAAGCCCGGCGGGGACGGGATCGGTGTCACGATCGGGGACTTCGCGACCGCCAAGGCCGAGGGGACCTTCTCGGTCGCCTACCTCGTCCACAACACGATCATGAACCTGACCTCACAGGACACCCAGGTGGACCGCTTCCGCAACGCCGCCGTCCAGCTGGAGCCCGGCGGCTGTTTCGTCGTCGAGGCCGGCGTGCCCGATCCGCGGCGGCTGCCGCCCGGGCAGAACGCCGTGCCGTTCCGGGTGGGCGAGGGGCGGCGCGGGTCCGACCTGTACGACGTGGCCGGCCAGTCCGTCACCTCGCACCACGTCTCCGTCCGGGACGGCCGCGGCAGCTACCTGGCCGTCCCCTTCCGCTACGTCTGGCCCGCCGAGCCGGACCTCATGGCCCGGCTGGCCGGGATGCGGCTGCGGGAGCGGCGGGAGGGGTGGACGCGCGAGCCGTTCACCAGCGAGAGCCGGCAGCACGTGTCCGTGTGGGAGAAGGTTGCGGGCCGAGGCGGCCGGCGTTCCCCCGTCGTGGGATCACCGCCACACCAGGCAGTGGAGGCGGTGGCCCGCCGGCCGTGCCCGGGACGCGAGCGCCGCGAGGTCCCTGAGGCATGCGGCCAGGGGGCCCGGGTCCGTGTCCCGCCCGAACGCCTCGACGCGGTCTGCCGGGTCAGCGCACCGGGGACCGCCATTGATCAGCGGTTCGGGTAGGACCAGGCGGTCTCGGGTGGTTGTCCGCGCCTGCGGCCACCAAGCCGAGTCAGCCCCCGTCCTGTACGGCCATCTCCGCGAGCAGGGACCAGTCCTCCTGCGGGAGCGTCGTGTTGACGATGCGCGGCGTCTCGGCGAGGTGCGGCGGCAGTGTCCGCTGCGCGTCGCGGAAGTGCTGCGAACGGACGTGCGCGGCACCCGCCTCCTCGTCGCGGAACGCCTCGACGAGCACGTACTCGGTCGGATCGTCCACGCTGCGGGACCAGTCGAACCACAGGCACCCCGGTTCGGCGCGTGTCGCCTCGGTGAACGCGGCCGAGATCTCCGGCCATCGGTCGGCGTGCTCCGGGCGCACCCGGAATTTCGCGGTGATGAAGATCATTCCAAGCTCCTCGACGGGCTTCGTGTCGCGTGCGTCCATGGTCGGTGCGGTCCGCCCTCGGCGAGGCGGCCGACGCGCCGAGTGTCGTCCGGGGGGTGTCCGCGGCCCACCCCGGCTCACGAGCCGGGATCGTCGAACTGGTCGAGGTCGAACTGGTCGAGAAGGAAGTCGACCGGTGCGAGGCGGGGGGCGGCCGAAGCGCCGTCGTGAAGAACCTGCTCCGCCCAGATGACCTTGCCGCGGGGCGTGTACCGCGTCCCCCACCGCTGGGCGAACTGCGCCACCAGGAACAGCCCCCGCCCGCCTTCGTCCGTGGTCGCCGCCCGCCGCAGGCGCGGCGAGGTGCCGCTGCCGTCCGAGACCTCGCAGGTCAGACAGCGTCCGCGCAGCAGCCGCACGCCCACCGGCGGTGAGCCGTACCGGATCGCGTTCGTGACCAGCTCGCTGACGATGAGCTCCGTGGCGAAACCGGTCTCCTCCAGCCCCCACTTCCGCAACGTCTCCCTACAGCGCGCCCGCACCGAGGGGACCAGCGCCGGATCCGACGGCACGTCCCACTCGGCCACGCGCGAGGGCGGGAACGTCCGGGTGCGTGCCGTGAGCAGCGCGATGTCGTCGCGGGAGTGCGACGGCTTCAGCGCGTCGATCACCGCCTGACACGTCTCCTCCGGGGTGCGGCTCCCGGACCCGTCCAACGCCCGGCGCAGCCGCTCCAGCCCGACGTCGATGTCCTGGGTGCGGTCCTCCACCAGACCGTCGGTGTACAGCACCAGGTGCGAACCCTCCGGCAGGACCAGCTCGGTGGTCTCGAACGGGTAGCCGCCCAGACCGAGGGGCGCCGAGGCCGGGACCCCGGCACAGGCGACCGTCCCGTCCGGGCGCACCACCACCGGGTCCGGGTGTCCCGCACGGGCCATGGCGCAGGCCCCCACCACCGGGTCGTAGACCCCGTAGAGGCAGGTCGCTCCGGTCACCCCCACGCCCTCGTGGTCTTCGGCGGCACCACCCGTACGCTCCTCGTCGTCCATACGGACGACCAGGTCGTCCAGGTTCCCCAGCACCTCGTCCACGGGCAGGTCCAGGACGGCGAAGTTGTGCACCGCGGTACGCAGCCGGCCCATCGTCGCCGCCGCGTGCAGGCCGCGCCCGACGACGTCGCCCATCACCAGGGCCACACGGGCCCCCGGGAGCGGGATGACGTCGAACCAGTCCCCGCCCACCCCCGCCTCCGCCGGCAGATACCGCCAGGCCACCTCCAGGGCGTCCTGTTCCGGCTGCCCCCGCGGCAGCAGACTGCGCTGGAGGGTCACCGCCATCGCGTGCTCCCGGGTGAACCTCCGCGCGTTGTCGATGGCCACCCCCGCCCGTACGGCCAGTTCCTCCGCGAAGGCGAGATCATCCGGCTCGAACGCCGGGGAGTCCACCGTCCGGTAGAAGTTCACCACCCCCAGCGCCACGTTCCGCGCCCGCAGCGGCACGGTCACCAGCGACCGCAGCCCGCCCTCCAGGGCCGTCCGGGAGCGTTCCGGATCCTGTTCCAGCCAGCCGTGGGCCTGCCGCAGGTCCGCCTCCAGCACGCCCCGCCCCTCCTGCAAGGTCCGCGTCTGAGGGCTCCGGGCCGAGAAGGTGATCACTTCGCCCAGCGGGTACACCGGGATCATCCGCTGTGCGCCGCCGATCGCCGCCCGGCGCAGCTGCCGCCAGCCCTCTGCGGTCGGCTCCCAGCCCCGCAGCACCGCGTCGAGCAGATCCACCGTCACCAGGTCGGCGAACCGCGGCGCCGCCACGTCGGCCAGCTCCTGGGCCGTACGCTCCACGTCCAGCGTCGTACCGATCCCCACGCCCGCCTCGTAGAGCAGGTCCAGCCGCTCCCGCGCGAGCTCGGCGCGCCCCGAGACCGCCGCCAGTTCCGTGGTGTCCCGCAGGGTCACCACGCTGCCTCCCCGGTCGGCTCGCGGGTACGTCGGCCGCTTGTTCACCGCCAGCAGCCTGTTCCCCGCGCGGTGCACCTCATCGGTGACCGCCTCCGGCGACGACAGCAGGCGCATGACCGGCTCCGGCAGTCCCAGCTCCCGCACCGGACGCCCCTGTACGTCCCCCGGCAGTCCGAGCAGCCGCGTCGCCTCGTCGTTCGCCAACAGCAGTCGTCCGTCGGCACCGGTGATCAGCACCCCCTCCCGCACCGCGTGCAGGACCGCGTCGTGGTGCTCGTACAACTGCGCCAGCTCCACCGGGGACAAGCCGTGCGTGTGCCGCCGCAGCCGCCGGGACACCAGCGTCGTGCCCGCCGTGGCCAGCGCCAGCGCGGCCGTGCCACTGCCCAGGATGATCGGCAGCTGCGGCAGCCACAGTGCCGCGACGGTCCTGACCGTGAGTCCGGCGGAGACCAGGCCGACCACCTTGCCACGCGAGTCCGTCACCGGGACCACGGCCTGCACGGTCGTCCCCCTGCCCGCGGGCAGGGGCGGCCCGCCGGCCTGCTCGACGACGGTACGGCCCCGCAACGCGGGTCCGATGGTGCCGACGAACTTCTTCCCGATCTCCCGCGGGTAGGGGTACGTGTAACGAATCCCCGTCGTGCTGATGACGACGACGAAGTCCATGCCCGCGCGCTTGCGCGCCGCCTCGGCCCGTGGCTGGAGCACCGCTGACGGGTCCCGGCTCCGCAGCGCCGCCGCCGTGCCCGGGGCGTTCGCGAAGGACTGGGCCGCGATCACCGACGCCCGTCGCCCCTGCTGAAGAGCGTGACTCGCCGCCTGGAGGATCGCGCCCACCACCGTGGCGGCGACCAGCAGGACCACGATGACGACCTGGAGAAGGAACACCTGGCCGGCCGCACTGCGCAGGTTCAGCAGGCGAGCGCGATGTTCACGCGGGCGTCCCACGGGCGGATGATGTTCCGGGCTGCGGGAGCGCCCGGAAAATACCTCCATACACCCTTGATAACACCACGGTGGGGCAGCCGACGCCGATCGAGCGCATGCCACCGTCCTCCTCGCCGGCCCGGCCTTCGCCACCCCCCCCGGGGTCCGGGAGCGCCGACTCAGGGAATCGCCAGCTCGGCCCAGATGGTCTTCCCGGACGCGGTGTAGCGCGTCCCCCAGCGCTGGGACATCTGGGCGACGAGGAAGAGGCCGCGGCCACCCTCTTCGTCCCGGCGCGCCCGCCGCAGATGGGGTGCGGTGTGCGCGTTGTCGGACACCTCGCACAGCAGGCAGCGGTCCCTGATCAGCCTCAGCGTGACGGGCCCGGTGGCGTACCGGATGCTGTTGGTGACCAGCTCGCTCACCACGAGTGCCGCGCTGAACGACAGGTCGGACAGGCCCCAGTCCGTCAGTTGGCGCTCGGTGTCCGTGTGGGCGTGCGCCACCATGGCAGGATCCGGCGGCAGTTCCAGGTCCGCCACGCGGTCGGCGCCGAGCCGCCGGGTGCGGACCAGCAGCAGCGTGGCATCGTCCGCCTGCGGGCCGGGAGGCCGGGACGACAGCGCGCGGTCGCACAGTTCCTCCAGCGGGCACCGCTGCCAGGTGAGCACATGGGCCAGGCGGTCGATTCCGCTGTCGATGTCGGTGTGCCGGTCCTCCACGACGCCGTCGGTGAAGAACGCCACGACGCTGCCGCTGGACAGACTCAGCTCGACGTTCTCGTAGGGCAGGCCGCCCAGCCCCAGAGGCGGCCCCGGCGCCAGCGCGGACAAGGCCACCGAGCCGCTGGCGTCGGCCACGATCGGCGGGGGATGGCCCGCGCTCGCCCAGACGCACCGGCCGCCGACCGGGTCGTAGATCGCGTACAGGCAGGTCACCCCGAGCGTCTCGTCGCCCAGCCCGTCATCGGCATCGCATTCCGAGTCCTGCGCGACCAGGCCGTCCAGCCGGGTGAGCAGCTCGGCCGGGTCCAGGTCCAGCAGGGCCAGGGTCCGTACGGTGGCGCGCAGCCGGCCCATGGTCGCGGCGGCGTGTACCCCGTGGCCCACCACGTCGCCGACGGTCAGGCCCACCCTGGCTCCGGACAGCGGGATCAGGTCGAACCAGTCGCCGCCCACCCCCACCCGGCTGTCGGCGGGGAGGTAGCGGTACGCCACGTCGACCGCGCTCTGCTCGGGCAGGTGCCGGGGAAGCAGGCTCCGTTGCAGGACCAGGGCCGCCGCGTGCTGGCTGGTGTAACGGCGGGCGTTGTCGATGCCGACGGCGGCCCGCTCGGCCAGTTCCACCGCGAGCGTCTGCTCCTCGGGCCCGAAGCGGTCGGGGTTGCTGCTGCGCCGGAAGGTGGCGAGGCCCAGGACCGCGTCGCGGGTGAGCAGCGGGACGAAGAGGCAGCAGTGCGAGGCGGCCGGTCCCGTGCCGTCCCGTGTCCCCGGCGGGGAGGCGTCGACGACCGGGCGGCTGGTGGCCAGGCTCTGGGCCTGCGGTGACGAGGGCGGGTAGGAGACGGGGCTGGTCCGGAACTCCTCCGGGGTCCGGCCGTGCATCCGCAGCAGACCGTGTCCCGGCGCCGAGCCCGTGGGCGGCTGCCGCCCCTCGATGACCGCCGGCGGCAGGTCCACCAGCACCTCGTCGGCCAGCTGCGGTACCGCCACGTCCCCGAGCTCCGCGGCCGTACGACGCACGTCCAGCGAGGCACCGATGCGCTTTCCGGCCCGTACGAGCAGTGACAGCCGTTCCTGGGCGCGGTAGCGGTCGGTGATGTCCAGGGACTCCTCGAAGAGCCCCAGCAGTTCCCCTCGGGCGTCCACCAGCCGGTGGTACGAGCAGGACCAGACGTGCTCGCGCACCGGATCGGAGGCAGCACGCCCGCGGTAGTGCATGCCCATGATCGGTTCGCCCGTCGTCAGGACGTGCTCCATGATCTGGTCCTCGTCCGGAGGGTGGTGGCGGGAGATGAATTCGCCCTCGGGGAAGAGATCCGCGGCCGGCCGGCCGATGTACGGGGCGATCCCCGCCAGCTCCAGATCGGTGGAGACGTTCCCCCAGACGACGCGCATGTCGGTGTCGAAGATCGTCAGGCCCACGTCGGACTCGGTCGCCAGCCCCTGCACCATCGCCAGCTGCGCCTCCCAGCCGCGCAGCGTGTCCAGGTCGGCCGCGACCACGACGGTCGCGGCGGCGCCCCGGTGCGCGAGTGGGCCGAACGTCACGGCCGCGCGCAGGATCCGTCCGTCCCGGCAGCAGAGGTCCAGGACGGTGCCGCGGGGCGTGTGCCCCTTGCAGAGCTTGCACAGGGTGGACAGTCGCTGCCCGGGGGTCGCGGCCAGCAGCCGGGCAGCCGGCTGCCCGAGCACCTCCTCGGGGGAATGCCCGAGCAAGCGCTGGGCCGAGGATCCCCATCCGGAGACGCGGCCTTCGGCGTCCAGTACCGCGGCGGCGGCCTTGGAGAGATCCAGCGGACTGTGGAAATCGACGTTGGCGGCATGCGGAAAACGATCCATGACACCGCTTCCCTCCGTGCCCCCTCAGCATCCCGTGCCGGCCGACGGACGACAACCGCACAGGAGGGTCGGCGTCGGGGCGGGCCGGTCAGCCGGTCTTCTTCCACTGCGGCCACTGCTCCAGCGCGGTGGTGACGCGTTTCGTCAGGGCTGGGACGGTCCTGGTCGCCTGTTCGTACGCGGCGACGAGGTCCTCCAGCATCTTCGTGTTGCGCCGCACGTCGTCGGTCTCCGAGTCGAGTACGGACGTGCACTCGCGGGCCGCGTCCCGGCTCTTGGTCAGCAGCGTGGACCACGCGCGGCCCAGTTCCGGGTCGGGGACGCCCAGATGGCGCCGGGCGGTGGCCGTGTCGCGGGCGAGGCCGGCGCAGACGGGGCGCAGGGTGTCCCCGTCGATGGCACCGGTCTCCGCGTCCGTCGACTCCTTGAACCACTTCGCGAACGCGGTGTAGCGAGAGGCCATGGCGACGATGTCGGCCTGGCCGCTCGTCTTGAACCAGGCCAGTAGCTGGAAGCTGCGCACGCGTTCGCCGGTGCCGGCGGCCGGTGGACGGTCGGGCACCGCCAGGGCTGTGTCGTGGCCCGTCACCGAACGCACGGCCACGACGGACGACGCCACGGCCAGGACGGCGACGGCGCCCACGGTGACGCGGGTCGGCCAGGACCGCCGTACTGCCTCGGCGGGCGCCGGGGGCCTTCGGGCGCGGGGGACCCGGGCCAGGGGTGCGGCGACCAGGGCGGCGCCGAACATCGCCGGTGCGGCCGTCTGCACCAGGAGTTCGGTCAGCGACCAGGACGCCCCCGGCAGCCAGTGGCAGCTGTCGCCCATGACCCGCAGCGGGCCCAGACAGCCGTCGGCGGACTGGAGCAGGAACTGCCCCGCCAGCGCCAGGATCTGGGCGATGCCGGCGGCGGTCAGGGCGCGGGGCAGCCGGTGGGTGCGGGTGGTCACGGCGACGACGGCCGCCGTCACGGCCACGCCGGTCCACAGGGCGACGGTCCGCCACCACATGAAGACGACACCGAAGGCCGTGCCCCGCTCGCCGAGCGGAGGGCGCCAGGAGTGGACGTACGCCATCGCCACCGCCACGGCGGCGACCCCGAGCACGCCCCCGGCCAGGCCGGCGAGGAGCGTGGAGCGCAGCCCCGTCGCCCGAGGCCGTCCGAGCAGCAGTACGGCCGGGTACACCCACAGCACCACCGCCGCCGCCACGATCACGGGGGTCGAGCCCGCGACGCTCAGGCTCGTGAGGACCGAGGCGATCCAGGGCAGCACCGCCGCGTACTGCCGCGTCCCCCACGGGCCGGGGAACATCCGGCGGATGTCCTGCTCCAGACCGCCCGCCTGGTACAGGTCCCCGGCCAGCAGCAGCTTGCCCGCGCCCATCCACCAGCTCAGACCGGCCGCCGCCACGACGCACCCCGCGACGGCCGCGACGAGCACCGCTCCGCGCAGCGCGCGCGGTGTGCCCGGGGTGTCCCGCAGGCTCAGCCGGGCGCACCGGGCCAGCCAGCAGACGTAGGCCACGCCCCCGAGGAGCGGGAAGAGCAGGGGTTCCGGGTGGGCGGGCCACCAGCCCGGACCGATGCTCGACCCGGACAGCAACTCCCCGCACACCAGGCCGAGTCCGAGCGCCGAGCCGGCCCGCACACCCGACGGGCCGGGAACGCCCCGGTGCGCGGCGTACAGGGCCGCGCGCCAGACCGAGACCGTCAACAGGGCCGCCGCCAGACCCCCGACGACCCAGGCGGCCGGAAGCGCGTCCCACCGGTCGCTCAGCGCGTTGCCGGTGACCAGGGTCACCGCCCCGAGCAGGAACAACGGCACGTCCGTCAGGGCGAACAGGGCCGCCGGGTCCTCCAGCGCGCGGCGCCGCTCCGCCCACGACGGGTGACTGCGCCACAACGCCGTGACGCTCCGCGCCGGGCCGTCCTGTGTCCCCGCTCTCTCGGCCCGCGCCCGCCAGACGCCGGGATCGGCGCCCAGCGCCACGGCCCCCCGGTCGGCGTACAGCTCGCGGTGGCGCAGGGTGTCCGCGCGGGCCAGGGCGACCAGCAGGAACAGGAACCCGGCGGTCGCGATCTCCCGGACCATGTACGGCCGGGAGGCGGGCCAGAAGACGGCGTCGGCGCCCATGAACCAGCCGAACTGCGCCGCGACGAGGCTCCCGCCGAGCACGAGGGTGAACGGGACGGCGGCCAGGGTGAGGAAGGCCCGCCACAGGGCCGTCACGGCGTACGCGATGTCCACGTCCCGGTGGCGCAGGTGGGCCAGTTCGTGCAGGAGCACCGCCTGGAAGCGGGCCGGGTCGGAGCGGCGGACGTGCAGCAGGCCGTTGTCGAGGCAGAGGGTGCGCCTGCCCGCCCGGCCGAAGACGACCGCGCCGGCGTCGAACGCCGTCAGGTCGACCACCAGGTCGGGCAGGGCGCGCACTCCGGCGAGCCCGGCCAGCCGGGCGACCTCGGCCCGGACCTCGCCCTGCGGGTCCCGGCCGTGCAGCGGCACCAGACCGTGCCGCCGCCGCTTCCAGCGCGGCAGCAGCAGGTAGACGGCCGCGGCCACCAGCAGGACGACGACACTGCCGGCCAGGCCGTACCACTGCGGCGTCACGGGGGCGCCCTGGGCGCACTCCTTGATCGCCTCCGCGTGGGCGTTGCTGCGCGTCACGTTGTCGATGACGTTGCCGCCCGGGTCGTAGCCCGCCGCGAACTCGCAGAGGAACGCGACGTTCTGGGCCGGGTACGGCCGCAGGAGGCCGGTCAGCATCTCGACCGTGGCCGCCGCCATCGCGACGACGAGGACGAGGAAGCGCAGGGAGGTCCCGGCGGGCAGCACGCCCGGATCGGGGGCCTGCGGCGCGGGCACCGGGCGGGGCAAGGCCGCCTCCGTGGCTCCGCTCACCGGACCGCCCCGTCCTCGCCCCGCCGGTCGGCGCGCGGTTCGTCCGCGCCCGCCAGGGCCAGCCGTGCGACCACGCCGTCCGCGAGGCCGTCGGCGTCGGAGAAGCCGCGCCGGACCGCTTCCTCATGCACCCGCCGCCGTACGGACGCCAGTTGCTCCCGGTCGAGACGGGGCACCTCGGGCGGGGCGGCCGGGCGGCGGGCGGACGGGCGCAGCCGCCCCAGGGCGGTCGCGGCCCGGTTCACCAGCCGCCCGGTGCCGTCCGCGACGGCGGCGCGGCACGCCTCGTCGACCACCAGCAGGACCAGGGGGGTGACCATGGCCGCGACGGTGTCGAGGCCGAAGCCCAGCGGGTCGGACCGACCGCCGGAGGACGCCCGCCGCGTCCGCCGTACCACCAGACCGTAGTCCAGGCCCGCCAGGTCGTCGACCAACTGCCGTTCCTCCGGCGCGTGTCGGTCGATGACGTCCCGCACCACATCGAGCACGGTCGCACGCATGCGCCCGCTCCCTCCCCCGTCCGTTCCCCGTGCGCACCCGTACCCGAGCGCGCTGTTCGGGTATTTCCCGCTGGAGCATGCCGTACGCCTGCCGGAACCCCCGGTTCACCGTACCGCCGGGCCGGTACGGCATCGGCCGGCCACGGTGGCTCGGAAGGGCCCCGGCGTTCAGCCGCCGTCCAGCTCCTGCTCGCACCAGATCGTCTTGCCCCGGCGTCCGAACCGGGTGCCCCAGCGGGCGGCGAGCCGGGCGACGAGCGACAGTCCTCGGCCGCCCTCGTCGATGGCGCGGGCGTTGCGCAGGTGGGGCGCGGTGCTGCTGCCGTCGGACACCTCGCAGATCAGGCTCCGGTCGCGGATCATGCGCAGCCGGATCGGCGGACTGCCGTACCGGATGGCCTTGGTGACCAGTTCGCTGACGATCAGTTCGGTCGTGAAGGCCAGGTCTTCCAGCCCCCAGTGCGCGAGCTGGTGCCGGGCGAGCCGGCGGGCGGTGCCGACGACGGCCGCATCCTTGGGCAGCGTCCATTCGGCGAGCCGCTCCTCCGCCAGGCCGCGGGTACGGGCGAGCAGCAGAACGGCGTCGTCCTCGCCCTGGCTGGGCAGGAGGGCGTACACCGCGTCGTCGGCGAGCCGGCGCAGGGGGCGGTCGGGATGGCTCAGGACGCGCAGCAGGATCTGCCGGGCGCCCTGCGCCGCGCGGACGAGACCGTTGGTGTACAGCGCCAACAGGCTGCCGTCCGGCAGTTCGGCGCGCACCGCCTCGTACCCGCCGCGCCCCGTGCCGAGCAGTGGGCCGGCGGGCGGTTCGAGGGCCAGGGGATCGCCGAGCGCGCCGAGGACCACCGGGGGCGCGTGCCCCGCGCTGGCGGCCGTACAGGCGCGGGTCACCGGGTCGAACACCGCGTACAGGCAGGACGCCCTGACCGGCTCGCCCGTGTCCCGCGTCAGCGAGACGGTGGTCTCGTCGAGGCAGGAGAGCAGCTCCTCCGGCGCCGGGTCCCGGACCGCGAGGGTCGTCAGCGCGGTGCGCAACTGGCCCATGGCGGCGGCCACTTCGATGCCGCTGCCGGTGACGTCGCCGACGGTCAGGGCCACCCGGCTGCCGGAGAGGGGGATGACGTCGTACCAGTCCCCGCCGCCGCCCCTGGTGCCGGGCAGGTGGAGGGCGGCCGTGTCGACCACGGTCAGCCGCGGCGGGGTGCGGGGCAGCAGATGGCGGTGCCGGCCGGTCGCGATGGTGCGCTCGCGGGCGTAGCTGCGGGCGTTGTCGATGCTGAGCGCCGTACGCTGGGCCAGCTGCTCGGCCAGGCAGAGATCGTCCTCGTCGTACGGCCGGGGGTCACGGTGCCGGTAGAAGCAGACGACCCCGAGGACGGTGCGGCGCACCACCAGCGGGGTGATCAGGAACGAGTGGACACCCGCGTCGATCAGCAGCCGGGCCCGCTCGGGGTCGGTGGCCAGCCACGGCTCGTCCGGTGCCAGGTGGGTGACGAGCCGGGTGAGGCGTCTTGCAGGCTCCGGCTGAAGGGCGTGGGGAAGGGGAAGGTGTCCAGCGTGTCCGAGGGGGCCCGCCGGGCGGGGTCGTTCACCGAGCGGAAGGCGACCCGGCGCAGGGGCACGTCCGCGTCGACCGGCCCGCCGGACAGCGCGGCGCCGCGCACCGCCTCGTCCAGCACGTCCACCGACACCGCGTCCGCGAACCGTTCCACCACCACCTCGGCCAGCGCGTCCGCCGTGTCCCGCACGTCCAGGCTCGTGCCGATGGCCTGGTGGGCGCCGTGCAGGATGTCCAGCCGGTCCGCCGCGTGCCGGCGGGCGGAGACGTCCTCCACGACGGCGACGCCCAGGACGTGTCCGCCACGGGGGCGGACCCGGAAGGCCGACACCGAGAGCACCGTCTCCCGGTCCGGGCCACCGGGAGGGCGGCCGCGCATCAGGCGGTCCCGTACCCGCGCCTCTCCCGTGAGCACCTGACGGGCGAGCGGGAGCAGTTCGGGATCGTGGAACCCCTCCGCGACCTCGTCGAGCCGCCGCCCGAGCACCGCGTCGCCGGGCAGTCCGCGCACCCCGCGCCGCGCGGTGTTGTAGCGCACGACCCGCAGCTGTTCGTCGAACACGTACAGCCCCATGGGCGCCTGGGTGAACAGCGCCTCCAGCACGGTGGCCGACAGGTCCTCGCTGCCGTGTGGCGACGACATCGCCGGGCCTGGCCCCGCGCGCCGGCGGCGGCGCCCGGGGCGTCGGGGGCGGGGACCGCGGCGGCCGGTCCGCTCGCGCGGCGCGGGACCGTGCGGTGAGCGGCGGAGGCGCCCGGCGAGTCGGACCGCACAGAGCACGGCCGGTCGGGCACGGCCCCGGCGGGGACCGGCGCGCGGGTCCGCGGGTCTCCGGTGAGACCGTGATCGGCGATGGGCGGATAGCGGCGCATCACCGGCCCCTTCGGCGTCGACACCGGGCTTTTGCTTGCGACCCTGGCGGGTGGGCCGGACGGCGGCCATCGGGGTGAGCCGAGCGGGTGACGGTGCGGGTCCGAGGACCCGGGGGGAGCGCGGTCGCGAGCGCTGGCGGACCGGGTGATCGGTGGCCGCCGAGGCCGCGGCCCGTGTGCCGGGCACCGCCCGGACGCGTGCGGAGCCGGGGAAGCGGGCGGGCCTCGCGCACGGCTCCCCGGCACCGGCGTCGCCGGCGAGCGGGGTCTCCGGGCCGGGACCGGTCTCCTCCAGGAGCTGCCGGGTGGCGTGGGCGTCGGCGACCGGGGTGCCGGCCCACCCCTGCTGAGCTGCGGAATACGTGCGGGGGCGACCGTGTTGCCGGGGTATAGTTGAAACATCAACCTGTTGGAAGGGTGGAGGACAGATGCAGTTCGGCATCTTCACCGTCGGTGACGTGACCGTCGACCCCACCACGGGTCGTACGCCGACCGAGCGCGAGCGGATCAAGGCCATGGTCGGAGG
>NZ_BMUI01000054.1 GCF_014650115.1 Streptomyces olivaceoviridis | reverse complement strand
CATCACCTCCGCAAAGAGCACCCGCCGCAACAACACCGCCCACCCGCGCTGCCCCCGCCAAGCCCTCCTGACGAACCCCCCACCGCCACACCAACCCGGGACAACCACCCCGGACCGACGAGTTGGTGCGTGACAGCGGGTTCGGTGTCGTTGTTGGCAGGTGGCCTGATCCGACTGTGGCGAGCATGGTCAATCGGGCGGTTCTCGCGCATTGGGTGTTCACGGATATCTCTCGGCGTCAGCTTGTCTGTCTGGTTGGGGAGTTGGCCATGCCGTGGCAGGCCGGGGTCGAGGGGCGTCGCCATGCTGCGCGAGGCGGGGTCAGGAAGCGGGCCGCAGGGACTGGAGCCCGTCACCACCTGGTCTTCGTCGACCGGCTGACGGCCACGCTCATCGGGGCGGTTTCGTCGGGCAGGTCCTCGGTGTGGGCCAGACGGGAGTGGTCGTCCAGCGCGGTGTGCAGGTAGGCATATCCGGTTCCGGTGCGGTTGCGGCGGCCGGCGGCCCGGCCGAGGACTTTGTGCCCGCCGCCGTCGGGGATGCGGCCGAGTTTCTTGACGTCGATGTGGATCAGTTCGCCGTGGCGGCGGCGTTCGTGGCGGCGGACGGGTTCGCCGGTGGCCCGGTCCCGCATGGCCAGGGCGGGCAGCTGGTGCCGGGCCTGGATGCGGTGGGCGGTGGACGCGGCGATGCCGCAGCGGGCTGCCAGACGTACCGGTCCGATCCGGTCCGATCCGGTGTTCGCGGCGCAGGCGCACGACCTGGGCCTCGACGGCAGCCGGGGGTGCGGCGTGGCTGGCGGTGGGGCCGGCTGGAACGGTCGTGCATCCCGGCCTCACCGTGCTCGTGGTAGCGGCCGGCCCAGCGGACGGCGGTGGTGGTTCCGGATGCCATGTGCGCCACTTCCTCGTGTGCGGTGGGGACGGGTACGTGTCGGCACACCGTAGAAACATGCAAGTCAGAAGGGGTCGGAGCAGCGGACGCAGGGCGAAGCCGATGATCGGCAGGGACAGCTCCCGGTGCCGGTCTACCGGGTGGACCGAGTGCTGTGAGCCGCGTGCCTCGCCCGCGCGTGTGCTGACCCCGGCCGGCCTGGACGCGGCATATCGCGCACGTGGCCTGGAGAGGGGCGTGCACAGGCCGACAACGGTACCTAGGGTGGGGAGTGCAGGTCTGTGACACAGCCTGGAACGAGTGACGAAGCACGAAGACGCGCGACGAAGGGCCCGGTCCGCCGCAGGGCCGGCCGCGACGAGCGGCGACCGGCGCATGGTGCGCGCGCCGTCGAGTGTCGGGGATGGACCAGGGTGGTTCTGAACCATGAGCGATGTACATCGGCTTGAGCGCGGCTCGGCGAACCTGGACGGCGGCACCGTGCTCGCGGCGTGGGAACGGTTCGTGCAGGGCGAGGATCAGGTCCCGGATGTCCGGCCCCTGGTGGCGATCTCCTGGCATCGCTGCCGAGAGCAATACCGGGTCGATCCTCACCTCACAGAGGCCCCGGTGGCCGTCGCGGAGCTCGACCACACGCCGGAGCGCGATGTCGTATTCGCTGAGCTGGGGTTTCGTGCTGCCTCCCTGGCACACGAAGTGGGCAACCTCGGTGGCGTCGTCACTGTCGCCGATGCCACCGGCCGGATCCTGGCCGAGTGGGGTGACCAAGCCACGCTCGCCAGAGCCGGCGACCCCAACCTGGCGCCCTGGTTCTGCTGGTCCGAGTGCGCGGTCGGCACGAACGGCATGGGCACGGCGCTGGAGGCGCACGGCCCGGTGACGATCAGGGGTGCGGAGCACTGGTGCCAGGTGCTTCACGACTGGGTCGGCGCGGGCATCGCGGTGCGCGACGTGGTGACCAGGGAACCGATCGCGGTCCTGAATGTCTGCCGCTGGCGCAGCCGGCTTCCCGCGTCGACGGAAAGCTGGCTGGCGAACGCGGCCGCCATGACCCAGGGCCCCCTGAAGAGGCGCGCCCGGGACAGCGGTGCCGAGTTGGTCGCGGCCTACACCCAGGCCAGGGCACAGTCCGGTGCGGCACTCGCCGCGGTCGACACCGCGGGCAAGGTGGTGATCGCCGATGACATGGCAAGCGTGCTCCTGGGGGTCCCGGCATGCACGCCGGCGGTCGACCCCACGCTGCGATGGAACCCCGGGCTGCCCGAACTGATCACTGCCGCCCGGTATGCCACTGGGCAGGCGGTCCACAATCCTGACTGGGTCGGCTCGACGCAGATCTTCGCCCACCTCGCCGACGAACCGACATCGATCAGCATCCGGCCCGTCTTCTCATCCGGACGCCTGATCGGGAACCTGGTCTCCTTCGGTGCCACCGACGGGGCGCAGTTGCCCCAGGCGGAGCGGGTCGTGCATCTGCGGGCGCAGCCGCGCCGACTGGTCGCGGTGCGGGACAACCGGATGGTGCTGCTGCGGCTGCCGGAGGTCTCCTTCGCCGAATCGCAGGGGAACGACGTCTGGCTCTCCACCGACCGGGGGCGATTGCGAGCCACCTCGCTGAGTCTGGACAGACTCGAAGGTGAGCTGGCGGATGTCGGCTTCCTGCGGGTTCACCGCCGGTATGTGGTCAACCTCAGCCGCATCAGGGAGGTGGAGCGCGGGCTCAAGGGCGAGCTGTCCTTGGTCATGGACGACCGGGCGAACGCCATGGTGCCGGTTTCCCGGCGGCACGCGCCGGCCGTGCGTCGTGCGCTGGGCATCTGAGTGCCCCGGCCCGACCTCTGTTCCCGGAAGGACCCGACCTCTGTTCCCGGAAGGAAGAGTCCCGTGTCTGACAGTGCGGACGCCGTTGACGGCGGGATGAACGTGGGGGGCGCGGGCGGCCTCGGCCTCTCTGCCCCTGCCGGGCACCGCAGTCACGCGATGGGGGGCCCGAGCAACCGCGACTGGTGGCCGGACCGGCTCGACCTGGCGATGCTCCGGAAACACCCCGCCATAGCCGACCC
Organism: Streptomyces olivaceoviridis; assembly: GCF_014650115.1. Classification (GTDB taxonomy): domain Bacteria; phylum Actinomycetota; class Actinomycetes; order Streptomycetales; family Streptomycetaceae; genus Streptomyces; species Streptomyces olivaceoviridis. The sequence goes on along the minus strand of NZ_BMUI01000054.1, from coordinate 22,308 downwards.
CATGGGCGAGGACTTCGACTATGCCGCGGAGTTCCGGACGCTCGACCTCGACGCCCTGGCGCGGGACGTCGACGAGGTGCTCACGACGTCGCAGGAGTGGTGGCCGGCCGACTTCGGCCACTACGGGCCGCTCGTGATCCGGATGGTGTGGCACAGCGCAGGTACATATCGCATCGTCGACGGCCGTGGTGGCGCCGGCGCCGGCATGCAGCGTTTCGCGCCGCTGAACAGCTGGCCGGACAATCGCAATCTCGACAAGGCGCGCCGGCTGCTCTGGCCGGTGAAGAAGAAGTACGGCCGCAGGATCTCCTGGGCCGACCTGATGATCTTCGCGGGCAACCGCGCCCTGGAGACGATGGGCCTCACGACCTTCGGCTTCGCCGGTGGCCGGGCGGACGTCTGGGCGCCCGCCGAGGACGTCTACTGGGGTCCCGAGCACGCCTGGCTCGGCGACGAACGTCACGGCGGCGTCCGGGAGCTGGAGAGCACTCTGGCCGCCGACCAGATGGGCCTCATCTACGTCAACCCGGAGGGCCCGAACACCGTCCCGGACCCGGTCACCGCGGCCCGGGACATTCGCGAGACGTTCCGGCGCATGGGGATGAACGACGAGGAGACCGTCGCGCTGATCGCGGGCGGTCACACGTTCGGCAAGACCCACGGCGCGGCCGACCCGGTCGCCTGCCTCGGCCCCGAACCCGAGGGCGCCCCCCTTGAGGAGCAGGGACTGGGGTGGAAGAGCAGCTACGGCACCGGAAAGGGCAGGGACGCCATCTCCAGCGGGCTTGAGGGTACGTGGACACCCACCCCGACGAGATGGGACAACGGCTTCTTCGAGACCCTGTTCGGCTACGAGTGGGACCTGGAGCTGAGCCCCGCCGGTCTGTGGCAGTGGATCCCGAGAGACGGCGGCGGGGCCGGCACCGTGCCGGACGCCCACGATCCGTCGACGACACACGCCCCGACGATCCTGACGACGGACCTCGCGCTTCGGTCGGACCCCGTCTACGAGCCGATCTCGCGCCGCTTCCTGGAGAACCCGGACCAGCTCGCGGATGCGTTCGCCCGGGTCTGGTTCAAGCTGACGCACCTCGACATGGGCCCGATCCAGCGCTACCTCGGACCGCTGGTTCCCCGGGAGACGCTGCTCTGGCAGGACCCGGTCCCGGCCGTGGACCACGGGCTCGTCGGTGCCGCGGACATCGCCGCGCTCAAGAGCCGGATCCTCGCCTCCGGGCTGTCCGTCTCCCAGCTCGTCTCGACCGCGTGGGCGTCGGCCTCGACGTTCCGCGTCAGCGACAAACGGGGTGGGGCGAACGGCGCGCGCATCCGCCTTGAGCCGCAGCGGGGCTGGGAGGTCAACGACCCCGAAACGCTGGCACGAGTGCTGCGCACACTGGAGGAGATCCAGGAGTCCTTCAACGGTTCCCAGACCGGGAACAAGAAGATCTCGCTGGCCGACCTCATCGTGCTCGGCGGAGCCGCCGCCGTCGAGCAGGCCGCCAGGACCGCCGGCCACGACGTCCAGGTCCCCTTCAGTCCGGGACGCACGGACGCGACGCGGGAGTGGACCGATGTGGAGTCCTTCGCCGCGCTTGAGCCGACCGCGGACGGGTTCCGCAACTACCGTGGCAAGGCCGGCCGGCTGCCGTCGGAGCACCTGCTGGTCGACCGCGCGAACCTGCTGGACCTGAGCGTTCCCGAGATGACCGTCCTCGTGGGTGGCCTGCGGGTGCTGGGCGCCAACCACCAGCAGTCGCCGCTGGGTGTCCTCACCTCGGCGCCCGGGTCGCTGACCAACGACTTCTTCGTGAACCTGCTCGACACGGGCACGGAATGGAAGCCGACATCCGCGCATGCGGAAACCTTCGAGGGGCGCGACCGCGCCACCGGCGAGGTCAAGTGGACCGGTAGCCGGGTCGACCTCGTGTTCGGCTCGAACTCCGAGCTGCGTGCCGTCGCGGAGGTCTACGCGAGCGATGACGCACAGGAGAAGTTCGTGCGGGACTTCGTCGCCGCCTGGACCAAGGTCATGAACCTCGACCGGTACGACCTCGCTTGATCGACGCGTCGCAGTGCGGCCCGGCTGCTCTCAACGGTGGCACATCGGTGACGAACGGCAGATGGTCGCGGCCGAACGGCATGAGTCGGCCCGCACCAGGACGCGCCTTGTCGGTGTGATCCGTCCGGCGTAGCGTGTTTCTTGACTACAGATTTCACATCCTTTCCGCTGTTATCCATTCAGCGTGGCGCGCTCCTTGAGTTACCGATTGCAGCCGGGCGCCACGCGGCGCGAAGAGGGAAATACAGGGAATCGGATGAGGGGAGAGAAACCCCGATGACGACGACCGCGCACGAGCGAGCCGACCTACTGGACAAGCTCGGGTTGGCCACACAGAACAAAGCAGCGCTGGGTCAAGTGCTGGGAACCGGAAGCATCGGGCAGGCCACCGAGGAACCGGACGGCCGTATGAAGGCCACCATTCGCATCCACCCGGATGAGCTGACCTGGGATCCTTCTATTCTGGTCATGCCCCACGGAGGCGATATCGAGCTGGAGCTCGTCAATGACGACAAGAACACGCACTGCGCACTGCTGCCGAGCAACGGCGACAGGAAGTTCATCTGGCTGGTGAACCATTCGCACGGGCACGCGCACCTCAACCTCGACGGTCCGGGCTACTACTGGTTCGCCTCGCCCACGGGCAATGACGAGGGCCGGGGTCTGACCGGGTCCATAGTGGTCCTGGGAGACGCTCCGCCGGAGGCTCGCCTCGACCGTCCCGAACAGCCGCGGCCGTAGGCAGAAGCAGGAGGTGGAGGAAATGACCGTCGACTACGCCGACTACGTCGACGCGGGTGAGGCTGTCGATCAGGGAAGCCTGAGCGGCAAGGTCGCGGGCGGGGACGTCGCGCCGCCGGTAGTGGCCGGTGTCGACTACGAGCGCATACTCAACGCCCGCCAGGAACCCCAGAACTGGCTCACCTACTACGGCGCCTACGACGGGCAACGGTACAGCCCGCTGGACCAGATCAACACGGAGAACGTCAAGCGCATGGTCCCCGCCTGGGTCTTCCAGGCCGGTACGACCGGACTGATCGCGGGCGCGTCGACCTACTCGTTCGAGGCCGCCCCGATCGTCGTCGACGGAGTCATGTTCCTCTCCGGCTGGGACGGCTGGGTCTGGGCGCTCGACGCCAAGACGGGTGTGGAGATCTGGCGGTACAAGCACGCGGTCCCCTTCGACGTGTCCTTGTGCTGCGGGAACGTGAACCGTGGGGTCGCCGTGGCTCAGGGGAAGGTCTTCTTCGTCACGGCGAATGCTCGTGTGCTCGCGCTCGACGCCACCACCGGCAAGCGGGTCTGGGACAAGACCTACGGGGACGTCCGGGCCGGGGAGAGCGCCACGCTCGCCCCGCTGGTCGTGAAGAACATGGTCATCGTCGGAAGTTCCGGTGGCGAGTTCGGCGTACGCGGCCACCTCGACGCGTTCGCTCTCGAAACCGGCGAGCACCAGTGGCGCTGCTACACGGTACCCAAGCCCGGGGAGCCCGGCTCGGAGACCTGGCCCGCCGACGGCGAGGCCTGGGCACGGGGCGGGGCGAACTGCTGGATCACCGGCACCTTCGACCCGGAGACGAACCTGCTGTACGTGGGCACCGGCAACCCGGCGCCCGACTTCGACGGAGAGGTCCGCGAGGGCGACAACCTCTTCACCGACAGCATCATCGCCGTGGACGTGGACAGCGGTCAGATCCGCTGGCACTACCAGTGCACCCCGCACGACGTGTGGGACTACGACAGCATCGGCGAGTGCATTCTGTTCGAGCAGGACGGGCGCAAACTGCTCGGGCACTTCGACAAGAACGGCTACTTCTTCGTCCTCGACCGCACGAACGGCGAGAGGGTCCGGATCACTCCCTTCGTCGACCGCATCACATGGGGGGCGATCACGAGGGACGGTCAGGTGACGGCCAAGGTGTACCCGGACAAGGAGGGAGAACCGGTCCACTTCTACCCGGGTCCGGCCGGTGCCAAGGAATGGACCCATGCGGCCTACAGTCCGAAGACCGAGCTCTTCTACGTCCCGGTCCAGGACACCGGTGCCACGGCCACCCGGCGGCGCCGGGAGTTCAAGGAGAGCATTCCCTACTGGGGCGCGGGCGTTCAGGTGGACATCGAGGACATGGCGGGGTCCATCAGCGCCTTCGACGCGGGTGGCGAGGAGAAGTGGCGCTGGCGCAACGAGCTCCCGATGTGTGCCTCGACGCTGGTCACCGGCGGTGACCTGGTGTTCGCCGGCGAGGCCTCCGGGGAGTTCAACGCGCTCGACGCCCGCACCGGGGAGCTGCTGTGGCAGTTCCAGTGCGGAAGCGGCCACCACAGCAGCCCGACCACCTACATGGTCGACGGCAGGCAGTACGTGGCCGTGCCGGTCGGCTGGGGCGGATGGGCCGAGGGATTCCTCCCCGGCATGCTCGGCGCGGGGCACGGAAGCGCCCTGATCGTGTTCGCCCTTCCGGAACCGTCGTAGCGCGTGACCGGAGCCTGCCGTGATTCCGGCGGAGAGGAGGTGAATCCATGGAGTCTCAGCTCGCTGTGTGGGAGACGCCCGAGTTCGACGAGATCACAGTCGCGGCCGAGGTGACCATGTACCTCGCTCGGTTGGAGGACTAGCGGATGAGGGGCGGTGCCGGGCCAGGTCCGGCACCGCCCGACGGCGCGTTCGCCGGGTGTGGGGCGGACGATTCTCGTGAGCGGCATGGAAGCGGCCATGGACGGCCTTGAGGTCCAGGTGTAGAAGCGTGACGACGACAACCATCACAACCGGCGCCGACGACTTCGTCGAGACGCTGCGGGCCCACTCGCGGCGATACCACGACCAGCACCCGTTCCACGTCCGGATGAACGCCGGCCGGCTGAGCCGCCGGCAGATCCGGGGCTGGGTGGCCAACCGCTTCTACTACCAGGAGAACATCCCCCGCAAGGACGCCGCGATCCTGTCCAACTGCCCCGACCCGGAGGTTCGTCGCCGCTGGATCCGACGGATCGTCGAGCACGACGGCACTGCCGCGGGCGAGGGCGGCATCGAGGCGTGGCTGCGCCTCGCCGAGGCCGCCGGGCTGACCCGTGAGGAGGTCCGGGACCACCGGCACCTGGTACCGGGGGTGCGGTTCGCCGTCGACGCCTACGTGAACTTCGCCCGGACCCGGCCGTGGGTGGAGGCGGTGGCGTCCTCGCTCACCGAGCTGTTCGCGCCCGACCTGATGGCGGCGCGGCTCGCCGCGTTCGAGCGGTGGTACCCGTGGATCGCGCCCGAGGGCCTTGCCTACTTCCGGACCCGCCTGGAGCAGGCCCCCCGCGACTGCGAGCACGCCCTGGAGGTGGTCACCGCGCACTGCCTCTCCGCCGAGTCCCAGGCGCGCGCCGTCGACGCGCTGTCGTTCAAGTGCGACGTCCTGTGGAGCCTCATGGACGCCATCGACCAGGCCTACGTGGAGTGAGCACCATGGACCCGACCCGTACCGGCACGACCCGGAGCAGCAGCACGACCCGGCCCGGCGTCGGGGTGTCCGGCTCGGACCGGCCCCGGTTGGCGGCCCACGTCCGGCTCACCTTCTGCCGGACCAGGCAGCGTAAGGTTCTGCTGCACCCCGAGGCGGTGGTGGTTCTGAACGGCAGCGGCGCGGCCATACTCGAACTGTGCGACGGGCGGCACACCGTGGCCGAGATCGTGGACGAGCTGGGCGCGCGCTACGAGACCGTCCCCGATGACGACGTCAGGCAGTTCCTGGCCCGGCTCGTCGCCCGGCGCTGGGTGGAGCTCACCGATGGCTAGCCCCCTCGGGCTGCTCGCCGAGCTGACCTACCGCTGCCCGCTGGCCTGCCCCTACTGCTCCAACCCGCTGAACCTGGCCGGCTATCAGGACGAGCTGACCACCGACGAGTGGCTGCGGGTGCTGACCGAGGCCGAGGACCTGGGAGTTCTCCAGTGCCACCTGTCCGGCGGGGAACCGCTGCTGCGGCGCGACCTGGTGCGGCTCGTCGCGCACGCCCATGCCCTGGGCCTCTACACCAACCTCATCACCAGCGCCCTCGGGTTCTCGCGTCCGAGGGCCGAGCAGTTGCGGGCCGCCGGTCTGGATCACGTACAGATCAGCATCCAGGCTGACGAGCCGACCGTGTCCGACCGGATCGCCGGGATCCCGTCCTTCCGGCGCAAGATCGAGGCGATGGGCGTGGTCAAGGAGCTGGGCTGGCCGCTCACGGTGAACGTGGTGCTGCACCGGCACAACATCGACCGCGTCGCCGACGTGCTCGCCCTGGCCGAGGAGGTGGGCGCGGACCGGGTGGAGCTGGCCAACACCCAGTACTACGGCTGGGCCTGGCGAAACCGGGCCGCGCTGCTGCCGAGCCGGGCCCAGCTCGAAGCGGCCGAGGCCGTCGTACGGGCCGCCGTCGAGCGGTTGCGGGACCGTATGGACATCATCTACGTCATCCCCGACTACTACAGCCGCTACCCGAAGCCCTGCATGGGCGGCTGGGCTTCCCGGCAGCTGACCGTGACGCCGAACGGCGACGTCCTGCCCTGTCCGGCCGCCCAGTCCCTGCCGTTGCCGCGGGCCAGTGTGCGGGAGGACCCGCTGGAGCGGATCTGGGCCGAGGCCCCCGTGATGACCGCGTTCCGCGGGACCGACTGGATGCCGGAACCCTGCCGGAGCTGCCCCCGGCGGGAGGTGGACTTCGGCGGGTGCCGCTGCCAGGCGTTCCTGCTCACCGGCGACGCCGCCCGCACCGACCCGGTCTGTTACCTGTCGCCCGACCACGACCTGGTCGCCCGGGCGGTCGAGGCCCTCCATGCCGACTCGCGGGTCAGTTGCCGAGCCACAACGGCAGCGTCCCGGCGGCGATGATCAAGGTGACCCCGCTCATCAGGTCCGAGCGGATCCGGATGAGGCGTGCCGCGGCCCGCCCGAGTTGCAGCCCGAGCAGCGACAACACCGCCGTCATGCCGCCGAAGACGGCGGCCGAGGACCACGGCGAGAGCCCAAGGACTCCCAGGCTCGCCCCGGCGAGCAAGTTGTCCAGGCTCAGTGTCAACGGGATGCCGAACAACGCCCACGGGTGGTCCAGCTCGTCCGGCTCGGGGTTCCGGAGGGACGAGATGACGAGGTAGAGACCGTACCCGCCGAGCGCGGCCGCGCCCACCACATCGGCGACGCCTCCGATGGACTCCCCGATCTGGTGACCGATCAACATCCCGACCAGGGGCATGACCGCGTCCCACAGCCCGAAGGTCAGCGCGACCTGCACCGCGCGCTTCAAACCGAAGGGGAGCGTGCCGAGCGCGATCGATACTCGGAGATTGTCGAGACTGAGCACGAAACCCAGGGCGACTATTTCCCAGATCATGGCGACTCAGCTGCCCGATGACGACCGGCGCCGGCGGAAACGACTCTGCCTGGACCAGCATGCACCATAATTCTCAAGGATATCTCAGGCGGTCCGCGAAATAAACGTGGCAAGCGGATTCCCGGAGGATTTCCTACATTGCTCGCCCGGCGATGGCCGGCGCTTACAAAAGGCTAGCTCATCGAACCTGTGCACCTCATTTCTGATACAGCCTGCACGTGTTACGTGTTATCTGGTCCGACGCTGGTGCCGAGCAGCCGCTCGGACGGCTGCTCGGCACCAGCGGGCTGGTCAGTTGACGGTCAGGACCGCCGTGTTGTTCGTGAGGTCGGGGTCGAATGTGAAGGGGTACTGGCCGAACTCGCCGTACGGGGGGTGGATGCTCACGGCGCCGGTGGCGCCGGGGACGACGGTGTCGACGCGCACGGAGAAGGCGAAGGTGCGCTGGGTGTTCTCCAGCACCCAGTACGGCATGTCGCAGTCGTAGCGCGGGGCGCCCTTCTGGTTCGGGTAGTAGCCGCCGGAGAGGGTGCGCGGGTGGCAGCCGGACGGTACGCCGGTGACTGTGGTGCCCCGGGGCACGATCAGCCGGACCTCGGCGACCGGGTCGCCGGAGCCGAGGTTGCCGAACCAGGCCGGGCCGTTGTTCTTGAACGTGAGCTCGGCCGTGGCCGTCTGGCCGGCCGCGCCGGAGATCGCGTCACCCGTCACGGAGAAGTCCGCCGTGCTGTCCGCGCCGATCTGGAGGACCGCGTAGTCGTTCTCGGAGTCGAGGTCCTGGGCGCCGTCGCCCGGCTCGACATCGATGTCGAGCCGCTCCCTCAGTGCGTGCGGGGCCAGTCGCACCGTCAGCGGCTCGGGCAGCTCGAAGGAGTCGCCCGGCGCCAGCACCTGGTCGAAGGTGCAGATCGCCTTGTTCGAAGGTGCGTAGTCGTCGCTGTTCGTCGTGGTGTAGGTGCACGCGTCGTACCGGGTCAGATCCGTCAGGCCGTACGAGGCGTACAGCTTGACGGAGACCCCGTTCGCGCTCTCGTTGCCCTTGTTGGTGACCTTGAACGGGATCGTCCGCTCGTCGCCGGGCTGACCGTCCTCGATGTCGGCGACGGGGTCGATGACGAGGTCGGGCCCGGCGCCGACGGTGAGCGTGGTCTCGAAACTCTCGTGCGGCGCGGTGAGCGTGCCGTCGGGGCCGCCGGTGGCCGTCGCCTCGTAGGTGATCCTGCCCTGCGCACCGGCTTCGGCGTGGTCGGCCGCGCGCACCGTCAGGAACACCTGGTCCTCGTAGTCGCCTCCGATCGCGGGCACCACGGGGATGCCGCACACCGCGCTCGTACCGCTCGGCGTGCAGTTGTCCGGCCAGGTCACCTCGGCGACCCCCGCGAGGCCGGAGACATCGACGGTGAGCTTGCCGTCGGTCACCGTGAAGTTCTCGTTGTCGTGGTAGATGCCGACGCCGAGGGTGCGGGACTGTGGCTGACCGCCGTCGGTGGCGAGCGGCAGCGATTGCTTGTACGGCTCGTTGATCCACAATTGGTCGGTCTGCGGCGGATCGTCGTCAGCGAACGCCGGCGCGGCGAGGCCGGCAGTCAGCAGACCGGCCGCCACCGCGATGGCGGCGCCGGATCTGAGACGTACCGGGCGTCCAGCGGAGAACAGTCTCATTGCTACCCCCAGGGTGTGGGAACGCACTGACGCGTCGGCAGCTCCGACGCGTCAGGATCATGACATGGCAGGGGAGCCCGCCGCGCCCCGGTTTTCCAGCCCCTTTGGCGGTGTGCGGGGCTGTACCGACGCTGTGATCGGGGATGGTGCGTACGGCGAGGGCGCAGCTGTCCAATGGTTCACGGGTGCCCTACGGAGTCGTCTGCTCCCTCAGGACTCTCCTCATGCGTCACTGGCGGCCGAAGAACTCCACCTCGGCGATGGCCACCCGGCGGTCCGGCCGGGTGCCGTACGCGGCGTCCACCGTCAGCCGTACCCGCGTCACATCCGCTCCCTGGACCTCGAAGCTCTGCTGGCCGGGTGCGTCGTTGAGACTGAGGTTCTTGGTGGTGTGCTCGCCCCGCGAGGAGACGAGGGTGACGGTGATCTCCGACGGCCGGGCCTGGCTGAGGAACTCGTCCGGCTTCGTCGAAATCCCGGAAGTGACCAGCAGTTGCCGCATCCGTACCGGGTGTTCGAAGTCGGCTTCCAGGTACTGACCCGTACCGGAGCCCCGGGCGGCCGGTGCCCAGTAGCGGTTGTTGAAGCCGTCGAAGGCCGCCTGCGCCCGGTGGGACGACGCCTGGCTGGAGGCGCGCACGTGGGCGGGGTGCAGGGGCTTCGGGTCGCCGGTGCTGTCCTGCGCGAAGGTGAACAGCTCGGTCAGCTGGGCACGGGCGAGCCATGCCACGACGACGAGGACGATCAGGAACGCCGGCAGTGTCAGTCGCGGCCGGCGCCACACCCGGAGCCTGGGCCGGTCCCCGGCGGCCGGCGGGCGCGGATCGCGGCTCGGCAGGATCCGGCGCCACCACGGCGGCCGGGAAGCCTGGTCGGGGGGCCGCGTGGGGTCGAGCAGGGTCCCGCAGCGTACGCACAACCGCCGTTCCTGTGGGTTCTCCGCACGGCAGCTCGGGCAGGGGCGGCCGTGGCGCCGCGGCGGAGCGTCCGGCCGCGGCGGCATCCGGGGCGGCGGGGCCGCGGGTGTGCCGGTGTGGTGGGCCGGCGCCTCACCCGGGTGGTGCGGTGGGTCGTCGGGCCGCCGTGGGACGACAGCGGACGGCGTGGCGGACGGCGTGGCCGGCGGGTGGGCGGGCGGGGGCGGCGCCGCCGCGGCCACGGTGGGGGCCTCGGGCCCGGGCGTCGCGGAGAGGGGAGCCTCGGGGGGCCGCGGCGTGGCCGGGCCCGTGGTGGGGGACGGCTCCCCGCCCTGCTCCTGGTCCGCCCAGTCCAGGAACGCCTGGCAGGACGCGCAGAAGCGGGTACCGGGCACATTGCGGTGGCCGCAGTCGGGGCAGACCATCACGCGCCCGCCTCCTCCGCCGTCAGGACCTCCACCTCGTACCCGACATGCGCGGGCACCTCGTCGGCCATCAGCTTCTCCAGCCGTGCCCGGGTCGGTGCCAGGGCCTGTGCGTCCGGCAGCCGCAGCCGTACCCGTACCCAGGGCCGTGCCGAACCGGGCAGTGCCGACCCCGGCTCACTGGACCAGGACGTGGCGCCGCTCTCGCTGATCTCCGGTTCGACGCCCGTCTCCGCCCGGATCGCCGCGGCCAGCCCCGCCCGGGTACCCCGCTGCCGGTGCAGGGCCACCGCACCGGCCACCGCGGCGCGGCGCCGGTCGACCGGCCGCTCCCCGTCCACCTCTGCCGCCACCCAACCCGCCAGCCAGGCCAGCAGGTCCTCGGGCGCGGTGCGCGGGTCCAGGTGTGCGGGCAGGTTGTCCAGAGTGAGCAGCACGGGTGCCAGCACCTCGTCCAGCGCGCTCAGGAACCCCGCGACGAAGGGCTGGTCCAGGTAGACCGCGGGCAGCTGGTGCAGCAGGGGGTGCGGTGTCGGCAGTCCGGGAAGTGTTCCGCGCACTCACGCCTCCCTCACCCGCAGCTGGTGTTCATAGCTGAACACCAGTGCGTGACGGTCGAGTTCGATCTTCGTGGTGGCCTCGCCACGCTCTCCGGTGAGCGGGTCCGCCGGGAACAGCCGTACGTCCTCGACCAGGTCGACGCCGGGCACCCGCTGCAACACCGCGAACACCTCCCCGGAGTGCACCGGCCGGCCGAACGGCCAGCCCTTCCCCTCCGGGCCGCCGGACAGCGGGTTGAAGTAGCCGTACAGGGCGGCCAGCGTCGCCTCCCGCAGCCGGTCGGCCGCCACCCCGCGGCCCGGCACCACCGAGGCGACCACGGTGACGCCCTGGTAGTAGGGCGGCTCCACGACCAGCCGGGTGCCGATCGGACGCCGCTCGTCCAGGTACGACGCGATCATCGCCAGGGTGTCCTGAGGGGGGATCAGCTCCTGGAAGCGGATCCGGCCCTGCTTGTCGTCGCCACCGGCCGGTACCACCAACAGCCGTACCCCGGACCCCTGTTCGGGCGACTGCCCGCCCTCGGCCGGCCTCGCCGGGACGCATGCCACGCGGGCGGCGTCCGGCGCCACCTCACGCGCCAGCAGCTCGTAGTCGTGTGGCACCACCGCCCGGTGCAGGGTGCGCAGCGCCATCGGTCCCCGCACCCGCGCGTTCTCCACCGTCTCGCCGTCCACCCCGCCCAGCGCCGGACGGCGGTTCTCCACCCGCGCCACGAACGGCAGCGAACTGCGCAGCACACGCAGCGCACCCCGGGCCACGTTGCCCCGCCGTCCGCCGCCCGTACGGTAGGACCGCACCCGCACCGGAGCGCCCTTCGGCGGCACCGCTCCGTACAGCCGCAGGGTGCCGTCGGGTTCCCGCACGGCGGGCCCGAAGTCCACCTGGCCCGAGTTGGGGTCCAAAGTGATGTGGCGGTCATAGGGCGTGGAGTGCGCGAAGTCGTCCACCCGCGTCCACTCCACCCAGCCCTGGCCCTCGGCGACCTCCACCACGAACGGCGCCTCGCCCGCCACCACCGGCGGCCGGGCCACCCGGAAACCCTGCCCCGGCACCCCCTCCGACAGGCCCAGGACCTCCTCCACGACGGTCTCGGCGTGCGCGACCTCCACCGTGCCGCCGATGGTGAACGCGCTCGCCCGGCGGACTGTCGGGGACGCCACATAGGCGGGCTGGTCCGCCGCGGCCTCCACCAGACGGCAGCGCAGCCAGCCGCCGGAGTGTCCCGCCACCACCGAGGCGGTGTGCGCGGCGGGCACGTGCAGGATGACCTCCCCGGCCTTGTTGAACCCGCCGGTGTCGTCCTTCTCGACCTCGCACGGTGCCCAGGCGGCGCCGTCCCACGCCTCCCAGACCAGCGGCGGGCGGCGGGGGTCCACACCGACGCCGTCCACCCGGCAGTCCAGGCGCAGTACCACCGCGCAGCGGGGCACCGGTCGGGACAGCCCCACGTAGAGACAGTCCCCGGGTGTGGGCGTGCGACTGAAGCACGGCACGTCGCGGCCGAGGGCCAGCTCCTGCGACCGGTCGGCGGCATTGCCGACGGCCGGCCAGGTGGCGAGCTGGGAGAGCGCGCACGGTACGACCGACAGGTCCCGGCCGGTCGTGAACACCACCGCCTCCTCGGTCTCGGTGCGCACCGTCGCCACCTCGGTTCCGGCCGCGACGCGCACGGTGTCGGGTTGCGGCGCGGACAGCCAGAACGTGGCCTCGGTGCGTGCGGCCGTCGGCGGATACAGCCGCACCCCGATGAGGTCCAGGAAGGCCAGGTAGTTCTTGTCCGGCACCCGGTTCAGCCGGTAGACGAGCTGGTCGACCATGGTGGCGAACGCCTCGATCAGCGTGACTCCGGGATCGGAGACGTTGTGGTCGGTCCACTCGGGGCAGCGCTGCTGCACCAGCCGCTTGGCCTCGTCCACCAGCTGCTGGAAGCGCCGGTCGTCCAGGTTGGGACTGGGGAGCGTCATGCGGACCCCTCGTCGTCCGGGATCACGTAGAACGGGAAGACCAGGTTGCGTGGGTCGTTGGTGCCCCGCACCGTGTACCCGATGTCGATGTAGAGCACCCCGTCGTCCGCCTCGTCGAAGCGTACGGCGACCTCCGCCACCTCGATGCGCGGCTCCCACCGTTCCAGGGCGAGCCGCACCTCGTAGGCCAGCTGTCCGGCCGTGCCGGCATCGGCGGGTGCGAACACGTAGTCGCCGAGCGCGCACCCGAACTCCGGGCGCATCGGCCGCTCACCGGGAGAGGTGGCCAGGATCAGCCGGATCGACTCCTCTATCTCGCGCTCGTCCCGGACGAGCGCGACGCTGCCGGTGGCGTCCGTACGCGGCGGAAACGCCCAGCCCGCGCCGATGAACTGCCGGCCCATGCCTCACCCTCCGATCTGCACGCTCGGGCACCCGGACGTGACCGGCGAGCCGCAGCCCGCCGCATCGCCCACCCGGACGGCCGGCCGGCCGCCGATGAGCACCGTGGAACTACCGGGCGGGGCGAGGACGCTCGGGGCGTGCGCGGCGGGCGAGGAGCACTGGTGCGTGGTGCCCACCGTCGCCGCGGGCCGCCCGCCGATCAGCACCGTGGGCTCTCCGGGCGGGCCGATCACCCCGGGATGCCCGGTGGGATCGCCGACGCGTGCGGCTGCTGGCATGTGCTGTGCCCCCTGCCTGGTCCTGATCCGTCCGGTGCCGTGCCTGTCTGTGCCGTGCCGTTCAATTGATGCGCACCATGGGCGCGTTGACGGTCAGCGTGTTGCCGCCGCGGAGCTCGGTGCGGCTGCTGCCGTTCACCGACACCTGGCCGCCCCGCACCTCCACCGCGCCACCCGTGGACAACCGCACCTCTCCGGTGCCGCCGTCCACCTGGACCCCGGTGCGGGCCGTGAGCTTCACCGAGTCGCCGCTCAGCTCCAGGGTGCCGTTGCCCGCGTCCAGCGCGACGCCGCTGCCCGCCTTGATCGAGACCTGCTCTCTCGCCTCGATCTCCACCGTGCCGTCGCTGTGCACCACGATGGTGGTGCCCCTGCGGTCGAGGTTGATCCTCAGCTTGCCGTCGCCCGTCACCAGCCGTACGCCCTGCGGGCCGTTCGCGGCGTCCAGCAGCTCCAGCTTGTTTCCGCCGCGCGAGCCGAACGCGCGCTTGTTGACGGCCCCGCTCGTGGGGTCGACGGCTTCCGCCTCCTGACCGTCCCCCTGGCCGCCCTGGCCGCCCTGGCCTCCGGCCTGTGGCTGTCCGCCCTGCGCCTGCCCCGGCCTGTCCTGGCCGTTGTAGAGCGCGGCGAGCACGTAGGGACGGTCCAGACGACCCTGTTCGAACCCGACCAGCACCTCGTCGCCGACCTCGGGGATGAACGCCTCCCCGCCTCCGGTACCGCCCGACTGCGCGGTCCGCGCCCAGTCGCTCGCGTACTCGTCGGACAGCCAGGGGAACCGCACCTTGACCCGGCCCAGACCCTCCGGGTCCTTGGTGTCCGTCACCGTGCCGTTCGCCAGCCCGGAACACCGCGAGCCCCCACCGGCGCCGCCCCCCGGACCGCCGCCGGTCAGCCCGAACAGCGAACGCTCCTGCTGCCCGGAGACCGTCACCCAGGTCTCGTAGCCGCGGACCGGATCGAACACGTGCCGGGAGGACGTCACCGTGTACCGGCCCTCGAAGGGCGCGCCCACCCCGGCCAGAGCGACCGCGCCACCCGCCCGCACCTCGGGATTGCCCCGGATCACCGCCTCCAGCTCGGCGAACGACCCCGCGATCCGCGCGGCGAGGGCCTTCGCCGCCTGGTCCACCCGGGCCTGGTTCTCGTACGGCACGTCCGACACCACGAAGTCCGCCTCGCCGAACGGCCGCGCCACCTCGGCCGCCGTCACCCCCAGCTCCAGCGTCGCCGTCCCGCCGGCGTCGGCGCGGCCGACCAGCGGCTGCTTGGCCCTCACGTCCCACCCCCGCACCTCGACCGCCGACACCTGTTCGGCGGCGGACACCCCGGCCCGGCAGCGCAGCAGGTTGTCACCCATCTCCAGGACCAGGGGATCGCGGTCGGCGCGCGCGGACGTGTCCGGAGCGGCACTCGCCCCCGTGGGCCTGACGACGTGCAGCCGACCGTCCGCCACATGGATCTGGGCACCCGCCTCCTCGGCCATCGAGCGCAGGAACTCCCAGTCGCTGACGTTCGGTTGGGCCACGTGCTCCAGCACGGGGCCCGCCACCTCCACCGTGCCCGGTTGCAGCCCCGCCCGCCGCGCCACCCGCACGCAGATGTCGGCGAGCGTCATGTTCTGGTAGCTGGCCACCCGACGGCCGCGGAGGAGGCGGTGCGAATCGTCCAGCCCCCGCACCACCGTGAACGTGCCCGTGTCATCGATCTCCACCTCCAGCGCCGTCACGCTCCCGGTGAACAGCGGCCGCGGTGACGGACCTCCACCGGCGCCGGCCAGCAGCCGCACCCGGGTGCCGATCCGCACCCCCGTCTGCTCCAGCAGCACCCGACCGGGGTCACGGAAACGCAGCACGAACAGGTCCGGCAACGTGCGGCTGTCGTCCACGTACCCCTCGACCAGGGTGTTGGCCACGGCCGGCGGCAGCGGACGGCCGTCGAACTCCACCACCAGCACCTTGGCGACGCTCTGATTGACCATGACCGGCCTCACCGACCCCCGTCGTGTCCGTCGCCGCCGTCACTGCCGCGCTCCAGTTCGTCCAGCGCGGGCAGCAGCAGCTCGCGCCCCTCGGGCAGGCGCATCGGGTCGTCGATCCCGTTCGCCTCCGCGATCGTCCGCCAGGCCGCCGGGTCGCCGTACTCCCGCCAGGCCAGCAACGCCAGCGTGTCGCCGGCGCGCACCCGGTGCACACGGCGCGCGTGCAGCGCTCCCGAGGTGGGGTTCTGACCGGGGGTCTCCCCGGTGATCTCCTCCATGGTGACCTGGCACACCGCGCGGATCGGCACCCCCGAGGTGGTGAACAGGGTGTACTTCGCCTGTACCTGGCTGACGTAGCCGGGGAAGCCGGTGAGGCCGCCCCAGTGGAAGACCACCCACGGCGGCGAGGCACGCTGCCGCTGCCGCGTCTCACTCGTCGGCACACAGCAGGCGAACAGCTTCTCGACGGCGGCCACCACGCTGGTGTCCTGGGTGTCGCTCGCGTCGAAGAACATCTCCACGGTGAGCTTGCTGGGCTGCGGCCCCTGGTACTCGGGCGGCCCCGCGCTCTTCGCCCCCTTCGCCGGAGTCCGCTTCCAGGCCGCCGCCTTGGCCAGCGACAGCTCCTTGGGGTTGAACTGGAAGTCGATCCGTCCGCACGGCGCGCCCGGTGTCAGACTGCCGCCCGGCGGCGGGGTGCGCAGCTCCAGGTACGCGTGCTCCAGCTTGGGCCGGGCCCCGCCCCCCTGGGCGGCCCTCGTCCCCGCGCCCGCCGCGCTGAACGCCACCGGCGAACTCACCGCTCAGCCCTCCATCACATAGCCGTGGTGGGCGATCTCGATGGTCTCCGTCGCCACCTTGGGGGACTCCGGGTTGAACGAGGGGCCGGTCCAGCGCACCGGCACCACCTCCAGCAGCCCCCACTGCGCCACCTTGCGGCCGTCGCCGGTACGCGCCTCGATGTGCGCCGTCCTGCGCTTGATGCCGGTGGTCATGCTCGCGAACCACTTGGCCACCTTCTCGGTGTCCCGGGTCAGCGGCCTGGACAGCTTGACGTTCGGGTACTTCAGGCGGGTCGGCAGCTGCCACACGTGGCCGTTGTTGCCGCCCTCCTCGCGCTGTTCGAGCACCACCTCGCAGCCCAGGCCCTCGCAGGTGTTGAACGAGCCCAGTTCGATGCCGTCCACGGTGACGACGAAGCAGACGCTGACCGCGGGGTCATCGGTCACGGCCATGCCGTACCCCTCCTCTCCGCACTCGTCAGTGCCTGGTGTCGATCAGATGGCCGGCCCGTTCCCGGTCCAGCCGCAACTCCGCCTTCAGCAGCCGGCTCAGCGGTGCGAACAGGGCGCGGACCAGTGCGTCGTCCACGTTCGGAGCACCGTGCCCGGAGCCGCCGGGCGCCGCGCCGTGGGCCTGTTCCCCGGGCCTCTCCTGGGCGGCGGAGGATGCGGCGCCCGAGCTCTCGGGAAGGGGCTCGGGCGACGGCTCGGCGGACGGAGCCGGCGGGCCGGGCGGATCCGGGGGAGGCGGCTCGGAACCGGTCGCGTCACGCTGGACGACCCCGGACGACGGGGCGGACGGCATGCGCTGGACGGCTGGGGGGAGCGGCACCGAGGCCGGCCGCGGACCGTACGGCGGCGCGGGACGTGCGGACGGCACGGACGGCGGGTGGAACACCACCGAGCCGTCGGCCCTACGCTGTGCCACCCCTGCGGCGACGGCCACCGCGCCCGCATCCGGCACCGGGCCGGACCCGGGAGGGGACGGCTCCCGTGCGGCCCTGGGCGGGGGAGCGGCCGACGGAGCGACGGTCCGCTGGGCCGACGGCACCGGAGCGGACCTGGACGGTGTCCCCTCGGCGCGGGCCGGGTCCGCTCCCGCTGTCGCCGCCGGACCGTCGTCGGTCCCGGAGGACCACCGCAGCGGTACGACGCGCGCCTCGGCCTCGCCCCCGCGGAATTCCGGCGCGCCCTCGGCTCCCGGGGGCAGCACCCGGGAGAAGAGCGGCACCTGCCGCTGCGCGACGAGCGGCACCACCGGCCCCGCCGCCGGGGCCGGTTCGGCGGCCACCGGCGTTCCGGCGGCCGTGGCCCGCTGGATCCGTACGGGCGTGGTGGTGGCGGTGACGGCCGGTTCCGGTTCCGGTGCCGGGCCAGTGTCCGCAGCACGCACGACGAGCGGGTCGTCGGCGAGCAGCGGCCGGGACGGCGGGTCCGGCAGGGCGGCGCCGGGCTCGTCCGGTGCCAGGGGACCACTGGTGCTCGCGGCGGGCCTGCGCTGGGCCGTGGGCGGCAGCTCGGCCAACGGCTCTCCCAGACCGAAGCCGTGCGGGCGTGCGGAGCCCGGCTCCACGGCCCGCTGGACCGGCGGCGACGCGGACGCCGGTGCGGACGGTGCCGGGGGGCCACCCGTTCGGGCACCCGGCCGCGGTCCCTCGACCGGCACACGCGCCAGCTGACGCAGCGGCATGTCCGGGGGCACGGCCGAGACCAGTGGCGCGGACGTCTCCACCGTGACGCCGCCGCCCGCGTCGTGCGGGGTGGGCGGGCCGTCGAACCCACCCCCGTCCACCGCGCGCTGCAACGGAACGACCGGGAGCCGCGTTCCACTCTTCGCCGCCGCCGCGCCCCGGGCAGCCGGGGACACCTCACGGCTCACCGTCGGCACCTCTGCGGACGCGCTCGGCGCCACCAGCCCGTGGCCCAGCCCGGACGGCGCCTGAGGACTCACCAGATGGCCGAGCGGGCTGAGGAACGACGCGTCCCGCCAAGTGCCCAGGGAACCGCGGAACCCCGCCGGATCCGTCACCAGGGCGGGAGGGTCCACCGTACGCTGGAGTGGCGGCACCTCACGCCACCCCGGGGCGTGCGCGGGGGGACCGCCCGTCTCCGGTGTGCTCCGCGACGCAGGGCGCTGCGCGCCCTCGCCGCGACCACGCCCACCGGTGAGCCAGGAAAGCCATCCCATCGCCGTCACCGCTCGTTCAGGCGGGCGACGTACTCGACGTACCGCAGCCGGTCCGGGTGTTCGAGATCGAGGATCTGGTCGAGGGACCAGTGGAAGTGGTAGGCGAGGTACGCGACTTCCTCGTGGATCCGGTCGGCCGCGTACGTCATGATTCCCCCAGGCGACCACCACCGGACAGGTCCACCGCGAAGTTCTCCCGGCACGCGGGGCAGGTGACCGCGGCGCGGGTGTGCCCCTCGGCGTTGATCCGGCGGTAGAAGTCCTGGAGGAAGGCGAGGTCGGAGGCGAACAGGTCCTCGACGACGCCGGGGTGGACGTCCTCGATCGTGCCGAGGCGCACGATCACCCGTGAGATCAGCACCACCGACAGATAAGCGGAGTTCTCCCGGACCCGGTCGTCCCGCAGCGGTACCAGTTCGTCGCGGGCGGTCGCCAGCCGCATGACCCCGCCGCGGTGCACGGTCCCGGACTCGTCCACGTATCCGCGTGGCAGCTCGAAGGGGAACTCGGTACGCAGTGTGTCGGCCGGCCCGCTGCCGTCCGCTTCCGTGCCGGTGGGGGCGGACGCCGTGATCGTACGCCGCATCAGTCGACTTCCACGCTTTCGTAGGTGATCGACAGCTTCTCCGTCAGCACGGAGGTGTCACCCGCCTTGAGCGTGCTGATCTCCAGCGACTTGGGCCATGCGTTGATCAGCTTGTAGCGCTTGATCGGGATGCCCTCGTAGTCGTAGACGATGATCGAGCCGTTGCGGCGGGCGTTGACCATCTTCCCGAACCGGGAATCCTTGATCCATCGCTCGAAGCTGTTGTCCTCCGTCAGACCGCGGGTGACGGTGACCTCACCGGCCTTGGGACGGCCGGGCAACTTCTTGATCGCGTACTTCCCGTCGGCCGTGTTCTGCTTCAACTCGATGACGTCCTGCTCCATCTTCAGACCACTGACCTCGGTGATCTGCTTGATGAGGACGCTGTCGAACTCAAGGCCGAAGGAATGTCCCACGGAACTGTCGAGCTCGGGGAGCGGCATGCAAGCCTCCTAGAATCCGTCCGTCGTGAGGGCCCTCGCAGCACCCACCGTCACTCGTCGATCCCGCCCGACCCCGCTGACAACTGCGCGAGCCGGAACACCACGAACTCCGCCGGCTTGACCGGGGCCACCCCGACCTCGCAGATGACCTGGCCCGCCTCGATGGACTCCGGAGGATTGGTCTCGCGGTCGCACTTCACGTAGAAGGCCTCGTCCGGCGTCAGCCCGAAGAGAGCGCCCTTGCGCCACTCGTTGACCAGGAACGCCGAGATGGTGCGCCGGATACGGGCCCACAGCGCGTCGTCGTTCGGTTCGAAGACCACCCACTGGGTGCCCGCCAGAATCGACTCCTCCAGGTAGTTGAAGAGCCGCCGTACGTTGAGATACCGCCACGACGTGTCGTCGGCGAGCGTGCGCGCGCCCCACACCCGGATACCCCGGCCGGGAAACGCACGGATGCAGTTGAGCCCGATGGGGTTCAGAAGGTCGTGCTCGCCCTTGGTGATCTGCGTCTGCAACCCGACCGCGCCGCGCAGCACCTCGTTCGCCGGCGCCTTGTGCACCCCGCGTGTCTCGTCGTTGCGCGCCCAGACACCCGCGACATGCCCGCTCGGGGGCACGAAGGCGTCGCGGCCCACGGCCGGGTCGAACACCTTGATCCACGGGTAGTAGAGCGTCGCGTACTTGGAGTCGAACCCCGCCGTCTCCTCCCGCCAGGTCTTGATCTGACGCGGGCTCAGTCCGGGCGGGGGATCGAGGATGGCGATCCGGTCACCCATCGCCTCGCAGTGGGTGATCAGTCCCCGCTGCACCGAGAGGACCGTCTCCAGATCCAGCGCTCCGCGCTGGAACGCGCTCATCAGGTCGGGTGCGGCCACCATCGTGACCTCCTCGACGGCCTCCAGGCCGCCGAACCCGGTGCGCCGGTCAGGGTCGCCGACGTACGCGTCCGCCGACAGCGTGTCGGGCACCGCGACGGCCCCCGCGCCCGGCCCGGTTCCCGGCGCCGCGAGCAGCGTCACGGACTGCGCCTCGGGGCGGGCGGGCGCCGCCCCCTTGCCGGACTCCTCCAGCCGGATGAGCTGCGAGCGGGCCCTGACCTGGGTGGCCACGTTGTCCTTGCTGCGCTTGGTGGTCACGGACGGATACGTCTCGGCGACCACCCCGTCCCGCTTGACGATCAGGGTGAAGACGTCCTGCGGCGGGTCCTCGCCCTCGGGATCGGCGACCTCGACGGTGATCTCCCCTGTGACACCGGGCAACATCTTGACGGCATACGGTCCGAGCCGCGCCGTGGGCCCCGCGGCGAACTCCCGCGCCGTTCCCGCACCCGTCTCGTCCCGCTCTCCCTCCGGTTCGCCGATCCGTATCACGTAGCAGATACCGCCGCCGTTGGAGAAGTACCCGTGGACGGAGGAGGCGAGATACGTCCCCTCGACGAAATCACCGAAGACAGTGGTGAACTGCGTCCAGTTGGTGATCAGCGTCGGCTCGTTGAACGGGCCCTTCTGCGCGAACCCGATGAAGGCGGCGACCGAGGTCCCGACCCCCTCGATCGGCCGTGACCCGGATTCCACCTCTTCGACGTAGACACCCGGGGACAGGTACGACGGCATACCACTCTCCTTGACCGGGGAAACGACAGCGATTGTTCCCGGGCGGACGATCCGCGTAGAGGGGCTTTCGGCCGCACCGGCGTACAGAACGCCGTGCCCGAAGGGGCAGTCCACGTCCCTTCCCCATCGGGCACGCCCCTCTGCCCTCGCCGCTACACCGCCTGTCACGGGCATGCCCGCGGGGAGTCGGCACCCTGAGGAGCATGCCGCGGACGCCACTGCCGCCACCACCGCTGTCCCACCGCCGCCCGGCCGAACGGGTGACGCGGTGACGCCGGCCCCGCGGAAGGCGTCGCCGACAGTCCGCCCCGCCCCGCCCCCGCGGCAGGCGGGCACCGCTCCCGCGCCGGAGCGGACGCCTCCCCCCGCGTCTCCAGGGCGGGGGCTGACCCCCCAGAGTCTGCGGCGCCTCCAGGGCGCGGCCGGCAACGCGGCCGTCTCGCGTCTCGTGGCCCAGCGCTACACGGCCCCGGTGAAGCCGCCGCCGTCACAGGCGCCGGGCATGCGCAGGGTCACCGCCGACATCGCCGCCAAGAAGCAGAAACTGGCCCAGCACAAACCCGCGACCGCCGAGTCCCGTTCGGCCCAGGACGCGGCGAAGGCCCCGCCCGACGACAAGGAGGCGCAGGGCAAGGCCGCCAACGCGGAGAAGATGAACGCGGCCAGGCCCGGCGCGTTCGACAAGGCGGCCTTCATCGCGGCGGTCAACGAGGCGATCGCCGCGCAGGCCCCCAAGAACCTCGACGAGGCGGACAGGTTCGCCGATTCCGGCAAGGCCGAGAAGGTCAAGGGCGCGGTCGACGGCAAGGTCACGGACGGCAAGAAGGCCTCGGCGAAGGAGATCGAGACCACGACCAAGGCGGCCCCCGACACCTCCAAGGCCAAGGAGAAGCAGGTCGTCCCGCTGCGCCCGGACCAGCCTCCGGCGAATCCGGGTGCGCCGAGTGCCGCGGACGCGACACCACGGCAACAGCCGCCCGAGGTCACGGACTTCTCGGAGGGCCCGCGGAAGACCGACCAGCAGATGGCGGACGCCGACGTCACCGAGGAGCAGCTGGCCAGGAGCAACGAGCCGGAGTTCAC
>NZ_BMUI01000053.1 GCF_014650115.1 Streptomyces olivaceoviridis | reverse complement strand
TCAGATCATCGACCGTATCTGCCGCTACTGCGACAGGATCTCCGGACCAGGACACTAGGCGCGCTGGGCCGCTCTCATCGCCGCGCCCACGATCCCCGCGTTGTTCTCCAGCTGGGCGGGCACGATCTCGGCCTTGACGCCCTCGATGAGGTGCAGGAACTTGTTCGCCTTGCGGCTGACCCCGCCGCCGATGATGAACAGCTCCGGCGAGAACAGCATCTCCACGTGGGCCAGGTACTTCTGGACGCGGTGCGCCCACTGCTCCCAGCTGAGGTCGTGGTCCTCCTTGGCCTTGCTGGAGGCGCGCTTCTCGGCGTCGTGGCCGTCCAGCTCCAGGTGGCCCAGCTCGCTGTTGGGGAGCAGGACGCCGTCCACGAAGACGGCGCTCCCGATGCCCGTGCCGAAGGTGAGCAGGATGACCGTGCCCTTGCGGCCCCGGCCGGCGCCGAACTCCATCTCGGCGACGCCCGCCGCGTCCGCGTCGTTGACCACGGTCACCGGCAGGCCGCCGAGCCGCCCGCTGAACAACGCGCGCGCGTCCGTGTCGATCCAGCTCTTGTCGACGTTCGCCGCCGTACGGACCGTTGCGCCGCCGGTGACCACGCCGGGGAAGGTCAGGCCGACCGGGCCCGTCCACCCGAAGTGGTCCACCACCTGTTTGACCCCGTCGGCCACGCCGTCGGGCGTCGCCGGGTGCGGGGTGAGCACCTTGCAGCGCTCCTGGGCCAGGTCGCCCCGGTCCAGATCCACTGGGGCGCCCTTGATGCCGGATCCGCCGATGTCCACGCCGAAGATCTGCATGGCACCACGTTACGACGGACCACCGACGGTCACGCCACGGAGGTGCCGCTCCCGCCGCGCTCGGCGACCAGCGCCGCCGCCTCCTCGCGCAGGTCGCGGCGGAGTTCCTTGGGCAGCGAGAAGGTGATCGACTCCTCGGCGGCCTTGACGATCTCCACGTCGCCGTAGCCGCGCTCGGCGAGCCACTGGAGGACCTGCTCGACCAGGACGTCGGGCACGGAGGCGCCGGAGGTGACGCCGACGGTCGTCACGCCCTCCAGCCAGGCCTCGTCGATCTCGTCGGCGAAGTCCACCAGGTGGGCCTCGCGGGCGCCGGCGAGCTTGGCGACCTCGACCAGCCGCTTGGAGTTGGAGGAGTTGCGCGAGCCGACGACGATGACCAGTTCGGCGTCGGCGCCCATCTGCTTCACGGCGAGCTGCCGGTTCTGCGTGGCGTAGCAGATGTCGTCGCTGGGCGGGGAGACGAGCCCGGGGAACTTCGTCTTCAGGGCGTCGACGGTCTCCATGGTCTCGTCCACGGAGAGGGTGGTCTGGGAGAGCCAGACGACCTTGGACGGGTCGCGGACCTCGACCTTGGCGACGTCCTCGGGGCCGTCGACGAGCTGGATGTGGTCGGGGGCCTCGCCGGAGGTGCCGATGACCTCCTCGTGGCCCTCGTGGCCGATCAGGAGGATGTCGTAGTCCTCCTTGGCGTACCGGACGGCTTCCTTGTGGACCTTGGTGACGAGGGGGCAGGTGGCGTCGATGGTGGCGAGCCGTCCCTGGCGGGCCTCCTCGTGCACGACGGGGGCGACGCCGTGCGCGGAGAACATGACGATGCTGCCGGGCGGCACCTCCTCCGTGCGCTCGACGAAGATCGCGCCCTTCTTCTCCAGGGTCTGCACGACGTACTTGTTGTGGACGATCTCGTGCCGGACGTAGATCGGGGCCCCGTACTGTTCCAGGGCCTTCTCGACGGCGATCACGGCGCGGTCCACGCCGGCGCAGTAGCCCCGGGGGGCGGCGAGCAGGACACGGCGGCCAGAGGAAGCGGTCATGCGTCCCATCGTAAGGCCGGGTCCGGGGGCACCGAGATCGCGTGCCCACGGCCGCGCGGGGAAGACTGGTGCGTATGTCCGACACCGGAACGACGGCCTCCACGACCGGCGCGCACCAGCGGTTGCGGCGCAGCCTCGGCTTCCGGGACCTGGTGGTCTACGGGCTGCTGTTCATCGCGCCGATGGCACCGGTCGGGGTGTTCGGCACGCTCGACGCGACGTCGCACGGTGCGGTGGCGCTGGTGTACGTGGTGGCCACGGTCGCCATGGCGTTCACCGCTTTCAGCTACGCGCAGATGGTGCGGGTCGTACCGCGGGCCGGGTCGGTCTTCGCCTACGCGCGCGCGGGGCTCGGGAACGGGGCCGGGTTCGTCGCGGGTTGGATGGCGATGCTCGACTACGTGCTCATCCCCGCGGTGGCCTACCTCTTCTCCGGCATCGCGATGAACGCGCTGGTCCCCGAGGTGTCCCGGTGGGTGTGGACGGCGCTGGCCGTGGTCGTCACCACGCTCCTCAACCTGTGGGGCGTACGGGCCGCCGCGCGCGTGGGCTTCCTCGTCCTGGCCCTGGAGATCGTGGTCCTGCTGGTGTTCGTGGTGTCGGCGGTCGTGGTGCTGGCGCGGGACGGGGCACAGCGGGGGGTGCTGTCGCCGCTGTCCGGGGACGGCACGCAGGGCGCGTTCGCGCTGTCGGCGGTGATCGGCGCGGTGTCCGTGGCGGTCCTGTCCTACCTGGGTTTCGACGCGATCGCCACGTTCGCCGAGGAGGTCACCGGGGGTTCGGCGAAGGTGGCGCGGGCACTGCTGTTCTGCCTGGCGCTGGCCGGGGTGCTGTTCGTGGCGCAGACGTATCTGGTCACGCTGCTGGAGCCGACGACGTCCGCGCGGCTCGCACGGGATCCCGGGGCACAGGGTTCGGCCTTCTACGACGCGGTGGACTCCGCCGTCGGGACGTGGCTGCACGATCTGGTGGCCGCGAGCAAGGCGGTCGGGGCGGCGTTCGCGGCGCTCGCCGGGCAGGCGGCGGCCGGGCGGCTGCTGTTCGCGATGGGCCGCGACCGGAGGCTGCCGCGGGCCCTGTCCCGCACGGACGGCGGTGTGCCGCGGGTGGCTCTGCTGTGCGCGGCGGTGATCACGCTGGTCGCGGCCGGGTGGGCGGCGCGGCGGGACGACGGCCTGGACAAGCTGGTGTCGGTGGTGGACATCGGGGCCCTGTCCGCGTTCACTCTGCTGCACGCGAGCGTGGTGGGGTATTTCGTGGTGCGGCTCGGGCGGTGGAGCTGGTGGCGGCACGTGCTGGTCCCGGTGCTCGGCGCGGCGATCACGGTGGCGGTCATCGCGGAGGCGGCGGGGCCGGCGCAGCTCGTCGGTGCCGCTTGGCTGGCGATCGGCTTGCTGGTACTGGTGGGTCAGCGGGGGCGGCGGGAGCCGTCGACCGGCTGACCGGCGCAGCGCGCCGGGGTACGGGGAACCCTGCGATCAGCCGTGACGGCAGTCGCAGCCGGAAACGGTCCGCGGCCCTACGGCGCACAGCCCTACGGCGCGTAGCCCGACTGTCGGTGGTGACCACTACGCTCGACGCCATGGCTGCGAACACCTCTCCCGACACCCCGCTCCCCGTGGGCGAGGTCTCCCGGCTGATCGGCGGCTGGATCGACCGGCTCGGCGCGGTGTGGGTCGAGGGGCAGATCACGCAGCTGTCCCGTCGCCCCGGCGCCGGCGTCGTGTTCCTGACGCTGCGCGACCCGTCGTACGACATCTCCGTGAGCGTCACCTGCTACCGCCAGGTCTTCGACGCGGTCGCGGACGTCGTGGGCGAGGGCGCCCGGGTCGTCGTCCTGGCGAAGCCCGAGTGGTACGCCCCCCGCGGCCAGCTCTCCCTGCGCGCCGCCGAGATAAGGCCGGTCGGTGTCGGCGAGCTGCTGGCCCGGCTGGAGCAGCTGAAGAAGGCCCTCGCGGCCGAGGGCCTGTTCGCGCCGGAGCGGAAGAAGCCGCTGCCGTTCCTGCCGCAGCTCATCGGGCTGGTGTGCGGCCGGGCCTCCGCCGCGGAGCGGGACGTGCTGGAGAACGCCCGGCACCGCTGGCCCGCCGTGCGCTTCGAGGTGCGCAACGTCCCGGTGCAGGGCGTGCACGCGGTCCCGCAGGTCGTGCAGGCGGTGAAGGAGCTCGACGCGATCGACGAGGTCGACGTGATCATCGTCGCGCGCGGCGGTGGCAGCGTGGAGGACCTGCTGCCCTTCTCCGACGAACAGCTGGTGCGGGCCGTGGCCGAGTGCCGTACGCCCGTGGTGTCCGCGATCGGGCACGAGCCGGACAATCCGCTGCTGGACCACGTCGCCGACCTGCGCGCCTCCACGCCGACCGACGCGGCGAAGAAGGTCGTGCCGGACGTCGGCGAGGAGCTGGAGCGGGTGCGGATGCTGCGGGACCGGGCGCGGCGCTGCGTGGACGCGTATCTGGACCGGGAGGAGCGGGGGCTGGCGCACGCGCTGGCCCGGCCCTCGATGGAGGATCCGCACCGGATGATCGACGAGCGGGCCGACCATGTGGCCGCGCTGCTGGACCGGGGCCGGCGGACCCTGGGGCACCTGCTGGACCGCGCGGAATCGGAGCTGACGCACACGCACGCGCGCGTGGTGGCCCTCTCCCCCGCGGCGACGCTCCGGCGCGGTTACGCGGTGCTGCAACGGGCGGACGGGCACGTGGTGCGCGATCCGGCCGAGGTGACGGCGGGCGAGGCGCTGCGTGCCCGTGTCGCCGAGGGTGAATTCACAGTGAAGGTGGGCGAATGACGAGCAAGGTGGACGAGGCGCTGTCGTACGAGCAGGCGCGTGACGAGCTGGTCGAGGTCGTACGGCGGCTGGAGGCGGGCGGTACGTCGCTGGAGGAGTCCCTGGCGCTGTGGGAGCGCGGCGAGGAGCTGGCCAAGGTGTGCCGGCGCTGGCTGGAGGGGGCCCGGGCCCGGCTGGACGCGGCGCTGGCCGAGGAGGAGGAAGGGGAGGCGGAGGGGGACGGCGAGTAGGGGTGCGGGGCCGGGGTGTGAAGCGAGTCACCGCACCCCCGATTTAGTTGAAGGTTAAACCTCACTTGTCGTAGGGTCGGTGACGTCAGCCGGTCCGGCACCCCGGGCCGGACGCGCCCCCGAGGAAAGTCACCATGTCTCTCGTTCTTGACCCCGCCGCCCAGGACCTGCTGTTCCGCGAGGCTCGTACCGCGAACTCCTTCACCGACGAGCCGGTGACCGAGGAGCAGGTGCAGGCGATCTACGACCTGGTCAAGTACGGCCCCACCGCCTTCAACCAGACCCCGCTGCGCATCACCCTGGTCCGCTCGGCCGAGGCCCGTGAGCGCCTGGTGCAGCACATGGCCGAGGGCAACCGGGCCAAGACCGCCGCCGCCCCGCTGGTCGCGATCCTCTCCGCGGACAACGAGTTCCACGAGGAGCTGCCGGCCCTGTTCCCGGCCTTCCCGCAGGCCAAGGACGTCTTCTTCGCCGAGCGTCCGGCCCGCGAGGGCTCCGCCACGCTGAACGCCGCGCTCCAGGCCGCCTACTTCATCGTCGGCGTCCGCGCCGCCGGCCTCGCCGCCGGCCCGATGACCGGCTTCGACCACGAGGGCCTCCGCAAGGAGTTCCTGGACGACGACCACACCCCGCTGATGGTCGTCAACATCGGCAAGCCGGGCCCGGACGCCTGGTACCCGCGCTCCCCGCGCCTGGCCTACGAGGACGTCGTCACGACCGTCTGAGCCGCGCGGGCACGGCAAGAGCCCCCGCGAGCACGCGAAGAGGCCCCCAGCACCGCCGGGGGCCTCTTCGCGTGTCCTCGCGTGCGCCGGGACCGGGCGGTCACCCCGTCTTCAGCGCCGCCGCCATCGTCCTCAGCTCCGCGGGGGAGCCGGTGCCGGCCACCACCGTCGTGGAGCCGGGCGTGTCCTTGAGCACCAGGGCGTCGTACCGGCCGCCGCTGTAGCGGGTCCAGGTACGGCCGTCGATCTCCTCGGTCCGCTCGGTCGCCGACGCGCCCTGGCTGGCCTGGTCGATGAAGTCGGCGGGCTTCTGCGTGGACTGCTCGACCTGGACGTACTGGCCGTCCGGGGTCTGGAAGCCGAGGTGCCAGCGGTCGGACTTCTCGCCCTGGAAGCGTACGGAGGTCGCCTTCCAGGTACTCGGCAGGCCCTCGGGCGCGGCCACCGGGTAGCTCGCCGCCCGGCGGGCCGTGATCAGCTCGACCCGGTAGTCGACCCGCTTGAGCTCGGGAGCGTGATCGTCGTGCGGGATGGCGATGAAGTAGACGACCAATCCCACGATAGCGATCACGACCAGGGAGAGAACCATGTCCCGGGCCGTCTTCTGCCTGCCGTTCGTACCTGCCACGCCCCCTATCGTCGCAGGTGCCCCAAGCGCTCATCCGTGGGGTCCCCTGCTCATTTTGTCTGCTCAACGATAGAGTCGGGTCCAAGACCCTCATCCGGCCGTCGTCGTATCAGAAAGGTGCGCTCCGATGACCGAAAATCACCATCTGCCGTCCGAGCTGGACGTCCCCTCGGAGGCTCCCGACCGCAACCTCGCCCTGGAACTCGTCCGGGTGACCGAAGCCGCCGCGATGGCCGCGGGCCGCTGGGTCGGGCGCGGGGACAAGAACGGCGCCGACGGTGCCGCGGTGCGCGCCATGCGGACCCTGGTCTCCACCGTGTCGATGAACGGCGTGGTCGTCATCGGCGAGGGTGAGAAGGACGAGGCCCCGATGCTCTTCAACGGGGAGCACGTGGGCGACGGCACCGGTCCCGAGGTCGACATCGCCGTCGACCCGATCGACGGCACCACGCTGACGGCCAAGGGCATGCCGAACGCGATCGCCGTCCTCGCCGCCGCCGAGCGCGGCGGGATGTTCGACCCGTCCGCCGTGTTCTACATGGACAAGCTGGTCACCGGCCCCGAGGCGGCGGACTTCGTCGACATCAACGCGCCCGTCGCGGTGAACATCCGGCGCATCGCCAAGGCCAAGCGGTCCTCGCCGGAGGACGTGACCGTCGTCATCCTCGACCGGCCGCGGCACGAGGGACTGATCAGCGAGGTCCGGGACGCCGGCGCGCGCATCAAGCTGATCTCCGACGGCGACGTGGCCGGCTCGGTGTACGCGCTGCGCGAGGGCACCGGCGTCGACCTGCTGCTCGGCATCGGCGGCACCCCGGAGGGCATCATCTCGGCCTGTGCCGTGAAGTGCCTGGGCGGGACCATCCAGGGCAAGCTGTGGCCGAAGGACGACGAGGAGCGGCAGCGGGCGATCGACGCGGGGCACGATCTGGACCGGGTGCTCACGACGGACGACCTGGTGTCCGGGGAGAACGTGTTCTTCGTCGCCACCGGGATCACCGACGGGGAGTTGCTGCGGGGGGTCCGGTACCGGTCGGAGACCGCGCTGACCGAGTCGATCGTGATGCGGTCGAAGTCGGGGACGGTACGGAGGATCTTCTCCGAGCACCGGCTGAGCAAGCTGCGGGCCTACAGCGCGATCGACTTCGACCGGGCCAAGTAGGGCCGCCCGCCCGGAGGGGGCGCGCGGAGCGCCGGGGCGCGTGGAACGTCGGCCGCTACAAGGTGTCCGTGGTCGCTCGCGCGGTTCCCCGCGCCCCCAGGCAGGGAAGCGCCCTCGGTGCGGAGAGGGCGCTCCTCGTCCAGGTGTCTCAGCCCGCCATGCGGTCTGCCGACGCCCGCGCCGCCTTCTTCAGTTCCAGCTCCCTGCGGCGGCGCCTCGCCAGGACCACTCGGCGTTCGGCCGCCGTGAGGCCGCCCCAGACGCCGTAGGGCTCGGGCTGGAGGAGGGCGTGTTCACGACACTCGACCATGACCGGACAGCGGGAGCAGACCCGCTTGGCCGCCTCTTCGCGGGACAGCCGGGCGGCGGTCGGTTCCTTCGACGGGGCGAAGAACAGGCCGGCCTCGTCGCGCCGGCACACCGCCTCGGTGTGCCAGGGGGCGTCTTGGTCCCTGTCCCGCGTCGGCACCCGCTGGGCCGGAACGGCAGCGACCTGCAGGGACGAATGCGGCGGTTGCAGCACGGTCTACTCCTGACGACGGCTTCGCGAGCGAGAGACGATGCAGCAAGGCCTACCCGCTGTGCGCGCGCCTATGCACAGCGTTCCCGACCGCTGGCGCGCGGCGCGGCCGTGCGCGCCCCCGGGTCAGTGCCCCAGGTGTTTGCGCAGCTTGCGGTCCACCTTGTCCTGGACGCGTTCGAGGATGTCCGCCACCCACCTGCCCCGCTTGGGCCGCGCCTCCACGTTGCCGAGGACGGCCCAGCCGTCGACGTAGACCACCGGCGCGTCGGGGTCGACCGAGTCCAGCGGGCTCACCTCGAAGTTGCCGAGCACGCCACCGCCGGTGCCGCGCAGCGAGATGTTCTCCGGGACGCGGATCTGGACGTCGCCGAAGACGGAGACCGCCTTGATGACCACCTGCTGGTACTCGAAGATCGCCTCGCTGAGGTCGATCTCGACGCTGCCGAAGACGGCGTACGCGTGCAGCCGGCGTCCGGCCCGCCAGCGGCCCCGGCGCACGGCGCTGCTGAACACCGCCACCACGTTCGCGTCGGCCTCCACCGGGATCGCGCCCGGGGTGGGCCGGGGCGGCACCGGCGTGTAGGCGGGGGCGGCGGGGCGCTGGTGGGCGGCGGGCAGGTCCCGGATGAAGACCTCCAGCTCACCCACCGTCTTGGCGTGCAGCACCCCGTCCACGCGCTCGGCGTGCTCGTCGGCGGTCAGCCGGCCCTCGGCCATGGCCTCGCGGAGGATGTCGGCGATCCGGTCGCGGTCGGCGTCGGAGGCGCGCAGCTCGGTGGCGGGGGTGGGTGCGGTGTGCTTCTGAAGGTCCACGAGGGCAGCGTACCCACACACGATAGATCGCGACACCCCCGACTGAGCCTTACCTCACAGTTTCGCCGTCGGAGGCAGGTTCTACGCTGGGGAGGCCCGCCGGCGTCGGCGGGCGGCCGTCCGTCAGAGTGAGGAATGGGCTGAGATGCCGCGTACTTCCCCCCCGCCCCGCCCCGCGTTCGAGTACACCGATCTGCTCCCCCAGGGCGAGGACACCACCCCGTACCGGTTGGTGACCTCCGAGGGTGTCTCCACGGTCGAGGGGCCGGACGGGCGGACGTTCCTCAAGGTGGAGCCGGAGGCGCTGCGCAAGCTGGCCGAGGAGGCCATCCACGACATCCAGCACTACCTGCGCCCGGCCCACCTCGCCCAGCTCCGCCGGATCATCGACGACCCGGAGGCGTCGGGCAACGACAAGTTCGTCGCGCTCGACCTGCTGAAGAACGCGAACATCGCGGCGGCCGGCGTGCTGCCCATGTGCCAGGACACCGGCACGGCGATCGTCATGGGCAAGCGCGGCCAGAACGTGCTGACGGCCGGCGAGGACGAGAAGCACCTGTCCCACGGCATCTACGACGCCTACACCAAGCTGAACCTGCGCTACTCGCAGATGGCTCCGCTCACCATGTGGGAGGAGAAGAACACCGGCTCCAACCTGCCGGCCCAGATCGAGCTCTACGCCACCGACGGCGGCGCCTACAAGTTCCTGTTCATGGCGAAGGGCGGCGGCAGCGCCAACAAGTCCTTCCTGTACCAGGAGACGAAGGCCGTCCTGAACGAGGCCTCCATGATGAAGTTCCTGGAGGAGAAGATCCGCTCGCTCGGCACGGCCGCCTGCCCGCCGTACCACCTGGCGATCGTCGTCGGCGGCACCAGCGCCGAGTACGCGCTGAAGACCGCGAAGTACGCCTCCGCGCACTACCTGGACACCCTGCCGGCCGAGGGGTCGCCGCTCGGCCACGGCTTCCGGGACAAGGAGCTGGAGGAGAAGGTCTTCGAGCTGACCCAGAAGATCGGTATCGGCGCGCAGTTCGGCGGCAAGTACTTCTGCCACGACGTCCGCGTGGTCCGCCTGCCCCGGCACGGCGCGTCCTGCCCGGTCGCCATCGCCGTCTCCTGCTCCGCCGACCGCCAGGCGGTCGCGAAGATCACCGCCGAGGGCGTCTTCCTGGAGCAGCTGGAGACCGACCCGGCGCGCTTCCTGCCGGACACCACGGACGAGCACCTGGAAGAGGGCGACGTCGTCAGGGTCGACCTCAACCAGCCGATGGACACGATCCTCGCCGAGCTGACCAAGTACCCGGTCAAGACGCGGCTGTCGCTGACCGGCCCGCTGGTCGTGGCCCGGGACATCGCCCACGCCAAGATCAAGGAGCGGCTGGACGCGGGCGAGGAGATGCCGCAGTACCTGAAGGACCACCCGGTGTACTACGCCGGCCCGGCGAAGACGCCCGAGGGCTACGCCTCCGGTTCCTTCGGCCCGACCACGGCCGGCCGCATGGACTCCTATGTGGAGCAGTTCCAGGCGGCGGGCGGCTCCAAGGTGATGCTCGCCAAGGGCAACCGCAGCAAGCAGGTCACCGACGCGTGTGCCGCCCACGGCGGTTTCTACCTCGGCTCCATCGGCGGCCCGGCCGCCCGTCTCGCCCAGGACTGCATCAAGAAGGTGGAGGTCCTGGAGTACGAGGAGCTGGGCATGGAGGCGGTCTGGAGGATCGAGGTCGAGGACTTCCCGGCGTTCATCGTGGTGGACGACAAGGGGAACGACTTCTTCACCGACCCGGCCCCGCAGCCGACGTTCACGAGCATTCCGGTGCGGGGTCCCGGTCTGGTCTGACCCCCTCCCTCCGTCGCCCCCGGGACCGGGACCGGGTCCCGGGGGCAACGGAATACGGGCGCCGTGGCGGGCCCTGACCCGCCCTCAGCGAGCCGGCCACCCGCCCGGCCCAATTCCCGGAACATTCCGGTCCCCGCGACCGCTGTACGGGACATGAGCGAATACCGCATCGAACATGACTCCATGGGCGAGGTCCGGGTCCCGGCCCACGCCAAGTGGCGGGCCCAGACGCAGCGTGCCGTGGAGAACTTCCCGGTTTCCGGACAGCGCATCGAGCGGGCGCACATCGAGGCGCTGGCCCGCATCAAGGCGGCGGCGGCGAAGGTGAACGCCGAGCTGGGCGTGCTGGACAAGGAGGTCGCGCAGGCGATCCAGGACGCGGCCGGCGAGGTCGCCGCGGGGAAGTGGGACGAGCACTTCCCGGTGGACGTGTTCCAGACGGGCTCGGGGACCTCGTCCAACATGAACACCAACGAGGTCATCGCGACGCTGGCGACCGAGCGGCTCGGCCGGGACGTGCACCCCAACGACCACGTGAACGCCTCGCAGTCGTCCAACGACGTCTTCCCGTCGTCCATCCACATCGCGGCCACCGCGGCCGTCACCCATGACCTGATCCCGGCCCTGGAGCACCTCGCCGCGTCCCTGGAGCGCAAGTCCGAGGAGTTCGCGGACGTGGTGAAGTCGGGGCGGACGCACCTGATGGACGCGACACCGGTGACGCTCGGGCAGGAGTTCGGCGGGTACGCGGCCCAGGTGCGGTACGGCGTCGAGCGGCTCCGGGCCTCCCTTCCGCGCCTCGCCGAGCTCCCGCTGGGCGGCACGGCCGTCGGCACCGGCATCAACACCCCGCCCGGGTTCTCCGCCGCCGTCATCGAGGAGGTCGCCCGGGTGACCGGGCTGCCGCTGACCGAGGCCCGCGACCACTTCGAGGCGCAGGGCGCCCGGGACGGCGTCGTGGAGACCAGCGGACAGCTCAGGACCATCGCGGTCGGCCTGACGAAGATCGCCAACGATCTGCGCTGGATGTCCTCCGGGCCGCGCACCGGTCTCGCCGAGATCCGGCTGCCCGACCTCCAGCCCGGCTCCTCGATCATGCCGGGCAAGGTGAACCCCGTGGTCCCGGAGGCCGTGCTGATGGTCGCCGCGCAGGTCGTCGGGAACGACGCCACCATCGCCACCGCGGGCGCCGCCGGCAACTTCGAACTGAACGTCATGCTCCCGGTCATCGCCAAGAACGTCCTGGAGTCGGTCCGGCTGCTCGCCAACGTCTCGCGGCTGCTGGCCGACCGGACCGTCGACGGCATCACCGCCGACCGCGAACGCGCCCGCGAGTACGCCGAGTCGTCCCCGTCGGTGGTGACCCCGCTGAACAAGTACATCGGGTACGAGGAGGCCGCGAAGGTCGCCAAGAAGTCCCTCGCCGAGCGCAAGACGATCCGTCAAGTCGTCCTGGAGAGCGGGTACGTGGAGCGGGGCGACCTGACGCTGGAGGAGCTGGACGAGGCGCTGGATGTCCTGCGGATGACGCGCCCGTAGCCGGGAGCGAACCATTCCGGCCACCTGGGTACCGCCGTGACCCGCGCCGCAGCGTCGTGTGCCCGTGGCACCTAATATCTGCGCATGACGGACGACGGAGCGATGACACGAGTGGCGGCGGGGCCGGCGGCGACCTACTGGACCCCGGGGACGCACATCCTGTGGCGCTACCGGGCGAACGGCGGCGAGCGGTACCACATCGCGCGGCCGGTCACCGTCGTACGCGACGACGCGGACCTGCTGGCGGTGTGGCTGGCCCCCGGCACCGAGTGCGTGAAGCCGGTCCTGGCCGACGGCACGCCCGTGCACCTGGAGCCGCTGGAGTCCCGGTACACCAAGCCGCGCACGGTCCAGCGGGACCGCTGGTTCGGCACGGGCGTGCTGAAGCTGGCCCAGCCCGGCCGGCCCTGGTCGGTGTGGCTGTTCTGGGAGCCGGGCTGGCGGTTCAAGAACTGGTACGTGAACCTGGAGGAGCCGCTGGTCCGGTGGGCGGGCGGGGTGGACTCCGAGGACCACTTCCTGGACATCTCCGTGCAGCCGGACCGCACTTGGCACTGGCGCGACGAGGACGAGTTCGCGCAGGCCCAGCGGGACGGGCTGATGGACGCGGCGACCGCCGAGCAGGTGCGGGCGGCCGGCCGGGAGGCGGTGGAGGTGATCCGCGCGTGGGGGCCGCCGTTCGGCGACGGCTGGCCGCGCTGGCGCCCGGACCCGTCCTGGACGGTACCTTCCCTCCCCGAGGACTGGGACCGCACACCCGCGCGCGTATCCTCGTGAGAGCCTTGATACGCCCCCAGACAAGAAACGTAGGATCGTCCTCCGCAAGGGCGTGGAAGAGCAACTTCAGGGGCATGCGCCGGGCTTGACCGATCGTCACCGAGGGGCGGCAGGACGTGAGCGAGGGGTACCAGGGCACCACCACGAAGGCGTGCGGCGACCGGGCCGCCGGCCGCGCGGATCTCGCCACCGGCACAGCGGTCGCCCGCGACACGGCGGAAATTCCGTTCCTGGGGCACGTATTGCGGGTATCGGGATGTCGGCGGGACCAACTGCGCGCCCGGCGCACCCGGCGCACAGCCCCGGACGGATGGATGCGACACGCGTGACGGAGCAGCCCACCTCCTTCGAACGCCCCCAGCCGGGCGTCGACCCCGCGGAGTCCCGCGGGGCACTCCTGCGTACCCAGCAGCAGCCCCAGAAGCCTTCGGCACAGCTCGGCGATCCGGCCTTACCCGTACAGGCCCGGGCCGACGGAACGCCGTCCGGAGCGGGCACCGCCACCCCCTGTGACAGGGGGAAGGAACCCGCGGTCGGCCAGGGGAAGGAGCCCTCAGTCAACGGCCCCGAGCACGCCCAGCCCGCCGGCACCGAACCCGACGCCCACCGCCCGCGCCCCGCGCCGGAGGCCATCCCGGCGCAGCCCGGCGCCGAGCAGGAGAGGTCGCAGGGCGGTCAGGAACGCCGTACTGGGCAGGTCCTGCCGCCGGGGCGGCCGATGCCCATGCGGCGCGACGGGGACCGGCTCAGGTTCGTGGGCGCGGCCACCCGGCGGATCGCCCGCGGGCTCGACCTCGACGAGATCGTCATGGGGCTGTGCCGGGCCACCGTGCCGACGTTCTCCGACGCGATACTGGTCTACCTGCGCGAGCCGCTGCCGGTCGGCGACGAGCGGCCCAGCGGTCCGGTGGTGCTGCGGCTGCGCCGTACCGACCGGATACCCCCGGAGCGGGACACCGACGGGGTGCTGCTGCCGCCGGCGTTCGAGCCGGAGCCGTCCGTGCTGTCGGACCTGTCGGCGCTCACCACCGAGCTGTGCGAGGTGCGGCCGGGCGGCGCGCTGAACGAGGTGCTGCGCGGGGTGCGCCCGGTGTTCGCCGACGCGCCCGCCGCCCGGGACGCGCTGCCCGAACTGCTCGGCGAGGGCGGTGAGGCGGTCGTACCGGGCGAGCGGCACGCGATCCTCGCGCCGCTGCGCGGACGGCGCCGGGTGATCGGCGCGGCCCTGTTCCTGCGCCGCCCGGACCGGCTCGCGTTCGAGGCGGACGACCTGCTGGTGGCCGCGCAGCTGGCCACGCACAGCGCGCTCGGCATCGACAAGGCGGTGCTGTACGGCCGCGAGGCGTACATCGCCGACGAGTTGCAGCGCACCATGCTGCCCGAGACGCTGCCCCGGCCGACCGGTGTCCGGCTGGCCTCCCGCTATCTGCCGGCGGCGGAGACCGCGCGGGTGGGCGGCGACTGGTACGACGCGATCCCGCTGCCCGGCAGCCGGGTGGCGCTGGTCGTCGGCGATGTGATGGGCCACTCGATGACCTCGGCGGCGATCATGGGCCAGCTGCGCACCACCGCGCAGACGCTGGCCGGGCTCGATCTCCCGCCGCAGGAGGTGCTGCACCATCTGGACGAGCAGGCGCAGCGCCTGGGCACCGACCGCATGGCGACCTGCCTGTACGCGGTCTACGACCCGGTGACGCACCGCATCACGATCGCCAACGCCGGTCATCCGCCGCCCGTGCTGCTGCACCTGGGCGGCCACGCCGAGGTACTGCGGGTGCCGTCGGGCGCGCCGATCGGGGTCGGCGGGGTCGACTTCGAGGCGGTGGAGCTGGAGGCGCCCGC
This sequence comes from Streptomyces olivaceoviridis, assembly GCF_014650115.1. GTDB lineage: Bacteria > Actinomycetota > Actinomycetes > Streptomycetales > Streptomycetaceae > Streptomyces > Streptomyces olivaceoviridis. The sequence continues at coordinate 11,927 of NZ_BMUI01000053.1, read as the reverse complement.
CGGCGGCACCCTGCTGCTGTACACCGACGGCCTGGTGGAGTCCCGGCTGCGGGACGTGTGGACCGGCATCGAGCAGTTGCGGGAGAAGCTGGCCGCGACCGCGCGGCTGACCGGCCCGGACCACCCGCCGCCGCTGGAAGCGCTGTGCGACGAGGTGCTGGACATGCTCGGCCCGGGCGACCGGGACGACGACATCGCGCTGCTCGCCGCCCGCTTCGACGGGATCGCGCCGAGCGATGTCGCCTACTGGACGCTGGAGCCGGAGGACTCCGCCCCGGGCCAGGCCCGCCGGCTGGCCCGGCGCGCGCTCGCCCGCTGGGACCTGGAGGACCTGACGGACTCGGTGGAGTTGCTGGTCAGCGAGGTCGTGACGAACGCCGTGCGGTACGCGTCGCGGCCGGTGACGCTGCGGCTGCTGCGCACGGACGTGCTGCGCTGCGAGGTCGGCGACGACGTGCCGCAGCTGCCGCGCCTGCGGCAGGCGCGGGCCACGGACGAGGGCGGGCGCGGCCTGTACCTGGTCAACAGGCTGGCCCGGCGCTGGGGCGCGACCCGGCTGAGCACCGGCAAGGTGGTGTGGTTCGAGCTGACCCGCGGCTGAGCGCAGCCGAACCCCGCGACACGCGAAAGGGCGCCCGGTGTGACCGGGCGCCCTTCGCCGTCGTGTCCTGTCGTGGGGCTACGGGACGTTCTGCGGGTCGAGCGGGTTCTCCGGGCTGATCGACGTCGTCGGCGGCGGGCTCGTCGGGGTCTGGCTCGGGGTCTGGGTGGGCGTCTGGCTGGGGGTCTGGGTCGGCGTCTGCGACGGGGTCTCGGTCGGCGACTCGGACGTCGGCGGGGCGCTGGTCGGCGTCTGCGACGGCGTCTGGGTCGGGGTGTGCGTCCAGGTCGGCGTCTCGGTCGGCTCGACGGCCGCGCCCTGCGTGGTGTTCAGGTCGAACGAGGCCCTGTCGGTGACGCCGAAGGTGTACGCGGCCCAGATCTGCGCCGGGTAGCCGCCGCCGTTGATCCGGCCGGGCGGCGGGAGCAGGCCGGTCGCGCCCTTCATGGAGACGTGGGCCTTGGTCTTCGGGTCCTCGCCGAACAGGCCGACGGAGGTGACCAGGGTCGGCGTGTAGCCGGTGAACCAGGCCGACTTGTTCTCGTCGGAGGTACCGGTCTTGCCCGCCACCTGCTGGCCGTCGCGCAGCGGGTTGCTCGCCACGGACCGCTTGGCCGTACCGTCGTCGACCACGCCGGTGAGCACCGAGGTGACCGTGTCGGCGGCCGTACGGCTGATCACCGAGCCGCCGACCGGGTTCGGCATGTCGACCGTACGGCCCTTGTTCTCCGCGGACTTGATGACCGTCGGGGTCACCTTGTAGCCGTGGTTGGCGAAGGTGGCGTAGATCCCGGCCATCTCCAGCGGGCTGGCGCCCATGGAGCCGAGGGTCTGGGCGGGCACCGCCTGCATGCCCTTGGTGTTCATGCCGAGCTTGCCCGCCGTGCTCATGACCTTGTCCATGCCGACGTCCACGCCCATCTGCGCGAAGACGGAGTTGACGGACTTGTTCATCGCCTGCTGCACGGTGATCTTGTCGTAGTCGACGTCGTCCTCGTTCGGCGGGGCGAAGCCGACCCTGGCGCCGTGGTCCAGGACCTGGCGGCGGCTGGTGCCGTCGTAGACGGTGCTCGCGGTGATCGGCTTGCCGTCCTGGGTGGTGGCGTTCTGCTCCAGCGCGGCGGCGAGGATGACCGGCTTGAACGTGGACGCCGGCTGGTAGTCCCGGCGGGCGGCGTTGTCGAAGTAGTGCTTGTAGTAGTCCTGGCCGCCGTAGAGCGCGACGATCCTGCCGGTCCTGGGGTCGACGGAGACGGCGCCGGCCTGGATGGCTCCGTCGACCTTGCGCTTCTTCGGGTCGAGCTTGCCGGTCAGCTGGGTCTTGACGGCCTTCTCCAGCGCGGCCTGCTTCTTCCGGTCGATGTTGAGGGTGATGGTCCAGCCCTTGTCGACGACGGCGTTCTCCGCCTGGGACTGGGTCAGGCCCTCCTGCGCCATGAGCTGCTGCTCCAGCTGCTGGTTGGCGAGTTCGACCAGGTAGCCCTTCTGGCCGCCGAGGCCCGGGGCGCCCTTGGGCTCCTTCGGGTAGGGGAAGTGCAGGCCGTCCCGGTCGCTCTTGGAGAGCCAGCCCTCCTCGACCATGTTGTCCAGGACGTAGTTCCAGCGCTGTGTGACCAGCCGCTTGCCGGTCTTGGTGGCGACGGCCCAGTCGTACTGGCTGGGGGCCTGGAGCAGGGCGGCGAGGTAGGCGCCCTGCGCGACGCTGAGGTCCTGGGCGTCCACGTGGTAGTACGCCTGGGCGGCGGCCTGGATGCCGTAGGCGTTGCGGCCGTAGTAGCTGGTGTTGATGTAACCGGCGAGGATGTCGTCCTTGGACTTCTCGCGGTCCACCTTGAGCGAGATGACCAGCTCCTTCAGCTTGCGCGTGACGGTCTGGTCCTGGTTCAGGTAGTAGTTCTTGACGTACTGCTGGGTGATCGTGGAGCCGCCCTGCTTGCCCTTGCCGGACACCGTGTTGATCAGGCCGCGGGCGGTGCCGCGCAGGTCGACGCCGGAGTCGTGGTAGAAGCTCTTGTTCTCGGCGGCGACGAAGGTCAGCTGGACCTTGCGGGGCACCTTGGACAGGTCGACGATCTCGCGGTTGACCTCGCCCTTGCGGGCCAGGATCGTTCCGTCACTGAACTTGTAGACGTTGCTCTGCTGCTGGGCGGCGGCGTTGCCCTGGGGGATGTCCACGTACAGGTACAGGCCGATGAAGCCCAGGATGCCGAGCAGGCACACGCCGAAGAAGGTCCCGAGGATCTTCTTCCAGCCGAAGATCCGGCGTATGAGGCTCTTGGCGGGCTTGCCGGACGCGGGCCCGCCGCCGGAGGCGCCGGACGCGGCGGCTGCCGAGGGCGTGGGCGCGGAGCGGCGGCGCTCGGGTGCCGCGCGGTGGCCGCCGCGCTGTCGCGCTCGTCTCTCTTCCGCTCGTCCCATGGGTCCCTACGCTCGCTTCCGTCTCGGGGTCAGCTCCGAAAGCTAACACCCCTCTATATGACAAAGGGCGTCCGATCCGTTCTTTTACGGACGTGACAATCAGCACCCGCCCCATCGGAACCGACGGCTGTCACTGGTCCAGGGTTGCTTGGCGGAGTAAAGTGTTATCACTTAGCTAGAAGAAAGCTAGGCGCTACGACAACCGGGGGTCCCCTATGTCCATATCCGAGCCGGCCGCCACCGCCGACGTCCCCGAGATGCCGGCGCCACGGGTGCGGGAGTTCACCGCCCACAGCATCGGCGGCGGGCTCGCCCTGCTGCTCGGGCTGATCGGGCTCGGCGCCGCGGTCGCGCTGTTCGCGGCCTCCGGGGCGGCCCCCTCCGGCGGGGCCGAGGGCGGGCTCGTCGCCGCCGGCGTCGTCGTCCTGCTGGCGTCCGCCATCGGGATGCGCGGACTGAACACGGTCGCGCCGGGCGAGGCCCGGGTCGTCCAGCTCTTCGGGCGCTACCGGGGCACGATCCGGCAGGACGGCCTGCGCTGGGTGAACCCCTTCACCTCCCGGACCCGGATCTCCACCCGGGTGCGCAACCACGAGACCGCCGTACTGAAGGTCAACGACGCCTACGGCAACCCGATCGAGCTGGCCGCGGTCGTGGTGTGGAAGGTCCAGGACACCGCGCAGGCCACCTTCGAGGTGGACGACTTCGCCGAGTTCGTCGCCACCCAGACCGAGACGGCCGTGCGGCACATCGCCATCGAGTACCCGTACGACGCCCACGAGGAGGACGGCCTGTCGCTGCGCGGCAACGCCGAGGAGATCACCGAGAAGCTGGCCGTCGAGCTCCAGGCGCGGGTGGAGGCGGCCGGGGTGCGGATCATCGAGTCCCGCTTCACGCATCTCGCGTACGCTCCCGAGATCGCCTCGGCGATGCTCCAGCGGCAGCAGGCGGGGGCGGTCGTCGCGGCCCGCCGGCAGATCGTGGACGGCGCGGTCGGCATGGTCGAGGCGGCGCTGGCCCGGATCGCGGACGCGGACATCGTGGAGCTGGACGAGGAACGGAAGGCGGCGATGGTGTCGAACCTGATGGTGGTGCTGTGCGGGGACCGGGCCCCCCAGCCGGTCCTCAACACGGGGACGCTCTACCAGTGACGGACCCGGTGAAGGGCCCTTCGGGGGCCCCGAAGCGCCGACCGCAGCAGCGCAAGCAGGTGCTGCTGCGGCTGGACCCGCTGGTGTACGAGGCACTGGCCCGGTGGGCCGGGGACGAGCTGCGGTCGGCCAACGCGCAGATCGAGTTCCTGCTGCGGCGCGCCCTCGCGGAGGCGGGGCGCCTGCCGACGGACACCGGACCACTGCCGCGGCGGGGCCGGCCGCCCGTGTCGGAACCGTGACAATCGGCCCCCACCTGCGGGGCCGTACCCCCCGCCACATTCCCTGCACGGCGCGTATACACCCCGCGTATACACCGTGTGTAGAGTGCTGCCATGTCCATCGGTCACACCCTTCTGGGACTCCTGGAGTCCGGCCCGCGCCACGGCTACGACCTCAAGCGGGCCTTCGACGAGAAGTTCGGTCACGACCGGCCGCTGCACTACGGCCAGGTCTATTCCACGATGTCCCGGCTGCTGAAGCACGGCCTCGTGGAAGTCGACGGGATCGAGGCCGGCGGCGGCCCCGAGCGCAAGCGGTACGCCATCACCGACGCCGGCGTCACCGACGTCGAGCACTGGCTCGCCACGCCGGAGAAGCCGGAGGAGTACCTCCAGTCGACCCTCTACACCAAGGTCGTCCTCGCCCTGCTCACCCACCGCGACGCGACCGACATCCTCGACACGCAGCGGGCCGAACACCTGCGCAGCATGCGGATCCTGACCGACCGCAAGCGCAAGGGCGACCTCGCGGACCAGCTGATCTGCGACCACGCCCTGTTCCACCTGGAGGCCGACCTGCGCTGGCTGGAACTGACCGCCGCGCGCCTCGACAAGCTCCGCGCGGAGGTGGTGGCCAAGTGACTCCCCCGCCCGGCACCCTGCTCACCGCCGAGAACCTGCGCAAGTCCTACGGCCCCACGGTCGCGCTCGACGGTGCCGCGTTCTCCATCCACCCCGGCGAGGTCGTCGCCGTCATGGGCCCCTCCGGCTCCGGCAAGTCCACGCTGCTGCACTGCCTGGCCGGCATCGTGCCGCCCGACTCCGGCTCCATCACCTACGACGGCCGCGAACTGGCCGGCATGAACGACGCAGGGCGCAGCGCCCTGCGCCGCAGCGAGTTCGGCTTCGTCTTCCAGTTCGGGCAGCTCGTCCCGGAGCTGACCTGCGTGGAGAACGTGGCGCTGCCGCTGCGCCTGAACGGCACGTCCCGCAAGGAGGCCGAGCGGTCCGCGCTGAGCTGGATGGAGCGCCTGGAGGTGGACGACCTCAAGGACAAACGGCCCGGCGAGGTCTCCGGCGGCCAGGGCCAGCGGGTCGCGGTGGCGCGGGCGCTGGTCACCGGGCCCCGGGTGCTGTTCGCCGACGAGCCGACCGGCGCGCTCGACTCCCTCAACGGCGAACGCGTGATGGAGCTGCTGACCGACGCGGCCCGCTCCACCAACGCCGCCGTGGTCCTGGTCACGCACGAGGCCCGGGTGGCCGCCTACTCCGACCGCGAGATCGTCGTACGCGACGGCAGGTCCCGCGACATGGAGCGCGCCATATGAACGTGCGGCAGTGGTGCAGGGACCTGGGCATGGGGGCCCGGTTCGCCGTCACCGGCGGACGCGAGGGCTGGGTCCGGATGCTGCTGACGGCGGTCGGCGTCGGCCTGGGCGTGGCGCTGCTGCTGCTGACGACGGCGCTGCCGAACATCCTGACCGCCCGGGACCGGGTGGAGAACGCCCGCCAGGACTACTCGGCCTCCTACGACACCCCCAAGGCCGACGACACCGTGCTGGTCGCGGTCACCGACACCCAGTGGCACGGCAGGAGCATCCGCGGCCGGCTGCTCGAACCGGAGGGCCCCGGGGCACCGCTGCCGCCCGGCGTCGGCCGTCTCCCGGCGAAGGGCGAGATGGTGGTCTCGCCCGCGCTGAAGAGGCTGCTGTCCTCGGACGGGGCGACGCTGCTGCGCGAGCGGATCCCGTACCGGATCACCGGGACCATCGGCGACAGCGGACTGATCGGCTCCCACGAACTCGCCTACTACGCGGGCGCCGAGGGTCTGGTACCGCACTCGGGCGGCACCCGGGTGAACCGGCTGAACGCCTTCGGCAATCCCGCCCCGGCGCCGGAACGGGCCGACCCGGTGCTCATCCTCATGACACTGGTCGTGTTCGTCGCCCTGCTGACGCCGATCGCCGTCTTCATCGCCGCGGCCGTACGGTTCGGCGGCGAGCGGCGCGACCGCAGGCTGGCCGCGCTGCGGCTGGTGGGCTCCGACAGCCGGATGACCCGCCGGATCGCGGCGGGCGAGGCGCTGGCCGGGTCGCTGCTCGGACTCGCCGTCGGCACGGTGTTCTTCCTGATCGGACGGCAGACGGCGGGCTCGGTGGAGGTCAGGGGGGAAAGCTTCTTCCCCAGCTACCTCGACCCGTCCCCCGCACTGGCCGCGCTGGTCGCGGTGGCGGTCCCGGCGGCGGCGGTGCTGGTGACGCTGTTCGCCATGCGCGGGGTGGTCGTGGAACCGCTCGGCGTGGTCCGCACGGCCAAGCAGGCCCGGCGGCGCCTGTGGTGGCGGCTGCTGCTGCCGCTGGCGGGCCTCGCGATGCTGTACCCGATGATCGGCAACGGCCGCTCCAACGGCGACTTCAACCAGTACCTGGTCATCGGCGGCGTGCTGCTGCTCCTGGTCGGCGTCACCGCCCTGCTGCCCTGGCTGGTGGAGGCGTTCGTCGCCCGGCTCGGCGCGGGCGCGGTCTCCTGGCAACTGGCCGTACGACGGCTCCAGCTGAGCAGCGGCACGGCCGCCCGCATGGTCAACGGCATCGCGGTGGCAGTGGCCGGGGCGATCGCGCTACAGATGCTGTTCGCGGGCGTGGAGGGTCAGTACACCAGGGAGACCGGCAAGGACCCGGGCCGGGCCCAGATGGAGGTCGACCTGACCGATCGCATCCCACTGGCCCTCGCGCGCGCGGAGTTCGCCCGCACCGAGGGCGTGAGGACGTCGGTGACTCTGTCCACCGGAATGGTGGGCGGCAAGCGCCGGGAGCCCGACCGCGTGGCCCCCGTCGCCGTCGGCGACTGCTCCGCGCTCAGGGAGATCGCCCACCTGCCGTCCTGCCACGACGGTGACGTCTTCGCCGTGCACAACCCGTACTCCGATCCCGGCTACCAGGAAGGGATCCGACCCCTCATGCGACCGGGCCTGCGGGTGTGGATGGACCCGACGGCGGGTGAGGCGCGCGGCCGGGAGATCGCCTGGACGCTGCCGGCCACGGTACGCGAGGTCACCGCGCGCAAGGACTCGCTCCAGGGCGACCCCAGCGGCCTGCTGGCCACTCCCTCCGCTCTGCCCGCCGGAGCCGCCTCCGCGGTCTACGGCCACGTCTACCTGCGCCTGGACGACGCGGTGCCGGACGCCGACGAGCGTGTGCGCACCGCGGCGGCCCGGATCGACCCGCTCGCCTACGCCTGGACCTGGGCGGCGACCGAGCAGTCCAACCGGTACGCCTCCCTGCGCACCGGCCTGTTCATCGGCGCGGTCTGTGTGCTGGCGCTGATCGGGGCGAGCCTGCTGGTCTCCCAGCTGGAGCAGTTGCGCGAGCGGCGCAAGCTGCTGTCGTCCCTGCTCGCCTTCGGCACCCGGCGCCGCACACTCGGCCTGTCGGTGCTGTGGCAGACGGCCGTGCCGATCACGCTCGGTCTGCTGCTGGCCGCCGCGGTGGGCCTGACCCTCGGTACGGTCCTGCTGAAGCTGGCGGCGACCCCGGTCTCCGTCGACTGGCCGAGCGTGCTGTCCCTGACCGGCGCCGGCGCGGCGGTGGTCCTCGTGGTCACCGTGCTGAGCCTGCCGCCGCTGGTGAGGATGATGCGGCCGGAGGGCCTGCGTACGGAGTGAGTCCCGTCGACCGGCCGCGGCGCCGTCGTGGCCGGTCGCGCGGTTCCCCGCGCCCCCTACCGGGCGCTCACCCCGCCAGCACCCGCACGGGCAAGGCCCGCAACGCCTCCCGCAGGGCGCCCGCCAGCTCCGCGTACTCCGCGGAGCGCGCCGCGCCGGAGCGCATCGCGAACGCGACCCGGCGGCTCGGGGCGGGCTCGGCGAAGTACCCGGTCAGCAGTTGGCTGCTGCGGGTGGTCTCCAGCTTCAGCGCGGTGCGCGGGAGCAGCGTGCAGCCGAGGCCGCCGGCCACCAGCTGGACCAGCGTGGACAGGCCGGCGGCCGTGGTGGTGACCGGCGCGTCCTCGCGGCCGGCCTCCCGGCAGATGTCCAGCGCCTGGTCGCGCAGGCAGTGACCCTCGTCCAGGAGGAGCAGGTTCAGCTCCTTCAACGCCTCGCGCGGGATGCCCTCCCGGCCGCCGAGCCAGTGGTCGAGCGGGGTGACGAGCACGAAGTCCTCGTCGAAGAGGGGGAGTTCCACGACTCCGGGGACGCCGAGCGGCACGGCCAGCAACAGCAGGTCGAGCCGCCCGGAGTTCAGGCCCTCGACCAGGTTGGCGGTCTGCTCCTCGTGCACCTGGAGGTCGAGGTGCGGGTAGCGGTCGTGGACGAGGCGCAGCACGGTCGGCAGCAGGTACGGAGCCACGGTGGGGATCACCCCGAGGCGCAGCGCGCCGGTGAAGGGCGCCCGGACCGCCTCGGCCTCCTCCATCAGCGCGCCCACCGCGTCCAGCACCGCCTTGGCCCGCACGGCCAGCCGCTCCCCCGCGGGCGAGAGCAGCACCTTGCGGGTCGTACGCTCAAGGAGGGTCACACCGAGGGTCTCCTCCAGGGTCGAGACCGCACCCGAGAGGGCGGGCTGGCTCATCCCGATGGCCGCCGCCGCGTCCCGGAAGTGCAGGTGCTCGGCCACGGCGGCGAACGCCCGCAGCTGCGCCAGGCTCGGTTGCCTGCGTTTGCCGTTACTCACGGTCACTGATAACAACCTCCGATCAACTCGACCGAGTGTAGCTATTTCACTAATCAATGCACCCTGTGCCAACATCGATCACGTCCAACCCATGGGAAACATCCCAAAAGGGACGTTTCTTCGCTGCAAGGAGAGCGCGTGCTCACTGTCGGTGACAAGTTCCCCGAGTTCGAACTGACCGCCTGCGTCTCGCTGGAGAAGGGCAAGGAGTTCGAGCAGATCCACCACAAGTCCTACGAGGGCAAGTGGCTAGTGGTCTTCGCCTGGCCCAAGGACTTCACGTTCGTGTGCCCGACCGAGATCGCCGCGTTCGGGAAGCTGAACGACGAGTTCGCCGACCGCGACGCCCAGATCCTCGGCTTCTCGGGTGACTCCGAGTTCGTCCACCACGCCTGGCGCAAGGACCACCCGGACCTGACCGACCTGCCGTTCCCGATGATGGCGGACTCCAAGCACGAGCTGATGCGCGACCTCGGCATCGAGGGCGAGGACGGCTTCGCGCAGCGCGCCGTCTTCGTCGTCGACCCGAACCACGAGATCCAGTTCACGATGGTCACCGCCGGTTCCGTGGGCCGTAACCCCAAGGAGGTCCTGCGGGTCCTGGACGCCCTCCAGACCGACGAGCTGTGCCCGTGCAACTGGACCAAGGGCGAGCAGACCCTCGACCCGGTCGCGCTGCTGGCTGGTGAGTGACCCGTGTCGCTCGACTCCCTGAAGTCCCGTATCCCGGACTACGCCAAGGACCTGAAGCTCAACCTGGGCTCGGTCATCGGCAACTCGGAGCTGCCGGCCCAGCAGCTGTGGGGCACGGTGCTGGCGACCGCCATCGCCTCCCGATCCCCGATCGTGCTGCGTGAGCTGGAGCCGGAGGCGAAGGCGAACCTCTCGCCGGAGGCGTACCAGGCCGCCAAGTCGGCCGCCGCCATCATGGCGATGAACAACGTCTTCTACCGCACCCGGCACCTGCTGTCCGACCACGAGTACGGCACCCTGCGCGCGGGCCTGCGGATGAACGTCATCGGCAACCCGGGCGTGGAGAAGGTCGACTTCGAGCTCTGGTCGTTCGCGGTCTCCGCGATCAACGGCTGCGGCATGTGCCTGGACTCGCACGAGCAGGTGCTGCGCAAGGCCGGCGTGGAGCGCGAGACCGTCCAGGAGGCGTTCAAGATCGCCTCCGTGGTGCAGGCGGTGGGCGTCACCCTCGACGCCGAGGCCGTGCTGGCCGAATAAGCCGTACGTCGAGGACCCCGCTCACCCCTGGTGGGCGGGGTCCTCCGCGTTCCGGTCCACCGCCTCTTCCACCGCTTCTGCCACGGGCTCGGCGGGGGCGTGCCGCTGGACCTCCTGCGAATACTGCCGCAGGTACCCCACCACCGTGTTCGTCACCGCCACCAGGGGTACGGCCACCACCGCGCCGCCGATGCCGGCCACCATGCCGCCGGCGGCCACGGTCAGGACGACCGCCAGCGGGTGGACCCGGACCGCGCGGCCCAGGATGAACGGCTGGAGGACGTGCCCCTCGATCTGCTGGACCGCGAGGACGACGACGAGGGTCATGACGGCCGCGAAGACGCCTTGGGTGACCAGCGCCACGATCACCGCGAGCGCGCCGGAGGCGACCGCGCCGACCAGCGGGATGAACGAGAACAGGAAGATGAAGACGGCCAGCGGGACGGCCATCGGCACGTCCAGGAAGTAGATGCCGATGCCGATGAAGATGGCGTCGATGAGGGCGACGAGGACCGTGCCGCGCACGTAGGCCGTCAGGGTGCGCCAGGCGCGCGGGCCGGCGCCGGCCACACCCGGGCGGGCGGCGGCGGGCACCAGCTTCAGGAACCACTGCCAGATGCGCTTGCCGTCGTAGAGCAGGAACAGCGTCGAGAAGAACACCAGCAGGATGCCGGTGAGGGCCTCCACGATGACCTGGACGCCCTCCAGACCGGCGGACGTTATCTGGTCGGCGTTGGCTCCGATCGCCTCCCGGAGGTTCTTGGCGATCTGGTTGATCTGCTTGTCGGTGACGTGGAACGGGCTCTTCAGCAGCCAGTTACGCAGGTCGTCGATGCCGCTCTGGATCTGGTTGGAGAGCGTGTCGATGTTCTCCATGACCTGCCAGGTCACGAACCAGCCCATCAGGCCGATGACGACGAAGCCGCTGATGGCGGTGAGCGCGGTGGCCGGGCCGCGCGGCACCCCGCGCCGGGTGAGCCGGGCGACCGTCGGCTGGAGCAGCGCGGTGACCAACAGGGCGATGACGAAGGCGAACACCACGAGCTGGATGGCGCTGATGACCCGCATCAGCACCCAGACCGTGCCGGCCAGCACCAGCAGCCGCCAGCCCGCCTCGGCGGCGACCCGGACGCCCCACGGCACCGCTTCGGCCGGATCGGGGCGGGGACCGGACCGCGCCGCGGGTCGGCGGACGGGCACCACCGCGGCGGCAGGCGCGTCGTCCGGCCCCGGATCGGCGGGCTCGGCGGGCTCGTCGTGCTCCTTCTCCACCTCGGCGCGGCGCTCGTCCAGGCGCTCGCTCATCTCGGTGAGACCGGCCCCCAGCCGGCCGAGCCACCCTGGCACTCGCGACATGATCCGTCCTCTTCCCCCGCGTCCCCGGGTGCTCGCCACCACTCCCCCGCTGGAGTCGTTCGGATACGACCGTACAGGGCGAAAGCCCCTCCCCTGAGGACGGGGAGGGGCTGCACGGGGTTGAGAGAGCACCGGCGAAGGGGCTGCGCCGGCGGAGCGCTCAGTACCAGTGGTTGGCTTGCCAGAACGACCAGGCCTGGCACGGGCTGCCGTACCGGCTGTTCATGTAGTTGAGGCCCCACTTGATCTGGGTGGCCGGGTTGGTCTGCCAGTCGGC
>NZ_BMUI01000052.1 GCF_014650115.1 Streptomyces olivaceoviridis | reverse complement strand
CCCTGCACCGCGACTGGGACCACGACGCCCGCGACGCGGTGGCCGCCCTGCGCATGGAGGCCGCGGCCGACCCCGACGACCCCGAACTCGCCCGCATCGTCGGCGAGCTGTCCCTCCGGGACACGGACTTCTGCACCTGGTGGGCCGAACACCGTGTCAGCACCGCCGGCTACGGCACCAAGCGCTACCGGCACCCCCTGGTCGGCGACCTCACCCTCGACTGCGACACCTGGGCCAGCCCCGACGGCTCCGGACAACGCCTGATGGCACTGACCGCCGAACCCGGCAGCCCCTCCCACGACGCCCTGCGCATCCTCACCTCCTGGACCGCCGCGGAGCCCAGCACCGACCGGACCGAGGATGTGACCCGATGACCGCTTGGACAGCCGAGGACCAGGCCCTGCTCGCCGAGACCTACGCCCTCACCCTGACCGCCGGGGACGACGGTCAGGGTGGCGTGGAGATCGGCATGGTGGTCGTCGACGGCGAACTCTACGTCCGCGCCTACCGGGGAGTCCGCTCCCGCTGGTACCAGGCGGCGCGGGACCGCGGCCACGGACGGATCCAGGTGGCCGGCGTCACCCGGGACGTCCTCCTCCATACCCGTGACCTGGAGCTCTCCCCCGGGCTCGACGCCGCCTTCCGCGCCAAGTACGGCTCACTCGCCGACGCCCTCGTCACGAGTCCGCAGGCGCGGGCCGCGACGATCCGGATCGACCCGGCGCCCGCGCCGGATGCCGGCACGGCTCCGGCCCGCTGAGGGCGCGGCCCGCGTCCGGAACACGTGGTCGTCGCCACCGAGGGGCGGTCTCGCCACAGCCGCCCCGGCCCTCGGTGGCCGGACGCGTCGGCGGCACCGCGCGGCCCTTCGGCCGCGCTCACCCTGCGGTGACGACGACCGGGCTCACAGGGCCAGTACCGCCTTGCCGGTGTTCTCGCCCGTGAAGAGCCCGAGCAGTGCCTGGGGGAACCGCTCGACGCCACCGGTGATCACATGGGTGCGTTCCTTCAGCCGCCCGGAGCGCAGCCAGTCGGCGAGTTCGGCGCGGGCCTCGCCGTAGCGCGCCGCGTAGTCGAAGATGACGAAGCCCGTCATGGAAGCCCGGTTGACGAGCAGTTGCATGTAGTTCGCCGGTCCCCGGACACCCTGCTCGGAGTTGTACTGCGAAACGGCACCGCTGATGACCACCCGGGCGCCGTGGGCGAGCGTGGTGAGGACGTCGTCGAGGATGTCGCCGCCGACGTTGTCGAAGAACACGTCCACGCCGCCCGGCGCGAGGTCCCTCACCTGTGCCCGCACGTTCCCGGCCTTGTAGTCCACGGCCCCGTCGAAGCCGAGTTCCTCCACCAGGAAGCGGCACTTGTCGGGACCGCCCGCGATGCCGATCGCGCGGCACCCCTTGATCCGGGCGATCTGCCCGGTCAGCGCGCCGACGGAACCGGCCGCCGCGGAGACGACCACCGTCTGGCCGGGCTCGGGCCGGCCGATGTCGAGCAGACCGAAGTACGCGGTCAGTCCGCTGTAGCCGAGCGCGCCGAGGTGGACCGGCGCCTCGCCCAGGGACAGGTCGACCGGGGCGACGTCCTTGCCGTCGCTGAGCGCGTACCGCTGGACGCCGAAGGTACCGCTCACCACCTCGCCCACGGGGTGTGCGGGGTGCCGGGACTCGACGACGTGGCCGATGCCGGCCGCGCGCATGACCTCGCCCAGGCCGACGGGGGGCACATAGCTGCGGCCCGCGTTCATCCAGGAGCGCATCGCCGGGTCGATGGAGAGGTAGTCGACCTGTACGAGGAACTCCCCCTCGCCCGGCTGCGGGGCCGGTTCCTCGGCGTACTGGAAGTCGGAGGCCGCGGGCAGGCCGACGGGGCGTGCCACGAGGCGGTACTGGGCATTGGTCCGGGTCATGCGTCCGTCCTTCTCGCTTGCTGTGGTGTGGTCGGGGGGCAGGGCATCGGGGGTCACTTGCCCGGCCGGACGGCCAGACGGCCCCGGACCGCGCCGCGACGGATGCGGTCCAGGCCTTCGCCCAGGTCGGCGAACGGGATCTCCTCCACGACCGGTTCGATGCGGCCCTGGGCGATGAAGTCGAGCACCTGCCGGTACTCGTCCTTGCTCGCGCCGTACGAGCCGCGCAGTTCCACGCTCTTGCGGACCAGGTTGCCGGTGGAGAAGCTCGTGGTCCTCGTGCCGAGCCCCACGACGACCACCCGGCCGCGGCGGCGTACGACGTCGACCGCGGCGGACGTCGTGGACCCCACGCCCGCGAAGTCGACGACGGCGTCGGGCCGCAGGTCGGCGAGTGCGGCGACGTCGGTGAAGCAGTCGCTCGCCCCCGCCGCGCGGGCCGCGTCGAAGGTGTCCGGGTTGATGTCCACACCGTAGACCGTGGCCCCCGCGAGCACTCCGGTTCGGACCCCGTTCAGGCCGAGGCCCCCCAGTCCGACGACGGCGATCACCTCCCCCGGCCTGGCGCGGGCCTCGGTGCGGACGGCGTGGTAGGCGGTGACGACCGAGTCCGTGGCGACGGCCGCGTGGACCGTGGAGACGCCGTCGGGTATGCGAACGAGGGTGGAGGCGTGGGCCGCCAGACGCTCGGCGTAGCCGCCGTCGACCCCGATGCCCGGCGCGTAGTGGGCCTGGACCTCGGGGTGCGCGATGATCGCGACGGCGACGCGGTCGCCCACCTCGTACTCCCGCACGCCCTCGCCGAGGGCGGAGACGGTGCCCGCGACCTCGTGGCCGAGGGTGAAGGGCGGGCGCCGGCTCAGCTCGATCGTGCCGTCGAGGGCATGGACGTCGGAGTGGCACAGACCGGCGGCCTCGACGTCCACCACCACCCAGCCGGCGTCCGGCACCGGGTCCGGCACGTCCGTCAAACGGAGGGGCGTGCCCTGGGACACGTATCGGAAGGCCTTCATCGACGAACTCCAAACCTCGGTCCGAGCGGACCGGCGCGGTGCGGCACCGCGCCGGTTCTCCTACATGAGGTGTACGGTCCGAAGACCTCGGATGGTTCGACCGGTCCGGCCCCGAAGAGTGCGGGGGGGGTGTCACCGGGCCCGGACAGGGACCGAAGTGACCGTCCGTCCGATGGACGTCGACGGCGCCTGCCGCGAGGCACGCGCCCCGGCAGCCACGCCGTCGCCAGGGCGCGGGGACGCCACGCTGACTTACGTCATGTCCGCCGCGGCCCGTCCGGCACACGCCGACGCCCGCCGTCGGCCCCCTCCCGCCGACCGTCAACTGACAGATGTGCGGGTTCCCTTCCGGGCGAAGAGTAGGAGCACGCAGGCTTCGTCCCACGGAGGGGAACTCCCGTCATGCACCGTGATCAGTCATTGAGGGCACGTTCGGCGCCCGAGCTCGTGCCTTCACTGGTCGTGGACCTCGACCAGATGCTCGATGAATTCACCCGGCTGCCCATGCAGGCGGAGTTCAGCTTCGATCCGGAGATGCCGGCGGTGATCACGGTCGAGTTCCTGGCGGAGCGCGGACCGGGTCTCATCTGGCGGATCGGCCGTGAGCTGCTGCACCACGGCCTGACCGCGATGAGCGGGTCCGGCGATGTGCGGATGTGGCCGACGCTGCCCGGGGAGCAGCCGTCGTCCTGGCTGCTGCTGGAATCCCAGGAGGTGGAGGCTCTGTTCGAGGTCCCCACCTCGGCGCTGGCCGAGTGGCTGGAGGCCACGTACCGGGTCGCCTCGGCCGAGCTGGAGCTGGCGGGCCTGAACTGGGACGGGTTCCTGCGGGAACTGCTCGACGGACCGGCCGCGCCGTCCGCGTGAGGGGGATCCGGCTCGGCCGCGGCCACCGGAGAGGGCGCCCGTGGCGGTCGGCGGTGGGTGTGTGCCTCGGGCACACATGGCTAGTATGAGCGGCCACAGACATACCGATGCGACCCTCACACCTGTCGCCACCTTGCGACCTACGGTGGAGCAAGGAGTATGAACGGGTGAGCACAGCTTCCATGGCAGCCCCGGGCCCGGGGCGCACCCGGGCGTTCCTGCGCCTGGTGATGATCGAGCACTCCGTGTTCGCGCTGCCCTTCGCGTACATCGCCGCCCTCACCGCCATGTACGAGCGGGACCGCGCCGTCCAGTGGGTGACCCTGCTGCTGGTGACCGTGGCGATGGTGGCCCTGCGCACCTTCGCGATGGCCGCGAACCGGATCATCGACCGTGAGATCGACGCCCGCAACCCGCGCACCGCCGGCCGTGAGCTGGTGACCGGCGCCGTGTCGGTGCGCAACGCGCGGACCGGCGCGCTGATCGCCGCCGTGGTCTTCCTCGCCGCCGCGGCCCTGTTGAACCCCCTGTGCCTGGCGCTGGCACCCGTCGCCGTGGTGCCCATGGTGGTCTACCCCTACGCCAAGCGCTTCACGAACTTCCCGCAGGCCTTCCTCGCCCTGGCCCAGTCGATGGGGCCGATCGGAGCCTGGCTGGCCGTGACCGGGGCGTGGAGTTGGGACGCGGTGATCCTCGGCGGCGCGGTGGGTGTGTGGATCGGCGGCTTCGACCTCATCTACGCCTGCCAGGACGTCGACACCGACCGCGCGATCGGTGTGAAGTCGGTGCCGGCGCGATTCGGCGTCCCGGCCGCCATCTGGGGGGCGCGGGCCTGCCACACCATCACGACGGCCCTGTTCGTCTGGTACGCCCTGGCCACCCACGGGGGCCCGCTGCTGTGGCTGGGTCTGCTCGTCGTGGCCGGCGCCTTCGGCTATGAGCACACCCTGGTCCGCCCGCACGACCTGTCCCGCCTCAAGCGCGCCTTCTTCCAGGTGAACGGCTTCATCGGCATCGCCCTGTTCGTGTGCGCGCTGCTCGACCTGCTGGTGCGGGGCCTCTCCCTCGGCTGAGCCGGAGCGCCGCCCCTCGCGGAAGCCGTACCGGTCGGCGACGGTGCCCGTTGCCGCCCTGAGCCACGCCGCCCGCGAAGGCGCCGCGCCCGGGCGACGGTCTCAGTCGCTGTTGCCCCGGCGAGCGGCGGCGGCCAGGTCCCGGAACTCGTCCCAGCGCACCTTGGGCCGTGGCAGCGCGCGCCGTTCGAGATAGCGCTCGGTGGCCCGCTTCGTACGGCTCAGCACGCCCAGGGCGTCACTGGCGCGCCCGGAGCCCATCGGTTCCACGACCTTCTCCGGAACCAGCAGCAGTCGGTCACCGGCCGTCTCCAGCCGGCCGCGGACCAGCGCGTTGTGCATGTTGTTCATCGCCTCGTCGTGGCGGTGCACCAGCAGCGAGGCGGGTCCGGGGACCGCGGCGCAGTCGGCGGGCACGTCCATGACGTAGCCGCCGTCGGTGGGCGCCGGCCGGGTGCGGGCGAGGACGGGTGCTCCGGACGCGTCGCGGGCCGCCAGCACCGCGCTGGCGTACCGGGACAACTGCTCGGCGCCCGGCAGCGGGCTCGGGCCGGCGTCCGGCCGGCTCTCCCGCGGCCCGGGCACGGTGAACGGCGGCCTGACGACGACCTGCTCGGGCGTCACCGTGATGAGCAGGCGCAGGTAGTACCAGTCCATCGTCCACCGCCCGGGGGCGGAGACGTACGACTGGCTGTGCGGCTGCCGTTCGAAGAGCATCCGCCAGTAGTCCTCGGCGCCGTCGGGGCCCGTCATGATCTCGTCGGGGCATTCCGCCCTGCCGCCTACGAAGATCTGCGGCGCGTCGGTGAGACCGCTGCCCGTGGGGTCGGAGAAGAGCAGGCCGACGCGTCCGTCGCGGCGGACGTTCAGTGCCTTCTGCGCGAAGGCGAGTGAGGTGGTCAGCAACAGGGTGCCGTCGTCGTTCCGGCGTACGGCCGTCGGCCAGGCGGCCGGGGTGCCGTCGCGTCCGAGGGTGGCGAACTCGCAGGTCCGGTAGGCGTCCAGGACGTCCAGAGGGGCTTCGTCGAGAGGTGTCACGGTTCTTCTCTCCGGTGAGCAGGCGTGGCAGACGGCGGTACGGCATCACCCGGGGCCATCGAGCGGAAGCGCCGCCTCCCGTTCACCGGGAGACACGTGTTCATGACTGTGGTGGGCAACTGCCGCTCGTCAGGTGTTCGTTCGGCACCCAGGGCCGCCCGCTGCGGGCAGGCTATCAGTGTGAACCCCGTGCGAGGCACGTGCGTGTTCGGGAGTCGGCCCGTTCGTCCGCACCACGGCGACGCCGGGCATCGCCGTGGGTGTCATCACCCCCGCCGACGTGTGAACTCCGTGTCGTCCCGCACACGTCATCGCGGTGTGAGAACCAGAACCCCCGCCGGCAGGCGGCCTTCACCCGACGCCAAGGACCCGATGCGCCGGCACAGACCCGGCCGGAGCGCGCTCACGGCCGCCGGCGCCGTGAGCGCGCTCGCCCTCGGACTCCTCGGCCCACCGGCCGCCGCGGCGACGGCACCCCCGCAGGGGACGGCGGCGGCGCGGACCGCCCCCACGACGGCCTGGCAGAACAACGCCTTCCAGGTGGACCGCGCCGCCGTGGTCCACCGCTCCGACATCGTGCTCGGGCGGGCCGGCACCGACCCCGCCCAGTCCATGCCACTGGGCAACGGCACACTGGGCGCGGCGGTGTGGGCCGCGGACGGCCTCACCGCCCAACTCAACCGCGGCGACACCTTCCCCGACCGCAAGTCCCCCGGCCGGGTGACCATCCCGGGTCTGAAGACCCTCACCGAGGCCGACGACTTCTCCGCCCGCCTGAACCTGTACGACGGCGTGCTCACCGAGTCCGGCGGCGGCATGACGGCGACCGTCTACACCCGGGCCGACCGCGACGAGCTCGTCGTCGACGTCACCGGCGCCGACCCGGACAGCATCCAGACGGTGCGCGGCGACCTGTGGGACGGGCGCTCGCCGTCCACCACCGCCGACGGCCCGGTCGCCACCCTCGCCGAGACGTGGAAGGACGACGGCACCGGCGGCACCGGCGACACGTACGGCACGCTGCTCGGCCTCACGGCCGGCGGACGCAACGTCAGCTCGTCGGTGACCGACGGGGACACCGTGCAGGTCGCGTTCAACCCGGCCGCCGACGGCTCGTTCCGGGTCGTGGTCGCCGCCCCGCACTGGGCCGGCGGCGACGCGGGCGCGACGGCGACGGCGTACCTGGGCAGCGACGCCACCGCCTCCTCCGCCGGCCTGAAGGCCGCGCACACCGCCTGGTGGCACGGCTTCTGGGACCGTGCCGGCACGATGAAGATCGAGTCGGCCGACGGGACCGGCTCCTACGTCGAGAACCTGCGGACGGTCTTCCTCTACCAGTCGGCCGCCAGCAACCGGGGCTCGCTGCCCGGCACCCAGGCCGGTGTCGCGGACCTGTTCTCCTTCACCCGCGACGAGCACGACTGGGCCCCACGCGACTACTGGTGGTGGAACCTGCGCATGCAGGCCGCCGCCAACCTGACCTCGGGCGTCTCCGACCTCAACACACCGTTCTACGACCTCTACACGTCGAACCTGGCGAACATCGAGACCTGGACGAAGGAGCACATGCCGGGGCATACCGGCGCCTGCGTCCCCGAGACGATGCGGTTCAATGGCAACGGCTACTTCGACGCCGGCACGGGCAACGCCTCCTGCGAGGCGAGTGAGACGTCGTACAACGCGCAGACCGTCTCCACCGGAGCGGAGGTGTCGCTGGCGCTGTGGCAGCAGTACCGCACCAGCGGTGACCTGGCATTCCTTCGGGAGAGCTACCCGCTGATGAAGTCCAGCGCGCAGTTCCTGCTGTCGTACGCCACGACCGGGAGCGACGGCCTGCTGCACACCAGGGCCAACGCGCACGAGACCCAGTGGAACGTCAGCGACCCGGTCACGGACGTCGCGGCCATGCAGGCGCTGTTCCCGGTGGTCGCCGCCGCGGCCAAGGCGCTCGGTACCGACACCGACTTCCAGGCGCAACTGACGGCCGCGCAGGCGAAGTCGCCGCCGCTGCCGCGCACGGACGCCGCCACCCACACCCAGGTGCTCACCCCCTCGGCGGACTCCTCCGGCGAGGACGTCATCGCGCTGTCGGCCGAGCCGGCCGCCGAGACGCACAACTCCGAGAACCTGGACCTGGAGGCGGTGTGGCCCTACGGTCTGATCGGTGACACCGGTGCGCTGCACGACCTCGCGCAGCGCACCTACGACAACCGCCGCTGGCCCGATGACGCCAACTGGAGCTTCGACGCGCTCCAGGCGGCCCGCCTCGGCGACGCCGGCGCGGTGAAGGCGGGCCTGCTGTTCAACGTCACCCATCAGCTCTACCCGTCCGGTCTGACCAGCAACAACAACGTGCTGACCGGCCGGGAGCCGTACAGCGAGACCAACGGGGTGATCGCCGCCGCGGTCAACGAGGCGTTGGTGCAGGACTACGACGACGTGCTGCGGATCGCCCCGGCTCTCCCCTCCGACTGGGATGTCGACGGCACGGTGTCGGTGCACGACAACGCCAAGGTGGATGTGCAGACCCGGGGTGGTGTCCCGGTCACCGTGGCCCTTCAGGCCGGCTCGACCGCCTCCTTCGTCACCCGCAACCCGTGGCCCGGCGAGTCGGCCGGTGTCGTGGACGCGGCGGACGGGTCGACGGTCGTGGCGTTCTCCACGGCCGCGCAGTTCACCCTCCGCGCCAAGGCCGGGCACGCCTATCTGATCGAGCGCCAGTCGGCGCCGGTCACCTCGCTGCCGTTCGAGAAGATCGGCGGCGATCCCGCCGAACTGCCCAGGCACCTGGGCAGGACGCGGATCGGGCTGGACTTCCCCGCGTCCCCCGCTCCGGCCGGTCCGGTCGGAGCGCTCACCGCCGTCGGCGGGACGTGCCTCGGCCATGCCTTCGGGCTGGCCAACGGTACGGCGGTGCAGACCGGCGCCTGTGACGGCGACGCCTCGCAGGTGTGGATAGCGGGCAGGGACGGCTCGCTGTGGGTGCAGGGCAAGTGTGTGATGCCCGCCGCGAAGAGCGGTGCCTCCGGTACCGCGCTGGTGCTGGCGGCCTGCGACGGCTCCACCGCACAGCAGTGGACGGCTACCGCGGACCGCGGCCTGGTCAACCGGGCGTCCGGGCTGTGCGCCGAGGTCAAGGGCTCCTCGACCGCCGACGGCACACCCGTGGTCACCGCGGCCTGCGCGACCGCCACCACCGGGCAGAGGTTCGGCCTGCCGACCACTCCGGCGGGGCCGCAGGGGCACCTCACCGGCATCGCGGGTATGTGTGCCGACAGTGACGGCGGCCGTCAGACGCCGGACACCCAGCTGGTGCTGAACACCTGCGGGCCGGCCGACTCGCAGCAGTGGAAGGCCGCCGCTGACGGCACGCTCAGGCTGTTCGACTCGCGGTGCATGACACCCGAGGGCGGCGGCACGGCCGACAACGGCACCCCGGTGGTCCTGGAGATCTGTGACGGCTCCGCCGCGCAGCAGTGGCACGCGGGTGCCGACGGCGGTCTGGTCAACGACCTGTCCGGCAAGTGCCTCGACGTCAAGGACACCTCCTCCGCGGTGGGCGCGGTGCTGTGGCTGTGGACCTGCGGTCCGGTGACCCCGGGCAAGGTGTGGCGGCTGCCCGTCGGCGGTCCGAGCGGCCGCATCTCCGGGTACGGCGGCACCTGCGCCGACCTGGCCGGGTCCGGTTCCACCAGCGCCGCGGGCACCCAGGTACAGCTCAACACCTGCGGCACCGGTGCCTCGCAGAAGTGGACGGTCAACACCGACGGCACGGTGAGCGTGCTCGGGATGTGCATGGCCGTGAAGGGCGGCGCGACCGCCAACGGCACCCGGGTGGTGCTGGCGGCCTGCGACGCGTCCTCCCCCGACCAGCAGTGGACGTGGGCCGCCAACCGTGGCCTGGTCGCGAAGAGGTCGGGCTCCTGCCTCGACGCCACCGGCCCCAGCTCCGCCACCGGCACCCCCTTGCAGATCTGGGCCTGCGCGGTCTCCGACAACCAGCGCTGGCAGCTACCCGCCGGTGTGCCCACCGGCCACATCACCGGCATCGGCGGCAAGTGCGTCGACCTCGCCGGGTCGGGTGCCACCAACGCCGCCGCCACCGCGCTCCAGCTGAACACCTGCGGTACGGGTGTCTCCCAGGACTGGTCGGTGGCCGGTGACGGCAGTGTGCAGATCCTCGGCAGCTGCGTCGGTGTCGCGAACAACGCCACCACCAGCGGTACCGCGGTGACGCTCCAGGTGTGCAACGGAAGCAGCGGGCAGAAGTGGCGGGCGGGCGCCAACAGCAGCCTGGTCAACACGCTGTCCGGCCGCTGCCTGGACGCCACCGGCGCGAGCTCCGCCAACGGCACCAAGTTGCAGATCTGGACGTGCGGCGGCTCCGAGCAGCAGAAGTGGAGCCTGCCGGCGGCGACGTCGGCAACCGCCGTTCCCGCCTCCCGGGAGCGGGCCTGATGACCAGCCACACATGTGCGGGTGACCGGATCTCTACTCCCCTTCACATATTTGAATGTGCAAGGATCTGCCAGTCGGCCGCGTTTCGACCGAATGGGAGCGCCGTTGCCGCTACCGGCTTCGGCGCACGACGAAAGGGCGGATTGCATGTCCACCACCAGGATGCAGGTGAAGCTTCGTAGCACTGCCGCTGCCGCGGCCATGGCGGCGGCCCTGATCGGCCTCGGCGCCGGGGCGGCGAACGCCGCCGGCTGGCCTCCGCTTCAGGAGGGCGCCTATCTCTACTCGGGCACCACCGGGACGGGATCCGTGACGAAGGTCGACCTCGGCGACCTCGGAACGTGCCACACGCTGTCCCAGGCGGCGCAGTCGATCCAGATCGTCAACGGCTCGGCGTCCGTCGAGCTGTACTCCTCGGCCGGCTGCGGCGGCACCACGGCATGGCGCAGCGGCTCGCTGACCCAGACCGACCTGCCCCGTCCGATGCTGAGCTACCGGGTGGTCCCCGTGTAGCGGAAACCGCCCAGTGCCCGGGCCGACGCCTTCGATGGCGTAGGCCCGGGCATTCGTGTTTTCTCGCGCCGGAGCTCCGCTCCGCCGGACGGCGACCGCGCCCATGACTTAGGTGAACCGGTAACCGCCCATGCCGCCGGGACCGGCAGTCAAACGACGGTCGCCCGCCGGCGGGCCGCGGGACGAGACTGAGAAACGTCCCGTTGATACGTATGTTGAACGAGACGCCCCATGTGCAGGCGTCTTGTACGGTCTTGCGTGCCTTGTTGCTCGGGATGCCTTACTCGCACAGAGTCACCTCATTCACCGATGACACGGATAGAGGACACACATGGTGAGCACATGGCTGATCACGGGCGCGTCCCGAGGGTTCGGACGCGCACTGGCGGAAGCGGTTCTGGCGGCCGGTGACCGGCTGGTGGCGACGGCGCGACGTCCGGAGCAGCTCGCGGACCTGGTCTCCCGCTACGGCGACCAGGTGCGCGCGGTGGCCCTCGACGTCACCGACACCGTCGCCGCCCGGGACGCGGTGCGGACGGCCGTCGACGCCTTCGGCGGTCTGGACGTGGTGGTGAACAACGCCGGGTACGCCAACAGCGCCCCCATCGAGGAGATGGCGGAGGACGACTTCCGCGCCCAGTTCGAGGCGAACTTCTTCGGGGTCGTCAACGTCACCCGGGCCGCCCTTCCGGTGCTGCGCGCGCAGCGCTCGGGCACGTTCGTGCAGTTCTCCTCGCTGGGCGGCCGGGTCGGCGGCACCCCGGGCATGGGTGCCTACCAGAGCGCGAAGTTCGCCGTGGAGGGCTTCTCCGAGGTCCTGGCGGGCGAGGTCGCCCCGTTCGGGGTGAAGGTCGTCATCGTGGAACCGGGCGCCTTCCGCACCGACTGGCAGGGCTCGTCGATGGAACTGCACGCCGTGGGGCCCGACTACGAGGAGACGGTCGGCGCCATGAACAGGTACCGGGCGGAGAACAGCGGTAACCAGCCCGGCGACCCGGTCCGTGCCGCCAAGGTCCTCATCGACGTCGTACGCGATGACGACCCTCCGCGCCGGCTCCTGCTCGGCGCCCAGGCCGTGACCATGGCCCTGGAAGCGGGTGAGGCACGCGCCACGGAGACCCGGAAGTGGGCCGCGGCCAGCCGCGCGGCGGACTTCCCGGCCGGGGAGTAGGCACACCGGACGGGACGCGCACCCGTCGTCCCGGACGTCTCCCCCCTTCCCCCCTTTCCCTTCCTCACCTCCCCCACGACACCCTGCTCAACGGAACCAAGGAGATCACCTCATGTCCCGCAAGACCTGGCTCATCACCGGCGCGTCCAGCGGTCTCGGCAAGGCCCTGGCCGAACATGTGCTGGCCCACGGCGACCAGGTGGTGGCGACCGCCAGCTCGACGCAGGCCACCACCGAACTGGCCGCGCGCTATCCGGAGACGGCGCTGGCGGTCAAACTCGACGTCACCGAACCCGCCGACCGCGAAGCCGCGGTACGTGCCGCCGAGGAGCGCTTCGGCGGCATCGACATCCTCGTCAACAACGCCGCCATCGACTTCGTCGGCGCCCTCGAGGAGCAGGAGGAGAGCGACTACCGCCGGCTGTTCGAGGTCAACTTCTTCGGCGCGGTCGCCCTCACCCGGGCGGTCCTGCCCGGGATGCGCGGCCGGCGCAACGGCACCATCGTCAACGTCTCCTCCATGGACGGCCTGGCGAGCCTGCCCGCCAACGGCTACTACTCCGCGAGCAAGTTCGCGCTGGAGGGCTTCACGGAGGCCCTGTGGCAGGAGATCGAGCCCATCGGCCTGCACGCGATGATCATTCAGCCGGGTTCGTTCCGCACCGGCATCGAGAACCGGACGAAGGTGTCCGGCGAGGGCATCGAGGACTACGCCGCCACCGCCGGCGCGTTCCGCGCGATGATGGGCAGCCTCACGCCGGAGATGTTCCCCGGTGACCCGGAGCGCGCCGCCGAGGCGATCTACGAGTCCGTCAACGCGCCGCAGCCGGCCCACTGGGTCGTCCTGGGCAGCGACGCCCAGCGGCGCATCGGCGTGAAGCTCGACCAGCTGCGGGCCGAGTTCGAGGCCGGCCGCGAGCTGGCCTTCAGCACGGACTTCCCGGGTGCCGCCGACAACGCGGTGCTCTGACCTCTCCGCAGGGCATGCGGCCTCCCGGGCCGACGCCGGCAGAGTCCTGCTCCCCGGGCGTGCGGTTCGGGGGCCGCCCCGCCGGGCTGTCGGCCACCGTGCTGATCGGGGCTCAGTAGAAGTCGTCGCCCGGGCAGAGGGTCACCAGCCGCACGGTCTCCACGTACAGCCAGGCCAGGGTCAACGTGACTCCGAACGCGGCGGTCCAGGAGTGGTCGCGGGCAGTGCCGTGGACGATGCCGTTCTCGACCTGCCTGAGGTGCAACGCCAGGAAGACCGTCCCGAGGACCACCCCCACCACGCCCATCACGACGCCGAGTCCGAACGGACGCAGCCCGATCCCCTGCGCGCCCAGGGGATCGAGGAGGAGCCAGTCCGTGAACGCCAGGAGGGCCGCCGCCAGCAGCGCGGCGCCGGTGAAGCCGGGGAACCGGCGGTGTGCCCGCAACCAGTGCAGGGCGTGGGCGAGGAGGACACCGGCACCGGCCGCCATCGTGCCCAGCACGGTCTGCACGAAGACACCCGGCGAGAGGTGGCTGGAAGCCGTCGTCGAGAGCACGCCGAGGAACACACCCTGGAGCGCCGCGAACGTCAGGGTCCGGACCGGAGAGGGCAGGTTTCTGCGGCGCTGGACGAGTACCAGCGCCGCGGCGAGCAGTCCGGCGCCGCCGGCGATGCCGTACGACGCCGCCGCACCGGCCGGGACGAGCGGCAGCAGCGCCCACGACAGGACGGCCATGAGGGACGTGACCCCGAGCCCGGCCGCCGCCCGTGACAGGACACCGTCCATCGTCATCAGGTCACCGACGACGAGCGGCGGCGGCGCGGGGGCGTGCGAGGGGGCCGCTTCCAGGTCCGTGCCGGCCCCGATCCGGTCCCGTGCCACGGGCATCCCGGCACGCGGGTCCCGGACCGCCGTCTTCTGCCCGCCCCGGCGCCCGAACTGCGGCCGGGACAGGATCGGATTGCTGCTCTTCAACGAATCCTGCCGCACGATCGGTGTCACGCCAGTTCCTCTCCTCCGCGTCGGACGTACCGCCGTCCGGGCAGCCCCACCAGCGCCGGGGCCGGCTGCCGGACCCGTCGGCTGACCGCGGCCCGCCCGTGGGGGCGAACGCAGCGCATCAGTCACGGGACGGTGGGGTGCCGGGTGTGTCCGGGGCCCCGACGGCAGTCACGGCAGCTCGAATCCCAGCACCTCGGCGGCCGTCTCGGCAGTGGGCTGCGACCAGTGCGCCGCGACCGCCTCGTCGGTCGACAGCGACCGCGATTCGGCCACGTCCAGGTAGAGCGTGCCGTTCAGGTGGTCGGTCTCGTGCTGCACGATACGGGCGGCCCAGCCGGTGAACACCTCGTCGACGGCCTGGCCGCGCTCGTCCTGACCGCGCAACCGCACCCGGGCGTACCGGGCCGTCACCGCCTGCCAGCCCGGCACGCTCAGGCATCCCTCGAAGAAGGCTGCCCTGGCCTCGCCCTCGGGCTCGTACACGGGATTGACCAGCACCCGGAAGGGCAGCGGAGCCCGGTCCCGCGCCTGGAGCGCTTCCTTCCGCCCGCGCGCCTTGTCCTCGATCACGGCGATGCTCAGCGGGACGCCGACCTGGGGCGCGGCCAGTCCGACGCCCGGGGCCGCGTGCATCGTCTCGCGCAGCGCGGCCACGAACCGGTCGAGCAGCGCGTCGTCGAGCTGGCCGTCGTACGGTTCGGCGATCCGGCGCAGCACCGGGTCGCCCGCGGCGACGATGGGCAAGGGGCCGCCGTGCTGAAGGAGTTCCTCCACCTGCCGGGTGAGGAGGGCGGGTGTCGGCTGCGGAGAGGACATGGGTTCTACTTCCCGGGTAGGCGCGGGGACAGGTGCGTTGTACACGTGTCCGGATCGTCTTCCACACGTATGCGAGGGGGCCGCCGGTTCACCCGGCGGGCGCGGCTCCGTTCGGCCACGGCGGTTTCGTCTCGGCCGCCGAACCCGCCGCCTCGCCGCGAAGCGCCCCCCCGGGTGCGGGCGCACCGCCTCCACCGGGGGAACGCTCCGTCACCGCCGGTATCAGGCGGGGAGGACGTTGTGGTTGAAGCGGAAGACGTTGGTCGGGTCGTACTGCTTCTTCACCGCGGTGAGCCGCTCGAACCGCTCCGGCCCGTACACCTCGCGCACTCCCTCGGCGTCGGTCGCCTCGTCCGGGGAGAGGAAGTTCACCATGTTCCGCCCCGCCGCCCAGGGGCTCAGCCCGTCGATCACCTTCGCGAGGCCGGCCCGCAGCGCCTCCTCCTGGCCCGGCGCCCCCACCGCGAAACCGAAGACGACGTACGGCAGACCACGGCTCGACACCGCGTTGGGGACGGCCGGCTCCCGGTCGAAGGCACCGCCGAGCGCCCGGATCTCGACGTTCGCCAGCGTGCACCCCGACTCCGGGCCGACCAGTTCCACCAGCGCCCGTTCCGTTTCCTCGGAGAACTCCTCGAGGCAGGCACTGCGGTCGCAGTAGGGCATCGGGTCGACCGGGTCCAGGTGGATCTCGCCGATGACGGAGAACGGCTTCTCCCCCACCAGGTCGATCAGCGCCGGTGCCGCCGCGCGCAGCGGCGCGATCAGGTCGGCGCCGTCGGCGGCCGATCCCAGGTAGCCGATCCGCAGGCTGACGACGAAGGCACCGCGGAGCGGCTCGGGCAGCACCGGGATGTCGGGCAGTCGCTGGACGGCTACGGAGGAGGTCATGTCCTCCCCCACCGTGGGCAGCCAGGCGCGCCAGGCGCTGAGCACCTCGGCCAGGTGCTCGCCGGGGAAGTAGATGCAGCCGCCGTAGAAGCGGGAGACCGGGAACACCTCGAACTCGATCTCGGTCACCACACCGAAGTTGCCCTTGCCGCCGAGCACGGCCCAGAACAGGTCGGGTTCGGTCCGCGGGGTCACCTCGCGCAGTTCTCCGTCCGCGGTGACCATGGTCAGCCGGCGGACGTGGTCGGCCGCGTAGCCCAGGCTCCGCCCCAGCAGCGGGCTCTGGCCGCCCCCCAAGGTGTAGCCGACGACGCCGACGCCGGGGGCGGAGCCCACGAGGGGGGCCAGGCCGAACTCGGCGGTGCGCGGCAGCACGTCGTTCCACCGGACACCCGCCTCGACCCGTACGAGGCGTTCCTGCGCGTCGACGACGATGCCCCGCATCCGCCGCGTCGTGATCAGCAGGCCGCCCTCGGCCGACGAGACCACCTGGTGAGCCGCGGACTTCACCGCGACGGGCAGGCCGTGCCGCACGGCGAACCGGACCGCGGCACGCACGTCGGAGGCGTCGGTCGCCCCGACCACCACGGCCGGACGGAGGGCGCAGAGCAGGTTGAACGTGGCGCACTCCTCCTCGTACCCCTCGGCTCCCGGCTCCAGGACGGGGCCGCGCACGGACTCACGCAGGTCCGCCAGGTCCTCCGGCCGGAAATTGACACTCGCCACGCTGATCACAACCTCACTGCACACATACGGAGCGCCCCGTCGGCCATCCGTGCCCGAACACGCGGGACGCACAGGGACAGACCCTGACGTCACTGGAACGAGTCGGACACACCTGACCGTTCACTCGGGCAGGGCCGTCTCACATATTGGCGGAAACGGCCCTGGTCACCGCGGGGCGCGGCGAAGCATGAACATGTGTGCCGCGTGCGGACGCCGGCCCGTCTGCTGCGCCGAGGCCGCCGGCGTTGTCCCCGTGTCGTCCGTGTCTAGGCGGCCCGTTCGCCGGTTCGGGGGCGGGTGTTGGTCAGGACGACGTTGTCGAGTTGCTCGCCCCGTGCGTAGCGGTGCAGCTGGCGGCGCAGGAAGTCCGTGCTCATCGGGGAGAAGGCGTCGCCGAACCCGGCATCGGGGGTGATCAGGGCACCGGGCAGCCGCCGCAGGGGATGACCGGGCGGCAGCGGCTGCGGGTCGGTGACGTCGAGTGCGACGCGCAGCCGCCCCGCCCGCACCTGCCGCACGAGCGCCTGCGTGTCCATCGGGTCGTCCGGGGCGACGTGCACCAGCAGCGCACCGTCGTTCAGCAGCTCCAGCGTGTTCGCCCCCCACATGCCGCCCGGCTGGTCGGTGAGCGACGCACACACCACGACCGCGTCCGCCGTGGGCAGCAGCACGGGCAGGTCCTGCGCCCCGTACACCCGCCCCGCCGGGGTGGTGCGGGCCGTGCGGGCCACCACGACCGTCTCACAGCGGAACGCGCCGAGCCGGGCGGCGACGTCCGCGCCGACGGCGCCGTAGCCGATGACCAGGACGCGCTTGCCGACCAGGGTGGTGTACGGCTGTGGCCGCCGCTCCCCCGGGGACGGGTGGCCCGCGCACTGGTCGAGTCCCCGGCACAGGGCCCGCAGCAGCGTGACCGCGCGTTCGGCGGTGGCCACGCGGTGCACCTCGCAGCCGGTGGCCAGCCGGGTGCCGGCCGGCAACGTGTCCAGCAACGGCATCACGTGGTCGTAGCCGGAGCCGAGCAGCTGGAGCATCTCCAGGTTGCGCATCCCCGGCAGGACGCGACCCAGGACGCGTTCGGCGCCGGGCACCGGCGGGCCGACGAGGAAGCGGACCTCGGCCGGGTCCCCGGGCAGCGGACCCGCTCCGTCCCAGTACCCGTAGGAGAGCCCTTCGGGCAGGCCCGGGATCCGGTTTCTCCGGTACGGGAGCCACACCGTCGCGCCGTCCTTCATCGCTGCCTCAGTTTCTTCCCGCGTGATCGTTTCGTTCAGTTGAGTGGACGTATGCCCCGGTGGCACGAGTTCACGTGAGACTCACCACCCGCAGACGTGAACGGAGCGTGACACGGCAGGTGTCTTTCCGGAGCACAAGAAACATTTCGGCCATACCGCGTGACGGAAACCTCAGGGGCATCTAGGCTGCTGTCCGGGTGGGGTGGAACGGGTGGCACGGACGCCACTGACCCGGCCGCCGTCCGCGAGCGGAGCGCACGCGCCGCCGCCCGGGATCCGGAGACGGTCGGCCACGGCGGCCGTCGCCGCGACGGAGCGGACACGGCGGCGTAGCCTCGCACTGCGCCCGGCACACCCGTGCGCACAGGTGTGCCGATCCGCACCGGGTGTGAGGCCAGCGGGGAAGGGAGTGGGGGACGGTGGAACCGATGCTCGGAGCGATAGTCGGCCGCGAACACGAGCAGGAGGTGCTGTCCGCGTTCGTGGCCGCCCCCGAGGGCCGGTCCCTCGTCCTGAGGGGCGACACGGGTGTCGGCAAGAGCGCCCTGCTGGACCACGTCGCCGACCTCGCGGCGGACGAGAAGCACCGCGTGATCCGGGCCGCCGGGGTCGAGGCCGAGTCGGAGCTGCCCTTCGCCGGCCTGCACCAGTTCCTGTACCCGCTGCTCTCCTACATCGACCGGCTCGACGACACCCACCGAGGGGTCTTCGACGTCGTCTTCGGCAGGAGCGAGGGAAGACCTCCGTCCGTCATGACCCTCGGCATCGCCGTCCTCGACCTGCTCTCGCTCGCGGCGTCGCAGAAGCCGCTCCTGCTGGTACTGGACGACGGCCAGTGGCTGGACGCCTCCAGCATCGAGGTGTGCGGATTCGTGGGCCGCCGGCTCACCGGCAGCTCGGTGAAGCTCGCGGTCGGCCTGCGCTCCGACCTCGCCTCCGGCTTCGACACCGCCGCGCTGCCCGCGGTGCCGGTGACCACGCTGTCGGAGAAGGCCTCCGAGCAGCTGCTCGACATGCACCACCCCGGCCTGGACCCCCGGCTGCGCCGTCTGGTCCTGGACGAGGCCCAGGGCAACCCGCTGGCCCTGCTGGAACTGCCGCCCTATGTGCGCGGCAACCGCTCGGCCCGCGGCTCCGGGGAATCGTTCGGCTACACCGGGGTCGCGCTGCCCCTGCGGCTCCAGCACGTCTACGGTGCTCGTATCGAGGGCCTGGGGGACGCCGTACGCGCTGAGCTGCTGCGCGGCGCCCTGGACGGTGTCGCGGCGGGCACGACGGCCGGCGCCGCCCGTGGCGCGCGCTACCGGATGAGGGACGCCGACGAGGCCGCCGCCTGCGGTCTGCTGGACATCGACCCGCTCAACGGCGACTTCGTGTTCCGGCACCCCCTGGTCCGGTCGACCGCCGTGCAGATCGCCACCCCGAACGAGCGGCGCGCGGCGCACGCGTCCCTCGCGCAGGTGCACCGCGACGACGTGGAACGGCGCGCGTACCACCTCGGGGCCTCGACGGTCGACCCGGACGACGAGGTCGCCGCCGCGCTGGAGGCGGCTGCGGAGTCGGCCACCCGACGGGGCGGCGCGCGGGCCGCCGTCGCCTGGCTGACCCGGGCCGCGGAGCTGAGCGAGAGCCACGGGGAGCGGTCCCGCAGACTCGGCGACGCTGCGTTCATCGCCGGGCACGCCGGCCGGCTCGACCAGGCCCAGCAGCTGATCGGCGCCGACTCGACGGCGGGGCGCATCGATTCCCCCGCCTCCGTGGTGGCGTCGGCCTACGTGGCACTCTACGAAGACGGAGACGTCCGGTCCTCCCAGCACCAGGTGCTGGCGGCGATCGAGAGCATCCGTGACAGCGGTGTGGCAGAGCCGAACGAGGTCCTCACCCGGCTGGTGAACCTGCTGCTGGCCATCAACCAGTACGCGGGCGACGCGACGTCCTGGGAGCGGGCTCATGGGCTCATCGAATCGCTGGGAGACCTGGTGTCCCCGCATTCGCGCATCTACCAGGACGCCTGGGGCGATGTGGTGCGTCGGGGAGCGGGCGTGCACGAGCGGGTGGAGCGGGCCTTCGCCGACCTCGGCGCGCTGGACCCCTGGGACATCAGCAGGCTGTCGGTCGCCGCCTACCACGTGGACACGCTCAGTCAGTACCGGCCGCATCTCCAGCGCGTCGTGGACCGCGAACTGGAGACCGGGGCCCTGGTCTCCGGCATGACCATGCTGCACCTGATCATGCTGGACCAGATCGCCGTCGGCGAGTGGGACGAGGCGGACCGCACCGGACGGCGCGGGCTGGAGCTGATGACATCGCATCAGCACACGTTGTTCGCCCACCACAGCAAGGCGTATCTCGGCCTGCTCGCGGCGATGCGCGGCGAGGTCGAACGGGCACGGGAACTGCAGGCAGCCGTCGACGCCTGGGCCCGTCCCCGGGGCATCGGCTTCCTCACCCAGATCGCCGACGCCATCGGTACCGCCGCGGCCCTCAGCGAGGGCGACTACGAAGCCGCCTACCTCCACGCGATCGGCATCACGCCGCCCAGCGCCTTCGAGCCCTACGCCCACCAGGCGTCCCGCACCCTGCTCGACCTCGTCGAGGCCGCCCTGCACACCGGCCGCTCCGAGCAGGCCCGCGGTCACGCCCTGGCCGCCCAGCAGGCGGGGCTCCCCGAGATCTCCCCCCGCCTCGCCCTCGTCACCTACGGCGCCCTCGCCATGACCGCCACCGATCCCGCCGAGGCCGACCGGTGCTACGACCGGGTCGAGAACCACCCCGCCGGAACCCGCTTCCCCTTCGAGCTGGCCCGGATCCGTCTCGCCCACGGCATCCGGCTGCGCCACACCCAGGGGCGCAAGGCCGCGCGTCCGCCCCTGACCCTGGCGGCGGAGACGTTCGAACGCCTCGGCGCCACCACGTGGACCGAACGGGCCCGTGCCGAACTCAGGACCACCGGCACCCCCGCCCAGGCGTCCACCGCCCACCTCGCCGCGTTGACCTGGCAGGAACGCCGGATCGCCGATCTCGCCGCCGGCGGCCTGACCAACAAGGAGATCGGCCAGCGGATGCACCTGTCACCGCGCACGGTCAGCTCCCACCTCTACCGGGTCTTCCCCAAGCTGGGCATCAGCTCCCGGGCCGCGCTCCGTGACGCGCTGGGCAAGCTCCGCGACGAGCAGAGCGTGTGAGGGACCGGCCGGCACGGCGGGTCGCCGCGCCGCCCAGGTGCGGTGTCAGTCCCCGGCCGGACGCGCGCGGATGTCCTGGCCGTCGAGCCAGCCGAGCACGTGGTCGGCGACATGGCGCCATCCGCTGTCGACGACCAGTGAGTGGGCGCGGTCCGCGAACTGCTTCAGGTCGGTGACGGCTACGGAGTCCCCGTACTGCTTGTAGACGGCACGGGTGACGGCGTCGGGTACCAGCCGGTCCTCCTGCCCGGAGACGAGCAGGAGCGGGCCGCGGCCGGCCCGGGCGACGTCGACCGTGGCGCGTGGGCTGCGCGCCGCGCCCGCGCACCCGAGGTCGGCGAGCAGCCGGCGTGGTGCGGGCATCGCGTAGCGCTCGAAGATCCGGCCGGACTCCTCCGCCGGCGCGGTGTTCGCGAACACCGCGTGGAACTGTTCGGGAGACAGGGACAGCAGCCCGTCCCCGGGGTCCGCGTGGTCCGGCGTCCACAGCCGGGCCGGGCAGTGGGGCAGCGGGACGTCGTTGATCGGCGCGGGCGCGATGGAGACCGCGGCCCGGCCCCATCCGGCGGCGATGAGGTGCTGGGCGATGAGGCCGCCGACCGAATGGCCGACGATGACCGGCGGGGTGTCGAAGGCCCGCACGATCCCGCCGTAGTGGTCCGTCAGGGTGTCCAGACCGAGGCCGCCGAGTGCCTCGGGAAACGCCCGTGTCGCGCGGACGGTGGCCGCCTCGCCCGGCCATCCCGGCGCGACGGCGAGGAACCCTCTGCCGGCGAAGCGGTCCGCCCACGACTCCCAGGACAGCGCGTGCAGCCACGCGCCGTGGATGAAGACGACGGGAGTACGGTTCACGGCTGGTTCCTCCGAGCAAGACGATCACCCGGCACCGGCACGCGGGCGACCGTTTCAGGATCGTCCGGCCCCGCACCAGGGGCGACAGTCGAATGACTCAATGTTCACGGCCCGCCGGGGTGGACGGCACCGGTCCCCCGGCACGGGCCGGAGAAGGCCGCCGTGGAAGCGGGTGAACGTCGTTTCGACGGACGGCCACGGGGACCGACCCGGCGGTCGGGTGCGCGAGAACCGTCAAGTTACCTATGTACGACGTGCCCGGGACGGCGACAGTGGGTGGGGTCAGCCTCCGCCACAGAGAAGGATCCACGCGTCATGAGCGGCAACCACCCAGGGGGACGGACCCGTCGAGCAGCATCGCACGACTGCCACGAGCTGGCCCTGGACATCGAGCGCGTGCTGGACGTGGCGACCCGGCAGGCCGTCAGAGCGGAGTTCCGGTTCGACCCGCGGTCCCCCTGGGTCGTGGCCGTGGAGTTCCTCGTGGAAGGCGGTCCGCAGGCCTCGTGGCGCATCGGGCGGGGCGTCCTTCAGCAGGGTCTGTACGCGCTGAGCGGGCTCGGCGACGTCCGGATGTGGCCTTCGAAGCCACGGGACCGGGCGACCGCGTGGCTCCAGCTGGCCTCCGGGGACATGGCGGCCCTGTTCGAGCTGCCGGCGCCCGCGCTGGCGGAGTGGCTGGAGCACACCTATGAGCTGGTTCCGGCACAGCACGAGCTGGCCGGGGTCGACTGGGACCTCGCCCACGCCGGTCCGTGACCCCGCGCCGACCGGCACGAGCGGATACCGGGCCACCCGCCGGATCGCCCGCTCGCCGTCATGGTGACGCCCACGAGACGGCCGTGACCGCGGTCGCCTCGGTGACGGCGGTGAGCCGGCCGTAGTCGAGCGTCTCCGGCACGTCCGTGGACCGGTGATAGTGCGGATTGCGGAAGTTCGCGGTGTCCGTGAGCATGAGCGCGGGAACACCCCGGTTCCAGAACGGCGAGTGATCACTGCGTCCCAGGTGGTTGGCCGGAGGCACGGCGAGTCCGATCAGCAGTCCGAGCAGCCCGTCGGGACGCGGGTCGCGCAACAGCAGTCCGCTGACGGACGGGGAGGCCGCCGCGGCGGC
The DNA here is from genome assembly GCF_014650115.1 of Streptomyces olivaceoviridis. Taxonomy (GTDB): domain Bacteria; phylum Actinomycetota; class Actinomycetes; order Streptomycetales; family Streptomycetaceae; genus Streptomyces; species Streptomyces olivaceoviridis. The sequence continues at coordinate 4,027 of NZ_BMUI01000052.1, read as the reverse complement.
CCGCTTCCACATCTCGGCCGCGGCGGCCGAGGAGCGGCGGTGCACCACCAGGGTGAAGTCGCCCCGGTAGCCGTCGGCGCGGGTCGCGGCGGATGCCTCGGGAAAGATCCGTCCGAAGCCGGCGGGCAGACGCTGCGTCCCCGGGTCGTCGGCGAAGTAGCCGACCGACTCCAGACAGATCATCCCGCGCACCCCGCCGTCGCGGACCAGCTCCCGGGCGGCCTGGCGGGCGCCGATGAGACCGAGCTCCTCCATGTCGAACACCGCCAGGACGACGCGCGGGGCGACGGGCGAGGCGGCCAGCAGACGTGCCGTCTCCAGGACCACCGCGACACCCGAGGCGTTGTCGTCCGCGCCCGGACTGCCGCTGACGCTGTCCAGGTGCGCGCCGATCACCACGGCCGGCCCGGCGCCGCGGCCGGGCAGCTCGGCGATGAGGTTCGCGCCGCGCAGCCGCGGATGGAGCCGGGGTTTGAGGGCGAGGGCCCGGTGTCCGTGCCGGTCGGTCGCGCCGACCTGCCAGCGCACGTCGAACGGCTGTCGCCGCACCAGCCAGCCCGCCGCGGTCAGTTGGTCGTGCACGTACGCCTCGGCGCGTTCCATCATGTCCGGCGCCCGAAGCCGGCTGCGCGGCTGAGCGGCGAGGAACTCCACGTGCCGCCGCAGCCTGCCGGCATCCGGCCGGGGGTTCCGGCGGGGCACCGCCGTCGGGTCGTTCGTCATCCGGTACTCCGGTCACCGCGGGGATCGAGGACGGCGCGGCTGCCGGCTGCCGGGCACCCGGCAGCCGGGACGAGGGACGGGCGGGAAACGCTCCTGGCGCAATTTCGTCGCCCGATCCGTGAACCCGCGCTGCTTTCACGTCCGTTCATCCAGAGAAGGACTCCTGCGGTCGGTGTGTTCATCGGCTGGCCCGGCCGCAGGAAAGGAGCGGCCGTCCCCACGTTCTTCCCTGACGTGGGGGCGGCTGCTCCACCCACGCCCGCCCCTGGAACCCCTTCATGACGTCGACGTGATCACTTCGCAGTCGTCCGCCCGCGCGGAGGACACCACGGCCAGCAGGCCGGACGGCGGCGGGGCGATCCTGCGGGCGCGGAGGTCGATCCACGCCCCCAGGGTGCGCACGACGGCCACTTCCTCCCCGCTCTCCCGAGCGAAGCGGTGTTCGAACCGCCACCGTGCCCCCTCCGCACTCAGACCGACGACACGCGAGCCGACGACGACCCTTTCGAGCGGGAAGACCTCGCGCAGATAGCGGACCTCCTCGCCGAGCGAGACGGCCGCGACCCCGGCCTTCGCCAGCTCCTCGGGCCCCCATCCGGAGCCGATCAGGAAGCCGAGCCGTGCCGTGGCGGCGTACTCCAGGTATCTCGTGTTCCGCAGATGACCGTTCAGGTCGATGTCGTCCCAGCGGACCTCGAAGGACCTCGTCAGTTCCTCGGACATGTCACGGGACCAGCCTTTCGTACGCCACGGCCACCGGCCGATGCCACACCTTATCTTCACACGTGTCAGTCAGGGGCACGGGGACGGGCGGACACGCCCTGCGGAGCGTTAGAGTCGAAGGGAGTCAGGTGCCTCGGTGTGAAGGACAAGGTATGGGTGGGTTGCCGAAGGACGCCGGGGCATGGGAGGACGCCGCCCTGACCCGGGCCGCGCAGGCGGGCGATGTGTCGGCCCTGGCCCTGCTGCTGGAGCGGCACCGGCCCAGGATGCGCGCGGTGGCACTCAGCCTGCTGGGGCCGGGCCCCGACGTGGACGACGTCATGCAGGAGGCGGCGCTGGTGGCGCTCCGGCGGATCGTGGACGTACGCGATCCCGAAGCCGTGGGACCGTGGCTGCGCATGGTCGTACGCAACCACTGCCGCAGCCTGCTGCGGGCCTCCTGGCGGACGGAACCCCTGGACGAGGTGCCGCTGGACGTGCCGCTGCCGCAGGACGGCAGCACTCCCGAGCAGGTGCTGGAGAGCCATGCGCTGCGGGACTGGATCTGGGAGGCGGTCGAGTCGCTGTCCCCCACCCTGCGGCTGCCGGTGGTGCTGCGCTACTTCTCCACCGGGATCACCTCCTACCAGCAGATCGCCGAGGCCTGTGCGGTGCCGGTGCGTACCGTGCGCAGCCGGCTGCACCAGGCCCGCGCCGCACTGGCCCGGACCCTGGCGGACACGGTGGACTCCGGGCACGAGGACGTGCTGCGCCGTACGGCCGAGAGCTGGCGGGAAGCGCACGACACGCTCGCGGCAGCCGAGCGCGGCGAGTTCGGCAAGGTGGTCAGGGACCGCTACTCCCCCGGGGTCGCGCTGCTGGTGGGCGGGGAACGGCTCGGCGGTGCCGACCTGCTGCTGGCGGGCATGGACTGCGACCTGTCGGCGGGGGTGCGCCAGCGGCCCCGCCACATCGTGGCCGGCCGCTCCCTGGTGGTGTGGGAGATGGACCTGATCAGCCCGGCGGACGACCCGGACCACTGCCCGCCGGGAGTCGCCTGGATCATGACGCTGGACGCGGGTCGCGTCGACCGGGTCTCCCTGTACCACAGCCCCCGCCCGGAGACGCTCTCCAAGCCCGTGGCGGCCTGAACCACGCCCCTCCGGCCATGTGGCCCGGATCACATCAGCCGGATCCAACTTTCCGGTCCGGGCGGCGTCGTGTCGGTGTAATCCCGCATTCACCCGGCTCATGGAGGCCCCGATGACCGCGTCCAACGCGCACCACGACGGCTTGACCCCCGACACCGACCCCCTCTCCCCCGGCACGCACACCTACCGGCTGGCCGGAGTGGTGCAGCGCTATCACGTCCACGGCACCGGCCCGGTGTGCGTGGCCCACTCGGGCGGGCCCGGCATCTTCTGGGAGTACATGCGGATGCCCGCCCTGGAAGAGCACCTGACCATGGTGTACGTCGAGCCCGTGGGCACCGCCGAGGACAGCCGTCTGCCCTCGCACCCGCACGGCTACACCCGGGAGCGTTACAGCAGCTTCCTGGAGGCGCTGATCAACCGGCTCGGGGTGCCCGAGGTGCACCTGCTGGGACACTCGCACGGCGCCTTCGTGGCCGCCTACCACGCCCTGCACCGCTCCGGGCAGCTGGCGGGCGTCGTGCTCTACGAGGGCGCCCCCGTCACGGGGCCCGAACACGGCGCGGAGGCGGCCCGCATGGTGGAGGCGTTCGTGGCCAAGCACGCCGGCCACCCGGGACTGCCCGGCGTGCTGGCCGCGTTCGACGCGATGTCCGGCATGTCCAGCGACGAGGACACCGTGGCGGTCGCCCGGGGCGTGCTGCCGTCGTACTTCGCCGACTACTGGGGCAACGAGGAGAAGTTCGCGCCCTTCCGGGACGCGGTCCGGGCCACCTACATCTCGGGCCTGGACGAGAACCTCACCCCCGACGTCATCGACGACCGGGCCGCGCTCAAGGAGCTGACGGTGCCGGCCCTGGTCGTCGTGGGCCGGCACGACGTGATCTGCGGACTGCGCTGGGGTCTGGAACTGGACGAACTGATCCCCGACTCCCGGCTGCTGGTGCTGGAGAACAGCGGTCACATGGGGCACATCGAGGAGCCCGAGCGGTTCGCGGACGCGGTCCGCGACTTCGTTCGGGAGACGGCGCCGCGGGGCGAGGCCGCATAGCACCGCGTCCCCCGACGTCACATGCGCCGGCCCGGTCCGGCCGGCGCACGACCCCGCTCCGCGGACCGGGCGTCTTCGCTCCGGGCTTCCACGGCATGGTCATGTGCCGTGCGGGTCAGGTGCTGTCGGCCAGGCTGATGCTGTTCAGGAGGCCGGACAGGGCGTCACTCGTCGTCTTGGGGGCCGGGGTGCGCGAGCACTCGGACATCTCCAGGACGACGAAGTCGGCGGGCCCCGAACGTCCCACCTTCCACAGCCGTGACCGGCCCTGCGCCCCCAGGCTTTCGCAGCCGTCCAGCGAAGGCTTCACGGGCGACGCGGTCATGCCTGTCGACTTCTCCCTCTCCCCGGCGGGCCGCAGGACGATGAGTACCTCCCCGTCGGCCAGCCGCGTCAGCGG
>NZ_BMUI01000051.1 GCF_014650115.1 Streptomyces olivaceoviridis | reverse complement strand
CAACTACGCTGACGCAAGCCGCATAACCCCGTGTCCAACTTCCGGGGTCAGGCCCCCCTCTCGCCTACCCCCTCCGTCCGGCCTGGTCGCCGCTCCCCGAACGGGCGGTGACCAGGCCGGACTCGTACGCCGCGATGACCGCCTGGGCGCGGTCGCGCACGTCGAGCTTGCCGAAGAGGTTGGTGATGTGGTTCTTCACCGTGGAGTGGCTGATGTCCATGGTGCGGGCGATCGCGGCGTTGTCCAGGCCGGTGGCCATCAGCCGCCACACCTCCACCTCGCGGGGCGTGAGCTCCCCCGCCACGACGTCGGGCGGTGGCGGGGCGCCGAGCGGTGTCCGGACGTAGGCGGAGATCAGCCGGGTCAGCAGGCGCGGGGCTACCACCGCCTCCCCGGTGTGGACGGTGCGGATCGCCGCGGCGAGGTCCTCCGGCGAGACGTCCTTGGGCAGGAACCCGTACGCGCCGGCGCGCAGCGCGGCCACCACGTACTCGTCCATGTCGAAGGTGCTCAGCGCCAGGACCCGGCATCCGGGCAGCGTGCGGGCCAGCTCCTCGGTCGCGCCGACCCCGTCCAGGACGGGCATCCGGATGTCCATCACCACGACGTCGGGGCTCAGCCGCCGGGCGAGCGCGACGGCCTGCGCGCCGTCCTCCGCCTCGCCCACCACCTCGAAGGCGGGGTCCGGCGAGAGGATCAGCGACAGGCCGCGCCGGACCAGCGGCTGGTCGTCCGCGATGAGGACCCTGATCCCGGGCGTCACCGGTACACCGCCTCCCCGTGCAGTCCGCCGCCGACGCGCTCGGTGGGCTCCCCGCTCTGGACGGCCGCCTCGGCCGTCTCCTCCGGCGCCAGCGGCAGCTCGGCCACCACGGCGAAGCCGCCCTCCGGCCGCGGCCCCGCGTCCAGGGTGCCGCCGTGCAGGGCGACCCGCTCGCGCATGCCGATCAGGCCGTACCCGCTCCGCACCGGTTCGTGCCGCGCGTCCTGGGACGGCACGCCCCGGCCGTCGTCGCGCACCTCGACGGTGATCCCGTCCGCGCGGTAGGTCAGCACGACGGACGCGCTGGCCGGCCCCGCGTACTTGCGCGCGTTGGTCAGGCCCTCCTGGACGATCCGGAACACGGTCAGGCCGACGGTCGGCGGCAGCGGCCGACGCGGCCCGTGCACGCTGAACGCGGTCGGCAGCCCGGCCCGGCGGGACTCGTCCACCAACCGGTTGAGGTCGTCGGCCCCGGGCTGGGGCGAGGCCGGGGCGGCGTCCGGTTCGTCACCCGCCCGCAGGACGTCCAGCAGCTGGCGCATCTCGCGCAGGGCCAGCCGCCCGGAGGACTCCAGGGTGACCAGGGCCTCTCGCACCACCTCCGGATTGGCCAGGTTGGCGCGGGCGCCGCCGGCCATCAGCTGCATGGTGGTGATGTGGTGGGCCACGATGTCGTGCAACTCCCGGGCGATGCGGCGGCGCTCCTCGGCCACCGCGCGGTCGGCCAGCAGCCTGCGGTTGGCGTCCACCTGGCGCTGCCAGCGGGCGGCCGTGACTCCGCTGCCGGTCACGAGCGCGGTGGAGGCGACGGCCGCGAAGCCCGCCTCCGCGGAGGGCACCGGGAAGTCGCTCTGGCTCAGCATCGTCACCAGCGCCGTAGCCGCGGCGGCGCCTGCGGTGACCGGCCAGGCGCGGTTCCGGGCGACCGAGTACACCGCCACCATCAGGACGGCGCCGAAGTGGGTGCCCATCGGGGTCGACAGGTCGATCGCGGACTGGAGCACCAGGACGGCGGCGAGCGCCTGCACCGGGTGGCGGCGCCGGGCGAGCAGCGGCACGCCCGACAGCACGAGCAGGACGAAGCCCGGCACGCCGACGCCGCGGGTGCCCTCCACCTCGCTGACGACCAGGTGGGCGAGCAGGTCCAGCGAGCCGGTTCCGACGGCCATCAGCGCGTCCGCCTGGGTCCACGGCAGGCCGTCCGTGCGGTTCCGCGGCACCTCGTCCACGGCCGCGCCGGGGTGTTGACGCCCGTCCATCCTCGTCCTCCCGGTCGACCAGCGTTGACGCCTCATTCTGGCACCGGCCCGCCCGGCCCCGGGTGGTCCCTCCGGCCGAGGTAGGGCGGGCGGACCAGGAGCACGGTCCTGGTTCCGGCCCGCCGGGGGACCGGGGGCCCCGGCCCGGTTCGTCCGCTGTCCGGACGCCCGGCACCCTCTTCGCCTGATGGTCTGGAAGCCCGCCGGGAACCCCCGGCGACAAGGCCGACGTTCGCGTCCATCAGCCGGAGGGCACCGTGATCCGCGCACTGACCGGATTCTCCACCAGACACGCCTGGAAGGTCATCGCCCTCTGGGCGGTCCTGGGACTGGCGCTGGGCGCACTGAGCCCGATGCTGCTCGGCCGGGTCACCCAGTCCCAGACCGGTGACTTCCTGCCGAAGAGCTACGACTCGGCCGCCGCCCTGCGGATCGCCGAGGAGGAGTTCGGGGTGAAGCCCGACGCCACCACGGTCACGGTGCTGGTCGCCCGGAGCGACGGCAAGGCGCTCACCGGCGGCGACCAGCGGCGGATCGAGGCCGAGGCGGCGGAGCTCGGCAAGCGTCGGGTCACCATGCCGAGGGAGGAGGACGAGCCGGCGTTCCTCAAGCCCGACCGCTCGCAGACCCCCCGGGTCGCCCCGGCGACGACGGCGCCCGACCGGAGCTTCGAGCTGCTCTCCGTCGAACTGACCGGCAGCGCCGTGGACGAGGGCGTCCAGGAGGTCTACCGGACCTTCCGGGACTCCGCCCGCGCGCAGTTCGCCGCCGCCGGGATGCGCACCGGGTTCACCGGCGGACTGGCCGAGGCCGCCGACAGCGCGGACGACAACCGGGTCGCCGCGCTGATCGGCAGCAGCCTGGTCACCGTGCTGATCGTCCTGCTCAACGTGCTGGTGTTCCGCAGTGTGCTCGCGGCCGTGCTGCCGCTGCTCGCCGTCACCCTGATCGGCGCCGTGGCCGCCGGAGCCGTGGCCGGCGCCGCGACGCTCACCGGCCTGCGGCTGGACGTCTCCACCCCGAGCCTGATCTCCGTGGTGCTGCTCGGCATCGGCGTCGACTACCTGCTGTTCCTGCTCTTCCGGTTCCGCGAGCACCTGCGCGCCCGGCCCGGCCAGCCCGCCCGCGAGGCGGCCGCCGAGGTGTCCGGACGGGTCGGCACCGCGATCACCTCGGCCGCGCTGACCATCGTGGCCGCCTTCGCCACCCTGGGCGTGGCGAGCTTCGGGCAGTTCCGCTCGCTCGGCCCGGCGATCGCCGTCGCCGTCCTGATCATGCTGCTGGGCAGTCTCACCCTGATGCCGGCCCTGCTCGCCGCCTGCGGCCGCAAGATGTTCTGGCCCTCCCGCAGCCTGGACCGGGAGCCGCGGCCGGGCGTGGCCGCCCGCTACGGCGCCTTCGTCGCCCGTCGTCCCATGGTCCTGCTGCTCGGCTCCGTCGCGCTGCTCGGCGCCCTCGCCGCCGGGATGACCGGGATCCGGATGGACTACGGCCAGGGCGGCGACTCCGGGACGGCGGCCGCGGCCACCGCCAAGGAGATCGCACGCGCCCTGCCGGCCGGCGTGTCCGACCCGACCACCGTCTACGTCACCGCCGCGGACGGTGGCACCCTCGATCCCGCCCGGCTCGACGGCCTCTCCCGCGCCCTCGCCAAGACCGAGGGCGTCGGCCAGGTCGGCGGCACCGTCCTGAACAAGAACCGCCGCGCCGCCCGGATCGACCTCTTCCTCACCGCCGACCCGCAGAGCGCACGGGCCCGCGACCTGGCCTCCGGCCCGGTCCGTGCCGCCGTCGCCGCCCACACGCCCGCCGGGACGAGCGCCCACGTCGGCGGCACGGCGGCGGTCTTCGCCGACATCTCCGTCGCCGTGGACCACGACCTGGCGGTCGTCTTCCCGGTCGCCGCCGCCCTGATCGCCCTGATCCTGCTGCTGCTCCTGCGCAGCCTGCTCGCCCCGGTGGTCCTGATGCTCTCCGTCGGGCTCGGCTTCGCCGCCACCCTCGGCGCCGCCACCCTGCTGTTCCAGCACGTGCTGGACGAGCCCGGCGTCAGCTTCACCCTCCCGCTGGTGCTGTTCCTGTTCGTCGTCGCGCTGGGCACCGACTACAACATCCTCATCACCGACCGGATCCGCGAGGAGATGCACCACCCCGGCCCGGCCCGCGCCGCCGTGGCCCGCGCCGTCCGCCACACCACGCCCGCCGTCGCCACCGCCGGGCTGGTCCTGGCCGGCTCCTTCGCCAGCCTCGCCACCACCCCCGGCAGCGCACAGATCGCCTTCGCGCTGACGCTCGGCATCCTCCTCTCCGCCGTCGTCCTCTCGCTCGCCCTGGTCCCGGCCCTGGCCACCCTCCTGGGCCGCGCCCTCTGGTGGCCCCTGCGCCCCACCGGCCACCACACCCCCACCGCCCCCGACTCGCTTCCTCCCGGCAGGAGGCTCAGCAGCGAGCGCCTGGAGCGGTGTCCGGCCGGCCGGCCGACACCGCCAGCGAGGTGACCAGGAGTCCGTCCCGCACCAGCCAGCGCCCCTGTGTGTCGGTGAGCCACGAGGCCGGGGGCGCCTGCTCGGGCAGGATCAGGCGGCAGGTGAAGGTGTGCGACTGCGGGGAGACCGTGACCTCCGCCTGCTCGAAGCCGAGCTCGTAGCGGGTTCGCGGGTACCACGCCTTGAAGATGCTCTCCTTGATGCTGAAGAGCAGCCGGTCCCAGCTCACCTCGGCCCTGGCCGCCGTCAGGTCGGATATCCACGCCCGCTCCGCCGGCAGGGAGACGGCTTCCAGGACGCCGTCGGGAAGCGGGGCGTTGGGCTCCGCGTCGATGCCGACGGCGATCACGTCGACGGCGCGCGCGAGCGCCACGGCCCGGTACCCGTCGCAGTGCGTCATGCTGCCGACCAGGCCTTCCGGCCAGCCCGGTGCCCCCCGGCGGTTCGGTAGCACGGGAGCGGGGGGACAGCCCAGTGCGTGCATCGCGGTACGGGCCAGTGCCCGTACGGTGGTGAACTCGCGGCGGCGCTTCTCCACGGCGGCGGCGACCACGGCGTGCTCCTCGGGGAGGAGGGCGTCGTGCGGAGCGTCCGTGAAGGTGTCGTAGGCGATCACGGGGGAGGGGAGCAGATCGGCGATCACGACGCCTCCTTCAGCGGGACCCGGCGCAGTCCCGGGGCGCCGGCCGGGCGGCGCCGCCACTCACGGGGGTAGCCCACCGACACCTCGGTGAAGGGCACCCCGTCATGCCAGGTGGTGCGGGGTATGTGCAGGTGGCCGTAGACCGCTGCGGTGGCCCGGAAGCGGCGGTGCCAGTCGGCTGTCAGGGTCGTCCCGCACCACTGTGCGAACTCCGGGTGGTACAGGACCTCGGTGGGATGGCGCAGCAGCGGCCAATGGCTGACGAGGATGGTCGGCAGGTCCGGGTCGCAGGCGGCCAGCCGTCGCTCGGTCTCCGCCACCCTGGCCCGGCACCAGGCCTCGCGGGTCGGATACGGGTCGGGGTGCAGCAGGAATTCGTCGGTGCAGACGATGCCGGCCTCATGCGCCTTGCGCAGGGATTCCTCCTTCGTCGACATACCGGGCATGCGGAACGAGTAGTCGTACAGCAGGAACAGTGGGGCGACAGTCGCCGGCCCGCCCTCTCCCTTCCACTCCGGATAGGGGTCCTCCGGAGTCACCACGCCGATGCCGCGGCACAGCTCGACCAGGTACCGGTAGCGCTCCTCTCCCCGCAGCTGCACGGGATCGCTCGGGTGAGTCCACAGCTCGTGATTGCCCGGCGTCCATATCACCTTGCTGAAACGCCTCGCCAGTCGGGTGAGCGCCCACTCGATGTCCGTGCTGATCTCGGCGACGTCTCCGGCCACGATGAGCCAGTCGTCCGCGGACTGCGGACGAAGCCCTTCCAGGACTGTCCGGTTGTCGGCATGGGCGGCGTGCAAGTCGCTGATGGCGAGCAGTCGGCCGCCGGACGGAACAGAGGGGGTACCTGAAGGGTGACTGATCATCGGGGCTTCTCTCGTAGGGGATCAGGTCCGGACGCCGGGACGCCGGGACGCCGGGACGCCGGGACAACGTGTCCTCAGCGCGCTAGGCGTCCGGCACCACGCCGATCGACCGCCGCAGCGCGGCCCCGCGCCCGGTCCGGGGCCGGATGGGCCGACTGCGCCGTCGCGGTGCGGCAGTTGGGCCGGCTCATCTCTCATGGCGGACGGGTTGCGGGAAGGCGGCGCGGTCCGTCCTGACGGCGCCCCGGAGTCACCCGCACGGTGATGGAACCGGACGGCTTCTTCCGCGGGGCGCCGCGGACCAACCGCGGCGACACGCCGAGGATGCGGGGACACGACCCTCATGTGCTCAGGCGTACGGCCGCACGTACGGTCACTACGCCGTCCCGAGGAGCCGCTCAGCGAGCAGAGCGTTGATCTCCTCCTGGTGGTCCGTCAGGTAGAAATGGCCTCCGAAGAACTCGCGGTAGTCGAACGGGCCAGTGGTGTGCGAGCTCCAGAGGCGGGCCTCGTCGGCCGTCACCTGGGGATCCTCGGTTCCCACGAGAACGGTGACGGGACAGCCCAGGACGTCACTCTCCGAGCCCCGGTAGCCCTCGATCGCCCGGTAGTCGGCACGGATGGCGGGCATGATCATCCGCACCAACTCGTCGTCCTGCAGGAGCTGTTCGTTCGTACCGCTCAGTGTGCGCAACTCGGCCAGGATCCCTTCGTCGGTGCGCAGGTGCACCGCCTCCTCGCGCCGTGTCCTGGGGGCTCTGCGCCCGGACACGAACAGCTGCACCGGGCCGGTGCCGTGGTTCCGCTCCAGCCGCATGGCCACCTCGAACGCGGTGACCGCCCCCATGCTGTGACCGAAGAACGCCATCGGGCGGTCGGTGCACGTGGCCAGTGCCGCGTGGATATGGTCGGCCAGTGCGCCGATGTCCTCGACGAACGGTTCGTGACGCCGGTCCTGTCGTCCGGGGTACTGGACCGCGATCACGTCGATCCGCGGTGCCAGGGCCGCGGCGACCGGCATGTAGTAGCTCGCGGCGCCGCCGGCATGGGGGAAGCAGACCAGCTGCACCGCTGCGTCGGGAGCGGGGCGGAACCGGCGCAGCCATGCGCCGGGATCGCTGAGGGGAACGTGAGGGGGGTTGACGGTCACGTCTGTCGGTTCCTTGTTCGGCTGGATGTCGGGTGTGCGGGACCGCGCCACTTCGGGCGAGTGGGAAGGCCGACGTCGTGGCGGGGACAGGACCGGTGCGGCGGAAGGTGTGGGAGCGCCTGCGTCCGCGGGTAGTCGACCATGGAGAGGCCGTGTCCCACCAGTACCGGCCACGGCATCGGTTCTCCGAGAGGTGTCGTCACGGGGTTCACGCGACCTGAGGGGCGTTTTCGCACAGGGCGATCGACTGTTCCCTGGCGTACGCCTGGGTCAGGCTCGACAGCAGGTACCGCCCGGAGCTGTCCTGTTGGAGGAGGTTGGCGTCCACCAAGCGGTCCAGGGCGTCCTCAGCCTCGATGAAAGAGCATCCGAGCCGCTCGACCAGCACAGCGGTGCTGAGGATGCCGGTTTCGAGTGTACCCAGGATCCGCAGCGCCACATTCGCGTGGAAGCCGTGCCTCGGCGCGGCGCTCAGAGCCTGGTAGCCGGCGTCGAAGCAGCCGCGTACCGACAGGTCGCCGACACTGAGTTCGTCCAGCAGCCGGTCGGCCCTCGCCAACCGGTCGGCCATGCCGGCGAGGGGGCGGTGCGGCCGACCGAGCAGTCTGATGCCGACGATCCGCAGGGCCAGGGGCAGACCGCTGCATATTCGGACGATCTGCCGCGCGGCAGCGAGCTCCGCGTCGACACGTGCCCGGCCGATGATGCTGGAGAGCAGGCGCAGGGAGCTGTCCTCGGTCATGCACCCGAGGACGACGGTCCGCGCGCCCTCCAGGTCCGCGAGTCGGTTCCGGCTGGTGACGAGCACTCTGCTGTGTATGCCGCCGGGGATGAGCGGGCGCACCTGCGCGGCACTGTGCGCGTCGTCGAGGACGACCAGCAGCTTGCTGTCAGCCACCACCGAGCGGTAGAGGCCGACGAGTTCCGCATCGTCCTGGGGGATCCTGGCCTGCGGTACACCGAGATCGCGCAGAAAGCGGGTCAGCAGGTCGGACGGCCGGACGGGGTGGTCGCCGCTGCCGCCCAGGGAGGCGTAGAGCTGGCCCCGGGTGTATTCCTTGCGGCAGGCGTGCGCCCAGTGCACCGCCAGGCACGTCTTGCCGACACCGCCGCTGCCGCTGATCACCGTGGTCGTCTCCCGCGGCGGAGCCGTGGGGTCGGAGAGCGTGCTCGCGGGACCGTCCACGGGCGACCGCGGCCCGGCGGACGGCCATGGGAGGAAGTCGGGGAGCATGGCGGGGAGTTGGGCCGGACGTGGCGGTGACGGGGCGGCGATCCGGGTGACAGGCCGGACGTCCGCCGGTCCTGGCCCGGTGAGGCGCGCGTCCTCCGAGGCCAGGATCTGCTGCTGCACCTGCTGGAGTTCCGTGCCCGGTTCGGTGGCCAGTTTCTCGATCAGCGCGGCCCGGATCTGGTGGAACACGTTCAACGCGTCGGACTGGCGTCCGGAGCGGAACAGCGCCAGCATGAGTTTCGCCGCCAGGCCTTCGTGGAGGGGGTTCTCACGGGTCAGCCGCCACAGTTCGGGCACGAGGTCGGCGTGCCGGCCCAGCTGCATGTCCAGGTCCAACCGCCAACTGAGGGCCTGGAAGTACCGCTCTTCGAGGTGCCGCACCTCGATGTCACGCAGGGTGCTGGACTGGACGTCCTGCAACGGACTCTGGTGCCACATCGACAGCGCGGTGCCCAGTTCCGCCGATGCGCCGGCGAGGTCCCCCGCCATGGCCAGTGCGGACGCCCTCTCGCGGTGACTGTCGAACCGGCCGAGGTCGGTCTCCTGACCGTCCACCTCGACCAGGTAGCCCGGCGCCCGGGTGACGATCCGTGCGCCGGCCTTCGGCCCGAGTGCCTGTCGCAGCCGCATCACGTACGTGCGTATCACCGCCGGGCCGCTGCTCGGTGGCGTGTCGTCCCAGACGAAGTCCTCCAGCCGGTCCACCGACACCACCCGGTTGGCGTTCAGCAACAGGGCCGCGAGGACAACCCGTTGCCGCGGCGCAGCCACCGTCACGCGGTGTCCGTCGACTTCGACGGTAAGTAATCCTAACATCCTGAAATACAGCAAATGTGTCCCCTCGGGGATTCCAACGTCGTGCCAGCGGGACGGCTTCCTCCCGCCCGTCCGGTTGACCTCTGCTAGTGGAACGTGTCGGAGTGCAGACAGGTTCATGATGCACGCCGGTTCCATCGCTGGTCACTCCTGTACTGAACCGCACTGCGTCAGGGGCCGGATCGCCTCCGTCGGCGAGCGGCGTTCGCCGGTCGCGTCCTCGGGCCCCGCGGCCCGTCGTGGCAGCCGTGCGGACCCGGGACGCGGACACTGTCGCATCGCGCGTCATCGAGACGATACGCGGCCCCGGAACACTGGGCGTTCAGGCCGGGCGCGACACCTGACGCATGCACCGCGCAGGCCATGACCCGGAGTACCGGGGCGGGGTGTCGAGCCAGGGCGGCGGTCGGTGTGGTGAGCGGCGAGGAGTTGCGGGAACACGTGAAGCGGGCGACGGCCTACGCGTGCCGGATCATGCGGCTTGCGCGCCAACCTGGGCCTGGGAGGATCGAGTTGACCACGGCCCCGTGCGCGGGCCGGAGCTGCCCGGGCGGTGTCGGAGCCGCCCGTGCCGCGTCGCGCTCGATCGGCCGCGCCACCGGGGTATGCACCGGATCACCCGTTCGCCCCGGACCCGGCGCCCCCAGGTCCTGTCGTCGAACTCCCGCCCTCCGGGCGGACGACGGGAGTTCGACGACAGGACCTGGGCCGTCCGCGGCGGCGACGGCCGGGCGGCGCAGTGGCCGGTCGGCACCGCGGCGGTGAGGATCGTGTGTACTGCTCGCCGTCGCGCCACGGAGCTCACGACGGGTCGAGTCGGTGTGCCGCTCGCTGACAGCGGGTCGGCGGAGTGTGGGCGAACGGCAAGCCACCCACCGATCCTCCCCGCACAGCGCAGGGCGAGCGCCGCCATCACACGTGTCGGCACATGGCCCGCGAGGCATTCCGCGTGATCCGGAAGCACATGTTCCAAGCCCGGTCCAGAAACCTGCAGTACGTTGAGGAGCAAGCGTTGACCAGGACGGACCCGTCGCAGGCTGCCATCGCCGTCATCGGTTTCTCGTGCCGGCTGCCGGGCGCGCCCGACCCCGACGCCTTCTGGCGGCTGATGCTCGACAAGCGGCACGCCATCACCGAGGCGCCCGCCGATCGATGGACGTCGGTCCAGCTTGAGGCCGCCAAGACCCCGCACGCGGCCAGCGCGCGCTGGGGCGGGTTCATCGAACAACCCGACGCGTTCGACGCCGCCTTCTTCAATGTCTCGCCGCGCGAGGCCGCCGCCATGGACCCACAACAGCGCCTCGTACTGGAACTGGGCTGGGAGGCCGTCGAGCACGGGGGCCTGCTGCCCGCCGGACTCGCCGGCAGCCGCACGGGCGTGTTCGTCGCCGCGGGCTGGGACGACTACGCCACGCTGCGGCGCGAGTCGGTCGGCGACATCACCCACCACACGCTCGTCGGCACACAGCGCGCCCTCATCGCCAACCGGCTCTCACACATGCTGGGTGTGCGCGGCCCGAGCCAGCTCGTCGACACCGGTCAGTCCTCGTCACTGGTCGCCGTGCACCTGGCCTGCCAGAGCCTGCGCTCCGGCGAGTCCAGCACCGCGCTGGCCGGCGGCGTCAACCTCAACCTGGCACTCGACACCGCGCTGGTCATCGCGGGTGTCGGCGCCCTCTCCCCGGAGGGGCGGTGCCACACCTTCGACGCGCGGGCCGACGGCTACGTGCGCGGCGAGGGAGGCGCGCTGGTGCTGCTGAAGCTGCTCGACCAGGCCGTCGCCGACGGCGACACCATCCACGGCGTGCTCCTCGGCAGCGCCGTCAACCACGACGGCGACGCAAGCGCACTGACCGTGCCCGACGCCGAAGCCCAACGCGACCTGGTCGCGCTGGCTCAGCGGGCCGCCGGCGTCTCACCCGCTGACGTCGACTACGTGGAGCTGCACGGTACCGGCACCAAGGTCGGCGACCCGGTGGAGGCTGCCGCGCTGGGAGCCTCCACCGGCTCCGCGCGGCCGACCGGCTCGCCCCTGCTGGTCGGCTCGGCCAAGACCAACATCGGTCATCTGGAAAGCGCCGCAGGTGTCGTCGGCCTGCTCAAGGCCGTCCTCGCGGTGCGGCACGGCGAGATCCCGGCGAGCCTCAACTTCGACACGCCGCCGCCCGGCATCCCCCTCGACGAGCTGAACCTCAAGGTGCTCACCGAGCGCACCCCCTGGTGCGTGGACCGCCGGATCGCCGGCGTCACCTCCCTCGGCCTGGGCGGCGCCAACTGCCACGTCGTGGTGGCGTCCTACCAGCCGCCCGGAACCGACGTGCCGACCGCCCCGCAGCGGCCCGCGGTACCCGGCGCCGTGCCCCTCGTGGTGTCCGGGCGGACCCCGGCCGCGCTGCGCGCGCAGGCCGCACGGCTGGCCGACTGGATCGACGACCACCCCGGGACGGACCACGTCGATCTCGGCGGCTCCCTGCTGTCGTCCCGTACGCTTTTCGACCACCGAGCGGTTTCCCTGGGCGCCGGCGGACTGCGCACGCTGGCCGCCGGCCAGGCGGATGGGGACGTGGTCACCGGCTCCGCCGCCGCACCCGTGGGCAAGACGGTCTTCGTCTTCCCCGGACAGGGCTCGCAGTGGGTGGGCATGGGGCGTGAACTCCTGCTCGAATCAACGGTGTTCCGCGCCCGCATGGCCGAGTGCGAACAGGCCCTGGCACCGTTCACGGACTGGCGCCTCTCCGACGCGCTGCGCGACGCCGACGCGCTGGAGCGCACGGAGGTCGTCCAGCCCGTCCTGTGGGCGATCATGGTGTCGCTCGCGGCCGTGTGGCAGTCACTGGGCGTCGTCCCGGACGCGGTGCTCGGCCACTCCCAGGGCGAGGTCGCGGCCGCCGTGGTAGCGGGGGCCCTGTCGCTGGAGGAGGGCGCCCGCATCGTGGCCCTGCGCAGCGAGGCCCTGCGGGAACTGACCGGACGCGGCGGTATGACCGCGCTGGCGCTGTCGGCCCAGGACGCCCGGGCACTGATGGGACCGGAACTCTCGATCGCCACGGTCAACGGTCCGTCGTCGGTCGTCGTGGCGGGCCCCCCCGCGGCTCTGGCCGAGGTGGAAGCCCTGGCCGAGGCGCGTGACGTCCGCGCGCGCCGGGTCCCCATCAGTTACGCCTCCCACTCCGCCCAGATCGAGGAGATCAAGGAGGAAGTGCTGCGCGCCCTCGGCGAGGTGACGCCCCGTGAATGCGGCGTCGCGATGTTCTCCACCGTGGACGTGGACTGGGTGGACGGCACGGCTCTCGACGCCGGGTACTGGTACCGCAACCTGCGCAGTACCGTCGAGTTCGAGGCGGCCGTACGACACCTGTCGGAAGCGGGTTACGGCGTGTTCGTCGAGGTCAGCACCCATCCCGTGCTGGCGTCGGCGGTGGAGGAGAGCGCCGGTGACGTGATCGCGGCCGGGACGCTGCGCCGGGACGACGGGGGATGGGACCGGCTGAAGCGCGCGGCGGCCGAACTCTTCGTGCGGGGAGTCGACGTCGACTGGTCACCCCTGCTCTCGGGCGCCGCCCGAGTGGCACTGCCCACCTACTCGTTCCAGCGCCAGTCGTACTGGTTCGACCGGGCCGCCGAACCCGCCCCGGCCGCGACCGTGGTGGTGGACACCGGCCTACCCGCCCTGACAGACCTGGTCAGGTCGCACGCCGCCGCAGTCCTCGGCTACTCGGGCGCGGAGGAGGTCGACGTCCGCCTGGCCTTCAAGGCCCTCGGATTCGACTCCACCTCGTCACTGGAGCTGCGCGGCCGACTGGCCGCCGCCACGGGGCTGCGGCTGCCGGCCGCCCTGGTCTACAACCACCCGACCGTCGAGGGCGTCGCGGCCTTCCTGCACCGCGCTCTGACCGGTGCGGACGACACCGGCACCGCCGCCGGCCCGGCCGAAAGGCCCCAGGACGAGCCCGTGGCGATCGTCGCCATGAGCTGCCGACTGCCCGGCGGGGTGCGATCTCCCGCGGACCTGTGGCGGCTCGTGGAGAGCGCGACCGACGCCGTCGGACCCCTGCCCGAGGACCGCGGCTGGGACCTGGAAGCCCTGCTCGGCGAGGGCGGCAACGGCACGTCCCACAGCGGCTTCGGCGGATTCCTGCAAGGGGTGGGCGAGTTCGACGCCGACTTCTTCGGCATCTCGCCGCGCGAGGCGGTGGCCATGGACCCCCAGCAGCGGCTGCTCCTCGAGACGAGCTGGGAAGCGTTCGAGCGGGCCGGCATCGTCCCGTCCTCGCTACGCGGCAGTGCCACCGGTGTGTTCGTCGGCGCCATGGGCCAGGACTACCTGCCCCGGCTGCACGAACTGCCGGCCGAGGCCGAGGGGTACGGTCTGGTCGGCGGCGCCGGCAGCGTCGCCTCGGGTCGTCTCTCCTACACGTTCGGTCTGCACGGTCCGGCCGTGACCGTCGACACGGCCTGTTCGTCGTCGCTGGTGGCGCTGCACATGGCCGCCCGCTCGCTGCGGGCGGGTGAGTGCTCGCTGGCCCTGGCCGCCGGGGCCACGGTGATGGCGGGCCCCGGCATGCTGCTGGAGTTCAGTCGGCAGAGCGGCCTGGCAACGGACGGGCGGTGCCGCTCCTTCAGCGACGATGCCGCGGGCACCGGCTGGAGCGAAGGCGTCGCCGTGCTGGTGCTGGAGCGGCTGTCGGACGCCCGGCGCAACGGGCATCCGGTGCTCGCGCTGGTGCGCGGCAGCGCCGTCAACCAGGACGGCGCGTCCAACGGACTGACCGCACCGCACGGTCCGTCGCAGGAGGACGTCATCCGCGAAGCCCTGGCGAGCGCCCGGCTGACGGCCGCCGAGGTCGACGCCGTCGAGGCACACGGCACCGGTACCCGGCTGGGCGACCCGATCGAGGCCGAAGCCCTGATCGCCACCTACGGGCAGGACCGTGAAGAGCCCGTGTGGCTCGGCTCGTTGAAGTCGAACATCGGCCACACCCAGGCCGCGGCGGGCATCGCCGGCGTCATCAAGATGGTGGAGGCGATGCGGCACGCGACGCTGCCCAGGACGCTGCACGTCAGTACGCCGTCGTCCCGAGTGGACTGGTCGGCCGGCGCCGTACGGCTCCTCACGGAACAGCTGCCGTGGCGGACCACGGGTCGACCCCGCCGCGCCGGCGTCTCCTCCTTCGGCGTGAGCGGCACCAACGCCCACGTCGTGCTCGAGGAGGCCCCGCCGACCGCACCGACGGTCGCGGACGACCGTCCGGACGCATCGACCTCCCCGCCGTGGATCCTCTCCGCCCGTGGCGCCCAGGCTCTGCGCCGGCAGGCCGCCGGGCTGGCCGCCCACCTCGCCACCGCCGTACCGCGGCCGCGGCCGCTGGACGTCGGCTACTCGCTGGCGACCGAGCGCACCGCGTTCGAGGACCGCGCTGTTCTGCTGGGCGGGCCGGACGCGCTGCCGTTGCTCGCCCAGGCGGCGCCCGACGAGGCGATGACGCCGCCGGGCGTGGTGCGGGGCAGCGTGGTGCCCGGTGCCAGAACGGTCTTCGTCTTCCCCGGCCAGGGTTCGCAGTGGTCCGGTATGGCGCTCGACCTCGCCCGGTCCGCGCCGGTCTTCGCCGAGCAGTTGCGGGCCTGCGAAGACGCCCTCGCCCCCTACGTCGACTGGTCCCTGTCCCAGGTCCTCGCCGAGCTCGGACAGTCCGCCCTGCTGCGCGTGGACGTCGTGCAGCCCGCGCTGTTCGCCGTCATGGTCTCCCTCGCGGCCCTGTGGCGCTCGCACGGTGTGCGGCCGGACCTGGTGGTCGGCCACTCGCAGGGCGAGATCGCCGCCGCTGTGGTGGCCGGTGCGCTGACGCTGGAGGACGGCGCCCGCGTCGTCGCCCTGCGCAGCCAGGCGCTGCGCGCCCTCGCCGGACGCGGCGGCATGGTCTCGGTCGCCGAGCCGGAGGAGGCGGCCGTACGCCGCGTCGCCCGCTGGGAGGGCCGGCTCGCGGTCGCCGCCGTCAACGGACCCGGCGCCGTGGTGGTCTCCGGCGACCCGGAAGCCTTGGACGAGCTCCTCGCGGCGTGCGAGGCGGAGGGCTGCCGCGCCCGCCGCATCCCGGTCGACTACGCCTCGCACTCGGCGCACGTCGAGGAGATCCGCGAGGCGGTGATCGGCGCGTTGGGCGGCATCGAGCCGCGCCGCGCCGCGGTGCCCTTCCTCTCCACGGTCACCGGCGCGGTGCTGGACGGCACCGAACTCGACGCCGAGTACTGGTACCGGAACCTGCGCGGCACGGTCCGCTTCGGTCCTGCTGTCGCGGACGTGCTCGCCCACCAGTCCGCGCTCTTCATCGAGGTGAGCCCCCACCCGGTGCTCATGCAGGCCATCTCCGAGTCCCTGGACCGCGCCCCCGACCGTCCGGCCGCGGTGCTGTGTACGCTGCGCCGGGGCGACGGCGGCCACGAGCGGTTCCTCACCTCCCTGGCCGAGGCCTACGTGCACGGCGCGTCGGTGGACTGGGCGGCGTCGTACGAGGGCAGCGGCGCCCGACCGACGGAGCTGCCGACCTACCCCTTCGAGCGCCGGCGGTACTGGCTCGACACCATGCGCGCCACCGCGCCCGCGCGGCCCGGACCGCACGCCTGGCGCTACCGCGTCACCTGGACCCCGCGCCCCGACGCCGACCGGGCGCCGGCCCCGGACGCCCTGTCCGGCCGCTGGCTGGTGGCGGTGCCCGAAGCGCTCACCGGCGACCCGTACACCGAGGACGTCACGGCGCTGCTGGCCGCGTACGGCGCGGACGTCCGTAGCTTCTCCGTGACGGGTGCCGACGACCGTGCGGTCCTCGCCGCGCGGCTGCGGTCCGCGGCCTCGGACGAGTCCGTCGCGGGCGTGCTGTCGCTGCTCGCCCTCGACGAGCTGCCGTGCCCCGGGCACCCGGCGGCGCCCGGCGGACTGGTGTCCACCGTGGCGCTCCTCCAGGCACTCGGCGACACCGGGATCCCCGCGCCGCTCTGGCTGGCCACCCGGGGCGCGGTCGCCGTGGACACCGCCGAGCGGCTCACCGCTGCCGCACAGTCCCTGGTGTGGGGGCTCGGCCGGGTGGCCGGCCTCGAACACGCCGACCGCTGGGGCGGCCTCGTCGACCTGCCGGACGGCTGGGACGAACGCACCCGGGCCCGGCTGGCCGCCGTCCTCGCGGGCCTGCCCGTGGACGGCTCGGCGGATCCGGCCCACGGCACCGAGGACCAGGTGGCCGTGCGGGCCACCGGCGTGTCCGTACGCCGTCTCACGCGAGCCGTGGGAAGCGCCCGTCCCGGCGCCCGCACCTGGCGGCCCGGCGGAACCACGCTCATCACCGGCGGCACCGGCGCCCTGGGCGCGCACGTGGCCCGCCGGCTCGCCGCACACGGCGCCGAGCACCTGCTCCTCGTCGGCCGCACCGGTCCCCAGGCGCCCGGCGCCGAAGAACTCCGCCGGGAGCTGGAGGAACTCGGCTCCCGCGTGACGGTCGCCGCCTGCGACGTGGCCGACCGCGCCGCCCTGGCGGCGCTGCTGGGCACGGTGCCACGGGAACACCCTCTCACCGCGATCGTGCACGCCGCCGCCGTCCTGGACGACGACACGCTGGCCGCGCTGCGGCCGGAGCAGATCGAGCGGGCCCTGCGTCCGAAGATGGCCGGTGCGCTCCACCTGCACGAGCTGACCCGGGACCTGGACCTCGACGCCTTCGTCATGTTCTCCTCCGTGGCCGGTACGTTCGGCGTACCCGGACAGGGCAACTACGCCCCGGGCAACGCGTTCGTGGACGCCCTGGCCGAGCAACGCCGCGCCGAGGGACTCGTGGCGACCTCCATCGCCTTCGGCCCCTGGGCGGGCGCGGGCATGGCCGGCCGCGCGGGCGTCGGCGACCTGCTGGCCCGGCACGGTCTGCACGCGATGGCCCCCGCGGACGCCGTGGCGGCGATGCAGCGGGCGGTGGACGACGACGAGACCTGCCTGACCGTGGCGGACATCGACTGGGACCGTTTCTTCCTGGCCTTCACCGCCTCCCGGGCCCGGCCGCTCCTGCACGACGTGCCCGAGGTGCGGCGCATCCGCTCGGTCGCCACCGCCGCCGAGGAGCCCGGCGCGGCCACGTCCACGCTCGCCGGACGGCTCGCGGGCGCGAGCGAGGAGGAGCGCGGCCGTCTCCTGCTCGGCCTGGTGCGCGACCACGTCGCCGCGGTGCTCGGCCACACCGGCGCCGCAGCGGTCCCGGCCGACCGTTCGTTCAAGGAGCTGGGCTTCGACTCACTCACCGGCGTCGAGGTCCGCAACCGGCTGGGAGCCGCGACCGGACTGCGGCTGCCGGCCACCGTGGTGTACGACCACCCGACCCCCGCCGCCCTGGTCCGCTACCTGCGCGGCGAACTGGCGGGCGGGGCGGTCGGCGCCGCACCGGAACCGCTCCTGCCCGCACCGTCCGCGGCCGAAGAGGACCCGATCGCCGTCGTCGCCATCAGCTGCCGCTTCCCCGGTGGCGTACGGACCCCGGACGATCTCTGGCGCCTCGTCAGCGAGGGCGCCGACGCGGTCGGCGCGTTCCCCGCCGACCGCGGCTGGGACCTGGACGCCCTGTACCACCCGGACCCGGCGCACCCGGGCACCACCTATGTGCGCGAGGGCGCGTTCCTCCACGACGCCGCCGACTTCGACGCGGACTTCTTCGGGATCTCGCCGCGCGAGGCACTGGCCATGGACCCACAGCAGCGCGTGCTGCTGGAGACGTCCTGGGAAGTGCTGGAGCGCGCCGGGATCGACCCCACCACGCTGCGCGGAAGCCGCACGGCGGTCTTCGCGGGCACCAACGGACAGGACTACCCCGCGCTGCTCGCCGCCGCGCCCGCCGAGTACGCCGACAGCGAGGGCTACGGCAGCACCGGCGCCGCCGCCAGCGTCGTCTCCGGCCGCGTCTCCTACGCCCTCGGTCTGGAGGGGCCGGCCGTCACGGTCGACACGGCCTGCTCCTCCGCACTGGTGGCGCTGCACCTCGCCTGCCAGTCGCTGCGCCAGGGCGAGTGCGAACTGGCCCTGGCCGGCGGCGTCACCGTGATGTCCACCCCTGGGCTGTTCCTGTCGTTCAGCCGGCAGCAGGGGCTGGCCCCGGACGGGCGCGCCAAGGCGTACGCCGCCGCGGCGGACGGCACCTCCTGGGGCGAAGGCGTCGGCGTGGTGCTCCTGGAGCGGCTGTCGGACGCCCGCCGGCACGGGCATCCCGTGCTCGCCCTCGTGCGCGGCAGTGCGGTCAACCAGGACGGCGCCAGCAACGGCCTGGCCGCTCCGAACGGTCCGTCGCAGCAGCGGGTCATCACGGCCGCGCTGGCCGCCGCCGGTCTGCGGGCCGAGGACGTCGACGCGGTCGAGGGCCACGGCACGGGCACCCGGCTCGGCGACCCCATCGAGGCACAGGCTCTGATCGCCACGTACGGGCAGGGCCGCACCGAGGAACGGCCGGTCTGGCTGGGCTCGGTGAAGTCGAACATCGGCCACACCCAGGCCGCCGCGGGCGTCGCCGGACTCATCAAAATGATCATGGCGATGCGGCATGGCGTCCTCCCCCGATCCCTGCACCTGGACGCACCGTCCGGTGTCGTCGACTGGACGGCGGGTGCCGTACGGCCACTGGCCGAGGCGCGGCCCTGGCAGCCCAGGACCGGGGCCCCGCGCCGGTTCGGCGTCTCCGCGTTCGGCATCAGCGGCACCAACGCGCACGTCATCCTCGAACAGCCGCCGCAGGAGCCCGAGGAGCCCGAGGAGCCCGAGGAGCCCGAGGAGTCCGAGGAGCCCGCCGGGGCCCCGGCCGCCGAGCGGACGGCATCCGGAGCCCGCTTGTTCCCGCTGGCGGCCAAGGGGCGCGCCGCCCTGCGCGAGCAGGCGGCGAGCCTGCTGGCGCTCCTGGAGGCCGAGTCCGTGACCGAGGACGGACTGACGGACGTGGCGTACTCACTGGCCACCACCCGCGCCGCACTGCCCGACCGCGCCGTCGTGCTCGCCGAGGACCGCGACGGCCTGGTGCGTGCGCTCGGCGCGCTCGCCGCCGGCCGGCCCTCGGCCGGCGTCGTCCAGGGCACCGCCCGGGACGACGCCGCCGACACGGTGGCCTTCCTGTTCACCGGCCAGGGCAGCCAGCGCGTCGGCATGGGAGCGGAACTGTCCGCGCGGCTCCCCTCCTTCGCCGCCGCCTTCGACGAGGTCTGCGCCGAGCTCGACCGCCACCTGGACCGGCCACTGCGCCGGATCGTCGACGAGGACGCGGAGGCCCTGGGGCGGACCGAGTACGCCCAGCCCGCGCTGTTCGCCGTCGAAGTGGCTCTCTTCCGGGTGCTGCGGGACTGGGGCGTCCGGCCGCTCCGGCTCGTCGGCCACTCCGTCGGCGAACTGGCCGCCGCGCACGCCGCCGGGGTCCTCTCCCTCTCCGACGCCGCCGTCCTGGTGACCGCGCGGGGCCGGCTGATGCAGGCCCAGCGTTCCGACGGCGCGATGCTCGCCGTCCAGGCGTCCGCCGACGAGGTGGCCGACTCCCTGGCCGAGCACGGCGACCGGGTCGCCGTCGCGGCCGTCAACGCCCCGGGGTCCGTCGTGCTCTCCGGCGACTCCGACGCGGTGGCCGCCCTCGAAGGGCACTGGCGGGAGCGGGGCCGCAGGACCAAGCTGCTGCGGACCTCGCACGCCTTCCACTCCTCGCACCTGGACGGCATGCTCGCCGAGTACGAGCGGATCGCGGCCACCCTCGACTACCACCCGCCGCGCATACCCGTCGTCTCCACCGTGACGGGCGCGGACCTCACAGCCGAGGAGGCGTGCTCGCCCGCCTACTGGGCGCGGCAGGCCCGGGAGACGGTCCGGTTCTCCGACGCCGTACGCACCCTCCGAGCCGTCGGCGTGACCACCTTCGTGGAGATCGGCCCCGACGGCGTGCTCTCCGGCATGGTGTCCGACTGCCTGCCGGAGGAGAGCCCGCTGGCGGTTCCCCTGCTCCGCGACGGCCGGCCGGAGGAGCAGACACTGCTGTCCGCCGTGGCCCGCCTGCACACCGCGGGCGTCACTCCGGACTGGGAAGCGCTGTTCGCCGGGATGGGCGCCCGTCGGCGCCCACTGCCGACCTACCCGTTCCAGCGCAAACGGTTCTGGCCGCGGGTCCCGGCCGGGACCACCGCCGCCGCGTCCGCCGACCAGTGGCACTACCGGATCGGCTGGACGGAGCTGACGGCCCTGAGGGAACCCGCCGGAGCCGGGGGGCCCGACAGCACCTGGCTCGCCCTGGCGCCCGACACCGAGGACGGGAACGAGGCGCTGGCCGCCTGCCGCGCCTGGCTCGAGCGGCTCGGCACCCCCGTCGTCCCCGTCGCCGCCGGCACGGGACGGGACACGCTCACCGAACGGCTGCGGGACGCGGCGGTGCGGGGCCCGGTGTCCGGCGTGCTCTCACTGCTCGCGCTCGACGATCGGCCCCACCCGGACCACCCCGCTGTACCGACCGGACTGGCCGGCACGCTGACCGCCGCCCAGGCGCTGACCGACGCGAAGCTCAGAGCTCCGCTGTGGGTGGTCACGCAGGGCGCGGTGACCGTGGACCAGGACCAGGACACGGCGCGGCCCGAGCAGGCACAGACCTGGGGCCTCGGCCAGGTCCTCGGGCTGGAACAGCCCGAGCTGTGGGGCGGCCTGGTGGACCTGCCCGCCGACCTGGACGAGTCCGCTCTCGCCCGCCTGGGCGCCGCCGTCACCGGTGGGTGCGACGAGGACCAGCTCGCCGTTCGGGCCGGAGGCGTCCACGGCCGCCGTCTGGAACGCGCCCCCGCACCGGCGGCCGGCCCGGCCTGGCAGCCGCGCGGCACCGTCCTCATCACCGGCGGCACCGGCGCGCTGGGCCGCCACGTCGCCGTGCGCCTCGCCCACGACGGCGCCGAACACCTGGTCCTCACCAGCCGTCACGGTCCGGACGCCCCCGGCGCCGCCGCCCTCCACGACGAACTCGCCGCCCTCGGCGTCCGCGTCACCATCGAGGCGTGCGACGTGACCGACCGCGACGCGGTCGCCGCCCTCCTGGCGACGTACCCGCCGACCGCCGTCGTCCACACCGCGGGCGCGCTCGTCCTCGGGTCCGTCGCCGACGACACCGCGGCCGTGTTCGAGGAGGCCGCCGCCGCCAAGGTGACGGGCGCCCGCCATCTCGACGAACTGCTCGGCGACACCCCGCTGGACGCCTTCGTGCTGTTCTCCTCCGTCGCCGGCGTCTGGGGCAGCGGGAGACAGGGCGCCTACGCCGCCGCCAACGCCTATCTGGACGCGTTGGCCGCACGGCGCAGGGCCAGGGGGCTCGCCGCCCTCTCGGTCGCCTGGGGCCCCTGGGGCGGCGGCGGCATGGCCGACGAGGAGATTCTCGAACGGCTGCGCCGCCACGGACTCGCCGCCATGGCGCCGGCCGTCGCCGTCGCCGCCCTGGCCGCCCTGCCGGCAGGGCGGGATGCCTCGGTCGTCGTCGCCGACGTCCGCTGGGAGGACTTCGTCCCCTCGTACACCGCCGCGCGCCCACGCCCGCTCATCCAGGACCTGGCCGAGGTGCGGTCAGTCCTGGACGACCGGGAGGAGGAGCCCGCCCCGCCCGCGTCCGCGCTCGCCGCACGGCTGGCGGGCCTGCCGCCGGCGCGCCGCGAGGAGGCGGTGCGGGACCTGGTCCGCGACCACGTCGCGGCCGTGCTCGGCCACGACTCGGCCGAAGGCGTCGCGGTCGACCGGGTCTTCCGGGACCTCGGCTTCGACTCCCTGACCGCCGTGGAGCTGCGCGACCGGTTGGTCGAGGCCACCGGCGTGCGACTGCCCGTCACCGAGGTGTTCGACCACCCCACCGTCGCCGACCTGGCCGACCGGCTGCACGCCGAACTGACGGGCACCGCGTCCGGTCCGGACACCCGCCCGGCCGCCACGGACGTGGTCCGGGCAGCCGTCGACGAGCCGCTGGCGATCGTCTCGATGGCCTGTCGACTCCCCGGTGGCGTCGCCTCCCCGGAGGACTTGTGGCGACTGGTCGCCGACGGCGAGGACGCCATCGGCCCCCTGCCGACGGGACGAGGCTGGGACCTGGAACGCCTGTACCACCCCGACCCCGACCACGAGGGCACCTTCTACGCCAGGGGAGGCGGCTTCCTCGACGGCGCGGGCGACTTCGACGCGGCGTTCTTCGGGATCTCCCCCCGTGAGGCGCTGGCGATGGACCCGCAGCAGCGGCTGCTGCTGGAGACCTCCTGGGAGGCGCTGGAACGGGCGGGCATCGACCCCGCGTCGCTGCGCGGCACCCAGGGCGGCGTCTTCATGGGTGTCGCCGCGCAGGGCTACGGCAGCGGACCCGCCGAAGGCGTCGAGGGACACCTGCTCAGCGGCACCGTGACCAGCGTGGCCTCCGGCCGCATCGCCTACACCCTGGGCACCGAAGGCCCCGCGGTCACCGTGGAGACGGCCTGTTCCTCCTCCCTGGTCGCGCTGCATCTGGCCGGCCAGTCCCTGCGCTCCGGCGAGTGCGCCTACGCCCTGGTCGGCGGCGCCGCGGTGATGGCGTCCCCGGACGTCTTCGTGGAGTTCAGCCGGCAGCGCGGGCTGTCCGCCGACGGCCGGTGCCGCTCCTTCGCCGAGGGCGCCGACGGCACCGGCTGGTCCGAGGGCGTCGGCGTGCTCGTCGTGGAGCGTCTGTCGGACGCGCGCCGCAACGGCCACCCGGTGCTCGCCGTGATCCGCGGCAGTGCCGTGAACCAGGACGGCTCGTCCAACGGTCTGACCGCCCCCAACGGCCTCGCGCAACAGCGGGTCATCCGCCAGGCACTGGCCAACGCCCGGCTCCAGCCCGCGGACGTGCAACTGGTCGAGGCGCACGGCACGGGCACCACCCTCGGTGACCCGATCGAGGCGCAGGCGCTGCTGGCCGCCTACGGCCAGGACCGCGACGAGCCGCTGTGGCTCGGCTCGCTGAAGTCGAACATCGGGCACACCCAGGCCGCGGCAGGCGTCGCGGCCGTCATCAAGACGGTCATGGCGATGCGGCACGGCACGCTGCCCCGGACCCTGCACGCCGAGGAACCCAGCACCAGGATCGACTGGACCGCCGGGAACGTCCGGCTGCTCACCGAGGCCCGTCCCTGGGCGGGGCCGCGCCGGGCCGGCGTGTCCGCGTTCGGCATGAGCGGTACCAACGCCCACGTCGTCCTGGAGCAGGCCGAGCCGCCCGAGACGCCCGCGCCCGCCGCCCCGGACCGCGCGGCGCCCCTGCTGCTGTCGGCCCGCACCGCCGGAGCACTGCGCGAGCGTGCCGCCGGCCTGCACCGGCTGCTGAGTGACGGTGACGTCCGCACGGCCGATGTGGCCTGGACGCTGGCCGGCACGTCAGGCTTCGAGCGGCGCATGGCCGTCCTGGGCACCGACCGGGCCGCCCTCCTGGCCGGGCTTGCCGCGCCCGGCACCGCACCGAACGTCGTCACGGGCCGGGCCGGCGCCGGCCGAACCGTCTTCGTCTTCCCGGGCCAGGGCACGCAATGGACCGGCATGGCCCTGGAACTGGCCGAGGCGGAACCGGTGTTCGGCTCCTGGTTGGACGCCTGTGCCGAAGCCCTGGCACCGCACGTCGACTGGTCCCTGCGTGAGGTCCTCGCCGACGAGGCGGCCCTGCGACGGGTCGACGTCGTCCAGCCCGCCCTTTTCGCGGTCATGGTCTCGCTCGCCGAACTGTGGCGTTCCTACGGCGTCGGGCCGGACGCCGTCATCGGCCACTCGCAGGGCGAGATCGCCGCTGCCGTGGTGGCCGGCGTGCTCGGCCTCGACGACGGCGCGAAGACCGTCGCGCTGCGCAGCCAGGCCATCCGCCGGTCCCTGGCCGGCAAGGGCGGCATGGTCTCCGTGGCCGCGGACGAGAAGACCGTCCGGGAACTGCTGGGCGGCCACGAGGGGCGGATCGGCGTCGCCGCGATCAACGGCCCCCAGGCGATCGTCGTCTCCGGCGCCCCGGAGGCACTGGACGTCCTCGTCGCCGACTGCGAGGCGCGGGGCGTCCGTGCCCGGCGGGTCCCCGTCGACTACGCCTCGCATTCCGCCCACGTGGAGCAGACGCGGGAGGAACTCCTCGCCGCCCTGGCCGACGTCCGGCCCACCACGGGCGAGGTCCCCCTGCTGTCCACCGTGGTCGGGGACTTCGTCGACGGCACCGACCTGGACGCCGAGTACTGGTACCGGAACCTGCGCGAACCGGTGGCCCTGCACGCCGCCACCGAACGTCTGCTGCGCACCGGTCACACTCTGTTCATCGAGATCGGCCCGCACCCCGTGCTGGTCTCCGGCATCGAGGGCACCGCCGCGGACACCGGCCTCGCGGTCACCACCGTCGGCACCCTGCTGAGGGGGCAGGGCGGCCCGGACCGGATGCGCGCCGCTCTCGCCGAGGCGTGGACCGCCGGGGCCGACGTCGACCGGACCGCCCTCACCGGCCCCGGCCATCACGTCGAGCTGCCGACCTACCCGTTCCAGCGCGAGCACTACTGGCTGCCGACGCCCGGCCGGACCGGAACCCCGCGGCACCAGGCGCCGGAGCTGCTCTACCGCACCGAGTGGCGGGCACTGCCGGAACAGGGGGCGCTCGTACCGCTGGAGGACTGGGCGGTCGTCGTGCCCGACGGCGGCCACCCGGTCGCCGCCGCCCTGCCGGGGACCGTGACGACCGACGTCGGCCTCAAGGGCGTCACCGGACCCGTCGCGGGCGTGCTCTGTCTGCTGCCGCCCGCCGACATCCCGGCCCTGGTGCGCGCCCTGGACACCGCGGGCATCCAGGCACCCCTGTGGTGCGTGACCACCGACGCCGAACGCACCGCGGACCAGGCCGCGATGTGGGGACTCGGCCAGGTCATCGGTCTGGAGCAGCCAGAGCGCTGGGGCGGCCTCGTCGACCTGCCCGCCGACCTTGACGACGAGGTGATCCGTCGCCTGCGCACCGTCCTGGCAGGCACCGAGAGCCAGGTCCGGGTGCGCGCCGACGGCACGTACGCCCGGCGCCTGGTCCGCGTCCCGCAGGCCGCGCCCCCCACCGAACGGTGGGCCCCCGGACACGTCCTCGTCCGGGGAGCCGACGCGCCCCTCGGGGCGGAGCTCACCGACTGGCTGGAGCGGCACGGCGCCGAGGGCGTCCGGGTCTGCGCCGACCCCACCGCGCCGCCGGAGGCCGACGAGCGCACGGTGATACAGATCGCGGCCGCGGAACCGCCGGCCGGCCCGGTCGCCGAGACCGTCGTGACCGTGCCCGCCGAACTCACCGGCGCCGGGGACACGTTCGTCCTGCTGCACCCGCTCAGCGGGGTCTGGGGGGCGGCACGGCAGAGTGCCGCCACCGCCCGGTACGCCGGCTTGGCCGCGCTCGTCACCGGACTGCGCAGTCGCGGCGTACGCGCCGTCACGGTCGCCGTCGGCGGCTGGGAAGCGCAGGCACCCGCCGAGAGGCCGGTGCCGGTCGACGCGGTCATGACGGCGGTCCGCAGGGCCGTCGAACGCGACGAGCCCGCCCTGGTCGTCGCCGACGTCGACTGGGAGCTGATCACCTCGGGCGTCTCCACCCCGCGCCAGCTCAACCTGGTCTCGGAACTGCCCGACGCCGCCGTGGAAGAGCGCAGCGACGACCTCGTGGGGCGACTGTCCGCGCTCCCCGAGGCAGACCAGCGCCGGGCCCTGCTCGACCTGGTCGTCGAGCAGGTCGGCGCCACGCTCGGGCACGACACACCCGGTGCCGTCCGGCCCGACTCGCCCTTCGCCGACATCGGCTTCGACTCCCTGCTCGCCGTCCAGTTCCGCAACCGTCTGTCCTCGGCCACCGGACTGGCCATCTCCCCGACGGTGGTCTTCGACCACCCGACGCCGGTCGTGCTCGCGGACCACCTGCACGGCGAACTGCTCGCCGAACCCGACCCCGTCGCCCCGATGCTGGCCGAACTCGACCGTCTGGAGCGGGCCTTGGGCCAGGTGCCGGTGGCGGACGAGATCAGCACCCGACTGCACACCTTGTTGCGCCGCTGGAACGAGCGCAGCGCCCCGGCCGACGCCGGTGAACTCAGTTCGGCGAGTGCCGACGAACTCTTCGACCTTCTCGACAACGACTTCGGCACCGCCTGAGGGGACCGCCACACCATGACGGACGACAAGAAGCTCCTGGACTACCTCAGGCGCGCCACGGCGGAGCTCGGACAGACCAAGGCGGCGCTGCGCGAAGCCCGCCAGGCGATGCACGAGCCGATCGCCATCGTCGGGATGGACTGCCGCTACCCCGGTGGCGTCGAGTCCCCCGAGGACCTGTGGCGACTGGTCGCCGACGGCACCGACGCCATCACCGAGTGGCCCGCCAACCGGGGCTGGGACCTGGAGGGCCGCTACGATCCGGATCCCGACAAGGCCGGCACCTCCTACACCCGCAACGGCGGCTTCCTGCACGAGGCAGGACTGTTCGACGCGGGCTTCTTCGGGATCTCGCCGCGTGAGGCCCTGGCGATGGACCCGCAGCAGCGGCTGATGCTGGAGACCGCCTGGACAGCCGTCGAACGCGCCGGCCTCGACCCGCACGCGCTGCGCGGCACCAGGACGGCCGTGTACATCGGCGCCATAAACAACGGCTACGGAGACGGTTCCAAGGACGTCCCCGAACTCCAGGGACTGCTGGACACAGGCACCGCCGGCAGCGTCGTGTCCGGCCGTGTCTCCTACGTCCTCGGCCTCGAAGGCCCCGCGGTCAGCGTCAACACCGCCTGTTCGTCCTCGCTGGTCGCGATCCACCTCGCGGTCCAGGCGCTGCGTACCGGCGAGGCCACCCTGGCGCTGGCCGGCGGTGTCACCGTGATGG
This sequence comes from Streptomyces olivaceoviridis, assembly GCF_014650115.1. Lineage (GTDB taxonomy): Bacteria > Actinomycetota > Actinomycetes > Streptomycetales > Streptomycetaceae > Streptomyces > Streptomyces olivaceoviridis. Next base: position 963 of record NZ_BMUI01000051.1, on the reverse strand, counting down.
CCACACAGGACCCGTTCGTCGCTTTCAGCCGTCAGCGGGGCCTGGCGCCCGACGGGCGCTGCAAGGCGTTCGCCGACGCCGCCGACGGCACCGGCTGGTCCGAGGGCGCCGGTGTGCTGGTCCTGGAGCGGCTGTCGGACGCGCGGCGCAACGGGCACCCGGTGCTGGCGGTGATCCGGGGCAGCGCCACCAACCAGGACGGCGCCTCCAACGGCCTGTCCGCGCCCAATGGTCCGTCCCAGCAGCGCGTGATCAAGGAAGCGCTCGTCAACGCACAACTCTCCGCGGGCGACGTCGACGTGGTGGAGGCGCACGGCACCGGCACCAAGCTGGGCGACCCGATCGAGGCCCAGGCGCTGCTGGCGACCTACGGCCGCGACCCGGAGCGCCCCGTGTGGCTGGGCTCCCTGAAATCGAACATCGGTCACACCTCGGCGGCGGCAGGCGTCGGCGGCGTCATCAAGATGGTCATGGCGATGCGGCATGGCACGCTCCCGAGGACGCTGCACGTGGACGCCCCGAGTCGGGCCGTCGACTGGTCGGCGGGCAACGTGCGGCTGCTGACGGAGGAGCGGCCGTGGGATGACGAGGACGGCCCGCGCCGGGCCGGCGTCTCCGCCTTCGGCGTCAGTGGTACGAACGCCCACCTGATCCTGGAGCAGGCTCCGGTGGAGGAGCCGGCTGCGGAGGAAGCGGTCGGTGGTCCGGTGTCGTCGCCGGTGGTGCCGTCTGTGGTGCCGTGGGTGGTGTCGGGTCGTTCGGTGGACGCGGTGCGTGCGCAGGCGGGTCGGCTGGTCGCGCTGGCGGGTGAGGACCGGGCCGCGGTGGGTGCGGGGCTGGCGGGCCGGTCGGTGTTCGAGCATCGTGCGGTGGTCGTCGGCGGGTCGGCGGGGGAGTTCGAGGCCGGTCTGGAGGCGGTTGCGGCGGGCGAGCCGTGGTCCGGCGTGGTGTCCGGTGCGGTCG
>NZ_BMUI01000050.1 GCF_014650115.1 Streptomyces olivaceoviridis | reverse complement strand
TCGGCCTGGCCGCGCATCGCCGCGAGCAGACCGAGATACGCCCGGGTGTGATGGGCGAACAGCGCGTGGTGGTGTGACACCGCCAGTTCCAGGCCACGCTGTCCGGTCCGCTCGGCCTCGTCCCATTCCCCGACCGCCAGCTGGTCGAGCATGATCAGGTGCAGCATGGTGATGCCGGACACCGCGGCACCCGTCTCCACCTCGCGGTCGACGGTGCGCTGGAGGTGCGGCCGGTAATGGCTGAGGGTGTCCACGTGGTAGGCGGCGACCGAGAGCCGGCTGATGTCCCACGGTTCGAGCGCGCGGAGGTCGGCGAAGGCGCGTTCCACCCGCTCCGCCACACCCGCACCGCGCCGGACGACGTCCCCCCACGCGTCCTCGTAGATACGGGAGAGGGGGGACACCAGGTTGCCCAGGGAACCGAGGAGCTCGTGCGTCCGTTCCCACGACGTCTCGTCGCTCGCGTACTGGTCGATCGCGAGCAGCAGGTTCACCAGCCGGGTGAGGACCTCGTTCGGCTCTGCCACACCGCTGTCACGGATGCTCTCGATCGCCGCCGTGACCTGGCGATGGGAGGAGCGAACGTCCCCGTCGTCGTACAGCGCGCCATAGGCCGACGCGACCACGGAGGCCGGGGAGTCGTTCCCACCGGACGCGGTGTCGGAGCCGACCAGCTGCTGGGCCCGGTCCAGCAGGCCGGCGTGACCGGCGATGAACGCCGCGCTGCCCAGTCGCCGGGACCGTTCCTCGCGGCCCTCGCTCAGTTCCGCGGCCCGGGTCAGCCAGGTCACGGCGGCCTGTGAGCCGCCGCGCCGGGTGGCGGAGTCGGCCGCCGCCTCCAGCGCCGCCGCGACCTCCTCGTCCGGGTCGACCGTCGAGGCCGCCAGGTGCATGGCACGTCGTTCCACGTCGTCGCGGTGCACGTGCGCGAGCACCGCGTGGGCCGCGCGCCGCTCGTTGGGGGTCGCCGTCTGGACGACCGTCGAGCGCACCAGGGGGTGCCGGAAGACGAAGTCGCCGCTGACCGGGTCGATGCCCAGCAGGCCCGCCGCCAACGCCTCTTCGGTGTCGCGCATGCGGTAGCGCGTGCCGCGGGCACGGCCTGCCGCCGTGCCCGCTCCGACGCCGTCCAGGGCGCCGCGCAGCAGTTCCGCGCGTACGGCGTCACCGAGGGCCTCGATACGGGCGCCGTAGACGTGCCGCAGGCGCAGGGGCAGCGGAACGCCGGTGTAGCCGACCAGGTCCTCCCGGTTGCCCGCCTCCCGGCCACTGCGCAGCACATGGGGCGGCAGTTCCAGCAGGGCCAGCGGGTTGCCCAGCGCCTCGTCCAGGACGAGACGGCGGATCCGGGGATCCAGCCCGGGGTGGTGCAGGTCCAGGAGCTGCTCGGAGGCCTTCTCGGACAGGGTGGTCACCGGCAGGTGCGGCAGCGCGGCCGTGTCGAAGCCCGAGGGCACGTCGGAGCGCAGGCCGACGGCGAGCTTCACCGAGCTGCCGGTGAGCCGTCGGCCGACGAATCCGCACACCTCGGTGCTGGAGGTGTCCAGCCACTGGCCGTCGTCCAGTACCAGCAGGAGCGGCTTCTGCGACGCCGCGAGCGAGAACAGGTCGAGGACGGCGATGCCGAGGGTCATGACCGAGGGGGGCGGGCCCTCGCTCCTGCCGAAGACGACGTCGAAGACCCCTCGGTGGGTGTCGTCGAGCCGGTCGATGTAGGAGAGCAGCGGGTACAGGAACTGGTGCAGGCCGGCGAAGGGCAGCTCCGACTCGGCCTCGACCCCGGCGGCCCGGATCACGCGGTGCTTCTCGTCCGCCGCGAGGTCGGCGACGTGCTCCAGCAGGGCGCTCTTGCCCACACCGGTGTCGCCGCGCAGGACGAGAGCCTGGCCCCCCGGGGCCGTCACGAAGCCGGACAGCACCTCCTGCTCGCGTTCGCGGCCGACCATCGTCCTGTCGATCGACTCCACCGTCCCCTACTCCCTTCCCCGCTGAACCGGCCCGGCCGAACGCTGCCGCGCCCGTGCGCACGGATCGCGCCAGACGCAGAGGCGAGGGTACGTCCTCGTCGCTCCTCCACGGTGCGGCGTTTCTTCCCGCGGCTCCCCTTCGGGGCGCCGGGACGGCGCGTGCACATGCTCCGTGCGGCCTCCTGAGCAGTGGTTGTGTTCCACGGGGGGCCCGCCGCCCTGCGAGCCGCCTTGAGTCGAAGACTAGATGCACCTCAGGAAGTTCGTCACGTGGTATGGCCGAAAATGTTCTTGCTGCACGGCTTGCACCGTGACTGACGGCTCCGGACGTGCGGCCCGCACCTCGTATGAGCTGTACCTTGCCCTTTGAGACACGTATCGTCGCCCCGGACAGCGAGGTCCGGGCGGCGCGTACGGCCCGGCCTGGCCCGGTCCGGTACGCCGACCGCGGAACATGTGAGCTAGTGTCGGATGTGTCTTCCGATACGTGTGTACGGACGCAGCAGGCGGCCCGCCCGGGACGCCGCAGGGGAGCGAGGCGGGCATGGACTGGGTCGACCAAGGGCTGTGCCGGGCGCAGCCGGACCGGATGTTCGCCGAAGGTGCCGCGCAGAACGAGGCCAAGGCCGTCTGCGCCGCCTGCCCGGTCCGGCTCGACTGCCTGGCGTACGCCCTCGACCACCGCGAGGAGTACGGCGTGTGGGGCGCGATGACCGAGCGGGAGCGCCGGGCGCTGCTGCGCCGCCGGCCGGCCGTGACGTCCTGGGCGGAGATCTTCCGCGCGGCTGCCGCGCACCCCGACCTGGCCCCGGTCGTCACCCGCCGTGATGTGACCCCGGCCGCGGACCGTGACGCACCCCGGACGCCGTACCGGGCCGCCCCGGCACGCAGGCGGCGGCCGGGCACGGCACCGGCGGGGCTCGACCGTTGAGGCCGTGACGGGTTCAGGGCCGCAGCGCCTGGAGGGTCAGTTGGCCGTACCTGCGCCACAGCGCCGGATCCCGCTCCGCGAGATTGACCAGTTGCAGGCACATGCCGCACAGCACCACGCGCAGGTCCAGCGGGTTGGCGTCCGGACGGATCCGGCCGGCGGTCCTGGCCTCCTCCATCAGAGCGGCCAGCCGGTCGAGCAGGGGACCGGTGTACGCCGTCGACCGCCCCTCCGCGAGCACCTCTGACAGCAGGCGGTCCCGGGCGAGGTTCTCGAAGAGCAGGAGCACGTAGGTGTCGAAGGTCCGCGTCGGCTCGGCCTCGGCCAGAGCGGGCGCGGTGATCCGCTCCAGTTCCGCCAGCCGATGCCCCACGACCGCTTCCACCAGGTCTTCCTTCGTCGGGTAGCTGCGGTACACCGTGGCCTTCCCCACGTCGGCACGCTCGGCGACCTGCGGCACGGTGCCCTGGAGCCCGAACTCCTCGAAGACCTCCAGTGCCGCGGCGAAGACCCGCTCGTGGTTGCGCCGGGCGTCGGCCCGTCTGCGGGGGGCGTCCAGCCGGTTCTGCTGCGGAGTCGTCTGCACCGGATTCACCCGTTCATTGTGCCTGCCGTGGTTCGGGGCAGGGACCGCGAGGCAATCGGACCCCGGAGTCCGGTTATGCTGGGCCAAGCAAACGGACCCGTGGGTCCGAATCCTGCTGTCCCTGGAGTGGTGATGACCGCATCGATCAGCGGCGAGCGCACCCCGCTCGCCGAACCCACCCGCCGGCTCATGGCGGCTGCCCAAGAGATCGCCCCCGTGCTGCGCCGCGCCGCGGACGCGGCCGAGCGCGACAGCCGGCTGACGCCCGAGGCCGAGCGGGCGCTGCGGGAGGCGGGCCTGTTCCGCCTCGGCGTGCCGAAGCGCTGGGGCGGTGCGGAACTGGCGCCCGCCGACAGCATGGAAGTGTCGGCCGAAGTGGCGCTGGCCTGCCCGTCGAGCGCCTGGGTGGTGATGGTCTCGTACGTGGCACAGCAGATCGCCGCCTCCTTCGGGGAGCAGGGGCGCCAGGACCTGTGGGGCGACGGCCCCGACGTCCCGATGTGCGGGGTGTTCGGCAGCACGGGAGTCGTCTCCGCGCCCGTCGAGGGCGGGCTGCTCGTCTCCGGCTCCTGGGGCTGGGCGTCCGGCAGCCACCAGGCCGACTGGGCCCTGCTCGGCGTCCCGCTGCCAGGGGAGTCGGGCGCCGGGACCGAACGGGGACTGGCGCTCGTGCCCACCTCCGCCCTCGCCATCGAGAAGACCTGGGACATGGCGGGCATGCGCGGCACGGGCAGTGACACGCTGGTCGCCGACGAGGTCTTCGTCCCGTACCACCGGCTGCGGCGCTTCTCCGACGTCGTCCAGGGCAAGGGACTGCCCGAGGAGTCGTTGTACCGGATTCCCCCGGGATCCATGACGATCGTCTCCATGGGACCGCTGCTGGGCATCGGGAGGGCGGCCCTCCGGCTCACCCTGGAGACCGTCGAGGGCGGCAAGCCGATGGCCATGTCCCTGCACGCCCGGCTCGCCGACTCGCCGAGCGTGCAGGCGGCGCTCGCCGAGGCGGCCACCCTCATCGACTCCGCACACCTGCACCTGCGCCGCTCGGCGGAGTTCATCGGCACGGCGGCGGCCTCCGGGAGCACCCCCACGCTGGTCGAACGGGCACGGGTGCGGATGGACGCGGGACACGCCTCCACATGCCTGCGCCAGGCGATGCAGGCCCTGCTGACCGTCAGCGGAGCGGGCAGCTTCTCGCTCACCAAGACCATTCAGCGGCACTGGCGCGATCTGGAGACCGCGTCCCGGCATCCCACGCTCAACCCCGGGCTCGCCAAGGAGATGTACGGCCGTGCGCTGGTGGGCGACGGACGGCCGGTCAGTCCGATGGTCTGAGGCACCGCCCGCCGTATCCGCTCCCACGCCCGCCGGGCGGGCTCATGTCCGTCGCCCGGCGGGCGAGAAAGAAGAGAAGGCACATGTTCGACCTCAGCGCGTCGGAGGCCACCGGAGGCACCGTGCGCGAGGTGCTCGGGCACTTCGCGACGGGCGTCACCGTCATCACGGCCGGGGGGCCGGCCGGCCCGCTCGGCTTCACCTGCCAGTCCTTCGTGTCCCTCTCCCTCGACCCCCTGCTCGTCTCCCTCTCCCCGGCCCGGACCTCGCGGACCTGGCCCCTCATCCGTACGGCGGGCACCTTCGGGGTCAACGTCCTGGCCGCCGGCCAGGCGGACGTCAGCGCCGCGTTCGCCCGCTCCGGGCAGGACAGGTTCCACGGGGTCGGGTGGTCGCCGGGCCCGGGCGGCGCACCGCGGCTGGACGGTGTGTGCGCGTTCATCTCGTGCGAGCTGTGGAACGAGTACGACGCCGGTGACCACACCCTGGTCGTCGGCCGGGTCGTGGCGCTCGGCGCGGATCCCGCTCGTGAACCGCTGGTCTTCCACCGCGGGCGCTACCGCGAGCTGGTCCCGGGGCCGCCGTCCCACCCACGGTGAGCGGGCCCGTCCGCCGCCCGGGCAGGCAGTCGGGCCCGGGCGGCGCCGCTGACCCCGCCGCGGCCCGGCACGTCACCGGTGCCGCCCCTGCCGGGCCCGGCCGCGCGTCGACACGTATGCCGTCCGGGCGGCCGGACACACATTCGAGTGACGAGCCTCACGTGAACCTCCGCCCCTGACACACCCGTCCTCATGGGTGAGGAAACGACTCCATGCCGACCGAGGCGGTCCGGACACCGTCCGCCGCGTGAACAGGCTCCGCGGGGACGCGGTCCGGCGCGAACACCCCACCGCTTCACGAACGGCCGCACGTCGGTGCCGGCCCCACGCCGCACCTGAGCGGGAAGAAGCTGATGCACGATGAAGGACGGCACGACCGTCTGGCTCCCGTACCACCGGAGCCGGATACCCGGACTGCCGGACGAGTTCACCTACGCGTACTGGGACGGGTCCGGCCCGTTGCCGGGTGACCCCGCCGAGGTCCGCTTCCTCGTCGGCCCACCGGCTCCCGGCGCCGACCGGGTACTGCGCCCCGTCCTGCCGCGGATGCGCGACCTGGAGGTGCTCCAGCTGCTCAGCTCCGGCTACGACCACATGTTGCCGCTGCTGGACGCGATGCCGCCCGGAACCCGGCTGAGCACCGGGCGCGGCGTGCACCGCGAGGCCACCGCCGAGCTGGCGGTCACCCTGCTGCTGGCCCTGTCCCGGGGGCTCGACGTGTTCGGCGCCCGGCAGGCCGAGGGGGCGTGGCAGCCCGAGTTCCGCACCTCGCTGGCCGGCAAGCGCGTCCTGGTCGTCGGCTACGGCGCCGTCGGCGCGGCCGTCGCCGCCCGGCTCGACGCGTTCCGGTGCGAGACGGTCTTCGTGGCCCGCACGGCGCGCACCACACCGGCCGGACGCGTGCACGGGGCGGCGGAGCTGCGCGGGCTGCTGCCCACGGCGGACGCGGTGGTGCTGTGCGCGCCGCTGACCGAGCAGACGCGCGGCATGTTCGGTGCGCAGGCGCTGGCACTCCTGAAGGACGGTGCCCTGCTGGTGAACGTCGCCCGGGGAGAGCTGGTGGACACCGACGCGCTGGTCCGGGAGGTGCGGGCGGGCCGGCTCCGGGCCGGGCTCGACGTCACCGATCCGGAACCGCTGCCGCCCGGCCATCCGCTGTGGCACCTGCCCGGCGTCCTGATCACCCCGCACGTGGCGGCCTTCACCGACGCGTTCCCGACGATGACCGAGGACTTCCTGCGCCGGCAACTGCACCGCTACGCACGGGGCGAGGAGCTGCACAACGTGGTCCTGACGACGACCGCGGCCGGCGATGCCGTACAGGCGGCGTGAGCCATGACGACATCCACGCACGGTGACCATCTGCGGGTGCTCGGACCCGGCACCGGCCTCGCGCAGGTGTTCGCGTTCTACGAGGACCACGCCCATGGCGACCCGTCCACCGCCTGGCAGGCGTTCACCACCGCCTGGAACTGGGCCGCGCCGCTGACCACCGCCGTACCCGGCGCGGACGTCCGGGACCGGCCGGTGGTGCGGCCTGCCGTCGCCGGCGGCTTCACCCTGTCCGGGCTGTGGCACCTGCCGGCGCACGACGGAACCGGACCCTGGCTGGCGCTGCCGCTCACCGGCGGCGAGCGGCCGTCCCGGCCGGGCATGGCAACGCCCGGCGGCCCGGATCTGTTCGCGGTGCCCTCCAAGGTGCTGCGGAGCGCGGTGCGTGCCGTCACGGGCGACGCCGTCGGGCCCGGACCCGTGTTCCGGCTGGGGGACGTGCACGTGCCCACGGGGTTCGCCACGCACGCGACGGCCACCCCGCTGCGCGCCGGGGACGCGCCGTTCCTGTGGACGGCGGTCGCGGCCCAGGCCCTGGGAGCGGCCCGGAGCATCACCGACGCACTGGCCGCCGCGGACACGGCGCCCGGCGCGGCCCGGGGACCGGTGCCCTCCGCCGCCGTGGCCGCCGAACTGGCAGCCGTGCTGCACGACGAGCGGCTGAGCCTGGCGGCGGCCCTGCACGGCGCGCCCTCCGCGCGGCTGGGCCTGCCGCCGTCCGCCGAGGAGCGGCTCGCCGCGCGCGTGCAGCGGGCCGGGAACGCCGTCCACCAGGTGGTCGCGTCGGCGCTCGACCACGCACTGGCGTCGTACGGGTACGCCGGTGAGCACCCCCTGGTGCACCTCATGGAAGCCTGTGCACCGATACTTCAGCAGGTGCGGTACGCGACGCAGCTTCTGCCGCCCGACGACGGGACCTCCTGGAAAGGTGCAAATCGGTGACAACCGTCACATATCAGGGTGAACCTGGCTCCAACTCCGCGACGGCCGCGCGCGCCCTGTACCCCGGAAGCGCTGAACTGCCCTGCACGAGCTTCGAGCAGGCCCTGGAGGCGGTGACACTCGGCACCGCCGACGTCGCCGTGATCCCGGTGGACAACTCCGCGGCGGGACGCGTCGCGGACGTGCACCACCTGCTGCCCGAGTCGGGTCTGTTCATCGTCGCCGAGTACTTCCTCGCCATCCGCTTCGACCTGATGGGGGTGCCCGGCGCGACCCTGGACCAGGTGGAGTGCGTACGCAGCCACGTCCACGCCCTGGGGCAGTGCCGCAAGCTGCTGCGGGAGGGCGGCTGGCGCACCCTCGTCAGCGACGACACGGCCGGAGCGGCGCGCGAGGTGGCCGAACTGGGCGACCCGCGGCACGCCGCGCTCGCCCCGCCGGCCGCGGCCGGGCTGCACGGCCTGGAGGTGCTGCGCGCGGGCGTCGAGGACGACCCGGACAACACCACGCGGTTCGTCGTGCTGTCCCGGGACGCCGCCCCCGCCCCCGTCACCGGGGAGCCGACGATGACGAGCCTGTTCTTCAGTGTGCGCAACATCCCCAGTGCGCTGTACAAGACACTCGGCGGGTTCGCCACCAGTGGCGTGAACCTCACCAAGATCGAGAGCTACCAGATGGGCGCGGGGCTCAACGCCAGCCGCTTCTACGTCGAGATCGAGGGCCACCCCGACGACGAGCGCGTCGCCCTCGCCCTGCACGAGCTGCGCTTCTTCTCCTCCGAGGTGCGCATCCTGGGTGTGTACCCCGCACACCCGCACCGGCTGAAGGGCTGAACCGTCCCGGGTGGTCGGGGGACCCGAGCGGTCAGGGGGGGCGGGTGTTCCTGACCGCACGGGCCGCCGGCCGCGACCGTCGTGACCGGTCCGCCGGCGAACCGGGGTCTCCGCCGCCGTCGCCGGGGCGGCGAAGAACCCCTTCACCAGGACAACGCAGCGGCCCCCCGGAAGGGTTCACGGGCCGTGCGGGTGCGCGGCGGCCGTCTCGTCCTCGGCACCGTGGCGACAACGGACACACATGACCGGTGAACACGCGCGGGGCGTCCCGGACGCCGAGCCGCGACCTCCACACATGTACCTGACCGACGAGAAACATGGCGACCTGGTGGAGGCCCCGACACGGCGGCCTTCTAAGGTGTGGGTATGACCCAGCACCGCAAGGGCCTCGTCCTCGACTTCGGTGGTGTGCTGACGACACCTCTGCTGCCCGCCGCGCTCGCCTTCGAAAGGCGCGCGGGACTGGCCGAGGGGACGCTGCTCACCGGCCTCTACCTGAATCCCGAGGGGATCCGGCTCACCGAGGAACTGGAGCGCGGCACGCTCACCCAGACGCAGTGGAACGAAGCGGCCGGACGGCTGCTCGGCATCGCGCCGGACAACCTGATGGGCCGGATCTTCGCCGACCTGCGTCCCGAGACCTCGGTGATCGCCGCAGCCGCCGCCGCGCGCCGGGCCGGGGTGAAGGTCGGCATCCTCTCGAACTCCGTCGGCCTGACCCCGTGGAACCTGTACGACGGCTACGAGGTGGACGAACTCTACGACGCCGTGGTGCTGTCCGAACTCCACGGGACGCGCAAGCCCGAGCGGGAGATCTTCCGGCTCGTGCTGGAGCGGCTCGACCTGCCGGCCGAGGAGTGCGTCTTCGTCGACGACACCGAGCAGTACCTCCCTCCCGCGGCCGAACTCGGCTTCACCACCGTCCACGCGGTGGAGCCCGCGCGGACGGTCGCCGCCCTGGAAGACCTGCTGGGGGTCGCGCTGACGGGCGCGTGTCCCGAGCGCAAGACCCCATGAGGAGACTCACATGCGACTAGGACTGGCCCTTCCCACCTTCGGTCCCGACGCCACGCCGGAAGGCGTTCTCCGTGTCTGCCGCACCGCGGAGGAGATGGGATACGACTCCCTGTGGACGGGCGACCGGGTCCTCGCCCCCCGCGTTCCGAGCGCCCCGTACCCGAGCCGTGACGGCGCGATGCCGCGCGTCTACGAGAACCACATGGACCCCCTGGTGGCGCTCACCTTCGCCGCGTCGCACACGAGCCGCGTCCGCCTGGGCACGAGCACGCTGAACGGCCTGTGGCAGCCGCCGATCATGCTGGCCCGGTCGCTGACCACCCTCGACGTCCTCAGCCAGGGACGGCTCACCGTGGGTTTCGGCCTGGGCTGGATGCCCGACGAGTACACCGCGGTCTCCGTACCGTGGAAGGGCCGGGGCGCGCGGCTCGACGAGACGCTGGACGTCCTGGAGGGGTACTGGGCCGAGGACGTCTTCGCCCACGAGGGACCGCTGTTCACCATCCCGGAGACCGTGGTGGGGCTCAAGCCGCGCCAGCGCCCCAAGCCCCCCGTGCTGCTCGCGGCGTTCACCCCCGCGGGCCTGCGGCGGATCGGGCGCAGGCTCGACGGCTGGCTGCCCGTCGCGATGCCGCTCGCACACCTCATGGGCATGTGGGACACCGTCGTGAAGGAGGCGGTGGAGGCGGACCGTGACCCGTCCGCCCTGCACATCGCGCTGCGCGTCAACCCCGAGCTGACCGACACGAGGACCGGCCCGGAAGAGATGCCCGGGGCGGGCACGCTGGACCAGTACATCGACTACGCGCGGGCCGCGGCGGAGGCAGGGGTGCACGAACTGTTCGTGGACTTCGGGCAGACGCACACCACCCTCGCCGAACGTGTCGACCTGGCCGGCCGCTTCCTCGAAGGGGTCCGCGCGGGCTGACGGCGCACCGCACGTGAACGGCGGAACGCCATGGCCGAGTCCGCGGTCGCTCCACCGCCGTGCGGCCGGCCGGGGTTGACCCGCACTCGACGCGCTGCCCACCGCGCCCGCCGCCGACGGTCATCCGGACCTCCGGCACCACGGGTGACCCCGCACCGGGTGGAGCCGGGTCACGGCGCCGTGCTCGCGATGCCGTGATCGCTGACGCGGTGCCGGGGCGGCCGGTCCGGCCGCCCCGGCATCCGCTACGTGAGCCCGAAGGCCCGCACGATGCTCTGCCGCACGCTGTTGCCGCGGGCGTCACGCGCGTCCACGCGCAGGCTGGCGAACCGGGCGGCGCGGGGCGCGTCGAGCCGTGTCAGCCACCCCGTGCCCGAGTGCCGTAGCGCCGCGCGGTGCCAGGTGGCCCCGTCGTCGTACGAGATCTCCAGGCCGACCTGCCCGATCGCGGCGGTGCCGGTGGACCCCGGCAGGTGCGAGGCGGTCACCGTCAGGCCGGCGTGCCGCCCGGCCCGCCCGGAGGCGTCGGTGGCGATCCCGTAGTCGAGCTGGATCAGCGGCAGTTGGGCCTGCTCGCCCGCCGCTCCCGCCCGCGAGGTGAAGCCCCACTCGGTCCGGGTGGCGGTGGAGTAGGGGGCCGTCCAGGCGTCACGGGAGTTCTCCGAGACCAGACGGTAGGGGAGCGGTGCGGGGCTCAGACCGGACACGGTCATGGTGAGCTGGTAGCGGCCCATCTCACGCACGAGTTCGTCGCCCTGGTAGAGCCGCACCTGGTTGTCGACGTCGAAGTTGCCGTACGTACCGCCCAGATGACCGGTTCCCGAGTCGCCCCAGCCGGGGACGGACACGTACAGCTTGTCGTCCTGGCGGACCGGAGCGTTCCCGTCGAGGAGCCGTGGCCGCTGGACCGGCCCGAACCAGCCGACCCGGTCGGCGGATCCGGCGCGATAGGTGACGGCCGGGGCGTACTGCTGCTGCTCGCCCGGGATCTGGGCCCGGTCCGACCAGGGCTCGCCCGCCGTGACCCAGTCCGTGCGGTCGCCCAGGGCCGGGGCGTCCGAGGGGTTCAGGGCGCTGCCGCCGGCGGGTGTGACGTCGTCGCGGTTCTCCAGCGCCCGCCCGGCACGGTAGTTGCGGAACGAGACGTCGACGCGGGCGAGTTCGCGCCGGTCGGCCCGGTGGACGGGGTCGGCGGGGACGGCGCCCCGGTAGTCGTGGACGAGGTCGTAGACGTACTCGGTGACGGGGTGCGAGGTGACGGAGAGCCGGGTACGGGCGGGGCCGGACGTCCGGGTGATGAGCCGTTCGCCCTCGTCACGGGTGAGCGTGGCGACGGTCAGCGGCGGTGGATCCGCCGGCAGCCAGGGGGAGTCCTCCCACGGTTGCAGGCGGCCGTCGCCGTCGTTGACGACCAGCAGCAGCCGGGCGCCCGCGGCGGTCGCCGCGGCGGCCTGCTCGGGCACGGGCACGGTGTCGTCGCGGCGTACCACGGCGGCCTTCCCGCGGACGTCGAGGGAGTTGTACGCGGCGGGGGCGCCGTCGCCGGCGAAGACCGCGTCGAGGCGGTGCCGGCCTTCGGGCAGCGGGGTCGCTCCCGGCGCGACGCGCAGATCGTCGAAGACTCCGTCGCCGGAGGCCACCGTCAGAGTCGGCTGCCGCAGCCGCCACCGCGTACCGAACACGAACTCCCCCTCCGCCACCTCGCGTCCGGTGGGCAGGGCCCAGACGCTGTCGTAGGAGGCGTCGGTCCAGCGGGAGGACGAGGACCAGTCGTCGGCGGCGAAGCCGCGGTAGAGGTCCACGCGGGAGCCGTCGGGCGTGCTCGGGTCCGGTGCCACGGTCCGGACCTGACGGGCCTTGGTGCCGTCGAACACCGCCGTACGGTCCCGTCCCAGGTCGATGTCGGTGACGGCCAGCAGGCCCTGTCCGATCGAGTGCGGGCCGTGGGCACCCTCCAGGGGCGTGTCCAGCCACGCGGTGTAGGAACCCGGCGGCAGCCGGAGGTCCACGGTCCCGGAGTCGTCGAGCGCCAGGGGCAGCCAGAACTTCTTCGCCGTGAGGATGACCGTTCCGGCGGCCGGCCGGCCGGCGCGGTCCTTCGCCTTCAGCGTGAGCCGGTGCCGCTCGCCCTCCTTGGCCGCGCTCAGGGACGTACGGGCGCGGACGGTGCCCGAGTCGTCGGTCGCCGTCAGGAAGGCGGCCGACGCCCGGTCGGCGGGGACCTGGTCGTAGTGCGCGGTCACGGTGACCGCGGCGGTGCCGTGCGCCGGGACGGACAGCCGGTCGGCGGAGAGGGTGAACGGACCGTCGGTCGTCAGGCGCAGGGCGATGGGACTGCCGGCGGTGTTGGTGTACGTCACCGTCCGCTCGGCGGTGGTGCCGGCCGGGGTCGGCCAGGCGTGGAAGCCGAAGTCGGCGCCGCCGGAGGCGAACACGGTCGCCGTTGCGGTGGCGGCGATGTCCAGACGGCCGGCGCCGGCCTCGAAGGGGGTGTACCGGGGTGTCGCCGTGGTCGTGCTGACGAGGGCGTCCTTGAGCTGACGGCCGCTGAAGCCGGGGTGCTCGGCGGCCAGCAGGGCCGCGGCGCCGGCGACGTGCGGCGTGGCCATCGAGGTGCCGCTCAGGGTCTGGTACGGGCCCGAGCCTTCCCGCGCGTACTGGGAGCGCGCGGCGAGGATGTTCACGCCGGGGGCGGTGAGGTCCGGCTTGACGCCCCGGTCGCCGGGACGCGGGCCCCGGCTGGAGAAGTCCGCGAGCGTGTCGGAGCCGTCGACGGCGCCCACGGTCAGGGCGGCATCGGCCACCCCGGGGGCGCCCACGGTGTAGCCGTCGGGGCCGGAGTTGCCCGCGGCCACCGTGAACAGCGCCCCGGTCTCCTCGCTGAGCCGGTCGACGGCCATGCTCAGCGGATCGGAGCCGTCGGTGGACGGGCCGCCCAGGCTCATGCTGATGACCTTCGCGTGCTGGTCGCGGGCCGCCCACTCCATGCCGGCCAGCACCCAGGAGTCCTGGCCCGTGCCGTCGTCGGAGAGCACCTTGCCGATGTGCAGCCGCGCGCCCGGCGCGACACCCTTCTCCCGGCCGTCGGACGCGGCACCCGTTCCGGCGATGGTGGAGGCCACGTGCGTGCCGTGGCCGTTCCCGTCGGTCACGGACTCACCGGGCACGAAGCCCGCGGTGGCGGCGATCCTGCCGGCGAGGTCGGGGTGTCCGGCGTCCACACCGGTGTCGAGGACCGCGACGTCCACGCCCTCACCGGTGTCGCCGGAGGCCCACACCCGCGGTGCCCCCACCTGCGCGGTGCTCTCGGCGAGATCGGCCTTCACCTTGCCGTCCAGCCAGATCTTGGCGATGCCGCCCCGCAGCCGGGGCCGCTGGTTCGCGTCCCGTGCGGAGGCGCCGCCGGTGACCGACGTCCAGAACGCCGCCGAACGGTCCACGGTCAGCGCCGCACCCCCGATGCTCTCCAGCGCGCGCGTCGTGCGGGCGCCCCGCGGCGGCGTCCGGCGGCCGGAGTGCCGGCCCGCGTCCGTGTAGGTGACGATCAGGGGCAGCCGGTCGCGGTGCGCGTCGTCGTAGCCGTCGGCCAGCAGCCGGGTGACGTCGAACAGTTCACGGTCCAGCGAGCCGGCGGCGATGTACGGCAGCGCGTCGCGGGGATAGACGTAGGTGTTGCGTCCGCTGCGGTGGGTCTCGAAACCGGTGTAGTGGCCTTCAGGGTCTTGTACCAGGTGGCTCAGCGTGCCGTCGGGGGCCCGTACGACGGTGACCGTGTCGCCGGTCACCAGGGTCACCCGGGGCGCGCCGGGCGGGACCGCCGCCGGGGTGGTGGAGGCGGCGGTCGGTGGGGCGGGTGGTTCGGTGGCCGGGAAGGCCGGGACGGGTGACGCCGCCAGCACCAGGAACACGGTGCACAACGTCGTCCACCCGCGTCTGCGCCGAGGCAGAGGCGGCACGAGGGGTCCCTTCGTCGGACGGGGTACGGGATGCCGGAATCATTCGACAGCCGGCCTGCGCACATGTCACCGCGCTCTGGCGCGGTTGTGCCGTGACGCAAAGTGGACACGTGGAACCGGCCGGTGTGGACGGTCCGGCCCGGAATGTGTGCGCGCCCTCGCTGGTTTCCTTGGAACACCCACCCCGTCCGCCCCGTCGGCGCCGCGCGCGCCGGGGGGTACGGCAGGTCGAACGCATCGATGGGAGAAGCCTTGGAGCGCACCGACTCCGCCGACGAACCGTCCCGACTCCGTCGCGTCCGCCTCCCCGGAACCGTGGCCTCGCCCTCGTCGGCGGTGCCCCGGCGTCCCCGTGACGAGGAGACACAGGAGGCCTCCGGCCAGGACGCGGCCAGGCAGGCCGTGGAATGAGATGAGCGGCGGCGGACGACCTCGCCGCCGCGGCGAAGGCCGACGGGCCCCCGGTGACACATGGACACATGTGTCACCGGGGGCCCGTCGGTGTGTCAGGAGGCTCCGAGGCCGTTGAGCAGGGTGTCGACGACGAGATCGGCGGCCTGTCCGGGGTTCAGGTCGGGCAGCTGCCGGGACACCAGGTGCATGAGCTGGGGCAGCAGTGCGCCGGCCCACCCCGGCGGAAGCCCGGGGCGCAGCACGCCCTCGTCGGTGGCGCGGGCGAGGAAGGCGTCGACCTCCTCGACGGCCGCGTCCCGGCGCCGGCGCACGGCGTCGTCGGCGAGCATGCGGGTCAGGTCGACGGGCCAGGTCCGGTTGACGACGATGATGTTCTCGACGTAGCGGTGCAGGGCGACGGCGACGGGTGCCTCGCGCAGCCGGGCGTCCTCGATGGCCTGTTCGATGGCTGTCAGCCGGGCTTCGTAGATGGCCGCGAGGAGTTCCTCCCGGGAGGCGAAGCGCCGGTAGACGGTGCGCCGGTCCACGCCCGCCTCGGCGGCGATGCTCGCGATGCTGGCGCCGGGGTCGGCGGCGAGCATGCGGGCTCCGGTGGTCAGGACGGCTTCCAGGTTGCGTGCTGCGTCGGCTCTCACCGCACCGAGTTTAGCCAGTAAATGTGGAGCCTCACACAGCTATGGCCACTGAAGTGTGAAAGTGCGTCGAGTAAGTGCTACATTGGAGTGACAGATAGGCAAGGTACTGCGGACATGCTGAGGCTCTTGCTTTGTGCCACGGCCGGCGCGCCCGCCCACCACTTCCAGAAAGGCACCTTCGATGCCGAAGACACAGTCCTCCTCACCCCGGGCGGGTGGGGTGGCCGCCGCGATGAGCGCGTTGATCCTGGCGGTCCTGTTGGCGGCCCTCGACCAGACGATCGTCTCGACCGCGCTGCCCCGGATAGCGGAAGACCTGAACGGGTTCGACGACATCGCGTGGGTCAGCGCCGCCTACCTGCTCGCCTCGACTGCGGTCACCCCGTTGTGGGGCAAGCTCGGCGACATGTTCGGCCGCAAGCGCCTGTACCTGGCCTCGACCTCGATCTTCCTGGTCGCGTCGGTGGCCTGCGGCCTGGCGCAGAACCTGCCCGAACTGATCGGCGCCCGCGTACTCCAGGGCGTGGGCGGCGGCGGCATGATCGTGCTGACCTTCGCCCTGGTCGGTGACATCGTCGCGCCCGCCGAACGCGGTCGCTACCAGGGCATGTTCGGTTCGGTCTACGGCGTCGCCAGCATCGTCGGTCCCCTGCTGGGCGGTGTCTTCACCGACCAGCTGTCCTGGCGGTGGGCCTTCCTGATCAACCTGCCCGTCGGCATCGTGGCCCTCGCCGTCGCCGCCCGTGCGCTGCCCGCCGCCACCCGGGGCACCAGGGCCCGCATCGACTACGCCGGCGCCACCGTCCTGGCCGCCATCGCCACCGGCCTCGTCCTGGTCACCTCGTTCGGCGAACGCTGGGGCTGGGGTTCACCGGCCATCGTCGGTCTGATCGTCGCCACCGTCGCCCTCGCCGCGCTGCTGGTGCCGGTCGAGCGCCGCGCCGCCGCCCCGGTCCTGCCGCCGGCCATGCTGGGCTCGCGGACCGTGGTCTTCTCCTCGCTGATCGGGTTCTTCGCCAACGCCGCGATGTTCGCCGTGCTGGTCTACCTGCCGACCTACCTCCAGATCGTCCACGGCGTCTCGGCCACCCTGTCCGGCATCTCCATGCTGCCCCTGGTCGCCGGCCTGGTCATCAGCCAGTCCCTGGCCGGACGCTGGGCCGCGCACGTCGAGCGGCTGCGGGTGATCCTGCTCGCCGGTCTGACCGCCAACCTCGCCGGACTGCTCCTGCTGGGCACCCTCGGGGCCGGCACCAACACCCTGGTGCTGAGCGTCTACTTCCTGATCACCGGCATCGGCATCGGCATGGTGCCCATGGTCGTGCTGACCACCGTCCAGAACAGCGTGCCCGCCACCGACCTCGGTGCCGCCAGCGCCGTGGTCACCTTCGCCCGCTCCATCGGCGCGGCCTTCGGCGTCGCCGTCTTCGGCACCCTGCTCAACACCGGCTTCGCCGAGCGCACCCACGCCCTGCCCACCGGCGGCGGCTTCGACGCCGCCCGCCCCGACACCATCGACCGGCTGCCCACCGCCCTGCGCGAGACCGCACTGGACGCCTTCGCCCACGCCACGGCCACCGGCTACCTCTGGATCGCCCCCACCCTCGCCGTCGGCCTCCTCCTCGCCGTCTTCCTCCGCCCCGCCCGCAAGCCCGGACAGAACGATGCGGATGCGGACACCACCGCCCCCGCCGCCGACGACGCCCGCCTCACCACCGACGACACCGTCAAGGCCGCCTGAACACCACCGACGGCACGCCCCCGAACGGCCGACACCCACACCGGGTGCCGGCCGTCGGCGTGTCAGGACGCGCGGCCGTCCGGTGGCGCCGGGTGACGCGTCAGCCCTGGTCCGGGGCGCTCTCGGAGAGCCGCCTGAGCTGCGCGATCCACAGGGTGTTCAGGTGCCGCGCCCACACGGGGGACAACGCGTTGAGGGACTTGGCGGCGGGACCGCGCACCACGTTCTCGGTCACCACATGGGTGCCGCCCGCGACGGCGGTGAACAGCCAGGCCTGGTACAGCTGCACATTCGCGCCGACGCCCGACCAGCCGAGCCGGCGGGGCGGTTCGTGCTCTCCCACGAAGATCTCGAAGCGCTGCTCGTGGAAGACCACCTCGAAGGCCCGGGGGAGCGGTCCGGCCCACGCCTCGGTGATGCCCGGAACCCAGTCCGGCCACCGCGTCACATCGGCGAGCAGGGCGAAGGCCGCGGGGGGCGGGGCGTGCACCACGGCCTGCGCCTGGCAGAAGCTGTGGGCCTGGTCGGGCGAGAAGCCCGACGGCCAGTGGATGTCCGGATGGCTGTCCGACGCCTCAAGCATCCGGTTCCCCTCTCGCGTGGCCCGGCGGCTCAGGTACGGCCACCGTGGGAGGACAGCCCGAACAGGCCGTTCCCGCGTCCACTCTGCGCGGCTGCCGGTGGAGCGGCATACGTCAAATGACTGAGCGGACGGCCCGTCGTCAGCCTTCGCCGGCGGGTGTCAGTCCTCCCGGTCGAGGTCGAGGCCGGAGAGTGCGTCCCTCAGCGCGGCCCGCGAGGTGATGCCCAGCTTGGGATAGATCTGGTAGAGGTGCGTGCCGATCGTGCGGTGGGACAGGAACAGCCGCTCCGCGATCTGCTTGTTGGTCAGTCCCGTCGCCGCGAGCGTGGCGATCTGCAGTTCCTGCGCGGTCAGCGTCACGGGCCCCGGCCTGGTGGCGGTCGGCGCGGACAGGCCGCTCGCGCGCAGCTCGGCCGCCGTACGGGCCACCCAGGGCTTGGCACCCAGGCGCTGGAAGACCTCCAGCGCCTGAGTCAGCTGTTCCCTGGCCTCCGCGGTGGCGCGCAGGCGCCTGAGGCGTTCGCCGTGGAAGAGCCGCACCCGGGCGGCGTCGAAGGGCCAGCGCTCCGGCCCCGGCAGGGACAGCGCCCGCTCGAACAGGGCGACGGACTCCTCACCCGGGGCGGCCAGCGCCTCGCAGGCCAGGACCAGCAGCTCCAGCCGGGGCGACAGCCCGCCCATCGAGGACGCGCGCATGGCCGCCGCGTGGGCGGCGGCCTCCTCCTCCCGGCCGGTCCGTACGGCAGCCTCGACCAGGTCCATCGTCCCCCACATGGCGATCGGCACGTAGGGGGCCACGGTCCCGGGCGGGCTGAGTGTGCAGGCGTGCTGGTAGGCGGTCTCGTAGTCGCCGTTGCCGAGGGCGGCCAGCGCCCTGGCGTGGCAGGCGAAGTACCGGGCGCCGTGGGCGCCGCGGGGCGTCGCCCACCGGACGATCTCCTCGGTCAGTGCCGCGGCGGTCTCCGCGTCGCCCTGCGCCGCGGCCACGGCGGCCTGGATGTAGTGGAAATACCATGCGAAGAAGCGGTAGTCGTGGTTGGTGCACAGGGTGAGCCCCTCGGCGGCCAGTTGCGCGGCGTCTTCCCAGCGGCCCAGGTGGTAGTAGTCCAGGCCCAGGTGCATCAGCGCGCCCAGATGCCGGCGGACGGGCGCGGTGCCGGCGCGGCCCTGCTCGATCAGCCGGCGCGTCGCCCACCGGAAGTCCCCGAGCCGGTCGGGGAAGACCGAGGCGGTGCCGACACGCACCACGCGGGTGGGGTCGTCCCCGACGGTGGCGATCAGCTCCGTCAGGCGGGGCAGAGCCGAGGGACCGGTGCGTGCCGGGTCGCCGAAGGTCTGGGAGATGACCCAGAGCAGCTCCGGGGGTTCGGGGGTCAGCCGGTCCATGAAGGTGAACAGCGGCTGCCACAGCTCGGGGGCACCGCCGTACCAGCACAGCAGCACTAGGAGGTGCAGGGCCTCGATCAGGGCGTCGTCGGAGGCGTCCCAGCCGTGGTCCCCGGACTCGATCGCCCCGACCAGCAGCCGGTACGCGGTGTCGATGTCACCGTCCCGGTTGATCAGCAGGAACGCGGACGCGGCCGCCGCGTGCAGCGATTGCTGCCCGGTGCCGGGATGGACGAGCCGGGCCCCGGCGAGCAGTCGCGAGGCGTCCTCCAGTTCACCGCTGGAGTCCACGCCGACGTACGCCGCCTCGGCCAGCCGGCGGCTCTCGTCGGCCGCCGTGGGGCTCAGCCCGGCGGCCCGGGTCAGCGCCGTCACCGCGCCGAGGGCGTCCCCGCGCCGCAGCCGGCGGCGCGCGGCCTCCTCCAGCAGGGCCGCGACGGTCTCGTCCGGGCCCACGGCCGCCTCGCCCAGGTGCCAGGCGCGGCGCTCCAGCTGCTCGCCGAGCACGCCGGCGAGCGCCCGATGGGCGCGTCTGCGTTCCGAGGCGGTCGCCAGCTCCACCACCGCGGAGCCGATCAGCGGGTGCCGGAAGGTCAGCCGCCGGTTGTCCGCCGAGATCGCCACCAGCCGGTCGCGTTCGGCGGGGGCGAGGTCGTCGACGCCGGCCCGGCCGGCCGCGGCGGCCTCGATCGCGGCCAGGTCGCCGGTGCCGTCGAGGGCGGCGATCAGCAGCAGTTCCCGGCTGCGCTCGGGCAGCGCGGCCACGCGCGAGGCGAACATGCTCTGCAGGCGCTCGGTCAGGGGCAGCACGGTGGGCACCGCCGCCAGGGTCGCGCGCTGCTCGGTGGAGAGCGCCACCGGCAGCTCCACCAGCGCCAGCGGGTTGCCGCGTGCCTCGGCGGCGATGCGGCGCCGTACCGCGGGGGATATGTCCGGGTGGGCGAGTGCGAGCAGCTCGGCCGACGACGCGTCGTCCAGCGGCTTGAGCCGGTGCTCGGTCAGGCCGCTCGACTCGAAGAAGCTGTCGGAGCCCTCACGGGAGGCCGCGAGGAAGCCGATGCGGCTGCCGACGAGCCGCCGGGCCACGAAACCGAGGACGGCGTTGGTGGCCCGGTCCAGCCACGGCAGGTCGTCCACGACGATCAGCAGCGGCGTCTCGGCGGAGATCAGCCGCAACAGCAGCAGCACCGCGGTCGAGGTCAGGAGGCGGTCGGGAACCGGTCCGCTGCCGATGCCGACGGCGACCCGCAGGGCGTCGCGGTGCGGGTTGTCCAGGACGTCCAAGTAGTCGAAGAGGGGGACGAGGAGCTGGTTGAGACCCGCGTAACTGATGTCCGCCTCGAACTGCACGCCGGCCGCGCGCAGCACACGGATGCCGTTGTGCACGGCCCCCGTCGCCACCGCGTCGAGCACGGCGCTCTTGCCCACCCCGGCCTCGCCCGAGAGCAGCAGAGCCGCTCCCTGGACCTGGGAGTTGGCGAAGAAGGACTGGATGAACGAGAGGTCCGCCTCGCGTCCGACCAGCCGTGTCGAGGCTGGGCAGACGGTCGGGTCCAGGTCATTCATCGGGCTGCCTCCAACGGCCGTCGTACGGAGGCCCAGTGTTCCGTGCCGACCTGGCTGTGCCTGCACCCGGCTCCGTGCGGCCCATGCAATCACTGGAGTCTAAAGGACGTCCATAATCGGCCATTCCCTTCGCGCCGCCGTTCGCCGCTCGCCTCGCGGCCGGGGCGGGGCCGGTTCCCCGGCGGAGCTGTACTTATTACGGCGTAATAGCGGGAGCCGGGGAGGCTGTGGGCGACGGGCGCGGGGTGACGCGCCTGGCCGGAACGGGTGTGGGCCCTCCCGTTCACGCCGTGCGCCGCACCACGGGATCAGGAGCGGCGCAGCAGGTCGGCGGCGCGCTCGGCGATCGCGTACACGGTGGCGTTGGTGTTGTTCGAGGGGATGGAGGGGATGATGGAGGCGTCGGCGACACGGAGGCCGTCCAGCCCGTGCACGCGCAGCGAGGAGTCGACGACGGCCACGTCGTCCTCGCCCATCATGCAGGTGCCCACGGGGTGGCAGTACGAGCTGAAGTACCTGCGGGCGTGGTCGGCGATGGACTCCTCGTCCACCGCGGCGAGCCCCGGACTGACCTCCTCGATCCCCCACTCGGCGAGCGCCGAGGACCAGGCGATCCTGCGTGCCGTCCTGATACCCGACAGCACCGCCCGGACGTCCGCCTCCTCGGTGAAGTAGCGCGGGTCGATCGCCGGCGGCGCGTACGGGTCCGCCGAGGTGATCCGCACGGTGCCGCGACTCGCCGGCCGCATCGGCGAGATGCCGATGGTGAAGCCGTTCCGCACCGGGGCGACCGGGTTGGGCACCGGTATGTCGATGAAGATGATCTGCAGGTCAGGACCCTCGGCGTCGGGAGTGCTGCGGAGCAGCCCCAGGATCTCGCCGTGGTTGTTGAGTGCCGTGGGCACCGGCCGCTGGGTCCGGTAGACGAGGTTGGCCCGCGGGTGGTCGTGCAGGTTGTGCCCCACGCCGGGCAGCGCGTGGAAGACCTCGACCCCGGCCCGCCGCAGATCGTTCTCCGCACCGATGCCGGAGCGCTGGAGGATCAGCGCCGACCCGATGCTCCCCGCCGTCAGCACCACCTCTCCGGTCGCCCGCACGGTGTGGGTGCGTCCGTCCGCGCCGTACTCCACTCCGACGCAGCGGTGTCCGTCGAAGAGCAGCCGGTGCGCCGCGGCCCCGGTGACCACCTGGAGGTTGGGGCGGTCCAGTGCCGGGGTGAGGTAGGCGTCGGCGGCGCTCTGCCGGCGTCCGTCGACGATGTTGAGGTCGACGGGGGCGAAGCCCTCCTCCAGGCCGCCGCTGATGTCGTGGGCGCGGCGGTGTCCGGTTTCGACGGCGCCTTCGAGGCAGGCCAGCAGGACCTCGTTGAGCTGCTGGGCCGGCGCCACGGTGAGCGGGCCGGAGGTGCCGCGGCCGGGGGCCGCGCCGAGGGCGGTCTCGGTGCGCTGGAAGTAGGGGAGCAGGTCGTCGAAGGTCCAGCCCTTGGCGCCGTGCTCGCTCCAGCTGTCGTAACCGGTGCGGTGGCCGCGGGCGAAGACCATGGCGTTGATGGCGGACGAACCGCCCAGACCCCGGCCCCGCGGCAGCGGCACGGGGGCACCGGAGGCCTCCTGGACCACGGTCGTGTCGCCCCAGCCGGCTTCCGAGGCGGCGAGCGAGGGCCAGGCCGGCGGATGGGCCACCGCGTCCGGAAGCCTGGCCGGGCCCGCCTCCAGCAACAGCACGTGCAGGTCGGGGTCCTGGGTCAGACGTGCGGCGAGCACGCAGCCGGCCGTTCCGCCGCCGACGATGACGACGTCATAGGCGGGTTTGAGTGAAGACATGCTGGTTCCGTTCTGACTGAATCAACGATCCGTAATAGACGGTATCACTGATACGGATCAATGCTCCGTAAACACATGTATCGCCGGACCGGAGCCACGTCCGGCGCCGGGCGACGGGAACCGCTCATGCTTACCGGGCGGGGCGGGTGTTCCATAAGCGGCACACGTATTCAGTTGCGTGTCTGTCGTCGAGGGTGCCCGCGCCACCGGGCCGACCCGGACGTCTTCCACCGTCAAGTGACTGATGCGCGCGGTTTGTCCCGTGCGCCAGGCTGAAGCAGGCCGACACTCCGGCGAGCCCGTCGGCATCCGGGATCACACACGACCGCCGGGAGCGGTACGTCCGACACGGAGAAGAGGACCTGGCGTGACACCGGTCGAACAGCAGATTTCGCTGACGAGCAGCAACCCGATACTCTCCCGGCCGCAGTTCGGACGGCGGGGCGGACAGAAGACGGCGGCCCGGGACCCGCGGGCCGGGATCGCCGTCGTTCGGGACCGCATCAGGGCGGGCAACGACTGGGAGCGGGCTCACGCCGAGGAGGCCGCCCCGCTGCCGGTCCTCGTCGGCGACCTGATGACGATGGACGGCGTCCTGCCCCGTGCGGCGGCGGCGCTCGCGGTCACGGCCCTCACGGCCGTGCTGTCATGGACCCTGCTGCCGCTCGCCGCGCTCGGTACGGCCGCGTCCTACGGCGTCGCCGCCGGTGCCGGACTGCCCGCCGCGGCGCTGGTGGTGATCCAGCGCCGCAGGAACCCGCCGTCCGCGGCCCCGGCCCTGATGTTCGCGGCGCTCCAGGGCGTGTTCCTCGGCGTGTTCTCGACGACGGCCTCCAGCCATCTGTCACCGGGCGTCTTCGTGCAGACCGTGCTCGGGACGATGGCGGCCTCCGCCGCGCTCCTCCTCGCCCGCGCACTGCACTGGATGCGGATGAACCGCCGGTTCTACGGTGTCGCCGGCGCCGCGCTGCTCGGACTGGGCTTCCTCGGCCTGGCGGACTGGATCCTCTTCCCCCTCATGGGCGCGGACGGTCTGGGCCTGCGCCCCCTCGGCCTCGGCATCGTCATGGGTGTCGTGGGCGTCGCCCTCGGGGTGTCCTTCCTGCCCCTGCACTTCCGGCAGGTCGAGAACGGCATCACGTACGGCGCTTCCCGTGACCAGTCCTGGCCTGCCGCGTTCGGACTCACGCTGACCTTGGTGTGGCTGTACGTGGAGACCGTGCGGCTGCTCACCCTCTTCCCGGGCGAGGAACTGTACTGAGCGCCCCGCGGCCGGCGGTCACACGGTCTTGATCACAGCCGTGGCCAGCAGTCCGACGCCGTACGCGACGCCGTAGTAGCGAAGCACCGGCTGCCGGGGCGAGAACCACAGCAGGACCAGCGCGGACACCGCTGTCGCGCCGACCACGAACGGATCGAACCCGGCCTTCTCGAAGGCCACGTTGGCGGTGATGCCCGCGCCGATGAACAGAGCGTTCACGGTGATCAGCACGTTGTCCCAGGCACGCGGCGCACGGTCGGTCGGGAAGAGGAACTGGGCCAGCATGACCGTGGTGTTCAGCAACGTGAACCCGGCGAGGAAGACGGCGTCGGAGAACACGTCGTCGTTGAAGGCGACGACACGGCAGATCGAGGGCAGGCTCTCGGAGCAGAACCGCCCGTGCAGGTAGTTGGTGACCTCGTGGTCGCCGAAGCTCAGGGCGTACAGGTACGCGCCGGACGTGAACAGGGCACCGAGCGCGAGCAGGCCCCCGCGTCGCCGCGGCCGAGCGTCGCGTACCAGATGAGCGGTGACCAGGTAGTACAGCAGGACGGTGCCCAGGCCGAGCACCATGTTGTTGATCTCGACCCAGCGCAGGAACTGGTTGTCGGCGACGAACGCGAGTGTGCCGTCGGCCTTCCTGTTGACGGAAATGAGCACGACCACCAGCGAGTCGAGGGTGAGCAGCAGATGCAGCCTGCCGTGCGCGAGGCGGCCCCCGGGGAGGTTCACACCCCGCGCCGGGTCTCGCCGGGGTCCGTGGCGTCCTGCGCGGCGGACGAAGGGCACAGTCCCCGTATGAGCACGTCGAACAACCGTGTGGCCCGGGTGTGCTCCTCGTCCTGGGGGCCGACGTGCCACAGGGGGCCCAGCAGCACCAGGACGTCGTCGGCCGTCGTCCCGGGCAGGATGGTTCCGGCGGCCTCGTTGGCGCGCACCAGCGCCGTCAGGGCCTCCAGCAGCGGCCGGTACGGCTCACGGCACTGCTCGGTCATCGCGGCGGTGGCCCCCCGCATCGCCTCCGAGAACTCGGGTATGGCCTGCCCGAGGCTCAGCAGGCGTTCCAGCCACACCCGCAGCGCGTGCGGCGGGCTCAGGGTCGTCAGGAGCGCGGGCACAGCGGTGACCAGCTCGTCCACCTCCGCCCCGTACACCTGAAGCATCAGGGACTCGCGGGTCGGGAAGTGGCGGTAGAGCGTCCCCTGGCCCACGCCCGCTCTGCGCGCGATGGACTTCAAGGAGGTGTCGCCGGGGGCGGCGAGCGCCTCCGTCGCCGCTTCGAGGATGCGCAGCCGGTTGGAGCGTGCGTCCGATCTCATCGATGCTCCGGTCTCTCTCCGTGGTGATGCCGTCGGGTGGGCTCGGGCCGCGCCCGCTGGGCAGCGTGTTGACGTGCCGCACACATGGCTGGGGTCTCCCGACACTCCGAGCGGTGATATCCCGGCACTCGTCGAGCCGGTGCCGCGAACACCTGCGAGACACATATCCTGGGGGGAAATCTACACTCCGCGGCCGTCGTACCGGCGGGCGGAGCACCCGCACGGGCGCGCCGTCCGGCGAGCAGTACACACACCACCCGTACCGAGCAGAAGGCCATCGATACCCATGTCCCATGACGCAGTCGCTCCCGTCATCGCCCTGCGGCGGCACACGTCGGCGGTGGAGCGGCTCGACGAGCTGACCGCCGCCCTTGCCGAGGACCTCGACGAGGGCAGGTGGGCCCCGGCGGCGCTGGAACGGACCCTGGCGTCCCGCCTGCTCGTGGCCTGCGTCGGGGACGGGCAGCTCACCCCGGCCCGGCTGCGCGAGACCCTCTGGGAGGGCAGCGTCGCCCTGCCGTACGCCGGCGGCGGCCGGCTGGCCCGGCTCCTCGCCCAGCTGTGCGCGGTGACCGCAGACCCGGCGCCGGACGCCGAACCCGCGCTGTCCGCCGGCGCGCGGCTGCTGGAGCGGGTGGCACAGGACGCACCCACGGGCGACCGGCCCTGATGGCGCCGGCGACGAGACGCCCACCCGGCCGGGGCGACCGGCGCCCGGCACAGTCAGATGACGGATGTGTCCGGCACTCCGCCCGCGCGAGACTGAATGCCGTGAAACACACACCGGGCTCGAAGGGGGAGAGAACATGACGAGGTACCACAGGTGTGGCCGGCCCTGCTGTGATCATTCGCCGGTCAGGCGGTCGGCGTCCGGCCGGCGGTCCAGGAGCGCACGCGCGGGCGGGCCCCTTCTCACCCTGGTGCGGGACTCGGAGCCCCGTCGGACCGTCGAACTGTCCACGGTGACGCGCGAGCCCATGCCGGCCGACGTCCGGGGCGCGATCGTGACGCCGGTGGACGGCAGGCTCATGGCCACCTGGCTGCCCCTGGACGCACCCTCCCGCGTCCCGCAGGGCCGCGTCCTGCTGTCGTGGACGCCCGCGGGCGGGGACCGGACGGACGTCACGGCGCAGCTGGGCCTCGCGGGGACCCAGGTCCTGCTCGCGGTCTGGCCCGGCCTGCGCGGTGAGTGGTCGGGCGTCGTCCGTCCCACCGTCGCCGAGGTGACGGAACTGCATGCCGCGCTCCGCCTCGCGACGGTGGTCCTGGACCGTCTGGCCGACTGACGTCCGACGGGGCGTGTGGTGGGGCTTGCGCCTCCTCGTGCGGACCGACAGGCACGTCCCCACCGGAGTCACGCAGCGACCGGGCGTGGGCGTGGCCCTGGCTGCCGTAGCCGATGACCACGGCCCCCGGGGCGACGTTGTCATATCCGCCACGATCACACATGTGTGCTTCAGCCGTCGGCACAGATTTCACACGTTCCGCGCGTACATGACCCGTCCCGGTGTCAGATGTCGCGGAGGAAGCCGGTGAGGAGCTCCAGGGTCCGCCCCGGCTCCTCGATGGCCGCCGCGTGCCCGCCCCTGACCGCGGCCAGGCGCGCGCCGGGTATGCCTTCCGCCAGTTCCAGCGAGTGCTCCGGGGCCACCATCCGGTCACCTGGGCTCGCCACCACCAGGGCGGGGGCGGTGACCGCGGGGAGGTCGCCGCGGACGTCGATGCCCAGGGCGAAGGCGATCTGCTGGGCGGTGCCGGGGGCGGACCCCGCGCATGCGGAGGCCAGCCGCCGGACCCGCTGCGGGGTGAGGAGGGTCAGGTACTCCTCGGAGAAGGACAGCGAGGTCAGCAGGGCGCCCAGCCCCTCGTCGCGACGGGCGTGCAGCGACGCCCACATCTCCAGGTTGAGCCACAGCGTGGTGCGGGGCCGGGCGAAGCCGGCGAGGGTGAACAGTCCACGGACCCGGCCGGGATGGCGGGCGGCGACCTTGACGGCCACGGCCGCGCCGAGCGAGGCCCCCGCGATCACGAAGTCGCTCAGCCCGGCCGCCAGGGCCGTGTCCACCACCTGGTCCGCCACGGTGTCCGCCGCCAGCGGGCCACCGGGCAGCGGGCTGCGCCCCGATCCCGGGAGGTCGGCGAGTACGACGGTGTGCGTGGCGGCGAGGCTGTCGACCAGGGTTCCCCAGGTCTCGGCGGCGGTGTTTCCGATGCCGTGCAGGAGTACCAGACCGGGCCCGCTGCCCCGGATGTCGTACGCGAGCACGTGTCCCCCCTTCTCACACTTCCGTTACGAGCACGAGAGGGGACGGCACGCGGGTTCACCGGTCCGGGGACCCGCTAGGAGCCGTGGCCGCGTCGGTCGAGGTGAGGACGAGTGCCCGGTCGTCTGCCGGGAAATGCCGGATCACGTCGTCCCGCACGGCGACGGACGCCGACCAGCCGTGCGCCAAAGGCAGCGTCGCATCCGGTGTCGCAGGCGGCCTGCGCAAGTGGACGGCAAGGCTGGCGCTGTCCGGCCGGGGCAGGCGCAGAGCAGAGCGAGTCGTCGGCGCTTCGGTGGTGATGACGCACGAAGCCGGCGAACCAGCACACGGTCGTCACCAGCGTCTCGGTATCGACGTTGCTCCGTCCGCGGGCCGGGTGAAGGCCAGGGCGACGAGCTGCGCCCACCGGGTCACGAGTCCGCGGACGACGCAGAGGTGCTCGTGCAGACGGGTGCCTTGCCCGGCCGGCACCGATGCGGCGGACATCCGTGGATTCCTTCCCTGTATCCGTGCCGCGAGGCGAAGACGACGCACCGCCGGAGCGCCAGAAGCCGTCCGCACAGGACGGGTCCGCGATCACTCCGGCCGACGGACGTCTTCACGTCTGTGCGGAAAGACACGCAGGCCACCGGATCCGACCGAGCACGGAACGTACCACACGAGATACATGTGAGCACATGCCGACGGGCTGCGGGGGGCCTGTTGGAGTGCGGGTCAGGTGCCGTCTGTCAGGCTGATGCTGTTCAGGAGGCCGGACAGGGCGTCACTCGTCGTCTTGGGGGCCGGGGTGCGCGAGCACTCGGACATCTCCAGGACGACGAAGTCGGCGGGCCCCGAACGTCCCACCTTCCACAGCCGTGACCGGCCCTGCGCCCCCAGGCTTTCGCAGCCGTCCAGCGAAGGCTTCACGGGCGACGCGGTCATGCCTGTCGACTTCTCCGTCTCCCCGGCGGGCCGCAGGACGATGAGTACCTCCCCGTCGGCCAGCCGCGTCAGCGG
>NZ_BMUI01000049.1 GCF_014650115.1 Streptomyces olivaceoviridis | reverse complement strand
GGGTGGTCTGGTGGGGCCACCGTTCCGTTCAATCTTCAATCACCGTAGACCCCGAAAGGTGACGTGTCAACTAGTTGGATGACGGGTCATCCACCGGGCGGTGGTACGGCTGTGTGGCGGTGCCGTGGTGCGGCCGGACATGCCGAAGCGGTGGCAGGTGTGACCTCGTACCTGCCACCGCTCCGTTGCCCGACCGCTCCGCCGGCGAGGTTCAGGCTCGCCCGCAGCGGAGAGACGGTGATGCGACCGCGCCCCTCCTCGGCGAACTCCTCGCTCGTACTCGGGGAACACGACCGCGGCACCGACGCCGACGGCCGGGTCGCGTACCAGCCGGTCATGGGTGTGGGCGTCACCGAAGACCGAGCCCGTGCCGTGCGCGTGCAGGCTGACGGGCGGTGTGTACCGACCGGGTCTTCGGGGCGGACGGCACGGACCTTGACGCTGGCCGTCGGACCGCCCCGGACGGGTCACTGGGTGACGGCGGCCTCCAGGTTGGTCAGCACGCCCAGCTGGCCGAACAGGACTGTGCCGGACGGGTAGCAGTTGAACGACTCGATCTTGCCCTCACGCAGCCTGAACACGTCGCAGCACGGCACCTTGATGGTCTTGCCGGTGGGCGGGATGACTCCCATCGGCGTGTTCAGGGGCCCGTTGTGCGTTCCGTTCAGGGACAGCTCCACGATGACGATGTCGCCCTGTACGTAGACGTCGTACAGTTCGCGGTGCATGTCGGGGAAGGCCATGGCGTAGTTGACCACGGGGTCGCCGACCTCCTGGCCGCGGTAGGTGATGCCGACCGACTCGTCCGTGAAGGTGCCGTCCTCGGTGAAGCCGGCGATCCACCCGGGGATGTCCTGGACTTCGGCCACCTGGTAGGCGTCCCTGATGATCTTCTCGTTGTCGGACATGAACCCTCGACTCTCCGCGCAGCCGTGGAGCACCATGAGGCGACTGCGGCGACGCTGCATGTGAACACTTCCTTCAAGCCGCACACTAGGAAGCATTTACATGACACGTCAACTTTCGGTGGTGGCGTGACTGTGCTTGGATGAATGCTCAAAGTGATTGACATGTCATCCATTCGGTTCCTATGATCGCACCACAGACAGCTTGGATCGGTCGAGGCCACACATCGCGCATCGCGGCCGTAGCACTACGGCATCGTTATCTGCTCTCCCGACGGGAAGGACGTCGCCACTCGTAGCGGCCTCCTGTTTCCCGTCGCCGCCAATGTCCACACCCCAACGCCCGGCCCGGCCGTCCTGCTCCCCGTGCCTGCGGATGGGCCCGCGCCCACCGCATCCCCACAGGTCCGTGTCCGACCCCTGCCGTTCAAGGGCACACCACGCGAACCACCCGGCGGTCCCTGGCTGACGCCGGCAGGGAGCGGCGTCCGGCACTGGCCTCTCCCGGCCTCCGATGCCGGACGCCGAGCCGGTCGAGATACGGGTGTCACGGCCCCTATGAACCCTTACCAGCACCCAGGAGCAACGGAGAACACCGTGTTCAGACGCTCACACACCATCGCGTCACCTCTCGCCGAGGAAGCACCGCAGACGAGCTCGCGGCGTGGTTTCCTGCGGTCGGCCGCCGTCGTCGGGGCGGCTTCCGCCGTGTCGGTCGGGCTGCCCCACAACGCCTCGGCGGTCCAGCCCGCGTCGGTGGCGGGTCTCACCCTGCCGCCCGTCGGCCCGGACATCACCCGTTTCGACCTCCACGTCCCGCAGGGCGCGCTGGTGGACCTGCGGCGGCGGCTGGCGGCGGCCCGGCTGCCGGAACGCGAGACCGTCGACGACGTCTCCCAGGGCGTGCCGCTCAGCCGGCTGCGCGGCCTGGTCGAGCACTGGCGCACGAGCTACGACTGGCGCGCGCTGGAGTCCCGGCTGAACGAGGCGGGCCAGTACCGGACGCGGATCGACGGTCTGGGCATCCACTTCCTGCACGTCCCGTCCAAGCACCCGGACGCCCTGCCGGTGATCCTCAACCACGGCTGGCCGGGGTCGTTCGTGGAGTTCCTCGACACGATCGGTCCACTCACCGACCCGACGCGGTACGGCGGAAGCGCCCAGGACGCCTTCCACGTCGTCATACCCTCCATGCCCGGGCACGGCTTCTCCGACCGGCCCGCGCAGGCGGGGTGGGACCCCGCGCGCATCGCCTCCGCCTGGATCACCCTGATGCAGCGTCTGGGCTACCGCCGCTACATCGCCCAGGGAGGGGACTGGGGAGGCGCCGTCACCACCCAGATGGGCAAGCAGCGTCCGGCCGGCCTGCTCGGCGTGCACCTCAACCTGCCGGAGTTCATGCTGACCAACACGGCCCTCGGGGACGGCACCCCGGAGGAGAAGGCGGCCATCGCCCAGCAGCAGGTCTTCGCCCAGCAGTACTCGGGCTACTTCCAGGAGCAGGCCACGCGTCCCCAGACCCTCGGCTACGCCCTGGCCGACTCCCCCGTGGGCCAGGCCGCCTGGATCTTCGAGAAGTTCATCGACTGGACGGACAGCGCCCACCGTCCGGAGCCCCTCCTCGGCTACGACCGCATGCTCGACGACATCAGCCTGTACTGGCTCACCAACACCGGTGCGTCGTCGGCGCGGCTCTACTGGGAGTTCTACCGGGACAACCACGACCTGACGCGCCTGGACCTGCCGGTCGGGGTCAGCGTCTTCCCCGGCGAGCTGGTGCGCACGCCGAAGGTGTGGGCCCAGAAGGCGTACGAGAACCTCGTCTACTTCAACGACGACATCGCCGCGGGCGGTCACTTCGCCGCGTTCGAACAGCCCCGGCTCTTCGTGGAGGAACTGCGGGCCTACGCCCGTCTCGTCAGGTAAGGGGGTTCCGGCGGGGCGCCCGCCGATCGGGCCGCGGTGCAGCGGCACGTGACCGGGAAGCACGAGGCCGGCGTCCGCCGCACGGTGCCTCCAGGGGGTGCCGAGTCTCGCGGCGGACACGGTTCCCGAGGCGCGTCCTATGGCCGGACCAGGTCGGGCGCCGGGTGCACGTGCAGCGCCATCTCGCTGACCATCCGCACTCCGGCTCCCCTGCGCGTAGGGCTTCGACACGAGCGGCTTCCGCACCGGCTGGACGACTCGTCTCACGCCGACCGGCCGGGCCGCGGTGTCCCACTCGTAGAGGAAGGCAGACGCCGCACACGCCTGTAGATCAAACGTTCGCTTGACATCTGGACGGTGCCCGCCTTAATCTCAATCAAGCATTTGATTTGTTTTTAGCGCGTACGGCGGGAAACCGCTGCGACGGGCTTTGAACCCCGAAGATCCGATGTGGAGAAACCAGACATGAAGTCCTTCCGCTGGAAGACGATCGTCACCACGGCCGCCGTCGTGGGCATGGGCGGTCTCGCCATCGCCGCCGCGCCGACTCAGGCCGCGAGCAGTGCTGTCGGCGGTCACCCCGTCAGCAACGTGCAGGCCCACGAAGCCCTGAGCCCTCAGCAGCTGTCGGCGCTGCCGCTCACGAACCGCCACCTGACCAGGCATGAGATAGCCAACCTCGCGGTCGTCCTGAACGCGTACCACGTGGCGGAGGGCAACAGCCTGGACGTCGAGGCTTTCGTCAACAGCTTCACCAAGGACGGCGTCTTCGACGACAAGGTCGCCGGCGCCACCTATCAGGGCAAGGCGCTCGGTGATGTTCTGAACCGCATGGTCTCGCTCTTCCCCGACGTCCACCGTGAACTCAAGAGCATCACGGTGAACGGCGACGAGATCAGCATCGAACTGGCGATCCAGGGCACCTTCAAGGGGGCGCTGCAGACGCCGGCCGGCACCGTCAAGCCGACGGGCGCGAGGGTCGACACCCCGACCGCCGACTTCTGGTACCTGCAGGACGGCAAGGTCAAGCGGTTCGACTGCTACGTCGGGTACACGAAGATGTACTCCGACATGGGCGTGAACCTCGACTGGGCCTCGGCGGTCGCCGGGAAGTGAGCCAAGCCCTCGGCCGGTGGTGAGCGACTGGTGAGGCCGGACATCACCGGCCGAGGGCGAACGGGCGGTGCGCCGCCCGCAATCAGCAGGGGGGCCGACAAACCAATCCGCTGTTCAGCGAAAGGGCCCGGAGATGTCCCGTTCCTGGGAACAGAAGACCGCGATCGTGGTCGCTGCCTACTACCGCGTCCACCCCGACGACCGGCAGAAGTTCATCGATGCGGTGCTGCCCGAGATGCAGGCGGCACAGCAGATCCCGGGGTGTATTTACTACGCGTTCGCACAGGACCTCGCCGATCCGAACACCTTCCACCTGAGCGAAGGATGGCGAGACGAGGAGGCGTTCGAGGCTCACGAGAAGTCCGAAACGTTCCTCACCGCACTGAGGACCGTGGTGTCCACCGTCCGAATTCTGGAACGGCAGGGCATGGACTACATCGTCGCGGAGCAGCGCCTCGACGATCCACGCCACCAGCTGTGATCGCATCTGTCGCTCCTCTCGCAGCGTCGAGAGGACCCACGTCGAGAGGACCCACGCTGTGTGGCAGCCCCTGCCTCGCAGAAGTCGGTGGTCCGGATGGTGGTCTCGACGCGGGCCCTGGCTTGCGGCAGGCACTTCCGCAGGGCACGCGCGCCGCGTTCGCGAGCCGGTCTCTGAGGTCGGCCCGTAACGCTGTTCAGATGATCTCGCCGTGGTTGGTGCGATCGCGGCGTCGGATCCCTCGTTGACAGGTCCGTTCACCAGGCTGAGCCCGCGGCGGTTCAACAAGCTGATCACCGCGCCTGCGCCGTGAAGGCCGACTCGGTCCGCAAGGACCGGGCGTGGTCGCTGTCGCTGGAGGACCGGGTGCTACTGGTGCCGCGTACCGGCGTACCAACCTCACCCCGCGCCGGCTCGCACCGCTGTTCGGTGTCGAAGCCGGCGGCCGACCGGACCGTCGACCACCTAGGACCGGCTCTCGGTCCCATCGACGCCGACATCCGCCTCGTCGTCGCCGTCGGCCAGCCGCACGGTGATCGCCGACGGCGGCTACCGAGGCACCGGCCTGACCATCCCTCGCCACCGCCGACACGGGATGTCGGCCGGGTCGTGGGGACGCGTCGGTCGCGGCCGTGGATCGTGTCGTACGAACTGCGGTCGTCATCGAGCCGTTGCTGCCCAAGCCGGCTCCGAAGCTGGTCCGGGGCTCGGCCGCGAGCGCCGGGCGGGCAGACATCGTGCGGGGTCCTGTGCGTGTCATCCCACGTCACGGCCTCCCGCCGGGGCCCCAAAGCGGTCCCAGCCCGGTCGACCGGGCACGTCCGGGCAGCGGTCACCACGTTCATGTCGACTGACAGGACAGAGCAATCGTCAAGACCTGTGGATCGGCGGTCGCCTTGGCTGGGTCCGTTCAGCAACGAAAACGAGGTGCGCTCGCTCTCCGGCGCTGACACGCTGCGCCGGTGAATCGCGAACAGATCTCCAGGATCGCCCATGCTGAGCACCCGATAAAGGCTCCGCTCGACGACGACTCGGTCCGCCGGCTGCTGGAGCGCGGCGTTCCGCGCGGTGACGAGCGTGTCCTCGACCTTGGTTGCGGTGGCGGGGAATGGCTCTTGCGTGGCCTGTCCACGTGGCCGGAGTTGCAGGCTGAGGGCGTCGACATCTCCCGGGACGCCTTGGCCCAGGCCCGCGAGGCAGCCAGCCGCCTCGGGGTCGACGAGCGCCTCGTCCTGCACCACCAGGACGCCGCGGTTTTTGCCTCCCCCCGGTCGTTCGACCTGGTGCTTGGTGTCGGGGCCACGCATGCTTTCGGCGGTCTGCTTCCCACACTTGCGGCAGCGCGGAAGCACCTCGCCCCCGGCGGCCGGGTCCTGATCGGTGAGGGGTTCTGGGACCGAGAGCCTTCTGGGGAGGCCATAGAAATGCTCGGCGACTTCACCGACCTGGCGACC
This sequence comes from Streptomyces olivaceoviridis, assembly GCF_014650115.1. GTDB lineage: Bacteria > Actinomycetota > Actinomycetes > Streptomycetales > Streptomycetaceae > Streptomyces > Streptomyces olivaceoviridis. The sequence continues at coordinate 29,197 of NZ_BMUI01000049.1, read as the reverse complement.
ACCGTGGACCGGGTCGTCGCCGACGGGTGGACTCCTGTGGACGGGCATGTCAGCACGCGCCGTGAGCTGGACGATTACGAATGGGCCTGCTGGGGGTCGCTGGCCTCATGGGCCCTCGACCACCCAGACGATCCCGACAGTTCACAGGCGCTCGAGACCGCGACCGCCCGGCGCTCGGAATGGCTGCGGGTCTACCGGGAGACCTGGGGCTTCGTCTGCCTGGTCTTGCGTCGGACGTCCGATTGAGCTGGACCGGTCATGGTGCTCACGCCGGCCCGGACAGATCGTGCCCTCGCGGTCGGCGTATGACGGTCCTTCCCAAGGTCCGGCTTTCGTCCTCACGCCGCGAGGGTCTCGGGGCGTTCGACGAGGTGGCCGCGTTCGAAGCGGGCTCCGGCTCGGACGAGGGCGACGAGGCGGGGTGCGTTCACGGCCCGCCGGCGGGCCTGGGCTGACTCGACGTCCTGAGCATCGCTCCCGCGGTAACGGCTGGACATCCTGTTCGCGGACCGCGGCCAGCCGCACGGCTCCGGCCAGGCGTCTTCGGCCGGGTCGTCGAACGCACCATCTCCTGGCTGCGCGGCCTCCGCCGCCCGCGGATCCGCTGGGAAGGACGAGACGACATCCACGAAGCCTTCGTCGGCCTCGCCGTCTGCCTCGTCACCCACCGCCTTGTCGAACGCTTTTGTCCGGATGGCTTTGTTCACGAGTTACGACGGCACTGGTAGGCGATTTCGGGAGGCACCTGGGCGGTCACGGTGAATCGAACAGTTCACGAGATCGAGAGCACCCTGCCCGTCGCGAGTGCCTCCCGGACGGGTTCAGCGGGGCATGCCCACGGCGCGGGAGATGACGGTGTCGAAGGTGCGGTCGGGCAGGATGCGGCGCAGGGCGATGAGGGGGCGGGCGCCGAAGCCGGTGGCGTAGCGGGTCTTGGGGCGGCGGGCGGTGACGGCTTTGCCGATGGCGTCGGCGATGACGCTGGGCGGGGAGTTGCGGTTGGTATTGGCCTCGGAGCGCAGGGAGGAGGCCACGGCGGCGGCCTGAGCGGCGTAGGCGCCGTCGGCGGAGGACTTCTCCAGCTTGTCGGCGGCGATGGCGCCCCATTCGGTGGCGATGCCGCCGGGTTCGATCACGACGACGTTGACGCCGAATGGCTTGGCCTCCAGTCGCAGACAGTCGCTGAGGGCTTCCAGGGCGAACTTGGTGCCGTGGTACCAGCCGCCGAGCGGGGTGTAGATCTTGCCGCCCATCGAGGTGACGTTGAGGACGGTGCCGGATCGCTGGGCGCGCATGCGGGGCAGAACGAGCTGGGTCAGGCGGATGGCACCGAAGACGTTGACCTCGAACTGGTAGCGGGCCTCGTCCAGGGGGACGTCTTCGAGGGCGCCGTAGGAGCCGTAGCCGGCGTTGTTGACCAGCACGTCGATGCGGCCGGTCTCGGCGGTGATCTTCTCGATGCCGGCGCGCATGGAGTCGTCGTCGGTGACGTCCATCGCCAGCGGCCGGATGCCGCGGTCGGCCAGCTTCTGCAGCCGGTCGGTGCGGCGGGCGGCCCCGTAGACGGTGTAGCCGAGCTCGTGGAGCTTGAGGGCGGTGGCCTCGCCGATGCCGGAGGAGGCACCGGTGACGAGGGCGGTCTTGGCAGGCATGGCGGAGAGTCCTCACGAATAAGATGAACTATGGTTCATAGTCTATACTGAACCTAGGTTCATATTGATGCAAGTGGAAGGGCAGGCACCTCCCGTGACCCCAGCCAGGGCGCCGCGCGCCGACGCGGTCCGCAACCGTAAGAAGATCCTGGCCGCCGCCGGCGAGCAGATCACCGCGCACGGCCCCGAGGTCGGCATGGACGAGATCGCCGCCGCGGCGGGCGTGGCCGTAGGCACCCTGTACCGGCACTTCCCCACCAAGACGGACCTGGTCGCGGCGGTCGTCGCCGCCTACGTCGCCCGCGTCGCCGACGACGCCGAGACCGCGCTCGGCCGTGTCGAGGCCGGCGCCCGTGCTGTGGATGAGCTGACCGCGTTCCTCGGCCGCGTCGTCGAGGCGTCGGTGACCGACCGCGCCGTCAAGGCCGCTGCCCAGACCCTGGGCGCGGAGCCGGGTGACCGCGCTGATGAGGACCGCGCCGGTGTCGCTGTCGCCGCCCTCATCCGAGCCGGCCAGGACGCCGGCGACATCCACCCCGACGTCACCGTCAGCGACATCTACCTGCTGTTCTCCACCGCGCCCACCGACCAGCCACCCGCGGCCCGCGCCCGCTGGCTCGCCCTTGTCACGCCGGCGCTGACCACCTGGGGCCGGCAAGCAGGGAACTGACGCCGGGAGCCTTGGACCTCGGGTCAGACGGTGCTGTCGCTTCTCGTGAACATCGAACAACGGCCGAGCCGGGGTGCTGTTCAAAGTGGCGTACATCCGCTGTCGCAACTCGTGAACAAAGCCAGTCCGGACATCTCAACGCAGGGTGAGCCGTCTGCGCCCGAGTCGCTTGCCGGCTTCCCGCCTCCGCGGCGATGTCCGTTCCGGAGTATCACCTCCGGCGTCATGTCCCAACTACCGCATGGAGCACAGTGGCAGGTACCGGCAGGTGCGTCTGTAGGGCCGGCCGTACCGAGGCGACGGTGGGCCGTAGAGGAGGAGTCAGGGGAACGGGCGTGTGAGCACCGGCCCGCCGCCGGTGCTCACACACCTGTGTGCGTCATCATCCGGGAGGGCGGCAGTGCAGCCGGCGCGTGTTTCACTGCTGGGGTCGAGCTGCTCGATGATCGATTCGGCGATCTCTGCCAGAAGGGCGGTCTGGCCTGGGGTCAAGTGATACAGGAACAGGCGCCGCACATCCGCGGCATGCTGGGGCGCTGCCGTCTCCAAGGCGGCTCTCCCTGCCGGAGTGACCCGGACATATGCTCCACGGCCGTCGTCGACGCACTCTTCCCGGTCGACAAGATTTCGCTTGGTCATGCGTGCGATGTGGTGGGAAAGCCTGCTCTTCTCCCAGCCGAGCACCTTCGCAAGCTCAAGTACCCGCAACCGGTCGTCTGTGGAACGAGTCAGCTCGGCCAGCACCTTGTAGTCGGTCGCGGACAGTCCGAACTGGCTCTGTAACGACCGACCGGCCTGACCGACCAGCAGGTCGTGCATGCGCAGCAGACCTCGCCACGCACGCTCCTCGACCGGGGTCAGCCATCGAGGCGATTCCGTCATGAGTCCACCATATGAGAAAGTTGACGTGTCAGTCACCCCCCTCTTACCCTTGGCTTCAGGTGGCTACGGCTCCGTATCGAAAGCGCGTCTGGCGCGAGCCAGGAGGCCGCACCGGAGCCGCTACTGCCGAAGGTCCGCGGTGACTGTCCGCCTCATAGGGGCGATTCCCTGTCGCATTCCCCTCGGCCCCCAAGCCGCCTGAACCGCAGCGAACCAAACGCCCCGCGCCCTGTGCGGCCGACGGGACCGACAGCTATACATGGCATGTATACATCAAGTGTATAGTGCGGGCATGGCTACCGGAACAACGTCCCGTTACGACACCCCCGCCATCGTCCTCACCGTGACCGCGGCCTTCGGGCTGGTGCTCGGCTGGGCAACATACGCGCTGCACGGGACGACACCCCTGCTGGAACGGGCGACCAACTCGACATCCACCTGGATCATCTGGACTGCCGTGGCCGGCGGGCTGATTCGCGTCCGGCGACTCGCCGTCTGGGGAGGGGGGTTGATGATGCTCGCCACCTGCGGTAGCTACTACGCGGCGTCCACGCTCGGCAACACGTTCGGGGCCGGAGGGCTCGGAACCGCCGCCGTGTGGTCGGTGGCGGGGCTGGTCGGGGGGCCACTGCTGGGCTGGGCCGGGTGGACGGTACGGCGCGGGCGGGGGGACCTGCGAGCGGTGGCCGGGGCGGTCATCGCGATGGTGGTGCTGGGGGAGGGGGCCTGGCTGGGTCTGACGCTTCACTACTGGGGAGAGGCGACCGTCTTCCTGATCGTCGGCGCAGTGCTCACCGCTCTCCTGACCGCCTATCTGGCGCGCGCCGGGGTGCACCGCTTCTGGCTGTGCACCGTGCTCGCCCCCGTTGGCGGTCTCGCCTTCTACCTCGCGGAGAAGGGCATTCTCGACGGACCGCTGCTCGGATCGGTATGACTCCACGGGCTCCGGCCCTGTGCACTTTCGTGTCGGCGTTCCCCAGGCTCCAGCTGCGTCGATCAGACGGGTGCTGCCGTCGTCGGACAGGTCATCCGTCCACGGTGAACTCCGGGCTGACTGGAACGGGACGTCGAGGTAGTCGTCGCGCGCGGCAAGGGGGCGGTAGGTACCGTACCGGTCCGGCCTCCGCCGACGACGGCGTGCCGAGCCCGCTCTCCCTGACGCAAGCAACGGAGAAGGCGGCGCCGCTGTACCCACCCGCGCACGCGGCTCTCCTGTTCGATGGCACCGACCAGGGGGCGTCCCGCAGCGGCTCCGACGCGCTGCGCAGGGCCGCGTCGCATCGCCGCCGACACGCGAACGCACTCCAGCAATAGTTGACACGTCAATACGCGCTGATTAGCTTCGTCGAAGAGTCAACAAGCGCCACGAACTCGAACTCGCGTCTGGCGAATGAACCGGGTACCAAGGAGAGCAAGTGACAGTCAAAATCGTCGACGCGCCTGAGGCTCGCCGCTACGAGGCGCGGGTGGACGAAGGGCCCGAGGTCGCCGGGTTCGCGGAGTACATCCGTACGGCGGAGCTGATCGCGTTCGTCCACACGGAGGTGTCGCCGGCACACGAGGGTCTGGGAATCGGCTCCGCGCTCGTCCGGGCCTCTCTCGACGAAGCCCGCGCCGCCGGGCTGCGGGTCCTCGCCACCTGCCCCTTCTACGCGGGCTGGATCGACCGACACCCCGAGTACGCCGACCTGCTGTACCAGAACCGGAGCAAGGTCAGTGACTGAGCGTCCGGCCGAGCCGGCGCAGGTGACCGACACGAACACCGCGCCGCAGAAGAAGGCCTACGAGACGCGGGAGATCACCGTCACGTACGAGGCAAGGCGCTGCCTCCACGCCGCCGAGTGCGTCAGGGGCCTCCCCGAGGTCTTCGACGTGAACCGGCGCCCATGGATCAGGTTGGATGGCGCTCCTGCCGGCCGCGTGGCCGAAGTGGTGCGCCGCTGCCCGACAGGAGCGCTCCAGTACGCGCCGGCGGACAACGGAGCGGAAAGCCCGGACCGGCCCACCCGGATCACCCGGACCCCCGCCGGGCAGCTGATCGTGCGCGGTGAGCTGACCCTGGACACCGATGAGGGGCAGCGCGCCGAAACCAGGGCCGTGCTGTGCGGCTGCGCGCGCAGCCGCCGGCAGCCGTACTGTGACCACTCAGGCCCTTGCGGCCAGTGACACCGGCGGCGCACCCGCACCGAGATCGTTCAGCCCCGCGAGCACCCTGGAAGCGAAGTACCCACCCGGAATGAGGCGGGGGCGGTGAGGAGTGCTGGGGCCGGACCCTGATCCCTGATCTCGGCCAGCGGGCCCCGGTGCCGGCCGAGGCGCCTGCGCCAGGACCGCTCGCCGGGGCAGGCGTGCGAGGACCTCCTGCTGGAGACGGTCTGCTGGGACGCGGACACCGCGCGACTGCTACCCCGCCTGCACCACGGCCAGAGGCGTGTCGTGCCGAACGTGCGACGGGGTGGCCTGATCTGTCGCATATTTGTTGACGCGTCAAGTTTCTGTTGTCTAGCTTGGCTGAAGCGTCAACTATCGACCTGACAGGGGAAGTTCCATGAGCGACAAGAAGGTCATCGCCGTTACCGGGGCAACGGGTGCCCAGGGCGGTGGTACCGCCCGCGCGATCCTCGCGGACCCGGAGTCGGGCTTCGCGGTCCGCGCGATCACCCGGAACCCGGACTCGCCCGCCGCCAAGGAACTGGCGGAGCTCGGTGCCGAGGTCGTCCGGGCGGACTTCGATGACGAACCGACCGTGCGCAACGCGTTCGAGGGTGCCTACGGCGCCTTCCTCGTCACCAACTTCTGGGCGCACATGTCCGCGGCGAAGGAGATCGAGGAGCTCCAGGTCCTGGTCCGGTCCGCCAAGGCCGCGGGGCTGCGTCACGTGGTCTGGTCGACGCTGGAGGACACCCGCGAGCTCCTGCCCCTGGAGGACGGCCGGATGCCCGTCCTCCAGGAGAAGTACAACGTGCCTCACTTCGACGCCAAGGGCGAGGGCAACCAGCTCTTCCGGGCGGCCGGGGTGCCGACGACCTTCTTGAACACCACCTTCTTCTTCCAGGGCTTCCTACAGGGTTTCGGCCCCAAGCGCGGTGAGGACGGCGTGCTGACGCTCACCCTGCCGCTGGAGGACGGCAAGCTCCTGGCCGGGGTGGATGTGGCGGACATCGGCCGGACGGCTTTCGCCATCCTCAAGGGAGGCGAACAGTACATCGGTCAGACCGTCAGCCTGGCCGGCGACCACCTGACCGGTGCGCAGTACGCAGAGAAACTGGGGGCCGTACTCGGCGAGCCGGTGCGCTTCCAGTCCGTGCCCTACGACGTCTTCCGGTCCCTCGACATTCCGGCTGCCGCCGAGATCGGCAACATGTTCCAGTACTACGGCGACTTCGACCAGGAGTTCACCGGCGCCCGCGACCTGAACCGGCTGCGGGAACTGAACCCGGAGCTCAAGAACTTCGACTCCTGGCTGGCCGAGAACGCCTCGAAGTTCTCGGTGGGCTGACGCGGACGCGGGTGCCGCGGTCGGGGACGGCTCGCCCCCAAGGCTCCCGCGTCAGGCGAGGGCAGTGGTCGTGCCGGTACTACGGTGCGCTCCGGTGACTGGGGCGGGATCACCCCTTCCGGCAGGGCAGGCGCTCGCCGTGTCGGCTCCGGCCGGATGACGACGTGCGACGAGCGGTGAGGGAAGCGTCTCGGGTGGCTGGGGGCCGGCCATCCGGACGGTGCGGAGCCGGAGTTCACCGACGACCTGCCGCAGTCGGACATGACCGGCCGCGGTCCGCCCGACCATGACCCGGCCGTGGTACCCGGCCGGGCCCCGCTCACCGCGGGACCCGCCGGGGTCACCGCGCCCGGCCGCGGCGGGCCCCGCCGGGAGCTGGTTGCGCTTCCTCCGCCGGCATGCCGCTGATACGGCGCTGGAGCAGGTGGTAGCCCACCCCGACACACGTGCCACAGGCCGCGGTCACCGTCCACAGGACGGCGGGGGCGAAGTGCTCCAGGGTCCAGCCGCTGACCAACGGGGCGGACAGGGAGGCGAGCGCGAAGGACAGGTTGTTGACTCCCTGGTAGCGTCCGCGGCCGTGCGTGGGCGACAGACGGATCACCAGGTCCACCTGGGCGGGTGAGCTGATGATCTCACCGAGCGTCCAGACGCAGGTGGCGAGCAGGAGCGGTACGAGCGAGTCCGTGACGGAGTAGAGCCCGAAGCCGTATCCGGCCAACAGGGAGGCCCCGACCAGGGCCGGACCTGGTATCCACTTGCCGGTGAGGCGGGTCAGCGGGAGCTGGAGCACCACGACGAGCAGGCTGTTGAGGCCGATGACGAGACCGTAGACGCTGCTGTCGTGGCCCTGCCGCTCCAGCGCGAGGGGCAGTCCCACGTAGGCCAGCTGGAAGATCGTGGCCAGCAGCAGGTTGAGCGTGGCCAACGCCATGAACGGACGGTCCGCGAAAACCGTCCAGAGGGACACTCCGGCCCGGCCCGAAGGATCCGCGGCCCGGGGCGGGAGGGGTTCCGGGGGTTCGGTCCCCCCGTCTGCTCCCCCTTCCCCGGGCCGGGACTCCGGCAGTTTGGCCAGGACCAGCGCGGTGCAGAGCACCATGGCCGCGGCCTGCGCGTAGAAGAGGTAGGCGTAGTTGTGGCGGGCGATGGCGCCTGCGGCGGTCGAGGAGACGCCGAGGCCGATGTTGGTGGCCCAATAGTTGAGTGTGTACGCCCTGACCCGGTCCCGCTGGGGCACGATGTCGATCATCATCGCCTGTGTGGCGGGGCGGGCGGCGTTGACGAAGAAGCCGCACAGGCACGCGCACACGGCGACGGCGGCGGTGTCCCGGACCAGGGCCAGGCATACCACCGCCACCGTCGTGGACGCCTGGGAGACCACGATGGTGGGGCGACGCCCGACCCGGTCGGTCAGCACTCCCGCGACGACGGAGGCGACCGTGCCACCGAGGCCGTACAAGGCTCCGACGAAGCCGGCGAAGGCGGCGGAGTGGCCGAGGTCCGTGGTGACGTACAGCGCGAGGAAGGCGGCGACGAAGGATCCCAGCCGATTGATCAGGTTGCTCGTCCACAGCCACCAGTAGGCGCTCGGCAACCCGTGGAAGCTGTGCCGCAGGGCGCGCCGGAGGCGGCCGGTGGCGACGGTGGTCATGCGAGGTCCTCCATAAGCGTGCGCGGGCCCGGCCGCCGGACGGCGCCCTCCGCTCAGCCGGCCGCCATGGCGTTGCCCAGGTAGTTGGGCAGGCTCATCAGGCGTTCCCACTGGTCGTCCAGGTCGGCCGGATAGGCGCTGCGGTAGCGCCTCGTCACGTCCTCGACCTGGGTCCAGTGGGCGGGCGCGGAGCCGTCCGTGTACCGGGGGGCGAGGTCGTCGTAGAGACGGGTGCCGGGGCGCAGCACGAGTTGGTTGAGGCCGAAGAGCGCGGGGAGCCCGGCCGCCCAGTCCACGAGTCGGTCCGCCTGGCAGGCGGGGTCGTCGGGGAGGCCGAGGAGGATGAAGGCGAGCGGGGTGATGCCGGCGTCGCCGAGCTTCTGGATCGCGGCGGTCACCTTTTCCACGGAGACTCGCTTGCCGACCCCGGCGTCGGCGACGCTGGGCGACTCGGCGCCGAGCCACATGCCGGTGCACCCCGCTTCCGCCCAGCGCGTGACGTCGCTGCGGAGGACGACCTCGGCCCGGGTCTGGCCGGTCCAGCCGATGCCGAGTCCGGTCATCTCGCGGCACAGGTCGTCGTAGTAGGTGGGATGGAGGCCGAAAACGTAGTCGAGGAAGAAGAGGGAGCGCGTGCCGAGGTCCCGCAGTCGTGTGATCTCCCGCATGGTGCGCGAGACGGCACGCGGCCGCATCCGGGTGCCGAACGGCAAGTGGCAGAAGGTGCAGCCGTAACTGCACCCGCGTACGCCGAGTACGAGCCCGGCCGGGCCCCGGTGCGCCCGGCCCTCGAGGACCACCTCGGCGGTGTAGTCACCGCTGTCGGTCAGATGGTAGGCGGGCAGGGGCCAGTGGTCCGTGTCGAGGTCCTCGTAGGTTCCCGCCATCGGGAGCACCGGGGTGAGGGCGCGGCCGGCGACGAAGTCGCGGACCGCCCTGACCGCCGCGGAGTCGTTCTCCCCGCGCGCGACGTGGTCGACGCCCAGGTCGCGCAGCGTGACGTCGGGGAGGTGCGTGCCGTGGGGGCCCACGGCGATGACCGGGGTGGCGGGCCAGAGGGACCGGAGTTCCCGCACCGCTTCCCGGCTGGGGGCTATGTCGAGGGGGTAGCACTGGGCACGGTCGGCCACGGCTGTGACCAGCACGGCGAGGTCGGGAGTCGTCTGGAGGGGTGGTGCCGCGGTCAGCCGGCGGTCCCAGAGGCGGACGTCCAGGCCGTCCGCCTCCAGGACGGCCGCGGCGTTGAGGACATCGATGGGTTGCTGGAGGAAGAGGCGCTGGAACTCGTCCTGCGGGACGACGAAGCAGACGGTGGTCATGGGATCTCCGGTGGTGGACGTACGGTGTGGTGGCACGGCTCCGCGCTTGCCTGCGGCCGGCGGGGTGGGCCGTCAGCCGGTGGGGGGCCCGACGGCGTGCGGCAGCCGGCCGACGTGCAGGGCGTGCGAGCTGAGCAGTGCGATGCGGTGCAGGGTCCGCAGGTCGGGTGTGCCGACCGAGCCGTCCCGCAGAAGGGTGATGAGGCGGCGGAGCGCGTCACTCATCAGGAATTCGGTGACATGGGTGCGGTCGACCCGGCCGGCGGGGGTCCGCGCGGTGATGCGGTGGACGTTGCGCGGCAGCGGGCCGTCGGGCCCCTGGCCGACGGGTTCCAGCTCCGCGGTGACGTGGGCGCTCTCGCTCTCCACGCGCACGAGGCGCTGACGGCCGTCGTGGGCCAGTGGGAAGTCGGTCGTCCACGCGGGCGCTCCCACGCCCGTACCACCCGCGGCGGGATCCCCCACCACGGTGGAGAACAGTTCCACCTGGACGGGGCCGGCCCAGGTCTCCTCCAGGGCCGCGGAGATGACGAACTGCTCGTCGAACAGGCAGCGCAGCTCGCCGGAAGCGACAGGCCGTGCCAGATAGGAGCCGTAGCGGGCGGGTGGCAGCAGTCCGCCGAGGATGGCGAGCATGTGGTGCCACTCGTATCCGAAGACTCCGTGGTCGCGGTCGACGAACCGGCCCCGGCGGACGTCGAGGCGCCGGTCCTTGCTGAACGCCACGCGGACGCGGCGCACGGGTTCTCCGGGAGCCAGGGTCCGCAGTGTCTCCATCACCCGGGCGATGACGGCCGAGTCGCGGTACTGGTCCATCACCGCGACTCGCAGCCGGGGATGCGCCGCCAGAACCGCCTTCATCCGATCGATCTCGGCCGTCCGGCAGGCCGGCTTCTCCAGCAACACCCGGGCCGCGGGATCGAGGGCGAGGACACGTGTGAGCGTGCGAAGATGGTCTTCGGTGGGCGTGCACACCAGCCACACGTCGACGGTGTCCGCCGGTACGTCCTCCACCGTCCGCCAGCCGCGCACTCCGTCCGGCAGCCAGACCGCGGCATTCCGTTCGACCACGCTGACCCGGAATCCCAGCCCGGTCAGCAGCCGCGTGTGCAGAGTACCGACCACGCCGTATCCCACGACGCACACGTGTACGGCGTCGAACTCACCGTTCACGGCGCGCCGCCGTCCGGTCGGCCGGGGCCGTGTCGGTGCCGGGGCCGTCCTCCAGGTAGAGGTCGTAGTAGGCATCCAGCAGGCCCGCGCGGCGTACGGCCTGGTTGACGGGCTCGACGTGCACCCCGGAGGCATAGGCGGCGTGGTTGCCGCACAGTTCACGGGCCGCGACCAGGGTGGCGGCCCGGTAGGCGTCGTAACCGCGGTTGGGTATGCCCTCGTACTCGAAGAGGTTGAGGGAGCGTCCGTCGCCGAGCATCAGTACGTGACGGCCACCGGGGAGGCTGTAACGCACCCCGAGCCCCGGCACCTGCTGTCCGGGAACACCCGCCCGGCCGGTGTGCAGCAGGCTGAAGTCCTTGGTGGCGAAGCCGGCCAGCAGGAGCCCGTCCGGCAGCAGAGCGAGGTCGTCCTCCTCCAGTACGGGTTCGCCCGCGCTGGAGACGATGAGGAAGGGGCTGCTGTCGCGCAGCGCCCGGGCCACCGTCCGCCGGGTGTCGAAGCCGTCCTCGGCGGCCTGGATGAGCATGAGCGGATCGCTGTCGACGACTGTCGGCCGGCAGCCGATCCCGCGCAACTGCCGGGCCAGCCGGGAACCCAGGACGCCGTACCCGGTGACCAGGACCCGGCGGCCGACGAACTTCTGGTTGGGGATGATCGCGCGGACGCGGCGCAGGCAGGAGTCGGCTATCTCGTTGTACGCGATGACGCCCTTCACCTCGGACCTGGCCATGTTGAACACGGGAAGTCCCACGGTCGGAGCGGCCGCGATTCGTTTGAGTCCGCTGACGGTCAGCTCCACCGCGGCGTCGACAGGTTCCGTCACCATGCGGCGACCTCCCGGACCCTGCGCCAGCAGCCCGCCGTCGTCGATGATGAGCACCCTCCGGCCGGCGCGGTGCGCGCGGCGGATGAAGTCGTCCACGTCCGCGGCGGTGCGGCGGGCCAGGTCCACTTCGGCGGGTGGGGACGTGCCGTCGATCACGGAGTTGTCGAGCACCGCGCTGCGGTAGCCGCGGTGGAGGAACCAGGCGTGCACCCGGCGGCGGTTCGCCGTGCGGTCGCCCTTGGCCAGTGCGTAGATCCACTGGCCGGGAACACCGGCCCGTTCTGCGGCCAGCAGGAAGCCCACACTGTTCTCGACGTAGTGGTCACGGAAGATCAGGGCCCAGTCGGAGAACGGCGAACCACCGTCATCCTCCGCGTACCGCCGCAACAAGGGCATGGAGTTCCAAAGGGCCTCGACCTCCGCCTCGGTGTAGACGGCGGCGTGGTTCTCCAGGACATCGAGAAGCGTGCTCGCATGGCCCGTCCCGGGCGGCAGGGCCAGAACGGATGCCTGCCATCCTGCGACTGGGGGGATCAGAGGTTCCAGCGTGCGGGCGGGTTCGTCGGAAAGGGGTCTGATCTCCACCCGGGCGAGGGTGCGGCCGACGGCGTCGCGCACGGCCAGCACCGCGGTGTCCTCATGTGGTGCCGGCCAGTCGACGACGACGTCGCGGTCCAGCCGCCGAGCGGCCCGCTCGGCGCACACGACGGCATCGGCGACGGAGCCCACGCCCCGCACCGTCCCGACGAGCAGTGGGACGTCGGTGGCGTCAGTGTCCTGACCATGCGTCTGTTCGACTTCGGTGACGATCTCACCAGCCACTTGATCACTCCCTCCTCCACGCCCGGTCGTCCGCGTTCCACCGTGCGCGAGCAGGCGGAGACCTTCGGCCGGACCATGCGATGTGGGCGTCAGTCTGTGGGAGGAGGACGGACCGCGCATCCGTTGCGGAATCAGTCGTACCGCTCGTGTGACGGCGACTGATGCGGCCCGAGCCACCCGTTGGAAATGACTGATCAGGCGACGGATGCTCACGGCTTCCGGCTTCCCGCATCATCGATCCGTGGCCAGGACGGGCCGGGCACGCAGTCGGTGCCCGGCGTTCACGCCGCCGTCCTCCGCACCGCGTGCTCCAGCCGTGATCACCCGCCGTTTCGGCGGACGGCCGCAGCGCGCCCCCGTGTCGGCAACGTCACCGAGCGGCCGGCCTGACCCTCGAAGGGAGGTGACGGACATGTCGGAGATCAAGGAGATCAACACGCTGGGCGACATCTGATCGCCGCAGCCCGGGGGCGGTGCCGTACGTCGGCACCGCCCCCGCACTACCAGTTCCTGGAGGAAGGACCGACCTCATGGGACCGACCCAGCAATTCACCCCGGACCAACTGCGTGAGAGATACCGGACGGTCCTTGAGGAGAACACGTACCAGGGCATCCTCTTCCCACGTATCCACGAGGAGTACGAACGCTCCCGGACCGCCGACTTCACGGCGGACGGCCTTGACGCCTTCCGCCGCTCGCGCCTCGCCGAAGCCCTGCGGCACGCGGGCCAACGGGTGCCCCGTTACCGTCCTCTGATCCCCGCGGACGCGGGCGCCGACCCGCTCGGAGCGCTGCGCTCCCTTCCGCTCCTCGACAAGGACACCGTCCGGGAGGACCCGGACAGCCTGCTCAGCGACGCCCTCGAACCGGACAGGTGCCGGGTCGCCTCGACCTCCGGCACCTCCGGCATCCCGTTGCGCTTCGTCGTGGACGAGGACCACCTCGTGCACACGTACGCGGCACGCATACGGATGGCCGTACCCTTCACCGGGCAGCTCCACTTCAAACTGCTGATGCCCTTTCAGGGGTGGTTGCAGGGCGGCTGGTTCGAGTACGTGGCCCCTGGCTTCGGGCTGGCCCGCATGGCGGAATTCGGCACGACCACGCCCCCGGGGCCGGACGACGTCGATCTGGCGGTGCGGGCAGCCGGCTTCGCCCCCGACATCGTCTTCGGTCATCCGTCGTCCTGTCTGCGCCTCGCGAGCGCGCTCGCCGCGGCGGACCGGTCCCTCACCCCGCGCGCGGTCATGACGTTCGGGGAACGGCTGCTGCCCGGTGCGCGCGAGACACTCGAACGGAGCTACGGCGCACCCGTCATGGACAGTTACGGTATGCGTGAGTTCGGCACCATCGCCGCCGAATGCGGCAAGGGCGGCTACCACGTCGAGGCGGAGCGCCTCTGGGTCGAGGTCGTCGACGCCGACGGCCGCCCGCTGCCCGACGGCGAGAGCGGCGAGATCGTCGTCAGCAACCTGGTCAACCGGGCCATGCCGCTGCTGCGTTACCGCACCGGCGACATCGGCGCCCTCGCCCCGGAGCCCTGCGGCTGCGGACTTCCCCATCCGGCGCTCCGGCTGATCGAGGGCCGTGAGACCTCCGGTGTGACCCTGCCGAGCGGCCGGACCGTGTCCGGCGGTGAGTTCTCACGCCTCGTTCGCACGCGTCCGGTCGCGCGGTTCCAACTCGCCCTGTACGGCGATGACCTGCTCGAACTACGCGTGCAGTCGACGGGTCACGTCGCCCTCGACACGGTCCGCCTGGCCGACGACCTCACCTTGCTCATCGGCGGCGAACTTCCCGTTCGCGTGCGCGAGGTGCGCGCCGGTGAATTCGCCGGCAGCGGCTCGCGCAAGCACGTGGACATCGTACGGCTGTCGGCCGACGAGGCGTGAGCCCGCGGCCACCCCGCATCACCCGCCCCACCTGGAGGACAGGACATGGAACGACAAGGCACCGCCGGGCAGTCACCGCACGAGATCATCAAGGTCGCCACGGCGTTCTGGACGTCGAAGGTCGTGCTGAGCGCCGTGGAGCTGGGCGTGTTCGCGGAAGTCGCCAAGAACCCGGCCACCGTCGAGGAGTTGTGCGCCGCGCTGTCTCTGAAGGGGCGCGGCGCGCGCGACTTCTTCGACATCCTGGTCTCCGTGGGTCTTCTCGAACGGGAGGACGGCGTCTACCGGACCTCCCCGCTGTCCGCGGCCTACCTGAACCCGGACGACCCGGTCCATGACATCTCCGGATACCTGCTCTATCTGAACTCCGTCTATCCGTCTCGCACCCTGCTGAGCGACTGCCTGCGCACGGGCGAACGCCTCAACTACGACCACGCCCTGGCAGCGGCCGCGACGGGACGGGCCGCGGGCACCGCTCCCGGCGCGCGCATGATGCCGGTCAGCGCCGACGACGACACGTTCGGCGAAGCGTTCGCCACGCCCGACCAGGTCACCGGCTTCGTCCGCTCCATGACCGGGTACAGCATGGGCGCCCACCTGGCACTCACGAGCGCGTTCGACTGGTCAGGGGTACGCGAGGTGGTCGATGTGGGCTGCTCGGAGGGCGCGTTCCTGGCCCACATGCTTCGCGCGCACCCCCATCTGCGGGGCGTCGGCTTCGACCTGCCCCAGGTCGGTGACCGATTCTCCGCCTACGTGGAGACCGCCGGCGTCCAGGACCGGGCACACCTGGTCACCGGGAACTTCTTCTCGGACCCGCTTCCCACGGGGGACGTCATCGTCATGGGCCACGTGCTGCACGACTGGGATCTGGTCACCAAGCAGATGCTGATCCGCAAGGCGTACGACGCGCTGCCGTCGGGGGGCCGGTTGCTGGTGTACGAATCGCTCATCGACGACGAACGCCGCGTCAACACCACGGGCATGGTCATGAGCCTCAACGTCTCGCTGGTGTCGGTCGGCGGACTGGGGTACACCGGCGCCGAATGCACCTCCTGGATGACCGACGCCGGCTTCCGCGAGACGTCGGTGTCCCACCTCGACGGACCGGAGTACATGGTCGTCGGCGTGAAGTGACGGGTGGAGAACGAAAGCCGGCGGCGCGTCTCCCGACCCGTCTCGCCCCGAACCTGCCGGGACCCGGCCGGAGGGGCGCCGCCCGAGCCCAAGGAACCGGAAGAAGGGAAACGATGGGCACACCGATACTCGACCAGTGGGTAGGCGACCCGCAGGAGTTCTTCTCCGCCTACTGGGAAACCCGGCCCGGCGTGTTCCGGCCGCCCTCGGGCACCCCCAGCCCCTTCACACTCGCGGATGTCGACACGGTGCTGGAGACCGGTCTGTTCCGGGAGCCGTACTTCGAGATGTGGGAGGAGGGCCCGATCCCGCTCGGCTCCTACACCACCACGCGGCACATCTCCCGGGCGGCTCCCGGCGGTTTCGCCGACGGCGGCAGAATCAGGTCCCTCCTGGAGAAGGGCGCCACTTTGCTGCTGCGCTCCGTCGACCACTGGCACGGGCCCACACGCGAGGTGCTCGCTGCGCTCGCCGGAGAACTGGGCCGAGCGGCGGAGGCGTTCTTCTTCGTCACCCCTCCGGGCCACCAGGGGCTGCCGCTGCACCGCGACGACGCCGACGTGCTGGTGCTCCAAGTCGCCGGGCGGAAGGACTGGCGCATCCACGCGAAGCCGGACAGCGCGGACTGGCGTGCCGGCCCGGTGGACCCGTCGGCGGGCCCGGAACCCGCGGAGATCCTGCGGACCACGCTCGACGCCGGCGAGGTGCTCTATGTGCCGCGCGGCTTCGCGCACAGTGCCACGGGCGAACGAGGGCTGTCCGCCCACTTGTCGATCACGGTGCGCGACATCGGCACGGTGGATCTGGGGGCCACGCTCCACGGTCTTCTCGCGGAGGATCTCCCCGTCGAGCGCCCGCTCGGACACGAGGCGATCACCGGCGCGGCGGAGCGGCTGCTCCAGGACGCGCGCGACCGCCTCATGAGGCTGTCGGCCGCCGACCTCGTCGGCATGGCCCGGCGGCAGGCCGTCGCCCGCATGCCCGGCCGTCCCGACCCGGCTGATCTCGGGGATCTCGCCGCGGCATGGAACACGACGGCCGGGACCGGTTCTGTGACGTCATGAAGTCGACGCTTCGGTGAAGTGTGACCGATGGAGAACGCCTACTCGTACCCGGTCGCCGCAGGTCTTCCCGGCAGGGAGAACCCACGACCCCTTGCGGCGGGTCCGCGGGTCGGCTCGTCGCGTCCGGCGGATCCCTCGGCGAACAGGACGCGGACTTCCGCCGGGACCCGGCGTTGGCCTCGGCGCCGGGGGTGCCCGGCTGGGCTCGGCGGTCAGACCGGCACTCACCCCTCAGCCGGGGTCCTCAAGCGCTGTACCGACGCTCGGCACCACTTCCCTGATCTGGCGGCGCGAACGGATGTCGAGCTTCGGAAAGGCCTTGTAGAGGTGGTACCCGACGGTGCGTGGGCTGATGAACAGGGCCTGCGCGATCTGCCGGTTGGTCAGTCCCTGCCCTGCCAACCGCACCACCTGCCGCTCCTGTGCCGTGAGTGCGTCCCAGCCCTCCTCCTCCGCCGCCGAACGTACCGTGCAGGCGTCGAGTTCGCGCTGGGCACGGCCGGACCACAGTGGGGCACCGACGAGTCGGAAGGCTCCGACAGCGGCGAGCAGTTCCTCGCGGGCAGACTGTGTCCGCCGGGCTCTCCGGAGCCTTTCGCCGAACAGGAGCCGTGTGCGGGCCCGCTCGAACTCGTTGGGATGAGTGATCGCCAACACCTGGTGGAACTTGCGCTCCATGGTGTCGGCGTTCTCCTCCAGCAACGCCTCGCAACGCAACATGAGCACTTCGGTCCCGCCGGCGCGCGCCTGGGGCCTGCGCCGTCTCCACACGTCCAGCATCTCCCTTGCCCGGGGCATCTCGAACGCGCGGTAGGCGGCCTCTATCAGATCGGACACGGCCAGCGAGCCGCGACCGCCCAGGATCGCCTCACCCGTGCCGACGGGGGGCAACGGCAGCAGTCCGGGCGCCTCCTCCGGTCTGCCCTGGCTCAGTGCGGCGAACACCAGGGCGCCCTGGGCCGCCAGGCGGGCGGAGTCCGTCACGTGCACGGCCGATTCCGTCAGGCACGCCTCGGCTTCGGCTCGGCAGGCCGCCACGTCACCGCGCACCGCGTGCAGCCAGGCGCTGAGGCTCCGCAGGTGGCCGGTGAGGACATCCTGTCCGGTCCGCTCTGCGCTCGAAAGACCCAGGCGGAGGTGGTCCGTGGCGTGTTCCCAGCGTCCCAGCCAGGTTTCCAGACAGGCAGCCCAGTAGGCGGCCACCGGAACGGATCCCCACTCGCCGTCCTTCACGGCACGCCGCAAGAGCCCGACATAGAAGGCCAGGAGGCGCCCGGGGTCGTCCACCGGTCCGGACTCCGGCAGCATCGGGAAGCCGGGCAGGGGCATGCTCGCCGCTCTCCCTCGGGCCGCGGACACCGCCCCCGTCGAGTCCTCGGCCCCCTCCGCGTCGGCCCGGCCGACCGCCTCCCACGGACCGGCCAGTACACGCAGGGCCACGGGGCCACCGGTCGGCTCCGAAGGCGGTGGTGCGTCCCACGTGGCCATCAGCCTCGCGCGGGCGCCGTTCACCTCCTCCAGGGCACACGGGTCTCCTGCGAGCCATGCGGCCGCGGCCGCCATGTTCAGCGTGTCGATCGCGAAGGCGGGATCGTCGGCGTCGGGCATCCGTGCCGCCGCCAGCAGTTGTTCGACCGCCGCGGTCGGCGAGCGGGTCACGAGGGTGTTGATGGCCCGGAGTCTGGCGTAACGATTCTGCATTCCCGTTTCGCCCACCGTGCGGGTCTCCTCCACCAGTTCGGCCAGACGATCGGTGTCCCCCTGGGCGAAGGCATGTTCCGCCGCTTCGAACGGGAGTACGGCCCGTGGGGGACGACGTCCTGCCGCCGCAGGGAGGAGGACCCGGTCCGACAGCGCGGTGCCGAGGATGTGGTGGCGCACGACAGCCGGATGAGGCTCATGGCCGTCACCGGCGTCCGGCCGGGTACGGACGCGGCACGCGCCCGGGGCAGGGCCTTGGGGGACGGCCAGATCGGCCGGCGGTTCCGCGGTGTCCACACCGCCCGGCACGATGCCGGCCGGCGACGCCGGGGTGTGGCCCCTGGCCGGCAGCGGCTCACATCCGGAGAGCTGCACGGACGTCAAGACATTCGAAGCGTCACGCAGTAGAAGGGGAATTCCGCCGGATTCCTCGACGACTCGGTTCCTCGTCTCCGGCGAGCTGGAGGGCGCCAGCCATTCGAGGAAAGCCAGACTCTCGACCCGGCTGAGCGGCCCCAGGACCAGTCTCTCGCCTTCGATTTTCCCCGAGGCCCTTCTCCCCGCGTCGGTTCCGGCACACACCAGGCAGATCGGGGCCCGGTCGATCCGCCGGGAGAAGAAGGAGATGACTCCGGCCGATTCCCTGTCGAGCGAGTCCACGTCGTCCACGAGCACCATCAGAGGGCATTTCCGCGCCGCCGCTTGCAGCGCCCCTGTCACCGCCATACGGACGAAGAACGGATCGGTGGAGCCCTCCTCGAGCCCGAGGACGACGCGCAGCGCCAGCCGCTGCGGTCTCGGCAGCCCTTGGACGCTGTCCCGTACCGGGGCCAGCAGCCGCTCCACAGCGGCGAAGGGCAAGCCCGACTCATCGGGATGACCTGTCACCCGTAATAACCGGAACGACGGTGCGTGCATCTGTGCGACGGCGTCCAGGAGAGCGCTTTTCCCGATTCCGTGCCGTCCACCGAGGAATACGGCCTTACCTCTCCCGCGCAGTGCGGCCTCCGCGATGGACGAAATAAAGCGCAATTCTCCGTTGCGACCGAAAAGCACAGCACTGATCCCTTCCGGTAACGTGCGTGACGGTTCGTGGTCTCATACCTGAGCAGCAAAGGCGCACATCGCCACGCGGGCGTGGCCCTGCCGCAAGATTCGCAGTGCCATCGCGCCACTCGGGCTCGCCCCTGAACGAGCGGGCCCTCGCTGGGCACCGCCGAGCCTGCGATCCGTGCCTCCGCCGCGGCGATGCCCCTCTTCGGCTGATCGCCGACGAATGGCGGGTAACGATGTCAGGTCGCGGACCGAGGTGCGGTCTGATGGGGCGAACCGACGAGGAGGCGGCCCGGTCCTCTGCGCAAGTAGTCGACGGCCGTCGTCCCGTAGCGGCGGCCGGCGAGAGTGACCGGCATCCCGATGAGGATACCGAGGACGGCGCCGGCCAGGACGTCGTGCGGGTAGTGGGCTCCGACGTAGACGCGGGAAAAGGCCAGAGGGAGTGCGGCGAGCAGCGCCACTCCGCCTAGGCGTCGGTTGATGACCAGCAGGGCTGCCACAGCGGCGAACGAGACAACAGCATGATTGCTCGGGAAGGAGTAGTCCTCCGCACCGGGACATGTCTCGATCACATATGCGTGAGCGAACACCCGGCATGGCCGCGTCTCAGCGACCGCATCCTTGATACCTGTGTTGACCAGCGAAGCTATGGGGGCGGATACGAAGCCGGCCATCGCACAGGCCATGGCCGCAGACGATGCGGCGCGGGCTCGCCACCATGTGAAGGCAAGCAGGGCCACGAAGACGAGGATGCCGTAGCTGCTCAGCCAAGTCATCGGGGTATGCAGCGCGGGTGTGTCCCGGGCGAAGTCGGTGATGTCGACGAACAGGCCGCCGTCGATCGTCGAGCCCGTAAGGGCAAGACTGGTGGAGTCCATGATGCGTTCCTCGGTCGGGATCTGGCGTGCCTGGGCGGTCAGCACATGTGCGTTGGCATTCGGACCTGTTGGAACTGGCGCCGGGGGTCGAGTGACGGAAGGCGGCGCCCTGCCCGCACCCCGACTTCGATGAGGTGCCGGTTCGCCTCCGCCTTGACGCACGAAGCGCGGACCCGTGTACTACGCCCTGGAGCGTCGGCATGTGACGGGCGTCGATCGGAATGCGGTTCCGGGTGTCCTTCGGCGTCGACCAGATGACGGGGGAGAGTCCGGCGGGCCCGGGCTGCGCGTGCCATCCCCGCCGCGCGCGGTGAACGGGTTCTCGGCCATGACGTGCCTTTCATCCCGAGGGGAGCGCGCATGTCCTACCCGAGGGGAGCGCGCGTGGGGCTTACTCCAACACCTCGTTGATGTATCAACTATATGCGCAATGATCCCCACGCCGTCAACTGACCCTCGGCCGTGTGCATGGGGGGCGCGGGTTCTGCGGGCAGGTCGAGGCGACGGCGGTGTCAGTCGGCGTCGAGCTCTTGGTATGAGCCGAGGCGTTCGGGTTGGGCGATCAGGTGCCAGGCGATGGGGACCCGCGCTTGGGCATGGCCCGGACGTTCGGAGACGCCCCGGTAGCGGGTGTCGACGAAGGTGTCGGCCGCGGCCGTGACCATGGAGCCGGGGCGAACCACGGGTGTTCCCGCTTGCTTGTGGGCAGGTGCTCGCGCTCGCTGGTGTACGGTCCGAGCGTCGGGCGTGCAGCCGACTTCGCGATGCTGGTACGCACCCTCAAGGACACGGCCGGGAAGTACGCGGCGGCCGAGGAATCCGGCGGTGGTCGCTCGGCGCCCTCCGCACCTCGGCATGAGCATCGGCGGTTCGACTCCCGAACCTCACCCTTCGAGTGCGGGGACCGCCGCGTCGGGGCGGATACGGAACGGTGACGCGGAGGCCCTGGCCGCTGCCACACCCGAGGTGCGTACGGGCGACATGTGTCAGCTGGCGCCCTCGCCGCCCTGTTCCCCCCTCGGATCAGCTGTCTCCCCTGCCATTCCGACGGCGGACTTCCGAGTCGCCGGCCGCGACCAGGAGGAGCAGCGAGCCGGAGGGGCGCCTGGGCACCGTGCGAGAGCAGGTGTTTGACAATGTACTGAAGCGACTGCTTGAGTAAATTCCGTGGTGCGAGAGGAAAAGGCGGATCTACGCCGAGCGGCTGGTCAGCGCACGCGCGACGCCCTTCAGATGGCCGCCCTGGAGCTGCTCGCGCAACGCGGGCAGGAGGGTGTGACCCTCCGCGATATCACCGATCGCGTCGGGGCCAACGTCGCAGCGGTCAGTTACCACTTCGGGTCGCTCAAGGCGCTGTGCGAATCCGCGATCGAGTACGCGCTGGAACGCTATCTGGACGAGCAGATCCAGGAGCTCGGCTTCCTTGACACCACCTCGACGCTGCAAGAGGTGGCGGCGGCGTTCGCCCGGCCGATG
Organism: Streptomyces olivaceoviridis; assembly: GCF_014650115.1. GTDB lineage: Bacteria > Actinomycetota > Actinomycetes > Streptomycetales > Streptomycetaceae > Streptomyces > Streptomyces olivaceoviridis. The sequence goes on along the minus strand of NZ_BMUI01000049.1, from coordinate 7,493 downwards.
ACGCGCGCGCTGGCGGCCGGCGGAGAGGAACTGGCCGTGATGCGGACCGTGGCGCGCGTCGGGATCGATCCACCAGAGGGCTGGCAGCGGCTGACAGGCAAGTTCGACCGGAGCCGCCGAGATGCCCTCAGGGTGCTGACGGCCAATCTACCCGGCGTCGACGAGGAGGAGTTGATCTTCCGCACGCGGTGCGCGGCCGGCATGCTGAACTGGCTCGCACTGGCGCCCATCGGTACCGAGCTGGCCGCCATGTCCGTCGAAGAGATCGGCCGGCAGCTGATCCCCGTGGTGGCCGGGGCGTTCCACGGCTACCCACAGCCTGCCTCTGGCCAAGCACAAGATCCGCATCAGTGAGTCCTGCGACGAAACCCACGTCCAGGATGCAGCCGCCGGCCAGGCGGTGGTCTCTGGAACCGACGCACCGCCGTCGCGCTTGATCACAAGCATCGCGCCCCCGGCGCCGCGATGACCGACGCGGAGATGGCCGAACGGGTCCCTCACGCGCTCGCCGCCCGCGATCCGCGGCATGCCGGGCACCTCCTTGACCACGAGGATCGTGGTGATGGCGCACCGTCGGGTGGGCCGCCGTACCGGCGCTTCGACGACGGCGTCCGATGTGGTCCGAACCTGCCACGGTGATCGGGAGAGGGGTTGACACAGCGGCGACCCCACCTCGTATTGTTGACGCATCAACTCTTCCCGAGGTGAGCGGCATTCGGCGAAGAAGCGGTTCAATGACCGAGAAGGAGATCGTCGCCGCCGGCGACCAGGGAAGCGGTCCCGCCAGAGTGATCCTGGAGGTCGCCCACGGCCTGTCCATCGGCCGCGCGCTGACATGCGACACCTCTGCCCGGCCGGATTCCGAGGGCACGTGTCGCCTGACGGGCGGCAGCGGGATGGTCCGGTCATGGCGTGGGCGGCCGAGCGCAAGAGGCACTCGCGGGGGCGAGACCGGCTACGACGGTCGATTCATATCCGTGTGATACATCAACTACATTGGGCCCCGCGAAGCAAGGAGCGAGCACTGTGCCGAACGCCGTTGTGATGACCGGGTACGGACCACCGGACGTGCTGGAGTGGACGGCTGTTCCGCTCCCGGAGCCAGGGGAGGCCCAGGTGCGGATCCGGGTCAAGGCCGCGGGTGTGGGCCCGACCGACCTGGCGATCCGCGCGGGCCACCTGCGGTTCCCCCTGCCGGAGACTCCCGTTCTCGGATACGAGGTGGCCGGCGTCGTCGACGCCGTGGGCCCCGGAGTGTCGGCGACCGAGGTCGGTGACGAGGTGGCCGCTCTCCTCTTCGACTGGGGCGGTTACGCCGAATACGCCGTGGCGTCGATCTGGACGCACAAGCCGGGCTCCGTCTCCTGGACGGACGCGGCGGCGCTGCCGAGCTCCGTGGAGGCGGCGGCCGGCGTGCTTGGCCAGCTGCGGATCAAGGCAGGGGAGACGCTGCTGCTCCTCGGGGGCGGCGGCTCGGTCGGCATGATCGCCACACAGCTCGCGGTGGCCCAGGGGGTCAAGGTGATCAGCGCCGTAGGGCAGCGGGACGACGCACTGGCCGCGGAACTCGGCGCGCACCCCGTGCGGTACGGCTCCGGTCTCGTCGGGGCGGTACGCGCACTCGGCCCCGTGGACGCCGTCTTCGACGCGGCGGGCAAGGGCGGTCTCGCCGACGCTGTCGCACTCGCCGGAGGGCCCGACCGGGTCATCACCCTGTCGGATCCCGCAGCAGCCGAATTGGGTGTGGTCCTCTCGGAGCCCACGACGGACCGTGCTCCCGGCGCCCTGGACGAAGGCATGGCCATGCTGGCCGAGAAGCGTCTCCGGCTGAAGGCGCGGACGCTGATGCCCATGCAGAGTGCCGCCGAGGCGCACCGGCGGCTGGAGAGCGGCGAGGTGCACGACCGCATCATCCTCACCCTCGACTGATCCCGGCGCGTTCGTGCCGCTCGGGCCGGCGTACCGGCTTGCGCGTGCTGGTCGCCGACGTCGTCCGTGCCGGAAGGCGGACCCGCCGTGCGCGGGTGCCGCCCCGGCGGGAACCACGCTTCCGTGCCTGCCGGGGCGGCCCATGGCGTGGGAGACGCGAACACGTGTGCCCGGCGTGGCACACGTCGCACGACTCCGCGGCCGGACGCGGCGGCACCTCACGCACCCCCGAGTCCGAAGGAACCTCATGCATCACATACTCGACCCCGAGCTCGCCGCTGTGGCGGCCACTCTCCCGACGGCAGACCTCTCGGATCTGGCGGCGGCGCGGGAAGCGGAACGGCTGGTATCCGAGAACCTCCCCGTCCACGAACCACAGACGCCCGTGTCCGTGCGGGACGTGGCCGTCCCCGGCCCCTCGGGCGCGGGCGACGTACGGGTGCGCGTCTACGCGCCCGCCGAACGCTCCGGCGTACTCCCCGGGCTGCTCTACCTGCACGGCGGCGGCTACGTCATGGGCAGTCTGGCCCTGATCGACTCGCCGGCCCGGATGCTCGCCGAGCGGGCGGGCGTCATCGTCGTGGCCGTGGACTACCGCCTGGCTCCCGAGCATCCCTTCCCCGCGGGTCTGGAAGACAGCTACGCGGCCCTCGTCTGGGCCGCCGACCAGGGTGGTGAACTCGGGATCGACGCCGACCGCCTCGGTGTCCTGGGCGAGAGCGCCGGGGGCGGGCTGGCCGCGGCGCTCACGATGCTGACGCGGGAGCGCGGGGGCCCCCGCCTGCTCGCCCAGTTCCTCGACGCCCCCACCGTCGACGACCGGTTGAACACCCCCTCGATGAGGACCCTGCGGGACACACCGGTATGGCAGTCCGCCAACTCGCCGATCGCTTGGGGGCACTACCTCCGCGGCACCGCCGAGCCCGGTGCCGCGGACGTCCCGGTGCACGCCGCTGTGGCCCGCGCGCGGGTGGAGGAGCTGGCCGGGCTTCCCCCCGCTCTGGTCGTGGCCTACCAGATCGACCCGACTCGCGACGAAGCACTCGACTATGCGCGTCTGCTCATCCAGGCCGGGGTCCCCACCGACCTCCGCCACTACGGCAAGGCGTTCCACGTGGCCCACTTCATCCCGGGAACCGCGATGGGAAGCCGGATGATCGACGACCGGATCGAAGCCGTCCGCAGGATGCTGGAAGCATGACGGCACCGCCCGGCCCGCGGCGTGCCGTCACCAGGGTCGCCCGTCATCGCCCAGTACCCCTCGCACACCCCCTCGCAAAGGCCAGTCACCGTGACCGATTTCCCCTCCCCACCGCCCGTCCCGGCCTCCCGCCAGTTCGTCCTGGGCGGGCACCTGCGCCTGTCCGTGCTCACGACCGCGGAGGAGACCGACGGTCGTCACGACCTGTCGGACATCACCCTGCCCGGTGACTCGGTCACACCGCTGCACCTGCACACGGCCTACGAGGAACGCGTCTTCGTCCTCTCCGGCTCCCTGACCGTGTGGGCCGGGACCGACACCTTCACCCTGCGTTCGGGCGACTTCTACACCATCCCGATGAACACGCCGCACACCCTGAAGGCCGGTCCCGAAGGAGCCCGTTCCCTGACCATCACGTCACCGGGCAGGTTCGCCGAACTGATCGCCCGCTCCGGGACGCCCGCGCATCTGGCGACCCCGCAGACCGAGTGGGACATGGAGCTGTTCCAGGCCCTCACCGAAGAGTTCGGCGACGTCATCCTCGGTCCTCCCGGTGCCACACCCGCGTCCCTCGATCGAGGGTAGGTAGGCGGCGGGCGGGTGCGGAACCGGCAGCGGACACTTCCCGACCGTGTCCCCGACGCCGAACTCGTCGCGCTCGACCCGGATTCGGGTGACACGGTGCGCTTTCCCGCCCCCTGGCCGCGCGGCTCGACACCGTGACGGTCTCGCCGGACGGCGGCACGGCCGTGTGCGCGGGGGTGCACGTGGTGCGCTGCGTGGACGCGTCCGGGCCGTCGTGTGGGAGGTGCGCCACGGCTGCTGGGCCGGTGAGTGCCTGGTGGCGCACGGCGTGGTCGCCACGTACTCCCGCGCCCAGCTCGACCCGCGGCAGCTCGCACCGGTCACCCCGGCCCGGCGGTCAGCGGAAGCTCCGCGCACTGCGGCCGTCGTTCCCGCCTTCGTGGCCTTCACTCCCTGGTGGCCCAGGCTCTTCGGGGTATACGGCCCGGCATGGCACCGATGACTGAGCGCGTCATGTTCCTGCGGGCCGTGCGGCAGCTGCACCGTGTCCGTTCCTTCTACGCTGGGGGCGTCCTGTTGTGGGCGGTGTGCGCCGCCTGGACCGGCTGGCAGGCGCCGGGGAGCCGGCAGATGTGGGCGTGCGTCCTCCTTCTCGCCGTCTTCACCGGCCTCCTCGTCACCGCGGGTCTGTCCCTGCGGCGCCTCGAAGTCCCCAGGACGGGCCGGCCCGCGCATCACGCCGCATCACACAAGGCGGCAAGCCCTCGCCACGCGCACGCCTGAGACGGTCACTACCGCCGGCCCGCCGACTCGGCGGGGGCCGCGCCTGGCGGGCCGGCGATAGTCGGGCGCGGCCTTACGTCTGCGGAGTCGGTGGCCGGGCATACGGACTTCACCCCCTTCGAGAGGAGTTCGTCTCATGCTCGGCATAGTCGCGGCGGTGCTGTTCTTCCTGTCGTTTCTGATCAACGCGGCGGATCTCGGCACCAACGATGTGTTCACTTCGACGAATGTGATGCTGCTGGGGCTGACCGCGCTGGCTCTGCACGTGGCCGGTATCGGTTCCGGCTGGGCCCGCAGACGCTGACCCCCATCCCCCCCCCCGGGCCCGGTGGCAGTCGGATGCTCCGCCGCGCCCCAGGCACCGCCGCCGAACGCGCGGTCGCGCACCCCGGCGACCGGCGGGAACGTCCGACGCCATCGTCATGACGCGCTCGTACGCGCCCGGCACGCACCCCATTCGGCACTGCTTGGTGCGCATCAGTCCCTGCTCCGGCCCGACGCATGCCGCCGCGGGTGCGGGCTGCCGGGGGCGCGAGCGGGGCCGGGGGAGTGGTCGGGGCCGGGAGTGGGTGGTCGTGCGGGTGTACTGCCGGCTGCGGGCGGCTCGGCGGCGGCGCAGCGCTTGGCCTCGGAAACGGTGAGGGTACCGTCGCGGACGTAGACAGCGTCGAGGCCGGTGCCAGGCGGGAACAGTTCTTGGCCGACGCCGACGCCGACGCCGACGATGTGGTTGTGGGTGATGGGCGTGGAGGTTCTCGGTGGTCAACGCCTGTGCTCGACCTCAGAGAACACGCGGACAGACGGCGCCCGTTGCTGAGGGCGAGGGCCGGCACCGGGAAGGCGGGCTCCCACTGCCACGACGTCCATCGCGGACAGAGCGATGTCTGCCGTGAGGCGGTCCCGGCAGACCAACGCGCCGCCCACGCAGACGGTGGCGATCCGTACCCGTATCTCCCCGGGCCACAGCCCCGGTTGCGCAGGTGCGCGCCCGGCGACGCAGCTGGGCGGTGCCCGGGTGCGGAACCTCGCGGCAGGAAGGGCCGAGCACCCCGGCGGAGTGGGCCGGAGTGTCAGGGGGTGTCGGGAATCCGTGTGAGGTTCTCGATCAGTTCCTCGGTGATCTCCGCCAGCAGGGCTACTTGGCCGGGGGTCAGGTGGTCGAGGAAGAGGCTCCGGACGTCCTCCACGTGGCGAGGTGCGGCTGACACTAAGGCCTCGTGGCCGGCCGGTGTGACCCTTACGTACACCCCGCGGCGGTCACTGTCGCAGACCTCGCGGTCGACGAGGCCGCGTTGCGTCATGCGCGCCAGGTGGTGGGACAGCCTGCTCTTCTCCCATCCGAGTTCCCTCGCGAGTTCCAGAACGCGCAGTCGGCCGTCGGGGACGCGGGTCAGCTCGGCCAGCACCGAGTAGTCGGCGGCGGACAGTCTGAACTGACTCCGCAAGGGACGCTCGGTATGTGTGATCAGTCGCTCAAGTGCACGTAGCAGACCTCGCCATGCTCGCTCCTCGGTCGCCGTAAGCCACCGGGGTGGTTCGTCCGTCACGGCACCCCCATTTTGTTGATGCATCACATACCCCTCACCGGGCGACTTCACGCATGCTTCCGAACCATGCGGCGGGGATCGTGCCTCGGCGGCGTCGATCACCGTGCCGTTCAGCGGGTGCGAACCGGGACCAGGGCGCTGAGCAGCACCACGAGGGCGCCGAACGCGAAGGCGGTGGTGGTCCCGTGGTGGTCGGTCAGGACGCCACCGGTGAAGGAGCCGACCGCGAGGAAGGTCTGCGAGGCGGTGACGAGGAGGGCCAAGGCGGCCTCGGGGGCCTGCGGGAACAGGCGCATGACCCGGGCCTGCCCGATAGGGGGCACCCCTCCGAAGGCCGCGCCCCACAGCAGGACGAGGACGATCACGAAGGGGGTCGAGGTGGTGACGGTGAGCAGCAGGACCGCTGTGGCGAGGACGAGGCCGGTGAGGGCGGCCAGGGCGCGTAGGGAACGCCCGGCGATGAGGCCGACGAGGAAGTTCCCCGCGAGTCCCGCCAGTCCGTAGCCGAGGAGCACGGCGGTGACGGCGCCGGCGCTCAAGTGGGCGTGCTGCTGGAGGTGAGGGGTGATGTAGGTGTAGGCGGTGAAGTGGCCGAAGAAGGCGACGGCGGTGGCCAGCAGGGCGAGGGCGGCGGACGGGGTGCGCAGGACGTTGCCGAGCGAGGCCGGACTCACGGTGTCGGTCGGCTTCAGGGTGGGCAGTGCGAACCTGAGGAAGACCAGTGTCAGCAGTGCCGCGACGGCGGCGATGTCGAAGGCGGCGCGCCATCCGGCGAGGTGACCGACCAGGGCACCGAGCGGGAGACTGACGACGGTTCCGGCCGAGATGCCCGCCGTGATGAACGAAGCCGCGCGGTCCGCGTCAGCGGGAGGGACGAGACGGCTGCCGACTCCGGCTCCCATGGCCCAGAAGCCACCGACGCCGAGACCCAGGAGCAGGCGTGCGGCGATCATGACGGTTATGTTGGGCGCCAGGGCGGCCAGGCCGTTGGACACTGTGATCAGTGCGGCGAGGGTGAGCAGGACGTGCCGGCGGTCGAGCCGGCCTGAGGCTACGGTGAGCAGCGGCGCGGCCACGGCCGCGGCCAGTCCGGGGACGACCACGAGGAGTCCCGCGGTGCCGGTGTTCACGTGGAGGCTGTCGCCGATGGCGGGCAGCAGGCCCACAGGAAGAAACTCCGAGAGCACCAGCACGAACGACATCGTCGCCGCGGCTCCCACGGCCGGCCATCCGCTCCGGCTGTTCGGCTCGGACGTTCGGGACACGGACCCGCCCCGGGGGCCGGCTGGGGTGAGGCGATCGCTCATGACTCTCCTTGTCCGCGGCCTCGGCCTTCCGGGGCATGTCCTGCTGGGCGGGTGAGGGCGTACTGGGACGCGGTGATGTGCGGCGGACGGGGCGCGGGCCCAGGACGGTGCCGCGCCCCCTGCCGGTGTGCTGCGGTGGGTGTGGGGTGGGTGCGTTGGTGGTGGTCAGACTTGGTTGGCGCCGCCGTCGATGAAGATTTC
>NZ_BMUI01000048.1:37890-38019 GCF_014650115.1 Streptomyces olivaceoviridis | reverse complement strand
CGTCCGGCACGCGGCACCCTCAGCCGCCACCCGGCGCGGAGCCCGTCCACCACCCGCACCCGGCCCCGTCCGGCACCCCGCCCCCCCGTCCGGCACGCGGCACCCTCAGCCGCCACCCGGCGCGGAGCC
>NZ_BMUI01000048.1:0-37861 GCF_014650115.1 Streptomyces olivaceoviridis | reverse complement strand
GTCCACCACCCGCACCCGGCCCCGTCCGACACCCCGCCCCCGTCCGCCGCGCGGCAGCCTCAGACGCCGGCCCACACCCCGCACCCGGTGCCCTCCTCGCCCCGGCCGGCCCCGGCCGGCAGCCGCTCACCCGCCGAACGCGCCGCCTTCCCCACCGCCCGGGCCCCGGTGCGCCGGCTGTTGGGGCGTGGGGCGTCGCGGTGCCGGTGGTACCGCGCGGACGGCCGGGTCGTCGGTGCCGACCGTGAGCGGCTCGCCGTGGTGGCGGAGCGTCAGCGGCGGGCCGTCCAGGAGTGCGTACGTCACCTTGTCCGCGCCGATGTCCACCCGCAGCCGGCGTCCACGGAACTGGATGGTGAAGGCGAGGCGGCGCAGCCGCTCGGGCAGGCGGGGTGCGAACCGCAGCCGGTCGCCGTCGTGCCGCATGCCGCCGAAGCCCGCGACCAGGGCCATCCAGGTGCCGGCGAGGGAGGCGATGTGCAGCCCGTCCCGCGTGTTGTGCTCCAGGTCCTGGAGGTCCATCAGCGCGGCCTCGGCGGTGTAGGCGTAGGCGAGGTCCAGGTGACCGGTCTGGGCGGCGATGACGGCCTGGCAGCAGGCGGACAGGGAGGAGTCGCGGACGGTCAGCGGCTCGTAGTAGGCGAAGTTCCGGGCGATCTGCTCCTCGTCGTGCTCCTGCTCGAAGTAGTCGCCGCAGGTGTACATGGCCAGCACCAGGTCGGCCTGTTTGACGACCTGCTTGCGGTAGAGGTCGAAGTAGGGGAAGTGGAGCAGCAGCGGGTACTGGTCGGGGTGGGTGCCCTCGAAGTCCCAGCGCTGGTAGCGGGTGAAGCCGGCGTGCTGTTCGTGGACGCGGAGTTCGGCGTTGTAGGGGATGTGCATGGAGTCGGCGGCGTCCCGCCAGGCGGCGCTCTCCTCCTCGTCCACGCCGAGCCGCCGCGCCTGGTCCGGGTGGCGTTCGACGGCGTCGGCGGCGGCGCGCAGGTTCTGGCGGGCCATCAGATTGGTGTAGGTGTTGTCGTCGGCGACCGCGCTGTACTCGTCGGGGCCGGTGACGCCGTCGAGGTGGAAGACGCCGTGGGTGTCGTGGTGGCCGAGCGAGCGCCACAACCGGGCGGTCTCCACCAGCAGTTCGACGCCGGTCTCGCGCTCGAAGGCGGTGTCGCCGGTGGCCTCCACGTACCGGATGACGGCGTCGGCTATGCCGGCGTTGACGTGGAAGGCGGCGGTGCCGGCCGGCCAGTACGCGGAGCCCTCCGGGCCGGCGATGGTCCGCCAGGGGAACGCGGCGCCGGCGAGTCCGAGTTGGGCCGCGCGTTCGCGGGCCTCGTCCAGGGTGTTGTACCGCCAGCGCAGGGCCTCGGCGACGGCGGCGGGCGCGGTGTGGGTGAGGACGGGCAGCACGAACATCTCGGTGTCCCAGAAGGCGTGCCCGTCGTAGCCGGAGCCGGTGAGTCCCTTGGCGGGGAGGGCGCGCTGCTCGGCGCGGGCGCCGGCCTGGAGGACGTGGAACAGCGCGAACCGGACGGCCTGCTGGATCTCCTCGTCGCCCTCCACCTCGACGTCGGCGCGGTCCCAGAAGTCGTCGAGACAGGCCCGCTGGTCGTCGAGCAGGCCCTGCCAGCCGTCGTGTCCGGCGGCGGCGAGCGCGGCGTCGACCTGGTCGGCCATCGCGGGCAGCGACCGGGTGCCGGACCAGCCGTGGGCGACCAGCTTCTCCATCCGCAGGGTCTGTCCGGGTTCCAGTACGGAGGTGACGGTCAGCCGGGCCACGTCGATGCCGCTCTCGCTGCGGCTGGTGGTGCGTTCGGGTCCGGTGACGACGTGGTCGGCGGCCACGGCGACCCTGAGACCGCTGCGCCGGGTGCGGTGCACCAGCCGCAGCCGGTTGCCGGAGGCGAAGCCGTCCTCCTGTTCCAGCGGGGACTTCAGCGCCTTCGCCGCGCGCGGGTCGCCGTCGGGGTCGGGCAGGCTCTCGTTGGCGACCAGCTCGGACTGGATCACCACCCGGCTGCGGCTGCCGACGGCCTCCACCTCGTACGCCACGGCGGCCACCGCCCGCTGGGTCAGCGAGACCAGCCGCGTGGAGCGCACCCGGACCGTGGAGCCGGCCGGGGAGGTCCACTCGCAGGTCCGCTCCAGCACCCCGCGGCGCAGGTCCAGGACGCGTTCGTGGGCGACGAGCCGGCCGTAGCGCAGGTCGAACGGCTCGTCGTCCACCAGCAGCCGGATGACCTTGCCGTTGGTGACGTTGATGACGGTCTGTCCGGACTCCGGGTAGCCGTAGCCGGCCTCCGCGTACGGCAGCGGGTGCACCTCGTGCACGCCGTTGAGGTAGCTGCCGGGCAGGCCGTGCGGTTCGCCCTCGTCCAGGTTGCCGCGCCAGCCGACGTGCCCGTTGGACAGGGCGAACACCGACTCGCTCTGGGCGAGGACGTCGAGGTCGAGGGCGGTCTCCCGGACGGTCCACGGTTCGACGCCGTAGGAGCGGTCGGTGATCACTGCTTGCCTCCCAGTTCGGCCAGGTCCTTGACGACGATGTCGGCGCCGTGCGCGTACAGCGCGTCGGTCTGGCCCACCCGGTCCACGCCGACGACATGGCCGAAGCCGCCCGCGCGGCCGGCGTCCATGCCGGCCAGCGCGTCCTCGAAGACGGCCGCGCGGGACGCCTCGACGCCGAGGTCCCGGGCGGCGGCGAGGAAGGTGTCGGGGTGCGGCTTGCCCGGCAGGTTCCGCTCGGCCGCGACCACGCCGTCGATCCGTACGTCGAAGAAGTGCTCGGCGCCGACCGCGCGCAGCACGTCCCGGCAGTTGGCGCTGGAGGAGACGATCGCGGTGCGCAGCCCGGCGGCGCGGACCGCCTCCAGGTACCGCAGGGTGCCCTCGTAGGCCTCGACCCCGCCGGTGCGGATCTTCTCCAGCAGCAGGTCGTTCTTGCGGTTGCCGAGGCCGTGCACGGTGCGGGCGTCCGGCGGATCGTCCGGGCCGCCTTCGGGGAGGTGGATGCCGCGTGAGGCGAGGAAGGCGCGGACGCCGTCGGCGCGGGGACGGCCGTCGACGTACTCGTCGTAGTCGGTGACGGCGTCGAACGGCCGCCCCTGTTCCCCCTCGTAGTCACGCAGGAAGGCGTCGAACGTCTCCTTCCAGGCCGCCGCGTGCACGACGGCGGTCTTGGTGACGACCCCGTCGAGGTCGAAGAGACAGGCCTGGATGGTGTCGGGCAGACCGAGCTGAGTCATATCCGGACTGTTCCCCGCGAAGCGGCCCTCCAGTGGGTGGCGCACGCCACACTCCTGGCGGGCGGGAAATGCCACACTCTCTGTGTGCCGCTGACCTTCGACGACCTCCTCGGCCGTGCCCGCGCCCTGCCCCGGGACGGCCGGCGTGCCCTGCTCGGCATCGCGGGCAGCCCCGGTTCGGGTAAGACGACGCTGGCCGAGCGGCTGGTGGACGCGCTGAACGGCGACGACCCGCCGTGGGCGGCGCACGTGCCGATGGACGGTTTCCACCTCGCGGACGCCGAATTGGACCGGCTGGGCCGCCGGGACCGCAAGGGCGCGCCGGACACCTTCGACGCGGCCGGGTACGCGGCGCTGCTGCGGCGGCTGCGTGAGGAGACCGACGAGGTGGTGTACGCGCCGGGGTTCGAACGGGTGCTGGAGCAGCCGCTCGCGGGCGCGATCCCGGTGCCGCCGCGGGCCCGGCTGGTGGTGACCGAGGGGAACTACCTGCTGCTGCGGGAGGGTTCGTGGACGCGGGTGCGGAAATGCCTGGACGAGGTGTGGTTCTGCGAGATCGCCGAGGACGAGCGGATCCGCCGGCTGGTCGCCCGGCACGAGGAGTTCGGCAAGGAGCACGAGGCGGCCGTGGCCTGGGTGCTGGGCTCGGACCAGCGCAACGCCGACCTGGTCGCGACGACACGGCAGTGGGCGGACCTGGTGGTGCCGGCCGGTGTGCTGCGTCCCGTGAGCTGACGTGCCGCCGCCGGCACCGGTGTCCTGCGTCCGTGAGCTGACGTACCGCCGCCGGCCGGCGTGCCTCCCCGCGAACCGATGGCCCCCCGACGGCCGGCGTACCGCTCCCGCGAACCGGTGGTCCGCCGCCGGCCGGCGGGGCCGTGACCCGGTCGCGTTCGTCAGGTCGGCCCGGCCCGCGTATCCACCCTCGGCACACACGCCCGGCGCCTGAGCCTCACCGCCGGTCCTCGCCGCGTCCCGGACGGGCGGTTCGAGCGGATCGAGGTGAACTTGGGCGGGCTGCGGGCCGTACCCGTGTACACGGCAGAAGGTCTGCCGGTGCGACTCGTGCGGCGGTGACGGCCGCGGGGGCGGCGGTGCGACGGTAGGGCCGTGATCAGGCCCCCGAGCCCGCCCGCCCCCGCACGGCCCCTTCCGCCGCGGGACGGATGATGGCGCGCGAACAGCACCCGGTCCTCACCCCCGCCGCACCCGCCGCGGTCCCGGTACGACAGGGCCCGTCGGGGCGGTGGGCCCGGCTGCGCCGGCACCGGCGGTGGCTGCCGCCGGTCCTGGCCGTCCTGCTCCTCGGGCAGATGGCCGCGGCGATGGTCACCACGGCGGTGCGGCAGACCCCCACCATCGACGAGCCGGTGTACGTCGCCACGGCCACCGACTACGTGCGCGAGCACCGGCTGCGGTACAACCCCGAGCATCCGCCGCTCGGGAAGCTGCTGATCGCGGCCGGGGTGGCGGCGGCGGACCCGCACTACGACCCGTCGTACACCGGCGACCAGGGGCAGGTGGGCCGGCACCTGCTGTACGGGTCGGGCAACGATCCCTGGCGGCTGATGCTGTGGGCGCGGCTGCCGGTGATCACGCTGACGCTGCTGTGCGGGCTGGTGGTGTCCGCCTTCGCCCGGGACCTGACGGGGAGGGCGGGCGGCCTGGTCGCGCTCGCCCTGTACGCGTTCTCGCCCGACGTGATCGCGCACGGTTCCCTGGCCACGCTGGACCTGCCGACGGCCGGATGCGTCCTGACCGCGGCCTGGCTGGCGTGGCGGGCCCGGCACCGCCCCGTCCTGTACCTGCCACTCGCGGGGGCGGCGCTGGGCGCGGCCACGGCGACCAAGATGAGCGCCCTGCCCGCGGTACCGGTGCTGATGGCGCTGGCGGCGGTGTCCGCCCTCGCCGCCCACCGGTCCGCCCCGGTCTCGCGGCGGTGGCCCCCGCCCCGGCTCGGGGCACGGCGTCCGGCGGTGTCGGCGCTGGTGGCCGCCGCCGTCGTCGCGGTCGTGGCCCTCGCCGTGGTGTGGGCCGTGTACCTGGTCGTCGACCCTCGGTTGCGGTTCGAACCCGCCGGGCCGGTGCCGGCCGCGCACGGGCCGCGGGCGCGGCTGGTGGAGCTGCTGCCGGTGCCGCCGGCGTACCGGGCGGGGATGCGGGTGCAGTTCGGGCTGGAGGAACAGCCCTGGCAGGGGTATCTGTTCGGGCACCTGTACACCGGCTCGCTCTGGTACTACCTGCCGACCGCCCTGCTGGTGAAGACCCCGCTCGGGCTGCTGGCGCTGGGCGCGGCCGGTGCCGTCGCGGTGGTGGCGGTACGGCGGCTGCGTCCGGCGGCCCCGTATGTGCTGGTGCCGCCCCTGGTGCTGCTCGCGGCGGCGATGACGGGGTCGCGGGACTTCGGCACCCGGTACGCGCTGTGCGTACCGGTGTTCCTCGCGGTGGCGGCGGCCTGTGTACCGACCCTCCGGTGGCGGTGGCGCGGGCTCCTGGCCGGGGCCCTGGTGCTGTGGGCGGCGGTGAGTTCGCTGCGGACGTTCCCGTACTACCTGCCGTACGCCAACGAGGCGTTCGGCGGTCCGGCGCACACCCACCGGCTGCTGCACGACTCGAACGTGGACTGGGGCCAGGACCTGGGCCGGCTCGCCGACCGGCTCCGGGAGCGGTACCCGGGCGAGCGGGTGTGGCTGGTGTACAAGGGCAGCGGCGTCCCGGCGTCGTACGGCATCCACGCGGCGGATCCGCGCACGGTGCCGCCGGAGCGGGTGCACGGGCTGCTGGCGGTGTCGGACTCCGCCGCCGCCAAGGCGCGCGGCCGGCTCGCGGAGCTGCTGGCGAGCAGCCGGCCGGTCGGCGAAGTGGGCCATTCCATCGGCCTGTACCGGCGGTGAGCCCGGCGTCTCAACCCCCTGGTCACGACGGTCGGTGAGCTATGTTGAGTCCTCGTGGCAGACAAAGGAGGCCGACCGGTGCCCTCGCCGCAGCAGGCACGCGCACAGGCATCAGCGATCACGTCGGGCAGGACGGTGCCCGCGGCCGAGGCCGCCCCGACCTCCCGGCTCAGGGAACTCTTCGACGGCCCGCGTCTGTCGCCGGGGCAGCGGCGCATCGCCCAGTACCTGATCGAGCACATCACCGAGGCCGCGTTCCTGTCGATCACCGAGCTCGCCGACCGGGTCGGGGTGAGCCAGCCCTCCGTCACCCGCTTCGCCGCCGCCGTCGGCTTCAGCGGCTACCCGGCGCTGCGCGAGAAGCTCCAGTCGATCGCGCTGAGCAGCCTCGCGGGCGGGCCCGGCGAGGAGAACCGGGCCAACGAGTTGCAGGCGGCCGTGGACGCCGAGATCGAGAACCTGGAGAACCTGCGGCGGGACTTCGCCGACCCCGACCGGGTGATCCACGTCGGCCGCGAGTTGTCCCGCTCCACCCCGCTGACCGTGCTGGGCCTGCGGATCTCGGTGTCGCTCGCCGAGTACTTCGGCTACGCGGCCCGCCGTATCCACCCGGACGTGCGGCTGGTGACCCGCGGCGGCAGCGTGGCCTACGACGCGCTGTTGCAGTCCCGCGAGGCCGGCGGCAGCTGGGTGCTGGCCTTCGCCATGCCCCGGCACTCCCAGGAGACGCTGCACGCCGTCCGGGTGGCGCGCGGCGCGGGTCTGAAGGTCGCCCTGGTGACGGACCTGGCGCTCGGGCCGCTGGCCGACGAGGCCGATGTCACCTTCGCCACCGGCACCGGTTCCCGGCTGGTGTTCGACTCCTACGCCGCGCCCGGGGTGCTGGCCGCGGCGCTGTTGCAGGCCATGACCGACGCCGATCCGGAGCGCACTCAGGCCCGGCTGGAGAAGTACGAGCAGCTCTCCGAGCAGCACCAGTTCTTCCTCAGGGACTGAACCGGGGCCGGTACGGCCGTTCCTCTCGCCCGCTTCCGGGCATCCGTGAAGATCTTGCGGTCATCCGTGCCGTGGACGGGGACGATTCACCCCATAACGCGCATGAATGTTTTCATACGCCTTGCAAAGCGATCGGCATATATAAATACTGCTCGGCGGGCTCCCCGCCCACCGCCCCGAGAAAGCCGACGGACCGCCCATGCGCACGCCCCACCGCACGCAGCGCCGGTTCCCCGCGCCCGGGGCCCGCGCACGGACACCCCCTGCCGCCGTCCCCTACCCACGTCGGCGCCCGGGGTGTACCGGGGCGCGTCGTCTGCGCGACGCGCCCGTGGCGGCCCCGGTCATCCCCTAGACCGGGGCCGCCCCGAACCCGTCGACCACCCTCCGACGCCGCACACCGGAAGCGATGAACATGCCCCTGACCAGCACGCGCATCAGCCCAGACTGGCCCTGTCAGGTCAAGACGCCGGGCTCGTACGACTGGGAGCGCTCGGCCGCCAAGTGGCTGCGCGAGCTGATCCCCGCGCGCTACGCCAGCTACCCGGCGCTCATCCGGCACCCGGTCCTGCTGGCCCGGCACGCGCAGATCCAGGTGCAGCAGGAGATACGGGTCGCGCGGACCGCCCTCCAGACCGCGCGGACCGAACTGCCCGTGCTCGGACTGCCCGAATCGGTGATCGAGCACACGATCAAGCTGTACGCGGCGGAGGTGTTGCAGTTGCAGCACATCGCGCGCAGCGTCCGCGCGGTCAGCGAGGCGCTGGCCGCCCGCGTCACGGTCCGCTGACCCGGCCAGGCCGCTCCCTCACCACTCCCTCGCCCTGCCCTGCCCAGGCGCCTCCCCCACCGCTTCCGGAGCCGCCGGTCGTGTCCACCGGTCGTGTGAATCCCGACCCGGCAGACGAGTGATCGAACGCGCCCGGATGTGCCATGCTCATCGCGTGACGAGCGAGCCCCTGCCTCCGGTGGACGGCGGAACCGGCGCCGATCTCGCGGCGCTGGCCAAGGTCGTGGCCCGGCAGCGCGCCGAACTGGAACGGCTGCGGGACGTGGCCGCCACCTCCGCGGTCCTGGAGCGGGCCAAGGGCGTGCTGATGGCCGTCACATCCTGTACCCCGGACGCCGCCCACCAGGAGCTGGTCCAGCGCGCCAAGGACGGCAACCGCACCCTCCTCGAACAGTGCTGGCTCACCCTGGGCGCCCTGCCGCCCCGGCAGCAGCCCCCGACGCCGGCCCCGGCCGCCGCCGTCCGCTCCTGGGAGAGCGTGCCCGCCAGCTCCACGGACCTGACGGGCGCCCTGGGAGACATCGGCCGCGACCTGCTCCGGGTCGGCTCGCCGCACGAGCTGGCCGGATGCCTGCTGGACCACCTCGCGTCCGAGGCGGGCGCCGACGCGGTGATGCTGTACGAGCGGCCGCCCGAGGGCGGGCTCGCGCTGATCGGGTACGCCGGTGTCGACCCCACCCTCGCCGCCCAGTGGAGCCGGCTCCCCCCGGCGACCAGCGTGGCCGCGCTGGACGCCCTGGAGTCCGGGGAGCCGCGCTGGCTGGAGGACATCGCCCTGGACCGCGCCCAGTACCTGCTCATCGGCGATCCGCCGGAGCGGTGGCCCACCCGGGCCTGGCTGCCCGTGCCGGCCGGGGACACCGCGTGCGTCGCCCTCGGGGTGCTCCGCCGGCGCGGCGAGCCGTTCACACGGCGCGAGCGGGAGCTGCTGCGGGCCGTGGCCCGGCTGTGCGCGGGCCGGCTGCGGGCCTTCGACAACCCGCGCGGCGGCGCGCCCGGGGACGTCTCCCACACCGTGCAGGCGGTGTTCGACGCACTGCCGGACGCGGCGATCCTGCTGACCCCGCTGCGCACCCCCTCCGGCGAGGTGGAGGACTACCTCATCGACGCCGCCACCCCGGGGGCGGTCGACGTGTTCGGCCGCACCGGCCGCGACATGGTCGGCAGGCGTGTCCTGGAGAGCTATCCGTCGGTCGCGGGCGAACCGCTGTGGCGGGGCTACCTCCAGGCCCTGGAGACCGGAGTCCCCTTCGAGGGCGAGCCGTTCGCCTACCAGGACGTGGTCGGCGGGGTGCCCGTGACCGCCACCTACACGGTGCGGGCCGCTCCGCTGGGCGAGTGCCTGGTGGTGACCTGGCTGCGGCACGACCCGGTCGAGCGCCAGGAGCAGCGCCTGGCCGACGTGCAGCGGCTCGGCAACCTCGGCTGGGCCAACTGGAACCTGATCACCCAGGAGACCTCCTGGGCCACGCAGACGTACGCCGTGCTCGGCCTGTGCCCCGGGCAACGGCCGGTCCGCCTGGAGGAGCTGCCCGACCTGGTACTGCCCGACGACACCGGGCCGCTGGCCCACGCGATCGCCGAACTCGTCTCCCGCGCCCGCCCGTTCGACGTGCCGTTCCGCATCGAGACGCCCGAGGGGGTCCGGCACCTACGGATGGTCGCCGAGGCCGCCACCACGCCCGACGGCACCCCGGTAGAGGTGCACGGCTTCGTCCAGGACCTCACCGCGCAGCGCAGCGCGGAACTCGCGCTGGTGGAGAGCGAGCGCGCGATGCTGCTCCAGCGCGGCATCCTCCAGGCCGAACGGGCCCTGGCGGCCCGGCTCCAGCACGCCCTGCTGCCGCTGCCCAGCAAGCCGGTGCGGCTGGCCGGGCTGCGCGTCGAGGTCGCCTACCTGCCCGCGCAGGCCGGCATCCACGTCGGCGGGGACTGGTTCAGCGCCATCGAACTGCCCGACTACGACGCGCTGTTCGTGGTCGGCGACGTGGCGGGCCACGGCATCGACGCGGTGGCCACCATGGCCCAGCTCAGGTTCACCGCGAAGGGCATGGTCAGCACCGGCTCCTCGCTCACCGGGGCGCTGGCGCGGCTCAACCAGCTCCTGCTGCACTCCCGCGACAGCCAGATCAGCGCCACCATGGTGCTCGCCCGGTACGACCCCGACCAGCACGTCCTCGCCTGGGCGCAGGCGGGGCACCCGCCGCCGCTGCTGGTGCGCCGGGGCGAGGTCCGCTTCCTCGACCGGCCCGGCGGCATGCTGCTCGGCGCGACGGCAGCCCCCGCGTACGAGTCGCGGGAGCTGCGCCTGGAGCCCGGCGACCGGCTGCTGCTCTACACCGACGGCCTGGTCGAACGCCCCGGCGAGGGCCTGGACGCGGGCTTCGCCCGGCTGGCCGAGGCGGTGCGCGCCCACGGCCGCGGCGAGTCCGGGTCCCTGGACGCGCTGCTCGCGGCGATGCTGGCGGACGAACGGCGCGACGACGTGTGCGTGCTCGACATCCGGATGCCCCTGGAGGACGTGCGGGACGCCACGGAGGCCGCGGAGGGCTGACGGCGGCGTCCGGATCGGTCCGGGCCGGCCGCGCTCAGTCCACGGGATGGCCGGCGTCGATGGTGACGGCGTCGGACAGGCGCAACAGGGGGCCGCCGCGGCCCTCGCCCCACTCGACGGGGTCGAGCACGAAGCCGACGTGGTCGCCGCCGTCGGTGCGCTGGAGGATGGCACCCACGAACCAGGCCGCCGTGTCCTCCAGGACGGCGGTGCCGCCCCGCCCCTCCCGCCAGGCGAGCCCCGCGAACTTGTCGACCTCGTCGCCCGTCTCGCCACCGAGGAGTTCCGCGAGGTCCCGCTGGTCGCGGGTGAGCAGATGGACGGCGAGGAACTGCGCGGCCCGGGCGACCCGGTAGGTCTGGTTGACCTTGGACAGCCAGACGGCGAACCGGGGCGGCTGGATGGAGCACTGCGAGGCGAAGCCGACCAGACAACCGGCGCGCCTGCCGCTCGCCGCGGCGGTCACCACGCACATGTCCGGGTCCAGCCGGTCGAAGAAGCCGTCCAGGTCCGGTCGCCCCTGCCGGCCCCGCGTGCCGCTCTCGTCCGCCATGCCGCTCCGCTCCCGTCCGCCGCCGCCCGGTGCCCCGGCCCGCGCGGGCCGCGCGGTGGTCCCCGTGTGCCCGGTGTGCCACTCATGAATCGTCGCCGACGCCGGTGCGGGACTCCAGCGCGCGGCGCGTGTCGTTCCCGTACACACCCCTCTCGTCGCCGCTGACGCCGTACCAGAGCTGGAAGCGGGCCACGGCCTCGGTGAGCGTGGTGTCGTAGGTGCCGCTGGTGGAGCCGTCGCGGTAGACGTCCGGGACGCGCAGCAGGCGTTGTTGCAGGTCGGCGACGTCGGGCCCGGTGTCGCCCCGGCGGAGGGTGCCGGGGCCGTCGGGGTCGGGCGCGGTGGCGGGGGCCGTGGGTCCGGCCGACGTGGTGGGGGCCGACGGGCCGCCTGGTGCGGTGGCCGGCGGTGCGGTCGTGACCGGCGGGGCCGGGCCGGCGGTCGCGGCGGTCATCTGGCGGCCGGTGAGGAGCAGGGCGCAGCCGAAGCCGACGAGGGCTGCCGCCACGACGGCCGCGGCCACGGTGGCCCGGCGCGGGCCCGCGCTCGGGCCGGGGGTACCCGAGGGGGGAGGGACCGGGGCGGGTACGGGCGGGAGTTCCCGGGTGTCGTCCTCGTGGGTCACCGGATCGGGCCGGATCTCCCGCATGAGTTCCGCGAGGGCGTCGAAGCGGCGAAGGCGTACGACCCTGACGGGCTCCAGGACCGGTCCGGGCGGCGGCTGTTCGGGGTCGGGCGGTGTCGGCACCTGGTTCTCCTTCCGTCCCGCGGGCGAGGGCGGGGTCTGCGCGGCCCGCGTCCTCGGATACGGCGCCCGCCGCGGCCTCGTTCAGGCGATCCCGCTCCCCCTTGATGAGGCGGGGGGTCACGTGTGGAGGTGCCGTTGCATCCAGTCGGCCGCGGCGCGGCGGAACAGACGCCGGTTGTCCGCGCGCAGGAAGTCGTGCCCCTCGTCGCGCAGGGTCAGCAGTTCCGCGTGGACGCCCCGTTCCCGCGCGGCCCGTACGAACTGCTGGGACTCCCCCGGTGGCACGTTGGTGTCGTGTTCGCCGTGGACGGCCAGCAGCGGGACGCGCAGCGCGTCGATGCGGCTCATCGGCGACAGGGCGTGCAGCAGCTCACGGTCGCGTTCCGGGTGGCCGTACTTGTGCGCCGCCGATTCCGCGATCCACGGCTCCGTACCGGCGAAGAAGGTGAGGAAGTCGGACATGCCGCAGACGGCGACTCCGGTGCGGAACAGGTCCGGGTGCCACACGAGGGAGGCGAACGTCAGATAGCCGCCGTACGAGCGGCCCATGACCGCGAGCCGCGTGGGATCGGCGGGGCCCGCGGTCACCGCGTGGACCGCGCAGTCCGCGACGTCGTCGAGGGCGGCGAAGCGGCCCGCGCCCAGGTCGGCGTCGACGAACGAGCGGCCGTGTCCCAGGGAGCCCCGGACGTCGGGGGCGAAGACGTCCAGGCCACGCCCGACCAGCTCGTGGTAAAGCGGGTTGAACACCGGGCGTTCCTGTTCCTCCGGGCCTCCGTGCAGGTGGATCACACAGGGTGCCGGTTCGTCGGGGGCACGCCCCGGCGCCCGGTAGTACCAGCCGCTCAGGGGCAGCCCGTCCCGCGCGGTCAGGAGCACCGGGACGGGGCGCACCGGTGGGCGGCCCGGCGGGACGGCGTCCTCGTTCCGGGAGGACCATGGGGTGCGCAGCAGCGACACGCCCTCGTGGGCCCACCACAGGCCCGGACGGCGCTGCGACCCCGACAGCGCGAGCAGCAGGCGCCCGGCACCGGCGGCGGTCACGCGGGTGACGACCTCGTGGGGCAGGGGCAACGGCCGCGCCGGGCCCGTGCCGTCCGGGGTCCGCCCCGTCGGGAAGGTCTCGACGAGTTCCAGTTCGCTCGCGCCGCGCACGTTCCAGGCGAGCGCGGCGGTGCGGCCGTCGTGGGCCAGCGCCAGGAGTTCCAGGTCGCTTGCGGCACGCTCCGCCGCGACCGACACCGTGTGCGGCCCGCCGTCGGCGTCCAGGGCCACCGCGAGGAGTGCCGCGTACTCGCGGTCGTCGTTGCTGCGCAGCCACAGTGTCCGCGCGTCCGGGGAGAACCGGCCGATCCACGGGTCGCCGTCGGCGACCGGCACGACGAGGGTGGTCACCGAGTCGGCGGTGCGCAGGACGACCGCCTCGCGCCGGCCGCGCGGCCCCCGGCGCAGCAGCGCGAGACCGCCGTCGGGGCTGAGGTCGCACGCGCGCAGCGAGGCGGCGTGGGTCTCGGTGGTGAGCAGGACGGGCGAGGCCAGGGCGTCGGGATCGATCAGGTAGACCGACAGGCCGCCGTCGGGCCGGGCCGCCGGTGCCGTGGTGCCGGCCGGGGTCCCGTCCGGCGCCACCCCCGAGGCGGCGTCGTACGCGGCCGGGCCGAGGAGCGTGGCGTGGCCGTCCCGGTCCGCCCAGTCGGCCGCCGGGCGCATCCCGGCGAGCCGGTCGTCCGCGGGGCCGGAGTCCGTCAGGGCCTGCCTCGCGAGGGCGCCGTACGCGGCGGCGGCCGGAGCCGCGACGGTGACGGCGACGGCCGAGCCGTCGTGGGCCCAGCAGCCCAGATAGGCGGAACTGGCCGGGTCGGCTCCCGCCAGGATGCGGCGGCCGGTGCCGTCGGGCCGTACGCAGAGCACCCGTGAGTGCTCACCGCCGCCCGGCGCCGTGGTGTACGCGATCCAGCGCCCGTCCGGTGACCAGGACACCTCCTTGACCGGGTCCGGTGAGGAGTCGAGCAGCCGCACCTCGTCACCGTCGACGGGCCCGGCCCACAGCTGGGGGACGCCTCCCCGGTCGCAGATGAAGGCGGTCTCGCTGCCGTCGGCGTTCGCGGAGGGGTACCAGCAGCCGTGCGCGCGCAGCCGTGTCACCGCGTCTCGCGGGCCGCCCGCCTCGGGCAGCGGCACCGGTGCGGGGGCGGCGGCACGGGCGGCGTCGAGGAGGTCCCCGGTACGGTGGTCCGGGGACCGGTCGGGGCCCGGACCCGTCGGACCTGGTGGTCCGGAGCGGATCACGGCGGGTGCCGGGCCGTGCGCCGCCAGCGCGTCCCGGTCGTCGGTCACTTGATTCCGTGGGTCTGCAGCCATATCTCCAGCACAGCGATCTGCCAGAGCGCGTTCGCGCCCCGCCTGGTCCGGTGCTCGTCGGGCGCCCCGAGGAGTTCCGCCACGTACGCCTCCTGGTACACACCGCGTCGCCTTGCCTCCGGTGCCTGAAGTGCCTCACGCACGCGCCGGAGGACGGGGCCCGCCATGTGCCGGATCGCCGGCACGGGGAAGTAGCCCTTGGGGCGGTCGACGACCTCGTGGGGCAGCAGCTTGCGGCCCGCCTCCTTCAGCACCCCCTTGCCGCCGTCGGCCAGTTTGGGTTCCGGCGGGCAGGCCGCAGCCAGCTCGACCAGCTCGTGGTCCAGGAACGGCACCCGGGCCTCCAGGCCCCAGGCCATGGTCATGTTGTCGACCCGCTTGACGGGGTCGTCGACGAGCATGACGTGCGTGTCCAGCCGGAGGGCGGCGTCCAGCGCCGTCTCCGCCCCCGGCCGCGCCATGTGCTCCCGTACGAAGCGTCCCGAGACGTCGTCGTGGGGCAGTATCCCGGGCCGCAGGACCCGGGCGAGGTCGGCGTGCGACCGGTCGAAGTAGGTCGCGGCGTACCGCTCCGGCTCGTCCTCGCGGGGGACCGACGCCAGCTCCGGGTACCAGTGGTAACCGGCGAAGACCTCGTCGGCGCCCTGCCCGCTCTGCACGACCTTCACCTCCTTGGACACCTGCTCGGACAGCAGGTGGAAGGCGACCACGTCGTGGCTGGTCATCGGCTCGCTCATCGCCGCGAACGCCCCGTCCAGAGCCGTCGACACCCGCTCGGAGGGAACCATCAGCCGACGGTGGTCGGTGCCGAACTCCCGGGCCACCAGGTCGGAGTAGCGGAACTCGTCGCCCTCCTCGCCGCCCTCCGTCTCGAACCCGACGCTGAACGTCAGCAGGTCGCGCTGCCCCTCGTCGGCCAGCAGCGCGACGATGAGGCTGGAGTCGAGGCCGCCGGAGAGCAGGACACCGACCGGCACGTCCGCCACCGTCCGCCGGCGCACGGCCACGCGCAGCGCGTCCAGCACCGCGTCCCGCCATTCGGCCGCTGTCATGTCGGCGTACTCGGGCCGGCGCGTGTACGACGGCTGCCAGTAGCAGTGGTCCCGGTAGGTGCCGTCCGGTTCGACGACCCGCACGGTGGCCGGGGGCAACTTGCGCACCCCGTTGAGGACGGTGCGCGGGGCCGCGACCGTGGCGTGCCAGCTCAGGTACTGGTGCAGGGCCACCGGATCGAGTGAGGTGTCCACGTCTCCGGCGGCCAGCAGGGCGGGCAGCGTGGAGGCGAACCGGAGCCGACCCGGCGTCCGCGCCAGGTACAGCGGCTTGATCCCGAGCCGGTCCCGGGCGAGGACGACGCGGCCGGTGCGGTGCTCGACGATCGCGAAGGCGAACATGCCCCGGAAACGCTCCACGCACGCGGTCCCCCACTGCCGGTAGGCGTTCAGCACCACCTCCGTGTCCGACGTCGACGCGAAGCGGTGGCCGAGACGGCGCAGTTCCTCCCGCAGCTCCGGATAGTTGTACACGCAGCCGTTGAAGACGCCGGTGACCTCGCCCCGGGCGTCCGTCATGGGCTGGGACCCGCTGTCCGACAGGTCGATGATCTTCAGGCGGCGGTGTCCCAACGCCACCGCGCCCCGTCTCCAGGTGCCCTCCCCGTCGGGTCCGCGGTCGGCGAGCCGCTCCGTGATGCGCCCGACGGCCGCGAGGTCGGGCGACCGCCCGTCGAAGCGGACCTCCCCGCTCAGACCGCACATGACGCCCCGCCTCCATCCGGCGCACCGGCGCGCCCTCCGGTGCCGAGGTGGACGGTGCTGCGATACATGACGCCCCCTTCTGTAGACGACAGAACGTGTCGCGCGGCTCGCGGAAGCGGCGACGGCCACCGCCGGCGCACCGCGGCGAACGCGGGCCGGGCAGGCGCCCCGATGACTTCGGGGAACACAGGCCGGCGGCTGCGGCGGCTTGTGTCGTGTTCGAGTGCCCAGGCCCTGAGCAGGTAAGCCCCGCACCGCGCACCGGCGCGCCCGCACGTGGTGCACTCGGTGTATGAGCCATGTCCGGACCGATCCCGCGGGCGGGGCCGCCCGCTCGGGCCCGGAGCTGATCACCTTCGGCCACGGCACGGCCGGCCGGACGACGCTGGCGGAGCTTCTGCGGGAAGCCGGCGTCGCCGCCGTCGTGGACGTCAGGACCGCGCCGGGCAGTCGCCGCGATCCGGACCTGTCACGGCAGCGGCTGGCCGAGTGGATGCCCGAGGAGCGGATCGCCTACCGGTGGGAGCGGCGGCTGGGCGGGTGGCGCAAGCCGTCGCCGGACTCACCCGACACCGTCTGGCGCAACGAGTCCTTCCGGGGCTACGCCGCTCACACGCGCAGCGCGGAGTTCGTGATCGCGACGGACGGCGTGCTGCGGCAGGCGGGCGAGGAGCGTACCGCGGTGATGTGCGGCGAGGCGGTGTGGTGGAGGTGCCACCGGCGCCTGATCGCCGACTTCGCCGTCCTGGCCCGTGGCGCGTTCGTCCTGCACCTGATGCACGACGGGCGGCTCATGGCGCACAGCCCGACGCCCGGTGTACGCCTTCGCGGTGACGGCCTCCTGGTCTACGACGACGGTCCGCGAGCAGCGGGGTGAGGTCCCCCGCGCGCAGGGCACCGGCGTTCCGGTCCCGCGGGCCCGCCGGTGCCGTGGGGGGGCGGGCGCCCGGCAGGGCACGCGGAGGCGGAGCGCGGACCAGCCGGGTCGAGGACGGTGCCACGGTGACCGAGTACGCGCCTTCCCGCGTCCCGCCCGCCCGCCCCCTGGCACGCAGGGCCGCCGACGGGCCCGGCGCCGGCCGCCCCGGACGGCCGCGCGGCGCCGTCACGGTCGGCCGACCGGCTCCGGAGCACACCATGGGACGCCCGGAGCAGTACGGACGAGGGGGACGGCCGGCGCCGGCTGCCCGCCGGCGAGGTCCACGCGTGGGAGCCGGGTCCGCACCAGACCGTCCGCGGACTGTCCCTCAGCCGCTCCCGGCTGACGCGCTTCCCGCACGTCGGCC
The DNA here is from genome assembly GCF_014650115.1 of Streptomyces olivaceoviridis. Classification (GTDB taxonomy): domain Bacteria; phylum Actinomycetota; class Actinomycetes; order Streptomycetales; family Streptomycetaceae; genus Streptomyces; species Streptomyces olivaceoviridis. The sequence continues at coordinate 20,683 of NZ_BMUI01000048.1, read as the reverse complement.
GGCCGGACACCTTCCCGGAATCCGGGGGCGCGGCAGACCGGGTGCTGCGCCTGTGCCCACGCCGCGCGTCCGTGGCCGGACGCCGCGGCGGTGACGCGCGGCCATGGTGGCACCGCACCCGTCCCCGGCCCTGAGCGCCATGTCAGGGGCGGGGCGCCGGGGTACTCGCCGATCACCGTCAGGCCGGGACGGGCACCCCCCGCGCGAACCGGTTCAGGGACGCCGTGAACGCGGTGACGAAGGCGTCCCTCGCCTCCTCCGGGAGCGCGTCCAGGGACAGGAAGGGGTTGACGTCCTCCAGTTCGACCAGCAGCAGGCCTCCGTCCGCGGCGCGGCAGGCGTCGACGCGCTGGATGCCGTACCCGAGGTCGTTCCAGTCGATGAACCGGCGGGCGAACTCCAGGTCGGCGGCGGTGGCCTGGTACGGCCGCAGCTCCCAGCGGCGCTCCGGGTCGGGGGCGTAGAGGGCGTACTGGAAGTCGTCGTCGACGAAGTAGAAGGACACCTCGTAGGCGAAGTCGACGCACGGCTGGATCAGGACGTCCCCGGTGGCGAGTCCGGCGACCTCGCCACCGGGGACGATCCGCAGGCCGAGGGAGTCCGCGCCGTGCTTCGGCTTGACCACGTACCGCTCGGCGGCCGGCAGCCGGTCCAGGTCCTCGGCGCGGTCGACGGTCGGGATCACGGGGAAGCCGGCGGCGCCCAGGTCGAGCAGGTACTGCTTCCCGGCCATGTCGGCCTTCCCGGTGAGCGGGTTGTACACCCGGGTCCCGGCGGCGAGCGCCCGCGCGCGGAAGGCGTCGTACTCCTTCCGGTAGCCGAGGACGGGCCCGCTGTTGCGGACGACGACGGCGTCGAAGCCGTCCATCAGGGCGGCGGCGTCCACCGGATGACACAGGGCCAGGTCGAAGTGGGCGCGCAGCCGGGACGTGAGGTGGATGTCCTCGTCGCAGTAGCGGCGCCCGCGCGCCTGGTACGCCAGGTCGGTGACGTAGAGCAGGCGGGGGCGGGCGGCGGGCATGGGGGCTCCTCGGGGCGGCGCGGTGGCTGCGGGTGCGGTGGGTGGTGCGGCGCGGTGCGGGGCCGGTGTCGGCGGCGTCTTCGACGGCGGCGGTGACGGCGGAGAAAGGTTACGCCGCAGGGTGCGGCGGCTTTCGGCCACCCCCGGCCACCATCCGCCCCCCCGCCCCGCACCGCACAGCCCGGTCGGACCGCTCCGAGGTGGCCTCGGAAGCACTCAGTTCCCCCGGAAGGGCGCTCGCGCTGCACTGAGTGTCACGAATCCCGTCCGGGTGCTACGTTCCCGTCCATGAGCTCCAGCAGCGCGGCGCCGGCCGCGAAGCCGCCGATCCGGGACGCCCTGGTGGCGGCGGCCTTCCGGCTCTTCCTGGAACGCGGGTACGAGCAGACCACCGTGGACGACATCGTGGCCCTGGCCGGGGTGGGCCGGCGCTCGTTCTTCCGCTACTTCCCCTCCAAGGAGGACGTGGTCTTCCCCGACCACGAGCGCTGCCTGGCCGACATGACCGCCTTCCTCGCGGCCGGCGGCGCGGAGCACGAGCCGGTGCGGCGGGTGTGCGACGCGGCCCGGCTGGTGCTGCGGATGTACGCCGAGAACCCGGCCTTCTCCGTGCAGCGCTACCGCCTCACCCGGCGGGTGCCGGGCCTGCGCGCGTACGAGCTGTCGGTGGTGTGGCGCTACGAACGCGCGCTCGCCGAGTACCTCCGCGCCCGTTTCACGGGACGGCCCGACGGGACTCTGCGCGCCGACGTGATCGCGGCGGCAGTCGTCGCCGCGCACAACAACGCCCTGCGCTCCTGGCTGCGTTCGGACGGGAAGGGCGACCCGGGGGCCGCCGTGGACCACGCGCTGGGGTACGTGCAGCAGACGTACGGCCGGCCGGCGGAGGGTCCGCCGGCCCCCGCGCGGGCCGGGTCGGCGGCGGCCGGCGCGCAGGCGGGGCGGCCCGACGACGTGGTGGTACTGGTGTCCCGCCGGGACGCGCCGCTGTGGCGGGTCGTACAGGAACTGGAGACGGCGCTCGGCCGGGGCTGACCGGGAACAGGGGTGATTAGGGGTACCGAGTGCCTTTACGAGTGACACTCAGTGCCATACCCTGTCGGCGTGCGCGGTGGCACGGCAACCGCGCACACGTGTGCCCGGTCCGCCCCGGGCACACGGGATTCCGGCCGAGCGCAGGGAGTTGACCAGCGTGTACCACCCCTCAGCAAGCACCTCGCATCCGGTGGCCGGTTCCGCGGCGGGCATTCTCGATCCCGCCGCCGCGGACTCCAAGGACGCCATCCTCTTCCAGCGCTGCGCCTGGTGCGGCACCGCGATGTACCACCGGCTGCTGTGTCCGGTCTGCCAGGGCAGTGAGCTGCGCACGGAGCGCAGCGAGGGCGTCGGCACGGTCCGCCACTCCACGGTGGTGCACCGCAACACACCGGCGGCGCGCAATGTGTCGCTGATCGAGATGGCCGAGGGGTTCGTCGTACGGGGCCGGGTCATGGGTCCGCCGATCGGCATCCACAGCGGCGACCGGGTGCGGCTGTCCACCGCCAAGGACCCGGTGCGCGGGGAGCCCGTCTTCCAGCTGCTGGAGGAGCCGTACCGGGCCTGGACCTGACCCGCCGTAGCCCACCGGCACGGTGCCGCTGACACCACGGCCGGGTCCCCTCCTCCGCCCACGCGGACCATCACCTCGCCTCCGCAGGCAACCCACAGCCTCCGCTCCGCATCCTCCCGGGGCGAGGGGCGTCCGGGACTGCCGGGACGCCCGAGGTAGGTGTTCGAGGAGGATCAGTGGTCCGTGCCCGGCGTATATGGGTGACCGCCACCGCGTTGCTCGCGGTGGCGGGGGCATCCCCGGGAGTGGCGGTCGCCCACTCTCAACCAGCCGCAGCACAAGGCAAGTCGCAGGGAAATGACGGCGCGCCACTGCCGCCCGGGTGGCGGCTGGCCGGCGAGGGCTCCGCGCCGCAGTTGGTGTGGCGGTCGGCCCGGTCGGTGCCCATGGGGGACGCGCGGGTCGAGTTCCGGGCCGGAGGGCGGCTGCTGGGGGTGCCCCGGCCCGGCGCGGACGGGCACACCTTCCGGCTGCCGCTCGACGGGCGGCGCGCGACGGGATTGCGCGGTCTGGAAGTGTGGTCCGGCGGACGGCGGTTGGACGCGCCCGACACGGCCGGTGCGGCTTCGGCGGCGCGCCTGCCGGCGGCGCTGCCCGCGAACGCCGTGGACCCGGGCAAGCCCGGTGCGTACCGCACCAGGACGGGCGAGTACAGCCTGAAGTCGGTGCGGCTGCCGGGGTTCTCCGCGCCCGTGGAGATGCGCGCCGTGGTCGTCGCGCCGGTCGGCGCGTCCGGCAAGCGTCCCCTCGCGCTCTTCCTGCACGGCCGTCACTACACCTGCTACAAGGGGCAGGACATCACCGGTGACTGGCCCTGCAAGGCCGGTGCCAAGCCGGTGCCCAGCCACCGCGGTTATCTGCGGGACCAGAAACTGCTCGCCTCCCAGGGCTACCTGACCGTGTCGGTCTCGGCCAACGGCGTCAACGCGCAGGACTTCGAGGCGGAGGACGGCGGCGCGCAGGCGCGGTCGTCGCTGGTGCGGCTGCACCTGGCCCGCTGGGCCGACTGGGCCGAGCACCCGCGGTCCGCGCCGAAGGTGGTCCGCGAGGCACCCCGCGCCGATCTGTCGCGGGTGCTGCTGGTCGGGCACTCGCGGGGCGGCGAGGGCGTCAACCGGGCCGCGCTGGACAGCCTCACCCCGCCGCCCGCCGACCAGGACGGCTATCACGGGCCGGTGCGCTGGCACATCCGGGGCACCGTCCTCATCGGCCCGACCGTCTTCGGTCAGAACCCGGTGCCGGACGTCCCGTCGATGACGATCCTGCCGGGCTGCGACGGTGACGTCTCCGACCTCCAGGGCGAGGTGTACGTCGACGGCACGCGCGCGGTCGGCAACGGCACGGCACTGCACAGCGCGGTGTACGTGATCGGCGCCAACCACAACTTCTTCAATTCGGAGTGGACGCCGGGCCAGTCCGCGGCGCCCGCCGACGACGACTTCTCCGACGACCCGCAGCACCACGACCCGGTGTGCGGCAAGCGGGCCGCGACCCGGCTGACCGCCGACCGGCAGCACCGGGCCGGCTCCACCTACATCGCCGCCGCCGCGCGGCTGTTCCTCGCCGGGGACGACCGGGTACGGCCGCTGCTCGACGGCTCCGGGAAGCGGGCGCCGTCGGCGGACCCGGCACGGGTCCTCAGCCACGCGGTGGGCGCCCGCCGGGGCGGCGGGTTCCTGCCGGACGCCGGGGTGTCGGTGACCGGCGGCAGGCTGTGCGCCGCGGTGGACCCGAGCCCGGCCAGGACCTGCCTGGGCACGGGCGCCAAGGGGGCCTCTCCGCACTTCGCGCAGTGGGAGACGGACCGGGAGACCGGCCGGAGCGCGATCGCGGTGCGCTGGACGCGCGCCGGCAGCCCGGCCCGGGTGACCGTGGCGAAGCCGGTGTCCCTGTCCGGTGCGAAGGCGCTGGCGCTGCGGCTGTTCGTGCCGCCGAACTCCCGGGCCGCACAGCTGGACGTGTCGCTGACCGATGCTTCCGGCAAGAAGGCCAGGCTCGGCCGGATCACGCCCGCCGGGCTGCCCGGCAGTGAACGGACCGCCTCCTACTGGGCGCAGGAGATCCGCGTGCCGCTGACCGCGGCCGGTCGCGCCGGGCTCGACCTGCGCTCGGTCAAGTCCCTGGAGCTGACGCCCCGTTCGGCGTCCGGGCGGGCCTGGCTCATGGACGCGTGGGGCTGGCGGCCGGGGACGCCCGCGGTGCGCACCGACGCGCTGCCGCGCGTGGACATCGGCCGGAGGACCGTGGACGAGGGTGACTCGGGCGTGCGCACCTACCGGGTCCCGGTCCAGGTGACGGGCCGGGGCGGCAGCGGCCAGGTCCGCGTGTACGTGCTCGACCCGGCCACCGGCAAGGCCGCGGACCGGCTGGTGACGGTCCGTCCGGGCGGCCAGGACATCGACGTACCGGTCGAGGTGAAGGGCAACACCCGCTACGGCACCGATGTGTCGTACGACGTGCTGGTCAAGGCGGTCCGGGGTGCGGTCGTCGGCTCCTACCGGGGCGGCATCACCGTCCACGACGACGATCCGGCGCCCGCGATGACCGTCACGCCCGTCGCCGGTGAGGTGACCGAGGGGCAGACGCTGAAGTGGCGGGTGTCGCTGTCGGAGCCGGTGGACGTCGACATGGGCGCGCTGTTCGAGGTCGCGCCGGCCACCGCGCCGGAGCTGTCCACGAAGGACGTCCCGGCCGGCTGGCTGCGGGACACCACCGGGGAGAAGCCCGACCCGGAGCGTCCGCTGTCCAAGGTGACCGGGCTCTACCTGTGGGCGGACATCCCGGCGGGGAGGACGAGCGCGGAGATCACCCTGCCCACGGTGAAGGACGGGGTGCGGGAGTCCACCGAGTCGGTGCTGTTCCGGCAGGTCGACCCGCGCACCGGGGAGCCGCGCACCGGGGGCCTTGAGCTGTCCGGTTCGGTGCTGGACGCGTCGTAGGGCGCCGGTTCCGGGTGGCCCTCACTCCCCGAGGGTCACCCGGACGCCGACGGTGCCGTCCAGGCCGCGCCGGAGCCGGCTGCCCAGCAGGGTGAGGCGGCCGAGGAGGCCGTACTTGCGGGCGATCAGGCTCCGGTAGCGGGCGGTGGTGGCCGGATCGGCGATCTCGGCGGTGGCCGGCACCTGGTCGCCGGTCGGGTTGCCACGCACGTCGCACGGGCCGACGAGGACGTCCGGGCGGCGCCGGATCCGCTTGACCTTCCCGCTGTCGGCCGCCGTCCACACCCCGACCGTGCCGCCGTCCCGGACGACCCACACCGGGGTCGCGACGGGGGTGCCGTTCTTCCGGTGGCTGGTCACCAGCAGGTACTTGCCGGAGCCGAGCCGGTCGAGCCGCATGTCGTCCATGACCGCAGTGTAGGAGGGCGGGCGTTGCCGGCGAAGCCCGGTGACTCGGGCCGGCCCCACGGGCGGGCGGTGCCGTGCGGGATGCCGGTCATGTGGCTCGGGCATCCAACACGGCCGACAAAGGCACCCCCACGAACGGCGAAGCACCCGACACGGCCGGCAAAGACTCCCCCACCACCAGCGACGCACCCGACACGGCCGGAGCCCTCCCCGCGGTCGGCGCAGCCTCCCACACGCCCGAGGACGCCTTCTTCGCGGCCGTCGACGCTCTCGTCCGGACCGCCCCCGGGGCCGAAGCCGCCGGGATGCTACGCCGGCTCGCCGCGCAGCGGCAACGGACGGACGCCTACCGGACCCGGATGCGCGCGACACCCGCCCTCTTCCCGGTGCTCGATCCACTGCTGACCGCGTGCCTGCGGCCGTACGGGGCGGCGGAGTCGGGGGGGGGCGACGCGCGCGGCTGGGCCCGGTCCGCTCCGGCCGCAGAAACCCCGGGCCGGGCGGCGGAGATCAACTCGGGCGTCTAGATTGCGTCTTGCAGGGCGCAATTCCGTCAGGCATCTCACCAGGCACCCAGGAGCTGACCCACGTGACCGACAACCCGGCAGCCACCAACGACGTGGCCGTGTCGCTGCGCGCCCGTGTCAACACCGGCCAGCCGCACACCGCCCGGATCTGGAACTACTGGCTCGGCGGCAAGGACAACTACGAGGTCGACCGGACGGCCGGCGACCAGATCCGCCAACTGCACCCGGGCATCGGGGAGTACGCGCGGGCCGACCGGCTGTTCCTGGGCCGCGCGGTGCGCCATCTGGTCGGTGAGGCGGGCATCCGGCAGTTCCTGGACATCGGCACCGGGCTGCCCACCGCCGACAACACCCACGAGGTGGCGCAGCGGATCGCCCCGGAGTCCCGGATCGTGTACGTCGACAACGACCCGCTCGTCCTCGCGCACGCGCGTGCCCTGCTGACCAGCACACCGCAGGGCCGTACCGACTATCTGGACGAGGATCTGCGCAACGTCGACGCGATCCTCGAACACGCGGCGAAGACGCTGGACTTCAGTCAGCCGGTGGCGCTGATGCTGCTCGGCGTGGTCATCTTCATCGGCGACGACGAGGACCCGTACGGCCTGGTGCGGCAGTTGACGGACCGGCTGCCGGCGGGCAGCCACCTGGTGCTGTCGCACACCATCACCAGCCCGTCGATGCCCGACGTGGACGAGGCGGTGAAGTTCTGGAACGAGCACGGCACTCCGAAGCTGAAGCAGCGCACACCCGAGGACGTGACCCGGTTCTTCGACGGCCTGGAACTGCTGGAGCCGGGTGTGGTGTCCTGCTCGCGGTGGCGCCCGGAGGGCGGCGACGGGGCCGAGCCGGAGGAGGTCGCCATGTTCGGCGGGGTGGCCCGCAAGAACTGACCGCGCGCGGGAGTTCACCGGCGCCGGTGAACGCCGTGGCCCCGGCCCCCGTATGGAGGAGCGGGCCCTCGACGATCCGGGGGCCTCGCGGTGCCGGTACGGGCAGCGCGCGTTCGGGTTCGGCTTCGGGAGCCATGCATGCGGCACGCACGACGACGGGTCGTCCGGCGAGTGACACGGCTGGCGGCGGTCGGCGGACTCCTCCTGGGGGGCGCGATGGTCACCCAGGCGGCCATGGCGAACGAGACACCACCCCCCTCCGCCAGACCGCTCGCCGCCACGGGCGACACCGGCGCCGCACTGGTGGCGCGGCTCGGCACGGCCCGTACGGCGGGCGACTGGATCGGCGCCGACGGGCGTACGGTCGTGGCCGTGACCGACCAGGCGGCGGCGCGGGAGGTGCGACGGGCCGGGGCGGAGGCGAAGGTCGTGCCGCACAGCATGAACGAGCTGAAGTCGGCGACGGCGACGCTGCGTTCGGCTCCACGGGTGCCGGGCACGGCGTGGGCGGTCGACTACCGGACCAACCGGGTCGTGGTGCGGGCGGACCGCACGGTGTCCGCCGGGGACTGGTCGCGGCTGACCCGGGTCGCCACGGGGATCGGCGGCTTCGTGCGCATGGAGCGTACGAAGGGCACGTTCACCACGCGACTGAACGGCGCCCAGCCGATCCTGTCGACGGGCGGTCGCTGCTCGGCCGGGTTCAATGTCACCGACGGGCAGTCCGACTTCATCCTCACCGCCGGCCACTGCGGGCCCGCCGGGTCCACCTGGTTCGCCGACAACCAGGGCGGTCAGCAGCTCGGCAGGACCGTGAACAGTTCCTTCCCTGGCAGTGACTTCTCGCTCGTGCGGTACGCCGGCGGCAAGGCCGGTGCGGGTGCCGACGTCGTCGCGATCGGCGGCGGCAAGGGGGTGCGGATCACGGGGGTCGCCGATCCCGCGGTGGGGCAGCGGGTGTTCCGCAGCGGCAGCACCAGCGGTCTGCGCGACGGCCAGGTCACGGCGCTGAACGCGACCGTCAACTACCCGGAGGGCACGGTCACCGGGCTCATCGAGACCACCGTGTGCGCCGAACCGGGGGACAGTGGCGGCCCGTTGTTCTCCGAGGGCATCGCGCTCGGCGTCACCTCGGGCGGGAACGGCGACTGCACGGCGGGCGGGACGACGTTCTTCCAGCCGGTGACCAAGGCGCTGACGGCGCTCGGGGTCCGGCTGATCGTGTCGGCGCGGAACGCGGTCGGCGCCCCGGGCGGCACCCCCTCCCCCGCGCCGTCGGCCTCCGCGGTCCAGGGCGCGATGGCGCCGAGCGCGGCCTCGCCGGGCTCCTCGGCGCCGGTCACGGGCGCGCCCCAGGGCGGCACTTCGCTGGCGCGGCTGACCGACGCCCGGAACGTGGGGCCGGGGCTGCTGGTCATCGCGGGCAGTCTGATCGCGCTGGTCGCGACCCGGTACATCCGGGCCGAGCAGGACCGCAAGGCGTACCAGCGGTACTACTCGGCGACGTGGGGCTGACGGAAGGGCCGCGGGGGGAACGTCGAGGGCACCGGGTCGGGGTACGACAAGAAGGGCACCCGTGCGTTCACGGGTGCCCCGGACGGTTCGGCGCGGTGTGCGCGGGGTCGGTCAGGCCGCCCGGTGCGGCTGCGGGGCCGCGGCGGCCCACTCCATCACGAGGCGCTGGTACTCCGCACGCTGCTCGGTGGTCAGTGTCCCGCCCGACCGGCGCCACAGGGCACGGATCTCCTCGTTGACCTCCGCGGCCGATCGCTCGGAGACGGCTTCAACAGTGGTGGACATGCTGTGAAGCATATGCCGATCGAGGTGAAGGCGCTGTGAGTAAGTACCCGCGATACGGACATTTCAGACCGTGTTACTCATCACGTCAATGTGTCAACCGGAAGCGGGAGTTCACTGCCCGTGCCACCCCTCGCCCCGCCCCGGCTCACTCCCCGGTCCGGCCCAGCACCAGCACCTGGATGGCCAGCACGGCCGCGCCGCGCGCCCAGTCGTGGAAGTCGGACACCTTCGTCTCCAGGTCCACCGGGGCGGCCAGCGGGTGCCGGTGGGAGCGGATGGTGTCGCGGACCGTGTTCCCCGCCACATCCATCAGGCCGACACCCTCTCCCGCGAGCAGGATCTTCTGCGGCATCGCGAGGTTGGCGATCTGCGCGACGAGGGTGCCGAGGGCCCGGGCGGCCTCCTCTACGACCCGGGAGGCCATGGGCTCACCGGCGGCGGCACCGGCGAGGATCTCCTCGTAGCCGACGTCCCGGCCGGTGGCGGCGCGCACCTGGTAGCGGATGCTGGGGATGCTGAGCAGCGACGTGGCGCTGCCGCGGGCGCCCTCGGGGGTGAGCGGGCCGTAGGGGTCGATGATCCAGTGCCGGCCGAAGCCGCGGTCCTCCTCGTCGTACGGCACCCGGCTGCCGCCGAGCACCAGCCCGTAGCCGATGCCCGCGCCGATGGTCAGCACGGCGAAGCGGTCGAGTCCCCGGCCCGCACCGAACCAGGTCTCGGCTTCCACCAGGGCGGCGACGTCGTTCTCCACGACGACCGGCAGCCCGGTGCGCTCCCGGACGAGCGTGCCGAGCGGCACGTCCCGCCAGCCCAGGAAGGCCGACTCGCCCACCACCGTACGGTCCCGCACCCGTCCGCCCACACCGATGCCGATGCCGGCCGGGGCGGGGTGCCGTCCGGCCAGTTCGGCGGTCATCTCCGCCAGCAGCGCGGCGACGGCGTCCGGGTCGTGCGTGGTCAGCGGCCGGTCCAGCCGGCCGGTGACGTCACTGCGCAGGGTGGTGACGACGCCGTAGACCCTGTCGGCTGTGATCTTGAATCCGAGGAAGGAGCGGGACTCGGCGACGATGTCGAGGGGCTGCGACGGCCGACCCTGACGGCTCTCGCCCGCCCCGCCCGTCTCGGCGGCCTCCACCAGCAGCCCGGACTCGATGAGCGGTTTGGTCAGCCGGGTGAGGCTGCCCTGGGAGAGGCGCAGCCTCCGGGCCAGCTCGGTGCGGGACAGCGGGCCGTGCACGAGCACCTCGATGGCCACGGAGCGCTCCGCAGGGCTCAGCGGCAGCCAGCTGGTCATGGAAGCGCACCTCTCTGTTTTCTTTCGGTACAGAAGTAACGACGCCAGCATACGCGGGTGCTCCGGGCTTCCAGCAGACCCCACCCGAGCTCTTGACGCCTGAATAATTCCGTGACGAAAGTAAGCCCATGAATCTCTCCCTCGGCATCGTCGGCGCCGGACAGTTCTCCGGGCAGTTCGCCACCCTGTTCCAGGCCCACCCCGGCGTCCGTGACGTCTATGTCACCGATCTGCTGCCCGAGCGGGCCGAGCGGCTCGTCGCCGCGCAGGGGCTCGCGGGCACGTTCCCGTCGTACGAGGCGATGCTGGAGTCGCCGGCGGTCGACGCGGTCGCGATCTTCACCCAGCGCTGGACCCACGGACCGCTCGTCCTCCAGGGACTGGCCGCGGGCAAGCACGTCTACTCGGCCGTCCCCATGGCGATCACCGTGGAGGAGATGGCCGCGATCATCGACGCGGTCCGGGCCACCGGGCTGACGTACATGATGGGCGAGACCAGCCACTACCACCCGGCGACCGTGCACGCCCGCAACCAGATCGCGGCGGGCGCCTTCGGCCGGCTGTTCTACGCCGAGGGCGACTACGTCCACGACATGGACCTCGGCTTCTACGAGGCCTACCAGTACAGCGGCGGAGAGAACTGGAAGGCGACCGCCAGCTATCCCCCGCTGCTGTACCCGACGCACGCGGTGGGCGGGGTGCTGGGGGCCTGGCAGACGCACGCGGTGAGCGTGTCCGCGATCGGGGTGCGCGACGAGCGCGGCGACGGCGTCTTCGACCGTTCGGTCAGCCAGTTCGACAACGACGTGTCCAACGCGACCGCCTTGTTCGAGGTGGCGGGCGGCGGATCGTTCCGTACGAACGAGTTCCGGCGGGTCGGCTACCCCTCGCACATCCGCGAGTCCCGGTTCCGGTTCTTCGGGACGGAGGCCAGCATGGAACAGCTGGCGACGGTGGCGCTGTGGCAGGACAAGAAGGGGGTCGAGGACATCAGCGAGCTGCTGGAGCCGAAGCCGACCCTGGCCCCCGACGACCCGTCGCTGGCGCACATCGCGCCGGAGCTGCGCGCGGCCTTCACCTCCGGCTCGGCGCCGGTGCACGACCGGTCCCGGCTGCCCCGGGAGTTCGACCACCTGCACAACGGGCACGAGGGCAGCCACCACTTCCTGGTGGACGACTTCGTCACCGCCGTCACCACGCGGACGCTGCCGCCGGTGAACGCGTGGGTGGCCGCCCGCTACACCCTGCCGGGCGTCATCGCGCACGAATCGGCACGGCAGGGCGGTGTCCGGCTGGAGATCCCCGACTTCGGGGACGCGCCGGAGGCGTGATGTGTCCCGGCGGGCTCAGGTGCCGGGCTTGCGGCCGTAGACGAAGACGTCGTCGCCGTTCCTCAGCAGCGACCAGTACTTCTTGGCGGTCGTGGTGGTCATGTTGACGCAGCCGTGCGAACCGGGCGGGTTCCACATGCTCAGACCCACCGAGTGGAAGGCCTGGCCGCCGTCGAAGAACTGGCTGTAGGGCATCGGCACGTTGTAGAGGGTGGAGACGTGGTCGATGTCCCGCCAGTAGATCTTCTTCAGGCCGGTGCGGGTCTCGTAGCCGTCACGTCCGGTGCGCACCGGCACCGGCCCGTAGACGAGCCGGTTGCCGTCCTGGATCCAGCTGAGCTGGAGCGTGAGGTTCACGCAGGCGATGCGGCCCTTGTTCACCGGGCACTTGCCGTCCTTGTTCGGCTTGTTCCCGACGGCTTTCTGCTTGTTCATCAGGTCCATCACGCCCCAGGTGACGGGACCGGCGTAGCCGATGTCGGGCGTGATGCCGTGCTTGCGCTGGAAGGCCTGGACGGCCTTGCAGTCGGTGGCGGACTGCTTGCCGTCGACCGGCCGGCCCAGGAACTTCTCCACCTGCTTCTGGTACGGCCCGGTCCGCGTGGTGCAGCTCGCGGCCTGGGCCGGCGCCGCGGTGAACGCGAGCGCGAGCGGCGCCACCAGTCCCGTGACGCCCAGCGCGACCACACCTCGTCTGCGTATGACCCCCATGGCGGCCTCTCCCCTTCCCCTTGTGCCCGATTCGTTCGCCCGGGCCTCCCCGGTGCTCTCCAGCGCGATTCCCGCGATGTCGGACTACTAGACCCGGCCGGGCCGGAGATGGTTGTGGTTCCGGTCAGGCTGTGACGAAACGGTGAACTTCCGGCCGTACGGCACCTCGGGCGGTGCGGGTGCCCGCCGTGCCGGCGGCGGCCTCGGACCGGGGGTCAGGAGGTGTGCCGGACGGCCGCGCGGAAGCCGGTGTTGACAGCGGTGAGGCCGCCGTCGACGACGAGGGAGGTCCCGGTGATCCAGGCGGCGTCGCGCGAGGCGAGGAAGGCCACGGCGGCGGCGATGTCCTCCGGCTCGCCGACCCGGCCGAGCGGGTACAGGGGGCGGACGGCGTCGAGTTCGTCGTCGCGACCTTCCCACGCCGAACTGCGGACCGTGCCCGGCACCACCAGGTTGACCCGCACGCCCCGGGGCGCCGCGTGCCCGGCGAGGGTGCGGGTGAGCGAGCCGAGGCCGGCCTTGGCGGCGCTGTAGCCGTGGTTGCCGAAGTCCTGCACGCCGTTGACGGAGCCGACGCTGACGATCGCCCCGCGACCGGAGGCGGCGAGGTGCGGCAGGGCGGCGCGGCAGCAGCGGTAGGCGCCGGTGAGGGTGATGTCGAGGTCGCGCACCCAGGCCTCGTCGGGGTCGTCCTCGAAGAGGGTTACGTCCGAAGTGCAGTGGGCGGCGCTGTTGACCAGCACGTCGAGCGAGCTGAACGCGGCGACGGCGTGGGCGACGGCCGCCTCGACGGCGGCGCGGTCGGCCACGTCACAGGCGAACGCCTCGGCGGCGAGGCCCTGTCGGCGCAGGGCGGAGGCGGTCTCTTCGGCCTCGGGCAGGTCCCGGTCGGTGACCAGTACCCGGCCGCCCTCCTCGGCGAGCCGCCGGGCGACGGCCGCACCGATGCCGCGGGCGCCGCCCGTGACGAGAACTCCGTGTCCTGCGAAGCGAGTCGGATCAGTCATGGGCCGACGGTACGGCGCCCCGGGCGCCCTTTCACCGGTTCGGCGCCCGGTTTCACCGGTAGCCGGTGACGTCCGCCGGCTTGCCCGCGTCCTGCACCTCGACCAGGTACCGCCAGGCGTCCGGCCGGCTGCCGTCGAGGTCGGTGAAGCCGTACACCCCAGCGAGGCCGCCGCTGGAGAGCGACCGGCCGTTGAACCGGGCCACGTCGGGATCGGCGGCCAGGGCGGCGACGGCCCGGCCGGTGAAACGGGGGGTCTCGGAGATGGCGAAGTGGGGTTCGCGCGCCAGGGCGTCCCGCCAGTTCTCCTCGCGGACGCCGTACGCGTCGAGCATGACCTCGGAGCGCATCCAGCCCGGGGTGAGGGCGACGGCGGTGGCACCGCGCGGGCCGAGTTCGTGGCCGAGGGCGAAGGCCATGCGCAGGACGGAGGTCTTGGCGAGGTCGTAGAAGAAGTTCACCCGGTAGGTGTCGCGGTTGTAGTCGGTGGTGCCGTCGGTGACCTCCACGACCAGGCCGCCGGGGTGTCGCAGCAGCAGCGGCAGGGCGTAGTGGCTGGTGACGGCGTGGGTCTCGACCGCGAGCCGGAGCAGCCGCAGGCCGTTGTCGAGGTCGTGCTCCCACACGGGGGTGTCCCACTCGAAGAGGTTCTCGCCGCCCCAGATGTCGTTGACGAGGACGTCGAGGCGGCCCCGCTCGGCCGCGACGCGGTCCACCAGGTCCCGTACGGCGGACTTGTCGAGGTGGTCGGCGGCCACGGCGATGCCCTGCCCGCCGGCCGCGGTGACGAGGTCGGCGGTGTCCTCGACGGTCTCGGGGCGGTCGTACTCCGAGCGGTGGGCGCGGGTGCTGCGGCCGGTGACGTAGACGGTGGCGCCGGCCGCGCCGAGTTCGACGGCGATGCCCCGTCCGGCGCCCCGGGTCGCCCCGGCGACCAGCGCCACCTTGCCTTCCAGCGGTCCTGACATGTCCGGCCTCCCGTGCGGTACGACTGCTGTCGCCGTCCACTGTCGCCGGGAAGCCGGACATCTTCTGTCTGCTTTTACGTCGAGTCCCGCGGTGTGTCGCCGCGGGACTCGATGGCCGCCGGACTCAGCAGCCCTCGGGCTCAGCAGCCCTCGGACTCAGTGGCCGCGGGCGATCCACTCCTCCAGGTGGGGGGCCTCGTCGCCGATGGTGGTGCCGTCCCCGTGCCCGGTGAGGACCTTGGTCTCCGGCGGGAGGGTGAGGAGGCGGTTGCGGAGGGAGTCGATGATGGTCGGGAAGTGCGAGTAGGAGCGTCCGGTGGCTCCGGGGCCGCCCTTGAAGAGGGTGTCGCCCGTGAACACGGTGCCGAGGCCCGGGTCGTACAGGCAGACGGCGCCGGGGGCGTGTCCCGGGGTGTGCAGGACGGTGAGGTCGGCGCCGGCGGCCTCGATGACCTGGCCGTCGAGGAGGTGCCGGTCGGGGTCCCGGTGCGGGTGGGTCTGCTTCCACAGCGCCAGGTCGTCCGGGTGCAGCCAGATCGTCGCGCCGGTGAGGTCGGCGAGTTCCGGTGCCGCGTTGACGTGGTCGTTGTGGGCGTGCGTGCACACGATGGCGGTCAGGCGCCGGTCGCCGACGGCGCGGGCGATGGCCTCGGCGTCGTGGGCGGCGTCGATGACGATCACCTCGCGGTCGTCGCCGACGATCCACACGTTGTTCTCCACGTCCCAGGTGCCGCCGTCGAGGGTGAACTGGCCCGAGGTGACGAGGCGTTCGATGCGCGCGGTCATCACAGCACCACCACCGAACGCAGCACGTCGCCGTGGTGCATCCGCTCGAACGCCTGCTCCACCTGGTCCAGTTGGATCGTCTCCGTGACGAACGCGTCGAGCGGCAGGCGGCCTTGCAGATGGAGGTCGATCAGCATGGGGAAGTCCCGGCTGGGCAGGCAGTCGCCGTACCAGGAGGACTTCAGGGCGCCGCCGCGGCCGAAGACGTCCAGCAGGGGAAGTTCCAGCTTCATCTCGGGGGTGGGGACGCCGACGAGGACGACGGTGCCGGCGAGGTCGCGGGCGTAGAAGGCCTGCTGGTAGGTCTCCGGGCGGCCGACGGCCTCGATGACGACGTCCGCGCCGAAGCCGCCGGTCAGCTCGCGGATCGCCTCGACCGGGTCGCTCTGCTCGGAGTTGACGGTGTGGGTGGCGCCCAGCGTGCGGGCCTTCTCCAGCTTGCGGTCGTCGATGTCCACCGCGATGATCTTCGCCGCGCCGGCCAGGTTCGACCCGGCGATCGCCGCGTCGCCGACACCGCCGCAGCCGATGACGGCGACCGAGTCGCCCCGGCCGACGTTCCCGGTGTTGATCGCGGCGCCGATGCCGGCCATCACCCCGCAGCCGAGGAGGCCCGCGACCGCCGGGGAGACGGCCGGGTCGACCTTGGTGCACTGGCCGGCCGCGACGAGCGTCTTCTCGGCGAAGGCCCCGATCCCCAGGGCCGGGGACAGCTCCTGGCCGGTGGCGGCGAGGGTCATCTTCTGCCGCGCGTTGTGGGTGTTGAAGCAGTACCAGGGCCGACCGCGCAGACAGGCCCGGCACTGCCCGCACACCGCGCGCCAGTTGAGGATGACGAAGTCACCGGGGGCGACGTCGGTGACGCCCTCGCCGACCGACTCCACGACTCCGGCGGCCTCGTGGCCGAGCAGGAAGGGGAAGTCGTCCGAGATGCCGCCCTGCTTGTAGTGCAGATCGGTATGGCAGACCCCGCAGGCCTGGACGCGTACGACGGCCTCGCCGGGCCCCGGGTCCGGCACCACGATCGTCTCGACCCGTACCGCCTCGTCCTTGCCCGGTGCGATCACGCCGCGGACTTCCTGCGCCATGGTCTGGCCCCTTCCTTCGTTTGCCTTCGCCGCCGAGATTACGCGCGACCGATCGGTAGCGACGGCGGACCACGAGGAGGTTAGTGGATCTTTCCGGACCCGCGCGGCATCGCCCGGCCCGTCCGGGCAGCGGTGAGGGCCGCCCCGGCGGGACGGCCCTCGTGCCGGCGGGCGGGATCAGTGGATGGCGCCGACCAGACCGAGCAGCGGCGCGGCGGGCGCGAGGACCTGCTCCACCTGGTTGAGCTGGTTCAGCTCCTGGAGGTGCTTCAGCTCCTGCAACTGCTCGGTGACCCGTGGCACCCGGCCCCGCTGCTCCGCCGGGATGTCACTGACGGCGAGCGAGTCCAGCGTGCTCAGCGCGCCGAGCTTCCCGACGAGCGGTGCGCCGGTGCCGGCCGCGTTCGCCTGGGGTACGGCGAGGCCGGCGATCCCGGCGGCCAGACCGACGGCGGCGGCGATACGTCGTGTTGAGATCATGCCTTCAGCAACGGCGACAGGCCCCGGGCGGACACGGGCGGCGGGCCGCGCTCACCCGGGAGGTGGAGCGCGCGGCCGGGCTTGCCGGGGCCGCCGGGGCGGAGGAGTCTCGGAGGTGGGCCCGTGCGGCCCGCTCCTGGCCGGACCGCACGGGCACCTGGACCACACGGGCACCTGAAGGAGGTCACCATGGGTACCGCTGCGGGGTCCGCCTTCGACACCGACACACTGCGCCGGGCCGTCGAGGGCAACACCGGCAACAACCTTCTGTCGCTCTACGCGGACGACGCGGAGATCCGCATCGTCGACCGCAACAACCAGCCCAGTCATCCCACGGTGCTGCACGGCCGGAGCCAGATCGCCGAACTGCTGGACGACGTCTACAGCCGCGACATGACGCACAGGCTGGACCGGTGCGTCGTCCAGGGCGACCACGCGGCCTACTGCGAGTCCTGCGAGTACGGGGACGGCACCCGGGTCCTCGCCGAGTCGATGGTCACCCTGCGGGACGGCAAGATCGCCGATCAGCTGATCATCCAGGCGTGGGACGAGTAGGCCCCGGCCGGGTACGGCGGGAGCGGAAGGAGGCCGAGCGGGTTCCGGAGGGCGTACGCACTCTCGGTTACGCTGTACGCGGGCCGTGACTGGCGCTGAGGTGGAGCACCACCGGGGAGCGGTCCGCGTCGGTAGCCGCGCGCCTGGGCGAGGAGAGTCGATCCAGCTCAGGAGTGTGCAGCATGACCCAGGCCCGTCTGATGGACGGCACCGCGCCCGCCCGCCGCATCGTCGAGGACACCGCGAGGAAGGCCGCCGCTCTCACCGAGCGCACCGGTACCGCGCCGTGTCTGGCCACCGTCCTGGTCGGCGGGGACCCGGCGTCCGTGACGTACGTCCGCATGAAGCAGAACCGCAGCCGCAAGGCCGGCATCGAGTCCCGGCACGTCTCCCTGCCCGCGACCACCACGACGGACGAACTCGTCACGACGCTGCGGGAGTTGTCGGCCGACCCGGGGGTGCACGGCATTCTGCTCCAGCACCCGGTGGGCGACCACATCGACGAGCGGGCCGCGTTCGAGGCGATCGCGCCGGAGAAGGACGTCGACGGTGTCACCTTCGCGTCGTTCGCCGCGATGAGCTTCGGGCTGCCGGGCTTCGTCTCCGCCACGCCGGGCGGCATCCTGCGGCTGCTCGACGAGTACGGCGTCGACCCGGCCGGGAAGCGGGCCGTGGTGGTCGGCCGCAGCGCGATCCTCGGCAAGCCGGTGGGCATGCTGCTGCTCGCCCGGGACGCGACCGTGACCTACTGCCACTCGCGCACCCGTGAGCTCTCGGCCGTGGTCCGCGAGGCCGACATCGTCGTGGCCGCGGTCGGCCGGCCGCGGCTGATCCGCGGGCAGGACATCAAGCCGGGCGCGGTCGTCATCGACGCGGGCTACAACCCGGGGAACGTCGGCGACGTCGACTTCGACTCGGCCGTGGAGCGAGCGTCGCTGATCACCCCGGTGCCTGGCGGCGTCGGCCCGATGACGATCGCCACGCTCCTGGAACAGACGGTGACGGCCGCCGCCCGGCAGCTGGGGGTGTAAGGGACAGCCGAGGGCCGGCGGTGGGCAGTGGGGCAGTGCCGGGTGGCGCTGATCACCGGCCGGCGGCGCCGACGAGCGCGGGGCGGGCGGATCGGTGCCACACGGCACAGGTCACCACCAGACCCCGCCGAGCAACCCCGGTCGAGCGGGTCAGCACCACACGGCACAGGTCACCACCAGACTCCGCCCAGCAACCCCGGTCGGCGGCGCCCGGCAGCACGCCTCGCCGGCCGGCTCCGGGCCTCTCGGTCAGCGCATCCAGGCGTTGTAGTCCATGACGTCCCCGGCCTTGACGCCGTACTCGGGGGCGTCCCGGGTGAAGGTGGTCTCCAGGCCGAGGACCGTGCCGGTGCGCGGGTCGAGGATCAGCATCCGCCGGCCGCCCTCGCCCTCGTACACGTACGCCTGCCCGGGACGGCCGAGGCGGTCGGTCACCTGTCCCACGGCCCGCAGACCCTCGGCGTCCGCGAGGACCCCGACCAGTGCCGCTGACTCCCGCGCGCCCAGCGTCCAGTGGTCCAGCAGCTCCCCGACGGCCTCGAGGAGCTGGGGGGTGCCCAGGGGCTCGGTACGGACGGTCTCGGCGAGGTAGGCGCGCAGGGCGGCCGGGGTGTGCGGCGGCGGCGCCTCGGGCGGGGCGTCGCTCCAGCTCGGCGGGTAGGTGGCCCGGCTGAGGACGTGGCCGTCGGCCACCACACGGGGGGCTCCGCCCTCGTCGGTGAGGACCGGGCGGCCCGGACGGCGCGGGTCGGTCGCCACGACCAGCTCGGTGTGGCTGTGGTCCGCGCGCCAGCGCACCACCCGTTCCTCGGGCAGGGTGACGGGGGGTTTGCCGTCGGTCATGCTCAGGCTCCACGACTGCACGT
Organism: Streptomyces olivaceoviridis; assembly: GCF_014650115.1. GTDB lineage: Bacteria > Actinomycetota > Actinomycetes > Streptomycetales > Streptomycetaceae > Streptomyces > Streptomyces olivaceoviridis. Next base: position 1,370 of record NZ_BMUI01000048.1, on the reverse strand, counting down.
GCGTGCCCTTGCGCAGGCGCGGCGAGCCGTCGGCGGCGGCGGTCGCGGCCAGTTCGGCCAGCCGCGTCAGCGGGACGGGCGTGGAGTCGGCGCGGACGGTCAGCGGCCGGGGAGCGGCGAGGGCGGGCTGGGTGTTCGGCCCGCCGACCAGCGCGGCGAGCGCGGTCGCCAGTACGACGCCGGTGGCGGCGAGGCCCCACAGCAGCCGGGCGCGGGGGACGCGGCGCGTCGGGCGCGGTTGACGCAGCAGTCGATCGAGCCGCCACTCGGCGCGCTGGTCCAGGGGCCCGTCACCGAAGTACGGCCCGTCGTGCGGTACGGGGTCGGCGCGCCGGAGGAGTTCGAGTTCGTCAGGCATGTCGAGGGTCCTTGCGCAGGCATGCGTCGGTCGTGGGCGCGGGGCCGGAGGATCGCCGGCCGGGGCGGACGTCGCCGTCGGGCGCCGGTCCCCCACCAGGGGGCGCTGTGGGCAGCGCTTCGAGTGACGGTCCTCCAGGGGCTGCCGTGGGCGGCGCCTCGGGCGACGGTCCGCCAGGGCGCGGCTCGCGCGGCCCTTTTGGCGACGGTGCCGCGGGGCCAGGGCGCGGCCCGGGCGGCGGCGTGTGTGCCGGCGGTGCCGTGGGGCACAGTCGGTCGATCTCCGTGCGCAGACGGCGGCGGGCGCGGTGGAGGCGCATGGCCGCCGCGCGGCGGCCACAGCCGAGGGCGACCGCGATCTCCTCGGCGCCGAGTTCCTCCCAGGCGGCGAGGCGCAGTATCTCCTGGTCGGCCGGGGCCAGCCGGTCCAGGGCCTGGTGCACCCAGGCGCCCGGCGCCTCCGTGCCGGGGCCTGCCGCGATGTGCCGGCCGTGCGCGGCCTCGTCGTTGCCCAGCCGGTCCACCAGCCGGCGCCGGCGCCCGTAGCCGCGTACCGCGTTGGCCAGGCAGTTCCGGGCCACCCCGTACAGCCAGGGCAGCGGCGCGGCCGGCAGGTCGGCCCGGCGTCGCCAGGCGACCGTGAACACCTCCGCCACCACTTCCTCCACCTCGTCGGTCCGCCCCTGAAGTCGCCTGGCGACATAACGGCTGACCGCCCAGTAGTGCTCGCGATAGGCAGCGGCGAAGATCTCGTCGTTGCTCATGCTCGGTTCGTGTCCGGCACCCCCCGGATCGTCACACCCTTCTTCCGTGATGCTCCTCGCGTCCCCCGAGTGTGACCTCCGGGCGGGGCGCGGACACAGGCGGGGCGTGAAGAGGATCCGAGACACCAGAGCCGTGCAGTGGCTCACGAGCACCGACCACAAGACGATCGGCACGCTCTACCTGGTCACCGCGTTCGCGTTCTTCCTGATCGGCGGCGTGATGGCGCTGATCATGCGCGCCGAGCTGGC
>NZ_BMUI01000047.1 GCF_014650115.1 Streptomyces olivaceoviridis | reverse complement strand
GCTACAACACCGTCCGCCGCCACAGCCGCCTGGGACACCGCAGCCCCATCACCTACGAGCACGCGCTCGACCGAACATCAACTACGCTGACGCAAGCCGCATAACCCCGTGTCCAACTTCCGGGGTCAGGCCCCGGTGACGTACTGGGCGACGCGGTCACCGCGGAGGTGGCCGCCGCCTGGGACGAGGTGTACTGGCTGATGGCCGGTGCCCTCATAGCCCAGGAGGCCCGCCTCTATCAGGAGGCCCAGGTCGACCCGCGCAAGCCGTGGCGGCAGTGGACGGTCGTGGAGCGGCGGGAGGAGACCCCCGACGTGGCGTCGTTCCTGCTGCGTCCGGCCGATGACGGCCCGCTGCCCCAGGCACGCGCCGGCCAGTACGTCAGCGTCAAGGTGCTCATGCCCGACGGCATCCACCAGACCCGCCAGTACAGTCTGTCCAACGCACCGGGCGACCGCCTGCGGCGCGTCACCGTCAAACGGGTGCCGAGCGTCGCCGACGCCCCCGAGGGAGAGGTCTCCAACCAGCTGCACCGCACCGTGCGAGTCGACGACGAGCTCACCCTCTCGGCCCCGTTCGGAGACGTGGTCCTCGACGACGCCGACACCCCGCTCGTGCTGGTCTCCGGCGGCATCGGCTGCACCCCGATGACCGGCATGCTCGCACACCTCGCCGCCACCGGCTCGGCCCGCCCGGTGCGGGTCCTGCACGCCGACCGCAGCCCCGCCGACCACGCCCTGCGCGCCGAGACCCGGCGCCTGGTGGAGCAACTGCCCAACGCCAGGGCCGAGTTCTGGTACGAGCAGGGCGCGGCCGACGAAATCGGCTCTCACCCGGGCCTGATGGACCTCGACGGCCTGGACCTGCCCGCCGACGCCGATGTCTACCTGTGCGGCTCCCTGCCCTTCATGCGCGCCGTCCGCACCCAGCTCCTCCAGGCCGGTATCCCTGCCCGCCGCATCCGCTACGAGGTCTTCGGCCCCGACCTGTGGTTGGCGCACACCGAGGGCTGACACCCGCGGAACACCATTCAGCGCGCAAGCACGATCAGCCCCGGTCGACCGCGGCCGGGGCTGGCCGGCGTTGCGGCGGGGACGGACGATCAACCGAACGGCGGCTGCGCCCACCCACGCTTGCGGTCGCCCCAGGGGCAGGGCTGACGGCCCCATGCGAGATCCGAAGACCATCGGGGAGTTCGCTGCCCGCAGCCGACCCAGTCACAAGACGCTTCGACCCCCCGCGGACAAGGGCCTGCTCGTGCCAGCGCACGTACGCGATGTCCCCCAGCAGAAGGGCGCCTTCGTGCATCAGCACGTCACGGCCGAGCACCTGGCGGCGTTCCTCCCGGACGGCGATGGTCCCGATCGAGGTCAGCGCCCGACCGCCGCGCCGATCCACGCCGCCGGACGCATCGGCGCGCGCCTGGAACCGGCGCACCGGCAGGCGTTCAGCGAGCTGCGCAAAGAACAGAGCGACTCACGAACGGCCACGGAGGCGACGGCACCGAGACCGAGCAGCATGCTCCACACATGCACCAGCCGGGTGAACGGCCGGACGGTGAAGAGGAGACAGATGACCCGAGCACACGGCTGGTCCGACAACGGTGCCCCGGTGATCGCCTCGGGCCGCGGCCCCAGCTGAAGACTGCCGCAGAACCAGACGGAGACGGTCTCTCTGTAGTTAGCCGGCGGAGATGCCCAGCGGGACGGTCGGGGCGGGCACCGGGAAGAGCAGCGTGTCGCTGTGGTCGGTGCCGAGCCCGGTCCGGCGGGCCGGCAGCCGCCGGCGACCGAGAGGAGAGGACCTATGGGGAGCCGTACCCACCGCTCGGCCCCTCACGGGAGTCGAGGAGCCACGCATGCAGACCCGGAAGATCGACGCCGGTGCGCTGGAGACGCTGATGGCCGCGGCGGTGGCGGCGCCGTCGATCCACAACACGCAGCCATGGCGCACCGGCCCAAGGGTGGCTTCGCCCGGTCTCGCCGCTGGAGCCCTTGTCACCTCGCACTCGCCTGGCCACCGAGGTCGCAAGAGCCGCATCGACTTCACCCAGTAAGCCGAGGCCGACTACTTCCATGACGGGGAGGATCATTCCTTCCTCGCGGCCATCCTTGGCCATGCCTCTGCCTCTGCCTCTGCCTCCGCCCCTGCCCAGCGTGGGCAGACCGCGCGGCGGCCCGACGTCCGACTGACCGGCGACGTGCTCGCCAGCACACGGGACGACCTCGCCGGCATCCTTGACCAGCGTTTCCTCCACACGGGCGGGCCATCGGCGGCGGTCGTCGTCGCGTGCGCTGGCGAGCACGGGCGCAGCCTCACACGATCCTGGAGTGGCCCCGACCGCCGGGGTGGCCGATCCGCCGCCCACCGGGACTGCGATGCCCCGGCATCCCGCGGTCTCGGCGCGGTGCCTCAGGCTTGGTGCTGGAGAAGTGTGCGTCGAGGAAGCGACCCGTACCGCCGGGCTCGGGGCCGGCGGTCTCGGCTGCCGCCGGTGTGCGTAGTCGTGGATCGCGTGGCGTGTTCCGGCGCGGGTACCCAGACACGGCATGCGGTCGGTTGTCGAAAGACTGGCAGGTGAGTTCCGCGGAGCCCCACAGCGCCCCTGCGGCTTGCGTCGAGGTGGTCGGCTGGGTGAGCCCCGCGTGCGAGTGGATCACACGCCACCGGACCGACGTCAGGGCCGGGCTGAGGGAACGGATGTGGCATCCGCCCCGTACACGTTGCTGTCACCGACAGCGTGCAGACGACTGAGGAGTTGATTCCCATGCCGCCGGCTGAATCGCTTCCTCACCTCCTTCCGGGAGGCGAGACGGGATGAGGAAGCGCAGGAAGAAGCGGATGCCTGCGGTCCATCTGGAGCTGTGTGACGTCTGCGGGGCGACGTTCCCGGAAGACGAGGCCGTGCGCGGATACGTGCCCGACTCCTCGTCCGTGAGTCGCCGGAACGACTGGTTCGACGGCATGCGGCTCATCACGGCGTGCAGCACCGAGCACTTCGCAGTGCTGAGGAAGACCTACCAGCGCCGGCCCTTCACACAAGAGGAACTCTGGGCGGCGAAAGTCAACCGCGTCCTGACCAGTGGCACGCCGGCTCTCACGCTCGGAGAGCTGGCGTGCCGAACCGGCTTGGACGAGACGGAGATCAGGCGCGCCGTCGCCTGGCACAACGAACACGGCGGGTGGGGGACGGTGCAATGACGACGTTCTCGTCGGACGGATCTCGTCCGATTCCATCGCGGTCCTACGCGTCGACGCGGCAAGCGCGGGCCTTGAGGTTCCTCAAGCGCGCCGACGGCTTCCAGAGACGGCACCGCTGGGTGGGGCTGCCGGTGGCCGTCGTGTACAAGTTCTACGACGACCAGGCCGCCTACCTCGCGGCCCTCCTCACCTACTACGGCTTCCTCTCACTCTTCCCGCTGCTCCTGATCCTCATCGCCGTCCTGAGCACCTTCCTCAGCGACGATCCCGCTCTGCGCCAGCGGATCATGGACTCGGCGCTGCGCGAGTTCCCGGTGATCGGGGACCAGCTCGGGCACAACATCCACTCCTTCCACAGCAGTGGGGTCGCGCTGGCCGTGGGCATCGCTGGCAGCCTCTACGGTTCTCTCGGCGTGGCACAGGCCGCGCAGTACGCCCTCAACAAGATCTGGGCGGTCCCCCGGCACGCACGCCCCGACCCGTTCCGTTCGCGGCTGAAGGGCCTGCTGTTCCTGCTGCTCCTCGCCGTCGGGCTGGGCGCGTTCACCCTGCTGTCGGTCGCGGCCTCACAGACCTATCTGTTCGGCGTGACGCTGAAGGGCGGGACCTGGATCGCCGCCACCGTGGCGTCCGTGTGCCTGAACGCCGTCCTGCTCCTCCTGGGGTATCTGCTGCTGACGCACCGGCCGCTCCCGCTGCGCCGGCTGGCCGGCGTCGCGCTGGGTGGAGCCTGTGCCTGGCAGGCAGTGCAGTGGGTGGGCTCCTACTACGTCACTCACGTCCTGCGCGGCGCAACCGCGACCTACGGCATGTTCGGCATCGTCCTGGGCCTGCTCGCCTGGCTCTACATCGGGGCGCTGATCTTCGTCACGGCGGCCGAGGTGGCGTCCGTACGGGTGATGCAGCTGTGGCCGCGCAGCCTGCTGACGCCGTTCACGGACCGGGTGCACCTGAGCCCGGCGGACCGCCGGGCCTACAGCTCGTACGCCGCCACCGAGGCGTTCAAGGGGTTCCAGAAGATCCACGTTCGCTTCGACCAGCCACCGAAGCCCCTGCACGAGGAACCCCCGGATGATGCCTCCTAGGGAAGCCCGCTCGCCAAGAAGGACTGCCGCCCAGCCACCTCGGGACCCGGCGCCGTACACCTGCTGAACGGCTGGTACGACGCGCGCCAACGCGGCCTCGATGGCGCCGTTGTCGGCGCTGTCGGCAAAGCGAAGCCGCCACTCGGCCGAGCTGTCCGAAGGGGCGCTCGCGGGGATCAGCAGGCTGCCTCGCGGCGGCGCTTCAGCAGGTTGCCGTCGCCGGGTGCGCGGTGCGGCCGGCGGGGTGACGGCGCATCCGGTGCAAGGGGACCAAGGCCAGGGAGCGGACCGCGACGGCTCCGATGACACCGGTGGCCACGGCGACCACGACCCAGCCCACCGGGGCGCTCCACCTCGCCCCGGTGAGGGACAGCAGCCGGATCCCGTAGGTCGCACTCGCCGCGGTGTGAAGGTCAGGGCCCAGAAACCGAGGGTGAAGGGAAGCCGCAGGTAGTCCTTCACGAGGAAGCGGTGGGGCAGGAGCAGGGCGGCCATGGTGCCGAGCAGGATCTCGTGGACCGTTCCGGGCCGGCCCCCGGTGATCACGCCACGCGGTCGCGGCCACCAGCCAGAGGGCGGTCCCGATCACCCGCGGCGCTCCCAGTGCGGCGGCGGCCGTCCAGGTCCCCGCCAGCCCGGACAGGCCGAAGGAGATGCCGAAGGTGTTGAGCGGAAGCCGGGCCCGGGCGGGTCGCGCGCCGCCGGCGGACCGGCCCGTACGGGAGGTGGATGCGGACATCGGGACTCCAGTGATGCGTCGAGCGGGCAGCGCCACCAGGGCACGGCCGCCTAGGGACGGTTGACGTCCTGCTTCGCAGGACGCTCCGATCTTGCGCTCTTGCCGTCACATGAGTCCAAGGAATGGTCTTCATCATGTCGATAGGTTCGACGCATGAAGTGCCCGAGGGGGTCCCGCATCATGCATGAAACCTATGGAAGCCAGCACACCCAGTCATTGGAATCATCACTCCTTTCGTACCAGAGTGATGCGCGGCCCCACCGGCAGCCCTTCGACGGAAGCACGCGGACGGGGACCGTTGTGCACTGATGTGCGGAACGCAACCAGAGGTGACCTTCTTCGCGAAGGCCCCGGCACAGTTGGGAGCCAGTTCTTATGCGTACCCCCGATCCCGCTTCGACGACGGGTCCGGACCGGCGTACGGGGCTCGCCGTGCCACTCGCCGTGGGCGCGGCCCTGGCGGTCGGCGCCGGGCAGGCGGAGGCCGCCCCACGGCCGGGCAGCGGCGCCCCGCACGCGCCGCGGTTGGAGACGGTGGCCACGTTCGACGGGGCGATGCCGACCGGTGTCACGGTCTCGCGTGGTGGCCGCGTGTTCGTGAACTTCCCCCGGTGGGGCGACGACGTGCCGTTCACCGTGGCGGAGATCCGGCACGGCAAGCCCGTCGCCTACCCGGACCGGGAGATCAACACCCCTGACACGGCCGCCCCGGAGCGGCACTTCCTGGGCGTGCAGAGCGTCGTCGTCGACGCTGCCGACCGGCTGTGGGTGGTCGACACCGGCCGGGTGGAGTGGGCCGACGCGCCGTACGGCGGGCCCAAGCTGGTGGCCGTCGACCTGGCCGCCGACAAGGTGGTGCGCACCATCGTCTTCCCCGCCTCGGTGGCCGGTCCGCGCAGCTTCGTCAACGACGTGCGCTTCGACCTGGTCCACGGCTTCGCGTATCTCACCGATGCCACACCGGACGGCCCCAACGGGCTGATCGTCGTGAACCTGGCCACGGGCGAGTCGTGGCGGCGCCTGGACGGCACCCCGTCGACGATGCCGGTGCCGGGCTTCGTGCCGACGATCGACGGCCGGCCGATGCTGAACCGTCCGGACGGCGCGTCCGCGGGCACGCCCATCGGCATCGGCGTGGACGGTATCGCGCTGAGCCCCGACGGTGAGTGGCTGTACTACTGCCCGCTGTCCAGCCGGCGACTGTACGGGGTGCGCACACGCGACCTCACCCGTCACCGGAAGACCGCCATACAGGTGCACGACCTCGGTGTGAAGGGGATGTCCGACGGTCTGGAGACCGACCGTGCGGGGCGTGTGTACGCCGGTGACATCGAGCGCAAGGCGATCGTCCGCCGCGACACCGACGGCAGCTACCACACGCTGGTGCGGGACGAGCGGCTCAGTTGGCCCGACACGTTCTCCATCGGCTACGACCACAAGCTCTACGTCGTCGCCAATCAGCTGAACCGCCAGGCCGCCTACAACGGCGGCACGGACCTCCGGCGCAAGCCGTACGTGCTGTACCGCCTGCCCATCGGCAGCGGACCGGCACGTCGCTGACCCGAGCCGGCTCCGGCCGGGCTCCTCCTCGCACAACCGATCGACCGAAAGGCGGATTCCCGCATGTCCCGCAAGTTCACTCGTGCCGCCGTGGCGGCCTCCGTCGCCGCCGCTGTCGCGGCCGGCACCGCGCTGGCCGCGCAGCCGTCCGTCGCCAAGGACCAGCCGCGGACCGGCTCCCACGCCTGGCCCTGGAAGCTGGTCGACGGCTCGCCCGACCTGGTGAGGCCGGCGGCGCTGACGGCGGACCGCTCGATCGGTGAGCGCCGGGCGGTGCTTGAGGTACGTCTCGCGCAGCAGCTGTACACCTTCTGGAACACGGGGGAGAAGAAGTACCTCGACGCGTCGGTCAGCCCGGACTTCGTGGACAACACCCTGCCGCCCGGCCGTCCGCAGGGCCCCGAAGGCCCGGTGTTCGCCTCGCGGAACTTCCGCGCCGCCGTGCCCGACCTGACGTGCGAACTGGCCGACCTGCTGATCACCGGTGACAAGATCACCGCTCGGCTCGTCTTCCGGGGCCACTTCACCGGCACCTTCGACGGGGTCCAGGGCAAGGGCCAGAAGGTGGACTTCGACGCCATCGACATCCAGCACGTCGGCGAGCGGCAGATCGTCGAGGACTGGCACATCGAGGACAACCAGACCCTGCTGTCCCAGCTCGGCGTCGCCTGACCCGTCCGCACCGACCCCCGCCACGCGGTCGTACCCCGGGCCGTCCGCCGGGCGCGGCACCGGATAGACCGGTGCCCTCCGGGCACGGGCGCCCTGGGTACCGCGTCCGGTGGCGGGGTGTGCCGCACAGGCCGGCGTCCACGGTGCCCGGGGGAGCGACGGCGAAGGTCTCCGGTCACGGCACTGGTCGCACGTGATCGTGTGCGGCGGCCAACCGCACGTGTGACCCGCGGGCACGGCTCGGAAGATATCGCCCGGCTCGCCGTACGAGAGGCGCGCCGCCCCGGACGAACCGCTCAGCGGGGTGTACATCACCACCGCTTCCACCTGTACCGGTGGCCAGGGCGGAGAGGGGGCCGGCTCGCCCCTTCCGTTCGTTCCGCGTCCGCGGTGATACGCGTGCCGGCTCGGGGTCCGCGGCGGGGTGTTCGGCGAGCCCCGGTCTCGCCGCTGCCGGAACGCGTACGCGACAGGCCGTGGAACCGGCCTTCGAGACCCTCCCGGGCGCGCCGGACCCGCGACGCCTGCGCGGTCGGCGGTGGACGTGTCCCTACGTGCCCCTTCGGTCCAGCACGCCGGCCGTCACATGAGGGCTGCGGCGCGCTGACCCACCTCCTGGTCCTCGTCCCGCTCCTCCTGGTTGACGCACTTGGCCAGGCACCGAGTGCGGGAGAGCGTGAAGACGCCGTACGCCAGGAGCGCCAGACCGGCGAGGGCCGGCACGAGCCACAGCCCCTGCCGGGGCGACTCCGCGTACAACGTCACACCCAGACCGAAGCTGACCGCGGCGTCGCCCAGGGTCAGGGCCGGCTGGGAGGCGATCAGCGGCCCGCCCTGCATGGCGTACCCGAGCAACACGATGGAGAGCGATCCCGCGACCGCGAAGCCGTACGTCTGCCAGGCGAGGAGGAAACCGGCCGCTCCGTCACGGGACAGGACGTCCATGGCGGACTTCACCAGGGCCGCCGTGAGCGCGTTGCCGATGGCCGCCGCTGCCGCCAGACAGGCGGCCCTGGCCAGACCGGGCGGCCGGCGCAGGCCGAGCAGGGCCAGTGCCGCCTCCGCCGCGACGACGACGGCGATCGTCGGTGGCCACCACGAGCCGGGCACCTGGTCGCGTCCGCCCGTGGGGGCGGCCGAGAACAGGAAGACCGCCAGCCCCGCGAAGATGCACAGCACGCACCACCACGCCTTGCCGGACACCTGCACCCGGAAGACGAAGCTGCCGAACAGCAGGGCCATCGGCAGCTCCAGGATGAAGACCGGCTGCACCGTCGCCAGCGATCCGGCGTTCAGGGCCAGGGCCTGGAAGAGGGCCGAGAGCGTCACTCCGAGGATGCCGCCGAGCCACGCCGGTCTGTGCAGCAGACCGGCGAGGAGCCGGAGGGGTGATCGCGAGGCGGGGACGCTGCCGGCGGCACGCCGCTGCAGGACGGTTCCCCATGCGTTGCTTCCCGCGGCAAGCACGGCAAAGACGATCGCCAGCATCATGTCCGATGGCACCGCTTCCGGTTGTCGTGCGCGTTCGGTGAGGACGGAGCGTCGCCGTACGGCCGACGAGCGAGGTGTTCTGGGCGGTTTCCTGCTTCTTCGCGCGGAAACACCCGGGTCAGTGTAGTCCCGGCCGTCCCGGTCGGCCCGTTCTCCGGTGCCGCCGCCCGGCCGGGTCCGGCGGAGCCGGTGCGTCGCCCTCGGAGCGGCACCCGGGCCACCCTCCGTTCCTGACGCGTCATCCGAGCGTGGCCACCAGCGTGCCGAGGCGGGCGATCCCCTCGCGCAGTTCGTCCGCCGCCGCGGCGCAGGAGAGCCGGACATGGGTGTCCGCCGTGCGGACGCCGAAGTCCCTGCCGGGGGTCAGGGCGACGTGTGCCTCGCGCAGGGCCCGCTCGCAGAACTCCCAGGAGGTGAGTCCGGTGCCGCTGACGTCGAAGTACACGTAGAACGCGCCGTCGGGGCGCACGGGCACCGGCAGGCCGATGCCTTCCAGGCCCTCGACGGCGAGGGCGTGGCGCCGGACGAACTCCTCGCGGCGCGCCTCGCAGACCGCGAGCGACTCGCGGGTGAAGCAGGCCAGCGCGGCCTGCTGGGCGGGCGCCGACGCGCACAGGAAGTAGTTCTGGGCGAGGCGCTCCATCACGGGTACGTACGTCTCGGGGACGACGCACCAGCCGAGCCGCCAGCCGGTCATGCCGAAGTACTTCGAGAAACTGTTGACGACCACGGCGTCGGGGTCGGACGCCAGCACGCTCGCTTGCGGGCGGCCGTGCTCGTCGTGGTCGCCCAGGTCCAGGTAGATCTCGTCGACCAGGCACCACGCGCCGCGCTCGCGGGCCGTGCCGCAGATCGCGGCCAGCTCGCCGGCCGGCACGGACGTACCGGTCGGGTTGGACGGTGTGGCGACCATCACTCCGCGGGTCCGGTCCGTCCAGTGCGACCGCACGGACGCGGCGTCCAGTTGGAAGCGGCCGGCGGCGGTGGTGGTGGGCACCAGGACGGCCCGTGCGCCGAAGCTCTCCATGATCTGTCGGTTGCACGGGTACGACGGGTCCGCGATCAGGACCTCGTCCCCGGGGTCGACGAGGGCGGCGGCGGCGAGGACCAGGGCGGCCGAGGCACCGGCGGTCACCACGATCCGGCCGGGATCGACCGGTACCCCGTGCGTGTCACGGTAGAAACGGGCGATGGCCTGCCGCAGCGCGGGCAGACCGACGGCGGGCGTGTACGGCAGGGGTCATCCGTCCATGGCCTCACGCATGGCCTCCAGGACGGCCGGGGGCGCGCCGAAGTCGGGCGGGCACGGGCCTGTTGCCGCCAGCCTCTCGCCCGGCCCAGGGAAGCGCCCAGGGCTGTCCGGACCGGTCCGGTGCCCAGATCGGCCCGCGCACGAGACGGACCCCATGGGCGGGGCCACCTTGCACGCACCGGCGCATCCCGATTGCCGGACCTGCTCGCCGCCGCCGAGCAGCGGCGGGCTGCCGTCGGCGAGGCCGTCGACCTTTGCCCCGCCCACGGCACCCCCCTGCCACCGCCGCCGAGGAGCTGCCGGTGATCATCGCCCCCGCCACCGTTCCCGACGTGACCGGCCCGGCCGGCCACTCTGGCCGATGCCCTGCTCCGATCCGGTCGCAGTGCTTCCCGACTTGGTGCACGAACAGTGCTCGAACTCGTGAGCGAAGCCACCGCACGCCGGGCGACTGGGGGTCGCGACGGCTGCCGGCCGCGCCGACCTCGCCATCGGCCGCCCACCGGCCGACTGGGGCACCTGTCCGGCGCCTTTCGGCCGGCCGTACTCCTGGCGTTCGACACCGGGCGTCAGCGCTTGGGTCGTCCGTGTCCGCTTGGGTCGTCCGTGTCCGCTCACCCGCACGCAGAGCTCAGGGCGGTCGCCGCGAGTGCCGCACCGACGCCACCGCTGGACGGTTGCGGATCCACCGCCCAGTCCTCCGTCCCAGCCGTTGTCTGACCTATCGAGATTCGATAGGTTTCCATCGCAACTCGATGGAAGGACAGGTCATGGGAAAGCTGACAGTGCGTGCGCTGCGGGCCGTGCTGGTGGTGGTGCTCGCCGGCACCGTGTTCGTACAGGCATTGATGGTGTGGGCCCTGGCCACCGACCCGGAGGACGGGTCGCTCCCGTTGACCCCGCTGCGTCTGCTCACGATCCTGGGCATGGTGACGGCCCAGGTCGCCCTGGGCTGCGTATGGCGGCTGGTGGCGATGGTCCGACGCGGAACCGTGTTCTCCCAAGCCGCCTTCCGGTACGTGGACGGCGTGATCGGCGCGATCGTGGCGGCTGCCCTCGTGTGGTTCGCGGTCACCGTCCTCAATGCACCGGGTCAGCGGGACGACCCGGGCGTCACCGTCATCATGGGCGGGGTCGGCGTGGCCATCCTGGGGATCGCGCTCATCGTGCTCGTGCTGCGGATGCTGCTTGCCCGGGCCGTCGCGCGCGACGTCGAAGCGGCACGGATGCAGGCCGAGCTGGACGAGGTGATCTGATGCCGATCGTCGTCGACATCGACGTGATGCTGGCCAGGCGGAAGATGTCCGTGGGCGACCTCGCGAACCGGGTAGGGATCACGCCCGCCAACCTGGCGGTACTCAAGAACGGCCGCGCCAAGGCGGTACGGTTCGCGACGCTCGCCGCGCTCTGCGAGGTGCTTGAGTGCCAGCCGGGTGACCTGCTCCGCTGGGAGGCCGAGGACGTCGCGGACGAGTGAACCGTCCCTGCCCACGCGTCAACGCAGGTCCCGCCGGTCTCCTGACCAACTCCGCGACCATCCGGGGGCCTTGCCCCGCCAGGTCCTTCGTCCAGGTGGCCCAGCTCTTCGAAACCGATTGGTGCACGCACAGGACAGTTCGGCTTCGCTGCCGAGCAAGAATCGCCTGCGTTGAATGGGTAACTTCCTTTATGACGGGGGCTTTTCGGTAACTGACGGTTCCGCGTGCCGTCTCAAGGAGTGCGTCATGACTTTGCAAGCGAAGGCGTTCGGTTTTGGTATGCCGTGGGAGTCGTTTTACGGGTACAGTCAGGCCATGCGGGTCGGTGACACGGTTTACGTGTCTGGGCAGCTGTCCCATGACCGTGACGGCAACTTCGTGGGCGCAGGGGACTTCGAACTGCAGGTCCGAACCACGCTGGAGAATCTGGACCTGGTGCTGAAGCAGTTCGGGGCCGAACGCAGCCAGGTAGTGGAAACGACAGTGCTGGTGAGGAACTTGCGGGAGAACTTCGACACGACGGCACGCCTCCACGCGGAGTACTTCGGGGAGCACCGGCCCGCCAGCACGGTCATGGGCATTTCCGACCTGGCACTGCCGGACCAACTCGTGGAGATCGGCGCGCTCGTGCGTCTCGACGTGAAGCCATAGGCGGGAGACTGGCCTGATTCCTTCATCTGTCTCATCGGGCCGTCACATTCGCCACGGTACGTTGTGACGGCTGTCCCTACGGGCTGATTCCGCAGCCCGTTGGGACGGCAGCCCGGACGGAAGTCCTCGAACTCCGCGAAGCCGTTCCCGAGTGGGGAGGCCAGCTCGTCGGGCCCGAACGCCTCGTAGCGCGTCGCTGTCAATGGCGGCGCGTCGACTCGAAGGGCGCGTGGCAACCATGTCCGACCAGCACCTCCCCTCCGGTGACATAAGGATGGGCAGCCCCTCGAAGGGTGGACGCTGCTGCGCGCCCTGGCCGCCAGGACAGTCGACGTGATCTCCGGAGGCCATCTGAACATGGGCATCGGCGTGGGTGGCGCCGTCCAAACCCCCGACGCGGGCGGCATCGCCGGCGAGAACCCGGTCGCCGCTGAGTACGCCGCCTACGGCCTCACACTCGTCCCGCCCGCCGAAGGCATCGCCCGCCTGGAGGAGACCATCACCATCCTCCGCGGCATGTGGACGCGGGACGTCTTCGAGTTCCACGGGCGCTACGACACCCTGACCGGCAACCACAACGAGCCGAAACCTGTCCAGCGGCCAGGCCCGCCCCCGCTGATCGGCGGCTGAGGAAACAGGACGCTCCGCCTGGTCGCCGAGCAGGCCGACACCGGGGACATCCCCGGACCGCCGCACAACACGCTGGACTACATCACCGAGCGCGGTGCCGTACTGGACGACCACCGCGCGGCCATCGGGCGTGATCCGCGGACGATCACCCGCTCCGTTCAGTACATCGTCTCCTACGACAACCCGATCGCCGACCGCAAGGCCATCGGGGAGCTCATCGCCGCAGCCGTGACGCACATCGTGCTGAGCCTGCGCAGCCCCTACCCTCCTCAGGTCTCGCAGCGCCCAGGTCGGATACCCGTGCACCCAACGGGGGGCGATCCGTCCGTCGTCCGGGCGGCCGGGGAATGTCCGTCGGGTGGGTGTGGTTGCAGGGGGTGTGGCGGTGAAGGGGACAGTGTCCCCGGGCCTCACCTATTGCCTGCGGGGACGATCGTTCGGCTGAAGCCCCGCAGAGCCTTTCGCCGCGTAGGCGACCACCCCCTCACCACCACACGCTTCAAGCGGTTCAGTCCCGGCCGATGGCCACGTCGGCCGGGACTGAACTGCCAGGCGAACGTGATCAGCTCAAGGCTGCCCTGCGCCGCCGGCTCGGTCGGCAAGCCGAGCGGATCCCCACGAGGACCCCGGTACACGGGGCAATGAGCCCACCTCGCACAGCACTCGCCTCAGCAAGGCACCCACGGCAGCCCGAACCGCGAGGCAGCAGTCACCCGCCGCGACCGCACCCCCGCAGGCGCCGGATCAGCTCCCGCCGCCGACTGGTTCGCCCCCCCGGGCTCGGGCCGCCCTGCGCGGCGCCGCGACGACGTCGAGGCCGCCCTGCGCCGAGTCCCGAGACGCGGCCCCACCGTCGGCCCCACCCACGGCCCGCCGGTCGGCGCCGCACATCCCCGGCGTTTCCTGCTGGAGCCACCCGCGCTCCGCCAGCCGACTTGGCCTTCGCGCGCACGCCCGGCCGCCTCCCATTCCACCGGCATTCCCAGCACCGACGCCACCGCGCGCCCCCGCTCACGAAGCGGACGCAAGGCGCCGCATGCCTCCCTCACTCCCCGGGACCCTGTAGCCGGACCTGGTCCGAGGTGGGTGACCTTGGCCGGATCGAGGCGCTCGCGCCGCGGCCGGCGCGATCCGCTGGGGTGATGGAGCAGTGCGCGGTGGACAAGACCAGGCTGAGAAGAGCCGAGTAGTGCCGGCACGGTTCACTGATTTCCTCGAACCGCAGGGCGATGAGGGCGGGGCGCGTATCCTGTGCTGGTGATCGGATTAGATCGTCTGGCTGTCTTCCTGACTGTGGTGACCGTGCTGATCTCCGTGCCGGGGCCGAGCGTCCTGTTCGTGGTGAGCCGGGGGGTGGCGCTGGGGCGACGGGCCGCCGTGTCCACCGCGGTGGGGAACGAGGCGGGGCTCCTCGTCCAGGTCGTACTGGTGGCGTTCGGGCTGGGGGAGGTACTCGCGCGATCCCTCCTGGTCTTCTCGGTCCTGAAGTTCGCCGGCGCTCTCTACCTCGTCTATCTCGGTGTTCAGGCCTGGCGGCACCGCAAGCTGCTGATGGTGGAGGAGGAGCAGGCCGCGGCGTCGGCCGGCCGGCCGGGACGGGTCTTCCGGGAAGGTTTCATCGTCGGGGTGAGCAATCCCAAGGGCCTGCTGATCTTTGGCGCGGTGCTGCCGCAGTTCGTCGACTCCTCGGCGGGAAATGTCCGGGTGCAGCTGTTGCTGCTGGGCTTGATCTGCGTCCTGATCGCGTTGGTTTCCGACGCGACATGGGGCCTTCTCGCGGGAACGGCCCGCAATTGGCTTGCCAGGTCACCGCGTCGGCTGTCGTGGATCGGTGGGGCGTCGGGAGTGGTGATGGTCGGACTGGGAATCCGGCTGGCGTTCAGCGGACGCGAGTGAAGGGGGCGGGGGACCGACCCGCCGACCTGATGTCAGACGCGCGGCAATCCGCAGGCCGGAGAGTCGATGGCGTACGGTCGGCGATCCGGCTGCCGGGGTCCTGGGTGCCGGGAGCGGTCCGCCTCAGCTGACACGTTCGACCACGTCACCGCGGCCATTCACCTCGGGTGATGCCCAATTCGTAGGCGACCGCGACCGCGCTGGCCCGATTCCGCAGGCCGAGCTTGACCAGCAGATTCTGCACGTGTGTCTTGACCGTACTCTCGCTGACCACCAGTTCTCCGGCGATCTCGGCGTTCTTCATGCCGCGCGCCAGGAGTTTGAGGACTTGTCGCTCGCGCAGCGTGAGCAGGTCGAGGGCCGTATGGCGGACGGACTTCCTGCGCGGCAGCCTGTTGTCCGGCTCCTCCTGGTCAGGTATGCCGATCCGGTACCCTCCGGAGACGAGCCTGATGGCGGCCACCAGGAATTCCGGTTCTTCCCAGGCCAGCACCACACCCCCGGCGCCTAGTTTGTCAGCATCCGCGCGGAGGGGATCGTTCGCATCATTGGTCACCAGCAGCATGCGCGAGACACCGGAACCGGAGTAGTGGACAGCCCGGTGCATCAGGTCCACCACGTTGATGGACCGGCATGCGGTGTTGATGATGAGCACGTCCAACGAGGAGTCGAGGGTGGCTTCGAGTGCCGTCGGGCTGTCCCGGGCGCTGCCGACGAGGGTGAGGTCGGGATACTCGCGCAGAACATGCGCAAGCCCGGCGTGCACCAGGCTCGAATCATCGATCAGGAAGATCCGTAATGGTTCCGGCTTCTCACCGCCGGCCAAGTCGCTCGACGCTGGGTTCCGGTCGGATCGAACTTCGTCCACGAGCCCCCCTGCACCGCGAGTAGCGGCTACGGACAGAGTCGAACAACGTCTCATCTAATCCCACGGCCGCGACCCAGAGCACACGATTTCTTGCCACATTCGGCTGGCAAATGCAGAAAGGGGGAGAGCCGGTCACTTCGGCCTAGTCCGTTCGGCTCCTGGCCTGCCGTGATCCGTCCGATCTACCGAAGACACCACCCGGAGATCACGCCTAGAGTCACCAGCCATGACACAGAGCGTGGTGATCCTGGGTGGTGGAACGGCTGGGTGGATGACCGCTTCCTACCTGCGGGCGGCCTTCGCGGACAGAGTCGACATCACTGTGGTGGAGTCCCGGCGGATCGGCACCATCGGGGTGGGCGAGGCCACCTTCAGCACCGTCCGCCACTTCTTCGACTATCTCGGTCTCAGCGAGGCCGACTGGATGCCGGAGTGCAACGGCACGTACAAGCTGGCGGTGCGCCTGGAGAACTGGCGGGCGCCCGGCACGTACTTCTACCACCCGTTCGAACGGATGCGGGTCGTCGACGGGGTGCCACTCACCGACTGGTGGCAGAAAGTCAGCGGGACGGGCCGCTTCGACCGGGACTGCTTCCTCATCCCCTGGCTCTGCGACGCGAAGGCGTCCCCCAGGTATCTGGACCACCGGCTCTTCGAGCAGGACTTCGACGAGGACCCCGACCGTCCGCTCTACCGGACCACGCTCGCCGAACAGAACACCCAGTTCCCCTACGCCTACCACTTCGACGCCTCGCTCCTCGCCGACTTCCTGTGCCGCTACGCCGTCGGACGCGGCGTCCACCGGATCATCGACGACGTCGTGGACGTGCGCCTCGACGAGCGGGGCTGGATCGACCGTCTCGTCACCCGCGAGCACGGAGACCTGACCGCGGACCTCTACGTAGACTGCTCCGGCTTCCGCAGCCGGCTGCTCGGCGACGCACTCGGCGAGCCGTTCATCTCCTTCCAGGACTCCCTCCCCAACGACCGCGCGGTGGCTCTGCGGGTCCCCGTCGACACCGCGGTGCGGGGCATCAGGCCGTGCACCACGGCCACCGCTCAGGACGCCGGATGGATCTGGACGATCCCGCTCTACGACAGGATCGGCACCGGATACGTCTACGCCGCCGACTACTGCGAGCCCGAGGAGGCCGAACGCGTCCTGCGTGACTTCGTCGGGCCCGCTGCCGCGGACCTGGAGGCCAACCACATCCGGATGCGGATCGGCCGTTCCCACCGGGCCTGGGTCAACAACTGCGTGGGCATCGGGCTCTCCGCCGGCTTCGTCGAACCCTTGCAGTCGACCGGCATCTTCCTCATCCAGCACGCGATCGAACAACTCGTCAGGTACTTCCCCGGCACGGACAGGGACCCGGTGCTGCGCGACACCTACAACCTCAGCACGGCCCGGACCATCGAGGGCGTCCGGGAGTTCCTGATCCTGCACTACCGGGGCGCCGCGCGCGTGGACAACGACTACTGGCGCGACGCGAAGAAGCGCGCGGTGCCCGAGGACATGGCCGTGCGCATGGAGCAATGGCAGAGCAGACTGCCCGACAACGACACCACCTACCCCTACTACCACGCCTTCGAGCCCTACAGCTACGTCTGCATGGCCCTCGGCCTCGGAGGCATCCCGCTGCGCCACCCGCCCGCGCTGGACCTGCTCGACACCCGTGCGGCGCGGGCCGAGCTGGCCCGGGTCCGGGAACAGGCGCGGAAGCTGGTCGACACGCTGCCCAGCCAAGTGGAGTACCTCTCGGGGCTGCGCTGATGGTCGTAGCCCTCCACGCCGTGGTGGTGCTGGCCGTGGTGCTCTTGGCGGCCCGGCCGGCCCGCCGAGCGGCGACGCTGATACGCCAGCCACCCGTCATCGGGGGAATCGCCCTCGGCCTCGTCGTCGTCCCCGTCCTGACGACGGCCGCCGGACCCGGACTCGTCGAGACGGCGCTGCCGTCCGCGGTCACCGGCCACCTGCACACCATCGGCCTGGCCGGGCTCGCGTTGTACCTGACGGGCGTGGGACACAGCGCCCGCCCGCGGCGCGGCGAGGTGTCACCGCGCTCCTACGGCTGGCTGCTGGCCGGCTCCCTGCTGCCCGGGCTGATCGCCGGGGCGTTGGTGTCCGTATGGGTGGTGTCGCGGGACGCGGCGGGGGAGCGGGGTACGGCACCCACCGCCGCGCTGGTGCTGCTGCTGGCCACCGCCTTCGCCGTCACGGCTGTTCCGGTGCTGGCGCGGATCCTCACCGACCGGGACCTCGCCGACACCACCGAGGGCCGGCTGTCCCTCCTCGTCGCCGTCTCCATCGACGCCCTGACCTGGCTGCTCCTGACCTCCGCGCTGGCCGCCGCTGCGGGCAGCGGCAGGCAGGTCGTCCGCTCCGCGGCGGTGATCGCCCTCGGCACGGCGGTGGCCGTGGCGCTCCGGTGGCTGCTGGGCCGGAAGGCCGTCGGCAGGCTGTGCGCCCGGTGGCCGGCCGCCGCCGCGGCCACCCTGGGCGCGGTCGCGATCGCGGCGGCCCTGGTCACCGAGCGGGCGGGACTCACAGCGATCTTCGGCGCGGTGCTGGTCGGTCTCGCCGTTCCCCGGGACGGCGAACAGGGACCGCGGACCGAAGCCGTACGGAGCGTGGAGCGATGCGGCCTGCTCCTGGTCCCGGCGTTCTTCGTGACGGTGGGCTTCCGGACGGCCACTGACGGGCCGGACGGTTTCTCCTGGGTGACCCTCGCCCTGGTCCTGCTTCTCGCCATGGTGGCCAAGCTGGGCGGCGGCTACGCCGGCGCGCGTGCCGCGCGGTTGCCCACCGGGACGGCACTGCGCTTCGGGGTGCTGATGAACACCCGGGGCCTGACGGAGATCGCCGTACTCCAGGCCGGACTGTCGGCCGGGATCCTCTCGTCCGGGCTCTTCCTCGTCCTGCTGCTGATGGCGCTCGTGACCACGGCTGCCACCGGCCCGCTGCTGTCGTTCGCGGACCACCGTTTTCCCGCCACCGGGGCCCTGCCGCGTTCCGCGTCCGAGGAGCTGTCCCATGACAAGGCCTGACATGTCTGCCACGGCCAGCCGGGAAACGACGGTGGGTGAGGGCGACTTCAGGACGTTGATGTCCTTGTTCCCCACCGGTGTCGCGGTCATCGGGACCCTGGACGGCGCTCGTCGGCCCTGGGGCATGACGTGCTCGTCCCTGTGCAGCGTGTCCCTGAACCCGCCCATGCTCCTGGTCTGCGTACGAACCGGCAGTCCCACGCTGGCCGCGCTGGAGCGCACCGGAGCGTTCAGCGTCAACCTGTTGCACGACTCTGCCCGGGACGTGGCGGAACTGTTCGCCTCAGGCGACCCGGACCGGTTCCGGCGGACGGCCTGGCACCTGCCCGACGCGGCGGCCGGCCCGCACCTGCTGGACGCCGCGCACGCCGTGGGCGACTGCCGGGTCGACGGGGTGCGGCAGGCAGGGGACCACACCATCGTCTTCGGCCGGGTGTTCCGCGTCAGCGTCCGCACCGAGCACGGACGGCCCCCGCTGCTGTACGGGCTGCGCCGGTACGCCGCCTGGCCGACGAGCGGTAGCGTGGCGGAGCCCGGCCGGTCCCGGCCGGACCCAGCCGCCGAGGAGTGAGATGTCGCAGCCAGCGGAGCCCACCAGTGTCCTGTCGCCCGAGGAGGTGCTCCGCAAGTCCGGGGTGCCGTTCACGGTCCTCGACCACGTCCCGATCGTCGGCCAGGAGGATGCCGAGACCAAACTCGGCCTCACCACCGAGCGGTTACTGAAGACCATGGTTTTCCGGACGGCCGACGGCGGCTTCGTGCTCGCCGCCCTGCCCGTCACCGGACGCGTCAACTACGGCCGGCTGGCCCGGGCGGCGGGCGTGTCCCGCGCCAAGCTCCGGCAGGCCGAACCGGGGGAGCTGAGCCTGCTGGGCATGGAACCGGGCGGCGCGAGTCCGGTCTGCGATCTGCCGGACGTCGTGATCGTCTTCGACACAGCGGTGACCCGGATGGGCACCGTGTACTGCGGCAGCGGTCGCGCCGACCGGACCGTACGGATCGAGGCCGCGCAACTCATCGAGCTGGTCGGGCCGAAGATCGAGGAACTGTCCCAGTGACGCGGCAGGCCCTGTCACCCGGTGGCCCGGCCTCGGCCGGACACCCGACCGGGTGAACCGGAAAGGCGGTGCGAGCCGGATGTTCGGACCGCACCGCCTCCCTCATGGGGGGACACCCCCCGCCCTACTCCCGGTCGTCGAACCGTTCCGGGGCGAACGGCTCGGCACCCGCCGGTCGCCGACCGGACACGAGGTACTCCGTCAGGAGCCGGGCCGTGCCCGGGGCCAACGGCATGCCGTCGATACCGAACCCGGTCAGGAGCCACAGCCCCGCGGCCCCGGACGCCGGGCCGACCATGGGCAGACCGTCGGGGGACATCGGACGCACACCCGACCACGCCGCGCGCACCGGTGTCTTGGCCAGCACCGGGGCGTGCCGGGCTGCCGCCGCCGCGATCAGCGGGACCGCCACGTCGCCGTCCCGTACGTCGTCGAGCTGGAGCGCCGGACCGCTGCTGGAACCGAGCACCACCTCTCCACCGGGCAACGGCTGCAACGAGAAGACGACCTGCGTGGCCGTGGCCGTGGGAGCGGCGATGTCGGCCAACAACGGCGGGCCGTTGCGCCGCAAGCCGACCGGACCGTGCCAGGTGGACTGCATCAGAGTGTGCCGGAACACCGCGCCCGTGACCGGCGCGGTGCGCAGCAGCCAGCCACGTGCCCCGAACACCGGCACATCGCTGCCGGCCTGCTGGGCCAGGCTCCGTGACCACGGCCCCGCCGCGAGCACCACGTTCCCCGCCGCCAGCGGGCCGTCGTCCGTGACCACACCGGTGACCCGGTCGCCGGCCGTGGTCAGACCCCGGACCAGTGCGTGCGTCCGGATCTCGGCGCCCGCGCGGGCGGCCCGCCCGGCCAGGGCCGCGGCGGCCAGTACCGGGTGGAGGGCGTACGCCCCCTCGACGATCACCGCGCCCGCCAGGTCAGGCGCGAGGCCGGGTTCCAGATCCCGCAGTTCATCGGTGCTGACCACGTGGGCCGGGAACCCGACCGCGGACAGCGCGTGGCCGTGGGCGTGGGCGCGGTCCATGTCCTCCGTGTCCGCGGCAACCAGCAGATAGCCGTGCGGACGGAACCTGAACGGCACCTCGCTCTCCAACTCGGCCTGTTCGTAGTAGGCGACCGCCTCGGCGAACAGCCCGCCGCACTCGGGCAGCGGACTGGGGAGCAGACCGCCCTGGTTGCGGCCGGTCGCACCGCCGGCCAGGGCGCCGCGCTCCAGCAGAAGCACACTCAGCCCCTGCCCGGCCAGCCGCTCGGCGACCGTACAGCCCGCTATACCGCCGCCGACCACGATCACGTCATGTGCCATGGGATCCGCTTCCTTCCAACGGGTGCTCGTATACGGGGGTGGGGGACGGAGCGCGCGCCTCGGGTGTGGAAAGCCGCACGCAGTCGCGGGCGATCCTGCCGAGGAGCCGGGGAACGGTGCGCTCGATCTCCTCGACCCGTGCCGTCCGCAGTGCGTCCGGCTTCTCTAATCGGCTGGACGCGGCGGCCGGGTACAGGCCGTTGGCCGCCAGGTCGTCCCGTACCACCCGTATCCGGCGCAGGAGCTGCGCGGCGACCTCCGCGGGCGAACAGGGCGCGCGGAGGGTGAGGAAGTACGTGTCGAACAGAACTGCCCGGACGTCGCGCGGCAGGGCCCGGCCATCGCCCGCCGCCGACTGGAGCAACGAGGGGGCGTCGGGCACCAGCTTCGCGGCGATGCCTTCGTGCACGGCGTCGTTGAGCGCGCACTCGTCGAGCAGGACGTCTGCCCAGCCGCCCCAGGCTTCGGGGAGCCGCCCCCGCAACAAGGCCCGCACGGGGCCGTAGTCACGGGCCCAGGCACCGCTGAACGCGGGATGGTGCAGCGCCATGCTCGGCCGGATGATCCGGTGGTAGACGTCCCGGGTGCACGACGCCGTGTACAGCAGCATGGCCGAGTAGCCGCGCACCAGTCGGGCCGCGGCAGTCACCTCCTCCGGTGCCGCCGGGACGGCGGCCTCGGCGGCCCGCCGTCCCAGCTCCTGCCAGAGCATGAAGGTGAGTTGGTGACCGGTGATCCACCGGAACCAGAACAACTGCTCCTCGGACCCCGCGGCACCCAGCGGCACCAGGGCACCCGGGTGGACCGCACCCGGGTCCGTGCGGGTGCGGGTGGTGCCGAGGAGTTCCGCGTACCGTCGGGTCAGGTGACCGTCGCCGCTGCTCGGCACTGGGGCGGGCGGCAGCACCAGAGGTTCGAGCCCGTAGGCGCGGCCGCCGTACTCGGCGACGCCGGCTTCCAGCAGACCGGTGGTCGAGTTGCCGTCGAGCGCGCTCACCGTCCCTCTGCCCCCACCGGTATGTGGGTGAACTCGTACTCCAGCCCGTTGACGTCGTAGGCGTAGAAGCTGCTCACCCCGTCCGAGTCCACGACGATCTCCGTCGATGGCTCGGGACGGGCGAAGACGTAGCGTCCGGAGGCGAACAACCGCTGCCAGCGGTCCCGCCACGCCCGTAACTCCTCGGCCGTCGCGGCGGCCATGCACACATGCTGGAACTGGAACGTGTCCGGATGCGGGAGGGAGTAGGCGGCCGAGCGGGTGAACAGATGGAACCGCATGCCGACGGCGGCCACCTCGGTCAGCCGGGTGATGCCGGGCAGCCGGTCACGGGTCAGGTCGGAGAACGTATCGAGGGTCCAGGTGGCGGTGCCACGGAAGAAGTCGGTGTACCACGCGACACAGTTGTCGAGGTCGGCTGTTTCGACCGCCAGGTGGTGCAGTCCGGCCCGCAGGGCGCGACCGGCCGCTGGGGGTTCGTCCACAGGGAGGGGCACGGTTCGGGAATCCTTTCCAGTGGTTCATCGGGCGACGGCGTACGCCTGCTCGCCGCGCGGTGACGCTGCGGCACGCAGCAGGCCGTCACCCGGTTCGACACCCACGGCGCACACCTTGCCCAGCGACCAGTCCGGTACGGAGACCAGAGCGTGCCCGCGGCGGATGAGGTCGGCTGCGGCCTCGTCGCTGCGACGGCTTTCGATACGTACCGCGAGCGGCCGGTGTGTGCGGGGCGTGAACGAGGAGGGGACGTGCTCGGAGTGGAAGGCGAGGGTCTCGGCGGCGCGTTGCAGGTCCAGTCCGAAATCCGCATGGGCCAGGAAGAACCCCAGCGTCCACTGGTCCTGCTGGTCCCCGCCCGGCGTGCCGAACGCCAGCCGGGCCTGGCCGTCCTGGAGGACGAGGGTCGGGCTCAGGGTCGTACGGGGCCGCTTGCCCGGTGCCAGGGAGTTGGGGTGCCCCTCCTCCAACCAGGCCATCTGGCCCCGAGTGCCCAGCGGGAAGCCGAGCCCCGGGACCACGGGGGAACTCTTCAGCCAGCCGCCGCTGGGCGTCGCGGCCACCATGTTGCCGTGCCGGTCGGTGACCGTCAGGCAGCACGTGTCACCGCGGGCCTCGGTCGCCGCCACGACCGGGGGAACCACCGTGGGCAGTCCGTCGTACAACTGGCCCTGCCAGTAGGGTCCAACGGGCGGTTCCGCACGGTCCAGCGGCGGGATCCGTGGCGGCCGTCCCGCCGGCGAACCGGGACGCAGCGTGTCGGAGGCACGGTCGCCGACCAGTCCTCGGCGTTCGTCGGCGTAGTCACCGGCCAGCAGCGTGGACAACGGTACGTCGGTGAAGTCCGGGTCCCCGTACCATGCCTCCCTGTCCGCATAGGCCAGCTTGGCGCACTCGATCACGGTGTGCAGATAGTCGGCGCTGTCCAGGCCCATCGCCGCGAGGTCGAACCCCTCCAGCAGGGCGAGTTGCTGGAGGAACACCGGGCCCTGCGACCAGGGGCCCGGCTTGTGCACCTCCAGACCCCGGTAGGCGCGGTGGACCGTGGCCTCCGTACGCGGTTCCCAGCGAGCCATGTCGTCGCCGGTGAGCAGGCCCCGGTGCCGCCTGCCCGTGGCGTCCAGGGCGGGGGTGCGCAGATGTGCGTCGATGGCCTCGGCGACGAAGCCGCCGTAGAACGCCTGGTGGGCGGCGCGTATCTGCTGCTCACGGCCGGGGCCGGCGGCCTCGGCTTCCTTGATGATCCGCCGGTAGGTCTCGGCCAGCGCCGGGTTGCGCAGCCGGGAACGGGGCCGGGGCGGCGTGCCGTCCACCAGATACGTGTGGCCGGACTGCGTCCACTCGTCGCGGAACAGCTCCGCGAGAACGGCGATGGCCTCGGCCGCCTTCGGCAGGACCGGATAGCCGTCCGCCGCGTAACCGACGGCGTACTGGAGGACCTGCGCGAGCCGCATCGTGCCATGCTCCTCCAGCAGCCGCAGCCAGGCCCCGAACGCGCCGGGGACGGTGGCCGGGAGCAGACCGGAGCCGGGGATCCGGAGCAGGCCCAGCGCCTGGAACGCCTCCGGTGTCGCCGCCTGCGGCATCGGCCCCTGCCCGCAGATCACCTGGGCGCGACCCGATGCGGCGTCGAAGAAGAGGATCGGCACATCGCCGCCGGGCCCGTTCAGATGGGGTTCCACCACCTGGAGCACGAAGCCCGTCGCGGCGGCGGCGTCGAAAGCGTTGCCGCCTGCCTCCAGGGTCGCCATGCCCGCCGCAGAGGCCAGCCAGTGTGTCGAGGACACCGCGCCGAACGTACCCCGCAGTTCGGGACGCGTCGCCATGACCGCCCCTCAGACCGAGGCGGAGGGCGACGGCAGATCGCTCAGGCTCGCCGCGATCTGCTCGTCCGTGACCGTCGGATTCTCCATCGTCCCGGCCAGGAAGGAGTCGAAGGCGGCCAGGTCGAAGTTGCCGTGCCCGGAGATGTTGAACAGGATGACCCGTTCCTCCCCCGCCTCGCGGGCGGCCAGCGCCTCGACGAGCGCCGCCTTCAGCCCGTGCGACGACTCGGGGGCGATGACGAAGCCCTCGCTCCGCGCGAAGCGCACCGCCGCATCGAAGATCTCTGTCTGGGGGAAGGCCCGGGCCTCCACCAGACCGTGCTCTTTCAGCAGGCACAGGCTGGGCGCGTCGCCGTGGTAGCGCAGGCCGCCGGCGTGGATCGAGCCGGGGATGAAGCCGTGTCCCAGGGTGTGCATGTACAGGGGCGGGGTCAGGCCGGTGGTGTCCGGGTAGTCATAGGCCAGCTTGCCGCGGGTGAGTGTGGGGCATGCCTCGGGCTCGGCGGCGACGAACCGGGTCCGCGGGCGTTCGCCGCTCAGCCGGTCCCGCAGGAACGGGTAGGCGAGCCCTGCGTAGTTGGAGCCGCCGCCGACGCAGCCGATCACCACATCGGGGTACTCGCCCATGATCTCCATCTGCTTCCTGGCCTCCAGACCGATCACGGACTGGTGCAGCAGCACGTTGTTCATGATGGAGCCCAGCGCGAACTTGGTGTCGTCGCGGCTCAGCGCGTCCGCCACGGCCTCGCTGATGGCGATGCCGATGCTGCCCGGTGAGTCCGGGTCCTGAGCCAGGACCTGACGGCCGGCCTCGGTCCGCCGGGTGGGCGAGGCGTAGACCTGGGCGCCCCAACTCTGCATCAGCGACTTGCGGTAGGGCTTCTGCTCGAAGGACGCGCGAACCATGTAGACGTTCACTTCCAGGCCGAACAGCGCACCGGCGAATGACAGCGCGGAACCCCACTGGCCGGCCCCGGTCTCCGTCGTCAGCCGGCGGACGCCCTCCTCGGCCGCGTAGTACGCCTGGACGACCGCGGTGTTCGGTTTGTGGGAGCCCGAGGGGGACACACCCTCGAACTTGAAGTAGATGTGTGCCGGAGTGTCGAGCGCGCGCTCCAGTCGCTCCGCCCTGACCAGCGGGGAGGGCCGCCAGATCTTGTAGACGTCCCGCACCCGCTCCGGGATCTCCACCCAGCGGTCCTGCGTGAACTCGTGCTCGATGACCTTCTGCGGAAGCAGGTCGACCAGATCCCCGGGCTGTAGCGGAGCCATCGTCATGGGGTTGAGGGGGCCGGGGAGAGGCGTGGGGAGATCGGGAAGGATATTGTACCAACGGTCGGGCAGGTCGCTCTCGGAAAGCAGGACTCGCTTCAACACCGGTGATTCCCTTCGAACGCCAGGACATTCCTGGTGCAGAATCATAGGAAGGGAATATCCGTATGGCTTCGCCCTTTCTGCTTGCTCGCGGGGACGAGCACTCCGCAGATCTGACTAGTCCCAAATGCGCACGACTCCCCACCCTCCCCGGATGCAGACTGGCTGCTCGAAGTCACCGGGAGGCGGAGGAACACGTGACGGCACTTGACACGGACGTCATTCGTGAACTGGAGAAGCGCCGTTTCGACACCCTTGTGGCACACGACCTCGGAGGCTTCATCGACCTCTGTCATCCCGACCTCGCCTACGTTCATTCGAGCGGAACCCTGGATACGCTCGATTCGTTCGTCGAGAAGTGCGAGAGCTCCCACTACGTGTACCACCGCATCGATCACCTTGTGGAGAGCGTCAAAGTGATCGGCGACACGGCCGTGATAATCAGCGAAATGCACATCGACATCACTGCGGGGGGAGCGCGAAGGAAATTGGCCAACCGCGCGCTCGGAGTGTGGACCCGTGTCGATGGCAACTGGAGGCTCCTCGCACACCAGGCCACGGCGAAGCGGTAGGGGGCGGTGGGGAGCGGTGCCCGCGGAGAACCGTAACCCTGCCCCGGCCGGGGCGGCCGGTGCGTGAAGTGGGCTCGGTGGAAGCCGAATCGGCGGCGCCGGCGGCGTCGGGACGACGACTCCGGTCGGGCTGACGGGCCTGCTGGACGAGGCACCGGGCATGTCGGCCCACGCACGGGGAGGGGGCGCCGTTCCCAGGGCCTGGGCACACTGCCTGGTGTTCCGTCGGCGGCCGTAGCCGGTGCCCTGGTGTTCCGTCGGTGGCTGTGCCAGGTCTTTGCCGGAGCCACGGAGTCGACGGCCCGCCAGCGGAAGGAGACCTGCGGCCATGGGACGCAGGAAGGATCGACCACGGAGCGACAGCACGAGCCGCACTTCCCACCTTCTGCCGCTGTACTGCGCCTGACGGGCGAGGAGTTGTCCGCCCTGGCCTGGCAGGAGGTGGCCGCACTCGGCGACGAGCCCCTGCCCCACGGTGTCGGCGGGGTGTTCGGCCGACTCCCGGCGATCACGCTGCCCCGCGATAGGCAGGGGCGCAGGCAGACGACCCGGGCCCTCGACCGGCCGGACCCGCTCTCCTGCCACCGGGCCGAGGAGATCTTCGAGGTGAACACCGTCTCCTGGTCACCCCGCTCGCCTCTCCCGAGGACATCGAGGACCTGGACGGCTTCACATTCCACCGGCTCCGCCGCAGTGCGCTCACGCACGGCGTCGAGGACGGCGGCACCTCCACCCCCGATGCTGCCGGCCCGCTCCCGCCACGCCTCCGGGGTCTGTATACGTGTGCCGCTGCGCCAGAACCGTCAACCCGCCGCTGGCCGATTCATCCTGAGTGAGAGTGACGGCAGCACGTGCAACATGGGCTTTCGGTCATGTCGGCGATTTGCGAGGGAGGGCTGAGGAGCCCCTGTGACGGAAGTGGCGTACATACGCGGCAGGGATGACGGCGCGGCAGCGGATGCGCGGGCGCGGCTCTCGCAAACTTGCCTCCCGGGGGTTGGCTGGACTTCTCCATCCAGCACTGTACGTAATCACGTCAGTGCGATGCGCTACGGAGTGTTTTGGCTCCGTCGCGGCGCGCAGAGGTGCGGCCCGGCGGCGGCGCATATCAGCAGTGCCGACCCAAGGGGGAAAACCCATGACCACACCTCCCGCTGCCCCGCTCCGGGTTGCCCTGGTCAACGGCAGCTTCGAACAGCCCTCCGTGACCGACGTGGAGATCCTGCCGGACGCCTCACAGACACAGGCTGCCAAGCGGGTTCAGGGCTGGCTCACCACCGCCTCCGACCACAGGATCGAACTGTGGCATTCAGGCTTCCAGGGGGTTCCGGCAGCCGACGGCGCCCAGTTCGCCGAGCTCAACGCCAATGAAGTCTCCACGCTCTACCAGGACTTGCCGACCACTCCCGGTACGAAGCTCTACTGGCGGCTGTATCACCGAGGCCGCCAGGGGCAGGACACCATGGCGCTGGACATCGGCGCACCGCGCTCCACGGTGGAGCAGAGGCGCTTCACCGACGGCAACACCGCCTGGGGCTACTACACCGGCACCTACACCGTCCCGGCAGGCCAGACAACGACGCGCTTCGCCTTCCGTTCCATTTCCGCCGCCGGCGGCAACCGAGGCATCGGCAACTTCCTCGACGGCATCTTCTTCGGCACCGCCGCCTACGTGGTGCTCGAAAAGACCGCCATCCCGGCCGGACCGCTGGACGTGGGCGACGTCGTCACCTACCGCATCACCGCCAAGAACGAAGGAGGCGGCGCGGCCGAGAACCTCACCCTGACCGACGTCATCCCCCAGGGCACGACGTACCTGCCCGGCTCCCTGCGCATCGTCGACGGCCCCAACACCGGAGCGAAGACCGACGCGCAAGGCGACGACCAGGCGTACTACGACGCCCAGGCGAACAAGGTCGTCTTCCATCTCGGCAACGGTGCCACCGCCGCGGACGGGGGCGGCCTGCCCAACACCGAGACACTGTCGGCAGGAACCACGGTGGAGTACCGGGTCACCATCGACCGGGCCAGCGGCGGCAAGCAGATCACCAACACCGCGACCGCCTCCTACGAGAACCGGCTCGGCGACACACCAGAGCCCCTGACCTCCACCTCCAACGAGCAGGTCACGCAAGTCAAACCGGCTGCCGACCTGACCGTGGCGAAGGCAGCCGACGCCACCACCGTCACCGTCGGCCAGACCATGACCTACCGCATCACCGTCCACAACGCCGGCCCGAACGACGCCACCGGCGTCACCGTCACCGACCAGCTCCCCGACGGCCTCACCTTCCTGTCCGCCGAAGGCCCCGGAAGCTACAACCCGGCCACCGGGCAGTGGACCGTGGGCGACCTGGCCAACGGCGCCAACGCCACCCTCGTGCTGCGGGCCAAAGCCACCAAGGCCGGCCTGGTCGACAACACCGCCACCGCCACCGCCAACGAGAAGGACCCCGACACCGCCAACAACGCCGACACCGTCAGCGTCTGCGTCGAACCGGCCCCCTCCTGCTGCGACCCCTGCGCCGGCCAGAAGTAGCCCCCAGCCGATCGCCGCGAGACCACTGCCAAGTACTGCTCGCAGTGGCGCCGCACCGCCTCGGTCCTCGATGTAGCTGCACAGTCGCGCGACTTCCTGGCGCCCGGCCTCCGGCTGGGGCGGCAGGTCGCCGCCGGTAGTGACGACGCCGACGGCGAAGGGGAGTGGGCTGGTGGCCTGTTGAGCGCGGTGCGCGCTGGGCTGCCTGTGCGAGTACGCCACCGCCCGGACCCGCGCGGACGGCGAGATGCCCGGCGACTCCTGAACCTGCCCGCCGATGTCCTGACCGCCCACCCTGAGCGGGAGACGGTCGCCACCGTGATCGGCGTACAGCGGCGGGCAGAGACGGGCAGGGGGATAGGGGGCGGATGGTGCCAAGGGCATGGCCGCCTGGCTGGCGCTGGGGCGTGGTGGTCGTGTCCAAGGGGC
Source organism: Streptomyces olivaceoviridis (assembly GCF_014650115.1). Classification (GTDB taxonomy): domain Bacteria; phylum Actinomycetota; class Actinomycetes; order Streptomycetales; family Streptomycetaceae; genus Streptomyces; species Streptomyces olivaceoviridis. The sequence continues at coordinate 13,443 of NZ_BMUI01000047.1, read as the reverse complement.
GGTTCTGGTGCGTCGCTGTGGACGCTGCTGATCTTGACTATCGTGCCCGGACACAGACTGGCCGTATCCCGCCGCATCTGGTCTCCCGGTTTCTCGAACGTGGCCATGCCGCCGAGGTGGAGTGGTGGGCCGGCCACGGGGAGTGGTTCTGTGCGCGGGAGTGGGCGCGGCTGCTCGGTGAGGAGGGAAAACAAGCCGAGGCGCTGGAGGTGCTCACTCCGTGCCTCACTACGGGCTGGTGGCAGGCCATCAGGGCTACGGCGGAACTGTCGGAGAGCTGGGGCCGGGCTGACGAGGCGATCGTGCTGACCCGTGCTCGTATGGAGGCCGGGCATCCGCTGGCAGCGGAGTTCTGTGCGCGCTTGCTCACCCGGCACGGCCGTGGCGACGAGGTGTTCACTCTGCTGCACCTCGGTCAACGGCCGGGACCAACTGGCCGATCTGCTGGCCCGGCACGACCGGCCCGATCAGCTGCGCGCCTACGCGGCAACCGAGGTGCCGGGGCGTGCCGCACAGCGTCTTGTGGAACTGCTGGAGGAACGCGGTGACGTAGAGGCCGCCATCGCCGTCTACCGGCAGGCCGGCGACTCAACCGCTTGCCGGGCCGCCATGACGGTGCAGCTCGCGCACCTGCTGGCACGGCACCGCCGCGGGGACGAGGCGATCGAGGTGATGCGGGGCCTGGCCGATGCGCCAGGCGCCGAGCACTGGATCCTTCACGTACTTTGCACTCTCTGCACCGACCAGGGCCGCCCCGAGGACGGCCTGGCCTACCTCGACGCCCTCAAGGAACGCCGCGGACAGGAAGAGTGGGATCTCTTCTGGCTGCGGCTCCCGCTGATGGCTGCCTGCGACCGGGTCGACGAAGCTCGAACAGGCCCGGGCTCACCCCGAAGGCGACACCTCATACGCGGCGCGGCTCATCGCCGTACTGCTGGCCGGTGCCGGACGTATCGGGGAGGCTGCCACCGTCCTGCGCCCTCACGCTCCCGTGAACAGCCACGATCTGGCCGCGTCCCTCATCGACCTCGGCCGCATCGACGAGGCCATCGCCGCCCTTCATCAGGACCAGCCCCATCCGCCGCGAGCCTCGCGTAGCGACTGGAGCGAGGAGCCCCCCTTCTGAAGTTCACAGACACACCGCAGGGCGACGACGCATGGGTTTCTCCCACCATGGTCAGCTCTGTCTGTCTACGGCTGTCGGCCACCCGGCGAGAAGCACGTGTGTCACTCCTCTCGTTCGGCAGTTCCTGCGACGGCCGGGCCGAGGTCGGCAGGGAGGTGGGACATCGCGAACATGACGGCTTCCTCGGCGGTGGCGGCCTCGCTGATACAGGCAGCGTGAGGGCGTTGCATCACGCGGTACGGGCCGCCGCCGTGTCCCGGAGCGAGGGCCACCTCCACACGGAACGGGTAGCCAGTACAGGAGCTGAAACCGAGAGTCCAGTGGCTGGAGAACACATACAGCTGTCTCAGCCGCGGTTCAGCGTGAGCCGCTTCGACGAGGGCGCCGAACTAAGGAAAGTCCGGGGCCTGGGCTGCCTGTTCCGGCATGGTCCGCCATTGCAGCTCCACCACCGTGGCCGGCCCGTGCTCGTAGGCTTCTGCTCGCTCACTGAAGTGCAAGAACGGCAGCTGGGCTCGCATCTCCCGCAGACCGGCGCCCCCGCCCCACGCCGCTCCGGCTTGGACGACCTCCGCCAGATCGGGCGTGGCTCCGGTGATGACCTCGATGCCTTCACTCCAGCCGGAGACACCGAAGAAGCGGCGCTCGGCCCCGATGTACATCGACAGCGGCTTGCGGTGCGGGACCGATGAGGCGATACCCGCCGTCACCAGAGTTCCCCCTTCGTGGGGGACGACGGTGAGATCGATACCGAGCCGGGCCGCCGTCTGTTCGAGCGCCGCGCCCAGGCCGCCTGCACCAGTCAGATCAGGATAGAGATCACGGTTCACCCTTCCCAGTCTGCCGTGGCGGTGACGTCCAGAGAGCGGGGACCGGAATGTCGATGAGTGCCTCCGGCAGCGGACATCGTTCCCCCTGGTCGTGGCCGATGATGGCCAGGCTGACGATCTCAGGCGAGTCATGCGCTGTACTGCCTGAGAGTGGGGGACGTGCAGGGGCACGGCCCTCTTGTCCCCTCTGATGCTGAGGAGCCATCGCCAAGTTCGGGGCGTGCCCGTCGGGCCAGGCATCGGGCGAGGAGTTCGGCGCCGCCGAGGTTGCCGGTGCCTGGTAACGGCTGACCACGTCGGCCGGGGTATCGGTGAAGTGCTGTCCGGCTACGAGTTGTCGGCGATCGGCCACAGCCGTGCGTGCGGCGGTGAGGGCGAGGGTCTTGGGGTAGGTGGCCAGGTCGCGGACGACGATTCGCCACGGCCGGGCCCTGCTTGCACGACCGGCCTGTTCGGTCAGGTCAGGAACATCGGCCGGCCGTCGTTTGACGACGCGGGCGTAGGCGCCAGGGGGCAGGTGCGTGCACCGCGTGATCCAGGAAGCGGCCGTCTCACCGTCGAGGGGGGGCGGTGCGGATGAAGTGGGTCTGGGGTCTTTCCACCCGAAGATCGCTGGTGCACGGCTGTATGCGACCGTGCTGGAGCACGCCCCCGGGTAGGGAATCACTGATCGACGGTGGTGTCTGAGTATGCGTACTCAGGCCCCAGACTGTTGTGCTCGCAGAAGCTTGGCTCATGCACGGCCATTCACCTTCCCGGCGCGGTACGGGCGAAGACGTGCTCTTCGCCGTCCTGCTGTGGTTACTCGACGCCATTGTCGGAATCGTCGCCCTGCTGACCGGTCTGGCGCGGACCGACTTCAACCCCTTCGAGCCGGACCCCCTCGCGTCGCTGACGCCGGTTCTCGCCTACGTGGGAGGATTCGGTGGACTGGTACTACTCTCCGCGGTCGGCTTGTTCCGACGGGGATACCGGGTGAGTGTGGCGACGCAGGCCGTAGCCGCTGTCGCGGTGCTGGCCTTCTGTACCGCCGCGATGAGCGGGCACCTCGCCCTGGCTAGTTGAGTTTGTATGCGTGATGTCCGCCAGTCGGCGGAGCGGGCGAGGCGCTCCCGACGCCGGGGGTTTCCGATGAACTTGGCTGCGAAGCGTGTTCGATACCGCGCATCGCGGCCGGGTGGCCGTCTGTCATGCGCGCCGACGATGCCCGGCCTCCACTCCACCGGGTGAACTCCACCGGGTGGGAGCGGATGAGACAGATGGGAACTATGCCGCGCGTTCACCCGGCGCGCTCCCGCTGCATTTCCCTTGACCACGGCCTGTGTCAAGGGGGAACGCGACGCCGCAAACCGGTGCCGCTTCACCGTGTCGACCCTACTCGGTGCGTACCGCCCACAGAGTGAGCTTCCACCAACTTGAAGTCGCAGGTCAAAGGGCTGGTGTGCCTTCTGCGATCCGGTGCATGGATCCCGAGCTGCTGGAACGGATCACCGCAAGGCGGGCGGAGCTGGATGAACTCGAAGAACAGCTGGCCAGGCAGCTGGCGGAGGTTCGGGCCGAGCGGGACGAACTCGCCGCCGTCGAGCGGGTCCTTGAGATGCTGGTGAAGACCGACAAGGGCCGGAAGGTCAGCGTGACGGTGACCGCCCACCGCTACGGCTGGACCAGCGGCGGACAGCAGGCAGCGGACAGCCGGCCAATGGTGAGCTGGCTGGTGTTCTCGATCTACGGCAGTGTCCGATCGACGCCGGCCTCTCACCCGGGCTCCTCGCCGGCACACCTGTGCAGGGTGCCGGTCTCGATGGCGGCGGCGAGATCGTCCGGGCCGCTCTGACACCGTGGCACGGGCCGGCCGGGGCGTGGATGCCGGCCCGCCCCGGTCTGGCGGTGCCCGGCCCGGTCCGGCGCCCCGCCGTCCCGTACGCCGGGCTCTGCCGTCCGGCCCGGCCGCCGCTGTCTCGTCCCGTCGCCGCTGCGGGCCACGGCGCCTGGCGGGACGGTCTACGGGGTCGGTCCGGAGGAAGACTTTCGTGCCGGGGCTCTGCGGACGGCGTGCGGACCAGGCGGTTGCACCGGCGCTGGCCGGGGGTCGAGCCCGAGGGTCTGCCGGCAGGCGGCCGGGAGGCGGATGGCCCCGTGCCGAGGGGCGCCAGGCGCCGTAGAGCGTGTCGTTCTTGCGCAGGCTGTGAGTGGTTTCGTTGAGCTGGTCGGAACGCAGGTCGCTGATGGTGCCGCCCTCGCGTCCGACGCAGACGTGCCGGCCGAAGTAGTTGTCCTTCTGGTAGACGCGTGCGGTGCGGCTGCTGTTGTTGATGATGGAGCTGCCCTATCCGGGGATGTAGCCGGGCAGGTGCCGCGCCGACCCGACGGCCGGGACAGCGGCGGCGAGCAGCGCGGTCCTGCCGGTGCGGGGCCGTCTCCAGAGGTCCCCACTCAGCGACTGCGCGCTGCGACGACGACCGCCGGCACGATGGCCAGCGCCAGGGCACCGCCGCCGACCGCCAGGAGGGGGTAGCCGGCGGCTGTGACAACCAAGCCTGAAGCCATGCCGCCCATGACGCCCGCGACGGAGACGGAGACATCGACCAAGCCCTGGGTCCGGGCGCGGGTGGCCAACGGGACGGCATCGGTGATAATCGCGGTGCCGCTGACGAGACCGAGACTCCAGCCCACACCCAACAATGCGAGAGCCATCGCGAATACGGCGGCGGAACCATCAGGGGCGTTGGCGGCAACGATCCCGGCAGCCAGCAGAACCAGCGCGGCGGCGGCGGCGACCGTCAGTGGGCTGAACCGGTCGACGAGCCAGCCGGACATGGGCGCGGGCAGATACATCGCCCCGATGTGGATCGCGATGACGAGGCCGGAGGCGGCGGCGCTGTGACCGTGGTCGTGCATGTGGACCGGTGTCATCGTCATGATCGCGACCATGACCAGCTGAGTGAGGGCCATGACCAGCGCACCCAGCAGTACGCCGGAGCGGCGCCCTCCGGCTGCCGGCCGCGCCCGACTGCCGGGATCGTCTGAACGCGCGAACGTTTCGGCGGTGCGCTCAGCCTCCAGCGTGCGGGCCAGCAGCAGTGGGTCGGGGCGCAACCAGATGGTCAGAACCAGCGCGGCTGTCGCGTAGGCGGCACTCGCGAGAAGGAACAGCCCGGCCAGGCGGGGGATGCCGAGGGCATGAGCGAGGTTGCCGGCGGGTGCGACGAGATTGGGGCCGGCCACGCCGCCCAGGGTGGTGGCGACCAGCACGGTAGACAAGGCGCGGGCGCGATGCTCGGGAGCCGCCAAGTCGGCACCCGCGTAGCGGGCCAGCAGGTTCGTGGCCGTACCGGCGCCGTAGACGAACATCGCGACGAACAGCAGAACGGAGCTGTCGGCGACGGCGGCGGCAATGACGCCCGCGCTGCCGATCGCGCCGGCCAGGTACCCGGCGGCAAGACCGGAGCGACGGCCACGGGCTTGGGAGATACGCCCGACTACGATAGCCGCCAGCGCGGAGCCGGTGAGGGACAGGGCGCTGAGTAGGCCGGCAAGGCCGGTGGAGCCAAGCATGTCCTGCGCGAGCAGGGCACCGACGGTCACCCCTGCCGCCAGTCCGGCGCCGCTGAGGACCTGAGCGACGATCAAGACAATCAGGACGCGGCGCTGCGCCTGGAACCGCGGGAGATCCTCGATGCGAGCGTGCGGGGTAGTCGTCACAGAGTTCCTTCGCTGAGCATGACCTTGCCGGACGGCGCCTCTGGTGGTTCGGGAGGTCCGAAGGGGACGCGGGCAGGGCGGCGTGGCAAGCCGAGCCGGGGGGCGGACCCCTACCGGCCCTGCCGAGGCATCGGTCGGCGTCCCGGCCTGACCGGCTGCGTGATCAGGCGCGGTCGCAGAGGTCCAGGCGGTCGAGCAGCCCGGCGTCGGTGAAGGCGGCGATCAGTTCGTCACGGCCCTCGGTGAAGTGCGCCCAGCTGTCGTAGTGGACGGGAACCACCCGGCGGGCACCAAGGATCCGGGTGGCGTCGGCGGCCTGCGCACTGTCGAGGACGATCAGCGCGCCGTCGAAGAGCATGGGGAAGCGGGGTGCTCCGGCGAACAGGATGGCGGTGTCCACCACGCCGAACCGTTCGGCGATCTCCTTGACCAGGTCGAGCGAGGCGTTGTCGCCGCTGACGTAGACCGTCGGCAGGCCATCCCCGGTCAGGACGAATCCGACGACCTGACCGGTGATCGGTTCGACTTCCTCGCGCGGACCGGGCCCGTGGAGGGCCGGCACACCCGTGACAGTGATCGTTCCGCCGCCGGGGCGCTCCAACTCGATCGGCTCCCAGTCGGCCAACCCCCTGGCCGCCCCACCCAGGCGCTGCCCGCCCCCGGGCGTGGTCAGGGTCAGCGGGACGTCGGCGAGCAGTGTCCGGCCGGAGTCGTCGAGATTGTCGGGGTGCTCGTCGTGGGAGAGCAGGACCACGTCGATACGGCCGAGGCCGGACGGCACGGCGGAGGCGGGCGCCGTCTTGGTCAGTCGGCCGCCCGGCACGTGGTAGTCGCGGGGTGCGTCGAACGTCGGGTCGGTCAGGAATCGCAGGCCACCGTATTCGAAGAGGGCGGTCGGGCCGCCGAAGACGCGTATGGGGATCTGCTCAGTGGTCGTGCTGGTATCGGGCATCAAAACCTCACGGACAGAAGGCGGTTCATCCGTGAAGAACGGTAGAGGTGTGTCACGGATGAATGCAAGCCGTACCATGAGAGCCATGAGCGAGACCCTGACCGCCCCATCCGCGCCCCCGCCCGCCCCGGGCGCGGAGGAATACCTCGCCCTCGACTTCGTGAACAGCGCCGTCGCACTACCCGGAGGGCACTTCATCGATTTCCTCGGCACCCCCGAGGCTACGAATCGCTGGCTCACCGAACACGGCCTCGCGCCTGCCGACGCCGGAGTGCAGGAGATGTGTGCGACGCAGCTGCGCTCCCTGCGCGAACACATCAGGGCATTGTTCGCCGCCCGCGTCAACGGACTGCCCCCCCTTCCCGTGGCACTGTCCGCCGTCAACGACGCCCTGGGCAGAGCTCCCACGGCCGCCCTGCTCTACTGGGACGAGAAGAACGGCCCCTACCGCGCGGCGCCGTGCCCCACCAACGAGATCCTCGACCGCGCTCTCGCGACCCTGGCGGCCAACACGGCCGACCTCCTCACCGGCCCCGACGCCGACCGCCTCACCAGCTGCGATTCCACCCCCTGTAACCGCTACCTGCTGCGCCACGGGCGCCGCCACTGGTGCTCCACCCGCTGCGGCGACCGCGCCCGCGCCGCCCGCGCCTACGCCCGACGCACCCGGGCGAAAGCAGACTGACGAACCCGTACCGCCCAGGAGAGTGCCGCCGACACCAGGGGACGGGGGCAACGGACGTGACGATGCACATGCGTTCGCCCCCACCGGGGCCCTGAACGGCTTCTTCGCCCGCCTCGGTGCCGCCGCCCCCCGACGAGGACATGATCACGACCGCGTAGGCCGGCTCCGGCAGGGCGCTGAGGTCGTCGGTGGTGATGTCCATGCACCGCAGGACCGGTGCGTGGCCGGGCCCGGGGTCCTGGGCCGCGGCGAGCGCGACGGCGCTGGGGCAGCAGTCGATGCTGGTCGTGCGGTAGCCGAGGTGGGCGAGGCGGCGGGCAGGAGAGCCGTCGCCGCAGCCGATGTCGAGGGCCGGGCGGTCTCGGCCGGGGCCGAGGCGGCCCTCCAGCAGCCGGTTCTCGGTGTCGTCGAGCTGCCGGTAGCGGCGGCCCTGGGACCAGAGCCGCTCCCAGTGGGTCGTGGCGGTGGTGGACACGGTGGTCATGAGGCTCCTTCACGGGCGGGCGGTACGGCCGCGCGGGCGGGGTTCTGCCGCGGCACGCGGATGGGGGAGGCCGGCAGCAGGACGACGGGGACGACTTGGAGAAGCTCGCCGATGGCGGGGGTGGTCCGGACATCGAGGAGGAGGACCAGGCCGCCGCCACCGCCGGCGGCGAGCGGGCGGGCCCCCGGCGGTGAGCGTGGTGCCGGCGGACTGCATCCGCCACTGGAAGATCACGATGTCGGCCTCCTCGGTGAACTCGCCTGCGGCGCCCTCGTCGAAGGACTCGCCGGCTTCGAGTCGACCACCGACGACGCTGAGCAGCCCGGGGGAGTGCCACGAGTGGTGCTGGTGCCGAACGGTGAGTCCCCGGCCGACGGCCGGATGTCGCAGCAGATCATGACGTGCGCGACCCGCCGTACCGGATGGAGACCCTGACCGGGAGCCTGGGGGGACACCCCGCCTCGCTAGAGTCCCCCGTGGCCCCTGGCCCTGACGCCCCGACCCGCCCGACCTCCTTCAGGAAGCCCCGGCTGATGCCCCGTACCACCCCGCCCCGCCCCGTCGACGTGGAAGCGGTCGTCCCCGAACTGACCGCGCTGCGCCGCACGGCCACCCGGCTACACCCACGCCGTGACACCCCCACGGCCCACGACAGCTCCGTCGGCGGCCCGATGCTGTGGCCCGCCGACGAGCCCTGGCCCGTGTGCACCCTCCCCCACAAGCGGGGCAGCGGCCACCGCTACGCCGATGTGCTGCGCGAGCGGGAGATCCTGGAACGGGCCTGGCGGCGCGACCCGCGCTCCGGCCCCAACGCCGAGGAGGCCGACGAGCTCTCCCGCTTCAAGCGAGGCCGACACGCGCCCCACCTGGCCGACACCGACCCCATCCCGCTGGTCGGCGTGACCCAGCGCTACCGGCGGGACGTGCCCGGCCTGCCCGGCACCGGTGCAGGTGACCTGCTCCAGGTGTTCTGGTGCCCCTTCGAACGGCACGGCGCGCGAGGTGGCGCATGGCCGCAGGCCGGTCATGGAGATCGCGGGAATCGACCAGCGTCTCATCTGGTGGCAGTCGGCCCGCCGCCGGCAGATCGAGGACGCGCTGCCCGTCCTCACCGCCAAGTACCGGGAACGGCAGGGGCATCCGCCGGGAGAGCGGGCCGCCTACGCGCTGGCCTGCCAGGCCGCCGACCAGACACGCCCGCCCAAGTGCACGGAGCTGCTGTCGCTGACCGCGCTGCGCAAGCGGTGGCGGGCCTCGCTCGGGAACGGCGAGCTCGACAGTCCCGGCGCGGGTGTCCCACTCGCGCGGGCGGTAGCCGTTGCGGCGGGCGTGGCGCGCGGACGCCGGACGGGACGGCCGCCACGTGGGAGGCGGCAGCCGGCCCGTCCGTTCGTCGCGCGCGTGCGTACGGTCAGGAGGCGAACGCCTGCTCCAGCCTGGGGATCAGGTCCCGCAGATCCTGTTCCCAGCAGCCGCCGTTGTGGCCGCCGTTGCACTGGGTGCCCCAGGTGGAACCGTCGCCGTAGTCGACGTAGTGGTACGGCATGCCGAGCGCGTCCATGCTGTCCTTGACGTGCTGGGCCGCGCCTTCGAGCCAGAACTCCGGTTCGGTGGGGACGCCGCCGCCGTTGCCCACGTAGATGGAGACGCCGATCCCGGCGAGCTTGTCCATGTGCGCGGCCGGATCGACCTCGTTCCACCGCCAGTCGGCGTTGAACACCGGGTAGGGCGAGCCGAACAGGGCGTCACTGTCCACGCCGGGCTTGTAGGGGGAGTTGTCGGGGTCGCAGGCTCCGGACGACGAGCCGCAGATCGCGCCGAGCGCGTCGGTGACGGAGGCGACGACGGCCAGCCGCAGGTCCATGGACCGGACCGACAGGTCGATGTCCCCCGACAGGGACGCCGTCTGGCTGAACAGGTCGGGCCGGACCTGCGCGTAGTGCAGGGCGCCGAACCCGCCCATGGAGACACCGGCGACGGCCCTGGCCTTCTTGGTGGGGATGGTTCGCAGGTTCGCGTCGATGAACGGGATGACCTGCTTGAGGTGGAAGTTCTCCCAGTTCTGGGCGCCGAGCTGCGTCTTCTGGTTCAGCCAGTTGGCGTACCAGCCCCGGGCGCCGCCGTCCGGAATGACGGTGATCATCGAGTCGGACATGGTCAGCGCCGGATAGTTCTGCTGGATCGGGTCGTCGGGCGAACCGTGCAGGAAGTACAGCACGGGGTAGCGCCTGTTCGGGTCGTCGTAGTAGCCGCTAGGCAGGATGATCTTGATGTGGTGCTTGCCGGCGACCTCCGGCGTGGTCACCGTGATGGTGAAGTTCGTGGGACCACCCGCGGCCGTGTCGACCTGCGTCAGTCCGAATCCGTTCGTCAACGGCGGCGGTGCGGTGCCGTCGGCCGCCTGGGCCGGACCGGCCGGCAGGGCCAGGGCCAAGGCCAGGGCGACGGCGGTGACCATCCCGGTCGCCGTCAGTCGCCAGCGGTTCGATGTCCTTGCCACAGCGTGCCTCCTTGTGAGCCTTCGTGTGGTGCGGGGCGAGATGTGCCGGGACGCGGTGACGCCCCGGGAGGGGAGGAGCACGCTGAAGACTGTCCTCGGCGGTTCCGGCGTACTCACACGTCGATCTCAGCTCAGGACCTCGACCTCCAACTCAGGCGAGGCCGCGATCTGTTCCCCGGTGAAGCGCTCGGTCACCCACCGGCCCGCCGAGAACAGCCTCGTCCGATCGGCGTAGTGCGGCGTGGCCGGGTCGATCGACCGGGAGTAGGTCAGCAGGGAGGAGGACTGCGGCGGGGCCGTCCGCGGTGAACCGCACCTCCTGGATGAAACTGGACCCGAAGACGACATCTCCTTGACTTCCGGCTCCGGGCCATTGGACGCGGGCTGGTCGATCAGCCGCTCCACCACCCGGTCGTCGTTGATCCGCTGGAAGTACCGGTCGCCGTTGAGGTTGATGATGGTGTTCCGGCCCCTGCCGGGGCTGACCCTGCCATCGGGCCCGAGATGGCGCGACCTCCGGGCGCCGACCATCGGATACGTGCCGGCCAGGGCGCCGAGGGTGTCCTTGGCCGTGAAATACCCGTACCCCGGTCCCAGTGCCTCCCAGCCGGAGGCCGTGATGTGCGGGATGCCGTACTCGGTAGAGCGGACCGTCGCCTCGGCGCTCCCCTCCCCGGCGGCGGACGAAGCGGCGACCGCCGTCGTGCGCATCACGGCGACCGCGGCCATCACCACCACCGGCAGCCTCGAACCGAGTCTCCTGCACGCCATCGAGCCGTCCCTCCCGTACCGGCGGCTTTTGTCCGGGCCCGGTCACGCTAAGGAGGGCCGATGGAATTCCCATGACACCGCTGTGGGTGTGCGACGGTCCGGGCCGACGGGTGACGGCTCCACGACGACTCCTCCACCGAGGCTCCCTGGACGCCGAATCCGTTCGCTGAACGGGGATTTCATCGATTCTTCAACGCCCCCCGCCAGGATGAGCCGACCGCCGCGGGCCCGCCGGTCCATCCGGCCCGTCCGGTCCGTATCCGCAGCCGTGGCCCGGCGACCACCTCGTGCCGCCACCCCGGCACCGGCCGCGGTGCCCGACCCCGCACGACCGCCGGCACAGCGCCCGCGGCCCGCATCCCCGACCGTCACTCCGTGCGTCGCGGCGGACCGACCGACCGAGTCCACCGCGGCCGACCGACCCCGAAGGGACGACCATGTCCGACTCCGCACACCCCGACCGCCGTCCGCCCACCCGCCGAACCCTGCTCAAGGCCGGCGCGGGCGTCGCCCTGACCGCCGGCGCGCTCGGCGGCTCCCTCGCCGCCGCCCCCTCCGCCGCCGCGGCCCAGAACGGTGCGCCGCTGTGCGAACAGCCCGGCGACTCGGCCCGTGCGCAGGGGCTGGGATCGGGCGACCTCGCCATCCCCTACTACCGGGAGCACGACAACACCTGGGGTTATGTCTTCGGCGACTCCTTCAGCGAACCCGCGCTGGGAGGGGAGTATCTCGGCTCCCCGGTCATGCTGAACCAGGCATCCTTCGACGCCTCCGGCTCCACGCCGATCTCGTTCACGTGGGCCATGCCCACGGGAGGCGGCGCCCGGCAGCTCTTCGACTACCAGCACAACGCCGACAACGGACACGGCTTCGAGGTCAGCCGCATCCCGAACGACTGCATCGAGTTCGGCGGCCGCACCTACATCCAGTACACCTCCGTGGAGGTCTGGCAGCCGCCCGCGGGCTACGACGGCTCACGGATGTCCGGCGTCGCCTACTCCGACGACCACGGCGTCACCTGGCACGACTACCCCTACCACTGGGCGGGGGACACCCAGGGCGTCAACCAGTCCCTGTACGGCATGTGGTCGTTCGCGGGCATCGACCCCGACGGCTGGCTGTACATCTTCTCCAAGCGCTGGAACGGCAGCCACCTCAACACCGGTGACGGCGGCGCGATCCAGCTCTTCCGCATCCGGCCGGAGGAGTTCCGCGCCGGCAACTTCGGAGCGCAGGAGAACTGGGCGTACCTGGACGGCAGGTGGCAGTGGACCCGCGCGGTGCAGCCGTCCGTGATCCTCTCCGGGAACAACATCGGCGAGTTCTCCGTCAAGCGCATCGGCGGCACGTACTGCATGAGCTACTTCGACGTCACCGACTACTCGATCTGCACCCGCACCGCCCTCCGGCCCGACGCCGTGTGGAGCGCGCCGAAGCCGCAGATCGTCGGCAACGCCACCTGGCCGACCTCCCACTGGGGCAAACCCCAACTCCCCTTCCTCTACGGCGGATACATCCACCCGGGCAGCGCCGGTCCCACCTCCCTGACCCTGATCGTCTCGCAGTGGAACGGCCAGCTCCACCAGTCGCCCTACCGCGTCCTGCAGTACGACGGCATCAACCCGTGAGTCACGCCCCGCACGTGCCCTCGCAGAACACACCCCCCAGGAGGAATCAAGTGCGCGCAGTCCGCTTACGACGCGCGAGAGCAGGCGGCACGGCCCTGCTCGCCGCCCTCACGGTGCTGACCGCCCTCAGCAGCGGCCCGGCGAGCGCCGACAGCACCCGACCCCCGAAGATACCCGGCCCCCTCGGCCACGCCGCGCCCGCCACGGCGTACTGCGACATCCCCGCGGAACGCGACATAGCGGTCACCCGCAAGGTCTACGAGGTCGGCCAGCGCATGAACGTCTCCCCGAAGGTGATGCTCGCCGGGTTCGAGACCGGCTGGGTCGAGTCCCGGATGAACAACCTGGCGTGCGGGGATCGGGACTCGCTCGGCGTCTTCCAGCAACGCCCCTCGCAGGGCTGGGGATCGCCCGAGCAGGTCCTGGACGTGGACTACGCCGCGTCGAAGTTCTTCGAGGTCGCCGAGCAGATGGAACCCGGTATGGAGGGCAGCACCGCCGGGCAGCTGGCCCAGGCCGTCCAGCGCTCCGCCTACCCGCTCCGCTACGACCAGGCCGAGGGCACCGCCGTGGCGCTGCGGGACGAGGCGTTCCAGCCCTACGGCACGATCGGGGCGAAGTACGGCGGCATGGGCGGCCCGGGGGGTGTCCTCGGCGCGCCGGTCCGGGCCGAGGAGGCGGCTTCGCTGGGTGGGCGCTTCCAGCTCTTCCAGAACGGGATCATCCTGTGGCATCCGGACGTGGCGTATGCGGTGTACGGGGATG
>NZ_BMUI01000046.1 GCF_014650115.1 Streptomyces olivaceoviridis | reverse complement strand
GGGTCCGCCCCGTCGTGGGGTCCGGCGTGACATCGCCGACCGAAAAGATCCCGAACTGCATGGTCGCTCACCTTCCAGGTTGTTGAGCGTTCAACTATACCCCTCCAACGGCCACCCCGTCCCGCATATTCCAGCCCCCTCCACCGCCCCCTCCCACACCCCCTCCCCAGCCCTTACGGCACCAGCACCACCCGCCCCCGCACGCCGCCCTCCGCCAGCCGGGCATGCGCCTTGACCGCGTCCTCCAGGGCGAACGTCCCGGCCACCCGCAGGGTCAGCACCCCCTCGTCCACCAGCCGGACCAGCTCGGCGAGCCGGACCCCGTCCGCCGTCACCGCCACGGCCCCCGTCCGCACCCCGCGCACCGACGCGGGGTACGCCCCCGGCCGCACCCCTATGTACGCGCCCCCGTCCCGCACCCACTCCAGCGCCGGCTCACCGAGCACCGCCGCGTCCAGCACCGCGTCCACGCTCCCCGGCTCGACGCCGTCGACCCCCTCGGCCCGCCCGGCCGTGAAGTGCGCGGCCCCCAGCGACCGCACCAGCTCCTCGTCGCCCGCCCGGGCGTGCCCGGTCACCTCGATCCCCCGGTGCGCGGCGAGCTGCACGGCGAAGGCGCCGACCGCACCCGCCGCCCCGGTCACCAGCAGTGACGCACCCGGCGCGAGGTCCAGCAGATCCAGCGCCTGGACGGCGGTCAGCCCGTTCAGCGGCAGCGTCCCCGCGTGCACGGCGTCCACCGCGGCCGGCGCCTTCGCCACCGCGTCCGCGGCCACGACGACGTACTCGGCGTGCGCGCCCAGCGGGTCGGACACCCCCGGCACCAGCGCCACCACCGGGTCGCCCACCTGCCAGGCGGCGGCCACCCCGACCGCGTCCACCGTCCCGGCCGCGTCCCAGCCGAGCCCGAGCGTCTTGCCGGCCCCGCCGAAGAACCCGGCGCGCACCCCGGCGTCCACGGGGTTCAGCGCGCCCGCGGCCACCTTGATCCGCACCTGCCCGGCCCCCGGCTCCGGCACCGGAACCTCGGCGATCTCCACCGCGTCCGGACCGCCGAACGCCCTCACCACAGCAGCACGCATGACAACTCTCCTCAGTCCTAAGGCAGTTGACGGATTCCGCGGCACCTTTCCGGCCGCACAACCCACCGTAGGAGAGCTACTATCCACAGGTAAGTAGTTACCTGAGAGTGCGTAGCCGACCCGGAGGAGAGCCCATGGCGACCATGACCGCCGCCCAGCGCCGCGAACAGGCCCGCGCCGACTACGACGCCTTCCTGCGCAACTGCCCCACCAACCAGCTCCTCGGGCGGCTCAGCGACAAATGGGTCAGCCTGGTCGTCGCCGCCCTCTCCACCGGCCCCCTGCGCTACAGCGACCTCGGCCGCAAGATCGCCGGCGTCAGCCCCAAGATGCTCACCCAGACCCTGCGCACGCTGGAGCGGGACGGCATCATCAGCCGCACGGTCACCCCGTCCGTCCCGGTCCGCGTCGACTACGCGCTCACCCCGCTCGGCACCGGCCTCGCCGGCCTGCTCACCGCCGTGAAGACCTGGGCCGAGACCCACTTCGACGAGGTCCACGAGGCCCGCGAACGCTACGACGCCGAGAACCCCGCCTGAGCCGACGGCCGCGCCCGCAGCCGGACCGCGACGGCGGTGGGGCCGTTGCGGCGCGGGATCAGCAGCACCTCCACCCGGTCGCCCCCCAGGCCCGCATCCGCCTGCCCTCACCCCTCCTCGCTCGCGACCGCACCGCCGTCTCCCCGGCCGCCGTACGGATGCCTGCCACGCGAGCCGCCCGCCAGGCGCCCTCCACCAGGTGACGCGCCCTCCCACCGGTGGCGCGGGAACGGCGTGCGAAGCTGCCCCCATGCCGATCCTCCGCTCCGCCGCCCTGTTCGTCGTCGCCGCGCTGTTCGAGATCGGCGGCGCCTGGCTGGTCTGGCAGGGCGTGCGGGAACACCGGGGCTGGCTGTGGATCACCGGAGGCGTCCTCGCCCTCGGCGCGTACGGCTTCGTCGCCACCTTCCAGCCGGACGCCCACTTCGGCCGCATCCTCGCCGCCTACGGCGGGATCTTCGTGGCCGGCTCGATCCTGTGGGGCGTCGTCGCGGACGGCTACCGCCCCGACCGCTGGGACATCACCGGCGCGCTGATCTGTCTCGCCGGGATGGCCGTCATCATGTGGGCGCCGAGAAACAGCGGCTGAGGCTCACTTACGCTGGACGGGACCGCTCGACCGACCGCCCAGCCGCACCCCCAGGAGCAGCCATGGCCACCGCCGCACCGTCCGCCGCCTCCCGCATCGCCGTCGTCACCGGCGCGAGCAGCGGCATCGGCGCCGCCACGGCCCGGCAGCTCGCCGCGGCCGGCTACCGCGTCGTCCTCACCGCCCGCCGCAAGGACCGCATCGAGGCCCTGGCCGAGGAACTGACCAAGGCCGGCCACTCCGCCGTGGCCTACCAGCTGGACGTCACCGACCGCGCCGCCGTGGACGAGTTCGCCACCGCCTTCGAGACGATCGGCGTCCTGGTCAACAACGCCGGCGGCGCCCTCGGCGCGGACCCGGTGGCCACCGGCGACCCGGCGGACTGGCGCACGATGTACGAGACGAACGTCATCGGCACCCTCAACCTCACCCAGGCGCTGCTGCCGAAGCTCGTCGCGAGCGGCGACGGCGTGGTCGTCGTCGTCTCCTCCACCGCCGGCCACGGCACCTATGAGGGAGGCGCCGGCTACGTGGCCGCCAAGCACGGTGCCCACGTCCTCGCCGAGACCCTCCGCCTGGAGATCGTCGGCCAACCGGTCCGCGTCATCGAGATCGCCCCCGGCATGGTCAAGACCGACGAGTTCGCGCTCACCCGCTTCGGCGGGGACACGG
Organism: Streptomyces olivaceoviridis; assembly: GCF_014650115.1. Lineage (GTDB taxonomy): Bacteria > Actinomycetota > Actinomycetes > Streptomycetales > Streptomycetaceae > Streptomyces > Streptomyces olivaceoviridis. Next base: position 41,356 of record NZ_BMUI01000046.1, on the reverse strand, counting down.
AGAGGGCCGAGAAGGTGTACGAGGGCGTCGCCGAGCCCCTCACCGCGGACGACGTGGCCGAGACGATCACCTGGGCGGTGACCCGCCCCAGCCACGTCAACGTCGACCTCCTGATCCTGCGCCCGCGCGCCCAGGCGTCCAACACGAAGGTGCACCGGGAACTGTGACGGACGAGAACTCCCCGACGGAGGACACCTTCGAGAAGCGGCGCCTGGCACAGGAGACGAAGAACGAACGCCAGGTCTGGTACTTCCTGGCCTACTTCCTCTTCGGCATCCACTTCATCGCGTTCGTCATGATCTACGCCGTACGGCACGCGAAGTAACCCGCCGGACCTGGGCGAACGCCGGCAGGTTCCGCGCGCCCCACACGGCGAAGGACGCGGCCGGACGCCCCAGGACCGCCTCCACGTCCGCGCTCGCCCTGCGCGGGCGCCGGCGACGACCTGCTCCGGCATGAACCGCGCCATTCCCGCGTGCGCCGCCTCACGGGACAGCTCGACGGAGGCCACCTCCTCGCCGAGGGCCGCGGCGATGACCTCGGCCTGCTCACGCGGGCTGATGGGCTCGGGCCCGGTCAGCTCGTACACCCGGCCGGTGTGCCGGTCCTCGCGCAGTGCGGCGGCGGCCACCGCGGCGATGTCCGCCGGGTCGACCACGGGCAGCGCGACATCGCCGAAGGGGGCGAAGACGGCGCGCTCGGCGCGGACCGCATCGGCCCAGGCGAGGGCGTTGGAGGCGAATCCGCCGGGGCCTGCTGCGCTGGCTGGACTCGCTGGAGCCAGGGGACGGGCGGGACGGGTAACCCACAAGGGCGAACCTCATCGATCACCGATCACCGCACGAACATCCGCCCTAGGCTCGCGCCACACGATCAACTCGACGGCCCTCGCCCGGGATGCCGGTCCCGGGCGAGGACCTGACCAGCAAGGAAGTGGAGGCTTCCCTGTGGCTGACCGCGAGCCTAACGCCCACCGGTTCATGGACCTCACGGTCCCCGAGTACGCGTACATGTTCGGGTTCTTGCAGGCGGATGGGCACTTGCACCAAGGGCCAGGACGGAAAGGCCGCCTGACGGTCGAACTCAATGTCAGGGACATCGACCTGCTGTACAGGTTCAAGCACCTGACGCCGTACAACAGCAGCGTCACCGAACGAGAGCGGTCCACGAACTACGCCGAGAATCAGCACTCGGCAACCTGGACGCTGTGTTCTTTGGAAGGCAGGACCAGGCTCAACGAGCTGGGCCTGCCGTACGGTAGGAAATCCAGGGCGATCGCTCCCCCGAACGGTGGTTTCGCAGAGCGCGACTACCTTCGCGGACTCATCGACGCCGACGGCTCACTGGGCTTCGCAGATCGCGGCTGGCCCATTCTCTCACTGACCACGTCAAGCACGGCCATCAGCACTTACGTGTGTTCCTATGCCCGGCAGGTCACTGGCGTGGAACGCACCGTCAACCGGAACACACGCGACGAGGTTTACAACATCCTGTACGCGAAGGAGGCTGCTCAGGACCTGGCAGCCGACCTGTACTACCCAGGCTGCATGTCGCTCGGGCGCAAGCAGGTCAAAGCGGACGCGATCGCATCCTGGAGGCGACCGCCCGACATGCGTGTCGTGCACTCGCGCCGCAACTGGACGGCCCAGGAGGACCTCACCCTGCTTCGTTCTCACGACATCACTGCGGTCGCCCACGAACTGGGCCGCACCGAGCAAAGCTGTCGCCTTCGCCTGTGGAGACTCCGCAACGGCCGGTTGCTGATGCCCAGCGAGCAATGACCGAATGACGAGGGGCCTCCGGCTCCAGTCGGGGCCCCTCGCGTCACCCCTTGACGCAGACGACCTGCTTCAGCTTCGCCACGACCTGGACCAAGTCCCGCTGCTGGTCGATGACCTGGTCGATCGACTTGTAGGCGCCCGGGATCTCGTCCACGACACCGGAGTCCTTCCGGCACTCCACGCCCCGGGTCTGCTCCTCCAGGTCCTTGGTCGAGAAGCGCCGCTTGGCAGCGTTCCGGCTCATCCGCCGACCGGCTCCGTGCGAGGCGGAGTTGAAGGCCAGTTCGTTGCCGAGTCCCTTCACGATGTAGGAACCCGTGCCCATCGAGCCCGGGATGATCCCGTACTCACCGGTGCCGGCCCGGATCGCTCCCTTACGGGTCACCAGCAGGTCCATGCCCTCGTACCGCTCCTCCGCCACGTAGTTGTGGTGGCAGGAGATCTCCGGCTCGAAGGTCGGCTTGGCCTTCTTGAACTCCTTGCGGATCACGTCCTTCAGGAGTGCCATCATGAGCGTGCGGTTGTACTTGGCGTACTCCTGCGCCCAGAACAGATCGTTGCGGTAGGCCGCCATCTGCGGGGTGTCCGCGACGAAGACGGCGAGGTCCCGGTCGACCAGGCCCTGGTTGTGCGGAAGTTTCCGAGCCACACCGATGTGGTGCTCGGCGAGTTCCTTGCCGATGTTCCGGGAGCCGGAGTGGAGCATGAGCCAGACCGAATTGTCTTCACTGATGCAAACTTCTGCAAAGTGATTCCCGGACCCGAGTGTCCCCATTTGTCCGATTGCTCGACCCTTGCGGAAGTGCACCGCCTCCGCGACCCCCTCGAACCGCCCCCAGAAGTCCTCCCACCCGGCCGTGGCCAGCCCGTGGAAGTCCCCCGGCTCCACGGGATCCTGGTGCATCCCCCGCCCCACCGGAATCACCTGCTCGATCCTCGACCGCAGTCGCGACAGATCCCCGGGCAGGTCGTTCGCCGTCAGGGACGTCTTCACCGCCGACATCCCGCAGCCGATGTCCACCCCGACCGCCGCCGGGCACACCGCGCCCCGCATCGCGATGACCGAGCCGACCGTGGCGCCCTTGCCGTAGTGCACGTCCGGCATCACGGCCAGGCCCTTGATCCACGGCAGGGTCGCCACGTTCTGGAGCTGGCGCAGGGCCACGTCCTCGACCGTCGCCGGGTCCGCCCACATCCGGATCGGGACCTTGGCGCCCGGCATCTCCACGTACGACATACGTTCCTCATTCCCCCGGAAGCGATAACAAAAGGCTTGGAAGCGGCAAAACGCAAAAGCGGCGCCAAGGTCGATGAAAAGGGACAAGGGACCGGCGTCCACGGCAGTGCGTGCGATACACATTGTCTCCAGGGGACGCCCCGCCGCGGCAAGCGAATAACCAGCGGGGACACTGGAGCACCAGCGATCGCACACCGTCGAGAGGAGCCCGACCGTGCAGCGGAAGGCGTACGTAACCGGCACCGCCGCCCTCCTCGCGGCGCTGCTGGCCGGCTGCACGAGCGGCTCCGGGGACAAGGGGCCGACGGACGACGCCAACCCGGGCGACGCCGGCTCGGCCACCGCAGCCGCCCAGCCCGGCAGGTACCGCACGCTCCCCGAGCCCTGCGGCGCGGTCGGCCACGACACCCTGGACGCGCTGCTGCCCGGCATCCAGCAGATCACCGACCCGGCACAGCGGGACAAGGCCTACCAGGGCGACGCCACGCTCACCTACGACACCGATCGCAAGGTCGGCTGCCACTGGAAGGTCGAGTCGGCCGCCGCCACGGACCGGCTGTCCGTCGACTTCGAGCGCGTGGTGTCGTACGACAACACGGTCAGCGACGACGACCAGGCGCAGAGGCTGTTCCTGGACAAGGAGACGGCCGCCGACCTCCCGGCGCCGGCGACCTCCTCGGCGCCACCCTCGTCCCCGACGCCCACCGCGTCCGCATCCGCGTCCTCGTCGGCGAAGGGCTCCCCGGGTGGTGCGGCCTCCCCGGGCTCGACGCGGCCCTCTTCCGCCAACTCCCCTGCTTCCTCGGGGTCCTCCGAGTCCTCCGACGCGTCCTCCGACGCGTCCTCCGGTGCGGCGTCCTCCGACCTCCAGCCGCGCGTGCTGACCGACCTCGGTGACGAGGCGTATCTGGACGACCGGCTCAGTACGTCCGGTTCGACGGCCGAACAGCGGACGGTGACTGTGGTGTTCCGCACGTCCAACGTCATCGTCACCATCCAGTACGAGGAGCAGCCGATGGCCATGGGAACGGTCCCCGACAGCAAGGAAATGCAGGACAGGGCCCGTAATCTGGCCTCTCGGCTGGATGACGCGCTGGGCGGCTGACGGTCTCGCCGGTCCCGTCCGCCCGCTCCCGCGAAGCGCGCGAACGGAAACCGCACAGGTCCTTCACCGCGTACCGTGGCCCCGCAGGAACCCGCACGAACACCGAGCGTCACGAGTGAAGGAACCATGCAGCGAGCAGCCCAGCGAGACGACCGTGCCCAGCGACACCAGCGAGCCATGCGCCTGCGCCGCGTTCTTGTCTGCGCGGCAGCCGTTCCCGCGGTTCTGATCACCGCGGCGTGCTCCTCCGACTCGGGTGACTCCAAGGCCGGGTCGAGTGGCGGGAGCGGCGGGCAGTCGGCGGGGAGCAGCAGTGCGCAGCCGTCGGTGAGCGCGTCGCCGACGGTGCAGGCGGCGGCGTACGGGAAGCTTCCCGACGCGTGCGCGGTGCTGTCGAAGAAGACGTTGGGCGATCTGGTCCCGAAGAGCGGCAAGTCCGGCAAGAAGGGCAGTTCGGACGAGCCGTCGTCGCGTGCCTCCTGCTCGTGGAACAGCCTGGACAACAACGGTGTCAAGGGCTCCCAGTTCCGCTGGCTGAACGTCTCGCTGCTCCGCTTCGACTCGGACGTCACGCGCGGCTCCGGTGACGACCAGGCGCACGCGTACTACGCCCGGCAGGTGAAGGACGCGCAGGCGGTGGACGGTGCGAAGAACACCAAGGCGACACCGCTGTCCGGCACGGGCGCGGAGGCGATGGCGGTGCGCTACGACCTGAAGAAGAAGGAAGGTCTGTTCAAGCAGCAGACGGTCGTGGCCCGGGTGGAGAACGTCGTCGTGACGGTCGACTACAACGGTGCCGGTCTCGCGGGTGAGAAGACGCCGGACGCCGACGACCTGACGAAGGCCGCGGAGAAGGCTCTGAAGGAGGCCGTGGCGTCGGTGTCGTCGGCCAACGGGGCCGGTGGTACCGCTACTTCGTCGGCGTCTCCCTCGAAGTCGGCGTCGTCTTCCGGGGCTCCGTCGAAGTCTCCGTCCAAGTCGGCCTCGGCCGACGCGTCCGCGTCCGCGTCGGCCGCGAAGGACAGCTGACCGGAGGGCTGTGGCGGCTGACGGAGGGCCGTGGCGGCTGACCGGCACCACGTTCGCCGTACACGTGTGCCACTCTGTTGCGCGCAACAACACGCAATGGGAGGGGAGTACGAGTGGCCGCGCCACTGCAGCTGACTCGGATGCACCGCGTGCTGATCGGCGTGGTCGTGACCGGCGCGTTGATCATCGCCGGCATCGGCTTCGCCGGTTCGTACGCGGCCGTCCGTGCGCTGGCCGTCAAGAAGGGCTTCGGGAACTTCTCCTATGTGTTCCCGGTGGGCATCGACGCGGGCATCTGTGTCCTCCTGGCCCTGGACCTGCTGCTGACCTGGATCCGGATCCCCTTCCCGCTGCTGCGCCAGACGGCGTGGCTGCTGACGGCGGCGACGATCGCGTTCAACGGCGCCGCCGCCTGGCCGGACCCGCTGGGTGTCGGGATGCACGCGGTGATCCCGGTGCTGTTCGTCGTGGCGGTCGAGGCGGCCCGGCACGCGATCGGCCGGATCGCGGACATCACGGCCGACAAGCACATGGAGGGGGTCCGCCTCACCCGCTGGCTCCTCTCTCCGGTGCCCACGTTCCTGCTGTGGCGCCGTATGAAGCTGTGGGAGCTGCGCTCCTACGACCAGGTCATCAAGCTGGAGCAGGAACGCCTGGTCTACCAGGCCCGCCTGCGGTCCCGTTTCGGCCGTGCCTGGCGCCGCAAGGCCCCGGTGGAGTCCCTGATGCCGCTGCGGCTGGCACGGTACGGCGTGCCCCTGGCGGAGACGGCCCCGGCGGGTCTGGCGGCGGCGGGCATCGAACCGGTGCTGCTGCCCCCGGCTCCCCAGCCGCAGCTGGAGGCGGCGGCACGCACCGCGGTCGCGGGCCCTCGTCCCGCCGGGGCGGTGCCCGTCCCCCGGCAGGCCGCGCCGCCGAGCGAGCAGCGGCCCGACGAGCCTCCGGTGGACGAGCAGAGCCCCTGGTTCCAGACTCCCCGGGAGGTGGAGTACCACGGCGGCTACGACCCCACCTACGACCCCATGCTCCAGGAACCCCAGTACGCCCCCGAGGAGCAGTACGAGGACTGGTACGAGGACCAGCCCAGGGAGCAGTTCCAGCAGCCGTCCCCGGAGGAGACCGGCAGCTTCCCCATTCCGGTGGGTCCGAACCGCACCCGTGAGCTGGGTGAGGGCGGGGGCACCCCCCAGCCGGACCCGACGGAGGAGGACTACTACCAGGTGTTCCGCAAGTCGATCGACGGCAGCTTCCCCACCCCGCACCAGTTCGGCGAGGCGGTGGAGGCGACGTACGGCATCACGCTGCCCTCGCGTGACGCCGACCGCATGGTCAACCGCTTCACCAACCGCTTCAACGCGGAGCTGGAAGAGGACCACATCGCGTGACGGCATGAAGAAGGGGCCCTCCGCCGGCGGAGGGCCCCTTCTTCATGCCGTTTGCTCGCCTTACTCGCCGAGCAGGCGCCGCACCCGGTCCTGTCCCACGGCCAGCAGCAGCGTGGGCAGCCGGGGCCCGGTGTCGCGGCCGACGAGCAGGTGGTACAGGAGAGCGAAGAACGTCCGCTGAGCGGTCTTGATCTCGGCGGGCAGTTCCTTGGGCGTGGCGTCGGCGGAGAACCCGGCCTGGACCTTGGGCACGCCGTACACGAGGTGGGTCAGTCCGTCGAGCGACCAGTGGTCGGCGAGTCCGTCGAGCAGCAGGCGTACGGACTGCTGGGAGGCCTCGTCGAGGGACTTCAGCAGCTCGGCGTCGGGCTCGTCGCGCACGATGGTCCGCTGGTCGGCGGGGACGTGCGTGTTGATCCAGGCCTCGGCCCTGTCGTACCGGGGCCGTACCTCGTCCAGTGAGGCCAGCGGCTGCTCCGGGTCGAGCTCGGAGAGGATGCGCAGGGCCTGGTCCTCGTGTCCGGCGGTGATGTCGGCGACGGACGCGAGCGTGCGGTACGGCAGCGGTCGCGGCGTCTTCGGCAGCTCACCGGCGGCGGTGCCGACGGCGCGGGTGTACGCGGCCACGTCGCCGGGCAGGGCGGAGTCCTCGGTGACCTTGGCGGCGAGCTTGTCCCACTCGTCGTAGAGCCGCTGGATCTCCTGGTCGAAGGCGATCTTGAAGGACTGGTTGGGCCGGCGGCGGGCGTACAGCCAGCGCAGGAGCTGCGGCTCCATGATCTTCAGCGCGTCGGCCGGGGTCGGGACCCCGCCCCGCGAGGAGGACATCTTCGCCATGCCGGAGATGCCGACGAAGGCGTACATGGGGCCGATGGGCTGCTCGCCGCCGAAGATGCCGACGATCTGGCCGCCGACCTGGAAGCTGGAGCCCGGCGAGGAGTGGTCGACCCCGCTGGGCTCGAAGATCACGCCCTCGTAGGCCCAGCGCATCGGCCAGTCGACCTTCCAGACCAGCTTGCCGCGGTTGAACTCGCTGAGCCGGACGGTCTCGGCGAAGCCGCAGGCGGTGCAGGTGTACGACAGCTCGGTGCTGTCGTCGTCGTAGGAGGTGACCGTCGTCAGGTCCTTGCCGCAGTTGCCGCAGTACGGCTTGTACGGGAAGTACCCGGCGGAGCCGGAGCTGCCGTCGTCCTCGGACGCGGCGCCGGAGCCCTCCTCGGCCTCCAGTTCGGCCTCGTCCAGGGGCTTCTGCTGCTGCTTCTTCGGGGCCTTCTTCGTGCGGTACTGGTCGAGGATCGCGTCGATCCCGTTCCGGTGCTTCATGGCGTGCAGGATCTGCTCGCGGTAGGCGCCGGAGGTGTACTGCTCGGTCTGGCTGATGCCGTCGAACTCGACGCCGAGCTGGGCCAGCGACTCGATCATCGCGGCCTTGAAGTGCTCGGCCCAGTTCGGGTGCGGCGAGCCCTTCGGCGCGGGGACGGAGGTCAGCGGCTTGCCGATGTGCTCGGCCCAGGACTCGTCGATGCCGGCGACGCCGGCCGGGACCTTGCGGTACCGGTCGTAGTCGTCCCAGGAGATCAGGTGCCGGACCTCGCGGCCACGGCGGCGGATCTCGTCGGCGACGAGGTGCGGGGTCATGACCTCGCGGAGGTTGCCGAGGTGGATCGGACCGGAGGGGGAGAGTCCGGACGCGACGACGACCGGTTTGCCCGGGGCCCGGCGCTCCGACTCCTCGATGACCTCATCCGCGAAACGGGAGACCCAGTCGGTGGTCTCGGTGCTCTGAGCCACGATCGGCACGTCCTTCTTTCTGAACGGGGTGACACTCCATTCTCACAGACCGGATCGCGCCCGGGAAAACGGCTTTACCCCCCGTGGGATACTGGCTGGGTCTATCCATCCCCACGAGGAGAACGGCACCCACTCCTATGGCCTCGGTCACGTCCCTCAGCGACAACGTCCAGCAGCACCTCGCGTCCGCCCTCTCGGCCACCCTGCCCGAGGCCGCCGGCGCGGACCCGCTGCTGCGACGAAGCGACCGGGCCGACTTCCAGGCCAACGGCATCCTGGCCCTGGCCAAGAAGGCGAAGGCGAACCCCCGGGAGCTGGCGACCCAGATCGTCTCCCAGGTGGTGACCGGTGACGTGATCAAGGACGTCGAGGTCTCCGGGCCCGGCTTCCTGAACATCACGATCGCGGACAAGGCGATCACCGGGAACCTGGCCGCGCGGTACGCGGACGAGACGGGCCGCCTCGGCGTGCCGTACGCCGAGCAGCCCGGCACGACGGTGATCGACTACGCGCAGCCGAACGTGGCGAAGGAGATGCACGTCGGTCACCTGCGCAGTGCGGTGATCGGCGACTCGGTGGTGCAGCTGCTGGAGTTCACCGGCGAGAACGTGGTCCGCCGGCACCACATCGGCGACTGGGGCACCCAGTTCGGCATGCTCATCCAGTACCTGGACGAGCACCCGCACGAGCTGGACCACAAGGACGCCCGGGTGACGGGTGAGGAGGCGATGTCGAACCTCGACCGCCTCTACAAGGCCGCGCGGAAGAAGTTCGACTCCGACGAGGAGTTCAAGACGCGGGCCCGGCGCCGGGTGGTCGACCTCCAGGCCGGGGACGAGCACACGCTCGCCGTGTGGCAGAGGTTCGTGGACGAGTCGAAGATCTACTTCTTCTCCGTCTTCGAGAAGCTGGACATGGAGATCCGGGACGCGGACATCGTCGGCGAGTCGGGGTACAACGACATGCTGGCCGAGACCTGCCGCCTGCTGGAGGAGTCGGGCGTGGCCGTCCGCTCCGAAGGCGCGCTCTGCGTCTTCTTCGACGACATCAAGGGCCCGGACGGCAACCCGGTCCCGCTGATCGTGCAGAAGTCCGACGGCGGCTACGGCTACGCGGCCACCGACCTCTCCGCGATCCGCGACCGCGTCTTCAACCTCAAGGCGAACACCCTGCTCTACGTGGTGGACGCCCGGCAGGCCCTGCACTTCCGGATGGTCTTCGAGACCGCCCGCCGGGCCGGCTGGCTGAACGACGACGTGACGGCGGTGCAGCTGGCCTTCGGCACGGTCCTCGGCAAGGACGGCAAGCCGTTCAAGACCCGTGAGGGCGAGACGGTCCGCCTGGTCGACCTGCTGGACGAGGCGATCGACCGCGCCTCGGCCGTGGTCCGGGAGAAGGCGCAGGACCTGTCCGAGGAGGAGATCGCCGAGCGGGGCGCCCAGGTGGGCATCGGCGCGGTGAAGTACGCGGACCTGTCGACGTCGGCGAACCGGGACTACAAGTTCGACCTGGACCAGATGGTCTCGCTGAACGGCGACACGTCCGTCTACCTCCAGTACGCGTACGCCCGTATCCAGTCGATCCTGCGCAAGGCCGGCGAGGTCTCCCCGGCGGCCCACCCGGAGCTGGCCCTGGCGGACGCCGAGCGTGCCCTCGGCCTGCACCTGGACTCCTTCGCGGAGACGGTCCGGGAGGCGGCCACGGAGTACGCCCCGCACAAGCTGGCGGCGTACCTGTACCAGGTGGCGTCGCTGTACACGTCGTTCTACGACAAGTGTCCGGTGCTGCGCGCCGAGACCCCGGCGCAGGTGGAGAACCGCCTCTTCCTGTGCGACGTCACGGCCCGCACCCTGCACCAGGGCATGGCCCTGCTGGGCATCCGTACGCCCGAGAAGCTCTGACGCCGTGCGCGCTCGGTCCCGCGTCCCGCGATCCCCGGGGCGCGGGGCTGCCGGTCGTGACAACTCGCAGCCGTTTCAGTACGGTTGGTTGCCCGCCGGGAGACTCTGGCGGGCGTGGGGCGGTGGCATCGGGGGGCTCGTTGGTCGTGGTGATCTCGCCTGAATTAGGTTCCGTTCGTCCCGGGACCTCCCTGTCGGTCTTGCACGGCCATCGGATCCGATGGCCGCGATGATCACCGCCCAGGGCTCACTGACCGCCGAGAACCTGCTGGGGCAGGCCGATGGGGCGACCGCCCTGTGGCGTGCGAAAGCGATCGACGCGGGCGGCAATCCGCACCTGGAAGAACGCGCGGTGGTGCTCCCCGCCGCGGCGAGGGCGGCCACTGCCTGGTTGTCCGCGCCCCCGGGGCTGCACAACCTTCCCGCCGCCAAGGACGGTCTGATCGGCCGGACGGACGCTCTGCGGGGGCTCCGTGAGTCGCTGACGTCCGGCGCGGGCGTCATCTGTCAGGCCGCGGCCGTCCACGGCCTCGGCGGTGTGGGCAAGACGACACTGGCCCTCCACTACGCGCACGCGCACCTCGGCGACTACTCGCTGGTGTGGTGGATCACCGCCGAGAGCGAGGAGCAGATCGCTTCGGCTCTCGCCGATCTGGCCGTTCGCGTCTACCCGGACTGGGCGCTGGGCGCCGGTGCCAGGGAGCGCACCGAGTGGGCCGTGAGGTGGCTGCAAGCCCACCCCGGCTGGCTGGTCGTCTACGACAACGTCAACGAGCCGCTCCACGTCAACCCGTACCTCAGCCGGCTCTTCGGTCACGGCCACCAGCTCGTCACGAGCCGCCGACGAGCCGGATGGCGGGCTGGTACGCACCTGGTGAGCCTCGATGTGCTGTCCCCGCACCTGGCCGTCGACCTGCTGTGCACCGTGGCGTTCCCCGATCGCCGCCCGACCGCGGCGGAGCGGAGGCAGGCCGGCCTGCTGGCGTCGGACCTGGGGCATCTCCCCCTGGCCCTGGCACAGGCCGCGGCCTACGTGCGCGAGACCGGCACGTCCTTCGCCTCCTACCGCTCGAAGCTGGTCGCGACCGCGGGTGACGCGCTGGAGACGGCGGCACCGTCCGAGGGTCTGGACCGGGCCATCACGCAGATCTGGCTCACCAGTTCGCGAGCGATCGGCGAGCGCTGCCCGGTCGCTGTGGACCTGTTGATGGCACTGGCCTGGTACGCGCCCGAGGCGCTCCCGCTGCGGGTACTCCTGTCGTTGGCGGACAGTGAGGCCGAGGCACGGACCGCCGTCGAGATGCTGGCCGACTACAACCTGGTCAGCGTGGCCGGGGACTCCGTCTCGCTGCACCGGCTGATGCAGAAGACCCTCCGTGCCGCGGCTTCCGTCAGGGCGGCCGACATCCGCGGTCGTGCCGAACGGGCCCTGGCCGGGGCGCTCCCCGACACGTCCGCCCTGGGCGGCGAGGCGGAGCGGGGAGTCTGGCAGCGCTGGCTTCCGCACGTGCAGGCGCTGGCGCAGACCGGGCCTGCGAGCACCCCCCGCCACGAAGTGACCGAGATGTACCGGCGCGCGGCCGACGAACTCGTCGCCCGTGAGCAGCATGTGCTGGCCATCCCCCTGGTCGAGCGCGTGGTCGAGAACCAGCTTCGGCTGCTGGGCGCGGACGACAGCGCCACCCTCGCCGACCAGGACCGTCTGGCCGAGCTGCACGCGAAGGCAGGTGACCCGGCCAAGGCCGTGCGGCTGTGCCAGGAGGCATTCCGCGACCGCTTGCGGTTGTCGGGCGGGGACGCGGCATCGACGCTGGCCGGCAGGCACAGGCTCGCGTACGCGTACCGGAAGGCCGGCGACGTCCTGGCCGCCGTGCGCGAGTTCGAGGCCGTGGTCGCGGACCGCCGGCGCGTCCTCGGTGACAACCACCCCGACACCCTCACCAGCCGCAACGACCTGGCCTACGCGCGTCAGATGGCAGGTCGCTACCGGCGTGCGGTGGAGGAGTTCGAGGCCGTGGTCGCGGACCGCCGGCGCGTCCTCGGCGACGACCACCCCGACACCCTCACCAGCCGTAACAACCTGGCCTACGCGCACCTCAGGGCCGGCGACCACCAGCTCGCACTGCGGCTGTACGAGCAGGCGGTGGCCGACCGGGAGCGGGTCCTGGGCACCGACCATCCCGACACCCTGACGAGCAGGGGATGGCTGGCCTCCGCCCATGAGGCGGCGGGCGACCGACAGCAGGCCGTCTCCCTGTACACGGCCCTGCGGGCCCAGCGCGGACGGATCCAGGGCGAGGACCATCCGGAAACGCTGAAGACACGCCAGAGCCTGGCGTACGCCCTGATGGACGCCAAGGGCCCCGCCGCGGCCCTCCCGGAGTTCGCGTCCCTGGCCGAGGACAGCGAACGGTGCCAGGGCCCCGACCATCCCGACACGCTCGACTACCGTGAGGACATCGCCTACGCCCACCGGGCCCTCGCGGACTACGCGCAGGCGCTCGCGGAGTACGAGCACCTGGTCGAGGACTACGCCAGGGTCCGGGGCCCGGAGCACCCCGAGACGCTGTCCACGCGCAACGCCCTCGCCTACGCCCGGCAGCTGGCCGGGGACCACCCCAGGGCGATCGTGGAGCTGCAGGACCTCCTCGACGACCGCACCCGCGTCCAGGGGGAGGACCACCTCGCCACACTGACCGCCGCCGAGAACCTCGCCTACGCGTACCAGGCCGCTTCCGAGTACGACCAGGCCATCGCCCTGTACGAGCGCGTCCTGCGCGACCGGACCCGGATCATGGGTGACGACCACCCCCGGGTCCTCGACACGCGGTGGAGCCTGGCCCGCTGCCGTCAGCTGGCGGGTTTCCCGGAGCGTGCCGTTTCCGAGCTCCGCGCCCTGGTGGCGGACCAGGTACGCGTCCTGGGCCCCGGGCACCGGGAGGTGTACCTCACGCGCCGGGCGCTGGGCGGGGCGCACTCCGCCGCCGAGGACCACGCCGCGGCGATCAGCCTGTTCCAGGAGCTCCTCGAAGAGATGGAGCGCGCGCTGGGGGCGGATCACCAGGACGTCCTCAACACCAGGGGCTGGCTGGCCGAGGCGTACCGGCTGGCCGGCGAGTACTACCGTTCGGTCTCCGCGTGGGAGGCACTCGTCGCGGACCGTCGGCGGCTCCAGGGAGCCGACCACCCCTCTCTGCTGGAGGCCAGGCACCAGCTGGCCTGGTCGCTGCGGTCCGCCTGCGAATACCGGCGCGCGATCGAGATCCACGAGGACGTCCTCAGGGACCGCGTCCGGCTCCACGGCGCGGACAGCCGGATCACCCTGATCGCACGCAACGAGGTGGCGCTCGGCCACAAGTACGCGGGTCATCACCAGCGCGCGATCGACGAGTTCACCTCGCTCCTGGCCGATTACCGGCGGGTGTTCGGCGAAGACCATCCCGACACCCTCGTGGTCTGCGCGAACCTCGCCCACGCGTACGCGGCGGCCGAACGCCACGGCGAGGCCAGGTCCCTGTTCGAGGACGTGATCAGCCGGTGGACCCGCCTCAAGGGGGAGGATCACCCGCAGACGCTGGACGCCCGTCGAAGCCTCGCCCAGTCGTACGGCGACGCCGAGGAGTACCGGCTCGCGCTCGCCGAGTTCGAGGCGATCTGGACCGCCCGGACACGGCTGAACGGGGCCGATCACCCCGACTCCCTCGACGCCCTCGACGATCTGGCCGCCGCCTGCCGTGACGCGGGCGAGTACCAGCGGGCGGCGCTTCTGTCCCAGCGGATCGTCGACGACTGGGAGCGGCTGCGGCACCCGGACCATCCCAAGACGTTGCTCGCCCGCAGGTGGCTGGCCCTCGCGCACCAACTTGCAGAGGAACACAGCCGGGCCATCGCCGAGTCCGAAGCGCTCGTGGCGGACCGCGAACGCGTCCAGGGCCCCCTCCACCTGGCCACGATCGTCGCCGGGGAGACCCTCGCCAACGCCTGCCGGAGCGCGGGCGAACACGAACGGGCCGTTCGGGTCCGCGAGCACTGGCTGGCCCGGCGGCTCCAGGTCCAGGAACGCGACCATCCCCAGGTCCTCACCTCACGGCACTGGCTGGCCCGCACACGGCTCGACGCCGACGACTTCGCCGGCGCCCTGCGCGATGCCGTGGCGGTGGTGGCGGACCTGGAGCGCACCCTGGGGGCCTCCCACCTCGACACGCTCAACGCCCGGGTCTCCCTCGCCCTGCTGCGTCAGCGGTCGGGCGAGACCGCGGAGGCCATCCGCCTGTCCGAACGGCTCGTCGCCGACTGCGTCCGCTTCCTGGGGCCTGATCACCCGCTCACGTTCACGGCACGGGGCAGGCTCGCGTTCGCCCACCGCGCGGCCGGGCACTTCGCCCAGTCCGTCCTGCTCCAGCGGGAACGGCTGGCCGATCTCTTACGGGTGCGGGACGCCGACCACCCCAGCGTGCTCAGCGCACGCGACGCGCTCACCCGGGTGCTCCGGCTCCGCGGTGCCTACAAGGAGGCCGTGGGCGAACTGGACTCGCTGGTCGCCGACGGCTTCCGGCTGCACAGTCCCCTGCACCCCAGTACCGTCGCATGGCGAGTGGACCTGGCCTTCGCGTGCCGGGACGCGGGTGATCACTGGCGGGCGATCGCGGTCATGGAGGAGTTGCTCCGCGACTGCCGTGCCGTCCTGGCGGAGGACCACCCCACGACCCTGCACGCCCGCGCCCGTCTCGCGCTGCTGGCCACCGAGTTCGGCCCGCCGAGGCGAGCGGTGGCCCAGTTCGAACGGCTCGTCGACGACGCGGCGAGGGTGTACGGCCCGCACCATCGCGTCCCGCTCCAGTTACGGGACCACCTGGCCTACGCGCTGCTCCAGGCGGACGACCCCGAGGGGGCCCTCGCCGTCCAGCGGGCGTCGCTCGCCGACCGGGCCCGGCTGCTGGAACACTCGGGGTTCCCCAGCACTCCCGAGGGCATCGCCGAGGCTCACCGGCGAGCGGCGGACGGCGGCGTCGACGACCGTGCCAGGTCGGTCGTCATGGTGTGCCTGGAACGTGCCGACGACGGCTGTCCCACCTGGACGGAGAGCCTGGCCCGCGCGATGGCCGAAGCGGGCGACGCCGAAGGAGCCGAACGGCTGCTGCGGGCGGTGCACGCCGGACGGGAACACGTCCTCGGCCCCGACGCTCCGGAGACGCTGGACAGCCTGACCATGCTGGCGTTCGTCCGCGCGGAGGCGGGACAGCACGACGCGGAGCCGTCCCACGACGCGTTGCTGACGCGCTGGGAGCGGGTGCTCGGGCCGGACCATCCACGCCTGGAGGCGCTCCGCGCCCAGCTGGCCCGGCTGCGGCCCGCCTGGCTGCCCCGCATGACCCTCCTGGACGACCCGGGCGTCGGAACCGAAGCGGCCATCGAGGTGTGGCTGGAACGCTCCGGGGGCACGGCGGCGCCGGAACTGCCGTCGCTGCTGTTGGTGGCGGGAGCGCGCACGGCAGCGGTGATCGAGCCGGCCGCACAGGAGTACACGGCCGGGGGCGAGCCGGCCCGTTTCGGCTTCACCGCCAAGGAACCCGGCGCGCATCGCGTCCGTTTCACCGTCTACGACCAGGAGTACGGCTTCGTCCTACAGGACCTGGAGGCGACCGTTCACGTCCCCGCACCCCCTGTCCCGAGTTCCCCGGGGAGAGACTGACCGACCATGCCCCAGGACCTGACCGTCGACATACGCAGCAATCCCTCGCTCGACTACACGGTGCTGCCACGGCAGCGCACCGGCTCGGACAAGAACCCGTCGCGCAGTGAGCCGCTGGATCTCAGCGTCGTGCTGCGCCAGGTCCACGGAGGCGACCTCGATCTGCTGATCCTGGGATCGGCTGTGCCCCGGGTGCGCACCCGGTCGCCTCGTGCCTCCCTTTCCATCACGGCCCCGACCCTGGTGCGGAAGGCCGCGAGACTGCGGACGATGTGGCGGGACCGCCTGGTCTGCCACACGGAGACGATCGACGGAGAGGTCCGCTACCCGCTCGCCGAGTCCGCGGACCTGTCCGCGCACGCCGGTCTGATGGACCGGTTGACGGGCGAGATGGCCGATGAGGGCGCCTACCTGCTCGACTGCCTGCTCGGCGGCGACACCCACGAGGAGCGCTCGCTGCGGGCTCTCTTCACGGACATCCTGGGCAGCGAGCGGGCGCTGCGGATCAGCTTCGACTCGGACATCTATCTGCCCTGGCCCATGCTCTCCCTGGACCCGAGGGACCACGGCGGGCCGTGGGGCTCCTTCCTCGGCCACCGGCACCAGATCGAACAGACCGGCGGCACCTGGCCGGAGTACGACTTCCCCTGGGGCGCCCGGGCCCAGGCGATCACCAGCCTCAACACCGACACCCAGCTGGACTCGGTCGGCAGAGCACCCGACGTGCGCAAACTGCTGGAGGAACGCTCCCGGCTGACCGTGCGCACCGAGGCCGGCCCGCTCCTGGAAGCGTTGTCCGGTGCGCATTTCGACGAGGACCTCATGTACTTCTGGTGCCACGGTCATTTCGTCGACAACGGTTCGCCCCATCCGCACCTGGTGCTCCGGCTCTCCGACGAGCAGCACATCGACGCCGACAGCATCGAACTCAGGCGCAGGCGCATCGACTACACCGCGCGCACCCGCTTCAAGCCGTTCGTCCTGCTCAACGCCTGCCACGCGGGACAGCCGGCTGCCGCTCCCCAGTTGGAACACCTCGGCCAGGCCCTCATCAAGTTCGGGGCCGACGGTGTGCTGGGACCGCAGATCGAGATACCCCAGGACTTCGCGAGCGAGTACGCGTACGAGTTCCTGAACCTCTACCTGAGCGGGAACCACACGGCCGGAGAGATCAGCCTGCAACTGGTACGCCGGTTCGCCGAGGGCTTCCGCAACCCCCTCGCCCTCACCTACTCGCTGCACTGCGGCCTCGACAGCAGACTGGACCTCTCCTCGTGACCCGCGCGCCGGCGGACCCCAGGCCCTTGCCACGGCCCGCGGAGATCGACCTGGACGAACAGGGCAGGATCCAGGTTCCGGGCACCCGCGTGCCGGTACCGGCCCCGAGGGTCCGCGAGCATCTGGAACGCCATCTGCGGATCCCGGCCTGGGCGAGCGACATATACGTGTACGTCCACGGCTGGCAGACCGCGCCCGGCACGGCGACCCAGACCGCGGCGCGGCTGCTGCGGCACGCGCTGGACCTGCGGTCCGCCCGGCCAGGGCTGTATCCGGGCGTGACCGCGGGCTACCGGCCCTGGTGCGTGGTGGTCCGCTGGCCCTCCTCCAGCCTGCCCTCCCTGCGGGGCTACCGCAGGATCCGGGACCGGGCGCACGCGATGAGCGCCCAGGGCGCCGGCCAGGCGCCCTACGTACTCGCCCACCTGCTCGGCTACCTGGACGACCGGCGCGCCCATCCGGCCCACCCCTCGGTCCTGGCCAACCGCGCGGGGCAGTACCTGCACCTCGTGGGACATTCCTTCGGCGGACGGTTCCTCTGCGAGGCGGTGCAGCGGGCGGCCGAACGACCGCCGCGCCCCCCTGTCCTCGGCTGGAGCACCCCCCGGGACCCCCGGCAGCCCTTCACGGTCGACAGCATGCTGATCTTCCAGATGGCCGCTCCCCGCGACGCGTTCCTCCGCCACTTCCCCAGGCTGTTCCCCTCCGGGGAGACCCTGGGCGCGCCGCTCCGGGGGCCGCTCGTCCTGACGCATTCCCGCTGGGACCGGGCCACGGGCTTCTGGCACCTGCGCGCGGAGGGAGCCCCCGGCATCGGGCACTCCGGTGCCGGTGCCGCTCCGGTGCTCCCGTTCCCGACCCGGCTGCTCCCCACGAACGCCGTGTATCCGCAGCAGGCACTGGACCACCGCATCGTCAACGTGGACGCCGGCTGGCTCTACCGGGGCGGCAGGCTCACCCGGCTCGCCCCCGCGGGCGCCCACTCGGACTTCCAGCGGGCCGAGTCCGCCCATCTGTTGCTCACACTGGCGGAACGCTCCCGCTGACGCCCGTCGGCCGCGCCGGTTCCTGGGCCGCGTTCTCCTCGGCGAGCTCCCGCGCCCGCCGCGCCAGTGCCTCCCGTACGACGGCCGGGGCGAGGACGCGCAGGGGGGTGGCGAGGCCCAGCAGGTAGCGGGCGAGGCCGTCCGGGTCCGGGCCGCCGATGTCCACGACGGTGGCGTCCGGGCCGTCGGCGCGGTGGGTGCCGACGGTGGGGGGTACGACCCGCAGCGCGTCCGCCATGGGCAGCGGCAGCCGGATGGTGGCCGACATCGGGTAGGGGCCGTTGGCGGTGTTGCGGGAGACGAGGTGGGCCGGGTCCGGCGGGTCGGTGATCTCCACGGGCCGGCCGGTGGGCTGGAGCCGTTCGACCCGGTCGGCCCGGAAGGTCCGCCAGCCCCGGGCCACGTCCCGGGCGACGAAGTACCAGCGCCGGCCGGTGTGGACGAGCCGGTAGGGATCGACGTCCCGGACCGTGTGCCGGTCCTGTCCGTCGCGGTACGACAGCCGGGCCCGCTCACCGCGCCGGCAGGCGGCGGCCAGCTCCAGCAGCATACCGGGCCGGATGCGTGGCTCTTCGGGCCAGTCGAGCCGTACGAGGGCGTCGTCCCACTCCGCCAACCGCTCGGCGATCCGGGGCGGCAGCACCTGCCGCAGCTTCAGCAGCGCGGACAGGGCCGCCTGGTCGCCGCCCAGCGCGCCGCCGAGCGCCGTCCCCCGCAGCCCCACCGCCACGGCCAGCGCCTCCTCGTCGTCCAGGATGAGCGGAGGCACCCGCGAGCCCGCCCGGAGCCGGTAACCGCCCCAGGGACCGGCGTCGGAGTCGACGGTGTACCCGAGTTCCCGCAGCCTGGCGATGTCCCGCCGGACCGTGCGGTCGGTGACGGCCATGCGCCCGGCCAGCTCGGCACAGGTCCAGGAGGGCCGGGCGGCGAGCAGCGCGAGCAGGCGGAGCAGGCGGGCGGAGGCGCTGAGCACGGGCGGAAGTTTTCCACACGGGTCCGCACGACCAGGACCGTATCTGTCCGGGTCACGTCCTACGGTCGTCCCCATGAGCACAGACACCGCTTCCGCACCCGTCTTCCGCTACGCCGCCGTCACCTTCGACTGCGCCGACCCGGTCGAACTGTCCCGTTTCTACGGCGAGATGTTCGGCCTCTCCGTCGCCTACACCTCCGACGACTTCGTCTTCCTGGGCGGCAAGGACGGCGCGCCGGGCCTGGGCTTCAACCGCCTGGCCGACTACCGCCGCCCCACCTGGCCGGACCCGGCCCGGGAGAAGCAGGCCCACATCGAGGTGGGTGTGGACGACCTGGACACGGCCGAGGAGCGGCTGCTGAAGCTGGGCGCGACCAAGCCGGAGACCCAGCCGCAGCCGGACCGCTGGCGGGTCCTGCTGGACCCGGCGGGGCACCCGTTCTGCATCACGACCCTGGTCTGACACCGGCCCGGACGCCCGGCCCGCCAGGGCGACCGCGCAGCTCAACGGCGTTGTCAGTGGCGGGCTTTACAGTCACCGGTATGGCGACTCTTCCCAACCCGCTGCCCAAGCTGGCCACCGACCCCAGTGGGCGTTCCCTCGGCCTCCGGCTGCCGCCCGGCAGGCTGGTGGACGAGACGGACGACGGACGCTGGCACGAGCCCCTGCTGTGGCACGCGGAGAAGCCCTCCTCGCCCGGCACCTGGAAGGCGCTGGGTGCGCCGGCGTCCCGTGCCGGGCTGCTGCCGGTGCTGGTGGACCTGGCCGGCTGCCGGGCCGGGGTCGAGGACTGGGTGCTGTTGCCGGGCGAGGCGTCGTACCCGGGGGACCACGAGGCCGAGGAGGTGCTGTCGGAGTACTGGGCGGAGGAGACCGACGGGTACGCCGGCGAGGAGACCGAGCCGTTCGGCGTCCAGTGGCCGGGGCTCGCGTCCGCCGGGCTCCTGGCCGCCGATCCGGAGAGCCGGGCCGCGCAGGTCGCCGACGCGCTGCACCAGGACCCGAGCACATGGGCCGAGTGGGTGGAGGAGCCGCACCTCGCCCTCGTGCCGGCCCGCCGGTCCGCCGACATACCGGCGGCGATCGGCTGGACCGGCACCCTGGACCAGGAAGGCGACGTGGCCCGGGTCTGCGCGGTGCTGCGGTCGTGGGAGGACCGGTTCGGGGTCCGGGTGGTGGCGCTCGGGCCGGACGCCCTGGTGGTGTCCGTCGCGGCGCCGCCCACCGCCCTCCACGTCGCCGAGGTGCTGGCGGCCGAGCACTACGCCCTGTGCCCGAACGCCGTGGTGCAGAGCGGCCCGGGGAGCGTGGGGGCGTACGCCAAGGAGCTGGTCGGCGCCACGAGCTGGTCCTTCTGGTGGGAGTGAACCGGCGGCGTCAGTTCGCCTCCGACGCCGGTCCCCACTTCTCGCCGCCGAGGGGGAAGGCGTAGGCGGGCCGGCCGTTGCTGCCGCTGGTGCGGAACGGCCGGCCGGCGTCGTCGACCACCAGCGTGCCGTGCCGGTTCCCGCTGGACCAGGACAGCTCCAGGTACCAGCTGACGTCGTAGGCGGACGCGTCCGCGGTGACGTAGAAGACCTCGGGGTCGGACCGGCTCACCTTGAACGGGAAGTCCCGGCTCCCGGCCTCCGGTACGGGCGCGGGGCGCATCGCGTCCAGGGCGACGGTGAAGGAGTGGGTCGGCACACCGCCGCCGCAGCCGACGCCGGGATAGCCCATGGCGTAGTCGTTCCAGGCGAGCGGGGACCGCTTGCCCGCCATGCGCACGGACAGCTTCTCCAGGACGACGGTCTCCTCGCCGGTGCCCTGCACGGTGAAAGTGACGAACTGCTCCCCCGCCGAGACCGCCTTGTGCACGTCCACCCAGGCGGGCGCGTCCTGCTCCAGCGGCGGCGGGGCGACGGCGGTGGGCGGCCGGTCGATCAGGTAGTGCTGGGAGCAGGGGCTCTCCCAGCTGAAGGGGTGCGTGGTGACCGTGAGGGGCGGGGCGGCCGTCGTCCGGTCGGTCGTGGCGGCGGCCGAGCCGCCCGCCGGGGTTCCGCTGCGACCGGCCGGGGCCTCGGGCGAGGGGGAGGCGGAGCGGGTGGCGGACCGGTGCGGCGCCGGGCTCCCGGCCGTCGGCACCGGCGACGCGCTGTCCCGGGCGGCGGCTCCCCAGGTGGCCGCGGCGCCCTTGGCGTCCCGGCCGTCCCGCTCTCCGTCCCCGGAGTGCCCGGGGGGCAGGTTCAGTACGACCGCCACGGTGCCGAGCAGAGCGGTGACGGTCAGGGCGGCGAGGAGGGCGGCGGGACGGCGGCGCCGGCGCCCGGCAGGCACCGCCGCCACCGGCTGGGCTTCGGGTCCGGCCGACGGGGCCCGCACCGCCCCGGGCTCAGGCTCAGGTCCGGCCACGGGCACCGGCTCGGGTTCGGGTTCAGCCACCGGCTCCGTCACCGGCGACGGCTCCTTCCGGCCCCGCCAGGCGTCCGCCAGCACCCACCGCCGGTGCAGCTCCACGAGTTCCTCGGGCGTGGCCTTGCACAGCCGGGCGAGCCGCTCCACGGGCGCGTAGTCCGCCGGTACGGCGTCCCCGTTGCAGTACCGGTGGAGCGTCGACGTACTCATGTGCAGCCGCTTGGCGAGCGTGCCGTAGCTGTGCCCGGAGCGGTCCTTCAACTCCCGCAACAGCTCGGCGAAACCGCTCTCGGACGTGCCTCCCGACACCGTTTCTCCGTCCCCCTCGTCCCACCCCGGCATTCCAGGGAGGGGCTGTTCCCGCAGGTCAAAGCCGGTGTGGGCGTTCCAGCGTCCCGGATTCCCGGCCGCTGCTGGCCGCCGGGACGGACCCGCCCACAGGCTGAGGTCATCCAAGCACGCCAACCGGCCCAGCCCGAAAGAGGACTTGCCATGCGAATGCGCCATATCCGTCTGCTCGCCGCCACCGGCACCGCCGTCGCCGCCCTCGCGCTCACGGCGTGCGGCGGCAACGGGACCGGCACCGAGGACGAGGGCGCCGCCCTGCCGACGCCCCCCACGACGTCGGCGGAGAAGGCCGCGTCGGAGAAGGCCGCGTCGAAGACGCCCCAGGCCGGCACCGGCGGCCGTACGGCGAACGGCACGCCCGTGGCCCGTACCCACACACCCGACGCACGGCCGAGCGCCTCCCCCGCCCCGCGCGGCACCCAGGGCGGCACCGGCACTTCCGGCGGCTCCGGCACCTCCGTGGTGCTGTGCAACGGCGCGAACACGACCGTCACCGCGCAGCCGGTCGCCCGGCCCCTCAACCACATGCTCATCACCGTGAAGAACACCGGCGGCAGGACCTGCGAGCTGCCGTACTACCCGGTACTCCGCTTCGACCAGATGCAGTGGGTACCGCAGGCGGACCGGGACACCCAGCCGCAGGCCGTGGTGTCCCTGGCGCCCGGCGAGTCGGGGTACGCGGGTGTGCTGCTGTCGGCCGCCGACGGCAGCGGCACCGGCGGGACGACGGCCCGCAAGCTGACCGTGGGCTTCCAGGGCCTCGGCCCGAACAGCAGTGGCGGCCCGTCCGCGACGCCGTCCCTCCCGGCCAAGGGCGTCTACTACGACAGCTCGCTGAAGGTGACGTACTGGCAGCAGGAGATGGACGACGCCCTCAACTGGTGAACGGGGAACGGCGCAGCTTCTGGGCCACCTCGGTGGCCCAGTAGGTGAGGATGTTGCGCGCCCCGGCCCGCTTGATGCCGGTCAGGGACTCGAAGATCGCCCGGTCCCGGTCGATCCAGCCCTTCTCGGCGGCGGCCTCGATCATCGAGTACTCGCCGGAGATCTGGTAGGCGGCGACGGGCACGTCCACGGCGTCCGCGACCCGGGCGAGGACGTCGAGGTAGGGGCCGGCCGGCTTGACCATCACCATGTCGGCGCCCTCGGTGAGGTCCAGCTCCAGTTCCCGCAGGGACTCGCGCCAGTTGGCCGGATCCTGCTGGTAGGTCTTGCGGTCGCCCTGGAGCGAGGAGGCGACGGCCTCGCGGAAGGGGCCGTAGAAGGCCGAGGAGTACTTGGCGGTGTAGGCGAGGATCGCGACGTCCTCACGGCCGATCTGGTCCAGCGCGTCCCGGACGACGCCGATCTGGCCGTCCATCATCCCGCTGGGGCCGACGACATGGGCGCCTGCGTCGGCCTGCACCTGGGCCATCTCGGCGTACCGCTCCAGGGTGGCGTCGTTGTCGACGCGCCCCTCGGCGTCCAGCACCCCGCAGTGCCCGTGGTCGGTGAACTCGTCCAGGCACAGGTCGGACATGACGAGCAGGTCGTCGCCGACCTCGGCCCGGACGTCCCGCAGGGCGACCTGGAGGATCCCGTCCGGATCGGTGCCGACGGTGCCCTGGGCGTCCTTCTTGGCCTCCTCCGGCACGCCGAACAGCATGATCGCGGAGACCCCGGCCTCCACGGCCTCCAGCGCGGCCTTCTTCAGGCTGTCCCGGGTGTGCTGCACGACGCCGGGCATCGCCGCGACCGGCACCGGCTCGCTGACGCCCTCCCGGATGAACGCCGGGAGGATGAGGTCGGCGGGGTGCAGCCGGGTCTCGGCGACCATGCGGCGCATGACGGGGGTGGTGCGCAACCGTCGGGGACGCGTACCGGGGAAGGATCCGTACTTCGTCATGCCCCCTACGCTACGCCCGCCGGGCCTGCGCCTTTGCCGACGCGGTGTCGGACGCGGCAGCCCCCGGGCACGGTCGGGAAGGACGCCGGACGGTCCTTCGAAGCCCGCGGCGGAGGCACCCGGATCCCTCGGACGCCGAGGACCCGCGCCATGAAGGCCGCGGGCCCCGCCCGTGGTTGCTCCCGGCCCGTTTCCCGATCCCCGGCCAGGTGTTCGACCAGGCCGGCGGCGAGCAGGGCGTGGGGCGAGTCCGCCCGCACGCCCACCTCCCAGCCGACCGGGCAGGCCCGGGGCACCGGGGGGCCGAGCCCCCCGGTGCCTCAGGTCGTCGAGCGGCGCCTGCGGGCGCCCGGGCGGCGCTCGCTCGGGCGGGTCACCGGGTCACCGGCCTCCAGCGCGGCGGCGCGCCGCTTCATGCCGAAGTCCGCCAGCGCCTCCGCCAGCTTGTGCACGGACGGCTCCGGGGCCATGACGTCGACCCGCAGCCCGTGCTCCTCGGCGGTCTTGGCCGTCGCCGGGCCGATGCACGCGATCACCGTCACGTTGTGCGGCTTGCCCGCGATGCCCACCAGGTTCCGGACCGTGGACGAGGACGTGAAGAGGACCGCGTCGAAGCCGCCGCCCTTGATCGCCTCCCGGGTCTCCGCCGGCGGCGGCGACGCGCGCACGGTCCGGTAGGCCGTGACGTCGTCGACCTCCCAGCCCAGCTCGATCAGACCGGCGACCAGGGTCTCGGTCGCGATGTCGGCCCGGGGCAGGAAGACACGGTCGATCGGGTCGAAGACCGGGTCGTAGGGGGGCCAGTCCTCCAGGAGGCCGGCCGCCGACTGCTCGCCGCTCGGCACCAGGTCCGGCTTCACGCCGAAGGCGACCAGCGCCCTGGCGGTCTGCTCGCCCACCGCGGCCACCTTGATGCCCGCGAAGGCACGCGCGTCGAGGCCGTACTCCTCGAACTTCTCCCGGACCGCCTTCACCGCGTTGACGGAGGTGAACGCGATCCACTCGTAGCGGCCCGTCACCAGGCCCTTGACCGCCCGCTCCATCTGCTGCGGGGTGCGCGGGGGCTCCACCGCGATCGTCGGGACCTCGTGCGGCACCGCGCCGTAGGACCGCAGTTGGTCGGAGAGCGACGCCGCCTGCTCCTTCGTGCGCGGCACGAGCACCTTCCAGCCGAACAGCGGCTTGGACTCGAACCACGACAGCTCGTCGCGCCGGGCGACGGCGGAACGCTCGCCGACCACGGCTATCACCGGCCGCCCGCCGTCCGGCGACGGCAGCACCTTCGCCTGCTTCAGCGTCTGCGCGATCGTGCCGAGCGTCGCCGTCCAGGTCCGCTGCCGGGTCGTCGTACCGGCGACCGTCACCGTCAGCGGGGTGTCCGGCTTGCGGCCCGCCGAGACCAGCTCGCCCGCCGCGGCGGCGACCGAGTCCAGGGTCGTCGAGACGACCACCGTGCCGTCCGACGCGCCCACCTCCGTCCAGCACCGTTCGGAGGCGGTCCGGGCGTCCACGAACCGGACGTCCGCGCCCTGCGCGTCCCGCAGCGGCACACCGGCGTACGCGGGCACGCCGACCGCCGCCGCGACACCGGGGACGACCTCGAAGGGCACCCCGGCGGCGGCGCAGGCGAGCATCTCCTCCGCCGCGTACGTATCCAGTCCCGGGTCCCCGGGCACCGCACGGACGACCCGCCTGCCGCCCCGCGCGGCCTCCATGACAAGATGAGCGGCATCCCGGGCAGCGGCCGGGACGGCGACGGGTGTTGACGTGCCGTCAACGACCGTCAGCTGGGGCGTGCCCGTGCCCGGCGGCGGCACCGCGGCGGAGTCCGCGTCCGTCTGTACGACGGAGACGCCCTGCCGCGCGTGCGTCCGGATGACGTCGAGCACCTCGTGCTCGGCGACCAGGACGTCCGCGTTCGACAGCGCCTCCACGGCGCGCAGCGTCAGCAGTCCCGGATCCCCGGGTCCGGCACCGAGGAAGGTGACGTGCCCGTGTTCCGGACCGGCGGGAAGGGTGGTGGGGCTCAATGTGCTCGCTCCCCCATCAGACCGGCCGCGCCCTGGGCGAGCATCTCGGTGGCGAGTTCGCGACCGAGTGCCGTCGCCCGGTCGTGCGTCTGGGGCACGGGACCGGTGGTGGACAGCTGCACCGTGCGGGTGCCGT
Organism: Streptomyces olivaceoviridis; assembly: GCF_014650115.1. Lineage (GTDB taxonomy): Bacteria > Actinomycetota > Actinomycetes > Streptomycetales > Streptomycetaceae > Streptomyces > Streptomyces olivaceoviridis. The sequence continues at coordinate 15,344 of NZ_BMUI01000046.1, read as the reverse complement.
CGGTCGTACCGACGACGCCGCGCAGGCGCATTTCCTTGACAGTCTGCCCGTCGGCCAGAAGGTCGGCCAGCGCGCCCACAGGTGCGCTGCAACCGGCCTCCAGGGCGGCGAGCAGTGACCGCTCGGCGGTGACGGCGGCCCGGGTGAACGGGTCGTCGAGCTCGCCGAGCGCGGCGACGAGTGCGGCGTCTCGGGCGGTGTTCCCCGCCCTGCACTCGATCGCCAGGGCCCCCTGGCCGGGGGCGGGCAAAACGGTGTCGACCGACAGGAAGTCGGTCACTTCGTCGATCCGGCCGATCCGGTTCAGTCCGGCGGCGGCCAGCACGACCGCGTCCAGCTCGCCGGCGTGGACGTATCCGATCCGCGTGTCGACGTTGCCGCGGATCGGGACGGTCTCGATGTCCAGGCCGTGGGTCCGGGCGTACGCGTTCAGCTGCGCCATGCGGCGCGGCGAACCGGTGCCGATGCGCGCGCCCCGCGGCAGGTCCGTGAACTTCAGCGCGTCACGCGCGACGATCACGTCCCGCGGGTCCTCGCGCACCGGTACGGCGGCCAGGACCAGCTCCTCGGGCTGCGTGGTCGGCAGGTCCTTGAGCGAGTGGACCGCGAAGTCGACCTCGCCCCTCAGCAGCGCGTCGCGCAGCGCCGTGACGAACACGCCGGTGCCGCCGATCTGCGCGAGCGCCTCGCGGGAGACATCGCCGTAGGTGGTGATCTCGACCAGCTCGACGGGCCGCCCGGTCACCTGGCGGACGGCCTGCGCCACCTGCCCTGACTGGGCCATGGCGAGTTTGCTCCGCCTGGTCCCCAGCCGCAACGCCTTCTCAGTCATGCCGGTCGGTCCTTCGTGTCTGTGCTGTCCCCGGCCCGGGAGACGGCGGCCACCGTCTCGGGATCGAGGTCGAACAGGGTGCGCAGCGCGTCGGCGTACCCGGCGCCGCCGGGCTCGGCCGCGAGCTGCTTGACCCGTACGGTCGGCGCGTGCAGCAGCTTGTCGACGACCCGGTGCACGGCCTGGCGGATCTCGCCGCGCTGGCGTTCGTCCAGGTCGGGCAGACGGCCGTCGAGGCGGGCGATCTCACCGGCGACGACGTCGGCGGCCATGGTGCGCAGCGCGACGACGGTGGGCGTGATGTGCGCCGCCCGCTGTGCCGCGCCGAAGGCCGCGACCTCGTCGGAGACGATACGCCGGACCTGGTCCACGTCGGCCGCCATCGGCGCGTCGGCGGAGGCTTCCGCCAGCGACTCGATGTCGACCAGGCGGACCCCGGCCAGCCGGTGCGCGGCCGCGTCGATGTCGCGGGGCATGGCCAGGTCGAGCAGGAAGAAGAGGGGCGCGGGCCGCTCGGCGACCGGCTCGGGCCTGCGCCGTTCGGGGATCCGGCCGACGGTGGCGGCGGTCGCGGCGAGCGCGGTGATCAGCTCGGCGTCCGCCTCGGGCGTCCGGCGCTCCCGGCGGTCGATGGTGCCTCCCCCGCGCTCTCGGCTTCGCTCGATGCGGGAGGTACCCCCACCGACCCAGGCCGCGTGCTGCTCCAGGGTGGCCGCGTCCATGCCGGCCACGGCGGCCTCGCCCATCACGGAGAAGCCGGGCTGTACGGCGGCCAGGTCCAGCGGGCAGTTCTCGTCGGCGCCCGTACCGGTGGACCGCACGGGGGCCTCGGGCCGCACGGCCTCCGGCTGCGCGGCCGTGGCACCGGTGTCGGCGACGGGGGCGCCGGTACGGCCCTCGACCGCGTGCGCGACCGCCTCCGCCGTGAGCACCAGGCCCGTCGCCCCGGTACAGGAGACGACGACGTCGGCACGTGTCAGCTCGGCGGCCACCGCGTCCATGCGCACCGCGCGGGCGGTCACCTCGTTCTCGTCGGACCCGGTGAGGATCTCGGCGAGCCGCTCGGCACGCTCGAAGGTGCGGTTGGCGACGACGACCTCGGCGACCCCGGCGCGCGCGAGCGTCGCGGCGGCCAGGGACGACATCGACCCGGCGCCGATGATCAGCGCCTTCTTGCCCGCGGCCCACTCGGGGACGGGCGTCCCGACGGCCAGCTGCTCCAGGCCGAAGGTGACCAGGGACTGGCCGGCGCGGTCGATGCCGGTCTCGGAGTGGGCGCGCTTGCCGACCCGCAGGGCCTGCTGGAACAGGTCGTTCAGCAGCTTGCCGGCGGTGTGCAGCTCCTGGGCGCGGGCCAGCGAGTCCTTGATCTGACCGAGGATCTGCCCCTCGCCGACGACCATCGAGTCGAGCCCGCAGGCCACCGAGAACAGGTGGTGGACGGCCCGGTCCTCGTAGTGCACGTAGAGGTACGGGGTGAGTTCCTCCAGGCCGACCCCGCTGTGCTGGGCGAGCAGCGTGGACAGCTCGGCGACACCGGCGTGGAACTTGTCCACGTCGGCGTACAGCTCGATGCGGTTGCAGGTGGCGAGCACCGCGGCCTCGCCGGCGGGCTCGGCGGAGACCGTGTCCTGGAGCAGCTTGACCTGGGCGTCCGCGCTCAGCGCGGCCCGCTCCAGCACGCTGACCGGGGCACTGCGGTGGCTCAGTCCGACGACGAGGAGGCTCATGCCGGCATCACGGCGGGGACGTCCCCGTCGGGCCCCTGGTCGGCGGAGTCGTCGGCGGTCGCGCCCCGGGGAGCGGCGGTGGGCAGCGCGCCGTCGCCCGCGGCGGTCTCCTCACCGGCCTTGCGCTGCTCGTGGAAGGCGAGGATCTGGAGTTCGATCGAGAGGTCGACCTTGCGCACGTCGACGCCGTCCGGGACGGACAGCACGGTCGGCGCGAAGTTCAGGATGGAGGTCACGCCGGCGGCCACGAGCCGGTCGCAGACCTGCTGGGCTGCGCCGGCCGGGGTGGCGATCACACCGATGGACACGCCGTTGTCCTCGATGATCTTCTCAAGGTCGTCGGTGTGCTGCACGGGGATGCCCGCGACCGGCTTGCCGGCCATCGCCGGGTCGGCGTCGATCAGGGCGGCGACCCGGAAGCCACGGGAGGCGAAACCGCCGTAGTTGGCGAGGGCGGCGCCGAGGTTGCCGATACCGACGATCACGACCGGCCAGTCCTGGGTGAGGCCGAGTTCGCGGGAGATCTGGTAGACGAGATACTCCACGTCGTAGCCGACACCGCGCGTTCCGTAGGAGCCCAGGTACGAGAAGTCCTTGCGCAGCTTGGCGGAGTTGACCCCCGCCGCCGCGGCCAGCTCCTCGGAGGAGACCGTGGGGACCGAGCGCTCCGACAGTGCGGTGAGGGCTCGGAGGTACAGCGGAAGCCGGGCGACGGTGGCCTCGGGAATCCCTCGGCTACGGGTCGCCGGTCGGTGTGTTCGGCCAGTTGCCACGGTGCTCCTGCGGGTAGAGCGGGGCTGTAGGCGGTCATACGTCCCCAGACCGCCCCGTCGACAGCAGGCTATGTCTTTGTGAACGCGTGCACAAAGATGGTGTCCGATTTGCCCGGCAGAAGTGACCGGGGTCACGCAACTTTTGCGCCCTGGCCGGGAACCGGCGCATACGCACCGGTGCTCCTTCGTTACTGGGGGCAAAACCGCACACACTCCTCACGAATCCCGCCCCCGAGACCAAACCGCCGTCGATCCTAAGCGACTTTCGGGCCGGTTTGGACTAGTCGGTCAGCTAGTCGGTCAGTGCCCGGCGCAGACGCTCCTCGTTCACGCGCCAGAAGGTGTGCTGTTCACCGTCGACCAGTACGACCGGGATCTGCTCCCAGTAGCGGTCGTGCAGCTCCCGGTCCTCGGTGATGTCCTTCGGCTCCCACGGCACGCCGAGGTCGCCGCACACCTTCTCGACCACCACCTGCGCGTCGTCGCACAGATGGCAGCCCGGCTTGCGGATGAGGGTGACCAGCCGCGCGCGTGGCTCGGCCTTGCGTCGGAAGAGGGGGCTCATACGGGCCATTCTCGCGCGCTCGGCGCCCGTTCCGGATCGCTCCCTTAACGACCCGGCCGCACAGAGTTCACGACCTCCCAACCTCCGGTCGCCGGAACCACCGGGCGGACTGGCTATGCTCACGACATGGCCGCTCTCGGATGGCTCACTCCCCGTAGGCGCTCCGCCACGGCGCGGAGCGTGTTGGCAGGCGAGGCCTCGGCGGAGGCCGCCCGCAAGTCCTCGCAGGAAGCCCCGCGTGCCACGCCGGAGGAACCTCAGTTCCCGGTGATCGGCGACGACCGGGCCGCCGCCTTCTTCGACCTCGACAACACGGTGATGCAGGGCGCCGCGCTGTTCCACTTCGGCCGGGGGCTGTACAAGCGGAAGTTCTTCGAGACCCGCGACCTGGCCAAGTTCGCCTGGCAGCAGGCCTGGTTCCGGCTGGCCGGCGTCGAGGACCCCGAGCACATGCAGGACGCCCGCGACTCGGCGCTGTCGATCGTCAAGGGCCACCGGGTCGCCGAACTGGAGTCGATCGGCGAGGAGATCTACGACGAGTACATGGCCGACCGCATCTGGCCCGGCACCCGCGCCCTGGCCCAGGCCCACCTGGACGCCGGCCAGAAGGTGTGGCTCGTGACCGCGGCCCCGGTGGAGATCGCCCAGGTGATCGCCCGCCGCCTCGGCCTCACGGGCGCCCTCGGCACGGTGGCCGAGTCGGTCGACGGCGTCTACACCGGCAAGCTGGTCGGCGAGCCGCTGCACGGACCGGCCAAGGCCGAGGCGGTCCGCGCGCTCGCCGCCGCGGAGGGACTGGACCTGTCCCGCTGCGCGGCCTACAGCGACAGCCACAACGACATCCCGATGCTGTCCCTGGTCGGCCATCCCTACGCCATCAACCCGGACGCCAAGCTGCGCAGGCACGCCCGCGAGAAGGACTGGCGCCTGCGCGACTACCGCACCGGCCGCAAGGCGGCGAAGGTCGGCATCCCGGCGGCGGCCGGGGTCGGCGCGGTGGCCGGTGGCACGGCGGCGGCGATCGCCCTGAGCCGACGGCGCCGATAACCGCCACGACGGGTCCCGCGCGCACGAATTATGCCGCGGCCATTTCAACACGCGCTGCTCCTCACCGAAACCGGTCTCTTTCCGGTCAACAAGCGATCATCCTGCGAAACTTGACGCACCATCAAACGGTTACAGATGCGACGCAATCGATGATTTGAGCAACTCGGTGTAGCAGGCCCTGCACGAAGCGTTATTCTCCTCAGACGCAAACCGGTACCCCTCCGTCGCTACGACGGGTGAAAGGTCCCGCACTGCACGTGATGGAAGCTCTGCCTCTGGGAGTCCCGTGTACCCACACGTCGGGGTTGACGCCTCGGGCCTGGCTACGCTGCGCGCAACAGTCGCAACGGTCAAAGAGTCGCTGCGCGGCTTCGTCCCCACCGCGTACGCCGTCCCCGCCTTCGCCGCCGCCGCGCCCGTCGGCCCGTGCTACGCACTGGCCGACGGCAGCGCCGCCGTCGGCAGACGGGGGCGGGCCACCGGCGCGGCCACCGCCCGCCGACCGGCCGCCGACAGCGACAGCGCCCGGATGATGGACCTGGTCGAACGCGCCCAGGCGGGGGAGGCCGAGGCCTTCGGGCGGCTCTACGACCAGTACAGCGACACCGTCTACCGCTACATCTACTACCGCGTCGGCGGCCGGGCGACCGCCGAGGACCTCACCAGTGAGACCTTTCTGCGGGCACTGCGCAGGATCGGCACCTTCACCTGGCAGGGCCGTGACTTCGGCGCCTGGCTGGTCACCATCGCCCGGAACCTGGTCGCCGACCACTTCAAGTCCAGCCGCTTCCGGCTGGAGGTCACCACCGGCGAGATGCTCGACGCCAACGAGGTCGAACGCTCCCCGGAGGACTCCGTCCTGGAGTCCCTGTCCAACGCCGCCCTGCTCGACGCCGTACGGCGGCTCAACCCCCAGCAGCAGGAGTGCGTGACGCTCCGCTTCCTCCAAGGCCTCTCGGTCGCCGAGACCGCCCGGGTCATGGGAAAGAACGAGGGCGCCATCAAGACCCTCCAGTACCGCGCCGTACGCACCCTCGCCCGGCTGCTGCCGGACGACGCCCGCTGAACCACGTGACCCAGGGCGACGACCAACTCACCCACGGTGAAAGTCTGTTGCCTTTCCGATCCGGTCATCCGCCGTCCGTAACCCAAGTGCCGCGCCAGTCGTTGTGCGGGATACAGGCTCCCTGTGGTCACGTCCTGGCCGACCCCGATCGCTCGATCGCGTGGAAGTGCCGTGGGCGTGCAACCCTCAGGACCCCCTGGGGAGTCGACCGTCATGACGAGAGGAGGTGCCGCCAGTGATCGCGAACGTATCGGCGCACCGGCGGGCGAACGCCTTCGCCCAGGCCCTGGAGGAGCAGTCCGACCGGGACACGGCGGCCGAGCAGTCCGTTGGCCAGGCGGGAGCACCGCCGACCACCGAGGAACGGACCGAGCAGGGCGGGCTGCTGGCCCTGGCGGCGGGTCTCGGCGCGCTGCCCAGACCGCAGCTCGACCCCGAGGTCAAGGTCGTCCAGCGGGCCCAGTTGGTGGCCGCGATGGAGGCCATGCTCCAGGAGGGAACCGGGGCGGCGGACGCGTCGGTACCGCAGCAGCGATCCCACCGGGCCAAGGGCGCGCACCGGGCGAGCCCGCTGGGCAAGCTCCGCCCGCGCACGAGACTGACCAAGGGCCTGGCGGCCGGCGGGCTCAGCGTGGGCGTGGCCGCCGGGGCCTTCGGCGGGGTCGCCGCCGCCAGCTCCGACGCCCTGCCCGGCGACTCGCTGTACGGACTGAAACGCGGCATCGAGGACTTCAAGCTCAACTACCTGACCGACGGCGACGACCAGCGCGGCCAGACCTATCTCGACCAGGCCTCCACCCGCCTCAACGAGGCCCGACGCCTGCTGGAGCGCGGCCGGGGCGGCCATCTGGACCACGAGTCCATCGGCGAGATCCGCCGCACCCTGTCCGGGATGCAGCGCGACGTCACCGAGGGCCACCGCCTGCTCCACGCGGCCTACCAGGCCGACCCGGACTCGCTCGGCCCCATCCAGGCGCTGTCCACGTTCTCCCGGTCCCACCGCCAGGCCTGGAGCGCGCTCAGCGACAAGCTGCCCACGCAACTGGGCGATGTGAAACAGCAGGTGTCCTCGGTCTTCGACGCCATAGACGAAGAGGTCGCCCCGCTCCAGTCCCTGCTGCCGCAGCCACCCGCCCAGCCGGGCGACGGCGGACACCCTGGCGGCTCCGGCCCGGCGTCGCCCGGATCCTCCGGCAGCCACCGGTCCACCACGCCCAGCGCCGGGAACACCCCGTCCGCCGGCAAGCACACCGGCACCGGCACGCCGAGCGGCCCGGCCACCGGCAGCAGCGGCGACGGGCTCCTCGGCGGCGACGCGGGCGGTCTGCTCGACCCGCCGAAGACCGGGTCCGACACCACGTCCCCGTCCGCCGGCAAGTCCCCCACGGGCCAGCCGGACATCACGATCCCCCCGCTCATCCCCGACCTGCTCCCGGGGCTGGGCATCGACGGGGAGAACGCGGACTGACGCGACACGGCCACGGCATCGAGGGCGCCCTTTTCCGAGCAGGGGCGCCCTCGACGCCGTTCACCGGCGTCTCAGAAGAACGTCTCAGAAGAACACCGAGCGCCGCTGCACCAACAGCTTGTACAGCGTGTGCTGGATCTGCTCGCGCACCTGATCGGTCAGGTTGAACATCAGCATCGGATCCTCCGCCGCCTCCGGCGGATACCCGTCCGTCGGAATCGGCTCACCGAACTGGATCGTCCACTTCGTGGGCAGCGGAATCGCACCCAGCGGCCCGAGCCAGGGGAACGTCGGCGTCAACGGGAAGTACGGGAAACCCAGCACCCGCGCCAGCGTCTTGGCGTTGCCGATCATCGGGTAGATCTCCTCCGCCCCGACGATCGAGCACGGGACGATCGGCACGCCCTGCCGCAGGGCCGTGGAGACGAAGCCGCCCCGGCCGAACCGCTGGAGCTTGTACCGCTCGCTGAACGGCTTCCCGATCCCCTTGAAGCCCTCCGGCATCACCCCGACCAGCTCGCCCTGCCCCAGCAGCCGTTCCGCGTCCTCCGCGCAGGCGAGGGTGTGCCCCAGCTTGCGGGCCAGCTCGTTGACCACCGGCAGCACGAAGACCAGGTCGGCGGCGAGCAGGCGGAGATGGCGGCCGGCCGGGTGGTGGTCGTGCACCGCCACCTGCATCATCAGCCCGTCCAGCGGCAGCGTCCCGGAGTGGTTGGCGACGATCAGCGCCCCGCCCTCGGCCGGGATGTTCTCGACGCCCTTCACCTCGACCCGGAAGTACTTCTCGTACACCGGCCGCAGCAGCGACATCAGGACCTGGTCGGTCAGCTCCTCGTCGTAGCCGAAGTCGTCGACCTCGTAGTCCCCGGTGAGCCGGCGCCGCAGAAAGGCCAGCCCGGCCGCCACCCGCCGCTCCAGGCCGCCGCCGTGCCCGTCGTCCTCCACGGCCTCCACCGGCTCCTCCTCGCGGCTCACAGGAGCATCCTCCCGCGCCCGCTCCCGCCCCGGCAGCGGCTGGACCGCGCCCCTCTCCCCCGGCTCCCCGAGCGCACCGCGCCGGCTCCCCCCGCTCCGCCGCCGCGGCGGGCGCTGTGCGGCGCTTCCGCGGGACCGGTCGTCGTCGAACGGAATGACCTTGGCGTCCGCCATCGTTGCCGCTCTCCTCAGTTGGCGCTGTGCGTCTGGGGGTGGCCGCCCGCCCTCGTGGTCAGCGCGGCGATCCGGTCGACGGCCGCCGCCAGGCTCTCCGGCGGCAGCAGCCCGGTGCCCTGGCCGCGCGCGAAGTCGGCGAAGGTCGCGGCCGTCGTGTAGCGGGGCGTGAAGCCCAGCGTCTCGCGCATCTCGACGGTGTCCACCACCCGCCCGTGGGTGAGCAGCCGGATCTGCTCCGGCGAGAAGTCCGTCATACCGAGCGTACGCACCAGGGAGCCGGCCCAGGTGACCGCGGGCAGCAGCAGCGGCACGGTGGGCCGCCCGAGCCGCCGCGAGCACTGCGAGAGCAGCAGCGCGCCGTCCCCGGCGATGTTGAAGGTGCCGCTGTTCAGGGTGCCCCGGCGCGGCTCGTGCGAGGCGATCCGCAGCACCTCGATGACGTCGTCCTCGTGCGCGAACTGAAGCCGCGGGTCGTAGCCGAACACGGTCGGCAGAACGGGCAGCGCGAAGTACGAGGCGAGCGGGGTGTCCGCGGCCGGCCCGAGGATGTTGGCGAACCGCAGCACGCACACGGCGACGTCCGGCCGCCGCCGGGCGAACCCGCGCACATACCCCTCCACCTCGACGGCGTCCTTCGCGAAGCCGCCGCTGGGCAGCGACTTGGGCGGGGTCGTCTCGGTGAACACGGCCGGGTCGCGCGGCGCGGAGCCGTAGACGTTCGTACTGGACTTCACCACCAGCCGCCGCACGGTCGGCGACTTCTGGCAGGCGCCGAGCAGCTGCATGGTGCCGATGACGTTGGTCTCCTTGACCGTGGCCCGGCTGCCGCCGCCCAGGGCCGTGCCCGTGACGTCCAGGTGGACGACGGTGTCCGCGCCGGTCTCGGCGAGCACCCGGGCGATGGTCGGCTGCCGGATGTCGGCCTGGATGAAGTCGGCGCCGCCCAGGTGGTGCCCCGGCGGCACCGCGTCCACGGCGATCACACGCTCGACCTCCGGGTCCCGCTGGATCCGCCGCACGAACCGGCCGCCGAGCTGCCGGGCGACTCCGGTGACGAGCACGATCCGTCCCAAGATCAGCGCCTTCCTTCCCGCGTAACCGGTATCCCGCGTTCCCCGTGTGCGGCCAACCTAGCCGGTCGATGTTGCGCTGTGATGACCCCAGGTGCCCCTGGCGACGGAAATTCCCCCATCGGATATGCCTGTGGCCCCCCACCACTGCTGGTGGGGGGCCACAGGGCCACGCTCTCGCGGCGCCGCTTACTTCTTGTTACGGCGCTGAACGCGCGTGCGCTTGAGCAGCTTGCGGTGCTTCTTCTTGGCCATCCGCTTGCGCCGCTTCTTGATAACAGAGCCCACGACTACCCTCGCTCACTTCTCATCACTCGGTTGTTTGGGCGCCATGGGCCCACACGACCTACGAGGGGCTAGCCTACCCAACCGAGCGCCGAGGTCGTAATCGAGGGGGTTCCCCCGGGTCACCCGGGGGTCGTCGTCAGGCCGTCTCCACCCCCACATAGCTGTCGCGGAGGTACTCGTGTACCGCTTGTTCCGGGACGCGGAACGACCGTCCCACCCGGATCGCGGGCAGATGACCGCTGTGCACCAGGCGGTACACGGTCATCTTCGACACTCGCATCACCGAGGCGACCTCCGCCACGGTAAGGAACTGAACCTCGTTCAGAGGCCTCTCGCCAGCTGCAGCCATGACACACCTGAACCTTCCGCACTCGACGGCCACCGGCTTCCCCTTCCGGTGACTCTTCGTCGTTGCGTGCTCACTCCCCAGACTAGGGGCGGGTGATGCGAGTGGGGAAGAGGTGCACCCATCGGCGGCCTACTGTGACAGACACGCTCGATCGAGTACGTAGCGGATCAACGGCCGATAGTGAGCAGACCGCACTGCGTCATCAACCGGAACGGCGACGGACACCCGCCCCTCGGCCTCTCCCACGAACAGCGCGGGATCATCCGTGTCGGCCAGACCGATGGCCTCAAACCCGAGCTGACCAGCACCGCAGACCCACCCGTGGTCCCCCACGACCAGCTCCGGCAGCGGCCCGCCGGCCTCCGCCGCGGCGTCCAGCGCGACCCGAACCGGGAGCGGCGAGTGGCTGTGGGCACCCGGCTCACGACCCGGGCGCCCGCTCGCCGGTTCCCGCACCAGGGCAACCCCTCGTACGTAGTCGAGGCGATGGGTACGTAGGCCGAACCGGGTCAATATGTCGACACAGCGACCCTGCGCCGGCGTGAGGACCTCACATCCCGCCGCCGACAAAGCGTCTGCGAGACCGGCGTAGAAGCCGAGCAGCGGACGCGGGTGCCCGGTGCCCAGCAGCACGGGCGCGCCACTCCGGGCCACCTCCCGGATCCGCCCGGCGAAGGCGTCCAGCGCGGCGAGCGTCCGCTCCGGATCGATCACATCCGGTCCGGAAATGTACCGGAGATCGGCCGAAACCCCGCACTTCTCCGCCATCAACCCGAGCAAGTCCCGGACTCCCCACGCCCCTTCGGGATCGATCCCGATCAACACGCGTGGATCCCGGGCGGCGAACAGCCGGTAACTCCGCAGGCTGTCCTCCCGCGACGTCGCCACCACCCCGGCCAGCCGTGCGGCCACCAGATGCGCGCGAAGACGGGCGGCGGTCAACACGGATGCGATGGTGGCCCATGGGGGGTGCGGGCGGGACGGAAACGCCGTAACTCCGCACGGTTGGCCTAATGCCGGACCGGGGGGCGGGCGGGCGCGGTCGTCAGGGAAGGAGCCCGCGCAGCGGGAACACGGCCCGCCGGGTCGCCAGCACCGCCTGGTCGACCCGGTCGGCGGGGTCGTACCCCTCCTCCCAGGACGCCCACGCCACCGGCCACAACCCGTCCGTCATCCGCCACGGCCCCGACTGCCGCGTCCGGGCGAACACGTCCTGCCGCCATGCCTCGGGGATCACCGCCTCCGGAGCGACCGGCTTCCCGGCCGCGATCCCCACCAGATGCGTCCACGACCGCGGTACGACGTCCACCACCGCGTACCCGCCCCCGCCCAGCGCGACCCACTTGCCCCCGGCGTACTCGTGCGCCAGGTCGTGGCACGCCATCTGCACCGCCCGCTGCGCGTCCAGCGAGACCGCCAGGTGTGCGAGCGGATCCTCGAAGTGCGTGTCGGCCCCGTGCTGGGTGACGAGGACCTGTGGCCGGAACTCCGCGAGCAGCTCCGGCACCACGGCGTGGAAGGCCCGTACCCACCCGGCGTCCCCGGTCCCGGCCGGCAGCGCCACGTTCACCGCGGTCCCCTCCCCCGCGCCCGCCCCGGTCTCCTGCGGCCACCCGGTCTGCGGGAACAACGTACGGGGGTGCTCGTGCAACGAGATCGTCAGCACCCGCGGGTCCTCCCAGAACGCGGCCTGCACCCCGTCCCCGTGGTGCACGTCGACGTCCACGTAGGCGACCCGCTCGGCCCCCAGCTCCAGCAGCCGCGCGATGGCGAGCGACGCGTCGTTGTAGACGCAGAACCCCGACGCCCCACCGGGCATGGCGTGGTGCAGCCCGCCCGCGAAGTTCACGGCGTGGTCGGCGTCCCCCCGCCACACCGCCTCGGCCGCCCCCACCGACTGCCCGGCGATCAGCGCGGACACCTCGTGCATCCCGGCGAACGCGGGATCGTCGATCGTCCCCAGCCCGTACGAGCCGTCCGCCCCCGCCGGATCGGCCGACGCGGCCTTCACGGCGTCGATGTAGTCCTCCCGGTGGACCAGCCGGAGCGTGGACTCGCCGGCCGGCTTCGCCGCGACGACCGCCACCTCCCGGTCGAGCCCGAAGGCACCGACCAGCCGGCGGGTCAGCTCCAGCCGGACCGGATCCATCGGATGGTTCCGACCGAAGTCATAGCCCGTTACTGCCTCGTCCCACATCAGCTGTGCGCGGCCGCTCATGCCCGCCACCGTATCGGTCCGGTTGAGCGGAGAACGACCTGGCGTACCCCAGTGTCACCAGCACCAACACCATCGGCACGAGCATGGCCCCCCGGTAGCTCCACGCGTCACCGAGCGCGCCCACCAGCGGCGCGCCGACCAGGAACCCCACGTAGTTGAAGATGTTCAGCCGTGCGACCGCCGCGTCCGAGGCCCCGGGGAACAACCGGCCCGCCGCCGCGAACGCCTGCGGCACCAGCACGCACAACCCCAGCCCCAGCAGCGTGAACCCGAGCATCCCGGCCCACGCGCCGGGCGCCGCGGCCACCACCGCGAACCCGCCGGCCGCGACCACCGCTCCGAGCCGTACGACCGCCACGGCCCCGAACCGCCGTACCCCGAGGTCGCCGAGGGCCCGCCCCACGAGCGTGGTCACCATGTACACGTTGTACGGCACGGTCGCCAGCTGCTCCGAGCTGCCCAGCACGTCCTTCAGATACTTGGCGCTCCAGTTGGAGACGGTCGAGTCCCCGATGTAGGCGAACATCATCACCAGGCACAGCGGCAGCAGCAGCCTGAAGACGACGGCCCCCTGCTCCTCGGTCCGCTCCGGAGCCGGCACGGGCTCCCCGTCGACGTACCACCGGCTCCCCACCAGCGCCGCCGGCAGCAGCACGGCCACCACCGGCAGGTACGACACCCACAGCGCCAGGTGCCAGTGCGCCCCCGCCCAGGCCAGCGAGGCCCCCAGGATCGCGCCCAGGCTGTAGACGGCGTGGAAACCGAGCATGATGCTGCGCCCGTACGACCGCTGGAGGCTGACGCCGAGCATGTTCATGGACGCGTCCAGCGCGCCCACCGCCAGGCCGAACACGCCCAGCGCCACGGCCAGTACGGCCACCCGTCCGTGTCCGCCCGTCCCGACACCGAGCAGCGCCAGCAGCACCACCGGCTGGGACCAGCGCAGCAGCCGGCTGGGCCGTACCCGCTTCACCAGGTGCTCGGTGCCCACGCTGCCGACCCCGGCGAGGATGGGCACGGCGGCCAGGAAGACCGGCAGCAGCGCGTCGGAGACCCCGTACCGGTCCTGGATGGCCGGGATGCGCGTCACCAGCAGGGCGAAGGCGACGCCCTGGGCGAAGAAGCCGAACGCCAGCGAGGCCCTACCGCGCCGCAGCACATCAGTCATGGCGGCGAGAGTAGGGCCCCGGGCTACCGCTGGGTAGATCCAGCCAAAGATGAATTCCGCTCAGCTTCGCTCCGGGCTTCGACCCGCCCGGCTCGGCTCGGCGATCAGGCGGCCACGGCCACCTCGGGCCGCTCCACCCGGCCGGCCGCCACCTCGGCCGCGAGCATCCGCTCCATCGGCCCCGCCGCCAGCCCGCCGCTGACCACGAAACCGATCACCATCGCGGCGACCAGGACGACGGAGCCGAGCCACACCATGGTGTCCACGGGGACGGTGTAGGCGCCCACGACCCGCACGACGCACTCGGCCAGCAGGACCAGCCCCCACACCACGGAGAACGCCCGCTCCCTGGACCGGAAGGCCACGGACTCGGCCGCCGCCCCGGACACCAGCCGCTGCCAGGCGGCTTCCCTGGCCGCGTCGCCCTTCACCACGAAGGGCTTCATGCCCGCGGTCATCATCGGCCTGCCGAGCCGGACGGACACCAGGATGCCGATGGCCACCGTGCTGCTGACCCCGCTGTCCTTGGCCAGCATCAGCCGCGGGTCACCCGAGACGGAACTCAGGAGCAGCGACACGACGTTCACGACGAGGATCAGACCCGCCAGCGCGTTGGTCCTGCGCTCCCTGACCAGTCCCCCCACGGTCCGCACCACCGGTACGACACTGCTCCAGGCGAGCGCCGCGAAGGTGCTCATCCCGAAGGCGTCCTTGAAGAGGTAGTACGAGCCGAGCGGCAGCGCCACATCGATGAGCAGCGGCTTGAAGTTGTCCAGCACGCTCGGCTTCCGGCCCTGGTTCCCCGTGTTCTTCGTCATGCCCTCAGCTTCGTCCCCGGGCCGGGTCCGGCGGTAGGAACGTTCGTCCGGAGCTCCGCATGACATCTGTCAGCCCGCACGGCCGACCTGGGTCACACCAGCAGGTCGAGCAACTGGTCCATGCGGGAGAAGAGTTGACCGGCACCCGCGAGCTTCGCCGCCGGCGTCATCGCGGTGAACCCGTACACATCCATCCCGGCCGCCACGGCCGCCTGTACGCCCAGCGGGGAGTCCTCCACGACCACGCACCGCTCGGGGGCCACACCCATCCGCTCGGCCGCGTGCAGGAACAGATCCGGTGCCGGCTTGCCCCGCCCGACATCCTCCGAGCTGAAGACGCGCCCTTCCGGGAACCACCGGTCGAGCCCGGTCGTCCGATGCCCCACCCGGATCCGCGCATGACTTCCCGAGGAGGCCACGCAGTACGGCACCCCGTCCGCGGCCAGCTTCTCCAGTACGCCGGCCACCCCGGGCACGGGCCGCAACTCCCGCTCGAACGCGGCGAACACCCGCGCGTGGAAGACCTCGTCGAAATCCACCGGCAGCCGCTGTCCCGTCCGCTCCAGAATCAGGTCATGGATCCGGTGCATCGCCGACCCCATGTAATCGCGGATGGAGTCCTCGTACGAGGTGGGGTGCCCCAGCTCGGTCAGATAGGCGGCCAGGAGCCGGTTGGATATGGGCTCACTGTCCACGAGGACACCGTCGTTGTCGAAGATGACGAGGTCATAGCGCATGAGTTCACCCTAAACGCAGAAAACCCCCGCACCGAAGGTGCGGGGGTTTTCCCAAAAATTGTT
>NZ_BMUI01000045.1 GCF_014650115.1 Streptomyces olivaceoviridis | reverse complement strand
TGGTCGACGTCGACAGCACCAGCCGCTCCGTGCGGGCGGCGATGTAGCCGAGCATCGTCGTCGGCGAGGACGGCACGAACGGCGGGTTGTGGTGCTCACCCATCGCGAAGACGTCCAGGCCGACCTCCTCCGCCTTCAGCGCGATGGCGACCATGGCCTTGATCCGCTCGCGCTCGGTCGGGGTCCGCCCCGTCGTGGGGTCCGGCGTGACATCGCCGACCGAAAAGATCCCGAACTGGGTGGGTGTCGCGGAGTTTTGCACTGATGTCAAGGGGATGTCCTCGGACTCGACGGGCCTGGTCCCTCGACGCTATGGCGCTGATTCGCCCCGAATGACTTGTCCGTGCACAGCTCTATGACCTGTAGTGCACGGTGTGCGCGCCCGCGCGTCCGGACTGCTCGGCGGCCTTGCCGGAGGTTGTGTCGTGCGTCACGCCATGTCGTGTCACGTCCGGGTGGGCGGCGGTGTCCTGAGGGCCTGACCTGGCGGCGGCGGGGGGGCAAGTCCGTGGTGGCGGCGCGCCAGGTGGCGCACCGCCCCGGGAGCACGGACGGGCGCGGCCTAAGCGCTTCGAGCCCGTCGACGCGGCGAAGACCGCGCGGATCACCGAGCAGTTCATGACCGCGGCGGCGACCGGTGACCTGGAAGGGCTGCTCTCGCTGCTCGCACCGGACGTCACCTGGACCGCGGACGGCGGCGGCAGGACCATCGCGGCGCGGCGGCCGGTGGTGGGAGCGGAGAAGGGGGCCGCGGTCCTCATGCGGACCTTCCGCGGGGGACGGCCGGCAGGCCCGCCGATCGAGGTGGTCACCCGCACCAACGCGCCCGACGGTGGTCCACGGCGGCGACCGCCCCGACGCCGTCTCCCCGGTCGAGATCACCGACGGGAAGATCACCGACGGGAAGATCACCGACGGGAAGATCACCGGCGTCTACGCCGTCCGCGACCCGGACAAGCTCGCCGGGGTGGCGGTTGCGCGCCGGATCAGCCGCTGAAGAGGCCGGGGCGTACGCGGCTCACGTCGTACCCGGTCGTCGTCGCCCGGAGGACGTTCGGCCCCGCGCACGTCACCGCGACCACGACCGCGGCCGGGGGGTGCGCCCGCGCAGGGAGCGGCGCACACGGGCCCGGGCCCTGGCCAGGGCAGGCAGGACCCGGGCAGCATCCGGGGACAGGTCCAGATCGTCGGTCACGGACACCTCGACGCCCCCGCTGTACAGCGACGACAGGTTGTAGAGGAAGGTGCCCAGCGTCGCCAGGCCGGTGCCCAGGACGACTTCCACGGTGACGACGCCGATCGCGATGGCGACGACGGTGCCCAGGTCCGGCAGGACGTCCGGCGCCATGGCCTCCATCAGGATCCAGAGGACGACGGTGGTGGCGAACGCCAGGATGCCGACCCCCGCGAGGAGCAGGAAGCTCGTCACCATCACCGACCAGGGATCCCCCTCGGATATCCGCATCCGGATCGTCCGGGGCCCGGGGGCGGCAGCCGCGCCGGACGCGGGTGCGGGCCCGGCGCCCTCGGCAACACCGGACTCCTCCGACTCTCCCGACTCCTCCGACGCCTCCGGTTCCTTCACCGGAACCGACCGCTCCGCGGGGTGGGGAGGTGCGGTGGATCCGTTCTCGGGGGAGCTGCGGGCTCCGCCGCCCTGCGTCACCGCCGCCTGCTCTCCGGCGATGACGGGGGGCCTGCGCTTGGCTCGACTCATGCCTGTCTCCCTGACTGGCCCGGCAGCCTTCGCAGTGCCCTCCGCCATCGAACGGGCCTCCGTCGACCGCCCGGCGGCCTCTGGGGCCTGCTGGTCCGTGCATCCGACCGTATGGGCGACAGGAGCGCCCCCGCACCCGGACGAGGTCCCGGAGACCGGCCCCGGGAACCGGCCGCGACGGCACGGGAACCGCCTCACAGCGGGCCGGACCCCACCCGCCGAACGACACCGGAACGCCCCCGGACGACACCGCCGAATGGGCGTACGAGTGTGTCGGCCGTACGACGGACACCTGCCCCGAAGGACTGAATCCCGCCCGGCGCGGCGACGACCGGCGCGGCGACGACCGACGCGGCGACGCCCGGCGCCTCGGTGCCCCAGCCGCTCAGGGGCCGGTACGCGTCCGATCCCGTCCAGCGGGGGCGGAGCCGGTAGCCGATGCGGAGTCCGCCCGCACCGCTACGGCGATACAGGCGGCAACTGCCGGTCACCACGCCACCTGTGGTGATCGCGTAGCCGAAGGCCCGCCCGGTCTCCCACTCCGCGCGGGTGTGGGCCGCGGGGGAGGCGAAGAGGCGCACCGTCGCGGACGGCCACTCCACGCCGATGCTCCCCACCGACACACCCCGCCATGTCACCGCCTGTCGCCTGTCGCCTGCCGCCTGTCGCCTGTCGCGTGCCGAAGCGGGGTGCTCGGGTGTGCGTGGCCGGCGCGGGTCAGGCGCCTCGGTCGGCTTCCCGGGCCGCGTGCTCCAGCCGGCTTCGATAGGTTTCCCACCACGCCGGGTCGCCGGGCGCCACGGCGTCGTTGCCCTTGTTCATGCCCACGGCACCGTCCAGGAGTTCGCGGACGATGTCGGCGTGCCCGGCGTGCCGGTGTGTATCGGCGATCACGCGCACCACGGCGTGGTGCAACGTCACCTCGTCCTTGCCGTCGGGCCACCACGGCACCCTGCCGACCGTGTCCAGCGCCAGCGCCTCCACCGTCGCGTCAGCGTGCCGCCACGCCCGGCGGTACAACTCCACGACGAACTCGCGTGACTCGTCGGCGGTGGCCCACATGTCCGCGTTGGATTCAGCGCCTTCGTCGAGCCAGGGCAGCGGCTCGCCGGACGGCCGTCCGAAGGTGTCGCCGAGATATCCCAACTCCACGCCGGCCGCGTGTTTCACCAGGCCGAGGAGGTTGGTGCCGGTAGGCGTCAGCGGGCGGCGGATGTCGTACTCCGAGAGCCCGTCGAGCTTCCACAGCAGGGCATCACGGGCGGACTGGAGGTAGCGATGAAGGTCTGCTTTGGGATCCGGTGTGATCATGCGGCAAGTCTGCCGCCCGCGCGATCCCCCCACACCGCCTTTCCACCACTCCCCGCGCCCGGGGCCCAGGCGGCTAGCGCTCCAGCCACACCCCGTCGCGCATGACGACTCGACCGCGTAGTTCCGGCTCACCGCGCCAGGCGCGCACAGTCCTCGGGACCACGCGCACGTACACGAAGGATCCCTCTTCCACACGTGGGTCCCACCCGAACTTGTCGGCGAACGCCTCCGCCGCGTCTTTGGGCACCTCCTGGTCCGGGAAGCACTCCGCCTCACCCTGGAGGAGCACCACGTCGAAGGTGTCCGGTAGCGACAGGCGCACGCGCGGCTCTTCGCGGACGTTGCGCACCGTCGCGGAAGTGGCGCTGGTGCACACCCACACCGCTCGCCCGTCCCACCAGAACCACAGCGGCACCTGGTGCGGCCCGTGATCAGGGTGAGCCGTCGACACCCACATGTCCCGCTCGGTGACGAGCCGCTCCAGAGTGTCGCGCATACGCTCCGCCGTCCGGCGGCGAACGCTTCCCGTGGTCTCCATGCGGGCCGACCCTAGCCGAGCAGGCACGAAGCGCGCCTGAGGCGCAGGACCTACGCCCAGCGACCGATGAACCCCTCGGCGCTCGGCTGACCCCTCGGCTCTTGGGCCGGCCTACCAGGCGTCCGGACGGGTGCCGAGGGTGGCGCCCGCCGACGCGGCCACCACGCACAGCACCGCCGGCCACTGCGACCAGTGCAGCGACTCGTGCAGCACGACGAGGCCGATGAGGGCCGCCATCGCCGGTTCGAGGCTCATCAGGATGCCGAACACGCGCGGTGGGATCCTGCGCAGTGCTTCCAGATCCAGCGAGTACGGGATCACCGACGACAACAGTGCCACGCCGAACCCCGCGAGCAGGACCCACGGCTGGATCAGCGCCGTTCCGCTGTCGGCCACGCCGAACGGCACAGCCACCAGCGCCGCGACGGCCATGCCCAGGGCCAGGCCGCCGCCCTCCGTGGTGTGGCGGCCCAGTGCCGCGCCGACCAGGATGTACAGGCCCCAGCACGTTCCCGCGGCGAGGGCGAACAGAAACCCGACGAGATCGAGGTCGCCGCGTCCCTCCATCAGCAGGACCACACCGCCTGCCGCGAGCAGGGCCCAGAACGCGTCCAGCCATCTCCGCGACCCGGCCAGCGCCACCACCAGCGGCCCGAGGAACTCGGTGGTCACCGCGATCCCCAGCGGGATCCGGGACAGGGCCAGGTAGAAACACAGGTTCATCAGGCCGAGGACCACGCCGTAGCCGACCACGACCGTCCACGCGCGACGGCGCATACGCGGCGACGGCCGCCACACCACCAGCAGCACCGCCGCCGCGAAGAACAGCCGTAGCGCGACCGTCCCGAAGCTGCCCACCGCGCTGAACAGGTGCTTGGCCGGTGCCGAGCCCACCTGCACGCTGACGATGCCGAGAATGACCAGCGCCGTCGGCGGGATCGCACCGAAGCCACGTCCGGCCGGCGTGGTCAGGGAGAACCGGGGGGACGGGCCGCCTTCGGCCGTGTCGACGTTCATGGTGGCCATCCGGGGATTGTCGACGGCCGGGCGCGTCGCGGCACGTGGTTTTCCCGGCCGTGCCCGGTCGCGCCCGGCCGCGCCGAGTGGCCTTCTAGGCGGACGCCTTCGTGTAGGTGAGGACGATGGTCCCGTTGTCGAACACGCGGCTGCCGGTGAGCTTGAAGGCGCGCGGCGAGAACTCGGCGCGGAAGAGGGGAATTCCGGAACCGGCCACGACCGGGTACTGCTTGATGACCAACTCGTCGATCTCGGGGAGGAGTTGGCCCGCCAGGTCGGCACCGCCGCAGAGCCAGACGCCCAGGCCCTCCTCCTGCTTGAGCCGGCGGACCAGCGCGGCCGGGTCCTCGGTGGTGACCTCGACGGACGCGTCAGGGCCGACGCCCAGCGAGCGGGAGACGACGATCTGCCGCAGATGCGCGTAAGGGCTGGTGAGACCCGCGGCGAGGCCCGGCTCGTAGGTGCCGCGGCCCATGACGACGGTGTCGAAGTGCGTGTTGGGGGCGTCCGCGACGCCGAGGGCCGCGCGCGCCGGAGTGGACAGGGTCTCCGGGAAGTCGACCGTGAGGTGCGGGAGGTAGTCCTCGGTGAGGTACGGGGCGAAGAAGTCGTACTCGCCGTCGGGGCCCGCGATGAAACCGTCGATGGTGCCGGCGACGAAGTAGGTGAGCTTGCGCATGCATGTCCTTGCGGGTCGAGTGACGTGTGCCGGGTGACGTGGGTCGACTGACGCACATCGGGTGAGGTCTCTCGTCGACGACAACACGCGCACTTCGCGCATCCCCCGTTCCCCGTCCCCCGGATCGTGGCCCGGGTTCCGGCCACGGCCGACGATTCTGCGACATCCCCCGGGCCTTGCCGCAAGCCCCTCAGGACGTTGTACGTTGATCACGACGGGGAGTCCCGATGTCGTACATGGTGCCGTCGGCGACGGCCCGGCGGCCAGGTGCCGGAGATCGCCCCCCTGATCGCCGGCTTCCTGGACCGCACCCGGAAGTGACCGGTACCGGGTCCGGGACAGGGCGGCCCGGTCCGCCGGAGCGGACCGTTCTCGGCGCCGCCGGTCTCCGCCGTCGCTCAGAACGTCCACCGTGTGTGCGAGTAGACCCCGTCGTTCCGGCCGAAGCCGTACGCCGTGGCCGGGGTCAGCGCGAACACCACCGCGTCGCCCCTGCGGAACGCGTCGCCGATGCCGTGGAAGGGGCCCTCGGGCGAGGTGATGTGCGGCCCGTACTTCGCCTCGTACGCCGTGATCACCTTCTCCAGGGCCGCCCGGTCGGTGACGGGCTCCGCCGTGCCCTCGACGACCAGGTCGAGCCCCTGGGTGAGGGAGTTCCCCCCGGTGGTCAGCGCGCAGTGCGCGTCGTGGGCGAGGTTCCTCGCCTTCTGCTCCCCGGGACCGGTGGCGAAGTACAGCACCCCGTCGTGCCAGGTGGCGATGACGGGGGTGACGTGCAGCCGGCCGTCGGGCCGCACCGTGGAGACCCAGAAGATCTCGGCGGCCTCCAGCTTCCGCCGGGCCTCGGCCCACTCGGTGGCGGTGACGTCCGCGGCACCCGGGCGGGGGTTGGTCGCGGAGCTGTAGCGGGCGTCGAGCTCGGCCGTGGGGTGAGTCGCGGGGCCTGGTGCGGCCATGGCGGATCTCCCTTCTCTCTCCGGAACACCTGACAGAGACCTGAGGGAGACCTGAAGCCCCCGCAGGCATCATCGCCCCCGGCCGCCTGCCCCACCTCCCGTGCCGGAGGCGCCGCCGGGCAGCGCGGCGAATCGGCGCAGCGGTTCGTCGCGGCCGGCCAGGAGCCGTCACTCGGGCTGAGCCGCCTGTTCGCCAGGGAGACCTCCGGGCCGAGGTGTTGACGATCGTCCGGCCACGCTCCTCCAGAAGTCCCGCATCAGCGGCGTCGGCGTCGGGTTCTCCATCGCCACCTGCGTCAGGAGGATCGCGACCGTTCCCGTGGCCGGGACGATGTGCGCCGTCGTGCCCGTGCCGCCCACCCAGCCGTAGCGGCCGGGGACGTTCCAGGGGTCGGCCGGGGTGACGTCGACCTGGCCGCCGTAGCCCCAGCCCTGGCCCTCCAGGAAGAGCGTGGCGCGGGCGCGCTGCTCCGCCGTGAGGTGGTCGGTGGTCATACGGCCGACCGAGGTGCGGGTCAGGAGGCGCCGGCCGCCCGCCTCACCTCCGTTCACCAGCATGCGCGCGAAGGCCAGCCAGTCGTCGGCCGTGGAGACGAGACCCCCGCCGCCCGAGTGGAAGCGCGGGAGGCGGCTCCACAGCCCGTCGGGGGTGTCCGCCGGTTCCAGGGTTCCGTCCGGGGACGGGGTGTAGGACGAGGTGAAGCGGTGCCGCTTCCCCTCCGGGACCTCGAAGGCCGTGTCCTTCATGCCCAGCGGCTCGAAGACGCGTTCCGCGAGGAAGTCGGGGAGCGTACGGCCCGACGCGCGGGCGACCAGGATCCCCTGGAGGTCGGAGGAGGTGCCGTACAGCCAGGCGTCTCCCGGGTGGCGCAGCATCGGCACCCGCGCGAGGAGAGCCAGCCAGGTGTCCGGGTCCGGCCAGTCCTGAAGGGCGCGGCCGTCCTTCTGCACCGTGAACAGGGACCGCACCGCCGGGAGGGAGAAGTCGTCGGGGAACCCCCAGCCGGTGCGGGAGCTGAGCAGGTCCTCGACCGTGATCGGGCGGGCCGCCGGGACGACGTCGTCGACCGGGGCGTCAGGGGTGCGCACCACGTTCGGCTTCGCCAGCTCCGGCAGCCACCGCTCGACCGGCGCGTCCAGGGCGAGCCGCCCCTCCTCCACGAGCATCAGCACCGCCGCCGCTGTGACGGGCTTGGTGAGGGACGCGACACGGAAGAGCGAGTCCCGCGCCATCGGCGCCGTGCCGCCGGTGTCCAGCGAGCCTGCGGTCACCACCTCCACGTCGTCCCCGTGGGCGACCAGGCCGACGGCGCCCGGCACCTGCCCCTCGTCGACATACCGGTGCAGGGTCTCGCGCAGCGTGTTCATCGGTGGCCTTCCGCTCGGGTGGTCCTCCTGTGTACGACTCCGGAGCCGGCGGGAAATCACCGCTCCGCCGTGGCTGTGGCGCGGACACTCTCCGCGACGGCCTCGGCGAGGACCTCACCGCGGCGGCGTCGAGGGACGAATCCCTCGTGCCGCCCGGCGACGCCGACCGGGCACGCGGGGCCGGCGACGGGCACACGTACAGAAGAGCTCACCGTCGTCCGCCACGCCCCAGGCACCCCCGCCCCCACCGGGAAGGCACCGCTTTCCAGGACCGTACCGCTTCATGCGCCGGCCACCCGATTCCCTTCTTTCGTGTGCACCCACCCGGACTTCCCCGCCGGGCCCCCGGCGGCGAGCCGATAGTGGAGGGGCCGCCGGGGCCCGGGATCCGGCGGCGTCCCGTCGGACAGCGCTACAGCAGAGGTGACACACCATGCCCACCACCGAGGCGAACGACCGCGTCCAGCTCGTCTTCTCCCTGTTCGACGCCGACGGCAACGGCGTCCTGGAATCCGATGACTTCGAGCTGATGGGCAAGCGGGTCGTCGCGGCGGTGCCCGAGGCCGGCGACATCGCGAGAAGCGCGATGCTCGGTGCCTTCCGCCGCTACTGGGAGACACTCGTCCGGGAGCTGGACGCCAACGGCGACGGGCGGATCAGCGCCGAGGAGTTCACCGCCGTGGTGCTCAACCCCGAGCGGTTCGACGCGACGGTCGACGAGTTCGCGGACGCCCTGGCCACCATGGGCGACCCGGACGGCGACGGCTTCGTCGAGCGCCCCCATTTCACCGCGCTGATGACGGCCATCGGCTTCCGGCGTCCCAACATCGACGTCCTGTTCGACGCCTTCGAGCCGGTCGACGGCGACCGTATCCCCGCGATCACCTGGGCGGACGGCATCCGGGACTACTACCGCCCCGAGAAGGCCGGTATCCCCGGCGACCACCTCACCGCGGGCACACTCCGGTGATCCGCCCCCGAACCGCCGTACCAGCGGAGGAGTTACGCACCCCCAAGCCCGTCATCGGCCTCGCGGTGGGCCGGGGTACCGGTCCCGAGGTCGCGGACGTCTTCGAGCGCGTGCTCGGCGCGCTCACCGCCGGTCACCCGCACGGCGTGGCGATCGAGCGCTCCCCCCGCCTCTACCACTCCTACGTGTCGCTCCGCGCCGAACGGGACGTCGCCAGGATCCGGGCACTGACCGCCGAGGA
The DNA here is from genome assembly GCF_014650115.1 of Streptomyces olivaceoviridis. Classification (GTDB taxonomy): domain Bacteria; phylum Actinomycetota; class Actinomycetes; order Streptomycetales; family Streptomycetaceae; genus Streptomyces; species Streptomyces olivaceoviridis. Next base: position 37,372 of record NZ_BMUI01000045.1, on the reverse strand, counting down.
CGCGGACCACTACGAGCGGTTCTGCCGCACCCGGGCCGAGCGGGGCACCGAGGCGGTCTTCCGCACCGCCATCAACGCCCAGTCCCTCTACCTCGTCCGGCAGCGGCTGCGCGCCGTGAAGGTCGACCTGCTCACCGACGCCGGGCGTTCCCTGCTCCTCGTGCGGGACCAGGCCCAGGGTTTCTACACCGGGGAGAACCGGCACACGCCCGGCGAGGTCACCCGCACCATGACCTTCAGCCGGGAGATCACCGAGGCCGTCGTCGGCCACGCCCTGCGGCGAGCCAGGAGGGAATGGCCGGACGGGCGCCTCGACCGCATCGTCATGGCGTACAAGTTCCATCTGCTGGACGGTGCCCTCGACGCCTGGGTGGCCGACCTCGCGGACCGGCTCGGCATACGCATCGACCTGTTCCAGCCGGACACGGTCAACCGCAACCTGCTCACCCACGGCCTGCCCGACCGCACGCTCATCGTCGCCGGGAACGAGTGGGCCGACATCATGCACGTCATGCTGCTCGACCGGTTCGGCTCCGACCGGCAGGAGAACCGCTGCACCGAGAACGTCTGCCTCGACCCCGGCCTGTCCGGCCTGGTCGAGTACCAGACGGTGCACGGGTCCGCCGACGACCTCGCCGGGCGTGACCTGGTCAACCCGGTGGCGACGATCCGCGCGGCGGCGCTCGTCGCGGAACGCCACGCCGGACGCCCCGGAGCGGTACGGGCCACCGAGCGAGCCCTGCGCATGCTCGACGAGCGGGGCGTTCGCACCCCCGACCTCGGCGGGCGGTACTCCACCACCGCCGTGGTCGACGCCCTGCTCGACTGCCTCGACATGCCCGGAGCCGACGGGACGCCGAAGGACGCCGCCCTGGTCGGCGGATCGTGACCGCCGGGGAACCGGACGGGGCGACGGCCCTGGTCGTCGTGGACGTGCAGAACGACTTCTGCACCGGCCCGACGGCCCAGGCCCGCTTCGGCAAGGACACGTCCCGCTTCCGCACGGACAAGTCCCGCTTCGGCCAGGACAGGGACCCGGCGGTGCTGGAGGCGGCCGTCGCCGGCTGCGTCCGGGCGGCGGACCAGGCCCGCGAGCGCGGTGTGGAGGTGATCTTCGTACGGTTCGTCGGCGACCCCGAGCACCAGGGGGCCGCCTGGCGGCTGCGGGACAGCGTCCTCGGCAAGCAGCCCAAGTGCCTGGACGGCTCCTGGGGAGCGGAGTTCCACGCGGTCGCCCCGGCCCCGGGCGAGCGGGTCTTCACCAAACGCGCCTGCTTCGACGCCTTCCTCGGCGACGGCTTCGCGGAACACCTCGCCGCGCGGGGCGTGGGTCACCTGGTCCTCGCCGGGCTGTACGCGGACGTGTGCGTGGACACCACCGCCCGTACGGCGTTCCAGAAGGGCTTCCACGTGACCGTCCTGACGGACTGCACCGCCGCGCTGCACCTGCCGTACGACGCCGTACTGCGGTTCATGCGCGTCGTCTACGGCGCCCGGACCACCACCGCGCACGACCCGCGGGCGTGGACCGCGCCCGTGCCCCGAACCGAGGAGGAGGAGTCGTGCGTCCTGCCACCGGGCTGACCACCGGTGTGACGGAGGGCGTGGGCCGCACCGCCCTTCTGGTGGCCGCGGCCCGCGCGATCGAGACCCATCGCGCTGACGCCCTGGCCCGGGACCGGTTCGCGGAGCACTTCGTGCGCGCGGCACCGGCCTCGGCGGGCTGGCCGGTCCGCCCGGAGCAGGTGCCCACCGGTGACGCCGATCCGCTGTGGGGCCGCCTCGGCCGCTACTTCGGCCTGCGCACCCGCGTCCTGGACGACCACCTGCTCCACTCGGTCCGCCGGGGCGCCCGCCAGGTGGTGCTGCTGGGCGCGGGCCTGGACTGCCGGGCGTTCCGGCTGGACTGGCCGCCGGGCTGTCAGGTCCACGAGGTGGACACCGCAGGTGTGCTGGCGTTCAAACAAGCGGTGCTCGACCAGGCCGGAGCCACCCCCACGGCCGGCCGCCGCGCCCTCGCGGCCGACCTCCGGCTCGACTGGACCGGGGCACTGCTGGACGCGGGCTTCGACCCGGCCGAGCCCACCGCGTGGCTGGCGGAGGGGCTGCTGCTCTACCTCCCCGCGGCGGCCGAGCACCGCCTCATCGCCACGATCGACCGGCTGAGCGCGCCGGGCAGCACCCTGGCCTACGAGATCAAGCCCGTCACCGAGTCGTCACGGGTACGGGCCGGCCCGGTCTACACCGCGGCGAGACAGCGGCTCGGCATCGACCTGCTCGCCCTGTTCGACGGCGAGCCACGCCCTGACTCGGCGGGCCGACTCGCTGAACGCGGCTGGACGGTGACGGTCCGCACCCCGTACCACTTCACCGCCCTGCACGGCCGCGGCCCCCGCCCGCAGCCGGACGACGCCCTGGCGACCAACCGCTGGATCTTCGCCTCGGCCCCCGGCTAGCGCCGGGGCCCGTCAGCTGCTGTCAGGGTGGCCGGAGCGGAGGGTGGCCGTCCAAGAGGTGGGGGTCAGGCCGGTCTGGCGCCGGAAGAAGGTGGTGAAGTTTCCGGCGTCGCGGAATCCGAGGCGGTGCGCGCAGCCGCCGACGGACAGGCCGGTGTGGGCGAGCAGCCGTTTCGCTTCGAGCAGGATGCGCTGGTCGAGGTATGTCTTGGCGCCGGTTCCGGTGGCGGCACGGGTCGCCCGGGTGAGTGTCCGCGGGTCGTAGCCGAGTGCGTGGGCGTAGTCGGAGACCTGGTGCCAGTCGGCGAAGTGCTCCTCGACCGCGGTGCGGTAGGCATCGAAGACCTCCAGCCGTCGGCCCCCGGTCGTGTCTGGAGAAGCCGGTGGGGACGTCGTGGGCAGGACGCGCAACAGCAGTGCCGCCAGCAGATGGGCGAGCAGCGCGGAGGACGCCAGACGCGGCGCTCGCACGGCCGCGTGCTGCTCACGCTGAAGGTGACCGGCGGCCAGCTCCGCGAGCGCGAGGGCGTCCAGCGGCAGGTGCCAGCAGACGGGAGAGGAGGCACCCACCGATTCGAGAGCGGGATCGGGCAGGAAGCCCGGCTGGAACAGGATCAAGGGGCCTTCGACACGCTCGACGTCGCTCCACCGGTGCACGACACCGGGCCTGATCCACACGACGTCGCCCTCGCGCAGCTCGTAGGGGCGGAAGTCCGCTTCGTGCGCGCCGCGTCCGCCGGTGATCAGGGCGAGGACGTGGAAGTCGGGGCGCTGCAACCGGGTCCGACGCCGGTCGGTGTCCGTCTCCCGCAGGGCGGCGAAGCTGAGCGCCTCCACGCCGTGGGTGGCTCCGACAGCGGGGAGGTACCGCAACTGCCGCACGACAGCGTGACCGTTTTCCACAACAGATCAGTCTCTTTCCACCAGGAGGAAGTGCTCCACCGGCATAGCGTCGTCCCCGTACCTGACGGCAGGTGCCCAGCCCCGGACGGGCGAGAGCCCTACGGGAGTCACCGCCTGCGCGACATCGAGGAGATGGACGAGTGTCGAATACTACAAAGACCGTGGCCGTGGCCGGCGGCTCCCTGGAGGCCCGGATCGAGGGCGAGCGCGGGCCCACGCTCGTGTTCGCGCACTACTGGGGAGGCTCGGCCGGCACGTGGGACGAGGTGGTCCGGCGCCTGCCGCCCGAGCAGGCGACGGTCCGCTTCGACCAGCGCGGCTGGGGCACCTCCCGGCAGCTGCCGGGGCCGTATCACCTCGACCGGCTCGCCGACGACCTCCTCCGCGTGGTCGAGGAATGCGTGACGGGCCCCTTCGTCCTCGTCGGTCACTCCATGGGCGGCAAGGTCGGCCAACTGGTCGCGGCCCGCCGTCCCGCCGGCCTGATCGGCGCGGTCCTGGTCGCGCCCGCTCCCGCGCGGCCCGCCCCGGCCGTGACCGAGGAGTACCGCCAGGCGCTGTCCCACGCCTACGACTCGCCCGAGTCCGTCGGCCACGCCCTGGACCACGTCCTGACCGCCGTGTCCGTGCCGGCGCCGGTACGGGACGCGATCGTGCGGGACAGCCTCGCCGCCGCCCCCGAGGCCCGCACGGAGTGGCCGTTGCGGGGGATCGCGCAGGACATCACCGAACAGGCCCGTCACATCCGAGTCCCCGTGGCGGTGCTGGCCGGCGAGCACGACAAGGTGGAGCCACCCGCTGTGCTGCGCGCATGCCTGCTGCCCTACGTCCCGCATGCGACCCTCACCACCGTCCCCGGCGCCGGGCACCTCCTTCCCCTGGAGGCCCCCGAGGCGATCGCCGATGCCCTGGTCGACTTCCTGGCAACCACCCGCGGCGCCGTCGCCCCCTCACGGCGATGAGGAGCCGTCGCCCCCGACCGTGATACTAATACCGGTATAAGTATTGGGTCGACGTGCTCCGGGGAGACGAAGACATGGTGGAGATCAAGACCGATGCCGCACTGGACGCGATGCGGGAAGCCGGGCGTGTGGTGGCCCGCGCCCTGGCCGCGGTCCGGGAGGCGGCCGGTGTGGGGGTGTCCCTGCGAGAACTGGACGAAGCGGCACGGGCGGTTCTGGCCGACGCCGGAGCCGGCTCCCCGTTCCTCGGATACCGGCCGTCCTTCGCCCCGGTCGCCTTCCCGGCCGTGATCTGCGCGTCCGTCAACGATGCGGTGTCGCACGGCATCCCCACCGGCTACCGGCTGCGCGACGGCGACCTGGTGAGCATCGACTGCGGCGCCGAACTCGACGGCTGGACGGGCGACGCGGCCATCAGCTTCACCGTCGGAACGCCGCGCCCCGGCGACGTCGACCTGATCGACGCCACCCAGGAAGCCCTCGACGCCGGCATCGCCGCCGCCCGGGTGGGCGGTCGCATCGGCGACATCTCCCACGCCATCGACACCGTCGCCCGCAAGGCGGGCTGCGGCATGCCCGCCGACTTCGGCGGCCACGGCATCGGCCGGCGCATGCACGAAGACCCCCACGTCCCCAACCGTGGCCGCCCCGGCCGCGGCTTCCCCCTCCGTCACGGACTGGTCCTCGCCATCGAACCCATGCTCATGGCCGGCGGGCGGAACACCTACCGCACCGATGCCGACGGCTGGACCCTGCGCACCACCGACGGCAGCAGGGCCGCCCACATCGAGCACACCGTCGCCATCACCGACCAGGGCCCCCGCGTCCTGACCCTGCCCTGACGCCCCCGTGAGCGGGACGCCACCGCACTACTGAGCGTCGACGCGGGGCGTGCCGTACCAGCGCCACGTGGTCAGGCGCGGCCGGCCGGGAAGCGCTGAGCGACCGGTCGCCCAGAGGAGGGTCCGCCACCGGTCGGTATCGGCCGGGGCGTCGGGGAAGAGCCGGGCCAGCACGCGGTCGCACAGGTCGGCGGGCGGTGTCCACTCCAGCCCCAGGCCCTCGGCGACGTCGTGGGTGTGCACCAGGGTCTCGACGACGCCCATCGCGGCGAAACCCTCGGGGTCGGAGGCACCGAAGACGTGGTGTGCCCGCACCGTGGGCGGTGCGGTGCGGACGATCGCGGTCAGCAAGGCGCCACTGGCGTCCAGCACGTGCAGCAGACCCGCCGTACCGGCCTCGCGGTCCGCGAAGACGGCGTTCGCCGGGCCGCCCGGCCTCCTCCGGCTCCACGCGAAGGGCACATGGGTGTCCAGGAGCGGGTTCGCCGGGCCGAGTTGGACGGCGTAGGAGAACAGGTCGTCGGCGAGGTGCTCGACGGTCTCCCAGCAGTCCCACTCCAGGGAACCGGCCGTGACACTCCAGTCCCGCGCCTCGGCCGCACGCAGAGTGGCGAGCGCCGAGCGGACGGCACGTTCGACGTCGGCCGCGGTGACCGGGCCGCTCACTGATCGCTCTGCGGTAGCCATGGCGTGACCGTACCAATGATCGTCCGCTGCCAGGGGACCGGGCAACGGTCAGGGACCACCGCGTGCGTGCGCCCCGGGTGCGATTCAGGTCGTCGCCCGTACCGCGTCACGGATCAGTTCGGCGACGTCTGCCGGGTGCGTCAGGGGAACGGCGTGTGTGGCACCGCCTATTTCGAGGAGTGTCGCCTCGGCCCGCCTGGCGCAGAAGCGCACGGCTTCGGGGCTGCTGGCCGGGTCGGCGCCGGCCAGCAGCATCCAGGACGGCCGGGTCCGCCACGCCGCGGCCGGTGCGGCCTCGGTGCGGGCGACTTCGGCGAAGGGATGCCCTGTGCCGAGCGGGTGCGCCATCTCTTCGAGGTGGCCGGCCACGGTGGGGGAGGGGAAGCGTCGCTCCAGGTCGCGCACGCTTTCACCTTCCGCCAGGGCGTACGCCGCGATGTAGACCAGTCCGACGACGTTCGGCGCCGTGCCGGCGGCGGAGATGACCGTGCCGCCGTACGCGTGGCCGACGAGCACGACGGGGCCGGCGATCCGCGAGGCGACGGAGGAGATGTACGCGGCATCGGCCGCCAGGCCCCCGAGGGGGTTCGCGGGAGCTGTCACCGGGACGGCGTGGTGGTGCAACCGTGCGACGACGCGCAGCCAGATGCTCGCGTCGGTGAAGGCCCCATGGAGAAGAAGGGCGGTGGGAGTCGTGACCACGTCACTCCTTGGCATGGGTGGGGGGACGGTGCCGCCGTTCCGGTCGAGTCACGACTGCTGGGCGGTGCGCCACTCGGCGGGGGAGACGCCGTACTGCGCGCGGAACGCTCTGCTGAAGTGGGAGGCGCTGGCGAAGCCGTACTGATGTGCCACGGTGGCGATCGTCCTGCCGGCGTGGCGCGTCATGTCGCGTCGGCTCGCCTCCAGCCGGCGCTGCCGGACGAAGCCGCTCACGGTGGTGCTCTCCCCCTCGAAGAGCTTGTGCAGGTAGCGCGGCGAGATGTGATGGGCGCGGGCGATCATCACGGGGGAGAGCGCGGGATCGGTGAGGTGTTCGTCGATGAACGTCCGGACGCGTTCCAGCAGGGCGCGGTTGCCGCCGCCCCGAGGTCCCTGGCGCGTGCTGCCGATCCGTTCGTCGATCAGCGTGGCGAGCAGATTCAGCGTGGTGTGGGCCACCAGCTCACGGGTGCGCGAGGGAAGTGTGCCCGCCTTGTCGACGAGCCTGGTGATGAACGGAGACATCAAGGTGCCCACCGGTGTGCCGGGGCCGAGCGGGGTGGCCGTGATGTCGGCTGTCTGTCGCGCGCTCAGGCCCAGGTCGCGTCGGCGCAGGACGAGGGAATGCGCCTGGAACGACTCCGGGATGTCCAGGCGGAGGGGGCGCGCCGTGTCGTAGACCACGACGTCCCCCGGGCCCAGGCGGGTGTCCCGGCCGTCCTGCTCGATCCGGGCGACGCCTGTCGCCAGGACGTTCACCACCACGTGCGCGCTCTCCGGCCCGGCGGCGATGTGCTGGGGGCCGCGCCGCACGGACAGGCGGTCGCCGGTCACGGTGACGCTCCGCAGAGGGCCGAGCGGTGTGGTGTGGATGGTGCCCGAGTACGCGTCGTGCGGGAGGGAGAGGCTGACGGTCCCGAAGGTCCGGGACCATGCGTCGCGCCAGTAGCCCTGCCTGTCCGCACCGGGCGGCAGCGCGTCAGTGGTGTAGAAGCTGTCCGCGTCGTCGCACGCGTCCGGGACGGACGGAGGCAAAGCCATGAAGTCGTCTCGCTTTCTTTCCAGACGAGCTTCACGACCGGCGCGTACCGCGCGCTTCCCACGATCCGCGCCGATCGCGGAAGCGGTCGTGGGATACGGAGCGACTACTCAGCGTGTTCCCGCTCGGCGGCGAGCCGGGCGAGTTCGACCCGCGAGGTGATGTCCAGCTTGGTGAACGCGTGCCGCAGGTGCGAGCTGACCGTGTGCGGGGAGATGCCCAGGTGCTCGGCGGTCCGGCCGTTCGTCAGCCCCTGGGCCACCAGCCGGACCACCGCCACCTCCGAGGCGGTCAGCTCGGGCCAGGCGGCGGCGAGCCTCCGGGACGACGTACGGCGCCGGGGGGCACCCACGGCACGCAGCCGGCGCCGGACGCGCGCGGCATCCCGTTCGGCGCCCGCCTGCGTGTAGAGGTTGAGCGCGGCGTCCAGGTGCGGGACGGCCTCGGCGGCGCGCCGCGAGGCGAGCTTGCGGCCCGCGTCTTCGAGCGCGGACGCCCGGGGCAGCAGCCGGGGAACGCCCTCGTACAGCTCGACGGCGCGCAGCAGGACGGCCAGGTCGTTGTCGAGCAGCCCGCGGGCGTGCGCGGCGACGGCCGCCAGGACCGGGAAGCGGGGATTGCGCTCCGCCCGCAGCTCGGCCGTCGCCACCGCTTCGGCGGCGCGCCCGGTCGCCCCCGCCCGCAGCGCCAGGCGGACGAAGACGACGGTGTCGGCGGGATCGTCCGGACTCGCCAGCGAGGGACCCACCAGGCCGAACGTGCTGACCGCCTCGGACAGGACCTCCATGGCCCGATCGGGACGGCCCTCGTAGTCCGCGACCAGCGCCAGCAGCCAGGACCCCACATTGCGCACCAGGAGCGCGGGATCGGCGATCATGCGGTCGCGCACATCGGCGGCGTAGGCCCGCACCGCCTCGCGGTCGTCGGTGTGCACGGCGACGCGCAGCAGCGTGTAGAGGACGGTCGCGTCGGCGAAGTTGCCCAGGCCGAGGTCCTGGACCATGGCCGCCGCCGCCTCCGCCTCCGCTCGCGCGTCCTCCAGCCGGCCGGCGTCCAGCAGTACCCGGCACCGGTTGCTCAGCCACAGACTCATCGCCGCGGCCTGGCCCTGCCGCCGGGTCTCGCGGACGCCGGACGCGGACTCCTCCAGCGCCTCCTCCACGCGGGCCGCCGCGTTCAGCAGGAACGCCTTCCACAGGGCCTCCGGCACCCACAAGGAGTGCGCGATACCCACGTCGGCGGCCAGCCGGGCCGCGTCCTCGGCGAGGGCGAAGGCCCGGTCCCAGTCCAGCCGGTAGAACCACACCACCGAATCGACCGCCACCGCGGTCGCCCGGGCGGCCCCGTCCCCCGCGTCGTCGGCGGCGTCCAGCGCCTCGGCCACCGCGTCGGCGGTCGCCCGGAAGTCCCCGACCATCGAGAGGTTCAGACACTCCAGGGCCAGCAACTGGGCCCGCAACGCGGGTGCCGCACCGGCCAGGGCGGCTCCGGCACGCGCCTGACGGACGGCTTCCGTGAAGTCGTACTGACTCGACACCCGGGCCAGCCCCAGACGGACCTGCGCCTCGGCCTCCGGCGCCATCGTTCCCGGCAGCGCGGCGGCGGCGAGCGCCCGCCCCTCGGCCGCCTGCCCGGCCTGCCAGAACAGCAGCACCGTCTCCGCGATGATCACAGGACGCTCCGCGGCCCCTCCGTCCGTGAGCTCCAGGGCCCGCCGGCTGAGCGCCAGGGCCGACGACGGAGCGGACGCCGACAGTTCCGCGGCGGCCTGCCGCAGCAGTTCCACGGCCACCCGGTCACCCGCCTCGGCACTGTCCGCGAGCAGGGCGGCCACCTCGGTCACCGGCGCGCCACGCCGCAGCAGGACGTCGGCCGCGTGCCGCCGCACCGCTTTGCGCACCGCCACCGGAAGGCTGCCTTCCACGGCTTCGCGGAACAGGTCGTGACGGAACAGCAGACGCTCGCCCTCCTCGACGAACAGCGACGCGTCCAGAGCCTCCTGAACCGGCCCGATCAGTGCCGCGGTCGGCGTGCCGAGCAACTCGGCCAGGAGACCGACGGTGACCGTACGGCCCACCGCGGCGGCGGCCCGTACGACCTCCCTGGCCTGTGGGGAGATCTGGTCGAGATGCCGGCGCACCGAACCCTGGAAACCCGTCGGCAGGGCCGGCCCCGTCAGCACCGCCACGCCGTCGGTGACGGTGACGGCCCGCTCCTCGCGCAAGCCGCGCAACAGCTCCACCACCAGCAGGGGCACGCCCTCGGCCCGCCGCACCACACTCAGTGTGGCCTCGTCGGGCACGGCTCCCAGCACGTCCTCCGCGATCCCCGTGACCGCGGTGTCCGGCAGCGGACCGAGCGGGAGCCGGTGTCCCCCGATGCTCTCCAGGTGGTCGATCATCGTACGGACGCCCGGCGCGACCACGGTGCTGCGTACGGTCACCACCCACAGGATGGCGTGGGCCGACAACCGGACCGACAAGGTCCGCAGCGCCAGCAGGGTCACGTCGTCCAGCCACTGGACGTCGTCCATCGTGATCACCAAGGGCGTGTCCAGCGCCACCTGCTCCAGCCGGTCCTGCAACTCCTGCAACAACCAGAACCGCTGCTCGGGGGCCGCGGCCAGACTCCGCAGCCTGTCCACGTCGAACAACGAACCCGAGCCCGTCGACAGCCCGTCCAGCAGCGGCCCGAGCGGAACGAACTGGCCGTCGGGATCCGCGCCTCCCCGGAACAGACGCAGCCTGCGCTCGACCGCCATGCGCTGCACTTCCGCGAGCAGACGCGTCTTGCCGCTCCCGGGAAGACCCTCGATGCACACGACACCGCCGCGGCCTTCGGCCAACGCGTCGAAACGTGCGCCGAGGAAGGCGAGCTCCTCGTCACGGCCCCGTACACGTGGTTGCACGCCGTCGGCACGAGCCGACATCCGCGGCTGTAGGAAGCGGTCCACACGGCCCTCCACCAGGCATCGAAGCGGGCAGGGCCCCGGCCCGCCGCACGGACGCGGCACACCCCGCCCTCACCACCCTACAAAGCCGCAGGTCAGCGCCGCCGTGGTGCGCACTGTGACAATGATCGCCGAGCCTGGGGGGATGGCGTCCGCAGCGGCAACGGAGTCGGATGTCCCACCTCCTCCCGGAGTGGAGGGCGACTTCGGGGAACTGACCGCACGGCCACGGGGTTTCGGCGATCCTGGGTGACCGTGACCGAAAGTCTGCGTGAGACAACTCCGGACGCTGAGGTCAGGGCACTTCTCCGGGCCCTGGACGGACAGCGGCGCCACGTCCTCGGCATCCTCGACGGGCTCGACGCGAAGGATCTGCGCCGGCCCGTGCTGCCCTCCGGATGGCACTGCCTGGGACTGGTCCAGCACCTCGCGCTGGACGTGGAGCGGTTCTGGTTCCGCGCGGTCCTCACCGGGGACGAGGAGGTCATCCGTGGTCTGACGAGCGGCGACGAAGCGTGGCAGGTGGCCCCGGAGGTCTCGGCCGTCGACGTGCTCGACCGGTACAGGCAGGAGACGGAACTCGCCGATGCCGTGATCACCGGCACCCCTGCCGACGCCGGGTTGGCCTGGTGGCCCCACGACCTGTTCGGTGAACCGCACCTGCACACCCTGCGCGACGTCCTGCTGCACGTCATCACCGAGACGGCGTGCCACGCCGGCCACCTCGACGCGGCCCGGGAACTCATCGACGGCCGGCGCTGGCTGGTCCTGACGACTTGACGACTTGACGACCTGGCCCGAGCCGTGGCACGGGCGCCGCCCGCCGGCGAGTGGTCCGCCATGCCTGGCGGCCATGGTGGTCGGAGAAGGAGGGCACGGAGCGGCCGTCGTGGCGCGCCCCGTGGGCACCGGGACCGCCGGCCGGGTCCTCGGCGGCGGCCGGACGGTCCTGGCGCCACTCCTTCAGAGGCTGCGCGCGGAGATGTCACCGTGGGAGGTGGTGGCGCGGATGTCCAGTGCGGCGGTGCCGTCGTTCCTGAGGGCGTTGTGTACGCGACCGCGGCCGGTCTCGGCGTCCAGGGTCGCCGAGACGCCGTCGGCGGCGGTGACCGAGATGTCGCCGGACTGGGTGCGGAGCACGACCGTCCCGTGCGCGGCCTCGCTGATCCGGATGTCGCCCCTGGCGGTGCTGATGTCCGCCGAACCGTTCAGCCGGCCGACCTCCACGTCGCCGTCGAGCGCGGTGAGGCGGACGCTCGCGGCCTCGTCGACCTTGATCCGGCGGTACGCCCCGTCGAAGGCGACGTCCCCGAGGCGTCCGACGCCCCGGAACTCGGCGCCGGCGGCCTTGCCCTCGATGCCGGAGCCGGCGGGCAGCTGGACGGTGACCTCCAGGGAGCCGGAGGGACCGAAGAGCTGGTTGCCGCCGGCCGGGGCCGTGATCCGCAGGACACCGTCGGTGTAGGTGACGGTGGTCTGCTCGGCGGCCTTGGCGTCACGGCTCTTGGACGGGTCGGCGGGCCGGACCTCGACCGTGGTGTCGGCGCGGTCCGAGGCGATGAACTGGACGCGGCCGGCGGGGATGTCGACGACGGCGGTGACCGGGGCGGCGGTGTCGAACTTCTGCATCGTGCTCTCCCGTGTTCGTTCTTGTTTCCGACAACGGAAACGCTACGTTGCTTTCCAATTCTCAACAACGTACTTGTTGCATCTGATCTGCATTCGTGCAGCTAGAAGGCATTAAAGTGTTGCAACGGCTCCATTGGTAACGCAACGACACCCCTCCGTCTTCATTGCAATGGAGCAGTGGTGAACGCTATGGTGGGCCCGGTAACCGCCGTGCACGACCCCCGAGGAGGCCCCGTTGCCGGGAGGCAGGCTCACTCAGCAGGAACGCCAGCAGATCGCGCTGGGGCTGGCCGACGGTCTCGCCTACGCAGAGATCGCCCGGCGCCTCGGCCGTCCGACCTCCACGATCACCCGTGAGGTGATGCGCAACGGCGGCCCCGCCGCCTACCGCGCCGAGCTGGCCCACCGCGCCACCGAACGCCGCGCACGCCGGCGCAGGCCCGCCTCCTCCCTGGACCCGCAGTCGGTCCCCCAGTCGCACGGACGCGACGCGGAGGCCGTGGCCGAGTACGAGGAGGCGCTCACCACCGTCCTCATGGCCTCGGGGCTGCCCAAGATGACGGCCCGGGTGCTGACCTGCCTGTTCACCACCGACGCGGGCAGCCTCACCGCGTCCGGACTCGCCCAGCGCCTCCAGGTCAGCCCGGCGTCCGTCTCCAAGGCGATCACCTTCCTGGAGGGCCAGAGCCTGGTCCGCCGGGAGCGCGACGAACGCCGCCGCGACCGCTACGTCGTCGACGACGAACTCTTCTACCAGGCGACGATCGCCAGCGCCCGCGCCAACGACCAGCTCGTCGAAACCGCACGCCGGGGCGTCACCGTCCTCGGGTCCCACACCCCCGCCGCCGCCCGTCTGGAGAACATCGCCCGCTTTCTCGACTTCATCAGCGAGAGCATCACCCGCGCCGCCGAACAGGCCCGCGAAGTTCTCCACACCAAACCCGCCACCACCCCGAACGACACCACCCGACCCGGCCCGCACCACGGATAGCCGTCCGGGCGGTACGGCGGGGTGACCACCGGGATCCCACCCCTCCCGCCGGGCAGCCGGACTGCCCGGCGAGCCGGCGCTCCAGCGGCGCGCGGGTAGCGGAAGGCGGGTGGGCGCGCGGTACCCGCACCCGGTCGGGGCGACTCCGTCAGGCGGTGTGGTCGCGGATGCGCCCCAGCAGCGCCCGCAGTTGTGCGCGGTCGTCCGCGTTCAGGGCGGCGGTCGCCTCGGCGAGGGCGAGGCGGTCGATCTCCTCCGCCTCGCGGTGGCAGCGCAGCCCCTCGTCGGTGAGCCGCACCAGGAAGGCGCGCCGGTCCTGTGGGTGGCGTACCCGCTCCACGAGCCCGTCGCGCTCCAGGCTGTCCACGATCGTGGTGGCGGTACGGGCCGCGATGCCCGCTATCTCGCTCAGGTCCCGCATCCGCAGCGGCTTCGGGGCGGAGGCCAGCATGCGCATGGCGCGCAGCCGGGCCACGGAGGCCCCCTTCTCCCTCAACCGGGCCTCCACGAACTGCCGTAGCCGGTACGTCGTCTCGTAGAGCTCGTCGACCAGGATGTCGCTGCTGCCCTGCACTGCCATGGTGCCCAGTCTCCCCTGTCCCGCAGTATGGAAGCCATATGCTGAGTAAGCACATAGTGCGTATGCTCAGCATATGCGCCGACGTCACTCCGTGCTGTCCGCACTGCCCGCCCGCATCAGCCAGCGTCTGGTCGTCCCCGTCGTGTGCGTCAGCGTGACGTTCATCGCGATCGTCGACGGAGCGATCACGACGGTGGCCCTGCCCTCGATCGCCCGTCAGTTCCGGCTGACCACCGCCGCGTTGGACGGGGTGGTCGTCGTCTATCCCGTCTGCCTGGCCATGGCCATACCGGCCTCGGCCTGGCTGGTCGAGCGATTCGGCGGCAAACGCGTCCTGCTGACCGCCCTGGCCGGTTTCCTCGGCTCGTCGCTGCTGTGCGGGGCGGCGGCGGGACTCGGCCAGCTCGTCGTCTACCGTGCCGTACAGGGGTTGTCGGCCGGCGTCCTCTTCCCGGCCTCCACCGCGCTGCTGTTCGGCACGTTCACCTCCGCCGAGCAGGTGCGCATCTCCCGCTACATGATCATTCCGCAGCAGATCGCCCCGGCCGCCGCCCCCGTGCTGGGCGGGCTGCTGGTGGACCACCTGTCCTGGCGGTGGGTCTTCTACGTCAATCTGCCGGTCGGCCTGCCGGCCGTACTGTTCGGCGCCCTGTTCCTGGCCGGCGACCGTGGCGGCCGGCCAGGCCGCTTCGACCTGCCGGGCCTGCTGCTGAGCGCGGGGGCGCTGGGCAGCGCGATGTTCGGCGTCAGCGAGGGACCCAACCGCGGCTGGACCTCCGCCGCCGTCCTCGTCTCCCTCGTCCTCGGCGCGGTGCTGCTGGCCGCCGCCGTCGCCGTCGAACTGCGCACCGCTCACCCCCTGCTGCGGCTCGGGCTGTTCGCCGACCGGCTCTTCCGGGACACCAACCTGATCAATCTGGTCGGCCTTGTCCCCATCATGGGCGCCCTGTACCTGAGCCCTCTCTTCCTCCAGCAGGCCCAGGGCCGTACGGCGCTGGAGTCGGGACTGACCACCTTCCCCGAGGCGTTCGGCGTCCTGCTGACCGTGCAGATCGTCGGCGTCCTGTACGCCAGGGTCGGTCCGCGCCTGATCGTCGGCTGCGGCCTGACCGGGGTCAGCGCGGTGCTGGTGCTCCTCGCCACCTGCGACGCGGACACCGGCGTGTGGACCTTCCGGGGCTACATGTTCCTGTTCGGGGCCGCCATCGGCTGCTTCTTCATACCGACCACGGTCGCCTCCCTGGCCACCGTCGACCGCACGGACCTCGCGCAGGCCACCATGCTGAACACCGTCGTCCGCCAGACCGGCGGCGCGCTGGCGCCGGCCGCGGTGACCACGGCCCTCGTCCTCGGCACCCCGCCGGACACCGGCGCGGCACCACCCGTCAGCGCGTACCAGCACGCGTATCTCGCCCTCGCCGCGATCGCGGCGGCGACGGCGGTCTTCACCTTCACCCTGCCCGACGGCCCGGCCCGCGCCGCCGCCCGCGGCAGCGGGACCGGGACCGACCGGCCCGCTGTCCGCCGTCGCCGACGCGACCGGGTCGGCTAGCGGCTTCGCCGTCGACCCGGAGAACGCCGACCACGTCTTCCTCGCGGTCAACGGCTTCTCCCGGCACTGGACCGAGGGCCCCGGCGCCGGCGTCGGCCACGTCTTCGAGTCCACCGACGGAGGAACCACCTGGAAGGACATCTCCGCCGACCTGCCCGACGTGCCGGCCGACTCCGCGGTCGTCACGCCGAACGGCGGCCTCGCCGTCCCCACCGACCTGGGCGTCGTCTACCGCGCGCCCGGCCGTACCAAGTGGCAGCGGGTCGGCGGCCTCCCGGCCGTCGCCGTGCTCCAGCTGAAGCTGAGCCCCGAAGGCAGGACCCTGTACGCGGCCACCCACGGCCGCGGCATCCACACCATCAAGGTGCGCGACCTCGGCTGACGCGTCCCGCGCGGTGAAGGGGAGGGGTGGCCCGGGGCGTCCGGGGCCGCCCCTCCCGCGCGTACGGGGTGAGCGTCATGTCGGGGACGAACGTGACCCGTGCCGCTCCCGCCACGGAGGGAGTGGCGGACTCGCGAGAAGTTCACGGCAGGCCAGGGCGCCGACGGTGCCGGAACCCAGTGCCGCCTGGCCGGATCAGCCGGCCGCCGGCGTGAGGCAGTCCTCCAGGGCCGTGCGCTGTGCGTCCGGGAGGTGATCACCGAGGGGCGTCTTGCGGGGGCTGTGTTCGCCCGCGCAGATCCAGGCGCGCTCGTCCTCGTCGTACGACCAGGTGGCGGCTCCCCACATGGGGTGCCCCTGAAGGAGCCGGCGGGCCAGGGCCCCACAGTCGTCCGGGGCGCCTTGGGCGATCAGCGCCTGCCGCACCCGGGCGACGGCTCCGGCCGGGACGTCCGTGTCGCCCAGGACGGGCAGCAACAGCAGAAGCCGGGCGTGCGGATCGGTCACTCCCTCCCCGTCCCCCGGGGCGTCGAGCAGCGCGGCGAGTTCGGGCCAGCACAGGCCGGGGCCGATGCGGTCCTCGTCCGTGCTGGAGAGGACCAGGCCGTCGGTCCGCCAGTCGGGATGGACGATGAAGTAGTCGGTGGACGTGTACTCCTCGCCGCTGTTGTAGTGCACGAGGATGCCGTGCCCGCCCGCGAGCGGGATCCGGAACGCCGGCCGGGCAGCCTTGTCACCCAAGCGCTCCAGCATGCCTTCGGCGTCCGCCGGGTCCACGCCGAAGGACTCCACCAGCGCTCCGTCGTACAGGTCGACCGGATGGGCGGCCCAGAACTCCGGTTCCGCCAGCAACGGCAGACCGTCCACCACGGGAGAAGAGGCGTACCAGCGCCGTGCCATCACCACCGTTCGGTGTTACCGGCTCACCTCGGGAGCCAGCAGGACGGCGATTCCGCCTGCGTGCGCGACGGCGTCGCTGACCCGCGGGTTGAAGAAGGCCGCGACCGCGCCACGGTGGTGGGGGCTGACGACCAGCAGGTCCGCCTTGAAGTCCTCCACCGCGGCGGAGATGGCGGCGGGCACCTGGTTCGTCAGGCTGTGCGCCAGCTGCCCCTCGGCCTCGACACCGAGGTCGCGGAGGGTGGCCAGGGCCTCCTCCAGGATCGCCTCGCCCTGTGCTTCTTCCTCCAGCTTCACGACGGTGTCGCCGGCGACCATGGAGGGCACGACGTGCAGCACGTGGACCGTCGCGTTCGCCGGGCGGGCCAGCTCACCGGCCATCTGGAGTGCCGTCTTCCGGGCGGCGCTGGGGTCGATGGCCACCAGGATGCGTTCGAACACGGAGTTCTTCCTCTCTGCGACCGCTGCGGCCGGGGCTCGGGCGGTGTGGTGACGGTAGGGCGAGGAGGGTGGACAGACCCCCACGGCGACAATATGACTGGTCGTCTTAGAAGTCAACATCAACTTTGACAACCGTAAGCCGACCGGCCATATTGAGTGCCATGCCTCAGGTGAGCGTCAGGGGAAAGCTGATCGAACACGCGGAGACCGTGTTCCGTCGTCAGGGCTTCAACGGCGCCAGCGTCGCGGACATCACCCATGCCGCGGGTGTGCCCAAGGGCTCCTTCTACAACCACTTCAAGAGCAAGCAGGAACTCGCCGCCGAGATCGTCCGCCGCTACAGCCGCGGGACGGATGTGAGCATGCTCGCCGCCGAGGGCCTGTCGGCGGTGGAGCGGCTGCGCGCACACTTCGCCGCCCAGGACTCGCGCACCATTTCCACCGGCGTCGAGTACGGATGCCTGCTGATGACCATGGCGAGCGAGGGACCCATGGTCGGCGAGGAGGTCGGCACGGTCGTATGCCGCAGCATCGCCGCGTGGGTCGGCGAGCTGGCCCCGGTGATCGAGGAGGGGCAGCGGTCGGGGGAGATCACGTCCCGGGAACCCGCGTGTGACCTCGCCGCCTTCCTGATCGACGCCTTCGAGGGCGCGAGCCTGCGCGGCAAGGCGACGCGGGACGAGAGCGCGGCCATGCGCTCCCTCGACCTGGCCCTCAACGCGATCAGAGCGTGACAGCCGCGTTCTTCCGGTGAACGGGGCGATCGGCACCACCGCACCGGTGCCCGCTCGACCGGCAGGGGGCGCGCTTCGTCCGCCCAGGAGCGCACGGCAGGCGTCCTGTTGGCGCAGTGTGCGCAGCGCGTGCGACCGGCCGGCCTCTTCATGGCCCACGGCCCGCACGCCGTACGGCAGTTGGTGACGCTGCGCCGGCTGCCGTCCGCTCCGGCGGGCAGTCGAGGCTGAACTACGGCCCGCGACGGGACGCCCGGCACCCGCGGGACGGCCGGATCCGCCAGCCGTCCGTGCCCTGGGGCGAACGAGGTGCCGGCCGCCGGCAGTTCGCCGAGGCGCACGCGGGCAAGGCCGGTGCTGCCGTGGGCTCCACCGTCAGGAGGCGTGGACGGGTTCGGGAGACGTCTTCACCAGGCCGGCCCGCTGCCAGTCGGCCACCTGCTCCAGGAGCAGCCGGCGAACCGCCGGGACGTCGGCGTTCCACGCGCTCCCGAGCACCGCGGCGGCGGCCTGGACGTCCCCACCGTGCAGTCGCAGGGCGATCCACATGGCGCAAGCCTCGGGCGCGTAGACGTGGGGAGCGCCGTGGGGCGACAGCAACGTGAGCACCCCGTCCTCGGCGATGCCCGCCGTCACACCAGCTTCGATCACGATGTTCACGTCGTCACGAGTCCCTCTCCGGCGGCGCTTGCGGAAAGCACGCCTCATGTGCCCGAAGCCGCTTCGCTCACGTTCCCCCCTAGGAGCTCATGACACCTGGGTCCGCCGTGGACGAGGCACCAACGTGCAACTCTCCTGCCCGAACCGTCAGGACCGGGCATGCGGCGACACCTCTGCCGGCTGTTTCAGAAGCCGGTGAGGGTGATCTTGCCGATGGCGGTGCCGGATTCCATGATGCCGTGGGTCTCCCGCAGATTCGCCGCGTTGACGGGGCCCAGGTCCCGGGTCGCGGTGCTGACCATGACACCGGCGTCCACGAGGCGGGCCACCTGGGTGAGGATCTCGCCCTGCCGGTCCATGTCCACGGTCCGGAACAGGGAGCGGGTGAACATGAACTCCCAGTGGAAGCCGATGCTCTTCGGCTTCAGCAGGCCGACGGGCAGGTCCTCGACGTCGTCGATCGCGACGATCTGCCCGAACGGGTTGAGGGCCTCGGCGTAGGCCGCCAGGTCGCGGTCGGTCCCCGCGGTGCTGAAGACATGGTCGATGCCGTTGGGGGCCACCTCCGCGAGCTGCGGCAGCAACGCCTGGTGGTGGTCCACGACGTGGTGGGCGCCCATGCGGCGGGCGAAGTCGACCGTCTCCGGCCGGGACGCCGTCCCGATCACCGTCAGATCGGTGAGCCCGCGGGCCAGTTGACCGACCACGGCTCCGACACCGCCGGCCGCCGCCGTCACCAGCAGGGAACCCGTCTCGTCGATCAGGTCGTGGTGCAGTCCCATCCGCTCGAACAGACCTTCCCACGCGGTGAGCGAGGTCAGGGGCAGCGACGCGGCCTCGGTGAAGGTCAGCGTGGTCGGCTTCAGGGCGGCGAGACGCTCGTCGACCGCGTGGTACTCGGAGTTGGCACCCGGCCGGTCGAGTGCTCCGGCGTAGAACACCTCGTCGCCGGGCCTGAAGTTCTCCACCTGGGAGCCGGTCGCGACGACCGTGCCGGCGGCGTCCCAGCCCAGCACGCGCTCACGGCCGTTCGGGTCCTGGTTCTTGCGGACCTTGTGGTCGACCGGGTTGACGGCGACGGCCTCGACCTGGACGAGGAGGTCCCGGGGGCCGGGTTCGGGCACGGGCAGCCTGACGTCGAGGAGGCTCTCGTCGTCGGTCACCGGCAGGGACGCGCGGTAGGCGACGGCGCGCATGGTGGTGGTCATGTCGCAGGGTTCTCCTGGTCGGATGGGTCGTGATGAGGGCGGGGGCCGTTCGGACGGCCCCGGACTCTGCGGCTCGGTACCGAGCACGCCGCCGTGCACCGGAGCGCCGCGGTGGTGCCCGTCCCGACCGGGTCCACCGCGGCGGAGGTGCGCCGGCGGGTCAGGACACCGCGACGTCTTCGAGCCGGACCAAGACGACGAGCGGCTCGGGGACCTTGTTGCCGTTGTCGTCGCGGCTGTAGATCATCCGTGTGGTGGGGACGACCAGTCCGGAGACTTCCTGGTGGCCGGAGACGTAGTGCGCGGCGGGGGTGTTGCCGGCGATCTCCACGCTGTAGTCGCGTCGGCGGATCAGGCCCTGCGCGTCGACGTACACGGTCTGCTCGGTGCTGAGGGTGGCGATGCTGTCGGGGAAGGTGATGTGCAGGCGCCGGAACTTCTCCCCGTCCTCCGTCCACGGGCCGATCTCCTCCGTACGCACGCCGGGGTAGGTGAGCGAGAGCGGCTCGGCGAGATACGTCCACATGGCGCTGCCGGAGAAGTAGGCGAGCTGGAGCCTCGTCCACGGCGTCATCAGGTCGTGGCCGGCGAAGGAGGCGCGGGGATCGGTCAGTTCCTCGACCACGTTGCCGTCGGAGTCCTCCACCGCCACGCGGTCGGCGGAGAACGCGGTGTGGTGGTCGGGGTGGAAGAACGGCTTCTGGGTGACGTACTGGCGGCGCAGGTCGACGGTGACGTCGACGTCGTCGAGGGCGCCGGGGTGGCCCTTCATGCCCCACAGGGCGCCGCCGAAGAACTGCCGGGCGGTGATCCGGCGGGCCTCTTCCCAGCGGGTGCGCCCGCCGTAGGCGTCGAAGATGGTGCTGAGCAGGTCGGACATGGTGTTCTCCTGATGAGGTGGCGGGGATCAGCCGAGGAAGGCGTTGACGTCCTCGGCGGCTTCGGCGGGGTACTGGAACAGCGAGGCGTGGGCGGCGTCGGGGTAGATCCGGATCCGCGCGTCCGGGATCAGGCCGGCCATCAGGTAGCTGTTCTTCGTGGGGATCATCAGGTCGTCGTCGCCCTGGATGATGAGCGTGGGGCACTGGATGCCGGTGAGGCGCTGCAAGGCGGAGTGGTCGGGGATGCCCCACTCCAGTACGGCGTCGTACTGGGCGTCGCGTGAGGCGAGGCTGCTGGGCACGTCCCGGCCCTCGGTGCGGGCCGTGAACCGGCCGAGGAACTCCACGCCCTTGGCCTGGCCGGTCTCGGTGTGGGCGAAGAAGATGTGGAGCAGGTCCTCGCCGGTGGGCACCTCGGCGCGGGCGTGCGTCTCGATGTCCCCCCGCCAGCCGTGCATGCCGGGGGCGCCCTTGGGGCCGGTTCCGGCGAGGACGAGACGGCGGACCAGGCGGGGCCTGACCAGCGCGATGTCCTGGGCGGCGAAGCCGCCGATGGAGAAGCCGAGCAGGTCGATCTGTTCCAGGCCGAGGGCGGCGGTGAAGGTGATGATCTGCTGTGCCATCTGCGCGACGGTGGTGGCGGGGGCGCCGGTGGAGGAGGCGACGCCGGGGTAGTCGACCAGGACGACCTCGCGTTCGGCGGCGAGTGCGTCGACGAGGGCGGGGTCCCAGTTGTCGAGGTTGCCGGTGAAGTGCTGGAGCATGACGAGGGGCACCTCGCCGCCGGAGCCGAGCCGGCGGTAGGCGTAGCGGACACCGTCGGCCTCGACGAACTGCGTAGGAGCGGTGTGGTGGGTGACAGCGGACATGTCTCTCCTGCCGGAACGGGATCGGAATCCTGGGGGTGGTGAAGCCGGGGCGGCTTTCCGCGGGCTCGCCGTCCGTTCCGGAGCGGGCCACGCGCTGCCCGCGCACAGCATGCGGAACGGGGAGTGGAAACTTTGTGGTGTCACAGGACCCCCTCCAGGTGTGCGTCGGCTCGGCCGGGCAGCGGCCGTGCCACGGGCGGCGCGGACCGACGGGAGTGCACGTACGAGCGTCGCGGAGCGGCTGGACGGTCCGCTTCCCCCGGACCGTCGAGCTCGGCCGCGTAGGCCAGTACCAGGTCGTGCGCGCCGTACCGGTCACGGCCCCGGACCTCCAGCAGACGGGCGCGCACCAGCTCACCGGCAGCCGTGGCCGCCGCGTCCCGCGAGATACCGGCCGCACTCGCCAGGCCGGCCGTGCTCACGTCGGAGGCCCGGTGCAGGGGCAGCAGCCGGAAGAGCCGCTTGGCCTCGGCACCGAGCGTCCGGTAGGACCAGGAGAAGACACCGCGCACGGCGTTGGCGCTGTCCTCCTCGTCGAAGCCGCCGAGACCGCCCTGCGCGGCGGCCAGTTCGGCGGCCAGCCGGGTCAGCGGCTGCTCGGGGCGGCTCGCCGCGCGGGCGGCCACGAGGGCCAGGGCGAGCGGCAGCCGGCCGCAGCGCGCCACGATCTCCTCGACGACGGCCACGTCGACGTCGGTCCGCGCGGGGCCGACACGTCGGAGGAAGCACGCCGTCGCCTCGGCCACCGAGGGCAGGTCCAGGGAGAGCAGCCGTGCTCCGTGTGCGGCGGCCAGACCGATCAGCCGGCTCCGGCCGGTCACCACGACCATGCACTCGGAGGTTCCGGGCAGCAGTGGTCGCACCTGGTCCGCGTCGAACGCGTTGTCGAGCACCACGAGCACGCGACGCCCGGACAGGACGCTGCGGAAGAGCGCCGACCGGGCCGCCGGGGAGGCGGGGATACGGTGCCGGTCCACGCCCAGGGCTTCCAGGAACCCGTGCAGCACCTCACCCGGATCCGCGGGGTCACCGTGCGCCGCGAAGCCGCCCAGATCCGTGTAGAGCTGCCCGTCGGGGAAGTCCGCCGCCACGCGGTGGGCGAAGTGGACCGTCAGCGCGGTCTTGCCGACCCCGGGGATGCCGTCGACAGCCACGACGCGCAGGCCGTCGCCGACCCGGTGCGCGGTGTCCAGCGCCTGGTCGAGGGCTCGCTCGCGTCCGGTGAAGAAGGGCAGGTCCGGCGGTAGCTGGGCCGGTTCGATCCACGGCGGCCCGGATCGCGGAGGCGGGGCGGCGGGCGGTGCCGCGGACCCGGTGGACGCCGGCACCCGTGCCTCCGGCGGACTGCCACGCAGCACGCTCTGGTGGGCGGCCCGCAGTTCCGCGCCGGGATCGACCCCGAGTTCGTCCGACAGCCGGGCCCTGACGGTCTGGTACAGCATGATCGCTTCCGCCTGCTTGCCGTCCGCGGCCAGCACGAGCAGCAGGGACGCCTGGAGCGCTTCGTCGAGCGGGCAGCGGTCGGCGGCCTGCCGCACGGAGAGCAGCACGGAGCCGGCCCGGCCGCAGCCCAGGGCCGCGGTGGCCGCCTCGCACACGACCGGAGCGTATTCGTGTTCCACCATGGCGAAGGCCGGGTGCACCGCGGTGACGGCGCCCAGGTCCTCCGCGCAGTGGCCCTGCCACAGGTCCAGCGCCTCCAGATACATGTCGACGACCGCCGGGAGGTCACCCGTGGCGGCCGTGGCGCGGGCCTGCCGGACGAGGTCGCGGAACCTGAGCAGGTCCAGACCGTCCGCGTCGACACGCAGCAGGTAGCTCCCCGCCTGCCGGACGAGCCACCGGCCGGACGACCTGACCGGCAGCCCCGGTTCGAGCAGCCGCCGCAGCGAGCCGACGTACCGGTGGACCGCGTTCACCGCGCTGACCGGCGGGTCACCGTCCCACAGCAGGCCGATGAGTTCCGTCAGCGGGACGGGCCGTCCCGCGCCCGCCAGCAGCGCCGCGAGGAGCAGGCGTTGCTGGCGCGGGCCGAGCGGGAGTTCCTCCTCGGCCCGCCAGGCCCGCACCGGGCCCAGCAGCGTGAAACGTACCGCTGGTACCGGACCCTGTTCTCCGCCGATGCGTCGACGCGGTGTCATTGTCACGGGCATCGAGGCGTCCTCCTTTCACCGTCCGGACGCCGAAAAGGTAGGTGCGGGCCCGCTGGGCGGTCATCAGTCGGTTGACTCACCGGGGTGAACGGCACCCGGCCCCCCGCCGTCGGGGCCGCCGCACCACCCGTGACGACCCAGCGACCCGTGCCCCGGGCGGGCCGGCGGGCACGCCGCCCCGCCCCCGTCACGGCCGGGAGGGAAGGGTGTCCCGCCTCGCGCCGCGGGGACGGGTGGTCATTCGACTGATGCGTCCGGCCGGGAGAGCGGCGAACCTGGGGCGGGGCGGCCGGCGACGCGCCGGCCGCCCCGCCCCACCACTGGTACACGGCCGAGGAGGACGGAGAGGGAATGAACGTTGCGGAGGAACTCGTGGAGGACGTGGACCTGCTGGTGGTGGGTGGCGGCAAGGCCGGCAAGACGCTCGCCATGGACACCGCGCGGGCCGGCGGCAGGGTGGTCATGGTGGAGCGGGGCATGATCGGCGGCACCTGTATCAACGTCGCCTGTATCCCCACCAAGACGCTGGTGACCAGTGCCCGGCTGGCCCGCAGGGCCGGCAGCGCCGAGTCGCTGGGGCTGCGGCTGGGGACGCCGCAGGTGGATCTGGAGCTGCTGCGCGCGCACAAGGACGGCGTCGTCTCCGACATGGTCGAGCTCAACCACCGGCAGTTCCTGGACAGCGGCATGGACTTCGTCCTGGGCACCGCGCGCTTCGTGGCGGAGCGCACGGTGGAGATCCACCTCAACGACGGAGGCCGCCGTGTCGTACGCGGCACCGACGTGGTGATCAACACGGGGACGACGCCGCACATCGCGAACATCCCCGGACTCGCCGAGGCGGAGCCGCTGACCAGCGAGAGCATCATGGACCTGCGCCGTGTCCCGGACCGGCTCCTGGTCCTCGGCGGCGGTTACGTGGGACTGGAGTTCGCCCACATGTTCGCCGCGTTCGGCAGCCGGGTGACGGTCCTGGAACGCGGCCCCCACCTGCTGCGGAGCGAGGACCGCGATATCGCCACGGCCCTGGCGGCATACCTCCGGGAGGACGGCGTCGAACTGATCACCGACGTCGCGGTGAAGGAAGTGGTCCGGGAGCGGCAGACGGTGCGGGTGCTGCTGGAGGACGGGCGGACCCTGACCGCCGACGACATCCTCGCGGCGACCGGCCGGGACCCCGTCACGCGCGACCTCGGCCTGGAGGCGGCGGGGGTCCGGACCGACGACCGCGGGTTCGTACGGGTGGACGACAGGCTCGCGACCGACGCCCCGCACACCTGGGCGGTGGGCGACGTGGCCGGCAGCCCGCAGTTCACCCACGTGTCGCTGGACGACTACCGCATCGTCAAGGCCAACATCGCCGGCGGTTCCCGCAGTACGGCCGGCCGGCTGGTGCCCCGGAACCTGTTCACCGACCCGGAACTCGCCCGCGTCGGCCTCACCGAGGAGCAGGCCCGCGCCACGGGCCGTTCCATCAGGGTCGCGAAGCTGCCGGTCAAGGCCATCCCGCGGGCGCGCACACTGCGGGAGACGCGGGGTCTGTGGAAGGCGGTGGTCGACCGGGACACCGAGCAGATCCTCGGTGCGGCCCTGCTCGGCCCCGAATCGGCGGAGGTGCTGTCCGTGGTGCAGACGGCCATGTGGGCCGAGATGCCGTTCACCCGTCTGCGGGACGGGATGATCGCGCACCCGACCATGGCGGAGGGACTCAACGCGCTGTTCGCCTCCTGGGCGGACTGAGCAGCCGCGCCGCTCCCCGCATCGCATCGCCGACAGCGACCGAGAACTCTTCGGTCGCTGTCGGCGTGCCGGGCAATCGTGCACGTCACAGGCGTCCGGACGGGGCATCAGGGACCCAAGCGACCCAACTTCCGGATACACCGCGTGGCCCGCGTCGGCCTCGCGCGTCCTGCCGTGAGCCACGGCCCGGTCAGGACTGGTAGTTCTCCACCTGGGACTGCGGCCGTACCCGCGCCCCGTCGGGGTCCTCCCCGAACTCGGCCCTGGCCCGCCGCTGCCGCAGCAGGTCCCAGCACTGGTCCAACTCCCGTTCGAGCGCGCCGAGTCGGTCGCGCTCCGCGGCGCGGTCCGCGCCGGCCCCGGCGAGGGCGTCCCGCAGTCTGCGTTCCTCGTCCGCCATCTCCGTGATCCGGTGCAGGACGCGCTGGTCGGTTCCCATGGGTGTGGTCTCCTGGTTCATCGGGGGTGTGCGGCCTGCCCGCTGCCGCGTCGAACGCGGTCGGGTGACGACATGTCACCCGACGCAGGCCCGACGCGGCAGCGGGCCGCCTCGCCCCCGATTCTCCCCTTCCCCCCGTCCTCGGTGATCTGTCGATCGACTTACCGGCTCGGACGGAAGCCGTCGGTGGGGTGACCCGGGACCGTCCATGACGCATGGCCGTTGACCTGGGCCACCTCTGCCTGGGTCAGCTCCTTGTAGCCATGCGCGATCTTCTCGGCCTCGTCGGCGGGCAGCGGACCCCCGTGCTCCGCGGCGCGCGCGATGATCGCCTCCGGTCCCAGTTCCCGGTTGCCCAGCACGATCGCGTTGACCAGCGGGCGGCGCATCTCGTCGTAGCGGCGCAGCGCGGCTTCGGGGTCGCTCTCCCGGGCCAGGCACCAGGCGAGCACCCGGCCGTCGACGATGGACTGGGACCCGCCGTTCATGCCCATCGGGAACATCGGGTGTGCGGCGTCGCCGAGCAGGGTGACCCGTCCGAAGCTCCACCGCGGCAACGGGTCCCGGTCGAGCATGGGGTACTCGAAGACAGCCGAGGACCGCTCGGCCAGCGCCTCCAGGTCGATCCAGGGCAGGCTCCAGCCCGCCAGGCCGGCGCGGGCCTCGGCCGGCGTGATACGGCGGTTCGAGCGGTCCAGCGCTTCGGCGGAGCGCGTGTGCCGCACCTCCAGCACCCAGTTCATCAGGGCTTCGCCGCCCTCGGTCGCCGGGTCGTCGATCGGGTAGGCGACGAATTTCTCGCCGGGTGTGCCGCCGGCCACCACGATCGAACGGCCGTCGAGGATGTGCGGGAACGGCGCGATCCCGCGCCACATGTGCACGCCGTTCCAGTGGGAGGGCCCCTCACCGGGGTACAGCTGGGCGCGGACGGCGGAGTCGATGCCGTCGGAACCGATCAGCAGGTCGGCGTCCTCCGTCGTCGGCTCACCGCTCGCCCGGTCCAGGAAGCGGGTCCGGATGCCGTCGGCCGTCTCCTCGAAGCGCTGGAACAGCAGGCCGGTGCGGACGGCGTCCGGCCCCAGGCGCTCGCGCACCGCCGCCAGCAGCATCATGTGCAGCCGCCCCCGGTGCACGGAGTACTGCGGCCAGGCGTAACCGGCCGCGCGTCCGAGCGGCTCCTCCCACACGGGTGCGCCGGACCGGTCGTGGTAGCTCAGCCGCTGCGGGGGCAGCGCGATGGCGGCGAGTTCGTCGGCCAGGCCGAGTTCGGCGAGTTCCCGGACGGCGTGCGGCAGCAGGTTGATCCCCACGCCGACGGCCTCGATGGTCCGTGCCGCCTCCCGGACCCGCGGCTGGAATCCGGCGGCGTGCAGGCTCAGGGCGCAGGTCAGGCCGGCTATGCCCCCACCCACGATGCTGATTCTCATCGGCCTGTCCCCGTCCCGAACATGTGTGAGGGCGGGTATGTGTCGGTGGAGTGCATGTGTGTGATCATAGCCGAGCGCAAGCATGTGCAGTGGCCGGTCATTTGCTCGGTAGTGCACACGTGTTGACCGCATACATGTCGCCCGGATGTGGGTGCCCGATGGGTGAGTCCCGCCGCCAACAGCGCGCTCTGCAACTGCCGCGGGGCCAGACGCCCCACCGACCTCGGGTGCCCCTGGAGGAGGCGGGCGTCTGGGGCGGGCTCGGCGAGCAGGAACGGCGGGCCCTCAGGCGACGTTCGGCCCGCCAAGCACTCCGACGCGTGCCCCCGGAGGGTGACCCGGTCCGGCCGCCCGTCGGAACACCGCCCCTCCGCTCGCCCCGGCGACACCTTCCCGCATGGTCAAATGCCCGATGCCCCGGCCCCGGTCCGTCATCACACTCGACGGCATACGTTGCTCCCCGCCGAGCGGGAAGCAGGGCCCCGGCGAAGGAGCCGACATGTACATCGACGCACCGAACCACGTCGTCGACGCCCCCAACGGCGTCAGATACGCCTATCGGCGCTGCGGTCCCTCCGGCCCCCCACCGCCGCTGCTCATGCTCCCCCACTTCCGCGGCGTCCTGGACAGCTGGGACCCGGCACTGGTCAACGCCCTGGCGGCGGAACGCGACGTCATCGCCTTCGACAACGCCGGGGTCGGTCTGAGCACCGGCCGCACCCCCCGCACCATCGCGGAAACGGCCGTGGACACCCTCGCCTTCATGGACGCCGTCGGGATACGGCAGGCGGACCTGCTGGGCTTCTCGATGGGGGGCTACACGGCCCAGGAACTGGCCCTGCTGCGCCCCGCCGCCGTCCGCCGCCTGGTGCTGGCGGCCACCGCCCCGCGCGGCGGCCCGGGGATCCTCGGCCGGCCGGACGACTTCTTCGCCCGCGCCGACGTCGACCAGCCGAGCCTGGAGGACTACCTGTACCTCTTCTTCCATCACACCGAGTCCAGTCAGCGCAGCGGCCTGGAGTTCCTGGGCAGGCACATCGAGCGGGAGCACGACCGGGACCTGCCGGCCGGCCGAGTGGCCCGGCAGGCGCAGTACGAGGCGATGACCGAGTGGGGCGTCCCGGACCACGGCGCTCTGCAGAGGCTCCCCGCGATCAGACAACCCGCGCTGGTGGTGCACGGGGACAACGACCTCGTCACCCCGCCCGGCGCGTCCCGCCTGCTCGCGGGCCTGCTGCCCGACGCACGGGTGAGAACGTATCCCGACGCCGGTCACGGCTTCCTGTTCCAGCACCACGAGGAGGTCGCGCGGGACGTGCTGGCCTTCCTGGCCGAAGCGCCCTGAAGCCCGGCCGATACGAGTCGACCGACTGATGCGTCGCCCGCCCGCCGTCAGGCACCATACGAGCGCCGGCAGGGGCAACCGTCCTCCGGCGTGGGAGGAACCTTGTCGTTGGTGGGCCGTACGTCCGAGTCGCACGCTCTCGAAGCGCTGCTGGTCGAGGCGGAGAACGAAGGTGCAGCGCTGCTGCTGCAAGGCGACCCCGGGGTGGGGAAGACAGCGCTGCTGGACGCCGTGACCGCCCGTGCCCGGGCGGGCGGACTGCGCGTGCTCCAGGTCGTCGGAGTCGAGAGCGAACAGGAACTCGCGTTCTCCGCGCTGCACCAGCTCCTCTATCCGCTGTTCGATCACCTCGCGGCGCTGCCGGCCTTCCAGAGCGGTGTGCTGGAGCAGGCGCTCTCCATCCGTGAGGGCTCGGCGCCGGGACGCTTCGCCATCTCGGCGGCGGCGCTGGCGCTCCTCCAGTCCGCGTCCAAGCGGTGGCCACTGTGCGTGGTGGTGGACGACGTGCACTGGATCGACCGCTCCAGCGCCGAGGTGCTGACGTTCATCACCCGCAGGCTCGGCAGTTGCCGGGCGGCCTTCATCATGGCCGCGCGCAGCGGAGCGCACGGCTTCCTCGACCCCACGGGTCTGCACGTGCTCGACGTCGGTCCGCTGTCGGCCCCCGACGCGCTGGTGCTGCTCGACAGCAGTCACCCGGGGCTGGCCGAGACGACCAGGCGGCGCCTGCTGGACGAGGCCGAAGGCAACCCGCTCGCCCTGGTGGAGCTGCCGAGCCGGCTCACCGACGCCCAGCGGGACGGCGCCGAAGCCCTGCCGACCAACCTGCCGCTCAACAGCCGGCTGGAGAGCGTGTTCGCCGACCGCATCCGGCGGCTCGGCTCCGTGGCACGTTTCGCCCTGTTGCTGACCGCCCTGGACGGAGAGCGCCCCGGAAATCTGGGTGACATCCGGGCCGCCTTCGACGCCGGGGGCGAGGAGTGGGACGACGGTCTGCTGGAGACGAGCGAGCGCACCGGACTGGTCCGTATCGACCACGTCGCGGAGCAGGTCACCTTCCGGCATCCTCTGGTCCGCTCCTGTGTGGTGCACATGTCCCCGGCCGGACGCCGCCGAGCCGCGCACCGTGCGCTGGCCGAGGTGCTGAAGGCCGAGCCGGAGCGACGTGCCCTGCACCTCGCCCACGCCGCGGACGACCCCGACGAGGCGGTCGCCGTCGAACTCACCCGTGCCGCGGAGCGGGCCATGGCCCGTGGCGGCGCCGCGGAGGCCGCCACGGCGTACCGCCGTGCCGCCGAACTCAGCCAGGACTCCACCGAACGCGTCCGCCGCCTGGAGCAGGCCGCGTTCGCCGCCGGCATCGCCGGTCTCCTGGGAACGGCCCACGAACTGGCCGGCCAGACCGCGGAATCGCTGCGGGGCGCGGCAGCCGCGGGCTACGTGCAGTTCCACCGGGAGGGAGACATCGACGCGGTCTACCGCATCCTGCCCCCCGCCATGGAGGCGGCGCGCGGCAGCACCGCCCCGAAGGACGTGGACGCGTTCGACGACGCGTTCTACGTCCTGCTCAACGCGGCGGTGTGGGGAGGCCGTGCGGAACTGTGGCCGCCCGTGTACCGCGCGCTCGACCGGATCTCCGACTCCGCGCGCATGTGCTTCGACTGCGTCGCCGATCCCGCGCGGACCGCTCATGACGTGCGGGAACGACTGGACAGGGCGACGGCCGCGCTGTCTTGCGACACGCCCCTGTGGCGCGTCAACTGGCTGATCTACACGGCCATGTACCTCGACTGCTTCACGTACTACGACGGTGTGTGGCGGGAGGCCGTCGGGCACAGCGCGTACGACGGCCTGCGCTTCGGCGTGGTCGCCCGCGCCCACGAGGCGTTCATGCGGGGTGAATGGGACAAGATCCAGGCGATCGCGTCCCAGGGCTTCGCGGACGCCACCGAGCACGAGTACAACCTCATCCACATCATCTTCACGTACGGACTGGCCATGGTGGCGTCCGGCCGCGGGGACGAGGAGGCGCTGCGCCGGCACTGCGACACCATCACCGCGTGGGCCCAGCCGCGCCGCATGCAGCTGCTGATGTCCACGGTGAACGAGACCTGGGCCCGCGCCGCGGTCGGCCGCGGCGACTTCGAGGAGGCATACCTGCTGACCTCCGCGCTGACCCCGCCGGGAGAACTGCCCTCGCACTTCCCGCATTTCTCACGGGTGTTCCTGGACCTCGTGGAGTCCGCGATGCGCACCGGCAGAACCGCGGAGGCCCGCGCCCATGTCGAGGCGGGCCGGCAGGCACGTCTGGACGCCATCTCACCGCACCACGCGCTCATCCTCGCCGCGGCTGCCTCGGTCGCCGCGCCCGACGACGAGGCGGGCGCGGCGTACGAGGCTGCCCTCGCGGTGCCGGACGCCTCCCTGTGGACCTTCGAACACGCCCGTGTCCGGCTGTGGTACGGCGAGTGGCTCCGCCGGCGTCGGGAGTACACGGCCGCGCGCGTCCAGTTGAGCGTGGCGCTGGAACTGTTCGAGCAGCAGTTGAAGGCCCCGCTCTGGGCACAGCGCGCGCGGGACGAGCTCCGCGCGGCCGGCGTGGGCGTCGGGGTCGCCGACGCCAGGGCCGGGGTGAGGATGAGCGCGCAGGAGCGCCGCATCGCGGAACTCGCGGCGAGCGGCCTGTCCAACAAGGAGATCGGCCGGCAGCTCAACATCTCGCCCCGCACCGCCGGCGCCCACCTCTACCGGGTGTTCCCCAAGCTGGGCATCACCTCCCGGGCCGCCCTGCGCGACGCGCTGAGGGCCTTCGACGAAGCCAACGCCATGTGACGCCCGCACCGCCGGCGCCCCTGCGGGCCACGGGTCAGGCGGACAGGAAGCGGTTGATCTCGTGGGCGAAGTCGTCGGGGTGCTGGAAGAGGAAGCCGTGCCCGGCGTCGCTGTAGAGGATCACCTTGGCGTGGGGGAGCTTCTGTGACATCGCGTAGCTGGCGTAGGCGTGGATCATGACGTCGTGGGCGCCGTTGGCGACCAGGACCGGCAGGGTCAGTTCCTCCTGCCGGTGCCAGAAACCCTTGAAGGAGCCGATGGCACCGAGCTGGCCGCGTACCGCCTCCGGGCCGACGACCGCCTGCGAGTCCTTCAGCCGGTACTCCAGGCGCTCCAGGGACGCCCGCCCCGCGGCGGTCGCCTCCTCGGTCTCGGGGAAGAACAGGTACAGGAAGTCCTCGGCGACGTTGACCGGCTTGCTCATGGTCTGCCGGGTGCGGGCCGGGGGCGGCGGCAGGTCCGGCACACCGCCCGCCGAACTGCCCGCCACCACCAGGTGACGGACGATCTCCGGATCCGCCAGTGCCACGCCCTGGGCGACGATGCCGCCCATGGACCAGCCCAGCACGTCGATGTCCGTCAGGCCGAGCGCGTGGAGGAAGGCCAGCGAGCCCTCCACCATGTCCTCCATGGAGGCGGGCGGGTTGCCGGTGGAGAGGTTGACGCCCCGGTTGTCGAAGACGATGACCTCCCGCCCGGCGGCCAGCGGTTCCAGGAAGGCGGGGTCCCAGTGGTCGATGGTGCCGCGCAGCCGCATGTGCATCACCAGCGGACGG
The DNA here is from genome assembly GCF_014650115.1 of Streptomyces olivaceoviridis. Taxonomy (GTDB): domain Bacteria; phylum Actinomycetota; class Actinomycetes; order Streptomycetales; family Streptomycetaceae; genus Streptomyces; species Streptomyces olivaceoviridis. The sequence continues at coordinate 5,292 of NZ_BMUI01000045.1, read as the reverse complement.
CCGCCCGCCCGGCCGAACCTGCGGTAGGCGAAACGCTCCCCCGAAGGTCCCTCGACGTAACGGGTCTCGGCCGCATCGGCCACGTAAGCGGACATACCAAGGACTCCTGTTCAGGAAGGACGGGCGCCCCGACGCGCCTGAGCACATGCGCGTCACCGACCGGGCGACTTCAGTGTCACCAGTCCTTGTGGAAACTTTGTGGCCCCGGACTCGACCCCGTCGCCTCGCGGGGCGGCAGGCCGTACTGCTCCGCCCGTGCGGGGCGGGACGTGTCCACCGCCTCGCCCGCGGCCGGCAGCTCGGAGGCCGCGCGCCGCTCCCGCGCGGTCGCGCCGAGCGTGCCGAACAGCTCCCGGGCCCGCTGGAGACCGCGCGTCCAGCACCCGGTGCCGGCGGCGCAGCCACTCACCGAAGGCGAGACGCGCGCGTGCCGACTCGTAGCGCAGGGCGTCGTCCTGCTCGGCGAGCGTGGCCGAGAAGTGCCCGGGTTCCGGGCTCCGCTGTGTTCCGGCTTCGACGGGATCGCGGCGCGTTCGACACCGTGCCTCGACGGCCATCGGCCGGCGGTACGGTTCTCACGGCGTGGCTTGACGGCCGGCGGTGCGCGGTGCGGCTCTCACAGCGCGCCGTTGCGGATGGCGTAGGCCACCGCCTGCGTCCGGTTGCGCAGGCCCCACCGGGTGATGACATCGTGCAGCACGTTCTTGATCGTGCGCTCCGAGTAGTTGAGGCGTGCCGCCACCCCCGCGGTGCTCAGCCCCTCGGCCAGCAGCCGCAGGACGTCCACCTCCCGGGCGGACAGGTCCGACGAACCCGGCTGGTGCCCGGGCAGCGAGCGCAGCCGCTCGACCAGCGCGCGCACCAGGGTGGGCGGCAGCGGCGACTCCCCGCGCAGAGCCCTGCGGCTCGCCCGCACGATGTCGGCGTGACCGACCTCGCCGCGCAGCAGCACACCCACCACGCCGCGGTCGACCGCGTACAACAGGTGCCGCTCGCTGATCGAGTCCACCACCAGCAGCACCGGCACTCCCCGCCCCTGGTCCGGCCCGGCGGCCTCCTCGGCACGTTTGAGCGTCGCCAGGGAGACCTCGTGGGCCAGTACCACCGCCACGTCGGCAACGTGCCGGTCCTCCCAGGGCACCACGCGCACACCCGACGCCCCACGGAGGCAGGCCCGCGCGCCCTCCTCCGTCAGCACGTCGCTCGCCGTCAGGGTGAGCGTCACCGGGAGGGCGTCCCGGTCCTCACCCCCTCCCGGGGCCCGCATCGCCGGCGCGTCCGGCACGGACGTCACACGCAGCCGGCCGGCAGCCGGCCCCGGACGCTCCCGCACCGGTGCCTCGACGGCACTTCGTGTCATGTGTGATCACCGAGTTCCTGCGACGCGCGGTCGAGTTCCCGTCGGGAGCCGATGCCCAGCCGTGGAAACACCTTGTACAGATGGGAAGCCAGCGTCCGTGGCGAGATGGCCAGCCGGTCCGCGATCTCCTGGTGGGACAGCCCGCGGGCGGCCATCCGGACGATCCGCCCGCAGTTCGGCACGCGCGGACTCCTGCCAGGGGATGGCTCCCAGCCGGGTGAACAGGTCGTAGGCGTACCGCAGTTGACTCTGCGCCGCCGCCGTCTCCCGTTGCCGCTTCGGCCATGTCCCGTGGTCGAGGGCGAGTCTGCCACGCGCGAAGGGGCGGGAGGCCGCCGTGGCCGCCTCGGCGGCGGCGCGGATCAGCGCCCCCGTGTCGTCCCGGCCGTCGTGGGCGGCCAGAAGCGTGCTCTTGCCGAGGCCGGCCTCGCCCCGCACCGCCACCGCGGCCCCCTGGCCCTGCGCGGCCCGGCCGAGGGCGCGCCGGCAGGTGTCGAGGTCACCGCCCCCGCCCGCCATGTCGGCGTGCCGGGCGCCGTCCGACACCGAGGGGGTGCGCGGCGCGGCACGGAGATCCACCGTCGACCGGTGGACACCCGGGGCACGAGTCGACGCGGGCCGCCCGCCGAGGGCAGCGGGAAACGGGTCGTCGCCTCCGTGGCGTGCCGTACCGCCGTCGCCGAACGGGGGCGCGCTCACGGCGCGCGCGCCGCAGAGGGGGGTGTCCGGCTCCATGCCGTATCTCCGGTTCGTTCGATGGCGTGTTCCACTGTCCGCCCGTGCCGGCTCCGGGCGGCCCGGCGGTGTGCCCGGGTGGCCCGCACCGCCGGGTCGCGGAGTGGGCCACCGTGGCGTCGGCGGTGACTACTTGGCGAGGAAGGTGAGGAGGGCGTCGTTGACTTCCTCGGCGTGGGTCCACAGCAGGCCGTGGGGGGCGCCGTCGATCTCGACGTAGTCGGCGTGCGGGAGGGCCTTGTGGAAGGGACGGGCGGTGGAGTCGATGGGCAGGATGTTGTCGGCGGTGCCGTGGAGGATGAGGGCGGGGACGTCGATCTCGGGGATGTCGGCGCGGAAGTCGGTGGGCCAGGTGAGGGGGGCGGCCCAGGCGGCGTGGGCGCTGCCGTTGGCGGCGACGTTCCAGCTGTTGCGGACGACTTCTTCGCTGATGCGGGTGCCGAGGTTGTCGGAGAGGTTGTAGAAGTCGTTGTAGAAGGAGGTGTAGTAGGCGTAGCGGTCGTTCTTGGCGGTGTCGGAGACGCCTTGGAAGAAGGCCTGGTCGGCGGCGCCGTCGGGGTTGTCGTCGGTCTTGAGGAGGAAGGGTTCGAGGGAGGCGAGGAAGGCGGCCCGGGCGATGCGGGCGGAGCCGTAGGTGGCCAGGTAGCGGGCGACCTCGCCGGTGCCCATGGAGAAGCCGACGAGGGTGGCGCCGTGGAGGTCGAGGGTTTCGATGAGGGTGTTGAGGTCGGCGGCGAAGGTGTCGTAGTCGTAGCCGGTGGTGGGCTGGCTGGACTGGCCGAAGCCGCGGCGGTCGTAGGTGATGACGCGGTGGCCCGCGGCGAGGAGGGCGGTGGTCTGCTTCTCCCAGGAGTGGCCGTCGAGGGGGTAGCCGTGGATGAGGACGACGGGTCGGCCGGTGCCGTGGTCCTCGTAGTAGAGCTCGATGTCGGTGGTGTTCTCCTGGCCGACGGTGATGTAGGGCATGGTGGTGGCCTTTCGGGTGTGGGGCGGTGCGAGGGAACCGCACGCCGGGCGACGAACCCACCGTCTCCCGGCAGCGGGCACGGCCGAATCCGTCTATTGACTTATCTCTCGGACCCCCGGCCCACATCGCGGCCCGCGCAGCAGGCCGGCGATACGTGTCCGACCCTCGCGGTGCCAGGGGTGTCTCCCGCCGGCGAGGACGGACTTCGGCCGCGTCGACGCGTCGCCGGGGCCGTCGGTGGCGGCCCCGGTACGGCCCGGGAGCCCTGGGTCGGTCACATGACCTATGCCGCTCCCCGCTGACCGGTGTCGCTCCCCGCCACTCCTTCGCCGCGTCCGGCTCGGCCGGCTTCACCCCGGCCCGGCGGCCGGCCCGGAATCACACCGGCGCAACGGTCACCGCGAGCGGGGGAGCGGTCGGCGACGGCGACGGGAACGACCGTGACGATAGGCTCGGCCCATGGCCGCACCCGACACCGACCCGCCCGCGCCACCCCGCCGTACGCGCAACCCGGAACTGCACCGCCGAGCCATTCTGGAGGCCGCCTCACAGGCCTTCGCCGAGCGCGGCTACCACCGGGCCACCCTGCGGGACATCGCCCGGCGCGCCGGCGTCACCCACGGATCGGTGCTGCGCCATTTCGGCTCCAAGGAGAGCCTGTTCCTCGCGGCCGTCCCGGGCACCCGGGACGTCGACGCCCTGGCCGAGGACACCCGGGAACCACTCGCGGCGCGCATCGCCCGCGGCTACGTACACCGCTTGGAGAGCGCCGACGGCAACGACACGTTCGTGGCGCTGCTGCGCAGCGCCGCCGACGACACCGGCAGCGCCGCCGCCCTGTACGTGGCGATGCAGGAACGCACCGACGAGGTGTACCGCCGGCTCCTGGACGAGCACGACCTGCGGCACCGGCTGCCGTTCGTCGCCGCCCTGCTCGTCGGCGTCACGTTCAGCCGGTACGTCGTGCGCGCCGGAGCCCTGGCGGACATGAGCGCGGAACAACTGACCGCGGACCTCACCGCTTCCCTCGACGCCCTGCTCCACGGGGATTCCGGCGCCGAGAACCCGCCCGTCGGGCAGGGCCGGGGACGGTGACGGCCGGACGGCCCGGCCTCACTTCAGGTGCCGGTCCAGGAACCGGCAGCCGTCCTCCAGTTCGAACCACGGGGTGCCGGTGTGCCCGCCCGGATTGGCGTGCAGCGTCTTCTCCTTGCTGCCGAAGGCGTCGAACAGGTCCAGGGCCCGTTGCCGGGGGTTCCCCTCGTCGTCCCATTGCAGCAGGAACAGCAGCGGAATGGTGACCTGCCGGGCCTCCTCGCGCTGGGCGCGGGGCACGTATCCCCCGGCGAAGAAGCCCGCGGCCGTGATGCGCGGCTCGACCACCGCCAGCCGGATGCCGAGGGCGGTCCACCCCCCGGAGTACCCGACCGGGCCGCCGATCCCGGGCAGTTCGAGGAGGGCGTCCAGAGTGGTCCGCCATTCCGGGACCGCGTTCTCGACCAACGGGCCGATGAAGGACTCCAGGATCTCGTCGACCGGTTCGCCGGCCCGCATCGCCCGCCGGAGGTCGGCACGGGCCTGTTCGTCGGCGGCGGAACGGGGACGGTCACCGCACCCGGCGGCGTCGATGGTGGCCACCGCGTAGCCGCGCGCCGCGGTGTACCGGGCCCGGGCCACCAGCCGGGGTTCCGCCTTGGGCAGGCCGTTGTTGTGGGCCATCAGCACCAGCGGGGCCGGTGCGGATCCAGACGTCCACAGGGTGCCGGGGATCTCGCCGAGGGTGAATGCGCGCTCGACGACTCCGTCGTCGAGGCGCTGTTCGGAGGTGAAGTGCACGGTCGTGCCTTTCGGGAGGCTCTGGAACGGCGCTCCCGGACGACCTATCGCCCGACCGTGACCCCGGAGGGGAGCACCCATGTCGATACGTTCACGGGTACCACCTCCTCGTTCCTTCGCACGGCCTCCGGGAGGCTAGCAACGGTCGCCGTGGTCCGCCAAAGGGTTTTCACGGGTTCAGGCCCAGTGGCTTCGCTGGAGCACCGCGGGCGGCCGGCCCGGCATCCGGTGACCTGTGGGGCAGCGTCAGGCCCCGGGGCGCTGGGGGCAGGCGTACGCGCGGGGTACGGGAACGGCCCGGCACCGCGGGTGCGGTGCCGGGCCGTGGCGCGTGGAGTCAGTGGCGGTCGGCGGTGGTACGGCCGTAGCGCCGCTGGAAGCGTTCCACCCGGCC
>NZ_BMUI01000044.1 GCF_014650115.1 Streptomyces olivaceoviridis | reverse complement strand
GCAGCGGCGAACCTGGCCGTGCTGCTGCTGCCCGAGGCATGGGAGCACCCGGAGCCGGCGACGGCACGGGGCGATGCCAGACGCGAACCTGTGGCCGCGGCGGGCCAGGGTCACTCGGAGGCCGGCTCCAGGGCAGCGGACGGCAGGCAGCCGGAGGAATGCTGACCCGGTGTCGGCCCGCGCCGTTGCCTCAAAGAAGGCGCGCTGAACACGGACCCGCGCCCGCGTCAGCTGCGCCGGCCCCTCAGTGGCCGGCGCTGGCAGCGGGCAAGGCGGCCTCCGGCCAGCGCGCCCCGGCCGGGAACCCAATCCACCAAGCGGGCAGGGTCAGCGACGGCCGAACAGACCGCGACTCTTCCCCTGCCTCCTGGCGGTGGCGCTCCACTGGGCACCTGGTCCGGGCGAGGGATCAGCGGGCCGGTGTGATGGTGACGGGTACGTTCGGACAGCGGCCAAGGACCCCGGTGATCACGGCCTGCCCGTGGGTGTCGACGCTCAGGGCCCCAGCGCATCATTGTGGCCACCCAGCCGGTGACGTACTGGCAGCGATAGCCGGCAGCCGACGGAAGCCACGTGGACGGGTCCTGGTCGGCCCTGGACCGGTTCGAGGCAGCCGACACCGCGATCAGCGCGCGCTCGTCACCGAGGTCGTTGGCGTAGGCCTCACGTTCCTTCGCGCTCCAGTCGGAGGCGCCGGAGTCCCAGGCCTCGGCGAGCGGGACCAGGCGGCCGATGTCCACACCGCCCGGTTCCTGGATGAAGCAGTCGTCATACGCCGAGAACCAGGCTCCCCCGCTCAGCCGGCAGTTCGCCCCCTGCTCCGGGGCGACGACGGCTTCGGCCTTCAGCACCTCGGCGCGGGTTATCTGCACCGCCCCCCAGAACTGAGTCACATGCGTCACAGGTGCTCCTACTGAGGTTTTCGTGGTGGGGTCGGGTGGTGACGGTTCATGATCCCTGCGATATGCCGGTGGTGTGCGTTATCCGGAGGGTGGGGGCCTGACCGCTGAGCGTCGGGCATTTCGGGAGAAGATCCGGTTCCGGGCCGGTGAGAGGTTCGCGGCGGGCGAGAAGACCGCGGTGATCGCGAAGGACCTGCGGGTGAGTGTCCGGTCGGTGGAACGCTGGCGCGTGCCTGGCGCGAGGGCGGCATGGAGGCCTTGCGTTCTGCGGGCCCAGCCAATTCTCCGACCGTCACCGATGCGCAGTTCGCCGTGCTCGAGGAGGAACTCGGCAAGGGCCCGTCAACGCACGGCTTCGACGATGAGCGTTGGACTTTGGCCCGGGTCCAGACGGTGATCCGCCGGTATCTGAGGCTGAGCTTGTCGGTGGCGACGGTGTGGCGGCTGCTGAAACGGCATGGCTGGTCATGGCAGGCGCCTGCCCGCAGAGCACTGGAACGCGACGAGCACGCCGTCGAACTGTGGAAGAAGGAGGTGTGGCCGAGGGTAAAAGCCTCGCGGCGGCCCACGGGGCCCGGATCGTCTTCGAGGACGAGTCCGGATTCTCCATGACGCCGCCTCGCGCCCGCACCTGGGGCCGGCGCGGACACACCCCCGTCATCCGAGTGAGAGGCCGCTCCCGCCGCAGGACCTCGGTCGCCGCCCTGTGCTGCTACAAACCGGGCGTGCAAAGCCGTCTCATCCACCGGCCCCGCAACCACCTCCTCCTCAAAGGCGCCCGCAAGAGCTTCTCCTGGCAGGACTACCGCGACCTGCTCGTCCGCGCACACATCCAGCTCGGCGGCCCGATCGTGGTGGTCTGGGACAATCTCAACACTCACCTGGCGGTCGGGCTGAAACGCTACGAGTCCGAGCACGACTGGCTCACAACCGTCCGCCTCCCACCGTATGCACCCGACCTGAACCCCGTCGAGGCCGTCTGGTCACTGGTACGCCGGACCATGGCCAACACCGCCTCCGACACACCCGACGACCTCGACCGGCTCCTCCGCCGGCAGTTACGCAGGATCCAGCTCCGGCCACACCTGATCGACGGCCGCCTCACCGCCACCGGCCTGAACCTCACACCACCGACCCCACCACGAAAACCTCAGTAGGAGAGCACTTTGCCTGCCCGTCTCCTGCCCGCGCCCCTCACCAAGGGCGGCCGCGTCGGCATCGTCGCCGTCTCCGCTCCCGAACCGGCCGCCCACCCCGACGTCTTCGACCGGGGCCTGGACCGTCTACGCAGCCGCGGCTACGAGCCCGTCATCGCCCCGCACGCCGCCAACCGGGACGGCTACCGCGCCGGCAGTGAGACGCAGCTCGTGGACGACTTCCACGCCTTCATCGCCGACCCCGGCATCGACGCCGTGGTGCGCGCAGGTGGCGGCAAGACCGCCAACCGGCTGCTGCGCGGCCTCGACTACGAGCTGATCGCCGAGCACCCCAAGCCGATCGTGGGGGTGAGTGACCCGAGTCTGCTGCTGAACGCGATCACCGCCCGCACCGGCCTGATCACCTTCCACGGCCCCGCCGTGCTGTGGGACTTCGGCGCGGAGGAGCCGCCCGCCGCGACGGGAGACCACTTCGCCGCGGTCCTGGCCGGCGACGCCGCGTCCGCGCGCATCGACGCCCCGCTGACCTGGGCGCGCACCGGCACCGCTCGGGGGCATCTGGTCGCGGGCTGCCTGTCCTCCCTGCGCTGCCTGCTGGGCACGGTGTGGGAGCCGGACTGGAACGGCGCCGTGCTGGCGTGGGAGGACGCCTTCAAACCGGTCGAGCAGCTGGACCAGGCCCTGACGCACTTCCGCGACCGCGGTGTCCTCGACCAGATCGCCGGCATGGTCGTCGGCGAGCTGGTGAGCTGCGAGCCCTCCGGCGGCGTGTCAGCGCACGAGATGGTCATGGACCTGTGCGCCGAGTACGACTTCCCCGTCGCCTTCGGACTGCCCTTCGGGCACACCCCGCTCAAGCACACCCTGCCCGTCGGCGCGGAAGCTCTACTGGACTCCGACGCCGCCCGTGGCCTGACCATCACCTCGCCGTGGACCGCGCAGGGAGGTGAGGAGGGGTGACGATCGCCCCGGACCAACGGCGCCTGTACGGGACCCTGCTCAAGCAGTACCCCGCCGAGAGGGACCTGCTGCTGACGAAGGCGGACCTGATGCGCGCCATGCGCGCGTGGCTGCACGAGACCGGATACACGGAGGTGGCCGCCCCCGTCCTGTGCGCGGCCCGGGAGAGCGCACCGATCCCGCAGTTCTCCACCAGCCACCCGCTCACCGGCGACACGTACCACCTCAAGCACTCGGCGGAGGAGCACCTGCGTCGCCTGGTGATGAGCGTGGCCCGCGTGTACGACCTGAGCAAGGCCATCCGGGCCGAGCAGGCGGACGAGACCCACGCGATCGAGTTCACCATGCTGCAGACCGCCGCCCGGGACATCTGCCTGGACGACGGCTCAGGCTGGTGACCGAGCTGGTCCAGCACACCGTCCAGGCCGCGTTCGCGTCGCTGCAGACTCCGGGCGGGATCGACTTCTCCGTCATCCCCCGCCGCGCGGTCGACGACGCGCTCGCCGAGGCGCTCGGCCTCAGCCGCGCCCCGAGGGGGCCGAGCTCGTCGCGGCCGCGCAGGCCTGGCTCAAGGACCACGGCCTGCCGGCCAGTGACTCGCGCTGGGCGGTGATGGAGGAGTTCGTCAAGCACGCCGTGGAAGCCGCCGTCACCACCCCCGTCGCGCTGTACGGCTTCCCCTCCGAGCTGCGGCACAACTCCCGCGTCGACGCCCATGGGCGGGCCCAGCGGTTCTCCCTGATAGCGGCCGGCGTGGAGCTCTGCGACGGCGGGGTGAAGCTGCGGACCGCCGACGACTACCGGCCGATGGTGAAGACCAACATCGCCTTGCGCACCCAGATGCACGGCGTGCCGGCCGACGAAGGACCGGTCGACTTCTTCGCCGACATCGACTACGACCCGGCGGACGTCTTCACCTTCGGCCTGGGCATCGAACGGCTGCTGGCACTGTGCACCGGCCGGACCGTCTTCGACACCCTGACCTTCCCCTACCACTAGCCCAAGAGGACCCGACGTGCCCAAGCCCACCCTGCGCGCGGTGGTGATCACCGAAAGCCTCACCGGCGGAGCGCTCCCCGCGGCGTTCTCCGGCCTGGAGGACCGCCGCTACGCGCATCTGCTGGACGAGCAGACCCCCATCGAGATCATCGAGCTCACCGTGCCGGCCGACCGCGCGCCGGCGCTGGCGCTGGAACTGGCCGCCGTCCTCAAGCCGCGGCTGTTCTACGCGCACCTGCTCGACGGCGAGCGCATGCTGGTCGCGTTCCCGCACACCGTGGTCGCCATCCGGCGCGGCGATGCGGCGGCCATCGCCCACGCCCAGGCCGTGGGATCCCTCTTCGGCATCCCCGACGAGCAGATGCGCTTCGCCGAGATGTTCGACACCGACCACCCCGACGCCCCCGCACAGCCGGAGGCCACGGCCCGGTGACGTCTCACCCGTCCTCCAGTGCCCCGCTGGCCGTTGTCACCGGCGGCAGCGGGGCGCTGGGCACCGCGATCCGCAGCCGCCTGACAAATGACGGCTGGCGCGTCATCTCCACTTACCGCACCCGGCCGCCCGAGCCCGCCCCTCCCGTGGGGCACATCACCTGGGTGCGGTTCGACACCGCCGACGACACCTCCACCGGGGCGCTGCGCGAGGCCGTCGCCGCCCAGCCGGGCCGGCTGCACGCGGTGTTCGCCTGCGTCGGAGCGCCCTCCAGCAAGCGCCCGGTTGGCGAGACGTCCCTCAGCGAGTTCGCAGCGGTCCACGCGGCCAACGTCCTCAGCCTGGTGAGCACCTGGCACGCGGTGGCCGACCGCGCCCGCCGCGACAGCACCGCTGTCCTGGCAGTCGGCTCCGACGCCGGGCAGGCCGCCCGCGCGAACAACGGCCCCTACAGCGCGGCGAAGGCGGCCCTCGAAGCCCTCGTCACTACCCTGGCCAAGGAAGAGCACCAGCACGGCGTCCGGGTCAACCTGATCGCCCCCTCGCTCATCGACTCCCCCCTCGCCGCGCACGTCATGGCCCTCAAGGGTGTCACCGATCCCGACGAGTACTTCGCGCAACTGCCCTGGGGCCGGCCCCTGACCCTGGAGGAAGTCGCCGCGGCCTGCGTCGAGCTCGCCACCGCCGCGCACTGGTCCTACGTCACCGGTCAGGTCTACCCGCTCGGAGCGCTGCGCTGATGGTCGACCCGGCCCGGGCGCGCCAACTGAGCATCGTCCACGTGCTCCGCAGCCGCACCACCGTGCCCGCACGGGACCTCGCCAGCCGCTTCGGCGTCTCCGAACGCACCATCTACCGCGACATCACCGCTCTCACCGCCCACGGCATCCCCATCCAGGCCACCCCGGCAAGGTCGGCGGCTACCGCCTCGCACCCGAGAGCGCCCTCGACCCGCTCACCATCGACTCCGACCACGCCCTGCGGCTGTACGTCCTCGGCTTCCTCGACACTCCCGACCAGAGCGCAAGCGCGGAAGAACGCGCCCGCACCGCAGGCGTCAGCGACAGCGTCCAGGACGTCATCCGCCGGCTCGCCCAGCGCATCCACTTCGACACCGCCGACTGGTACTGGCGCGACGAAGGATCCGGCCACCTGCCCGTCCTGCGCACCGCCATGCTCACCGCGACCGCGCTGGAGGCCACCTGGCGCACCAAGGACGGCCAGCACAAGACCGGCCTGCTCAAGCCCTACGGAGCGGTCTGGAAAGCCGGCGAGTGGCACATGGTCGCCGCCCACCCCACCGGCGCCCCGGCCCGCTTCCGTCTCAACCTGGTCGACCGGCTCCAGCCCACCGACCTCACCTTCGCCTACCCCGAGGACTTCTCCGTCCGCGAGTGGTGGCAGCAGACCATGGAGGACTACGGGAAAGGCGACGTCCGCGTCACCCTGCGCGTGGCCCCCGCGGCCCGGGAAGAACTGCTGCGCCTGAGCCTGAAATCCACTTCCCGAGTACACGAACACGACGACGGCTCGCTGACGATCGTCCTGTTCGTCGACCGCTGGGAATGGCTCATCCCCCTGGTCACCAGCTACGGACCCGACGTCGAGATCACCGAACCGGCCGAACTGCGCACCGCCGTCGTCGCCCAGTTACGCAGCACCCTCGCCGTCTACGACCGCGCCGTCCCCACAGGCCCGGTCCCGCCGGACGGCCTCCCCCACGACGACTCCCGCCTCCGAAGCACCCACGGCCGCCACCCAGGAGCATGACGTGCGCCCCACCCGCCTCGACCACACCGACACCCTCGAACTGCCCGTCACCGGCGACGGCCCGTTCAACGCCCTGCACACCTTCTGGAAACCCTCCCACTACCTCACCGGCCTCGAAGCCCACACCGAAACCCGCAGCTGGCGCACCTTCCGCGTCGACGACCTCGTAGCCGGCGTTCGGCTGCGCGCCAAGGGCCGCACCGTGATCGCCGACGTCTACACCGACGGCGACTACAAGCCCGCCCACCGCGAGCACCTCACCCGCCGGCTCACCACGTCCTACGGCCTGGACGAGAACCTCGCCGAGTTCACCGAACTTGCGGCAGGCGTACCACAGATGCGCGACGTCCTGCGTGATCTGTCCGGCATGCGGCAGTCCTGCCCCGAGGACTACTTCGAGATCGCCGTGATCGCGCTGCTGCAGAACGTCACCATCCACCGCACCACCCAGATGTCCCGCAACCTCCTCGTCCACCACGGCCGCCTCGTCCACTTCGACGGGATCACCCTGCGCGCCTGGTTCACCCCCACCGAGATCGCCCGCGTCGCCCCGGAGACGCTCAAGGAGCAGGACCGGCTCGGCTTCCGTGCCAAAAGCCTGCCCCACTACGCCGCGTTCTTCCGCGAGCACACCACTGAAGACCTCCAAGCGGCCGACGACCTCGGCGAGGCCGTGCAGCAGATCAAGGGCGTGGGCCCCTACACCGCCGCGGTGATCGCCTCGCACGCCTCCCGGGACCCGGCCGCCTTCGGCATCGACGTATGGAACCGCAAGATCCTCGCCCGCCGGCTCCTCGACGCCGACGACGCGGCACCGGAAGCCGTCACCCGACGCCTGAACCAGCTCTTCCCCGGCCGCGCCGGAACCGCATGCCTGTACTTCGTCGAGCACGAGTACCTCAACGCCCCCGTCGCTCCACTTCTCGACCCGGACGGCATCGACGCCTGGAACGAGGCCTTGGAGAACCCCACGCCCTGACTCCCCCGACCCCGGTCAAGGGCAGCCGCGCCCGGTGCCGCTGCCTCCCCAGCCATGCCCTCACGACCGCAGGGCAAGTCCACGAACGGGTGACACGAAGCGTTCGAGTGTCTCCCCGCGCCCGTCGAGCCGCACTGAAGCGCCACCTACCCCTCAATAGAACTTTTGTCCATGATCTGCCCCGGTCCTGCCCGTTACGGGTCCATCCGGGGGCCGTTGTTAGAGCACCAGTACCCCTCGCGCACCCATCTGGAGGACCCCGTGAATCCTGTGCCCGCCCTCGTGAATCCTCCCGCCGCATTCGAACATCTCCAGCTTGCCGTCCCGCACCTGGCGCGGCCCCGACGCCGGGTTGACGCTCTTCGCAGCGCAGCACGACCGGATACGAGGTGGGGGGCATGAACGACATCAGTGATGCAGACGGCATCCGACAGAGCGCGGTCCCCGCCCCGCGCGGCGCCGAACTTCCGCTGCCGCCCGCCGCCGTGCCGGCCGGGCCGCACGAGGGGGACATCGCCGACGGCCTGGAGGAGACGTACTGGTCCGTGTACGACGGCGCCGCGTCCAAGGCCACGGTGGGGCAGATCCTCGCGCGTCTTCCGCGGATCGTGCGCCAGATCGGCCGGCTGGCCTGGGCGGCGGACCGGACCGCGACCCTCGCGGTCGTGGTCCTGCAGCTGGCGTCGGCCGCGATGACGGCGTTCGGGCTGATGGCCTCGGTAGCGGTACTGCGGGAGCTGTTCGCTGAAGGGCCCACGCCGGACCGGGTGCGGGCGGCCATCCCCCAACTCCTCGTCGTGATCGGCTTACTGGGCGCCCGGGCGCTCCTTGAGGCGGGCGTCGCCGTCGCGCAGGCCAGGGTGACACCGAAGATCCGCACCGCGCTGGAGTGCGATTTTCTCACCCTGACCGCCCATGTGCGGCTGGAGGTCGTCGACGACGCGGACTGGCACGACGAGGCCTATCGGGCCAACGACCGCGGCTTGTTCTACGCCCGGCAGATCGTCGGCCAGGTCGTCTCCCTGGCCGCCGCGCTGCTCGGGCTCGTGGGCACCGCCGGCGTCTTGGGCGTCCTCCATCCGGCGTTGCTGCCTCTGCTCCTGCTGTCCGTGCTGCCGGTCGGCGCGGCCGCCGTACGCACCGCCCGCGCCCGCTTCCACTCCTTCAAGCGGTGGAACACCCTGCAGCGCAGGGTGCGGGTCTTCTCCTGGCTGCTGCTGGAGCGGGACGCCGCCGCCGAGCTCCGCTCCGATACCGCCCAAGGTGCGCTGTTGGAGGAGCACCGCCGGCTGACGACTCGGATCGCCGAGGAGGACACCCGCCTGGGCGTGAGCTCGGCCGGGCTGAACCTGGCGGGCCGGGCCGTCGGCGGGATCGGCACCGGCATCACCTACACGGCGCTCGGCGCCATGCTGATCGCGGGCTGGCTGCCCCTGGCCGCGGGCGCGGGCGCGGTCCTCGCCATCCAGGCCGCCCAGTCCTCGCTGACCCGGCTCGTCGACGTCTCCCACCTGGTCTACGAGCACGCCATGTGGGTGGACGACCTGCTGGCCTTCCAGGAGCGCTGTCGCACCCTCCAGCCGCGCCGCAGCGGGGCGCCCGCCCCCGAGGCAGTGAAGACCATCACCCTGGACGACGTGTCCTTCACCTACCCGGGCAAGGACACCCCGGCGCTCAACGGCATCTCCATGACGCTGCACGCCGGTCAGACGGTGGCGTTCGTCGGCGTCAACGGCTCCGGCAAGTCCACCTGCGCACGGCTCCTCGCAGGACTGTACGAACCCCAGGACGGAGGCACGGTCCGCTGGGACGGCGTGAACGTGCTCGACATGGACGCCGAATCGCTGCAGGCCCGGGTGGGGTGCGTGCTCCAGGACCCGGTCCGGTTCCCGTTCAGCGCGCTGGCCAACCTGACGGTCTCCCGGGGCACCCTCACCGAGGCCGACCCGCAGCGGGCCCTGGACGCCGCGCGGGCCTCCGGCGCCGAGCAGGTCATCGCCGGACTGCCCGGCCGGTGGGAGGCGCTGCTGTCCAAGCGGTTCCGTGGCGGTCAGGAACTGTCCGCCGGCCAGTGGGCGAAGGTCGCCGTCGCCCGCGGCCTGTACAAGAACGCTCCCGTCCTGCTGCTGGACGAGCCGACCGCCAGCATGGACCCCCGGGCCGAGCACGCCGTGTATGAGGCGGTGCTGCGGGACAACCCGCGCCCCGATCAGATCACGGTTTTGATCTCGCACCGTCTGGCGAGCGTCGTCGCCTGCGACCGCATTTTCGTCTTCGACGGCGGCCGCATCACCGAGAGTGGCACCCACCAGGAGCTGATGGGCCTTGGTGGCGAGTACGCGGCCATGTTCACCCTCCAGGCTGACGGCTACCGCGCCGAGGCCGGGGAGGCGGCGTGATGCCCGACCACGTACACCCCCGTCCCGCGTCCGCGCCGGCCGGCGCCTGGCCGGAGCACTTCACCAGCCACCGACGGGGTACCAACTGCCCGATGTGCGCGAACGACTTCGCCGCCGACGACATCGGCTGGGGCCTTCTTGTCCGGCGTGGGGAGGTCAGCAACGCCTACCTGTGGCGTAGCGGTCATGTCCGCGGGTACGCCGTGATGATCTATACCGGCCGTCATGTGGCCGAGCCCACCGAGCTGGACGAAGGGGAGGCGGCCGCGTTCTGGCGCGACGTCGTCGCCCTGGGCCGAGCGGTGGAGGCGCTCTACGAGCCGCTGAAGATGAACTACCTGCTGCTGGGGAACCAGATCCCGCACGCCCACTGGCACTGCGTTCCACGCCGCGAAGCCGGCAGGGACCCGGCGGGCGGGCCGCTGCCCTTCGAGGCGCTCGATCTCGGGCGCCAGGACGAGGAGCAGCTGCAATCGGATGCCCGAGCACTGCGCCAGCTGCTGGCCGACGTGGACTGCCGGTCGGGGGTGCGGCGATGAGCGGAGCCGAGTCGGACGTGATGGCTGTGGCGGGGATCCTGCCGCTGTTCTACCGGATCATCCCGACCGCGGTCGACGAGGGTCCTGCGGGGACCGCGACCCGTAACTACGTGGCCCGGGACAGCGACGGTGGACGGTGGTTCGTGAAGGCCTACCCGGCGGGCACCGATCGGGACGCGGAGCGCCAGGCGCTGAAGCTCTGCCAGTTCGCGCGGCTCGGCGGTCTGCCGGTGCCGGTGGTGCGGCAGACCCTGGACGGTGACCTCATCGCGGCCGCCGGCGGGATGGCGGTGTCGGTCGCGGCGTTCGTCGAGAACGCGGAGACAGCGGAGGGCGGCCTGTCCGGCGACCGGTGGGCCGCGGTGGGCGAGACGGTCGGACGCCTTCACCGGGCCCTGGCCCGGCACCCGGCCGGGCCTCCGCGCCGTGTGCCTGCCTGGGAGGTCTGCGATGTGAAGGGGGCCCGGCAGCGCCTTGGACGGCTGCTCGCCCGCTTCGCCAAGAAGCCGCCCGTCTCGGGGTTTCCCGCTTGGGCGCAGGGGACCGCCGCGCAGCGGCTCGACGCACTGCCGGCCGTGGCGGCCATGGTCAAAGAGCTGCCAGCGTCCTTGACCGTGCAGACCGTTCACGGCGATCTGGCCTCGCCCAATCTCCTCCTGCGCGGGCAGCGGGTGGCGGCATTGATCGACTTCCGGCCGCCCGGTCACCGCAGCCCCGCCTGGGAACTTGGGCGGATCCCCCTCGACCCGCGCACGGTCCTGGCAGAGCCGGACTGGCCCACCGGCCTGGCCGACGCGATCGCCGCCTACCGGGCAGCCAACCCGGTGCTGCCGGCCGACGAGCTCCTCGCCGTGCCCCGGATCGCCGCCGGATACCTGGCGTGCTCGGTGTATCCCCTGTCCGAGGTCGTCGACGACCCGGCCGCGCTCACCCCGGAACTTGAGGCGTACGGCCGCAACCGGCATGCGGCTACGGCCGAGCTGCGCGACCGCCTGACGGAAGCCGAGGAGGTGCTCCATGACCTCCTCCACTGACCCCTCGCCCTCCCCCAGCGCCCGGCCACCAGCCGCGCATCTGGCTGCGCCCAAACCCGCGGCACCGGGGGATCTGCGGCACGACCGCTCGCCGGGAGCAGGCCCGTGAGAACGGACCCGAACCCGTCCAGTACGCCGCGATGCATGCCGCTCCCCCTACACCACACCCACGTCCTGCCCCGCACTTCCCGAGGTGATCACGTGCCGCCCTCCCGCTCCCACATCCGCGCGACCGCCGAGACCTATCTCGCCCGGCATGCCGGGGAACGCGAGGCACTGAACAGGCTGCTAGCCGTCCTCGACGGTGCCGGCGAGCCGTCCAGCCGCGCCACGCTGCCCGCGCACGTCACCTGCAGTGCGGTGGTCATCAACCGCGATCGCCGCGTGCTGCACATCCGCCACCGCGCGACCGGGCTGCTCCTCACCCCGGGCGGTCATGTGGAGGTGGGCGACCGTACGCTCCTTGCCGCGGCCGTGCGAGAAGTGTTCGAAGAGGCCGGTATCCGTCCCGGTGACCTCTGCCTGACGCCACAGTTCCTCGACGCGCCGATCGACGTGGACCTCCACGACATCGGCCCCAGTCCGGCCAAAGGCGAGCCCGCCCACCAGCACTTCGATTTCCGCTTCGTCTTCTACCTCGCGGCCGCGCAGCCGCCGATGCTGGCATTGCAGGATAAGGAAGTTGCCGGCGCGCAGTGGCTCCCGTTCGCCGATGTGCGCTCCCCTACGCTGCGGGTCAAGCTCCTGGACGCCGAGGCGGAGGGCCTCGACGGACAGCCGGAGCCCGTCAACGCCAGCGCCTTGATCCACGACAAGGCCGGCCGGTACCTGCTCCATCTGCGCGATGACCGGGACGGCATCTGGGAGCCGTGGACGTTCGCCCTCCTCGGTGGTGGACGTGAACCAGGCGACTCCTGTCTGGAAGCTACCCTGCGCCGGGAGCTCGCCGAAGAGGTGCCCGGCCTGGAACCGGCCGGCCTGACGCCGTACGCCGTGGAGGAGGCCGCCAGCGTCGACGGCCTGGCGGTGCCCATCATGGTCTACATGGGCTGCTGGAACGGGGATCCGGACGCGGTGGATCTCCGCGAGGGTGTCCTGCTGAAGTGGTTCACCGTTGACACCCTCGACCGGCTCCGGCTCAGCCCCGGACTCGGAGACCTGATCCGCCGCCACGCGGCCGAACACCCCGCCGTGGAAGAGCCTCCGGCCGTTGCTCGTCCTCTGCCTGGCGAGGCCCCGGCGGGGACCGTGCTGCACGTGGTCGGCGTCCACCTCCACCTGGAGCACGAGGGCAAGGTTCTGCTGGGGCTGCGGCATCCGGACTCGGCGTACGCGGGAAGGACGTGGCACGCCCTCGCCGGACACCTGGAGGCGGAGGCGGCGACCGCCGGTCTTGCCCGCGAGGCGTTCGAGGAGGCCGGGCTGGTCATCGATCCGGCCGACCTCGAGCTCGTCCACACGGTGCACACGGTTGACCGGCCCGGAGCCCGGCCGAGAGTTCAGCTCTTCTTCCGCCCCCGCCACTGGGAGGGCACCCCCGAGGTACGCGAACCCGACCGGTGCCTCGCCTGGGTGTGGTGGGACGCGAAGGACCTGCCGGAGCCGATCGTCCCCTACACCCGTGTCGCGATCGAGGGCATCCGGGCCGGCCGCTCCTACAGCGAGCTGGGGTGGGAGCGTTGAGCGGCTTCGCGGCGGTCGGAGCCGCCTGCGCTGGCCCTTCGCGGGGCGCGCGGGGCCGCCTGCTGCAGGCGTCTGGGGCCCGCTGCCTGACCGTCATGCCCGTTGCGCCGGCGCCCTGCTATCCACCGCGTCAGGATGAGGACCGTCGTGTCTGCTGACCTGTCCACCACGACAGGTGCCCGCCGTGCCGCGATGGTGGAGCGTCTCGAGGCCGACGATGTGCTGACCGATGTCCGGCTGCGTGAGGCGCTGCTGTCGGTGCCGCGGGAGGTGCTGCTTCCGCACGCGTACGTACGGGTGAGTGATCCGGGCGTCGAGCCGATCGCGTGGCGCCTGCTCGACGGCGCGCACCCGGACGATCGGGAGGAATGGCTCGACCTGGTCCACAGCGGTGAGTCGGTCCTGCTGCAGCGCGACGGGGAGCAGCTCGACGCGCTCGTACGCGGGCCGGTGACCGGCGGGAACATGACGTCGATGTCGACCTACGGCCAGGCCACCGTCGAAGCTCTTCAGACGCTGCAACTGTGTCCTGGGCAGCGGTACCTGGAGCTCGGCCCGGGTCCGGGGGTCTCTCTCGCGCTCGCCGCCGCCGTCACCGGCCCCCGTCTCTCCGTCGGCGTCGAACGGGACGGCCACATGGCCGCCTTCGCCCAGCACAACCTCGACCGGCTCGGTCTGGGCGCGACGGTCGTGGAGGGCGATGCTCTCGACGGGCACCCGGCGGGAGGAGCGTTCGACCGGATCCACTCCGGCATCGGCGTGCCCTGCGTCCCACCGGCGTGGGTGGAGCAGCTCGCGCCCGGCGGGCGGCTGCTGACGACGCTCACCACCCGCACCCCGAGCTGGCCCGGACAGCTCCTGGCCACCCGTACCGGGGGCGGCGAGATCGAGGCAGTGCTGCGCGGGCGGCCGAGTGGATACCGGCCCATGCTCGGCTACCGGTGGCTCAACGCCGTAACGATGCGGCCCCGGATCAAGGCCGACCCCGGCGTACCGCGACCGACTCGGCTCGCGCCGCCGCCGGACGACGCGTACGGCTTCTGGCTCGCGGCCGCATACCTTGCGCCCGGGCTCGTCCGCGACTTCCAGGCCGAGACGATGACGATCGCCGCCCCCGACGAGGACTCCTGGGCTGTCGCCGGGCCCGGCGAGGCGACCGTCCGCGTCCACGGGCCCCGGGACGTGTGGGCCGAGCTGGAGGACGTGCACGCCCGCTGGGTCCTGGCCGGACGGCCCCACAGGTACCGGGTGACCGTGCCGGAAGGCGGCGGGCCACAGCACGTCGCCTCCGGCACCGATCTGCGCGCCCTGAAGTGGGTCCTGCCTCCGCTCGCGCCGGTACCCCACCAACCCGCCGCCTCCTACCCGACCGAGCACCACACGGAGAACGTCCTGTGAGCCTGTTCCACGCCACGGCGGATGCCTACAGTCGGCACCGCCCCGGCCTCCCCGACGAAGCCGTCCACCTGCTCGTCGGCACCGTACGCGGCGTCCGCTGTCCGGCTCTGCTCGATCTGGGCACCGGGACGGGACAGATGCCGGCCGCCCTGCTGCCTGTCCTGCCGCAGCTCACCCGCCGGCCGGGAGGTGCCCGGTGAGCGGCGGCGAGCGGCACACGGTGCCGGTGGACGTGCACTTGATCGCCGTCCGCGAGGGGAAGAAGGGGCCGGAGATGCTGCTGTCGCGGCGGGCCGGCACCGTCTACGCCGCAGGGCACTGGCATTGCCCCTCCGGCCACGTCGACGGTCCCTTCGAGGACGTCGTCACCGCGCTCGTGCGCGAGACGTACGAGGAGACGGGCCTGGTGGTGGATCCGGACGACGTACGTGCCGCGGTCACCGTCCACCACCGGGCACCGGCCGGGAGCGCGCGGGTCGGATTCTTCTTCGAGGTCCGCCGCTGGTCCGGGACGCCGGACGTCAGGGAGCCCAAGGTGTGCGACGCCATGGACTGGTTCGCGTTCGACGCCCTGCCGGAACCGATGGTCGCCTACTGCCGCGCGGGGCTGGACGCCTATCGGGCCGGTGTTCCTGTGGCGTTGCACTTCCAGGAGCCGGGCGACACGATCGGGCACGACCCGGCTGTCGACCGGCTCCGCCTCGTGCCCGCCCCGGGCTGTGGTGAGCCGCGTCCTGGGCGGGAGGTGCGGGAGTTCACCGAGCAGGCGGTCGGCCGGATCACCGCCTGGACGGACGTGTCCTGGGCCCGGACCGCCAGCCGGGTGTGGCGCGCGCAGGGCGCTTCGGGCGGGGTGTGGTTCGTCAAGATCCACCAGAACGACCGTTTCCACGGCAGGGAGGCCGCGGCCCTGCGCGATTGGGTGCCGGGGCTCGGGGGCGCCGGTCCCCGGCTGGTGGCGGCCGACGCGACGCTACGGGCGGTCGTCCTGACCGCCGTCGAGGGCCGCCCGCTGCACGGCATGGTGCTGCCACCGGACGAAGAGCGGCAGATGTTCCGGGCCATCGGGGAGCTCACGGCCCGCATCCACGCCAGCCCCCTGCCCCCGGCATCGCCCGGGACACCGCCGGCCGTCCCGTACGCGAAGCTGGAACGGCACCTGGACGGGGCGCGGCCGCATCTGAGGCCGGGTGACGAGGAGTACGTGCGGTCGGTCGTGAAAGGTGCCGTGCGGCTGCCGCCGGTCGAAGCGGTGGTGACCCACGGCGATCTACAGCTCCGCAACCTGCTCCGGGCCGGTGATGGCACCCTGCGGGTCATCGACTTCGAGCGCAGCGAACCACAGTCCACCGTGCGGGATCTGGTCCGTCTCCTCGACTACTTCGACGGCCGGGAAGACCTCTATGAAGCGTTCTTCGCCGGGTACGGCCAGCGTCTCACGGAGCCGGAAGGGGCGCGCCTGCTGGTGGAGACGGTCCTGGACGCGGTGTCCGGCATCGCCTTCGGGAACAAGACAGGCGACCCGGAGCTGGTCGAACGGGGGCGCCGCACCCTTGTGCGCTGCCGCGCCGGCGCCGCTGCGCACGCTTCCCGCACGATCGACGGAGGTGACCCGCGATGATGCACAGCTCGGACGTACCGAGCACGGGGACAAGGCCCGTTCCGCGCCTGGGCACTGCGGACGACGTCGCCGAGATCACCCGGCTGCGCTCGCAGCTCGTCCTGAACGAACCCCTCGACGAGGAGTGGCTCGTCATCTGCCGCGACCAGCTCGCACACCGGCTGCAACCCGAGGGCGATGCGCGTGCCTACGTCGTCGACGCGCCGGGCGGCGGGCTGGCCGCGTGCGCGCTCGCACTGGTCCACCCCGTCCTGCCGGCCCCGAAGTACCCCAAGGGGCTGGCCGCCCGAATCCACGTCGTGGCCACCGAACCCGCCCACCGGCGGCGCGGCCTCGCCCGGGCGGCGGGGTCCGCGCTGCTGGAAGCGTTGGAGCGGGAGGGGGTCACGCTCTACGAGCTGCATGCGAGCAAGGAGGCCGCGCCGCTGTATGAGGAGTTCGGCTTCGCGCGCGATCCGGCCCTCATGCGGATGACGAAGCTCCAGCTCCCGCAGGTCCGGGGCGGGGGCGCGCGATGACCGAGGGATGGCTCTCGCCTGAGGAGTACGTGGCGGCGCTGCCGAAGGCGGTCGTGTCCGCCAGCGTGTTCTTCACCGACGAGCACGACCGGCCCGTGCACCTCCACAGCATCTACAGCCCCGAGCACCCCTGGCAGTGGCCCGGTGGAACGACGGAGGCGGGCGAACGGCCGTGGCAGACCGCGGTCGGCGAGACCGCCGAGGGGACCGGGCTGGTGATGTCCGGGCCGCCACGGCTGCTGGCGGCGGTGTTCAGCCTGCCCGGGCCCGAGTTCCCGTCGTCGACCGTCACCTTCGTGTTCGACGGCGGGCAACTCACCGGCAAGCAGCTCGCGAACATCGTCCTCGCTCCCGAAGAGCACGACGAGGTACGGGCAATGCCGCTGGAGCAGTGGCGGGCGCTGATGCCGGTAGGTGACTTCGACCGGCATGCCGAGGAGGCGGCACGGTGAGCACGGCAGCGTCAGCGCCGGACCGGGACGGCCGCTCCCTGCCCGCTGCGTACGCTGCCGCACCCCGCCTACTCCCTCATCACCCGCCGCCTGGTCTACCGGTGGATCGACGACAAGCCGGCCTTCCTCGACCGGATCCGGCGCATTCTCGCGCCCGACGGAGTCTTCTGGGTCGTCACCGAGATCGCCGGCCGCCGCACGACCACCAACCCGGCCCTCCAGAAGCTCGGGATCTCACCCCTGGACACCGAACTGCTGACGACCGGCTGGTCCCGCGTACGGACCGCCGACCTCGACGTCCTGCGCTGCTACGCCCTGCGGCCCTGACCTCCGTGAACAGAAGGAAGCACCTGGTGCCAGATATCGAAAATCGCACCCGACAGCCGCATCGCCCGCTCGGAGCCCGGGGCGTTCCGGCAGGAGGAGGCATCGTGGACGCGCTGGTGAACGATGCCCGTTTCGCCGTCACGACGTTCTTGGTGGTCGATTTTGAAGGCCTCACCCCGGCGGGACGGCCTGCCGAGCCGATCGAGGTCGCGGCGCTGGCACTGCGCCCTGTGGGCGACAGGTTGGTGGAGGTCGGCCGGTTCGAGGAGCTGATGCGGCCGCCCGCCGACGTTCCCGTGACCGCGCGGGACGTCCAGCTCAAGGGCATCACCCAGCAGATGCTCTCCACGGCACGTCCGGCCGCCGAAGTGCTGGCGCGACTCGACGCCCGCCTGACCGCGCCGCCGTACCGGCTGATCGCCCACCACGCCTCCACAGAGGCCGGGATCATCGGCCGGCAGGCAGAGCACTGTCCCGTACTCGCGGCGACGCCGCTGCTGGACACCCTGCGGCTGGCCAAAGCAGTGGTGCCCAGGCTCGGCTCCTACGGGCTGGACGGTCTGCTCGGCTACTACGGCATCCCCAAGCCGGCCGGACGGCATCGCGCGATGCCGGATGCCGAGTCACCGCCCAGGTGCTGGCCCGGCTGCTGGACGACGGATGCGCCGACGGACGCTGGAGCACCCTCCTCGAACTGGATGCGGTCGCCGGATTGCAGCCCAACCAGCGGCCGCACGCAGCCCCTGAAGCGGAGCAACGTGCCCTGTTCTGAACCAGCACCCCGGCAGGAAGGAACGCGATGCGGTCAACCGCTTCAGGGCTGGCCCGTAGAGCCAGCCGTGACAGTCCCCTGCCCGAGGCCGTTGATCAGACTGACGCGAGATGAGGTAACTGTCCATGACCACGCTGGTGTTCACCGCCCCGGACGCCGCCGAGGACGTCGCGCGGATGCGCCGCGCGTTCGCGACAGCGGCCCACGACTTCCAGGTCACGCCGTCGGGCCGGGAGGTATGGGGGTGGCAAGGCCGCACGCTCGGACGGCGCGCCGGCACGAGCTGGCTGCGCCTCGTCTCCGCTCCGTCGGAGAGGGCCGGTGGACGACTGTGGGAGGGCACCGCCCTCGCGGACACGGCCGTACCGCGATCGGTGCCGCGCCCCCGGCTGCGCAACCTCCTGGATTGGACGTGCGGCTCGTACGCGTACCGGGCCGAACTCACCGAACTCGTCACCACCCCGGCAGTCGTCGCAGGCAGCCCCGTACTCGACCGCGATCCCGGGCTGCCGGACGCCTGGTGGCGAGACCTGCGCGCCGCATCGCGCGCGCTCGCCGCAGTGCCGACCGACCGCGAGGCCGTGCGGCAATCCTGGATCGACCGCAACTTCCGCCGCTTCCTGGGCATCGACCCGCCACGGATCAGCGAGTGCACCACCGGGCACGCGGACCTGCACTGGGCCAACCTCACCGCCCCGACCTTGATCATCTTCGATTGGGAGGGTTGGGGCCACATGCCGGTCGGCTACGACCCAGGCCTGCTCCACGCCTACTCACTGACCGTACCGGCGGTCGCCGCGCGTGTGCGGCACGAATTCGCCGACGTCCTCGACACACCAGCCGGCCGGGCCGGGGAACTCGTCGCCCTCGGACAGCTCCTCCAGGCCTGCTCCCGGGGCGTCCACCCCCGTCTCGCCCCCCTCATCGCCCACCGGGTCGAGCACCTCACCGGCGTCCCCGTCCCCACGCCCTGACCACCGCACGGCTCTCGACGGCCTGGAGGAACCTGTGCCCAACCCACGCGTGGACGTAGTCGTGTTGACCTTGAACGACCGGCCGGACGAAGAAGCCGCCGCGCAGGCAACGCTCCTGGCGCAGAAAGGTGTCGACATCCGGGTGGTGGTCGGCAACGGCTGCAAACCCGAGGTCGTCCCGGCCGGCGCGCTCACCGTGTGCCTGCCCAAGAACATCGGTATCCCCGGCGGCCGCAACGCCGGCGCCCACGCGCTGCGCAACGCGGACGATCCGGCCGACTGGCTGTACTTCCTCGACAACGACGCGGCCTTCCCCCGCCCCGATGTCCTCGCCCGGCTCGTCGCCGAGGCCGAGCAGCACCCCGAAGCCGCCTGGGTGCAGCCCCGGCTGACCGGCCCGGACGATACGACAACGCCACGCTGTTGGGTCCCCCGGCTACGCGCCTCGGCCCCGGGGCGGCCGGGGAGGGTCACGTCGATGACCGAGGGCGTCGTCCTGATCCGCCGCGACGCCTTCGACGCGGTGGGCGGGTGGGAAAGCCGGATGTTCCTGTATCACGAGGGGTTCGATTTGGCCTGGCGGCTGAACGAGGCGGGCTGGAGCGGCTGGTACGCGGCGTCGATCCGCATGCACCACCCGCTCACCATCCCGGCCCGCCACGCGCTGTACCACCGGCTCGCCGCCCGCAACCGCATCTGGATCGCCCACCGCAACCTCCCCGCCCCGCTCCTCCCCCTCTACCTGAGCGTGTGGACGGCGATCACCCTGGTCCGGGCCATGTGCGGCGGCGGGCTGGGCGAGACGCTGCGCGGCATGCGCGAAGGCTGGACCAAGCGGCGCACGCAGCCGCGGCGCCCGATGAGTTGGCGCACCGTCTACCGGCTTACGGCGGCCGGGCGGCCGCCGATCATCTGACCTCCTCCCATCCACCGCCTCGAGGAGACCCCTCCGCCATGAACCACCCGTCCCTTCCCTCGCTGCTGGGGGTGTTCGCGCACCCTGACGATGAGAGTCTTCTAGCCGGTGGTGTGCTCGCGCAGCACCACGCCGCCGGCGCCCGCACAGCGGTCGTCACCGCCACCTGGGAACCCGACAGCCGCCGGGCGCCCGAACTCGCCGACGCCCTGGCCGTCCTGGGCGCCGGCGCCCCTCGCCTGCTCGGCTACGGCGACGCCCGCAATGCCGAGGCCGCGCCCGGCCGGTCCCGGCTCGTCGACGCCCCCTTGGACGAGGTCATCGGTCGGCTCGTTGCGCACATCCGCGACTTCCGCCCCGACATCGTCGTCACCCACGACGCCCTCGGCCAGCTGACCGGCCACCCCGACCACGAACGCACCCATCAGATCGCCCTGCTCGCCGTCGAAGCCGCTGGCCTTGCCCACCTGCATCCCGAAGCGGGCCCTCCGTGGCAGCCAGCCGCGCTGTACGCCGCCACGCACCCCGAGTCCGGCATCGGCCCGCTCCGCCCACTCCTCGAAGGGGTGGGAAAGAAGGTCCTCGCGTTCCCGGACTCGTACGTGACCACCAGCGTCGACGTCACCCCCTGGGCCGACGTCAAGTGGCGGGCGATCCTCGCGCACCGCGGCGAGGTCGCGCGCGAGCGGCCCCTGCCCGGCATCCTCGCCCGCCTCCCCGAAGACGACCGCGCTCAGATCATCAACACCGAACACTTCACCCGGCTCTCCCCCGGTCCCACGAAGGGCGCCCCGGACCGGCTGACCGTCTGACGCCCCGGCCGCGTGCCGAGCATTCACCGCTTCACCGCGCACGAGTAAGAACTCACTGATCGGAGAGAGATGCCTACGACTTCTGCACCCGATGAACGTCCCCGTGTGGCCAGGAAGACCTTGCGGCTGGCGGTCGCGCAGAGCACGGTGCCGGAAGACCCCACTGATCGAGGCACGCTGCGGGCGGCCGGGCAGGAGATCCGCGCGCTGATGGCCGAAGCCGCCGAGGCGGGTGCGCGGTTGGTGCAGTTTTGCGAGGGATCGGTCACCTACCCGAGCAAGCACGTGATGGCGGCCGGTCCGGCCGGTGAGCTGGTGCCGGCTGACTGGAGCCGTGCCGCGTGGGATGTACTGCGTGAGGAAGCGGAGTCGATCGCCGCGCTGGCGGGAAAGCTCGGCCTGTGGACGGTGTTCGGATCGATCCACCCCCTCACACCGCCGAACCGGCCGCACAACAGCCTCTACATCGTCTCCGACCACGGCCAGCTGGTAGCCCGATACGACAAGCGCTTCCTGTCACACACCGAGGTGTCCTTCCTGTACTCCCCGGGGCATCAGCCGCTCGTCATCGAGGTGGACGGCATCCGGTTCGGCTTCGCACTGTGCATCGAGGCCAACTTCCCCGAGGTCTTCGCCGAGTACGAACGCATGGACGTCGACTGCGTCCTGCTGTCGGTAATGGTCGACGACGCCCCCCGGGCCCGTGTCGCTCAGGCGTACGGAACGCTCTACAACTACTGGATCGGCTACGCCATCCCGGCTCAGTTCAGCGCAACGGCGCCGTCCGGGATCGTGGCGCCTGGCGGTCGATGGCTGGCGCGCTGCCCCGCGAACGGACATCCCGCCCTGGCGATCGCGGACATCGACCTCGACTCGCAGGACGAAGACATCACCATGGCCGTTCTCCGCGCCCGCCCCTGGCGGCGCTCGGCCCGAGCCGGACTCTACGACGAACGGACGCCCGTGGGTGACCCCCGCAGCGATGTTGGCACCGCGTTCTAAGACCGCCAAACCGCCAGATTCGCCAGCCCGGGTCGAAGGCCGGCCGCTAAACGACGGCCCCGACCGTCCTCCTGCAGCAGCCCGTGCCCCACAACGTGACAGGAAAGAGCAGAGATGACGACGACTTCCGCGCCCGACGAACGCCCCAGCGTCGCGATGAAGGACGAGGCGTACGGGGCACTGCGCGCCTCGCACGCCCTGTGGGCCGGAACCTCCGTGCTGATCACCAACCGGCGAGGGCAGGTACTGCTCCAGCGTGTGACCTACCGCCCCACCCGGCTGCTGCCCGGCGGTGCCCTCGACAGGGGCGAGTCCCCCGCCCAGGGCGCAGCCCGCGAGCTGGAAGAGGAGCTCGGCGTCACGGCGACGGTCACCCGCGGGCTGGCCGTCGACTGGGTCTCCCCCACTGGCCGGGCAACGCCCCCGGCCATGAACTTCCCGGGCGAACTCCTGCACGTCTTCGACGGCGGCGTCTGGGACGACGACCAGATCGCGGCGATCCGGCCCTGTCCGGGCGAGATCGACGGCATCGAGTTCGTCGAACCCGCTGACCTTCCCGTTCTGATGGCGCCCGACGACGCCCGCCGCGCCCTGTCCGCACTCCGCGCCCGCATCAACGGCGCCGGACCCGTCTTCCTGGAGGACGGGCTCCCGCTCGCCCCCACCGTCCTCGACCGAGTCGGCGTCCTGCACACCGCCCGGGCCCGCCACCACCTGTCCTTCCACCCCATGCCCGTCCCCGCCGACCTCCCGGTCCGCCAGTCCTGGGTCTGGGCCTTCGCACCGGACGGGCGAGTCCTTGTCCTCCTGGAACCCGACACCGGTGCAGCCGTCCTGCCCGGTGGCACCCCAGAACCTGAAGACGGCGGGGACCCCGTGGCCACCGCCGTCCGTGAAGCCCGCGAGGAGGCTGCAGCGGAGCTCGCCGGTGCTCGCTACTTCGGGTACCTGTCGGACCCCGACGGCCCCTGTGCGCGGGTCCGCTACGCCGCCATCCTCATGAGCCTGGACGCGTCCCAAGTCGATCCGGCTACCGGCCGAACCTACGTCCGCATCCTGGCCACCCCCGAGCAGGCCCTGGAGTTCTTCGACTGGGGACCATCCGCGGCGGCGGACCAACTCACCACTGCGCACCGAGCCCGCGTCCTCCTCGGCATCCCCAAAGCCACTCACCAGCCCGTCACCGAACTCACCGACCCGATCTCCTGGTAACTCCCCCCGCCTCCAACGAATCGAGAAGCTGACGAACGCCGCCCTCACACCAGACCAGCCCTCCGCCCAGCCTCAGACCGGGCGGCACCCAGAGCCCGCCCGACCCGAGACCACTCGGACCGGGCACTGCCAGTGCCGCCGCATCGCCTACCAGGTCCTTGGCGAACCAATCGACCCGCACCTGTGCGCCTGCCTCGTGAGGGAGGCGCACGAAGAGGCGGGACTGGTCATCGAACCGGCTGACGTCGAGCTCGTCCACACCGTGCACATGAGGGAACTGCCCACGGACCCGCCCCGCGTCCAGTTCTTCTTCCGCGCCCTCCGCTGGGAGGGTGAGCCGAAGCGGCAGGAGCCCGACAAGTGCCTGTCCTGGCGGTGGTGGAACGTCAGGGACTTGCCCGAGCCGATCGTCGACTAAACCCGAGCGGCTATCGAGGGCATCCAGGCGGGCCGGACCTACACAGAACTGGGATGGACGCGGTGACCGGATTCGGCTCCGTGGGGGCTGCGTACGCCGCGCACTCCGACAGCGTGCGGGGCCGCCTGCGTCACGACCTAGTGGAACGGCGGCTTCTCGCCGAGCTGCCGGCCGCGCCCGCTCGGATTCTGGACGTCGGCTGCGGGAACGGCG
This sequence comes from Streptomyces olivaceoviridis, assembly GCF_014650115.1. GTDB lineage: Bacteria > Actinomycetota > Actinomycetes > Streptomycetales > Streptomycetaceae > Streptomyces > Streptomyces olivaceoviridis. Next base: position 23,499 of record NZ_BMUI01000044.1, on the reverse strand, counting down.
AGATGACGCTGCGCCTCGCCGCGGCCGGCCACCGGGTGACCGGCGTCGATCCGGCCGCCAGCATGCTGGCGGCTGCGGCCGACCGTCTCGCGGCCCGGCCCGAGCTCGCCGACCGCGTCCGGCTCGTCAACGCCGGCTTCGAGTCCCTCTCCTTGGACGGGGAGCCGTTCGAAGGGGTGTGCTGCCACGGCGTGCTGATGTACCTGGACGATCCCGGTGAGGCGGTCGCCCGTCTGGCAGGGCTGGTCGCGCCGGGCGGTCTGCTGAGCCTCCTCGCCAAGAACCGCCGGGCCATCGGCATGCGCGAGGCTCTCGTCGGCGACTCCGAGACCGCGCACCGGCTCATCGTGTCCGGAGCGGACCGGAGCGTGGGCAATCTTGGCCGGGAGACCCGCGGAGACGACCCCGACGCCCTCGACCGGCTCGCCGCCGAGCACGGGCTGAGTCCGCAGCCGTGGCAGGGCGTGCGGATCTTCCACGACCACTTCGACGACATCTGGGCTCCGGATCCGGCCGCGTACGCGGCGGCACTGGAGCTGGAGTGGGCCGCGTCCTCGCGGAGTCCCTACCGGGACCTGGGTCACCTCGTGCACACCCTGGCTCGCCGACCGGAGCGGAGCCGATCGTGACGCCCACCGGCACAGTCCATGACGCGGCCGCGGAAGGAGCGGCCGCCCTTCCTCTGCGCTCCCACAGGTCCTTTCGCGCGTACTGGGTCGGCGAGGCGGTGACCCTCGCGGGGTCATCGGTCCACGGCGTGGCGCTGCCGGTGATCGCGGTGCTGGAGCTGGACGCCTCCCCCGGCCAGGTGTCGCTGCTGGCCGCAGCGGCGACGGTGCCCGCGTTCGTTCTCGCGCTGCCCGCCGGGGTGGCCGGTGACCGGTACCCGAAGAGGAAGATCATGATCGGTACGGATCTCACCGCAGCCGCGGTGGTGTCCGTGGTGCCGGTCTGCTGGGCCGCGGGAGTCCTGTCCGTGCCCGTGCTCTACGCGGTCGCCCTGCTGATGGGGGCACTGACCGTGCTGCACCAGGCCGCGTCGATCGCCATCGTGCCCGAGATCGTCGACCGCGCCCACATGCATCCGGCGAACGCGCGGATCGCCGGCGCCTTCTCCCTGGCGGACACGGCCGGTACCTACGACGGCACCCTCGTCGTGGGCCTCCTCGGTGCGGGCCGAGCCCTGTGGCTGGACTCCGTCTCGTACCTGTTCAGCGCCTGGTGCGCTTCCCGGATCCGGCCCCACGCGGCACGACGGGCGGCGGCTGACCGGCCCGCGCGGATGGGCGACGCGATCCGCGAGGGGGTCCGCTACGTGATGCGCGATCCGATACAGCGTCCCCTCGTGTTGTCGCTCGCTGGTCTCGCGTACGCCGACGGGATCGTGACGACGTACTTCGCGTACACGCTGCTGACGCGACTCGACTCCGGCAGCACCGGTCTCGGCCTGGTGATGGGCGTCACCGCTGCCGGCGGCCTCGCGGGGGCGGTGGTCGCCACCCGTCTCGTGGACCGGTTCGGGCCGGCACGCGTGATGCTGACCGGGGTCCTCGCCTACGCCGTGTGCGGCGTGCCCCTTCTGGTCGCCCGGCCGGAACCGGTGTGGCTGGGCGTGATCGCGGCCGCCGGTGCGCTGAGGACGGCGGCCGCGGTCGCGGCGGGCACGACACAGCGGTCTCTGCGCCAGCAGTTGTGCCCGCCCGAGCTGCAGTCCCGCGCGCAGCAGACCTCGGTCTGGCTGGTCACCGGGCTGCGGCCGGCCGCCGCCCTGACTGCCGGCGCCATCGCCGCGGTCTTCTCCGTACATGCCGCGCTGATCGCCGGGACGGCCCTCTACCCGGTGCCGGCAGGTCTGCTGTGGGCCTCGCCGGTCCGCCGCCTGACCACCATGCCCACGGCTGCCCCCACTCCCGCGAAGGGCCCCGATCATGCCCCTTGACCTTCACGAAGCGACGAGCCGACAGCGTGCCGGCATGGTCGACCGGCTCGCGGCCGACGGCGTTCTGACCGACTCGCTGCTGCAAGATGCGCTGCTGCGCCTGCCGCGCGAGGTCCTGCTCCCCCACGCGTACGTCCGGGTCAGCGGACCGGGAGCGGACCCGATCGACTGGCGCCTCCTCGACGGCTCCCACCCCGACGACCGTCAGGAGTGGCTCGACCTGATCCACAGCGACGAGTCGATCCTGCTCCAGCGCGACGGCGAACCCCTCGACGCCCTCCCCCGCGGGCCGGTGACCGGCGGACACATGACGTCCATGTCCACCTACACCCCCGCCACTGTCGAAGCCCTCCAAGCCATGGAACTCGGGCCCGGACAGCGGTATCTGGAGCTTGGGCCGGGCCCTGGAGTCTCCCTCGCACTCGCCGCCGCCATCACCGGTCCCGGACTCGCCACCGGTGTAGAGCGGGACGGACACATGGCCGCCTTCGCCGGCCGGAACCTCGACCGGCTCGGTCTGGGCGCGACGGTCGTCGAGGGCGACGCGCTCGAAGGGCACGAGGCCCGAGCGCCGTACGACCGGATCCACTCCGGCATCGGTGCCCCCTGCGTCCCGGAGCCCTGGGTGGAACAGCTCGCGCCGGGCGGCCGTCTGCTCACGACACTCGCGACCGGCACACCGAGCTGGCCCGGACAACTCCTCGTCACCCGCACCGCGGCCGGCACGGTCGAGGCGGTCCTGAGGGGCCGGCCGCGCGGGTACCGGCCCTTGCTCGGCTACCGGTGGCTCAACGCCCTGGACCACCGCGCCCGCATCAAAGACGACCCCGGCACGGCACGGTCCACGGGGCTCACGCCGCCGCCGGACGACGCCTACGGATTCTGGCTCGCCGCCGCCTACCTCGCCCCCGGTCTGGTCCGGGACTTCCAGGCCGAGACGATGACCATCGTCGCGCCCGAGGACGACTCCTGGGCCGTGGCCGGCACGGGCGACGGCACCGTTCGAGTCCATGGGCCGCGTGATGTGTGGGCCGAACTCGAGGGTCTCCACACTCTCTGGGAGCAGGCCGGACGGCCCGAGCGGTACCGGGTCGACCTCGGCGACACCTCCGGGGTCCAGCACGTCACCTCCGGCGCGGGCTCGAAGGCCCTGTCTTGGACGCTTCCTCCGCTCGCCGCCGTGCCCGGCAGACGTCATGACCGCGCCTTCTCGGATCGCCGTCACGCTGCACGCCCCTGACCTGATTTATTGGGCAGGGGTGGTCAGCCTGCTCAGGCCCCGCCCCGAGGTCACCCTCGTCGACGCCGCCGGATCTGCCGTGGACACCCCGGTCGCGCTGGTCGTCACGGATGCTGTCGAGGAGGTGACGCTGCGCCTGCTGCGGGAGATCAAGCACACGAGCACAGGGCGGTCCGTGCTCGTTCGTGGCGGACATCGACGAGACGAAGCTGATCGACGCGGCCGAGTGCGGCCTCGTCGGTCTCCTGCGTCGCGCCGACGCGACGCCGGACCGCCTCGTCCAGCCGTCACCACGGTCGCTTGCGGTGACGGATATCTGCCGGACGACCTCGTCAACGGTGTGCTGGAGGCGTTCAGCCATCTGCGGGCGCGCCTGCCTGGCCCCGTCGAGCAGCGGCTGACCGAGCTGAGCGACCGAGAGGTCGACGTCCTGCGATGCCTGGCCTCCGGCCTCGATACAGCCGAGACCGTGCAGAAGGTCGGCTACGCCGAACACACCGTCAAGCACGTCCTCCACGGCCTGCAGACCCGGCTACAGCTGAAGAACCGGGCGCATCTCGTCGCCTTCGCCTACCAGCACGGCTACCTCTGACAGGCCGCCCCACCGCCACACCAGCCGCACAGCAACAAGGAGTTACGGGTGCCCCAGCCACCGAACCCTCTTCACCCCCAAGCCGTCAGCCCCGCTGTGCCGTCCGGCTGGCCCGAGACCTTCCTCCGCCACCGCGCCGGCGACGGATGTCCCATGTGCGCGAACGACTACTCCGCGGACGACATCGGCTGGGGCCTCCTGCTCCGCCGCGGTGAAGTGGCCAACGCCTACCTGTGGCGAAGCGGACGCCTGCGCGGCTACTGCGTGCTCATCCACCGCGGTGCCCCGCACGTGGCCGAGCCCACCGACCTGTCCAAAGCCGACGCAGCCGCCTACTGGCGCGACACCCTCGCTCTCGGCAGGGCCCTGACGGCCTTCTACGAACCGGTCAAGCTCGACTTCTCCACGCTTGGCAACGTCGTACCCCATCTGCACAGCCACATCTGCCCCCGGTACGCCGGTGACACCGACCCGGCGCCGGGCGGGCCGCTGCCCTGGGACGCCCTCGACAACGGGCGCCAGGACGCGGCACAGCTTCAGGCCGACGCCGCTGCGCTGCGGAAACTGCTGGAGGACGCATGACCACCCCACCGACGAACGAGCCCAAGGGGCTGTTCACGTCGACGGCGGCGGACTACGCCCGGCACCGCCCCGGCATCCCGCCGCAGGCCGTCGCGCTCCTCACCGACACGGTGCGGGACCCCAACCACCCGGCCCTCCTCGACCTCGGCTCCGGCACTGGCCAGGTGCCTGCCGCTCTGCTCCCGGCCGTTCCCCGGATCGACCGCGTGGACCTGGTCGACCCGGACCAGGACGCCGCCGCCACTCTCGAACCCCTCCTGAGCAGCCGCCCTGCCGGCTTCCACCCGCTGGCGGCCGAGGACTTCATGCCCCCGTTCGACGGCTACCGGGCGGACCTGATCACCTGCGCGCGGTCCTTCCACTGGATGGCACGCCCGGAGGTCCTGTCCATGGCCGACCGGGTCGCCGCGCCGCACGCGGTCGTGGCGATCATGGGCGACGGCAGCCTCTGGACCCATGAGTCCGCCTGGACGGCCGCCCTGCGGGAGCTGATCCAGAGCTACCTCGGCGAGTACCGGCGTGCGGGCACCCGCGGCGCCTACGCCGAACCGGGCGGCCGCTCCTACGGGGACGACCTGGCCGACTCGGCGTTCAGCGAGGTGAGCGAGCACCACTTCCCCCTCTCCCGCGCCTGGACGCCCGAGGACGTGATCGGCTACCTGCGCACCACCAGCTTCGCCCGCCCAGCCTGTTCGCCGACCGCCATCACGAGTTCGAGGCCGCCGCTCTCCGGTTGCTCCAGGAACATGCCGGCGGCGGCGTCCTGGAGGACGCGGTGTTCACCGTGCTGCTCGCGCGCCGCCCCGGCGGCGCTGCGTGAACGGCGCCCAGCGGCATACCGAGCCGCTTGACGTCCACCTGATCGCCGTGCGCGAGGACGCGGCGGGGCTTGAGGTGCTGCTGTCCAGGCGGGCCGGTGACGTGTACGCGGCTGGCTGCTGGCATCTCGTGTCCGGGCATTTGGACGGCCCGTGGGAGAACATGGTCACCGCCCTGGTGCGCGAGGCCCGGGAGGAGGCCGGAGTCGTCATCGACCGGGCCGATGTCCGGGCGGCCGTGACCGTGCACCACCGAGCCCCTGCCGGTGGCGCCCGGATCGGGGTGTTCTTCGTGGTGGATAGGTGGGAGGGCACCCCGGAGGTCATGGAGCACCATGTGTGCGACGCCATGGGGTGGTTCTCCTTCGATGCCCTGCCGGAGCCGATGGCGGCGTACTGCCGCGCCGGGGTGGATGCCTACCGGGCCGGCGCGCGGATGGCCGTGCACTTCCAGGAGCCCGGCGACCCGATCGCCTACGACCGGTCCGTCGACCGGCTGGTCCTGCTCCCTGAACCCGCCACGCGCGGCACGGTCCCGGACCAGGCGGTGCGCGCGTTCGCCGAGCAGGCGGTCGGCCGGATCACCGAGTGGACGGACGCGTCCTGGGCGCGGGAGGAGAGCCGCGTCTGGCGGGTACGCGGCGCCGAGGGCGGCGAGTGGTACATCAAGATCCACCAAAACGCCCGGTTCCACCATCGTGAAGTGGACGCCCTTCGCAGCTGGGTCTCCGGCCTCGGGGCGGCCGAACCTTGCACGGCGCCCTCCACCCGCCCGAGCAGCAGCGCCTCGTCTTCCACCGCATCGGGCAACTCGCGGCAGCCATCCACCACAGCGCCTCGCCCCGGCCAGCCGCCGACGGCCTGCCGCTGGCCAAGTTGGAGCGGCACCTGGCCGGTGCCCTGCCCCACCTCGCTCCCGGCGACGAGAAGTTCATCCGCGCCACCACCGAGAGGGCCGCCGGCCTGGCCCCCTTGGAGACCGTGCCCACACATGGTGACTTCCAGCTCCGCAACCTGCGCTGGGACGAGACCGCCGACGCTGGCTCTGGGCGCGCTCAAGGCGTCCATCGACCGCATGCCGGACCCGGCCGCCGCGCCGAGGCCGCCGCCCTGGAAGCCGAACTCGCCACCGTCCACGGGGTCCGGCACGCCATCGCGGTCTCCTCCGGCACGGCGGCGCTGCACACCGCCCTGGTCGCCTGCGGCGTCGGCCCCGGCAACGACACTTCCCGCCCAACAGCGCCACGGCCAAGGTGGGCACCCGGATCCTGGAAGGTCCTGAGGCGACGACCACCGTGCACACCACCTGGGACCCGGCGACTGCCCGGCTCAACAGCCGCATGTCCACCCGTTACAAGGGCGGCCACGTCGAGCCGTTCCACAGCTCTTCGCGCCTCTACACCCCGGAGGACCTCCGGACGGCGTTCGCTGAAGCCGGCTTTACGGTTCACGGCATGTTCGGCGCCGTGATCGGCACGATCCTCGTCATCTGTGCCAACAAGATCGCCCACCGGCTCGGTCATGAAGGGGTGTACCGCGGTGCTGACCGTTGAGACGACCACGGTGAAGGCGCGCCGCGTGCGCGCCGGCCGACCCGCACCCGCGGCGGGAGAACCGCGCCCGTCCGGCGCCCGGCCCCCGTGGATGGAGAAAACCACCCGGCTCGGTCTCGTCCTCAAGGGCCTCGCCCTGGTGATCATCGTGGACCTGGTGGCCTACCCCCTGCTCGGCGTGATCGGCACGAGCTTCGCCTCGCAGAGCGTTCCTTGGGTTCGGCGGCTTTCTCTACGGCCCGGGACGCCCATGTGACCGCCGCCGTCGACCGGCTCACGGCGTTCTTCACCACGCACCTGACCCGCTGACCGCCCCTGCCGGCCCGCGCCGCCCAGGTCGGCCTGCCGGAGGAGCCCGTGTCCGACAGAGACCACGGGCTCCCGGCGACGGGGACCGGCCGGGTCCTTTCGTCGCACGGCAGGACCCGCCACGCGGCAGGACCTGGCGACCGCGGGGCCGGTCAGCCGGTGGAGCGCTGCTCCAGCATGCTCCGTGCCTCGGCGACCACCGCCGGGTCGGTGACGAAGTGCGTGTCCTGCTCGGCGGACGCGCCGGCGGCGCCGAGCGGGATCCACGCGCCCCCGCGCCGGGGTGCGGCGCGGCGCTTGGCGGAGAGGTGGACAGCTGCCACGCCCGCGGCGGTCAGCGCCGGGATGTCGGAGGGGCGCACCCCGCCGCCCGCCATCACCTGCACGCCGGGCGCGGCCTCCACCATGGCGGCGAGGCGAGCGAGTCCCTGCGCGGCGGCCGGGGCGCCGCCGGAGGTGAGCACCCGGGTGAGCCCGAGGCCGGGCAGCAGCGCGGCGGTGGCGACGGGGTCCGCCGAGACGTCGATCGCGCGGTGCAGGGTCACCTCGACCGGGCGGCCCGCGTCGTGGGCCGCCGCGGCGAGGCGGGCGACGGCGGCGGTGTCGAGGCCGCCGTCGGCGGTGAGCGCGCCGACGACCACGCCGCTGGCTCCGGAGGTCAGTACGGACCGCACCTCGGCGACCATCAGGACGATCTCCTCGGCGTCGTGGACGAAGTCGCCCGGACGGCACCGGACCAATACCTGCACCGGCAGGCCCACGGCGGCGACCGCCTCGACCAGGGCGGCCGACGGGGTCAGACCGCCCAGTTCCAGGCCGGTGCAGAGTTCGACGCGATCGGCTCCGTGGGCGAGGGCGACCCGGGCGCCCGCGGGTGAGGTGACGGCGATCTCCAGCGCGGGCCGCCCGTCTGCGGGAACCTCGCCGGCGGCCATCGGAGCCGGCACCGGGTCCGCCCCGCCGGTGGGGGGCGGGGTCGCGTCGAGCGACCGGGTGTCGCGGCCGGTCACTCGTCGTCCCCGGTGAGCGGCTGGTCGGAGGCCGGGATGATACGGGCCGTCAGGTCCGGGTCGGCCATGTCGCGGTCGAAGGGGAACATGGGGCGCCGGATGCGGTGGTGGCCCAGGCGCACCAGGTCCTGGTCGACACCGCCCGGGGTGAGGGCCATCTTCCAGCCGACCGACATGTCGAACAGCTCCGGCTCCAGGTAGCCGATCTTCACGATCACGATGTCGGCGGAGCGCGGGTCGAGGCCGAGGTCGGTGAAGTCGTGCTCGTGGTGGTACGGCTTGCGCAGCTTGGTGAGGATCGCGTACACACTGCCGACGCGGACGACGACCTCGGTCTCGGCGTCCCGGTCGCCGTGCCGGATCGCGTGGACCACCCCAGTGAGGGTGACGGGCCCGGCGTGCCGGTCGTCCACCTCCGCACCGGCGGTGACGGTGACGGTCGCGCCGACCCCGGCGGCCACCGCGGTCTCGATCGCGGCGGGACCGGGCACCGAGGCGTAGAGGACCGTCGGCCCGTCCTCCTTCTGGAACTCCGGACGCTCCAGCAGTCGGGTCAGGCCCCAGGTGACGTCGCCGGCGCCGCCCGCGGTGGGGTTGTCGCCGGTGTCGCTGATGAAGTACGGCCGCTGGTCGGAGGCTAGGGCCTCGTCGAGGAGTTCGTCGTAGGTGCCGGTCGGGGCGACGAAAGCGAAGTCGTGGCGGGCGTCCCAGAAGCCCCGGGCGAGGCGTTCGGCCCCGGCCGAGACCGCCGCCGTGTCCTCGCCGGTGACGACCACGACGGCGCGGTTGCGGGGCTCGTCGGCCCAGGCGTAGCCGACCCAGATCGCGGCGTCCGTCACGCCGTCGGCTGCCTCGACCTCGTCGACGGCCGCGTACACGCTCTTCGCCGGTTCGATCCGGGTGGAGGTCTGCTCGCCGGCCAGCAGCACCGGCACCGGCACCCACGCCTTGACCGGGCGGGGGGCGCCGGAGACCAGCAGCTCGACCAGGTTGCGCACGGCGCGCTCCTTGGTCTCCATGTGGTCCTCGTGCGGGGCCATCCGGTAGCAGGTGATCAGGTCGCTGCGGTGGGCGAGTTCACGGGAGACGTTGCCGTGCAGGTCCATCGAGGTGGAGACGATCACCTCCGGGCCGACGGTGGCGCGGATGCGTTCCAGCAGCACGGCCTCGGCGTCGTCGATCCCCTCCACGGTCATGGCGCCGTGGATGTCGTACCACAGGCCGTCCAGCCGGGGCAGCGCGGCGAGGCGCTCGATCAGCTCGTCGGTGAGCGCGGTCCAGGCGGCGGCGGTGACGGTTCCGCCGGGCAGCGACTTGCCGACCAGGGCGCCGTGCCATTCGGCGGCCTCGCGCAGCTCCCGGCCCGGGGCGAGGAACGGGTACCGGTCGAATATCGCGGCACCGCGCGCGGGGTGGAAGGCGGGGGCCTCGGTACGGGCCGGGGAGAAGGTGGAGGACTCGATGCCGAGGCCGGCGACGGCAATGACCGGGCGGGCGACGGCGGTGCGGGTGTGCGACATGGCTCCTCGTGCGGGTGGGCGGCGTGGGGCGTGGAGTTGGCCTGGGATGTGCGGTCAGGGAAGCGGTGGAGGGAACGGGGACTGGGGGCGTGGGCCGGCCGGGGCGTGGGCCGGGCGCGGATTCGGCCGGCCCACGCCGGGCCCAGCGGGCGTCAGCTCCTCGGGAGAGGCGTGACGGCGGGGAACCGGGCCGGGCCGCCCACGCGGGCGGCGGAGCCGCCGGCCTCGCCCAGCGCGCGGGCCAGGGCGCGCTGCAGGGCGAACAGCCCGGCCCCGACCAGTCCGGCGTCGGCGCCCAGGACGGCCCGCTCGATGGTGAGGTGCTCGGTCACCAGCGGGTGGCAGCTCTCGTAGAGCTGGCTGCGCACCGCGGCGACGAACGGTTCCAGGGTGGAGAGGATGCCGCCGAGGTAGACGGCGTCCGGGTTGAAGAAGTTGACGTTGGCGGCGAGCACCTGGCCGAGGTGGTCGCCCGCCCGGCGGACGGCGCGGGTGGCCTCCGGGTCGGCGTCGCCGGCGAGCCGGACCACGTCCTCGGGACTGGTGACGTCCAGACCGCGTTCGCGCAGGATCCGCACGAGCGCGGCACCCGAGGCCACGGTCTCCAGACAGCCCGTGTTCCCGCAGGAGCAGGGGACGTCGGCGCCGCCGCCGTCGATGCGGATGTGGGTGATGTCGCCCGCGGCACCCGTGGCGCCCCGGTAGAGGTGCCCGTCGGCGATGACACCGGCGCCGATCGCCGAGCCGATCTTCACCGTGATCGACTGCCGGTGCTCGGCGGGCCGCACGCTCTGCTCGCCGACCGCCATGCAGTTGGCGTCGTTGTCGACGACGGCCGGGACCCCGAAGCGCTCCTCCAGCCAGGCAGCGACCGGGAAGCGGTTCCAGCCGGGCATCCGGGACGGCAGGACGACCGCGCCGGCGGTGACGTCCACCGGGCCGGGCAGGGAGAGCCCGACGCCCCTCAGCCGATCGCGGCCCCGCTGCTGGGCGAGGGTTTCCAGGTGCTCGGCGAGCCGCGGCAGCGCGGCCTCGGGGCCGTCGGCGATCTCGAAGGGCACGGTGGCGACGTCACCGACCTCGCCGCCCGGGAGCACCACACCGATCCGGGCGTGCCGGCCGCCGACGTCGGCGGCGACGGCGTACTCGTCGGTGCTGCCCGCCCTGAGCACCCTGCGGGGGCGCCCTCCGGTGGAGGACTGGGTGCCCTCCTCGGCGAGGAGTCCGCGCTCGACCAGCTCGGCCACGGTGAGGGAGATGGTGGAGGCGGCCGCGCCGAGGAGCTGCGCGAGTTCGGCGCGGGACGATGCCTGGCCCGAGGCGACGAGTTCGAGGACCCGCGTGGCGAGGGTCGCGCCCTTCGGCGCGGCGCCCCTAGGCGTGGGGCGCTTCGAGGTGGCGCCCTTCGACGCGGTGCCTTTCGCGGACACGCCCTTGCTCTTGCGGTCCCGTGCACTTATTTCAGTCATGTACGAAGTAACTTCCGCAGTATTGGGTGTGACGGAGACAGTACGCCCGTCCTGACGGGTGGGGAACAGCTCCGTGAAGAAAGTGAACCGTGCTGGTGCATCCTGAATACGCCTCAAAATGGTGCATATACACCGTCAGAGGCGTCCGGAGTGTGCGAGGGGACTTTCATCGAGATCGGAGTAACTTACTTGTTACTAATTCTTGTTTGTTTGTTCGGCGCGTCCGTCGTTGACTGTCGCCATGCACAGCGCCGATCCCGCGGCGCCGGTCCGGGTCCTCCCGGGACGTTTGCGGGTCCTTTCACTCTGAGGAGAGTCATGTTCCTTGCTCACACGGCGGCCGGCCGCCGCTGGGCCCTCGTCGCGGGTGCCGCCGTCATCACCGGCGCGCTGGTCACCGGCTGTTCCGGGGGTGGTACCTCGTCCTCCGGTCCGTCGTCGTCGGACACCGTCAACTACGCCCTCCCGGCAAACTTCACACCGAACTGGATCCTCCCGGTCGGCACCGCCGCACATCTGAACACGAACAACTCCTCCATATCCCAGGCCGTGTGGGAGCCGCTGATCGCGTACGACGGCTCCACCGGCAAGGTCGGCTGGAACAAGGCCAACTCGCTGGCCACCGACGCCGAGTTCGCCGCGGACAGCAAGAGCGTGACGATCACCCTCGGCAACCGCCACTGGAGCGACGGCAAGCCGATCACCTCCCGCGACGTGGAATTCTGGTTCAACCTCGTCAAGGCGAACAAGGCGGACTGGGCCAGCTACAGCCCGGGCAAGGCACCGGACAACTGGACCTCGTTCAAGACGGTCGACGCCACGCACTTCACCCTCACCTTCGACAAGGCCTACAACCAGGAGTGGATGCTCGCCAACGAGCTGAGCATGATCCGCACCATGCCGCAGCACGTCTGGGACAAGACCGGCGACTCCGGCGCCGTCTCCGACCTGGACCGCACCCCGGCCGGGGCCAAGCAGGTCTGGACGTACCTCAACAACGCGGCCAAGAAGATCTCCGGTTACGCGACCGACCCGCTGTGGAAGACGGTCAGCGGCCCGTACACCATCAAGTCGTTCTCGACCGCGGGCAAGGTCCAGCTGACCGCCAACGCGAAGTACGACGGCGGCGGCAAGGCCAACATCAAGAACGTCAACCTGCTGCCGTTCACCACCACGGACGCCGAGGAGAACGCGCTGCGCGCGGGCACCGTGGACTACGGCTACATCAACGCCACGGACCTGGGCCAAGAGGCGTCCTTCAAGGCCAGGGGCTACTCGGTCAAGCCGTGGAGCGGCTGGGCGATCACCTACATGCCGTACAACTTCAACAACCCCGCCATGGGCCCGGTGTTCAAGCAGCTGTACGCCCGCCAGGCGATCCAGATGTCGGTGGACCAGACCACCCTGGCGAAGGTGGTGTTCAACGGCAGCGCCGTCCCCACCTACGGCCCGGTCCCGCAGGGCCAGGAGTCGTCCTTCGTCTCCGCCGAGCAGAAGAACAACCCGTACCCGTTCGACACCGCCGCGGCCAGGAAGCTGCTCACCGGCCACGGCTGGACCGAGCAGGGCGGCACCATGGTGTGCACCCGCCCCGGCACCGGCGGCGACCAGTGCGGCGCGGGCGTCGACAAGGGCACCACGTTCGAGATGCAGGTGCTGTCCCAGTCCGGCTCGACCGTGACCGACAACATGATGAGCGCGCTGCAGTCGTCGTTCGCGAAGACCGGCATCAAGTTCGGCATCAAGACCGCACCGGTCAACTCCGTGCTGTCGCAGGCCGGGCAGTGCACCGCAGGTGACTCGGGCTGCAAGTGGCAGCTGTCCTTCTTCGGCACCGCGGGCAGCTGGTACTTCCCCGCCTACCCGAGCGGCGACTCGCTCTTCGCCACCGGCGGCGGCTCCAACTTCGGCAGCTACTCCAACGCCGAGGTCGACAAGCTGATCACCGAGACCACCACCTCCTCCTCGGACGAGGCGGTGCAGAAGTACAGCGCCGCACTCGCCAAGGACCTCCCCGTGGTCTGGCTGCCCGAGCCCGACTACCAGATCTCCGTGATCAGGAACGGCCTCGGCGGCTTCGCCCAGGACTCCCTCGCCAACTTCCACCCCGCCATGTGGAAGTGGACCAAGTAAGTCCGGTCCCTGCCGCACGGGCCTGCGGCACCCGGCCGGCGGCACCCGGCCGCCCGGCCGGCCCGCCCGCACCCCGCGCACACCCGCGTCACACCGGCACCCGCCCACCCGGCACCCACGCCGGCGCCCATGTCGCAGTGACGCCCCTGTCCAGGTGACGCCCGCGCGCCACAGAGACGAAGCGACCGGAAAACACATGAGTACTTCCTCGTACCTGATCAGACGCGTCCTGCAGGCCGTCGCCGTGATCGTCATCGTGACGATCGTCGTCTTCGGCCTGCTGCACGCCCTCCCCGGAGGCCCCGCACGCGGGATCCTCGGACCGCAGGCCACCGCCCAGCAGATCGCCCGCTTCAACCACGAACAGGGCCTGGACAAGTCCCTGCCCGTCCAGTACTTCTACTACCTCGGCCAACTGCTGCACGGCGACCTCGGCACCTCGTACACCCTCAACGAGCCCGTCTCCCAGCTCATCACCGAGCGACTGCCGAAGACCCTCGTCCTCACCGTGCTGTCGGCTCTGGTGGGCCTCGTCCTCGCGGTCCCGCTCGGCATGTGGCAGGCCGTGCGCCGCAACAAGGCGGCGGACTACGTCATCACCACGCTCAGCTTCATCGCCTACTCCACGCCCGTCTACTTCCTCGGTCTGATCCTCGTCCTGGTCTTCAGCCAGCAGCTCGCCTGGTTCCCCTCGCAGGCCCCGCAGGGCGAGACCCTGGGCCAGGTCTTCTCCGACCCGCAGGCCCTGGTGCTGCCGGTGGTCGCGGGCGCGGCCTCCATGGTCGCGGTGTTCAGCCGGTACATGCGCTCGGCCACCCTGGAGAACCTCTCCGAGGACTACGTCCGCACCGCCCGGGCGGGCGGCTCCCGCCCCGGCGCCATCCTGTGGCGGCACGTGTTCCGCAACTCGCTGACGCCCGTGGTGGCCATGCTGGGCTACTACGTGCCCGTGCTGTTCGGCGGTGCCCTGGTCGTCGAACAGCTCTTCAACTACCCCGGCATGGGGCTGCTGTTCTGGACGGCGGCACAGTCCTCGGACTACCCGGTCCTGCTGGGCTGCGTTCTGGTGATCGCCGTCGCCACCGTCACCGGCACCCTGCTCGCCGACATCGTCCAGCGGATCATCGACCCCCGAGTGAAGGCAGGCCGGGCATGAGCGCCGTCATCCAGCCGGACACGGTCCCGGCGAAGGCCGCCGCCTCGCGCGAGGCCTCCGGCGCACGGCTCGCCGTCCGCCGCTTCCTGCGCAACAGACTGGCCGTCGTCGGGCTCGCCGTCGTGGTCCTCTTCTTCCTGTTCTGCTTCGCCGGCCCGCTGGTGTACTCCACCGACCAGACCCACACCATGCTCCAGCAGGTCAACCTCGCCCCCAGCGGCTCCCACTGGCTGGGCACCGACGCCGTCGGCCACGACGAACTGGGCCGGCTGATGTACGGCGGCAAGGTCTCGCTCGTCGTCGGCCTCGCCGCGGGCGTCCTCGCCACCGTCATCGGCACGCTGTGGGGCGCCGCCGCCGGGTACGCGGGCGGCTGGATCGATGCCGTGATGATGCGGATCGTCGACGCCGGCATCGCGATCCCCGCGCTGTTCATCCTGCTCGTGGTCTCCGCCATCACCACACCGGGCCTGGCCGGACTCGTCCTCATCCTGGGCCTGGTGTCCTGGCTGGTGCCCTCCCGGCTGGTCCGCGCCGAGACACTGACTCTGAAGAACCGCGACTACGTCCTGACCCTGCGCGCCATCGGCGGCACACACGCCCGGGCGATCCTGCGGCATATCCTGCCCAACTCGGTCTCGACCGTCATCGTCGCCGCCACCTTCCAGGTCGCCGACGCCATCCTGCTCGTCGCCTACGTCTCCTACCTGGGCATGGGAGTCAGGCCGCCGCAGACCGACTGGGGCGGCATGCTCTCCGCCGGGCTCACCGCCGCCTACTCCGGCTACTGGTGGCTGATCCTGCCGCCCGGCCTGGCCATCATCCTGGTGGTGTGGGCGTTCAACGCGATCGGGGACGGACTCCGCGACGCATTCGATGTGAGGGGACGCGGATGACCGCCACCACCAAGGGCCCCGCCGCCCGTACCGCGGCGTCCGGCCCGATCCTCGAACTCGACGACCTCGGCGTCGTCTTCACCACCGAGACCGGCGAGGTGCCCGCCGTCAAGGGCGTCTGCCTCCAGGTCCGGCCGGGCGAGACGCTGGCCCTGGTCGGCGAGTCCGGCTCCGGCAAGTCGACCATCGCGCTCGCCGCGATGGGCCTGCTCGCCGCGAACGCCCGCGCCACCGGCAGCGCCGTCATCGCCGGCACCCAGATCGTCGGCGCCCCGGAGAGCGGCCTCGCCGCGCTGCGCGGCAAGACCGTCTCCATGGTGTTCCAGGAGCCGGCCACCGCGCTCGACCCGCTCACCCGGATCGGCAAGCAGATCGCCGAGGTGATCCGCAACCACCGCGAGGTGTCCGCCAAGGACGCCGCCGCCGAGGCCGTCGAACTGCTGCGCCGCGTCGGCATCCCCGAACCCGGCAAGCGCGCCCGCGCCTACCCCTTCCAGCTCTCCGGCGGCCAGCGCCAGCGCGTCGTCATCGCCATGGCCATCGCCAACGAACCCGGACTGCTCATCGCCGACGAGCCGACCACCGCGCTCGACGTCACCGTGCAGGCCGAGATCCTCGACCTGCTGCGCCGGCTCGCCGCCGAGACCGGCACCGGCGTGCTGCTCGTCACCCACAACATGGGCGTCGTCGCCGACTTCGCGGACCGGGTCGCCGTCATGTACCGCGGGGAGATCGTGGAGACGGGGCCGGTCGAGGACGTCCTGCTGCGCCCCGCGCACGACTACACCCGGCGCCTGCTGGCCGCCGTGCCCCGGCTCTCCGTCGCCGCGGTGGCGGACGGCACCGGCCGGCCCCCCGCGACCGCCCGGGCCCGTACGGGCGGTCCGGCGGCCGGGCCGTCGACCCCGCCCCCCGGCTCCGGCGCCCCCGGGGACCGAACCCCGGACCGGCCCGCGGGCGGATCCGCCGCCGGATCCGCGGCCGGCCCCGTAGCGAATCGCGTGGCGGAACCCGTGGTCAAACTGCGGGACGTCTCCGTGGTGTTCGGCCGCGGCAAGGCCGCCGTGCGCGCCCTCGGCGGAGTGTCCTTCCGGGTCGAACCGGCGCAGACCCTCGGCCTGGTCGGCGAGTCCGGCTCCGGCAAGTCCACCGCCGCCCGGGTGGCGCTCGGCCTCATCCCGCCCACCTCCGGCACCGTCTCCCTCTTCGGCGCCGACCTCGCCCGCACCCGCGCCCGGGCCCGCCGCGCCCTGCGGGCCGGCATCGGCGTCGTCCTCCAGGACCCGGTGGCCTCCCTCGACGCCCGGATGACCGTCGGCGAGTGCGTCGCCGAACCGCTCCGGATCCACCGCCGCGACCTGTCCGCCAAGGACCGGCAGGCCAAGGTCGCCGCCGTCCTCGACCGGGTCCGGCTGCCCCGCGAGGTCGCCCGGCGCGCGCCCCGCGAACTCTCCGGCGGACAGCGCCAGCGGGTCAGCCTGGCCCGCGCCCTGGTACTGGAACCCCGGCTGCTGGTCGCCGACGAACCCACCAGCGCGCTCGACGTCAGCGTGCAGGAAGCGGTCCTGGAGGTCATCACAGAACTCCAGGGCGACCTGGGCTTCGCCTGCCTGTTCGTCTCCCACGACCTCGCCGTCGTCCAGCACTTCGCCCAACGCGTCGTGGTGATGCGCGCCGGCCGGATCGAGGAGCAGGGCCCCACCGGGACGACCCTGCTGCACCCGGAAACCGACTACACCCGCCGTCTGCTGGCCGCCGTACCGGTGCCCGACCCGGTGGTGCAGCGGGGCCGCAGGGCCGAGCGCCTGGCCACCCTCGCGGCCGGCCGTACGGAGGCCCAGGCGTGACCCGACCCCTTCCCACCCCGCACACCCCGCAGGAACCGGCCATGCTCCCCACCCTCCGGCCGCTCCTCGCCGGCATCGACATCGGCGGCACCACCACCCAGGTGGTCCTCTGCTCCGACGACCTGACCGTCCTCGACCGCGCGGAGACCGCCACCCCCGCACAGGAGGGCGGCCCGGCCATGGTCGGCGCCGCGCTCGGCGCGCTCGCCCCGCTGCTGGCCCGTACGCCCGGCCGCCTGGTGGGCGCCGGGGTCGGTGCCGCCGGGGTGGTGGACTCCGCGAACGGCCGCATCCTGGTCGCCAGCGACTCCTTCCGCGGCTGGGCCGGATTCGCCGTCACCGCCGCGGTCGAAGAGGCCCTCGGCGTCCCGGCCTACCTGGACAACGACGTCAATGCCTTCCTCTACGGAGAGGTCTGCGGCGGAGCGGTGCTCGGCGAGGCCGACGTCCTCGGCATGACCCTGGGGACCGGCGTCGGCGGCGCCCTGTGGACCAACGGCGCCCTGTACGCCGGTCCGCACGGTGCGGCCGGTGAGATCGGGCACATCCCCGGCTTCGGTGACCTGCCCTGCTCCTGCGGCGGGCGGGGGCACCTGGAGACGCTGGCCTCCGGCCGCTCCATCGGCGCCCGTTACGCCGACCGCACCGGCCGCAGCCGCACCGCCCGCGAAGTGGCCGAGGCCGCCGCAGGGGGTGACGAGGACGCCCTCGCCGTGTACCGCGCGGCGGGGGCGGGCATCGCCCGGGCGATCGTGATCACGGCGGGCGTCGCCGACATCACCACGGTGGTCGTCGGCGGGGGCGTCAGCCGCGCCTGGCCTCTGCTGGAACCCGTCATCCTGTCCGCCCTGGCCGCCGACCCCCCGGTCAGCGGCCACCCCGTCCGCCTGGTCCGGGCCGCTCTGGCCGCCGACGCCGTCCCGGTCGGCGCCGCCGCCCGCGCCCGCCGGGAACTGGGCACGGAACTGAGGGCGATGGCGTAGGGCAAGCTGTAGGTGCTCGTGGTGGATGACGGTGTCGACCATGACTTCCCCGCCCGCGTCCGTGTACAGGGGCCAGTTAAACGCGTCGCGGAACTCCCCGGACTCGATGAACTCGCCGATGGGGATGCGGGGTTCCGTGCGGTGCCGGTGGAAGTAGAGCGAGACGACTTTCTCGTAGGGGCTGCGCTCCAGGCACACGGTCAGGTAGCGGTCCCAGGTGTCCGCTCCGAGCTGTTGGCGGATCTCGCGGGCGGGCATGTGGTTGTAGTAGCGCACTCCGGGGCCGCGGCCGGGCGGTACCGGCTCCCGGTCCGGGGTGTAGCCGGGGACCAGGTGATGCTGCGGTGCCCGGCCCCCTTCACCGGTTCGCAGGGCTTCGTCCCGTGGCGACATCGAGGTGATGATGTCCGCCTGGCCGGCGTGACGGGACAGGGCGATCTCCACCGAGGTGCCTGCGGTTTTCCTGGTGCGGACGAAGATGAGCCCGCTGTCGTGCATGACCAGCATGATCGGACCTCACTTTCCTTGCGGTCACAGCTCCGGCGGCAGGTAGCCGTCGCCGGCAGCCGCGGTGGTGGCCAGGGCGCGCCGGTAGGGGGCGGGTGCGAGGTCGTGGGCATGCCTGGCCGGGAGCATCGGGTCGACCAGGAGTTGGCGGCCCATCAGCACCAGGTCGCATGTGCCGTCGGCGAGCAGGTCGCGTGCCTGGCCCAGGGTGGTGATCTTGCCGACGGCCGCGGTGGGCACACCGGTCCTGTGGCGGATGGTGGCCGCGTACGGGGCCTGCCAGCACGGGCCGGTGGGGCGTGGCTCGGGCCGGGCGATGCCGCCGGATGTGCAGTCGATCAGGTCGGCGCCGTCTGCGGCGAGCAGCGGTACGAGCCGGACCGTGTCGTCGAGCGTCCAGCCGCCGGGCAGGAAGTCGCAACAGGACATCCGCACGATGAGGGGCAGTTCGTCGGGCAGCGCGGCGCGCACGGCCCGCACGGTTTGCCGCAGCAGCAGGGTCCGGCCCGCGAAGTCGCCGCCGTAGGCGTCGGTGCGGTGGTTGGCGAGAGGCGACAGGAAGCTGTGCAGGAGCCGGCCGTGACCGGCGTGGAGTTCCACGACACGGAATCCGGCGCAGGCCGCGCGCGTGGCCGCTGCCGCGAACTGGGCGACAGCTCGGTCGATCTGGTCGGGCGTCATTTCGGCGGGTGTGCTGTACCCGTTGGCGAATGCCAGCGGTGAGGGGCCGAGAGGCGTCCAGCCGCCGTCGGTCTCGGCGAGCGCGGCATCGGCGCCGTCGCCCCACGGGCGGGTACGGGCTGCCTTGCGGCCCGCGTGGGACAGCTGCAGGCCGGGCACCGCACCCTGCGCGGTGATGACCTCGGCGATCTGGGTCAGGGCCTGGGCCTGGGTGTCGTTCCACAGTCCGAGGTCGTCGGGCGTGGCCAGCCCCTCGGGGGCGACGGCGGTGGCCTCGACGAGGACCAGGCCCATGCCGACGGACCGCGTCTGGTAGTGCGGCAGGTGCCATCGGGGGGTCCGGCAGGTTGCCGGGTGCGGCCTGGTAGGTGCTCATCGCGGGCAGGCCGAGCCGGTTGCGCAGTTCGACGTTCCTGAGCCGCAGCGGTGTGAACAGCGGGTCCATGGGTGTGCGTGCCCTTTCTCGTTCAGGAGCCGGTCTCGGGCAGCCGTTCGGCGGCCGCGGCCAGCGCGTGGTCGTACGGATCCGGGTCGTCTTCGGGCAGCGGCTCGTACGCGTCCCGGGTGTCGATCTCCACCAGGCGGTCGAGGAGCCTGGCCGTGCCGGGGAAGCTGTCGGGGGCCGGGAGCACGACGCGCAGTCCGAGGCTTGAGGCGAGGTTGGGATCGGTGAACAGGGGCGTCTCGTGGAGCGGCCGGGCGGGCAGCGCCGCGCGCACGCCGGCAGCCCGCAGGGCCTGCACTACGGCGTCCGCACGGTGGCCGGGGGCGGCGCGCCAGTGCCACTTGTACAAGGCGCCTGCCGTGCGGCCGGCCGGATCGGGCAGCGGCGCCAGGGCGGGCAGATGCCGGGCGAGCAGTTCCTCGACGGCCGTCTGCCGCTCGGCCTTCGTCGCCAGGGTGTGCGGCAGGTGCCGCAGGTGATCGGCGACGAGGGCCGCGGCGACCGGGGCCGGCCGCCGGTTGTGGCCGAGACCGGTGACCGCCAGTGCCCGCAGCCGCTCATCACGGACCCGTTGAGCGGGAGCACGGGCCGCAGGAGTGGAAGGGCGGCCGCGTGGACGATGCCGGCACGGCGGTCTGGGGCTCGGTTGTTGCCGAGTGGTCGGTGCGGCTGACCGGTCCGGGCGTGGATCCGGGCACTGTCGAGCGACCGGACCGCTGCCAGGGCGGCGCGTATGGGCTGATGCACCTGTGGCCGCCGCCTCCGGCGCGTACGCCATCCCTCCGGCGCCTGCGTGCCGCGTTGGTCGACGCGCTCGGCGCCGACTGTCATCTGTGCGGTCTGTACCCCGGGGCGATGGTCGACCACGACCACCAAACGGGCCAGGTGAGAGGACTTCTGTGCGCCTTCTGCAAATCGGGTGCTGGAGGAGTGTCCGCACGTGACGGACTGTCCCAGGGCCGACTATCTGCTCGTGCCTCCGGCAGCTGAGCTGAACCTCATGTACCCGGCCGGCCAGCAGAGGCGGCCCAGGGAAGCCACCCGATAGCGGGTGATCGAGCAACTCGGGTTCGATCCCTTCGAGGGGCTGTACCCGCCTCCGTAGACGGGCCCGGCTGATCGCCGGGTGTCAGCGTGCCTGAGCGCGGGCCTGGTAGTGCTCTTGCAGCTGGCGCAGCATGACGCGGCAGTACTCGGCCACAGGCCGGTGCTGGTCCTCATCGATGATCAGAGCGACGGTGTGGACGCCGTCGGCTCCGGGGACGGCCGCGCGGGGCTGGGAGGCGCGCAGGTTGGGCCAGTAGCGGCCGTGCGCGAACCCGGAGGCTGGCCGCCAGGCGGCGCCCACCTTCACGGCGGTCAGGCCCGCGGCGGGCGCGGCGGTGAGCAGGATCTGGTGGGTCCCGGGCCTGGTGAGCGGGGCCAGGCCGATTTGGTCGGCGAGGGCGCGGATCTCGGCGCGGCGCTGTGCACCGGTCATGCCGGTCTGGGACGGGTGGTGGCCGGTGTCGGTCTCGTGCTGCTGGCGGTTGCGCATGTCCTTGTCCCACAGGGACAGTGCGCGGCGCCGGCGCTCTGGCCGGCCGGGGCCGTCCCGGAGCCACAGGGCGGTGGCAAAGTTCTCCAGGGCGCCGCGCAGCAGCGTCCAGGGGCTGGTCGGGTCGACCTCCCCGGCCGCCGTCAGACGGCGCAGTGCGGCGGCGTGGGCCAGGCCAGCGGTGTAGGAGGGCGGATCAAGTGCGCGGCCGCGTACGGGCCCAGGGGAGCGCTGGCCGGATCGGGTGCGGGCAGCTGCCGGTAGGCACCATCAGCGCGGGCCTGCTCGATCGCGCCCATATCGGCGTGACTGCCAGCGTCTACGCCCACGTACGACTCCGACCCCAGCGCGACGTCATCGACGCCCTGGGCCACACGCGCGGAGGCCAGGACTACGACGCTGACGACCCACCTGCCGCAGCCGTTGACGTTGCCGTCAGCGTTGCCGTCAAACGCCTCGGGGCCCTGCTGGAATTCAGCAGGGCCCCGGCCTTCTGTCACCCCGGAATCTGACGCGCCTCTGAGTGAACTCAGAAATGCTTCAGGAGTTCGCGTGCGCCTCGCTCCATGCGCGTTCGAACTCTTGCGGCGTGATCACCTCGGCAGTGAATTCTGGTTGACTGGAGATCTCCTCCAGAGGCGGGAAGGGAACTTCCGAGAGGCCGACCGTTGCGGTTTCATTGCTCTCGTCTGCCCATTCTGATCGACCGTCCCGATAGATCTGCACCTTCCGAGTTTCATATCCATCGTCACCAAGCTCGCTGAGATAGAGCACAGGATCATCGGCGAAGTTGTGATCCCAGGCGACTTTGACGTATCTCACCTCTAGTTCCTTCCAGAGCTTCGAATGCGGCCGGTGAGATCAAGTGACGCATTATTTGGGATCACAAACACCCCTGGCCTACCTTCCACTACTTCCAGCCCTCTGACGTCGATTTCGATGTAGTGAGTGAACTTACGCCCCGCCCACGGGACCCGCAAAAAAGCCGCCGAGAGCTGTCCGAGTGTCTTCGTCCCGGGTTTGATGTCCGTCAGGTACTGACCATCCCCATACCGCGCATCCTTCGGGTTGTTTGCCTTAAGTGACGGGCGCAGCTCACCGCTACCAATGATGCTGTCGTGACCGGCCTCGTTCGTGTAGTGGTAAAGAGTTGTGGGGCAGCCACCCGAATTGTGAACGAGTACCGGCGTCTCCCCCGCCAGCACATAGTACGTGTGCAGGTCGCTGACGGTGAGGTTGTACATGTTCGCGGAGCCGGCACGCTGCTTGACGGTGGTGATCCGCACATGCCTGTCGGAAGTGGTGTTGAGCAGGTGACCGGCCTTTAGCTTGCCAGCCTGTACCCAGGTGTGGGTGGTGTCGTCCCAGAAGGGGTGCAGGGAGGTAGTGCGGAGTGTCCGGACCTTCCCCTTGAGGTCCTGTACCTGCACGTCGATCAAGTCGTCGTCATGGTTGACGAACGCTGCGGTTACTTTGCGTGAGCCCTTGTGTTTTCCGTTTTCGGGGTCACCGCTCTCGACCCGGTCGCCCGGCTTCACCTTGACGATGGGCTTGGATGTGCCGTCGGCGAGGAGGACGAGGGTGTCGGGGTCGAAACTACATGGGCCGCCTTCAGCCGACGTGCCTCGTCGTGCCCCCCGGGCAGCTACCCGGCCTCCCTGTCCATTTCCAGTTACCAGGCCGGCTTCCGCGCCAACCGCGAATGTATCGGAGGGGTTGGCCCAGTATTTCCCGCAATCCCAGACTTTCTCGCAGGAATACATCATCCCCTTGACTCGCGTGTAGTCGGCTGGGGTGACGCTGCCGTCATCGCTCGGGGCCAGACAATAGAAGTCACTGGATCCGCAGTTGTAGTTGACCCACTCGATGAACTTTGTGGCGACTTCGTTGACATGGGGGTTGTCGGCTGGCATGTAGACGCCCGGGTAGATCTTGACGTGCCACTCGTCGTCGATCTTGGCCATGCTGTTCGAGTCGCCATTGGCCGCAGCAGGCAGAGGCCCCGTGTATCCCGCCCCGCTGAAGTGCGGGGCGCCCACTCCCCCGGCACCGCGCGGCGCCTTCTTCACGTACTCCTTTTTGTGGCCGTTGGTGCCGGTGCCGCCGATGGGGTAGCCGATGCCGCACTGGTCGGCCATGCACAGGCCGGACGGATCGCTGCTGGTGACGGGACTGTTGTTGGCGTAGGCGTAGGCGTTCAGGCTCTGCGGGTCGGCCGGCGTCATAAGACGTCATCTCATTTGGCTCGTTCGGTAGTCTGCGGGTGTGGGGATCGTTGAGCG
>NZ_BMUI01000043.1 GCF_014650115.1 Streptomyces olivaceoviridis | reverse complement strand
TGCCGGGGGTGGCGATGGGGCCGGGGGCGATGGTGTTGACGCGGATGCCGCGGGTGCGCAGTTCGTTGGCCCAGGTGCGGGCGAAGGAGCGGATGGCGGCTTTGGAGGCGCCGTAGACGCCGAAGGCTTCGTTGCCGACGCTGGCGGCGGTGGAGCCGGTGAGGATGACGGAGGAGTGGTCGTTGAGGAGGGGCAGTGCCTTTTTGGACGGTGAAGAGGACGCCCTTGACGTTGGTGTCGAAGGTGGTGTCGAAGTGTTCTTCGGTGACCTGTTCGAGGGTGGCGAATTCGCCGCCGCCTGCGTTGGCGAAGAGGACGTCGATGTGGTCTGTGTGGTCGGTGATGGTGGTGTAGAGGCGGTCGAGGTCGGTGAGGCTGGCGCTGTCGGCCTGGATGCCGATGACGTTGCCGCCGATTTCGGCGATGGCCTTGTCGAGGGTGTCCTTGCGGCGGCCGGTGATGTAGACGCGGGCGCCTTCTTCGCGGAAGCGGCGGGCTGTGGCCAGTCCGATGCCGCTGGTGCCGCCGGTGACGACGACCGTCTTGCCGTCCAGCTGTGTCATGGTGCTCTCCCTGGATCGGTGGCCCTGGGGACCAACACTCCGTTCAATGCTCAATCAATGTGCGTCAATAAAGATGACACATCAACTACCTCGGAGGGCTGCCGTCCGGTTAGCGTCACACTCGCCAGAATCACGCGCCGGAAGGCGTCACCTCACCTCCGCGGTTCCGTGGTGACGACCACCGCGGCATACGGAGTCCCTCGCCCACCGACCCTGCGCGGCGGCCGTGTCCACGGGCCATGAGTGAAACTACGGATGCCCCGTCGGCCCCAGAATGGGGAACACCGACAGACAGCCGCCGGACACCGGAACGCCGTACGGCCTTCCGGTGCCCGGATCGAGATGGAAGGTCGCCGGCTGGGGGAGGACGGGAGGTGTAAGCGCAACGCGGCTCCGCAGGGCCGGCTCCGTCGTGCCTCACGGAGCCGATGGCACTCGAGGTGGCAGCGGGGCCACCGGGGTGTGCGAGACATCTCGCACACCCCGGTCCGACGTGCAGGCACGGGTGACGTCCGCGGGCGGACCGCGGCCGACCATCCCGAACCCGCGCCGGGGCGCTGTCGCACCGGGACGACGAGCCGGCCGGCTCCTGTGAATCCGGGGCCGAACGGCGGGGACCTCCCAATGCCGGACGTGACCGCCCGTCCTGAACCCCGGCCCACGCTCGGACCTCGGGAGCAGATCCGGCGGCAAGCGTCCCCGAGACCGGTGCGACGCCCACCTGACCGCCCGGCTCCGGACCGTGCGCCTACGGCGTCCCGATGCGCTCGATGACCATGTCGGCGATCTCCGCCAGCAGGGCCGTCTGCCCGGGCGTGAGGTGGTCCCGGAACAGCCGGCGGACGGCCTCGACGTGGCGCGCCGCCGCCTCGATGGCCGCCCGGCCGACGGCGGTCACGATGACGTACGCCCCCCGCCCGTCGTCGGCGCGCTCCTCACGTATGACGAGACCGCGCTTGGCCGTGCGCGCGAGGTGGTGCGAGACCCTGCTCTTCTCCCACCCCAGCCCCTTGGTGAGTTCCATCATGCGCAGGCACTCGTGCGCGGAGCGGCTGAGCTTGGCGTGGACCGTGAAGTCGGTCGCAGACAGTCCGAACTCGCTGTGCGGGGACCGGCCGACCTGATTGATCAGGAGATCGTGCATGCGCAGGACACCGCGCCATGCCCGTTCCTCGACAGGGGTGATCCCGCGGGTTGTTCGGTCATGAGGTCACCCTATGAAGAAGTTGACGCATCATCCACCTGAATGCCATGTCAACCGGTGCCCGACAGCACCGCCGGGCGAGGCGAGGCGAGGCGTTCTGCGTCGGCCGCGACGGCCGACGCAGAAGGCACCTGCTCGGGGGCGGGCGCGGGTCGCGCTCCGGCCGTTCCGGCCGGTCGGCGGACCAGCGGGGCGAGTTCCGCCCACTCCGCGTGCGGCAGCCCCGCGCGAGGACTGATGGCATGAAGGGCGACGTGGGTGGCGCCGGCGTCGAGGTGTGCCTGGACACGCGCGCCGACGGCGTCGACGGTCCCCCGGGCGACGACGGAGTCGATGAGGCGGTCGCTGCCGCCGTCGGCGATGTCAGCCGCCGAGAATGGCTGGCGCAGCAGACTCTTCGCGTAGCGCCCCATGCCGATGAAGGGGGCGAGGAAGCTCCGCGCCCTCGCCCTCGCGCTCCGCGGATCGTCGACGACGACGTCTTGGTAGGGCGCGAGGAGGGGGCCGTCCGACAGGATGGCGCGCGCGTCGGCCGTGAACTCGGGAGTCACGAGGAAGGGGTGCGTGCCGGCACTGCGGCGGGCCGCGAGTTCGGTGAGCCTGGGCTCCAGGCTGCCACGAGCCGCTCACCGGCGGGTACGGGATCCGCCGCCGCGTCGAGGCGGTCGGGATAGCCGTTGAGCGCGGCCAGTGCCCGGTACGTCGCGCCGGGCAGCTTGGTCGAGCGGCTGGCCAGTTGGCGCGGGGCGGTGTCCGGGAAGAGGTGAAGCTCCTGGCAGATGGGTTGTCGACCAAGGGCAACCTGTCCGCCCGGAGCTTCACGTGCTTGTCTGCCCATCGGGGATCGATCTGTCCAGTTCGGCCCTGCGGTATCCGTCCCGCCGACTGGCCGCTCGGCGCCGGGAGCGGGGCACGCGGTGGCGCCGACTCCCAGCGGACCGGCAGGCCTGCTGGTCCTGGCCCACCTGCGGTGCGGGTATACCTATGCCCAGCTCGCGGCCGGGTTAGGGGTCGGGGTCGCCACCGTCCACCGCTACGTCGCCGAGGCGATCGAGGTCCTGGCTGCCCTCTCGCCCACTCTCACCACGGTCGCCCGCACCGCCGCACGCAAGGCGTTCGTGATCCTCGACGGCACCCTGCTGCCCATCGACCGGATCGCCGCCGACCGGCCGTACTACTCCGGGCAGCACAGGAAGCACGGCATGAACGTGCAGGACACCGCCGACCCGTTCGGGCGGCTGCTGTGGGCAAACCGTGGTCGAGCACCAGGAGCAGTGCTGGAAGCGGATGACGGCTCGGGGCAGAGGTGGTTCAGTAAGGTGGCCATCAGCCGTGTGCCGGAGGCGCTCAGCGCGTGGCCGCGGGCGGTCGCACCAGACCGGGCTGTCAATCACCCCGACAGCTGAGCGGAAAGGTCAGCAGGTTCAAGTCGCGGCTGAACTTCGGGGCCCTTGTGCCCGGAGCCGCTTCACCGATGGCATGAGACACCAGTGAAGCGGCTCGTTACAGATCGCGCCCGGAGCGCGGAGACGACACCGAGACCCTCCGGCTCTGTGGCTCCAGCGTCATCCGGCTCACCTCGCACGTCGCCGGAACAATCCGGTTCGAGCGCAGCGGGTCTTCGGTGATGCCGTGAGCCGGGATCCTGCACTCACTCACGAGGAGTGGTGCATGCTGCGGGGCGCGGCCCGCAGCATCCCGTTGCCTTGAGGCGTCACTTCAGGTAGGGGCCGTCGCTGCCGATCTTGCCGGGTCCGTTGAGTACGTATACCCGGAGGTTTCCCTTGCCCGGAGCAGTGACGGACAGCGAGCCGTTCGAGACGGTCTTCACGTCCCCGGTGACGGCGTCGGTGTAGGTGCCGTTCGGGATGCCGGTGTAGGTGGCGCCGCCAGTGACCGTGACGAGGGCGAAGCTGTCCGTGCTGCCGCTGGTGTAGCGGCGCTTGAACGCCATGCCCCCGGTGATGCCGTCGGTGGAGTACTGGCCCATCTGCAGGGCGGGAACGGCCCGGCGGATCTGGTTGAGCCGCTGGAGGTGCTTGACCAGGGGCTGGGCGAGGGTGTTGGCGACCTCGCCCGTGGCGGAGCCGACCTTGCCGAAGTCCGAGGCGGTGACCGTGCCGGCCAGGTGGTCGCCGTAGTAGGCACGTCCGGTGGAGGCGAGCGGGCAGGTGGGACCGCAGTCGATCTGCTTGCCCTTCTGGAACTCGATCTCCGAGCCGTAGTACAGCGTCGGGATGCCGCGGAAGGTCCACATCAGGGACATGTTCTCGGCCCAGGCATCGGTGCCGCCGCTGTAGCGGGTGCTCGACTTGTTGGGCCCGTAGTCGTGGCTGTCGACGTAGACGACGTTGTAGGTGGCGTCGTTGACGCTGTCGTCGGAGTCCTTGCCGTTGCTGTAGGCGTTCTGCGCGTCACTGAAGTTCATGTGCATGCGCATGTCGATGATGTTCATGCCGGAGGACTTCGAGTGGTCCGGGGCGTGGTAGTCGTTGCCGTTGAGGAAGGCGTTGGTGGAGGTGGGCTGGTTGCCGGTGCCGAGTTGTTCCTCGTAGTTGTACTGGTCGAGGGCCGCCTGGACGTCGTCGGCGCTGTAGTCCTTGCGTTCCTTCCAGGTGTAGAACTGGGCGGAGTGGTTCACGGACCCGCGGTTCCACTTGTCGTTGACGAAGGCCCCGACCTCGGCGAAGACGAAGAAGTTCGCCGCCTTGTCGGCCCCGAATCTCTGGGTGACCCGTTCCTGGATGGCGGGCAGGAAGCGGCGGTTCCAGGTGACCCGGGGGATGTGTACGGCCGTGTCCAGGCGGAAGCCGTCGACGCCCATGTCGATGTACTTGTCGTAGGCGCCGATGAGGTAGTTCTGCACGGGGGCGGACTCGGTGTTGAAGTCGGCGAGGTCCTCGTGCAGCCAGCAGGAGCGTGAGTCCTCGCCCTCCCAGTTGCCGATCCAGCACTGGTGGTAGTACTGCTTCGGGAACATTCCCGAGGTGGGGCTGGGCCACTGGCAGTTGTAGACGGTGTAGCCCTCCGCGCTCTTGCCGCCGGTGGGCTTGCCCCAGTTGACGCAGGTGTTGCCCGCCGGTTCGGTGGTGGACCACAGGTCACCGTTGTAGTACGACTTACCGGACTTGGGTTCCACGGTCAGACCGTCGTACTCGAATCCGTCGTGCTTCTCGTCGTAGTACCAGCTCCACTGGCTGTCGCGGACGCCGTACACGGTCGGCGTGAACAGGCCCTTGGCGCCCCAGCGGGAGCTGTGGTTGTACACCACGTCCTGGTAGATCTTCATGCCCTTGGCGTGAGCGGCGTTGATCAGGTCCTGGTAGGAGGCGCCGGCCGATTCCAGGCGCGGGTCGACCTTGTAGAAGTCGTAGCCGTGGTAGCCGTGGTAGTCGTAGTCCGAGCGGTTGAGGACCACGGGAGTGATCCAGACGGCGGAGAAGCCGAGGGCCTTGATGTAGTCGAGTTTGTCGACCAGTCCCTTGAAATCGCCGCGGAACATCGGGTCGTTGTTGGCCGCGTTGCCCGACTTCACGTCCTGGCTGCCGCCACGGTTGTTGGAACTGTCACCATCGTAAAAGCGGGCGGTGAGGACGAAGTAGATGGGATCCTTGCGCGGGTCGGTGCCCAGCGGAGCGCCGGTGGCGGGCTCCGGCGCCTTCTCCCCAGTGGTTGCGGAGGCCGCCGCGGAGGAGGGTGAGGTGTTGCCCGCCGCGTCGATCGCCTTGACGGTGTAGGTGTAGGCGGTCTTCTCCTCCAGCCTGGTGTCTGAGAAGACCGTCGAGGTGACGTCGGTGACGGTCGTGCCTCTGGTGCCGCCGGTCCGTGTGACCTGGTACTTCACCACCCCCGTGTCGTCGGTGGCCGCGTCCCAGCTCACCACCACGGAGGTGTTGGTGGCGCTTGCGGTGACCTTGGTGGGGGCCGTCGGGGCCTGGGTGTCGGGGAGCGCCGCGGCGCAGGGGTCCTTCGCGTCGGGGGTGACCTTCTGGTCCTTCACGGTGGAGGCGCCCGTGACGATGGTGTAGTCGGCACTGTTGTTGTTGTCCCAGACGCCGTTGCCGTTGTTGAACGCGGCCTTGAGCGAGGTGGCGGTGCCGATGTCGAGGGTCTTCTTCCACCAGCCGGTGCAGGCGGGCTCCATGCCGACTCCGGGGGCGGCGGTCCACGAGCCGCCGGCCGGGGCGTAGTGGATATTGGCGGTGGTCCAGCCGGTGGTGGCCGTCGAGTAGTAGACGGTCGCCTCGTTCCCGGACCCTGTGCCGGTGTCCGCACAGGGATCGCTGTGAGCGATCACGCCGTCCTTGACGGTGACGGTTCCGGTACCCAGGGCGTAATTACCGCCGCCGTTGTTGTCCCAGACGCCGCCGCCGTTGTTGAAGGTGGCCTGCAGCCCGGTGGCCGAGCCGAGGTCGACGGTCTTCTTCACCCAGTCCGTGCAGGCGGTCTCCATCTGTGTACCGGGGACGGTGGTCCACGACCCGCCGTCGGGAGCGTAGTGCAGGTAGGTGGACGCCCAGTTCTTCGTCTTCGTGTAGTAGAAGACGGTCGTGGTGCTGGAGCTGGCGGCCACCGGCTGCACGGGGGTGGGTGGGGACTGCGACGGTCCCGTGAGCAGTCCGATCACCGCCGTGGCCGCGGCGGCCGCCGCGAGCGCGGGCCGTAGTCGGTGGAGTCGCGGTCCTGCGCTTGGAGGAGCTGTTGACCTGAATCTCACGACATCTCCCAGGCTGGAGTGGGAAGTTGATGAAAGCGGAGTCGGTAACTTGCTGCAAGCGCTTGCGATGACAGAAGCTACAGGGACATGACAGTCAGGTAAAGGGGTGTGCCAAGAGGTACACGCTCGGAGATGACGCACAGCCCTCTTCGGTGCCTAGCTCGTTTGCGCGCCCGCCATTTGAGTCGTAGGCGCGACCAGGCTCCAGAATCACGGGAGAAGCAGCGGCTGGCGCTGAACGTCCTGGACGAACTGGCCGGATGGCAGCCGGTGCCGCCGGTCGTGGTGGCGGATGCCTGTTACGGCCAGAACGCCGACTTCCGCGCTGGCCTGACCCAGCGGGGGATCCGTTACGTGGTCGGCATTCGCGGCGATATCACCGTTCAGCTGCACGGGGTGGTCCTGCGTGGCCCCGCGGTGCCTACTGTAGTGACCATGGCAGCAGGGACGCTTGCTCTGACCGCCTGCGGTACCCAGGGAGGCCAAAAGGCCGACGCGCCCTCCTCGCCACGCTCCTCGGTAGCTGCCGAGGCAGCGCCCAAGCCGCCCAAGCCGCCCAAGCCGCCCAAGGCGGCCGGCGACCTCAGCAAGGCAGCACAGGAAGCGGCCGCCCAGCGCGCGGCCGCCGCTCCCAGTGGTGATCCTGTCAGCCCGACGAACACCGCTGTCCCGGATCCCGCAGATTATGGGTTCGGTAAGGCCGCGGCCACGGCGGCGCGGGGTGAGGTCATCGCGTACACCCCTCGCCTGGAGTCCGGACGAGAGGTCGTACCGCTGACCATCCACAACAACGGGGACAAGCGGATGACGTACACCGTCACCCTGACGGTCGTGGGCGGTACGCAGAAGTCTCCGTTCTCGGTGACCGAGAAGGCCGACGGTGTCTGGCCGGGCACCACATGGCCGACCAAGACGGACATCACTGCCTCCGGCCTCAAGGAGGCGGCGGGCGGCTCGAAGATCAGCCTGAAGGTTGCCAAGGCCGACCCGTTCGCTGACGCCCACTGACTGGGCAGGCACTCCTTCCGCTTAGAGAGCATCTGATCTAAGTAGTTGGTAGTTAGGGATGATTTTGTGACGGCTGGTGTGGGCTGCCGTTAGGCGAGTGTGAGTGCTCGTCGTCCCTACCGCAGTGATGTGTCCGATGCCCGCTGGGCCTTGATCGAGCCGGTCTTCTCCGCCTGGCGGGCGAGACGGACCGGACCCGGCACGGCAGCTCGGGTGCACGACCTGCGGGAGATCGTCAACGCGATCCTCTACGTCAACCGCACCGGCATCCCATGGGAGTACCCGCCGCACGACTTCCCGCCGTACAAGACCGTCTACGACTATTACGCGAAGTGGGAAGCAGACGGCACCACCCAGCAGGTCCACGACCTATTACGCGACAAGGCCCGGCGGGCTCACGGCCGCAGCGCGGAGCCCACTGCGGCCGTGGTGGACGCGCAGAGTGTGAACCTCGGCAAACGTCGCCGAGACCAGCCAGGGCATCGACGCCGGCAAGAAGATCAAAGGGCGCAAGCGGCATCTGATCACGGACACGCTCGGTCTGGTGTTGGCCGTCCTGGTCACCGCCGCGAACGTGCACGACACCACCGGCGGCAGACTTCTGCTCGATGACCTGGCCGCGGCGCATCCCAGCGTGACCAAGGTCTGGGCCGACGGCGGTTACCAGAACAGCATCTTCAACCACGGCGCCCGGCTGGGCGTCGATATCGAGGTGGTGCAGCGGCCACGGGTGAAGGGGTTCGAGCCGCTGCCGAAGCGGTGGGTGATCGAGCGGACCTTCGGCTGGCTGATGCAACACCGTCGCCTGGCGCGGGACTACGAAGCCCTCCCGCAGAGATCCCGGACAATGATCCACTGGGGATGGCTAACAAAATGTCCTGCGAGCTGACTGGAGAATCCGTACCAACCTGGCGAATCGAAACGGACATCCCGCCTACATCGGCGTGAACATTGACATATACTCTCTTAGCCGCTGTTATTGGGGTGAACCTGGGTGCTGGGCGGGTGGCGGTTCCGGGTCCGTGCGAGGGCGGCGTCGAGGGTGGGGTGTGGGACGAGTCTCCGTCCCGTTTTCCGCCTCGTGAAGGGACTTCCTCATGCCCGGACTTCCGCCGATCGGTGCCGAGATTCCCTGTAGCTCGATCGCCGTCGGCACCCTCTTGCAGATCGGGTCCGACACGGTCCAGGTGGACCTGAAGGGGGGTTTCAAGCACCGCGTCGAGGTCAACCCCGACGACCCGGTCAACAGCGTCCGTATGCAGCTGGTCGGGCTCAGGTATTCGGCGGAGATCCCCGGGGGCGGCACCGTCACGCTCGAACAGCACGACCACGACGCCGACCCCAAGGGCCTGCTGACACAGACGCAGCAGTTCCCGCCCCGGTACGAGCACCGCGTGGACTTGAGCATCTGCACCCTGACGGTCGAACGGCCCGGCAGTGACCCGCTCGTGCTCACCCCGAAGGGCGAAGCCGCGCTCATCGGCTGGCTCACCCAGTTCCCCCCGAGGGGCGACCTGTACCAGCTCAAGGCCCCGGTCGAGTTCGTCGACCCGGCCAAGCCCGACGACATCGCCGCGGTACTGCAGAAGTTCCCCGCGAAGGTCGGCGGCCTGTAGCCGCCACGCCAGCACGAAGCGCAGGGCCCGGCCGACTGGCCGGGCCCTGCGCTTCGTGGGTTGCGCCCCCCACGGGCGGCAGAGGTGAATGTGCCTACCCCAGGGAAGGCGTCGGGCGCGTCGGCTGCCCGTCGTCAAACGATGGGCGAGCCTTTTCTTGCAGGTCAGGGCCGTGTGGCGTGGCCTGCAGGCAGCAGATATCAGGGTCATCAGAGCCGGTCAGATGTACCGCTACTACTCGCGCGAGACCGTCGTCGGCGACGGCCGCCGCCCGGCACGCACGCCGCTGCGCGAGGCCCAGGAGCAAGCTGGTGTCCCGGCCGGGCGATGGATGGGCCGCGGCTTGGCCGTGCTTGGGCTGACGCCGGGTGAGGAGGTCACCTAGTGAGGAGGTCACCTAGTGAGGAGGTCACCTAGTACTGCAACGGTGTTTGTACTGAGTGCTGGGCAGTTTTCAGGGGCTGTGTCCGCGTCGTTTGTAGTGGCTGATGCGGGCTTGGTGTTGGCGTCGGCGGCGCCAGGTCGACCAGTGCAGGACGTGGCCGATCGGGGTGGGACGGCGTGCGCTGCGTGACCAGGGCTGCGCAGTGCGGTGTCCGCGTGTAGCGCGCCGACCGATGCCCACAGCGCCGGATCCATGACCGACAGCGCGGTGCTGATCCCGGTGACGCACGCCAGCCGCGGAGGGGGCCGGGGGTGGCATGGGACACCGAAGGCACCAAGCGCAAGATCCTGGACGCCGCTGCGGCCGAGTTCGCAGCGGCTGGCCCCTTATGACAACAGCATTGACCTGTTTCGGCCCGCCCCGGTTTCATGGCTCGCACTTCCCCACCCCACACCCCTAAGGCGGTGATCCCTTGGCATCGACGGAGAAGGCCACGGGCAGCGGTCCGAGAACCGGCGCGAGCGACCCCCAGCACTCCATGCACCGGTCCCTCGGCCTCCTCGACGGCGTGGCGATCGCCGCCTCCAGTACCGCCGCGACCAGCAGCATCGGCATCGGCCTGGGCCTGATGGCCGGGGTCGTCGGGCTGCACCTGCCCGCGATCATGCTGCTGGCGTTCCTCCCCGTGCTCGCCATTGCCGGCGGCTACGGCCGGCTGAACACCGCCGAGCCGGACGCCGGCAGCAGCTACCGCTGGGTGGGCCGCACGCTCAACCCCTGGCTCGGTTTCCTCACCGGCTGGGTGAACACCGTCGGCACGGTGGTGTTCATGGCGTACACCACGACCGTCACGGGCTCGTCGATCGTCCAACTCCTCGACCTGGTGCACCTGCACAGCGTCGCCGGCCTGCGGCTGGATGCCGACTCGACCGTCCAGTGCACGCTGATCGGCCTGACCGTCCTGGTCGGCGCCGCGCTGGTCGCGGTACGCGGGCTCGACCTGGCCGCACGGCTGCAGAAGACGCTGCTGGTCTTCGAGTACGCGGTGCTGCTGGCCTTCTGCGGGTACGGGCTGTTCGCCGGCGACCAGCCG
Source organism: Streptomyces olivaceoviridis (assembly GCF_014650115.1). GTDB lineage: Bacteria > Actinomycetota > Actinomycetes > Streptomycetales > Streptomycetaceae > Streptomyces > Streptomyces olivaceoviridis. The sequence continues at coordinate 36,465 of NZ_BMUI01000043.1, read as the reverse complement.
TTCTCGCTCCAGTGGTACGACCCCTTCGCGATCCCGTCCCTGGAGGCGCTGGCTCAGGGCATGGTGCTCGCGGTGTTCTGCTACTGGGGCTTCGAGTCGGTGTTCAGCGTCGGCGAGGAGGTCCGCGACCCGCGCGACGCCTCCCGGGCCGGGACGGTCGCCCTGGTGGTGATGCTGCTGTTGTTCCTGCTCGCCGGCACCGCCTTCCAACGGGTGCTGCCGCTGGACGAGTTGGCGGACAACGGCGCGCACGGGCTGACCTACTTCGGGGCCCGGCTGGCCTCGCAGCCGCTGGCCGCGCTGCCGCTGATCGCGCTGATGTTCTCCGCGGTGGCCTCGCTCCAGTCCTCGGTGATCCCGACCGCCCGCGGCCTGTACGCGATGGGTCGCGACGGCGTACTCGGCCCCGTCTGGACCCGGCTGCATCCCCGCCACCGGACGCCCTCCGCGGCCACCCTGCTGATCACCGGCGTCGCGGTCGCCCTGGCCCTGTGCGCGGTCGCCATTCCGACCGTCAACGACCTCATCTCCGCCGCCGTCAACGCGATCGGCATCATCGTCGCGCTGTACTACGCGCTCACCGCCGTAGCGGCCGCCGTCCGCTTCCGTCACCTGCTGCGCACCAGCCTGCTGGAGGGCCTGCGGGCGGTGGTCGGTCCGCTGCTCGGCGCCGCGGCGCTGCTCGCCGTCGGCGCCTACCTCGCCTGGACCTTCTACGACTCCGCCGACCATTTCGGACTCGCCGCCGACAACGGCTGGTTCGAACTCTCCGTGGTGGTCCTGGTGATCGTCAGCGGTCTGCCGGCGGCGGCCTGGGCGCGCTGGCGGCGCCGCTCACCGTACTTCCTCGGCGACATCCGCTAGTCGCGGGCGCCTCGCACCATCCCGTACTACCCGAGAACGGAGCACCATCCATGACCAAGGCCGATCTGGTCTTCACCCGAGGGCCCGTGCACACCGGCGACGCAGCTCGAACCCGCGCGAGCGCCCTGGCCGTGAGCGGCGGGCGGATCACCGCCGTCGGCCACGACGAGGTCCGCGAACTGATCGGTCCGGGCACCGAGGTCGTCGACCTCGCCGGAAAGCTGCTGCTCCCCGGTTTCCAGGACGCGCACATCCACGCCGTGGGCGGCGGCACCGAGCTGGCAGCCTGTGACCTCACCGGCACCGTCGGCGCCGCCGACTGCCTGGCACGGATCCGCGCCTACGCCGAGGCCCACACCGACCAGGAGTGGATCACCGGCAGCGGCTGGTCGATGGAGAGCTTCGACGGCGGACTGCCGACCCGGCACCTGCTCGACACCGCTGTCCCCGACCGCCCGGTCTACCTCACCAACCGCGACCACCACGGCGCCTGGGCCAACACCCGGGCCCTGGAGCTCGCGGGCCTCGACCGCGACAGCCCCGACCCGGCCGACGGGCGGATCGAACGGGAGCCGGACGGTGCTCCCAGCGGCATGCTCCAGGAAGGCGCCACCGCCCTGGTCGCCCGGCTGATCCCGCCCGTCACCACCGCCGACCGCCTCGCCGGGCTGCTGCGCGCACAGCGGCTGCTGCACTCGCTCGGCATCACCGGTTGGCAGGACGCCCTGCTTGGCGAGTTCAACGGCATGCCCGACCCTTCCGACGCGTACCTGGCCGCCGCCCGTTCCGGCGTGCTGACCGCCCGGGTGACCGGTGCTCTCTGGTGGGAGCGCGACCGGGGCGCCGAACAGATCCCCGAACTTGTCGAACGGCGCGCGGAGTTGACGCACCGCAGGTTCCGGGCCGGCTCGGTGAAGATCATGCTGGACGGCATCGCGGAGAACTTCACCGCCGCCATGACCAGCCCCTACCTGGACGGCTGCGGGTGCGCCACCGCCAATTCCGGCCTCAGCTTCGTCGATCCGCTCGCCCTGCGCGGCCACGTCAGCGAACTCGACGCGCTGGGTTTCCAGGTGCACTTCCACGCGCTCGGCGACCGGGCGGTTCGCGAGGCGCTGGACGCGGTTGAGGCAGCCCGCGCCGCCAACGGGTGGCGCGACACCCGCCACCACCTCGCGCACCTCCAGGTGGTCCACCCGGACGACGTGCCGCGCTTCGCCAGGCTCGGCGCCATCGCCAACATCCAGCCGCTGTGGGCAGCCCACGAGCCGCAGATGGACGAGCTGACCATCCCGTTCCTCGGCCCGGAGCGGGCCGCCTGGCAGTACCCGTTCGGCGCGCTCCAGCGGGCGGGCGCCACGCTGGCGGCGGGCAGCGACTGGCCGGTGAGCAGCCCGGACCCGCTGGCCGGCCTGCACGTGGCCGTCAACCGGCGCCGGCCCGACGCCGACGACGACCGGGTCCTGCTGCCCGAGCAGCGGCTCGACCTCGCCTCCGCGATCGCCGCCTACACAGCCGGGTCGGCGTTCGTGAACGGCCACGACGACGCCGGCGTGCTCGCCCCTGGGCAGGTGGCTGACCTGGTCGTCCTCGACCGCGACATCCTCACCGGCCCGCCCGCAGAGATCGCCGCGGCGCGGGTGCTGCGGACATACGTCGGCGGCGAACTGGTCCACGCCGCCGACTGATCCCACCCGCGGCCCCGAGCCGGCGGTGGCGCGCACCGCTCAGCGCGCCGCCGCCAGCCGGGCCTCGGCGGCGTCCAGCAGCAGGTCCAGCGCGAACTGGTAGGCGCTGCGTCCCATGTCGGCGGCGAGCAGGTGCGCGGTGGCGGCGATGTGCGGGTGGGTCCCGGCGTCAAGCCTGGCGTAGGAGGCGTGCCAGACCCGTTGGTCCGCCGACTGCGCCGCGGCCGGCAGGGCGAGCGCGGCGGCGTCCAGCACCGCGAATCCGAGGCTCTGGTCGACGAACGCGTGGTAGATCCGCACCGCCTCCCGGTCGGGGAACCCCGCGGTGCGCAGGATGCCGAGGATCGCCTCGACGGCGGCGATCTCGTGGGTGCGCCCGGTGGTGCGGTGGGCGGCGAGCAGCGCGGCCTGCGGGTGAGCCCGGTAGCCGGCGTGGATCCGCAGGCCGATCTCCCGCAGGTCGGCCCGCCAGTTGCCGGTGGCCTGCCAGCCGTCCTGGGCGCGGGCGATCAGTTCCTCGGCGATGGCGAGCAGCAGATCGTCGGTGCTGTGGAAGTAGCGATAGACCGCGCTGGGATCGGCACCCAGCGCGGTGCCGAGCCGGCGGACGGTGAGCGCCTCCGCACCCTGCTGCCCGACCAGCCGCAGCGCCGTGTCGACGATCAGTTCGCGGGAGAGCACCACTCCCTGCTTGGTCGGCCGCCGACGGCGCCGCTGGGGCTCGGGCACTACGCGTTCGTTCATCCCCGCAGCGTAGGACAACGCAATTGACGTAGTACAGATTCCCGATAGTTGACGAGCCTTCCCTTGAGGTCGCTTTCCATCGAACACCGCGACGGCGTGGCAATTCTGACGCTCCGTCGCCCGACCAAGCGCAATGCCCTCGACGACGCCACCGTGCTGAGTTTCGAGGAGTTCTTCCGGAAGCCGGGCGCGGACGTCCGCGCCATCGTCCTGGACGCCGAGGGTGATCACTTCTCGGCCGGGCTCGACCTCGGCGAGCTGACCGAGCGCTCCACCGAGGAAGCACTGGAGCACTCGCTCATGTGGCACCGCGTCTTCGGCACCATCGAGGCCGGGCGCGTCCCCGTGGTGGCCGCGCTCAGGGGCGCGGTGATCGGCGGCGGTCTGGAGCTCGCGGCCTGCGCACACATCCGCGTGGCCGAGCCGTCCACCTTCTACGCGCTGCCCGAAGGACAGCGCGGACTCTTCGTCGGCGGTGGCGGCTCGGTCCGGGTCCCCCGGCTGATCGGCGCACACCGGATGGCGGACATGATGCTCACCGGCCGCGTCCTGGGCGCCGCCGAGGGCCACGCCGCCGGCCTCTCGCAGTACCTGACCGAGGAGGGCGGGGCGCGCGCCAGGGCCCTCGAACTCGCGGAGCGGATCGCGGCCAACGCGCCGCTGACCAACTTCGCCGTCCTCCAGGCACTCCCCCGGATCGCCGAGGCATCGCCCGCCGGCGGCCTGCTGCTCGAATCCCTCATGTCGGCCGTCGCCGCCGGCAGCCACGACGCCCAGGAGCGGATACGGGCGTTCCTGGCCGGACGCGCGACGAAGGTCACGGCCGGACACGGCTCGCACGGAAAGGACGACCGATGAGCGAGATCCTCAGCACCCCCGGCCCGACGGTCAGGGACGAGTCGGAGATCGGCCGCTACCTCCGCTGGCTGGAGTCGGAGCGACAGCTGAGCTTCCCGGACTACGACAGCCTGTGGCAGTGGTCCGTCACCGATCTGGACGGCTTCTGGTCCTCGATCTGGGCCTTCTTCGACGTCCGCCCGCACACCCCGCCCACGGCCGTGCTGCGCCGCCGGTCCATGCCGGACGCCGAGTGGTTCGCCGGCGCGACCCTCAACTACGCCGAGCACGCGCTCGGCCGTGACGAGGACCTCGACGCAGTCGCGCTGGTCGCCCGCTCCCAGACCCGCGCACCGGTCGAGCTGACCTTCGGGGAACTCCGCGACCAGGTCGCCCGGGCGCGCACCGGGCTGCTCCGCCTCGGCGTTGGCAGGGGCGACCGGGTCGTCGCCTACCTGCCGAACATCCCGGAGACGTTGGTGGCCTTCCTCGCCACCGCGAGCATCGGCGCGATCTGGGCGGCCTGCGCGCCGGAGTTCGGCCCGCGCAGCGTGGTCGACCGGTTCGCCCAGCTCGAACCGAAGGTGCTGCTGACCGTCGCCGGCTACCGCTACGGGGACCGCGACGTCGACCGCCGCACCGAGGTGGCGGAGATCGTCTCCCGGCTGCCCACCGTGGAGAGGGTCGTCCACGTCCCGTACGGACCGAACGCCCTCCCCGACGCGCTGGGCTGGACGAAGCTGTTGGCCGAACGGGCCGAACTGTCCTTCGAACCCGTGCCGTTCGACCATCCGCTGTTCGTGCTCTTCTCCTCCGGCACCACCGGCGTCCCCAAGGCGATCGTCCACCGGCACGGCGGGATCCTCCTGGAGCACCTGAAGAACCACGCGCTGAGCTGGGACCTGAAGCCGGGCGACCGGATGCTCTGGTTCAGCACGACCGCCTGGATGTTGTGGAACAGCCTGGTCTCGGCACTGCTCGTCCGCGCCTCGATCGTCATGATCGACGGCAATCCGGTCCACCCCGACCTGCGGGAGCAGTGGCGGATCGCGGAGGAGACGGGGGCGACGCTGATGGGCGTGAGCCCCGGCTACCTCATGGCCTGTCGCAAGGCCGGAATCCGGCCCCGAGAGGAGTTCGACCTGTCGCGGCTGCGGCAGCTCGGCTCGGCGGGCAGCCCGCTCGCCGCCGACGGTTTCCGCTGGGTGGCCGAGCAGTTCGGGGACCAGGTCCTCCTGAACGTCGGCTGCGGCGGTACCGACGTCTGCACCGGCATCCTCCAGGGCGGCCCGCTCCAGACCGTCCGCGCCGGAGAGATCTCCGGCCCCTGCCTCGGGGTCGCCGCGTACGCCTACGACAGCGAGGGCCGGCGGGTCGTCGGCGAGCTGGTGATCACCGAGCCCATGCCGTCCATGCCCGTCGGCTTCTGGGGCGACGCCGACGGTTCCCGCTACCGGGCCCGAGATCCGCCTGCTCGGCGCGACCGACAGCGACGAGATCCAGGGCATCTCCGAGAGCATCCCGGAGATCGATGAGAGCCACAGCATCGCCGGCACCTCCGACGCCCTGCTCAAGCTCCGGGTCCGGGACGTGAACCATCTTCAGCAGGTGATCAACGCTGTACGCCGGACCGGCAAGGTGGAGGGCACCAAGACCTTCATCATCATGAACACCTGGACCCGCGCGACCGAGCAAGCCGGCACCCCGTAACCCCGAAACGGCATCACGCCCGAGACTCGGAGGCCATCCGCCTGTCGACGGCAGGCTTGTTCAGCCGAACAGGGGGGCCTTGACCCCGAATCCTGGACACGGGTTATGCGGCTGGTGTCAGCGTAGTTGATGTTGTTTTGGACGCTGTCTCGTGGGCGATCGGGCTGCGTTGTCCGAGGCTGGAGTGACGGCGTCGGGTGTTGTAGCGGTTGAGCCAGTGGAACGCGTCGAGGCGGGCCTCGCGTTCACTGGACCAGTGCTTGCGGCCCTGAAGTGTCTCGCGTTTGAACGTTGCGTTGAAGGACTCGGCGAGCGCGTTGTCCGCCGAGCTGCCGATCGCGCTCATGGACTGGCGGACGCCGGCTTGCCGGCAGGCGTCGGCGAAGGCCCGGCTGGTGTACTGGGCTCCGTGGTCGGTGTGCATGACCGCTCCGGCGAGGCTGCCGCGGGTCCGTTCGGCGGCGGCCAGTGCGTCGGTGACGAGACCGGTGCGCATGTGGTCCGCGATCGCCCAGCCGGTAAGACGGCGTGAGGCGAGGTCGATGACGGTGGCCAGGCGTCCGGCCACGTGCCGGGTGGGCCAGGTCAGCGATGCGCCGGCAAGCCTGAGGTTTCCGGCGCCTGCTGTGGCACTCGCTACCGGAGCGTGTATTGCCCGCTGGGCCCGCCGTCGAACGCTCACTCGCTGCCGGAAGGTGCTGCGGTGGGATCCGGGGCTGGGCGTTGATGCGCAGGAAGGTGCAGCGCTTGGTCGTCGGGTTCAGCACCACGACTCTCAGCGGGGTGCGTGCTGCGGCCTGGATGCGGGCCAGCCAGGTCTGGCTGGGCACCAGGGTCGTCAGTTCCGCCGGCCACCGGGCGAGTGCCTGAGGGTCGGGGCACACCACACCAGCGAGCTTGCACTCACGGCCCGGGTGGGGCCTGCTGTAGACGCCGTTCGCAGGCAGCGGCATGCGCGGCGGCAGACCGGCGGGCCTGCTCGGCGGCCTGGCACGCGCGGCGGCATCAGTGTCGCCTCCAGCCGAGCGCGGGCGGCCGCCAGTTCCATGTACGCAGGGGCCGTCCAGCACACCGTTCCGCCCGGCCCGGTATGGAGGTGCACACGCCCTTCGAGTGTCCATCGGATCGCATCCACGAGCGGGCAGGTGATGTGGCTCCAGCCGGCCTTCGCGGCCAGCGTGCGCAGGCCCAGGTGTAGCGCGCCAGGCCGTGCCGCACCAGCTGGCCCGCGGCTGTTCGGGTGGTCCACCGCAGCGAGGACACGGCCCGTTGGCACGGCCGCCCGTGCAGCCCTATCCAGCACACCGCCACACCGTCGTGGCCATAGCGGTCCGTACGCATTCGCACCTCGTTGGGCGTCATCGGCGACAGCTGCGCTTCCAAGGCCATGAACGCATGGCCCTGCTCATCGAGGACCAGCACATCGGCACGCCAGTTCCTCGTCTCGCCGGCGACCTCGAGCTCTGTCCTCCACCCCGCCGTCCGGGCGGCGGTGGCCAGCTCCAGCTCCAGCAGGTGGTGTTCCGCGGACTCGTTCGCCGGCTCGCACTCGCCCGGCCGCTGTTGGTGGTAGAAGTGCCGGGCGTGGCGTGAGCAGACCCGAGCGAACACCTGGCCCTCACACTCCGGGCATGCCAGATGCAGCCCCTCGATCCGGTGAACGTCCTCCCAGGCACAGCCGCACCCGAGATCGTCCAGTGACGCATCCAGCCGCCCCCAGTCGGCGTGGACCGCGGTGAACCCCATCCGCCCTCCCCAGGCGTGCGGTGTCGAGGGGCTGCGGACGGGTCGGTGAGTTGATCCCCATGTCGGACGGCGACCTTTCTGGCCGGTGGCCGGCTTGCGGGTGCGGCCGGCACGCAGGCCCTGACGTTCACAGGGCCGCGAACCTCTGCTTCGCCAGGTCAACTGCCGTGCGGATGCCGGTGGCGTACTCCGACGGGCGTTCCCAGGCCGCGAAGTGACCGCCGGCCGCTTCCTCGGTCCACGAGCGGACGTCGAAGAAGCGTGCCGCGAACTCGCGGGGCGCGTTGACGAGGTCCTTCGGGAAGATCGTGAACGCCGTGGGGACGTCGATGCGTCCGCTCGGTTTCGCCGCGCTCTCGGCGTAGGGGGTGAAGGAGGTGCCGATGGCGCCGCTGACCCAGTACGCGGTGATCCAGGTGAGCAACTCGTCGCGGTTGAACACCGTTTCCACATCACCGCCGCAGTCGGTCCACGCCCGTAGTTTCTCCAGGATCCAGGCCGCCAAGCCCGCGGGCGAGTCACCGAGCGCCACTGCCAACGTGTGCGGCTTGGTGGCCTGTTCGTGCATGTAGCCACCCTCGGTGGCTTGCCAGTGATGACCGCGCCGGGTGTACGCCCGCTCCGCGTCGGACAGGTCCTGTGGCGGGTCCACCAGGAAGCGGTACTGCGACACATCGGTCAGGTGCAGGGCAGCCACGCGGTCGGGGCGAGCAGCTGCCAGCGCCTCGGCGACGTCACAGCCCACATCGCCCGCGGACACGACGTACCGTTCGTAGCCGAGCTCGGTCATCGCGTTCGCGATCGCCGCGGCCATGGCCCCGGACGACATGCCCCGGGGGGCGACGGGCGCGGCGAACGGAAAGCCTGGCAGGGCCGGGACGATCACGTGGAGGTCGGACAGCAGGGGCCAGACTTTCTCGAACCGTAGGACGGAGTCGGGCCAGCCGTGGAGGAGCACCACCGCCACCGCGTCGGTGCGCGCGGCTCGCAGATGGACCGCCCGCACAGGTGTGTCGGCCAGGCCGGCCAGGGCCCAGGGCAGGTTACGGATCCGGGCTTCGTGCGTGCGCCAGTCGTAGGAGCGGGCCCAATGGGCGATCAGGTCCGCGAGGCGGACGCCGTCGACACCGCGCGCCCATCCGAACCCGGCGGGGACATCGACTCGGCGGTAGCTGCGCAGGCGTGCGCGCAGGTCCTCGAGTACCGACTGCTCCACGACTGGGGGAGTGGCGTGTTCCATGCTGATCATGCTCGGTCGTCATCTCGTTCGCTCGAAGCGACACTGATGCGCGTCCCGGCGATGTTCCCCGGGACGCCTTCTCCGGGACAACTGCCCGGTGGGCGTGAACGGCGACGAATGACCTCCCGGAGCGGACCGAGACCTTGTGCCAGCAGTGCGTTCGCGGGCGAGGACAGCGGCCTGGCCCCGGTCATTTACGAGTTGGTGCGGGATAGCGGGTGAGGCGTGTCTGGCAGCTGGCATGATCCGGCTGTGGCGTTCATGGTCGATCGAGCGGTGCTGGCGCATCAGCTGTTCACGGGTATCACTCGGCGTCATCTCGCGCGGTTGATCGGGGGTCGCCCGGGTCCGTGCCGCACGGTGCCCGAGTGGAGGTGGGTCATGGGTGGCTCCTTCGGTATTGATCCTGTGGCAGGTTCTTCGGTGGTCCCGTCAGGACGGGCGGGGCGATGGCCGTGACAATCGCCAGACCACCGAATCGGAGGCTGGCGATGCGTCCCAAACTCAAGTCCGACGTGCTGTACGTGCCGACCGACAACGGAGTACATGTGTTCGGGGCGGGAGCCGATGTGGCCCTGCGCGGCCGGGCCGCCTATCAATGGCTCGACCGGCTCGCCCCGCACTTCGACGGCCGGACCGAGTTGGAGGACCTGGTGCGGGGCCTGCCGGAGGAGAAGCGGCAGATCGTGGGCGCCCTGGTGGAGCGGCTGCGCGCGGCCGGATGCGTCCTGGACGCCGCCGACGACCTCCCGCACGGCCTGACCGACCGGGAGCTGGAGACCTACGCGGCCGAGATCGCGTTCGTCGAGTACCACCTCGACTCCGCTCCGAGGCGGTTCGAGACCTACCGCGACAGCGAGGTCGTCGTAATGGGTGCGGGCCCAGTGTTCGTCTCGCTGGTCTGCTCGGCGCTGCACTCCGGGGTGCGGCGGCTGCGGGCGGTGCGGACGACGGAAGCGGCGACGGACTCGGGGCGGCTGACGGAACTGGCCGCCGAGGCGCTGCACCGCGACCCGGACCAGGAAGTGGAGCATGCCGTCTGGTCCCCGGAGGAGGAGGCAGCGGCGGCCCGTGCCGATGTCGTCCTGCACGTCGTCTCCGCCGGTGATCGCGTCGATCGTGCGGTGCGGCTGGACCGGCTCTGCCGGGACTCCGGCGCCCTCCTGGTGCAGGGCCTGGTCCTCGCCGACGTCGCCTGGCTGGGCCCGTGCGGCCCCGGTTGGGCGTCGGCCTGGTCCCGGCTGGGGGCGGCGGGGCCGTACCGGTCCAGCCGCTTCCTCGGCGGGCCGGCCGCTGCCGTCGTCGCCGGTCATCTCGGACTCGCCGCGTTCAAGGCCCGCACCGGGATCAGCGGTTCCCACGAGACGGAGCTGACCCGTATCGACCTGGAGACGCTGCGCACCTCAGCTCACGCGTTCCTGCCCCACCCGGACGCCCTGGCCGTGCGCCCGGAGCGGGAAGAGGAGTTCGTCAGCCGGGTCCGCGCGCTCCGGGCGGCCGGACCGGTCGGCGAGCAGGAGTTCTCCGCGCGTGCGGCGCGCTGCTTCGATCCTCATCTCGGGGTGCTGCGCAGCCTGGAGGAAGGTGAGTTCACGCAGGTGCCGCTGAACGTCACCGAAGCGGTCCGGCCCACGGACGACGGTGCTCCGCGTGTGTTCGGCGCCGGGACGAGTTTCGCCGGGGCCCGCCGCGCGGCCGCCTTGCGCGGAATCGCGGCGTACGCGGCACGGTTCACCGACCCGCGCCGCGTGGACGCGGACGCCACCGTGTGGGGTTGGGACGTCGCGGACGGGTGCGCGCGGCGCGTTCCCACGTCCGTGGCGTCGGGCCTCGGACCCGGGGTGGCGGCGCGGCTCGGCTGGGACGACGCGGTGACCGACGGGCTGGCCCAGCACTGCGTCCGGCTGGCCGTTGCGGACGTGGCCGACGGGCGCGTCGAGCCCGCCGGCCTGGACCTCGCCACCGCCGTGCTCGACGTCCGCGCGAAGTCGCTCCTCGGTCTGCTGCGGGCGGCCGGGGGATCGGTCCGGGTGGCCGACGTGGGGGGCGCGCTCAGGGTGCCGGTGCTGGCCTGGTGGCAGGGCGGCCGTGCGGTGGCGGCGACCTGCGGTCCGGACGCGGTCGCGGACGGTCTGGAGCGAGCCCTGCTCGACCGGCAGGCCGTCATCACCGGCGAGCCTGCGTACGCGCCGCCGACCGTGGCGGGGTTGGGGTCACCGCCCGGGGAGGGACCGGCGGCCGGTGCTCCGTGGCCGTCCGCACCCGGGCCGGAGCGCATGGTGGACTGCCTGCGGGCCCGCGGCCTGCGACCGGTGGCCGTGCCGCTGGACCACGACCCCGCCGTGCACGAAGTGCTGCCCTCCCTGCTCCGGGTCGTGGTCCTCGATGACTAGCACCGCGGACCACGGCGCCGGGGCGGCGCACGGTGTGGCCGACGCGGACGCCGACACCGTCGGACTCCGCTTCTGGCACCGCACCTTCGAGGGCGTCCGGGAACTCTTCGCGGAGGGCCACGGGGAGGAGGGCGGGGCGGACGATCCGCTGCCGGCCAAGACGTACCGCGGTCTGCCCCGGCACCCGTTGAGCGCGCCGGCCCGTGCGGTGGGCGACGCGCGATGGTCCTTCGCCTCCTTCCGCCGGGCGCACCCCGGCGGTGCGCCGTGCCTGGACCGTCTCGACGAGCCCGCCGTGTCGGTGCTGCTGCACTGCGTCTACGGGATGGGTCGCATGGAGGTGGGACCGCACGCCGTCTGGCCGTATCACCGGCTGGTGGCCTCGGCCCGCTGCTTCTATCCGGTCGAGCTGTATCTGTGGACGGCGCGACCGGCCGGCGAACTGGGCGCCGGCTGCTACCACTACGACCCCGCGCACCACGTCCTGACCAGGCTGCGGGAGGGTGGTCTGCCGGATGTGCTCCTCGCCGCCGTCGGAGTGGAACGGCCCGCCGCCGTGGCCCCCGGAGCGCACGACGCTCCCGACGCCCTGCTCGTGGCGGCGGTCTGCTTCCGCAAGGCGGCCTTCCGCTACCGCGACTACGCGTACCGGCTGTGCGCCCAGGAGGCCGGTATGACGGTCGGCAACGCCCTGCTCGCCGCGGGCGCGCTCGGGCTGCGGGCCCGTGTGCACCACCGGTTCGACGACGAGGTCGTCAACCGGGCTCTGGGGCTGGACGCGTCCGAGGAGACCTCGGTCGCCGTCCTCGATCTGCGCACCGGTCCACTGCCCGCGCCCGTCCCGGCCGCGCAGCGTCCCGCACCTCCCCCACCGCCGGCCGGCGCCGCCCGCAAAGCGTCGCCAGCCACCGCCCTGCCTGCCATCCGGGCGGCGCACGTGCGGACCAACGCGGTTGATCCCGCCGCCTGGTCGGGACTGCTGGAAGTCGACCGGGCCGCCAGGCGGACCTGGGCGGCCGGGCGCCCGGCGGTGGACCCACGGGCCTTCCACCTCCCGGCCGGCGTGCGGGGCGGTGAACGGCAACTGTCCCTGGCGACGCCGACCGAACCCGGCCCCGGCGAGATCGAGTTGGCCGCCACGCTGCGGACTCGTGACTCCGGTGGCCGGATGTTCCTGCCGGGCGGGGATCCGCTGCCCGTGCACCGGCTCGCCTCCGTTCTGCGGCATGCCCTGGAGCCCGTGCCGTCCGATCACACCAGCCGGGTCTGCCGCCCGCTCGTCGACTGCCATGTGCTCGCCCTCCGCGTCGACGGCCTCGACACCGGGCTGTACCGGCTTCACCCGGCCCCCGCCCCCGTGCTGGCGCGCGTGCCGGGACCAAACTGGCGCGGCGTCCTCGCGATGCTCTGCGACCGGACCCCTGCCGTGAACTCCGCGAAGGCCGACGCGATCGTGTTCCTGACCGTGAACCGGGTCGAGGGGGAGCGGGCGTTCGGGGCCCGCGGTTACCGGATCCTGCACCAGGAGAGCGGGATCGTGGCCCAGCGCATCAGCGTGCTCGCGGCCGCAGTGGGACGCTCTGTGCGCATCACCAACGGCTACCACGAGGGAGTCGTCCGCGAGTTGATGGGTGTCGCCGACCCGGCGTACGTACCCGTGTTCTGCATGGCCGTCGGCCGCCGCAGGGCCACGGCGCAGTACGAGATGCCGCTGACATGGTGAACCGCGGCTCCCCGGGGGCGGCCCCGGGCCCGTAGCCGCTCGATCCTACGGGCGGGACTGCGGTCGCACCGTGAAGACCCCGGGCCCCGTTCCGCTCGAACATCGGACACGGCCAGATTCCTGGCCTTGGGCACAACCGACAACGCGGAAAGGGGAATCCGATGGAGAAGGAACTCGTCCTCGACCTCGCCGACCTCAGCGTCGACGAACTCGACGTGCTGCCGACCTCCCCGGGCGCCGGCCTGGAGTCGATCAACGTGGGTCACGCGATGGTCGAGATCGGCGCGTCCAACTGCACCTCGACCGGTACCCCGGCGAGTTGCTGCTCGTGCTGTTGCTGCTGACGCGGCGCTGAAGCGGCACGCGCCGCACAGCTGAAGCGGCACACATCGCACAGCCGTGTCCGGCGGGCGGTGCGCCCGCCGGACACGGCACCGCTCCCACCGACGAGGGAAGTGACCGTGACCGACACCGCCGCAGTCCGCCCCGCCACGGCGGCGGTCCTGGGCAAGGGCCTGCTCGCCACCGCTGTCCGGGCGGTGCTCTCCCGCAGCCACGGGACACCGGCCGGGACCGGTGGCGAAGACGCCACCGGCGCCACGAACGGGATCGGCCTCACCGGCCCCGACAGCGGCTCCCCTGCCGTGACCGTCGTCGCCGACGACGGCTGGGCCGACGACTCGGCCATCGTCTCCGCGCAGACGCCCCGCCTGCCCGTCCGGGTGGAGTTGGGCAGGGTGGTCGTCGGGCCCATGGTCGTGCCCGGGCGCGCGGGCTGCGCCCGGTGCGCCCGCACCCGCCGGGAGCGGGCACTGGGGCCGGACAGCCCCCGGGCCGAACTGGTACGGCGATTCGGTGAGCGCCTCGCCGACCACCCCGCCCCTGTGCTGACGGCCTGGGCGTGCGACGCGGTCGCGGAACTGGTGGCGGACGAACTCCGCTTCCCCGGAGGACGGCTGACCCGGTGCGGTCTGGTGATGCTGTCACTGACGACCATGACGGTCGACGCCCATCCCTTCCTGCCCGACCCGCGCTGCCCCGAGTGCGGCGGGCTCCCGGACGACCGGCCGCCGGAGCTGCTCGGCACCGCCCGGCCCAAACCCGACCGTGACACCTACCGGGTCCGCGATCTGCGGGCCGACTGGGAGGCGTTGACCCGGACGTACGTCGACGGACACACCGGAGTGGTCCGCCAACTCGACGTACGCACCGACTACCGCTATCCGATGGTGTCCGCCCCGCTGCACCTGCCGGACGGACAGCAGGAGGCCGGCTTCGGCCGGAACCTCGCCTACGCCTCCTGTGAACGCACCGCGCTGGCCGAGGCGTTGGAACGACTCGGCGGAGCCCGCCCCGGCGGCCGTCGCACGACGGTGCGGGCCTCCTACCGCGAGGTCGCCGACCAGGCGCTGTGTCCGGTGGAGCTGGGCCTGTATCCGTCCGAGCGGTACGACGCACCCGGCTTCCCCTACCCGCCGTTCGACCCGGGAATGGCCCTCGACTGGGTGTGGGGGCACTCCTTCGCCCGCGACGCGCCCGTCCTCGTACCCGAGGACTACGCGTACTACCGCACCCGGCACGGCAGTCCGGACGCCCGGCCGCTGGCGTACGAGGTGTCCAACGGGTGCGCTCTGGGCGGCTGTCTGGAGGAGGCGGCGCTGCACGGGCTGGTGGAGCTGGCGGAGCGGGACGCGTTCCTGCTCACCTGGTACGCGCGGCTGCCCGCGCCCCGGGTGGACCTGGCGACGGTGACCGACCCGCGTATCGCGGTGCTGGCCGAGCGCATCCGGCAGGACAGCGGGCACCGGGTCCTGGCCTTCGCCACCACGCCGGAGCACGGCATCCCCACCGCGTGGGTCATGGCGGTGCACCCCACCGCACGCCTCTCCCCCGCACCCGGGGACCCGCGGGCGGAACCGGCCGCCGTCTGTGCCGCAGGAGCGCACTTCGATCCCGAACAGGCGTTGCTGAACGGCCTGCTGGAGCTGACCGCCAACCTGGGCTGGAACCGTGACGCCTACCGAGAGGAGCGGGAGCGGATCGGGGCGATGGTGACCGACCCGGACCAGGTGCGGGACATGCGGGACCACGCCCTGCTGTACTGCCACCCCGCCGCGTACGACCGGTTCGGCTTCCTCCTCGGCGACGGGCCTCCCGGCACCGGCGCGCCGGGCCTCCCGGTGGAGGAGGCGTTCGCGCGCGCGGACTGCCGGCCGCGCGGCACGGATCTGCGGGACGACCTCATCGAGGTGGTGGCTCGGTTCACCCGCCGCGGCCAGGACGTGATCGTGGTGGACCAGACCACGGACGAGCACCGGGCCGGCGGACTTGCCTGCGCGAAGGTGATCGTCCCCGGTCTGCTGCCCATGACCTTCGGCCACGGCATGCGCCGCACCCACGGACTGCCCCGGCTGCTGCGGCTGCCCGCGCTGCTGGGCTACCGGGCCGGGCCGCTGTCCCCGTCGGACATCAACCCGCACCCGCACCCGTTCCCGTGACACTGGAGCCGGCCATGACCGAGAACCACACCACCCCGGACGTCTTCGGCGTGCGCGTCGGCGGCCTGCCGGTACCGATGCTCGACGACATGAGCTCACCGGAGCTGTGGAACCAGGTCGGGACGGTCCTGGACGGCGAGCGGGCGCTCGGCGCCGCGGAGGCCGGACTGTCCGACGCGCTGTACGGGCTGATCGGGCAGGCCACGACAGGCAAGTCCCTGCTGGTGGCGCTGCGCCGGGCCGTCCACAACCGGCGCGCCCTGACCGACCGGTACTGGAACGACGAGGTAAGGGCGTCGCTGCCGCCCGCCGTGACCGCCGGCGTGCGGTCCTGGACGGAACTGCTCGCGGAACATGAGCGGGCCACCGCCCGACTGGACGGGCTGGTGGCGCACCGGACGGCCGAGCAGCACCTGCTGCTGCGCAAGGCGGTCGCCGACCCGGGCTTCCAGCACGGCCTGGTGCTCAGCAGTCCGGTTCTCTACCGGCAGGTCCGCAAGTGGCTGGCGCGTCCGGACGAGGCGGTGCCGGACCACTCGCTGGCCCTGCGCCTGGCGAAGTACCTGGCCCGGGTCACCATGAAGACCAGCCCCTTCAGCACCTTCACAGTCAGCGGTCTCGGTGTCTGGCGGGAGCCGGACGCGCGCCCCGCTCCCGCGCCCGCCCCGGGACTCGCCGTGGTGACGGTCGCGGAGATCAACGTGTGGGTGGTGCAGCAAGTGGTACGGCAGCTGAGCCTGCGCCCCGTGCTGGCCGCCCGGATGCGGCTGCGTCTCAACCCCAGCGCCCATCTGGCGGACGGGCGCTGGGAGTTCCTCGGCACGGGGCCGGAGGAGCCGTTGCGGAGGCTGCCGGCGGGAGCCGCGGTCGCGGCCTGTGTGGCCGCGGTCGGCGAGGCCGGGCGGGTCCGTGCGGACGCCGCGCGCGAGATCGCGACGCGCACCGGGAACGGCGTGGCCGCCGCCGACACGTACCTGGGCCGACTGGTGGAACTGGGGCTGCTGGAGGCCGAGCGTCCCTTCGCCGACCAGGCGCTGGACCCGCTCGCCGCCCTGCGAGACTGGCTGGCCGGCTCGGGCCCCGACACGGCGGCGCTTGTCGGTGAGGTCGACGCGCTGGCGGCCCTGGTGGCGCGGTACCCGACGCTGCCGGACGCGGCGGACCGGCTGCGGTGCGGCACGGCGATCGAGGAGGTGCTGCGCCGCGTACGGGACCTGGCCGGGCCCGAGCAGATCCAGCTGCCCGCCAAGAACAGCGTCATCGAGAACGCGTTGCTGGCGGAGCCCCTGGCGGGCCCGGTCCGGCAGGACTGGGAGCCCGTCCTGCGGGACCTCGACACCGTCCGCCGCTGCTACGCGGTACTGGACCCGGCGCTGCCCGGCCGGGTGGCCCTCGCAGACACCTTCGCCGAACGCGTGGGCACTGGTGCCGGCATGCCCTTGCTGACCTTCCACCGCACGGTGCAGGAGTGGCTGCGCGAGGACCCGGAGCTGCCAGGCCTGCTGTCCATCGCGACCCACGGCTACGCGTCCCTGCTGGACCACCGCCTCCCCCGCATCCGTGAACTCGCCGCCCGACGGGCCGACCTGTGCGCGCTAGCCGCACCGGTCCACGCCGACGAGGACGGCGTGGTGCGGCTGGACCCGGCGCGGCTGGCCGATCTGGCCGACGGCTGGCCGCGCTGGATGCGGGCGCCGGACTCCGTGGCGTTCTACGGGCAGCCGCTCGACGGGCCGGACGCCCGGTTCGTGGTCAACGCGGTCAACTCCGGGCACGGCCGAGGGCGCGACCGCATCAGCCGCCTGCTGACGCAGGCCGGTATCGAGGCCCGGGCGAAGACAGCCGCACCGGACGACGCAGTGATCGTCGCGGACACCTGCCGGCACTTCGGCAGCAACGTGGGGCTACGGCGGTCCGCCGTCGCCGCCGAGATCGACTACCCGGAAGGGCACAGCGAGCGCGCGGCCGAGCACCGCATTCCGCTGTCGGACCTGCTGGTGCGCCACGATCCCGCGCGGGGCCTGCTCGTCCTGTGGTCGCGCGGTCGCGACACCGAGGTGCGCCCGGTGCATCCCAACCTCATCGCGGAGCTGTGGCTCCCACCCGCGATCCGGCTGCTGCTCCAGGTGTTCGGAGCGACATCCAACCTGCTCATCCCGGGCCGCCGGATGTTCGGGGACCCGTCCCTGGCCGAGGTGGGCGGCGTGCTGGCCGAACCCCGTGTGACGGTCGGCGCGACCACGGTCAGCCGCCGTCAGTGGGTGTTCCCGGCGTCCGCCGTTCCGGTCCGCGAGAAGGGCGCGAGCGACCGGGCGCACCTGCTGCGACTGGCCGGCTGGCTACGCGAGCGCGGCATCCCGCGCCGCTGCTTCGTACGCGCCCTGGACCCGGCCTCCGTGGTCGGGGGCAGCGTGTGGCGGATCAAGTCGCGCAAGCCGCTCTACGTCGACTTCGCGAACCTGCTGCTGGCCGGCGTGTTCGAACGGGCGGTGGCCGGCGACGGGCAGGTGCTGTTCCTCCAGGAGGCACTGCCCGGCCCGGACGGCATGCCCGGCTACGGGGACAGCGGACCCCGGGTGACCGAGTTTCTGATCGAGATCAACGGAGGACAGGATGCCGGAGAACGACAGCGGCCCGCTTGACCCCGAGGCCGCCCGGGGCGCGGACTGGGTGTGCGCGCACATCTTCTACGACACCGACCAGGATCTGCTGCTGACCGACTGTGTCAGACCCCTGGTCGCGGAGCTGACCGCCGACGGGCTGGTGCAGCGGTACTTCTTCCTGCGGTACTGGGAGGGCGGGCCCCATGTGCGGCTGCGGCTGCTGCCCGCGGCGAGCGCCGACCGCTCGGCGATCGAGCTGCGGACCGGGAAACGCATCCGGGAGTTCCTGGCCAGCACCCCGGCCGCGGACGTGGTGGACCGGTCCCGCTTCACCCAGGTCGCCGCCGGACTGGCCGGTCTGGAGGGCCGCAGCGGCCATGACGTCCTGGTCCGCCCCAACAACTCCGTGGAGTTCCTGCCCTATGAACGCGAGTACGACGACTACGGGCGGGGTGCGGCGATCGCCGCCGTGGAGCAGCACTTCTTCGAGTCGAGCCGGCTCGCGCTGTCCGTGGTCGCGGCCGGGGCGACGGTGGAGCAGCGTGCGCTGCTGGCCTTCGACCTGGTCGTCGGTGTGTTCGCGTTGTGCGAGGAGGTCCGCGACCAGTGGGCGCGGCACGGCGGACCGCCACTTCCGTTCGGCAGCGGTCCCGAGGCCGAGGACGTCGCCCCGCGCTATCTGGCACAGCGCGACAAGCTGCGTGCGCGGGCCCGCCTGACCTGGCGGATGGCGGAGGACCCCGGGGCGGGCGGGCACGATCAGCGGGCGTACTGGCTGGCTTCGGTGCGGCGGTTGCGCGAGCGGCTGCACGCCCTGGAGGAGACGGGCGTGTTCACCTCCGCGTGGGCGGGGTCTCCGCTGGCGGAGCCCCTCGGACTGTCCGACACCCGTCATCCGGGCACGAGTCTGGTGCTGCTGCGCTGTGCCCACCTGGTCAGCAACCGGCTGGGGCTGACCCTGTGGCAGGAGAATCAACTGCGGTTCCTGGTCGGCCGGGTGCTCGCGGAGCTGCCCGAGGCACTGGCCGCCTCGTGAACGGGACGGCGGGATCGAGCTGGTACAGCCTCCATGTCCATCACCACGACGAGGAAGCCGAGCCGGAACTGGTCCTGCGCGCCGTCCGGCCGGCCTTCGAGGCCGTGGCACCGTGGGCCGAGGCGGCCTGGTTCGGCCGGCACTGGTTGCGCGGTCCGCATCTGCGGCTGAACTTCCGCTGTCGCGGCACGGACTGGGAGGAGCGCGTCCGGCCGACGGTGACCGGGATCGTGACGGACTACCTGCGCGCCCGTCCCTCCGCGGCACGGCTGGACGAGGGCGCGCTCGCCCCGGTGCACGCCCGGCTTGCGGAGCTGGAGATGGAGACCGGCCCGAGACACCCGTGGGTGCCCGACAACACGGTGCTGGAACGGCCGTACGATCACCGGCTGCCCGTGCTGGAGTCGCTGCGAGCGAGCGAGCTGCTGGCCGGCTTCCTCAGCGACACCAACGGCCAGGCTTTCCGGGCGTACGAGCGGGTGCGGGCGGGCGGCGCGCTGTCGCTGCTCGCTCTGGACCTGATGTGGACGACGACGTCCGTCGCGGCTGTCCCCTTCACCACGGGCGGGGAGCCGATCGAGCGTGGCTTCCTGTCGTTGCGATCGCATGCCGACGCTTTCCTGTCCCGCACCCGGGACCCGGTGGCCGTGCGGGCCGCTTTCGACGACCGGTTCCGGCGGCAGGAGACGGTGCTGTGCGAGCGGCTGCGGTCCGTGGAAGCGGCCCTCTCGGACGGAGCGACTGAAGGGGACGGAGCGGATCGCTCGGACCGGTCGGACCGCTCGGAGGCAGTCGGTGACGTGGTGCCGTTCGTCACGGAATGGGCGGCCGCGGTGCGCCACCACCAGCGGATCGCGCACCCGCTGCTGGCCTCCGGCGAGGTGTCGATGGGCGGGGCCGCCCGGGCACCTCGGATGCCGACGCGTCGGACGAGCGAGTTCCACGCGGTCCTGCGGTCGGACCACGGGCACGAGGACTTCGTACGGACGGACGACTGGTTCGCCTCGTTCCGCCTCATGATGAACTACCTCTACCTGCACCTCAACCGGCTCGGACTCAAGCCGGTCGACCGGGCGCTGCTGTGCCATCTGGCGGCGCTCACCGTCGAGGCGGTGCACGGCGTTGACGCGGTCGACAGCTTCCAGCGGTACGTCGCCTCCGTCGACCCCTCCTCGGAACGGCCCGAGTGGCGCCGTATCGGCGAGGCGTGGGCCGCCGGCGGAGCCGGCTGAACACCGCCGTACGGCCCGCTCCGGCAGTGGCGGGGGAGGCTCCGGCCCGGCGCCTCCCCCGCCGCGCCGCTACGCCCGGCCGCCGCCGGTGCCCAAGGGTGCGGGGATGACATCGGCCAGCTGGTCGCGTCCGGAGATGCCGAGCTTGCGGTAGGCACCCGAGAGATGGAACTCCACGGTCCGCACGGTGACGAACAGCTTGCCCGCGATGGCCTTGTTGGTGTGCCCGGCTCGCGCCAGGCCCAGGATCCGCTGTTCCTGGGGGGTGAGGCCGCTCAGCGCGGGCGAGCCCCGGTCGTCGTCCACCACCGGCCAGAGACATTCGCGGTCCGCGAGGACGCGGCGCACCAGCGGCTGCGCTCCGCAGGACTTGGCCAGGGAGAGCGCCGCGCGGAACTCCGTGCGCGCGGCGTCGGCGCGTCCCGCCTCGCTCAGCGCGGCCCCGAGATCACGGCGGGCGTAAGCCAGTTCCAGCCGGGCGGGCGAGTGGGCCAGGGTCTCCACGGCCGTGGCGAGACGGCGGAGCCGGCGGTCCCCCGTCTCGGTCAGGGCGAGCGCGTGCTGGGCCGTGCCGACCGCGCGCCGGGTTCCCCAGCGGCGCGCGTCCTCCCACTCGGCGGCGGCGAGCCCGGACGCCTCGGTCAGGTCGCCGCGAGAAGCCAGCAACCGGGCGGCGCGGGACCGCCACGGCAGCACCGCGGGGTTGCGCACCCGGGAGTCGGCCAGCAGCCGTCCAGCGGCGTAGAGGTCCTCCAGGGCGCGAGCGGTGTCCCCGGCCTGTTCCCACACGGCGGCGCGGGCGCCCAGGACCGCCACGGTGTCCTGGCGGGCCGGCAGCTCGCCGTCCAGTCCGCAGTCGGCGAGGAGGGCGAGGGCTGCGTCCGTGGCACCGGTCTGGGCCCGCACCTCGGCCAGGGCCGCCACGGTGAGGGTGGCCGGCAGCCGGGCGGCCTCGGCGGCCGGGCGCAGCAGGTCCGTCAGCGGGGTCAGGGCGGCGTCGGCGGCGGTGAGGCTGCCGCGGGCGTACAGGACGAGGGCACGCAGCAGACCGACGCCGACGTCTCCCCACGTGCCGGGCCGGGACTGGTCCAGTAGGCGGGCCCGGCTGCAGTACGACCACGCCTCGGCGAGTTCGTCGGCACGGATCAGGACCTCGCAGCCGTGCCACAACAGGCGGCCGGGGTCCTCGCTCCCGGTCAACGCTCCGCGCGCGTGTCCCACGGCGGCGTCCCGGTCGGTGCCGTCGCGCAGGGCGTGCACGGCCCGCAGCGCCGACAGCTCCCGTCGGGCCTCGTCGTCGGACGGGGCCTGCGCGGCCAGACTGTCGGGCAGATCGGCGGGGAGGACGGAAGGGACCGGTCCGCCCAGGCAGAGGAGCGCCTTGCGTAGCCGGAGCCGCCAGCGCTGGGCCGCCGCTTGCGGACCCAGCCGCTCGGCGGTGTCGTCGAGTACGGCCACCGCGTCCTCAGGCCGTCCGCACTCGGCCAGCAGGGTGCCGAGGGCCACGGCGTAGTCGGTGGCGCAGCGCGGGTCGTCGGCCTCGCGCCGCGCGGCGTCCAACCGGCGTACGGCGCTGTCGGGGGCGGCGAACCCGTCCAGCGCGGCGAGCTGGCACTGGACGGACGAGCGGACCCGCGGGCGCAGACGTTCCCGCAGCATCCCGCGCAGATGTCCGGCGGCCTCCTCATGCCTGCCCTCGCGCTCCAGTTGGTTCGCCGCGATCCGTAACGGCCGGACGGTCCAGGCGAGGCCGAGCGGTCCGGCGGCGACCAGTTGCCGTGCCACGTGGGTGGCGCCGAAGTGCCCGTCGCGCAGGATCCCGGCGGCGGTGAGGTGCAGGGCAGCCCGGGTACCGGCCGGGACGCGGCTGATGACCATCCCGGCGAGCAGGGGGTGGCGGAAGGACAGCGGGGTGCGGTTGGCGAACAGCGAGCGGGCGACCAACTCGTCGATCAGGGGCAGCGCCTCCCGTACGGAGAGCCCTGCCAGTTCGGCGCACTGGGTGATCTCCGCCTGGGGGCCGAGGACGGCGACGGCCCGTGCCAGCCCGAGGGCGGCTCCCCCGAGCCCGGCCAGCCAGCGATCGGCACCGGGCAGTACCGCCGACGCGGCGGTGTCGCGCAGGGCGTCGGCGGTGGGGGCCGTGCCGGTGTGACACGCGAGCAGGGACAGCAGCAGGGCCGGGTTGCCGCCGGTCAACTCGTGGCACAGTTGGGCGGTCGGCGCGTCGAGCGGGACGTTGCGGTACGCCGCCGCGAAGGCGCCCACCTCCTCCGGGTCCAGCCCGGACAGTGCGATGTGCTCTGCGTCCGCGGCGAGTGCGGGGGGCCACGGGTCCTGGTCCGCCGCCGCGATGTCCCCGCCGGTCAGGGCGATGGCCAGGGGCAGGTCGGAAGCTGCGGAGTACAGTCCCGAGAGCCAGTGCAGCGACCACGGGTCGAGATGTCCGGCGTCGTCCAGGCAGATCGCGACCGGCGTCCGCCTGGCCTGCCGGCACACGGTCTCCACGAGTTCGCGGAGCACTTCCTCGCTCGGGGCGGCACGGTGGGGCACGGGTTCGCCGGCCGACGCCGGCCGGTGGAGCGCCGTGCCCTCGGCGGGCTCGGCGCACCTCGCGTCCAGTCGGCTGACGACGCGGAGGGCGGCGCCGAGCGGGTCACCGGGCTGGGTCCCTGCCGACACGGCGGACACTCGGAACCCGGCGTCGGCGGCGAGCGACGCGAACTCGCCCAGCAGGGCCGACTTGCCGATCCCCCGCTCTCCCCTGATGACGATGCTCGCCGGACCCCGTCCCCCGCGTGCTCTGTCGATGACGGCCAGAAGCCGTGCCCGCTCGCGTGCGTGCCCGATTCGATCGACTGAGGTCAACTGCTCGCCTCCTTGCACGACGTACCGTGCATCCGCGGTCAACCGGATGTACGAGCACCTCAATTTAGTGGCGTTGACCTGGGAGGATGTGAGGATCGACGCAACATGACCTGAAAGCGAGCATTCCGGCGCACAGTGCTCGCACCAGGCCAGGCCCGTCATACCTCGACTGCGGCCTGCTCCTCATCCGTCCGTGCCCGCCGCCGAACGGGGACGAGCGGCCGAAGGATTAGGCGCGAACCGAGCAATGCTTCCCTCACCGGGGGAGCGGCCGAGCCCCGCCGCGGGTGGGGCGCCGCCTTCCTGCGGCCGGCTCCGAAAAGACCCGACGCCCGTCCGCGGCGCCCGCGCGCGAAGGCCGGGCCGGTGCTGGCACGTCGACGGGACCACGCCACCCTGACTCTGACCGGTGAAGTATGGGACGCCGTTGTGGACACCTCCGCGTCCGAAATGCGCCGCGCCGGCGCGGCCTTCTCGCACCGGGTGGCGATGCCTCGCCACTGCTTGAGGCGGTCGATGCACCGCTCGACGGTGTTGCGCTGCTTGTGGGTCTCGCGGTCGAAGGCCGGTGGCCTGCCGCCTCGGCCGCCCTGGCGGAGCCGGTGGCTGCGTTGGTCCGCCTGGGACGGGGATCACCGCCCGGATACCGCGCTTGCGCAGGTGCTCGCGGATCGCGTGGGAGGAGTACGCCTTGTCGGCCAGGACCAGATCCGGCCTGGTGCGGGGGTGTCCTCGCCGACGGGGAACGCGCAGGCGGCCCATGACGGCGGTGAAGGCAGGTGCGTCACCGGCTTGGCCTACGGATGCGAGGGGCCGGCAGCGGGCATCGGCGGCGAGGCGGATCTTTGTCGTCGGTCCGCCGCGGGACCGGCCGATGGCGTGGTCGTCCGGTCCGCCGGCCGGGGCCCCTTTTTGCGGGCTCCGGCCGCGTGCTGGTAGGCCCGCACGATCGTGGAGTC
The DNA here is from genome assembly GCF_014650115.1 of Streptomyces olivaceoviridis. Classification (GTDB taxonomy): domain Bacteria; phylum Actinomycetota; class Actinomycetes; order Streptomycetales; family Streptomycetaceae; genus Streptomyces; species Streptomyces olivaceoviridis. The sequence goes on along the minus strand of NZ_BMUI01000043.1, from coordinate 12,324 downwards.
CACCGGGACGGCCCAGTCGAGGTCCTCATCGGCGTCGGCCTGGGCCACAAGAGCGGAGGAAATGACTGAAGTAGCGGTCTGGGCAGCTGAGTTGGAGTCGGTGTTCGCTCGGGTGGCGGGCCGGTTCGCTCGGGCGGATCTGCGGTGGCGGATGCGGGACTGCGTCCGTGGTCTGCTGGGGCGGTCGACACGCAAGAATGGCTGGCAGCTCGCGGAATGGGCAGGGCACCGCACTCCGGACGGCTTCCAGCGGCTGCTGAACAGCGGCGTCTGGGACGTGGACGCCCTGCGTGACGACGTCCGTGATTACGTGGCGGAACAGCTGGGGCCCGACGGGTGCTGATCATCGACGACACGGTTCACCGTCATCGCGTGCGAGGCGCCGGAGCGGCCCGCCCTCTTGGGCATGCCGCCCATCTCCTCTATCTCGCGGTCCAAGTCGATCGCGGCGGTGGCCAGACCTTCTTCGTGACCAGCCGGGTCTCCTCCCCCTCCCCGCGTCCGGCCGCCCTCCACAGCCAGGCCGTGCAGCCGAAGGTCGTGCACCGCGGCGCGGTGGGAGGCGGTCCGGGCTTCCTTCTTGGCCGCCGTCGGCTTGGTCGTGTGCCGGTAGGTCGGGTGCGGCGAGGACAGCCGCTTGATCCGGTCGGCGGTGGCGACCTTCAGCATCCCCAGGACGCGCAGCACATCCGCGCGCGGATCGTTGCTCGATCCCGCCTCGTTCTCCATGCGCTTGCCCGCCATCAGGCTTGCCCTCCTGCCCTCCGCGACCGGCCAGCGGCCGGGCGCCGGCCCCCGGCCGTGAAGGGGACCGGGCCCCCGGACTACCAGGCCCCTTTGCGGCATCCGTAGCCGCTGCCGCCTCCTGAAGAGAAGGGACGAAAGGGCGCGGCCTCGTCGCCGCCGTGATGACGACCGGAAGTCGCGGCGCACTGACCGGACCTGCCCCGTCGCGCGGCCAACGGCTCGCGCGGCGGGCGACCTCCACCTCCGGCTCTGCGATCTGCACATGGCGCCGGCCGCGTATCGGTGGTCAACCGGCTCGCACACCGATGCGCCGGTGCGCATTCATCGGCCGTCGATGACTACGTCCTCCTCGGTGATGACGCGCCCGAACGTCGACAGATCGATGAAGTTCCCGTGATCCGGGTCGACGGTCTTCAGGAAGTTGTCGCTGAAGAACAAGGCTTCGAGGTCGGCCATGGTGTCGAACCACGCTTCGACCACCGAGTCGTACTCCGGTTCCGGGTAGCGCGGTGCCGGAACGGGATACGACACGACGAACCGGCGGATGTACCGGTCTGCTTCCGGAATCGACATGAGCAGCGGGCGGTGGATGTTCTGCTGGTAGTGCTTGAACTCGTCGTGGGTCATGCCTTCACGACGCTTGAGCGTAATGATCATCTTGATCACAGCGGGATGTCTCCTTCTGCTGGCTGGAGTTCTGCTGGCGGGACAGTGCGCAGGCACTTCGTGGACAGGTGAGCGGGACGCGACAGGTCCGGCTCTGATCGAGCCTGCGCCCGCGGGCGGGGATGTGGTCAATCGAGTGCCTCCGTCCTGTGCTTACGCCCGGAGCAAGGACGGTGCCGCAGGCACGTGGTCGGCTGCGGAGGCGTCGTGCGAGGACCCAGAAGAGCACGGTGGTGATCAGCTGGACGCCGAGAGCGACCGCGAAGGCGCGCTCCCAGCCGAGCCTGGGGGCCAGAGTCCCGAAGACTCCGCCGATAGTGGCGATGCCGAGTCCCAGCGAGGCCTGTTGCGCCGTCGTGAACAGACCGCCGGCCAGGCCCGCGACACGGTGGGGCACCGCTGCCATGACCGTCCCGACGAGGGGGCCGTACTGGCTCGCCTGCGCCGCGCCGAGGAGTACGCCGAGCACTTCGAAGCAACCGACCCAGATCGCGACGCTCTTGCCCTGAGCGAACCACGAGGCCACGCCGAGCAGTGTCAGGCCGGCACACAGCAGGACCGCAGCCAGCTCCATTGTGCGCTCGCCGAACCGCGACATGATGCCCGGCATGTGAAGCCCGGCGAGTACGAAGGTCCCCGCGAACGCGGTCAGCGCGAGACCGGACTGGACCGGTGTCAACCCGAGGCCGACCTGGGTGAGCATCGAGTACTCGTAGCTGAACGCGCCGTAGCCGGCGAAAAGCAGCACAGCCATCAGCAGGCCGAGCCGAACCGAGGGCAGCCGCAGGCTGGAGGGCGCGACGAGAACCGGACGTCCCGCACGCTCGCGCCGTCCCTGGTCGAGCCAGAAACCGTACAACCCAAGGAACCCCAGTGCCACCAGCGCCGACGCCCACCAGGCCCAGCCCGTTGCCGGGCCGAGCGACAGCCCGGCAACCAGAGCCAGGAGCGAAGTGCCCAGCCGAAGCGCGCCGCCGAGGTCGGGCCGTTCGGTGCTGCTCGGCGGATGAACCAGAAGTCGGCGCACACCGAGCAGCGCCAGCACACCGGGGATCGCGGAGGTCAGGGCCGCCCCTCACCATCCCGCGAAGGGCAGGCCGAGCCCCATGACGAGGCCGCCGACGACTTGGCCCGCCACTGTTCCTACGCCGGAACTCGCGGTGAACGCCGCGAGCCCACGTGCCCGGGCGGGCTCGCTGCCCAAGGTCTGGATGATCGCCAGGGTCTGGGGCATCACGATCGCGGAGGACGCGCCTTGCAGGACGCGGGCAGCGATCAGCAGCCACAGACCGGGTGCCGCCGCGGCCAGCGCCGACGTCAGCGCGAGCGCAAGAAGCCCGATGCCCAGCAGCCGCCTGCGGCCATACCGGTCACCGAGGCGGCCGGCGAGGATCAGCCCGGCCGCGAACGACACCGCGAACGCGGCGAGCACGAGGGCGACTTCGCCACGACTGGCGCCCAGTTCCGGTCCGAGGCGCGGGCCGGTGACATTGCCGATACTGAACGTGTACGTCGCGCCGAATGCCGCGACGCAAACCGACCAGGTCCGTTGCATGCACTCACCCTGCGCGTCCGGCGGGCCACGACCCAGAGTGCGGTGATGCTGGTGCTCGGACCACCAGTCCGGCCTGGTCTCACCGTGCGATGATCGCTGCCATGGCGGATGTACGATCTCGCGAACTCGGCGCGTACCTGCGGGCACGGCGTGACCGGCTCTCGCCCGCGGACGTGGGTCTGCCCGGCGGTGGCGGCCGGCGTCGGGTGAAGGGACTACGCCGGGAGGAGGTCGCGGTTCTCGCGAATGTCGGGTCGAGCTGGTACACCTGGCTCGAACAGGGACGTGACGTGCGGCCGAGCGTCGAGGTGCTGGCCGCGATCGCGGACGCGTTGCGCCTGTCGAGCAGCGAGCGCCGGCACCTGTTCCTCCTCGGCGGACACCCGGACGCAGAACCACCCTCAAACTGCGAAGGGACAAACGGCCGGGTGCAGACGCTGCTGGACAGCCTCTCTCCGCACCCGGCGGTGGTGATGAACCCCTGGTTCGAGCCTCTGGCCTACAACGCGCCGTTCCGCTTCATGATCGACGACCTGGAGGCACTGCCTCCGGCCGATCGCAACTGCGCCTACCTGCATTTCACGCACCCCGACTGGATCGCCGCACACTCCGACCACGAACAGGAATGCGCGGCCGTCGTGGCCAAACTGCGCGCGTACCACGGCGAGTCGGTCACCGATCCGGCGTGGGCGCCGTTGCTGGCCCGGCTCCGCGAGGAGTCACCGCTGTTCGTGCGCCTGTGGGAGCAGGCGGATGTGTCCACCGAGCCCGGACGTGTGAAGCGCATCCGGTCACGGCACGTCGGCAGCCTGTCCGTGCGCGCCATCACCCTGCTGCTCGAGGAGAATCCCCGCACCCGCGTCGTCGTGTACCAACCGGCGGATCGCACGACCCAGGAACGGCTCGAAGAGCTGGCCCACCGCATCGCCCGCGGCACCATCGACGGCCCTGCGCGTGTGCGGCACCTGCGTGCAGCAACCTGAGGAGGCCGGTCGAGGCCCGCGGCCAGGCACTGTCCGACGGATCATGTGACTCTCCGACCGGTTGCTCGTTGGACGGGGCATGGGTCGGGGGATCTGACGAATCGCGAGTGGTCGCTACTCGAATCGCATCTGCCCTCGGCGGGCCGTCGGCGAGGCCGGTGGAGCGACCATCGCAGGGTGGTCAACGGGATCCTGTTCCGGGTCCGCACCGGTGTCCCGTGGCGTGACCTGCCGGAACGCTACGGGGCCTGGAAGACGGTCTCTGAACGGCATCGCCGCTGGTCGGCGGACGGCACCTGGGACTAGCGAGGGGTCCTCGATCGGCTTGGGGGATGAGTCCACTCGGACTGGAGCGTCCGCGTGATGCCGGTGGTCGCTGGGCGGCATGCCGTAGGCAGCGCGGAAGGCGCGAGTGAAGTCGGCAGCGCGAGGGAAGCCCCAGCGGGCGGCGATGACGTGGATGGGGGTGGTGCGCAGGGCCGGGTCGGCGAGGTCGCGGCGGGTGTGGTCCAGGCGCTGGTGGCGTATCCAGGCCGCGATTGTCTCCTCTTCGTGCTGGAAGAGGCGGTGCAGGTAGCTGGTGGAGATGTTGTGGGCGGCGGCGATGCTGCGCGGGGTCGGTTGCGGGTCGTGCAGGTGGCTCCGGACGAAGGCACGAATGCGAAGGACAAGCGTCCGGCGGTGAGATTCCGGCGTGAGCAGCTTCTCGGCTTCGAGGACGTGGGCCAATAGCCCGGACAGCAGGTCGAGCAGGATGACCCCTAACCGGGGGCCGTCGCAGGACGTGAAGGAACCGGTGTCCGTCGTGATGCGGGTGAGGAACTGCGCCAGCAGGGCACCGAAGCCTTCCCGTCCTGATACGGGGTGCCCGATCAGCTTGTCGACCGCGTTCCCGGCCGAAGCCAGCATCTCCGTGGGGAATGCGACCGCTACCGTTTCCACCGCTCGTCGGCCGCTGGCCGCTAGGCAGTCGAACGGCCGCGAGGAGCCGACCACGCACAGGTCACCAGGGTTGTACGTGGTCTCCTGTCCACGCTGGACGATGCCTACCGTCCCGCGCGTGACCAGCGACATGTGGAACAGCCCCGGATCAGACCGCCGGATCAGCTCGGGAGTCCGGTGGAAGCGCATCGACTGGAAGGTCTGCGGCGAAACGTGCACCGCACCGAACTCCAGCAGCTTCATGGAGGCTTGGAAATCGTCAGCATGGTCACTGCTCATGTCCAGTGGGGCGAGCGTCTGGATCATCAGTTCACGCCAGTAGTCGAACCGGTCCGCGGCAGGCACGTCTTCGCTTCGGAACACCGTCTCGCGCACCATGGCCCCCCATGCCCTCGTTGAGTCCTTGCCCCCTTCCCTTCCCGGTTTCGAAGCGACGCGACAGCTGCAATGCGCCAAGGGTGCGGGCGAGTTCCGCCAGCTGACTCCTGCCACGGATACGCCACCGTCCGGCCTGCCCGCGAAGTGGGGCCGATGCCGAGCTCCTTGAGCCGCGCAGCCCACGGCGACGCCCCCGGCCGACGCGGAGCGGGAGCCGGGGGCGTCGCCGGCCAGGCCGGTGCCGGCGCTCGGGTGCGGGCCGGTCGTGGGCCGGGGCTTGGGCAGCCGGACGGCGGGCGGCGCGCGGGCTGCGTCTCGTCGGCGCGGTGCAGGACGACGGTGCGGCGTGCGCCGCACTCCGGCGTGGCCTGCGTGCGGTGCCGGACGTTGGTGTAGCCGGTGCCGCGGGAGGGCGTTCGCGACGTTGAACGGGGCGGCCGGCGCCCCGGTCTCCCAACCGGTGGCGCCGGCCGTAGCCGCGTGGGCGGTGGCGAACTCCTCCATGCCGTCGGGGTCCACGCCTTGCGTCCGGGCCCGTCCGAGGGCCTCGATCGCCATCGCGTTGACCCGGTGCCGGCCGCCGCCGTCGTACCAGCACACGACCGGGCACCGCTGCGGCACGGCAGCACTAGACGCAGCAAGCGGCACCACCAGGACACCTCGGCCGGCATGCACGCCCGCTCAGGGACTGTAAGACCGTGTCCTACATGGTCAGTCTGAGAAACCGCTTGTAGCAGCAGAGGGCGGATGCCAGTCCGAGAAGGGCCAGGTAGTTGCCTGGTTTCCGTTCGTAACGGTGGTTGAGACGCCGGTAGCCGGTCAGCCAGGACATGGTATGTTCGATGACCCACCATCAAGCTGGTAGCTGACGCGGTGGCACAGTCGCTGGATGCCGAGACCATGCTGCGAGGTCTGGCGCAGAGCAAGACGCCCGAAGAGACCATCCGTGGTCTGCTGGCGATCACTTGGGCCCAAGGGTTCAACGTCGGCGCCTTGTACGCCGACAAGCAACGCGGAAACTAGCTGCCGGGTCCCCTCGGATGAACGGGACTCGGCAGCGTCCCTGGTCGCTTCTGCTACGTGAGCGAAGGCCGTCGGCACGTTCACACAGGCTTCGGGGCCGACACCATCGGCATCCGCGCGGCGCGGTACCTCTCCCAGGACGCCGTACGCAACGCCCCGGCCGTCCTCAAGGCCACGAGTTGGGGGAGGTGCGGTGGCTGGCTGGTGGCCGAGGAATGCCTCCACTACCAGGTGGGAACGGCGCTGGCCCCGATGACGAAGGCCCGGCACCCGCAGGACTGCCCGCCACCGGAGGAGCGAAAGGCGGCCCCGCCGCGCGTGAACGAGCGTGAGCAGGAGTGCGAGCGGTGCGGAAGCCTGGTGCCTGCCGGCACCGGGGAACTGCTCCGGGCGGACTACGCCTGAATCGTTGCGGCACCCCGAGGGAAAGTGCCCGCCGCGCGAGGAGCTGTGGGAGAGCATGCCTGGTGTCCCGGGCCGCTTCCACCCGCGGCCGGCCAGTGGGCCGGCCCCTGGAACCGTGCTGCGCGGCGAGGTAACCGCTGACCGGTGCGGGAGCCCGAACTCCCAGGGGTTCGGGAGGCGACCTCCGATCGTGTCCTGCCGTGAGAGAGAGCGGTCCTTCAGGCCGGTGGTGCGTCAAAAGTGCCAGAGGTGTACGGCAATCGGCCTGCCACCGACCCGTGACGACACACCCCGGCTCCCTCATCGGGCCTCACCGCTGGCTGGTACTCGTGCAAGCACACGCTCCCCGTACTCCCGGCTTGTTCACGCCACAGGTCCGAGCGTCGGGGCTTGCCGTGCTAGTCCGGGTCATCGGCACGTTCTGGGCAGGTACCGCGCCGGCCGGCCCTGCGCCCCGCACACCCAGAGGCCGAGCGGCTGCTGACCGGCACCCCGCTGCGTTCCAGGACCGGCAGGCTGACCACCAGCGAGCTCGCCGTCGAAGCCGGACTGCGCCGGGATGTCGTCTACCAGCACGCCGACCTCGTGGAGTCCTACCAGGCTCAGGTCAGGGCCCGTGAAGCGGTGCCCGAGGCGATGGCGGCCATGGCCCGCGAGCTGGAGAAGACGCGGGAGGAACTACAGCAGGCCAAGGATGAGCTGGCCGTCGAACGCCGCACGACCGCGTTCCTTCGCCGGGCCGTCACCGAGCTGTCCATCGAGAACGAAGCCCTTCGCAGTCCCGGTCATCGACAGGGAGGCGTCTCTGTGCTCGCCGAGCGGCGGCGCCAGGACGGCTTCACCTGCTCCTGACCACTTCGTCTGGAGCCCAGGAGCGGACGTCCGCTCGGTACCATCCGGCACGCCGACTGGCCCACATAGGCGTACTGGCCCGCTGACGGGTCCGCTGTCGGCGGAACGCCCGCGCGTATGTATCCAGCGATCTATCGTTTGTTGCAGAGGGTTGAGTGGGGGCGACGTGGTGCGGGACACGAGACTGGTGCAGACCGCGGTCATCGGTGATGAACACTCCGATGTCCCGATCATCCTGCCAACGGAGGCGATCGAACTCGACGTCTTCCGCCGCGCCCACCAGCAGGACACATTCTGGTGTGGGCTGCTCCTGGGCGGCTGCGGGGGCCAGCTCGCCACCAAGCTCTACGTCGACCGCCAGTGCCACTTCCAGCACAATCCGCTGCCGAACTGTGCCCCGAACACCTGCCGTCGGCCGTCCGTCGGCGAGTCCAGCGCGGACCACCTGTACGTGAAGTCGGCGATGTCGCGCTCGCTGCTCGAGTTCGGTCGGGCCGCCCGGTTCGCCTTTCCGCCGCCGATCGGCTCCCTCGTCGACGTCGAGCTGGAGGACGGGCTGTCTCTGCGCATCCACATGGACGCCGCCGTGCAGCCGGACTGGGAGCATCAAGGTGCCGTGATCCTCGGCCCCGGCGTGGTGCCGGATCCGGATGTGCTCGCGGGCTGCCCGTACGTCTACCGCGTCAGGTGCGACAGCGACGGGGTGGGTCGCAGCGTGTGGATCGGAACCCAGAGCCTGGCCCGCTCCACCGAGTGGGTCCCGTTCAGCGAGTGCACGTGGACGGACGAGGGCCTGCTCACCCCTGCTGCCTCCCGCATCCTGCACGACCGTGCCGCCGCCGGGAACCGGCCGGCCGTACCGGCGCCGTCCTCCGGCCGGGGCGCTCTGCCGGAGAGCGTGGTCACGTTCGTCCGCGGCCTGGAGGCAGCGCAGCGGACGGGGACGGTGGACCACGTGCGCCGGCTCTGCAACGGCAGCAGCTCCTTCCTGGACAGCCTGCCCTCCACGGCCCGCGCCGAAGCCGAGCGGGCCCTCCAGGAAGCGAAGGCGTGGCTGGTCACCCACGAGGAGTACCAGCGCCGCATCTTCAAGGACCTCGAGGCAGCGGTCCGTGAACGACGAGCGTGGGACGTCCGCTCGGGGATTCAGCAGGCCGCATCTCTGACCCGCCGGGGTGCCAGCGCCGAGGAGCGCCGCATCCTGGCCGCGGCGCGCGCCTATCTGCGCGAGCACGACTACGCCGGTCAGTTCCCGGCCCAGGCGGCCTTGCGCAGGCAGTCGCACTACCGGCCGGCGCCGGCCGCGAAGAGGCCGGGGCCCTCCAAGAGCAAGAAGCCGAACCGGGCAAAGGAGTCGGCAGCAAGAGCCCGTGCCCTGCTGGAGCGGCTCGCCCGCGAGAGCGACCTCCTGGCCGACGATGAGCTGGCGCAGCTGGTGGAGGAGCTGACGCGGGCGGCGAACATCGCAGGCCCCAACCTTAGGGACCCCGAACGCAAGCGGGTCGCCAGCTGGGGTCGTAAGGCGCGACAGCGACGCCCGGCGCGCACCACGGCCACTCAGCCCCGAGCCCGCACGAAGCCTATGGCGGCCGGGAAGCCGGAGAGCCCCGCTCGGGTGAAGCTCGGCCCGCTGGCCGCCGCGGTCAAGACCATCCTGCAGAAGGCAGCAGCGACCGGAACCACGCTGACCTGGGCGCAGATTCGCGCCCAGCCCCCGCCAGGTTTGCCCGCCCTCGACCGGAGCCAGCAAACTGCTGTGCTCATCCAGGTAGACCGGAGCCGCGCGGGGACCGCGCCCTTGCTGTCCGCGCTGGTCACGGGGGCCGATCACGACATGCACCCGGCCTACCCCCGGATAGCGGCTGCTGCCGGCCGGCCGCGCCCGCGGGGAGACCTGGAAGCGGTGGCGCAGTGGGCCGTGGAGGTCTCCCGGTTTCAACGGGCGCAGTAGGAGCAGCAACGGCGGCCACCGCTCCCACCCCGTGCGGAGTGCGGTTCAGCCGGCCTCCGGAATCCGCCCGGGCGCGGGGTCACGCCGCGTTCGGTACGGGCGTGGTGGAGGAAGCCGCGGACGGCCGGCTCCCGGCTCCATGGGGCGAGGGCGTCGGTGAACTCGCGGACGTAGTCCTTGGCGCGGCTGGACTGGACGCGGGCGAGGATGTCGACGGACCGGTTGCCGAGGTCGAGTCCGTGGTCGAGGCCGCGGGCCTGGAGGTGAGCGGTGCCGACGATGGCGAGCCGCATGCCGACGGAGCGGGTGAACACCCCGGGCGGCATGGCGGCGGCCTGCTGGTTCAAGGTGATTGACGCCCGCGGCACCCTGACCGCCGACGACTGGCGCAGCGCCGGGTGGATCTACCGGGCCCTCGGCCGACCCTGACGGCCCAAGGCCGGCACCGCAGCGGCGGCCCGGGCAGACGCGGGCCGCCGCCGGTGCCGCTGTCCCGGAAGCCGCCGGGCTGGCTTGATCCCTTCCAGCACCTTCCACAGGGGTCGGCCCTCGGCGGACCACAGCTCCAGCCGGCCCCGGTCGATCAGGTGGACGCCGTACCTCTCGCCCCACTCCACCGCCGGCAGGGTGAAGCGGCCGTTGGTGACGAGCACCGCGAACCGGGCGCCGTGGACCGGCTGCGCGGTGCCGTTGAGCTGCTGCAAGGCGTCCACCCCGATGGCCTTGCCCTCCCAGCCGTCTCGCTTGTGCTTGCACTGAACGGCCCAGATCAGGCCGTCAGCGTCTACACCGCGCACGTCACAGACGCCATCGTGCGCTCCGCCGACCCGCTCGACTTCGAACCCGTCGCGGCGCATCAAATCCCGCACCGCGAACTCGAACTCCCGGTGGTGCAGAGCGTCGATCTTCTCCAGAGACATCCGCACCCCCCGGGCCCGCCGCTTCTCCCACCGCCGGCGCTGCTCGCCGGCCAGACCCCAGACGGCCAGCAGCATGAACGCCACCTGCGGCACAACGGCATAGATCCCCCAGTGCTCGTTCAGCCAGGACCCCAGCCAGATCCCGAACCCGACCACCGTCGCGAGAGCGGCCACCGCTGCGCCGATCAGCACGCCACCGCGCAGCCCCTCCGACACGACCCACCGTTCCGCCCCGGCCGACCCACGGCCCGGGGCCTGTAGGTCCACCACGAGGTCCGCGTCCGAACCTCCGTCCGGGACCGCGGACGGCTGGGTTAAGCCACAGGATTCCTCGCCGTCGCCGGGCCGCTGACCGCCATGCCCCTCACCCTCAACCATCCATGCCCCTTGACGAGTTGACGTAACAGGTCAGGCAGCCGCTCCACCACAGAGCACCGACATCCGGCGTCGCCCTCGGCCCGCCAGCCAGGCGACACCGGACCAGGGCACCGCCATCTGGCCGGTGAGCAACCAACGAGGACTGAGCGCGATCGCGGACGGCTACCGCACGCAGCTGTACGAAGGATGGACCGCTCCCGCGCGAAGCAACGCGGCCGGCCACCCCGCTCGGGCGCGCGGCGGCGTTCCGGGGCCGGCGCCCGGTGGGCGTCGCGACCGGACTCGGGGACCGGGCCGCGACACCCCCGCCCGGAGGGCACTCACAACGCACACAGCGGGGTGCCCCCGTGCCAGCCCACGCACACGGAGCCGAACGGGTGGCCTGATCACGGGCCGTCTGCACACGCCGCGTCGTCCATAGGCTGACCTGCTGATTCTCAGGCTGTCTCACGCCACGCCCACGCGCTCCAGTCTCACGGGCCGTGGCATTTCCTCATGGCCCGTGAGGGTGTACGAAACGAAGGCCGATCGGTACGCGTCCGTTGACTGCGCCAATCATCTCTGCCCCACGCTTCCCCATCGGGCAGCCGTCTTTGCACCGGTGACTACCCGGGTGCTCATCCCTCAGCTCTGTGTTCCTTCGCATGCTGAGGGAGCGCACGGCCGGATGAGCGGGCGAGGCGATGGGGCTGTTGCCGTGAAAGCCACTCCGGAGAAGTCACCCGACAGCAATGGGGCACGTCAGTCTCCCCGCGACGCACCCCAGCAGAGCTCCCCGGTTCCCGGACAGGCACCCGCACCCGCCCCGGTACCGCAAACTCGGCGGCTGAGCAGGCACACCGTTCAGTTACTTCAGGGGACGGCAGGGAACGCCGCTGTCTCCCGGCTGGTGGCGCAGCGGTACACCGCTCCGGTCAAGACGCCGCCTTCGCAGGCGCCCGGCATGCGGCGAGTGAACGCGGACGTTGCCGCGAAAAAGCAGAAGATCGCTCACCACCAGCCTGCCGCAAGTGAGTCGAAGTCCGCCCAGGACGCGGCGAAGGCCCCGCCCGACGACAAGGAGGCGCAGGGCAAGGCCGCCAACGCGGAGAAGATGAACGCGGCCAGGCCCGGCGCGTTCGACAAGGCGGCCTTCATCGCGGCGGTCAACGAGGCGATCGCCGCGCAGGCCCCCAAGAACCTCGACGAGGCGGACAAGTTCGCCGATTCCGGCAAGGCCGAGAAGGTCAAGGGCGCGGTCGACGGCAAGGTCACGGACGGCAAGAAGGCCTCGGCGAAGGACATCGAGACCACGACCAAGGCGGCCCCCGACACCTCCAAGGCCAAGGAGAAGCAGGTCGTCCCGCTGCGCCCGGACCAGCCTCCGGCGAATCCGGGTGCGCCGAGCGCCGCGGACGCGACACCACGGCAACAGCCGCCCGAGGTCACGGACTTCTCGGAGGGCCCGCGGAAGACCGACCAGCAGCTGGCGGACGCCGACGTCACCGAGGAGCAGCTGGCCAGGAGCAACGAGCCGGAGTTCAC
>NZ_BMUI01000042.1 GCF_014650115.1 Streptomyces olivaceoviridis | reverse complement strand
GCCGCAGCCCTGTGCTGCTGCAAGCGACTCGTCCGCCTCACCACATAGGACACGGTCTTAATCAGGGGCGGATCGACGTGGCCCGGTTGCGCCGCGCACTGGCCTCGGTGCCGCTGCCGCGGGCCGCGGACGGCCGGATCGTGCTGGCCGCGGACGTCTCGCCGTGGCTGCGGCCGGACGCGAACACCTGCCCTGACCGGGCTTTTTGCCACACGTTCGGCCGCGGCGGGGCAAAGCACCAGATGGTTCCGGGCTGGCCCTACTCGGTCGTGGCCGCGCTGGAAGCTGGCCGGACCTCATGGACGGCGGTACTGGACGCGGTCCGCCTGAACCCCGGCGCCGATGTCGCCGCAGTGACCACGGTCCAGCTCCGAGAGGTCGTTGAACGGCTCGTCGCCGCCGGGCAGTGGGAGCAGGGCGACCCCAACGTCCTGGTCGTACTGGATGCCGGATATGACGCGCCCCGCATCGCCCACCTGATGGGCGACCTGCCCGTCGAGGTCCTGGGCCGACTGCGGTCGGACCGCGTGATGCGCCGGCCGACGCCCACGTTCAGGGAGTATGCCCAGTCCTATCCCCAAGGTGGGCGACCGCCCAAGCACGGCGGTGAATTCGTCTTCGGCGACTCGGCAACCTGGGGCACCGAGCAGGCCGTGACGGTCACGGACACCCGCCGCTACGGGAAGGCGACCGCCCAGGCGTGGGACCGGCTCCACCCGAGGCTGACCCGGCGGGCGGCCTGGCTCGATCACGAAGGGCCACTGCCCATCGTCGAGGGCACCGTCATTCGCCTGGCCGTGGAAAAGCTGCCCAGCGGCGGAGTGGACAAGCCGCTCTGGCGGTGGTGGTCGGGCACCACCGCCACCGCGACGGACCTCGACCGCTGCTGGCAGTCCTTCCTGCGACGCTTCGACATCGAGCACATGTTCCGCCAGTTCAAGCAGACGCTCGGATGGACCAAGCCCCGGCTCCGCAGCCCGGAGGCGGCAGACCGGTGGACGTGGCTGGTCATCGCCGCCTACACCCAGCTCCGGCTCGCCCGCCCGCTGGCCGCCGACCTACGGCGTCCCTGGGAGAAGCCGGCCGAACCGAACAGACTCACCCCCGCCCGCGTCCGGCGGGGGTTCAGGAACCTGCGAGCGAAAACCGGCTCTCCAGCAGGTGCACCGAAACCGTTCCGCCCCGGGCCTGGCCGACCGCCCGGCTCGAAGAACCGCCGCACAGCCACCCGTCACGACGTGGGCAGAGTCCTCGTGACCGGCGAGGCATACAGCCGCCCGGCCCACCACAAGAAGGGCACCAAGCCCAGGCGTGGCGGTGAATAATCGGCGAGGCGAGCACTGCGGGAGGAGCCAGATGCCGGAGTACGTCAACTTTCAGAGGCCGCATAGACGTATCACCGCCGCTGAACGCCTCGGAGTCGGCGTATCTCACCAGATTCGCCGGCACACGCCGGATGGCTCGGCTTTCCGGTCCCTACACCACCCTCTCCACGGGCCGGTTGGTGCTGCCTGACGGGGACATCATCGACATCAACCAGCCTCCGCAGGGCCAGCCCGGCCTGCGTTGCCAGTGGGTGCCCACCGAATCGGGGACGGGCATTGAGTGGAGCCGGCGCACCAAGTTTCCGTTCGCGGCCGAGTGGATGGCCTACCTGATCAGGCAGTTCTTGAAGCCCGACGCGGAGCTCGCCCCTGAGCTCCAGAGCCCCCTGCAGGGCAGGTACTACGCACCCGAATTCCCCGACTTCACCTTCGACCACACTTTGAGCGGACACATCGAGGCCCTTGGCGAGACTGGTGCTCCCTGGCGGATTGTGGTCGAAGACAACCGCGTCAGCGTCACGGAGCAGGGACTCACACGCCCGGTAGGTTAAATGCCAAGCTCAAAGGGCGTTTTGTCCCGGCAGGGTTGTTTGGTTCGAGGTTCAGGTGTCGCGCCAGTTCGGGGTGGAATCTCGGGTAAGGCGTCGGCTTATGAGGTCGATCATGGCGACGTGGATCATGGCTTCGGAGCGGTGGGGGTGGGTTTCGTAGTCGCGGGCGAGGCGGCGGTGGTGCATGAGCCAGCCGAAGGTCCGCTCGACCACCCAGCGTCGCGGAATCACCTTGAAGCCTTTGATACCGGGGTCGCGTTGGACGACTTCCACGTCGATGCCGAGGCGGGCGCCGTGCTCGATGGCTTTGATGCGGTAGCCGGTGTCGGCCCATGCCTTGGTCACACGCGGGTGGGCGACGGCGATGTGGGACATCAGGTGCATGCCGCCGACGTTGTCGGGAACGCTCGCCGCGGTGACCCAGACAGCCAGGAGCAGGCCGAGGGTGTCCACCCCGATATGGCGCTTGCGGCCTGCGATTTTCTTGCCGGCGTCGATGCCCTGGCCGGCCGCCGGCACATTGCTGGAGGTCTTCACGCTCTGCGCGTCCAGCACGCAGGCACTCGGCTCGCCGTCACGGCCTTCGGCCTGGCGGACCAGGTGCCGCAGGAGACCGTTGAGCTGGTCGAAGACACCTTCCTTCTGCCAGGTGGCGAAGTAGCCGTAGACGGTTTCCCAGGGGGCGAAGTCGTGCGGCAGATACCGCCAGGGGATACCGGTGCGGTCGACGTAGAGGATGGCGTCCATGATGCGACGCAGGTCATGCTCAGGCGGGCGGCCGATGGCGAGGCCCTTGCCCCTGCGCTCAGCCCGCCAGGCGGTGAGCGTGGGTCCGATCAGCTCCCAGCGTGCCTCGGAGAGGTCGCTGGGATACGGGCGGTGTCGCGTCATGTTTCGGTAGTACCGTCGAGCAGGCCGCCTCCCCAGGGCGCAAACGAGGCCAACCGGGGGCGCGTTGGGATCAGACAGGAACTAGCAGAACGAACCGGGCCGTCGAATGACGACACGAATCCTTCGCCCCGCATCAGACACATCTGCCCCAGCGGCCCCATGTCGGAACATCCCGCAACTCAACGCCAAACAACCTTGCCGGGACAAAACGCTCCTTCAGTGCCTGTTTCCGAACCCTGAAAGCGATGGCGGGGGGGTCGGGGCAGCGCATGAGCGGGGCGGCGGCGGTGACGGCCCGGGTGAGCGGTTCGCGCGCGGCGGCCGCGGTCTGCTTGCCGGCGGCCGCGGACCCGGCGGCGTCGTACTCCACGCCGTCGACTGCACCGACGACGTCAGGCGCCCCTTCGGCGCTGCTGCCGGATCGGCTCACCGATCTGATGCAGATGTGTGAGGGCCTCGCGGTACGACTGGATCAGGCCGGTCTCGTGGTAGGGCACGCCGATCTCCGCGCAGTAGGCTCGGACGACGGTCTGCGCACGGCGCAGATGGGGCGTGGGCATGCTCGGGAACAGGTGGTGCTCGATCTGGTAGTTGAGCCCGCCGAGCAGAACGTCGGTCAGCCGTCCGCCGCGCACGTTGCGTGAGGTGAGCACCTGGCGGCGCAGGAAATCGGGCCGTTCGTCGCCGCGGAACGTGGGCATGCCCTTGTGGTTCGGCGCGAAGGTGCACCCGAGGTAGACGCCGAAGAGACACTGGTGCACGGCGAGGAACGCCACCGCCTTGCCCGGGGAGAGCACCAGGAACAGGGCGGACTGATAGGCCGCGAGGTGAAGCAGGAGCAGCGCCGCCTCCAGCGTCCGGTGCTTCATGCCCGGTGAGCGCAGCGCCCGCAGGCTCGCCGCATGCAGGTTGAAGCCCTCCAGCGTCAGCAGCGGGAAGAACAGCCCCGCCTGGTGACCGCCGATGAGACGGGCCAGGCCCCGGGCGTCGCGGGCCTGTTCCGTGGACCACACCAGGATGTCCGGGGCGACGTCCGGGTCGAGTTCCTCGTGGTTGGGGTTGGCGTGGTGACGGGTGTGCTTGTTCATCCACCAGCCGTAGCTCATGCCGATCCCGAGATTGCCGAAGAGCCGGCCCCACAATTCGCTCGGCCGGCGTCGCCGGAATACCTGACGGTGCGCGAGATCGTGGGCAACGAGAGCGATCTGGCCGAACATCAGCGCCAGGAAGGCGGCCGTCGCCATCTGCCACCAGGTGTCCCCGAGCGCGGCAAAGGCTCCCCATCCGCCCGCCGTCAGCGCGATCACCAGACCGAGCCGCGTCGTGTAGTAGCCCGGACGGCGTCTCATCAGCCCCGCCTCGGTGATACGACGGGACAGCCGCGCGAAGTCACTGCCGGCTCCGGCACCGGAGGGACGGGGGCGGGCGCCGGGCACGGTGGCCGCTACGGCCTGCGGGGAAATCGTCATGCCACCGAGTCTCCGCGCCTGCGACCAGCCGAAACAGCCTGCCAGTCACCCTCTCGCACAGGGGGTTTACCCCAGGAGGGCGTGGGTGCTGCCCCGAGGCCCACCGGCCCTGGGGGCAATGCCCGGGGCCGGTGACGGGGACTGGCTCCTGGTCGTCGAGGCACTGCTGAAGGACACCGTCGACCTCGGGCACGCCGGCTACCTGGCCTACCACGCCGCGTGCCGGCGCGCGCACGCCGGCCGCGAGCCGCTCCCCGAGCTGACCGAGGTCCTGCAGCGACAGTGGGCCGCCCGCCTGCCCGACCACGACGTCATCGGCCTGCTGCGGGAGCTGGTGCTCACTGTCCATGCCGGCGCCAGCGGCCCGTTCCGCTGGGCCCGCCCGGCCCGCAACGCCCTGGCGGGCCTGCTGCACCGCGACATCACCGCGCCTGTCAGGCAGTCCTGGCACGCCTCCGCCTCCGTCGACCTGGACGAGGTCCGCGTCCTGGACGAGAGGGTCTTCCTTGGCCCGGTCCTTCGAGATGGGCCCGCTCTTGGCCCGCGCGGTCCTCGACCTCGCCGCGGCGGACACCGCGGCCGGCCTGCCGCTCGACGAGCGGACGCGGGCCTGGCCGCGGATCGCCGCCGCGGACGAGTACCTGCACGACCGGGTGCTCGCCGCTCACCTCGCCGCCCACCCGCCCGCCGCCGGCCCCCACGCCGCGGAGGTGGGGGAGTGGTGGGACCGGGCGGTGGAGGCCACGGTACGGCTGCTGGCCGGCCGCCCGACGCCGGAAGGCGCCCGGCTGGCCGCTCTGGTGCTGGAGACCTGCCCGCCCGGCCGGGCTGCCGGCCTGCACCAGCGGGCCCGCGCGGCTCTCGGTCCGGCCCCCGCCGTCGAAGAGATCGACCGGGTCCTGCCCGGCGCCGCCTGGGCGAGCAGTGCGGCCGGGTCGGTGAGGCCGTGGAGCCGCTGGTGTCCTGGCTGCGGGTGTGGGCCTGGTCGCCGGCCCTGCCCGCGCCGCTGCTGGCCGGCTTCGCCCCGCTGCTGGCCGCGCTGCGCCGGGCCCGGCCGGACGGCCCGCCCGACCCGCGCAGTGCCGCCCGCCCGCGGTCGCGTCATCACACCACGATCGAACTGGAGGACCTGCTGGAGCGGGTCGCCGCGGCCGGCGCGCTCGCCGCCGCGGCGGCCCTGGCCGGCGCTCCGGACGCGGGTGCATCCGGCTACGCGACCGTGCTGCAGCGTGTGGTGGCGGCCGACCCGGCGGCCTGGACCGCCGATGTCCCCGCCGTGCTCGCCGCGCTCGTCCTGCCGGGGCTCGGCGCGTTCTACCTCGCCGCCGCCGCAGCCGCCGCGCGCCGTCCCGAGGTCTTCCCCGCCGGCCCGGCCGAGGCCGTGCTCGCCGCCCTCGCGCTCAGCCGCGCTCTGCCCGCACCTTCCGACCCCCACTCCCGGACGCGGGCGAGTACGCAGGCCGGGCGTGGTCCGGCCTGCTGACCTTCGTGTGGCGCACCGGTGACGGCCTGGGCGATCTCGGCGGTGACCTGCCGGCCGTCCTGGACCAGTTGCACGCCCTCACCGAGCCGCTCACCCACCCCGCCGCCGCCCGGCCGCCGACTGCGGCGGCGGTCGCTCCGGCAACGCCCGCCAGCGGCCCGGCCGGCCCGCCCTCCGACCGGGCGGCCGGGGAGGAACAGGGGCTGCCCGCGGGCCTGCTGGACGCCCACCCGGCGGTGCGCGCGCTGGACTGCCTCCTGGACTACGCCGCCAGCCGGGCCCTGCGGGACGGCCAGATGCCCGGCGACGTCCTGAACCTGGTCGCCGGCGTCCTGGCCGCCCGCGGTGGCGACGAGGCGGTCGCCGCCGTGATCGGAGCGCGCTTGCCCCTCCTGCACCGCCGCGCCACCGCCTTCACCGCCGCCCACCACGACGAGGTGTACGGACTCGTCCCCGGCCGGCCCTCGCCGGCCGCCGCGTGGCTGCACGACCGCCGCGGCCCCGGCCTCGATCCGCTGCTGCTCGCCGCCCTGGACCGCGGCCAGCTCCTGGCAGCCCTGCGCGAGGAACCGTCCGGCCGCGCGGCGTTCAGCGTGATCCACGCCCTGCTGACCGGGCATGACGAGCTGCTCGGCGATCCCGTGGCCACCTGGCGTGAGCTGGCCGCCGGCCCGGGCGGCGCCGAGACCGCCTCCGCCTTCCTGGGGCACCTCGCCCTCTTCACCGCGATGCGGCCGGTCGACCGGACCGCGGTGGACACTGAACAGGTGTGGTGGACCGCTGCCCTCGACGCCGGCCTGCCGCCCGGCGCGCTCGCGGACGCCGGCTACTTCGCCGCGGCGCTGCCGGACGAAGTGTGGCTGCCCCTGGCCCGGCGCAGCGCCGCCCACTCCCCGGCCCAGAAAGACGCCGGCCGGGTCGCCGAACACGCCGCCGCGCCCCCGCGTGAGCCCGATGCCCTGCTCCTGGCCGTGTATGTGCTCACCCGCCCGCCCCCGAAGGCGCGTACGACGGCGACGTCCGCCGCCACGCCAGCGCCCTGCTGCAAAGAGCCGAAGCCCTGCCCGAGCCCGACCGCCCGGCCGAGGCCGCGCAGCTGCGCCAGGCACTGATCGAAGCCGGCGAGGTAGACCTCGCCGCGGACGACGACGGGCTCGCCGCCGTCAACCACGTGTCTCAGCCGGGTTGCTGAATGGCAGCCGTACCAACACCCGCCCCGGCACGTCGGCATGGGTGCAGGATGGTTGGCATGGGACGCGCTTCGAGGCGCCGGGCAGAGCGGCCGCAACGCGCCACAGCCGGCGCGGCCGGACAACACCGAAGCGCCGCAGGTGCAGGGCCGCTACCTGATCCGTCCGGCCACCCCCGGCGACGACCCCCAGGTGGTACACGACCGGATGCGCTCCTGCTGGCGGATGCCGGAAAGTTCGGCGCAGCGACGTTGCTGCTCGCCCCGGACCGGGAGACGGCAGAGGTCGTCGGCCTGGCCCACGCGATCCCGCCGGTACAGTGGTTGATGGAAGCCGGTCTCGACCGCTGTGCCTCATGCCGGCGAGGGCACTGGTCGAGCTGGAGGCGGTGTCCGTCGTTGACAGTGCCCGCGGGGAGTGGCGTGACGCGAAGTGCTGGGCGGAGCAGATCACCGTCCTGGAGGCGGAACCCTGCCAGTACGCGCCCGTTGCTCACGAGGTCCTCGATACCACCCTCGGCCCCGGAAGCGTGACCGTCCACCTCGACCTGCCCGGCGACGTCACCGCCGTACCAGAGGAAGCGGTCAGGGGCGCCGTCGACGACCTCGCCGTTGACACGCTCGACGGCCTGGCCATCCCACAGCCAAGCCCTGACCTGGCCCACCAACTGCAAGACCTCGTCTCCCACTGAGGGCCCAGGCGGTGCTGATGACCGACGTCGAAGCCGCCGGCTGGGCCGCCGCCACGGCGGCAGAGAAGATCTGACCGGCCGGACACACTGCGGGCCCCGGGGGATCAGCCATGACGTCCCCGGGGCCCGGCTCTATGGAGTCGTCTGGTCCAATGACCACACAACCCGATCCGTCACGGTACCGACCGACGTCCCTGCGCTAAGAGGTTGCACATATAGGCAGGGAGGGGCGCTCTGGCAGGAAGGCAGGCAACAAGTCCCGGCGATCACGGAGTTGTGGCACTCCGTGACTGCCAGGGAGACCTGTACCTGTCCTGCCATCGCGGCTGACCGAACCGTTCTGGGAGCTGTTCGCAGCCCTGCCGTTCGAAGGTCCGGCCGGCCTGTGATCCGGATCACCCTGTGCTGTTCGGTGATTCGTCGCTTCAGTTCAACGTAGGGAAGGCACGCGGCCGCTGTTTGTCGGCTCCCTCTCCTGTCGATGAACGTTTCATCGATGTCATGGCGTTATGCCTGGCGGGCGGCGGTGATCTGGATGGGGGTGGTGCCGAGCCACCAGGTGGGGTTGGCGGTGCCGTCGGTGGTGCGGCCGTCGCTGTGGACGTAGTGGCGCACGTCGCGGCCGGGCTCGGCGAACTCGCCGTTCAGGGCGCGTTCGACCCACTCGGCGCCGAAGCGGAAGACCTCGGCGGCGGTGCCGCCCAACGGGTGGAACTCGTTCTCGTAGACGCGCATCTCCTTGGGTGCGTGCACGCGCTCGTAGTTGGCCAGGGCCTGCTCCAGCACGGTGAGCTCGTCGAACTCGCCGATGCCGTAGAGGACCGGGCAGGTGATCTCCTGGACCAGGTCGCCCAGCGGCATGTGGGCGACCAGCTCGGTGTCGAAGGCGTCCTCGTCGGTGTAGCCGGCCATGAACATGTAGTTGTTCTTGAAGGTGGGCTGGGCGCGCTCGAAGATGGTGGTGAAGTCGCCGGTGACGGCCTCGAAGGCGGCCAGCGCGGCTAGGCGCGGGTCGGTGGCGGCGGCGCGCGAGCCCCAGTAGCCGCTCATGGAGATGCCGAACATGGCGATCCGGGCCGCGTCGACCTCCGGGAGCGAGGCCAGGTGGTCGATGTAGCGGCTGATGGCGCGCTCGTAGTTGGTGAGGTCGACGGTCAGCCCGTTGGCCCGGCTCTCGCCCTGGCCCGGGCCCTCGATGGACAGGGCCACGATGCCGCGCGAGGTGTAGTACCGCTCGGCCGCGTAGATGTAGTCCTCCTTGATCATGTCCATCCCGGGGCCGAGGATCACCGCGGGGGCGTTGCGGACCTCGCCGGCGGGCAGGTGGAGGAGGGCGAAGATCTGCTTGCCCTCGAAGTCGAGGACGGCGCGGCGCACCCGGTTGTCGCGCAGTGCGCCCAGGCGCTCGACGCAGTGGTTGGCGTGCTCGCGGAAGGCGAGCTTGCGCGGGTCGGTGGCGTCGAAGATCGAGTACTGCGCGCGGCCCCACATCACCGAGGCGCGCACGTAGAGGTCGGCGGCGGTCTGGGCGAAGCCGCCGCGCTCGTGGTGGGCGGCGCGCTCCTCGGCCTGCCCGGCGATGGTGGCCCAGGCCTTGGGCAGCATCACACCGCTCTGGACCAGGTCGAAGACCTTGTCGAAGTCGGTGTGGTCGTGGCCCAGCTGCTCCAGGGTGCCCTTGGCCTGGGGGTGCAGGGCGTCGAAGCCGCCCTGGGCGAGGGCGATGTCCAGGGCCCAGCTCTGGCCGGTCGAACGAGCAGTCATGACAGGTGTCCTCAGGTGAAGGGGAGTGGTAGACGTCCCGCCCGGGCAACGCCTAAGTACTTATTTATTAAGTACTTAGGTTAGGCTGGTTGTCAACCCGCCCACCGATCAGCGACACGGAGACCCACTGATGTCCGACACCACCCGTGATGCGGCCCTCGACCAACTCGCCCGCGCCGCCTACAGCCTCAGCGCCGCCGACTCCCGCCTGCGTGGACGCGCCACCCGCACCCCCGGCGCACTCTCCCTCACCCACGCCCGCGCCCTGCGAGTGCTGGCCGAGGCGGGCCCGCTGCCGATCGGCCGGCTCGCCGCCGCCACCGAAACCACCGGCGCCGCCACCACCCAACTGGTCAACGGCCTCGCCGCCGCCGGCTACGTCACCCGCGAACGCCCCGCCGACGACAAGCGATCGGTACTGGTCGCTCTCACCGACGCAGGCCGAAGCCGCCACCACGAACGCCAGGCCGCCCTGACCCAGGCACTCGACGCCGCACTCGCGCACTACGACACCACTGCCCTGGGTACCGCGACCGGCGTCCTACGGCAGCTCGCCGCCATCTACGACCAGCTCTGAAGCCCGCCCGGAGCCAGCCGTCGATCCGGACCAGGCACCGGCCGACAAGCCCGCTCCTGCCAGATGGGTCGCAGGCCGCGCACGCGTAGGCGTGCGGTCATGGCCGGCGGTTGGGGCGGTCGTCGGCGCGATGAAGACGGCGACCTGGAAGACGACTGGATGGAGTCGCCGATTCTGCTGCTGGAAGACGGCACCGGCGTTTCTGGCTGGACAACGACATCAGCCCCCAGCGCGTCTCCTCCTACGCCCCGGACCCGCTCACGAAGGGCTCGTTCCTGGACACGTCGAACAGCGACCTTCCCTCACAGCTCAAACGCCGCCTGGGCGAGGCCATTGTCAGCTACGAGCGTGCCGGGAGGTGACGGCAGGGCGGGATGCCAACGTCGGTGTCCCGCCCTCCGTGGTGCGGTTCACGCGGTAGCGGGCTCCGGCACTTCGAGGCACTCAGCGACCCGGCGCGCCATCGCGGCCACCTCCGGCGGGAACCGGTCCAGCGATCCGAGGTCATCACACAGCTTGGCCCGCAGCCCGTGCAGACACGCCTCGGTGAACAGCCGCTGCTCATCGGGCTCGGCCATCAGCCCGTCTCCTGACCGACTGGTGCAACCTGCGATGTACGTACTGCATGCCCGAGGACGGCCTGCAGTGGCTGGCGAAGCCCGACCTGCTCACGGACGACGAGATCGTCCGCCTGATCGACATCGCGGTCACCTCCCTCAGTATCGAGGAGATCCGCTTCACCGGCGGCGAGCCCCTGCTGCGCCCTGGCCTGGTGGGCATCGTCGGCCCGGTCACAGTCCTGGAACGTGCCCCCGTCCCCCATGACCTACGGCATCGGCCTCAAGGGCATGCGGCCGTCCTCAAGACGGCGGGCCTGGACCGGGCCAACGGCTCCCTGAACACGCCGAGCCCGGACGTCTTCAAGACCCTCACCAGCCGCGACCGCCGCCAGGACCTCCTGGCGGCCTGAAGCCGTCCGCGACGCGGACCTGTCCCCGGTCAAGGTCAACTAGTGCTGGATTCCTCTTTCGCTGGGTATATGTCCGGGTGGCGGGGTGGTTCGGGTGCTCGGGGGCGGGTGCTGGACGGTGGTGTTACGGGCACGGCCAAGCCGTGATGAGAACGAGCAGCGGGTTGTGCGTCGACTGTCGCAAGCGCGTAAGGCGCCGCGTGACCTGGTGCTGCGGGCGCGGATGGTCGAGCTGAGCTGGTCTGGACAGCGAGTTCCGACCATCGCAGACGAGTTGAGGTGCAGCCCCAAGACGGTGCGGCGTTGGCTGCACCGCTTCAACCGCTTGGGCCTGGATGGGCTGGAAGACCTGGGCGGACAGGGCCGCAAGCGGCGAATCACGGAGACGGAACGCTCCAGGATCATTGGCCTGGTCAGGCAGCCGCCTCCGGGCCGGTTGACTGTGCAGGCCGATGGAGAGCTGGCCGCGGCGGACGAGTGTGGGCCGCCGGAGTGGACCCTTGACACCCTGACCGTCGAGGCCCGCCGGCTGGGTATCGATATCGGCCGCAGCCAGGTCCGCCGGATCCTGCTGGCCGAGGGGGTGCGCTGGCGCCGCGCCCGGTCCTGGATCCGCTCGAAGGACCCGGACTTCGAGGGAAGAGGACGAGGATCATCGAGTTCTACACCTGCCCGCCTGAAGGCGCGACGGTCATCTGCGCCGACGAGCTCGGACCGGTGATCCCCAGAACGTTCCCTCCGGCGCCGGGCTGGTCGCCGGACGGCCACCGAATCAAGGCCGAGGTCGACTACGGTCGGGGGCCGGAGAAGACCTGGGTCTACGGCGCCTTACGCGTGCGGGACGGACAGGAAGTCACGATGGCCGCATCCTCCCGCAACAGCGTCTTCTACCAGCAGTTTCTTCAGAAGATCGAGGCAGCCAATCCGGTCGGGGACATCTACGTCGTCACCGACAACCTGTCCTCGCACAACAGCTTGTCCACCCGCACCTGGCTGGAGGATCACCCCAGAATCCGGCACGTGTTCATCCCTGTCGGCGCCTGCTGGCTCAACCTCCAGGAGGGCTGGTGGCGCATCTTCCGCAAGGCCGCCCTCGCCGGCCAGTCCTTCGCGGGACCAGCCGAGATCGAACACGCCACCCGCCAGGCGACATCTCAGCTCAACGCCCGAGCGCGCCCCTGGATATGGGGCAGACCCGCCCCACCCACCAGGCGCTTACGCCGCCGATATGTGTACATCCTTTGAGGAACCCAGCACTAACTGATCGTTTCAGAATGAGGTTCGTAGGCGGCGGAGGCATATGAGGCTGCAAGCCAGTTCGAGCAGGCCCTGGTGGATGTCGGCGCGTCTTTCGTAGCGGATGCGGAGTCGCTTGAACTGGTGGAGCCAGGCGAAGGTGCGCTCGACTACCCAGCGGACCTTGCCCAGTCCGGAGCCGTGGGCGACACCGCGTCGGGCGATCACGGGCTTGATGCCGCGTTTCCACAGCAGGCGGCGGTACTTGTCGAAGTCGTAGCCCCGGTCGGCGTACAGCCGTCGGGGCCTGCGACGGGGGCGCCCCCGCACACCTCGTATCGGCGGGACCGCGTCCAGCAGTGGCAGGAGCTGGGTGACATCGTGCCGGTTGCCGCCGGTGAGTGTGGCGGCGAGCGGTGTCCCGTGACGGTCGACAATCAGGTGGTGCTTGGAGCCGGGGCGGGCCCGGTCGACGGGCGAGGCGCCGACGTGATCCCCCCTTTCAAGGCCCGGACGTGCGAGCCGTCCACAGCGCTGTCGTCCAGGTCCAAGAGCTCGGCGCGGCGCAACTCGCCGAGCAGGGCGGCGTGCAGGCGGGGCCATACACCGGCCTCGGTCCAGTCCCGCAGCCGGCGCCAGGCCGTCACCCCGGAGCAGCCCACCGTCTCCGCAGGGACATCGCGCCAGGCGACACCGGTGCGCAGCACGTACATGACGCCGGCCAGCGCCGTCCGGTCGGGAACACGCAGCCGGGAGCAGGTGGCAGGAGCGGGGCCACCCGCTCCCACAGATCGTCAGGAACAAGATCAGCACGCACTCCGGACAGCCTGCCGACCAAGATCAGCAAGCACAAGACCCACAGCTCAACTCATTCTGAAATGATCAGTAAGTCGGGTACGTGCTTCAGCGACAGCTACAGTTGTTCTACAA
This sequence comes from Streptomyces olivaceoviridis, assembly GCF_014650115.1. Lineage (GTDB taxonomy): Bacteria > Actinomycetota > Actinomycetes > Streptomycetales > Streptomycetaceae > Streptomyces > Streptomyces olivaceoviridis. The sequence goes on along the minus strand of NZ_BMUI01000042.1, from coordinate 36,367 downwards.
CGATGCAAACAATTTCAGTGACCTGATTCACAGATGGGGCCAATGTTCATGTCCACGACCCGCACAGCACCTCCCGGACTTGCCCGTCGCATGGCCTTGGTGGCTGCGCCCTTCGCCGGGGGGGCGTTAGCCACCGTGATCGCGTTCTTGCTGATCCGGGACTCGTTCCCCGACAAGGTGGCCACGCACTTCACACTTGACGGCACCGCCGACGGCTACAGCTCCCCCGCCGCAGCACTTGGCCAGTACATGCTGCTGTTCGCGATCGAGGCGGTCGGCACCATCGCCGCAGGCTTCTCCACCAGGTCCGCGCTCAAGAGCACCAGGTCGCTGTGCGTCTTCTCTTGTGGCCTGGCCGCCGCGACCGCCTACCTCCTCATCGCGGCTATGTGGACCACCAATGACTCCGACGGACACACAGCCCAACTGCCTCTCTTCCAGTTGCCCGTGGCCGTCGTCGTCGGCGCCGTCGTAGGCGGTGCCGCCTGGCTCATCTCCAGGAGGCGCGCATGAACCAGGACGCGACTCCACACCAGGTGACGGTCTGGCACCGGTCTCTGGCCAACGGCTGGATGCTCGCCACAGGCATCGTCTCGGCAGCCGGCCTGCTGGTCATCGCCGCGGTCGACCATCCACACCGGACCGTCGCCCTGTGGCTCCTGATCGTTTCCGCAGCTTTCCTCATCACCGGTGCCATCCGTGTCACCGTCTCCCCCCGCGGGGTCACCGCCGGATCGGCTCTCGTCCCGTTCCTGCGACGCAGTTTCCCTCTTGACCGCATACAGAGCGCTTCCGCCCGCTGGACCCGACCCACCGAGATCGGAGGGTGGGGCTACCGCTGGAACCCCGGCCTCAGCTCCATCTCGCTCCGCGAAGGCGACGCCCTGTGGCTCACGCTCACCAGCGGCAACCAGTTCGTCATCACCATCGACGACGCCAACACCGCTGTCCAGCTCACCAACCAACTCCTCGCGCATCGACGCAAAGGTCGCTGACATGCTGGTGACCATCGACCGCTCCTCACCCCAGAGCCTCGCGGAGCAGATCGCGGCCTCCGTCCGCCGCAACATGACCGACGGCAAGCTCGCCAGGGGAGACCGTCTTCCTCCCGCCCGCACGCTGGCCCGCAGCCTGGACATCAACATGCACACCGTCCTGCGCGGCTACCAGATCCTCAAGGACGAGCGACTCATCGAACTCCGCCCCGGGCGCGGCGCAGTGGTCACCGCCGATGCCCCCAGCCATGCCCTGGTCATCGAGGCATGCCGACACTTCATCCACCTCGCCCAGCGAACGGGTATAGCAGACCCCGACATCCTCCAACTCGTCACAGACCACCTCAGACCAACCGTCTGACGACATGTGCAGGGAGCGCCCGGTGGAGCGGGAGAGGTGGGGGCGGATTCGACGCTGCGGCGGGCCAGCGGCCACCAGCGATCTGCACAGGTGGTTACGTGTCCCTCCGCGCGGTTGTCCTCTTGTTCTTCGTGCCGCCCGCCCTGTCCTGGTGGCGGGGTGCGGTACGGGCCAGCATCGAGTGGGTCCGTGCCCGTGGGCGGGCGCTGGCCGCGTGGCTGCGGAGGCGGGCGCGCCTCTGGCTGCTCGGCGGGCAGCCGGAAAGTCCTGACGAGGACGGCCACGAAGGCCAGCCGGAAAGTTCTGACGAGGACGGCCACGAAGGCCGTGCCAGGGGCTGAGCCCGTCGCGTCCGGGGTGCGGCCGTCGCGCTGGGCGGCCGCGCCCACCATCGCTGTGCCACCTCGATGCAGGCTGAGCACGGGCTGGCGGTGCCGAGCCGAGTGATGGGGACAGTCCAGCTCGTGGTGAGCGAGCTGATCACCAACGCCCACAAATACGCGCCAGGCCCCTATCTGCTCGACCTGGAGATCCGCGACGGAGCCGTCCAGGTGAGCGTGTGGGACAGCAGCACGACGCTGCCCTCGGTACAGTCCACCGACCCGGACCGGGTCGGACAGCACGGCCTGGAAATCGTGATGACGGCATCCCACACCTTCTGTGTCGAGCAAGAACCGGTGGGCAAACGGATCACCGCGACCGTCCTGCTCGCCGACGACCCGGGCGACGTCGCCGGCCGCCAGCTCACGTGACATCAAGCCCCGCGCTCGCCGCTCCCTAATCACCAGCTCCGGTGCGCGCAGCCGTGAGGACGGGCGAGCCGTGCGCAGCGGGTACCCCAGCCGCGCGGCGACGTCCTCCGCGCTCGCGGCCCGCTCCCGCTCCAGCAGCGCCGCGACCGCCGCCGCGCGCAGCTCCTCCAGGGCGCGGTGCGCACGGTCGGGATGGATACCGAGGCGGCGGCTCACCTCCTCGGCCGTGACGGCGGGCTGGACAGCGAGCAGGGCGGCGGTGCGCGGCGAGATCTCCTCACGGGGCACCCCGTCACGGGCGTCGAGCGGACGGCCCCCACCGTGGCCGCGTCCGGGCCTGCCTTCCAGCCAGGCCACCACCGCCGCGGGCCGCCAGTGCTCCACCTCCGCGGCCTCAGCGTCCGGCTGCTGCCCGCGCACCTGAACCCCATGCGCGGCCAGCGCCGGATCGTGCCGGTAGCTCTCCCACGGCCTGGACGTCACGCCCACCAACGCCGTCGCCTCGCGCGGGTCCAGCAGATCCCCCGGCGCATCCGCGCCGGGCAGCGGCGGCACCGGCAGTCCGGCCCGCCACGGCCAACCCCCGTGCCTGAGCGGGTGTCGGCGTGGGGCGGGAGATCGCCCGCGCGAGGCGTGGCTGTGCCCCGGACCTCGGGGGGTCGGTCCAGGGCACAGCGGGCCCGTCTGCCCGCGACGGGGTGAAGAACTCGACGAGTTCGCGCACGAGGGTCGTCTCGAAGCAGCAGTTGGCGAGTATCTCGAAGACGTCGTGGTAGCGGGGGGCCAGCTTCGCGCGGATCTCGCTCACCGCGCGCCGGGAGTCCGGGAGCGCGTAGTCGATGTCGCTCAGGTGCGGGTAGTGCTGCCGCAGCTGGAGGATCATGTCCTGGGCGATGTACACGTGGTAGTACTCGTCGATCATGACCAAGGAGATCGTCTCGGCCTGCTCCAAGCTCCTGCACGGGGATCTCGTCCTTGGCGGACCGTCCGAGGCCCCGCACCTCCTCGGCGAGCAGCAGGGGCTGCTTGTCCTCGGGGAAGAAGAAGCCGCTCTGCGTGAAGTCGATGGTCTTGCGGGGGCGGGTGCGGACGGACGAGCGGGCCTCCCAGCGGTCCGCGTACTGCGCGGTCAGGCTGGACAGCGTCCGCTCGGACGGGGCGTTCTCCTGGTGCAGGGTGGACATGGCGTGCCTCTTCCCGGGCACGCCGGCGCGACGCACGGCCGGCGTGCCCTGTGACGACGGGTCGAAAGGCGCGGGCGGCGGACAGTGCCGCCCGCACTCACGGGGTTGAAAGGGAAGCCGAAGGCGGGCCGGGTCAGCCGGCCCCGGTCATCGCGTCCGACGGGTGCGAGGTCTGCTCGCCGGCGGGAGTTCTGGACGTGAGGACGGCCAGCGGCGCGGCGACGGCGGTGGCCACCGCCATCACCCCGGCCGTGACGACGGCGTCGCCCGTGAACAGGCTGCTGGCCACGCCGGTGAACAGGGTCACCAGCAGTGCCCGGCTGCTCATGTTCAGCGAGGACGCCGCTCCCTGGAGCTCGGGGAACACCTGCAGGGAACGGCCGAAGACGACGGGGTAGACGGCGGCGAAGCCGACGCAGAAGACGGCGAGGGACACGGTGGTGGACACCGGGCCGTCACCGAAGGCGAGGAACAGGGCGACTCCGGCCAGCGTGGCGGTGATGGCGCACGCCACGGTGCGCCCGGGACTGCCGAGGAGCTCCATGATCTTGGTGGCGAAGAGGCTGGTGATCGCGAACGACGCGACGATGACCAGGAGGTTGCCCGCGAACGCCACCGTGGACAGACCGAAGGTGTCCGTGTACAGGAAGGAGCTGGCGGCGATGAAGACCATGTAGGCGGCGAACAGCAGGCTGGGGACGAGCGACGCGGCGAGGAACTCCCCGCTGCCCAGCAGACGCCGGTAGTCGCCGGCCACCCGCCGGGCGCTCACCTTGACCCGCTCGGTCTTGGTCTCGGGCAGGAACAGCGCCATGAGCAGCAGCGACACCAGGGTGACGGCAAAGACCACCGCGTAGTTGCCGCGCCAGCCGAGAGTGCGGTTGATCAGCCCGCCGAGGGCCGGGGCCGCCGTCATGAAGGTGGACATGGCGGCGTTGGTCAGGCCGAACATCTTCAGCAGCCGGGTGCCCTCGTAGACGTCCGCGATGATCACGAAGACGAGCACGACGGAGGTGCTGGCGCCGATGCCCTGCACGAACCGGGATGCCAGCAGGAACTCGATGGTGGGCGCCACCGCGCAGCCCAGCGCGCCGGCCAGCATGACGGCGTTGCCGGCCAGCATGACGCCGCGCCGGCCGAACCGGTCGGACAGCGGTCCGTAGGCGAGGGCGCCCAAACAGTAGCCGAAGAAGTTGTAGGTGACGGTCAGCTGGACCGACGACTCGGACGCGTCCAGCGTTCTGGCGATGTCTGGAAAGCTGGGCACGGACATGTCCAGCTCAATGATGGTGCCGATCAGCGCCACGACGAGCAGCGTGGGCAGGAATTTTTTCTTGTTCATGGCCTCGTGAGGGAAGGGCCGGGCGGCGGACGGCCACATGTCCGCGCGAAGGCGCGACGAACGGGGGCACGCCGGAGACCGGCCGGATGAGGTGAAGTGGGCACGTTGTACCGCGCCGTGCCGGAGCGGCAGTGCTCTCGGCAAGGCTCAGCGGTGCGTGGTGAGTCTTCGAATCAGCGGCCACCAGGCGGCCTGAGCGTTGCGCGGCCTACGGCCCGCCCGCTCGCCACCCGTGGCACGCGACGCCGACTGCAACGTGACCCCTTCTGAAGCGATCCCGGGTGGCACGGCGGACCGTTTCGCGCCGGCTCGGTGCGGTGGCGCACCGGACGCCGTCCGGCTCGCCCTGGCGGACCGCCCGGTCGCGGAAGGGCAGCAGCACCGGGCAGCGTCCGCGCCAGCGGCACGTGCGGCCCGGGGGCCTCGCCGGCGCACAGCGCCCGGACGCGCCGGCCGGGCCCGAAGGCCCCGGGACACGGCTGATCGTGTCAGCTAGGTGTGACGTTCTTGAGTTCACCCTGCGTGGGAGTGACCAAGCCTTTACAACAAGGCTCACTGCGGACACCGCCGCGGCGTCACTGCGCAGGGCACGGTTCGGGCAGCTCCCGGAGCGCATTCGCTTCGAGGACATGACCCAAGAGGTCGCAGCCCTGCCGACCAACGCGGTGAAGGGCTCCTACGACCCCGAAGGCTCCGGGAAGTCCGACTCCTGCCTGGCACTCGACCTGGGCTGTGGACCGTGGCCGGCGGTCCGGGTGGTTTCCTCGACCGTCCCGGACTGCTTCCTGCGCACGGTCCCCGCCCTGGCGGACCCGCTGGGCCACGCCGTGGCGGATCCGCTCGGCTTCGCCGCCCAGCGACGGCGGAACACCGTGCTCCCCTCACCGGCGCGCCGCGGGGTGTGTCACACAGCGACCGGGCAGCCGTGCGGCGCCGTCCGGGCGCGGCCACGCCGGCCGCGGACGCGCGGGGGCGGGCCGCGGCGGCACTACTGGGCGAGGGCGTCGATCGTGCTGATCTCCTCCGGCGTCAGGACCAGGTCCTGGGCGTCCAGGTTCTCCCGCAGGTGCCCGATGGTCGTGGTCGCCGGGACTGGCAGCACCGACGGCGAGCGCGTCAGCAACCAGGCCAGGGTGATCTGGGGAACGGTGGCCCCATGCGCCTCGGCGATGGGGGACAGCACGGCGGCAATCGCCTCGGGGCCGTTGGTGTCGGTGCTGTCACCGGGTGCGGTGAGGGAGACGGGTTGCCAGGGCACGAAGACGGCGCCGCCGCCGACGGCGGCGTCCAGGAGCGGCTGCTCGTGCCGCGCGGCGACGTTGTAGTGCGCGGTCACGGCGGCGATGTCGGTGATCTCCCGCGCCTCGCGCAGCTGCTCCACCGTGACGTTCGACAGCCCGATGTTCTTGATCAGCCCCTTCTTCCGCAGCTCGGCCAGGGTGCCGACCTGGTCGGCGAAGGACGCGTCCGTGGCCCGGCCGGTGTGCAGGTAGTAGAGGTCGATCTGCTCCACACCCAGGCGCCGCGCGCTGAGGACGACGGACTGCCGCAGGTACTGGGGGTTGCCGATGTAGCCGATCGTCGACAGGTCGGGACCGCTGCGGACCAGACCGCCCTTGGTGGCGATGACCAGGTGCTCGGGATAGGGGTGGAGTGCCTCGCGGATGAGTGCCTCGGCGGTGTGCGGTCCGTAGACGTCCGCGGTGTCGATCAGATCGACCCCCGCCTCAACCGCTTCTCGCAGGAACTTCTTGCCGGCCTCCCGGTCGGGGTAGTCGCCGAACAGGCCCGGCCCGGTCAGCCGCATGGAGCCGTAGCCGATCCGGCCGACCTTCAGGCTCGCGCCTACTGTGATCTTGGTTCGTTCAGTCATGATTTGTGCTCTCGTTGAGGTGGACGGTCCCGCGACTGGGGCCGTCCGGGTTCTTCGGATCCCGGCCGATCGGCGTCCGGTACGGCTGCCCGGAACGCCGCTCCTCAGCGGGACGATGTGGGCCGCGCGCCCGGCTCCAAGACGGGGTCTGTCCGGATCGCCGAGGCCCGCGCCCCCGGGCTGATGACCAGGTCGTCGGCGAGCGCTCCATACTTGGTGCAGAAGGCGGCGTCGATGTCGGCGGGGAAGGTCCAGGCCGCGGGTCTCCGGCCGACGTCATGGGGGCCGCCACCTGGATCCGTCCGTGTCCGCGGTCCCGCGCGGTTCGGTACCAGAGGGAACGGACTCCCCGGTAGGCGCGGTCGTACAGCTCGTTACGCACGACCACCATCCCGATCTCCACCCCTTCGCGGTGCGGAGGGGTGGCAACGGCGTCGCGGGCGTCGTTGTGCAGTCGAGGCGTTCGCCGAGGACGACGGCGGGGGTGGGGAGCTGCTTGAGGAGGCGGCGCAGGGCGGGTCGGGTGTGCTGTGAGAGGCGGCGGTGGCGGTCGTCGGTGCAGCCGGCGATGTCGTGGAGGTACTGCTTCCGGTCGTCGTCGAGGCGCAGGGCGCGGAGGAGGATGAGCAGGACAGCGGCGGAGGCGGGGACGCGGCCTTCGAGGCGGGTGTAGTAGTCGACGCTGATGGAGGCGAGCTGGGCGCCCTCTTCGCGGCGCAGGCCGGTATGACCCTGCGGGGAGAGTCCGTTCCAGGCAGGCCGCACTCCTCAGGAGTCATCTGCGCCCGACGCCCCCGCGGGAAGACGCCGAGGCGGGAAGGGGGTACCGGATTCATGTCCTCCAGTGTCACGTGTGACGGCAGATTAAGACATATGTGTGAGGGGGCAGATTTCTTCCCAGACAGGATTTTGCCTCTGTTACCCCTGCTGAGCTCGTGCGATGCTGAACATGACCCGGTGGGTGAATGGATTTCGGAGCCCGCGTGCTGACTGCGGTACTTACCGTCATCTGACTGATTTCAGCACCGACATCACCGACACATAGTGGGGCCCGAAGGGAAAACATCGAACAGAAGGAGCGCTTTGATGTCCAGGTCGAGTGTGTCTTTCCAGAGTGTGGGTATCGAGATCGCCGCGCACATGTATGTGCCGGAAGGGCGGGCGGAGGGTCCGCGGCCGGCGCTGGTGGTCGGTCACCCGGGGACGGGTGTGAAGGAGCAGACGTCGGGTACGTACGCGCAGTTGATGGCCGAGCGCGGGTTCGTCGCCCTCGCCTTCGACGCGGCCTACCAGGGCGCCTCCGGTGGTCTGCCGCGCGGTCTGGAGGACCCCGCGCAGCGGGTGGAGGACTTCAAGGCCGCCGTGTCCTACCTGACCACCCGCGAGGAGGTGGACGCCGAACGGATCGGTCTGCTGGGCATCTGCGCCTCCGGCAGCTACTCGCTGGCCGCCACCGGCGGTGACCACCGCGTCAAGGCCGTGGCCACGGTGTCCACCGCCGAGCCCGCCCGCCAGTTCCGTCTCGGCGCGGACGGCGCCCAGGACCCGGCCGTCTTCCAGGCCCTGCTGGACGCCGCCGCCCAGGCCCGCACCGCCGCCGCCCGCGGCGAGGACCCGGGCGTGATGACGATGTTCCCGGAGACCGCCGAGCAGGCCGCCGCGCTCGGCGGCGAACACGGCGTCGAGGGCTTCGAGTACTACTGCACCCCGCGCGGTGAGCACGAACGGTCCGCGAAGTTCCTGGCCTGGGAGAGCATCGACCGGATGGCCCTGCACGACGCCTTCCACGCCGTCCCGCTGATCGGCCCCCGCCCCATCCTCCAGATCATCGGCGAACGCGCCGTCACCTCCTGGATGGCCGTCGAGGCCCACCACCGCGCCACCGGCCCGAAGGAAATCCACTGGATCAAGGGCGCCAGCCACGTCGACCTCTACGACAAGAAGCAGTACATCGACCCCGCCGTCGACAAGCTCACCGACTACTTCACCACCCACCTCGGCACCACGAGCTGAACGGCCCGCACGCCCCACAAACCCCGGGTGGGGGCCGGCAGCACCCGCCGTCGCCCCCGGACCCACCGATGCCGTCTTCTCGGCAAGTGTGTGCTGTCTGTGTGCGATGGGGCCCTCCACACAGCGGTGCACGGCGGGACGCGATCCCGGGTGCTTGTATCTCCACCACCCGGGCGGGGCCGGGCGTCGGAGCGGGGGGCGCTGCTCCGACGCTCCGGGCCCGGCCGCCGAGAACTGGGCGTCCCGGGTGGTCAGGCCGGCATCGCGGTGGCGGGCAGCGTTGACGCGTCTTCGCCGATGACGGTGAGTTCCTCCGGGCTCAGGTCGCGTTCGTCCGTCCAAGCGAGCCCGACGACGGCGCGGACCGCGCCGTCGTCGCCGTGGACTGAGCCAGACCGCCGCCTTGGCGCAGGAGGCAGAGCGCCGAGGGTACCGGCGCTTCTGGGTTGCGGAGCACCACGTTTCCCCTCCTCGGCGAGCCCGGCCCCGGCGGTACTGCTCGCCCACCTCGCAGGCGTGACCAGCAGCATCAGGCTCGGCTCCGGCGGCGTCATGCTCACCAACCACGCACCCATCGTGGTGAGCGAGCAGTTCGGCGTGCTCAACGCCCTCCACCCCGGGCGCATCGATCCGGGGATCGGCCGCAGCCCGGGCGGACTCGCCAGTGTCGCCGAGGCGTTGCGGCGCACCGGTGAGGACCCCGGCCCGAACGCCTTCCGCGATCAGGTCGGGACCACCCTCTTTCCAAGGTCCTGACCTCGATGCCGGGGGTCGCGGTCAGGACCGCCGCAGTTCTGCTGGTCACCGTCGGCGACGGCACCAGCTTCCCCACCGCCGCCCACCTCGCCTCCTACGCCGGCCTCGCACCGGCCACCAGATCCTCGGGAACCTCGATCCACGGCGAACACGCACCACGAGGCGGAAACCGGCAGCTCAAACGGGCCATGTTCCTGTCTGCGTTCGCCGCCCTGCACGACCCCGCCTCCTGCGACTACTACGACAAATGCCGGGTCCGCGGAAAGACCCACACCCAGGCCCTCCTCCGCCTCGCCCGCCACCGCGTCAGCGTCCTGTTCGCCATGCTCCGCGACGGCACCTTCTACGAACCCCGCCTTCCCGAAGCAGCCGTCGCCTGACCAGCTCAGAGTTGACGAAGGACATAGAGGCACCCCCCGGCCCCCCGGCCCGAGCCGGCCCCCCGGCCCGAGCCGGTCCGCCGTCAAGACGGACAGCCCGGGCGTGGCACTCTCCCGCCTCGCCGCGGTGCGAAACGCCTGCGCACCGGAAGCCCCAGAAGGCGGCCACCCGGCCCCCGGCCTCGGCTGCCGGCGCCGCCGCGCAGCGAGAACGAGCGCACTCCGGGGCCGCGCCGGAGGGAAAGGGCCGGCACCACGCCGATGACCAGGGCAGGGACGAGCCGCAGAAAGCCGGTCGCGGTGGCGTGCGCGAACACGCCGTGCGCATTGCCGTGCGCAGCGCCGTGCGCACGTCCCGCCAGCCGGCCGACGGCGTCGCGACGAAAGGGGCCGAAACCCCCGGCACACGGCAGGCCCTGGACCCGGACGGCACATGCGCTGACGAGCAGGACACCGAACACCGCGACACCGAAAGCGGCCCCGATCGACCGGGCGAAGGTCACCACGGCGCCGGCCGCGCCCAGGCGGGCGGCGGGAACGGAGTTCCGCACCACGGTCAGGGCGACCATGGGGATCGCCCCCGCACCGAGACCGGTGACGAAGAAGTACAGGCCCAGAGCCCGTCGCATGCATGCCCCGGCTGAGCACGGCCAGCAGCAAAAACCCGCAAGGCCGACAGTCAGGCCGCCTATGAGGAACGGGCGCAGCCACAGGGGGCGGGCAGACAGGCGACCGGCGAAAGTCCGGCTCAGTACCAGCCCGATGACCACACGGCAGCATATGGACACCCGACAGGATCACCGAGACGCCGTCGACGATCTGAAGGCAGGCGGGGATGTAGACCAGGACGCTCAGCCACGTGCTCTGGCTGCACAGGCATGACGGACGGACACCCGACCTGCCGTGTCGTTCCCCGGGGAGCAGCCGGCTCACACCCCCTCCGCCCCAGCCCCCGCCGTCAGGCCGGCTCACACCTCCTCCGCCCCAGCCCCCGCCGTCAGACAGCCCGAACCGTCCAAACAGCAGGCCGGGGCCGGCCGGCAGGACGCACTGGTGCCCTTGCCGGGTGACCCGGCGGCGCCCGAACCGCCCAGGAGCGGGACGACTCCAGCCGCGGCATCACCGGCCGTCGCCGGGACCGCGAAGCCGCAGACATCGCTTGCCCGTCAGCGGCCCGGCCTCCACCGATCGACTGACCGGACCCCCGCCGCAGTTCGTCCTTCCGGCTGATCAACCAGGCAGCGCCCGCCGAGATCATGAGGGCATGCCCCGCCCTGGCCGGCCCGAGGACCGGCCAGGGCAACCCCGCCTCCGCGCCCACGGCAGGCCGACGCCCCACCCGCCGCGCAACGCACCCGCCGCGCCCCTTCCGCACCCTTCCAAGGCTTCGCTCACGGGAACGGAGCGGGCGAACAGAACGAGACGAACGCCTTTTCTCCCCAGGCGCAAGCGACAAGACGAAAGGACAGCACCTTCACCGCCGTGATCATCACCGAGAAGCTGACCCGCACCCTGCTGGCACTCACCTCAGCCCTGTCCGTTACCGCCGGCGTCCCCGCCGCAGCGGCAGGCCCGCATCACACAGCGCCGGCCGCTGCCTCCACGGAACACTCATCGCTGCCCTGGAAACCATGCCGCACCCTCATCCACGCATGGGACCCCGAAGACGGACGTACCGAGTGCGCCACCGTCACGGTCCCGCTGGACTACGCCCACCCCCAGGGCCGGAAGATCCACCTCATGGTCAGCCGGATCAAGGCCACCTCCCCGAAGAAACGGCGTGGAGTCCTCGTGATCAATCCCGGCGGACCGGGAAACCCCGGACTGGACATGCCGGCCATCCTGGGCAAGACCTCCCTTGCCGGAATCGGCGTCGACCACGACCTCATCGGGTTCGATCCGCGCGGAGTCGGGTTCAGCGAAGGCAAAGTGTGCGATCCGAGTGCGCAGGACGGCCCGGACCCCGACCCGAAGGCGACACCCGCCGAACAGTTCCGCCAGGGCTATCAGAAGACCGCCAGATACAACGCGCGATGCGCCGCGTACGACCCCGCGTTCATCACCGGCCTGTCGACCAACGTGGTGGCCATGGATCTCGACCGTATCCGGACAGCCCTCGGCGAGAAGAAGATCAGCTTCTACGGCATCTCATGGGGCACCGCCCTCGGTGCGGTCTACCGCAGCCGCTACGACGACCACGTCGACCGCATGCTGCTGGACTCCGTCATGCCCCCCGTCTTCAGCATGAAGGCCATGAACGACGGCCCCGTCCATGCCGCCGAGTCCAACTTCTCGCGCTTCGCCCGATGGACCGCCGCGCGAGACAGCCGGTTCCACGCGGGCAGGACCCCGAAAGCCGTGACGGACACCGTGGTGAAGCTGGCACGGCAACTGGACAAGCACCCCCCAACCGTCCACCTGCCCGATGGCCGCACCGTGGCATACGACGGCGGACGGCTCCGGAGGATCATGACCTACCAGCGCGGACGCTGGCCGGCCATGGCAGCGAGCATCGCAGCACTGCGAGACGGTGCAACCCCACCGCTGTCGGGTGAAGAAGACGACGCACAAGGCGTCAGGAACAGCGCCGGCCTGCGCGATTCCCCCACCGGCGGGCTGCTCATGCAGATCTCCGTGCTGTGCAACGACCAGGGGCCGGACCCCGACGAGCCGACCATGTGGCAGCAGGAACAGCAAAACCTCAAATCCTCACCCCTGTTCAGCTGGATGGCCGGCTACGAACACTGGTGCGCGGGCTGGCCACTGACCGCCCAGCCATGGCACCTGAAGCGAGGCGCCAGCGCACTGCAACTGGTCGGACACCACTATGAGACCGTCACTCCCCACCGCTGGGCACAGGGCATGCAACGACGCATCGGCGGCGCTCTGCTCACCGTCGAGGACGGCGTACACGGCTCGCTGAACCAGATCCCGTGCGGCAGCAAAGCCGTCGAGTTCTTCACCACCGGCCGCCCCACCAACGGCTCCTGCCCCGGAGTCCCGGGCCAGTAGGTGCTGGACGGGAGTTCTCCCACCGTCCTCACTCGCGCCCGCCGTCCTCACTCGCGCCCGCCGCCGACCGCCGCCCTGACTGACGTGTGCGACCTCCAGGGCGGCCGGCCCGCCACCTTCCGCGATGCGCTCCAGCTTCACAGGCGACCACGACAGCACCCTGCCCCCTGACGACGCAGGCCGAGATCACAATCCCGTCCCGCGCAGACCCCCAAGCCCCCTCCGCCCCCTGACTGCCCCATGGCGGGCAGAAACGGCTGCACCGGCCCCGACAGGACCGCGAGCATCAGTTCGACCCTCACGGGCATACCCACTCACCGACACCCCCACCGCCGCGAAGACCAGCAACGATCCCCACGCCATGATCAAGCCGACTACCGAGGACACCCAACGCACACACGAACCCCACCGGGAACTCGCACACGGGCCCTCCCACCAGCACCCGCCCGGCGAACCAGCCATCAAAACCGGTCCGGACAGGGGAGCGGATGAACACGTCCAAGCCCCGATCCGTGTGGCCGACCACAGGAACACCGTCAGCCACCCGCCTTCAGCCACCAACCCGCGCATGACCCGGAAGACATGAATGTCCACACGGTCCCCCACCAGCACGATGCGCGCCCTGACGAGTCGGTGGACGCCCTCGATCAGCGCCATGAAGTCCCGCTCGCCCGGGCTGCCGCGCCTGCCAGGCGCCTACCCGGTGAGTACCCAGGCAGTGGCACAGCCAGACCCGGGAACCAGACCGCATAACAATCAGGCCGACAACCGACAGACACCCCCACCAGCCACCGCTCACGGTGACGACCGGGGTACCGCCAACGCCGGCCCCCGGTGCGTCCTTTGGGCGGCCGGCGGGTGAACCCGGCCTCGTCCTCGAAGCAGATGCAGCCTCCGCAGGCCACACGGGCTCTTCTACCTCCGCCCCGGTCGCCTCCTTCCAGACGGCGACGTGCCCGCCACCCTCGGCGACCCGCCGCGCGGGAATCTGTGGGCCGAAGCCGAGCCGGTGCATCAGCCTCGCCGCCCCGAAGACGCCGCAGGAGACGTGGAACATCCTGCCGATCAGCATGGCCACCCGCGCCGCGGTCCACACCTGGTCCCCCACCCGGCCACGCACGGCCAGAGCCTGCTCCAGATACGCGGCCAGTTTCTCCGGGCAGCACGGGGACAGACGGCGTCGCGACCCGCGCGGGCCGCGGGAGGACACAGCCCGCACACCCCACTCCCCCCCAACTGGCGCCGCTGGCAGGCCGACTTCCGGCCCACCCGAAGACGCCGTGCCACCTCGGCCGGCTTGAACTTCCGCTCGAACACCTCGGCCGCCCGCATCCGCACCGTCTCCCGGCACAACCGCCCCGCAGGGGCAGCCCGCCCCCATCCGCATACCCCACACACCACCGGATACAAGCACCGCCCCGCAGCCGTGAGGAGCTTCGCAACAGTCACCCTGACAAGCGGAAGTCAAGTAAGCGGCACGGGTCATACGACGGGTGGGCCCGGCCGTCACGCGGCGAGGTCGAAGCAGCCGACAGAAGCCGGCACATCACGCCGGACCACCGCATAATCAGGCCAACCGAGGTGGCGTCCCGTTCGACAGCGGGTCAGCCACACCCCCTCCAGGACTGATCGCGGCCCTGCCGTGTTCACGCGTGACCAAGCGGCGCGTCCGCGGTCGACCGGTGTCCGGCCGACGCGGCACAGCGCCGAGATGCGGCACCCGTACACACATCCGTTAGGCACCGCGGGGCCACGTGACCTCGTGATCGAGAGCGCTGTCAGCAAGCTTGCGGGCGGCACGGGCCCGCTGCCCGACGTGCCGGCAGGAAGGCCGCCCAGCCCCACACGGTGGCTTGAAACCGATCGTCACCTGGTTGACCGGTAACTCACACACATGTCACGATCGTCACCGCTTCGACCGGTGATGCCTCCGGTGTTCCATCGAGGCGCCTCCATGACGCTCGCCCCAGACCATCACGAAACGAGCTGTCGCTCGTCCGAGGAAACGGAAGTCTTATGGGTATGACCGACCACACTGGACGCGGCAACACCGGCCGTCGCGGCTTCCTGGGCCTTGCCGCAGGTGCTGTCGCCGTCACGCAGATGAGCCTGTCCGGTCAGGCGCAGGCCGCGACGAGCGGGACATCGCCGGCCGGCGCCGCCGCCTCTGGCAACGCGCAACGAAGTGCCGCTGTCCGTCCCTTCCGCGTCAGGGTCCCGCAGAAGGAGCTCAACGAGCTGCGGCGGCGCGTGAAGGAGACACGGTGGCCGGACAGGGAGACGGTCCGCGACCGGTCCCAGGGCGCCCAACTGGCAAAGCTCCGCCCGCTCATCGAATACTGGGGCACTGGGTACAACTGGCGCAAGGCCGAGGCGAAGATCAACGCACTGCCGCAGTTCATCACCGAGATCGACGGGCTGGACATCCAGTTCGCGCACATCCGCTCCCCGCATGCCGACGCCATGCCGATGCTGATGACGCACGGCTGGCCCGGCTCGATCGTGGAGCTGCTGAAGGTCGTCGCGCCCCTGACGAACCCCACAGCTCACGGTGGCCGAGCAGAGGACGCCTTCCACCTGGTCCTCCCGACGCTGCCCGGGTACGGCTTCTCGGGCAAGCCGACATCGACCGGCTGGAACCCGGCCCGGGTCGCGGTCGCGTTCAACGAACTCATGCTCCGGCTCGGCTACACCCGGTACGTCTCCCAGGGAGGCGACCACGGCTCGATCATCTCCCAGGTGCTCGCGGCACAGAAGCCCAAGGGGCTCCTCGGGATCCACGTCAACATGCCCGGGACGGTACCCCCGGACGTCCTGCGTCACCTGCGCAACTTCGACCCCGCGCCGGCCAGTCTGTCGGAACGCGAGAAGCTGGCCTACAACCGACTGCTGCACTTCTACCGCGACGGCTTCGGATATGCGGCGATGATGAACCAGACTCCGCAGACGATCGGCTACGCGCTCACCGATTCGCCGGTCGCCATGGCCGCGTACTACTACGACAAGTTCGCCGAGTGGACCGATTCCGGCGGCGAGCCCGAGAAGGTCCTCACCTACGACGAGATGCTGGACGCCATCTCGCTCTACTGGCTGACCGGCACCGCGACATCGTCGTCCCGGTTCTACTGGGAGGGAACACAAGCAGGCGGAGGCCCCTTCAACGCCGTCGACATCCCGAGTGTCCCGGTCGCGGTGACCGTCTTCCCGGGCGAAATCTACCCTGCGCCGCGCAGCTGGGGCGAGCGGGCCTACGGCAACCTCATCCACTGGAACGAGGTCGACAAGGGCGGCCACTTCGCGGCCTGGGAGCAGCCGCACCTACTGGCCCAGGAGCTCCGTACCGCGTTCAGGTCCCTGCGCTAAACGGTGCCGCAGAAGGCCGGCAGCGGGCAACTCGCCCGCGGGGGCGGGGGTGTCGAGGGCTGAGCCGGCGTGGGCGGAGACATCCACCGGCTTGCAGATCGGCCGGTTCGAGAAGCTGCTGCGCGTGCTGCGGGAACGGGACGGCAACGGCCCCGGTGGCGGCCGGCCGTGATGTCTGCCGCCGGCCGAGCGGGTACTGCCGGTCGCGGTGTACTACCGCACCAACCTCACCATGCGGCAGCTCACACCGCTCTTCAGCTGCTCACCTGCCACCGCCTGCCAGGTCATCCAGCGTCTGCGACCGTGCCCGTACGCGCCACCACACCCCCGTGACCACCCGACCACCCCCAACCAGACTGGAAGGAGACCCCAGCCACCGCTCAGCCCGCGGCTGGCAGGCGCGCGCTGTCGCAGGGTGACCCATGGGGATGACCGTTTCATCCAGGGCCCGGCGGTGTGGACATCGACCACCTGGTCCCGGTCGCCGGGGCCTGGGGCTGCGGCGCTTCCGTCTGAAGCGTGAAGGAACGGGAGGCCTACGCCAACGATCTCGGTGACGAGCGTGCGCTGATCGCGGTGTCGGCTGCGTCGAACCGGTCCAAGGCCGACCAGGGCCCCAGCATGTGGCTGCCGCCGGCCGTCGGCTACCGCTGCCAGTACGCCACCGACTGGGTGGCCGACAAGACCTGTTGGGGCCCTGAGTATCGACACCGGTGAACAGGCCGCGCTCAGCGAGGTGCTCGACAACTGTCCGGACGTGCCCGTGACCGTGACACTGGCCCGCTGACGATCTGGGCCGCGGGAGGAGCTGCCGAGGCGGCGCCAGGTCGGCATACGGCGAGAACCACTCACCCCCGCTCAGCCGGCAGCTCGCGCATCGCGGCGGTGGCCCCAGGAGAGCTCGGTGACGAACCGGCCGCGGTCGTTGCGCAGGGTCGCGGTGTCGGAGCGGTTGGATCTGTTCATGAGAATGAGCAGCAGATGTTCACTACCTCGGGGGGGCATCGACACAGAGCGTCGTTCGATTCCCAGTCCGGCCGTTGGTCGCAGGTGGGCTGCTCGATTCCACCGTCGTCATCGGGCGTGGGCCAGCAAGGTGCGCGGGACGGCCTCAGCATGCGTCCAGAGCAAGGATCCCGCGGCGGCGGGAAGCAGGTGCCGGGTCGCCTTTGGGATCATCTGCGTGAGTGATTCGCCCAGGTCCGGGGAGTGGACCGGGCTGGTGTCTTGTTCTCCGTACCAGAGCTCGACCGGGACGGTGATGTCAGGCTGGGTCGAATGGCCAGATGCCCATAGCCAGGACGGTGTCGCGTGCGTAGCCTGCTGGGCCCTGGCTGAATGCCTCGTCCATCGCGCGCCGGAAGGCGCTCTGAAAGACCGGGTCGGTGTAGACCGTGCGATCCGCCTCGGGGCTCGTCGTGATGATCAGATCCCACAGTGCGTCGGCGCTGCCGAAGCCGGCGAAGGAGGCCGCAGCAGCCTCGGGGTCGGCTGCGACGGCGTTCACGATGTCCCTCACCTGCGGGGTCAGGGCGTATGTGAAGCGGGGATGGGCGAGTTCGTCGCTGCCGGACACCACGGCCACCGCGTTCACCAGACCGTTTGCGGCCAGGGCGAGGGCAAACGGTGCTCCTTGCGAGAACCCCACCGCCGACGGGGCTCGCAGGGCCTGCTCTTGGATGAGGTGCCGCATGTGGTGGCCCAACTGGTCAGGGTACGGCCGGGGCTGGGTCGGAGGTGCCAAGGCCGGGCCCGTCCACGCTGATGAGCCGGATGCCTGCTGCGTCTATGACACCGCCGCCGAAACCGAGCCACCTGCTCGTGGCTGCCCCCCGGGCACACCAGCACTGGGGTGCCGTCGGTTGGTCCCCATTCCGCCCAGCCCAGGAGTCGACCGTCCAACAGCCGGGTCTGTCCGAGCCTCGCTGGTTCGTACACGCCGTAGTCCATGATCCAGATTGTTCCCTGCACGCGTCCCGGCTGCCGTCCCGTCACCGGTCGCGGCAGCGAGGGAGACGCTGCGGAGCCCACATGCTTTTCGAATCGAAAGGCACACTTCAGTGCCCCGCGAAGTGATGAACATCTGCTGCCCGTTCTTGTGAACAGAGCCAGCCTGCACTCAGCACTCGACTACGTACCACCCGCCGAGTACGAACGCGGCTGGTGGCGGCAGCAGGAAGCCACCCCGCAGTCCGCCAGAAACAGGACCGCCGGACTCTACGAAACTCGGGGCAGCTCACAACGACACCGAAGTCGGACCCCACTCATAGCCACCGATCCACAGGCCGTGACAATTACTCCGCCGGGGCTGCGAACGAGTAACACTTCACTGTTCCTTTGCCCTTCGGCATGCTGGTGGTGTGGCCGGGCCGGCCAGGGTCCGGTTTTCATCCACGCTGCGACAGGGGCAAAAGCGGTGATCGAAAAAGTGTTCAGGTCCGAGGACTTACCGGTGGCCGACCGGGTCGACGCGTGGCGCGAGAAGTTGTCCCAGACACACGCACCCGTGGACCTGGTCTGCCGTCCCGACTCCGACTTCCGTGCACAGCAGCGCGTCGTCCAACTGGGGAGCGCGCTCGTGTGGCCCTCGGTCATGTCGCCCCTCACCATCAGGCGGACACCGCGACTCATCCGTGGCTCCGACCCGGAGATGATCCACCTCTCACTGATCACCAAGGGCACCTTGGGTTTCCGTATGGGCGGCCCGGACGCCCTGTACGGCTCGTGCGAGCTCCGCACCAACGACTCCTCCCGCCCCTTCGAGATCTTCATGGGCCCTCAGGGGGAAGCCGTGGAGGCCGTGAGCGTCGAGGTACCCCGGGCACGCCTGCCCCTGTCCTCGGACGAGCTCAACCGGGTGATCGGTCACCGGATGACGGGACAGGAAGGCATCGGGGCTCTGCTGACGGCCTTCCTCACCACCCTGGTGGACAAACCTCGTTCGTACACCGCCGCCGACGGGCCCCGGCTGGGAACAGTCCTGATCGACCTGCTCGCGGCCGTGTTCGCGACCGCGCTCGATGCCATGAACTCCCTGCCCGCCGAGTCCCGGCGCCGGACCCTGACCCTGCGGATCCAGGCGTTCATCCGTGACCACCTGCACGACCCCGACCTGACGCCGGCCACCATCGCCGCCGCGCACCACATCTCGACCAGTCATCTCCACCGGCTGTTCCAGGACCACGAGACCACCGTGTCCGGCTGCATCCGCCACCTGCGCCTGGAGCGCGCCCGCGAACAGCTCGCCGACCCCGCCCGGAGCGACGTCCCCGTACATCTCGTCGCCGTGCGCGTGGGCTTCGAGCACCATGCGGTGTTCACGCGCGCGTTCCGCTCGGCCTACGCCATGTCGCCCCGCGACTACCGCCGCCGTGCCCTGCTCCAGGAAGCCGGCGATGGACCCGCAGCCGACTGAGTGAGGACGGATCGTCAAACAACCGTGGACTCGGCGTCAACATCTCCGCATCCGCTGTCTGGAAGATGACATCAGTCGCCTGGGACCGGGCGCCTGCATCGACCGGGATTCGACACATCACGTAGATCACGTACGCGCCGATAGGTCACGTCAGCGCATGTGAACCGTCGTGTTTGAAGGGGTGGGTTGTGATGAACTTCCGTAGAGCTGTGTGTATTGCTGCGGGAGTGCTGGCTTTCGCTGGCACGGGCGCAGTCAGCTCGCAGGCAGTTGCCCCCGTGAGCCCTGCAGGGGCACTGGCCAGGGCTGCGGTCACGGACCCAAGGAGTGATTACATCATCCGGCCACCGGCGAAGATCTGCAGGAACCAGGCGTGGACGTCGGGCAACGGGCGAACGGTCCTGCGTATGCAGGAGGACGGCAATTTCGTTCTCTACAAGAACGGGCGTGCTGTGTGGCGGGCGCCCAACACTCTAAGGCGCGGCAACTGCGCCGTTTTCCAGAAGGACGGCAACTTCGTGGTCTACGACAGGTCCAGGAAACCGGTCTGGGCCGCCAATACCTGGCGCAAGGGCGCCTACCTCGCCATCCAGGACGACGGCAACGTCGTCGTCTACAACAAGCACCGCCGGCCTGTCTGGGCAACTCACACCAACCGGTGACTGACGCTCAGTAGTCGGTTGTCGGTCTATGCGGTCCTGCTCCCAGGCACCGCTGGCCCACGTCCCTGACCTGGGCGTCTCCCCCGGCCCCGCCGGGGGCCGGGGGACGTTTTGACCGTGGAGGTCACAGCGGGCGAGGTAGTGGACCCAACGCCAAACAGATCTGGACTCGCTGCTAGCGACACGCCGTAGTCCGTCCGACAGGCCGAGTTCAACGCCCATACGGGAATGCCAACGTCGAAGTGAGTGGCGCCTACCGCTGCGGCGGCAACCCGTTCACCGGCCGACATTCCCATACTCATGGCGCATGCACGCGTCCGTTCGGTAGTCACCGCGCCATCCACACGTCAAGGAGTTGCGTCATGAAGCGCGCGTTCACCGCACTTGGCCTCGTCGTCGGCACCGTCTCGTTGGTCCCCGCCCTGGCCTCTGAAGCCTCGGCCGGCTCATCGTCCGCCGGTGTTCCGACAGCCTCGGCAATCACGGTCCCCCGGCCGGCCACGGCGCCTGCGACAAGTCCCGCCGCCGACCAGGTCTGCGCCACAGCAAGCGGCGCGGAGGGGTGTTTCGTGAAGTACGGTGACAAGTTCACCGTCGAGGACACCAAGTCGGACGGTTACTCAGCCGCCGTGGCGTGGGACAACTACCTCTGGGACGGCTCACGTTGGCAGCTCTACCGTTCGGGGGGGTGTTACAACAGTGCCGGCGCGGGCACCACGGGCATCTGCAACTACGACTTCTACGAGAACACCAGCACGAACGCCTACGGCGCCAAGGGAAGTAAGCTGGTCTTCCGGGCGTGCACCTACAACTCCCCCACGGATACCGTCATAAGTTGCGGAGCCGTGACTACAGCGGTCAACGACGGCTGATCCGCACTCGGCCCAGCTTGTTCTCAGGGCAGTCGGTCCGGTGGTCGGCGCCGTCGGGAAGGGTGCACCGGTGCGGCACGTTTCTGCCGTACTCCGGCCGACCTCCCGCAGCGGCGGCCACTCATCGACCGGCTCCGGGCTCCGCAGTCAGTGGGGGCTCGTAGGTCATCACGGCAACGCCCCGATCCGCGATCTGCCCAAGCGGCCGACGCGTCCAATGAACCCGTGTGCCCCGGGGGTCCGTGGCGGCTTGAATCCCATCGGATCCGTTGGACGCTCCGTGGGGTCCGGTTGCTGGAGTTCACCGAGGTAGAGCGGTTCCACGCCTGGGATGCCGAACAGTGGCTCGGCATGCGATCCCCGCGCACGCCGCCCCCCTGAGTACCCATGGGTGACTGATCGCGTAGATAGTCGCTGGCAGGCGTGCTGTGGGGACGGTTGAATGTCGTGGTGCGCAACTACTGGACACCCGCGCACGAAGCGGTCGAGCAGGACGACGCTGAGGCCCTGGCCCGGTTGCTGGCCGCTGGTGGTGATCCCGACGAGGTGTTCAGCAACATGACGCTGCTGACGCACGCGATCGACGTTGAGGGTGACGGGGCCCTGCAGAGCGGTCAGCGGCTCACTGTGCACACCACGGCCGTGTTGCTGGCCTTCGGGGCTGATCCGGAACTCGCGGACCCAGACGGCCACACCCCCATGGACATGGCCAATCACTACGGACACGACCTGGCGATGAAGCTGCTGCAAGCCCATATCAGCGGACGAGCCGCCGAGAACAGCTGAGGGCACAAGCGATGCTCGTGAAGGCGGGGAAGTGATCGGCCTTGCGCTCATAGCGGCGGTGGAGGCGGCGGCCGGCGAGCCAGGACATGGGGCGCTCGACGGTCCAGCAGTGGCGGCCGAGCCGCTGCGAGGTCTCGATCGCCTTGCTACGAACGCGAGGCCGAACGCTTCCTCACCTTCGTCGGCACCGCCCCAGCTCTCATCGAGCGACCGCCGATCGGCCACCGTGCTCAGGGCCGGAGCTGGTTTTGCTGCACGTCGAAGCAGACCAGCATCACATGTGTCACATGTGCCGCGTAGGCCGAGGCTTCCTCGGCCCTCCTCCAGTCCATCCTGAAGCAGATGAGCGGACCACTCGCACAGTCGATCAGCGGTCCGACCGGCCAGGGCGGGGTCCCCGCCTTGTCCTCAGTGACGTCGCACCACCGCTCAAGAAGTGCGGTGACGTAGTCCGCGATGCTCCCGGACGGAGGCTCCTGGGTCTCACCGTCGAGATAGCGGTCGTACAAGTCGTTGAAGACACAGCCGGCGGTCCTTTCATCCGCCGGCCGGTCACCTTCCCAGACGGCCAGGTCATAGCTCATGTCCGGAGGCTTTCACGACGTCTTACGACTCTTTGAGGTGGTGGCCTTGACCTGGTCAGCTGTCGCTGCCCTGCACGGGGCCGCCGAGTAGCGGGAGGCAGTCGGCCGCGCAATCGCCGGCGATGATTCCGGCGGCGCGGACGGTCATCCGGATCCTGGCCGCCATGGATGAGGTCCAGGTCGTCGTCGCCCACTCCCAGCGCGCGACCCTGCGCGTCGGTGACGTGTTCTTGAAGGTGGACGCCGATCAGGCGCGCACCGACGTCGAGGTCGAGGCGATGGCCCTGGCCCCGCTCCCGATCCTGCAGGTCCTGTGGCGCTGGCCGCCGGTGCTCGCGATCACCGCAATCCCCGGGAGAGCGCTCGGCCGCCTCGGCGAGCGGTCGACCGCGTCGCCGACGGCGTGGGCTGCGGCGGGTGCCGCCCTCCGGACGTTGCACGACGCGCCGTTGCCGCCCTGGCCCGGCCGGAGCGGTCGGGGCCTTGACGAGTTGGCGGCGGATCTCGACGGCGAGTGCGAGTGGCTCGTGACGAACGGTGTCCTGCCCGCCGGCCTGGTCACCCGCAACCGCCAGATCGCCCGAGTCCGCGCTGCGGCCACGGATTGCTGTGTTCGCCCACGGCGACCTGCAGATCACTCACGTGTTCGCCGACGGCAACGAGATCACCGGCCTCATCGACCGGTTCGAGGCAGGCCAAGGGGATGCCTTGTTCGACCTCGCCACCTTGACACTCGGACACGCCGAGCACCTCGACGACGTCGTCGCCGGCTACGGCACCGACGTCGACCTCGACGTGATCCGCGCGTGGTGGTCGGTGCGATGCCTGCTGGCCATTCGCTGGCTGACCGAGCACGGCTTCGACCCGTTCGCGCCGGGCTGCGGAGTCGACGTGCTCAGATCCCGGATGTGAAACCGCGCGGTCAGCCCGGGCGCACCGAGTGGTTCTGGCGCATCCAGCCGCCATCTACTGAGGCGAGTTGTCTGCCACACTCCGGGCACGGTGTGGTGCGAAATCGTCACCAGGCGAGTGGGATGCCGTGCGCCGTCCGGGGCAGAGGAACTGCGACCGTGCACGAAGAGGTCAGCCGGCTCCGACGAAGATACGCGTCTGTCAGTGGCGCCTCGTACGGTCCTGCCATGGGTATCACCTCGGCCTGGTCCGTCAGCGCCCACGACGACGACTTCATCAGCGCTCTGGGCCCGCGGCTGCTCCCGCTGATCGGTGCTGAGCGGGAGCAGCCGTTCGCACGAGAACGCTGGGAGCGCTGGCGCCGGGAGCCCCTGCCGGACTTCAGAACCTGGTGGGAGCACTCCGGTCAGGCCCGCCGAAGCGAGGCGGACGCGCTGGAGTCCTTCCTGGAGCTGACCGCTTCCGGGGAGCACGTGCAGAAGCTGTACGACGGCCTGCCGCCCGACGACTTCTCCCTGCTCAACGGTGTGTGGGATCGGATCGCCGACGCGGAAGACATCTTCCTTTCCGTCCAGAGCAAGGAGTACGCGCTGAGATCCTTCTTCCACGCCATCGGCCCCGCCCGGGCCATCCTCCTGCCCGGCTGGTGCGGCAACTTCCTCCTCACCTCCTCCCAGGTGCGTGAGACGCTTCCCGCCGTCGAGCAGGCGCTTGGCTTCACGGCGAAAGAACGTGCGCAGGCCGAGGACCAGGACTGGCTGGACTACGGCGACGGCGAGGAGAGCGTCCTGGACGGTCCGCTGCGGATGTGGCGGCAGGCCGCGGCGGACGCACGCGGGCTGTGCGGGGTGTCCGTCACCATCTACTGAGTTGGGCTGCCTATCTCAGCAGGTCGGGTGTTGCCGGCCGTGCCGGTGCGGGCCGGGCGGAGGTTGCCGGCGCAGCGGCGAGATCGGCGGCAGGAGGGTGGCGCGTTCGGCGGCGGTGCGGGCCCGCGTCTGTTCCAGGCGGCGTTGGACGCGGGCGTGGGTGTACAGGTCGATCGCGTCGGTGAGATGAGGTGGTCCCAGTCCTCGCCGTCCAGGCCCGCCGGGCGCGGGCCGAGGACTTCGGGGCCGGCGCGGTGGCGGCGGCGCCGATACTCGTTGATGGCGGTGAGCAGCTTGGTGTAGGTGCGCTGTTCGTCCTCGGCGTCGCCGGGGGCGGTGATCTCCCCCATTCACGCTTCCGGCAGCGGTTCGCCGGCGCGGACGGCGGCCCGGGCGCGCCGCGCGAGGCGCGCGTCCACGGCGCCGTTGGGCAGCGGGGCGACGCCGAAGGGGTCGCGCAGGGCTGGGTGGTCGGGCAGGGGTCCGCCGGGCGGCGGCGCATCGAGGTGACCCAGGGCCGCCTCGATCACGGCTGAGGCGGGCGCGTCCGGCGGCGGGAGCAGCACCGGGCGGCGCCGTCCCGTCAGGGCACGCACCCGGGCGTCCAGGTCCCAGGCGGCCGCGTCCCCCGGATCGGCCGGGCGCGGGCCCAGTCCGGGCACTGCGGTGATGGCGTGGCGGGTGCGCCACAGCTCACCAGCGCGGCGGTGGTGGCCCACACGTGACGGCGCCGGGGGGAGCTGGTGGGCGGCGGATTCCCGAGCGGGCGGGCCCATGGAGGTGGGAAGTCGGCCAGGGTGTGACCGCGGTCGGCGAGCGAGCGGGCCAGGATGCGGTGGCGTTCGGCGAGGTGCACGCGTCAGTGCTCGGGGGTCTCGGGATGGACCAGGGCGTGCCGGTCGGCGACCCAGTCGGGTAGCTCACCGCGATGGTAGGGCCGGTGCGGGGCATGGTCGGGCAGACGCTCCCGGAAGCGGAGTTCGGCATGGATCTTGTCGGAGACGGCGTCGGTGCGGGTCAGCGCGGCACGCGCGAAGTGCCGGCGCTGGTGGGTGGTAGCGCGCCGCGTCTTCAGGGTGCGGCGGATCGCGGCCAGTGAAGCGTCGCCGGGCGCCGCGCCGGTGGTGGCCCGCTCGCGCTGGAAGTCCTCGCGTGCGGCGTCGCGCCAGATAAGGGCGCGGCGCAGCTGGGCCTCGCGGGTGAGGTCGGCGATCACGTGCCGGGCGGTGTCGGTGAGCGGGGTGTTGTTCGCCTGGGCGCGGCGGATCTGGGCGCGCACGGTGGCCAGTTGGGCGGCGAGCTCGCGGCGGGAGAGGTCGCCCATCGGCCGCTGGTCCCATGCGGGGTGGGTATGGCCGGTGCGGGTGGTGAGGGGGCGGGCAGGTGGGTGAGGGCGGCGCCGGCGGCCTTGAGTGCCTCGCGGGCGGTGGCCCGGTGGGAGGCGGCGATCCGGTTCAGAGTGTGCAGCTGGGCCAGCGTGAGCACTGCGAGCGAGCGGGGCCTCCTCTCCTGCTGGGCTTCGGCGGCATCCTGCAGGCGCTGGCGCAGCCGCCAGGTCAGTACCGCCGAGGGTCGTCCGCGTCGCCGAGGCCGCGCCGGCGTACGGTGTTTCCCAGCAGCCGGGGCAGGTCGAACCCGGCCCGCTCGGCGTCGTATAGCGGGCGTATCAGGCCGGGTAGGCGTCGGCGGCCATGAACGTCGCGGCCCGGCGGGCGCCCTGGGTGCGCTCGAGCAGGCCGGTCAGCCGGGCGGTGATGGCACGCTCGGCGACGTCGGCGAACTCCGCCGACAACTGCCCCGGCGCGGCGGTCTGCTGCTGGAGCGCGGCGATCGACTCGGTCGCCGACAACTGGGCGCGACGGCGCGCGGCAATCGTCGCGAGGACGGAAGAGCGCGGTTCCAATCGAACCCCATGCTGATCCCTCCGATATGTTCTTCCGGGATCGCGCCGGCGGGTCCCACGGGTATTCGGGCACAGCAGGCACCGCAGTAAGGCGACGCCGTTCAGCGGCTGTCACACCGAGACGGACGTATCTTTGGGTTGTACCTCCGGGGTTGCCGACAGCTCCCCCGGAGGCCCCCATCTTTCAGGCCTTGGCCGCCGCGACCTGCCGCGCCCGGCCGGACAATTCCTTCACCGCGCGCGTCTTGGCGTACGGCGCGAGCTCCGTGCGCATCGTGGTGAAGCGATCGTCTCCGCGGCCGGACGAGACGTGCTCGCCACCTCCGGCCGGCCCCGCGGATGTCCGAGGCGCCCGCTACGATGCCGGGAGTACCTTCGGGCAACCGCGCCGCGCCCGGTCCACAACCCCGGCGCCCACACCGCCGCAAGGGGACCGCAGACGCCTTACAGTAGCGCGGGCGGTACGGTTCTCGGACGTGCCGCGAGTTCGAACGCGGTCGGTGAAGCCCCGGTCGAGGACTTCCAGTCCGAGCCCAATCTCCCCGAACGGTGATTGGCCGAATCCTGACGTTCAAAATTTTCACAAGGCGTGCCGGGCCGAAGACCAAGTCCATGAATGTCCGCCTTCGCACCGCCGCAGGGCGGCGCCGCAAGCGGTGAACCTGCCACCACACACGTGTCTTGTGATACTTGTTTCGCGACGAAGTGCATTCCTGGCCAGCCGCGCGCATCGCCCGGGTATTCTCACCTCGCCCGGTGGCTAGCATGAACGGCGACCCACACCCGGAAGGGCACCGGCCTTCGGCCGCCCTTCCGCGGCATCAGCGATGCTCATCGTTCACACAACCCCCGTATGCACAGACCGAGGGACCGCGGAATGCCAATGCCAGCTCGCTCCCGTCAGCGCCGAAGCGCGGAAAGGGCTGCGTCCGCTTCGCCGTTCGCACCGACCGCGACCCTGATCCTCACCGCCGCGGGCGCCGCTGCCGCGGTCGCCCTCGCTCCCGCGGAAGGCCGGCGCTGGGTGTTGGGCACGGTGGTCGTCGCCTGGGTGTGCATCGCCGTGGTGGTCGGCCGGGCCTCGGCCCTGCTACGCCGGGCCAACCGGCGCGCCGCCGCGCAGGGCGGCGAACTGGAGACGGCCAGGAGCGCATGGCAGCACCAGGTCGCCGAGACCTCCCGGCTCGTCGACGTGATCCTGCCGGACGTCACCCGGCAGGTGCGCGGCGGCGGCGACGCCAAGCAGGTGTTGTCGGCCGTTGCCCTTCCTTCCGACCCGCACCTGCAGCAGTTGCTGCGCATGGTCGCCGGCGAGCTGTCCGCGTCGGTCGAACGCGCCCGTGAGGCCGAGGCTGGGCTCGAAGGCGTACGCGAACGGCTCGAGCGGGGCACGGCCGAGCTGAGGCGTCTGACCGAGGAAACGCTTCCCGCCGCCGTCGCCCTGCTGCGGGAGGGCGGCTCCGCCGACACCGTGTTCGCTCGGTTCGACTGGCCGCAGGACGCCCTGCTGCGGTCGGCGGCCGAACGCTTGATACGCGAACTGGCCTACAGCGAGCGGCGTTCCGCCGCCGCGCAGGCCACGTCCGCCAAGGCCCTCAGCCGGGTCCAGGCCAAGACCGTCAGCATGCTCGCCGATCTGCGTGAGATGCAGGAACGGCATGGCGAGGAGGTCTTCGGCGACCTGCTGCGTCTGGACCACAGCACCTCGCAGCTCGGTCTGATGACCGACCGGCTCGCCCTGCTGATGGACGGCCGCTCCAGCCGCGTGTGGAACAAGCCCATCGTCATGGAGAGCATCCTGCGGGGCGCCGTCGGCCGGATCGACGCTTACCGGCGGGTGCGTCTGCACTCCTCCAGCAGGGCCGCGATCAGCGGTTTCGCGGCGGAGGGCGTCATGCACCTGCTGGCCGAACTCATGGACAACGCGGCGAACTTCTCGCCTCCCGTCGACGAGGTCCACGTCTACGTGGAGGAACGCAGCGCCGGCCTCGTGGTCACCATCGAGGACAGCGGCCTGAAGATGTCCGACGCGGCCATGCGGCGGGCGGTCGAGTCCGTGTCCGGCCGCGTCACCGACCTCGCCTCGCTGCAGGGCACCCGAGTCGGTCTGAGCGTGGTGGGGCGACTCGCCGTCAAGTACGGCATCAGCGTCAGTTACCGGCCCTCCTCGCGCGGTGGCACGGGCGTCGTCGTCCTGATCCCGCCGCAGCTGATCGCCCAGCGGCACGAGCCCGTCACGGCCGAGCGACCGCGGCAGGCCGCGTCGGCTCCCCGGACGCCCGCGGACAGGCCCCGGGCGGTGCGGTCGGCACCGGCCGCACCGCTCTCCACGGCCGCAACCACGCCGACGTCCACGGCCGCAACCACGCCGACGTCCACGGCCGCAACCACGCCGACGTCCACGTCGTCCGAGTCCGCCGGGCGGGGTGGGGCCACTCCCAATGGACTGCCGATCCGGTCCCCGGGCCGCGCCATGGCCGAGGCGGAGCGCATCCGACACAAGCCGGCCGCTCAGAAGCCCGCCGATCCAGGCGAGTCCGGTCCCGCCCGCGACGCGGGAACCCGGTTCGGCGCCTTCCACCTCGGTCGGCGACGCGCCGGCGGCGCCCCGCCCGATGAGGACGCGCGCAGCACCGCCCCCGAGGCCTGAGACCGGCCCCCCTTCCTCGGCAGGGCCCAGCAGCCCATCACCCCGACACCGAATCGCCGCACTTCGCTGGATTGGAGGCACGGGGGCGGGTGGTGACCTCATCGGTCCCCCTCCCGCCCCCACCCATCATGGAGACCACCGACAACAGCCTCACCTGGCTCCTGAAGAACCTGCTGGAACGCACGCCGGGCACACGCCATGCGCTCGTGCTGTCCCGCGACGGTCTGAAACTGTGCTGGACGGAACACATGACCGTCGACCAGGCCGACCAGCTGGCGGCCATCTGTTCCGGCATGCAGGCACTGTCCCAGGGCGCCTCCGTGGAGTTCGGCGACGGATCGGGCGGCGTCCGGCACTCGATGACCGCGTTCCACGGCGGCCTTCTGTTCATCGTGGAGGCGGGCGAGGGCGCGCACCTCGCGGTCGTCGCGCAGGAGAGCGCCGACCCGGGCGTCGTGGGCCACCAGATGACCGAACTGGTCGAACAGATCGGCGACCATCTGCGGGCCGAGCCCCGTCAGCCCGTCGACCGGGGCGCCCCGGCGTGATACGCAAGCCCGTGGATCTCGGCGACCCCGACCGGCTGTACATGGTCACGGGGGGCCGGAGCGAAACCGATTCGTCCCTCGACCTGGTGACGCTGATCGTCAGCGAGTGCGAGCCCACCACCGGCATGCAGTCGGAGCACGTCCGCATCCTCGAGCTGTGCCGGCATCCCACCGCGGTGGTGGAGATCGCCGCCGAACTGAGGCTCCCCATCACTGTGGTGCGCATCCTGCTCGACGACCTGTGCGCCCTGGGCAAGGTCAGCGCCCGTCACCCGCGTGCGGCCGCGTCCGTCGCGGGCCTTCCAGAAACCGCCCTGCTCCAGGAGGTGCTTCATGGGCTCCGCAACCTCTGAGCTGCCCTCCCAGCGCACACCGCTGACCGAAACGGCCGAGACCGGTCTCAAGATCGTCGTCGTGGGCGGCTTCGGAGTCGGCAAGACCACTCTCGTGCGCTCGGTCAGCGAGATCCGCCCCCTGAACACCGAGGAGGTGATGACCCAGGCGGGACAGGGCATAGACGAGACGACGGGGGTGGAACGCAAGACCACCACGACCGTCGCCTTCGACTTCGGCCGCATCAGTCTCAACGAGCGCATGGTGCTCTACCTGTTCGGCGCGCCCGGCCAGGAGCGCTTCTGGTTCCTCTGGGACCGCCTGTTCTCCGGCACCCTCGGCGCGGTCGTCCTCGTCGACACCCGCCGCATGGAGGACTGCTGGTACGCCATAGACCGGCTCGAGCACCACGGCACGCCGTTCGTGGTGGCGGTCAACCGCTTCGACGACGACGCGAAACGGTTCACTCTCGACGAGGTCCGTCAGGCACTCGCCCTGGGCGAGCACGTGCCCATGATCGAGTGCGACGCCCGCGTCCGGGCGTCGGGCAAGGAGGTCCTCATCGCTCTGGTGGACCACCTGTACACACGTGCACTGGCCAAGGAGAGCACAGCGTGAGCGACACGACCGGTTTCCCGTCCATGGACGCCCCTCCCCCGGGCTGCCCCGCGCACGGCTCCGCCGTGCACCTGGCCGGACTGGAGTACCAGCAGACGCCTGCGCAGCTCTACCGTTCCCTGCGCCGGGAGCACGGAGCGGTCGCGCCGGTGCTGCTCGACGGCGACATCCCGGCCTGGCTGGTGCTCGGCTACCCCGAGGTCTGCTACGTGACGGCCCATGACGAGCTGTTCGCGCGGGACTCCCGCCGCTGGAACCAGTGGGAGCGCATCCCGCCCGACTGGCCTTTGCTGCCGTACGTCGGGTACCAGCCGTCGGTGCTCTTCACCGAGGGCGCTGAGCACCAGCGCCGGGCGGACGTGATCACCCAGGCCCTGGAGGGGGTGGACCAGTTCGAGCTGGCCCGGGAGTGCCAGCTGATCGCCGCGCGGCTGGTCTCCTCCTTCTCCGGCAGCGGCCGGGCGGAGCTGATGAGCATGTACGCGCACGCGCTGCCCGCCCGCGGCGTGCTGTGGATGTGCGGCATGCCGGTGGGCGACGCGGACACCGAGCGCCTCGTCGACGACCTGCGCATCTCCCTGGACGCCCGGGAAGGCGACGACCCGGTGGCCGCGTACACCCGTGTCGGCGAGCGCATCATGCGGCTGGTGAAGGAGAAACGGGAGCGTCCCGGCCCGGACGTCACCTCCCGCATGCTTCTCCATCCCGCGGGACTCAGCGACGAGGAGATCGTGCAGGATCTGATCTCCGTCATCGCCGCCGCGCAGCAGCCGACCGCGAACTGGATCTGCAACACCCTGCGTCTGCTGCTGACCGACGAGCGTTTCGCGGTCAACGTCTCCGGCGGCCGGGTCAGCGTCGGGGAGGCGCTGAACGAGGTTCTGTGGCTGGACACACCGACGCAGAACTTCATCGGCCGCTGGGCCGTGCGCGACACACAACTGGGCGGGCGCCACATCCGGGAAGGCGACTGCCTCGTGCTCGGCCTGGCGGCGGCCAACACCGACCCGCAGATCTGGCCGGACCAGCACGCGGGCTCCGGCAACTCCGCACACCTCTCCTTCAGCAACGGCGAGCACCGCTGTCCGTATCCCGCGCCGCTGCTGGCGGACGTCATGGCGCGCACGGCGGTGGAAACCCTGCTCGAACACCTTCCCGACCTCGTACTGGCGGTGGAGCCCAGGGAGCTGACCTGGCGTCCCTCGATCTGGATGCGCGGCCTGGAGTCGCTGCCGGTCGAGTTCACCCCGTCCGTGAACTAGGGATTCGCGGACCGCGCCCGGCCGTCCCCCCGCGCACCGGGCGGGTCCCGGGCGCGAAGGGAACCAGTCCGTCAGGCCGTGACCGGCGCGAAGCGCACGGGCAGTGTCTTCGGGCCCCGGGTGAAGACCCCGTGCTCGACGAGCTCATGTCCCTCCGCGAGACGCAGGTCGGGCATGGCGTCCAGCAACTGGTTCAGTCCCACCTCGACCTCCGCCTTGGCCAGGAGCGCTCCCACGCAGAAGTGCCGGCCCAGCGCGAAGGCGAGGTGGTCGGCGGCGGCGGAGAAGGCGGAGGTCGTGGTGAGGTCGTCGCGGAAGATGTCGAACCGGTCGGGGTCCCGGTAGCGCCGCTCGTCCCGGTTCGCGGCGCCGATGAGACAGGTGACCGTGGCGCCCGCCGGGATGGTGCCACCGGTGACCTCCACCTCGGTCGCCGACTGCCGCATGATCATATGGACCGGCGGTGTGTAGCGGAGGGTCTCCGCGAAAGCGGCGGGTATCAGGCTGCGGTCCGCACGGACGGCCGCGAGCTGGTCGGGATGGCTCAGTAGATTCGCCAGGATGCCGGCTATCGCCTTGTCGGTGGTCTCGCCCCCCGCCGCGAGCAGCAGGCTGCAGAAGGCTTTGATGTCCTCGTCGCTCATGCGCACCCCGTCCACTTCCGCGGCGCACAGGGTGGACAGCAGGTCGTTGCCCGGGGTGTCGCGCCGTTTCCGGATGACCGGGAGCATGTACTCGGCGAACTCCACGCGGGTGCGCTCACCGGCGGAGGCGACCTCGGGGTCGCCCGAGAGGTTGCCGAGGAAGGCGATGACGGCCGTGTACCAGCCGTGGAACCGCGCGTGGTCGGCCTTGTCCAGGCCAAGCATGTCCGCGATGACGTTGACCGGGAAACGGGTCGCGTAGTCGTTGACTATGTCGGCGGAGCCGGTGTGCCGGAAGGCGTCGATGAGTTCGCGCGAGTTGCGCTCGATGACCGGCAGGAACTTCTGCTGGAGGTCGCTGCCGCGGAACGCGGGGGCGACGAGTGCTCTGCGTACGGCGTGTTCGCGACCGCTGAGCTGGAGGATCGTCTTGCCGTGTACGGGTTCGAGCTGCCAGTCATAGTTGTCGGTGGTGAACTCGGCCTTCTTGTCCTTGAAGACGCGTTCGACGTCCTCGTAGCGGGAGATGACGTAACTCTTGGTGGCCTCGTGCCAGAGCAGGGGTTCCTGCTCCCGCATCACCGCGTAGGCCGGGTAGGGGTTCGCGGCGAACTCGGGCGACAGGATGTCCGGGAGGTGGTGGGCAGCGGACACGGAACTCCTCAAGTCAGATGCGTGACCGTCACCGCAAGGTTATGGATCTTCCACTCCCCCAAACAGTCCTCTGCGTACATGAGTTGTGTCCCGCGAGCGTACGAAGGAGGGAAGGCAGCAGTACGTCAGGACTCCTTGAAGACGAGCGCCGTCGGGACGGCGCTGGTGACGGTGACCGGCTTGGCGGACTGGTTCAGCAGCCGCACCCGCATGCCCCTTCCGGCGCCCAGGCGCTTCGTCAGAGACACGACGACGTACGAGTCGCCGGGCGTACCGATGACCTCGTGGATGGGGTGGCGATCTTGTGGGTGTCGCCCTGGTACTCGGACATGCGGGCCTGCACGACGTCCCCGATGGGCAGGCCGCTGAACGCCAGGGAGAAGCTGGCGGTGAAGCGGGCGGGGCCCTTGGCGAACACGCTGCTGCCGGCCATGTGCTGGCCGGCGGTGTCGTTCCACTCGCTGGTGAACTCGATCGAGTTCCACTGGCCGGGCTTGGGCGTGAACGGCTTCGCGTTGCCGAGGTTCAGGTGGTCGGGCATGTCGTCCTCCTTCGGGGGCTGGGTCTGGCCGTTGGCGCGCGCGACGATCCCGGGGAAGACGACCTCGCGGAACTGGCGCATGCGGGCGTCGCCGGGGCACGTGTGGCCGTCCGGGTTCCCTGCCGAGAACTGGCGGTGATAGCCGAAGCGCGGGTCGTCTGCCGACCGGCGCAGCCGCAGCGGGATGCCGTGCTCCCGGTGCACCCGGACACCGAGCCGGATCAGCGTCTCGACCTGCTCGCCGGTCCACGGGTCCGACGCCAGAAGGTCGGACGCGGAATCCAGCGAAATCGCGCCCGTGCCGTCCGGGCGCCGGTTCGCCGCCGCGTGCACATCGGCGCGGGTTTGCGCGCCGATGTACTGCGCCAGGCTGCCGTCGTAGCCCAGGCCGAAGTGCGACTCCCAGTTGGTCGAGTCGCGCCAGTACTCGTACGTCCGCTCGGGCGTCCACGGCGCGACGATGCCGTGCACGATGAACTGCGTGGGCCGGATCGCCGGCTGCGCGTCGCTCTCGGGGCTGGAAGCTCCAGCTTCTTCGCGAACGGGCACCAGGACATCAGTGGCCCCCGTCCGGGTCGGTGCCGGTCGGGGTGTCCGGCTCGTGGTCCGCCGTCCGGTAGCCGTCAGCCGCTGCACGACAGACGCCGGCAGGCCCAGCTGCGCCAGCGCGTCGTGCGCGGGCTTCGCCTCGGCCTGCTCCGCCGCCTGCGCGGCGGCCCTCTCCTGATCGCGCACGGCATTGGCTGCCGCCTGCGCGGCCTGGTAGGAGGCATGGTCCAGCGGTGTCGCGTCCTCCGGGGCCTCCAGGTGGACGCCGTCGCTCGCCTCCTCTTGTACGAGGCTGCCGCCCGCGGTGCGGTAGTAGATCGTGGGCACACCGACTTTGTTATCAGTGGTCGACTGCTGCTGGAAGAAGGTGCGGCCTCGCGGCTCGGAGCGCAGCACGCCCGATGGGTCGCAGAACACCCGGCCGGCGTTGGCGTCCAGGTCACACGGGAAGTCCCACGTGCCCGTCCGCGCCCGCACCGGAGCACTCGCCGAGCCGTCGCCGGTACGACCACAGCCCGTCGAAACCGTGACGGCACCGGTCGGCACGTACAGGCAGCCGCTCGGGTCCAGGACGAGGTTGTTGCCCGCGTCCGTCGACACGTGCGCGCCGCCGACGCCCGTGGCCGGGTCGTACGTCGCGCCCGGCCCGCCGAGATACAGGGCCGCACGTCCGCGCAGTCCACATGCGCGCTGATGACGATCGGATTGGCGGTACTGCCGCCGCCCGTGACCGTCGTGTTGTCGCCGGCGACGATGACGCACTTGCAGCCGTCGCCGCCGCATTGACACCTGGCCAAGATGCTTCCCGCCTCTCGGGGATCCTGGCCCGGCTCACAACCAGCGGCTCGCAGAAGTTTAGCCCGCACGCATGTACGAGCAGGCGCCCGCGAGGACTATCCGTACAGCTCGATCACCACCAAGCCGCCGCCGTCCGCGCCGTTCTCGACCGCACCGTAGGAGACCGGACCGCCCGCGCCACCGCCCCAGCCGCAGGCCGCCGTTCCTGGACCCTCAGTCGACCGGGAGAGGCCGCCGAACCCCAGTCGGCTGTCGCCGCCGGCCCCGCCAGGTCTGACGACGCACTGCCCCGATCCCGCGTTCGCGCCGGCTGAACCGCCGCCCGCACCCTGCACGATGACCCGCACGCGGGCCAGCCATGGGTAGTCGCTCCTCTTGAAGGTGCAGGTGCCGGGCCGGCCGTAGGTGAGGATCTTTCCGCAGGCCCAGGGAGCCGGGGACCATCGTCAGCTGACCGCCGGCGTAGATCTCGAAGTAGTTTCCGTCTGCGCAGGCTCTTGACACGGAACGACCCCACATGTCCGATTCCGTAGCCTGGCCCTCAACCAACGACTTCCGGTTCCAGCCCAGCCAGGGGCGCGAACCGCGAGGCCCTACGCGGGGACACCCGCCGCCATCGCGTGGACCTTCCCCCCGGCCCCAGCCGGTACCGCGGTCCGCTCGCCGATCAGGACGCCGGTCGGCTGCCACACCCTCACGGTGGCCTGAGTGGCGGTCACCGCTTCCAGGGTGACGAACAAGCCGCGCGCGTCGGCCGGGTCAGGGTCGACGGCGACCGCGGTGACGACCGGTGGCTGCGCGAACGGCCTGGCGTACCCCCAGGTTGCGCGCCCGTCAGCCGCGGTCGTGATGACGGCCGCAGCCGGCGGCGCGCGCCCTACGGACCTGCGGGCCCGACCGGACCGGCGGCCGGACCAGGCACTCCCTGCGGCCCGACGGGACCAACGGGCCCGACTGCACTGACAGGGCCGACGGGGCCGGCAGGACCAGCA
Source organism: Streptomyces olivaceoviridis (assembly GCF_014650115.1). Taxonomy (GTDB): domain Bacteria; phylum Actinomycetota; class Actinomycetes; order Streptomycetales; family Streptomycetaceae; genus Streptomyces; species Streptomyces olivaceoviridis. The sequence continues at coordinate 744 of NZ_BMUI01000042.1, read as the reverse complement.
GCACCGGCAGGGCCGGGATCGCCCTGCGGTCCTGCGGGGCCAGGCGGTCCCTGGTCTCCTTGCCGCCCGCGGCCCAGGCTGCCTCGTCACCCGTTGCGTCTCCCGCAGCACGCCCGCCATCGGGTTGTCCGGGATCAACCTCGTCGCCGGCCGGTACGCCATCAGTCCTCCGCACTGCTCACGGGCCCGAACTGGACCTTCACCTGCTCGCTCTCGCCATCCGCCGACACAGCCACACCGGTGATCTTCATCCGCTGTGAGATGTTCCGGCACGTCGCTGTCGTCGTGACGTCCACACACCAGTCCGGCACCAGGCGCGCGACGTCGACCCCGGCCTCCGGCGACAGCGTCACCTCCTGCGAGTCCAGGTGGACCGGCACCGGCAGCGACGCGTTCAACCGCGACAGCGCGGCAGCATCCGCTGAGGCCTGGTCCTTGGTGCTCGTGTCCTGGATGCTCCGCTCGATCAGACCGTAATGGGGGTTGGGGAGTTGGCCATGCCGCGGCAGGCCGGGGTCGAGGGGCGTCGCCATGCTGCGCGAGGGGGCCCTTTTAACGCACTCCGCCTCATCGCGTCCGCAGCGACACGCTGCTGGGCGGGGTGAGCGGGTGTCAGGGAATCACCTTGATGGCCCAATGGTATGTCAATCTGCTTATTACTCAGGGGATTTGCTGTGCCGCCAGCAGCTCGGGAGCGCGGCGTCCGGGTGTCGTGGGCACCCCATTCGGCCCCCTGGAACCAGA
>NZ_BMUI01000041.1 GCF_014650115.1 Streptomyces olivaceoviridis | reverse complement strand
CTCGACCTGCCCAAGAGCGTCAGGATCACCTACGCGGTGTACGCGGACCACATCCACAACCGGGAGCTGCTGCTGCGGCACACCGGAGACCTCTTCGGCAAGATCCGTGAGGGGAGGCTGCGGATCGACGTCAGTGAGCGCTACCGGCTGGGCGCGGCCGCTCAGGCACACGCGGACATCGAGTCGCGGCGTACCTCCGGCAAGCTGCTGCTCGACCCGAGCCGCTGAACCGCCGGCCGCCCATCGCGCGAGCCCACCACCGGCCACACCCAGAGAGAGCCAGATGAAGACGCACCGGATGCCGCTGAACGACGGCACGACAATCCCCCAGCTCGGGTTCGGAGTCCTGTTCGTGCCCGACGACGAGACGGAAGGCGTCGTCGGAACCGCCCTCGACGTCGGCTTCCGGCACATCGACACCGCGCAGCTCTACCACAACGAGGCCGGGGTGGGCCGAGCGCTCGCCCGCTCCGGCCTGCCCCGCGACGAGCTGTACGTGACGACCAAGCTGCACAACGGCTACCACGAGCCGGCCCGGGCGAAAGCCTCACTTGCCGAGTCCCTGGAGAGACTCGGTCTCGACCACGCGGATCTGTTCCTCATCCACTGGCCCCTGCCGACCCTCTACGGCGGCGACTACGTGTCGACGTGGCAAGCGCTGATCGAGCTGCGGGAGGAAGGTCTGACGACCTCCATCGGGGTCTCGAACTTCGAGCCGGACCACCTGGACCGGATCGTCGCGGCCACCGGTGTCGCCCCTGCGGTCAACCAGATCGAGGTCCATCCGTACTTCGCCAACAACACCGCCCGGCAGGCGACGCGGCGGCACGGCGCGCTGGTCGAGGGCTGGTCGCCGATCGCTCGCGGTGCCGTCCTCGACGACCCGGTGATCACCGAGATCGCGCGTGCGCGCGGTCGTACCCCGGCTCAGGTGGTACTGCGCTGGCACGTGGAGCGCGGCGACATCGTCTTCCCCAAGTCCGCGAACCGCGCGCGCATGGTGGAGAACCTCGGCGCCACGGAGTTCGTCCTCAGCCCGGAGGAGAGAGCCGCGATCGACGCACTGGACCGCGGCGAGTCCGGACGCACCGGCCCGCATCCCGACACCCTGGACATCGTTCCCGACTGAGACGCGCCGTGCCCCGCCGTGCGGCGGGGCACCCGGGAACGACAGGACGCCGGCCCTCCGTGAGCCGGTCTCTTCGCGGAGAGGTGTCCGTCCCGCGCACCCGGGCGGGGCCCGTGGCACCGCTGGCGCAGCGGGCGGACGGACCTCACCCCCGGCCGTGCCGGGTGGTGCGGCCGGTTCGGTTCACGTTCGGGCGCGTCCCGCCAGGGGGCACCGGTCCGGGTCCGCCACCGTATGCCGTCTGTCAACTGCCGCCGCGTGCACACCTGCGGACGACCCGGCTTGATGCCCCGCGGCAGCAACGGCTCCAGCCTGGCCAGGGCCAGGGCCAGGCGGTCGACGGACGAGTCCCGGCCCCGGCGCCTGACCGCGGCCTGTTGGATCCGTCTCAGAGGTTGGCCACTCCGTCAGCACAGACCGCAGACAGCGGCGGCGCGGGGCCGGATTCACTTCGCGGCGTGCCCGCGGACCGTGTCGCGGAAGGCGATGGGGCTCTGCCCGGTGCGCTGGTGGAAGTACTTGCTGAAGTGGGTCGCGCTGGAGAAGCCGAGGCGGGTGGCGATGCGGGCGGCTGTCTGGTCACTGTGGGCCAGGAGGCGCTTGGCCTCCAGGATGACGCGGCGGTCGATGAACTCCTTGGCTCCGAGGCCGGCGGAGGCGAGGGTGGCCCGGGAGAGGGTACGGGCCGAGTAGCCGAGGGCCTCGGCGTAGTCCTCGACCCGGCGGGTGCGGGCGAACTCCCTTTCCACGGCGTCGCGGAAGTTCAGGTAGGTGGCGTCGGGTTCGGGTGCGGGGCTGCCGACGGGGGCGGTGAGGTGGGCCAGGCGCAGGACGAGCACGGCGAGCAGATGGCGCAGGGCCGCGGTGTGGATCTCCAGGGGCAGGTGCCCGAGCGCGTGGAACTCGGCGGTGAGGTGGTCGGCGGCCAGCCGCAGGGCTGCGGCGTCATCGGGCAGGGGGCGGCGCAGGACCGGTGCGTGCGGGTCTTCTATGCGGGCGCCGGCGGTGGTCACGGGGTCGAGGAAGTCCTGGCGGAACAGGATCAGGGTCCCCTCGGCGTGGGTGAGGTCGCCCCACTGCTGGACCTGGCCGGGGCGGACCCAGAGCCATGAGCCGGGTTCGAGGGCGTAGGCGGTGAAGTCGACCGTGTGCCAAAGGGGCCCGCCGGTGAGGGTGATCAGGTGGTGGAAGTCCGGTCGCTGAGGGGCCGTGAGCCGCTCGGCGGGGACCCGGAGGCGCAGCTCGGCGAGGGACAGCACTTCGACGCCGGCCGGGGTGCCGGCGGGCGCGGCGAAGGAGACCTCCGGGATGTCACGCTCGGCAGCATGTCGGTTTTTGACCATAGTGAGTCGCCAGCGTATCTGATTCCGGCTGTTCATCGGCTCTAGCTTGGAGGTGTCAGCTCGTCCGAGCTGATTCGATGTCGGAAAGTAGTAAGAGGGGAGGAGGGTGGTGCCTTCGGTGGAGCGCGTCTCGCTGACGTACGCCTTCGACGCGTACTGCGCCTGGTGCTACGGCTTCGGCCCGGCACTGAGGGCCTTCGCCGAGGACAACGCGCACCGCGTCCGGCTCGGCGTCGTCTCCGCCGGCCTCTACACCGGTACCAGGGCGCTGCCGGTGGCGGCCTATCCGCACCTGCCGGCCGACCGGCGCCGGATAGAGCGGCTGACCGGGGTCGTCTTCGGCGCGGGCTACGCCCGTGCGCTCGCGCGGGGCACGGCCGTGCTCGACTCCGTCGCCGCCGCGGCGGGGCTGGCCGCGCTGCGCGAGTCGCCCGGCATCAGCGGACTGGACGCGGCCGAGGCCGTGCAGCGGGCGTGGTTCGTCGACGGCCGCAGCCTGTCCGACGCCACCGTCTACCGGGACGTGGCCGACGAGCTCGGCGGGGACGCCGACGCCGTGACCACGGCATACGCGTCACCGGCCTGCCGGGCGAAGGCACACGCCGACTTCCACGAGCTGCGTCGGCTGGGCGTCACCTCCTATCCGACGCTGCTGCTGCACACCGCACACGGCGCCGACCAGATGGGCGGCGCGGCCTCCACGGCCGCCTCGCTGACCGCCGCACTCGACCAGCGCCTCACCACCGCCTTCCCAGCCCCTCCGCACGATCCGCCCCCGCAGGGAGAACCGTCATGAGCAACGCCAAGAACACCGTCCTGACCGCCGCCGGTGAGCTGTTCGGGAAGAAGGACCCCAGCGCGGTGGACCGCTGGGTCGCCGCCGAGTACCGCCAGCACAGCGCCCTGGCCGCCGACGGACCCGAGGCCCTGCGACAGCTGGTCGCCGGCCTGCCGGAGGGCTTCCGTTACGAGGGCGCCCGGCTGATCGCCGACGACGACCTGGTCGCCCTGCACGGCACCTACCACGGCTTCGGCCCCGACCCGCTGGTCGCCTTCGACATCTTCCGCGTCGACGCCGACGGCAAGCTCGCCGAGCACTGGGACGCCCTGACCCCGCTGGTCGAGAACACCGCCTCCGGCCGCTCGCAGACCGACGGCCCCACCGAGCCGGCCGACCTGGACAAGACCGAGGCCAACCGCGCCCTGGTCCTTGAGTTCGCGGAGAAGGTCCTCAAGGGCGCCGACTACTCGGTACTGACCGACTACATCTCGACCGAGACCTACCACCAGCACAACCCGGAAGCGGCCGACGGCCTCGCCGGCTTCGGCGCCGCCGCCGCGAAGTGGGCCGAGCACGGCAAGAACCTCGTCTACAAGACCGTCCACAAGGCCATCGCCGAGGGCGACTTCGTCCTGCTCCAGTCCGAGGGCGAGTTCGGGGTCCCCGTCGCCTACTACGACCTCTTCCGCGTCCAGGACGGCAGGATCGTCGAGCACTGGGACGTCATCGCGCCCGTGCCCGCCGAACTCCCGCACTCCAACGGCCTGTTCTGACACCGGCCCGGCGCCGGGAAGGCAGCGCGCGGCAAGTGAACTCGCCTGGCAGGCGACCGCCGCGCCGCCGGACTCCGCACCGGAACCCTCGAACCCGGCTGAAGGCGCCGACCACACCGCCGTGCCCCACCGGCCCGCGGGCGAGGGCCGGCGGTGCGCTGTTCGGCAGGCCCGTCCCCCCACCCGCAACGCGCCCACTGCCCGGAGGAACCGTGTACGCGACCGTACTGCCGCTGGCCGCCTACCGCGCCGCCATCGACCTGGAAGAGCCGTTCCGCTCCACCACCGGCCGGGACCCGGCAGCCCGGCCCGCCGCCCTGGTCCGCGAGGCGCTCGACCTGCTGGCCGACGATCCGGCGGCGCGACGGGCCGGGCTGCGGCCCGGCTGCGCGGACCGGCTCGACGATCCCGCCGCCCGGCGCCTGCTGCGCGCCGTGCTGACCGTCCGGGAGCCCGACCCCCTGCCCACCGGGACCGCTCGCGTGCTGGACGTGCTCCTGTCCGGTGAACGCCTGGCGCGCCCGACGGTCGACGCCGCCTCGCTGCCCACCCTGCGCGACACGCATCCCCACACCCCGTACCGGGCCGCCGACCGTACGGCGCTGTGGCAGGGCGACATCACCACCCTTCAGGCGGACGCCGTCGTGAACGCGGCCAACAGCGCCCTGCTCGGCTGCTTCGCCCCGATGCACCCGTGTGTCGACAACGCCATCCACACCGCGGCCGGCCCCCGCCTGCGCGCCGACTGCCACACGATCATGACCCGGCAGAGCCACCCGGAGCCGACCGGCACGGCCAAGATCACCCGCGGCTACCACCTGCCCGCCCGCTACGTCCTCCACACCGTCGGCCCCATCGTCGACGGCCCCCCGCACACGGGCCACGAGCAAGCGCTGGCGGCCTCGTACCGCGCCTGCCTCGACCTCGCCGCCGACATCGACGGCCTACGCACCGTCGCGTTCTGCGGCATCAGCACCGGCGTCTTCGGCTACCCCAGGACGCCCGCCGCCCGCACGGCCCTGGCCACCGTGGCCGACTGGCTCGACCACCACCCCGGACGGCTGGACCGCGTGGTCTTCGTCGTGTACGCGGACGACGACCACGCCGCCTACACCCGCGCACTGACCGGAGGAACCCCACCCCGATGAACCGTCCCGCCTTCGACCTGCGAGCCACCGCCGGCACGATACGCGCCTGGCTCACCGAGGCCGACCGCGTCCTGGTCACCGCCGGCGCCGGCCTGAGCGCCGCCGCCGGATACGACTACGGCGACGAGGACCGCTTCCGCGTGCTCTTCCCGGCCCTGCACCGCGCCGGCCTGCGCTCCCGCTACATGGTGGGCGTCCCCCTGCCACCGGCCCTGCTGTGGGGCTACTGGGCCGTCCACATCGACGACATCCGCTTCACCGCCGCCCCCAACCCGCTCTACCGGCGACTGCGCGCCCTCGTCGGCGACAAGGACCACTGGGTGATGACGTCCAACGTGGACGGCCTCTTCGCCCGGAGCGGGTTCGCCCCCGACCGGATCTTCACCCCGCAGGGCGACTACGGCCGCTACCAGTGCGCCACCCCCTGCACCCCCACCACCTGGGACAGCCGGCCCCTCGTCGCGCGGCTCCTCGCCGCCTACGACCCGGCCACCGGAGCCGTCACCGACCCCGACGCCCTGCCCCGATGCCCGAACTGCGGCGGCGAGGCCGAGATCAACGTCCGGATCGGCCCCCGGTTCGTCGACACCCCCTACCTCCCCGCGGCCCGCCGACTCCAGGACTGGCTGGGCACGGCCCCCGCCGGAACCCGCCTGCTGATCCTGGAGTTCGGCGCCGGATTCAACACCCCCGGTGTCATCCGGTGGCCCGGTGAAGACCTCACGCGCCGATTCCCCCGGGCGCGCCTCGTACGCGTCAACCCCGCCCACCCCGGCACCCCCGCCGAACTCGCCGACCGGGCCCTGCCCGTACCCGCCGACGCCCACCGCCTGCTCGACGCACTCGCCGCGCCACACCCGGCGCCCAACCCCACGACGTTCCAGGATCAGGCGCCTTCCGGTTCGGGTGCGGCTGCGAACCGCTGAGGGTGGACTGGCGGGCGGTATCGCGGAGTTGGCGGGCCGGGGTGGCGGCGCCCCCGCAGTATGGTTCTCTTCGCCCCGCGGGTTGTCAGTGCCACGCAATCCGGTTGTCAGTGCCACGCAATAAGGTGTCAGGGCATGGCCCGTTCCCCCACCGCCTCCACCCCGGCCCGCCGCCCGCCCCACCCAGCTGAAAAGAGCAGACCCCGCCGTGTTCCACGAGACCCCCATCTACAACCGCCTCGTCGCCGAACGCGGCGACGTCCCCGCCCAGGTGCGCGGTGAAGCCGACCGCATACACCACCACCTGGCACAGGTGATACGCCCGCACGCACCCCAGAACGCTCCCGGCCCGGGGCTCGCGCACGCCGCCCCCCAAGCTCCGGGACACGGCAGGCCGGCCATCGCGCCGTACACCGCGCCGTGACGCCGGGGAGGCCGGCCCGGCCGGCCGCCTGAACGGCTCGGCGAGGCGGCCTACCGACGCCCCCCGCCTCATCAGGAACGGCCGATCCCGACCCCGTCGATCACCCAGTACCAGTTGTTGCCGCCGGTGTAGCGGAACCGGACCCGGGCGCTGGTGGCGCCCGCGGGCACCTGGAGGGCGATGGTCTCGGTGCGCGAGGACACGTCGGTGGTGTACGTCCGCACGCTCGACGGGGTGCCGCCGTCGTAGGAGACGAGGACCTCGCCCTTCTGCGGGGCCTCGTGCCGGTAGTAGGTGGTGTACGTCAGGACGGCCGTGCCGCCGCCGGTGACCGGGTAGGCCGGGCTGACCAGGGTGGAGTCGAAGGTGCCGGTGAACGCCTTGTCGGCCCACTCGTCGCCGTCGGCGACCGCGAAGACGTCGCGGGCGCGGATGTTGCACTCGCGGTTCTGGTCGCGCTGGGCCTGGGTCCAGAACTCGTCGGTGGTGAAGGACCAGCCGCGCCACTCGGTGACCCCGCCGCCGCCCATCGCCGAGTTGTCGACGGACCAGCCGGGCGGCGGGGTGTGGGTGAACCCGACGGTGGCGGCCGGGACGCCCGTCTCGTCCACGCGGGTCGCCAGTGTGCCGCGCAGGGCGTCGAAGTCGTCCGGGCCGGGTTGCTGGACGGGGCGGCCGTCCAGCCCCCAGGCGGGGTCGAGGGAGACGCCGAGGTGGACGAGGGCGGAGGCGGCGACGTCCGGCATCTTCACGTCGTACCGGACCGATCCGGGCGCGAGCGTCGGGCCGGTGGCGATCAGGAACGTCTGCCGCTCCTGGAGGGTCGAGCCGCCGTGGCCGCCGGCGTCGGTGTGGCCGTGGTCGGCGGTGACCATGATCAGCCAGTCTTCGGCGGCGTACGTCGGCCGGGCCTCGACCGCGGCCACGATCTGCCCGACCTGGGCGTCGGCGCCGTGGATGGCGTCCAGGTACTGCTGGGAGGCGGCGCCGTAGGTGTGACCCGCGTGGTCGATGTTGTCGAGGTGCGCGAAGACCGCGTCCGGGTTTCCGTCACGGAGCCGGGCGACGGCGCGGGAGGCGGTGCCGGTGTCGTACTCGGCGCTCGGCGTGGAGACGCGGGTGTCTACCTTCGCCGAGAACACCGTGTCGGTGATCGGCGCCCAGGAGGCGACGGCGTACGTCGACAGGGCGGGCTTGGCGGTCTCGGCGCGGGTGAGGAAGTCCGGGTACTGGGTGAAGCGGGCGCCGGTGAAGGCGTTGTCCTTGACGTTGTGTTTGTCGGGCCAGACACCGGTGATGATCGTCGACCAGCCGGGGCCGGACAGGGTCGGGGCGAGCGGGTTGGCGTAGATGCTGCTGGGCGCGGTCAGACCGGCGCTCATCAGGGCGTCCAGGTGCGGCGCGTCGGCGTCCTTGATGCGGCTGAGGAGGGCGCCGTCCAGGCCGATGACCAGCACCTTCGGGGTACGGGTCGCGGCCTGGGCGACGGTGGCGAGCGGCCCGGCGGACGCGGCCACGGCGGCGGAGACGAGGAAGGAGCGACGGGAGAGACGGGGCACGGAGACCTCCGAAAGGAGTGGGGTGGGCGTGCGGGGAGGGAGAGCGGTCATGCCACCGCCCCTGGTGGTGCCAGGGGCGGTGCGGTGCGGGCGACTCCGCGAGGGGCGCGGGGCCGTGACCGGCACACGGTTCCGCCACGCGGGCGCGACCCGCCACGACGGCGGGAGGTGTGCGGCTGCGCCCCCGGGGGGTTCAGCTGCCGGTCGCCGACTTCCAGTCCTCGACGTACGCGCTGAGGTTCTCGTCGATGTCGTTCCAGTCGGGCTCGAAGACCTCGATGCCGTCCATCAGCCGGGCCAGGGCGGTGGCGTTGGCGTCGGTGGCCTTGACGTCCCGGCGGGCGGGGAAGCCGCCGCCGATCGCGCTGACCTCCTCCTGCTGCTCGCGGGCGAGCATGAAGTCCAGCAGCTTCCGGCCGTTGGCGCTGTGCGGGGCCTTGGTGACCAGCCCGGCCGCGTACGGCAGGGCGAAGGTGGTGGGCTTGCCGTCGGGGCCGGCGGGGAACCAGATGCCGAGATTGGGCATGGTCTTGGTCTGCGCGTGGTTCATCTGCACATCGCCGTTGGCGACGAGGAGTTCGCCCTTGTCCACCTTGGGGGCGAGCTTGCCGGTGGAGGCGGACGGGCCGACGTTGTTGGCCTGGAGCTTCTTCAGATAGGCGAGGGCCTGCTCCTTGCCGCCGAAATCGTGCATGGCCTTGACCAGTACGGCCGTTCCGTCGCCGGCGACGCCCGGGGTGGAGTACTGGATCTTGTTCTTGTAGCGGGAGCCGAGCAGTTCGTCCCAGGTCTTCGGGGGCTGCTTCAGCTCCTTCTTGTTGTAGACGAAGCCGAAGTAGTTGTTGACGACCGACGTCCAGGTGCCGTCGGGGGCCTTGTCGGCGCCGGCGACCTGATCGGCGCCGGCCGGTGCGTACGTCTGGAGCAGGCCCTTGCCGGCGGCCTGCTGGATGAACGGCGGAAGGGTGACCAGCACGTCGGCCTGCGGGTTGCCGCGCTCGCGGACGGCGCGCTGCACCATCTCGCCGGAGCCGCCCTCGACGTACCTGACCTTGATGCCGGTCTGCTTCTCGAAGTCCTCGAAGACCTGGTCGTACCAGCCGTCGCCGTTCTCGCCCTTGAGGCCGTCGGCGCTGTAGACGGTGACGGCCTCGGCGTCGGAGGCGGCGGAGGAGCCGCCGCAGGCGGACAGCGCGGGCCCGGCGAGGAGGGCGAGGACCACGGCGAGCGGGACGCGGTTTCTGGGCATGGTGAGGTGGACTCCTGGCGTGCTGGCGGGGGAGTGTTCGGGGTTCAGCGGTACGACGCCCGGGTGCGGACCCGGGAGACGGCGAACAGGACGAGCAGGGTCGCGGCCATCAGGACCACGGCGGCGGCGGACCCGGTGAACAGGGCGCCCCGGTCGGTGGCCGCGTAGACCAGGACGGGCAGCGGCGTCCAGTCCGGCGGGTAGAGCATCATCGTGGCGCTCAGCTCGCCCATGGACAGCGCGAAGCAGAGGCCGGCGGCGGCGGTCAGCGAGGGCAGCAGCAGCGGCAGCCGCACCCGGAACAGGACGCGGGCGGGCCGGGCGCCCAGGGAGGCGGCGGCCTGTTCGTAGGCCGGGTCCAGGCGGGTGAGGGCGGCCGACACCGACTGGTGCGCGAACGCGGTCACCAGCACCGTGTGGGCGGTGATCACGATCCACCGGGTGCCGTTGAGCAGCAGTGGCGGCTGGGAGAACGCCACCAGGACCGCGAGGCCCACCACCACCGACGGCACGGCGACCGGCAGCACGAACAGGGCGTCCAGCACGCGGCGGTGGCGCTTCGTCAGGGCCGCCCCGGCCAGCGCGGCCCAGGTGCCGGCGGTCAGCGCCAGCAGGCTGGCGGCGACGGCCGTGACCAGGCTGGTGGTCAGCGCCTGGAGGGCCTCGCCCCGGGTGGCGGCGCGGTAGTGGTCCAGGGTCGGACCGGAGGGCAGGGCGCCGGACCAGTGGGTGGCGGCGGAGGCGCCCAGGACGACCAGCAGCGGCAGCGCGAACAGCGGCAGGAACAGCACCAGGAACACCGCCCACACGGCCCACCTGGCCTTGCGGCTATGCACCAGCACGACGGCTCACCACCCGGTACAGGCCGTACAGGCCCACGGAGATCAGGACGTTGACGACGGCGACCGCGCAGGCGCCCGGGTAGTCGGACTCCAGGATCGCCTTGCCGTAGACGAGCGTCGGCAGGGTGGTGACCCCCTTCGCGCCGGTGAACAGCACGATCCCGAACTCGTTGAGGCACAGCACCAGGACGAGGCTGCCGCCGGCCGCGAGCGCCGGCAGCGCCTCGGGCAGGATCACCTGCCGGACGATCCGGGGCGCGCGGGCACCCAGCGAACCGGCCGCCTCCAGCTGGGCGGTGTCGAGCTGCGCGAACGCGGCGAGCAGCGGGCGCATCACGAACGGCGTGAAGTAGGTGACCTCGGCCAGCAGCACGCCCCAGGGCGTGGTGAGGAACTGGAAGGAGCCGACGATGCCCGTGCCGCCGTAGACGAACAGCAGCGCCAGCGTGATGAGGAAGGACGGGAAGGACAGGTACACGTCGATGAACCGTGCCACCGCCTTCGCCCCGGGGAACGGTACGAACGCGATGACCAGCGCCAGCAGGAACCCCAGCACCAGACAGCCCGCGGTCGAGGCCGGCGCCAGCCACACAGTGGTCCACAGCGCGTGCCGGAACCCCTCGGAGGCGAAGACGTCGGCGTACGGCCGGAGGGAGGTGCCGCCGGTGTCGGGCCGGAAGGACTGGCGGACGACCAGGGCGAGGGGGTAGAGGAAGAAGAGGGCGAGGGCGACTACCGGAGGCAGGGCCCAGGCAAGTGCCCCGAAGGGGCGCGGGGAACCGCGCGACCAGCCACGAGCCACCCGCGGACTCTCGACAGCCTCAGCCATGGCTGACCCCCGCGGGCAGCAGCACCGCGTCCTCGGGCTCGAAGCTCAGGGTGACCTGGTCCCCGTACCCGGGTGGGTCCTTGAGCTCGCGTACGTCGGCCATCACCGTGTGCCCGTCGACCTCGACGTACAGCCGGTGCGTGGCGCCGCGCCACTGGATCTCCCGTACGGTGCCCACGAGCCGGTTGGGTCCCTCGCCCAGCCCGACCAGGTGCGGCCGTACGCAGAGCGTGGCCCGGGCGCCCGCGACGACCCCGGCCGTGTCGAGCTCCAGCTCCGTTCCCGCGAAGGACGCACCCTGGGCCGTCACGGTCACCGGGACCAGGTTCGCGCCGCCCACGAAGGAGGCCGTGAACGCGTCGGCGGGCGCCCGGTACAGCTCCTTCGGCGTCCCGCACGCCCGCAGCCGTGCCGTGTCCATCACCGCGATCCGGTCGGCCAGGGTCAGCGCCTCGACCTGGTCGTGGGTGACGTACAGCATCGACACCTCGGGCAACTCGCGGTGCAGCCGGGCGAGTTCCGCGAGCATCCCGGAGCGCAGCCGGGTGTCCAGCGCGGACAGCGGCTCGTCCAGGAGCAGGACCCGTGGCCGGATGGCGAGGGCGCGGGCGATCGCGACGCGCTGCTGCTGCCCGCCGGACAGCTCGCGCGGGTGCCGGCGGGCGTAGCCGGACATGCCGGTCAGTTCCAGCGCCTCGGTGACCCGTCGCCGTACCTCGTCCTTGGGGGTTCTGCGGGCCCTGAGCCCGAAGGCCACGTTCTCGTCGACGCGAAGGTGGGGGAAGAGGGCGTAGCTCTGGACGACCATGCCGATGCCCCGCCGGTACGGCGGCAGGTCCGTCACGTCCTCGCCGCCGAGGTACACCCGCCCGGACGCGGGCCGCGCGAACCCGGCGACGGCCCGCAGCGCGGTGGTCTTGCCGGATCCGGACGGCCCGAGGAGCGCCATGACCTCTCCGGGCTCGACGGTCAGGTCGAGGGAATCGAGGACGACGTTGCCGTCGTAGGCGACCGTGACGGAGTCGAAGCGGATGCCCATGTCAGCGGTCTCCGGCGAGCAGGCCGGGCAGGGCGGCGACGGAGTCGAGGACATGGGTGGCGCCGGCGGCGGTGAACTCGGCGTCGCCGTGGGCGCCGGTGCGCACGCCGGCGACCAGCCCGGCCCCGGCGCGTACGCCGCTGAGCACGTCGTACGACGTGTCGCCGGCCACCGCGATCTGCCGTACGTCCTCGGCGGCCTTGGTGCGGACGAACGCCTCCAGCACCATGTCCGGGTACGGCCGCCCGCGCCCGCCGGCGTCGGCCGGGCACAGGGTGAGCGGCACCAGGCCGCGCCAGCCGAGGGCGTCCAGGACGGCGTCCTGGGTGACCCGGGCGAAGCCGGTGGTGAGGACGACGGTACGGCCGCCGGCGGTCAGTTCCTCGATGGCCTCGCGGGCTCCGGGGACCGGGGTGACCAGGCCCTCGTCGACCAGGGCGCCGTACGCCTTCTCGAAGGCGGTGTTGGCGCGCCGGGCGCGGTCCTCGTCGCCGAAGAGGTGGCGGAAGACGGAGATCTTGGACTCGCCCATGGTGGCGCGGACGTAGGCCAGGTGCTCGGCGTGCTCGGCGGAGCCGGGCTCGACGCCCAGCTCCGCGGCGGCGGCGGCGAAGGCCCGCTCGACCAGACCGCCGTCGGCGACGGTGGTGCCGGCCATGTCGAGGACGACGAGACGGATGTCGGCGGTGACGGGGGTCACGGGTTTCATGGAGGTGTTCACCAGCCCAGTTCGTTCGCGGTGGTCTCGGCTATCGCGGGGGCGCAGGTCATGCCGCGCCCGCCGGGCCCGGTGACCAGCCACACCCCCTCGTGCACCTGCTGCCGGTGGACGACCTTGCCGGGGTCGGCGCACTGCGCGTACACACCGGCCCAGCGATGCCGGATGCGCGGCAGCGGCCGGCCGAGGAGGGACTCCACGACACCGGTGAGGTGCTCGTAGGGCTCCTCGACGGTGTCGAAGGCGAAGGGGTGCTCGTACGCGTGGGTGTCGCCGATGGTCAGGCCGCCGTCGGCGCGCTGCACCATGAGCAGTTGCATCCTGTGCGCGGCGGCGGTCTCCGGCTGCGGCTGCCGGGCGTTCAGCTCGTCCAGCGCCGGGGAGGCGTACGCCGGGTAGTAGCGGAAGCTGTCGGCGTCGGCGACGGAGGTGGGCAGCGGCTCGCCGAGCGGATCGGTCTGCATCATCTGGAGGCGGACGCGGCGCACGGGGAGGTCCGGGCCGGCCAGTTCGCGGACGAGTCCGCCGAGCCAGGCGCCGGTGCACAGTACGACGGTGTCGGCGTGGTGCACGTCCCCGTGGTCGTCGCGGACGGTGCCGGCGCCGGTCACCTCGCGTACCTCCCGGCCGGGCAGGAAGGTGTAGTCCGGGGACTTCAGCAGCTCCTGGCGCAGGGCGAGCTGGGCGGTACGGGGTTCCACGGCCGCGTCCCGCTCGCAGTACAGGGCGGCGGTGAAATCGCCGCGCAGGGCGGGGTTCAGGGCCCGCGCCTCGCCCGGCGTGAGCAGCTTGTAGCCGCGGGCGGCGGCGTCGGCACGGGCCACGGCCGCCTCCGCGACGGCGAGTTCGAGCGGGCCGCGGACCGGGGTGAGGGAGCCGTTGGGGCGGAAGCCCAGCGCCGGCACCCGGCCGCCGATCCCCTCCCACAGCTCCCGCGCCCGCAGGGCGGTTTCCAGCTCTTCCCCACCGGCGCGCCCGCTGACCCAGATCTGCCCGAAGTTGCGCAGCGAGGCGCCGCGCGCCTCGGCCTCGCGCTCGATCTGGACGACCTTGTGGCCGCGCTCCACTGCTTGCCAGGCGTGCATGGTGCCCACCACGCCGGCTCCTACGACTGTGACTCTCACGACGGCAACGCTCCTCGCGATCCGGGAACCGGAGACATCCGGCTGACAACGAGAGCGTGAACGAGCCATCACGTTTGGGCTAGACCCGTTATCGTTTCGTGATGATCGGGTGGTGGGTGAGTCGGCATGACCGGGCGGTGTGCGCGGCGGCCGGTTCCCCTCAGCCCTGGAGGTGGGCGGTGAAGGAGAACCGGTCGCCCCGGTACAGCGACCGCACCCGCTCCAGCGGGCGGCCCCCGGTGTCCCGGGAGATCCGGTGGATCAGCAGCATGGGCAGGGCGGGCGGGGTGCCGATGAGCAGGGCCTCGCGGGGGGTGGCCAGGACGGTCTCGATCCGCTCGTCGGCGTCGCCGAACGAGATGCCCTGGGCGGAGAGATAGCCGTAGAAGGAGGAGTCCGGGTCGAAGTCGGCGTCCAGCCGGGGCACGCGCGCGACGGCGACGTACGTGCTCTCCAGGCCGACCCGCTCGTCGTCGGCGAGCAGCACCCGCTCCAGGTGCCAGACGGGTTCGCCGCGCGTGAGCCCCGTCTCGGCGGCGAGCGGGTCCGGGCACGGGAACCGGTCGAGGGTGACGAGGGCGCGGCCGGGAGTGCGCCCCTGCCGGCGGACGCCCTCGGTGTAACTGGCGAGGGACAGGGGCTGGGTCAGCTTGGGCCCGGCCACCACCGTGCCCCGGCCCCGGCGCCGCAGCCGTCCCTCCAGCACCAGCTCCCGCACGGCCTGCCGCACGGTCTCGCGGGCCACGTCGTACCGCTCGGCGAGATCCCGCTCGGTGGGGATGACACCACCCTCCCCCAGCTCCTCCAGCAGCGCGGCGATCCGTGCCTTCACCGCGTAGTACTTGGGAATGCGCCCGTGCTCGGGGATACCGGAGCGGACGGGGGCGCCGGGGGCCTGCTCGTTGGGGTAGTCCACGGGAGGATCGTCGCAGACGGGGGTGCGGGGGCGGGAACGGGGCGGACCGACGGCGGTGGTGCGTGGGCTGGGCGGGGGAGCGGGGGCGGTGAGCGGTCGGTGGCCGGGCTCGGCACCGGCGCGGTTCGACTGCCCGACACCCGTCAGGCCGACCGGAACCGGTGCATCGGCAGACGCGACGGACAGATGCCGCCTATTCTCGACAAGAGCCCGCCAATCCTGCCCGAACAGGACACCAGCCCCGCCCCCGACAGCTCACCGAAGGCGGCCATGCCACCCCACCACGGGGCCCGACCCCGTCCCCTGCCATCCGAACAGACCGCGGCCACCGAAGACATCAGCGTCGTCACGCTGCACGGCGCCATCGACCACCACACCGTCGACGACCTCAGCAACACCCTCCTCTTCCCCCGCGGCGCGGCCACAGCCCGCACCGTGATCAACCTCAGCGCGGTCACCTTCATCGACTCCAGCGGCATCAACGCCTTCATCACCGCCCACCACGCCGCCCAGCGCGCCGGCGGCTGGCTGCGCCTGGCCGGTCCCATCGAACCGGTCCTGCGCGTCATCCGGATCGTCGGCCTCGACGAAATCATGGGCTGCTACCCCAGCACCCGCCGCGCGCTCGCCGCCTGACGGCAAGCGGGCGGGCGCGGCGGGCGCCGACGTCCCCGGACAGCGGTCGCGCCTCGCGGCATGACCGCGGGCAGCGCCTCCGTCAGGAGCGGGATTCGCCGGTGGCGTCGGGGGCGTCCTCGTCGGACCCGAGTGTCATCCGCGCCTGCTCGAAGGGTGCTGCCGCGGTCGTACCGCCGACGGGACCGGGCGCCAGAGCGTATCCGGGTACCAGAGCGAAACCGGGCGCCACAGCCAAACGAGGCGCCAGACCGACCGGCTCGTAGACGATCTGGCGCGCCTTGGCCCCGCTCACCCCTTCGGGCGGCGGCAGGCCAGCCACGCCACGACGGCCACGCCTGCCGCGGTCAGCAGTACCTTCCGGTTGTCCCGCGCCAACCGCGCTCCCCGGGCCGTCTTCCGTCGCACGGGCTCGGGTGCCTTCTCGTCCCACAACTGCCCGGCCTGGGCCGCCTTCGCGCGGGCCTGTCCGGCGGCTTGCGCGGCCGTGTCCCTGACCGGTTCGGGCAGCCGGTCCTGCGCCTGGTGGGCCAGGTCGGCGGCCTTCGCCTTCAGCTGCCCGGCCTTGACGGCGGCTTGCTCCCTCAGCTCGCCGGCCTTCACCACGGCCTGCTCCTTGACCTCGGCGGCCTTCTCCTGGGCGCGGGCCTTGACGTCGGTCTTCGCCGCGAGCGCCTCGACCGTGTCCCCGAGTTCGGTCCGAGTCCGTTCGACCTGCTCGCGCAGTTCCTCAGGGCTGGTGGCGGTGGGCTCGTCGTGCGGGGGCTGGGTCATCGGTGCGCACTCTCCTTGATCTCGGCCACGTCGGCCTTGACGTTCTCGATCGTCTGCTCGGGTGCGGGCGGCGCGGCCTGGTCGACCTGCTTCTTCCCGCTTATGGCCAGCACCGCGGCGATCACACCCAGTACCGCGGTGACGATCAGCGCCGCCGCCCACACCGGCAGCGGCACGGCCAGCGCGGCGATCACGGTGGTGACCAGCGCCTGCGCCATCAGGAAGCCGACGACGCCGGCCCCGCCGAACAGGCCACCGCCCTTGCCGTAACGCCTGCCCTTCTGTTTCATCTCCGCCTGTGCCAGGCGCAGTTCCCCTTGCACCAGCTCGGTCAGCTGCTGCGAGGCCCGCTGGACCAGCTCGCCCACCGGCTCCTGACCGGAGCGGTCCGTGCTCCGGCCGGACCCGGCGTGGTGCGGCTGCGTGCTCGACACGACAGTCACCTCCCGTTCCTGAGTCTGCGTCGGCCGGGCCGCACCCCGCGGCCCGGCCACCCGGTGAGCGCGAGTACCCGGAACAGGCGATTCAGATCCCGCGGCGTGACCTGCGGGCGACTCTGTGACCTCGCGGTCGTCCTCATTTCCGATGCCTGGCGCGGCGCGGCCGGGAGCGGGTGCCACGGGTGAAGGCGAAGGCCAGGCCGACGCATTGCAGGGCGGCGCAGACAGTGATCGTCGTGTGCAGGGCGGTGGGGGCGATGAGGGCCATGAGGATGCCGGCGACGGGGTAGGGCGCGAGCAGGATCAGCACCGTGACGGACAACGTGCTGCCGAACACCTCGGCGGGGATGAGGCGGGATCGCAGGGTGCGCAGTACGACGGCCAGCACGCTGTCGCCCGCCATGAAGACGGCGATGAGGACCAGGTACACCAGGTAGGAACGCGTGTGCGCGATCAGGAAGCACGGCACGACGGTCACGAGAGCGGCGCAGCGGCCCACCCCCCGCAGCCCCCACCGGTCGATCGCGACGCGGCTGGTGGCGACGGCGAGCAGCGAGGCCCCGGCCGCGCAGGACCACACCAGCCCGACCATGG
Organism: Streptomyces olivaceoviridis; assembly: GCF_014650115.1. GTDB lineage: Bacteria > Actinomycetota > Actinomycetes > Streptomycetales > Streptomycetaceae > Streptomyces > Streptomyces olivaceoviridis. Next base: position 39,825 of record NZ_BMUI01000041.1, on the reverse strand, counting down.
CGCTGGACCGGCCGAGTTGCTGCACCACGATCACCGGGGTCGCCGCCTCCAGCAGACCGAGCGCCAGGTTGGACAACGCCAGTCCCACCACGAGCCAGGCGAGCGCCGGCAGCGCACGCAGGGTCGCCCAGCCGGTGCGCCATCCTCCGGCGGCCGGCCCGGTCGCTTCCCCTGGCTGCGCGGGCGGCCGGTGCATGCGCGGGGTGATGGCGGCCGACACCACCGACAAACCACCGAGCGCCGTGAGCATGCCGCTGAAGCCGGCCCACTGCAAGAGGAGTCCGCCCGCCGCGGGGCCGGCCAGGGCCGCTGCCTGATCGATGCCCAGCAGGACGGACTGGACGCGGTGCGCGGCATCGCCGGCGTCCCGGCTGGCGACGGCGCCGACACTCTCGGCCGCGATGAAGCTGAACTGGGTCAGACATCCCGCGCACGCCGCGAGGAGCATCACCAGCCCCGGGGCGGTCCTGTCGTCCGCCGTCGCCAAGGCGGGCACGGCAAGTGCGGCGACGAGCGCCCGCGCCGTGGCGGCCAGCCGGAAGACCCGTATGGGTCCGAAACGGTCGACGGCCAGGCCGGCCAGAGCGAACGTGCACAGCCGCGGGGCCCACGCCATGATGAAGGCGATCCCGGTCAGCGACGACGACTTGGTCGTGGCCAGTACCAGCAAGGGGATGCCGTAGGTGGCCATGGACGAGGCGAGGGCGTCCGCGAGGCGCGGCAGATAGACACCGCGGACCCGGCCGTAGGTCACGGCGCGGGCATGCCGGGGTCCGGCGGACCGGACTTTCGTGGGTATCAAAGGGACGTGTTGTTTCTGTGAACCGTGGCGGCGGTCATAAGAGCGACCCGGGCGAGAAGAGGCGCAAGTGCCCACAGGGCGGGTAGGTCTCAGTGCACTCCGTTCCTGCGAGAGCGGGGTAGGCCGAATGCCGGACGCGGGGCGCGAGGGCGGGGTCCGCACTCGGACGAGCGGAAGCGGGCGCCCGACGCCGGACAGTCCGCAACGGGCGAACGGACCTGTCACTTACCAACAGCGTGATCACCGCACCGGATGTTACGCGGGGTAAGCCCAGGTCGCGCTCGGAGTCGGGGCGGTCGCGAGGGATATGCCCCGCATGACCGGCCTCGGCCGCTACCCCCTGCTCGTCTCCGGGGTCCGGGCGGCGCGGCACGGGCGGTGGGACCGTGCGGAGGATGCCCCGGCTGCCCGACGGCGGGTACTTCCTGCGCGTGCGGTGCGGAGCGCGCCGAGGTGGGTGACCCGCGGCCGGGGGCGGTACTGGCGGCGGTCAAGGGCACGGTGAGAGGCGGCAATCGGCGGCACCGCACTCTGCGGAAGACGGTCGAGACGGCGGGCCTGCACCCGCTCGCGGTCCTGTCGGAGGGTTCGCCCGGGAGCCGCCTGTTCTGTGCGCCGCGCGGATCTCGCGCCCGGCTGCCGGCCTGCGCGTTTAGTGATCGTCGACGTATTCATCATACTGTCCCCGGCATGTGGCGGAGAATGGGAGATGACCCTCATGCACAACCAGGACGCGGCCTCTTCGGACGCCGGTGGCGAACGGCTGGTCGCCGGCCGGTACAGGCTGCTGTCCGTGCTCGGCGAGGGCGGCATGGGCACCGTGTGGCGCGCCCATGACGAGGTCCTGCACCGCGAGGTGGCGGTCAAGGAGGTCCGTTTCTCCCTGGACCTGCCCGCGGAGCGCAGCAAGCGCATGCACGTCCGACTGGAGCGGGAGGCGTGGGCCGCGGCGAGGGTCAACGCCCGTGCCGTCGTCACCGTTCACGACGTCGTCACCTTCGACGACCGTCCGTGGATCGTCATGGAACTCGTCCGCGGCCGGTCCCTCGCCGACGTGATCGGCGCGGAGGGCGCCCTGCCGCCGAAGGAAGTCGCGCGCATCGGGACCGAGGTGCTCGCGGCACTGCGCGCGGCGCACGCCGCCGGGGTGCTGCACCGCGACGTGAAGCCCGCCAACGTCCTGCTCGCCGACGAGGGCCGCGTCGTACTGACCGACTTCGGGATAGCCACCGTTGAGGGCGACACGGCGCTGACGATGACCGGCGAGGTCGTCGGATCCCCCGAATACCTGGCGCCCGAGCGCGCGTTGGGCCGGACGCCGGGCACCGCGTCCGACCTCTGGTCGCTGGGCGCGCTCCTCTACACGGCCGTGCAGGGCCGTTCGCCGTTCCGCAGGACGACGGCCCTGGCGACACTGCGCGCCATCGTGGACGACGACCTGCCGCCGGCGCACCGGGCCGGGCCGCTCGCGCCGGTCATCGAGGGACTGTTGCTCAAGGACCCCGAGGAGCGGATGACGGCCGACGAGGCCGGGCGTCGACTGCGCCTGGCGGCCGGTGACGCGGCGGTCTCCCCGGAGACCGAGACCTCCACCGATGCCACCGCCGCCACGACCGCTGCCGCCGCTGCCGTGGTCACCACCTCCGCCACGGGTGGCATCAGCGCGGCCGTGACCGCGGCGGCCACCGCCGCGGAGGAGGTGCCCACGGCCGCGGTCGTGTCCACGGAGACCGCACCGACCGCGGTCGACGCGGATGCGACCGCGCCGGTGCCTCAGGCCGCGCCCGCGCCGTTGGGAACGTTCGGGCCTCCTGCGAGCGGAGCGGGGTTCGGGCCCGTGATCACCGAGCCCGGCCCCGCCTTCGGGCACGGCACGGGTCCCGCGCCCGCTCCGGCGCGCCGCAGCCGCCGTACCGCATACCTGATCGGGGCGGCGGCGGCCGTGCTGGTCCTGCTCGGCGGAGGTCTGGCCTACGCGCTCGTGACGCGGGCGGACGACAAGGACAAGGACGGCGGAGCGGGGACCGGCGCAAGCGCCTCGCGACCCGTGTCGGTGACCGTGACCGGCGGTGCCACGACGTACGACGGGAGCTGCCCGCCGGGCGAGGGACAAGCGCCGTGGTTCACGGCGACGTTCACGACCGACCGGGCTCCGGTGCAGTTCTCCTACCGCTGGGTCTCGCAGAACGGCTCCGTGGTGGACCGGCAGTGGCGCACCCTGTCGTTCCGGGAAGGCGATCCCGCCAGCAAGAAGGAAACCGTACGCCTGTCGACGTACGCGCAGGAGGGGACGCTCAGAAGCGCGCTGGCGGTGGAGATCAAGTCGCCGTTCGAGGCCAAGTCCAACGCGGTCGCCTTTTCGATCACCTGCCGTCCCGGCGGCCAGTGAGGCGGCAACACATCGTTCATACTTGAACCAATCTGGCTTTCCTCAAGGGAGTTTCTGTGCTGTCGGTCATCGTGGGACGCACCGGTCCGTTCACCGGTCAGAGCGTGGTCCTCGGCGAGGCTCCGCTGACGTTCGGACGCAAGAGTGACAACGACGTCGTCATCGTCAGCGTCAGCGCCTCCCGGCTCCACGCCGAGATCGTCACGGAGAACGGCGCGTACGTCCTCCACGACCGCGGCAGCCGCAACGGCACGTACGTCAACGAACAGCGCGTCACCCGGCACGAGCTGACGCCCGGCGACACCATACGCATCGGCGACGAGTCATTCCTGTTCGAGACGCAGGAGGCCGTGGAGACGGTCATGGACCTCTCCCAGCTCGCCCTGCCCCGCGCCGACGCGACCGTGGACCCGGGGGTGCTCCGGGTCACCGTGACCGGTGGCGGCCCGGTGGGCCTCGCCTTCGCGCTGCTGCTGGAGGAGGCGCTGCCGGGCCGGGTCGCGGTGACCGTCTACGACGGCCGCTGGGTGCGCAGCGGCACCTCCGTGGTCTGGAAGGACGAGACCCAGGGCAACGTCCGCCGCCAGCAGGTCGTCACCGTCCAGAGCCGGCAGTACCTGGCGCTGACGCAGGAGATGCGGTCGGCGCTGTTCGCGGACGGTCAGTTCTCCGAGATGTGGCCGCTCGGACCCGACTCGGTGGACGGACAGCCGCCCCGCAACATCCGCATCGCCTACATCGAGGACCGGCTGCTGGAGCTGGCCAACCGCAAGTCCGCGATCCGGCTGGTGCCCAAGCGGTTCGACCCGGCCGAGCAGGAGCAACTGATCGCCCGCGACCACGTGCTGGTCATCTGCGAAGGCGGTCGCTCCCGCACCCGCGAGCACTACGCGGACCGCTTCGGCACGGCCGACGCCTCCATCTACTCCCTCGACGGGGAGCACATCCAGGACGTGGTGCTCGGGCTGCGGGTCAAGTCCCGGCTCTCGGACCCCATGAGCGTGCTGCTGACGGTGGCGCAGAACCGGTTCCTGCTCAACTCGCTGCGCGGCGAGGGCTTCCTGAACATGCGGCTCACCCGCGAGGAGGCGCGCAACGTCATCGGCATCGACCCGGTGCGGCAGGTCTTCGAGGAGTGCATCGCGGCCCGGCCCTGCGTCATGAGCCGCCACGAGGACAACGAGTTCGTCTGCCCGACGCACGGAACCCTGTTCCTGCCCGCGCTGCTGCGCGGTTCGCCGCTGTGGAAGCGGATCCTCGAAGGACTGCGGCTGTTCGGCGTCGCCGAGGAGGACCTCAGCGCGATCACGTCGTTCCGGCTGGACATGGTGCAGCGCCCGCGGTTCACCGCGCAGCTCGCCCGTCCGACCGCCGACCGCCCGGGGACGTACGGGTTCCTCCTGGGCGACGCGGCCAACGCGATCCACTTCTGGCCCGGCCGCGGCCTCAACAGCGGTCTGGCCTCGGCCATTTCGCTCGCCCGCTCCCTCAGCCGCGTCTGGCGGGGCCGGCCGCTGCGCGACGCGGACTTCATCCGGCACGAGGCGGCGATGTCGATGTTGCAGTACCGCCACAAGAGCCGCGCGTGGAACGCGATGGTCACGACGGACGAGCGGGGCGTGACCCGCGCGATCAAGGACATCATCGACAGCAGCATGGAGCGTACGGCGGGACCGGCGGCAGCCGCACCCGCCGCCCCCGCGCCGGGAGTTGCCGCCGGCCCGGTGCCCTCGGGTTCCGTGGAGCCGGACATCGAGATCCTCCTGGACCGCATGCGGGCGATCCGCGACCGCCTCGCCACTCGCCTTCCGGGCCTGCCCGACGACGAGGAACTGCGCGCCCACCTCTCCGCGCTCGCCCCGGCGACGCTGCGGACCCTTCAGGAGAGCGGCGCGTGGGACACGCTGATCGTCGGCGGCGAGGAAGCGGACATCGACATCTTCTACCAGAATGACGCCCCCGTCTTCGTCCCCGCCGCGCCCGCTGTCCCCGCCGCGCCCGCGGCGGCCGACCCGCTCCCTGACCCCCGCACCTCGGGACTGTTCGACCCGGCCTGACGACACGTCACCCCGGCCGGCCTTCTGGTCGACTCCGGTGCCCGGCGCCGTGACGGCCGCGCTGTCAGGAGGTGAGGGTCTTGTGGAGGGCGTCGAGGCCGTCGCGGTAGATGCCGGCGAACAGGTCGACGACCTCGTTCTCGGTGGCGCCGTGCGGGTTGAAGCGGCCGGACCACTGGACCTCGGCGGCGTTCTCCTCGCCGGGGATGGCATGGACCCGAAGGGTGGACACGTAGCCGTCGACGGGGAACGGGGCCTGGAGGATGGCGTAGCTGTAGTGGCGCTCGGCCTCGTTGAAGTCGACGAGGCGCTCGATGATGACCTCGCCCTCGGGGTTCTTCAGCCGGCGCACCCGGCCGCCTTCGAGTGCGGTGCTCTCGGGGATGTAGGGGAGCCAGTCGGGCAGGGCGTCGAAGCCGCCGATGAGGCTCCAGACCTTGTCGGGCGAGGCGGGCACGATACGGCTGACGGAAGTGGAGGCCATGGTCGTTCTCCTGGATCCAGGTGTGGGGGGAAAGGCGTGGGGGGTGTGTGGGGTGTGGGGTCAGGCGCCGGCGGGCAGCGGGGCGGCCGGGCTGACCAGACCGCTCGCGCGCAGGTCGTGCCAGAACGCGGCCGGGATGTCCTCGTTCAGGGCGGCGAGGTCCTCGGCGATGCGGCTGGGCCGGGTGGCGCCGGGGATGACGGCGGCGGCCACGGGGTGGGCGAGGGAGAACTGGAGGGCGGCGGCCTTGATGCTGATGCCGTGCTCGCCGGCGAGGGCCTTGAGCCTGCCGACGCGCTCGATGATCTCCGGCGGGGCCTGCTGGTACTCGAAGTGGCTGCCGCCGGCGAGGATGCCGGAGCTGTAGGGGCCGCCGACGACCATGTCGACGTCCTGTTCCAGGGCCATGGGCAGCAGCCGCTGCAAGGCGTGTTCGTGGTCGAGGAGGGTGTAGCGGCCGGCGAGGAGGAAGCCGTCGGGACGGGGCTCGTCCAGGGCCAGGGTCAGCTCGATGGGCTCGGTCTTGTTGACACCCAGGCCCCAGGCCTTGATGACGCCCTCGTCGCGCAGTCGGGACAGGACACGGAAGGCTCCGGTGCGGGCCTCCTCGAACTTCTGCAACCAGGCGTCACCGTGGAAGTCCTGGGCGATGTCGTGGACCCAGACGATGTCGAGCCGGTCGACACCCAGGCGCTTGAGGCTGCCCTCGATGGAGCGCTCGGTGGCCTCGGCGGTCCACTCGTGAACGATCTTGTTGGGGTTGCCGTGCTCGAACAGACCGCCCTTCTCGCCGAAGTCGGGGACATCGGTCTCCGGCTCGTCCAGGATGACCCGGCCCACCTTGGTCGACAGCACGTAGGCGTCGCGCGGCTTGGCGGAGATGACCTGGCCCAGGCGCTCCTCGGCCAGGCCCGCCCCGTAGAAGGGAGCGGTGTCGTAGTAGCGGATGCCCTGCTCCCAGGCGGCCTCGACGGTGGCGCGGGCCTCCTCGTCGGGGATCGCGCGGAACATGTTGCCCAGCGGGGCGGTGCCGAAGCCGAGTCGGCCGGGAAGGATGTTCTTGAGGGACATGGTGGTGCCTTTTCGATCGGTATGTTCGCGCCGGGGCATCCCTGGCGCGGTCGGGGTGAGGCGTCGCCGGGCGGATGCCCCGGCGGGCTGTCCGCGCGGTCGTGACACTCGCTGTACGGCCGCACCCGCGGAGGGCGGGGCCGGACGCGCGACACGAACATTTGCAGGCGCGCTTTGTTGTTTACGAAGATAATTGCAGGCGCGGGGTAATGCAAGTGGGGTCGCCGTCGCGCCGAGAAGGCAGGCGGGGCAGAGACGACGGCCACCGTGAGCCACCGCCGCCTCAAGGGACGATCGTGGGAACGAGGCCGCCGTCGGCGCCGAGCGCCCTGCCCGTGGTCGCCGAGGCGTGCTCCGACGCCACGTAAGTGATCATGCTGGCCACCTCATGGGGACGGATCAGGCGTCTGAGCAGGGACGCGGCGGCACGGTTCTCGGCCAGGTAGCGCCGCTCCTGCTCAACCGGGTCGAGGCCGGGATACAGCTCGTCGAACATGGCCAGCACGCCGTCGCTCATCGTGGGCCCGGGCAGCACACAGTTCACCGTCACCCCGGTGCCGGCGACCTCCTGGGCCATGCCACGGGACACGGCCAGCTGCGCCGTCTTGGTCGTCCCGTAGTGGACCATGTCCGTCGGCGTCTGCACGCCCGCCTCACTGCTGACGAAGATCACACGGCCCCACCCGCGCCCGACCATCCGCGGTACGTAGTGGCGCGCCAGGCGCACCCCGGAGAGCACGTTGACCTCGTAGAGCCGCAGCCAGTCCGCGTCGGGGATCTCGAACACGGGCCTGGTCTCGAAGACGCCGGTGTTGTTGACCAGGATGTCGACCTCGGGCAGGTGCCGGATCAGGACGGCCGTCCCCTCGGCCGTCCCGACGTCGGCCGTGACGCCACGTCCCCCGATCCGCTCCGCCGTCTCGGCGACACGGTCGGCATGACGGCCGTTGACCACGACATCGGCCCCGGCGGCGGCCAGCGCCCGCGCGGTCGCCTCCCCGATTCCCGCCGTCGACCCGGTGACCAGCGCCGTACGTCCGCTCAGATCGATCTGCATCGGGCGGTACACCTCTCCAGAAGTGCGGCCCGCTCAGCAGCGGGCCGCGTCCGATCGAGCCTGTGACACCCCGGCATCCGCCCGGACCCCAGGCGCCTGGCCGGTCCCCAGCGCATGGAACCCGCCCGCGGTGAGGGAAACGGGAATGACGCCATCGCCTCAGCAGCGGGCCGCGTCCTGCCACACCCGCGCAGCGCCCGCGGACGCAGGGCTCTCCAGGAGGAACCCAGACGTAGACGATTCTTCGGCAAGGCGACGGAACCCGCACCTCAGCGAGGCCCACCCCGGTCATGGCCTGAGTGCGGCCTCGCTTCCACGACACCTCCGGGCAGGTGGTCCGCCGTACCGACGCGGCCGGAGCGGGGGGTCTCGCGCACCACGCCCACCGGGGCGCGCACCGGATGGGGCCGGGACGAGGCCGGCGACCCGCCGGTGCGCGGACGCACACCCATGACGCGTCCCGCATGCCCAGCCGGCCTGTGTCCGTGTCCCCGTAAGGTGGACCCGTTCACATCCTGTCCCGCACGCCGGAAGGCTCCGTGACCGCTGTCCGTCTCGTCTCCACCATCGACGCGCCCCTTGACCCGGGGTCCGCGGACGCGCCCGCGCTCCCGCACCGGACCGGCCGCAGGCTGCTCGTGCAGCGCGGCGACGCCGAACTCGTCGCGCTCGACCCGGACTCGGGTGCCACGGTGCGCTTTCCCGTCCCCTGGCCGCGCGGTTTCGGCACCGTGACGGTCTCCCCGGACGACGGCACGGCCGTGTTCGCGGGAGTGCACGCGGTGCGCTGCGTGGCCGCGACCGGGGCCGTCGTGTGGGAGGTGCGCCACGGCTGCTGGGCCGGTGAGTGCCCGGTGACGCACGGCGCGTTCGTCGAGTACGCCGACGACGAGGAGCACGGCTGCGCCGACAGCGGCTCGGCGGCGTTCTCCGCCGACGGCAAGCTGGTCTGGGCGCACGTGCGCGGCCCGCTCGCCGGGGACGGCGATGTGGCGGCGGACGAGGAGCCGGACGAGCTGTGGCTCGTCCTGGACGCCGCCGACGGCCGGGTCATGGGACGGGTGAGCACCGGGACGGTGGCCTCGGGCTCGTTCCACACTTCGCACCCCGACCCCGCGCAGATGGGCCTGAGCATCGGCGAGGGCGAGGAGGGCTCCCCGGCGCTGTGGGGGCGGTGGGACGGCCGGGGCCTGTCCGTCCGCACGATCGGCGACGAGACGGTGCTGCTGGACGTGAGCCCGTCGGGTCGGCGTCTGCTGACCACCGACGTGCAGCAGGACGCCCTGTACCTGCACGCGGTGGAGGACGGCGCGAGGTCGCGCGACCTGGACGCGGAGGGCGCCGTGGCGAGGCTCCCGGGCGGCGGGCGGGTGTACTGGGACTTCGAGGCGGCCTTCGCGGACGAGGACACCATCGTCGCCGGGACCTCCGGCAGCGACGGGGGCCACGGTCCGGCCCGCCACTGGCTGGTGGACACGGCCGGTATGACCCTGCGTGGAGGGATCACCTATCCCCACCCGGTCGCGGGTCCCGTCGGGGCGGCCGGCGACGGCGCCTGGTACACGGTCTCCGAGGACCGGCGGTCCGTCCACGTCTGGGCGCTGACGGACGGCGCCTGACACACGATCGCGGACGCGGCGCGGCCCGCTAGGCGTCAGAGGAATGTCAGGTCAGCGTCAGAGGCGTCTGGCAGTATTTTCAACGACAGAGCGACGGCGGCTCAACCGCCGGAGCACTTGAAGGAGAGGTCCCCGTAGCGGCCTATCGGGGTCCGGGTATCCACCCGGTCGGGTCTTTGGCCCACGCAGGTTCGAATCCTGCCCTCTCCGCTCACTTCCCCGTCGCCTCCCGGCGGCAGGCGCCGTCGAGCCCGGGTGCCCGATCCCGCGAAGGGACCGGGGCCCGGCCGGCCGTCAGGTCGACCGGACGGCACGTGATCCGAATGGACGGAATCCCGGCGGGACATGTGCGGGGCCGGCAGGGATGGGCCGGCTCTATCGGTCTTCGCCGTCACGGCGCTCAGACGCGCCGACCGTGCTCGTGGTCGAAGGCCCGTGGGCGCCGTTGGCCGTCCGCGGCTGCTTCTGCGTATCGGCCCAGGTCGCCGGCAGGGTGAGGGCGTCAGCGCTGGGCGTACCGGGATCTGCGGTGTAGGTGGTGATGGAGACGTCCGGGTCGCCTGGCAGCGCGAAGTCGTCGTACGCGAGGTCCATCGTTCCGACGACCGGGTGGTGGACGACCTTGCGTCCGCGAGCATGGCGGCGCACGTCGTGCTTGACCCAGCGGGCGCTGAAATCGGTGCTGCGCGCGGAGAGTTCGCCGATGAGCCCGGTCACCTTCCGGTCCAGCGGGTCGCGTCCGGCGGGTCGCGTCCGGCGGTCGTGCGGAGCGCCGCGACCAGCAGGTTCTTCGCCTCGTCGAGGTCGGCGTGGAAATCCTCGGCACGCGGGTCGAGGAACACGTACCGGGCGAAGTTCGGCGGCTGCTGGGTCATGGTGAACAGGTCGCTTCACCGCCCGCTGGTGCCCGTACACGGGACGCGTCCGGCTGCCCACGGCCTGTCTCGCGGCTGGTGCCTGCGCCAGGACACCGGAGCCGGCAAGGACGCGCCGACCAGGTACGGACACCCATCGAAGAGGCGGTCCGGGCGAACGTCCGCTCCTGACCACCCGGTTGGCACGCCCAGCGCGTGTCTGCCCTGGGCGGGGACGTGACGGCCGGCGGATTCAGACGATCTTGAGGGTGATGCCGTTGTTCTCCAGTGCGGTGGTCTCGTCGGCGGGCGCGGTGGTGTCGGTGACGAGGACGTCGACCAAGGTGGAGGGCCCGACGTAGGCGTGTGCGGTGCGCCCGAGTTTGCTGCCGTCGGCGGCGGCGATGACGCGCCGCGCCGATGTGATGACCGCCTTCTTCACCGCTGCTTCGTCGAGGTCGTAGGCGGTCATGCCGTCGCCGGCGGTCAGGCCGCAGCAGCCCAGGACGGCGGTGTCGAACCGCAACGCCGACAGGGAGGCGAGGGTGAGGGGCCCGATGAGGGCTCCTTCGCCGGCGCGGGGCCGGCCCCCGGGCACGAGGAGCGCAGTCGGTTCGGGGGCGTCCCCGAGGATGTCGATCGCTTGCAGTGACAGGGGCATCACGGTGATCTGCCGTCCGCGCAGCAGGCGCGCGACTTCCAGACAGGTCGTGCCGCTGTCCAGCAGGACGGTCTCCCCGTCGGTGATGAGCGAGGCCACCTCTGCCGCGATCCGGCGTTTGGCGTCGACGGCTTCATGGGTGCGCAGCGCGAAGGGGGGTTCGTCCCCTCGCAGGAGGAGGGTGCGAGCCCCGCCGCGGAACCGTTCGAGGACGCCTTGCGCGGCCAAGTGGTCCAGATCGCGGCGGACGGTCATTTCCGAGGCACCCGTCAGGTCGGCCAGTTCGGCGACTGTGGCCGTTCCTGCCTCCTGGACGGCCTGGGCGATCAGTCGATGACGTTCCACGGTGCTCATACCGTGATTCAACACCACTCCTTTCGAACATGTGAGACGTTCGAATGGTCGGGTTACAAACGGCCATCGCGTTCGTTAGGGTGGAGATATGAAAAGAGCGCTGCGCGTCTCTCGCGTTGTGACGTTTGTCTACTTCGTCCTCAACGGCACGTTGCTGGGCATGTGGGTGGTGCAGATCCCGGCCGTCGAGGAACGCGTGGGCATCAGTCACGCGGCCCTGGGCGGGTTCCTCGTGTTGCTGGGGGCAGGGGCCTTCGCCGGCATGCAGGTCGGCGGGCGTCTGTCCGACCGGCTCGGCACGCGCACCGTCGTTCCGGCGGCCGGAGTGCTGTGCAGCGTGACCCTGGTGCTGCCCGGTCTCGCCCAGGAGCCGTGGGCCCTCGCAGCGGCCCTGCTGGTCTTCGGTTTCGGCAACGGCACCCTCGACGTGAGCATGAACGCGCACGCCGTGCAGGTGGAGAAGGCGTACGAACGGCCCGTCATGTCGGCCTTCCATGCCACGTTCTCCGTCGGCGGCGTCCTGGCCGCGCTCGCCGGCGCCGTGGCCATCGACATCGGATGGGGCACGACCACGACGCTGGGCGCCGCAGCAGGCGTCGGCGTCGTCACCGCCCTGGTATCGGCTCGTGGTCTCCTGCCCGCCGAGCCGTCCGCCCCCGTGACCGCTACGGAGGGGGAGCCCGGGGCGGGGAGCCGCTCCGTTCCCACCCGGATCTGGCTCCTGGCCGTTCTGGCCCTGCTGATCATGCTGTGCGAGGGGGCCGCCAACGACTGGAGCGTCCTGCATCTCAAGACCGTTCTGGGCGCGCCGGAGAGCACCGCCGCCTTCGCCTACGGGACGTTCGCGGCGACGATGACCATCGGCAGGCTCCTGGCGGACCGGACATCCGCGCGGTTCGGACCGGTCGCCGTCCTGCGGTACGGCTCGGCCCTGGCCGCCGTCGGCATCACGGTCGTGGCCCTCTCACCCTGGGTCTGGGCGGCACTGACCGGCTGGGCGCTGTTCGGCCTGGGCCTGTCCGGCTGTATCCCACAACTCTTCAGCGCCGCGGGACACGCCGACCCCACGGCGGCGGGCACCAACGTGTCCCGGGTCGCCGGACTCGGCTACCTCGGCATGCTCGCGGGCCCCGCGATCATCGGCTGGATGACCCATCTCATGGCCCTCAACCACACCTTCCTGCTCCTCGCCCTGTTCTGCGCGACGGCTGCCGCGGCGGCCGGCGTCCTGCGTCCCTCGCCGGAGCGGTCGCGCGTGGTCGAGCTGACGCCCTGACCGCCTGCGCGGCGCGGCCTGACAACGCGCCGCGCAGGCTTCCCCCGCTGCCGCACGGTCGCCTTCCCCACCAGAAGAGCGTGGGTGAGCGCGAGCACCGGCCGGGTCATGCAACGCTCGCGGCCACCGCGGGACTTCCAGGGGAGCGACCCCTGGCCGCCGAGCGGTGGCCACTCCGCGCGCTACCGGGCGGGCGAGCCGGCCGTGGCCGCGGGGCCGGTGCCCGAGAAGTCCAGGCTCCAGCGCTGGAGATGACCCGGGTCCAGGTTGTAGAAGCCCGGGGTGCCGTCGGTCACGCGCAGCTTCCAGGTGCCGACGGTGGGGAGCGCCGAGGCGTCGACCGTGTAGGTCTCGTGCAGCTCGGGCGTGAGCACCCAGGGTCCCCAGGTCTTCACGTGGATGACGGTGCCGTCGGGGCCGATCAGGTCGATCACCATGGCGTTGCTGAACCCGTGGTCGAGATCGACCGTGACCTTGAGGTCACTCGGTGCGCTGCCCGGCTTCCCCCGGACGACCAACGGGGACTCGACGGTGCCCCACTTGGGGATCACGTAGGTGGTGGGGTTGACGAAGAAGTGTCCGCCGGATTCGAGAGCGGTCCAGGTGAACGAGAGGTCCCGGGTGTCCCCGGTCGCGTCCGTGATGACGATGGCCGAGCTGTAGTCGCCGGCCTTGTCGGGCGTACCGGTGATGAGACCGGTGGCGTGGTCGATCGACAGGCCCCGGGGCAGCGACTTGGCGGAGTAGCTCAGCGCGCCGGGACGGCTGCTGGATGCCGTGATCTGGCGGCGGACAGGCTGACCGACCGCCACCGGCTCGGTCGGCGGCGGCTCCACGGCGATGTGGTGGACGAAGCCCGTCCCCACGTTGACGGCCGCCCAGGCGTTGGCGACGGCCTCGTAGGCGGCGCTGCCCGAACCGTAGAGGTCGGCGGCGGCCTGGAGCGTCGCGGTCCGGGCGCCGGCGTAGTCGGTGGTGCTGGTCATGTAGACGGTGAGCGCGCGGTACACCACGTCGGCGGCGTCGGTCAGCCCGATGCCCGCCACCGGCAGCCCGTCATAGGTGGGGCTGTCGTAGGCCACGCCGTTGATGGTCTTCTGCCCGCTGCCCTCGGCGAGCAGGTAGAAGAAGTGGTCACCCACCCCGGCCGCCATATGTGGTTCGTCCGACTTCGCCTGAGGCGTCCAGTAGTCCAGGGGCGCGTACCCGACGGAGCTGATGCCGGCCTTGGAGGGCAGGTCCATGTACCGGATGGGCTTGCCGTCACCGTGCAGATCGTCCAGCTCGGCCATCGTGTAGTCGGGCACGTCGTTCGGGTTGTCGGCGTAGAACTCCACGGCGGCGGCCATCATGTCGCTGATCGCCTCGTTGAGGGCCGGTGATTCGCCGTAGTCGCCCAGTGCGGCCGTGGAGGAGGTGACTCCGTGCGTCATCTCGTGCGCGGCTATGTCCAGGGACGTCACCGGGTGGTGCCCGTCCGCGCCGTCGCCGTAGCTCATGCAGAAGCAGCCGTCCTGCCAGTTGGCGTTGGCGAGGGGGACCCCGGGCTGCTGTTCGTAGTGGACCCGGGAGGTGCTGCCGCGGCCGTCGTCGGCTATGCCGTTGCGGCCGAAGCGGTCGAGGTAGAAGTCCCACGTCGTCCGTGCGCCGTACGCGGCGTCCACCGCCGCGGTCTGGGGGTTCGCCGCCGTACCGTCGCCCCACACGTCGACATCGTTGGTGAACAGGACACCGTTGGATGTGACACTTGAGTCGAGCGTCCGGTGGCCACCGCGCTGGGGGTCGATCAGGGCGTACGTGCCGTCGTCCTGGCGGGTGGAGCCGATCGTGACCTGCCCGCTGTAGAGGCTGTTGCCCTGGGCGGACTCCACGTGTTCGGCGTTCTCCAGGACGGCCTCGCTCGCGGCGTCCGTCACGACGTGGCGTTCGCTGGGGGAGCCGTCCTGCTGCACGCCGGTGACGACCGTCTCCCAAGCCAGTCTCGGCTGGTCACCCAGCATCCAGACGACCTTGCGGGGAGCCGAGTGCGTGGCCGTCTTGCGGGTGCCCTTCGCCATGGCCTTGCCCAGGGCCGCCTTCTTCGCCGTGGCGGCCGGCACCTTGGCCGCGGTCGTCGGCAGGGTCAGCTTCTTCTCGGAGGCGTAGGTGACGGTGCGGGCTCCTCCGTGCCGCTCATGGACGATCAGGTCGCCGCCGATGACGGGCAGCCCGGAATAGGTGCGCTCGTAGCGGGTGTGGACCGTGCCGTCGGCGTCCTGGACCACGTCCTTCGGGATCAGTTTCTCCTCAGGGCCGAGACGCAGCGCACGGGCGGTGCCCGCCGCCGCGTCGGCCGCCTGGTCGAGGAGCCGCCGGCGCTGACCGGGCGACAGGTGGACGGTCCCGGACCCCGGCCTGGGTGCCGCCTTGATCTGCCGGAGCGCTCCCGTGGTGCGGGCGCCGTCGGGGGCGTGGGACAGGGGGGCGGCGCCGGCCGAGCCGGGCAGCGCGGAGAACGCGAGTGCCGCGGCCGTGATCGCCACGGTCGCGGCCAGGCGCCGTCGGGGCCCGCGCGCACCCTGTGGGGACGCGGCCCGGTTACGGGAGTGATTCAACCCAAGAGTCCTTCCGTTCGGCCGTCTGTCGGTGCGGACGGCCGCTGTTACGAGGAGGCCGGAGACCACGGCCTCGGTGGCGGGACGTCAGACACGTGACGCACCGGCGCGCCACACTCGCGACTGCACGTTCCAGGGGACGCGCATCGAGCCACCTGACGGTCAACTCCGCCTCACCGGAGTGAAGATGCCAACGCATGCGGAACCGGCGCTAGGGTGTCGAGGTGGCCGGTTAGCGCCAGGTGGCAGCCATCGGCCAGCAATTGGCGGAGCGGAAACAGAAGATGACGTCGCCGGAAACCGAGATGGTGTACACCGCTCTGATCGAGCCGCCGCGCCACAGGGGCGCCGGGATCGCGGAAGTCCTCCTCCCGCTCTTGTCGGCAGGCCGAAACCAGCGCCGCGTACCAGCCGAGCCCTCGGCCGCGCGGCACCGGCCTCCGTTCACAACGGCGGTCGGGCCGTAGGGCCGACGCCGGTGCGCACACATGTGACCAGGACGCCGGCCCATGTCACGGCGGCACAACGCCCCTTTTCGTGCGGCGAGGACGGGAATGCACACACGAGGGCGCAGGGTTGCCGATGTGGCCGCATCCCGCCCATCGGCGGTCGACGGCCGGACGACCGGAGGAGAAATGGAACTTGACGTCGTCGGACTCGGCGATGAAGCACAACGTGTCTATACGGCGCTGATCGGTCTGCCCCACAGCACCGCCTCCGAGGTGGCGAGCGCCTGCGGGACGAGTACGAGCGCGGCGGGGCGGCTGCTGTCCGTCCTGGTCAAATCGGGTCTCGCGACCAGATCGACAGGCCGCCCCCCACGCTTCACCGCCACCGCCCCCGATGTCGCGGTCACGGAACTGATCAAGGAACGCGAACGGCAGCTGGACACGGCTCGCGCGTTGGTGCGCCAACTGACCGACAGACACCGCGAGGCCCTGCGGATCGCCGACCCGGACATCGCGGTGGAAGTGCTCCGTGGCCGTGACGACATCAGCGCCGCCGTCCGCAGGATCACCGCCGGCGCCCGCCGCCAGATCCGCACCTTCGACCGGCCGCCCTACGTGGACCGCCCCGGCAGCAATCTGGACGACCAGCGCCGCAGACAGCGTTCCGGCGTCACCCACCGCGTGCTCTACGACCAGGGCGCGGTCGCCTGGCCGGGCCGCCTCCGGGACGACATCCTGCCGAGCATACGCACCGGCGAACAGGCCCGCGTGCGACCACAACTGCCGATCAAACTCCTGATCGTCGACGACGCGCAGGCGGTCCTCCCCTTCAGCCTCGCCCCGGGCGGACACCTCGCCGCGTACCTGGTCCACCGCTCACCGATGCTGACCGCGTTGGAAGCACTCTTCGAAGCGGAGTGGGACCGTGGATCCCCCCTCCAGGCCCCCGCACCGCCCACGGCCCCGCCCGCCGCCTCCGGCCATCCCGACCACCTCGCCCTCGTCAAGCTGCTCGCCGCAGGCTGCACGGACGCGGCGATCGCCCGCGCCCAGGGCTGGAGCCAGCGCACCACCCAGCGCCGCATCCGCCATCTGATGACCGAACTGGGCGCCAGCACCCGCTTCCAGGCCGCGGTCCAGGCCGCTCGCCGGGGGTGGTTGCAGGAGCCTCCGGCATTCACGCGGCCCACGAACGCGGGCGAGGGATAGGTGCGGCTGCGGCCGGCCGGCCCTGAAGCCGAGCCGTGCTCCGCCCGGCAACTCGGTTGCGATGGGCCTGGCCCCCTCGGCGAAGATGCCCGCATGAGCCGAGAGACAGATGAGGTACGCGAAGCGATCGCGGGTGAGCTGCGCCTCATGGACCCCGAGGTGCGCGCGTCACGTTCGCTTGCCCGGCAACTCCTGGACCCGGACTTCGTGGAGGTCGGCGCTTCGGGGCGGCGGTGGACGTATGACGAGACGCTTGCCGCGCTGCCCGAGACGGACGGTGCGGCAGAAGGCGGTCCACGCTACGAGCCCTCGGAGTTCACCGGTGTCCTGCTGGCCCCCGGACTGGTGCACCTCACCTACGAGACCACGCTGGAGGGAAACCGGGCACGGCGCAGTTCGCTCTGGCGCAAGCAAGGTGCGGACGCGACCTGGCAGATGTACTACCACCAGGCCACACCCATCCCGCCCGGCACCGTGTGACCGCGAGTCCCGGAGGTTGCTCCACACCTCCCGTGCGTCCACAGGGCGGGGCCGGCGACCGGGACCAGTGCCGTCAGCCGCTCTCGGCCGGTGTCGCCGTCGAGCGCAGGCGGAAGCCGACGCCTCGTTCCGTCGTCAGGAGAGCCGCGGCCCGCGGGCCGAGGTCGCGGCGGATGCGGTGGATGTGCAGGCCGACGGAGCGGCTGCGGCTGCCCGCCCACATCACGACGCCTTCGTGGGCGTCGCCCGCCGCGTTCTCGGCCTGTACGGGCGCGTGCTGGACGTCCCCCGCGCGGACCTTCCCGCTCGGTGACGACGTCTACACGACGCTGGTCGTCAACAACTGTCCCAAGTGGCCGTACCCGGGCGTCCAGGACGAGGAGAAGCTGCTGCTCCTGGAGCACGCCGACAGCTCCGCGCTCACGGTGCTCCGCCAGGAGGGCGACTACGCGGGGCTCCAGGGCCGGCGCCCCGACGGCACCGCGTGGTGGCCGGCGGCTCGGTGACCCGGCGCTCCTCCGCGGTCTTCGTCCACCCGAGCCTGGACACGGTCGTGGAACCGCTGCCGGCGTTCGCCGACCCGGACGGCTCCGACTCCGCACCCGTCTCGGTGTGGGAACGGGCCGGCGGTAACGTCGAGGAGTACCTGCGCGTGTTCGGCCGCCCCGGGCAACCGGCGGCTTGGCGCGAGAACCGTCCCTACGTCGCCGACGTCACCGCGTGAGACGGCGGCCGGAGGAGAACCGCTCATGACCACCTTCCCCACCGCACAAGCCGTGCGGAGCACCCCGGAAGGCCTCCTGTGGGAACCCAGCGAGCGCTGGGTACGCGGCCGCAAGGGCGAGGTGACGGTCGTCGACAGCCGGCACCCCGTCCTGGTCTGGGAGCCGGGTGTCCCCGTCCCGCTGTACGCCTTCCCGCGCGCCGAGGTCCGCGAGGACCTGCTCCGCCCCGCGAAGAACCCCCCGACGGGCACGCACACCGGCTCGCGGATCTTCTACGACCTCGACATCGACGGCGAGCTGCTGGAGAACGCCGCCTGGACCCTCCCGGCCGCCGACCTCGCCGACCACATCGCCTTCGCATGGTTCCGGCGTGCCGGCCGGGGCCTCGACCACTGGTACGAGGAGGAGGAAGAGATCTTCGTCCACCCCCGCGACCCGCACAAACGCGTGGACGCCCTCCCGAGCAGCCGCCACCTCGTGGTCGAGATCGACGGCACGGTCGTCGCCGACACCCACCGCCCCGTGCTGTTGTTCGAGACCGGCCTGCCCACGCGTTACTACATCCCGCGCGAGGACGTCCGCCTCGATCTGTTCGAACCCACCGACCACCACACCGCCTGCCCCTACAAGGGCACAGCGGAGTACTGGTCCTGGCGCGGCGAGTCGGACATCCCCGCGAACATCGTCTGGAGCTATCCGGACCCGCTGCCCGCGGTCGGCCCGGTCGAGGGACTCCTCGCCTTCTACAACGAGGCCGTCGACATCACCGTCGACGGCGAACGCCAGGAACGCCCCGTCACACACTTCACCGGGGCGCTCACGGGGCGACCGCACGCATGACGGCACCGGAACCGCCGTGTCCGTCCGTCCCGACGGAGACGGCGGTCCGGGCCGACGGCCGCAGCGCGACGACCGGAGAAGGGAGACGCCGAGGCCGGCCCGGCGCCGTCCGAGTCATCCGTTGCGGATCACCGACCCCCACTCGTCCGGAAGCGCGCCCTTGTCATGGCAGGGCCTGACGGCGGACTCTTGCAGCAGGCGCAGCGGTACGCGTACCGGACGTCGGGTCCCCGACGGCCCCGAGGCGGCTCAGGAGGCTCCCGGATGGTCGTTTCACCGGAGTGCGGCGTCGACGGCCCCGCCGTCACCGAACAGGAGGCGGAGGCGCTGATCGAGGCCACCTGCTTCAGGACCGGCCCGCCGCGCAGCGTCGGGGTCGAGGTGGAATGGCTTGTCCACCAGGCGCGTGCGCCGCACGACCCGGTGGCCCGGGAACGGCTGGAAGCGGTCCACGCCGTACTGCGCACTCTGCCGCTGGCGTCCGGTCTGAGCGTCGAGCCCGGCGGTCAGGTGGAGCTGAGCTCCCGGCCCGCCCCCTCGCTGACCGAGTGCGTCTCGGAAGTCTCGGCCGACCTGGAGGCCGTGCGCACCGCGCTGCACGAGCACGGCCTGACACTGGTCGGCATGGGCGTGGACCCCTGGAGTCCGCCTCGCCGGTTCCTGCGGGAACCCCGCTACGACGCCATGGAGGCCTGCCTGGACCGCACCGGCCCGGCCGGGCGAACCCTGATGTGCACCTCGGCCTCCGTACAGGTGTGCCTCGACGCCGGACGCGAGGAACCCGGCGTCATGGGATTCGCGCGCCGCTGGTGGCTGGCACACCACCTGGGCGCGGTCCTGGTCGCGGCGTTCGCGAACTCGCCCATGGCCGGAGGCCGGTCCACAGGCTGGCTGTCGACACGGCAGCTGATGTGGACGGAACTCGACCCGGGGCGGTCCGGCGGCCCCTCCCTGGCCCACGACCCGCGCCGCGCCTGGGTCCGGCGGGTCCTCGACGCACCCGTGATGTGCGTACGGCGCAACGGCCCCTGGGAGGTGCCGGACGGCCTGAGCTTCCGCGAATGGACCCGCTCGCGCACCATGCGCCCCCCGACCCACGCGGACCTGGACTACCACATCACCACGCTGTTTCCGCCCGTCAGGCCACGGGGACACCTGGAACTGCGCATGATCGACGCGCAGCCCGGCGACGACGGATGGATCGTGCCGCTCGCGGTGGTCACGGCCCTGTTCGACGACCCGGGCGCCGCCACGATCGCGAACAGGGCGGTGGAGCCCCTGGCCGAGCGGGCCGCCGGGACCCCGGCGCCGCACAATCCCCTGTGGAGGGACGCGGCGCGCCACGGGCTTGCCGACCCGGACCTGAAGCGTGCCGCCGTGACCTGTTTCGCCGCGGCACTGGACGCCCTGCCCCGGCTGGGGGCGAGCACCAGGGTCATGGACGCCGTCGCGGCCTACGCCGACCGCTACGTCCGCCGTGGCCGCAGCCCGGCCGACGACGTGCTGACCGGGACCACGGCCGTGGAGCGTCCGCTGTGCCGATGACCGAGTACGCGGATGCGCCGACGTCCCGCGCGGGGCCCCGGGCGATGGGCTGCTTCACCGCGAGATGGCCGTCGGCCTTCGGTGAAGTTCACGCACGCCGGCGAGCGCGCCATGCTGGAAGCGTGGTTGGACTTTCACCGCGCGACTCTCGCCCTGAAGTGTCCGGGCCTCAAGGATGACCAACTACGGCTTGCGGCAGCGTCACCCTCGCCGATGACGCTGCTCGGCCTCGTTCAGCACATGGCTGAAGTGGAGCGCAACTGGTTCCAACGTGTTCTCGCGAGCCAGGACGTGCCGCCGGTCTCCGGGGAGAGCAACCCCGACGGCTGCGCGGCGTGTCGTGGCCGTAGGCCATTCGGCCAGGAAAAACGCAACTTCGACATCGCCCGCGGAGGCAGCTACCTTCACCTGGTCTCCGGCAATCACCCACGGTCGCACAGGAGTTCCTTCAGGCTCGGCCACCGAACCGGGCCCACACCAGGCACCCCCACCAGGGAGAGACGCATGCCCCATCTTGCTCTGTACACATTCGGCGTCCTGAAGTCACCTCTCGCCGATCCCGCACCTGTCACGCGCGAGTTCTACGACACGGGTGAGGCCGTCTACCGGAAGATCAGCCAGCACCCCGGATACCTCGCGCGTGCTGAAGCGGCAGACGGTGACCGGGGCGTGCTCTTCGAGGCGGACTGGGGTGCATGGGGAGAGTTCGCCGTGCCGACTTGGTACAACAAGGGCCGTACGGTGGAAACCACCGCCCTGGCCGCGACCCTCTCGCTCTGGACCGACCTGCGCCCCGCCTTCGACGCCGTCTACACCGGTCTGCACCGTGCGGCGCTGAACAGGCGTTACGACTGGTTCGAGAGGACAGGGCACCCGAACCACGTGATCTGGTGGGTCTCCGACGGCGTGGTACCCACCTGGCAGGACGGGGTTTCCAGGCTGGAACACCTCCACGACCACGGCCCCGCGCCGCACACCTTCACCTTCCACCACTCGTTCGCCCCGGACGGAACGCCGACCAGGACCAAAGACATCGGGCCGCAGAGCGACCAGGTCCTCTGACGAGGAAGCCTGAACGACTGGGTTCGCTGTCGAACGCCTCGATCGAACGACGGCGAACAGACGCGTCTGCGCTACGGCGGCGGATCCGCCGGTACCCGGTGCTTCGCCCCCTACCTCGCGAGCACCACGGCTTCGCCGGCACCCCCGAAGACGCCCTCGAACGTCCCGCAGAAGAGCCGACGCAGCCGGCGTAGCACCGGCCTGAGCCTCACGAGCATCAGGGCCTCAGCAGTCCGCCCACCCACCAGTCGTGCGGCTTGCCATCGTTGGCGACGCCGCGATTGCGCAGTGTCCCCTCGAAGGTGAAACCGAGTCTCTCGGCGACGGCTCGCGAGCCGGTGTTCCCGGCCATGGCCCACCACTCGATGCGGTGGACGTCGAGGGTGGTCCAGCCCCAGTCGCACAGGGCGCGAGCGGCCTCCACCGAGTACCCACGTCCGCGCTGCTCCTTGACCGCCCAGTAACCGAGCTCCCAGACGCCACGGCTGACGAGGGTCAGGCAGTACGAGCCCACCAGGGCACCGGTGTCCTTGCGGAACGCGCCGAGGGTGTAGTCCCTGTCCTCGGCCCACTGAGCGGGCAGCTTCTCGCCGACGAGCTCCTCCGCGTCCGCACGCCGGTACGGCACGGGCACCGGGGTGTAGAACTGGATGTCCTCGTCCTGGCACGCTTCGTACACCGCGTCCACGTCGGCAGCTGTGAAGGCCCGCAGCACCAGACGGTCGGTCTCAAGAGTCACAGGATCCATCGCGGCAGTATGACCACCATCGACAAGCGGCGACCAGCGAATATCCCGACCGAGCACCGCCCAACGCAACACCCCGGGCTGGTCAACGGTTTGTCGCAACACCCCAGATCAGCTACACCCCGCTGGTCCGTAGCGGATGCACTCACCCTCACGGCCCTGGGCGGTGTGCAGGGGACGGGCCGGGCGGGACGCCGGCCCGTCCGAACCACCTGGTCGACCGGACGGGCCGGCCACCGCGCTTCGCGCAAGGGCAGTCACTCGGCGTGGCATCCCCCGGGTGCCCAGGACGGGCGGGGGAGAGGGTGCGACGCTGGAGTGAGGGGCCCGCGAGAAGAGGGAGGTCCGAGTGCGTCTCATCCGGTCCGGGGCCCTCTCCTTCGGCCTGGCGACCATGTCCCGGTGCCGCTCAATGGACGCGGCGCAGCATCGTGTGGTCAGTCTGTGAGCCCGCCGGCCGGGGCAGCACCGAGCGTCGCCAGGCGGCCTTACCGCGTGGATCCGTCCCGCAGGGGCCAGGTCGGCGCGACCAACCCGGAAGGCAGGTGCGTCCCATGCGCACGTCGACCCGTACCGCCGGTGCCCTCTCCGGCCTGATCCTCACCCTCGGCGGTGCGGTCCTCGCCGCTCCCGTGGTCCGGGCGGACATCCCCGCCTGCACACAGATGGCCGAACTGGCCGGTGCCACCGCTTCCGACTCCGTCACAGCGGCCTGCGGCCGTGGTGTGGTCGGAGACCTACAGGGTTGTGTGACCGGGCTGACCGGGGCAGGAGTGGCGGGCGGCGCCGCGACCGGTGCCTGCCGGGCGGCGGCCCACGAACCGCGTTAGAGGACCGCGTGCGGCAGCCGCCCGCCGGCATCGGCCGGAGGCACTGGTAGGAGGCAGGTACGGCCGTCTCCCCAACCCCCGGCCTGCCCGGACCCAACGCGACCCCGGTGGGCGGTCTCGACGCCAAGGACATCGACGTCGCCCCGCTCCTGCCGACGCACACGCGGCGTACCGATGGGCCGGTCGAGGTCGGTGACGTCATGCTTCTCCGGGGCCCGGGCAGCCACCGCCCGGGCGGCGCCCAGCCTCGCCTCGCGGGCCTCGTGCGCATGCGCGGAATCCTGGGCCTCGCCCTGGCCGCGACAGCCCTTGCCGGCGTGAGCGCCGTCGGCGCTGTCAGCGCCGGGGCCGCCTCGTCCCCGAACATCTCCCGAGACGACCGCACGGCCGCCGGCGAACAGATCGTTTCACGCCCCTACGTCCGTCACGCATGCGCGCTGCCTGACGGGACCACGCCGGCGATCACTTGACCGGCCGGCGCACGGCTGGGCAACCAGTCCGGCCGACGGGGTTCCCAGCTGCTATTGATCACCCGCCGGCATCGCCGACCGGCACGCGGCCCACGGCCCTCTCCGGGGACCTACGAGACGGTGCCGTAACAGCATGACCAAGGAGCCGGCCGGCACGGTGCACCCGCCGGTCGGCTCCGCCGTGCTCCTCGACGACCCCGGGGATGACTCCGTCGTTCGGCCCATCAAGGGCACCGGCCGCAACGCCGAAGAGGACCAAGCGGAGTCGCCCACCCTCGCGTTCCGGTACGCCTCCGTGCCCCAGGCCGCCCCGATGACGGCGGCCCCGTACCCCGGCCGACAGGCCCGGAGGAGATCCCGCATGCGCGTCTTCCTGCCCCTGACCGCCGTCACCACCGCCGCGCTCCTGCTCGTCACGGTCACCGGCGCGACTCCCGCCGCAGCAGACCGGAACCCCGACGGCACACCACTGGTCAAGGTGTCCCACGGCGACCCGTACGCGAAGTGCACCATCGGAGCGAGGTCCCCCGACAGCATCGTCTACCCGGCCACCGAGGTGGAGCCGTATCTGTCCGTCGATCCGCGCGACCCCAAGCGCGTGGTCACCGTGTTCCAGCAGGACCGCTGGAACGACGGCGGCGCCCGTGGCCTGGCGGCCGGCTGGACCACGGACGGCCGCACATTCCACCGGAGCACACTGCCGTTCAGTCTGTGCGCCCCCGGCGGCGCGGACTACGAACGGGCCTCCGACCCCTGGGTGAGCACCGGACCGGACGGCACGGTCTACGCCGGCGGGGAGGGCGTCGACTTCACGAAGAGCACGCGCAGCGCCCTCCTGGCAGTCACGTCCCGTGACGGCGGCCGGACTTGGCGAAACCTCACCACCACGCACGTCGACGAGCAGCCGTTCTTCAACGACAAGCCCTCACTCACCGCCGACCCGATCCGCAAGGGCACCGCCTACCAGGTCTGGAACCGCCTCGACAACGACCCGCCCGGCCCCGGTTCCCTCGACGGCCCCGGCTACATCTCCCTCACCCGCGACGGCGGTCGCACCTGGAGCAAGGCCCGGCCGTTCGTCGACACCAGTGGCGTGCCCAACACCCAGACCATCGGCCATCTGATCGTCGCCGACCGGCGCACCGGCACCCTGTACGACTTCTTCGACCGGATCACCTACGCCGACGACCTGAGCACCGTCGTCGAAGCCCGCTACCAGGTGGTCACCTCGACCGACGCCGGAGATACCTGGAGCGCGCCGGTCACCGTGGCCCGGGACACCTCCGTACCGGAGGTCGACCCGAACGACCCCGCCACACCGCTGCGCGCCGCGGCCACCCTGCCGAGCCCGGCCGTCGACCCCAAGACAGGCACGCTGTACATGGCTTACGAGGGCTCGGACTTCTCCGGTGGAAAGTTCGACTCCGTCCAGCTTGTGCGGTCCACCGACGGCGGACACACCTGGGGGACCCCGGAGCTGATCAGCCCCAAGGGCGTTCCGGCCTTCTCACCGTCGATCGCGGTCGCCGAGCGGGGCACGGTCGCGCTCACCTACTACGACCTGCGCTTCCTCAAGCCCGACAACACCACCACCCTGCCCACCGCCTACCAACTGGCCACGCTCCGGCACGGAAACCCGAGGCTCCGGACCGAACGACGGATCTCGCGGATCTTCGACTGGCTGCAAGCGCCGTTCGCCGGGGGCTACTTCCTCGGCGACTACCAAGGCCTGGTGGCAGACGGCAAGGGAGTACGGGCGGTGCTCACCGAGACCCACTCCGGCGCACCACAGAACCGCACGGACGTGTACACCAGCAGTCTCCGCACCCCCCGCTGACCGACGCGGACGCCGTCGGCCGGCCCGCGGCATCGTCCGCACCGTCGGAGCCCTGGTACTGCTCTTCGGATTTCCCTGCACGCGGCTTCTCAGCCTCACCATCCACGACGTGATCGTCAGCGGCGGCACCGTGGAACTCAGCATCGATGGACACAGCCTGCGTTTGCCGCCCAGAGTCGATCAACTGCTGCTTGAACAGCGGAAAGTAAGCGCGGGGCGCTGGACTGCCAACCAGACAGCCAGCACAACACCGTGGCTCTTCCCCGGCCGGGAACCCGCGCGACCCATTCGGTCCGAATACCTCGGCCTACTGCTCCGACGTCATGGCTTCGAAGGCCTCGCCAGCCGCAACAGCGCCCGTCTTGCCCTGGCCTCCGACCTGCCGGCATCCGTCCTCGCCGACCTCACCGGCGCGGGCATCAGCAACGCCACACGGTGGACCGCAAACGCGAAGCGGGACGCCGAGACTCGTTGCCCGCGCGCACCACGAAGCGTCTACTGGTCAGAGGGATCGGTGAACGAGATCGGCTTGCCGATGGCGTGGGCGTATGCGATCTCCCTGCTCGTGGACTTGCCGATATACCCGCCCGGGTTGACGACCAGAACCCGGTCAGCCAGGTCGATCTTGCGCAGATGGAGAGCGTCCAGCGCGATCTTCTGCTCGTTGGTGATCAACTCGTCTGCCTCGCCGGGCGCGACGACGATGACACCTGCGAAGGTCAGATCACGGTTCGCCGCACGCATCTCGTCCACGAACCGGGTAGAGCCGCAGATGCAGACCGATCTCAGGTCGGTCGGGCACGGCTCGGTCCTTCGGGTCGAACGGGAAACCGCCAGTTGCACGTTGACATCACAGACGGGCACACGAGCCAACAGTTAACGCAGCGAGATGGACACCACGCGGCTGCATCGTCGGAGGCGGGAGGCGTGGCCCGTGCTGCGAATGACGCTGTTCGACGCCGAAGTCCGGGGTCCACCCGGCTCACCGGCTTCCTTCGGCAACACGGCCGCATCCCTTTTCCGTGCACCTCCATCGAGTACGGTCCATGCGGCTGGTCGGCTCGCAGAGACAAGCCGGTCGAGGGCGTGTGATGCCAAGCCGTGGTCACTTTCAGCAGTCGCCTTCCGATCAGGTCGGCGGCAAACAGCTCCTCATCGTCGATCACCTGCCGATGCTCGCACGGCCTCACCAAGAGGACACGCGAATTTCTGACCGGCTGCTCTCGCCTGGCTCCGCTCCGCCGACTCGGCCGGTGAGCACGGACGAGTGAAGCCAGCCGATATCCCTTGCGCCATACATGTCGCGATTTACGGTGCCGACTCATAGCCACTGAGCTGCGA
Organism: Streptomyces olivaceoviridis; assembly: GCF_014650115.1. GTDB lineage: Bacteria > Actinomycetota > Actinomycetes > Streptomycetales > Streptomycetaceae > Streptomyces > Streptomyces olivaceoviridis. Next base: position 13,074 of record NZ_BMUI01000041.1, on the reverse strand, counting down.
AGACTCCGTCCTGGCCTGCCGGGGCCCGGACGACGTCAGGCCCGCGGCCGGACAACCGGCGCGTGCCCGAGGACGTCGTCCGCGCCCAGCACCAGGCGATGGTCCACTCGCACCAGCGGCTGGCCGCCGAAGGCTTCGACATCATCGTGTTCGCCGACGCCCTGTACCGCCTGGAGCCGTTCCTGAAGCGGCTCTCGCAGGCCCGGGAGGCCGAACTCGGGCGCGACGGCGGCACCGGCTTGGGCGATCTGCTGCTGGTCCGCCGCTTCTTCGGCCCGGAGATCCTGCCGCTGTGGCGCTGGCGGCCCGGCTCGGACCTGGTGACCGGCCGGGACCGCCTCGCGGAGATCCGCCTCGGACAGCAGTACCTCACCCTGGCGTACCGCGACGACGTCGACGGCCAGGGCGACTTCGGCTTCGACATCCTGCTGCCCTGCCCTGTCGACCCGGAGTGCGCCGGCCAGGCGTGGGCCCCGGTCTACTCGGTCACCGACCTGCACAAGGCGCTGATCGGTGCCATGGACAACGCCCCGGACATCGCCTGCTGCGCAGATGACTGGAGTCGGGTGCACTGAGCACGGCCTCCGCTCGCGGGCCGCTGGGCCTGGCGGCTGCTCAGTCGGGTGGTACGGCTGGGTCGATGATCCGATACCCCACGCCGGGTGTGGTGGCGATGACCGGGGGGTCGCCGAGTTTGCGGCGCAGGCGGCTGATGGTCACCGTGACGGTGTTGGTGAACGGGTCGGCGTGTTCGTCCCAGACCTGTTCGAGGAGGTCCTCCGCGCTGAGGAAAGCGGGGCTCGCGTTCAGGAGGGCTTCGAGTACCGCGAATTCCTTGACAGAGAGGTCGAGTTGGTGGCCGTCGCGGCTGGCGGTGCGACGCATCGGGTCGAGTTCGATGCCCGCCGCGTTCAGGGTGCGGGACCGGGCGGCGGGGCGGCGGCGGGCCAGGGCGCGGATGCGCAGGACGAGTTCGGGAAAGTGGAAGGGCTTGGCGAGGTAGTCGTCGGCGCCCAGGGTCAGGCCGCTGACGCGGTCGCCGGGTGAGTCGGCGGCGGTCAGCATCAGGACCATCACGCGGCCGTCCCGCTCGGTGATCATCTGGCAGAGGGTGTCGCCGTGGATGCCTGGCAGGTCGCGGTCGAGTACGACGACGTCGTACGCGTTGACGTCCAGCTTGGCCGCGGCGTCGAGCCCGTCATGGGCCATGTCCACGGCCATGCCCTGGTCGCGCAGTCCCTCGGCGATGACTTCGGCGAGGGGGCGGGCGTCCTCGACCACCAGGACTCTCAACGCGTCACGCCCGTCTCCGTGCCGGGGGCTTGCGCCGTCGCCCTGCCGTCCGTACGCGGGAGGGTGATGGTGACGCGCAGGCCGCCGTCGGGGCGGGCGCGCAGTTCCAGGGTGCCGTGGTGGGCCTGGGTGATGGCCGCGACGATGGAGAGGCCGAGGCCGCTGCCCTGGCCGGTGCCGGTCCGGTCGGCGCCAAGGCGGCGGAAAGGCTGCGCGAGGTCCGCCACCCGCCGCTGGCTGAGGACCGGTCCGCTGGACTCGACGACGAGGGACACTGTGTCCGCGGGGTCTCCTTCGGCCCGTACAGCGACGCTGATCCAGCCCCCGGGTTCGTTGTGTGCGATCGCGTTGTCGACCACGTTGTCGGCCATGCGATGCAGCAGCGTCTGGCTGCCCCACACCCACGCGGAGTCGTCGATCCGGTTTTCGCGCACGGTCAGGCCCTTGGCCGCGATGTCCTTCGCCCGTCCGGTCAGGGCGGTCAGCGCGATTTGGCCGAGGGCGAGGGGCGCCGAGTCGGTGAATTCGCCGTGCTGGGTGCGAGCCAGGACGAGGAAGCTCTCCAGCAGGCGGTCCACCCGGTCGAGTTCGGCGCGCATCCGGGCGGCCAGCGTGGCCGTGGTCTCGGGTACTGGGCCCGGCTTGGCGAGAGCCACGTCCAGGGAGGCCCGCATCGTGGTGAGTGGGGTGCGCAGCTCGTGGGAGGCGTTGGCGACGAAGAGGCGCTGGGCGTCGAAGGAGCCCTCCAGGCGGCCGAGGAGGTCGTCGATGGTGTCGGCGAGGTCTTTCACCTCGTCGCCGGGGCCGCCGATGGCCAGGCGTTCGTGCAGGCTGTCGGCGGTGATCCGGCGGGTGGCCGCTGTCATCACGCGCAGCGGGCGCAGCACCCGGCCGGCGACGAACCAGCCGAGGCCGACCGAGATCACCGCCATGACGCCGAGGGCGATGGCGGAGCCGATCAGGATCTGCTGGGACTGGGTGGCGTGCGCCTGGGCCAGCTGCTGCTCCAGGTCGTCGATGCGGCCTTGGGCCTGTGCCGCCGTGGCGGGCTGATCGGTGCCGCCGTCGGGGGCGGTCTGGCTGTCCCTCGATCCTCCGGACGCCACCACGGCTGCGATGGCGAGCAGCGCCGTCCCCGACAGCAGGAACAGAGTCACGTACAAGGCGGTGAAGCGGGTGCGGGCAGTGCCACGGCGCAGGCTGAGCCGGGCGGTCAGGCCCGCGAGCCGTCGGGGCGGACCCCATTCCATCCGCATGCTCCCCCCTCGCCACCGCACCAGGACACGTACCAGGCCAGGCTAAGCCGAGGCGCCTAACAGCGACATGACAGCGGCCGTTCGGTCCCTGTAACCCGCTCCGTCGCAGGGTGGGGCCCATGAGCGATGAGAGTACGAAGGCGACGATCGAGGTCATCGGTCTGCGTAAACGTTTCGGGCCACAGCTGGCTCTGGACGGGATGACGTTCACCGTGCGGCCCGGACGGGTGACCGGCTTCGTCGGCCCGAACGGCGCGGGCAAGTCCACCACCATGCGCGTGATCCTGGGCCTTGACGCGGCTGAGGAGGGAGAGGCCCTGGTCGACGGGGTGCCGTACCGCACCCTGCGTCGCCCGCTTCGGCATCTGGGGGCGCTGCTCGACGCCTCCGCGCTGCAGCCGAGCCGCACCGCCCGTAACCACCTGCTGTGGCTGGCTCACTCACAGGGCGTGCCGGCCCGGCGGGTGGATGAGGTCATCGATCAGGTCGGCCTGGGCCCGGCGGCTCGGCGCAAGGCCGGCGGCTTCTCTCTGGGCATGCGCCAGCGCCTGGGGATCGCGGCGGCGCTGCTCGGTGACCCGCCGGTCGTCATGCTGGACGAGCCGTTCAACGGCCTCGACCCCGACGGCATCGTGTGGATGCGCGGCTTCCTGTCGTCGCTGGCACGGCAGGGCCGCGCCGTCCTGGTCTCCAGTCACCTGATGAGCGAACTCGAAGACACCGCGGACCATCTCGTAGTGATCGGCCGCGGCCGGGTCGTCGCGGACACCTCCGTGTCCGAGCTGCTTGCCGAGGCGTCCGGTGGCCGGGTCACTCTGCGTACCTCCGCGCTTCCGCGCGCCGGCCAGGTGCTGCACGGCGCGGGCGCCACAGTTCTCGCCACCGGCCCCGACACCCTCGGCGTCACGGGCCTGCCCGACGAGGAGATCGTGGCCCTGCTCGCCCGGAACGGGGTGCCGTTCTCCCAGGTGTCCGCGTACCGGGCGACGCTCGAAGAGGCGTACATGGAGCTCACCCGGGACGCGGTGGAGTATCGGGGCATCCCGGCGGGGGAGGCCACGCGATGACCGCCACCCTCACCCCTCGCCCCCCGGCCACGAGGCGCGCTGAGCGGGGCGGGTTCCTCAGGACGCTGCACGCCGAGTGGACGAAGTTCCGTACGGTACGCGGCTGGGTCCTCGCCATGGCGGGGGCGCTCCTGGTGACGATCGTGGTCGGTCTGCTCGGCACGGCCGCCCCCGCCCCCGGCGGTCGAGGCGCCGACTCCGCCTCGTACCCGGAGGGCCCCGGCGGCGAGGCCGTCAACGACAGCTTCTACTTCGTCCACAAGACGCTCACCGGCGAAGGTACCCTCACCGTTCCCCTGCGGTCGCTGGCCGGCGTGGTCGACGCCGGGACCGGCAAGACGGCCCAGGGCGCCCAGCCCTGGGCGAAGGCCGGGATCATCGTGAAGGAAAGCCTCACCCAGGGATCCCCGTACGCGGCGGTCATGGCCACCGGCGGCCACGGCGTGCGCATGCAGTACGACTACACGCACGACACGGCGGGCCCTTCCGGCCAGGTCTCCCAGGAGTCCCCGCGCTGGCTGCGCCTGGTCCGCTCCGGTGACAGTCTCACCGGTTCCACCTCCACCGACGGCTCCCACTGGACCAAGGTCGGCTCTGCGCAGCTGCCGGGGCTTGCGCGCACCGTGCGGGCCGGGCTCTTCGCGACGTCGCCGGAGGCGAAGCAGGACACCGCGGCGGGCACGGGCTTCAGCCCCGCCGTGGCCACCGGCACCTTCGACCGCCCTGTCCTCACCGGCGGCTGGTCCCAGGGCGCGTGGAGCGGCACACAGGTGGGCGGCGACGCGGGCACCTCCGGCAGCTACACGAACACCACCAAGGGCGGCTTCACCCAGACCGACGGCGGCGGGTTCACCGTGACCGGGGCCGGTGACATCGCACCGGTCGTCGGCGGGCCCGTCATGGGCGTCGGATTCTCCGTCGAGAACTTCCTCGTCGGCACCTTCGCCGGGCTGATCGTGGTGATCGCCGTGGGCACGGTGTTCATCACCGGCGAGTACCGGCGCGGTCTGCTGCGTACCACCGTGGCGGCAACTCCCCCGCGGGGCCGGGTGCTTGGTGCCAAGGCGCTGGTGGCAGGGGGCGTCGCGTGCGCCATCGGCCTGGTGGCCGCCGCGATCACCATTCCCATCGGGGAACACAGTGCGCGCGGCAGGGGCTTCCATGTCTTCCCCGTCACGTCGGCGACCGACGTGCGCGTCATGGTCGGCACCGGCCTGCTCTGCGTGGCCGCCGCCGTGCTCGCTCTCGGCGTCGGTGCCCTGCTGCGGCGCAGCGGCGCGGCTGTCGCCCTGGTCATCGCGTCGATCGTGCTGCCCTTCCTGCTTGCCACCTCCGGCGTACTGCCCCCGGGCGCCTCGGAGTGGCTGCTGCGGGTGACCCCGGCTGCGGGCTTCGCCATCCAGCAGACCCTGCCGCGGTACGCGCAGGTGCTCAGCGTGTACGAGCCGTCGACCGGCTACTACCCGCTGGCGCCCTGGGCCGGCCTCGCCGTCCTGTGCGGATACGCGGCGCTCGCCTTCGGTCTGGCCGTGGTGCGGCTGCGCGGGAGGGACGTATGAGTGTCCTGAGCGGTGCACGACTCACGAGCACGGCGAACGGCGCGTGGCGAGGGGACTTCGGCCGCGCCCTGCGCGCGGAGTGGACGAAGCTGCGCACCGCGGGGGAAATGGGCAGGTTGCTCCTGCTCGCCGTCGGGCTGACCGTGGCCGTCGGCGGCGGCACCGCCAAGGCCGTGAAGTGCCCGGACGCGGGGTGCGGCCAGGACGCCGTCAAGCTCGCCCTGACCGGCGTCACCGTGGGGCAGGCGGTCATCGCCGTCTTCGCGGTGCTGGCCGTCAGCGGCGAGTACGGCACCGGGATGATCCACACCACGCTCACGGCGGTGCCGAACCGGATCACCGTCCTCACCACCAAGGCGACGGTCCTCACCACGGTCATCCTGGCCTCCGGGACGGCTGCCGTCCTGGCCTCCCTCCTCGTCGGCCGCTCCATCCTGCCCGGCAACGGATTCACCGAGGCGCACGGCTATGCCCCGCTGTCCCTGGCCGACGGCCCGACCCTGCGCGCGGCCGTCGGCTCGGTCCTCTACCTCGTCCTGATCGCCCTGCTCGGCCTCGGCGTGGCGACGGCGGTACGGGAGGCGGCGACCGCCATCGGGATCGTGCTCGGGCTGCTCTACCTCTTCCCGGTCGTCACCCAGGTGGTCAACGACCCGGAGTGGCAGCGCCACCTCCAGCAGATCTCGCCCATGACCGCCGGACTCGCGGTCCAAGCCACCGTCCATCTGCACGAGTTGCCCATCGGCCCGTGGGCCGGCCTGGGCGTGCTCGCGGCGTGGGCCGCGGCTGCGCTGCTGGTCGGCAGCCTGCTGCTGCACAGGCGCGACGCGTAGCCGAATCGAGCCGACCGCGAGCGCGGTGGCTTCGGGCCCGACGACGCTGGAACGGACCGATAGCAGGTAGGCGACGACCACCCCGGCTCTCTGCACCGCTCCCCCTTCAGGTAGCGGTGCGGGGAGGTCTTGGGATGCCGGTCTTGACGCTGATCTCCCCGTAGCCGGCGCCTTGGCCCTGGAGCAGACCAGTGGACCACCGACCCCGCTCACTCCGAGCTACTTGTCCCTCTGCCGTAGCTACCCCAGCGCACATGTCCGGATCTTGCCCTCGCTGCCGATGACTCGGCGGTACGGTGCGTCTGCTGCGGTCGCCGCGCTGTGCACCGAGCAAAGTGCCGATGGAGACGCGGGCAGGAACAGCGCAGCGTCGGAATACCGCCTCTCCCTCGTGTCGGGTCCGTGGTGAAACCGCAGACTGCTTGTGAACATCGCGTTTCCCTTCTGTGCCCTTCACCACAGCTTTGCCGCAAAGAGATGAAGCCGAGGGCCGTGATATGGCCGGTGGGAGCACTGATTGGTGACCCCGCATCCACCCGCAGGGGGTTGAGCAGCCTCGATTCAGTGGCCAGAAGCCTGTGCATGGACGGCTCTATGATCGCCAATGAACTGTTCGCTTCGCGCCCGTCCCTCTGCCGTAGGCGATTCTTGGCGACCGCGAACGCGAGCAGCTGAGCGGGCCGTGTGACGGCAACGCATGTGGAGAAAGGTGAACTCAATGGCTCTCAGGTTGCTCCGACGTCGGCATTCCCGCGGCGCCTCTGGTGCCGTGCCAAGCCTCTCGGTCCCCCTGCCGTCCGGTGCCGGGGCGTTCGGCCTCATGGTCGTAGATCCCACGGGGCAGCCCATGGGCGGAGCCGAGGTCACGGTGACCGCGCGCGACAGCCACCGGGTGGCCACGCGGGGCACCACGGATCCCCACGGTTACTTCATGGCGACACTGTCACCGGGCTCCTACAGCGTGCTGACCGTGGCCGAGGGTCTGTCACCCGCCCGCGAGGAACTGGACATCGCCCCCGGGGTGGCGCTGCCCCCGAGGCACATCGCGCTCGAACCCGCCCGGCAGCTGGAACTCCCGACAGCCGGAACCTGGCTGTTCGACCCTCCGCACACCGCCATCCGGTTCATAGCCAAGCACGTGGGCATGGCCCACGTCCACGGGCGCTTCACCCGTTTCGAGGGCGGGATCCGTGTCGCACCGAACATGACCGACTCACACGTTTCGGTGCGCATCGACGCCTCCAGCATCTCCACCGGCAACAACACGCGTGACAATCACCTTCGTTCCGCCGATTTCCTGGACGTCGAACGCTTCCCCTACATCGACTTCACCAGCACCCGATTCGCTTACCGTGGCGGCTCCAAGTGGACCCTGCACGGCACACTCACCATGCACGGCACCAGCCGTTCCGTCGGACTCGACACGACCTACCTCGGTACGGTCAACGGAGGCTACGAGCAGGAACTGCGCTGCGCGGCCCTCGCGAAGGCGGAGCTCCACCGGGAGGACTTCACACTCAACTGGCGCTCCATGCTGGCCCGTGGCATCGCCGTCGTCGGCCCGACCGTCCAACTGGAGCTGGACGTACAGGCGATGTACCACACCCACGACACGCCCACGCCGCCGAAGTAGGACCGCACAGGGAGACGCATGACGCGGACTGCGGTCCGACAGAGGTCTCCCAGGGGTTCACGGTGTGCTGACGCGGCCCGTCCGGCAGCGCACCCCACATCATGCTGATCTTGTACAGCTTCGCAGTGGACCGCATGGAGACCGGACGAGACCACCCATCTCGCCGGGCAGTGCCGGCGAAGCCGTGATAGCACGGAGCGGTCCGATGGAAAGGGCTCACGAACATGGGAATCTTCAGTCGCCGCCAGAGCGCTGTCATCGACCCGACCACGGCTGTCGGCACCGGCACCTCCGAAACGGCGGACGAGCCCCGAAGTGTCCCGCTCGACCCGGCATTTCAGGCACTGACCGGGCTGTGGACCATCGACCGCTCCCACAGCCGCGTCGGATTCTCCGTCAGGCACGCCATGGTGACCACGGTCCGGGGGGCTTTCACCGACTACGACAGCACGTTGTACCTCGACGGAGCCCGGCCCTCCGAGTCGCGGGCCGAGCTCGTCGTCCGGGTCGCCAGCGTCGACACGGGCGTGGAGCAAAGGGACGCGCACATCGTCGGCCCCGACTTCTTCGACGCGCGTCGCTACCCGGAAATGATCTTCCGCTCCACCTCCACCAGCCACGAAGGCGGTGGGAGCTTCCGTATGACCGGGGACCTGACCATCCGCGACATCACCCGGCCCGTCCACCTGCAACTCGACTACCTCGGGTCGGTCCTGGATCCGTTCGGCTACGAGCGAGCCGGCTTCGACGGCACCACCACCATCGACCGCACCGAATGGGGTCTGGCCTACAACCAGCGCCTCAAGACGGGCGGCACCATGGTGAGCGAGAAGGTCCGACTACAGTTCGACATCTCCGCGATCCGGTCTGCGTCATAGAGGAGCGCCGGTGTGCCGTCCGGCCCATCGGCCGGCTCGTAGACCCCCCTTTTTGAGCCTGCGACCACACTCAAGCCGCTCAGTCATCATGCTCGGAGTTCGGCTGCTGCGGGGACCTTGATGCTTCGAAGGCCTCCCAGTCGATTCTGCTGATGATCCATGCCGGAACCGTCCAGAGGCCGTGGGATCCCAGGACATCGGGTCCTGAAACCCCCACCTGGTAGGCGTCAGGCCCTTGGACGCCGTCGCGGTGGCCGCCCCACCAGGGGCCCGAGTCGTAGTCGCAGCTCACCTCCAGCAGGTCGAGGCTGTCATCGGCTCCGTCATGCTCGATGGCAAGCTCCAGCTCCCAGGCGCCGTCCCTGGGAGTCAGCGTGGTACTGACCCGACTCGGGACTCCTTGGATCCGGGTGGAGAGTTCTGAGGAATCCGAGGAGAGGAGCGGCGCCACTTCGAGTTCGAGGCCCGGCACCCAGGTCAGCGCCTCATCCAGCCGGTGAAGGGCGTCGCTGTCGTCGTCGTAGGCGCTCTTGATCAGCGTGGCCTCGGCCTCGGCCTCGGCCTCCACAGCGGTGATCAACCCGTCGGTGAAGTGGAAGCTGAGCTCAGCCCGGACCAGGATGTTGTCGTAGTGCAGGACCGACACTTCCGGATCACCGCCGTTGTACAGCGTCTGTACCGTCGCTTCGCCCTCCGCCAGGAAGTAGGCCGTGGCGTAGGCGGTCACGTGATCGGCGGATCCGAGGTCGTCGGGGCGCCGCGTGTGCGCCGGCTCCTTCCGAGCGGAGTCGTCGGACACGTCGTCCCCGATGCTCACCTCGCCCACTCCGGCGAGGGCCAACAGGCGCGTCACGCTGGCTCCGTAGACGCTGAGGCTGCTGCCGTCACCGTCGGTGCTGTGGGTGATCGCGGATTCCAACCCCGTGATGTGGCCGATGTCGAAGCCCGTGCCGTCACTGTCGAAGGTGTTTGCGGGCAGCCGGCTCACGAGGTGGCGAGCGATGGCCGCTTGCGCGTGTCCGTCGTCCACGGTGACGTCGAACAAGGTCGCCCGCAGTTTGTCCAGCGTGCGTATCAGCGGCATGGGCCTGCCCCATGCCTTGAACGCCGCGTCGATGTCCTTGTCCGCTCCGACGATGAGGATCTTCTCCGGCGGGGCGAGGTCCAGTACGTCGCGCAGCCACGCGCTGTCGCTTGCTCCCGTCTTGACCGCGGATCCGGGTTTCTCCGGGGTGCCACCCTTGGTCTTGGCCGGCTTGCGTTGAAGGACCTGGTCCTTCAGACCTTCGACAGCGCTGCCGCCCGTCAGCTCGACGATCCTCACATGCGGTATCGCACTCAAGTTGGCCAGAACCGCGTCGATGACAGCTTCTCTGCTGTCGTACGGCGGCGTGGGCACAGCGACCGGGATGCCGGCCCGGTTCATCCGGTCGCGCTCCTGCCTGGCGGCGTTCTTGACGGCTTCCCAGTCGCGGGAGACGTGCTCCGCCCACTCCCAGGCCACGGGCTCGGGTACCCAGGTCTCGATGCCGATGCCGGCGAGGCGGCCGGCAAGCCTAGTGAGCTGCTGCACGTTCGGTCGGGCTACGCCGTAGGCGTTGGCGTCGAAAACAACGGCTCGGATGCGCTCACGCGCCGACACGGTCAGCCGGAGCGAGGGGTCCTCTGGGGGTCTTTGGGCTGCGCACATGACGGAATCGTCTCAGACCGCCGATCGACTCGGGGCGACTCATCACAGGGGAGCAACAGGAACTGGAAGGAAGAGCCCCCGTGTCGGCCCCGGAGGTCCCTCCCGCGACACGGACGAGGCGGTCCGGCGGCCGGCCTGTCCGTCCGGTCCGCGGTGACGGGCCGGCCGGCCGGCGCTCACCCGCTCCCGGGGCCGGTGGCCCCCGCGGCGGCCCGCCACGCGCTCACCCGCCCCGGAACCGATGACCCCGCACCGGTCCGTCACCCCTCTCGGGTGTCAGCGCCAGCCGAGTTCCGGTGCCACATGGGTCAGAATGCTGTCGATGACGTGCGCGTTGTAGTCGACGCCGAGCTGGTTGGGCACGGTGAGCAGCAGGGTGTCGGCGGCGGCGACGGCCTCGTCCTGTGCGAGCTGTTTGACAAGTACGTCGGGCTCGGCGGCGTAGGACCGGCCGAAGATGCTGCGGGTGTCGGGGTCGATGTAGCCGATCTGGTCCTTCGAGGCGCGCTCCTGGCCGAAGTAGGCGCGGTCCCGGTCGTCGACGAGCGCGAAGATGCTGCGGCTGACCGACACCCGTGGCTCGCGGGTGTGGCCCGCGGCCCGCCACGCCTCCCGGTACGCCTCGATCTGCTTGCGCTGCTGGACGTGCAGCGGTTCGCCGCTCTCGTCGTCCTTGAGCGTCGAGCTCTGGAGGTTCATCCCCAGCTCGGCGGCCCACACCGCGGTCGCGTTGGAGCCGGACCCCCACCAGATGCGGTCGCGCAGGCCCTCGGAGTACGGCTCTACGCGCAGCAGCCCCGGCGGGTTGGCGAACATGGGACTGGGGTTGGGCTGCGCTATGCCCTCGCCCTTGAGCACGTCGAGCAGGGTCTCCGTGTGCGCGCGTGCCATGTCGGCGTCGGTGCCGTCCTTCGGCGGCCGGTAACCGAAGTACCGCCAGCCGTCGATCGCCTGCTCCGGGGAGCCCCGGCTGATGCCCAGTTGCAGGCGGCCTCCGGAGATGAGGTCCGCGGCCCCGGCGTCCTCGGCCATGTACAAGGGGTTCTCGTAGCGCATGTCGATCACACCGGTGCCGATCTCGATCCGGGTGGTGCGTGCGCCGATGGCCGCGAGCAGCGGGAAGGGGGAGGCGTGCTGCCGCGCGAAGTGGTGGACCCGGAAGTAGGCGCCGTCGGCTCCCAGCTCCTCCGCCGCGACCGCGAGGTCGATCGCCTGGAGCAGGGAGTCCGACGCGGAGCGGGTCTGGGAGTGCGGTGACGGCGTCCAGTGCCCGAAGGACAGGAACCCGATCTTTTTCATGTTTCCTTCAACGATGAGGGGCTCGGTTCATTCCGCGTGTGCGCGGAGCACCGGGAACGAGGTCACCCGAGCGGTGCCTCGCACGCCCCGTGCACCGGCGCTATTGCGGGCTGATCTTCTCGATGACCGTGTCGGTGATCTCCGCCAGCAGAACGATCTGGCCGGGCGTGAGGTGGTCGAGGAACAGACGGCGGACGTCTTCGACGTGCCGCGGCGCGGCTGCCTCTATGGCCGCGCGGCCGGTCGCGGTGACCGTGACGTAGGCCCCCCGCCCGTCGTCGGCGCAGTCCTCACGCGTGAGGAGACCGCGCTTGACCATGCGCGACAGGTGGTGCGACACCCTGCTCTTCTCCCACCCCAGTACCTTGGCGAGCTCCATCACGCGCAGGTGGTCGTCCGGGGCGCGGGTGAGCTCGGCGAGTACGGTGTAGTCGGTCGCGGACAGCCCGAATTCGCTTTGCATGGACCGGCCGGCTTGATTGACCAGAAGATCGTGCATGCGCAGGAGTCCGCGCCATGCTCGTCCCTCGTCAGGGGAGAGCCAACGGGGTTCTTCAGTCATGGGACCATGATAGGAAAAGGTTGACGCTTCAGTCACCTTTCGCGGCGTTCCGCGTCGGCGGCCGGTCAGCGGGCCAGAGGTGTGAGCTCCCGCCACTGTGCCCGCGGCAGTCCCGGGTCGGCGCTGATGGCGTGGAGGGCGACGTGGGTGGCGCCCGCGTCGAGGTGTGCCTTGACGCGCTCGTCGACGGCGTCGACGCTGCCCCAGGCGACGACGGAGTCGATGAGGCGGTCGCTGCCGCCGCCCGCGAGGTCGTCCTCCGAGAAGCCCTGGCGCAGCAGACTCTTCGCGTAGTGCCCCATGCCGATGAAGGGGGCGAGGAACCCCCGCGCGGTGGCCCGGGCGCTGTCCGGACGGGGATCGACGACGACGGCCTGGTAGGGCGCGAGGAGGGGGCCGGGTCCGAGGACGGCCCGTGCGCCGGCGGTGAAGTCGGGGGTGACGAGGAAGGGATGGGTGCCGGCGCTGCGACGGGCGGCGAGCTCGGTGAGCTTGGGGCCCATGGCGGCTACGAGTCGCTCGTCGGCGGGTACCGGCTCGGGGGCTTGGTCGAGACGGTCGAGGTAGGTGCCGAGGGCGGCCAGGGGACGGTACGTCCCGCCGGCGTGCTGGGCGGCTGCGGCGTCGCTGACGCCGAGGCCGAGGAGGACGCGGTGGCCGTACTCCTTGCGGAGCCGGGCGTGCCCGGCGGCCATCTCCTCGGCGGGGTGGCGCCAGATGCTCAGCACGCCGGTCGCGACCGTGGTGTTCCTGGTGGCGGCCAGGAGCCGTTCGGTGTCGCCGAGGATGTCACCCCCGCCGAGACCGGGGATCCACAGGGCTCCCCAGCCGTGGGAATCGAGCTCGGCCGCGGCGTCGGCGATCTCTCCGCTGTCGCCGTGCAGGCGCAGTTCCGGACTCCAGATGCCTGTGGTGCCGATGTGCATGACGGTGTTCCTCCGGTACGGGGGTGGGTGCGTTGGTGGTGGTCAGACTTGGTTGGCGCCGCCGTCGATGAAGATTTC
>NZ_BMUI01000040.1 GCF_014650115.1 Streptomyces olivaceoviridis | reverse complement strand
TGGCGGACCGGGACGCTCTGGCGCGGGTGATCGCGGGGATCCCGGACGACGTGCCGCTGCGCACGGTCGTCCACGCCGCCGGAGTGAGCACCGGGACCGTCGCCCTGGAGTCCCTGACGACGCGCCGGCTGGACGAGGAACTCGCGGGCAAGGCGGCCGGCGCACGGCATCTGGACGAGTTGACGGCCGGTGCCGCGCTGGACGCGTTCGTGCTGTTCTCGTCGGGCGCGGCGGCGTGGGGCAGCGGTGGCCAGGCGGGTTACGCCGCTGCCAACGCCTTCCTGGACGCCCTCGCCGCGCACCGCCGGGCCCGGGGCCGCACCGCCACCTCGATCGCCTGGGGCGCGTGGAGCGGAGCCGGCATGGTCGGCGCGACTCCCGGGCACGACGGCCGTCTGAGGCGGCTCGGAGTCGTGCCCATGCAGCCGGACCTCGCCGTCTCCGCACTCCACCGGGCCCTGGACGAGGACGAGACCGCGCTCGTCGTGGCGGACCTGGACTGGCCCCGCTTCCTGCCGACGTTCACCGCGACGCGTCCGAGCCCACTGCTGTCGGCCCTCCCCGAAGCCGCCCGCGCGGACGCGCCGGCCCGGCCGGCCGAGTCGGAAGGCCAGGACCAGGACCCGGGGCTCACGGCGCGGCTCGCGGACCTGGCGGCACGGGAACGCTCCGCGTTCCTGGTGGAACTCGTCCGGAAACACGCCGCCGAGGTCCTGGGACACACCTCCGCACAGGCGATCGCCACCGACCAGGCCTTCCGTGACATGGGCTTCGACTCCTTCACCGCTGTCGAGCTACGCGTCCGGCTCGCCCGGGCCACCGGGCTGACCCTGCCCGCCACAGTGGTGTTCGACCACCCCTCGGCCCTCGGTCTGGCCGCACACCTCGACGCGCTCCTCGGCGGCACTGGAACGGAGGAGGACACCGCCGTTCCCGGAGCGCCGTCCGCTCCGGCAGCCGACGACCCCATCGCGATCGTGGGAATGGCCTGCCGATACCCGGGCGGAGTGACCGGCCCGGACGACCTGTGGCGGCTCGTCGCCACGGGCACGGATGCGATCACGCCGTTCCCCGCCGACCGCGGCTGGGACCTGGCGGCGCTGTCCGTCCCCGGCGGACCCGGGTTCTCCGCCGCCCGCAACGGCGGTTTCCTGCGCGACGCGGGCGAGTTCGACGCCGACTTCTTCGGCATCTCCCCGCGCGAGGCCCTGACCATGGACCCGCAGCAGCGGCTGCTGCTGGAGACGAGCTGGGAGGCGCTGGAACGGGCGGGCATCGACCCGCACGCGTTGCGCGGCAGCAGGGCCGGAGTCTTCGTCGGCGTGACCGACCAGGGATACGGACCCCCGTTGCACCACCCGGCCGAGGACGGGGAGACGCACGTGCTCACCGGCACGGCGCCCAGTGTGGCCTCCGGACGCGTCTCCTACGTCCTGGGGCTCACAGGTCCCGCGCTGTCGGTGGACACGGCGTGCTCCTCTTCGCTGGTGGCGCTCCACCTGGCCGCGCAGTCGCTGCGCCGCGACGAGTGCTCCCTGGCCCTGGCGGGTGGCGCGACCGTGATGGCGACACCCGGTCCCTTCATGGCGTTCACCCGGCAGGGCGGCCTGTCACCGGACGGTCGGTGCAAGTCCTTCGGACAGGGGGCCGACGGAACAGGCTGGTCCGAGGGCGTCGGCGTGCTCGTGCTGGAACGGCTGTCCGACGCCAGGCGCAACGGCCACCGGGTCCTGGCGGTGATACGCGGCTCGGCGGTGAACCAGGACGGCGCCTCGAACGGACTGACGGCGCCGAACGGCCTCGCCCAGGAGCGGGTCATCCGGCAGGCCCTGGCCGACGCCGGACTGCGGCCGTCCGAAGTCGGCGCCGTGGAGGCCCACGGCACAGGGACCCGGCTGGGTGACCCGATCGAGGCGCGGGCATTGCTGGCGACGTACGGCCAGGACCGCTCCGGTGAGGAGCCGCTGTGGCTCGGGTCACTCAAGTCCAACATCGGCCACGCCCAGGCCGCCGCAGGCGTGGCCGGCGTGATCAAGATGGTGAAGGCCCTGGAACACCGGCTGCTGCCCCCGACCCTGCACGCGAAGACACCCACCTCCGAGGTGGACTGGGAGGCGGGCGCGGTGCGCGTGCTGGATGAGGCGCGCGCGTGGGAGGGGCCGCTGCGCGCGGGCGTGTCGGCGTTCGGGATCAGCGGCACCAACGCCCACCTCATCCTGGAGGCCGCGCCGGGCGTGCCCGACGACCGGCCCTCCCCGTCCGGCGAACCCCGGCGGCCGGTGCCCTGGCTGGTGTCGGCACACACGGAGGGGGCGCTGCGCGACCAGGCGCGCGCCCTGCTGGACCAGGTGGAGGGCGCCGACGTCCGCGACTTCGGGTTCTCGCTGGCCACGACGCGCGCCCTGCTGCACCATCGTGCGGTCGTGGTCGCACGCGGCGCGGAAGGCTTCCGGGCGGCCCTGGCCGCGCTCGCGGCGGGCGATCCGCCGCACCCCGTCGTGACGGGTCCCGCGGCACCCGGTGGGCTGGCCTTCCTCTTCTCGGGGCAGGGCGCACAGCTGCCGGGAATGGGTGAGGAACTGGCCGCCGCCTTCCCGGTGTTCGCCACCGCGTTCGCCGAGGCGAGCGCGGGCGTGGGCGGCGTCCGGGTGGACGACGCGGACGTGCTGCGGGGCACCGCCATGGCGCAGCGGGCGCTGTTCGCCTTCCAGGTGGCCCTGTACCGCCTGTGGGAGTCGTGGGGCATGGTGCCCGACGCCGTGATCGGCCATTCCGTCGGAGAGGTGGCTGCCGCACACGTGGCGGGCGTCCTGTCCCTTCAGGACGCGTGCCGTCTGGTGGCCGCACGCGCCGATCTGATGGAGCGGCTGGCCCGCGACGGCGGCGTGATGGTGTCGGTGCGCGCCTCGGAGGAGGAGGTGACGGACACGCTCGCGGACGGGGTGTGCGTGGCCGCGGTCAACGGACCCCGGTCGGTGGTCCTGTCGGGCGACGCCGAAGCCGTGGAGACGTACGCCACCCGCTGGCCCGGGGCCCGCAGACTCCGGGTGAGCCACGCCTTCCACTCCCACCACATGGACGGCATGCTCGACGCCTTCGCCACGGTCGTGGGCGACCTGACGTTCCACCAGCCGTCCATTCCCCTGCTTGCGGCGGGCGACGTGACGGAGCCGGACCACTGGGTGCGGCAGGTCAGAGAACCGGTGCGGTTCTACGACGGTGTGCGCGCGGCACTGGCGCGCGGAGTCCGCACGTTCTGCGAGATCGGGCCGGACGCCGTGCTGACCGCCCTGGCGCAGGAGTGCGCCGACGACGTCCCCGGCGTCCGATTCGTGCCCAGCGCACGGCGAGGCAGTCCCGAGGACGTCCAGACGGTCACGGCACTGGGCGAGTTGGCCGCACACGGGGTCACCCCCCGGTGGGAGACCGTGTTCCCCGGGGCACGCCTGACCGATCTGCCGACCTACACCTTCCAGCGCCGCCGCTACTGGCTCGAACCACGGGAACCGGACAGCGAGTTCTGGACTCTCGTACGACGACAGGACCTCAGCGCCCTGACCAGGAGCCTGCGCGTCGACGGCGACCCCAGGCTGAGCGAGGTGCTGCCCGCGCTGGAACGCTGGCACCACAGGAGCGGGGACGGTGCGGCGCTGGACCGCTGGCGCTACGCACTCGCGTGGGAAACCGTCGTCACCGACCCGTCCGCGAAAGACATGGCCGGCACCTGGCTCGTCGTGCCGTCCACCGTCGAGGACCCCCTCACGGAGGCCG
This sequence comes from Streptomyces olivaceoviridis, assembly GCF_014650115.1. Lineage (GTDB taxonomy): Bacteria > Actinomycetota > Actinomycetes > Streptomycetales > Streptomycetaceae > Streptomyces > Streptomyces olivaceoviridis. Next base: position 53,625 of record NZ_BMUI01000040.1, on the reverse strand, counting down.
TGGTCACGGCACTGGACGTGCGGGGAGCGGAGCCGGCCGTGGTCCGCATCGAGGACGTCCCGGCCCGGGTCGCGCGGCGGCCGGTCGCCGGCGTCGTCATCCTCCTGCCCGCGGCCGGCGGATCCGACGCGACGGACGGACGCACGCCGGTGGCCGGTCTCGACGAGGCGGCGGCCATCGTGGACCTGACCCGCCGGATGGCCGCCGAGGAGGCCGCCGCTCCGCTGTGGTTCGTCACCCGTGGTGCCGTCGCCGTCGACGGGGACGACCCGGTGAGCGGCCTGGGACACTCCCTGTTGTGGGGCCTCGGCCCGGTGCTCCGCGACGAGCGTCCCGAGCTGTGGGGCGGTGTCGTGGACGTACCCGCCGCACCGTCCGCCGCCGCGACGGAGCTGCTCGTCACGGCGCTCGTCTCCGGCCGGGACCAGCTCGCCGTACGGGACGACGGACTGCGCACCCGCCGCCTCGTGCGCACCTCGTACGACGGGACCCCCTGGCGCCCGGCCGGGACGGTGCTCGTCACCGGCGGCACGGGCGCCCTGGGCCGGCACGTGGCGCGGTGGCTCGCGGCCGAGGGAGCCGCGCACGTGGTGCTGGCCGGCCGCCGCGGGAACGACGCCCCCGGTATCGCGGAGCTGTGTGAGGAACTGGCGGCAGACGGTGTCACGGCGACCGCCGTCACCTGCGACATCGGGGACCGGAGCGCGTTGGCCGACCTGTTGGACCGCTACCCCCCGGACGCCGTCGTGCACGCGGCGGCCGTCGTCGACGACACCACCCTCGACGGTCTGACCCCGGCCCGCATGGAACCCGTACTGCGCGCCAAGGCCCTTGCCGCCTGGCATCTGCACCAGCTCACCCGTGCGCGTCCCCTGACCGCGTTCGTGCTGTTCTCCTCGGTCGCCGGCACACTCGGCACCGCCGGGCAGGGCAACTACGCGCCGGGCAACGCCTTCCTCGACGCGCTCGCCGCCCACCGCCGGGCCCTCGGCCTGCCCGCCACGTCGATCGCCTGGGGCCCCTGGGCAGGGGACGGGCTGGCCGCGGCGGACGCCGTCGCCGGAGCGGCCGGCCGGCACGGCATGAATCCCATGGAGCCGGCGCTCGCCGTCCGGGGGCTCGCCGCCACCGACGCGGCGTTCGCCGTCGTCGCGGACGTCGACTGGGAACGCTTCCCGGCCGAGCGGGTCACGCCCGTGGTGGCCGGGCTCGTTCCCGACCGCGCGGCCGAGCCGGCGGCGGCCCTCCTCGACCGGCTGGCCGGGCTCTCCGAGCCGGAGCAGCAGCGTCTGGTACTGCGGACCGTGCGGTCCGCACTGGCTGCCGTACTGGGCCACCGCGACCCGGGCGCCCTCGGTGAGGACCGTACGCTGACCGAACTCGGGCTGGACTCCATGACCGCCGTCGAACTGCGCAACCGTCTGCGCGCCCGGACCGGCCTGGAACTGTCCGCGACTCTCGCCTACAACCACCCGACCGCCGAGGAGCTGGCCCGCCACCTGCACGACCGGCTGCGCCGGCAGGCGGCCACCGTGCGGCCGTCGGTGACCGCGGAACTGGACCGGCTGGAAGCGGCCGTGGCCGCTCTCCCCCCGGACGCCGACGAGCGCGCACCCCTGGCGGAGCGACTCCGCGCGCTGCTCGGCGAGGTCACCCGCGCCCCGGCAGGCGAGCGTGACCTGGACCAGGTCACCCAGGACGAGCTGCTGGCCCTCATCGATGACGAATTCGGAAGGTAGTAACCCTCGCATGGCGAACGAAGAACGGCTCGTGGAGTACCTCAAGCGGGTCACCTCCGATCTGCGCGAGGCACGCAGGCAACTGCACACACGGAGCGAGCCCCTCGCGATCGTGGGGATGGCCTGCCGCTTCCCCGGCGCGGTGGAGACCCCCGAGCAGCTGTGGGACCTGGTGGCGGGCGAGGTCGACGCGCTGTCCGACGTGCCGCCGGGCCGTGCCTGGGACCTGCGGTCGCTGTACGACGCAGACCCGGACACGCCCGGCCGCTCGTACGTCACGGCCGGTGGCTTCCTCTCCGGGGCCGCGGCGTTCGACGCGGACTTCTTCGGCATCTCGCCACGTGAGGCGCGGGCCATGGATCCGCAGCAACGGCTGCTGCTGGAGACCTCCTGGGAGGCGCTGGAGCGCGCCACCATCGTGCCCGGCTCGCTGCGCGGGGCCCAGGTCGGCGTGTTCGTCGGATCCAACGGACAGGACTACGGCCGTCTACCGCTCCCGGACGGCCTGGAGGGCTACGTCGGCACCGGCAGCTCGGCGAGCGTCATGTCCGGAAGGATCGCGTACACGCTCGGTCTGGCGGGCCCCGCCGTCACCGTGGACACGGCCTGTTCGTCCTCGCTGGTCGCCCTCCACCTCGCCGCACAGGCACTGCGCCAGGAGGAGTGCGGTCTGGCGCTGGTGGGCGGCGTGACGGTGATGTCCACACCGCAGGCGTTCGTCGGACTCAGCAGACAGCGCGCACTCTCCGCGGACGGCCGGTGCAAGGCGTTCGCCGAGGCCGCTGACGGCACCGGCTGGGGTGAGGGTGCGGCAACGCTGGTGGTGGAGCGGCTCTCCGACGCGCAGCGGCTCGGCCACCCCGTCCTGGCCGTGGTCCGCGGGTCCGCCGTCAACCAGGACGGTGCGTCCAACGGGCTGACGGCCCCCAACGGCCCCGCGCAGGAGCGTGTGATCCGCTCGGCCCTCGCCCAGGCCGGGCTGCGGGCCTGCGACGTCGACGCGGTGGAGGCGCACGGTACCGGCACCCGCCTCGGCGACCCCATCGAGGCGGAAGCGCTGCTCGCCACCTACGGTCAGGAGCGGGACCGGCCGCTGTGGCTGGGCTCGGTGAAGTCGAACATCGGGCACACACAGGCGGCAGCGGGGCTCGCGGGCGTGATCAAGATGGTGCTGGCGATGCGGCACGGCGTCCTGCCCCGGACCCTGCACGTGGACCGCCCGACCTCGCACGTGGACTGGACCACGGGACGCGTGGAGCTGCTGACGCGGGCCCGGCCGTGGCCCGGGGCCGACACCCCGCGGCGCGCCGGGGTGTCCTCCTTCGGCATCAGCGGCACCAACGCCCACGTCGTCATCGAGGAGCCTCCCGAGGCCCCGGCCGAGGAGACTCCCCGACAGCCGGACCGCGCACCCGAGGCCCGGCAGGGCCACGGGCCGCTGCCCTGGGTCCTGACGGCCCGGGGGAACGCCGCGCTGCGTCAGCAGGCCCGCGACGTCCTCGCTCTGGTCGACCGCGCACCCGGCGACGTCGGGTACTCGCTGGCCGCGACGCGGACGGTTTTCCCGGACCGCGCGGTGGTGGTCGCGGAGACGCCCGAGGAGTTCAGCGCCGCCCTGTCCGCGCTGGCCGGAGGGAGTACGTCGGACGGCGTGGTGTCCGGTGCGGTCGCCGCCGGCGTGGGCCGGACGGTGTTCGTGTTCCCGGGTCAGGGGTCGCAGTGGGCGGGGATGGCGGTGGAACTCCTTGGTTCCTCGCCGGTGTTCGCGGCGCGGATGGCGGAGTGTGAGGCGGCGCTGTCCCCGTTCGTGGACTGCTCGTTGTCGGAGGTGGTGGCCTCTGGTGAGTTCGGCCGGGTGGATGTGGTGCAGCCGGTGCTGTGGGCGGTGATGGTGTCGCTGGCGGCGCTGTGGGAGTCGGTGGGGGTGCGGCCCGCCGCGGTGCTGGGCCACTCGCAGGGTGAGATCGCGGCTGCTGTGGTGTCGGGTGCGCTGTCGTTGGAGGACGGTGCGCGGGTGGTGGCGCTGCGCTCGAAGGCGATCACCGCGCTGGCGGGCCGGGGCGGGATGGTGTCGGTTCCGCTGCCGGTGGAGCAGGTTCACGGCCTGCTGCCGGAGGGTGTGTCGGTGGCGGCGGTGAACGGGCCGTCCTCGGTGGTCGTCGCTGGTGATCCGGCTGGTCTGGAGGAGGTCCTGGGCCGGGTGGAGCGGGCCCGGCGGATTCCGGTGGACTACGCCTCGCACTCCGCACAGGTGGAGGAGATCCGCGAGGAGATCCTGCAGGTGCTGAAGCAGGTTTCCCCCCGGCCGGCCACGGTGCCGTTCTTCTCCACGGTGGATGCGGAGTGGCTCACCGGGGAGGAACTCGACGCGGGGTACTGGTTCCGCAACCTGCGCCGGCCGGTGCGGTTCGAGACCGCTGTGCGGGCCTTGGCCGAGGAGGAGTTCGGGGCGTTCGTGGAGGTCAGCGCTCATCCCGTCCTGACGGTCGGGGTCGAGGAGACGGTTCCCGACGCCGTCGTGGCCGGAACCCTGCGGCGGGACCAGGGGGGCTGGGGCCGGTTCCTGTGCTCCGCCGCGGAACTCTTCGTGCGGGGCGTGGCGGTGGACTGGCCGTCGTTGTTCCCGGACGCGCGCCCGGTGGAGCTGCCGACGTACCCGTTCCAGCGCGAGTCGTACTGGCTGGACCCGGCCCCCGGACCGGGCGGGGACGTCGCCGCCCTCGGCCTCGCGGCCAGTGGTCACCCGCTGCTGGGCGCGCTCGTGGACCTCGGCGACGAGGGGGCCGTCTGGACCGGGCGGCTGTCGTCCGAGACGCATCCGTGGCTGGCCGACCACGCGGTCGCCGGGTCCGTGTTCCTGCCCGGGACGGCCGTCGTCGAGCTGGCGGTGAGCGTGGGACACCGGACGGGACGTCCCCGCCTCGCCGAGCTCACCCAGTACGCGCCCTGCGTGCTGCCGGACCGGGGCGGCCTGACGCTCCAGGTACGGCTGGGCCCCCGACGGGAAGACACCCAGCCGGTCACGATCCTGTCCCGGTGCGGCGAGGACGACGACTGGACACGGCACGCGGACGGCCTCCTGACGGCGAGCGGTACGTCGCCCTCCGACGGAGACCTCGCCGAGTGGCCGCCGCCCGGCGCCGTACCGGTCGACACCGCGACGCTGTACCAGCGGCTGGACGAGGCGGGCTACGGCTACGGGCCCGTCTTCCAGGGGCTGTGCGCCGCCTGGCGACTGGAGGGCACGCTGTACGCCGAGGTGGTCGTCCCCGGCGACGTGGCCGCCGGGGGATTCCTGCTGCACCCGGCGGCGTTCGACGCGGCCCTGCATGCGTTCTTCCTCGATCGCGACGTCGACGAGATCCGGGTCCCGTTCTCCTGGAACGGCGTGGAACTCAGCCCCCACGCCTCCGGCGTGTTCCGGGTGAGGCTCTCCGCACGGGGGCCGGACGAGGCGTCCGTGCTCATCGCCGACGACACGGGCCGTCCGGTCTGCTCGGTCGACCGGTTCACCGGCCGGCCGCTGCCCGTCGACGAGCTCTCCTCCGGGCGGCCGGGCACCGGCTCGCTCTTCCGGCCCGACTGGACGCCGGTACCGGCCAGGGTGCCCGCGTCCACCGTTCCGGTACCGCTCGGCGCCGGCCTGGACCTGACCGAGGTGACCGGTGCGCCCGACGCGGTGGTGGCCGCCGTCAGCGCCGCCCCGGGCCACGCGGAGAATCCGGTGAGGGCCACGCACGAGACCGTGCGACGGTTCCTCGCCCTCCTTCAGGACTGGCTGGGGGACGACCGGTTCGCCGCCTCCCGCCTCGTCGTACTGACCCGCCCGGACGACCTCGCGGCCGGTGCCGTCCGAGGACTCGTGCACGCCGCACAGTTGGAGCACCCCGGCCGGTTCGTCCTGGTCGAGGCGGACGGTCCCGAAGCGGTGCCCGCCGCTCTGGCCACGGGGGAGCAGCACGTCGCCGTGCGCGGCGGCACGGTGCTGGCTCCCCGCCTGGTTCGCGTGGCACGCGGCACCGGGCGACCGTCCCTCGCTCCCGGCGGCACGGTACTGGTCACCGGCGCCACCGGACTGCTGGGCGGCCTGGTGGCCCGGCACCTGGTCCGTGAACACGGGGTGAGGCACCTGATCCTGGTGGGCCGCCGCGGCAGGGCGGCGGACCTGGACGACCTGGATGCCGAGGTGACGTGGGCCGCGTGCGACGTGTCGGACCGCACGGCGCTCGCCGCCGTGCTGGCCGCCGTACCCCGTGACCACCCGCTCACCGCCGTCGTCCACGCCGCCGGGGTACTCGACGACGCGACCGTGACGTCCCTGACCGCCGACCGGATCGGACCGGTGCTCGCGCCGAAGGTCGACGGGGCGTGGCACCTGCACGAGCTGACGAAGGAAATGGATCTGTCCGCCTTCGTCCTGTTCTCCTCCTCGGCAGGGCTCCTCGGCTCGCCGGGGCAGGGCAACTACGCGGCCGCCAACGCCTTCCTGGACGCCCTGGCCGAGCACCGCCGCGCCGAGGGGCTGGCGGCGCAGTCGATCGCCTGGGGGCTCTGGCAGGACCCGAGCTCCATGACGGGTCACCTGACGGCGTCCGACATCGCGGGCCGGATGGGACGCAGCGGCGTTCTCCCCCTGAGCACCGGGGAAGGACTGGCGCTGTTCGACACCGTGCTCACCGTGGACCACCCGGTCCTCGCCGCCGTGCGCGTGGACCCGGCGCGCCTGCGCGACGAGACGACGCCGGCCCTGCTGCGGACGCTCGCCGGCAGCCGTACGCCGGACACGTCGCGACCGCGCCCGCAGGCTGCGGGCGGTAAGTGGGGCCAGCGCCTCTCCCGGCTGTCCGAGGAGGAGCGCGAGCGTACCGTTCTCACCCTCGTGCTCGCTCAGGTCGCCGCCGTCCTCGGACACGACGTCCGGCGTGTGGATCCCGAGCGCGCTTTCAAGGACTTCGGTTTCGACTCGCTCACCGCCGTGGACCTGCGCAACCGCCTCAGCGCCGCCACCGGCATACGCCTGCCCGCCACCCTGGTCTTCGACCATCCCTCCCCCCGTCTGCTGTCCCGGTGGCTGGGGGAACAGTCGGAGGCGAAGACGCCGGCGCGGCCATCCGGGTCCGCGCCGGCCGCCCGACGCCCGCTCGCCGACGAGCCCATCGCGATCATCGGTATGGCATGCCGCTTCCCCGGCGGAGTCACGTCCCCGGAGCAGCTGTGGGACCTGGTCTCCGCGGGTGAAGAAGCCATCACACCGTTCCCGGGGGACCGGGGATGGGATCTCGACGCCCTCTTCGACGCCGACCCCGACCGGCCCGGACGCAGCTACGCCCGGCACGGCGGGTTCCTGGACGACGTGTCCGGCTTCGATGCCGAGTTCTTCGGCATCTCCGCCCGTGAGGCGCTGGCCATGGACCCGCAGCAGCGGCTGTTGCTGGAGGTCACCTGGGAGGCGCTGGAGGACGCCGGCATCGACCCGGCAGGGCTCCGGGGCAGCCCGACGGGTGTCTTCGCGGGCGTGATGCATCACGACTACGCCGACCGACTGCGCGACGCCCCGCCGGAGATCGAGCCGTACGTCGGCAACGGCAGCGCCGGCAGCATCGCCTCCGGACGCATCGCCTACACGTTCGGCTTCGAGGGACCCGCGCTGTCGGTGGACACGGCTTGCTCCTCCTCACTCGTCGCGCTGCACCTCGCCGCACGCGCGCTGCGGGCCGGGGAGTGCTCGATGGCACTGGCCGGCGGGGTCTCGGTGATGGCCACCCCCGAACTGTTCGTGCAGTACAGCCGGCAGCGCGGCCTGTCCGGTGACGGACGCTGCCGGGCCTTCGCCGACTCCGCCGACGGAACGGGCTTCGCCGAGGGTGTGGGAATGCTCCTGGTGGAGCGGCTGTCCGACGCCCTGCGCAACGGCCACCGGGTACTGGCCCTGATGCGCGGCAGCGCCGTCAACCAGGACGGCGCGTCCAACGGGCTGACCGCGCCGAACGGCCCGTCCCAGGAGCGGGTGATCCGGGCCGCGCTGGCCGACGCCGGACTGCGGACCGGCGACGTCGACGCGGTCGAGGCGCACGGCACCGGCACCCGGCTGGGCGACCCGATAGAGGCGCAGGCGCTGTTGGCCACCTACGGCCAGGACCGCCCCGCGGACCGGCCGTTGTGGCTGGGCTCGGTGAAATCGAACATCGGCCACACCCAGGCAGCCGCCGGCGCCGCGGGCATCATCAAGATGGTCATGGCCATGCGACACGCCGTCCTCCCGCGGACCCTGCACGCGGAAACCCCGACGACCCGGGTCGACTGGGAGGCGGGCGCCGTGCGGCTGCTGGCCGAGGCCCGGCCCTGGCAGGGGCCGCGGCGTGCGGGTGTGTCCTCGTTCGGGGCGAGCGGCACCAACGCCCACGTCGTCCTCGAGGCACCCGCCCCTGACGCCGACCCGCGGCAGAGCGCACAGCGTCCGCACCGGCCCGCCTCCGACGACGCGGCCGGCCCGCTCCTCGCGCTGCCGCTGTCCGCGCGGGGACGGGCGGCGCTGCCCGGCCAGGCCGGCGCACTGCTGCCCGCACTGGTCCGGCACGACCCCGGCGACGTGGCGCACTCCCTGGCCACCACCCGCACCGCCTTCCCGCACCGGGCCGTCGTCCTCGGCGGCGACCGTCGGGAACTGCGGCGAGCCCTGGAAGCGCTGCACAACGGCGAGCCGGACAGCGGCCTCGTGGTCGGGGAGGCGGTTCCCGACCCCCGGCCGGTCTTCGTCTTCCCCGGCCAGGGCGGCCAGTGGGCGGGCATGGCGGTGGAACTCCTGGACCACTGCCCGCAGTTCGCCGACCGGATGGCCCAGTGCGCCAAGGCGCTGGCCCCCCACCTGGACGGCGACCTGCACGATGTGGTGCGTCGAGCGCGGTACGACCGCGTCGACCTCGTGCAGCCCGCCCTGTGGGCGGTGATGGTCTCGCTGGCCGAGGTGTGGCGCGCGCACGGCGTGGAGCCCGCCGCGGTGCTCGGCCACAGCCAGGGAGAGATCGCCGCCGCGGTGGTCGCCGGGGCACTGTCCCTCGAGGACGGCGCCCGCGTGGTGGCCCTGCGCTCCCGCGAACTGGCCGCACTCGCCGGGCACGGCGGCATGGTCTCGCTTCCGCTTCCGGTGGCCGAGGTCCGCGCCCTGCTGGTCCGCTGGTCCGGCCGGCTGGAGGTCGCCGCGGTCAACGGCCCCCGTTCCACCGTGGTCTCCGGCGACGCGGAGGCGGTCGCGGAACTGCTGGCCCACGACGAGCGGGCCCGCAGGATCCCGGTGGACTACGCCTCCCACTCCTCGCAGGTGGAACCGCTGCGCGCCCGCGTCCTGGAGGCTCTGTCCGGCATCACGCCGCGCACCGCGGCGATCCCCCTGCTGTCCACCGTCGACGGCGACCGGCCGGACACCGCGGACCTCGGCCCGGAGTACTGGTACCGCAACCTGCGGCAGCCCGTGGAGTTCGAGGCCGCCACGCGTACCCTGCTGGACCGGCCGGGTACCGTCTTCATCGAAGTCAGCCCGCATCCGGTGCTCGCCGTCCCGATCCTGGAGACCGCCGAGGACGCCGGGACACGCGCGCCGGTCCTCGGCACGCTGCGGCGCGACGACGGCGGCCCGCGCCGCCTGGCCCTGGCACTCGCGGACGCCCACGTCCACGGCCTGCCCGCGCGGTTGCCGATCCCGCGGGGCCGTCGCGTGGACCTGCCCCACTACGCGTTTCAGCGGCAGCGGTACTGGCCGGAACCGCCCAGGGAGCGCACCGCCGTGGCGGGCGCCGGCCTGGTCCCGGCGAACCACCCGCTGCTCGGTGCCGCGGTCGACCTGGACGAGGACGGCTGCGTGCTGACCGGCCGGATCTCCTTGAGCACCCACCCCTGGCTGGCCGATCACACGGCCGTCGGCGTGGTCCTCCTGCCCGGAACCGCTCTGCTGGACCTCGCCGTCGCCGCAGGCCGCCGCGTCGGCCACGGACGGATCGCCGAACTGACCCTCGTGGCCCCGCTGACCCTGCCGGCCACGGGCGCGGTGCGGCTGCGGGTACGGGTGGGACCGGCCGGCCCCGACGGGCGCCCGGTGACGATCTCCTCCAGCCGGGAGGAGTCGACCGACTGGACCCGCAACGCCGAAGGCGTCCTCGGACCCGAACAACCGCTGACCGGCGCCCTCACCGCCTGGCCGCCGACCGGTGCCGAGCCCGTCGACGTGCCGGCGCTGTACGACGCCTACGCCCGCGCCGGGCTCGCCTACGGACCCGCCTTCCGCGGGCTGCGCGCGGCTTGGCGGCGTGGGGACGAGGTCTACGCAGAGATCGAGAACGACGGGCTGCCGCGCGACGGGTTCGGTGTCCACCCGGCCCTGCTGGACGCCGCCGTACAGGCCATGGCGGTCGGGGACCACCGCAAGGACCTGCGCCTTCCCTTCACCTGGCGTGATGTCACCCTCGCCGCCGACGCACCGTCGGCGCTGCGGGTCCGCCTCACGCCGACGGGTGAGGACACCGTCTCCCTGCTGGTCACGGACGGCGCGGGCGTGCCTGCTGCTTCCATCGGCTCACTGACCGTCAGGGAGGTACCCGCGGCGCGGCTGCGCGGAGCGATGCCCGCCGGTGACAGTCTGCTCCGTCACACCTGGACCGACCTCGGGACACGGCCCGCCCCGTCCCGGCGTTGGGCCGCCGTCGGCGAGGGAGCTGCCGCACTGGCCGCCGCCCTGCCCGGCGCACGAGCCGCCGACACCGTCGAGGAGTTGCTGCGGCAGGACAGCGTCCCCGACGTGATCGCGGTGGCACCGCCGTGTGAGGGGCCCGAACCAGCCCGGGCGGCGCACCGGGCGACCGCTCGCGCCCTGGCCGTGGTCGGCGCCCACCTGGCGGCACCACGCCTGGCGGAGACGAGCATGGCGGTCCTGCTGCCCCGGGACGACCTGGCGGCGGCCGCCGTCGCCGGGCTGGTGAGGTCCGCGCAGACGGAACACCCGGGCCGTCTGGTCCTGGTGCACTGCGATCCCGCCGACCCCGCCGACCTGGCGGTGGTGCCCGCAGCGTTGGCAGCCGACGAGCCGGAAGTGGTCATCGAGCGGGGGCGTCTGCGCGCCCCTCGGCTCGTGCCGGCTTCCCCGCCCGCGGAACCGGCCGTCCTCGACCCCTCCGGCACCGTCCTGGTGACCGGGGCGGGCGGTGCGCTGGGCGGCCTCGTGACCCGTCACCTGGTGCGGTCGTACGGTGTCCGGCACCTGCTGCTGGTGGGCCGCACGGCTCCGGCGGTTCCCGACGGGCTGGGCGCCGAGGTCCGATCCGTCGCCTGCGACGTGGCCGACCGTGACGCCCTGGCCGCCCTGCTCGCCACCGTTCCCGCGGCCCACCCGCTGACCGCTGTGATCCACACCGCCGGTGTTCTCGACGACGCCACTGTCACCACCCTGACCGAGGAACGGCTGGGCCCGGTTCTCGCGCCCAAGGTCGACGGCGCATGGAACCTGCACGAGTTGTGCGGGGACGTCGACCTGTTCGTGATGTACTCCTCCGTGGCAGGCCTGCTGGGCGCCCCGGGGCAGGCCGGCTACGCGGCCGCCAACGCCTTCCTGGACGCCCTGGCTCTCCACCGCAGGCGCCACGGCCTGGCCGCTCAGTCACTGGCCTGGGGCTGGTGGGCTGAGACCGGTGGTCTGACCGACGCTCTGGGCGACGGCGGCCGGACCCGGTTGACCGCAGCGGGTGTGCTCCCGATGAGCAGTGAGGAAGGTCTCGCGCTGTTCGACGCCGCGCTCGCCTGCGGCGACGCGTTGCTGGCACCCGTACGGCTGGATCACGCCGCGGCGCGCGGCCTTGACCGGTCGCTGCTGCGCGACCTCCTCGGCGGTTCGCTCCCCGCTCCGCGAAGCGAGGACGCCGGCCTGGCGGAACGGCTGGCACGGGCCACCGACCGCGAACGGGACCGCCTGCTGCTCGACCTGGTGCGCCGCCGCGCCGCCGCACTGCTGGGCCGTCCGGAGGTGCATCCCGCACGCGGCTTCATCGAACTCGGTTTCGACTCGCTGACCGCCGTCGAGCTGCGCAATCAGCTCAGTGCGGCGACGGGACTGCGCCTGCCCACCACACTCACCTTCGACCACCCTTCACCGGCGGCGCTCGCCGAGCACCTCGGCGTCCTCCTGGAGGAGCGGGACCGCTCCCGCCCGGACGCTCTGTCCGCGGCACTGGACGACGTGGAGCGTCTCGTCTCCTCCCTGCCGCCGCACGACGCGGGCCGCGCCCTGTTGCGCACGCGACTGCTCGCACTGCTCGGCACCGTACCGGAAGCCGCCCGAGGCGAGCAGCCGCGGGGCGTCGTGGCGGAGACGTCAGATCTCGACGGCGCCGGTCTGGAGGAGATGCTGGCGATCATCGACGGCGAACTGGAGTAGCGGGGGAGCCCGGGCACCATCGGGATGCTCCTGGTGAAAGGTGCTGGTCATGCCGCGGGTTCTCCGGCGGTTCCCGGGTGATCGTGCTGGCGCAGACCCAGACGTTCAACGGCCCGGAGACGCCGGGTACCCGCATGCATGACGTCACTCCCGAGGGGTTCCTGATCCGCCTCAACGAGGTCGACGTCAACGCCGAGGTCCGCAGCGACGGTCGCCATGTGTCAGAGACCGTCGGCTGGGTGGCCACCACTGTCTGACGGAACCCTGCCGAGTCTGGTCCCACATCCTCTCGGGACCACGTCGGCTGACGCGACGACAGCGGGGCCGAACAGCGCAATACCCGTTATTCGGGGGTATCGCGGACGGAAACATCTCCACGCCCCTGCATTCCGATCCGCGAGGTGCCCATGAGACTCGTGTCCGCCCTGGCCGCCACCTCCGTCGTGACCGTACTGACCACCGCCGCTCCCGCCCTCGCCACCGCCCCGCCCACGGCTCCCGGCACCCGCACCGCCGCCGTCGCTCCCGCGCAAGGGCACGAGGCCACCGGGCAGGAGGTACGCGCGCTGCTGTCGACCGGTACGCCGGGGGCGCTCGCCGTCGCGGAGGACCCCCGCGGAACCTGGTACGCCTCGGCGGGCACGGCCGAGCGCGGGGCGTCGGTTACCCCTCTGCCCGACCACCGTTTCCGCGCGGGCAGCATCACCAAGATGTTCACCGCCACCGCCCTCGTCCAACTGGCCGCCCAGGGGCGCCTTCGCCTCGACGACACGGTCGACCGGTGGCTGCCGGACCTGGTACGGGGCAACGGCAACGACGGCCGCAACATCACTCTGCGTCAGCTGCTGAACCACACCAGCGGCCTGTACGACTACACCTCGGACCCGGAGTTCGTCCGTTCCCATCTGACGGGTGAGAACTTCCTGCGCCACCGCTTCGACCGCTTCACGCCACAGCAGCTCATCGCGACAGCGCTCGCCCACCACCCGTACCACGACCCCGGCAAGGGCTGGAACTACTCCAACACCAACTACGCCCTGGCCGGACTCGTGATCGAGAAGGCATCCGGCCGCACCTACGCGCAACAGCTTCGCCGCACCATCATCGAGCCCCTCGGCCTGCGTCAGACCACCGTCCCCGGGACCTCCGTCGAGGTACCCGCACCCCGCCTGCGCGGCTACTCGAAGCTCGGCGAGAACGATTCCTCCGCCCGCGTCCACGACGTCACGCGCATGAGCCCCACCGTGCCGAACGCCGCCGGCGAGATCATCTCCACCGCCCCCGACCTCAACCGGTTCCTCTCCGCCCTGATGTCGGGTCGCCTTGTCCCTGAACCGTGGCTGCGGCAGATGCGAACCACCGTCCCGCTCAACGACCAGCTCTCCTATGGACTGGGCCTGTTGGCCCGCAAGCTGCCCTGCGGGAAGACGGTGTGGGGCCACGGCGGCCAGATCCAGGGCTATCTCTCCTACGCCGCAGCGACCGATGACGGCACACACCGCGCCACGGTAGCCGTCAACTCCGACTGGCCCGACCCGGCCCGCCTGGACAAGGTCCTGGACGCCGAGTTCTGCCAGGATTGATGAACCGTCACCGCACACAGCCGGACGCGCAGCCTGTCATCCGAACGGGGTGTCATGCCGGAGAGCCTCACGGAATCCGGCCGCCCGCGCGGGGCGGCAGCCGGGAGGGGCTGGTTTCGCGACCGTCGAACGAAGCGACGGGGGGCGGATTCCAGCGGTCGTCGCACCACGGGTTGAGTCCGCAACGGTGTCGGTTGCGGCGGTGATCAGTGCTGCCAGTCGGTCTCACCGCCCGGGCCTACCAGGACGGGATCGATTCCCGAGCCGACGAGGCTCCACGACTCGGGGCAGCCCTCACCCTCCAGAGCGGACTCCGGCAGCCGCTTGGCCAGCTGTTGCAGCAGCCCGCCCTCGCCGGTCAGTTGCAGACCCCCGGCCCGGGCACGCGAGACCAACTCGTCGATCAGCCGGCCGACCACGGCCTTCGCCGGCCGCGGCTCGGCCACCTCAACGGTTCCGGCCTCAGTGTGGCCTGGCCTGGTGGCTCCGTGCTGCTCCCGCGACAAGCTGCCAGGCGCCGCCGCCGTCGCCCGTCGAGGGTGCCCGGCGACGCTCACCTCCCTGCGGTCGTTGCTGGGCTCAGAGCTCCGGACAGCAGGGGCGCCGCGCACCCGCCGTGCTGTCCGGAGCTCCGAGTCAGGCCCGCGTCGCGCGCAGCGCCGCGTACTGCAGGGCCGCGAAGCCGCCGACCGTGACGGCCTGCAGGGGGATCCACACCGCGCCCGCCACAGTCGGCGACAGCCAGGCCGCGAGCGCGATCAGGCTGACCACGGCCCAGGCCACGTTCGCCTCGATGACGGCACGAACCGGCAGCACCGGCGGGGTCTTGCGCGTGGCGAGGATTCCGACGCCCGCGCCATAGAGCGCGAGGAAGGCGCCCAGTCCCAGCAGCAGCCCCTGGTCCACGCCGAGGAATCGGCCAAGCGGCCCGGAGGCGGCGAGGTAGGCGAGTCCGTTGCCGGTGGTGACGACGGCGTCGAGGGCGAGGAAGCGGCGCAGCATGGTCTGCGGCTCGGAGGTGCGGGCCAGGGCGGCGAGCTGAGGAGCGGACATGGCGGATCGGCCTCCATGGCGTCGGGGTCCCGTGGGAATGGTCTGCTAGGGACCACCCTGCCCGGTGGGCTGTGGACGGTCGATTACGCCACAGGTAATGCGCGTACGCCACGGGTCGGACTCGCACGTCGCGGGCCACCCGCAACCGTCAGTACTTCCCCTGGGAACAGGCCGCGTCGAAGGAGCTCCACCTCGTCGTACGCGAGGTGCCAGGATCGCAGCCACCACCGGCGACCGGTCAGGGTTCGGTGTGCGCCCGACCATGCCGCCAACCTAAGCAGGCGCAGGCGGCGGCGAAGGAGGGCTCGGGTGCGCGGCCCGCGGCGATTGTGTGCACGAGGTCGTGAGTCTGGCGGACGAAAGTGTGTTCGTAGCCCAGACCGTGATGCGGCGGGCACCAGGCTTCGAGGTGAGAGTGGTCGGGTTCGGCGACGAGGACGCGGCGGAAACCGGCGTGTGTGGGAGCGGATAGCTCCGCTGCTGCCGGCCGGATGGTCGTGGGCGGCCCTGGCGGGATCTGCCCGGGCGCTATGGCCCGTGGCAGACCGTCTACGAATGGTTCGCTCAACGGAGAACGAACCGGAAGATCCGCCACATCCGGCGTCTGGCCAGGCACTGGGCCGGTCCCGCGGTGGACTGACCACCAAGGTCCACCTCGCAGCGGACGGCCGCGGCGCAGGACCGAGACAGTCATCGCGCGCGGGTCCCCGCATTGCCTCACTCATCCTCCGGCTCCGCGAACAGTGATCGTTTGTCAGACAGAACCTGGGCCGAGGCGCGGCGTATCACGGGCGGACCTGGAGGAAGATGCGCAGGTCACAGGCCGTATTTTGGGTGCGCTTCGTGGTTGTCCGTGGCAGGCTCCACGTATGTCGATCGTTGATGTGTCTCCCGGAGTCTCCATCGCATACGAGAGCTTCGGCGACCCTGGGGACCCTCCTGTCCTGCTCGTGATGGGTTTCGGGGCGCAGATGCTCGCCTGGCACGAGGACTTCTGTCGGGCGCTGGCAGATCGCGGCCGTTACGTGATCCGGTACGACAACCGTGACTGCGGGCTGTCCACCAAGTTCGACAGTCACCCCGTAGACATGGGGAAGCTCATCGCCACCGTGAGCTCGGGTGACATTCCCGCTGCCCGAGCGATGGTTCCTTACCGGCTTCTCGATATGGCCGACGACGGCCTTGGCCTGCTCACCGCGCTGGGTGTCGAACGCGCCCACGTGGTCGGTGCCTCGATGGGCGGAATGATCGCTCAGACGATGGCGCTCGCCTCCCCGGAGCGGGTGCTGACCTTGACGTCGATGATGTCCTCGACCGGCGAGAGGGAATACGGCCGGCCCAGCCCGGAGGCCCAGGCGGTGCTGTTCAGCCCGAAGCCCGCAGACCGCGAGGGGTACGTCGCGGCGGCGGAGAAGGAGCTGGTGTGGGCCTCCAAGCGATACGGAGACGCTGCGGTGTTGCGCGAGTTGGCCGGGGCCCAATACGACCGCTCCTACTATCCCACGGGCATCGCCCGACAGCTCGGCGCGATGATTCTCAGTGGATCACGCGCGGACGAACTGCGCGAGCTGCGGGTGCCGACGCTGGTGATCCACGGGCTGGATGACACGCTGATCGACCCCAGCGGCGGAAAACGCACCGCGGACCTGGTGCCTGAGGCCGAACTCCTGCTGATCCCCGGCATGGGCCACGATCGACCGCGCGAACTGTGGCCCAAGATCATCGATGCCGTGGCGGCCCACACCGGCTGAGCAGGTACGCCCACAGCCCCACGACTGGCAGTGCCGGGTACATCTGGTGTGCCGCGTCACGGGCGAAGCCATCGTCGAATCGAGGTGGTGGTGACAGTGCCGTGGAAGATGTAGGCGCGCTTGTCGAATCCCGTGGCCGCCGCCCGGAAGTCCTTCAGCGCGTTGATCGTGCGCTCAGCGTCGTTCCTCCGCTTGTAGATCGTCTTGTCGAAACCCGCGGAACGCCCACCTCCTTGTTACCCCCGAGACTCACCCCCCATTCGCCAATGCCGTCGTCCACGGACCCCGCCCCCTCCCACCGGGCAACATGAAGCCGATCAGGTCACGATGGACATGTAGTGAAGTGACCACCTGCTCACAGAAGGAGGTAGGTGCCATGACACCTCCTTCGGATCTCCCCGGCCATGTCCCCCCACGCGGGACCGAACCACAGGAGGGCCCCCTGGCCGAAGGCATGACCGCCCTGGCGAACGTGGGCTGGCAGATCCTGCTCACCCTGGGCCTCGCCACCATCGCCCTGGGCGTCATCGCCCTGGTCTGGCCCGGTGAGACGCTGCGCGTCGTCGGCGTGCTCTTCGGCGTCTATCTGCTGGCCACCGGTGTCTTCCAACTCGCCGCCGCCTTCGGCACCCACGTCCCCCGGCACCTTCGCGTACTGCACTTCATCACCGGCGCGGCCTCCATCCTGCTCGGACTGGTCTGCTTCCGGGGCAGCCTCGAGTCGGTCTTCCTGCTCGCCCTGTGGATCGGCTTCGGCTGGCTGCTGCGGGGCACCTTGGAGACGGTCGCGGCGGCCTCCGACCAGACCATGCCGGCCCGCGGCTGGCACGTGGCCTTCGGCATCATCGGCACGATGGCCGGCATCGTAATGATCGTCATGCCCTTCGCCTCGATCGCGACACTCACCCTGGTAGTGGGCGTCATGGCCATCGTCGTCGGCCTGACCGAGGTGGTCCGCGCCATCAGGACACGCGTCGAGATCGGTCACCTCGCCGGCGGCACGACCGCCCAGCGGCGCAGCCTGTTCCACGCACGTCCGCACCCCCAGCACTGATCGGTCCGAGGGGCTGTGGGGGCAGCCTCATAACGGGGCCGCGCCCCCGAACGGTGGAGGGCACGGCCCCGCGCGGTTCGGCGTGTGGCCTTACCGCACGGTCACGGTGACCGTCGGGGAATGGGTCTTGCCGACCATGACGCGGTAGTGCTGCGTGCCCTTGGCGGTGGGCCTGGTCGTCACGGCGTAGGAGTTGCCCTTCTTGACCACGGTGCTGGCCTTGAGCGTGGTCCACTTTCCGTTCATCTCGTGCTGCAGCCTGACCGAGGCACCGACCGGGATGCCAGCGGTACGTCCGGTGAACCGGACCTTCTGACCTGCCTTGACGGTGGTCGGGCTCGCGTGCACAGTGACCGACGCGGCGCGGTGGGTCATGCTCGGCTTCGGGGTCGGAGTGGGCGCGGCGGACACTGCGACCGAGCCGCCGGTGACCAGCGCGGCGGAGAGGGCGCAGACCGCCAGAGCGCGCGTACTACGGCCGCGGAACTTGCTGCTCATGGGTTCTCCCGTTGGTGAGACGGACGAACGCCTCTGACGAGGCATGGGCTCCATCGACTCACGGAGCGGAGCCCTCTCACAGGCTGCATCGGATCACCCGGCACGGCATCTCCGTACGTCACCGAAAGTAACCGCGACTGAGACGTCGAGTGCTCGAGGCCAGGTCAGGGAAGCACATACATCCGTGCTCTTTTTACCCAGCCGTTACTTTCCCGCGTTGCTGTTCCTACGAGAAGCGGCTGCGCGAACGGCTACCGCGCTACGGTGAGGAGGACTCGCTCGGGTACTTCGCACTCCGTCGCGACAAGGCGGTGATGCGGTCACCCAGCGGCGAAGCCGAGGCTGGCACCGTCTACGCACGGCACGGACTCGACGCCCTGGAACTCGGTGAGAGGCGATGTCCGGCCGTTGATCCGCTGTCCATGCTGCGACCGCCCCCGCACGAACGCCACGACGACCGGTCAGACGCCGGAGGAAGGACTACTCAACCCGGTGGCCGGGCGGATCCGGAACCGCGGCGGAGTCCACCGGACGCGAAAGCGTGTCCGAGGCGGTGCCGTGAACACGGGTCGGTGGCGCGGCGGACGGCGATGAGGGCGATGTCGTCGCCGAGGCGTCCGCCGGTATGGGTGATGAGGTCACGCCTGAGGTGCTGGAGCAGCGCTTCGGGGTCGCTGCCGGCCCACCGTGCGACGCGGTCCGTGATCGGGTAGAAGGCGCCGCTGCGATCCCGAGCTTCGATGACACCGTCCGTGTAGAGCAGCAGCGTGTCCTCGGAGGCGAAGGGCACCACATCAACTGGGTGATCTTCGGCGTCCGTCAGGCCGATGCCGAGTGGAGGTGCGGGATGCAGGTCCAGGCCGGTCACGGTGCCGTCCGCACCGAGCAGGAGCGGCGCCAGATGGCCGCAACTGGTCAATCGGACGACGTGGTCGTCATCGGGAATCTCCAGCAACAGGGCCGTGACGAAACGCTCCCCGGCTTCGTCCAGCGGCTCGAAGTCGGCGAGGTATCGAGCCACGCTCCCCTCCAGTGCGCCGGCCAGCTCCGGCAAGCCGGCGTGCTGGTGGGCGGCCTCCCGGAAGGCGCCGAGAACAAGGGCAGCCTCGCCGATCGCGGAAAGGCCCTTGCCCCGCACGTCGCCGATCATCAGGCGGACCGCGCCCTCGGTGCGCGCGGTCGCGTACAGGTCGCCGCCGATCTCGGCCTCGTCCTCGGCGGCCAGGTAGAGACAGGCGAGCCGCAGACTACCCAGGTAGTTCGGCAGGGGCCACAGCAACACGCGCTGGGCGGCCTCGGCGACCGAGCGCACCTGCGTCAGCTGGCGAGTGCGCCGATCCCGCACCACACACATGACCACGATCAGGGTGACGAGCACGGACAGAGCGACGATCTGCACGATCACGCCCCGTGAGGTCAGCAGTCCGGACCGCCAGCCGATGGACGTCTGGGCCGCCACGGCCAGAACTCCGATGCCGCCCGTCGTCCAGGGGCCCTCGAACCACGCGGTGAGCGCGGGCGCGATCACCAGCAGGGGGCCGAGGACGATTTCGGCAGGGGTCACAGTGTCCGCGACCGTGATCAGGACAATGAGCACGACCGGAATCAGCAGCCCCGTGTGACGTGGCTGCCATATGCGCCCGAGCCCAGCAGGACGTCGCTTCCAGGAGACCACAACCTCCACAGTGGACCGTCGGGCAGTGATCTGCGAGCGCGACCCACGTCGGTGGGGACCTCCACGACGGCTTTCAGCGCCGCCACCGCCACCACGACCGCCTGTGTCCGCAGCCCGTCGACCGAGAGACCGCCGGTGTCTCCGTATCAACGCGCAGACGTCCGCGAGCCACCACCCGACCACCTCTGACGGTTCGTCCTCGGCGAGCCGTGACCTGCCAGAATCCGATCGCCAGCCGCCTACGTGCCCGAGCGGGACGAGTCCGAGATCGCCCGCTGGGTCGTTCATGAGTGGCCACGTATCAAAAGGGGGTGATGAACGAACGTGCCTGGAAGGATCGGGAGGTCTACGCCAACGACCTCGGTGACGAGCGTGCGCTGATCGCGGTGTCGGCGGCCTCGAACCGGTCCAAGGCCGACCAGGACCCGTCCACGTGGCTGTCGACCGCCGTCGGCTACGGCCGCCAGTACGTCACCGACCGGGCGGCCGACGAGACGCGCTGGGGCCTGAGCGTCGACACTGACGATCTGGGCCGCGGAGGGGCAGCCGAGGCGGCGCAAGGTCACCGAAAGACGAGCCGAGCAAGGCAACCGGGAGCAGGACCACGCCGTGCCCCGGCCAGAAAGACCGCGGGGTTGGTCGTACTTGATGCCGATGCGGTAGGTGTCAGCGCAGGGCGGCGATGATCGCGTCGGCGAGGGTGGTGGTGGGCCGTCCGATCAGGTGGCTCAGGTCGCCGGTGTCGGTGAAGAGTTCGCCGCGGCCCAGTCCGAGGTCGGAGTCGGCGAGGATCCGGGCCAGTTCAGGGGGCACGCCGGCGTCGGTCAGTGCGTGGGCGAACGCGCCTGCGGGGAGGTCGGTGTAGGTGATGGGCATGCCGGTCGCGGCGGAGGCGGTGGCGGCGAGTTCGGTCAGGGTGAACGCCTGGTCGCCGCCCAGCTCGTAGACGGCGCCGGTGTGGCCTTCGGTGGTCAGGACGACCGCGGCGGCCTCGGCGTAGTCGGTGCGGGTCGCGGCACTGACCGTGCCCTTGCCGGCCGCGCCGAGGAAGGTGCCGTGTTGGAGGGCCAGGGGCAGTTGGTCGGTGTAGTTCTCCAGGTACCAGCTGTTGCGCAGCATCACGGCTGGGGCGTTGCGCTCGCGCAGGTACTCCTCAGTGGCGCGGTGGGTGTCGGCGAGGATCGTGCGGGCTGTGTCGGCCCGCGTCATGCTCGTGTACGCGATCAGGGACACCCCGGCGGTCAGTGCCGCGTCGACGGCGCGGCGGTGATTGGCCAGGCGCTCGTCCACGGGGATCGAGGCCGAGATCAGCAGGAGCTTCTCCGCTCCCGCGAAGGCCACCGCAAGGCTGCCGGGGTCGGCGAAGTCCGCCCGGCGCGTCACGACACCACGGTCGGCCAGGTCCTTGATCCTGGCGGTGTCCCGGCCCGTGGCGACGATGCCCGCGGCCGGCACTCCACGCCGCAGCATCGCCTCGATGGTCAGTCGGCCCAACTGGCCGGTGGCTCCGGTGACGACGATGGTCATGTGCGGTTCCTCGTTTCCGCCGCGGCGTTCGCAGCACGCCACCACTCTGACCTGGCAACTCTCCATCGGTAAGTAGCCACCTTTTGGTAAGGTGGCCACCCGGACGAAAGAAATGAGGTGGGAGCCGTGACGACTGTCGAGACTGTGACCGACGCGACATCGTCGTGGGATCCGTACGAGCGAGGCTGCCCCTCACGGGACCTGCTCGACCGGATCGGCGACAAATGGTCGATCCTCGTTCTCGGCGAACTCGGGGAGCACGGGACATCCCGGTTCACCGAGCTGCGCAAGCGCCTGTCGGGGATCAGCGAGAAGATGCTCACCCAGACGCTGCGCGCCCTGGAACGCGACGGCCTGGTCCTGCGAACGGTTCACGCGGAAGTGCCCGTGCGCGTCGAGTACGAGCTGACCCCGCTCGGGCACACCCTGCGCGGCCCCCTCAGGGGGCTCACGGAATGGTCCCTGCGGCACATGGCCGAGGTCCTCGCAGCCCGCGAGGCATACAACGCCCGCGCCGAGCAGACCGGCTGAGCCGCGCCTCGCCCGGAGCAGCGCCCGGCTCAGCACCTCCGGGCCGGCTCCGCCCGGTTCTGTCGGCATCCGTGCCCTGTCCTATGCGGTGAGGCGAAGGAGTCGCTTGCAGTGGCACAGGGCTGCTGCGAGTCCGAGAAATGCCGGGCGGCTGCAGGGGGTTGTGTTTGTGGCGGCGGCTGAGTCGGCTGTAGCGGACAGCCACGGCACGGTCCGTTCGATCGAGCGAGGGCCCGGGGACGAAGGCGGTCGCGATCCAGGGTTCGGCCGCCTCGGGGTCGGCGGCCGTGACGGGCGCGGTCCAGCGGCCGTCGACCCGCGCGGCGGCCTGTGCTTCGCGGCGGAAACGGGCTCGGAAGCCCGGATCTGCGGCGTGCCCGGCGCGGATCACCTTCAGGGCGGCCAGGGCACCGCCCTCGGAACGGGCGAGATGGACGACGCCCATGCCACCCGCGCCGATCCGCGCGAGCACGCGGTACCCGCCGACCGACTCCGGGTCCTGGGCGGCATCGGACAGGGGCGAGCGCTGGTTCGGCCGCGTACTTCGGCCCGGCGAAACGAGGCCGCCCACTGCCCGCCGGCACGGCCGACGGTGAGGGCTGTGAGCTGATACGGGCGGTCCGACTTCGACAGGCGGTCCAGGTCCGGTGTCACAGGTCAGCCGCGCCCGCTTGACGCTCACGGATCGGTTACGGGCGCTCGGTGGAGTGGCACACCGCCGACTTCCGCCACACCTCTGGCAAGGCCACACCTCTGGCAAGCGACGGGCGGATTCCCTCCGGACCCCGCGCCACCTGCGCGAGGAGTCTCGCCACGGCAGGGACCAGGAGCACCCGGCAGCCCGAACCGGAGCCGCGCGCGTTCCAGGGGCCGGCCGCGGAGTCGCCCAGTATCCGGCAGGCCGGTGGGGCCGGGCTTCTACCGGGCGAGGGTGACGGCGATCGGGGTGCGGGGCAGTGTTCGAGGACTCCGGCCAGACTTCACCATCAGCGTCTGACCGACCTGCGGAGACCCTGGCCAGGCAAGATGATGGTCGACGGCGGGATGGATGAGGCGGTGCCGCCCGGGGACACGGCACCGGCTGCCCTTTCTCAGCGCCCCGGCCGCAGCCGGCGCAGGCGGCCCGGCAGGCGGGCCCAACGGCGCGGCCCGGTGCCCCGGGGCAGCAGGCCGCGAGCGCGCAGGTGCGCTGTGAAGGCCGCCGCGTCGGCGTGCGGCCCGCCCGGCGGGCGCGGCTGTCCCTCGGCGTACCCGGCGAAGAGCCGGGGCATCTGCTCCCCCAACGCCTCGGCCAAGTCCGGGAGATGGGCCGCCACCACCCTGCGCCGCTTGTCCAGCAGCGCCCTGGCCTGTACCCGCAGCCGGTCCGGATCGAAGCCCTCCGGGGCCGGGCCGCCCCCGACCAGGGCGGCCAGCAGCTCGGCCTGACGCCGCGCCAGTCCCTCCCGCGCGGCCCCCGCCCCGGCCACGGTCTCAGCGGGCACCGCGGGCCTCCCGTACGGTGCGCCGGATGGCGGCGAGTTCGGCGGCGAGCTCGTCGTCGCGCGGGTAGCCGCCGTCCCGCTCCAGCAGCACTCCGGGCGGGTCCGTGCGGCGGGCGAGTTCCGCGAGGACGTCCAGCACCGGTCCGGTCACCGGGTGGGTGTGGGTGTCGTGCCACAGGCCGTCGCGCAGCACTCCGCCCGCGACATGGACGTACGCCAGGTGTTCCAGCGGCAGCGCGTCCAGCACCGCCACCGGGTCGGCGCCGAGGTTGACCCGGGCGGTGTACAGGTTGGCCACGTCGACCAGCAGCAGCACCCCGGTCCGCTCGACCAGCTCGGTGAGGAACTGTCCCTCCGTCAGCTCGTCCCCGGGCCAGGCCAGGAGCGGCGCGATGTTCTCCAGGGCCAGCGGCACGGGCAGCTGCTGCTGGGCGATCCGGACGTTCTCGGCCAGGACGTCCAGCGCGGCCCGGGTGCGCGGCACCGGCAGCAGGTGACCGCTCTCCAGCCCACCCGCCCGGGTGAAGGCGACGTGCTCGCTGACCAGGGGCGCCCGCAGCGCCTGTGCGCAGGCCGCCAGGTGGGCCAGTCGCGCGGGGTCGGGCAGCTCCGCCCCGCCGAGGCCGAGCGAGACGCCGTGCGGGACCACCGGGGTGCCCCGGGCCCGCAGCACCCGTAGCGACTCGGGCAGCCGCCGCGGGTCGACGACCTCGGCGATGACCTCCACGAAGTCCACGCCCGCGAGCCGTTCCACGGTGAGGTCGATCGGGGGCCGCCAGCCGATGCCGAAGCCCAGCCGCGCCGTCATCCGCCGCACCCCCCTCCCCCTCCGCCGCCGCCGCAGCTGCCGCCGCAGCCGCCCCCGGAGGACGACGAGGATGAGGACGAGGACGAGGACCCTGAGCTGAAAAGGGACGAGCGGAGTGTCGGATCAGGGATGGTGATCCAGCCTGCCGTGGCGACGGCGAGTACCGGGGCCGACACCGTCGGGCCGTCGCCGGCCGCCCCCCAGGGCACCGGGTGACCCGACCTTCCGGCGTTGCGTACCGTGTACCAACCCGCAGGGGTGATCCGGGGCGGTGTGCAGACGAAGACAGCCGCCACCACGAGGGAGACCAGCAGGAAGGTCACCAACAAGCCCACCGGGCGGCCCAGGTGGACGCCGTTCACCACCCGGGCGACGCCGACCCCGGACAGCACCAGCATCGGCAGCCCGGCCAGCCGCCCGGCCAGACGGCGTGTGCGGCTGGGCAGCAGACCGAGCCCGCGCGCGGCGTCTCCGGCCCGGCGGATCTCCGGCAGACGCCGGGCGGCCTCGTGCACCAGCGTCGTGTTGGTGGTCTCCCGGGTCCGCGCGGCCTCCAGGACGGCCCGCTGCACCGGTTCGTCGGGGACGCTGCCGCAGAAGGTGAGGGTGCCGTCCCGGGCCGTGCGCAGATGGCCGCCCTGGACGAGGGCGTAGATGGCGGTGCTCACCACCTGGCGGGCCCCGCCGACGACCCAGGCGATGGTGTAGACGTCCGGTATGAAGCTGGTGTCCGTGGCGGGGTAGAAGCGGCGGGCCGCTTGCCGTACGGCCACGCCGAGCAGCACGGCGACCGCGAAACCTGCGGCGTACAGGCCGAGGAACTCAGGGCCGGTGAAGCCCCAGGGCGGGGTCATCGCTGCCTCCTTCCAATGGAGTTGAGGCCGCATCAGGCGATGCGGTGCGGCAATGGCGTCGAACACGACGCCGACGGGCATCCGGATGGTTCCCGCGCCGCGACGGGCCCCCGGAAGTGGCAGACCCAGAAGACCGCAAGGGAACACGAGTGACGGGCTGGCGCCGGGCAAAGTCAGCGCCACGAGAACCGGCCGGTACACAGCCGGCCGCCCAACGGGTGGCGTCCCGCCCGCAAGCCAGACGTGTGGTCCCTCACGTCCACCGCGATCCCGCGAGGGCGCGGCGGCGAACCGGGCCGGTGCGGAAGCCGACGGGCAGCGCCGTCAGGGCGGCGTTTGTGAGGGCTCGTCCTATACAGGGGGCGCACAGTGCGATGTTCGGCAGCGCACTACTCAAAACCAGTTCTTCCAGGGGAATCAGTCGCCTCTGAGTGGCGTCATTGCATTCATGACCAGGGGCTAAACCTTCAAATCGGCCAGAAATCCAGGCTCTGGACCGCGGCTTCCGGAGGCTCACGGGGGCGAATCCTCCCGAAGCGGAGCGCATCGACGGGAGTTACGGTTTTCAACGGCGGTGACGTTCCCCGAGAACGCGCCGCCACTGCGCCGACTTCGGTGACGCATGGACGCCGAGCGCAGAACCGGGCAGCCAAGCCCGCCTATGTGAAGGGACTTCCCATGGAATTCATCTTCAAGGACGAAGCCTTCAAGTTCGAGACCCTGCGCGCTGCGGGATTCGCGGGGGACGCCGGTGCCGACATCGGTGAGGTCATCGTGACCACGGCGCAGATTCCCGAGGGGGATGAAGATGCCTGGACCGCGGCCTGGAAGGCGACCGCTGAGCGCACCGCGATGCGGGGCGAGGATTCGCTTGAGGCCGGCGACCCGGTCAGTGCGCGCGAAGCGTTCCTGCGCGCGTCGAGCTACTACCGGTCGGCCGAGTTCTACCGCCGCCGGGATCCGCTCAACGATCCGCAGGTCCTCGAACTGTCACGGCTGTCCAAGGACTACATGGTCAAGGCCGGAGCTCTGCTGGACGGTCCGTTTCGCGAGGTGACCATCCCGTTTGAGGACGGTGAGATCCCCGGCTACCTGTACCTCGTGGACGACAGCGGGCAACCGCGTCCCACCGTCATATACACCAACGGCTTCGACTCCACCCGCGAGGAAGGCTACTTCGTCATCGGCGCGGCAGCGCTGCGGCGCGGCTACAACTTCCTGGCCTACGACGGGCCGGGACAGGGCTGGATGATCCGGGAGAAGAAGGTTCCGTACCGGCCGGACTGGGAGAACGTGCTGGGCCCTGTGGTCGACTACGCGCTGACCGTACCCGAGATCGACAGCGACAAGATCGTGCACTTCGGCTACAGCCTGGGCGGATACCTCGTGGCACGGTATGCGGCCTACGACCACCGGTCGGCGGCGATCGTGTGCAACGACGGTCTGCTCACCTTCTACGCCTCCTACCCTCCGATTCCGTCCGCCACGTTGCGCCTCGTCGAAGAGGAGCGTGATGCCGAGGCGCTCCCTCTTCTGGAAGGAATGGCCAAGGACGACACCAACGCTCGTTGGGGCCTGCAGAACGGTGTCTGGGTCAACGGGGTTTCCGACTTCGCCGAATACGTCCGCAGCACCCGCGATTACACCCTGACCGTGGACGACGCCCATAGGATCCAGACACCCGTTCTGATCCTCGAAGGGGAGAACGATAAGGTCTTCGCCGGTCAGGCGACCAAGCTCGCCGCGGAACTGCGGGCACCGCACGAGCACGTCGTGATGCGCAATGCCGACGGCGCGGGGGAACACTGCCACGAAGGGGCGATGTACTTGCTCCACCAGACAGTGTTCAACTACCTGGCCAAGACCCTCCGGTAGAGATATCGGCCACAAAGCGCATGCCGGACGCGAAGACACGCTGTGTCCTACACCTTCGCGTCCGGTATAGGCTCCCGCAAGCTCTTGCCTCGCACCCGCTCGCCGAGGCGCTGCTCTCGACGAGCCGGCGGGGCGGTCTGTGGCCCGACGTCCTCCCAGCGCCGCGGTGGCAGCCCGGTCCGCTCCAGCTCGCTGCGCACCCAACGTGTCTCCGCGCGAGCGGAGTTGTCCTCGAAGCTGATCAGCCAGTGCCCATTCACCTCCGCAAGCCCCGACTCGGTCGTGAGCAGCGCCCGCTCCGGCGACTCCTGGAAAAGTCCTGCTCGGACGTAGCGGCCAGTCGTGCCCGGCCAGAATCCCACCTGGACCACCGGCGGCCCGCGAAGGGCCGCCACTATCGACCTGGACCTGTTCGCCGGGCCGCAGCGCCATGGCGGGGGTGAAGGCCCGCCCCTCGAAGCTGGCCGGGGTGGACCGGACTGCTCCGGCGGGCAGTTCGCCGGGGCGGGCCACGTCGCCGCTGCGGTCGCCCCGGAGATCCCGCGCCGTCCGGATGCCGGCACGAAGGTCGCGGCTTCCTGGCCGGCCGTTGCCTTCGACTAACTGGTTGTCAGACGAGCGCCGGGGCGGGAGAGGGCAGGTAGGGGGTGATGTTGCGCCAGGCGCGCTCGATGTATTCCTCCTTCTCACCGACCGGGGCGACATAGCGCAGCGCGCCTTCGGCGGCGTCGTTGCCCTCAAGGCGGGCGGTGATCCAGGCGGCGAGGTAGTGCGAGGCCAGGCATCCGCCGGCGGTGGCGATGTTGCCCTTGGCGTGAAAAGGCTGATTGAGGACCTCGACGCCGGCGGCGACGACCCACGGCTTGGTGACGAGGTCGGTGCAGGCGGGGATGTCGTTGAGCAGGCCGAGCCTGGCCAGCACGAGCGCACCGGAGCACTGCGCCGCAATGAGCTGACGCGAGGGGTCCAGGCCTCGCAGGATGTTCATGATCGCCGGGTCTTCGGTAACCTCGCGGGTGGCGATACCGCTGTTCCTGACGCGGTTGAGCACACCGAGGGCGATCAGGGAATCGAGCTCGTTGTAGCCCTCGAAGGTGAGGATGGCGATGTGCACGACGGCTGACCGCATGTTCACCGCCCCGGCCGGGCCGCCTGCCGTCCCCTGTCCTGCGGTCGCGCCCCGCCGCCCCACCCACTGCGCCCGTGCCGCACCGCCTCCCGTCCCGTCGTCCGCCGTACCCTCCGCGCCTCCGCGCTCCGCGCTCCGCGCCGCTCCCCGGCCGCCCGGCGAGCCCGCGCCCGTCCCGCCGTGCTCCTGCGTTCCCGCCCGCGCCGGTGTGCCGTGTTCCCCGCCCGCTCGTGCACGGGCCGCCCGCGCTGTGCCGGTCTGCTGCGCCCCGTCGCGCTGAGTCGGGCCTGCGTCCGCCGTCCCGAGCCGCCGCCGCGCCGTCGTCCCGCTACGCCACCGTGCCGCTTCCTCCCGGCCGCCCTGCCCGGGGTCGCCTCTCGGGCTGCCGAGGATTACCAGGAGGGGCACCTTCTGGAGAGGAAACGCCCGCCATACTCCGTGCTGTCTGTTCCCGTACGCGTGTCCTCGCCTCTGCCGTCGCCTGCGCCGCACTGTCCGCGGGCGCGGCCCTCGCCGCACCCACCGCCGCAACCGCCGCCCCGAACGTGACCATCTCTTGCTCGGCCTCCGGCCAGACCCACTTCACCCCCGGCGTACAGCTCTGGCCACGCCAGCAGCACGTCTCCTACCAAGGCCAGGACGGCCGGTGCAACGACAACACTGACATCGGCATCAGCAGCGCACGCATCACGGCCGACTTCGACGGCGTCACCCTCGGCTGCCTGTCCGGCGGCGGCACGGGCAGCGGCACCGGCACGATCGAGTGGACCACCGTGGACGGCTACCGGCTGCGCAGCACCGTCAACCTGACCATCGACAAGACCGTCCTCAACGACGCGAACGTGACCGGCTACGTGACCAACGGCCCCTTCGCCGGCCACGGCTTCAGCGGCACCTTCAGCACCAACCTGTTCAGCGGCGCGGGCAAGTGCACCATCGGCGCCCCCTTCGGCGGCGTGAAGGAAGCCGACTTCACCGGCCAGTACAGCATCAACTGACTGGCAGTCGGGCGCCGGCTCACCCGCCGGCGCCCGACATGGTCCCCAGGGCCATGGCTTCACTCAGCCGCGAGGTCTCCGTCAAGGGCCCGGCCCCCTCACCCGTGAGCTCAGCGGCTGCATCAGCACATGCTGGCGGGCCTCGCGCACGACGGTCGCCGTGGCGGACGCGAGCAGCGCCGTCATGACGAGGGTGAACACCGCGACGATGATCCAGGAACTGCTCGCGAGGCCGTTGCCGCCCAGTTCCTCGCCCATCACCTGTTCCCACCGGGGCAGCCCGAGGGCCGCGGCCACGAACACCACCCACATCACAGCGAGCGCAGCCGCGCGCCGGCCGATCAGGGCCGGCCGGACCCGGAAGGCGAAGGGCAGCAGCAACTGGACCGCGCCGAACGCTGGAGGCGTCAGGACCAGCAGGTTCCACATGGTGTAGCGCCCGCTGATCACCTAGACCCCTCTCTGGCGCCGGACCCTTGGACACGTTCGCGCACGAACGCCCGGCCGTCGTCGAGGTGATGACGGCACGTCAAGAGCTGTCGGTGCCGCCGGCGGTCACCCTGGAGCAGGCCAACGGCTTCACCCGCTACGCCATCCGTACGATCCTGTCCGGCCGCGGCGAGGAGTTGCTGGACCTGGTCTCCACCAACGTGGCCCGGCGGATCCTGCGTTAGCTCCACAGGCGATGTGAGTGCGGGCCGGTCCGACCCGGCGGGTCGGACCGCGACGGGTCACTGCTGGCGGAAGCTGTGTACCGGGCCGAACGTCAGCCACGAGTGGAAGTCGCCCGGCGGCTCGGACAGCGAGTCCCCGGTGCAGTCGGCGTTCTTGTAGTAGGTCACCGTCCTGTCCGTCATGTTGAAGTCGGAGAGTACGCCGAAGGGTGTCGTGACGCACTGGCTGTCGACGTCTTGGTAGAGAGCCATCTTGCCGCCGGTGAAGTACTGCGTCTCAAAGACGCACACGTTGTCGCTGCTGACGGTGACGCATCGTTCATCGATCTTGTCCAGGAACGTCGGCCCGGACGTCGCCGAGGCCGTGCCGGGGGCCAGCCCCAGCAGCGCGGCGGCGGCTGCGGAAGCGATGGCGACGGTGACATGTCTGCGAGGGGACCTGCGCATGATCGACTCCTCATGGGAACGGGAACACGTGCACTGCACACGTAGCCTGCCCACACACCTCACCACTGTCGACAGTTCAACTGTTTATTGGCTGAATATGTTTCTCCGGGTATCCGCCTCCGGAGCCTGATCCGGCCGCCCCGGGCCGGTACGAGTGTCATTTCGCCTGATTCGTATCGGAAGCGGGCAATACTCGTGAGTGCTTCGGGGTGTCCGTAGGTTGCAGCGGCTTCCCAGAGTTCTTCGGCGTGTTCTTCGTCTCCGGCTGCCTCGCGGCGTGCCGCGAGGTCGGCCAGTGTGTTGGTGATCCCGTATTCGGCGGCGGCCGGTCCAAGCAGAGGCCCGGCGGGAAGCGGACGTACGCGGCGGTGGCCGTAGATCTCGGCATCACCGCGGACTCGCTGCGGACGTGGTGCGCAAGGACGAGCCCCAGGCTGTGCCCGAGGGCCGCGACGGCAGTGTGAGCGCGACCCAGGAACTGGCCCGGTTGCGAGCGGGTGACGCCCGAATGCTCAAGGCCGAGCAGGAGTGAACGGTCGCCCGGCCAGACCATCACAACACGTTCAGTCAAAGTGACAGCGGGTAGGGGCCAGGGCCCTTGAGGGTTCGGTGGATCGGCGTGGTCACCGTGTGCCGCAGTCCGGGCAGTCCGGACACGGTCCGGGTCAGGTAGCGGTACAAGAGTTGCGCCGAGTCCACCTGGATGCTCGCGTACAGGTTCGTCGCGCCGGTCACCGCCGCGGCGAAGGACACCTCGGGATGTGCCGCCAGGGCCTCACCTGCCTCGGCCAGCCGCGCGGGGTCGGTCTCCAGCCAGAGCGCGATCCTGAGCTTCCGGTGCAGGACGTCGGGGTGGTAGTCCACGTCGAAGTACAGCACGCCTTCGGCACGTAGATCGTTGATGCGGCGGCGCACTGTGGACTCGGACAGCCCGGTGGCCGCGGCCAGTTCGCCCACCGGGGCCCTTCCGTCGCGGGCCAGCAGGTCGAGCAGCAGTCGGTCGCGGTCGTCCAGCACGACGGGTTCCGAGCCGGCTGTCCGCCCTGCGTCCGTTGGCCGCGAGGTCAGTGCGGCGCCCTGCGCGTCGGTCAGCGGCCCGGTCTTGTTGATGAAGCCGAGGTCCTGGCCGAAGAACACATGCAGGACGCTGTGCGCGGAGACGTCGACCACTCGGGGGATACGGGGCAGCTTCTGCACCAGGAAGGGCTCCTCCAGGCCAGGCCCGCGGGAGCGAACCGCGGCCATCGTCTCCGTTCCCCCCGAGGTCAGGTTGACCCAGGTGGTGTCCGTGCGCCGGGCCAGGGCCGAACCGATGACCTCACTCGCGGACGACATCGCCTGGACCCGTCGGCACATCGACGCGGTGGAAGGACCGGTCACCCTCGTCGGACACTCCTACGGCGGCACCGTCATCTCCGGCGCGGCACTTGAGCATCCCAAGGT
Source organism: Streptomyces olivaceoviridis (assembly GCF_014650115.1). GTDB lineage: Bacteria > Actinomycetota > Actinomycetes > Streptomycetales > Streptomycetaceae > Streptomyces > Streptomyces olivaceoviridis. Next base: position 22,085 of record NZ_BMUI01000040.1, on the reverse strand, counting down.
CAACTCCTTGGTCTTCGTGGCCGCCTACGTGCCTGACGAGGGGGAGACCATTGGCATGCTGAGCGACAAGGGTGCCGAGATGCCAAGCCGCGTGGCCTTGCGGTTCGCCGCGGACGGTTGGTCCCACGTGGACCCGGAACTGTTCGGTGACGCACTCGCCCACGACCTGCCGCCCCGCCTTGCCAGGAGCCTCGCCGCCGTGCAGAAGCCGACCCATGGAGCCTGTCTGGCGGCCCCGGCCTCTACGGGCGCCTGGCACGACCTCCCCTGCGGCTACGTCCTCTCCGCCCACGACCGGATCCTCGATCCCCGACTGCAGCGATGGTTCGCCACACGCGCCGAAGCCGTCGTCACCGAGCTCCCCAGCAGTCACCTCTCGCCACTGTCACATCCCGAGGAAGTGGCCGGCAATCTCGGCGATGCTGCAGCCCGAAGAGGATTCCGCAAGCTGATCCAGAATCGCGGCCCTGCCCCTCGAACCCCAGCTGCCGGCCCGGGGCATGTCCGCGCCCGCGCGTCCGAAGCGGTCTGAGCGCGGCGAGGTACGCCGCGCTCAGACCGGCAGCACCTGCGAGATCCGCCAGCAGCCGTGCCCTGGCGCACCGGCCCGAGGTGACGATCCGGATCCATGAGCACGCCAATCACCTCTTCTTTCCCGGCAGCGGCCGACCCACGCCGGCCGAGTACGCGCGGCCTGGACATGTTGACCCTGCGGTGGTGGACGAGACAGCGACCTGGCTGGCGCGACGGTGAGGGAGGGCGCGCCCTATGGGCCGGCACGATCGCGGCGATCTCACGGATGCCGAGTGGGAACGGCTCAGGCCACACCTGCCGGTGAGCAACAGGCGGTGCGGGCGTTGGCGACGAGATCATCGACAGGTGATCGACGGAACCCTCCACCGGGTGCGGACCGGGGTGCCGTGGCGTGATCTGCCCGAGCGGTTCGGGCCGTGGAAGACGATCTATGAGCGGCACCGGTTATGGTCGGCCAACGGCACCTGGGAACGCTTGCTGCGGCACGTGCAGGCCATGGGGCGATGCGGTGGGCGAGATCGACTGGGACGTGTCGGTCGACTCCACGATCGTGCGCCCGGCAGCCATCGAGGAGGCCGACCCGGCATGACGCACCGCCGGCGGGCCGTCAGCGGGGGAGAAGCACGGCCGTGCCGGTGACCCGTACCCGGGCGTCCTCGGGCGTCACACCGATGACGAGGTCGCTCGGGCGGCCCATGTCCTCGCCCTGCCGCACCGCGATGTCCGCAGGCTCGGTGACCAGCCCGAGGGCGCGGAGGTAGCCGCCGAACGCGGCCGCCGCCGCGCCCGTCGCCGGGTCCTCCACGACACCGCCGACGGGGAACGGGTTGCGGGCGTGGAAACGGCGCGGCGACTCGCGCCACACCAGGTCGACGGTGGTCCAGCCGTACCGGCGCATGACTTCGGCGAGCGCGTCGAAGTCGTAGTCGAGCGCGGCCAGCCGCTCCCGCGAGGCCGTGGCCAGCACCAGGTGGTCGTTGCCGCCGAAAGCGACGTGCGGCGGCAGCGCGGGGTCGAGGTCCGACGCGCTCCAGCCGAGGGCCGCGAGGGCGGCCTCCAGCTCGCCGGCGAGCGCCTGGCGGGACCGGGTGGGCACGCTGGTGAGCGTCGCCTGCACCGCCCCTGCGCCGTCGGTGGCGGTCGTCACCGCGATGGCGCCCGCCGGGGTCTCCAGGGCGAGGTCGCCGGGGCCCAGCCGGTCGGCGAGGGCGACGGCCAGGGCCACCGTCGCGTGCCCGCAGAAGGCCACCTCCGCCAGCGGGCTGAAGTAGCGCACCGTGAAGCGCCGGGCGTCCTGATCGGCGGCGGTGACGAAGGCGGTCTCCGAGTAGCCCACCTCGGCGGCGACGGCGAGCATGGCCGCCGCGTCCAGCCCGGAGGCGTCGAGCACGACCCCGGCGGGGTTGCCGCCGTCCGGCGTACGGGTGAACGCGGAGTAGCGCAGGATCTCGGGGGCCGTGCCGGAGCCGCTGTGGGCCGGGGCGGTGGTCGCGGTGTCGCTGGCGGCGGCGGTCGTGTCGTTGGTCATGGGGAAACCCTGACACCCCTGGCCCTATCGCGTCCAACGATGGATTGCGATGCACTCCATCGAGGTTCCGCATAAGCTGGGCAGGTGGACACGCGACTGCTGACGACCTTCACCACGCTCGCCCGCACCGGCAGCTTCACCGCCGCCGCGGCCGCACTCCACCTCGCGCAGTCCACAGTCACCGTGCACATCCGCACCCTCGAACGCGACCTCGGCGTGCCGCTGTTCGACCGGCTGCCCACCGGCGCCCCACTCACCGAGGCCGGCCGACGGCTCCTCGCGGAGGCCGAGGAGGTGCTCGACGCCGTGGCCCGACTGCGCTCCGCGGCCGACGAGGACGGGCCCGTCGCGGGCCGGGTGGTGGTCGGCACGCCCGAATCGCTGTGCGCCACCCGGCTGCCGGCCGTGATCGCCGCCCTGCGCACCGAACACCCCGACGTGGACGTCGACCTGCGCGCGGCCGGCACCGAGGAGTGCCTACAAGGGCTGCGCTCCGGTCACCTCGACCTGGCGCTGCTGATGAACGAGGACGCCCAGTCCCCCGAGATCGCCACCGAACCGGTCGCCCGCGAGGCCCTCACCCTCGTCGCCGCCCCCGGCCACCCGCTGGCCGGCCGTGACCGCCCCGCGGCCTGGGGCGATCTGGCGGCCGAGCACTTCTTCCTCCTCGAGGAGGGCTGCGCTTACAGCGACACCTTCGAACAGCGGCTGCGCGCCGCGCCCGGCGCGAACCCGCGAATCACCCGGTTCGGCAGCGTGGACGCGGCCCGCTCCTGCGCCGCGGCGGGCCTGGGCCTGACCCTGCTGCCGGCGACGACCGTCGCCGAGCACCTGCGCGACGGACGGCTGCGCGGGATCGCCCTCGACGGCCCGCCCCTCTCCGACGTACCCGTACGACTGGCCCGGCACCGCCGGCGCTGGGCGGCGCCCGCCGCGCGCGAGGTCGCCCGCGCCCTCGTCCGGCACCTCGCACGGGCCGGGAACGGGGACGGCCGGCACCAAGCGGCCGACGAGCCCCCGGTCTGACGGGCCGGCCGGCGGCGGAACCGCGGGCGATCGCCGGTAGGCAGCGGCGGTGCGCACGGTCGAGCCCCTGTTGGACGAGGCGGCGGATCCGGCGGTCAGGAAGGCCTGGCGGCGGCAGGCGGACGCGGGGCCGCCCAGCCAGGCACGCCACCGCTCACCGACCAACAGCCCCCGCCTCACTCTGGCCGCCTGCCCGGAACTCACCGCTGCGATCCGCTGGGAACTCGCCGAAGCGGCCGCCACCCTGCCGCTGCCGGTGCGGTGCACCGGCGCGGTCCGCATCGAGCGGCCACCTCGGTACTGGCCTGGGCGCTGGACCTCGACTACGCGCCGGCCGGGTTGCACCGCCGGGTGTGGGACGCGGTGGCCTCCGACAGTCCGCCCGAGACCCTCAACCCCCTACACGAACCCGGGCGCTGGAGCCCGCACATCACCCTCGGTCGGCCCCGACGGGCCGGTGCCTTCGCCGACCGGCGGGTTTCTGAGCTGCTGCCGGCGCCGCCGCTGTCGCTCCGGCTCACCACCCTGCGCAGCTACGACACCCAGACCGGCGCCCTGGAAGTACTGGTGCCCCGCTCCTGAGCGCCCCCGTCCGTCCCGCATGCCGCCCGCCGCCTGCTCGCCGTCGCGGAGGCCGGGCCGCCTGCCGTTCTTCGTCCTGCGGTCGCGCCCCGCCGCCCCGCCCGCTGCGCCCGTGCCGCGCCGCCTGCCGTCTGCGTTGAGGTTCCGGCGGGCTCACCGTCATCGACGGCATGCGGACTGTGGCGCACGGGACGCACACAGGCGCCCCGCGAGTGGTAACGGCAGCGCCGCGCCGTCGAACGTCCCATGGCCTGGCTCGCCGCATGTCGACGTCCGCACCTGCGCTGCGAACGCAAGGCGAGCCACTTCCTGGCCTTCACCAGCCTCGCCTGCCACCGCGGACTCGGCCAAGCAGTCGACTTCTAGGATGCGTCGGCGTAGGCGAGATGGGTGCCGCAGACGGTGCAGCGGAAGAGCATGGCGCTCGCCCCATCGCCCAGGTGGGTCAGGAAGTGCTCGAGCTGGTTTTCGTCGTGCCAGCCGTCGAGGCGTATGTCGGTCCGCAGTTGGTCGAGGGCTTCGGGATGCGCCGCCAGCTCGGTGTATCCGACTTCGCCCACATAGGTGGCCGCGTCCTGGCAGTGGACGAGCCAGCGCGGGTCCTGCCAGGCGTGGAAGCCAGGGGTGCGGCGGGTGACCTCGTGCAGGACGTCCTCGCTGACACCGTCGAGCCCGTAGGAGTCGGTGAATTCACCCGCGAAGCGTTCGGCCGCGCTCCCGTCTGCGATGCACCACGGGCAGAAACGTCCGTTGACCTCGTGTGCGGTGTAGAAGGTGGCCGTGTAGATCCAGCCCGTGTTGCGTTTGCAGCAGGCGCACGTCTCGGCGTCCGCGCGGATGGACCCGCTGGCGAGGGGATCGGGGTGATAGCGAAAGAAGGGCAGGCTGGCACTCATCCCCGGTTCCCGTTCTGCGCCTTGGTGGCCATGCCGACTGATCCCATGGAGAGCAGTCTGTCCGCGAGCGGTTCCCCGATCAAGCGGCGTGTGTGCCCAGGCGGCCCCGGGCCCTGTGCCGTCCGGCACACGGACAACACGGTGCCCTGCCTGCCTCCTGGCGGCGTCTTGTCGTCGTAGCGCTCCTGAGCGAAGCCGTCCGCCGGATCGGGGGCTTCTCGACCGGTCTCGTCATGACCTGATGGGATGACGACGGACACCCCGGCCGCTCGGCACCGACCCGCCGCAGGACGCAGGCCCAGGGCGGCGCCGAACACCACCGAACAGGCAGGGCGCGGTGTCGAGGCGCGCCGGCGGGTCTGCGCTCCCGAAAATGCGTCGCGCCGGCTGGAGGCGGGCTGGCCGAGGAGACGGAGCAGACCTACGCCGGCGGCGTCACGGCCACCTCACGGCCTCGGCGTCAGGCGAGGGCTTTGCGAAGGTAGGCGGGCAGTGCTTGGCAGACGGCCGGGTCCGCTTCCCAGCCGGGGCCGGTGAGTTGGTCGGCCGTGATGACCACGTGGTGGCCGTGGTCGGTGCGGACGAGAACGCGGAACGTCTCGCCCCGGCTGTCCCGGACGGCGAGGCAGGCGGCCAGGGCGGCCCGGCCCAGCTCAGCGGGATCCGCGCCGGTCGTCGCTCGGCCGAGGTCTTTGGGCTCGCGGGGTACCGCTCGGGTCGGCCCTGGTCGGCCCAGCATGAGCCGGCGGTGGGACGGATCCCGAGCGGCCCGAACTTGTCGAAGGCGAAGACCCGGTCCGGGAAGCGGTCGAGCACTTCCTCGATGCGGTCCAGCTTCGCCTCGCACTCGAGGTCCGGGGACTCCTTCCATGTCTTGGTGCGCTGGAAGGTGACGCCGCGGCGGGCGAGCAGGCCGCGTAACGTCTCGCGGCCGATGCGGATGACCCGGCCATGGACTTCCCGCAGGTAGGCGGCGAGTTCGCGCAGTGACCAGCGGGTGAAGGGCTGGCCGAGCTCGGTGGGGCGGGTGGTGGCCGTCTGGATGACGAAGTCCTCCTCGTCAGGGCTGAGCAGGTTGGGGACGGCCTCCCGCCCACCGAGGGTCCAGACAGGCCAGGCCGATCTCGTTGAACCGCTGGATCAAGTCCCGGACGGTGTCCTCGTCGGCGCACCAGCTGCGCGACCACCGGCACACGGTTCCCGCCGGCCGAGGCCAGCAGCATCATCGCGCGCCGGTAGCGCACAGGACTCGTGCCGCCACGGCGCACGATCTGCTGTAGCCGTTGCCCTTCCTGGCCGGTCAGTCTGCGCACACGGACAGGCTCGGCCATCGCGCCTCCAGCGGTCGCATCGGACGTCGCCGCACATCCAACCGCCATGACCACCAACTCGGCGAACCTGTGCGGTCACAGCACTGGCCCCGCCGGACCAGCAGTTCCTCCGATTCGGACGGGCCGTCGTGCCGAAGTCCCGGGTGCTGAGCCCGAGCGGACCGCGGCTACCGGAGTTCCAGAACGACACAGTAGGCCGGGCCGTCGTACTCCATGGCGCGCAAGACCCATGGAGTCCCCTTGAGGATCCGCTCCAGTTCCGCTTCGGAGAAGAACGTGTAGTCGAACCACTCCGTGACGGTCCGGCGGTACCGGACGCGCATCCGTGTCTGCCCGGGAAGCCGTCGCGTCCTGCGGTTCGACCGCTGATGATCCGCGCTGTGGTAACGGCGGTGCTCCGGATATCCGGTGATGTGCGGGTCCAGGCTGGACCCGATGAGGCGAGCCCCCGCGCCGGCCATGGACGCCAGCCGGGTCAGTGACCGGGCAGCCTGTTGCTCGTCGACGAGTATGCCCAGGTTGCTCCCCAGAAGCAGGATGGAGTCGAAGGGCCCCTCGTCCGGCGCGAGTTCCTCGACCGCCGTCCTGAGGGCGCGGACCCCGCGGTCTCGTGCCACCGCGACCGCGCCGGGCGAACAGTCGATCCCTATGACCTCGTGACCGGCTTCGGCCAGCGGTATCGCGTGCCGTCCGGCGCCGCACCCGACGTCGAGGACCCTGCCGATCACATGCTCGCATCCCCACCGCTCCGCGGCCGACCACTCGTCCGGCCCGGCGAACCACCGAGCGGCGTCCCACACCTGGACGTAGCCGTCGTCGCGCTCCAGGACTTCATGCACTGTTCCAGGCCGCATGCCGCCCTCCCAGCACGCTGTCAGCACCTGCCCGAAGGCGTCACCGATCTCGGGTCCGCTCGCGGGACCTTTCCAGCCCATTCACGTTCACCCCATTCCAGGTGCTCAGTCGCCCACCGATGCCGGTATCACGAGCGCGTCAGCGATCTTCGCGATGATTTGCTCGTGCGCGCCGAAGAGGTAGTAGTGGTCTCCCGGAAGAACCACGGTCTCCACGGGCGCACGGGTGTGCAGGCCCCAGCCCGCTGCATCCGCGGCCCGCACATGCGGATCCGCGTCGCCCACGAGCACGGTGATGGGGCAGGCGAGCCGCTGGCCGGGCCGATGGCCGTAGGAGGAGAACATGCGCAGATCGCTCTGGATCGCCGGCATGACCAGGGCCCGGGCCTCGGGGTCGTCGAGGAGGTCCGAGGAGAATCCGATGCGGCGCAACTCTGCCATCACCTCGCGGTCGCCGGCGAGGTCCTGGTCGCGGGCCTGGTGGCGATCGGGGGGCAGACAACCCGAGGCGAACAGGTGGCACACCCCCTGTGTGCGCTGAGCGGTCAGCATCCGGGCGGCCTCATACCCGATCAGGGCACCCATGCTGTGCCCGAACAGCAGGCAGGGGCGGTCGAGGAGCCATTGCAGCGCCGACGCCACCCGGCGGGCGGCCTGGAGGAGGTCCGTGACGGGGGGTTCCTCCAGCCGGTCTTCCCGGCCGGGTAGCTGCACCGCCCAGAGTTCTGTGCCCGGTGGCACGTGAGCCGCCCAGGGGTAGAAGGTGTTCGCGCCCCCGCCCGCGGGCGGAATGCAGACGATTCTGGCCTGGACATTCGGGCGCGTGGCCAGCAGCCGTAGATTCTGCTGCCAGGGAGCCATGACTGTCATCTTCTCGCTCCGGGAGGGACGTCGAACGGTGGTGGGCTGATCACACGTAGGTCTCGCTCTCACTGGAAGATCAGCTCATTCGTCCCCCTGCACCGGTCCGCCGCCCGGCGTCCGGAGCGGAACCCAGGTCCGCAGTCACCGGCAGACGCAGGTAGCCGCGCAGCACTGACCCCAGGTTGTGCACCGGCGGGCCGGCGAGGCGGAGCCCTGGCAGCCGGGAGACGAGTTTGCTGAAGATGAGGGCGCTCTCCTGCTGGGCCATGGCCGCGCCGAGGCAGAAGTACGCACCACCGCCGAAGCTGAGCGGAGGCGGGCCGGACCGGCCGATCAGGAAGGAGTCCGGGGCGGTGTGGACAGCGGGATCGCGGTTGGCGGAACCGAGCACGACGGCGAGTTCCGTGCCGGCGGGCAGTTTCGTGCCCCCGAGTTCCACGTCGGCCACGGTGACGCGACGGGTCACCTGCATGGGAGCGTCGTGGCGGAGCATCTCGCTCATGGCGGTTCCCATGAGACCGGGATCGGCGCGCAGCCGGGCGACGCTGTCGGGTGAAGTCAGCAGGGCAGCCAGGCCGTTGCCGATGAAGTTGCTGGTGTTCATCGTGCCCGCGACGAAGATGGACGCGAACATCGAGACGAGTTCGTCCCTGGACAGGGTCATCGGGTCGGTGTCGTGGACGTGCACCAGGTGGGAAGCGAGGTCTTCGCCGGGATGCCGGCGGCGAGCCTCGATGACCCGCTCGACGTACGTCCGCAAGGTCTGGAAGCTGTCGTCCGCCTCGGCGAGGCGCTGTTCCGGCAGCCGGGGTTCCAGCAGCTTGGCCAGGGCCAGCGAATGGGGCTGGAAGCTCGCCACCTCCTCTTCGGGCAGACCGAGGAGCCGGGCGATACTGATGCTGGGCAGCCGGTAGGACAACATGCTCTGCAGGTCCGCCGCGCCGTGCCGTTCGATCTCTGCGACGAGGTCGTCCACCAGGGCGTCCACGGTGGCTGACACCGAGGCGACGTGTGAGGCGATCCGGCGGCGGGTGAAGAACCTGCTGACCACGCCACGGCGCCGAGGGTGTCCGGCGAGGTCGCCGAACTGCATCGTCTGCATGAGACACCGGACCGCCGGGTGCCTCTCCCACGTAGGGATGCGGCGCTTCACCCACGCCTCGTCGGGACGTCCGAAGCCACGGCCGGACAGTGCCCGGACGCAGTCCTCGTACCGAAGGACGAGAACGGCTTGGTGCCGCTCGTCGTAAACCGGCGGACGCTCCCGCAGGCGTTGGTACAGAGGGTAGGGATCACGGCGGCCCTCTTCTGTTTCGAGGAGTTCCAGCACTGCCCGGCCGTCAGACATGTTCGAGGTCCTCTCCCCGCCCACCGCGGATGTTGCTCTTTTCGGCCAGCAGGGCGGCCAGAGCGGCCACCGTCGGCGCGGAGTACAGCTGACGCAGGCTCAGCTGCACGCGGAAGCTCTCGTTCAGTGCTTTGACCAGCAGTGACGCCAGCAGACTGTTGCCCTCGAGCTCGAAGAAGTTGTCGGACCGCCGACTGACGGGCCGGCCGAGGACGACCTCCCACTGGCGGGCGACAGCCTCTTCCAGGCCTTTCCCGGGGGGCTCGTCGGAGACGGAAGGGACTGCCACCGGGCCCGACGCCCAGCCGGCCAGGGCACTGCGGTCGACCTTGCCGTTTGCGGTGAGCGGTAGTTCGTCGACGACGAAGAACTGGGCTGGGACCTCGTGGAGGGGCAGGTGGGCAGTCAGGTACGAGCGCAAGTCCTCCAGATCGACCGGACCGTCCTCCGGCGTCAGGAAGCTGACGAGTCGTCGGGCACCGGGCGGCCCTGCTGCCACCGTCGTGGCCTGGCCGATCCGCGGGTGGCGGTTCAGCGTGGCGTCCACCTCTCCCAGCTCGACACGGAAGCCGTTGATCTTCACCTGAGAGTCCGTCCGGCCGAGTATCTCCAGCACACCTCCTGGCCGGTAGCGGACCACGTCACCCGTTCTGAACCAGCGCTGTCCGTCGTACCGGACGAACCGTTCCGCCGTCCGCAGCGGATCACCGCGGTAGCCCTCGGCCACGCAGACGCCCCCGACCCACAGTTCGCCGGCCAGCCAGTCGGGGCAGTCCCGGCCGAGGGCGTCCACCACCCGGTGGCGTTGATTGGCGAGGGGGAATCCGTACGGTATCGAGAGCCAGTCCGCCTCCACGCGTTCGACCTCGAAGACGTTGGACCAGATGGCCGTCTCCGTCGGCCCTCCCAGGGCTACCACCCGGCAGCGGCCCGCGCCGGAGACTTCGAGCCGCCCGGGCAGGTCGGGGGGGATCCAGTCCCCGGACAGCAGGGCGAGCCGCAGGCTCGCGGGCGCGTGTCGTGACCCGGCCGCGCGCAGGAGCGCGTCCAACGAGGACGGGACGGAGTTCCAGATGGTGACCTGATGGCGGTGCAGCAGCTCCCACCATGCGTCGACGTCCCGGCGCTGTTCCTCGTCGACGGACACCAAGGCTCCGCCCGCGGAGAGGAGACCGAAGACGTCGAAGACGGAGAGGTCGAAGTCCAGTGCGGTCAACGTCAGTGCCCGATCACCCTGCCCCACACCGAAACGCTCGTTGACGGAGTCGATCGTGTTGACGGCGGCCCGGTGCGAAACCTCGACCCCCTTCGGGCTCCCGGTCGAACCCGAGGTGAAGATCAGGTAGGCGAGGGAGTCCGGCGTCCGGCCGACCGGCCGGCTCAGTGGACCGGTGTCGAGTGCTTCGGATGCCGTCACCACGCGAACACGGCCTTGCCAGTGCGGCAGTTCAGCGCCACCCTCACCGGTCAGCGCGAAACGGGCACCCGCGCGTTCCAGGATCTGCCGCTGCCGCTCGGGCGGAGTGTCGACTCCCACGGCCACGTACGCCCCGCCCGCGGCCAGCACACCCAGGACGCAGGCGATGTCATCGCCGCCCTTGGGCATGACGACCGCGACGACCTCGGAGGGGGCGACGCCGAGCCGGGTGAGCGAGTGGGCGACCCGCAGGGCGTCATCCGCCAGTTCCCCGTACGACACCGTCTCGCCGCTGCTCCGGTGCAGTGCCGTCCACTCGGGATGCTTGGACGCAGTTTCAAAGAAACGTTGATGCAGAAGGGTCCCCGAGTGCCTCGTCGCCGCGGGGACGACTGCCGCTCGCGCGGCTCGCTGGTGCTCGGGCAGTGGGATCTCCACCGCCCGGCACCACACGGCTTCCTCGGCTGCGAGATCACCCACCAGCCGGACGTAGGCGGCGAACGCGTCCTCGACGACGCCGGCCTGGAACAGGCCGTCGACCGCGTCCCATACGAGGTCGACCCGGTCCTCGTGGTAGAAGACCTGGTGGTCGAGCCAGACCTGAGGCGTCTGGGTGATCATGTAACCGAGATCACCGAAACGCGTGCGGAAGTGGGGCGAGACCATACTGCGCCCGAAGGCGTCGAACACGTTGTAGGAGAAGACGATCGGTGCCGGATTCCCGTAGGTCGAGTCCCGCTGGGCCAGGTCGCGCAGGACCTCGACGCCGTAGTACTCGGTGTGGGCCGAGTTGGCTCGGAAACCGTTCTGGACGGCGGTGACGCGATCGGCGAAGGACGATTCGGTGGACAGGTCGACAGGGAGCAGGATGATGTTGGAGAAGTCGCCCACCATCTCAGGGACCGCCGGATGCGTCACGCGTCTGCCGAAATGGGGCAGGTTCAGCAGGAAACGGGACTCAGCGCTCCACCGGCCGAGCACCTCGGCATAGGCCGTGGCCAGAGCCATGGCGGGAGTCACGCCGTGCGCTTGGGCGTGACTGACGAAGCGCTCCCAGTTCGCGGTCGCCATGGAATGGGTCCGTCTGTGAAAGCGTGGGCGGTGCATACGCTCCGGTTCCGCGGCGAGCGGGAGCGCCGGCGCTCCGGGGAGATCCGGCAGGAGATCCCTCCAGTACGTCTTGTCCGCTTCCCGCGCATCGGTCGTCCGAGCGCGTCGGTCCGCCAAGTACTGCGGAAACTCGTACCCGACGGGCGCAAGCTCCTGTTCCGGGTCGCCGTAGAGACGACTGAGATCGTCCAGGATCACCTGGACGCTGCGGCCGTCCGCCACCAGGAGGTCGAACTCACAGTGGATCCTGGCGCGTTCGTCGTCCATGAGGGTGAGCTGGATGTCGAAGACCTCACCGTGCTCGACGTCGAGACGGCGGTGGGACAGAGCCTCACGCAACCGCGTCAGAGCCGCCTGCGCCTCCGGCGCGGGGTCGCCCCGCAGGTCATGGACCATCAGCTCGGCCCAGGGGGACTCCGCCATGATCTGCTGCCGGCCGTCGGGCAGGAACCGCGCGCGCAGCATGCCGTGCCTTCTCAGCAAGGCGCGCACCGCTTCTTGGAGTCGGCCGGGTTCGACGCCGGCGGCATCGAACTCGAAATACACGTGGGACCCGATCCCTCCCAGGGGCTGATCGTCCGCGCGGCCGATCCAGTAGGCCTGCTGCGTCGGCGTCAGGTCGAAAGGGGCATGCGGGTCGACCGGCGCCGAGCGCGCGGCAGGGAGGCGTTGCGAGGTCGTTCTCCGGGCCTCGTCGATGGCCCTGGCCATGCTCGCCAGCCGCGGATACCTGGTGAGCGTGTCGATGGACAGGACGTCCGATCCGAAGACCTGCTCCACACGGTGCAGCAGACTCATGGCCGCGAGCGACGTTCCTCCGAGTCTGAAGAAATCGTCGCTGGGGCGGACGTGAGTACTCTGGAGCGTTTCACACCACATCAGGGCGAGAGTGGCCTCGGTGGCGGTCATCGTCGGTTTGTCGTGGGCGGTGGGCTGGTCATTCAGATCTCGCATGGGAAGACGCTCCTTGAACCGCTTGGGCTTCACACGAGGCGAGAAGAGCGCGACGGTCGACCTTGCCGTGGGAGGTCAACGGGAAGGCGCCGCGAAGATGGACCTGCGCCGGAACCATGTAGGAGGGCAGCACCTCGGTCAGGTGCCCATGCAGGTCTGCGGAGGAGACGGTGTGGTCGTCCGGGATCACGAAAGCCAGGAGGGACTTGTATCCACCGACGTCCCGGACAGTCACGTAGCATCGTTTGACGGACGGATGAGTGTCAAGGTGGTGGCTTATCTCCGCCAACTCGACACGGAATCCGTTGACCTTGACCTGGTCGTCCTCCCGTCCGATGAAGACCACGTCGCCGCTGGGCAGGAGATAACCCCGGTCGCCCGTGCGGTAGAGCCGTTCTTCCCGGCCGGCGACATCGCGATGGACGAAATGCTCGCTGGTGAGATCGGCCAGCCCCAGGTAGCCGGCCGCCAGGCCGTCCCCTGCCAGACACAGCTCCCCGGCCTCACCCGGACCGCACAGTCGGCGCGCATCGTCGGCGACGACGTAGAGGCGGGTGTTCTGAAGGGGGCGGCCGATCGGAAACGGTATGTCGTCGCGGGGCAGCTCGTCGACCGGATAACAGGTCGCGACACATGTGGACTCGGTGGGCCCGTAGAAGTTGGATACGCGTCCTGGACCATACGCGCGCAGCGCCTTGACCATGTGCCGGCGTGACTGGGCCTCCCCGCCGACAGCGATGGTCGTCACGGAGTCGAGGATCTCCGGTGCCTCGTCCACGATCAGGTTGAACAAGGCCGTGGGAAGCTGGACGAGGTTGACCCGCCCGGCCTGTATGACCTCGCGCAAGCGGGAAAGGCTGACGGGCTCGGCGGGGTACATCACCAAGGTCCCGCCTCCGAGGAGCGCACCCCAGATCTCGGAGGCGGCCATATCGAAGGTGAGGGAACCCAGCTGGAGTATGCGGCTGTGCTCGTTCATCGGCCCGAGAGCAGTGATGTACGGCAGCCGGTTGAGGCCTCGATGAAGAATCGGCACGCCTTTGGGTCGACCAGTGGAACCTGAGGTGTAGTAGACGCAAGCGATGCTTTCGGCGGTCGTGGTACAAGGCGGATCGATATCACAGGCCGTCGGCGGTCCCGCGTCCAGTGCCAGGAGGTGGTTTTCCGCCGCGGATTCGACGCGTCGGGCGATCTCCCGGGACCGGTCGCCGATCAGCACATGGCAGCCGGTATCGGTGACGACGTGTCGAAGGCGTTCGTCCGGCCACTCGTGGTCCAATGGAAGAAACGTTCCTCCAGATTTGAGGACGCCCAAGAGGACCACCAGCATCTCCGGCGAGCGAGGCATGCAGACGCCGACGGTCACGCCTCGTCCGACGCCTACGTCCGCCAGCCGGCCGGCAAGACCGTTCGCCAGCCGGTTCAGGTCTCGATAGTTGATCTCGCGGGTACCCTGAATGACCGCTGCTGCGTCAGGCCGACGCCGGGCCCAGTGTTCGAAGAGCTTCTGCATGCTGCTGTCACGCGGATAGGGCGTCGTCGTTCGGTTGAACTCGCTGTGGATGGCCAGTGCGGTAGGAGAAAAGGTCACAGACTCCATGCGTGTACCTCGGTCATCGACACGGAACTACAGCCGGTGGAGAACGGACAGACCAGGCGAGAGCAGGCTGGAACTCAGGGCTCCTGGCGGCCTGTTATGTGACGGGGAAACGGCGTTGGGTCGGGTATGAGGCCGCGACCCGCATGTGGCGGATCGTCATACGCTGCGAACAGTGGCGCGTCTTCCATCAGTGGCACGTCTTCTATGTGCGGATCGGGACCGCGGACACGTGACGCTTGGGACCGACGGCCGGATGCGCTGCCGAGAGGACACACGCGTTGTGGTGTTCGTGCTGTGCGAAGTGGTTGAGATATGAGCACGGCGCCCGCCGGTGACACCAGTTCAGTGCTTGATCTCCTGGATGTCAAGACGCCGGATGGCGATCGCCCTCGCGGTTCCCGCTCGCGGCGGTGTGCGAACGGCAGCCCGCCAGGACGGACCAGCCGACCACGGTCCCCGGATCGGCGGCCCACCCCCTGCCAACGCCTTTTACCAGCTCAGGGCACGAACTCCGCAGTCCCGGGACGGTTGCTCGCGACCCACGGGCAGCTACCTGGGCTCGACACCACGACCGACATCGGGACGGTCATCCCGGACCGCGAGTCCAGGACACCCCGGTCCGGGTCGAACGAGAAACATGTGGGCAGCCTCCACGGTGACCACCGCACACAAACGTGTGTTTCTGTGGCACCCATCCCCCAGAGCGCAGGGATCGGTGGAGTGCGGTGCAGGTTTGCGGGTATGACATCTGTGGTGCGGTTCGTGGGCAAGGCGCGCTACGGCTCACGGCGCCGGAGGGCAGTGTCTGCGGCGCCGTGATGATCTCGCTGCGGGGGGTGAGGGGATCTCTCTGACGAACAGGGGGCGGTGCGGGAGCCGTTGTTGCCGGTCGCGGTGTTGGGCCGACGACCCCGGGTCGACGGAAGCTGACGGACGGGATCCAGTGGTGGGTACCCCCTGGTGCCGCGTGAAGAGATCTGCCGTCGGAGTTACGGGCCGGGGCAGACGGTCCACGGACCCTTCCGTCGCCGGCAACGGACGGCACCCGGCTGTGCCGCTCACCGGACCGCAGGCTCGGTCGGATGCGGCAGGGCTGATCACGGGGGAGGTCAACGTCGACTCCATGATCTGCCGGGCCCATCAGCGCGCCGCAGCGCCGGCCGCGTCGGCGCAACCGGGAAGGCACCGCCGGGCGGAACCCGCACGGATTGCGACGACCACGGTCCTGCCCGGCCACGCTGACCGCAGGCCAGATGCATCTCGGTGGTGAAGCCTCCCCGGCATCATCAGGAAAGGCGGCGAACTGAGGGCTGTCATGCGTACCCCTCCCGCCCCGACGGGGCCTCCTGTGAAAGCGAGGGATCCGGTGCACAGTCCCGGAGCCCGCCGACCAGGCCGCCGGCCGCAAACGGCGCGGGTAAGCCGGTGGGCGACCTTCGGCATTCGATCTTGAGAACGCAAGGTCCGGCACGCGGTCGCATGCGGGATCAGCCGGCTCAAGCACGACCGGGAGGTCGCCGGTTCGGCGACCTCACCGTCCGCTTCGAAGCCACCGTCCTGATGCCGCGACCCGCGAACCCGGACCGTCCGCTCCACGTGGCAGGCTGACCCTGACCAGGGTGAAGGCGGCCAAGAAGAAGTCCGCCGTGACCCCTGCGCAACAAGCACGAGGTCAATCCGACGTAGCGGTTCTCCCGTCCCGTCAGACCCCACCGGGGGCGGCCGCTTGTTACTCCCTCCGATCATGCGAGCCCTCTTTCCAGGATCCTTCGACCCGGTCACTCAAGGGCACGAGGACGTACTCCGGCACGCTGCCCTCCTGCTCGACGAGGTCGTCGTGTGCGTGATGTCCAACTCGAACAAGACCGGCCGCTTCCCCATCGCGGAACGGCTGGACCGGCTCCGCACGGCGGCAACGGACTTGAGCAACGTCACGGTCGACTCCCACACCGGCGGCCCGCTGGTCGACTACTGCCGCCGAGCCGGAATCGACGTGGTCATCCGCTGAGTCCGCGGCGTTCGCGATCTGGACTACGAAACGCCGATGGCCCGCATGAACCACGAACTGGCCAAAGGCGAAACGTTCTTCATCGCCGCCGACCCCGCTCTGAGCCACATCTCCTCCACCCTCGTCACCGCGATGAGGGCGAGCCGCTCGTAGCGGCAGCGGGCTGCAGCGAGGCCGGGACATGCCAGGTGGTTGCGGGGATCCCCCCGCCCTTACGGTCCGGCCTACACTCGGGCACGCGACGAAGTGAAACGGACACATCACGGCCGGCCGTCGGGCGGGCGGCATTCCGACGGTGGTCTACCGGCCCACGCCCGGCCGGCCACCGGGCCTGGAGGTGCTCGATCCGCCCGGGCTCGCGGCCCGCGCCGTCGAGCGCGAGACGCCCCTCACTTCCGGCGTTCCACCTGGTCCTCGCGGTGCGCGGCGGGCAGGTGGACTGCTTGGTCGACTTCACGACGTAGCGCATGGGCGCGGGCGACTGGCTGTGGGTGCGGCCGGGCCAGGTGCTCCACTTCCCGGACGGTCCCGGCCACGCCGATGACACCGTGCTCGTCCTCCCGACGGGCTTCCCCAGCATCGCGACCGACGCTCTGATCCGGGACGGCGAGCACATCGCGTACCGCCAGCTGCTGTTCGCCGGGTTCACCGGTGGCCCGCCTCGCCCGTTGCGTGAGCCGGCGTGCATGCCGGCCGGGGTGCCGTGGTGGCGCCGCCTGCGTCAGGTGCTGCCGTGCCGCAGCGGTGCCCGGTCGTGTTGCTGGTACGACGGCGGTGACCGGCACCGGGTCAACGCGATGGCGATCGAGGCCCTCGGACGGGTCCGGACGCAGGGCGTGGACCCCGACGGCATAACGGGGTTCGCCACCGCCCACGCGACTACGGCCGGCGCCACCGCTTGGGAGACCGGGGCGCCGGCCACCCCGTTCAACGTCGCGAACGCGATCCAGCCCTCCCGCGGTACCGGCTACATCAACGGCCGATCGCGCGCAGGCCATGCCGGAGTCCGGCGCACGCTGCACCGTCGTCCTGCACCACGCCGACGAGGCGTAGCCCGCCCGGCTGCCCAGGCCCCGGCCCACGACCGGCCCGCACCCGAACGCCGGCACCGCTTGGCCGACGACGCCCCCGGTTCCCGCTCCGCGTCGGCCGAGGGCGTCGCGGTGGGCTACTCGGCCCGCGAAGCGGGGCCGGTACCGAGCTCCTTGAGGATCTGGTGTGCAGGCCGGACGGTGGCGGATCCGTGGCAGGAGTCAGCTGGCGAAACTGGCACGCACCCTTGGCGCATCGCAGCTGTCGTGTCGCTTCGAAACCGGGAAGGGGAGGGGGCAAGGACTCAACGAGGGCATGGGGGGCCATGGTGCGCGAGACGGTGTTCCAAAGCGAGGACGTGCCTGCCGCGGACCGGTTCGACTACTGGCGTGAACTGATGATCCAGACGCTCGCCCCGCTGGACAGGAGACCACGTACTACCTTGGTGACCTGTGCGTGGTCGGCTCCTCGCGGCCGTTCGGCTGCCTCGCGGCCGGCGGCCGACGAGCGGTGGAAACGGTAGCGGTCGCACTCCCCACGGAGATGCTGGCTTCGACCGGGAACGCGGTCGACAAGCTGATCGGACACCCGATATCAGGACGGGAAGGCTTCGGTGCCCTGCTGGCGCAGTTCCTCACCCGCATCACGACGGACACTGGCTTCTTCCCGTCCTCCGACGGCCCCCGGTCAGGGGTCATCGTGCTCGATCTGCTGTCCGGGAAATTGGCCCACGTCCTCGAAGCCGAGAAGCTGCTCACGCCGGAACCTCACCGTCGGACGCTTGTCCTTCGCATTCGTGCCTTCGTCCGGAGCCACCTGCACGACCCGCAACTGACTCCGCGCAGCATCGCCGCCGCCCACGCCAAAGCGCTCTCCCACAACTTTTCGCTCAGCCGCAACATCCTGGTGGAGCGCGCTGCTCAAGGGGTTGTGATTCCCGTCGCTGGTGTGGACCCAGATGAGGCAGTCGTGCCAGGAATCGCGTTCGGCGTCCTGGTGTGTCCATTCGCGGCAGTGCTGTGGAATGCGTTGTTCGAACCGGTAGCCGACGCGCTGGGCGAGCCGTAGCGAGGGCTCGTTGCTGGGTTTGATCTCCAACCAGACCCGGGGAACGGCGAGTTCGTTGTGGTTCCACAGCGTCGCGGCGATCACAGCACGGGAGGCGATTCCTCTGCCGCGCTCTTCCGGCCGTACCCAGTACGCCAGCTCGGTGCTCCCCGGGCGCTCCGGCATCAGCCCGACCGCGCCGAGAAGCCGTCGGCCCTCCAGGATGCCCAGGCAGAACTGACCTGCCGTGGCAGGGTCCCAGGCGGCCAGCGCCACTTGTGCGTCGCGCAGCGAGTACGGACCGACCGGATGAGCGCCCCACAAGGACCGTCCCGGCTCCCCGCTCGTGGCCTCGACGAGCAAGGCGGCGTCGGTGGTGACCAAGGTACGAAGCCGCAGATCGCCAAGGCCCAGCTCCACGTCGGTGAACCGCATTGAAACCTCTTGAACCCTGTCATCGGCCATCGAGTGTTCGAAGCGCTCTCTCATAGGGTTTCGATCAGCCAGGTGGGCCGGAGCGCACGGGCTGTTTGGGCTGCGAGCTTGTTCAGATGTTCGGCCCGGAAGCCGGTGGGGGCGCGGCCTCCCACCGCCGCGCAGGTCAAGGGTGACCGCAGGTGTCCGGGACACTCGCATCACGCTGTCTCGGGGTGCCGGCCCTGCCGTACCTTGCTCAGCGCTGGGTCGCTCGGCGGATCAGTCCTCGTGCAGGAGCCAGCCGATGTGCAGTTCCTCCGCACCCGGGCGGAACGTCCGCATGAGCTCGGCGCGCTCGGGGTCGTTTTCGGGGAGGTTGTCGGCGAGGAGGGCCTGCGCGGCGATTGTCTGGGGCCGGGCGCCGAGTGCGGCGCGCAGGTGGAGTGAGCGGCGCAGCATCGACATCCGCTCGGCGGGCTCCTTGTGCGGTGCGAGGTGCCGGATGATGTAGGACTCGAAATAGCCGTCGCCGTACTTCGTTGCGACATCGAGAGCCGTCTCGTAGAGAGGGAGGGCGCCGGTCGGGTCCTCGTCGATGTTGTCCAGCAGGACGGCCCAGTGGTACTCGGCCCAGGCGCGCTGCTTCTCGTCGCCGCTCTCGACTGCCGCGCGGTAGCCCGCCTCGGCCACGGCGCGGTCGTCGGTGCGGGGGCCGCGCTGGAACAGCAGGCGGCTGTAGGCCAGTCGCGCCGTGAGCAAGTGCGCGGTCGGTGATGCGGGATCGAGCGCCGCGACCGCCTTCTCGGCCTCCTCGTGACCCTCGATCTGGAAGAACCAGCGGTCGACGGCGATCTCCGCGCGCAGCTCGGGCTCGGCGTCCGGGCCCAAGGCGGCGAGTGCGGCGTCCCACTCCCCGAGCAGCTGCAGACGGCGGGCCACGTAGGCGTCATCAGATAACATGGCACCTACAGTAGGCAGCGGCGATGTAGGTGGTCAAGTGCAGTACGGTGACTACATTGGGAACGTGACGCGGTTGGCCGTAGAGCTGGCCAATACCGGGACCCTCGACCAGCACGGCGAACTGGTCGCCGCGTTCTTCGCAGAGCACGAGGTCACTCCGCCGCCGGGCGGTGACTACGGCGAGCTGCCGGACATCGTGCGCACGGCCCTGGCGCAGTCGGTCGACGGCGCCGCCCCCGAAGCCGTGCACCGCCTGCTGCGCGATTACCCGCCGGAAATGCACCTGTCCGACCATGACGGCCTCGGCGGTTGGCACATCCACTTCAGCCGCAACGGCACCCCGGCCAAGCGCTGGGTCGGCCAGCTGATCGCCGCCAAGCTCGCCCTGGTCGTGGCCGGGGATCCGGCGGTGACGCTGGGGCGGTGCGCCGCGGCCGGGTGCGGAAACTACTTCGTGGACCAGTCACGGAACCGGACGCGCCGGTTCTGCTCTAACGCGTGCGCGAGCCGGACGACGGTCGCGGCTTATCGAGCCCGGACGGCAAAAAGCTCCTAGTAGGACTCCGTTAGGTCTGTGTGTCGACCTTGTTCAGGGGCACCGTGAGTGTGTGGACGCACATGAAGTGAACCGTGTTCGGGCGACGTTGGCGTTATTCGTGGCGGACGTGTTCGCCTCGGTGCCGCGCAAGGACCAGCGAGCCAAGGGCGACTGCTATCTGCGGGGACTGATGATGGACGGTCGCCGCAAGTCCATTCAGGCCATGGCCTCGCGGCTGCCGGACGGCAATGAGCAGAACCTGCAGCAGTTCGTGAACCAGTCCACGTGGGATCCAGTGCCGGTGCGTCGGCGGATCGCTGAGCGGATGGTGCCGCAGGTCGGCCCGGACGCGTGGGCGGTCGATGACGTGTCGTTCCCCAAGGACGGCAGGATGTCGGTCGGTGTCGCCCACCAGTATTGCGGTGCGCTGGGCAAGCAAGCCAACTGCCAGGTCGCGGTCAGTGTCCACGCGGTCTCTGACACGGCGTCGTGCCCGCTGGACTGGCGGCTGTTCCTGCCGCGGGAATGGGCCGAGGACACCGTCCGGCGCCGGCAGACCGGCGTGCCGGAAGACGTCGGACACCGGGAGAAGTGGCGCCTGGCGCTGGACGCCCTGGACGAACTGGCCGGATGGGGACTGGTGCCGCCGGTGGTGGTGGCCGATGCGGGCTATGGCCAGAACGCGGACTTGCGTGCCGCACTGACCGAACGGGGACACGCGTACGTGGTCGGCATCCGCGGCGATCTGATCGTCCAGCCGCATGACGCAGTCCCTGATGCCCCAGTCTGGTCCGGGAACGGCCGCCGGCCGGTTCCTCGCTACCGGCAGCCGGCAATGACGGTGGCGGAACTGGCCACGGCCGCCGGATGGGAAGCCTTCCAGGAGGTGACCTGGCGGGAAGGCTCCCGCGGCCCGATGACCTCCCGCTTCCTCGCGATGTGGGTCCGGCCGGCCGGGGTCCGCCCGCGTCGGCTGGCCCAGGCGGCCGCGGTGGCTGGGCAGGGCCGGTGGGACGGCGTGCTGCCCGAGGTGCGGCTGCTGGCCGAGTGGCCCGACGGCGAGGACGAACCGACCCGGTTCTGGCTGTCCGACCAGCCCGACGACAGCCCGATCGCCGTCGCCGACCTGGTCCGCCTGGCGAAGATCCGCTGGCGCATCGAGCATGACTACCGGGAACTCAAGCACGGCCTGGGACTGGACAACTTCGAAGGCCGCTCCTGGCCGGGCTGGCACCACCACGTCACCCTGGTCACCGCCGCCCATGCCTTCCTCACCGAGCAGCGGCTGGCCCCAAAAGCCGATACAACGGACTCACCCTCTACCAGATCCTCGACGCCCTCCAGGACCTGCTGAACTGCTGGACCGGCATCTGCACCACCTGCCACCAACCCCTGTCCCGCAGGACCAGACCTAACGGAGTCCTACTAGCCCCCGTCGCCCGCGTTCCCCCGTCGCGGGCAGACGGGCCGCTGTGCCCCGGACCGATCCCCCCCGAGGTCCGGGGCACAGCCATGCCTCGCGCGGGTGGATCTCCCGCCCCATCCCGACGCCCGCTCAGGCGCGGGGCGTTGGCCGGGCATGAAGTTTCGACTGATCCTCACCGCGGCCGGGCCGTGCCTGGTATGCACCGACATGCCCACCGCCACGGCCCGTGCCGGATGCTGGTGCCATGGCGGTGCTCGACGGCCTCATTCCGGTGTACATGGCGGTGCAAAGCGGACGGGGTAGTGCGAGGCGGCGTCCAGGCCGAGGCCGACGATCAGGCCGAGCGCGGTCACCGGCAGGCCGAGGACGACCACGACCGGGACCAGGACCACGGCCGCGTGACCTTGCCACCGGTAGGGGCTACGGCCTTCCGGCCGGCCTCGTCCTCGGGGCCGACATCCCCCTGGTGAGTCCACGCCTCACTCCGCGGAGTGGCACGGGCAGCGCAGGCAGAGGTCGCTTGAGGCCGCAGGGCCGGTCTCAGGGGGGCAGGCGGGGCCGTCTCGGGGGAGCGGCGTGGGCCCTCGCGGGTGCAGCGGCGGGGTGCCGCCGA
>NZ_BMUI01000039.1 GCF_014650115.1 Streptomyces olivaceoviridis | reverse complement strand
TGAGCCAGGATCAAACTCTCCGTGAATGTTTACTCGGCCAAGAAACAACTCGGCCGGTACAACACCACGAGAGCGGTGCGAGAGGAGGAATAGTCCCCTCGCACACAGCGTCCTCGCTGTGTTTTTCAAAGGAACCTCGTCCCGATCGTGATGACCGGAGACGGGGTATCAACATATCTGGCGTTGATTTTTGGCACGCTGTTGAGTTCTCAAGAAACGGCCGCTTCCTTTGTACTCACCCTCTCGGGCTTTCCTCCGGGCGCTTCCCTTCGGTCTTGCGTTTCCGACTCTATCAGACCGTTTGCCGATCCGATTTCCTCGGTGCTTTCCAGGTTCCCGCTCTCGCGTTTCCCTTTCCGGCGGTTCCGACTTTATCAGAAGTTCTGAGTCGGTTTTCCCACCCGCTCCGGGCATCCGTGTCCAGCGCGTGAAGTGCTGGGGTTCCCGGTTGGGCGGAGCCGTAAACGTACTGGAGCGGGGCGCCTCGATGCAAATCGAGGCGCCCCGCTCCTGGTTCGGACCGACGAGGCGTCAGACCTCCACGACCACCGGCAGGATCATCGGCCTGCGGCGATAGGTGTCCGAGACCCACTTGCCGAGGGTCCGGCGGACGAGCTGCTGGAGCTGGTGGGGCTCCACGACGCCGTCCTGGGCGGACCGCTCCAGGACCTCGGTGATCTTCGGGAGGACGTCGGCGAAGGCCGAGTCCTCGATGCCGGAGCCGCGGGCCTGGACGTGCGGGCCGCCGGTGATCTTGCCGGTGGAGGCGTCCACGACCACGAACACCGAGATGATGCCCTCGTCGCCGAGGATCTTCCGGTCCTTCAGCGCCGGCTCACCGACATCGCCGACCGAGAGGCCGTCGACGTAGACGTAACCCGCCTGGACCTTGCCGGAGATCTTCGCCTTGCCCTCGACCAGGTCGACGGCCACGCCGTCCTCGGCGATGACGATCCGGTCGTGCGGGACACCGGTCAGGGCGCCCAGCTCCGCGTTCGCCCTCAGGTGGCGCCACTCGCCGTGGACCGGCATCAGGTTCTTCGGGCGGCAGATGTTGTAGAAGTACAGCAGCTCGCCCGCGGACGCGTGGCCGGAAACATGCACCTTGGCGTTGCCCTTGTGGACGACGTTGGCGCCCCAGCGGGTCAGGCCGTTGATCACGCGGTAGACCGCGTTCTCGTTCCCGGGGATCAGCGAGGACGCGAGGATGACCGTGTCGCCCTGGACGATGCGGATCTGGTGGTCACGGTTGGCCATGCGGGACAGGGCCGCCATCGGTTCACCCTGGGAGCCCGTGCAGACGAGGACCACCTCGTGGTCGGGCAGGTCGTCCAGCGTCTTGACGTCGACCACCAGGCCCGGCGGCACCTTCAGGTAGCCGAGGTCGCGGGCGATGCCCATGTTGCGGACCATGGAGCGGCCGACGAAGGCGACCCGGCGGCCGTACTCGTGCGCCGCGTCCAGGATCTGCTGGATGCGGTGGACGTGGCTGGCGAAGCTCGCCACGATGATCCGCTTGCGGGCGCCGGCGAAGACCTGCCGCAGGACGCTGGAGATGTCGCGCTCGTGCGGGGTGAAACCCGGGACCTCGGCGTTCGTGGAGTCGGCGAGGAGGAGGTCGATGCCCTCTTCGCTCAGCCGCGCGAAGGCGTGCAGGTCCGTGAGGCGGTTGTCCAGCGGGAGCTGGTCCATCTTGAAGTCGCCGGTGTGCACCACCATGCCGGCGGGGGTGCGGATGGCGACGGCCAGGGCGTCCGGGATGGAGTGGTTGACGGCGACGAACTCGCAGTCGAAGGGGCCGATGCGCTCGCGGTTCCCCTCCGCCACCTCCAGGGTGTACGGGCGGATCCGGTGCTCCTGGAGCTTGGCCTCGATCAGCGCGAGGGTGAGCTTGGAGCCGATCAGCGGGATGTCCGGCTTCTCGCGGAGCAGGAAGGGGACGCCGCCGATGTGGTCCTCGTGGCCGTGCGTGAGGACGATGCCCTCGATGTCGTCGAGGCGGTCCCGGATGGACGAGAAGTCCGGCAGGATCAGGTCGATTCCGGGCTGCTCCTCCTCGGGGAAGAGCACTCCGCAGTCGACGATCAGCAGGCGACCGCCGTACTCGAAGACCGTCATGTTTCGGCCGATCTCGCCGAGGCCGCCGAGCGGGGTGACCCGCAGGTCACCCTCGGGCAGCGGCGGGGGCGGGCCGAGTTCGGGATGCGGATGACTCAAAAGACTCTCCTCACCACGCGCGCCACGTACCGGTAGGGCACGTGGCGCGCATGACGTTCGTGCGTAAGCAGTTGTCGTTGTCGAGTGCAGGCACCGGTGGCCTGCGTCTTCAGTTGTTCTTCAGTTGTGAAGCCCCTGTGGTGCCAAGTCTGTTGTCAGAGCTGTACCCCGCCGGCGGCAAGATCGATCTTGAGCTGCGCGATCTCCTCGGGCGAACACTCGACCATCGGCGAGCGCAGCGGTCCGGCCGGCAGTCCCTGGAGGGCCAGGGCGGCCTTGGTGGTCATGACTCCCTGGGTGCGGAACATGCCGGTGTAGACCGGGAGCAGCTTCTGGTGGATCTCCGTGGCCTTGACGACGTCACCCGAGGTGTACGCGTCCACCAGGGCGCGCAGGTCGGGGGTGACCAGGTGGCCGACGACGGAGACGAAGCCGACCGCGCCCACGGAGAGCAGCGGGAGGTTGAGCATGTCGTCGCCGGAGTACCAGGCGAGGCCGGACCGGGCGATGGCCCAGCCGGCGCGGCCGAGGTCGCCCTTGGCGTCCTTGTTGGCGACGATCCGGGGGTGCTCGGCGAGCCGGACGAGGGTCTCGGTGCTGATCGGGACGCCGCTGCGGCCGGGGATGTCGTAGAGCATGACCGGCAGGCCGGTGGCGTCGGCGATGGCCGTGAAGTGCCGGTACAGGCCCTCCTGCGGGGGCTTGTTGTAGTACGGCGTGACGACCAGGAGGCCGTGGGCGCCGATCCGCTCGGCTTCGCGGGCCAGTTCGATGCTGTGGTGGGTGTCGTTGGTGCCGACTCCGGCGACGACGTGGGCGCGGTCTCCGACGGCCTCCAGGACGGCTCGTACGAGGTCCGATTTCTCCGCGTCACTGGTGGTGGGGGACTCGCCGGTGGTGCCGTTGATGATCAGGCCGTCGTTGCCTGCGTCCACCAGGTGGGCGGCGAGTCGCTGCGCGCCGTCGAGGTCGAGTGCGCCGTCCGCCGTGAAGGGCGTGACCATGGCGGTGAGGACCCGCCCGAAGGGGGTCTGCGGAGTCGAGGTCGGAGCCATGGGTAACACGCTACTCGGTGCTCGATGCGGGATGTGCCCTCGGGGTATCGGGAAAGTCAGGACAAAGAGGGAGCCCGGCACTGCCTGCTCGGGGGTTCAAGCAGTGCCGGGTCCGTTTGATCAGGCTAGATGAACTTCTCTAAATGCCGCAATACGGACACTTCGCCAGGCTGACCCGTACATCCGTTCCCGACAGGGGAACAAGGCTTCGTTACGGGGCCACACGCCCGTTCGCGTTGAAGGCGGCGTACGTCAGCGGCATGAGCCCGGCCCACTCCGCCTCCATCTTCTCGCCCACCATCTCGATCTCCCGCTGCGGGAAGGACGGCACCTTGGCCAGCTCGTGCTGGGTGCGCAGGCCGAGGAAGTGCATCAGGGAGCGCGCGTTGCAGGTGGCGTACATCGAGGAGTAGAGGCCGACGGGGAGGGCGGCGCGGGCCACCTCGCGCGCGACGCCCTCGGCGAGCAGCTTCTGGTAGGCCGCGTACGCCTGCTCGTACGACTCCCGCAGGGCGCTGCTCACGGCCTCGTGCTGGGCCGGGGTCCCCTCGACGAAGACGTACTTGCCGGGGCGGCCCTGCTGGACGAGCTTGCGGTCGGCACCGGGGACGTAGAAGACCGGCTGGAGCTCGCGGTAGCGGCCCGACTCCTCGTTGTACGACCAGCCGACCCGGTGCCGCATGAACTCGCGGAAGACGAAGATCGGGGCGCTGATGAAGAACGTCATCGAGTTGTGCTCGAACGGGCTGCCGTGCCGGTCGCGCATCAGGAAGTTGATCAGGCCCTTGGAGCGCTCGGGGTCCTTCTTCAGCTCGTCCAGGGACTGCTCGCCGGCGGTGGAGACGCGGGCGGCGAAGAGCACGTCGGCGTCCGAAGCGCTGGACTTCACCAGCTCGACGGTGACGTCACTGCGGAACGTGAGCGACTCGGGGGTGGTCACGGGGGTTGGGGTCCTTCCCATCACTGCGGTGGTTCGCGACCACCTTACGGGGGCACCCGGCGGAGCCTGGCACCACCTCACCCCAAAAAACGCACCCACGATTTTTTCGGACATGGGCACCTTTTGTGTCACTCGATCGTCTGTATCGGTGAAGTCCACACATTCGATCACCAACCCTGAGAGGAACGGCACCACGATGTTCCGTCGGCGCGAGCCCGTACCCTTCGCCTTCCTGGCCGAGGCGGACAGGTTCCGCAGCAATGTCACTCCCCCGCCCCGTCGGCGCGCGTCCTTCGGCGAGATGGCCGGACGCTGGCTGCTGGGCCTCACCATCGTCGCCGGCCTCATAGGCGCCCTGGTCCTGGGCATGCCGGCGCTCTCCACGCCGTCCGATACGCCGGCTCAGCAGTCCCAGGCGTCCCAGGGGCACTGAGCGCGGGCACTGCCCCTTCCGGACGCTCACGGCTGGTGGGCGGGAACGGGGCCGGATAGCCTCACCGGCACAGCCCCCGTGAGGACCGAGTGAGGACCAGCCGTGCCCCTGCCCTTCCTGACGGCCGAACGCACCTTCGAGACGACGGCCGAGAGTGCGCTGCCGTACGACGATCCGGACCGCTGGCGGCGCCCGTACCGTCCCGGTCCCTGGCGAGTGGGCCTGGCCGCGCTGGTGCTGCTGCTCGCCTCGTTCGTCCTGTTCGCCGCCGTGCTCACCGCGCTCACCGGCTCGCCGGCCGACGCCGGGGTGGTCCTCGGCGTGGGCCTGGCGATCGTCGTCGGCGCGCTGCGGTTGCTGCGCATGGGGGTGTGGGTGAGCCGGCGCGGGCTGCGCCGGACCGGCTTCCTGGGGACGCGGACGGTGCCGTGGGCGGGGGTGGTCTCGGTGCGGACCGCGCAGCAGCCGGTGCGCTGGCTGGGTCTGCCGCGCACCGTGCAGGGGCAGGCGCTGGCGCTCGTAC
This sequence comes from Streptomyces olivaceoviridis, assembly GCF_014650115.1. Classification (GTDB taxonomy): domain Bacteria; phylum Actinomycetota; class Actinomycetes; order Streptomycetales; family Streptomycetaceae; genus Streptomyces; species Streptomyces olivaceoviridis. The sequence goes on along the minus strand of NZ_BMUI01000039.1, from coordinate 53,467 downwards.
GCAAGGACCGGCGTCCGGAGGACACCCCGCCGCTGCTCACCACGCACGGCCTGGACTTCCTCGGCCGGCCGATGGCCTTCGACCGGGCGGCGGACGCGGTGGAGGCGTGGGCGGCGGAGTACGAGGGCCGCTGAGCGAACGGTGCGGTGGGGCGGTCCTGCGGGGCCGCGCTGTCAGGCGGCCTGGACCGGCTTTCCGTCGTGCAGGGCGATGGCCCTTTGCATCGCCTTGCGGGCACGGGGGGTGTCGCGGGCGTCGTGGTAGGCGACGGCCAGGCGGAACCAGCAGCGCCAGTCGTCCGGGGACGCCTCCGCCTCGGCCTTGCGCTTGGCGAACACCTCGTCGGCCGAGTCGCGGTCGATCCGGCCGCTGGGCAGGCGCCTGAGCTCGTCGAGCGGCAGGCCGCCCTCGGCGTCGAGTTCGGCGGCGAGCTGGTTGGCCTTGCGGACGAACTGGGTGTTCTTCCACAGGAACCACAGGCCGATGAGCGGCAGGACCAGCACCGCCACACCGAAGGTGACGGTGACGACCGTGCCGGACTGGATGAGCATCACGCCGCGGCTGCCGACCAGGACGAAATAGAAGACCAGGACGGCGGCCGTGACGAGGTAGGTGATCTTCGCGCGCATCGGAGGCGTCTGTCTCGGCTCGGTCGTCTCAGCTCAGGTCCAGGAAGTGCTCCAGGCCGAAGGTGAGGCCCGGAGTGGTCACCACGCGGCGCGCGCCGAGCAGGATGCCCGGCATGAAGCTGCTGTGGTGCAGGGAGTCGTGGCGGATGGTGAGGGTCTCGCCCTCGCCGCCGAGCAGTACCTCCTGGTGGGCCAGCAGGCCGCGCAGGCGGACGGCGTGCACGGGGACGCCGTCGACGCTGGCGCCCCGCGCACCGTCCAGGGCCGTGACGGTGGCGTCCGGCGCCGGTGCCGTCCCGGCCGCCCGGCGGGCCTCGGCGATGAGCTGGGCCGTGCGCGTGGCCGTACCGCTGGGTGCGTCCACCTTGTTCGGGTGGTGCAGCTCGACCACCTCGACCGACTCGAAGTACGGCGCGGCGATCTGCGCGAACTTCATCGTCAGCACGGCTCCGATGGAGAAGTTCGGCGCGATGAGCACGCCGGTCTCCGGGGACTGGGCGAGCCAGCCCCGCAGCTGCGCGAGGCGGTCCTCGGTCCAGCCCGTCGTACCGACGACGGCGTGGATGCCGTGGCGCACGCAGAAGTCCAGGTTGCCCATGACCGAGGCGGGGGTGGTCAGCTCGACGGCGACCTGGGCGCCGGTCTCCGCCAGCGTCTCCAGCTTGTCGCCGCGGCCGAGCGCGGCGACCAGCTCCATGTCCTCGGCGGCCTCGACCGCCTTGACCGCCTCCGACCCGATCCGGCCCCCGGCACCGAGGACCGCCACGCGCAGCTTGCTCATGTTCCTGTTTCCTAACCGGTGGTGTTTCAGGCGACCGCGTCGTGCAGCCGGGAGGCCTGCTTGTCCTTGAGCGGGCCGATGACCGACAGCGACGGGCGCTGTCCCAGGATGTCGCGGGCGACCTCGCGGACCTCGTCCGGGGTGACCGCCTCCATCTTCGCGAGCATGTCGTCCACGGACATCTGCTCGCCCCAGCACAGCTCACTCTTGCCGATACGGTTCATCAGCGCGCCGGTGTCCTCCAGGCCCAGGACCGTGGAACCCCGCAGCTGGCCGATGGCGCGGGCGATCTCCTCGTCGGAGAGGCCGTTCTGCGCGACGTGGTCGAGTTCGTCGCGGCAGATGCGCAGGACGTCGTGCACCTGGCTGGGCCGGCAGCCGGCGTAGACGCCGAACAGGCCACAGTCCGCGAAGGCGGAGGTGTACGAGTACACGCTGTAGGCGAGGCCGCGCTTCTCCCGGACCTCCTGGAAGAGGCGGGAGGACATGCCGCCGCCGAGGGCGGTGTTGAGCACGCCCATGGCCCAGCGTCGGTCGTCGGCGCGGGCGATGCCGGGCATGCCGAGGACGACATGGGCCTGCTCGGTCTTGCGGGCGAGCAGCTCGACCTTGCCGGAGGTGCGGATCGTACGGCGGCCCTCGCGCGGGGCGATGGGCCGCGCGTCCGGGTCGCGGAGGGTGCCGGCCTTCTCGAAGGCCGCGCGGACCTGCCGTACGACCTTGTTGTGGTCGATGTTGCCGGCGCAGGCGACCACGAGGTGGGTCGGGTCGTAGTGCTTCCGGTAGAAGCGGCGGATCCGGTCGGCGGTGAGGGCGTTGACCGTGTCGACCGTGCCGAGGACCGGCCGGCCGAGGGAGTTGTCGCCGAACATGGTGTGCGCGAACAGGTCGTGCACGCAGTCGCCCGGGTCGTCCTCGGTCATGGCGATCTCTTCGAGGATCGCGCCGCGCTCGACGTTGACGTCCTCTTCGAGGATCAGCGAGCCGGTCAGCATGTCGCAGACGACGTCGATGGCGAGGGGCAGGTCGGTGTCGAGCACGCGCGCGTAGTAGCACGTGTACTCCTTGGCCGTGAACGCGTTCATCTCGCCGCCGACCGCGTCGAGCGCGGAGGAGATGTCGAGCGCGCTGCGGCGGGTCGTGCCCTTGAAGAGCAGGTGCTCCAGGTAGTGCGTCGCGCCGTTCAGGGACGGGGTCTCGTCGCGGGAGCCGACGTGCGCCCAGATGCCGAAGGTGGCGGAGCGGACCGAGGGCAGGGTCTCGGTGACGATGCGCAGGCCGCCCGGGAGGGTGGTCTTGCGGACCGTACCGATGCCGGCTGTGCCCTTGATGAGGGTTTGGGTACGGGCGACGGCCCGCGCCTCCGAAGAGGGGCGGGCCGTCACCTTGGAGCTACGGGACGTCACTGCTCGGCGTCGTCCTTCGCGGTCTCGTCGCCTTCCTCGCCCTCGATCACCGGAACGAGGGAGAGCTTGCCGCGGGAGTCGATCTCGGCGATCTCGACCTGGACCTTCTGGCCCACGCCGAGCACGTCCTCGACGTTCTCCACGCGCTTGCCGCCGGCGAGCTTGCGGATCTGCGAGATGTGCAGCAGACCGTCCTTGCCGGGCAGCAGGGAGACGAACGCACCGAAGGTGGTCGTCTTGACGACCGTACCCAGGTACCGCTCGCCGACCTCGGGCATCGTCGGGTTCGCGATGCCGTTGATCGTGGTGCGGGCGGCCTCGGCGGAGGGGCCGTCGGCGGCGCCGATGTAGATCGTGCCGTCGTCCTCGATGGTGATCTCGGCGCCCGTGTCCTCCTGGATCTGGTTGATCATCTTGCCCTTGGGGCCGATGACCTCACCGATCTTGTCGACCGGGATCTTGACGGTGATGATCCGCGGAGCGTGCGGGCTCATCTCGTCGGGCCGGTCGATGGCCTCCATCATCACGTCGAGGATGTGGAGGCGGGCGTCGCGGGCCTGCTTGAGGGCCGCGGCCAGGACGGAGGCCGGGATGCCGTCCAGCTTGGTGTCGAGCTGGAGGGCGGTCACGAAGTCCTTGGTGCCGGCGACCTTGAAGTCCATGTCACCGAAGGCGTCCTCCGCACCGAGGATGTCGGTGAGGGTGACGTAGTGCGTCTCGCCGTCGATCTCCTGGGAGATCAGACCCATGGCGATACCGGCGACCGGGGCCTTCAGCGGCACACCGGCGTTCAGCAGCGACATGGTGGAGGCGCAGACCGAGCCCATGGACGTCGAGCCGTTGGAGCCGAGGGCCTCGGACACCTGGCGGATCGCGTACGGGAACTCCTCGCGCGTCGGCAGCACCGGCACCAGGGCGCGCTCGGCGAGGGCGCCGTGGCCGATCTCGCGGCGCTTCGGGGAGCCGACGCGGCCGGTCTCACCGGTGGAGTACGGCGGGAAGTTGTAGTTGTGCATGTAGCGCTTGCGGGTCACCGGGGAGAGGGTGTCCAGCTGCTGCTCCATGCGGAGCATGTTGAGGGTGGTGACGCCCAGGATCTGGGTCTCGCCACGCTCGAACAGCGCGGAACCGTGCACCCGCGGGATGGCCTCGACCTCGGCGGCCAGGGTGCGGATGTCGGTGACACCGCGGCCGTCGATGCGCTTCTTCTCCTTGATCACGCGCTCGCGGACCAGCTGCTTGGTGAGCGAGCGGTACGCGGCGGAGATCTCCTTCTCGCGGCCCTCGAACTCCGGCAGGAGCTTCTCGGCGGCCAGACCCTTGACCCGGTCCAGCTCGGTCTCGCGCTCCTGCTTGCCGGCGATGGTGAGCGCCTGGGCCAGCTCGGGGCGGACGGCCGCGGTCAGCGCCTCGAACACGTCGTCCTGGTAGTCCAGGAAGATCGGGAACTCGGCGGTCGGCTTGGCGGCCTTGGCGGCGAGGTCGGCCTGCGCGCGGCACAGGACCTTGATGAAGGGCTTGGCGGCCTCCAGACCGGCGGCGACGACCTCCTCGGTCGGCGCCTCGGCGCCACCCTCGACCAGCTTGATGGTCTTCTCGGTGGCCTCGGCCTCGACCATCATGATCGCGACGTCGCCGTCCTCCAGGACGCGACCGGCGACGACCATGTCGAAGACGGCGTCCTCAAGCTCGGTGTGCGTCGGGAAGGCGACCCACTGGCCGCGGATCAGCGCGACGCGGACGCCGCCGATCGGGCCGGAGAAGGGCAGACCGGCCAGCTGCGTGGACGCGGACGCGGCGTTGATCGCGACGACGTCGTACAGGTGGTCGGGGTTGAGGGCCATGATCGTGGCGACGACCTGGATCTCGTTGCGCAGGCCCTTCTTGAAGGACGGGCGCAGCGGACGGTCGATGAGGCGGCAGGTGAGGATGGCGTCCTCGGACGGCCGGCCCTCACGGCGGAAGAAGCTGCCGGGGATCTTGCCGGCGGCGTACATCCGCTCCTCGACGTCCACCGTCAGCGGGAAGAAGTCGAGCTGGTCCTTGGGGTTCTTGGAGGCGGTGGTGGCCGACAGCACCATGGTGTCGTCGTCCAGGTACGCCACGGCGGAGCCGGCGGCCTGCTTGGCCAGGCGGCCCGTCTCGAAGCGGATGGTGCGGGTGCCGAAGGGACCGTTGTCGATGACGGCCTCGGCGTAGTGGGTCTCGTTCTCCACTAGCGTTTTCTCCGTTACGTATCGTCTTTCGTCCCTTGGCTGCCCGTGTGGCAGGGGGACGGTGGCGGAGAAGCGCTCCGTGCGGTGCGGGCCGGTCTTCGATCGAAGCACCCGGGGCTCGCTTCCCCCCGGGGGCCACTACCGAGGACCGGCGGCGGCTGGGTGCGCTCCTCCTCGTTCTGTGACGTACCCCGTCGTGCTGTGGCGTACGTCGTTCCGTGTCGTGCGTATTGCGTTGTGCTACCACACTACAAAGCGTGAGTGACACTCCGCACGTCTCCGCACATACGGCGGAGGGTTCCGGCTGCGCGGCAGGGCCCCGCATACGGCAAAGGGAGCGGCCCCCGAGTGCTTTCGGGAACCGCTCCCCTCATGGCGTCTTACCGGGCGCCAGCCGCACCGCGGCGGATGCCGAGGCGGTCGACCAGCGCACGGAAGCGCTGGATGTCCTTCTTCGCCAGGTACTGGAGAAGGCGGCGGCGCTGACCGACGAGGATCAGCAGGCCACGGCGGGAGTGGTGGTCGTGCTTGTGGGTCTTGAGGTGCTCCGTCAGGTCGGAGATCCGACGGGAGAGCAGGGCGACCTGGACCTCGGGGGAGCCGGTGTCACCCTCCTTGGCACCGAACTCGGCGATGATCTGCTTCTTCGTAGCGGCGTCGAGCGACACGCGTACTCCTCATAGTCTGTTGAGTGCCACCGAGTGCCCCCGGTCTACATCTCGGGGGAGCTTCCGTTACTCGGGAGGCGGGGATCCGCTGGGCGCGGCCTCCAGAACGAGCACGGGGCGGTTCCGGGGGCGCGTACACAAACGGCCGTCACTCAGGGTACCAGGCGATGGCGGGCACCTTACGCCCGGTCGGCGAACCGCCCTGGTGGGGCGGTCCCGGCCACTAGGGTGAGCGCCGGACCGTACCTACCTCGGGAAGGGGTCGCTGCACGATGGCGGAAACGGAAGCGGAGATCAAGGCGCGCAAGGAGCGGGAGCGGGACGAGCTGTACGCCCTCGACATCTCGGGCGTCGAGTGGCACTGCGCACCGGGCACGGAGGAGCACGAGGAGCGGGTCGAGATCGCGTACCTGCCCGGCGGGGCGGTGGCGATGCGGTCCTCCCTCGACCCGGACACGGTGCTGCGCTACACCGAGGCGGAGTGGCGGGCGTTCGTGCTGGGGGCTCGGGACGGGGAGTTCGATTTGACGCCTATGGCTCATAACGGGGGGTTGGACGGGTAGTGGGCCACGCATGAGAAAGGGCGGCACGCGCGCGTTGCCGCCCTTTTTGCCGTCCGGCTCCTCGCCGGCGACGGCCCGCTTCCGCCGTCCGGCTCCCTAGCTGGTCATGGCCCGCGCCTGCGCGTACACGTCGAAGACGGCCAGGGCCAGCGGGATCAGCGTGAGCAGGACGAAGCTCTCGGCGATCTCCAGGAAGCGCCCCCAGAAGGGGGTGACACCGCGCCGTGGGGTGATCAGGGCGATCGCGGTGACCAGGGCGGTGGCCGCGGCGACGGCGGCGGCGAGCCAGACGCTCCGGATGTCGAGGGCCGTGGTGTCGCCCCGGAAGGCGTCGATCAGGTACCCCCGCGGCGGGTTCAGGGCCAGCCCCAGGCCGAGGAAGACGATGGCGGCGAAGCCCGCGGCCAGGGTGGCGCCGACCTGTGCGGTGTAACGGAACAGGTGCGCCCGCATGAGCATCGCCACGCCGGTCGCGAGAGCCAGCAGCTGGGCCCAGATGTCGCTGGAGAAGCCGAGGACGATGGACGCGCCCACCGCGACGAGAGCGCAGCCGCCGACGAGGCCGACGAGGAGTTCGTGGCCGCGCCGGGCCTGTGCCGCCACGCGCTCGGCATCCACGGGCTCCTGGGGCGCTGGCTCACCGGTGTCGTAACCGCCGCGGGACGGGTTGGGCGGTTCGAAACCAATGGGCAGCCGCGCGAAACGCATGGACAGGCCGGGGAGGAAGGCCAGCGCCACCACGGAGAGCGGGGCGCAGACGGCGGCCGTTTCGATGGGCTTCAGCTCGGTGAGGATCGCGGCGAAGGTCGTGACCAGACCGATGGCGGAGGCAAAGAGGAACGCCACGAAAGGTCCGTCGCCGCCCGGCGACACCAGGGTGAGCACCAGGGAGGCGACCAGGACGGTCGTGCAGGCGAGCAGGAACTGCAGTCGTCCGACGCCCTCACCGGCGGAGAGCGACAGCAGGCCCGAGCCGGCCACGGCCACGTTGGGCAGGGCGCCGAGTCCCAGCGCGACGGCGGAGCCCCGGTCGTCGTACACGCGCGCGCGTACGCACGCGATCGTGACGAGCAGGATGCCGCAGACGCCCGCGATGATGCCCTGAAGGCTGTGCATGTCGTGCCGGACCTGCGAGCTCCAGGCCACGAACGCGAGCAGCGCGGGCAGGACGCCGCCCGCGACGAGACCGGCGGCGCGGGTCAGGTCGCCGCTCCACAGGGTGCGGTCCCGGGTGACGGCGGCGGCCACCGCCTCGGAGACGTCGTCGAGGACGGCCGGGGGCAGCGACTCGGCGAACGGGCGCAGAGTGAGCAGCTCGCCGTCGAGGATGCGCTGGGCCGTGAAGGACCGGGCGCCGTCGAGGACGGTGCCGTCACGGCGTACGAGGTGGTAGCCGACCGGAGCGCCCTCGGCGGGGCTCTGCTGGGACAGGCGCAGGATCTCCGGGTAGAGGTCGGCGACCGGTACGTCGTCGGGCAGCGCGACGTCGATGCGGCTGTCGGGCGCCACGATGGTGACGCGGCAGAAGCCGAAGCCCATACCCGCCCCGGAAGGGGCTCCGGTGCCCGGTCCACCGGTCGCGCCGGCCGGCACGGAGGCCGTCATGCTCACCTGCTGTTCCCCCTCGTCGGTGGTGGGGCGGCCTACGGTGCCACCGCGCACCTTCCGCCCGTAAAGATGCTGTGTAGGTTGTGCGACGCCTTCCCGGTCCGCCTGCCGACCGAGCGGTTCTGGCCGATCCGCGGGAGGCGCTTGTTTCGAACAGGTGCGGATTGCCCGGGTTTTCCCGGAACGATTCGCAACTGCTCACGCGCTTCACCGGCACCCTACCGCCCGCCGTTGTCAGTGGTTGTCAGTAGGATCGCGGTTCGCGATCGACGTCCGCCTGACACGGGGCGGCGGATGAAACATCTCGGTCCGGCAAGGGAATTGGTGCGTAGTGAGCCACATCGTCGTCAAGCGCCCACCGCGGGCACTGCCGAAGGAAGTGCCCACGGACGAGGTCGTGCTGCAGGCTCCGCCGGAACTCCCGCGCGGTCAGCAGGAAGGCGCACTGATGCAGCTCCTGCCCATGCTGGGCATGGGCGGATCCGTGGTGTTCTTCTTCAACCCTCAGGCCCAGCCCTTCATGAAGATCATGGGCCTGGTGATGGTGGCCTCGACGATCGCCATGGGTATCTCGATGCTCGTCCGCTACCGCCGCGGCAATCAGGGACAGATGGCCGACCTGCGCCGTGACTACCTCCGTTATCTGTCGCAGACCCGTCGCGCCGCCGTGGAGACCGCGCAGGCCCAGCGCGACACCCAGTACTACCTGCACCCTTCGCCGGAGCAACTGTGGGCCCTGGTCGCCGAGGGCAGCCGGGTATGGGAACGGCGCACCGCCGACGAGGACTTCGGGCAGGTGCGCGTGGGACTCGGTCCGCAGGCCCTGGCCACGCCCCTGTTCCTGCCCCAGACCGCCCCGGTCGACGAGCTGGAGCCGCTGACCGCCGGCGCCGTGCAGCGCTTCCTGGCGACGCACAGCACCCTCGACGACCTGCCGATGGCGGTGTCGCTGCGCGCCTTCTACCACGTGACGATCAGCGGCGAGCCGGGCACCGTGCGCGGAACCGCCCGCGCCGTCACCGCCTCCCTCGCCTCGCTGCACTCCCCCGAGGACCTGGTCATCGCCGTCGTCACCGCACGCGAGTCGGCGCCCGAATGGGAGTGGGCCAAGTGGCTGCCGCACGTGCAGGCTCCGGGCGTCACCGACGGCGCCGGCAGCATGCGCCTGATCGGCGCCGACCCGGTCGAGCTGGAGGACCGGCTCGCCTCCCGTCTGGAGGGCCGCCCGCGTTTCCACCCGTCCGGGCCGCCCGTGCCCGAACAACCCCATCTGGTGGTGGTACTCGACGGCATCTCCCTTCCGCCCACCTCTTTGCTGGCCAACCCCGAGGGCCTGCAAGGCGTGACGGTCCTGGAGGTCGTACCGGGCGACCTCACCATCGGGCGCGGCGACCTGTCGGTCGTCGTGCAGCCGAAGGAGCTGCGCCTGGAGTCCGCCCACGGCATGGTCTACGAGGGGACCCCGGACGTCCTTTCGTACGAGGCGGCGGAGGCGTTGGCGCGTCAGCTGGCGCCGCTGCGCATGGCATCGGGCGGCGACGACGACGAACCGCTGCTCGCCAACCTGGAGTTCACCGACCTGCTGAACCTGGGTGACGCCGCGTCGGTCGACCCGAAGCGGACCTGGCGGCCCCGCTCGCAGTCGGAGCGGCTGCGCGTGCCGATCGGTCTCGGTGAGGACGGCCGGCCCGTGATGCTCGACCTCAAGGAGGCGGCGCAGGAGGGCATGGGTCCGCACGGCCTGTGCGTCGGTGCGACCGGTTCCGGCAAGTCCGAGCTACTGCGCACGCTGGTCCTCGGCCTCGCCGTGACCCACTCCTCCGAGACGCTGAACTTCGTCCTCGCCGACTTCAAGGGCGGTGCCACGTTCGCGGGCATGGCCCAGCTGCCGCACGTGGCGGCCGTGATCACCAACCTCGCGGACGACCTGACCCTCGTCGACCGCATGGGTGACTCCATCCGCGGTGAGCTGAACCGCCGCCAGGAGATGCTCCGGGACGCCGGCAACTACGCCAACATCCATGACTACGAGAAGGCACGCGCGGCGGGTGCCCCGTTGCAGCCGATCCCGTCCCTCGTCCTGGTGATCGACGAGTTCAGCGAGCTGCTGACCGCCAAGCCGGACTTCATCGAGATGTTCGTGCAGATCGGCCGAATCGGCCGTTCGCTGGGCGTGCACCTGCTGCTGGCCTCGCAGCGCCTGGAGGAGGGCCGTCTGAGGGGTCTGGAGACGTACCTCTCCTACCGGATCGGTCTGCGGACGTTCTCGGCGGCCGAGTCCCGCGCCGCGCTCGGCGTCCCGGACGCCTACGAGCTCCCGAACGTCCCCGGTTCCGGCTTCCTGAAGTTCGGCACGGACGAGATGGTGCGCTTCAAGGCCGCGTACGTCTCCGGGGTGTACCGCACCAGCTCGCAGCAGGCCGCGGTGCTCGGCGGTCCGCTGCCCGTCGACCGCAGGCCGGTCCTGTTCACGGCGGCCGAGGTCCCGGTGCAGTACGTGCCGATCCCGCATCAGCGGCAGGAGGAGGAGACCGGCAAGCGGCAGGACGACGCGCTCGCCGACACCGTCCTCGACGTGATCGTGCGGCGCCTGGAGGCGCAGGGCCCGGCCGCCCACCAGGTGTGGCTGCCCCCGCTGGACAGCCCGCCGTCGCTCGACGCGCTGCTGCCGGGGCTCGCCCCGGTCCCCGGCCGCGGTATGACCCAGCCGGGCTACGAGGGTGCGGGCAAGCTGGTCATCCCGGCCGGTCTCATCGACAAGCCGTACGAGCAGCGGCGCGACCCGCTCTGGCTGGACTTCGGCGGCGCGGCCGGTCATATGCAGATCATCGGCGGCCCGCAGTCCGGCAAGTCGACGCTGTTGCGCTCGATCATCGCGTCGTTCGCACTGACCCACACCCCGTGGGAAGTGCAGTTCTACGGCCTGGACTTCGGTGGTGGCGGCATGGCCTCGGTGGCCGGCCTGCCGCATGTGGGCGGTGTCGCGTCCCGTCTGGACCCGGAGAAGGTCCGGCGCACGGCGGCCGAGGTGTACGGCGTCATGACCCGGCGCGAGGAGTACTTCCGTTCGGCGGGCATCTCCTCCATCGCGGAGTTCCGCACCCGTCGCGCGCGGGGGGACATCTCGGTGACCGACCAGCCCTGGGGCGACGTCTTCCTGGTCATCGACGGCTGGGGCAACTTCCGCACGGACTACGAGGCGCTGGAGCCGCTGGTGCTGGACATCGCCGCGCGCGGTCTGGGCTACGGCATCCACCTCGTCCTGACCGCCTCGCGCTCGATGGAGGTCCGCGCGAACCTCAAGGACCACCTGATGAACCGCCTTGAGTTGAGGCTGGGCGACCCCATGGACTCCGAGATCGACCGCAAGGTCGCGGCGAACGTCCCCACTGGTGTGCCGGGCCGCGGTCAGACCCCGCAGAAGCAGCACTTCATGGCGGCGGTCCCGCGCATCGACGGCCTCTCGTCCGACACGGATCTCGCGGAGGCGACGACCGCCCTCGCGGCCGAGGTCACCCGCCACTGGCAGGAGCCGGGCGCGCCCGAGGTGCGCCTGCTCCCCCGCGAGTTCCCGGCCGCGCAGCTTCCGCCGGGCGACCGTTTCCCGAACCGCGGCATCTCCTTCGCCCTCGACGAGGACAACCTGGAGCCGGTGTTCGTGGACTTCGAACAGGACCCGTTCTTCCTGGTGTTCGGGGAGAGCGAGTCCGGCAAGTCGAACCTGCTGAAGCTGCTGATCAAGCGCCTGACCGAACGGTACGACGGCAACACCTGCAAGCTCTTCGTCGTCGACAACCGCCGCTCGCTGCTCGGGGTGACCCCGAAGTCGCACCTGGCCGAGTACATCCCCATGTCGAACCAGATGCAGCACCACATGGACGCACTGGCCGACCTGATGCAGCGCCGCACCCCGACCGCCGATGTGACCCCGGAGCAGCTGCGCAACCGCAGTTGGTGGCGGGGTCCCACGGTGTACGTCGTCATCGACGACTACGACCTCGTGTCCACGTCGAGCGGCAACCCGCTGGCGGGCCTGACGGAACTGCTGCCGTTCGCCCGCGACGTCGGCGTCCGCTTCATCATCGCCCGCTCCACGGCGGGCGCCGGCCGCGCCGGCTACGAGTCCTTCATGCAGCGGATCAAGGAACTCGGCGCCCAGGGCGTGGTCCTCGCGGGCGATCCGGCCGAGGGTGACCTCCTGGGCGGCGTCCGACCGCGGCCGATGCCGGCGGGGCGTGGCATCTTCGTTTCCCGGAAGCGGGGGAAGCCCATGGTTCAGGTGGGATTGATGGATGCGGAGATCTGAGGACGTAGACACTGCTGATCTGGCGAGGCCCCCGCTCGTTGGCGGGAGCCGGGAAACGAGGGGAACCGCGCATGGCGTGGGACGAGTGGGAGCAGCTGAAAGCAAAGGCAGCACAGAACCAGTCCGCACACATGCGGCTCAACCATGTCACGCCCGACAACGGAGGCGGCGAAAGTACGCGTGGTGATCTCACCGTGCACCAGAAGGACCTCGCCGCGATCGGTTCCGCTGCTCACGAACTGTTCCAGGACTTCGGCCGGTTCAGCGACCACGCCCGTATGTCCTCCATCAAGGCGGCCGGAGGCCTCAAGAGTGAGGGGTTCGACATCGGGGCTGCCCTCGATCACGTAGCCGGACGCTGGGTGGACCAGGTGCAGAGCCTCCTCGACGCCTGCGCCCACATCTCCAACCACCTCCGCTACACCAAGGATCAGCACGCCGCCGACGAGTCCTACATCGCCGGCACTCTCAGCAGCATCTCCCAGCTCGACCAGGGCTTCGACGAGCGGAAGGGCAGCTGACGACCATGGATCTCGATGCCCTGCGCTACGGAAACTTCTCGCAGCTCGGAGAGGCCATCACCGACTGGGAGGAGATGACCAGGAACCTGGCGACGCTGAAGGAGGACGCCCAGACCAACCTGAAGAGTCGTGCGGACAAGGCGCACTGGGCTGGTGTCAACGCACAGGTGAGCCGGGAGTTCATCGGCAAGACCGCGGAGGAGTTCGCGGACGCCCACACGCAGGCGGACTCCATCACGAAGATCCTCAAGGACACCCGCGGCGAACTCATCGGCTACCGAGACGAGCTGAACGAAACCCTCGAACGCGCGCCGTACAAGTACTGCACCGTGATCGATACCGGGGGCGGGACCTTCACCGTCAGCGGCAATCCTCGTCCCGACTGGGCTTCCGATCCCAGTGGCAGCACAAGCGCGGTCAGCCAGGAAGACGTCGAGGCCCTTCGAAACGAGATTCAGCGCATTCTCAGCAAGGCGACCGAGAGCGACAGTACTGCGGCCAAGGCGCTCAGACTCCTGGTCGACCAGGCAAAGTACGGCTTTTCCGGCGCCCACTACGAGAACCGGGACGACGCCGCCAAGGCCGTCGCGGACGCCGACCTGATGGCCAAGATCCTTGCGAAGAATCCGCACGACGTGACGAGCACAGAGCTCGCCTCACTCAACTCCACCCTGGCCAAGTACAAGAACGACCCGCTGTTCGCGGAAGAGTTCGCCACACAGGTCGGCCCCAGGAAGGTGCTGACCTTCTGGGCCGGCATCGCCGACCCCTACCAGGGAACTTACGACCCCGACCGCGCCAAGCAAGCCAAACAGCTCCAGAAGAACCTCGGGATCATCGTCGGTCAAGCCACCCTCTCGGACAGCGACAAAATGCAGAACTGGGAGCGGCAGATGATCCAGCTGGGTCCCGACCAGCTCGGGATCGACGACGCGAGCAACCCAACTGGTTACGCAGTCATGAGTAACCTCATGCGCTTCGGCGACTACGACGACCAGTTCCTCAACGACTACGGCGACAAGCTCCTCGCATACGACAAGAAGATGAACGGCCAGGGTATCAACGCCTGGGTCAACAACTTCAACGACGGCGACCTCAATTACTGGGGCTACAAGAACGATCGCGGCCGCGACCCCATGACCGGATTCCTGGAGGCGCTCGGCCATAATCCGGACGCATCGGCACAGTTCTTCGCCCAGCCCGACGGCAGCGGTGCCACAGTCAACAAGAACTCCGAGGTCAACGCGCACCTGCAGTACCTGACGAAGGAGCGGGTCTGGGTCTCCGACGCCACGATGCAGGGCAACCACGACTACGTCGCAGCACGCAATTCACTCGGGCGCGCGCTGGAAGCAGCCACGACCGGCTACTCTGCTGATGCCTCCCCGAAGGACGTCGCGGCGGGTGACCGTCGCACTGCGGCCACGGCCGGTGTCATGGAACAGGTCGCTTACCTCTACGGTGGAGCGGACGGCCCGAAGATGCTGCACGATCAGCCCGAACTGGCAGACAGCCTCGGAAAGATGGCCGGTGCGTACATCGATGACATCGACTACGAACTGTCCGGCATCGGCGACCACAGCAAGGACGCTCTCGACTTCCCCGCTCGATATGCCGGACGAGCCCAGTTCGGCAACCAGGGAGCCATCGATTTCCTGAGCGTCCTCGGCCAGGACGAGAACTCACACAAGGCCGTGACAGCCGCCCAGCATGTGTATACCTTGAGCATGCTCGACGCCCATCCGCCGACCAGTGATGCGCATATGAATCAGGCTCGGGACATCATGTCGGTAGGCGCGGAAGCCCGCGGCATCCTGGACAATTCCCGCGTGGAGCAGGCGGCAACGACGTACGGTGAGAACTCAGAGGAAGCCAACAAGGCACTGGGCCGGTCGGGTGACTGGAAGAAACTGCTGGTCGGAGCAGTAGTGGCAGGTGGGGTCGCCTCCATTCCGCTCCCCGGTTCGACGGCTGCCGCAGTCGTCATCGCCCCCGTCGCGGCGGACACCATCACCAATGCGGCCAATACGCTGCTCGGGCACGAAATCGACAAGGCGACGGATGACGCAGAGTCCGATCCTCTGGTCCCGTCACAGATGACGAGCCGTGAATTCTACGGACGAGGGGTCGATGATCTCGGATCGACCTATGATGCGTACTTCAAGGACCACCCAAACGCCAGGGCTGTCGCCGACCAGCAGCAATGGGTCGAAGAAACAAAGAGCAGTTACCTGGGCACCGGCTCCCACGAGAACGACTACCGTGGCCGGCCTCCCTACAAGGATTGAGCAGGGGCGTAAAGTGCTGCGAATCGCAAGGAACGGTATATACGGGACGGCTCTCTCTCTTACGGCTGTGGCGCTTCTTGTGACAAGTTGCAGCAGTGATGCTGATCGAGAGCAGGCGAAGACGTCTGGCACGGCCGCGAGCAAGACTTGCGACGGAGCACTCGACGCTCCCGCCCGGCAAGCGCTCCAGAACCTGGCCGGCACTGATCAGTTCGACGAATCCACTGGTGCCGCCGGCGAGGCAGGACAGCCTCGTACGTTTTCCATACAGAACGCAGTCAAGCATCTGCACGACGATTATCGTCAGCGCGCAGCTTGCTGGGTGTACAAGACCGGCGACGAGAGCGGGAAGCCACTTCTTGAAATCCGTTTCTCGGCAGCCCAGAGTTACCCCAAAGCGTCCGGCAAGGAATCCGACAACAGCAAGGTCAGATACCCCGTGGGACTGTATGCCCAAGTGGGCCGCGACGGAGCTGACCTGTTCTTCCGGTGCGCCACCGGAGCAGGCTCCAAAGGCGCGTACATCGGCGACACGAAGTATGTGAAGGCGGAACTGTATTCCACTGGCTCCCAATTGCGCGGGAACAGCGTCGACAAAGACCGTATGGTGATCCTCAACTCCATCTCCCGCAAGGTGGCTGAGGAGGCAGGCTGCGCTTCGGAAGCCGACCTGCCGACTGCGGTGCCCGATGCGTGATCGAGCCCGTGGCCGCCCCCTGGTCGGCTTCCTGCCCGACAAAACAGCAGGGTGGGCGCCTCCCGCGCGCGCCCACCCTGGAGTTGCTTCGTCGCTTCTGCGAGCCTCGGCCTAGCGGAAGTAGCTGGCCGCCTTCTTGTCGCCTTCCATGTACGTACCGCCGGACTGGGCGACGACGTGGCCGATGCCGGTCAGCGCCTGGTGGATGTCGTTCGCTTCCTTGTCCCAGTGGTTCAGCTTCTCGTGGAAGGTGTCCTGGGCCTGGCCCTCCCAGTACTGCAGGCTGCTCACGACCAGCCGGCGCAGCTCCTGCAGGTCCTGCTCCAGCAGGCTCGCCTCGTTGCCGATCTTGGTCGCCGCGACGTCGAGCCCGTCATAAGTGACTGACAGGCCGTCAGCGTTGTTGGCCATACCTGTTACCTCGTCTCGCTGATGTGTATCCGGTGGATGCGCCGGGTTGGCCCGGCTGAAGTCCTGGTTGTCGCTCGGTCAGTAGGAGCTGAGCGGAGACACGGTGGGAGCGCCGTCCCGGACGTCGATCTTGTTGACGGCCGCGCGGACCTCGTCTTCCTTACTGTCCTTGATGTTGCGCGTCGCGGTCATGGCCTCGATGACGTCACCGAGGATGCCGCCGATGGCCTGGAGCGACTGGTTGATCTCGTACTGCTTAGAGTCGAAGGCGGCACGACCGATACCGTGCCACTGGCCCTCCAGGCCGTCGATCACGCCCTGCAGACCGTGCACCCGCTTCCGGATGCCGTCGTACTTCTCCAGCATCTGCTTCTGCAGGTGGACTACTGCGGCATCTTCGAGCTTCTGCTTGTTCTCGGCCATCTCAGCCCTTTCTCTGTCTGTCTCGTTGGTCCAACTGTCTTGGCCCACTACCGCACAGTGCGGTACGGCGGCGGGCGCGTACTGCACGCCCTATCCGAAGAGCACAGGGCTACAGACGGCTGACGACGTCACCTGGCGCGCCGCGCCCGCGCGACAGCCAGCCCGCCACCGCCGATCACGACGATGGCGGCTACGGCGCCGAGCACGACCCAGAGGGTGGTGTTGTCGTTCGACGACTGCGTGCTTGATCCTGCCGCCGAAGTCCCGCCGGTAGAACCCTTTTCGGGGGCCTGTGACGGGGTTGATGCGGAGGAGGAAGGGGCGGACGGGGACGAGGAGGAGGAAGACGTGGAGGCCGCCGCGGACTTGGCCAGCAGGTCGCCGCCGTTCTCCGCCGCGAGCGGGTCCACGTTGGGCGGGCCGGCGTCGTAGTTGCGGTTCGCAAGAACGAGACGGGGTCGAATGAGCCCATAGCCGGCGTACTTGCTCGGGTCATTCTTCGCCCAGGTACGGCCTGCGGTGTCGATCAGAGCACGGGCAACTTGGTTCACCGTCCAGTCAGGGTGTGCGGACCAGATCAGGGCGGCGGCACCCGAGGCGATCGCGGCTGCCGAACTTGTACCGTTCACATCGTCGCAGTACGAACGGAAGCTGCCGTCACACCAACCTGGAAAGCCCTGACCGGGAGCCGAAAGGTCCACGTAGTTGCCAGACGAGGAGAACTTCGAGACCGTGAGGGACTTGTCAACCGATGCGATGCCGATCACGTACGAATAAGCGGCCGGGTAACCGATGGTGTCCCCTGCCTTCCGGCCGTCGTTACCGACAGCCGCTATCAGCAGCTTGCCCTTCGAAGCGGCGTACTGGACAGCCTCCTCCTCCCTGGAGCTCGGCCCCTGCGCACCGAAAGACATATTGATGATCTTCGCGTCGGTGTCCGCAGCCGCCCTGATCGCCTCAGCAGGCTCCGGCGTCTTGTTCAGCTCAGCCGGATTGCCCTTCAAGTCGTCGAACTTGACACGATACGGAACGATTCTGGCTCCCGGAGCCAGGCCCCTCAGCCCGCCGCCCGCACCCGTTCCCGCGATCAACTCGGCAGTGGTCGTCCCGTGACCGTCGTAATCATCCGTGGCACGGTAGGCAACCGACTTCGGAACCTCGCCGGTCAGCACTTGCCCCTTGAGCGACGACGTGTTCGCGTTCACTCCGCTGTCAATGACAGCGACCTTCACACCCTTACCCGTGCTGACCTTCCACATCTGCTCAGCCTGCATCGGGCCCAGGTACCACTGCTTCGCCTGGACATCATCCGCAGCAGCATTCGGCGCAAACCCCACAGTCGCGGCCACCAGGGCGCCGACGGCCGCGCCCACAGCACGCACTCGTCTACCGCTGCACGTCCCGTCGAGCGCAGCCTGCTCGGCTCGTCGGCTGATCCCTGACTTCATCGTCTTCCGTGTCCTCGCTCGCGGTCAGTTCGCCACCGGCGGCACATCACGCCGGGGTTTCTCGGGCAACTGCGTCTCTTCGTCCCCGTTCTCGGCCTTCCCCTTACGGCCGGCACCGCGCACGAGACCGGCACCACCACGCGTCATACCGTTCCGCTCGGCACCCGCAGCGGAGTTCCGCCCGGTCGGCCTGCCGGTGACAACATCGGACACACCGGCACCGGTACGAGACCCGGAAGATCCAGCCGGCTTCGCACCGGGCCGCGCTGCGGACTCGGGCGCTCCGAAGACACCACGCTGACCGAGCCGACCGGCCGTGGACTGGGAACTGGCCTGTCCCTCGGCTCCGATGACCGTGCCACGGGGAATCCTCGTCCCGCCCTTCGCCGGACCACCGGTGGCCGTGGGGCGCCCCCCGACGACTCCGTTGGAGCGGCCGGCGCCGGTGGTCGGCGTGGCGTTCCCTCGGGGTGCCGCCGTGCCGCCGGGCCGCGGCGTACCACCTGTGACCGCACGGCCCACCGGAGACGCTGTACCCCTGCCGGCGGGCTGTCCCGTCGACGTGGCACGCCCCGTCTGGTTCATGGGTCCTTGTGCCGCGGTGCGTCCCGGGCCGCCCTGGGGATTGGTCGGCCCAGCCGTACCTGCACGCCCCTGAGCGAAAGGAGGGTTACGGTACCCGGCCGAACCACTCAGGCTTCGGCCGGACGTCGGATTGGGCAGCGGAACCCGGTAGCCGGTGCCGCCCAACGGGTCGGGCTGACCGCCTGCCGGAGGCGTGCCCGTGACCGGCGGGGTGGGGCCGGTCGTGTGTGTGGTCGTGGGAGGAGGCAGCGTGCCGGTGCTGTCGATGTTCGTACCGACGGACGGCTCCTCAGGGAGCTGGACCGTATGGTTGCTGTGCGTCGTCGGGGCGTGGTGCGGGGTGGTGTCGTTGGTGACGTGGTGGGCAACATTGTCTGCCCCTACCGCAGTTGTGTGATGACCGATGGCGGGGGCCGAGCCGGTTCCTGTGTGCGAGCCAGTGCCGGACGTGGGAGAACTTTCCCTGAACCGCTGCGAGGGCCGAGGCACGCCCACGTCGGGCATCGACGTGAAGTTCGGCGCCTTGGCGGGCAGGGCAGCCAGAACCTCTTCCGAGACCGCGTAGTACGACGCCAACCGATTCATCTGGTTGATCGCCTCTTGGCGGTGCTTCTCCACCTGAACGGCGTGGTCGTACTCCGTCTTGTTCGCGGCCTTCTCTGCCTCGGTGAACTTCTCGGGCCGCTTCGGGTTTGCCCTGGTGTCACGAGCCGGCATGCCACCACGCACAGCCGCGAGGCCCACGGCGGCTGCGGTGATCTGGTCGCCCGCCGCCCCGGCGAACTCACTCAAATGGTGGGTGTTGGTCACGAGATTCTCGCCCCACGTGCGGAATTGGTCTCCCGACACTCCCACCCAGGGGACCTTGTCGATGTAGGCCTTGAGATCGTCGGCGGCCTTCTTGATGGCATCGCGCGCGTCCCAAAGCGCCTTGCCGGAGGATTCGAGATCCTCCGGGTCTGTCCGCTCGACCAGATCAATCATCTGGTTCAGGTCGAGGTCGCGCTTGTCGAAGTCTGACCTGGCGGCAACGGCCCGCCCGAAGGGCGTGGTTTCGACCACGGAGCGCACCATGCCATTGAGGAAGCCGCCGCGCGGTCCGTCCTCGATACCGCGGACGATGTCCGTCACGGTGTTCTGCTGAGAGACGCGATGCAGATCGTCCTTGTGCTGCTTGTCCGTCATCGTCACGCCTTCGTCTTGGTGCCGCTGCTGGCGTGCTGCTTGTCGTCCGCCCTGGGCTGGAGCTTCTTGATCTCCGCCTGGATCACCCAGAACCGCTGACGCTGCTCCTCTTCCAGACTGTCGAAGCCGTTGCGCGCACCGGCGACCGCGATGCCGATCGCCTCGATCTGCAGGTGCAGGCTCTTGGACAGGGTCGTTAGTTCGTGATGGACCCTGCTGTACTGCTTGTACAGCCCGTGCGCCTCAGGGAACTCGCTCTCCCCACCAGACGTCAGCGACGCAGCCCTGATCGTCTGAGCACCGACCTTCGCCGGGTTGCCCGCGGACCCTTCGAGAGCGCTCAGCACCTCGTCCACTTGACCCACGAACTTGCCCAGCGCCTCGCCACTGGCCTCCAGGTTCGCCGCCCTGGTCGCCGACACGCCCCTCACCATGTCTGACGGAAGCACGACGCTCCACCCCGTTTCCCCGTACATCCATCGGCTCCTCCGGAGCGAGGGCCGACCAACCGTTCGCCGTACAATCGCAAAGCGAGCCGCGTCTCACAACGCGTTTACCACTCTAGTCAACCCGTCCAACCGGTCCAACCGGGCAGGCCTGTTGGCTCGACTTCACCTAAGACCCAGGTGCCACACTTGGTCGGAATTGCCCGTTTCTAGTGAGCGAACGCGCACGGCGACACAGTCGCGCCCCACCAGTTCGTCGACCAGCGATGCATCAACCTGAAAGCTTGAGCGCGGGCACCCTCATGCGATCTACAGCAAACCTCCACGCCTCGATGCTGCCCCCGGACAGTTCCAGTCGAAACAACGTCACCTCGCGCGCCGCGCCAGCACAACCGCCACACCTTCGGGCCGTCGTTCCCAACAGCCTCGGACGCACCCACGCCAGCGCGAGACCCGGAAGAGCCAGCCGGCTTCGCACCGAGCCCCGCCACGGACTCGACTCGGCAATTGGCCTGTCGTTCGGCTCGGATGGCCGTGGCGCGGGACGCGTATGCCGTGGGGCCTCGCGGGGGTTCGACATCCTCGGGGTGACTATCCTCGACGCAGGTCGATCACCCTATGCAGGTCGAGGTCATGCTTGTCGTAGTTCGTGCTGGTGGCGACAGCCCGCCCGAACAGGCCGACCGCAAGAACGAACGAATCTCCCGAGTTCAGTTCCTTCGCTGACCGGCGCCAATTGACCTCGCTACCACGAGTGACTCAGCCAAGACGCTCCCGGCGCCCGGCCCGCGGTGCGGGCGGCGTCAGACATAATCGCGTCCCATGACCGTACTGATGCCTGTGCTCATGATCCTGGTCGTGGGAGGGATCTTCGCCCTCGTCATCACCATGATGGTGCGCGCCCAGCGGAACCGGGCGCGCGGCGTGCAGGAGAGAGCCGCGGCGATCCGACTCGCCCAGGAGCGCGGCTACGGCTACCAGCAGGCCACATACGGGCTGATCGACGGGCTCTGCGGCATGGCGCCGCTGCCCGTCAGCGGGCACAACCTGCGGGCGGAGCACTACATCACCGGGGAGTTCCGGGGTCGTGGCTTCCGCTGCTTCGAGTATGTGACCGGCACCCTCGACGTCCACGACGGGCCGGGACGGAACCAGCCCGTCTTCTGGACGGTGTTCGCGGTCGCTGCGCCGGGCCCTGGGCCCGAACTGGTGGTGCGACGGCCGCAGGCGCTCGACGGGATGACACAGCGTGGCCGTGTGGTGCAGCTCGGCGTGCCGGAGTTCGACGAGGCGTTCCGGGTGATCACGGATGACGAGTCGTTCGCCCGTGACGCCCTGGCGGGCGACGTGGCGCCCTTCCTGACCGCGCAGCCGCAGGCCGTGCGGGACTTCCCGGTCCGGCTGCACAACGGCGAGCTGCTCACCTGGCGCCGGGGCCGGCTGAGCCCGCAGGACTTCGACGAGCGGCTCGGCTACCTGTGCGATGTGCTGGACCGGATCCCGCCGCGGGTCTGGTCGGCGGTCTGAGACCGCCGACCCGGGCGTCAGGCGGCTTGGTCCGCCCGTACGGAGCGGACGAACTGCTTGAAGTCGTCCAGCACCGCCGCCAGCTGTTCCGGCTTCGCCGTGAGTACCAGCTCGATCACTGCCCGCTGTGACGGACGGTCCACATCCTCCAGGCCCAGGTAGACCTGGCTCTGCACCAGTTCGAGCGGTTCTCCGTGCAGGGTGGTCGACAGGCGCAGGTTCTGGACGACGCCCGGTGAGTCGGTGAGCCCCGGGATGTCGGGGGTCCCCACCTCTTCCTGCTTGGTGACCTGCACGGTGCCGGCCTGCCCGAGCCGCCGTACCGACTCGTCGGCGATCTGCCGCATGGTGGCGCTGTCGTTGCGCATCCCGCCGGCGATGGTGATGTTCGCCGTGAACCCGTCGATGGAGGCGGGGTGCAGAGCGACGAAGGCCGCATCGGGCGCCCCCACCTCGTCCGGCGGCGCCGATCGCCAGCCGTCCGGCAACGAGAACGAGATCTTGACCGGCAACGTGCCCGTCATCGTGAACCCACTTCCTTGCTGAGCCTCATCGCAAGCCTAGAACCACTTGCCGAGCGTGTGGTCGTACGCCGAACCCGCGGCATCGCCGATCGCGTCCGCGGCGTCACCGACGGTGTCGACGACCTCTCCCGGATCGACGGTGACCTGGAAGCCCACCTTCCCACCGAGCCCCAGTCCGGCACCGACCTCGCCGCCGACGTGGTACTTGCCGTCGTCGCCCTTGCCGACGTCGACGCTGGCCGAGGCGCCCGCGCCGGCCCACGCCTCGCCGGTCACACCGGCACCGACACCGCCCACGTCCGCTGCGGCCGACCCCTCGGCCTTCGCACCGGCGAAAGCCTCCGCGCCCCCGTGCAGGCCGTCCTTGCCGATGGTGGCCTTCGCTTCGGCGTTGGCACCCGCCAGGGCGCTGCCCTGGGCCTGAAGGCCGAGAATGCCGTACTCGGCCTTGCCGCCGGCCTCGGCCTTGGCGAGATATATGCTGGCCGTCCCCTTCAGCTCCAGGTTCCCGTCGGTGATGCCGGCGACCGCGGAGGCGTCATAGCCGAGCAGCGAGACGCCCGCGTTGCCGGACAGCTTGACGCCGCCCACCGTGGTCTCGCCCTTGGCGTCCGCGGACCAGACATTGGCACCGCCGCTGAACTCGGCGATCTTCACCGACCAGCTGACCTTCTTCGGCGCGTCGGGGTCTTCCGACGTGGCGTTGGGATCCTGGTAGCCCCATTGACGCTTCCGCTTGTCGGCAGGGTTGTTCCCGTACTGCCACAGCTCGTCTTCTTTGACGGTGGTCTGGCCGAGCCCGAGCTCCTTGGCGAGCTGCCGGGCCTGGGTCAGCCAGCTCGGGCTGTCCTTGGCGCCGCCGGACAGCTTCCCCAGCTTGGACGACAACGTTTCGGCCTCGTGCTCCAGCTGCGTGCGCGCGGTGCTGAGCACCTGCTGCGCTCCCGCGTGGTCGCCCTTGTCCCACTTCTCTATCGCGTCGGCCGCCTGACCCTGCGCCCAGTGGAGCATGCTGGTGTACGACTTGATGGCGCCGGCCGCACCTGCCATGTGGTCAGAGGCGATGTACCAGTTGCCCTTCTCGCCGTTCAGGCTCTTCCAGAACGCGTCGCTGGCCTCTCCGTGCCAGCCGGGGACCTTCACGTCCCGCAGATTGGACCCGACCTTGTCGAACTTGTCCGACCAGTGCTGCATGGTGTCTGCGAGCTCGGTCAGCGCGTGTACGTCACCGGGAATGAGCTCCTTGGGGTCCTTCGTCGACCCGAGTGCGGCTGCCACTGCTTCCCCCGCTCTTGCCTTACTTGCCCTGGTTCGTCTTGACGGAGTTGGCCGCGTCCCGGACCTGCCCGTCCGTGTCCGTCAAGGTGCCCGATGCCGAGATCAGCCCGGCCGCGCGCTGGGCCGTGCTGCCGCTGAGGATCTGCGCGCCCGCCTGCCAGGTAGCGCAGAACGCCACGAACGACGAGGACGCCGACGAATGCCCGAAGGACGAGCTCCGTCCCGCCGACTCCTCCAGATCGAAACCCTCGGTCGGGCGCAGGGCCTCGACGACGTCTTTGGCGCCCTTTTTGAGAGTCTGTGAATCCGCACCCAGATCAGGATCAGCCACGACTGCCCTCCCCTTCATCAACTCCTGCCGAAACAGTGCTCATTGACGCACCTAATGATCGGCGCGCGAAGTGTAGCATCGGCACCTACGAGCACCAGAAGGCGAAATCGACGATGAACTTCGACGACCTGCCGCATCCGACGAAACGGCGCAACGTGGTCATCGTCAACGACCACGAAATACCGCGCCGTTACTTTCTCATGGCTGCCGCTGGTGTCTTCGTTCTCTTCGGCGGCGCTTTCAGCGGCATCGTCTGGGCGAGCTGGTCCGATGCCCAGGAGAACTCCCGCGGTGACGAGGAGGTCTCCGCCCTCGTCTCCCTCGCGCAGCGGCGGGGATGGACGTACCGGGCGCGGGTCGCGGGGGGCGCCGACCGTTACGAGGGCGCCGCGCCCTTCCCTGACGTGTCGTCGGGACTGAGCGTGTGGGACTGCGTCGAGGGCCGGCATCGTGGTCGTACCGTTCGCTGCTTCGAGTACCGCGACGTGCGGACCGTCCAGTCGGCGGGCCCCGGTCGCCCCCTCACGAAGACGTCGTACTACGCCGTCTTCTCGGTCACCGCTCCGGACACCGTCCGGGGTTCCGTGCTCCGTTCAGCGGACGCCGACGGCCCGCTCCGATTCGACGGGGGCGAAGTCATCACCTGGACCAGGGGCCGGCTCCGGGAAGAAGACGTCCTGCCGAAGCTCGATTACCTTTGCGATGTCCTCGACCGCGCGTTTGATTCCCGGTGACGATTCCCGGTGAGGGTTTCCGGCAGGCCAAGTGAAGGACTGCGTCGGCGGGATGGAGGATTCATGAAGCTTCTCGGGTGCCAGTATGCTTCGGGCGTTCTTTCGTCCTGATACCCGGAATGGAGCCCCCCATGGCGATAGCCCGCACGTCCGCAGCAGCATGGAGTATTTCGGCTGTGGCCGCTGGTGTGCTGCTCGTCGGCTGTTCGGGATCGGTCACCGTGGAGAAGTCCGAGCCGAAGCTCTCCGCCGGCAAACTGGCCGACACGGTGTCCGAGAAGCTCGCGGCACAGACGGGCCGGCCGAAGCCGGACGTCACCTGTCCGGAGGACCTCGCGGGCAAGGTCGGCACCACCACCCGTTGCACGCTCACCGCCGACGACGGCAGCACGCTGGGCGTGACCGTGACCGTCTCCTCCGTGAAGGGGAGCCGGATCGACTTCGACTTGAAGGCCGACGACAAGGCCTCTCCGCCGGCGAGCTGACGCGGGCCCCTTCCCGGCGAACAGAGCGGTACGACGTGCGGCGGCGGTGCCTCGGGGGCACCGCCGCCGCACCATGTCGCCGTCACCGACCGGCGCCGGAGAGCCGCCGTCAGGAGGTGCGCGGGCGGCCACCGCGCCTGCGGCGCGCGTCGCGGACCGCCACCGCCGTGCCCGCCAGGCCCGCCACCAGCACCAGGCCCCCCACGACCGTGTACGTCGCCAGGCGGTTGTCGCGCTCCTCGGCCGTCTCGCCGAAGTGCAGGGGGGTGACCGACGGGGCCTCTCCCCTGGCCACGCCGTTCTCGGGTTTCGGGGACTCGACGGGGTGCGCCGGGTCCACCTCCGTGAGCGCCTTCACGGGGTCCACCACACCCCAGCCCACCAGCCGGTCACGCCCGGCAATCGCGCGTTCCGCGGTCTGTTCGATCTGGGCTACGACCTGCTGGGCCGTCCAGTCGGGGTACTTGGACTTCAACAGGGCGGCGACCCCCGCGACATAGGGCGCCGAGAAGCTCGTGCCGTTGTCCGAGCAGTGGCCGTTGCCCGGGACCGTGGAGATCATGTCGACACCGGGAGCCGAGACCCCCACGAAGTCTCCCGACTGTGAGAACGCGGCGCGTTCGTTGTTGCGGTCGGAGGCCGCCACCGCCAGGACGCCTTCGTACGACGCCGGGTACGTGACCTTGACGTTGCCGCCCAGGCCGTCGTTGCCTGCGGACGCCACGACGACGACCTTCTGGCCCAGGGCGTAGTCGACGGCGTCCTTCAGCTTCGAGGTCTTCGGGTCGAGCGCCTCGGCCGTGTCCTGGGAGATGTTGATGACGTCGGCGCCCGCCTGGACCGCGTACGTGATCGCCGAGGCCAGTGAGTCAGCCGTGCCGTCGCCCTCGGCGTCGTTCTGCTTGATCGGGATGATCGTGGCGTCCGGGGCCAGGCCCACGAAGCCCGTGCCCTTGGCCGGGCGCGCCGCGATGATGCCTGCCACGCGTGTGCCGTGGCCGACCGTGTCGGTGGTGCCCGACTTGTTGCCGCGGTCTATCTTCTCGCCCTTGCGGTTCTTGTCGGGCAGCAGGTTCTTGCCCTTGGACGCGTCCACGGCCTTGGTGAGCTGCGGGTTCTTGACGTCTACACCGGTGTCGATCACGGCCACCTGGACGCCCTTGCCCGTGGACTGCGCCCACAGCTCGTCCAGGTTGACGCGTTGCAGCGCCCACGGCCGGCCCGCGTACGGCTTCGACGGGAACGTGCACTGGCCGTCGTCCGCCCGGGCCGGGGAAGGGGGCAGGGCGAGCACCGTGGTCGCCGCGGTGAGGGCCACCGCGGCGGCCACGACCACTGCTCGGGTCGCGGCTCCCGACGTCCTTGCCTTCAGCATGAGTCCGTTCTCCTCCGCGCGCCGCTACGAACCCTGCGGCTGCCGCGCCGCCGCCTCCGACAGGCGCGGGCCCGTCGGCAGGAAGGTCGACCACTCCAGCGGGATGGGCGTGGGCGTCAGCTTCTCGTAACCGAGGCGGGTCTGGGCGATCTTCGCCTCGGCCAGTTCCTCCTTGCGTTTCTTGGCGGAGGTGCCGATGCCCTTGTCCTCGGTGGCGCTGTCGCTGTTGGACTGCAAGGCGTAGCGCAGGCCCGTGTCGGTCACCAGGAAGACGCCGCCGGCCGTGGTCTCCGTGCCCTGGAACTGACGGTAGAGCTGACCGGAGCCGGCGGTGACGTAGGCACTGGAGGAACCCGTGGGCAACTGGGCGGGGAAGTCCTTGCCGACCCAGGTGGACAGGGTCGTCGCTCCCTTGGCGCCGACCGACCGCAGCACGTTGCAGACCGTGTTGCGGCCGCTGGTGGCGCTGGAGCCGTCGTTCACCGTCCTCGGCTTGTACGCCGGCCAGTTCTTGTCCTCGTCGAAGGCCGTGCTGTCGGCGACCGCGCCGGGGCTGACCTGCTGCGCCTCGCCGGCCTGGCCGACGCCGACGAGCTGACCGCTGTTGAGCAGGAGCGTGGCGGTGAACTCGGAGATACGGGCCACCTCGCCCCGCAGGACGACGTAGTACCGCAACACCTGTCCGTCGTAGGCCTTGATGACCTCGCCGACCTTGTCGTACTGCGCGGGCATGATCCCTGCGTCGGCCTTCGCGCCGGGTGTGCCCTCGATCGGCGGGATGGCGATCGGGGTGCCCTTGCGGAGGGTGTCGAGCCATTCCTGGGAGACGCGCTGCGGGGCACGGCCCCGGGTGTCGAGGGCTTTGAGGAGTTCCTTGTCGCCCGGGTCGGCGAGCTTGTACGCCGTGCCCCGCGCGTCGACGACGTACTGGGTCTTGCCGTCCGGGCCGACGACGTACATCAGGTCGCCTCGGGTGAGCCTGTCGGCCCCCTCCGTTTTGGACCACTCCTTCTGCGCGAGGACGAACGCCGCCTTCTGGATGGCCCGGCCGCCGTCGGCGGGCCGCTCGCAGACCGCCCAGCGCTTGGCGGCCTCGGCCTCGTCCGGGGAGGGCAGGCGATCGGGCGCGTACGGGATGCCGATGGTGGCGCCGTGCGGAGGCTTGCCGCTGTCCAGGATCTTCTCGTCGACGGTGATGACGCTGGCCTTGCCGGGGTCCAGGAGCAACTTGGCCGAGGCCATGTTGAGGACGGGGTGCAGCTGTTTCTGCTTGCCCGTCTTGAGAACGACGTACCGGGTGGTCGACTTGCTGGCGACGATGACGTGTTCCTCGGGGGTGTCCCAGCCCTTGGGTGCCGTCGGGCTGAACATGCCGATCGCGCCGAACACCGCGAGGGTGACCACACCGACGACGACGCCGGGGACGAGTGCGCCCAGCGGCTTGGGAGCGCCCTCCTCCGAGCCGGAGGGGGAAGGTCGCAGGAAGGACGCCAGCGTGCGGCGCTTCGCGAAGGTGTAGGCGTTGAGTTCGTCCCGCCGTGATGCCATCTGTGTCCGCTCTCTCCCCGTTGCGGAGCCGTGGGGGACCTGTGAAGATCCGTCCCCCGTCCTCGGTTTGCCTCTGGTGCCTCGACTGTCAGACCCGGCCCCTACTATGCCTGTTGCGAGGACGTGCTGGTGGCACGGGTAGGGTGCTCAGGGCTTGAAGGGACCGGAGCGCAAGGGAATTCGGGAGAGTTCGGGGGTTTTGAAGTGATGGCTTCCGCAACGCGGACCCGGTCGCGATCGCAATCGGGGTCACGATCGAGTGGCGCGCGCCGGTCGGGTGCCCGCGGCTCTTCCTCCGGGCGGGACGGCACCCGCCAGGCACCCACGCCCTACCAGGGCGCTTTCGCGCCGCGTCTGGAGTCCCGCTCGGGCCGTGGCGGTTCGTTCGCGGTGCAGCGGCTGGTGCTGCTGGAGATCGCGGGCGCGCTCGCGCTGTGCGGGTGGCTCATCGGCACGATGGCGCTGATCGCCGTCGCCCCCGTCTCCCTGGTGCTCGTGGTGCTCGCCGTCGTGCGGCGCCGGGGACGCTCCCTGCCGGAATGGCTCGGCACCCTGCTGGCCATGCGGTCCCGCACACGGCGGGCCGCGAGCACTCCGGTGCCGCCGGGGACCGACTCCGGTCTCGCGCCCGCCGTGGAGTGCGACCCGGCCTTGCGCGCGTTCAGCTTCAACCGCGGTGACGACCGCGATCAGCGGCCGATCGGCATGGTGGGGGACGGCGGCTTCCTGACCGCGGTGCTCCAGGTGGAGTCGGACGTCGACGCGCTCCGCGCGGAGCGCGGGAGGCGACCGCTGCCGATGGCCCTCGTCCGGGACGTCCTCGAAGTCGACGGCATCCGGCTGGAGTCGGCGCAGATCGTGGTGCACACCCAGCCCGCGCCCGCGCTGCACCTGCCTCAGCAGTCCGTCGTCGTCAGCAACTACGCGCCGTTGCAGGCCCAGACCGGCTCCCCCGCGGTCCGTATCACCTGGATCGCACTGAAGCTCGACCCCGAGCTGTGCCCGGAGGCGGTGGCCGCCCGCGGCGGCGGGCTGCTGGGGGCGCAGAAGTGCCTGGCACGCTCGGCCGAACACCTGTCGAGCCGGCTGACCGGCGCGGGGCTCCGGGCGAACGTGCTCACCGAGGAGGAGCTGACGGCCGCCATCGCCACCTCCGCGTGTGCCAACCCGATGGTGACCGCCCAGGCCGGGCGGGGCGAGGCGCCGCAGCGGCGAACCGAGGAGTCCAGCCGCAGCTGGCGCTGCGACAACCGCCGGCACACCACCTACTGGGTGCGGCGCTGGCCCCAGCTCGGCGGCTCCGGCGGCTCCCTGGCCCAGCTGGTGGCACAGCTGACCGCCGTGCCCGCGCTCGCGACGACCTTCAGCCTGACGCTGGCCAAGGGCGCGCAGCAGGACGTGACCGTCACCGGCCATGTGCGGATCACCGGCCGCAGCAAGCAGGAACTGACCGACGCGCGGCGCGATCTGGAGCGTGCGGCGCAGCAGGCACGCACCGGGCTCGCACGCCTGGACCGTGAACAACTCCCCGGCGTTCTGGCCACCCTGCCGCTCGGAGGTGCCCGCTGATGACCATGACGACCTCACCCACCCCGTCCGGTCCGGGTCTCGGTGAGCGGCTGCGCACCGGCTTCGGCCTGCTCGGCCCCCGTCACCCGCGGCACACCCTGCCCGTGGAGCAGGTGGACGCGCTGACCCTGCCCATCGGCGACGACGGTGTGGTGGTCGGCGTCAACAACGAGGGGCAGCCCGCCGTCCTCGGGGTGAACCGCCCCACGCCGTACGACATCGTGCTCATCGGCGGCCTGTGGACCGCGCAGGTCATGGCCCTGCGCTCCGCCGCCACCGGTGCCCGGGTCGCGGTGGAGACCGGGCGGCCGCAGGCGTGGATGCAGATGGTGCATGCCATGGGCGGTGGGCAGAACGGGTTGTCCGTGTACGACGTCGGGCGGGTGCCGCCGCAGGGTGCCTCCGCCGGTACGCCGGTGCTGGTGGTGCGGGACTGCGGTATGCGGCCCCCGCGCGGCCGGGTGGTGTCCGGTCCCTGGCAGTCCGTGCTGACCCTGCTGCCGTATCTCAGCCCCGTCGCGCCCCGGCTGCTGCGGCAGGCGCGGCTCGCCGGTATCCAGCGGGTCTCGCCGGACGAGGCGGCCGAACTCGGGCGCACGATGGGGCTGTCGCGGACCGAGGTGGAGTCACTGCCGGGGCTGCCCGACGGCGTCACCCTGTGGTGTACCGACCGTGACCGGCAGTACGTGCTGACCCAACCCACCGACGCCGAGATCGGATTGTTGGGCACACCCCGACGGATGGACTGAACTGCCCTTTTCCATCCCTTTTGTTCAGGGTGTTGTGCGCGATCGCACGGGGCGGACAGGTGTCATCACGCGTGCCGTGACCTGGTGTGCGGGCGCGGAGAGGTGGGCGGGCCTGCCGAGGTGCGGCTCCTGGTGATTAGGCTGGGAGCGGGCGCGATGACAGGACCCGTGAACCGGCGTCGGTGTCCCGGGGGGAGAGCCGGTGCTTCGGACCGCCCCGAACGACTACGGACGACTCGGTACGACACGACATGGTCGCCCCGGCACGGCATGAGGGTGCTCGACCACACCAGGAGGAACTGTGAGCAGCGATCGGGACGGGATGCGCGGGGGCTGGGACACACCCGGCGATGACCAGCCCGACGCGGAGGCCGTCGAGACCACCGGCGAGTTCACCATCGACTACGCTCCCCCCGCCTGGTACACGCAGAACGCGTCGGGAGCGGGCGGTACGGGTGCCGGTGGCGCCGGCGGTTCGGGAGGTGCCGGTGGTTTCGCCGGGTCCACCGGGTCCGCGGCTGCCGGTGACTCGGGCACTCCGGCGGCTCCCGGGCTGCCGTTCCCCACGACCGCGCCGGTACCGGGCCCGACACCCCCTCCGCCGGCCACCCCGCCGGTGGGTACGCCCCCGCAGGGAACTCCGTTCATTCCGGCCCAGGGGCCTTCGTACGGTCCGGCGGAGGGAACTCCGTACGGCCCGGCACAGGGCGCGTCGTCCACTCCGCCGCAGGGGACCTCGTACGCTCCCCCGGCCGGGCCCGCGCAGCCCGCGCCGCCGACCGGTGACCCCGTTCCGATGCCGCGGCTGCCCGAGGGCTTCGAGCCGCAGCAGACCCAGCCTGCCCAGCCGGAGGCGTCGGCCGCTTCGGGTGTGGTCGAGCCGGAGACGGACAACGGGGATCTGGAGAGCGGGGCGACCATGCGGTTCTCCTCCGTCGCCCTGAAGCGGCAGATGGCGGAGATCGCCGAGCGCGCCGGTGTCGCCGGAGAGCCGGCCGAGTCCGGAGAGTCGGCCGAGTCCGGGGATGAGGGTTCCGGTGGTGCCGAGGGCTCTGTCGACGTCGAGGGGGCCGGTGGTTCGGAGGGTTCTCTCGGTGCCTCCGGGGCCGAGGAGTCCGTCGACAGCGAGGACGACGTCGACCGTGCCGGGGCGTCCGGCGGCGAGGACGGCGCCGAGGAGTCCGGTGGCGAGGCCGCCGCGCAGGACGGCTCGGTGGCGGAGGCCGCCGTTTCGGGGGGTTCCGCGTCCGACGGAAACACCGCCGATGAGAAGACCGCGTCGGATGAGCCGGATGAGTCCGATGGGAGCGTTGCCGAACAGGCCGCCGCTGAGGAGGGTGACTCCGAGAAGGCCGGCGCTGACGGGGGCGCCGCCGACGCCGTGCGTCCCGCCGGGACGGAGGGCTCCGCCGACTCGGCGCAGTCCGATGCGCCGAAGCCCTCGGACGCCGGGGCCGCGAGCGTGACGGCCCAGGCCGGTGCGCCTCAGCCGGGCGCGGCGGACGACAGCGCACTGCCGGGTGACGGTGCTGCGGACAGCGGTGCGTCGGACAGCGCGGCCCAGCACACCGACGCCGCCCCCTCCGGTACCCCGGAATCCGGCGCCCCGCAGGCACAGACACCCCACCCCGGTACCCCGGAATCCGGCGCCCCGCAGGCGCACACACCCCACCCCGCCCCCGGGCAGCCCGGCGGATACGGCTTCCCCCAGCCGGACGCCGTCCACCCCGGCGCCCAGCCCCACGCGGCTCAGCCCGCTCCCGGCGACCCCTACGCCGCCGTGCCGCCCGCTTCCCCGGCCCCGCAGGGTGCCCAGCCTGGCTGGACGCCGCCCGCGCCGCAGAACGGGCTGCCCCCGCTGCCGCCCTCGTACCAGCCCGCCGCCCCGGCTGCCGCCGCCCAATGGCCCGCACAGCCCAGGCAGCAGCCGGCCGCCGCCCCACAGCAGCCCGGTCCGATGCCCGGCCAGCAGCCACAGGCGACCGGCGGTCAGGGTCCCGCCGGCATGCCCGGCCAGCAGCCGCCGTTCCAGCCGCAGGCCCCGCAGCCCGCGCCCACCGCGTGGCACCAGCCGAACCAAGCCGGGCAGGCCGCCCCCGCCCACCAGCCGGGTCAGCCGGGTGCGCCCGGCGCTCCGGTACCCGGCCCGCAGCCGGCCCCCAACGGCCCCACGCCCGGCCCCACGCCGCCGAGCGGCTACGGCTTCCCCCAGCCCGGCACGCCCACCCCACCGGCCCAGCCCGGCGGCTACGGATTCCCGCAGCCCCCGGCGCCCCAGCCGCACTCCAACGGCCCCACGCCGCCGAGCGGTTACGGATTCCCGCAGCCGGGCGTGCCCAACCCCGCGGCGCAGCCCGGCGGCTACGGTTTCCCGCAGCCGGGGAATCCCGACCCGCAGGCCCAGCAGGGCGGTTACGGGTTCCCGCAGCCGCCTCAGAACCCGGACGGTGCCCCCGGCGCTCCGCACGCCCCGGTCGACCCCCGCTCCGGTGCCGCGTGGCCGCAGCCCCTTCAGCACGATCAGCGGCAGCCGACCAACCCCGGTGCCGCGCCGCTCGGTTACACCGCCGCCGTGGAGCTGTCCTCGGACCGGCTGCTCAACAACAAGAAGCAGAAGGCGAAGAGCGGGCGGCCCGCGGCCGCGAGCGGCCGGTTCAAGCTCGGCGGCAAGAAGGAGGAGGCCGAGCGGCAGCGCAAGCTGGAGCTGATCCGCACGCCGGTGCTGTCCTGCTACCGGATCGCGGTCATCAGCCTCAAGGGCGGTGTCGGGAAGACCACGACCACCACCGCGCTCGGCTCCACCCTCGCCACCGAGCGGCAGGACAAGATCCTCGCCATCGACGCCAACCCGGACGCCGGTACGCTCGGGCGGCGGGTGCGCCGGGAGACCGGGGCCACCATCCGTGACCTCGTCCAGGCCATCCCGTACCTCAACTCGTACATGGACATCCGGCGGTTCACCTCCCAGGCACCCTCCGGTCTGGAGATCATCGCCAACGACGTGGACCCGGCCGTCTCGACCACGTTCAACGACGAGGACTACCGGCGCGCGATCGACGTGCTCGGCCGGCAGTACCCGGTCATCCTGACCGACTCGGGCACCGGTCTGCTGTACAGCGCCATGCGCGGGGTGCTCGACCTCGCCGACCAGCTCATCATCATCTCCACGCCGTCCGTGGACGGCGCGAGCAGCGCCAGTACGACACTGGACTGGCTGTCCGCCCACGGGTACGCCGACCTGGTCTCCCGCTCCCTCACCGTGATCTCCGGGGTCCGCGAGACCGGCAAGATGATCAAGGTCGAGGACATCGTGGCGCACTTCGAGACCCGCACCCGCGGCGTCATCGTCGTGCCCTTCGACGAGCATCTGGCGGCCGGCGCCGAGGTCGACCTCGACATGATGCGGCCGAAGACGCGTGAGGCGTACTTCAACCTCGCCGCGATGGTCGCCGAGGACTTCACCCGTCACCAGCAGGCGCACGGCCTGTGGACGAGCGACGGCAACCCGCCGCCGGTGGCCGCCCCGCCCATGCCGGGAGGGCCGGTGCCTGGCCAGCCCATGCCCGGCCAGCCCATGCCGGGGCAGCCCATGCCGGAACAGTTGTACGGCGCCGGACAGCCGTATCCCCCGGCCCCCGGACAGCCGTATCCCCCGGCCCCCGGTGAGCCGTATCCGCCGGCCCCGGGTCAACCGTACGCCCCGGCGCAGCAGCCGTACCCGCCTCAGCAGGGCCAGCCGCAGCCGTACCCGGCGGCGCCGCAGCAGCCGGGATACCCGCAGACCGGACAGCCGCAGCCCCAGCCCCAGGCCCAGCCGGGACAGCAGCCTCCGCAGGCCCCCCCGGCTCCCCCGGCCCCGCCCCAGCAGTAAGAGGCCACGAGAAAGGGCGGCCGGTGCTCACCGCACCGGCCGCCCTTCTCGCTGTGACGAGCCTCGCTGGAACGACTCCCGCCGGAACGAGCGGCTACTCCTCCGCCGCCACGATCTCCCGGCACCGCTTCACATCCGCGGCCATCTGCTCCAGCAGAGCCTCCAGCGACTCGAACTTCGCCTGCCCGCGCACGTACGCGAGGAAGTCGACGGCGACGTGCAGACCGTACAGGTCGAGGCCGACGCGGTCGATCGCGTACGCCTCCACCGTGCGCTCGGTGCCGTCGAACTGCGGGTTCGTGCCGACGGAGATCGCGGCCGGCATGGCCTCGCCCTGGGCGTGCAGGTATCCGGCGTACACGCCGTCGGCGGGGATGGCGGTGTGCGGGAGCGTCTCGACGTTGGCCGTCGGGAAGCCCAGTTCCCGGCCGCGCTGGGCGCCGCGGACGACGACCCCCTCCACGCGGTGCGGGCGGCCGAGGATCTCGCGGGCGCCCGCGACATCGCCCTCGGCGACCAGGCGGCGGGTCAGCGTCGAGGAGAACGGCTCGCCGCCGCCCGCTTCACCGGTGACGTACAGATCGACGACCTCGACCTCGAAGTCGTAGATTCTGCCCTGCTCGATGAGGAACTCGACGTTGCCTGCCGCCTTGTGGCCGAAGCGGAAGTTGGGGCCCTCCACGACCGCCTTGGCGTGCAGCTTGTCCACCAGGACCTTCACCACGAAGTCGGCGGGCGAGAGCTTGGAGAACTCGGTGGTGAAGGGCAGGATGAGGCACGCGTCGACGCCCAGCTCGGTCATGAGCTCGGCGCGGCGGTGGTGCGGGGCGAGCAGCGGCGGGTGGCTGCCCGGACGGACGACCTCGCTGGGGTGCGGGTCGAAGGTGACCACGACGGCCGGGACGCCGAGCTCGCGGGCCCGGTCGACGGCGTGCTGGATGATCAGCTGGTGACCGCGGTGGACGCCGTCGTAGGAACCGATGGTGACGACGCTGCGCCCCCAGTCCTCGGGGATGTCCTCCAAGCCACGCCAGCGCTGCACTGTGACCGCTCCTCGAACCCTTGTCCGTGTCTGTCTTGACCTCGTCGTGCAGGTCTAAGGGTGCCATGCCGGGTGCCCCGCGCCAGCATCGGCATGGGGGCTGTGACGGGGCGCACGTCCCCGACGCGGCTCAGGCCGGTACACGCACGCCCGCCAGGCTCTCGATCATGCGGCGGGCGCTGGGGCCGACCACGGCCGCCCAGTCGTCCGGGGTCTCGTTCAGCCAGCGGGCCATGCGGGCGGCGAAGCCGGGCACGTGCCGGCCGATGTCGACCAGGGCGCGGTCGAAACGGGTGGCGCCCTCGGGCGTGCGGACGAGGAGCAGGCCGGTGCGGTGGACCAGGCCGCGGGCCTCCTCCTCCCGGCCGCCGTGTTCCGTGGCCGCGTGCAGGACGGCGAGCAGGACGGACGGGTCCCCTTCCCGGGCGAGCAGGAACTCCAGCAGCTCGCGGCGGAACGGGCGGGAGGCGGGGGAACCGGGGGCGGCGAGGACGGTGGCGAGGGCCGCCCGGAGGGGTTCGGGAGCGCCGTCGAGCAGGCCGGTGACGAGGGGCAGCAGGACCGGGCGGGCGGTGGGGCCCTGTTCGAGGCGGCGCCCGACATGCCCGGCGACCTGGCCGGCGACGGGTCCGGCGGTCTCCGGGCGCAGCCGCAGCGCCTCCTGGACGAGCGCGGCGACCCGGCGGGCCAGGGCCGGGGTGTCGACCTGCGTGAGGCCGCGCAGGACCGCTCCGGTCTCCGGGCCGCCGGCGCCCGGGGCGCACAGGCGGACGCGGAAGGCCTCCAGGACCGGTTCCGGGTGCGTGGTCAGGGCCGGGACGAGGGCGCTGGGCGGGAACTGCGGGTCGCCGTCGGTGAAGTGGCGCAGGGCCGCGGGCAGGTGCCGGTCCCGGCTGCGCGGATCGCGGACCAGCAGGGCGAGGGCGGCGCCGTGCAGGGTGCGGTCGGCCGGGCGGGCGAGCAGGGTGAGGGCGGCGTAGCGCAGCAGCTCGCGGTCGGCGTCCGAGCGGGCGTGGGGGGCCGCGCGCAGGGCGAAGGCCACGGCCGCGACCCGGCGGGCGGGGCGCTCGTCGTGCGCCCAGCGGTCCACCGCCCGGCAGAGGGCCGACGGCTCCTCCTCGGCGAGGACGGCGAGCAGTTCGTCGGCACGCCGGTGCGCGCAGGCCGCCAGCACCTCGGTGAGATCGTCCAGGGCGCCGTGCCGGTGGGTGTGCAGCAGCGCCTGCGCGGCGGTGGCCACGGTGGCGTGCGGGGTCGCGGGGAGTGGCCGCTCGTCCGTGAACCACCGGGTGAGCAGGGGCTGTACGACGGTGGGGGCGGCGGCGAGCAGTCCGGCGACGGCGTCCAGGTACCGGTCGCCTGCCGCGGGGGGCGCCGGGTCCGCCAGGACGAGGCGGCGCAGCAGGTCCAGGCGCTCGGTGTCGGGGACGGGCAGGCCAGTCCAGAAGGCGGGGCGGAAGTCGGCCGGTACGGGCCGCCGGGCGCCGCGCCAGGCGACGACACGGTCGGCGAGCAGGCGCAGCACCTCGGTGTACGGCGTCGCGTCCGGGACCTGGAGCAGGGTCCGGGCGAGCAGCCGGGCGGCCCACCAGGAGCCGGTGTCACGGTCGAGGGCGTCGACCAACTCCCTCAGTCGCAGGGTGAGTTGTTCGGTCCCTTGCTGGCGGGCGAGGAGCAGCAGCGCCTGGACGACGGGTCCGACGCGATGGTGCGGCACCGGGCGGGGGGCGCTCGGTTCGCCGACGCGGTGCACCAGGGCCCGCAGCGCCGCGTCCAGGTCCAGGTGCGTGCCCTGGATCCAGTCGGCCAGTTCCTCGTGGGCGAAGCGGTAGCCGGTACCGGCCGGCACGAGGAGGCCCTCGGTCAGCACGGCGGAGGCCCAGCCGGTACCGCCGCCGAGCCGGGCCGGGGCGGGGCCCCAGGGGAACACCGCCTCGAACGACTCCCCCTCCAGCGCCCCCTGCCCCGGCCCGAGGCTGCGCCGGGCGGCCTCGTGCACCTGCCCGGCCACCCGCGCCGCCAGCCGCCGCACGGCCCTTCCGCGCAGACCGCCGACGGCGGCCAGGCGGACCGCGATGCGCAGGCACATCAGATCGAGGTAGGCGGCGAACACGTCGTGCCGGTCGAGGGGCCCGATGACCGGTGCGTCGGGTACGGCGGCCCGCACCTCGGACAACAGCCGCAGCACGAGCGGATGCCGCGCGTCCCGCTCACCGAGCGCACCCTCCGGAATCCCGTACCGCACGCGAGCCCACCGCGCCTCATCGATCGTGAAGTCCCCGATCCGCAGACAGGGCGGAAGGGGGTCGGTGGCGGGGGTGAGAGGGGCTTCGCCGGCGGCGCCGGGAACGCCGGGGACCGACTCGGGGGGTGCGGGGGATGCCTGGGGTGGCGTCGCGGAGGTGCGAGGGGCCTCGCCCGGGGCGCCGGGGACCGACTCGGCGGGTGCGGCGGATGCCTGGGGTGGGGTGGCGGGGGTGCCGGGGGTGCGGTCCGGTACGGGGCTGTCGGCCGGGGAGGCGAGGCGGGCCGGGGGGTGGTGCGGCTCGGAGCTGCCCGCCGGGGAGGCAAGGCGAGGCAGGGGGACCTGCGGCTCGGCGCCGACGGGCGAGGCGCCCACGCGCGAGGCGCCGACGGGCGAGGCGCCCACGCGCGAGGCGCCGACGGGCGAGGCGCCAGGCGAGGGCGCGCGGCCGGCGTCACCGTGCGGCAGCACGGCCGGTCCGGCTGAGCCCGGGGGCACAGCCGGAGGGCCTGCCGGTGCGCTGTGCAGCGGCTCACCGCCGCCCACCGGGGTCGCAGAGCCAGCCGACGCGTACACGGCACCAGCACCGCCCGCCCGAGCCGCGGAGTCGGCCGGCGTACGGTCCGACCCCGCACCGTCTCCTCGCCCCCCAGGGCCACTGGGCCCGCTGCGCTCCGGAGACTCAGTGCCGGCCGGCGCACGGTCCGGACCAGGGTCGCTCGTCGGGGCCCCGGCTCCACGCTCCGTCGCCGGCGGCTCGCCGCCGCCCGCCGGAACCCTGTGGTCAGGCGGCGTTCGCACCGGCTCCCCCGAGTCGCCCGGCACATGGAGGACGGCCGGTGGGAAGGCCCGGCCGGTGCGTTCCCAGTGTTCCTCCCGGCAGGCCACCACCAGGCGGGTTCCCGTCTCGGTCAGCCAGGTGGCCGCGCCCTGGGCCCAGGCGGACAGACGGTCGGCGAGGGCGGGGGGCATCTCCTCGGGGCAGTCCAGGAGGAGCAGCAGCGGGCGGCCGGCCCGGACGGCGAGGCGGGCCACGCGCTCGGGGGTGATGTCGCCGAGGTCTTCGGGTCGGCCGGAACGGGAGGCGGCGATGATCCGGGCGGCACGCGCCAAGGCGCGGTGGGCCACGTCGGCCACCGAGGCGTCGGTGCCCCTCAGGCCGGCACCGCGCAACCACAGCGTGGGGGCCGGCCGCTCACCCCGGGCACGGCGGGCGGCGAGCGCCGCGAGTTCCGTCGTACGACCGCTGCCCGGCGCGCCGACGAGGCCGAGCACGGGCCGGCCGCCAGCGGCGAAGTCGGCCAACTCCCCGGCGATGCCGGGGCGTTCGACCGGCTCGACGGCGCCCGGGGGGCCGTCCTGCCCGACCGAGGTCATGGTCAGCTGGAGGATGCCGGCGAGGTTGAGGTCGGCGCCGTACGCGGGCACGGTGGCCGCGTTGCGGGCGAGCAGGTCGGCGAGGGCGCCGTCGGCGGGCCGCAGCGGCACCGCGAAGCCCGCGTCGCGCTGGGCACTGTGCAAGGCGGTGCCGAGGACGCCGACGACCGCGCCGGTGCGCGCGTCGAGCACCGGTCCGCCGGCCGCGCCGCCGCCCAGCCGGAGCGCGTCCCGGCCGGCCGTGCCGATGGCCAGCTCCAGCGCGTCGTCCAGGAGGTGGAAGCGGTCCGTGGCGGTGTACGTCACCTGCGTGGCGGCCAGCACGCGCGCCTCGCGCCAGCAGCCGGCGGCGACCTGGACATAGGTGCCGGCGTCGATCCGCTCCCGCACGGTCAGCGGCAGCGGCTCCACGCCGAGGCCCTCGGTGCGCACCAGGGCGAGGTCGAGACCGGGCAGTGCGGTGACCGCGTCGGGGCCGACCACGCAGGTACGGTCGCCGCCGGCGTGCAGCACCAGCCGGGGCAGGCCGTCGACAGCCTCGTGGCTGGTGAGCAGGGTGCCCTCGTGATCGGCGAGGAAGCCGAGTCCGCGCGGGCGGCCGGCCAGGTCCCGGATGCGGACGAGAGCGGCGTCGCAGCGGCCGGTCCCGGCGCCCGCGCCCGTGTCGTCGGCCGGAGTGGTGGCCAGGGCACGGTCACCCGGACCCGCGCCCGGCCCACCAGCGACGCAGTCCTCGTCCACGCGCGCCCCGGACGGCCGCACCCCGTATGCGCCGAGCCCGCCCGCGCACTCCCCCTCGGCCCGCTCCTCGACCGGCCGCTCTTCGCACCCGTGCCCCCGGCGCCCGCTTCCGCCCCGCGGGCCCCGTTCCGTCATGGTCGTACCTCCCCGCCCGTCCCCGTGCCCTGGTTCCGACGGTAGGCGGGGGATGATCGGCGGGACAGATCGCGTGATGAACGCGCCCCCTTCCGCTCCCCCGGTTCACTCCGAGCGCCTGCCCGGACGGGTGAATAGGCGGAAGTCGCTGGATAACCCTAGGGGTGGGGGAACCGGGGGGGACCGTGGAGCGGCGGCAGGACCGACCCGTGTGGCCGGCCGCCGCTCCACGGCAGACAGCCGGCCCACGGGGGAGCCACTCGACGGCAGACAGCCGGTCCACGGCACACAGCCACTCCACGGCAGACGGCCACTCCACGGCAGACGGCCACTCCACGGCGGACAGCCGATCCGTGCGGCCCGTCCTCGGGGCTCACAGCTCGGCCCTCTGAGCCTGAGGCGCTCAGTCCCTCAGGGCTTCAGGCCCGCAGGTCCTCAGCCGAAGACCGCCAGGCTCTTCGCCTTGCCCCGGTGTTCCTCGACCAGCGCGAGGAAACGGCCCTCGGTGTCGAACACGGCGACGGGACCGGCTGCCGCGTACTCGTCGGGGATCTCCAGCCGGACGCCGTTCAGCAGCAGCCGGGACCGCCTGGCGTCGACCTCCCAGCGCGGGAACGCCGCGGTGGCGGCCTCGGCGATCGGCATCACGGTCAGCTCCTGCTGGAGCTGGTCCAGCGTCTTCGCCGCGTCCAGCTTGTACGGGCCGACGCGGGTGCGGCGCAGCGCGGTGAGGTGGCCGCCGACGCCGAGGTCGGCGCCCAGGTCGCGGGCGAGGGCGCGGATGTAGGTGCCGGAGGAGCAGACCACCGACACCACCAGGTCGAGCACGGGCGTGCCGTCCTCGGCGACCGCGTCCCGGACGTCGTACACCGCGAAGGAGGAGATGGTCACCGGCCGGGCGGGGATCTCGAAGTCCTCGCCCTCACGGGCCCGCTTGTACGACCGTACGCCGTCGATCTTGATGGCGCTGACCTTGGACGGCACCTGCATGATGTCGCCGGTCAGCTTGGCGATGCCCGCGTCGATGGCGTCCCGGGTCACCTTGGAGGCGTCGGCGGACGAGGTGATCTCGCCCTCGGCGTCGTCGGTGAGGGTGTTCTGGCCCAGGCGGACCGTGCCCAGGTACTCCTTCTCGGTGAGCGCCAGGTGCCCGAGGAGCTTGGTGGCGCGCTCGACCCCGAGGACCAGGACGCCGGTCGCCATCGGGTCGAGGGTGCCGGCGTGGCCGACGCGGCGGGTCCTGGCGATCCCGCGCATCTTGGCGACCACGTCGTGCGAAGTGAAGCCCGACGGCTTGTCGACGATGACGAGGCCGTCGGGCGCGGTGTGCTTCTGGGTCATTCGGTGGCGTCGCCGTCCGTGTCGCTGTCGTCCTCCGCCGGCTTGCGGTACGGGTCGGCGCCGCCGGCGTACGTGGCGCCCGTGGCCGCCTCGCGCACCTTCTCGTCGGACTGCCGGGCCTTGTCGAGGAGGTCCTCGATGGTCCGGGCGGTGTCCGGCAGGGCGTCCGCCACGAAGGTCAGGGTGGGCGTGAACTTCACCCCGGCCGCGCGGCCCACCTCGGAGCGCAGGATGCCCTTGGCGCTCTCCAGGCCGGCGGCTGCCGCCTTCCGCTCCTCCTCGTCGCCGTAGACCGTGTAGAAGACGGTCGCCTCCCGGAGGTCACCGGTGACCCGGGTGTCCGTGATGGTGACGTGTGAGCCGAGCCGCGGGTCCTTGATCCCGCGCTGCAGCTTCTGGGCCACCACCTCCCGGATGAGGTCCGCCAGCCTTTTAGCCCGCGCGTTGTCGGCCACTGGTCCGTCTCCCGTTCTTTCTCTTGCTTGCGTTTCGTGGTCAGTCGTCGTCGCCGTGGAAGCGCCGTCGCACGGACAGCAGTTCCACCTCGGGGCGGCCGGCGACCAGCCGCTCGCACCGGTCCAGTACGTCGGTGAGGTGCGCCGCGTCGCCGGAGACCGCGGCGAGGCCGATGATCGCCCGCCGGTGGAGGTTCATGTGGTCCACCTCGGCCGCGCTCACGGCGTACTTCCGCTGGAGTTCGGCGACGATCGGGCGGACGACGGAGCGCTTCTCCTTCAGCGAGTGGACGTCGCCGAGGAGGAGGTCGAAGGACAGAGTCCCCACGTACATGTGTGCAACCGGTTCACCCGCCGGTACGGGATCGATGGCCCCGGGTCCGTGCGGCCGGGGACATCAAGAACCGTACCGCGTACCCGCCGGTGGCTCGACAGGGTTTCGGTGCGATGGGCCGGACAGGCGCCCGGGCGGAAAACGGCGTGCTGGCCGACGGGACCGCAGTCCCGCCGGCCAGCACGAACCACAGGCGTTACACCCGCGGCTTCTCCCGCATCTCGTACGTCGCGATGACGTCGTCGACCTTGATGTCGTTGAAGTTGCCGAGGTTGATACCACCCTCGTAGCCTTCGCGGATCTCGGTGACGTCGTCCTTGAAGCGACGCAGGCCCTCGATGTTGAGGTTCTCCGCGACCACCTTGCCGTCTCGGATGAGGCGGGCCTTGGTGTTGCGGCGCACCTCGCCGGAGCGGATGAGGACACCGGCGATGTTGCCCAGCTTGGACGACTTGAAGACCTCGCGGATCTCCGCCGTACCCAGCTCGACCTCTTCGTACTCCGGCTTGAGCATGCCCTTGAGGGCCGCCTCGATCTCCTCGATCGCCTGGTAGATGACCGAGTAGTACCGGACGTCCACGCCCTCGCGCTCGGCCATCTGCGCCGCGCGGCCGGCCGCGCGGACGTTGAAGCCGATCACGATGGCGTCCGAGCCCATCGCCAGGTCGATGTCGGACTCCGTGACCGCACCGACGCCGCGGTGCAGGACGCGGATGTCGACCTCTTCGCCGACGTCCAGCTGGAGCAGGGAGGACTCCAGGGCCTCGACCGAACCAGAAGCGTCACCCTTGATGATCAGGTTCAGCTGCTGGACCTCGCCGGCCTTGAGCACCTTGTCCAGGTCCTCCAGGGACACGCGGCGCGTGCGCTTCGCGAAGGCCGCGTTGCGCTCGCGGGCGGCGCGCTTCTCCGCGATCTGGCGGGCCGTACGGTCCTCCTCGACCACGAGGAAGTTGTCGCCGGCGCCCGGGACGTTGGTCAGACCCAGGACCTGGACCGGCGTCGACGGGCCTGCCTCGGCCACGTTGTTGCCGTTGTCGTCGAGCATGGCGCGCACGCGACCGTAGGCGTCGCCCACGACCATCGTGTCGCCGACCCGCAGCGTGCCTCGCTGGACGAGGACCGTCGCCACGGCACCACGGCCGCGGTCGAGACGGGACTCGATCGAGATGCCCTGCGCGTCCTGGTTCGGGTTGGCCCGCAGGTCGAGCGAGGCGTCGGCCGTGAGGATCACGGCCTCCAGCAGCGAGTCGATGTGCAGACCCTGCTTGGCGGAGATGTCGACGAACATGGTGTCGCCGCCGTACTCCTCGGCCACCAGGCCGTACTCGGTCAGCTGACCGCGCACCTTGGTCGGGTCCGCGCCCTCGACGTCGATCTTGTTGACCGCGACGACGATCGGCACGTCGGCCGCCTTGGCGTGGTTGAGCGCCTCGACCGTCTGCGGCATGACGCCGTCGTTGGCCGCGACGACCAGGATCGCGATGTCGGTCGACTTCGCACCACGGGCACGCATGGCGGTGAACGCCTCGTGACCCGGGGTGTCGATGAAGGTGATCTTGCGCTCTTCGTCGTTGACCTCGGTCGCGACCTGGTAGGCACCGATGTGCTGGGTGATGCCGCCGGCCTCGCCCGCGATGACGTTCGTCTTGCGGATGGCGTCGAGCAGTCGGGTCTTACCGTGGTCGACGTGACCCATGACGGTCACGACCGGCGGACGGACGACCAGGTCCTCGTCGGAGCCCTCGTCCTCGCCGAACTCGATGTCGAAGGACTCAAGCAGCTCGCGGTCCTCCTCCTCCGGGCTGACGATCTGAACCGTGTAGTTCATCTCGCCGGCGAGGAGCTGGAGGGTCTCGTCGGAGACGGACTGGGTCGCGGTGACCATCTCGCCGAGGTTCATCATGACCGCGACGAGGGACG
Organism: Streptomyces olivaceoviridis; assembly: GCF_014650115.1. Taxonomy (GTDB): domain Bacteria; phylum Actinomycetota; class Actinomycetes; order Streptomycetales; family Streptomycetaceae; genus Streptomyces; species Streptomyces olivaceoviridis. The sequence goes on along the minus strand of NZ_BMUI01000039.1, from coordinate 9,702 downwards.
CCGGGTTGGCGTTGATCTTCTCCGCGAAGTCGGTGAGCGACGCGCCGCGGGAGAGACGGATGGTCTCGCCGTTGCCGCGCGGCAGCATCACGCCGCCGACGCTCGGGGCCTGCATGGCCTCGTACTCCTGGCGACGCTGCCGCTTCGACTTGCGACCACGACGCGCCGGACCGCCGGGACGGCCGAAGGCGCCCTGCGTGCCACCACGGCCACCGGGACCGCCGGGACGGCCGCCGAAGCCGGGACGGCCACCGCCGCCACCGCCGGGACCGCCGCCGAAGCCGCCGCCACCACCGGGACGACCGGCGAAGCCGCCGCCACCGCCCGGACGGGCACCGCCGCCGCCACCGGGACGGCCGGCGAAGCCGCCGCCGCCGGGACGACCGCCGCCGCCGGGACGACCGGCACCGGCCGGGCCGCGACCGCCGCCGGGGCCGGGACGCGGGCCGGCAGCGGGACGCTGCGGCATCATGCCGGGGTTCGGACGCGGACCGGCCGGGCCGGGACGCGGACCGCCCTGCGGACGGGGCATGCCCGCCGGGGACGGACGGTTGCCGCCGGGAGCCTGCGGACGCGGACCGCCGCCCTGGGCGCCGGGCGCCTGCGGACGGGGGCCGGCGCCGGGGGCACCGCCGGGGCCGGGACGCGGACCGCCCTGCGGGCGCGGGGCCTGCGGACGGGCCATGCCGGCGTTGCCGCCGGAGGTGAAGGGGTTGTTGCCCGGACGCGGACCGGCCGGACGGGCACCGGAACGCGCGGCCTGGCCACCGGGGCGGGCACCGCCCTGACCCGGACGGGCACCCTGGCCCTGGCCCTGGCCGGGGGCCGGACGTGCGCCACCGGGCTTCGGGGCACCGGGACGGGCGCCGGGACGCGGACCCTGGGCGGCCGGAGCCTGCGGGGTCTGCGCGGCCGGGGCCGGCGGAGCGGTGAACTCCGGGGCGGCCGGGGCCGGACGCGGCGCGGGCTTGGGACCGGGCACCGGGCGCGGGCCCGGGGCCGGTGCCTGTGCGGGCGCCGAGGGGGCCGACGGGGCGGCCGGCTGCTGGGCAGCGGGCGCCGTCGGAGGCTTGGGGGCCGCCGGCCTCGGGGCCGGGGCAGCCGGACGTGCCGCCTGCGCCGGAGAGGGCGCGGCGGGCCTGGGGGCGGCCTTGCGCGGGGCGGACTTGCCGGCGGACTTGCCGTTGCCACCGCCCTGGAAGGCGTCGGTCAGCTTGCGTACAACCGGCGCTTCGATGGTCGAAGACGCCGAACGGACGAATTCACCGAGTTCCTGGAGCTTGGCCATGACGACCTTGCTCTCGACACCGAACTCCTTGGCGAGTTCGTAGACCCGGACCTTAGCCACTTCGCTCCTTTGAGGTCCGGGTTGAAGCCGGACCGTCGCTAGTTCATGGGCGTACTCATCGCGTACTCATCGAGTGCTCATCGCAATCTCGACCTGCTTTCGACTCGCGAGGTACCAGACCGCACGGGGTTCCGTGCGGCTTGTCTTACGGCGTTGCCTGCTCGGCAACTGTTGTCTGCTCGACGTATCGGCGCAACGCCTTTGTGTCGAGCGGTCCCGGGACGCGCAGTGCCCGCGGGAACGCCCGGCGGCGTACCGCCTGGTCGAGACAGACCAGGGCGGGGTGTACGTACGCACCCCGGCCGGGCAGCGTACCGCGAGGATCGGGGACGCAGGCGTCCTCGATCTTCACGATCCGCAAGAGATCGTTCTTGGCCGCCCGCTCCCGGCACCCCACACAGGTGCGCTCGGGGCATGCTCGGGCGTGCGTCCGGCCAGACACAGCTAAGTCTACCTCCCCGTACCGACCTCACCCCTTTGGGGCAAGAATCGAACGGCTGTTGTCGTGATCTGAGCGCCGGACGGCTTGGATCTATTCCCCCCGGCGCCCCGATCGGCTCCCCGGTCTACTCCCCGGCCTGCTCGGTGTCGGGCCGGATGTCGATCCGCCAGCCGGTCAGCCGGGCCGCCAGGCGGGCGTTCTGGCCCTCCTTGCCGATCGCCAGCGACAGCTGGTAGTCCGGCACGGTCACCCGGGCGGACCGGGAGGCCAGGTCCACGACCTCCACCTTGCTCACCCGAGCGGGTGACAGGGCGTTCGCGACCATCTCCGCCGGGTCGTCCGACCAGTCGACGATGTCGATCTTCTCGCCGTTCAGTTCGCCCATCACGTTGCGCACCCGGCCGCCCATGGGGCCGATGCAGGCCCCCTTGGCGTTCAGGCCCGAACGGGTGGACCGTACGGCGATCTTCGTACGGTGACCGGCCTCACGGGCGATGGCCGCGATCTCCACCGAGCCGTCGGCGATCTCCGGCACCTCCAGGGCGAAGAGCTTCTTCACCAGGTTCGGGTGCGTACGGGAGAGGGTGACGGACGGCCCGCGCACACCCTTGGCCACCCGGACGACGTACGACCTCAGGCGCATGCCGTGCGCGTAGCTCTCGCCGGGCACCTGCTCCTGCACCGGCAGGATGGCCTCCAGCTTGCCGATGTCCACGAGCACGTTCTTCGGGTCGCGGCCCTGCTGGACCACACCGGTGACGATGTCGCCCTCGCGGCCGGCGTACTCGCCGAGCGTCGCGTCGTCCTCGGCGTCGCGCAGCCGCTGGAGGATCACCTGCTTGGCGGTGGTGGCGGCGATGCGGCCGAAGCCGGACGGGGTGTCGTCGAACTCGCGGGGCTCCTGCCCCTCGGCGAGGTCCTCGGGGTCCTCCTTCGCCCACACGGTCACATGCCCGGTCTCCCGGTTGAGCTCCACGCGCGCGTGTCGGCGGCTTCCCTCGGTGCGGTGGTAGGCGATGAGGAGGGCCGACTCGATCGCCTCGACCAGCAGGTCGAAGGAGATCTCCTTCTCCCGAACCAAGCCCCGCAGGGCGCTCATGTCGATGTCCACGGCTACGCCTCCTCCTCTTCCTTCATGTCCTTCTCGCCGGCCGTGCCGGCGCTGTCCTTGCGGTTGAACTCGACCTGCACACGCGCCTTGGCGATCTCCGCGAAGCCGAGTCTGCGGGCGGTGGCCTTGCGGCCCTTCACGCCGGGCACCTCGACGTCGACGCCCTCGTCGTCGACCTTCAGGATCCGCGCGACCAGCTCGCCGCCCTCCGTGAGCTGGAACTTCACAAGCCGGTCGGTGGCCCGCACGAAGTGCCGGTGCTCGGTGAGGGGGCGCTCCGCGCCGGGGGTTCCGACCTCCAGGTCGTACGCCGCGTCACCCATCGCGTTCGTCTCGTCCAGCTTCGCCGAGAGCGCGCGGCTCACATCGGCGATGGCGTCCAGATCAGCCCCGGCGTCGGAGTCGACGACCACCCGCAGCACCCGCTTGCGCCCGACGGAGTCCACGGCGATCTCTTCGAGATCCAGCCCCTGGGAGGTGACGAGCGGTTCCAGCAGCTCTCGCAGCCTCTCGCTCTGGGTGGTGCTCATCCGGGTGACTCCTCGGCCGCGTGTGCTGTTGTGGGATGGGTCGCGTGTCTGATCAAAGGGTACTGCCTCCGGCAGGGGCCGGTTCGCATCAGAGGTCCGGGGTGGTTCGCGGGCGGGTGCGGTCGGCCGTCGAGCCGGTGACACGAGGCGGAGGGACTCGCGGGTACCGTGATCAACGGCGGGTCGGCGTTCCCGCCCGTGTGTTCGTACGAGCCCCCGAGGACGTCAGCCGTGCCGTACCCCCCGCTCTCGCGCGTGCCCTCGGGGCCGCGCAGAAGAACCCTGCTCGCCTCGGCCGCCGGCGGCGCCCTGCTGACGGGCTGCTCGGCCGGCCCGGAGTCCGGCGACGACGGTCCGTCGGCCACGCAGCGGGCACGCGCGCGTGCGGCGCGGGACAGCCGGGGGCTGCTGGCACGGTACGACGCCGTGCTCGCCGCGCACCCCGGCCTGGCGGACCGGCTGCGCCCGCTGCGGGCCCAGGTCGCGGCGCACGCGGCGGCTTTCACGGACGGTACGGCGCCCACGGCTTCCGCCACGGCCACCGCTTCCGCCGCTCCCGTCCCGGCAGGCGAGAAGGACGCCGTCGCCGGGCTGGCCGCCGCCGAGCGCGCCCTCGCCGACCGGCGCGCCAAGGATCTGCTGGAGGCGCCGGGCGAGCTGGCGCGGCTGCTGGCGTCGGTCGCCGCGGCCGGGGCCGCGCACGCGTACCTGCTGACGGAGGGAGCCAGGTGAGCGACGGGACCGGGCAGGCCGGGACGGCGGAGCTGACCGCCTTGCAGGCCGCGCTGGCGGCGGAGCACGCGGCCGTGTACGGGTACGGCGTCGTGGGCGGACGGATCGGCGAGCGGCGCCGGACGGAGGCGCGGTCGGCGTACGACGCCCACCGCGCGCGCCGGGACGCGCTGGTGCGCGCCGTTCGCGACCTGGGCGGCGCACCGGTCGCCGCGAGCGCCGCGTACGCGCTGCCGTTCCCGGTCGAGGACGGGGCGGGCGCGCTGCGGCTGGCCGCGCGGCTGGAGGAGCGGGTGGCCGGCGTCTACTCGGACCTGGTGCGGGCCACGACCGGCGCGCGGCGGGCCGACGCGGCCGGGGCGCTGCGGGAGGCCGCGGTGCGGGCGGTGCGCTGGAGCGGGGGGAGCGTAGCCTTCCCTGGTCTGGCCGAGCGGTCCGGCCAACGGACGGGCGCGGCCGGCACGGCACCGTCGCCGTCCGGTTCGCCGGCGCGTTGACGGCCGGCCGGGCGGGCCGGGCCGCTGCCCGGACAGCCCGTGACGGCGGGACGGCACCGGACACGATCGGGAACAGGACCAGGACGGGAGACTCGGGCGGGGTCCCGGCAGCACAGGACACGAAGGGAACGACTCGCGCATGGCTTTCGAACCGCCGCAGCGCCTGGTGCGGGCGCTCGGTGAGACCGCACCGGCCGGGGACGACTGGCTGGCGCGGCTGCCCACGGCGGCCGAACGGGCCGTCGCCCGGCGCGAGTTGACCGTCGAGCGGGTACAGGTGCCGGGCGGGCGCAGCAGCCTGGTGGTGCTGGTACGGCGGGCGGACGGCACCCCGGCCGTGCTGAAGCTGGCGCCGCCCCGGGCCCGCCCGGAGAGCGAGCGGGCGGCACTGGCGCACTGGGGCGGGCTGGGCGCCGTACTGCTGCTGGAAGCCGGGGCGGAGGACGGGGCGCTGCTGCTGGAGCGGCTGCACCCGGACGTGTCGGTGCGGTCGCTGCCGGAGGCGAAGGCGCTGCTGGAGGCGGCGGGGACGCTGCGCAGGCTGTGGGTCGCGCCGCCGGTCGGGCATGTCTTCGAGACCGTCGCCGAGCGGACCGGGCGGCAGGCGGTGGCGATGCGGGCGGGCGCCGGGACCGATCCGGAGGCGGCCCCGCTGGTGGAGGCGGCCCTCGCCGCCCGTACGGAGCTGCTGGCCGCGCCGCCCGAGCAGTTGCTGCTGCACGGCACGTTCCGGCAGAGCAAGGTGCTCTCCGGGGAGCGGATGCCCTGGCTGGCGGTGGGCCCGGACCCGGTGGTCGGCGAGAGCGCCTTCGACCTGGCGCGGCTGGTGCGGGACCGGGTGGAGGACCTGATCGCGGCGCCGTCCGGGCCGTCCACCACCCGGCGCCGGATCAAGCGGCTCGCCGAGTCGCTGGAGGTCGACCAGGAACGGCTGCGGGGCTGGACGCTGTTCCGGGCGGTGGAGTCCGGGGTACGGGCCCGCCGGGTCGGCCGTGAGAAGGACGCGGAGCTCCTGCTGGAGTTCGCGAGCTGGCTCTAGCCGAGCGGGGGCGGTCGCCCGCCCCCGCTCACGGAACACCCCGGGCAGAGCCCAGGAGAGACCTCACCGCTGCCGCTTACCGCTTACCGCTTACCGCTTACCGCGCGGTCAGACGGGCGATCGCGTCCTCGACCGTCAGTTCCTCGCGCTCGCCGGTCTTGCGGTCCTTCAGCTCCAGGACGCCCTCGCCGGCACGGCGGCCGGCGACCAGGATCTGCGGGACGCCGATCAGCTCCGCGTCGGTGAACTTCACGCCCGGGGAGACCCCGGCCCGGTCGTCCACCAGGACGCGGACGCCCGCGGCGGCGAGCTTCTCGGAGACGTCGAGGGCCAGCTCGGTCTGGAGCGCCTTGCCGGCGGCGACGACGTGCACGTCGGCCGGGGCGATCTCCTTGGGCCAGACCAGGCCGTGCTCGTCGGCGGTCTGCTCGGCGAGCGCGGCGACGGCACGGGAGACACCGATGCCGTAGGAGCCCATGGTGACGCGGACCGGCTTGCCGTTCTGGCCGAGGACGTCCAGCTTGAGGGCGTCGGTGTACTTGCGGCCCAGCTGGAAGATGTGGCCGATCTCGATGGCGCGGTCCAGCTTCAGGCCGGTGCCGCACTTGGGGCAGGGGTCGCCCTCCTGGACCACCACGACGTCCACGTACGCGTCGACCTCGAAGTCCCGGCCGGCGACGACGTTCTTGGCGTGCGTGTGCTCCTTGTTGGCACCGGTGATCCAGGCGGTGCCGGGGGCCACGCGCGGGTCGGCGATGTAGGTGACCTTCTCGCCCAGGCCCTGCGGGCCGACGTAGCCACGGACCAGGTCGTCGCGCTCGGCGAAGTCCGCCTCGGTGACCATCTCGACGGTGGCCGGGGCGAAGTGCGCCTCGACCTTGCCCAGGTCCACCTCGCGGTCCCCGGGCACGCCGACGGCGACGATCTCGCCGTCCACCTTGACCAGCAGGTTCTTCAGCGTGGCGGAGGCCGGGACGCCGAGCGAGGCGGCCAGCGTCTCGATGGTCGGGGTGTCGGGGGTCGGGATGTCCTCGGCGGCGGGCACGCCGGAGGCGTCCACCGGCTTCAGCGCGTACGTGATCGCCTCCGTGTTGGCGGCGAAGTCGCAGTTCGGGCAGTCGGCGAAGGTGTCCTCGCCGGCCTCGGCCGGGGCGAGGAACTCCTCGGACTTGGAGCCGCCCATGGCGCCGGCGGTGGCCGCGACGATGCGGTAGTCGAGGCCGAGGCGCGCGAAGACGCGCCGGTAGGCCTCGCGGTGCAGGGCGTAGGACCGGCCGAGGCCCTCGTCGTCCAGGTCGAAGGAGTACGAGTCCTTCATCAGGAACTCGCGACCGCGCAGGATGCCGGCGCGGGGCCGGGCCTCGTCACGGAACTTGGTCTGGATCTGGTAGAGGATCACCGGCAGGTCCTTGTAGGACGTGCACTGGTCCTTGACCAGGAGGGTGAAGATCTCCTCGTGGGTCGGGCCGAGGAGGTAGTCGCCGCCCTTGCGGTCCTTGAGCCGGAACAGCTCCTGGCCGTACTCGTCCCAGCGGCCGGTGGCCTCGTAGGGCTCACGCGGCAGCAGCGCGGGCAGCATGACCTCCTGGGCGCCGATGGCGTCCATCTCCTCGCGGACGACGCGCTCGACGTTGGCGAGGACCTTCTTGCCGAGGGGCAGCCAGCTCCAGATGCCGGCGGCCGTGCGGCGGACGTAGCCGGCGCGGACGAGGAGCTTGTGGCTGAGGACCTCGGCGTCCGCCGGGTCGTCGCGCAGCGTCTTCGCCATCAACTGGGACATGCGCTGGACCGGTGCGTTGGCCATGGTTCTCTTACTCCTGCCGGGAAACGGTGATGGCATGGAGGTTAGCCGGGCCGCCTGTGCCGGTGGAAATCGGTTAACGCCTACGCAGCGGCAGCGGGGCGCCCATCACGGCGTACGGCCTCGGTGCGCTCGGGAAGTGGACCCGGCGGGCGAGGTCGACGTAGCCGAGGGAGTGGTAGAGGCCGCGGGCGGGGCTGTCGGTGTCGATCGCGGAGAGGATCGAGCGGGGTTCGTCGGCGGTGTCGGTGATGGTGGTGATCAGGCGCCGGCCGATGCCGCGGTTCTGGTGGTCGGGGTGGACGTGCAGTTCGGTGATGACGAAGGAGTCGTCCAGCCAGAAGTCGTTGCCGCCCGCGCGCAGGTAGGGCTCGACGACGGTGGACCACCAGTGGGTCCGGCTGTTGGGCATGCCGTAGACGAAACCGACGAGCCGTCCCCGGACGGTGGCGCCGTAGGCGCGCGCGCCGCGGTACTGCATGTGCCGTTGGACGATCTGGCGGCGTACGGCGACTTCGTCCGGGCCGAGTCCGAAGGCGACGGCTTGGACGGCCAGGGCCTCGTCCACGTGGGCGGTGAGGTCCAGGGAGCCGATCACGAGGTCCATGCCGGGAGCGTACAGGGCGGTCAGAAGAGCACGCTCATGAAGGCTCCCACCTCGTGGAAGCCCACCCTGCGGTACGTGCTGCGCGCCGCGGTGTTGAAGTCGTTCACGTACAGGCTGACCACCGGGGCCACATCGGCCAGGGCGTAGCGCAGTACGGCCGCCATGCCGGGGGCCGCCAGGCCCCTGCCCCGGTACTCGGGGGCCACCCACACGCCCTGGATCTGGCAGGCCTGGGGGGTGGCCGCGCCGATCTCCGCCTTGAACACGACCCGGCCCTGGTCGTCGACGCGGGCGAAGGAGCGGCCGGAGCCGACGAGTTCGGCGACCCGGGCCTGGTAGAGCAGGCCGCCGTCGCCGGCGAGGGGCGAGACGCCGACCTCCTCGGTGAACATCGCCACGCACGCCGGCATGATCGTCTCCATCTCGTCCTTGCGGACGCGGCGGACGTAGGGGTCCGGGGCGATGTCGGCCGGCATGCGGTCGGTGACCATCAGCGGCTGGTGGGCGCGGACCTCGCGGGCCGGGCCCCAGTGCGGCTCCAGCAGCCGCCACAGCGCGGCGGTGGCCTCGGCGGGGCCGACGATGGAGGAGCAGCGCCGGCCGGCCCGCCGGGCACGGTCGGCGAAGGCGCGGACGGCGCGGGGGGTGGCGCAGATCGGGACGAGGTTGGCACCCGCGTAGCACAGGGACGTGAGCATGCCGTCCTCGTACCAGCCCCACATCTCGCCGCCGAGCCGCCAGGGGTCGAGGCCCGCGACCTGGACCCGCGAGGTCACGAAGGCGTTCACGACCGGCTCACGGTCGAGGACGGCGAGCGCCGCGTCCAGGTCGCCCGGTTCGAGCACTCGTGAGGTGGTCTGGGTCAACACGTGCGGGGCCTCACGCTGGGGGTCTGCTGATCTCCGCACTATAGCTGCGCTGCTTCGCCGTGCGCCTGCCAACCCGGGTGGCTCTGGAGCGCCGGCGGGTGCGGGCCGGTCGGTGGCCGGTCGCACCCACGCGGCGGAGCCGCACGTCGAGCACGGCCCCGCGCCCCTGGCGGGGCGCTGCCACCAACCGGCGCCGAAAGAGTCAGCCCGCCACCGACACCGACGGTTCGCCGGAGGTCACGCCCTCGGCCTCCATCTGCTCCGCCAGCTTCATGGCCTCCTCGATGAGGGTTTCCACGATCTTGGACTCGGGGACGGTCTTGATGACCTCGCCCTTGACGAAGATCTGGCCCTTGCCGTTGCCGGAGGCGACGCCGAGGTCGGCCTCGCGGGCCTCGCCGGGGCCGTTGACGACGCAGCCCATGACGGCGACGCGGAGCGGGACCTCCATGCCGGTCAGGCCGGCGGTGACCTCTTCGGCGAGCTTGTAGACGTCGACCTGGGCGCGACCGCAGGACGGGCAGGAGACGATCTCCAGGCCGCGCTGGCGCAGGCCGAGCGACTGGAGGATCTGGAGGCCGACCTTGACCTCCTCGACCGGCGGGGCCGAGAGGGACACCCGGATCGTGTCACCGATGCCCTGGGAGAGCAGGGCGCCGAAGGCGACGGCCGACTTGATCGTGCCCTGGAAGGCGGGACCGGCCTCGGTGACGCCCAGGTGCAGCG
>NZ_BMUI01000038.1 GCF_014650115.1 Streptomyces olivaceoviridis | reverse complement strand
CCACCACTGCCTGGTCCTGGACAGCGAGGGCGAGACATCGCTGTCGCGGCGGGTGGCCGACGACGAACCCGAATTGCTGAAACTGATCGGCGACGTCCTGGACCTCGCCGACGGCCGGGACGTCACCTGGGCGCTGGACATGGCGGGCGGTGGGCCCGGCCTGCTGATCGCCCTGCTGGTCAACCACGGCCAGGAACTCGTCTACCTCCCCGGCATCGCGGTCAACCGCGCCTCCGACAGCTACCGCGGGGCGGGCAAGACCGACGCCCGGAACGCCCCCGTGATCGCCGACCAGGCCCGCATACGGCGCGACCTGCAGCCGATCCGGCCCGGCGACGACGCGAGCATCGAGCTGAAGCTGCTGACGGAGCGCCGCGTCGACCTGGTGGCCGGCCGTACCCGCACCACCAACCGGCTCAAGGGCCTGCTGAACAGCATGTTCCCGGCCCTGGAGCGGGCCTTGGACATCGGCACCAGCGGAGCTCTGCTGCTTCTTACGGGCTACCAGACCCCGGCGGCGATCCGCCGCACCGGCCGTGCCCGTCTGACGACCTGGCTGCGCAACCGCAAGGCCCGCAATCCCGAGGCCCTCGCCGCCAGGGCCGCCGAGGCCGCCGAGCGGCAGCACACCGCTGTCGCCGGCGAGAGCGCGATCGCGACGATGGTGCACACCCTCGCGAAGGAGGTGATGGCCCTCAACGAGAAGATCGCCGAGACCGACAAGCTCATCGAGGGCCGGTTTCGCGAGCACGAACTCGCCGAAGTGATCCAGTCCATGCCCGGCATCGGTGCCGTCCTCGGCGCGGAACTCCTCGTCGGCATCGGCGGCAGCCTGGACGCCTTCCCCACCCCGGACCGCCTCGCCGCCTTCGCCGGCGTCACCCCCGCACCACGCGACTCCGGCAAGATCAGCGGCAACCTCCACCGGCCCCAGCGCTACCACCGGCGCCTGCAACGCGTCTTTTATACGTCCGCGCTGGTCAGCATCCAGTTCGACCCCAACTCGCGGAAGTTCTACGACCGCAAACGCGCCGAGGGAAAACGCCACGTCCAGGCGGTGCTCGCGCTCGCCCGCCGACGCGTCAATGTTCTGTGGGCCCTGATCCGTGACCGACGGTGCTACCAAGTTGCACCCCCTGGGCCCGCGGCGGCTTGACTTCAGCATTGGGAAGCCCGTCCCTTCTGGGTGTCGGGGTCGGCGGCCCAGTAGGTGCCGCCGGGGAACGTGTAGCGCGCGAGGGACTCCGGGCGCAGGGCGGCGGAGAAACCGGGCGCGGTGGGTGCCGTGTAGTGGCCGTCGCGGATGACGACCGGGGTGACGAAGTGCTCGTGGAGGTGGTCGACGTACTCGATGACCCGGTCCTCGGTGCTGCCGGAGACGGCCAGGTAGTCGAACATCGACAGGTGCTGGACGAGTTCGCACAGGCCGACCCCGCCGGCGTGCGGGCAGACGGGGACGCCGAACTTGGCGGCGAGCAGCAGGATGGCGAGGTTCTCGTTGACCCCGCCGACGCGGGCCGCGTCGATCTGCACGATGTCGAGGGCGCCGGCCTGGAGCATCTGCTTGAACACGATGCGGTTCTGCACGTGTTCGCCGGTGGCGACCTTCACGGGGCCGACCGCACGGCGGATGGCGGCGTGGCCGAGGATGTCGTCGGGGCTGGTGGGCTCCTCGATCCAGTACGGGCCGAACTCGGCCAGGGCGTTGGTCCAGCGGATCGCCTCGTCCACGTTCCAGCGCTGGTTGGCGTCGACCGCCAGGCGGATCTCCGGTCCGACGACGGCGCGGGCCACCCGGCAGCGGCGGATGTCGTCGTCGAGGTCGGCGCCGACCTTCAGCTTGATCTGCCGGAAGCCGTCGGCTACGGCCTGGGTGGCGAGCCGGCCGAGCTTGTCGTCGTCGTAGCCGAGCCAGCCCGGGGAGGTGGTGTAGGCGGGGAAGCCGCGCTCCAGGAGCCGGGCCCGGCGCTCCTCGGCTCCCGCCCGGCCGCGCCTGAGCAGGTCGAGGGCCTCCTCGGGGGTGAGGGCGTCGGTGATGTACCGGAAGTCGATCTGCCGGACCAGCCACTCGGGTTCGGCGTCGGCGAGCAGCTGCCACAGGGGCTTGCCGGCCCGCCGGGCGGCGAGGTCCCAGGCGGCGTTGACGACGGCCCCGATCGCCATGTGCATCACGCCCTTCTCGGGGCCGAGCCAGCGCAGCTGGCTGTCGCCGATCAGGTCCCGGAAGAGCGAGCCGGGGTCGGCGCACAGTTCCTCGACGTCGCGGCCCAGCACATGGCCCCGCAGTGCGTCGATCGCGGCGACCTGGACGTCGTTGCCCCGCCCGATGGTGAAGGTGAATCCGTGTCCCTCCAGGCCGTCGGCGGCGTCGGTGCGCAGGACGACATAGGCCGCCGAGTAGTCGGGGTCCGGGTTCATCGCGTCGGAGCCGTCCAGCTCGCGCGAGGTGGGGAAGCGGATGTCGTGGGTGTCGACCGCGATGACGCGGGCGGGAGCGTCGGACACGGATGTCCTTTCTGCCGGGAGAAGGTGACGGTCCATCAGTCCTGAGCGCGGCCCGTGGTGACACGGGCGATCATCAGGGCGACGAGGATGATCCCGCCGTAGATGGCCTGGATCCAGAACGACGGCACCTGGGCGAGGGTGAGCAGGTTCTGCACGACACCCAGGAGGAGGACACCGGTCAGGGCGCCGAACATGGTGCCCTTGCCGCCGTCCAGGCTGATGCCGCCGATCACCGCCGCCGCGAACACGGTGAAGATCATGTTCTGGCCCTGGTTGGCGCTGATCGCGCCGACGTAGCCGGTCTGCATGATGCCGCCGACGGAGGCGAGGACACCGGCGACGACGAACACCCCGAGCATCACGCGCTCCACGCGGATGCCCGCGGCGCGGGCGGCTTCCGCGTTGCCACCGATGGCGTACAGCGCGCGGCCGACCCGGTGGTACTTCAGCACGCCTCCGGTGACGGCGAAGGCGACGGCGGCCAGCCACACCGACATCGGGACGTCGAGGAAGGTGGTGGTGGCCAGCGAGGAGAAGCTGTCGGGCATGCCGAACAGGGTCTTGCCCTTGGTGGCGCCGACCAGCAGCCCGCGCAGCACGATGAGCATCGCGAGGGTCACGATGAACGCGTTGAGCTTGAACTTCACGACCAGGACGCCGTTGAAGGCGCCGACGGCCGCGCCCGCGACGAGGATCGCGAGCAGGGCGACCGGCGCCGGGAACCCGGTGCCCCAGCCGGCCTGCGCCGAGGGCAGGACGAGGAGCGCCCCGAGAGCGGGCGCGATGCCGACGACCGACTCCAGGGACAGGTCGAACTTGCCGGTGATGAGCACCAGCGACTCGGCGAGCACCACCATGGCGAGGGCGGCCGACGCGCCCAGGATCGAGATCAGGTTCCGTTCGGTGAGGAACGAGTCGTTGACCACCGCGCCCAGCACCATGAGCAGCAACAGGGCCGGTACCAGCGCCAGTTCGCGGGCGCGGCGGAGCAGCACGGCCCGGGCGGCCCGCTGGTCGGGCAGGCGGGGCGAGGTGAGCGGCGGGGCCTTGGTGTCAGCCATGGTCCACTCCTTCGATGGAGGCGATCAGCTCGTGGTCGCGCCAGCCGGCCGGGTGCTCGGCGACGATGCGGCCGTGGAAGAGGACGAGGACGCGGTCGCAGCGCCGCAGGTCGTCGAGTTCGTCGGAGACGACGAGTACGGCCGTGCCGTCCTCGCGGGCGCTGTCCATGCGGGCCAGCAGGGACTCCTTGGACTTCACGTCGACGCCCGCCGTCGGGTTGATCAGGACGAGCAGGCGGGGGTCGGAGGCCAGGGCGCGGGCCATGACGACCTTCTGCGCGTTGCCGCCGGACAGGTCGGAGACGGGCTGTCCGGGGCCCTCGGTGTGGATGTCGAGGCGGTCGATCAGCTCGGTGGCGAAGGCACTTCTGCGGTCGGTGCCGACGAACCCGAAGCGGCCGAGCCGGTCCAGGACGCTCAGGGTGGTGTTGTCGCCGACGGTCATGCCGGGGACGAGGCCCTGCTCGTGCCGGTCGCGGGGCACACAGCCGACGCCCGCGTCCAGGGCCGCCCGCACGTCGCCGAACGGCAGCGGCTCCTCTTCGAGCAGGGCCGATCCGCCGGCCGGGGTGTGCAGTCCGGCGAGGGTCTCGGCCAGCTCGATCTTGCCGCTGCCGCTGATCCCGGCGAGTCCCACGACCTCACCGCGGCGGACGGTGAGGTCGATGTCGTCGTACGTGGTGGAGGTCAGGCCGCGCACGTCGAGCACGACCGGGGCGGTGCCGGTCACCGTGCCGCGCGACCGCGCGTGCTCGGCGATCGACTCCCCCGCCATGGCCTCCACCAGGGCCGACCTGGGCAGCTCGGCGACGGGGGCCGTCGTGATCCAGCGGGCGTCCCGCAGCACGGTGACCGTCTGGCAGACCTCGTAGACCTCTTGCAGGTGGTGCGAGATGAACAGGAAGGTCACCCCGGAGTCCTGGAGCGCCCGCATCCGGCTGAACAGCCGCTCGATCTCCCGGTTGTCGAGCTGGGCGGTGGGTTCGTCCAGCACGATGAACCGGGCACCGAAGCTCAGCGCGCGGGCGATCTCCACCATCTGGCGGTCCTCGACCTTGAGTTCGGCGGTACGGGCCTCCGGGTCGACGTGGACGTCCCAGGTGGCGAGGAGGTCGGCGGCCTCGGTGCGCAGCCGGCGCCAGCTGATCAGCCCGCGTGCCCGCGGCTGCCGGTTGAGGAAGAGGTTCTCCGCGACCGTCAGCTCCGGTACGACGGTGGGCTTCTGGTACACGCAGGCGACCTTGCGGCGCCAGGCGTCCCGGTCGGCGAGCGGGGGCGCGCTCTCGCCGTCGAAGCGGACGGTGCCCGCGTCCGGGGCCTGGAGGCCGGTGAGGATGGTCACCAGGGTGGATTTGCCGGCGCCGTTGCGGCCGACGAGGGCGTGGGACTCGCCGGGCAGCACGGTGAGCCGGCCGTCGGCCAGGGCGACCGTGGGACCGTACCGCTTGACGATGTCCGTGGCTTCGACCAGCGGTGTGACGTCGACGGGCGGGGCGCTCATCGGACCGTGGCTCTGCGGACCGTGGTTCATCGGACCGTGGCTCATCGGACCGTGTTGCCCCACAGCTTGGGGTCGTCGACGTTGTCCTTGGTGACCAGCGGGGCGGGCAGCTGGTCCTCCAGGATGCCGCTGGGCAGCTTGACGATCGTGGAGTCGTGGTCGGTCGGGCCGGGCCTGAACTTCTTCCCCTCCATCGCCGCCTTGATGTAGTACAGGCCGTACTTGGCGTAGGCGTCGGCCGGCTGGGAGACGGTGGCGTCGATCTGGCCCTTGCGGATGGCCTCGTACTCCTGCGGGATGCCGTCGTTGGAGACGATCGCGATGTGCCCCTTCTGCCCGGCCGCCTTGAGCATGTTCTTCGACTTCAGGGTCTGGAGGGTCGGGGCGAGGTAGACACCGCCCGCCTGGAGGTAGATGCCCTTGATGTCGGGGTTGGCGTTGAGGAGGGTGTCGAGCTTGGCGGCGGCCGTGTCGGACTCCCACTTGGCGGGGATCTCCAGCACCTTGAGCCTGGGGTACTTCTCCTTCACGCAGGACCGGAACGCCTCGGACCGGTCGCGGCCGTTGACCGAGGCCAGGTCGCCCATGATCTGCACGACCTTGCCGCTGCTCACGTGCTGCCCGAGGTAGTCGCAGGCCTTCTTGCCGTAGGCGACGTTGTCGGCGCGCACGACCATGGCGACCTTGCCCTTGTCGGGTGCGACGTCCACGGCGACGACCGGCACGCCCTTGCGTTCGGCCTGGTCGAGTCCGGCCTGGATGGCGGCGCTGTCCAGCGGGGCGACGACCAGTCCCTTGACGCCCTGGTTGAGTTCGTTGTCGATGTCGGTGATCTGCTGCGAGGGGTCGCTGTTGGAGTTGACCGTCTTCAGCACCTCGACGCCCTCGGACTTGGCCATCTTGGGCACGTAGTCGTTGTACGACTGCCAGAACGGCGAGGTCAGCAGCGGCAGGATCACGCCGACCTTGCCGGTGCCGCCGCTTCCCGCGCTCGCGGTGTCCTTGGTGCTGCCGCAGGCGGCGAGCACGAGCGAGGCGCCGACGGCCAGGGCCGCCGCGCCGGTGATCCGGGACCTGCTGCGTTTGGTCACTGTGCTGGCGGGCATCTCGCGGCTCCTCGTCGAGGGGGTTCGAGCAGACGACCGCATACTTATCAGACCACTCGGTCAGCGGAACACCCTCTTGCAGCGAAAATCCCGGCTGCCGACGCGTAGTGGTCGGACCACTCGGCTGGCTAGACTGCGACGCACCCGGTGACTGGAGGAGTGGCGTGGACGAGGCAGCCCCGCAGAAGGGCACGGTGACCGAGCGCGCCATCGAGGAGATCAAGGCGATGATCGCCGAGGGCCGGCTGGAGCCGGGCCAGCGGCTGCCCACCGAGCGGGAACTCGCTGCTCGGCTGGGCATCTCGCGCAGCTCGATGCGGGAGGCGATCCGCGCCCTGACGGTCATGGGCGTCCTGGAGGCACGGCACGGGTCCGGCATCTACGTCACCGCGCTGGAGGCCGGCGACCTGCTGGAGACCTTCGGGGTGGTCGCCGACCTGTCCCGGGGTCCGCGCCTGGTGGAACTCCTGGAGGTGCGCCGGATCCTGGAGTCGACGGCGACCGCGCTGGCCGCCGCGCGCATCACCGCCGACCAACTGGCCGCCGTCGAGAAGCACTTGGCGGCCATGAACGCCACCGACGACCCCGAGGAGATCCTCGCCCACGACCTCGCCTTCCACCGCGAGATCGCCTCCGCCGCCGGCAACGAGACCATGGCCGCCATCCTGGACGGCCTGTCCTCGCGCACCTTCCGCGCCCGCGTCTGGCGCGGCTACCAGGAGGAGGGCGCCTTCGCCCGCACCCGCCGCGAACACGCCGCCATCCACCGCGCCCTCGCCGCCCACGACCCGGAAGCGGCCCGGGCCGCGGCAGCGGCCCACGTGGGCGAGGTGGAGGAGTGGCTACGGGCCCAGCTCGGCGGCTAGGGGTGTTCGTCGACGGCCCCGCTGGTGGCGTCGTGGCCCTGGGTGGAGTCCTGACGACCCCGACGCCACTCCCCGCGGTTCCGGGATCGGGTGCCTACCAGGGGTAGGTCACGGTCACCGCGGCCGAGGCGTTGTACAGCTCCCCCACCGCGCGCAGTTCGAACCGTGCGGCCGTCTCCCCTTGTTCGGGCCGCTGGCCTGCGACGAAGTAGGCGAGCTGGCCGGTGGCGCCGAGGAAGCGGCGGGTGCCGTCCGGGAGGAGACGGTGCAGGGTGTAGTGGCGGACGGCGCCGGGGGCGGCGGACCAGGCGAGGCGGAGGTCGCCGCCGTTCGCCGCGGTGACGCGGGCGCCGGAGGGGGCGGCGGGTGCGGTGACGGTGTCGCGTACGGCCAGGCCGCCCAGCCGCCAGCGGACCGGGCCCTCGGTCGCGGTGAGCCGGACACCGAGCGCGTGGACGGTGCCGGCAAGACCTGTGAGCGGTACGGTCACGGTCTGCCAGCCGTTGACCGACCTAACCCGCACCCCGCTGTTGACCGAGTTCACAGCCAGATATGTGTACGGCGGTGTCGCCCCCGGCGTGCTCGGTTCGGCCGTCGCCACCGCCAGCTCGACGTTCACATTCCCGGAGTCGCTGCGGAAGGTCAGCTCGACAACCGTGTTCACACCGATCGGCAGCCGGGTCGCGTAGAGGTCCACCACCGCTGGTTGATCCAGTTCACCCGCGACCAGCACACTGCTCCCGCCCCGCCAGGCATCGGCGAAGTCGAAGGACACGGCCGGCCGCTCCCCCGCCGTGCGGACCGCCCACCGCCGCGACGGCAACCGGTCCTGGAGCCCGAGGTGGTTCCAGGGGGCCTCCGAGGTGACGGCCCCCTCCTCGTACCACCGCAGCCCGTGCCCGGTGTTGAACACGCTCGCGAACGGCACCGAGGTCACCGTCGACCGGTCCGCCACGGACACCGCCGGCGCCCGCCACGGATCGCTCGCGTCGGGCCGCGACGGGTCCAGCGACCGCCCGGTCCAGAACCGGTCGTCGGCCGCGTGGAAGTCCTCGGGGGCGCGCTGGTCGGCGGGCAGGTGGTTGCGGGTCCACTCGGGCCGGTACAAGCCGATCGAGGTGACGTGCGGCTTGCCGGTCGGCACGATCGCGTCCCAGTTCACGGACGTACCGGACCCGTTCGACTCGACGTCGACGCCCGCCCACAACTCGTAGCGGCTGCGCCCCAGTCCGTCCGCCTGCGTGCCGGAGGCGGCGAGCGTGGCCGCGCTCCACCTGAAGTCCACGAACATGTCGTCGGCGGACTGGAAGAACGCCTGGTTCTGGCTGTTCAGGGCGCCCTGCCAGCTGACCGTGCCGTTCACGGTCATCGCGTCGTACCAGGTCACCCGTTGCCCCCGGGCCGCCGCGAGCGACTTCAGCTCCTTGAGGAAGCCCAGCATGGCCGTGCCCAGCGCGGTGTTGCCTCCGCTGGTCTCGGCGTTGACGAACCAGCCGTCGAAGCCGTACGCCGCCGCGACCGCGACGAGTTGCGCGGCGAGCGGGTAGTGGCCGGTGGCGTCCTTCTGCACCAGGTCCCGGGTCCACTGGAGTTGTCCGCCGTAGGCAACCGGGGGCAGGAAGATGTTCCCGAGGACGGGGACGCCGTGCCGGTGGGCCGCGTCCACGATGGGGGCGTTCGGCGCGAGGATCAGGCCCTCGCCGGCCGAGCCGCCCCAGAACACCAGCTCGTCGATGTACGCCCAGTGGGTCAGTGCGTAGTAGTCGGCGGTGGCCGAGCCCTGGGAGGGGTTGGCGGAGGTGGGTCCGAAGGAGACGAGGGCCTGGACGCGGGCCTGTCCGGAGCGGGCGGTGGCGTTGGCCGGGGTCGGGGTGAAGCGGGCGGCGAGCGGTATGGAGGCGGCGTTGAACGCGAGGTCGGGGTCGTCGGCGGCGCGCCAGCTCTTCAGGCTGCGCCAGGTGATGCCGGGGCCGGGGCTGCCGGCGGGCAGCGAGTCCGGGTACCAGTAGGAGGCGTACGGCGGGGTCGCGGCGGCGGCTCGCGGGGCCGCCTGCGCGGACAGCACGGGCAGCGCGGGGGTCAGGGCGGCGGCGCCGGCGGCGATCAGGACCGTGCGTCTGGTGGGGTTCACGAGCGGAGGCCTCCATGAGGGACGGAACATACCTGCTGTGACGACTGCGCCGTGACATCGTTGTCGGGACCTTCGGTGGAAGTCAATGACGGTGCACGTCCTCTCGACGTGCGGCCCCGTGAGCGGGCACAGTTCTCCCTGCCCGCCTTCCGTACCCATGAGTAACGAGGAGTGACCGTGAGCAGCTGGGCCGGCCGGAGTGCCACCGAGATCGCCGCCGCCGTCCGCGAGAAGCGGGTGACGCCGAGGGAGGTGGTGGCCGGGCACCTCGCGCGGATCGAGCGGCTCGACGGCCGGATCGGGGCGTTCCGCAAGGTCCGGGCGGAGGCGGCGCTCGCCGAGGCCGACGAGCTGGCGTCCCGCGCCGATCTGACCGGACTGCCGCTCGCGGGCGTGCCGTTGGCGGTGAAGGACAATCTCGCGGTGCGCGGCGAGTCGTGCCGCAACGGCTCCGCCGCCACCCCGGACACCCCGGCCGCCGAGGACCATGTGACGGTGGCCCGGCTGCGGGCGGCCGGCGCGGTCGTCGTCGGGCTGACGAACGTGCCCGAGCTGTGCGTCTTCGGCACCACGGAGGGCCCGTACGGCATCGCCCGCAACCCCTGGGACCCCTCCCGCACGGCGGGCGGCTCCTCCGGGGGCAGCGCGGCGGCGGTGGCCGCGGGGCTCGTGCCCCTCGCGCTGGGCAACGACGGGATGGGCTCGCTGCGCATCCCGGCCGCGAACTGCGGTCTGGTCACACTGAAACCGGGGCACGGGGTGGTGCCGGCGGGGATCGGTGACGGCGACTGGTTCGGCATGTCGGAGAACGGCCCGCTGGCCACGACGGTCGAGGACCTGCGGCTGATGCTGGCGGTCCTCGCGGACACGGAGTTCCTACGGCCACGGGACGGGTCGCGCCTGAAGATCGCCGTCGGCCTGCGCAGTCCGCTCGCGGGGGTGAGCGTGAGCAGACCGTATACGACCGCCGTCCGGCAGGCGGCCGGGGCGCTGGCCCGGGCGGGGCACCAGGTGCGGCGGGCCGAGCCGCCGTACCCGCGCTCCCTCGGCGTGACCGCGCTCCAGCACTGGACGGCGGGTACGGCGGTGGACGCCCAGGGCCTGGACCGGGCGCGGCTGGCCCGCCGGACCCGGGTGCACGCGGCCGTGGGCAGCCGGTTCGTCCGGCGGGTCCGCACCGGCGCGGCGCGCGAGCGGCTGCGCGCCCGGCTGACGCCGTTCTTCACCGAGTACGACGTGCTGCTCACCCCGGCCCTCGCCCGCCGCTCCCCGCAGGCCGGGCCGTGGCACGAGCGCGGCTGGCTGCGCAACGTGCTGGCCGACACGGCGTATTCGCCCTTCACCCCGCCGTGGAACCTGACGGGCTGGCCGGCGATGTCCGTGCCGGCCGGCGGTCTGCCCTCGGGCGCCCCCTGTGCCGTGCAACTGGTGGGCCGGCCGGGCACGGAGGCCGTGCTGCTGGAACTGGCGCGGGAGTTGGAGGAGCTGAGCCCGTGGCGGCGGACCGCACCGGTGGCGGAGCCGGGCGAGGGGCCGGCGACCGGCAGGTGACGCGCGGTGGCCGGACCGGCGGCTGGTGTCCGAGGTGCGGGAGGCCGGATCGGCGGGCGGTGTTCGGGCCACTGCTTCTGTGATCCGCGTGGGCGTGCGCCTGTCACGCCCACGCGAGCGGCGATCGCGACGGGACCGACCCGGGGTCAGTCCACGCTCGGCAGGATGTGGGGCTCGGCGAGGTCGTCCTCGTAACCCGCGAGGCGGATCGGGGCGGACCGGGCCCACACGTCGAGGCTGCCGAGTTCTCCGGGCCGGCGGCCCGGGCGCTCCGTGTGTTCCTTGGGGCGCTGCTCGCGATTCGTCTTCTCCGGTGTCACCGCGCACTCCTTATGTGTCGGGTCACCCTCGGGGCGTACCGGACAGTCTGCGCTCCGGTGCTCGACGCCCGCTCGGGTCTGGATGGAAGGCCAGTTCGGACGCGGTGGCGCCGGTTCCTCTGTCAGAGCAGGCCGTTGTCCGCCGGCTCGCCCCAGGACGGACGGTGGGTGTGGGTGGAACCCCGGTGCTGGTGTCCGTCGGCTCCAGATTAACCAAATGAGCGGGCATCCGCTCGATAGGGAGTGCAAACAAGCTGTAACGGATATGCTTCCTGCGGCTCCTCAATACCCCCTAATATGGGGCCTTTTGAAACAAGCCGCTCACTCGGACGACGCGGTGAATCACCCGTGTGGCCTACAGGAACGAACACCTCTTCAAGTGCTGTTGGCCCGGCGGCAAGCTCGTCATGTTGTGCTGACGCGGCAACGGCTGTCTCGCGGAAGGGCTGACGCATGGAGCTGCGCAGTGTCGAGGAGCTGATGGATCTGCTGCACGCCGGCCGGCCCCAGCACGCGCTGCGGACCGCGGCGCTGCTGCGCCGCGGCCGTCCCGCCGACAAGGAACTCCAGGTGGCCGGGTTGGTGCTGGGCATCGGGCCGGTGCTCTGCCCGGAGGACGAGGCGGCCCGGGCGCGCAGCGCGGCCGAGGCGGTGCGCGCCCTGCTCGGGGAGCGGGTGTTCCGGCTGGTCCGCGGGGACGCGGACCCGGCGGACGACGATGCGCTGCGGCTGCGCCAGGCCGGCGAGGAGAGCCGCACGGCCGGCCTCGACGCGGGCGTGCTGGAGGACTGGCGCACGGTGCTGGAACTGGTGGCGGCCCGCCACGCGCGGCTCGGCGCGGTCGACTGAGGACACGGCGGCCGCCCTGGCTCGCGCGCGGGTGTCATGCGCGGCGGCTGCGCCCGTCGTCTACCACTTGCCGGGCGCGTAGTCCTTCAGGAAGACGCCGTACAGGTCCTCGCCCGCCTCGCCGCGCACGACCGGGTCGTAGACGCGGGCGGCGCCGTCCACCAGGTCGAGCGGTGCGTGGAAGCCGGCCTCGGCGAGGCGCAGCTTGTCGTAGTGGGGTCGCTCGTCGGTGATCCAGCCGGTGTCGACCGAGGTCATGAGGATGCGGTCGGTCTCGAACATCTCGTGGCCGCTGGTCCGCGTCACCATGTTCATGGCGGCCTTGGCGGCGTTGGTGTTCGGGTGGCCCGCGCCCTTGTAGCCCCGGCTGAAGACGCCCTCCATGGCCGAGACGTTCACGACGTACGCCCGTCCGCTCGCCGCCTTCCTGGCGGCCTCGGCCATGGCCGGGCGGAGCTTGCTGATCAGGATGAACGGCGCCGTGTAGTTGCACAGCTGGGTCTCCAGCAGCTCCACCGGGGAGATCTGCTCGATCGACTGCACCCAGGTGTTGGACTCCACGACGTCGGGGAGCAGGCCGCCCGCGTCGATGGCGGTGCCGTCGAGGTGCCGGGCGACGCTGGCGTTGCCCGCGACCAGGGCGAGGTCGGCGACCTTCTGCGCGTCGAGGCCGCTGGTGCCGACGGGCAGCGCGGCCAGACCGTCGACCGCGCCGGAGTTGAACGCGCCGATGACGTGGTGGGCGGGAAGTTCCCCGGCGGGCAGCGGGGCGCTCTCGCCCTCGACCAGGGCGGCGTAAGCCGAGGGCAGGCGGCGCACGGTCTGCGTGGCGTTGTTGATCAGGATGTCCAGCGGGCCGGCCTCGGCGACCTGATCGGCCAGCGCGACGACCTGGCCGGGGTCACGCAGGTCGATGCCGACGACCTCCAGGCGGTGGATCCACTCCGCCGAGTCCTCCATCGCCTTGAAGCGGCGGATGGCGTCCTTGGGGAAGCGCGTGGTGATGGTGGTGTGCGCGCCGTCACGGAGCAGGCGCAGCGCGATGTACATGCCGATCTTGGCCCGGCCGCCGGTGAGCAGGGCGCGCTTGCCGGTGAGGTCGGCGCGGGCGTCCCGCTTGGCGCGGTTCTCGGCGGCGCACTTCTGGCAGAGCTGGTGGTAGAAGTAGTCGACCTCCACGTACCGCTGCTTGCAGATGTAGCAGGAGCGCGGGCGCTGGAGTATGCCCGCGATCCGGCCGGACTCGACCTTGGAGGAGGGCAGGATGCCCTCGGTCTCGTCGTCGATGCGCTCGGCGGAGCCGGTGGCGGTGGCCTCGGTGACGGAGCGGTCGTGCGCGGTCTTGGCGGCCCGGCGCTCCTGGCGGCGGCGCTGCTTCACCGTCCGGTAGATGTGCGAGGTGGCACGGCGGACCGCGATGGCGTCGGGGTGGTCGACGTCGATCCGGTCCAGTTCCTCCAGCACGCTCAGGCAGACGGCCAGCCGCTCCGGGTCGATACCGGGCCCGTGGACCGCCTCGTCCATGGCGGCGTCCGTGGGCACGTCCATCGCCGCCGAGCCGTCGTCTGTCACCGTCATCGCGCTGCCGCTTCCCTGGTCACCCGCGCAGCGCTCCGACTCGCGCCCGCTTTCGAACAGCGAATTTTACGGAGCCCGGCCCGACGCGCCAAACCGCTGCCCGGACGGGTGGGTGCCGCACCCGGCCGGCCGCACGGCCCCGCACCCGCGGCTGCCGGCGGCGCGCGCCCCGCGGGGGCCGCCCGCACCCGGCGACTACAGCCGCACGGCTGGTGCCGGCGGGGACCCGTGCCCGGGGCCCGGCGGTGCCGGTGCCGTGCCCGGTGCTCAGCCGTCGCAGACGGTCAGCAGCGTTTCCACCTCCGCCGACACCGCGTGGGCGAACCGGTCCAGGTCCGGCACGGCCGCCGCGTCGGCGACCAGCCCGTAGTGCACGCGCCCGCGGTACGTCGAGATCGCGACCGCCAGCGCCTGGCCGGGCGCGAGCGGGGCCAGGGGGTACACCTCGGTCAGCTCGTGGCCGCCGAGCCGGAGCCCGAACCCGGGCAGCGGCACGCTGGTGACCAGGATGTCGAACCACAGCCGGGCCGCCTGGCCGACCAGCGGTCCGCCCAGCCGGTGCCCGAACGCCGGCACGTGGTCGGCGAGCAGCGCGACCGCGCCGGCCCCCCGGTTGGGACCCGCGTCCTTGTTGCGGATCATCGCGGTCCGCACCGTCTCCAGACGGCCGACCGGGTCGGGCTCGTCGACCGGAAGCCGTATCAGGTACCCGGAGAGCCGGTTGCCCTGCGGCTGGGCGGTGTGCGGACGGCGCCGGGAGACGGGGATCAGGGCGCGGGGCGCCACGCCCTCGCTGCCGTCGCCCCGCTCGTCCAGCCAGCGGCGCAGCGCGCCGGCGACGACGGCGATGAGGACGTCGTTCACGGTGCCGCCGGCGTTCTTGCGCACCCGGTGCACGTCGTCGATGTCGAGGACGACCCCGGCGGTGCGGCGGGTGCCGCTGGGCGCGCAGGTCAGCGCGGCGCACGGCCGCATGCCGAGGGTGGACCGGGCGAGCGAGGCGCCGATGTCCAGGGCCCGGCCCACGTCGGACAGCGCGTCCCGGAACAGCCCGGGCATCCGCGCGGGCAGCCGGCGCACGTCGGACAGCAGGCCGCGCGGCGGCTCGCTCGCGCGGGGCGCGCGCTCGGGCAGGTCGACGGGGTCCAGGACGCCGGCGGCGAGCTTCAGCGCGCGCAGCCCGTCGGCGAGGGCGTGGTGGAACTTGAAGAGCACGGCGAAGGACACCCCGTCCTCGCCGGGCAGCACATGCGCCTCCCACGGCGGCCGGCCGCGTTCCAGCGGGCGCTCCATCAGCCGCCCGGCATCCGCGTGGAAGTCGTCGGTCGGGGCGTGCAGCCGTACGTGGTTCAGGGGGTCGAAGTCCGGGTCGGTCTCGCGGGCGGCGCCGCCGAAGGCGAGCGGCTGCCACAGGTCGCGGATGCGCATGCGCAGGCCGGGTACGGCGGCGGCCCGGGCGGCGAGCAGGTCGGCGGCGTGGGCCCCGGCGGTGGGCGAGTGCGCGGAGAAGACGCCGAGCGCCCCGAGGTGCATCGGATGCCGGTCGGACTCCATGTTCCAGAAGGCCAGGTCGAGTGGAGCGAGCAGGTCGGAAGTCAAGGGCTTGCCTCACGCGTCGACAAGGGGTGGATCAGCAGTCAATCCCCGCTGAGCGATTACGGTCAAGTACGATCAGGCTACGCACAGTTAAGGTCGGTCGGGTTAAGTCCCGCCACCGGTGCGAGCGCCGGGACGCAGGCGACGGCTGAGGTCATTTCAGGACGGGCGGCGCCGCTTCGGGTGACGTACCCCACTCCGACGGGCGCGGGCCGACCGTGAAGGCGAGGGAGCGCAGGGAGCGCAGCGCGCCGGTCGGCAGATAGGTCCGGCCGTGCGGCCTGCCGTCCGTGTGTACGGCCTGGACGTAGCGGTCGGCGGCCGAGGTGCCGGGCGCGGTCACGGTCAGCCGGCCGGCGGGCCAGTAGCGGCGGTCCAGGGTGAGGTCGACGCGGTCGAAGACCGGGGTGGTCAGGCCCCAGGTGTCGTAGCCGGGCTGGACCGGGAAGAGGCCGATGGACGACAGGACGTTCCAGGCGGACATGGTGCCCAGGTCGTCGTTGCCGGTCATGCCGGTGGGACTGTCGGTGAACAGGGTGAGCGCCGCGTGCACCACGTCCGTGGTCTTCCAGGGCTGGCCGGTGGAGAGGTAGGTGTAGGGCGCGATGAGGTCCGGCTCGTTCATCGGGTTGTAGACGGCGGCGTTGTAGTAGGCGTACGGGTCGCCGTGCACCCACACCTCGCGGGCGGTCCCCTCCGGGTCCGCGAGCAGCCGGTCGTAGGCGAAGAAGGCGTCCAGCCGGGCGTTGGCCGCGCGCGTGCCGCCGATCAGCCCGACCATGCCCGGGACGTCCTGCGGGACGAGCCACTGGTACTGCCAGGCCGTGCCCTCGTGGAAGCCGGTGCCGCGGGCCGGGTCGGGCGAGCCGGTGAAGGCGCCGGAGGCGTCACGGGCGCGGAAGAAGCCGGTGCCCGGGTCGAAGACGTTGCGGTAGTTGCGCGAGCGGGCGGCCCAGCGGGCGGCGTCGTCCTCGTGGCCGAGACCGCGGGCCATCTGGGCGAGCATCGCGTCGGCGAGCGCGTACTCCAGGGTGACGGAGGCGCCGTGGTGGTAGTCCGAGTCGCCCATCTTGGCGTACGGCCGGTCCTTGACGTAGGGCGCGAAACCCTCGGCGATGTACTCGGTGTTGGCCTCCCGGCCGATGCCCGGGTGCTCGGCGGGCGGCACGCCGTCGGCGTTCTTCTTCAGCGCGCGGTAGGCCCGCTCCTCGAACCCCTTCAGGAGCCCCATCCGGTAGGCGGTGGTCAGGAACGGGGTGACCGGGTCGCCGCTCATGATGTTCGTCTCGACCGGCCCGTAGCCCCACTTGGGCAGCCACCCCCCGTCCTCGTCGACCGCGACCACCGACCGGGCCATGTCCCGTGCCTCGCGCGGGGCGAGCAGCGCGAGCAGCTGGGCCTGGGTGCGGTAGGTGTCCCACAGCGACCAGTTCTGGTAGTAGGTGAAGCCGCGGGCGCGGTGGGTCCGGCGGTCCCAGCCGAAGTAGCGGCCGTCGGCGTCGCTGCCGACGTTGGGCGCGAGCTGGGAGCGGTACAGCGAGGAGTAGAAGGTCCGGCGCAGCGTGGGCGTGCCGCCGCGCACCCGGACGGCGGCGAGCCGGCGCTCCCACTCCTCGCGGGCCCGGTGGCGTACGGCGTCGAAGGCCCGGCCGCCCTCGGCGCGCAGATTGCCGGCGGCGCCGCGCGAGTCGACGTACGACAGGGCGGTGGTCGCCTCGACCGTGCGGTCCCGGGTGGTGTCGAAGCGGACGTAGGCGCCGCCGGATCCGCTGCGGGCGCCCGGGGTGACGGTCCCGCCGTCCCAGGTGCCGTAGGCGGTGAAGGGCCGGCTGAAGCGGGTGATCGTGTAGACCGTGTAGGGGCCGGTGTCCCGGCAGAAGCCGTGGCCGGTGATCTCGGTGCGCACGGTGCGGTCGTCCAGGATCCGCACCGCGCTGCTCACCGCCTTGTGCAGCGACTGGGCCGCGTTCAGCAGGACGTTGGCCTTGTCGGTGGCCGGGAAGGTGTAGCGCTGGACGCCGGTGCGGGCGGTCGCGGTGAGTTCGGCGCGGATGCCGGAGGCGAGGCCGACCCGGTAGTAGCCGGGGCTCGCCTCCTCGTCGTCGTGCGAGAAGGCCGCCGCGTACTGGGCGTAGTCCGTCTGGGTGACGTCGCCCGTGGTGGGCAGCACGGGCAGGTCGCCGCCGATCCGGCAGCCGACGCCTGAGAGGTGGACCAGCGAGAATCCGCGGATACGGTTCTGCGCGTAGTCGTACCCGGTGCTGTGCCCGGTGTCCGGGGAGAACTGCACCATGCCGAAGGGCACGGCCGCGCCGGGGAAGGTGTTGCCCTCGTTCTGGCTCCCGATGAACGGGTTGACCAGGTCGGTGAGGCGGCCGTCGGTCCGTTCGGCGGCGCGTGCGGCGGGGGTGGCGATCAGCGCGGACGCTGCCATCACCCCGGCCAGGCACAGCCGCGTGCGCCGGGTCCCTCTCATGTCGGATGACCTCCGCAGGTTGGACATCGTTGCCTGCATCCTGGACGGCCGACGGTGCAAACCTGGGCATTCCGAGAGGGTGATGTCGAACGCGTCGCGCCGTGGGGGCCGCTGACGCCCGGTCCGTCAGGGCACCCGCTGCCCCTTCCCCAACGCGATGACCCCGCCCTTGGACACGGTGTACAGCTCGGCGTCCCGCTCCGGGTTGACGCCGATCGTCGCGCCGGGCGGCACCTCGACGTTCTTGTCCAGCACGGCGCCGCGGACCACCGCGCCCCGGCCGATGTGGACGTTGTCGTGCAGGACCGAGCCCTGCACGACCGCCCCGGGATCGACGCGCACGCCCGGGGAGAGCACCGACCGGGTGACCTGGCCGCGGATCAGGCAGCCCGCGCTGATGATGGACTCGCTCGCGATGCCGCCCGCGTTGAAGCGGGCCGGGGAGAGCTGGTAGGAGTGCGTGTAGACGGGCCACTGCCGGTTGTAGAGGTTGAACGCCGGGCGCTCGGCGATCAGGTCCATGTGCGCCTCGTAGTAGGCGTCCAGGGTGCCCACGTCCCGCCAGTAGCCCTGGTCGCGGCTGGTCTCGCCGGGCACGTGGTTGTCGCTGAAGTCGTACAGCTGCGCCGCGCCGCGCGCGGTCAGCTGGGGCAGGATCGAACCGCCCATGTCGTGCACGGACTGGCTGTCCTCGGCGTCCCGGTGCAGTGCCTCGACCAGGACCTTGGTGGTGAAGACGTAGTTGCCCATCGAGGCGAAGACCGTCTCCGGGTCGTCCGGCAGGCCCGGGGGGTCGGCGGGCTTCTCCAGGAAGCGCTCGACGGTACGGCCGTCCGAGCCCGGTGTGATCACCCCGAAGGAGGAGGACTGCGCGCGCGGCACCCGGATGCCGGCCACCGTCACCCCGGCGCCGCCCTCGATGTGCTGCGCGAGCATCTGCCGCGGGTCCATGCGGTACACGTGGTCGGCGCCGAACACGGCCACGTACTCGGGCTGTTCGTCGTGGACCAGGTTCAGCGACTGGAGGATGGCGTCGGCGCTGCCCAGGTACCAGCGCGGGCCGAGGCGCTGCTGGGCGGGGACCGGGGTGACGTAGTTGCCGAGCAGGCTGGACATCCGCCAGGTGGTGGTGATGTGCCGGTCCAGCGAGTGCGACTTGTACTGGGTCAGCACACAGATGCGCAGCACGTCGGCGTTGACGAGGTTGGACAGGACGAAGTCGACGAGCCGGTAGGTGCCGCCGAAGGTGACGGCTGGTTTGGCGCGGTCCGCGGTCAGCGGCATCAGGCGTTTGCCCTCGCCGCCGGCCAGCACGATCCCGAGTACGGAAGGCCCTCCACGACGCATGGCCGCTCCCCTCACCGTGGTTGAACCATGGTTGCCCCGAGCAGACCGGACTAAGCCTGCTTGAGGATCTCCTCGTACAGCCCCGCCGTGCGGCGGGCCACCGCGTCCCAGCCGAACTCCCCCACCGCGCGGGCCCGTCCGGCCTCGCCCATCCGCCGGGCCGCGTCCGGATCGCCGAGGACGGCGTCCAGCGCCCGGGCGAGCCCGGCCTCGAAGCCGTCGTCCACGTCGACCAGAAGGCCGGTACGGCCGTCGTCCACGACCTCGGGGATGCCGCCCACCCGGGACGCGACGACCGGTGTGCCGCAGGCCATCGCCTCCAGGTTGACGATGCCCAGCGGCTCGTACACCGACGGGCAGGCGAACACCGTGGCGTGGGTGAGGAGTTGGATCACCTCCGTGCGCGGCAGCATCTGCGGGATCCAGAACACGCCCGCTCGCACCCGGCGCAGCTCCTCGAACAGCTCCTGGAACTCCCGGTCGATCTCGGGGGTGTCGGGCGCGCCCGCGCACAGCACGACCTGGGTGCCGGGGTCGATGTCCCGTACCGCGCGCAGCAGATGGGGCACGCCCTTCTGCCGGGTGATCCGGCCGACGAACAGGACGTACGGGCGGGCGGGGTCGATGCCGTGCCGGGTGAGCGCGTCGGTGCCGTGGTCGGGCCGGTACAGGCGCGTGTCGATGCCGTTGTGGACGACGTGGACGCGGGCCGGGTCGAGGGCCGGGTAGCAGGCGAGGATGTCGTCGCGCATGGCACCGGAGACGGCGATCACCGCGTCGGCGGCCTCGATCGCGGTGCGTTCGGCCCAGCCCGAGAGCGCGTAGCCCCCGCCGAGCTGCTCGGCCTTCCAGGGGCGCAGCGGCTCCAGCGAGTGCGCGGTGACCACGTGCGGGATGCCGTGGAGCAGCTTGGCGACATGGCCGGCGAGATTGGCGTACCAGGTGTGGGAGTGGACGAGTTCGCGGCCTTCGAGGGCGGCGGCCATGGCGAGGTCCACGGAGAAGGTGCGCAGCGCGTCGTTGGAGCCGTCGAGGACGGACCAGGGCCGGTGGCGTACGACGCCGACGCCGCGCCCCTCGCCCCAGCAGTGCACCTCCAGGTCCACCAGGGCGGTCAACTCGCGGGCGAGG
Source organism: Streptomyces olivaceoviridis (assembly GCF_014650115.1). GTDB lineage: Bacteria > Actinomycetota > Actinomycetes > Streptomycetales > Streptomycetaceae > Streptomyces > Streptomyces olivaceoviridis. The sequence continues at coordinate 39,781 of NZ_BMUI01000038.1, read as the reverse complement.
AACTCCACATGGACACCGGCGCCGCCGTACACATCCGGGGGGTACTCCCGGGTCAGCAGTCCCACTCGCACCCGACAACCCCCTGGTCTCGGTGGCAGGTTCCCCTCATGGTCACCCAGATGCGGCGCCCGGGGAAGAGCGCGGGGGCGAGCACGGGGACGAGCGCGGCGGTCGGGAGAGGCAGCAGTCGCCGCAGAGCCCGCCGCCGGGCACCCGGTAGTACAGACAGCAGCTGCGGCGCCGGAACGCCGTGCCGGTGCGGGTGCCGGTGGCGCTCAGCAGGGGGTGCGCGAAGAGTTCACCGGTGAGCGCCCGGGCGCGGGCCGCGACGTCGGTACGGCCGTGGGCGCGCGCCCAGCCGCTCAGTTCCCGGGCGGTCGCGGCGAGCGCGGAGCCCGCGTTGCCCCGCAGCAGGCCCGGCGCGACGCCGTAGCGGGCCCGCAGGACCGCCGTCAGGGGCTCCAGATGGCCGTGCAGCACGGTGTCGGCGAGCGTGGCCGCGTCCCCGGGCAGCGGGCGCAGCTCGGCGAGCCACAGATCGTCGGGGACGGCGGCGCGGGCGTCCCAGCGCAGCAGGCGCGGGTCCAGGTCGGGCAGTCGGCCGTACAGGACGGCACAGCCGAGGGCCGCCGACCACAGCCGGGCGGCCAGTCCCTGCTGGGCGAGGGAGGCGGCGACCCGGGGCTCGCCGGTCCCGAGCCGGTCCGCGACGATGGCGACGCGCAGCGCCAAAGGGTCGCGGCCGGTCTCCGTGCCCGCCCCCGCGTAGCCCTCCGCGAGGGTCGGCAGCCGTCGTGCCCCGGTGCCGTCGGCGGCTTCCGGGAGGATGCGCAGGGGGAAGAAGCCGCCGAGGGCGCGCAGGGCTGAGAGAGCGGGGTCCAGGTCCACGACAGACACTCGTACCAGGCGCGGCGCGGGGGTGATCGGGCGGGTGTCCGCCCGCCCTCACCCGTCCAGGGGATGATCAGGCCGCTGGTGTACTCCATCGGCAGTAGGACGCATTGCGTGCTCAGGTACGACGACGGGAAGCACCCGGGCGGGCAGAGTGTTCGCCATGGAAGCCGACCGTACGCCGCGCCGGGCCCAGGACGCCCGTCGCACGCAGAGGAGACACCGATGAGCGCCCTGGCGTTGTCCGTGCTCCTGTCGGTCGTCTCCGCCCTGGCCTACGCGGGCGGAGCGATCGTGCAGGAGCAGGTCGCGGTGTCCTCCCCCGACAGCGGGTACCTGCCGCTGCGCCGGCCGGGCTGGTGGGGCGCGCTGGCGCTCAACGGTCTCGGCGGCGTGCTGCACGTCGTGGCGCTGGCCTACGGTCCGCTCAGCCTGGTCCAGCCGCTCGGCGCGCTGACCATCGTCTTCGCGCTGCCCATGGCGGCGCTGTGCGTCGGCCGCCGGGCCGGCGCGACCGCCTGGCGCGGCGCCCTCATGGCCACGGTGGGCCTCGCCGGTCTGCTCTCCCTGGTCGGCTCCTCCTCCGCGCACTCCCTCAGCCCCGCCCAGCGGCTGGCGGTCGCGCTGGTCACCGGCGGGGCGGTGGTGGCGCTGATGTTCGCGGGCCTGGCCGCGCACCGGCATCCCGCCGTGCGCAGCGTGCTGCTCGCCACCGCCTCCGGCATCGCGTTCGGCATGTCGTCGGTGTTCACCAAGACCGTGGCCGTCGACTGGAGCCACGGCATCGCGCTGGGCGACCTGCCCTCGCTCGCGGTGATCGGCCTGTTCTCGGTCGCCGGCGTCCTGCTGTCCCAGGCCTCCTACCGGGGCGGCGGCCTCGCCGCCCCGCTGGCCACGCTGACGGTGGTCAATCCGGTGCTGGCCGCCGCGGTCGGCATCCTGATGTTCGGCGAGACGTTCCGCTACGGCACCACGGGCACCGTGCTCGCCCTGGGCTGCGGGGTGGTGGCGGCGGGCGGACTGATCATGCTGACGACGGAACGGCTGACCCGCGAGCCGGCCCCGGCCTCGGCGGCCTGGGACGAGCCTGCGCCTTCTTCGGCGGCCTGGGACGAGCCGACCCCGGCGTCGGCAACGGCCTGGGACGAGCCTGCGTCGGCCTGGGATGAGCCGGTGTCCGCTGTTCCGGCACCGGCCGTCCGGTCGTCGGCCGAGGTGCCCTCCGCGCAGGGTGTGCCGGTCGCCGCGGAGCCGACGCGAACCGCCGAGCCGGCGGCGCGGGGCACCGAGGACACGCGTCTCGCGATGCCGCACCAGCGCAAGGCCATGGGTACCGGGGCGGAAGGGGAAGGGCGCGTGGAGAGGGGCGCCGGGGTGGCCGAGCCGGGGGTGCGGGCTGGGGCGGGGATGCGCGCCGGGGCGGGTGAGTCGGTTGGCCATGGCAGGCCGTTCGAATCGGTCGGCCACGCCGGGCCGGCCGCGTGGGTGGCGCGCGCCGGGACGGCCGAGGCCGTGGTGCGCGCCGAGTCGGGCGAGGCGGTCGGCCACGCCGGGGCGGCCGAGCGGGTGGTGCACGCCGGGACAGTCGAGTCGGTCGTTTCCGGGCTGGTGGTGTCCGGTTCGGCCGGGAGCGGCAGGGCGGACGCCGACGGGGCCGGGCCGACCGGCGACGCTGTGCTCCCGGCGCCGTACACTCTGCTGCCCGCAAGCGTCGCCGTGCCGCTGCCGCTGCTGGACCTGCACCCGTACCCGCGTCAGATCCTGACGCCGCCTGCCCGGAGGTAGGCGAGCGGGTCGACGTCCGAGCCGAATCCGGGCCCCGTCCGCACCTCGAAGTGCAGATGCGGGCCCGTGACGTTCCCGGTGGCGCCGGAGCGGCCGATGCGCTGGCCCGCGGTGACGCTCTGGCCGTTCCGCACGGCGATGGCCGACAGGTGGGCGTACTGGGTGTAGCGGCCGTCGGCGTGCCGGATCACGACCTGGTAGCCGTACGAGCCGCCCCAGCCCGCGGCCACCACGTGCCCGGCCGCCGCTGCCCTCACGGAGGTGCCGGTCGGCACGAGGAAGTCGACACCGGTGTGGTAGCCCTTCGACCAGTGCGAGCCCGCGACGTGGTAGCCGGTGCCGACGGACGCGGTCACCGGGGCGACGAGCGCGTGCCGGGCCGGGGGTGTCGTGCGGTGGGTGGTGGGATGCTCCGAAGGGGCCTTCTTCTTCGGTGCCTTGGGGGGTGCGGAGCGGGGCGGGGTGCCGTTCAGACTGAGCCGCTGCCCCGGAATGATCAGGTCGGGATCGGTGCCGATCGTGGCGCGGTTGCCCGCGTACAGCGTGCGCCAGCCGCCCGTCACGCGGCGGTCGCCGGCGATGCCGGAGAGGGTGTCGCCGTGCACCACGGTGTACATCTCGGCCCGGCCGGCCCGGGACTGCGGGGTGGTCTGCGGCTGCACATCCTTGACGGAGCCGGAGTGGACTGAGCCGGAGTGCGCGGGGCCGGAGTGCGCGGAACCGGTCTTCGCGGGGCGCGTGGAGCTGGTCTCGGTGTGGACGTCGGGGGCGGGTCCGCCCCGGGTCAGGGCGGCCCGCACCGAGCACACCGGCCAGGCGCCAGGCCCCTGCCCGTCGAGGACCTTCTCGGCGACGGCGATCTGCTCCGCCCTGGTGGCCAGGTCGGCGCGCGGCGCGAACCGGGTGCCGCCGTAGGCCTCCCAGGTGGACTGGGTGAACTGGAGCCCGCCGTAGTAGCCGTTGCCCGTGTTGACGCTCCAGTTGCCGCTGGACTCGCAGGCGGCGACCTTGTTCCAGGTGGCCGCGTCGGCGGCGTCCGCGGTGCCGGCGGCGACCAGCGGGATCGCGAGGCCGGCGCCGCCCGCCGTGACGGTGAGTGAGGCGCGGTTGATCCTGTTCGGCTGGTACCGGCGGTGCCGGCCGCGTACGGCCATGTCCGAAATCCCCTCGCCATGCGTCAGGAGCGGCAAAAGTAAGCGCCACGAACAGGCCATGACAAGACAGGAAATCGGCCTCCCGTGCGACCCAAGTGGCCGGGAACGGCCCCTGTTTGATCCGACGGGCCGGTCAGTGAGGCGGACGGCGGCTCCGCTGCGTACACATGCGTGGCGGGTCGGATGTGCGCTCGCCGTAGCGGCACGTCAGGATGGGCGAGGGCCCGTACTGACGGAGCCGTAGTACACGAGGCAACCAGGGAGCAGGCGGTATGAGCACTTCAGCGCAGATCGGTGTCACGGGCCTCGCGGTCATGGGCCGCAATCTCGCGCGGAACTTCGCGCGCAACGGCTACACGGTCGCCGTCCACAACCGTACGGTGTCGCGGACGAAGGCGCTGGTCGAGGAGTTCGGCGACGAGGGCGACTTCGTCGGGGCCGAGACCGCCGAGGAGTTCGTGGCGGCCCTGGAGCGTCCGCGCCGGCTGGTCATCATGGTCAAGGCGGGCCAGCCGACGGACGCGGTGATCGAGGAGTTCGCCCCGCTGCTGGAGCCCGGCGACATGATCATCGACGGCGGCAACGCGCACTTCGCGGACACCCGGCGCCGGGAGCGGGAGCTGCGCGAGCGGGGCATCCACTTCGTCGGCACGGGCATCTCCGGCGGCGAGGAGGGCGCGCTGCACGGCCCGAGCATCATGCCGGGCGGTTCGAAGGAGTCGTACGGGTCGCTGGGTCCGATGCTGGAGAAGATCTCCGCGAAGGCGGAGGACGGCGCGCCGTGCGTGACGCACGTGGGCCCCGACGGTGCCGGGCACTTCGTGAAGATGGTCCACAACGGCATCGAGTACGCCGACATGCAGCTGATCGGCGAGGCGTACCAGTTGCTGCGCGACGTCGCCGGGTACGCGCCCGCGCAGATCGCGGACATCTTCCGCACCTGGAACACCGGCCGGCTGGACTCGTACCTGATCGAGATCACCGCCGAGGTGCTGTCCCACGTGGACGCGGCCACCGGCAAGCCGTTCGTGGACGTCGTGGTGGACCAGGCCGAGCAGAAGGGCACCGGCCGCTGGACGGTGCAGATCGCGCTGGACCTGGGCGTTCCGGTGTCGGGTATCGCCGAGGCCGTCTTCGCCCGCTCGCTGTCCGGCCACGCGCCGCTGCGGGCCGCGTCGCGGGACCTGGCCGGCCCGAAGCCGTCCCCGCTGAGCGAGTCGGACGCCGCCGCCTTCGCCGACCGGGTGGAACAGGCGCTGTACGCGTCCAAGATCGTGTCGTACACGCAGGGCTTCCACGAGATCGCCGCGGGCAGCGAGGAGTACGGCTGGGACATCGACCTGGGCGCGGTGGCCTCGATCTGGCGGGGCGGCTGCATCATCCGGGCCGCGTTCCTCGACCGCATCCGCGCCGCCTACGACGCCCGGGCCGACCTGCCGAGCCTGCTGTCGGACGAGACGTTCGCCCGCGAGATCGCCGAGGCGCAGGACGACTGGCGGGAGGTGCTGGTCGCGGCGACCCGTCAGGGGGTGCCGACGCCGGGATTCGCGGCGGCGCTGGCGTACTACGACGCGCTGCGGGCGGAGCGGCTGCCGGCGGCGCTGACGCAGGGACAGCGGGACTTCTTCGGTGCCCACACGTACCGGCGGGTGGACCGGGAGGGCTCGTTCCACACGCTGTGGGGCGGGGACCGGAGCGAGGTGACCGCGTAGCGCGGTCCGGCTCGAAGGGGCTCGGCCGTCTCGGTCGCCTTGGCCGCCTTGGCCGCCTTGGTCCGTTCGATCGGGGCGCGGGTGCGGGTGCGGGCGGTGCGTGGCTGGTCGCACCCGCGCGGCGCGGCTGACTCGCCTCCGGGCACCGCCCCGCGCTCCTCGGAGGAGCCCGGCGCCTCCCCTGTCCCAGGCGCCTGGCCCCTGTTGTGTCTCAGGTGAGCGGAGGCCCCGGCTCCGGGTTCGGTACGGGCTCCGGGCCCGGCGGGATGGGGGACGGGGACGGCTCCGGGGGGCCCGGGTGGGGCGGGGGCGGGCTCGGGTGGGGGCCCGGCGGGGGTGGAGTGGGCTGCGGGACCGGTTCCGGGGTCGGGACCGGGCTCGGGTACGGATCCGGCGGGGCCGGGCCCGGACCCGGTGTCGGGCCCGGCGGTACCGGGTCGGGGTGCGGGTTCGTCATGGTGTCCTCCGGGCAGTCACGGGACGTCGCCTCTGGACTACTCCCCCGCCTACCCGACGGCCGCCCGGCCACTCACCCGACGGCAGCACGGAACGGGACCAGGCGGGTGGCCGACGGGATGTTGAGCGGGTGCTCGCGGAGAGAGGCCGGAGGCGGGTGCTCGCCGAGAGACGGCCGGGGCGGGTGCTCGCTGAAAGACAGCCGGAGGCGGGTGCTCACGGAGCCACAGCCCCCGTGGGCGGCCTCACATCCGGACCGCCCCTCGACCGACCGCACACTCGAACCGCGACCGAGGAGCGACGGCGCCCTCGAACCGGCCCGGGTGGACCGCCACTCGATCAGAAGCGGTCCGGGTGGGCGCGCAGCCAGTCCTTCGCGGCCGACAGCAGTCGGGGGTCGGCCGGCGGGGCCGACTCGGGGTGGCGTGCGGCCCACTTCACGACGTACGGGCAGAGCGGGGCCACCGGGACGCCCTCGCGCTCGGCGAGGGCGTACAACTCACGGGCGAGCGATCCGGCGATGCCCTTGCCCTCGTGGGCGGGCTCGACAATCGTGTGGACGGGGACCAGGGCGCGCTCGGGCGCCTCCAGGACGAAGTACTCGATGTGACCGACGACTTCACCGTCGCCGACGGCCTCCAGACGGCCCGCCGCCCGGTCGTCGCGGATCTCGGTCTCGCTCATGGGCACGCACGCTCCTGGTCCTGACGCTGATCAGCCGGTCAGGCCCCGACGGCCTGCGGGCTGCGCTGCTGGTCCGAGCCGGGCACCGGTTCGGACGGGTCGGCGCCGAGGGACACGATCCGGTTGCCGGCGTCGACGTGCACGACCCGGGGCCGCAGCGCGCGTGCCTCCGCGTCGGTGACCTGAGCGTAGCTGATGATGATCACAAGGTCGCCGGGGTGGACGAGGTGGGCCGCGGCCCCGTTGATCCCGATGACCCCGGACCCTCGCTCACCCTCGATGACGTACGTCTCCAGCCGGGCGCCGTTGGTGACGTCCACGATGTGCACCAGTTCCCCGGGCAGCAGGTCGGCGGCGTCGAGAAGATCGGCGTCGATGGTCACCGATCCCACGTAGTGCAGGTCGGCCTGGGTGACGGTGGCTCGGTGGATCTTGGACTTGAACAGAGTACGCAGCACTTTGGACTCCTGGAAGACAGCTCCCTGCCTGCTTTGTGCAGGTCAAGGGCGGTCTTCACTGTACACCGGCACGCGTCGGAGTCGATGATTGTGAGGAACATCGCGTCTCATTGGGGATAGGGCTCCCTGCCTGGGCTTCCGCGCCAACCAGGCTGTTGTGGCGCCACCGACCAGGCGCCTGTTCGGCCAGCCTTTTCAGTATGTTCGGCAACCGATGCTGACCAGATGCTGATTTACCTGACGATGCGCCAGGTACGCGCTTCGTCGAGCACGGAGCCACTCTCCGCATCGATCTGGAAGCCATTCAACGTGCCCGGCAGCCCGGGCTTCATCCGGTCCCGGAACAATAGGCGGTGGAGTAGACCTACGACTGACTGATGCCCCGCCGGTGCCTGTGGAGCACACGATCCGGGCAGCCCTGTGGTTCAAACCAAGTCGGGCTCCCGACTGTGACCGACCGATCGCGACCACTGCAACCTGGTGGGCAGTTGCGTTCTGACTGCCTGCCCAGACTGCTACTCCAAGCCGCAAGGCAACGAAAAGGAGAAGGCAGTGGAAGAATCCGAGCCGCAAAACGTCCCACTGCATGTCTCGACAACAACCGGTGCGCCCCCGAGTAGCGAAGACAGGATGTTCGTCGAGGTGCAGCGTGCGGATACGAAAGCAACAGCGCTGAGTGGGGTCACCGGTGCACTACTTGCGATCACGGCGGGGACGGCACTGTCGACACCGGTCAACTCGTCGCGCATGCTCAGCGCGGCTATGGCACTGGTGTGCACACTGCTCGGGGCGGCCCTGGTATCCGCGCTGATGGCCCTGCGCCCCAACTTCCCGAAGGACGACGGGCTGGTTTGGCGTGAGGAGTGCATCGGTGGAGGCAGCGATAGCAGGCACTCGTCGGCATCCGACCCGCGACGCCCGGTGAACTGCGCCGAGTTACCAGAACGTGAGGCCGCCCTGACCGCCCTCGCGCGCCGAAAGTTCCAGGCGATCAAGATGGCCGTGGATCTCACCGTGGCCGCAATCACTGTGGCCGGATTGCTCCTGTTGCCCACCTTCCTCGCGTCCTGAAAATCTCATCCTCTATGGGCTGGTCCCGGCGTTTGGAGGGATATGTATCAGTCGCACATGGCAGTGATCGGCGAGCGTCTGTGGGCGCAATTGCGTGGCCTCGCCCCCATGCGGGTGCGCCCGGCCCGCAGCGTCCTCCTACGGCAGGGGGATCCCGGTACCCATGTGGTCCTGCTGGCTTCGGGCTCGACCCTCGTAACGCTGACGGGGCCGAACGGGGAACGGGCTCTGCTCGCGGTACGCGGCCCTGGTGAGCTGCTCGGCGAACTGGCCGTCCTGGATGCGCAGCCCCGCTCGGCTTCTGTGATCGCCGCGGAATCCTGCCACGTGCACCTCATTCCGGCCCCCGATTTCCTTTCCTTTGTCGAGGGCAACGGCCTGCTCAACCCGTTACTGCGCCATGCGATCGCGCGGGTCAGGGAGTCCGAGACCGTCAGGCTCGAACTGGCCACCGCGTGTGTACCCGTACGCCTGGCCGGTGCCCTGCGCCGACTTGTGGATGCGGCTTCGACGAATCAGCCGGCGGTCAGTGTCCGACTGACTCAGGAAGAGCTTTCCCAGATGATCGGTGCGTCCCGCAACGCCGTGGGTGCGGCGATCAAGCCGTGGCGGGAAGAGGGCTGGCTAGAGACGGATCCGGGCGGCGGACTCCTGATCCACGACATCACATCGATCGCGACGCACGCCCGCAGCACGATGTGACCGGCCGCACCCAGGCGGTGCCCAGTGGTGGGCACCAGAGCGCGCCCGGGCCGATCAGCATGGGGCACTCGATTCCCTCCGTCGTGACCGAAAGGTCGGTGACAGCATGCCCCTCTCCCCACCTTCGTCCGTCGACGTGCCTCCGGAGCAGGCACTCCTGGCCGTGGACATGCAGGGCTACAGCCAGATCCAGGAAGCCAAGATGGCACCGGTCCGTTCCGACCTGGACGACGTTCTCACCAATGTGCTGGCCCACGTCGGGCTGCAGGACCCACGAGATCGGCCCGGTGCATTCAAGGACACCGGTGACGGGGCCATCTTCGTCATGCCACCCAAGGACATCGCACGGCTGGTCGACCCGTTGCTGGAACATTTGCACACAGCGCTCGTCCGGTACGACCGTGAGCGGCTCGCCAGCGCACCGGCGATCCGATTGCGTGCCGCTGTTCACGTCGGACCGCTCTCCTTGCCCGACCACCGCGGCGATGCCATCAACGAGGTGTGCCGACTGCTCGACAGCCAGGTCGTGCGCGCGGGCCTCACCGTGGCCCGGGAACACCGGGGCGGCTTTCTGGCCGCCGTCGTCTCAGAGTCGGCATTCCGGCGGACCGTCCGTGCGGGACGCACGCCGGACCTCCACGAGGAACACTTCCTCCCCGCCACGGCGCGGGTGCACGGCAAGGCGTTCGAGGAGCCGTGCTGGCTGTTCGTACCTGAGATGACACCGCAAACCCTCGCCCCGCTCATCAACCCGGAGCCGCTCGGAGGTGGGGGTGGAACAGTTGCGCCGACGTCGTCGGCCAGCCCCAATAACCCGTCCGGCGCCGTCTTCCAGTTCAACGGCGAAATGACCGACACCACCGTGATCAACAAGGTCGGGACGATGCGCATCGACCGGCGCCGGATCTGACCTTGCCTGTGCCCTCGCACCCGTGTCGCGTTGAAAGGAACCAGAAAGCGCATGTCCGATGATCGTCCCCTTTTTCCGCCCCGCCCTCCCGACGAGCACGAGTCTCCGCTGAAGGGAGCAGACGGCATGGCTCCGTGGCCGCCGGACCCAAGCAGTAACGCTACTGAAGGCACGGAGGCCGCTGGTGGAGACCGGGCCGACCCGGCAGCGTTCGTCGTGTCCCCCGTACCGGACACCGGGCCGGCGCCGATCACTGTGAACCGTCCGGAGTTTTTCGTCAACCACGCCGACAAGATCATCAACGAGACTCGCAAGCAGGGAATCCTCGAAGGCCCCACTCTTCCTCATCACCGGATCAAGCAGGAGCCAATCGTCCGCGAAGGCCAATGGGCCGAGACGTGGCAGCAGGCTCTGGATCCGGCGGGGTTACACCCGCGAAAGCACGTACTGATCATTGTCGCCCCGCGGTCGTACGGATCGACCACCCTGGCTCTGCACCTCCTCGCCGAGCACACGGGCGAGGACACCGACATCGTGAAACTGGACGCAGACTGGAAGACACCCAAAGTGGGCTGGCTTCCCGCCGAGGAGCGCCACGCCTACCAAGTCGACCTCAAGGACCCTGAGCACGACCGGATCTCGGCCGATTTCCTCACCATGTTGGAAGAGCATGCCGGGCTTCTGGAAAAACTGGGCTCCTACCTCGTCCTGAACGTGGCCAAGGATCTCTGGACTGATCACTACGCCTCGGTCCAATCAGGCATTCTCGTCGTCCACCTCACCGAGCCGCCGCCGGCCCAGAGTGTCGTGGAAGCCCGACTGAGGGCTCGCGAGGCCGCTGGGCTGATTGCCTACCTTCACTCCGTCGACAAGAGCAAGGCTTCGATAAGCCGTCTCGACGCCGTGGAAGCGGTCCGCACCGCGGACTCGATCATGCTGGCGTGGCGGGAACACGAACGGCTGACTGACACGTCGCTCCCCATGGACGTCCCGTCGTCATGGTCCGCCCTCGATGCCGGACTGGTCGAACGGATCACGTCCGCCATGTCCGACTGGCGAGACAAACTCGACACCCTGTTCGGAGAGACGGTCTCCGTGCATGGAGGCAAGGACACATCGCTGCCACTGGAAGACCGCTGCCTCCTCCTGGCCCTGGCTGTGTGCCAATCCGAGTCAATGCCCGTAGTGGCCAAAGCCGCCCGGGACCTGCAGCGCATCATCAGCGCCGATGTCGCAAGCGGGAGCGACTTCGCCTCGACGACAAGTGCGGCATTCGCCGGCCGCGGGTTGCGCCGCCGTGTCGTCGATGTCGGCGCCGGAGTTAGCAGCAACGACGAAGTCGTTTTCGACCAACCCGGCTACGGCCGGGCCATCCTGACCTACGTTTGGGACAACTACGAGGTCATGCGCGATCCCTTGCTGAAGTGGCTTATGTCCGGGGACGGCAGCGAGGCGAACGAGCACGTCGTGGATGCCATCGCCGCTCTGACCCTGCGGCACGGGAACGTCGACCACCTCGTACAGCTCGGCTCCAAGACCTACCCACTGAAGGAAGAACTCCTCAGCGCCCTTTTGGTCCAGGCAGTACAGGACGAGCATATCGGCCGCCAAGCGTGGGGCATTCTGTACGGCTGGGCTTCGGGCAAGGAACGGGCGACTACGGTGGTCACCGCCTGCCGACAAGTCCTGAACTCCCCGGATGTCACGTCTTCTCAGGCCAGGATGGCCATGGTCCGGCTGCGGCGAGCCGCCAACAGTGGGCACGAATCCGCCTGGTCTGAGGCCCTCGCAGCCTTCATCGAGCAGGCTCAGCACCCCGCCGGGGTGGCGCGGCTCATCACCGAAGTACGCACATGGCAGCAGTCAGGTCGGTCCCGCGGGGCCGGCACCGCGGCCTTCCTGGCCCTGATGTCCGTACCGGGCACCACCCCGTGGCTGCTGTCCGATGAAGTCCCTTCCGAAGTGGACGTGAAGCGGGCTTTGCAGGATCTATTGGGAGACATCGATACGGCTCCCGACGCCATCAACCGCCTCACCACATGGGTCAGGCAGTCAGCGACCGACCCCGACACCTACGCCCGCGTCCGCGACGGGTTGCTCCCCGTCCTCCGCGGCCAAAAGATCTTCAAGGCTTCCGTGAGTCTAATGCAGGCACTGGAGCACGTCTCGGTCGACGGGGAGACGAACGCGGCCAACGACTTCTGGGACCGTCTCGTAGACCCACGTGTCCGCACGGTGTTTCAGCTCAACAGGGATTCGGCGTGAGGTGGTTCTGGCAGCGCCGGGCCCGTACGATCCAGTGCACCCAGCCACGTATGCTTCGCTGTGCAACCCCCGGTATCCGTTTCGAGGCCACGTTCACGATCGAGTGGCGCCCCGCGCTACGAGCCCGGCCCAATCTCGAAGACCTCGTACTCAGCCGGACCCTCGCGCGGGCCAGCGAGGTCGCGCAGCTCTTCCCAGCCCTCGAGGTGCGCACCGCCCAGGACACCATCAATGCCGAGCTCGGCGCCCCGGAACACACCCGCGCCACCGGGTACCGGTGTCTGGCTGCCCGTGTGGAACTGGCGCTCTCGGAGAGCGCACGGGAGGACCTCGCTCAGCAGCAGGCGGACGAGGCCCGGGTACGGCGTCTGCGGTTCTTGCGCAAGCACCTGTACGAGCAGCCCGACCTCTTCGTGCTCGACCGGATCGAGCGGCAGAGCGATTGGCCGGGCGCTGAGCAGGTTGCCGAATGGCAGCGTCTGGCGCGATGGATGGTGGCAGTTGACGAATGGTGGCAGCCCATGCTCGATCAGTGGGAAAAGGTCGGCCAGGGCTTCAACGATATTGAGCTGCAGAACCGGGCCATGCTCGCGCTCTGCGATGCGCTCCAGAAGCTGAAGGGCGATGACGCGTCGGACGACTCTGCCGTCCCTTCTCCTGGTGCCGCGGAAGAGCGGGGCAAGCAATGAGCCTGGCTCTGTGGCGGATCCTCCTGGACCCTGTCTCTTCCTGGCGTGCGCTTCGCCTGCGGCGCGAAGCGGGCGGCCACTTGTCATTCGATGCAGCCTGGCGGCAGGCACGGATGCTGGCTGCGCCAGACGAGATGGTCTACCGGCTGCACGGCCACCAGTTCCCCATCGAGGACGAGGGACACCATGCACAACCCGAGGGGAAGACGTACCGCCATTGGTAAGTACCTGTATCGCGTTCCGGGCCCCGCTCTCATGCACATGGTCGGATGCTGGACTGCGGCGGACTCAATCGGACCAAGAACCTCCCCCAGCGCGGGCACGGACCACCGCAGAGGTACCGGGTCCATGGCTACGGGATTCATGGAAAGGCCGGACTCTGCCTGACAAGGAGGCATCATCTCGGCCGGCGGAGTGGACGCATCCCTCCCGGCTTACGCGTCCTCAGCGGCATCGTCGCGCTCGACCCGGATCCGCTGCAGGTCAGTGCGCCGTGATCGGCCTGCAGCCTGGGTTACGGCGCCTCGCCTAGCTCAAACCGGTCGTGCTCTTCGCCGCCTACAGCTACCAGGGGAACGGTCGTCGAATCAAGCCAGCAAGCCAGGACACCCTCCGGACTGCGCTGGCTACCGCTGACCCGGACGCGATGACCATGACCGGCCGCGGCCTCCTCCTGGCTGACGTCCTGGCCGACCACTGGGTGCGGAGCCTCGCCCGTCCTCCCGCAGGACCGTGGGCGGAATAGGAGGCGCACAGGCGCCAGCCATGATCCGCCGCAGGGCTTGGATCACGACTGAGCAGCGCACCCGCACGGCACAATGGACACCGTGAGCGACAACAGAACGGATCTTGCCGACCTCCTGGGCACGCAGGAGACCGCGTCCCTCGAGTTCAAGCGCACCGCTAAACGCGAAGGGAAGCGCGGAGACGCCATCGCAAACGCGGTGTGCGCCATGGCCAACGATTTGGGGGGCCACGGTGGTGGCGACATCCTCATCGGTGTCGATGACAAGGGACATCCTGTCGACGACGTCGACCTGAGCGACCGAGCACTCCTTCAGCTTACCGAGCTGCGGGACGACGGGCGCATCCTCGACCGCCCGTCCCTCACCGTCGATAGGGCCATCTTTCGAGGTAAACCGGTCATCCGCCTTCATGTCGAGGCATGCGCCACTCCACCAGTCCGGTTCGAGGGCGTTATCTGGGTCCGTCCCGGCCCCACCACACGCAGGGCGAGCCGAGAGGACGAGCGTGTGCTGGCGGAGCGTCGTCGCGCCAAGGACATCCCGTTCGACACACGCCCGCTGCCTCTCACCCGCCTCGAAGACCTAGACCTTGACCTGTTCCGGCAGTCGTACCTACCATCCATGGTCGCGCCCGAGGTGATCGAGGAGAACGGCCGTCCCGTCAACCTTCAGTTGTCGTCACTCCACCTCATGACGCCGGGCGGCGCGCCGACCGTGCTCGGCCTACTCACCATCGGTCTCGACCCCGGAAGTCACATTCCCGGGGCGTACCTCCAGTTCGTCCGCTATCAGGGCATGGACCTCGACGCCCCCGTCGCGGACGAGCAGGAACTGCGTCAGAACCTGGTAGGGCTGTCGGCACGGCTCGAACCCCTTCTGCGGAGTAACCTGCGCACTCGCCTCGTGGAGGACGGCTTCCGCGAGACGCCTCGCCCAGACTATCCGCTGGAAGCACTACGCGAACTCTGCATGAATGCCCTCATGCACCGAAATTACGAGACCTCTTACGCGCCGACCCGCATCGTGTGGTTCGACGACCGCATCGAGGTCACCAACCCCGGTGGCCCCTTCGGGCAGGTCCGGGACGACAACTTCGACCGGGTCACCGATTACCGCAATCCTTCCCTGGCCGCCGCGATGAAGGGTCTCGGCTACGTGAACCGGTTCGGCCGGGGTATTGGCCGGGTGAAAAAGGCGCTAGAGACCAATGGAAACCCACCCGCCGAGTTCCAGGTCGACGACACGTCCTGGGCTGTCGTCATCCGGAGAGCCGCATGACCTCGATCGCGTTGTTCAACAATAAAGGTGGGGTGGGTAAAACGACCCTCACCTACCATCTCGCCCACATGATCAGGCGACTCGGCCTAAGTGTGCTGGCGGTCGACCTCGATCCTCAGGCCAACCTCACGTCGATGTGCCTAGAGGAAACAGAGATCGAGGAACTGTGGGAGAACTCTTCCGAGCTCATCAACCAAGGCGCGGCCATGGCGGGCCTGCCGGGTACGGGGCGGGTGCGCAGCGGTCAGACCATTGCCGACGCCGTCCGTCCCATCCTGGAGGGCACCGGTGACATCGCTGTCGTCGAGCCGGTTCGGCTCCAGCCGGACCTATGGCTGCTGCCGGGCAGTCTCGACCTGAGCCGCTTCGAGGACAAACTGTCCAATGAATGGTCACGCGCCTATGCGGGCGACGTCGCCGCCATTCGCACATCCACGTCGTTCCACCGCATCACCGAGCAGGCGGCGCGGTCCGTGGACGCCGACATCGTCCTGATCGACGTCGGCCCCAACCTGGGTGCCATCAACCGGGCCGCCCTAATCTCAGCTGACACGGTGCTAATGCCGTTGGCCGCGGACCTGTTCTCGCTGAAGGGCCTGAGCAACCTGGGTCCGACCCTGCGCCAATGGCGCACCGACTGGCAGTCCCTCGTCCTGCCAAGGGTTCCCGATAACATCTCCGCCCCTCGCGCGAGCATGCAGCCGCTGGGGTACGTCATCATGCAGCCAGAAATGCGACTTGACAGACCAGTCAAGGCGTACGAGCGATGGCTCCAGCGCATTCCCTGGGTCTATTCCTCAGCAGTCCTCGGTGAATCCCCGCCCTCGCGAGGGGACGATAGCCACCGCATTGCCACCATGAGGAATTATCGCAGTTTGATGCCCCTCGCGCACGACGCACGCAAGCCAATGTTCGATCTGCGGCCGGCTGATGGTGCACTCGGCAGCACCCAGCAATACGTGAAAACCTGCTTCAAGGAATTTAAGACGCTGTCTGAAGGAGTTCTTGCCAGGCTAGAAGATCTCCCCCGAGACACGGGCGACGCGCCTAAGGCTGGTTGATGGTTTTCATCCGACGAGTACGTCAAGAAATTGCCCCGGCTCGGCACCCATCTTGCTCGACAGATCGCGTGGGAAACAGCAGCACAGGGTCCGCCCTGGCAGGGCGGCATGTCTTCGAGGACCTGACAGCCTCGGCGGCCCCTGGTCGGCCCGAGCCGTCTCCAGGCTTGCAAGCGATCGCGGATGAGCGCAGCGGGCCATCGAGGCCGAGGAGGCGCCTTCTGGCGACGACTGACTTGACGCGCCGGTCAGCGCAGCAAGCCCCGCCCCGGTACGGGTCAGCAAGCCGGAAACCGTCCGGCCCAATGCTGACCATTTACTGACCCGGAGGCAGCGATCAGGGCTCTGACCTGCGGAAACACTCAAACGCTAGATCTTGGACTTGAACATGGTACGAAGCACGAGGAAACTCCCGGTCTGTCTGCTCCCTGCCCGCTTCTTGCGGGTCAAGGGCGTTCTCCGGAGGCTACATCGTTTCCCTGGTTCGATCAGCTGTCGCCAGGTGTTCCAGGACTCACACCGACCCGTTGCCGACCCTTCCCCCCGCAGCGTCGTGGTCCCGCCCTACGGCGGCCTGTGTGGCGGAGTCTGACGGCGGTCCGCCCGCCAGGGATATCCGCTCATATCGTGATGATCGGCGACAGGTGATGGTTTACCGCGACGTGGGTGCGGCACTCGGGCATCGCGAGTGACTCTCCCGACGAGTCCTCGCCGTGCGATGCACCGGCCAGGCGCATCGGGAGCCAGTCCGGCGGCGCACCCGGGCGGAACAGAAGGCGATCGATGACGACGATCGGTGTCGAAGAGGAGTACCTGCTGCTCGACCCGGTCACGGGTCTGCCCGTCCCTCTGGGGGACAAGGTGCGAGCAGCCGCGGGCCTGGGGCACCTCGTGGCCGACCGGGAGGTGCAGTGCGAGCTGTTGCAGGCGCAGGTCGAGGTGGCCACGCCGGTGTGCGCCACCCTGGAGGAGGTCGGGGGGCACCTGCTGCGGCTGCGGCACGCCCTCGGGGCGGCCGCCGAGGCGCACGGCTGCCGGATCGCCGCCTGCGCCACTCCCCCGCTGCGCCACGGCCACCCCGTGGCCGTCACCGACCGGGCCCGGTACCGGGCCATGCTCACCCAGGCGCCCCAGCTCGTGGCGGAGCAGCTGGTCAACGGCATGCACGTGCACGTCGGCGTCCCCAGCAGGGAGACCGGCGTGCAGGTCCTGAACCGGATCAGGGTGTGGCTGCCGGCCCTCACCGCCCTGTCCGCGAACTCCCCGCTGTGGGACGGTCACGACACGGGGTTCGCCAGCTGGCGCACCGTGATCTTCAGCCGCTGGCCGGTCAGCGGCATGCCCCCGCACTTCGCCGACATCGCCGACCACGACCGGCGCGTGCAACAGCTGCTGGACAGCGGTCTGATCTCGGACACCGGTCAGCTGTACTGGCAGGCCCGGCTCTCGGCGCGGTACCCCACCATCGAGGTCCGGTGCCTGGACGTGCAGCTGCGCGCGGACGACGCGGTGATGCTCACGGGCCTGGTACGGGCCCTCGTGGAGACCGCGCTGGCGGAGGCCGCCGTCGGCGCTCCCGCGCTCGACTGCGACCAGGAACTGCTCCAGGCGAGCATGTGGCACGCGGCCCGCCACGGACTGAGCAGCACCCTGGTCGACCCCGGTGGCCGGCAACGCCGGGCCGGCGAGATGCTGTACGAACTGCTGCGCCACGTCGCCCCCGCGCTCGACGCGTCGGGCGACAACCGGCAGGTGACGGCCCTGGTCCACCGGCTTCTGCGAAGCGGCACCGGCGCGGACCGGCAGCGCGCCGCGCTTGCCGAAGGCGGTCTGCCCGCAGTCACCGACCTGATCCTCGCCCAGAGCACCACGCCCTAGTCGGCTGAGCCGTGACGTGGCGACCGCGGTCAGGACCGCGTCTCGTCCGGCGCCTGCCCGTCCCCGTGCTGTTGACGCAGGCGTATCTCGACGTGGCCGTCGGTGACCCGGCTGTCGAAGGACGGCTGGGGCGCGGTGGCCGGGCCGCGGACGTTCCAGCCGTCCGAGAGCCGGAAGACGCTGCCGTGCCACGGGCACTGGACGCAGCCGTCGGAGACGGTGCCCTCGGAGAGCGGCCCGGCGAGGTGGCTGCACCGCTCGGCCAGGGCATGGATCTGTCCTCCGGTTTCCCGGACGACCAGGACCGGGACGTCGTCCACGCTGCGCCGTACCGGCCGGTCGACCGGGAACTCGGCCACCGTTCCGATCCGGTGCCAGCCCCGGGTGACGATGTGCGGGACCTCTTCGGCGTGGTTGGCGCCGGATGCCTGGCGGTAGGCCAGGTGGCCGCCCAGCATGCCGCCGAGTGCGACCGCCGTCAGCCCCAGGAAGCCGTAGGCCCGGCCTGCCGCGTGCCGTCCCTTGGCGCGGCTGGTGAGCGAGGCGGCGTACAGACCGACGGCCGCCGAGTTCGCGAGGGCGTGCACCAGTCCGACACGCCGCTGCTGGCGGTGCAGCTCCGCCCAGTCGACCCAGCCCGCCAGGGCCGCGGGTGCGGCGGAGGCCAGGCCGACGCCGACCAGGAGGCCCGCCTCACGGGAGCGGCCGGGGTACAGGTCCAGTACCGCCGCCGACAACCAGCTGCCGATCGGCACCTGCACCATCAGCGGATGCACCGGGTGCCCCAGCCACCTGCCGTGCAGGAGGTCCCGCCCGTCGCCGAGCGGCAGGGCCCGCACCCCCTTGCGGATCCCGTCGATCACCGCGTCGGCCCTGGGCTCCCGCTCCAGGCGGTCCAGCAGCCGCAGGAGGCGGCTTGGCCGCATCCGCGGGCGTCGGCGTGGCGTAGTACTCATGGTCGGCCGGGTCCCCACCTGCGCAGACGACAAACAGGGGTCAGGGGCACGCGCGGGCCGCGATGCCGTGGGCTCTCGGATCTCTCAGAGCGGTTGGCTCAGTGGCCCATGCCGGCGCGTGCTGCCGTCTCGTAGGGGGCGGTCCGGCCGCCGGCCCGGCTCCGGACGAGCGGTCCGTCGACCGGGCCCTCGGCGCCGCCCCCGTCACCGAACCCACCCTCGCTCCCGCCGCCCGGACCGGCGTCAAGCACCGCTGACCGCACCCGCGGGCAACGCAGCCGACTGCCGTCGCGACCCACCTGTCGGTCCCGCGTCCCGGCTATTCCCTGCGAGGGGGGTACTGGCTTCCTCTCCCTCGCAGTGCCGGGACTTCCTACGGTGGTCGCCATGACCATTCCCCCTCTCACCTTGAACAACGGCGTCGAGATGCCGGCCCTCGGCTTCGGCGTCTTCCAGTCACCCCCCGAGGGGACCGCCGAAGCGGTCGAGACCGCGTTGCGGACCGGCTACCGGCACATCGACACCGCTGCCGCGTACGGAAACGAACGCGAGGTGGGCGAGGCCATCCGCCGTTCCGGGCTGGACCGCTCGGAGGTGTTCATCGAGACCAAGGTCTGGGTGAGCGACTACGGGTACGAGCAGACCCTGCACGCCTTCGACAAGGCCGCCGGGAAGCTCGGCGTGGAGCGGATCGACCTGCTGATCCTCCACCAGCCGGCTCCGAAGGCGTTCGACGCGACCGTCGCTGCCTACCGGGCGCTGGAGAAGCTCCTGTCCGACGGGCGGGTCCGGTCCGTCGGAGTCAGCAACTTCATGCCCCGGCACCTGGCCGAGCTGCTCGAACGCGCCGACGTCGTGCCCGCCGTGAACCAGGTCGAGCTGCACCCCTACTTCACCCAGCCCCAGGTGCGGCAGGCCGACGCCGAGTACGGCATCCTCACCCAGGCGTGGTCGCCGATCGGCGGCATCACGTTCTATCCGGGCTGGGGCGAACACCGCAGGAGCACGCTCTCGGATCCCGTACTGCGCGAGATCGCCGACTCGCACGGGAAGACGCCGGCGCAGGTCATGCTCCGCTGGCACCTGCAACAGGGGCGCTCGGCGATCCCGAAATCCACCAACCCCGCGCGCATCGCCGAGAACTTCGACGTGTTCGACTTCGCACTGTCGGCCGGGGAGATCACCCGCGTCGACGCTCTGGATACCGGTGTACGCCACGGACCGGACCCCGACGAACGGGACCCCCTCAGCCTCGGGATCACCATTCCCGAGGCATGAGCGCGGCACGGCCACCGGCGGACGCGGACGGGTCGGCCCGATCACGCACTCCGGCCCCGCGCCCGGGTCAGCCGCTTCACTTCGATGACGGTCGCGACGGCGTGCAGCCAGGTGGCCGCGGTGTCGTCGGCGGCGATCCCGCCCGCGAGTTCGGCGCCGGCCCGCAGCCACTCCCGTACGAGGACGGCCGCCTCCGGGCGGGGCAGGGGCTCGGGCAGCTCCGCGGCGCGGGCGAGTCCGCCGGCGCGCACGGTGTCGGCGAGGAAGGCGACCGAGCGCGGCTCGGTGCCGAGGCGGTCGAGGACGACGGCCGCAGCCGCGGCACCGTCGCCGAACAGGGCGGTGCGCCGGGTGCCGGGCTCGGCGGTGAGGCCGTACCGCAGCAGGACGGTGATGTCGAGCCGGGCCAGCTCGTCGTCCGGGCGGTCCGGCGGGTACGGGGCGTCGTCGTTCATGGCGGGGCCTCGGGTGTCCCGTCCCTCAGCGGACGGTGACGGTGTAGGTGATGCGCTGGGGGGGCTGGGAGGGGGTGGCCGCCGCCGTGGTCGGGGTGGCGGAGGGGCCGGTCGTCTCGGGGGGCCGGGTGGAGGTGTTGCCCTGGCAGGTGGTGAACGTGCAGTGCAGCAGCGTGAACCGGGTGGTGCCCTTGCCCTTGGCCTCGAAGGTGAAGGTGAGCCGGCCGCCGGCGCCGTCCACCGGCTCGTCGCCGGAGTCGGACGCGTAGTCACGGCCGCGGCTGACCAGCACCGAGCTGTCGGGCGCGGGGTCGACCAGGTACCAGTACTCGCGGGTGGAGGCGTTCTGGTCGACGGTGAGCGAGAAGCGCTCACCCGGCCGGGCGGTGATGCTGGTGTCCTTCACCGGGTGGCCGGCCGGACGGCCCGCGGCGCTCGTGGAGCCGCCGGCCGGTTCGCCGGTGCCCGAGCCGCAGCCCGTGGCGAGAGCGAGGAGCGCGGCCACCGCGATCGCGGCACCGCCCCTGCTACCGCGGGAGATAGACGCTGTACGCGTTGGGGAGATCACTGTTGGAAGCCTTGCCCATGTGGCCGTTGATGAAGTCGTCCTCGCTGACCCAGGTGGTCGAGCCCCAGGGGTTGTACACCTGAAGCATGTCACCCTCCTGGGCGATGATGGTCATCGCGTGGGCGCCCTCCTTGCCCGAGACGTCGACCGGCACCGGCCGTCCCCGCGCCACCGACTTCTCGACCTCGGTGAGGACCGCCCTGCGGTCGGCGGCGCTGTTCAGGTCCTGCCGCTCGTAGTCGGTGCCGGTGGCGCTGCCGACGGTGGTGTCGTTGATCCGTTCCTGCCCCTCGGGCCCCATGCCGCCCCAGTTCTCGCCGCCGTCGCCTTCGGTGTGCAGCCGGTGCTGTTCGGCCACCAGGCGCTGTCTGAAGGCGTCGGGGTCGTCCTGCTGCCCGTCGGGGCCGCCGGTGAGGTCGAGCGCGTAGAGGGGGTCGACCATGGCGCGGGACGTGACGGTGGACGAGGCCACGCAGGTGCCCTCGGAGCCGTCGCCGCCCTGGATCCAGCGCTGGCCGTCGAACGTGACGTAGTCCTTGTTGTTGTTCGAGCCGTCCGGCGCCAGGCCCTCGTCGTCCCTGCTGTCCGCGGCGGTGACCACCGGAGTGAGGTGCCGGCGCAGCCAGGCCGGGCCCTTGCCGTGGATCTTGTTCTGGAACGTCTCGATCTCGGCGACGCTGTGCCCGGCGGCCAGGGCCTTCATCAGGTAGGCCCGCTCCTGCGGGCTGTCCGACTTCGCCAGCATCCGCTCCATGGCCGTCTCGTCGTCGAGGCTCAGCAGGTCCATGCGCGCCGACGCGCGCTCCAGGTCGCCGGCCGTGAGGATCTCGTTCAGTGCCGCGTCGGCGCCCGCCACGCCGGTGTCGGCGAGCATCAGCTTGTCGACGGCGGTGAGTTCGCTGGTCCCCATCTTCCCGGCCCGTGCCTCGGCGGCCCACTTGTTCAGGTCCCGGGCCGCGACGCGGGTGGCCTCCTGGGCGTCGGCCACGGCGGCGTGCATCAGGTCGACCGCAAAGGAGCCGAAGTGGGCGGCGTTCTTGCGGTCCCACTCCTCCTCGTCGTTCTCGTGCAGGTCGTCGAAGAAGCCGTCCTTGCCGCCGAGCGTCTTCTTCTGCTCCAGCAGCTGTCCGCGGCCCTGCTCGTCCTTGCGCTGCGCGGCGCCGATCGCGTCGGCCAGCGTCAGCAGCACCGTCGCGCAGCCCTGGAACGCCTCGCTCATCCGGTTCACGGACCGCCCGGCGGCCTTCACCACGTCGGAGGCGAGGACGCTCGTGTCGCCGACCCACACCTCCAAAAGGCCCTTGCGGCCCACCCGGTCGACCTGGTCGAAGACGCTGCCGACGTGGTCGACCTGGCCGCGGTAGAGGCTTGCCAGACCCTCCAGCACGGCCGGGTCGCCGCCCGGTTCGGGCACCGAGAGGGCGTCGTCGATCAGGTCGAGGAGCTCGTTCTTGCTCCCGGCGGCGAGCATCTTCTCGGACAGCCCCGCTAGCCACGTGAGACGGAGGGAAGGGGAGTCGAGAGGAGAGGAGAAGAACGACACCGGCCCGTTCCTCAGTAGCTCGACAGGACCGAGGTGCGCCCGCCCCGCGCCGATGTGTCGGTGAGGCCGCTCGCGCCGCCGACGGGGACGCCGTCCGCGTGCGTCTTCACCAGGCTGTCGGTGCCCTGGTAGGTCTTCTTGGCCAACTGCACCTTGCCGCCGAGCTCGTGCAGCGCCGACGCCAGTGTCTTGGCCTCCGCCTCCCAGGCCGTGACGAACGCGTTCAGCGCCGACGCGGCGTCCTGGCCGCCGACCTCGCCGTACGAGTAACTCGTGCGGGACTTCACGGCCGAGCCGACGCCGTCCATGTCCGTGCCGGCGTCGTCGAGTTGCTGGGCCTGCCCGGTCATGCCTGCCTTGACCTGGTAACCGTCCGAGCCCACCGCCGTCTCCCCCGCACGCGTTCGATCGTGACCGCGGGCAGGCTAACACGCAGCCTGTATACGCAGATCACACGTCGTCCGGCACACATACCTCCTCCACATCACCCACCACTGCGGCATGGCCGGGCGCTCGTCCCTGGCCCAGGCGGTTGGGTGCGACTCACCGTGACCTTCGACTCCCTTCGTCCCACTGCCCAGTGCCGTGTCCGCGTATGCCGGAGGGCGATGATGCTGCTCGCTTCGGCGGGCGGGAACCGGGTGCCGGTGATCGCCCAGCTGGTCCGGGCCGATGAGGACACCGTGCGCGACCTGATCCCAACCGGTTTGGCTTGCCCTGCGAAGACCTGGTCCGGGAAGCGGTCCAGAACACACGGTTGCTGCTCCGTGGGCGACGCCCCCCTGTGGGGTGTCGACCGCCGCCGCGAGGGCACCGTCAACACCCTGGCCGCGCTGAAGTCGAGCCGCGCCGCCCGACCCGACGGCGCCCCGATCCACATCATCCTGGACGACCTCTCCGCCCACACCGGCGCCACCCCACGCAGACCCAGGCACTGCACCGCTACCCGCGCCGGCGCAACGCCAACGCCCGCCACCCCGACGTACTCGCCGCCCAACGCAAGGAACGCGCCCGCATCCGCGGCGAGAAGGGCATCCGCCGGGGCGGACGCCCCTCAACGCCGCTGCCTGACCGACCGCGAACCGCAGCCCCGGAGTGCCGAAAGGGACAAGTTCACGAGAAGGACAGCGACAGGAGGGCGACTCAGGAGACGGACGGCTTGATCTCCCCCGCGAAGACGATGACCTGGTCGATGAGGCTCCGCCGCAGATGGACGACGTCCGTTCCCGCCAGGCGGGGGCCGCCATCCGGCGTGGTGAAGACCCACTGGTACCGGGCCCACTCGTCAGGCATGTCCACCGCCGAGCAGCGCACCATCGTGCCGGTCCCCGCCGGGTGGCGCCGGATGTCCAGCACGAACCGCTCGACCGCAGCGATTCCTTCGCTGCGACCCAACGGCCCCCAGAAGACCACGTCTGAGGTCAGGGCCTGGGAGAGCAGGGCAGTCACATAGCTGTCGTCCGAGGCGTTGAACGCGGAGATGAACGTGTCGATCGCGGAGCGTGCCGTCTCTTCCTGCATGCCCCAGTAATACCAGCCGCTGCGCGTCCGCTCGTCCCGCGAGCCGCCTTCCGATCACGGTGGACCGTCCCGGTCACAGCACTGGGCGCACACCTGACCGGACGCGTGCAGGGAACCGGCGCCCCGAGCGCATGCTTGGCCTCCTGGCTCGGCCGTGGAGTCGAGCTCACCAACACCCTTGTCCTTCTGGGCATTTGAGCGACGCGCGCGCCCACCCGCGATCGTGCTGCCGTTCGGAGCGGGGCGCACCTCGCCGATCGCCGTGGACGACGTCGCCCGGACGGTCGCGGCCGTGTTGCGCGACCCCCTGCCCCACGTGGGACACGCGCACGAGTTGACCGGGCCGCGCACCGTGGACATGACGGAGATGGCCGAGGCCTTCTCGAAGGCGCTGGGGAGTCCGGTGTCGTACGGGGACGTGCTCCTCGACCGGTGGCGCGAGGAGGTGCTCTCCGTGATCGGCCTGCCGCCGCGCGTCGAGCGGCACATCGTCACCATGTGCCGCCTGCACCGGCAGAACCGCTACGACCGGGCTTCCGGCGACGTGGAGCGCCTGACCGGCGCCCCGCCGGGACGATCGAGGAGTTCGTGGCGGCCCGCGAGGACTTCTGCCCGGTCTGACGGATGCCTCGGGCGGGCTCGCCGTCCACGGGAGCGCACCCCCGTGCCTCCCCGTGCCTCAGACAGGTCGCATCACCTGGGCCAGCCCCTCCGGAGTGTCGCGCACCTCCGGAGGCGGGCCCGGGTCGCACCCGTAGGTCACCCCGCCTACGGTGACCTGGCTCGTCGCCTCGAACAGCGGCAGGTGCTCGGTCCGGCCGTCGGCCGGCCCGCCGACGAAGGTCACCAGCACACTGATCGAACTCGGGTCCATCGAAGCCGTCGCCTCCCCACGCTCCATGTCACCGTGCATCCTGCCAGGCCGGCGCGAGCCGTACGAACGCCAGGACGCCCGGTTCACCGGCGGCCGGGTTCAGGAGGGCGGTTCCGTGCCGGACTGTTCGCCGACCATGTGCCGCGCGTACCAGTCCGGCCAGTCCGGGTCCTCCGTGCCGATGCGGGCCTCGTGTTCCCCGTGCGCCGCCGCGGCCCGCCGCAGGGCGCCGGCCAGGTCGTCGGCCGAGGAGTACGAGGTGGTCGTGGGATCCAGCCGGCCCGGGAGGCGTGTGGTGACCTCCTGGAGGAACCAGCCGTTGCCGTCCGGGTCGCTGAAGGCCAGGTAGGAGCCGTAACTGCCGCGCTTCGGGTCGGGACCGGGCACCCGGGCCTCGGTGCCGGCGTGGTGGAAGATCCCGCCGGCGTCGTGGAACACCTCGCTCGGGTCGGCGCCGCACCGCGTCAGCTCCTCGTGGGCGGCCTCGATGTCGTCGACGACCAGGTACAGGCCCTGGGCCGAGCCCGGGGGCCGGTCGGTGACCGATCGGCCGAAGATGACCGACGCCGGGGAACCCGGAGGGGTCACCTGCACCACCCGGAAGTCCTCCTCGGGGGCGAAGTCCCCGTCGAGCCTCCAGCCGAGGGCGGTGTAGAAGTCCTTGGCACGGTCGACGTCGGCCACCGGCACCACGACGATCTCCAGTTTCATGTCCATGACTTGCGCTCCCCGTCTCGATGCGTCAGTGGGTCACGAGCTGCTGGCCGCCGTCGATGTCGTAGGTGGCGCCGGTGAGGGCGCCGTTGGTCATGATGTGCAGTGCGAGGGCGGCGACGTCCGCCGGCCCGACCACCCGGCCGATGGGCAGTGTCCTTCTCAACTCCTCGCGGCGAGCCTCCAGTCGGTCACCGAGGAGGGAGGCCGACAGGGGGGTGTCCACGAACCCGGCGGCGATCAGGTTGACCCGGACGGGGGCGACCTCCAGTGCCAGGTTGGCGGTCAGCGCGGGCAGCGCGGCGGTGACGGCGCCCGTCACCGCCATCCCGGGGGCCGGCCGGCGGCCACCGGTACCGCCGATGAACAACAGCGTCCCCCCGGCCCTGACCTTCTCCCGGCTCGCCCGTGCCACCGCGAGCAGCATCGCGATGCGCCCGCCGAAGTCCCGCCCCGCGTCGGTCAGGTCGAGTTCGGCGAGGGGGGTGTACGACGGGCTGCCCGCCGTGACCAACACATGGTCGACCTGCCCGGGCAGCTCGCCGAGGAATCGCTCCAGACGGCCGCTGTCCCGGGCGTCGAACGCGGCGGTGCTCCGCGGGTGCAGTTCGTCCGCCGCCCGCCGCAGACGTTCGGCGTCGCGCGCCACGAGCACCAGTTCGCCGTCGGCCGCACGTACCTGGCGCGCGGTCTCCAGGCCGATGCCCGCGCTGCCTCCCACCACCACGACCGTCTGCCCGGCCAGCCCTCCGCGCGTTCCGCTCACCGGCTGTCACCGCCGTTCACGATGTCGACGAACTCGTCCGTGGTGAGGACGGCGTGGGCGTACAGAGGCGCGTTGATGTCGCACGTCGCCGTCATCTCCTCCCAGCTGAAGGCGGCGATGGCGTCACGGACGAGGGTCACGTGGTAGCCCAGTTCCTGACCGAAGCGTGCGGTGGTGTCCACGCAGGTGTTGGCCCGCATGCCGATGAGCACAACGTTCCGGACGTGGTGCTGCTTGAGCAGGAAGTCCAGGTCCGTGTTGGCGAAACCGCTCGACGCCCAGTGCTGGCGCGTGACGAACTCGCCCTCGCCGGGCCGGAAGTCGGGGTGCCACTCGGCTCCCCAGCTGCCCGCGGCGAAGGTCTGCTGCCGCACGATGCGCCGCTGGGTCGGGGACAGGTGGTCCCACGTGACGTAGTCGTCCGGCGTCGTCTGGTGATGGGGCACGATGAAGACGCGGAAGCCCTGGCCGCGGGCCGTGGCGAGCATGGTGCGCATGTGGTCCAGCAGGCCGACGCCTTCCGCCACTTCCTTCCCGCGCGGCCACAGCTTGCCGCCCTCGGACAGGAAGTCGTTGTACGGGTCGATGATCAGGAGGGCGGTTCGGTCCGGGGAGTACAGCGCTTCGGGGGTCTCGGAAGTCATGGAGGGTTCCCATCCGGCCGGCGCACGGGCACGCCCCGAGCCGGCTGCCGCGGGCCCGGGCTCGGACACTTCAGTCTGTCACCCGTCCCGCCGGACGGCATCCGCGCCGATGGGCAGGTGAGCCGGGCCGGGGGCGGCCTCGGCTGCCGAGGGGGGTCGCCATCGGTGCAGCCACCCGGGCACTCTCCGTCACCGGCGGCGGTTCCCGGGATGACGCTCTCGTGCCCTAGCTTGGCGCTGGGAGCTGCACCCGATCCGAGGAGCGACATGACCGACGTCCTGAGCCGTCGCGCGCTGAACCGTGCCACCCTGGCCCGGCAGTTGCTGTTGGAGCGGGCACGGACGTCCGTGGCCGACGCCGTGGAACGCCTGCTCGCCCTCCAGGCCCAGCAGCCGAGTTCACCGTTCCTCGCCCTGTGGAACCGGCTGGCCGGCTTCGGCGCCGACGACCTGCGCACGGCCCTGGACAAACGGGAGGTGGTCCGGGCCACCTACGTCCGGGCCACCTTGCACCTGCTCAGCGCCCGCGACTACCTGGCCTTCCGCGCGCTGGTGGAGCCCTCCCTGGTGGCCGCGGCGGCCGGTGTCACCAAGCGGATCGCCGGCCCGGAGATCGACCAGGAGCGCCTGGTGGCCGTCGCCCGTGGCGTCCTCGACGCCGGCCCGCTGGACTTCGCGGCGATCCGGGAGCGGATGCGGCGCGAGTTCCCCGACGCCGATGACCGGGCGCTCGGGTACCGCGTGCGCATGAACCTGCCCCTGGTCATGGTGCCGACGGCGGACCGGTGGGCGTTCCCCGCCTCCAGCGGGGTGACCATGGCCGGGTCCTGGCTCGGCGCGGAGCCGGCCGTGGAGAGCTCGGCGGAGGACTTCGTCCGCCGCTACCTGGCCGCGTACGGCCCGGCCGGCCCCGCCGACCTGCGCGAGTTCGGCTGGCTGAAGGCGGCGGACGTGTTCGAGCGGCTGGCCCCGGAGCTGCGCGCGTTCACCACCGAGGACGGCCGGGTGGTGTACGACCTCCCCGACGCGCCGCGCCCCGACCCGGACACGCCGGCGCCGGTCCGCCTGCTGCCGGAGTTCGACAGTCTGGTCCTCGCCCACAAGGACCGCAGCCGGATCGTCCGCACCGAGTACCGGCCCCGGCTGATCACCAGGAACCTGCGGGTGCCGGCGTCCTTCCTGTGGGACGGGTTCGTCGCCGGCACCTGGGCCACGACCCGGCGCAGGACGGCGGTGACCCTGACCCTCACGCCGTTCGAGCCTCTGCCCGCGAGGGCCGTGCGGGAGCTGAGTGCCGAGGCCGAGCGGGTGCTGGAGTTCACCGACCCCGGCATCGCCAGGCGGGACGTGGTCGTGGCGCCGGTCGGATGATCCCGGCACCGGGTCTCAGGGCCGTACGCGCAGGCCGTGGTGGCGGTCGGGGTTCACGACCGTGGACAGGCCGTTGAGCAGCAGGCGCGTGCCGCCGCGGAGGTGGGCGGCGTCCTGGCTGCCGTCCCCGGTCGGCACGAGCCAGGTGTACTGCTCGGTCCAGGTCAGGCGGGAGCCGGCGGGCTCGTCGGCGAGTTCGACGGTGACGAGGGAGATCCAGCGGCGGCTGCCGTCGACCTCGGCCTCGTAGACGTAGACGATCCGGGTGTCCGGCACGATGTCCAGGAACCGGGAGCGGTAGGCGAGGTGTTCCTCGGTGTCCTCGGAGACGAAGACGTTGCCGGCGGTCTCGCCGGCGCCGACCCGGAAGTCCAGTTCGTGCCGGGCGGTGGCGGAGCCGCCGGGGAGACGGAACCAGCGGCGCCGCAGGGACGGGTCGGCGAAGCCGCGGAAGACCTCGGACCGAGGCACCGTGAAGTCCAAGTCCACGCAGAACGAGCCGTTTTGGGCACTCATTCGACGAACCTAACACGCGTGGCGGCCGGGACGGGTGACGGCACTTCCCCGCACCCTTCAGCGCATCCGGCCGGTCGCGCGGCCCGCCAGCAGGTCGCGGAGCTCGCGGGCGTTGCGGCGGCTGACGGCGAGGACCCGGTCGCCGATCCGGACGCTCACGTTGCCCCCGTCCAGGCGGAGTTCCTCGATCCGGCCGAGGGCGACGAGCCGGCTGCGGTGGATCCGGACGAAGCCGCGGGAGCGCCACTGCTCCTCCAGGGTGGACAGCGGTATCCGCACCAAGTGGCTGCCCTGGCCGGTGTGCAGCCGCGCGTAGTCGCCCTGCGCCTCGACGTGGGTGATGTCGGCGAGGGGCACGAACCGGGTCACCCCGCCCAGTTCGACGGGCACCTGGTCGCCGAGGGCGGGTGCCGTGGGCGCGGGCGGCACGGGGGCGGCCGGGCGGGGGCCCTGTCCGGCCCGGACGAGCTCGGCGACCCGTCGTACGGCCTCGGCGAAGCGCTCCTTGCGGAGCGGCTTGAGCAGGTAGTCGACCGCCTTGAGGTCGAAGGCGCGCACGGCGAAGTCCTCGTGGGCGGTGACGAAGACGACGAGCGGCGGAGCGGCGAACCCGCCCAGCAGCCGGGCGAGTTCGAGACCGCTGAGGCCGGGCATGTCGATGTCGAGGAAGACGACGTCGAAGCCCTCCGTGCCACCCGGGCCCTCCGCCATGGCCCGGCTCAGCCGGCGCAGCGCCTCGGTGGCCTCCAGGGCGGGCACGGCGGTGCCGACCCGCGGGTCCTCCCCCAGCAGGTAGAGCAGTTCTTCGAGCGCGGGTTCCTCGTCGTCCACGGCCAGGACGCGCAAGGGCGCGTCGGTCACCCTCATGTGCGGCGGCTCCTCTCGTCCTCGACCGCCCTCCCATGGTGGTCCCGCCGGGGGGCGCCGTCGAGATCGGGGACGGCGGTGTGTCCCGGCCGTGACCAGGTCATGATCCCCTTGTCCGCGTATCGACCGTCATGAGGAGGCCCGGTGGCACAGCTGAAACCCGAGGAGTGGGACGCGCACTACGCGCGCGGCGGCCGGTTCCGGTCCCTGGGCCCCGCCGAGCGCCGGCTGCTAGCCGAGCACGTCCCGGTTCCGGCGGGTGGGCGCTGCCTGGACGTCGGCTGCGGGCTCGGCGAACTCGCCCGCCACCTGGCCGCGTCCGGGTACCTGGTGGACGCCGTGGACTGGTCCGCCGTCGCGCTCGCCGGGGCCCGGAGCGCCGGCGCGGACGGGGTGACGTACCGGCAGCTGGACATCGAACGCGACGACCTGGATCAACTACCCCATGGCATCTACGATTTGATCACCGTCCGGCTCGGCTGGGCGTTCGTCCGCGACCGCACGCGGGTGCTCGGCCGGCTGCGGGAGCGGCTGCGTCCCGGCGGCGCGCTCTGCGTGATCACCCCGGTGGTGGACGCCGTACCGGAGCGCGAGCGGGGCGTGGCGCTCGACGAGGAGGAGATCGGGCTGCTGTGCGCGGGCTGGGAGTCCGCCGGGCGGTACGACGCCGACGGCCTGGCCCTGCTCGTCCTGCGCGGCCCCGCTCCCGCCGGGCTGGTCTGCGCCGGCAAGGGCCGGCCCGCTCCGCACGCCCTGACCGGGGCCGGTGTCGTCGTCACGGATGCGGCGGGGCGGGTGCTGCTGGGCTGGTCGGTGCGGGGCGTGTGGGAGCTGCCCGGCGGCAAGAACGAGCCGGGCGAGGACTTCGCCGCGGCGGCCGTGCGGGAGCTGGAGGAGGAGACGTCCCTGAAGGCCGATCCCGTCGGCGCGCGGGTGCGGGCGGTCCTGATGGACTCCGTGGAGGGCATGCCCCGGGTGACGGCCGCCGTCCAGGTCACGGCGTTCACCGGCGAGCCGGTCGTCACCGAGCCACGGCTGGTCCGCCGCTGGGAGTGGCACGAGCCCGCCGACCTGCCCGGTCTCGCCCGGCCGCTGTTCACGCCGAGCGCGCACGTCCTGGACACGGTGTGGCCGGGACTGCTGCCCGGTCTGCCGCCGGTGCACCGGTACCCGGTCGCGGAAGGCTGAGTCCCCGCCCGGCGCGCCTCGCCCCGGGGGCCGGTGGCCGGGCCTCAGTCCGGCAGCACCAGCCGGGCCGTCTCCCCCGGCCCCACCGGTATGACGCGGTCGCGCAGGCGGACGTCGATGGGTGAGCGGTCGGAGTCCGGTACGGCGATCTCCAGCAGGCCGCTGCGCAGGCGCAGCCGGACGCCCCAGTGGCCGTGGTAGCGGATGCCGAAGCCGTAGGAGGACAGCTCGGGCAGCGGGACCGGGTCGAGGCACAGGCCGCCGGCGCGGGTCTCCAGCCCGGTCAGTCCGCGCTGGACGAGGTCGAGCGTGCCGGCCATCGCGCCGAGGTGGATGCCCTCTCCGGTGGTGCCGCCCTGGAGGTCGGCGATGTCGCCGCGCAGCGCCTCCTGGACGAAGCTCCAGGCGTCGGAGCGGCGGGCGCGGGCCAGGATCCAGCCGTGGACCAGGCCGCTGAGGGTGGAGCCGTGACTGGTGCGGTGCAGGTAGTGGTCCACGGTCGCGAGCCAGATGTGCTCGTCCAGGTGGTAGCCCAACTGCTGGAACAGCGCGCGGAGTTCGAGCGGTGAGAAGAGGTAGCCGAGCATCAGCACGTCGGCCTGTTTGGACGCCTTGTACCGGTTGACGGTGTCGCCCTCCGCCTCCAGGATGCGGTCCAGGCGCCGGATGTCGTCGTACCGTCCGCGATAGCCCGCCCAGTCCAGTTCGGCGAGGTCGCCGTAGCCGTCGAACTGGCTGATCACCCCGTCGTGGAAGGGGATGTGCAGGCGGCGGGAGACCTCCGTCCAGCGGTCGGGTTCGTCCTCGCCGAGACCGGTCAGCTCGGTGAGCTCCCGGCGGCGCGGCTCGGGCAGGCCGTGCAGCAGTTCCAGGGCGCGGATGAGCACCCAGGCGGCGGTGACGTTGGTGTACGCGTTGTCGTCCAGGCCGGGCCGGTCCGCGCCGGGGTAGGCGTCGTGGTACTCGTCGGGGCCGACCACGCCCCGGATGCGGTACCGGCCGAGGTGGTCGTCCCAGGTCGCCGACTGCCCCCAGAAGCGGGCGATCTGGAGGAGCACCTCGGCGCCCTCGCCGTGCAGGAACTCGATGTCGCCGGTCGCCTCGCAGTACTGCCAGACGTTGTAGGCCACGGCCGAGCCGACGTGGTGCTGGAGCCGGGAGTGGTCCGGCAGCCAGCGGCCGGAGCGCGGGTTGAGGTGCAGCTGCTGGGTCTCCTCGCGGCCGTCGCTGCCGCTCTGCCACGGGTAGAGCGCGCCGCCCCGGCCGAGGTCGCGGGCCGCGTGGCAGGCGGCGTCCAGGCGGCGGTGGCGGTAGCGGAGCAGGGCGCGGGAGACCTCGGGGAGGTGGAGGTTCAGGTAGGGCAGGACGAAGAGTTCGTCCCAGAAGACGTGGCCCCGGTAGGCCTCGCCGTGCAGGCCGCGGGCGGGGACGCCGACGTCCAGGTCGGCGGTGTGCGGCGAAAGGGTCTGGAGCACGTGGAACAGGTGCAGGCGCAGGATGCTGCCCGCCTCGCCGGGCACGTCGAGCGCGGTGCGCCGCCACAGCTGCTCCCAGGTGGCGTGGTGGGTCTCGCGCAGTTCGTCGAAGCCGGGGGCGGCGCCGGCCCGGTCCACGGCCGCGCGCAGCGGGTCGCTGATGGCCGGGTCCCGGGAGGTGTGCAGGGCGACGGTCTTGTCGACGGTGGCCGTCCGGCCGGGCGGCAGGGACAACCGGAGCCGCTGGACGGCGCGGTGGGCCTCGTTGGCGTGGGTGACCGGCACCCCGGCGGTCAGCCGGGCGGCCAGTCCGAAGCCGATGTCGGAGACCCGGGTGCGGCAGCGCAGCCAGACCGTGCCGGGTGCGCTGGTGCCGACCTCGATGTGGCTGAGGTGCCGGCCGTCCAGGTCCCGGTAGCGGGCGACGCCGGAGTTGGTGACGCGTCCGTCGAGCGCGGCCTCGACGTCCAGCTCGACGGTGTGGCCCTCGGCGGTGAACTCGGTGCGCAGCGCGGCGAGGTGGGGGTCGGCCAGGTGGACCAGGCGCACCTGCCGGACGAGGAGGGTGGCGCCGGGTCCGATCGGGTAGCGGGTACGGCGTTCCAGCAGGCCGGGATCGAGGTGGAGCACCTGGTGGTGCTCGGTGACGGGCACGGTGTCCGGGGTGAGCCAGTCCCCGCCTGTGGGCCGGAAGCGCAGCGGCAGCCAGTTGGGCAGGTTGACCATGTCCTCGTTCTCGATCCGGCGCCCGGCGACCTCGGAGGTGAGCCGGTTGTAGCAGCCGGCCGCGTAGGTGCCCGGGTAGTGCACGTCGTCCGCGGTGCACTCGGGCAGCGCCCCGCGGGTGGCGAAGTAGCCGTTGCCGAGGGTGCACAGGGACTCCCGAAGGCGTTCCTCCGCGGGCCGGTAGCCGTCGTACTCCCAGACGTACTCCCAGGGGTACTCCCAGGGGTGCTCCCACGCCGGTCCCGTCACCGTCACCCCTCGGACAGCAGGCCGGCGAGGATCCGGTCGGGGGTGAGGGGGAGGGTGCGGAAGCGGATGCCGGTGGCGTGGTGGACGGCGTTGCCGAGGGCGGCGGCGGTGCCGACGATGCCGATCTCGCCGATGCCCTTGCTGCCCATGGGGTTGAGGTGGGTGTCGTGTTCGTCGATCCAGTCGGCTTCGATGCCGGGGACGTCGGCGTGGACGGGCACGTGGTAGGAGGCGAGGTCGGCCTCGGGGAAGTCGCCGAACGCCGGGTCCAGGGTGCTGTGTTCGGTGAGGGCCATGCCGAGGCCCATGACCATGGCACCGGTGAACTGGGAGCGTGCGGTGCGGGCGTTGAGGATCCGCCCGGCGGCGAAGACGCCGAGCAGCCGGCACACCCGGACCTCGCCGGTGACGGTGTCGACGGCGACCTCGGCGAAGTGCGCGCCGAACGCGTGCCGCGCGTAGGGGCTTTCCGCGTCGGCCGTCCCGGTGGTGTCGGCGCGGACCGTCGGCCCCTCCTCGGGATGGGCGGCGAGCCGGGTGCACGCCTCGTGCACGGCCCAGCCCCAGGAGGCGGTGCCCATGGACCCCCCGGCCAGCGGGGCCGGCGGCAGATCGCTGTGGCCGACCTCGGTGCGCACCCGCTCCAGGGGGACGCCGAGGGCGTCGGCGGCGATCTGGGCGAGGACGGTACGGGCTCCGGTGCCGATGTCGGCCGCGTTGACCCGGATGACGAAGGTGCCGTCGGGCCGGGCCTCGGCGGTGGCGGTGGACGGGGCGACCTGCACGGGGTAGGTGGCGGCGGCCACGCCGGTGCCGATCAGCAGCGGGCCCTCGCGGCGGACGCCGGGGCGCGGGTCGCGGCCGGTCCAGCCGAAGCGGCGGGCGCCCTCGCGCAGGCACTCCACGACGTGCCGGCTGCTGAACGGCTTGCCGCTGCCCGGTTCCCGCTCCGGTTCGTTGCGCACGCGCAGTTCCACCGGGTCCACGCCGAGCGCGTCGGCGAGTTCGTCCATGGCGGACTCCAGGGCGTACATGCCGGGTGACTCGCCGGGGGCCCGCATCCAGGACGGGGTGGGCACGTCCAGCGGCACCACGTGGTGGACGCTGCGCAGGTTGGGGGTGGCGTACATGACACGGGAGACCACCCCGGCGTATTCCACGAACTCCTTCACGCGGGAGGTCTGGGTGGTGACGTCGTGCAGCAGGGCGGTGAGCCGGCCGTCCGGGTGCGCGCCGAGCCGCAGCCGCTGCACGGTCGGGGCGCGGTGGCCGACGACGGTGGGCAGGTACCGGCGGGGGTAGGCCACGGTGACGGGCCGGCCGGTGTGCCGGGCGGCGAGCGCGGCGAGGACGACGTCCGGGCGCGGGGTCCCCTTGGAGCCGAAGCCGCCGCCGACGTGCTCGGCGACGACGGTGATCCGCTCCTCGGGCAGCCGGAACAGCTGGGCGAGCACGGACCGCACGGTCGTACCGCCCTGGCTGGAGGTGTACGCGGTGAGCCGGTCGCCGTCCCAGTGGGCCGTGCTGGCGTGCGGCTCCATCGGGTGGTTGTGCAGCGGCGGCACCCGGTAGGTGACGTCGACGCGGACCTCGGCCGCGGCGTAGGCGGCCTCGGGGTCGCCGTGCTCGACCCGGCCGGGCTGACCGCCCGCTTCCTGCGGTTCGTAGCCGCCCGGGTGGCCCTCGACGGGGCCGGTGTCGTGGGGTGCGGTGGCGTAGGTGACGCGGACGGTGCGGGCGGCGGCGCGGGCGGTCTCCAGGGTCTCGGCGACGGCCAGGGCCACGCACCAGCCCCGGTGCGGCACGTCCGGGTTCTGGAGCACGGCGAGCGTGCCGTCCTCGGGCTCGGCGAGCCGGGGCGCGTCGAAGGGGGTGAGGACGGCGAGGACGCCGGGCAGGGCGAGGGCGGCCGAGGTGTCGACGGCGGTGACCCGGCCCCGGGTGACCGCGGCGGGCACGGGCCAGGCGTGGACGCGGCCGGGCAGGGTGTACTCGGCGGCGTAGCGGGCGGCGCCGGTGACCTTCTGGCGCCCTTCCCGGCGCTCGGCGGGGGCGCCCAGGGCGGTGCCGGTCGTGCCGGTCGTGCCGGTCATGGAATCCTCCTGCTCCTCCGGCGAGGGCTCAGGCCACTGCCGGGGCCGGGGCGAGACGGTTCAGGACGTCCAGGGCGAGGTTGCGGGCGAGGGACACCTTGTAGGCGTTGTCCCGCAGCGGCTCGGCGTGCGCGAGTTCGAGGGCGACGGCCCCTTCGAAGGCGGCCGGGGTGGCGGGGGCGCCCAGCAGGGCCAGTTCGGTGTGCCGGGCCCGCCAGGGCCGGTGGGCGAGCCCGCCGAAGGCGACGCCCACCTGGTCGACGACGCCGTCCGCGACCCGCAGCAGGACGGCCACGGAGGCGAGCGCGAAGGCGTACGACGCCCGGTCCCGGGCCTTGCGGTAGGCGGACGGGGCACCGGCGGTGGCGGCCGGGAGCAGCACGCCGGTGATCAGTTCGCCGGGGCGGATCCAGGTGTCCCGCTCGGGGTGCTCGCCGGGCAGCCGGTGGAAGTCGGCCACCGGCAGGCGCCGGGTGCCGTCGGTGCCGTACAGCTCGACCTGGGCGTCGAGGGCGGCGAGGGCGACGGCCATGTCGGAGGGGTGGGTGGCGATGCACTGCGGGGAGTGGCCGAGGACGGCGTGGTCGCGGTGGACGCCGTCCCGGGCGCCGCAGCCGCTGCCCGGCTCCCGTTTGTTGCAGGGTTTGTCCAGGTCCTGGAAGTAGGGGCAGCGGGTGCGCTGGAGCAGGTTGCCGCCGGTGGTGGCGGCGTTGCGCAGCTGTGCGGAGGCGCCGGCGAGGAGCGCCTGGGACAGGGCCGGCCAGCGCTCGCGGACGCGCGGGTCGGCGGCGAGGTCGCTGTTGCGGACGGTGGCGCCGACGCGCAGGGAGCCGTCGGGCAGCTCCTGGATGCCGTTCAGCGGCAGCCGGCCGATGTCGATGAGGAGGGCGGGCCGCTCCACGCCGAGCTTCAGCAGGTCGACCAGGTTGGTGCCGCCGGCCAGGTAGCGGGCGCCGGGCTGGGCGGCGTGGGCCTCGACGGCCTCCTGGACGCTGCCGGGCCTGAGGTATCCGAAGCCGTTCACTCAGATCACGTCCTCGATCGCCTCGACGATGCGTGGATAGGCACCGCAGCGGCACAGGTTGCCGCTCATCCGTTCGCGGATCTCGGGCCGGTCCAGCGGTACGGGTCCCTCGGTGGGGGCCGCCGGGTCGGTGACGTGGGAGGGGTGGCCGGCCGCGGCCTCGGCGAGCATGCCCACCGCGGAGCAGAGCTGGCCGGGGGTGCAGTAGCCGCACTGGAAGGCGTCGCGGTCCAGGAAGGCCCGCTGGAGCGGGTGCGGCTCCTCGCGGTCGCCGCCCAGGCCCTCGACGGTGGTGATCTCGCTGCCGTCGAGGGTGACGGCGAGGAGCAGACAGCTGTTGAGGCGGCGCCCGTCGACCAGCACGGTGCAGGCACCGCACTGGCCGTGGTCGCAGCCCTTCTTGGAGCCGGTGAGGTCCAGGTCCTCACGCAGCAGGTCGAGCAGCACGCGCCGGTGGTCGACGCGCAGGGTGTGGGGTTTGCCGTTGACCCGGAGGGTGACCTCGGAGTGGTGGGATGCGCTGGTCATGGCGGGGGACGACCTTCCGGACGGACGGTGGAGCCGTGCAGACCGCGTATCCAGGACACGCCGGGCTCACACGTCCGGAAGGTCGTCCCCTTCGCTCACGGGTAGCGGACGAGGTTCGCGACGTTGGTCGTCGCGTTCGAGGGTCCTCCGGTGTTGTTGATGACGTGACTGATGGTGCCGGTGCCGCCGAGCGAGACGGTCACCATGCTGGTGAAGCGGACGTTCGGGTTGTTCGGCGCCTCGATGGCGCGGGCGGCCGTCACGCTCGGGTTGACGTTGAAGTAGCAGTAGCTGCCGAGGCCGTACGCCTGGTGGCTGGTGACCGAGTCGGCGACCTTGTAGGCGGCGTAGCCCTGCGTGGAGCCGTTCATCCAGGCGGCCTGGTTCGGCGGGTCGTACGGCATCTCGTTCTGGAAGAAGTAGGTACGGCCGCCGTTGCCGTTCCAGACGGTCTGGTACTTCTGGAAGTGCTCCACGAACAGGCCGTACATGGTGACGTCGTCGCCGTTGACGACCAGGCCGGTGTCGGCGGTGTTGCTGGTCCAGCCGACGCCGCTGCCGTGGTCGGCGCGCCAGATCCACATGTGGTCGCCGATGACGTTGTCGCTGTTGACGACGAGGCTGGTGGCGGCCTTGCCGACGCCGGCGCCGCCGACGCGGAAGTACACGTCGTGCAGGGAGGTCGGGTCGGCCGCGTGGGAGGCGGTGGAGCCGGCCGGCCCGACCTCGACCAGGGTCTTCGAGCTGGTGGTGCCGGCGTCGAAGAGCAGACCCGCGATCTTCACGCCGTCGACGTCGGCGACGGACATCGCGGTGACGCCGTTGTCCGGGACGAAGGTGGCGAGGCCGAGGCCGAGGACGACCGTGTCCGGGCGGGTCACCTTGAGCGTCTGGTCGAGGTGGTAGACACCGGGCGTGACCAGCAGGTTCTGGCCGGCCGCCAGGGCCGCGTTGATCTGTGCGGCGGTGGCGCCGGGCTTGACGACGTAGAACTGGCTCAGCGGCAGCGAGCTGCCGGCCGGGCTGCCGCCCGCCCAGCTCGTCGCGGTGGAGTCGGTGCGTACGGACGGCACGAATACCTGGTAGTTCCCGGAGCCGTCGACGTACAGGAACGGCTTCTCCCGGGTGACCGGGCTCTGCGCGACGGTGGTGTACGGGGGGTTGGGGAAGCTGGTGGCCGGGACGCCCTGGCTGCCGACGAACACCATGTTCCAGTTGGAGCCGGTCCAGCTGCCGAGCTGGGAGTTGCGGGTCAGCCACTGCTGCTGCGAACCGGAGTTGACCTGTCCGTCGACCTTGCTGTCGGCGAGGTAGCCGCCGGAGGACCAGCCGCCGTCGTCCAGGGCGAGGTTGCCGCGCAGGTGCATCCGGCGGTAGGCCGCCGCCTGCGACACCGCCCAGCGGTCGCCGCCGCCGGTGGGGTTGACGGAGAGGTTCTCGGCGCCGCGCCAGAAGTTCTGGGTGGCGTTGCCCTGGAACCAGTCGGCCTCGGCGTGCACCGCGCCGTTGACCGTCACCGCGTCCGGGGTCAGGCCGAGGCCGAGCACCTGGGTGTAGAAGCCGACGTTGACGTTGGCGTTGTAGGCGCCGGGCTTGAAGAGGACGGCGTAGCGCTGGGAGCCGAACTGGTTGGTCTCCTGCTGCTTGAAGATCGTGTCCAGCTTGCCCTGGATGGTCGAGGAGGACATCGACGGGTCGAAGACGACGACATTGGGGCCGAGGTCGGGGTTGCTCGTCGACTGGGTCACGGGGACCACCTGGAAGCGCTGGGCGGCGGTGCCGTTGCAGGTGTACTGCACGAACTGCACGCTGTCGGCGAGCGAGGCGCCGGGGTCGTCCAGGCACTTGCCGCTGTTGCGGTTGACGAAGTGGAAGGCGCCGCCGCCGTCGTCCACGGGGAGCCACTGCTGGTTGGCGCCGCCGCCGTAACTCCACAGGTGGACGGCCGCGCCGTCGGCCGTGGAGACGTCGGCGACGTCGGCCACCTGGTTGGTGTCGTTGCGGTTGCCGATGCGGACGTAGCCGTCGCCGGCGTCGATGAGGCTCCACTGCTGGGCCGTGGTGCCGTTGCAGGCGTACTGCTGCACGGCGGTGCCGTTGGCGGTGGCGGCGGCCTTGGCGTCCAGACACCTGCCGCTCGCGGCGTTCACGACCGTGGCGAAGCCGGTGGGCAGGGCGGCGGCCCCGGCGGTGACGGCGGGCGCGGGCGCCGCGGTGAGCAGGGTGGCGGCTAGGGACAGTGCGGCGAGCGAGCCTGCCGCCGGAAGGGGTCTGGCCATGTGGGCGGGTGGCCTTTCGGTGGGGGACCGCAGACCCAACAGCCGGGGGACATTCGGCCGTTGGGACCTGCGGGGCTTTGTTTAAGGCGTGAAACTAAAGGTCCGGACCACTGGCGTCAAGAGGCGGAACGGGAAACGCCGCCGGTAGGGGTCGGGCGCGTGGGGAGGAGCCGGGGGCGCCGGATGCCGTGGGCTGGGCGGCTCCGGATGCCCGGGGAGCGGGCCGGGGGCGCCGGATGCCGGGGGCTGGGCGGCGCCGAACGCCGAGCACCGGGGCGATATCGAAGACCGAGGACCAGACGACGCCGGACGCCGGGGAGCGGGCGACGCCGGACGCCGAGGGCCGGGCGGCGCCGAACGCCGAGCACCGGGGCGATATCGAAGACCGAGGACCAGACGACGCCAG
>NZ_BMUI01000037.1 GCF_014650115.1 Streptomyces olivaceoviridis | reverse complement strand
CCGCACCCGACCACCACCGACCCGACCTCGACACCACCTACACCCCACCCCGGAACACGACGGAGGAGACCATCGCCGGTGTGTGGTCCGACGTACTCGGTATCGACACCGTCGGCGTCCACGACAACTTCTTCGAACTGGGTGGACAGTCGATCAGCTCGGTGCGGGTGGTCTCCCGACTGCGGGAGGTCGGCCTGAAGGTCGCCCTCCAGCAGATCGTGCGGCACCCGACGGTGGCCCGGCTGGCGGCTGCGCTGGACGTTCCGCAACCGGCGACGTCCGGGCTCGTGGTGCTCCTCTCGTCCGTGGCCGATCCCGATCTGCCCGTCCTGTTCTGCGTACACCCGGGTGGCGGCAGCACCCACCCGTACCGGGCGCTCGCGCGGTGCCTGGCCGGCACGTTCACCGTGTACGGCATCCAGGCTCCGGGACTGAACGCGGACGAGGCACCGCTCGTCGGGATCGAGTCGATCGCGGAACGGTACTGGCGGGAGATCCGCAGGGTGCAGCCCACGGGGCCGTGCACGATCCTCGGATGGTCGACGGGCGCCGTGATCGCGCACGCGATGGGCGTGAGCGCCCCGGAGGAGGTCACCGGCCTGTTCCTGCTGGAGCCGGCGGTGACGGGCGACGACCAGCGGGACCGCTTCCAGCGGCACGCCGAGGTGTACCGCCGGGTGAGCGCGTTGTGGCACCGTGGCCAGGACGAGCACGGCGACGAACGGGCCGCCACGGAGCGGGAGTTGCGGCGCCTGGCGCCGGAGATGAACCTCGACGAGGAGCTGGTCACGCTCGACGAGTGGCTGCCCTATGCGGTGCTGGAGGCCGAGGTGCGGTCGCTCGCCGCCTACCGGCCTGGACGCTCGGCGGCCAGGGCGACGCTGTTCGTCAGCGACACGGTGCGTGACGGCAGCGGCGACGAGGTGCCGGAGGCCCGGTACATCGCCCACTGGCGCGGGCTGTACCCGGCGGGCCTGGCCCAGCGGGCGATGCCTGGCCGCCACATGGAGATGGTCAGGGGCGACGACCAACTGGAGCTCCTGGTCTCCACGCTGCGGGAGAACGGGCCGGCGGCCGCCGCCGACCGGGAACGGGAGCTGCTGACGGCCTGACCGGGACACTCGCCGCAGTATCGGAGCCGACAGGGGCCCGCCACGAACGTGGCGGGCCCCTCGTCCTGTTCATCGGTCCGCCGTTGTCCGTGAGCGGTGGAGCCGCGGTCCCAGGAGCGCACCGCCTGGCCCGGCTCCTTCCCTCCCGGCTTCGCCCCACGCCGCGTCACCGGGGTTCCCGTGCGGACCGGCCAGGACGCGGCGCACGTCGTGCGCCCCGGACCCGGAAGACCGCCGCGGGGGACCGGGCCCGTGCTGCGGGCCGGGGCGGCGGGGATTCGCGGCCTCGGGGGTGTCACCACCCGGACCGCCTCGGAGCCACGGCCGGCCGGTGGCATCGCATCCCCGGCCGTCCGCATCCCCGCCCTTGCTCTTCTCGTCTCCCTCCCCGCCCCGTCCCCGTGGCCCCCTGGTCCTTCCTCTCCCTGGCCCTTGCGGCGCACGCGGCGACGCCCCGGTCTCGTGCTCCCACCTGGTGATCGGTGGGAGCACGAGACCGGGGCGTCGTGGGCGGCGGCTCCGGCGCCGCCCGGCTCACCAGCGCTTCAACTCGGGGAAGAAGCCCGGTATCTCGGTAGCCCGGCCGGTGCGCACGGCGGTCCGGTAGATGTGGTAGCCGACGGCCAGGTCGAGGACGCCGAGGCCGAACGGGGAGAACACGGTGGGGCGGTCGTGGCCGAGGGTCACGTCACCGCGCAGCACGTCGGCCAGCGTGCCGTCGATGAAGTCGCGTGTGCCGTACTCCGTCTCCGTGAGGTGCGGTGAGGTCCGCGCGGTGAGGCAGTGGTCGATGTCGTCCAGGACGTTGTGGCACTTGATCATGACGGTCGGGTGGATGTCGCGCAGGGACAGGTTCAGGATGAGCTGGCCCGGCAGGAGGGTCTGCCCGTCCGCCAGCCAGGGCGCCGGCGCGGTGGTGGCGAGGACGACCAGGTCGGCGGTGGCCAGGGCCGCGTCGATCTGTGCCACGGTGCGGGTCCGCCAGCCGTGGGCGTCGGCGGCGTAGGCGGCGAAGGTCTCGGCGTACGCGTCGACGTGGTCGTGGACCAGGCACTCGCGGACGTTGGTGCCGCGGGCCGCGAGGAAGTCGGAGACGGTCCGGCCGATGACGCCGGCCCCGACGAAGAGGACCGTCTTCGGGGTGTCGCCGTCGGCGAGGGTCTCCACGGCGAGCGCGGCGGACGCCGCTGTGCGAGCGGCGCTGATGCCGGATGCCTCCAGACAGGCGAACGGGTAGCCGGTCTCGGCGTCGTTCAGCACGAGGACGGCGGAGGCGCGCGGCAGGTTCTGGCGTACGTTCTGCGGGTAGCTGGCGATCCACTTGATCCCGGAGACCGGTGTGTCGCCGCCGAGGTGGGCGGGCAGGGCGATGATCCGGGCGCCGGGATCGTGCGGGAAGCGCAGGAAATGGCTGTTGGGGTTCACGGTGGCCCCGCGGCTGTGCTGGAGGTAGGTCTCCCGCACGAGGTCCAGGACGTCCGACGGCGCGGAGCCGATGACATCCTGGGCGACGGAGCCGTCGATCACGTGGAAGGTCGACATCGGTGGTTGCCTTTCGGGGGTGGGTGGCGCGGGCGGGATCACGTCAGGACCCCGAGGTTCCGCTCGACCCAGTCGTCGTTGTAGATCGTGCCGAGGTACCGTTCGCCGAGGTCGGGGGAGACGGCGGCGATGCGGGAGCCGGCCGGCAGGGTGCCGGCCCGGCGGCGGACGGCGGCCAGCACCGAGCCGGTGGAGCCGCCGGTGAGGAGGCCGTGGGTGCGGGCGAGCAGCCGGCACTCCCGCACGGCATCCTCCTCGGCGACCAGTACGACGTCGTCGGCGAGGCCGGGTTCGAACAGTTCGGGAATGCGGCTGGCGCCCAGTCCGGGGATGCGGCGCGGACCGGGTGCGGCGCCGAGGATGACGGAGCCGAGGGCGTCCACGGCGACGATCCGGGTGTGGGGCGAGAATTCGCGCAGGTACCGCGCGCAGCCGACGAAGGT
Source organism: Streptomyces olivaceoviridis (assembly GCF_014650115.1). Classification (GTDB taxonomy): domain Bacteria; phylum Actinomycetota; class Actinomycetes; order Streptomycetales; family Streptomycetaceae; genus Streptomyces; species Streptomyces olivaceoviridis. The sequence goes on along the minus strand of NZ_BMUI01000037.1, from coordinate 57,363 downwards.
GCCCGTGGAGCCGACGCCGATGAACAGGTAGTCGAGGTGCTGGACCTCCTTCAGCAGGGTGCGCGCGGTCTGTTCGTAATGGGCGCGCGGGTTGGCAGGGTTGGCGTACTGGTTGAGCCAGACCACGGTCGGGTCCGCTTCGACGTGGCGCCGGATGTGGGCGATGCGTGACTGGAGGAAACCGCCGTTGGCGTCGACGGTGTCGACGACGACCACCTCGGCACCCAGGGCGCGCATGTGATCGATGCTGGTGGCGTTGGTGTTCGGGTCGACGACGCAGGTGAAGCGGTACCCCTTGGCGGCGCAGATGGAGCTGAGGGCGATGCCGAGGTTGCCGGAGGAGGACTCGATCACTCGGGCGCCCGGCGCGAGGACGCCGCGGTGCTCGGCGTCCTCGACGAGGCTCAGCGCGGTCTTCAGCTTGACGGAGCCCGCCGGGTTGAGGCCCTCGATCTTCAGGAAGACGTCCGAGCCGGGCACCATCCGGGGCAGCAGGATGAAGAGGTCGTCGGTGACGAGCTCATAGGCGTGCTCGTAGATCATGACCTGGGCTCCCACAGGTCCTCGGGGCCGGTCTCCCGCGCCGTGTAGCGGCCCAGCGCGCTGATGGCCATGCGCAGTTCCAGAGCCATGGCGTCCAGCAGGCGCTCCAGTCCGTGCTCGGGGTCCTCGTCGGCGGCGATCAGGGCGGCACGGCCGAGGCCGACGGCGCGGGCGCCGAGGGCGAGCAACTTCACGGCGCGCATGCCGTCCCAGACGCGTCCGCTGGCGAGCAGGGTGCGGCCGGCGGGGTCGACGCGGCGCAAGGCTTCGGCGAGGGGCAGTCCGACGTGGCCGAGGAAGCCGGTAGGGGCCCAGCCGGTGCCGCCCTCGGCGCCGTCGACGGCGACGGCGTGGGCGCCGGCGTCCCAGGCGACGGCGGCGGCGTGGCCGACGTCGCGGCCGGGGAACAGCTTCACCCAGCAGCGGGCGCGCGGGTAGTTGTTGCGCATGAGCTGGATCTGCCGGCGGAAGATCTCGTCGGTGAAGGTGCCGGGGCTCGCACAGCGCAGGATCGACGAGGAGCCGGGGCCGAGCCGTTCCACGGCGTACTGCCCGGCGAGGTCGGACGCGACCGCTTCGCTGATCATGGTGAGACCGCCGAGGCCGGGCTTGGCACCCTGGCCGACCTTGAGTTCGAAGCCGAGGCGGCCGGAGGTGAGGAGACCGGTGACGGCCGGATCGCTGTAGACGTGGTTCCAGACCTCGGAGTCGGCGTCCTCGGTGCTCTGCTGGACGCAGACGCCGCCGACACCGTCGGGGAGTTCCTCGCAGTACGCCTGGATGCGTTCCAGCAGGCCCTTGCGATGGTCGTCGCCGCCGGCCCGGAAGCCGTTCATGGGAGCGACGTTCTCGCCGATGACCATGGGGATGCCGAGCCGTCCGGCCTGGCGGCTGAGCGCGAGGCTGGTGCCGGCGACGCGGGTGGAGCCGAGCGCCGACAGGTACACCGGCAGTGGGACGGTGAAGCCGCCGAGGTCGGTGTCGAGGAGGACGTCCGAGTAGAGGGGTTCGCGGCCGAGGTCGATGAGTCTGGCGAGGCGGCCCGGCATGAAGACGGGCGGGACCAGGCGCAGCGCGTCGATCTCGTCGCCGTCGGGTGCGGGCGATGCGCCGAAGACGGCGGTGCCGTAACTGTCCAGGGGCGGGAAGACGGCGGCGGCGCCCTCGCGGGCCCGGGCGCGGACGGCGTCCTCGGGCAGGCCGGGTGCGGTCAGCGGGGTCACGGCGACACCACCCCCGCGATCTTCGGGAAGGCGGTGGTCCGCCAGGCGGAGTCCAGGCCGGTGACCCAGCGGGTCAGGCGCTCCAGGCCGATGCCGAAGCCGGCGCTGCTGGGGATGCCGTGCCGGGCGACGTCGAGGTACCAGGCGTACTTGGAGGGGTTCTCCCCGGTTTCACGCATCCGGGTGACCAGGGCCGCGTAGTCGTACTCGCGTTCGCTGCCGCTGCACAGTTCGCCGCAGCCCTCGGGGGCGATGAGGTCGAAGTTGAGCAGGGTACCGGGCGTGGCCGGGCTCTCCTTGTCGTAGAAGCCGCGGGAGCCCTTGGGGTAGCCGACGATGAAGAACGGGGCGTCGGCCTGGCGGGAGATGCGCTCCTCGGCCTCCCATTCGATCTCGGTTCCGGCGGCCTGCGGGTAGCCGTCGCGGCGCAGGCCGTCGACGACCTCGCCGTGCGGGACGCGGGCGAACGGCCGGGCCACGTGGCGGCGCAGGGTATCGGGGTCGCGGCCGAGGACTGCGAGGTCGGCGCCGCACTCCTCGACGGCGGTGGTCACGGCGCGGCGGACCAGCTCCTCGGCGACGTCCATGGCGACGTCACGGGTGACGCCCGCGTACTCGACGTCGATCTGCCGGAACTCGGCGAGGTGGCGCTGGGTGCTGCTGGTCTCGACGGGTTCGAGGCGGACGTTGGGCGCGATGAGGAAGATGCGGTCGAAGGCCAGCAGCGAGGCCTGCTTGTAGAGGATGGCGCTGGTCATCAGCTTGTAGCGGTGGCCGTAGTAGTCGACGTCGACCTGCTTGGCGCCGCGCGAGCCCGGGTCGGTGACGGGACCGATGACCGGGTGGGCCATCTCCACGGCGCCGTCGGAGCGCAGGAAGGCGCGGGCACCGGACACGAGTGCCTGCTGGACGCGCAGGGCCGCGCGGGTGCGCGGGTCGCGCAGGTGCTCCAGCGGCGAGGGCAGCACGGGAGCCTCGGGTGCGGGCGGGAGATCCATCTGGAGTGTCATGTTCGTCCTGTCCTGTCGTTACCGGGGCGAGCGGCCACCGGTGGCGGAGGGGATCCGTGAGCGGGGGGTCAGCCCGCCCTGCCGAGGAGGGCGGCGGGGTCGTCGTAGCGGTTCCTGACGTGGTTGAGCGCGTGCAGCAGTCCGGACGAGGTCAGCCGCCGGGACGGTGTTGCCGCGGTGGACCGGCCGAGCGGCAGCGATCCCGTGCGGGACCACTCCAGCCGGCCGCGGTCGGAGATGAAGCTGCGGGTGCGCCCCGCGTTGTCGGGGTGCAGGCAGAAGGGCACGTCCAGGTAGCCGTGCGCGAAGGCACGGACCAGGGCCTGGCCGAGGTCGTCGTGCAGGTGCAGGACGGCCTCGACGAGGGAGCGGGCCTCGGCCTCGATACCGGTGGACGGCGGCGGTGCGGCCGGCCGCGCGGTGCGGGCGGCAGCGGCGGCGGTCTCCAGCGCGGTGACGTTCTCCTCGACGGAGGGGATGCGGGCCGACTCCGCCGGTGTCTTGACGATGAGACGGGCGGCCCCGGTGCGTACGGCGAGCCGGGCGGCGTCCGCGACCAGCCGCAGCGCACCCACCCGGGTCTCCGGGTAGACGCCCATGTACGTGTAGAGGACCACGTGCCAGGAGGTGTCCGGAAGGTGGTCGGCGGCCAGGGCGCGCAGTGCGTGGACGGCCTCCTCGTCCTGTTCGGGACTGATCTGCTGGGCGTAGCTGAGGGAGACGCTGCGCAGGCCGTGCCGGCGGAAGAACTTGGCTTCCAGGACGGAGAGGGCGACGAGCAGGGCGGGCGGGCAGAGCTGGCCCAGCATGCAGCCGCCGAAGGTCTCCAGGTGCGGTTCGGTGCCGGCCTCGCGCAGGGCGGCGAGGCTGCGACACGCTTCGGCCCAGGCACGGACCGAGGTGGCCAGCGGGGTGCGGCCGTAGGGCAGGCAGTAGGAGACGGGGCCGCCCTCGGTGGCGTCGAGTCCGGCGGCGATGAGGGCCTCGACGATCCGGCCGGGCCGGGCGGATCCGTGCCGCACCTGCACGGGGAAGCCGGGCCCGTGGACGCCGTCGAGGAGACCGGTGGTGGTTTCGCGGTCCATGCTGACCAGCGGATAGCCGTTGAGGTGGTGGCCCTGGGCGGCGGCGCGGGCGGCGGCGGCGTAGTCGCCGACGCGGGTGAAGCTGTCCAGGGTGAGGGTGCCGACGGTGGTGGCGTCGGCGGCCCGGGTGGCGATCAGGCCCGCACGCATCCGGGCGGGGTCGGCGAAGCCCATGCGGGGCTGCACGACGAGGGCGCCGACGCGGGCGGCGTCCGCCATGAATCGGTGGAAGGCGCCGGCGGCGGGGGCGGGTTCAGCGGACGGCATCGGCGTGGGACCTTCCGTGCCGGTGCTCGGGCAGGCCGTCCAGCAGGGCGAGCAGCCCGGGGACGGCGCTCGCGCCGGTCAGGACGGCGTCGAAGCCGGCGTCGGTGAGCGCGGCGTGGACGTCCGGGCCGGTGCTGCCCGAGGTGTCCAGCTTGCCTCCGACGACGAGCGGCACCTCGGCCAGCGCGGGCACGGCGCGCACCGCCCGGGCCAGGCCCGGGGCCTCTTCGGCGCCGTGTCCGTTGACCGTGCTGACGACGATGAGGTCGGGCGTGCGGGCCGCGGCCTCCTCGACCAGGACGTCGACCGGGACGCACGCGCCGAGATTGGTGACCTCCCAGCCCTGTTCCTCAAGCAGCAGTTGCAGGAAGAGCAGGTTCCAGGTGTGTGAGTCCGAGGCGATGGTGGTCAGGACCGCGTGGCGCGGGCTGTCCGGGGGCTGGTGATGCGGGTACACGACCGGCATTTCCTCTCGACACCGTGATGGGGCCGCGACCGCTGCGATCGGGCCGGGTGCCCGTGAACGCGCCCTGAATCGGCGCGTACGGGCTGTCCACTAGTGACGCCGTCCATGGTGGCCAGCGGTGATCGCGGGCGGCACTGGGCAGTTGTGACCACCCAGCGGGGCGTCATTTGTGCCCACTGGGAGCCCGCCGCCCGCGCGCCCTAGCGTGCTTGTCGCGGACGTTCCGCCGGGGTCGTGGTCGTGCCGGTGGCGCGGCTCCCGGCCCGCCCGGGGTGCCCCGCCCACCCCTCCGCCCGTCGTACGACGTGCCGCCCGTGAACCGCTTGTACCGCTGACGATGTCCTGACGATGGGGAGTGAACGGTGGCTGATCACCAGCTGGGGGAGTGGAGGCACGAGTCGGCGGGCCCGGAACCGCTGGAACTGCCGACGGACCGACGGCCGTCGGACGACGGCCCGGGCCCCGCGGACCGGGTTCCGTTCGACGTGCCCGCCCGGACCGCCGACGCGCTGGCCGCACTGGCCCGCGACGCCGGCGTGGAACTCCCCGCGGTCCTGCTGACGGTGTTCCACACGCTGCTGGGGCGGTACGCCGGCCGGGGCGACGTCCCGGTGGCGGTACCGGCGGACGTCCCGGACACGGCGATCGTGGTACGGGGCGCGGACGGCGACCCGGCGTTCACCGAGGCCGTGGCGCAGGTCGCGCGGGGCATGGCGGACGCCACCGGCCGGGGGCCGGTGCCGCTCACGGTGCCGGCGGGCGCGGTGGCGTGGTTCGCGTCGCGCACGGCCGCCCGGGAGGCCGCCGTGTTCCCGCCGGACGCGCACCTCACCCTGGAGGTCGTCGCGGACGGCGGCGGGCTGAGCGGTGTCCTCGGCTACCGGACCGATCTGTTCGAGCGGGCCACGGCGGAGCGGATGGCGGGGCACTTCGCGACACTCGCGTCGTCCGCCGCCGACACGCCCGGGGAGCCGCTCAGCGCGCTGGAGATGCTGACGGAGCCCGAGCGGCACCGGATCCTCAACCAGTGGAACGGGCCGCGGTCCGCGTTCCCGGACACGACCGTGCACCGGCTGGTGGAGGAGCGGACGGCCCGCCAACCCGACGCAGTGGCCCTGGAACACGGCGGGCGGCGGCTGACCTACCGGGAGCTGGACGAGCGGGCCGAGGGGCTGGCGCGGTACCTGGCGGAGCGGGGCGTCGGCCCCGGCACGCTGGTCGCGGTGTGCCTGGACCACGGCCCGGACCTGGTGTGCGCGCTGCTCGGCGTGCTCAAGTCGGGGGCCGCGTACGTGCCGTTGGACCCGGCTTACCCGGCCGAGCGGCTGCGGTACATGGTCGAGGACAGCGCCGCCCCGGTGGTGGTGACACAGTCCGCGCACACGGGCCTGTTCGCGCCGGGCACCGCGCTGCTGCTGGCCGACCGGGAGTGGCCGGCCGGCACCGGCACCGCCCCGGCCGTCGCCGTGGGCCCGGACGACGTGGCGTACGTCATCTACACCTCGGGTTCCACGGGCCGCCCCAAGGGTGTGCGGGTCGGGCACCGGGGCGTCGTCAACTACCTGCACTGGTGCGACCGGAACTATCCCCCGGCGCCCGACGCGCGGATAGGTTCGCTGCTGTGCTCGTCGGCGGCGTTCGACCTGACCGTGACCGCGCTGTTCCTGCCACTGGTGCAGGGGCTGTGCCTGGTGGTGCCGCGGCCGGCGCCGGGCCGCACGGTGTTCGACGCGGCCGTGGACGTCGTCGCGTCCGGGGTACCGATCAGCTTCCTGAAGGCGACGCCCTCGCACCTGGAGCTGCTGACCGCCCGGCTGGAGCAGGACGGCGTCCGGCACCGCATCGCCACGGTGGTCGCCGGCGGCGAGGACCTGACGCCGGCGCTGGCGCACCGGGTGCTGGACCTGGGCACCGGGGACACGGCGATCGTCAACGAGTACGGGCCGACCGAGGCGACCGTCGGCAACGTGGTCAGCCGGACGGTGTCGGTGGACCCGGCGGCGGACCACGTGCCGATGGGCCGGGCGATCGACAACACCGAGGTCTACGTGGTCGGGGCGCACGGTGAGGTCCAGCCGGCCGGAGTCCCCGGGGAGCTGCTCATCGGCGGTGTCAACGTGGCCCTCGGCTATCTGGGGCGACCCGAGCTGACGGCGCGGCGGTTCGTGCCGCACCCCTTCTCGGCCGATCCCGAGGCCCGGGTGTACCGCACCGGCGACCTGGTGAAGTGGCTGCCGGACGGGCGCCTGGTCTACCTGGGCCGGATGGACGACCAGGTAAAGCTGCGCGGGCACCGGGTGGAACTCGGAGAGATCGAGAACGCCCTGCTGTCCCGGCCGGACGTCGCGGCGGCCACGGTCGTGGTCCGCGAGGACGTCCCCGGTGACAAGCGGCTGGTGGCGTACCTGGTGCCGGCCGGCGGCGCTACCCTGGCCGCGGCCGGGCTGCGAGCGGCGCTGGCGCGGGAGTTGCCCGCGCACATGGTGCCCGCCCGGTACGTCGTACTGGAGCGGCTGCCGCTCACCCCGAACGGCAAGGTGGACCGGCGGGCCCTGCCCGCGCCCGAGGGCCACCGCCCGGACGTCTCCGCCGCGTTCACCGCGCCGCGCACGCCCACGGAGCGGGTGGTCGCCGGCATCTGGGCCGAGCTGCTGGGGGTCGACGCGGTCGGCGCGGACGACGACTTCCTCGAACTGGGCGGGCATTCCCTGCTGGCCGCCCGGGTCGCCTCCCGGCTGCGCCGGGACCTGGGGGTGGACGTGCCCCACCGGACGCTGTTCGACGCGCCGACCCCGGCGCTGCTGGCGGCTGCCGTGGACACCCTGGGGCCGGGCACCTCCGCCGCGATCCCGCGGGCGGACCGCTCGGCAGGTGCCCTGCCGCTGTCCTTCGCACAGCAACGCCTGTGGTTCCTGGACCAGTTGGCGCCGGGCCGGGCCGAGTACGCGATCCCGGTGGGGCTACGCGTGGAGGGCGACTTCGCGCCGGACGCGTTCGGCACCGCGCTGACGGCGCTGGCCGCCCGGCACGAGATCCTGCGGACCCGGTTCCTCGCGGACGGCACGGGACGCCCGTACCAGGTCGTCGACACCGTGCGGGAGGTGCCGGTGGACGTCCACGACGCCCGGCACCTCGGGCACGGCGCCGCGCGGGAGATCCTGCACGAGGCGGCGGGACGGCCGTTCGACCTGGCCGCGGGGCCGCTGCTGCGCGCGGTGGCGGTACGGGTGGCCGACGCGGAGTGGCTCCTGCTGCTCGTCGTGCACCACATCGTCTCCGACGGCTGGTCGGAGGGCATCCTGGCGCGGGAGCTGGGTGAGCTGTACGGCGCGGCGGTGGCCGGCCGGCCCGACACCCGGGCTCCCCTCGGCCTGCAGTACGCGGACTTCGCGAGCTGGCAGCGCGCGGCACTGGACGGCCCGGTACTGGCGGGGCAGTCCGCGTACTGGCGGGAGCGGCTCGCCGGAGTGCAGCCGCTGGAGCTGCCGGCCGACCACCGGCGGCCGGCCGAGCGGTCGGGCCGGGGCGGTACGGTGTCCTTCGCGGTGCCCGCCGACGTGGCCGGCGCGGCCCGGCGGCTGGCGGCGGGACAGGGAGCGAGCCTGTTCATGTCCCTGCTGGCGGTGTTCCAGCTGCTGATGGCGAAGTACAGCGGCCAGGAGGACATCGCGGTGGGCACCCCGGTCGCCGGCCGCAACCGTGCCGAGACCGAGGACCTGATCGGCTTCTTCGTCAACACCCTCGTCCTGCGCACCGACCTGTCCGGCGACCCGACGTTCACGGAACTCCTCGACCGGGTCAAGGACACCGCGCTCGGCGCCTACGACCACCAGGACCTGCCCTTCGAACGCCTCGTGGAGGAACTCGCCCCCGACCGCGACCTGTCCCGCAACCCGCTGTTCCAGACGATGTTCGTGCTCCAGAACACTCCGGACGGCCACGCCTGGCGACTGCCCGGAACGGTGGTGGAGCCGTTCGCGGTCCGTGGGGAGGAGGCCAAGTTCGACCTGACCCTGTTCCTCACCGAGCGGCCCGACGGCTCGCTCGACGGCGATCTGGTGTTCGCCCTCGACCTGTTCGCGCCGGACACGGCCGAGCGGCTGTCCGGGCACTTCACCACCCTGCTGCGCGCGGCCGTCACCGGCCCGGAGCGCCGGCTGTCGGAGCTGGAGGTGCTGGCCGGTGCCGAGCGGCGCCGGGTGCTGGCCGACTGGAGCGGGACGGAGGCCGCCGCGGACACCGGGGCCGAAGCCGGTGCGGGGGCTACGGCGCACCGGCTCGTCGAGGAGTGCGCCGCCCTGCGGCCGGACACCACGGCGGTACTCTCGGCCGCCGGGGACCTGACCTACCGGGAGCTGAACGCGCGGGCCAACCGGCTCGCCCGGCACCTGCGTTCCCGCGGAGCCGGCCCCGGGGCCGCGGTCGCCGTGTGCCTGGAGCGCGGCCCCGAGCAGATCACCGCACTGCTCGCGGTCCTCAAGTCCGGCGCCGCCTACGTGCCGCTGGATCCCGAGCACCCGTCCGACCGGCTCGCCTACATGATCACGGACGCGCGGGCCGCGCTCGTCGTCACCGACGGCGCCGGGGCCGCACGGCTGCCCGAGGAGCCCGGCCGGTTCCTCACCGACCGGGACTGGCCGTCCCTCGCGGACCTGCCGGCGCACGACCCGGAGCCGACGGCGGCCCCCGGCGACCTCGCCTACGTGATCTACACCAGCGGCTCCACCGGCCGGCCCAAGGGCGTGGAGATCGAACACCGCAGCCTGGCCGGCCTGGTCCGCTGGACGGCCGACACCTTCGGCGCGGCCCCGGGACGGCGTGTGGCGTTGCTGGCGGGGATCGGGTTCGACGCGTCGGCCTGGGAGCTGTGGCCCGCGCTGGCGACCGGTGCCACCGTGTGCGTACCCGACGACACGGTGCGGCTCACGCCGGCGCTGCTCCAGCGCTGGCTGACCGAGCAGCGCGTCACGGGCACCTTCGTCTCGACACCTGTGCTGGAGGCACTGGCGGCCCTCGACTGGTCGGAGCCGACCTCCCTCGAGTACGTGCTGACCGGTGGGGACGCACTGCGCCTGCCCGCCGGGCTGCGCCTGCCCTTCCGCGTCGTCAACAACTACGGCCCGACCGAGTCGACGGTGGTGACGACCTCGGCCGAGGTCGTCCCCGGCACGGCCGTGCCACCGATCGGCCGGCCGGTGCGCGGCACCTTCGTGTACGTCGTGGACCGGCACGGCCGGCCGGTGCCCACCGGAGTGCCGGGCGAACTCCTCGTCGGCGGGACCGGGCTGGCCCGCGGCTACCGGGGGCAGCCGGAGCAAACGGCGGAACGGTTCGTGACCGTCCACGTGGACGGCACGCCGCGCCGGGTCTACCGCACCGGGGACCGGGTGCGCTGGCTGGCCGACGGACAACTGGAGTTCCTGGGACGGCTGGACGAGCAGGTCAAGCTGCGCGGGCACCGTATCGAGCCCGGTGAGATCGAGGCGGTGCTGCTGGCCGGCCCCGACGTCGCCGCGGCCACCGTCGTCGTCCGCGAGGACACCCCCGGCGACAGGCGGCTGGTCGCCTACGTCGTCCCGGCGGCGGGCGGTACGGTGACCAGCGAGGCCCTGCGCGGGCGGCTGCGCCGGGAACTGCCCGACTTCATGGTGCCGTCCGCGTTCGTGACGCTGGAGCGGCTGCCGCTCACCCCGAACGGCAAGGTGGACCGGCGGGCGCTGCCCGCGCCGCGGCCCCGCGCGTCCGCGGCCGGCGGTCCGGCCCCCCGTACTCCGGTCGAGCGCGCGATCGCGGCGGCCTGGTCCGAAGTGCTGGGCACCGAGATCACCGGCGTGGACGACAACTTCTTCGAACTCGGCGGCCACTCCCTGCTCGCCACCCAGGTGACGTCACGGCTGCGGGACGTGCTCGGGGTGGAGGTGCCCGTGCGGGCCCTGTTCGCGGCACCCACCGTCGCCGGGCTGGCCGCGGCCGTCGCGGAGCCGGCACCGGACGCGGCGGCCGGCGCCGGGCGGATCGTGCCGGCCGACCGGACCGGCGGGCCGCTGCCGCTGAGCTTCGCCCAGCAGCGGCTGTGGTTCCTCGACCAACTGGAGCCCGGACGCGCGGAGTACGCCGTACCCTTCGCGCTGCGCGTCGACGGCCCGCTGGACACCGCCGCCCTCGACGCGGCGCTGACCCGCGTGCTGGCGCGGCACGAGATCCTGCGGACTCGGTTCGTCGCCGACGAGGACGGAGAGCCGGCGCAGGTCGTCGATCCGCCGGCCCCGGTGCGCACGGCCGTCCACGACCTGCGGCACATCGCCGATCCCGGGGAACGGCAGGAGGCGGCACGGCGCTTCGCCCGGGCGGAGGCCGCCCGCCCGTTCGACCTGGCGGCGGGACCGCTGCTGCGCGCGCACCTGGTGCGGCTGGCCGACGAGGAGGCGCACCTGCTGCTGACGGTGCACCACATCGCCTGCGACGGCTGGTCGGAGCCGCTCATGGCGCGGGAACTGCGGGAGGGCTACCGGGCGGCGACGACCGCCACCCCGTCCGAGGACACGGAACTGCCGGTACAGTACGCGGACTTCGCCGTGTGGCAGCGACGGAGGCTCACCGGTGCCGTCCTGGCAGGACAGCTGGCGTACTGGCGGGAGCGGCTCGCCGGTGTGGAACCGCTGGAACTGCCGACCGACCACCGCCGTCCGGCGGGACCGCCCGGAGGCGGCGACACCGTGACGTTCGAGGTGGGCGCGGCGGTGGCCGCCGGACTGCGGAAGGCGGCGAGGAGCGGCTCCGCGAGCCTGTACATGGTGCTGCTGGCGGCCTTCCAGGTGTTGCTGTCCAAGTACGGCCGCCAGGACGACGTGACCGTCGGCAGCCCGGTCGCCGGCCGCAACCGCGCCGAGACCGAGGACCTGATCGGCTTCTTCGTCAACACCCTCGTCCTGCGCACCGACCTGTCCGGCGACCCGACGTTCACCGAACTCCTCGACCGGGTCAAGGACACCGCCCTCGGCGCCTACGACCACCAGGACCTGCCCTTCGAACGCCTCGTGGAGGAACTCGCCCCCGACCGCGACCCGTCCCGCAATCCCCTGTTCCAGACGATGTTCGTGCTCCAGAACACGCCGGACCAGCACGGCTGGAGCCTTCCGGGGCTGGACGTGCAGCCGTTCACGGTCACGCTGCCGGACGCCAAGTTCGACCTCACCCTGATGATGTCCGAGGACGCGGACGGCGGTCTGCGCGGCGTCCTGGAGTACCGGACGGACCTCTTCGAACGGGACACGGTCGCCCGGCTGGCCGGCCACCTGGGCACGGTGCTGGAGACGGTGGCGAGCGACCCCGCGGTACGGCTGTCCCGGCTCTGCCTGCTCACCCCGGAGGAGCGGCTGCGGACGGTGGTCGAGTGGAACGACACCGCCACCGCCTTCCCGGACACCGCCACGCTGCACGGCCTGTTCGAGGAACGGGCGGCACGGCAACCGGACACCGTGGCCGTCGAGTGGCCGCAGGGCACGCTGACCTACGGGGAGCTGAACGCGCGCGCCAACCGGATCGCCCACCACCTGCGCACCCGGTACGGAGTGCGGCCGGACATGCCGGTCGCGGTGTGCCTGGAGCGCGGTCCGGATCTGGTGACGGCCGTACTCGGGGTCCTGAAGGCGGGGGCACCGTACGTGCCGCTGGACCCCGACTATCCGGCCGAGCGCCTGGCGTACATGGTCCGGGACACCGCGACCCCGGTCGTCCTCACCCGCACCGCGCACACCGGCCGGCTGCCCTCGGACGTACCACTGCTGCTGCTCGACGAGGGCGCCGTGACGCTGGCCGGCGAGCCGGACACCGACCCCGAGCCGGTCACCGCGGCGCACCACCTCGCCTACCTGATCTACACCAGCGGATCCACCGGCCGCCCCAAGGGCGTGCAGGTCGAACACCGCAGCGTGGTCAATCTGGTGCACTGGACGGCGCGGGAGCACGGGCTGGAGCCCGGGCAGCGGATCGCGCTGCTGGCCGGGATCGGCTTCGACGCGGCGGCATGGGAGCTGTGGCTCGGCCTGACCCGGGGCGCGACCTGCTGCGTCACCACGGAGACCGTCAGGCTCACCCCGCACCTGCTGCGGGACTGGCTGTGCGAGCAGCGCGTCCACGCCACGTTCCTGTCCACGCCCATGCTGGAGGCGCTGGTGGCGGTGGAGTGGCCGGCCCAGAGCACCCTCAGGTACGTGCTGACCGGCGGTGACCGGCTGCGGATGCCGGCACGGGCCCGGCTGCCGTTCCGCGTGATCAACAACTACGGACCCACCGAGACCACGATCATCGTCACCTCGACGGTGGTCGAACCCGGCGACGCGGTCCCGCCGATCGGCCGGCCCATCCCCAATGTCCTGGCGTTCGTGGTGGACCAGCACGGCCGGCCGGTGCCGGTCGGGGTGCCCGGCGAACTCCTCGTCGGGGGCGTGCCGGTGGCCCGCGGTTACCGGGGCAGGCCGGAGCTGACCGCGGAGAGGTTCACCGCGTATGAGGCCGAAGGGCTGAGCACCAGGGTCTACCGCACCGGTGACCTGGTGCGGTGGCGGGCCGACGGGCAGCTGGAGTTCCTGCGGCGGATCGACAACCAGGTCAAGATCCGCGGCAACCGCATCGAGCTCGGCGAGATCGAGGCCACTGTGCTGACCCACCCCGGCATCGGCGAGGTCAGCGTGGTCGTCCGCGAGGACACACCCGGCGACAAGCGGCTCGTGGCGTATCTCGTGGCCACCGGCGCGGACACGCCGAGCACCGCGGAACTCCACGCCCACCTGGGTCGGTTCCTGCCCGACTACATGATCCCGGCGGCGTTCGTCACGCTGGACCGGCTGCCGCTGACCGCCAACGGCAAGGTGGACCGGGCGGCCCTGCCGGTGCCGGACCACCAGCGGCCGGACCTGGGGACGGAGTACACGGCGCCACGCAACGCCGTCGAGCGGACCGTCACCGTCGTGTGGCAGGAGCTGCTGGGCATCGAGCGCGTCGGCGTGCACGACAACTTCTTCCAACTGGGCGGGCATTCGCTGCTCGCCACGCAGGTGGCCTCCCGGCTGCGGAAGGCGCTGCGGATCGAGGTGCCGGTGCGGGCCGTGTTCGACTCTCCCACCCCGGCCGGACTCGCCCAGGGCATCGCCGACCTGATGATGGCGGCGATCACGGCGCAGTTCGCGCCGGCCGGATGACGGCACCCCGGTGCCACGCCGTGGAGGGGCCGGACCTCGGCCACGAGGTCCGGCCCCTCCACGGTGCGCCGGTCACGCCGGGTGCGAGGCGGTCAGGCCACGTCCTCGGCGCGAATGCCGCCGCTGGCGAGCGCCAGGGCGCCGAGCTGGAACCGGCTCTGGGCACCGAACCGGTCGGTCAGCTTCTCCGACAGCCGGCGCACCGTGCGCAGGGAGACGTCCATCCTGCGGGCCGCCGCCGCGTCCGTGAGCCCTTGCGCCCACAGCCGGAGCACATGCTGCTCCTGGAGGGAGAGGTTGCCACGGGTACGAGGACGCGCCTCCGCGAGCGGCAGGGCTTCCTTCCACAGCCGGGCGAACAGGGTCGCGAACGCTTCCGTGACCGACTCGACGCCGCACGCCATCGCGCCGACCACGCTGCGCCCGCCGACGACCGGCACCACGACGTGCCTCCGGTCGGAGAGGATCATCCACACCGGCAGCGACGGCAGGGTGCGGACGGCACCGCCGCACTCCTCCGTGCGGCGCAACCGCTCCGTCGCCCCGGGGTCGTTGCGGACGCTCTCCAGCACGATGGAGCGTGCGGGAGTACCGCGCCGCCGCAGGACCTCGTCCACCGGTCGGCCCGCGTCGAGGACCGCCGCGTCCAGCCGCTCGGCCGGTCCGACGCTCAGCCATTCGATCGCGCACTCCTCGGCGAGGGAGGTGATGTGCCGCCACACGGCGTCCGCGCCGGCCAGCCACTCGACGTCCGGAACGCTCGCACAGCCGCGCCGCCCACGCTCCGACAGCAGCCGCGTCACCTCCAGCCGGCTGCCCTCCACCTGGAGGCGGTGGCGGGCGAGTTCGTCCTGCTGCCGGGCGAGCATCGCCGCCAGTCCGACCTCCGGATCGACCGGACGCCAGCCGCTCGCGGAGTCCGCCGGGACGACGAGCAGCAGGGCGGACAGCCGCTCCAGCCCCCTTTGGACCGCTTCCTCGGTCTCCTCCAGATGCTCGGCCAGCTCGGACACCTTCGCGCCGGGTCGGTCGACCATCGCGATGTACACGCTCCGCGCAACGGAGTCGATACCCAGAGAGGTCCGCATGTCGTCCACTCCTGTAAGTCTTGTCGTACGGCACCTGTTGGCTGTGGGACACGGGTCGAGATCGGGCCGACGGCGATCCCCGGGACACGACCGCGGGGCCGCCGGCCGGACACCAGTAGAACGGGAACCGCCGCGACGGCGGATGCGGGCCGAACCCCCAAGTTCCTCGTGGACAACCGCGCCCGGGTCGGGCGAGCGCACCACCACGGGCGGCGCTCCCGTCCGGACGCCGGCTCACCGGCGCTCGCGCCCACCGCGCTCGGAGGGCCGACCGGACACCACCGCGCACACCGGCCCCCTCCCCGGCCGCCGACGCGTCACCCCGTACGCACGAAGGGCGTGCTCGTCGGGTCGTGCGCGCCCCGAACACCCCACGGCCGACCACCCGCCCCGTACACCGCTCGGCCACGCGGCACCTGGCCGCGTCGTCAGCCGCCCGTACGTCGCCGGCCTGCGCTTCTCACCCAGCCAGGCGGCACGGGCCCGACGCCCCGCGCCCCGCGGCCCCCCATCGGCCGACGGCACCGGGCAAGGGCTGCCGGGAAATATGGGGGACAGTTCCCCATGCGGGCCCCCACCACATCTGTGACCTTGTTCTCGTGACCGAATCAGCCGCACCCGCGACTCCCCGCGGCGCGAACCCCCCGGCCCCCGTCCGACGGGCCGCCACGATCCTCACGGCCGGCGCCGGCCGCGAACCGCTCCGCCCCGGCGCTCCCGCCCCGACCACGGCGATCGCCGAACGTCGCTGTACCGGCCGGCCCTCCGCACGCTGAGAGCCATCGGGCGGATCTGCCGACGCCGCTCGCTCACCTTCCCGTACCCGCCCTCACAGACACGAGGTTCCCACCATGGCCGAGCTCCGTCGCGATGCCTCCTCCGCCCCCGCCGACCTCCCCGCCCGTCCGGACGCCGACTCGGACGCCGCCGGCGGCATCACCCTGTCCGGCCGCAACCGCGCCTGCGCCCGAGCCCGCGTCCTGGCCGGCATGGTCCTCACCAGCGGTCTCGTCATCACCCTGACCTCGATCGACACCTCGGTCTCGGCCCCGCACTGAGCCGCCCGCCCCGCGCCGGGGCGCCGGCGGCAGCCGGCCCGGCCGCACCCCGTCCCCGCCGATACCGGCCGGCGCACACCACCGGACCGGCGGGAACGAACCGCGGCTGGGAAGCCGAGCTGCCCCGACCGACCGGGCACGGCCCCTCACGGACTCGGTGCGGCCGGCACGCAGGGCTTCGACCCCGTGCCGCGCCGGATACCGGTCCCACGCGGCCGGCCGGACCCCGCTCGCCGGGGCCGGCCGCCGAGTCCCGGGGCCCGCCCGGCGACTCCCCTCCGCCGCGGCGATCGTCAGACAGGCCTCAGACGTCCCGCAGGGCGGCCGATTGTGCGCACAGGTCCGCGCGGTTCGCCGCCCCCGTCTTCGTGACCAGACTCGCGATGTGCTTCTCCGCCGTGCGCGGTGAGATGAACAGCCGGTCGGCGATGTCCTTGTTGCTCAGCCGCTCCGCCAGAAGCCGGAACACCTCGAACTCCCGCACCGTGACGCCTTGGGCGCGCAGCCGGTCGGGGATGCCGCTGGTGCCGGTGCGGTGCTGGTGCACGGAGGCGCCGAGCCGGCGCAGCCCCGCCCGGCAGGCGCCCGCGACGGCCTGGACGTCCCGCTCGTGGAAGTAGTGTTCCGCCCGCCGCAGCCAGCCCACCGGATCGCCCCAGCCGTCCTGGTGCGCCGCGTCCGCGATGAGTCGCAGCCCGAGATGCCGGGCCAGCGGGTACGGCTCGGCCACCGCCAGCGCGGCCTCCACCGTGGCCGCCGCCCGCTCACCCGCGCGCTCGCGGCCCAGCAGCACGGCATCGCTCAGCAGCACGAACTGACGGTTCCAGCGCATCCGGGCGACGGCGGTGGCGGTGATCTCCTTGTGCCGGGCCCGGTCCGCGTCCCCGGCGAGCACGTCCAGCAGCAGGACCAGGCCGTGGGTGCCGCCGAGATGGTAGGTCGAGGGGTTGCCCGCCTCCAGCGCCAGCACCTGCCGCAGCTCCTCCCGGGCGAGGCCGCGGTTCTCCTCCAGCAGAGCGCAGAACGCCCGGGCCAGACCGCGGCCGAGCGCTTCCTCCTGCGAACCGGCGCCGTCCCACTCGGCGAAAGCCGCCAGCGACCGCTCCATCGCCTCCCGGTCGGCGTGGTGGGCCGCCAGGACGGCCTGGGCCATCAGGACGTACCGCACGACGGGCGCGAGACGCAGCCTCCGCACGACGGCCATGCACTCGGCGGCGGCCGACCGGGCGGCGTCGTAGTGGCCGCGCAGCACGGCGTCCAGCACGAGGATGCCGTCCACGGTGTGCACGATGTTCACGGAGCCGAGCCGCAGTGCCTCCTCGCGGACCGCCAGCAGGCCCGCGGTGCCGCTGTCGGCCAGCCAGGCGTTGCCACCGAGCCGGGTGGCCGCGTACATGCGCTGGAGAGGGAGACGGTGGCGCTCCGCCGTGGCCAGTGCCTGTCCGAGCATCGCCGCCGACTCCTCGGGGTCCCGCTCACGGGCCACCGTCGCGAGCAGTTCCAGGGCCTGGCAGGCGACGACGGGCAGACCGTGCCGTTCGGCGGTGTCGGCGGCGGACCGGGCCAGTTTCTCCGCGTGCTGGGTGCGGTCGGGCCCCGGCGTGTCGAGGGCCAGGTAGGCAGCCGTGACGTCGACGGCCGCGGCGACCGACTCGTCCGGTGCCACGGCCAGCACCTCACGGGCCCGCACTATCTGCCGGTTGCCGTCACTCCACCGGCCCGCCGTATGGGCGACTTTGGCCAGCCGGGTGTGCAGCGTGGCCAGACGGACGGGGCTCAACCCCGAGCCGTCCAGCGCGTGCAGGTCCTCGGCGAGGTCGAGGGCGCGGGCGAAGTCGCCGGCCTCCGCGAGGGCCGGCAGCAGGTTCTCCAGCACCATGGCCCGCGACTGCGGATCGCCCGCGTCGGCCAGCAGGGCCTCGGACCGGCTCAGCAGGGTGACGGCGGAGCCAAGGGCCCCGGCCGCCAGCGCCCGCCCGCCCGCGTCCGCGAAGAGCAGGCCGGCCTCCACCTTGTCGCCCGCTGTGCTGCGCAGCCCGGCCGCGAGCGCGCACCAGTCACCGGCCAGGTCCGGATGCAGTTCCTCGACCGCCTCCGCGCCCCGCCGGGCCAACTCCGCGCGCAGGCCAGGGGTCATCTGCGTGAACAGGGCCTCCACGGTGAGCGAGTGACGGAAGGAGTACCAGTCCGGCGCGGGTTCGTCGGGAACCACCAGCCGCGCGGCCACCCCGGCGTGCAGATGGCTGAGCAAGGCCCGGTCGTCGACGCCGGTCATGCGCTGGAGAACCGTGAGCGGGAAGCGCCGGCCGAGCACGGCGGCGGCCGACAGCAGGGTCAGGCCCTGTGCACCGAGTCGGTCGATACGCCGCACGATGCCACGGGCCAGCGACGAGGAGACGTCGCTGCGGAGGTTGCCGACGGCCCGCCAGCCCTCCGGCCCCCGCACCAGGGCGCCGGCTCCGATCATCGACTGGAGCAGTTCCTCGACCAGGTACGGGCTCCCCGAACTGTCCTCCCACAGCCGCTCCAGCACCGCCGCGGGTACCTGCTCCGGACCGTCGGCTCCAAGTTGCGCAGCGATCATCTCGTGCGTTTGGGGCCGGGTCAGCGGTGGCAGTTCCACCAGGGTGGCCGCGCCGCGCCGACGGGCGGACTGCGCGAGATCGAGGGCGTCGCTGAAATCCGTCCGGACCGTGGCGAGCAGCAGGACGGGCGAGTACTCCAGGTTGTCCACCAGGTATTCGAGAACGCCGAGCGTTTCCGGGTCGGCGTCGTGCAGATCCTCAAGCAGCAGCAACAGGCCCTGCCCGCGCCCGGCGGCGATGAGCAGCCGCAGTACGGCCTCGCCCAGGATCACCATGGAACTGCTGTCCCGTTCGCCGGTGTCCCAGTCCGGGATCAGCCGCCCGAGAACCGGCCGGTAAGGACCGAGGGCCAGGTCGTCGACGGGGTCGCCACCGCGGAAGAGCGGCATCAGGGCCTCGGTGAGCGGTCGGAACGGTACGGCCGGTCCCGTGGTGCTGCTGCGGCCCCGCAGCACCCGCATCCCGGCGCCCAGACCTCCGCCGACGGCCTCCGCGGCGACCCGCGACTTGCCGACACCGGCCTCTCCCACGAGGAACACGACACCGCCGCGACTCTGGCACGTGTCTGCCAGAGCACGTTCTAACAGGACCAGTTGGGAATCCCGTCCGACCAGAGAAGGCGCATGGGAACGCATGAGCGCAGATAGTAATCGGACATCGGCTACCGCGGCAGGTCGCGCAGCCGGGTACTGGTTCCACCTCCCCCCGCGGCGCGCCGGGCGCGGGCCCTCGCCAACACGTCCACGGCAACAGTCCCGGTGCCACCGCGGCTCGGGAGCGAGGTGCCGAGTGTGCTGACGACGCGGCAGGTGAGCACCACGGCGGCCGGGACACGGTCGAGAGCGCGAGCCCGGTCGCGGCCCGCGGGCGTGGTGCGCCGCAGCGGGCAGGCGAGCGGTCAGAAACCGGGCTCTTCCAGGAGCAGCAGCGACGGCACGGTCTCGGGGCGGGCGAGACGGAGGAGCCCGTAGCCGATGCCGGACAGGCCCGTCAGCAGCCCGGGGGAGGGGACGTGGTCGGGAGTGGCGCAACGATGGCTCTGCGCCTCGACCAGCGCGAGCACCTGTCCGGAACACCGGGACAGCGCCCCGGCGGCCACCGTGTCACCCCGCCCGGCGAGCGTGGTCAGCGCCTCCAGCGTGCCCAGCGTGCCCAGCCCGAGACTCAGACCAGGACGCACCTCGGCGTCAGCCAGGAAGGGGGTCAGCGCGCCGACGGCGCTCAGCGGCGCGGCGGCGGCCACGCCGGCGAGCCCGGAGACCCAGGAGAGGTCCGCGGGCGCGGTCCGTACCGTGCGGACCGCGGCACGCAGCAGCGCGTCGGCGGCGCCGGAGTGCGCGGCGGCCCGCTCCGGGCGACAGCCGGCGTAGCGCCGCAGAGCCCAGCCGATCCCGGCCGCGCCGTCCGCGAACCCGGGCTCGCCACCGACGACCGCGGCGTCCGCGGGCCGGCCCGGCCGGTCCGGTCCGCGCACCGTGGCCAGCAGCAGGTCCGCCACCGCGTCGGCCAGCCGCAGGGCCTCGGGCATCCCGGTCGCCTCGTGCGCGGCGACGGCGGCGGTCAGCGCCCCGGCCGCGCCACCGGCCAGCCCCGGGTCGGAACAGGCGGCCACGGCGTGCCCGAGCGCGGTGAGCGCCTCAGGCAGACAGCCCGTCAGGTCCTCACCCAGCAGCACGGACAGCCTCACCAGCGCGTGGACGACACCGGCGAGCCCGGTGTAGGCGCCGGGTCCGGCCGCCGCGCTCAGTTCCGGATCGGCGGCCAGCGCCTTCATCAGGGCGGGCAGTGGCCGGACCGCCTCCCGGGCCAGCGCGGCATATCGGCCGGCCCCGGTCAGCGCGTCCGCCTGCGCCAGGAACAGCGCCACCCCGCAGTACCCCTGCCCCAGCCCGGCACCCATCGGCAGCACGGCCCAGTGCGGTCCCGACACCTGCTCCAGGCCCAGCCAGTTGGTCCGACCGCCGCCGCGTACCGCGCGGGCGGCGATCTCGTCGGCGATGCCGCACGCGGCGGCCAGCAGCCGCGAGGCGTCCGGCACGACCGCCGGGAGCGGGGCGAGGGCGAGTTCGGAGCGCCGCGCCAGGGGCGAACCGCTGCCGCGTGCCGCCAGCGTCGCCGAGATGATCCACTCCTGGTCGTGGCAGTCGACCTCGTCCATCCGGGCCAGCTTCGCGCCGACCGCGGTCAGGGCGGCCACCGGCAGCACGTCCGGCAACCAGGTGCCATCGGCCGTCCGGACCCCTGTACCGGACGGCCGATGCACGAACAGGGGGACGTCACCGCGCCACAGCTCCGCGGTCTCGTGCTCGATCAGGCGCCGGCGGGCCTCGTCGTACTCGGACTCGGTCCACAGCACCGCGAACACGCCCTCCCGAGCCAGGGCGTCGCCGAGCAGCGAAGGGTGGGCGGACTCCTCCAGCAGCGTGGCGTACAGACGGGTGGAACGCACGATGAGGCGCGCGGGGCTGTCCGCGTGCAGCGTCAACGGCCCGCCCGGGGCGAGCAGGTCACGACCGTGCGCGGCCAGCGCCGCGTAGCCGGTGCGGAACCCCTCCAGCAGGGCCGCCCGGTGGTCCGCCCATTCCAGGGGCACCCCGGTGGGGAGCGGCTGGTTCTGCGCGGCCGGGCTGAGCACCGCCCCCCGTACCGCCCGCATCGTGTCCTCGCCGCTGTCCTCCCAGTGCAGGCCCTCGCTCGGGAAGGTGCCCTCGGCGTCCCGGCCCAGCGCGGAGATGTCCAGCGCGCCGTGCTCGCCGATCAGCAGGTGGGGCAGCAGACAGGTGCGGTGCACGGAGGCATGCAGGGCGTCCGCGGCAGGGTCGGCGCCGGCCGTCATGGCCTGCGGAAGGCCGGTGTGCAGCAGGGTCTCCGCGTCGACCAGGACCGGCTGGTCGCCACAGGCGATGACGTTCTCGTAGTGCATGTCGGCGCCGTCCACCGCGTACAACAGGGCCAGCAGCGCGCCTTGACGCCGATAGAAGGCATCGGTCTCGGTGCCCGATTGGCACCAGCGGTGCTCCACGAACTCCAGCCAGCCGTAGCCCGGCCGGCGCACACTGCGTGGCGTGCGCAGAGCGAGGCCGGGCACCTTGGCGCCGAGCCAGGCCGCCAGGTCGTCCAGCAGGCCGTGCTGATCGAGCGGCCGGGGCTTGTACACGAGCCGGCCGCCGCCGGCGAAGCGCAGGACAGCGACCGCCCGGTTGCCCTGGTGGGCGTCGCCCAGACCCAGGTCCACCCCGGCCAGCGCACCGGGCCCACGCCCGTCGAGGAGCTCGCCGGCCAGGTCCTCCCGGTCGGCCTGGAACCGCGTCACCAGCTCCACCGCGGCGTCCGCCGCGTCCAGCGCGGTCTGCGCGAGCATCCGGGCCAGCACCGGGTAGGACGCGAACAGTTCGGACAGGCCCCGCCGACTGCCGGTGGCGGTGACGAACGAGGCGAACCGCTCCCGCGGGTCCGCGCCGGCGAGCCGCCGGGCGCGTCGGGCCTCGGACAGCTCGTGGACCAGGGTCCTGGCCGCCTGCCGGGTCAGCTGCTCGGTCAGCCGCCGCTCGAACGCCTCCCGCCACACGACCTGTTCGGCCGCGGACACGTCCGCCGTGCGGCGGGCCAGCAGGTCTGCGGTCGGGGTGACGAGCGGCCGCACGACGGCGGCGAAGACCCCGGGACCCGTGCCGTCCCCGGTCGGCACGTCGACGCTCTCGGGGGCGGCGGCCAGCGCCGCCTCCGCGTAACCGGCCCAGTGGGGCTTGGCCGCGCGGGCGGCGAGGCACTCGGCGGTTTCCGCGGCGAGGGCCGCCGCGGTGGCCCCGTCCACCCCGAGGTGGGCCAGTCGCAGGGCGAAGCCCTCGCCGTCCCCGAGGTTCCACGGGGCCCGCCCGGCGGCGGCACCGGCGGGCGCAGCCGGGAGGCCGGGTGCGGCGAGCCGTTCCGCGAGGGTCAGCGCCGGGGCCCACCAGGCGTGGGGCGGGCCGGCGCTGAGCGGGGCCGGAAGGCTGGCGGTCCGGGGAGCCGGGAGGTCGGCGGTGTCAGTCACGGGGAAGAAGGTGCCAGACCTCCGTGACCCCCACATGGGGAAGTGACCCCCATATTCCTGGGCACCCCGTGTTCCCGCGCGTGCCGCACCGATCGGGAGCGGTCACCGCGTGGACGTCCCGTGACGACGGGAACGGCTGTTCAGAACCGGGGCGTGGGCAGCAGCCGTGGTTCGATCCGCTCCTCCACCGTCTCGGTGCCCGCGCGGCCGACCACGTAGGCACCCCTGCCCGGCAGTTCCGCCACGGCCTCGACCAGCTCGGTGCCCCGGTAGACCAGACCCACCCCGTCGTCGGTGCAGTGGGCCGTCCGGAAGGCGCCCTCGGCGACCAGCCGGTGGATCAGCGGACGCCGGCCCGCGTCGGAGTCGTAGTGCACGCCGTTGCCGTACGGCAGCAGGCCCAGCCCGTCGGTGACCGGGCGCAACCCGGGGCCGAAGGAGTCCGTCGCGCCGCCCTCGAACCAGCAGAGGGAACCCGCGCTGATTCCGGCGAGCACCACGCCCGCCCGCCACGCGCGCCGCATGATCACGTCCAGGCCGTGCACCCGCCACACGGCGAGCAGGTTGGCCACCGAACCGCCCATCACCCAGACCACGTCGTGCGCGAGGACGGTGCCCTCGACGTCCTCGACGTTCGGCATGGGGAACAGTTGCAGCGGAGTGAGGTCGTACCCCGCCACCCGGGCCGCCTCCGTCACCCGCGCCGTCACGTGCTCGGCGTCACCGGTCGCCGTGCCGACGTACAGGATGCGGGGGCGCCTGCCGTGCACGCCGGAGAGGTCGACCGCATGGTGGACCAGTGCGTCGAAGAGCAGCCGGGTGCGCGTGCCGGCACGGTGCCCTCCGGACGTGGCGAGGATGGTCGGTTCCGCAGCGGTCACACGGGTGATCGTAGCGCCGGGACCGGCGCGGGTGTCCCGACCCCGGAAGACGAACGTCTGCGCTTCCTGTGTCTCGTGGGCGGCGACCGCTTCCGTGCCTCGACGTAGCCGCCGCGGCCTCCATGGCGGCCAGGGATGCGGGGGCTCGTGTGGGCAGCGGGCGTCAGCAGTGGTCCCACCACCAGGAGATGCTCGGGTAGGGCAGCGGGCTGGTGTCCGTGGTCGACAGCGAAGGTGCCCAGCAGGCGGGGGTCTTGGCGACGTCTTCCAGAGCCATGCGGTGTGCGGCTGACGGAACGTAGCGCGGCGCGCACAGCGACACCTCGGTGTTGGCGATGATGAAATGAGCGAGTCCCTCGATGAGGTAGCGCAGGGGCGGCTCGGCCGAGGGCATCAGGCGCTCGCGCAGACGGAGGATGAGGAGCATCAGGCGGTCACGCAACTCGACCGCCGTGGCCACGGCCTGGTCGAAGGAGAGCCCGCGAGCCGCTTGCAGGATGCCCAGGATGTTCGGGGACGTCTGGCCCTCTGCCTTTTCCTTACGGTAGGAGAAGACATCGTTTTCCACTCCGACGAGCAGAGTTGTGCACTCGATCAGAGCCCGGACCGCCGGCGCGTGCCATTCCTCATCCGGGATGGGCGCAGGACCGCACAGTGCGATCTCCGCAGCGTACGTGTAACCGCCGATGTCGTGAATGCGCAGGGCGAGATATTCGTCTTCGTTGGGTTCGTCCATGTGCAGCTTGTGAACGCCGCTGGTCAGCGTGTGCCTGAGCCCGGCGCTCACACGGGCCACCTGGGTGGGTGTGCACTCCGCGCGCAGTTGCTCCATCGCGTCGTGCAATGCGGTGATGAGGGGACTTGCGTTCTTCGGTACTCGATATCCCGGCGACTCCGACACATGCGTGAGCCGGCCCACGAATCGGATGATTTCACTGATCCGGCCGGAGGCCTCGGCGTGATCGAGCACATCGTCGTCGACGACGAGTCCCCACTCCGCCAGGCAGCCGATGCCGCGGAGCACTCTCTTGCTGGTTTCCGGGGTGGAGAACCTTCCAAGGCACCAGGCCATGACCGTCCCGGGAATGTGGTGGGATCCGGCGCTCGGTTCGGTCCACCCGTACGACTCCTTCCACGCTCGGACCTCGGCCATGACGTCCGTGGGAACGTGGGAGGGTTCTGGCATCGGCAGGGGGTAATGGAAGCGCGGCGTGCTTCCCCGCTGTGCTGGAATCGCCGTCTGGCCCACTTCCGGCGTGTTGCTCATGCAGGCTCCTTCGTCGGTGCGAAGAGGTGAGGGTGATGGCCTGAAGGTGTGTCCCCCGCGATCGGCCGGCGAGTGCTGATTCCGGCTGGGGGGTGATCGCGGCGGAACGCCGTCGGTTACGGGGAGCTTGGCGAGGAGTTCTGGCCGGCAGCTGGTGCCCGCTGAGTTTCGAGGGCCGCAGCGTCGCGTGATTCCGCGGTTACGGGGCGACCTGGCCGGGGCAGGGCGTTGCGGGTGCGGTGGTGGAAGGCCAGGAGGCCCAGGAGTGCGGTGGCGGCGAACCACAGCAGCTGGAGCGAGAGGTAGGCGGGCACCGGGGTGGTGGAGAAGCCGGCCGCGGTGGCGGCTTGGACGGAGCCGTAGGTGGGCAGCAAGCGGGTCAGCGGGTTGTCGGCGCCGGCGCTCACCACGGGGTTCTGCAGGGCGATGTCGATGACGCTGGTCATCACCAGGGCGAACATGCCTTCGACCTCGCGGTGCAGCAGGGATCCCATGACCACGCCCATGGCTCCGTAGGTCAGCGCGGCGCAGAACAGCGCGGCGGCGAGCAGGTAGGGCTGCTTCGGTGCCCAGGCGATGCACATGGCTGCGGTGGCGTAAGCCGCCAGGAGCGCGGACGCCAGGATCAACGAGGCGGCCTTGGCCAGGACGAGATCGGTGCGGGGGTAACCGGCCATGGCCAGACGCCGGTCGAAGCGCCCGCCGGTGAAGGTGGCGGCGAACATCATGAACCCGGTGACCAGGGTGACGGCGTTGAGGGCACCGGTGATCTGCGTCAGCTCGTTGCCGGCCGGCGCCAGCCTCTCGCCGGTGGCGGCCAGTTGGAACGGGGTCGCCCTGTCGGGGATGGTGAGGTAGACCAAGCCGACCCAGGTGGGAATGAAGAAGACGACCAGCAGCATGGCGAACCGGTTACGGCCATGCTCGATCAGGTCGTACCAGGTGGCTGTGGCGAACAGGCTCAGGTGTCTCCTCATGCTGCTCCCGCCGTTTCCCGGCGCAGCGTGCCCGCCTCCAAGCGCCACAGCTCGTCGAGGCGTTCGCCGTCGTAGGCCAGGTGGGAGACCACCAGGACGGAACGGCCGGCGTCGCGCAGCCGGGCGGCCAGTTCCCAGAACCGCTGGTAAGTGTCCCAGTCGAACCCCTGGTAGGGCTCGTCCAGCAGCAGAACCTGCGGATCGTGCATGAGCGCGAGCGTGAGGTTCAGCTTCTGCCGGGTCCCGCCGCTGAGCGCCCCGGCGCGCACATCGGCGTACTGGGAGAACCGCAGGGTCTCCATGACCTTCTCGGCGTGACGCAGGTCGGCCAGCGCGAAGGCCGCCTTGAAGAACTCCAGGTGCTGCCGGACGGTCAGGGCGTCGTTGAGGACCACCTCCTGCGGGCAGTAACCGAAACGTCCGCGGTGATGCACCATGCCGCGATCCGCCCGCAGTTCACCGGCGAGGATCTTCAAGAGGGTCGTCTTGCCCGCGCCGTTCTCGCCGACGATCCCTGCCAGTACACCGGGCCCGAGGCCGAAGTCGACACCCCGCAGGACCACCCGCCGACGATAGGCGTGATAGACCCCCCTTACCTCCACTGCACCGCCCCCAGCCAATCCAGTAAGTAATGTCGCCATGTCATCCGCCGATTCGATGACACGGAAACCATTAGATCCACGACCTTGGCCTCAAACCGCCCAATACGGTGAAACGGAGGCCCCCGCCGTTCGATTGACACAGGACTGCACTCGCGTGGAGAGCGGCTTTGAACGTCGCAGTTCGTTCCCGACACCGAGCCGCCACTCGTCACCGTGAGGACCGTCTCGACATCCCACCGGCGGCCCGAAGCCCCGATCTCGGTGAAGTCCGGATCCAGAAGCTCAAGGACACGGTCCGGACAGGCACGCACCTCGGGATCAAGAAGCCGCGTCTCCCTGTCGATGGCCGCCTGCACGGCCCGCTCACTCTCAGGCGTCATGCGGGAACCCTACGGAGGCGGCTTGCCAGGGCACAGCGGACTGATCACTCTACGGGGCGACAGCACGGCGGTGCCGTCGAAACCTCCGTCTCGTGTGCCGGCCCGGCCAGTGCCCGGCGAGCCATCGATGGCTCGCACATCCCTCGACCCGGTATGCCAGATCCCGCCCCTTCGTCCGGCTGCGGCCCTCGACCACATGCGTGGCAGACGCGGAGCAGGCGGTGAGCCAGTGCAGAACAGGCATCGTGTCCTCCCGCCGTCAACGGTCCGCCGGACGGACCGGGCCGGCGGCATGAGGCCGGATTCCTCCCACCCCTCAGAGCGCTGCGCCAACTCCTCTCCAACACACCGGAATTAGTGGATTTCAGCCGCTTTTGTCTCTGGTGGTGGCGGTTGGCTCCTGCTGAGATCACCTCTGCCCAACCGATGCTTCACCGTCTTCTTCGAGCGGCCTTCGCTGAACCTGAGCCCGCTCAAGTCCCGTCCGTGCGCCTGCCGTCCGGCTACCGTCCGCGCGGGCGAGGACTTCGCCGCGCGGCCCTTCGCGCGGCCGTAGCAGCCGCGGCGACTTCCTTCAGCGCCCGCCCGGGCCCCCTGATGTATCCGGCCGGCCCGGGCGGGCGCCGCCGTTTCCAAGGCCGTATCCGCCCTCGCCGGCACGCCAGGCCATCCGTTCCACGCACCTTCGACCGCGGCCACGGCGCGCGGCGCTTCCCCGCCCGGCCCGCACCGGGCGCGTCAGCCGCCCGGCCGGCAGCCGGGACCGCGCAGCCTGCCAGGCTCGGAACCGTGCAGGAGGGCCCGGGTGCACGCCGACCCTTCCAGCTCCTGGCCGGCCTTCTGCCGCTCCCGGGCGCGTACGGCGCTCGGCCGGTCACCCACCGCAGACGCACGGCTGTGCGCCGCCGGGCACCTCCCGGCCCTGCAACCGACCGTACGGACGCGCTCACGCACTGCATCCCGGCGCCCCGCAGGCGGGCGACGCGGTGACCGGGGCCACGGTCATCGCAGGCCCATGTCCGTCATGCCGCCGCCCGTGAGGTTGGGCGCCAGCAGGGGCAGCCAGAAGACGCCGATCGCGAGGGCGAGCGAGGCGAGTCCCACGGCGCGGGCGAGGAGACGGCCCCGTGGCAGGCGTTTCTCGGCGGTGATGACGGCGGCCAGGCCCACCGTGGCCCAGAGGTTCATCACCCCGAACGCGGTGAGCAGCAGCATCAAGGACCAGCAGCAGCCCAGGCAGAACGCTCCGTGATGGGCCCCGGCACGCAGGTGGCGGGCGGGGCCGCGGTACGACGCGTAGTGCAGCAGCGAACCGACCGGTGAGCGGCACCGGGTGAGGCAGACGTCCTTGAGGGGGGTGAGCTGGTAGGCACCGCTGAGGGCGAAGACGGCGGCGGCCACCGCCGTCCCCACGGTGGGATAGGCGGTCGCCACCCGTGCCGCCCCGGCGGCCAGGGCGTACGCCGGCAGTCCGGCGGTCGCCCAGACCAGCAGGTAGCCGGCGGTGAACGCGATCAGGCGCGGCGTCCGGTGCGCGGGTGCGGTCCGCGCGTACAGCGAGGCGACCGGTGCCGTGGCCGGCAGCATCATCGCGGCCATCATGATCGTCCACGCGCCCAGGAAGGCGGGCAGCTCGCCGGCCGCGGTCCCCGCTCCCATGTCGCCCCGGCGCAGTGCCGTCCACGTCCAGGCCGCGGCCGCGGCCGCCGTGAGGACGACCGCTCCGGTGCGGGCCGTGGGGCGGCGGGCCGCCGTCGCGGGCCGCGTCACGCCGACCACGAGAAGGGCGCCGAGTGGGCGTTGTGTCCGGTGAAGTCCCAGGAGCGGCCGTGCACGCCGTGGCCGACGGCCCGTGTCGACCTGGCGACGGTCAGCGTGCTGTTCGCCGGGTGGAACATGCCGGACAGTTTCATCACGGGACCGGCGCCGCCGAACTGCGGGGCGACCTGGTCCTCGATCTCGATGTGGATGGCGTCCGCCACCCGCACGGTGTGCCGGCGGCCGTCGTCGTGGAAGTCGATGGGTACGCGTTCGACGCCGAGCACCTCGGCGACGAGGGGCGCGAGCGCCGCCATCGGTCCGCCCGCCTGCCCGGAGAAGACCTTGCCCAGCGCCTCCGCCTGGCCGTCGTCGGCCGAGGCGTCGACGTACAGCGCCACCTGCCAGCCGCCGTCGGCCATCACGCGCGGCGCGTCGGCGAAGACGACCACGTTGCGGTCGGACACGTCCACGCCGTCGACCTCACCCTGTGCGACGTGGAACGCGAACGTCACCTGACAGCGCTCGTTGTCGGCAGGGGCGGTCAGGCCCGAGGTGGTGCAGGGGCAGACGGTGTCGCAGTTGCAGCTTTCGAAGTAGGTACCGGTCACGTTCCACGCCATCTCCGTACTCCCGCCTGGTCCACCCGCCGGCGGTACGAAGTGACGCCCACCCGACGGGGCGCGAGGCCCGGCGCGGGCGTCGGCCTGGTGCGGCGCTCGCGCTCAGGGGAATTCGGGGCCGCGGACACCGCCACGCGTCCGCCGGCCGCAGGATCGGTGTCGGGATGACCTCTCGGCCGACACGGCCGCCCGACTGCTGTCCAGGCTAGTACGCGCCCCAGCACCCCGCTCGTCACGCGTCGCGGCGCCGCGCCCGGCGAGGAGACCCCCGGTGCCTTCACGCCATCCGACGCGCTGAACAGCAGCCCCGTCGTACGGCCTCCCAGGCAGACGTCGATGGCGTGCCCGATGGTCGGCGGAACGCCCTTCGGCCCCAGTCCAGCGATCACATACGGCGTGCCGTTCAGCACCTGGTCGTAGCCGCCCTCGGGCCACCCGGTCTCACCCAGCGCGGACGGCCCCTCGGGGGCGTCCGCGGGCCGCGTCGACCGGCCACGGCCTGCTGGTCAGCCTGGCAGGCCGTGCAACTTCGCGGCACTAGCCGTGGTCAGCGGGTCTGTACGGGCTCGGAGTAGGTGGTGAAGAACCGGTCGCCGGTCAGCTTGTGGCGCACAAGCTGTTCGCGGACGGTCCGTTCGTCCGCCCAATGGTCCGGAGTGCTTGCGAGCGCGGCAGCGTAGCGCGTCACGGCCTGCCTCCTGCGTCGGTCGACAGCCCATCCGGCGCGGGCCCTGGGAACGCAGCCTTCGTGCCAGTTCCCGGTGACCGAGCCGCACGGCCTGGACGTCGTCCACGTCCAGGTCACCAAGCGCAAGCAGCCTTCGGGCCAGCGCATCTACCACAGCGACTCGCTCCAGGGGCCGGAAAGGTCGCTCGCCCGGTGAGTCGATGGCCTGCTGAACCAGGTACTCCGCGAGCTTGTGCACGTCCTTTTCGCCCAGCGTGCGCTTCTCGCCCCGGAAGGAGACCAGGTTCTTCATCCGCACAGGTCTGTCGACCAGGCCAGCGCCAGGCCCCTCCGCCACGAACAGTTTTTGATCAGTGAGCCGACCAAGCTGGAGGTGAGTTTGCCGCCGAGTACCACAGGCTCCATCCGACACCCCCGTGCATTCTGGGTACGGACAGAGCCTGGAGCGGTGGGACCTACCGGGGGCAGAACCCCTGGGACTGGCCGCGCGGACGGCCGCCAGCCGGCTCTCCCGCTTGGCCGGTCCAGCCAGGGCTGCCGAAGGGTGCGACGTCGCCGAGAGGGGGCGGGGCGCGGACGGCGCCATCGTGCCGGGTGCCGCCACCGGCCGGCGCTGTCGCGGGCGACATCGACACCGACTTCCACGACCAGCTCGGGCCGCACCAGGGTGACGTCCAGGACTCCCCGGCTGCCCCGTCCGGCGGAGAAGGTCCAGCCCGTCCACGGGTGCTCGCCTCTGGACGGGGCCAGGAGAACGGCAACGCTGCGGGCGGCCGCCTGGCGGAGCGTCGTCGTGCGACCGGTGTACTGCAGGCGGCCGGCGGTGTCGTAGCGGCCCAGCAGCAGTGTCCTCGGTGTCCTCACCGATGCGGTGACCGCTTCTCCGGTGCGGGGCACGCGGATGCGTTCGAGGACCGGGACCATCTGTGGAGCGTCGCCCCACTGGCCGGGAGTGACCAGCAGGGCGAGTGGTCTGCAGCCGCCGTCGCTCGCGAGGTGGATCTTGCTTGTCAGTCCGCCCCGGGACCTTCCGAGCCCCTCGTCGGGGCGGTGCTGCCGAGGAGTTGATCTTCTTTCGGTGTCCGCGGAGCCTTCCTACGGGCGCCAGCGGCGTGCTGGTGAGCACGGCAGGACGTCGAATCGACATTCGCCATGCTCCAGTCAGCCGAAGCCGAAGCCCATGCCGAGGAGCTGCTGTCGCCTGAGCCAAGCGAACGCGCCGTCCGGGAAGCAGCGGTGGTTTCGGCGGCTTCTCGGACGGCGCGGCTGGAGGCAAGGTGCTGTCCAGCTCCGGTGCAAATGCCTCTTTCTGTACGGAACGCTTCCCCGCCGGTTGGGTCAGGGCATGTGTGGTGTCGCTGTCAGTGGCTCGCCGTCCAGGTGGGGGCTGGATTCGAGCCGGTCGAGGATGTCCCGGAGTTGCTGGGTCTCCTTGTCGGGCAGGGGCAGCAGGGGTGCGCGGGGCGGTCCGGCCGGGCGGTTGTGGAGCTGAAGTCCTGCCTTGATGGCGCGGGGCAGGCCGTGGCCGACGATGAACTCCAGGAACGGCAGGAGTTCGGCCAGGATTGCGTCGGCCCGTTCATCGCGTCCGCAGATCACTGCGGTGTAGAGCTGGAGCGTCCAGTCGGGGACGAGGCACGGGGCGGCGGTGCACCAGCCGACGGCTCCGGCGCGGAAGGCGTCGAGGGCGACGGGGTTGCTGCCGTTGTAGACCGAGAGAGTGCCCTCGGACAGTTCCCGCAGGGCGGTGAAGCGGGCGACGTCGCCGGAACTCTCCTTGACCATGGTGAGGTTGGGGATTTTCCGGGCGAGCTCGACGATGGTCTCGGGCAGGAGATCGATGCCGCTGGTGCCGGGGTTGTTGTAGAGCATGATCGGCAGGTCGGTGGCGGCGGCTACTTCGGCGTAGTGCCGGGCGAGTTCGGCCTCGGTGAGTTTCCAGTACACCTGCGGGAGCACCATGATGGCGCTGGCTCCGTGCCGGGCGGCGACGCGGGCACGGCGGACGGTGCCTTCTGTGGTCAGGTGCGCGACGCCGACCAGGGTCGGGACGCGTCCGTTCACGGTGTTCAGGACGGTCCCGCAGACGGCGTCCCACTCGGCTTCGCTGAGGTAGGCGCTTTCGCCGGTGCTGCCCAGTGGGGCGACGGCGTGGCTTCCCGAGGTCACCAGGCGGTCGGTGAGGTGGTGCAGCGCGGTGTGGTCGACCGCGCCGGTGTCGGGGTCGAAGGGGGTGATGGGGTAGGCGATGACTCCCTTTAAGGGCGCGCTGGCCATCAGAGGTTCACCTCGCTGGTGAGGCAGTCGGAGTGGTTGCGCAGCGCCTTGCGGGCGTAGTAGGCGAAGTTGGCCTTGCTGCGGCGGTCGGTGGAGGTCCAGTCGTGGGCCTCCCGGGCGAGGTCTGGGTCGAGCGGCTGGATGGTTCCCGCGGCCATGGCGAGCAGCTGCAGGCGGGCGGCGCGTTCGATGAGTATGGCCAGGGTGCAGGCTTCTTCGATGGTGGCGCCGGTGACGAGCTGGCCGTGGTGGGCGAGGAGGATGGCGCGCTTGTCGCCGAGGGCACGCGAGATGATCTCGCCTTCCTCGTTGCCGACGGGGACGCCGGGCCAGTCCTTGAGGAAGGCGCAGTCGTCGTAGAGGGGGGTGGTGTCCATCTGCGAGACGATCAGGGGGACTTCGAGCATGGCGAGCGCGGCGGTGTGCAGCGAGTGGGTGTGGATGATGCAGTTGACGTCTTCGCGTGCCCGGTAGATCCAGGAGTGGAAGCGGTTGGCGGGGTTGGGCATGCCGCTGCCCTCCAGAACCGTCAGGTCCTCGTCGACGAGGAGGAGGTTGTCCTCGGTGATCTCGTCGAAGCCGAGGCCCAGGCGCTGGGTGTAGTAGGTGCCGGCCTCCTGGCCGCGGGCGCTGATCTGGCCGGCGAGTCCTGAGTCGTGGCCGCCGTCGAAGGCGATGCGACAGGTGAGGGCCAGCTTCTGCCGTACGGTCAGTTCGGAGTCGGTGAAGTGCTCGTGCATCTGCTGTTCGGCACGTCCGACGAGGACGTCTTTGGAGTCGTGCAGGGTGGTTGCCATGTTCTCTGCTCCAGTTCCCAGGGCCCGCCCGAGTCGGCGGGCACTCTGTCCGGGGTCAAGGGGGGAGAAGGTGCTGAGCGGTGGCCAGGAGTGCGGATCAGCGGCTGGCGTAGTCCGCGGCGAGGCGGTCGAGGAACGTCATGAGCTTGGCGTTCATCTCGGTGTAGTCGCTGGCCCGCAGCTGGTCGGGCTGCTGGACGTAGGGGCGGTCGATGAGTTCGGCGAGTTCCTTCTCGGAGTGTTCGATCAGGGCGTCGATGCAGGCCGGGGTGAACTCCATGTGGCACTGGAAGCCGTACACGTACCGGCTGTAGGCGACGATCTGGCGCGGGCAGCCCGCGCTGGTGGCCAGCACGGTGGCGTCGTTGGTCAGTCCCGGCATGTCGTTGTGCCAGTGGCCGGTGTCGAAGGTGTCCCCGAGGCCGGCCAGGAAGGGGTGCCGGCGGCCCGCGAGGGTGAGGGCGACGGGGAAGGCTCCGATCTCGGTGTGCGGGCTGGAGTCGAAGGCGGCGCCGAGTGCCTCTCCGACGAGTTGGGCGCCCAGGCAGACCCCGATGACCGCCTTGCCCGCCTCGATGCAGGCGGCGATGAGGGCCTTCTCCGCGGCGGCGTCGAAGTACGGGTACTCCTCGGTGGTCGTGCTGGGCTGCTGGGGGCCGCCCATCACAATCAGCAGGTCGATGCCGTCCACACTCGCGGGCAGCGCGTCGCCCTCGTGAATACGGGAGTAGCCGATCTCGTGGCCCCGGGCGCGGGCCCAGTCCTCGTAGGCCCCCGGGGCCTCGAACGCCTCGTGGACGACGAAGTGTGTACGCATGGCAGAGCCAGCCATTCTGTATGACGATGCGTCCTGCTCTCCCGCGCCGGGCACTACATGCCGCACCAGGCCGGGGAGAGCAGACGAAGAGGGAAGGGGGCGCCGGTGCCGGCACCGCAGGGGAGGCGGGGTGCGGCACCTGCGGCACACGGTCGCACAGGCGAAGCCGTACGCGTGGCCGGTCAGTACCGGCCGGGACGGTGCAGCGTGTCGGCGACGTCGTCGGCGAACTGCGCGGCCTGCTCCTCGGTGAGCATGGAGGTCGTCACCCGCACAGCCTGAGCTTCGGACGGTCCCGAGGTGAACAGGCCGCCGGGCTGCACGGCCCAGCCGCGCCGCGCCAGGGCGTCCGTGACCGGGCGCGCGGGCGTCTTCAGCGGGATCCAAACGTTCAGCCCGTCCGGCCGGTAACCGTCCGGGAAGCCGATCCCGTGCTCACCGAGTCGCGCCAGGAGCAGGGTGCTGCGTTGTACGTAGGTTTCGCGTGCCCGGGCGGTCAGGGCGGTGACGTCCGGGTCTGTGAGCAGGGCGTGGGCGGCGTGCTGGAGCAGCCCGCTCACCCACGTAGTGCCCGTGTTGAGCCGGGTCTCAAGGCGGGTCGCGGTCTCCTGGTCGCAGGCGACCAGGGCCAGGCGCAGGTCCGGGCCGAGGAACTTCGACACCGACCGCACCAGCGCCCATCGCGAGACTCCCGGTGCCGTGACCCGGTGGTAGGAGGCTCGGGAGACCGCCCAGAAGTGGTCGTCCTCGATGACCAGCGCTTGGGGGTGATCGGCGAGGACCGTGCGGAGTTCGGCGGCGCGCTCCTGGGTGATGCTCACGCCGGTCGGGTTGTGCGCGCGGGGCGTGCACACCACCGCTCGCACCCCGCTCTCCAGGGCCGCGCGGAGGGCATCCGGGCGCATCCCCTGCCCGTCGACCGCCACCGCCACGGTCCGAAAACCGTTCAGCCGCAGCGTGCCGATGCTCGCCAGGAAGCACGGGTCCTCGACCGCCACCGCGTCCCCGCGGGTCAGGTAGGCGTTCAGCAGCCGCTCCGTCGCATCGACCGCGCCGTGCGTGACCACGAGCTGGAAACCGCTGCCCCCGACGTCCGGCGCGAACTGTTCGGCCGCCCACTCGGCCAGCCGTTCATCGACCGGCGGCGCACCGTACAACGCCGGCCGGTACCCGCCACCGTGGAGGGCCTGAAGTGCGTCGGGCAGCAGCTGCGGGTCCGGGTTGCCGCTGGCGAGGTCAGTCAGCCGGCCGCCGAACCAGGCCCCCTCACTGGCCAGTTGCGGTACCCCGGCCACCACCGTCCCGCCACGCCCACGCGTCTCGGCCTCACCCGCGGCCACCAGCTGCCGGTAGGCCGACGCCACCGTGTTCCGGTTCACGCCCAGCTCTTCCGCGAGTGTACGCACCGGCGGCAGCAGGTCCTGCGGTGCCAGCTCGCCCGACGCGATCAGGTCCCGCACACTGCCGGCGATCTCCGCCGCGGTTGTCCCGCTGATCTGCATGCTGTCCACCTCCTGAGAACCGACCATAGCATTGATCCTAGGACATAGAAAATATGTCATAGGTCAAAGGAAGGCTCGTGCGCTTGCTCGCTGAGCAGAGACGGACAACGGACAGCCTGAAAACCTGTTCATAACCTGCACGCCATGCGCTGGCCCGACGCGATCCGCGCCCCCCGAGCTGCTCCCGCCGCCGACCGAGGTGTCCGAGGCGGAGATCGAGGGCGCACTGGCGCTCATGGACACCATGGCCACGGACTCGCTCGAAGGCCCGGACTTCACCGACCGTTACACCGAGGCGCTTGCGCAGATCACCGAGGCGAAACGGGAGGCCAAGCCGCTGCCCGAGGCACCGGAGCCGGAGCAGCCGGCCGCCGTGCTCGACCTGATGACCCCGCTGTAGGAGTCGGTGCAGAAGGCCCAGGCCTCCCGTACCGGGGGCGCAGGCCCTGCGCAGGTGCACGAGCTGCAGCAGCCGAAGAAGACGGCCGCGAAGAAGCAGCCGGCCCAGAAGGCCGCGGCCAAGAAGACAGACGGGCAGAAGGCGCCTCGTCGCCCGCGCAGAGCGTGACGGCCGTCCCGCGCAACTTCGGCTGTGAGTTCTGTGACGCTGCGAGCCGAGCTCTTGGCGCACGTCCAGGTAGCAGCGCAGCCGGACACCGGGCTCGCCGGGTGCCCGGCTTGTGGTGTCTGCGGTCGCGGTCGCCGACCGTCCGGCGAGCAGCTCCTGGACCGCGAATGCCGTCTCGTCATCACAGGCCGCGACCTCGACGACGGCCAGGCCCGGTTCCGCCACATGCACTTCGCTGATCGGTTCCATACCGGGCATCACGCGCCGGCGCCGGGCGCAGTTCTCCCCTCGCGGTCTGTTCACCGGACCGAGTAGGGCCGGCTCATGGCGACTACGGAGGCGGTGCCAGCCGCGTCTGGGGGAGCTTCGAGAACCTGCAGACGCGCGCGGGAATGTTCATCGGGCAGGTGTCGTTGAACAGGGCGTGATGGTGAAGGGAACAGTGTCCCCGGGCCTCATCCATCGCATGCGAGGACGATCGTTCGGCTGAAGCCTCGCATTGCCTTTCGCCGCGTAGGCGACCGCCCCTTCACGATCACACCCCTTTGCGGGTTCAGCCCCGGCCGGCATGCCTGGCCGGGGCTTTGCGCTTCAGTCTCCGATGCCGAGGTCCGTGCCCGGCCGGCCGTGTACGAACGGCTGCACGGCCGCCGCTGGTCGGCTACGGCCCCGGTGAAATGCCCGGCCGTCGGTACACGACCGGCTCGTACAGCTGTCGAGAAGGTCCGCCGGTCGCCAAGGCAGGGGACGGGCGAGAGCGACGCCCTCAGCGCGCTCGGACGGAGGCTCCGTAGGTGGCGGTCTGGCGCAGTACGGCCACGTCCTGTGCCGGTGCCGGCCATACCTGGATGAGGTACCACTCGGTGACCTCCTCCGGGGCGAGGTCGATGGCGGTGTCCCGGCCGCGGGCATGGACGCGCAGCCGGTAGTCGCCGGGGCCGGCGAAGGAGAGTACCGGCAGCTCCTCGTCCAGGTCGTCCATCAGTCCTCGCACCATCAGCTCTCCCGACACCGAGTGCAGGGACACCTCGACGATCTCCTCCCACACTTCGCCCCCGGGCTGCGGGGCTTGGGTGTGGCAGGTGACGGTGACGTCGACGTCCCCGGTGTGGATGCCGGTGTGGACGGTGGCGATGCCGTCCTGCACCTCGACCAGGCCGTTGTGCTCGCGAGGCAGATCGGGGCCGGCGGGGCCGTCCTCGTCGCTGATCTGGAACTGGTGGTACTGCACCACGGAAGTCATGACGGTTGCCGGGTACGGGCCGGCCGACCACCACGACCACGCGGGTGTGTCGGCGTCGATGACGACCTGGTGGGCGGTGGCGTACCGATAGTTCTTGGACTGCTCGGCGATGCTGCGGTCACGGGTGGGTACCAGGGTGCCGTCCACGATCAGCACTGCGTCCTTCGCGAACTGCTTGCGCGGCTTGAGCGCGAGCCTCGGGCCGAGGTGCTCAATGACGCGACTGGCCGCGGACTTCGACACGCCGAATAGTGGCGCCAGTTGCCGTAGCGTCAGATTGGTCCGCCAGTACGCGGCGACCAGCAGCACACGGTCCGCCAGCGGCAGCCTCCACGGGACAAGGTGGGACTGATGCTCTTTCCAGGCGACGACGACGTGGCGAGCCCGGACATCTCCTGGTCCTACACCGGCTTCAGCATGTTCAGGAAGTGGCTGACCCAGGCCGAGGGGATCACCCTCACCGAGATGGACGGCTTCGGCGGAGAGCGCCAGTGGTGCAGCGTCTCCACCACGCTGGCGCCACTGCTCAACCATCCAGACGACGATGGCCCCGACCTCGCACCCGCTCAATGCGCGGTCATGTTGCCCCGGCTGGAAGCGATTCTCGATCAACTTCAGCCTGACGACAGCGACCCCGCCCTTCGACGGCGCATCGAAGACGTCAGACAGTTGATCACCGTCCTTCGGTTCTGCGTGGACAAGGACGTTGAGCTCATCTTCGGCTAACCCCGGAAGCGCGGAGCAACCCGTCGTTGAGGGGATGGCCGTGGTTACGGGACAGCCTTTAGCCGGGGTGCGGTGACTGAGCCTGTCCGTGTCCGTAGGTTGACTGACCGAGAAGGGCAGAAGCTGCAGCAGATCGTGCGCCCTCGGCGACGACCGCTCCTTGATCACGGTGTCGGCCCCACCGCCTGGGCCTGGGAGAAGCACACCCGGGCCGTCGCCCATCGCGCCGGCCGCACCCCTACCCCCGCCGAGGACACCGCGCTCCTCCATGACGACCTCCGCCTGAGCATCGACCGCATCGCCACCATCACCGGCACCGACCCTGCACGGGTCACCGCGCTCCTGGCTGCCGCCCGCCGCCCGCAGCATCCGCCAACCGGCCGACCCCAGAACTGCACCCCGTACCCGCAACCGCCCCGCACTGCCTGCCGCCACGCATGACGACACTCCACAGTTGCGGACCCTGACGTGGCACTGATGGTCCGCGTCTGATTGGTCTGGACGCCACCCCCCCCCACCCGGTCCCTCGGCGGACTTGGCGGCCACGGATCGGCCGGCCCGGCGGAGTCAGAGTCGTTGGGGCTCCGCAGAGCACCGGTCGAACCGGGTCTTGTCATGACAACGCGGTGGCCGCGTGCCCGCCTCATCCGCGGGGTCTGGGTCAGCGGCGGGTGCTGCGGCGCGTGCCGCGGACGAGCTGTTGTGCCACCAGGTGTCCCGAGCCGCCGCCGAGCCCGGGTCCGGGGTGGGTGGAGGCGCCGATGTGCCACAGGCCGGGCACGGGCGTGGCGTGCCGGGAGGCGCCGGGCACCGGGCGCCACAGCAGGTTCTGGTCGAGTTCGGCCGAGCCGCCGTACGGGTCGCCGGCCACCGCGTTCGGGTTGTACGCGGCCAGGTCCGGCGGTGTGACGGCGTCCCAGGCGAGCACCTTGTCCGGCAGATCCGGGGCATGGCGGGCGATGCGTTCGAGAACCCGGCGGACGTATCCCTCGGTCAGTTCCCCGGTCCAGCGGCCTGTCGCGTCCAACTGGCCCGCCGCGTCGCCGATCGGCTCGTACGGCAGTTCCTGGAGCTGGATCCACAGGGCGGCCGCGCCTTCCGGCACGCGCGGCGGGTCGAGGACGTACTGCTGGCCGACGACCACCGTGGGCCTGCGCGGCAGCAGGCCCGCCTCGGCCTCCGCGCACGCGATCGCGGTGCTCGCCGACCCGTCGCTCAGGTGGAGCAGGGGTACGCCGGCCAGGCGCTCGTCGTGCCAGCGCAGCGGGGCGGAGAGGGCGATGTGGAGCTGCATCGCGGAGCGTCCGTAGCGGTAGTACCGGGCCCGGTCGCGGACAGCGGGCGGGACCGGGGCGTCCGGCGGCAGCAGCCGGCCGTACAGCGCGGTCGGGGTCACGGAGGCCAGGACGGCGTGGCGGGCCCGGATGCTCCCGCCGCCGGCGACCACGCCCGTGACCCTGCCGTCCGTGAGGAGCAGCCGCTCCACCGGCTGCCCGGTGCGGATGTCCACCCCGAGTTCGCCGAGCAGCCTCTCGAAGGCGCGGACGAAGAGGTGGGCGCCGCCCGCCACGACAGGGACGCCGAAACCGTGCAGCGCGGCGGCGATGGCGGGCAGCATCAGGCCGCCCGAGGCGTGGTCCGGGGACAGGCCGGCGTGCAGCAGCCACGGCGCCCACAGCGCATCCGGCTCGTCGCCGCGGAACGCGCTGCGGCAATACGAGCGGCCGCTGGTGACGGTGGCCCGCAGCCATGCCTCGGTACCGCTGAAGCGCTCGCGGCGCAGCAGTCGCACGATGTGGCGGAGCACGCGCGGCGAGCGCAGCTCGTCGCCCAGGATGCCGCCCACGGCGTCGATGTTGTCGAGGAACCGCTGCAGCATGGCGAGGTAGGCGGCCCGGTCCTCTGCGTGGCCGAACGACTCCGCAGTGGTCGCGGGGTCGCGGTGGGCGAGGACCACGCGGCCGTCGTCGGTGACGGTGCCCGTCACCAGGCCGTCGGTGTTGCGGTACTCCAGACCGTGGCGGTGCAGGTCCTCGCCGAGCGCGGCATAGGCCCGGCCGGACACGAACAGCGGGTGCCACGAGGAGTAGGTGTCGTGCAGGTAGCCGGGCAGGGTCCGCTCCTCGGTGGCGATGAAGCCGCCCAGCCGACGGCTCCCTTCGACGAGCGCCACCGACCAGCCGCCCTTGGCCAGCTCGGCGGCGGCGACCAGGCCGTTCACACCGGAACCGACGACGACAGCGTCGACCGTACCTGTCATCTCATCAGCCTCCTCGATCCCTGGACCGTGGCCGCGGGAGGTCCCGCGGGAGCCGGTCACTCGGCCGGCGGGTGGGGCGCGGCCCTGCCTCCCACCCACCTTCCTCCCGGAAACCGGGCACCTCAAAGGGAGCAGCCCACCCGTAGGCGCGTGTCGGGGTTGCCGTCGCCGCCCACGCCGGCCCCGACCTGATCAACCGGATCCTGCACCAGCTCCCCACCGGCTACGCCCTGCTGTTCGGCCGTGCCGCGCTCACCCCGGCCGCGTAAACGAGCCGGGCCCTTCTTGAAGACGTTGCTCTGGACCTGCGCGTCGGCGTTGCCCTGGGGCACGTCCGCGACCATGTACAGGACGATGAAGGCGCCGATGCTGAGCAGGAGAAGCCCAGGAACGGGCCGAGGGTCTTCTTGCAGGTGAACAGCCTGTGTATGAGGCTCTTGCCGGAAGGCT
This sequence comes from Streptomyces olivaceoviridis, assembly GCF_014650115.1. Classification (GTDB taxonomy): domain Bacteria; phylum Actinomycetota; class Actinomycetes; order Streptomycetales; family Streptomycetaceae; genus Streptomyces; species Streptomyces olivaceoviridis. The sequence goes on along the minus strand of NZ_BMUI01000037.1, from coordinate 16,989 downwards.
TGCCGGACACCGCCAGCGACGAACGGCTCCTGGACTCGGCACGATGACCGCCGCGCTGGCACGCTCCTCTCTCTTCCGGCCGTCCCATGGGCCTGTTCCACTCTGCTTCGCTCACGTGTGCGCACGTGTCGCACAGGTTCGCTGGTCAAGTCGGCTCAGCAAGTTCACACCGGGAGATGTGGCGAAGGGCCGCCGATCCGCTCTTTTCCGGACGTGAGAATCAGCACCCGTTCCCATGGGACCGCCCGATGAGCAGGCCGAAGGGTTGCCCCGGTCCAGGCGGCGCACGGTCCAGCGTGTGTAGTAGAACCGTGACAATCGGCCCCACCAAGGCCCCACCAAGGCCCACCGCGGCCTCTATCTGGGCCGTCGCCGATCGTCCACCGCCCTCACCGCAATCTACACACCGTGTGTATACATGGCAGGTATACACCCCGTGTACTGTCCTCGGTATGTCCATCGGTCACACCCTCCTGGGGCTCCTGGAGTCAGGCCCGCGCCACGGCTACGACCTGAAGCGCGCGTTCGACGAGAAGTTCGGCCAAGACCGGCCGCTGCACTACGGCCAGGTCTACTCGACCATGTCCCGACTGTTGAAGAACGGTCTCGTGGAGGTCGACGGCATCGAACCCGGAGGCGGTCCCGAGCGCAAGCGATACGCGATCACTGACACTGGCGTCACCGACGTGGATCAGTGGCTCGCGACGCCCGAGAAGCCCGAGCCCTATCTCCAGTCCACCCTGTACACGAAGGTCGTCCTCGCCCTGCTGACGCGGCGCGACGCGGGCGACATCCTCGACACCCAGCGCTCCGAGCACCTGCGGATGATGCGCGTCCTCACCGAGCGCAAGCGCAAGGGAGACCTCGCTGACCAACTGATCTGCGATCACGCCCTGTTCCATCTGGAGGCCGACCTGCGCTGGCTGGAACTGACCGCGGCGCGGCTCGACAAGCTGGCGGAGGTGGTGGCGAAGTGACTCCCGCCGGCTCCCTGCTCGTTGCCGAGCGACTGCGCAAGGCCTACGGGCCCACCGTCGCGCTCGACAGCGCCGAGTTCTCCATCCATCCCGGTGAGATCGTCGCCGTGATGGGCCCCTCCGGGTCCGGCAAGTCGACACTGTTGCACTGTCTCGCCGGAATCGCGCCGCCCGACTCTGGCTCGATCCTGTACGCCGGCCGCGAGATGGCCACCATGGGCGACGCAGAGCGCAGCCGACTGCGGCGCTCGGAGTTCGGGTTCGTGTTCCAGTTCGGACAGCTCGTACCGGAGTTGACCTGTATCGAGAACGTGGCACTGCCCCTACGGCTGAACGGCACCCCCCCCGCAAGGACGCGGAGCGCGCGGCCCTCGGCTGGCTGGAACGCCTTCAGGTCGACGGCCTGCGCCGGAAGCGGCCGGGTGAGATCTCCGGCGGTGAGGGACAACGGGTCGCCGTGGCAAGGGCGTTGGTGACCGGCCCGCGCGTGCTGTTCGCCGACGAACCGACCGGCGCGCTCGACTCGCTCAACGGCGAGCGTGTGATGGAGATGCTCACCGACGCCGCCAGGTCGACGAACGCCGCCGTCGTGCTGGTCACGCACGAGGCCCGGGTGGCGGCCTACTCCGACCGCGAGGTCGTCGTACGAGACGGAAGGTCCCGGGACATGGAGCGGGTCGTACGAGGCGGTGGGCCAAGGATCTGGGCATGGGGGCCCGGTTCGCGTTCGCGGGCGGACGTGGGGGCTGGATCCGGGTGCTGCTCGCGGGCGTGGGGGTCGGGCTCGGGGTGGCGCTGCTGCTCCTGACGACCGCGCTGCCGCACGCGCTGTCGGAACGGCAGGAGCGGGAGAGCGCCCGTTCGGACATGTCGTACGGCTGGACCACGCTGGAGAAGGGCGATGACACGCTCGTCATTGCCGACGTCGACTCGACCTACCACGGTAAGAGTCTCCGGGGGCGTGCACTGGAGCCCGAGGGGGCCGACGCGCCGCTGCCGCCCGGAGTCACCCGGTTCCCGGCACCGGGCGAGATGGTGGTCTCCCCGGCCCTGAGGAGTCTGCTGGACTCCGACAGGTGAAAGGTGCTGCGGGAGCGGCTGCCGGACCGGATCGTGGGGACCATCGGGCAGAGCGGACTGATCGGCCCGGCCGAACTCGCCTTCTACCGGGGCGCCACGGGTCTCGCTTCGGACATCGACGGCGGTGCGGTGGACCGGATCGACCACTTCGGCGACACGAACCGCACCGAGGAGTCACTGGACCCGGTCCTGCTGCTGCTCGTCCTCGTCGTGCTGGTGGCCCTGCTGACACCGGTCGCGGTGTTCATCGCCGCCGCCGTGCGCTTCGGCGGCGAGCGCCGCGACCGCCGGCTGGCGGCACTGCGGCTGGTGGGCTCCGACTCCCGGATGACCCGGCGGATCGCGGCGGGCGAGGCCCTGGTGGTAGCGGTGCTCGGCCTGGTGTTCGGCACGGCGTTCTTCCTGGCGGACCGTCAGTTCGCTAACTCCGTCAAGGTCTTCGACGTGAGCGTGTTCCCGGAATATCTCGCCCCCTCGCCCATGCTGGCACTGCTCATCTGTGTGGCGGTGCCGCTGGCCGCTGTCCTGGTCACGCAGTTCGCGATGCGTTCCGCGGTGATCGAGCCGCTGGGCGTGGTGCGTACGGCGAAGCCCTCGCGGCGTCGGCTGTGGTGGCGGCTGACGCTGCCTCTGGCAGGCCTTGCGCTGCTGGCCCCGATGATCGGCCAGGGCGCCGACGGCGGGAACTTCAACCAGTACCTCGTCATCGGCGGCACGCTGTGCGTCCTCGTCGGAGTGACGGCGCTGCTGCCCTGGGCCGTCGAGGCGGTCGTCGTCCGGCTCGGAGCCGGTCCGGTCCCCTGGCAACTGGCAGTCCGCAGACTCCAGTTGGGCAGCGGTACGGCGGCGCGCACGGTCAACGGCATCGCCGTGGCGGTGGCCGGCGCGATCGCCCTGCAGATGCTGTTCACCGGGGTCGACGGCGAGTACACCCGGCAGACCGCCCCGGACTTGTCACAAACGGAGATGATCGGGGACGTGCCCCCGGGGCAGTCGCTCGGCGCGGCACGGGAGAGGTTCGAACGGATCCGGGGGGTCGAGGTGACCGCCACCCTGTCATCGGCCTTTCTCGCCGACCGTCGCACGGAGGCCCGGAACGCCGCGGAGGTGACCATCGCGGACTGCGCGTCGCTGCGCGAGATCGCGAAGCTGCCCTCGTGCCGGGACGGCGATGCCTTCCGTCTCCCCAGCTCCACGTTCGAGGACGCGCCGGGGCTGGTGAAGGCGGGGCGCACGCTCTGGTTCCAGGACATGGCCGAGCCCCCCTCCTGGACCGTGCCGGGGGACCTGAAGCGAGCCGAGCCGGTGCCGGACTCGCACGGATATGAACGGGAAGGGTTCCTGCTGACGCCGGGGGCCGTGCCCGCGCGGGCCGCGGCGGCGACCACCGGGCACCTCAGCCTGCGGATCGACGAGTCCGTGCCCGACGTACGCGAGCACGCCCGCACCAAGGCTGCGGCGATCTACCCCTACCGCGAGCCCCGGGAGTGGGCCCCCGCCGAGCTCAACCACCGCTATGCCTCCATCCGGACCGGCCTGTTCATCGGCGCCCTGTGTGTGCTGATCCTGATTGGCGCCAGCCTGCTGGTCTCCCAGCTGGAGCAGTTGCGCGACCGCAGGAAACTGTTGTCCTCACTGGTCGCCTTCGGCACCCGGCGGGACACGCTGGCCCTCTCGGTGCTGTGGCAGACGGCGGTCCCGGTCGGGCTCGGGCTGCTACTGGCGTCGGTGGTGGGGCTCACACTGGGCGCGGTCCTGATGCGGATGGCGGCCGCGCCGGTCCAGGTGGACTGGCGAAGCGTGCTGTCGATGACGGGCGCCGGAGTGGGGGTCGTCCTCGCGGTGACCCTGCTCAGCCTGCCGCCGCTGCTGCGGCTGATGCGGTCGGACGGGCTGCGGACGGAGTAGCGAGCGAGAGGGGCCCCGAAGATCCGGGGCCCCTCTTCTCCTCCCCGCCCCCCACATTCAGAGGCTGTACTCCTTGACCACTCGCCGGACTGGGCGAACAGCATCCGGACGTTGGCCAAACGTTGTCCCGCGGCAGCGAGCGTGTATCGCTCCCGCGGCATGACGTGGAAGTCTGAGAGGTCCTAACAGAAGTTGTTGATCAAGTAACCATCGGCTTGTCTGCTCGTCGGTCGGATCGTGGGGAAGCGTCAGTCGCGGCCGTGGACCGTGTCGGACGAACTGTGGTCGCTCATCGAGCCGTTGCTGCCCGAGCCGGGGCCGAAGCTGGTCGCGGGCCGGCCGCGAGTGCCGGACCGGCAGGCGTTGTGCGGGATCCTGTTCGTGCTGCATACCGGGATCCAGTGGGAGTACCTGCCCCAGGAACTGGGCTTCGGCTCCGGGATGACCTGCTGGCGGCGCCTGGCCGAGCGGAACCAAGCCGGTGTGTGGGAGGAACTGCATCTGGTGCTGCTGGGGAAGCTGCGGTCGGCGAAGAAACTGGACTGGTCGAGGGCGGTGATCGACTCCTCCCCCGGCGGGCGGCCCGCCGGGGCCCAAAAGCGGGCCGAGCCCGGTCGACCGAGCACGGCCGGGCAGCAAGCACCACGTCCTCGTCGACGGACAGGGCATCCCGCTCGCGGTGTCGCTGACCGGTGGGAAGCGCAACGACGTCACTCTACGAGGCGGAGGAACAGAGACGGCGGACACCTGTGGTGGTGTCGTCCGCGTGGGGGTGGTGCGCACCTCGCGGTCGGCGGTCCTGCTGCTCTCTGCCTGGGAGCGTCCCTGTGGGGTCGCCCTGGCCCAGGGGGGCGTTTCCAGGATATTCGTGATCGGTGTGGACGTTCCGTCGGTGGCCTGGCGGGTGGTCATCGGTACGACGTTCGAGTCGAGTTCGGCTAGTAGGACTCCGTTAGGTCTGTCTTGATCTTGGTGTGGTCCTGCGGGACAGGGGTTGGTGGCAGGTGGTGCAGATGCCGGTCCAGCAGTTCAGCAGGTCCTGGAGGGCGTCGAGGATCTGGTAGAGGGTGAGTGCGTTGTGTCGGCTTTTGGGGCCAGCCGCTGCTCGGTGAGGAAGGCATGGGCGGCGGTGACCAGGGTGGTGTGGTGGTGCCAGCCCGGCCAGGAGCGGCCTTCGAAGTTGTCCAGTCCCAGGCCGTGCTTGAGTTCCCGGTAGTCGTGCTCGATGCGCCAGCGGATCTTTGCCAGGCGGACCAGGTCGGCGACGGCGATCGGGCTGTCGTCGGGCTGGTCGGACAGCCAGAACCGGGTCGGTTCGTCCTCGCCGTCGGGCCATTCGGCCAGCAGTCGCACCTGGGGCAGCACGCCGTCCCACCGGCTGGACGCTGGCGGAGGAAGCCGGGCACGAGGGTCCCGATCGCATCCACCGGTTGCTGAACCGGATCGAGTGGGACGTCGACGAGGTCCTGGACGACGTGCGCGACTACGTCGTGGAACACCTCGGCGACCGAGACGCCGTGCTGATCGTCGACGACACCGGCTTCCTGAAGAAGGGCCTGCGGTCGGCCGGGGTGCGAAGGCAGTACTCCGGAACCGCCGGCCGGACCGAGAACTGCCAGATCGGTGTGTTCCTCGCCTACGCCACCGGCCGCGGCCGCACGCTGATCGACCGGCGGCTGTATCTGCCCACGTCGTGGACGGACGACCGGGAACGCTGTCGTCGGGCCGGCATCGGCGACGAGGTCGCCTTCGAGACGAAGGTGGCCATGGCCAAGGCGATGGTCCGCAAAGCCATCGCGGACCGGGTCCCGTTCGCCTGGGTGACGGCGGATGCCGCCTACGGCTTCAGCAAGGGCTGGCGCTTCGAGCTCGAGCAGGCCGGTGTCTTCCATGTCATGGCCACCACCCGGCACGACACCGTCGTCACCCGCTGGGCACTCGACCACCCCGTCCACGACCTGTTCCCTGGCCTGCCGCGGCAGAAGTGGAAGCGTCGCTCCTGCGGCGAGGGGGCACACGGTCGGCGGATCTACGACTGGGCCCGCGTCGAGGTCAGGCCCTGGCACCGCGAAGACCGCCGGCACTGGGTCCTCGCACGCCGCAGCGTCAGCCGACCCGAGGAGATCTCCTACTACATCGCCTACTGCCCGGCCGACACCACACTGGACGAAGTCATACGCATCGCGGGCAGCCGCTGGGCTGTCGAGGAATGCTTCCAGACCGCCAAGCAGGAGTGCGGCCTGAACCTCGCACCACCGACCCCACCACGAAAACCTCAGTAACCGCACCGGCCGTCATCCGGCCAAGACAGCACATGTCCTTGGCCGAGGGGGCGAGCGTGCTCTCCGAGCACAGGCCGAGGGCCACGACGTCCACCGGTTCGGTGCCCGTGTTCTTGCCCGCGACCAGCCATTGCAGGGGTCGGCCGTCATAGGGGAAGCGGGGCCCCTGTGGCTCATGACGAAGGTGCTGTCCGAGGTGGCCAGGTTGCCGCCGCCGGTGATCAGCGTGCCCGCCGGACAGTCACGGGTGATGGCGCCCCCGGTCTGTCCGGGTGCCGCGGATCCACCCGCCACTACGTGCGTGACGGCCTTCCGGGCGGTTGTGGAGCCGGACGCGTCCGGCTGGGCGAAGGCGACTCCGGCGCCTACTGCGAGGGCCGCGACGACGGCCGGACCAACGAAGCGGGAATGTTTCACAGCGACTTCCGTGACCTCTGTGCAGCTGATGGACGGAGTCCGTTATGTCCGCGGGAGCTTCGGACAAGCACCGCTTCATGCGAGCGTCGTAAGAGGTCACGTCAAGAGGTCCAGCAGGGTCCGCGCTTCGGATCTGGCGACGGTCACGGCGGGCTCGGTGAGGCCGCACAGGCGCAGGCAGGAGGAGGCGATGGCGTCGGCGTCGGCCGCTTCCGGCTCACGGGAGCGCCGTATCTGGATGACGACCTCGACCAGCTGGATCAGCAGTTCGCCGAGGTGCTCGGTGCTCATGCCGCGGGTGACGGCCTCGGCCGCCGCCAGGGTGCCGAGGGCGCCGTAACTCGCCTGGAGCCGGCCTCGTTCGGCGCGGAAGGCGTCGAACCGCTCGGCCCGCAGCTCCGGCAGGAGATAGAGCGTGCCGATGTTGTACGGGGTGCTGGAGAGGGTGCGTACGTCCATCGCGGCCACCGCGTAGAGCGCCGCGGCCGGATGCGCCCGCTCGGGCACCAGCGCCCGGATCTGCTCCACCATCCGCAGGCTGGGCCGCACGGACGTGGCCAGCAGCTCGGCGAGGATCTCCTCCTTGGTGGCGAAGTGGTAGTAGAGCGAGGCCTGTCTGATGCCCACCCGTTCGGCGATCATCCGGGTGCTGGTACCGGCGATCCCGCGTTCGACGAAGAGCGCTCCGGCGGCGTCGAGGATTTGTTCCCGGGCGGAAGTGCCCGGGTCGGACGGGGGCGTGTGCCGGGGCCTGCCTTGGCGGGGACGCGTCACGGTCATGGTGCCATGCTGCCATCCCGCCGCGTCCCCTCCCCTCGGGTGGTCCGCTCGTACGGTGCCGTCATGCGGACCCCGTATAGGCCCGCCAGCCGCCGAAGCGGGTGATGTCGGGCGCGCCCCGGACGGCGTACGGCTCCACCAGGAAGCCGCTGACCCGCCGTCCGTCGGCCAGTTCGACGGTGCCGATGGCCATCGGTGCGGGAACGGCCGCGACGAACGCTCCGAACCCAGCGGCCGGCAGACGCCAGATCTCGCCCTCGATGCCCCCTCCGGGACCCTGGCCCGTCCCGCCGTCGGCGACCCGTACCAGGCCGGGCTTGGGCGGGTCGGTGGGCAGGGCATACAGGCGGTAGCCGGTGGCGGTGCGGGCGGGGCCCGCCAGGGTGCCGCCCGCCTGCACCAGTTGGATGTTGAGCGGCTGTCCCGTCAGGTGGGCGCCGGCCACGAAGAGGTCGAGCTGCGGGGCGGCGAGGCGTTCGGCCAAGGCGGCCAGGGCGCGGTCGGAGAACGCCGGGCCGGTGAGCATCACGCCGAAGGGGAGACCGTCCACGCATCCGGCGGGGATGGCGAGCGAGGCGTAGTCCAGCAGGTTGGCGAAGTTGGTGAAGCGGCCCATCCGGGCGTTGGCGGCGACGGGGTCGGCCGCCACCTGCTCAAGGGTGGGGTGCCAGGTGGTCGTAGGGGTGAGCAGCGCCGCGCAGCCGTCGAGGGCCGCGCGTCCGGCGGCGCCGAGCGCGGCGAGCCGGGCGGTGTCGGCGGCCCAGTCGGCGGCGGTCTTCTCCCGGCCGGCCAGCACGATGGAGGCGACGGTGGCGTCGAGATCCGTACCGATCAGGTCCCGGTGCTTGTCCACGTGTCCGCCCACGGCGGCGTACCGTTCGGCGACGAACGCACCGCCGTACAGCAGTTCCGCGGCCCGGAGCAGCGGGGTGACGTCGGTCTCCACGATGTCCGCGCCGGTGGCCGCCAGGCGGGCGACCGTGGCGCCGAAGGCCTCGCGCCAGCCGTCGGCCATGCCGTCCAGGTGCTCCGGGGCCGGGACGGCGATCCTGGGGCGCGCGGGCGGCGGCGGGAGCTGGGTGCCGGTGCGGGAGAGCGGGTCGGCCGGGTCGGGGCCCTCGACGATCTCGGCGGCGGTGCGGGCGAGCCGCAGGTCGCGGGCGAAGACGGTGACGCAGTCGAGGGTGTAGCAGGCGGGGACCACGCCGGTCACCGGCACCAGGCCCTTGGTGGGCTTGACCCCGACGATGCCGTTGAGGGCGGCGGGCACCCGCCCGGAGCCGGCCGTGTCGGTGCCGAGCGCGAGGTCGGCGATGCCGAGGGCGACCGCGACGGCCGAACCGGAGGACGATCCGCCGGAGATGCGGGTGGTGTCCCAGGCGTTGCGTACGGCGCCGTAGGGACTGCGGGTGCCGACCAGGCCGGTGGCGAACTGGTCCAGGTTGGTCTTGCCGAGGACGACCGCGCCGGCCGCGCGCAGCCGCGCCACCGCGGGCGCGTCGGCCGCGGGCCGGTAGGCGTACGACGGGGCGCCCGCGGTCGTGGGCAGGCCGGCGACGTCGATGTTGTCCTTGACGGCCGCGACCAGGCCGGCCAGCGGCAGCGCCGGATCGATCCCGGCGGCCTCGGCGAGCACCTCGTCGCGGGGTCTGAGGTGGATCCAGATCTCGGGCCGGCCGGCGCTGCGGATGCGGTCGTAGGCGGCCTCGGCGCGTGCGGCCGGTGTCATGGCGCTCATGCCCGCACCGCCGCCAGGACCTGGCCGGGGGCGACCTGCTGACCGGGCCTCACGTAGATCTCCAGCAGCGTTCCGGTGGCGGGAGCGCTGACCTTGGACTCCATCTTCATCGCCTCCAGGGAGAGGATCGGGTCGCCCTCGGCGACGGTGGCGCCGGGCTCGGCGACGGTCTGCCAGACGGTGGCGGTGAACGGCGCGGTGACCGGGACGGCGCCGTCCGGGACGGTGACGGCGGCGGCGCCCTCGCCGGTGGCCGTGGCGGGTTCGGGATCGTCGTTCCGGTCGAACTCGCCGGCGGCCCGCCAGCGTTGCCGCTCGGCCTCGAACGCGGCGCTCTGCCGGGCGCGGAAGGCGGAGATCGAGCCGGCGTTGGCGGCCAGGAAGGCGTCGTACTCGGCGATCGAGAAGGTACCCTCCTCGGTCGGGAAGGCGCCGCGGCCGGCGTCCGTCTCGGCGCGCAGTTCGAGCAGTTCCTCCGCCGTGACGGGGTACCACTCGATGCGGTCGAAGAAGCGCAGCGCCCACGGGGAGTCCTGGAAGAGGCCGCCGGTGCGGAAGCGGTTCCAGATCTGTACGGTGCGGCCGACGAACTGGTAGCCGCCGGGGCCCTCCATGCCGTAGACGCACAGGTAGGCGCCGCCGATGCCGACGGAGTTCTCCGCGGTCCAGGTGCGCGCCGGATTGTACTTGGTGGTCACCAGGCGGTGCCGCGGGTCGAGGGGGGTGGCGACGGGGGCGCCGAGGTAGACGTCGCCGAGGCCGAGGACGAGGTAGGAGGCGTCGAAGACGGTGCGGTAGACGTCGTCGGCACTCTCCAGGCCGTTGACCCGGCGGATGAACTCGATGTTCCACGGGCACCACGGGGCGTCGTCGCGCACGCCCGCCATGTACCGCTCGATGGCCAGCCGGGTCGCCGGATCGTCCCAGCTGAGCGGCAGCCGGACCGTGCGGGAAGGAACCACCAGCTCGTTGCTGGGCGGGACCTCGTCCTCCAGCTCGCGCAGCAGGACGGCGAGGTCGCGGGCCTTCAGCCGGCGGGCGTCGGTGTGGATCTGCAGGGAGCGGATGCCCGGGGTGACGTCGAGGACGCCGGCGGGCGCGTGCGCGGCGAGGGTCTCCTGGAGGGCGTGCACCCGCATGCGCAGGCCGAGGTCGAGCACCATGGGGCCGTACTCGACGAGGACGTTGTCGTCGCCGTCCCGGCGGTAGGTGACGCTCGGGCGGGCGTCGGTGGCCGCCAGGCGGCCGAGTACGCCGTCGTCGCCGTCTCCGCCGCCGCTGATCAGCGTGGGTGAGGCACGGCGGGCGTCGAGGGCGGCGGCCTCGGCCTCCTTGACCGGTACGAAGCGGACGGTGTCGCCGGGGCGGAGCTGGCCCAGCTTCCACAGCTCGCCGCTGGCGACCACCGCCGGGCAGACGAATCCGCCGAGGGACGGCCCGTCGGGGCCCAGGATGATCGGCGTGTCACCGGTGAAGTCCAGGGCGCCCACCGCGTAGGGCGTGTCGTGGATGTTGGACGGGTGCAGTCCGGCCTCACCGCCGTCCTGACGCGCCCACCGGGGTTTGGGCCCGATCAGCCGGATTCCGGTGCGGGCCGAGTTGTGGTGCACCGTGTAGTCGGTGGCGTAGAGGGTGTCGATGTCCTCGCGGGTGAAGAACTCGGGTGCGGCGTGGGGTCCTTCGGTGACACCGATCTGCCAGTGGGGGGTGATCGCGGGGCGGCGGTGGGGTGGGGTGGGGGCACCGGTGGTGGCGATGGCGTCGGTGGTCGCGCGGTAGGTCGTGTCGGTGGTCGCGCGGGTGGTCGTTTCGGTGGTGGTGCCGGCGGCCGTGTCGGTGGTGGAGCCAGTGGTGGTGTCTACGTCCGCGTCGGCCCTGGGCCGTAGGACGTCTCCGGCGAGCAGGGCCCGGCCGCCGTGGCCGCCGAAGCCGCCGAGGGTGAAGGTCGAGGCGCTGCCCAGGTATTCGGGTACGTCGATGCCGCCCCGGACGGCCACATAGCTGCGCAGGCCGGGACCGTGGCAGGCGCCGAGGACGAGGGTGGCGCCGGCCGGGACCGGCACCGGCTCCCACAGGGCCGCCGCGGTGCCGTCCACGGTGACCGGGACGGGCGCCCCGGTGACGGCGACCACGGTGGCGTCCGAGAAGCGCAGGGTCAGCCCGCCCGCCGTGACCTCCAGTGCGGGCGCCTCGGCCGGGTTGCCGACGGCCAGGTTGGCCTCGGCGAAGGAGACGGGGTCGAAGGGGCCGCTCGGCGGTACGCCCACGTGCCAGTAGCCGAGTCGGCCGGGAAGGTCCTGGACGGTGGTCATCGCTCCCGGCACCAGGACGTCGATGCGCGGATCGGGATCGGCGGTGGTGGCGAGGGTGCTGGTGCTGTGCACGGCCTCGCGCACCTCCTCCCGTACGGTCAGCGCGCGCAGCAGGCCCAGGTTGGTGACGACGCCGTCGACCCGGCTGGCGGCCAGAGCCGAGCCCAGGACGTCGAACGCGGCGTCGCGGGTGGGGCCTTGGGCGATGACCTTGGCGAGCATCGGGTCGTAGTACGGAGAGACCTCCAGGCCGGTCTCGGCGAAGCCGTCGACGCGGACGCCGGGCATGCCGTCGGCGCCCTGGCCGGGGAAGGCCGCCCGGGTGATCAGGCCCGAGGAGGGCTGTGAGTCCCGGCCGGGGTCCTCCGCATAGACCCGCGCTTCCACGGCGTGCCCGGTGGGCGTCCACTCCCTCGTGAACACCGCGTCGTCGACCGCGCCGTCCCGGGCCAGGGTGAGCATGAGTTCGACGAGGTCGACACCGTACGCCTGCTCGGTTACCGGGTGCTCGACCTGGAGCCGGGTGTTGACCTCCAGGAACGCGGCCTCCTCGCGCAGGGGGTCGTAGACGAACTCCACGGTGCCCGCGCCGCGGTAGCCGACCGAGGCGAGCAGCCGCCGCGAGGAGTCGTGCAGCAGCGCGCGGACATGGGCGGGCAGGGCCGGGGCCGGGGCCTCCTCGATCACCTTCTGGTTACGGCGTTGCAGCGAGCAGTCGCGGTCGCCGATGACGGCGATCCGGCCGGTGCCGTCGCCGAAGACCTGCACCTCGACGTGGCGGGCGGGGCGTACCAGGCGCTCCAGGAATACCCCGGCTGACCCGAAGTTGGACTCGGCGAGGGCGGCGACGCGGGCGAAGGCATCGCGCACCTCGTCCGCGGTGGCGCAGGCCTGCATGCCGATGCCGCCGCCACCGCCGGTGGCCTTGACCATCACGGGCAGCCCGATCGACCCGGCCGCGGTGACGGCCTCCTCCGCGGTCGCGAGCAGCTCGGTACCGGCCAGCAGCGGGACTCCGGCCGCCTTGGCCAGGGTGCGGGCGGTGTGCTTCTCGCCGAAGGCGGTGATCTGGTCGGCGGTCGGTCCCGCGAAACGCAGTCCGGTCTCCTCCACGGCACGGGCGAAGGCGGTGTTCTCGGAGAGGAAGCCGTAGCCGGGGTGGATGATGCCGGCGCCGTGCGCGAGCGCGGCCTCGATGATCGCGTCGCCGCGCAGATACGACTCGCGGGCCGGCGCCGGCCCCAGACGGACCGCATGGTCGGCCTCGCGCACGTGCGGGGCGGCCCGGTCGGCGTCGGAGAACACGGCGACGGTGCCCAGGCCCATCTTCCGGGCGGTACGGATGACACGTCGGGCGATCTCACCGCGGTTGGCGACGAGAACAACGGTGGGGCGGGTCACGCGGCGTCCTCCGAGGTGGTGCGGGCGGTGTGCGGGCAGGGTGGGGCAAACACGCCGAGGTCAACGGGGGCCGCCGGGTCCGGGCCCCCGGCCACCGGCCCTTCCCCGCCCGGACCACCCGCAGCTGGGCCAGCCCGACCTGGGCCATCCCCACCGGGGCCAGTTCCACCTGGGCCACCGACAACCGGGCCACCCCCATCTGGGCCAGCCTCACCCGGACCACCCCCCGTCGGCCCACCCCCATCCCTGCCGCCCGGCTCGTCGGCCCCCGTCGGGTCCGTGACGATCATGCGCAGCGGGGTCGGGTTGAAGTCGTTGCACGGGTTGTTCATCTGGGGGCAGTTGGAGACGATCACCAGGACGTCCATGTCGGCGCGCACCGCGACCCGGCGGCCCGGTGCGGACATGCCGTCCACGATGCCCAGCGCGCCGTCCGCCTCGACGGGCACGTTCATGAACCAGTTGAGGTTGGAGACGAGGTCGCGCACCCCCAGGCCGCGCCGGCCGGCCTCGGCGAGGAAGTTCTCGCGGCAGCCGTGCTGGAACATCACGTGGTGGCCGTAGCGCAGGGTGTTGGACTCCTTGCCGCAGGCGCCGCCGATGGTGTCCTGGCGGTCGATCTCGTTGGCCACGACGGTCATCAGCGGGCGTCCCTCGTCGCTGCGCAGCACGGTCCCCGTGCGCACGTAGGCGTTGCCCTGCCAGGCCAGGGTGTCAGGGACGCTGTAGCGCTCCCTGGGATCGGCGGCGTTGTAGAGCAGACAGTCGGCCGACTGGTTCCCGCCGACGTCGACGATGGTCAGGACGTGTCCCTTCGCCACCACCGCCGACCACGGCGCGTTGGGGGCCACCACCTCGTCCAGGACGACGGCGCCCTCGACCAGGCTCGTTCCCCAGTCCAGGGCGGAGCCCTCCGCGTACACGGCGCCCACCGGCACGGTGGAGGCGAGGGTGCCGCCCGCGGCGGTCGGACGGGTGGTCGGTGTGTTCTCGGTCCGAGTCGTGGTCGCCATGTCACAGCCCCCTGGCTTCGCAGTAGTCGGCGGTGTTGAGGTACGCCCGGTGCAGTTCCGGCGTGGCGGTGAACCGCCGTTCGTGCGGGCCGGTCGGTTCGCCGCGCCAGGCGTGCACCCGCAGCGGCCCGACGACATAGCCGGGCCGCGGGTCCAGCGGGTGGGCGACATTGGCGACCAGCACCAACAGGGGCAGTTCCGCGACGAGTTCGACATACGTGCCCGGACCGGCGCTGCCCTGCCAGGCGAGGGTGCCGTCCGCCTCGACGCGTACGCCCTGGAAGAAGGAGACGCCGGGCGGCAGATCGCGGCGGCTCAGACCGTGCTTGGCGGCTGCCTTGAGGAAGAGTCCGCGGCCGGACGGCGACGGCCCCTCGGGGCGGGCGTCACCGTACTTGTGCGCGTTCCACGCGTCGGTGCTCGTACCGCAGAAGGCGTCGTGCCGGCCGGAGGAGTCACCGCTGACCACGGCCAGGACCCGGCCGTCGCCGGACAGCAACGGGTGGTTCTCGCCCAGGTACGCCTGCCACGGGATCTTCTGGGTGTCGGCGACGTTGAGCCGCTCGACGGGCTCCAGCGCGTTGAAGAGCAGCAGGTGGGCACAGGCGTCACCGGTCGGGTCGTCGAAGCGCAGCCGGGTGCCGCGGGCGAGGACCTTGTGGGTGTAGCCGCCGGGTGCCACCGTCTCCGCCCACACGAGGGCGGCCGGGTCCACCCCCGGCGGGCAGCACGGGCTGCCGGACGCGGGCAGGTACGGCATCCACGTGCCGGCCTGCCCGCCCTGCGCGCGGGCGTCGACGCGGGCACTGCGGACACTGTCGGTCAGGTGCAGATCCCGGACCCGGGCGGCGGCCCGCCCCTCGGTCGGCTGTCCGGAGAGCGGGGCGGTGAGCGGTGCGGTGGGGTGCTGGTCGTACGGCGGCGCGCCGGCCGTCGACCCTTCGGCCGTGTTCATGGATGTCCCGTCATCCTCTCGTCGGTGAGTCATCTGTACGTCGGGCGATCAGGTGGTCGGGCGATCAGGTGGTCGGGCGGTCGGCGGTGGGCGGTCGGGGTCACGCCGGCTCGGTGACGGTCCGGGCCTCGGCCGGCGGCTCGACGTGCGTGTGGGGTACGTGCCTCAGCTCGATACGGCGGTGCAGCCGGCGGGCGAGGAAGTAGCCGGCGCCGGCGGCCAGGCTCAGCCCGATGAACAGCGGGGCGCTCCACCGCAGCCACCACGTCCCGCCGGTGAGGTCGTAGATCTCCGGGCGGGGCCAGGCCAGGTTGACCGTCATGCCCGTCTGGTAGAGCACGGCGAGCGTGTTGACCGCGATCCCGCGGCGGCCCAGCGAGAACAGCGGCCGGCCGGTCTCGTCGACGCCGCGGGGGAGGCCGCCGGTGCGCCGGTGCCGGATCCGGGTAATCAGCAGCGGCAGCGTCACGCCCAGATAGGCCAGATACAGCATGGCGATGCAGAGGCTGGAGAGGGCGGTGAAGATCGCCGACTGGCGGACGTTGACCAGCAGGGCGATCGCGGCGCCCACGCCCACGACGACCGACGCGACGACCGGTGTGCCGGTACGGGTGGAGATCTTGCCGAGGTGCCGGTGGAACGGCAGGGCGCCCTCGCGCGCCATGGAGTACATCATCCGGGCGCCGGAGCTCTGCACGGCCAGGGTGCAGGCGAACACGGCCACCGCGACGCAGCACAGCAGCAGTCGGCCCAGGACGCCGCCGAGCCGGTCGGTGAGCACCCAGGACAGGCCGCCGGCGGCGAGCTTGCCGTCGGTCAGGCTGGGCGCCGCCAGCAGCCCCGCGAGGATCAGCAGCGCCCCGCCGATACCGGAGGTGATCAGCGCCCGCAGGATGGTCCGGGGGGTGGTCCGGCGCGGGCTGTGGGTCTCCTCCGCCAGTTCGCCCGCCGAGTCGAAGCCGACCATGACGTACGCGGCCATCAGCGAGGAGGCGAGGAAGGCACCGGCGTAGCCGCCGTGGCCGGACCAGCCGGTGTCGTGGAGCACGGCCTGCGGGCCCCGCTCGGGCAGGAAGAAGAGGACCAGCACCAGCACGACCACGCCGATGATCTCGACGGTGACGCCGAAGCTGGTGGCGGCGGCCATCTGGCGGATGCCGAGGATGTTCACCACGGTGGTGACCACCAGCAGCAGGCAGCCCAGCAGGACCGCGTTCCGCGCGCCGGTCGGGGAGCCGAGCGAGGGATCGGCGCCCGGCCCGCCGACGAGCTGGAAGCCGGACCAGATGCCCGGCAGCACCGCCTGCGCCGCGATCGCTGCCGCCGCGACCGTCAGGATCTGCCCGATGATCATGATCCAGCCGGTGAACCAGCCCGCCGTGGTGCCGGCGAGCCGGCTCGACCACTGGTAGATCGCCCCGGATATGGGCCAGCGCGCCGCCAGCTCGGCGAAACAGAGCGCGACCAGCAACTGGCCCGCGAAGACCAGCGGCCAGGTCCAGAAGAAGGCCGCGCCGCCGAGGCCGTAGCCGAGGCCGAAGAGCTGGAAGACGGTGGTGAGGATGGACACGAAGGAGAAGCCCGCGGCGAAGGACGCGAAGCCGCCGACTCCGCGGCGAAGTTCCTGCTGGTAGCCGGCGTCGGCGGAACTGGTCGTGACGTCACCGTCAGGGCGCTGCCGAGAGACGAATTCGGGCCGGCTCATCGCCGCACCTCCGATCGGTTGCGGTTACCTGTCGTTTGACAGGTATGGCGATGCTCGACCGCACCGGTCTCGCGCCCGAGTCCCGGGCGTTAACTTCGTGTATCCGGTGCCGGGTACGGCGTGACCCGGTCAGCCCGCCGCGAACCCGGCGCACATGCCACTGCGCGTACCGCTCGCCGGCTGAGGCAGGTCATGACCACGGCCGCGTGACCTTGCCACCGGTAGGGGTTACGGCCTTCCGGCCGGCCTCGTCCTCGGGGCCGACATCCCCCTGGTGAGTCCACGCCTCACTCCGCGGAGTGGCACGGGCAGCGCAGGCAGAGGTCGCTTGAGGCCGCAGGGCCGGTCTCAGGGGGGCAGGCAGGGCCGTCTCGGGGGAGCGGCGTGGGCCCTCGCGGGTGCAGCGGCGGGGTGCCGCCGA
>NZ_BMUI01000036.1 GCF_014650115.1 Streptomyces olivaceoviridis | reverse complement strand
GCGAAACGGTCTGCCGACTCCGTCGGCAGACCGTCACGAAAGATCGAGGCTAGGCGAACAATAGAGAGATCGCGCCGCCGCACCTATCGAAATCGATGCCGGTGGATGAAGGATTCTTTTCCTGCTATGAATGCGCCGCCCCGGCGAATGTAATTGTTCCGAATGGAGTGCGGTGTAGCTCGGACGCCGTACACCCTGTCAGTGGCTGCTTCTAGCTTCGGCGGCATGAACTTCTGGGACGAGTCGGGCCGTGAACTGCACAATGCGGTCTTGCCGGAGAGTGCCGTTCAGGCCGCCTGGGACCAGCTGAATGCTGCTGAGGCCCGAGGAGTGGCTGCCGCGTGCGCAGCGCGTCTGTCCAAGGGAGATCTCATCCTGAGGCTGGTACGCCCTGCCTCCGATTCGGCAGAGATCCGCCGTGTCCTTGGTGAGTTCGCTCAGACCCGCGGCATCAGCTTTGACACGGTGGATCAGTACCGGCGGGTGGCTGCCTGGTATACCCCTGCCCGTCGGGCGGCGATGGAGGAGACCGGCGGCACCGCGTCTTACACCGTACTGCGAGAGGTCGCGCTCCAGACCTTCGGCGAGGCTGATCCACACGCTCGGTTCGACGCCCTCCTGGCCGCACTCCGGGAAACTGCAGCCTGCGGCGGTGCCCCTCTGACCGGGCCGGCCTACCGTGAACGCCTCGGTGTTTCTGTCGTGCGGCAAACAAGTAGCTCCTCCCCACCCACGGGTGCCACCGCGAGAGCCGATACGCAACTAGTGGCGAGTGTCCTGCAGGCAGTCGCCGAGGACCCGCAGGGCCCTGCACAGTTCTTCGACGTCCTGGCCGCCGAGGGCGGCTTGGACGCCTTGGAGAGCGCCTCATTGATGCTCCGTAGAGCGAAGGCCGGTGCACGTGCGGAAGAGGAGAGGGTTTTCGGGAAAGAGGAACCTTCGTCCCTTGAGGTCACTCTGCGGCTGGTGCTGCGGACCATGAGGGCCCTGGAGAAATCAATGGATCTTGATCCAGTCCAGGTTGTGGCCGTCCTGCCGCCCGAACAATTCGCGGCGCTGAACCGGATGTGCGGGTCAGTCACGCAATGGCACGAACTTCTGCTCGCAGCAGCGCGAGCAGTTCAACCAGGAAAGGAAGTGGCATGAGCTACCACACCATCGAACACCAGGGAACCGTGTACGCCGGACCGTCCGAGTACGAGCGAGAGGACCAGGAAGCCGCCTTGGCGCTGTTCATGGACATGTACGACGCCAGCGCTCTCTACCCCAACAACCCCGTCGCCGTGGTGGAGTACATCCGCAGCAAGATGCCGATGCCGACCTCCGACAATGCCGCATACGCAGAGATCGAGCTGATCCGGCACTTGACCACATTGGTGCGGCAGTTCAAATCAGCCTGGGCGGCCCGGGCCCGTGACGAGCGGGGTCCACAGCTGCCGCCTCATCAGGTCGACAAGCCGGAGCCGCTGCCAGAGAAGTTGGTCCCAGGCCAGCGGGTGAACATGGTGGACCCCGAGACCGGAGAGATCAAGGAGGTCATCGTCCCGCCGCAATCGACGGTCGACGACGAACCGAAGGTCAACCCGACCGCGGTCCAGCTGAACGCCGCTCGTTCGCACTGCTACGAGCAGCTCAGCAGCCTCGCCCGCCGCCTGGAGTCGCTGGCACAGGTCAAAGACAGCGACCTCGTCGCGGAGGCCATGCGCAAGGTGAAGGAGTGCGACGACACGATCAAATCCCTCAACCGGCAGTCCAAGCAGATCCGCGGCTACTACGACGTGCTGGAACTGGTGGCCGCCGCACACCCTCGCTACCCGGAGGCAGCAACCGTCGAAGACATCGTCCAGGCCGAAGCGATCGATCTGCGTGCCCACGGACTGAGCCGCAAGAAGCTGCGCGAATTCCTCGCTGTCTTCTCCTCCACTGCGCAGGCCGCCGCATGACCTCCCCGTTCCCCCTCGTGACACACCCCATGACGACCACAGCGGAACGCAAGCTGTGGACCCTGTGCTACCAGCGGGTCGTCGGGTCTGCGCGCTCAGAGCTGCGCAGCCATGGCGGTCGCCGACGACTGGACGTGTGGGGACGCGACGGGACGAAACTGGAGTTTCAGCAGTCCAAGGACAGCGTTCCCAATACACACAGCAAGGAGCTGTCCCACGCCACCGGTCTCATGTGGGTCTTCTGCGCCATCAATCAGCACTTCTCCGAGGACCTCACCATCACCTCACGACAAGGGCCCCGGGCCAACTTCTCGTGGGGCCGGCCCTGGAAACTCATCGCGGCCTGCAACGCTCACGTCGTTCTGGACCTGGGCCTCTCACCCCAGATCGGCGACCACGTCCTGCTCGAAGTCGACCACTTCGAGCTCGGCGATGGCTTGGCCACCGGCACCGGCGTTTTGCGTGACGCCCAGCAGTTCTGTCACTGGATGAGGGACGGCCATCCCTTGCCCCCGTACTCCTGGACGCCACGCGCAGCCTGATCACCAGTCAGCGATCACATCCTCGGCAGCCGCCACCTGCGGCTGCCGACATACTCACCCAAGCCGCTCTCCACGGATATCACGCGCCCAGGCGCGTACCACCGAGTCGCCACGGCGGCTTTCCCATCGTCAGCGCATACCGGGTCGAACCGGCCGGCCCGGTCTGCGCGGCCCGAGCAGGAGACCGGGCACATGCCAGCCAACCCGACCCCCACCCCACTCTCCTCCACCCAGCCCGACCCCGACATCGCACACCTGGCCCGCACCCGCGAATTGCCCGACCAGGAGGCATTCCAGGGACTCGCTTACGACATCCAGATCCTCAACGAGATCAACCTTTACGTGCGACAGCTTGGCCTGCCCATCCCGGTCCGGCCCTCGGCCCCCGCACTTCTGACAATCCTGCGCCACGCCGAGCAGCACAGCGGCGGATACCAACGACACCTCATCGGCTACGCCGCGGCCAACCTCGACGCGGCCACCTGGATCGGCCAGGAGTCGGAAGAGGGCCGCCTCCGCTTGGCCACCGCACTCGACTACTTGGCTCGGGCCGCCGGTATTTCAGCCCCGAGGCACCGGAATGCGAGTACTAGCCCGTGAAGGGGCCTTGGGCGTCATGGCTGGCTTGCCCTCTCGTTCGGCTCGGCTGGCCGATCATCTCGCTGACACGACATCACCCTGCGTGGCAGGGTCGTCAGTGATCGTTACGGCAGACGGAGGGGGCTTCCGTGGAAGCGCGAATGTGGGACGGACTGGTCGGCGTCGCGAAGGAGACGTACACCGCCTCGCTGGGCGAGGGGGTCGTGCCGCGCCCGCTCATGATGCCACTGGTGCGCGGCGAACTGGTCGGGCTGATCTGGGTCCGCCCGCTCAAGGTCGGCCAGGACGCGCTCGCCGGGATCGCGGAACTCGCGAACATCGCCGCGGCGGCCGGCGCGGACGAGGTCGTCCTCGCCTGGGAGACCCACGACGTCGCCACCGCCTGCGAGCTGCCGATCGTGGGCCCGGCGCCGTGCCTGAACATGGTGCTCGCCACCCGCGGCGGGCACGTCCTGCACCAGTTCCCCTACACCGAGCAACTCCTGTCCCGCAGTCACGAGGGCTGGGCGTCGGTCGCCCCCGACTGGAGGCCGGCCCCCGCGCCGCAGCCCGGCGGCGAACTGGTGCCGCCGATCCAGGCCGCAGTGGACTTCTCCTTCACCCCAATCGAGCTGGACCCCCCCGACCCGTTCGGCGTCACCGTCGTGCTGATGGAAGAGGACGGCTACCGCATCAGCCTGACCGAATCGTTCGCCCGCTGATCCGGCATGGCATCACGAGACATCAACGATGACGCGCCTCGTCGGCTCCGGGACGCGTACGAGCACGTCGTCCGAAACCTGGGCGAAGCAGCAGAGGGCGAAGCTGACGCTGAAGCCCAGCCCGCTGCGAACGTCACCGGCACCCCTCTGGAACAGATGATCAATTGGGGTCAATTGCAGATCGACACTGCGCGACTTGAGCGTAAGCTGGCTCGGGCCCGCTCAGCGGTCCGCAAGCGTCGGATGGCCATCTCGGTTGCTGGCCTGGCCCTCGTGGTGGGCATCGGCTGGACGGTGTGGAACTGGCAGAGGTCCTCCCTCCTTTTCCTTCTCGGGCCAGCCATCCTCTGTGCCAGCGTGAGCGGACTCTGTATCGCGTGCGTCGTAGTTGATGCGCGGCTGCGGAAACCGGAGCCCCTTGCCAAACTGGAAGATGACCTTGAAGTCCTTCATCTGACCGAGCGCATCATGAACGCAGCGGTCCCGCCGTCGCTGACGCTGCGCCGCAACGTGTACCGAGAAGACGTTGCTTCCCTGGTTGAGCAGTACGAAGCGGATAGCCGCAGGTACCGCAGCATCCACAACCGGCTGCAGACCCTCATCATGATCGGGTCGGCCTCCACGACCACCATCGCGGCCCTGGACACGGGCAAGGAGCTGACCTGGCAGAGCGTCACCCTGACCGCGATCAGCTTCGCCATCACGGTGGCCGCGATGTTCACCGGCTACTACAAGTTCCGTGAGCGCAGCTACTTCCTCCAGCAGACCGCCGACGCCATCGAGGAGGAGGCCAACGCCGTCCGGCTCGGCATCGGCCCGTACAGCGAGTACGGGCCCGGCCAGGAGGACGAGGCGCTGAAGAAGTTCACCCAGCGAGTCGAGGACCACCGCAACGAACAGCGCCGCCGCCAGCAGCAGCTGGACCAACCCGCCGACCAGGCCGCGCCCTTTAGCCAGCCGCCGGCGCCCTGACCCCCGGCCGTCACCGCGGCCTCCTCTGCGCTCGGACCGCACGGGCACCGGCGGCGCACCGGCCGGGCCACGCGCCCGCGCCCCCACGGGAGGAACAGGGCCAGCGCGGCCAGGACCTGATCCAGGCCGGGAAGTATGTGCTGTAAGTCCTCGGGCCGCGCCTTCGCCACCACCGCCCGCGCAACGATGGCGACCACGGTGAGACGCCCGGTCAAACCGGCAGGTCACCGTCACGGCTCGCTCGGTCGGCATGCCTTGCACAGCCGGTAATCACGTCCACCGCGCGGCCCGATGTTCGCGGCGATCCACTGGCGGGCCCTGGCCGGGCTCATGACATAGAGCCGCAGGTGAGGGGTGTACCTCTCCTTAGCTTCCGGACTGTTACTAGGCAGGCCGTAGTTACCCCGCTCGGCGCCCCGCTGGCACGGCCTCGAACCCCGTGGCAGGGTGCGGGCACGGTGAACGCCTCCGACGCCACGGGCTCCGGGTCAGGGGCAAGGGTCTCGTCGGGGGCGAGGAACCGCCCGGCCAGCTTGGCCACGTCATTCCCCGCATCTTCGGTGGTACCAGGACCGTTCTGTAGTCATGGAACACACCAGTCATATGGCCGAGCTGGCGCGCTGCGTCAAAGAGCACAACGAGCTGTCGAGCTCGGCACGCAAAATCTGGGCTCAGGCGCAAGAGTCGGGCCAAAGAGTCGGCGCTCTTGTGGGGAAGGCACTGAGCGCGGGCATCTCCTGGCGTGAGCTGAGTGGCCTTCTTGCAGCGATGGATACTGCCTCACCCCCCGCAGGGCTCGTTCGCGCCTCTCAGTCAGAGGTTGCTGAAAGCACGGCCAGCAACCCGGCGCGAGGCGTAGCTCAGCAGTACTGTGCCCCAGATGACCAAGAGGTTCCTGTTCTCCTTGCGCGGGCGTATGCGGTGGTCGCCGCTACGCCGGAGCAGGAGATGGCATCACGGGATCTGGCCGTTGCGCTGGCACACCACCCGAATACCATCGGACCCGATCTGTGCGCGCTGCTGCGCGAGGTGGGAGTTACCCGACCCAACAGAGGAAAGATCAAGGCCCGCTACGGAGGTTGGACCGGCAGCCCCTTGCCCGGGTTCACAGCGGCCTGTCTGGAACGCGCGATCGACGCATATCGCGCTCGGGCAGCCATGGCGGCTGGGGCGAAGGGGCCAGGCCGCCTGGCGAGTTCCGCAACGAACGTCCCACCCCAGGCGACGCAACTGACTGTGTAGGTCTCTGCGGAGACCGTCCTGGGAGGAGGCGTTGATGGGCAGCAGTCGGCTGACGGCACCACCGAACCAAGTGACGCCCTCCCATCCTCATACGGGCGGCCTGCCCTGCCCGCGCAGTCTCCCGTGCGCGCGGCGGCTCGGCGACGACTTCACGACAGCGGCCTCCGATCACGCCGGGCGGTCGCCTCGGTGACGCCTCGAGCGCTCCTCTCCACACGCGGTCCTGCCCAGCGGAGCCGTCTGCGGGACCGCCGACGCCATCGAGGAGGAGGCCAACGCCGTCCGGCTCGGCATCGGCCCGTACAGCGAGTACGGGAACGGCCACGAGGGCGAGGCGCTGAAGGTGTTCACCCAGCGCGTCGAACAGCACCGCAACGAGCAGCGGCGCCGCCAGCAGCAGCTGGACCAGCCCGCCGATAAGGCCACGCCCTCCAGCCAGCCGCCCGCGGCCTGACGGCGAGCCGTCTACCGGCGTCGGCGGCCGCGGCCCTCGATGTGACGGTTGAGGATGTCCCGCCGCGCCTGGTGGGATCCGGCGGGCAGAGCGCACTCGGCATCCGGCTTGGCTACGAGTGAGCCTTCTTCAATCGGGTGTATTCCTTGGCCAGTTCGACCCGTGAGCGGTGCGGGCCGCCCAACGTGGTGCACCGCTGCTCGGGTTCCTGGCCGCAGTCGGGGCAGGTCACCTCGTACACCCGCCACGGCCGCCGCAACCTTTGCTGTTCCCTGCGTTCGTCGATGATCGGCTTCAGCCGTTCGTCGTGCGGCACCCGCCGCATCTCACCGGGCATGGTCTCGACGGCGCATTGCTGGCCGCTGTTCGCCCCGCAGCGCGGGCAGCGCCTCTCCAGCCACCTCTTCCGGGTAACTTGCCGATGGAGCTGCGGAAGCCGCTTCTCTCGTCCGGGCTGGAGAGGGCCTGCGGTGTGACGTACCCGCTCCTTCCAGGCCTCGACCTTTGCCTGACGATGCGGCCCGATACTGCCGGCCTCGCTCGCTGCCCGAAGCAGCTCACGGACCTTGATCCGCAGTACGTCCGGGTCCGGGTCGGGGGGAAGTTGGTCAAGGTCGTCGAGGAGGGTGTTCAGGCGCTTGCTCCTGGCCGCCGCGATGGCGGTGAGGCAGCCGTCAGCCGCGTCGATCACGCGGCTCTCCTCATCGGAACAGGCGTCTTTGGCGGCGGTCTTAGCATGCCGCAACAGCCTCTTGACCTTCCCGGCCCGCTTCTCAGCCACCGCCTGTTCCAGGCGAGCGAACAGCTCCCTGCGGGCCTCGGTTTCCTTTGCGATCCAGAGGAGGCCGGAGCGCAGGGCGGCATCCAGCTGCTCCTGCAGCCGCGGGCTCACGTCGGCGAGTTCCGGTATCTCGCGGCACACCGAATCCGCCAGGGCGATGGACCTGGTCCGGCGGGCGTAGAGCAGCTTGCGCAGCAGCTCCCGCGCCCGGGTGTCCTGTGCCGTGTCCGTGTTCTGCCCCGGCGTCCACTTCACGGGCGCCGCCGCGCTGCGGGCCTGGATGATCCGCTGGACCGCCGGCGTCGACAGCCCGCGCTCCGTCACCTCGCACTCCTCCAAGGCGAACCACTCGGTGGGCCGCGCGAAGGCCTCGGTACCGATCCGCACCCGCCTGCTCGTGCCCTCGCTGTCCAGGCGGATCCGGTGCACGTACCAACGCCGGATCAGCGTGTCCCGGTCGACCGGGACGCCCAGGCCGAGCACCGGCTCCAGGCCGTCGTCCCACACCGGCGCCACCGCCTGGTCCAGGTGCACCCGCAGCGCGCCGCGCGGCCAGCGGATGTCGACGACGGAGCCGAGCGGCGCCCCGGCCGAGCCGCTGTACTCGAAGCTCGCCTGCTCGCCGTGGCCGGCGAGCCAGGCCGCGGCCGCCGACCGCACGTACAGGTGATCCGCGCTGTTCACGCCGCGGGCGCGGCGCCCGCACGCGTGCGGCAGTCCGTCCGGATCCGGGTGATGGGCGAAATGACAGGCACGGTCCGTGTACAACTTCGTGGTCAACTGACCACCGCAGCCACCGAGCAAAGTCCCGCACCAGAAGGTCTCGCCCTCGTAGCGGTGGCGGAACACGTCCAACTCGATGGCCTCCATCGGCAGCATCAGTGGCTCCTCCGACTCCGCAGTACTCAGCACCGCCGTCTGGATCCGCCGCCTGTCAGCCTGCACAAATGCTCCCGTCGCGTCTCGCCGATCGTGCCAACTCATCGTGTCACCACGGGCGTTCACCAGCCAGAGGGCCGCCGGTCCCGTACGTCCGTC
Organism: Streptomyces olivaceoviridis; assembly: GCF_014650115.1. Lineage (GTDB taxonomy): Bacteria > Actinomycetota > Actinomycetes > Streptomycetales > Streptomycetaceae > Streptomyces > Streptomyces olivaceoviridis. Next base: position 53,604 of record NZ_BMUI01000036.1, on the reverse strand, counting down.
TCCGTTCTGCTGGTCATGCCGTTCTACCCAACGACTCAGGCGCGTTCTTGTGGGGCAGCGCGGCGGCCTCGGTCACCGCGGCCTGGCGGCGACGCTGAAGGCGAACCTGCTCGATCGGGGCCGGCTCGTCATCCGGGACGACGTCGGGCTCGGGGAACGCGCGCCGGGACAGCTCCCGCATCGCCCTGGTCTGCCGTTCCACCGCCTCCGCGATGGCCGGGTCCACACGGGAGGGCCGGGCCGCCTCCCGGTGCGCGGCGAGCGCCCGGTGGTAGCCAGGCGAGGCGGTCTCCCGGGTGCGCACCGGCCCGGCAGACACCCCGACGGGCTGCAAGTCGGCGCCGGCCGGGCCGGACACCAGGACCGTGCCGGGCGCGAGGATCCGCAGGGCGCGGACGACCGTGCGGCCGGCCGACTCGTTGGCGGCCGCGATGATCCGGGTCTGCTCCAGGCGGGCCTTCGTTGCCCAGGCTGACGACTCCGGGCAGACGGTGAGCCGGCCAGAGTCGGCGTCGTATCCGACCGCGGCGACGTGTCTGGCGAGCTCGGGGGCGATGGCTTCCCACCGCTCGCGCAGCGTCGCGCCGGCGGCCGGGAGCTCCCATGCCTGCTCGGTGACCAGCGCGCCGATCGCGGCACCGAGCCCCATCGGCTCGCGCCCGTCGCGCCGGGTCACCCGGGTCGTGCGCGGCTTGGGCTGCGCCGTGCGGCCGGCGCCGTTCTTCTGCGCCGCCACCTTGGCGGCGCGCAGTGCGACGCGGGCCAGGTCGACGGCACTGAGCTGCGGGTTCTCGGTCATCAGGCGACCTCCCCAGCCAGCTCCTGGACGCGGTGGATCCCGCAGACGCTGCGCGATGGCAGGGGTTTCCGCCCGCACGGCACATCTCCGTCCCGACCGGAACAGGTCTCCTGCCCCGCCGGGGCGGTCTGCGCGGGCACGACGGCGGCGCCCAGCACAGCGGCCTCCTCCCGGCAGAGCTTGCACAGGCCGTCCTCGAGGGCGCGGCCGATCACGACGATCCGGGCACCGCAGTCACCGCAGGAACCACGCGGCGGACCCTCCACCTCGCACTGCACCGGGACCGGGACTGGGGCCGGGTTACGGGCTGCGTCGTCCAGCACGCAGTCGACGCAGCGGCCGCCCGGGCCGGGACGGGTGCCGTGCTCGGGGCACAGGCCCTGCTCGATGCGCTGGGCACGGCGCCGGGCCGCGGCCTTGTCCTGGACGATCTCGGCACACACTTCGCAGTCCTTGCCGGTCGACCACAGCACGCCGGCCTCGCAGTCCTGGTAGCCGCAGCCCCAGCGCGGCAGGGCCACACCCAGCAGCCACCGGCCCGGGTCTCGGATCTCCGAGAGCATCACCTTGGCGAACCGGGCGGTAAGCCGGTGTTGCAGGCGTTCGGCGTCGGTGCCCCCGCGCAGCTGGCGGCCCACCTCACGAGCGATCTGCCGGGCGACGAAGTCGCTGGTCACCCGCTCCAGCAGCTGGTGCACCGGCTCCAGCACGGCGTAGATTTGCGGGCTCATGGCCAACTGCGGTCCGTCGTACGACGACCGCGCAGACCCCCCGCCCCTGCTGCTGCGCTTTTCCGTTTCCGGCTTCGAGGGGGAGGGCTGGCTGTTTCCACCCGCGCGAAGCGCGAGACCACCGCCGGCCTGCGTACGCGCAGCAGTGTCAGCCGGGTTTTCCACAGCCCCAGCGCCCTCAACTACCGGTACCTCGCCTACGGCGGATGAGAGGAACGCGCGTTCGTCATCCGGTGAGTCAGTCTTAGGTGATTCCTCATTCGCGAGGGATCCCTCACCAACCGGCGAACCCGATCCCTCACCAACTTCGGAACTAGCCGACTCCTCAGAACCGCTGGTCACAGCCGCCTCAGCAACCTCAGCGACCGCCGCGCAGCCACCGTCCGTACGGGCCTCGGGAGCGATGTCGTGCGCGATGTACCGGTGACGCCCCTGCGCCCCCGCACGCCGCTGCACCGTCACCCAGCGCGCTGCCTCCACCGCGTCCACGACCGCCGACGCCGCCGTCACCGAGATCGGCTGACCCGCCTTCTTGCCCGAGTGGTGGAGCAGGCCGGCCGCCAGCTCCGCCTCCGTCAGTGCGATACCCCGAGCCTGCGCGTAGGCGATCAACGCGAACGCGCGCAGCTGCCGGGGCGTGAGGTCCTCCGCGGCCGCCACCGGCAGCCACACGAACGCCTCCGTGCGAGTCATCGCCCGCACCGTCCGCAGCGCCGACGTACCCGTGCCACCCGGCAGTGTCCGACGATCCGAGACCAGCTCCACCACGCCGTCCGGCCCCGGACGGCGCAGCTGCGTCATCCCCCGCTCCACCGACGCCGTCGACAGCCCCAGATACGAGGCGATCGTTGACGACTTCGCCTGACACCCCTCCGGCCGCAGCCCGAGCGCCTTCACCTTCACGTACACCGACAGCGCGACATCGGCGTACGCCGCCGACGACACCAGGCGCATCGGCACCCGCACCCGCTGCCGCCGAACCGGCGCGGTCGCGTCCACAGCGGCTGGTGCCGCCACGGCGCTCATCGGCCCACCGCCCCGACAGGAGCGGTGGACACCGCAAGTGCCGAACATCCCAACGTCGTCTGTGTCGCCATCGGGCTGGTGTACACGCCAAAGCGGACACCTCCCCCAGCAGGCAGAACGCGTGCTTCGTGATCTATCCGCCGACCCTGCACCGGGCGGCCTGTGGACAGAGCCCGCCCAGCCCGGATCACCCCCCACGCTCCCGCACCGCGGGCAGAAATCTTGGAACCCGTTCCGCCACACGGGACGGCCCCCTCGCGGACACCGCCGTCGACGGAGTTGTTGATGAACCCGGGGAGCGGGTGGACGAGCCGGGCGGCCGGCTCCGCGACCGAGCCCGGCGGGACCGCTCCGAAAGCACCGCGCTTGTAGCTTCCTACCGGAAAATCAACTTCCGGTACGAACCACGCAAAGGCGGGTGAACCGTGCGCCAATCCCGTCACACGTGAAGATCGCGACGGCCGAACCGGGGTGAAACGGACAGGGTCAAGCTGACAGGGGACACCACTCTCAGGCACTATGAGAAAGACCTGCTCTCCATATAGCTGGACGGACCAGAGCCCTCGGGCTCGGCCGAACCAGATGTACGGATGGGTTGGGTACGCCCCCTTCGTGAGAAGCGGGCGTACACCGATCGGGCGGGGGGAGATTTCTCCTCTCTTCTCGGCGGTGCCGAATCGCGAAGCCCCTGTGGTGGGGGCCCGCGAACGGCATTGGCACCGGGGCCGGTTCGGTGAGCGCAGCTGGTGCTGCCTCGGCTGTGGTGGCCGTGGTAAGCGGCTGGGTTGTGCAGTGGCCCTGGTAAGGGGCCGATTTGGGTAGAGCGGCTCGACGAGCCGCAGCTCAGGACCGGCGGTAACCGGGACCTGAGCGGCCGACGCGGGTGGTTAGTCCGGTCGGTAGACGGGCCGCGCGAGGCCAGCGGGTGGTAAGTCCGCTTCTTGGCGCGCGCGGCCGATGGCCACTAGGTCATCCCGATCCCCCTTCGGAGACCGGCGTCGGCATGCCTTCATCCGGCTTCGCGGCTTCGGGATACCGCTCGGCGAGCCGTTTGAGCAGGTGCATGTAGACAGCGCGGTGTGGACGTCGGGGGTGAGTCTGCCCCAGCTCCCAACGGGCTACGGCAAGGCGCTTCACACCCACGGCTTCCGCGACCTCCTGCTGCGTGAGGCCAGCCGCGAGGCGCAGTTTCGCGCGCACAGCTGGCGGCGGCAGGACGTCGTCCACTAGGGCGTCGACCCGCTTGAAGCGGTCCGGGTCGGTCACAGCGCAGCCTTTCAAGATCGATGGTTCCCCGAAAGATACACGATGCGAACGCCACTTGGGGGACGCCGCCACCCTGGACTGCGTTCCTTCAGCTTGGTCATGCCAGCGCAGTGCACAAATTGCGTCGCCATCACCAGCTCCACTCATGGGCGAGAACGGAGAACAGCACGCTGTCGCGCCATGCGCCATTGGTGAAGACGTGGTCACGCAATACGCCCTCGCGGGTGAAACCGAGTTGCTGTACGACGGCGATCGAGGCGGCGTTGTCTGGCCCGATCGCGGCTGTGATCCTGTGCAGCCCGAGCTCTTTAACCGCATACGTGGCCATAGTGCGGGCCGCGTCTGTGGCGTAGCCGCGGCCCCATTCGTTCGCGACGATCGCGTAGCCCAGCTTCCCGGCCTGGACGCCACTGAGCCCAATCCGAGCGAATCCGATCACGCGGTCGTCATCGCGCTTGGTCACCCCGAGGTAGAACTCGGTCCGGGATTTGTGCTGGGCGCGTTCGATCGTGCCCTCGATCATCGCGACGGCCTGGGCACGGTCGCGGCTATCGAAGCTGAGCCACGTTGTGACCTTGTCATCGCCGATAATCGCGAGGACGTCGTCGACGTCCTCGGGGGTGAACTCGCGCAGGACGACTTGGCTGCCGACGATGCGGATCGGGTACGTCAACGGTGAACTCCTAGCTGGGGAGAGACTTGAGCGGTGTGCGGGTGAAGGCCTCGATCTGCTCCTGGAGCTCCCCGCCGGCTTCGGCCAGCGGCGACTCACCCAGCGCCCGGTGGACCCGCTGTGCGCAGTGAATGATGCCGTTAATCCGCTGCTCAGGAGCCAGATCAAGCATGGGCGCGACCGCCTCAGCGGCGCCTTCCAGCTCACCCGCCCGGATCCGCGTGATAGCCAGGGCACTGCGCGAGCCGGCCTGATCTCCGAACGCCCACTCGGGAGAGCTGGTGTCCTCATAGGCGTCGACGGCCCGTGCCGCGTAGTCAGCCGCGGACGTGGTCTGGGACGGCAACCAGGAGAGGGCCTCGGCCGCGTAGTAGATCTGACGGGTTCGGCCGAATGTGCAGAGACCGCCCAGTTCGTCGACCTCGTCCTCCTGCACGGAATCCCATGCGGCCTCGGCACGTTCGATGGCGGCCCGAGTCGCGTTGGCGTTTCCGAGAGCAGCCCAGGCGCGGGCTTCGCTCACGGGGAGCCACACGCTGGCGGTGCTGTTACCCGCAAACTCGGCCCCGGACTGGGCGTACTTGACGGACTCGCGCGTGCGGCCAGCCCAGTATGAGACCAGCGACTGGATGCCGCGGATCCACGCACGAAGCCCGTTGTGGTCCGCGTTGTCGGCGCAGACGAACGCCGTCCGTGCCTGGGTGAGCGCCGCGTACGGGTCGGCGAGGTCGTGCGAGGCCTTCGCGAGCAATCCGCCGGTCACACCAGCCAGAAAGTAAAGCTGCCGGGCCTGGCTTGGTCGGCGCTGCTGTTCCAGCAGCGTGAAGAGGGTGTCTTGGGTGGTGAACAGGTCAGGAAGCAACTCGGTGAGCGGCTTCTGCGGGTAGTCGGTCGCCAGGCGCTGCACGTCCTCGTACACCTGCTCCAGCACGTCGGTAGTGAGGTCGGTCTGGCCTGCTGTGAGGGCAAAGCTCTTCGCGCGCCGCGCTGCCATCTCAATCAGCTCCTTGTCCGCGGTGGGCCGGCCGGTAGCAACGACCAGTCCATTGGATCCAGCAGTCGCAGCAGGAAGGACTCCGTCCCACGGAGCCAGCAGATCCTCCAGCGGCCTGCCGAACATGGCCTGCAGAACGCGACGCATGACCGGGGTGGTGTTGGTGCGCTCGCCGCTCGCAAGTCGCCGAAGATGTCGGGTGCTGAGGGTGACGTCCTCCCCTAACTCCTCAGCGAGACGAGCGAAGTCGCGAGCGACTTCGTCGTACGTCTTCGGCTGCTCCCGCAGCAAGAACTCCAACGTGGTGCGCGGATCTCCCTGCTGGGCGTTTCCGGCCACGGCTCCTCCCGAGTCACGAAATCGTGCTCTGCGGACTCAGTGTCATGCCGCGACCACGACAAATCAGCAGCGCACAGGGCCTGGTCCCCCTCTGGTCCGGTTCATGTCCGGTCCAGGTCCCGAGCCGGGCCGCTGGGGGACCTCGTGTGGTCATGCTCCCCCAACAGACCTTGGAGATCGACAAGTTCGCGTAATCGAATTCCACGAAGGGGGCGCTGTGTTCGACGCGCACGGACGGCAGATCGACTACACCACCCACGCAACCCACACCCACGCGTGCCCTTGTGGGACATCCTCCGCCGGGCCACGGCCGCGAGGGCGCCCCAGCGGTGCTGTGGCCATACGCATCGCAGTCATCCTGACCGCCGGATTGGTTGTCTCGGTGCTGCTCGTGGTGATCCGGGACATCGTCACCACCGTGGCCGGCACCAGCGCCACCGGCCTGATCCTCAAGGCACTGCTCACGACTTCCAGCCGGCGGGATCGGTGAGTGCCATGAGTCAGCCCCAACACGAACCACGAGTTCGCAGCACGTCGTCACTTGGCGGTGGCCATGCCGGGTCATGCATCGAACTCGTACTCCAGGACGTACGCCGCGGAGTCGAGGGTCATCTCGTTTACCTCTACTACGCGGCCGTCCTGATCGAAAGCGGTGCGACAGAGTTTGATGACAGGGCGCTCCGCTGGCATTTCCAGTCCAGCTGCCTCCTCTGCCGTGGGCAGTCGACTGCGGACCTCTTCGCGGAAGTGCACGGGCGCATGTCCGAGTTCAGCGAGACGGGCGTACGTGCCGCCCTCGCCTGCGTCTACGTCCATGATCGCCGAACCCTCGACCAGCGCGTGCGGCAGGTACGACGTCGCCAGCATGACGTGGCGATCCTCAAGGGCGAAACGGCGCGACCTGGCGCAAACAAGTTCGCCCTCTCCGAGGTCAAGCATGCGAGCGATGTGCGCGGGTGCCGCGACGATGTCAATGCGGACGTCGATTGTTGCCCGGCGATCATCGTCGGCGCTCCAGATGGACTTGCCAGCGCCCCACTGCTCTCGCGCCAAGCGCTGGATACCGTGTCGGCGAATAGGGCGGAAAGAGATGACCCGCGCTCCAGCCCCCTTCTTCGTCTCCACGAGACCTTCTGTCCGAAGGATCCTCAAGGCCCTGCGGGCCGTGAGAGTGGCGACGCCGTACTGCGACGCAAGGGTGTTCTCCCCCGGGAGCCGGTCGCCCGGCTCATAATCTCCGCGCTCGATCGCTGCCTTCAGGTCGTCAGCGATCTGCTGGGTTTTCGTGCGCTGCGCGCTGGTCTCTGTCTCACCTGGCATGCGTCTCCCTACCTCGTTACCGATCTTACGGCCGTTGGCTACCGAAGGGTCCGTCGGGGCGCTCTGATCGCGTGGGGAACCGCCCGCGAAGAGTACATCGTTACCGTACTTCTTGACATCGGTACCGAGGATCTGTGTACTGAAGGTGTCGCAGACCTCGGTACCGAGGTTAGGGCGGGGTGCCGAAGAGGTGCTGCTTCGCCCTGCCCACTCGCCATCGGGACGCCTCCCGAGCTCAGCACATCCGAGAGGAGCACCACTCCATGAACGTCACCTCCCGCCCCGCCGCCAGCATCGCCACCGAGCACTTCGACACCGAGACGCTCGCGCTGCTCGACGAGCTGGACGTTGAGATCCCCGAGTTCGGTGGGGTCGACCTGGACGTCGTGTTCGGTACTCCGCTGGAGATGTACGAGCCCGCCGGCACCCGGCGCGAGATGCGCGCCTACGCCGCCGCCATCGTGGCCACCCCGAACCAGAGCTACGAGCTGTCGCTCAGCCACGGGGCCGAGATCCAGGCCCGTGTCGACGCGGCCCGCGACATCCTCGCCGACGACCCCACGATCACCGCCCGAGTTCGTGAGCGCCTGGTCGACGTGCTCCTCCCCTACGCCGCGCAGCTGCGCACGTCGCCGGTCACCGCAGCGCCTCTCTTGGCCGCAGCCTGAAGCCACGGCCGCCGGGTCTTCGGACCCGGCTCCCCCACCCGGAACCGCCCCGAGGCGGCGCCGGATGAGGGAGCCGGACCCACGGTCCAGCACCCCTACACACCTTCATAAGTCTGGCTGTCCGTGCTTACACGCCGGCCGGGGTGACGAGTATGACGCGGTCCCCCGAGAGCGCAGCCAGTTGCGCCACCCGCAGCCGTTGCGCTGCCTGTCCGTCACAGACCGCCCGCCTTCACGGGGACGGCCTGCGGCGGGCCGAGAACGCAACAGCAAGGGAGACGACAGACATGCGTCACAACGGCCGTGCCCCCCTCAAGGCCAGCCAGATGCGGCCCGAGCACCTCAGCCTCCGCGAGAACGAACCGCGCCTTGCGGTCTGCCCCGACTGCGACACCTGGCACCGTCTCAAGAGGTCGATGATCCTGCCCCACCGCGACGGCACCCCCGTCGAGAAAGCCGACCGCCGCTACTTCGGCGACAAGCCCTCCGGCGGCCGCCGCTGTGATGGCAGCGCACAGCGCATCGTCATCGACATCACCCCGGAAGAGTGGGCCGAGCGCCTACTCGAGGCCGAGACCACGGCCGCCGGCCGCCGCACCGCCCGCCCGATCCGCAAGCCCCGCCCCCAGGCCGCGCCCGCGCCGGTCCAGATGCCCGCCGCCACCCGCCCGCTGCGCGAGCAGCTCGCCGAGCACCTGCAGAGCGACTGCCCCCGCTGCCGCGCCGGCCGCTGCGTGCGGGTCATCGAGCTGCGACAGCGGATCCGCCGCACCGCCGAGATCGCTTCCGCCCCGGCTGTCCCGATCTACGGCCAGCTCCGCACCGCCTTCCGCGAGCACCGTGCCTCCTGCACGCCGTGCAAGAACGGTGCCCTGTGCGACGCCGGTCACAAGCTCGCCGCTCGGATGACCAGCATCGCCCGGCAACAGCTGGCCCGCACCGCCTGAACACGGACGATCACCCACGGCCGCCTCCACCGTGTCTCCCTGGTGGGGGCGGCCGTGGTTGCTCGTACGACCAGCCTGAAAACACGACAGCCCCGGCGACTTGAGACCCCCGGGGCTGTCTTGCAGCCCCGCGCTGCCCAGACGCGCGCCGCCGGCCTTCGCGGTTGTCGGCGCGCGGTGGAGAGCGCGGCGGACCCGCCTCGCATCCCCTACATCCCATTGGAGGGTCACATGACGAGCTCCTTGTGCACGCATACGCCGACGTGTCCGACCGCGGACAGCGCGGATCGGGAGGCCGCCATCGTCGTGGCGCACCACCCGGAGCAGGGCTGGAGCCTGCTGTGCAACGGCGTCCTGGTCTTCGACGACACCGGCGAGCTGCTGCCGGACGGAAGCGTCGTCGCCCCGCATCGGCCGACCGGCACCATCTCGCTTGCCGCGGCCGCCTGACTCCCCGCGCTGCCCAGACGCGCGCCGCCGGCCCTCGCGGCTTTCGGCGCGCGGTGGAGAGCGCGGTGGCCACCCGCTCTGCCAACCGCGACAGCCCCCAGGGACCGGACCCCCGGGGGCTGTCCAGGACCTGACTGGAGGCCCTGATGCCCGTCAGCATCGCACGCCCGATCGGCACCACCGACTCCGACCCGGACATGGACGAGGCCCTGCGCCGCGCCCGCGCCGGGAAGTGACCGCCGTGGACTGGCGTCACCAGGCGTCGTGCCGCGAAGAGGACCCCGAGCTGTTCTTCCCCATCGGTAACACCGGCCCGGCTCTGCTTCAGATCGAGGAAGCCAAGGCCGTCTGCCGTCGATGCCTGAGCCAACTCGCCTGTCTTTCCTGGGCGTTGGAGTCCGGGCAGCGCGACGGCGTGTGGGGCGGGCTGTCCGAGAACGAGCGGCGGGCGTTCAGGCGCCGCACTGCCCGCGCCCGGACCCGCGCCACCTGACCAACCCGCACCGCTTCCTGCGTTGCCCAGTCGTCTCCGGCCCGCCCCGCGCGGTCCGGGGGCGGTGGAGAGCGAAGGAAGACCCGCTCCCCTCCGCTCTGTTCGGCCCTCCCCGCGATGGCTGAGGAGCACATCCCAACGCCCCTGCCCCTCATCAGGAGGACTTCATGGTCACCATCCCCCTCGCCCTGCTCGCCGGCGGCGGCATCTGGCTGTGCTGGCGCGCCGAGATCCGCGCGGGCGTCCTCGTCGCCGCCCTGCTGTGCGGCTACGCCCTCGCCACGTCCCCGCTCGCCGGGGCGATCAACGGCATCGGATCCGGCATCGCCACGGCGGTGCAGAACGCCGGTGACGACCAGGCGGCCAGCAGCAGCCGGTGAACCTGCCGCCTGCCTGTGGCCCCGGTCCCGCCCGGCCGGGACCGCGGGGAGGTGACAGAGCCCCCGCCCGCACAACCCCCTCCCGCCCCATCAGAAAGGACCGCTTCATGAGCGACGGTGACGAGGCGATCGGCACGAACCTGGCGCAGCTCGTCAAGCAGCTGGACGCCATCGAGTTCCGCACCGACCGCGACCTCTACAAGTACGCCCGCATCCTGCGCCAGATCGGCTTCGAGCTGTACATGCGCATCGGGATGGACGCCGACATGGTCACCGAGATCCTCAGCCAGTACAAGGGCAAGTGGTGGACGTTCGGCGCCCAGAGCAAGATCCGCGCCAAGCTGGTCGGCGGCCACCTCAAGGCCGGCTCGACCGCCGCGAAGGTGTTCGGCCTGTCGGGCGTGAAGATGTACGCCTCCTTCGTCAAGCACTTCATCAAGCCCGAGCAGGAGGCCGAGGCCGAGGCCCGCAAGGGCAAGGGCAAGTCGAAGCCCGGGTTCTCCATCGGCGACAAGCCGTCGGACAGCGCCGGCAAGCCCGGTGAAGCAGGAAGGGCCGCGTGATGGCACGCCGCATCTCCAAGGCCAAGAGCATCGACACCCGTACCGAGGAAGAGCAGCAGCAGGACCGGGCGCGGCGGCTGCGCTACGGCGGGCCCTGGGCGATCACCGCCCTCGGGCCCGTCCTGGTGGAAGGCGCCCACGTCGCGGTCTCCGGGAACCCCGCCGCACTCGCCCTGGCCACTCTGGGCATCGCGGGCACCGGCGCCGCGCTGTGCAAGTTCCTGGGGCACCTGGACAGCAAGGCCAAGCGGGACAAGGACACCGTCCGGCTGCACCAGGTCAACTCGGTCGCGGTCACCGCGGCCGCGACGCTCGGCACCATCACCGGCCTCGACACCGCCGCCACCGCCAGCACCTGGGCGATCGGCGGCGTCGGCCTGGCCCTGGCCAACAACCTCTGGTCCAGCTTCCACAAGAAGGGGTCCGAGAAGGGCGCCTCCCGGTGGGAGAAGCTGGAGGCCGAGATCGGCCTGGCCAAGCACGAGCTGAAGGAAGCGAAGTCCAACGGCAAGGGCACCGTGATCGCCACGGTGGAGGGCAAGGACGGCGCGACGGCTGACGAGCTCGCCCGGCGCATCCCCGCGATGGCCTCCGCGCTGAAGCTGGGCAAGGGCCGCATCACCCACACCGTGGACGATGACGACTCCTCCCTGATCACCATGCGCGTTCAGGTCGCCGACCTCCTCAAGGAGGGCTTCCCCTGGCGCGGTCCGTCCGCGTTCGGCGCGTCCATCGGCGACGTCCCGATCCGCACCGGCCGCTACGAGGACGGCGAGGACCTGCTCCTCAACCTCACCGGGCAGCTGCGCGATCCTGGACCGCTGTCGAACGGCAACGTCGAGCACGCCATCGCGATGGGCGTGAACGGCGCGGGCAAGACCCAGGGCAACCAGCTGATCATCACCGAGTGCTGCACCCGCACCGAGGTCAGCGTGATCGTGATCGACTGCTCGAAGTTCCAGCAGGACTTCGGGCACGTGCGGCACGGCATCGAGTGGCCGATCGACAAGAAGGACGCCGCCCGGCGGTTCTTCAAGATCCTGCCGACCGCGATCGAGAAGCGCACCGACTTCCTGGCCGCCAAGGGCCTGAGCAAGTGGGAGCCGGGCTGCGGCCTGAACTTCCTCGTCGTGATCGGTGAGGAGGCCGCGGACTTCGCCGCCGACAACGAGCACTACCAGAAGATCCTGCGCACGGCCCGCGCGGCCGGCATCTGGATCCTGACCTCCATCCAGCGCGCCACGCACAACAACATGGACACCGACTCCCGGGCCAACTCGCCCGCGGGGCTGTGCTTCGGTCTCCGTGACGGCGCCGACGCCCAGTACTGCCTCCCCGACGAGGCGATCGACGCCGGCGCCTGGCCGCAGTGGGGCAACCGCAAGCCGGGCTACCACTACGCGGCCGGCCTGGGCATCCCGGAGGAGCGGTGGCACGTCACCGCCCGCACCGAACTGGCCAGCAAGCGCGACCAGGCCGACGCCGTCACCGCCGGGGCCGCGATCCGCACCCCGCTGGACACGATCACCGCCGAGGCGTTCGGCGACCTGTACGTCAACCGCACCACGTACGACGCCCCCCTGCTGCCCAAGGAGGAGGGAGAGGACAACACCGTGCAGCAGGCGGCCCCGTCCCCGTCCCCCGCCGCCCCGCCGGCCTCCCCGGCCGTCGAGGCGTCGCCGGCCTACTCCGGACCGCCGGACGAGGAGATGGACGACGTGGACGAGGAGACGATGGCGGCCGAGGTCGAGGAGCTCAACGAGATGCTCAAGAACGTGCTGGACGAGGACCCCGAGCCCGGTCAGTACGACCACCTGCGCATCGAGGACGAGATCGAGCCCCCGGCCGAGGACACCCCGGTCTTCTCGCTGCCCAGCCTGGTCGAAGAAGGCGACCGCATGAGCCCGGAGGAGTGCAAGTCGGCCATCTTTGCTCGGCTCGACAAGTGGCTTCGCGAAGGCAAGGCGAGCTTCGAGCCGAAGGAGCTCAACGACCTCTGGATGAGGGTCGACCTGGAGGGTCAGCGCTCCTGGTGGAACCGGCTGCGTAAGCAGCTTCTGGACGACGGCGTCATCTCCAAGGACGACTCCGACGAGGGCTACGGGCGCTACGACCTGATGCGCTCCCCTCTCTCCGACAGTAACTGACAGTGGCGAAAGGTGGATGCGAACTGTTCGTGATCTGCGAACAGTTCGCAACCCGTCCCTCCCTTAGAAACTCTGGGGTGTTCTCCCGCGCACAGTCCAGAAAGTGATGGTTTGTCGCCCGCGAACAGTTCGCGAACACCCCTCGCCGAACACTGCGCGAACACTACGGAAGGTAATCGACATGGCAGACCGCCCCAAGGCGCCGCCGCCCTTCACCAAGGCCCAGAAATGGGTCATCGCCATCGCTGGAGTCTTCTTCGCCGGCCTCGCCGGGCTCGGCGGATACGGCTCCTTCGCCGCCGTCGAAGACGTGGCCCGCGCCCGCGGCTTCGGAGGCCACTCCTGGATCGTCCCCATCGGCGTTGACCTGGGCATTCTCGCCCTGCTCACCGTCGACCTGGTCCTGGAGCAGCTCGACATGCCGCTCCCGCCTTTGCGATGGCTCGCATGGGCCTTCACTAGCGCAACGATCTGGTTCAACATGGCGGCAGTAGATCCCGATTTGCCGTGGCCGGATCGCATCACTGGGCAGGGCATGCACGCAGCGATGCCGCTGCTGTTCATTGCCTTCATGGAGGGTGTCCGCCACGCCATCCGGCGCCGCACCGGACTGACCAGCCAGCGCCGCATGGACGGCATCCGGCTCAGCCGCTGGTTCCTGGACCCGCCCGGCACCTTCGGCATCTGGCGCCGCATGGTCCTGTGGGAGGTTCGCTCCTACCGCACCGGACTGATCCTGGAGAAGCACCGCCGCCAGAAGATCGGGGACCTCAAGGCCGAGTACGGACGGGGCTGGCGTCGCAAGGCCCCCGCAGAGAAGCTGTGGCCCCTGCGCGGCGGCATGCTGGACCTCGCACTCGAACTTACGGGGACCACCGAGGGGACCATCCCCGCCCCCGGCGGGGACCACCCGGCCCTCCCCACATCCCTCGCAGCACCGATGGCCCCCGAACTGGCTCCCGCCCCGGGGGCCATGGCCCCCGCACTGGCCCCGGCGGTGCAGCACCCGGTCCCCGCCCCGGCGGGGACCACCACCCCGATCACCCCCGCCACCAGCGAAGAGACCGGCCCCCGCCCGGCAGGGACCGCTGCCGCCCGCACCCACACGCCGGGGACCATCACCGTCAAGGTCCCCACCGACGCGACAACGGACGGGGACCACACCACCTCGCAGGGGACCACCGGTGAGGACCACGAGCCCCGCACGGGGACCACCTCCACCCCGGCGGCCTCCGCACACGGCCCTGGCCCCCAGCGCCCGCTGTTCTACGGCCCCCTCGCTGAGGGCCGCCACCCCGAGGCGGGCCTCGCTCAGGGGACCAACCCGCGCGCCCGCGAGCACCAGGCGCCGCCCGCCCGACCGGACATCGACGACGCCAAGCTCGCCGAAGCCCGGGAACTCGCCCGCGGCATCATCCGCGCCGGGTCCGGCAAGGTCTCGCGCCGCTCGCTCAAGGCCGCCGGCCTCACCGGAAAAACCGAGACGCTCCAGGAGATCGCCGACCTCCTCAACGAGGAGATCGCCAACGGCGACCTCGTCCTGGACGAGACCGCGTAACGACCTGTCATGACCGGAGAAGAGGAGGAAGCCGCCGTGGAGATCACCTTCGACTTCACCGAACAGCGGGATGAGCCGATCGAGCTGCTGCCCAAGCCCGGTCCCGGCCACCCGCCCACGATCCTGATTCAGAGCGAGGTGATGACCGCCCGCTGGCACGAGCTGACCGACTGATCCTGCGGCCGAGTTGTTGAAGCCAGCTCGGCCCCACCGGCCCGCGCCGCACAATCAGCACAAAGACAAGGAGGCACGGTGCACGGTCTGCCCGATCATGAAGTCCTCGGCCACGTCAGCAACATGCACGCCGCGCGAGAGGAGAACGGAGACGTCGTACTGACCGCCTTCGTAGACGGCCACGACGGCTCCACCGGTTTCGTCAAGCTCACCCTGAACGCTGCCCAGATGCGCGCGCTGCTCCTGGCGGGCACTGACGACCTCTTCACCCAGCCCGGAGAGGAGGAAGCCGGTACTGACCCGGCAGGCACTGCGCCAGCCGACCCGCTCACCCCGGACGACGCCCGAGCCGCCCTCGACACACAGCTCGACCGGTGGGTACGGCAGGGCAAGCGGCTGTTCACCCCCAAGGACGTCAGCACGATCGTCGAACGCGTCGCCCTGACCGACCAGAAGCGCTGGTTCTACCGCGAGCGCGACCGTATGCATGAGGTCGGGATCATCCGCGAAGACGCCCAGTTCGGCCACTACGAGATCCTCAAGTCGCCGCTCGCACCTGAGTAACCCTTCACCCGCCATACCGCGAGGCCCGTACCGCACACGGTTCGGGCCTCGCTGCTGTCCAAGACGTTCCGACAGCTCCAAGGGCCCCGAGGTGTTGAAGCCACCCCGGGACCCCTGAAGAGGCCGGAGCCTCCCCGGGCGATCACACGCCAGCGGTCACGACCCGGGCTCCCCACGGATGAGGAGGACACCATCATGCCGTCGAACGGCGAGCAGACCCAGCCCATCTACTACCCGGCACCGCTGCCGCCCCAGTACGCGCAGCCGCCCGCCCCCGCGTACGGACAGCACGTCGTCCCGCTCCCCCAGGGCACCGTCGTCTACCCGCCGACCGCCGGCGTCGACGGCGTGGTCGTCGTTCCCGGCCCGGCCGGGCAGTCCGTCGCCTACTACACCCCGCCGCCCGCCCCGGCCCCGCAGCCCCTCGTCTCCCCGCTCCTGGTCAAGGCCGCCCTGGTCGCGTTCATCCTGGGCGTCGGCGGCATCGGCCTCTACTTCCTGATCGGCGCCCTGGTCGCGCTCGTCCAAGCGCTCGTCACCCTCGGCCTCATCGCGCTGGCGGGCCTGGGCGGCTTCGTCCTGCTGAAGATGTTCAGCACCGGCTCCGGCCGCGGTGGCACCAACGTCCACGTCCAGGCCCGCGGCCGCGCCCGGGTCCAGGTCCACACCGGCCGTGGACACAACCGTGGCCGCCGCCGCTGACCCGGCCACCGCGGAGAAGCCGGCCGTCCAGGACATCGACCTGTACGGAACCGATGACTTCCCGGTCTACCGCTGGCGCCAGGCCCCCAAGGGCCTGGCAACCCGCAGGCAGCTGCGCGAGATGCGTTTACGCCCCGGCGGCCAGGCCCCGGTCGCAGCGATCGAGTGCCGGGGTGGCAAGCGCCGGGCCTGGCTCTACGAGATCGACCGGGCCCTGCCGATCCGGCCGATGACCCTCGCCAAGGAGATCGCGCTCGACAAGGCGATGGAGGCGCGGCAGCGGTGCCCCTTGTGCCGCCGGAGGTACTTCCACTGCCTCCCGCTCAAGACGCTCGGCTCCTGCCTTGAGTGCTACGACGGCACGCCCGCCGACCCGCACTCCTACCTCAACCCCCGTCCCACCGCGCCCGCGCAGAACTGCGAGGGCGGTCTGGCGGCTGCCTGATCCACCCGTCCCGGCCGCTGCCGGGACGGGTGGTGACGGGGAGCCGGACAGCCCGGCCACCGAATCTGCGCCCATCTGCCGACCACCGCGAAGGAGACTCCCCGGTGATTGAACCCACCGATCCCCGCGAGCCCAAGCCGACCATCCCGCCGCTGCACACGATCGCCGACAGCGAGCGCCAGCCGCCCCGCGTGCCCTGGACTGCGCCGCCCCGGCCGGCCCCGATCCGTACCCGCGACGACATCCCGCCCGGCGCCCTCGCCATGATGGCCGTCGGCGGCGTCCTCGCCGTCATCCTCGTCCTGTCCGTCGGCGTGCCCCGCCTGATCGACTGGTACCAGCACCAGGACTGGGCGTGGGCCACCCAGTGGATCGCCACCATCGCCGACCCCGTCCACGCCTACCTGGCCGCGCACACCGCCGGTCTTCCGCTGTCGGCCTCCAGCGCGTTCGTCATCTGGCTGGGCGTCGGCGCCGTCAGCCTCGTCCTGGCCTGGGTCACCGGTGCCTTCGGCGCACGTCTGACGTGGACTGCCCACGGCATCTGCACGGCGGCGATGGTGTTCGACGCCTCCCCCGCCGCCGGCCGCCCCGTCGCCACCGCGCTGGCCGTCCTCGCCTGGACCATTGGCTCCCTCTTCACGCTGCGCGGCCTGTCCCTGCGTCCGCTGATCCACCTGCACAACCACAACCACCCCCCCGCCCGCTGACGGTCTGGCGGCTGCCTGATCCACCCGCCCCGCCGTACGCGGGCCGGGTGGTGACGGGGAGCCGGACAGCCCGGACCACGACTCGACAGCAGGAGCTGCTGATGGCTATCGACATGAGCAAGTTCGGTGGAAGCCGCTGGGTGAAGTCCCATCCGAACAACGTGCACACCCACGGCTCGACCGAGCCGATCCTGAGCGTGCTGGATGTGCGCGGCTTCGAGCTGCGTGACCTGTTCCTGATCGGCCTCAACGACCGCTGCGGCGCGATCGTCCTGCCGACCGAGTCCCGGGCTCAAGCGGCGGCGGCCGCCTTGGAGCCCGCCTACGAGACCCGGGTCTATCTCATGGGCAAGCGGGGCGGTGAGGACGTGTGGGCCACGGACTACACCCTCCGCGAACTGGACGGCACCACCCTGTCGGCCTTCATCACGAACCTGACCCTCAAGGACGGCAAGCAGGTCATCAAGGACGGTCGCTGGGTCGGCTGATGCACCGGTCTGCCGACTGCCTCCCCCTGCCCGCGCCACCACCGGCACGGGCAGGGCGGTGGGGAGCCGGACAGCCCGGCCGGAAGGGAACCGACCATGCCTCTCGGCACCAGCCCGGACACCGCACCCCTGGCCGCGTGCGACCCGGGCAAGAACCTGGACGACGCCTGTCACGACGTCGAATCGAAGATCAGCCGCACCGACAGCAAGGCGTCGCTGCTCCTGGCCTTCAACGGCGCGGTCCTCGCCGGACTCGCCAGCGTCGCCGACAAGAACCTGCCGCTGCCCGCGCAGTTCGCCGGCGGCACCGCCGTCCTTGCCCTCGCGGCCTCTGCCGTCCTGCTGCTCCTGGTCGTGCGCCCCAACCTTGGAGGCCGCGGCCGCGTCGTCCGTGAAGGCTTCCCCTGCTGGGCGCAGCTGAGCGAGGACGACCTGCTCAACGCGATGCGGCAGGACACCCGCCTTACCCGGGTCAGGTCGCTGTCCATCATCGCCGTCGCCAAGTTCGAGCGCCTGGCCCGCGCGGTCGACATCATCCTCGCCGCCCTCGCCCTGCTCCTGGTCGCCGCCGTCCTCGCGGTCGCCGGATGAGCAGCTGGCCGTACGCGCTCGCCCTGGTCCTCATCGCCGTGGCGGCCACCATCACCGCCCGGTACGCCCACCGCACCGACACCGACAAGGAGTAGGCCCGTGGCCCTCACCCTCTTTTCCCGCCGCCCCGCCCCCGTCGAACCGCTGGCCCCCGAGCGGTGGCCCGACATCGGCGAGACCTGGAAGCCGGAAGGCGTCACCGTCGTCCAGCGGTACTACAACCAGGCGAGTGCAGTCGTCCTCGTCTACACCGCCGACGACGGGAAGGCCGGCATCTACTACGCGGTCGCCTGCCTCGGCTGCCACTTCGCCTCCGCGCAGGACGGGCGGCGTACCTACAACACGCGTTACAGCCTCGCGGACGCCGCGAAGGTCGCCAACGAGCACGCCACGACCTGCCGGGCGTTGCCCCGCGACCTCCCCGCCCGCCCGGACGACGACACCGCCCGCGAGCAGCTGCACACCTGGGTGTGCGGCGCCCGCCGCCGCAAGGAAGACGTCCAGCTGTGGCTTTCCGACCTGGACCTGATCCGCCTCACCCTCCAGCGCACCAACGACTGGATCGTGGGCGTCCTCCAGCAGCTGGCCGTCGACCAGCCGGAGGTCCTGCGCATCGAGCGCGACCAGTACAGCGACTACGTCTCTTACTACGCACGCCGTCTCCCGGAGGACTGACCGGCGCTCTCCGTGCGCTCCCGGCCGCCGCCCTTCCCCGGCGGCCGGGGCCGTGCGGTGTCCGCCCGGTCACCCGGACCAGGCGATGGAACCTCCCCGGGAGGTCACCGTGCCCCTCACCCGCCGCTCCCTGATGGACGCCGCCGCCGCGCGCTTCGGCTGGCGCCGCGTCTACGGCACCACCACCGAGGTCGACGCGCTGCTCACCGAGCAGTCCGAGACCGCCTACCGCGAGGCCGCCGACCACGCCGCGCTCGCCACCGTGAAGAACACCGACGCCCTGGCCGTGCAGCCCGGCGTCCTGGACGCCCGCGGCCGGATCCTCGCCGACGTCCTCTACCTCGAGGGCGTCCTGACCGGCGCGCGCACCCGCGGCCTGCCCAGTGAGGTCATCGAGCGCTTGGAGGACGTCGTCGACCACGGCCACGAGATGACCGTGCTGCTCGCCGACGCCGTCCGTTCCACCGCCGCCGCCCACGCGAGCAGCGGCAATTAAGACGCCCGGGACGGCCGCTGGCGTGCGGCCCGGCCGTCCCGGAGCCACCCCTTCCCCCACCAGAGCGCATCCGACAGAAGAAGGAGCTTCCCCCATCATGAACCGAGCTGTTCGCCGCGCCACCATCACCGTCGCCGAAGCCGCGACCGAGGGCCTGGACATGGTCACCGTCGTGATCGGCGGCGCCATCGGCGCCTGGGCGGGTTACACCTACTCGCCCGACACCTGGTCCGGCGACTGGCGCCTGGCCATCGCCGGCGGCGTCGCGGTCGTGGCCGCCGTCGCCATCAACACCCTGGCCGAGCTGTTCCTGAACCCGCTGCGCCGCCTGCTCACCAAGGCCCGCAGCACCGCCCAGCCGACCACCACCACGCGCACGCGCACCGCCCCGGCCGCCCCGGCCACCCTGTCGGAGGGCCTGGCGCAGGTCGCCGCCGCCACCGAACGCGACGCCGCCTCCCGCGCCGCCTCCGACGCGTGGGAGCTCGACCAGGGCGACGGTTTCCTGCGGGACGAGGACCGGTGGCGCGGCTACGAGGACGCCACCGCGTCCTTCTTCCTCGCCCCCGGCGTCTGGCTGCACTACCGCACCGAGAAGAACGAGTACGGCCGCAGCGCGGCGCGCTTCACGCTGCTGACCGGTGACGGCGACCAGCCGGTGCCGATCGCCCACGTCCAGGAGATCCGCCACCAGCTCGCCGCCCGCGCCGCGGGCCTCCCGGCCGCCCCGGTCACCGACAGCAGCGACCGCGACCAGGACGACGTCCTGGACGACGACCTCACCGGCCTGCACGCCACCGCCTGACGGGCTGCCCGTGCCGCCCCGGCCCTTTCGCGGCCGGGACGGTGCGGTGGCCAATCAGATCTCTCCCCGAGCCGGAAGGCCCTCCCCGTATGAAGCCCGCCCAGATCACCGTCATCCGCGACGGCCTGCTCACCTCTCACCGCCTGACCGCCGACATCACCGAGACCGTGCCCACCGCGCAGCGCCTGGTGAAAGAGCACTTCGGCCGGCGCCCGCTGACCGCCGTGGAGGTCGTGGTTACCTCCACCAACCGGATCGCGATGCTCGCCACGATGGCGCAGGGCGCGGCAGCCGGACTGAAGCCGGAGGCATGGGAGCGCAAGTCGCTCACCCTGACCTCCCGCCCGCACGACCTGTACTCGGTCGCGGTGATCGCCCCGAACAACACGGTGCGCGTCCTGGTCAACGCCACGCGGCTACGCCGCCGCCAGCGCGAGATCGGCGCGACGCTCGTGTGGGCCTTCGTGGAGGTCGACCAGCTGTGCCGCAAGGGCGCCTGGGACCACCGCATCGCCCTGACCCGCCACGAACTGGGCGCCAACGTCCTGCCCAAGCACAAGGCCCGCGCGCTGTACCGGATCGAGGTCGCCTGGGAGGCCGAAGCCGCCAAGGCCACCGAAAAAATCATCGGCACGGTGATCCGCCAGAACCACCAGGCCGAAGCCGCCGCCGACCGCGAAGCCCAGCAGACCGCGCCCGCCCCCAGCTGAACAGGAAGGAGCCCGGCGTGAGGTACCGCGGCCGCATGCGGACGTCGATGCTCAACGACCGGCAGATCATGCCGACCGACTTCCGAAAGTGGGACGACGCCCGCCGCCAGTTCGCCCAGGGCAAGGACCGGCAGAAGGTCGACAAACTCAAGGAGTCGATCGAGGCAGACGGCCTCGAAGTACCGATCCTCCTGTGCGTCAACGAGCGCTGGCACGACATCTACGTCTCCGACGGACACCACCGGGCCATCGCCGTCCAGGAGCTCGGACTGACCAGCTTCCCCTTCCACTGGCACTGGATCCGGGCCGGCGTCCACATCGAGCACGAACCCTTCCCCTACGAGCTGCTGGACCGCTGACTACAGCCCGCCCTCACCCACCACACGCACGGAGGACCCGTTGCACCGCACCCTCACCGACAGCCCGAACGCACGCCTCACCGCCATCGTCGCCGACGTCCTCGGCACCGACTGGACGCTGCCCACCGTGCCGGAGTGGCCCGCCGTCTTCACCAGCGAGACCGCCGACCGTGACCTGACCTGCTACCCCGACTGGAAGAACGGCCGGATCATCTTCGAGCTGTCCCCCGCCGGGGCCGCCTCGGGCGATTTCGACCGCCGCCTGTTCGCGAAATACACCCCCGACCTGACCGGCCACGACAGCATCGACGGCTGGCTCGCCGACGGCGACCTCGCCGCCGTCGCGGACGCCCTGGCCGTGATCCTGGAGCGGCTGATCGAACTGCCTCTCCCCGAGCGCGTCCCCCTCGCCGACCCGCTGCACACCGAGCGCGAGCGCCTGGCCGAGCAGGCCAGGGAACTGGCCGCGAACGCCACGTACTTCGCCGCCGGCCTCATCTGGTCCCAGCCCGTCGGCGACGACGCCGAAAGGCTCGCCACCCTCGCCCGCGACCTCGCGCACACCGCGACCCGCGTGGACGAGCTGCGCGGCCACAAGAACCCCCGCCGCTGACCAACCCGCCCATCACCAGCACGTTCCCGACCACGGAGGACTCCATGGCACGCAGCGCCCGGCCCGTCGTCCACTACATGGCGACCCGGCCCGACGGCACCGTCCCGCCCACCTGCGAGCACCTCGCCCGCTACGCCCACGAGCACGGCGAGACCGTCCCGACCGTCAACCTCGCCGACCACATCGGCCAGGTCATCGACCACCCCAGCCCCGGCCAGAAGTGGTACACCGACAAGCCCTTCGGCTACTTCCACATGTACACCCGGCCCGGCGAGATCCTGGAGCGCATCGAGGACGGCTGGCCGATCCGGCTGTTCGTCGTCGAGCCCCTCGGTGAGACCGGCAACTGGGGCGACGACTTCGCCCCGTACTGGCTGATGTCCCACCAGATCCGCGTCGTGGAGGAGACCCGGGCGTGGCAGGCGTTCGGGCACCGCGGCGAGCAGGTCCTGGCCGTCCTCGCCCAGCTGCCCGACCTCGCCCGGCAGTGGGCCACCGAGTGGGCCGCCGACCCCGAGGACACCCGCCGCACCTACGCCAAGTGGGAAGAGCGGGTGGCCGACACCCGCGCGCTGACCGACTGGGCGCACTGGCGGGCGCGCTACTCCCGCCGCTCGGCCGGCCTCGCCACGGCCATCCAGCTCGCCGGGGACGCCGCCGCCCAGGCCGCCACCGACGCCGGCGCCGAACCCCACGCCGTCGCCCCGATCCGGCTGCGGGCCCGCTGCCTGGTCGCCGGTCAGCTCATGTTCGACCGGATCCGCACCGGCGAGTACGAGCAGTCGATCCGCGCCCTGCTGCTCGGTGCCGGACTCGACACCCCCGCCCCCGTCCCGGCCTGAGCAGGAGGCACCAGATGAGCACCGACACCGCTGACGAGACGATCCGCTACACCGCCGACGTCGTCCTGCTCGCCGCCGGGCATGTCCTGCTGATCGAGCGGGGCTGGGACCCGTTCGAGGGCTACTGGGCGCTGCCCGGCGGGCACGTGGACAAGGGGGAGACCAGCCTGGACGCCTCCATGCGCGAGCTGGAGGAGGAGACCGGCATCACCGTTCCGGCCGACGACCTGCGACAGGTGGGCGCCTTCGACGCCCCCGGCCGTGACCCGCGCGGCCGGTACGTCAGCGTCGCCTACACAGCAACCCTGCCCGCCCTGGTCGCGCCGACGGCAGGGGACGACGCCACCGCCGCCCGCTGGTGGCCGCTGACCGCGCTCCCTGACCTCGCGTTCGACCACGCCGACATTCTGGCGCGCGCCACGGCCGGCTGACCTTCCCCCGCGGGACGCGGCGTTCCTCCGTGCCGCCCCGGCCATCGAGGCCGGGGCGGTCGCGGTGTTCCGCCACGACCAGCGCAGGAAGGAGATGGGCGTCATGCCGAAGCCGGAGTTCTACGAGGTAGACGTCCCGATACACCGCACCGACCAGCAGCTGCACGGGCTGCACGTCTTCACCGGTCAGGCCACCTCACCCAGCGAGGCCCTGGCCCGCGCCCACCAGGTCTACGACGCGGCGCTCGCCGCGCGGAAGGCCGGACTCGCCAATCCCGGCCGCCAGGACGGCGGCTGGGGAGCGAGCGGGATCCGCGACGGCTGGGAGCTGGACTGGCGGGCGGCGAAGGCCGGGCCGTGGTCCAACCCGTTCAGCTGGATCAGCACCAGCAGCTACGTGCTGTAGATACGCCCCGAGGCAGACGCACAACGGCCTGGTAACCGACGCCTGCCTCGGGCCACCCATCCCGTACAAGACGAGAGGGAGCTCCCAGTATGGCCTCCATCGCGCGCGTACACGCTTCGTCCGGACAACGCGCCCTGATCATCACCACCCTCGTGGTGCCGCTGACCGGCTGGACCGTCCACGCCGTCAGCCTCCACCGCAAGCTCGCCGCCGCCCGCCGCGACCCGCTCACCGGACTGCTCGGACGTGACGGCTACACCACCCGGGCCCGGCAGATCACCGACCGGCACGGCGACAACGCCCTGGTCGGCATCGTGGACCTGGACCACTTCAAGGAGATCAACGACGGCCCTGGCGGGCACGCCGCCGGCGACCGGGTCCTGGCCGCCACCGCGCAGCGCCTCACCGCCTGGGCGGGAAGCCGCGGTGCGGTCGGCCGGCTCGGAGGGGACGAGTTCGCCGTCACGGTCCGGATCGCACCAGCTCGCCGCGAACTCCGGCTCGCCCAGCTGGTCACTCTGCTCGCGCAGCCCGTCCAGATCGACGGCGGCGCCCTGGTCGACGTCGCCGCGTCGGTCGGTGCCGCTTCCCCCGACGTCCTCGGTACGACGGACCTGTCCGTGCTCCAGCGGGCAGCCGACGCCGCGATGTACGCGGGCAAGCACACCGGCCGCGCCGTGCTCGCCGACCGCTCCCACGCCACCGTGCCGTCCATCAATGGCCGGTGCGCCGGGCGGCCCGGTACCCACACCCTCGGAGCCGCCGCGTGAAGACGCCGACGCTCTACGCCCCGGACTCCATCCGGGGCATCACCGTTAAGCAGCCCTGGGTGGCCTGCATCCTGCACGGCGACAAGCGCGTGGAGAACCGGCCCAGGGCCTGGGCGCCGGGCTGGCGCCTGCTGCACGCCGGAGCCGAGACCGACCGGGCCGCGCTGCGCGACCCGCTCGTGGCTCGCACGGTCCGCGGCCTGGAGCTGCCCACCCGCGCCGTCCTCGGCATCGTCCGCATCACCGGCTCCCACACCGACACCGGCGAGCCGTGCAGTCCCTGGGGGCAGCCCGAGTGTGTCCACCTGGACCTGGACGACGTCCACCCGCTGGCCCTGCCGGTCCCGTGCGACGGACAGCTCGGCCCGTGGCGCGTCCCGCTGGGCGTGTACGAGCGCGTCCTTCTCCAACTCCCTGCGCACCTGCGCGAACTGCTCCCGGAGGCCGCGCTATGAGCCGCACCGGCGTCGCCAACTCGCCCCCGTACGCCGATCCCGACCCGCGCTTCCCCTTCCCCCACAGCCCCACCCCGACGCGCTGCCAGACCGACCCGAAGCTGTTCGACTTCGCCAACGGCGACCGCACCAACGACCGGGCGGCAACGGAGAAGCGGCTGGCAAAGGCACGCCGGGCCTGCTCCGGCTGCCCCATCGTCAAGGACTGCCTGCGCTGGGCGCTGGTCAACAAGCCGCTCACCAAGGTCGGCATTTTCGCGGCCACCACGCCCGGCCAGCGCACCGCCCTGCGTAAGCGCATGGTCGACCGACTCGGACCCGACTGGATCGACGTCCTCGCCGACCAGGACCAGGCCCGCCGCGAGCGGGCCGCCGCCGCCCGGCACAACCCGCTGACCATCAGCCAGGCCCGGATCGTCCGCTTGGACCGCGAGATCAACGGGCCGATGCCCAATGCTACATCGACGCCGACACCGACCAGGTCCCGGTGTGGACCGAGGACGGCGCCTGGGTCGGCGTCGCAGACACCCCGGCCGACATCGGAGAGCTGCTGGAGGCGTTCGAGCAGCGCCACGGCGCCGGCGGCGAACAACCGTAGGACTCAGGCATGCCAATACGACCCGAGAACCGCCATCGCTACCCGCCCGACTGGCCCCAGATCAGCCTGGCCATCAAGGAGCGGGCCGGGTGGCGGTGCGAGTGCACGGGCGAATGCGGCCGGGGCACCCACCCCGGCCGCTGCCCCAACATCCACGACGGCGCTGCCTACGACAGCGGCTCCTACGTCGTGCTGACCGTGGCCCACCTAGTGAGCGCTACGCATCTTCCAGTGGACTTTCATGTGGCACGAGCGACACAGGCAGACCAAGTTGTCGAGCTGGTTGGCACGCTCGTGCCCGTCGACCCCGAAGGACTTGAAGGGGATGACGTGGTGAACGATCGGGCGCTGGCCGAGTTCGTTGCGGCTCCGTCCGCAAGCGGTGCACGATTCGTTGTCGCGCTTCCAAGCGGCACGACGCGCGGCTTGCCAGGTGGGCCCGTAGTAGCCGAGATGCCCGCCCGTCCACAGTGGATTGTCCTCACCAGTTGGCGTCTGAGTCGCCCACCATGCCAGGCGGCAGACGTCTCCACAGAACCGTCGACCTGCCCGCAGATGGAACCGGGAGACCCGGTACTCGGTTCCGCATCCCTCACAGGTACCGACGCCGAGCGACCCCTTCGACCGGCTCACAAGTTCTCGGCGACAGGGCTCAGAACAAGTGCGGACGTTATCCGCCGCCTGCTGCGCCGAGATGCGGACTACCTGAGTGCAGACGGCGCACTCGATGCTGCGCTTGCTCCGACGCTTTGCGCCACCGACACCGGGGCGTTTGATGCCCTTCCGCTGCTCGGACATGAGCTGCAGCCGGCAGTCAGCGGAGCAGGTTCGCCTGGGGCGCTTGGGGTCATGCGGGAAGTCGTTTCCGCAGGAAGCACAAGCCAAGTGAGCGGGACTCAAACGTGGTCGAGGCATGCCTATCTTTACCATCTGGGCTACTTGCCAGAGAACTGTAATCCGGTCAACCTGCGCGCGATGTGTCAGGGCTGCCACCTGCACTACGACGCCGGGCTTCATGCCGTCACCCGCGCCCAGACCCGCGCCCGCGCCCTGGCCGACGCCGGACAGCTCGCCGTCGACGTCGGCCCGGCCGCCGCCCCGGTCATGCCGCCCGCTCGCCCGCAGGCCCTGCCCGCCGCCCCGAGCGCGGCAACCGAGCAGCTGCTCCTGGACCTCCCCTGAAAGGGGCACCCCGCCTGTGAAGCTCACCATCGGCCACGCCGACCTCGCCGCGGCCGTCAGCTACGCCGTCCGCAGCCTGCCCGCCCGGCCCCCGGTGCCGGTCCTCGCCGGCCTCCTCCTGGACGCCACCGGCGACCGGCTGCGCGTCAGCGCCTTCGACTACGAGGTCAGCGCCGACACCAGCGCACCGGCCACCGTCACCGAGAACGGGCGCGCCCTAATCTCCGGACGGCTGCTGTCCGACATCGTCTCCACCGTCCGCGGCGACGTGCACCTCGAACTCACCGGCAGCCGACTACTGCTCAAGGCCGGCTCGGCCCGCTTCATCCTGCCGACCCTGCCCCTGGAGGAGTACCCGGCGCTGCCCGAGCCCGGCGCCACCGCCGGCACCCTTGCCGGGCCCGCCTTGGCCGAAGCGGTCGCCCAGGTCGCCTGCGCGGTCAGCCGGGACGAGTCCCTGCCCATCCTCACCGGCATCGGCCTACGCCACGACAGCGAAGCGGCCACCCTCACCCTGTACGCCACCGACCGCTACCGCTTCGCCGTGCGCACCCTGCCGTGGAAGGACGCCGACCTCGCCGACACCAGCGCGGTCATCCCCGGCCGCGCTCTGATCGACGCCGCCAAGGCCACCGCCGCCGACACCACCGTCGACCTCGCCCTGCCGACCGGCGGCTCAGGCCTGTTCACCCTGCGCAGCGAGCACACCACGACCACCATCCGTGCCCTGGAAGGCGAGCTGCCGAAGTACGACGCGCTGTTCCCCACTGAGTTCGCCCACACGGCCACCGTGGAGATCGCCGCCCTCAAGGCCGCCGCCCAGCGCGTTGCCCTGGTCTCCACCAAGAAGGACGCCCCGATCAAGCTGACCTTCACCGCCGACAGCACCCTCGTCCTGGAAGGCGGCACCGGCGATGACGCCCAGGCCGTCGACAACGTCGACACCAGCCTCACCGGCGGCGAGCTGACCATCGCCTTCAACCCCGCCTTCCTCCTGGATGGCCTGAGCGCCCTGACGGCCGAGTCCGTCCAGTTCGACTTCACCTCCCCCACCAAGCCCGCCGTCCTGCGCGGCCACGGCAGCAACGACCAGGCCCTGCGCTACCTCTTCATGCCGATCCGGCTCTCCATCTGATCCCTGGAGGCACCCCATGCCCGACCAGCAGCCCCAGCGCAACGTCCTCGAACGCTTCCCCGCCGGCGGACCCCGCGGCTCCTGGCCCGCAGAAGAGTACGCCGCCCGCCAGCAGGCCCAAGGGCAGCCCGCCCGGGTCGTCATGGACCTGCGCACCGACAGCTTCCTCGTCATCGCCGACACCCCCACCCAGGACTGACCGCCCCTGGCCGGGCCTGACGGAGGCCCGGCCTTCCCCTGCTCACCCACCGAACGGGAAGGACCGACCGTGGCCCGCATCCGAATCTGGATCGACCCCCAGCACCGCGACGGCACCGTCTGCGAGCACGCCATCGCCCCCTCCGGCAAGCCACGCGACCCCAAGGCCGGCTGCACCGGCCGCGCCCGCTACCAGGTGATGTGCAGCGAGCACGGAGCCGTGGGCGAGCCCCAAGGTCTGCGCACACTCGCCGAGTCCACCCAGACTGCCCACCGCGACAGCCACAAGGCCGCCCTGGCCCGCCCCGCTGCGTGACCGCCCGCTTCCGCCGCTGCGGTCACGGCACCGGCCCCCTCCACCCCGGCGACCACCGCGCCGTCGCAGAGTTCACCGCGATGCTCACAGCCCGGCAGAGGCCGGCCCCGTGGACCGGACATGGCGACGTCGCCGTACGGATCACCCCCGACGGCCGCGGCCTGGAACGCGGACGACCAGCTGAAGGCCAGCGGCCGGACGCCGACCCCGTCGCCCTGGTCCTCATCCACCCCGACACCGAGACCGCACTCACCAGCACACTCCAGTGCGCCAGGACGCGAATCCACGGCGCGTGGACCGACCCCTACCGGCTCCTCACCGACGCCTTCGCCGGGCGACCCCTCCCGGCCGACGTCGACCTGACTATCTGAGAGCACGCAGAGGCTCCCGCTGTCCGGACCCAAGGTCGGGTCCGGACAGCGGGAGCCTTTCTGTGTTTCGGCCCATCTTTGGTGCCCTCGGGTTCGGACCTGGGCTCCTAACTGGGGTAAAGCAGCAGCGCCAACGGTCCAGAAAAACGATGATGAGCTGATGTCTACTGCTGACGACCGACTCGCGCCGGGACGCCGAATCACGCTGGTGACACGCCGGGACCTCTTCGACTACATCCGGACCGATGGAGCGCCTTGGTTCGGGCGCCTGGATGAGATCGCCTTTCTGTCCCGGTTGTACGACCTGGACGCTTTGCCCTCGGATGACCGTCGCTTCGCCACCGCGCGCGAAGACATCTACCAGCACTGCGTCAGGAACCCCGGTGACTGGGATCAGGACTGGGTTCTTACAGACGCTCGGTTTGGTCTGGACAACGGATCTGACGAGCAGTTGCTGGGCTTCTTGGTGCAGATGGTGCACCCCGTGGTGTGCGCTGACCCGGAGCGTGCGGAGGCGATGCTTTCCGAGTTCAACAAGATGCTCAGCCGCGACGGGTGGGTCCTTGAACCGCAGGGTGAGATGTCTGGGCGGCCCGTCTACGCGCCGGCTTTGCTGGGAGGACTACCGAACAGTGCAGTCAGCAGTGCACACGCGGTGGCGGTGCGTGTGGACGCGGAGTACATCGCACAACAAGTCACGCGCATGGAGGGCGCCATCGCAGCGGAACCTGAACTCGCGATCGGAACGGCGAAGGAGTTCATCGAGAGCATCTGCAAGACGATCCTCGACGAACGGCAGGAGCCCCACGGCAAGAATGACGACGTCCTGGCGCTTGTCCGCAAGACCACCAGGTGCCTGCAACTCATGCCAGACCAGCTCGACGCTTCTGCTCCGGGGGCGTCCACGGTGAAGCGGATGATGATGAACTTGGCACAACTGGTACAGGGCGCGGCCGAGCTGCGGAACACCTACGGCACGGGACATGGCCGTTCGAAGGCGCAGGCCGAGCAACGTCTCACTTCGCGCCACGCGCGTCTGGCAGTTGGCGCGGCATCGACTCTTGGCGTCTTCCTGTACGAGACGCACGAGGGGGGAGCATCCGGCGTGACTGGACCAGGGCTGTGACTACGTCGGGGGTGCTTACCCGGTAAGCACCCCCGACGTGCAGGAGCTAACGCCATTCTGGGTGAAAACTGCGGGTCGACAGGCGATACTCGATCACCGACGGCAGTATGCTGCCGTGCATGGCATCTCCTACAACAGGAGGTGAGCGGGAGAAGCTCGTATCCAAGCTGCCCGCCTCCCTCCGGCAAGCCCTCAAAGTCCGGGCAGCACAGCTCAGTACCGATGTCCAAGACGCTGTCACCGACGGCATTCAGGCCTGGCGTGCCCACCCCGAATTCCTGCGCTCGATCGACACGTCGGGAGCCGAGTCCTTTGGAACTTGGCTGCCTGAAGGCCTGTACGACGAATTCAAGCAGGACTGCGTCGCCCGCGGCGTTTCCTACATCCAAGGCCTTGCGCAGTCCGTAGCGCTGTGGCTCGAGCAGAACCCTGCAGACGACGAGACTGCACCCACGCGCCGCATCATCGTCTGCAACCAGAAGGGCGGCGTGGGCAAGACCGCCGTCACCGCCGGCCTTGCTCAGGCCCTGGCCGAAGCTCCCCACGGACTGCCAGGGAAGACCGACAAGGCCAGAGCAGTCGCCACAACCGCGGCAGGTCTCGGACTCCGGGTCCTCATGGTCGACTACGACCCCCAAGGGCACCTTTCCCACCAATTGGGACTCAAGGCCATCCCGGCAGGCGCCGAAAGCCTCATCACGCACATGCTCAACAGGGAGCAAGCCGGTACCCCCCTGATCGAGCTCACCGTCGTCATAAACGAAGCCCGCTTCGGCGACCGGCTGCGGATCCTGCCCGCAGCATTCGATGCCTTCCTGCTCGACTCCGGCCTCACCATGTTCCGCGGACCCCGGCATGCCGCACTCGAACGGGCCCTGGCCCCGCTGGAAGAGCACTTCGACGTCATCGTCATCGACTCACCTCCCAGCCTGGGGCTGGCCATGGACGCCGCCATTTTCTACGGGCGTCGGCGCGATGGAGAGAAGCCGGGCTCGTCAGGGCTGGTGATCCCTGTTGAGGCTGAAGACACCTCTGCGCAGGCCTATGGCATGCTCATCAACCAAGTGGACTCGCTCGCCGGCGACTACGACATCGACGTCGACCAACTCGGTCTCGTGGTCAACAAGTACGACTCGCGCCGCGGCTACATCGCCACCTCATCGCTCGACAAGTGGAAGAGCCTCGGCTCTCCCCCCGTCCTTGCAGTAATCGGCGACCTGAAGGAACAACGCGAAGCCGTACGGCTCCAGCGGGCACTGCTGGCCTACGCTCCCGAATCAGACCAGGCCCACCACATGCGTGAGATCGCCCGGAGGCTGTCGTGAAGAAGTCCGAGGCCCTTGGCGGATCCGCCACGTTCGACGCCGTCGCCCAGCCGATGAGCAGCCGTGCCGCGAGTTTCGCTGCATTCGCCGGACAGACCCCGACGGCTCCGACCGTCACCCACAGCTCACTCCGGGTCCCCGTCGACCAGCTGGAACCAAACCCCTACAACCCTCGCGCCACCCTCGCCGCCATAGAGGAGATGGCCGACAGCCTCACCAGCAAGGGCATCATCCAGCCCCTCACCATCGTTACCCGCGAAGCATTCCTCGCAGCGCACCCCAATCACGCCCAGGATCTCTCATCAGCTGAATACGTCGTCGTTGACGGCAACCGCCGCCTCGCCGGCGCGAAGCTCGCCGGCCTCGACGAAGTCCCCGTCCACGTCGATGACACGCTCGCTCACGATGCCGACACCCTGCTCGAGACCGCCCTCGTCGCAGCTGTCCAGCACGAAGACCTCGAGCCCCTCGATGAGGCCAAAGCCCTTGAACGACTTGTCCAGGTCCACGGCTCGCAGCGCGCCGTGGCCCGGGCACTGGGTAAATCCAGCGGCTGGGTCACCCAGCGCCTTGCTCTGCTGAAGCTCACTCCCGAACTCAAGCAGGCACTGGAAGACAAGACGCTCCCGGTCAAGGTTGCCCGCACTGTCGGACAGCTGCCCGAACAGCAGCAGCAGAGTGCCGCAGAGGAGGCACTCGCGCAGCGTGCCAAGCAGAAGGCGGAGTCCAGTCGGAAGCCGAAGGGTGCTTACCCGGTAAGCACCCCTTCGACGGGCGCTCCCAAATCTCAGAGCGCCCCCGCGATGGCCTCCAGCGCGCAGCGGACGGATAAGGATCTGGCGGCTCTCGCTGCAGACCTGAAGCAACGCCTTACATCGCAGCAGATCGAGGAACTAGTTGAGTTGCTCATCTCCTGACGGCTGGGTGCTTACCTGGTAAGCAACTGGCTGCATTACAGGGGCTGTAACCGGTGCGTCCGGCTGCAGCCCCTCAGTAGGTGTTTTTGATCCCTGGCTGTGAGCTGCGCATACCTGGATGATCTGGTGTGTGGGGGCTGGCGGGACGGCTCGGCGGTACTGCCGGGAGTGTGGTGATCCGCTGCCGCAGACGATGGCGGCGGAGGCAGTGTTCTGCTCGGGTCGGTGCAGGTCACGGCGGTGGCGGAGGCTTCAGCGGACCCGGCAGCGTGTGGCCGCGATGCAGCGGGGAGAGCAGGCTGAGTGCCCGGTGTGCGGGCGGTCGTGGACGGTGGGGGTGGAGCGGTCGAGGGCTGCGGTGTACTGCTCGGACCGTTGCCGGGTAAGGCCTGCCGTCAGCGGCGGGCGTCGCGGAACGGCGTTACGGAAACGCCGTAGCCGAACGCCTCGCACACACCTTGAACACCCCAGGTTTTGCAAGGTAGTTGGGAGCGATTACCGAGCGCTTCGAGCGCCCCTGGCTCGCGCCCTGCCCCGGCGTGTCGCGCGGGCGTCACGGTGGACGGTGACCGGGGCCGGCGCCCCCTTTGACCGGTCACGTCGTGGTGGCCGGGCCGGACCCGGGCGAGGGCGGTGGTCATCATGACCGACGTGGCCGATCGGATAGGGAACGTCACCCGGCAGCGTTACGAACAGCTCGTCACCCAGGCCAAGGAACTGATCGCGCAGATCGCCCGCTCGCAGTTCGCCCTGGGCGACATGGCCTTGGAGATCGAACCGATGAGGTCGGTGGGCGGGTCGATGCCGAACGGCACGGACGACCTGTTCACCGTGACGGAGTCGTTGCAGATGTTCGCGGACGACATCGGCGTCGAACGCCGCACGGTGGAGGACTGGCGTTACACCGCGAACCGGTGGCCGGAAGATCGCCGCAAGGAAGGCGTGTCGTTCACGGTTCACCGCATCCTGGCGTCGGTGGCGGACGAGGACGAGCGGTGGGCGGCGATCGAGGACGCGCCGTTCAACCCGCGCACGGGAGCGAGGCAGTGGACGCCAGACGGCGCGAAGCGAGTCGTCGGCCAGCGGGTCGACCGGCCGGTGACGGTGGATGAGAAGGTCCAGGCCGTGGCCGACCTGACCCGGGATGACGAGGTCGCCGCCCAGGTGGCCACCGATCTGCTGAAGCGGCCGGCAGTGACCGAGCACGTCACTCCGGCTGAGAGGGTCCGGGTCGTCACAGAGCTGACCAGGGACGACACCGTCGCGCAGGAGGTCACCACGAGTCTGCTGCGCCGTCCGGCGGTTGCCCGGACAACGATGCGGGACGACACCACCCGGATGCTCGTCAACCGCGCCCAGTTCGACAACTCGAACGAGACCCGGGACCGGATCCGGGAACGCACCCCGGCCGTCCGCGCGATCGAGCACACCATCGAGTACCTCGACCTGGTCGGCTCCTGCCACGGCTTCGTGGCCACCCTCGGCCGCCTGGTCCCGCAGCTGCGCGGGCAGGAGTTCACCGAGGACGAGCGCGAGACCGTTCGCCGTCAGATCGGCCGGGTCCGTGCGGCGGCGGACTGGCTCGAAGGGGCGCTCGACAACGGTGAGTTCACCCTGGACGAGCAGCTGGTCCAGCTGCTCAAGGGCGAGTAGGCCATGCCGCGACGCCGGGAGGCCCGGCCGCTGGCCGAGCACTACGGCGACCTGGTCCGCGTCGCCCTGATGGAAGCACGCCCCGCCGGCCTGCACACCTACCAGCTCATGGCCGCCACGCGACTGACCCGCTCGCAGGTCGGCCGCGGCATCCGGCACGTCCGCGACGTCGTCGCCGCGGAGGACCTGACGCCGATCACGTGGACGCGGCGGGACGGGTTCATGTTCTCCGACGATCCTGCGGACTGGATCGAGTACGACAAGCGGCAGTTCCGGCAGATCCTCGGCCGACTCACCCGGGTGATCACGGGCACGCTCGATCCGCACCTGGCCCGCTACCCCGACGACGAATGGGCCCAGCTCGCCACCGCCCAGCTCGCCGGCGTCCGCGCCACCCTCGCCCAGCTCTCCAAATAGCCCCCGCCGCCGATCACCCTGCCGAGCCCGCCATGCCCGCTGCCTCCCGTCGCCGCCGCTACCCGTCCGACACCTCCGTCGCCGAATGGGCACTCCTGGAACCCCTGCTGCCCATTGCGGCCTGCCAGACCAAGACCGGCGGGCATCCGGAGAAGTGGCCGCAGCGGGAGATCGTCGACGGCATCCGCTACATCGTCGACAACGGCGCGAAGTGGCGGGCCCTGCCTGCGGATTTCCCGCCGTGGGAGACGGTTTACGGGTTCTTCTGGCGGTGGAACCGGGCCGGGGTCGTCACCTACATCCGTGACCAGCTCCGCCGGAGGATCCGTACCGGAAAGGGCCGCTGCCCGCATCCCGTGACTCTGATCGTGGACTCCCAGTCGGTCAAGGGCGCTTCCACCGTCGGCCGCAACAGCCGGGGCTACGACGCCGCGAAGAAAATCAACGGACGCAAGCGACATATCACCGTCGACACGCTCGGCCTGCCCGTGATGATCACGGTGACGCCCGCCGACATCCAGGACCGCGACGCCGCCCGCGACGTGTTCTGGCGCCTGCGCCTCACCCAGCCGCAGATCACCCAGATCTGGGCCGACCGCGGCTACGCCGGCGACCTCGTGGACTGGGCTCGCGAACGTCTCTGGCTCTCCCTGCGCATCGTCTCCCGGCCCAAAGGGGTCAAGGGCTTCGTCGTGTTGCCCCGCCGTTGGAAAGTCGAGCGCACGATCGGCTGGTGCATGAACGCCCGCCGCAAC
Source organism: Streptomyces olivaceoviridis (assembly GCF_014650115.1). Taxonomy (GTDB): domain Bacteria; phylum Actinomycetota; class Actinomycetes; order Streptomycetales; family Streptomycetaceae; genus Streptomyces; species Streptomyces olivaceoviridis. The sequence continues at coordinate 19,021 of NZ_BMUI01000036.1, read as the reverse complement.
GCACGCGACTACGAACGCCTTCCCCAGCACTCCGAGGCCCACCTGAACTGGGCACTCATCACCATGATGACCCGGCGTCTGACCCGCAAGAGCCCCCGCACCGACACTTGGTCGAGGAAGCCACGGGCCACTCAGGGCTGATTCCATACAAGCGTATAGCGCCAGAACAGCCGTCGTCGCAGCCGTGCGCCGGGAAGGGCGTCTCTGGCTTCACGGACGATGTCGTCAAAGGTCATGTCCGCTGAGCGAGTAGGGGCCGTCATGGAGACGGGCCGCTGCGAGGGGCGCCCCTTGTTCTTCAGCCAGCCCATGGCAGCGTTGGCCGGAATGGCGATGGCACCGAGCAGGTGGTCGACAGGGGTCTGGGCGCGAGACAGGCCGACGATCACCAGGGTTCCTCCCGGAGCCAGATGACGGCGGAAGCGGGTGAGTGCCTGGGTGAACGGCAGGTGGTGGATCGTGGCGACGCACGTGATGACGTCGTAAGGGCTGGTAGGAAGCTCGGCTATTGCGTCCGCGACGGTGAAGGTGACGGGGAGCCCGGAAGGAGTCAGCTTCTGGGCCTGGGCTGTGATCACCGGATCGGAATCGACGGCCTGCACAACATCGGCTCGTCCGGCCAAGAGCCTTGCAAGATCACCGCTGCCGGAACCGACGTCCAGGGCGCGATCGAAGCGCCTCGGCAACTGCCGCAGGATCCAGCGATGGTAGTGGGCGTTGTGATCCCAGGGATAAGCGGCGTTGAACCGTTCAAGAGCCCGCAGGACACGAGGCGACAAGATCTTCATCGCCCCAGTCCATCAAGTCCCTGCGGCATGCACACCCTGTTCCGGAACAAAGATCACTCGCTCCCGGACTGCCGGACACAGTCCAAGGAAGCGAGTAGAAAAACACCTACTCATGCGTTGTCGGACGGTTCACGAAGAACCGGATGATGCTGCTTCCCCGTGCTCACAGGCCCACCGAACCGGCGGGCCGTCGCAGTGAGCACAAGGTCCCTGCGTGCGGCAGTCCGTCCATCCGGCGTGTGGCAGAGCTACATCGGGGCAGTTCAGTCCGAGCGCGTACGACATGCTGCCGTCCTCGTGGTCGGGCTGGAGCCCTGAGCAGCGCCCTCCGGCGAGTGAGGGCGTCGGCGAGGCCGCTGAGGTCCGGCGGGCCCATCTCCCAGGGTCATCGCGACCAGGTCCTCGAAGACGAAGTGGTCGGCCTGTTCGGGGTGGTCGGCCTGGAGCGTGGCGCACATCTCCTCGGTGACCCGGTGCCCGTTGAGTAGCGGCTGCGGTCGACCGCGCCCGCGCGAAGTGCGGCGCGTCCGGAATCGGCTCGCCACAGTGTTTCGCCGCGCTTCGTAGACGGGACCGGCTCCCAGGCGAGTCATACCTCGCCTTGCGGCGCTCGCCGCGCGCTACGCCACGCGGGTGATTTCCATTTCTGCCCAGCGACCGGCCTTCCTGAGGGGTGCAGGAACGTCCCGCCGCGCCGCATTACTGGGGTCACGCAACTGAGGAAGTCACCTCCGAGGGCCAGTCACTCAGGGTGTCGATGTCAGAGGTCTCCGCTACTTTCCGTGGCTGGCTGCTCGAGGGAGCAGCCCCAGCGCCCGAAGGGCAGGAGGATGTCGACGACGCCCAGGCAGTACTGGACTGAACCCGATACGACAGACGAAACAGGCTGCACCACCGCAGAGTTCGCGGAAATCGAGCACATGGTCAGCCGAAGCTCGACCACTGGCCGGGAATCGCGAGCCTCCCGCATCGCCGTGGGTGACTGGCTTCTGGCGAAGTACGGTTCGGCAGCGAAAGCCGACTCCCGCTACCAGTCCGATGCGCAGCTCGACGCACTGGCTGCCCGGCTGCACAAGGCGCCCTACACGCTCCGCAGGTGGCGGCTTGTAGCCCACCGGTGGCAGCCTCAGCGGCGGCCACCCGTCTTCGACTCCCCCGTGTATGTCTCCTTCAGCCTCCTGTACCAGGTCGCCCAAAGCAGCGAGCACGGAACCTTTGACCAGGAGAGCTTCGACGAGCGCGTCGAGGTCCTGCTCGACCTCATGGCCGGAGCGGAGAAGAACGGCGTCCTGGAGGTCACCGAGACCGCCTATCTCAGAGCGATCCGCAAGGCTCTCAAGCCAAGCCGCCTGGTACCGCCGACGGCACACAAGGCCCTGACGACCACGGTCCAGCAGTTCGAAGCACGTCGGCCCGAGGTCCGATCCGCCGTCCTTGACGCGGTCAAGGCTGACGAAGACGCCACCCGCGCTGTCGCCGCCGCCTACCTGCTGCACCGTCCAAAACTGGCCCGGGCAGTACTGCGCGAGGACCCCGACCTGATCCAGGCCGCAGCCAGCGAAGCAGCAGCCGCGCAAGACCCGACAGACGCAAGCCCAGGCGGCGAGACGGGCGAGCACATCTTCCGGGAACTCGTTCAGGTCCTCGGCGGAGCCAAACCCAGCGACGACCTCCTGCTCGCCGAGTGGCGCGAGGACTTCGCCAAAGCCATCAACCGCTTCAGCGCCTTCGTCACCGACTGGTACCCCGCGGACGCAGTCGCCACGAGGGCCGACGACGACCTCATCAAGCTCGTCGACTACCTCGCCCACGAGGTGACCCAGTGGGCCCAGACCATCACCACAGTGCGCAAGCCAGGCCTGCGCCTCGTAGGAAGCACGATCGCATGACCGACGACAACATCCAGCTCACCGGGGACAACGCCGCCCACTTCTTCGACCGGTACCCGCCCCGCATCGCACGGTGGCTTGCCCGCATCTGCGATGAGGCGAGCGCCAAAGCACCTGCCAGTTCATTCGAGTGGCGTCGCAACGTTTGCGAGCTGATCAGGATCAACCTGCGAGACGGCATCCCCGAAGCCCTCGGCGCCCTGGACCAGCTGATCGCGCCGCCGAACCCTTCCATCAAGTATCTGGAGGAGCGATACGAGCTGCTCGACCGAGCCCGCTCCGCTGAGATCGAAGCCGGTACCTCCCAGGCCGGCCCCTCCACGCCCGAGGGACAGGGGGTGGCCGCCACGAATAACTTGGCCGGCTCCGCGGACACCCAGGCGGGGACAAACGATGCGCAGGCCACCGCCAGCACCGGCAAGACCGACGCAGGCTCTGCTCCGCAATCGGGGGAGACCACGGTAGTCGTTGGAGCGGGCTGCGGTGGCAACCGCGGCGCCGACAGTGCCAAGGACAACACCGGCATCGGCCACCAGGGCACTCTCTTCATCGTGCACTGGTCGCACTTCCGTGCCAGCGTGCCCGCGCGCCAGCAGAAGGTCATGGAAGAGCACAAGCGCCTCGTCGAAGTCCGCACGACCACCGACCGGCAGATCGCCGCCAACAACGGCGACGTCAAGATGCTCGACCTCGTCGCAAAGGCCTCCGACGCTCTCGACGACCTGGTCAATAAGCACCGCTCTGAGACCACCATCGCCGGGGTACTGCGGGCCGCAGGTCGCACACCCGAAACCCTGGGCTTGACCGGCGAGGCTGTCAGCTGGCTGGACCGCGAACTCAAGGCCATGTGATGTCCCCGTCCACCTGTCCCAAGTGCGGGGCGCGCCTTGGCCCCTCCCGCGTCCATGGAGAGGGGCCGTGGAACCGCTCCTGGCGCGCCGGCCTCACCGACACTCAGCAGTGGGTCCCCCGCAGCGGACTCGAGGCCGATGTCGTCACACCGGACGGCATCGTGGTGGAACTCCAGTACGGCAGCCTCGCGAAGGTTCACATCGAGCAGCGTGAGCGCATCTACGGCGACATGGTCTGGCTCTTTGACGCTCGTCAAGCCCACAAAAGCGGCCGTCTTCAGTTCCGCTTTACCACGCCCGGCCAACCCCACATCAACTTCAAGTGGTGCTCGCCGCGGTCCCTCGACGCCTGCCACCGCCCCGTCTACCTCGACCTCGGGGACTCCGACCAGGCCGAATCCCGGCACCTCGTTTTGAAGATCAACCGGCGCTACCCCGCCCGCGGCCAACTCCTCGGCAGCGGCTTGCTGCACACCGCCACGGCCTTCCACAACTGGATGGCCCACGGCATCCCCCTCACCCCCTACATCCCCCCAGCCCACCCCGCCAGAACCGACGACGATGCCGACGCCGCAGCATGACCCTGACCCCCACCGATTCGCTGACCTGTTCACCACCACCATCGACGCCGCCCCCGTCCACTTCGTGCGGCCAAGTGACACAAACCGCCCCAGCTGGGTCGCCTACGAAGATGCTCACTACCTTGGCACCCTTCATGCACGAGTCGACACTGACGGCACCTGGTGCATCCAAGCCACCCAAGAACAGCACGAGCGCCTCGACGACGCGGTCCGCGCACTGCGCCGCCCACCCACCTGGAGCGACGACCGCGAACAGGTGCGCCAATGGGCCCGGTCCGCCCTCGGCGATCCGCAGTTGCTGATCCTCGACCTCCAGACCAGCGGGCTGGCCGACCCATGGGCGGTCCAGATTGGCCTCACCGATCGACACGGCACCGCCCTGATCGATGAAACCATCAACCCTCTTGCCGAGATCGACCCCACCGCATCAGTGCTCCACGGCATGACTGCCGACACCCTCGCGACCGCACCGCCCTTCAGCGCCCTCCTCCCCGACCTCGGCCGAGTCCTGCACGGCCGCCGATGTCTTATGTACAACGCAGCCTTCGACCAGGGAGTGCTGCGACGCGAACTCCAACGGCACTACCGCGACCCGGAGAAGGCCACCGCATGGCTGGACCGCGCCACCTGGGAAGACGCCATGCGCCCGTACGCCACTTGGATAGGGCTATGGGCGGCGCACCGCCACGGATACCGCTACCAGCCCCTCGGCAGCACCTACAACGCCATCGCCAACTGTCGTCGCCTGCTGGCCACTCTGGCCCGTATGAGCCGCTGACTGTCCGCGCCCAGCACGATCTCGCCGGGGTGAAACACCCCTCCCCGTCCTGACTCGCCTGTGTGCGGCGCGCGTGCCGGAAGTCCGTGACCAGAGGACGCGACGCAGCAGTGTCCCGAGGCCAACCGGTAGCGGTTCGAACACGCACGAGTTGCGGAGGCCCGCGCCGTGAGGTCCTCGGCCTCTCCCGGAGTGGTGTCATCCGGGGCTGTTACTCACTTTCGGGTGACCCGATCCACGGCGGTGGGGTGGCGTACCCCGGCGACGGTTTGCGCGAGGCCAGCAATCGCAAGGGGAGCGGCATCCGAGAATCGTCAGTTTGATGCTTCAGAGGGATTGATGGCTATTGCAGGCGAATGTCACAGAATTTTGTGGAAACGGTAATGGCCTTCGCATTTCCCTCACAGGGTGGGGTGCGGGTTGCAGGGTGTGGTTGTGCGGCCGACCGGCTGCACAACCAGCACAACGCACCGGGCTGAACCGCGACTTCGATGTCGCGGGTTCGGTTGGGTGTGCGTACATGAAGGGGGACCTCTGTGTCCGTTTCTTCTTCCGTCCGTCGTCTGACCGCCGTTGCCGGTGTGGCCGCTGCGGTCGTGGGAGTGGTGGCGCTGCCAGCCTCGGCCGCCGACCACCACCATGGCCACCATTACCGCCCGGTGGTCTACATCAGCGACGTGCAGTACGACTCCCCGGGCCGGGATGACCACTCCAACCGCTCGCTGAACGCCGAGTGGGTGGAGCTCACGAACGACTCGCGGCGGGCGGTGAACCTGGACGGCTGGACCCTCGCGGACGAGGACGGCCACACCTACACCTTCGACCACTACCGGCTGAACGGCCGCGCCACCGTCCGCGTCCACACCGGCATCGGCCGCGACAGCCGGACGGACCTGTACCAGGACCGGCGGGCGTACGTGTGGGACAACCACTCCGACACCGCGACCCTGCTCAACTACCGCGACCGGTTCGTCGACGAGGTCTCCTGGGGCCACCACCGCGACCACCGCGGCGACGACCGACACCGCGGTGGCGACCACCGCGAGGGGCACCGTCACTGACCTCACGCGGCGGTAGATGACGCCGGCCCGCACGGCGGGCGTGTCCAGGGTGGGTCGCCTCGTGCGGGGGCGGCCCACCTTCCGTACGCTCGTGGCGGGGTCAGCCGGGTGTGGTGGCCGTCCCCCTGTTCCTGCGCGCGTCGCGTTCTGGGGCCAGCGGCGCCCGGGGGTGCTGCGGCCGGACTGGCCGGGGCGTGGATGCCGGTCCGCCCGGTCTGCGGCGTTCGGCCCAGTCCGGCGCCCTGCCGTCCCGCCGGGATCGGCCGCTGCTGCCTCCTCCCACCGCCGCTGCCGGGCCACGGCGCCCGGCAGGTCGGTCTACGGGGTCAGCCCGGAGGAAGACTCCTGTGCCGGTGCCATGCGGCCGGCCCGTGGACCAGGCGGTTGCACCGATGCAGGGGGAGGGCCGAGCCCGAGGGCCTGCCGGCCGGCGGCCGGCAGGCGGCCGGACCTGTGCAGGGCGGTTATCAGGCGCCGCAGGGGGTGTCGTTGTTGCGGAGGCTGTGTGTGGTGTCGTTGAGCTGGTAGGAGCGCAGGTCGCTGATGGTGCCGCCGTCGCGTCCGACGCAGACGTGCCGGCCGAAGTAGTTGTCTTTCTGGTAGACGCGTGCGGTGCGGCTGCTGTTGTTGATGATGGAGCTGCCCTTGCCGCGGATGTAGTCGGGCAGGTGCCGCACCGACCCGTCGACGGCGCGTTTGACGTAGGGCTGGCCGTTGAAGTTGATGTCGGGGTAGATGCAGACGAACCCGCGCGGGCACGCGATCTGGTCCCGGGCCACGGCGGGGACGCTGGCAGTGGTGGTGGCATGGGCGGGTACGAGGCCGGTCAGTGATGCGGCCAGGACGGCCGGGACGGCGGCGGCGAGCAGCGCCCTCCTGCCGGTGCGGGGCCGTCGGGTAGGCAGAAGTTTCATGGCATCGGCCTGTCCTGGCGGAACGGTTCGCCATTCCGCCTCCCGCCGATGTTCATTCAGATGAGCGAGTTGGCGCTAGTCGGCTCGCGACGGCGCCGTCTCCGCCTGCCGCCGGCCTCCCGACGCCGGCCCATGAGCCGGGCGTGGTCATGGTGGGTCGCCTCGTGTGGGGGGCGGCCCACCCTCCGCACGGGCGTGGCGGGGCCACCCGGGTGCAGTAGCCGTCCCACCCCGCTCGGGGGCGCGCTGGCATTCCGGGGCCGGTGCCCGGTGGGTGTCGCGACTGGATTCGGGGACCTACCGCGGCACCCCCGGCCCGGAGGGCATTCACAACGCACACAGCGGGGTGCCCCTCGCTGGCGCACGTACACGGAGCCGAACGGGTGGCCTGGTCGCGGGGCTGTCCGCGTGCCGCCGCGCGGGCCGGGTGCGGGGGTGCGGACGGATGCGGGCCGCCGGCGGCGTTCCTACGCTGGAGGAGCTCGGGGTGAGTACGAGAGGTGGGTCATGCCCCGAACGATCTGGTCCGGCGCGATCTCCTTCGGCCTGGTCACGGTGCCGATCAATGTGGTCGGCGCCACCGAGGACCACAGCATCCACTTCCACCAGTACCACCTGCCCGACCAGGGCCGGGTCCGCTACCGCAAGGTGTGCGAGCTGGAGGACCGCGAGGTCTCCCAGGACGAGATCGGCAAGGGATACGAGCTGACCGCGACGCAGGTCATCCCGATCACCGACGAGGACCTCAGCAACCTGCCCCTGCCGACCGCGAAGGCGATCGAGATCGACGCGTTCGTCCCCCTGGAGTCGGTCGACCCGATCCGCATCGCCGACGGCTACTACCTCCAGCCCGCCGGCCAAGTCGCGGCCAAGCCGTACAAGCTCCTGGTCAAGGCCCTGTCACGGTCGTCGAAGGTGGCCGTCGCCAAGTACGCGTGGTCCGGCCGGGAAAGACTCGGGCTGCTGCGGGTGCGCGACGACGTCCTGGTCCTGCACGCCATGCGCTGGCCCGACGAGATCCGCGACCCCACCGAACTGCTCCCACCGCCCACGGACGTGTCCGAGGCCGAGATCGACAGTGCGCTCGCTCTCATGGACACCATGACGGTGGACGAGCTGGAGGGCCCCGCGTTCCAGGACCGCTACACCGAGGCCATCGCACAGCTCATCGAGGCCAAACGCGAGGACAAGCCACTCCCTGAGGCGCCGGAGCCGGAAGAGTCGCCCGCCGTGCTGGACCTGATGGCCGCGCTACAGGAATCGGTGTCGAAGGCGAAGGCCTCCCGCGGCGAGTCCACCAGCCCGGCCGAGGTGCACGAGTTGCCGCACCCCAAGAAGACCGCCGCGAAGAAACAGCCCGCCAAGAAGACCGCAGCGAAGAATACGGCCACGAAGAAGACAGCCGGCCGCCGGCCCCGCAGCGCCTGACTACCTGTTTCTGAACCCAGGGGGCGCAGGTCAACCCACTAATGTTCGAAACGCGAAGTTTGTGGAAGCGTTCGGCGAGCGGTCACAGTGACCGTTCGCCGAACGGAACTGCTGGGCTCGTGGGGGTGCTGTCCATGAACAACAGGTCCCCGGGGGTGGCAGCTCGGTCAGCGGACCGATTCAGTCTTGATCGTTCTCAAGGCGCGGGGCGACGACCGGGCGGCCCGCCGCGTCCGGCACCGCGCCCGCGTAGTCGAGCGTGGCCTCCTTCACCTCCGCCTCGATGTGCTCCTCTGGCGTCTGGCAGTCCGGGCAGATCAGGGCGACCAGGATGCCCCGGCTCATCGTGCCGTTCCAGCGCCGGAAGTCGCCGCCATCCTTCCAGCAGGCTCGCGTGCAGCGGGAGCAGTGGCCAAGAGGCTGGATCTTCGTACGTGCCATGGCACCCATCGTCCACCTACCTAGCGCGTTCAGCGGCCGAAGTTCAGAAACAGGTACTGAGTCTGAGGTAGAGCCCCGTGCACCCAACGGCGCGATCCGTCCGTGCGCCCATCGGCGCGATCCGTGGGCCGTCCCGGTCGGCTCGGGAATGTCCTGCAGGCGGGTGTGGTTGTAGACGGCGTGGTGGTGAAGGGGACAGTGTCCCCGGGCCTCACCTATTGCCTGCGGGGACGATCGTTCGGCTGAAGCCCCGCAGAGCCTTTCGCCGCGTAGGCGACCACCCTTTCACGACCACACGCATCACGGGTTCAGCCCCGGCCGGCGGCCACGCCGACCGGGGCTGTTTCCTGCCCGGGGCCGAGGTGCGCTTCAGGAGACGCATGACCTGCTGAACTGGCTCCGACTCGTCACCGCCGAGTGCGAGGCCACGCGCCGGAGGCCGGGCGCTGGGCCAAGGAGATCGCTGCTCGTGTGCCGTCACAGGAGTGAGCCGCCCCTGCTTGGCGGCCGCGGTCGGCTAAGCCGACGATGCCGAGGGCGGTGTCGGGGCGGCAGTGGCTGCACGCGCTGGTGCCGTCGGCCAGCAGCCGGCGGGCCTCGTCCGGGCTGATGGGCCGGTGCCGTTTGCCCGCCATGTAGCAGGTGCCCCGGTGGACCTGCACGGGCGGCCGGCCGACCCCGATACCGAGTTCGACGATCCAGTCCGGCGGCGCCGGCTTCGCCCGCCGACCGCGTTCCTGTTCGGCTTGCCGCTGCACCAGCTGCGCGATCTTGCGGTCGATGCGTGCCAGCCACATCGCATGCCACACCCGCATTCTGTGGAATCAGATTTGTCAAGCTTGCGTTGCTTTGCCCTGCCGGACGTCGACGATCGGTAGTAGTCGAGCGGTGCCGGGTGCCTCGATCTCGCGGGGTGTTGGCCCGGCCGGGGTCGGCGTATCGACGAGTCTGGCGAGGAGTTGATCGATCGCGGTCTGACCGTCGGTGACTGCGGCTTGCTCGTCCTCGGTGAGTGGGATCGAGACGGCCATCTTCTGCAAGTTGCCCTTGGCTTCAAGGAGTTGGGCTTTCGTGGAGTTCTTTGGGGTGTAGAAGTCGCAGCGGGCGCAGGCCATGCGGTGTTGGCACTGTTCGAAGAAGGTGTAGGTGCAGTAGCCGTGTCCGAGGTCGTAGTGCTGCCACGGCTCGCCGGCTGCGGCGGCGCCGGAGGCGACCGCGTCGCGGTCGACCAGGACCTCGATGGTGCGGACGTTCCGTTCGAAGTAGCCCGCCTCGGAGTATGCCCTGGAGAGGGCGTTCGGCGTGATCTTCGCGTAGTGCTGAGTGGACTGCGGAGAGCGGTGTCCGAGCCAGGCTTGCAGCTCGAACAGCGTCATGGGTTCTTTCGCGTTGTACAGCTGGCTGGCGATGGTGGAGCGGGCCCGGTGGCTCGTGATGCTGCCGCGGATGTCGGTGGTGGGAATGCCGGCTTTGCGGCAGAGCATGGGGATGATGCTGCTGTTGATGTAGCCGCTGGAGATGGCGCGGGCGCGGTAGGAGAACAGGTAGTCGACCTGCTCCCCGGTCCGACGGTCGGTGCGCTTCGGCTGGCTGGGGCGTAGGGCTTCCCAGGCGTTGATCGCTTGGCCGAGCAGCGGGTCGACCGGCTTCGTGAACGCGGTGCCGGTCTTGTGAGCGGGTACGTCCAGCAAGCAGACGGCGTCCTGGGCGAGGACCTGTGTGGCATTGCCGGCGACGGGTGCACCATCGTGCTGCCACCGGATGCATCCCAGACGCAGCCGCGCGATCTCGTTGCTGCGCTGACCGGAAAACAGCCAGGTCAGTGTGACGGCGCGGACCAGCTCCACCGGGTAGATGGGACCGGCTTTGCCGCACGGGACGTCGTCGGTCTGAAGGTTGAGTCCGGCCCACAGCAGTTTGGCCCAGACGTCGTCGGCGATCACGCGGGGACTCGGGCCGATCAGGGCGTTGATCGTGCGTGGCATAGCAAGAGCCCGAAGCGGGTCAAACCTGCGGGGCAGCCACTCCCATTCCTGGACGTCCCGGAAAAAGACACGTGTGGCACGGACGAGGCCGGCCTTCGATCTGGCTTGGAGGGGCTGACCGACGCGGTCTTGGTAGCCGCTGGCGCGCACCACGTAATCGCCGATCTTCATGCGATCGACGGCCGCGATCCAGGCCGCGCATGTCTGCCGGGTCCAGGCGGTGGGATCTTCAGCTCCCGGCTGTTCCGAGGCGATCCACCGGCCGACCTTCAGCAGCGCGGCTCGGGTATTCAGGCGGTGTCGGCGCGTCAAGGTCGTCGTGGACGTCCACCGCTCCACCCACTCGGCCCACCCTGGTGGAACCCCGACATCGGCCACCATCTCAGACGTGGAGCGCAAGATCGGTGACTCGCAGAAGCCAAGTTCGGCAAGGGCCCGCTGCACTGCGAACAAGACCCTCGTACCGTCGTCGGTCAGAAGATCCTCTCGCCGGACGCGGTCGAAGAACGAGGTGGTGAGGTCGCTGCCGTAGGGGCTACGGTTGAGCAGGAAGAGCTGGCTCATGACCGAGGGCACGCCCTTGTCGTGCTCCTTGCCGTATTGGTAACCCCAGCCGGTCAGCACAGCACGAACCTGTCCGATCTCCTCCTCGACCAGCTGACGTCCGAAGATGCGGCAGGCCAGCGTCAGCCGGTCGAAGCGCCCGAGCTGATGGAAGCCGACGAAGCCGCCCAGGTGGTAGGCGTGCCCGCACAGGAACGGCCGCACGGCCCCCTCGGCCCAGTCGGGCACCTGCTCCCGAAAAGCTTTGTGGCTGTGCCCGAGAAGGTCCAGCCATTCCTGATCGGTCCAGTCCCAGTACGCGCGGCCAACGTCCGCGCACCGCAGAATCACAACGGCGATGGCGTCGTTCATGGCTCGCGTCATGTGCATGGTGGGCGGCGTGTCGAAGCTGGCATTGACGTCCCGCATGGGCTGTATGAGACGGCTGATGACAGTCCACTGAGGTGCATCGGGATCGTGATAGCGCAGTCGACGCAGGTTCCGCAGGCCCAGCTCGCGGATGGCCCGCCGCTCTGCCTCCGACAGCACCGGTGAGCGGTGACCGCGGCGCTGGCCGATCGGGGAGTGCCGGCGCCCGTTCGCTTGTTCAGGCAGGGGAGCGGTCGTCATCGCGAAGCTCCTCCCGCCGCGGCCTTCGATATGTCCGCCTCGGCGAGCGTCTGGACCCGCCAGGAGTGAATGTGATCCATCCCGGTCTTCAGCTTCTCGGCGAGGTCACGGCCGGACAGGTGGATGTACTGGAGGGTGGAGTCGGTGTGACGGTGGCCGGCGAAGGAGGCAATCGCGTGCAACTCCCAGCCCATCCGGGCCAGATCGGTCAGGCACAGGTGCCGGGTGGTGTGCGTGGAGAAGCGCGGGACACCGGAAGTCACGGCAATCTGGCGTACCACCTTCGACCACGTCCACAGACTCAGCGGCTGTGCGTAGTTGCGCCGCGACTCCGACAGGAACAGCGGCCCTCGCGCCCGGCTGACGGTGGCCCGGTGGGCGAGGTAGGTCGACAGCAGCACGCCAGTCGACGCCGAGTAGGGAACCACCCGTTCCAGCCGGTTCTTCGTCGTCTCCGCCCGTATCCGCAGCGTGCGGTGGGCTGGATCCACATCATCGGTCCGGAGCGAGCACAATTCTTCGCGCCGTAGCGCGGCGTCGTAGGCCAGGGCGAGCATCACACGGTTGCGGATCGACTCCTGCCGGGCCACCTCCAGGATGCGCAGCCACTCGTGTTCGCCAGGGATCCACGGCAGCTTCGTCAGCCGTGGCACCAGGCCGCGCTGCTGACCGCCGGCCCGTCGGCCGGGGGTGTAATGGCCCCGACCGACGGGGTTGGACTCTCGCAGGCCCTCCTCCAGCAGGAAGTCGTAGAACAGGCGGACCGGCACCAGGCGCTGCTGGATCGTGGCGTTGGCCAGCCCAGCTCCCGAGTCGATCGAGACCACGTTCGCACCGCGGTAGTGAGGCCGGGAGGCCAACTCCCGCACATAGACGGCGATATGCGCCCGGTCCGCGGCGACCGGGTCGATACCTTCCCGCTCGCACATCAGTAGGTACTCGGCCAGTCCACGGCCGTAGGCGTCGATCGTGCGCGGCGCACGGCCCAAATCCGTCCAAACCGACAGCCAGGCCGCCGCCTGCTCGTGTCGGCCGAGCACCGGCCACTTCTCCGTCAGCACCGTCGTGGCGCTCAAGCGATCTCCCAAGTCCGTGGTTGCACCGGGGATACATGATCACCCCGGCGGATTCCACGTAACTTTTAAAGTGCGTAGCCGCTCCAGGTCCGGCGGCAGATCATCGAACGTGTTTTTGATTCTACTTCCGTGATCATCCTCATCGAGTTCGCGTGTTCGATTCTTTGTTCGATAGCGTGAGTGGTGGGAGTGAGGATTGTGAACGACGCGGGAAAGCCGGGTCCTACTGCGCGGGCGACGGTGATGCATGTGCGCTGCCCGGAGCGGCTGTCGGAGGAGACCTACCGAGGGGTGCTGGAGCTGCTGGCCGGCCTGTCCCCGGTGGTGCAGGCGTTGCCGCCGTCCGCGGCCCTGGTCGAGCTGAAGGGCGCCCTGCGCTATCACGGCACCGACGTGGCTCATCTGGGCGAGATCCTGCGCGTGCGGACCATCTCGTACCTCGGGGTCGACGTCCGGGTCGGCATAGGGCCCACGATCACCGTCGCGGCCACGGCCTCCGCCCAGATCATCGGTCTCGGCGGTGTCCTCGCCATCGCGCCCGACGAGGTCGCCGACTGGCTCGCCTCGCTGCCCGTAGGCGATCTGCATGGGATCGGCCCGCGTCAGGCCGCCGTGCTCTGTGACTACGGCATCCACACGGTCGGACTGCTCGCCGCCGTGTCCCCGGCCACCGTGCAGCGTCTGCTGGGCAAGAAGGCCGGTCGGCTCGCCGCCGACCGTGCCCGCGGCATCGACCCCCGTCCCGTCGTCCCCCGGAACTTGCCGGCCTCCGCCGCCGTACGCCACCGCTTCACGAGCCACACCCTGGACGGCGCCGTCGTCCGGACCGCCTTGCTCGACCTTGTCGTCCAGCTCGGCCTCCAGCTCCGCCGCCGCGGCCAGGCTGCCCGCGCGATCACCTTGACCCTGTGCTTCGCGGGCGGGACGGCCTGGGAGAAGACCCGCCGCCTGTCCGCGCCCTCCGCCCACGAGGACGACCTGCGCACACTCGCCTACCAGCTGATGGATGCCGCCGGCCTGCAACGCGCCCGCCTGACCGGGATCGGTCTGAGGGGCGAGGACCTCATCGACGCCGGTCAGGTCGCCGAGCAGATCAGCCTCGACGGCGCCCGGGAGTCCCGGCTCGTCGCCGAGCAGGCCATGGACCGGATCCGGAAGAAGTTCGGGCCCGGATCCATCGGGCCGGCCGCCGTCGTGCCCCTGCGCCGGGCCTCATGACAGCGCTCTCGGTGAGCGGGGCGCGAGCGCCCGCTGTCAACCGGACCTGTCGTCTGCTGCATGCCTCGACGCGCTGCGCTTCGCCCGCCGAGGGTAGAGCAGTAGACCGTGCAACAGACTGCGTTCAGGTGTCAGGTGCCGGACCGGCTGATCGAGTACGACCTCAACCGGGGCAACGCTGACGCGGCGTCCCTACTGGCGATGGCTGGGCGGCGACGAGGGCCGGCCAGTTGCGCCCCGACGCGGGAGCAGCCGTGGAGGCACCTCTGCAGCGGGCTCGGGCGCGCCCGCACTGCCGTGATCGGGCCGAGCTGAAGATCGGCTTGATTGACTCGCGGGTACAGGCCTTTTGGCTTGATCACACGTTCGGACGACACCGCAGCGCTGTTAAGATCATCGCGACCACAAAGCTAACTTAAAACCGGGGTTTACTGTGCGTAAATTCGCGCTTGCGGCCTCTGCTGCTGCCGCATTCTTTGCTGTTTCTGTAGTCGTCGCACCCAGTGCCAGCGCAACCGCTGACGGCTGCGGAGACCTGTCCAACGGGCAGCTGTGCATCAAGCATCCGTCCACGCCTGGCGGCACTTACACGACGGAGTACTTCAAGCATTCCGGCGGCGATGTCCAGGTACAGCTGGGATACCAGTCCAAATACGACGACACTACGCAGCCGAAGCACTTCGACTCTCCTTGGCTGACTGCCAAGAGTGGCAAGACCGTCAAGCATGGCCGGTACCTCACCCTGGACAAGGGCTGGTGCATCCGCGCTCTCATGAAGACGCACGATGACGATTTCGTGGGCAAGTGGTACTGCCTGTAATTCCGGCAGGCGTGCGTCGCTGAGCGTGACAGAGGGGGCGCTGCTGCAGGTGCCGAGGGTGCTAGCCTTCGCACCTGCACTCCTCCCTGCGCCACTGCACCAAGGGGTACTCCGGTGTGGCAAGTAGTCCTGTACATCTCACCTGCCAGCTGCTTGGCTGCGGCCGTGGCGGCAGTTCTGCTGTGTTTTCTTGCTGAATTCCTCATGGCTCGGCGCCCTGACGTTATCCGCCCGGCGTCTGGTTTCTTCCTGGCTGTCTGGGTGCTGCTTGTACTGGCCGTGACGGTGATTCCTGACGGCCCGCCCGCAGGAAGATTCGATCGCATTTACTGGCTTCCCGGCGAGGGTCTCCTCTATGGGACAGCAGGCATGGGGTCCAATGAGATCTCGATGATTTTCAAGCAGGAGGCGGCGAACGCAATCATGTTCGCCCCTATCGCAATATTCGCCTATTATGCGCTGCGTACGACCTCCCGTCTGTCCGTGCTTGCCGGGTGTGCGGCGTTCAGTTGCGTCATTGAACTGATCCAGTGGCTGGAACAGGCCGGCAGAACGGCAGACATTGATGACGTGACGTTCAACTCGCTCGGTGCCGCCTTGGGCCTGGCCGCCGCCACTATCGCCTCCATCGCTATGCCCCGCAGACGTCTACACGCACGAGTGTGACCGCGGCCGTCGGATATCCGGCGGCCGGCACCGCGCACGAGGGCTGCGGCGGATGCGGCCTTCAGCTTCATCACCTCATCGGGGACCTCTGCCACGGCCCGGATCCTTGAGCGGCCCGCCTCGTGCGTCGTTGATCGTACTTACCGCCCGATCGGGTAGAGCCGCTGCTGGTTGCCGGGCAGGGTGCGTGCGGGAGCCGCTACGAAGATCACGAACTGCTCTGTGGTCTTCGAGAGGACTCCCGCTCGTGCGCTTCGTCCGTACCGCTGCCGTGGCCGCCGTGTTCGCCACCCTCCTCGTCCCGACGACCGCGCACGCAGCCCCGGCTGCTTTCGCACCCGGTGACACCGTCACCCTGCCCGTGACGGATGCCCTGGCCCAGCTGCCGGTCCGCAGCGAGGACCGCACCGGGTACGAGCGCACGAAATTCAAGCACTGGGTCGACGCCGACAAGGATGGCTGCAATACCCGCGCGGAGGTGCTGAAGGCCGAGGCGGTCGTCGCTCCGGAGCAGGGCGCGAGCTGCCGTCTGAGCGGGGGAGCCTGGTTCTCGCCGTATGACGACCGCTTCATGCAGGGACCGAGGAGTCTGGACATCGACCATTTGGTCCCGCTCGCCGAGGCCTGGGACTCCGGCGCTTCCGTCTGGAGCGCGAAGGAACGTGAGGCTTACGCCAACGACCTCGGTGACGACCGTGCGCTGATCGCGGTGTCGGCTGCCTCGAACCGGTCCAAGGCCGACCAGGACCCCAGCACGTGGCTGCCGCCGGCCGTCGGCTACCGCTGCCAGTACGTCACCGACTGGGTGGCCGACAAGACCCGTTGGGGTCTGAGCATCGATACCGGTGAACAGGCCGCGCTCACCAAGGTGCTCGGCAATTGTCCGGACGTGCCCGTCACCGTGACACTGGCCCGGTGACGACCTTGGCCGCGGAGGGAGGGCTGCCGAGGCGGCGCCAGGTCACCGAAAGACGAGCCGAGCGCGGCTGCCAGGAGCAGGACCAGACCGTGCCCGGGCAGAAGACCGGCTGGCGCCTGCCCCTCTCGCTTCCGCGGCTGGCAGGCCCGCGCTGCACAGGCTGACCCGTGACCGAGCG
Organism: Streptomyces olivaceoviridis; assembly: GCF_014650115.1. Taxonomy (GTDB): domain Bacteria; phylum Actinomycetota; class Actinomycetes; order Streptomycetales; family Streptomycetaceae; genus Streptomyces; species Streptomyces olivaceoviridis. Next base: position 2,255 of record NZ_BMUI01000036.1, on the reverse strand, counting down.
GCCGCTGGGGTCCCTTCCGGCCTGGCTTGGTCTGGTCGGGTGGGGTCACCGGGGTGTGGCAGGGCGCATGGGTCACGTTCCTCCGAGGGGGGTGATGGCGGTGGCCGGGGGGAGTTTGCGTTGTCGCAGGGCGGCGGTGATCGCGGTCATCGGCCGCCACCGTTCGCGGTCTGTCTGCGGGTTCTGTTCGGCGAGTTTGTCCAGGAGGCGGGCGCGGCCGTCTTCGATGGTGCGTTCTTCGGTGAGGACCTTGCTGAAGGCCTTCATGACGGTGTCGGGGCCGGCGGGTGGGGAGGCGAGGCCGGTCTCTAAGTGTGTGGTTGCGGTGACGACGTCGGTTGTTCGCTGGCGGGGGGTCGGCAGGACGACTGTGCCGTGGGTGGCTTCGTGGTGGGCGTCGTCCAGGAGCCGGGCGAAGTGGTCGACGTCGCCGCCCAGGAGGCGGACGAAGCTTTGCAGGACGTCGTGGGGTGGCAGAACGGTGCCTTCGAGGAGGGAGGCCACGGTGCCGGCGGTGAGCACCCACCGGCTGGCGACGGCGATGTCGTTGGGGGCGGGGCGTCCTGCGCGCAGGTGCAGGGTGCGGACTGCGGCGCGTAGCTGTTCGGCGGCCGGCAGGGATGGGGTGTCGGGTTCCGGGAGCGGTTCGCGGCACTTGTGGCTGAGCTTCTCCGACTCCCACACGGTGCGCAGGACTTCGGGGTCGGCGCCGCAGGCGTGGGCGAACTTGCGCGTCAGGTCCCAGGTCGGTACGCGTTCGCCGGTCAGGATCCGTGACAGGTAGGAGGGGGAGCATCCGATCCTGCCGCTGACCTCTTTGTTGGTGAGCTGGGCGGTGCGGATGAGCATGGACAGGATCGGCGCGAGCCGGTTGTAGGCGGCGCCTGCCGGCTCGGGGGGCGTGGTCTGCTCTGGTCCGTCCCCTCGGTCGCTGCGGTCGCTGCCCGCCTCGCTGCCGTCGCCGCCGGTGTCGCCGGCTGAGGGCGGGTCCTGAGGTGAGGCGGTGCCGTGCCCGGGGGCGGTGAAGAGGCCGGCCACGGTGGTGGGCACCGTCCCGGACCGGTTGAACCGGGCGAGGCGGCGCAGGAGGTAGCGGTCGGTGTAGCGGTGGCGGGCGGTGTCCTCGCTGATGCGCAGGGCCGAGCTGATGGTGACCCAGGTGACACGCCGGTAGCGTGCCCGGCCGACGGCTGCCGCGGTCAGGCCGTCGAGCTGCTCTTGCAGTTGGGTGATGCGCAGCAGGGGCTCCTCCCCGTCGAGCGAGGGCAGGAGCCGCGCGAGGTCGCGGGCACCGTCCTGGATGTCTTTGGCGATCTCGGCGATGAGCTCGTCCCCGGCCGAGGGGGCATGGCCGGCGGCCCGGGAGGCCGGAGGGGTCCGGGCGGGGCTCGGCGACAGCTCGGCCGCGGGTTGCGGGTGCGCCGCGGGTGGGGCTGCGGATCCGGGTCCGGCGTGGGCGCGGCGCCGGTGGGCGGCCTGGCGGCAGGCGTCTGTGCAGTACTTCCGGGGCCGGCCCTTGCCCGGGCCTCCGGTGAGAGGGGAGCTGCAGTACTCACAGTTGTCACTCACGGTTGCTTCCGTCCCGTAACGAAAAGGGTTCATGAAGGGTGGCCCGCGGCGGATGCACCGGGGATTCCCCGGGTTTCGTCACGCGCGCCGGCTACGCGGCACGGGTCGGGGCTGCACTGGGGGCCCGTGCCGCAGGGTGTGGGTCGGGGGGAGACCGGCAAGCCGGTCTCCCCCCGAATCAAGGCCTCTCAGCGGCGGTAACGGCGGAACCGCACAAGCCGGAGGGCGGCGCCGGAGAGCGCACCGCCAACGACGGTGGCGGCTTCGGGGGAGACCGTCACATGGACGGGCGGGCGGGAAATGAGCAGGTATCCGATGAACAGGATTCCGATGAACGCACTAACGGCATGCGTGCCAGACCAGTTCACGTAACGGAACTTTTCGTTACGGCCACTACGCTTGCGTGCGAAGCGGCCGGACGGTTGTTTCACCCGGCGACGCCGGGGGGTAGATCGCCCCATAGGGCACTCCTCTCGGATTGCCATGAGCGTGCGGGACTTCGAACAGGGTTTGGAGACGTTGTGCGAGGTCCCGCACGCAACCTGACGGTGAAGCTACCGATACACAGTGCGATATGCTAATCACCCAAATGCCGCACTCTGGGTCATAATGACGATCTTCCCAGGACAGCCTCACGCTTTCACGAGGTGGCATGTCCGAGGCTTGATCAGAAACGCGAGAAGTGC
>NZ_BMUI01000035.1 GCF_014650115.1 Streptomyces olivaceoviridis | reverse complement strand
CAACTCCCGCAGCGGGAACCGGGCGAGGACCGACTCCACCTCCGGGGACAGCGCCGCCGCCAGACGCCAGGCCGCCGGGCGGTTCTCGTCCCGCAGGGCCGCCGCCGCGTCCAGGACGACCTGACGCCCGTCCTCCGGGACCCCGCCGGCCGCACGCTCGTACAACTGCGCGCCCTCGGTCAGGACCAGCTCGGTGTCGATGCCCGCCGGGATCTTGATCCGGGCGTGGTGCCGCCAGGTGGCGAGCGGGTCCGACCAGGCCTCCACCGTGTAGGTCCAGTGGCCGGGTTCGCCCGCGGTGACCGTGGCACCCCAGCGGTCGGTGCCCGGGGCGAGTTCCCGCATCGGCGTCCAGGGGCCGGGCCGGCCCGCCGGGTCCCGCAGCACCACGTTCGCCGCGACGGCGTCGTGGCCCTCCCGGAACACGGTGGCCGACACCTCGAAGGACTCCCCGGTCACGGCCTTGGCGGGCCGGCGTCCGCGCTGGACCACGGGACGTACGTCGAGGACGGGGATACGGCCCACGGCGGTGGCCGCGTCCGGGGAGGACCGTTCCCGGGCGGTGGCGGCGGACGGACCGGCCGCGCCGGCCGGCGCCGCGCCCTTCCCGCCCGTCGCCTTCTTGCCTGGTGCCTTGGCCTTGCTGCTTGTCGGGGGTGCTGACGAGTGGTGCGTGGCGGGCATGACCGCTCCTGTCCGCTTCAACGAGGGTGTGGCGGATGGATATGGGGAGGTGGGTCCTGCGGAGGTGCTGTGGTGCTGTGGTGCTGCTGTGGGGTGCGTACCGGAGGAGCCTTCCCACCCGGTTCGGGTGGGCAATCCGGCACTTTGTTAACTACTCACGCGTACGTCCACCCACAAGACCGGCCCCTCTTTCCGAGTGCCCGCAGACCGGGTCTTGACGCCCCGACACCCCCGACGGGTACGTCCCCACCGACCGCGCGGTAACCACTACCGTCGAAGACGACGAGACGTACAACGCCGTGCGTCTCACCCCGCGACGCGTCGAGGTGGCATGTGAAGGCGATCCGTCGGTTCACCGTCCGTCCCGTACTCCCCGACCCCCTGCGGCCCCTGAGCGACCTGGCGCGGAATCTGCGCTGGTCCTGGCACGCCGAAACGCGCGACCTGTTCCAGTCCGTCAGCCCCGAGGGCTGGGCCGGGGCCGGCGGCGACCCGGTGCGGCTGCTCGGCAGCGTACGGCCGGCCAGGCTGGCCGAGCTGGCCGGGGACCGGCGGTTCCTGCGCCGCCTCACCGCCGCCGCCGACGACCTCGACGACTACCTCACCGGCGACCGCTGGTACCAGGAACAGGCCGACGGCCTGCCCGCCGCCGTCGCCTACTTCTCGCCCGAGTTCGGCATCACGGCCGCGCTCCCGCAGTACTCCGGCGGCCTCGGCATCCTCGCCGGCGACCACCTGAAGGCGGCCAGCGACCTCGGGGTGCCGCTGATCGGGGTGGGGCTGCTGTACCGGCACGGGTACTTCCGGCAGACCCTCTCCCGGGACGGCTGGCAGCAGGAGCACTACCCGGTGCTCGACCCGAACGAACTGCCGCTCACCCAGCTGAAGGAGGCCGACGGCACCCCGGCGCAGGTCTCCCTCGCGCTGCCCGGCGGCAAGGCGCTGCGCGCCCGGATCTGGCTCGCGCAGGTGGGCCGGGTGCCGCTGCTGCTGCTCGACTCGGACGTGGAGGAGAACGAGCTCGGCGAACGCGGGGTGACCGACCGGCTCTACGGCGGCGGCAGCGAGCACCGGCTGCTCCAGGAGATGCTGCTCGGCATAGGAGGTGTGCGGGCCGTACGGACGTACTGCCGGCTCACCGGGCACCCGGAGCCGGAGGTGTTCCACACCAACGAGGGGCACGCGGGCTTCCTCGGCCTGGAGCGGATCGCCGAACTGTGCGCCGACGAGCTGGACTTCGACTCGGCCCTGGAGGCCGTGCGGGGCGGAACGGTGTTCACCACGCACACCCCCGTCCCGGCCGGCATCGACCGCTTCGACCGGGAGCTGGTGGGCCGGCACTTCGGACCGGACGCCGAACTGCCCGGCATCGAGGTGCAGCGCGTCCTGGCGCTGGGCATGGAGACCTACCCGGGCGGCGAGCCGAACCTGTTCAACATGGCCGTGATGGGGCTGCGGCTGGCCCAGCGGGCCAACGGGGTGTCGCTGCTGCACGGGCAGGTCAGCCGGAACATGTTCGCCGGACTGTGGCCGGGATTCGACGCCGAGGAGGTGCCGATCACCTCCGTGACCAACGGAGTGCACGCGCCGACCTGGGTGGCGCCGGAGGTGCTGCGGCTCGGCGTCCGGCAGATCGGCGTCCAGCGGGCCGAGGACGCGCTGAGCGTCGGCCGCTCCGAGCGCTGGGACGCGGTCGCGGACATCCCGGACCAGGAGATCTTCGAGCTGCGCCGCACCCTGCGCGAGCAGCTGGTGCTGGAGGTACGGGAGCGGCTGCGGGCGTCGTGGCGGCAACGGGGCGCGGGGAATGCCGAGTTGGGCTGGATCGACGGGGTGCTGGACCCGGACGTCCTGACGATCGGCTTCGCGCGCCGCGTCCCGTCGTACAAACGCCTGACGCTGATGCTCCGCGACCGCGACCGCCTGATGGAGCTGCTGCTGCACCCGGAGCGCCCGGTGCAGATCGTGGTCGCGGGCAAGGCGCACCCGGCGGACGACGGCGGCAAACGCCTGGTGCAGGAGCTGGTCCGCTTCGCCGACGACCCGCGGGTCCGCCACCGGATCGTCTTCCTCCCCGACTACGGCATGGCGATGGCGCAGAAGCTCTACCCGGGCTGCGACATCTGGCTGAACAACCCGCTGCGCCCCCTGGAGGCCTGCGGCACCTCCGGCATGAAGGCGGCGCTGAACGGCTGCCTCAACCTCTCGGTCCTGGACGGCTGGTGGGACGAGTGGTTCCAGCCGGACTTCGGCTGGGCCATCCCGACCGCGGACGGCTCCGGCACCGACCCCGACCGGCGGGACGACATCGAGGCCGCCGCTCTGTACGACCTGCTGGAGCAGCGGATCACGCCCCGCTTCTACGAGCGCGGGCGCGCCGGTCTGCCCGACCGCTGGATCGAGATGGTCCGCCAGACCCTGTCCCTGCTCGGCCCGAAGGTGCTGGCCGGCCGCATGGTCCGGGAGTACGTCGACCGGCTCTACGCCCCCGCCGCGCGGGCGCACCGCGCGCTGACTCCCGACACGGCCCGGGACCTCGCCGAGTGGAAGGCGCGGGTGCGGGCCGCCTGGCCGGGGGTGAGCGTCGACCACGTCGAGACGACGGCGACGACGGCCACGGCGGAACTGGGCGGCACGGTGGGCCTGCGGGTGCGGGTCGGCCTGGGTGAACTGGGCCCGGACGACGTGGAGGTGCAGGCGGTGTCCGGGCGGGTGGACGCGGAGGACCGCATCACGGACGCCACGGTGGTCCCCCTGAAGCCGGCCGGCACCCCCGACCTGGAGGGCCGCCTCCTCTACGAGGGCCCCCTCTCCCTGGACCGCACCGGCCCCTACGGCTACACGGTCCGCATCCTCCCCACCCACCCCCTGCTGTCCTCCGCCGCGGAACTCGGCCTGGTGACGGTGCCGTCGGGGGAGGTGGTGGAGGGGGCGGGGATGGTGTTGCGGTGAGGAACGACGCGGCAGGACAGGCCCTCTGCTACCGGTGAGCACTCCGCTTCCCGTCCTGCCTCCCTCCAGGGAGCCGGGGGCGGGACGCGGATGTGGGCGACCTGGCACCGGCCTCCGTCAGGGTTCCTGGCCCGTGCACGGGAGACCTACGCGGACAAGGCAGTGTGGTGACGGACCTGAAGCGGCTGCTCAGGCGCGGATAATGCGTAAGCGCTCACAGCACGTCCGACAGAGTGGCTCGGAATTCTTCCACCTCCCTCTGAACGTAAGGCGAGAGGTCGGTGAGCATGCGCACTGTGTCATCAAGGTGACGTGCGAGTTCCGGTGCATTCCTCCATACTGACTCCTTTCGCGTCAATGCCGCCGAAAGCAAGTCGTCGTCGTACCAGCCGCCTGCCGCTTCCTGCGGCGCCGTTTCGCGCAGGAAGTCCAGAGCAACGGGAAGGAGCCAATGAAGGCCGACATCTTGCGCGATCAGCCGACGTAGTCCCTCCACGTCGAGATCTTTGATGGCTCGCCTCCTCAAATCGTGAACGCTGCGCACCAAGGTCGTGCTGTCCCCCGGAGGATCGGGCCATCGATCCCCCTCCAGTTCCTCGATCGACCTGCTTTTGTCAATCAACTCCGAGAGCATGATCTCCTCCATTCCAGTAGCCTAGCGATGTCCGATCGAATGCAGGAATCCGTTGAGACGGTCAAGCTCTCCGATTACCTCCTTGCGCTTGGCGATCAAGACCTCGACTCCCCGGTCAGTCAGCGTTTCCGGAGGGCCCTCAATCTCACGTTCCAGAACTCTCCGTGCCCTGTCCAAGCCGTCCCGCGCCTGTTTCAATTCCGCGATGTGATCGAACGGTGTTCCGTCAGCTTTCCGGGCGACTACTTCGCCGCTTGCCTCTCGCCTGGCCGCGTCATAGTGGTTGTGATTCGGTTGCGAGTTCACATCGCCAAGTGGGTCCTTCCTTATGTTTTCGAATTTTTCAATGGCTCGTTGCGCGGCCGGTGACAATCCCAACTTACGGCAGGCGTCAGGCGCGAGGCCCAGCGAATCGGTCCAGCTGTGCGGGTTGTGCACGTACGTGGCCGGGTTGGGTGCGGGCGCGAGTCCGAGGGGGTCCGGTGTGAGATACCGGGCCGTTTCGGGGTCGTAGTGCCGGAAGTAGTTGTAGTGGAGGCCGGTTTCCGGGTCGTAGTACTGGCCCGGGAAGCGTAAGGGGGTGTAGGTGCTGCTGTTCGCCGACCATGCCGTTGTTCCCCACAGGGTGCTGCGGGTGCGCCAGGCGATGTCGCCCTGTTCGTCGATCAGTTCGCTCGGGGTGCCGACCAGGTCGGTGACGATGGCGAAGAAGCGGGAGTCGATTTCCTGCTGTGGAGCGTTGGCCGCGGTGATGCGTTCCGTCTGGGAGAGCGGGCGCAGGCCCTGGTGGTCCCAGGTGAGGGTGACCGGGTGGGGGAGGTCGGCGGACGTCGTCGTCTGTTCGCAGAGGGTTGTGCCGTCCCAGGTGAAGTCCACCCGCTCCACCACCGTTTCGCCGTCCTCGGCCAATCGGAGCTTCGCCGTGCGGCGGCCCAGGGGGTCGTAGGTGTAGCGCCAGCGCGTGCCGTCCGGGGTCACCACCGCTGTCAGTTGGTCCTCGGCATCCCATTCGTAGCGCCAGGTGTCGGGTTTGCGGGACAGGCGGGTCCTCTGGCGGAGGGTGATGCGGCCCAGTGCGTCGTGTTCGTAACGGACGTTGCCGGCTCGGGTGATGCGGGTGCCCATGTAGCTGCGCGGCCCAGTCGCCTCTTGGCCCGGGTGGGCCGACTGCCATGACGCCTGGGTCTGGTTGCCCGCCTCGTCGTACGTGTACCGCTCCGTCCAGCCGGCCGCGTGTACTGCCGTCACCCGGCCGGCCGCGTCGAGGTCGAAGCGGCGGGTGCCGGACAGGTGGTCGTCCATGCCGATCAGGTTGCCGTCGGCGCGGTAGGCGTACGTCCGGTACTGGAGTCTGTGGCCCCCGACGCCGGTTACCGACTGACTCGTGAGGCGGCCCCTGACGTCGAAAGTGTGATTCAGGGTGACCGTGGCGCCTATGTGGCGGGTCAGCTCGCGGCCCGCCTCGTCATACGTGAAGTCGATCGGCCGGCCCGACGCCACCATGCTTGTACGACGGCCTGCCGGGTCGTACGACCATGTCGTCCTGGCCCCGGTCGGGGTGGTGCGGCCCGTGCGGCGGCCCAAGGCGTCGTAGGTATAGGCCACCGTGCGGCCGTTGACACTCTCGGAGTGCAGGCGGCCGTGGCGGTCTCGCAGCAAGATCAGTGTTGTGCCGTCCGGGCCCACCGCCTGGGCGAGTTGGTCGGTGAGATCGTAGGCGTACGTCGTGACCCGGCCTGCCACGTTCTTTCGCAGCACTTGGCCGAGTTCGTTCCGCTCGAAGGTCACCTCCTGGCCGAGGGCGTTGCGCCGCGCGACCAGGCGGCCCGCCGGATCGTACTCGTACGTCAGCGTGCGGTCGTCGAAGTCCGTCTCCGCCACCAGGCGGCCGGCCGCGTCGTACTCGTACGTCCAAGTGAGGCCCTGCGGGTTCGTGACCTTCGTCAGGCGTAGTTCCGTGTCGTGGTCGAATTCGTAGCGGACGCCGTCCGGGCCCGTGCGGGCCGTCAGCAGGTCGAAGTGGGTGTACTCGTAGCGGCTGACCCCGCCGAGCGGGTCCGTGTGGCTCGTGCGGTTTCCCTCGCCGTCGTACGTCCACGTCTCCGTCGTGCCGTCCGGGGCCGTGCGACGGGTCAGGTGCCCTTTCGTGGACCATTCCAGCCGTGTCGTGGCGCCGGCAGGGTCCGTGATGGTGGTCGGGTGGCCGAGCGCGTCTCGTTCATAGCGGGTCACTGCCCCCAGCGGATCCGCTGTGCCCACCGGTAGACCGGAGCGGTCGCAGACGACCGTCGTCGTGTGACCCAGGGCATCCGTCACCGACGTCAGATGGCCGGCCTCGTCGTGTGTGAACCGGGTCGTCTGGCCCGCCGGGTCCGTGACCGACGTGCGGTTGCCTCGCTCGTCGTAGGTCTGGCGGATCACCGTGCCGTCCGGGTTCACGACCTTCACCGGCAGGCCGAGGTCGTTGTACTCCGCCCGTGCCTCGCGGCCGTCCGGGCGGACAACCCGCGTGAGGTTGCCGGCGGCGTCGTACTCGAACGTCGTCGTGTGGCCCAGTGGGTCCGTCGCGGACAGCAGGCGGTTGTAACGGTCGTGGGTGTAACGGGTGGTGGCGCCCATAGCGTTGGTCTCGGCGATGACCTGGCACCGGCGATTGATCAGGTAGTGGGTGGTGTGGCCGTGTGAATCGGTGACGGTCGTGGTGTGCTCACCGGTGCCGGGATCCGCTGGCGCGTAGGTGAAGGCCGAGGCCAGGTGTCCGGCGGCGCCGGACTGATGGGTGCAGCGGTCCTCGTCGTCGTAGTCGTAGGTGAAGTGACTGTCGTTCGTGTCGGACCACGAGGTGATGCGACCCCGCTCGTCGTACTCGAAGCGGGTGGGGTGGCCGGGGGGTGTGACGACCTCGGTGAGGTGGCCGTCGGCGTAGTCGTAACGGATCAGTTCCCGGCCGTTGCCGTCCGCTGCCGCGCCCGCCAGGCGCAGCGCGGTGACACGACCGTTGGCGGTCGATACCAGCAGGCGATAACCGCCGCTGTGGGTGAGCGTGCTGGGTGCTCCGGTGATGTCGTACTCGAAGGTGATCCAGTTGCCGTTGCGGTCGTCGATCTGTTCGAGTACGGCCAGGCTCTCGGAGCGGTCGGCGAAGTGCCGTACTTGACCCGTCTCGGGGTCGGTGAGGGTGTAGCCGTCGTCCACGCGGTCCAGGGGGAGGCGGGGGCCGTGGGTGGGCAGGGTGGGCAGGCCCGGGGCCGGGTGCGGGTAGGCGAGTGCCAGGCCGTCCTCGCCGACGTAGACGACGCCCTGTGGGTCGATCTCCAGGCGCTGGTCGAGCGTGGAGGACCAGGTTGGACCGAACCAGCCACCGAGCCGGTACGACGATTCGAACTGGCGCTTGACGACAAGGGACAGTGTGCCGGGGAGTGCGACGTCGATCTGCGGGAGCAGCATGCGGCCGGTAGCGACGTCGACGGGGTCCTTCTCGCAGACCTTGTCGACCGGGCGTCGGGAGACATCCTCCGCGCCCTCCTCGACAGCGTTCCGGGCACCCTTGCGCACTCCCTGCTCCGCGACTTCCTCCGCGCCCTTCTTCAGCCCGAGCCGCAGTCCTCCCCGGGCCAGTCCCGTGCCCTTCGTGCCGATCACCTCGGGCAGCAGGCGTCCGCCGAACTCGGAGGGGTCCTTGCGGGCTTCGTCCCACATGGTCTTCGCGGTGCGTTCGGGGTGGGCGGCGGTGGAGGTCAGGCCGGAGAGCGTCATGCTGACGTTCTGCAGGTAGGCGGCGGGGTGGGTGAGGTTGTAGGGGTCGGCGGGGTTCAGGCCGCGCGCGAAGTTGACCAGGCCGGCGGTGCCTTTGGCCACGCCGCCGGCGAAGTGGGTGAGTTCGATGCCGGTGGAGAGTGCTTGGTCGGTGAAGTCGTTCTTGAGGCGGTTCAGGGGCGGGGGTTCGGCGGGGGCGTGGGTCAGGGCGGCCTTGACCTTGCCCTGGGCCTCCGAGGCGGCGGTGTTGCGCTGTGTGCGGGCTTCGGCGAGCTTGGCGTGTGCGGCCTGGATGTCGGCCTTGCCCGGGTCGTGGAAGGGCTCCGGTTCGGGGCCGGGGTCCTCCTCGGCCTTGATCTTGGCGTTGTAGGCGTCGGCCTTCTTGTCGTACGCCTCCACCGCGTCCTTGGACGCCTTCACACCCTTCTTGTAGAGCTCGACGGCCTCCTTGGCCTGTTCTTGTGCCCACTTGACGGTGTCGGCGTACGACTCCAGCGCGGTCGCCGCCGTACCGCACGCCTCGGCCGCCTGGGCCCACTTGGCGGGGTGCACGGCGAACTTCTCCCGGAAGGCGTCGCCGCCCTCGCCCTGCCAGCCGGAGGAGTCGACCTTCTTCAGTCCCTGGCCGACCTTGTCGAACGCGCCGTGGAAGTCCCGCAGGTGCTTGGCGCTCCCACGGATCTTGCCCGGGTTTCCGTGGACGAGTTCGTTGGCCTCCTCGCTCTGGCCGAGCTGCTGCTCACCCGGGGTCGCCCCGAGGTCGGAGGCGATCCCGTCGCCCCAGTCCTCCACGGTGTCGGCCCAGTCGTGGGCGCCGACGTAGTCCAGTGCCCCGCCCAGCTTGTCGGTGCCGTAGTCGACCGCCTCGCCGAGCTTCTCCTTGCCCTTGTCGTAGAGGTGTTCGCCGTAGCCCAGGGCGCTGTTCAGGCCGTCGCCGATGTCACCGAAGACCCCCATCAGCCCTCACCGTGCTGCTGCTCGGCGGCCTGGGCGCGTGCCTCGGGCGAGGGCCCGGAGACGTCGTCCACCAGCCGGTCGTACCGCTCGTCGGACATGCCCAGCGCGCTGTGCAGGTTCTCGGGGTTCACCCCGGGCACCGGTCCCAGGGTGCGGGAGGTCAGCACATCGCGGGTGGCGTCCTTCCAGCCCTGCTTGCTGGTGTCCCATGCCTGCTCGAAGGACTCCTTGCTGTAGTCCACGTCCCCGCCGTACGCGCCGGAGGAGGCGATGTCACCCCAGCCCGTCTTCTCCACGTCCTCCTCGGAGGCGTACGGATTGCCGACGGCCGCGTTGGTGACGATCTTGAAGGTGCCCTCCACGTACTGGTCGGTCTCGTAGTAGGTGCCCGCCGCCAGGCCCGTCCTCGCGGCGAAGCCGTTGCCCTCGTCGATCAGCGACCGCACGCCCCACTCCCAGCGTTCGCAGAACGACGTGAACTCGTCCGTGAGGCCCTCGTGGCCCAGCTCCAGTCCGGACAGGGCGATGTCGGAGAAGCCACGCCCGGCACCGGCCTCGCCGACCATGCCGAGTTCCCTCAGCTCCCCCAGGGCCTCGGTCAGGCCCTTGGCGATCAGGCCGAGCCCCTGCGTCGCCAGATCCTTGCCGCCGCCCCCGGTCACCGTCCCTCCCCCTCGTTCACCGCGACCTCGCAGGCGTCCACCGCCACCTCGTCCGGCACGATCCCGCGCACCGGGGGAAAGACCATGCCGTCCTCCCCGTCCGCGCAGTCCAGCGCCACCCCGCACGGCACCCCGGCCGCCGGAACCGCCGCGTCCAGCAGACGCGCCCCCAGCCACCGCTGATACGGCCACTCCCGGTCACCCTCACCCCGCGCGAAGGCGAAACGCGCCAACGCCCCCTCGTTCGAGAAGGCGTAGAACCAGCGCACACCGCTGAAATCGGCTGTCAGAGGACTGCCGGTCTCCGGGTCGAGGGGGACCAGCACGGCCGTACGCCGGAACTCACCCAGCAAGACCGCGAACTCGTGCCGCCCGCGCTCAGCGGCCTCGGTCCGCGTTGCGTCACGCTCGGGCAAACCGACGCCTTCGGCCGCCTCCGGTGCGGTTGTGTGCCGCTGGTCCGCGGCGACCGGATTCATATAGTCGTACAGCAGTGACCTCGGCATTTTCGCCGGCGATCCGGCGTCGCCCCCGTGATCGTTCACGGCCGGATCATCACACCGCCGCGTTCTGGATCGCAACGCGGAGCGGCGGTCCGGTCAGCAGGACGACCGGATCTCGACCTTCGTGAACGGTCATGCCTCGGGCAGCCCCCCGCTCAGCCTCCGCAGTACCGCCCCGCAGCGTCGCGCGTACGCGTGTTGCAGTCCGCGGGTCGCCGGGCCGCCCGCGCGGGCGTACCACTTGGCGGCCTTGCTGAAGGCCGCCACCGTCAGCCAGACCGTGCCGTCGCCGGTGCGGTCGACCACGAAGGCCTCCTCGCCGCACTCGGGGTGGCCTTCGAGAGTGCCGTAGGCCCAGCCGGCCCGGCGGTGTTCCTCGGCCGTCCATATGATGCGGCAGGGGGCCTTGATGACGCCGGCCAGGGTGACGGTGACGTCGGTTCCGGGGGCGGCGCGGTCGGCGCCGGCGTCTATGCCGACGCCCAGCGCGCGGTGCATCTCCCAGGTCAGGACCGCCTCGGCGGCTCGCTGGAACACCTCCTGGCCCTCGCCGAGGCGGGTGCGGACCAGCATGGGGTGGAAGCCGGGCGGGCAGAAGGTGAGATCGTCGCGGGTCGCGCCGACCGGCTCGTAGGTGAAGGGCGCCGAGGACATGGGTCACAAGGGTAGGGCGGCACCCGGAAGAACCGCTTCCCGGGTGCCGCCCCTTTAGGAGCCGGCGCGGACTAGCTGACGTTGACCGCCGTCCAGGCCGCCGCGACCGCGTTGTACTCGGCGCTGCCGGAGCCGTACAGCGCGGACGCCGCGTTCAGGGTCGCCGTGCGGGCGGCCTTGTAGTTGGTCGTCGACGTCATGTACGTGGTCAGCGCCTTGTACCAGATCTGGAGCGCCTTGGCGCGGCCGATGCCGGTGACCGCTGCGCCGTTGTAGGTCGGCGAGTTGTAGGTCACGCCGTTGATGGTCTTCGAACCGCTGCCCTCGGACAGCAGGTAGAAGAAGTGGTTCGCGACGCCGGACGAGTAGTGCACGTCCTTGCTGCCGACGGACGAGGACCAGTAGTCGGCCGAGGCGCCGTCCTTGCTGGGCTTGTCCATGTAGCGCAGCGGGGTGCCGTCGCCGTTGATGTCGATCTTCTCGCCGATGAGGTAGTCACCGACGTCGGAGGAGTTGTTGGCGTAGAACTCCACGCCCGTGCCGAAGATGTCGGAGGTGGCCTCGTTCAGGCCGCCGGACTCACCGCTGTAGTTCAGGCCGGCGGTGTTGGAGGTGACGCCGTGGCTCATCTCGTGGCCGGCCACGTCCAGCGAGGTCAGCGGGTCGACGTTGCCGGAGCCGTCGCCGTAGGTCATGCAGAAGCAGCTGTCGTCCCAGAACGCGTTCACGTAGGCGTTGCCGTAGTGCACGCGGGAGTAGGCGCCGACACCGTTGTTCTTGATGCCGTTGCGGCCGAAGGTGCTCTTGTAGAAGTCCCAGGTCTCGGCCGCGCCGTAGGCGGCGTCGGCGGCCGCGGTCTGGTCGGAGGAGGAGCTGGAGGCGGTACCGGTGCCGAAGACGTTGGTGGAGCTGGCCACCAGGGTGCCCGTGCCGGACGTCTTGCGGGCCAGGTTGTAGGTCTTGTGGTTGCCCCGCGCGCTGTCGGTGAGCTGGTAGGTCGAGCCCGACTGCACGGAGTTGAGCGTGACCGTGCCGGAGTACAGCGTCTTGCCGGTCGCGGTCTCGACGCCCTGGTACTCGTAGAGCTTCTTGCCGGTGGCCGCGTCGGTGATGACGTGCAGCTGGTTCGGGGTGCCGTCGTCCTGGAGGCCGCCGACGACGGTCTCGTAGGCGAGGACGGGCTTGCCGGAGCCGGCCCAGATCACCTTGCGGGCGCCGTCCGCGGTGGCCTTGGCGGAGCCCAGCGTCCTGGCGGCGGACACCGCCTGCTTCTCGGCCTTGGCGGCGGTGATCTGCGGCTTGAGCGAGGCCACCTTGATGGCCGACTTGGTCGCCTTGGTGACGCCCTGGGTCTTGCCGGACTTGGCCGTGTGGACGATCAGGTCGCCGCCGAGCACCGGCAGGCCCGCGTAGGTGCGCTCGTAGCGGGTGTGGACGGTGCCGTCGACGTCCTTGACGACGTCCTTGACGACCAGCTTCTCCTGGGTGCCGAGGCCTATCTGCCGGGCGGTGCCGGCCGCGTCGGCCTGGGCCTGCTGGATCAGGGTGGTGCGCGCAGCGGCGGACAGCGCGGTCGGGGCGGAGGCGAGCGGCTTGGCCGCGGGCTGGGCGGTGGCACTGGTGGTGACACCGGTGGCGAGCAGGGCTCCGGCGGCGACGGCGGTGGCGATGGCGAGAGTGGTGCGCTTGTGACGCGCGTAGAGGGGGCTCACAGAAGCTCCTTCTCGTGGGGGAGTCCGGGCAGTGTGGGGTTACTGGCCGGAATGTGTGGCGTTGTGAAGTTGCTGTGCTGCTGCGGCGGGTGGAGAGAGAGTGACATCAAGGACGCGTACATGTCAGGCCCCTGACGTGATGTTGGCTGAAAATCAACTGTCTGAGAAACATTGCAGGCAGATGAACCGGGTGCTGTCCGAGGGCCTCGGCCCCCGGACAGCCCCGTGGTCCCGGGCCCGTGGCGTGCGGTTTACGGGAAGGTCAGCTTCCAGCCGTTGAGTGTTCCGGTGTCGTAGGTGGCCTGATCCTGCACCCGCAACTTCCAGGTGCCGTTGGCCGATTCCGCCGAGGTGTTGACCGTGTAGGTCTCGTTCACGTCGTCCGCCGAGTCCGAGGAGCTGAAGTTCTTCAGCCGGTAGGCGGTGCCCGACGGGCCGACGAGGTCGATCACCAGGTCGCCGCGCCAGGTGTGGGTGATGTCGACGCTCACCTGGAGGTTGCTCGGCGCGTTCCCGCTGCGGCCGGAGACACTGATGTCCGACGTGACGGCGGCGCCGTTGTCCGGCACCGGCACCGGCGTGGTGCTCTCGTACGACGTACCGCCGCCGCCCCCGCCACCGGAGCGCGAGCCGACCCCGACGCCCGCCCAGGCGTCCTGCACCGCCTTGTACTCGGCGCTGGTGGTGCCGTACAGCTCGCCGGCCGCCGCGAGCGTGCCGGTGCGGGCGCCCGCGTAGTTGGTCGTGGACGTCCACTTGGTGGTCAGCGCCCGGTACCAGATCTGGAGCGCCTTGTCCCGGCCGATGCCGGTGACGGGAAGCCCGTCCGACGTCGGCGAGTTGTAGCTGACGCCGTTGACCACCTTGGCGCCGCTGCCCTCGCTGAGCAGGTAGAAGAAGTGGTTCGCGGGGCCGGACGAGTAGTGCACGTCGACGCCGCCGATGCCCGAGTACCAGCTGTCCTTGGACGCGCCGTCCTTGCTGGGCTTGTCCATGTAGCGCAGCGGGGTGCCGTTACCGTTGATGTCGATCTTCTCGCCGATGAGGTAGTCGCCGACGTCGGAGGAGTTGTTGGCGTAGAACTCCACGCCGGTGCCCATGATGTCGCTGGTCGCCTCGTTCAGGCCGCCGGACTCCCCGCTGTAGTTCAGGTTCGCGGTGTTGGAGGTGACGCCGTGGCTCATCTCGTGGCCGGCGACGTCGATCGCGGTCAGCGGCTTGGCGTTGCCGGAGCCGTCGCCGTAGGTCATGCAGAAGCAGCTGTCGTCCCAGAACGCGTTCACGTAGGCGTTGCCGTAGTGCACGCGGGAGTAGGCGCCGACGCCGTCGTTCCTGATGCCGCTGCGACCGAACGCGCTCTTGTAGAAGTCCCAGGTGACCGCGGCGCCGTAGTGGGCGTCCGCGCCCGCGGTGGCCGCGTTCGACGTGGTCCCGTTGCCCCAGGTGTCGCTGGTCTGCGAGAACAGGGTGCCGGTGCCGGAGGTGCCCCGGTTCAGGTTGTACGTCTTGTGGCCCCCGCGCGCCCCGTCGGTGAGCGTGTACGCCGAGCCCGACTGGGTCGTGGTCAGCGTGACCTGTCCGCTGTACTGGGTGTTGCCGATGCCGTTCCTGACGCCCTGGTACTCGAAGAGCTTCTTGCCGGTGGCCGCGTCCGTGACGACGTGCAGCTGGTTCGGGGTGCCGTCGTCCTGGAGGCCGCCGACGACCGTCTCGTACGCCAGCACGGGCTTGCCGCTCGCCGCCCAGATCACCTTGCGGACGCTGTCCGCGGCCGACCTGGTCCCGCCGAGCGCCTTCGCCCGCTGGACGGCCTGCTTCTCGGCGGCGGCCTTCGACACGGCCGGGGTGAGTCCGGCGACCTTGAGCGTGGCGCCGGTGGCCCGGATCACGTCCATGGTCTTGCCCGACCTGGCGGTGGTCACCACCAGGTCCCCGCCGAGTACCGGCAGACCCCCGTACGTGCGCTCGTAACGGGTGTGCAGCGTGCCGTCGGCGTCCTTGACGACGTCCTTGACGACCAGCTTCTCCTGGGCGCCGAGGCCGATCTGCCGGGCGGCGGCGGCCGTGCCGGCGGCGGCGTGGCGTATCAGCTCGGCGCGCTGCGCGGGTGTGAGCCCGACCGCCGCGTGGGCCTGGCCGGCCCGCGGTGCCGCCGGCGCGGCGGTGGCCGCGCCGGACTGGACGGCGGCGGCGATCAGGGCGGCGACACCGGCGAGGGCGACGGTGGCGGTGCGGCGGTGCGCGGTGTGGCGGTGCGAGGTGTGGGAGGTGTGTCCGCGAGAGGAATTGCTTCTCACACTGACTCCTTCTGCGTGACCGCGGGTCGCGCGGCCGGGGAGACCGGACGGTGGGTTGGGGCATCCGGGCAGAACAAGGCGTTACGCGAAAGCCACGTGCAGGTGCGGAGCCGCTCACACAGAAGTGCGGAAACTGTGGGGTTGCTGTGAGTCGGCCAGGGAAGAGTGGCAGGTGATCTCACCACTTGTCAGGACCGCGTCACTAACTTGGCCGGAAATGGTTCGTTGACCGGATGTTCAAGTTCGGTATGCGGACTGTTGGGCGGGCGGTCCACCGTTCGGGGCAGCGGACCACCGCTCGGGGCGCCGGATCACCGCTCGGGGCGCCCCGGCGGATCACCCCCCGGGCGCCCGCCCGTGCCACGCCCGCCACAGCGCCGCGTACGCACCGCCCGCCGCCACCAGCTCCTCGTGCGTGCCCAGTTCGGTCACCCGGCCGCCCTCCATCACCGCCACCCGGTCCGCGTCGTGCGCCGTGTGCAGGCGGTGCGCGATGGCGATGACCGTACGGCCCTCGAGTACCGCGGCGAGGGCGCGCTCGGTGTGCCGGGCGGTGGCCGGATCCAGCAGGGCCGTTGCCTCGTCGAGGATCAGCGTGTGCGGGTCGGCCAGGACCACGCGCGCGAGGGCCAGTTGCTGGGCCTGCGAACCGTCCGTCGGCCGGCCGCCCTCGCCCAGCCGGGTGTCGAGCCCGTCCGGCAGGCCCCGCACCCAGTCCTCGGCACCCACGGCCGCGAGCGCCGACCACAAGGCGTCGTCGGCGGCGCCGGGTTCGGCGATGAGGAGGTTGTCCCGCACGGTCCCCAGGAAGACGTGGTGCTCCTGGGTGACCAGCACCACCTGCCGGCGCAGCAGCTCCGGTGCCAGCCCGGCCACCGGCACCCCGCCCACCGTCACCGTGCCGGAACCGGGCCGGTCGACGCCCGCGAGCAGCCGGCTCAGGGTGGTCTTCCCGGCGCCGGACGGCCCCACCACGGCGAGCCGCTCCCCGGGCCGTACCGTCAGGTCCACCCCGCCCAGCACCTCGCCGCCGCGCTCGTACGCGTACCGCACCCCGCGCACCTCGATCCGGTCGTCCGCCGGCACCGCGGACGCGCCCTCGCCCCCGCCCCGGGGCGCCTGCGCCAGCCCCTCCACGCGTGCGAACGAGGCCCCGCTGCTCTGTAGTTGCTCCACCCGCATCAGAATCTGGTCCAGCGGTTCGGTGAACTGCCGCAGGTACAGCGCCGCCGCCACCACCGCGCCCACCCCGACCGCCCCCCGGGCGTGCAGCCAGCCGCCGAGGAGCAGCACACCGACCACGGGGACGGTGTACGTCACCTCGACCGCCGGGAAGAACACCGACCGCAGGCGCAGGGTGTACAGACGGGTACGGCGGGACGCCTCCAGCGCGTCCCGGCTCGCCGCGATCCGCCGTTCCCGCAGCCCGAGCGCCTCCACGGTCCGCGCGCCGGCCGCCGTCGCCGCGACGATCTCCGCGACCCGCGAGGTCGCCGCCCCCTCGGCGAGATAGCCGTCCCGGGCGCGCCGCAGGTACCAGCGCAGCGCCAGCCGGATCGGGGTGAGACCGAGCAGGCCGAACGCCCCCAGCAGGGGGTCGAGCGCGAACACCGCGCCCAGCACGAAGACCGCCTGCACGGCGTTGACCAGCAGCTCGGGGCCGACGTCCCGCAGGGTCGTGCCGACGGTCGCCACGTCCGCCGTGCCCCGCGCGGTCAGATCGCCGGTGCCGGCCCGCTCGACCACGGAGGCGGGCAGCGCCAGCACTCGCTCGACGTACTCCTCGCGGACCCGGGCCAGCGCGCGCTCCCCGAACCGGTGCCCGACGTACCGCGCGCAGCGGGCCAGCAGGGTCTGCGCCAGCGCGCACACCACGATCCAGGACGCCAGCCGGTCCACCGCGCCGACCCCGTGCCCGGCCCGCACCTCGTCGACGATCCGGCCCACCAGCCAGGGCCCCGCCAGCCCCGCCGCGGCGGCCAGCGCGTTCAGCCCCAGTGCCCCGGCGAACGCCCACCGGTCGGCCGACACCAGCCGCACCGTGGCCCGCCGCACGGCCGCCCGGTCGGCGACGGGCAGCAGGGCATCACCGGAGGCCATGCGGGGGCTCCTGCGCGGGTGGGGTCGTCGCGCCTGCCGTGGTCGCGGAGGCCGCCGGGTCCGTCGCGTCCCCCGTCTCCCCGCCGTCCCGCGCGACCAGCGCCCGGTACGCCGGTTCCCGCGCCAGCAGGCACGGGTGCGACCCGGTCGCCGCGACCTTGCCGTCGGCCAGGAACACGACCGTGTCCGCCCGGGCCAGGACCAGCGGGGACGTCGTCGTCACCAGCGTGGTGCGGCCCTCCCGTGCCGCCCGGAGCCGGTCGGCGACCGCCGCCTCCGTGTGGGCGTCCAGGGCCGAGGTCGGTTCCACGGCGAGCAGCACCTCGGGGTCGGCCAGCAGCGCCCGGGCGAGGCGCACGCGTTGCCGCTGTCCGCCGGAGAGGCTGCGCCCCTGCCCGGCCACCGCCGAGTCCAGGCCGCCCGGCAGGCCCCGGACCACGTCCTCGGCCGCCGCCGCGTACACCGCCCGGCGCAGCGCCGCCCCGTCGGCCGGGTGCGCGGCGGCCAGCACCTCCCGCAGCGGCCCGGCGAACAGGTCCGCCTCGTTGTCCGCGACCAGCAGGCGCCGCCGTACGTCCGCCAGCGGGACCGCGTCGAGCCGTACCCCGCCCCAGGTGGCGTCGGTGGGCCCGTACCGGCCGAGCCGGTCGACCACGGCGGCGGCCTCGGCGGGCCGGGCGGCGGCCAGTGCGGTCAGCCGGCCCGGCACCACCCGCACCCCGGACGCCGGGTCGTGCAGCTCGGCCGGTCCGGCGGGCGCCGGCAGGGTGCCGGTGTCCGGTTCCGGTTCCAGCCGCAGCAGCCGTACCGCCCGGCGCGCGGCGACCACGCCCCGGTTGAGGTCGTACGCCATCTGGATGAAGAAGGCGACCGGTCCGACGAGCACCGCCACATAGCCGTAGACCGAGACCAACTCGCCCACCGACATGGAGCCCTGCGCGGTGAGCCGGGCCGCCAGCCAGGTCACCACGGCGAGGAACAGGGTCGGCAGCCCCACCCCGAGCGCCTGCACCCAGCTGGCCACGGCGCCCACCCGGTACCCCTGCGCCCGCAACCGCCGCGAGTCGTTCCGGAACGCGTCCGCGACCAGCCCCTTGCCGCCCAGCCCGTTGAGGACGCGCAACCCGCCCGCGAGGTCGCCGATGCGCGCGGTGAGCACCCCCTGGAGCTCGCGGTATCCGCTCTCCGCCCGCTGGAGCCGCAGCGCCGGCGGCCCGGTGAGCAGCGCGATCACCGGCACCCCGAGCAGCACCACCGCGGCCAGCGGCGCGGAGATCGCCAGCAGCAGCCCGGCCACCACCCCGTAGACCACGAGCGAGCCGACCCCCGGTCCCACCACGGTCAGCGCCGACGCCAGGGTCTGCACGTCCCCGACCCCGATGGTGACGACCTCACCGGCCCCGGCCCGGCGCGGCAGCGCGGCCCCCAGCCGCACCACATGCCCCACGACCACCTTGACCGTGCGGAAGTTGGCGTCCATCCGGACCCGCGTCATCACCCGGTGCCGCAGGATGCTCACCCAGGCGTTCAGCGCCCCGACGACGAACATCGCCCCGGTCCACCCGGCGAGCACTCCGAGCCGCCCCGGCAGCAGCCCGTCGTCCACGGCCCGCGCCATCAGGTACGGCTGTGCGGCCAGCAGCACCATCCAGGTACTGCCCAGCAGCGCCCCGGCCACCGAACGCCCCGGCTGACACCGCACCAGCCACCACAGGAACCGCCAGCCGCCGCGGGTGTCGGGCGTGCCCGGATCCTCGTACGCGTCGATCATCCATCCCCCGATCCGCCCGCCCCGCCCCCTCGGCGCGCGCCCGGCCATCTTCCCCGAGGCGCCCCGTCCGGCGGAACCCGGAACGAAGCCCGGCCGGGGTCGGGCCGAAACTCGGTGGGCGTTGTCAGTGGTGGTCCGTACGCTCGCGGTTGATGCCCACGACACGTGAAACCACCGACCGTTCCGCCGTACGCACCCTGCTCAGGCTGTGGCCGTACGTCCGTCCCGTGCGCGCCCGGCTGCTCACCGCCGCGTTCGTCGCGGTCGTCGCCTCCTGCACGGGGCTGGTGATCCCGCTCGTCCTGAAGTGGATGGTCGACGGGCCCGTCGCCGACCGCGACCCGGCGGGCGTATGGCTCGGCGCGCTGTACCTGCTCCTGCTCGGCATCGCCGAGGCGGTCCTGTTCGGCATACGGCGCTGGCTCGTGGCCCGGCCGCTGTCGCACGTCGAGGCGGAGATGCGCGCCGGCCTGTACCGGCGTCTGCAACGGCTGCCGGTGGCCTTCCACGACCGCTGGGCGTCCGGTCAGCTGCTCTCGCGCGCCACCACCGACCTGATGCTGCTGCGCATGTTCCTCGCCTTCCCGCTGACGTTCCTCCTCGTCAACGGCGTCACCATCCTCGTCGGCCTGGTCATCATGCTGCTCCAGGACTGGGTGCTGGGACTGGTCATCCTCGGCCCCGCCGTCCCCGTGATGTGGACGTGCGTGGTCTTCGAACGGCGGTACGCGCGGGTGGCGCGGCGCGCCCAGGACCAGATCGGCGACCTGACGACGGTGGTCGAGGAGAGTGTGCTCGGCATCCGCGTCATCAAGGGCTTCGGCCGCCACCGCAGCCAGGCGCGCGCCTTCCGTGAACTCTCCGGCCGGCTCCGGGGGACGGAGCTGCGCAAGGCGCGGCTGCTGGCCACGATCTGGGCCGTCATCGTGACGCTGCCGGAGGTGGCGATCGGGGCGGCGCTGGTGCTGGGGGTGCTGCGGGTGGCCGACGGGGAGCTGTCCGCCGGGACCTTGGTGGCCTTCCTGAGCACGGCGCTCGCCCTGCGCTGGCCCGTGGACTCGATCGGGTTCCTGCTGGCGATGAGTCAGGAGGCGGCGACCGCCACGGAGCGGTACTTCGAGGTGATGGACGAGCTGCCGGAGGACCAACTGGACGGGGACGGGGGCGTGGACCCTCGCCCGCAGGCGCGGGACGCCGCGCACCGCGCCGCCGCGCAGGGACTCCGGTTCGAGAACGTGACGTTCCGCTACCCCGACGCGCCCCCCGGCTCCCCGCCCCTGCTCACCGCCGTCGACCTGCACATCCGCCCCGGCGAGTCCATGGCCCTCGTCGGGGCCACCGGCAGCGGGAAGACCACCCTCACCGCGCTCGTCCCACGGCTGCACGAGGTGACCTCCGGGCGGATCACGCTCAACGGCGTCGACATCACCACCATGTCCCGCGAGGAACTGCGCGGCAGAGTCGCCGTGGCCTTCGAGGAACCCACGCTGTTCTCCGCCAGCGTCGGTGAGAACGTGCTCATGGGCGCCCGGGACGCCGCGGGGAAGCCGGAACTCGACCGGGCCCTCGCCATCGCCCAGGCCGACTTCGCGCACGCGCTGCCGCAGGGCACCGACACCCGCGTCGGCGAGCAGGGCCTCAGCCTGTCCGGCGGCCAGCGGCAGCGCCTCGCGCTGGCCCGCGCGGTGGTCGGCCGGCCCGAGTTCCTGGTGCTGGACGACCCGCTGTCCGCCCTGGACGTGCACACGGAGGCCGCCGTGGAGGCCGCGCTGCGCCGGGTGCTCGCCGACACCACCGCGCTGATCGTGGCCCACCGCCCGTCCACCGTGCTGCTCGCCGACCGCGTCGCCCTGCTCTCGGGCGGCCGGATCGCCGCCGTCGGCACCCACCAGCAACTGCTGCGCGAGAACGCCGAGTACGCCCATCTGATGTCCGGGGAACAGGAGGACTCCCGTTGACCACCACGACCCCCTCCACCCCCGCCGTCAGCGACGACGACAGCGACGGCCCGGCCCGCTCCCGGGACGCGGGCGACCCGGGCGGCCCGGGTGACCAGTTCGACCGGGACGTCCTGCCCAGCCCGCCCGGCGCCACCGCCGCCCTGCTGCGCTCGCTGCTCGCGCCCATGAAGGCCCGGGTCGCGCTCACCACGCTCCTGCTGCTGCTCCAGCAGGCGGCGGTGCAGGCGGGCCCGCTGCTGGTGGCGTACGCCATCGACACCGCCGTACCCGCGTTCCGGGACGACCGGAACGGACCGCTGTTCGCGGTCGCCGCCGGCTATCTGCTGTGCGCGCTCGCCTCCGGTGCGCTCCAGTTCGCGTTCATCGAGACCTCCGCCCGGGTCAGCCAGGACGTGCTGCTGGACCTGCGCGGGCGGATCTTCCGGCACGCGCAGGCGCTGAGCGTCGACTTCCACGAGCGGTACACCTCGGGCCGGCTCATCTCCCGCTCCACCACGGACGTCGAGTCGCTGCGCGAACTCCTCGACGAGGGGCTCCAGGAGCTGGTGACCGTCATCCTGTCCTTCGTCTACATCTCGGCGACGCTGCTCTGGCTCGACCCCGGCCTCGG
This sequence comes from Streptomyces olivaceoviridis, assembly GCF_014650115.1. Classification (GTDB taxonomy): domain Bacteria; phylum Actinomycetota; class Actinomycetes; order Streptomycetales; family Streptomycetaceae; genus Streptomyces; species Streptomyces olivaceoviridis. The sequence goes on along the minus strand of NZ_BMUI01000035.1, from coordinate 41,538 downwards.
CGCGGTGGCGGTGGCGTCCTTCCTGCCGCTGTACCTGCTCGTCCGGCTCTACCGCGGGCGGGCGGCACGGGTGTACGGGGCGCGGTCCACGGCCATCGCGGCGGTGATCGTGAAGTTCGTGGAGACGATGAACGGCATCCGGCCGGTGCGCGCCTTCCGCCGCGAGGCCGCGAACGACGCCGAGTTCGCCGTGCTGAACACGCGGCACGAACGCACGAACGGCGACTCCCTGCTGGAGATGGCCCGCTATGTGGTCGGCTCCCGGCTGGTGGCCAACACCGCGGTCGCCGGGATCGTGCTCTGGGGTGCCCACCGGGTGGCGGCCGGCTCGCTGGAGCTGGGTGTGCTGGCGGCGGCCGTGCTGTACCTGCGCCGGCTGTACGACCCCATCGACCGGCTCGGCATGTTCCTGAACTCCTACCAGTCGGCCGCCGCCTCCCTGGAGAAGATCGCCGGACTGCTGGCGCAGACGCCGTCCGTGCCGGAGCCGGAGCGCCCGCGCGAACTGCCGCCGCGGAAGACCGAGTTCCCGGGACGCGAGGTCGTCTTCGACGGCGTCCGGTTCGGCTACCGCACCGGCGGCGAGGTGCTGCCCCGCTTCGACCTCACCCTGCCCGCCGGGCAGACGGTCGCGGTCGTCGGCTCCACCGGCGCGGGCAAGTCCACCCTGGCCAAGCTGCTCGCCCGGTTCTACGACCCCTCCGCCGGGCGCGTGCTGCTGGACGGCGTGGACCTGCGCGAGCTGCCGATGCCCGAACTGCGGCGCGGGGTGGTCATGGTGACGCAGGAGGCGTTCCTGTTCTCCGGCACGGTCGCCGACAACATCGCCCTCGGCCGGCCCGAGGCCACCCGGGAGGAGATCGAGCGGGCCGCGAAGGCGATCGGCGCGCACGAGTTCATCAGCGCCCTGCCCGACGGCTACGACACCGACGTCCGCAAGCGCGGCGGCCGGATCTCCGCCGGGCAGCGCCAACTGGTCGCCTTCGCCCGCGCGTTGCTCGCCGACCCGGCCGTGCTGATCCTGGACGAGGCGACCAGTTCGCTGGACATCCCGGGGGAGCGGGCGGTGCAGCGGGCGATGGCGACGGTCCTGCGGGGCCGTACCGCCGTGGTGATCGCGCACCGGCTCTCCACGGTGGAGATCGCCGACCGGGTGCTGGTGATGGAACACGGCCGGATCGTCGAGGACGGCCACCCCGACGAACTCATCGGCGGCACGGGCCGGTTCGCCGACCTCCACCAGGCATGGCGGGACAGCCTGGCCTGACCCGCGCGGCGTCCGGGCGCCTGCCGGAACCCGGTTTCGCCGGTACGCCGCTGACAGGCTCCCGGCCATGCCTGCCTCCGCGGCGTACGACGGGACCCGGCTCGCCCACCACGCGGCCGGGGACGGCCCCCCGCCGGTGTGTCTGCCCGGAGGCCGACGGATTCCGCCTACCTCGCCGGCCTCGGCGGGCTGACCGCGCACCGGCGGGTGATCAGGCTGGACCTGCGGGGCACCGGCCGGTCCGCGACACCGCGGGACACCGCCTCCTGCCGTTGCGGCCGGCTGGTCGACGACGTCGAGGCCCTGGGTGCACACCTGGGCGTGGACCGGATGGACCTGCTCGCGCACTGCGCCGCCGCGAATCCGGCCGTGCTCTGCGCGAGCCGCCGCCCGGACGGCGTCGGCAGGCTCGTGCTGGTCACCCCGAGCGTCCGGGCCGTCGGCCTCACGATCACCGGTGACCTCCGGCTGCGCACCGCGCGGCTGCGCCGGGAGGAGCCGTGGTTCCCGGAGGCGTTCGCGGCCCTGGAGACGATCGTGGCGGGCGAGGCCACCCCCGACCGCTGGAAGGCCGTCGCACCGTTCTCCCACGGCCGCTGGGACGCGGCGGCCGAGGCCCGTCAGGCCATCGAGGACGAGCGGATGAACCCGGAGATCGTCGCCGCCTTCGCCCCGGCGGCCACCCGCGCCGCGCCGGCCCGGTTCGCACGGCCCGTCCTCCTCCTGTCCGGCGAGTTCGACCCGGGAGCCCTCCCCGCACCACGGCCGAGTTCGCGGGCCTCTTCCCGGCCGCCGAGTTCGTCGTCCGGCCCGGCGCCGGGCACTACCCGTGGCGCGACGACGCCGACCGGTTCGTGGCGGCCGTCGTGGCGTTTCCTGGGACCGACCGGCTCGTCGTCACAGCCCCGGCCGTCGCCGGCCGGCGGACGGGATCACGGCACTCCCAGCTCGAAGAGCGCGTAGCCGGCGTACGAGCCGGACGCCAGGGCCGCGATGCCCAGCAGCGTGCACTGCACGGGCAGGCTCAGCCGGCGCATCGCCACCGCGAGCGGCAGGAACAGCGGGAAGCAGGGCAGCAGGTAGCGGGAGATGTTGGCGACGATCTGCTGGCTGCCGAGCACCAGGACCAGGGTGAGGACGGTGTACACGACCAGCACCGCCGGCGGGCGCAGCCGCAGCAGCAACGGCAGCAGCGCGCAGGCGAGCAGGATGACCCCGACGGAGATGACGTCCGCGAAGGGGTAGGCGAAGAGGTAGTCGAACTTGCCCACGGGTACGGACGTCAGGACGTCCAGGGTCTGTTCGCCGTAGTCGAAGCTGTGCGCCCAGGCGCCCGACTGGAGCGCGAAGTAGCCGCCCAGGTCGCCCATGCGGTCGCCGACCCAGAGCAGATAGCCGAGCAGTCCCAGCGGGGCGAGGGCCGTGGCCAGCAGCGGGCGCAGGGCGCCGTCCTCCCGGCGGCGCAGGGACAGCAGCGCGGCCACGCCGAGCGCGGCGATCAGCGCGGCGGCCGTGGGCCGGTTGAGGCCGGCCGCGAAGGCGAGGACGCCGGCGGTGAGCCAGCGGCGGGTGAGGACGGCGTGGCAGGCCCAGGCGGCCAGGGCCACGTAGAGGGAGTCGGAGTAGACCGCCCACTCCACGCCCGAGCCCGGCCACACCGCCCACAGCCCGGCCGCCGCGAGCCCGGCCCGCCGGCCGCCGAACCGCTCGGCGACGGCGTGGATGCCCAGGGCGGCGGCGAAGGAGGCGACGATGGAGACCAGCAGCCCGGCGCCGTAGGAGCCGAGGCCGGTGACGGCCGAGGTCATCCGCATCAGGGCCGGGTAGAGCGGGAAGAACGCCGCCGAGTTGCCCTCCAGCGTGATCAGGCCGGTGGCGCCCGGGACCGGGACGAGCTTCGGGTCGTAGCCGTGCAGGGCGATCTGCTGGTACCACCAGCCGTCCCAGGTGGCCAGCACGTCCCAGGCGTGTGCGCCGCCGCCGAACCGCGGGTGCTTGGTGCGGTAGTCCCCGGCGGAGGACAGCAGGTACATGAACGAGCAGAAACCGGCCAGCTTCAGCGTGCCGAACAGGGCGAGGACCGGCCCGAGGCGGCGGACGGCGGCCCGCGGCCGGGAGACGGGCGCGGGCCCGGGGGCCGGGGTGCGGATGCCGGACAGGGTCGTGGTCACCGGACCACCGGCCTCGGCCGGCGGCGGCTCAGCGTGCGCCGCATCCGCACGATCCCGCGCAGGTCGGCCAGGGCGGTGGCGAGGATGTCGACGCTGCTGTCCGGGTCGTCCACCCAGTCCACCGGCACCTCGTGGATCCTGAGGCCGGCCCGCTCGGCGAGCACCAGCAACTCGGTGTCGAAGAACCACTCCCCGTCCCGCACCAGTGGCAGCAGCCGCTCGGCGGTCTCCCGCCGGACCGCCTTGAACCCGCACTGCGCGTCGGAGAAGCTGACGGCGAGCGTGCAGCGCAGCAGGGCGTTGTAGCAGCGGGATATGACCTCGCGCTTGGTCCCGCGCACCACCCGGGCGCCGGGCGCCAGCCGGGTGCCGATGGCCAGGTCGGAGTGGCCGGAGATCAGCGGGGCCACCAGCGGCAGCAGCGCGGTGAGCCCGGTGGACAGGTCCACGTCGACATACGCCAGCACGGGGGCCCGGGAACCGGACCAGGCGGCCCGCAGCGCCCGGCCGCGGCCCTTCTCGGGCAGCCGCAGCGAGACCACCTCCGGGAGTTCGCCGGCGAGCCGGGCGGCGATGACCGGGGTCCGGTCGGTGCTCGCGTTGTCGGCGACGGTGATCCGGAACGGGTAGGGGAAGCCGTCCCGCAGATGCGTGTGCAGCCGCCGGACGTTGGGCTCCAGGTCCTTCTCCTCGTTGAACACCGGCACGGTCACGTCCAGGACGGGGTCCTCCTGGGGCACCGGCACGGGGGTGCGCCAGGGTGCCGCGGCCGGTGACCCACTCGGGCGGGCGGGTCGGCTCGGTCGGATGTATGTCACGTAAGTACCTGTTTGTTCCGGTGGGTAGGGCGCGCGGAAGGGCGTGCGCGGGCGGGAGGGGGGAAGGGGCGCGGCTAGTCGCTCGGGCCGACCGACGGCGAGGGGTCGTCCGACGGTCCGGCCGGTCCGCTCGCCGTCGCGGTGGCCGGCGGCGTGGTGCTGTCCTCCCCGGAGATGGCCGTGGCCGTCGGGGGCGGGTACGTGGCGGTCGTCGAACCCTCCGGGGCGGCGGGCGGGGCGGAGGTGGTCGTGGCGTAGCCCGGTGACGGCAGGTCCGTCGGCGTCGACGTCGTCGTGGACGGCGGCGGACCCGGCGTCCCGGACGGCGGCTGCGACGGCGAGGTGCTCGGCGTGGGCGCCGGGCTCAGCGCGGGCCGGGGGCGCGGGGCGGTGGGCCGGTCGGCGGTGTGGCCGTGCGGCCACAGGAACAGGCCCAGGCCGAGCCCGGCCACCGCCAGGACGGACCCGGCGGCCCGGCGCGCCGTGCGCACCCGGCGCCGGGCGCGCACGCCCGCGCGCAGCGCCTCCCGGTGCCGCACCTCGAACGGCACCGGCTGCTCGGCCCGCCGCATGAGCCGCGTGAGCTCCCGCTCGAAGCGATCCGCGCCGTCCGGCTGAGCCGTGCGGTCTTCCCTGTGGTCCGTGCGGTCCCTGCGCTCCATGGGTTCTCCCTCACCCCACCGGCTCGATGACGTCGGCCAGCAGCCCGCGGAGCCGGGCCACCCCGCGCGCGGCATGGGACCGGGCCGTGCCCACCGGGCAGCCCAGAACCTCCGCGACCTGCCGGTCGGGCAGGTCCTGGTAGTAGCGCAGCACCACGGCGGCCCGCTGCCGCGGCGTCAGCTGGCCGAGCGCCGCCTCCAGGCGGGACCGCTCGGCCACGGTCGCCGACATGTCGCCGGCCGCCGCCACCTCGGGCAGTTCCTCCACCGGCCGTTCGCCCCACCAGCGCCGCCGCGCCGACCGGGCCGCGGCCCGCGCCAGCACCTTGCGCACATACGCCTCCGGCGCCTCGTCGGCGACCTTCGGCCAGACGAACCACAGCTTGACCAAGGACTCCTGCAACAGGTCCTCGGCGCGGTGCCGGTCCCCGCCGGTGAGCAGACGGGCGAGATGGAACAACACCGACCAGCGGGCCGCCACGAACGCGTCGTACTCACCGGCCCTGGTCTGCTCCATCCCACGGTCCCCGTCCTCGCCGGCTCTTCCTCCACCAGGGGTAAGGCACTGGACCCCCGCCGGCGCTGCACTCGGCGAGCGTGATCCGCGTCACGCACGGCTCCCCGCGGGTTCAGGCCACCCTCAGCAGCAGCACCGCCCGCGCCGGGACCGTGATCTCCGCCCCCGCCCGGTGGACCGTGCCCGGCGCCCGCTCCTGCTCCTCCAGCGAGGTGTCCACGACCACCTCGTACCGCTGCGCCCACGGCGGGCCGGGCAGCACGAAACCGGTCGGCCTCTCGCCCGCGTGCAGCACGGCGAGGAAGCTGTCGTCCACCACCGGCGCGCCCCGCTCGTCGCGGCCCGGGATGTCCCGGCCGGACAGGTACATGCCGAGCGTGGCGGCGGGCGCGTACCAGTCGCCCTCGGTCATCTCGGCGCCCCGCGCGGTGAACCAGGCCAGGTCGCGCAGCCCGTCCGCGGTCTGGGCGCGGCCGGAGAAGAAGGCCCGCCGGCGCAGGACCGGATGCCGGTGGCGCAGCGCGATCAGCCGCGAGGTCAGGTCGAACAGCGCCCGCCAGCCGGGCTGCTCCAGCAGCGACCAGTCGAGCCAGCCGATCTCGTTGTCCTGGCAGTAGGCGTTGTTGTTGCCGCGCTGGGTGCGGCCCAGTTCGTCGCCCGCGACCAGCATGGGCACACCGGTGGACAGCAGCAGGGTCGTCAGCAGGTTCCGCAGCTGCCTGCGGCGCAGGGCCCGTACGCCCTCGTCGTCGGTCTCGCCCTCGGCGCCGCAGTTCCAGGAGCGGTTGTCGTTCGTGCCGTCCTGGTTGTCCTCGCCGTTGGCCTCGTTGTGCTTGGTCCCGTACGACACCAGGTCGCGCAGGGTGAAGCCGTCGTGCGCGGTGACGAAGTTGACGGAGGCGTAGGGGCGCCGGCCGCCCCAGGCGTACAGGTCGCTGGAGCCGGAGAGGCGGTAGCCCATCTCGCGCACGTCGGGCAGGGCGTGCCGCCAGAAGTCCCGGACCGCGTTGCGGTAGCGGTCGTTCCACTCGGTCCACAGGGGCGGGAACGCGCCCACCTGGTAGCCACCGGAGCCGATGTCCCACGGCTCGGCGATCAGCTTCACCCGGCGCAGCACCGGGTCCTGGGCGATGACCGCCAGGAACGGGGAGAGCATGTCGACGTCGTGCATCGAGCGGGCCAGCGCCGCCGCGAGGTCGAAGCGGAAGCCGTCCACGCCCATCTCGGTCACCCAGTAGCGCAGCGAGTCGGTGATCAGGCGCAGCACCTGGGGCCGTACGACGTGCAGGGTGTTGCCGCAGCCGGTGTAGTCGGCGTACCGGCGGGCGTCGTCCTGGAGCCGGTAGTAGCCGCGGTTGTCGATGCCCTTCAGGGACAGCGTGGGGCCCAGCTCACCCGCCTCCGCGGTGTGGTTGTAGACCACGTCCAGGATGACCTCGATGCCGGCCGCGTGCAGCGCGCGCACCATCCGCTTGAACTCGCCGACCTGCTGTCCGGTGGTGCCGGAGGCCGCGTAGGCCGCGTGCGGGGCGAAGTAGCCGATGGAGTTGTAGCCCCAGTAGTTCCGCAGGCCCCGGCGCAGCAGGTGGTCCTCGTGCGCGAACTGGTGCACCGGCAGCAGCTCGACGGCCGTGACGCCCAGCCTGACGAGGTGGTCGATCGCGGCCGGGTGCGCCAGGCCCGCGTAGGTGCCGCGCAGTTCCTCGGGGACGCCGGGGTGCAGCCGGGTGAAGCCCCGCACGTGCAGCTCGTAGATCACCGAGTCGGCCCACGGCGTCTTGGGGCGCCGGTCGTCGGACCAGTCGTCGTCATCGTGGACGACGACCCCCTTCGGGACGTACGGCGCCGAGTCCCGCTCGTCGCGCACGGTGTCGGCGACCGACTGGTCCGGCCAGTCCCGCACGTGCCCGTACACCTGCGGTGACAGCCCGGACGAGGCGAACTCCCCGTCCACCGCGCGCGCGTACGGGTCGAGCAGCAGCTTCGCCGGGTTCCAGCGGGCGCCGGTCCATGGGTCCCAGCGGCCGTCCACCCGGTAGCCGTAGCGCTGACCCGGCATCACACCGGGCACGAAGCCGTGCCAGATCTCGTGCGTCAGTTCGGTCAGCGGGAGCTGCGTCTCCCGGCCGCCCTCGTCGAAGAGACAGACCCGGACCGCCTCCGCACCGGCCGCCCACAGCGCGAAGTTGGTGCCCGCGACCCCGTCGGGGCCGGTCCGGAACCGGGCCCCCAGCGGGGTCGGCGCACCCGGCCACACCGCCGGGACGGGCGGTACGGCCCGCCGGGCGCCGTTCACCGCCGCCGGTTGCCCGCTTCCCGCGGCCGGCACCCCGGCCGGTGCCCGCTGCTCGGCTGCGCTCGTCACTGTCGCCCCTCTTCCCAGTGGCTCGCCCGAGGGGCGCGACCGGCCGCGCCGGGTGGCCGGGGCGCTCTCGGCACCCCGGCCACCCGGTCCGGCCGCGCCCCGACGGCTCCGACGCGGGCCGGGGGTCCCCTGCGGGGAGACCCCCGACGTGTCGTCCTTCCCTCTGTTCTGCCCAGCGCGTGGCTCGCACTCACGTTTCCCCGGAGCGGGCCGGTCGTTGGGTCTCGCGTGAGGCACGTAACTGGACGCGCACGGCGCGCGGGGGCCGCGCTGGCCGCTGTACTGACATGGGCGGGGCTGCTCGCGGGCTGCTCCATGGACGGCCCGGGCCCCCTGGGCATGGGCGGGACGCTGGGCAAGCCCCCGGCCCCCGAGGACGTCATCCGGGTGACCCCCGACGACGGCGGCAAGGCCGTCCGTCCGGGTGACCGGCTACGGGTACGGGTGCCCGGCGGGCGCCTGGAGAAGGTGACCGTCGTCAAGTCGCAGGACGCGCAGGAGACGCCGGTCCCGGGGCGCATCAGCGAGGACGGGCTGACCTGGCGCCCCGACGAGGACCAGTTGGCGCTGGCCGCCAAGTACACCGTCGACGCGGTCGCGCTGGACTCCCACGGCCGCCGCTCGGCCCGGCACACCACCTTCACCACCTACGTCCCCGACCAGCGGTTCATCGCCTACGTCAGCCCCGAGAACCGCGCCACCGTCGGCACCGGCATGATCGTCTCGCTCTCCTTCAGCCAGGAGATCACCGACCGCGCCGCCGTCCAGCGCGCCGTCCGGGTCAGCGCGCGGCCCCCGGTCGAGATCCGCCCGCACTGGTTCGGCAAGGGCCGCCTGGACTTCCGCCCGGAGCGCTACTGGAAGCCCGGCACCGAGGTGACCGTCGACCTGGACCTGCGGGACGTCCAGGGCGCCCGCGGGATCTACGGCCTCCAGGACAAGACGTTCTCCTTCACCGTCGGCCGCAGCCAGACCTCCCTGGTCGACGTGGCCCAGCACACCATGGACGTCCGGCGCGACGGACACCTCCTCGCCACCGTCCCCATCACCGCGGGCGCCCCCAAGCACCCGACGTACAACGGGAAGATGGTGGTGATGGACATGCTGGAGGTCACCCGCATGAACAGCCAGACGGTCGGCCTCGGCGCCGAGTACGACATCCCCGACGTCCCGCACGCCATGAAGCTCACCGACTCCGGCACCTTCCTGCACGGCAACTACTGGGCGCCGGACGCCCCCGGCCAGGTCAACGTCAGCCACGGCTGCGTGGGCCTCATGGACGTCAAGGGCGGCAGCTCGGACACCCCGGCGGGCTGGTTCTTCGACCGCAGCCTCGTCGGGGACGTCATCGAAGTGGTCAACAGCAAGGACAAGACCGTCGCTCCCGACAACGGCCTCGGCGGCTGGAACATGGGCTGGAAGGCATGGAAAGCGGGCAGCGCGGTGAAGTAACCAGGTGAGGGGGCGGGACGCGCGCGCGGGTGCCGGGCGGAAGTTGCGACGGAACGGTGACATTCGCCTGACACCCCGCTCAAATCCTGGCAGTTAATATGCGCGCACAATGTGGTGGGGAGCGGGCCTGACCAGGTCCGCTGGAGGGGAGAACAACGTGAACACGCGGCCTGTGGCGGGGGCGTCGGCTCGGGGGCGGCGAGGCCGTGGGGGACTGGCACTCATAGCCGGTGCCCTGGTGCTGTCGCTCGCCGCGTGCGGCGGGGGCGACGACTCGGGCTCCGGTTCCGGGGACGGGAAGGGCAAGGGCGCCGGCAGCCAGAAGGGCGAGCAGTCCGCGGCCGCGGTCAGCATCGCGCCCAAGTCCGGTGCCACCGGCGTCGACACCAGCGGGGCGCTCAAGGTCGGCGTCGCCCGGGGCAAGCTGACCGAGGTCACCGTCAAGGACGCCAAGGGCGCGAAGGTCGAGGGCGCGATATCCGGCGGCGGCGCCTCCTGGACGCCGTCGACCCATCTGGCCGCCGGCACCAAGTACACGGTGCACGCGGTCGCCAAGGACTCCGAGGGCCGCGAGGCCGCCGAGGACTCCACCTTCACCACGCTGACCCCGAAGAACACCTTCGTCGGCTACTTCACCCCCGAGGACGGCTCCACGGTCGGCGTCGGGATGCCGTTCTCCATACGGTTCACCCGGGGCATCACCAGCCCGGACGCGGTCGAGAAGGCCATCCGCGTCAAGACCGAGCCGGCCGTCGACGTCGAGGGCCACTGGTTCGGCAACGACCGCCTCGACTTCCGCCCCGAGAAGTACTGGAAGGAAGGCACCAAGGTCACCGTCGACCTCGACCTGGACGGCGTCGAGGGCCGTGACGGCGTCTACGGCAAGCAGCGCAAGACCGTGAAGTTCACCATCGGCCGCAACCAGGTCTCCGTCGTGGACGCCAAGAAGCACACGATGAAGGTCACCCAGGACGGCAAGGTCGTCAGGACCGTCCCGGTCACCACCGGCAAGCCCGGCTACGACACCTGGAACGGCCAGATGGTCATGAGCGAGAAGCTCACCGTCACCCGCATGAACGGCGAGACCGTCGGCTACGGCGGCGAGTACGACATCAAGGACGTCCCGCACGCCATCCGCCTCACCAACTCCGGCACCTTCATCCACGGCAACTACTGGGCGCCGGACGCCCCCGGCCACTACAACGCCAGCCACGGCTGCGTCGGCCTGCGCGACGTGCGCGGCGGCTACGACAGCTCCGTCCCGGGCGCCTGGTTCTTCAACCACTCGATGATCGGTGACGTGGTCGTCGTCAAGAACTCCCACGACGCCACGGTCGCCCCCGACAACGGCCTCAACGGCTGGAACATGTCGTGGGCCGACTGGAAGAAGTGAGCCCCGTCTGACGTAAGGGCCCGGTGCTGTGACCTACGGCACCGGGCCCATTGTCGTTAGTGGCCGTTAACCTGACCTCCATGACCGTCACTCTCGAAGTCGCCGAAGGCGTCGGCACCCTGCGGCTCGACCGGCCGCCGATGAACGCGCTGGACATCGCCACCCAGGACCGGCTGAAGGAGCTGGCCGAGGAGGCCGCGGACCGCGACGACGTACGCGCCGTGGTGATCTACGGCGGCGAGCGGGTGTTCGCGGCGGGCGCGGACATCAAGGAGATGCAGGCCATGGACCACGCGGCGATGGTCCGCCGCTCCCGCGCCCTCCAGGACTCCTTCACCGCCGTCGCCCGCATCCCCAAGCCCGTCGTCGCGGCCATCACCGGCTACGCCCTCGGCGGCGGCTGCGAGCTCGCCCTGTGCGCCGACTACCGCATCGCCGCCGACAACGCCAAGCTCGGCCAGCCCGAGATCCTGCTCGGCCTGATCCCGGGCGCCGGCGGCACCCAGCGGCTGCCCCGGCTGATCGGCCCCTCCAAGGCCAAGGACCTGATCTTCACGGGCCGTCAGGTCAAGGCCGACGAGGCCCTCGCCATCGGCCTGGTGGACCGCGTCGTACCGGCCGCCGAGGTGTACGAGCAGGCGCACGCCTGGGCCGCGCGGCTCGCCCAGGGCCCGGCCATCGCGCTGCGCGCGGCCAAGGAGTCCGTCGACACCGGTCTGGAGGCCGACATCGACACCGGGCTCGCCGTCGAACGGAACTGGTTCGCGGGTCTGTTCGCCACCGAGGACCGCGAGCGCGGCATGCGCAGCTTCGTGGAGGAGGGGCCGGGCAAGGCCAAGTTCGTCTGACCGTCAACGGCGTGAACGCCCCGCCGACTTCCGCGGGTCGCCTTGCAATTGACGCGTCGTCTGATTCGGGTCCCTCGATGGGGCGGTTTATGGGAGCCTTAACCCAACCTTAAGCCTGCCTTGTCGAGGGAGCCCGACGATTGCCAGGAAGTGAGCCGTCGCCGCAGGTCAGCCAGGCTGTACCGGACATCGACATGTCGACGGCATATGCCGATCGACGGGCGCGGGACAGGGGCGTGCGAGGGGCGTATTCCCCCGGAACGGCCCCCAAGACGGCTCCGGACGGCCATCATGGGGGCATGGCGGGGCTGGAGGGCATCGAACAGCCGCGGGGAGACAGCCGTGCGGCCGTTGCACGCTGGTCACCCGCGGTCGAGGACGAACAGGGACTCAAGGCGCTCGAACTGTTCGGGAACCCGACGGAGGCGGAGGTCCCGCTGCCGTCCCGCCCGGAGTCCGCGGCCACCGCCCGCCGGCTCGCCCAGGTCGTCGTGCTGCGCACCTGGCGGCTCACCCCCAAACTGGCCGAGGACGCCGTCCTGCTCGTGTCGGAACTCGTCGGCAACGCCGTACGGCACACCGGCGCCCGCGTCTTCTGCCTGCGCATGCGCCGCCGCACCGGCTGGCTCCGGGTCGAGGTCCGCGACCCCTCGCGCGGGCTGCCCTGTCTGATGCCGGTCCAGGAACTGGACGTCAGCGGACGCGGACTGTTCCTCGTCGACAAGCTCGCCGACCGCTGGGGCGTCGACCTGCTGCCGCGGGGCAAGACGACATGGTTCGAGATGCGGGTCGCCGACCGCTAGAAGCGCCCCGAAGGGGCGCGGGAACCGGGTGACCAGCCACGACGACCCGCGCTCGACGCACGGCACCAATCGCCCGATTTCTTACTCATCACCCCTTAAATGGTGCGGGTGACCCCCATCCACCGCCGTGCCGTGCTGCGCACCGGCGCCAAAATCGCCGCCGGCGGTGCGCTCGCCGCCGGATGCGGCACCGGACACGCCGCCCGGCCCCCCGTCTCGGCCGCCCCCACGCAGTCCTCGGCGCACCCCCCGGCGGGCCCCCGCGCCTACCCGGGCCAGCCCGCCCAGATCACCCACGGCCCCCGCACCCGCCCCCAGGTGGCCCTCACCTTCCACGGCCAGGGGGATCCGGCCCTCGCCCGCGCGCTGCTCGACACCGCCGAACAGCGCGGTGCGCGGCTGACCGTGCTCGCCGTCGGCACCTGGCTGGACCAGCACCCGGACCTCGCCCGCCGCATCCTCGACGGCGGCCACGACCTCGGCAACCACACCCAGCGGCACATCGGCGTCAACACCCTGCCCGAGGCGGAGGCCCGCCGGGAGATCACCGACTGCGCCGCGCGGCTCAAGCGGCTCACCGGCTCCATCGGCACCTGGTTCCGCCCCTCCCGCGCCCCGGCCGCCTCCCCGCTCGTCGCCCGGCTGGCCCGCGCCGCCGGCTACCCGCACGTGCTGTCGTACGACGTCGACTCGCTCGACTACACCCGCCCCGGCGCCGCCGCCGTCACCCGTGAGGTCCTCGCCGGCGTACGCAACGGATCGGTGGTGAGCCTGCACTTCGGATACCCCGACACGGTCGCCGCCCTCCCCGACGTCCTGACCGAACTCGGCCGCCGCGGACTGCGCGCGGTCACCACCACGGAGCTGCTGAGCTGATGCGAACCTCGAAAGCCGCCCGCCTGCTGGCCGCCGGTGCCGCCGTCACCGTCCTGACACTGCTCTCCGCGTGCGGCGGCGGGTCCCGCGACCACCCGGACGAGGCCGTCGGCAGCAAGGCGCCGGTCCAGCCGAAGGTGAGGAAGCCGCTGGTCGACGTGTTGCCGGGGATGCCGCCGGTGGACGACCCGGCCGACCTCTACGCCGCCGACCGGCCGAACCGGCTCTCGCCCGTGGTCAAGGACTTCCCCTCCCGGGTGTACGTGCCCAACACCAACTCCGACACCGTCACCGTCATCGACCCCGCCACCTACCGGATCGTCGAGACCATCCCGGTCGGCCGCCAGCCCCAGCACGTCGTGCCGTCCTGGGACCTGAAGACCCTCTGGGTCAACAACGACCTCGGCAACAGCCTCACCCCGATCGACCCGCGGACCGGCCGGGCCGGCAAGCCGGTCGCCGTGCACGACCCGTACAACCTGTACTTCACGCCCGACGGCAAGTACGCCGTCGTCATGGCCTCCATGGACCGCCAGCTGGTCTTCCGCGACGCGCACACCATGAAGGTCGTCAAGGCCCTCCCGGTCAGCTGCTACGGCGTCAACCACGCCGACTTCTCCATCGACGGCCGCTACTTCATCGTCTCCTGCGAGTTCAGCGGCGAGATCCTCAAGGTCGACACGGCGCGGATGAAGGTGGTCGCCCAGGAGAAGCTGCCGTTCCACGGCGCCATGCCGCAGGACGTCAAGATCTCACCGGACGGGAAGCTGTTCTACATCGCCGACATGATGGCCAACGGCTTGTGGATCCTCGACGGCGACAAGTTCACCCCGCCCCGGTTCCTCGCCACCGGCAAGGGCGCCCACGGCCTCTACGTCAGCCGCGACTCCCGCGAGATGTACATCTCCAACCGGGGCGAGGGCACCATCTCGATCTTCGACTTCACCCGGAACCGGCTCACCAAGAAGTGGCGCCTGCCCGGCGGCGGCAGCCCCGACATGGGCGGGGTATCCACCGACGGCAAGGTGCTGTGGCTGTCCGGCCGCTACAACTCCGAGGTGTACGCCATCGACACCCGCACCGGCGCCGAACTGGCCCGCGTCAAGGTCGGCAGCGGCCCGCACGGCCTCGCCGTCTACCCCCAGCCGGGCCGCTACTCACTGGGGCACACCGGCATCTTCCGCTGAAGCAGCAGTTCCGCGCCCACCGGACGGTACCCGGCGGCCTGGAACGCCCGTAGGCTGCGGGCGTTCCCCGGGGTGACCTGCGCCCACAGCGGCTCCGTGGCGAGCTGCCGGGCGGCGGTCACCAGCAGCCGCCCGAGCCCCCGGTGCCGGGCGTCCTCGGCCACCTCCACCGACACCTCCAGCCGCCCGGCGACCCCACGCCCCATGACCAGCACCCCGCCGTCGGCCACCCAGGCCCGCACCTCGTCCCGGCGCCCCCGGGCGTACCGGATCCGGGGGTGGCCGGCGTCCTCGATCTCCGTCAGCGCGAGCGGGGGCTCACCCGGCAGCGGGTCGCCCACCAGCACCGCGTCGACGGTCTCGGCCCGGCGTCCGGTCCGGTCCAGGAGGGCGGTCAGGAAGCGCGGGTGCATCGTGGCCGCCAGGGGATCGCAGTCCACGCCGCGCAGCGTCGCGCGCACCCACTCCGGGTCCTCGTCGGTGAAGACCACCGAGTGCGCGGTGAAGGACAGCACCCCGGCGTCCCGCTCCGAGGGCTGCGCCACGATCGTCGTACCGCCGTCCGCCGGCGGGAAGGCACCGGCCGCCACCGCGTCGAGAATGTCCCGCAAGGTCTCCAAAACCCGCTCCTTGAGTCTCCACCCACTGGAAGGCCCAGACTCGCAGACATGATCGAGGACGGCACCGGACTTCTCACCATCGGCGAGCTGGCCCGCGCCACCGGACTGAGCGTGCGCACCATCCGCTACTGGTCCGACGCTGGCGTGCTCACCCCGGTGACCCGGTCGGCCGGCGGCTACCGGCTCTACGACGCCGGTGGCGTCGCCCGCCTGGAGCTGATCCGCACCCTGCGCGAACTGGGTCTCGGCCTGGCGGACGTGCGCGGGGTGCTGGCCGGCGAGCGGACCGTGGCCCAGGTCGCGGCCACGCATGTGGCGGCGCTGGACGCGCAGATCCGGTCGCTGAAGGTGACCCGTGCGGTGCTGTCCACCGTGGCGCGACGTGGTTCGACCGCAGAGGAGACGACACTCGTGAACAAGCTGGCGCGACTGTCCGCCGCCGAACGGCAGCGGATCATGGAGGAGTTCGTGGCGGAGACGCTGCACGGGCTCGACACCGTGGACCCCGACATCCGGGAGCGGATGCGGCGCACCGCCGTCCACCTGGCGGAGGACCCCACGCCCGAGGAGGTGGACGCCTGGGTGGAGCTGGCCGAGATGCTCCAGGACCCGGCGTTCCGGGCGCAGATGCGCCGGGCTGTCGAGTTCAACGCGGCCGACCGGCGGCCCGGCGAGCCGGGCGGGCGGTCGCTGTGGTTCGCCAAGCGGCTGGTGGAGCTGGTGGCACCGGCCCGCGAGCGTGGCGTGGACCCCACCGGACCCGGGGCCGAGGAGGTGCTGGACGAACTGTTCGGCGACGCCGACCGGGGCGACGTACTGGACCGCATGACGGCCGGCTTCGACGAGCGCGTGGCCCGCTACCGGGAACTGGTCGCCGTGGTGAACCGGCAGCCCGCGCCACCGCACGCCGAGGACTTCGCCTGGGTGGTCGCCGCACTCCGCTCGCGTGCGGGCCGTTAATCTGACCTGCGTCAGTACGCCAGCACGGCATGAGAAACACGACCAAAAGGGGCGGATCGGTGGCGGACATCGAGGAAGCACGCAAGCAGTTCCAGCGGATCGACGCGGACGGTGACGGATTCATCACCGCAGCGGAGTTCAAGTCCGCCCTCGCGCAGCAGGGTGACTGGAACGTCACCGAGGCGGTCGCGGAGGCCGTCATCAAGACCCGCGACCTCAACGGCGACAAGGTGCTGTCGTTCGACGAGTTCTGGGCCTACCTGAGCAAGTGACCCGCCGGCGACAGGGGGTGCCCGCCCCGAGCGGCCTGGGCACCCCCTTCGTCGTGCCGTCGTGCCGTCACGCCCCGCGCCGGATCCGCACGCTCCAGCGCCCCTCGTGCCGCGCCAGCGTCAACGGCAGGTCGAAGCACTTGCCGACCTGGTCGCCGGTGAGCACCGACGCGACCGGCCCCGAGGCCAGCACCCGTCCGTCGCGCAGCAGCACGGCGTGCGTGGTACCCGCCGGCAGCTCCTCCAGATGGTGGGTGACCAGCACCGTCGCCAGCGCCGGGTGAGCCGCCCGCAGCTCCTCCAGCGCATCGATCAGCTGCTCGCGGCCGGGCAGGTCCAGGCCGGTCGCCGGCTCGTCCAGGAGCAGCAGCCGCGGCCGGGGCATCAACGCCCGCGCGATCAGCGTCCGGCCGCGCTGTCCCTGTGAGAGGGTCGGCCACCGGGCGTCCCGCAGCGCCCCCAGCCCCAGCGTGGCCAGCAGTGCCTCGGCCCGCTCCGTCTGCTCCGGGGTGGGCCGCCACCGGGGGACCGGCTCGACCGAGTTCGTCACCCCGGTGAGCACCACGTCCCGTACCCGCAGCGGCGAGGTCAGCGGATGGCGCGGGTCGACGTGCCCGACCAGGGCCCGCAGCTCGCGCAGATCCACCCGGCCCAGCCGGTGTCCGAGCACCTCCACCGTGCCCCGGGTCGGATGGACCAGCGCGCCGAGCAGCCCCAGCAGAGTGGACTTGCCCGCGCCGTTGGCGCCGAGCAGCGCCCAGTGCTCACCGGCCCGGACGGTCAGGGAGACCTCCTGGAGGATGGGCCGCCCGTCCCGGACGACGTGCACGTCCTCGGCGCGCAGCACCTCCGGCACCTCCGTCGTCGGCTCCGTCATCGCACCGCCCGGTTCACCGCGGACAGCACCGCGTGCACGGCGGCCGACGGTCCCGTTCCCGCGCCCCAGGCCGTGACGCCGCCGACCCGGCACTCGGCGAAGGCCGCCGTCCCGTCCTCGGTGAAGTCCAGGACCTCGACCGCGACGCCCGCACCGGCCAGCGCGTCGACGAAGGCGGTCAGCGGACCGGCGCCCGTGCCCTCGTGGTCGCCGACGCGGTCGCCGGCCTCCAGGGTGCAGACGAAGCGGTGCACGCCGGGGGCCTGTTCCCACGCGGACCAGTCATGCAGCCGTACCGCCGCCCCGTCCGTCAGGTAGGTCGCCCGGAAGAGCTCGTACAGCTCCTTCGGCGTCGCCTCCCGCCCGCTGTCGTCCGTCGCCTCCTGCACGACCCGCGCGAAGTCGGCCCGCATCCGCGCCGGCAGGTCGATGCCGTGGTGCGTGCGCAGCAGATACGCCACCCCGCCCTTGCCCGACTGGGAGTTGACGCGGATCACCGCCTCGTACGACCGCCCCACGTCCGCCGGGTCGATCGGCAGATACGGCACCGACCACGGCGCCTGGGCCTTCGGCACCCCCGACTCCCGGGCGCGGCGCGCGTGCTCGGCCAGTCCCTTGCCGATCGCGTCCTGGTGGGTGCCGGAGAACGCCGTGTGGACCAGGTCCCCGGCATAGGGGTGCCGCGGGTGCACCGGCAGCCGGTTGCAGTGCTCCACCGTCTCCCGTACGGCGTCGATGTCGCCGAGGTCGACCATGGGGTCGACCCCCTGGGCGTAGAGGTTGAGTGCGAGGGTCACCAGGTCGACGTTACCGGTGCGCTCGCCGTTGCCGAACAGGCAGCCCTCCACCCTCTGGGCGCCGGCCAGCACGGCGAGTTCGGCGCAGGCGACCCCCGTGCCGCGGTCGTTGTGCGGATGCACCGAGAGGATCACGGAGTCCCGGCGGGCGAGGTTGCGGTGCGCGTACTCGATCTGGTCGGCGTAGACGTTCGGCGTGGCGATCTCCACGGTCGCCGGCAGGTTGTGGGTGACCGGGCGGTCCGGGCTCGCGTCCCACAGCTCCGTGAGCCCGTCGCACAGTTCGAGGACGAAGTCCGGCTCGGTGAGATTGAACGTCTCCGGCGAGAACTGGAAGCGGACGCCGGGCGCGTCCCCGGCCCGCCGGGCCATGTGCTCCGCCGCCCCGCGCACGGTCCGCCACACCTCGGCCCGGCTGCGGCCGAGCACCACCTCCCGCCAGACCGGCGAGGTGGCGATGTACAGGTGGACCACGGCCCGCGGCAGCCCCTCGATCGCGTCGAAGGTCCGGTCGATCAGGTCGGCGCGGGCGGGCGTGAAGACGACGGGCGTCACGTCGTCCGGTACCACCCCGCCGTCCGCCAGGTGCCGGACGAAGTCGAAGTCGGTACGGCTCGCGGAGGGATAGCCGACCTCGATCTCCTTGAAGCCCACCGCCACCAGCAGGTCGAAGAAGCGGCGCTTGCGGGGCGTGTCCATGGGCTCGGCCAGCGCCTGGTTGCCGTCGCGCAGATCCACGGGCACCCAGAGCGGGGCGCGCTCGATCCGGGCGGCGGGCCAGGCCCGGTCGGCCACGGGCACGCTCACCCGGTCCTGGAAGGGGCGGTAGCGGTGGTACGGCATCGGGCTGGGCCGCTGGGGGTTCCAGACGGGGGTGGTGGTCATCGTCGGCTGCCTCTCGGCTCGGTCGGACGGTGACCGGCAGCGCGGGGCCCCGCGGCGGGGGGCCGGTCGCGTCAAACCCCGCCGCGGCAGCCGAGAAGAAGCAGACCGCGAAGTGTCATGCCGGGTACGCTAGCGACACCTCAGCTCCTCAGACAAGTGAGTATCCGTCCGCACACCCTCGTCTCCCCAGCAAGGTGGTGACCTCCATGCCGCTCGGCGCCCTCCGCCCCAGCCCGCTGGTCGAACAGGCCGCGCAGCGCCTGCGGGACCAGATCACCGCCGGGCACTGGCCCGTCGGCACCAAGCTGCCCGGCGAGACCACCCTCGCCCGGGAACTCGGCGTCGGCCGCTCCACGGTCCGCGAGGCCCTGCGTGCCCTCGCCGGGGCCGGACTGGTCCGGCCCCGGCACGGCGCCGGCGTCTTCGTCATCGCCACCGAGCCCGCCGAGGACTGGCCCGCCCGGCTGCGCCGGGCCGCGGTCACCGATGTCTACGAGGTCCGCATGGGCGTGGAGGTGCAGGCGGCCCGGCTCGCCGCGCGGCGCCGCACCCCCGAGGACGTCACGGCGCTGCGGGCCGCGCTGGAGGACCGCCGTACGGCCGCCGCCGGGGACGACGCGGGCTTCGTGGACGCCGACATCGCTCTGCACGCGGCCGTGGTCGCCGCCGCTCACAACCCCGTGCTCACCGGCCTGTTCACCGAGTTCCTCCCCGTCCTGCGGGAGGGCCTGGTGACCCTGCTGGACCTCACCCGGCTGCGCGAGGAGGACCCGGGCACCGGCGACGACACCCACGCCGCCCTGGTCCACGCCATCGCCGGGGCGGACGCGGACCGGGCGGCGGCCGTCCTGATGACGGAGCTGGACCGGACGCTGGAGCTGCTGCGCGAGCGGGAATGAGGGGTACGCGGGAGCGGCGGCCCAGGTGGTTCAGGGCACCTCGCCGCGGCACCGGCTGTCACCCGTTCGGCGCGCGATGAGGAATAGGCCCGGGTCCGGCGAGGTTCACCCGGGAACATCGCATGCACGCGCATAGACCATCCGGAGGGTCAGCCATGAAGATCGGCATCATCGGCGCGGGGAACATCGGCGGCAACCTCACCCGGCGGCTCACCGCCCTCGGCCACGACGTCTCCGTCGCCAACTCCCGGGGCCCGGAGACGCTCCGTGACCTCGCGGAGGAGACCGGCGCCACCCCCGTCCGGGCCGAGGAGGCGGCCGAGGGCGCCCGGGTCGTGGTCGTCACCGTGCCGCTGAAGGCGGTCCCGGACCTGCCCGCCGGCCTGCTGGACGGCGCGGCCGAGGGCGTCGCGGTGATCGACACCGGCAACTACTACCCGCAGCAGCGGGACGGCCGGATCGCGGCCATCGAGGACGAGGGCCTCACCGAGAGCCGCTGGACCGAGCAGCACCTCGGCCACCCGGTGATCAAGGCGTTCAACGGCACCTACGCCCAGGACATCCTGGACCGGCCCCGCCCCGCGGGCGACCCCGAGCGCATGGCCCTCCCGGTCGCCGGCGACGACGAGGGGGCCAAGCGGATCGTCCGCGACCTGATCGACGAACTCGGCTTCGACACGGTCGACGCCGGCACCATCGCCGACTCCTGGCGCCAGCAGCCCGGCACCCCGGTCTACGGCCTGCGCGCCGGCGCGGACGCGGTACGCAAGGCCCTCGCGGAAGCCTCCCCGGAACGCCCGGCGGACTTCCGGGGCTGACCCCGGCGGGGCGGTGGGGGCCATGAGCGCGTCACGCGCTCGTGGCCCACTCCTTCAGCGCCGCCTTGCTCGCGAAGTTCGTCACGTCCTTGTCGTGCGGTTCGCTGGTGTACTGGTGGAACCGCCACGTGGCCTTGATCCGGGGCTTGCCCGCGGTGACGTAGTCGGCGATCCACAGCCCGTCCCCGGCGTAGGAGGTGCTGTCGATGTTCAGCCAGAACTGGCGGTTGCAGTAGAGCACCACCCGGTTGTCCGGCCGTAGTTCCTTCAGTTTGCGGATGAAGCGGTCCTTCTCGGCGTTGCTCGCGTGGGTGCCGTCGCCGGTGGTCTCCCAGTCGACGGCGAGGAGGTCGCCGCGGCGCTCCGGGGTGTGGCTGAGGAAGTACTCGGCCTGGGCGGTGAGGTTGCCGGGCCACAGGAAGTGGTAGAAGCCGACGACCAGGCCCGCGTCCCGGGCGTGCTTGGTCTGGGCGGCGAGTCTGGGATTGACGTACGAACGGCCTTCCGTCGCCTTGATGAAGACGAAGGAGAGACCGTTCGTCGCGTAGGAGGAGGACTGGTAGGCGCTCACGTCGATGCCATGCAGCATGTGAAGGTTGTCCCCCGTGAGCGCCGGTCCGGAACCTCAGCTTCGGGTGGTCACCGAACTGAGGACCGCGGCGGACTTCGCCGACCAGTCCGAGGTGATCAGGCTCGCGTGGTTCTTGGCCAACAGGGCCAGACGCGCGGTGACTTCGGCGTCCGTCGGGCTGGTGGAGGAGATCGCCGGTGAGACGTTGTGGGCGTCCGTGGTGATCAGGATGTAGTGGTTCGCGGAGTAGAACGAGGTGTCGTAGCCGCTGTTGACGTACGTGGCCGCGTCACCGTCGAAGAACACGAACCAGGGGCGGATCGAGGCGTCGTAGCGGCTGGTGCGAGGGTCGCCGTTCGCGGCGCCGAGGACGACCGGGAAGGCCTGGGCCGCCGAGATGTTGCCGGCCGCCTTCAGGTCGCGCAGGTGGTCGCCGTACTCCTCGTCCGTCCAGTAGCTGTCGAACGGGTTGGACTGCTCCACCGTGCCCGGGATCAGGTCGAAGACGAACTTGCCCTTGAGGGAGTCCCGGGCGGGCCAGGCGTTGGCCTTCGCCGCCGCGTCCAGCGTGCCGTACGTCCCGCCGAGCAGGTCGGCCGGCTTGTAGACGCTGCTGCCCAGCTTCTGCGCGACGAGCGTGTCGAACTCGTCCGGTCCGAGGCCCGCGTTGTCGTTGAAGCCGACCTTCATCTCGACCTTGACGACGATCGGCGGGTGGTCGGGGTGGAGCTGGTTCCAGGCGGCCATGTTGTCCAGGCAGCTGCCGAGGTCCTGGTTGCGGCTCTTGCTGTACAGCTCGCCCGGGGTCTTCGCCGCCTCGCAGTTGTTGTCGTTGCCCAGCGGGTTGCTGTGGCTGACCCGCCAGCGGTGACTGATGCTGTCGACGTAGACGTCCAGCTCCAGCAGCGAGGCGCCGGAGTCCAACGCCTGTGCGAAGTAGGTGTACTTGGCCTTGTCGTAAGCGTTGTGCGTGCCGATGGCCGTCGTCTCGGAGAACTTCGGCGACGCCGCGCGGGCGTTGCCCGGCACCACCACCAACAGGGCGGCGGCCCCCACGAGCGCCGCCGGCCGTTTCATCCCGCGTATCACCGAACTTCCCCTCACTGCCGTTGAGTTGGCGGCAGCGTACGGGTGTGCGGTTATCGCGTGGTAGCCCCATGGGGAACAACGGCCGGGAAGGCGGGTGCAGGCTCCTGATCCGGCCGATGTCGCGAGCCGGGGCTTGACCTGCTCTTGGCGTGTCCATGACTATCTGGGGTGAGGTGGCACGGCTCCCCAGGCCCGACCCTCACCTTCCGTTTCCTCACCCCCCACAAGGAGACACGGTGCGAGCAGCACGAAGAACGACCCTGACCGGCCTCGCGCTCGTCACGGCCGCCGCCGGCCTCGCCGCGCTGCCCCCGGACGCCGAAGCGGCCTCCCCTGCCCCCACCCTCACCACGGCCGCGCCCGACATCGACGTGGCCAGGGTCCAGGCACACCTCACCGAACTCAACGCCATAGCGAGCCGCAACGGCGGCAACCGCAGATCGACCGGCCAGGGCTACCGCGACTCGGTCGCCTATGTGAAGGGCAAGCTCCAGGCGGCCGGCTACACCGTCACCGAACAGGCGTGCACGTCAGGCTGCACCCGTGGCGCCGGACCCAACCTGATCGCCGAGTGGCCCTACGGCGACGCGTCGAAGGTGTACATGTTCGGCGCACACCTCGACGGCGTCTCCGCCGGACCCGGCATCAACGACAACGGCTCCGGCAGCGCGACCCTCCTGGAGGTCGCGCTGAAACTCGCCGAGACCCGCCCCTCGATGGCGGCCCGCGTTCGCTTCGGCTGGTGGACGGACGAGGAGCAGGGGCTCAACGGCTCGGACTTCTACGTCCGTTCCCTGACCTCCGCCCAGCGCTCGGCGATCAAGGCGTACTACAACTTCGACATGGTCGCCTCGCCCAACGGCGGTTACTTCATCAACCACGTCAACTCCACCGCCGCCGCGCCGATGAAGGCGTACTGGGACTCGCTGAACCTCCGGCCCGAGGAGAACACCGAGGGCGCGGGCCGCTCCGACGACTACTCCTTCGAGGCCTACGGCATCCCGACCTCCGGCTACGCCATGGGCGCGAGCGCCCGCAAGACCTCGACGCAGGCGGCCAAGTGGGGCGGCACGGCGGGTGCCGCGTACGACCGCTGCTACCACTCCTCCTGCGACACCACCGCCAACATCAACGCCACCGGCCTGAACCGCAGCGCCGACGGTGTCGCCTACACGCTGTGGCAGCAGGCGGTCTCGGCCACCGCCCTGAACCGGCCGCCACGCTGAGGGCCGGCCGACCCGCCCACGGGACGGGGAAGGGGAGGCGGATCCTCGTGATCCGCCTCCCCTCCCCGCGGGCCTTCGGCAGGGCCTAGCACTCGATGATGTTCACCGCCAGCCCGCCCCGGGCCGTCTCCTTGTACTTCACGGACATGTCGGCGCCGGGCGCGACCACCTCATTGACCTGCGGTTTTGAGGAGAATTCCTTGATCCAACCAACCAGCAGGGACTTCTCAGGGACTTTCGGCTGGTGGCGGTCCTCCAGCCACGCGTCCATGGCGGCGAGACCGCGCTGACCTGCGCCGGGCATGAAGTGAGCATAGTGGTCGAGAGTGACCTTCGGCGTCGAGTGCCCGAGCCACTTCGACAGGCTGACGATCGACTCGCCAGCCTCCAGCTGCACGCTCGCGTAGGTGTGCCGGAGGACGTGGAACATGTCCTCCCGCGGGGCGGCGTAGAGGGGGACGCGGCGCACACGGCCTCCGTCACGCCGCACCTTCTCCCCGACGGGCTTGATGATGCCGGCGGCAGCGAGGGCGGGCTTCCAGCTGCGGTCGTTCCAGGTGCGGTAGTAGATCCGGTTGCCGTGTGACGTGGTCAGCACCAGGTTCACCGTGATCGGCTTCCGCTGGCGTTCCTCCAGGGCGGTGGTCGGTGGCTCGGGGTTGCGCCAGGGCAGCGTGCAGGGCGTCGACGGGAACCGGCGGAAGTGAGCGCGTGCCCGGATGGCGAGATTGGGCGGGAGGGGCGCCTCGCGGGTCTTACGTCCCTTGGGGAGCGAGAAGTAGGGGCGTCCCTTGATGTCCCACTTGAGCTGGCGTCGCACGTGGACGACACCTGCTTCGAAGTCGAAGTCCTCTTCTGCGAGGCCGAAGGCCTCACCCTGGCGCAGCCCGAGCCCGATACCTAGATCGACAGCGAGCCGGTAGCGCTCCTGGAGGCCTGCCCGAACGGCGTCGACGACCTCACGAGCCCACGCCTTGGCCTTCTTCTCGGTCGGGCGCGGAGGCTTGACGCTGTTCCTGGCCTTTACGGGGTTTCGCAGCAGTCTCTGGTCGTCCACCGCGCTGCCGAGGATGGACGACAGATGTCCCCAGATCACCTCTGCCGTCGTCTCCTCGACCCGGGAGAGCAAGGCGGCCTTGAAGGAGCGCAAGGCCGCTGCGTCGATCTCACGCAGCGAGAGGTCTCCCACCAGCGGGATGATGTGGTTCCAGATGCGGCTGGCCATGGGGCCTGCGGTCGAGGGCTCGTCGGCTCGGGCCGACCACCAGTGGCCCATGATGTAGTCCGCGAGCGAGATCTCGCCCCTGCGTGGGTCGACGAAGTCGCCGCGACTGGAGTCGGTCCTGGCGGTGGCGAGCCACTGCTTGGCGTCCTCGCTCGTGTCGAAGGAACGGTCCTGGACTCCCGGGATTCCCTTGACCCGGTACCGCTTACCTTTGCCGTACAGGGAGGTGCGCTCGCGTTTGCCGGTCTGCTTGTTCGGCCGCTTCTTGAGCCAACGGTCTTCTATGTAACCGGCCATTCAGTTGGTCCTCCGTGCTTTACCTGCGTCACGTGCTGGTTGGTGGCAACGAACTTCGCGGCCGGTGCTTATCCCGGCTGCGGACGCTCTTTTCCTGGTCTTTTCGAAAGGGCGCTACTTGGGGAACTTGGTGCGACGCTGCGGCTTCTGCGCAAGAGGGTTGAGCGTGAGGTTGGACCTGGAGTCGGCCTGCTCCTGGGCTTGCACCCACGCGTCGAGAGCGGTGATGCGGTACATCACCCGGCGCCCCATCCGGAAGCTCGGAGGGCCTTGTCGGCGATGGCGCCAGACGTAAAGGGTATTGGGCGAGATACCGAGATACTCGGCGGCCCTCGGAAGGTTCAGGAAAGCGGTTTCGGGTGCTCGGCCGGTTTGTGGCACGACTGTTCTCCTGCCGTGATGACTACGACGACAGGACAAGAATCCAGAGAAAGGGCAACTTGGCCGGGCCGGGACTTTCTGTTACTGGCGACGTGCATGGGCGGTGAAGCCTGAGCCGAGTTCGCGGCGTGGCCGGGTCCGTGCCCAGCTTCTCGGTTCTCACAGGCCGTCAGGCTGAAGCGGCATCGGGTAGTCGACTCGCGCGGCGGTGGCTGCAGGTAGCCACGCCCACCCGACACAGGCCCTGCTCATGACCGACGCCGAAGCCGCCGACTGGCTCACCGCCACAGCGGCCGGACAGAACTGACCCGCCTCGGACACCCCGGGCCCCAGGGAGGTCAGCCATCCCTGGGGCCCAGCACGACGAAGGCGACCAGGGTTGTCAGTGGGACAGGGCAGACTGGATGCCGTGACGACCTCCGACGTTCGGGGCCTGGAGCAGCTTGAGCGCGCCGTCCTAGACGACACTGCCTCACTCGCCGCTGCCCTCCGGCAGTGCCTCATGCTGGCTGGATACGCCCACCATGAGGAACTGCGCGCCTGGGCGCTAAAGGAACTGGAGGGGTACCCGGCGGCCGATGAACTGCCCTCGTACCGGAAGGTGCCGGCAGCGCTCGAAGTGGAACTCACTCTCTACCTCCCGGGCCAGATCATCGAGGGCAGAACCCGGCGGATCAGCGTGGTCCAACTACCTCAGAGCGCTCGTGAGCGCGGCATCAGGGAGAGTGCACCGATCCGGCAAGGGGTCCGAGAACTCGAAGCTCTGATCGCCCTCAACGACAGGCTGATCCGTCTCAGCCCACCCGGATCAGCCGAGTACGTCCTGGAGATGACCCGCGAGCAGCAGCAAGGCGGCAATGAGTCCACCGAGATCACCGCTCTGAACTGGGCTATTGCCAAACCGAGCATCGAAGGCGTCCTCGATCACATCAGAACCCGTCTGACCCAATTCGTCGCGGAAGTGAGAGCCACCATGCCCGCCGGCCAGCAGAACCCCGACCCCAACCAGATCGACTCGGCCGCGCAGCAGGCCCTCAACATCAGCGGAGGGGACAACTCCATCTTCAACATCTCCGCACCGCACGCGAAGGCGGAGCGGGGCGGGGCGGTACCGCGAGCGCCAACGTCAACGAACCAGCGCCCGTGACTCCTCAGCCCTGGTGGCACCGAACCTCGGTCATCTGGACCGCCATCGCGGCAGTGGCGACGATCGCCGGCGTCATCGCCACCGTGATCGTGGCGAAGTGAGACTCCGCCGAAGCCGCCTGGATCGACTGGAGGACGACGTCCTCAACGAGAGCCGCCCGCTCGCCCCGATCCTGCGGCAGGTGATCGCTCTGGGCGGGCATGCTCACTCCGAAGCGCTACGCACCTGGGCGCTGCGGGAGCTCCAGGGCTACGAGGGCACGGATGTGCCGATCCCCGACTACCGCAGGATCTCGGCACCCTTGGTGATGGACGGCATCACGGGGAGGTTCCAGTTCCGCGAACAGCCGGTCAGCATGTTCGACCTACCGGACTTTGCCCGGGAGAGTCTCGGCGACGTGCTCCGACTCGGGCAGGGTGTCGGCCAGATCGAGTCGCTCATCGCCCGGCAGCCAGGTCAGACGGTGCAGCTCGCTCCACATATGGCTGCCGAAGTAGCCGTATTCATGAGCCAGAACTCTTCCCGGCAGGTGCTCAGGCTGTACTGGGCTGTGCACCCGTCGGCCATGGAGGGGGTCCTGGACCAGGTTCGTACCCGGCTGGTCCAGCTGGTCGGGGAGCTGCGGGCTGCCATGCCCCACGGCCAGCAGGATCCGACCTCGGACCAGGTCGCTCAAGCACTCCAGAACATCAACATCGTCACAGGCGACAACTCCTCCGTGACCGTCACCGCGCCTGTTGCAGTTGCGGACCGACGCGGATCAGCACGTGCCGAGACCGGCGGAACGGCACAGCGCTTCCCACGGATGTCGGTCGTGTGGACTGTGTCGGCCGCCCTCGCGGCGGCCGCCGCGCTGACCGCCTGGGTCATGTGGCTCTGACTCTGCACGAAGCCCAGGAACGGCCATGTGATGCTTCTGAATCGATCAGGCAAACTTCGGTGATGGACAAGGCTCCCCGGATTAGCAGCCCCTGGGGTGGCCGGGACCGCGGGATCACGCGACCTCGGCGTTGGTGGTCGTGTCGGTCCGCGCGGCCCATTCGGCGCGGGCTGTGGTGAGCCGGGGGTGCATCGCGCGAAGCTCTTCCAGCTGCCCGGCCACCGTCTCGATGAACTCGGCCAGCTGGTCCGGATCCATCGGGCGGGTGTACATGTCGGCGGCCACTTCGACCAGAACGTGCGGGACCCGGTAGGCCGGACTGACTGGCGAGTCCGGGCTCACGGCGAGGTGCGCGGAGAGCAGCTGCCAGGACCTGTAGTCCTCGTATCCCTCGGTGTACTCGGCGTAAGCGACAGCGCCGTACAGCTGGTGGTACACGTCGGCCGGGTGGCGCTTGCCGTCCGTGTCGAGGGTGTGGGCCGTCGTGCACCAGGACGGGCAGGTGACTGTGTGCCGGGTGCCATACATGTCGTTGTACGTCCAGACCCGACCGGGTGTTGAGGCCGCTTCGCTGGTCCGCCTGGATAGCAGACCGGCGATCTGCGTACGTGCCGCCTGCAGCTTCGCCAGGTGCGCGCTCATGTCGCTGATCAGGTCGTCGACCTCCTCGAGGTCGAGCGTCGGCCAGCCGCCACCGGCTCCGAACTCGAGTCCGGGCGTTTCGTCGTTGACCTGGGACAGGTGGAAGGCCATGATCCCGTTCCTGTGCCGACCGGCGTACGGGCGGTGAGCGCCCATGGCGATGAGCGGACCGTGGTGAATGTGTTCGCGCTGGTCCTCATGATCGATGGGGTCCCCAGTGCAGAAGGAGACGCCGTCGGGGCAGGTGGTGCTGTCTGCGTCGCGCGGCTGCTCGTGGCTGATGGAGCCGTCCATCTTGTCCGCGAGAATTTCGAGCTTGTCGGCGAACCTGCGTAATTCCGTCGCCTTGACGCGGGCCTCGGCCGCATCGGTGTCTGTCTCGCCCAAGCCGATGACCGGCTGGGAACCGGAGAGGTCAATCAGCCATGCGTTCAACAGTTCCCGGCCGTCGTTGCCCGTAACAGCGTGCAGGACCCCGAAGTGATCGTCGTGATCGCCGGTCTGGGTGCACCAGTCTGGGTGGATGGTGCACAGCTGCCGGTCGCCGAGGTCGCGGCCGGCATCGGCCGGGGTCGCTGCTGAGGCGTCGGTAAGATGGGAGGTCGAAGCGGCGGAGTCACTGTTGCCGTCGCCCGGTGCCGGCCTGGACCGCGAGCTGCCCCGCGGTCTTCGCCGCACCCGCGGCGACAGCCATACCCGCGACACCGGTGCGGTGCAGATCGTCGTGGCCGCCGCCGTCGGCCGCCCAGTGGACGAACTTGTACGTGGCGTAGGGGCAGAGCAGTACCAGGACCATCACGACGATGCCCGCGATCGCGTCCGACAGGGCGCTGAGTCCGTCGTTCGCGTCGGTCTTGCCCATGGCCGAGACGCCCAACAGGAACACGATGGTCATCAGGAGCTTGGAGACGATCAGCGTGCTGGTCGCCTCGATCCAGCCGCGCCGCCAGCGCCGCGCGACCTCCCAACCACCGCCGGCCCCGGCGAACACGGCCAGGGTGACCAGCACCAGGATGCCGACCTTGCGGGCGACCATCACCGCCCAGTACAGGAAGGCCCCCACCGCGCAACCGAGCGCGGCGATGGCTGGGAGAGTCCAGCCCAGGGCGTACATGGGCCCCAGGTTGTTGACCGCGATGATGCGGCGGACGGCGTCGTCCACGGAGGTGTTGGCCGCCTTGAAGAGGCCGGCGCTGAGCGCGTCGACCACAGTGATCGCGACGGTGGTGCAGGCGATGGCGGCGAAGGCGAACAGAACTCCGGCCACTGTTCCGTAGACCGCTTGGACGAGGGCGCGTTCGTCCCTGCGCCAGGCGGCGCGGGTGAGCTGCAGGCAGAACGTGCCGACGGTGAGGATGAGGCCGATGGGCAGGATCAGCTCGTAGTTGCTCCTGAACCACTCGGCGTTGAGGTCGATGGCTGTGGTCCTGTCGACGGCCTTCGAAGCCAGGTCCGCTGCGGCCTGGGCCATTTCGCCCATCGACTTGGCGATCCAGGCGCCGATGCCGTCCGTGATTGCCTCGCCGGTCGAACCGACGACACCGCCGACGGTGTTGCAGACGGTGCTCATCAGAGGAAGGTCACAAGCCTCCATGAGGGCACCTCCTTTCGCGGGTTGAGGGCGATCACGGCGCGACGTTCGGCAGGACCCCGACGAGGGCGCAGTCCTTGTGCGGTCGGCACTGGACGGCGAGGGTCGTCGAGCGGGACTCGGCTCCGGTACCGGAGCCCTTCCAGGCGATGGACTGCTTGCCGGTGACCGTGACGGCGTAGACGTACGCCTCGGCGATCGCGCCGGGGTCCTGGGCCAGGGCGGTCTTGAACGCCTGTGGGAAGTGGCCCTCGCCGACCGTGGCGCCGGCGTGCTGCCCGTTGTCGTGCATCCGCGACCACAGCACCGGGCTGGGCACCTGGTCCGAGACCGACTTCCAGTCGGCGTACTTCTTCTCGTCGGTCATCCACCGCTTGAGGCCGGCCATGTGCTCGGCCTGCGAGAAGGAGCGGGTGTCGTACGTCCACAGGGCTTTGGTGGCGGCCTTGGCGAACTCGATCGGATCGGTCGTCCTGGGCGGGGCGGCCACCGTCACCCCGGTGCGCGGGGTGGCGGCCGGGGAGGGAGACGCCGAGGAGGATGCCGACGTGGGGGTAGCCTTCGGCGGGGCTGGGCTCTCCGTACGGGTGACGTACGCGACCAGACCGGCGACGGCCAACAGAACAGCGAGGACGATGCCGCCGATCGAGGCGCGGCGCAGAACCGAGGACGGGGCGCCGTGCCTTGGCTGGCCGGCAGAGGGAAAACGTTCCTTCGACATCAGTGAACCTGCGTCCCCATCGCCGAGAAGAACGCGACGATGCCGTTGGCCGCGCCGAGCAGCAGAGCGCAGCCGGCGGCGACGACCGTGCCCTTCTTGCCGTTGGCCTCGGCCTGGCGGCCGCCGCTGTGGTGGCCCCAGGCCCAGACGAGGGCGGAGATGGCGAGAGCGCCGACCACGGCGATGATGCCGAACAGGTTGATGCTGCCCATGACCTTCTTCAGGACGTCGAGGCCGGGCAGGCCGCCCTCGCTCGGCGTGACGCCGGGGTTGTACGCCAGGGTCTGGGCGTGCTGAATGAGCTTCATTTGAACTCCAGTGCGATTTCGGGCTCGCGAAGGCCCGGAAGGGAAGGAGCGAGAGGGGAGAGGAAGGGCCGCTCAGACGATCCGGCGGGCGGCGAGGACGTCCGGCCGCCAGTCGGC
This sequence comes from Streptomyces olivaceoviridis, assembly GCF_014650115.1. Lineage (GTDB taxonomy): Bacteria > Actinomycetota > Actinomycetes > Streptomycetales > Streptomycetaceae > Streptomyces > Streptomyces olivaceoviridis. The sequence continues at coordinate 10,856 of NZ_BMUI01000035.1, read as the reverse complement.
GAGGGTCGAGATCTTGACCACGTCACCGGTGCGCGGCGCATGCAGGATCAGGCCGGACCCGATGAACATCCCGACATGCTCGGGGGCTTGAGCTGTGCCGCGGGTGAAGAGGAGATCGCCCGGCTTGAGAGCATCGACACGGACCGCCTTACCCTCCTTGACCTGCGTGTACGTGGTCCGGGAAATCGAGAGGCCGCCGGCTTTGTACGACGCCTGCATCAGGGACGAGCAGTCGCAGCGGCCCATCGGGTCCTGGCCGTGCGGATCGGTGCACGCCCCACCCCACTGATACGGGGTGTCGAGCTGGCCGAGGCCCCAGCGGATGGCGGTGCGGATCGACTTGGGCGCATCAGCCGAGATCTTGTAACCCTTGGGGACGGAGCCGGCGGGGATAGGTCCGAACTTGGCCCCGTCCTCACCGGTACCGCACTCGCCAGGCACCGCATCCGTTCGCTCGTTCTCATCGCCCTTGCTGGCACTCGACTCCGTCGACAGCGACTTGGCGATGGCCTTCTGTAGAGCCGTGGCCAGCGGCTCCCACTCGGCGTAAGCGTCGGGGAAGCCGCTCTTCTGGACCGCCTGCGCGGCCTGCGCGACGGTCATGGACTGCCAGCCCGAGACCTTCAGCAGCGCCTCGTAGAACTTCGTCGAGGCGTGCACCGGATCGCGGACCTGCTGGGCCGTTCCCCAGCCCTGGCTGGGACGCTGCTGGAAGAGGCCGAGTGAATCCCGGTCGCCGTAGTCCAGATTCCGCAGCCCCGACTCTTGCAGGGCTGTGGCCAGGGCAACGATCTGTCCATGTGTCGACACCTTCATGGCGACGCCGGTGACCTGGATCGTCTTGGCGTTCGGGATCTGCTCCGCGGGATCGTCAAGCCCTGGGACCGATGCCGTGGCCTTGCCGCTGCCCTTGAGAATCGACTCCACCTGCTTGGCGACCGCAGCAGAATCCACAGCCTGTATATTGCTGCCCGCGCAGGCGGCCTGGGCACTGCTGGCACCGGCTAGAGCCACGGCGAGCGGTGCGATCAGCAGCAGCGGACCGAGCGCGACGGCCCCGACTATCGCCGCGCCCGCCTTCACGGTCGCGAGCCCTCCGCCAAGGGGCGGGTGTGGGAGCTGTGCTCCGGAGATGGGCGTGCCTGGGCATGCTGCATCAGCAGCTCCTTACTCGTAGGCAGTGCGGTACCAGCGTTCTCGTCGAAAAGGTCACCGGCGCCGCACCGGTCATGGATTCACATCCCTGAGATCAGGGGCCTGGGGATCCAGGGGCGGGAGCGGCTAACTCCCGACCTCCGGACCCCCTCTTATGCGTAGCGGCAGCCAGCCGCCCTCGTAATCTCACGGGCCACACGGAGAACCCCTCCCCTCGGAATCGCATGCCATTTCGTGATTGTGACCCCGCCACCGACTGCATGTGGCAGCACAGTTCAACGGGTATGAAGTCCGGCCTCGTCCACCGAACATGGCCAGACTGTAGAGACGAATTCCGGCCGCACCAAACGACGTCTCGCTCAGCAGCTGGCACCGTCCATGCGCTGACAGGGCATCATTAGGTGCGGCTGGAAATCACGCATACTCTCCAGCCCATCGCTCTCCTCCGACAGCCGTTCCTACGGCTTTCCGGGAGCGAAGCACTCCGACGCGCCCAGCATTCCGGAACGCGGAATCACGCGCACGCCTGCACCCTTCGGAAAGAGAGAACTGCGCAATGCCGTACACCCTGCACCGAGGTGACGCGCTGACCGCCCTCGCTGGCATTCCCGACAACAGCGTCGACGCCGTCATCACCGACCCGCCCTACAACAGCGGCGGCCGAACAAGCGGCGAACGAACCGGCCGAAGCGCCCGCGCGAAGTACACCTCGGGCGACGCCGAGCACGACCTCGCCAACTTCCCCGGCGAGAATCGCGACCAGCGCTCGTACGGCTTCTGGCTCACCCTCCTGCTTACCGAGTCCTACCGGGCCACCGTCGAGTCCGGCGCCGCACTCGTCTTCACCGACTGGAGGCAACTGCCCACCACCACCGACGCGCTCCAAGCCGCCGGCTGGACCTGGCGTGGCATCGCCTCGTGGCACAAGCCGGTCTCCCGACCGCAGAAGGGCCGGCTCAAGCAGTCCTGCGAGTACATCGTCTGGGGCACCAAGGGCCCGGTCGACCCCGACCGGAGCCCCGTCTACCTCCCCGGCCTCTATACCGCGAGCCAGCCCCGGAAGGACCGCGTGCACATCACGCAGAAGCCCGTGGAGGTGATGCGGGAACTGGTGCGGATCTGCCCGCCGGGCGGAACCGTCCTCGACCCCTTCACCGGCTCCGGCACGACAGGCGTCGCCGCCCTGCGCGAGGGCCGCGGGTTCGTCGGCGTCGAGCTCTCTGAGCACTACGCGGACATCGCCGAAAAGCGACTGCGAGGCGCGCTGGCCCAGGACGACTTCGCCCTCGCCGGGCCCGAGGAGTGAGAGCAAAAGGACCAGCCAGCGAGCACAGACCGCAGAGAAGGGCGGTTGTTCCACCATTCAAGTGGAACAACTGCTTTCCCATGCTTGGAGCTCGTAACAGGATCTTGCTGAAGTTCCCTGGTCGGGCGTGACTGACGTGATGATCCGGCGGTTCGCGTCGGTGTGACGACTCGGCCGTGGATCGTGGACGACGGCTTGTGGGCACAGATCGAGCCGCTGCTCCCGTCCTGGCCCGAGCGGTCACCGGGGCCGAAGCCAGTGCCAGATCGGCTGTGCCTGCAAGGCATCCTGTACGTCCTGCACCAAGGGTGGGAACGACGCCTCGAACTCCACGACACCTTCATCTCGCTGGCCTGCAGTCTGATCTGCTGGAGGCGGCTCGAGAAGGCACGGTCGTGATCGCATCCGGCAAAGGTAGCGGGCAGTGTTCAGGGACGCCGTTAACCGAAGGGCAGGCTCTTGTGCGCACTCTCTACGTCGTCACCCACCCAGAGGCAACGCACCACGTCGAGGGAGTCGTCGGCGGATGGCACGACTCGCACCTGACGCCTTCCGGGGTTCGTGCGGCGGCCTCCATCGCCCAGGCGCTTCGGGCTCAGATCCCGGACGGCGCCGAGGTGGAGCTGTTCTCCTCGGACCTGCAGCGCACACGTCAGACCGCCGAGGCGGTAGGCGCACTATTCGACGTGAAGCCGACCCTCGATCACCGGCTGCGGGAGAAGTCCTACGGTGAAGCAGGCGGGAGGCCGCAGGAGTGGCTGGACCGGCGCTTCATCCCACCGCCGGCTGTCGGGGAGCGGATGGACCATGACGAGGGCGTGGAGGGCGCCGAGACGAAAGCGCAGTGGGTACATCGCATCTATGCGGCCATGGACGAGATCCTGCAGCGTCCCTGCGAACACCAGATCATCGTGACGCACGGCGGCTCGCTGACCTTCGTCCTGGCGTCCTGGATCAAGATGCCGATCGAGTCGGCCGACTACGCCAGCTTCCGGGGTCCCTCCGGCAGCATCACCACGTTGCGCGAGGACGACTTCTTCCATAACCGCCAAGTCGTCAGCCTTGGTGACACTCGCCATCTCGACGCCACGCAACGCTGAATCCGCACATCGGCCACGTCCGACCGGGACCGTTCAGCAAGATCCTGTTACGAGCTCGTAGGTCACGGGCTGCTGCAGGTTAACGAGGTGGCAGTTTCAGAATGGTTCCAGCGGCCCAGTGGAACCGAGTGAGAAGCAGGCGGGTGAGCCGCACATCCAGATGATTTGGGCCCAATTCCTTGAGCCCTTCCTCAAGGAGGTTCGAGAGGATCGCTATACCCCCCGCGACGTCACCGGACTTGCCCTTCCAGTAAGCAAGATTATGAAGGAGCGCTCGGATTTTCGGATGATGCGGATCAAGGCCTGGCTCCTCCTCATCCAGGAGAGCGGTGTAGTCCGTGATTGCTCCGGAGATGTCGCCCGAGCACCCCTTCCACCAGGCAAGGCTTGTACGCAGGGAACGGACGGTTCCGTGGTTCACGCCTAGGTACTGGCTGAGACCCTCAACAAGTTCGACGTATTGATCGACTGCTCCCGCTGCATCTCCAGCTCTCCCGCGCTGTTCGATGAGGCTAGTGAGCCCGTTCAGAATGGCGTCAAACTCCGCCTCCGTCATGCGTTCGGGATCGATTTCCTGGTTGCGGATGGAGAGCACTTCCTTGATGCCGTCCGCAGCCAGCGCGAAGTCGCCATCAAGGCCTTGCCAGTAGGAAAGATTATGGCGAACGTCCAGGGCAAAGGGGTCGGTTGCCCCACGGTCCTTCACGACATCCCTAAGCACTTCCGCGAGTTCTCTTATGGCAGTGCTTACCTCTCCGGCTTCTCCCCTGACGTTGGCCAGGACTCGACGAGTGGCCAACGTGAGGTGGTCGGTCGGCCCGACCACGCGTTGCGCGTCGCCCAACAGATCTTCGAGCGCGCTGGAAGCACTGGCCAGGTCTCCCACGCGATACTGCCAAAAGGCGAGGTTGTGTCGCATCGCGAGGGTGTGCCGGCTGTCCGTACCTAGTCGGTGGTTGGCCCCCTCTACCAGTTGGCGAAAATGGTCCAGAGCGGCATCGAACTGGCAATCGGCCGCAAGAACGGCGCCAAACCGAGGAAGCAACGGATGCGGCTCAGGCTCCCACAGATCGCTTTGCGCGTTCTGAATCACCGCTTGCGCATTGGCGAGAAAGTCCCCCCTTTCGACCCTGCCCTCCCAGTACTCGCCGACGGTAGCCAAAAGCGAGTCAGCGGCTGAACGGGTCACATCAGCGCGATCGGTGGGTGAGAGCGACTCGCGTGTGGCGCGCTGGATCAGTTGATGGACTCGAACGCGTGGGTGCGGCTCGTCCGGAGAATGCTCGATCAAACTGAGACGGTGCAGGACTCGCAGGGCTGCACGTGCTTCGTCACCAGAGACGCTGCGCTCCGCCTGATCGCCCTCCGAGGAGGCTCTGCATGCGGTGAGGTAGGTCAGGGCGTGGTGGCTGGTGAGAACCTGTTCAGGGAAACCGCTCGGGTCCATGGCTGAGGCAAGCTGGAGCACAGGCCGGGCCAGACCAGCAGGGCGCAAGGTATCGGCGCGGTCGAGGGACAGGCTCCATGCAGCGGCCACAGCGTGGGTCTGGTCGTCGGGTAGGACATCGGGGGCAGCATCGGCCAGGGAACGCGCGCGGTCGGCCAACAGGCCCCGGTAGGCCTGGCAGCTGACGCCAGCGTCTATGAGGTAGGCGGCAGCCTGAGACAGCGCAAGCGGCAGCTCACCCAGGTCGTCGGCGAGAGCTGTGAGCTGATCTTCGGGCTCGAAGCGACCGCGGGCGGCCAGAGCACTCGTGAGGTAGGCCAGGGCCTGGGCTTCAGTGAACAGGCCGATCTCAATCAGGCGTCTACCGCCCCCGATCAAGGCGGCATGCCTGCAGCGGGTGGTGGCCAGAGTGTGGCCGTGTGGGCTGACCGGCGGCCACCACCCACTCAAGTCGACGGGGTCTGCGATGTCGTCCAAAACCACGAGCCAGCGGCACGGGCTCGGCTGCGACTTGGGCTCCAGCCAGGCCAGAAACGCCCTCGCCGCCTCAGGGCCACCTGGGTCGGCGCCCAAGATCTCCACCGCAGCCTGGGCATAGCCGGTCACGACAGCGCTGCGGCTGCTCGCAGTGATCCACACCAGCACATCCAGCGCACCGGCCTGCCAGGCAGTGCGCGCATAGTGGGCGGCCAGCTGGGTCTTACCGACCCCGCCCATCCCCGTCAGCACACTGCTCGCCGGAGCGTGGTCCGCAGATTCGACGACCGCAGTTCCGGCACCGACCGGCACCCGGGCCAGCCGGCTGGTCTCGGCCCTGTCCTGGAACCACGCCGCCCGCGCCGGGATCACCCCGACCTGATGCGGCCAAGTAACAGGCGTGCGCGGTGCGGCGTGATAGTGCTGGTGGACATGGTCGATGCGCCCGGCGGCGACGCTGTGGTCTGCTGCGGTGGCGACCACGCTGGCGGCTGACGTGCCGACGGGTGGGCTCGCGGTGCTGCCGGGTGCGGTCAGCCCTGCGCCGGACCCGGCTGACGAGGGCGAGGCGAAGACCCGATCGTCACGTCTCCCATGGTCACTGCTGCCGCCGAGCCACCCTCTGCCCGGATGCCGACATTCCCGCCGACTGCGGTGCCGCCAACGGCTGCCACCACCCCGCCGACACCAGGAGCTGCGGCCGTGGCGGCCTGCAGCTCCTCCACCAGCTTCTCCAGTTCCTGAGCGAAGCCGGGGTCGCGTTCTGCGGCGTCCTCCAGGGAATCGGTAAGCCGCCGCCGGGTCCTCTCAGTGGGTTCGAGCAGCTCCTGCTCGGCTTCTTCGGATGCGCGCGTCAGTGCAGGGTCGTCACCGAGTCTGCTGCTGACCAGATCGTGCAGGCGACTCATACCAGCGTCCAGTGAGCGGTCAACCTCCGTGTCCGCACGCTCGCCGACCCGCTTGGCCTTGCGGACCAACCACGCGAACACATACCCGACCGCAATCTCGGCCCCCGTCATCGCCCACCCCACCTCACCGCTGACCTCGCATCAGGCAACTCCGCCCACCATAGCCCCGAGCCAGCCGCTCCGCCGTATTCACCGGGCGCAGTGCAGTGAGACAACTCTCGTTTCTGGGGTCCGGGTTCAGGCCCGAGTGATTCCTGTCCAAGCTACGGATGTCAGCGTGGACCGTTCCGGCCAGGGTGGGAGCAGCGGAGCCGCTCCCCGAAAGCTCGCGCGGCCCTGAGCAGCGCGACGTGTCCCGGGTGGAACAGGTCCTCGACCATGTCGACGTAGACGTTCCCCTGCTCAGCCATGCCTGTTGCTCTCTCGCTGGTGCCAAGCCGACCAAGACTGGGCTAACCGCCCGGCTCCGTCAACCGTCCGCCGGTCGACGCCGAAGCGGCGAGGGAAGGCTCACTAGAGATCCTCTTACGAGCTCTTGGGGACTCACCCGGTGTCGATGCTCCGCTGAATGAGATCGGTAGCACGTACGAGGTCCCCACGCGAGCCGATCCGCACCTCGACGCCGCCGCGGATTCCGAGGACTCCCACTCCGCGCAGGTCCCGGGAGAAGCCGTCGCGCAGCTCCACGGTGTCCGGGTCCAACTTCAGGTTGACCACGAGCAGCCGGTTGCGCGGCTGCAGGCGCACGGTCGCGACGTTGTTGATCCGCCGGTACGCGATGTAGTGGAGCTGCGGCTCCTTGCGTACGTCCCGGTGTGACAGCAGCAGCTCGTCGAGGTCCGCGTACAGCTCCCTCAGCTCCCCGGGTGACTCGTCGAGGTACTGCTGGACCGACTTCGGCGCGGCAGATCCGGTGCGGACCGATCCCGCCGCTCCGCCCCGCGGCGAGTTGCGGGTGCCGCCAGCGGACGCGATGAGCTGCAGCGTGAGCACGTCCTCGAAGGCCCTGTACGTCACGAGGTCGATCCGGTGACCGATCATCCCAACCGCCACCGTGTCGTGGCGCGTGAAGGCACCAGCGACGCAGACGATCCGAGGCGAGCTCCAGTCGATCTCGCCGGCAGCCCGGTCTCCGAGCTTCTCCAGGGTCAGGCTCTCGAACTCGTGGTGGTGGTCGTGCAGCCACCACAGGTACGAGAGCCCCTGGTTGATGACGTTCTGGTCGCGGCTGCGCTTGTACTCGACGATGACCGGCGTGCCGTTCTCATCCAGCCCGAGCGAGTCGATCCGGCCGCCGTGATGGCCGGTGCGGTACTCGGTCGCCAGGAAGCGGATGCCAAGCATCGCCTCCATGTTGGCTTCGATCAGCCGCTGCAGCTCGACCTCCATCCCCACAGCCGCCCCCGGCACCTCCGTCGCCTGCCCGGCTTTCACCATGAAGACCTTCAGGTTGCTCATGAACTTCCTGCCCCCTCGACTGACATGGGCAGCAATCGAGGCCAAGGAGTACTTATTCCGCAGGCCTCGGGAGTCGGCCGGGCGCTGCATTGCAGGTCGGTGCAGGAAGCACCCACTCCGCCAGGGGTGGGGCGGTAGCTCATCCGGCAGGCGGGTGTGCGGGAATCATAGAAGGCTGGAGATCTTGTCAGTGCTTGTCCGTATGATTGGCGTTCTCTGGAGTCGCCAGTGGCTGCTTTCGGTCACAGTGCTGGGTGCCGCGTAGTATTCTCGGGGCGCCTGGGGCGCCCCGATCGATCCAGTCATCCGAGGTAGATGCCGGATTCTTGATCTTGCCAGAGGTTGTGTGATCTCCTGGTGCTCGTTCTTCTCGTCCGATGGAGGTTGGCGCAGTGCGCAGGCAGCACTATGGGGTGCCTCTGGAGCGGAGTGACTGCCTGGAGCTCAGGCGTCACAGGAACAGCTGCAAGCCCGAGAACTTCGGCAAGTGGCTCGGTGGCTTCGGTGCTGACAAGCGTCTAGCCGTCGACCTCTTCTCTGGAGCGGGTGGACTGAGCCTCGGACTGGAGCGAGCCGGGTGGACGGTCGCAGCCGCGGTCGACTTCGACGAGCGGGCGCTCCAGACGCACGCCGCGAACTTCCCGGGCATGAGCCTCCACATGGACCTGGGCAATCCTGACGAGCGTGACAGGCTCGTCGAGATGCTGGCTCCGGCCAAGATCGATCTGGTGGCCGGCGGCCCTCCTTGCCAGCCGTTCAGCAGGGCCGGTCGGAGCAAGATCCGCAGCCTCGTGGAGCATCACGGCCGCGATCCCCATGATCGCCGCAAGGAACTGTGGAGCGCCTACCTCGATGTCGTGAAGCGCCTCCGGCCGCGTGCGGTCCTCATGGAGAACGTTCCGGACATGGGTCTCGGTGACGACTTCTTCGTGGTACGCACCATCGAGGAGCAGTTGGAGGACCTCGGCTACGCGACGCAGGTCCGTCTCGTCGATGCGTGGAAGTACGGCGTTCCGCAGCACAGGAAACGACTGATCCTGCTGGCGAGGAACGACGTGGAGCGCTTCGCGTGGCGTCAGGAGCTGGAGCACGATCAGCGGACCACGCTGCGTGATGCCATCGGTGACCTGCCGGTGTTGCCCGTCGTGCCCACCGAGCGTGTCGGGCAGCGCGAACTGCCGTACGACGAGCCGTCCGAGCTTTCCAAGTTCGCTCAGGACATGCGTAAGTGGGCGCGCAAGGACCGGGTGTGGGATCACATGACCCGACGGGTCCGGAAGGACGACGCGGAGATCTTCTCCAGCATGGACTCCAGGACCCTGTACTCGCAGATCTCCCCGGAACTGCAGCGCTACAAGGCCGACCACTTCACGGACAAGTACAAGAAGCTCGACTGGGCGGACCTCAGCAGGTCGATCACCGCCCACATCGCTAAGGACGGCTACTGGTACATCCACCCGGACCAGAACCAGCCGCGCACCCTCACCGTGCGGGAGGCCGCGCGGGTGCAGACCTTTCCGGACAGGTTCCGCTTCGCCGGCACGCGCAGTGACGCCTTCCGTCAGATCGGTAACGCGGTGCCGCCCCTCCTAGGTGAGGCTGCGGCGGAGGCCCTGCTGCCCGTGGGTGACGAGCAGCCGAGCGAGGGTGGACTCCAGCCGCACTGGCGCACGGTGCGAAGGGATCTGACCGCCTGGGCCGAAGAGCGGCGTGAGTCGGAGGACTGGTACCAGCTTCCGGGCGATCAGATGTCCGGGTTGCAGGCCGCAGTCGTGGCCATACTGTCCGGGACCCGGATCCAGCCCGCGCAGCTTGCGGAGATGGTCGAGGTCGTGCGGGGGCAGACGTCCCTGAGCAAAGCCGCGCTCGAGACACTTACTGCGGCGGCACCCTCCGAGGCAGTGAAGGCCCGGGTCGCCCGGCTCACTGCGGTGATCGATCAGTCGGGCGTCTGGGGCGACGAGGAGAAGGTACGCGAGCAGCTGAAGCTGAAGCCGGCTGAGGCGACGGTCTACCGGCTGCTGGTCGGCGAGGATCTCCTGTGGGTCGGGCAGGGGGCGCTGCGCGTCGCAGCGCGTCTGCACGGCAGCGATTCGGATCGCACGAACAGGCTCAGCGACGGTCGAGTGGACTTGGTGAAGCTCGTCGGAGCCGGCGAGGACGCGCCTCTGCGTATGGCGGCGCTTCGGCTCATTGGAAGCAGCTTCTGCCGGGCCAAGGAGCCGCTCTGCGAGTTGTGCCCCCTGAGCAAGTACTGCGTCGCCAGGGAGAACGTCTCGGGCGACCTGTTCACGGACGCGTTGACCGGTACCCACGGACGGGAGACGGTGCCGACCCAGGCTCGCGAGCCTGGTCGCACCGCTGGGCGACGCTGAGCGCAGCGCGCTCGACGTCCGCCCGGATCTCGCACTCCCAGACACGGACGACGGTCCAGCCGGCGGCCTCGGCCGCTGCAGTGTTCCGGCGGTCGCGCTCCTTGTTGGTCTCGATCTTCGCTTCCCACAGGGGAGCGTTCGGGCCGCGGAACGCCTTCGGGCCGTGCACAGGACAACCGTGCCAGAAACACCCGTCGACGAACACCGCCACGTCGTACCTGGGCAGGACGAAGTCCGCCGTGCAACGGGCAGCCACCTTGCGCTGTAGACGGAACCGGAGGCCGAGCCGGTGAACGGCACGGCGGAGGGCCACCTCCGGTTTCGTGTCGCGGGCGCGCCGACCGCGCAGATGGCCGCTCAGCTCGGTGCTGACCCACTCCGCGCTCGTGGTGTCCTCACGTGCTGCCATACCTCAGCCCCAGCCCGTCGTCGGCCTACGAGTGCGAGGGTGCCACACTCGTCCCATGCTTCGTGAACCTGCAGAACTCCGTGTCGACGACCATGGCCGGGTCGAGCTCCCCATCGGCCTGCTCGCGGAGGCGGGCATTGCACCCGGAGCGGACCTCCTGGCCTTAAGAGGTCATCTCATTTGGTGAGTCTGCGGTAGCAGATGAGGGTGCAGGCGATGCT
>NZ_BMUI01000034.1 GCF_014650115.1 Streptomyces olivaceoviridis | reverse complement strand
CGATCCACACGGTCGGCACCGCCGGGTCGTGCCCTGCGGCGGCCAGCGCGCCTGGCCATGAGGCGGCGATTGCCTTGTCGGTGCCCTCCTCGTTGCCGTAGATCACCGATGTGGTGATGCTGCGGTACATCGCAACTGACCGATGAGTCAGTGCGTGACGCAAAGATTGGCTGGAAGTGATCCGACGTCTGGGTCCCGGGCCATTGACCGTCGAACCTCCGACCGCAACGCTGGATCGCGCCATGCGAACGAGTCGCTGAACTTGATCCATGAATGTGAACATTGATTCGCTACTCCTCCGATGTCTCAAGGTATCCCGTCCTATCGAGAGGGAGGAACATGAGACGCCGTCGCCTTCGAACGGCACTGACCGGGCTGGTGCTCGCCAGTGCTGCCCTCACCACCCTGCCCGCGGCCGCACCCACGCCGCCGGCCCCCGTCGGCCCTGCCGCGGCCCGTCCGGCCGCCGCCACCGACTGGTCCACGGCCGTCGTCGACTCCACCATGGCCCGCTACACGCCGAGCACCCTCGGCGGCTGGTCCTACCCCGTCGGCCTCTACCTCTACGGCCAGTACCTGACCTACCGGCGCACCCACGACGCCCGCTACCTGACCTACATCAAGAGCTATGCCGACCGGTTCGTGAAGAGCGACGGCTCAATCGACCAGTCCTTCAACAGCCTGGACAGCATGCAGGCCGGCCGGCTGCTGGTGATCCTGCACCACGAGACCGGGCAGGACCGCTACCGCAAGGCCGCCAGGAAGATCCGCGACCGCCTGAACACCTACCCGCGCACTGCCGACGGGGGCTTCTGGCACGCGGACACCTCCAGCCGCGCCCACCAGCTCTGGGCGGACGGCGTCTACATGGTGAACCCGTTCCTCGTCGAGTACGGCAAGGAGTTCGGTGACAGCGCCTACACCGACGACGAGGCGGCCAGGCAGCTGTACATCTACGGTAGTCATCTGCAAGTCGCGAACGGCCTGCTCAAGCACGCCTACGACGAGTCGAAGAGCACGAGTTGGTCCGATCCGCAGACCGGGCTCGCCCCCGAGCACTGGTGCCGGGCCGTCGGCTGGTACTCCATGGCGATCGTCAACGTCCTGGACGCCGTTCCGGCGAACCAGGCCCGGCGCCCACAACTCCTGTCCATCTTCCGCAAGCTGGCCGCCGGTCTGGAGAAGTACCAGGACCCCGTGACCGGCCGCTGGTTCCAGGTGATGGACAAGGGCGACCGGTCCGACGACTGGACCGAGACCTCCTGCTCCAGCATGTTCACCTACGCCCTCTCGCGCGGCGCCCAGCAGGGCTACCTCGACCCGCACTACGCCACCGTCGCGCGCCGCGGCTACCAGGGCGTGCTGGCCAAGCTCTCGGTCGGCCTGGACGGCCGCACCGACCTCGCCGACATCTCCATCGGCACCAACGTCGGCGACTACGCGTACTACGCCGGCCGTACCAGGGCCACCAACGACTTCCACGGCCTGGGTGCCTTCCTGATCATGAACGAACAACTGCGAGGTGATTAGTGTCATGAGCACGTCTAGAAGGGCGCTGCTGGGAGCGGCGGTCGCGGGCGCGGCCGGGGCGACGCTGGGGCTGCCCGCCACCGCCCACGCCGCCTCCTGGCAGCAGAAGTGGGCCCCCTCCGCGAGCAGCGACGGGCTTGGCGCGTTCGAGACGGTCGAGGACGACCGGGCCGACTCGCACCCCGCGGGCCACCCGCACATCTTCGCGACCGGCGACAACTGGCGCTTCACCATGCACATGGTCGACCGGGACACCTCCACCGACCGCCAGCGCCAGGAGGTCACCGGGCTGCGCACGAGCTCCAGCAGCTACCTGAAGTGGACCGAGGGCCAGACCTGGCGGGTCACGTACTCGATGTACATCCCGAGCTCGCTGAAGGCCACCACCACCTTCACCCACATCATGCAGATGAAGCAGCCCGGCAGCGGCACCTCCCCGATCGTCACGCAGTCCCTGCGCCGGGTGAGCGGCAGGCAGACCATCGAGCTGACCCTGCCCGTCTCCGGCACCCTGATCGGCCGCACCGATCTGGACCCACTGCACGACAAGTGGACCGACGTGGATTTCCAGATCAAGGTCGGCAACGGCTCGGCGGGCTCCGTCCGCTGGATCCTCAGGTCCGCCGGCCGGACCCTCATCGACGCCTCGAAGAGCGGCGTCGACACCTTCCTGGCCGACCGGGTCCGCCCGAAGTGGGGCATCTACCGCTCCCTGGGCGACACCTCCGGGTCCCTACAGGACACCTACCTCCTGCTCACCAACCTCCGCGGCTACCAACTCGTGTGAGGAGCCATCACATGAGACCCCCCACCGATCCCCGCCACCGAGCGGCGGCCGTCATCCTCTTCGTGGTCGCCGTCGTCCTCGGCCTCAGCCACCCCGCGGCCCTCGCCGCGCCGCCGTCCCCCCCGCACACCGCTACCCCCGCCGCCGAGTTCGACGTGCGCGACTACGGCGCCAAGGGTGACGGCTCCACCAACGACAGCCCGGCCATCGACAAGGCGATCACCGCGGCGAACGCGGCGGGCGGCGGCACCGTCCGCTTCCCCGCCGGCACCTACAAGTCCAAGAACACCGTCCACATGAAGAGCCATGTGACGCTCCGGCTCGACAAGGGCGCCACTCTCCAGGGCTCCAGTGCCGACACCTACGACAAGGCCGAGTCCAACCCGAACGACGCCTATCAGGACTACGGCCACAGCCACTTCCACGACGCGATGGTCTACGGCGACAAGCTGACCGACATCGGCTTCGTCGGCCAGGGCGTCATCGACGGCGCGGGCAACCTGATCACCGGCAACCCCAGGTCCGGCGAGGCCGACAAGATCATCTCGCTCACGCGCTGCGACGGGCTCAGGATCGGCGACGGTCTCACCCTGCGCCGAGGCGGTCACTTCGCGGCCCTCGTCAACGGCTGCACCCACGTGACCTCCGACCACCTGACGATCGACACCGCGAGCGACCGTGACGGCTGGAACGTCATCTCCACGACCGACGTCACGATCACCAACGCCACCATTCACGCCAACGACGACGCGCTGGTCTTCAAGAGCGACTACGCGCTCGGCGCGAAGCTGTCCAACGGCCACGTCCGGGTGAGCGACTCGATCCTCGGCGCCAAGTGCTGCAACGCCCTGATGTTCGGCTCCGAGACCTGCGGCGACTTCTCGGACTACCAGTTCGAGAACATCCGCATCGACGGCGCGGACAAGTCCGGCCTCGGCATGGTCTCGATGGACGGCTCGAAGATCTCCGACGTCCACTACCGCGACATCACCATGACGAACGTGCACTCGCCGATCATGCAGAAGATCGGCACACGCAAGCGGTGCGGCAACAGTCCAGGCATCGGGTCGATCAGCGACGTCACGTACGACAACGTCACGGCGACCGGCAACAGCCCCTCCTTCAGCCCGACCCTGTGGGGCGAGTCAGGCCACCGCATCGACAGCGTGACCTTCACCAACGTCAAGATCTCGGTCCCTGGTGGCAACGGCACCATGTCGACGGGCGTGCCCAGCAACGACTCCACCGACTACAACCCGAAGAGCATCGGCACCCGGCCCGCCTACGGCTGGTACCTCCACAACGCCGACAACGTCCGATTCACCGACAGCTCGGTGACGTTCGCCTCCGGCGACGGCCGGCCCGCGTTCGTCGCCAACGCGGCCAGTGGCATCCGCCTGGACCGGTTCACCGCGCAGAAGGGCGACACCTCACCGTTCGACGTCGGCTTCCAGGACGTCAGCGGCTACTGCCTGGCGGACAGCCACGACTCCCCGGGTGGCGTCCTGCGGGTGTCGGCGAGCGGTTCCCGCCAGGACTGCACGAGTACGGCGGTGAAGCCGCTCGACCTGGAGAACCCCCGCCAGGACTTCCTCCGCGGCTCCGTCGGCGGGCTCTTCCTGCACTGGGGCCTGCGCACCGTACCCGCCCACACCAGCTGCACCGCCTGGGAGAACGACGTCACCGACGGCGGCTGGACGCCCGGCTACTGGGTCGACGAGGCGCAGAAGCTGCACACCCAGTACCTGGTCCTCGCCACCTTCCACAGCCGCCTCGGCTACGCCCGCCCCTGGCCGTCCAGGATCCCCGGATCCTGCTCCACCAAGCGGGACTTCCTGGGCGAGCTGATCACGGCCGCCAAGGCCAAGGGCATGAAGGTCATCCTCTACATGACCAACGACCCCCAGTGGCACGACGAGGGCGGTCACGAGTGGCTGGACTCGGCCGCCTACTCCGCCTACAAGGGCAAGGACATCGACCTGACCACCAACGACGGTTTCGGCCAGTTCAGTTACGACAACTTCTTCGAGGTCATGGACCGCTATCCCGGCCTCGGTGGCTTCTGGATCGACAACGACAACCCGTACTGGGAGAGCCACAACCTCTACCAGCAGATCTACGACAAGCGCCCGGACTACACGCTCAGCAACAACAACGAGGACACGCCGATCATGGACATGATCAGCAATGAGCAGAAGACGGGCATGACCCCGGCCTACGACTACCCGCAGGCGGTCTACACCGCACAACCCCGCCTGACCGAGGCCGACTTCAAACTCCCGTCGACCGGTGCCTGGTGGTACGACGGCTCCGACCCCACCGTCGACCGCGCCCTCACCATCGGCCGCCTCGTCACCAACGCAGGCTCCTCGGTCAAGGCACTGATGGCCGAGACAGCCCAGGTCAACGGCAAGTTCCCGTCGAACCAGGCGTCCTTCAACACCTTCGCGGACTCCTACCTCGACCCCCTCTGGGAGTCCCTGCACGGCACGGAGGGCGGCGGCTACATGTACGGCGGCCTCAAGCCCGGCGCCTGGAACGACGGCGCGTACGGGGTGACCACCATCGCCAGGAACGACCCCGGCCGGCAGTACATCCACGTCCTGACCCGGCCCAGCACCAGCACCCTGCGGGTGAGGGACAACGGCTACCGCATCGCCTCCGTCACCAACCTCCGCACCGGCAAAGCGGTTTCCTGGTCGCAGTCCGGCGGCGTGCTCACCCTGAGCGGGCTCGGGAACTGGGACCCGTACGACACCGTCTTCAAGGTCACCACAGCCGGCCGCCAGGGCATCCTCACCGGCGTCAAGGTCAGCGCGAGCGCCTCCGCGAGCGGACACTCCGCGACGGCCGCCGGGGACGGCGACCACCTCACCTACTGGGACAACGACAAGACCCTGCCCGTGAACCTCACCTTCGACCTCGGCTCGGCCAGGAAGGTGCAGTACATCGGGCTCAACCAGCGCGAGGACTCCGTGGCCTACGCCCGCTCCGACACCGAACAGTCCGCGCGGATCAAGAACTACAAGGTGTTCCTGAGCAACGACGGATCGACCTGGGGCAGCGCGGTCAGGACCGGCCGGCTGCCGAGCCGCCGGGGCATCCAGGGCATCGACCTGACCGCCGCCAACGCCCGTTACGTCCGGCTCGAGGTCGACACCACCTGGGCCGCCTCCAGCGACACCACCCGCTACCAGCGGCTTCGGGTCGACGAGGCGTGGATCGGCACGTCGTACGCCACACCCGCGAACGGGGGACAGTCATGATCCGGATCAGACCGCTCGCGGCCGCGGCGGCGGGCCTGCTCGGCGTCGCGACGGTGCCGCTCATGGGCACCGCCCACCCGGCCGCCGCATCCGACAACGGCCAGTCCGTCCGGCCCGCCATGGGCTGGTCCAGCTGGAGCTTCGTGCGCCGCTGGCCGACCGAGGCGAAGATCAAGGCGCAGGCCGACGCGCTGGTCTCCAGCGGTCTGAAGGACCACGGCTTCGTCTACGTCAACCTCGACGACTTCTGGCAAAAGTGCGACTCCAACGGCTTCGTCGTCGACGGGTACGGCCGCTGGGCCGTCGACACCGCCAAGTTCCCGGACGGCATCAAGGGGGTGGCCGACTACGTCCACTCCAAGGGCCTGAAGTTCGGCTTCTACGTCACCCCGGGCATCGCGAAGAACGCCGTCACCAAGAACACGCCGATCGAGGGGACCCCGTACCACGCGAAGGACATCGCGGACACGTCCAAGACCGAGAAGAACTACAACTGCAAGAACATGTACGCCATCGACTACTCCAAGCCGGGCGCGCAGGAGTTCGTGAACTCCTGGGCCAGGCAGTTCGCTTCCTGGGGAGTCGACTACCTGAAGATCGATGGGGTGGGCAGCGCGGACATCCCCGACGTCCAGGCCTGGGACAAGGCGCTGCGGGCGAGCGGACGGCCCGTCGACTTCGCGCTCTCCAACAATCTGCCGATCGCCGACGCGACCACCTGGCGCAAACTGGCCAACAGCTGGCGCACCCAGGGCGACGTCGAGTGCTACTGCGGGCCGGGAAGCGACGGCAGCGGCTATCCGCTGACCGACTGGTCCCACGTCTCCAAGCGCTTCGACTCGGCCGCCTCCTGGCAGCCGTACGCCGGCCCCGGCGGCTGGAACGACCTTGACTCACTGGAGATCGGCAACGGCGACCAGGTGGGCCTCACGGCGGACCAGCGCCGCTCGCACTTCACGCTGTGGTCGATGGCGGCGGCCCCGCTGCTGCTCGGCACCGACCTCACCCAGCTCGACTCCGTCGACAGGGCGATGCTCACCAACGACCGGCTGATCGGCGTCGACCAAGACGGCGTCGCCGCCACGCGGATCGTGAGCAGCGGTGTCAAGCAGGTGTGGAGCAAGAAGGAGAGCGACGGGCAGTACGTCGTCGCGCTGTTCAACACCGGGACCTCGGGCAGCGCCACCGTGAGCGTCAACTGGTCGCAGGTCGGCTTCAACGGCTCCGGCGACGTGACCGACCTCTGGTCCGGCTCCCACAAGGGCGTGATCGCCGGCTCCTACAGCGCGACCCTGCGTCCCGGCGAGACCCGGCTCATCCGGGTCAAGCCCGCCGGCTCCCTCGAAGCGGCCGCAGCCTCCCCCGGATTCGCCGTGGCCCCCTACGAGTACCTCGGCTGGGGCAACCCCCAGAGCCCCACGTCCGTGATGTCCGCGACCGGCGTCAAGTGGTTCACCCTCGCCTTCATCCTCTCCGACGGCACCTGCAACCCCAAGTGGGACGGTACGCGCCCGCTGACCGGGGGCACCGATCAGTCCATGATCAACGCGATCAGAGTGGCGGGCGGTGACGTCGTCGTCTCCGTGGGCGGCTGGAGCGGGAACAAGCTCGGCGAGAAGTGCTCCAGCGCCTCCGCGCTCGCCGGCGCCTACCAGAAGGTGATCAACGCCTACAAGCTGAAGGCGCTCGACATCGACATCGAGAACACCGAGTGGTCCAACGCGACCGTGCGGCAGCGGGTCGTCGACGCGCTGAAGACGGTCAAATCGAACAACTCCGGCCTGAAGACCGTCATCACCTTCGGCACCACCTCCAGCGGTCCCGACTCCACCGGCATCGACATGATCAAGCGGGCCGCGGGCTCCGGTCTGGCGAACGACGTGTGGTGCATCATGCCGTTCGACTTCGGCGGCGGCACCACGAACATGGGCAGCCTCACCACCAAAGCCATGGAAGGGCTCAAGGCCCAGGTGAAGTCGGCGTACGGCTACAGCGACGCCACCGCCTACGCGCACATCGGGCTGTCGTCGATGAACGGCAAGACCGACGACTCCGGTGAGCTGGTCCGCGTCGCCGACTTCAAGACCATGCTCGCCTACGCACAGCAGCACCACATCGGGCGGCTGACCTACTGGGCCGTCAACCGTGACCGGGCCTGCGGTTCGGGCACCGACGGCGACTCTTGCAGCGGCGTGTCGCAGCAGCCGTACGACTACCTCAAGGTCTTCACCCAGTACACGGGCTGAGGGGAACATCCGTGAACATCAGAAGAGTTCTGCCGTACGGCGTCGCGGCGGCGCTGGCGCTGCCGCTCGCCGGTCTCGGCCAGGGAACCGCGCTGGCCGCCACCGACTACCAGGCCGAGGACGCCCGGATCTCCCAGGGCACCGTCGCCACCAACCACCCCGGGTACACCGGCACCGGCTTCGTCGACTACACCAACGTCACGGGCTCCTATGTGGAGTTCACGGTGAGTGCGGCCTCCGCCGGCACCTCCGCCCTCACCGTGCGCTACGCCAACGGGACCTCCGTCGACCGGCCGATGGACATCTCCGTCAACGGCACGGTCGTCGCGTCCGGCGTGTCCTTCCCGGCCACCGCCGACTGGAACACCTGGGTCACCAAGACCGTGAACGTCCCGCTGACCGCGGGCACGGACAAGATCCGGGCGACCGCCACCACCGCGAATGGCGGCCCCAACCTCGACCGCGTCAGCGTCGACGCGGCCGCCGACACCCAGGCCCCGACCCGCCCCGGACAGCCCAGCTGCTCCGACACGGGCGAGGACGCGCTCACCCTGACGTGGGGCGCCTCCACGGACAACGTGGGCGTGAGCGCGTACGACATCTACGAGCACGGCAACAAGATCAGTGAGGCGCCCGGGAGTTCGACCTCCGAGGCGCTGACCGGGCTCACCCCCAACACCGACTACAACCTCACGGTGATCGCCCGCGACGCGGCCGGAAACACCTCACCCGCCAGCCCGGTCGTCGACTGCATCACCAAGCCCAGTTCCGACACCACACCACCGGGCAAGCCGGGCACCCTGTCCGCGAGCAACGTCACCACCAACAGCGTTGACCTGAAGTGGGGCGCCTCGACTGACGACAAGGCGGTCGTCGCCTACGACGTGCGCAGCGACACCACCGTCTACGACACGGTCACCAGCGGCACGTCGACCACGCTCACCGGGCTCGCCTGCAACAGCCCGTACAGCCTGAACGTCGTCGCCCGGGACGCGGCCGGCAACGTCTCCGAGCCGAGCAATCCGGTCACCTTCACCACCAAGGCGTGCGCGACCGACGGCGGAGTGCCGTCCTCGATCGCGACGCTCTCCACCGGCTGGACCATCCCCTGGGGCACCTACTGGATGCCCGACGGCAAGACCGCCCTGGTCACCGAGCGGGACGACTTCCGGGTCTGGAAGGTCACCAAGGACGGCACGAAGACTCAGGTCGGCACCGTCCCGAACGCCGTCACCACCAACGGCGAGGGCGGGCTGCTCGGCGTCGCCGTCGACCCCAAGTGGGACGCCAACCACTACGTCTACTTCATGCACACCGCGGCCGAGGGCAACCGGGTGGTGCGCATGACGTACGACGGCGCCAAGCTCAGCGGCTACAAGGTCCTGCTCCAGGGCATCAAGAAGAACCGCTACCACAACGGCGGACGACTCCTGTTCGGCCCCGACGGCTACCTGTACGTCTCCACCGGAGAGGCACAGACGCCTGATCTGGCGCAGGACAAGAACTCCCTCAACGGCAAGATCCTTCGCATGACGACCGACGGCAAGCCTGCCCCCGGCAATCCGTTCGGCAACTACGTCTACAGCCTCGGTCACCGCAACCCGCAGGGCCTCGCCCTCGACCGCAACGGGCGGCTGTGGGAGGCGGAGTTCGGCAACAGCTCCAAGGACGAGCTGAACCTGATCAAGCCGGGCGCCAACTACGGCTGGCCGACCTGCGAGGGCACTTGCAGCGTCTCCGGGATGACCAATCCCAAGGCGACCTGGAACGTCTCCGAGGCGTCCCCGAGCGGTATCGCCATCGTCCGCAACGTCATTTACATGGCGTCCCTGCGCGGTGAACGGCTGTGGCGGATCCCGATCAACGGCGACAACGAGAGCGTGGGCACGCCGACCGCCTACTACGTGGGCACCTACGGCCGGCTACGGACCGTCACCAAGGTCCCGGGAGCCGACCAGCTGTGGCTGTCGACCACCAACTGCGACAACAACGGCAACCAGCCCGACGGATCGGACAAGATCTTTCGTGTGAACATCGGTTGAGGGGCCGTCGGGCCCGTTACAGGGCCTCGACCTCGTTGGCGTAGGCGTTCTCGATGGCCTTGCGCTTCAGCTTCAGGGACGGGGCCAGCAGACCGTGTCCCTCGGTGAAGGGCTGGGTCAGGACAGGGAACGTACGGATCACGCCGCGGGGTCGAGGTCGTCCACCACGCGCTCCCGTAGCAGTTCGAGACGGTGAAATCCGGTGAACTGTTCGCCTGTGACAACACCCGGCCTTACCGGCTCGGTGCCGGCCCAGTGACATGACCGTGCTCTGCGTTTCCCGGCCGAGCCTCGGCAGAACGCGGACTCCATCGATTTTCCGGCCCGGGCCCCCGCACACCGCCGCCCGCCGGTCCCGGGCCGCTCCTCCGGCGCAGCCGCCGACCGCTCCTCGGGTCGGCCGGACGATCGTCGTCTGCTTCTTCTTCCACTGGTGCCGGCCGACGATGTGGTTGGTCCGCATCAGTCGGGTCACGCGCTTGGACGGTGTGGTCTGGTCGCTCCGGCGCTCGTGTGCTCCCGGCGGCAGGGGCGTAGCCGTCCCGGCCTCCCGCGGTGCGCACCCGGGATGCCGCTGTGGAACCCACTTCGGTGCCCGATATCGAGCCGGGCGGAGAAAGCCCTGTGCGAGCGTGCAGCACAAGCCCTGAAAGAGGTGCGGGACGGATGCGTCACCAAAAGCTCACCGAGCAAAAGCCTTTGACGCTTTGCCGACTGTTCACCCATGGTGAGCCTGGCATCCAGACCGGCCGGACCCCGGGCACCGCGTCGGCGGTGGCCGCGTCGCAGTAAGGGAGATGGTGATCTCGGGGTGCATCAGCCGCAGCCGTAACAAGACCTCCTTCGCCGCGTCGCGGTCGGTCACGTCGGCCGCGGTGACCATGACGAACAGCGGCAGGCCCTTGGTGTCGACGACCAGGCGGCGCTTGCGGCCGTTGATTCTCTTCGCGCCGTCGTAGCCCCGGGAGTCCTTCCCGACGGTCTCCGCGGCCTTGACGGACTGGGAGTCGATGACGGTGGCGACCGCTCCCGGGGATCAACCCATCTCGCGGCGGATGCGTTTGCGCAGCTGGTCGCGGATCTGCCCGACAGTGCCGACGTCGGCCCAGCGGGCCATCAAGTTGTAGCAGGTCCGCCAGGGCGGGAAGTCGCTGGGCAGGGCCCGCCACTTGCAACCGGTGTCGACGACGTAGCGGATCGCGTCGACGATCTCCCGGCGGCGCTGCTTTCCGGACGTCCCCCCTTGGGGGACTCGCAGGCCGGCGGAGGAAGCAGCTGCTCGATCAGGGCCCATTCGTCGTTGAAGATGTCGGAGGGGTAGCAGCGGCGCCGTGCCAACGTGTCCCTCCCCGAAGACGGGGCGGTGCCGGCCGCTTCGCGGCCGGCACCGCCAGTCAGGCATCGATGTAGTCGGCGATCACGTCGAGCGTGGACTCGACCGAACTGAGCTGGGTGTTGAGATGTCTGATCCACCGGCCCTTGGGCTGGAGGGCCGCGTGCGGGGCGACGACTCCGGTGATGAACCGGCGGATCTCGGTGAGCTTCTCCCGGATGACCGCGATCTCGTATGCCTGCATCTCGGACGGCTCCGAGCAGAACTTGTAGCCGTCCTTCCTGTTCCAGATCAGGGGAGGCCGGCCGCGTTCGGCGATGATGTTCCGCAGGCAGGCCAGGCCCGCGCGGACCTGGTGGGGCGACAGCTCACTGGATCTGACCAACTGGTTGAAGGTCAGACCGGCCGGTCGTGCCTCGAAGAGCACGAACCGGACGACGTCGGCGTGTCGCTGGGACGCCGCCGATCTGCGCTCCGAGGCGCGGGGCACGGCCTATTCGCCTTGCAGGAGGCGGGCCAGTTCGCCGTCGACGTCGACCTTCCCGGTGTCCACAGCCGTCTCGATCCAGTCCAGCGTCGCCCGCACCCGGGCGACGTTCTCGTGCACGAGGACG
Source organism: Streptomyces olivaceoviridis (assembly GCF_014650115.1). Taxonomy (GTDB): domain Bacteria; phylum Actinomycetota; class Actinomycetes; order Streptomycetales; family Streptomycetaceae; genus Streptomyces; species Streptomyces olivaceoviridis. The sequence goes on along the minus strand of NZ_BMUI01000034.1, from coordinate 54,802 downwards.
CGTTCGTCGTCGCCGAGCTGCCGTCGATCCGCGCGGCGCGGCTCACACCGACCGAGGCACTCGCCATGACCTGACACGCAGGGGCGGTGCCCTGAACGCGGTCTGCCGTGTACCCCGGGTGCGCGAGCCATGCCCGGGGTGCACGGGCAGAGCTCGCAGGAGACGCGCCCTGATGGAACGAGTCGGGAGGCGTCGGTGAGTTCCTCTGTCTGCCGGGCGAAGCGCTGGTCTGGGTGGTGGAACTCGCCGGGGACTCGTACAGGCCACGGGGGTGGGTACGCGTTCGCTGGGTGAAGCTGGAAGGGTGAGCATCCGTAGCGAGCGGCCGGTGAGTCCTGAGCAGATCCACGCGGCGCTGTCCGCGCTGGCGGCTGAGCCGGAGCCGGATCAGAAGAAACGACCAGAGGGGTCGCAGGAGGAGCACCGGCTGCACCTGCTGGGCAGGCTGCTGGCGAAGACGGAGCTGGAGATCACCGCCGCCACCCGTCTGATCGAGGAAGAGGAGATCGAGGACGTCCTTGAGACGTTGCTCGGTTGGTGGGAGCAGCTGGGAGCGAACCCCGACCTCGCACTCAACGTCCTGACGAACCGGCTACAACGGACCGCGGTGCAGGTCTCCGAGCCCGAGGCGGAGGAACTGCCACCCGGCCGGGAGGCCGCCTTCGCCGCGGTCATGACAGCGGTGTACGCGCTCGGCGCCCAGCTGCACGCGGACCGGGGCGACGAGGAGGGAACTCGACATGCTCTCAGCGGGGCGGAAGAGGCCCTGATCGACATTCTGCAGGGCATGCACGAGCTGCGGGTGGCCATGGGCGACGCGGCCGGGCCGATGGGCGAAGGTGACGGCTGACCCGCCGGCGACACACTGGGGGCTTGTTGACGCTGCCTCGCGCAACGTGCTCGCCGGCATCCGCGTGTGAACGATGCCGAACCACTTTGCGCGACCGAGATCATTTACTCATCGGATCCATACATTGTCCAACCAGTCTCTGTGTTTTCTCCAAGGAGTAAGGACAGGGACCAGTTACATGCGCAGACTCAGCGTATACGTGGCAGGCGCCATCGGCATCGCCATGGCACTCGCCTCTGGATTACTCACCTTCAAAGCGTGGTGTCGTAGGGGCTGACGCCTCGTGATCCCTGCGGTATGCCGACCGCATGAGGTATGCGCAAGGGGGCGGACTGACCGACGAACGGCGGGCCTTCCGCGAGAAGTTGAGGTTGGAGGCGGCCGAGCGGTTCAGGCAGGGCGACGAGAACCCGGTCATCGCTCACGACCTGCGGGTCAGCGTCCGGTCGGTTCAGCGGTGGCGCAGAGCCTGGTCGCAGAACGGGCCCCGGGCCCTGGCCTCCAAGGGCCCGGCATCACTGCCGCTGCTCAGTGACGAACTGTTCGCCGTGCTCGAACGGGAGCTGGCCAAGGGGCCGGTGGCACACGGCTGGCCGGACCAGACCTGGACCCTGTCGCGGATCAGGACGCTGATAGGGCGCCGCTTCCACAAGACCTACACCGTGCAAGGGGTGGCCGCCCTGCTCAGGCGGCACGGCTGGAGCTGCCAGGTCCCCGCCCGGCGGGCGGTCGAGCGGGACGAAAGCGCGGTGGCCGGCTGGGTGAAGGAGACCTGGCCGAGCGTGGAAGGACCGTGGCGGCGCTCGACGCCTGGCTCGTCTTCGAGGACGAGGCCGGATTCTCGATGACGCCGCCGACCACCCGCACCTGGTCCCGCCGCGGCCACACCCCGGTGATCCGCGTGCGGGGCCGCTCCCGCCGCCGTTTATCGGTGGCCGCCCTGGCCTGCTACAAGACCGGCGAAGCCTCGCGGCTGATCTACCGGCCCTGCCCGGACACCCGCCCTGACGGTCGCAAGAGCTTCTCCTGGAAGGACTACCGCGACCTGATCCAGACCGCCCACCAGCAGCTCGGCGGCCCGATCGTGCTGCCGACACCAGCCACCATGACGACATCACGCATTCAAGGTCAGTAGCTGCGCTTCCCGAGATCCTGCGCACCATCCTCACCCCTGACATGTGATCGCCCACCTCACATGCGATCAGAGGCCAAATCGTTCGGTTTCACTCCGAAGGAGAGGAAAGAATGACGCGTACCCCCGGAAGCGATGAGGCGCGCCCGGCAGGGTCGGAACCCCCGGCCATGCTGCCGACAGAGGCTCCCCCGGCACCACGGACCCTCCTTGACATATTCCGGGCCACAGTCGCCGACCACCCCGACCGCGAGGCGATCGACGACGGAACCACCAGACTGAGCTATCGCGCCTTGGCCGCGGAAGTCGAAGCGGGCGCTGAGGAACTCCGCGTGTGCGGCATCGGCGTCAGAGACCGAGTCGGCGTGCGGATCCCCTCCGGGACCACCCAGCTCTATACCTCGATCCTCTCCGTTCTCGCTTCCGGCGCCGCGTATGTCCCCATGGACGTCGATGATCCGCCCGTTCGTGCTCAGGAGGTCTGGGCGCAGGCCGAGGCATGTGTAGTGATCGAGGCCGACGGAGTGATTCGCCTGCGCGACCGCCCCCTGGCGCGGCGCAGTTCCAGCATTCCGTCCCTGGACGACGACGCCTGGGTGATGTTCACGTCTGGTACCAGCGGCCGGTCCAAGGGGGTCGCGGTCACGCATCGCGCTGCCGCGGCGTTTGTCGACGCCGAAGCAATGCTGTTCGGGCAGCACAGGTCATTGGGTCCCGACGACCGGGTGCTCGCCGGCCTTTCCGTCGCCTTTGACGCCTCCTGCGAGGAGATGTGGCTTGCCTGGCGTCACGGAGCGTGTCTCGTCCCTGCTCCCCGCGTTTTGGTGCGTGCTGGAGCTGCCATCTGCCCGTGGCTGCTGGAGCGCCGCATCACAGTCGCCTCCACCGTCCCCAGCTTGGCCGCGCTGTGGCCCTCAGAAGCGCTTGCCGGTATCCACCTGCTGATCGTGGGCGGCGAAGCGTGCCCGCCGGAACTTGCTCAGCGCCTCGTCGCTGAGGTCGATCAGGTGTGGAACACGTATGGGCCGACTGAGGCAACAGTGGTTTCCTGTGCTGCCCGGTTAGGGCACAAGATACCGTGCGCATCGGTTGGCCACTGGCCGGCTTGAGACTCGCAGTCGTCGACACCGATGGCCGGCCCGTGCGCAGCGGCGAGACCGGTGAACTTGTCATCGGCGGCGTCGGCTTGGGGAGGTATCTCGATATCGCCATGGATGCCGAAAAGTTCGCTGCCCTGCCTGAATTGGGCTGGCCGCGAGGGTATCGAACCGGGGACCTGGTACGCGCCGAGCGGGCAGGACTGGTGTTCGCCGGCAGAGCGGACGAACAGGTGAAGATCTGAGGGCACCGGATCGAACCTGCGGAAGTGAGTTCGCTGCTGGCCGAGCATCCTTCAGTGGCGCAAGCGCACGTGCGTGCCTTCAACGACGGCAGCGGACCGATCCTCGTCGCCTACGCGGTGACCGAACCGGGCAATGTCCCGGAACTGCGCGCGTACCTTGCCGAGAGGCTGCCGGCAGCGATGCGTCCCGCGGCGATCACTCCTCTGGAGAGTTTGCCGCTGTCGACCAGTGGAAAGCTTGACCAGCAGGCACTTCCAATACCAGTTCTTCGAGTCCCCGAAGAATCGTCGTCGCCGGACTCTCCCGCAACCACGCTGGAGCTAGTGGCCCAGGCCTGGCACGCCGTCTTGAAGGCCGACCAAGTGGACCCGGACGAGAACTTCTTCGACATCGATGGCCACTCAATGTTGCTGGTCCAGGTGCAACGCCGACTCGCTGACTCACTCCAGCGTCGTGTTCCAGTGGTCGAGCTGTTCACCCATCCAACTGTCCGCAAGATGGCTACCTACCTCGACAGCAGCGGGACCTGACAGGGCGCCTGTCCTGGCCACAGGGAGGAGAGGTGAGAGACGGGCACCGAGGACGAAGGGCAGGCCGCACAAGAGAGACGGGCCCGGCCGGACAGGAGCCGGGCCCGCCGTAGCGCGGGATTCGCTGCTTGTGCTGGGTGGGCAGGCCGGAATGGGCGGTCGACTTCCCCATGTCGGATAAAGACTGGAACTAGGATCTGTTGCGAAAGTGGATCATGGTCGTGAAATGATCACTTGCCGTGGGGCGTGGTGATCTGACGCATGGCCAGTGGGCCCGGCCTGAACCGCTGTTGCCGACGGGCAAGAAGCCAGGACGGCCGCCGACATGGACCCGTCGGCAGCTGATCGACGGCATACGGTGGCGGACCAGGACTGGTGTGCCGTGGCGGGATCTCCCCGAGCGGTACGGGCCGTGGGATCGGGCCTACGACCTCTTCCGGCGGTGGCAACGCGACGGCACGTGGAAGCGGATCTTCGCGCAACTGCAGGCCGAGGCCGATGCGAAGGGCCTGATCACGTGGGATGTCAGCGTGGACTCCACGATCGCCCGCGCGCACCAGCACGCCGCCGGGGCTCGCAAAAGGGGGATCTGCAGAAGGAGCCTCCTGGTGGCGTCGACGCCGAGCCTGACGACCACGGCCTCGGACGCTCGCGCGGCGGACTGACCACCAAGCTGCACCTTGCGGTCGAGCAGGGACAGAAGCCTCTGTCGCTGCTCGTGACCGCCGGACAGAGGCACGACAGCCCGCAGTTCCAACCCGTGCTGGAGGGCATCCGGGTGGCCCGCATTGGCCCGGGCCGGCCCCGCACCAAGCCGGACAAGGTCCGTGCCGATAAGGCCTACGGCTCTCGCGCGAACCGTGCCTACCCGCGCAGACGAGGTGTCGCGCGCACCATGCCGGAGAAGGCCGACCAAGTCCGCAACCGCAAGAAGCTCGGCTCCCGAGACGGCCGACCGCCCAAGTTCGACACGGCCGACTACAAGGAGCGCCATGCGGTGGAATGCGGGATCAATCGGCTGAAGCGCCACCGAGCCGTCGCCACGCGATATGACAAGCTCGCCGTCCGTTACGAGGCAACCGTACTGGTCGCAGCCATCAACGAGTGGCTATGACCAGCAGCCGTCCCAGCACCCACAGGGCCTGTCCGGTTGATCCTCCCGGACTCCCATCGAGTCGGACGCGGGTCACGGACCACCCGAGTCGTCGGGCTCGACCACTCGGAAGCGTTCTGCAACGACAAGAGTGTCGTCATCAATGAACGGGGTGCGTCCCAGGTACTCGCTCACGCCATCACTCCGGAAGAACTCTTCGTGCGCTGCCCGCCACTCCGCCACGTCGGAGTAGCCGCGCCCCTCTGCTCGCGCGAAGTCGTCGTCGATCTCCTTCATGGGAACGACGCGCACGTCGACGAGCTCGATCGTGACGGCCGGACGACCTTCTGAATCAAGCACCCAGAATCGCTGTCCGGTCACCGGTACTGTCTCGCCGGTGTGTTCGTAGATCTCCAGGAGACCCGTGAGCGCGGTCTTCTGACCGCTCAGGATCGCCGCCACACCACGGTCACGTTCCGGACCCGGGAAGGCGAGTTCAAGAGTCGGAAGGTCGTCATGTCCCATCGGGCGAGGTTATGGAGCCCGGCCGCGTTGATCAAGGGCCACCGCTCCGCTCGCCCCCGAACCCACAGCAAGCACTTTCACAACACGCCCTACTGATCTTTTCGTTAGTTCTGTGGGGTTGGGTGGATGGTGAGTCCGGTGTGGGTGAGGAAGGACCAGGGGAGTTGATCGTTCTGGTTGATGCGGCGAATGCCTTGTTCGGTGGCGTCGGCGACGTCTGCGAGGTGGTTGCCGGCGAGGTTGGCGAGCTCACGTTTCTTGAGCGACGACCACAGCAGCTCCACCGGGTTGAGCTCAGGCGGGTAAGCCGGTAATCGTTCAAGGGCCAGCCAGTCCTGTTCGGCGACCCAGGCCCGCATGGTCCGGCTCCAGTGGGCGGACAGTCCGTCCCAGACCAGCACCACCCGCTCTCCGCGGTAGAACACTTTCAGCTGTTTGAGGACCTCGATCAGAGCGGCGGTGTCATAACTGCCCGGTTTGAGGTGGAAGCACAGGCGAGGCCCGCGGTCGGGGTCTGAGGCGTGGTAGCCGAGAGCCGCGGCCATTGAGGCACGCTTCCAGTTCAGCCGATGCCGCAGGAGGGGAGTGCGGCCGCGGGGTGCATAGGTGCGTCGGACCTGGGGCAGCAGATGCGAGGCCACGCGTCAGGAGTGTCTGGACTACGTCGAGCGTACGTGGACCGATCTGCGGCCCAAGAGCTGGCCGGCGCCATGGACGGTGACAGAGCCGGGCAACGTGTTACCGGTCAACGCGGCACCCGCATGGGCGCGCGGCGCCGTACTCAGGCCGCCGACTCACACCTGAGCTGTTGTCTGCGGACGGTGTGCGGCACCTGCCACCTGCGGCGATGAACGGTCACAACCCACCCGTGTGTGTCCAGTGGGCCGGGTTGGGGGAATCCCTGGCTCGGGCAGAAAGAGGTGTCGATGGCTGAGTGAGGTGTCAGTGTCCGGGAGCCTGAGTCATGAACCCGGACAGACTCGGCTCGGGGTCGTCGACGGGCCTGACGAAGCTCCGTGCCCTGCAAGCCGTGCCTGCCATGTGACGGAACGGTACCCGCCCGGCGGGCCATCGCGAGCCGGACGACACCTACGCCATAGACCTGACGCATGTGAGATGCGAGCAGTGCGCCACCGGAAAATATGGCTCTTGAGGCGTTGCCTGTCGGCGCAGCGAGGAAACAGTGTGCAAGACTCACCGCCTGCGTAGGGCGGCCGGCAAGGACCGCCAGGGCAGCATCTTCCCTCAGACCATCGTCGACACGTACCGCACGAGCCACTGACCCGCCCCGCGGTCCGACCCGCCCCGCGCGGTGAGATCAAACCGCGGGGCCGAACGCCGGTGGGAGGAGACCGTCGTCGCGGCGTCATCGCCAGAAGTTGACCACTGCTTGGCGAATGCCCGGCCTTTGCGGGTGATCCACCGTAGTGGCATGTGCCGATCTAACACGCCCGGGCCCAACCGACGTGACGCAGAAAGGATGCGCACACATGATCAGAGCCAGAGGGAGCCCGATGGCTCTGCTCGCGGGTGGCCGGGCCTGCGCTCCCGCGGATCGAGAGCGTCGCGTCGTTCTGTCCGCTCTCGCCTTCACGACGCTGACCTCAGACCGTCGCCGCCGAGCGCCCCGCTGCCCGCGGCCCGCTCTGGAGTGTCCTGAGGTCGCTTCTCGGCCCGGAGATCCTGCTCTGCGACGTCGTCCCGCCGCCCGTGGCGGAGCAGGTCACCTCGGCGGTGCCGTGGTGGGTGGTCGTGGTGGAGGTGGCGAGGCCGGAGGCGTGGCAGGTGCCGGGCCGGACCTCACCTCGGGGCGCGCCGCAGGGTCACCAGGAAGGAACGATGGCTCTGGAGCCGGGGCAGGACCTCTTTCGCCTCGTTCAGCAGAGTCTCCGCCCGGGCGTCACCGAGCGCACGACGCAGGTCCTGTTCGCGGCTGAGCCACAGCTGGTAGAGGCTGCGCCACATCTGTGGTTCCTCGGGCCTCTCGTCCAAGCCCTCGATCTCGAAACCCGCGCTTTCGGCCCGCCGTTCCCACGCCGCGGGGGAGTCCCGGCGCACGGTAAGCGTGAGAACCGCGCGGGAGCCCGGCACGAGAATCCGGTGCAGCTCCTCCAGAGCGGCTGCCCAGCCGGTCGCGCCGACGGCCACGTCGACGCAGACCGCGCCCTGCGCGCACTGATCGGGCAGACCGGTTTCGCGCACCGTACCCACCAGGAATCGGGCACGTTCGGGTGGCACGAAATCGGACCGGCGGGCCGTCGCCAGTTCGACGGCGGTCGTGGAGAGGTCGATTCCGATCAGGTCCACGGCAAGAGCGCGGGCCAGCCACAGCCCCACGCCGCCGGTCCCGCAGCCTATGTCGGCGAGGAGCTGGCCAGGCCGCATGCGCAGCCTGCGGACAGCCGTCCCCAGCAGGTTCCAGTCACAGGAACTGAAGGCCGCCACTTCGACGGGGCAGGCGTCGCCCAGCGCCTCGGCGTGCAGCCGGGAGACGAGATCCGAAGCGGCTGTCGCCGCGAAGAAGTCGTCGAATTCGGCCTGGAGAGCCAGCTCGTGCGGGGACAGCGTACTCATGGGGAAAGCCTCCTGGTGAGTCCTCGAAGCCGACAGCGGGCTGCCTCCGTCCGGGACTGTAGTGGATCCCTCGGAACATGTGCAGCCCGAAGGTGACTCTGACACACGCCGCCGAGAAACTTAGCAATACATGTTTCGTTGGCACGGGACAGTGAAAGACTCTCGGAGTCCTACCTATGTGTGAAGGACGCGATGAGACGTCCAGCGCGCACACGTATGAAGCCAGGAGGAACACAGCCATGAGTGAGACCCTGACCATACCCACGGCCACGGAGCTGGACCAACTCGTCCAGGACGCCGAGACCCGTGAGGTGCACGCCTACCTCGCCGTCACGGTGACCGACGACGACCGTGAGCCGGCTGAAGAGGCCTGCGGGTTCTGACCGTCACCCTCCCCTGTCCGGGCCCGGTGCACGTGCTCGGACAGGGTCGGCTCCCTTGCTGCGCCGCCCCCCCGGTTGCACGGACTCCCACCCCACGGAATCCGCGACCTGACGGAATCCGACTTCACAGAAGAGGAATGCTGACATGCGGGGACAGCTCCTGCCTCGGGCCGGCTCTCCCGCTCAGCCCACCGGCGACAAAGCGATTGTGACCGGTACCCACCGAGCGCGGCCGGCCGAGGAGACCTGGGAATGGATCCGGCCGGTCCTGTCACGGTGCGGCGTCACCCGCGTCGCGGACGTCACCTGGCTCGACGAGATCGGCATACCGGTCTTCCAGGCGATACGACCCAACGCTCACACCCTGTCGGTCTCCCAGGGGAAGGGCATCAGCGCCATGCTGGCCCGGGTCTCGGCCGCCATGGAGGCCATCGAGCTGTGGCATGCGGAGCATCCGCGCGTGCCGACGACGACCGTCACCGTCGAACGCATGGAGCCGGCCCTCGGATACCCCCTCGACGCGCTGCCCCTGGCCACTCGCCACTTCATCGGCCCCGACTGCCGCTTCGACTGGTACCCGGCCACGCGGATCGACGGACAGGGCGCCTCGTACGTACCCGCTTCTCTACTGCGTCTGGACGCCTGCGTCACCGGCCGCTGGACCCCGGCCGCGTTCCGGGCCACCAGCAACGGGCTGGCGAGCGGGAACGTACTGGACGAAGCGCTGCTGCACGGCATGTACGAGGTGATCGAGCGGGACGCCTCCGCCCGTGCCAGACGCTACGGCACCGCGGAGCCGGTCGATCTCTCAACCGTCGACGACGCCCCCGCACGCCGTCTCCTGGAACTCTTCGAGGCGGCGGGGGTGCACGTCACCGTACGTGCCCTGGCCAGCCCTTTCCGCGTGCCCACCTTCGACGTCACGATCACCAGTCCCGCCTTCCCGACACCTTTCGGGGGCGCTGGAACACATCTGGACGTGGGTGTGGCGCTGAGTCGGGCGCTCACCGAGGCGGCCCAGTCCCGGGCGACGGCGATCGCGGGAGCACGCGACGACATAGGCCAGACCCCTTACCGGGAGGCCCACTTCCATTCGGTGAACCGCTCGCCGGCCCCTCCCGTCGCACCGGTCGGCGCCCGAGGCGGGATCGACTTCACCTCCATCGCCTCGGTTCCGCTCCGCAGTCTGAGTGACGAGACACTCCATCTGGCCGGCCGGATCGAGTCGGTGACAGGACGGCCACCGCTCTACGTCGATCTCACCTACCCGGACATCGGTATCCCTGTCGTCCATGTGGTGTGTCCGGGAACGCTCAGCGACACCGGTCACTGAGCCGGGCACCGGTCGTCACCTGTGCCGGCCCGGCCCGGTCCCGCCTCGGATGAGGAAAAAGGTAGTTGCTCATGACAAAGACGTACTGCTTCGTCGGCCCGAGTCTGCCGGACGCTCCCGAGCGGGTCGCGGGAACCGGCATCGAAGTGTTGCCGCCGGTCGCCGCGGGCGATCTCGGGCGCCTCGACGCACGGGCTGGTGACGTGGTCGGTATCGTCGACGGCTACTTCCATCAGCGCGGGTCCGTGCGGCACAAGGAGATCCTGGATCTCATCAGCCGCGGGGTGCGGGTTCTGGGTGCCTCGAGCATGGGCGCACTCAGAGCCGCCGAGCTGGACCGTTTCGGCATGCGGGGCATCGGGCGCATCTACGCCGACTTCCGGGACGGCCGCTTGGAGGCCGACGACGAGGTGACCCTGCTGCACGCTCCCGAGGACGAGGGCTACCGGCCGCTCTCAGAGCCGCTCGTGTGCATGCGGGCCACTTTCACCGCGGCCGCCGAACGCGGCGTCTGCGATGCCGCCACAGCCGAGCGGCTGGTCACCGTGTTCTCCCGGCGCCCATACGGTTGGCGTTCCTACGGCGCCCTGGCCGAGGCCGGCGCGGAGGCCGGACTGGAGCCGACGACGGTCCGGGAACTCCAGCGGTACTGCCTCGCCCACCGCGAGGATCCCAAGCGCGAAGACGCCCTGACCCTGCTGGAACACCTGCGGAGCGACCCGTCCGACGAGGCCGTTGTCCAACCCCCGCCGGTGACAGTGCACCGGACGTCCTTCCTCTACGCCTGGCAGCTCGCCACCCGCGCCGCCCCCGGAGACCGGTACCCGGCCCGGACCAGCGCGCTCGGCCTGCTGCGCGCCTGCCAGCTCTTCGCCCCCGACTACCCGGTGTACCACCGCGACACGACGCTGGGCACCCTGGCCTCGCTGTGTGCCGCGGAGTGCGGGGAACACCGCCCAGACGGTGCCACGGCGGCGGTGCGGGCGGTCCGGCACGGCGCGCACCACGGTCTCTACCGGCTGCCCGCGGACCGTGAGCGGCTCCGGTTCCTGGACCAGTGGCTGACCTCCGCCGAGACCGGCCTGCCATTGGCCGAGCAGCTGGCCACCGCTCTGGTGAGGTCCTGCCGCACCGCCCTGAGGCTGCCCTGGGACGAGAACGCCTTGTCACTCCTGGACGAAGAACCCGTCTGCGACACGGCCCGGCAGCTCGTGCGGCACGCCCAGGAGGTCAACGACCAGGTCCACGGCGTTCGTCCCGATCTGCGTATCGACACGATCCCCCGCCCCCGGGTCCTGGAGCTGCTCGCCTCGTACTGGGATACTCCGACAGACGATCTCGAACTAGCCGCCATGGACCGGGGTTTCGTGTCGGCCGACGCCGCGGTGGCGGCCGCGCGGCCCTTCTACTTCCTCGCCCGGTACAACGAGACAGTGGTGCGAACGCTGCAAGCGTCCCTGACGTGTGCCCGGTACGCGCAGACCAGGGGTGAGCAGCCCCTGGGAGCCGCGGCGAGCGGAACGAACCGTTCCCGGTAGGGCTCGGCCAGGTCCGTTTCTCTCCTGCGGTCGGGCCGCGCGCGGCGGAGAGACCGAGTCCCGCGCCGGCGGGCCCCGGCTGCGGGCCTTGTCCAGCCCTACGAACCGCTTGCCGCTGTTCCACACCGGCGTCCCGGCGACGAGCGAGGCTGGGACTCGTGGATCAGCTCTCGAAGGAGCGCGCCGAGTCACCGCGCAGGCATGCCTCGACGCCACCACGAGGTCTGTGTGCTCATCCAGGTTCACGGCGCAGCCGCTTCGACAGCCGGGGGTGCATGTTCACCATGTGTGGTGAACATGCGGTACCGCGAGTCGTGGCGCGGGGCGGCTTCCGTGTGCCCGGGCACCCTCTTCCAGGGCGGTGAGCGGGGTCATGGGTCCTCGCCCAGGGGAGGGCCGAGATCAGTCCGGCGAGAGTCGTGGCGAGCCGGCGGGCGAACGCCGGGGCGACCGCCGCGCCGCGGGAGGTGATGGCGAGGCGCAGGGCGCCGTCCGGTGCGGGCCACACCTCCGTCTGGATCTCGGACGGGACGTCGAGGTACGGCAGTCGGTGGTAACGCGCCGTGCATCCGTCGAACGGGAGCACGGGCGGCGCGTTGTCTTGGAGGACGAAGAGGGTCTGGTAGAACGGCGCCCGGGTGGAGCGGGGTGGGTCTACCGCTCGGACGACCTCGTCGATGCCGATGTCCTGGCACGCCAGGGCCTCGCGCGTCAGCCGTCCTGACTCCACCGCCGACATGGCGGGGTCTTTGCTGAGCAGTCGTGGGGTGACGCGTACGCAGACCGTCCCGATGTGGCAGCCGACGGTCTGTTCCAGCCGCGCGTCGAACCGCTGGGCCACCGGGACACCGATGCCGAAGTCGTCCTGGCCGGTGGTCGCGGCCAGAGCACGGGCGTAGCAGGACAGGAGCACGGCGAAACGTGTCTGACCGGTGGATGCTCCGAGCGCGTCCACCCCCGCTCCCACCACCGGTTCCAATGCGATCTCGGTCCTGAGCACGGGTGTCGCGGCGCCCTGCGTGCTGCTGGGAAAACGCAGCTCCGGTACTCCGCGCAGTCGGGCGGCCACCTCGTCGCGCTGGGCATCGGCGGGGCCGAGCCAAGCTGCGCGGCTCGCAGCGTGTGTGCTTCCCATGCGGAGGGGACAGGAGGCCACTCGGGCCCGCGGCCGGTCCGGCGGGCGTTGTACGCGGTCGCCAGGTCCGCTGCGAGGACGGCCTCGGACCAGCCGTCGAACGCGATGTGATGGACGGCGTACCCCAGCACCCAGGTCGCCGGCCCCGCTGGAGCGAGGACGACGCGCCACAGTGGCCCGTGCCCCGGATCGAGGGACGCGTCCAGGGCGTGTCGCACCGAGACCAGGGCACCCTGCACGGTGGCGTGGCCGGTGAGGGTAGTGACCTCGGGGGCCGGGGCCGCGTCCGGGATGCCGAGGGCACGGCCTCGGCTTATCCGGTACACGGCCCCCAGCGCTGCGGGTCGGTGGTGCACGTCCGCGACAGCCGCGTCGAGCGCGTGACGGTCCAGGTGGCCTTCGACGAGCCAGGCCGCGAGGCAGTGCGCCTCTCGGCTGTCGCGGTGGCGGAGGTACTGGATGAGAAAGCCGGACTGGGTGGGGGACAGGGGTATGCCGTCGGGCTCCGGACCGGCCGGGGTGTCGGTGGGAGGCTGCCCGTGCTCCCGGAGCCAGCGGGTCAGGGCGTCGGCGGTGCGGGCACGCAGCAGAGCGGAGACCGGGATCGGATGGCCGAGGTCTCTGGCGAGCCGGGCGCAGACGCGTCCCGCGTCGAGCGAGCTGCCGCCGAGCGCCGTGAAGTCGGCGGTGGGCGGGACGTCCGGCAGACCGAGGACCGTGGCGAAGGTGCGCGTCACCAGCTCTCTGAGCGTGCCGTCGCCGGCCGGGGCCGGTGCTGTCCCGGTCGCCGCGCGGTCGCCGCGCCGTCGGAGCAGCGCTAGCAGCGCGGTCTCATCGAGCTTGCCGTTGGGCGTCAGCGGGAAGTCGTCGACGGACAGAAGGTGGGCGGGTAGGTGGTAGTGGACCAGGTGCGGCGCGAGTTGCCGGAGTGCTCCGTCGAGCGGGTCGCCGGGACGGTGCGGTCGGCAGAACGCGGCGAGCGTCTGGTACGCGCCGGACGCGTCCGGCAGGGGGAGGACCGCGCAGCGGCGCACCTGGGGCAGCAACCGCTCGATCTGCGCTTCCACCTCCGCGGGTTCGAGGCGGTGGCCGCGGATCTTCACCTGGCGGTCCGCCCGGCCGTGATAGTGGAGCAGGCCGTCCTCGTCCCGGTGCGCGAGGTCGCCGGTGCGGTAGACGCGGACGGCCCGGCCGTCCACGGTGACCGTGGTGAACTTCTCGGCCGTCAGCTCGGGGCGGCCGAGGTAGCCCAGGGCGAGTCCGTCCCCCGCGACGCACAGTTCACCCACCTCGCCTGTCCGGCACTGTCGTTCGCCGTCCAGGATGTGGATGCGGGTGCCCGGCACGGGCCGGCCGATGGGGATGCCGTCAGGTCGTTCGCAGTCTTGCGGGACCATACGGTGGACGGTGGCGAAGACGGTGTTTTCCACCGGGCCGTAGCCGTTGAGCAGGGTGGTGTGCGGGTGGGCGGCGAGGAACGCGCGTACGTGCGGTACGGACAGCCGTTCGCCGCCGGTCATCACCTGCCGTAGCCCGCGCAGGCACGTCGGATCTTCGTCGACCAGCATGCTGAACAGGCTGCTGGTCAGCCAGACGGTGTTGACGTCGCTCGTCGACGATGAGGAACACGCCGCCGTTGAGCAGTGCCGCCCACAGTTCGAGCGAGTAGCCGTCCCACGGGACAGGCGCGGCCTGAGGCATCACGGTGCCGGGGCCGAAGCGCGCGAAGGTGCCCGGTCGGAACAGCCGTGTGGTCGCCCGGTGGGGGGAGAGCACTCCCTTGGGCCGTCCGGTTGTGCCGGAGGTGAAGAAGACGCAGGCCGGATCGTGCCCTGACACCTTTGCCGGCACGAAGCCCGGCGCGCTGCCGGCGGCGGACGCCAGGCCGCCCGGCGGCGGCGTCCACAGTGCGACGGGCGGCCCGTCGGCCCCGGGTGGCGCCTCGGCGGCCACCAGGACTCTAGCGTCCAACTGCGTCAGCACATCCGCTACCCAGCCGGCCGGCCACCTTTCGTCGATCAGCGCGTAGGCCGCCCCGAGCTTGAGCACGGCCAGCACGGCGGCGACGAGTTCCGGGCTCCGGGACAGGCGGACCGGCACCAGGTCGCCTCTGCCGACGCCATGGTCCGCGAGCCGGGCGGCGTACGCGTCCGAGGCACGGTCGAGCAGGCCGTAACCGATCTGCTCGCCGTGGTGGAGCAGCGCCGGCGCGTGGGGCCGGGCAGCGGCCGTCGCCGCGAAGACACCGTGGATGCTTTCACTTGGCGGTCCGGCGACGGAACCTTCCGTGCTGTCGTGAAGGGGCTGCATTGCCAGTTACCTCTCTACAGGAGGTGATCATGAGCTCAGAACCGTGGGCCGCCCGGAAACGGCCCGGACGGAGCCGGGGCCGTGCCGGCCGGCGGACCCGCCGGCCGTTCAGGAATCTCGCAGGGCCAGCCGGTCCACCTTGCCGTTCCCGGTGAGCGGCAGGGAACCGAGCAGGGTGAAGCGGCGCGGGATCATGTAGGTGGGCAGGGTGCGGGCCAGGTGCGTCCGCAGGGCGCGCGGGTCCGTACGGTGTCCGGGCAGGCTGGTGTAGTAGGCGACCAGTTCCAGGCTTCCGGCGCGGCCGGGCCGTGCCAGCACGACGGCCTCCGCGACGTCGGGCTGGAGCCTGAGGGCGCCCTCGATCTCAGCGAGTTCGACGCGGTGGCCACGGATCTTGACCTGTGAGTCGAGCCGGCCGAGATGAGTGAGCGTGCCGTCCTGGTCCCGGCACACCAGGTCCCCGGTGCGGTACCAGTCGTCGGGGCCGGGCACGGGGCCCTCGGCCGGGCTGAACCGTCCCTGGCGGAAGGTCAGGAAACGGCCGGTGTTGTCGCGTGGGTCCAGGTAGCCGGCGAATCGCTGTGGGCCGCGGACGCACAGTTCGCCCTCGTCGGCGTCACGCCCGTCGGTGAGGACGACCGCCTCCAGATGGTCGTAGACCCGTCCGAGGGGGATCGTACGGTTGGCGGTGGTGGGCCAGTCCTCCATACGGTCGGGCAGCCGGTAGCCGCTGACGAACACGGTCAGTTCGGTCGGGCCGTAAGCGTTCTCCAGCGCTCCGTCCGGGGCCGCCCGCCGCCACGCCTGGGCTTGTTCCACCGTCAGCTGCTCACCGAGGAACAGGCTGAGCCGCAGCGTCGGCATGCTGTCCGGCGGCAGTTCGCGCTGGCCCAGCGCGGTGGATATGGCCGAGGGCACCGATGCCCAGTGCGTGACGGCCCGTTCGTTCACCCACCGGACCGGGTGCAGCAGGTCCTGCGGGCCGGGTGCGACCAGGGTGGCTCCGGAGCCCCAGGCCACGAACAGGTCGAAGACGGAGACGTCGAACGCGAGGTCGAAGTTCTGTGTCATGCGGTTGCCTGGGCCCACCCCGTACCGCTGGAGGCTGTGCGTGACGAAACTCAGCGCGTTGGCATGCGAGACCGGCACGCCCTTGGGCGTGCCGGTGCTGCCCGAGGTGAACAGGATGTACGCGGTGTCCTGCGCCGGACGGTGGGGGACCGGGGGGGGGGAGGTCCGCCACGGTTCGCGGGTCCGGTATCCGCAGCAGGCGGAGGCCGGGTCTGGCGCCGGGGTTCTCGGCCGGCGCCGTGGCCCTCTCGGTCGGGACGTCATCGGTCCAGACGTCATCGGTCAGGATCAGGGTGAGGCCGGCGGCGCGGGCGATCGACCGGACGCGGCTCGGCGGGGCGGAGGCGCTGAGGGGGACGACGGTGGCGCCGAGCCCCAGCACCGCGAGGTAGGCGGTGTAGGTGCGGGCGCTCTTGGAGGCAAGCAGTCCGATCCGGTCCGGGACCTCACCCTCGCCGGCCGCCGCGATGAACCGGCTCAGCAGTTCGGCCGCGCCGATCAGTTCTCGGTAGGTCATGGGCGGGTCGGCCGGGGTCTCCAGGGCGATCGCCCCGGGGTGGCGGCGCGCGGTGGCCGCGACGAGGTCGTACAGCGTCGCGGGTGCCACAGTGGCGGGCGGCTCGGCCGGTTCCCTGTTGTCCATTCTTCCCCTCTCCATGCTGTCTTGAGCCACGTCCGGACGCCAGATCCCGCCGGACGACCGGCGCGCGGTGGGCCCACGAGCGTCACGGCCGCTGGTACGGCTCCCGCGTGCGCCGGACGAGCGCGTCACCTCTCATCGGCCCGCCCGCGTCCCGGTGCGCCGAGCGCTGCCAGTCGCAGCCGCAACCAGTCGGCGATCCTCGCTCCCTGGTCCAGCCTGACGCCCGGCAGGGCCCGCTCGCCGCCCGGTACGGGTTCGGCGGGCCCGGCACCGACGACGACACAGGCGCCCAGGTAGGCCAGCCAGGTCAGCTGCGCCTTGAGTGCCTCGCGGGCGGCCCGGCCCAGCGGCACACCCAGCCGTTCCGCCATGGCCTTCTCCAGTACCCGACGCATCACCGCGAGGATGTCCTGCGCCGCCGCGCACCGGCCCCTGAGGTCACCGCCCAGCTCTGTCACGGTGTGCTCGGCGGCCACCGCTCGCAGGTCGCCGGCCGGGGCGAACCTCCGGGCCAGGGCGAGGGATTCCTCGAACCACTCCTGCTGGGTCAGCGTACCGGCACCGCGCCCACCTCGTCCGCTCCTGGACGACGCTGCCCGACCACGCCTCGGTGAACGGGCGCGAGGACGGCGCCGACCTGGTGGCCCAGGCGCCGGCGGAGCGCGGCATCGGCCTCGGTGACACGACCGCTGCGCCCGCTACCTGCCCCTATGCCTGCGGCGTCGCCCTGGCGTTTGTGGCAGACCCCCGCTCGGGGCCGGACCCGGGGCGGGCGACCGCCGGGCCGTCACCGTCACCTTCGGCGGGGACGGGGAGGTGGCCGCCGGGCGGTGCAGGAGGCCGATCAGCGGGCCTGCGGACGCCGTGGTGAAGAGGGCCATGATGACGAGCAGCGCGTAGAGCCGCGGGCCGATCACCCCCGCCCGCAGTCCCACGTCGAGCACGACGAGCTCGGTGAGGCCCCGGGTGTTGAGCAGGACGCCGATCAACAGTGAGTCCCGCCACGGCAGCCGGGCACTGCCCCGGGCCGACAGCGAACCGGCGGCCACCTTGCCGACCACCGCGGTGAGACAGAGCACCAGAAGGAGCAGCAGGTCGGAGGCGCGCAGTCCGCTCAGCTCCACCGACATCCCCGAGATCGTGAAGAACACCGGCAGCAGCAGGCCCCCGGTCTGCTGTAGCGGACGCAGCACCTGGTCGTCCGGCACCCCGTCGAGCCGGCGGGGCATGATGATGCCGGCCAGCAGCGCACCGAAGATCACATGCAGCCCCAGCGCGCTGGTGGCCCAGGCCGAGGCCAGCGCCAGCGCGGCGGCGACGGGGACGGGGTCGGTCATCAGGGCACCCGGCCGGTCCCTCCACCACACCAGCGCGCGCCGTACGACGCACACCATGACCAGCACATAAGACGCCAGCAGCGCCATCCTGGCGAGCCAGCCCCGCATGGAGCCGTCCTCGCCGCCGCTCAGGCACACCGCCAGCACCGGCCAGCTCAGAGCGTCGATGACACCGGCGGCGGCCATCGCGATCGTGGCGGGCATGCTGCCGGCCAGCCCCTGATCCCTGATGATGCCGGCCAGGACGGGAACCGCCGTGATGGACAGCGCGACCGCCATGTACAGGGTGAACGTGGCGTCGATCGGACGGCCGCCGTTGGCGGCGCGGAAACTGCCGGGGAGGACCGTGACGAGGCCCGCCCCCAGCACCATCGGGATCGCGAACCCGCTCAGCGAGACGCTGGTCACCGTGCCGTGCCGGCGGAGCTGGCGGAGATCGAGTTCATAGCCGACGGCGAAGAGGAAGAGGGTCAGCGCGACCTGGGCCAGCGCCGTCAGGACCGGCTTGACCTGCTCCGGGAACAGGGTGTCGTAGACCCCGTCGGGTGCCAGGCCGAGCAGGCTCGGGCCGAGCGCGACACCGGCGAGCAACTGCCCGATGACCGGCGGCTGACGGAGCTTGCGGGCCGCTGCGCCCAGGGCCCAGGAGGCCGTGATGACCAGCGCGAGCGCCGCGACGACGTGAGTGACCATGGAGTCGTTGCCCACCGGCATCCCCTTTTCGGCATGTGCCGCATGTTCGTGGTGTGGAGGGTCTTCGGATGGCACGACCGCAGGCGCGGTCACCGTTCGGACCGCGGACCGGGCCCGAGGTGAGCGTCCCGGGCCGGGGTCCCCGGTCGGGTGTGGCGTTCTTGCCCCGGCGTGTCCCGGGCGTGGCCGGTGGAGCGCCGGCCACGATCCGGACGCGCTGTCATTCCGATGGCGCCGTGGCGAGCAGTTGATCCGTCAGCTCGCGCAGTGTCGCCCGGCTGAGGATCTTGCCGACCGGCAGCAGCACGCCGTGCGAGCGCTGCACCTCCTGTCGCAGCTGGGCCGCCATCAGCGAGTCGAGACCCTGACTGGTCAGATCCAGGTCCGGGTCGAGGTGTTCGGCGTCGACGCGCAGGATGGCCGCGACCCTGGCCCGGAACAGCGCCGCCGCCGTACCGGCCGTCGAGTCGGTGCCGGTCGCCTCGTCCGCGCCGCTCGTAGGGTCCGCGCCGCTCGTACGGTCCGCGCCGGTCGTACGGTCCGCGCCGCTCGTACGGTCCGCGCCGGTCGTACGGTCTGTTCCGGTCACCCGTTCCGGGATGGGGGACAGCGGCGGGGGCGGTGGGGTCGGCCGGGCGGCGGGCTGCGGTCGGCAGGCGGGGGCGTCGTCGATGACGTCCCGCAGGAACGGGGAGGCCGCCGCGGCCGGGTACGTGACCCGCCACCGTGCCCAGTCGACCGGCATGACCAGGGTGTCCCCGGCGCCCGTGGCCAGCAGGTGGTCCAGCACCGCGAGCCCCGCCGCGGAGGTGAACCCGGTCATGCCCCGCGGGATCAGGTTCCGCCCGAGTTCGGTGCCCGCCCTCGCCGCCATGCCCCGGTCGGTCCAGAATCCCCAGTTGACCGAGAGCGCCGTGAGACCGCGGGCGCGCCGGGCGCGGGCGATCGCGTCGAGACCCGCGTTGGCCGCGGCGCCCGCCGCGACGTTCGGTGAGGCCAGCAGGGCGTTCCCGGACGAGAACAGCACGAAGTGGTCCAGGGCGGCGGTGTCGAAGAGACGGTCCAGCACCCGGCCGCCCTCCAGCTTGGGCCGCAGCACGGCCTCCAGATCCCGCAGGGTGGTGTCGCTGATCGGCTTGTACATGAACACACCGGCGGTGTGGAAGACCCCCCGGACCGCCGGCCGGCCGGCCGCGCCGCGGTTCTCGACCAGCCGGCGCATCGACCGCTCGTCCGCCACGTCCACCGGCGCGTACTGCACTTCGGCGCCCTGGCCGCGCAGTTCCTCCAGCAGGGCGGTGACGCCACCCCCCGACGGCGAGGCCTGGCCGGGCACGGAGCGGCCGGTGAGCAGCAGGTGCCTGGCGCCGCGCGCGACGAGCCAGCGGGCCAGCTCGGAGCCGATGCCGCCCGCACCGCCGGTCACGAGGTAGGTGGCGTCCGGGCGTATCCGGGCCGGGGACGCCGGGACCGGCGGGGCCGCCGGTTGCGCCGGGGCCGTCCGCAGGTCTATGAGCACCTTGCCGACATGGCGCGCCCCGAGCACGTCGTCGAAAGCCTGGCCGACGGCGTCCAGCGGGTACACCTCGGCCGGCAGGGGCGCGAATTCACCGGCCGCGATGAGGCGCAGCACCCGGCCGAGCAGCGCCCCGGCCCGCTCCGGACGTTCGCGGCACAGGGCGGCGATGTCCAGGACCTGGAGGGAACCGTTGCGCAGCAGGCCGCCGAGACCGGTCGGGCGGCCGTCCACCAGGTCCCGCTTGGCCAGCTCCACATAGCGCCCGTACGGAGCGAGCACGCCGAGGTTCCGGTCGACGGCCTCCCCGGTCAGCGAGTTGAGGATGACGTCCACCCCCGTGCCGCCGGTCGCGGCCAGCAGCGGACCGGCGAAGTCCCCGCGGGAGTCGCCGACATGGGCGACGCCCATGCCGCGCAGCAGGGCCCGCCGCCGCGCGCTGCCCGCGGTGGCGTGAATCTCGGCGCCGCGCCACCGGGCCACCTGGATCGCGGCGAGACCCACGCCGCCGGTGGCCGAGTGGATGAGGACCTTCTCCCCTTCGCGGAGCGCGGCCAGTTCCATGAGGCCGTACCACGCCGTCAGATAGGCAATCGGCACGGTGGCGGCCTCGGCGAGGGAGAGCCCGTCGGGCAGGCGGTGGGTCAGCCGGCGGTCGGCGAGGACCTGCGTGGCCAGACCCGGGTGGGCGACGGCGGCCACGCGGTCACCCACGGCCAGGCCCCGTACGCCGGTGCCGACCGCCGTCACCACTCCGGCGGTCTCCCAGCCCAGCCGGCCGTCGTCGTCCGGGTCCGGGTAGGCCCCGGCCGCTTGGAGTGCGTCCCGGAAGCCGACCCCGCCGTACGCCGCGGCGATCTGTACCTCGTCGGCGGCCGGAGGCCGCGCCGCGGCCACCACGCGCACCGGGCCCGAACGGCGGTCGCGGTCCGGCACGACCTCGGTGACGTCACCATCGGAACCGGAACCGGAACCGGAACCGGAACCGGAATCGGAATCGGAGCCGGAGCCGGAGCCGTGATCGCCGGTGGGGCCGGACGTCGGTGATGTGCGGCGCAGCCGCAGGACGTACCGTCCGGCTGCCCGGAGCGCGATCTGGTCCTCGCTCCCGTCGCCGGCCGCGATCTCCCGGGCCAGTTCCGCCGTCTGCTCCGTGCCCCGGGCGGGGTCCAGGTCGACGAGGGTGTGCCGGACGACGGACAGCTCGCTCGCCGCCGTACGCCCGAAGCCCCACACGGTGGACTGGTCCGGGTTCGGCGCCACGTCCGTGTCCACTACCGTCTCGGCGCCCCGGGTGACGAGCACGAGCCGGGGGAGCGGGCCGTCCCGGCGTGCCGTGGACAACGCCTGGTCCAGCTGCAGTGCGCCGGCGAGGCCCAGCGGCACCGCCCCCACCGGCCGCGCCGCCCGCAGGCCCCACAGGTACACCACGGCGGCGATGCCTCCGGGGTGGTCACGGCCGGCCTCGTACAGCAGCCGCGCGTAGTCGTCGAGACGCGACGGGTCGATGCGGTACGTCCCGTCGGCACCGCGCTCGTACCGTTCCCCGGGCCGTACGGCGATCCGCGCACCGGGCGCCGCCGGTGTGAGCCGCGGCCCGAAGTCCTCGTCCTCGAAGACCAGCCAGGCACCGGCGGCCGGTGCGGCCGGCGCCCGGTGCGCGGCGGCCGGCGTCCACCGCGGCCGGTAGAGCCAGTCGGTCGGCGGGCCGGGTTCCTCCCGCCGTACCAGCCAGCGGATCCGCAGGCCGCGGAATTCGGCCAGAGGCGTGCCCCGTTCGTCGCGGACGACGACGTCACCGCTGAACGACTCGGCCGTCAGCTCGCGCCGTACCGCATGGCTGTACAGGGTTCCGGTCAGCGGCCCGTACCGGCGGAACGCGTCGATGGACCCCAGGACGAAGGCGTACTGCTCGCCCGGCTCGTCCGAGTCGGGCAGGGTGGCCGCGAGCACCTGTCCGCAGGCGTCGAGCACCGCCGGATGGACGTGGTGCGACTCGTCGCCGGCCAGGCCGCCCTGCACCACGATCTCGGCCAGCGCCTCCTCGCCACCGCGCCACACCTGCCCGATGCCCCGGAAGACGCCGTGCCAGTCGTTGCCGCGGGCCGCGAACCGGCGGTAGAACTCGGCGCCGGTCAGGTGGTCGGGGAACCGTGCGGCGATCTGCCGGGGAGTGGCCCCGGGGATGTCGAGCAGGCCGGTTCCGGCGGCTGCCACGCCGATCCGGCCGTGCGCGTGCAGGGTCCATCCACAGTCGGGGGCGGTGCCGTGAACAGGGGCGTCGGCGGTGGCGACGTCGAAGGCCCAGCCCCGCCCGGCGGGCCGCAGCGTCACCCGCAGCAGCGGCGGGGCCCCGGCGGTGAGGAAGAGCGCCCTGTCGTAGCGGACGTCCTCGACGACGACCCCGGTGCCGGCGACCTGGGTGCCGGCGGCCACGGCCAGCTCCAGGTACGCGGTGCCGGGCAGAATGACCAGACCCTGCATCCGGTGGTCCAGGAGATAGGCGTTGCGCTCCAGGTCGACGGGGCCCTCCCAGCGGTGCGCACCGTCGTCGAGGACCACGTGCGTACCGAGCAGCGGGTGCCCGCCCCGGACGTCCGCCGTGATGGTCGCGCCTGCCCCGACCGCCGCAGCCTTCACACCGGTCGCGCCTGCCGTACCGGTCACGCCGGTCGTGCCTGCCGCAGCGTTCGCAGAGGCCACGACCGCCGCACGCGGCGGGCCGTCCGCGCCGTTGGGCTCGAACCAGAACTCCGCGCGCTGCCAGGGATACGGCGGCAGCCCCACGTAAGCGGCCGGGCCCTCGAACAGCGCGTCGGGGCGCACCGGGTATCCGGCCTGGTGGAGCTGGCCGACGGAGGTCAGCAGCGCGGTCAGGTCGTCGGTGCCGCGCAGCAGCGACGGCACTACCAGGTCGTCGGTGCGCGCCTCCGGCAGGCACTCCCTGACCGCCGCGCCGAGGATGGGGTGCGGGCTGATCTCGACGACGGCCGCCGCCGGGACGGACGCGGTCTCGGAGTCGACGGCCGCGTGGAAGCGGACTTCGTCGCGGAGGTTGCGCACCCAGTACTCCGCGTCCAGCTCCGCGCCGGTGAGCAGTTCCCCGGTCACCGTCGAGCGCAGCGGTACCCGGCCCGCGCGCGGCCGGACCGGCTCCAGCGCGGTCCGCAACTCCTCCAGCAGCGGGTCGACATGACTGCTGTGCGAGGCCACGTCCACCTTGACGGTCCTGGTGAGTACGCCCCGTTCGGACAGCGCCTCCAGCACCTTCTCCACCGCCGGGGTATTGCCCGAGACGATGGTGCGCCGCGGGCCGTTGCTCACCGCGACGTCCACGTCCGGAACGTCGGCGAGTTCCCGCCGCAGCTCGTCGGCGGGCAGGTCGACGGCGGCCATGGATCCCGTGCCGGCGATCCTCCTGAGCAGAGCGCTGCGGCGGCAGATCACCGCCGCGCCGTCAGCCAGGGTGAGCGCCCCCGCTGCGCAGGCGGCCGCCACCTCGCCCATGCTGTGCCCGATCACCACGTCGGGCGCCACCCCCCACGACCGCCACAGCGCGGCCAGTGCGACCTCGACCGCCCAGAGCAGCGGTTGCACCACGTCGATCGGCCAGTCCGCCTCGTCGGTGGTGGTCAGGCGTTCGGTCACCGACCAGCCGCACTCGGCGCGCACGACCCGGTCGCACTCCTCCAGGGTCTCCCGGAACACCGCGGAGGTGTCCAGCAGCCGACGGCCCATCCCGGACCACTGTGAGCCCTGGCCGGGGAAGACGAAGACGGTCCTGAAGCGCGCGCCGGGCCTGGCGGCGACGACCGGCCGGCCCGCGCGGAGCTGCGCCACGGCCTGGTCGTGGTCCGAGGCGAGCACGGTCATCCGGTGCCGGTGGTGGGTGCTCCGGGTCAGCGTGCTGAAACTGACGTCGCGCAGCGCGTGCCGGCGGCCCGCCCCGTCCGGTGCGAGGAAGTCCGCGTACGACGCGGCGAGTTCCCGCAGTGCGGCGGGCGTCTGGGCGGACAGCGCCAGCAGGTACGGCCGCGGCTCGCCGGCCGTCGGCGGCACGGGCGCGGGGCGGTGCTCGCCGAGGACGACGTGCGCGTTGGTGCCGGAGATGCCGAACGAGCTGACCGCCGCGTACCGGGGGGCGCCGTCCCCGCCCCACTCGCGGGCGGTCTGCGGGATGTCCAGCGCCATGCGGTCCCAGTCCACCGAGTCGGTCAGCCGGCCGCTGTGCAGACTGGGCGGGACGACGCCGTGCGCCACGCACAGCGCCGCCTTGATAAGCCCCGCGATGCCGGCGGCCGCCTCGGTGTGCCCGATGTTCGTCTTCACGGAGCCGACCAGCAGCGGGTCCGCGGCCGAGCGGCCCGCGCCGCTGCCGTAGACCGCGTCCAGCCCGCGCAGTTCGATCGGGTCGCCGGCCGGGGTGCCGGTGCCGTGCGCCTCCACGAAGCCGACGGCGCGCGGCTCGATGCCCCCGCGCGCGCAGGCGTGCCGCATCGCGTCGATCTGAGCGGTCCCCGAGGGGGTCATCAGGTATCCGCTGCTGCGGCCCTCGTTCTCGACCGCCGAGCCGTGGATGACCGCGTGGATCCGGTCGCCGTCCGCCTCGGCCCGCGCCAGCGGCTTCAGGACAACGACGCCGACGCCGTCGCTGCGCACGAAGCCGTCGGCGTCGGCCGCGCCGAACTTGCACCGGCCGTCCGCGGACAACATGTCCGCCTGGGAGAACGTGATGCTCTCCTCCGGCGACAGCACCAGGTTGACGCCGGCGGCCAGGGCGAGGGTGGCCTCCCCGGCGCGCAGCGCGGCGCACGCCTGGTGGACGGCGACCAGCGAGGACGAGCAGGCGGTGTCGACGGAGGTGCTCGGGCCGCGCAGGTCGAAGAAGAACGACAGGCGCCCGGACAGGACGCTGCGTGACGTGCCGGTGTTGGCGTAGATGTCCAGTGCCCCGGCGGCCCGCAGCAGGTCCCAGTACTCGGCGGTCCGCTGTCCGACCACGACCGCGGTCGGGCTTCCCGCGAGCTGGTCCGTCGTCAGTCCGGCGTCCCGCACGGCCGCGGCGGCGGTCTGCAGCAGCAGCCGCTGCTGTGGGTCCATGTGGCTCGCCTCGCGGCCGGAGACGCCGAAGTAGTGGGCGTCGAAGCCGCGGATGTCCGGCAGGAAACCGCCGCGCCGGCTGACGATCCGGCCGGGGGTCCGCGGGCGGGGGTCGTGGAACGCGTCGATGGGGAACCGGTCGGCCGGCAGGTCCGACGTCGCGTCGACCCCGTCGAGCTGCATCTTCCAGAACGCGGCGACACCGTCCGCCCCGGGGAACTCACACGCCATCCCCACGATCGCGATCGGCTCCACGGCACCCGGCCCCGAAGTGACCGGCCCGGAGGTGACCGGTTTCGAAGTCGCCGGTTGCGACGCCACCGCCTCCACGCCGCTTGCCCCCGGAGCGGCCCCGTCCTGCTGCTGCGCCGTCACCTGGCACCTCCCGTCGCCATCGACATCCGCATCGACGTCGGCATCCCCAACCCCTGGGTCCAGGAGGGCAGTTCGCAGATGGTCAGGAGTACGGCCACGGCCGACCACCCCGGTGCGCCGCCGAACAGCAGCACGTGGTCGCCCGGGTCGAGCCGCCCGGTGCTCAGCAGGTGCTCCAGGGCGAT
The DNA here is from genome assembly GCF_014650115.1 of Streptomyces olivaceoviridis. Taxonomy (GTDB): domain Bacteria; phylum Actinomycetota; class Actinomycetes; order Streptomycetales; family Streptomycetaceae; genus Streptomyces; species Streptomyces olivaceoviridis. The sequence continues at coordinate 29,136 of NZ_BMUI01000034.1, read as the reverse complement.
GAACTGGTCGCTGGCCGAGGCGTGCCCGACCCCGCGCCCGAACTCCCACTGCGACCGGGAGACGTCCAGGCCGAGCGGCTCCATGACGCAGGTGCGGGTGGTCGCCTCGTCACCGTTGGGCACCAGCACCCAGCGCAGCTCGGAGGCCTTGACCCCGGCCTCGTCGAGGGCGGCGAACACCGTCTCCGAGCAGGCGCTCGCGATGCCGTCGGCGACACTCGTCCCGCCGACCTCGCGCACCCGCTCGTTGAACCGCTGGGCGCGCTCCACCGTGTCGATCCGGCGGCCCGCGGACCCGGTGGGGGGGAACAGCGGCTCGTCGCCGCGCGCCATCCCCTCGAACTCCGGGTAGACCCGGGAGACGACCGTCTCGACCCGGGCGAAGCCGCCGGCCGGGCTGATCACGACGGAGCTGGCCGCGTCGGCGGCGATCACCCCCATCGGTCCGCTGTCCCACCGGTTGAACAGCGGCGAGTTGAAGTTGTCCGCCGTGGTCAGCAGGATATCCGGCCGGCCGTCCGGCTGGTACGGCAGCAGGCCCGCGGCCAGTTGGACACCGGTGAGCATGCTGTTGCAGCCGTTGCGGATCTCCGTGCCCCCGGCCCCCGTGACGCCCAGCTCCCGCATCAGGTACCCCGTCGGCGACCACATCTCGGGCCCCTGGAAGAACGTCGCGCCGTGCAGCACCGTGCCGATCGCGGCGGCCCCGCCCGGGGAGCGGTCCAGCGCCGTCCGGGCGGCCCGTACGGCCATGTCGGGCGGTGACTCGGGCCCGGCGACCAGCACGCCGCGCAGCCCGCTCTCGGTGTGCGCCGTGGCGTCGTACAGACCCGCGGCGACCGCCTCGGACGCCGGGTAGGGGGCGGGCAGCCAGCAGCCCAGCCCGGCGAGGAACACGTCGGCCGGCCTCATGCCGGACCCCGGCCGTGGCTCGTGGGCGTCGTGCCCTGTCCGGTGCGCGAGGGTTCGGGTCCGTTCATATCGGTGCACCACTTTCTCGGGGTCGTATGGCAGCGGCGCCCGCGCCCACCAGGCGCGCGAGCCGCTCGACGGTCAGTGCGGACAGGTCCCGCACGGTGAGGGCCACCGGTTCCTCCGTGGGCGTGACCGAGACGGTGACACACCCCGCGGCCCGGCCGGCCCGGAGCCCGGCGGGCGAGTCCTCGACGACCACACACCTGCCCGGCACGATGCCGAGGCGGTCCGCGGCGGTGCGGTACGCCTCGGGGTCCGGTTTCGGGTGCCGTACCTCGTCACCGGCCACGGTCACCGCGAACACGGCCGCGGGGAGCGAGGGCAGGACGGCGTCCACCATCGCCCGGTACGACGACGACACCAGCGCGCACGGGACGCCCGCCCGCCGCAGCGCCCGGAGCAGGCGGGCGGCTCCGGGCAGCGGGGCGATCCCCGAGCGCAGCCGGTCGAGTACGCGGCCGCTGACGCGCGCGTACAGCTCCTGCTCGGTCATGGGTGAGCGCATGAGGCCGCGCAGCCGGGTCAGGTTCTCGGCGACGGCACGCCCGCGCAGTTCCTCCGGCCGGATCGCCGCGGCCGGCACGCCCGCCGCGCCGAGCACCGCCAACAGGGCGTGGTGCAGCAGGGGTTCGGTGTCGACGAGCGTTCCGTCCATGTCGAACATGACCGCCCACGGCGCGGTCAGAACAGCGCCCGGGAGCTGAGGGACACCTTCATGTCGCCCAGCAGCGGGTGCCAGAGGTGGCCGGGGTCCGCCTCCACGGCGGCGATGAACTCGCGCATCGCCGTCAGCGCGACCGGCTCCTGGTCGTCGTAGACGTCGCCCTGGAGCATCTTCAACACGTCGATGCGGTAGCGGGGGTCCTGGACGAAGGCGGTGAACAGGATGTTCAGGCGGTAGTAGATGGAGATGAACTCGTACCAGTTGGACACCCCGCGCCGCAGTCTGGTCACGTAGTTCTCGAAGCGGGCGGCCCTGAAGTCGCCTGCCTCGGCGGCGGCGATGATGTCGGCGCAGGCCAGCCGGGCGCTGTTCATGGCGACGCTGACTCCGCTGGAGAAGATCGGGTCGACGAACCGGGCGGCGTCGCCGATCATCACCATCCCGTCGTCGCACACCTTGCGCATGCCGTAGCTGTAGTCGCCCTCGGCCTTGAAGGGGCGCACCCGTACGGTCTTCCTCAGTGCGTCGTGCAGCAGGGGCCTGCTGGCCACCGAGTCCCAGAAGAACCCTTCGAGGTCGTCCTTTCCCTCCCTGAACCGTGCCTTCTGGGTGACGACCCCGACCGACGTGATCGTGTCGGTGATGGGGATCTGCCACACCCAGGTGTCGGTGAGCGGCAGGAAGTGGATGAAGATGTACTCGGCCTGGTTGTCGTCGTTCGCCAGGGCCTCCCGGTCGAGTCCCTCGAACCAGGTGTGCACGGCGTACTGCTTGAAGACCGGGTCGGGCACCTTGACCTTGAGCTGCCGTCCCAGCAGGGTGCCGCGTCCGCTGGCGTCGACGACCATCCGTACCGGCACCTCCGCTGTCGTCCCGCCCAGGGCGGCCCGCAGCACCGGACGGGTGGTGTCGGTGAAGTCGACGCCGCGCACCCGCACCCCGGAGAACACCTTCGCGCCCAGGCTCTCCGCGTGCTTGAGCAGGATGTGGTCGAACCGGCCGCGGTCGACGTGGAAGGTGTAGTCGCGGTCCACACCGAGCTGGTCACGTTCGTTGAACAGCACATCGGCGGCGCCGAGTCCGTGGTCGTGGACCTGGAAGCCGAGCGGGTCCACGTCGTCCGCGTTGGCCGACGTCCAGGCGGCGCCGTACTTGCGGGGGAAGCCCGCCGCCTCGATCTTGTCCATGGCGCCGATCTCCAGCAGCACCGGCGTGGTCGCCGGCACCAGGGACTCGCCCACGTGCTCCCGCGGGAAGAACGCGCTGTCGAAGACCGCGACCGACAGACCGGCCTTGGCCAGGTAGGACGCGGCGGTGGAACCGGCCGGGCCGCCGCCGATGATGCCGATGTCGTAGTCGTACGTCATTGTTCTCCTGTCAGGGGGAGGCGGTCCGTCAGAGGGAGGCGGTCTGGGAGCGGAGCAGCAGCACCAGTTCGGTGATCGTCTCCAGGGTGCGGAAGTGCTCACCGGTCATGTGCGCGGGCGGGACGCGCACGCCGTACGCGGTGCGGATGTGCGCCAGCAGCCGCGCGGTGCGCACCGAGTCCAGCACCCCCAGCTCCAGCAGCGGGCTGTCGGCGGTGAGCCGGCCGTCCGGCACGCCCGTCGCCAGTTCCTCCCGCACGTAGCGGAGCAGTCCGTCGAGCAGCGTCACGCGATCAAGGTCCGTCATGGGTTTCCTCCGGGTGTCGGGGCCGCGCCGGCGCACGTGCCACGAGGTATCTCGTGGGCAGTTCCAGCGGTTGCCCGCCGGCGGTGTGTTCCGTGGTGTGCAGGGCGATGTCGCCGTCGGCGACGACGTCGAATCCGCTGGCTTCGAACAGCAGCCGCAGGCGCCCGTCGTGGGCGGGGGCGATGCGGGCGCCGAAGTCGAAGTGGGCCGCCAGCCCGGCCGTTTTCGGCAGCCGGGCGCCGCCGGCGAGCAGTTCGGCGACGTACCAGCCGGTGCGCTCGGTCAGCTCCTGCGCGAACAGCACCCCGGTGCCGCCGAGCAGCAGCCTGATGGTCGCCAGCATTCTGGTGCGCTCGTCCGGGGCGAGCTGGTGCAGTACGCCGCGCATGTAGACGTTGACGTCGCCGAACTCCTCGCGCAGGGCCGTCACGGTGTCCTGGTCGAGCAGGTCGGCGCGGCGGTAGTCGACGTTGGGCGCCGGGTGCGACGCGGCGGCCAGTTCCACCGCGGCCCCCGCGATGTCCAGTCCGACGACCCGCCGGAAGTGCCCGGCCAGCCACTGCGTCTGCCGTCCGCTGCCGCAGCCGAGGTCGACCAGGGGCAGCGACGGGTCGGCGTGGTCCCGGAACAGCGGCAGGTGGCGTGCGGCGGTCAACCGCGGCGACGAGTCCCAGAGGGCGGCGCCGGGCTCGGCGGGCAGCGTCGACCAGAAGGCGTCCCAGGCCGGGCCCGTCATACGCCCGCTCCCCGGACCCGGCGGCCGTCGTCCGCCCGTGTGGACGCGGTCACCAGGCCGCCGAGCGCGGTGCGGTCGACCTTCCCGTTCGGGGTACGGGGGAAGCCGCTGACCGTGTGTACCGCGTCGACGGCCATGTACGGCGGCAGCAGGCGCGCGCAGTGTCGGCGCAGCTCCACGAGGTCCGGCGCCCGGCCGGTCACGGGGACGACGAAGGCGTGCAGCCGCGCGTCCAGGCCGTCGCCCAGGACCAGGACCACGGCGTCGCGTACCGCCTCGTGTGCGGTGAGCGCGGCGGCCACCTCGGCCGGCTCGACCCGGTGGCCTCGGACCTTCGCCATGTCGTCGGTCCGGCCCCGGTACTCCAGCAGCCCGTCGGCGTCGTACCGGCCGAGGTCGCCGGTGCGGTACGGTCCGGCCTGCGGCTGCCCGCCCCAGTAGCCGAGCATCACGGTCGGGCCGCTGACCACGATCTCACCGTCGTCCAGCGACACCGTGTTCCCGGCGGCGGGCGCTCCGATCGGGATGGCCGCGGTGCGCGCGAGGTCGGTGGCGGTCACCTCGTACGAGGTGCACACATTGGTCTCCGTCGGGCCGTACCAGTTGAGCATGCGGACGCCGGGCCAGGCGCGGCGCAGGTCCTTCAGCGGCTTCAGCGGGAACCGCTCGCCGGCGAAGACGCACGCGCGCAGCGCCCCCGGCCCGCGCTCCAGCAGTTCGCCGTACTCGGCCATGAGCACGAGGACGGACGGCACCGAGTACCAGACCGTGATCCGGCGTTCCAGCAGGAACTCGACCAGCGGTTGCGCGGCCTGGGCGAGGGTCTCGCCGATGAGGTGCACCGACGCGCCGGCCCGGAAGGCGGCGTAGAGGTCGAAGACCGACAGGTCGAAGCTGAACGCGGCGTGGTTCGCCAGCCGGTCGGCGGCCGTGAGGTCCAGTTCCCGGCAGGCCCAGTCGACGAAGGCGAGGGCGTTGCCGTGGCTCAGGCAGACGCCCTTCGGCGTCCCCGTCGAGCCGGAGGTGTAGAGGATGTACGCCGGGTCGGCGGCCCGGACCGGATGGGGGGCGGCGCCCGGGCCGCCCGCCACCTCCCGTGACAGGTCCGCCAAGGAGACGTGGGCGGCGCCGGCGACGTGTTCGCCGTGGTCGGTGACGATCAGGGCCGGACGTGCGTCCGCGGCGATCCGGGCGACCCGCCGGGCGGGATTGCCGCGCGGCACGGGCACGTGGATCGCGCCGCACCGTAGCACCGCCTGGGCGACGGCCACCGCCTCGCACGTCTTGCCGGTCCACACCAGGACCCGGTCGCCCGGCCGGACGCCGCGGCCGCGCAGCCCGGCCAGGTAGCGGTCGGCGCGCGCGTCCAGTTCGCCGTAGGTGAGATTGGTGGACACGTCACCGACCGCGAGCCCGTCCGGTGTCCAGGCGGCCGCGTCGGTCACCAGGCTGTAGAGGCTCATAGTCCCATCTCCTGGGCGATCAGGCGGCGCTGGATGTCGGAGGTGCCGGAGAACGTGGTGGCGGGCACGGCGTCGCGCAGGTGTTCCTCGATCCCGTGCTCCGTCTGGACGGCGCGGCCCCCGAAGATCCGGCCGGCGTCGAGGGCGGTGGCGACTGCGGCCTCGGACACGGCGAGTTTCGCCAGGGCGGCCCACAGGGCGGGGTCCTCGCCGCCGTCGATCCCGGCGCACGCCCGGTAGAGCAGGAGCCGTCCGCTCTCCAGCCGCAGCCGCATGTCCGCCAGCCGGTCGGCGACCGGCTGGAGGTCGGCGAGCCGCTTCCCGAACTGCCGGCGTTCCCGGACGTGCCGGACGCACCGCCGGATGAGGCGTTCCTGCTGGCCCAGGTAGATCGCGAACAGGCAAGACCGCTCCCACCGCATGGACGTCTGGAACACCAGCTGCCCCTGGCCGGGGCTGCCCAGCACCCGGTCGTCGGGCACGAAGCAGCGGGTGAAGCGCACCTCGCCGGCCTGGCAGGCGGTCAGCGCGGACTTCGCCATCGGCGGTCCGGCCGTGAGCCCGGGGGAGTCGCGGTCCACGGCGAACGCGGTGGCCCCGAAGTAGCCGCCGTGCGGATCGGTCGCCGCGTAGGTGACGTAGAGATCGGCGACCGGGCCGTTGCTGACGAAGCTCTTGACCCCGTCGAGAAGGTACCCGCCGTCGACCCTGGTGGCCGTGGTCGCCAGCCGGGAGACGTCCGATCCGGCGTCCGGCTCCGTCATGGCGTTGCCGGCCAGCAGTTCCCCCGAGCACAGGGCGGGGAGCAGCGCCTTCCGGATACGGGGAGGCGCGAACTCCAGCACCGGCCGGACACAGGCGAAGAGGTGGGCGGCGGCGGCGAAGAGCAGCCCGGTGTCCGCGCCGCCGTCGCTCGCCGCCTCGTACAGCAGGGCCGTGTCGAGGGCGCCCAGGCCCGCGCCGCCGTACTCCTCCGGGACGGCCGCGCCCAATAAGTGGAGCCCGGCCAGTTTCTTCCGCACCGCATTGCCGGATTCGGCGGTGAAAGCCCCGGAGATCTCCGGGGCGGCGGTCCGGGTGCGCGCGCGGCGCTCCCGTTGTTCAGCGCTCAGGCCGAAATCCATGCAACGCCCCTCATGAAGTGGTCGCCGGAAGGGCGGAGGACCAGTGCGGGGTCTCGATGATCTCGATCACGGCGCAGGCGATGTTCAGTCCGGGGCCGACGCCGAGCATCAGGAAATGGTCCCCGGCTCCCAGTTCGCCGGTGAGCAGGAGCTGTTCGAGTGCCACCAACTGGTCGCTGGCGCCGATATGGCCGACGGTGCGCCCCTGTTCCCAGGTGGAAAGGGACATCGGCAGCCCCAGCGGTATCATCGCGCGCCCTTCGACGCGTTCCCGTGACCCGTTGGCATAGGCGACGCGGGAGACGTCGTCCAGCGTGATTCCGGCTTCGTCGAGTGTACGGCCGACGAGTTCGTCCTGTGCGGCCACGAGTTTCAGCGGGCCGGCCGGGTCCCGGTCCGGGCCGTCCAGCCAGCGGTCCTTGGACGCGCCGAAGTCGAGCCGGCCGGGCCGGCCGGCCCCCGGCGGGAACAGTGGCTCGGGCCCGCGGTGCATGGCCTCGTACTCGGGCAGCGTGACCGCGTTGACGGACTTGAGCCGGGCGAAACCCTCCCGTCGGCTGAGGACGACGGCGGAGCCGGCGTCCCCCATCACGAAATGCGGACTGAACCGCCAGCGTTCCAGCAGGTCGGAGGTGAAGTTGTCGCCGGAGGTGAGCAGCGCGGCCTCGTGCTCGGGCGACGCCAGGAGGTGGCCCGCCGCCAGTTCCAGCGCGGAGAACATGCCCATGCAGCCCTGTCTGACCTCGGCCGCGGTGGCCTGCCCGGCGCCCAGGTGCCGCTGCACGTAGTACTGCGGGCACCAGCCGTGAGGCCCCTGGTACCAGACGCTGGCGTAGAGCAGCAGGCTCAGCGACGCCGGGTCCCGCCCGGCCCGGTCGAGCGCCTGGCGGCACGCCCGCACCGCCATCTCGGGGGCAGGGATCTCGCCCGCGACGGTGACGCTCGTGATGCCGTATTCCGCCGCGGCGGTCCGGTCGATCAGTTCCTGTTCGACCGCCCATCCGATGGGAACGCGGTCGGGTAAGAAGGACCCCAGACCGCTGATCAGCACAGCAGACGTTTTCATGGCCCACCCCGGATTTCTCGGTCGCGCATGCGCGAAGAATCACTGAAGAAACAGCTACGAGAAGAGGGTCGTTCGCGGAACGGCCCGTCGCTGACAACGTTTCCCGCAGGGGGGAGGGGCGTGCGACGGGCACGGGGAAAGTGAAGGTGGAGGGGAAGGAAGAGGTGAAGGAGAAGGGAAATGGGTGCGCACACTAGTGCGCGAAGGCGGCGGCCATGTGGGGACGCTTTGCCTCGTCAGCCCTCTGAAGTGCGCACCGTGTCGTCCGAAGGATATGTCCGGTTTCCGCTGTGCATGCGTGCAGCGACTCGCTCTGTCAATTCCTTCACGCAAGGGTGCACTTGGTCGAGGTGCGCGTCAAGATGTCGGCGACGACACGTGAGAGATATGTGAATAATGGGGCAGTATCAGCTGGTGCCCCGGCTCCGGGCCGGCCGTCGGATCCGCCGTTGCTTGAACACACGGACCGCGCCTGTGACGCCTCGGCGACGTCCACCGTTGTCGGCGGATACGTGTGCGTGCCGGACCGGGGCAGCAACCTGTTCAAGGTGCGGGCGGCCTCCAGCCGGGTGGTGTGGGGGCACCGGGTTGGCGAGTGCACCGGCGTCCCCGACGACCTCTCACACAACTCCCCGGCGTACTGGAAGGACGTGCTCGTCATCGGCGACGGCGCCCTCTTCGCCCGAAACGCGGCGTTGTCGTGCACGCGGACACGGACGGGCAGGATCCGAACGGCAACACCGTTTACGGCAACCAGATCGCCACCAACAACGTCAAGGGAGACCAGGGCACGCCCTCCGTCGGGCAGACCGCCGGTGTCGTCGTGCGCGCCGCCGGGTCGCTCGCCGTCACGGCGACGGGGAACACCATCGCCGACGACCACTTCGGTCTGTGGACCGCGGGGCCGGTGACCGTCAGCGGTGCCACCGGCAACACCTTCAAGGCCGCCCACGTCCAGGTGTTCACCAACTGAGACGCCCGTTGGAACACTCCCGCTCCGTTCGCCGGCCGCGGCTGGCGAACACGGCGGGGTCATACCCGATCGGCCCCCACACACATTGCTGTACCGAGCACATACAAATGCTGCGCGGCAGAGGAACGAACATATACGTTGGCGAGAAAACAGGAGAAGTCATGGATCTGCATCTCACGGGCCGGCGCGCGGTGGTCACCGGTGCAAGCCGGGGCATCGGTCTCGCGGTCGCCCGGGCCCTGGCCGCGGAAGGCGCCTCGGTGCCCTCGTCGCCCGGTCCGCAGGCCGTGCCGAGGAACAGTCCGCCCTGCTGCGCGAGGAGACCGGCGCCGAGGTCATCGCGGTCCCGGCCGACACCGGGGACGACACTTCGGTGGCGGAGATGGCCCGGGAGGTGCGGGAGCGGTTCGGTGACGTGGACATCCTGGTGAACAGCGCGGCCACCACTGCTTGTTGAGGCGGGTGGCCTCGGCCGTACGACGTTCTACCGGTGCACGCCGTACCTGGCGTTCATCGGCAGCGGCTTCGCACACCGCGAGGCCGTGAAGGACTGGAATCCGCCGGAGACGACGGTGCGACGGCCGCGAGATCACCGGCGGAAGACCAAGAAGGGCGACGAGGCATGACCAGGATCAACAGTGGCGATGACGTGCAGCGGTTGCTCAGAATGACGGGCGGCGTACGCCGAACCAACGGATCGTGGTCCTCCCACAACGGCAGCTCGCGCTTCGCTGATGATGGCGATGCAGGCTGGTCAGCTGTGAATCCGGGAAGCGTTGGCACTCGGGCACCCTGCTCAGAGATGGTGCCGAACACGGCCTGGAAGACGGCACCCGCCGCATTCACCGGCTCGACCTTAGGCGCTTGATGACAGACGCTGCCCTGGCGGTATCTAGCATGCGCTCAAAGCCGAGGCAGGTGCAGTCGGCCGGACCGGCCTGACTGCGGCCGGCGGGACCGCCACCACGACGACGCTCGTCAGAAAGTTCCACCGACGAAGCCGCCCGTGCCACCGGCTCCCGTCCCGCCACCGTACGCGTTACTCCTCGGCTCGGGTTTCCGACATGTGCGGAAGTCCTCGCCGAACGTGTCGTACCACCAGCGTCCCAGCGTGACCCCGTCGAACTCGCTTTGCGTCTCGGCGAGTGCGGCGTCGTCCCAGACCACTCGGCAACTGCCCCGGGCTAACTGCTCGGTCAGAGCCCGGCGCAGATCCCACAGGTGCACCCGTGCCGCGTCGGCGGTGAGGGCTGCCTCCGGCACGCCGGTGGACGCGACATCGTGGCGGAAGACGTACACGACACGGGCACCGCCGCGATCCGGGAAGGCCGCCCAGCCCCACAGCGGTCGTGCGGCCAGCTCCGCCCTGTGGCGCTGTGCCTCCTGCTCGCGCACTGCCTCCGCGCGCTGCCGCTCCTCCTCGGCGTTGATGCCCGCGCGGATCTCCAGGCGGACCGGGGCATACGCCACATCGGCCGCCTGGACGGCCTCGGAGTACCGCCGCCGCGCCTGCTCCCAGGCTTCCTCGGCGCGGCGCCACTCGCGGAACTTCCACCGCCGGGCGCGGGCCACCCGCTGCCGGACGGCCGCCACCTCGGCACTGATGCGGTCCACGGATTCTGCGTAGGCGTGGGCAGCATCCCGCCAACGCCGGAACTCCTCTTCCGTGCAGGCGACGTGCTTGCCCCAGGGCCTCGTCTCATACGGGCTGAACAAGAGGAACACCGAGGGGAGGGTGTCGTCGTCGCTCAAGAGATGCCCGGGCCGGAACTCCTCGACCTGTACGTAGCCCTCGCTGCGCTGCCCCTTCCCCGCGTGTTGCAGCATCTTGTTGGCCAGAGGCGAGTACAACTCCCGCGAGGACATCGCGAGTCGCTTCACATCAACCACCCCCACAAGCGGCTCACTTCAGCTTGCAGACAGCACCTCCCGATGGCAACCGATTGGAGCAGACGTCGACGTGCTGCGCCGGCTGCGCGCTCGGTGGCGGGGTGCGCATCGCGGGCCCGGATAAGCGGTCGTGAACGTCTACGGGGTGATGGATGCTGTTGCCTGACGGCGGGGGTGCATACGGTGTCCAGTCACCGGCCCGCCTAGGGTCTGTCGCGAAAGTGGATCTTGTGTGTTGATGATCAAGTCTCGTGGGACGTGGTGATCTGAGGAACGGCCAGTGGGCCCGGCTTGAGCCGTTGCTGCCGACGGGCATCAAGCCGGGTCGTCCGCAGGTGTGGACGCGGCGGCAGTTGATAGACGGCGTACGGTGGCGGACCAGGACGGGTGCGCCCTGGCGGGACGTGCCCGAGCGTTATGGGCCGTGGGACCGGGTCCATGACCTGTTCCGCCGCTGGCAGCGGGACGGCACCTGGGCGAGGATCCTCACCCAGCTCCAGGCCGAGGCCGATGCGGAGGGCCTGATCACCTGGGACGTCAACGTCGACTCCACCGTCTGCCGGGCCCACCAGCACGCCGCCGGGGCGGCGAAAAGCGGGACCTCCAAGAAGGAGCCGCCCGGCGGGGTCTTCGTTCAGCCGGCCGACCACGGCCTCGGACGCTCACGCGGCGGGCTGACCAGCAAAATCCACCTCGTGGTCGAGCAGGGTCAGAAGCCCCTGTCCGTCGTGATCACGGCCGGGCAGCGGGGCGACTGTCCGCAGTTCGAGCCGGTCCTGGAGGCCATCCGGGTTCCCCGCTTGGGTCTCGGCAGGCCACGCAAGCGCCCGGACCGGGTGCGGGCCGACAAGGCGTACGACTCCCGCGCCAATCGCCCCTACCTGCCCAGACGCGGGATCAAGGCCACCATCCCGGTTCCGGCGGACCGGGTCCGCAACCGCCTCAAGCGCGGATCGTATGGAGGGCGGCCACCGACGTTCGACAAGGACGACTACGAGCAGCGGCACGCGGTCGAGTGCGGGATCAACCGGCTCAAGGGCCACCGGGCCGTCGCCACCCGGTACGACGAACTCGCCGTCCACTACGCAGCGACAGTGCTGGTCGCAGCCATCAACGAGTGGCTGTGACCAGCACTTTCACAACAGACCCTAGACGGCTGTACCGACGCGAGCGACCAGCTGGTCCAGGGCGGCCAGTTGCCGTCGGTCGAGAGAGCCGAAGAGCTGCTGGAGCATCTCCGCTCCCGCCTGCTCGGCGGATGTCAGGACTGCCCGCCCCTTGTCCGTGACGGACACGGTCTTGCGTCGCCGGTCGTGCGAGTCGCCGGTACGCGTGACCAGGTCGAGCCGCTCCAGACCCTCCACGATCTGGGTGACCGAGCGCGGTGCCTGCTCGAGGGCTTTGGCGAGCTCGGCCTGGTGCAGCGGACCGCGGCCGGCCAGTACCTGGAGGACCTTCGCACGGGACAGGGAAAGTCCCGTGGCTGTGGTCATGTGTCGGTCGACGCGTTCTCGAACGCTGTGGGCCAGGGTGAGGAACGACAGTCCCACCTGTTCCGGTCCTGCGCTGGAGGTCGTCACTTCCTGCTCGTTCATGGTGCCGGGTATCCTCCCACAACATAATCGTGAGGTCCCACGCATGCGCCGCCCCGTAGCCTTGATCAGCGGGTCCACCTCCGGACCGGGCCGTAGCGCAGCCCTTTCACCCGCCGGCCGCGACTACCGCATCGGCGTGGTGGCCCGTTCCCGCGGCGAGGCCGAAGCCCTCGCGGCCGGACCGGAGACCGTGGCCGACGACGTCCAGGTCGATGTCTTCCAGTCGACTTCCAGTCGACCTGGCACTCCTCTCCCGGACGCGCCGCGTCGCAGCGGAGGTCGATCGACCGTTACCCGCAGCTCGACGTCCTGGTCGGCAATGCCGCTCTCCACGCCTTCAGTCAGCGCGTCACCGCGGAGGGCTTCGTCGAGACGACCGCGGTCGACTACCTGAGCCCGTTCGCGCTGACCCAGGCCCTCACCGGCCTGCTCACGGCCCCGGGGCGCGACGCCGCCCGGCCGGCGCGGATCAGCAACGTCGCCGCCGGCGGGGGCTACTTCTCCGTGTGCGACGCCGGGCTGCCGCGATGCCCGGAACCCGGCCGCGCCCCCGCCATCCAGGCAGGGCTGTGGGAAGCGGCCGAGGCACTCCTCACCGATGGTGCCGTGGCGCCGTAGCCATGACCGAGATACTCCCGCCCGGCACCTGCCGGTTCGAGGGGCGGTCGGTTCGTGGGTGAGCGGCCATCTGCGCATCCTCCGGCTGCCGCCGGCGGCCGGTTCCGCCTGAGTCGGTGTACTGGTCGACGCGCCCCGTCGGACGTGGAGGCGCCCGCGACCTCGACCGCCATGGCGCTGTGGTGGTTGATCGGGCGCACGTAGCCGCCGGTCGAGTCCGCCAGGGAGAACCGCTGGCGGGTCCCGTTGGCGTCGTCCCGCTGCCGGACGGATTCCGGCGCCCCTTCGCGGCAGTCCTGCTCTGTTCACGGCCCTTCCGGCGGTGATCACTTCGTGCCGGCCCATGGTGTCGGGTAGGCTCCGGCGAAGAAGTAATGAGGTACCTCACAAATGGAGGGAAGTCATGGACCGCCCCGTTGCCGTGATCACCGGAGCCACCTCCGGTCTGGGTCGCGTCGCCGCCCTCGACCTGGCCGACCGCGGCTACCGCGTCGGTGTGGTGGCCCGCTCCCGCACCAAGGCCGACGCCCTCGTGGCCGAGCTGACGGCGGTGGCCGGTGATGTGCGGGTCGACGTCTTCCACGCGGACCTGGGCCTGGTCTCGCAGGCCCACCGGGTCGGCGAGGAGATCGCCGCGTACTACCCGCGGGTGGACGTGCTGGTCAACAACGCCGGACTGCACGCGTTCTCCCAGCGCATCACCGCCGAGGGCTTCGCGGAGATGACCGCGGTCAACTACCTGGGTCCGTTCGTCCTGACCCAGGCGCTGACCAGCAGGCTCCTGGCGTCGGCACCGTCGCGGATCGTCAACGTCGCCTCCGAGGCGTCCCGGCAGGCCAAGACGATCGCGCCGGCCGAGGACCTGCGCCACGTCGCCCCCTACACCCGCCGGGAGTCGATGTCCCTGTACGGGCGGACCAAGCTGATGACCATCATGTGGACGCAGGAACTCGCCCGGCACCTGGATCCTGCCAAGACCGCCGTCAACTGCTGCGACCCCGGCTTCAACGCCACCGGCCTGGGCCGGGACCTGCCCGGTTCCAGGATCCTCCAGGGCGTCCTGAACACGCTGCACGTCGGTGACCCGCGCAAGGGCGCCGGCATCATCGTCCGGCTGGCCACCGACCCCGCGTTCGCGCACACCAGCGGCGGTTACTTCTCCGTGCGGGACGCCAAGCCGCTGGAGTGCCCCGAGCCCGGCCGGGACCCCCGCATACAGAGGGAACTGTGGGACGAGACCGTGACGCTGCTGGCCGCGCACGCGGCCGACTGACGCCCGGTGGCTCCTCCTCGGGGATGACGTCGGCCGGTACCGGGGTACCGGCTGCGGCGCGAATTCCGCCTCAAGTAGCTCAAGCCGGGCGCATCCGCCTTCTACGTTGTGAGTCCGGAGCCTGACAGGCCCGCTTCACACATCCTCATTTCTCCTGGTGGGAGTAATTTTCGTGGCCACCCTCCTCTATCGGCTCGGCCGATTCGCCTTCCGGCGGCGCAGACTGGTGCTGCTGGCCTGGCTCGCGCTGTTGGTCGCCGCGGGCATCGGCGTCAGCAGCGTCTCCGGCAGCACGACGGACGACTTCACCCTTCCCGGCACCCAGTCGCAGCGTGCCATCGACCTGCTGGAGAAGGAGTTCCCGCAGGCCGCCGCCTCGGGTGCCACCGCCCGTGTGGTCATCGAGGCGGCGGACGGCGAGAGGCTGACGGCGGCCGCGCACAAGCCGCGGGCGGAGGCCCTGGTCGACGACTTGCGCAGGGCGCCGCAGGTGGCGAATGTCGTGGATCCCTTCTCCGGTGGTCTGGTGTCGGCTTCGGGCACCATCGCCTATGCCCAGGTCACCTACGCCGTACCGCCGGCGGAGATGTCCACCGCCGCCTCCGACGCGCTGCACGAGGTCGTGCGGCAGGGGGCCGAGGCGGGCCTGACCGTCAGCCTGGGCGGCAACGCGGTCGTGAACGACAGGGAGAGCAACGCCGGGGAACTCATCGGTCTGCTGGTCGCCGCGTTCGTGCTGGTGATCACCTTCGGTTCGCTGGTCGCGGCCGGGCTGCCGCTGCTGTCCGCGATCGTCGGCGTCGGGATCGCGCTGATCGGCGTCACCATCGCCTCGTCCTTCGTCGACATGGCCTCCAACGCGCGGACCTTGGCGCTGATGCTGGGTCTGGCGGTGGCCGTCGACTACGCGTTGTTCATCGTCTCCCGCTACCGCGGTGAGCTGCGCGAGGGGCACAAGCCGGAGGAGGCCGCGGGACGGGCCCTGGGGACGGCGGGTTCGGCGGTGGTGTTCGCCGGACTGACGGTGATCATCGCGCTGGTGGGTCTGTCCGTCATCGGCATCGCGATGCTGACCACCATGGGTCTGGCCGCGGCCTTCGCCATCATCATCGCGGTCCTGGTCGCCCTGACCCTGCTGCCGGCCCTGCTGGGCTTCACCGGCACCCGCGTGGCGGGCAGCCGTCTGTCCACCCCTCGCATGCGGGCCGTCCAGCGCGGCCGACGCACCTCGATGGGCGTGCGCTGGGGCCGCTTCGTCGCCCGCCACCCGGGGAAGATGCTGCTGGCCTCCGTCGTCGGCCTCGGTGTGCTGGCCCTCCCGGCACTGTCGCTGCGCCTGACCCTGCCCGACGACAGCATGGCCGCCCCCGGCAGCACCCAGCGCGTGGCCTACGACACGCTCAGCAAGGGCTTCGGGCCCGGCTTCAACGGCCCGCTGACCGTCGTGGTCGACGCGCGGGGCAGCGACGACGCGAAGGCCGCGGCCACGGACACCACCGCCATGCTGGACGGCCTCGGCGACATCGCCACCGTACGGCCCCCGGTCTTCAACCAGGCCGGTGACGTCGCCCTGATCACCGCGGTGCCGGGCAGCTCACCCACCAGCCGGGCGACGGCGGACCTGGTCGCCGAGATACGCGAGCGCAGCGGCACGGTGGAGAAGGACAGCGGCGCGCAGGTGATGGTGACCGGCACGACCGCGGTCAACATCGACGTCTCCGCCAAGCTCGGCGAGGCGATGGTGCCCTACCTGGCCATCGTCGTCGGCCTGGCCCTGGTCCTGCTGCTGGTGGTGTTCCGCTCGGTGCTCGTCCCGCTGAAGGCCGCCCTCGGCTTCCTGCTCAGCGTGGGCGCCACCCTCGGCGTGCTGGTGGCCGTGTTCCAGTGGGGCTGGCTGAAGGATCTCTTCGGGGTCGACGAGACCGCGCCCATCGTCAGCCTGCTGCCGATCCTGCTGATCGGTGTCGTCTTCGGGCTCGCCATGGACTACGAGGTGTTCCTCGTCGCCGGGATGCGCGAGGCGTACGTCCATGGCGCCTCGCCCACCGAAGCGGTCGTCACCGGCTTCCGGTACGGGGCCCGCGTCGTCACCGCCGCGGCCGTCATCATGATCTCGGTGTTCGCCGGATTCCTCCTCGACGATGTCGCCCTGGTCAAGTCCATCGGCATGGGCCTGGCCACCGCGGTCCTCTTCGACGCCTTCGTGGTCCGCATGACCATCGTCCCGGCCGTCATGACCCTGCTCCAGGACCGGGCCTGGTGGCTGCCCGCCTGGCTGGACCGCGTCCTGCCCGAGGTGGATATCGAGGGCGAGAAGCTGCGGCGCGTCCTCGACGCCCGCGACCGAGGCGGCCATGTGCCCACCCCCGCCGGCCAGGGACTTCCCCCTGTCGGCCAGGAACCGGCCGCGCCGGCCCCGCTCGGCTAGGCGGACCTCGACCCCGTCCGTCGGCCCTTCCCCCGAGGGCCGGCGGGCGGTCCCCGGACCCCGGCAGCGGAGGTCGCCGCCCTGCCCTCCCGGCCGGACCGGCCGTCCGGGACCCTCACACCCCTGCCCGCAGGCACACCCCCGAAGTCCGGCGGGCGGCCTGCCCCGGAGCGCGAAGGCCATCTGTCATGACCGACCCGACCACCCCGGCGTCCGCACACCGGACTGCCGCGCACACCTCCCGGCTGCCGCAGTCGCTGACCAGCGACCCGGACCAGCGTGTCACGGTGTCGATCATCAGCGGGCTGGCCGCGTGGCGGATGCTTGACCGGCACCACCCGCATGTGCGGCGGTGGGCCGTGCCCGCGTTCTGCGCCGTGTTGGGCCTGCCCTCGCTGCTGAACCCGGCAAATCGCGCCCATCTGCCCGGCGAGATCGCCCTCACGCTCGCCTACACCGTGCCCCTGCTGTGGCGCGAGCACCGCCCCGGCCCGGTCTTCGCCCTGACGACCATCGCCTCGCTGCTGGCCCTGCCCCTGCACGTCCTCAACGGCGCCGATGCCGCACGGATCGTCGCGCTCTACAACGTCGGCCGCTACGGCACCCCGCGTCAGCTGGCCGCCGCCTGCACCGTCACGGCGGCCCAACTCATCGTGTGGGCCTGGACGTTCTGGGACAGCGGCTACCTGCGGCACGCCAAACGGCCCGAGATGATCACCGTCCTCGCCATGCTGGCTGTCACCGCCTGCGCGGGACTCGCCCTGACCGGCCGCCTGGCCAAGGCCTACATCGTGGCCCTGGAGACCGAGCGGGACCAGCAGGCCCGTCTGGTGGCCGCGCAGGAACGCACCCGGGTCTCGCGGGAGATGCACGACATCCTCGGCCACACCCTCGCCGTGATCGTCGGCCTGGCCGACGGGGCCGCAGCCCTTGCCAAGACCCGCCCCGAACGCTCCGCCGACACCCTGCACCTCATCGCCGACAGCGGTCGCGAAGCCCTGGCGGAGCTGCGCCACCTGCTCACCGTCGTCGATGACCGTGTTCCCGACACGGCGGACGCCCCCCTCGCCCCGCAGCCGACCCTGGGGGACCTCACCGCGCTGCTGAACCGTGTGCGGGCCGCCGGCCCCGCCGCCACGCTGCGCACCGACGGCGACCTGACCACGCTCGGCAAGGGAGTGCAGCTCACCGCTTACCGCATCGTCCAGGAGGCCCTCACGAACACCCTCAAGCACGCGGCCGTCGACACCCGCGTCACGGTGGATGTCGGCACCGACGGCGGCACCGTGCACGTCACCGTCGAGGACTCCGGCCCGGCACGCCGCGCCACCGCCGAACACCCCGGTGGGCAGGGCCTGGTCGGCATGCGTCAGCGCGCCGCCCTGTACCGGGGCCATGTCACCGCCGGCCCCACCGTCTCGGGGGGCTGGCGCGTCCACACCACCCTCAACGCCTCCACCGGCGCAAGGGAGAAGCACAGCACATGACCACCGTCCTCATCGTCGACGACCAGACCCTGCAACGGCTGGGCTTTCGCATGCTGCTCGAAGCCCAGCCCGACATGACCGTCGTCGGCGAAGCCGCCCACGGACACGACGCCGTCCGCATGACCGCCGAACTCCGCCCCGACGTCGTCCTGATGGACGTCCGCATGCCCGGCCTCAACGGCATCGAGGCCACCCGCCGCATCGTCGACTCCGGTGGCCGCTCCCGGGTCCTGGTCCTGACCACCTTCGACCTCGACGAGTACGCCTACGAAGCCCTGCGCGCGGGCGCGGCGGGGTTCTTCCTCAAGGACGCCCGACCCGAGGAACTCGTCGTCGGCATCCGGTCCGTGGCCGCCGGCGACTGCGTCATCTCACCCAGTCTGACCCGCAGACTGATCGACGCCTTCACCAGCACGCACTCCCGGCAGCACCCGCCCGCCCCCCGGCTCACGCGCGATCAACAGCGCCGGCTCGCCGAGCTGACCGAACGGGAACGGGAGGTCCTCACCGCGGTGGCCACCGGATGGTCCAACGTCGAGATCGCCGCCGAACTCCATCTGGCCGAATCCACCGTCAAGTCGCACGTCAGCCGCGTTCTGGCCAAGCTCGGCGTCCGCGACCGCGTGCAGGCGGTCATCTTCGCCTACGACGTCGGCCTGGCCCGCCCGGACTGATCCCGCGCACCGCGGCCCGCCCGGCATGCCGGTCGCGCACCGTACCCGTGGTCACCGTCTTCACCCCTTCCTCACCAATTGATGAGGTACCACACTATATGCTGTAGTTCATGAGGTGCCTCACTGATTGGGGCCGCCCTCCGACGCCCCCCGTGCCGGTGCCCCGTGCCCCCACTCCCGGGCGGCTCCGACGCCGCAGCCGTACCTCCAGCCGAAAGCGAGGAACCTTGCACATGAAGGTCCACATCGACGAACACAAGTGCGTGGCCAGCGGACAGTGCGTACTCGTCGCCCCGGACGTGTTCGATCAGCGTGACGAGGACGGCGTCGCCGTCCTGCTCGACGACTCGCCGACGCCCGACAAGGCCGGGCAGATCCAGGAAGCGGTCGTCATCTGCCCGGGCGCGGCCATCCGCCTGGACCGGGCATGAGGCGAGTGGTGGTGGTCGGCGCCTCGGCCGCCGGGCTGGCCACCGCAGCCGCCCTCCGGCAGCAGGGCTTCGGCGGCCTGATCACCATGATCGGCGATGAGCCCCATCTGCCGTACGACCGGCCGCCGTTGTCCAAACAGGTCCTGACCGGACAGTGGGACGCCGAACGCCTCCTGCTGCGTCCGGAGTCGGACCTCAAGGCCATGAACCTGGACCTCAGGCTCGGAGTGTCCGCGACCGCCGTCGACCGGACGGCTCGCACCGTCACCCTGGCCCACGGCGGCACAGTGCCCTACGACGCCCTGGTCATCGCCACCGGCGTACGACCACGCCTCTTACCGGGCGGGCACGGCAGACCGGGCGTGCATGTGCTGCGCACCCGGGAGGACGCCCTCGCGCTGCGCGACCGCCTCGGCGACGGCCGCCGCCTGGTGATCATCGGGGGCGGATTCCTCGGCACCGAAGTGGCCGCCGCCGCACGGCAGCGGGGCGCCGATGTCACCATCGTGGAGTCCGGGGCCGAGCCGCTGGCGCGGATCATCGGCCGTGCGGCGGGCCGGTTCATCACCGGCATCCACCGCGACCGCGGCGTGCGGATCCTCACCGGCCTCAAGGCGGAGACCTTCGACACCGCCGACGGTGCCGTGACCGGCGTCCGGCTGGACGACGGTCGTACCCTGCCGGCCGACGACGTGCTGGTCGCCACCGGCTCCGTGCCCAACACCGACTGGCTGCGCGGCAGCGGACTCGACATCGACGACGGCCTGCTCTGCGACGCCCACGGCCGCTGCGCACCCGGCATCCACGCGGCGGGCGATGTCGCCCGCTGGTTCAACCCGCTCTTCGGCCGCGCGATTCGGGTGGAGCACCGTACGAGCGCGTCCGAACAGGGCATCGCCGTCGCCCGCGACCTTCTCACCCCCGCCACCCCGCAGCCCGCCGCGCCCGTGCCCTACTTCTGGACCGACCAGTACGAGGTGAAGGTGCAGTCTCACGGATACCTGCCCGGGCACGAGGAGAGCGCGGTCCTCGACGGCGACCTGGCCGAGGGGCGGGCCCTGATCGGCTACCGCCGAGGCCGCCACCTGACCGGTGTGCTCGCCATCGGCATGCCCGCCAAGGACGTCCGGCCCTGGCGCGCCGCCGTGGCCCGCCGCACCGAATGGGCCGCCGTGACATCCGCACCGACACCCGCACGATGAACGGAGGATCCATGACCCCCCACGACCACGCGTGTCTCCCGCCCCGCTTTCCTCAGGCGCGGCCGTCCGAGTGCCCGTTCGACCCGCCGCAGGACTACCAGGACTGGCGGCGGCGCGACGGGCTCCAGCGCGCCACGCTGTGGAACGGCTCCACCGCCTGGGTGGTGACCCGCTACGAGGACATCCGTGCCGTCCTGAGCGACCCGCGCGTCAGCGCCGATGCCCGCAACCCCGGTATGCCCCGCCTCTCGCCCGCCGGCGAGGACAGGACGGACCAGGAGCCCCCCTTCGTCCGCCTGGACGATCCCGAGCACGCCCGCCAACGCCGCATGCTCACCGCGGACTTCACCGCCAAACAGGCCGCTGCCCTGCGCCCCCAGGTGCAGCGACTCGTCGACGAAGCCCTCGACGAGATGGTCCGGAAGGGGCCGCCGGCGGATCTCCTGACCGACTTCGCCCTGCCCGTACCCTCCCGGGTGATCGCCGTACTGCTCGGCGTCCCCTACGACGACCACCCCTTCTTCCAGTCCTGCAGCAACAAGCTGCTGGACATGTCGCTGCCCGCGGAGGAAGTACGCGCCACCAGCCAGGCGTTCGGCACCTACCTCTACACGCTGGTCGAGAGCAAAGCCGCCGAGCCGGGTGACGACCTGCTCAGCCGCCTGCTCGCCGAGCGGGTCGAAACCGGCGAGCTGACCCGGCAGCAACTGGTCTCCATGGCCCTGCTCATGCTGATCGCCGGGCACGAGACAACCGCCAACACCATCGCCCTGGGCACGCTCGCCCTGCTGCGCCACCCCGAGCAACTCGCCCTCCTGCGCGACACCGAGGACCCGGCCGTCATAGCCCGGGCCATCGAAGAACTGCTGCGCTACCTGTCGGTCGTCGAGAACGTCGTCGTCCGGGTCGCCGTCGACGACTTCACGCTCGCGGGAGAACAGATCCGGGCCGGCGACGGCCTCATCATCAGTCTCCCGGCGGGCAACCGCGACACCGCGCTCCTGCCCGACCGGCCGAACGCCCTCGACATCACCCACAACGCCCGCGCCCACCTGGCCTTCGGCTTCGGGGTCCACCAGTGCCTGGGGCAGAACCTCGCCCGGACGGAACTGCAGGTGGCCATCCCCTCGCTGCTGCGCCGCCTGCCCTCCCTGGCCCTCGCCGTCCCCTTCGAGGAGGTCTCCTTCCGGCAGCAGATGTCCGTCTACGGCGTCACCCGGCTGCCCGTCACCTGGTGAATCCACTCGCCGGTACGTCCGCGGTCTGACCAATCCGCACCCGTTCGACGAGTCACTTCATCGAACGGGTGCGGGTACCGGACGGGAGACGGGCCCAGGCGGGGTCCGTCCCGCCCCCGCGGACACCTGCGCAGGTGCACCCATGTTCGTGCCAACCCACGCCCCCTCTCGGAGCAACCGCGTCCCCATGCCCAGGTACCCCCGCCCCACCCGCCGCCCAGGCGCCCGCGCCGCGGCCCGCACTCCCGCGACAGCGATATGAGCGGCCTCCCGCAGGAAGCCGCCGTCGCCGGCACGAGCATCGTGGTCGCGGCCGTCGCGCACCGCTACCTCTACGTGCGGCTCGTCAAGAACACCACGGCCTCACCACGGCTGCGCCGCTGCGGGCGGCTCACCGCGGTGGCGCTGACCGTGCTGGTCCCCGCCGGTGTCCTGGCCGCCCAGTACGCCGACCCCACCCGTATCGCCTGGTTCGTCCGGCCGGTGTTCACCTGGGTCGCCTGTGCCGTCTACCTCCTTCTCGTCCTCGCCGTCCTCGAAGTTCCGATGCGCCTGGCAGCACGTTCGTCAACCCGGTCCACCCACGCGCCCGCCGCCGCGCCCGCACCGCGAGCCGCGGACACGCACCGGCCCCGGCCCGGCCCGGCGACGCACCAGGCGGAACCCGCCGAGGCCGTCGCACCCCCCGACGCACCGACGATGGCCGATCGGCGCCTCGTGCTCGCCCGCTCGGTCGCCCTGCTGGCCGCGGCGACCGCCACCGCCACGACCGGCTACGGCTTCCACCGCGGCCTGGGACCACCCGACATCAAAACCGTGCCCATCACCCTGCGCCGACTCCACCCGTCCCTCGACGGCATGCGCATCACCATGGCCGGCGACCTCCACCTGGGCCCCTTCTTCGGCCGCGCCCACACCACCCGCAACGTCCGATTGATCAACAGCACCTCTCCCGACCTCGTCGCGATCGTGGGAGATCTCTCCGACGGCAGCGCCGAGGACCTCGCCGGCCATGCGGAGCCACTGGCACGCCTGCGCTCCACACACGGCACGTTCTTCGTCACCGGCAACCATGACTACCGCTACGACGCCGACGCCTGGATCGACACCCTCACCGGCTTCGGTGTCAGGACCCTGCGCAACACCCGCACCCTGATCACCCACCGCGGCGGAGCCCTCGACCTCGCCGGCGTCACCGACATCGAAGGCGAACGAGCCCACGACGCCCCGGACTACGGCAAAGCCCTCGCCGACCGGGATCGCTCACACCCGACCATCCTCCTCGCCCACCAGCCCGTCCAGGTGTACGAGGCGGCCCGGCACGGCGTGGATCTCCAGCTCTCCGGGCACACCCACGGCGGAGGCTTCTTCCCCGGAAACCTGCTCGTCCCCCTGACCCAGCCGGTCACGGCGGGCCTGGCCACCTTCGGCACCACCCAGCTCTACGTCTCACGCGGAGTCGGAGCCTCGCTCCCGCCGATCCGGGTCGGAGCCCCACCGGACATCACGGTGATCGAACTGCGCAGCGCCTGATCCGTCCAGCGGTCCTGCGGCGCTCTCAGGAGGCGTTCGCCCCGGCGTGCGTGCCCGTGTGTGTTCCTGCTGTTCGCCCTCTTCATGAATGGTGCACTCCGTGCCGCCGCAATACCAGGATCGCCCGACCGGGCATCGATGTCGAGGTGGTGCAGCGGCCACGGGCGAAGGGGTTCGAGCCGCTGCCGAAACGGTGGGTGATCGGGCGGACCTTCGGCTGGCTGATGCAACACCGTCGCCTGGCGCGGGACTACGAAGCCCTCCCGCAGAGATCCCGGACAATGATCCACTGGGCGATGGCTAACACATTGTCCCGCGAGCTGACTGGAGAATCCGCACCAACCTGGCGAATCGAAACAGACATCCCGCCCGCATCGGCGTAAACACTGATCAGATGCTCGATAAGAGTGCGTCCCTGTTGATTCGGTCGCCTGGTCAGCGGTCTACCCAGTCCGGTGCCCACACGTCGTGCGCGGCTCGCGGGCCTGTGGTGCGCAGATGGTCGCGTAGCGCGGTCAGCACGGGGTGCCGGTCTCCGCTGCGGAACAGCAGCACGTGTGGGTAGACCGGGGTCGGGTCGTGCAGCGGGATGCGCCGTAGGTCGTGGGTCTGGGGCCACAGGTACCGGTCCCCGCTGCCGACGAGGGTGGCCAGCGAGGCCGAGTCGGCCAGCGCGTCCATCAGGGCCTCGTCACCGAAGTGGGGGCCGAGCGCGTCGACGCTCAGGCCGAAGGCCTCGGACAGCGCCTGGTAGAACGCCGCCCACTCCGTGCCTGGTCTGATCCCGGGGATCCAGATGCGGTGGCCGGCCAGGTCCGCAGGTCTGACCCAGGGCGCGTCGGACAGTGGGTGGTTGGGGCCGGCCAGGAGTTCCAGGGGTGCGTCCAGGAGTCGTTCGGTGCTGATCCCGGCCGGGACCTGGTCTGCCGGCAGGGCGCGGAAGGACGCGTCGATGGTCCCTTCGAGCACCGCCTGGGCGGCCTGGGCGGCGTTCTCCTTGCTCAGCGTGACCGCGTCCAGGTCCGTCTCGGGGCGGGAGCGGTAGAACCGGTAGACAGCCTGGGCCGGGGAGATGCGCCGATTGAGGACATCGACGCGCAAGGGACGGCTTCCGGGGCGCACGGATTGCTCGGCCTGCTCGATGGCCGCCAGGACCTTCTTGGCGTGCGGCAGGAAGACCTGCCCGTCCAGGCTCAGCCGGGAGCCTCGCGAGGTCCGCACCAGCAGCGTGACCTCGATGTGCTTCTCCAGGGCCGCGATCCGCTTGGAGACCGCCTGCTGGCTGATCCCCAGTTCGTCGGCCGCAGCCTGGAACTGGCCGGTCTCGGCGACGGCCACGAACGTCCGCAGCGCTTCAACATCCACGTCATCACCCTACTTCCACAACCATCGGTTGTGTCTAGTGCGGTTCCGGGTTGTTTGATCGAATGTACTGCGCGATGTTGGGATCAGCGCATGTCTACCCGCACAGAGCAGGTCATGTATGTCCGAACGCCTGAGTTCGCGCGTCACGCGGAGCGGATCGAGGAGGTCACCGATGCGACGTCTCGACTGAACATGCTTCCGTTCAGCGACAGCGAAGGCCGCACGGAACTACTTTCCGTTGTGTTCGGTGGCCCGCTGCCGGAATCGGTGGTGATCTACCCGCCGTTCTTCACCGAGCACGGGCTGAACACGACGTTCGGGGAGAACGTCTTCGTCAACCAGGGATGCACCTTCATGGACAGGGGAGGCATCCGTATCGGGAACGGCGTCATGATCGCCCCGAAGGTCAGCCTCATCACCGGAGGCCATCCACTGCCCTTGGCCGAGCGCCGCGAGTACCTCTCCTTCGCCCCGATCGTCATCGAGGACGATGTCTGGATCGGGACGGCTGCCGTGATCACGCAGGGGGTGACCATCGGTGCCGGTGCGGTGGTCGCTGCCGGTGCGGTGGTCACTCGTGATGTCCCTGCCGGCACTGTTGTCGCGGGAGTGCCCGCCCGGGTGATCAAGAAGGTCGACTGAGTCCGGCCGCGCTGCCGGGCCGGGTGCGCTGCACCTCTGGGGTCTCATCCTGATGCCTTGTCACGCCCGGCTGACCGACCGCCGGCGGGACTGCATCCGACCTCAGCTGCCCTCAACGCGCCGGTCGTCGTGGCGGGCCGTGGGCCGATCATCGTCCTGGACGTGCCCGCCAAGACGCTGCCGTCGCTGGTCGATTGGACGTTGACTGAGGCCAAGCTCGGCCAGGCCCGGCCGCACCGCCACGGCAAGGACGCCGACCCCGTACTCGTCCTCACCGGGTGGAGAAGGACGAGGCCACCGGCGAGTTCAGGCAGGCGTTCAACCATGACGCGCTCACTTGCAAGCCGCGAGCCCGTGGTCGGCCGGCTCGACGAAGGCCCCCACCGGGCGGCTCCTTCTGGAGATCCTCCCATTTCGCCGCCGCGGCGGCATGCTGGTGGGCCCGGCAAACCGTCGAGTTGACGTTCACGTCCCAGGAGAGGGGGCCCTTTGCGCCCGCCCCGGCCTGGAGCTGAGCGACGCTCACATGTCATCACGCTGTGACGTGGGCTAACGTCACCGTCTGTTATGCCGGGTCAGACGCCTGGCCAGCGCCCGTCGGGGCACCGACGAGGGAGTGCAGGGCGCGGATCAGGAGCGTGGCGTCCGGGCTGGAGAGGTGAGCGAGGAACCGGCGTTCCATCTCCTGGCGGGCGAATTCGGCGTCGCGAAGGCGCTCAAGTTCACTTTCGGGGCGAAACGATGGCGGGGCACCGTGCGCGGCGCGTCGCGGACGGGTCCCGACAGGGCCCAGCCGCCGTCGATCACCGTCTGGGTCATCGCCCGGCGCAGCCGGACGGCCTCACCCGGCTCACCCTGCGCGGCCGGCCGGTCGACGGCGACCGGGTGGGAGACCACGGGCGGCAAGTGGGGGATGACGCCAGGCCACATGGCATCCAGCGCCTGGGCGGCCGGGGCGAAAACGGGGCCGACGCAGGCGAGGGCATGCAGGTCGAAGAACTCCCAGCGGTCGAACAGCTTCGGCTCCCGGTTGGTCAGGGGGGAGTAATTGTCAAATCTTGTGGATCAGTGGGGCAGTTCCCCTCGTGACGACCTGCTGGTGGAGTCCTTGGACCTCGACCGTCCAGCGGTCACACTCCGATGAAGGTCACCATCTCGGTCAGGTCTGCCCGCCCGGTACGCAGGCGTGGCACGCCGTCCTTCTCGAACCCCACCGAGAGCCCGCAGAACAACACGAGCCTGTCATCGGCTCCGACCGCCTGGCTGACGGTCTTGCGGTACATGGTCCACATCACCTGGGGGCAACTGTGCAGCCCTTCCGCCCTCAGCAGCAGCATGACCGTCTGCAGGTACATCCCCGCGTCAGCCCACTGTCCGGCCCCCATCGTCCGGTCGAGGTAGCAGAACAGGACGACCGGCGCCCCGAACGCCTCCACGTTCAAGGTAGCGATCTTCCTGGGCCTGTCGGGGTCGTCGCGCTCGACCCCCAGGGCTTGGTATCGCTGGGCGGCCGCGGCCGAGAAGCGGTCCAGGTACGGCGATGTCAGTTCGGCCGGGTACATGGGGTACTCCCGCTCGTCGCCGGGGTCGTCCCCTGCCAGCGCCCTGGCCGTCGCGCGCCGCTTCAGTTCGGCCAAGGGCTCGCCGGTTACAACGTATACGTGCCACGGCTGGAGGTTCCCACTGGACGGAGCCCGCGTCGCCGCAGTCAGCACTCGTTCGAGTGTCTCCGTGGATACCGGCTGATCGCTGAACGCCCGCACGGCCCGGCGACTGTCGACAGCCTCATACACATCCACGTCTCCGCGTCCTTTCGCTCAACCGGGTTCCCTCTACCGACTTCAGCGGTCGGCGCCGGACGGACCTGCTACTGAAGGAGACCACGGACACAACGGAGTAATCGTCGATACCTGTGAAGCAGTTGAGCTCGGTCAGGCTGCGGCGGCCTCCTCGCGCTCGACCAGGATGCCGTTCTCGAACCTGGCGCCCGAGCGGACCAGGGCGACGAGGGGGGCACCGGTGATTGCGCGCCAGCGGGCCTGTGCTGACTCGACCAGCTTGAACACCATCGCCAGGGCCGCGGCTGGGCTGCCGGCTCCGCGGGTGACCTTGGTCCGCAGTTCGACCGTGGAGAACGTCGACTCGATCGGGTTCGTGGTTCGCGGGTAGATCCAGTGCTGGGCCGGGAAGTCGTAGAACGCCAGCAGTTCCTCCCGGTCGCCGGTGATCTTCGCGACGGCCTTGGGCCACTTCGCGCCGTAGGTCTTCGCGAACGCCTCGATCGCCTTCTCGGCGTGCGCGCGGTCCTCGGCGTTGTAGATCTCCTGCATCGCCTTCGTCGTGCCCGGCTGTGCGGACTTCGGCAAGGCGTTTGTGACATTTCGAGCCTTGTGCACCCAGCACCGCTGGTGACGGGCTACGGGGAACACCTCCCGCAGCGCCTTCCACAGGCCCATCGCATCGTCGCCGACGACGAGTTCGGGGTCGCGCATGCCGCGGCGGCGGCAGTCGCGCAGCAGGTCGGCCCATGACTCGGTGGACTCCCGTAGCCCCTCCGCGAGCGCGATCAGCTCCTTGGTGCCGTCCAGCCGCACCCGAGACCGTCGCCGGCACACGCACATGCTCCTTCCCGGCGCTGTGTGGCTGCTTGCGGCGTTCAGGCGCCAACCAACTCCGAGCGGCGATCAAGGGTCTTCCAGGCGCTCACAGCGGCGTACAGCGCCCTCGGGCGGCCATGAGTGCCGCTGATCGGCTGGAGGTCGGCGCTCGGGTCCGGCGCTGACGCTTCCCGGATGTGGACCTCTTGCGAGGACTTCGTGCTGGAGACCGTCTACTGGGGCGGGGGCGCCGGCACCGCCCGGCTCCTGCCCCGGCTGGTGCGCGGCCGTACCCTGCGGCCCCGTGTTCGTCACCCACCGCCGCCCTGGCCCGGGGAAGAGCCTCAGCCCGCGCGACGTATGCCCGGACACCGGCCTGGTCCGCCTCTCCTACGGTCGGGCCTGCGCCCTTCTCGATGAGCACACCGCCGTGCGTGGGCCGGGGACGGGCTGGGACCTTTACGAGTACTGCCATGGCGCACTGACGCACCTCGGCGAGCAGGGCGCCTCCCTGCTGATGCTGATGGCGAGGTCGCGGCACAAGAAGCCGGAGAACGTCCGCCGGCACTTCAAGTCGTCGCATGAGGCGATCTCGGAGCTGACCAGCCTCCTCGCACCGGCGATGCACGGCGCTGAGTCACCGGCCTGGGCCGAATGGGCGACCCGGCCCGGCGGCCCGCCTCCTGGTGGGGACTGCGGCGTTGATCCGGTTGTGGAACTGGGAATCGCGGAGTCGTCCGTCACGATCAAGACCCTGTCGGTGAATGGCAAGCGGATGCCGAAGGCGATCTACAGCCAGTTGCCGCAGCGCTCGTTGCTGGCCGACAGCGACTCTGAGGTGGTGGGCCGTTCCTGGGGCCGCGTGATGGACCCGAAGTGCTGCCACGACGCCCGGCGCAAGCCGCACTGGCACGTCCTGCACGAGCATGACGGCGAGCTGTTCGTCTGGGTGGCCCTGAAGCGGCGGGAGGACGCGCCCTGGCATTTACGGGACGGGGTGTACGAGCCGCGCTCGAAGGCTGGCACGGCGTTCCTGGACGCGTGCCTGCTGGAAACCCATCTGGGGGCCACGGACTTCTTCGAGGGCAAGGTCTTCAGTCTGGTCCGCGACGAGGAGGTGGTCACCACGATCGAAGGCGTCAAGGTCTGCCTGACGTGTTCGAGGGAGGCCAATACCCTCCGGGCAGCCAGGGAGAGGTGGCCGCACCGCTACACCAGCGTCGAGGATGCCGAGAAGGAGCTGCGGGCCGTGTACGAGAAGCGGGGCAAAGGCGCCCGCGACCTGTACCCGGAGCTGGTCGCGGACGTGAAGTTGGCTTGGCCTGCACCTTGATCTGCCGCCTGGCTTCGCTCACGTTTGGCGGCACCACTTGTGCATGAGTTCCGGTGGCAGTTGGTGATCATTCCGTCGAGAGATGTTCGCGAGTTTTGGTTCTGGTCCACTGCTTGTGGTGTGGTGACGGGTTGTCACGAGGTAGGGGCGTGATG
>NZ_BMUI01000033.1 GCF_014650115.1 Streptomyces olivaceoviridis | reverse complement strand
TGATCAAGACGGTGCTGGCCCTGCGCCACGGCGTCCTGCCGCCCACGCTGCACGTCGAAGAGCCCACCCGGCAGGTGGACTGGTCGTCCGGTGCGGTACGGCTTCTCACCGAGGCGCGGGAGTGGCCGCGCGGCGACAGGCCGCGGCGCGCCGCCGTCTCCGCCTTCGGGGCGAGCGGTACGAACGCGCACCTGATCCTCGAGGAGGCCGACCCGGTCCCCGAGGAGGCCGACCCGGTCCCCGAGGAGGCCCGGCCCACCGCCCCCGTGCCCCCGGCCGACGCGAACACCCCGCCCCCCGCGCTGCCGCTGGTGCTCTCGGCCAGGACGACCGGCTCGCTGGCCGCGCAGGCCGGCCGGCTGGCCGCGTTCCTGGCGGACCCGGCCGGTCCGTCGCTCCCCGCGGTCGCCTCGACGCTGGTGTCCGCGCGGGCGACGCTCCCGGAGCGGGCCGTCGTCGTGGCCGCCACGCGCACGCAGGCCCTGGCCGGTCTGGGGGCCCTGGCTCGTGGGGAGAGCGCGTCCGACGTGGTCACCGGCGGCCCCGCGGCCGCACCGGGGAAGGTCGTCCTGGTCTTCCCGGGCCAGGGGGCCCAGTGGGCCGGTATGGGCCGGGACCTGCTGGACGCCTCGCCGGTGTTCGCGCAGCGGATCGCCGAGTGCGCCCGCGCCCTCGACCCCTGGATCGACTGGTCCCTGATCGACGTCCTGCGCGGCGACGCCGACGCCGGGACGCTGGAGCGCGTCGACGTCGTCCAGCCGGCGAGCTTCGCGATGATGGTCGGCCTGGCGGCCGTGTGGGCCGCGGCCGGTGTGCTGCCCGACGCCGTCCTGGGACATTCGCAGGGTGAGATCGCCGCGGCCTGCGTGGCCGGGGCGCTGTCGCTGGAGACCGCCGCCCGGATCGTCGCGGTCCGCAGCCAGGCCATCGCGGCCACCCTGGCCGGGCGCGGCGGGATGGCCTCGGTGGCCCTGGACGCCGACGAGGCGCGCCGCCGGCTGCTGCCCTGGGACGGCCGTGTGGAGGTCGCCGCCGTGAACGGCCCCGCGTCGGCGGTGATCGCGGGGGACACCCAAGCGCTCGGCGAGGCCCTCGACGCGCTGGCCGCGCAGGGTGTCCGGGTCCGGCGGGTGCCGGTGGACTACGCCTCGCACACCCGGCACGTCGAAGCCCTGGAGGAAGTGCTGGGGCAAGCGCTCGCGGGCATCGAGGCACGCGCACCGCAGGTGCCCTTCTACTCCACGGTGACCGGCGACTGGGTCACCGACGACCTGGTCCTGGACGGCGCGTACTGGTATCGCAACCTGCGCCGGCCGGTCGGGTTCGGGCCGGCCGTCGCGGAGCTGCTGCGGCTGCGGCACGGCGTCTTCGTCGAGGTCAGCGCCCACCCGGTGCTGGTCCAGCCGATCACGGACCTGGCGGACGACAGCGCGGACGCGCCGTCCCGTCCGATCGTCTCCGGCACCCTCAAGCGCGACGACGGCGGCCTCGGCCGCCTGCTCGCCTCGGCCTCCCGGCTCTTCACCGGCGGTGTGGCCGTCGACTGGACCGCGTTCGTGCCGGCCGGCGTCGCCGCCGCCCCCGACCTGCCGACCTATGCCTTCGAACGCCGGCACTACTGGCTGGACGAAGCCACGGCACCCGGCCACGACGCGGAGGCGGCCGGGGGCGAGGACGGCGAATTCTGGACGGCGGTCGAAGACACGGACATGGGCTCGCTCGGCGAGCTGCTGGCCCTCACCACCGACCAGCGCGAGGCGCTGAGCGCGCTCGTGCCCGTCCTCGCCGACTGGCGCAGGGGCAGGCGTGCACGCTCGACCGCGGAGAAGCTGCGCCACACCGTCACCTGGAAGCCGCTGGAGAGGGAGTGCGCGGGAGTGCCCGGCGGCCGGTGGCTCGTCGTCGTACCGGACGACGGGCGGCCGGACGAGCTGCTGACGGCGCTGACCGGGGCCGGGTTCGACCACCTGCTGCTGGCGGCCGGGGAGACGGACCGGTCCGCGCTCGCCGGTCGGCTCACCGCCGTCCTCGCCGGGTGCGAGGTGTCCGGCGTGCTGTCCCTGCTCGCCCTCGGCCCGCGGCCGGACACGGGCCCGCAGGACCCGACCCCGCTCACGGCGTCCACCCTCGCGCTCGTCCAGGCGCTCGGTGACGCAGGCGTCACCGCCCCCCTGTGGTGCGCGACCCGGGGCGCGGTGAACATCGGTATCCGCGACACCCTGGACGCGCCCGCACAGGCGGCGTTGTGGGGGCTCGGCCGGGTCGTCGCGCTGGAACGCCCCGACCGGTGGGGCGGCCTGATCGACCTGCCGTCGAGCACGGGGCCGCGGACCGTGCAGCACCTGCTGGGCGTGCTCTGCGGCACCTCGGGCGAGGACCAGCTGGCGATCCGGCGGTCCGGCGTCTACGTCCGCCGGTTCGTCCCCAAGCCCGTGCCCAGGTCCGCCGGCGCCGGCTGGCGGCCCCGCGGCACGGTCCTCGTCACCGGCGGCGCCGAAGGGCTCGGCCGGCACGCCTCGCTGTGGCTGGCGGAGGCCGGGGCCGCCAGGCTGGTGGTCACCACGACCGCCGGTGCCCCCGAGGACTGCGCGGACCGGCTCCGCGCCGACCTCGGCAGGCTGGGCACGCGGCTGGAGCTCTGCGCCCAGCAGGACACGGACCGGCTCGCCGAGCTGCTGTCCGCCGATCCCGAGCGGCCGCTCAGCGCCGTGGTGCACGCCGCCGACATCACCCAGACCGGTCTTCTCGACGACACCGGCCCAGCCGACCTCGCGGCGGTATTCGGGACCAAGGTGGAACCGGCGGTGTGGCTGGCCGAGCGGTTCGCCGACACACCGCTCGACGCGTTCGTGGTGTTCTCCTCGATCGCCGGTATCTGGGGCGGCGGCGGCCAGGGCCCGTCCGGCGCGGCCAACGCGGTTCTCGACGCCCTCGTCGAGTGGCGGCAGGGACGGGGTCTCGCGGCGACCTCCATAGCCTGGGGTGCGCTGGACGAGACCGGGCTGGGCATGGACGAGGCGACCCTGGCCCAGTTGCGGCGCCGCGGCGTCCTGCCGATCGCCCCGGCGCTGGCCGTCACCGCGCTGGCGCAGGCGGTGGAGGCGGGCGAGAAGGCCGTCACCGTCGCCGACATGGACTGGGCCGCCTTCATCCCGGCGTTCACCTCGGTACGGCCCAGCCCGCTGTTCGCGGACCTGCCGGCAGCGGCGGACGTGCTGCGGGCGGCGGCTGCCGACGACGGCGGCGAGACCACCTCCTCCCTGGTGGACTCCTTGCGCGCGGTCGCGGAGGCCGAACAGGACCGCATCCTGCTGCGACTCGTGCGCGGCCAGGCCGCGGCGGTCCTCGGGCACAGCGGCGCCGACGCCATCGGCCCCGCCCAGGCCTTCCAGGAGGTCGGCTTCGACTCGCTGGCCGCGGTCAACTTCCGCAACGGCCTGCACACCGCGACCGGGCTCAAGCTGCCGTCCACGCTGGTCTTCGACTATCCGACCCCGGAGGCGCTCGTCGGCTACCTGCGCGCGGAACTGCTGCGTGACCCCGGGGACGACCTCGGCGTCCGGGACGAGGACCTCAGGCGCGTGCTGGCCGCCGTTCCGCTGGAGCGGTTCCGGGAGGCCGGGGTGCTGGAGGCGCTGCTCGCCCTCGCCGACGACGGCGGGGCGGCCGGCGAGGAGGCCGGGACGGTCGCGGCGGCCGTGGACGACGAGGACGAGGAAGACGTCATCGACGCGATGGACATCAGCGGGCTGGTGCAGCGGGCCCTGGGCACCTCGGGCTGAGACGGCGTCGGTTTCGCCGCGGACGAGCCGCGACGAGTCGGAGGAGGAACGGAATGGTCCGGCAAGTTCCGGTGCGCTTCGGCGCCCGGTCGTACGACGTGCTCATCGGCCCCGGCGTGCGGACCGAGCTGGCGACCGTGCTGCGCGGGCTGGGCGCGGCCCGCACCGTCGTGGTCTCGGCCCGGCCGCGCGAGTGGGTGCCCGAGACAGGGGTCGAGACGCTGGTGCTCGCGGCCCGGGACGGGGAGCCGGACAAGAACCTGGCCACCGTCGAGACGCTCTGCCGGGAGTTCACCGCGTTCGGGCTGACCCGGCACGACGCGGTCGTCTCCTGCGGCGGGGGTACCACCACGGACGTGGTGGGGCTCGCCGCGGCGCTCTACCACCGGGGTGTACCTGTGGTGCACCTGCCGACGTCCCTGCTCGCCCAGGTCGACGCGAGCGTGGGCGGGAAGACCGCGGTGAACCTGCCCGAGGGCAAGAACCTCGTGGGCGCCTACTGGCAGCCCAGCGCCGTGCTGTGCGACACCGACTACCTCACCACGCTGCCCCGGCGGGAGCTGCGCAACGGGCTCGGCGAGATCGCCCGGTGCCACTTCATCGGCGCCGGTGACCTGCGTGGCCTGCCGCTCGCCGAGCAGATCGCCGCGAGCGTGACCCTGAAGGCGAGGATCGTCGAGCAGGACGAGCGCGACACCGGTCTGCGGCACATCCTCAACTACGGCCACACCCTCGGGCACGCGCTGGAAGTGACCACCGGTTTCGCCCTGCGGCACGGTGAGGCCGTGGCCGTCGGCACGGTGTTCGCGGGTCTGCTCGCCGGCGAACTGGGCCGGATCGGCCCGGACCGGGTGGCCGAGCACCAGGCCGTGGTGGAGCACTACGGCCTGCCCACGGCCCTGCCGGCCGGGCCCACCACCGAGGAACTGATCCGGGTGATGCGCCGGGACAAGAAGGCGGTGCACTCGCTGGCCTTCGTCCTGGACGGCCCCCGGGGACCGGAGCGGGTCGCCGATGTCGCCGAGGACGTCGTCGCGCGGATCCTGGAGCGGATGCCGCGCCGGCCGTCCTCGGAGCTGCTGCGCGAGGCCGTCGGGGCCTGACACGGCGCAGGGGGCTCCCGGCGCACCGGGAGCCCCCCGCGGAGCGGATACGGCGGTCAGCCGTACGGGCCGCTCACGTCCGGGGCTGGATGAACGGCAGCAGCGGGACGACCGCGTGCCGTCCGGCCTCGTCCTTGACGGCCTGCTGGAGGGAGTTGAGCTGGATGTCCACGATGCGGCGGGTCATCGGATCCGTGAGGACGGTCGTGGTCCCGCCGTCCTCGGCCTCGGTGTCCTCCATCTTCGCCCCGGCGTCGTTGAGGTGCACCCACGGGCCGCTGATCACGAACGCGTGGCAGTCGTGCAGCACCCGGCCCAGATCGCTGAGGGCGTTGCGGCCGAGTGCGCGGCCGGGCGTGGCCACCATGGTGACGACGCATTTGGCCAGCAGCGCGGACTTGGCCATCGGACGGGAGGCCCAGTCGATGGCGTTCTTGAGCACTCCCGGAATGGAGCCGTTGTACTCCGGGCTCGCGATGATCAGCCCGTCCGCCTCGGCGATCGCCGTGCGCAGCCGGCGCACCGGCTCCGGGGGGTCCTCCACGTCGAGGTCCTGGTTGTAGAGCGGCACTTCGCCCAGGCCATCGAAGAGTTCGATTTCCATTCCCTCGGGTGCCAGCGGGGGCAGTGCACGCAGAAGGCGCGTGTTGAACGAGTCCTGACGCAGCGACCCGGAAATGGCAAGAATGCGCAACGAAGAAGCTCCCTGTCGGGTTCTGTGGAATCGCCTTACCGTAACAGTCCGTTCGGCCCGTCATGGCTCATTTTTGGCCTCGCCGACGGGCCGTTCCCAGCTTCCGTCCGGTGCCCCTGCAGGGACCATCCGTCAGGTTGGTAGTTCTCGGTGCCATGGTCCACGAAGCCTTGCTGCGGCGAAAGTTGGCCGCCTACCTTCAGTCGGCATGACGACGTATACGGTGGATTCCACGCACAAAACAGTGCGTTCCGGAATCCTTGACCCGAAGGCGCCACCCGCCGCCACGATCGAGTCCGGCGACGAGGTCGAGTACCCGAATACCTGGACGAACTGGCAGAACGAGATGAAATTCGGCATGTCGTTCGCCGAGCGCGCCCGCCTGCGTGAGCAGTATCCGGGCTGCCCCCTGCAGTTGATCGGGCCGGTGGAAATGGCCGGTTCCCGGCCCGGAGACGTGATCGAATGCCGGCTTGAGCGGCTGCGGCTCGCGGACTGGGGGTGCAACGCCTTCCCGACCGGCGCGGGGGCGCTCCCGCACGACTTCGACAAGCCGTACACGCACTACTTCCGCTTCGACGAGACCCGCACCCGCGCCGACTACGTGCACGGGATCTCGTTCACCCTGGAACCCTTCCTCGGCATCGTCGCGGTCGAGCCGGCCGGTGACGACCCGGTCGGCGCACTTCCGGCCGGCGCCCACGGCGGCAACCTGTCGCTGCGCGAACTCACCGTCGGCTCGTCGCTGTTCCTGCCGGTGGCCAAGCCGGGCGGCCGGATCTGGGTGGGCGACGTGCACGCCCTGCAGGGCGACGGCCTCGTCGACCAGACGGCGATCAAGTCCACCGCGGAGGAGTTGCGGATGCGCTACGACCTGCACCGGGACGTCGGACTCAGCCGGCCGCTGGCCGAGACCGACACCCACTGGATCGGATTCGGCTTCGCCGACAACCTCGACGACGCCCTGATCGACTGCGTCCGCGGCCTGATCGGCTGGTTCAGCGTCGCGGCCGGCGTCGGTGCCGCCGAGGCGTACGCGCTGTGCAGCATCTCGGCGAGCTTCCGCGTCACCCAGTACGCCGACCAGCGCGACGCCCCGCACGTCGGCCTCGACGGACCTCCGAAGGGCGTGCACGGCCTGCTGCCGAAGGACATCTTCCCGGCCGAGCTGCGGGCGCGCGTCGACCGGTGGCTGCGCCCGAGTCGCTGACGGGCCGGGGCTGCCGGCCCGTGGAGCAGCCGGCCGGCAGCCGGCCGGGCGACGAGGGGCACCGCTCAGCGGAGGTCGATGAGGACCTTGCCGGTCACCCCGCCCTCCACCGCGTCGTGCGCGTCGCCGGTGCGGTCGAGCGGGTAACGGTGGAGCGGCAGCCCCGCCTCCTCGCCCACCCCCAGGGCGCCGTCCGAGACCGCCGCGGCGACGTCCGCCACCGCGGCGTCCTTCTCCTCGGCCGGCAGGGTCAGCGCCAGCACGAACTGGTAGCACAGGTTCCGGCCCATCAGCAGCCGGGTGGGCAGCAGGACTTCGCCGTCGCCCTCGGTGCCGTAGGCGGCGACCGTGCCGCCCGGGGCGAGCACCTCCAGATCGAGGTCGAGGTTGGCGGACGGCGCGACCTCGGTGATCAGGTCCACCCCCGTGGGCGCGATCGCGCGAATGTCCGCGGCGGCACTCTCCGACCGGTGGTGCACCACATGCCCGGCGCCCGCGACCCGCGCCAGTTTCTCCTTCTCCGGGCTGCCCACCGTCGCGATCACCGTCGCGCCGCTCCACGTCGCGAGCTGGACCGCCGCGTGGCCGACGGCCCCGGCTCCGCCCGCCACCAGCACGGTGCGCCCGGCCAGCGCGCCGGGCCCGAGCCGGGCCGGTGCCTGCCGCGCCGAGGTCAGACACCGGTGTGCCGCCAGCGCGGGCAGTCCGATGCTCGCGCCCAGTTCCAGCGAGGCGCCCGGCGGCAGTTCCACCGCCTGACGGGACGGCAGCACCACGTACTCGGCGGCGGTTCCGTGCGGACGCCGCCACGCCGACTCCCAGGT
Organism: Streptomyces olivaceoviridis; assembly: GCF_014650115.1. GTDB lineage: Bacteria > Actinomycetota > Actinomycetes > Streptomycetales > Streptomycetaceae > Streptomyces > Streptomyces olivaceoviridis. Next base: position 64,533 of record NZ_BMUI01000033.1, on the reverse strand, counting down.
CCACACCCGCTGCCCCACGCGCTCCGCCGCGACGCCGCTGCCGACGGCGTCTATCACACCGCTGCCGTCGTGATGGGGGATCACCTCGGGGTACATCAGGCGCCCACCGGCATGACCGAACCGCCGGCACTTCCAGTCGGTGGCGTTCACCCCGGAGATCGCCACCCGGACCCGGACCTCACCCGGGCCAGGCTCCGGTACCGGCCGGTCGACCAGTGCGAGGACATCCCGGTTTCCCACCGACGCGTACACGATCGCCTTCACTGGCACTCCTTTGTCAGGCAGCCGCTGCGGGACCGGAAGCCGTCCCACGGCCGCGAGGCTAACCGCCACTTCCGAGGCGGCACAGCGCTTGTCGGCACGCCTGTCAAGGTGAGGGATGGCGGGACGCCCGGGGATCACTAACGTCGCTTCAGCCCGCCGGTTGCGCCCGGCCTGAGGAGGATGTCGTATGGCAGCGCCCATCACCTACCAGCAACTCGTGGACCGGACCGACCACTTCGCCCCGCCGACGGTACTGACCGCGGCGGCGCCGTTGTCCCGCATGCGCTACCCGGACGGGCACGTCGGGTGGCTGGCCACCGGGCTGGAGGTGGCCAAGGAGGTGCTGAGCAGCCCCGCGTTCAGCCACAACTTCCACTCGGCGCACTTCCCGATGCTGAAGAAGGGGGAGCCGTTCCCCTCCATGCCGATCATTCCCGGCATGTTCATCCACATGGACCCGCCCGAGCACACGCGCTACCGAGGCATGCTCACCGCCGAGTTCGGCACCGGCCGCATGGCCGAACTCGCCCCGCGCATCAAGGAGATCGCGGCCGGACAACTGGACGAGCTGCGTGCCCAGGGCTCGCCCGCCGATCTGCTGACCGCCTACATCCGGCCTCTGGTGCTGCGGGTGCTCTCCGAGGTCGTCGGCGTCCCCTACGAGGACACCCCCGTCCTGGCCGCGCTTGCGGACACCGCCAATGACGACGACGTCCCGCTGGAGGACGAGTTCGCCGCCGAGAAACGCGCGTTCTTCCTCACCCGTGACCTGGTCGAGCGGGCCCGGACCTCGCCCGGCAACGACATCCTGGGACGGCTGACGGCGGTCGAGGGACTCTCCGACCGCGAGATCACCAACATGCTGCTGGTGGTGTTCGTCGCCGGTTTCGCCACCTGTGAGGGAGCCGTGGCGGCTGCGGCACTCGCCCTGCTGCACCACGGCGACCAGCTCGCGACCTTCCGCGCCGCGGCCGCGTCGGGCCGGGGCACCGAGTCGGCTGTCGAAGAACTGCTGCGCTACACCACCGTGAACCAGTATCAGATCTTCCGCACCGCGCTGGAAGACGTGCGTCTGCGCGGTGAACTGGTACGCAAGGGCGACACGGTCACGGTCTCGCTGCCGGCCGCAAACCGCGATCCGGCCCGGTTCGGCTGCCCCGCGCACCTGGACCTCGCCCGGGAGGACGCCGCCGGCCACATCGCCTTCGGCTACGGTCCCCACGCGTGCGTCGGCCGGCGCCTGGGGCGCGCCGTGCTGGGCATCGCGCTGGAGACGCTCGTCCTGGGGCTCCCGGAGCCGGCGCTGGACGAGCCGCTTGAGGACATTCCGCTGCGGGCCCGTACGCCCGTGCTGAGCGTGCAGCGGCTTCCCGTCCGCTGGTAACCCCGCAGGACCTGTCCGACGCCCGGCCGGTTGATCCGAGCCGGGCGTTCGGCGTGCCGGTGGGAGGGTTTCGCACGGTGACCGGGTGGTGTGCCGCGCTGTCACGGTCCTGGGGAGGACTCCCGCCGGTCCGCTTCCGGTGGAGGCGGACCGGGCCGGTCAGCGGGCTGCCGCCAGCGGGGCGTCCTGGAGCTGGGCGCGCAGCTCGTCCACGAGAGCCGCGGTGCCGCCCGGTTCAGCGGTGCCGAACACGTGGTGGTCCGGGCGGACCAGGACGCTCGACGCGCCGAGCCGGCCCAGATAGGCGTGGTAGACGCCGTCGACGTCCCGCACCAGGCCCGGGCCGGCCGGCGAGCCGGGCGGCGCGAGCCGTACCACGCGGATCCCGAGGGCGGTCAGGAACGCCCCGTGGACGTCGTTCAGTTCGGCCGGGTCCTCGGTGGTGATCAGGACGAAGCCGGCGCCGACGAGCTGGTCGAGACGGTCACGCACGCCGTCGGCTTCCACCGTGCCGGCGATCATGACCTCGCCCGCGCCTCCGCGCCCGTCCCCGGCAGGCCGCAGGAGCCCCTTCGTCAGCGGCTCGGCGGGGGGCGGCCCCTGCTGTGCGCGACCGCCGCCGTTGGCCAGGATCGCCGCGTCGCGGTCGGCCGCGGCGGCCGGGTCGGTCACACAGATCACCCGGCCCAGCTTGACCGAGGCGGTGATCGACGCCTTGGCGTGCAGCCGGCGTTCGAGCGTGTAGGTGTCGAGCAGCCGGTCCGGCGCCCGGTCCGACAGCACCAGGTCGAGCTTCCAGGCGAGGTTGACGACGTCACGGATGCCGGCGCACATGCCCTGCCCGGCGAACGGCGGCATCAGATGCGCGGCGTCCCCGGCGAGGAAGACGCGGCCGGAGCGCCACTGTTCGGCCCACATGGCGCGGAACCGGTACGTGGTGCTGCGCAGCAGTGTGGCCGTCTCGGGGGTGACCCCGTGCGGGGCGAGCAGTCGCCAGGCGGCCTCGGTGGTGTCCAGCTCCGCGGCGCTCTCGCCCGGCAGGCGCATGAACTCCCAGCGGCGGCGCCCGGGGCCGCTGCCGACCATCGTCGTGGGGCGTGCCGGGTCGCACAGCTGGACGTTGGTCGGGACGAACTCGCGCGGTGTGTGGAGCCTGACGTCGCAGAGCAGCCACTCGTAGGAGAAGCCGAGGTCGGTGACGGCCACGCCGGTGTGCTCACGGACGAAGCTGTTGGCGCCGTCGCAGCCCACCAGCCACCGGGCGGTGAAGGCGCGCTCCGCGCCGTCCCCGGTGACCGCGGTCGCCGTGACACCCGACGGGGTCTGGGCGATGTCCACCACGCGGTGACCTAGGTGCGTCTCGACGCCGGGAAGCGTCGCCAGCCGTCCGGCGAGCAGTTCTTCGAGCGCGGGCTGGTGCATCGTGTTGGCGTCCGGCCAGCCGTACCTGCCGGTGCGGCTGAACGCGATGTCGAGCAGGGGCCGCCCGCTTGCGGTGCGCCATTGGTACCCGGTCGCCGGCTCGGAGATCGTGGCCAGGCCGCCGCCGATACCGGCGGAGGCGAGCAGTCGCGCGGTCTCTCCGTCGAAACTCGTCGCGCGGGGCAGCGGATACGGCTCCGGCCGGTGTTCGAGCACGCGCACCCGATGGCCCCGGTCGGCCAGCAGGATGGCGAGTACGGCGCCCACCGGACCCCGGCCGACGACGATGACGTCCGTGTCGGGGGAGTCGGGGGAGTCGGGGGTGTCGGGGCCGGGTGCGGGCGAGTGTGGTGTGGCAGGCATGTCCAGTGGCCTCCGTACCGCGAGAGGTGATGCGGCGGGCAACGGCTTCGAAACGCTATCGGCGGTCCGCGTGGCGTTGTCAAGGCCCGACCGCGGGTAATGGTGTGACTGTCAGACTTGGGGATGCTCGGATTGCCGTAGTCCGCTTAGCCTTGATGCGCCGCACGAGGTCGGTGCGCACAGAACATCGGGGGAGGACGTGTCGAGAAGCCATCCAAGCCGCTTACGCCGCCGATCCGGCGCGGAGTGAAGCCCTGCGCGACCCGCCGCTGTGATCGGTGACGCAGACTGGGCGACCGCCGGGTTGTGACCAGGGCACAGCCGTACAGGGAAACGCCACCAACCCGCTGTCGTGCTTCGGCGGTCAGGCTACAGCAACGCGGGGCCGGTCGGCCGAAACGATTCGTCATACCCAGGTGTGCGCGCGCAACGGAGCGCTGCGCACAGCACCTCACCGGTGGCTCCATGGCCCCTCCCACAAGGAACGGATCCTGGTCCGCCGGTTTGACGCGGCGTCGAGAGCGGACGCCGTCCCACCGCACAGTCGTCGAATGGGGGACTCCATGGCCGGGCAGACACGCGAACCGGACGCCTGTGAAGAACCGACACTGCCAACCTGCGTCGCGCCCGACTGCGTCACCGCCGAAATCCTGACCCGTGCCCACGAGCGCTGGCAGAACGGCAGCCTCAGGGGTGCCATAGCCCTCGCCGAGGAGGCGGCCCAGGCGGGCTGCGACCGCTGCGGCAGGTCCTGTTCCGTCTATGCCGATCTGCTGCTGATCCTGTTCCTGGTGGGTATCCGCGAGGTGGCGACGGCGGCGGATCTGCAGCGCCGGCTCCTCGGGTCGCCGCAGGTCCAGGACGACCCCCAACTCATCGCGAGCACCACGCTCGTGGGGGCGAAGGTGGCGCTCGCCGCCGGTGACTACCCGGAGGCGGGCGCACTCGCCGAGCGGGGCCTCAAGCTCGCGGCCGGAACCGGTCAGACCGCCTGGACCCCGGTCGGGAACCTGGTGCTGGCCACCACGACCCTGCGCGGGGGCGACATCTCCGCAGCGCTGCACTACAGCGCCAAACTGGAGGAGGACGCGGTCTTCGCCCGGGAGATGTTCCCGATCGGACAGTCCGCGTGGGCCGTCGTGCAGCTCAGTGAGGCGGGCAAGGGACGGGACAAGGCCGCGATCCTCGCCCGCGAACTGCTTGAGTCCGAGACGTTCACCCGACGCCTGCTGGTGGCGGAACCCGCCGCGGTGCCCTGGCTGGTACGGCTGTTGCTCCGGGCCGGCGAGCGCGGCCCGGCGGGTGCGGGAGTCCGCTTCGCCCGGCGGCTCGCGGCCGAGAACCCGGACGTCGACTCCGTCGGCGCCGCCGCCCTGCACGCCACCGCCCTGCTGGAGGGCGACCTCGACAAGTTGCGGCGTGCCGCGGAGCTGCACACCGATCCCTGGGCGCGCGCCTCGGTGCTGGAGGACATCGGTGTCCGGCTCTGCGAAGGACGGGAGGAATCCCCCGAGGCCGCCGGGTACTTCGAGGACGCGATGCGCGCCTACACCTGCATGGGATCGCTGCGCGACTCGTCGCGGGTGATGAGCCGTCTACGGGGCATCAACGCCAGCCCGCGCTCCCGCGAGCGGTGCCGGCCGCGCAGCGGCATCCGGGGACTGACCGACACCGAGTACGCCGTGGCGAAGCTGGTCTCGCAGGGGCTGACCAACGGCGAGACGGCGGAGCGGATGTTCCTGTCCCGGCACACCGTCGCCTTCCATCTGCGCAAGGTCTTCCAGAAGGTCGGGGTCAAGTCCCGGCTCGAACTGGCCGTCATCTGGAACGAACTCGACAGCGGCCCGGCCGCCGACATCGCGCCCGTCCCGCACTACAGCCGGAACTGACGGGGCACCGCGCGGGGCCCGCGCGCCGGCTCAGCCCGGTGGCACACGGCGCGCCAGGGCCGCGGTGCGCGCCGGGTCCCGCTCCAGGACCCGGGCGAGGGCCACGGCACCGTACAGCGACGTGAGTCCGCCCCGGCAGGACGCCCGTACCGGTGGTGCGGGCACGCCCGGCCGCGCCAGGGCGTGCAGATGGTGCGCCACCAGGTCGACGAAGCCGGGCAGCCCGGCGGCGAACCCGCCGCCCACGACCACCAGTTGCGGGTGCATCAGCTCCCGGACGCCGGTGACCGCCAGCGCGATCCGGTGACAGGTACGGTCCACGGCCCGTACGGCCCACTGCTCCTGGTGCGCGAACGCCTCCCGCAGCTGCCGGTACGTCACGTCGGCGCCGTGCAGCCGGCCCGCCCGGGCGAGTGTGGCCGGACCGGACGCGGTGGACTGCAGACAGCCGCGCCGGCCGCACCGGCAGGGCGGACCGTCCGGGTCGGTCACCACATGACCCAGTTCGAAGGAACCGCGGCCGAGACCCGGGACCGGGCCGCCGTCGCAGGTGAGGCCACCCCCGACACCGGTCCCGACCCCGACGTACAGCACGTCGGCGCAACCGGTCGCCTCCGCCTCCGCCAGCGCGGCCAGGTCCCCGTCGTCGGCCCAGCCGACCGGCGTGTCCGGGAACAGCTCCGCCATGGCACAGCGGACGTCCAGACCGACCCACTCGGGGCGGCTCGGCCAGACCACCACGCGGTCGTCCGGGCCGACGGTGGCGGGCAGCGCGACACCCACGGCGGCGAACCCGCCCGGCACCTCCCGGTGCAACAGCGCGACCTCGGCGGCGAGCCGGGCCAGGTCGCCGGCGGCACCACGGCCGGGCCAGCGCACGACGCGCTCACGGGCCCGCCCGCCAGGGATCTCCGCCCGCAGGGCCACCTTGGTGCCGCCGATGTCCATGCCGAGCCAGGCCGCCGGCTCCCGGGAGCCGGCGGCCGAGGAAGGCGGGCTCATCCCAGGCCGCCGACCGGAGACGGGGGACACCAGGCCAGCAGCTCCGCGGGAGACGCCAGGACCAGATCGGGGCCGGCGTCCAGCAGACCGGCCTCGTCGACCGTCGCCCAGGTCGCCGCGGCCGAGGTCACGGCCGCGCCCCGGGCGCTCCGCACGTCCGCCGGGGCGTCCCCCACCATGATCGCCTCCTCGGCCCGGACGCCGAGCAGCCCGAGGGCCCGGAGCACGATGTCCGGCGCCGGCTTGGGACGCGCGACCTCATCGGAGCCGATCACGTGGTCGAAGTACTTGAGGATGCCCAGGGTCTCCAGCAGCGAGCGGGCCCGCACCCCGGCCTTCCCGGTGGCCACGGCGAGCCCCAGCCCACGGGCCCGCAGGGTCTCCAGCAGATCCACCATCCCGTCGATCACCGGGACCTGGTCGGCCAGCCGGTAGCTCTCCCGGACGAACGGCTCCTCCATCCCCGGCGGGAGGCCCATGATGCGCATGATCTCCGGAAAGTACAGGCCCTGGTACCGCTGGTACTCCGCGAACGGGGCGGGGCCGTCGCCGACCACCTCGGCGTACGCGGCGGCGAAGGCCCTGCCCATCACCTCGTGGCTGTCGACCAGGACCCCGTCGAGGTCGAAGATCACCGCGCTGCGCGGCGCGACGGTCGTCATCTCTCACCTGCCTTGAACTCGGCCGGTCCGGCCGGCACCAGGGACGTGGCCGCGGCAGCGTAGATCGCTTCGATGGCCCTGACGATTCGGTGGGCGCCCTCGATCGCCCGGCCCCGCGAGGAGGGCGCGGACGCCAGCGTGCCCAGCGTGGCGAGCTGGCGGTCGTACTCGGCGCCGACGGGTTCCGGGGGCACCGGGATCTCGCTGACCTCGCCCGCCCGGACGTGGGTGATCCCGGGCCGCGGTACGCGGTGGGGGCTGAACCCGAAGGTGCAGCACAGGGTCGCGGTCCCGGCGGTGCCCTCGACCCGTATCGTGGTGGCGTCGTGCGTGGCGCTGTGCGAGGCCCAGCTGGCCCGCAGCCCGACGGAGAGACCCCCCTCGGCGACCAGGAAGGCGCGCACGGTGTCCTCGACGTCCGCGGTGACTCCGGGGGCCGGTGGGTCGTGGCGCCAGGCCGCCGTCCAGCCCGCCTCGTTCACATGATCGTCCGTGGTGACCGCCGCGACCTGATCGAACGTCAACGGGCCGACGACCGCGTCGAGCACGTCGAGGAGGTGCCAGCCCAGGTCGAACAGGACGCCGCCGCCCGCCTGCGAGCGGTTGGTGAACCAGCCCTTGGCCTGCGGCACGCCACGGGCCCGGATCCAGGACACGTCCACGTTGCGGATCCGGCCGAGCGCCGGGACCAGCCGGGCCAGTTCGGCGACGTCCGCCCGGTGGCGGAACGCGCTGCCCGCCAGCAGGGGTGCGCCGCCGCGCCGCTCCGCGTCGGCGAGGAGTTCGGCCTCGCCGGCGGAGAGGCACACCGGCTTCTCCACGAACGTGGCCAGCCCGCGCAGCAGCAGGTCCCGGGCGACCGGGGCGTGGGCGTGGTTGGGGACGGCGACGACAGCGAGGTCGGCCTGCCCGGTGTCGAAGGCGCGGGTGTCCGCGAACGCCGGGCGTCCCGTGGCGGCGGTGAACGCGGCGCGGCGCCCCGGATCGGGGTCGGCGGCGGCCACCACGTCGTAGCCGTCGTGGGCCAGCAGCCGGGGAAGCCAGATCTCCTGGCCGGACCAGCCGAGTCCGACCAGGAACGTGCGCACGGTCATCCGGCGCGAACCAGCTCGGCCACGATGGCGGCGGCGTCCGTCAGCGCCGGCACGGAGCCGAGCAGCGTCCGGTGGTGCAGCCAGACGCAGTCGGCGCTGATGGCCTCCGCGTTCGGGCACCGGGCGGCCACCTCGTCCACCGTCTCGTCCGGGGCGTTGATCTCCCAGAACGCGTCCGTCCGGTAGACCGCGCGGAACGCCGCGAACGCCGGGAGCCCTGCCGCGACCAGGCGGTCCACCAGGTTGTTGCGCCGCTCCTCGGACCAGCCGGGCAGTCGGAACATCGCCATGTAGTGGGGGTTGCGGTCGGCCCGGGCGTCGTCGGCCTGCGGCTCGACGCCGGGGATGTCGGCCAGCAGCGCGGACAGCACCGGCCACCGCTCCTCACGGACCGTGATCTGCCCGTCCAGGCGGGCGAGCTGGGCGCGCAGCACCGCGGCCGAGAACTCGTTGAGCCGCATGTTGGTGCCGGCCACCTGGTGCCGGTAGTGGCGGTCGGTGCGGGGACGGCCGCAGGAGTGACGCAGGAACGCGCTCTCGTACCTCTCGTCGTCGGGGAAGAGGACGGCGCCGCCCTCACCCGCGGTCATCAGCTTGCCGTTCTGGAAGCTGAACGCGGCGACCGAACCCAGTTCCCCGACCCGCCGGCCACGCCACCGGGCCCCGTGCGCGTGCGCCGCGTCCTGGAGCAGCGCCACGCCGGCGTCGGCGGCGAGCTTCTCCAGTCCGTCCATGTCCGCCATCAGCCCGGCCATGTGCACGGGCATGATCACCTTGGTGCGGGGGGTGATGGCAGCAGCCGCCGCGGCGACGTCGATGCAGTACGTCCCCGGGTCCACGTCCACGGGCACGCTCACCGCGCCGAGCCGCTGTACCGCCTGCGAGGACGAGATGAAGGTGATCGCGGGCACGATCACCTCGTCGCCGGGGCCGACGCCCATGGTCTGCAGGGCGAGCTCCAGCGCATGGGTTCCGTTGGTGACGGCCAGCGCGTGCCGGGCACCGTGGTACTCGGCGAACTCCTCCTCGAAGGCGTCGACTTCACCGCCTCCCATGCGCCACCACTGGCCCTGCGCCAGCGCACGTTCGAGAGCCGCGCGTTCGGTGTCGTCGAACTGGGGCCAGTCCGGGAAGGTCGGTGCGGGCCGGGGATTCATGCTGGCTACTCTCCTCTTGTCTCCCGCACGCAACGGTGGGTTCCCTCCGAGCAGCCTCGGCCGTCCACCGTGGAGAGGGGTCCATGTCCTGCGTCTCACGGACCGCACCGGAAGAATCCGGGACGGCATCCGTGGGCGAGGCGATCGGGTGTCGATTCACCGTAGGCAGCCGGTCGCACCGTCGCATCCCACGACCTGGTAGTACCCGCCGGGCACCGGCGCGACGGGTCCCGGCCCACGTGTACGGGGGTTCGCGGGGCAGTGCGCACTACCCGGGTGAAGGATGCCGGTGCGTCCGCCGCGAGCCTACGGTGGCGGGCGGGCAGCCGGAACCGGTGCCGGACGGGGCCGCCGACCCGCCGGTCCGCCGACGCTGCCGATCTCCCACCTCCGTCGCGGAAGGGCCCGGATCATGACCCGCCCCGTCGTCAGCCCAGACGAGCTCGACCCCCCCGTTGCCGCCGATCCCCGGCCGCGTGCCGAGCGGGACCTCACCGAGGTGTGGCGTCAGCCGCGCGCAGCGCGGACGCTCCACCGGCAGCCGCCGCGCGCGGACCGTCCCGGCTCCCGGGTGCTCCGCCGCCACGCGGACGCGACGGCCGGGTACCGCGACGGGGAGCACCTCCCCACCGAGCGCGGGAACGCCCTGGAGAACCTCGTGATCGGAAGGGACCCGGTGGCCCGCGCCCCGCGCGCGGTGACCGCCGGCTCGGAGCGGACCCGGCCGCGTGCCGTCCGCGACACCGCGTGCGCGCCGAGGACGCCCGTCCGGGTCCGGCGGCACAGCCCGCGCCGCACAGTCGACGGCCTCCCCGCCGCCCCGGACAGGGGCAGGTGCCGTATGAACTCCCTGCCGGCGGCGCTCACCCCCGCGGGGCGGTGAGCCGGGATGTCCCGTACACAACCCCTCGCGGGCACCGGCCTGCCGCTCGCGGGCATCACCGTGGTCGCCGTCGAGCAGGCGGTGGCGGCACCGCTGGCCACCCGTCACATGGCCGACCTCGGCGCCCGCGTGATCAAGGTGGAACGCCCGGACGGCGGGGACTTCGCGCGCGGCTACGACACCAGCGTGGGCGGACTGGCCAGTCATTTCGTCTGGCTCAACCGGGGCAAGGAGTCGGTCACGCTCGACCTGAAGTCCCCCGGCGGGCGCCAGGTCCTCGCCGAACTCGTCGCCGGCGCCGACGTCTTCGTGCAGAACCTGGCCCCGGGCGCGGCCACCCGGCTCGGTTTCGGGGCCGCCGGGCTGCGGGCCCGGCACCCGCGGCTGGTGACCGTCGACATGTCGGGATACGGCGGCACCGGCCCCTACCGGGACAAACGGGCCTACGACATGCTCATCCAGTGCGAGGCGGCCGTGGTCTCGGTGACCGGAGCGGCCGACCGTCCCGCGAAGGCGGGCATTCCCGCCTCCGACATCGCGGCGGGCATGTACGCCCTGTCCGCGACACTCGCCGCCCTGGTGGGGCGCGGGGTGGGAGGCGAGGGCGCCGCGCTGGAGATCTCGATGCTGGAGGCGACCACCGAATGGATGGGCTACCAGATCTACCACGCCCAGGGGACCGGGCGGTCACCCGGTCGTATGGGGCTGTCGCATCCCAGCGTGGCACCTTACGGCGCGTTTCCCACGGCCGACGGCGCGGAGGTGGTCATCGGAGTGCAGAACGACCGGGAGTGGGCGAGGTTCGCCGCGGAGTTCCTGGGCCGGCCCGAGCTGGCGACCGATCCGGCCTGGGCGACGAACGTGGCCCGGGTGCGGCACCGCGAGGCGGTGGACGCGCTGGTCGCCGAGCACACTTCGGCGACGGTCGCGGACCGGCTCGTGGCCTGCCTGGACGCCATCGGCATCGCGTCCGCCCGCGTCAACGAGGTCGATGACCTGCTGGATCATCCGCAGCTGGCCGCGCGCCGCCGCTGGCGTCCGGTGCAGACGCCCGGCGGCACGGTACGCGGACTGCTGCCGCCGTTCACCGTCGAGGGCGTGGAACTGCCGATGGGGCCGGTCCCGGCACTGGGCGAGCACACCGTGCCGGTGCTGCGCGAGCTGGGCTACTCCGCCGCGGACATCGCCGGCCTGCGGCGCCGCGGTGCCGTCTCCGGTGTGCCGGAGAACTCTCCGGCCTGAGCCGGGGGGCCTGTCGAGTCGGCACGGAGCGCGGTGCCGCTGGTGCCACCGGTCCGCTTCTGCGGCACAGGCACAGTGGCTCCGAAGGCTCCGAAGGCCAGTGCCGCTGTCCGGTCCGCTCGGGCGGGGACGGTCCTGCTAGGAGGACAGCCGGGGCCAGCCCGTCGCGACGGCGCCCGTCGGGTGCTCGCGTATCCCCGTCTGCCGGACAGCCAGGTCCTTCCACAGGCTCGCCAGCTGCACGCGGGACTCCACGTCCAGTTTGCGGAAGATCTTGCGCAGGTGGAAGGCGATGGTGTGCTGTGACAGGAAGAGCTGGCCCGCGGTCTGGCCGTTGGTGAAGCCCTGGGCGACCAGATGCGCGACGGCGTACTCGGTGTCGGTCAGTTCCGGTATCTCCCGTCTTCGCTGGTGGCGGCCGACTGCGCCGGTCTCCGCGGTGCTGTGGTGCAGCCGGGACTCGATGCGCGAGACGTCCCGCCAGGCTCCGGTCTGCGTGTAGGTGTCCAGCGCCTGCTGGAGGTCGCGGGCCGGGGTGGTCCGGTCGTCGGCACCACGGGCGAGCATGACGGCGATGTCTTCGTTGGCGGACGCCTTCGCCCAGGGATCGACATGTGACTCGGCGGCGAGCCGGAGCTTGCCGAGGTCCTCGTCGTGCAGTCCGGCGGCGTGGGCCGCGGCCGCCTGGACCGTGCTGAAATGCGGGTTCTCGGCGGCCAGTTGCTGACAGATCCGCACCCCGTGTGCCGCGAGCTGCTTGTGACCGCTGTTCATCATCAGCCGGACGAGCCAGGGCAGCGCCGCGGGTTCGGCGGTCGAGAGCTGCCGTACGACCGTGTCCGCGGCGAGCAGTTCGGCGCCCAGCGGCACGGCGTGGCGCCGGCCCTTCGTGGCCTCGGCGATCTGTATCACGGCCCAGGCGGCCTGGCCGACATGGAGCATCTCCCGCTGGAAGACGGTGTCCTCTTTCAGCTTCTGCGTGTAGCGGACGGCCGTCGACAGGTGGCCCTGGCGCAGCGCGGACTGTGCCAGCACGAAGTGGCCGAGCGGTGACCAGGCCCTGAGCCCGGACTGCTCGGCTTCGCCGAGTCCGGCGGTGGCGAGCTTGGCCGCCTTCTCGAAGTCACCGGTGGCGAGGACGACACCGGATCGAGCGAGGGTCGCGGTCGCGGTCAACCGGTCGTCGTCGCGTGCCTGGACGACTTCCTCGACGGTGTCCAGTACGGCGTGTGCGTGGTCCGTCCGCCGAACCTGCGCGAGCAGGAGGCTCAGGACGAAGGCGGCCTCCGTGCGGCAGGGACTGTCCACCGTGCATCCGTCGTGCAGCGCCTGTTCGGCGGTGCGGATGCCGTCGTCCAGCCGGCCGTTGCGCCAGGAGCGCCGGGCCGACGAGATGAAGGAGGCGGTACGACACGACGATGCCGCGCACTTCAGCGGAGATGCCGCCATATCAGGAGTGTCGTATTTGACTAATGTGCCATTTTGCAAAACAGCCCCCCGGTCGGGAAATGCAAACTCACGCTCCGAGTGAGCCTATGGGTGGCTCCGCGCCGTTGTCAACGGTGGCTATATGGGGGCGGTAATCCGGCCCCAAAAGGGTAATTTCAGCGCGCAATTAAATTGGTGAATCCTTTGTCGAGACTTGATTGACTTCTGCGGAGCGACTTGTTCGGCGAGGGGGGCGACTGTTGCGCGTTTGTGTCGGGCGTCACCTGGATAGGTAGGTGAGCTGGGATGATTCGACGGGTGCTGCAAGGGTGTCCAGGACTGTCAGGTCGTGCGATTGTGGTCCGCTGTAGGGGTGGGTGAGTCTTTCGGCTCGGGTCCTGATGGTGCCCGAGGGTCAGATTCCGTCGCCCGGAGAGGTGGGTATGAGTTCCATTCTTTTGCTGAACGGACCTAATCTCGGAATTCTTGGCGAACGCGAGCCGGAGGTATATGGCCGAGAGACTCTCGGTGATATCGAGAAAATGGTTGCGGCCGAAGTGGCGGAAGCGGGCTGGGACGTGATCCCGGTGCAGCGGGAGGGGGAGGGGGAGCTGGTACGGGCCGTGCACGAGCACCGCGCCACGACCGTCGGCGCCATCGTGAACCCCGGCGCCCTGATGATCGCCGGCTGGAGCCTCAGGGATGCGCTGGCGGCCTACGATCCCCCGTGGATCGAGGTGCACCTGTCGAACGTCTGGGCCCGGGAACAGTTCCGGCACGAATCCGTTCTCGCACCGCTCGCCTCCGGCGTCGTCGTGGGCCTCGGCGCTCTCGGCTACCGGCTCGCCGCACAGGCGCTCCTGCGGCTGTGCGAGGTCGGCGCCGGGCAGCCGTGATGCTCCGGGCCGTCACGAGGGCCTCGTCTTCCTGCCACCACACCGGGAGCGGACAGTGACCACCGCCGAACGGGCCGCGGCCGGCTTCCCGCCGCCGAACGCCCGGCACCCCCGCCACGGACGACCGGGGACCGCGACAGCGCACACCGCCGCCGCGTCCCCGCACCGCCGATGATGCACCTGGGGCTGCCGGCGGCCGGTCCGGCCCCGCTGCCGCTCGCGGTCGCGGTCTCCCGGCCCAGGGCGCAACAGCCCGAATGGCCGGATCAGGCCGGTGTACGGGCCGTCCGTGAGGCGCTGCGCACGGCGCCGCCGCTGGTCCTGCCCGCGGAGGCCGACCGCCTCACGGCCAGGCTCGCGGAAGTGGCGCGCGGTGCGGCCTTCGTCCTCCAGGGCGGGGACTGCGCCGAGACCTTCAGCGGGAACACCGAATCGCATCTGCGCGGGAACCTCGACCTCCTGACCCGCATGGCCGCCGTGCTCGCCCGCGTGGGCGGCCTGCCGGTGGTGCGGCTGGCCCGGATGGCCGGACAGTACGCCAAGCCCCGCTCCGCCGCGGTGGACGCCCACGGGCTGCCCGTCTACCGCGGGGACATGATCAACGGCCGCGCCGCGACCCCCGCGGAACGGGCGCCCGACCCGGACCGGATGCTCCGGGCCCATGCCGCCTCGGCGGTCGCGATGAACTTCGTGCGGGCCTGGACGGGCGGCGAAGTCTTCACCGGCCACGAGGCGCTGGTGCTCGACTACGAGTGCGCGCTGCTGCGGCCGGGTCCGCCCGGCGACCGCCGGCCCTACAGCGGCTCGGCGCACTTCCTGTGGATCGGGGAGCGGACGCGCCGGCTCGACGGCGCCCACATCGGGTTCGCCGAACTGCTGGCCAACCCCGTCGGTGTGAAACTGGGCCCCACCACCACCCCGGAGGAAGCCGTCGAGTACGTACGGCGGCTGGACCCGGACGGAGTGCCGGGCCGGCTGACCCTGGTGACCCGGCTGGGACATCGGAGGGTCCGCGACGTACTGCCGCCCATCGTCGAGAAGGTGACCGCGCTGGGACACCAGGTCGTCTGGCAGTGCGACCCCATGCACGGCAACACCTTCGTCGCACCGACCGGCCACAAGACCCGGCGCGTCGAGCACGTCCTCGACGAACTCGCCGGGTACTTCGAGGTGCACCGGCGGCTCGGCACCCACCCTGGCGGCGTCCATCTGGAACTGACCGGGGACGATGTCACCGAGTGCCTCGGCGCGGGCGTCGGCGAGGCGGACCTGCCGGACCGTTACGAGACCGCCTGTGACCCCCGGCTGAACACCCGTCAGGCGATGGCGGTGACCGCGCGCCTGGCGGAACTGATCCGCCGGGCACCGAGACCCGGCCGAGCGGCGTGCCACTGCCATGGGCGTCCTGACAGGATGTCCGCATGGAGCTTGGACTGATCAGCCTCGCCGACCTCACCCCGGATCCGGCGACCGGTGACGTGGCGCCCGCCGGCAGGCGGATCACCGACATCGTGCGCGCCGCCGTACTCGCCGACGAGGCGGGCCTGGACGTCTTCGCCGTCGGCGAGCACCACCATCCGAACTACGCGGTGTCCTCGCCCGCCGTCGTGCTCGCCGCGATCGCCCAGGCCACCACGCGCATCAAGCTCACGAGCGCGACGACGCTGATCGGGGTCCTCGACCCGGTGCGGGTCTACGAGGACTTCGCCACCGTGGACCTGATCTCAGGGGGCCGCACCGAGATCACCGTGGGCCGCGGCGCGTTCCCCGAGCCGTTCGCTCTGTTCGGGTACGAGTTCGACGACTACGACGACCTGTTCACCGACCACTTCGAGCTGTTGCGCAAGATCACCACTCGGCCCTGGGTCAGCTGGTCGGGCCGCCACCGCGCGCCGCTCACCAGTGCCGGGGTGGTACCCCGCGCCAACCGCTACCCGCTGCCCGTCTGGGTCGGCGTCGGCGGTAACCGGGGGAGCGCGAAGCGGGCCGGGTCGCTCGGCGTGCCCATCCTCGTCGGCGCCAACGGCGGTGCGCTCTCACGTCTCGTCGAGACGTTCGCCGTGTACCGGGCGGCGGCGAAGCAGGCCGGGCACGATCCGGCGGAGCTGCCGGTGGCCACGACGAACTATCTCCACGTCGCGAACACCCCGGCCGAGGTGGACCGCTTCCACTCCCACTGGGCCGCCTACGCCGCCCACCACTCCCGGGGCCGGCTGCAGGGCCGGCGCGAGATGTTCGACCTACAGCGGGGCGAGGACGGCGCGCTGCTGCTCGGCAGCCCGCAGCAGATCGTGGACCGGATCGGGCGGCAGCACGAGCTGTTCGGCCACGACCGGCTGCTCGCCCAGATCGACCTCGGCGGGATGCCCTTCGCGGAGGTCGCCGGGATCATCGAGATCCTCGGCACCGAAGTCCTCCCCGCCGTACGCAAGATGACCCGCTGACCGACCTGACACCCACCGGCCCGACCGATGCCGACCGGGCCCGGCCCGGTCTGCGGCGCGTGCGGGTGAGTCAGCGCGCACCGGCGAACCCCGGGGAACCTCGCGGGCTGCGACGGTCGCGGAAGCGGGAGCCGTGCTCGCGGTGGCCGCGGACGGATTCGGCGGGGCGCTGCTCGCCGCCGGCGCATCCGCCCGCACGACGACGGCGGCCCAGGGCGGGGACCCGGGCCGCCGGGCAGCGGTGGCGGTGCGTGCCCCGACCGGACCGGCGGTGCCTCGGCCGGCATCGCGACCGAGCAGGCGCGTGCCGGGCCCGGCCGCCCACCGGTCCTCCGTCGCGGACGACGCAGGAGTGGAAGCCGAGAACGCCAGGTGTGTGCGGGGCTCGGCGACCCGCCGATCCTGCTCACCGTCGCGGACGACGCCGGCGCGGACGCCGAGCACGCCACCGCCCGTACCGTGCTCAAGACCCCCTGCGGACCCCGGCGTTCGCACCGGCGCCGCCGGGCGGTACGGCCCGGCTCCGCACCGCGCCGCTCCTCGTCGGCCGACCCGGCCGGCCGGGCGGGCCGGTTCCCCACCGTTGTGGAGTCCTCCGTCCGGATGCGCGGCGGGACCGCCGCCGACGCCCTCACCGGTCGAGTGCTGCGCGTCGGCACGCCTGACAGCCGTCGACCGTGACCGCGCGGTGATCCCGCCGGGCTACCAGCCCGAGGGATGTGGGCCCTGTCGGCCGGAACCTACGGTGGTCGGGATCAGGGCGCAGGTCGATGCACCCCGCTGGAAGATCCCCGCACACCCGGGCCGGGCATGCCGAGCCGTCATGCCCGAACGTGCCTGTTGACCACCGAGTCGCATTGGAGAACGGACGTGCAAGGCCATGATCACTACGTGCGCCAGATCCTCACCAAGCTGAGCGCCGAGCCCGACGGCATCCCGCTCGTTCACCGGGACACGCCGACCACCGCCCGTGAGCTGGCGGACTCCGTCATCCACGCGGCGGCCCGGATGCGCGAGCACGGCGTCGGCCCCGGCGGAACGGTGGCCGTACTCACGAACCCGAACACGCCCGCGACCCTGATACTGCGCTACGCCGCGAACCTGGTGGGCGCCACCGCGGTGCACGTCCGCGGGGTCAGCGCCATCGACCCCTCCGACGAACTCTCCGCCGAGGCGCAGCTCGGCATCCTCAGGGACGTCGAGCCCACCCTGCTCGCCGTCGACCAGGACAACACCGCGCGGGCACGGGACCTCCGCGCCGCTCTGCCCGAGCCTTTGCCGGTCGCGGTGCTCGGCGGCGGTGACGCCCTCCCGGGCGCGGTCGACCTGTCGGCACCCGCTGACTTCGACCTCGCCACCGCCGAGCAGGGCACGATCGCCGTCGTGACCTACACCAGCGGCTCCACGGGCAAGCCCAAGGGCGTCTGCTGGCCCTACGCGGTCAAGAACGAGATGATCGCGACGTCCGCGGCCCGCGGTGGCCGCGGCCGCTGCCTGGTCACCGCGCCGCTCACCCATTCGAGCGGCGCCTCCGCGGACGACACGATCGTCGCCGGCGGCACCGTCGTACTGCACCCCGGCTTCGACGCCGCCGAGGTACTGCGCGCCGTCCCCCGCCACGGGATCACCCGCCTCGTGCTCGGCACCCCGCAGGTGAACACGCTGGCCGACCACCCCGACACCGCGCACACCGACCTGACGGGCTTGCGCGAGCTGTTCTACACCGGCAGTCCCGCCGCGCCCGAGCGGCTCGCCCACGCGGTGAAGGCACTCGGCCCCGTCCTCTTCCAGGTCTACGGCACCAGCGAGACCGGAATGATCAGCCTGCTGACACCACAGGACCACCTGGACCCGGAGCTGCGCGCCACCGCCGGCCGCCCGCTGGAGGCCGACCGGGTCAGCATCCGGTCCGTCACCGACGGCCGGGCACTGCCCGTCGGCGAGCCCGGCGAGGTGTGCGTGCGGGCCCGGTGGCAGATGGCCGGCTACTGGAACGAACCCGAACTGACGGCGCGTGTGGTGCGGGACGGCTGGGTGCACACCGGGGACATCGGACACCTGGACGAGGCGGGCCTGCTGCATCTGCACGGCCGGATCGCGGACGTCATCAAGGTCAAGGGCATCAAGGTCCATCCGAGCGCCGTCGAGCGCGTGCTCCTGGAGCACCCGGGCGTGGCGGCGGCAGCGGTCTTCGGCGTCGAGGACGAGCAGCGCGTCGAGCGGATCTGCGCGGCCGTGGTGCCCCGCGACGGGGTGACCCTGGACCGCGCGGTGCTGGCACGGCACGTCACCGACGCGCTGTCGGTGAACCACGTGCCGGCCGAGATCGAACTGCGCGAGACGCTGCCGCTGGTCGGTCCCGGCAAGCCCGACCGGGTACGGCTGCGCGCCGAGGTCCTGGCACGGGCCGGGCGCGCCGAGGGGACGGCGTGACATGGGGCGAGCGACACTCCGCGCTCCCATGGCCGCGCCGACCCGCGACGACGGTTCCCCGGACGGCGGCACGCGGCGGCAGGCCGCCGAACCGGCCCGGCGCTGCCCGCGTCGTCGGCCGGCGCCGCACGCGGAAGCGCCCCGGCCCGCGGGCGGCCTCGGCGCCACGGCCGGGCGCCCGCGCGACGCCGCACCGGCCCGGCTCGCCCGCAGCGTGAGCCGGCGGGCCCCCGCCGCCGGTATCGCCGTCGCGCTCGAGGAGAGCGCCAACCACCCGACGGTTCGCGCGCTCGCCGCGGCTGCCACCGCCGCGCAGGACGGCAGCCGATGACGTCACTGCCCCTGGCCTCCCCCGACGAACTCGACGAACTGGACTTCGCCGACCCCCGGTTGCACGCCGAGTACGACCTGACCGAGGTGTGGCGCCGGCTGCGGGCCGAGCGCCCCTTCCACCGCCAGCCCGCGCGCGGCTCGCGGCCGGGGTTCTGGGTGATCACCCGGTACGCCGACGTGGTGGAGGTCTACCGAAGCCGGGAGTTCACCACCGAGCACGGCAACAGCCTGCCCACCCTGCTCACCGGAGGGGACGCGGCCGCGGGGACGCTGCTCGCGGTGACCGACGGACTGCGCCACCAGCGGATCCGCGCGATCCTGACGAGGGCGTTCTCCCCGCGGGTACTCGCCGCTGTCCAGGAGGGCGTGCGCCGCACGGCGGACGAACTCGTGGCGGCGGCCGTCGCCAAGGGCGAAGCCGACTTCGTCCGGGACGTCGCCGCGAACATTCCGCTAGGCGCGGTCTTCGACCTGCTCGGCGTGGCGCGGGGAGACCGGCAGTACCTGCTCGGCCTCGTCTTGCGGGCAGGGCGTTCCAGGCACGCCGACGCCCCGCCGGAGGACTCCTGGACCGCCGAGAGCGAGATCCTGCTCTACTTCGCCGACCTGGCACGGACCCGGCGCGGCGGTGACGGCGACGACGTGGTGAGTCTGCTCGCCAACTGCCGCATCGACGGGGAGCCGCTCAGCGACGCCGAGCTGATGGCCGACTGCCACGGCCTGCTGACCGGCGGGGACGAGACCGGCCGGCACGCCATCTCCGGCGGTCTGCTGGCACTGATCGGGAACCCGGAGCAGTGGGACGCGCTCAGGAGCGGCGCCCTGGACCTCCGGGTGGCCGCCGACGAGGTCCTGCGCTGGACCGTGCCCTCGCTGCACGGTGGCAGGACGGCCACCGCCGACGTCGAGGTGAACGGCCGGCCGATCCGGGCGGGCGAGATCGTCAGCGCCTGGATCGCCTCGGCCAACCGGGACGGCGACGTCTTCCCGGACCCCGACCGCTTCGACCTCACCCGCACCCCGAACCGGCACCTGGCCTTCGCCTCCGGCGCGCACCACTGCCTCGGTCACGTCCTTGCCCGGGCCGGGATCGAGGCCGTACTGGACAGCCTGCGCCGGATGGTGTCCGGCGTGCGGCAGACCGCGCCGGAGACCTGGATCCACTCCAGCATCCTGCACGGCATGAACACCCTGCCCGTCACGTTCGAAGCCGATCCGGCGGGCCTGCCCCCATGACGGAGGAGCACGGCGTGCCGCCTGTCTCCGCCCCGTCGACCAGAACCGGCCGCCTGATCCGTGGACGGCTTCGCGCACCGCGACCGGTGACCGGACCCAGCAGAACGGAATACACTCATGATCAACACATCGTTGCCCATCGTCCCGCAGGACAGCACCGACCAGCGGGAGGTCTTCGCCACCGCACTGGTCCGCCAGGCGCCGCTGCCCGAGCGGCTGAACACCGTCCTGCTGGAGATGGAGAAGGTCGCCAGGGACGAGGGCATCCCCGTCATCGGACGGCTGGAAGGCGCCATCGTCCGCACGCTCACCGCGCTGCGCGGCGACAGCGTGACGCGGGTGCTCGACCTGGGTACCGCGATCGGCTACTCGGCGCTGTGGCTGGCGTACGCGCTGCCCGAGGGCGGCAAGGTCACCAGCATCGAACTCGACCCCGAACGGGCGGCACGTGCCGCTGACTTCATCGACCGCGCAGGCATGGCCGACCGCATCGAGATCCTCGTCGGTGACGCCTTCGAGCTGGTCCCGGAACTCGGCACCTACGACCTGATCTTCCAGGACATCATGAAGCACCGGTACTTCGGCAGCGACCCCTCGCTCGCCACCGAGTTGCTGAAGCTGTCGAAGGCGCACCTTGAGGTGAACGGCCTCCTCATGATCGACAACGCCTTCTGCGGGGGCGGCGTCGTCGCCGGGGAGACCGCCGAACACTCGAACGAACTGGTCGGCGTACGGAACATGAACACGGCGCTCGCCGAGGACCCCGACTTCGACGGCGTCATCCTGCCGGTGCGCGACGGTCTCTGGGTCGCGCGGCGCACGGCCTGAGGGCCGGGCGGCAGAGCGACGGCACCGACGAGGGGGACACCATGACGACCGGGCAGGACATCGAGGAGCTGGTGCGGTTCGTACTCGCACCGGGCACGAGCGACGACCCGTTCGCCCACTACCGCCGGCTCCGCGAACTCGCCGACGTCCACCGCAGCGAACGGACCGGTACGACACTCGTGTCGCGCTACGCGGACTGCCGGCAGGTCCTGGCCGACCAGGAGACCTTCCGGGTCGTCGACACCGACTGGATGGCGGACAACATCCCCGGATGGCGGCCGTCGCGCAGTCAGGAGCAGTTCCTGTCGTCGCTGTTCTTCCGCAACCCACCGGACCACACCAGGCTGCGGCGGCAGCTGTCGCGGGGGTTCACCGCACGCCGGCTGCAGGTGCTGCGCCCGGTGGTGGAGAAGGAGGTGCTGAGCGCGCTCGACCGGCTCGCCGCCGTCCCGTCCGGTCACGTCGCCGACTTCCAGGAACTCGTCTCCGTTCCGCTGAGCCTGGCGGTGCTCGGCGGCCTGCTGGGCATCCCCGTGCGTGAGCACCCCCGCTGCTGGACGCTGCTGCACGAAGCGGTCCCGGCACCCGACCCCGGCGCCGACGAGGCGGCCAGGGCGGCCATGGGCCGGCAGGCGGACGAGGCCGCAGCCGAACTCGGCGCGTTCTTCACGGAGTTGATCGCCGGCAAGCGCACCGAGCCCGGCGACGACCTGATCAGCGCCTGCCTGGCGGAACAGGCGGGCGACCCCGAGCAGCTGACCGACCGTGAGCTGGCGCTCGCGGTACTCCCGGTCTTCGGGGCCGGCGTGACGACCCTGAGCGACACCCTCGGCAACATCATGCACACCCTGCTGACCAACCCCGACCAGCTGGAGCGGCTCTCCGCCGACCCGGCGCGGGCCGAACGGGCAGCCGCCGAGGCGTTCCGGCACAGCGGCGGCTACCACATCACCCGCCGCTACGCGACGCGCGACACCGAGATCCGCGGGGTGCCGGTCGCCGCGGGATCGATCGTGGTGCTCCTGCTGGCCGGGGCGAACCGCGACCCGGAGGTGTTCGCCCGGCCGGAGGAACTGGACATCGAGCGTCCCGAGACCGCGTCACTGGCGTTCGGCACCGGAATCCACCACTGCCTCGGCGCTGCGCTGGCGAAACTGCTGGTCGAAACCGTGTGCGGGGCGCTGCACCGGGGGCCGGCGCTGCGCCCCGCCGGGGCACCCCGGTGGCGGCCGTCGCTGCTGTTCTTCGGACCGGTGCGCCTGCCGGTCACGGTCGTGGCGGGCCCCCGCACGGCGCGACCGGCCCGGTAGCGGCCGGCGGTCGCCACGGCGCGGGCGGCGCCCGCACACCACTCACGTATTCGCTCGTACTCACCCCCAGGCCCGGCGGCGAACACCGCCGCCGGCCGGGGACTTCGGCCGGCCCGCCGCGTCCGCGGCACCGCCGGCCCGGGGCGCCGTCGATCGGCGGAAACCGCACCGACGCCCCGACGCGTTCGCTTCGACAAGCCTGGAGGACGGACTTGAGCACGCCGGAACAGGATCTCGTAAAGGCGCTGCGCGCGTCGGTCAAGGAGACCGCGCGCCTCCGGCAGAAGAACGCCCAGTTGCTCGCCGCCGCCTCCGAGCCGATCGCCGTCGTGTCGATCGGCTGCCGCTTCGCGGGCGGGATCGCCGGCCCGGAGGACTTCTGGAAGGTCGTGTCCGAGGGCACGGACGTGTACACGCCGTTCCCCGACGACCGTGGCTGGGACCTCGAAGGGCTCTACGACCCCGACCCGGACACCCCCGGCACGACCTATGTGAACCAGGGCGCCTTCCTCCATGACGCGGCCCAGTTCGACGCGAGGTTCTTCGGGATCTCCCCGCAGGAGGCCCTGGCGATGGACCCCCAGCAGCGGCAGCTCCTGGAGGTGTGCTGGGAGACGCTGGAGCGGTCGGGGATCGACCCGCAGAGCCTGCGCGGCTCCGACACCGGCGTGTACGCCGGCATCGTGCACCAGGACTACGCGCCCGACCTCCCCGGAGCGGAGGACTTCCTCAGCCTGGAGCGCGCGCTCGGCAGCGCCGGCGGCATCGCCTCCGGCCGGGTGGCCTACTGCCTCGGGCTGGAGGGCCCGGCCGTCACCGTCGACACCATGTGTTCCTCGTCGCTGGTCGCCATCCACCTGGCGTCCCAGGCGCTGCGGCGCGGCGAGTGCTCGCTGGCCCTCGCCGGCGGGGCCACCGTGATGGCCACCCCGGGCGGCTTCGTCGGTTTCGCGCGCCAGCGCGGCCTCGCCTTCGACGGACGGTGCAAGTCCTTCTCCGCGACCGCGGACGGCAGCAGCTGGGCCGAGGGCGTCGGCGTCGTCCTGCTGGAACGGCTCTCCGACGCGGAGCGCAACGGACACCGGGTCCTCGCCGTGATCCGAGGCTCGGCCGTCAACTCCGACGGGGCCTCCAACGGGCTGACCGCTCCGAACGGGCCGTCCCAGCAACGCGTCATCCGCAGCGCGCTGACCGCCGCGGGGCTGTCCACCGACGACATCGACGCCGTAGAGGCCCACGGCACCGGGACCACCCTGGGCGACCCGATCGAGGCACAGGCACTCATCGCCACCTACGGACAGGGCCGCGACCCGAAACGGCCGTTGCTGCTCGGCTCGGTCAAGTCCGTCCTCGGCCACACCCAGGCCGCCTCCGGGGTGGCCGCCGTGATCAAGACCGTACTCGCGCTGCGCCACCGCTACCTGCCCGCGACCCTGCACGTGGACAGCCCGACCCCGCAGGTCGACTGGTCCTCGGGAACCGTCGAGCTGCTCACCGAGGGGCGCGAGTGGCCGGAGAGCGGCCGGCCCCGCCGGAGCGGCATCTCCGCCTTCGGCGCCAGCGGGACCAACGTCCACATGATCCTGGAGGAGGCTCCCGGCGACCTGCCGGCCGAGGCCCCCGCCGCCACCCCGTCGGAGCCCGGACGCACGGTGCCGTTCGTCGTCTCGGCCCGTACCCCGTCGGCGCTCGCGGGCCAGGCCCGGCGGCTCCGCGGACCCGTCGACGACGGGGTCGCACTCGGTGACCTCGCCTCCGCGCTGGTGACCGGCCGCGCGCTGATGAGTCACCGGGCCGTGCTCCTCGCCCGCACCCGGGACGAGCTGCGCGACGGACTCGCGCTGCTGGCCGAGGGCCGCACCGGCACCGGCGTGATCACCGGTGCCGCGGGCCAGACCGGGCCCGGCAAGACCGTCTTCGCGTTCCCGGGGCAGGGCACCCAGTGGGCCGGCATGGGGCGCGAACTGCTCGACGTCTCCCCGGTCTTCGCCGCCCGTATCGCCGAATGCCAGGAGGCGTTCGAGCCGTGGGTCGACTGGTCGCTGACCGACGTGCTCCGCGGCGACGGCACCGAGCTGGAGCGCGTCGACGTCGTCCAGCCCGTGTGCTTCGCCGTGATGGTCGCCCTGGCCGAGGTCTGGAAGTCCGCGGGCGTGGTCCCGGACGCGGTGATCGGCCACTCCCAGGGTGAGATCGCGGCGGCCTGCGTGGCCGGCGCGCTGTCCCTCGCCGATGCCGCGCGGGTGGTGACCCTGCGCAGCCAGGCCATCGCCGAAGTGCTGCCGCGCGGCGGCGGCATGGCCTCCGTCGGGCTGCCGCTGGACCAGGTGCGCGCGCTGATCGAACCCTGGGCCGAGCGGCTGCAGGTCGCCGCGGTCAACGGCCCGTCCGCGGTGGTGGTGGCCGGCGAGGGCGCCGCGCTGGACGAACTGGCCGCTCGGGCGGGCGAACTGGACTTCCGGTTCCGCCGGATTCCCGTCGACTACGCCTCGCACAGCCACTACGTCGAGAGCATCAGGCCCACCCTGGAGGCCGACCTGGGCGGGCTGGGGTCGTCGGCGCCGCGCATCCCCTTCTACTCCACGGTCGAGGGCAGGTGGCTCGACGAGCAGGACCGGCTCGACGCCGACTACTGGTACCGCAATCTGCGGCAGCCGGTCCTGTTCGAGCCGGCCGTCCGGGAGCTGATCGCCGAGGACCACCGGATCTTCGTCGAACTCGGCGCGCACCCCGTCCTGGTGCCGGCCGTCACCGACATCGCCGAGGAACTGGACGCGGACGTCCTGGCGGTCGGCTCGACGCGCCGGGACGAGGGCGGCATGGACCGGATGCTCGCCTCGATGGCCGAGGCGTTCGTGCGCGGGGTGACGGTCGACTGGACCACGGCCGTCCCCGACCGCGGGCCGGCCCCGGTGGACCTGCCCACCTACCCGTTCGACCACCAGCGGTACTGGATCACCATGCCCGGCACCGGGGCCGGCGCCGAGTCACTGGGCCAGGTGACCAGCGAGCACCCGCTCCTCGGCGCGGTGGTGGAACTGCCGCAGACCGACGGCCTGGTCTTCACCTCACGGCTGTCCCTGGCGACCCATCCCTGGCTGGCCGGCCACCGCATCCAGAACGTCGTGCTCGTGCCCGGGACCGCCTACGTCGACCTGGCCATCCGGGCCGGCGACGAGTTCGGCCACGGCGTCCTCGACGAACTCGTGATCGAGGCACCCCTGGTGCTCCCCGCGGAAGGCGCCGTCCGGGTCCAGGTCGCGGTCGGTGGCACGGACGCGACGGGACGCCGCCCGGTCGAGGTGTACAGCTCCCGGGACGGAGAGGGCTGGACCCGGCACGCGGCGGGCATGCTGTCCGACTCCCACGCCGCCGTCGGCGGCAGCGGATTCGACTTCGGCCAGTGGCCGCCGCCCGGCGCACGCCGGGAGGACACCGACGACTTCTACGCCCGCCTCGCCGAACGCGGATACGACTACGGGCCGGCCTTCGCCGGACTGACCGCCGTCTGGCGGCGCGGCGAGGAGATCTTCGCCGAAGCCGTGCTGCCGGCCGAACACCGCGAGGACATCGAGAAGTTCGGCATCCACCCCGCGCTCCTGGACGCCGCGCTGCACGCGAACGCCTTCCACCGGCACGAGGACGACCGCAACGTCCTCCCCTTCGCCTGGAACGGCGTCCAGCTGCACGCGGCCGGCGCCGGCGCGCTGCGCGTCCGGGTCGCGCCGTGCGGTCCCGACGCCCTTTCCTTCGACGCCGCGGACGAGACCGGGGCACTGGTCCTGACCATGCAGTCCCTGGTCTCCCTGCCCATCTCCGACCTGGGCGCCGACCCCGCCCAGGCCCCCGACGCGCTCTGGCAGCTCGACTGGACGCGTGTGCCGTCCGCGGCCGGGCAGCAGGCGCAGCACCGGGCCGTCGTCGCCACCTCCGGTGACGTGGTGCGGATCACGCTCGCCGAGGATCTGGGCGAGCCCGTGCCCGACCTCGCCGTGCTCGACCTCACCGCGCCTCCCGGAACCGACACCGGGGCCCGTACCGGGGACGATCCGCTGCCGCTGCTGTGCCGGGTTCTCGGAGTGCTCCAGGCCTGGCTGGAGGAGCCTGCCCTCGCAACGGTGCCGCTGGTCGTGGCGACCCGGGGCGCGGTGCCGGTACGCGGACCGGTCACCGACCCGGGCGGCGCCGCCGTGTGGGGACTGCTGCGTGCCGCGCAGGCCGAGAACCCCGGCCGGTTCGTCCTGGTGGACCTGGAGCCCGGCGCCGACCGGGACCGGGCGATCGGGGCGGCCCTCGCCAGTGGTGAGCCGCAGACCGCCGTACGCGACGATGCCGTCCTCGCCCCGCGACTCGGCCGCGCCCGGCTCACCGAACCCGACGCACCCGACGCACCCGACGTACCCACGGGATTCGCCGAGGACGGCACCGTGCTGATCACCGGCGGCACCGGAGTACTCGGCGCGCTGCTGGCCCGGCACCTGGTGCGCGAGCACGGCGTACGCCGGCTGGTGCTCGCGAGCCGGCGCGGCCCGGCAGCCGAGGGCGTGACCGCGCTCGTGGACGAACTGACCGGGCAGGGCGCGTCCGTCGTCGTCGCCGCCTGCGACGTGTCGGACCGTGACGCCCTCGCGGAACTGCTCGCCGCCGTCCCGTCCGAGCACCCGCTGACCGGCGTCATCCACGCCGCGGGTGTCCTGGACGACGGCGTCATCGCCGGCCTGGACCCGCACCGCATGGCCGGCGTCTTCGCGCCGAAGGCGGGCGCGCTGCGCCTGCTGGACGAGCTGACCCGGGAACGGCCGCCCCAGGTCTTCGCCGCGTTCTCCTCGGCCGCCGGCGTCTTCGGCTCCGCGGGCCAGGGCAACTACGCGGCGGCCAACGCCTACGTCGACGCCGTCGTCTCGGCCCGGCGGGCGGCGGGACTGCCCGCCGTGTCCCTGGCCTGGGGCCTGTGGAGCCCGGTCACCGGGATGACGGGACAGCTCGCCGACGTCGACCGCACTCGGATGAGCCGGGGCGGCGTCCGACCGATGTCGACGGCCGAGGCACTCACCCTCTTCGACCTCGGCATCCGTTCGGGCAACCCGCTCCTCGTGCCGATCCGGCTCGATCTCGGTGCCGTACGCGCCGAGGCAGCCGCGGACGGCACCGTCCCCCCGCTGTTCCGCGCCCTCGTGCGCCCGCCGCGGCGGACGGCCCAGGCCGCCGCCGGCGCCGAAGGAGCGCTGGCCCGCAGGCTCGCCGGGCTCCCCGACCAGGAGCGGACCGAGCTGGTGCTCGACGTCATCCGCACCGAGGTGTCGGCCGTCCTCGGTCTGGGCGAGGCCGACCCCGCCCTGGACTCCGAGCGATTCGGCGACATCGGCTTCGACTCGCTGACCGCCGTCGAACTGCGCAACCGGCTGTCGGCGGCCACCGCTGTCAAGCTGCCCGCCACGCTCGTCTTCGACTACCCCACACCGGTCGTGCTCGCCCGGCACCTGCTCGAACAACTGGGCGGCACGGTCGACGCCGTCACCCCCGTGCGCCCGGTCGCCCCGGCCGAAGCCACGGACGACGACCCCGTCGTGATCGTCGGCATGGCGTGCCGGCTGCCCGGCGGGGTCACCTCGCCCGCCGAGCTGTGGCAGCTGGTCGCCGACGGCCGGGACGGCATCTCGGAGTTCCCGGACGACCGCGGATGGAACCTCGACGGCCTCTTCGACTCCGACCCCGACCGCGCCGGCACGGCCTACACCCGCCGGGGCGGATTCCTGCGGGACGCCGGGTACTTCGACGCCGCCCTGTTCGGGATCTCCCCGCGCGAGGCGCTGGCCATGGACCCCCAGCAGCGGCTGCTCCTGGAGACCACCTGGCAGGTGCTGGAGAGCGCGGGCATCGACCCGTCGTCGGTACGCGGCGAACGCGTCGGCGTCTACACCGGCATGTCGATCCACGACTACCTGGGCTCACTGGCCGACGTGCCCGCCGAACTCGAAGGCTTCACCACCACCGCCACCGCCGGCAGCGTCGCCTCCGGACGGGTGTCCTACGTCTTCGGGCTGGAGGGCCCGGCCATGACGGTGGACACCGCCTGCTCGTCGTCCCTCGTGGCCATCCACCTCGCGGCCCAGGCGCTGCGCCTGGGCGAGTGCGAACTGGCCCTCGCCGGAGGCGTCGCCGTCATGGGCTCCCCGGTCGGCGTAACCGGCTTCTCCCGCGCCCGCGGCCTGGCCGCGGACGGCAGGTGCAAGGCCTTCGCCGCGGCTGCCGACGGCACCGTGCTCTCCGAGGGCGTGGGCGTCGTACTCCTGGAACGGCTGTCCGACGCCCGGCGCAACGGCCACCGTGTCCTCGCGGCGATCCGCGGCTCCGCGGTGAACCAGGACGGCGCCTCCAACGGCCTCACCGCGCCGAACGGCCCGTCGCAGCAGCGGGTGATCCGCGCGGCGCTGGCCGCCGCCGGGGTCGCGCCGGACGAGGTCGACACGCTGGAGGCCCACGGCACCGGCACCACGCTCGGCGACCCGAGCGAGGCCGAGGCGATCATCGCCACCTACGGGCGGGACCGCTCACCCGACCGGCCGCTGTGGCTGGGATCGGTCAAGTCCAACCTCGGCCACACCCAGGCCGCGGCCGGCGTGACCTCGGTGATCAAGATGGTCGGGGCCCTGACGCACGGCGTGCTGCCCGCGACGCTCTTCGTGGACGAGCCGACGCCGCACGTCGACTGGTCCGCGGGCACCGTCGCCCTGCTCACCGAGGAACGCCCCTGGCCCGAGACCGGCCGCCCGCGCCGGGCCGGCATCTCCTCGTTCGGAATCAGCGGCACCAACGCGCACCTGATCCTCGAACAGGCCCCGGCCGAACCGGCCACGGCGCCCGGCGACACGACCACACCGCCCGCCGTCGCGGCCACCGGGTCCGAACCGCCGGACGACGCGGCCGGTGCCGTACTGCCCTTCGTCGTCTCGGCCCACAACCCGGCCGCCCTGGCCGGCCAGGCGAAGCGGCTGCGCGCGGCCGTCGCGACCGGGCTGCCGCTGCCGGACACGGCGCGGACCCTGCTCAACGGCCGCGCCCTGCTCGCCCATCGGGCCGTCGTCGCCGCGGCGGACCGGGAAACCCTCCTCGACCGGCTCGACGCGATCGCCGCCGGGGAGCCCGCCCTCGGCGTCACCGCCGGAACGGCCGCGGTCGGCGCCGCCGCCTCGACCGTCTTCGTGTTCCCGGGACAGGGATCGCAGCGGCTCGGCATGGGACGCGAGCTGTACGCCCGCTTCCCCGTGTACGCGGCGGCCTTCGACGAGGCCTGCGCCCGCCTGGACGACCGGCTCCTCGGCGCGGTCGGCACCTCCGTGCGGGACGTCGTCTTCGCGGAACCGGACAGCCCGCAGGCGGCGCTGCTGGACCAGACCGTCCACACCCAGGCGGCGCTGTTCGCGGTCGAGACCGCACTGTTCCGCCTGGCCGAGTCGTGGGGCATCCGCCCGCGGCTGCTGCTCGGCCACTCCATCGGCGAGATCACGGCGGCGCACGTCGCCGGAATGCTGTCGCTGGAGGACGCGGCGACCGTCGTCGCCGCCCGGGGCCGGCTCATGCAGGCGCTGCCCGCCGGCGGCGCCATGGTCGCCGTGGCCGCCACCGAGGACGACGTCCGCCCCTTCCTCGGTGCGGGCGTCGACATCGCCGCCGTGAACCAGCCCTCCTCGGTGGTGCTCTCCGGCGACGAGGACGCGGTGCTCGCCGCCGCCGACGCGCTGCGCGCACAGGGCCGCAAGGCCAAGCGGCTCCAGGTGTCCCACGCCTTCCACTCCGCCCGGATGGACCCGATGCTCGCCGAGTTCCGCGCGGCGATCGCCGACGTCACCTGGCAGCCCGCGCGAATCCGCGTCGTCGCCCACCAGGACGGCGACATGACCAGCACCGACTACTGGGTCGAGCACGTACGCCGCACCGTGCGCTTCGCCGACGGCATGGCCGCCGCGCTCGACCAGGGCGGAAGGCTGTTCGTGGAGATGGGACCGGGCGCGGCCCTGACCGCGCCGATGCTGGAGACGGCCGCCGCCTCGGGCACCGAGCCGGTGTGCGCGCCGATGCTGCGCGACGGACACGACGAGGCGCAGACCGCGATCGGCGCGCTCGCCGAGCTGTTCGTACGGGGCGTCCCGGCCGACTGGCAGGCACTGCTCCCGGCCGGCGCGTCCGCCGTCGAGCTGCCGACGTACGCCTTCGACCGCACGCACTACTGGGTGAAGACGGCCGCCGGACGCACCGACGCGGCCGGCCTCGGACAGCTGCCCGCCGACCACCCGCTGCTGTCCGCCGTCGTCCCCGTGCCGGACACCGGCGGGTTCGTCGGCACCGCACGGCTGTCGTCGGCCACCCATCCGTGGCTGGACGGGCACCGGGTGCACGGGGCCACCGTGGTGAGCAGCGCGGCACTCCTGGACCTGGCCGTCCGGGCCGGTGACGAGGTCGGCTGCGGGGTGGTGGCGCGCCTCGCCGTCGAGACCCCGCTCGTCGTTCCGCCGAACGCCGGGGTACGGCTGGAGATCACCGTGGGTGCGGCCGACGAGCAGGGCTGCCGCCCGGTCACCATCCACGGTGCCCAGGACGGTTCCGGCACCTGGGTCCGGCACGCCGTCGGCGAACTGTCCGCGCGCACGCCGGCCGCGCCCGACCCGGCGCCGCGGGCGTGGCCGCCGGCCGGGGCCGAGCCGGTCGAGACGCCCGAGGAGAGCCCCGGGCTGCTGGGCATGTGGCGCCGGGGCGAGGAGACGTACGCGGAGGTCGCGCTCACCGACGACGGCACCGGCCCCGACGGCGCCCCGGAGTTCGGCCTCGACCCGGCCCTGCTGGAAGCGGTGACGCGGGCGGTGACGGCCGGTTCCACGGCCGCCACGGTGTGGGAGGAGGTCGTGCTGCACGCGAGCGGCGCACGCCGCGTGCGCGCCCGGCTGACCCCGCTCGGCGAGGACCGGTGGAGTCTTGAGGCGACCGACGGGTCCGGGATCCCGGTGCTGTCCGCCCGGTCCTGGACGGCGGCGCCGATCCGGCCGGAGGACCTGGGCGCCGGCGCCGCCGCGGACGCGATGTACCGGGTCGTCTGGACCGCCACGGAACCCTCCGCGGTACCGTCCGGGCAGACCGTGACGGTTCCGGTGACGAGCCCCGCGGACGTGACGGCGTTCGCGGCGCGGGCCACCGTGCCCGCTCCCGGACCCGTGTGGACCGCCGAAGAGGGGACCGGGGGGACCGGGCACGACGAACCGCAGCACAGCCCGCCGGCCGCCGCGGTGCTGGAGGTCGCCCCCGGCGGCGACGCACAGCCGCTGCTCGCGCACGTGCTCGCCGTGCTCCAGGCCTGGCAGCACGAGGCTCCCGCCGACGCCCGGCTCGTAGTCGTCACCCGCGGCGCCGCGCCCACCGGACCGGCCTCCGCCACCGACGCCCCCTCGGCCGCCGTCTGGGGCCTGGTCCGCGCCGCCCAGGCCGAGATGCCGGGCCGGACACTGCTGCTCGACCTCGACCCCGGGGCGGACACCGAGGCGGCGGTCGCGACGGCGTTGGCCACCGGCGAACCGCAGACGGCGGTGCGCGGCACCACCCTCCTGCTACCCCGCCTGGCGCCCGCCGGGCCGCTCGCGGAGCCGAGCGCCGGGCAGCCCGCGCTGGACCCCGACGGCACCGTCCTGATCACTGGCGGCACCGGCTCGCTCGGTGCCCTGGTGGCCCGCCACCTGGTCCGCGCCCGGGGTGCCCGGCACCTGCTGCTGGCCGGCCGGCGAGGACCGGCGGCCGAAGGCGCCGAGGAACTCGTCGCCGAACTGTCCCGACTGGGCGCCGCGGTGACCGTGGCCGCCTGCGACGTCTCGGACCGCGCCGCCGTGGCCACGCTCCTCGCCGGCATCCCGGCCGCCCACCCGCTCACCGCCGTCGTCCACACCGCAGGCGTCCTCGACGACGGTCTGCTCGGCGCGATGGACCCGGCCCGCCTCGCCGCCGTCCTCGGTCCGAAGGCCGAGGGCGCGCGGCACCTGGACGAGCTGACCCGGGACTGCGATCTCGCCGCGTTCGTGGCGTTCTCCTCGGCCGCCGGCCTGCTCGGCTCCGCCGGACAGGCCAACTACGCCGCCGCCAACGCCTACCTGGACGGGCTCATGACGGCGCGCCGCGCGGCCGGCCGACCGGGGGTGGCCCTGTCCTGGGGCCTGTGGGACCAGAGCGGCGGCATGACCGGGCACCTGGACACCACGGACCGGGCCCGGATGCGCCGCGGCGGCGTGCTGCCGCTGCGACCGGAGGAAGGCCTCGCCCTGTTCGACGCCGCCCTCGACGGCGGCGAGGCACACCTGGTGCCGATCAAGCTGGATCTCGCCGCCGCCCGCGCCGACGCCGCCGCAGGCGGTCCGGTCCAGCCGCTGCTGCGGCACCTCGTCAGGGCGCGCCGGCGCGCCGAAGACACGGCCGCCGCGAGCGATCTGCTCGCCGCGCTCGCCGGCCGCTCCCCGGCCGAGCAGGAGGCGTGGCTGCTGACCCTCGTCCGCTCCCGCGCCGCCCTCGTCCTGGGCCACGGGTCCGCCGACGACATCGATCCGGACACCGCCTTCCAGAGCGTCGGCATGGACTCGCTCGGCGGGGTGGAACTGCGCAACCGCCTGGCCGCCGCGACCGGACTGACCCTGCCCGCCACCCTGGTCTACGACTACCCCACCCCCCGGCAACTGGCCGGGTTCCTGCGCGACGAACTGGCCGGCACCGCCACACCCGCCGAGGCGGCGCCGGTGGTGGCCGCCGGAGCTCACGACGACATCGCCGTCGTCGGACTCGGCTGCCGGCTGGCGGGCGGGGTACGAGGACCGGACGACCTGTGGGAGCTGCTGATCCGCCGTGGGGAGGGACGGTCGCCGTTCCCGACCGACCGCGGCTGGGACCTGTCCACCGTCCCCGTGGAGGCCGGCAGCTTCCTGGCGGACGCCGCTGAGTTCGACGCCGGGTTCTTCGGCATCTCCCCGCGCGAGGCGACGGCGATGGACCCGCAGCAGCGGCTGCTGCTGGAGGTCGTGTGGGAGGCCCTGGAGGACGGCGGCCTGGACCCGGCCGCGCTGCGCGGGACCGACGTGGGCGTGTTCGTCGGTGTGATGGGCCAGGGCTACGGCATGTTCGGCGGCGACGCGCAATCCGACGGCCTGCGCGGCACCGGCGGCGCGGTCTCCGTGGTCTCCGGCCGCGTGTCCTACGTGTACGGCTTCACCGGCCCGGCGGTGTCCGTGGACACCGCCTGCTCCTCCTCCCTGGTGGCGATGCACCTGGCCATGCAGGCGCTGCGCAACGGCGAGTGCTCGCTGGCCGTGGTCGGCGGCGTCACCGTGATGGCCACGCCGGGCGCCTACGTCGAGTTCGCCAAGAACGGCGGGCTCGCGGCCGACGGCCGGTGCAAGGCGTTCGCCGCCTCCGCCGACGGCACCGGCAACGGCGAGGGCGTCGGCGTGGTACTGCTGGAACGCCTGGCCGACGCCCACGCCCACGGACACAGTGTCAGCGCCGTGGTACGCGGTTCCGCCATCAGCCAGGACGGCGCCTCCAACGGGCTCACAGCGCCCAACGGGCCGGCCCAGCAACGGGTGATCCGGCGCGCGCTCGCGGTCTCCGGGGTGGCCCCCGCCGACGTGGACGTCGTGGAAGCGCACGGCACGGGCACCCGGCTGGGCGACCCGATCGAGGCCCAGGCGCTGCTGGCCACCTACGGCCGGCGCGACCCCGAGCAGCCACTGTGGCTCGGCTCGGTGAAGTCCAACATCGGTCACACCCAGGCCGCCGCGGGCGTGGCGAGCGTGATCAAGATGGTGCTCGCGCTGCGCCACCAGACACTGCCGGCCACCCTGCACGTGGACGCCCCCACACCCGAGGTGGACTGGTCCAGCGGCACGATCCAGCTGCTGACCGACGCCCGGCCGTGGCCGTCCCGGCCCGGCCGCACCCGCCGCGCGGGCGTGTCCGCGTTCGGCCTCAGCGGCACCAACGCCCACCTCATCCTGGAGGAGCCGCCGCGGCGAGCGGTCGAGCCGGTGCGGAGCCCCGCCGAGGACGCCCCGCTGCCCTTCGTCCTGACGGCCGGCAGCCCGGCCCGGCTGGCCGCGCTCGCGGATCGGCTGGCCGACTTCGCCGAGCGTGGCACCGCGCCCCTGCCCGCGCTGGCCACCGCTCTGGCCCACGGACGTACCCGGCACCAGACGCGGACCACCGTGATCGCGGCCGACCGCGCCGAACTGGTCGACGGGCTGCGGGCGCTGGCCGCCGGTGGTGCCGACCGGGCGCCGGGCGGATCGTCCACCCCGGGCACCCAGACGGTGTTCCTCTTCCCGGGCCAGGGCGGCCACTGGGTCGGCATGGGCCGCGAACTGATGGACCACTCGCCCGAGTTCCGGGCCTGGGTGCGGCGATGCGACGCGCTGCTCGCCGAGTACGACCTCGACTGGACGCTGGAGCAGGCGCTCGGCGGCGAGAACGATCTGTCCCGGGTGGACGTGATCCAGCCCGCCTCGTTCGTCATGATGACCGGTCTGGCCCAGCTCTGGGCGTCCGCCGGTGTGGTGCCGGACGTGGTGCTCGGCGCGTCGCAGGGCGAGATCGCCGCGGCATGCGTCGCGGGCCTGCTGTCCGTGCCGGACGCGCTGCGCGCGATCGTGCTGCGCTCCCGGATGGCCGCGGCGCTCCCGTCCACCGGCGGGATGCTCGTGGTCGGCGTGAGCCGCGCACGGATGACGGAGATGCTCGCCGACTACGGGGGCCGGGTAGAGATCGCCGCGGTGAACGGTCCGGTGAACGTGGCCGTCTCCGGCGAACGCGCCGCCATCGAGGAGCTGGCCGCCGCCGCGGCCGACCAGCAGCTCTGGTTCCGCAGGATCCGGGCGGACTACGCCTCCCACTCGTTCCTCGTCGACGAACTCCAGGAGCCGATGCTGGCCGCCCTGGACGGGATCGGGGAACGGCCCGCACAGGGGCTCGTCCCGGGCTGCCGGTTCTACTCCACCGTCGACGGTCGCTGGATCGGCCCCGACGAACTCCTGGACGCCGGCTACTGGTTCCGCAATCTGCGCCGGCCGGTCGAACTGGACGCCGCTGTCCGCGCGGTGAGCGCCGACGCGCGCGCCGTGGTCGAGGTCTCCGCCCATCCCGGGCTGGTCCCGTCCCTCCTCGACATCATCCACGACACCGGCCGGACCACGCCGGTGCTCGCCACCCTGAGGCGCGGCGAGGGCGGCCGGGAGCGGTTGACGACCGCCTTCGCGGAAGCCTTCGCCGCCGGCCTGCCGGTCTCCTGGGCGACGGCCCTCCCCACCGGACAGGCCGGCTGGCGGGACCTCTGCCGCGAGCTGCCGACCTATCCGTTCGACCACCGGCGCTACTGGCTGCGGAGCTCGCGGACCACCGACACCGGCGCTCTCGGCCTGGCCCGCACCGAGCACCCGCTGCTCACCACGATGGTCGAACTGCCCGGCTCGGACGGGCTGATGGCCGTCTCACGGCTCTCGGCGCACGATCAGCCCTGGCTCACCGCCGGTACCGACGGCGGTCCGGTCGAGGTGCCCGGCTCGCTCTGGGTCGAGCTGGCCATCCGGGTCGGGGACGAGGTCGACTGCGGTGACCTGGAGGAGCTGGAGCTGACGGCGCCCCTGGTCCTGGGCCCCGGGGACGCGGCACGGCTGCAGATCTGCGTCGACGGCGCCGACGCCGCCGGCCGCCGTCCGGTGACCGTGCGGTCGGCACCCGCGACGACGGACCGGGACCGGCCCGTGTGGACCCTGCACGCACAGGGCGTGCTGTCACCCACCGCCCCCGCCACCGAGCCCGAGCCGGACCCGGCCCCCTGGCCGCCGGCCGGCGCCGAACCGGTCGGCCTCGACGAACTGCCCGTGGCGACCGGCGCCGCCGTGCCGCCGGCCCTGCGCGCGGTGTGGCGGCGCGGCGAGGACGTCTACGCCGACGTGGCCGTCCCCGCCGACCAGACCGACGCCGTCGGCCGTTTCGGCGTCCACCCGCTGCTGCTGGAGGCCGCGGCGCACGTGGCGGGCTTCCCGGCGGGCCACGTGCCGTCGGCCTGGCAGCAGGTCGTGTTGCACGCGTCCGGCGCCTCGGCGCTGCGCGTCCGGCTGCGGCGGACCGGCGACGGAGTCAGCCTGGAGGCGGCCGACCACACGGGCCTGCCGGTGCTCACCGCGGCCCGCATCACGGCCGGGCCGGCGACCGTGGCACCGGCGGGACGGGGCGGCCGTGCCCTGCGGACCGAATGGGTCCCGCTCGACGACGGGCGGCCGGGTAGCGCCGTCGAGATCGTCACCGTCGACAGCGACGACGCCGTGTACCGGGTTGCCGCGGACCCGTCGCCCCTGGGAGCCGCAGCGACCGCAGTGTTCGACGTCGGCGCGGGCCGGGAACCCGAGGACGCCTGCCGGCGGGCGCTCGCCGTCGCACAGGCCTGGCTGGACGAGCCGGATCTGGCGGGCCGGGCCCTGGTGGTGCGCACCCGCGCCGCGGTGCCGGCCGGTCCCCGGGACACCGGTGCGGCGGCGCCCGACCCGGCCGCGGCGGCGGTGTGGGAGATGTACGCCGCGATCCAGGCCGAGTACCCGGGACGGTTCGTGCTGCTCGACGACGCACCGGAAGAGCCCCGCACCGCACCTGCAGACCGCGGCACGGCAAGCCTGGGCCGGGTCCTGGCCGCGGCCGTACCGCAGGCCGCCGTGCGCGCCGGGCGGGTGCACGTGCCGCGGCTGGTACCGGTCGCCACGACGGAGGCCACGGCCCCGGCCCTCGATCCGGACGGCACCGTCCTGGTCGTCGGCGGCACCGGCACGGCCGGCGCCCGGGTGGCCCGGCACCTGGCCGCCGAGCACGGTGTGCGCCACCTCGTCCTCGCCGGACGGGGCGGACCCGGCACCGAGGGCGCTGCGGCTTTGGCCGCCGACCTCACCGCCCTCGGCGCGTCGGTGACCGTCCGGGCCTGCGACGTCGCCGACCGGGACGCGCTGCGCCGGCTGCTGGACGGCATCCCGGACGAGCACCCGCTCACCGGCGTGGTGCACGCCGCGGGGCTGCCCGACGACACCCGGCTCGCGGAGCTGGACGCGGACCGGCTCACCGAGGTGCTGGCCGCGCGCACCGAGTCGCTGCGCCACCTCGCCGACCTCACCGCGGACGACCGCCTCGCCCTGTTCCTGGTGGTCACCTCGGCAGCGGCCCTGCTGGGGCCGGTGCATCATCCGGCGAACGCCGCGGCCGACGGCTTCGCGCGGGCGGTCGTGGCCCGCCGCCGGATGGCCGGGCAGGCCGGCAGCGCCCCGGTGCTGCTGCCCGCTGTGGCCGGGACCGGCGGCGCGCCCGACCCGGACGTGGCGCTGTCGGCGGTGTCCGAGGCGCTGCGCTCCGGCGAGCCGTTCCCGGTGCCCGGCCGGCCCGAGCAGTGGGCCGCTCCGGCGGCCGGCCGTCCCGTGCCGCCGTTGCTGCGCGGGCTGGTCCGCTCACGTCGGCGGTCGGCCGCCCACACGGCGGAGTCCGCCGCGGGTGCCGAGAACGGGTGGAGGGAGCAGTTGGCCGGGCAGAGCCCCGACGAGCGGGAGCGGACCGTACTGGACCTGGTGCGAGCGCAGTTGACCGAGGTGCTCGAACTGGATCCGGCCGAACCGGTCGACGCCCAGCGCGGGTTCTTCGAACTGGGCCTGGACTCGCTGCTGGCGATCGAGCTGTCCCGGCGGATCGGCGACCGTACCGGCACCGGGCTGACTTCCGCGGCCGTCTTCGGCCACCCGACGCCGGCCGCGCTCACCGGCTACCTGCTGGCACGCCTGGACGGGGCGATGGCCGATGCCTGACGGTTGCGCACCCGCGGCAGCGGCGCGACGCACAGCGCGACTCCCCGGAACAGAGAGGCAGTGACCGTGTTCGACACCGACACCTACCTACGGCGGCTGGGCCACGACAGCGAGCGGGCCGGGCGTCCCGCGCCCGACCTGACCACCCTTGTCCGGCTGCACAAGCGGCACATGGAGACCGTGCCGTTCAGCAGCACCGGCTCCCTGGCCGTGCCGACCGCGAGCGGCGAGGTGGTCGATCTGGTCGACTTCGACCAGGACGCCACCTTCGACGCCGTCGTCGCGGCGGGCCACGGCGGCGGCTGCGTCCAGATGACCCGGCTGTTCCTGCGCCTGCTGCGCGACCTCCGCTACGACGTCGACCTGATCGCCGGGACCACGGCCGAGGGGGAGGCGGAGTACGGCGTCGATGTCGAGCACATGCTGATGGTGGCCCGCGTCGACGGAGCGCGCTGGCTCGTCGACGTGGGCTACGCCGGACCGTCGTTCCTCGAACCCCTGCGGCTCGACGGTGCCACCGACGGGCGCGAGCAGGTGCAGTACGGCTGCCGGTACCGCCTCGTCGAGGACGGCGACGGCGTGCTCCTGGAGCGCAGACCGCGGCTGGGGCGCTGGAGTGTGGTCTTCCGTTTCACTCCGAAGGTCCGCGAGCCTGCCGAGTGGTACGCCTTCCAGGACCTGGCGAACGTGAAGCTGGCGGCCGTGACCCAGGAGAGCGCACCCCAGCTCCACAGCCGGGCCGTCGCCGACGGACAGGTGGTGCTCAAGGGCCGGCGCCTGCTGACGGTGCGGGCCGGCATCGAGAAGTCCCGGACCATCACCGATGACGAGGAACTCCGCGCGGTCCGCGACGGCATCCTCGGCGGCACGCTCGACTGAAGCCCGGTACCCCGTTCCCCCGCTCGACGCGGCCCACGCCGCTCGGCTCATCGCCCTCGTCACCGTCGACAGAACAGGATGGACATGCGTCGCAACCTATCCCGCTCGGAGAACCTGTACGCCGGGGAGATGAGAACCCAGGCCGTGCGCACGATCACGGTGCGCGGCGGTGTCGACCCCGACGCGCTCGGCGCGGCGTTCGCCGCGGTGCTGGCCGACCACCCGTCGCTGCGCAGCCGCCTGGAGCAGGACGCCGAGGGCAGTTTCCTCAGCCCGCTGAAGCCCGACGAACTGCCGCGCCTGGTGGTGCGCGCCGGCAGCCCGGACGGGCTGGTGCAGGAGTGGAACACGCCGCTGCCGCTGGGCGGCCCGCTGGTCCGCGCGGTGCTGCTGACCGGCGCGGACGAGGACACGCTGGTCCTCGGGACCGACCATGCGATCTGCGACGGCCGCAGCGCGACCGCGCTGTGCGTCCGCTTGTGGCAGTACTACGCCGACATCAAGGCAGGCACACACCCGCCCGTCCGGCCCGTCCGGGAGGACTGGCCGGCGGCGATCGACGACCGCCTCGCACCCGTCACCGAGACCGACGTGGCCGCCTACGTCCAGGGGCGGCTCGACCGGGCCGAAGGCGCCCCGGTCGGCGCCCTCCCGTACCTCGCGGCCCGGTCCGGCGAGGTGGCGCCCCAGCAGGGCCGGACCCAGTCACGCCGGCTCCAGCTGGACGTCTCCGAGACCGCGAGTCTCCTGGCGTTCGCCCGGAGCGCGGGTGTGTCGGTGCACGGGCTGGTGGGCGCGGCGATCCTCGCGGCCGTCCGTTCCGGCCTGCCGGCGGAGTACGCCGACCACCGGCTGGGCTGCGTCTCCACGGTGGACCTGCGCGAGCGGGTGGAGCCCCGGCTGAGCCGTGAGGTGATGGTCCCCGCGGCCTCGTGGTACCAGGATCTGGTCGACGTACCGGCGGGGGCCGACCTCGTCGCGCTGGGCCGTCGGCTCGCCACCGGCCTCAAAGCCGCGGTCGGCCGCGGCGACCCCGCCCTGGAACTGCAGTCGCTGGACCGGCTGCTGGCCACCCCGCACCTGCTGGCGGCGAGCGTGGTGATGACCAACATCGGACGCGTCATCCTGCCGCCGTCTCCGCCCGGCCTGGAGATCACGGACATGCGGGGGTTCGCGGTGTCCAGCAAGGCGCCGTCGTTCCTGCAGCACGGCCCGGTGCTCGCCGTGCTGATGACGGTCCGCGACCGCTTCCGCATCGAAATGCCCTACAGCACCGAGTGCTTCACGGAAGCACAGATGGACGCGGTCCACGACCATGTCCGGGCGACTCTGCGGGAGTTCGCCGACCGGGTACCGGTCCCGGCCGGATGAGGATCCACCGGCCGGACAACGACAGGGCCTAACCGGCGGCGCGGGTGCCGACCACGACCGTGCAGTACATCTCGTCGTTCGTGGACACGTGGGGGACGAGGCCGTGGTCGGCCATCGCCCGCGCGGTGAGTGGGGCCTGCTCCTCGCTGGTCTCGATCAGCAGTCTGCCGCCCGGCGCCAGCCACGCCGGTGCCCCGGCGGCGACCCGGCGGTGCACCTCGACACCGTCGGCGCCCCCGTCGAGCGTGTACTTCGGCTCGTGGTCACGTGCCTCGGGCGGCATCATCGCGATCTCGTCCGTCGGCACGTACGGAGCGTTGACGACCAGGACGTCCACGCGACCGCGCAGCGAGCCGGGCAGCGCGTCGTACAGGTCGCCCTCGTACACGTGGGCGTCTGCGCCGACGTTCAGCCGGGCGCAGGCGACCGCGTTCGGGTCGATGTCGGCGCACGACAGCTCGATCCCGGGCACCCGCGCGGCGACGGCGGCACCGATCGCTCCGGTTCCGCAGCACAGATCGACGACGACCGAGCCCGGCCGGGCCGACTCCGCCGCCAGGTCGACCAGGAACCGGGTGCGCTGACGTGGGACGAACACCCCGGCGTTCACCCGGATCCGCAGGCCGCAGAACTCGGCCCAGCCGAGGATGACCTCCAGCGGCTCGCCGACCACACGGCGGTGCACCAGCACGTCCAGTTCGGCGGGTGTCTCGGCGGCATCGAGGAGCAGCGCCGCCTCCTCCTCCGCGAACACGCATCCGGCACCTCGCAGGGTGGCCACCGTGCGCGACAGCACCTCATCGGCGGGAGTGATCGACATCGAAGCCTTTCGAGGAAGAACCCCGGCCGGCCGGGCCGATCCGCCGGCCGTGAATGCGTCACCTGCCGTCAGACCGGGGGATGTGGCGTGCGGGATATCCAACTTACGGTGACCAGCGGACAGTTCAGCCAGCTTAGCAGGAGAGGCCGATGGAGTTTGTGACCAGGGAAGTCGGTGCCGACCGTGGGGCCACGGCCCCGCGGACCGCACGGTGGCGGTCGGCCGGGCGATCATGAGCATCGCCACCGGTCCCGCGCGGGTCTCCGCCGTCACCACCCCCGACACCCCCGACCCGCGCACGACAGCGGGCAAGTTGGCCGACCTCCAGCAGCGGATCGACGCCGCGATGTGCGCCGGCGGCGCCGCCGGCGTGGAACGCCAGCACGCGAAGGGACGCCGCACGGCGCGCGAGCGCATCGACGCCCTGCTCGACCCCGGCTCCTTCGTCGAACTCGATGCGCTGGCCCGGCACGCGCCGACCGCCGGCTCACCGGAGCGGCACGCCATGGGGGACGGCGTCGTCACCGGCACCGGCACGATCGACGGCCGTCCGGTGGCCGTCTACAGCCAGGACGCCACCGTTTTCGGCGGAACACTCGGTGAGGTGCACGGCGACAAGATCGTCAAGCTGATGGACCTGGCCGCCAGGGTCGGCTGCCCGCTGGTGGGGATCAACGACGGCGGCGGTGCCCGCATCCAGGAAGGCGTCGGCACGCTCGGCCGCTACGGCGAGATCTTCTTCCGCAACGTGCGCTGTTCCGGCGTCGTCCCGCAGATCTCCCTGATCATGGGCGCGTGCGCCGGGGGAGCGGTGTACTCCCCGGCGCTCACCGACTTCACCGTCATGGTCGACCGGACCAGCCACATGTTCATCACCGGGCCCGAGGTCATCAGGGCCGTCACCGGGGAGGAGGTGGACTTCGAGACGCTCGGCGGTGGCCGCCCGCACAACACCCGGTCGGGGGTGGCGCACTACCTCGCCTCCGACGAGGACGACGCGCTGGCCTACGCCAAGGACCTGCTCAGCTACCTGCCGAGCAACAACCTCTCCGTGCCGCCGGTCTTCTCCCCACCGGAGCAGGCACGTTCGAGCGCCGACGGGCTCACCGCCACCGATCTCGAACTGGACACGATCGTCCCGGACTCGCCGCACCAGGCCTACGACATGTACGAGGTCATCACCCGGGTGCTCGACGACGGCGAGTTCCTTGAGGTGCAGAGGATGTTCGCACCGAACATCGTCGTCGGCTTCGGCCGGGTGGCCGGGCGCAGCGTCGGGGTCGTCGCCAACCAGCCCACCCAGGTGGCGGGTTGCCTGGACATCAACGCCTCGGAGAAGGCGGCACGTTTCGTGCGCACCTGCGACGCGTTCAACGTGCCCGTGCTGACGTTCGTGGACGTGCCGGGTTTCCTGCCCGGCGTCGACCAGGAGTGGGACGGGATCATCCGGCGGGGCGCCAAGCTGATCTACGCCTACGCCGAGGCGGTCGTCCCCAAGATCACGGTGATCACGCGCAAGGCGTACGGCGGTGCCTACGGCGCCATGGGCTCCAAGCACCTCGGCGCCGACGTCAACCTGTCCTGGCCGACCGCGCAGATCGCCGTGACGGGCGCCGCGGGAGCCGTCGGCATCCTCCACCGCAGGGAACTGGCGCGGCTGGAGGGCGACGAACTGGCCCAGCGCCGCGCCCAGTTGGTGAGCGAGTACGAGGACCAGGCCACTCCCTACGCCGCGGCCGACCGCGGTTACGTCGACGCGGTCATCCAGCCGTCGCACACCCGCGCACAGATCGGGTGGGCGCTGCGGCTGCTGGCGACCAAGCGCGCGGAGGGGCCACCCCGCAGGCACGGCAACATCCCGCTCTGAGCGGGGGACGCGACGGCACGACCCGAAGCACAGCGGGACCGAGACCAGACAGTTGACGGACCGAAGAGGGCGGAAACACTTGACTCTCCCCGAAAGCGTTGAGCACTCCGAGCCGGTGAAGGCACGGACACCCGACCCCCATGACTTCCTGGCCCTGGACGATGAGCTGAACGCCACCGAGCGGGCCATGCGCGACACCGTGCGGGCCTACGCGACGACCGAACTGCTGCCCCATGTCGCCGACTGGTACGAGCGCGCGGAGCTGCCCCGCTCGATCGCCAAGGAACTCGGCGCGCTCGGCCTGCTGGGCATGCAGCTGGACGGCTACGGCTGCGCCGGTCTGTCGGCCACCGCCTACGGCGTCGCCTGCCGCGAACTGGAAGCGGTCGACTCCGGACTGCGCAGTTTCGTGTCCGTGCAGGGCTGCCTCGCCATGTGCGCCATCCACCGCTGGGGCAGTGCGGAACAGCGGCAGGAATGGTTGCCCCGGATGGCCGCGGGCGAGGTGCTCGGCTGCTTCGGCCTGACCGAACCGGAGTCGGGCTCCGACCCGGGTTCGATGCGTACGTTCGCCCGCCGCGACGGCGGCGACTGGGTGCTCAACGGCGCCAAGGCGTGGATCAACAACGGCGCGCTCGCGGACGTCGCGGTGATCTGGGCACACACGGAGGACGGGGTGCGCGCCTTCCTCGTGCCCACCGGCACGCCCGGCTTCGCCGCCCAGGAGATCACCCGCAAACTGGCCCTGCGGGCGTCCAACACCGCCGGCCTCACCCTGGACGAGGTGCGGGTCCCCGCGTCGGCGGCCCTGCCCGGGGCGCGCGGTCTGAAGACGGCGCTCTCGTGCCTGAACGAGGC
Source organism: Streptomyces olivaceoviridis (assembly GCF_014650115.1). GTDB lineage: Bacteria > Actinomycetota > Actinomycetes > Streptomycetales > Streptomycetaceae > Streptomyces > Streptomyces olivaceoviridis. The sequence continues at coordinate 20,614 of NZ_BMUI01000033.1, read as the reverse complement.
CCGCTTCGGCATCATCTGGGGCGTGGTCGGCGCCGCCCGCACCTGCTACGCCAGCGCGCTCGAGTACGCCGTCGGCCGTGAGCAGTTCGGCCGGTCGCTCGCCTCCTTCCAGCTCTCCCAGCGCAAGCTCGCGGACATGGTGGTGGACCTCACGCACGCCGGGATGACCGCGCTGCGGCTGGCCCGGCTGAAGGAGGCCGGCCTGCTGGAGCCCACGCAGCTCAGCCTCGGCAAGCTCGCCAACGTGCGCGCCGCGACCGAGGTCGCCCGCACGGCGCGCAGCATCCTCGGCGCCAACGGCATCACCCTCGACTACCCGGTGATGCGGCACATGTCCAACCTGGAGGCGGTGCTCACCGTCGAGGGGACCGAGGAGGTCCACACCCTCAGCATCGGCCGGGCGGTCACCGGTGTCCAGGCATTCCGCTGACGGTCCCGAGCGTGACGCTGCCACCCGGCGGCGCGCGACACCCGAAACTCCCGTACGACGAGGAGCTGCCATGCGGCGTCACGACATTTCACCACACCTGCGAGCCACGGGGCATCGGCCGTGGGGCACCAGCCGGGGCGGGAGGGCGGGACGGTGAGGGCTGTCTACGCGGCACGTCCCGACGCCGAGGAACCGCTGGCCGCCCTGGCCGTCGGCGAGCGCCCCGATCCGGAGGTGCCCGAGGGGTGGCTGCGGGTCCGGGTCAGGTCCGTGTCCCTCAACCACAAGGATCTGTGGACCCTGCGGGGTGTCGGCCTGAACCACGACAAGTATCCGCGGATCCTCGGCTGCGAGGCGGCGGGGGAGGACCCTGAGGGCCGGCGCGTGGTGCTCTATCCCGTACTGGAGTCCCCGCCGGGCACCGCGGACGAGACCCTGATCCTGCCGGCCGCGCAGCTCGTGGGCGCCCGGCCCGGCACGATGGCCGAGTACATCGCCGTGCCTGCGACCAGCCTGCTGCCGGTCCCGGACCAGCTGACCTGGGAAGAGGCGGCCTGCCTGATCTGCTCGTGGCTGCCGGCGTACCGCATGCTGTTCACCAAGGCCAGGCTGCAACCCGGCGACTCGGTTCTCGTGCAGGGCGCGGCCGGCGGACTGTCCACCGCGCTGATCACGCTGGGCGCGGCCAGCGGACTCCGGGTGTACGCCACCAGCCGTACCGCCGACAAGCGAGAGCTGGCCAGGCGCCTGGGCGCGCACGAGGTACTGGAGCCCAAGGCACAACTGCCCGAACAGGTGGACGCCGTCATCGACAGCGTCGGCCGGGCGACGTGGACGCACTCCCTGCACAGCGTGCGCACCGGGGGCACGGTCGTCGTGGCCGGCGCCACCTCCGGCGACGTCTCACCGGCCCGGCTGCACCGGGTCTACTTCCACCAGATCAACATCGTCGGGTCGTTCAGCGGCACCCGGGACGAATACGCGCGGATGCTGGCGCTCATGCGCACCACGGGCATCCGGCCCCTCGTGGACGACGTGATGCCACCCCAGGACGCGCGAGCGGCGTTCAAACGCCTGCTGGACGGCGACGTCCGGGGCAACCTCGTACTGAGCTGGCCGTAGGGCGCGGGCTTCCTGACCAGGCTGGTACCGCCTGGTGCGACGGGAACCCGACCGTGATCGTCACGATGCCGGGCCGTATGCGGGCCGGAGCGGCTCGGCCGCTGCCGTCAGCGGCGAAGAGGTCAACGCACGCCGCGGTGCGGCCCGTTGACCATCGCCACCGTTGCGCGGCAGGAAGGAGGGCGGTGGGCGACCACGCGGCGCCGCACACCCCTGCCGCACCGGCTCCGCGACCACCGCGGCGCGGACACGCCACAGCGGCGCCGGGCGGCCTCGCGACGGGAACGGCACCGACATCCGCACGCCGCACGCCGCGCGACAGACGCGACAAGGCGCGACCGCGACTCCGCAGTGCCGCACCTGCCCGACTTCGACAACTCCCTTTCGTCCCGCACTTCTTCACCCGCAAAGGAAGCAGCATGCCCACGCATCTTGAGTACTTCACCCACGGCATCTCCGAGGAGGAGCGCCGCACCCGCACCTTCCTGGAGATCGGCCGGCGCGCGGGGCACTTCCCCCGTGCCGTCGCCCGGACCGACGGGTCGGAAAGCGAAGTGAGCGTCTGGTGCAGCAACGACTACCTCAGCATGGGCCAGCACCCGGTGGTCGTGGAGGCCGTACGCGACACCGTCGCCCGCTTCGGGGCCGGCTCCGGCGGCTCGCGCAACATCGGCGGCACCAACCACCGCCACGTGGAGCTGGAGCGCGAACTGGCCGACTGGCACGGCAAGGACGCGGCGCTGCTGTTCACCTCCGGCTACACCGCGAACGACGGGGCGCTGTCGGTGATCGCCGGCCGGCCCGAGGGCACCGTGGTCTTCTCGGACGAGCGGAACCACGCATCGATCATCGACGGGCTGCGGCGCAGCGGTGCCCGCAAGCGCATCTTCCGCCACAACGACGTCTCCCACCTGGCCGAACTCCTCGCGGACACCGACCCCGACGCGCCCAAGCTGATCGTGCTGGAGTCGGTCTACTCGATGTCCGGGGACGTGGCCCCCCTCGCCGACATCGCCGACCTCGCCGACCAGTACGGCGCCACCACCTTCCTCGACGAGGTGCATGCGATCGGCATGTACGGCCCCCAGGGCGCGGGCATCGCGGCACGCGAGGGCATCGCCGACCGCTTCGACGTCGTCATGGGCACCCTCGCCAAGGCGCTGGGCACGGTCGGCGGCTACATCGCCGGGCCCGCCGATCTGATCGACACCGTCCGCACCTTCTCCCGCGCGTTCGTCTTCACCACGTCCCTGCCGCCCGCCATCGCCGCCGGCGCCCTGGCCGCCGTACGTCATCTGCGGTCGTCCGACACCGAGCGGGGCCGCCTGGCGGAGAACGCGGGGCTGTTGCAGCGGCTGCTGGACGAGGCCGATGTCCCGTACCTGTCCGCGGACTCGCACATCGTCTCGGCGCTGGTCGGTGACGACGCCCTGTGCAAGCAGGCCTCGAACCTGCTGCTCGACCGGCACGGGATCTATGTCCAGGCCATCAACGCGCCCAGTGTGCGCCTCGGGGAGGAACTGCTGAGGATCGCGCCCTCGGCCACGCACACCCCGGCGGACGTGCAGAAGTTCGCCGAGGCCCTGGCCGGGATCTGGCGGGACCTGGAGATCCGGACGGCCTCGGACCGGCGGGACGCGGCTGCGAAGGGGGCGGCGTGACCCGTTCCCTCGCCGCCGTGCTCGCCGACACGGCTGCACGACGACCGGACCATCCGGCCCTGATCTGGGACTCCGTCGTGGTGACCTACCGTCAACTGTGGCAGCGGGTACGCGGTGTGGCCGGCATCCTGCGGCGGCTCGGCGCCGGGCCGGGCGACCGAATCGCCGTGCTGGTACCCAACACGCTGGAATTCCCCGCCGTTTACTACGGAGTACTCGCGCTGGGCGCGACCGTGGTCCCGCTGAACACCCAACTGCGTGCCGCGGAGATCGAGTTCGTGCTGCGGGACAGCGGTGCGCGGGCCCTCGTATGCGACGCGTCCGCACTGGAGCAGGGCGCCCCGGCGGCCACCGCCACCGGGGTCGCGCTCTTCACCGTCGCGGGTGAACACCCCGCGGCCGTACGGCTCGACGTCCCGGACCCCGAACCCGCGCTCGCGGATCTCGTCCCCGTGGGCCCCGAGGACATCGCCGCGATCCTCTACACCTCCGGCACGACCGGCCGCCCCAAGGGGGCCATGCTCACGCACCGTAACATCGTCATGAACATCGAGGTGAGCGCCGTATCCCCGTTCGCCGTCCGGCCGGACGACGTGCTGCTCGGGTGTCTGCCGCTGTCCCACACCTTCGGCCAGACCTGTGTCATGGGCACCTGCTTCTCGGCCGGCGCGACGCTGGTGCTGATGCGCAGGTTCCACGCGGTGCCCGCGTTGGAGCTGATGGCCCGGTACGGCTGCACCGTCTTCATGGGCGTGCCGACGATGTACCACGCACTGCTGGAGGCCGTGGCGGCCGGCGCCCCCGCTCCACCCGCGCTGGAGCGCGCCTACAGCGGTGGTTCGGCCCTGCCCGTGCCGGTCCTGGAACAGGTGCGGCAGACTCTCGGATGCGAGGTGTACGAGGGGTACGGGCTGACCGAGACCTCACCGGTCGTCGCCTACAACCAGCCCGGCATCCCCTGCCGCCCCGGCACCGTGGGCCTGCCGGTCACCGGCGTGGAGGTGGCGGTCGCCCGTGCCGACGTCGAGGCAGCCGTCGAGCTGTTGCCGGCGGGCGAGATCGGGGAGATCGTGATCCGCGGCCACAACGTGATGGCCGGCTATCTCGGGCTGCCCGCGGCGACCGCGGCGGTCCTGGTGGACGGCTGGTTCCGCTCCGGTGACCTGGGCGTGCTCGGCGAGGACGGCTACCTGTCCGTCGTGGACCGCAAGAAGGACGTCATCCTGCGCGGCGGATACAACGTCTACCCGAGGGAGGTCGAGGAGGTCCTGCTGCGGCATCCGGCGGTCGAGCAGACCGCCGTCGTCGGCGTACCCGACGTCCGGCAGGGCGAGGAGGTGTGCGCGGTCGTCGTGGTCCGGGACGGGTTCGCGCTCGATGACGTGTCGGCGGCCGACCTGGTGGCGTGGTGCCGCGAGCGTCTGGCGGGCTACAAGTGCCCGCGCCGGGTCGAGTTCGCTAGGGAACTGCCGCTGGGCCCGAGCGGCAAGGTGCTCAAGCGGGAACTCGCCGCGCGACTCGCCACGTCGAAGACTGAGCGGGTCACTTCTTGAGCAGGTCGGTATCAGGCGCCCTGACCACGGCGAGCGTGAACCGGGAGGGCAGGACCACGCCCCGGCCGGAGTCGCCTGGTATGAACGCCGTCCGGGCCGGGCTGGGCAGGACGTGGGAGAACCGGTCGGCGCCGACGTCGGTGACCGCCTCCCGCGGCAGCCGGAGGCGGAGCGCCGAGCGGCCGACGAAGCCGTGCGTCGGCGAGCCCGCGACCGCTCGCCCCTGGGCCGCCGAGCAGCTGTGCCGCGGCGAGATCCCGAAGCCCGCCGACGCGCGCGAGTGGCTCTGCCCGGAAGCCCGGCGATGACCGGGGCGCCCATGCTCGCATCGGTGGAGGACCTGGATCTCACGCGGTACGTGCGCGACGGCGACGGCGTGCTGTGGGCCCAGGCATGCGCCGAGCCCCGCACCCTCGTCGAACACCTGATGCGGCAACGGCCGGCGGCGGGCCTCAAGGCGTTCGTGGGCATCCCGGTGGCCCGGACGCTCTCCCGGGAGAACGCCCGGTGGATGACTCTCCACTCGTACACCGGTGCGGGCGGAAACGCCGACCTGTACTCCGCCGGCGCCCTGGACATCGTGCCCGCGCACTACTCCTCCTTTCCCGACCTGATCCGGAACGGCGTCATCAAGGCTGACGTGGTACTGGTGCAGCTCTCGCCCCGCGACAGCAGGGGGCACTACAGCCTGGGCCTCGCGCGCGAATATCTCGCGGACGCGCTCGCCACGGCCCGCACCGTGATCGGTGAGGTCCACCCGGACGTCCCCTGGACCCACGGCGGTCCCACGCTGACCGCCGACGACCTGGCGGCCGTGGTCCCCGCCCGCCACCCTCCGGTGGAAAGCCCGCGAACCGGCCCGAAGCCCGTGCACCGGGCGATCGCGGCGAACGTCGCCGCACTGATCGAGGACGGGGCGACCCTGCAGTTCGGCGTCGGGTCCCTCACCGAGGCCGTGCTGGACGAACTGCACGACCGCCGCCATCTCGGCGTCCACTCCGGCCTCCTGCCGGACGGACTCGTACCGCTGATCGAGCGTGGCGTCGTCACCGGTGAACGCAAGTCGGTGGACCGCGGCAAGACGGTGGGCGGCATGCTCCTCGGTACCCGCCGACTGTTCGAGCACGTCGACCGCAACCCCCGGGTGGAACTGCGCGCCACCAGCTACACCCATCATCCGGCGGTGCTGGCCGCCCAGCACCGGTTCGTGGCCCTGAACTCCGCCGTCGAGGTGGACCTCACCGGCCAGGTCAACGCCGAAGTGGCCAAGGGCCGCTATGTGGGGGCGGTGGGCGGCGCGGTCGACTTCCTGCGGGGCGCGTCGCGCTCCCCAGGAGGGGTGCCGGTGGTCATGCTGCCGTCGCGCGCCGGATCGGCCGGCCGGATCGTGGCCGCGCTGAGCGGCCCGGTGAGCACACCGCGCAGCGACGCGGGCGTAGTGGTCACCGAGTACGGCTCCGCCGATCTGCGGGGGCTGTCGTTGAGCCAACGTGTCGAGCGCATGATCGCGCTCGCCGCCCCTGAGCACCGGGTACGCCTCGACCGCTCGGCGGACGCGGTCCTCGCGACCGCGAGGGCAACGCGTCACGCGTGAGAGGAGCGCGACCGGCTCCGGCTTGCCGCCTGACCGCGGGGACTGACGCCTCATCGGTCAGCACGCCCGCTGCTCCGACCGTCATCCGTTCACCGGCGAGTCGACCCGCTCCGTTCAGTTGACGGGGTCTGTCTCGTGGTCGGTGTCTACGGGTGTGTGCGAAGTCCGTCGAGGATGAGCGCGAGCATGTGCGGTGCCCGGTCCTCGGGGCCGGACGCGGCGCGCCAGAGTGCGTGAGCGACCACCGGCGGGCACTCGGCGTGCCCGCTCGGCCATGCGCCCGACCAGCGCCGGGCAAGCCACCCTTGCCTCCTGCGGTGCGCGCTTCGGAACCTCCTCACCCAGCACCGAACAGGGCAGAAGCGCTGGTCAACCTGCGGATTCAGCCCGCGCAGCGTACGGGTCTGCGACGTCACCGGGGTGGGCGGGACGTTGGTCGCCGCGGAGCGGCTTTGCGTACTTGAGGGTTTGACGAGGCGGGGAAGTGTTCCGGCTTGCGCTCGTAGCGGCGGTGGAGCGCCGACAGCCGGGCGGCCAGGACACGGTCCGTTCTACGACCCAGCGGTGCCGTCCCAGGCGTTGTGAGGATTCGATGGCCTTGCGGGCGAGACGGTGCCGGATGCGCGGAAGGCCGGCCATCGCCGCGGGTGCTGGTAGTCGTAGCCCTTGGCTTCGTGCGGCTTGCCGGGCCGTCGGCGGCGAGGACCACGGCGGGAGCGGATGGGCGGGATGCCGCGGACGGTCGGATTCGGTCCTGTCAGCTGCCCCCTTTGCGGGCCCGGCGCTGACGGAATCGATCGCGCACCGCGACCAGTCCAGCTCGCCCCGGGAGCCGAGCTCGTCCAGGACCAGGCGGTGGAGCTTGGCCCACACACGGGCGTCGGTCCACGGGGTGACCGCCGGAAAGGCGGTCACCCCGGACAGACCGAAGACCGGCGGGTGTTGGTTCCAGGTGCAGCCCGAGGTGGCCACGAAGATGATCGCGGCCAGTGCCTCGCGGCCCCCACGCCGACGATGCCCTCCACCCTGCGGGCGAACCGGCGCTGGCGGCACCACCCGCTGGAACAAGGTCTCTCCGGGGCTCTCTCGTCTGTGCGCACACGGCAGGCTTCGAACCTGCACCCTGCTGATCCGTAGGCGTGTGCAGCACCATCACCGACCGCTCGCCCGCTGGGGCCTGTCGGCTCGCCCACCGATTACGGGCGTGCCATCGTGCGCGGTTCTGCACCTCTGTAGATGTCAGCTTCTGATGTCACGCAGAGCTGTGCACCCCTGCGCGGGCAGGTTTGCAGGCGGGCCTGCCCCTACCTCACCTGCACCGTGGCCGTGGCCTCTGCGCCGACGCGCGTGTGGTCGCCCGGGTACGTGACGGTGTAGACGACCGCTCCGGCCACGGGCGGGGTGTCGGTGAGCGTGAAGCTGCCATCGCCGGCGACAGACGGAGTGCCCACTGCGACGCCGCCGGGCGAGGCCGAGTCGGTGCGGGTCACCGTGACCGTGTAGCCGTCGGAGAGCGGGATTCCCGAGGTGATCAGACCCGTCAGGGTCAACGGCCTGCCCCGGTGGGCTGTGGCGGGAGCCTGCAGTGAGAGAGTGGTCGAGACCTTGGCGGGCGAGCCGATCACGCGCAGTGTGACGGGGCCACCACCCTGTGGCTGAGCGAGGGCGAAAAGCCGATCAGCGAGGCGAGTCCAGGCCAGACCGGCGGGCAGCAGTTCATCGGTGAGGTCGTAGCTCTTCAGGGCTGTGCTGTCGTCGGGCTGGAAGACGGAGACGTCATGCGAGTCCTGGCTCAGGACACCGGCAGCGATCCTGCTGTCCATCGCGACCGCCACCGCGTTCGCCCCGGGGCCGGTCGTGTAGGTGCCGTCAGCGCTGAGGTCCGATATACGGAACGCCTGCTCGTCGGACGCGGACCCGCCGGCCGTCACGACACGGGTGCCGTCCTGCGTGATGGCCATGTCCTGGAGTCCACTGCTGCCCGCGTCGGAGGGGAATGCGGTGTACGCCGTCGGCACAGGTGGATTGGACGAGATGTCGTACACCTGGATCTCTGTTGTACCCAGCCAGGTCGAACCGGCCACCAGCACACCCGGGGCTGTGTTGGACGTCGTCAGTACCGGCGCGGACGCGAAGTGGTGGCTACCGTCGAGGTCCAGTGCGACGTTCCATGCACTGCGGTCGAAGGACCCTAGTTTGCCCTCCTGCGACGAGTCGTAGCCGAACCACACCTTGTCGCCTTCGGCAGCCAGATGACGCGGCTGGACGTTGATGCCTGTCGGGATGCGGTTCAACTCCTGCAGGGTGCTCGTGTTGACCATGGATATCGCGTGGGCATCCGGTAGCGCCACGTAGAGGAAGGTCGAGTCGTCGTTCAACGCCAGCCCCTGCGCGCCCGGCTCGGAGTCGATCTCGCCGACCACCGCACCGCTGAAGTCGGTGACCAGGACGCTGTTGTCGGTGGGGGAACTGATGAACACATGCTGGTGGACATCGTCCACCACGATGTCCGAAGCGGACGCGATCGGCAGCGTGGCACTGCTGTCGGCGACGCTGTCCGCGGCGGCCGGTACCGTACCGGCGCCCAGGAGGGCTATCGAGCAGAGCAGGGCGATGGATACTGCGTTTCTCTTGCCAGTCAAGTGACCCATCTCTTTCGGTGAGTGACGGACCGAAACCGGTTCTCGGCCTCGTGAGGGAAGCTAGAGCATGCCTCTGACAACGGCGTCAGCTTCAGTCACGCAGGAGGTCGCAGGCATCGCGCGGCTGTGGGCGCGAGCTCTGGCCGGCAGCGTGCCTGGACTGGGGTCGAGCACAGCCAGAGCGCTGTAGCAGGTGACAGCGAGCGGCGCCGATGCGAACGCGGCAAGCCACCGCCGGAGCCATCTCCACCTTGGCCCCCACCCCACGACCCGCGCGCTGCGCAACGACCGCCTGCTGCGCGAAGCCCAGGCCGCCGACGGCGACGTCAAACGCCTCGGCGGCCTGTTCGGCATCAGCCCCCGCACCGCCCGTCGCTTCACCCAGACCCTCGGCCACCCCGACCTTCAGCACCCGTAACCAGGCAAGCCGTAAGACGCCGCACTGGCCCGGCCGTCGAACGGCCCGCCTTCCCGGGCAGTCCAGCTTCAAGTCGCCTACGCCGGACCGGTTCGACAACCTTGACCTCCAGGGACTGGGCGAGGCCCGCCGCATCTGGCTGCGCAACGACTACGGGCAGCGGCAGCCGCTCGACCAACTCGCTCGACCCGCGCGCACCATGCCGCGAGATCACACCAAGCGACATGGGCTGCAAGGAGTGGGACGTTCCCGACGCCGCCCCGTGCACCGACGGATCTCGGCCATTCACATAATGCAAAGGAATCTGTGCACAGGACTATTTGCAAAGAAGTCTGTGTCAGCTAGCTTGGGGTTCATGGAACACCTCGAACAGCCCTCCCAGGTCCGCCTGAACGCCCGCAACCTGCGGGGCGTCGCGCATCCGCTGCGCGTGCGGATACTGACGGTTCTGCGGACGGAGGGGCCGGCCACGGCCACCACGCTCGCCCGGAGGCTCGACCAGAACACCGGCGCGACCAGCTATCACCTGCGCCAGCTCGCCGAGTACGGCTTCATCGTCGAGGCGCCGTCACGGGGCGGTGGCCGCCGTGAGCGCTGGTGGCAGGCGGCGCACGTCAACACGGTCGTACCGGACGACTCGGTGCTGGCGGGCGGAGAGGGGCTCGGCATCGCCTACTTGCAAGCCCTCAGCCGGGTCTGGTCCGACGCGATGACGACCGCCGTCGAGGCGACCGCCTCGCTGCCGCCGGAGTGGCGCGAAGCCCAGGACTTCGGCGACTACGTACTCACACTCACCCCCGCCGAGGCCAAAGAGCTGTCGGCGGACATCCACCGGCTGCTCCGCCGACGCAACCCCGCGCCGCGGACGGCGGGTTCGCCGCTGCCCGACGGCGCGGCGCGGGTCGCCTTCCAGTTCCAGTTGTTCCCCACCAGTGCGGACCGGCACGTCTCCCACCCCCCGGACTCGGAGTGAGAAAGATGACCTCTCGGCACACGGCCGCCCAGCAGGCGGCCGACAGCGGCACGCGCACGCCCTCCCCGGACGCCCCGGCCGACGGGCCCCGGGTCCTTCGCGGACTGGTCGGCATGCTCTCGGCCAACGCGGCGGCCCTGTCGGCCAACCGGGTGCTCTCCATCGCCCTGCCCTGGTTCGTCCTGACGACGACCGGCAGCGTCGGCAAGACCGGTCTGGTCGCCTTCTGCCAGATAGTGCCGTACGTGATAGCCCAGGCGCTGGCCGGGCCGATCATCGACCGGGTCGGCCCCAAGCGCATCAGCGTCGCCGGTGACCTGGCCTCCACCGTCGCGACGGCCACCGCTCCGCTGCTCTACCTCACGGGACACCTGTCCTTCGGCCTGCTGCTGGGACTGCTGGCCGTGGTCGGTGCGGCGGACGGCCCGGCCAACGGGGCCAAGGGGCTCTTCGTGCCGGCGGCGACCCGCGCGGCCCGGGTTCCGCTGGAACGGGGGACCGGCCTGTCAGCGGCGGTCGAGCGGACCGCGACGACCATCGGGCCGGCCATCGCCGGTGTGGTCGTCGCCTCCTTCGGCAGCCTCTACGCCCTGTGGATCACCGCCTGCCTGTTCGGCGTGTCCGCGCTGCTCGTCTCCACCACCCTCAGCGACCCGGCGCCCGAGCCGCACGAGACGCCGGTCGAGGAGGCCGAGGGCTACCTGTCACGGCTGCGCCAGGGCGCCGTGTTCCTGCGCGACGCCAAACTGCTGCGGTCCATCGTCTGCATGCTCGCCGTCACCAACCTGCTCGACCAGGCGTTCATGTCCGTACTGCTGCCGGTCTGGGCGAAGGAGACGGGCAACGGCGCGGAGGCCGTGGGCCTGGTGGTCAGCGTCTTCGCCGCGACATCGATCGTCGCGGCGCTGGTGGCCGCGGGAGTGGGCGAGCGGCTGCCCCGGCGTGCCGTCTACCTGATCGGCTGCACGCTGGGCGGCGTCCCGCGCTTCGTGGCCATGGCCACGGGCGCGCCGCTGTGGCTGGTACTCGCGGTGCTGGCGCTGGGCGGCCTGGGGTCGGGCTTCGTCAATCCGATCGTCGGGGCCGTGACGTACGAGCTGATTCCCACCCAGTTGCTGGGGCGGGTCAAGACGCTGGCCCAGGCCGTCACGTGGGCGGGCATCCCGTTCGGTGGGCTGCTGGGCGCGGGACTGGTGACGGTGGCGGGCACCTCGGGGGCGCTGTGGATCGTGGGCGGGCTCTACCTCGTCGCCATCAGCGTGCCGGCCCTGAACCGGGAGTGGGCGGGCATGCGCAAGCGGACGGTGTCCGACGCGAGCCCTGTCGGCACCACGCACGAGAACGGGAGTGCGGCCGGTACGGCTTCCGTCCCGGGAGCGGAGGCGGCCAGGGCGGTCGCCTGAGCCGCGGTACGGAACCGGCGCCGGCCGGGCGGTGGACCGCCCCGGCCGGCTGCCCCGCTCCCCGCGCCCGCCTCGCCGACGCGCGGAACTCCGCCCGGCGCGCGCACCTCCCGTGCCCACGCCCGAGGGCAGAAGTGTCCACGTCCGGCGGGCAGAAGTAACCAGTTATCTCACCGTGATCGCTCTGCGAGCATCGGATTCGGCTGAGTTTCCGAGGGTTTTCGCGAACGGTCGACGACGAGGAACTGGTGGACACATGACGACGAATCCGATGATGGCCGCGGCCTCCGGACAGGTGGCCGAGCAGGGCGGATTCTCCCCGGCTGAAGCCCGCGTCGCCGCAGTGTGGAACGCGGTGATCGGCACTGAGGTGGCCGCGGCGGAAGACGAATTCTTCCGGCTGGGCGGAACCCGCTCGCAGGCGAAGGAAATGGCCCGCCGGATCGCGGATGAATTCGGTTCGGAATTCGGCGCGGAACCGCTGCCCGAGCCGTTGACAGTGCGGGCGGTGGCGTCCTTCCTCGCGCAGGAGGCCCTGTTGAGGGCCCGCCGGCTGCTCGAGTCAGCCGACTTCGATGTCGAGGAGGCGGCGGACGCCATGGGTGCCCTGGTGGCGGCCGGGGCTCCGGACGACGCTCCGGTCATACCCCGCGCGCCCCGGGACCGGCGTCCGCTGCCGCTGTCGTTCGCGCAGCGCCGTCTGTGGTTCCTGGACCAGTTGGAGCCCGGCCGGGCCGAATACCTGATCCCCATGGGTCTGCGCATCCATGGCCGGCTGGACGTCCCGGCGCTGCGTGCGTCGCTGTCGGAGCTGGTGGCCCGGCACGAGGTGCTGCGCACCCGCTTCGTCAGCGACGCGGACGGCAACCCCGGTCAGGTCGTCGACCCGCCCAGGCCACTGCCCCTCACCGTGCACGACCTGCGATCCGTCACCGGGGACCAGGCGCGCGAGGAGGCGGCCACCGCGCTCGTGGACACCGAGGGCTTCCGCCCGATGGACCTCGGCACCGGACCGGTGGTGCGGGCGCTGCTGATCCGGCTGGCCGACGACGAGCACCTCCTTGCCCTGACGGTGCATCACATCGTCTTCGACGGCTGGTCGGCGGGGGTGCTGTCCCGGGAGCTGACCGAGTTGTACGGCGCACGGGTCGCGGGCAGGACCGCAGACCTGTCCGAACCTCCGCTCCAGTACGCCGACTTCGCGGTCTGGCAGCGCCAGTGGTTCACCGGCGACGTGCTGGCGCGGCAACTGGACTACTGGCGCGGCCGGCTGGCCGGCACCGAACCGCTGGAGCTGCCCACCGACCGCCGGCGTCCGGCGCGGCACAGCGGCAAGGGCGCCATGCTCACCTTCCGCATGGCCGCGGAGACCGCCGACGGCGCCCGAAGGATCTCCAAGGAGACCGGCGCGAGCCTGTTCATGACCCTGCTGGCGGTCTTCCAGCTGGTGCTGTCGCGCTACAGCGGACAGGAGGACATCGCGGTCGGCACCCCGATCGCGGGCCGCAACCGGTCCGAGATCGAGAACATGATCGGCTTCTTCGTGAACACGCTGGTCATGCGTACCGACCTGTCCGGCGACCCGACGTTCACCGAGCTGCTGGCCAGGGTCAAGGACACCGCGCTCGGCGCCTACGACCACCAGGACCTGCCCTTCGAACGCCTGGTGGAGGAGCTGGCGCCGCAGCGGGACCTGTCGCGCAACCCGCTGTTCCAGACGATGTTCGTCCTCCAGAACACCCCCGACAGCCGGTCGTGGGAGCTGCCGGGCCTGACCGTGCGGCAGCTCGACGTGTCCGCCCAGGACTCCAAGTTCGACTTCACCTTCTACGCCACCGAGGCCGCCGACGGCGCTCTGGACGGCACCCTCGTGTACTCCACCGACCTGTTCGACGAGGCCACGATGGTGCGGCTCGCCGGGCACTTCGAGACGCTGCTGGCCGCCGCCTGCGCCACCCCGGACGCCCGGCTGTCCGAGCTGGAGATGCTGACCGCCGCCGAGCGCCGCACGATCCTCGGAGAGTGGAACGGCGCCGACACCGACGTCCCGGACACGCTGACCGTGACCCGGCTGATCGAGGAGCGCACCGCTCACCACCCGGACGCGCCGGCCGTGACCTGCGGCACCGGCCGGCTGACCTACCGGCAGCTCGACGAGCGCGCCGAGTGGATCGCCGGGCGGCTGCGGGAGCGCGGTGCCGGGCCGGGCACCCTGGTCGCGGTCTGCCTGGACCGCGGTACCGACATGGTGTGCGCCCTGCTCGGCATCCACAAGGCGGGCGCGGCATACGTGCCGCTGGACCCCGCGTACCCCACGGACCGGCTCGCCTACATGGTCGAGGACAGCGGCGCCACGCTGATCGTCACCCAGGCCGCGCACACCGGCCGCCTGCCCGCCCACACGCAGGCGCTGCTGCTGGACGGATCCTGGCCGGAGGGGTCGTACACCGCCTCCACCGGTCCGGTGGCGCAGGCCGGTCCGGACGACGTGGCCTACGTGATCTACACCAGTGGTTCCACCGGTCGCCCCAAGGGCGTGCAGATCACCCACGGCGCGCTGCGCGCACGGATGCGGGAGACGCGCCGTGAACTGGGCCTCACGTCCGACGACCGGGTCCTTCAGTTCGCGTCGATCGCGTTCGACTCATCGGTGGGCCAGATGTTCGCCCCGCTGATCTCGGGAGCCTGCCTGGTACTGCGCGACGACGCCTGGGACCCGGGCCGGCTGGCGGAGGCGCTGCGCGAGCACCGGGTCACGGTGGCGTGGCTCACCCCCTCGGCGTTCGGGGCTCTGGCCGCCGACCTGGACGGGCCGGACGCGTTGGGCCCGGAGCTGCGGCTGGTCCGGCTCGGCGGCGAGGCGCTCCAGCGGGAGCAGGTCCGGGAGTGGTTCCGGCACTGCGCGGTGCCCCTGGTCAACGGCTACGGACCCACGGAGGCCGCGCAGGAGGCGACAACCGCCAGGATCACCGGGCCCGTCGACCGGGTGCCGATCGGCCGGCCGGTCGCCAACGCCAAGGTCTTCGTGGTCGACCGCCACGGCCGGCCGGTGCCGGTGGGAGTGCCGGGGGAGATGTGGATCGACTGCCCCGGACTGGCCCGCGGCTACCTCAACCGGCCCGAGCTGACCGACGAGAAGTTCACCGTCGTGGACGTGGACGGAGCACCGCGGCGCGTCTACCGCACCGGTGACCAGGCCCGATGGTTGCCGGACGGGCGGCTGGAGTTCGTGGGCCGCGCGGACAACCAGGTCAAGCTGCGCGGCTACCGCGTCGAACTGGGCGAGGTCGAGACGGCGCTGCTCGCTCACCCCGCGGTCGCCGGCGCCACCGTCATGCTGCGCGAGGACGTTCCGGGAGCGCAGAGGCTGGTGGCGTACGTGGTGCCCGTGGGCCCCCTCGACGCGAGCGCGCTGCGTGCCCACCTCCGGCGCGACCTGCCGGACTACATGGTGCCCGCGGCCTTCGTGCCGCTGGAGCGCGTACCACTCACCCCGAACGGCAAGACGGACCGCCGGGCGCTCCCCGCCCCCGCCTCCGACCGGTCCGGACTGGACGCCGTCTACACCGCGCCGCGCACGGACACCGAACGCACGGTGGTCGAAGTGTGGTCCGAGGTGCTGGGCGTCGACCGGATCGGCGTGCACGACGACTTCTTCGCGCTGGGCGGGCATTCGCTGCTGGCCACCCAGGTCGTGTCGCGGCTGCGCCGACGGCTCGGTGCCGATGTCCCGGTGCGCGCGCTGTTCGGCGCGCCGACCCCGGCGCTGCTGGCCGAGGCCGTGACGGAGCTGGACGGCACCGGCGCGGACCGCATCCCGCCCGTACCGCGCGACAGCGGTCCGCCGCCGCTCAGCTTCGCGCAGCAACGACTCTGGTTCCTGGACCAGTTGGAGCCGGACCGGGCCGAGTACCTGCTGCCCTTCGCCTTCCGTGTCCGCGGCGCCCTGGACATCGACGCGCTGAACGCCGCGTTCACCGCGGTGGTGGCACGCCACGAGATCCTGCGCACCCGGTTCGGCACGGACGCCGCGGGCTCGCCGGTGCAGCTGATCGACCCGGCGCGGCCGGTGCGGATGCTGGTACGGGACCTGCGCGGGGTGGATGACGCCACCACCCGCGAGGACGCCCTGGCGGAAGTACTGCGCGAGGACGGACTGCGGCCGGTCGACCTCGGCACCGGACCGATGCTGCGCGCGCTGCTGGTACGGCTGGCCGACGAGGAGTGCGTCCTGGCGGTCACCGTGCACCACATCGCCTTCGACGGCTGGTCGGTGGGCGTGCTGGTGCGCGAGCTGTCCGCGCGGTACGCGGAAGCCGTGTCGGACCGGTCCGACACGTCCGGGCCCGGCCCGCTGCGGGTGCAGTACGCCGACTACGCGGTGTGGCAGCGCGCCTGGTTGTCCGGGACGCCGCTGGAGCGGCAACTCGCCTACTGGACGGAACGCCTGGCCGGACTGGAGCCGTTGGAGCTGCCGACCGACCACGCCCGGCCGGCGGAACGCGGCGGACGGGGCGAGGTGGTCCGGTTCTCGGTGCCCGCCGAGGTCGCCGCCCGTGCCCGCGCGGTGTCCGCCGAGTGCGGCGCGAGCCTGTTCATGACCCTGCTGGCGGCCTTCCAGCTGCTGCTGGCCCGCTACAGCGGACAGCGGGACATCGCGGTCGGCACCCCGATCGCGGGCCGCAACCGTGCCGAGACCGAGGACCTGATCGGCTTCTTCGTCAACACCCTCGTCCTGCGCACCGACCTGTCCGGCGACCCGACGTTCACCGAGCTGCTCGACCGGGTCAAGGACACCGCGCTCGGCGCCTACGACCACCAGGACCTGCCCTTCGAACGCCTCGTGGAGGAACTCGCCCCCGACCGCGACCCGTCCCGCAACCCGCTGTTCCAGACGATGTTCGCCTTGCAGAACGCCCCGGGCGCGGACGCCTGGAACCTGCCGGGCCTGTCGGCGGAACCCGTCGAGACCCCGGTCCGGAACGCCAAGTTCGACCTGTCGGTGTACCTCGCGGAGGCTGCGGACGGCACGCTGGACGGCGCCGTCGTCTACGCCGACGACCTGTTCACCGAGGACACCGCGCGCCGCATGGCCGGGCACTTCACCAACCTGCTTGCCGCGGCCACGGCTCGCCCGCACAGCACGCTGTCCGAGGTGGAGATGCTGGACGCGGGCGAGCGGCACCGCATCCTCACCGAATGGAACGACACCGCCTCGCCCGTCCCGACGACGACCCTGCACGGGCTGTTCGAGCAGCGGGCGGCACAGGACACGGACGCGGTGGCCGTCGTCTGCGGCACCGAGACCCTGACCTACCGTCAGCTCGACGAGCGGGCCAACCGCCTCGCCCACCGGCTGCGCGCCGTGCCGGGCGTCGGGCCGGACGTACCCGTGGGCGTCTGCCTGGAGCGCTCGCCCGCCATGGTGTGGACGCTGCTGGGCATCCTGAAGGCCGGGGCCGCCTACGTCCCGCTCGACCCGGAGCACCCGGCGGAGCGGCTGGCGTACCTGGTGGCGGACTCGGGCGCGCCGCTGGTCGTCACCGACACCGCGCACGCCGCCCTGCTGCCGCAGGGCGTGGACCTCATCCGCGTGGACCGGCCCGCCGACCTGCCGGACACCCTGCCCACGCAGGCACCGGAACCCGTCGCGGACCCCGGCGACCTGTGCTACCTGATCTACACCAGCGGCTCCACAGGCCGCCCCAAGGGCGTCCGCATCGAACACCGCGGTGTGGTCAACTACCTGGCCGGAATGCAGCACGCGTTCCCGCTCGCCGAGGGCGAGGGCTTCCTCCAGGCCACACCGCTGTCCTTCGACGTCTCGGCCTACGAGATCTTCTGGCCCCTGTGGCAGGGTGCCACGGTCGTGCTGGTGCCCGGCTCCGACCGGCTCGACATGGCCGAGGTGTCCCGCCTGATGCGCGCCCACCGCGTCGTCGGCCTGCACTTCGTGCCGAGCCTGCTGGACCTGTTCGTCTCCCGGGTACGGCCCGGGGACTGCACACACCTGCGGTACGCCTTCGCCAGCGGCGAACCGCTCCAGCCGACACTGGTGAGCCGGTTCACCGAGCGCTTCCCCGGTGACCTCGTCAACTTGTACGGCGCCACCGAGGTCTCGGTCGACACGACGTACTGGCGGGCCCCGCGCACGGGGCCGGCCGGACCGGTCCTCGCGGGCCGTCCCATGGTCAACCAGACGGTGTACGTCCTGGACCCCGACCGCCGCCCGGTGCCCGCGGGTGTGCTCGGCGAGGTGTACCTCGGCGGCGACAGCGTCGGTCGCGGTTACCACCGGCGGCCCGACCTCACCGCCGAGCGCTTCGTCGCCGACCCGTTCCGCGGCGGCCGGATGTACCGCACCGGCGATCTCGGCCGGTTCACCGCGGACGGCGAACTGGACCTGCTGGGACGCATCGACCGCCAGGTGAAGCTGCGCGGCGTCCGGGTCGAACTCGGCGAGATCGAGGCGACACTGCTCACCCATGACGCGGTCGGGACCTGCGCGGTGGTGGTCCGGGAGGACACGCCCGGCGACAATCGGCTGGTCGCCTACTGCGTACCCGCGCCCGGCGGCACGGTGGACGCCGGCGCGCTGCGCGAGTGGGCCGCCGAACGCCTGCCGCGGGCCATGATGCCGTCCGCGTTCGCCATCCTGCCGGAACTGCCGCTCAACCGGAACGGCAAGGTCGACCACGCGGCGCTGCCCGCTCCCGGGAGCGACGGCGACAGCACCGCCGGATACACCGCGCCGAGGGACGAGATCGAGGCGGAGATCGCCGCGATCATGGCCACCGCGCTCGGCGTCGCTCGCGTGGGAATCCACGACGGGTTCTTCGAGGCCGGCGGGCATTCCCTGCTCGCCATCCAACTCGTCAACCAGGTGGAGTCGGTGACCGGAGTGCGCATCAGCCTCCGACGCCTCTTCCAGTCGCCGACCGTCATCGGCATCAAGCAACAGCTCGTCGAACTGTTCGACGCCCCGGAACAGGATTCCTGAACCAGCAGCCCGTTGCCCACACCAGAAAACGAAGAGGACGGAACATCATGGGCGAGAACTCGGTCGAGGCACGGTTGCTGTCCCGCATGCGGCGGCGTGCGGAAGCGGCCCGGATCGCACGCGGTGACCGGGAGGCCGGACCGCTGCCGTTGTCGTTCGCGCAGCACCGGCTGTGGTTCCTGGACCGGTTGACTCCGGACAGCCCGGAGTACCTGGTGCCCACGGCGCTGCGGGTGCGGGGCACGCTGGACGTCGCCGCGCTGGGCACGGCCCTGTCGGGCCTGGTCGCCCGGCACGAGGTGCTGAGGACGTCGTTCCCGGCGGACGAGAGCGGCACACCGCGGCAGGTGATCACCGCACCCTGGCAGGTGGAGGTCACGGTCCACGACCTGCGGGCCGAGGCGGACGCGGAGATGCGCGCCGGCGAAGTGCTGCGCGCCGAGGCGACGCGTCCGTTCGACCTGGACGCGGGACGGCTCATGCGGGCCGACGTGGTACGGCTGGCGGACGACGACCACTTCCTGTTGTTGACGGTGCATCACATAGTGTCGGACGGTTGGTCCTCCGGGATCATGGCCCGTGAACTGCGTGAGCTGTACGCGGCAGCCGTCGCCGGACGCGAGGCGTCGCTGCCCGAACTTGCCATCCAATACGCGGACTTCGCCGTCTGGCAGCGCGAGCAGCTCGCCGGTCCCGAGATGGAGCGTCACCTCGCCTACTGGCGCGAGCGCCTGGCCCGGGTGACGCCGCTCGAACTTCCCACCGACCACCAGCGACCGGCACGGCCGAGCGGCGGCGGCGACGTCGTCACCTTCTCGGTGCCGCAGGAGGTGGCGGAGTCGCTGCGGTCCACGGCGAGCGAGCAGGGCGCGAGTCTGTTCATGGCCCTGCTGTCCCTGTTCCAGATCGTCCTGGCCCGTTACTGCCGTCAGGACGACATCGCGGTGGGTACCCCGATCGCGGGCCGCAACCGTGCCGAGACCGAGGACCTGATCGGCTTCTTCGTCAACACCCTCGTCCTGCGCACCGACCTGTCCGGCGACCCGGCGTTCACCGAACTCCTCGACCGGGTCAAGGACACGGCGCTCGGCGCCTACGACCACCAGGACCTGCCTTTCGAACGCCTCGTGGAGGAACTCGCCCCCGACCGCGACCTGTCCCGCAACCCGCTCTTCCAGACGATGTTCGTGCTTCAGGCGCCCGGCAGTGCGGAGGGCCGGGCGTGGGAGCTGGAGGGCACGCGGACCGAGCCGGTCGAGATCGAGCGGGGTGTCGCCAAGTTCGACCTGACGCTCACGGCGGCCGAGTCGGCAGACGGACTGCGCGCGGTGCTGGAGTACCGGACGGATCTGTTCGAGCGGGCGACGATCGAGCGCATGGCCGGCCACTTCGCCACCCTGGCGGCGTCGGTGGCGTCCGCACCGCGGGCCCGCCTGTCGGAGCTGAACATGCTGACGGAGGGGGAGCGGCAGGAGTTTCTGGTCGACTGGAATGGTGTCACCGGCCCGTACCCGGACGCGGCGACCATCCATCGGCTCATCGAAGACCGTGTCACCAGCGATCCGGACGCGGTGGCTGTGGCCTACGGTGACCAGGAGTGGAGCTACGCCGAGATCAACGCGCGTGCGAACCGGCTGGCCCACCACCTGCGCGGCTTGGGTATCACTGCGGACACTCTTGTGGCTGTCTGTCTGGATCGCTCGCCGGATCTGATCGCCAGTGTCCTGGGGATTTTGAAGGCGGGTGCCGCGTTCGTTCCCCTGGATCCGGACTATCCCGCTGACCGCATCACGTACATGGTCGAGGACGCGAGCGCTC
>NZ_BMUI01000032.1 GCF_014650115.1 Streptomyces olivaceoviridis | reverse complement strand
CACCTCCAGCCCGCCGGTCACGCAGGCGGCTTGACACGATCATTGAGATTCTCCTTCGGTGAGCGGAAGCGTGGCGCGTACGGCCCACAGGGCGCCCCGGGGCCCGGCCTCGAACGTGCCGCCGAGCAGCGCGGCCCGCTCCCGCATCCCGGTCAGGCCGGAGCCGGAGCCGGGCGCGCGCGGGCCGTCGCCGGGCCGGTAGGGGCTGGTCACCCGGATGTCCAGCCGCCCGTCCCGCTGCCGGAGCGAGACCCGGACGCGCCCTCTCGCCGCGTGCTTCAGGGCGTTGGTCAGCGACTCCTGCACGATCCGGTAGGCGGCGAGCTCCACGGGCGCCGGCACCTTGCCGTGGCCGGCGTCGAGCGTGACGTCCAGGCCGCCCGCCCGAGCCCTGTCGACCAGCGCGCCGAGCCCGTCCAGCGTGGGCGACGCGGCGGGCTCCCGGTCCCCGGTACTGTCCCGCAGGATGCCGATCAGCCGGCGCATCTCCGCCAGCCCCGCCACGCTGTTCTCCCGGATGACGGCCAGCGCCTCCCGGGAGGTCTTCGGGTCGTCGAGGGAGAGCGCGGCCGTGGAGTGGATGGCGATGGCCGACAGGTGATTGGCGACCATGTCGTGCAACTCCCGTGCCATCCGGGCCCGTTCCGCGGTGACCGCCTGGGTGCGGTCCATCTCGGCCAGCAGCGCGGTCTGTTCCGCGCGCAGCCGGGCGGCCTCGGCGGCGTCGCGGTGGTTGCGCACCAGGGCGCCGGTGGCGGCCGGGGCCAGCGCCACCACCCCGACGCCCACACCGATCAGCAGCCCCTGCGGATCCCGCCACAGCGCCGCCGGCACGATCCCGCCGACGACCGTCAGCATCCCGGTGATCCACGGGATGCGGCGGGCGGAGGCCGGGGTGCCGTACAGGACGGCCGCGTACACCAGGTCGGTGTACAGCACGATGGTGACGACGCTGCCGAGGGTCACCGTGTCCACGGCCAGCGCGGCCGTGCCGGCCAGCAGCCCGACGCGCGGGCGGACACGACGCAGCGGCTCGCAGGCGGCGGTCACGGCCAGCGGCACCAGCGGTGCCCAGGGCGCGTGCCACAGCACCAGGCTGTCGGACGCCAGGCGGGGATGGATGCCGAGCGCCCACAGCAGCACTCCGCCGAGCAGCCCGCTCGCGGCGATGCGCAGGTCGTCGCGGTGCGGACGGGGGAGTGCGAAGGGCATGCCCCCCATCCAACACGGCCCGGGGGCGGGCCGCCTGCTTCCGGGGGAGGGTCCCGGAGTGCGACTTTCGCTTACCGCGGTCTCCTCTGCGCCGACGACGAAACCGGCGGCCCCGGCCGGGAGCCTGGAAGGGTGGACGAGGGGAGCGAACCGTGATCGTCGGACTGATCATCGCCTGCGAGGTGGCGTTCTGGGTGCTGCTGGCGGCCGGACTGGCCTTCCGGTACGTCTTCCGGAAGCCGCGCACCGGCCTGGCACTGCTGCTGTGCGAGCCGCTCCTGGAGATCGTGCTCCTCGCCGTCACCGCGACCGACCTGAGGAACGGCGCCGAACCGGACTGGCGGCACGGCCTCGCCGCGGTCTACATCGGCTTCACGGTCGGCCTGGGCCACTCCACCATCAGGTGGGCGGACGCCCGGGTGGCCCACCGCCTCGCCGGCGGGCCACCCCCGGCGAAGCCGCCCCGGTACGGCACGGCCCGCGCCGTCCACGAGTGGAAGGTCGCGGCCCGCTGGATCCTCGCCTCGGCCGTCGCCCTCGCCCTGCTCCAGGGCGCGGTCTGGTACGTCGGCGATTCGGGGGACACCGGTTCGCTCCGGGCCTGGCAGCAGCGCATGCTGTGGGTGATCGGCATCAACGTGGTCATCGCCGCGAGCTACACGCTGTTCCCCAAGCGGGAGCGGGAGCGGGGGGCTGACGGAAACCCTGTCGACAGCGGAGCGGGCGCCGGGTCATCATCGCCGCGATGACACGCACCGACACGCCTCCCGCCTGGGACGAGCGCACCCAGCTGACCACCTTCCTCACCTACGTCCGCGCCACCGCGCGCGCCAAGTGCGAGGAGCTCTCCGACGAGGACGCCGTGAAGGCGATCCTCCCCGGGTCACCTCTGATGACCCTGAGCGGGCTGATCAACCATCTGCGCTGGGTCGAGTACTACTGGTTCCGGGTCGTCTTCCTGGGGGAGCCGGACGAGGGCCCCTGGACCGACGAGGACCCCGACCGCGAGATGCGGATCGCCGTCGACATCCCGCTGTCCCGGCTCCTCGCCGAGTACGCCGAGGAGGCCGCCCGGCACGACGAACTCGTCGCCGCGCACGACCTGGACACCAAGGCGCGGATGAAGCGGAGCGACGGCAGCGCGGTGGACCTGCGCTGGATCCTGCTCCACCTCATCGAGGAGACGGCCCGCCACAACGGCCACATCGACATCCTGCGCGAGCAGATCGACGGCCGGACCGGCGACTAGACCAGCGGGGCCTAGCGCTCCCCGCCCGGCACCCACAGCACGTCGCCGGTCTCCCGGTTCGCGCTGCGGGCCAGGATGAACAGCAGGTCGGAGAGGCGGTTCAGGTAGGTCGCGGTGAGCGGGTTCATCGTCTCGCCGTGCACCTCCAGGGCCGTCCAGGTGGAGCGCTCGGCCCGGCGTACGACCGTGCACGCCTGGTGCAGCAGGGCGGCACCCGGTGTGCCGCCCGGCAGGATGAAGGAGCGCAGCTTCTCCAGCCGTTCGTTGAAGCGGTCGCAGTCCGCCTCCAGCCGGTCGATGTAGAACTGCTCCACCCTCAGCGGCGGGAACTCCGGGTTCTCGACCACCGGCGTCGACAGATCCGCGCCGACGTCGAACAGGTCGTTCTGGACGCGGGTGAGGACCGTGACGATCTCCTCGTCCAGGCCGCCCAGCGCGATGGCGGTGCCGATCACCGCGTTGGCCTCGTTGGCGTCCGCGTAGGCGGAGATCCTGAGGTCCGTCTTGGGAACCCGGCTCATGTCGCTGAGGCTGGTGGTGCCCCGGTCGCCGGTCCTCGTGTAGATGCGCGTCAGGTTGACCATACGGCCAGCGTAGTTACGCCCCGGCCGTCCGGGACACCCGTGTGCCCGCCGTCACGGCCGGCGCGGCGAAGTCGATCAGCCTGCCGGCCGGTGGCGCGCAGGGGGCCGGTGCGGTCCGGGTGGGAGCCGGCGCCCGGAGTGAGCCCTAGCGGAGCGCCCCTGTCCGCACGGCGGCGACGAACGACGACCAGGGCCCGGCCGCGAAGAGGAGGGCGGGGCCGTCGGGGGCCTTGCTGTCGCGGACGGGGACGGCGGGGGAGAGGCTGTCGGAGACTTCGAGGCAGGCGCCGCCGTCGGGGTTGCTGTAGCTGCTCTTGCGCCACGTCACGCCGGGGACGCCGATGAGGAGGTCGTCGGAGACTTCGAGGCACTCGCCGCCGTCGGGGTTGCTGTAGCTGCTCTTGCGCCACGTCACGCCGGTCATCTCGCTGGGTCGCACGGCACTTCCTCCAACATCCGCAGGATGAACTTCCGCGACTCGACAGGGGGCAGCGCCTGGTCGCGCATTGCATCGTACGCACGTTGCAGCCGCTCAACTGCTGCACTTTCTTCGATCAGTTCTCCGCGGTGCGCGTTCTCCGTGTAGGCCACTGGAGTGCCGCTTGCCAGTCGCAGGAACATGACGGCTGTACTCACCAGGCCGTGCGGTCCAGCGCTGTCCGGCAGCACCTGGAGCATGATGTTCCGGCGCTCCGACACCTCCAGGAGATAGTTCAGTTGCTCCCGGCGCGCACCGGCATCACGTAGCGGTGTGCGCAGCACCGTTTCGGCCATGATGGCGCGGAACGGCGGGGCGCCGTCGCCCTCCAGTACCATCCGACGCCCTGCGCGGGCGGTGACCTGCTGATCCAGCTCCTTGCCCTCGTAGCCGCCAAGAGTCAGCAGCTCACGCGCGTAGGCATCCGTTTGCAGCAGGCCCGGCAGGATGCTCACTCCGAAGTGCCAGAGACTCACCGCCTCCGCCTCCAGCGTCATGTACCGCCGGTACTGCTCCTTGAACTGCGTCGGGTCCGCCACGGCCATCTCCCACATCGCCAGCAGCAGTCCGGGCGTGCCGTAGTACTTGTCCAGCGCCTCGGCCACCTCCGGCCCGCCCGGTGTCTCCCCGCTCTCCAGCTTCCTGAACAGCGAGGGATCCCAGCCGACCGCCTTGGCCAGCTCCCGCAGACTCCGACCCCTGGAGGTGCGGAGCAGACGGAGTTCCTCCGCGTAGCGCCGGCGGGGTTCCTGACTGCGTCCGGTGATCACCCTGCGCATCGGCATGGGGCACCTCCCTCGTGCTCGCCGTGTGACGCTCTGGACGCAGAGAGTATCGGCGGGCGCGTGACCTCGGGGCCGGGAGGAGTGGTGCCGTACCCGTACGGGTTGACGCCCACTCAGCCGCCGCCGCCCCGTACCCCTGCCGGTGTGATCTCCGTCAAATGGGACGTGACGCGCGTTACTTACCGGTCACACAGCGGCGCCGGAGCGCTATGGTCCGCCGAAGGGCAGACCTTTCACCGCGTTCATAGGGAGTCGGAGTGGCACGGAAGCTCGCCGTCATCGGGGCCGGTCTCATGGGTTCCGGCATCGCCCAGGTCGCCGCGCAGGCGGGCTGGGACGTCGTTCTGCGTGACGTCACCGACGAGGCGCTGAAGCGCGGCACCGACGGCATCAAGGCCTCGTACGACAAGTTCGTCGGCAAGGGCAAGCTGGCGGCCGAGGACGCCGAGGCCGCCCTCGCGCGCATCACCCCGACCACCGACCTGGACGCCGCCGCCGAGGCCGACATCGTGGTGGAGGCCGTCTTCGAGAAGCTGGAGGTCAAGCACGAGATCTTCCGCGCGCTCGACAAGCTCGTGCGCGAGGACACCGTGCTCGCCTCCAACACCTCCGCCATCCCGATCACCAAGATCGCGGCGGCCACCGAGCGCCCCGAGCGGGTCGTCGGCGTGCACTTCTTCTCGCCGGTGCCGATGATGCAGCTCGTCGAGCTGGTCCGCGGCTACAAGACCAGCGACGAAACCCTCGCCACCGCCCGGGAGTTCGCCGAGTCCGTCGGCAAGACCTGCATCGTCGTCAACCGGGACGTCGCCGGCTTCGTCACCACCCGGCTCATCTCCGCCCTCGTGGTGGAGGCGACCAAGCTCTACGAGTCCGGCGTCGCCACCGCCGAGGACATCGACCTCGCCTGCAAGCTGGGCTTCGGTCACGCCATGGGCCCGCTCGCCACCGCCGACCTCACCGGCGTGGACATCCTGCTGCACGCCACGAGCAACATCTACACCGAGTCCCAGGACGAGAAGTTCGCCCCGCCGGAGCTGATGCGCCGGATGGTGGACGCCGGTGACATCGGCCGCAAGAGCGGGCAGGGCTTCTACACGTACTGAGTCAACCCGATCACGCACAACCACCCCGGGAGTGTCACTCCCCGGGGTGAATTCGGTATCGGTTCGCTTACAAGCAGCAACCGCACCGCCACCCGAACAGTCAGACGTTGCACAGCATCGTCACCGAGTACGCCAACCGCACTCAACGGGGAGCGCATATGCACATCAGGGGCGACCACGTCGAGCTGGTCGTCGGGGGCCGCCTCGACGTCCGCAGCGCGGCGGACGCCCGTACGGCCCTGCACTCGGCCGTCGACACCGGAGTCGGCGACCTGGTGCTCGACCTGTCCGAACTGGACTCCTGGGACGCCACCGGACTCGGGGTGATCATGGGTGCCCACCGGCGGGCCGGCCGCTGCGGA
Source organism: Streptomyces olivaceoviridis (assembly GCF_014650115.1). Lineage (GTDB taxonomy): Bacteria > Actinomycetota > Actinomycetes > Streptomycetales > Streptomycetaceae > Streptomyces > Streptomyces olivaceoviridis. The sequence continues at coordinate 68,239 of NZ_BMUI01000032.1, read as the reverse complement.
CGGCGTCTGGTACTGCGGGGCGTGCCCCCGCAGATGCAGCGTCTGCTGGTGGCGACCCGGCTGCACCGCATCCTCGCCATCGAGGGCGGCATCGGGGTGGAGTCGCTGCCCCGGGTGTGAGGTGCGCAATCCTCACAAGACCGTGACGTCTCGGACCGCACGGCACCCCGCCCTGTCGGAGACACTGGCACAAGGTTTAGGGTGCGGTCGCCCGCCGCCTCGCAACCCTCGACCGAGCGGGCCCGGACCAGAAGCGACAGCGCGGTGTGCGACAAGGCCGGGAGGGGCCGCGAACACGGGCACACGACGCTTTTGGGGGGCTTGAACCCATGGACCCGATCGACCCGATCGACCCGATCCACCCGGGCTCCGAGGAGCACGGCCAGGCGCAGAGCCGCCGCCCGCCCCGGGACTCCCTCACCGCCGACTTCGCCGCGGGGCCGGCCGTGCCCGCCCGCATGGCCCAGGTCGTCGCCGGCGACCTGCAACTCACCGTCAATCCGGTCGACGGCAGCGAGGTAGAGCCCTGCCCCCCGGCCGAGCTCCCCGGCAGGCCCCGCAAGCGCACCGCCGCCGAGCGCGCCGAGACGGAACGCGCCGCCCTGCCGCCCGTGCCGCCCGGCCCCGACCGGCCCGCGCCCTCCCTGCTGGAACGCCAGGACGAACGCGAACGCCTGGTCCGCCTCCTGGCCCGGGGCCGCTCGGTGCGGCTCACCGGGCCGGGCGGCTCCGGCCGCACCGCCCTGCTCGACCTGGTCGCCGAGGACTGCCTGGACCTTGCCCCCGACGGCGTGGTCCGCCTCAGCGGCTTCCACCGCACGGCCGGCGACCTCCTGCACGACCTGTTCCACGCCGTCCACGACGCCCCCCGGTACCGTCCCGGCCAGGACGAACTCCTCGCCTGCGTCCAGGAGATCGGCGCGGTCGTCGTCCTGGACGACCTGGAGTTCGGCGGTGCCGCCCTGGACGAACTGCTCGACGCCACCCCCGAGTGCGCGTTCCTGTTCGCCGCCACCCCCGACGTGCCCGCGCCCTCCGCCGCGTCCGAGGTCGAGGAGGTCTTCCTCGGCGGCCTCGACCGCGCCGCCGGCGTGGAGATCCTGGAGCGCACCGTCGGCCGGGTGCTCACCGAGGAGGAGGCCAACTGGGCCGGCGACCTCTGGTTCGAGTCCGAGGGGCTGCCCCTGCGGTTCGTGCAGGCCGGCGCCCTGCTCAGGCAGCGCGACCAACTGCGCGCCAGCACCGGCGCGGTCGACGAGTACGGCGTCTTCGAGGACGTGCGCCTGCCGGCCGACCCGCCCGTGGACCTGGAGGACGAGGTCCCGCTGCCCTCCCTCGGCGAGGCCGCGGCCCCCGCCCCGCTGCTCGCCTCCCGGCTCAGCGCCTCCGCCCGCGCCACCCTCCGCTTCGCCGTCGCCCTCGGCGGTGAGGTACCGCACCAGGCGCACCTGCCCGCGCTGGTCGGCGACACCCACGCGGACGCCGCCCTCGGCGAGCTGGCGAGCTGCGGCCTGGTCTCCCCGGTCGGCTCCCGTTACCGCCTCGCGGCCGGCGTGCAGACCCAGCTGGAGGCCGCCGGGTACGCCGACGACGCCCCCGGCCACGCCGACACCGCCGCCCAGCACTACGCCTGGTGGGCCGGCCACCCCTCCGTCACCCCGGAGCGGGTGTGCGCGGAGGCCGACGCGGTCCTCGCCGCGCTCGCCGCCGTCGGGCCCCGGACGGCGCCGCCCGTCGAGGGTGAGCAGAGCGGCACCGTACGGCTGGCCCGCACGGCCGCGCCCGCCTTCGCCGCCGGGCTCCACTGGAGCGCCTGGGAGAGGGCCCTGCGGTCCGGCGCGGAAGCCTCCCGGCTGTCCGGCGAGGTGACCGAACAGGCGTATTTCCACCACGAGTTGGGCATACTCGCGCTCTGCACCGGCCAACTCGACCGGGCCCGCGCCGAACTGGAGGCGTCGGGCGGGCTGCGCGGCGCCCTCGCCGACAAGCGGGGCACCGTCGCCGGGCGCCGCGCCCTGGCCCTGCTCGCCGACCGCGCGGGCGAGGCGCTCGGGCTGCCGCCGGTCGCCGTGGGGGAGGAGCCGGCGGAGGTACGGCAGGAGGAGCGGGGGCCGGCGCCGTACGAGACCGCGGTCACCCAGCGGGTCCCCGTGCCCCAGCCGCGGGGCGGCATCCGGCGCCTGGCCCGGCGCAACATGGTGGCGGCCGGCTCCGGCGCGCTGCTCGCCGCCGTGCTCGGTACGGTCGTCGCGCTCGGCATGACCTCCCCCGACGACGCGGGCCGCAATCCGGCCGGCAAGGTCGACGCCAATCCGTCCGCCGGTCAGGACATCGGCGACGGCGGCCCGGGCACGGGGCCGACGGACACCGGCGACACCGGTTCGGCCGGCAGCCGGCCCACGTCACCGGGGCCCGACGGCACGTACGGTACGGCGGACGACCCGGCACCGCCCGCGGCCCCGTCCCGCCCGTCGGAGAGCGTCGAGCCCTCCGACACCGACTCCTCTTCCGGCTCACCGTCCAAGTCGCCGAAGCCGGGAGGGTCGAGCGGCGGTACGACAGGGGGCACGACCGGCGGGTCGACCGGTGGCTCGACCGGTGGGACCACGGGCGGCTCGACGACCGGCGGCTCGACGAGCGGCGGCACGGGCGGTACGACGACCGGTGGCACGGACGGTACGACCACCGGTGGTACGACCACGGGTGGGACCGGAACCGGAGGCTCGACCGGCACGACGGGCGACACCACCGGGAGCACCGGCGGCTCCACGGACGGCACCACCGGGGGCACCACGGGCGGCGACACGGGAGGCACCACGGGCGGCGACACCGGCGGCACGACGACCGGCGGCTCGACGGACGGCACCACCGGGGGAACGTCGAGCAGCGCCTCGGCATCGGAAACGACCCCGGGCACGACCGACCCGCTGATGTGACCGTGCCAACGCCGGTGCCGACGTCCGCTCCGCCGCGGGCACGCCGAGCGACGGGCGGCTCCCTCCCCGCCGAGACGCCGCCGCACCCCGCCGACGCCGTCGCGGCGGGAGGAGCGGGGCGGCGCAGAGGGGGTCGGCGGCGGCGAAAGTGCCCGGCGCGCCGAGGCCGGTGTCCGGCACCGCCGGTCCCCGCCGTCGTGGCCGGGCGCCGTCGCGGCGGGACAGGTGGGCGGCGGAGCGCGGGCGGGTGACTCCCATTTCGCCCCGGGACCTCGGGTGGTCGGCAGCGGCCTCTTCCGCCGTGACGGCGCCGCACCGCGAGGGCGGCGTCCGGTGGTGCCCGGCGCGCCGAGGCCGGTCCGGCACCGCCGGTCCCCGCCGTCGTGGCCGGGCGCCGTCGTGGCGGAAGAGGGGGTGGCGGAGAAGCGGTGCGTGGCGGCGGGACGGGACGGGGGCCGTCGGCTAGAACAGGCGGAGCTTGTCGTCCTCGATGCCGCGTAGGGCGTCGTAGTCCAGGATGTGGCAGTTGATGCCGCGGTCGGTGGCGAGGACGCGGGCCTGGGGCTTGATCTCCTGGGCGGCGAAGACGCCGCGGACCGGGGCCAGGTGCGGGTCGCGGTTCAACAGGTCGAGGTAGCGCGTCAGTTGCTCCACGCCGTCGATCTCGCCCCGCCGCTTGATCTCGACGGCCACCGTCTGGCCGTCCGCGTCCCGGCACAGGATGTCCACGGGCCCGATCGCCGTCATGTACTCGCGGCGGATGAGGGTGTACCCGTCGCCCAGCGTCTCGATGCGGTCGGCGAGCAGTTCCTGGAGGTGCGCTTCCACACCGTCCTTGATCAGGCCCGGGTCCACACCCAGTTCGTGCGAGGAGTCGTGGAGGATCTCCTCCATCGTGATGATCAGTTTCTCGCCCGCCTTGTTGACGACGGTCCACACACCCTCGTCCTCGCCCGTGCCCTCCTTCAGCGTGCAGGGCGGCGACATCCAGTTGAGCGGCTTGTAGGCCCGGTCGTCGGCGTGGATGGAGACACTGCCGTCCGCCTTGACCAGGATCAGTCGCGGGGCCGAGGGCAGGTGGGCGGTGAGCCGGCCGGCGTAGTCGACCGAGCAGCGGGCAATGACGAGACGCATGGTCGGCAACGCTACTCGACGCCCGCCGGTGCTCGCGATCCGTCCGCCCGCCTCCCAGTGGATCGCCCCATTTGTCCCTTGAAACTCTTGTTCATCCCTGGCCGATTGTGGGCGTAACGGGATCGGTCCATATACGCATTCTGCTGGTGTGGTCACCGACCGTTGCCTACCGTAGGAACGGGAGGTTGCGGCCCCTGTACCGAGCGTGTTCGAAATCGCGAACTCCCCTATCTGTCCGGCAACCCCTGCTCTTCGGGGGTGCGAGAGGAGAACCCATGTCGCTCGACGTCTCACCGGCCCTACTCGAACAGGCCGAGCGAGGCGAGGTCGACGAAGCAGCATTCGTCGACTGCGTCCGGACCTCCCTGCCTTACGCATGGGAGATGATCAGCTCCCTGGTGGCACAGCTGAAGGTGGACGGCGGACCCTTCGCCGACAACCAGACGCCCCCGCCGGACGAGCAGGCACGCGGTCAGCTGCTGCGTGCGCTCGCGAGTGACGCGATACGCGGCGCGTTGCAGCGGCACTTCGGTGTGCGGCTGGCCTTCCAGAACTGCCACCGCGTGGCGGTCTTCCCGCTGGACGCCTCGGTGGACGAGACGTTGGCCCGCTTCACGTCGGTGCGCAACCAGTTGCTGAACCAGTCGCCGGAGCTCCGGGACTGCTGACGCGCGGTTCCGGTACGGCCGAGACGGACAGCCGCCGGCTTGCCGTTCCACCCGCGGGGGAGGTGCATCGAGGACCGGGGCGGCAAGCCCCCCCAGGTGGCTTGCGCGTGGGGGGCCGGTCAGCGCAGCTGGGGCAGCACCTCGGCGCCCAGGCGCCGTAGGTTCTCCTCCGTGGCCGCGAGGTCGCCCGAGCCCTCCACCAGGAGGGCGAAGCGGGAGATGCCGGTGCGCTCCGAGGTCGCCGCGAGCCGGTCGGCGGCGAGCCGCGGGGTGCCCACCGGGTGCAGTCCGCAGAGCAGTTCGGTGTAGGCGTACGGGTCGCGCATCGAGCGCGCCCGTCCGTCCACCGTCACATGGGCGTCCAGGCCCTGCCGCAGCCAGCCGGGCATCGCCTTCAGCAGCGTCTCCACCGCGTCCGTGCGCCGGTCGGCGAGCTGGCAGACCCCGGCGGAGACATGGGCGGCGCCCGCGATCTCCTCGGCCGGCCGGCCCGCCGTGCGGGCGCAGCGCCGCCACAGGGCGACCATCTCGGCCTTCTCCTCGTCCCCGACGTGCATGCCGAGCAGCATGGGCAGCCCGCGCTCCGCGGCCAGCCGTACGCTCGCCGGTGAGGTGCAGGCGAGGACGACCTCGGGGCCGGGCGCGTCCGTCAGGGCCTCCGACGGGCGGGGGACGACCGGCACCTCGCGGAAGCAGAACCGCTCCCCGGAGGCCGCCACGGACGGTTCGCCCAGCCAGCGCAGCAGCAGATCGAGCGACTCCGGGAACCCGTGTTCGTACGCCTCCAGTCCCGTGCCGAACACCTCCAGGTCCACCCAGGGGCCACCGCGCCCGACGCCCAGCGTGAACCGCCCGCCGCTGGTCAGGTGCAGCAGTGCGGCCTGCTCGCCGAGGGCGACCGGGTGGGCCGTGGGCAGTACGCTGACGGCCGTGCCGACCCGGATGCGGCGGGTGCGGCCGAGCAGCAGCGCGGCCAGGGTGACCGCGGACGGGCATGTGCCGTAGGGCACGAAGTGGTGCTCGGCGAGCCAGACCGTGTCCAGCCCGGAGTGCTCGGCGACCTCCGCCGAGCGGACGGCCCGGTGCAGGGCCTCCCCCGGGCCCTGGCCCGGGAACTGGGCCGCCAGCACAAAACTTCCTACGTGCATCGCATTTCCTGCTTCCTTGGCTCCGACCCGGAGCTCCCCACCCGGCATAACCGTCTGACACGTGCCCAGGACACGGCCCGGCCGAAGGGATTTGCGGATTGTCAGGAGAATGGGTCGCACGGGAGGGGGACTTGTACGGGTTGGTTCCCTCCGCGTACCCCACGCGTACCCGCCTCGACGGCGCGTAGGCTGGATGGAGCCGTGCTCCCTGTATAGCCCCGAGAGGTGTCCCGTGTCCCCGCGTCGCAACCGACCGAAGGCAGCCGGATCGTCGGGCCGGAGCGCCGAGGACGACCCCGCCGGCCGGTACGGCGGCTGGCAGTCCACGGAGAGCTGGCAGGGCGAGGAGTGGAGCGTGCGCCATGTCGCCGGGGCCGGCGCGGAGGGCAAGACCTACCGCTGCCCGGGCTGCGACCAGCTGATCCCCTCGGGTGTCCCGCACGTGGTGGCCTGGCCGCAGTACGCGGGCGTCGACGACCGCCGGCACTGGCACAAGGCCTGCTGGAACGCGAAGGACCGCCGCACCACGCGGGTGCAGCGGTCCCGTAACGCGCCGAGGTTCTGAGCCGTACGGCTACCGTCCCCGCTCTTGGACGTCCCGGCTCTCACACGTCCCGGTTCTGGAGCAGCGCGTACGCCCCCGCGTAGACCGCCGCCGTCACGCCGATCATGATCCACAGCGGGTCCCAGCCGGACGGGCCGGACTCGGTCAGGGAGTTGGCGTAGAAGACGCTCAGCTGGTTCGGGATCGAGTACTCGAAGAGCCACTGGCGCAGCTTGTCCAGCGACTCCGTCACCATGAACAGCGCGAGCACCAGCGGCGCGAGCAGCACGCCGATCATGATGGTGATGGCGCCCGCGGAGTGCCGGATGACCGAGCCGATGAGCAGCGAGAGCAGGCCGAGCAGCGCCATGTAGAGGCTGATGCCGACGGTGGCCTTGAACCAGTCGCCGCCGGTCGGGGTGCGGGCGCCGGTGTTCCCGAGCAGGGACGCGTGGACCATGGCCACGAAGCCGGAGGTGACCAGGGTGACCACGAAGGCGAGGGCGAAGAACACGATCGACTTGGCGGCGAGCACCCGGGCCCGGCTGGGGCACGCGGTCATCGTCGTCCGGATCATGCCGGTGCCGTACTCCGACGCCGTGGTCAGCACGCCGAGCGTGATGATGCAGATGCTGCCGAGGAGCAGGCCGAAGAAGCCGAACGACAGCGGGTTCTCGCCGGACAGGCTGGTGGAGTCGGAGTTGGCCTCGACCAGCGCGCCGGTCAGCAGGCCGATGCCGACGACGAGCAGCACGAACACGCCGATCGTCCACATCGTGGAGCGCACCGACCGGATCTTCGTCCACTCGGAGGCCAGCGCGTGCCCGAGGTGGGTGCGCACGACCGGGATGGGCGAGGTGTAGCCGGGGTACGGCCCGCCGGGCGCCGCCTGCCAGTCAGGCGCGGCGGCCGGAGCCTGCGGCATGGGGGGCTGGTGGGTGCTCATCGGGCGTCCTCGGGCTGGGTCGGGTCGGCGGGGGCGGAGGCGGAGGCGGGAGCGGCGGCCGGGGGAGCCGCCGCGGGTGCCTGCTGCGGGGCGGAAGGGGCGGCGGGGACCTGCGGGGCGGCGGCGCCCGCCGGGGCCGCCGGCGTCGTCTTGGCCAGGGCGGGCGGCTGGTCCTGCGGCGCCGGACCGGCGGAGGGAGCCTGCGGTGCCTGTCCGGCCGGCTGGGCCGGTGCCTGCCCCTGGGCGCTCGGCCGCGCGTACGGGTTGGCCGCCCCCGCCGCCCCCGCCGCGCCACCGGGCGCCGTACCCGGTGCCGCGCCCGGAGCGCCGTACCCGGCCGCCGGGGCACCGCCGTACGGGCCCGCCGGAGGCATCCCGAAGGGCTGGCCGCCCTGCTGGGGCGGTGGCGGGGCGTACCAGCCGGGCTGGCCCTGGCCCGGTACCGGCATGGGCGGCTGGACGCCGGGCGGCAGCGGCTGCTGGAGGCCCGCCTTCTGGTCGATGGTCGAGCGGTAGTCCACGGCGCCCTGCGTCATCCGCATGTACGCCTCCTCAAGCGAGGCCTGGTGCGGGGACAGCTCCCACAGCCGGACGCCCGACTCGTGCGCGAGGTCGCTGATCCGGGGCAGCGGCAGTCCGGTGACCCGGAGCGCGCCGTCCTGCTCGGGCAGCACGTGCCCGCCCGCCCCGGTGAGCGCGGAGGACAGCTTCTCGCGCAGCTGCGGCTCGGTGTCCGGGGTGCGCACGCGCGCGAAGTCGGCCGAGTTGGCCGAGATGAAGTCCTTCACGCTCATGTCGGCGAGCAGTTGTCCGCGCCCGATGACGATGAGGTGGTCGGCGGTCAGCGCCATCTCGCTCATCAGGTGGGAGGAGACGAAGACCGTACGGCCCTCGGCGGCGAGGGCCTTCATCAGGTTGCGGACCCAGAGGATGCCCTCGGGGTCGAGGCCGTTGACCGGCTCGTCGAAGAGCAGCACCTGCGGGTCGCCGAGCAGCGCGGCGGCGATGCCGAGGCGCTGGCCCATGCCGAGAGAGAAGCCCTTGGAGCGCTTTTTGGCCACATCCTGGAGGCCGACCACGCCGAGCACCTCGTCCACGCGCCGCGCCGGGATGCCGGAGAGCTGGGCCAGGCTCAGCAGGTGGTTGCGGGCGCTCCGGCCGCCGTGCACGGCCTTGGCGTCGAGCAGCGCGCCGACCTGCCGGGGGGCGTTGGGCAGCTTGCGGTACGGGTAGCCGCCGATGGTGACCGCCCCGGACGTGGGGTTGTCCAGCCCGAGGATCATCCGCATCGTCGTGGACTTGCCCGAGCCGTTGGGCCCGAGGAAGCCGGTCACGGCTCCTGGCCGCACCTGGAAGGAAAGGTTGTACACGGCGGTCTTGTCGCCGTAGCGCTTGGTCAGGCCGACAGCCTCGATCATGCTCCGCACCCATCGAAAGGTTCAGGACAGCGGGGCACACGCCCCCGTAAGGGTTAGGAGCTTATCGAGGCGCTGACGGTTCCGCCCAAAAGAAAGTAAAGCCAGAGCACTACGGCGTGTGACGGCGGTGCCTACTGGGCGTCCCGGCGTTTGAGGAGGAGATAGCCGCCCGCCAGCGCGGCGGCCACCCACAGCGCCATGATCCCGAGCCCGGCCCAGGGGCCGTACGGCGTGTCGTCGGCCACCCGCGGCACCACCCGCATGATCCGGCTGCCGGCCTGGTCGGGCAGGAAGCGGCCGATCTTCTTGGTCGCGGCGACGTTGCCGAGGATGTTGGAGATCAGGAAGAAGAACGGCATCAGGATGCCGAGGGACAGCATCGGCGAGCGCAGCATCGCGGCGACGCCCATGGAGAACATCGCGATCAGGGTCATGTACAGCCCGCCGCCGAAGACCGCGCGCAGCACGCCGGGATCGCCGATGGCGGCCCGGTGGGAGCCGAGCATGGCCTGGCCGAGGAAGAACGCGGCGAAGCTCGTCACCATGCCGACGGCGAGCGCGAGCGCGGCGGCCACCGCGACCTTGCCGAACAGGAAGGTGCCGCGCCGGGGCACGGCCGCCAGCGAGACCCGGATCATGCCGGTGCTGTACTCGGTGGAGACGACCAGCACCCCGAACACGATCATCGCGAGCTGGCCGAGGGTCATGCCCGCGAAACTGACGACCGTGGGATCGAAGGAGAGCCGCTCCCGCGCGGGCATGTTCGCGAACTGCCGGTTCGACAGCGCGGAGATCAGCATCCCGAGGGCGACGGTGACCACCACGGCCAGCGACAGGGTCCACACCGTGGACGCCACCGACCGGATCTTGGTCCACTCGGACCGGATGACCTGTACGGCCGCCATGGTGTCAGACCCCCTTCCAGCCGGCGCCCCAGTCCTGCGGGACGGGACCGGGACCGGCCTGCGCGTGGTACTCCACCGCTTCCGCCGTCAGCCGCATGAACGCCTCCTCCAGCGATGCCTGCCGCGGGCTCAGCTCGTGCAGCACGAGCCCGTACCGCGCGGCCAGCTCACCGATCTGCTCCGCCTTGCCGCCCTCCACCTCCAGCGCCCCGCCGCCCGCCTCCACGACGGTGATCCCGGCCTGGTGCAGCACGTCGAGCAGCCGCTCGGGCTGCGGGGAGCGGATCCGCACGTACGACCGCGAGTTCGTCCGGATGAAGTCGGCCATGGAGGTGTCCGCGAGCAGCCGCCCCTGCCCGATGACCACCAGGTGATCGGCCGTCAGCGCCATCTCGCTCATCAGATGGCTCGACACGAACACCGTCCGGCCCTCCGCGGCCAGCGACTTCATCAGGTTCCGGATCCAGTGGATGCCCTCCGGGTCGAGGCCGTTGACCGGCTCGTCGAACATCAGGATCCGCGGGTCCCCGAGCAGCGCGGCGGCGATCCCGAGCCGCTGCCCCATGCCGTACGAGAACCCCTTGGCCTTCTTCCGGGCCACGGCGGTCAGCCCGACCGTCTCCAGGACCTCCGCCACCCGGCGCTCCGGGATGCCGTTGCTCTGCGCGAGACACAGCAGGTGGTTCCAGGCGCTCCGGCCGCCGTGCACGGCCTTGGCGTCCAGCAGCGCGCCGATGTACGTCAGCGGGTCCTTGAGCCGGTCGTAGTGCGTCCCGTCGATCCGGACGTCGCCGGCGGTGGGGCGGTCGAGCCCGAGGATCATCCGCATGGTCGTGGACTTCCCGGCGCCGTTGGGCCCGAGGAACCCCGTCACGATGCCCGGCCGGACGGCGAAGGTGAGGTGGTCGACCGCCACCTTCTCGCCGTACCGCTTGGTCAGCCCGTCCAGCTCGATCATGCGGCCACGCTAAGACGGGCTCGGGGCGGCTGCCACTTGAGCGGGCGCGGTATGCTCCAGCCCCCTTGAACGGCGCGGGGGGCGCCGGGGGCGGGACACGGTGGGGGAGACAGTGGTCCAGGACGGCAGACCGCGGGCGGAGTGGCGTGGCGCGCGGGCGGGGCTCGCGGTGGTGGCCGCCGGTGCGGCGGCCGGGCTCGCGGTGGAGTTCCACGTCCTGGGCTGGACGTCCGTCCCGGGCGGCTCCTGCGGCGGCCGGTACCGGCCCTGCCCGGACGGCACCACACCCACCCTCCTCCTGGCGTTCGCGCTGACCTTCGCCGGCTACATCGCCCTGCTGGTCACCATCGGGAAGTTCACCGACCGGCGCCCCGGCAAGGTCCTGCCCGCCGTCCTCGCCGTCACCGGCGTGCTGCTCGCCCTGTGGCCCGGGTGGCAGGCGTACCTGTGGATGCGCGGACCGGTGCTCGACCTGGCCTGGCAGAGCGAGAGGGACCGGCCGTCGAGCGTCCGGGCCGAGGGCGTGTGGACCGTGGGCGAACACGGCTCGACCGTGGTCCGGGTGCGCGGCGACGCGCTGGTCGCCTACGACGCCCACGACGGCGACCGCCGCTGGACACTGCGGGCCCCGGTGCGCGAGTCGGTGTGCGGGATGAGCGAGGGCGTCGCCGACGGCGTCGGCCTGGTCGCCTTCGCCCGCTACGAGAAGCCCTGTGACACCGTGTGGGGCGTCGACACCCGCACCGGCCGCACGCTGTGGGAGCGGAAGACCGAGGGCGTCTCCGCGTTCACCTCCGGCAGCGACAGCCTCCTCGCGGCCGACGGCGGCGTGGCCCTCGCGCTCACCGACACCGGGGTGCGCGCGTACGGCCTCACCGACGGCCGCCCGCGCTGGACCACCGATCTGCGCGGGACGAAGGCCGGTGAGACATGCGCGCCGAACGTCGTCTCCGCGGCCGGCGGCACCGCCCGGGTCGTGGTCACCTGCGAGACCGAGGAGAAGGGCGGCGGCCGGGTGGTGACCCTGGACGACGCGACCGGCAGGCAGCGCGGCAGCCGGGCACTGCCCGTGGAGAGCCCCGTCGACACGGCCATGGTGCTCTCCGCCGAACCGTTCACCCTGCTGCTGGCGGAGCGCGACGAGCGCGGTGTCGCGGCCGTCCTCGCCTACCCCGACGGCGACGGCGACCCGGTGAGCGTCCCGCTCTCCACCGACGACGAGGACCTGATGCTCCGCGAGGTCGGCGGCGACGACTTCAGGGCACGGCCCGCCCTGCCGGCGACGGTCGTCGGGAACACCCTCGTCGTCGCCACCCAGAAGCCGGGCGGCTACGACGCCGACCACGTCTCGGCCTACTCCCTCGGCGACGGGCGGCGGCTGTGGCGCGCCGGGGTGGACGGGGTCGCCGGGCTGGTGTCCACCGACCCCGACCGGGTCGCCGTGCTCGGGCCGAACGGCCGGCTGTGGACCTTCGACACCGCCGCCGGGGACCGGATCGGCGAGGACGACGGCGTCATGGTCACCACCAACCGGTTGGCCGGAGGCACCCAACTGCTGCGCGCGGACGGCACCTGGATCGTCGTCAACGGCGACGGCACGAAGGAACCGCCCTTGTACGGCCTGCGCTAGCGATGCCGAAGGGGCGGCGGGACCAGGTCCCACCGCCCCTCAAGGGTCGTACGACTACCCGGACCTATCGGGACTGCTGCGCCGGAACGCCCCGGGAGATCGGCTCGTCGTCGGTCGACGTGCCGGCCGCGGCCACCGCGGCACCGGTCAGCGTGGCGAGCATCTCGCGGACGTTCGTCAGCTGGGCGTTGATGCTGTCGCGGCGGTTGGTGAGCGCCGCCAGCTCGCGCTCGGATTCCGAACGGATCCGGTCGGCCTTGGCGTTGGCGTCGGCCACGATGTCCTCGGCCTGGCGCTGGGCGGTCTCCACCGTCTGGCGGGCGCGGCGCTCGGCGTCGGTGCGCAGCTTCTCCGCCTCCAGGCGAAGCTGCTCGGCCCGGTGCTCGATCTCGGCGAGGCGCTTCTCGGCCTTCTGCTGACGCGAGGCCAGGTCGCGCTCGGACTGCTCGCGGCGCTTGGCCAGGTTCGTCTCGAAGTCGGCGGCGGCCTGCGCGGCCTTGGCGCGGGTCTCCTCGAAGAGGGCGTCCGCCTCCTCGCGCTTGGACTGCGCGTCCTTCTGGGCCTCGGCACGGAGCTGGGACGCGTCGGACTTGGCCTTCTCGACGATCCGGACGCCCTCGTCCTCGGCCTTGGCCTTGCGCTCGGCCGCGTACGACTCGGCGTCGTTGCGGACCTGCTGGGCCGCCGACTCGGCGAGGTCGCGGTGCTGCTCGGCCGCCCGCCGGGCCTCCTCACGCAGCTCCTTGGCCTCTTCCTCGGCCAGGCGCAGGATCTTCTCGACCCGCGCGCCGAGACCCGCGTACGACGGCTCGGCGTCCGTGATCTGGGCCTGGGCGTTCTGCGTTTCGAGGTGCAGTTCCTCGATGCGCTTCTCCAGGGCGGTGATGCGGGCGAGAGCGCTGTCACGGTCGGAGACGAGCTTGGAGATACGTTCGTCCACCTGAGCGCGGTCGTATCCACGCCGCACAAGCTCGAAGCCGTAGGGGGAAGTGTCGCTCATGGGGTTCCTGTCGAATGAGACCGGTGAGTGAGGTGATAAGGGGAATCCTAGGGGCCGAAGCGGTATGTCATCGAGCAGATACGGTTTTGATCTGGAGAATGGCACCCCATTTGGGTGGCTGACCGTCGGACGGCTCGCCGAAGGAGTCGGGCAAAGCCCCCAGGAGACACCCGAACGTACCTCGTACGCTAGCTGTCTGACGACTTGCCACCCGAACGGGGGGCACCCACCGTGGCGCCCGCCTTGACCCCGTTGTCCTTGCCGGCCGCCGGGGCCTCGAAGGACTCCAGCGCCTCCAGCACGTCCTGGACCCGGGAGATCTCGGCGTTGATGTCCTCGCGCCGGCGCACCAGGATCTCCAGCTCCCGCTTGCCCTCCTCGACCGTGCGCCGGGCCTCGCGGATCGCCTCCGCCTTCAGCTCCTCGGCCTCCTTGACGAGGCTGGCCTTCTTCTGTTCGGCCTCCTTGAGCAGCCCCTCGGCCTTCTTGACCGCGGCGATCCGCACCTTGCCCGCCTCGGAGCCGGCGTCCGACACCAGCTCCTTGGCCTTCGCCTCGGCCTTCGCCAGCTGCTCCTCGGCGGCCTTGATGAGCGCGTCGCAGCGGTCGCCGGTGGACTTCATCGTCTCGGCGGCCTCGCGACGGGCCCGCTCGTGCAGCTCCTCGATCTCGCCGGTGATGCGGTCGCGCAGCTCCTCCGCGCGCTGCCGGATCGCGGTGGCGTCCCGGCGGGCGCCGACCAGCAGCTCGTCCGCGTCCGTCCGGGCCTTCTCCACCAGGGAGTTGCCCTCGATGGTGGCCTCGGAGACGATCCGGTCGGCCTCGCTGCGGGCCGCGCCGACCATCGTGTCGGCCTGCGACTCGGCGTCCGCGGTGGCCTTCAGCGCCTGCTGCTGCGCCTCGGTGAGCAGCTTGTCGGCCTCGGCCGTGGTCTCCGTGATGAGCTTGTCGACCTGCTCGGCCGCCTCCGAACGCCGCTTGTTGGCGTCCTTGCGGGCCTCGTCCAGGGTCCGTTCGGCCTCTTGGCGCGCGGAGTTGACGAGCCGTTCGGCCTCCGCCTGCGCCTCCGCCTTCGCCCGCTCGGCCTCGGTCCGCAGCCGCTCCGCGTGCGTCTGCGCGGAACCGACGGTCTCGGCCGCCTCGGCCCGCAGCCGCTCGGCCTCGTCGGTCGCCTCCCCGAGCAACTGCTCGGCGCTCGCGACCGCCTCGGCACGGACCCGGTCCGCCTCGCTCAGCGCCTCCGTGCGCACCCGGTCCGCCTCGGCGAGCGTCTCGGTCTGGAGCCGTTCGGCCTCGTTACGGGCCTCGGTGATGAGGGTGTCGGCCTGGGTGGCCGCGTCGGAGCGGATGCGGTTGGCGTCCGCGCGGGCGTCGGCACGGGTGCGGGCCGCCGCCTCGGTGGCCTCGGTGAGCGTCTCCGCCGCCTCCGTGCGGACGCGCACGGCCTCCGCGGCGGTCTCCGTCTGGAGCCGCTCGGCCTCCGCGAGCGTCTCGGTCTGGAGCCGTTCGGCCTCGTTACGGGCCTCGGTGATGAGGGTGTCGGCCTGGGCGGCCGCGTCGGAGCGGATGCGGTTGGCGTCCGCACGGGCGTCCGCCCGGGTGCGGGCCGCCGCCTGGTCGGCCTCGGCCAGCGCGTCCGACGCCTCGGTGCGCACCCGCTGGGCGTACTCGCCCGCGTCCGCGCGCAGCCGCTCGGCCTCCGCGATGGCCTCCGCCATCGTCCGCTCGGCCAGCGCCTTCGCGGCCTCGGACTCCTCGTTCGCCTCGCGCCGGATCCGGGAGGCGTCCTCGCTCGCCCGCTCCCGCTCGGCGTAGGCGTCGGTGCGGACCCGGTCCGCCTCCTCCTCGGCCTCCCGGCGGGTACGGTCCGCCGCGTGCTCGGCGGCCGAGCGCAGCCCGGCGATCTCCTCCTGCGCCTGCTCGTGCAGCCCGGCGACGGAGTCCCGCACCTGCTGCGCGTGCTGCTCGGCGGCGGCGACCATCTCGGTGGCGCGCCGGTCGGCCTCCTCCACCAGGCGGGTGGCCTCGGCCTGCGCCTCCTCCACGCGCTTGCGCGCCGAGGCCAGCAGCTCCTCGCTCTGCTCGCGGGCCCGCTGCCGCTCCTGATCGGCCTCCTCGCGTGCGGCGCCGAGGAGTTCCTCGGCCTCGCGGCGGCGCCGGGCGGCCTCCTCCTGCGCGGCGGCCAGCGTCTCGGACGCCTCGGCGCCGAGACGCTCGGCGGCGGCCTGCGCCTCCGCCCGCACCCGGTCGGCGGTGTCCTGCGCCTCCGCCTTCAGCCGCTCGGCCTCGGCGGCGGCCTCGGACCGCAGCCGTACGGCGATAGCCTCGCCCTCGGCGCGGGAGGCGGACGCGTCGGACGCGGCCTCGTTCCGCAGCCGGTCGGCCTCGGCCTCGGCCTGCTGCTGGAGCGTACGGATCCGCTCGGCGGACTCCGCGCGCAGCCGCTCGGTCTCCTCGGCCGCCTCCCGGCGGATCCGGGCCGCCTCGGCGCGGGCGTCCGCCAGCGCCTGCTCGGCCGACGCCAGTCGCTCCTGCGCCTCGTTCTGAAGCCGGCTCAACTCCTCGGCGGCCTCGGCACGGCGGGACTCGACGGCCTTCTCGGTCTCCTCGCGCAGCTCCCGCGCGGCCTTCTCGGCGTCCGACCGGACCGTCTCGGCCTGCTCGGCGGCCTCGGCGCGCAGCCGCTCGGCCTCCTTGCGGGTGCGCTCCAGGGTCTCCTCGGCCTGCCGGCGCAGACCGGTGGCCCGCTCGATGGCCTCGGTGCGGACCTTCTCGCTGTCGGCGGTCGCGGTCTGCCGCAGCTCGTCGGCGTCCGCCTTGGCCTTGGCCAGCAGTTCCTCGGCGGACTTGGCCGCCTCCTCGATCTGCGCCACCGCCTCCCGGCGGGCCTCGGCGCGGATCGACTCGCCCTCGGCGACCGCGTCGGCGCGCAGCTGCTCGGCCTCGCCGCGCAGCCGGCGGGCCTCCTCCTGGAGCTCGACCGTCTTGGCGCGGTACTCCTTGGTGTCGTCCTTCGCCGCGCCCTTGAGCTGCTCGGCGATGTCGTGCGCCTCGGCGCGCAGCCGGTCCGCCTCGGCCTCGGCCTCCGAGCGGATCCGCTCGGCCTCCTCGGCGGCGGCCCGGGTGGTCTTCTGGGCGTCCTCGGACGCCTTGTTGAGGACGTCCTCGGCGGTCTTGGCCGCCTTGGACAGCTGGGTGGCCGTCTCCTCGGCGGTGATCGAGCGGGCCTTCTCGGCGGCCTCGGCGACGATCTTCTCGGCCTCGGCGCGGGCGTCCGCGACCAGCTGCTCGGCCTCGGACTTGGTCTGCTCGGCCTCCTTGGTGGCCTCCTCGACCAGCCGGGCGACCTGCTCCTTGGCGGTGCGCGTCCGCGTCTCGTTGGCGGACTCGGCGGTGGCGAGGGCCTTGGCGGCGGCCTCCTTCGCCTCCGTGACCACCTTCTCGGCCTCGGCCTGCGCCTTGCGCAGCGCCTCCTCGGCCGCCGTCATCCGTTCCTCGGCGGCCCGGCTCAGCTCGGCGGCCTGCCGGCGCGCCGCGTCCGACTCGGTGACCGTGGCCGTCCGCAGCTGCTCGGCGTGCTCGGTGGCCTCCTGCGCCTGCGTGGAGGCCGCGTTCAGCAGCCGCTCGGCGTCCGCGCGGGCCCGGCGCAGGATCTGCTCGGCCTCCGCGCGCGCCGACTCGGCCTCGCTCTGGAGCCGCTCCCGGGCCTCCCGGGTCAGCCGTTCGGCCTCCGTGCGGGCGGCGGCCATCGCCTGCTCGGCCTCCGCGCGGGACTCCTCCAGCAGCCGGCGGGCCTGCTGCTCGGTGCGGGCGCGCAGCTGCTCGGCCCAGGCCACGTTCTCGTTGACGTGCGACTCGACGGTGGCCCTGCGCTCGGCCAGCTCCTGGTCGAGCTGCTGGCGCCGGGTCACCGCCTCCTGGTGCAGCTCGGCCTGGAGCCGCGCCGCCTGCTCGGCGTGCTCCTGGAGGATGCGCTGGGTCTGCGCACGGGCCTGGCTCAGCTCCCGCTCGGCGTCCTGGCGCAGCTGCTCGGCCTGCATCTGGGCGTTGCGGAGCAACTGTTCGGCCTGGTACCCGATGTCACCCGCGTCGTAGGCGGGCCGGGTCATGAGGGTGCGCCGCGCCTCGTGCAGCTTGGCGCGCAGCACCTCGACCTGGTAGCCGAGGTCCTCGGCGTGCTGGATCGCCTTCTCGCGCTCGGTCCTCAGCCGCTTCATCTCGGCCTCGAACCGAGAGAGGTGGTCGACGTCAGCCGCCGGCTCTCGCTCCTGGCTCTCGTAGCCCCGCACTGCGCGGTCCCATCCGTCCCCTGGTCAGCTTCTCCAACGAGCTCCGTCCATCCGCCGAACGGGGCCCCCGGGGAATGGTGTCAGACAGACGGCGGAGCACGGGCTGCTGCCCCGACGCTCGTCCCCCGAAACCCGGACCCCGGCATGCGGCCGTCCCCGTTTCAGAGACGACCGCCCCCAACCCTACCGGCCCATATGTACGCGGGTCAGTGCTCAGGTGACTCAACAGGGGACGAAGTGACCAGTTCTGTCAGGACGCCATGGCAATCCTTGGGGTGCAGGAAGGTGATCCGCGACCCCATGGAACCGCGTCGTGGCTCGTCGTACAGCACCCGGACGCCCTTTCCGCGGATGTCCGCGGCGTCCCCGTCGACGTCCGCCGTGCCGAAGGCGATGTGGTGGACGCCCTCCCCGTTCTTCGCGAGCCACTTGGCGACCGTGGAGTCCTCGCGGACCGGTTCGAGGAGCTGGAGGTAGGAGGCGCCGCCGTCCGAGGTGTCGTTGATCTTGAGCATGGCCTCCCGCACGCCCTGCTCCTCGTTGACCTCGGTGTGGAACACCTCGAAGCCGTACGTGGCCCGGTAGAACTCGACGGTCGCGTCGAGGTCGTGGCAGGCGATCCCGATGTGGTCGATTCGCGTCAGCATGGATTCAGTGCAGCGCTCCCCGGATGGTTACGCAACGTGCGCGCGATCACACCGGCGGGCCGGTGACGCCGTGTCCAACCGCTCAGTACATTCGAAGTAAACCCTCGTTCACTCCTCGGCTGTGTGCAGCTGGAAGGGGATCGCACCTCATGTCTTCTGGATCTTCTGGAACGACCAGCTCGGTGATCGTCGCGGGCGCCCGGACGCCCATGGGGCGGCTGCTGGGCTCGCTGAAGTCCTTCTCCGGAGCCGACCTGGGCGGCTTCGCGATCAAGGCCGCCCTCGACCGTGCGGGGATCGGCGGCGACCAGGTGCAGTACGTGATCATGGGCCAGGTCCTCCAGGCCGGCGCCGGCCAGATCCCGGCCCGCCAGGCCGCCGTCAAGGCCGGCATCCCGATGAACGTCCCGGCGCTCACCGTCAACAAGGTGTGCCTCTCCGGCCTCGACGCCATCGCCCTCGCCGACCAGCTGATCCGCGCGGGTGAATTCGACATCATCGTGGCGGGCGGCCAGGAGTCCATGACCAACGCCCCGCACCTGCTGCCCAAGTCCCGCGAGGGGTACAAGTACGGCGCGGTGCAGATGCTCGACGCGATGGCCTACGACGGCCTGACCGACCCGTGGGAGAACATCCCGATGGGCGAGTCCACCGAGAAGCACAACACCCGCCTCGGCATCAAGCGCCCCGAGCAGGACGAGATCGCCGCCCTGTCCCACCAGCGGGCCGCCGCCGCCCAGAAGAACGGCCTGTTCGAGGCCGAGATCACCCCGGTGGAGATCCCGCAGCGCAAGGGCGAGCCGGTGCTGTTCAGCAAGGACGAGGGCATCCGCGGCGACACCACCGCCGAGTCCCTGGCCAAGCTGCGCCCGGCCTTCGCCAAGGACGGCACGATCACTGCCGGCTCCTCCTCGCAGATCTCGGACGGTGCGGCGGCCGTGGTCGTGATGAGCAGGGCCAAGGCCGAGGAACTGGGTCTGACCTGGCTCGCCGAGATCGGCGCGCACGGCAATGTGGCCGGCCCGGACAACTCGCTCCAGTCCCAGCCGTCGAACGCCATCCAGCACGCCCTGAAGAAGGAGGGCCTGGAGGTCTCCGACCTGGACCTCATCGAGATCAACGAGGCCTTCGCCGCCGTCGCCGTGCAGTCAATGAAGGACCTCGGCGTTTCCACGGAAAAGGTGAACGTCAACGGTGGCGCGATCGCGCTGGGTCACCCGATCGGCATGTCCGGCGCCCGGCTCGTGCTCCACCTGGCGCTGGAGCTCAAGCGGCGCGGCGGCGGCATCGGCGCGGCGGCGCTGTGCGGCGGCGGTGGCCAGGGTGACGCGCTGATCGTGCGGGTACCGAAGGCCTGAGACACCGTAGGTCTGATTCCGGTACGTCAGGTCTGATTCCCGGTACGTCGGTGAAGTGAACGGAGCTGTGATGCAGGACGTCTCCTCTCTGGTGGCCCAGGCCAGGGAAGGCCGGCCGCGGGCCGTGGCCCGGCTTATCTCCCTCGTGGAGGGGGCGTCCCCGCAGCTGAGGGAGGTCATGGCGGCGCTGGCCCCGCTGACCGGCAACGCGTACGTGGTCGGTCTGACGGGCTCGCCGGGCGTCGGCAAGTCCACCTCCACCTCCGCGCTCGTCACCGCGTACCGCAAGCAGGACAAGCGGGTCGGCGTCCTGGCCGTCGACCCCTCCTCGCCGTTCTCCGGCGGCGCGCTGCTCGGCGACCGGGTCCGGATGTCGGAGCACGCCTCCGACCCCGGCGTCTACATCCGCTCCATGGCGACCCGCGGCCACCTCGGCGGCCTGGCCTGGGCGGCCCCGCAGGCCATCCGGGTGCTGGACGCGGCCGGCTGCGACGTGATCCTGGTCGAGACGGTCGGTGTGGGCCAGTCGGAGGTGGAGATCGCCTCCCAGGCGGACACCAGCGTGGTCCTCCTGGCCCCCGGCATGGGCGACGGCATCCAGGCGGCGAAGGCCGGAATCCTGGAGATCGGCGACGTGTACGTCGTCAACAAGGCCGACCGGGACGGCGCCGACGCCACCGCCCGCGAACTGAACCACATGCTGGGCCTGGGCGAGGCCCGGGGCCCCGGCGACTGGCGCCCGCCGATCGTGAAGACGGTCGCGGCGCGCGCGGAGGGCGTCGAGGAGGTCGTGGAGGCCCTGGAGAAGCACCGGGCCTGGATGGAGGAGCGGGGGATCCTCGCCGAGCGCCGGAAGGCCCGCGCGGCCCGCGAGGTGGAGACCATCGCGGTGACGGCCCTGCGCGAACGCATCGGCGACCTGCACGGCGACCGCCGCCTGAGCGCCCTCGCCGAGCGCATCGTCACCGGCGAACTGGACCCGTACCGCGCGGCGGACGAACTCGTCGCGGGGCTGACGGAGGGCTGACCGCGGCGGCGGATCGGTGTCGGCGGGGCGGACGCCTCTGGTGCGGGGGACGGGTATGCGCTGGGCGGGCCGGACGGTGAGCCGAGGACGGCGAGCGGATCGTTGCCGGCGGGTCGGACGCCGGTGCCGCGCGGCGGACGAGGTGGTCGTGGGGCTGAGGGCCGCGGACGGACCGCTGCCGGCGGGCCGGACGCCTTCGGAGCGGGGGATGAGCTGAGGGCGGGCGGCGAGGTGAGCGCTGTGACCGGATGGGTGCCGCGGGCCGGACTCCTCCCGTACGGCGGATGAGCTGTTCGGAGGGCTGACCGCGGGCGGAGGGTCACGAGTGGACCGTCGTCGGTGCACCGGGCGGGCCCGTATCGCGTTGATGCACCGGACGCCGGTGCCGCGCGGCGGACGAGGTGGTCGTGGGGCTGGCGGAGGGCCGCGGCGCGTGAGTGGGCCATCGTCGGCGGGCTGGCCCCGGTGCCGCGCGGCGGACTCGGCGGTCGTGGGGCTGAGGACGCGTGCGGACCGCTGCCGGTGGGCTGGACCCCCGTACCGTGCGGCGGATGCCCTGGTCGTGGGCTTGGCCGGCTGCTGAGGGTCGTCGGTGCGGTGATCGTGGTGCTACCTTGACCCGCATGTTCCTCTCCTTGGCGTAGAGCGCACCCGGGATCGCGCGGTCAGACGGCCGCCGCGTCCTTCGGTGCCCCTCTTTCCGCCTCGCCCAGAGGAACCCCGCGTGTCCACGCCCCTTTCGCGGCCCTCGTACGCCGCCGTCCTGCGCGTCCCGCACGCGCGCCGCACCTTCACCGCCGCCCTGACGGCCCGCCTGTCCTACGGCACGGTCTCGCTGGCGGTGCTGCTGTCCGTCACCCACGCCACCGGGTCCTACGCCGTCTCCGGCACCGTCCTGTCCCTCTTCGGCGCCACGACGGTCTTCCTGATGCCGCTGCGGGCCTCCCTGATCGACCGCCACGGCCCGCGCCGGGTCCTGCCGACCATGTCCGCGCTGTACGGCGCCCTGCTGAGCGTCCTGGCCGTCCTGACCTGGCGTCCCGGCGCACCGGCGGCGGCCATCGGGCTCACGGCCGCCCTCGCGGGCTCCTGCGCGCCCCCGCTGGGTCCGACGATGCGCGCCCTGTGGTCCGAACTGGTGACGGACCGGGACCTGGTGCGACGCGCCTACAGTCTGGACGGCGTCGCGGAGGAACTGCTGTACGTCTCCGGCCCGGCCCTGATCGCCACGCTCGGGGGCTTCACCCCACCGGCCGCGGGAATCCTCCTCAGCGCGGCCCTGAACGTCGGCGGCACGTGCGCCTTCGTCACGTCCCCGGCGATGACCCGTCAACGCCCGGGGCCTGGTGAGGAGGGGTCCGCCGGGGAGGAGACCACCCGGGCCCGGGGCGCCTCGCTCCGGAGGCTGTGGCCCCCGGTCGTGGTCGCCCTGGGGGCGGGGCTGGCTCTCAGCGCCGTGGAACTGCTGGTGATGGCCTTCGCCACGGACCGTTCCGACGACCCCGCCCTGGTCCCCTGGGTCCTGGGCGCCCTCTCGGCGGGGAGTGCGCTGGGCGGTCTGGCCAACGGGGTGGTGCGGTGGCGTACGAGTGCCCGGACCCGGCTGTGCCGGTTCGCGGCAGGGCTCGGTCTCGTGCTCGCGGCAGCGGGTCTGGCCCCGGGCCTGGGAACCCTCGCGGCGACCTTGGCCTGCGCGGGAGCGTTCATCGCCCCGGCCCTGACGACGGCCTACCTCCTGGCCGACGAATCGGCCCCCGAGAGCGCCCGTACGCAGGCCGGGGCATGGGTGAACATGGCGGTGAACGCGGGAAGCTCGGTCGGGGCGATGGCGGCCGGGTTGGTGATCGGCCGCCTGCCGCTGCCCCTGTGCTTCACTCTGGCGGGTGCAGCCGCCCTGGTAGCCGCGGTGGCCGCGGGCAGCCGCACTGCCGGGACGGCACGGGTGGGCGCAGCGCCCGTTCGGCGCCGGTGAGCGCGCCCACCCCCCGTCCGGCTACCGCGGCCCCGGGCCGGCGAGTCCGGCTCAGAGCCGCCCGCGCTGCCCCCGCAGATGCTCGGCGATGGGCTTCAGCGCCTTGTCCAGTTCCATCAGCGCGTCCTGCGACAGCAGATCGATGAAGTGCCGTCGCACCGACGCGACATGGTGCGGCGCGACCTTCTTCATCGTCTCCATGCCGTGATCCGTGAGTACGGCGTACAGCCCTCGCCGGTCCGTGTCGCAGTTCTCGCGACGCACCAGGTTCGCGTTCTCCATGCGCGTGATCTGGTGCGAGAGCCGGCTCTTGGACTGCATCGTCGCGGAGGCGAGGTCACTCATCCGCATCCGCACGTCTTCCGACTCGGACAGGTTCACCAGGATCTCGTAGTCGTTCATTGTCAGGCCGAACGGTTGCAGATCCTTTTCGAGCTGGTACGTCAACAGCCTGTTGACCTCCAGCTGGGTGCGCCAAGCACACTGCTCCGCATCGGTCAGCCAGCGCGTGGCCGTCTCGGTCTCCATGAATGCAGTCTACCTAAGAAGTTGAATGGCGAACTACTTCGGGTGGTGTGACAGTGCGCACGCGTTCGACGTCACACTCCGCAGACTACCGCTCACAGCCCGAAGCGACGCTGGAGGTCCCCCAGCTGTCCGGGAAGGCGCGGTGCGCCCGACGGTTGCGGACCGTGTCCGCCCGGTGCCGTTCCGCCACCGCCCGGCACCCCCGGTTCGGGAGGAACCGCCCCCGTGGCCGCGTCGGCCATGAGGGTCTCCGTCGACTGGAGCAGGACCGTCCCGGCGCCCACGAACTCGAACTGGTGCTCCTCCCCGGAAACCCCGCCGAGGCCCGTCATCGCACGTAGACCGCCCAGCACACCCGTCAGGTACCCGTGGTCGTAGTGATGGCACGGGGACGGGCAGTCGGCCCACCCGACGAGCGCCTGAGGGTCGACCCGGATCGGGGGCTCCAGGAACACCACCGGCCCGTTGGATGCCGCCACGAACTTCCCGGTTCCGATCAGGGTCAGAAAACCCGGCACGATCGACTGCTTGAGCGCAAGACTTGGCTGAAAAGCGAGCAGGTTGCCTGCGCGAATGGTCAAGTTCCCGTCGTCCAGGTCATAGGAGTTGACGTCGAAGGCCCGGTCGGCCAGCAGCATCTTGCCGGAGCCCTCGGCCACGACCCAGTCGCTCGCGTGCAGTGGCGAATGGAAGGACGTACGGACAAGTCGGTCGAGTCGCCCGTGCCCGATGCCGTTGAACTCGATCGCCCCGTAGTAGGCGATCATCTTCCCCTTCTGGAGGAACCACTGCCCGCCCTTGAGCTCCACACAGAAGGTGTACTTGTTCACGTTGTCGTCGGCGGGCAGTGTCATCGGGTCGTGCACGACCGGCCCGGCGCCAGGAGTGACGTAGGTGCTCACAGCTTCTCCTCCGAGGCCTGGACGTACACCGTGCCGTTGCCGCTCAGCTCCAGCTGGAAGGCCTCGCCGGAGCCCCGGCCCACCATGTCGCGCCAGCCGAGCGCGGTGGACAGCTTGTTGCGTACGTCGCCGTGGTGGGCGACGTACGCCTGGGGGTCGACATGGACCGGGCGCTGCGGGGTGACCGGGATCTCGAAGACGCCGCCGTGCGCCATCACGGCCACCGCGCCCTGTCCCTGGAGGGTCGTCGTGAACAGGCCCTGGCCCGTGACCTGTCCGCGCACCATGCCCATGACCCCGCCCTGGGAGCCCATGAACATCGTCCCCTGCCGCAGCGTGCCCTCGAAGGCGAGCAGCCGGTCGGCCTCGACGTAGAGCGTGTCGCCGGCGAGGGCGATCACATGGACGTGGTGGCCGCCGTGCCCGAAGAACACCGTGCCGCTGCCCTCGACGGTCATCAGCGGGGTCGCCTCGCCGGCCACCCGGCGCCCGATCATGGACATCAGCCCGCCCTGTCCGCCCTGGACGTTGGGCGTGAAGGACACGTCCCCCCGGTAGGCGAGCATCGCGCCGCGCTGGCTGAACAGCCGCTGCCCCGGCGCCACCGTCGCCTCGACCATCTTGGAGTTGATCTCTCGGAAGGTCATCTCACAGGTCCCCCGCGATCGTGTTCCGTTCGCTCGGCTGCACGTACACCAGTCCGTCGCCCTCGAAGCGGATCTGGAAGGCCTCGCCGCCGCCTTCCCCGAGCAGCGTGCGGAACGTCACACCGGACTGGAAGGACTGCCGGACGTCGCCCTGATGGGCCACATAGGCGCCCGGGTCGACGGTCAGCGGGTACTGCGGGCTGACCCGGAGCACGACCGCCGGGCCGTCCGAGACGATCGCCGCCTGGCCGTGGCCCTCCACGGTCGTCGTGAACAGGCCGTTGCCCTGCGAGGCCCCGCGCAGCCCCGTGAACGTCGTGCCCGTTCTGAGCGCCGCGTCCGTGGCCAGCAGGTTGCCCGCCTCGACGTAGAGCTTGTCGCCCTGGAGGCTCACCAGGTTGATCTCGGACGCCCGGTCCGCGAACCAGCAGGTCCCGTGTCCCTTCACCTCCATCACCGTCATCTGCTCACCGGTGAGCCGCCGGGTCACCATCCCGCGCAGCCCCTCGCCGCCACCGCTCAGCTTCTTGAAGGCCATCCGCCCGTCGTACGCGACCATCGAGCCGTTCTTCGCCTTGACGGCGTCCCCGGTCATGTCGACGGCGAGGACCTTGCTCCCCTGGAGCCGGAACATCGCCACGCTGCGAAAGTAGCGGCCGGGCGGGTGGACGGAACAGGGCCCATGGGTGGAGACCCACCCTGAGCGGACCCCTAAGGGCGCGGTTTGCCACAATGGGGGAACGCTTGTGCGTGCGTTCACAAACGACTCTCCCACCGAAGGTGACCCGTGGACATCAAGACCGCCACCGCCCTCCGCCGTCTCCGACTGGTCTCGGCCCCGGAAGCCGTGTCCTTCCTGATCCTGCTCCTGTGCTCGGTGCTGAAGCGGACCACGGACTTCAACGCGGTCCCCGTGATGGGCGGGGTCCACGGCGTCCTCTTCATCCTCTACGTGATCTTCTGGGCGGACGCCTGGAACCGCGCCAAGTGGCCGCTGAGGACGGCGGCCCTCTACTTCGTCCTCTCGGTGCTGCCGACCGGAGGCTTCTTCGCCGAGCGCAAGCTGCGCCGCGAGGCCGAGGACGCCGTCATCGCCGCCCGTGCCCGCAAGGAAGGGGTCGTGAACGCATGATCGTCGCCTTCTCCGTGACGCCCCTCGGCGTCGGTGAGGACGTGGGGGAGTACGTCGCCGACGCCGTGCGCGTGGTCCGCGAGTCGGGGCTGCCCAACCGCACCGACGCCATGTTCACCTCGATCGAGGGCGAGTGGGACGAGGTCATGGACGTCGTCAAGCGGGCCGTCGCCGCCGTCGAGGCGCGCGCCCCGCGCGTCTCGCTCGTCCTCAAGGCCGACATCCGCCCCGGAGTGACCGACGGACTCACGTCCAAGGTGGAGACCGTCGAACGGCACCTCGCCCAGTAGTCCCACCCGTCCGCGGAACCCCGAAACCCCGGTCCCCCAGGGCCGGGGTTTTGTCGTACCACCTCTTTGAGCGTCCGCTCAAAAAGGTGTACGTTCGGCGAAAGAGGGTTTGAGCGGTCGCTCAAACCCGTGCTCACGTGGGGGAACACATGGGTCTCTACGCAGAGACGCACATCCGCGCCGACCTCGACGAGCTCTGGGCCCGCACCCAGGACCCCGCCCGCCACCAGCGCTGGGACCTGCGCTTCACCGAGATCGAGTACCTCCCGCGCGCGGAGGGCGAGCCGCAGCGCTTCCGGTACGCCACGCGCGTGCTGCCGTTCCTCACGGTCTCCGGCACCGGCGTGGCCGCCGGGGAGAAGGAACGGCCCGACGGCAGCCGCACCTCCGCCCTGCGCTTCGCCTCCCCGCACCCCCTCTCCCTGATCGCCGAGGGCAGCGGCTACTGGCGCTACGTCCCCGACGCCCACGGCGTCCGCTTCCTCACCGGCTACGACTACCGCCCCCGCTGGGGAGCCCCCGGCGCCCTCGCCGACCGCCTGCTGTTCCGCCCGCTCATGGGCTGGGCCACCGCCTGGTCCTTCGACCGGCTCCGGCTCTGGCTGGAGCGGGGCATCACCCCCGAGCGGGCCCTGTACCGCTGGCTGGCCGAACTGACGGCTCGGGCGCTCCTCCTCGCCCTGTGCCTGACCGGCCTGGGACGGGGCTCGCTCCCCGGCCCGTCCGGCCCCTTCGCGGACTCGCTGGCCTACCTCTGCCCGCTCCTCCTCCTGCTCGGCATCTCCCTGGCCCTGTTCAAGGCACCGCTCGCCGGTACCCCGGCCGCCCGCCGCTGCCTGCGCGCCCCCGCCACCCGCACCCGCGCGCCCCGCCTCCTGCGCACCCTGGAGAAGCACGGATGACCTCGATCTTCCAGACCGCCATGGGAGCGGAGTTCCAGCGCCTCCACCCCGCCCTGCGGCGCCGCTTCTCGGTGGGGCTGGCCGGCGGCGAGGCCTGCACCGGCCGGGGCGTGATGGACCGGATCTGGCACGGACCGGCCTTCGTGAAACCGTTCCTCGCCCTGGGCGCCACCCGGAACATCCTGGTCCCGAGACCCGGCCGGAACGTCCCCTTCGTGATCGAGAACGTGCCCTACAGGGACACCTTCGGGCGTGAGACGGTGAGCTTCGTGCGCACCTTCCACCTGCCCGGCCGCGCCCGCCGCTTCGACGCCCAGATGGTGCTCGACCCCCGGGGCGACCGCGTCCTCGACTACCTCGGCACCCACCAGCACCTCGCGACCGACCTGTACTTCCGCGCCGAGCCCGACGGCTCCCTGCTCATCCGCTCCGGCACGCACCGGTTCCGGGAGGGCCCGGTGGACGTCCGCGTCCCCGAGCTCGTCGGCGCGACGGCCGAGGTCCGGGAGTCGTACGACGAGACGGCCGGCCGCTTCCGCGTCCGCGTGCGCGTGGTGAACCGCTGGTTCGGCCCGCTCTTCGGCTACGAGGGCTCCTTCACTGCGTCGTACACCGACGTCCGCGCCGATGGCGTGCGGCCCGGACTGCGCCCGGTGCGGGAGGAGGCGCGCGCGTGAGCCCGGAGACCGCGAAGGCGCAGGAGACCAAGGCGAAGCTGCTGGAGGGCGCCCTGCGGACGCTCACCGAGCAGGGCATCGCCAAGACGTCGGCCCGTACGGTGGCGGCGGCGGCCGGGGTCAACCAGGCGCTGGTCTTCTACCACTTCGGATCGGTGGACGAGCTGCTCGCCGCGGCCTGCCGGTACGGCGCGGAGAAGGCCGTGGCCCGGTACCGCGAGCGCCTCGCCACGGTGGACTCGCTCGCCGAGCTCCTCGCCGTCGGCCGCGAGATCCATGAGCACGAGCGGGCCGGCGGCCATGTGGCCCTGCTCGGCCAACTGCTCGCCGGCGCCCCGACGCACGCGGCACTGGGCCCGGCGACGGCCGACGGGCTGCGGCTGTGGATCACCGAGATCGAGCGGGTGCTCCGGCGCGTGCTGGCGACGACCCCCTTCGGCGAGTTCGCCGACCCGGCGGGACTGGCGCGGGCGGTGGCCGCGTCGTTCGTCGGCATCGAGCTGTACGAGGGAGTGGACGAGACGGGGGCGCACGCGGCGCTGGACGCCCTGGAACAGCTCGGCGCGCTGGTGGCCGCGGTGGAGTCCCTGGGCCCGGTCGCCCAGCGGGCCGTCCGGCACCATCTGCGGCGGCGGGGACGCGGCTGACCGCTCGGACGGCCGGGGTACGGGCGGGTGCGCGGGCGTGACGGCTTGCCGCGCCCCCGGTCCGCCGCCCCGCGCGGAGCCGCCGGCACGCGCTCGTGAGCGGCCGGGGACCGAAAGGCGAGACGGAGCTGACCGGCATATGACCGGCCGGTAGGGTCTGAAGACGTGCCGAAGCCTCTCAGCCTCCCGTTCGACCCCATCGCCCGCGCCGACGAACTCTGGAAGCAGCGGTGGGGCAAGGTGCCGTCCATGGCCGCGATCACCTCGATCATGCGGGCCCAGCAGATCCTGCTCTCCGAGGTGGACGCGGTGGTCAAGCCGTACGGGCTGACGTTCGCCCGGTACGAGGCGCTGGTGCTGCTCACCTTCTCCAAGGCCGGTGAGCTGCCGATGTCCAAGATCGGTGAGCGGTTGATGGTGCACCCCACGTCCGTGACGAACACGGTGGACCGGCTGGTGAAGTCCGGATTGGTCGCCAAGCGGCCCAACCCCAACGACGGGCGCGGCACGCTGGCAGTCATCACCGACAAGGGGCGCGAGGTGGTCGACGCGGCCACCCGTGACCTGATGGCCATGGACTTCGGGCTCGGGGCGTACGACGCCGAGGAGTGCCAGGAGATCTTCGCGCTGCTGCGCCCGTTGCGGATCGCGGCACACGACTTCGACGAGTGACCCGGGGCAAGATCTCCCGGAACGGGTGGTTACGCTCGCTCCATGAAAAAAAGCGTGCTGACCCGCTACCGCGTCATGGCCTACACCACCGGCGTGCTGCTGGTGCTGCTCTGCCTGAGCATGATCGCGAAGTACGGGCTGGACGTCGACGGTGCCGCCGACTTCACCCGGGTCGTCGCCATCGCCCACGGCTGGCTGTACGTCGTGTACCTGATCTTCGCGTTCGACCTGGGCTCCAAGGCCAAGATGCCGGTCGGCCGCCAGCTCTGGGTGCTGCTGGCGGGGACGATCCCGACCGCCGCGTTCTTCGTCGAGCGGAAGATCAGCCGCGAGCTGGAGTCCCGGGTCGCCGACGAGACCCCGGCCGTCGCCAAGGCGTAGCGGGTACCGCCGTACGGATGCCGTGCGGCGGTCTGCCATCGACATTTACTAGGACGTCCAAGTAAATTCGAGGGTATGGACGCTCACGCCATCGAGGAGGGCCGCCGACGCTGGCAGGCCCGTTACGACGCCGCGCGCAAGCGCGACGCGGACTTCACCACGCTCTCCGGCGACCCCGTGGAGCCGGTGTACGGGCCCCGGCCGGGTGACACGTACGAGGGATTCGAGCGGATCGGCTGGCCCGGGGAGTACCCCTTCACGCGCGGGCTCCATCCGACCGGCTACCGCGGTCGCACCTGGACGATCCGGCAGTTCGCCGGGTTCGGCAACGCCGAGCAGACCAACGAGCGGTACAAGATGATCCTCGCCGCCGGCGGCGGGGGCCTGTCCGTCGCCTTCGACATGCCGACGCTCATGGGGCGGGACTCCGACGATCCCCGCTCCCTCGGCGAGGTCGGGCACTGCGGGGTCGCCATCGACTCGGCCGCCGACATGGAGGTGCTCTTCAAGGACATCCCGCTGGGGGACGTGACGACCTCCATGACCATCAGCGGGCCCGCCGTGCCCGTCTTCTGCATGTACCTGGTCGCCGCGGAGCGGCAGGGCGTCGATCCGGCGGTGCTCAACGGGACCCTCCAGACCGACATCTTCAAGGAGTACATCGCGCAGAAGGAGTGGCTCTTCCAGCCCGAGCCCCACCTGCGGCTGATCGGCGACCTGATGGAGCACTGCGCGGCGGGGATCCCGGCGTACAAGCCGCTCTCCGTCTCCGGGTACCACATCCGGGAGGCCGGGTCCACGGCCGCGCAGGAGCTGGCGTACACGCTGGCGGACGGGTTCGGGTACGTCGAGCTGGGGCTCAGCCGCGGTCTCGACGTCGACGTCTTCGCGCCCGGCCTGTCCTTCTTCTTCGACGCGCACGTCGACTTCTTCGAGGAGATCGCCAAGTTCCGGGCGGCGCGCCGGATCTGGGCGCGGTGGATGCGGGACGTGTACGGCGCGAAGTCCGAGAAGGCGCAGTGGCTGCGGTTCCACACCCAGACCGCGGGTGTCTCGCTGACCGCGCAGCAGCCGTACAACAACGTGGTGCGCACGGCGGTGGAGGCGCTGGCGGCCGTGCTCGGCGGGACCAACTCGCTGCACACCAACGCGCTCGACGAGACCCTCGCCCTGCCCTCCGAGCAGGCCGCGGAGATCGCGCTGCGCACGCAGCAGGTGCTGATGGAGGAGACCGGGGTCGCCAATGTGGCCGATCCGCTGGGCGGCTCCTGGTACGTCGAGCAGCTGACGGACCGGATCGAGGCGGACGCGGAGAAGATCTTCGAGCAGATCAAGGAGCGGGGGCTGCGGGCTCACCCGGACGGGCGGCACCCGATCGGGCCCATCACGTCCGGCATCCTGCGCGGGATCGAGGACGGCTGGTTCACCGGGGAGATCGCGGAGTCCGCCTTCCGGTACCAGCAGGCGCTGGAGAAGGGGGACAAGAAGGTCGTCGGCGTCAACGTCCACACCGGGTCCGTCACCGGGGACCTGGAGATCCTGCGGGTCAGCCATGAGGTGGAGCGGGAGCAGGTGCGGGTGCTCGCCGAGCGGAAGGCGGCGCGGGACGAGGCGGCTGTGCGGGGGGCGTTGGACGGGATGCTCGCCGCGGCCCGGTCCGGGGCCAACATGATCGAGCCGATGCTGGAGGCCGTGCGGGCCGAGGCGACGCTGGGGGAGATCTGCGGGGTACTGCGGGACGAGTGGGGGGTGTACACGGAGCCGGCCGGCTTCTAGGCCCTGGCCGGGCCGGCTGCCGGGGGGCTCCGCGCCCCCTGGCCCCGGTCTACGCCCGCTCGTCACCCGATTCGGCCGGCTGGGACGCGAGGCCCAGCAGCAGCAACCGCGTGAAGCTGCGGACCCAGTCCCCGTCCGCCGGTTTGCCGCTGACCAGGGTGCGGTGGACCACCGCGCCCGCGACCACGTCGAAGATGAGGTCCACCGTGCGGGCGGACTCCCCGGGGTCCGGTTCCGGGGGGAGTTCGCCGCGGCACTGGGCCCGGGCGCGGCCCTCCAGGACCAGCCGCATCTGCCGGTCCACGATGGAGGCGCGGACGCGTTCGCGCAGGGCCTCGTCGCGGGTGGCCTCGGCGACCACCGCCATCAGGCCGCTCTTGGCCTCCGGGCGGGCCAGGATGGCCGCGAACTGGAGGACGACGCCCTCGATGTCGGCGGCGAGGCTGCCGCGGTCGGGGAGTTCCAGCTCGTCGAAGAGCTCCGCCACCGCGTCCACGACCAGCTCGTTCTTGCCCGCCCAGCGGCGGTAGAGGGTCGTCTTCGCAACCCCGGCCCGCGTGGCGACGTCTCCCAGGGTGAGTTTCGACCAGCCGAGTTCGACCAGAGCCTCCCGGGTCGCGGCCAGGATCGCGGTGTCCGCGGCGGCGCTGCGCGGGCGCCCGGTACGGCTGGCGGGAGTGCGGCTCTGCATCCCCCGACCATAACCGGCGGGTTCTGTGCGGTCGTGAGGGAGATCACCGGGGAGTGGTGCCGCGCGGTGCCCTCATGGCATTACGCTACGGGTCGTAGCGAAAGCTCGTGAGGGACGTACGCGAGCGACGACCACCAGGCGTGGGGTGGGGACCCGGCGCCGCACATCGTTTTTTTCATCAGACGCGGGATCGGGGGAGGATAGACGCATGCAGCCACGGAACATGTCCATGAGCGGTGTCGTCGACCTCGCCGCGGTGAAGGCGGCCCAGGAGGCCAAGGCCAAGGCGGAGCAGGCGCGCGCCGAAGCCGCCCGGCAGGGCGGGACGGGGGCCGTCTCCCCGGCCGATCTCGTCATCGACGTCGATGAGGCGGGCTTCGAGCAGGATGTCCTCCAGCGCTCCGCCGAAGTCCCGGTCGTCATCGACTTCTGGGCCGAGTGGTGTCAGCCCTGCAAGCAGCTGAGCCCGGTCCTGGAGCGGCTGGCCGTCGAGTACAACGGGCGCTTCCTCCTCGCCAAGATCGACGTCGACGCCAACCAGATGCTGATGCAGCAGTTCGGGATCCAGGGCATCCCGGCCGTGTTCGCCGTCGTGGCGGGCCAGGCGCTGCCGCTCTTCCAGGGGGTGGCCGGCGAGCAGCAGATCCGGGAGACCCTCGACCAGTTGGTGGCGGTCGCGGAGCAGCGCTTCGGGCTGACCGGTCTGACCGTCGACCCGGACGCGGAGCCGGGCGGTGCCCCGCAGGCCGCGGCGGCCGAAGGGCCGTACGACGCCGCGCTGAACGCCGCCGCGCAGGCGCTGGACGCCGGCGACCTGGGCGGGGCCGTCCAGGCGTACAAGAACGTGCTGGCCGACGACCCGGCCCACCCGGAGGCCAAACTGGGCCTGGCGCAGGCCGAGTTGCTCCAGCGGGTGCAGGGCATGGACCCGCAGAAGGTGCGTCAGGAGGCCGCCGAGAAGCCGAAGGACGCGCGGGCGCAGATCGCCGCCGCCGACCTGGACCTGGTGGGCGGGCACGTCGAGGACGCCTTCGGGCGGCTCATCGAGACCGTGCAGCGCACGGCGGGTGACGAACGGGAGGCGGTACGGCTCCGGTTGCTGGAGCTGTTCGAGGTCGTGGGCCAGGAGGACCCACGGGTGGTGGGCGCACGCAGGGCGCTCGCGCGCGCCCTGTTCTGACCAGTCCCTAAACGCCACGGCTTGTGATGCCGGGGTGAAAGGTTTGCCGAGACGTGTCACGGCGGCCGCGCTTTACCAAATCTTGGTAATCGCGGCTGCTGTTACTGCGAGTAAATCGAGGCCGTTGGTCTGTCTGGATTCGTCCAGGGATCAACGGCTTTGCTCTGCCCTGTGGTGCCACCGAGCGTCGCAGTCCGAGACCGGTCGGTCGTCCTCCGGTTATCCCGCCGTTACTAGCCAGTAACGAACCCCCTTGTGCCCGGGCCGAGAATGCACCACGATCGGCGACGCTCGGTCCATTCCCGTACCCCGGCAGCCGGTCGGGTCACCGGGAGACTCTGGGTCCCCACCGAGCAGACCCGGCGGCAGTGGCGCCGGGTCTAGGGCAGGGGGGTCTTCGCCGGCCGGCGAAGCCTGTCCAGCAGGGTTGTGCGTGATGCGTGTCAGGCGCGACCAGTGGTTGTCGCTCGGGGGTGATCGCCGGTGATTCGGGCGCTGTTCGCGCCGCCGAGCGCGGGCGCTCTCCTTCCCGAGGACGTAGCACTTCTCCCATCCCTGCTCGGCTGAGCCGCTGATTCGGGGCGAGTCCGGGCCAGGAGATGTACGTCCGAGAAGGAGGAAATATGGAGTCCCAGGTGCGTGGCGGGACCAGATGGAAGCGGTTCGCTGTGGTCATGGTGCCCAGCGTGGCCGCCACGGCGTGTATAGGTGTCGCGCTCGCGCAGGGCGCTCTCGCCGCCTCGTTCAGCGTGTCCGGCCAGTCGTTCAAGGTGTCCGCCGACGAGCTCGTCGGCACCGGCTTCTCGCAGTACGGCGCCATCGACAGCGGCTACACGCTGGACGGCAAGAAGACGGCGCACCCGGTGGCCGTCTCGGCGTTCAAGCACGCCGAGATCACCAACCTGTGCCAGTCCGTGGTCACGCCCGACGTGCCGATCTTCGGCAACGTCAGCCTGATCCTTCGGGCCGGCGGCGCGGGCGCCGAAAAGGTGCAGGCCGACAACATCTACATCGACGTCGCCGACCTCAACGCCGACGCGACGTTCGAGAACATCGACATCGGTGTGGCCGCCAAGGACGCCTCCAAGGGTCCGGGCATGAAGGGCGGCGGCGAACAGGCCAACCCGTACGGGTTCGCCCAGCAGGCCGACAAGGCCACGCTGGTCGGCGTGAAGCAGACGGCGTGGGCGACCACCGCCGGAACCTTCAAGCTCAGCGGCCTGAAGATGTCGCTGTCGACGGGTGCCAAGGAGTGCTACTAAGCACTCGCTGACGGGCGGGGGAGCCGGTGGCGCCCCCGCCCGTCCACACTCCGGCCGCGTCCTCACACGCGGCACACATCACCACCACAGCAACGCCGCACCAGGGAGCTGTTTTCCATGAGCGCCGAGACTCCTGCCGCCGCACCCGGCCAGTTCACCCGCCGGAGGCTGCAGTTCCGCGCCTGGCGGGGCACGCGGCCGTTCTGGGCCGGTCTGTTCGTCATGCTCGGCGGCTTTCCGATCATGTACTTCCCGTACGCCCACCTCCAGCTCGGACACCTGACGCTGGCCATGGCGACCACCGCGGGAGCCGGGTCCCTGATCATCGGTGTGCTGCTCATCGTCCTGGGCATCAGCCTCTGGTTCCAGAAGCACGTGCGGACCTTCGCGGGCGTCGCCGCGATCCTGCTCGCGCTGGTGTCCATCCCGGTGTCCAACTTCGGCGGCTTCGTCATGGGCTTCCTGCTGGCCATGGTCGGCGGAGCGCTGGCCGTGGCCTGGGCGCCGGGCACGCCTCCGCAGGAGCAGCCGCCGACCGAGGCCACCCCGGGCGAGGGCGGTGCCCCGGGCACGGCTCCGCTGCCGCACCAGGGCACGACCCCGGCGGCCGACGCCGGCCCGGCCGGGCCGTACAAGGCGCCGTGGGAGAACGACCTGTCAGGAACGAGCCCGGCCAACGGGGCGAACGGGAGGCACAGTGCCGGCTGACGAGGTGACCCGCGGGACCGACGCGAACGGGTCCCGCGCGAGATCCGGGCCCCGCCACGCGGCCCCCAGAAAGCCGCTGTTCACCAGGTTCCACATGCCGGCCGGCAAGGCGATAGCCTCGGTGGCCATGCCCACGGCGGTCCTCATGGGCATGGGCTTCACCTCCACGCTCGCCCTGGCCGACAACAACGGCAGTCCGTCCCCGTCGACGTCGGCGAAGAGCCTGACGGCCGACGAGTACAAGGACTGCGTGAAGGCGCTGGACGACGGCTCCAAGGCCCCCTCGGCCTCACCGTCGCCGTCCGCGTCCCAGAGCACGTCGGCCGAGCCGTCGCCGTCGCCGACCACCGGGAGCGGGAAGACGCAGGACCCGGGCGGTACCTCTTCGTCGGATTCAGGTTCCGACGACAAGGGCACGCCCGAGCCGACCGCGACCTCGGGGGCCTCCGACTCCGGTTCGTCCGGCTCCGGTTCGTCGGGCTCCGGTTCGTCGGGCTCCGAGTCGGGCTCTGGTTCCTCGGGCTCCGGTTCCTCGGGCTCAGGGTCGGGCTCGGACTCCGGTTCGGGTTCCGGCGGTGACACCACCACGCCGACGCAGTCGCAGCCCCAGAGCGGTGGCGGGAACGTCCTCGACACCATCGGGGACACGCTCGGCGACCTCCTCACCGGCGGCGACAAGGACTCCGGTACGCCGTCGCAGACGCCGGCCCCGACACCGTCCGCGTCCCAGTCGCCCGCCGCGGACACCACGGACGCCCCGTCCACGGACACCTCGTCCGGCGGCGGCAAGGAGTCCGGCGGCGGCAAGGAGTCCGGCGGAGGTGCCTCCGACACCGTCAAGGACACGGTGAAGAAGGCCACGGACACGGCCAAGGACACCGTCGACGGCACCACCGGCACCGTCTCCAAGACGGCGGGGGACGCCACGGAGGCGGCCGGTGACGCGACCGGGTCGGCCACGCCGGACCCGTCCGCGAGCGAGTCCGCCTCCGCCGACGACTGCCCGGTGGCCACGGACGACGAGGGCGGCGTCGACAACAAGGTGCTGGTGGCGGACGACCCCTGGTACCTGAACGCCAGCTCCCTGCTCCTCAAGGGCGCCGACTACCAGGGCATCGTCGAGGTGAGGACGGCGGGCGGCACCACCAAGAAGGTGCTGAAGTACGTCATCTCCGGCGGCACCGACATCGGTGACCTGCACCAGACGGTGAAGGACGCGCAGGCGAACAAGACGTACCACGTCCAGGCGGCCAGGGGCTCGACGTCCACCATCACCGGTGGCGACACGGTGATGTACACCCAGAGCATCTCGGGCAACCTGTTCGGGCTGATCCCGGTGACCTTCAGCCCCGACAGCCCGCCCCCGCTGAACATCCCGCTGATCTACTTCACCAACGTCAAGGTGACCCAGGCGGCCCAGTTCGGCGGCAACCTGCACGTGCCCGGCATGCACATGTACACGACCGACTGAGCGGTCGTACAAGCCAGTTCGGGAGCCGCACAACACCGAGGGCGCCCCCCGTCGCGGGGGCGCCCTCGGTGTCGTACAAGACCGTTGCCGGATCGGTCAGTTGCTCTGGGTGCCCAGGTGGTGGACGCGGAGCATGTTGGTGGTGCCGGGGACCCCGGGGGGCGAGCCGGCGGTGATGATGAGGGTGTCGCCCCGCTCGAAGCGGCTGAGCCGGTCGACCTCCTGGTCCACCAGGTCGACCATCTCGTCGGTGGTGTTCACGAACGGCACGACGTGCGACTCCACGCCCCAGCTCAGGGTGAGCTGGTTGCGGGTGCCCTCGTCCGTGGTGAAGGCGATGATCGGCTGGATCGCGCGGTAGCGGGAGAGGCGGCGCGCGGTGTCGCCGGACTGCGTGAAGGCGACCAGGCCCTTGGCGCCGAGGAAGTCGGCGATCTCGGCGGCGGCACGGGCCACCGAACCGCCCTGCGTACGCGGCTTCTTGCCGGGGACGAGGGGCTGGAGGCCCTTGGAGAGCAGCTCCTGCTCGGCCGCGGTGACGATCTTCGACATGGTCTTGACCGTCTCGACCGGATAGGCGCCCACGCTGGACTCGGCCGACAGCATGACCGCGTCGGTGCCGTCCAGGATCGCGTTGGCGACGTCGGAGGCCTCGGCGCGGGTCGGACGCGAGTTGGTGATCATCGACTCCATCATCTGGGTCGCGACGATCACCGGCTTGGCGTTGCGCCGGCACAGCTCGATCAGGCGCTTCTGCACCATGGGGACCTTTTCGAGCGGGTACTCGACGGCGAGGTCACCGCGGGCGACCATCACGCCGTCGAACGCCATCACGACGTCCTCCATGTTCTCCACCGCCTGCGGCTTCTCCACCTTGGCGATGACGGGGACGCGGCGGCCCTCCTCGTCCATGACGCGGTGGACGTCGTGGATGTCCTTGGCGTCCCGGACGAAGGACAGCGCGACCAGGTCGCAGCCCATGCGGAGGGCGAAGCGCAGGTCCTCGACGTCCTTCTCGCTCAGCGCGGGCACGTTGACGGCCGTGCCGGGCAGGTTGATGCCCTTGTGGTCGGAGACGACACCGCCCTCGATGACGATCGTCTTCACCCGCGGGCCCTCGACGTCCAGGACCTTCAGCTCGACGTTGCCGTCGTTGATCAGGACCTGGTCGCCGCGCGAGACGTCACCCGGCAGCCCCTTGTACGTCGTACCGCAGATGTGCTTGTCACCCGGCACGTCCTCGGTCGTGATGACGAACTCGTCACCGCGCTCCAGCTCGACCGGGCCCTCGGCGAAGGTCTCCAGGCGGATCTTCGGGCCCTGGAGGTCGGCGAGGACGCCGATGGGACGGCCGGTCTCCTTGGAGGCGGCCCGGACGCGGTCGTACCGCGCCTGGTGCTCGGCGTGGGTGCCGTGGCTGAAGTTGAACCGGGCCACGTTCATGCCCGCCTCGATCATGGCGACGAGCATCTCGTGGGAGTCGACCGCGGGGCCGAGAGTACAGACGATTTTCGAACGGCGCATGGGGCGATCCTATCGGTTTGTTTCGCTACGGAATATTCCGTCTGGCGGAAGATACAAATGAGTGCCACACCGCTCAGGTGCTATTCAGTTGTTCTTTCCGACCAGTGCGTAGGTCTGCGTCGCGATCTCCAGTTCTTCATCCGTCGGCACCACCGCGACCGCCACCCGGGCGGACTCCGGCGAAATCAGCCGCGGTCCGCCGCCGCGTACGGCGTTCCGCTCCGGGTCGACCGCCAGGCCCAGGCCCGTCAGCCCCGCGATCGCCGCCTCCCGCACCGGTGCCGCGTTCTCGCCGACCCCGGCGGTGAAGGCCACCGCGTCCACCGTGCCGAGCACGGCGTAATAGGCGCCGATGTACTTCTTGATCCGGTGAATGTAAATGTCGAAGGCGAGCGCGGCCTCTTCGTCGCCCTCGTCGATCCGGCGGCGGATCTCCCGCATGTCGTTGTCCCCGCACAGACCGAACAGACCGCTCCTCTTGTTGAGAAGAGTGTCGATCTCGTCCATGGACATATCCCCAACCCGGGCCAAATGGAAGATGACGGCCGGATCCAGATCACCGGATCGCGTACCCATCACGAGCCCCTCCAAGGGGGTCAGTCCCATGGAGGTGTCCACGCAGCGGCCCTTCTCCACCGCGGAGGCGGAGGCGCCGTTGCCCAGGTGCAGCACGATCACGTTGACCTCGGACGGGTCCTTGCCCAGCAGCCGCGCGGTCTGCCGCGAGACGTACGCGTGCGAGGTGCCGTGGAAGCCGTAGCGGCGGATGCGGTGGCGGTCGGCGATCTTCGGGTCGATCGCGTAGCGCGCCGCCGGCTCCGGCATCGTCGTGTGGAACGCGGTGTCGAAGACGGCGACCTGGGGCAGGTCCGGGCGGAGCGCCCGCGCGGTGCGGATGCCGGTGAGGTTGGCCGGGTTGTGCAGCGGGGCGACCGGGATCAGCCGCTCGATCTCGGTGAGCACCGCGTCGTCGACGACGGTGGGCTCGGTGAAGAACATCCCGCCGTGCACCACCCGGTGGCCGATCGCGGCCAGCTCGGGGGAGTCCAGGCCCAGGCCGTCCCGGGTCAGCTCCTCGGCGACCGCCTTGAGGGCGGCGTCGTGGTCGGCGATCGGCCCGGTGTGCTCACGGGTGTCGCCGCTGGTGAGGCAGGTGTGCTCGATCCGGGAGGTCTGCTCGCCGATCCGCTCGACCAGGCCCACTGCGAGCCGGCTGCTGTCCCGCATGTCCAGCAGCTGGTACTTCAGGGACGAGGAGCCGGAGTTGAGGACGAGGACACGGGTGGGGGAGGTCACTGCTGGGACGCCTTCTCGCTGGGGTTCCGGGTGGGGCCCTGGGCCTGGATCGCCGTGATGGCGACGGTGTTGACGATGTCCTGGACGAGCGCGCCCCGGGACAGGTCGTTGACCGGCTTGCGCAGACCCTGGAGCACCGGGCCGACGGCGATCGCGCCGGCCGAGCGCTGCACGGCCTTGTAGGTGTTGTTGCCGGTGTTGAGGTCGGGGAAGATCAGCACGCTGGCCTGCCCGGCGACCTCGGAGCCGGGCAGCTTGGTCGCGGCGACGGACGGCTCGACGGCCGCGTCGTACTGGATCGGGCCCTCGATCTTCAACTCGGGCCGGCGCGAGCGGGTCAGCTCGGTGGCCTCGCGCACCTTGTCGACGTCGGCGCCCGATCCGGACGTACCCGTGGAGTACGACAGCATCGCGATCCGCGGCTCCACGCCGAACCGCGCGGCCGTCGTAGCCGACTGGATGGCGATGTCCGCGAGCTGCTCGGCGTCGGGGTCCGGGTTGACCGCGCAGTCGCCGTAGACCAGCACCTTGTCGGCCAGGCACATGAAGAACACGGACGAGACGATCGAGGCGTCCGGCTTGGTCTTGATGATCTCGAAAGCGGGCCGGATGGTGGCCGCCGTGGAGTGCACCGAGCCCGACACCATGCCGTCGGCCAGGCCCTCCTCGACCATCAGGGTGCCGAAGTAGTTGACGTCCGAGACGACGTCGTAGGCCAGCTCCACCGTGACGCCCTTGTGGGCGCGCAGGGCCGCGTACTTCTCGGCGAAGGAGTCGCGCAGCTCGGAGGTGGCCGGGTCGATCAGCTGGCTGTCGCCGAGGTCGATTCCCAGGTCGGCGGCCTTCTTGCGGATCTGGTCGACCGGACCGAGCAGGGTCAGGTCGCACACGCCCCGGCGCAGCAGCACCTCGGCCGCGTGCAGCACCCGTTCCTCGGTGCCCTCCGGCAGCACGACCCGCCGCTTGTCGGAGCGGGCCTGCTCCAGCAGCTTGTGCTCGAACATCATCGGGGTGACCCGGTCGCTGCTCGGCGCCGAGACCCGGCGGGCCAGGTCGGTGGTGTCGGCGTACCGCTCGAACAGGCCGAGCGCGGTCTCCGCCTTGCGCGGGGTGGCCGCGTTCAGCTTGCCCTCCAGGGAGAAGAGCCGCTCGGCGGTGGGGAAGCTGTTGCCCGACACCGAGAGCACCGGGGTGCCGGGGGCGAGGCGGGCGGCGAGGGTGAGGATCTCGTCGCTCGGCACCTCGTTCAGGGTCAGCAGCACACCGGCTATCGGCGGGGTGCCGGCGCTGTGCGCGGCGAGCGAGCCGACGACCAGGTCGGCGCGGTCGCCCGGGGTGATGACCAGGCAGCCCGGGGTCAGGGCGCCGAGGAGGTTCGGCAGCATGGCGCCGCCGAAGACGAAGCCCAGCGCGTCCCGGGCGAGCCCGGAGTCGTCGCCGAGCAGCACCTTCGCGCCGAGGGTCTGGGCGATCTGGGAGACCGTCGGGGCGGACAGGGCGGGCTCGTCGGGGACCACGTACGCCGGCACCGGCAGCCGGTTGGTGAGCCGC
Source organism: Streptomyces olivaceoviridis (assembly GCF_014650115.1). GTDB lineage: Bacteria > Actinomycetota > Actinomycetes > Streptomycetales > Streptomycetaceae > Streptomyces > Streptomyces olivaceoviridis. The sequence goes on along the minus strand of NZ_BMUI01000032.1, from coordinate 27,422 downwards.
TCGGCGATCTCGTCGCGGTCCTCGCGGGCCACCCGGTTGGCGACCATGGCGAGCACGTCGCAGCCGAGGCCGTCGTAGGCGCGGTAGGCGTTGCGGGTCTCGGCCAGCACGGACTCGGCGGACTGCCCGCGGCCCCCGACCACCGGGATGACGGAGGCGCCGAACTCGTTGGCGAGCCGGGCGTTCAGCGACAGCTCGTCCGGCAGCTGGGTGTCGGCGAAGTCGGTGCCGAGGACGAGGACCACGTCGTAGTCGCGGGCCACGAGGTGGAAGCGGTCGACCAGGGCGGAGACCAGCTCGTCGGTGCCCTGCTCGGCCTGGAGCGCGGACGCCTGGTGGTAGTCCATGCCGTAGACGGTCGCCGGGTCCTGCGCGAGGCGGTACCGGGCCCGCAGTAGCTCGAACAGGCGATCCGGGCCGCCGTGGACGAGTGGACGGAACACGCCCACCCGGTCGACCTGCCGGGTGAGGAGTTCCATGACCCCCAGCTCCACGACCTGGCGGCCGTCACCGCGGTCGATCCCGGTCACGTACACGCTGCGCGTCACGTGTCCACTCCGTTCCTCATGTCGCCTTCGTCGCCACTGCGGCATAAAAATCGCTCACCGAGGTGAGCAGAACCCTCTTGACAATACCCCTGTGGACGGATAAGGCGCCCGTCAGGATCTCATTGGCGCGACGGACGTGAAACAATCGACACCGGCTCACCGGCACACGACAGCGAGCAGGAGACACAGCACGATGCGCATCGGAGTTCTCACCGCAGGCGGCGACTGCCCCGGCCTGAACGCCGTGATCCGGTCGGTCGTGCACCGGGCGGTGGCGCAGTACGGCGACGAGGTCATCGGCTTCGAGGACGGCTACCGGGGTCTCCTCGACCGCCACTACCGCACCCTCGACCTGGACGCGGTCAGCGGCATCCTGGCCCGCGGCGGCACCATCCTCGGCTCCTCCCGGCTGGAGCGCGACCGGCTGCGCGAGGCCTGCGAGCGGGCCACCGACATGGTCGAGGAGTTCGGCATCGACGCGCTGATCCCGATCGGCGGCGAGGGCACCCTGACGGCGGCCCGGATGCTCTCCGACGCCGGCCTCCCGGTCGTCGGCGTGCCCAAGACCATCGACAACGACATCTCCTCCACCGACCGCACCTTCGGCTTCGACACGGCCGTCGGCGTGGCGACGGAGGCCATGGACCGCCTGAAGACCACGGCCGAGTCCCACCAGCGGGTGATGGTCGTGGAGGTCATGGGCCGGCACGCCGGCTGGATCGCCCTGGAGTCCGGCATGGCCGCCGGCGCCCACGGCATCTGCCTGCCCGAGCGCCCCTTCGACCCCGCCGACCTGGTCAAGATGGTCGAGGAGCGGTTCGCCCGCGGCAAGAAGTTCGCCGTCGTCTGCGTCGCCGAGGGCGCCCACCCCATGGACGGCACCATGGACTACGGCAAGGGCGACATCGACCAGTACGGCCACGAGCGCTTCCAGGGCATCGGCACCGCGCTGGCGTACGAGCTGGAGCGGCGCCTGGGCAAGGAGGCCAAGCCGGTCATCCTCGGTCACGTCCAGCGCGGCGGCGTCCCCACCGCGTACGACCGTGTCCTCGCCACCCGCTTCGGCTGGCACGCCGTCGAGGCCGCCCACCGCGGCGATTTCGGCAGGATGACCGCGCTGCGCGGCACCGACATCGTGATGGTGCCGCTCGCGGAGGCCGTCACCGAGCTGAAGACGGTGCCGAAGGACCGGATGGACGAGGCGGAGTCGGTCTTCTAGCCGGTCCGCTCCTCAGGTCAGCGCGCTGTGCGGCGAGTCGGGCGTGCGCGAATACGAGCGCACGCCCGTGCCGACGGCACGGACGGAACGCCCTTCCGGCTCACCCCTTGACCGCGCCGCCGAGCGCGAAGCCGCCGCCCAGCCGCCGGGCCACCAGGACGTACAGCAGGATCACCGGCGTCGAGTAGATCACCGAGAACGCGGCGAGCTGGCCGTACGCCACCATGCCCCGGTTGCCGAAGAAGTCGTTGATGCTCACCGAGGCCGGCATCTGCTCCGGGGTGAGCAGCAGCATGAACGGGACGAAGAAGTTCCCCCACATCATCACGAACGAGAACACGGTCACGACGGCGAGTCCCGGCCCCATCAGCGGCAGCACGATCCGGACGAGGGACTGCGCCGCCGAGGCCCCGTCCGTCCAGGCCGCCTCCTCCAGCTCCGTCGGCACGCCGTCCATGAAGTTCTTCATCAGCCAGATCGCGAACGGCAGTTGGGAGGCGGCGAAGAAGAGGATCGTGCCCTGGAGGGTGTCGATGAGGTTCACCCGGACGAACAGGGCGTACACCGGCACCATGATCGCCGTGATGGGCAGGCTCGTCGCGAACAGGATCGTCAGCAGGAACGGCCGGTTCAGCCGGGACCGGAACCGGGACAGCGGATACGCGGCGAGGGCGGCGCAGCCGACGGTCAGCGCCGTGGCGCCCCCGCACAGGATGAGGCTGTTGAGCAGCGGGGTGTAGGTGATGTCGGGGGTCAGGATCGCGCGGAAGTTGGCCAGGGTGAGGCCGCCCGGGACCTTGACCCGCAGGTTCGCGTGCGGGTCCACGGCGGACAGCAGCACCCAGGCGAGGGGCAGCGCGAAGGCGGCGGCCACCGCCAGCAGCGAGACATCGGCGGCGAGCCGCCGGGAGGCACGGTTGCGGGCCATCAGACCTCCGTCCGCAGCAGCCGCAGATAGACGACGGAGAACAGGGAGCCGACGACCAGCAGGAGCAGGGCGACCGCGGTGCCGTACCCGATCATGCTGTTCTGGAAGGCCTGCTCGTACATGAACAGCGGCAGCGTCTGGCTCCGGTCGCCGGGGCCGCCCCGGGTCATCACCCAGATCAGCCCGAACACGGAGAGCGTCTGGAGGGTGTTGAGCATGAGGTTGGTGCCGATGGAGCGCCGGATCATCGGCAGCGTGATGTGCCACAGCCGCCGCCAGCCGCCGGCCCCGTCCACCTCGGCGGCCTCCGTGATCTCGGCGGGGATCTCGTCCAGCGCGGCGGAGTACACCAGCATCGAGAACGCCGTCCCGCGCCAGACGTTGGCGAAGGACACCGCGAGGACGGGCAGTGTGAACAGCCAGTTCTGCCGGGGCAGGTGGAGCCAGTCCAGGATCGCGTTGAGGGTGCCCTCGCGCCGGAAGAACGCGTAGAGCAGGAACCCGGCGACGACCTCCGGCAGCACCCACGCGGTGACGACGACCGCGCCGGTGAGGGTGCGGACGGGCTTCGACGCACGCTTCATCAGCGCGGCGAGGGCCAGCCCCAGGGTGTTCTGCCCGACGAGCGAGGACAGCACCGTGAACACCAGGGTCAGCCAGACGGCGTTCAGGAACGCGTCGTCCCGGAACGCCCGGCGGAAGTTGGCGAAGCCCACGAAGGAGGAGTGGGCCTGGCCGGTGAGCTGGAGGTCGGTGAAGGCGATCCAGACGCAGTAGGCGATCGGCCCGGCGAGGAACAGCAGCAGCAGGACCAGGGCGGGGGCGACCGGGAGGACCCGGACGACCGGGTTCCGGCGCCTCACCCGCGGACCACTTGGCCGCCGGTGACGTCCTTGACCGTGGCGTCGTACTCGCCCGCCGCCTTCGCCACGGACAGGTCACCGGTCGTGACCGCCTCCATGGCCTCCTGCACGGCGGTCGACACCTTCGGGTACGCCGGGTACGCGGGCCGGTAGTGGGTGCTCGCCACCAGGTCGGTGAAGAACTTGATGCCGGGCTGGGCGCCGACGTACTTCGGATCGGCGGCGACGTCCTCGCGGACGGCGATCCCGGAGTTGGCGATGTACCACTTCCGCGCGTTGTCCTTCGTCTGCATCGTCCGGACGAAGTCGAAGGCGAGGTCGGGATTGGCCGCCTTGGCCGGGATGGACCAGGTCCAGCCGCCGGACATGCTCACCTTGCCGGGCGCCTGCCCGTGTTGCGTCGGCATGGCCGCGAGTCCCAACCGCTGGGACCAGTCCGGCCACTCGTGCCCGCTGCCCGGCAGCCAGGCGTAGGGCAGCCAGGAGCCGTCGAGGGCGATGCCGAGTTTGCCCTGGGGGAGCAGTTCGCCGTTGACGGTGGTGTTGAAGTTCGGGTCGAGGGCGTCGGAGACGTCCGGGCCCAGCTTCTCCCGGTAGACCGTCTCCACGAAGGCCAGCGAGTCCTTGAAGCCCTGCGATCCCGTGATCCACTTCTTGCTGCCGCTGTCGTACAAGGGGTCCCGCGTACCGTCGCCCGTGCCGTACAGCAGCATCTCGAAGCCCTGCATGGTGGCCCGCTCACCGGCCGGCTTGCCGGTGTAGACGTTGAGCGGGATCACGCCGGGGACCTTCCGCTTGATGGTGCGGGCGGCGGCGAGGACGTCGTCCCAGGTCTTCGGCTGCCAGTCCGGCGGCAGCCCGGCCTTCTCGAACACCCGCTTGTCGAACCAGAGCCCGCGCGTGTCGGTCCCGTCCGGGACGCCGTACGTCTTCCCGTCCTGCCCCTTGGCCGCCGCCTTCGCGGTGTCGATGAACCGTCCCCAGTCCGGCCACTTGGCGAGGTAGGGGTCGAGCGGCTTCAGGTACCCGCTGGTGATGTCGGAGTTGATGAGGAAGGTGTCCTCGTAGACCAGGTCCGGGGCGGTGCGCGGCGAGCGCAGCATCTGCTGGAGCTTGGTGTAGTACTCCGAGTCCGGGGCCTTGATCGGCACGAACTCGACCTTCTTGCCGGGGTACTTGTGCTCGAACTGCTTCTTGATGCCGACGAGGTAGGTGTCCATCACCTTGACGGAGTTGTCGGTGGACTGCTTGTACGACACCTTGATCGTGTCCGGACTGCTGCCGGAACCGCTGCCGCAGGCGGTGAGGGTGGTGGCGGCGAGAGCGGCGGTGAGGAGGAGGGAGAGGGGGAGGCGGTGGGAGTGGGCGGCGGTGAGGCGCACGGGCATGACCTCCTGAGCACACGTGGGGGTGGCGCGGAGATGACTGCCGTGTGAAGGTAAGAGGAGTGGTCTAGTCAGGTCAATGTGTCTGCGCGGGATTGATCCTCGGCGGACTACAGCAGATGGTCCGCCTTGCCGGCCTTGATGTCCCGGATGAGGGCGCGGAGGGCTTCGCGGGAGTCGGTGAGTGCGCGGTCCTCCTGGCCGGAGACGGCTATGTAGGCGTTGCCGCCGGGGTCGGTGCCTATGCGGAAGCAGTTGTTGCCTTCGGCACAGAAGGGCTCTTCCCAAGTGATGTCGGTCATGATGTTTCCTCTCCGGGATCAGAGCTGGCGGGCGATGGCGTGGATGAGTTCCCGTGAGTCGTCCGGACTCAGCGTGTGGGCGTGCCACCAGTCCATGTGGGCTCGGTACTTGTCCAGTTGAGCCTCGGAGTGGGTGAACTCGCCGCCGTGGGCCGAGTCCAGCTGCACGGTGTCGAGCTGGGGAACGGCTCCGTGGGCGTAGAGCACCGCGTGTCCCGCGCCGGGGAAGGCTCCGGCCTCCACGGGGAGCACACGGATCTCGATGTCGGGGCACTCGGAGACCGCGCAGATGTGCAGGAGCTGCTCGCGCATGGCGCGACGCCCGCCGAACTGCATGCGCAGGGCCCACTCGTGCACGTACGCCACGTAATCGACGGGTGCCGGCTGCTCGCGGTCGAGTACCTGTTGCCGCCGTAGGCGCTGTACGACACGGAGTTCGACCTCTGAGGCGGGCAGCGGCGGCAGCGCGGCGGCGAAGATGGCACGGGCGTACTCGGAGAGTTGCAGCAGCCCCGGAATGTGCACAGCCTGGTAGCTCTGCAGCCGCGTGGCGAACCATTCCAACTCGGCGACATCTAGGAGGCCTTGGGGGAGAGTCCCTCTGAACTGCTGCCACCAGCCCTTCTGGCGTGTGTCGGCCATCGCGGCCAGCGCCTCGACGTACTCCCCGTCCGCGCATTCGTAATTGCTGGCGAGTATCCGGACCCGTTCCGGCGAGGTGGCGCGGACTCCCGACTCCATGTTGGACACCTTCGTGCGGTCCAGTCCCAGCAGCCCGGCGGCGTACTCCGTGGTCCGCCCGGCCGAGAGCCGCATCCTGCGCAGTTCGGCGCCCAGGCGTCTCTGGCGTTCCGTCGGCGCGGGCCTTGTCGGCATCGATGCCCCTTCTCCCGGCGAGTCGTCGGCTCATTCGCCACCACGCTCACCTGTACCTGTTGAAGGAGTCACCGTGTCCGCGCACCCGTCACCGTCTCGGCCTGTCCGCTCTCCACCGGCGAGCCGCAGGCGCCGCCGCCGTCCCCCGCCGCGCTCGCCTACAGCCTCACGCTGCCCGCCGGACCGACCAGCCCCAGGTGGTCGCCGAACTGGTGGCCTGTGCATGGAAGTTCACCCCCGACAGCGAGGTGTGTCGCTTCGGTACCGGGACGGCGACGTACGGGTGATCGTCTACGACGGACACCCCCGGCACACCCATCCGCGGCTGGCGGCGGCCTGTGACACGCGGAGGCGGGCGGCGCTGCGGGTGCTCGGGTGCGTGGTGCGGGCCTGTGAGGGGGGTGGGGGTTCGGGGAGGCGCGGGAGCCCGGAGGTGGGACGCGGATGTGGGCGGTGGTGCCTTGGCGGGGGCTCGGGAGTACGTGAAGCGAGGTGGGGGTTATTCCCGTAGTTCGGCGGCGCGGGTGCGGGCCTGGGCGGCTCGGTCCGGGGCATTGGCGTGGGTGAACGCGTCGGCGGCCTGGAGGTAGGCGCTGCGGGCTTCGGCGGATTGGTTGGGGGCCTCGTGGGCGCTGGCCAATCTTTCGAGGGTCAGCCCTAAGTGGTACCAGTCCTCGAACTCCCGGAAGATCTGCAGGGACCTCTCGTACGCTTTGATCGCCTTCTTCTTCCGGCCTGTCTTCCATAGGGCGATTCCGAGGTTGATCCACGCCGTACCCTCGCGGTGTCGGTCTCCGACGGTTCGGTACAGGTCGCGGGCATGAGTGTTGGCGTCGATCGCTTCCTCTGTCCGGCCCGCGTGGTGCAGGGCGAGGCCTAGGTTGTTCCAGGCCATTGCCTCGCTGTGGCGGTCATCGGCGGCTTGGTACAGGTCGCGGGCCCGGGTGTGGGCGGCGATTGCTTCTTCCGTCCGGCCCGCGTGGTACAGGGCGAGGCCTAGGTTGTTCCACGCAGTGCCCTCGCGGTGTCGGTCTCCGGAGGTCCGGTACAGGTCGCGGGCCCGAGTGTGGGCGTCGATCGCCTCCTCCGCCCGGTCTGTCTCCCCCAGGGCGAGGCCGAGGTGGTCCCACGCGATGGCCTCGACCAGCCGATCCCCGACGAGGCAGGCGGCCTCCCGCGCTGCCTCCGCAACAGTGATCCAGTCGTCGAAATACCGCCGCCAGTCCAGGTACTCCCCCAGACACTGGGCCAGCCCCGCCGCCGCGTTCGCGAACCTCTCCTCTCGCCCCCACTCCACCGCGGCCACCAAACCCGCCCGCTCCGCGTCCAGCCAGGCCAGCGCTTGTCCCCGGTCCCCGAACCGCTCCGGCTCCTTCATCCCCGGCAGCCACCGCAACCGGTCATCAGCCGCATCCGCCCACCGCCGGTAGAACCCCAGCACCCGTTCCCGTGCCGCCTCCCCCTCCTCCCGCAACCCCGCGTCCCCCGCCACCACAACCGCCCCGAACCCCCGCACCAGGTCGTGCAACTGCCACCGCACCGCGGAAGCCGTCCCGTTGCCGCCCCGCACCGGCGCGACGAGATGTGTGGCAGCCAGGTCCTCCAGCAGCGACAGCACGGACTCCGTGCTCACGTCCGCGAGAGCAGCGACCGTCTCCGTCCCGGTCTCCGCGCCCGGAGCCAGGCAGAGCAGGCGCAGCAGGCGGGCCTGGTCGGGTGGCAACCGGCGGTAGGAGGCCTCCAGTACGGGGCGCAGCACGAGCGAGCGCCCGTACAGGTCCGCTCCGGGACTGCCTTGGTCGAGGACGGCGGTCGCATCTCCAGCGGCCCGGATGTCGGCCACCAGGGAGGAAATGTCCCGATGCCTTCGCCGGCGCAGCATGCCCGCCGCGATCTGCAGCGCCAGGGGCAAGTGCCCGCACAGGTCGGTCAGTTCGCGCAGTGCGTCAGGCTCGCGTGCCGGGCGGTCGTCGCGTTCGTCGGAGTCGTGCAACGCACGCTTCACCAGGGCCACCGAGTCATCCGGATCGAGCGTCTCCAGGTCGATCAGACGTATCGGAAGGGCGTCGGGGCGGTCCCGGGAGGTGATGAGCACCCGGTGCCGGTCCGTACCGGGCAGCAGCGGCACGTACTGGGACGGGTCCGACGCGTTGTCCAGGATCAGGAGCATCCGGTCCCGCCGTTCGGCGAGGAGTGCACGGTACGTGTCGTACTGGCGCTCCGTCGTCGGCGGCAGGTCCCGGTCCCGCACGCCGAGCGCGTCGAGCAGGGCCAGGACCGCCTGATCGGCCGTGACCGGGTCGTCGTCGTACCCGCGCAGGTCCACGAAGAGCGTCCCGCCCGGGAACCAGCCCCTCGCCCGCGCCCGGTGCGCCGCCTCCACCGCGAGCGCCGTCTTGCCGATGCCGCCCATGCCGGTGACGGCGAAGACGAGCAGGGGAAGCGCGGTCGTGTCGTCCTCGCCGGGCGCGAGGTGGGGGAGCAGGCGGTTCAGTTCCGCCGACCGGCCGGTGAAGCCTAGGGGGCGGGGCGGGAGGGTGGCGGTCGCGCGCGGGACCGGGCCGTGGACCGTGCCCTTACCGGCCTCCGACCTGCTTGCCGATGACGGGCCCGTGGAAGGTCCCGCCCCGGAAGTCGATGTGGTCGCCGTCCCCGTGGCGTGCTTGGGGTCCCTCCTCGGAGTCGGCGGGTTCGGTGCGGCGGGGCTGGTGCTTGCGCAGTATCGCGACCGCCACGGTCGCCGCGTGCGCCGCCGCCCGCTCCTGCGAGCCGCCCGCGTCGGCCCGGCGCTTGTTCCGGTCCGCGCGGTCGCTGACGCCCCGCACGACGAGCGCGTCCACCTGTCCGCTCAGGTGCGCCGCCTGGGCCGCTCCGGAGCCCTCCATCTCGATGGCGCCCGCGTCGTTGTAGTGCGCCTCGATGTGCCGGGCGATGTCGGACCTGGAGTCGGCCAGCACGACGTCACCGGTCGCGATCGGCGCGAAGTGCACCCGGATCTCAGGCAGGTCCCGTGCCGCGGAGCGCGCCGCCTGCTCCAGCGCGTGCGAGCCGGGCAGGGCCCTCGGGCGGACCTTGAAATCGTCGTGGGCCTGCTTGCCGCCGTGGATCTCGTAGACCTGGGTGCCCACCACGACATCGCCGATCTCGATGTCGTCCTTCAGACTTCCCGCGACCCCCACGAACAGGACGGCCTCGGGGTGCAGCCAGTCGATGAGCTGGGCCGTGAGCGCGGCGGCACGCTCGGCCCCCACGCCCAGCTCGCTGATCGCCAGGTGCCAGGAACTGTCCGGCAGCCGGCCCGTCTCGACGCGGGTTCCCTGGGGGTGGACGCGTTCGTCCCGCTCCGGGAGGTACGCCCGCACAGCGGCGTATTCGAGGGGCAGCGCGGTCAGGACGAGAACGATCGGCTGAGTCTCCTGCACACTCATAAGGTACTGCCGGTACTGCCGGGGGAAGGGGCTTACGTGCCGGAACGAGACGTCACCGTGGGGCAGTTGCTGCTCGCCGAGTACCAGACCGTCAAGGACGAGCAGAAGACGCGGATCGGCTTCCGGGACAACCTGCTGTACGTCACCCTGACCGTGGTGGCCGCCGTCATCGCCGCGGCGGCCCAGGCCAGACAGACGGCGATGCTGCTCGCGCTGCCGCCGGTGTGCGTCGTCCTCGGCTGGACGTACCTCGTCAACGACCAGAAGATCTCGGCGATCGGGGCGTATGTGCGGGGCGACCTGGGACCCCGGCTCGCGGAGCTGGCGCAGGCCGGGGGTGACGCGGCGTTCCGCTGGGAGACCGCGCACCGGGGAGACGCCCGGCGCGTCTCCCGCAAGGTCGTGCAGTGCGTGGTGGACCTGCTGGCCTTCTGCGTCGTGCCGTTGAGCGCGCTCGTCGTGTACTGGGTGGGCGGTGACGTCTCGGCCGGGCTGGTGGTCGTGTCCGTGCTGGAGGCGGTCGCGGTCGTGGGGCTGGGGGTGTGCGTGGTGCAGTACGCCGTGCCGTTCGGGGCGGGGGGAGGGGCCGGGTGAGCGATGTCGTCGACTTCCGGGGCGGGGACTTCCGCGGGCCGGTCATCGGCAAGGCGGAGTACCGGCAGCAGGCGCCGGCGCCGACCGCGCTGGACGCGCTGCCGTCGCCGGCTGCCGGATTCACCGGCCGGGACGAGGAGTTGGGGCGGCTGCGGGCCGCGCTCGATCCCTCGGGCCCCGGTGGTGAGCAGGCCGTCCTCGTCACCGCCGTCTCCGGACTCGGCGGCATCGGCAAGACGGCGCTCGCGGTGCAGGCGGCGTACGCGGCGCGGGAAGCCGGGTGGTTTCCGGGGGGCGTGCTGTTCGTGGATCTTCACGGGTACGACGACGTTCAGGTCACGGCGGACCAGGCATTGCAGTCCCTGCTGCGGGCGCTCGGCGTGGAGCCTGAGCACATCCCGGCCACGGCGGACGAGCGGGCCGGGCTGTACCGGTCGGTACTGGCTGAGCGGGAGGCGGTGCTGATCCTCGCCGACAACGCGTCGGCGCCGGAGCAGGTGCGGCCGTTGCTGCCGGGGGGATCGAAGCACCGGGTACTGGTTACTTCACGGGATCGGCTGGCTCAACTGGGCGCGCGACTGGTGCCGTTGGATCAGTTGACGGCTCAGGCGGCATACGAACTCCTCGACCGGGCGCTTCGGATCGCCGATCCGGACGACGGTCGGGTTGCGGGGGACGCGGAGGCAGCGGCACGGCTGGCGGAACTGTGCGGTTGTCTGCCCCTGGCGTTGCAGATCGCGGTGGCTTTGCTGGCGGAGGATCCGAGTATGCCGGTGGCGGAACTCGCCGACGAACTGGCCACGTCGTACGACCGGCTCGCCGCGCTCGACGACGGCAGCCGCAGCGTGCGCGCCGCGTTCGATCTGTCGTACCGCAGGCTTCCGGCCTACCAAGCACGTCTGCTGAGTCTGCTGGCCCTCGCGCCGGGACCGGAGGTGAGCGAGGAGGTGGCCGGTGTGCTGGTCGGCGCGGAGAAGTCACCGACAGCGGAGCTGAAAGCGCTGGCCCGGGCACATCTGGTGGAGCGGGCGAGCACACGGGGGTGCTGGCGGATGCACGATCTGGTGCGTGCGTTCGGGATGGGCACCTTGGCCGGACAGGTGGATGAGAACGCGGCAAAGGAGCGGGTGCTGGACCACTACTGTCAGTGGGCTGCTGCTGCTGATGCCCGGTTGCGGTGGCTGCCGGGGAGGAAGGAACCGGAGGGGTTCCGGGACCGAGGGCAGGCGTTGGCGTGGCTCGACAGGGAGCGGGCTGGCCTCGTGACGGCCGTGGCGTGGGCAGGGGAGGGGCGGTTCGCGGGCGCAGCGGTGCGGCTGGCCGCGTACCTGGGAGAGTTCCTGTCCTGGCGGCGGCAGTTCGACGACATGATCGCCGTCATGCATGCAGCCGGGAGAGCCGCCCAGCGAGAAGGGGACCGGCTGAACGAGGCCGGTACGTGGAACAACCTGGGCAACGCCCTGTTGGAGGCGGGCCGGGTGGGGGAGGCGATCGAAGCCCACACCCGCGCCCGTGACCTGTACCAAGTCGCCGGAGAGGGCCACCGCGAAGCCATCACGTGGAACAACCTGGGCAGTGCCCTGCGACGGGCGGGCCGGGAGGAGGAGGCGATTGAAGCCCACACCCGCGCCCGTGACCTGTACCAAGTCGCCGGAGACCGCCACCGCGAAGCCATGGCATGGAACAACCTCGGCGTAGCCCTGGGGCATACGGGCCGGGTGGGGGAGGCGATCGAAGCCCACACCCGCGCCCGTGACCTGTACCGAGCCGTCGGAGACCGCCACCGTGAGGGCACGGCGTGGGCCAACCTGGGGGCCACTTTCGCGGACACGGGCCGGACGGAGGAGGCGATGGGGGCGTACGACGAATGCCTGAAGATCTTCCGGGAGTACGAGGACTCCTACAGCGAAGGAGTGACCGTCGAGAACATCGGGCTGCTTCATGAAAAGGCCCGTCGTCCCGCCGAAGCCCGCACCGCCTACCTACAGGCCGCCGACGCCTACCTCTGCGGCAACGCCCCCGACAAGGCCGCCCGAGCCCGCGCCGCAGCCGCCGCCCTCACCGTCCCTGAGGAACCCACCGGTACACCAGCTCAGGCCGCCCCACCTGCCCGTACAACGGACTCCGCCCGGCCCTCCCCGCGTCCACCAGATGTTCCAGGTACCGGCGTGCGGTGATCCGGGAGATGCCCACCGCCTCGGCCACCCCGGCCGCCGTGAGCCCCTCCGCAGCCGCCTCCCGCAGCGCGGACGTCACCCGTTCCAGCGTCGGCCCGCTCAGCCCCTTCGGCAGGGCCGCCGGGGTCGGGGCGCGCAGGGTCGCCAGGGCGCGGTCGACCTCGTCCTGGCCGCTCGCCTCGCCCACCGCCGCGTGGAACTCGGCGTACCGGACCAGCCGGTCGCGCAGCGTGGCGAACGTGAACGGCTTCAGGACGTACTGGACGACCCCCAGGGAGACGCCTTCCCGTACCACCGCCAGGTCGCGCGCCGACGTCACCGCTATCACGTCCGCGTGATGCCCGGCCGCCCGCAGGGACCGGGCCAGTTGCAGGCCGTGGACGTCGGGGAGGTGCAGGTCCAGCAGCAGGAGGTCCACCGGCGTGCGGTCCAGGAGGCGCCGTGCCTCCGCCCCCGTGTGCGCCTTCCCGACCGCGACGAACCCCGGCACCCGGCCGACGTACATCACGTGCGCGTCGGCGGCGACCGGGTCGTCCTCGACGACGAGGACGCGGATGGGCTGCTGCTCGTCGGTCATCCGGCACCGCCCGTGGCCGCGCGCAACGGCAACCGCACCTCGAACACCGCTCCGCCCTCCTCCGCCTCGGCCACCGTCAACGTGCCCTCGTGGCGGTTCACCGCCTGCCGGACCAGGGCCAGCCCGAGCCCCCGTCCGCCGGGTTCGGCCGGCTTCGTGGAGAACCCCCGCTGGAACACCAGGCCGGCATGGGCGGGGTCGACTCCCGGGCCGGTGTCCGACACCCGGAGCACCACTTCGGCGGCCGTAGCGTACGCCGTCACGGTCACCCGGGCCCGCGCGCTGCCCTGCGCCGCGTCCACGGCGTTGTCGATCAGGTTGCCGAGGATCGTCACCAGGTCGCGGGCGGACAGGCTCCGCGGGAGCAGGCCGTCGTCCAGCCGGCTGTCCGGTGAGACCACCAGCTCCACGCCCCGCTCGTTCGCCTGGGCGGTCTTGCCCAGCAGCAGCGCGGCCAGCACCGGCTCGCCGACCGCCGCCACCACCTGGTCGGTCAGGGCCTGCGCCAGCTCCAGCTCGGCCGTGGCGAACTCCACCGCTTCCTCGGCCCGGCCCAGTTCGATCAGGGAGACGACCGTGTGCAGGCGGTTCGCGGCCTCGTGCGCCTGCGAGCGCAGCGCCTGGGTGAAGCCCCGCTCCGAGTCCAGCTCACCCATCAGCGACTGGAGTTCGGTGACGTCGCGGAGTGTCACGACCGTGCCCCGTTGTTCACCGCCCGACACCGGGGACGTGTTCACGACCAGCACCCGGGACGCCGTCAGGTGCACCTCGTCCACGCGGGGCTCCGAGGACAGCAGGGCGCCCGTCAGCGGGGCGGGCAGGCCCAGGTCGGCCACCGAGCGGCCGACCACACCCTCCTCCGGGCCCACTCCCAGCAGCTCCCGGCCGCCGTCGTTGATCAGCGCCACCCGGTAACCGCCGTCCAGCATCAGCAGCCCCTCGCGGACGGCGTGCAGCGCCGCCTGGTGGTAGTCGTGCATCCGGCTCAGCTCGGTGGCGTTCATGCCGTGGGTGTGGCGGCGGAGCCGGGCGTTGACCACGTACGTGCCGACCGCGCCCAGCAGCAGGGCCACGCCCGCCACCCCGAGCAGGGCCGCGACCTGGTCCTGGACCCGGGCGCTGATCGTCTCCACCTTGATGCCGGCGCTCACCAGGCCGACGATCCGGCCGTTGTCCGAGATGGGGGTCACCGCGCGGACGGACGCGCCGAGGGTGCCGGTGTAGGTCTCGGTGAAGGTACGGCCGTGCTGGGCGGGGCCGATGTTGCCGAGGAAGCGTTTGCCGATCTGGTTCCGGTCGGGGTGGGTCCAGCGGATGCCGGACGGGTTCATGATCGTCACGAAGTCGACGTTGGCGTCCCGCATGACCTGGAGGGCGTACGGCTCCAGCCGGGCCGTGGGGTCGGGGGTGCGGATCGCCTCGCGGACCGAGGGGGAGTCGGCGATCGACCGGGCCACCGCCGTGGCCTGCCGGGCGGCGGCGTCCTCGGCCTGCCGCTGGTCGCTGACGTAGGTGAACAGCGCGTACCCGGCCACGACCACCGCTATCAGCACGGCCTGCATGGCGAACAGCTGGCCGGCCAGGCTCCGGGGCCGCGGGAGGGTGGGGACGCGCATGTCAGCAGTGTGCCTCCCCGGTTAAGCGTGAACTAAATGAACGGAAGGGTGACCACCCTCACAGGCCGGGAGATAGTCACGGCATTCCCCAGAAACGCCCGGACGTGAGCCGCACGCCGGTTGTTCGCCGACGAAGACGTCAAGGAGGGCAGTCGTGGCCGCCAGCACTCCCGATACGGCACCTGCCGCACCCCGCGTGAAGCGGGACCGGACCCATTACCTGTACATCGCCGTCATCGTGGCGGTCGCGCTCGGCATCGGCGTGGGCCTGATCTGGCCCGATGCCGCGGTGGAGCTGAAGCCGCTGGGCACCGGGTTCGTGAACCTGATCAAGATGATGATCTCGCCGATCATCTTCTGCACGATCGTGCTCGGCATCGGATCGGTGCGGAAGGCCGCCAAGGTCGGCGCCGTCGGCGGTATCGCCCTCGGCTACTTCCTCGTGATGTCGCTCGTCGCGCTCGCCATCGGGCTCGTGGTCGGCAATGTGCTGCACCCGGGTGACGGGCTGCACCTCACCAACGCCATCAAGGCGACCGGACACGACCAGGTGTCCGCCGACGCGCTGCCGCCCGTCGACTTCGTGCTGTCGATCATCCCGACCACGTTCGTCTCCGCCTTCACCGAGGGCCAGGTGCTCCAGACGCTGCTGGTGGCCCTGCTCGCCGGGTTCGCGCTCCAGGCCATGGGCTCGGCCGGACAGCCGGTGCTGCGCGGCATCGAGCACATCCAGCGGCTCGTCTTCCGCATCCTGTCCATGGTGATGTGGGCCGCGCCGATCGGTGCGTTCGGCGCCATCGCGGCGGTGGTCGGTTCGGCCGGCGTCGACGCGCTCAAGAGCCTCGCCGTGCTGATGCTCGGCTTCTACGTCACCTGCTTCCTGTTCGTCTTCGTCGTGCTGGGCGCGCTGCTCCGGGTCGTCGCGGGTCTGAACGTCTTCTCCCTGTTCAAGTACCTCGCCCGGGAGTTCCTGCTGATCCTGTCGACCTCGTCGTCGGAGTCCGCGCTGCCGCGGCTGATCGCGAAGATGGAGCACCTGGGCGTCAGCCGGCCGGTCGTCGGCATCACCGTGCCGACCGGGTACTCGTTCAACCTCGACGGCACGATGATCTACATGACCATGGCGTCGCTGTACATCGCGGACGCGCTGGGTACGCCGATGTCGGTCGGCGAGCAGATCCCGCTGCTGCTGTTCCTGCTGCTGGCCTCGAAGGGCGCGGCCGGTGTCAGCGGTGCGGGCCTCGCCACGCTGGCCGGCGGTCTCCAGTCGCACAAGCCGGCGCTGGTGGACGGGGTCGGGCTGATCGTCGGCATCGACCGGTTCATGAGCGAGGCGCGGGCGCTGACGAACTTCGCGGGCAACGCGGTCGCGACGGTGCTGGTCGGCACCTGGACCAAGGAGATCGACACGGTCCGGGTGCGGCGGGTGCTGGCCGGGGAGCTGCCGTTCGACGAGACCACGCTGCTGGACGAGGGCGGGGCCGAGGCGAAGGAGGTTCCCGAGCCTCGGGAGGACGGCGAGAAGGAACTCGCCAAGGCCTGATCCACTGAGAAGTTCCGGACGTCCGGCCCCGCCTGAACCCGGGCCGGGCGTCCGGGTACCGCCGCCGGGCGGCTGAGGCTCCCCCGTAACTCAGCCGCCCGGCCCCTTCGTGCGGGACTTCCTTCTCGCTACGACACCCCGGCCACCAGCTCGGTGGCCCGTGAGGCGGGTACGCCCGCCGCGGTCAGAACGGCGACCGTGGCGGAGCGGCCCGCCTCCTGCGCTGCCAGGAGCCCGTCGTTCACCGCCTCCATCACCGCGAACAGCATCTGCTCGTGCACGTACGCGAGGGCCGGCGCGGGCAGCGGGGAGCTGAAGACGCCTTCGTCCAATCCGCGCTGGAGGAGGCGGATCTTGTTCTCGCGCAGGGGCGCGAGGCGTTCGCGGATGCCCTGCACGGTGACCGTGCGCTGGGCCAGGGCGATCAGCAGCCGGTAGCGGTCGGCGACCGGCCACAGGGCGAGCACCGAGCGGGCCACCGTCTCCGCCGGGTCGGTCACGTGGGCGCCGGCCCGGGCGTCCGCGTCCGCCAGCGCCTCCACGGCTCCGTCGACCAGGGTGCTGATGAGTGCCTCGCGGCTGGGGAAGTGGCCGTAGACCGTCCGTCGTACGACCCCTGCCGCGCGCGCGATCTGGTCCATGGAGGCGTCCGGATCGCGCAGCAGTTCGGCGAGGGCGACGTCGAGGATGCGGCGCCGGTTGGCATCGGCACGGCTGGTGTTACCCGTGGTCATGGCGGTCATTGTGCCTCCCCGGAGGTTTGCCGGGCGTTTTCCGGTCGACTTGCACAGTGCTGTGCAGCGTCGTACATTGCACATGGTTGTGCAATTGCACGCCACTGTGCAAGTCCTGTCGCGTACCCGAGGAAGGCGACCCCTGCCATGCGACTCGTCATGACCGAACCGGTCGAGAGGACGGACCGCCCCTACGCCCGGCGGTGGTGGGCGCTGCTGGTGCTCTGCCTCAGCCTGCTGATCATCGTGATGGCGAACACCGCCCTCACGGTCGCGGCGCCCGACATGACCCGGGACCTGGGGCTCTCCAGCGCCGATCTCCAGTGGGTGATCGACGGCTACACCGTCCCCTACGCGGCACTGATGCTGCTGCTCGGCGCGATCGGCGACAAGTACAGCCGGCGCGGGGCGCTCGTCCTCGGCCTGGTGGTGTTCGGCGGCGGAGCCGTCTTCGGGTACCTCGCCGACAGCGCGGCGACCGTCATCGCGGCCCGCGCCGTGATGGGCGTCGGCGCCGCGCTGATCATGCCGGCCACGCTCTCCCTGCTGGCCGCGACCTTCCCGCGTGCCGAGCGGGCCAAGGCGATCACGCTGTGGACCGCCACCGCCGGGCTCGCCATCGCCGCCGGACCGGTCGTCGCCGGCGCCCTGCTGCGCGACCACGGCTGGTCCTCGACCTTCCTGATCAACGTGCCCGTAGCGGCCGTCGCGATCGTCGCCGCCCTCGTCCTCGTCCCGCCGTCCCGGGCCGGCCACCACGACCGCATCGACTACGTCGGCGGGCTGCTGTCGGTGCTCTGGACCGGCGCGCTCGTCTACATGATCATCGAGGGGCCGCACTTCGGCTGGGGCACCAAGGCCGTCGCGGCGGCGGTGGTCGCGGGCACCGGCCTGGTCGCCTTCGTGCTGTGGGAGCTGCGCCACCCGCGCCCGATCCTGGACGTGCGCCGCTTCACCGGCCGCCGGTTCGCCGGCTCCAACCTCGCCGTCGCCCTGTTCTTCCTCGCCGTCTTCGGCGCCTTCTACTACCTCACCCAGCACCTCCAGTTCGTCCTCGGCTACGACGCCCTGGAGACCGGTGTGCGCATGCTGCCGCTCGCCGGCGCCGTCTTCGTCGGCTCGGCCCTGACCGGCTGGCTCACCCCGCGCGTCGGCATGAAGTGGACCGTGAGCGCGGGCATGGTCGGCGGTACGACCGCCCTCGCCCTGCTCACCCGGGTGGACGCGAACTCCGCCTACGGCGACTTCGTGGCACCCCTGATCATCCTGGGCCTCGCCATCGGCCTCGCCCTCTCGCCCTGCACCGACGCCATCATGGGCGCGTTCCCGGAGTCCGAGCTGGGCGTCGGCGGTGCCGTCAACGACACCTCGCTGGAGCTGGGCGGCTCGCTCGGCATCGCGATCCTCGGCTCGCTGCTCGCCACCTCCTACAGCGACCACCTGAGCGACGCCACGGCCGGCAGCAGGCTCCCGGCGAGCGCCCTGGACACCGCACAGGACTCGGTCGGCGCCGGGTACGCGGTCGCCCAGGGCATCGGCGAGAAGGCGCAGCAGGCCGCTGCGCGGGCCCAGCAGGCGAGCGACCCGCAGCAGGCCGCGCAGCTGAAGCAGCAGGCCGGTGAGCTGGCCGCCGGGGCCCGGCAGATGGCCGACGCGGTGGGCTCCGCCTTCTCCGACGCGGTCGCCCACACCAGTATGGTCGGCGCGGTGATCCTCGGTATCGGCACCGTCCTGGTGGCCGTGCTGCTGCCGCGCCGCGAGGCCGGCGCGCCGGAGGCCGCGGCCGAGGAGGAGGAACTGGTGGACAGCACGGCCGGCTGACCGGCTCTGCCTCGTCCGTGCCGTTCCGGATCAACCGGAACGGCACGTTCGTGTACGGCGTCCGTACGGGTGGTGTCCATACGAGTGCGGAGGCATGGGGGATGAAGATCGACTGGGACCGGCGGACCTGCGCGCGCAAGGGTCATGTCACCTACGCGCCGGACGACCCCCGGCTGCGGATCAGGCTGCACGCGCGGACCGCGCTCGGGGACGCCTGGCGGTGTCTGCGCTGCGGTGACTTCGTGCTCGGCGAACCGCACGGCTCGGGGCCGGCCGCCGAGGCGCCGCTGGTGCCGCGCGGCAAGGTGCTCCGGGACCTGTTCGTCCTGCGCTTCCTCGCCGTCGAGCGGGCCGTGCGCGGGGTGTTCATCGTGCTGGTCGCGGTCGCGGTGTGGAAGTTCAGCAACAGCCAGGACGCGGTGCGCCGCCTGTTCGACGAGTACCTGGACGTCTTCCGGCCGGTCTTCCGGCACTTCCACTACGACCTGGACCACTCGCCGGTCGTCGGTTCCGTGCAGAAGGCGTTCGGTTACCGGCACTCCACCCTGGTGCTGGTCGCCGGGCTGCTGCTGGCCTATGCGCTGATCGAGCTGATCGAGGCGGTCGGCCTCTGGTACGCCAAGCGCTGGGCGGAGTACCTGACGGTGGTCGCGACGGCCGCCTTCCTGCCGCTGGAGATCTACGAACTCACCGAGCACATCAGCTGGCTGAAGATCGCCACGCTCGTGCTGAACATCCTCGCGGTCCTCTACATCGCCCTGACCAAGCGGCTCTTCGGGCTGCGCGGCGGACGCCGGAAGTTCGACGAGGAACGGCACAGCGCCTCGCTGCTGGAGGTGGAGGAGTCGGCGGGCGTGGCGCACGCACCGCTGTAGACCGGCCCCGCCCAGCAAAAAATCCCCTGAGCAATTGCGCTCGGGGGATTGCTGTGCGTATATTCAATGATTCGCGACTTCGATTTGTGCTGCATTTCGGAGAGTTGCGAAGCAATTAACTGAGCACAGTATATCCGGGCGGGAGCGGAATTGTCAAACACCGACTTTCCTGACGATGAAATCCGGCACGAGCAGGAATTCATCGACGGACTGTACGCGCGCGTGGACGTGCTGCGCGGCGAGGCCGAGACCTCCGTCGCCGGCGCGCTCGCCCAGGGCGACAAGCCCATGCAGGCCCGGCTGGAGCGGGACATCCTGGTCGCCGAGCGCTCCGGGCTGCTCGCCGCGCTGAACGCCGTGGACGGCTCGCTCTGCTTCGGCCGGATCGACCTCGCCGACGGCACCGAGCACCACATCGGCCGGATCGGGCTGCGCGAGGACGACGCCGAGCGCACGCCGGTCCTCATCGACTGGCGGGCCGACGTCGCCCGCCCCTTCTACCTGGCCACCGGCCACACCCCGATGGGCCTGCGCCGCCGCCGGCACATCGCCTCCGAGGGCCGGACCGTCACCTCCCTGCACGACGAGATCCTCGACCTCGGCGACGCCACCCGCACCGGGCACGAGGACCCGAGCGGCGACGCCGTCCTGCTGGCCGCGCTGAACTCGGCCCGCACCGGCCGGATGAGCGACATCGTGCAGACCATCCAGGCCGACCAGGACCGCATCATCCGGGCACCGCACCAGGGCGTGCTGGTCGTGGAGGGCGGTCCCGGCACCGGCAAGACCGCGGTCGCCCTGCACCGCGCGGCCTACCTGCTGTACGAGCACCGTGAGCTGCTGGCCCGCCGCGCGGTCCTCATCGTCGGCCCGAACCCGGCCTTCCTCGGCTACATCGGCGAGGTGCTGCCCTCCCTCGGCGAGACCGGGGTGCTGCTGGCCACGGTCGGCGAGCTGTTCCCCGGCGTGAAGGCCACCGCCGCCGACACGCCCGAGGCCGCCGCCGTCAAGGGCCGCGCCGGCATGGCCGGCGTGCTCGCCGCCGTCGTACGCGACCGGCAGGCCCTGCCCGACCCGGTCATCGCGATCGAGCACGACCGCGAGGTGCTCATGCTGGACGACGGCCTGGTGAACGTCGCCCGCGAGCGCACCCGCGCCGCCAAGCTGCCCCACAACGTCGCCCGCGAGTACTTCGAGGGGCACATCCTCAACACGCTCACCGAGCTGTACGCCGAGCGCGTGGGCACCGACCCCTACGACGGCAGCAGCCTGCTCGACGCCTCCGACATCACCCAGATCCGCGACGAACTCGCCGAGAACCCCGAGGTCTGGGACGCCATCGACCAGCTCTGGCCCCGGATCACCCCGCAGCGGCTGGTCGCCGACTTCCTCGCCGAGCCCGACGGCCACCTGCCGAAGGAGGACGCCGACGCGATCCGCCGCCCGGTGACCCGCGCCTGGACCGTCGCCGACGTCCCGCTGCTGGACGAGGCGGCCGAGCTCCTCGGCGAGGACGACCGGATGGTGCGCGCCCGCGCCGAACGCGAACGCGAGACACAGGTGGCCTACGCCCAGGGCGTCCTGGACGTCTCCTACGCCTCGCGGACCTATGAGTTCGAGGACAAGGAGGACGACGACCCGGACGCCTCCGAGGTCCTGGCCGCGCACCACATCATCGACGCCGAGCGGTTCGCCGAGCGGCACGAGGAGGCCGACCACCGCAGCGCCGCCGAGCGGGCCGCCGCCGACCGCACCTGGGCGTTCGGGCACATCGTCGTGGACGAGGCGCAGGAACTGTCGCCGATGGCCTGGCGGCTGCTGATGCGGCGCAGCCCGACCCGCTCGATGACCCTGGTCGGCGACCCCGCCCAGACGGCGGAGGCGGCCGGCGTCGGCTCCTGGGCGGACATCCTCACGCCCTACGTCGAGGACCGCTGGGAGCACACCCGCCTGGGCGTCAACTACCGCACCCCCGCCGAGATCATGGACCTGGCGGCGGCCGTGGTCCGCGCCGAGAACCCGGACTTCGCACCGCCGAGCTCCGTCCGCTCCACCGGCGAACGCCCCTGGGTGCGGCGGGTGACCGACGACCTGCCCGGCGCGGTCGCCAAGGCGGTCGCCGAGCTGACCCCGGCGGAGGGGCGGCTCGCGGTGATCGCCCCGCGCGGCCTGCACCGCGCCCTGGCAGCACGCCTGGACGGCGTCACGGCCGGCGCCGAGCCCGACCTGACGCACACGGTCGTCCTGCTCGATCCCCGGCAGTCCAAGGGGCTGGAATTCGACTCCGTCCTGGTGGTCGAGCCGGGCGCCTACGGCACGAGCGACCTGTACGTCGCCCTGACCCGGGCCACCCAGCGGCTCGGGGTGCTCTACACGGACGAGCTCCCGGCGGCGCTCGCCCCGGGCGTCACCGCGCCGTAGCGGTCGGGGCGGAGCTGCCACCGGCCGTCGGCGAGGCCGACGCCGGTGGGTGGCTCGGGTGCAGCGCGGCGGACAGCGGGGCCAGCTCCGCGCACAGCGCGACCGGGAATTCCGGGACCTGGCGGCGGACCGCCCCGCAGCCTCCGGCAGCGCTCTCGAAGACCGGCTTCCAGCCGGAGGGTTCCGCCCGGAAGAACCAGCGGTCGCCCAGCCGGGAGGAGCAGGCGGGGTCGCCGTCGTCGGAGCCGCACACCGGGCCGGTGCGCCAGGAGAAGTCCAGGACCAGCCACTTGCCGTCGCAGTGCTCGGCGTCCCGGTAGGTGTGCATGGGCGCGTCGGCCGCGATCAGCGCCTGGTCGTAGGAGGCGGGGGTGCAGCCGGTGGCCGGCGGGTGGCAGCCGAGCCGGCCGCACATCCGCAGGGCCGGCGGCTTCGCGCCGTCGGCGGTGAAGACCGTGCGGTTGTCGACCACCAGCTTCCGCCCGCCCAGCGGCTCGGGCAGCCGTACCCGGGCCGTGGCCGTCGTCTCCTCGACGCACCCGGAACGCCGGTCGCCGGACGGGGAGGTGAAGGTGACCTGCACATGGACGCTGCCCGGCACGGCGCCGTACTCGGCGTCGGTGTCGACCGCCTTCAGGTCCCGCACGCAGGGGTGCTCCCCGCTGGGCACGTCCACGTCGATGCTCAGCGTGCGGTGATCGGCGCCGATCCGGGCGGCGGTGACCCGGGAGGGCTCCCCGAGGGTCCACGGGATCGGCCCGGTCGCCGTGGGGGACGCTCCTTTGCCCCGCCCTGCCACCTGGGTGCCGCAGCCGCTCAGCAGGAGAACGGCCACGGCACACAGCAGGGCCGTCAGTGCTCTGTAGTGCCGCACGTACCTCAGTCCCCCCGTGCTCCGCCGAAGACGTGCGGCCACTATAGGGCGTGCACCACCCGGTCAGGCCGGGCGCAGCCACACCGTCGCCAGCGGGGGCAGGGTCAGCCGGATGCTCGCCGGGCGGCCGTGCCAGGGCTGGGGCTCGGGCTTGACGACGTCCGGGTGGGTGAGGTCGCCGCCGCCGTAGCGGGCCGCGTCGGTGTTGAGGACCTCCACCCAGGCCGGCACCTCCTCCGGCACCCCGAGGCGGTAGTCGTGGCGGACCACCGGAGCCAGGTGGGAGACCGCGAGCAGCGGGGTGCCCTCGGCGTCGTGGCGCAGGAACGCGAAGACGTTGTCGTCCGCCGCGTCCCCCGTGATCCACTCGAAGCCCGCCGGATCGGTGTCCCGCTGCCACAGCGCCGGGGTCGCCCGGTACACCGCGTTCAGGTCCCGGACGAGGTCCCGCACACCCCGGTGGTCCGCCTCGGCGCCGTACGCCGGGTCCAGCAGCCACCAGTCGGGGCCGTGCGCCTCGGACCACTCGGCGCCCTGGGCGAACTCCTGGCCCATGAAGAGGAGTTGCTTGCCGGGGTGGGCCCACATGAAGCCCAGGTAGGCGCGCAGGTTGGCGCGTTGCTGCCACCAGTCGCCGGGCATCTTCGACACCAGGGACCGCTTGCCGTGGACGACCTCGTCGTGGGAGATCGGCAGGACGTAGTTCTCGCTGTACGCGTACACCATCGAGAACGTCATCTCGTGGTGGTGGTACGCGCGGTGCACCGGGTCGTGGCTCATGTACTGGAGCGAGTCGTGCATCCAGCCCATGTTCCACTTCAGGCCGAAGCCCAGCCCGCCGAAGCCGCTCGGCCCCCTGTGGTGGGTGGGCCGGGTGACGCCGTCCCAGGCCGTGGACTCCTCGGCGACGGTCACCACGCCCGGGCAGCGCCGGTACACGGTGGCGTTCATCTCCTGGAGGAAGGCCACCGCGTCCAGGTTCTCCCGGCCGCCGTGCTCGTTCGGCGTCCACTGGCCCGGCTCGCGCGAGTAGTCCAGGTAGAGCATCGAGGCGACCGCGTCCACGCGCAGCCCGTCGATGTGGAACTCCTCGCACCAGTACACGGCGTTCGCGACGAGGAAGTTGCGCACCTCGCGCCGGCCGAAGTCGAACTCCAGCGTGCCCCAGTCGGGATGGGCGGCCCGCAGCGGGTCGTGGTGCTCGTACAGCGGACGCCCGTCGAACTCCGCGAGCGCCCAGTCGTCGCGCGGGAAGTGGGCCGGCACCCAGTCCATCAGCACCCCGATGCCCGCCTGGTGCAGCTTGTCCACCAGGTACTTGAAGTCGTCGGGGGTGCCGAGCCGGGCCGTCGGCGCGTAGAACCCGGTGACCTGGTAGCCCCAGGAGCCGCCGAAGGGGTGCTCGGCGACCGGCATCAGCTCGACATGGGTGAAGCCCATCTCCTTGACGTAGGCGGGGAGTTGCTCGGCCAGCCGGCGGTACGTCAGCCCCGGCCGCCAGGACGGCAGGTGCACCTCGTAGACCGAGAAGGGGGCCTCGTGCACCGGGGTGTCCGCCCGGTGTGCCAGCCACTCCCCGTCACCCCACTCGTGGTGCGAGGCGTGCACGATCGAGGAGGTGGCGGGCGGGACCTCGGTACGGCGGGCCAGCGGGTCGGCGCGCAGGGTGCGCGAGCCGTCCGGGCGGGTGATCTCGAACTTGTACAGCTCGCCGTCCCCGATCCCCGGCACGAACAGCTCCCAGACCCCGGTGCCGCCGAGCGAGCGCATCGGGAAACCGGTGCCGTCCCAGAAGTTGAACCCGCCCGTGACCCGCACGCCCCGCGCGTTCGGCGCCCACACCGCGAACCGGGTGCCGGTGACGCCCTGGTGGGTGGTGACGTGCGCGCCGAGCGCCTGCCAGAGCTGTTCGTGCCGGCCCTCGCCGATCAGATGCAGGTCCAGCTCGCCGAGGGTGGGCAGGAAGCGGTAGGCGTCCTCGGTCTCGTGCACCGCGCCGTCGTACGCCACCAGCAGCCGGTAGCCGGGGACCTCGGTGAGCGGGAGCAGGGCGGAGAAGAAGCCGTCGCCGTCGTCGTGCAGCTCCGCGCGCAGCTCGCCCGAGACCACGGTGACCGCCCGCGCGTACGGGCGGAACGCGCGGAAGGCGACCCCGCCCGGCACCGGGTGCGCGCCCAGCACGGAGTGCGGATCGTGGTGGGTGCCGTGCAGCAGCCGTGCGCGGTCCCCGGCGTCGACGGCCGGGGACACGGCGACCTCCGCACGGGGTACCGCCGCCTGCGCGGGGACCGGCGCGGCGGGCGCCGGTGCCCGCGCCGGGACGTCCGCGGCGGGCGGCGGCGCCTGCGCGGGGACCTCCTGCGCCGACGGCTTCCGGGCGGCGGTCTTCCTCCTGGCCGCTGATTCCTTCTTGGCCTTGGATTCCTTGTGTCCCTTGGGGGTCACGGACGAGCCTCCTGGTCGGGCAGGGCGAGGCGGCGCACCGCGTTCAGCGGTACGGGGAGCCAGTCGGGCCGGTGCCGGGCCTCGTAGACGACCTCGTAGACCGCCTTGTCGGTCTCGTAGGCCCGCAGCAGCACCGGGTCGGTACGCGGATCGCGGCCGGTGACCTCCGCGTATCCGGAGCAGTAGGCGGCCCGGCAGGCGTGCGCCCAGTCGGGGGCGGGCGGGGTCGCCGAGTGGGCCGCGTAGTCGAAGGAGCGGAGCATTCCCGCGATGTCCCGCACCGGCGGCTGCGGCATGCGCCGCTCGGCCAGCGGACGGGCCGGTTCGCCCTCGAAGTCGATCAGCGACCAGGCACCGGACGGTGAGCGCAGGCACTGGCCGAGGTGCAGATCGCCGTGGACGCGCTGGGCGGTCCAGGTGCGGCCCTCGGCGGCGAGCGTGCCGAGCGCCTCGTACGCCGAGCGCAGCCCGCGCTCGTACGGCCGCAGCGCCGGCACCGCC
Organism: Streptomyces olivaceoviridis; assembly: GCF_014650115.1. GTDB lineage: Bacteria > Actinomycetota > Actinomycetes > Streptomycetales > Streptomycetaceae > Streptomyces > Streptomyces olivaceoviridis. The sequence continues at coordinate 1,695 of NZ_BMUI01000032.1, read as the reverse complement.
TGCACGGCCGCCGCCAGCCGCTCGGTCATGCCGTCGACCAGCAGCTCCAGCTGGGCGTGGCCGAGGGTGACCGTCGGCAGGGCCCGGGCCAGCGCGGTGTGGACCTCGGCGGTGGCCCGGCCCAGCGCGCGGGCCTCGGCGGCGAAGTCCTCGCCCTTGGCCAGTTCGCGCAGCGCCAGCTCCCAGCCGTCGGCGGCGCCGCTCACATACGGCTGGAGCACGGCCAGGACGTAGGCGTCCGCCGCCACCTCGGCGTGCAGCCAGGCCGTCGGCGCGGGCACCCTCGGGCAGCCCTCGCGGGCCAGGGCGAGGGGGAGCTCCAGGTCGGGGTTGACGCCGGGCACCACCCGGCGCAACAGCTTGAGGATAAACGTATCTCCGTAGACCACGGACGAGTTGGACTGTTCGGCGGTCATCAGCCGGGGCACGAGCCCGGCCCGGATCTCCTGTGCCGGATCCCGCTCGAAGCGCAGCCCGCCGATGCGGGCCTGGGTGCGCAGCGCCTCCAGGAGCACGTCGGCGGGCCGGGTGTCGTACAGGGCCTCGTACACCGTGCGCCCGGCGAGCGGGCCCTCGGTCACATGTCCGATCAGCGCGGGCGCCAGCCGGGGCGGCAGCGCCTCGCGCACGCCTATGAGGAGCTGGTAGCAGTCACCGGGGTGCGGCGGGGCGCCGGGCACGGTGGGCTGGTGGACGCGTACCAGCAGGTGGTAGAGGCCCAGCCGGCCGTCGGGCGGCAGCAGTTCGGTGACGGACACGGGGGTGAACCCGGTGACCGGGCGGCCCTTGCCCGCGAACCAGCGCTGCCGGGGCAGCCAGGTGCGCAGCAGGGGATCGAGCGAGGCGAGGAGTGAACCGGTGGTGCCGGAAGAGGTGACCGTTTCCGCCATGGGCGTCACGTCCTTTCCCCGGGGGGCGTCGGGGTGTCACTGATGCGTGCCCCGGGTGGGACGGTGGAAACGCCGCACCGCCCCGCCCGGGGCCCGCGCTATACGGGTTCCCGGCGCAGCCGGAACCAGTAGAAGCCGTGTCCCGCGAGGGTGAGCAGGTACGGCAGTGCGCCGATCGCCGGGAACCGGACCCCGCCGAACAGCTCGACGGGGTGCCGCCCGCCGAACCGGCTCAGGTCCAGCTCCGTGGGCTGGGCGAAACGGGAGAAGTTGTGGACGCACAGCACGAGGTCGTCCTCGTACTCGCGCAGGAAGGCGAGCACCGCCGGGTTCGACGACGGCAGCTCGGTGTAGGACCCCAGTCCGAAGGCAGGATTCTGCTTGCGGATCTCGATCATGCGGCGGGTCCAGTGCAGCAGGCTGGAGGGTGAGGCCATGGACGCCTCGACATTGGTGACCTGGTAGCCGTAGACCGGGTCCATGATCGCGGGCAGGAACAGGCGTCCCGGATCACAGGACGAGAAGCCGGCGTTGCGGTCGGGGGTCCACTGCATGGGGGTGCGGACGGCGTCGCGGTCGCCGAGCCAGATGTTGTCGCCCATGCTGATCTCGTCGCCGTAGTAGAGGATCGGTGAGCCGGGCAGGGAGAGCAGCAGGGCGGTGAACAGCTCGATCTGGTTGCGGTCGTTGTCGAGCAGGGGCGCGAGGCGGCGGCGGATGCCGATGTTGGCGCGCATCCGCGGGTCTTTGGCGTACTCGGCCCACATGTAGTCGCGTTCCTCGTCGGTGACCATTTCGAGGGTGA
>NZ_BMUI01000031.1 GCF_014650115.1 Streptomyces olivaceoviridis | reverse complement strand
CCAGAAGGCCACCATCCACTGGCACCCCGACAAGGGCACCTGGATCACCGACAACTGATCCGCACCACCGGCACATCGCTCGACGGACACCTCCCCCGGGGCCGCCGGCTCATCCTCGCCGGCGGCCCTGTGCGAGACGGCTCTGCAGCCGGGCGTGGCGGAACTGGTACACCGCACCCGCCTGGCGCAGGACGCCGCGCTGGTAGGCGTCGTCCAGGAAGGCGGCGACGGCCCAGGGGAGGCGTCCGGTCAACGGCAGCCAGATGCGGGTGAGCAGACACCACTGGCCCCAGGCGGTCAGGGTCAGCGTGTAACCGAGCGCGCCGCCCAGACCGCTGATGGTGCCGAGCATGAGACTGCCCGTGGGGTCCATGACGAGCCGGCCCAGGCGCCCTTGCAGCAGATCCACCACCACCCCGGTCCCGAATCCGACCGCCGCGCCGAACACGGGTGCCCAGAAGCACAGTTGGGTGAGCACCGTCCGGCGGTCGGTGCGCAGGACGCTGCCCGGGCTGACGGCGGAGACGATGTCGAGGGGCGTTTCGAGGAGGCCGAGGAGACAGAAGGAGAGCCCGGCAGCGCCACCGAAGACCAGCCCGAAGACGATCGCGTCGATCAGCCCGAGCTCCAGCGCGGACGACAGCCCGGCGTTCCAGCTGAACGCGTGCAGGAGGCCGACCACGAACCCGTAGGCGAAGCCGAAGAACGCGCCGCCCAGGGCACCGATCACCAGCCGGGGACCCGCCCGCCACGTGGTGGTCTCCGGCCGGCCGCGGATGCGCAGCCGTACGGCGGACGGCTGGACGTCCTTGCCCGTGACCGTGTACGTGAACCAGTGCACCAGCCCGAACAAGAGACCGGCCAGCGGGCCGACGATCGCCCCGTCCAGCACGCCGCCGGCCAACGAGCCGCTGAAACCGGCGGACATGGCGCCGTCGACCAGTCCGATGACCAGCGCGGTGACGAGGGCGGTGACCAGAGTGCGGGTGGAACCGCGCAGGCCGTGGCCGAGCCGCCACCAGGCCAGGTCCGGAGTCCTCAGTTCCGTCAGATGGCGGGCGAGGTGGCCGAGCCAGCGCTGGACGCGCTCGGGGTCCCAGCCGCGCGCACCCGGTCGGGAGCGGCGATAGACGGTGGGCAGGAAGTTGTCGAGCAAGTGCTCCTCCAACTCCCGTGCTCCGGGGAACAGTTCGGTGTCGAGCAGCTCGGCCGGATCGTGCTCCGGCGTATCGCTGTAGACGGTGCGGGCGAGCGCCACCATCAGCGGCGTCGACAGGACCGTGGCGAGCGGGGCCGGTGACCTGTCGGGCGAGGGCTCGCGCAGCTTCTTCAGCACGGACTGCCAGGCGCCCGCCGCCGGGTCCGAGCGGTCCGTCTTGCGGGTGGTGCGGGGCAGATAGTGGACCAGGTCGTCCAGGGTGAGATCGGCGAGTTCGATCGGCGCGGCCGAGGTCAGCACATCCGTCTCCTCGACCGCGGCGGCGTACTCGGCGGGGCGGCTGGTGAGCACGAGCGGCAGCGTGGTGGCGTTGAGGGCCTCGAGCGCGGGGCGACGCAGACCGTCGGCCATCTCGTCGAAGCCGTCCAGCACCGGCAGTACGCGGCCGGAGTCGACCAGCGCGGAGGCCAGGCCGACCTTGCCGGGTCCCGGGGCGGCCGTACCGGGGTAGTCACGCGTCAACTGCTCGGTCAGCCAGTCGCGCAGGGTGACGGCCGTGGGGTCCCAGGCGCCGATGCTGAAGATCACCGGAACGGGCTCGGCGGGCGTCCGCGACCTCAGATGGTCCAGGACGAAGCGCAGTGCCAGGACCGACTTGCCCGACCCGGACCTGCCGAGGACCACCAGCCGCCCGGAGGGGATGCTCCGGTAGGTCTCCGCGATGCCCTCCAGCCGGCCGCTCAGATCCAGCGGGCCGCTCGGGGCGCCCGGCGGGAGGCGGCGGATGTTGGCCCAGTGGTCGGTGAGCGTCTCACAGGCGGCCTTCCAGCGGACCGGCAGCGGGTACGGGTCCTGGATCCGCCGCTGCTCCTCCTCGCGCTGCCAGCGGGCCGCCACCGCCCGCGCGAGTTGCTCGGCCGCCTCCGCCGGCGCGGCCCGCGCGGCAGGCGGCGCCACGGCGGGCTCACCCGCTCGCACCGCGCCCACTCCCGGAACGCTCGCTTCCGCCTCGCCCGTGATGCCCGTGCCACCGCCCCGGCGCCCGGGGACGGCGGCACCGAGTAACTCCTCGCGGTCCTCGCTGCGCAGGGCCAGCGCGTCGGCCAACTGCTGCACCGTGGTCATCCGCGGGTTGCTGCGCTTGCCGGTCTCCAGGCCGCGGATGGTGCTCACACTGACACCGGAACGCCGCTCCAGCTCGTCCTGGGTCAGTCCCGCATCCTCGCGCAGCCGGCGCAGCACCGCGCCGAACTCACCGGCCACAGGCCATGGCCCTTCCCCCTTGAGTTGTCCGTTTCCGCAGGTCGGGACTCTAGCGCGGGCACCGGTCACATATGACCGGTTGAATGCTCTGTCCACATTTCCTGCACGACGGCCAGCCTCGACCACATCGACGAAACGACCGGGGCGAGGGGATCGACCGGTCCGGAGAACGGGGAGTGGCCATGCCGACGACGACCGCGGGCCGGTGCGACCGGGGCGTCACGGGCCTCACCGCCGAGGAACGCGAAGTGCTCTACGCGCTCGGCTGCGGCCTGGGGAACGCCGAGATCGCCGCCGCCCTGGTCCTGTCCGAACAGGTGGTGGCCGAACGGCTCGGCCGCGTGCTGGAGAAGCTGGGGCTGCGCGACCGGGCCGCCGCCATCGTGCACGCCTTCGACTGCGGTCTGGTCGTACCGGGCCAGGGACCGCGCCGGCCGGTGCCGGGGAACACCGCCGCACGCCGCACCGGCACCGCGTCCGGCCCCTGGCTGCGGGTGTCGGTGCTCGGCCCGCTGCGGACGACGCTCGCGGGACGGCCCGTGGACGTCGGACCCGTGCGGCAGCAGGCCGTGCTGGCGGCGCTCGCGCTGAACCCGCACCGTTCCGTCAGCAGGCGGCGACTGTTGGAGGACGTCTGGGGCAGGGAGATGCCGGACGGCAACGTCGTACCCGTCTACGTGTACCGGCTCCGCAAGATCCTGCGTCTCGGTGAGAGCCCGGACTCGGTGATCCGGCGCGACCGGTACGGGTACGGACTGGTCCAGGGCATCGCCGAGGTGGACGCGCTGTGCGTGGACGATCTGGTCACCCGGGCCGAGGAGGCCGAACGCACCGGCGACCTGCCGGGGGCCGTACGGCTGTGCGCCCGGGCGCTGGAGCTGTTCCGCGGCGAGCCGCTGGCCGGGCTGCCCGGGCCGTTCGCCGAGTCGGAGCGGGTGCGGCTCGCGCAGCGCAGGGTCGGCCTGGCACAGCGGAAGGCGGACTGGCAGCTGAGGCTGGGCCGGCGCCTGGAGGCGATCACCGCGCTGTCCGCGCTGGCCCTGGAGGAGCCGCTGAACGAACCGGTCGCCGCGATGCTGATGCACGCGCTGCGGCGCGACGGCCGGCGGGCCGAGGCTCTGGCCGTCTTCGACCGCATCGCCCGGCGCCTGGACGACGACCTCGGCGTGGCCCCGGGCGACCTGCTCCTGCGGGCCCGGCGGGCGGCACTGCTCGGGGAGGACGCCGGGCCGGGCCGGGGCCGGGCGGGCGTGGCGTGAACGGGGCGGCGGACGACCGTGACCGCGCCGAGGCACTGCTGCTGGCGCGGATCTCCGCGACCGCCGGCCGGGCCCGTCTGGGCAGGCGACGCGCCACCTACCGGGTGCCGCCCACCGAGCCCTGGCGGCGCCGGCCGGCCACCGCGCGGGTGCGGCGCCTGCTACGCGCCGACGGCGGACCGGCCACGAGCCCGGGCGCCCGGCTGGACCTGTACCAGCACGGTCTGACAGCCGCCGTCGGCCGGACGATCCACGCCGTCCGCTTCGACACGACGGTGGTGCGCCGGCGCACGGTGCTCACCTCGCGCGGCGTCACCGGCGCCCTCGTGCTGGTCGACGTCCATGGCGAACGGGTCGTGCTGCGCTGCGGCGACTTCGCCCGGTCGCAGGAGTGGTGGTCCGTGATCTGCGGGGCCGTCGTCGCCGCGCAGGCTCCACGGGCGCTAGCCGCGCTGCGGCAGGGCGCGCGGCTGGCCTTCGGCCCCCTGTGGGTCACCGCGAACGCCGTCGGCTCCGCCCGGACTTCCCTGCGCTGGGCCCAGGTCCAGCGGGTCGAGGTCCGCAACGGTTTCGTCGCCGTCCGCGCCGACGGCCGCTGGCTGGTGTGGGCCACCGCCGCGTCCGGGATCCCGAACCTCTGCGTCTTCCAGGCCCTCACCGAACACCTCGCCCGCGCCGGGCGGGACGACGACTGACGTATGGCGCTTGAACCGGCCTCGGCGTCCGACGGACTCGGCCGACGGCCACCCGACCCACCGAACCCGGAACGACCAACGAATACAGAAGGAGACAGTCATGGCCGACAGCTACCGGTACCGGTGCGGTGAGTGCGGGCACCGCACCTCCTGGGGGAGCGAGTCCCAGGGGGAGAAGGCGATCGAAGGGCACTACCGCCGCAGCCACCCGGCCGTCGTCCCCGGCGGGATGGTCGAGTTCCGCAAGGGATCGTCCGGCGGCGGTGGCGGCGGATGCCTGCTCGCCCTCGTCATCCTCGTCGTCATCCTGATCATCGCCTCCCAGCACTGACCGAGCACTGAACACAACTCCTGGGCGGCCGTTGCCGCCGGGTAGGTACTGCGTGCGTGACCGTGCGGTCCGCCGGGCGGCACTCGCCCGGCGGACGCCGTCACTTCTCCCGGCCGGCCGTCTCCGGGAGCGGGTTGGGGAAGCGATCGGTGACGACCTGGGGTTTCGTCTGCCGCGGCCCGGTGCGAGGCGGTCACACCGACGTCGCGTCGGCGGCGCGGCGGCCGGAGGCCGCCCGGCGCGGGGGGAGCGGCAGCAGGAGCTGCTCGGAGGCCGCGGTCCGGGGCGCAGGAGGCCGGCGTCGTGCGCCCTGCCGCAGGGCCCGGCGGGCCGCAGCGTCGAGGCGGCGCCGGCCGGGTACCGGCAGAGGAGGAAGGAGACGGGTGTGGGGCGCCGCGACGTGCTCGTGGCGGGAGCTGCCCTGGGGGCCGGGGCGCTCGCGGTTGCGACGGTGGTGTGGGCGGCCCCGGCGCCGCGGTTGTCCGCCGGTGACGTCGCCGCGGCGCGCCGGCCGTCTGTCCGGCCGCCAGGTGGCGGGCCCACTGCGGGCGTTGGTGCTCGTCGCCCACCCCGCACGCGGTGGGCGGTTCTGCTGGGACCGGCCGGTTCGGCTCACCCTGACAGCTGTGGTGCGCCGCGACGTGGAGGCGACCGCACCCGACGCGCGGCACCTGGTCTTCGGCGTCGACCTGGTCGAGATCCGCCTCCGGCCCGGTCCCGCCGGCCATCGCCGCCCCATGCCCCGCGCCGCGCCCTGCGACCCCGGCTAGAGCGTGGTTCGCCATGCGTGGTGATCGCACCCGCTCGGGTACGTGCCGGCGGCCTGGCAACTCCTCGTCGGTGCCGCACCGCTGCCCGCGTGCCTGCGACGCTCGGCCCGCCGGGCTGTCGTGGGTGCCCGGGCGGGCCGCAGCGGACCCTGGATGTTGCGCGGGTGAGGGCGTTGTCGACGGCATCGGCGGGCAGACGGAACGCGATCATGCCTCCTTGTCTCTGAGCAGGGCGCGGCCTACCCGGGAAGCGCCTGACGCCGGCTGTCGGGCACGACGTGACCACCATCGGCGGGTGGGACCCGTGACGGCGTCGGGGACGGTCCTTCCAGGGGCCGGGCCGGGTCCGTCTCGAAGACGACCTCGCCGCTCAGACAGGTCCTGTCGTCCTGTTCTATGACAGCCTTCAGCGCGTCGCGGCGCAGGAACGCGACCGAGACCCAGGCGGGGCTGTCCAGTTCCACCCAGCCCTGGAAGGACACGGACATCCCTGTCACCGTCACCGTGCTGCCGGTGGCCGGGGAGACCGCGTGAGCGGCCTGACGGAGCGCTTCCAGGAGAAGCATGCCGGGGGCATGGTCGACGGGGTGGTCGAACAGCACCGGATGGTCCTGGTCGGCGCGTAACTGCCAACGGCCCGCGTGTTCCGCTTCGGCCAGGACCACGTTCCCGGCCAGGACGTGCCCGACCGCGGCGGGCGGCAGGGCAGGGGGAAGCGGCAGGGCCCGGCGGTGCCCGTCCCCGAGGTCGCATCGACCGCGCAACCGGCGGTACACGGCCGGGGAGTGGTTGGTGAACCGGGTGCGGGCGGTGCCGACGTGACGGCCGTTCAGGAGGACGGCCGCGTGCATGGTCATCGAGACCAGGCAGTCCTTCCTCATGCGGACGTCGGAGCACGTGATGTCCAGGACGACGTCGGCCCGGGACCGCGGTATCAGCATGGCCCGTGGCTCGACCTCGAAGCTGAAGTCGTCCCAGACCAGATGGGCGCCGAAGGGTACGCCGTAGGCGACGTGGGACAGCAGCGGGAAGGTCTGGCGCACGGTCTCGACGAAGAGCAAGGAGTCGAAGCGTCGGTTGCCAGGCCGGTAGAAGGTGTGGAAGGGGGGCCACTGGGCCCGGACGGTGTGCCGGTTGCCGCCGTGAGTGGTCCAGCCGGTCAGGAGCACTTCGGTGGCCGCATGCTTGTGGACGAGTTCTTGAGGGACCTTCTCGATGGCCTGTGGTCCGCTGCTTCCGTAGCCGTGCAAGTGGGACATGCCGACGTTTCCCCCCGTATCGATGGCCTGCTCGACAGCGATGCGGTTAACATAAATGACACTATCTATGTCTGTCGAGGAGTGATCGCCCGTGCCGACTGCCAAGGCGGAGCAGGCTGCCCGTACGCGCCAGAGAGTCCTGCTGGCGGCGGCCGAGGTCTTCGACGAGGCCGGTTACGAGAAGGCGTCCGTGACCCAGATCGTGGAACGGGCGGGGCTCACCCTCGGTGCTCTCTACTTCCACTTCGGCTCCAAGCAGGGACTGGCCGAAGCCTTGATGAACGCCCAGCCGACGACGATAGAGCCCCGCCTCACCTCGACCGGGTTGCAGCGCCTGGTGGACATCACCTTGGTGTGGGCGGACCGCATAAAACGCGATCCGGTCCTTCGCGCAGGGGTCCGTCTCGCCACCGAACAGGGCAGCCACGGCATGAACGACGCCACCTCCTTCGAGGAGTGGCGCACGCTGATGTGCAGTCACCTGGACGTGGCCCGGGCCGACGGTGAACTCCGCGACGGGGTCGACACCGACCGGCTGGCCCGCTTCGTCGTCGGCGCCTGCACCGGGATGCAGGTCTACTCGAATCTCGCGACCAAGCGCGACGACCTCATGGAACGTGTCTGCGACATGTGGGACTTCTTGTTGCCCAGCATCGCCTCGGAAGCGGTGCTGCGCGACATCCACGTCGGCCCCACGCGTCTGCCCGCCCAGTGACCGTGACAGCGGCCGGGTCCCGGCACATCGTCCTCACCGGAGCCACCGGGCAGATCGCTTCGCTGATGGTGACGCACCTGGCGCCCCGTCACCGCCTCACCCTGACCAGCCGCACGCCCCGTCCCACCGGGCAGCGGTCCGGCATCCGGCACGTCACCTGTGACTACGGCGACGTGGACAGCGTCGTGGACGCCTTTCGCGGTGCCGACGCCGTGTTCGTCGTCACGAACGACCCCACACGGCCCGAACACGACCGCAACATCGTGCGCGCGGCTGACAGGGCTTCGGTGGGACACATCGTCAAACTCTCCGCGGCGGCGGTACGCGACGCCGCGGCGCACGATCTGATCACCGAGTGGCAGCGCACCAACGAGGACCGCATCAAGTCGAGCGGCATCCCGTGGACCATGATCCAGCCGCGGTCGTTCACGTCACATGCCCTGGCGTGGGCGTCGAGCATCCGTGGCAGCGGCACCACGTACGCGCTGCACCCTCACAGCCGCAACGCGTGCATCGCGCCCGAGGACGTCGCAGAGGTGTCGGCGCGCGTCCTGGGTGACAGCCGGCACCACTTCCAGTCGTACGAGGTCACCGGCCCGGAGTCGCTGTCGGCCCACGAACAGTCGGCAGTGCTGGCCGAGGTGCTCGGACGCCCCCTCACCTGCCGGGAGCTCTCCCGCGAGGAGGCCCACGCCACCTATACACGCAGATACTCGCCGGCGATGGCCGACGCTCTCCTCGCAGGCGCCGAGCGACAGCTGGCCGGTGCCAAGGCATGCACCACGGACACGGTCGGGCGGCTGACCGGAAGGCCCGCGACCACCTTCGCCCAGTGGGCGACCGGTCACAAGGACCGTTTCGAGTGAGAGGGCGGCTGCCGTGCCACGGAGAGCCGTGCCCGACGACCCACCCACGCTAAGGAGACCCATGCCCTCACAGGGCCTGCTGCACGGCAAGACGGTCCTCATCACCGGAGCGAGCAGCGGCATCGGCGCGGCGGCGGCGGAGCTCTTCGCACAGGAGGGGGCCCGCGTCGTCCTGGCCGCCCGCCGCGCGGACCGGCTGCGGGAGCTGGTGGCCGCGATCGGCGCAGCGGGTGGGCAAGCCACGGCCGTGGTGGCGGACGTGACCCGCGCAGGGGACATGCACGCGGCCGTGGAGACGGCGCTGCGGACCTACGGCCGGCTCGACGCCGCCTTCAACAACGCGGGGTGGACCTCCACCGGTACGCCCATGCACCTGATGGACGATGCGGAGTACGACCGCATCATGGACGTCAACGCCCGAGGCGTGTGGAACGCGATGCGGGCACAGATAGCCGTGATGCTCGAACACGGCGGCGGCTCCATCGTGAACACTTCCAGTGTCGCCGGGATGCGAGCGACCGGCGCCTCCGCCCCCTACATCGCAGCCAAGCACGCCGTCATCGGCTTGAGCAGGGCCGCGGCCGACGAGTACGCGGAACAGCGCATCCGCGTCAACGCACTCGCCGTCGGCAGCACCCGGAGCGAGCTGATGGACCAGGTACTCTCCGACACGCCCGCGCTGTTCAAGCCGTTCACCGAGCGCGCCATGCAGCAGCGCCTGGCCGACCCCGGGGAAATCGCCCAGGCCGCCGCCTGGTTGTGCTCGGACCGCTCGTCGTTCACCACGGGCGCCGTCATCGCAGCCGATGGGGGATGGACGGCCCGTTAGCCGCACGGCAGCGGCGGACTTGCTCGAAACGCTCCGAGTTCTCCGCGTTCTCGTGCCGGTTACCCGGTGCTCACCATAGGGTCGGAGCGCCCGTCGAGCCGCCGCCGCGGGACCGCTCCGCCCGCGGCCACGGGCAGCCGAACCTGAGGACGGTACATGGGAGACCTGACAGGCCTCGTCATGGCGAAGGCCGACAGGAAGCCGGCACGGGGTCCGCGGCGCGCGACAAGCCCCACGACGCCGCCCCCGGCGGGGCGGGCGGGACGGGCCCGGCGGGAGACGCCCGCGCAACCGCCCGCCGTGACGCCGACCGGCGTCTGACCGGCCCGACCGGCCCCACCGCATCCGTTGTCCGTGGGCCGGCCCGCACCCTCCCAGACGTCCTGACTCCCCGAGGCCCTTCCATGAAGAACAGAGAACGCGCCGCGTGCACCCGCGCGAACCTCGTCCTGGCAGCAGCGCGCCACTTCGACCGGCACGGTTACGAAGGTACGACGCTCAACTCCGTCTGCGTGGAGGCGAACGTCACGCTCGGGGCCCTCACCTTCCACTTCCGCTCCAAGGCGGCACTGGCGTCGGCGGTGGTGGAGGAAGGCATCGTCGAGCTGGAGCGCCTCAGCACGGCGGACTCCGCGACCGGTCGCCCCCTTGGTGGCCTGTCCTCCCTCACGCTCCGGGTGGCCACGGCACTGCAGACCGCCGTGGTCACCCGGGCCGCCGTGCGGCTGGTCGAGGAGGGCCACGTGCGCTCCGACTGGCCCGGTGCCTTCCGCGCGGAGGTCCTGCGACTGCTGGAGGAGGCCTCCCTCGCCGGTGAGCTGGCCGCCGACGTACGGCCGGCGACCGCGGCGCACCTCATCATGTACGTGATGGAAGGAGTGGCGGCACAGTCCCGGAGGGCCGCGGCCGAGGGCGGTTCCACGGTTGCCGACATCGCGGAGGTATGGCGCGCCGTGCTCGGCGGCCTGGCACCGCACATGTCTTGAGCTTGCCGTGCGGCCGGGCACCGCACATGCCTTGAGCAAGCCGTGCCGCCAGGCGCTGCTTCGAGCGGGCGACGCGCTCCCGACCACGGCCGTGCCCCGGGGTGACACTCCCACCTGGGGCGGGACGCCCGTGTCGCCGGGCGGCAGCGGCTCCCGGCGCTCACCCGCGCGGCGGGTTGCGGGATCCGGGTCAGCAGAGGCGGCCGCGGAGCCGGGAGTAGGCGAACGCGGCGGACACCAGTGTGGTGTGGTGGTGCCAGCCCGGGAACGACCGCCCCTCGAAGTCCCGCAGCCCGAAGTCCTCGTGGAGGGTGTCGACCACGCCCGCCGCCAGACTCGGCTGCAGCATCAGCGGGCCCAGGTCGGGCAGCGGGCGGTCGACCAGGTTCGTCAGCCAGTACTGTGCCGAGTCGTCCCGTCGGTGCTGGACGAGCAACCGCAACCGGACGCGTCCAGTCCGTGGACCGGACGGGGACACCGGGAGGGTGAGGACGCGCTGCCGTTCCTCCGCGGTCACGTTGCCGTGCTCCGTGAGGAGTTCACGCACGGTGAGCGGTGGCGAGCCGGCCGACGGGGACGGCGCGTGCACGACGCGCATGGTGCCGGGGACCTCCACCACGAAGGGCAGTTCGCTCTGTGTGAGGTGACCGAGGAACGCCTCACGGTCCGGCAGCCAGGACAGGTCGGCCGTGACAGGAGCACATCGGCCAGGAGACAGCGAGACCGTTCGTCGCAGGAGATCCGCGGCCTGGGACCACAGCGGACCGCGGATCTCGTCGGGCACCCGCACCTTCGACCGCCGTGCCCGCGTCCAGGTCCGAGGAATGTACAGGCTCCAGTCGACGGGCAGTGGGCCGTGCTCACCCGTGGCCAGCACCACCAGACCGAGCTGGCAGTTCGACAGCCGGCCCAGTACCGGGTCGAACCTGCGGTGCACCCCGGCGGAGTACTCGCCGCGCTTGGGTATGAAGGCGGGTGCCAGTGTCCAGGCCGTCACCGCTTCGCCGGTCGGTACCACCCGGCGCAGGAGGTTCCGGCGTGCCGCCATCCAGTCCCAGGGGCTGGCGTTCACGAACTGGTGCAGAGCCTGTGAGGCCGTCGGCGAGTCGCTGACGGATTCCGCCAGCCGCCGCAACGACTTCTTACCGGGTGTCTGCAGCAGTGCCCGCACGTGCAGCTCCGCCCACCTGCGCTGGTCTGCTCGGGGCAGCTGGTCGAAGACGGTTTCGACGAACGACCGGAGACACGGGCCCTGGGCGCCCTCGGCGAGGGTCGGCGGCGCCGGCTCGTGCAGCACTGTCATCGGGACATCCCTTCCACGCGACGTACCGCTCTCCACGATGCGTGTGCGCGGCCCCGCCGCCGACGACGGGGGAATCAACCGACGGCGAGGCCGAGCCCAGCATAAATAGCGTTATCTATCTAAGGCTAGGAGGGGTGCGGTCCACGTGACGATTCGAGCCAGTTCGAGGACGGGGCCGGCCGGCTGCGGAAGTCCGCCCCGGTGCAACGGGGTTGAGAGGGTTCGTGCGGGCGGACTTGGCCAAGTGGCGCCACGGCCGCCCCGCCGACTCACATGAATAGCGCTCTTTATGCTTGACTCGGCCTCGCCGTCGGTTGATCCCCCGCAGTCGGCGGCGAGGCCGCCGCACATCGATCGGGGACAGCGGTACGTCGCTTGGGAGGAAGTCCCGATGACACTGCTGCACGAGCCGACACCAGGAGCGTCCGCCGAGCCCGTCTTCGGCTGTACGGCGCGGGCGGGCCGACGGTGGGCGGAGCCGTACGAGGCGCCGTTCAGCGCCCGCCGGCCCTTCGGAGACTGACGGACGTGCCGTGCCGGTCCCGCCGATTCGCCGGCCGGCCGCCAGGCGGGGACTCCGCCACGTCATGACGGTCCGCGCCCTCGCGGCGAGATCCGCTCCACCGTCTTCCATCGCGCGGCACCCCTGTGCCGGGCATCACGCTCACCGGAACCGATGACGTTCTCCTCGGTACTTGCAGCCCCACATGCAGAAAACGACAGAAAGCAGGTCTTCGGTGCCTTCAGACCTTGTGGACAACCCGCCCCCCACACGCCTGCCGGACCGGTCGCGGACGGCGGCCCGGGATCCCGCCCCGACGACGTCGGCACCATGTGCCGACGTCCATCTGACGCCCGTCGCCTCGCTGGTGGATGCCGACTCGCCACGTCTGGAAGGGCTCAGCCAGGACCACATCGCCGTCCTCGCGCAGGGCGACATCGAGCCGATACTGGTGCACCGGGACACCCTGCGCGTGGTCGACGGGATGCATCGGCTCCGGGCCGCGCGGCTGCGGGGGGACGAGATGATCCCGGTCCGGTATCTGGACGGGCCGGCCAGTGAGGTGTTCATCCACTCCGTGGCGGCCAACGTCAGCCATGGTCTGCCCCTGACCCTCCAGGACAGGAAAGCCGCGGCCCGGCGCATCCTGGCCCAGCACCCGGATCTGTCGGACCGGGCGGTCGCGCGCATCACCCGGCTGTCACCCAAGACGGTGGGCGCCGTCCGCCGTGCTTCGAGTGAGGAAGTTCCACAGTCGAAGGTCCGGGTCGGGACGGACGGCCGTTCTCGTCCGCTCGATGCGGCGCAACGCCGGGAGGCGGTCGGCGCGTTCCTCGCCGAGCACCCCGCCGCCACGCTCCAGGAGGCGGCCACCGCCGCCGGGGTGTCGATCAGCACGGCGTGCGAGATCCGGCAGCGGATACGGCGTGGTGAGCAGGAGCCCAGGCCACCGGACCGGAGCGCCGCGCGCGAAGCCCGGGACCCGTCTCCCGCGGGCGGCGCGGGCGACCCGGTGAGCACCCGGTGCACAGGACGCGGCCGGGCCCGGCGCATCGAGAGCCTGGCGAAGGACCCGTCCCTCAGGCTCACGCAGTCCGGGCGCGCGTTGCTGCGCTGGCTCCACGAGCGGGCGCCCGATCTCGAAGCGGGGCGGCAGTTGCTGGCCGCGGTGCCACCGCACTGCGCCGTCGCCGTCGCGGACCTGGCCAACTCCTACGCCCGGGAGTGGCAGCGGTTCGCCAGCGCTCTGGGCCAGGCGGTCATCGACGCGGACGAACAGCGGAGCGCACCGGAGCCGCGACGCCCGGGGCGGTGAGCGGGACGCCCGTCCGGCCCGGAGCGGAAGCGGTTCTGCACCCTGCGGCCCGTGAATAGCGGCGGGCGGAGTTTCGAATCCATTTCTTGACGGCAGATCAGGGCCGGCGAATGATGAGAGGCAGTTCGGCGGCAACAGCGCCGGATATCGACGGGAAAGCGCCGAGCGGTAGGAAGGCGATTTCCTTGGTGTCACCCGCACGACCGGCCCTCGGAATGGGGCAGCAGAGTTCTTCGACCGAACGCTAGAAATACCTGGAGTTCAGGATGGACCGAGCGGGGGTTCGAGTGGAGACGACCGTGGCCGACGCGGAAGCGAGCGCGGACGTGGCTGTAGTCGGCGCAGGGCCGGCCGGTCTGTACACCGCCTGCTGCGCGGGCTTCCGAGGACTTTCCAGCGTGATCGTCGATGCGCTGCCGGAGCCGGGCGGACAGGTCGCGGCCCTGTACCCGGAGAAGAGGATCCACGACGTCGCCGGCCTTCCGGCCGTACGGGGCCGGGAACTGGTCGACGCTCTGATCACCCAGGTGGAGCCGTTCCGCCCGCGTTACCTGCTCGGCCGGACGGCGGTCTCCCTGGTGCCGGAGGAGGGCGGGGGCTGGGCGATACGGCTGGAGGACGGCGGGCTGGTGCGTGCCGGAGCCGTCGTGATCGCAGCCGGACTCGGCCGTTCGGTCCCGCGCACCCTGCCGTGCCTGGGGCCCTATCAGGGGCGTGGTGTGGCCCACCACGTGCCGCGTCCCGAGGAGCACCGGGACCGAGACGTGGTGATCGTGGGCGGCGGCGACAGCGCGGTCGACTGGGCTCTCGCCCTCGCGCCGATCGCACGGTCCGTCACGGTCGTGCACCGGCGCTCGGCCTTCCGCGCCCACGAGCACAGCGTCAAGCAGATGTACGCATCGGGCGTTCGAGTGGTGACCGACGCGCAGGTGACGGCCTGTAAAGGAACCGGAAACCTGGAAGAAGTGTGGGTCCGGGCCGAGGAACGCGAATTCAAACTGCCCGCACAGGCTCTCGTCGGAGCGCTGGGATTCATCACCAACCTGGGCCCGATCGCCGATTGGGGACTCCGGATGAGTAATCGCCTTGTGCTGGTCGACGGAGCGATGCGGACGAATATGCCGGGAGTGTACGCGGTCGGCGACATCTGCCATTACGAGGGTCGCGTTCCCCTCATATCGGTGGCCTTCGGCGAGGCGGCGACCGCGGCGAATCACGCGGCGGTCGGGCTGCGCCCTGGATCGCGCCTCGCACCGGAGCACTCCACCGACATCGACGCCGTGAACCTGTCATGAACCTGAAAAAACTGACCATCCTTCCGGCGGGAACCGAAGTCCTGCTGCCGGCGGGATCTCCCCTCACCGAAGTCGAGTACGAGGTGCCGCAGCTGCGGCCCATCCCCTTCGGATGCCGCTCCGGATCGTGCGGCGCGTGCGTCATCGAGGTGCTGGAGGGTCTCGGCTCCCTCGGCGAACCCGACCCCGACGAACTCGACTTCCTGGAAGACCTCGGCCGCACCGGCGGCACCCACCGCCTGGCCTGCCAGTGCCGGCTGCGGGGCGACGCGACCGTTCGCGTCGCCGACGACATCTGAATCCGCTCGCACGAAGAGTCCGAGTGTCCGAACCGAAAGGTGAACCATGCCGAACCGCGTGACCAACGTCGGCTACGGGGACCGTACCCCGTTCCTCAGCAGCACTGCCGCGGCCCAGCTGCGCGCCGAGATCGACGCGCAGCTCGACCAGCAGGTCCTTGAGTGGTACGCCAACGTCCCCGAAGCCGCCCATCTCGAAGGGAAGAACGTCGACTCCGCGTACTACAGGCGGAACCTGATCGAGACCGCCTGGCGCATCCGGATGCTGCGCGTGTCCGAGGCCAAGGCGCTGGTGGAGATCGCCAAGACCAGCCCCGAGGCGGCGCAGGTCTGGGCCAACTACGAGCAGGAGGAGATGCTCCACGACGAGCTGTTCATCGCCGACCTGGAGAAGGCGGGCGTGTCCCGCGAACAGTTCCTGGCCACCGAGCCGTACCTGTCGACGAAGCTGCTCACCGGCTACTTCTCCTACCTCCTGGACCACGAGGGCCCGCTGGGCGTGGTGGCGTACTCCTACCTCGTCGAGTACGTGAACGTGCAGCTGGAGCCGAGGAAGCTGGAGGCGCTGAAGAAGTCGGTCGGCGAGGCCAACATCGGCGGCCAGATCAACCACTCGCACACCGACATCAACGACGACCACCCCGGCGAGGTGTGGGCGGCCGTCCGGCACCTGCTGCGCAGCCAGGACGACATCGAGGCGTTCAAGCGGTACCTCCGCGAGCACCAGCAGATCCTGGCGCAGTACTTCGAGGAGCTCTACCTGGACACCATCGCCGGGGCCGAGAAGCAGCCGGCCTGAGATCCGTCCGCAGCGGGGGCGCGGTGCGGTCGCGCCGCGCCCCCGCCTGCCGGCAAGGAGGCCGGAATGAGCACCGAAAACGCCAGGGGAGTGCTGCTGCTCAGCCATGTCGGGTTCTCGTTCATGGAGGACCTCCTCGGCACGGTCACGGCGCGGGGGCTGAAGGGCTATGTGCTCAGCTCTTTGCCGGAACCGCAGCACCAGGCATCCAGGCCGGCGACGCTGGCCGACCTCGCCGCCGACGTGCGGGTGACCGACGGGCACGTCCTGACGGCCCGCGACGTCGAGGACTACCTCGACCACCTCCAGGCAGCGGGTGCGGCGGTGCAGTGCTGTCTCACCGTCTGGGAGGGCTACCGGCATCTCATGGCGCTGGCCAACGCCCGTCTGGGAGTGCCGGACCTGGACGAGAAGCAGGTCCTGGACCTGCGGGACAAACTGACGCTGCGAAACCGGCTGGCCGACGCCGGGCTCAGCCGCGGCCGGGCGTCCGCCCTCACTCCCGAGACGCTCGCCGAACGCCAACGCGCGGGCGGTCGCTACTTCGTGAAGCCGGTCAGCGGCATCGCCTCCTTCGGAACGTTTCCCCTCACGGCCGACACGACCTGGGCCGAGGTGGAACGCATCGCCACCGAGGCGCGGTCCGACACGGTCTACTCCAGCGCCTTCACCGCCCAGCCCGGTTCCGGCAGTCCCGGAGCCGGCTCGGGTCACGGTGTCACCGGCGGGATGGAGTTCCTCGTCGAGGACTATGTGCCGGGGAGGGAGTTCAGCTTCGAGGTGATCGCCGTCGACGCCGAGCCGCACGTCGTGGCCGTGCACGAGAAGTGCCAGGTCACGGAGACGGCGGGGACCGTGTTGGAGAACGCCTGCGTCAGCCCGCCCACCAGCCTGTCGCGGGAGGAGATCGCCGCCGGGATCCGCTGGGTGACGAGCGTGCTGGACGTCCTCGACCTCGACTGGGGCTGTTTCCACATCGAGGCGAGGCACGCCGCGTCCGGCTGGGATCTGATCGAGGTCAACCCGCGGGTGGGCGGCAGCCTGATCTCGCCCAGTGTGGCGGCGCTGACCGGCGGCCCCGGCCTGCTCGACCTCTGGCTGGACTGCCTGCTCGCGGCCGGCAGGCCGGCCGACTTCGGCACGGCGCTGAAGAGCCTGTCGTTCGCGGCGGACGGCACGACGCGGGTTCGTCACGCGACGTTCTTCCGGGTCTTCTTCGCCGAGCCCGGAACGATCCGATCGGTCGGTCTGAACGGCGACCTCCCCCTGGAGCCCGTCGTGTCGCACGTCCTGCTCGAACCCGGCGACGTCGTGCACTCGTCCTCGCGCGAAGTGTTCCTCGGCCAGGTGCTCTGGCGCATGGACCGAGCGGACCGCGACGCGGTCCTTTCCTGGCTGCTGCCCGCCTCCGAGAAGGCCATCGAGATCGTGTACGAGAGGGAGTGCGGATGACCAGGCCGATCCTCCTCATCGTCGACTACAACCTCAGCCGCATCGACGAGGTCCGCCACCTGCGGGACCACGCGCGAGACCACCACGGCGCGACGGTGATCCTCGTCCGCGCCGACCCCACCGAGGCCGACCGCTCCATCGCCGACGAGGTGATCGACCTCGATCCGCTGCGCGACGACTTCGCCGAGATGGGCGAGAAGCTGCTCGGCGACCGGCGCGAGCGGATCAGGGCGGGCATCGTCTTCTCCGACAACGCCGTACACAGCGGGGCCGAGCTGCTGGAGCGGCTGGGCGTCCCGGTCGACGCGTCGCGGCCGGCCCAGGGCGCGTTCTCCAAGTACCGCTACCGGCTCG
This sequence comes from Streptomyces olivaceoviridis, assembly GCF_014650115.1. Taxonomy (GTDB): domain Bacteria; phylum Actinomycetota; class Actinomycetes; order Streptomycetales; family Streptomycetaceae; genus Streptomyces; species Streptomyces olivaceoviridis. The sequence goes on along the minus strand of NZ_BMUI01000031.1, from coordinate 59,022 downwards.
CCGAGGCACGCGTGGCCGACCTGCTCCGGACGCAACGGATCATGGTGCCCGCGTTCGCCGAGATCGCCTCGCTCGACCAGCTGAGGGGATTCGCCCGCGATCACCCCCAGGGCTTCGTCGTCAAGCCCACCGCCGAGGGCAACAACCGGGGCGTCGTCGTGGTCCGGCCGGGCGACGACCTCACGGCGGTGTTCGCCGAGATCCTCCCCTACCTGGAGGGCGGGGTGATCTGCGAGGAGCTCATTCCGTACCGGAGGGAGTACTCCTTCGACGGACTGGGTTCGCTGGCGTTCCTCACGGAGAAGATCAGCGCGCTCGGCCGGTACCCCGTGGAGATCGCCCAGGTCCTGCCGGCCCGAGTGGCCGAGCACGAGCGCGCGACGCTGGAACGGGCGGGACGGCAGGCGAACCTGCTCGTCGGGCAGTGTGACGGGCCCTTCCACAACGAGATCAAGCTGAGCGACGACGGGCTGCGCGCCGCGGTGGTGGAGCCCAACCGGCGACCGGGCGGGATGAAGATCTGGTCGCTGGCCCGCTGGGTCTACGGCGTCGATCTGCACCACCGCTGGGTCGACGCGGCCTTCGGCACGGCCTCCGACAGGCCGGAGCTGGTGCCCGGGTGCTCGGCGGCGACCGTGCTGCTCGGCGTGGCCACCGACCGCTCGTTCTGTCCGGGCGACGTCCTGTCCGGCACGGACCCGTTCGCCGACGCCGTCCAGGTCACCGCGGAACGCCTCGGCCTGGCCGACGGGGAACTGACGGCCACGGAGTTCTCCTGGCTGTCGGCCGAGCGCCGCGACCTGCACGCGGTCGCCCGCGACAACGCGGACTTCGCGGCGCAGGGCTGCGTCGTCCTGCGCGGCGGCCGCACCGATATCCGCACCGTCGTCCACGCGCTGCGCGAGGCGTGGTCGGACGCCCTGGACCGCGCCCTCCGCTCTCCCGCCTCCCTCAGGAAGACCCGATGAAGATCCTCATCCTGCACCGCGTGCCCTACTTCAAGATCGAATATCACCGGGGGATCTCCCACGACCGGCACGACGTCACCTATTTCGGGACCGACCAGGCGCTGGCCACCTTGCCACCGCACCTGCGCTGCGAGCGGGTGAGCCGTCCGGGTCTCGGCTCGGCCTTCGAGGAGGCACGGGACTGGCTGGCACGCTGGCCCCGCGACTTCGACCGGGTCATCTCGGTGTCGGAGTACGAGCTGCTCGACGCCGCCCTGCTGCGCGAGTACCTGGGCGTGCCCGGCGCGCCGGCCGACCAGGTGGCCCTGGCCCGGGACAAGGTCCTGATGAAGCAGGCGGTCGAGGAGGCGGGCCTGCGCGTGCCCCGCTTCCTCGCGTTGCCCCGCTTCCTCGACCTGGACGGCCGGGTCCCCTGGGACGGCCGGACCGTACTGAAGCCGCATCGCGGTGCGTCCAGTGAGGACGTCCTCGTCTTCGACACGCCCCGGCAGGCCGCCGCAGCCGTCACCGGGGGCCGCACCGGCATCCCCGGGCTCGACGCGGGCAGCGACCTGGCGGACTTCGAGGTGGAGGAGTTCGTCGCCGGGCCGATCAGGCACTTCGACGGCCTGGTGCAGGGCGGCGACGTACTGGTCCTGAGCGGCAGTGAGTACGTCGGCACCTGCCTGCAGTACGCGCAGGGCGGGCCGCTGGGGTCGTTCCAGCTCACCCTGTCCGAGGAGGAGCGCGCCTGGGTGTCCCGCGCCCTGGCGGCGGTGCGCATCCAGGACGGCAGTTTCCATCTGGAGGCGATCGCGCACCGGGGGGAACCGGTCTTCCTGGAGGTCGGCAACCGGGTGGGGGGCGCCGACGTGGCGGCGACCGTCGAGCTGGCCACCGGCGTCCACCTCCCCTCGTACGAGCTGCGCGCGCTGCTCGGCGAGCGCGTCACCGGAACGATCCCCGAGCCGCCCGCCGACCGGCGCCTGTACGGCTGGTTCGTCTGCCCCGGCCACCACCTGGCCGGTAGGGAGTTCCAGGGGCTCGACGGGACGGCGGCGTTCCGGGACGACCCGGCCGTGGTCGCCTGGAACGAACTGCCGCCCGGCTCGCCGCTGCCCGACCACATCACCTACCAGTCCGGCGAGACGGTGCTCGCGGGGATCGTCGCGGGCGACACCCCCGAGGGCGGCCGGCGCTGGATCGCCGATCTGTTCGCCTCGCTCTCGGTCCGCACCCGGCCGGCCGCTCGTACGACGTCGGAGCAGGTGCCGGCATGAGCACTCAGCACCTGTCGTGCGCGGTGGCCGTCACCGCCGCCGGGCTGCCGTCGCAGAAAGGGTCCCGATCGTGACGGCGTTGAACGATCTCGCGGATCAGTACGTGGACGAGCTGGCCCTACTGGACCCCTGCCTCGCCGCGGCGATGGGCATCGCCGGTCAGGAGACCCGTCTGACCGACTTCGGCCCCCAGGCGGTGCAGGAGCGGGCGGCGTCGGCGCGCCGCATGCTGAAGGCCGTCGAGGACACGCCCGTGGCCGGGGACGCGGAGCGCGTCGCGGCGGCGGTGCTGCGTGAGCGGCTCGCCACGCAGGTGGCGCTGGCCGACACCGACGCGTACGGCACGCTGCTGGACACCCTCGACGGGCCCGTCCAGCGTGTGCGGCAAGCGGTGGGTCTGCTGGATCAGGGCCGCGACACCGTGTGGGAGGTGTTGCTGGCACGGCTGTCGGCCGTACCGGAGGCGCTGGCGGGGCTGCGGGAGAGCCTGGAGGCGGCACGGCGCGGTGGCCGGGTGGCACCGTACCGCCAGGTGATCCGCAACGCCCGGGAGTGCCGTGACATGCGGCAGTACCTGGCGGGGTTGCCCGCCGGGCACGGGGACGGTGTGTTGCGCGGCGCACTGGAGCAGGCCGTGGCGGCCGCGAACGACGCGCTGGCACGGATGGCCGCGTACCTGTCGCGGGAGCTCGCGGCCCACGCCCCGGAGCTGGACGCGGTGGGCGAGGAGCGCTACCGGCTCGGGGTGCGGGAGTTCCTCGGCACCCGGCTGGACCTGCGGCAGACCTACGCCTGGGGCTGGGAGGAACTCGGCCGGGTACAGCGGGACATGGCGGTGACGGCGGCGCGGATCGCGCCCGGCGAACCGGTGCCGGCCGTGCTGGCGGCGCTCGACGAGGACCCGCGCCACCAGATGACCGACAGGGCGCAGTTCCGCGACTGGCTCCAGGAACTCGCCGACGCCGCCATCACCGACCTCGACGGGACACACTTCGCGATCCCCGAGCCGCTGCGGCGGATCGACTGCCGGATCGGCCCCGCCGACGGGCCCGCCTTCTACCTGGCGCCCAGCGAGGACCTGTCGCGTCCCGGCACGGTGTGGTGGACCAGGCCCGAACCGGGCGCGCCGATCCGGACGTGGACCGTGCCGGGCACGATGTTCCACGAGGGTGTCCCGGGCCACCACCTCCAGCTGGGCGTGACGACGCTCAACACCTCCGTGCTCAACCGGTTCCAGCGGCTGTCGTGCGAACTGCACCCGGGGCACGTGGAGGGGTGGGGCCTGTACGCCGAGCGGCTGATGGACGAACTCGGATACCTCGCCGAACCGGCCCACCGGCTGGGGATGCTGGCCACCGGGCAACTGCTGCGCGCCGCACGGGTCGTCCTGGACATCGGGCTGCACCTGCAACTCCCCATCCCCGCGGGCACCGGGTTCCACGAGGGCGAGCGGTGGACGCCACAACTGGGCCGCGCGTTCCTCACGGAGTACTGCGGGCTCGGCCCACCGGGGTTCGTCGAGTTCGAGATCGACCGGTACCTGGGACGCCCGGGGCAGGCCCTCGCCTACAAGCTGGGAGAGAAGGTGTGGCTGGAGGCGCGGGAGGCGGCCCGCCGCCGCGACGGCGCCGCCTTCGACCTCAAGCGGTTCCACCACCACGCGCTGAACCTGGGGCCGATGGGCCTGGACCTGCTGCGCGCGGAGCTGACGCGCGCGGACCGTCCCGCTGAACAGGTGTGGACGGGACGGATACGAGCGGAGCGCACCGCACGGTGAGAAAGCGAGCGATCGGATGATCACGGCAGTGGGACATGCCGACCTGACCCCGACCACGTGGGAGCTGGTGCGGGCCGAACTGCGGGAACGCCTGCGGGGCCTGCCGCCCGACGCGACGGCACTGGTACGCGCCGGCGCCGGACTGCCCCTGGCGTTCGGGCGGGTGGCGCACGAGGTGGGGCGGCGCCTGGTCGTCCTGCTCCCGGAACGGGGCGATGCCTTCGCCGACGCTCCGTGCCACGACCGGCGGGCGCACCGGGAGCTGCTGGCCCTGGCCGGGCGGATACGGATGCTCCCCTTCGACCCGCTGGACCGGGACGCCTGTGTGAGCGCGGACGAACGGCTGGTCAGCGGCTGCACCCGGCTGCTGGCCGTCTGGGACGGTTCACCGTCCAGCGGGCAGGACGCCACCGCCCACATGGTCGCCTACGCCCGTGCCCGCGGTATCGCCGTGGAGGTCGTCTGGCCCGCGGGCGCCGCCCGTGAGCCGGCCGGGCACACCGCGTCGCCGCGCGTGCCCGAGCACGGGCGCGGGCGCTGACCGTCTCGCCGGCCGTCGCCTCACCGCTGTCGTGCGCCGCCGGTCTTCCGCACGTGAGTGGTGTCGGCGTCGAGGAGGGCACCGTCGGCGCCGGTCGGCCTGATGTCCGGCACACGGGCGCCCTGCCGGTCGACCAGGGTGGAGTGCGCCTCGCCGGGTGCGAAGGCGTGGCGCTCCCCCCACTGGCGGAGGGTGAGCAGGACGGGGAAGAGATCGCGGCCGACGTCGGTGAGGACGTATTGCAGGCGGCGGCCCGAGGGCGCGGTCCGCTGGGCCAGGACTCCGTGGGCGGTGAGCTTGCGCAGGCGGTCGGTGAGGATGTTGCGGGCGATGCCGGTCCGTTGCTGGAACTCGGTGAAGGACCGTGCGCCGTCCATCGCGTCCCGGACGATCAGCAGGCTCCACCGGTCACCGACGAGGTCGAGCGTGCGGGCCACCGGGCAGTCGGGATCGGTCCAGGCGGGGCTCGGAGTGCCCGTGGAGGGGCGCGGCATGACACCTCCCGATGAGTTGCGGATTGAGACCATCATGCCCTACGGTCAAAATAGTTTCACTTTGCTACTCATTTTGTAAGGAGTGCGATGGACGTCTGGCGACGGTTACTCCTCGCGACCGTGTGCGGTGTCGCGGTGGCGAGCATCTACGCTGCGCAAACGGTGCTGCCGCCCATGGGAGACAGCCTCGGGGTGTCGGCACAGCACGCCGGGTGGATCGTCTCCACCGGCCAGTTCGGCTATCTGGTCGGTCTGGTGCTGCTCGTGCCGCTCGGCGACGTGGTCGCCAACAGGCGCCGGCTCATCGCGGTGCACATGGCCGTCACCGCGGCGGGCCTGTTCGTGACGGCCGCGGCTTCGGCCGCGTGGGCGGCCTTCGCCGGGCTCGCCCTGGCCGGCATGTTCGCGGTCGTGGTACAGACCACGGTGGCCTACGCCGCGACGGTCTCGCCGCCCGCCGAGCGCGGACGCAACATCGGTGTCGTGACGTCGGGTGTGGTGGTGGGCATCCTGGGCGCGCGGTTCGTCACCGGCGTGCTCGCGCAGGTGTGGGGCTGGCGCAGCATGTACGCCGTGCTCGGCGTGCTCGCCCTCGCCCTCGCCGCCCTCGTCCTGCGCGCACTGCCGCCCGAGGACGGCTCCCGTCGGCCCGCGGGGTACCGACAGGCCGTCGTCTCGCTCGGCGGGCTGTTCGGGCAGCGTCTGTTCCTGACGCGCGGTCTCATCGCGTTCTTCCTCTTCGCGTCGTTCGGCACCCTGTGGAGTGGCCTGTCCCTGCCGCTGGCGCACGCACCGTGGCACCTGAGCGAGAGTCAGATCGGACTGTTCGGCATCGCCGGACTCGCCGGCGCTCTGGGCGCGGCACGTGCGGGGCGGTGGGCGGACGCGGGACGGGCGATCCCGATCAGCGGCCTGGCGCTGGTGCTGCTCATCGCCTCCTGGGCCGCGACCGCGCAGCTGTCCTGGTCCCTGTGGCTGCTCGCCGTCGGCATCGTGGTGCTCGACTTCTCGGTCCAGGTCGTGCACGTGAGCAACCAGCACGTGCTCACCACCGCGCACCCGGAGCGCACCAGCAGCGTCATCGGCGGCTACATGGTCTTCTACTCCCTCGGCTCCGCCCTCGGCGCAGCCGCCACCACCTCCGTCTTCTCCTCCCACGGCTGGGCCGCCTCCAGCCTCCTCGGGGCCGTGTTCGCGACCTGTGCGCTGATCGTCTGGGCAACCGACGCACGCCGGCGCTCCGGGACCGCGTCGGCCGGCGCCGAGGCGGCGGACGCGCACCGCGACGAGGAGGAGAGGCAGAGGAGCGAAACGGAGCAGGTCGGCCCGAGGGCGGACCGTTCCGAGGTCCTCTGAGAACTCCCCCCGGCTCGACCCCCATGCGCGACCGGCAGGTCCGGGCCGTGGTCCGGCGCCCGCACACATGCAGCCCAGTCACAGTCAAGAGGAGTGATCGTGTCCCTTACGAACCCGGAAAGCCTTGTCGACTCCGACACCGCGAGTGTCTCGCAGGTCACGCCGCAGAGCGCACCCCAGCCCTTCGATCCGGGCGACTGGAAATCCGTCCGTGCGCAGTTCCTCCTGTCGCCCGACCTCGTGCACCTGTCCAACTTCTACCTCGCCTCGAATCCGACGCCCGTCCGTGACGCCATCACGAACTACCGGCGCGCGTTCGACGAGAACCCGCACAGCTTCCTCGACGACAACATGTTCGCCCGGGAAGAGGACATGCTGTGGCGTACCGTCTGTGCCGAGGCGGCCGAGTACGTCGGCGGGCAGGCCAACGAGATCGCCCTGACCAGCAGCACCACCATGGGACTGGCTCTGACCTACAACGGCCTGCGGCTGAAGCCGGGCCAGGAGGTCCTGACCACCACGCACGAGTTCTACCCGCACCACGAGGCGATCCGCCTGGCCGTCGACAAGTGGGGCGCGACCATGCGCTCGATCCCGCTCTACGACTCCTCGTTCGACTTCTCCGCCGACGAGGCCATCGCCCGGTTGCGCGCCGCCGTGCGCCCCAACACCCGTGTGTTCGGTGTGGCCTGGGTGCATTCCAACACCGGCGTGCGCCTGCCGATGTCCAGGATCGCCGACGCCATCGCCGACCTGAACCGGAACCGCGACGAAGCCGACCGCATCCTGCTGGTGGTGGACGGGGTCCACGGGTTCGGCGTCGCGGACGAGGACGTCGCACAGATGGGGTGCGACTTCTTCTCCGCCGGTACGCACAAGTGGATCCTGGGACCGCGCGGGACCGGGATCATGTGGGCGAAGGCGGAGAACTGGGCGCTCCTCCAGCCGACGATTCCCAGCCTGATGAGCAAGGAGACCTCCGCGGCGTGGCGACAGGACCGCCGGCCGGCCGGCCCCACGGAAGCCGCGTGGGTCAGTCCGGGCGGATTCTTCTCCTACGAACACCAGTGGGCCGCCGCCGAGGCGTTCCGCTTCGTCCGGCAGATCGGACGCAAGCGGATCCAGGACCGGATCGCGGAGCTGAACAGCCAGATCAAGGAAGGCCTGGCCGCCATGGAGCACGTGACGCTCCACACCCCGCTCGACCCCGAGCTGTCCGCGGGCATCGTCACCTTCGACGTGGAGGGTTACGCACCGCAGGAGGTGGCACGGATCCTCCGCGAGAACCGGGTCATCGCCAACGCCACGCCGTACGGGATTCCCCACGTACGTCTGTCGGCGGGGATCGTCAACTTCCCCGAAGAGATCGACCTGACCCTGAACGTCATCCGGTCGCTGAAGGGCTAGCGGTCCGGCGCCCGGGAGCCCGGCGGACCGAGGGCCCTGCCGTCGCCGGTGCGGATGTCGCGGTCCGCGGCCTTCCAGCCGATCCTGGCGCGTGGCCGCGCCGCGACCCTCCGACCAGACAGCCTGGGAGCGGGGGACACCTCGCCCACCGTTGCAGCACGCTCAACGGCACAGCCGGGACTGCCTGGGTGGGACGTCCTTCGCCGACGCCGGGGAGCGGTCGGTCAGCCGGGTGTCATCATCGTGGGGATCCCGGGTAGGGCGCTCGGTATGTGTGCGCGCCGATGCCTTACCGCCCGGGGAGAGTCCGCAGCCGCCCGCGGGGAGGGCCCGTGAGTGAGACGCTGGCGCTGGCCTCCGCGCTCTGCTTCGGAGTGACCCACTTCGCGAACGGGCTCGTCTCCCGCCGGGTCGACGGCATCACCGTGGCCCTGTACGCACAGCTTGCCGGGACCGCGGTTGCCCTGGTGGCGGCCCTGTCGTCCGTCGGCGGCTCCGCGACGCCGGGTGACTATTGGTTCGGGGCGCTCTCGGGCGTCGGCACGGGCGTGGGGGTCGCCTTCCTCTACCGGGCGATGTCCCAGGGGCAGATGAGCGTCGTCGTCCCGGTCAGCGACGTGGGCGCCGTCGCCCTTCCCGTCCTGGTGGGGGTGGCCCTGCTGGGCGAACGGCCGGCCGCTGTCGCCTGGGTCGGCATCGTGGCGGCGGTGCCCGCGCTCTGGCTCGTCTCCCAGGCGTCGGGTTCGGGCCCGGGCGGGGGCCCGCCGGGGACGGCGGGTGTGCCGGCCGCGCTGGCCGCGAGCGTCGGCTTCGGGGTGCAGTTCCTGGCGATGGCTCAGGTGGGCGCGGGCGGCGGCCTGTGGCCCGTCGTCGTCAGCCGGGTCGCCTCCGTGCTGGTCATCGCTGCCGTGCTCGTCCTCTACCGGTCCCCGGTGACGATGCCCGGCCGGCCGGCGGCGGTGGCCGCCGCGGCCGGTGCGGTCGGCACGGTCGCGATCATCCTGTACCTGGCCGCCACCCGGCACCAGCTGATGGCCGTGGCCACCGTGCTGTCGGCGCTCTATCCGGCCATCCCCGTGCTGCTGGCGCTGGTCTTCCTGCACGAGCGGCTGACGCGGTGGCAGGCCGCCGGACTGGTGTGCGCGACCGCCGCCATCGCGCTCATCGCCCTGCGCTGAACACACCGGCCGCACCGGTCACTTCAGGTGCCGGTGCAGGTCATGACGTGCTTGACGCGCGTGTAGTCCTCCAGTCCGTACGCCGACAGGTCCTTGCCGTACCCGGACTGCTTGAAGCCGCCGTGCGGCATCTCGGCGGCCGTGGGCATGTGACAGTTGATCCAGACGATGCCGGCGTCGATGCGCCGGGCCATGGACACGGCACGGCGGTGGTCCCGCGTCCACACCGACGAGGCCAGGCCGTACCGCACGCCGTTGGCCATGCGCAGCGCCTCCTCGTCGTCGGCGGACGCCTGCACGGTCAGGACGGGCCCGAAGATCTCCTCCTGCACCGCCTCGTCGTCCTGGCGCAGCCCCGTGACCACCGTGCCCTCGTGGAAGAACCCCTCACCCGGCAGCGCCGAACCCCCGGCGACGGTACGGGCGTGCGCGGGCAGCCGCTCCAGGAAGCCCCGGACCCGGTCCCGCTGCGCCGCGCTGTTGAGCGGTCCGAACCAGGCGCCGGGATCGTCGGGCGGTCCCGGCGTCAGCTCCTTGACCTCGCGCACCAGGTGCTCCACGAACGCGTCGTGCACCGAGGCGTCGACGACGATCCGGCACGCCGACGCGCAGTCCTGGCCGGCGTTGTACAGGCCCGCCTCGGCGATGCCCCGCGCGGCGTGCGCCAGGTCCGCGTCGGCCGCGACCAGCACCGGCGCCTTGCCGCCCAGCTCCAGGTGGACGCGTTTGACTTCGGCGGAGGCGGCCGAGGCCACGTCGGTGCCGGCGCGCACGCTGCCGGTCACCGACACCATGGCCGGCCCTGGATGCCTCACCAGCCGCCGCCCGGTCTCCCGGGTGCCGCAGACCACGTTGAGGACGCCCGGTGGCAGGAACTCCGCCGCCAGCTCGGCCAGCATCAGCGTGGTCACCGGGGTGGTGTCCGAGGGTTTGAGCACCACGGTGTTGCCGGCCGCGACGGCGGGGGCGAACTTCCACACCGCCATCATCAGCGGGTAGTTCCAGGGCGTCACCTGGGCACACACGCCGACTGGCTCCCGGCGGACCGAGGAGGTGTGGCCGGGCAGGTACTCGCCCGTGGACCGGCCCTCCAGCATCCGGGCGGCCCCCGCGAAGAACCGGATCTGGTCCGTCAGGGGGCCCATCTCCTCGCGCACGACGAGATGCAGTGGCTTGCCGGTGTGGACCGTCTCCGCTGCCGCGAACTCCGCGGACCGCTCCTCCAGGGCGTCCGCGATCCTGAGCAGGGCCCGTTGCCGCTCGCCGGGCGGGGTGTCCCGCCAGCGCTCGAACGCGTCCTGGGCGGAGCGTACGGCCGCGTCGATGTCGGCCTCGCCGGAGACGGGAGCCGTTCCGGCCGGGCGCCCGGTGGCCGGGTTCACCAGAGGCGTGGTCTCGTCGGTGCGGGCCGGACGCCGGGCTCCGCCGACGAAGTTGTGCAAGGGTTCGCCGAGGTTCACCGGGCCTCCCCGACGGGTGTGAAGTCCCGGGAGGCGATGTACGACGGCCGGGGGGCGGGCGCGGCGTACGGTGGCCCGAGCGTGTTCTCGACGCTGCTGTACACGAGGAAGATGTTGGAGCGCGGACAGGGTGTGATGTTGCCGTTCGAGCCGTGCATGCAGTTGGAATCGAAGAACGTCGCGGACCCGGGCGGCCCGGTGAACTGGTCGATCCCCCCGGCCTCCTCGGCCAGCTCGCGCACCGCGTCCTGGTCCGGCATGCCGACGGTGGGGGAGTGGGTGCGCAGTGACGTGCGGTGGTGACCGGGCGGGGTACGGCCGACGCAGGGCACGAAGGTGCGGTGCGAACCGGGGATGATCAGCAGACTGCCGTTGTACGGGAAGTTCTCCGTCAGGGCGATCGAGACGCTCAGCGCGCGCGGTCGCGGCATGCCGTCCTCGGCGTGCCAGGTCTCGAAGTCGGAGTGCCAGTAGAAGGGCCCGCCGGTGAAGCCCGGCTTGTAGTTCACCCTGCTCTGGTGCACGTACACCTCCGAGCCCAGGAGTTGGCGGGCCACGTCCGCGAGGCGCGGGTCCGCGGCCAGCCGGGCGAAGGCGGGGCTGACGCGGTGCACCTCGAAGACGGAGCGAACCTCCTGGGAGGCCTCCTCCACCACCGTGCGCTCGTCGGCGCGCAGGGCTGGATCGGCGGCCAGCCGGGCGGCTTCCTGCCGCAGGGCGTTCACCTCGTGCGGGCCGAACAACGGCTGCGGAGCATGGCGGTAACCGCGGTCGGCGTAGTCGGTGCACTCACCGGGGGAGAGCGGCCCGTCCGCCGGGTCACCCCACACCACCGGATCGTGCCGGGGCACGCGCGGACCGGGTTCCAGCAGCCGGGTGGGATAGCGGTCGGTCAGTGTGGTGCTCATGGTGCGCTGTTCCTTTCCGGGGTGCGGTCGTCGGGCAGTGGGTCGTGGCAGGAGCCGGCCCGGCAGGCGTCGGGCGCGGGCAGGTCCAGGGCGGGGTTGCCGTCGAAGAAGCCGTTCGGCCGCAGCGTGAACCCCGTGGCTACGACCGGCATCGCCGGCCAGTCCTCGGGCCGTACGACGTGGTGCTCGCCGAAGGTGTGCCACAGCACGATGTCGGTGTCGGCCGTGGGCCGGTCGTCCCGCACGTACTCGGGCAGACCTCCGTCGCCGGGATGCTGGTTGGGGTAGTCGCCGGCGGCGTACATCTGGGCGGGGTCGTGCGCGGTGACCCAGAGGTGGCCGTAGGTGAAGCGGGCCCGGTGCCAGGCCTGGCTGCCCCGGGGCTGCATGGGCAGCAGACCCGAGGACGGGACGAGCTTGTAACCGACCGGCTCGCCGAGGCCGTTGCGCCGGTGCGGGTTGACGATGTTCCAGAAGCGGCCGGTGGCGGACTGCGCGGTGCGCTGCTCGGCCTGCCGCTCCGTGGCCAGCAGGCGCGCCTCGGTGCGCCAGGCGTTGCCGTACGGATTGTGCTCGTCCACCGGCAGCGGCACCGAGTCGACCTCGTACACCGAGTTGCGCGGTCCGTCGACGGCCATGTCCAGGCGCATGGAGAAGAAGTGCTGGTGGTGCGGGCCGTACAGACCGGGCGCCACCGCCGCGCCGTACGGCGGGCAGGGGCCGGAGAACGCCCCCGTCGAGATCATCCCGGTCAGCTTGACCTCGAAGCCGATCGTGCCGTCCAGGTACAGGTACCAGAAGTACCCGTACTGGTAGTTGCCGAGGACGGCGAAGGAGGAGACGACCAGTCGGCGCTGCCGCCGGGTGACGACCCTGCCGGTGCGGAAGTCCGTGTGCTTCCAGGCGATGTTCATGTCCTCTTCGTGCATGCAGATGGCGTGGGGCAGTGTGACCGGCTCGCCGTCCTGGTCGTGCACCACGGCGTCGAAGTAATGGATCTCGCCGAGGCAGTCGCAGCCGAGTTCGAGGGCGTTGACCATGAACCCGGCGCCGTACTCGCCCTCGTCGAAGGCGTTCTTGCGGTAGTGGGTGAAGCCGGGGTCGCCGTACGGCGTGTACATCTCGGCGAGGGAGGCACGGTGCAGCACCGGCCGGACCCGGCCCTTGTCCTCGTATCCCAGCTGGTGCAGCACCAGACCCTCACGGACGGTGAAGCCGAGACGCAGCCGCCACTTCTGCCAGCGGACCGCGTACCCGTCGACCGTGAAGCTCGGCCCCTCGGGCTGGGTGATGTCGATCGGTTTCAAGTCGGTGCGTTCACGCACGGCGGGCGGCCAGTTGCCCTCGTCGTCGCGCTCGTCCGGGTCGTAGTTCCCGGAGAGCGGCGGCAGCGGCACCACGCCCCGGTCGGTGACCTCCAGGACCTCCATCGAGTCCAGGTCCACGAGCGCCACCAGGTTCTCGACCGGGCGGGCGTAGCCGTTGTCGCGGGGACGGGCGCGGAGGAAGGTGAGCGCGTAGGACAGCCGTCGTCCCGGCCAGTCCGGGTGGTCACCGGTGTGGCCGGTCGGCCAGGCGTCGACCATGGCGAGGGAGAAGTCCCCGGCACCGCGCCGGCGCATGCCCTCCTGCCAGCGGGGGTCCGCACGGACCGCGGCGTCGCACTGCGCGAACTCCTCCTCGGTGATGGCGGTGTGGACACCGGGACACGGGCGCCAGAGGGTGACCTCCTCGGTGTCCAGGCAGACCACCGCCTCGTAGGTACGGCGGTGCCGCCGGTCGCGCAGGACGACGCTCACCTCGCGTGGCGGACGGCGCCGCGGATCCTCGTCGGCCAGCCGGCCCTTGTCCGGCTCCTTGAGCGACATCATCACGAAACGCACGTCCGCCGTGAGCCCGCGCCGGGACTTCAGCAGCGTGGCGGCGAGCCGGATCTCGTCGGCGGTCAGCGGCTGGAGCGGATGCCGCGTCGCCACGGTCGTCGTGGCCGGGGAGACGGTCACAGGGACCTCCTGGACAGGTGGGCGGTCGGGGTCCGGGGCGGGGCGTGGTACGGCGTGGCCGCCTGCATCAGGTCGTGGCGCAGAGCCTGCAGGACGAGCGGGCGGCCTGTGTCGAGGTAGAAGTGGCCGCCGGGAAAGCGCCGGTGCCGCACGACGGGGACGCGGGTCAGCTGGCCCCAGTCGTCCAGGCGGCGCGGTACGAGCGTCATGTCCTCGGTGCCGGCGTAGACGGCGATCGGGGTCGGCAGCGGAAGACCGCCCGGGCGGTGCCGGTAGGTCTCGGCGGCTGCGAAGTCCGCGCGGAGCGCCGGCAGCATCAGCCGCAGCAACTCCGGCTCCTCACGGATCTCCGGTGAGGTGCCGCCGAGCCGGATCACCTCCGCGAGGAAGGCGTCGTCCGGCAGGTCGTGGCAGGGGCGGGCCGGCGGAGTGAGGCGGTGCGGGGGCTCGCTGCCCGAGACCACCAGCATCGCCGGCGGCCTGCCCCGGCGCAGCAGGACCCGGGCGGTCTCGTAGGCGGTGACGGCACCCAGGCTGTGCCCGAACAGGGCGTACGGCCGGTCGTCCGCCGCGTGGTCCAGGACCTCGGCCACGTCGTCGGCACAGCCGCGGGCGAGGGCCGTCACACTGGAGCGGGGCGGCTCGGTGTAGCGCCCGTCCCGGCCCGGCAGCACCATCGGGTGGACGTCGATGTCGGGGGCGAGCGCGGTGATCCAGGCGCGGTGGGCGCCGCTGCCCGCCCCGGCGTGCGGGAAGCAGAACACGCGGATCCGGGCGTCGGCAGGCCCCTCCTGGCGCCGGGTGCGGGGCTGTCGGTCAGTCATCGGGGTGGTCGCCTTCCCGTGCGTGCGCTGCGCTCTTGACGAGGTCCCGGACGGTGGGGGACGCGAGGAAGTGCTCCAGACGGACGTCCAGGGCGTGTTCGGCGCGTGCCCGGGAGACGAACCGGGCGGCGTGCAGCGAACTGCCGCCCGCGGCGAAGAAGTCCTCGCCCGGATCCAGCCGGTCCCGGCCGAGCAGCCGGCCCGCGAGTCCGGCGAGCGCGTCCTCCAGGGCGTCCGGCCCGCCGCTCCCGGTCTCCGTCTCGTGGCGCTCCGGCCGCAGGCGCGGCAGCGTGGCGTAGTCGGTCTTGCCGTTGCCGGTGACGGGCAGCGCGGGCAGGAAGCCGTAGGCCGCGGGGAGCATGTAGGCGGGCAGGGTGCGGCGCAGGTGCCGGGTCAGGCCGGTGGTGTCCGGGGCAGTGCCGTCCGCGGCGACGACATGGGCCTCGATACGGTCGTCGACGGCACGGACGGCCGCGGCGCGGACGCCGGGGTGCCGTTCCAAGGCGTGCTGGATCTCGTCGAGTTCGACGCGGTGGCCGCGGATCTTCACCTGGCGGTCGGTCCGGCCGAGGAAGTGCAGGACCCCGTCCCGGTCCATGCGCACGAGGTCGCCGGTGCGGTACATGCGCGCGTCGGGCCGGCCGGCGAACGGGTCGGGCAGGAAGCGCCGCGCGGTCAGGCCGGGGCGCCGGCGGTAGCCGCGGGCCACACCGGACCCGCCGACGTACAGCTCGCCCGGCCGGCCGGGCGGCACCGGCTCGCCGTGCTCGTCCAGCACGTGCACGCGGACGTTGGCCAGCGGCGTTCCGATCGGCACCGGCGCGTCACCGGCCCCGGGACGGCACTGCCAGGACGTGACGTCGATGGTGCACTCGCTGGGGCCGTAGAAGTTGTGCAGCTCCGCGTGCAGTCCCAGCGCGTGGAACCGGTCGACCAGCCGCGGCGGCAGGCTCTCGCCGCCGCAGAAGACGTAGCGCAGGCCGGTCACGTCGGCGAGGGCCGGACCGTCCTCGTCCAGCAGCACGTCCAGCAGGGAAGGGACGCAGGCCAGCACGGTGACGCCGGTGTCCCGCATGAGGGTGAGCATCCGGTGCGGGTCGCGCAGCGCTCCGGGCGGGGGGACGACGAGCGTGGCGCCGGAGATCAGCGGGGCGAAGATCTCCCACACGGAGATGTCGAAGCCGAGGGACGTGTGGTGCAGGACCGCGTCCGACGGGTGCAGCGGGAACGTGGCGGCGTCCCAGTACAGCCGGTTGGTCAGATTACGGTGTTCGACCTCGACCCCTTTGGGCGTACCGGTGGAACCGGAGGTGTAGAGGACGTACACGAGCGAGTCGGCAGCCGCCGGCCGCCTCGCGCTCCGCGGACCCGCCGCGTTCCGGGCGGGCTCCGGCAGGGGCATGACCGGGACGCGCAGCGGCGGCAGACGGTCGAGCAGCCGGGCGTCGCTCAGGACGAGGGCGGCGCCCGCGTCCTCGGACACGAAGGCGTTCCGCTGCGGTGGATGGGCGGGATCGAGCGGCAGATAGGCGGCACCCGCCTTGAGCACCGCCAGGATCGCCGTCACCGCCCCGGGACCGTGCTCCATGTGCAGCCCTATGAGGTCACCGGCGCCGATGCCGCGCCGGGACAGGGCCTCGGCCAGGCGCTCGGCGTCCGCGTCCAGCCGCGCGTAGGTGAGGTCGCCCTCGGCGCTGCGGACGGCGGCGGCGCCGGGATGGCGGGCAGCGGCCGCCTCGAACAGCTCGTGCACACACCGGCCGGCCGGATACCGCACCTCCGTGTCGCGTACGCTCGCCGGTTCCCGCAGTCGGGCCAGCCGGAGCGGGGCCGGCTCGCCGCGGGGACCGGGGTCCGCCGCGGACGGCGAGGGGAGCGGGCCGGCCGGCTGCCTGTACGGTCCCCAGCGCGCCGTCTCCGTCATCAGGCGGCGGTGGCAGGCGGCGACGGGACTCCCGTCGTACAGACCGTAGGCCCCGTGGACGTGCACGGCGTGACGCACGCAGTCCTCCAGCAGCGCGGTGACCGCGGCCGTCAGAGCCAGTGCGCCGGCCAGCGCCCGCCAGGCCCGCTCCGGGCTGATGCCCTGTCCGTCGGCGTCGAGTTCGCGCAGCCGCGCGTCGTTCGCCAGGCGCAGCCCCTCCAGCCGGGTGCGCTGGGCGGCGAGGGGAAAGGCGACGGCCTGGAACGAGCCGATCGGGCGGCCGAACTGCGACCTCCTGCGGGCGCGCTCGACGGCCCGGGTGAGCGCGGCGCGGGCCAGACCCAGCAGGTGGGCGTTGCGCAGCAGCGCGCACCCGGCCCACAGCGGACCGGCGGACACGTCCGCCAGGCCGGGGTACGCGGTGCCGGGACCGTCCGTGGCCACGGCCATGAGCGTGTCGCCCGGGGTCGGGTACGGCGTCGCGCCGGCCGGCCGCCACCCGGTCACGACGTCCGGCGCGCCGGCAGCCGGGAGAAGGACGAGGTCCGGTGGCTCCTGAGCGAAGAGGGCCGGCCCGCGGAACTGGGCGGTGTGGCTGTGCTGTGCGGTCGTCCGGCCGTCGTATCCGCCGCTCCGGCCGTCGAGTTCGGTTCGGTGAGCATGGTGGCACGTGCCCTGGGCGCCGGCGTCGGGCCAGGGTACGGCCACCCCGACGCCGCACGCGCCCGTACGGATTTCCCGGACCAGTCCGGGTGCCGCGCGGGTGAGGAACGGGAGTGCCGCCAGGGCGTCCAGAGGGTCGCTCGGGCCCAGGGCGAGACCCAAGTGCTCGGCCAGTCCTGCGGCGTCGGCGGCCGTCAGCCCCAAGCCCCCGTCGTCCACCGGGAGACAGACGCCGGTCCAGCCGTCCCGCGCCAGCGCGCGGCGTACGTCGGTGACGCGGGAGGGGTCGCACGAGTCGAGGGTGGCGGCGAAGTCCCGGAGCAGCTGCTGCTGCCAGGTGCTGCGACGAGGCATGTCAGATCGGCTCCTCCCACGGGTCGCCGCCGTCCAGCAGGTCAGTGACGACGGTCGACAACTGCATTTCCGAGGTACCGGCGGCGAGCGTCAGCCCGGGTGCCTCGCGGACGGCCACCATCAGGTCGGGGAAGGCGGGAGAGCCCTGCGGGCCTAGCAGCTCCCACGCCAGCCGGGCGACCCGCTGGGCCAGTTCGCTGTTCCACCACTTGGCCGCGGCGGCGGCAGCGGCGCCCAGCCGCCCGTCCGAGAGGTCGGCCACGGCCCGCCAGCCCAGCAGGCGCGCCGCGGTCACCTCGGCGTCCAGCCGGGACAGTTCATACGCGCCCCCCGGTCCGCCGCGCGCCTCCAGCGCGCGGACGAGCTGGTCCAGCCAACGGCGGGCCCGCCCGGCGAAGCAGATGCCGGTGCGTTCCAGCCCCAGGGCCTCGGTGAGCATCGACCATCCGGCGTCAGGTGAGCCGATCAACGCCTCGTCGTCCACCTCGGCGCCGTCGAGGTGCACGGTGAAGAACGGCTCCGGGTTGACCGTCGGCAACGCCTCGATCCGCACGGCGGAATGGTCCAGCGGCACGACGAACAGTGCGGTGGCCGCGTAGGCGTTGTCCCCGCCGCCTGCGACACGTGCCGCGCAGATGCCGTACCGGGCGTCTGCCGTGGTGGCGTTCCAGGTCTTGGTGCCGGTCAACCGCCAGCCATCCGCGATGCGTTCGGCGCGGGTGGCCATGCCGCCGAGGTCGCTGCCGGCGTCCGGTTCGGTGTACAGCACGCAGAAGATGACGCGGCCCGCGGCCATCTCCGGGCAGTGGCGGCGACGCTGCCGCTCGGTGCCGAACGACAGCAGCGTGGTGCCGGCGTTGTCGATGGTGTTCACCCGTGCGCTGTCGGGGACACCGTGCAGGGCGAGCTCCTCGGCCACCGCGGCGCCGGCGGACACACCGGCGCCACGGCCGCCGTACTCCGGCGGCCAGTGCGGGGCGAGCAGTCCACGGCGGCCCAATTCCCGGTAGGTCAGCCGGGGGACCGGACACTCCCCATGCGGCGGTGTTCTCCATATGCCGTTCAGTTCTTCGCGTAATTCCGGCTCTGCCAGCAGATGCCGTACTTCGTTGCGTAAATCGGAGTTCTCAACGGGCATGAGTGAACCGGGCACGAGAGATTCCCACTCGATAGGTGTCCTGTCGGCAGTCCTGCCTTTCCTCCAGTGTGAGAACGTCGCTGGACCGTGTGTCAAGGGCTGTGCAGCGTCGTTCGCAGAGGCCGCCATCACGCTGTTCCCCGTACACAAGATTCAAACCCGCGAATTTGCGCCGCCTTTTTCCAGGGTGTTCGAGCAGGTGAACGGAATGCCTTCACACAACCTTCAGACCGGGCGACTTCACACAGGTCAACGCCGTACCCAGCAGGGATTCAACGGCATTTCACGCGCTCGTCCTAGATCATTTATGGGGTAGGCCGTTGACGCATGCACGCGGTTTTCCCTACGTTGGCCGGACACGGCACCGCTTCCCCGACCGGGGTAATGCGCCGCCTGCTATTCGCGTGCTTTCTTCGGCCGGCCCCGGTCATCCCTCCCTCATCCCAGGAGCGGTCATGAGGCGTTCTCCCGCCCTCTTCGACAACCATCGTCCGCGACAACGCGCACCCACGGGCGGCCCGCCCCCGGAGCCCGCCCGATCACCGGCCCTGAAGGCCCTGCGCGACACGTGCGTCGACAACGAGACCGGCGTCCTGCGCCGGGTCCTCACACACCGCCCGGGAGCCGAACTGAGCCGGCTCGGTCCCGGTAACTGCCACGATCTTCTCTTCGACGACGTGCCCTGGGTACAGCGTGCCCAGGCGGAACACGACGCCTTCACCGGGCTGTTGAGGAGCCACGGCGTCGATGTGGTGGAGCTGGAGTCGGTCCTGGCCGCCGCCCTGGCGGAACCCGGCGCCGGCCGGTCGATGGCGCGGGCGGTGGTGGCCGACCAGCGGCTCGGCCCGCCCGTCGCCGCGGCGGTGGACGCCATGTGCCAGGCGGTGCCGCCCCGTGACCGGGCCGGACTGCTGCTGGCGGGCATCACCGTGCGGGAACTGGCCGCGGAGCACCCGCGCGCGGTCGCGGCCTCGCTCAGCACCCTGACTCGTTCCCCCGACGCATTCGTGCTGCCACCACTGGTGAACTCCCTCTTCGTCCGGGACAGCAGCAGCTGGCTGGGCCGGACTCACATCGCCCACCCCATGGCGAGCACGGCACGGCGGGCCGAGGGACTGCTGTTGGGGACGGCCGCCCGCGCCGCCGGAGCACATCCGCTGGCCGTCCCCGGGCCGGGCGAACCTGTGGAGGGCGGCGACGTCCTGCTCGCGGGCCCCGGATGTGTCCTCGTCGGCGTCGGCCAACGCACCGCGGCCGCCGCCGCGGAGCAACTGGCCCGCGCCCTGCTCGCATCCGGGCAGGCCCGGCACGTGTTCGCCGTCCTGCTGCCACGGGCCCGCCAGTGCATGCACCTCGACACGGTACTGACCATGGTCGACGGGGACACCTTCCTGGCCAGCGGCCCGCATCTGAGCGCGTGCCGGTGGTTCACGCTGCGGCTCGACCGGGACGGGGCGGTGGTGGCCGCGAGCGTCGACGACCCGCTGACCGGGCTGGCCAGGTCCCTCGGCCTGCCCGCGGTGCGGCTGATCGCGGCCGGCGGCGAGCGCACCGATGTCGCCGCGGAGCGGGAGCAGTGGAGTGACGCCGCCAACGTCCTGGCCGTCCGCCCACGCACTGTCATCGCCTACGACCGCAACGTCGTCGCCAACGAGCGTCTGGCCGCCGCCGGCATCGAGGTGCTCACCACCCCCAGCGCCGAGCTGGTCCGGGGCAGAGGCGGTCCGCACTGCCTGTCCTGCCCCCTGCTCCGCGACCCGCCGGAAGCCTGACCCCGCACCCGCCCCGCACCCCTCCTTCCCGTCCTCCCCCTCCCGCTCTCCCGTTTTCCTGTTCCGAGGAGGAACACATGACGACGTACGACCAACGCCCTCGCACCCTCGCCGACCGGGCCGAACAGCAGAAGGACCAAGTCCGGTCCGTGTACCGCCGGGTGGCCGAGGAGTACGACGAGCGCATCCCCGGACTCGGCCCGTGCGACGAGCTGTTCACCGCCACCGAGCACCGCTTCCTGTTGGAGAAGATCCGGCCCGGCGAACGCGTCTTGGACATCGGCTGCGGCACCGGCCGCTTCACCGTGCCCATGGCGGAGCT
Organism: Streptomyces olivaceoviridis; assembly: GCF_014650115.1. Taxonomy (GTDB): domain Bacteria; phylum Actinomycetota; class Actinomycetes; order Streptomycetales; family Streptomycetaceae; genus Streptomyces; species Streptomyces olivaceoviridis. Next base: position 38,674 of record NZ_BMUI01000031.1, on the reverse strand, counting down.
GGGCGCCCAGGTCAGCGGGCTGGACCTGTCGGAATCGATGCTGGAGGTGGCGGCGGGCAAGCTCCGCGAACGGGACCTGACCGCGGACCTGCGCGAAGGCGACATGGCGCACATGCCCTTCCCGGACGGTTCCTTCGACACCGTCACCAGCATGCTCGCGCTCATGCACCTGCCGCTGGAGGACAGGCCGGCCGTCTTCGCCGAGGTGCACCGCGTGCTGCGGCCCGGCGGCCGGATGCTGCTCGGCGTGAAGAACGCCCTGTTCGAGGAGATGTTCACCGGCGACCGGTTCGCCTCGGTCGACGTCACGGACGTCGCGGCCAAGCAGCTGCAGTTCACTCGGACCCGCAGCGGCGAGGACTACCTCGCGCCCTGGTACAGCTTCAGCCCGCAGGACCTGACGGCGCTGTTCGCCGGCGCCGGGATGACCGTCACCAGGATGCGTGGCAACTCGCCCCTGGCCGCGTGGCTCGCGGACGAGGTCCTGCGGGACGCCTCCGTCCGCTCGTTCGTCGACCGGATCGAGCGGTTCCTCGGCGAGATACCGCCCTTCAACCACCTCGGCTACCACCTGCTCGTGGAGGCGGTGAAACCAGCGGTCTGACCACGGTGTCCACGTGCGGCGGTTGCCCACCACGGCTGCGCGCCTGGTGGAAGACCAGCGCGAACCTCACCTCCGGGGTGGCCGCCGACGTCATCAACTCCCTCCTTCGGTACGTCCGTGCCGCGGCTGCGGCGATCCGGGCCCGTGTCGCCGCCGTGGTCGACATGGTGCCGGCGGCCGTCGACGTCACCGCGACGGTGTTCGTGATGACCGACGGAGGCCGCTTCCACCGCCGGCACCTGCTCGCCGAAGCCCGCCGCCACCTCGCCCTCGTCCCGCGTGGCCGCCGCCGCGACCCCGGCCTGGACGACCGGATCGTGGCCGCCGCCATCTCCACTCACCGCCTGGACATCAACGAGCCGACGACTTCACGCGGTGGAAGCCGACTACCGCCTCTACACCGCCCGATGGTCGCTGTCCGACGTTCCCGCCCGGCGCCGCCCACCAGCCCCCGCGCCCGACCCGGACCGACAACCCCCGGACGACCCTGGCGCGCAGGTCGCACACACAGCGGGGGAGTGGGAGACACCCCGCCTCCCGTTGCCGTACGAGCGGGCTGTCCTCGCAGGCGCGGCGGTCCGTACGGGGAGACCGTGAACCAATCCCCCCGGCGGCCATGCGTATCTGCTGACAGACTCCCGCCACCACCCCCGTGTGGCGGGACGGGGCGGCCGTCCTTCAGCGCGTCAGGACGCCGTGCAGGAGCAGATCGATCAGGGCCGGGGCCAGGCCGGGCTGTTGTTCGGTGTCGGCCATGACGCTGATGCCGCCGAGAGCCATGAGGACGTCCTGCGCCTCGACCTGTGACCGGGTGACGTTCTGACTCGCCCCGGCGGCGAGGAGGTGACGGACCGCCTCGGTGAGGTGGGCGCGGGTGGTCAGCCGCTCGCCCTCGTCGGTCAGCACCACTCGGAGCACGTCGGCCATGCCGTGCTTGGCCGCCATGAAGTCGATGAAGCGTTCCATCCAGGTCCGGAGTGCCTCCGCCGGGGGCAGCGAAGCGGTGAGTTCGGGTGCCGCTGCGCACAGCACCTCCACTTCATGCCGGTACGTCGCCTCGATCAGCAGTTCCTTGGACGGGAACCGGCGGTAGAGCGTGCCGACACCGACGCCGGCCGCGCGGGCGATGTCCTTGACCGAGGCGCCCGTGCCTTCCCGGGCGAACGCCTCTGCCGCGGCGCTGAGCAGCCGGTCCTCGTTCCGTCGCGCATCGGCGCGCAGCGGCCTGTCCTGCCGTCCGGCGCTGTCCGTGCCCTTCCCGGTCAACCTGTTTCCTTCCCCTCGCCCTTGCAACCGGAACCAGTTCCGCTTAGTGTGCGTGCGGTGCATGCGGAACCGGTTCCGGTTACGAGATTACCGTGCCTTCGCACGAGGGGCGAAGGGCGACGCCGGACTACGGCGGACGCCCGGCTCGCCGCCCGTTTCCCGTGTCGCCGGCAACCGGGGGCGACCTGCCCGACCACCCCCATGAGGAGGAAGACACATGACCGCGCGACTGCAGAACACGGTGGCCCTGGTAACCGGTGCGAGCAGCGGCATCGGTGAGGCGACCGCGCGCGGGCTCGCCGCGGAAGGCGCGGCCGTCGCCGTGCTGGGACGGCGGCGGGCACGACTTGAGGCGCTCGCGGACACACTGCGGGCCGAGGGGGGCACGGCCTTGGTGGTGGAGGCGGACATCACCGACAAGCAGCAGGCCGCGAGCGCGCTGGACAGCGTGGTGGCAGAGCTCGGCCGCCTGGACACGGTCGTCAACAACGCCGGCTTCATGGGCGTCGGGCAGGCCGTGGACTCTCCGCTGGAGGAGTGGGAGCACATGCTGGAGGTGAATGTGCAGGGTCTGCTGTACGTCACCCATGCCGCGCTGCCGCATCTCCTGCGCGCGGCGGAGGACTCGCCGCGGGGAGTGGCGGATCTGGTGAACATCAGCTCCACCGCGGGACGGGTCGCCCGCCCCGGGACCGCCGTCTACAACCTGACCAAGTTCGGGATCAACGGCTTCACCGAGGCGCTGCGGCAGGAGCTCGGCCCGAAGCGCGTACGGGTGAGCGTGGTGGAGCCCGGCACCGTGGACACCGAACTGAGCACACACCTGCGCGACGGCGTACGACAGGCCGTCGAGCGCCAGATCGCGGGCATGGAGCCGCTCCGGCCCGAGGACATCGCCGACGCCGTGTCCTACATCGTCACCCGGGACCGCCGGGTCGCCGTCAACGAGATCCTCGTCCGCGCCGGCGAACAGACCTGGTAGCCGGCGGCCCGCGGGCGCGCCGCGCGACGCTCACCCGGACCGGCGACCCCCATCCGACGGGTCCGAGCCCGATCCAGCGGGCTCAGCTCCGCAGCGACGACAGCGCGGCGGCGACCCGCTCGGAAACCTCCGGCGGCGTCGAGGCGTGCGGGGAGAAGCGGAGCGAGTCGGCGCGCACCGTCGGAGTGACACCCTCGGCGTGCAAGGCCTTCGCCACGAGGGACGGTTCGTGCCCCGGCATGGTGAAGGAGAGGATGCCCGCTCGCCGCGCAGGGTCGGCGGGGGAGAGGACGCGGCCCCCGCACCGCTGGACGGTGTCGGAGAGTTCGGCGATCCGCGCGGCGATGGCGCCCTCGATCGCCGCTACCGTGTGCCGCTCCACGATGGCGAGCGCGGACGCGAACGCGGCGGCCGTCACCGGGCTGAGGTGGGTGATCGACCACCGTCGCGCGTCCGGGGCCGGTGGGTGCGCCGTTCCGTCGAAGAGACCGGCGTCCTCGACCCCCGTCCAGCCGGTGAGGACGGGGTCGAGGCGTTCCAGCGCCCGGTCGGACAGCGTGGCGAAGCCGGTGCCCCATCCCGCGCGCAGCCATTTCTGGCCGCCCGTGACCAGTACGTCGGCCGTGTCCCAGGGCAGCGCGGCCACGCCGAATGCCTGGATGCCGTCCACGATCAGCAACCGGTCCGGCCCGATCGCCTCGCGCAGCGCCGCGAGGTCGGTGCGGAAGCCGGTACGGAAGTCCACGGCGCTCACGGACAGGGCGACCACGTCATCGGTCAACGCGGTGCGGACCAGGTCGGGGGTGACACCGGCGCCGGGCGCCGGGTCGAGCCAGCGTGGTGTGGCCCGGCCCAGCTGCGCGGCGCGGTGCCAGGGATAGTGGTTGGCGGGGAAGTCGGTCTGCGGTGCGAGGACCACGCCTTCCCGGATGCCGAGAGCCGCGTGGAACAGGCCGGTGGACGTGTTCGGGAGCAGCACGGTGTGCCGGACGTCGGTGCCCGCCAGGCGGGCGGCCGTGCCCCGTGCGGACTCCTCCGCACGCATCAGGGCGTCCACGGTGGTGTGGTCGGCGGTGGCGGATTCCGCCACGGCTCGTGCGCCGGCGGCGACGGTATCCCGTGACGGCGGTCCGAAACGTGCGAAGTCCAGGTACCCGGCGGGCGTGTCGAAGTGGGCGGCGTACGACGTGAGCACGGGGCTCGTCCTTCCGGGCCGATGCGGTGTGGTGTGGGTGGCGCGGCGGGTGAGGATCGTACGCGTGCCGTGGACCGCCTCCTCGCCGCCCACCACCGCGCGTGTCGCCACCCGCCCCGCACCGTACGCGGTTCGCGGCGCGCGGCTCTCCCCGGGGTGCTGGTCAGCGGGGGGACCCCCGTCATTCCGCCCTGCGACCCGCCCTGCGCATGAGCCGCGCGAGGGACCCACCGATCCGCAGCACGCCGCTTCCGGCGCCGACCGGCACCCTGCCGTGGTCCCGGCGGGCGAGCTGATCAGGACGCGCGGGGCGCCTCGTCCCGCCTCCAGCAGGTGCGCCCACCACCCTCCGCACAGCGGCTCATGGGCCGAGCAGGGGGCGTCGGTGCCTGCCACCACCGGTCGCAGCAACGCCCTGTCGGCTTCGCGGGCCCGGAACGGGCGTTCACCCCAGAGCGGTTCCTGCGGTGCACTCGCCGAGGCGGCTCGACCTCTCCGGTGGCGGGTGGAACGGGCGTGGCCGCCGTACCAGCGGGCCCCTGGAGGTGGTTCGCCGGACCGGCCGTCGCCGGGGACGCCCCACACGGTCGCGTCCGGGCCCGGCACGGTGCTCCCCGGCCGCCCGCATTCGTGCGACGCCAGGCAGAGGACGCCTCACACGAGCCCCTACGGCGGCGGGCGCCCCGGCCGCGGCTCGCGCGACGGTCGTCCCGCCGCCGCTCGGGCGTGTGCCGCGGCAGCGCACGGCTGCTGATCGCCCTGCCGGAGTGCCCCCGCGTGGCCACAGGGAGAGACTGGAGAGACCGTGGCACAGGGCCGCTTCGCCGGGTCACACGTGTGCCGGGCCCGGGTGTCCGCCGCGCGGCCCCGGTCGGCCGGGGAGCGGGGCGGGCCGTTGCGGCGGGACGCGCGGCAGCCCCCCGGCGAGCACGCGGACCGGCGGATTCCCCACCGTCCGCCATCCCATACCCGCGGGCGCCCGCGGAAGTCCGGCCGCTTCGGATCGGTGGCCTACTCGGCGCAGGAGGAGCGCTATGTCGAGACAGACGAACATCACCGCCCAGACCGCCTTCGCGGAGGCCGTCGTCTCCGGAGACCTCGACGCCCTGGACAGGGTCGTGGCACCCGGTTCGATCGATCACGACCCCGCCCCCGGCCAGGGGCCCGGTCCCGCCGGGTACAAGGCGATGTTCGGCGAACTCCGCGCCGCCTTCCCGGACCTGAACGTGGCGGTGGAACACCTCGTGGCCACCGACGACGAGCTGGCCTTCGCCTACACCATCAGCGGAACACACCTCGGACCACTGATGGGGCACCCGCCCACCGGCAGGAAGGTGAGTTACCGGGGTATGCAGATCAGCCGCTTCGACAGTGACGGCAGGCTCGTCGAACGCTGGGGCAGCAGTGACGAGCTCGGCATGCTGCGGCAACTGGGTCTCACCGGGGACGGGTGACGCCACGGACGCACAGACCGCGGCGGATGGTGACGTCGGCGCGCTGGTCCCCGTTCATGGCGGTGACCAGCGGGTCGAGCGCGGAGTAGCGGCCGGGTGTCAGATAGGTCCACCGACCGCGCAGACCGAGGAAGTTCCCGGCCGTGCCCGAGGTCCCGGGGATGCGGTAGTCGTGGCCGCCGGCCGAGGTGAGTCCGGGGCGCGGCAACTGGTCCGCCGGGAAGCTCCACCCTTTGCCGTCCAGGTCGCCCCGCTGCTTGGCGTCCAAGGTGGACACACCGTCGGTGTCGTACTGGCCGTTCAGGTCCCTCGGTCGACGGCATCGCGTGTGCGCCGATGACGTGCCGTGCCTCCGCCGGCGGAACAGGCCGCTGATCATGCTTGTGATCAGCGGCGTGCCGATGTGCCTGAGAGGTCGGGCGGTGATGGGTGTGACCGCCGGACCCGGCGTCAGTGACCGGCGCCCTGGCCGCCGTCGACGTGCAGGACCTCGCCGGTGACGAACGGCGCGTCCTCCAAGTAGAGAACCGCGTCGACGATGTCGCTGATCTCACCCATCCGCCCGACCGGGTGCAGGGCGGCGAACGTCTCGAAGTACTCCTCGGAGTGCATCGGGGTCTTGATGACGCCCAGGGAGACGGCGTTGCTGCGGATGCCCCGGGTCGCGTACTCGACGGCCAGAGCCTTGCTGGCGGACTGGAGGCCGCCCTTGGTCAGGGAGGCCAGCACCGAGGGCACCGCGGAGAGGGCGTGGTGGACCAGGCTCGTGGTGATCTGGACGACGTGGCCGCCGCTCTGACGGAGCATCTGCTCGACGGCGAGCTGGGTGATCCGGAAGAACCCGGTCAGGTTGACGCCCGTCACCGCGTCGTAGTCCTCCTGCGTGTATTCGGTGAACGGCTTGGCGACGAAGATGCCGGCGTTGTTGACGAGGGTGTCGATGCGCCCGAACCGCTCGATCGCGGCGGCGGCGACGCGCTCGGCAGTGGCGGGGTCGGCGATGTCGCCCTGGACGGTGACGACGTCCGGGTCGTCCGAGGCGGCGACGGTCCGCGAGGTGGCGACGACGGCGTAACCGAGCTTGCGGTACGCCTCGACCAGACCCGCGCCGATGCCCTGGGAAGCACCGGTGATGACGGCTACCTTCTTGCCGGAGTTGCTCCGTGTTCGGAGTTGTCCTGCGCTGAGGGCTGAGGGCCAAGGCGTCGATTCTGGTTGCGGGACATGTCCCGCGCGGTGGTGTTTCCAACCGAGGTCATACGCCCGTAAGGCGGGGGCTGTCAGCGGGGCTGCACCGGGCGGCAGATCCCGTCGTTTGGGCCCTGGCCTGGCCGCCACCGATGGGTCGGGAGAGAACCGCGTCCTGGCCGGCCGGCCGGCTGCCGCCGCCTCCACCGGCGCTACGAACGCAAAGCCGACCACTTCCTGGCCTTCACCGGCACCACCCGCACCCTCATCTGTTGCCGCAGGCTCTGGGTGGCACGTTCAAGTCCCCCCACGGGCGTAACCACCTTCGCCGCCCCGCAGGTTGGCCGCCCACTTGTCGTCCTGCGTGCGCTTCACCGGCCGCTCCTCCTCGGTGGCAAGGGCCAGGGAGAGCGGGGTGCGGCCGGACGGGGGACGCAGGTGCCACGGTACGAGGGCGTGCGGGAGGTGGCCGATCATCGGCCCGGCCGTCGGGATGTGTCCTCAGGCCCTTGACCGGGTGCTGCTTCGACGGAGGATGGGGAGGAAAGCGGGTCTGCGTGGTGAAGTGTGGGCCTCTGACAACTCCGACAGCAGGGAGCGTTTCTTCCGATGGCCACACAGCCCGCACGCCCTGAGCGCAGCGGTACCGAGACCGCCTCGGTCATAGGTGTCTCGCCGTTCAAGCCTTCTCTCGTCAAAGCGGTGTTCAGGGACGTGACCTCGATGTACGTCTCTCGGTCGGCCGCGTGGGCCGCAGCCTCGGTGACGCGGACAGTGCTGACGGAGATCATCGACGGCGCGAGGAGAGTGGCGGCGGAGGAGGCCCGGAAGAAGCTGGTTCCCGGTGACCTGCTCTCGGCGATCGACCGGAACGTCGAGCTTGAGGTGGGGAACAAGTGGTACGACCACAGCCCGACGTTCCAAGGGCTGACCGGTGTCCTGTACGACGCCGAGGGTGTCATCGTGCCCTCCCGCCAGCGCAGCAGGTCGCGCAAACCGAGTGCTGTGGTCGGCGCCCACAGGTTCGAGGCTGGGGTCAGGAAGCTGCTGCGGAGCCGGGGGGCGACGGCCGTCCCGGCGATGCTCCGCGACCTGGACGGAATCGCGAGCGTGTTCCTGACGGACGTCGCCCGGGACGCGGCCATGGTCGTCCGCGAGGGCGGGGTCAAACGTTTTGGTACGGTCACCCCGGTGCTGTCGGGCGAACCGGCCCCATCCCCGTTCCTCAAGGGTTCCCTCGGAGCCCCGTCCACCCGCAGGGGGGACGGGCGAACCATCGACAGGGATGACATCCTGGCCGCCACCACGATTCAGTTGTTCGGCGGCCACCTCAGGCAGCGAGCCCTCACCGAAGCACGCGAGGCGACGCGGAACGTTTCGGCCGGCTGAGCGGGTGCGACCCACATCGCCGCCTGCACCCTCATCTGCCGTCAAGAGGGCCTCGATGGCTGAAGGCAGAAGCCATTGGCCTGCCGCGTGGTAGGCATGGGCGGTGATTGGTCGCCTCCCGCTCGACGAGCAGCTTGCTGCCCTCAGGTCTGTGCTGTCCCGTAACGAGGTACTGGTGGAGGTGTTGAACCGCACGGCTCGAATGGCGCTTCCGGGCTGGTACCTGACGGCAGGCTGCCTGTTCCAGACCGTCTGGAACGTGGTCACGGACAGGCACCCCACCAGCGGGATCAAGGACTACGACGTCTTCTACTTCGACGACCACGATCTGTCGTGGGAGGCGGAGAACGCTGTGATCAAGGCCGCCGACGATGCCTTCGCCGGCTTGCCGGCAGAGGTCGAGGTCCGCAACGAGGCCCGCGTCCACCTCTGGTACGAGCAGAAGTTCGGCGTCGCGTGTGCTCCCTACACCTCCACCGAGGCTGCCATCGACAGCTTCGCGGCTACTACCTGCTGCTTGGGCGTTCGCCTGGAACGGGATGGGCAGTGGCGCGTCTATGCACCGCATGGGCTTGCCGACGTGTTCAATCTCGTCGTCCGGCCCAATCCAGTGCTTGCTCCGCGCGAGGTGTACGAGACCAAAACCGCCCGCTGGCGGCAGCAGTGGCCCGAGCTGACCGTGCTCGACTGGCCTTCAGAGCCCACCACCCTGACGCCTGCCTCGACAAGCTGACAACGATCCCCCGCCGACGGCCGGGGACAGCCGCCGGCCGTCCTGCTCACGGCCGCCCGCCGTCAGGTCGGCGTCAGCGTACGCCCGCTTCTCAAGTGCGTCCGAGGGTCCCGCCTCCGCGGAGGCCGACCCCCCTGCCGACCGGCTGTTCCAGATCTTCACCGAGCGCCAGGTGCAAGGCCAAAGCCAAGGCCACCGCCCTCGCTGTGGCCCTCCGCGGGCCGAGTGGAACAAGATCTTCGACGCCCCACACCGCTGCCCGGCCGTCGCCGACCGGTCACCTTCCGCCGCGCCCCTATCCAGACCGGCACCGAGTCCTGCCGCTCCCGCGTCACCGAAGCCGAACGACTCAACCCCTCACCGGCGTCACGTGCGTTCAACCGCGGTCCGATCGAGGAAGACGGAGTTCCAGAGCACGCGACGCAGCCTGGGCCGTCTCTCCTCCCTCCGCCCGGGCCGGCGACTCCAGCCTGTCGAGGTCAGCCCACGCACACACCTCGCGCAGCTCGGCAGTGAGATCGAACCCGATTTCCTGCCCGACCCAGTCCGCGATGACCAGCGCGTCCGCCACGGCGGTCGGATCGCCGGCGATCTGAGGTCCTGGCAGGGACAGCCCACCGCCATTGGCGCCGTGGGCGAGCGCGAGCGCCACAAGGGCCCACCGCGCCGTCGGATCTGTGGGATCGCGGTCCAGCAGTTCGGCGGCGAAAGCGCCCAGCTTGTGGGTCGTGGCGTGATCATTCGCCCAGCCGTGCCAGAACTCGTCGTCACGCGGGAGGGCTTCCAGGGCTCGAAGCCCCTCACTCAGCTTCCGCACCATCCGCTCGGCGAACTCGACGTGGCTGGTGCTGCGGCCAGCCTGCCTGCCAGGACCCACGTCGACGTGTGTGCCCCGGGGCGAGGTTTGATTAAAGTAGACCGGTCGTCTAGCTTGGATGGCCGGACGGCTCACCTGGTCGCCGCCGTTCCTCGAAATGGAGAAATCCCGTGTCCACTCCGATCAAGCTCGCCATCGTCTTCTACTCGTCCACCGGCACGATCACCGAGATCGCCAAGGAGCTGCACGACGCCGGTGTCAAGGCGGGTGCCGAGGTCCGTCTGCTGAAGGTGGCCGAGCTCGCTCCCCGGGCCGCCATCGACTCCAACCCGGCCTGGGCCGCCAACCACGCGGCCATCGCCGACATCCCCGAGGCCACCCCGGCGGACGTCGAGTGGGCCGACGCCGTCATCTTCGGCACGCCGACCCGCTTCGGCAACGTCTCCTCGCAGTTGAAGCAGTTCATCGACACGCTCGGCGGCCTCTGGGCGCAGGGCAAGCTCGCGAACAAGGTGTACAGCGGCTTCGTCTCCACCGCCACGGATCACGCCGGGCACGAGTCCACCCTGCTCGCGCTCTACAACTCCGTCCACCACTTCGGCGGCATCACGGTCACGCCGGGCTTCACCGACCCGCAGAAGTTCGTCGACGGCAACCCCTACGGCACCTCGCACGCCGACGGCCAGGGCACCAAGCCCGTCGGTGAGGTCACCCGTCTCGCCGCCGGCATCCAGGCCGAGCGCGTCGTGCGGGTCGCCGCAGCCCTCCAGGCCGCCGCCTGACCGGACCACCGGACGTACCGGTCGGCGCCTGTCGGCGTCGCCGCCTGGTCGCCGACAGGCCGCCGGGACGGCCTCGACGGGGCGGGACGCGACAGGACGGTGCCGGGCACATGCGGTGTCGTCCGGCGGTGGCTGACCGACCATGTTCTCTGTGCGCGGCTTCCTTTGCTCCACAGCCCAGACTCCACAGCCCAGACTCCGCAGCCCGCAGCCCGCAGCCCGCAGCCCGCAGCCCGCAGCCCGCAGCCCGCAGCCCGCAGCCCGCAGCCCGCAGCCCGCAGCCCGCAGCCCAGCCCCGCACCCCCGCGGACCCCAGAGAGGCCGAACGACGATGAAGGAATTCCTGGTCGTGCTCACCACCACCGTGCCCGAGGGCACCGACCCCGCCGAGGTCGACCGGCGACGCGCGGCCGAATCCGTCCGGGCCAGGGAACTGGCCGCCACCGGACACTTGTTCCGGCTGTGGCGCCCGGTCGGCGAACTGCGCAGCGTCGGCGTGTGGCGCGCGGACGACGAGGCCGACCTGCGTGAGAAGGTGCTCGGCACCCTGCCCCTGTGGCCGTGGATGACCGCCGAGATCACCGCCCTGCAGCCACACCCGAACGACCCGGGCCCCACCGGCCTCACCGCCTGAACCACATGGGACGCGCATCCACCGCGCGCGCCCTGCCTGCTGGAGGAGGAAACCGATGAGCGGCACAGCAGCACAGGAAGCCGTCCTGCGCGGCGTCATGGACCAGTGGAAGACCGCGGTCGACGCGCACGAGCCGGAGAAGGTCGCGGCGCTCTTCACCGAGGACGCCATCTTCCAGGGACTCCACCCCTACAGCGTCGGCCGGCAGGGTGTCTTCACGTACTACGACTCCCAGCCGATCGGGCTGGCGGCCGAGTACCGGGTGCTGGAGACGCGGAGCCTCGCGGACGACGTCCTGCTCGGGTATCTCGACGTGGACTTCAGTTTCACCGACCGGCCGGACATCCACGTCACTCTCAGTGTCGTGCTCAAGCGGGTGGACGACCGCTGGTACATCTCCCACTACCAGGTGACGAGGCTCGGCTGACGCGCTCCCCGCGCCGCGATTTCCTGCCTCGCAAGCGGACGGCACCGACAGCACCGGCCTGTTGCCCGGCCTTGGCCGGCGCCGTCGGCCGGGGGCGAGTGCGTCACCTGTTTGACAGGTGACGATCTATGCGTCATAGTAGTGCTGTAACTCCTCCGGTCGCTGGGGGAGGGGAAGGGTGAGAACTGATGACCGACGTCGAGGAAAGGGCGCTGCTGGCCGGCGGCTGCTTCTGGGGCATGCAGGAACTGATCCGCAAACTCCCCGGTGTGACCCGCACCCGGGTCGGTTACAGCGGCGACGACGACCTGGCCAACCCTACCTATCGCAACCACGGGAACCACGCCGAGTCGATCGAGATCACTTTCGATCCGACCGTCACCGACTACCGCACGATCCTGGAGTACTTCTTCCAGATCCACGACCCGAGCACGAAGAACCGACAGGGCAACGACATCGGGGCCAGTTACCGTTCCGCCATCTTCTACCTCGACGAGGAGCAGCGGCGCGTCGCGCTCGACACCATCGCCGACGTCGAGGCGTCGGGGCTGTGGCCGGGATCGGTGGTGACCGAGGTCGTGCCGGCCGGTCCGTTCTGGGAGGCCGAGCCGGAGCACCAGGACTACCTCCAGCGCTACCCGGAGGGCTACACCTGCCACTTCCCGCGCCCTAACTGGCGGCTGCCGAAGCGCGCGGAAGCCTGAACACCACGGGGCGGTGAAGCCGCCCTCCACGCGGTACGGCCGCGGGACGAGCCGGTGAGGCTCGTCCCGCGGCCGTTTTCGCGTCTGGCACCCCTGGAGAGTCCACGCCCTCGACCCGGCGTCCGGCCCGTGCGGCCTCGCGTGTGGTGCGGCCCACGGACGCGACCTCGGGGTCCGTGAAGACGACTTGGGGAATTGTCACGAGGTCGGCGGTGGTCGTGTGCGCGCCCCACCGGGTCTTGTCGAGGGTCTCGCCCCGCGCGCGTGAGCCGATGACTGAGCCCGCGATCCGGGCCTGGTACTTGCCCTGGTGAGTCATCGGCGCCCGGTGGTCGACGTCACCCACGGCGTAGAGCCAGCCAGCGGGGACGGCGGTCACCCGGCAGGTGTCGCCCCCCGCAGCCGGTCGCCGGGCGTCAGCCCAACGGTCTCCAGCCCCGGCTTCCCTGTCTGCGGGGTCCGGCCGATGGCGAACAGCATCTCGTCCGCGGTCATCTCGGTCCCGGCCTTGAGCTCGACCCCGACCTCGCCGGGCGCCGGCTCCTGGCGCGTCACGGAGATCACCGAGGTTCCGAGCCGAACGTCGACCCCTGCCTCGCGCAGGCCCTCCGCGACCAGTCCACCGGCGAACGGTTCCATCCGGGGGAGCAGTCCGGCCTCGCTGCGGACCAGCATGGTCACCTGGGAGCCGAGGGCCTGCCAGGCGGTGAGGCGGACCGTGTCGCCCTCGGGTGTCTCCACCGCCACCTACTTCTCGTCGGTGAGCCGGCCGTGACCGCGGATCAGGTCCACGCTGACCGAGTCCAGCCAGTCGACCTGGTCGTCGTCCTTCCAGTGCTCGGCCATCGTGTCCCGGTCGCGAGCACCGCGGGAACGTCCAGAGGCCCGTCCGCCGCGTGGTGGACCAGGGGACCCTGCGGGCATCAGCCCCGCGCCATCACTGGCCGCAGCAGCGCCTTGCTGGGGTCGCAGGCCCAGAATGAGCACTCACCTCCGAGACGTTCGTGCTCGATGATGACTGTGCTGAGCCCGGCGACCCGGGGCGGTCGGCCACGTTCTCACCGGCCGGGCCGGCTTCACTGCTCCTGAGGCTTGGTCGTGCCTCGTCGGCCGGAGCCGCCCGCTCGCGTTCGGAGCGAGGTGAGCGTCCCGCTGATAAGCGCCTGCGCGCGGAGGAAGTGGCCATCCCGGCCATGCGATGTCTCCTCGCCGGGCTGTACGAGGAGACACGGGAGAACGGATGGTTCACACCCTAGGTCTTGGTCTGTGCGAGCGCGCCGTCTCACCGTGACGGCGCGGTGCCATGCGCGCAGCGGCCGGTACGCCGTGTCCCGGCCCGGCGCGAAGGTGTCCGGCGGGACGACGGCGGCGCCCCTGGCCACCAGGGACCAGGGGCCGCCGTCGTACCTGGACCTCCGGTCCCGTCGTGCCGTCAGGAAGCGGCCGGGACGGCCGGCCTGGCGTTCAGCAGCGCCAGGCAGTTGGCCCAGAGCGCGCCGAGCGTCGAGGTGGTGTTGTAGAGCTTGGCGAACATCACCTGGCCCTCAAGCTGGGCGACGATCGACCGGGCGGCCTCCCGGGCGTTGCCGACCGTGACCTCCCCACGCTCCTGGGCTTCGGTGACGACCTTCTCGACCATTCCCACCTGGGCATCGAAGATGTGCTGCAGGCGTTCGCGGATGGGCTCCGTCTGGTTGCTCAGCTCCAGGGTGAGGTTGCCGAACATGCACCCGGAGACGGTCCCGCAACTCTGCTGCCCGGCGCGCAGGCCGGCCTCGGTCTCCTCGAACAGCCGGCGCAGCCGCGCCAGCGGTTCGCCCTCGCCCTGGAGAACCCGGGTCCAGTCAGCGCGCTGGGCCTCCCAGTGTTCGTCGAGGACGGCCAGAGCGAGAGCCTCCTTGGACTCGAAGAAGTAGTAGAAACTGCCCTTCGGCACCCCGGCGGCCTTGCAGATCTCGGCCACGCCCAGCGCCGAGTAGCCACGCAGCTCGATGAGTGACTGCGCAGCGTCGAGGATCTTCTCCCTGGCGTCACTTGTCCGTCCCATGCCGCCATTATACGACCGACCGACTACTCCCCGGTCGGCCACATGCGTGCCGCCCGTCCCCGGCGCCTACTTGGCGGCCCGGCCTGCTACTGGTCAGTCCGGGCTCACAGCTTCCGTGCTCGTCAGCGGCGGCGTCCCAGGCTGTCCAGCGGTGTGCCGGCCGCCCAGCGGCGCAACCGGCGGCCGTCCACGAGGTGGACGTCGGTCTGCCGGGAGGCCCAGCGCGCCTCTGCCTGGCTGAAGGCACCGCGGTGGACGATGAGCCGGCCGGGCCGCTCCGCGCCGGGCCGGCTCATCGTCCACCGCACGGTCTCCGGCCAGCGGGCGTCCTCGTCGGCCGTCGCGGCGGGACGGAACCTGACGTCGAGCGCGCGACCGTGACGATCCCGGGCGTACAGATGCATGTCCCCCTTGCGCAGGCTCAGATCGGCCACCCGCCAGCCGTCGCGCTCCAGCATGCGCGTGGTGGCCTCCACCAGCCCGCGGTCGTCCAGCCGTGCGAGTTCCTGGGCGGTGTAACGGCCGCGGCGCCGGCGGAGGGCCCTCCGGCGCAGGCGCAGGCCCGCCGGGGCGGCCGTCACGCACAGGAGGGCGCATATCAGCAGGCCGGGGACCTCGAACGCGTGGCTGAGGCGGCCGGCCAGCAGCACGAGTGTCAGCAGCACCAGGCCGAGGCCGACGAAGGAGGGGAGGACCTCACGCAGCTCGGGACCGTACCGGCCCTGCGCCCGCAGTTCGGCCACCCGTTGTTGACGCAGGGACCGGCGCGTCGTCGGGACGGACGCGTCCGGGTGCCGCGACCTCGTCATCCCGCCCGCCCCCGCTCTCTCGGTTCCTTCGGCCCCTCGCCGTGCCCCTCCACCGGTCCGACCGTACATCGGTGACCATCCGGCTCAGGACCTCGCCCCACCCGCGCGCCGCCCCTGACACCGCCCAGGGACTGGTGGTGTCAGGGGCGCCGATTGTTCCACGTGTCGCCCGGTGCCTCCATGGGGTTCGCCCTCCGCGTCGATACGTGTCTGTCGGGGCCGGCGCCAGGCTGCTCTCCGGTTGCCGGACCACGGGGGGCGACCGTGCATCCCGCTGAAGGTGACGGGTTCGCCGTACCTGGGCTTGATCGCGCCGGTGCCCCCCGCGGCGTTCGCCGGTCTGGGCGGCGCCAACCAGCTGACCGGCACCAGCATCCTGATCATCGTGAGCGTCGGCCTGGAGGCGGTCAAGAGGATCAACAGCCGGATCGAACAGCACAGTTACGAGGGCTTCCTCCGCTGACGTCGCCCTGGGGCCCTGCTGACGGCGCGGCCCGGCTCCGATGCGGGGGAGCGGGCGAGCATGGCGCGCAGCTCCCCGGCGCTCACGTCGGCGTCGAAGGGTTCGGTGCCCGGTTGCGGCCGTACGCCGTCGGCGAGCGGGCCGGCGATGACGGGGTCGAAGCCGAGGGCGTGGACCAGGCATGCGATCGTGGCCCTGTCGTCGGGGTCGTCACCGGCGAGGGCGATCCCCTTGCGGTCGGCCGCTCCGGCGGGCCGGGCCTCGTCCTCAAGGTCGTGGCAGCCCATGTGGTTGAACGCCTTGACCACGCGGGAGCCAGGCAGGAACGCCTGGACCAGTTCGCTGGTGGACGTGCGCGGGTCGGTTAAGTCGTCGCGAACACCGTTGACCTCCCACCAGTAGTTCATGGCGTCCACGACGAGTTTGCCGGGCTGCGGCCTCCGCCGCGGTGACCGCGAGGGAGGCCGGGGGCGAGGATCTCCACGGTGAGAGCGATGGCGTCGGCCTCACCCGAGCCCGCGAGGGCCACATGTCAGCCCAGTTGGGGCGCGGCGACCGTCCGCCCCTCAGGTCGGCGCGCCTCGAAGAAGCGGAGGCCGACGAACTGGCCCGGGCGGCGGCCGGCTACGTCTCCTACGGCGGGGCGTTCGAGGCCGTGGACCCCACCACCGTGGAGCACCACGTCACCACCAGCCTCTTCCCGAACTGGATCGGGTGCTCCCAGGTGGGAAGGTGCGTTTCGTGGGCTCGTCCCTCCGGCTCGCCGTCGCCACTCCCACCCGGCTCTGGGGTACGGAGCGCACGGCCGAACTCACCTGGTACAGGCTGACCTGACCACGACGGGCAAGCGCGAGCGGATCTCCGCTCCCGCGTGCTCGAACGTTGAGGCGCTGGTGAGCAAGGCCCTCGTCGCTGGCCCGGGCGAGGGCGGGGTAAGGGAGCGGGGGAGGGCGGGGCCGGCCATGGGACCGCCTCCGCCCCCAGGGTCACCGTGGCCCAGGACCCCGTGCAGGCGTCGGAGAACAGCGGGTGTGGCCGTCCTCAGCCGACGATCGGCGCCGCGTCGAGCAGGGCCGCAGCCGCACCGCGGGCGGTCGTGGCGGCGGAGGGATCACGATCCATCCGCGCGGCCTGACCCGCACCGTCGTAGAGCAGGAGGAGTTGTCGGGCCAGCTCCTCAGGCTCGGCGTACCCGCATGTGGTGGCCAGTTCGGTGAACAGCTCTCGCACCCAGGACCGATAGTGCTCGGCGGTGCGGCGGATGGCACTGTCCTCGGCCGTCTCGGCGCTGGCCCGGACGAACGCGCACCCGTTGTACCCCGGGTCGGTGAAGGCCTCGCCCAGCGCGTCGAAGACACCGAGGATCTGCTCACGAGGAGTGCGGAAGCGCGTCAGGGTACGGATGATCCGACTCCGCGCGCGCTCGAAGCGCTGCTCCAGGTAGGCGCAGACGAGCCCTTCCTTGCTGCCGAAGGTGTTGTAGAGGGACGCCTTCGCCACACCGGCATGCTCGATGACACGGTCGATGCCGACCGTTTGCACACCCTGCTGGTAGAAGAGCTCGTCAGCCGCCTCAAGCAGGCGCTCACGTGCCGACACCTTGATCGCGGTCCTGGTCGCCATGACCACCACCCTCTCAGACAGACCTGTCTATTCTAGCGCGGCCCCTGTCTCACCCCTGGGAGCTGGCCCGTGCCAGCGGTGCCGCCTCCGGGACGGAGGCGGAGACGGAACCGGCTTCCGGGCGTACGACCGCCACGTGCTCCGCCCGGCGGCCGTTGAGCACCAGACCGGTCAGGGCCGCGAGGGCCAGCACGATGACGGCGATGCCGTACTCCCAGGACGTCCGCACCAGTCCGCCGCCGTGCACGACCAGGACCCCGCCGATCACCGCCGGCACACCGAGCCCCGTGTAGCACACGACATACAGAAGGGACAGAACCCCGGCTCGTTCGTGCGGCTCCACCTGCGGCACGACCAGCCTGATGCCCCCCTGGAACCCGCTGCCGAAGCCGAAACCGGATATCGCGCCGCCGATGAAGAACCCGATCACGGACGGGGTGCCGCCGGTCCCGGAGCCGATGGACACCAGGGTGATCACCACGCCGACGGCCAGCGAACCGATGCCGATCAGCATGACGCTCCGCGTCGCCGCCTTGCGCAGCAGGACGACGGCCAGACCGGCGGAGCCGGCGAGCACGAACAGGGGCAGCCCGCCCCACACCACGGAGGTGGAGTGCACCAGGGTGCGGGTGAGAGCCGGTCCGAGCGCGCCGTACAGACCGGTCAGCGCCCACACGGCGAACATCACCGGTGCGGCGATCGCCACCGACGCGCGAGCGGACCTGGGCAGCTTGAACTCGGGGGCCATGCTGGCCAGCGCGCCCGGCTTGCGGCCGACGGTCTCGTTCAGGCGCGTCACGGCCACTGCCTGCACGACGAACACACCGAGAAGCACGTAGTAGACGAGGTGCGTCGGGGCCGGCAGGTACTGCACGATCAGCCCGGAGACCAAGGCACCGCTCGCCGTCCCGATCGTGGGCGCGAAGGAGTTGAGGAAGCCGCCCTTACGCGCGTCGAGGTCGAGCATTCCGGCGCCGAGCGCGCCGACCGCCGCCCCGGTGCTCAGCCCCTGGACGACGCGGGCGGCCAGCAGCGCGTCCACACCACCGGCGGTGATGAAGGTCGCCATGGCCGCCGTCTGGCCGATCAGGGCCACGAACAGCACCGGCCGTCGGCCCACGTGGTCGGAGATCTTGCCGAAGATCAGGAGCGCGACCAGCACGGCCACCGCGTAGACGCCGAAGACGACGGTGACGGTGATGGGCGAGAACCCCCAGTGCGCCTGGTAGAGCGCGTAGAGGGGGGTCGGCGCGCTGGACGAGGCCAGTAGCGACACGAGGATCGAGGACAGGAGCCCGAGGGAGGCGATGGGCCCGAGGCCCCTGCGTCGCGGGGCTCCGTGAGCGGGAGACCGCCCGACCGAGGTGCCCTCGGAGGCGGGTCGCTGCGTCGTGCTTCTCATGACTCTCACTCTCGGTCTGGTAAACGAACCCACTCCATACTAGACAGGTCTGTCTGATTCGCGAGAGTCCTGGACCGTGAGAGATGTCGCAAAGAAGCGGGGCACACCCGTTCGGGAGGGCCGCGGGACTGGGGCGCGTCGCGTCACTGATCTCCGCCGGAAGGCGCGGTGGACGGCCTCTTCCGCGCCGTCGAAGACATCGGCGCCGCGATCCCACACGTGGTAGGCGTGATCACCGGTGTCGGCCTCGTGGCCCCCTCGTCGGGCCCATGTCCGGGGACGCGCGGGTGTGCGCGAGGTGGAAGACCTGCCCTCGGTGACCGGGCAGTCGCTCCGCGCTGGGCGCCGGGGCGTACCTGCGGCGGCGTGCAGGACGGTGAGAATCAGGTGATCAGTCCTGGCGCCCTGGCTTCACACCCAGAGTTCCCGGCTTCCGCACACCCGCGCACCCATGTTGCGCTCCATCATCCGCAGTGCGGCCTGAGCGAGGTCTTCGTGGATGTGCGCGACGGCGTCGTGCGGAACGATGACTTCGAAGTGCCGGATGTGAGCGTCCAGGGCTGAGTACAGCACGCACTGTTCGGTCACCTGTCCGGCGAGTACCAGCCGGTCGATACCCTGCTGCTGCAACAGGTAATGCAGTGGTGTCTCGAAGAAGATGGAGTGGCGGGCCTTGAGGACGAAGAGCGAGTCCGCATCGGGCTTCACAGGCTCGACAAGATGGGCATGAGGAGTGGCCAGAGCCCGCTCCAGCAACTCGCCGTGATGTGAACGCCACTCGCCGAAGTTGTCATTGACGTAGATGACCGGTACCCCGCGACCACGTGCGCGCCGCAGTAGATCGGTCAACACCGGTACGACCGGTTCTACCGAGCGGATCAGCTGATCGGCGTCCTTGTGGTCGTAGGTGTTGATCATGTCGATGACGATCAGGGCAGTCTTGCTCATACGACCAGGGTTCCACCGATGGACAGCGAGCCAACTTCTGCACACCGCGCGAGATGCGGACGGCTCATCGTCCTGCGGTCCGTGGCAGAGCGTGGCCGTCGGAAGTGTCGTGGGAGCGGAGCGTGCGAAGGGCCCGCTGCGGGATGCGGCAGCCCCGCCCGCGCCCGTGGGCCGGCCGTACTGCCGTGGCCTCCTGCCGTCCGGTCGGCTCGTACACGCCGATGGCTCCCCCTGCGGATCGGGGGAGCCATCTGGAGAGGCCCGACCGTGTGCGGCGTCAGTGGATCACGCGTGTCGGTGCGAGTGGCGGTTGCCGGCGATGAGGCGGTACAGAGCGAGCAGGATGAGGGAGCCGACGATCGCGGCGATCCAGGTGGAGAGTTCGAAGAACCCGTCGACGGAGTCAACACCGAAGATGACCTTGCCGAGCCAGCCGCCGAGCAGGCCACCGGCGATACCGATGAGCATGGTGACGATGATGCCGCCGGGGTCCTTGCCCGGCATGAGGGCCTTGGCGATGGCGCCGGCGAGCAGGCCGATGATGATCCACGCGAGGATGCTCATGATGTGTCTCCGTCTCGCTGCATAAAAACTGTGTTAGCTCCTCGTCTGTACCGTCCGCGCTCATACAAACGTGGAATCTCGGTCTGCGGCTCCTGGGGTGAAAAGACGCGGTGCCATGGTTGATCCCCGGGTGCTCGGCCAGCCAAGCTGCGACGGCGTCCGCAGGCCGACGACGGGACCAGTCCAACAGGGCTGACCCCGCTCACCTGCAACGAGACCTAGCATCCGTTCACCGCCGTGATCGCACAGCCCACCCGCGACCTCGCCGATCGACTGCGCTGGTCTACCTGGCACCGACGTCATCAAGCTCGCGCCCAACGCCGGCATCGGGGCACCCGCCGCGGTCCAGGTCGCCGACCGGTCCGACCTCTGGCGCAACCTCAGCGAAGCGGCCGAGCGGTGCGTCTTGCGCCACCGCTCATGTCTCCGCACGACCTTCGCCGAGTCGGTGCTGGAGAAGGCTCCGGCACCGGCCGGAAGCGGGTCGCCATGGCCCACCGGGCACCAGTTCACCGAGCGCGCCCGAGCCGAGCGCGCCGCCGTCCACGCGCTGCTGGCCGTCGGCCACAGCCGACGCGCGATCCAGCGACGGCTCGGCATGACCTACCGCGCCGTCCAACGGCTGGCCGACGCCGCGAGGCCGGAAGACCTGTTCCAGGGGCAGTGGCAAAACCGCCGGACCAAGCTCGACGACTTCAAGCTCTACTTGCACGAGCGATGGGTCGAGGGCCACACGAACGCCTGGAACGTCTGGGGAGAGATCAAGACCCAGACTCACTCTGACACTCTGCCGGAGAGCGAGGGCCTGGAACTCAATGCGTCCTCGCTGGCTGTCCCGAACTGGATGCCCTCGCCGGACACGTCCGAGCGTTCGGGAGGATGCTCAGCCAGCTCAAGGGTGACCAGCTCCCGCAATGGATGAAGGCGGTCCGCGCCGATGACCTGCCCAGCCTCCAAGCCTTCGTCAACGGCCTCGAACGCGATCTCGCCGCCGTCACCGCCGGCCTGACACTGCTGTGGAGCTCCGGCGTCGTCGAAGGCCACGTCAACCGGATCAGCATGATCAAACGCCAGCTGTACGGCCGGGCCGGCTGCAGGCTCTTGCGGAAAAGAGTCGGCAGCCCCTTGGCGATCCAGTCGTGGATCCGCCGTACGGCCATGTCCGGGTAGCCGGCCGCAGGGGCGTCCGCGACGAGGTCGTCGACGGCGCCGGGCCCGGCCGTGGCGTGCCCCGGCGGGGCATTGCTTCTGAACTCGCCGGTCCAATTTTTTCGGAGCAGCATGGGCGCTCCGGGCAGCCGCCGACGACGTGAACGAACGGAAGCGTCACTCATGGATGAGATCGAACGTCTGGGCACCATCGAGGAGTTGCGCCGGCTGATGGCGCGCTACGTGTACAACGCGGACCACCAGCGGTGGGACGAACTCGCCGCCCTGTTCACACCCGAGGGCACCTTCACGCCGCACAACGGCGACGGAACCGTCGTACGGCACATGCGCGGAAGGCAGGAGATCGCCTCCTCGATCCCCGCGAGCGTGGGACCCGAGGCCGTCCTGGTCCACCACCTGTTCTCCGACGAGATCGACATCGAGTCCGCGGTCTCGGCCCGCGGCGTCTGGGCGATGGAAGACCTGATCAAACGGCCCGCACGCACCGACGACAGCGGCAACGCCCAGTTCACCGAGATGCACGGATTCGGGCACTACCGCGCCCGGTTCGCCAAGGCGGACGGTGAGTGGAAGATCGCCGAACTGGTGCTGACGCGTCTGCGCATGGACCTCACCTACTGAACCCGAAAGAAGCAGCCCTGTGAGCAGTACCGCATCCCGCCCATCCCTCGACCGCTTCACCATCGACGTCGACCAGGAGGTCCTGGACGACCTGCGGACCCGCCTGAAGGCCACCCGCTTCGCACCCGACCCCGAGAACGACGACGAGATCTACGGCCTGAGCACGGCCGTCCTCCGGCCGCTCGTGGAGTACTGGGCCGACGGCTTCGACTGGCGCGCGGTGGAGGCCCGACTCAATACCCTCAACCAGCACCGCCTGGACGTCGGAGGCACACCGGTGCACTTCGTCCACGAGCGCGGCAAGGGACCGGCACCGATCCCGCTGCTCCTGATGCACGGCTGGCCCTGGACCTACCACCACTGGCACAAGGTCATCGGTCCGCTCACCGACCCGGCCGCCCACGGCGGTGACCCCGCCGACGCCTTCGACGTGGTGATCCCCTCGCTCCCCGGCTTCGGCTTCTCCACGCCGCTGACCAACCCCCGGGAGAACTACGCCAGTATGGCGGACCGCTTCCAGACCCTGATGACCGAGGTGCTCGGCTACGACCGATACGGCGTCGGCGCCGCCGACTACGGCGCCCTCGTGGGGGCCCGGCTCGGCCACAAGTACGCCGACTCGCTCTACGGCATCCACCTGGGCAACGAGATGCCGCCCGCGATGTTCCAGGGCGACCGCTTCTGGGACCTGTCGGGCGGCCAGCCGGCCCCGGGCACGCCCGAACCGGACCGGTCCCGCCTCATCCGCCGCAACAACGCCTACGTCTCACACGTCACGGCGCACCTGCTCGACGGGCAGACCCTCACCCACGGGCTCAACGACTCCCCGGCCGGCCTGCTGGCCTGGGTCCTCAAGCGGTGGCGGACCTGGAGCGACCGGAACGCCGACTTCGAGGCGGAGTGGCCGGCCGACGACATCCTCACCTTCGCCACGATCTTCTGGGTCAACCAGGCGATCGGCTCCTCGATCCGCGCCTACCGCAACGCCAATCTGTATCCGCCCGAGCCGGTCCACGACGAGACCCCGTACGTCCGGGCGCCGGCCGGCTTCACGTTCCTCCTGGGCGACTCCTCACCCGGAGCGGAGACCCCCGGGGAGCGCATCGCCATCTTCGAGGCGGGCGGTGGGCAGTTCTACGCCGACATACGTGACGTGAACGTCCATGAGAAGGGCGGCCACTTCGGCCCGTACGAGAATCCCGAGGCCTGGATCCAGGACCTCCGCGCGACCTACCGCAAACTGCGCTGACCACCTCGGCCGTCCGCCGTCACAGCCAGCGAGCGGTCGGTGGAGCGCCGGCGGCGGGCCCGGCGCCGGGGCGGGGCAGCCGCCCTGGCCTCGGCGTGCCCGCGTTCAAGCTGCCCGAGCCGGCCGATGACCGGTTCGCCGATCTCGGGAAGGAGCTGTCCGGAGGCCCAGCCGTGCGCCGCTGGAAGGCTCAGCCAATGAATGAGCTCGTCGGAACCCACGGCCGTCCACCGCACCCCCGTCGAGGGAGCCGACGGCACCGCGTAGGCCCGGATGCCCGAGATGAACACCGGATCGCATGGCCGGAGCGCGGCCTCGGCGGACCTGGTGGTTGCGGGTGACCAGGTCGGCGGGCAGGACGTCGTTCGTCGCGAGCTACTCGCACTCGACATCGAGATTCGTCTACGTCGAAATGGCCTGACCGCGCGGGGCGGGGACGACCGGCTTCCCGGCGCTCCTCAGCCGCCCTCCCCGCCCACGGCACCCGGTTCGTGCCGCCATCGTGACGATCGGTCTGCCCGGAACGGGCGTCGCCCCCTGCCCCGGTCCGCCCCGCCCGCGGGAGGGATGCGGCCGTGGACCCGTGAGGCGCGTGCCACGCCCTGGTGGGCGGCGCCGCAGTTCCCGAGCTGCGGTAGCGGCCGTAGGGAGGCGGGCGGGTCAGCGGTCGCCGGATCGCGGGGCCGGTCCGGCGCCGCGATCGCGGGGCTCGCCCGCCGCCCGTGGCCCGGGTGGCGGGCTCAGCGGCCCAACAGGTCGCGGATCGCCCCCGTGATCTCGTCGGGTGCCTCCTCGGCCATGAAGTGCCCCGCCCCGGTCAGCCGGTGGTCCAGGTCCGGCGCCCACGCGTGCCAGACTGCGGCGGCGTCGTAGCCCAGGTGCGCGCCCCAGTCCTGCTGGACGACCGTCACGGGCATGGCCAGCTGGGAACCGGCGTCCCGGTCCGCCTGGTCGTGTGTGACGTCGATGCCCGCCGAGGCCCGGTAGTCCGCGACGATCGACGGCACGGCCGCGGCGCTCGCCCGCAGGTACGCGGCCCGGACCGGTTCCGGTATGGCGTCCGGGTCCCTGGCCCAGGCGTCGAGGAAGGAGCCGAAGTAGGCGTCCGCGCTGTTGGCGATCATCGTCTCCGGCAGCCCCGGCGGCTGCGCCATGAGGAACAGGTGATAGCCGACCGCCGCCGGGACACCGTGCAGGACGTTCCACATGTCCAGCGTCGGCACGACATCGAGGACGCCCAGGTGTGTGAGGGTCTCTGGATGGTCCAACCCCGCCCGGAAGGCGACCAGGGCGCCCCGGTCGTGGCCGACCAGGGCGAAGCGCTCATGCCCGAGCGCCGCCGCCAGGGCGACGACATCGGCGGCCATGGTGCGCTTGGAGTACACCTCGGGGCCGGTGGCCGCCGGCTTGTCGCTGGCGCCGTAGCCGCGCAGGTCAGGACAGATCACCGTGTGCTCGCCGGCGAGCCGCTCGGCGACGTGCCGCCACATCAGGTGGGTCTGCGGAAAGCCGTGCAGCAGCACGACCGGGCTGCCGCTGCCGCCGACGGCGGCGGCCAGCTCCACTCCGTCCGCGCCGGGCAGGCGGACGTGGTCGAAACCGGGAATGGTGAGCTTCATGAAAGGCCCCTTCCTGGGGTTGGCGGACCGACGAAAGCCTTGGTCCGAGGACTGACGGGATCAGCGTGGGCGACGGCGATCAGCAGCCGATCAGTACGCTTCGAGGCAGCGGACCCGCGGCACGGAAGATGGTGGGCATGCGAATCGACGTACTCGGTGCCGTGCGGGCCCTCCACGACGACGGCACCCCGGTTGACCTGCGCGGACCCCGCCACCGCGAGGTGCTCGCCCGGCTCGTCGCCGCCGGGGGACGGATGGTCGCCACCGACACCCTCGTGGACGACCTGTGGGCCGAGCCGCCGGTGCGCGCCGTGGGTGCGCTGCGTACGTTCGTCGCCGCGCTGCGCCGTGCCATCGAACCCGAGCGGCCGCCCCGCACTCCGCCGCGCGTCCTCGTCACGGAAGGTCCCGGCTACGCACTGTGCCTGCCGCGTGGCAACGTGGACGTCCACCGGTTCGAGGACGCCCTGGCCCGCGCCCGGCGTACCCCCGATGCGCTGACCGACCTCGACGCGGCCCTCGCGGCCTGGCGCGGCCCCGCCTACGCCGATGTGACCGGCTCCGCGTGGGCCCAGCGCGAGCGGACCCGGCTGGAGGAGCTGAGGCTGGAGGGGATGGAACTGCGCGCCCGCCTCCTCCTCGACTCCGGCTCAGGAGCCGAGCTCGTCGCCGAACTGGGCGCCCACGTCTCCGAACACCCCTGGCGCGAGCCGGCCTGGGGACTGCTGGCCCGCGCACTGCACCAGGCGGGCCGTCAGGCAGACGCGCTGGCCACCCTCCGCCGTGCCCGCACGATGCTCGCGGACCAGCTCGGGCTCGACCCGGGTGCCGACCTCCGACGCCTGGAGACGGACATCCTCCACGGAGCTACGACGCTCCAGCCCGCACGAACCGTGTGGACCGCCGGCGTACGACTCGGCCCGCGCACCACCGTCGAAGTGGCCCGCACCCTGGCCCTGGCGGGTGGTGACGCCCTGGTCCACTCGCGGCGCGACCGCCTCGCCGCCGTCCAGGCGGCGGAGCGCACCGGCGACATCGCCCTGACCGCCCGCGTCATCGGCGCCTACGACGTGCCCGCCCTCTGGAGCCGGGCCGACGACCCCGAGCAGTCCCGCGCCGTCGTCGCGGCTGCCGAGCGTACGCTCACCACGCTCGGCACCGACGGTCCCGCCGAACTGCGCGCCCGCCTGCTGGCCACCGTCGCGGTCGAGAGCCGCAGCGCCGATCTGTCCGGCACCGGACCGAGGCGCGCCGGACAGGCGGCGCGCGAGGCCGAGGCGCTGGCTCGGGAGCTGGGTGATCCCGCCCTGCTGGTGTTCGCCCTCAACGGCGTGTTCCTCCAGTCCTTCACCCGGCCCGGGCTCGCGGCGGCACGGGACCTGATCGGCGCCGAGATCCTCGACCTGGCCACCCGGCACGAGCTGCCGAACTTCGCCGTGCTCGGCCGGCTCATCCGCCTGCAATCCGCCTCCGCTCTCGGCGACCTCGACGCCGTGACCGCACACGCCGAGGCCGCCGAGCAACTCGCCGTCAGCACCGAGGCCTCCCTCGTACCCGTCCTCACCGCCTGGTTCCGGGCCCGGGTCACGGCCGCTCGCAGCGCCGCACCGGGCGGACCGGCCGCCGCCACGGCCGCGGCGCACTACCGCGCCGCCGAAACCGCCCTCGCCGGGACGGCGGGCATGCCGGGGCTGCACCGGGGCCTGTTCGCCCTCGCCCTCCTGGGCCTTCGTCTCCTGCACGGCCGTCCCGCGCCCACCGATCCCGCTCTCGACTGGGGCCCGTACCGCCCCTGGACACTCCCCTTGGTGCTGCTCGCCCGGAACCGGGCCGAGGAGGCCCGTACCGCCCTGACCACGGCGCCCGAACCACCCCTTGATCACATGCAGGAGGCACTCTGGTGCCTGACCGCCCACGCTGCCGCCCGCCTCGGCGAGCGCCCGGTCGCCGCTCGCGCCGCGACGGCTCTGCGCCCCGCCCGCACCGAACACGCGGGCGGGGCGAGCGGGATGCTGACGCTGGGGCCGGTGGCGCGGTACCTGGCGGAGGCGGAGGCATGCGCCGGCAAGGGGTGACCGGCAAGGCCGCCGGACCGGCCCAGTCACACGTGTCGAAGCGAGGCCGGGAGCCGTTCCACGATCGATGACGAGCTGAGGTCGGCGCTTGGGGACGCCGACTCGGCGCCGGGTCCGCCCGGGCAGCCGCCGGCCGCCGTCTGACCGGCGCGGCGGAGTCCAGCCGCCTGGGAACAGGGCGCCGCCGCGCGTCCTCCCCCGACCGAATGAAGCAACGTGGTTGTCACCGACGAGGCACGCTTGTCACACGTGCTCATTCAGCAGCCTTTCTGTCACCAGTCCCGCGACCAGCGGCTGGAGCAGTGCGCGGCCGTAGACGTTCTCCCTGAGGCCCGAACATGACCAGATACTCGACCGGTCCGTCGGATCCGGCGTTCGCGACTCCGTGGGGGATACGTGTGTCGAACTCGGCGACGTCCCTGGCAGCCAGGACGAGGTCCTGGTCACCGAGTGCGAGCCACAGCCGCCCGTACAGGACGCACAGCCACTCGTAACCCTCGTGGGACACCTGCCGGGGCCGCCCGGGCGGCCCCTCGACGGCAGGCAGGACATGCTTGTGGGCGTGCAGGCCGCCGACGTACCGGGTCAGCGGCAACACCGCCTTGTCGTCGCCGAAGCTGCGCGGCGCCGTGCCGCGGGGCTCGGCCGCAGGGGCGGGTGCAGTGCCGACCAGCTCGTCCAGGGAGACTCCGTATTCCTTCGCCAGCTGTAGCACCACCTCCAGGGTGGGCTTGCGCCGGCTGGTCTCGATCCGCGACAGCGTGCTGGGCGAGATGCCGGTCGCGCAGCTGACATCGGCGAGTGTGACGCCACGCCGCTTGCGCACTACCCGCAGCCGGGGCCCCATCGCCGCCAGTGTCTGGGCCACGTCGTCGCCTGCCACCGTCCCTCGTCCTTTCCGTCGTGCCGCTTCACCGCCCTGTCCTGCAAGTTTGCCAGGATGGCAACGCTGATCGCGCAGAGTGGCCGCAGGGCCGCATGATCGATGGGTACCCGCCGGCCGCCCGCGAACCGAGGAGAAGTCCCCCATGCGATCCGAGCCGACCGCTGCACTCCGCCACCGCACCGTCGAGGCCCCTGCCGGGCGCCTGCACCTGGTCGAGCAGGGCACCGGCCCGCTGGTCCTGCTCGTGCACGGCTTCCCCGAGTCCTGGTACTCCTGGCGCCGCCAGCTCCCCGCCCTTGCCGCGGCCGGGTACCGGGCGGTGGCGATCGACGTACGCGGCTACGGCCGCTCCTCCAAGCCCGCCGCGACCGACGCCTATCGGATGCTCGACCTGGTGGAGGACAACGTCGCCGTCGTGCGCGCCCTCGGCGAGGAAAGCGCGGTGGTCGTCGGCCACGACTGGGGCTCCAACATCGCCGCCGCCTCCGCCTTGCTCCACCCCGGAGTCTTCCGCGCGGTCGGCTTGCTGAGCGTCCCGTACGCGCCGCCCGGCGGCCCCCGTCCCACCGACATCTTCGGCCGGATCGGCGGCCCCGAGCAGGAGTTCTACGTCTCCTACTTCCAGGAGCCCGGCCGCGCCGAAGCGGAGATCGAGCCCGACGTCCGGGGCTGGCTCGCGGGCTTCTACGCGGCCCTGTCCGCCGACACCATGCCCGCCGAGGGCGAGCCCGACCCGCACTTCGTCGGCCCGGGCTGTCAGCTGCGCGACCGTTTCCCCGCCGGCCCGCTCCCGGCCTGGTTGAGCGAGGAGGACCTCGACGTCTACGCCGGGGAGTTCGAGCGCACCGGCCTGACCGGCGCCCTCAACCGCTACCGCAACATGGACCGCGACTGGGAAGACCTCGCCCCGCACCGCGGAGCCCCGATCAAGCAGCCCGCCTTGTTCGTCGGCGGCGCACTGGACGCCTCCACCACGTGGATGTCCGACGCCATCGACGCCTACCCCACCACGCTCCCCGCGCTGTCCGCCTCCCATCTCCTGGACGGCTGCGGCCACTGGATCCAGCAGGAACGCCCCGACGAGGTCAACCGCCTGCTGACCGACTGGCTCGCCACCCTCCAGAGCTGAACGAGGCGGATCCGGGCAGCTTTGCGGTGCGTGGGCCGCGCCGAGGTAGAGCAGAGGATGAACCGCAACCTCCGCGAAGGAGGCCGGCGACGTGGCGCCCAGACCATGGACGTAGACGCGGGACGGCTCTTGTCCCGCCAGCTCAACCCAGCGGATCCGGCCGTCCGCCGAGCGTCACGGCGGCACTGCGCACAGCCTGGACGCGGCGCGGGCACCAGAAGCCCCGGATCTCGATCAAGACACCCCCACCCGATTTCGATCAGGGACCCGCGCCAAGCCGAGCCACGGCGGCGTGCGCGCGGGCGCCTTGCCCCGCCGCAGGCGCGGCTACGGGCCGACCGGGTCGAGGAGCTGGGGGCCTTTGTCGCGCACGTTGTTGACGGCCATGGAGACCGGACGTGCCTCCAGGCGCCCGTCGGCAGGCTGGCCGAGGAGAGCCCGCAGCTCGTCCGGCGCCAGACCTGGTAGTGGTCCGCGGTGAGGGCGAGGGGCATGCGCGGATGCACCCGGCCGGCTGCGTCGGTGGCCTCGGTGGTGATGATGGTGCAGGTCGTCAGCCAGGTCGCGCCCCGCAGGCGAACTCATTCGAGGGTGAGGATGATCCGGCTGCGCACTTCCCGGCTCTCCAGGAGCCGGTGCGCCTCGGCCGCGTCCGGCATCGGCAACAGGTACCGCTCCTTGATGCGGAGCCTCCCCTCGGCGAAGAGCCGCAGACCTTCGCTGACGGCGTCAGCCGCGTGCTCGACGGTCGGCCCCGACAGTACGACGCCGAAGCGGGCCGCGTCGTGGTCCGAGAGCGTGATGACCCGCTCCGGGCCGCCGGCCAGCGCGACGGCGTCCGCCAGCACCCCCGTCCCCGCGGCGTCGAAGACGGCGTCCACCGGCCCTGACGCCCTTACCGCGCTCACCAGTGCGGCGCCGTAGCGCACCGGGACGGCTCCCAGTTCCTCGGTGAGCGCGTCGTCCTGCGGACCGACGGCGCTGACCACCTCGGCGCCCATCGTCAGAGCCAGTTGCACTGCGATCAGACCGACGGAACCGCCGCCGCCCAGGACCAGCAGCCGCTCACCCTGCACGATGCGGAGCCGGCGAAGGACGCGGGCCGCAGCCTCGACGGAGCCGGGGATCGCGGCGGCGTCCGTCCACGACACGGACGCGGGCTTGTGCGCCCAGACGGACGCCAGCGCGTACTCGGCGTAGCCGCCGCGCCCCAACAGGAAGGCGCCGACCTCGTCGCCCACGGCGGTGCCCGTGACACCGGGCCCCACGGCGTCCACCGTCCCGGCGACCTCATAGCCCAGGACCGCGGGGTCGCCCAGCGGGAAGCGAAGCGCTCCGGAGCGGATCGCGAGGTCGGTCGGACTGATTCCGGCGGCTTTCACGCGAATCCGGATCTGGCCCTCGGCGGGCTCTGGCACGGGCACCTCGGCCCACCTCAGCACGGACGGCGGACCGTATCCGTTCATCACCACGGCATTCGACATCAAGTTCTCCTTCTGCGGGCCTGCCGGCTCCGGGGAAGGAGCCCGCGGCTCCCGACCCGGAACAACGCTCGGGCGGGGCGAGGCGGCGAAGGTGACCGCCACCGCCAGCTCGCCCCGGTCCACGCCAGTGTGGCGGCAGGACCGCTACGAGCCATCAGCCGAATGACCAGGTGAGTACTACGAGGTTCGAGTGGTCCGGTGCAGGCGGGCGTCGATGGTGCCCAGGGGTGGCGTTCGACTGCCGGCCGACCGTCCCGTGCGACAACATCCGGCGGCCGGCGACTGCGGGGCTGCCCGAGGCCCGGACAGGTCGCGGCGCCCACAGCACCCCGGCACGCGGCCGTGTCAGATCCCGTCCTCTGACCCTCGAGGGACATCGACCGCTCGGTCCGAGACAGGGGCGCTCACAGCGTCGGCACGGGCTCGCATCGCGTCGGCTTCGGGGTTGCCGAGCTCGTCCAGCAGCGCGGCCGCGCGCAGCCACGTCGTGCGGGCGGCTTCGTGCTCGCCCAGGTCCAGGCGTGCCTCTGCCAGGTGGCCGAGCACCGCGGCCTGCTGGTAACGGTTGAACACCTCGCCGTACATCCGGGCGGAGGTCTCGAAGTGGGCGACCGCCTCGCCCGGCTCACCCAGTTGTTGGAGCGCGTAACCGAGGGTGTCCCAGGTGGCGGCCTCCATCAGGCGGTAGCCGACCGACTGGAGCAGCGGAATCGCCTCCTCGCATGCCGCCAGCGCCTCGCGGTGGCGGCCCGTCAGCGTCAGGCACCACGCGACGGTGTTGAGTCCCCGGCCGATGAAATGGGGGTCCCCCAGGCATCGGTCGAGTTCCAGTGCGGCTCGGGCGTGTTCGAGTGCCTCGGCATACCGGCCCTCCTGCTCGCGCACCAGGCTGATGAGATGCCGGGTATGAGACTGCTCCAGCACCGGGGCACGGTCGAGATGGCCCTCGGCCACCTCGATGACCGCGTCGGCCTGGTCATGGTCGCCGGAAGCGGCGAGCGCGTAGGCAAGCGCGCCGGCGCACGCGCAGACACTCCCGGCGTCGTCGAGGAGCAGCGCCGTGTCCAGGGCGAGGCGCTGGACGGCCCGTTCGTCGGCCCACCGCCCGCGCGCCTGGAAGTAGTGGGTGCACACGCGCGCCAGGTGCATCCGCAACCGCAGCAGGCGATCATCGTTCGCCGCGCGCAGGGCGGCCATGATGGTGTGCTCCTCTTGCGCGAACCACGCCGCGCCCTGCTCACGGTCGTGAAGAGGCACCACCGCGACGCCAGGGCCCGGCGGTTCGTACGGATCCGCGCCCTGGCGGGTACTGCCCAGGGCGCTGTTCGCGGAACGCGCGTGGTGATGCAGGTACTCCAGCAGGCGCTGCTGCGCTGCGAAGCGGTCGTCGTCCGCCTGCTGCCACAGGTCCTGCGCGTGGGCGCGGACCAGGTCGTGCAGGACGTGGCCGCCCTCGGCGTCGCGGGTGAGCAGGCTCGCCGTCGTCAGGGCGCGCAGCATGCGGCGCGCCTCGGGTACGGGCTCGCCCGCGGCCGACGCGGCCGCCTCGGCCGAGAACGCCGGACCGGGCAGTGCGGCGAGGTGCCGGAAGAGGCGGGCGGCGGCGGGGTCCAGTGCGCGGTAGGACCAGGACAGCACCGCCCGCACGTCCGCGCGCGGATCGTCGGTGGTGAGCGCGTCCAGCGGGGATGCGGCCTGGGCCAGTTCCTCGACGACTGCGCGCAGGGGGAGGGTGGGTTCGGCGGCCAGGCCGGCGCCGATGACGGCGACGGCCAGCGGCAGCCGCCCGCACAGCTCGACCAGTTCGGCCGCGTCCTCAGATGCTGCGGCCGTGCGGTCGGCACCGATGCGGGCCGCCAGGCCCGCCATCGCCTCTTCGTGCGTCCACACGTCCAGGTCGACGGTGTGCGCGCCGTTCAGTGCGGCGAGCCCCGTGAGCCGTTTCCGGGAGGTGACGACGGTCAGGCAACCGGCCGCACCCGGCAGCAGCGGCCGCACCTGCTCGGAGTCGCGGGCGTTGTCCAGGAGCAGCACCAGGCGACGCTGCGAGACCTGCTCGCGGAAGCAGGCGGCACGCGCAGTGAGACCTTCGGGCACCGCGT
Source organism: Streptomyces olivaceoviridis (assembly GCF_014650115.1). Taxonomy (GTDB): domain Bacteria; phylum Actinomycetota; class Actinomycetes; order Streptomycetales; family Streptomycetaceae; genus Streptomyces; species Streptomyces olivaceoviridis. Next base: position 6,308 of record NZ_BMUI01000031.1, on the reverse strand, counting down.
CGGCCGGCATACCCAGCGCGCGCAGGAACCCGCCCAGCACCTCCTGCGGCTCCACGGCGGCGTCGGCGGGGTCGAAGCCGCGCAGGTCGACATAGAGCTGGCCGTCGGGGAACCGGTCGGCGACCCGGTGCGCCCAGTGCACAGCCAGTGTGGTCTTGCCCACCCCGCCCATACCGCCCACCGCGGTGATCAGTACGTGTCCCGGCCGGGTACCGATCTCGTCGGTCAGCCGCAGCACCCGCGCGAGGACCTCCTCGCGCCCCCGGAACACCCGCAGGTCGGGAGGCAGTTGCCGGGGCACCGAGGCCACGGACGAGGTCTGGCCGCGGGCCGCGTCGGTCAGGGCACGGCGTTCGTCCTCGTCCAGGCCGAGCGCGTCCATCAGCTCGGCCAGGGTGCTCGGCCGGGGCACGCTGCGCCCACGCTCCAGGTTGCTGACCGCTCGTACGCTCAGACCTGAGGCCTCGGCCAGGCCCTCGATGGTGAGCATGGCCCGTGACCTGGCCTCACGCAGCATGCCGCCGAAGTCCGCCGCCTCCATCCGTCCCTCCGAGGTTCACCCGACATTGTCGAGACGGATCATATTCCTGCGGCCGGTCGCCCCTTTTCACCAGGTCAGCCGCGCCGGCGCCGTCCTGGCATCAGCAGCTCCCGGGCGGGCGCGCCGCGTAACCGGGAACGCCCGGCACGCCCGAGGGGAGCGGGTGGCGATCGGGGAGGCTGACGGTGCCAGGGTGTGTTTCGAAAGTAGCGTCGGCCGCGCGAAGCGCGGCGCAGCGGCGTCCGATGGGTGCGGTCGCAAGGCGGAGGATGGTCCGGATACTGGATGTGTCCGGGCGATGGCGACCATGCCGCGTGCGCGCGTGCCAGGCGTCGCTACGCGGACGGGGCCGTCGAAACACGCCCTGAGGGAGCCTGCCCGCCGTTATGAGGCCAGGCCCGGTCCTCGGCTTGGCGGAGCGCGTCGCGGAGGGCGGCTCTGGAGGTGATGCCGAGCTTGGGGAAGACCCGGTAGAGGTGCGAAGCGGCCGTGTGCGAGGAGATGTTCAGGCGCTTTCCTATCTCCTTGTTCGACAACCCACCGGCCGCGAGCTCCGCGATCCGCAGCTCGCGGGGAGTGATCGCCGACGTCTTCCCCGGCTCGGGCGCGGACACGGCGACTCCCGTCAAGCGCAGCTCCCCGCGCGCCCGCCTTGCCCACTGGGCGGCGCCGAGCCGGTCGAAGGCAGCGGCTGCGGCGGTCAGGTGGGGGCGCGCCGTCGTGTTCGCCCGGCGCCGGCGCAGCCACTCGCCGTACAGCAGTTGTCCGCGCGCATGCTCCCAGGCCCACTGGGCGGCCCCGGGCAGAGCCAGCGCCTCCTGGTAGCGCTCGCCGGCTGACGCCCCGTCGGCGAGCAGTGCCGTGCAGAGGCCGAGGATCAGCCGGTGGCGGACGGAGACGCCGCCGATCCCGGCAGTCCGCCCGGCTTCCAGGTGCAGGCGTGCCTCGTGTACGCGGCCCGTGCGCACGGCGGCCTCGATCAGGTCCAGGAAGGCGCGCTGGGCGTGGGGGACGGCCCGGGGCAGCCGTCCCGGCCGTGTGCACGCGGCGGCCTGCGCATAGGCCTCTTCGAAGTCGCCGCGCCCGACGGCGGCTCGCGCGAGGGTCTCGGGCACTGCGGACGCCAGGAGGCTGACCTGCCGCGGGGCGGCGAAGGCGTCGATGCGGCGGTGCGCCTGCGCCAGCGCCTCCTCGTCTCCTCGTCCGGCGGCCACCAGGGCCGCCACGTGGTCGAAGAGTGACGCGCGGAAATGGTCGAGGCGCTCCTCGCTGCGGAGCCGCCCCTCGTGGGAAAGTGTCCGGGCACGTTCCCAGTCGCCGCGCAGGTACGCGTCCCAGCAGCGGGCGAGGCCAACGGTTCGGCTGTTGTCGAAGGCGCTGCCGAGCAGGGTTCGCCATGCCCCTTCGTGGCCGCCGAAGCAGTCCAGCGCGATGCTCGCGCGGACCAGCGCCTCGATCGCCGGAGCGGGGGAATCCGGCCGCAGCAGCGCGCTGTGCCGTTCCAGTTCGCGGCGGGTGCCCTGGGGCGTCGCGGCCGGGCTGTTCACCGTCTCGAAGCAGATCCGGGCGGCCGGCGAGACATGCCCGAGCCAGCTGTGCAACCGGGTCCACAGTGCGGGACGGTCCGTCCATATGGCGGCGTCGAGAAGCAGGAAGAACGCCTCCTCCAGCGTGGCCTCGTTCAACGCTGCCGGGTCGAGCGGCGCCGCATCGTGCTCGTGCGACGTCCGCACACGGGCGCCGAGCAACGGTGCGAGAGTGCGGAAGACCCCGTCCGCGTCACCGTCGCGGTGGAGCATCACGTAGCCGGCCGCTGTCCTGCCCTCCGGCGAGCTCGGGACGCCGCCGGCCAGTGCCTGCTGCGTGGTGGCGATCAGCCCGGCCCGGCCCGCTGCCAGGGCGGACTGTTCCATGCGCCGGGTGCGCACCGGCTCCTCTCCGCTCAGCTGCGCCGCGCGCCGGAAGGCTGCGGCCGCCTGCGCGGCCTCACCGCGCGCCAGAAACCGCCGTGCGGCCGAGACGAGTCCGCCTGCGACCGATTCGTCGGGGTACTCAACCGCATGGGCCAGGTGCCAGGCGCACCAGTCCGGTCCGCCGCCCTGTGCCCCGGCCAGGTTGGCGTGGGCGACGCGGTGCCACGCGCGAGGCGAGGTGGACAGCACGGCGGCGCGGAAGAGAGGGTGCCGGAAGGTCAGTTTCCCGGCGGCGTGGTCGAGGTGGATCACACCGCCGGCCGCGGCAGGGTCCAGGCATTCCTCCTCCCAGGGCTGCCCGGCGCCGGCCATCGCCGCGCGCAGGCCGGCCAGGTTGCCGGCGCGCTCGCCCGTCAAGGCCGCCGTCAGCAGCGCCATGCGGGCGCCGGCGTCCAACCGCCGCACGGGCTCGGCGAACGCGTCGTTCAGACCGGGGCCGAACGGCAGGTGCGCGGGCGGCTCCTGCGATCCCTCACGCTGTGCCGGTGTCAGCTGCGCGGGGAGCTCCACCAGGGCCAGCGCGTTGCCCTGGGCCTCCGCCAGCACCCGGCGCCGCAGCGACTCGTCGAGTTCCGGGTGGCGCAGGTCGAGCAGTTCACGCGCGGCCCCTGGCTCCAGCGTCGCGACGTTCAGCTGCGGCACGTCCCTCGTGTCGACCGGCCCGGTTCGTCCGGTGCGGGCCGCCAGCAGGAATCGCGGTCCGCCGCCGCTCAGGCGGCGCAGCAGGAAGGTGAGTACCTCGGCGCTGGGTACGTCGATCCAGTGGATGTCCTCCGCCAGCACGGCGAAGGGGCACTCCTGGGCCGCTCGGCGCACGAGCTCGAGCACCGCGCTGGACAGGGCCAGCCTGCTGGGCCGATCCCCGCCCCGACAGGCGAGCGCCTGTTCCAGCACCGCAGCATGATGGGACCGCAGCCGCGCTACGTACCCGGCCAGTGGGTCCACCAGCTGGTGCAGCGTGGAGAAGGCGAGGTCGTGCTCGCTCTCCAGCCCCACCAGCCGCACCACCTCCAGCCCCGCCGCACGCGCCCGGGAGGCCGCGTACGCGACCAGAGCGCTCTTGCCCACCCCTGGGTCCCCGACCATCAGCAGGTGGCCGCTCCCGCCGCGCACCTGACCGAGCTGCCCCTCGGCACGGCCGCCCGCCGCACCGGCCTGATCTCCGGCTGCCCACCTGTCCACGAGGCGATCCAGCTCCCGCGTCTCAAGGCCCCGCCCCACCAACGGCATTGATGCCTCCACCGTGTCCTGCCCGCAGCTGATCGACACTTGCCGCAACTCCAATGTCCGCTCGGCTGCGCACAGTCGCAGCCGAGGTCTGTCCGCTCCGCTCTCGCCTCAGCACGGCTCCCGGCCTCAGCGGAAGGCGAGGAGGTCCTTGCCAAGGCACTCCCCGTGTCCGCGGCCCGCCACGAGTGCTGCTGCGGTCCCCGAGCGTCGGTGCTCCTTGCGCGGACAGGCGGTGCCGGTCGAACCCGGCGCACCGCCGCCGCGGAAGACGGAAGCGGTCTTCGCGGCACCAGCCTCGTCCGTGGCGCTCAGGGGGACCAGGCACTGCGCATGAAGTGTTCCGGCACTCAGCCGCTTCATCCTCGGCCGAGGCGCACGCCCGGCCGGCACGGCGACTGCCTACGGGCGTGTCGCCGGTCGCGGCACCGCGACGCCGAGCAGCACGGCGACCACCCCATGGCGAAGGCCGGATCGGGGTGGCGAGGCACTGGTGGCAGTGGCGGAGGAGCGGCCGGGGCCGGTGCCGGTGACGCCCCGTCGGCCACGCGTGTGCGGTCCGCGGGTGCTCCCCCCGCTCCCGCCGGTTCACCTGTTCAAGGGTTTGTGAGCCCGGCACCCGGCCGGGCTCACAATCCCTCCTCCCGACGCCTCCTCGAGTGTCATCGGCTCACCGTTCCCGGTGTGGCCGGCCCTACGAAGGCGTCGTGAAGCACGGCTTCCGCCGGCCTTCCCTGAGACGAGCCGAAGGCGAACAGGGAGAGCCGGTCGGTTCGCCACCGCCGCGATCGACCGTCGGTGTCCTCCATGCTGCCGCCCGCCGTGGACCCTGCCATCCTCAATTCGACTGACACGTGACTCAGGCCGGGAAAGACTGCTTCCCTCCCCCTCGACCTCGCGCGGTGACTGACGCGGGCGTGCGCGTGATCAGAGAGTCGGGTCTGTGGCCGCCCGCAGTCCGGGCGCTCTTCTGACGGCGGGCTCGCGGCGCGGGGGGCTCGGCCGCGTGGGCCGTCGATGCCGGCCGAGCGGTGTGCCCTGCCCCCACTCGGGAGGCGTTCCCAGGCGAGCGGTCCCCGCACTGCTGCGGATACCTCCGTACTGGGTGGAGCACTCAGACCGCACCGACGCCCGAGCCCATCGCCGCTCCTTATGGCCACCGGGGTATCACTTCGCGGGGAGCCCTCCGCGCCACGATGTCCGCTCACGGACACGACGACGCGGGGCGAGCGGCTGCCCGCGTCCTCATCGCCCGGCCGGCAGGCGCAGCGGGATGAGGGCGCTGACGAGCACCGCGAGGGCACCGGAGAAGAAGGCGGCCGTGGGACCGTGGCGGTCGGTCAGCAGACCGCCGAGGAGGGAGCCGGTGGCGAGGAATGTCTGCGAAGCCGTGACCAGCAGGGCCAGAGCGGCGTCGTAGGCCTGCGGGAAGGCTCGCATGACGCGGACCTGCGCGATCAGGGGCACGGCTCCGAAGGCGGCGCCCCACAGCAGGACGAACAGGACGACGCCGACGGCACCCGTGAGGACGGTGAGCAGGAGCACGGCGGCGGCGAGCAGCGCGGCGGTGACGACGGTGGCCGCGCGCAGTGAGCGTCCCGAAACGGCTCCGGCCAGGAGATTCCCGGCGAGGCTGGCCAGACCGTAACCGAGCAGTACAGCGGTGACGGCGCCGGGAGAGAAGTGTGCGTGCTGCCGGAGGTAGGGGGTGACGTATGTGTACGCGCTGAAGTGTCCGAGGAAGACGAACGCCGTGGCCAGCAGCGCGTACACGACCGGCGATGTGCGCAGCGCCTTGCCCAGGGTGGTCAGGCGCACCGCCTCGGTGGGTCTCAGGGCAGGCAGCACGGTGCCGAGGAGGACGAGGCTGAGCAGGGCCGCGACGGCAGCCACGAGGAAAGCGGTCCGCCAACCCGAGAGGTGGCCGACCAGGGCGCCGAGGGGGAGGCTGATCACGGTGCCGGCGGAAATGCCCGCCGTGATCAGCGAGGTGGCCCGGCCGGCGGCCGCGGGCGGCACCAGACGGTCTCCGACCCCTGCTCCCATGGCCCAGAAGCCGCCCACGCCCAGTCCGAGGAGCAGACGGGCGGCGACCATGACGGCCATGTCGGACGCAACGGCTGCCAGGGCGTCGGAGAGCGTGATCAGCGCGGCCAGCACGAGCAGGACGTGTCGCCGGTCGAGGCGGCCCGAGGCAACGGTGAGAAGCGGGGCCGCCACCGCCGCGGCCAGCCCGGGGACGACCACGAGCAGGCCGGCGGTTCCCGTGGCCACGCCCAGGCTGTCACTGAGGGCGGGCAGCAGGGCGACAGGCAGGAACTCCGACAGCACCAGGACGAAGGAGACCGAGGCCACGGCTCCCACAGCGGGCCAGCCTCCCGCGCGGCGCGGCCCCCGCGGGACAGCCGTGGATCGTTGAGGGACGCCGGTGGAGGCCATGGCCTCGGCGGATCGACTGTTCACGACTGTCCTCGCTTCTGCGGTTCCGGGGCCGTACGGAGTTTCTGGCGGGTGGGTGCGTTGGTGGTGGTCAGACTTGGTTGGCGCCGCCGTCGATGAAGATTTCG
>NZ_BMUI01000030.1 GCF_014650115.1 Streptomyces olivaceoviridis | reverse complement strand
ACAGCGGGGACTGGTTCAACGCCATCCACTGGAACTGCGCCGACGGCAACGGCTTCGGCCGCGGACTGCCCCCGGCCGCCGACAACGCCTCCACGTGGGACTACGCCCGGCCGCTGCTCACGAGCGTGAAGGTCGGCTGCGAGCAGATCACCGGCGCCTCGGCCGCCTACCGCGACCTGCTGAAGATCCGCACCACCGAGAAGGCGTTCTCCCTCGGGACGGCCGCGCGGGTGCAGGAACAGCTGTCGTTCCCGCTGTCCGGGAAGGACGAGACCCCCGGCGTGATCACCATGCGCCTCGGTGACCTCGTGGTGGTGTTCAACGCGACGCCCGGAACGCAGGAGCAGCGGATCGCCGCGCTGGCCGGGGAGCACTACCGGCTGCATCCGGTGCAGGCGTCGGGGGCGGACCCGGTCGTGAGGACCGCGGCGTTCGCCCCGGACTCGGGGACGTTCGCCGTCCCCGGCCGTACCGTGGCGGTCTTCACCCGGCGGTGACGCGCGGGCACCGGTGAGGTGGGGCGGACCCCGGGCGGGGTCCGCCCCACCTCACCGCGGGGAGGCGCCCGGACCGGGGCGGCGGCACCCGGGCTAGGGTGACACCGTTGCCCTGGAACAGGAGTGAGCCCCATGCCGCAGATCACCGTCGACTACTCCGCCGTGATGGCTCCGGCCTTCGACCGCGTCGGCTTCGCCCGCGCCCTGCACACGGCGACCGTCGAGATCGCGGACGCGAAGCCGGAAGCGTGCAAGACCCAGTTCCGGCCCAGCGCGCTCACGGCGTTCGGTTACGAGGACCCCGAGGAGCAGCGGCACGCCGTCGTCCACGTCACGATCGGCCTGCTCGCCGGCCGTACGGAGGAGACCAGGACGCGCCTGACCGAGACCGTCCTCGAACTGCTGCGCGAGCACGTGCGCGACGACGGGTTCGTCCTGCACGCCTCCGCCGAGGTGCGCGACCTCGCGGCCTCCTACCGGAAGTTCGAGCGCTAGGTTCGCCGCCCGCCGGTGCTCACAGGCCGGTGGCCAGGTTCGCCCAGACCGCGTTGCCCCCGGTGAGCGGCGAAGGGACGACTCCCCAGCTGTCCGCGATCTCCTGCACGAGCAGCAGTCCTCGGCCGCCCTCGTCGTCGGGACCCGGCACGCGGCAGGGCAGGCGGCGGCCCGAGTCGTCCCGGTCGTGCACCTCCAGGCGCAGGCCGGCGTCCGACAGCAGACGGATACCGCACAGGATGCGCAGGCTGAGGGTGTGCAGTACCGCGTTGGTGGCCAGCTCGGACACCAGGAGCACGGCGTTCGCGCAGGCGTCTTCGGGCACCCGCCAGGAGGAGAGCCGTGCGCTGACGAAACGCCGCGCCGTTCTGACGCTCGTGCGGTGACCCGGCAGTTCGAGCCAGTGCGCGCGGTCGATGGTCGCTCCGCCCGGGTGCCGGAGTGAGGAAGTCGTGTGGGGGGACACGGCGGTCGCCTTCCATGGAGGGGCGCGATAAACGACGCGTTCGCCAACTCGCCCTACCGGTATGGCTTTTGGCGCGTCCGCGTCTCGTGTGACGGTGGCTTCGTCACACAAGTAACTATGCTCGTGGACTAGTTCACACTGCAACCGCCTCCCTGATAATTTCAGCCGGACGTGATCCGGTCCGATCGACGCATCACATCGCCATATCCTCGGGCCTGGTGACGAGCTCTCAGGAGGCAGGGCACATGAACGAGGTACGCGCGGGCGCCGGCAGCAGTGCACCCACCGTTCTCCGCATGATCCTCGGCCGACGGTTGCAGGACATGCGCCTCAGCGCGGGCGTCTCCCTGGACGACGCGGCCAGGGCCCTGCGGGTGAAGCCCCTGACCATCCGCCGGCTGGAGAAGGCCGAGGTCGGCCTGAAGATCCTCTACGTCGAGAAGCTGCTCCAGACCTACGGCGCCGACCAGCAGGAGATCGACGAGTTCGTCGCCCTCGCCGAACGGGCCAACGAGCCGGGCTGGTGGCACCCGTACCGGGATGTGGTACCCGCCTGGTTCACGGCCTACGTGAGCCTGGAGACCGGTGCGAAGGTGCTGCGGACCTACGAGCCGCACTACGTCACCGGGCTGCTGCAAACGCCCGCCTACGCCCGGGCGACCCTGAGCGGCGGCTTCCCGAACGACACCTCCGAGGACCTCGACCGGCGCGTCGACCTGCGGCTGCGCCGCCAGAGCCTGCTGGAGAAGCCCGACGCGCCCACCCTCTGGGTGGTGATGGAGGAGGCCGTGCTGCACCGGGTCGTGGGCGGGCCCGAGGTGATGCGGGAGCAGATCGACCGGCTGCTCGAAGTCTCGGAACTGGAGCACGTCAGCCTCGACATCGTGCCCTTCACGGCGTGCGCGCACGTCGGTGCGTGCGCCCCCTTCACCTACTTCCGGTTCGAGGAGCCGGAACTGCCCGACATCGTCTACAGCGAACTCCTCTCCGCCGCCGTGTACCTCGACCAGCGCTCCGACGTCGTGGCGCATCTGGAGGCGCACAACCGCATGTCGCTGCTGACCTCGTCCGCGGACAGCAGGGCGCTCTTGGACCGCATGCGCAAGGAGTACTCATGACCATCGCCGAGGGCAGTGTCTACAACGGGATGCCCGCCTCGGACCTGGGGGACCAGGGCTGGGAGTGCCCGTGGAGCGGCCCCAACGGGGGCCAGTGCGTGGAGACGAAGCGACTCGCCGACGGACGCGTGGCCGTGCGGCAGTCGACGGATCCCGACGGTCCCGCGCTGATCTACACGCCGGAAGAGATCACGGCGTTCGTCACGGGGGTCAAGAGGGGCCTGGCCGACCACCTGACGGCCCACTGACCCGGACAGCCGACGCACCCCCCACCGAAAGGGACAGGATGACCAGCTCGCAGCCCACACGGAGTATCGACACCAGCAGGCCGCACTCCGCCCGCATGTACGACTACTACCTCGGCGGCAAGGACCACTTCGAGGTCGACAAGCAGGCCGCCGAACGCGTGGCCGAGGCGTATCCCGCCATCTTCGTGTGCGCCCGTGAGAACCGGGCCTTCATGCACCGGGCCACCCGCGTCCTCGCCCGGGAACACGGCATCCGCCAGTGGCTGGACATCGGCACCGGCATCCCCACCGAGCCCAACCTGCACCAGGTGGCCCAGTCCGTGGTCCCCGACGCCCGGGTGGTCTACGCCGACAACGACCCGCTCGTCCTCAAGTACGCCGAGCGCCTCATGCGCAGCACCCGTGAGGGCCGTACGACGTACATCGAGGCGGACGTCAACAACATCGACACACTGCTGGACTCCGCCGAGCTCACCGCGGTACTGGACCTGAGCCGGCCCGTGGCGCTGTCCCTGAACGCCCTCATGCACTTCGTCACCGACGCCCAGGACCCGTACGGCATCGTCCGCCGCCTGCTCGGCATCCTGCCCTCCGGCAGCGCCCTGGCGCTCAGCCACTGCACGCCCGACTTCGACCCGGCCACCTGGCAGAAGGTCACCGACATCTACACCTCCGCGGGCACCCCGGTGCAGTTCCGCTCCCGTGCGCAGGTCACCCGCTTCTTCGACGGGCTCGAACTCCTCGACCCGGGTGTCACCGTGGGCCACCACTGGCGCCCCGACACCACCCGGCCCGCTTCCGACATCCCCACGGACGCCGAGGTCAGCCTGTGGACGGGGGTGGGCATCAAGCCCTAGGAGGCGAGCGCTGTCAGCCGGCCGACCAGTTCGCCGAGCGGACTCTCGGCCGGCTCCTCCTTGAGGATGCCGCGCAGGACCGTCGCCATCTCCTCGTCGTAGGCGGCGCTGACGGCGGCGAGCGCCGCGAAGTCGTGGACGAGCTGCCGTTCCAGCTCGGCGCGGGGGATGCGTCGGCCGTCCAGCCAGATCAGCGCCGTGGACTCGGCGAGCGAGATCCAGGAGCGGACGACCAGCTCCAGGCGCGGGGAGGCCTCGGTCACGCCCAGGTGGGACAGGATCTGGTCGTACGCGGCCTGCCGGACGGAGTCGACGAGCGCGTTGGTGGTCGTGGAGCCGACCGCCGGGCCGCCGCGCATCAGGGCCGAGAAACCGGGGCCGTGCTCGTCCACGAAGTCGAAGAAGCGGCCCATCACCCGCAGCAGCCGGGCACCCAGCGGACCCTCGCGCGGCTCGGCGAAACGGCTCGCGAGATCCTCCGACGCACGCTGCAACGCGGCCTCGTACAGGCTGAGTTTGCCCGGGAAGTAGTGGTAGACGAGCGGCCGGGAGATGCCCGCCGCCGAGGCTATCTCGTCGATGGAGACCTCGTCGGGCGAGCGTCGGCTGAACAGGTCGAGGGCGACGCCGATCAGCTGCTGCCGACGTTCCTCGACACCCATCCTGCGGCGCACCCCGGTACTCATACGAACACTTTACCGATCGGTTCCGGCCGCTCGTGAGCACATGTCGAGCACCGGGCGATCACTTTGTGCCCGGGAGACACAGCCCGGCACGGACCACCCCTGCCGGCTAGCGCAGCCCGCCGATCTCCCGGCCGTCCGCCAGGGTCCCCTTCAGGTCCGCCCGCGCGCCCTGCTCGGCCTTGACGGCGAGCAGCGGTCCCCGCGCGGACGCCGTGACCCCGCCCGTCGCGGAGACCGACGACGTCCCCTCGCTGCCCGCCGCCAACAGGTACCAGGTCCCCGCCGCCGACTTCCACAGCACACCGGCCAGCACATGAGGATCACGCGGTCCACAGGCCGGCACATCCGTGCCCTTGGCGACGACCGCCCCGGCCGCCCCGCCCGGCGTGCGGAACTGGGCCAGCGCGGCCGTGCCGTCGCCGCGCCAGGTCTCCGCCCGGGTGCACACCCACGCGCCGGGCCCGGTGCCTTCGGGCAGCGGCTGCTCGGCGTACGCCCAGGCGTTGACGCTCCGGATGCCCGACGAGCGCTCGGCCGCCAGGGAGCAGGCGAACGGCGCCCAGGTGCGCAGGCCCCGCGCGCCGGACGCCTCCCCGGGCGCGCCGGGCCGGCCGGCCGTGAGGTGGGCCGGGACCAGCTCGCCGAGGTCGGTGGTGAGCCGGGTGCCGGAGACGTCGGTCAGCTGGAGCACGGTCCACGAGGTGCAGCCGCCGGTCCGCACGGCGGGGCTGGCCAGCGGCGCGGTGACGCCGTCGGCGAGGGTGAGCGGTGTCGCGCCCGCGTCCGGCTTCGTCAGGTCCCGCTGCGCCGCCCTCGTCACCCACGGGGCGGTCAGGTAGCGGACGTTGCCGTCGGAGCGGCCCAGCACCAGCGCGCTCGCCCCGGCGCCCGTCGCGCCGTCGACCCGGGCGAAGTCCAGCGCCGCGCCCTGCGTGCCGTTCTTCGGCTCGGCGTAGCGGGCGATGCGCAGGCCGTCGTAGAGGAGCACCACCCGGGCGGCGTCGACCTCGCCCGCGTACAGCAACTGGGGCGGGCCGGCCGGGCCGCCGGTCTGCGTGCCCGGGGTCGCCGAGACGCGGACCGCCTCCCCGGGGCGGGCCCAGACGGCGAGGGCGCGGCGCAGCAGGGCCTTGTCGCCGGTGAGCGGGCCGCGCGCGGGCCACACGGAGAAGTCGGTCCGGGCCGAGGTCCGCCAGGCGGTCGGGGAGACCCGGACCACCTTGCCGGGGTCGAGGGCGGCCTCGGCGGCCGGGTTCTCGGCGTAGTCGGGCGCGGCGGCGCCGTCGGGGCCCCAGCCGCCGCCCGGCAGGGCGATCAGCGCACCGCACACCGCGAGCGCCGCCGCGGCGGCGAGGGCGGCCTTGGCGTGCTGGCGGCGGCGCATCAGATCGGTGGGCCGCGCCTGGAGCGAGCAGGGGTCGAACTCGGGGGAGGAGAGCAGCCCCGGCTGCATGGGCACACTGTTCGCCGAGGCCAGCGCGCCCCCGGGGTCGGCGACCCCGGCGGCGTCGAGCAGATCGCGGATGTCCGGGTCGGGCATTTTCTCCAGGCCACGCAGGACGTAGGCGGCGCGGGCCGGGCCGGACAGGGTGGACAGCCGCTGGTCCAGGGCGAGTTCGTCGGCGCCGCCGGAGCGCGGGAACAGCTTCAGGCCCCACACCTGGGGCAGCGGCGCGGTGAGCCGGGTGAGCCGGGTCAGCCCCTTGCGGGGGCGGGCCGCCTCCAGGGCCGTGCGCAGGACCCGCTCGCGCAGGTAGGTGTACCCGGGATCGCCCTCCCGGCCGGCGGCCTGGGCCGGGATCACGGACGGCTGTCTGCGGCCCCGGGGCAGGGCGCGCTGGGCGAGGGCGTGTGCGGTCAGGACCCGGCGGCTGCGGCCGAGGCCCGGCGGCAGCACCAGGTAGGCGAGCCGGACCAGCCGGGGGTAGTGCTCGACGAGCGCGGCCTCGGCCTGCTCGACGTCGACCGGGCCCGCGCTCCCGGCGGGGAAGGGTGCGTGACGCTGGGATACATCCTGTGACTGCACGTCCGGGAGAACGAGCGAGCCGGCGGTTGGTCACCGCCGGACGAGTGGTTCACACCCGGGGTTCGACCAGCGCGCGGGCGTAGTTCGCCATCGACCGCTGGTAGCGCGGCAGATGGGGGGCGAGCGCGCCGAGCACCAGGGACAGGCCCTCGCGGTCGCGGCCGAGGCTGGACAGGCACAGGGCGAGACAGGCCCGCACCGCGTCGTCCAACTCGTCCGACGGCGCGTCCAGTTCGGGGGTCAGGAGCTCGACGCCCTCCTCCGCCCGGCCGGTGTTCCGCAGCGAGCTCGACAGCTGTATCTTCGCCCGGCGGCCCTTGTACCCGTCGAGTCCGCGGGCCAGCGCCTCCCGGTACAGCGGCACCGCCTTGTCGGAGTGCCCGGTGGAGTCCCAGGCGCAGGCCCGCTCGAAGGGCCCGAGCGGGCTGTCGTCCGGCAGTTCGGCGACGAGGGTGTCGATCAGGGCGCGGAACTCGTGCGCGCGCTCCTCCGGATACGCGTCGAAGGCGGCCCAGGCGGCGGCCACGCGGTCTTCCCAGTTCTGGTTCACCGCGTCACCCTCGCACACCCGTCCGCGCCCGGTCACCGGTTTTGAGCGCAGCGCGCGCGGGAGCCGTATCCGAGGGCGTCGGAGCATGCTCGGCCCCACCGGACCGGAGGAAACAGATGAGGTTGACAGGACTGCTGCTCGGCGCCGCGGCCGTGCTGACGCTGGCGGGCTGCGGCTCGGGCGGGACGACGGAGTCCGTGCCGCCCACCGCGACCGGCAGCCTGGAGCACCTGGCCGCCGAGGTGAAGTGCGCGCCGAACATGCAGACCGACGCGGACGAGATCCGCCAGGCCATCTGCCGTACCGGGGAGGGGAAGTTCATCCTCGCCACCTTCGCCACAGACCGCGGCCAGCGTGAGTGGATCAACGACGCGAAGGACTACGGCGGTCACTACCTGGTCGGCCGCAAGTGGGTCGCCGTCGGCGACGACGGGGTGGTCAAGGCGCTGCGCGGCACGCTCGGCGGCGACCTGGAGGACGGCGCCGACCACCACGCGCACAGCGGCTGACGAGCGCCTTCGGGCACGGCGAAGGCCGGTGACGGGAGGGGGGATCGTCACCGGCCTTCTGTCCTGCGCCCGTTACGGGATCACGAGCAGTTCTGACCGCGGTTCACGCAGTTGGCGATCTTGTTGGCCAGACCGTTCTTCGTGACGCTGATGAAGTCGTCGTGGTCCGTGGCCGCCTTGTGCAGCTGCTCCGGGAACCCGTCCACCGCGTAGGCGTTCTTCACCTGGCCGTTCTGGACGGTCGGCGGCGTGATGTCGTACACCAGGCGCATCGTCAGCTGCGGGATCGCCTTGAAGCCGTTCTGGCAGTTGCCGCCCGCGTCGGCGAACGCGACGTGCGTGCGGTGGTTGGCGCTGTCGACGTTCTGGCCGTCCCAGCAGCTCTGGAAGGCGAACGTGCGCACCACCTTGCTGCCCCGCGGGCAGATCGGGTACTGCGTGGTCAGCTGGACCTTGTTCTCGAAGCCGGTGCAGCTCCAGTGCGCGTTGGCGTTGGCCAGGCCGTTGGTGGTGGTCTTGGCGTCACCGGTGATGATCCGCAGGAACTGCGGCATCGCCACGACCTTGCTCCGCGGGCTGCCCACGTACTTGATCTGCGCCTGCACCGGGGTCAGGATGCGGCCGACATTGCCTTCCTTGCCACCGCCGTCGGCGTTCTGGTCGAAGTCCTGGGTGCCGTCCTGGACGCGGACCACCGGCCAGTAGTACGACGACAGGTCGCTTCGGTTCTGGCAGCTCGTGGCGGCCTGGAGGAACGTCTGGTTGCTGGAGAAGGCGTTGACCTTCTGGTTGCCGACGTAGTCGTGCAGGTGGTGCGCGCCGTTGGCCACACCGGGGGCCACGATCACGTTGTCGGTGTTGTGGTTCTTGTTGGCGTTCACACCGCAGCGCGTGGTGAAGGTGCCGGTCGAGGCGTTGCGGCCGGCGCGCGGCTTGGCCTTGACGTTCGCCTGGACCTTGGTGATGTCCACGAAGTCGGCCGCGACCGGGCCGTTGCCGGCCTGCCCGCCGATGTTGCCCTGCTGGCCGTTCTGACCCTGCTGGCCGCCTTGCTGCTGACCGCCGTTCTGCTGCTGGCCACCCTGCTGTTGACCGCCCTGCTGCTGGCCGCCGTTCTGCTGCTGGCCGCCGGCGGTGGGCTGGTTGGCGTTCTGCGCCGTGCAGGTGGCCAGGGTGTCCAGGCTGCCGGGAGCGGTGCCGCCGACGCGGGTGATCTCCAGCTTGATCCGGTCGAGGATCACCTTCCGCCGGTCCTGGAGCGGCTGGAGGATGGAGTTCTGCACGAAGCTCGCGTCCCTGGCCTGCGCGTCCCGCGTGGTCGCCAGACGCTGGTAGGCGTCGGTGATCTGGCGGTCGAGGTTGGCCAGTTCCCCGGCGACCTCGGTACGGGCCTGCGCCGGCACGTTGGTGAGCTTCTGTCCCACGTCCGGGCAGGAGATCGTCGAGACCTGCGCCGTCGCGGCCTTCGTCTGGTTGCCTCCCCACGACTGGTTGTCCGACTCGTGAGCCGAGGCGTGGAAGTTCGCCCAGATCAGCCCGCCCCCACCGAGCGCTAGGGCCGCCGATGCGGCTATGGCCTTGGTGGCCAGCGGCGTACGGCGTTTTCGTGTGTTGCGTCCCATGGAACTCCTCTGACTTCCTTGCGGGGCAGCATCGAGGCGCCCGACAGGAGTGAAGCGGCGCCCTTCCATACGGGCGCCGCCCCTCAGGTGTTCAGCGGTCTCACGAATTCCTCACGGAACCACCGTGTGACAGCGGCCCCAACCGCCGCCCGCGCAGCGGGAGTTCACGGACACCGACGGTCATGTCGGGTCGCTCCCGGTCCGTGCCAGCAGCTTCGCCTCCACCTCCGGGTCCAGGCCCTTGCAGGTCCGGTCCGGGCGCTGGGGGGCGCTGCCGCCGATCTGTGCCAGCCACCGCCAGGTGTCCGCGACGGTCTCGCCCACCGGCCGGCACACCAGCCCCGTGGCCACCGCCCGCGAGACGTCCGCGCCATGCACGGCGTCGTACATCTCGCCACCCGGCGGCACCCACACCGGCAGCTCGGTCCACGGCTCGATCCCGGCCTCCAGGATCGGCTCCGGGCCGGTCCAGCGCAGCTCCGCGTCCGCGCCGGTGACCCGCAGGCACGCCTGGAGCAGTTCGCCCATGGTGGTGTGGCCGGGCGGGCTCACCAGGTCGTACGGCCCGGACAGCCCGCGCTCCAGCGCGCCGAGCAGCCATTCGGCGAGGTCGCGTACGTCGACGTACTGCACGGGCAGTCCGCGCGGGCCGGGGGCCAGGACCGGGCCGCCGCGGGCGATCCGGGTCAGCCACCAGGGCAGCCGGCCGACGTTCTCGTACGGGCCGAGGATCAGCCCGGCCCGGACCAGCAGCGAGTCCGTCGCGCCGAAGGCCCCGACGGCGGCCAGTTCCCCGCCGCGCTTGTCCCGCGCGTAGTCCGTCGCCCCGGCGTCCGCGGCGGCGCCCTCGACCAGCGGGGCGTCCTCCGCGCTGCCGCGCGGCCAGGGCCAGGCGTACACCGACCGGCTGGAGACGTACGCGTACCGCCCGGCCCGGCCGCGCAGCAGCCGGGCCGCCTCGTGCACGGCACGCGGGGCGGCCGACCAGGTGTCCACCACGGCGTCCCAGCCCTCGCCGTCCGCCGCGAGGGCGGCGAGGCCGTCGGGCGCGGTGCGATCGCCGTGCAACGACCGCACCCCGGACGGGGGTCGGTGCCGTCCCCGGTGGAAGACGGTCACCTCCCAGCCGCGTCCGAGCGCGGCCTCCACCACGGCCCGTCCCACGAACTCCGTTCCGCCCAGCACGAGAAGTCTCATGCCGGGATCGTGCCCGGTCCGGAGCCGTGGCGACGCGGGGCTCTGCCGAGGGCAGAACGTCCGGTGGGACGCGGCTGCCGGGCCCCTGGCACCCGGCTCCCACCGGTGCCGCACGGCCGCCGGGCCCGGCGACCGCCGACGTCCCCGCCCCGGTCGTGCGCGACTTCGACGGCACCGACCCGGGCGGTACCCGGGTGACCGCACCGGTCCCGGGGATCCCGGGCCTGTGGGAGCCGGGGGCCCAGCGGGAGGGGGACCGTCTGGCTGGGGCGGTGCTCGGGTGGCCGCACCGGTCCCGGTGGCTGCCCTGGGGGCTTCGCCGGGGTCGTGCGGTCGGCGGAGTCCGGGCCCGTGGGCGTCGGCTGCCCAGCCGGAGGCGGAACCGTCTGGCTCGGGCGGTGTCCGGGTGGCCGCACCGGGCCCGGTGGAGCTCAGGCCATGGGCGTCGGCGGTCCAGCCAGGGGCGGAATCGTCAGCGGGCGGTCGGAGGGGTGTACTTGTAGCCGACCCGGCGCACCGTCTGGATCGCCTGGCGGTGCTCGGCGCCCAGCTTGCGGCGCAGCCGGGCGATGTGGACGTCGACGGTGCGTCCGTCGCCGACGTGGCCGTAGCCCCACACCGTGGTGACCAGCTGGTCGCGGGTGTGCACCCGGTGCGGGTGCGCCACCAGGTGCGCCAGCAGCTCGAACTCCAGGTAGGTCAGGTCGAGTTCACGGCCGTCGACGCTGGCGGTGCGCCGCACGGGGTCGATCCGCACCGGCGGTTCGGCGCCGGGGTCCGCCTCGGTCTCCGGCTGGTCCGGGACCGCGACCGGCAGGAACGGGGGCCGCTGGTCGGCCGGGACCAGCACCAGGTAGCCGACCATCGGCGGCTGGCCCGGCAGGGTGGGCAGGGCGTGCTGCGGCGCGGGCAGCCAGGTGGCGCCGGGCGGCAGGAAGTCCGCGACGTCCACCACCTCGTCCCGGTCGACGGCCCGCAGCCGGTGTCGGGTGCCGTTCGCGGCGGGGGCGGTCAGGGTGGCGGTGGAGAGGGAACGGGAGGTCGCCATGAGAGGTCAGCTCTTTCGCGCGAGGAGTTCGTCGGAAGGTGCGGCGGCCGCGATTCGTGGTCGGGCGCGCCGGAGGACGTACGTCGTTCCGCGCTGGCCGAAGGCCGGGGTGTACGGCTTTAGAGGGCCCGCGCGTTCCTCGCGGGGCGACACACACGGTCGAAGTCGTGGTGCTGACGGGAAGGCCAGAACGGCTCAAGGTCGTGGCGACCCGTCGCGGTGATCTGCTGGAAGCCGTCCATGCGCCCATTGAAGCAGAGGCGTGCGCCGGGCAGGAGCCTCCTCTCACTGCTTGGACGCTTCCTTGGTGTGGAATTGACGTTGCGTGCACCCCGAACTCCGGAATTCCGCCCTGGTCAGCGGCCTGCCGCCGCCCGCCGGTGGCAGGATTGCCGTCTCATTCCTCGGACAGCGACGGGGTGAGGACGGGGCGTCACGCGCGCGAGGGGCGCCCGCCATGACGGCGGGCGCCCCTCGGACGTGGCGGTACGGATCAGACCTGGCCGGCCTTCTCCAGCGCGGTGCAGCAGGTGTCCACCAGCAGGCGGGTCACCACGTACGGGTCGACGTTGGCGTTCGGGCGGCGGTCCTCGATGTAGCCCTTGCCGTCCTTCTCGACCTGCCACGGGATGCGGACCGAGGCACCGCGGTCGGAGACGCCGTAGGAGAACTTGTCCCAGGGGGCGGTCTCGTGCAGGCCCGTCAACCGCTCGTCGATGCCGGCGCCGTAGCTCTTCACGTGGTCCAGCGGCTTCGAGCCCTCGCCGAGCGACTCGCACGCGGTGATGATGGCGTCGTAGCCCTCGCGCATGGCCTTGGTGGAGAAGTTGGTGTGCGCGCCCGCGCCGTTCCAGTCGCCCTTGACCGGCTTCGGGTCCAGGGTCGCGGAGACGCCGAAGTCCTCGGCGGTGCGGTACAGCAGCCAGCGGGCCACCCACAGCTGGTCGGAGACCTCCAGCGGGGCGAGCGGGCCGACCTGGAACTCCCACTGGCCCGGCATGACCTCGGCGTTGATGCCGGAGATGCCGAGACCGGCCTTCAGGCAGTTCTCCAGGTGGGCCTCGACGATCTCCCGGCCGAAGATCTCGTCGGCGCCGACACCGCAGTAGTAGCCGCCCTGCGGGGCCGGGAAGCCACCCTCGGGGAAGCCCAGCGGGCGGGAGCCGTCGAAGAAGGTGTACTCCTGCTCGATGCCGAAGACCGGCTCCTGCGCGGCGAACCGCTCGGCGACCTCGGCCAGCGCGGCGCGGGTGTTGGACGGGTGCGGCTGCATGTCGGTGTCGAGCACCTCGCACAGCACCAGGATGTCGTCGCCGCCGCGGACCGGGTCCGGGCAGGTGAAGACCGGCTTGAGCACGCAGTCCGAGGAGCGGCCCTCGGCCTGGTTGGTGGAGGAGCCGTCGAAGCCCCAGATCGGCAGCGCGTCGAGACCGGCCGGGGCACCCGTGATGATCTTCGTCTTGGAACGCAGCTTGGCCGTCGGCTCGGTGCCGTCGATCCAGATGTACTCAGCCTTGAAGGTCACGGGGCCACATCCTTCGGGGGTGGGTCGGGTGCACTCGCGGGTGCTGCGGCGCTGCGGCACCGGTGCGCCGCTCGATCTGCCGGGCAGCCTGTCAACAGGCCGTTTCCCGTCCATTGCTCGTTTGTGAACCCCGTGTTACCTGGTCGTTCTGTGTCCGGGCTCACCCGGTGAGGCCGCGCCGGGTGAGGTGCGGGCCGCTCACCGCCCGCCGGCGGCGGCCTCCCGTACGCCGGTGAGGAAGTCCCGGATCGCCGCGAGCCGGCGGTCGTCGTAGCGGCGCAGCAGCTCCACCGAACGCTCGATCAGCGGCCCGAAGAATGCCTGGCCGAGCTCCACCGCGCGGTCCTCCACCTCGATCACCACCCTGCGCCGGTCCCGCTCGCCGCGCACCCGGCGCACCAGCCCGGCCCCCTCCAGCCGGTCGACGAGCGCGGTCGTACCCGCCGAATTGAGCCCGAGCACGCCGCCGAGCCGTCCGGCGCTCATCTCCTCGCCCGCGCGCCGCGCGTCCATGAGCGCGATCAGGGCGCGCACGTCGGTGGGGTGCATGCCGTTCCGCTGGGCGAACCGGCCGCTGTGCAGGCCGAGTTCCACGGTGGTGGCGCGCAGCAGGTGGACGATCTCCAGCTCGGGCCCCGGGGCGGGGCCGGACGGGGTGGACACGGGCTGCCTCCCGGCTATCATCTCGCTCGGCGAATATCTTGCTGAGCGAGATGATAGGGGGCGGCGCCATGGCCGGACACGACCGGGAGGCGTACCGGGTTGCGTACGACAAGGTGATGGCGAAGTGGCCCGCCGACCGTGAGGCGCTGACGGTCGCCACACCCTTCGGCGAGGCCCACGTCAACGTCTGCGGCCCGCGGGACGCGCCACCGCTGCTCCTGCTGCCGGGCGGCGGCGGAGCGACCTCCGCCTCCTGGTACGCGCAGGCCGCCGGCCTCGCCCGGATCCGCCGGGTGCACGCCGTGGACCTGCCCGGCGCACCCGGGCTGAGCCGGGCCGGCGACCGCCACCCCCGCACGGTCGCCGACCTGGCCGACTGGCTGGACGCCGTCCTGGACGGCCTCGGTGTCGGTCTGACCGACCTCGGCGGCCACTCCTACGGCGGCTGGATCGCCCTGCACCACGCGCTGCGCGCGCCCGCCCGGGTGCGCCGTCTGTTCCTCCTGGACCCGACCCAGTGCTTCGCCGGGTTCACGACGGCGTACCTGCTGCACGCGCTGCCGATGCTGCTGCGGCCCGCACCCCGCCGGGTCCGCGCCTTCCTGGAGTGGGAGACCGGGGGAGCGGCGCTCGACCCCGACTGGCTGGCGCTCCAGGAGGCCGCCGCCGGCTTCCCGGCGGCGAAGCCGGTGACCGGGCCCCGGCCGGCGCCGGACGCGCTGCGCGCCCTGCGGGTGCCGGTCCTGCTGCTCGTGGCCGCGAACAGCAGGACCCATCACCCTCACGAGGTGGTGGCGCGGGCCGGTGCGCTGCTGCCGCACGCGGAGACGGCCGTACTGCCGGACGTCTCCCACCATGCGCTGCCACAGACGGCACCGCCGGCCCTGATCCGCCACCTCACCGGTTTCCTGTCGGCTCCCTGAGCCTCACCCCACCTTCTCGATCACCGCGCGCCGGATGAGGAACTTGCCCGGTTCCCGGACCTGTTCGAAGGCGGCGTTGTTGAGCAGGACGCAACTGCCGGAGACGGACGTCACCTTCACCGTGGTGGACTTGCCGTTGTCCAGGTTGGTGACCTTCAGGGTCGTCCCGGCCGGGAACTGGTCGCTGGACGCGGCCGGGGCGCCGCCCTCGCCGGAGAGCGTCACGGTGGAGCCCTTGCACACCTGCCGGCCGGCGGCCTGCTGGACGCCTCCGGCCTGCTGCTCGCCGCCCTGCTGGGCGCCCCCCGCCTGCTGACCGCCGCCCTGCCCGGCGCCGCCGCCCTGCGCCGCCTGGGAGCCCTGAGCCGACTCCCCAACGGTGCAACCGGACGCCTTCTGCTGGACCTTGATCTGCTCGATGACCGCCTGCCGGTTGGCGATCCGGGCCGCCGACTGCGCGTCCGGCTTCGTCTTCTGGTCCGCGATGAACCTCTCGTTGTTGCCGAGGGCCGTGGCCAGCCCCTGGCAGACGGTCGAGTCCCCGGCGGACAGCGTCCTGGCGTCCTGCGGGCTCTGCGCGGCGTTGGAGGTGGACGCCAGGGCGAACGCCCCGCCGCCCGCCACCGCCGCGGCGCTGACGAGCAGCGCGAGCTTCTTCTTCGTACCGAGAGTTCTCCTGCGCGACATGCGCGCCTCCTGAAGAGGTAGGGGGAGCGTACGCCGCTATGTACGAGATACCGAACGAGGCTGCTCAGCGGTTGCGGGAGCCGGTGAAGTGACCTGCGTCACCTGGGAGTTGATGCGCTCTCAGCCGTTGCCGCCGTGGGAGAGGGCCTCCCGTACGGCCTCCTCGCTGCGGGCCACCAGCGCCGTACCGTCGTCCGCGGTGATGATCGGGCGCTGGATCAGCTTGGGGTGCTCGCTGAGCGCGGTGATCCAGCGGTCCCGCGCGCTCTCGTCCCGCGGCCACTCCTTGAGTCCCAGCTCCTTGGCGACCGGCTCCTGGGTGCGGGTGATGTCCCACGGTTCGAGGTGCAGCCGGCCGAGTACGGCCCTGATCTCGTCGGCGCTCGGCACGTCCTCCAGGTAACGGCGGACGGTGTACTCGGCCCCCTCGGCGTCGAGCAGACTGATCGCGCTGCGGCACTTGGAACAGGCCGGATTGATCCAGATCTCCATGCCGCACACGGTACGCGAAACCCGTTCTGCACCCCCGTCACTGGATCCCCGAAAGCCCTTGTGGCCAGGGGATTTTGTCAGTGGTGGCCCGTAGAATAGAAGCAGTGTTCGAGGGTGCGCGCCGGACCCCGGCGTGTGCCCTGACCGCGACAGGAGGATGCCTGTGCCCGCTGCCGCCCTGAAGCCGAAGCCGTTGCCGACCCAGTCCACCGCCAAGCGTTCCGTGCTGTTCGACTCGCCCTACGAGCCCGAGGCGAAGCGACCGCTGCCGGCCGGACGGCCGCGCGAGTGGTACGTCGCGCACAACCGGCGCCTGAAGGCCATGCGCCTGGCCATAGCCCTGCTCGACTCCGGGGTGTACCTGCCGGACCAGGCCCGGAACGAGACGATCCGCGGCACGGCGGAGCGGATCGGGATGCGCCCGCCGTCCGACACCACGTGCCACATGGTGCGGGCGCTGATGCGTTACTCGCGCTGAGCCGGCCGTGGTGCCGGGTGCCCCGCGTCACCGGCGTGGGGCACCCGGCACCGTCACGCCGTCAGTTCCCGCTCCAGCGGGGTCCGGAAGCGCGGGGTGATCCGGGTCGCGTCCAGCCGGTCGCGCAGGCGCTCCGCCTCCGCCGTGACCTCGGCCGCGGCCTCCCGGCGGGCGCCCTCCTCGGGGATCCGCCAGACGATCTCGCCGTCCGCGCGCTGGGCCCAGCCGCCCACCACGCGGCCGTTCCACCACACGGTCGGACCCACGTTGCCGCTGCGGTCGAAGAGCAGGGGGCGCAACGCCGGGTCCAGGTACCAGTCGCGCCGCTGCCAGGCCATGGCCGTGGGATCCAGGGCGGGCAGCAGCGCCGCCCAGGGCGCGCCGGGGCCCGTCACCGGCTCCGCGTCCCCGGCACCGACGTATCCCGTGCCCTCGTCCAGCAGGACCTCCTCGGCGCCGAGCGCCGCCAGCGCGCGGCGGACCTCCCGGAGCGTCCAGCCCGTCCACCACTTCAGGTCCGCCTCGGTCGCCGGGCCGCACGCCCGCAGCCAGTGGCGCAGCAGGGTCGCCTGGGCCCCGGCCACGTCCAGCTCGGGGTGGGGCGGCGCCGGCGCCCAGCGGAACTGGCTCGACGTCCAGGAGCCGAGCGGGCGGCCCCGGACCACCTTGCCCTCCACGCCGAGCACGCGCAGCAGGCGGGTCGAGACCGTGTGGACGCCCTCGTAGCTCTTCCCGGCCGCGTGGACGAACCGCTCGCGCAGGCGGGGCTCGTCCGCCGCCAGCTCCGCCGCCGTCGCCTGGCCGCGCCGGGCCAGCGCGGCGAGCGTGGCCTCCTCGACCTCCGCCAGCCACGCCGCGTCCGGGGCGCCGGCCAGCGCCATGTCCCGCAGCAGGCTCGCACGCTCACGGGCGGCCACCGCGAGGCCCGTCGAGGCGTGGACGACGGCCGTCAGGTCCGCCGGGAACACGAACACCGTGTGCCGCATGCCGTGCATCCGCACCAGCGTGCGGTCCTCGTA
Source organism: Streptomyces olivaceoviridis (assembly GCF_014650115.1). Taxonomy (GTDB): domain Bacteria; phylum Actinomycetota; class Actinomycetes; order Streptomycetales; family Streptomycetaceae; genus Streptomyces; species Streptomyces olivaceoviridis. The sequence goes on along the minus strand of NZ_BMUI01000030.1, from coordinate 69,181 downwards.
CAGCGCCCGTTCCGTCTCCGGTACCGCCTGCGCGGGGTCGGTCAGCCGGGCGGCCACCGCCAGGTGCACGGTCGCCGGGTCCGAGCCGTGCAGGGCGACCAGGGAGGCCGCGACCTCCTCGGGCGTCACCGCCCGTGCCGCCCCGGCCAGCCGGTGCCGCACGGCCAGCCGGGCCCGCCGCTCCACCACGTCGACGTACCGCCGTTCCTCCGCCATACCGGCCTCCCCTTCGGCTCGCGATGCGCTGTCGCCATGGTCGCCGGTGCCACTGACACCGCGCGTGGGGCGAGGCGGTGGAGCCGCGCGCCGGTGCCGGCCCGCGGCCCCCGCGGGCCGGGCTACAGCAGGGTCTTCACGAACTCCCGGCGGTCCTCGGGGTGGTCGTGGAGCCACAGGCCCAGCATGTGGTCGGCGTCGGGGAGGTCTAAGCGGGTGCAGTGGGCGCGGGTCGAGAGCGCCTCCTGGACGGCTCGGGTCACCGTCGGCGGGATGATCGTGTCCGTGCCGGGGACCGCGAGCACCGCCCGGCCCTCGTACGAGCGGAACGCCTCCAGGGCGGGGGAGTCGCGCCAGCTCTCGGGCGTGCGGATCAGCTCCGAGAAGCGGCCCTCGCCGGTGCCGAACGGCACGTCCCAGGCCTCGGGCGTGTAGACGGCGGGCGCGCACAGGCCCACCGCCGCCACCCGGCGCCCGTAGTGCCGTACCAGGTCCGCCACCGTCTGCCCGCTCATGCTGAAGCCGACCAGGATCAGCGGGTCGTCCTCCGGGACGTGCGCGTCGAGCACCGCCACCGCCTGCTCGTACCGCCGCCGCAGGCTCAACTCCGCGAGCGCGCCCGTGCTTTCGCCGTGGCCGGAGAAGTCGAACGCCAGGGCACGGCAGCCGTGGGCGGCTAAGTCGGCCAGGAGGGGCAGCAGCCGTTGCTTGCTGCCGTTGCCCGCGCCGTGCAACAGGAGTGCGGTGGTGCGGCCTGGCCGTCCGGCGCTCACCCCGCTGAGCCGTTCACCGTCGTACGGGTGGTTGAAGTCGGTGAGTTCATCCATGCGGGCCATTCACTCACGGCCGCCCGCGCCGAGGAAAAACGGAGTGCACGGACGGTCACGATGTCTCTACGCTGAGCGAACGCAAGCGCATCCCCCCGACTCACCCCAGGAGGTCCGTCATGCGTGTCATTCTCGCGACCGGGACCGTCGTCCTGGTGATCCTCGGAACCGGAAACCACCTCTGGTGGCTCGCCGCCGTCGCCCTGCTGTATCTGTACGCGACGCACGGCCGCGGCTCGCCCGGCACCACCCCGCCGGCCGGCACCGGCACCGGCGCCCCGCCCGACAGCTACCGGGCGTACCGGGACCGCCGGGACCGGCAGGCCAGGTGGGAGCGCCGCTACCGCCGTGAGCGGCCCTTCGAGGCCCGGCGGCAGGGGCGGGAGAAGAGCGGGAGGTGAGCGGGGCGTCGCCGGCTGTCACAGGCCGGGGGCGCCCCACACCGGGAACCAGCGGCCGAGGTCCTGCTCGATCCGCAGGTCGTCGCCGAGCGTGGCCCTGAGCTGGAGCTCCAGCGCGGTGTCCCGCCGCTCGGCGGCGCCGGGCAGCGGGGCGAACGGGTAGAACGTGCCGCGCTTGTAGAGGTAGACGAGCGCCAGCCTCCGGCCGCCGGCGTCCGTGAACCCGGCCAGCGAGCACAGCAACTGCGGGCCGAAGCCGTTGACCTCCAGCGAACTGTTCACGGCGTGCAGATCGTTGACCAGTTCGGGCAGCTGGTCGGGGGAGCGCCGGGACACCAGCCAGGAGTAGCCGTAGCCGTCCTGGCACAGCTCCACCGGCGGGCCGGTCCGGTCGGTGTCCGCGTCCAGCAGCGCCTGCACCTCACGGTGCATCTGCTCGAAGGCCGCGCCCTCCACCGTGGCGAAGCACACCGCCCCGACCCCGGTCGGCGTGAAACCCGCCGCCACCTCCAGCGTCACGGCCGCCGACGGCAGCGCGAAGAGCTGGTCGAGATCGGGCGCGACCGGTTTCGTACGGCCCAGCAGGATGTCCAGCAGCCCCACCGGTCAGCCCGCCTTCCCCGGGGTGGCGGCCTCGCCCAGCTCCGCCGAGATCCGGCCCAGCTGCTCCAGCCGCTGCTCCAGGGTCGGGTGCGTGGAGAAGAACCGCTCGATGCCGGGCTCCCGGCCGGTCGCCGGGGTGAAGTAGAACGCGTTGAACGCCTGGGCCGTGCGCAGGTCCTTGGTCGGGATCCGGGCGATCTCCCCGGAGACCTTGGTGAGCGCCGCCGCCAGCGCCGACGGCCGGCCGGTCAGGTGCGCCGCGGCGCGGTCGGCCGCCAGCTCCCGGTACCGGGACAGCGACCGGATCAGCAGGAAGCTGATCGCGTACACGGCCGCCGAGACGCCGAGGACCGCGGCGAAGACCGCGGCCGTGTTCTGGTCCCGGCGGCCCGAGCCGAAGACCTGGGAGTAGAAGGCGAACCGTACGACCAGGCCCGCGAGCACCCCGAGGAACGACGCGACCGTGATCACGGCGACGTCCTTGTGCCGCACGTGCGACAGCTCGTGCGCGAGCACGCCCTCCAGCTCCGCCGGCTCCAGCCGGCGCAGCAGCCCGGTGGTCACGCAGACGACCGCGTGCCCGGCGCTGCGCCCGGTCGCGAACGCGTTCGGCATGTCCATCGCGGACACGGCGACCGCCGGCTTGGGCAGGTCCGCGATCGCGCACAGCCGGTCCACCACGGCGTGCAGCTCGGGATACTCCTCCCGCTCCACGACCCGCCCGCGCATGGCGAACATCGCGATCCGGTCGGAGAACCAGAACTGCGCCACGAACAGCGCCCCGATCAGGACGGCGACCAGCACCCAGGACTTCAGCAGCACGATCAGTGCGGCGACGAAGCCCACGTACAGCAGCCCGAGCAGGAACAGCGTGAGACCCATACGCACGGTCAGCCGCCGATCGCTCCGGAACCGGCTCCGCATCTTGCATCACCCCGCAGTCAGGCACTCGTCCCGCTGTCCAGTGTGCACCTGTGGATTGCCATGAAGTGGTCCGGAACCGCTCTAGTCGGGGCAAAGGGTCAGTACGGCGAGCGCATCTGGGCGTACCCCAGCAGCACGATGACCACCGCCACGCAGCCGAGGACCACGGCCGTCGAGACCCAGGAGGACCGGCGCGGCACCGGGTCCGGGTCGGCGCGGAAGGGCGCCGGGTTCGGCGGGTTCTCCTTCCAGCGGGCGGCGAGCATCCGGGCCCGGGCGGAGGGCTCCTTGTGCTCGGCGGAGTTCGCCCAGGTGTGATCGAACTCGCGCTCCCAGTCGTTCTGTTCCGGCATCCCCGTTCAACCTCTCTCGTCCGACACGATCCGGAGGGATGATCTCCCGACAGTAGGAAGTTTGAGAAGCGGGAAAGGTTGCACGGCGGCGGAAGCCGGTCAGCCGGAACGGCGGAAACGGCTCCGGTACTCCGTGGGTGTCGTGTCGAGCTTGCGGCGGAACGCCCGGATCAGTGTGTCGGCCGTACCGAAGCCGCATGCGGTGGCGACGCGGTCCAGGGTGTCGTCCGTGGTTTCGAGCCGGTTCCGTGCCGCCTCGACGCGGGCCGCCTCGAGGTAGGCGGCCGGGGTCATGCCGAGCTCCGCCTTGAAGATCCGGGCGAGCTGGCGCTCGCTGACGTGGGCGTGCCGGGCGAGGTCGGCGATGGCCATCGGCCCGGTGAGGTGCTCGGCGACGAAGTGGCGCAGATCGGCCATGCGCGGGGTGCTGGAGACGGGCTCGACGGGCACGCTGAACTGGCTCTGCCCGCCCGGCCGCTTCAGGTACATGACCAGCTGCCGGGCGACCCGCAGGGCGACGGCCTCCCCGAAGTCCTCGGCGACCAGCGCGAGGGACAGGTCCAGGCAGGCGGTGATGCCCGCGCCGGTCCACACCCCGCCGTCATGGATGAAGATCGGGTCGGCGTCGACCTCGACGGCGGGATGCTCGACGGCGAGCTGCCCGGCGGTCGACCAGTGGGTGGTGGCCCGCCTGCCGTCCAGCAGACCGGCGGCGGCGAGCAGGTGGGCGCCCACACAGACGGACGCCACGCGCCGGCTGCGGGCGGCGAGCGTCCGCACCTGGGCGACGACGGCGGGGTCGGCCAGGGCCTGCACCCGCCGCTCCTCGTCGACCTCGACCGAGCCCGGCACCAGCAGCGTGTCGATGGCACGCCCGGACACCTCCGCGAAGGTGAGGTCGGGCAGCACCCGCACCCCGGCGGCGGTCGTGACGGGCTCCATGGCCGCGGCGGCCAGGACGACCTCGTAACCGGTCTCCTCGCCGGTCTCCCGCCGGAGCAGCGCGAACACCTCCGGCGGGCCGGTGACGTCCAGCAGGTCGACGCCGTCGAACAGCATGATCACGATGAACCGCCGGCTCCCGCCCACGCCCTCCCCCTCCGGATGTCCGGATCTGCAAGTTACCCGACATTGCTGCCATGCGGGGGCGGCTCCTAGCGTGATCACGTACCCACCACACCACCGAGGAGAGGGCGGTCATGCCCACCACGACGCTGCGCGAACTGAACGGCCTCGACCAGACCCCGGCCACGCCGGCCGGCTCCACGCTGATCCTGGTCGACTACCAGAACACCTACACGCGGGGCGTGCTGGAGCTGGCCGGCTGGGACGCCGCGCTCGACGCCGCGGCCGGACTGCTGGCGACGGCGCGGGCCGCGGGCGCCCGGGTGATCCACGTCGTCCACGACGGCGGCCCGGGCACCCCGTACGACACCCGCGCCGAGATCGGTCGGATCCATCCGCGGGTCGCCCCCGCCGACGGCGAGCCCGTCGTCGTGAAGGGCGCCCCCGACGCGTTCCACGGCACCGACCTGGGCGAGCACGTGGACGCGGCCGGCCACCAGGACGTGGTGATCGCCGGCTTCATGACCCACATGTGCGTCCTGTTCACCGCCCAGGGCGCGTTCCTGCGCGGCAACCGCCCCACCGTGGTGGCCGACGCCTGCGCGACCCGCCCCCTGCGCACCCCGCAGGCCGAGGTGACCGCGGACCAGCTCCACCACAGCGCCCTCGCCACCGTCGCCGACCTCTACGGCGTGGTCGTACCGTCGGCGTCCGCGCTGACCTGAGCCGGGAACGCCTTGGCCCCGCCGTTCCCGGGGGAGCGGCGGGGCCTCGGTCGGCGCCTCAGCGCGTCTGTCACACGTCGAAGTAATACACGTCCAGCCTTCTGGCCTGCGCTTTCGTCCCGTGCTCAAGATCGTCTTGCACGGATGTTGCACGCCAGGTCAGGGCGTGTGCTGGTAGACGCTACGCAAGGCCGCACGCAGCTTGTCACCGGCGTTCGGTACGCGATGCACGTACCTGCGCAGGGTGAAGGCAGGGTCGGAGTGGCCCAGCCGGTCGGCGAGCGTGTAGATGTCCACGCCGTGGCTGAGCGTCATACCAGGGCGCTTTCCCTGCGTTTGTACTTTCTGGTCCGGTCTGGTCACGTTCGGTGATGACCTTGGGCTGTCTGACTGTTCTGCCCACGCCGTGGCGCATGGCGGAGTGCCCGGTTCTTCGAGCCGGGCGGTCGGCCGGGGCCGGGTCGGTTGGGTTTCGGTGCGCGGGTCGGGCAGGGCGAGCTGTGGCCGAGGACCACAGCCAGACGGGGAGCGGATCGTGGCCGCCGGGCAGGCGGTCGACCTCCAGGCGGATCAATGTGCCCTCGGTAAAGCGTGAGGCGTACGCGAACGCCTCCGCCGGAACAGCGTCAGGCAGCAGACTCACCCGCACGGCCTTCGTACTGGTCCCGTGCCCCATTGACCGGAGCACATGATCAAGCGGAGGCCGCCCGCGCGTATCGCTGGTCACGGGGCCGGCATGGGCGAGGGCTGAGGTGCTGGCGCTGGTGCCGGTGGCGGACATGATCGGTGGCAGGCGAGCGACTGTCAGGGTTGGATCTCGCTGTTCGTCAGCACGAGGAGAGCCCGCAGGAGTGTGGTTGTGTGTCGGGCGTCGAGGCGGACGTTGGTGCTGATTCGCCAGTTCTTCACGTCGACACACGCGGACGTGACCGACACCAGGTCTCAGATCCAGCCCCTCTTGGCGACCTCGACTCCCACCTGAAAGCGGGTGTCGAGGCCGAGCCCGGACGCAATCGCCGCGATCCGGCGGGTCACGGTGCGCGCGCTCGTCCCCAACTGCCGGGCGATTGCCTGGTCCTTGTATCCCGCCTGCATCATCTTCAGCAGCAGGAGGTCCTGCGCGCTCGGCCCGTCGGGCGCCGCCGGATCGGTCGCGACGAGGGACTGCGCACGTTGCCAGTAGGAGTCGAACAACTCCAGGAGTGCGTCGAGCAGGCCCGACTGGTGGACGACGGCGATCCTGTCGTAGCGCCCCGGGACCAGCGCGACCAGCGCGACGCGTCGGTCCATGATGCGCAGTCTGAACGGCAGGGTCGGCAGGATGCGGGCCTGCTCGCCGATCTGGGCGAGGTGGGTGATCAGCTCGAAACGGCCCGGCCGCGCCAGCGCCTCCGGGGTGTAGACCGAGCGTATGTCGACGCCGCGGCCCAGCAGGTCCATCGTCAGGGCCTCCTCCAACTCGGTGCTGTAGGGGCCCAGATAGGGCGGCCGATCGAGCACCCAGAAGTGGGTGCGGACCGACTGCATCAGTTCGGCGACGCGCAGCGTGATCTCCGCCTCGCCGGTGATCACTTCCACCAGTCCGGTCGGATCCTCCCGCAGCCGACGGGCACGGTATTCGTCCGCCAGGTCGTCGACGGTGCCCCACACCGCGGTGAACGCCGCCTCGGTCTCGGCTCGGCGTCTGGCCAGCAGTGCCCTCAGCGCGGTGTGCGGGCTGACCGGTCGGTACTGGCCGTGTCCTTCCTTTCTCAGCATGCCCAGTTCCACCAACCGGGAGACGGTGCGCCTGATCCGGCTGGGCGTGGTGCCCAGGGTCTGGGCGATCTCCGCAGTCGTCCGGTCCGACTTGGTCAGATAGGTGCGGTAGACCTGTTCGTCGAACTCGCTGATCCCCAGGGTGCTCAGCACCGGCTGCCCTCCCAGTGATCACCGCCCGGCGAGCAGTCGGGACGGTCGTGGCGCGAATCGCCACCTGGCGGTGTACGACACGAGTTTGATCTAGACATTGGTCGTTCACAAGCTTTCACTCGGAACGTTCACGCCACCTGTGGAAGGGTCCGAGCACCGTCGGCGCCTACGACCGGTCAGGCGGCGCCACTTGGACGGCAGAGGCCACGACCGTGCTCTGCCCGACTGCAGAGCCGGGAGAGACCCTGTGAAAGCACACCACCGCAGACGCTGGAGTGTGTCGGTTGCCGTCGGCGCTCTGGTACTCGCGCTGGCCGGCCCCTACGACGCGCTGGCCTTTGCGTCCTCAGCAGCCCGTTCCGACGCCGTCGGCTCCCCGTCCACCGCATCCACGTCCGACCGGGTGCCCGCCGGCGACCACTCCGTCACGCTGATCACCGGTGACGTGGTCACCACCCGGCAGAGTCCCGGCACCGGCAACGGGACCGGAGGCATCGTCAGCGTCCGCGGTGCCGACGGGCGTCCGGTGGAGACCCACATCCTGACGTCGGGCGACGACCTCTACGTGTTCCCCGAGTCCGTACTGCCTTTCGTGGCCAAGGGCATCCTGGACCGGCAGCTGTTCAACATCACGGCCATGATCGCCGACAGGTACGACGACGCGCACCGTGACCGGCTGCCGCTCATCGTCTCCTACAGGCACTCCGCCGACGCGCGCAGCAGGGGCAGCGCTCTGCCCGACGGGGCGACCCGGGTCCGTACCCTCGACGGCATCAACGGCGCCGCCCTCACCGCGGACCGCTCGCACGCCGCGGACTTCTGGAAGTCCGTGGCCGGGACGGCGACGACAGACGGAGCCCGCGAGCAGTCCGCCGCACCGGCCTTCGCCGACGGGATCACGCACATCTGGCTGGACGGCCTCGTCCATGCCGACCTCGCCGACAGCACGGCGCAGATCGGTGCCCCCCAGGTCTGGGCGGACGGCAACACCGGACAGGGCGTGGACGTGGCCGTCCTCGACACCGGCGTCGATGCGGGACACCCCGACCTCGCGGACCGCATCGCGGGCCGGCAGAGCTTCGTACCGGACGAGAACACGGACGACCACTTCGGTCACGGCACGCATGTCGCGTCCATCATCGCCGGTAGCGGCGCGGCTTCCGACGGCAGGGAGAAGGGTGCCGCCCCCGGCGCCCGCCTCGACATCGGCAAGGTGCTGGACGACACCGGGTCCGGTCAGACCTCCTGGGTCCTGGCCGGCATGGAATGGGCCGCGGTCGACCAGCACGCCAAGGTCATCAACATGAGCCTCGGCGACGGTCAGCCGTCCGACGGGACCGACCCCCTCAGCCAGGCTGTCGACAGGCTCAGCGCCGAGACCGGCGCGCTGTTCGTCGTCGCCGCCGGCAACTCGGGGGCACCCGACACCATCGGCGCACCGGGCGCGGCGAGCGACGCGCTGACCGTGGGTGCCGTCGACTCCGACGACTCCCTGGCCGAGTTCTCGAGCCAGGGTCCCCGCGTGGACGGCGCGCTGAAGCCGGAGATCACCGCCCCCGGCGTCGACATCCTCGCGGCCAACTCCCGGTTCGACGGCAACGGCGAGGGCGCTTACCAGACCATGAGCGGCACCTCCATGGCCACGCCCCACGTGAGCGGCGCCGCCGCGCTGATGGCCGCCGCTCATCCGGACCTCACCGGAAGCCAGCTGAAGGATCTGCTGGCCAGCAGCTCCCGGCAGACCCCGCAGTACAACGCCTTCCAGGCAGGCAGTGGCCGCCTCGACGTCGCCGCGGCCTCACATGCCGGAGTCTTCGCCACGGCCACCGCGTACGCCGCGCAGGTTCCGCAGAATCCCGCCGACGGCGTGCGGCGCCCGGTGACGTACACCAACACCACGGACACTCCCGTCACCCTCGCGCTGAGCGTCGAGGCGGCACACGCCCCCGCCGGGGTGTTCCGGCTCTCCGCCTCCCAGGTGGTCGTGCCCGCGCACGGCAGCGCCGGTGTCACCGTGACGATCGACGGTTCGGGCATCACCGCCGGCGGCCGGTACACCGGCCAGGTCCTCGCGAAGACCGCGGCCGGCAAGGTCGCGGCGCACACCGCCGTCTCCCTCGGCGATGTCGAGCACAAACTGACCATGGAGTTCAAGGACGCCCAGGGGCGGCCCATGTCCGGCGTGGTCGAACTGCTCAGGTCCGGTGACGACTCCCCGGCGTTCGTCGTGATCGACGACTCCGGTACGGCGCAGACGTACCTGCCCAACGACGTGTACTCGGTGCTGTCCTTCAAGACGGTGCAGGGCGTCCACGGTCCCCACTCGTGGGGCATGGCGCTGCTGGGCGACCCAGACGTCCGACTGGACCGCGACACCACCGTCACGCTCGATGCGTCCAAGATCGACCGGATCGACATGACGGCCCCTCAGCGGACCGAGACGACCTACCAGCGACTGGACTACACCCGCCTGATGGGCGGCCAGATCTGGCGGGACTACATGGAGACCCAGACCAACTACGACAGCCTGTGGGCCCAGCCGACCACCCACCAGGTCACCCATGGCGACTTCTACCTGGCGGCTCGGTGGCGCAAGGAGCAGCCCGCACTGTCCGTCTCCACCCGGACGACCGACTTCACCGACGTGCTGCGCCAGGACGGCGTCACCCCCCTGCCCAAGGGCAGCGTCAGGCTCCCACTGGTCTTCGCCGGTCAGGGCGCGCGCACCGACTACGCTGACCTCGACGTGCACGGCAAGGCCGTGGTGGTACGCCGTAACGACGAGGTGTCCGACAGGGACCAGGCGGCCGCCGCGATGGCTGCGGGCGCGAAGCTCATGCTGGTGGTGAACAACGTGGACGGCCGCGGCTTCCGCAGGTACAACGCGCCGTTCGGGTCGTCGCCCATCCCGCTCGACGTGGGCCTGCTCAGCACCGACGAGGGCGAGAAGCTCGTCCGGCAGGCCCAGGTCCGCGGCGCTTCGGTCACGGTCGGCTCCGCGCCCGTGAGCCCGTACGTCTACGACCTCGACCAGACCTGGCACAACGAGATCCCCGCCCGCATGGTGGTGCAGGGCAGTTCCAAGAACCTCGCCCGGGTCGACGAGACCTTCGACAGTCCGGCCCCGGGGAGCACCGGCGGGGAGTTCCGGTTCGACTGGCCCACGTACAACAACAACTGGGCCATCGGCGCCATGATGCCGGAGCCGGTGCGCGGGAAGCGCACCGACTGGGTCTCCACCGGGGGCTTCAACAGCTGGAGCCAGAGCGCGTACGCGGACGGCATGGTCTTCGAAGCCGGGGCCAAGACCTCCTACCGGGCGGGCAGCACGCAGTCCGAGGAGTGGTTCAAGCCGATCGAACGGCCCTACCTGAACGACGTCTACAGTCTGCCCACGCGCAAAGGTGACCACCTGTACATCGACGCCCCCGCCTGGGGCAGCCGCAACCACGTCGGCATGAACCAGATCGACGGCGGAGCAGAGCAGCGACAGACCCTCTACCAGGGCACCAAGGAGCTCGGCACCGGAACCTTCACGAACGTCTCGGGCCACGCACCCAGCGCCGGCAAGCTGCCGTACCGGCTGGTCGTCACCGGCAAGCGCGACGTGGCGTTCACCCCGTACTCCTCCAGCACGCACACCGAGTGGGACTTCACCTCGAAGGCGACGGCGGACGGCTCCGACGCGGTGCTGCCGCTGGTGCAGATCGACTACGAGGTCGGCACCGACCCGGCCGGGCGGGCCGGACGGCACGACACCCTGTCCGTCACCGCCGCTCAGCTGCCGGGTGCCGTCGGCGCCGGCCGGGTCGGCGCGGTCACCCTGGAGATGTCCTACGACGGCGGCACGACGTGGCACAGGGCCACCTGTGACCACAACGGGCGGTACCGCCTGGACGCGCCGAAGAAGGCGTCTTACGTGTCGCTCAGGGCGAGCGCCGAGGACTCGGCGGGCAACGCGGTGCACCAGACGGTGATCCGGGCGTTCGGCCTGCGCTGACGCACAGTCGCGGATCGCGCGCGAGTGAACAACGGTCCGTCCGGGGTCGCACGACCCCGGACGGACCGTTCGCCGCTCCGGCCCTCCGGGCCCTGCCGCGCCGGTGATGGTGTGGAGGACGCGGGCTCAGCATCTACACCTCGGAGATCGCGAGCCGGTCGGCGAGGCCGTAGGCGGGGAGTGGTGCAGCTGGTGGCGGCGCCGGTTGTAGCGCCGGGGGTGCGCGGCTTCCGGTGGCCGATGGCGTCCTGGACGTCCGCCCGGGGGGGGTGTCCCTGCTCCAGGGCGATGGTGGCTAGGCAGGCGCGGCGGAGGATGGTGCGCAGGTGTCGCCAGACGGAGGGGTCATCAAGGGTACGGCCGCTGTCGGTGACGGCGTGGTGCGGCAGCGGCGTCAGGGCACTGCGGCGCCACCCCGTGACCCGCACGCCCAGGACGTGGTGTCCGTACTGAGCGGGCCTTGATGAGAGGGACTGACGACGAGTTCGAGTTTGTTGCACGGGCATTGCACATGAGATGGAGACAGGGCCTCATTTAGCAGTCCCGATCGTGTGTCGGTGCAGGTCAGCGAACTGTTGACCTGCACCGATACACGCCGCTCATGCCTGCATTTCTGCAGGTCACAGGCGTCTTACACGTCGAAGTACAGCTCGAACTCGTGCGGGTGCGGGCGCAACTGGAGCGGGGCGATCTCGTTGGTGCGCTTGAAGTCGACCCACGTCTCGATCAGGTCGGACGTGAACACGTCGCCCTGGAGGAGGAACTCGTGGTCGGCCTCCAGCGCGTCGAGGACGGCGTTCAGCGAGGTCGGGACCTGGGCGACGTTCGCGTGCTCCTCGGGAGCCAGCTCGTACAGGTCCTTGTCGATCGGCTCGGCCGGCTCGATCTTGTTCTTGATGCCGTCCAGGCCCGCGAGGAGCAGGGCCGAGAAGGCCAGGTACGGGTTGCCGGAGGAGTCGGGCGCGCGGAACTCGACGCGCTTGGCCTTCGGGTTGGAGCCCGTGATCGGGATACGCATCGCGGCGGAGCGGTTGCGCTGCGAGTACACCAGGTTGATCGGCGCCTCGAAGCCCGGCACCAGACGGTGGTACGAGTTCACCGTCGGGTTGGTGAAGGCCAGCAGCGACGGGGCGTGCCTGAGGATGCCGCCGATGTAGTAGCGGGCGGTGTCCGACAGGCCCGCGTAACCGGCCTCGTCGTAGAACAGCGGGTCGCCGTTGCTCCACAGCGACTGGTGCACGTGCATGCCCGAGCCGTTGTCACCGAAGATCGGCTTCGGCATGAAGGTCGCGGTCTTGCCGTTGCGCCAGGCGACGTTCTTCACGATGTACTTGAAGAGCTGGAGGTCGTCGGCGGCGGCGAGCAGGGTGTTGAACTTGTAGTTGATCTCCGCCTGGCCGGCCGTGCCCACCTCGTGGTGCTGGCGCTCGACCTTCAGGCCGGACCGCTCCAGCTCCAGGGAGATCTCGGCGCGCAGGTCGGCGAAGTGGTCGACCGGGGCCACCGGGAAGTAGCCGCCCTTGTAGCGGACCTTGTACCCGCGGTTGTTCTCCAGGGCGCCGGTGTTCCAGGCGCCCGCCTCGGAGTCGATGTGGTAGAAGGACTCGTTCGCGGAGGTGGCGAAACGGACGCTGTCGAAGACGTAGAACTCGGCCTCGGGACCGAAGTACGCGGTGTCCGCGATCCCGGTCGACGCCAGGTACGCCTCCGCCTTCTTCGCCACGTTGCGCGGGTCACGGGAGTACTGCTCGCCCGTGATCGGGTCGTGGATGAAGAAGTTGATGTTGAGGGTCTTGTCGCGGCGGAACGGGTCCACACGGGCCGTGGACAGGTCGGCACGCAGAGCCATGTCGGACTCGTGGATGGCCTGGAAACCACGGATCGACGATCCGTCGAAGGCCAGCTCCTCGTCCGGGTCGAACGCCTCAACGGGCACCGTGAAGTGCTGCATGACGCCCGGCAGGTCGCAGAAGCGGACGTCGACGAACTTGACGTCCTCGTCCGCGATGAACTTCTTGGCCTCGTCGGCGTTCTGGAACATCCAGCTCCTCCTACTCCCGACCGTCCTCGCCGGGGTGGTAGATCGTTCGTGCGGCCAGTGCGGTGGCACACGCTGGTCTCGACCCTAGGGACGGGTGATTTCTCGGGCGTGACCCGTTTGTTTCGCAGAAGTTAACCGGCCACGTGTCCACCGTAGCCCCGACACACCCCTGTGCGTAGTGCCCGAAACCGGGCACAGTACCGTGGAGGCGTGGACAACAGGCAGGCAATCGGATCGTGGCTCTCCGGACCGCGCGCGGCCATGGAAGAGGCGGGCGCCGACTTCGGGTACCGGGGCGAACAGCTCGGCCTCCCGGAGCACGGGCCGAACTCGATCGCACGGCCCGGACGGCGCCTCGGCGCACTCGCCGTGGACTGGGCGCTGTGCGTCCTGATCGCATACGGCCTGATCACGGACGGCTACCGGGCCCCCGCGACGAGCAACTGGGCGCTCGGTGTCTTCTTCGTCCTGAGCGTCCTGACCGTCGGCACGGTGGGCTTCACCCCCGGCAAGCGCCTCTTCGGCATCCGGGTCGTGGCCCTGCGGACGGGCACGGTCAACCCGGGGCGCGCCCTGCTGCGTACCGTCCTGCTCTGCCTCGCGATCCCCGCCCTGATCTGGGACCGCGACGGCCGCGGCCTGCACGACCGGCTCGCGAAGACGGTCGAGGTTCGGATCTGACCGAGCGATCCCGGTGACCGCCGGCCACCGGGATCACCCACCGGCTCACCCCCTCCGCAGCACCGCCCTCAGTACCGCCCGCAGCTCCCCCTCCGGGTCGGTCGCGGCGGATGTCGCGCGCCAGGCCACGAAGCCGTCCGGCCGCACCAGCACCGCCCCGTCCGCCGTCGTGCCGTGGAGCGCCGCCCAGTCGGTGCCGGCTGCGGGGCCGCCCCCGTCGTAGGCGAGGTCGGCGTTCGCGCCCGTACCGATCCGGTACGCCTCCAGCCGTACGCCGTCCGTGCGGGCGATCCGCCGGGCGGCGGAGTGCCAGGCCCCGCCCGCGGCCGACCCGGCGTCGCAGAGCAGCACCAGTGACCGCTCGTAGAGGTCGACCGTGGAGAGCCGGTCGCCCGCGCGGCGCAGCCACAGGTGCGGCGCCCGGCTGCCCGGGTCCGCGGTCAGCCGTACCTCGTCGGGTACGACCGGCTGGGCGGGGTCGGCGCCGATGACGGCCCCCTCCAGGTAGCGGTAGGCGAGGACGACGGGGAGGATGCCGCTGCGCGGGCCGCCGCCGACGCCGGGCGTGGGCGCGAAGCCCGGGTGGCTGTGCTCCACCGAGCGGGCGGAGGCGCGGGCGCTGGTCGCCAGCGCGACGGGCCGGCGCTCGGTGTCGTACGTCTCCAGCAGGTCGGGCCCGGCCCAGCCGTCGAGGACGGCGGACAGTTTCCAGGCCAGGTTGTGGGCGTCCTGGATGCCGGTGTTGGAGCCGAAGGCGCCGGTCGGGGACATCTCGTGGGCGGAGTCGCCGGCCAGCAGCACCCGGCCCGCCGTGTACCGCTCGGCGACGCGTTCGGCGGCGCGCCAGGACGCCTTGCCGGTGATCTCGACGTCCAGGTCGGGGACGCCGACGGCCAGCCGGATGTGCCGCTGGAGCCGCTCCTCGGTGAACTCCTCCAGCGTCTCGCCCTGCTCCGGGTGCCAGGGCGCGTGGAAGACCCAGTGCTCCTTGTTGTCGACCGGCAGCAGGGCGCCGTCGGCCTCCGGGTTGGTGAGGTAGCAGCAGATGAAGTGCCGGTCGCCGACCGTCTCGGCGAGCAGCTTGGACCGGAAGGTGACGCTCACGTTCGCGAAGAGGTCGCCGGGGCCGCTCTGCCCGATGCCGAGCCGGCGCCGGACGGGGCTGCGCGGGCCGTCGCACGCGACCAGGTAGTCCGCGCGGACCGTGTACAGCTCGTCGCTGTCCCGGTCCCGGACGAACGCCGTCACTCCTTCGGGGTCCTGTTCGAAGCCCTCCAACTCGTGGAAGTACCGCAGGTCCCCGCCGAGCGCGCGGGCCCCCTTCAGCAGCACAGGCTCCAGGTCGTTCTGGCTGCACAGGCACCAGGCCGTGGGGCTGAACCTCGCCAGTCCGCCGCCCGGGTCGATGTGCTTGAACAGCCATTCGCCGGCGTCGCCGACCAGGGTCGGGGTCTGGAGGATGCCGTGGTTGGCCGCGAGCAGCGAGGCCGCCGCCTTGATGTCCGGCTCGATGCCGGCCACCCGGTACAGCTCCATCGTCCGCAGGTTGTTGCCGCGGCCACGCGGGTGGATCGAGGTCCCGGAGTGCCGCTCGACGAGCATGTGGGGTACGCCGAGACGGCCCAGGAACAGGGAGAGGGACAGGCCCACCAGTGAACCGCCCACGACGAGGACGGGCACCTGGTGAGCGGCTTTGTGCTGCATCAAGGCTCCAGAGGCAGGGTCGGGATGTGAGGCGCGTTGCTGTTTCTGTGCCCTGTGGGACGGCTTTCGCGTGCTCAATCACCCACGTGGTTCACGCGAGTCGCGCGTTGTGCGGGAAGCGGCACAGGATCAAGAAGCGCTGATGTCGCGTCATCGGCGGCCGGCGTTCGCCTCTGCCCCCGTGAAGGAGATGCGCAGCATGACCACCTTGTCGGAAAAGATGTCGGACCAGTCGACGCGCCAGGTGTCGAAGAGGGTCTCCCAGTCCGTGTTCGACGGCTCCCGTCTCCGGGTCGTCCTGCTCGTGGACGTCAACGACGGCGCCCAGCAGCAGTTCCTGGAGGCCTACGAGCAGCTGTGCAACCAGGTGGCGCAGGTGCCCGGCCACGTCAGCGACCAGCTGTGCCAGTCGATCGAGAACCCCTCCCAATGGCTCATCACCAGCGAGTGGGAGAGTGCTCCGCCATTCCTCACCTGGGTGAACAGCGAGGAGCACGTGCACATGGTGGAACCGCTGCACAACTGCGTCCGGGACACCCGGTCGCTGCGGTTCCACATCGTCCGCGAGACCGGCGGCGAGCCGGCCGGGGCCGCGTCACGGCGCCGGCTCCAGGCGTCCCCGCGGATCGGGGACGGCGTGATCCGGCACGCGCTGACCTTCACGGTCAAGCCGGGCAGCGAGGAGAAGGTCGCGAGGATCCTCGCGGACTACGCCTCGCCCCAGGCGCGCGTCGACGAGACGACCCGGCTGTGCCGCACCTCCCTGTTCATGCACGGCAACCGGGTCGTGCGGGCCATCGAGGTGCGCGGCGACCTGCTCGCGGCGCTGCGGCACGTCGCCCGGCAGCCCCAGGTGCGGGCCGTCGAGGAGGCCATCAACCCCTACCTGGAGCAGGAGCGGGACCTGGGCGACCAGGAGTCCGCGCGGGTGTTCTTCACCCGGGCGGCGCTGCCGGCCGTGCACCACGTCACCGCGGACGAACTCGGCGAGGGCGAGCGGCAGGCGCTGTACTACCCGGCCCGGCCGGACTGCGGGATGCGGCTGGCGGAGCTGCTCGCCCAGCAGGACGAGGCGGCTGCGGGGGACCCGGACAGCCCGGTGCTGCGCAGCACGATCTTCCAGCGCGACGACGTCGTCGTCCGGCTGGTCGACGTACGTCCCGGCGCGGGCGCCCGCGCTCCGCTGCCGGAGCCCGGTCGTCAGGCCGCGCTGAGCACCCTGCTGGACGGCGAGCCCGTCGGCATGGACCTCGTCACCGACCGCCGCTCGCCGGACGCCTGAGCCCGGCAGGCCAGCACACCAACGGAGGAACGTCGTGATCAAATCCCTTCCGAAGATCGTGGACCTCAGCGAGATCGAGCCCAACACCCGGCGCGGCGGCGATCTGCGCGCCATGCTCACCCCGGCCACGGTGGGCTCCACCAGCGGCTTCATGGGCGTGGCCATCGTGCAGCCCGGCGACCGCATCGGTGAGCACTACCACCCCTACTCCGAAGAGTTCGTGTACGTCCTGTGCGGACAGCTGGAGGTGGACCTGGACGGTGAGCCGCACCCGCTGAAGCCCGAGCAGGGGCTGATGATCCCCATGAACATGCGGCACCGCTTCCGCAACGTCGGCAACGTGGAGGCGCGGATCGTCTTCCACCTGGGCCCGCTGGCCCCCCGGCCGGCCCTCGGCCACGTCGACACCGAGGAGACGGAGGCCGTCGCCGTCGCCGCCGATCCGGCCGACCGGGCACGGGTCCGCTCATGAACCGGCGCGTGGCGGTCACCGGCATAGGCGTCGTCGCCCCGGGAGGGATCGGCGCACCGGCGTTCTGGGATCTGCTCGCCGACGGCCGTACCGCGACGCGGGGCATCACGTTCTTCGACCCGACCGGGCTCAGGTCCCGGATCGCCGCCGAGTGCGACTTCGACCCCGCCGCGTACGGCCTGGACGCCGAGCAGGTCGAACGGGCGGACCGGTACATACAGTTCGCCCTGGTCGCCGGCGAGGAGGCGGTCCGGGACTCCGGTCTCGACCTCGGGCTTGAGAACCCCTGGCGGGTCGGCGTCTCCGTGGGCACCGCCGTCGGCGGCACCACCCGGCTGGAGCACGACTACGTCCTGGTCAGCCATCGCGGGCAGCGCTGGGAGGTCGACCACACCGAGGCGGAGCCGCAGCTGCACCGGGCGTTCTCGCCGAGCACCGCGGCCTCCGCGGTGGCGGAACGTTTCGGCGCCCAGGGTCCCGTGCAGACCGTGTCCACCGGCTGCACCTCGGGACTCGACGCGGTCGGGTACGCCTTCCACACCGTCCAGGAAGGCCGCGCCGACATATGCATCGCGGGAGCCTCGGACTCTCCGATCTCCCCGATCACCATGGCCTGCTTCGACGCGATCAAGGCCACCTCACCGAACAACGACGACCCCGCGCACGCCTCCCGGCCCTTCGACAACAACCGTGACGGCTTCGTCATGGGCGAGGGCGGCGCGGTGCTCGTCCTGGAGGAACTGGAGCACGCCCGGGCCCGCGGTGCCCACGTGTACTGCGAGTTCGGCGGCTACGCCACCTTCGGCAACGCCTACCACATGACCGGCCTGACCAAGGAGGGCCTGGAGATGGCGCGGGCCATTGACAAAGCCCTCGACCAGGCGCGTCTCGACCCCACGGCGATCGACTACGTCAACGCGCACGGTTCCGGCACCCGGCAGAACGACCGCCACGAGACGGCGGCCGTGAAGCGGGCGCTCGGCCACCACGCCTACGACACCCCGATGAGCTCCATCAAATCCATGGTGGGGCACTCCCTCGGGGCGATCGGCGCCATCGAACTCGTCGCCTGCGTCCTAGCCCTCGCCAAGCAGGTCGTCCCGCCGACCGCGAACTACGAGATCCCCGACCCCGAGTGCGACCTGGACTACGTCCCGCGCGTCGCCCGCGAACGGAAGCTGACCAGCGTGCTGTCCGTGGGCAGCGGGTTCGGCGGCTTCCAGTCCGCGGTGATCCTGACCCGGCCGAGGGAGTGAGGACACGATGAGCGAACCGCAGGACCGGCACGCGGCCATCACCGGCATCGGGGTGGTCGCGCCCAACGGCACCACCACCGGCACCTTCTGGAAGGCCACCCAGGAGGGCCTCAGCGTCCTCGACCGGGTCACCCGCGAGGGCTGTGAGCACCTTCCCCTCAAGGTGGCCGGTGAGGTCCGCGCCTTCGAACCGGCCGCCACGATCGAGGAGCGCTTCCTCGTCCAGACCGACCGGTTCACGCACTACGCCATGGCCGCGGCCGACTTCGCACTGGACGACGCCCGGCTCGCGCTGGCCGACATCCCCGACGCGCCGTACTCCATCGGCGTGGTGACCGCCGCCGGGTCCGGCGGCGGCGAGTTCGGCCAGCGTGAACTCCAGCGACTGTGGGGCAAGGGGAGCCGGTTCGTCGGGCCGTACCAGTCCATCGCCTGGTTCTACGCCGCGAGCACCGGCCAGGTGTCCATCCGCCGCGGCTTCAAGGGACCCTGCTCGGTCGTCGCCTCCGACGAGGCCGGCGGCCTGGACGCCCTCGCCCACGCGGCACGGGCCGTGCGGCGCGGCACCGACGTGATCGTGGCCGGCTCCACCGAGGCGCCGCTCGCGCCGTACTCGATGGTCTGCCAGCTCGGCTACGAGGAACTGAGCAGGGAGACGGACCCGTCCCGGGCCTACCGCCCGTTCACGGACGGGGCCTGCGGGTTCGTGCCCGCCGAGGGCGGCGGGATGCTCGTGGTCGAGGCGGCCGGAGCCGCCCGGGCCCGCGGCGCCGACATCAAGGCCGTCGTGGCCGGCCACGGGGCCACCTTCACCGGCGCCTCCCGTTGGGACCGGACCCGGGAGGGGCTCGCCCAGGCCGTCCGGCAGGCCCTGGCGGAGGCCGAGTGCGCCCCCGAGGAGGTCGACGTCGTCTTCGCCGACGCCCTCGGGGTACCGGAGGCCGACCGGGCCGAGGCGCTGGCGCTCGCCGACGCCCTCGGCGAGCACGGCACCCGGGTACCGGTCACCGCACCCAAGACCGGGATCGGCCGGGGGTACGGCGCGGCCCCCGTCCTGGACACCGCGGCGGCCGTGCTCGCGATGGAGCACGGCCTGATCCCGCCGACGCCGAACGTCTTCGACGTCTGCCACGACCTCGACCTCGTGACCGGCAGCGCCCGCGCCGCCGAACTGCGGACGGCGCTGATCCTCAGCCGCGGACTCATGGGGTCGAACTCGGCGCTGGTGCTGCGACGCGGCACCGCGCAGTGAGTACAGAGAAGGAGGAGAGCACATGCCCCAGATCACCGTGGAAGAACTCGCCGCACTGATGAAGAAGGCCGCCGGTGTGACCGTCAGCCCGCAGCAGCTCAAGGAGAAGCCGGACACCGGCTTCGACGTCCTCGGTGTCGACTCGCTCGGCCTGCTCGGCATCGTCGGCGAGCTGGAGAACACGCACGGCACCCCGATGCCGGTCGACGCCGAGCGCTGCAAGACACCCCAGCAGTTCCTCAACCTCGTCAACAGCACCCTGATGGCAGGAGCCTGACATGGCAGGACACACCCAGAACGAGATCACCATCGCCGCCCCGCTGGACCTGGTCTGGGACATGACCAACGACCTGGAGCGCTGGCCCCAGCTGTTCAGCGAGTACGCGTCGGTGGAGGTCCTCAAGAAGGAGGGCGACAAGACGACGTTCCGGCTCACCATGCACCCGGACGAGAACGGCACCGTCTGGAGCTGGGTCTCCGAGCGCGAGCCGGACCGTGCCACCCGCACCGTCAGGGCCCGCCGGGTGGAGACCGGGCCCTTCGCCCACATGGACATCCACTGGCGGTACGAGGAGGTCCCCGCCGGCACCCGGATGGTCTGGACCCAGGACTTCGCGATGAAGCCGGACGCGCCGGTCGACGACGACTGGATGACCGACAACATCAACAAGAACTCGAAGATCCAGCTGGACCTGATCCGGCAGAAGATCGAGAAGGCGGCGGCCGGCGAGCGGCCCGCCCCGGCCCTGGCCGACTGAGCCGGACAGGAGACGACCGTGCACCAGGCCCTGATCGTCGCCCGCATGGCCCCGGGCTCCGCCACCGACATCGCCAAGGTGTTCGCGGAGTCCGACCGGGGAGAGCTGCCGCACCTCGTCGGAGTCGTCCGGCGCAGCCTCTTCCAGTTCGGCGACGTGTACATGCACCTGATCGAGTCCGAGCGGGAGCCGGGACCGGCCATCGCCAAGGTCACCTCCCACCCCGATTTCAAGGAGGTCAGCGAGCGGCTGTCGGCGTACGTCAGCGCGTACGACCCGCAGACCTGGCGGTCCCCGAAGGACGCCATGGCAGAGCGCTTCTACCTCTGGGAGCGCGACGCCGGCTGAGCGCTCCGCCGGAACAGCGGTGAGGGCAGTTCCCCGCGCCCCTTCGGGGCGCGGGGAGCCGGTCATGCGGGGACGATGCAGTCGAACGCGTGCAGGTACGGGTTGACCGGCCGGATGTCGCGGACCGCCAGGCCCGCCGCCTCCAGCCGTCCGACCATGCTGTCGGTGGTGTGCTTGGCCCCGCCGACGTTCAGGAGCAGCAGCAGGTCCATGGCCGTGCTGAACCGCATCGACGGGCTGTCGTCGACGAGGTTCTCGATCACCACCACCCGGGTGCCGGGACCGCCCGCCTCGACCACGTTGCCCAGCAGCCGGGCCGTGGACTCGTCGTCCCACTCCAGGATGTTCTTGATGATGTAGACGTCGGCCTCGACCGGGACCGCCTCCCGGACGTCGCCGGGCACGATCCGCGCGCGGTCGGCGAGGTCGCCGCCCTCGCGCAGCCGCGGCAGGGCGTTCTCCACCACTCGGGGCAGGTCGAGCAGGCTGCCGCGCATCGCCGGGTACTTGTCCAGCAGGCACGCCACCACATGGCCCTGGCCGCCGCCGATGTCCGCGACCGAGCTGCTGCCGGACAGGTCCAGCAGGGCCGCCACCTCACGCGCCGACTGCTCGCTGGAGCGGGTCATCGCGCGGTTGAAGACGTCCGCGGACTCGGGGGCGTCCTCGTTGAGGTAGCTGAAGAACTCCTTGTCGTAGAGGTCCTCCACGACGTTCCGGCCGGTGCGCACGGCCCGGTCCAGCAGCGGCCAGGCGTCCCAGGTCCACGGCTCGGTGCACCACATGGCGATGGCCCGCAGGCTGTTCGGGTCGTCCTCGCGCAGCAGCCGGGACATCTCGGTGTGGGCGAACGTCCCGTCCGGCCGCTCGGTGAAGACGCCGTAGCAGGACAGGGCGCGCAGCAGCCGGCGCAGCGGCTTCGGCTCGGCGCGCACCTCGGCCGCCAGGGTCTCCACGGTCATGGGGGCGTCCCCGAGCGCGTCGGCGACGCCCAGCCGGGCGGCGGCGCGGACCGCGGCGGCGCAGGCCGCCCCGAACACGAGCTCGCGCAGCCGCATCGGCGGGGGAGGGGAGGGGGGTGCCCCCGGCTCGGGGGGAGCAGAGGGCGCGCGGGATGGTGCGGTCATGTGCCGCCTTCCTTCCTTGCGTGGATCGGGTACGGCCGTCCGGTCAGCACAGGCCCGCGGGCTTGGAGACCCGGCAGGAGTTGCCGGTGAAGGCGTTGCGGGTCTTCGCGGCTTCCTGGTTGACGAGGTCCGCCGGGGAGTTGTTCGCCAGCAGGTTGGCGGTGATCCGGTTCTGCTCGCTCGTGGCGCCCACGAAGCTCTTGAACAGGACGATGCCGCCCGACAGCGGGGACTTGCCCGTGTGACCGGTGACCCTGTTCCGCGTCACCAGGGCCTTCTCGGTGCCGGTCAGCACGATGCCCGAGCCCTTCAGATAGGGCAGCCGGGCGGTCTTCGGGCAGAACTTGTTGTTCCGGTCGACCAGGTTGTCGCTGACGGTGAGGGCGCCGGCCCGCGGCTTGTTCTCGTCGCCGACGACGAACACGCCCGCGCAGTTGCCGAGGACGTAGTTGCGGGTGACGGCGAGGTTGCGCAGCCGGCGGACGGTGATGCCGATCCGGTTGGCCTCCAGCCGGTTGTGGTCGATCACCGCGCCCTTGCTGTCCTTGGCCCCCTGCTCGGCCTTGACGTTGTTGGCGAGGAAGATCCCCGCGTCCCCGTTGCTCCGGGCGGTGTTGTTGCGGAACACACCGCGGGTGGAGTGCTCCTGGGCGATGCCCCACTGGCCGTTGTGCTCGGCGATCACACGCTTCACGGTCAGATGGTCGGTGCCCATGGTGAACACGCCGGACTTGGCGAAGCCGGTCACCTTGAGATCGGAGACGGTGACGTCCTTGACGGGCTTGTTCTTGCCCCCGACCACACAGATGCCGTTGCCGTCCGAGAGGCAGGTGACGGCGGCCTTCTTGCCGTGCGGCGCGGGCTTCGTCTTCTTCTTGGGGGGCTGGATCACGGTGCCGGGGCCCGCGCCCCGCAGGGTGAGGCCCGCCGTCTTCACCGTGACGCTCTCACGGTAGGTGCCGGCGAGCACGAACACGGTGTCGCCGGCCTTGGCGGAGTTGACCGCCTTCTGGATCGACTGACCCGGATGCACCACGAGGGTCTTGTGGGCAGCGGACGCCGGAGCGGCGCCGATGACCGTGCCGACGAGGGTCGTGGCGCATGCCAGGTACGCAATGTGTCGTTTTGTCACATTCCGAAGGCTAGGAGCGTATGAGCCGATTACCGGCCGGATACTCCGTTCGGCGGCGTGTCCACGGCGGGGGCGGGTCAGCGTCCCCGGGGTCCGCCCTTGGGCAGCTTCATGCCCTTCGGCATGGGCCCCTTCGGCAGCGGCATGTTGCTCATCAGGTCGCCCAGCGCCCGCAGCCGGTCGTTGGTGGCCGTCACCTGGGGACCGGTCAGCACGCGCGGGAGCTTCAGCATCGTCGTGCGGAGCTTCTTCAGCTCGACCTGGCCCTCGCCGTTGCCGACGATCAGATCGTGCACCGGCACGTCGGCGACGATGCGGTTCATCTTCTTCTTCTCGGCGGCCAGCAGGCTCTTCACCCGGTTCGGGTTGCCCTCGGCGACCAGCACGATGCCGGCCTTGCCGACGGCCCGGTGCACCACGTCCTGGCTGCGGTTCATCGCCACCGCCGGCGTCGTCGTCCAGCCCCGGCCGATGTTGTCCAGCACGGCCGCGGCGGCGCCCGGCTGGCCCTCCATCTGACCGAACGCGGCCCGCTCGGCGCGGCGGCCGAACACGATCGCGGTCGCCAGCAGGGCGATCAGCAGGCCGAAGATGCCCAGGTAGACCGGGTGCCCGATCAGGAAGCCGATCGCGAGGAAGACACCGAGGGTGCCGATGCCGACGGCCGCGAGTACAAGACCGATCTTCTTGTCGGCCTTGCGGGTCATCTTGTACGTGAGGGCGATCTGCTTCAGTCGCCCTGCGTTCGCGGCGTCCGCCGCGGTTTCCTTCCTCGCCATGCCACGAAGTCTACGTGCCCCCGGGAGCGCGGACGACGGCAGTGCCCGACGGGCGGCACGGGGCCGCCGGGGGCGGCGTCAGGACTGGCCGGCGGCCTGGTCCAGGAACCGCTGGGCCTCGACCCGGTCCTTGGCGCGGCGGCGGTCCTCCAGGACGGAGGTCCAGGCGTTGCGGCGGGCGGTGCGCTGACCGCCGCTCAGGAGCAGCGACTCCACGGCGCGCAGGGCGCCGGTGAAGGACGGGATGGCGGTGGCGCGTACGGGTGCGGCCTGCATGATCGAGGTCCCCCCTCTGAGCGATGGAGATGCGGGGCGTGATATGAGAGTCACTGATTGGTGTTACCAGGACGTGACCGACCGGTCAAACACGCATGAAGCCTTGGCGCGAGGGGCTGGAACGCCGACGCGGCCCCGACGGCGCCCTCATCAGCGAGGACGGTCGAGACCGCGTCGTCTCGGCCATTACTGACCGGTAGGAGCTTGTGCGCGAATTCACACGCGCGGCTCACACCGCCTGGGCGGCGACGTACGTGCCACGCTTCTCCACGGCCATCTGGTACAGCCGCCCGGCGCGGTAGGAGGAGCGCACCAGCGGGCCGGACATCACACCGGAGAAGCCGATCTGCTCGGCCTCCTCCTTCAGCTCGACGAACTCCTGCGGCTTCACCCAGCGCTCCACCGGGTGGTGGCGCACCGACGGGCGCAGGTACTGGGTGATGGTGACCAGCTCGCAGCCCGCGTCGTGCAGCTGCTTCAGCGCCTCGCTGACCTCCTCGCGGGTCTCGCCCATGCCGAGGATCAGGTTCGACTTGGTCACCAGGCCGTGGTCGCGGGCCTCGGTGATGACCTTCAGGGAGCGCTCGTAGCGGAAGCCGGGGCGGATCCGCTTGAAGATCCTCGGGACCGTCTCGACGTTGTGCGCGAAGACCTCGGGGCGGGAGGCGAACACCTCGGCGAGCTGCTCGGGGACCGCGTTGAAGTCCGGGGCCAGCAGCTCCACCTTCGTCCGGCCGCCCTCGCGGTCCGCCGTCTGCCGGTGGATCTGGCGCACGGTCTCCGCGTACAGCCAGGCGCCGCCGTCCTCCAGGTCGTCGCGGGCGACGCCGGTGATGGTGGCGTAGTTCAGGTCCATGGTGACCACGGACTCGCCCACGCGGCGCGGCTCGTCACGGTCCAGCGCCTCGGGCTTGCCCGTGTCGATCTGGCAGAAGTCACAGCGCCGGGTGCACTGGTCGCCGCCGATGAGGAAGGTCGCCTCGCGGTCCTCCCAGCACTCGTAGATGTTCGGACAGCCGGCTTCCTGGCACACCGTGTGCAGCCCCTCGCTCTTCACGAGGTTCTGCATCTTCGTGTATTCGGGGCCCATTTTCGCCCGGGTCTTGATCCACTCGGGCTTGCGCTCGATGGGGGTCTGGCTGTTGCGGACCTCCAGGCGCAGCAACTTGCGTCCGTCGGGTGCGACTGCGGACACGACCGGCTCCCTGTGACTTCGATTCTTCGGCGTACCCCAGGGTACGCCCGTACTGTGTGCGCCCTGCCGCTCGGGCCAACCCCGCTGTCGCAGGGCGCATTCCCCCGGCGGACGGTCAGGCGGACGCCTTCTCGATCACCCGCGGCTTCGGTTCCGCGTTCTCCAGGACGTCCCGCAGGTGCTTCTCGACCACCGGCAGGACCTCGTCGATGCCGATGTCCCGGCCCAGCTCGGCCGCGAGGGAGGCCACCCCCGCGTCCCGGATCCCGCACGGGATGATCCGGTCGAACGCCTTCATGTCCGGGTTCACGTTGAACGAGAAGCCGTGCATGGTGACGCCCTTGGCCACCCGGATGCCGATCTGCGCGATCTTGCGGTCCTCGCGCCGCTGGCCCGCGTTGGACGGGGCGTACTCGGGGCCGTTGAGCCGCGGGTCGAACTCCTCGTCGGTGAGCCGCGGGTCGAAGTCCAGGGACAGTCCGCCGAGCGCCGGCCGCTGCTCGACCGGGTCGCCGAGCACCCAGACGCCGCTGCGGCCCTCCACCCGGGTGGTCTCCAGGCCGAACTCGGCGCAGGCGCGGATGATCGCCTCCTCCAGCCGCCGCACGTGCGCGACCACGTCCACCGGGCGGGGCAGCTTCTGGATCGGGTAACCCACCAGCTGGCCCGGGCCGTGCCAGGTGATCTTGCCGCCGCGGTCCACGTCGATGACCGGGGTGCCGTCCAGCGGGCGCTCGCTGTCCTCCGTGCGCCGGCCGGCCGTGTACACCGGGGGGTGTTCCAGGAGGAGCACGGTGTCCGGGATCTCGTCGGCGAACCGGGCCGCGTGCACCCGGCGCTGCTCGTCCCAGGCCTCCTGGTAATCGACGGCATCCGCACCGAACCCCATGCGGACGAACCGCAACTCACTCACGGCAAGCGCCTCCCTCAGCGACCGGTGTGTCAGGCGCGTAACGCGCCCTCGCCACTGTACGTCCGACCGGAGTACGTCAGCTCTGAGGGCGTTCCTCACACGATCGGATGAATGCGCGGCGAAGTGTGCGATCGTCTGCTCACTCTCCGCTACATTCGCGCCGTTCGTGAGGCCATAAGGGCTGCTCAAAGGCAATCCGGGCACATCGACCGGCCCGGAAGGCAGGAGACCGCACCGCAGATGACGGACCGACCCGCGCAGCGCACCCCCAACCGCCAGCTCGCCGCGCTCATCGCAGAAGCGGGGTTCTCCAACGCGGGTCTGGCCCGTCGCGTCGACCAGCTCGGCCTGGAACACGGGCTGGACCTCAGATACGACAAGACCTCGGTCACCCGTTGGCTGCGCGGCCAGCAGCCACGCGGTACGACCCCCGCCCTGATCGCCGAGGTCTTCACGCGCCGGCTCGGGCGCCGGCTCACCGCCCAGGATCTCGGCCTGGACGCGTGTGCGCCGGTGTACGCCGGGCTGGAGTTCGCGGCCACCCCCGAGGAGGCCGTCGACATCGTCAGCGGGCTGTGGCGCAAGGACTCCGGCAGCCACGCCGAACTGCGCAAGATCGCCTTCACCCCGGCGGGGCTCGTGGTGCCCAGCCGGGACTGGCTGATCGGCAAGGCCGACGACCGGGTGGCCCGCGAGCCGGTACCCCGGGTGCCGCCGCAGGGCCGGCCCGGCGCGGCCAGGGCGCCGCAGCCGGGGCCGCTGGTCCCGCCGCGGCTGCGGACGCACGCCGAGCGCGCCCCCGGCCACAGGGTCACCGGCGGTGACATCGCCGCGCTGCACTCGGTGGGCGAGCTGTTCCGCACCCTCGACGACCGGTTCGGCGGCGGCCACGCCCGGCAGGCGCTGGTGCGCTACCTGGAGCACGAGTGCGAGCCGATGCTGCGCGGCAGCTACGACGAGCAGACCGGCCGCCGCCTGTTCGCCGCCGCCGCCGATCTGACCCGGCTCGCGGGCTGGACGTCGTACGACATCGCCGCGCACGGCCTCGCCCAGCGGTACTTCGTGCAGGCCCTGCGGCTCGCCCAGGCGGCCGGCGACCGGGCCTACGGCTCCTACGTCCTGGTCACCATGAGCCGCCAGGCCGTCTACCTCGGCCACGGCAGGGAGGCCGTGCAACTGGCCCGGGTCGCCCAGCAGGGGGTCGGCACGGGCGCCCCGCCGGTCGTCCAGGCGCTGCTGCACGCCTCCGAGGCGCGGGCGCACGGCGTACTGGGGGAGGTGCGGGCGTGCACCGCCGCGCTCGTGCGGGCCGAACGCGCCCTGGAGGCGGCCCGGCCCGGGGACGAGGTGCCGTACTGGGCCGCGTTCTTCGACGAGGCGCAGCTCGCCGACGAGTTCGGCCACTGCCACCGGGACCTCCAGCAGTTCCGGGCCGCCGCGCAGCACGCCGAGCGGTCCCTCCAGCTCCGGGCGCCCACCTATGCCCGCAGCCGCCTGTTCTGTCGGATCGTCCTCGCCACCGCCCGCCTCGGCCTCGGCGAACTGGACCAGGCGTGCGCGATCGCCGCGGAGGCGGCGGGGCAGGCCGCGGAGATGCGGTCGGCTCGCGCCGTGGAGTACGTGAAGGAGTTCGAGCGGCGGCTGGAGCCCTACCGGGACGCGGCGCCCGTGCGCGTGTACCGGGAGAAGGTGGCGGCGTTGGGGTAGCGCCGTCGCGGGTGGCGGTCGGCTGCCGGGTGCCGTGCCGTCGTGGTCGTTCGCGCAGTTCCCCGTGCCCCTTCCGGGGCGCCTACGCCGCCCTCGGCAGGGTGGGGACCGGGTCCGCGCTGTGCATCGGACCCGTGGCGCCCAGGTCCGCCAGGACGGCTGCCGCGGCGCGGTGGGCCGAGTGCAGGGCGCCCTGGACCGTGCTGGTGTCCCGGTGGTCGCCGCAGACGTAGAGGCCCGCGAGGAGGCGTACCGGGCGGCGCAGGTCGTGGGGTGGGCGCATCGCGGGGACCGCCTCCGGGGTGTGGTGCACGGCCAGCGTCTCCCAGCGGCGCGTGGAGGTGCCGTAGAGGCGGGAGAGGTGGATGCGGACGGCGGTGTCCACCCCTTCCGGTGGCGTGCCCAGCACCGTCGAGGAGATCAGGACGCGGCCGGCCGGTGCCCGGCTCGGGTCCACGTTGCTGAGGACCGCCGTGTGCGCCACCGGCCCGCCCCGGTCGGCGTCCAGCAGCAGCGAGGTGCCCGTCGCGAACGCCGCCGACGGCTCGTCCGTGGTGTGGTGGACGACCGTCACCGGGTGGAAGTCCGGCACCCTGAGCCCCGGCAGCAGTCCGGCCGCGGCGCGCGCGTCCGTGGCCAGCAGCACCGCCCGGCAGCGGATCTCCCCGTGCTCGGCGGTCGCCACCGAGGTGGTGGACACCGAGGTGACCCGCACCCCGGTGTGCACGGTGCCCGGCGGGAGCCCCCCGGCCAGCAGTTCCGGCAGCACCTCGGCGCCGCCCTCCGGCACGCACAGCCGTCCGCTCGCGAAGGCGCGCAGCGCCAGGTCGGCGCACCGGCTGGAGGTGGTCAGCTCCGGGTCGCACAGCAGCGTGGCGAGCAGCGGGCGCAGGAAGCCGTCGATGGTGCGCGCCGGGACCCCGCGCTGGGCCAGGGCGAGGGCGGCCGGCATCTCGGGGCGGGCCAGGACGCGGTCGACGGGGGTCGTGGCGATCCGGCCGAGCGCCGCGCCCAGCCGGGCCTGGTCCACCGCGCCGCCCACCGGCGCGCCGGGCGTGGCCGCCGTACCCCGGGGGGCGTTGGCGAGGGCACGCACCACATGGAGTGCGCCCCGTGCGCCCCGCGCGCTCCCGCCGCCCGCCGGCGCGCCCGCGCGATGGGTGCGGCCGTCCCGGTGCAGCAGCACGCCCGGGGCGAAACAGCGCAGAGTCAGGGCGTCCAGGCCCGGACTCAGGCGGAGTTCGGGGTAGGACGTGGACAGCAGCTGTCCGATGCGGTCGAGCCGGAAGCCGTCGACCTTCTCGGTCGACATGCGACCGCCGACGTACGGGGCGGCCTCCAGGACCGCGGTCGTGATTCCTGCGCTGGTCAGCCGATGAGCCGCCGAGAGACCGGCGATTCCGGCTCCCACGATGACGACGTCCACCTGGTACGCGGGCTCAAGCACGAGGCCCCTCCTGTGGTTGCGCGACCGGTGGAGACGTCATGCCCCCAACAGGCGCAAGGGATACCCGAGTTCGGGTCGAGGGTAGGGGTGTGATCGGTCAGAGACAGTCGCGCATCAACAGGGCACGGTCGCATAGAGGTCGCATATGGTCACTTTCGTTCGCCGGTGTTGCCAGCCGGCTCATCCCGCCGCGACCGTCCCACCCGCTCACGCCCTCCGCTCACCCCGCCGCGCGGATCGCCTCGTCGATGCCCGGGAACGCGAACCGGAACCCCGACTCCAGCAACCGCCTCGGCACCACCCGCTGACTGCCCAGCACATCCCCGGCCATCTCCCCGAGCGCCGCCCGCAGCACCGGGGCGGGCACCGCGAACACCGCCGGCCGGTGCAGCACGCGCGCCATCGCCTCCGTGATCTCACCGTTCGTCAGCGGCTGGGGCGCCGTCAGGTTGAACGGCCCGGACAGGCCGTCGCCGTCGATGAGATGCCGGATCGCGGCGACCTCGTCGTGCAGCGCGATGTACGACCAGTACTGCCGCCCGTCTCCCAGCCGCCCCCCGAGCCCCGCGCGGAACAGCGGGAACAGCCGCCCCCAGGCCCCGCCGCCCCGGGCCACCACGAGACCCGTGCGCAGGAACACCGTCCGCACCCCCGCCTCCGTCACGGGCGCCGCCGCCTCCTCCCACTCCACGCACAGCGCGGACAGGAAACCGTCGCCCGGCGGCGCGTCCTCGTCCACCACCCGGTCGCCGGTGTCGCCGTAGAAGCCGATCGCGCTGCCGTTCACGAACACCCGCGGCGGTCGCGGCAGCGAGGCCGCCGCCTCCGCCAGCGCGGCCGTGCCCCGCACCCTGCTGTCCCGCAGCAGCCGCTTGTACTCCGGTGTCCAGCGCCGCTCGCCCACCCCGGCCCCCGCCAGGTTGACCACCACGTCACACCCGGTCAGCCCGGCCGCGTCGACGTGACTCCGCTCGGGGTCCCAGCGGACCTCGTCCGCGCCCCGGGGCTCCCGGCGCACCAGCCGGACCACCTCATGCCCGTCCGCGGCCAGGGACCGCACCAGAGCGCTGCCGATGAGACCGGACGCGCCGGCCACCGCGATACGTGAACGTTCCATGGTCCCAGCATGACCGCCCCGCGGGCCGGAAACCCGTTGGGGCCGCCCGGACGCCCGCCGTAGGGTGATCAGCATGCCCGAGCCGTACATACGCAACGCCCGTGCCGCCGACGAGGAGCCGCTGGCCGTCCTCGACCGGGCCACCTGGTCCCCGCTGCACGCGGTGATGCCCCCGCCGCAGCCGCCGTACCCGCCCTTCTTCGACGAGCGGCACCCGCCGCAGGAGTACCTCGTCGCCGAGGCCGACGGGCGCGTCCTGGGCTACATCCGGCTCACCCACCCGACCCCGCTCGCCTCCAACGCGCACGTCCTGGCCATCCAGGGCTTCGCCGTCGCCGAGGAGGCACGCGGGCGGGGCGTCGGACGCGCGCTGGTCCGGGCCGCCGTCGAGGAGGCGCGGCGGCGCGGCGCACGGCGCCTCACCCTGCGCGTGCTCGGGCACAACACCCCGGCCCGGGCGCTGTACGAGTCCGAGGGCTTCGCCGTCGAGGGCGTGCTGCCCGGGGAGTTCCTCATCGACGGCGCGTACGTCGACGACGTCTGCATGGGCCTGGCGCTGTGAGCCCCGCGGTGCCTACGAACTGACCAGCTCGCCCGTGCCCACCGGCGCCGTCGCCGTGGCCGCGCGCCGGGCGTCGCCCGCCACCTCGGCCGCCGTCAGCGCGTACCCCGTCTCGGCGTCCGAGGTGGAACGGGCGAAGACCACCCCGAACACCCGGCCGTCCGTGGTCAGCAGCGGGCCGCCGGAGTTGCCCGGCCGGACCGTGGAGCGGATCGCGTAGATCTCCCGGGTGACCGTGCGGTCGTTGTAGATGTTCTGGCCGGTCGCCCGCACCCGGTTCCCGACCGTCGCCGCCTGGAGGTTCAGGCTCCCGTCCTGCGGATAGCCCGCCACCACCGCCGAGTCCCCGCGCACGGCACCCCCGTCGAACGGCAGCACCGGGGCGCGCAGATCCGGCACGTACAGCACCGCCACGTCCCGGTCCGGGTCGAACAGCACCACCCGGGCCGCGTACGACGGCCCGACCCCGCCGACCCGCACGCTCGGCCGGTCGATGCCGGCCACCACGTGCGCGTTGGTCATCACACGCCGGGGCGCGTACACGAACCCGCTGCCCTCGCGGCCCTCGGCGCCCGCGAGGCCCTCGATCTTCACCGTGCTCAGCCTGGCGGCGCTCGTCGCGGCAGGCGTGACGCTGTCACCGGTCGGCCGGGCCACCCGGGCCGTCGACTCGTTCTCGAACGGGTTGAACACCTGCGGGAAGCCCGCCTCGGTCAGCGCGGACGTGGCCCGCGAGAACCAGGCGGGTGTGGTCTGCGGCATCGCCTCCTGCACCGCGCCCAGCACCGTCGAGTTCCGTATCGCCGTCGTCAGGGTCTGCGACGGGGCCGCGCTCAGCACGCTCGCCGCCACCCAGGCCACGATCAGCACCGCGACCGAGTTCGCCGCCGCGCCCCCTATGCCGTCCGCCACCCGCAGCGGCCCCCGGTCCAGCTCCCCGCGCAGCCGCAGCGCCAGCCGGCCCGCCAGCTCGTGCCCCACCACCGCCGGTACCAGCACCGTCGGCACCGCGAGCACCGTCGCCGTCGCCGTGCCCCGCTCCACCTGGCCCGTCACCCACGGCAGCACCCAGACACCGACGGCCGCGCCGCCCACGAACCCGGCCAGCGAGACACATCCGGCCACCAGTCCGCGGCGATATCCGGACACCGCGTAGACGACGATCACCAGTACGAGCACCAGGTCGAGCAGGTCCACCGAGCCGCCTCTCTCTCAACCTCTCACCACGGATGGGACCGGTCCGCCGATCAGCCCCGCGCGCGCGAGACCGCCACCGGGCGGCGGAACCGGCCACGTACGCCTCTACCACCGGAAACGCCCCGGACCTGGACGATGGTTCCACCAGGTGGCACAGGGCACATCGCGGGCACGCCCAGCGGTCCGGGAGCGTCGCCTCCCCGGGGCACAGGGAGTCCACAGGCGGCACGCGGCCCGCACCGAGCCGCCCGCCCTACGGTCGTGCACGACGGAATCCGATCGCAGGCGGGAACAGGTGAGGTCCATGAGCGGCGTCCGTACCGACGGCCGTGGCGAGTGCGCGCGAGAACGGGCCGGACGGGCCCGGACCGCCCGCGGGCCCTGGGCGGTGGTCTGCGCGGTCGTGACCGTCGTCCTCGGCCCGGCCGCCGTCACCGCGTCCGCCCTCGACCAGGCCGACGCGGCCCCGCCGCACCACGCGGCCGAGGCCGGCCGGCCACGGGCCCTCGGGTCCGCGGGACGGACGGGAGGGTGACGACGGACCCCGGCACCGCCCTCACCCCCTGAACCGCTGCCACAGGCGGGGAAACCGCTGCGCGAGCACCCGGTCGTCCTCCAGGTCCAGGGGCGTGCCCTCCGGCTCGGCCGGCGCCTGGGCGATGCCCAGGTCCGGCGCGACGGTGCCGGTCAGCTGCTCGTACGCCTCGTCCGCCGCGTACCCCAGCTCCTCGCCGTCGCCGTCGATCTCCTCGTCGAAGTCGCCCAGCAACTCGGCCAGCGCGTCCGGCTCGTGCACGGCGCCCTCGAAGACCTCCCGGCCCTGGCCGATCAACCAGCACCGGAAGAAGTCGAACGCGTCGTCGCTGCACCCGTCCAGCAGCAGCCAGGCGGCGCCCCACAGGTCCCAGCGGTAGGCGCGGTTGTACCGGGCCTCGAAGTGACGGGCGAAGTCCAGGACGAGATCGGGCTCCAGCCGGAGCAGCCGCTCCACGAGCGCGTCGGCCTGCTCCTCGGGGTCGCCCCCGGCGGCCTCGCGGGTGGCGTCGATCAGCTCCCAGAACTCCGTCTCGTCCATCACGCCACCAGCATCGGGCCTCGGCCGGTGGGGCGCACGCGGAGCACGGCGGGTCGTCGTCAGCCGTCGTCAGCCGCCGTCAGCCGTCGTCACGGCGGTACAGCGCGGCGAGCCGGGCCGCGTCCGCCGCGCAGCGCTCCCGCAGGCTCCCCGGCGCCAGCACCTCCGCC
Source organism: Streptomyces olivaceoviridis (assembly GCF_014650115.1). Taxonomy (GTDB): domain Bacteria; phylum Actinomycetota; class Actinomycetes; order Streptomycetales; family Streptomycetaceae; genus Streptomyces; species Streptomyces olivaceoviridis. The sequence goes on along the minus strand of NZ_BMUI01000030.1, from coordinate 35,665 downwards.
TCCGGCCCCAGCGCGGTCAGCTGGCCGTGCGCGACCTCCTCCGACTCCACCGGCAGCGTCACCGTCACCCAGCCCTCGGCGTCCGGGGCGCCCGCGCCCGCCAGCGCCTCCCGCGCGCCCAGCGGATCGACGGCGTGCGGCAGCCGGCGCACGCCCTCCGGGGACAGCCGCACGACCACCTCCGCGCGCAGGATCGACCGGGCGAACCGCTCGGCCTGCTCCGCCCAGAAGCCGGGCAGGTCGAACCCGGGGTCGCGGTCGAACCGCTCGTCGAGCGCGGCCACCGCGGCGAACCGGTCGATCCGGTACGTCCGGAAGGCGCCGGCACCGGCCACCCGCGCGCACAGGTACCAGACGCCCGCCTTCAGCACGAGCCCGTACGGCTCCAGCCGCCGCTCGACGGTCCCGTCCCCGCGCCGGTAGCCGGCGTCGATCCGCCGGTCCTCCCACACCGCCTCCGCGATCGACGGCAGCCACGCGGGTGCCTCGGGCTCGCGGAACCAGGCCGGGGCGTCCAGGTGGAACCGCTGCGCGGCGGTGTCCGGCGCGTCCCGCAGCGAGGGGAGCAGCGCCGCCGACACCTTCAGCCGGGCCGCCGAGGCCGCGTCCTGAAGCCCCATCTCGCGCAGCGCCCCCGGCACCCCGCTCAGGAACAGCGCCTCCGCCTCGCTGCGGGCCAGCCCGGTCAGCCGCGTCCGGTACCCGCCGACCAGCCGGTACCCGCCGGCCCGGCCCCGGTCGGCGTACACCGGCACCCCCGCCTCCGACAGCGCCTGCGCGTCCCGTGTCACGGTCCGCTCCGACACCTCCAGCTCGCGCGCGAGCTCGGCGGCGGTCATGGCGGGCCGGGACTGGAGGAGGAGGACCATCTTGATCAGACGTGCGGCGCGCATGCCCACATCATGCAGGAGGCCCCCGCCGAAGCGGGGGCCTCCTCACCTGGTGCGCGGTCCCTTACAGCCCGTACTTCTCCCGGGCCTCCTTGACCGCCGTGGCCTTCACCTCGCCGCGCCGGGCGAGCTGGGCCAGCGCCGCGACGACGATCGACTGGGCGTCGACGCCGAAGTGGCGGCGGGCGGCCTCACGGGTGTCCGACAGACCGAAGCCGTCGGCGCCCAGCGAGGACCAGTCCTGCTCGACCCACTGCGCGATCTGGTCCGGGACCTGGCGCATGTAGTCGGAGACCGCCAGCACCGGACCCTCGGCGCCCTGGAGCGCCTGGCGGACGTACGGCACCCGCTCCTCGCCCCGCAGCAGCGCCGCGTCGGCCTCCATGGCGTCCCGGCGCAGCTCCGACCAGGAGGTCGCCGACCACACGTCCGCGGCCACCCCCCACTCCTCGGCCAGCAGCTTCTGCGCCTGGAGGGCCCAGTGGATCGCCGTACCCGAGCCCAGCAGCTGGATGCGCGGGGCGTTGGCGGGCACGGACACGCCCGCGGACTCGGCCGTGTTGAAGCGGTACAGGCCCTTGACGACGCCCTCGTCGATGCCGAGACCCTGCGGCTTGGCCGGCTGCGGCAGCGGCTCGTTGTAGACCGTCAGGTAGTAGAAGACGTTCTGGTCCTCGCCCGGCTTGGCCTCGCCGTACATCCGGCGCAGACCCTCACGGACGATCACCGCGATCTCGTAGGCGAACGCGGGGTCGTACGTCAGCGCGGCCGGATTGGTCGCGGCGATCACCGGGGAGTGGCCGTCGGCGTGCTGGAGGCCCTCACCGGTGAGGGTCGTACGGCCGGCCGTCGCGCCGACGAGGAAGCCGCGGCCGAGCTGGTCGCCGAGCTGCCACATCTGGTCGGCGGTGCGCTGCCAGCCGAACATCGAGTAGAAGATGTAGAACGGGATCATCGCCTCGCCGTGCGTCGCGTACGCGGTGGACGCGGCGATGAAGTCGGCCATCGAACCGGCCTCGGTGATCCCCTCGTTGAGGATCTGGCCGTTCTTGGCCTCCTTGTAGTACATCAGCTGGTCGCGGTCGACCGGCTCGTACGTCTGGCCCTTGGGGGAGTAGATGCCCAGGGACGGGAACAGGCTCTCCATGCCGAAGGTGCGCGCCTCGTCGGGGACGATCGGCACCCAGCGCTTGCCCGTCTCCTTGTCGCGGACCAGGTCCTTGACCAGGCGGACGAAGGCCATGGTGGTGGCCACGTTCTGGGAGCCGGAGCCCTTGTCGAAGGAGGCGAACGCCTTCTCGGCGGGGGCCGGCAGCGGGGCCAGCGCGTGCGTGCGGCGGGCCGGGGCCGGGCCGCCGAGGGCCGCGCGGCGCTCCTGGAGGTAGCGGACCTCGGGGGAGTCGGCGCCCGGGTGGCCGTAGGGCACCACGCCGTCGGTGAAGTCGCTGTCCTTGATCGGCAGGCCGAGCAGGTCGCGCATCGCCTTGAACTCGTCCACCGTCAGCTTCTTCATCTGGTGGTTGGCGTTCTTCGACGCGAAGCCCTCGCCGAGGGTGTGGCCCTTGACCGTCTGGGCCAGGATCACGGTCGGCGCGCCCTTGTGCTCGACGGCGGCCTTGTACGCGGCGTAGACCTTGCGCGGCTCGTGACCGCCGCGGGAGAAGTGGAAGCAGTCGAGGATCTTGTCGTCGCTCAGCAGCTTCGCCATCTCGGCGAGCGCCGGGTCCTTGCCGAAGAAGTCCTCGCGGATGTAGGCGGCGCCGCGGGTCTGGTACGTCTGGACCTGCGCGTCCGGTACCTCGCGCAGCCGGCGTACCAGCGCGCCCGTGGTGTCGAGCTGGAACAGCTCGTCCCAGGCCGAGCCCCACAGCGTCTTGACGACGTTCCAGCCGGCGCCGCGGAACTGGGCTTCCAGCTCCTGCACGATCTTGAAGTTGGCGCGGACCGGGCCGTCCAGGCGCTGGAGGTTGCAGTTGATGACGAAGGTGAGGTTGTCCAGCTGCTCACGCGCGGCCAGCGCGAGGGCCGCCGTCGACTCGGGCTCGTCCATCTCGCCGTCGCCGAGGAAGGCCCAGACGTGGGAGGCGGAGACGTCCTTGATGCCGCGGTTGGTGAGGTAGCGGTTGAAGCGCGCCTGGTAGATGGCGGAGAGCGGGCCGAGGCCCATCGACACCGTCGGGAACTCCCACAGCCAGGGCAGCCGGCGCGGGTGCGGGTACGACGGCAGGCCGTTGCCGCCGGCCTCCTGGCGGAAGTTGTCCAGGTGGTGCTCGCTGAGCCGGCCGTCGAGGAAGGCGCGGGCGTAGATGCCGGGGGAGGCGTGGCCCTGGATGTAGAGCTGGTCGCCGGAGCCGTCACCCTCCTTGCCCTTGAAGAAGTGGTTGAAGCCGGTCTCGTACAGCCAGGCCGCGGAGGCGAAGGTGGCGATGTGGCCGCCGACGCCGTGCTTCGCGCCGCGGGTCACCATGGCGGCCGCGTTCCAGCGGTTCCACGCGGTGATCCGGGCCTCCATCTCCGGGTCGCCGGGCAGCGCCGGTTCCGCGGAGGTGGGGATGGTGTTGACGTAGTCCGTTTCGAGGAGCTTCGGCAGCGCGATGCCGCCCGCCTCGGCGCGCTCCAGCGTGCGGCGCATCAGGTACGCGGCGCGGTGCGGTCCGGCCTCCCTGGCGACGGCGTCGAGGGAGGCCTGCCACTCGGCGGTCTCCTCCGGGTCGCGGTCCGGGAGCTGGTCGAGCGCGCTCGGCTGGATGGCGTTGGGGTCGGTCATGTCGCCGCCTTCCTCAGTCGAAGGGGGTTCCCTCACAGGTAAGGGTTCGGGGGTGCCCTTGGTCTTTGGCAGGACAGGGCGGGCGGACCTCGGTGGCGGTGTCGTTGTGCGACTCCGTCGCGCGTCCGTCGGTGACTGTAACTCCCTGATCGATGATCGATCAAAGGGTTGAGGGCCAAAACCTCTTGATTTGGAGAAAGTCGGCACGCGGTGCCTTGAGCGATGGCACCCGGTGACGTGGAAATGTCGAGTTTTCGCAGGTGAGCGTGGGGGTGCTCGACTGGGTCAGGCGCGCGGGGCGCAGCCCAGTACGTGGGCCTTCACCAGCTCGGGAATCCGGGGGTCCCGGCGCTTGAACGCCTGGACCAGCTCCTCGTGCTCCTCCGCGTACGACTGCTGCACGGTGCCCAGCCAGCGGATGGACAGCGCCGTGAACACCTCGATGCCGAGGCCCTCCCAGGTGTGCAGCAGCACCGAGTTGCGGGCCGCGCGGACCAGCTCCCGGTGGAAGCCGACCGTGTGCCGTACCTGTGCCGTGCCGTCCGCCTCCCGGTCGGCCTCGTACAGCGCCAGGACGTGCGGCTCCAGCGCCGAACAGTCCTCCGCGAGGCGGTCGGCCGCCAGCTCGGCCGCGATGGCCTCCAGACCGGCCCGGACCGGATAGCTCTCCTCCAGGTCCGCCGCCGTCAGGTTCCGTACCCGGACGCCCTTGTTGGGGGCCGACTCGATCAGGCGCAGGGACTCCAGCTCGCGCAGGGCCTCGCGGACCGGGGTCTGGCTGACCTCCAGCTCGGTGGCGATCCGGCGCTCCACGATGCGCTCGCCCGGCTGCCAGCGCCCGCTGACGATCCCCTCCACGATGTGCTCGCGGATCTGCTCGCGCAGCGAGTGGACGACGGGCGCGGTCATGAGGGCTCCTTAGGGAGGGCTGACGTTTAGACAATACGGCCGGTTCGCTCCGCGGGTAGGCGCGTCGGGGTGCTGTGGTGCAGGTGAGACGAGGCTTACACGCTGCGTATGCCGACAAACACGAACACCCCGCCCGGAGAAGTTCCGGACGGGGCGTTCGGGCAGGACAAGCCTTACAGGCCGAGCTCGACCTCGAACTCGCCCGCCTCCAGGATCGCCTTGACCGCCGTCAGGTAACGGGCCGCGTCGGCGCCGTCGACCAGGCGGTGGTCGTAGGAGAGGGTCAGGTAGGTCATGTCGCGGACGCCGATGACCGTGCCCTCCTCGGTCTCGATGACGGCCGGACGCTTGACCGTGGCACCGATGCCGAGGATCGCGACCTGGCCCGGCGGCACGATGATCGTGTCGAACAGCGCGCCGCGCGAACCGGTGTTGGAGATGGTGAAGGTCGCGCCGGACAGCTCGTCCGGGGTGATCTTGCTGGCCCGGACCTTGCCCGCCAGCTCGGCCGTGGCCTTGGCGATGCCCGCGATGTTGAGGTCGCCGGCGTGCTTGATGACCGGGGTCATCAGGCCCTTCTCGGAGTCCACCGCGATACCGATGTTCTCGGTGTCGAAGTAGGTGATGGTCCCCTCGGCCTCGTTGATCTTGGCGTTGATGACCGGGTGGGCCTTCAGCGCCTGCGCGGCGGCCTTGACGAAGAACGGCATCGGGGAGAGCTTGACGCCCTCGCGGGCCGCGAAGGAGTCCTTCGCCTTGGCGCGCAGCTTCATCAGGCGGGTGACGTCGACCTCGACGACCGACGACAGCTGGGCCTGCTCGTGCAGCGCCTTGACCATGTTGTCGCCGATGACCTTGCGGATGCGCGGCATCTTGACGGTCTGGCCGCGCAGCGGGGAGACCTCCAGCGCCGGGGCCTTCCTCGCGGCGGCCGGGGCGGCGGCAGCGGCCGGAGCCGGGGCAGCGGCGGCGGCCTTCGCGGCCTCGGCGGCGGCGATGACGTCCTGCTTGCGGATACGGCCGCCGACGCCGGTGCCCTTGACGGTGGCCAGGTCGACGCCGTTCTCGGCGGCGAGCTTGCGCACCAGCGGGGTGACGTACGCGCCCTCGTCCGTCGCCTGGGTGGCGGTCGGGGAGGTCGGCGCGGTGGCCGGGGTGACCGGAGCCGGGGCGGGCGCCGGTGCGGGGGCCGGGGCAGCGGCGACGGGCGCCGGGGCCGGGGCGGGCGCCGGGGCCGCAGCGGCGGGGGCCGGAGCCGGAGCCGGGGCGGGCGCGGGCGCCGGGGCGGCGGCGGCGGGGGCCGGAGCCGGGGCGGCGGCGGGGGCCGGGGCGGCAGGCGCCGGAGCGGCGGCCGGGGCTGCGCCCGGGGCGCCGATGACGGCGAGCTTGGCGCCGACCTCGGCGGTCTCGTCCTCGCCGACCACGATCTCCAGCAGCACGCCGGAGGTGGGCGCCGGGATCTCGGTGTCGACCTTGTCCGTGGAGACTTCGAGCAGCGGCTCGTCGGCCTCGACGCTGTCGCCGACCGACTTCAGCCAGCGGGTGACGGTGCCCTCGGTGACGGACTCACCGAGCGCGGGCAGGACCACGTCCGTGCCCTCGGCGCCACCGGCGGGGGCGGCCTCGGCGGCGGGGGCGGGAGCCGGGGCGGCCGGGGCCTCGGCGACCGGGGCCGGGGTCGGCTCGGCGGCCGGAGCCGGGGCGGGGGCCTCGGCGGCGGGGGCCGGGGCGGCGGCCGGGGCACCCGTGCCGTCGTCGATCAGGGCCAGCTCGGCGCCGACCTCGACCGTCTCGTCCTCGGCGACCTTGATGGAGGCCAGCACGCCGGAGGCGGGGGCCGGGATCTCGGTGTCGACCTTGTCGGTCGAGACTTCGAGCAGCGGCTCGTCGGCCTCGACGCGTTCGCCCTCGGCCTTCAGCCAGCGGGTGACAGTGCCCTCGGTGACGCTCTCACCGAGCGCCGGAAGGGTTACGGAAACCGCCATGGTTTCGGTTGCTCCTAACGAATTGCGGAAGTCTGTGTCGTCGCGCCCGTTGACCGAAGGCTCAGTCGTGGGAGTGCAGCGGCTTGCCGGCCAGGGCCAGGTGGGCCTCGCCGAGCGCCTCGTTCTGCGTCGGGTGGGCGTGGATGAGCTGGGCGACCTCGGCCGGCAGCGCCTCCCAGTTGTAGATCAGCTGGGCCTCGCCGACCTGCTCGCCCATGCGGTCGCCGACCATGTGGACGCCGACGACGGCACCGTCCTTGACCTGGACGAGCTTGATCTCGCCCGCGGTCTTCAGGATCTTGCTCTTTCCGTTGCCCGCCAGGTTGTACTTCAGAGCGACGACCTTGTCCGCGCCGTAGATCTCCTTGGCCTTGGCCTCGGTGATACCGACGGAGGCGACCTCCGGCTGGCAGTACGTCACGCGGGGAACACCGTCGTAGTCGACCGGGACGACCTTCAGACCGGCCAGGCGCTCCGCCACCAGGATGCCCTCGGCGAAGCCGACGTGCGCGAGCTGGAGCGTCGGGACGAGGTCACCGACGGCGGAGATGGTCGGGACGTTGGTGCGCATGTACTCGTCGACCAGGACGTAGCCGCGGTCCATGGCGACCCCGGCCTCCTCGTAGCCCAGGCCCTGCGAGACCGGGCCGCGGCCGACGGCCACCAGCAGGACCTCGGCCTCGAACTCCTTGCCGTCGGCCAGGGTGACCTTCACACCGTCCTGGGTGTACTCGGCCTTCTGGAAGAAGGTGCCCAGGTTGAACTTGATGCCGCGCTTGCGGAACGCGCGCTCAAGAAGCTTCGAGCTGTTCTCGTCCTCGACCGGGACGAGGTGCTTCAGGCCCTCGATGATCGTGACGTCGGCACCGAAGGACTTCCACGCCGAGGCGAACTCGACGCCGATGACACCGCCGCCCAGGATGATCGCGGACTTCGGCACGCGGTCCAGGACGAGGGCGTGGTCGGAGGAGATGACGCGGTTGCCGTCGATCTCCAGGCCCGGCAGCGACTTCGGCACGGAGCCGGTCGCCAGCAGGACGTGACGGCCCTGGATGCGCTGGCCGTTGACATCGACGGAGGTCGGGGAGGACAGGTAGCCCTCACCCTCGATGTAGGTCACCTTGCGGGAGGCGATGAGCCCCTGAAGACCCTTGTACAGACCCGAGACGACGTCGTCCTTGTACTTGTGGACGGCCGGGACGTCGATGCCCTCGAAGGTGGCCTTCACACCGAACTGCTCGCTCTCGCGGGCCTGGTCGGCGACCTCGCCCGCGTGCAGCAGGGCCTTGGTGGGGATGCAACCCCGGTGCAGGCAGGTGCCGCCGACCTTGTCCTTCTCGATCAGGGCGACGTCCAGGCCCAGCTGCGCCCCGCGCAGGGCCGCGGCGTAACCACCGCTACCACCGCCGAGGATCACTAGGTCGAAAACGGTGCTGGCGTCGTTCGCCACGTCACGTCCTCCATGCATGTGCGCCGTACGCCGGTCTCCGATGACCGGCTGGCGGCTGGTGTCCGGCCGCTTGATGCTTCGGCCCTTCGGTGGGGGCCCTGTCCTGCCGGGCTCCATCTTCGCACTTGTCGGAGGCGATCGAGACGCCGGGCCGGTGTGTGAGACGTCCCACGTTCGCCGGGGAACGTGGGTGCGCCGGGGCAGGGGGCCCGTGGCGACCGGCCCGAGGGGCGCGGGGCTGGGTCGACGTGCGGCTCCGCCGCGGGCGCGACCAGCACCCACGCCCCGCACCCGCCGTACTGCGGACGGGACCGGGCCGGTGGGCGACCGCTAGCCCAGGTCACCCGCGGCGGTCAGCTCCGCGAGACGGACCAGCGTGCGCACCGCCGACCCCGTGCCGCCCTTCGGCGTGTACCCGAAGGGGCCGCCCTCGTTGAACGCCGGACCGGCGATGTCGAGGTGCGCCCACGTGATCCCCTCGCCGACGAACTCGCGCAGGAAGAGCCCGGCGACGAGGCCGCCGCCCATCCGCTCGCCCATGTTCGCGATGTCGGCCACGGACGACTCCATGCCCTTGCGCAGGTGCTCCGGCAGCGGCATCGGCCAGGCCGGCTCGCCGACCTCCTCCGCCGCCTCGTGCACCGCGGAGCGGAAGGCGTCGTCGTTGGCCATCACACCGAACGTCCGGCTGCCCAGCGCCAGCATCATCGCGCCGGTCAGCGTGGCCACGTCCACGATCGCGTCCGGGTTCTCCTGCGAGGCCGCCCACAGCGCGTCGCCGAGCACCAGCCGGCCCTCGGCGTCGGTGTTGAGCACCTCGACCGTCTTGCCGCTGTACATGCGCAGCACGTCACCCGGGCGCACGGCGGAGCCGGACGGCATGTTCTCGGCCAGCGCCAGCCAGCCGGTGACATTGACCTGGAGGCCGAGGCGCGCGGCGGCGACGACCGCGGCGAACACGGCGGCGGCACCGCTCATGTCGCACTTCATCGTCTCGTTGTGCCCGGCCGGCTTCAGCGAGATGCCGCCCGAGTCGTAGGTGATGCCCTTGCCGACGAAGGCCAGGTGCTTCTCCGCCTTCGGGTGCGTGTACGACAGCTTCACCAGGCGGGGGGTGGCCGCGGAGCCGCCGCCGACGCCGAGGATGCCGCCGTAGCCGCCCTTGACGAGGGCCTTGTCGTCGAGCACCTGCACCTTGATGCCGTGCTCCTTGGCCGCGGCCTGCGCGATGCCGGCGAAGGAGGCGGGGGTGAGGTCGTTCGGCGGGGTGTTGATCAGGTCGCGGGCGCGGTTCAGCTCCTCGCAGACCGCGACCGCGCGGGCGACCGCGCCCTTGTGGGCGGCGTCGCGCGGCTTGCCGCCGAGCAGCGCGGCCTCGGCCAGCGGCGCCTTGCCGTTCCTGGCCTTGCCGTTGCCGGCGTTCTGGGCGTCGCCCTTGTACGTGTCGAAGGAGTAGGCGCCGAGCAGGATGCCCTCGCCGATCGCGCCGATCGCGCCGGGGCTGTCGACGGGCAGCGCGAACGCGGCCTTCTTCGATCCGGCGAGCGCGCGGGCGGCCACGCCGGCGGCCTTGCGCAGCGCCTCGGCGTCGTAGCCGGGGCCGCCGTCCTCGCCGTCCTCGCCGTCCTTGTCGGCGGGCTGCGCGCCGAGGCCCACCGCCACCACGAGCGGGGCCTTGAAGCCGGCCGGCGCGGGCAGCTTCGTCAGCTCGCCCTCGGCACCCGAGGCGCCGAGGGTCTCCAGGACGCCGGCCAGCTTGCCGTCGTACGCCTTGTCCACGGCCTCGGCGCCCGGCGCGACGACGGGCCCCTGGGCGCCCTTGGCGACACCGATCACGATCGCGTCGGCCCGCAGGCCGGGCGCCGCGGCGGTGCTGAGAGTCAGAGCAGTCACGGTGGTGAAATCTCGCTTCCGATGTGAAGTTCGCTGTGGCCGAAATGGGGTGGGTCGACCGGGCCCGGGAGCCGACCCTAGGCCCAGGGCTGGGCACTGGTGACAACCGGGGCCTTCACCCTGTCGGCGAACACCCGTGACGAGACTACGCCCGTTGCCGACGCGCCCCGAAGGGGCGCGAGGCCGTGGTCGGTGCGGGGCACCGCCGCGGGCACGGCCGGCCACGACGGACCGGAGGCCGCCGCGGGACGTACGGCCCCGGGCCCGAAGGCGCTAACGGCCGAGGGCCAGCACCACGAGCGCCGTGACCGCGGCCGTCTCCGCGACCGCGCCGAACACATCGCCGGTGACCCCGCCGAACCTGCGGACGCACCTGCGCAGCAGCAGGTCGGCGACGGCGACGGCGGCGGCCACGGCGAGGGCGGTGCGCACGCCGTCGTACCCGCCGAGGCCGGCGCCCGCCGCCCCGGCCGCCGCCACGACGGCGAACGCCACGGCCAGCGCCGTGCCTTTCGGGACCACCCCGGCCACCGCCGCCCCCAGCCCCTCCGGGCGGGCCGCCGGCACCCCGGCGCGGGCGGCCAGGGTGAGCGCCAGCCGGGCCGCGACCGCCGACACCACGGACGCCACGGCACCCCGGGCCCAGGAGTCGCCGTAGAGCTGTGCCAGTACGGCGACCTGGGCGAGCAGCACCAGGACGAGGGTGAGCACCCCGAACGGTCCGATGTCCGACTGCTTCATGATCCGCAGCGCGTCCTCGGCGGGCTTGCCGCTGCCCAGCCCGTCGGCGGTGTCGGCGAGCCCGTCGAGATGCAGCCCGCGGGTCAGTGCGGCCGGTACGGCGGCCGAGGCGACGGCGGCGAGCAGCGGGCCGGCGCCGAGGAGGAGCAGCAGCAGGCCGAGCCCGGCCGCGCACCCGCCGACGACCAGCCCGGCCACCGGCGCGCACACCATGCCCCCGCGCGCGGCCCCCCGGTCCCAGCGGTGCACGCGGACGGGCAGCACGGTGAGCGTGCCGAAGGCGAACCGGAGGCCGTCCCGGAGGGAGGACGGAGAGGACGCGGGGGACGGCGAGGAGGGCGAGGACGTGAACACCGGCGCAGGCTATCCGTCGCCTGCCCCGCTCCCCACCACGCGCCCGCCCACCCGGCGCCCGGCCCCCCGGGTCACGCCCGGCGCCCGGCCCCCCGGGTCACGCCCGGCGCCCGGCCCCCCGGGTCACGCCCGACGCCCGGCCCTGGCAGGCTCGCCCGGCGCCCGGACCTCCCCCGGCTGCCAACCGCTTCCCGGGGCCCTACCCCGGCCGCCCCGGGTTGTGTCCGGCGGCCGTCCCCCGGGGCCCCGTCCGGCGCCCGGCCCTCGCAGGCTCGTCCGGCGCCCGGCCCTGCCAGGCTCGTCCGGCGTCCGGCCCTGCCAGGCTCGCCCGGCGCCCGGCCCTGCCAGGCTCGCCCGGCGTCCGCCCTGGCAGGCTCGTCCGGTGGCCGGACCTCCCGGGCCTCACCCCGGCCACCAGCGGCCTCCCGAGCTCCACCCGGCCGTCGGCCCCCGGCCCCGCGCGCGTCCCTTCCCCGGGCCCCGGAGGGATAAAGTGCGCACATGGGGCACTGGTGGGTGCGGAACATCGTCGAGCCGGGCAAGCTCCCGCTGTTGCTGGCCCTCACCTCCTTCGTACTGACCTTCGTCGTGACCCGGGTCATCACGCGGCTGATCCGGGCGGGCAGGGGCCCGTTCGGCAACGTCAAGGCGGGCGGGCTGCACATCCACCACGTCGTCCCCGGGGTCGTCCTCACCGTCGTCGGCGGCTTCGGCGCGGTGGCCAGCGACCGCCACGGCGCCGGCGGGGTCGTCTCGGCCGTGCTGTTCGGCATGGGCGCGGGCCTGGTCCTGGACGAGTTCGCGCTGATCCTGCACCTGGACGACGTCTACTGGACCGAGGAGGGCCGCAAAAGCGTCGAGGTCGTCGTGCTCACCGCCGCCCTGGTCGGCCTGCTGCTCGCCGGATTCGTCCCGTTCGGCGTCAACGACCTCTCCCGGCAGGAACTGGCCGACCGCGGCACGGTCATCTCCAACATCGTCGCGAACTTCCTCCTCTCCCTCGTCGCCCTGCACAAGGGCAAGGCCCGCACCGCGCTCTTCGGGGTGATCGTGCCGCTGGTCGCGCTCGTCGGCGCGGTCCGGCTCGCCCGCCCCGGCTCCCCGTGGGCCCGCCGCTTCTACGGCCGCCGCCCCCGCGCCCGTGCCAGGGCCGCCCTGCGCGCCTACCGGCACGACCGCCGCTGGGTGCGGCCGAGCCGTGCCGTTCAGGACTGGATCGGCGGCAAGCCCGACCCCCGCCCGGCGCGCCTGCCCGGCCACCGCTGACCGCGGGCGCGACCGGCCAGGGGTGTCCCGCGGTGCCGCGCCGCCGCCAGCAGACACAGCAGCCCCACGGCCATCAGCGCGGCCAGGTGCTCCTTGCCCGCCAGGTTCTCCTTGAGCAGCACCTCGACGACCATCGCCAGCGTCACCGCGCCCGCCGTCGCGTAGGCGCCGTACCGCCAGCTCACGAACACCGCGAGCCCCACCACGGCCGCCGAGGGGCCGGTGTCCACCACCTGCCCGTCGGTCCACGGCAGCCCGAACGGGGCGTGCGCGCCCAGGGTGATGCCGACGCGCGCGTACAGGGTTCCGGCGAGCGTGGCGACGTAGGCGATGGTCAGCGTCCGCCACCAGCCCAGGCACAGCTCGGCGATCCCGAACACCAGCAGGACCTGTGCCAGCGCCCCCCACACCGGCAGGTCCAGCGCGGGCACGAACAGCGACAGGGGGGTGCGCAGCAGGGCGAGCCACAGCGGGTCGTCGGCCCGTACGGCACCCAGGTCCTGCACCAGCCGGTACCCCCACGGCTGGTTCTGCACGTACTGGAGGAACGCCGTCAGGCCCACCGCCGCGACCGTCAACGGGGCCGCCGCCGGGCCCCGCCGCCGCAGGGGCCCGCGCACGGCGGCGTACAGCGGCCCCCACTCGGCACGGGCCCAGCGGGCCGGCGTCCTCACCGGACGCCCCTCCTCGAACGTTCCCCCGCCGAGCGTCGTGGCCATCGAGCGTTCCCCCGTCGTGCGTGTCTCATCGATGCGTGTCCAGGTGCCTGCGATGCAGCCACTTGGGCAGCCCCGGTGCCTCCAGGAACCCCTCCGCCCGCGCCGACGCGAGGCCGATGCGCGGCAGGTCCGCGCTCTTCTCGAAGAGCAGGAACCGCGGCTCCCAGATGGGCCGGTACTTGGCGTTGGCGCGGTACAGCGACTCGATCTGCCACCAGCGCGAGAAGAAGCTGAGCAGCGACCGCCACAGCCTCAGCACCGGTCCGGCACCGAGGCGCGCGCCACGTTCGAAGACCGATCTGAACATCGCGAAGTTGAGTGACACCTGCGTGATCCCGGTCTCGTCGGCCCGCCGCAGCAACTCGATGACCATGAACTCCATCAGCCCGTTGTCGGAGTCCCGGTCCCGCCGCATCAGGTCCAGGGACAGCCCGTGCGGCCCCCACGGCACGAAGGACAGCAGCGCCCGCAGCCGCCCGTCGGCGTCCGTGCACTCCAGCATCACGCACCGGCCGTCCCCGGGGTCACCGAGCCGGCCGAGCGCCATGCTGAAGCCGCGCTCGGTGGCGCCGTCCCGCCAGTCGTCGGCACGCTCCACGAGCTGCGCCATCTCGTGGGCCGGGACGTCCTCGTGCCGGCGGATGCGCACCCGGTACCCGGCCCGCTTCACCCGGTTGTGGGCCTGCCGGACGGTGCGCATCGCCCGGCCCTCCAGCGTGAACTCGGCGACCTCCACGACCGCCTCGTCCCCGAGCTCCAGGGCGTCCAGACCGTGCCGGGAGTAGACCGTCCCGGCCTCCTCGCCCGCCCCCATGACCGCCGGGATCCAGCCGTGCGCCCGCGCCTGGGCGAGCCACGGGGCGATCGCCCCCGGCCAGGCCTCGGGGTCCCCGATCGGGTCCCCGGACGCGAGGCTCACCCCGCCGACCACCCGGTAGGCGACGGCGGCCTTCCCGGTCGGCGACCACACCACGCTCTTCTCCCGGCGCAGCGCGAAGTAGCCGAGCGAGTCGCGGTCGCCGTGCCGCTCCAGCAGCTCGCGCAGCCGCTTCTCGTCGTCCTCGGTGAGCGGGTCGACGGCCCGCCGGGACCGGAAGGCGGCGTAGAACACGGCCAGCACGAGGGCCGTACTGAGCACGTTGATCGCCACGTTGGCCCAGTTGGGCGGGTCGATCCCGGGGAAGTGGGACTCCTCCGCCGCCACCGAGACCAGGCGCAGGGCGCCGTAGTGCCAGCGCTCCGGGAACGTGGACCGGGCCGCGTCCGGCGCCTGGTTCGTGACCGTCACCAGCAGCCCGGCCAGCAGGCTCGCCACCAGCCCGCCGCCGACGGCCACCGTGGCCGCGAGCCGGGGGTTGGACCGGTCGCCCTTGGCGTAGAACTCCCGGCGGCCTGCGAGCAGCGCGCCGACGAAGGCGGCGGTCAGGGCGAGGGAGACCCAGTTCTGCGGGTACCGCCGGATCTCCGGGAACGCCATGGCGAACGCGAACAGCGCCAGGAACAGCCCGCTCATCACCAGGTTGAGGATCCACGCGGCCCGCTTGCGGCGCCGCATGGTGATCGCGAGGAAGGCGGTGAACACACCGGAGGCGAAGCCGGCCGTCAGCAGGTACGGCGTGAAGAAGTCGTCCTGGTTGTGCCGGCGCACGTCCTGGCCCAGCGAGACCCACACCGCGCTGAGGAAGTTGACGAAGGCGACGGTCCGCAGGTACCAGACGGCGAACGCGGCGGCCCGCCGGGAAGCCCCGGTGGACCGCCGCGCCCGCCCTCCCGTCCGCGCCGCCTCGGCTCGCTGCTCCACGGCAATTCGGACATCTCCCATGGTGCAGGATCATATGGGTGTGGCTCCGGCGAACCACACTTTTCAGCCCGTCGACGGCATCGGCCTCACACGCCCTGCTCTTCCTCCGGCTCCTTCTCGGCCGCCGGCCGCTCGGGAAGCTCCGCCGCCAGCGCGGCGGCGCTCAGCACCAGCGGCAGCGCCAGCAGCGCCCCGACGCCCTCGCCGACCCTCACCCCCTGCTCCAGCAGCGGCTCCAGGGCCATCCGGTCCAGCGCCTTGGCCTGGCCCGGCTCCCCGCTGTCGTGCCCGGCCAGCCACCAGTCCGGCGCCCGGAAGGCGACCCGCTGCGCGACCAGGGCGCACGCGGCGGCCACGACCCCGTCGAGGACCACCGGCAGCTTCCGCACCGCGCACTGCAACAGGAACCCGGTCATCGCCGCCAGGTCCGCCCCGCCCACGGTCGCCAGCAACTGCAACTGGTCCCCGAGCACCGGCCGGGCCCGCCGCAGCGCGTCCCGGATCGCCGCGCACTTGCGCATCCACGCCAGGTCGTCGATCGCCTCCCCGCCGCGCCCGGTCACCACGGACGCGTCGGTCCCGCACAGCGCCGCGACCAGCACCGCCGCCGCCGTGGTCCCGCCCACGCTGACATCGCCGAGCACCACCAGATCGGTCCCGGAGTCGGCCTCCTCGTCGGCGACCGCGACACCCGCCCGCAGCGCGGCCTCGGCCTCCTCCGGGGTGAGCGCGTCCTCGACGTCGATACGGCCGCTGCCCCGCCGCACCCGGTGCCGCACCACGTCCTCGGGGAAGGCGTCCGGGTCGCAGTCCAGGGCCATGTCCACGACCCGTACGGGCACCTCCAGCCGGCGCGCGAGCACGGCCACCGGGCTCGCGCCCTCCAGCACCGCCCGCACCAGGCGCTCCGCACCGCCCGCGGGCCGCGCCGACACGCCCAGCTCCGCGACGCCGTGGTCGCCGGCGAACAGCACCACCCGGGGCCGCTCGACCGGCCGCACCGGCACGGTGCCGCGCGCGGCGGCCAGCCACTCGCCCAGCTCGTCCAGGCGGCCCAGCGCTCCCGGCGGCACGATCTGGCGCTCCCGCCGGGTCTCGGCGTCACGGCGTACGCCCCCGTCCGGGCGCTCGATCAGATCGGTGAAGTCGTCCAGATTAAGGCTGCTCATTCGGCGAACAGTACCGCCAGCGGACGAACACGCCCGCGCCACATCGCCACCACACCCCCATGACGTCTTTGCACCTCAGAGCGTGATCCCATACGTTCCGGTTTGCCGCGGAATGTCGCACAGGGAGCACGCCCATGCCGACCTCGCCCCTCACCCCGCAGATCATCACCCCCCACGACCCCTTCCAGGAGCCCCGCCGTGAGGACTGCCCCTGGTGCGGCTCCCCCCGCCTGCGCACCCGGCTGCGCGCGCCCGACCCGCTGCGCCACCGGTCGGGCAGGTTCGTCCTCGACGCGTGCCGGGACTGCGGCCACGCCTTCCAGAACCCCCGGCTCAGCGCGGAGGGGCTCGCCTTCTTCCACCGCGACTTCTACGAAAGACGCCTGGAGGAGTTCGCCGCGCAGATCCTCCCCGCCCGCGCCGTGCGCCGCCGGCACCGCGCCACCGCCTGGCGGCTGTCCGCGCTGCGGGAACCGGAGAGCTGGCTGGACGTCGGCACCGGCCACGCCCGCTTCCCCGAGGCGGCGAAGGAGTTCTTCCCCTACACCAGCTTCGACGGGCTGGACCCGACGGCCCGGGTGGAGCAGGCGCTGCTGGAGGGCCGTGTGGAGGAGGCGCACCGCGGTTACCTCACGACCCCCGGCATGGCGGCCCGGCTGCGCGCCCGCTACGACGTCGTCACCCTGTTCCACCACCTTCAGCACGCGCCCGACCCGCGTGCCGAACTGCGCGCCGCGCTGACCGTGCTGCGGCGCGGCGGCCACCTGGTCGTCGAAGTCCCCGACCCGCGCTGCCTGTTCGCCCCGCTGCTGGGCAGGTGGTGGCTGCCGTACGGCCAGCCGCGCCATCTGCACCTGGTGCCGCTCGCCAACCTCCGCGCCGAACTGCGGTCCCTGGGCTGCACCATCCTGGTCACGGACCGCACGAGCCCGCACGTGCCGTACGACCTCTCGGCGGCCGTCGCCCTCGCCGTGGCCCAGGCCCACCCGGCCGCCCAACTCGCCGCGATCCCCGTCCAGACCCTGGCCTCGGCCCTGGACCACGGGTGCGCTCCGCTGCTGCGGCGCACGCGCTTCTCCAACGCGTACCGGGTGGTGGCGCGGAAGGACGGGGGGTGACCGTGGACGCGGCCCCGCGCCCCTGCGGACGCCGGGGCACCCCGTCAGCCCCGGAGCACCAGTGCCTGGCCCGCCACGACCAGCAGGACCTGTTCGCACTCGTTCGCGAACGCCGCGTTCAGGCGGCCCAGTTCGTCCCGGTAGCGGCGGCCGGAAGCCGTCGCGGGGACGATGCCGGAGCCGACCTCGTTGGAGACCGCCACCACGGTCCGCCGAGTGCCCCGCACCGCGGCCGTCAGCTCCCGCACCCGCTCCCGCAACGCCTTCTCACCCCCGCCCGCCCACTCCGCGTCGTCCCACGCCCCCACGGAATCCATCACGTCCGTCAGCCACAGCGACAGACAGTCGATCAGCACCGGCGGCCCGTCCTGCGCGAGCACCGGCACCAGGTCCGTCGTCTCCGCCGTACGCCACGACCCCGGCCGCCGCTCCCGGTGCACGGCCACCCGGGCCGCCCACTCGGTGTCCCCGCCCCGCGTGCCGCCCGTCGCCACGTACAGCACCTCCGGGAACGTCTCCAGCCGCCGCTCCGCCTCCACCGACTTGCCCGAGCGCGCCCCGCCCAGCACCAGCGTCCGCCGCGGCACGTCCGGCACCTCCTCGTACGCCCCCACCACCAGCGTCGTACCGTCCGGCACCGCCCGCGCCCCGGCCGCCGCGAGCCGGCGCCGCAACTCCGGGCCGGGCGGCACATCGTGGTCCAGGTGGACGGCGAGCACATCCGTGGTGGGGCCGACCGAGCCGACCGCGCGGAGCCGGGCGAGCGCGTCGGGACGCCCCACGACGTCCGCGAGGAGCATGTCGTACGACTCCGCCGTCGCCCCCTCCAGACCGGCGGGCGCCCCGCCCGGCGGCAGGTACAGCAGCCGCTGCCCGTCCGGCCCGGTCACCGCGTACCCGGTGCCGCCCGCGTCCATCGCCACCGCCCGCACCCGGTGCCCCGTCAGCAGCGCCAACTCCCGCCCGTCCGGTACCCGGCCGGGCTGCGGCAGCCCGGCCGGGACCTCCACCGCCGGTCCGTCGTGCGGGTGCGACAGCAGCACCTGCCGTACCCCGCCCAGTGACTGCCCGGCACGGGCCGCCGCGAACGCCGCGCCCGGCGTCAGGTCCAGCAGCAGCGTCCCGTCCACGAGCGCCGCGGTCGCGGCCCGCGCGTCCGGCCCGAGCGCGGTCGCGCACACGGCACAGGAACAGTCGGGGCGGGGCAGTCCCGCCGGGGCGCCGGTACCGAGCAGAGTTACTTCCACGGACCGATTTTCGCCTGCCCCCCGAGGTCTCGCGCGACCGGCCACCCGGATGATCCACCGCCTCTAACGGCCGACCCGGCGGAGCGCATACGCTGCGGGGGCAGGTGTTGGATCAAAGGAGGCCCAGATGACGGCATGGACGTGGCGGTTCGAGAAGGCCGACGGGACGGAGGTCCAGCCGGCGGTGCAGCCCGAGGAGTTCACCACGCAGGGGGATGCCGAGTCCTGGATCGGGGAGCACTGGAAGGCGCTGCTGGAGGGCGGGGCCGACCAGGTGCGGCTGTTCGAGGAGACGGCCGAGATCTACGGGCCGATGAGCCTGCACGCCGACGCGTGACCCGGCCGTGAACGGGGTGAGGAGGGGTCACCCTCCTCACTGCTCGCCCAGTGTCACCTCGACCGTCTTCTCGGTGCCGTCCCGCTGGTAGGTGACCGTGGTGCGCCGGCCCGGCTTGTCGCCCGCCAGCGCCTCGGCGAGTGAGGTGATGGTGGTGACGGGCCGGCCGCCCACCGCGGTGATGATGTCGCCGGCGCGCAGGCCCGCCCGGTCGGCCGCGCCGCCGGCGCGGACGGTGACCACCGCGACCCCGCTCGGCTGGTAGCGGTCGTTCACGACCGTCCGCGCGGTGATGTCGAGGGCCGCCCGCCCGGACTCGACGACCTTGCCCGTCCGGACGATCTGGTCGGCGATCGTCCGCACCATCGACGACGGGATCGCGAACCCGATGCCGGGCGCCGCGCTGTTCCCGAAGGTCGGGTCGGCCGCCGCGAGGGTCGGGATGCCGATCACCTGCCCCTGGAGGCCGGCCAGGGCGCCGCCGCTGTTGCCGGGATTGATCGCCGCCGAGGTCTGCACCATGTTCGCGATCGTCGCGCCCGTGCCGCCGCCCGAGTCACCCTCGCTGACGGTCCGTCCGGTCGCCGAGACGATGCCCTCGGTCACGCTGGACGACAGCCCGAGCGGCGACCCCATGGCCAGCACGATCTGGCCGACCTGCACCTTCTCGGAGTCCCCGAACACCGCCGGCTTCAGCCCGTCCGGCACCCTGTCCAGCCGGACCACGGCGAGATCCTGCTCGGGGTAGGAGTAGACCAGGCTCGCGGTGAGCGGTTCCTCGTTGTTGGCCGTGGTCACCTGGAAGGTCTTCTCCGACCCGACCACGTGCGCGTTGGTGACGATGTGCCCCTTGTCGTCGTACACCACCCCGGACCCCAGGTCCCGGCTCGCCTGGATCTGCACGACCGACGGCAGGACCTCCCGGATCACCTTCTGGTACTGGCTCTGCAAGTCGTTCGCGGCCATCGGCAGGGCCGCCCGGGTGGCCGCGGTGTCCCGCCCGGCCTGGGCGGCGGGGGCGGTGCAGCCGGCGGCGAG
Organism: Streptomyces olivaceoviridis; assembly: GCF_014650115.1. Taxonomy (GTDB): domain Bacteria; phylum Actinomycetota; class Actinomycetes; order Streptomycetales; family Streptomycetaceae; genus Streptomyces; species Streptomyces olivaceoviridis. Next base: position 15,981 of record NZ_BMUI01000030.1, on the reverse strand, counting down.
AGCCGCGCAGCACACCAGCGCGGCGGCCGGGACGGCTCTTCCAAGGGCACGCGCGCGGGTACGGGAAGCGTCCATGTCCCGAGTCTCACCGTGTGGTGATCACCCGTCCCGCGCTGTTCCCCCGAACGTGCTCAGCCCCGTACCCCGCACAGGTGCAGCAGTGCCGCCACCCCGCGGTAGGGGTCCGTGCGCCCGGCCCGCTCCTCGACCGCCAGCAGGGTCTCCAGGTCGTCCGGGAGCGCCGCGTCGTCCGCCGCCGTGTCCGTGAAGACCCGGACGCCGTACCAGGCGTGCAGCGGGGCGGCGATGCCGTCGAGCGTGGCGGTGAGGGCCGCCAGCCGGTCGGCCCGCACGTCCGGGCCGAGGCGGAGGGGGGTCCCCCCGTCCGAGTCCGTTCGAGGATGGGGGAGGTGGGAGGTGGCGTCGAAGGCGGCCAGGGCGCCGGACCAGTCCCCGGACAGGCCCGGACGCATGGCGAGCGCGTCGCCGTTGCGCACCAGGAGGGAGAGGAGACCGCCGGGCGCCAGCACCCGGGCCAGCCCCGCCACCAGCGGGTCCGGTTCCTCCACGTACATCAGCACGCCGTGGCACAGCACCACGTCGAAGCTGCCCGGCAGGAAGTGCACACCGGTGTCCCGCCCGTCGCCCTGCACCAGCCGCACCCGCTCCCGGATGCCCTCCGGCTCCCGGGCCACGGCGTCCCGCGCGGCGGCGATCATCGTCGCGTCCTGCTCGACCCCGGTCACATGGTGGCCGAGCCGGGCCAGCCGCAGCGCCTGCGTGCCCTGGCCCATCCCCACGTCGAGCACCCGCAGCCGCTGCCCGACCGGGAACCGCCCGGCTATCTGCTCGTCGAGCTGCCGGGCCACCAGCTCCTGGCACACGACATCCCGCAGGCCGCCCAGCCCGTCCAGCCAGGCATCGGCCGCGCCCCCGGTGAAAGCGTCAGCGCTCAGGGCCGCTCTCCGCGCTTGACCTGCGGCTTCGGCAGCCGGAGCCGGCGGATCTGCAAGGACCGCATCAGGGCGTAGGCGACCGCGCCACGCGTGTTCTCGTCCGGGAAGCGCTCCTGGAGCCGCTTCCTCAGCCGGAAGCCGCTGACCGCACCGTCCAGCACGATCAGCACGATCACGATCAGCCACAGCAGCAGCGCGATGCTCTGGATCGCGGGCACCCGCACCACGCTCAGCACCAGGATGACCACCGCGAGCGGCAGGAAGAACTCCGCCACGTTGAACCGCGAGTCCACCCAGTTCCGGGCGAACTTGCGGACCGGGCCCTTGTCCCGGGCCGGCAGGTAGCGCTCGTCGCCGCTGGCCAGCGCCTGGCGCTGCCGCTCCAGGGCCTGGCGCCGCTCCTCGCGCTGGCGCTTCGCGGCCTCCTTGCGGTTCGTCGGAGTACGGGCGACGCTGCGGCGCTGGGACTGGGCCTCACTGCGCTTGGGAGTGGGCCTGCCCTTCGGGGCCTGCGGGTCGCGGGGCTGCTTGGAGAGGGTCACCGGCGCCTTGTCGGCGGTCGGGGCCTTCTCTTCCTTGGCACGGCTACGGAACACAAAACCCAAGGGTAAGGGCTGCACCGGCATGGACCCCAGCCCGGTGGGGAACGATCCGGCAACACCGGACGTCTCTAGGGGGACAGAGGGGACACACAGAGGCTTCCGGCGGCATCGGGGTGGATCACCTACTCCCTGCGCCGGAGCGGAACGGTCCGCAGTCGTCCTCGGGGATGAGCGCATCACCCCGCGAACAGTGCGGTAATGGAAGCAGGGCCCGTACTGTGGGTCCTGTCGCAGGATCTGTGAGCTGGAGTCCGTCAGAAGGGGGCGCGCGAAGCCCATGAGCGGTGTCATGAAGCGTATGGGGATGATCTTCCGCGCGAAGGCGAACAAGGCCCTTGACCGGGCCGAGGACCCGCGCGAGACCCTCGATTACTCGTACCAGAAGCAGCTGGAGCTGCTCCAGAAGGTCCGCCGTGGCGTCGCCGACGTGGCCACGTCCCGCAAGCGCCTGGAACTCCAGCTCAACCAGTTGCAGCAGCAGTCCTCCAAGCTGGAGGACCAGGGCCGCAAGGCGCTCGCGCTCGGCCGCGAGGACCTGGCCCGCGAGGCGCTGTCCCGCCGCGCCGCCCTCCAGCAGCAGGTCACGGACCTCGAAACCCAGCACGCGACCCTCCAGGGCGAGGAGGAGAAGCTCACCCTGGCGGCCCAGCGCCTCCAGGCCAAGGTGGACGCCTTCCGTACGAAGAAGGAGACCATCAAGGCCACCTACACCGCCGCCCAGGCCCAGACCCGCATCGGCGAGGCCTTCTCCGGCATCTCCGAGGAGATGGGCGACGTCGGCCTCGCCATCCAGCGCGCCGAGGACAAGACCGCCCAGCTCCAGGCCCGGGCCGGCGCCATCGATGAACTGCTCGCCTCCGGCGCCCTCGACGACCAGTCCGGCATGCACAAGGACGACATCCAGGCCGAGCTGGACCGGCTCTCCGGTGGTACGGATGTAGAGCTGGAACTGCAGCGCATGAAGGCCGAGCTGGCCGGGGGCTCCCCGCAGCAGGCCATCGAGGGCGGCACCGGTCAGGGGCAGTCCCAGCAGCAGCCGCAGGACACCCCGCGCTTCGACAAGCAGTAGCCCGGCGCCGGGGCCCGAGCCGAGGAGGCCGACGTGATCGTACGGATCATGGGGGAGGGCCAGGTGACGCTGGACGACTCCCACGTCGTCGAGCTGAACAAGCTGGACGACGAACTGCTGGAAGAGGTGGAGAGCGGCGACGAGGAGGGCTTCCGCCGCACGCTCGGCGCCCTCCTCGACTCCGTCCGCCGGCTCGGCACCCCCCTCCCGGACGACGCGCTGGAACCCTCCGAGCTGATCCTCCCGGCGCCGGACGCGTCGCTGGACGAGGTCCGGGAGATGCTCAGCGACGACGGGCTGATCCCGGGCTGAGACCCCCCGGCCGGTCCACGCGGATCGCGGGGGAGGGGACGTCTGCCCGGCCCCGCCCCCGGCCGGCCCCCGCACCGGGCGCCCTGCCGTCGGCCGGTGCCGGGACCGTACTGTGCACACCGTGAGCACTCTCGAACGCGCCCGGTGCGGCCTTAGGGCGCACCCCCTGGCGGCGGACGCGGCGCTCGCCGCCGGCGTGCTGGCCTGCATGGCCGCCGGTTCCTTCGCCGCGCCCCAGGGCCACCACGGGCTGACCTGGAGTATCCGCACCCCGGCCGTCCTCAGCCTCGTCCTCATGCTGGCCGGCGCGGCAGCGCTCGTCTTCCGGCGCCGGGCGCCCAGGACGGTCCTCGCCGTCACCGGCACCGTCTCCCTGGTCGAGTGCGTCACCGGTGACCCCCGCGCCCCGGTCGCGATGTCCGCCGTCATCGCCCTGTTCACCGTCGCCGCGACCACCGACCGCTCCACCACCTGGCGCCTCGGCCTGCTCAGCATGACCGTGCTGACGGCCGCCGCCATGCTCGCCGGCCCGCTGCCCTGGTACGCCCAGGAGAACCTCGGCGTCCTCGCCTGGACGGGCATCGGCGCCACCGCCGGCGACGCCGTACGCAGCCGTCGCGCGGTCGTCCAGGCCATCCGGGACCGCGCCGAGCGCGCCGAACGCACCCGGGAGGAGGAGGCCCGCCGCCGGGTCGCCGAGGAGCGGCTGCGCATCGCCCGCGATCTGCACGACGTCGTCGCCCACCACATCGCCCTGGTGAACGTGCAGGCCGGGGTCGCCGCGCACGTCATGGACAAGCGGCCCGACCAGGCCAAGGAGGCGCTCGCGCACGTCCGTGAGGCCAGCCGCAGCGCGCTCGACGAGCTGCGCGCCACCGTCGGCCTGCTCCGCCAGAGCGGTGACCCCGAGGCCCCCACCGAACCCGCTCCGGGCCTGAGCCGCCTGGAGGAGCTGGCCGACACCTTCCGCAGCGCGGGCCTGCCGGTGTCCGTGGCCCGCGCCGACCAGGGCACCGAACTGCCCGCCGCCGTCGACCTGGCCGCCTACCGGATCGTCCAGGAGGCCCTGACCAATGTGCGCAAGCACGCGGGCCCCGAGGCCGGGGCCGAGGTGAGCGTCGTACGCGTCGGGCCGAACGTCGAGGTCACCGTCCTGGACGACGGACCGGGCAAGCCCGGCGGCCCCGAGGCCGGCCGCGCCTCCGAGGACGGCGGCGGGCACGGACTGCTCGGCATGCGCGAGCGGGTCACCGCCCTGGGCGGCACCCTGACCACCGGACCCCGCTACGGCGGCGGGTTCCGCGTCCATGCGATCCTGCCCGTCAAGACGACGACGGCCCAGGGGGAGCCCGTATGACCATCCGCGTCCTGCTCGCCGACGACCAGGCACTCCTGCGCAGCGCGTTCCGGGTGCTGGTCGACTCCGAGCCCGACATGGAGGTGGTCGGGGAGGCCTCGGACGGTGGGGAAGCGGTCCGGCTGGCGAAGGAGTACGTCCCCGACGTCGTCCTCATGGACATCCGGATGCCCGGCACCGACGGCCTGGCCGCCACCCGGCAGATCGGCGCCGACCCGTCCCTCGCGCAGGTCCGTGTGGTCATCCTGACCACCTTCGAGGTCGACGACTACGTCGTGCGGGCGCTGCGCGCCGGTGCCTCCGGCTTCCTCGGCAAGGGCAGCGAGCCGGACGAGCTGCTGAACGCCATCCGGGTCGCGGCCGGTGGCGAGGCCCTGCTGTCCCCCGCCGCCACCAAGGGCCTGATCGCCCGTTTCCTCGCCGGGGGCGACGACGGCGACGGCCCCGACCCCGCCCGCTCCGAGCGGCTCGGCACCCTCACCGGCCGGGAGCGGGAGGTCCTCGTCCTGGTCGCCGGCGGCCACTCCAACGACGAGATCGCCGAGCGGCTGGCGGTCAGCCCGCTGACGGTGAAGACGCACGTCAACCGGGCCATGGCCAAGCTGGGCGCGCGGGACCGGGCGCAGCTCGTCGTCATCGCGTACGAGTCGGGGCTGGTACGTCCGAGGACGGACTGATCTCCACCCACGTCTACTGCGCGCGGAGTAGGGGGCGGCGGAGGAACGGGACCTGGGGCCTACGGAAGGGCCCTCCGGGATGGCTCAGGGTGGTGGAGACTCCTGCCGCTCACGGATGAGAGACCCTGACCCATGTCCTGGCTGTCCAGATTCAGCCTCGCCCAGCGCGCCCTCGTCGGGCTCGTGTCCCTCATCGCGCTCGCCTTCGGGCTGATCGCGATACCCCAGATCAAACAGCAGCTGCTGCCCACCATCGAACTGCCCATGGTGTCGGTGATCGCGCCGTACCAGGGCGCCTCGCCCGACGTGGTCGAGAAGCAGGTCGTCGAACCCATCGAGGACAACCTGCAAGGCGTCGACGGCGTCACCGGTGTCACCTCCACCGCCAGTGAGGGCAACGCCGTGATCATGGCGTCCTTCGACTACGGCAACGACACCAAGCGGATCGTCTCCGACGTCCAGCAGGCGGTGAACCGGGCCCGCAACCAGCTCCCGGACGACGTCGACCCGCAGGTCGTCTCCGGCTCCACGGACGACATGCCGACCGTGGTCCTCGCCGTCACCTCCGACAAGGACCAGCAGGCACTCGCCGACCAGCTCGACACGACGGTCGTGCCGGCCCTGAAGGACATCGACGGCGTCGGCCGCGTCCAGGTCACCGGCGTGCGCGACCTCCAGGTCACCGTCACCCCCGACGACGCGAAGCTGGCGCGGGCCGGCCTCACCCCGGCCGCGCTCGGCCAGGCCCTCCAGGCGGGCGGCGCGACCGTACCGGCCGGCTCCTTCGACGAGGACGGCGCCAACCGCACCGTCCAGGTCGGCGGCGGCTTCACCTCGCTGAAGCAGATCGAGGACCTGATGGTCACCGGCGAGGGCGTGAAGCGGCCGGTGCGCCTCGGCGCCGTGGCCACCGTCGAGGAGCGGCCCGCCCCGGCCGACTCCCTCACCCGCACCGACGGCCGGCCCAGCCTCGCCGTCAACGTCACGATGGACCACGACGGCAGCGCGGTCTCCATCTCGAACGCGGTCCAGGACAAGCTGCCCGGCCTGCGCGAGGACCTCGGCGCGGACGCGCGGCTCACGGTCGTCAGCGACCAGGGCCCGGCCGTGTCCAAGTCCATCAAGGGCCTGACCACGGAGGGCGCGCTCGGCCTGGTCTTCGCGGTCCTGGTGATCCTGGTCTTCCTCGCGTCGGTCCGCTCGACGCTGGTGACGGCGGTCTCCATCCCGCTGTCGGTGGTGCTGGCCCTGATCGTGCTGTGGACGCGCGGCCTGTCCCTGAACATGCTCACGCTCGGCGCGCTGACCATCGCCATCGGCCGGGTCGTCGACGACTCGATCGTGGTCCTGGAGAACATCAAGCGGCACCTCGGCTACGGCGAGGAGCGCAAGGAGGCGATCCTCACGGCGGTGCGCGAGGTAGCCGGCGCGGTCACCTCCTCCACCCTCACCACGGTCGCCGTGTTCCTGCCGATCGGCCTGGTCGGCGGCATGGTGGGCGCCCTGTTCGGCTCGTTCAGCCTCACGGTGACGGCGGCCCTGCTGGCCTCCCTGCTCGTGTCGCTGACGGTCGTGCCGGTCCTGTCGTACTGGTTCCTGCGCGCCCCGAAGGGCACCCCCGAGGACGCGGCGCAGGCCCGCCGCGAGGCCGAGGAGAAGGAGGCCGGCAGCCGCCTCCAGCGGGCGTACGTGCCCGTCCTGCGGTTCGCGACGCGCCGCCGGCTCACCAGCGTGCTCATCGCGCTCGTCGTCCTGGTCGTCACGTTCGGCATGTCCGGCCTGCTGAAGACGAACTTCTTCGACCAGGGCGACCAGGAAGTCCTCACCGTCAAGCAGGAGCTGAAGCCCGGCACCAGCCTCGCCGCCACGAACGCGCAGGCCGAGCGGGTGGAGAAGCTGCTCGCCGCCACCGAGGGCGTGAAGGACTACCAGGTCACCGTCGGCTCGTCCGGCTTCATGGCGGCCTTCGGCGGCGGCACCGACACCAACCAGGCGTCGTACCAGGTGATGCTGAAGGACTCCGCGTCCTACGACGACGTGCAGAAGCAGCTTGAGGACGGCCTGAAGAAGCTCAAGGGCATCGGTACGACCACCGTGTCGGCCGGCGACGGCTTCGGCTCCCAGGACCTCAGCGTGGTCGTCAAGGCGTCCGACGCCGAGGCGCTGCGGACGGCGGCGGAGCAGGTCCGCTCCACGGTCGCCGGCCTCGACCACGTCACGGACGTCGCCAGCGACCTCGCGCAGAGCGTGCCGCGGATCTCGGTCAGGGCGAAGGCCGGGGCGGCGGCGGCCGGGTTCGACGACCAGAAGCTGGGCGCCGCGGTGGCGCAGGCCGTGCGCGGTACGACGGTGGCCCAGGCGGTCCTCGACGACACCGAGCGGGACGTCGTCGTGAGGTCGGCGAAGCCCGCGACCACGCTCGCCCAGCTCAAGGCGCTGCGCCTCGGTCCGGTGGAGCTCGGTGACATCGCCACGGTGAAGCTGGTGGACGGGCCGGTGTCCATGACCCGCATCGACGGGCAGCGCGCCGCCACGATCACGGCCAGGCCGACGGGTGACAACACGGGTGCGATCAGCACCAAGCTCCAGTCGAAGATCAAGGACCTGAAGCTGCCGGCGGGTGCCACGGCCGAGATCGGCGGGGTCTCCTCCGACCAGGACGACGCGTTCAAGAACCTGGGACTGGCCATGCTGGCCGCCATCGCGATCGTCTTCATGGTCCTGGTCGCGACGTTCCGCTCGCTCGCCCAGCCGCTGATCCTGCTGGTCTCCATCCCGTTCGCGGCGACGGGCGCGATCGGTCTGCTGCTCGCCACCGGCACCCCGATGGGCGTGCCCGCGATGATCGGCATGCTGATGCTCATCGGCATCGTGGTGACCAACGCGATCGTGCTGATCGACCTGATCAACCAGTACCGGGCGCAGGGTCACGGCGTGGTGGAAGCCGTGATCGAGGGCGGCCGGCACCGGCTCCGCCCCATCCTCATGACGGCGCTGGCGACGATCTTCGCCCTGCTCCCCATGGCGCTGGGCGTCACCGGCGAGGGCGGCTTCATCGCCCAGCCCCTCGCCGTGGTCGTCATCGGCGGCCTGATCACGTCGACCCTGCTGACGCTCCTGCTGGTCCCGACGCTCTACGCGATGCTGGAGCTCCGCAAGGAGCGCCGGGCCGGGAAGCGGGCGGCGAAGAAGCAGCCGGTACCGGAGAACGCGCCGGAGCCGGCCGGAGTGTGACGGCATGACGAAGGGCCGGGTCTCGGCGGAGACCCGGCCCTTCCTGTCGTGCTGGGGAAGCGCGAGTCCTACTGGGGAAGCGCGAGCATCCGCTCCAGCGCCAGCTTGGCGAACGCCTCCGTCTCCTTGTCGACCTCGATGCGGTTGACCAGGTTGCCGTCGGCCAGGGACTCCAGCGCCCAGACCAGGTGGGGGAGGTCGATGCGGTTCATCGTCGAGCAGAAGCAGACCGTCTTGTCGAGGAAGACGATCTCCTTGCCCTCCGGGGCGAAACGGTTCGCCAGCCGGCGCACCAGGTTCAGTTCCGTACCGATCGCCCACTTGGAACCGGCCGGGGCCGCCTCCAGGGCCTTGATGATGTACTCGGTCGAGCCGACGTAGTCCGCCGCCGCCACGACCTCGTGCTTGCACTCGGGGTGGACCAGCACGTTCACGTCGGGGATGCGCGCGCGCACGTCGTTGACCGAGTCCAGGCTGAAGCGGCCGTGGACCGAGCAGTGCCCCCGCCACAGGATCATCTTCGCGGCCCGCAGCTCCTCGGCCGTCAGCCCGCCGTTCGGCTTGTGCGGGTTGTAGACCACGCAGTCGTCCAGGGACATCCCCATGTCGCGGACGGCGGTGTTGCGGCCCAGGTGCTGGTCCGGCAGGAAGAGGACCTTTGTCGCCGAGGGCTCCCCCTGCCCGAAGGCCCAGTCCAGGGCGCGCTTGGCGTTGGAGGAGGTGCAGATCGTGCCGCCGTGCTTGCCGGTGAACGCCTTGATGTCGGCGGAGGAGTTCATGTACGACACCGGGACCACCTGCTCGGCGATGCCCGCCTCGGTCAGCACGTCCCAGCACTCCGCGACCTGCTCGGCCGTCGCCATGTCGGCCATGGAGCAGCCGGCGGCGAGGTCGGGCAGCACGACCTTCTGGTCGTCGGAGGTCAGGATGTCCGCCGACTCGGCCATGAAGTGCACACCGCAGAAGACGATGTACTCGGCCTCCGGGCGCGCGGCAGCGTCCCGGGCCAGCTTGAAGGAGTCGCCCGTGACGTCCGCGAACTGGATGACCTCGTCGCGCTGGTAGTGGTGGCCGAGGACGAAGACCTTGTCGCCGAGCCGGGCCTTGGCGGCGCGGGCGCGCTCGACCAGGTCGGGGTCCGAGGGCGACGGGAGGTCTCCGGGACACTCGACGCCCCGCTCGCTCTTCGGGTCGGCCTCGCGGCCGAGCAGCAGCAGGGCGAGCGGAGTCGGCTGCACGTCGAGCTCCGGGGTCTGGGCGGTGGTCACGACACGCACCCTTTCTACTTTTCGTCTAACTGACGCTATCTATCATAACCGGTTCACGTCACTTTGACGATGGCCATAGCGTCCATGTGACGTGAATCCCGCTCCGGTCCCTCCGCGGGCCGCTGTCGGCGCCCGGGACCATGTGCGAGCATGAAGCCGGAAGCAGAAACGCGACAACGCGAATGCCCGGCCCGGAATGAATCCGCGGAAGCGCCGGTTGCACTCGTCGGCAAGCAGTCTCCGTACAACCCGGGAGAGATGTAGATGTCCGTATCGGACGAGACCACCACCGTCACCGACGGCATCATCCTGACCGACGCCGCCGCGGCCAAGGTCAAGGCCCTGCTCGACCAGGAAGGCCGCGACGACCTCGCGCTGCGCGTCGCCGTCCAGCCCGGCGGCTGCTCCGGCCTGCGCTACCAGCTCTTCTTCGACGAGCGCTCGCTCGACGGCGACGTCGTGAAGGACTTCGGCGGGGTCAAGGTCGTCACGGACCGGATGAGCGCCCCGTACCTCGGCGGTGCCACCGTCGACTTCGTCGACACGATCGAGAAGCAGGGCTTCACGATCGACAACCCGAACGCGACCGGCTCCTGCGCCTGCGGCGACTCCTTCAGCTGAGCCGACGGCCGGCAGAGCCGCACGGTCTGACGGCCGGGAAAGGCGGCGGTCCCCCTCCGGGGGCCGCCGCCTTCACCTTTCCCGCCCGGTCAGCGCGGCTGCGCCGACGCGTCCGGCCGCAGCGAGCCCGGCTTCGCCCTCGGGACCGCCTTGCCGTCCGTGCCGACCACCGTCCGCCCGTCCAGCGGCGCGTCCAGGGTCACCGTCTTCACGTACTCCTTGGCGATCAGGACGCACACCCGGCCCGGCCAGGGCCGCTCGGTGACCGTCACCGTCACCCGGCCGCCGCTCTCCCGCGCCGACGTCCGGTAGTCGGCGCACACCCCGCCGTAGAAGCTCAGGTTCAGCGTCCGCCCGTCGGCCGTATAGGCGTTCACCTGCACGCTCCGGCTCTCCCCGGGCGCCTGGGAGGGCTCCGGCGCCGGGGACGCGGACGCGGACGCCGAGGTCAGGTACGCCGTGTCGACCGCCGGATACGTCACCGTGAACGCGCCGCCCGCCGTGGACCCCCGCACCTGGAACAGCCAGGACGGCACCAGCGTCTGCCGCCCGCCGACGGAGTGCGCGGCCAGCCCGAACACCGCCTTCTCGACCGTCACCGTGTCCCCGGCCGCCTTCGGCGCCCCCGTGGACGCGCCGCACGGCTGCTCCAGCCGGTCCTTCAGCGGCTCCGGGCTCGCGCACCCCCCGATCCCCATCCGGTGGCCGTCCCCCGCCGCCCCGTTCAGCAGCTCCAGCGTCTTCGCCGCGCCCACCACGGGGTACGTGTCCCCCTTCACCGGTGTCGCCAGCAGCCCGTGCCCGCCGACCAGTTCGCCGTTCCGGTCGACGGTCAGGCCGGTCGTCCAGCCGTACGTGGGCAGCCCGCCGACCACCGGCTCCGCGTCGACCACCCGCCGGGCACCCATGACCCGGCTCGCGTCGGTCCTCGCGCCGCCCAGCCCCGCCGCCCTCAGCACCGGTGCCGCCGTCCTCTCCGCCTCGGCCGCGCTCACCGGGTCGCCGGCCGGAGCGCCCGGGTCCTGCGCGCAGACGGTCACCTTCCGGCAGTTGTCGGTCCCGGGCGCGTACCGGTCGAAGCTCCAGCCGCCCGGCGCGTCCCGGTCCACCGTCAGCCTCGGCCCGGAGCCGTCCTGCCCGCCGACCCGCCAGATCCGCCCCTCGGCCACCGGCGCCCCGTCGACCCCGAGCGCCTTCGCCAGCCGGACCACCCGCTCCCGGCCGACCTCGGCCCCCGGCTCGTACACCGGCGCCGAGCCGGGCCCGTCGGGCAGCTCGCCCCGCGCCACGTACCGGGCGCCGTACGGGTCCGGTTCACCGGGTGCGATTCCGCCGGTGCCGGAGTGCGCCCAGCCGTCCAGGGTGAGCGGCGGGGGAGTGCCGTGGGCTCCGCCGGGGGCGGCCGGACCACCCGTACGGCCGTCCGGGCCGTTGCCCGCGGCGAGGTAGGCGCCACCGCCGCCGACCAGCAGGACGGCCGCGGTGGCGACGGCGACGATGACGGCGGTGGGGCGCCGGCCACCCGTCCGCCCCGGTTCCGCCGTCGTCGACTGCGGGGCCGCGGGGGACCGGTCGCGCCCCTCGGGGGCGCCGGAGTTCTCAGACCGCTCGGTGTTCACCGCATCGCTCCTCGCTGCGTCGTGTCCCGCGTCCCCTGCGCGGGGGACGGCGATGGGACGCGGGAGGGGAGCGCGCGGTTCCCGCTGCTCGCGCCCCGCGGTCAGTCGCCGTAGTCCGACATCGCGTCCAGCAGCCGCGCGGACCGCGCGGGCACGCGCACCCCGTGGATGAGGGACGGCGGCACCGGCCGGGACTCGGAGTGCTGCGGGACCGCCCAGTGCGGCGCCATCCGGGCGCAGTCGCCACGCAGCGCGGCGAGGTCGCCGTCGGGGTCGGCCGGGGCGGTAGGGGTGACCTTGAGGTTCGTCATGCCCGCACCGTAGGCACGGCCCGGCCTGCGGCAAAAGGGCTACTATCGGGTAGTTTCGTCTGCTTCAGTGGCGGCTCCGGACCGGGTAGCGTGAACTGTCAACGCAGCCTCCCGCAGGAGAACACCGTCGTGCGTATCGCAGTCACCGGCTCCATCGCCACCGACCATCTCATGACCTTCCCCGGCCGCTTCGCCGACCAGTTCGTCGCGGACCAGCTGCACACTGTTTCGCTCTCCTTCCTGGTCGACAACCTCGACGTACGCCGCGGCGGCGTCGGCGCCAACATCGCCTTCGGCATGGGCCAGCTCGGCACCGGGCCCCTCCTGGTCGGCGCCGCCGGCTTCGACTTCGAGGAGTACCGGGACTGGCTCGACCGGCACGGCGTCGACACCGAATCGGTCCGCATCTCCGAGACCCTGCACACCGCCCGCTTCGTGTGCACCACCGACTCCGACCACAACCAGATCGGCTCCTTCTACACCGGCGCGATGAGCGAGGCCCGGCTGATCGAGCTGAAGACGGTCGCCGACCGCGTCGGCGGTCTCGACCTGGTCCTCATCGGCGCCGACGACCCCGAGGCGATGCTCCGCCACACCGAGGAGTGCCGGTCCCGGAACATCCCGTTCGCCGCCGACTTCTCCCAGCAGATCGCCCGGATGGAGGGCGAGGAGATCCGGATCCTGCTGGACGGGGCGACCTACCTCTTCTCCAACGAGTACGAGAAGGGGCTCATCGAGTCCAAGACCGGCTGGAGCGAGGCGGAGATCCTGGGCAAGGTCGGCCACCGGGTCACCACGCTCGGTTCCCGGGGCGTGCGCATCGAGCGGGCCGGCGAGGACCCGATCGTCGTCGGCTGCCCGGAGGAGGAGCGCAAGGCCGACCCCACGGGTGTCGGCGACGCCTTCCGCGCGGGGTTCCTGTCGGGACTGGCCTGGGGCGTCTCCCTGGAGCGCGCCGCCCAGGTGGGGTGCATGCTGGCCACGCTGGTCATCGAGACCGTGGGGACGCAGGAGTACCAGCTGCGCCGGGGGCACTTCATGGAGCGGTTCGTGAAGGCGTACGGCGACGAGGCCGGCCAGGAAGTGCGGGCCCACCTCAGCTGACACGGCCCCGGGACCCTTCGGGACCGGTCAGCTCACCCGGCGTACCAGGTACGCCGTTCCCGTGGCCGCCGGCTCCTCCCCGACGTACTGCTGCCCCCGCATCTCGCACCACGCCGGGATGTCCAGGCGGGCCGCCTCGTCGTCGGAGAGGACCCGGACGGTCCCGCCCACCGGCACCCGGCCGAACACCTTCGCCAGTTCGATGACCGGGACCGGGCAGCGCTTGCCGAGGGAGTCGACGAGCAGTTCCTCCGCACCGCCCTCGGTGACCGGGGCGGGCGCCCCCAGCTTCTCCCGGACGCCCGCCACCGTCTCCGGCAGCACCTCCAGGAACCGCTCCACGTCCGCCTCCGCCGTGCCGGGCGGCAGGGACACCCGTACGTTCCCCTCGCTCAGCACCCCCATCGCCTTCAGTACATGGCTGGGAGTCAGCGTGCTGCTCGTGCAGGAGGAGCCGGAGGACACCGAGAAGCCGGCCCGGTCCAGCTCGTGCAGCAGCGCCTCGCCGTCGACGTAGAGGCAGGAGAACGTGACGATCCCGGGCAGCCGGCGCACGGCGTCGCCGACCACCTCCACGTCCGCCACCAGCTCCGGCACCCGCGCCCGGATCCGCTCCGTCAGCCCCCGCAGCCGTACCGCCTCCTGGGCCGCCTCGGCCCGGACCGCGCGCAGCGAGGCCACGGCCGCCACGATCGCCGGGATGTTCTCGAACCCGGGCGCCCGCCCCGACTCCCGCTCGTCCACCGGCCCTTGGGCGGCGAACCGCACGCCCTTGCGTACGACGAGCAGTCCGACCCCCGACGGCCCGCCCCACTTGTGCGCGCTGGCCGCGAGCAGCGACCAGTCGCCCTCGACCGGCCCCCAGCCCAGCGACTGCGCCGCGTCCACCAGCAAGGGCACCCCGGCCGCCCGGCACACCTGCGCCACCTCGGCCACCGGCTGCACGGTCCCCACCTCGTGGTTGGCCGACTGGAGGCACGCCAGCGCGGTGTCCGCCCGGAGCGCGGACGCGTACCCCGCCGGGTCGACGGCTCCCGCCCGGTCGACGGCCACCCGGGTGACGGCCCCGCCGTCCGCCTCGAACACCTCCGCCGAATGGAGGACGGAGGAGTGTTCGACGGACGACACGATCAGGTGGCGTCCCACCCGCCGCCGCCCGGCCAAGGCCCCCGCGACCCCCGTGTGCAGGGCCCGGGTGCCGGACGACGTGAACACCACCTCGTCCGCACGGCAGCCGACGGCCTCGGCAGCCGCCTCCCGCGAGGCGTCCAGCAGCATCCGGGCCTTGCGTCCCTCCCGGTAGAGCCGGGCGGGATCGGCCCATCCCTCATCCAAAGAGGCCAACAGGGCCTGACGGGCAACGGGATGGAGAGGAACGGCGGAGGAAGCGTCGAAGTAGGCCATACGGCAACGTTAAGACCCTGGTGGAGGCGGCCGGCCCGGGGCGCGAGGCCGTGACATCAGGGGCTCCGCCGCGGGGCGCGACCAGCCACAACGCACCCGCAGCCGCCAATCAAGCGAACCACCCGGGTTAGTAGGCACCCCTCCCCGCGAACCCTCGGAGAGGGTGGGCTAGGGTTTGGTCCGCATAAACATCCAAACCCCTGCCCGACGCAGGGCGGCGACCGACCAGCGAGAAGGCCGCAGCCGACCGCGCGGGCGAGACTCTCGGGAAGGCGCTACGTGAGTCCCAACGGCTCCGACCGCTCGCCGCGGCGCCCGATGCGGCGGAAGCTGCTGCAGGCACTGACCGCGGGCCTGGTCCTGGCGACCGCAACCGGTTGCACATACAAGGACTTCCCCCGCCTTGGCATGCCCACCCCGACCACGGAAGAGGCTCCGCGGATCCTCTCCCTGTGGCAGGGCTCCTGGGCTGCCGCGCTCGCCGTCGGCGTGCTGGTGTGGGGCCTGATCCTGTGGAGCGCCATGTTCCACCGGCGCAGCCGCACCAAGGTCGAGGTTCCTCCGCAGACTCGGTACAACATGCCGATCGAGGCCCTGTACACGGTGGTCCCGATCATCATCATCTCGGTGCTCTTCTACTTCACGGCCCGGGACGAGTCGAAGCTCCTGGACACCTCGAAGAAGCCCGACGTCACGGTCAACGTGGTCGGCTTCCAGTGGAGCTGGGGCTTCAACTACATCGAGAACGTCCCTGGTTCCTCCGGCGACGCCAAGACCGACAAGAACCTGGACGCCATTCCGGACCCGCTGCGGAACCAGTTCCCGGCCAACGCCGGCGGTGTCTACGACGTCGGCACGCCCGGCACGCGGAACCCGCAGACGAACAACCCCGGCCCGACGCTGTGGCTGCCCAAGGGCAAGACGGTCCGCTTCGTCCTGACCTCGCGTGATGTCATCCACTCCTTCTGGGTGGTGCCGTTCCTGATGAAGCAGGACGTCATCCCCGGTCACACCAACGCCTTCCAGGTGACCCCGAACAAGGAGGGCACCTTCCTCGGCAAGTGCGCCGAGCTCTGCGGCGTGGACCACTCCCGGATGCTGTTCAACGTGAAGGTCGTCTCCCCGGAGCGCTACGCGCAGCACCTCAAGGAGCTCGCGCAGAAGGGGCAGACCGGTTACATTCCGGCCGGCATCGCGCAGACGAGCCACGAGAAGAACCAGAGGACGAACAACCTGTGAGCATCCTCAACGAACCCCAGGGTGCCGCGGCAGCTGAAGGCTCGCACGCCGACGAGCTGCCGGTCCGGCGCAAGCAGCCCGGCAATGTCGTGGTGAAGTGGCTGACGACCACCGACCACAAGACGATCGGCACGCTGTATCTGGCGACGTCGTTCGCGTTCTTCCTGATCGGCGGCGTGATGGCGCTGATCATGCGCGCCGAGCTGGC
>NZ_BMUI01000029.1:22743-95888 GCF_014650115.1 Streptomyces olivaceoviridis | reverse complement strand
ACCGCGCGGACGCCAAGAGCGCGCTGATCACCCTGGTGGAACACGCCCTGATGGCACGCCTGCGCTAGCGCTTCTCCGCGAGGGGCCCTCTCCGTTCCGGAGGGGGCCCCTTTGCCGTACCCCGTGAGCCGCACGGCGGCCCGGCCCGCGCGACCGGGAGCCGGACACACCGCAGCCCCGCTCTCCCTCGGGGAGGAGCGGGGCTGCGGTCGCGTGCGGAAGGCTCAGTGCCAGCTGTGCGGGGCCCGGAAGCCGGGCTCGCGCTCCAGGCGGCGCCAGCCTGCCTTCGGGCGGGCGCGGTGGGTCGCCGAGGGCTCGGGGCGGGCGGCGGCGCGGGCCAGGAGGATCGCCGTGATGGCGGCGACTTCCTCGGGGTCGGCGTGGCCCTTCTCGACGCGGATGTCAGGAGTGCTCATGGGTGTCAGTCTCCCTGAGAGAGGTGTCCGCCGGGTTACTGCGGAGGGTTGCCGTGCTTGCGGGAGGGCAGGTCGGCGTGCTTGGTGTGCAGCATCGCCAGGGACTTGATCAGCACCTCGCGGGTCTCGGCGGGGTCGATGACGTCGTCGACCAGGCCCCGCTCGGCCGCGTAGTAGGGGTGCATCAGCTCGGACTTGTACTCCTTGACCATCCGCGCGCGCATGGCCTCGGGGTCCTGGGCATCGGCGATCTGCCGGCGGAAGATGACGTTGGCCGCGCCCTCCGCGCCCATCACGGCGATCTCGTTCGTCGGCCACGCGTAGGTGAGGTCGGCGCCGATCGACTGGGAGTCCATGACGATGTAGGCACCTCCGTACGCCTTGCGCAGGATCAGCGAGAT
This sequence comes from Streptomyces olivaceoviridis, assembly GCF_014650115.1. Taxonomy (GTDB): domain Bacteria; phylum Actinomycetota; class Actinomycetes; order Streptomycetales; family Streptomycetaceae; genus Streptomyces; species Streptomyces olivaceoviridis. Next base: position 95,071 of record NZ_BMUI01000029.1, on the reverse strand, counting down.
CCTCGGCACGGTCGCGTTGCAGTAGGCGTACAGCAGCTTCGCGCCGTGGCGGATGATCCCGCCGTGCTCCTGGTCGACACCGGGGAGGAACCCGGGGACGTCCAGGAACGTGACGATCGGGATATTGAAAGCGTCACACATCTGAACAAAGCGCGCAGCTTTTTCACTCGCCTCGATGTCCAGCACGCCCGCCAGGACCTGCGGCTGGTTCGCGATGATGCCGACCACCTGGCCGTCCAGGCGGGCGAGGGCGCAGATGATGTTGCGCGCCCAGCGCTCGTGGACCTCCAGGTACTCGCCGTCGTCGACGATCTCCTCGATGACCTTGGCCATGTCGTAGGGCCGGTTGCCGTCGGCCGGTACCAGGTCCAGCAGCACGTCGCCGCGGCGGTCCGCCGGGTCCGTGGCGTCGACCCGCGGCGGGTTCTCACGGTTGTTCTGCGGGAGGAGCGACAGGAGGTAGCGCACCTCGGCGATGCACGTCTCCTCGTCGTCGTACGCGAAGTGGCAGACACCGCTCGTCTCGGCGTGGACGTCCGCGCCGCCCAGGCCGTTCTGGGTGATCTCCTCGCCCGTGACGGCCTTGACCACGTCGGGGCCCGTGATGAACATCTGGGACGTGTCGCGGACCATGAAGACGAAGTCCGTCAGCGCCGGGGAGTACGCCGCGCCGCCCGCGCACGGGCCGAGCATCACCGAGATCTGCGGGATGACACCGCTCGCCTTGGTGTTGCGCTGGAAGATGCCGCCGTAGCCGGCGAGGGCGGAGACGCCCTCCTGGATGCGGGCGCCGGCGCCGTCGTTGAGCGACACCAGCGGAGCGCCGGCCGCGATGGCCATGTCCATGATCTTGTGGATCTTGGTGGCGTGGGCCTCGCCGAGGGCGCCGCCGAAGATCCGGAAGTCGTGGGCGTAGACGAAGACCGTACGGCCCTCCACCGTGCCCCAGCCGGTGATGACACCGTCGGTGTACGGCTTCTTGGCCTCCAGGCCGAAGCCGGTCGCCCGGTGCCGGCGCAGCTGCTCGACCTCCTGGAAGGACCCGGGGTCGAGGAGCAGCTCGATCCGCTCCCGCGCCGTCAGCTTGCCCTTGGCGTGCTGCGCCTCGGTCGCCTTCTCGCTCGGGCCCGCCAGGGCCCGGGCACGGATCTCGTGCAGTTCGGCGACCCGTCCGCGTGCGTCCGTCGGCTCACCGGTCGGCTCACCCGTCGTCTCTTCCAAAACGGTCATGTAGCGACCTTACGAAGGACCCGAAGAAAAGCGAGCCGTCGACTCCGTACAGTCTCCGGACCGTTTTCCTGGTGCCAGTGAACAGAACCGTGGCGGCATGCAGGCATTCCGACTGCTCAGAAGGGCGTCCCGTTGTAGGGAGACCACAAAGCCGTCAGCGGAGAGTCAGCTCACATTCGTGGGTGGCACATGCCATCCCCGGAGTGACACGGAGCCTCAGACGGCGGTCGGCCGAAAGGACCTCGACGCTGTCGTCGGCCCGGGTCACCGCGTGCACCGGACGGTTCCAGACCAGCTCCAGCGGGGCTCCGGTGCGGGGCGGCTCGCTCACACAGAGGGTGGCCGTCCGCCCCCGGCGTACGACGAGCACGCTCGCGCCGGCCGAGACGGTCAGGTCCCCCACCGTACCGGCCCGCCAGAAGTTCCACGCCATCAGGCCCAGCCGGGGGACGGCGACGGCCTGGTGCCCGGCGTCGTTGGCGAGGACGGACAGCCAGTGCCGGTCGGCGGCCCGGGCGGCGGTCTCGGCGCGGGAGGCGCCGGGCAGCAGGACGTAGGCGTAGCGGGCGTCCTCGGGGTCGGTGCCGTGGTCGAGCCAGAGAGTCTGCCATCGCCGGGTGCGCCGTTCGTCCGTGCTGGTGGTGTTGATGTCGGACCAGGCGCCGGTACGGTCCTCGCGGAGGGTGCGCAGGTCGCCGCCGTACGGCAGGATCCAGCCGCCGTGCTCCTCCAGGTGGGCCCAGTTCCGCCCGCGTACGAGGCCGTGGGTGCCGTTCTCGCCCAGGTTGCGGCTGTCCACGACCGTCTCCACCGGGACGCCGTCGGCGCAGGAGATCCCGGCGCCGAGGCAGACCACGGCGTCGTCGAGGAAGAACCAGGACTTGTGGGCCTGGAGGGTGGAGCCGAGGCCCTTGACCGCGTACGTGCCGTCGGTGGTCCCGCCGACCCAGCGGACGTCCGGCTTGGGGGCGCCCCACTCGCCGCCGGCCCGGTCGGGGAGCCGCTTCGTGGACACGGTGGTGCCGGGCAGCCGGTACCAGTCGACGGTGGGCCAGTACCAGTCGGTGTACTGGTCGCTCCGGCCCCCGGGCCACCAGGAGAGCATGCCGGAGCCGGTGTGCCAGCCGCGCGGGTTCTCGCCGTTGCCGCACTCGTAGTGGGCGATGCGGTCGCTGGCCATGGCGAGGGCGGCGGTGAAGCGGGGCGTGCGGTGGACGGCGCGGTCCATGGCCGGGAAGAGCCGGTGGCCGAGGGGCTCCGGGGCGGCGGGTGCGGGCGAGTCGGCGATGGCGTGCAGCCGCGCCAGATCGGCGACGTCGAACTGACGTGACATCAGCATCGGTACGACGGTGTCCCGTTCGATCCAGCCCTTGATCCGGCCGTGCCACCGCTCCCGCTCGGCCGGGCTCGCGCCGCCCGCGAGGAGGGCGACGGCGGCGATGAGGGCCTGCCCGTGGTAATGGTCGCCGCGCAGCACGTGCTGGTCGTCACTGCGCAGGTAACCCCGGCTGATGGCACGCCCGTTGACGCAGTCCATCACCAGCCCGTCGTGGATCAGCGGCGCGTAGGCGTGCTCCACGCTGTCCAGGACGTGGCGCCGGGCGGGGTCGGTGACCTCCCACTCGGACCCCGCGAGCAGCGCGAACAGCCGCCCCAGCCCGTCGAGCAGGACCTGGCCGTACGTACCGGAGTAGGCGACCCAGGTGTGCTGGACGAAGGAGCCGTCGGCGTAGAGGCCGTCGCCCCGCGTCACGTACGGGAAGACGGGCGAGAGGGCGTCACGGGCCAGGGAGATCTTCTCCGGACTCCGGCCGAGGATGCCGCGCAGGGCGACCGAACGGCACAGGTCGACGCGGTTGGCGCCGGTGGAGGTGCCCGAGTAGTCGGTGAGCATGGTGTCCGGGACGAAGTGGTCGACGGCCGCGCAGGCCGCCGCCACCCGGGCGGGGCCGGCCTGCTCGTACAGGGCGGCCGTGATGTCCGTCAGCAGCCGGGGGCTGCCGATCTGCCACTCCCACCAGTTGCCGTAGCGGGTGGTGGCGGGGTGGTAGACGGTGGCGGAGAGGTGGTCGAGCCCGCGCAGTACGTCGGCGAGGAGACCGGGATCGCCGGTGGAACCGGTGCCGGCCTGGACGTACGCCTGGGCCATGGTCCACAGGCGGCCGTAGCTGAAGGTGATCCCGGAGGGCGGGTCGAAGGGGTGTCCGGGCCAGAGCGAGCCGGGACCGGGGAACATCCCGGCCTGGAACTCCCGCGCCTGCTCCCCGAGTTGGGCGAGCCGGGAGGCGTACGGCTCGGCGGCCGGGTCGTACCCCGCGCCGAGGGCGATGCCGAGCCAGCGGCGGCGCAGCACGTCGTACGGGTCGTCGGCCGCCCGCGCGCCCGGCGCCGGTACGGCGGCGAGGGCGGCGGCCAGCAGCAGCGCGCGTCGGGTCATGCGCATGGGCCCGGTCACCACCCTCTCTCCTCGGCTCCCGGCTCAGCAGCCGCCGCAGTTGTAGTAGAGGACGTCCCAGTGGTTGCCCTCGTCGGCATAGATGTTGCCGGAGCCGGACTGGTACTGCGGGGCGCCGTCGCCGCGCAGGCCGATGTAGCTGAAGTTGTTCTTGATGTACGACGTCACGCACGTGTTCTTGCCGTAGTCGAGCTTGTAGCCGTTCCAGTGGGAGTAGGTGCCGGAGGCGTGGCCGGTCTCGGTGCCGCCGGTGATGTTGAGCGCGCAGCCGCTGGCCCGCTTGAGGGTCTGGGCGCCCTGGGCGGTGGCGAGGTTGAGCTGTTCGAAGGAGGTACAGGTGGAGTTGTAGCGGTCGGAGCAGTTGCCCGAGGACGACCAGGTGATGCCGACGTCGCGGAACATCTGGGTGGCGGTCGCGTGGCTGATCTTGGTGACGGCGAAGGCGTCGGTGGCGGTGCCGAGGACGGCGACGCCGGGGGCGACGACGAGGGCGAGCGCCGTGAGCAGCGAGCGGGTCTTGAGCGGCTTCATGGGGACCTTTCCTGCGGCGGGCCGTGCGTCCTGTGGGTCGGCTGTGCAGGTGGTACAGGTGGTGCAGGCAGATGGTGCCCGAGCGGTCGGGCGGTGCGCCAGAGGGCGGAATCGATTACTCGGCGCACTTGCGCAAACACGTTGCGGATGATGTTGAAAACCGAACCGAATAGGTCTATGGTCTGAGTCGCAGGTTGGTTTAACGTTCAACAAGAAGCAAGCATAAGAAGCACGAGGAGCACGTCATGGGAATCTTCAGCCGCAAGGACACCACCCCCGCCCCCGCCGCGCAGGCCGCCGCCGGCCCCGACCTGACCGCGCTGACCGGCGACTACACGATCGACCCGTCCCACAGCACGATCGGCTTCGTCGCCCGGCACGCCATGGTCACCAACGTCAAGGGCGGCTTCCAGGACTTCACCGGCACCCTCCACCTCGACGGCGCCGACCCCACCAAGTCCACCGCCACGCTCGACGTCCAGATGGCCAGCATCGAGACCGGCAACACCGACCGCGACGGCCACCTGAAGTCGTCCGACTTCTTCAAGATCGACGAGCACCCGGTCATGACGTTCCGCTCCACCAAGGCCGAGTCCCTGGGCGGTGACGACTACCGCATCACCGGCGAACTCTCCCTGCTCGGCGTCACCAAGCCGCTCACCATCGACCTGGAGTTCAACGGCGCCGCGAAGGACCCGTTCGGCAACGAGCGCGTCGGCTTCGAGGGCAAGGCCGAGATCCTGCGCTCGGAGTGGGGCCTGACCTGGAACGCGGCGCTGGAGACGGGCGGCGTCCTGGTCTCCGACAAGATCAAGCTCGTCTTCGACATCTCGGCGATCAAGAACGCGTGAGCGTCCGGCAGCCGACGGAGGGTGGGCACGGTGTCCGTCGGCAACAGGTGACCCTTGGTCCGCTCGCTTCCCGGCCAGTGTCGGGCTTCCGCGAGGTGAGTCAAGGGCGCTGCGCGTCGCCTTCGGCGATGGCCCTCCGGGCCACCCTTGACACACCTCGCTCCAGCCCGGGGAAGAAGCGAGCGAGCGGCCCGGAACAGCGGTGGCCCCGGCGGCAACGGGCCCCCAGGTCACCGACCTCCCACTGTCGGCGAGGCTACGCGGACGCGCCTCGCCTGCACGCCGGGCGGGCCAAGCGGCGAACGGCGGGTGGGTGGCTGGGGCGAGCCCCCAAGGGGCGGCGGGCCCTCAGGCGGTGATTGGCAGATTTGCGCCAAGTGCCGCAGGCAAACAAGCAGGTCAGCGGGCTGGGTGGTGGGCGGAAGTGGCCCAAATCCGCCAATCACCGAACCCGTGTGGCCTGAGGGGCAGATGAGGCTAGGGGGACAGCGGCCAGGAGCCACCCCCCACTCACCGTTCGCCGCTTGGCCCGCCCGGCGTGCCGGCGAGGCGCGATCGCGTGCCCCTGGCGCCGAGTGCGTACGCAGCCGACGCAAGGGCCCGTACCGGTAGGCGGCCACTTTTCCCCGGGCCGCCCGCTCGCTTCTCCCCCGTGCTGGAGCGGGCCGGGTCAAGGGTGGGCCGGAGGCCCATCGCCGAAGGCGACGCGCAGCGCCCTTGACGCGGACCGTGGAAGCACGACACTGGCCGAGAAGCGGGCGGCCCAACGGCCACGTCACCCCACGCTCACCGCAGCCGACCCGGGACGGCCACCTCGTCGCCCCGCACCGCGAACTCGCACCACACGATCTTGCCGGGGCTCCGCTCCCCCACCCCCCACTTGTCCGCGAGGGCCGCGACGAGGAGCAGACCCCGGCCGTGTTCCGCCTCCGGAGTCGGCTCCGGAATCCGCACCTCGCCCGGACCACTGTCGTGCACCTCGACGCGGAGGACGCCGTCCGTGTGCAGGGTCAGCCGGAGGAGGAAACCTCGGCCTGCGGGCACGCCGTGGAGGAGGGCGTTGGTCGCCAACTCACTCACACAGAGCAGTACGTCGTCGCTGCGCTCGGCCGTGGCCCAGTCCGTCAGGGCCTCATGGGCGAACTCCCGCGCGAGCCGTACCGACCTGCGGTCCCTGCGGTAGAAGGTCTGGCGCGTGCGGGGGTGTCGGGGTTCTGCGTTCATGCCGCGAGTGTCACTGTGCGTCACTACACTGGGTCAGTGAGTGAAGTCGTAGTTCTCATTGCTACGAGTCCACTACGAGAGCTTGGCGTGCATACGGGGGAAAGGAACGGCCATGCACGTGGCAACGAGGCCCAAGAAGGTCGGTTCGTGGTACGCGGTCGGCGCGCTGGTGGCGCACTTCCGGAAGAAGGCGCGCCTCACGCAGGAACAGTTCGCGGAGTCGGCGAACCTCGCGGTCGACACGGTGAGGTCGATCGAGCAGGGGAGGCTGGCGCTCCAGCCGGATCGCGCCGAGCAGTTCGACGAACTCCTCGACACGGGTGGGGCGTTAACGGTGGTGGTGGCCAAGCTGCCGGTACGGGACCGGATCGTTCAGTTCGCGCAGGGGCTGGTTGATCATGAGCAGGAGGCGGTGGGCGTCCTCTCGTACCAGAGTCTCGCGGTTCCGGGGCTCCTCCAGACACCTGAGTACTGCCGCGCCGTGTTCGACTACCGGTACCCGGCGATCGGGAGCGAGACAGCTGAGCAGTGGGTGCAGGCCCGCATGGAACGACAGTTGATCTGGCAGCGGGACAGGCCACCGGTGGGGCACTTCATCCTGGAAGAGAGCATCCTGCGGCGGGAGGTCGGCGGCCCGGAGGTGATGCGTGCGCAGATCCGGCAGATCCTGGAGTACACGCGACCCATTCACATGAGCTTCCAGATCATGCCCATGCACCAGAGGCCTCACGCGGCACTCGACGGGCCCATGGTGCTCCTGGAGACCCCGGAGCACGAACGGCTGGTCTACCTGGAAGTCCAGCGCGCGAGCTTCCTCGTAGATGACCCGGAAGAGGTCAGCGACTATTACCACAAGTATGGGATGCTGCGGTCACAGGCGCTCTCCTGCGACAAGAGCGAGCGCCTTCTGATGGGACTGCTAGGAGAGTCATGAAGACCGCAGCACTGGCATGGTTCAAGTCGAGCTACAGCGGTAGTGAGGGCGGCGACTGCGTCGAACTCGCGTACACCTGGCGTAAGTCCAGCTACAGCTCCAACGAAGGCGGCAACTGCGTAGAAGTAGCCGCCCACCCCACCACCATCCACATCCGCGACTCCAAGAACACCCCCGGCCCCACCCTCACCCTCTCCCCCGTCACCTGGACCCGTTTCCTCGACGGCATCGCCCGCTGAGCGGCAGCGCGCCGCTCAGAAGCCCCCGCCGAAGTCCCCTCCCCCGTCTCCGCCGTCGAAGCCGCCCCCGTCGCCGAAGCCGCCGCTGAAGTCGCCGGGGTCGAAGTCGGTGCCGGAGACGTCGCCGCCCTCGTAGCCGCCCGCGCCGAAGTCGCCGTACCCGGTGCCGTAGTCGGCGGCGTACGTGGGGGTCGCCATCACGCTGCCCAGCAGGGTGCCGACGAGGAGGCCGGGGAGGAGGCCGCCGCCGAAGTAGCCGCCGGCCCAGGGGCCGTAGGCCGGGCCGGCGTCCCAGTAGGGGCGGCGGCCGTAGTCGGTGTCGACCTCGCGGATCACGGGGTCGCGGCCGTCGGCCAGACGGGTGGCGTCGGCGGCGCAGACCGGGACCTCGCGCGGGGAGCCGCCGGGCGGGGTCCAGGTCGCGTCGGTGACGGAGGGGCCGTGCCGGGGGTCGAAGAAGCAGGGCGGGCGGCGCTCCGGGAGCGGGCGGCCCTCGCGGCGGGCGGCCAACTGGGCGAGGGAGAAGCGGCCGTCCTCCACCGCCTCGGTGACCGACCGGACGTCCTCCGGTTTCCGTGCCGCGGCCATGCGCTGCTTGGCGGTCTCGTAGGCGTCCAGCGCGCGCTCGTAGTCGGCGCGCATCGCGTCGTCGGCGCCCGCTTCGGAGGGGTGGAAGTCCAGGCGGTCGAGTTCCTCGCCGAACGCGGTGATGTCCTCGTCCACGACCACCCGCAGCCGGTCCAGGGCGGCCCGCTGCTCCTCCTCACGGCGCCGGCGGTTGCGGCGGACCAGCGCGTAGGCGCCACCGCCCGCGGCCACCAGGACGGCGGCCGTCGTGATCAGTGCCGTGGCCGACGCGCCGCCGCCGTCGGCCGAGCCGCCCCAGCTGCTGGGGGCGTGGCCGCCCATGTTGGCCAGGGCGCGGTCGGTGAAGTCGGTGAGCTGGGCCTTGGCGTCCTCGCCCTGGACGCTGCCGACCAGGTTCCGCCGGGCCGTGGCCGACATGACGGAGGAGTCGGCGCGGGCGTCGAAGCGGTCGCCGAGGCGGATGCCGTAGAGGCCGGTGACGCCGGTCGCGGAGCGCAGGTCGGCGAAGAGGTTGGTGGTGGGGTAGCCGGCCGGGAGGACGGCGATGAACAGGGGTTTGTCTGCGTCCTTGATCCGGGTGGCGAGCGTGTCGGCGTCCGCGGCGGACAGCTGGTCCCGGGCCGCCGGGTCGACGTAGACCGGGCTCTTGCGCAGGGCCTGGGCGATCGTGGAGACGCTGGTGTCCGCGCTGGCCCCGGGTGCGTACAGGGTCGTCAGCACCAGGACGAGGGCGGTCAGCAGCAGGGCGGGGAGGCTTCGGGTCCGCGGCACGTCCTTCATACCTTGAAACTACCCGAAGCCTCCCCAAAGAGGTCACTCGTCCGGCGTCGGGGTCAGGCCGCCCGGTACGCCTCCGCCAGCTTCTCCACCGCCTTTCCGTACCTGCCGGTCAGCAGCAGGTGGTCGGCGTCGGCGAAGGGCTTCGCCACGGCCGCCGTGAGGTGGCCGTCCGCCTTCTGCTGGACGAGCAGCCGGGCCTGGGTGACCAGCGTGCGCCCGGTGCGGTCGTCGCGGTGCCGCTCGGCCTTGGCCGCCCGGACGGCGAGGTCGCGCAGGGTGGCCGTACCGCCCTTCGGGACCTCGGTGCGGGTGGTCAGGCCCCAGCCGTACGGGAACTGCGGGTCGTACGCCGTGTCGCCCACGTTGATCGGCAGTTGCGCCTCCGACTTGGGCCAGGTGACCGGGAGCTGTCCGGTGAAGGGGCGGGCGCCGTAGAGGACGTCGGCGACGCCCTCGCCCTCGGTGCCGGGCAGCCAGGAGGCGACCAGGGCGTCGATCTCGTCCAGCCGGTCGCCGACGAGCTGCGGGCGGCCGGAGACGACCAGCACCGCGCACTTCATGGCCGCGCACACCTTGTCGACGGCGGCCTGGTCGGCGGCGGACAGGGACAGTGAGTGGCCGTTGCCGACGTCGCCGACGCCCTCGGCGTACGGGGTCTCGCCGACCACGACCACTCCGACGTCGTAGCCGCCGGTGGGAGCGGAGGCGTCCTTGGAGTAGGTGACGTCCCCGCCCGCCTCGCGCAGCCCCTGGAGGACGGTCGTGCCGGGGACGGTGTTGCCGGAGGCGCCCTGCCAGGTGAGGGTCCAGCCGCCGGTCTGGTTGCCGATGTCGTCGGCGTTGGACCCGGCGACGTACACCTTCTCGCTCTTCTTCAGCGGCAGCAGCCCGCCCGCGTTCTTCAGCAGCACCTGCGACTCGGCGGCGGCCCGGCGGGCGACCTCCCGGTGGGCCGGGGAGCCGATGGCGGCGGCCCCGCTGGTGTCGGCGTACGGGTGCTCGAAGAGGCCCAGCTCGAACTTCTCGGTGAGGATGCGGGAGACGGCGTCGTCGATCCGCTGCTCGCTGACCCGGCCCGCCTTCACCTCGTCGACGAGCGCGGTGCTGAACTCCTTGTAGGTGTACGGCACCATCATCATGTCGACGCCCGCGTTGACCGAGGTGCGGACGTGGGACGCGTAGTCGCCGGGCAGCTGGTCGATGGCGTTCCAGTCGCTGATGACGAAGCCGTCGAAGCCCATGCGGCCCTTGAGCACGCCGTTGATCATGTCGCCGCGGGCGTGCATCTTCACCGCGCCCTTGCCGTCGCCGGCGATGTCGAGGGAGGAGTACGACGGCATGACCGTGCCGACGCCCCGCTCGACGGCCGTGCGGAACGGCGCGAGGTGGATGTCCTCCAACTCCTCGCGGGTGACCTTGGTGACGCCCTGGTCGATGGTGTACTTCCCGGTGGTCGAGGAGCCGTACGCGGTGCCGCCGTCGCCGACGAAGTGCTTGGCCGTGGCCAGCACCTTGTCGCCGCGCTTCAGGTCCTCGCCGTTCGCGCGGCCCTGGAGGCCCTGGATGACGGTCTCCATGGAGTCCACGAGGGCCGGGTCCTCACCGAAGGACTCGTAGGAGCGACCCCAGCGTTCGTCGCGGCTCACGCACAGGCAGGGCGCGAAGTCCCAGGGGACGCCGGTCGCGCGGACCTCGGCGGCCGTCACCGCGCCTGTCCGATAGGCCAGTTGGGGATCGCGGGTGGCGCCGATGCCGATGTTGTGCGGCATGACCGTGGCGCCGGAGAGGTTGTTGTGGCCGTGGACCGCGTCAACGCCGTAGACCAGCGGGATCTGGAAGCGTGTCGCCTGGGTCCGCAGCTGGAAGGCGTCGATCATCTTCGCCCACGCCTCGGGCGTGTTGGGCGTGGGCGTCGAGCCGCCGCCGGAGAGCAGGGAGCCGAGCGCGTAGGCGGCGATGTCGTTCGGCTGGGTCATCGCGCCGCGTTCGGCCTGGGTCATCTGGCCGGCCTTCTCCGCCAGGGACATCCGGCTCAGCAGGTCCGCGACCCGCTTCCGCACCGGCAACTTGGCGTTCAGGTACGGCAGTCCATGCGCGTCGATCACGACCTGCGGGGTCTCGGCGGGGGCCTTCGCGCCGGTGACGGTGAGCTTCAGGGGGATGGTCTCAGCGGGTTCGGCCGCCCGGTCCCGGCGGGTGGGCACGGCGATGGTCCGCACGGTGCCGGAGGCGGTGCCGGCCGGGAAGGTGAGGGTGCCGGAGGCGGGGGTGTAGTCCTGGCCGGCGGTCGCGGTGCCGTCCCCGGTGGCGTAGGTGACGGTCACGGGGTCGGTGAGGGGCTGCTCACCGGTGGTGGCCACGGTGACCTTCACCTTCGCCGTGCCGCCCTCCTCGACCGGGTGCACGGGCGCGTCGGTGGTGACGGAGGCGCGCAGCGCCTGGTCGGCCCTGCCGTACAGCTCCACGCCGTCCATGGCGAAGTCGCCCTTGGCGCCGGCCGGGAGGGTCAGGGCGTAGCCCCACATCTCCTTGAGGCCGAGGACGTGGTCTATGCCGCCGACGGGCTGGTAGTCGGTGCGGTAGGCGAAGTCGGTGAAGGGGAGCCGGATCTGCTTCCAGCCGGTGAAGTCGTCGGTGAAGGAGGTGGTCCACAGCTCGGACGCCTCGCCGTTCGCCCCGCCGTCCTTGATCTCGAAGGGGATCCTCTTGCCGGTGTTCCGCCCCTCCCACCAGAACCGGATGCCCTGGTGGGCGGACCAGTCGTGGGCGGGCGCGGTGGCGGCGAAGTCGTGGGTGAAGCCGCCGTAGCCGCTGATGTCGTAGCTGCCGGCGAGGACCTTGCCGCCCTCGGGGGCGTCGGCGCGGTCGGCGAGGCGGAGGGCGGGCGGGTCGTCGGCGTCGCCGCCCCAGGTGAAGATGCCCTCGGCGGGCTGGGAGGCGAAGGGCACCTCGCCCTCGAAGCGGTCGACGGGTACGGGGGCGGGCTCGTCGGCGGCTCGCGCGGTCGCCGCCCACGGCAGCAGACCGGCGAGGAGTGCGGCGGAGGCGAGCAGGGCGGTTCTTCGCATGGACCTTCCCTCGGCTCTCGTGGTTCACTCAGGGCTTAGCTCACGCCGTGAGTTAACTAGGGGCACACACCCCCGTCAAGACGATCCGTCAGCTCCGCCGATCCGACAGGAAGGGCGACGCACCATGAGGAGATCCCCCCGCACAGTCCGGCTGCTGCTCGCCGGGCTGCTCTCCGCAGCCGGTCTCAGTGTGGCCGTACCCCCCGCGCACGCGGCCGGTGAGCAGGTGACCGCCTGGCTCACCACCACCGACGACTCCGCCGGCCGGCACGTCGTACGCGGCCTCCAGCCGCAGACCCCGTTCGCCTTCCAGTCCGGGACGGGCGGGAGCGGCGAGAACATCACCGTCGACGAGAACACCCGCTACCAGACCTTCACCGGCGGCGGCGCGTCCTTCACGGACACCGCCGCCTGGCTGATGAACAGCAGCGGGGCGCTGTCCCAGGCGACCCGGGACGCGACCATGCGCAAGCTGTTCTCGCCGACGGACGGCATCGGCCTGTCGTTCCTGCGCAACCCGATGGGCGCCTCCGACCTCGCCCGGTACGGCTACACCTACGACGACGTGCCGGCCGGGCAGACCGACCCGTCCCTGGCGAAGTTCTCCCTCGCGCACGACCTGGCCGACGTCGTCCCGCTGACCCGGCAGGCGCTCCAGCTCAACCCGTCCCTGACCGTGATGGCCTCGCCGTGGACGGCACCGGCCTGGATGAAGGACAGCGGCTCGCTCAACGGCGGCTGGCTGAAGTCCGAGGACTACGGGGCGTACGCCTCCTACTTCGTGAAGTACCTCCAGGCGTACAAGGACCAGGGCGTCAACGTCTCCTACGTCACCGCGCAGAACGAGCCGACCTGCTGTTCCGGCTACCCGTCGATGAGCTGGAACGCCAGCGGACTGGCGTACTTCACCAAGAACGAACTGCTGCCCAAGCTCCAGTCGGCGGGTCTGACCACCAAGGTGCTGGCGCACGACTGGAACTGGGACGTCTACGACTCCTACGCGGCCCAGACCGTGGACGACCCGGCCGTCCGCAACCACCCCAACTTCGGCGGCATCGCCTGGCACGGCTACGGCGGTGACATCGCCAAGCAGACGACCGTGCACAACCAGTACCCCGCACTGGACGCCTTCGGCACCGAGCACTCCGGCGGCACCTGGATCGCCGACCAGCAGCGCGAGGACATGTCCAACATCATCGACTACACCCGCAACTGGGCGAAGTCGGTGACCAAGTGGTCGCTGGCCGTGGACCAGAACATGGGCCCCCACAACGGCGGCTGCGGCACCTGCACCGGTCTGATCACCGTGCACAACGGCGACGGCGCGAGCGGGACCGTGGACTACACCGTCGAGTACTACGACATGGGCCACCTCACCAAGTTCGTCCGCCCCGGCGCCCAGCGCATAGCCTCCACCGCCTCCACCACGGTGCCGAACGTCGCCTGGCGCAACCCGGACGGCGGCAAGGCGCTGATCGCGTACAACGACTCCTCGTCGGCCCGGACCGTGACCATCAACTGGGGTTCGCAGCACGCCACTTACTCACTGCCCGGCAACACCTCGGCCACCTTCACCTGGTCCGGCACCCAGTCCGGCGGCGGTGCCAGGACCGGAGCCTTCGTCGGCCTCGCCGGCAAGTGCCTGGACGTGGCGGGCGGTTCGAGCGTCAACGGCACGGCGGTGCAGCTCTACGACTGCAACGGCAGCGCGGCCCAGCAGTGGACCGTCCAGGCCGACGGGTCGATCCAGGCGCTCGGCAAGTGCCTGGACGTGAGCTCCGCTTCGACGGCGGACGGGGCCAAGGTGCAGTTGTACGACTGCAATGGAACCGGTGCCCAACGGTGGTCGTACAACGCCGCCACGAGTGATGTGGTGAACACGGCGGCGAACAAGTGCCTCGACGTCACCGACAACTCGTCGGCGAACGGGGCTCGGGCCCAGATCTGGTCGTGCACCGGCGCCGCCAACCAGAAGTGGACCCTGCGGTGAGGCGGTAAGGCGGGACATGCGGCGTACGGGGGCCGTGGCGGCGGGGATCGCCGGCGGGATGCTGCTGCTCAGCGGCTGTGGCGCCGTCGACCTGCCGCTCGCGGGGGTGCGGGCCGCGCCGGACGGGACGCCGTACGCGGTGTTCCGTCCGTGCGGTGACGACGGTTACCAGGGCCCGGACCTCGACGGGCGGGCCCGGGGCGCCGGGAAGGGTCCGGTCACCACCGGGTGGGACGCGAGGAAGGACGGCCTGCGCGGCGACGCCGACTTCCCCCTGTTCGACCCGCCCGCCGCCTGGCACGCCCGCCACCGGGGCAGCCGGCACCTCCTGCCCCGGCACCGGTACGTCCTCCGGTTCGGGCACTACGCCGGCGGCGACTCCTACAACGGGGTCGTGGAGTTCACCCGCGAGCGGATCGACCGGCTGAAGCCCGGCCAGGTCTGGGCGGACGACCGGGCGATGAGCCTCGCCGCGTTCGAGCGGCTCGCCGCCGGCGCGTGCTGAGCGGCGGCCGTCCGGCGGCTGGGGGACGATGGAGGAGGCCGGCCCGCAGCCGGTCGGGGAACCGCGCGGCATCGGCGCCCCGCCGCCGGCCCGCCGGAAGTCCCGTCCGAACGACCCCGGCCGTAGCTGACGGCCGGTGACCTGGAGCCCCCATGACGACACCGCAGGACCTGTTCCTCGTCAGCCTGGACGTCCCCGGCGAGCGCCCCGTCGAGCAGGGCGACCTGTCGCTGGCGCTCGCCGGGGCCGAGCTGATCGACCTGCTCGGCGCCAGGGCGCTCACCCTGGACGGTGAGCGCATCGTGCCCGGACCGGTGCTGACCACGGGTGACCGGCTGCTGGACGAGGCCGGGGCGAGGCTCGTCCGCGAGGAGCCGTACGAGACGGTCGAGGACTGGCTGTGGCGGCGCGGCGAGGGGCTGGCCGTGGCCTACCGGGACGTCCTGGAAGCCGACGGGCAGCTCACCGGGAAGCACCGGCACTGGTGGCCGGGCCGGGGCGGGACCGAGACCCCGGCCGACACGGCCGCCCGGCGGCACGCGACCGACCGCTGGGACTCCCACGACCCCGTGCTGACCGGCCTCGCGGGCACCCTGGGCATCGAGCCCGACCGGACGGCCTCCTCCGGACTCGACGACGAGGCGGTGACCACCGTCCTGGCGGCGGTCGGCGACGCGGTCACCGAGCTGGAGGCGGTGCGCGAGCGGCGCCGGATCGAGAACATCGCCTTCGACAACATCTGGCGGGCGCCCTGAGCGGGGCGGGACCGGCCGGCGCGCCTCACAGGATGAGCTGGCCGATGCCCAGCAGGTTGCCCTCGCTGTCCCGGAACCACGCGCCCCGCTCCGCCCGCGCGCCCTTGCTCGGATAGTTGCCCTCGATCTCGGCGATGCCGCCCCGGGTGCGCAGGCCGGGCACGTCGACCTCCTGGAACTCGACGCCCCGGCGGCGCAGCTCGGTGACGGCCGCCTCGATGTCGTCCACCTCGAAGGCCATCTGGGTGAAGGTGCCGGGCGAGGCCCCCGTCGAGCGGAACACGACGAAGTCCACGCCCGCGCAGCGGTACAGCAGCCCGCCGGGCCGCTGGTCCACCGGGTACAGACCGAGCTTCTCGGCGTAGAAGCGGCGGGCCCGGTCCAGGTCCCGGGCGGGCAGCCGGGTCGCGACCCGGGCCCGGGACAGCACGTCGTGGGTGTCTGAGGTCATGCCTCCACTGTGGCTACTCCGCCGGTTCCACGCCCGCGCGGAGGAGGCCGTACGTGTACGCGTCCTCCAGGGCCTGCCAGGAGGCGGCGATGACGTTCTCGGCCACGCCGACCGTGGCCCACTCGCCGGAGCCGTCCGAGGTGGAGATCAGCACGCGGGTGGTGGACTGGGTGCCGTGCTTGCCCTCCAGGATGCGGACCTTGTAGTCGACCAGGTCCAGCTTGGCGAGCTGCGGGTAGATCTTCTCCAGGGCCACGCGCAGGGCGCGGTCCAGGGCGTTGACCGGGCCGTTGCCCTCGGCGGTGGCGACGATCCGCTCGCTCTTGGCCCACAGCTTGACCGTGGCCTCGTTGGCGTGGGTGCCGTCGGGCCGGTCCTCGACGATGGCCCGCCAGGACTCGACGTCGAAGTACTTCAGCGGCCTGCCCTCGGCCTCGGCGCGCAGCAGCAGCTCGAACGAGGCGTCCGCCGCCTCGTACGTGTAGCCCTTGAGCTCCCGCTCCTTCACCCGCTCGACCACCCGGCCGACCAGCTCGCGGTCGCCGCTCAGGTCGATGCCCAGCTCCTTGCCCTTCAGCTCGACCGAGGCGCGGCCCGCCATGTCGGAGACGAGCATGCGCATGGTGTTGCCGACCCGCTCGGGGTCGATGTGCTGGTACAGGTCCGGGTCGACCTTGATGGCGGAGGCGTGCAGGCCGGCCTTGTGCGCGAAGGCGGAGACGCCCACGTACGGCTGGTGGGTCGACGGCGTCAGGTTGACGACCTCGGCGATGGCGTGGGAGATGCGGGTCATCTCGCGCAGCCGGCCCTCGGGCAGCACCTTCTTGCCGTACTTCAGTTCCAGGGCGGCGGCCACCGGGAACAGGTTGGCGTTGCCGACGCGCTCGCCGTAGCCGTTGGCCGTGCACTGCACGTGGGTGGCGCCCGCGTCGACGGCGGCCAGGGTGTTGGCGACCGCGCAGCCGGTGTCGTCCTGGGCGTGGATGCCGAGCCGGGCGCCGGTGTCGGCGAGGACGGTGGAGACGACCGCGTGGACCTGGGCGGGGAGCATGCCGCCGTTGGTGTCGCAGAGGACGACGACGTCGGCGCCGGCCTGGGAGGCGGTGCGCACGACCGCCTTGGCGTACTCCGGGTTGGCGCGGTAGCCGTCGAAGAAGTGCTCGCAGTCCACGAAGACCCGGCGGCCCTGCTCGCGCAGGTACGACACGGTGTCGCGGACCATCTCCAGGTTCTCCTCCAGGGTGGTGCGCAGCGCCAGCTCCACGTGCCGGTCGTGCGACTTGGCGACCAGGGTGATCACCGGGGCGCCCGAGCTCAGCAGAGCCTTGACCTGCGGGTCCTCGGCGGCTGTGGTGCCGGCGCGGCGGGTGGCGCCGAAGGCGACGAGCTGGGCGTGCTGGAAGTCGATCTCCGCTTGCGCGCGGGCGAAGAACTCCGTGTCGCGGGGGTTCGCACCGGGCCAGCCGCCCTCGATGAAGCCCACGCCGAAGTCGTCCAGGTGCCGGGCGATGGCGAGCTTGTCCGCGACGGTGAGGTTGATGCCCTCGCGCTGCGCGCCGTCGCGCAGCGTGGTGTCGAAGACGTGGAACGAGTCGTCGAGCTCGCTGGTTGCCGTCTCGGTCATGTCTCAAGGCTCCTGTGGGAAATCTTCGGTCTTTACCGGAATGACCGGCTCCACCGTTCCTCCATGGTCCCTCGCGCTCCGTCACCGGCTGAAGGTGGGCCGGAAAACGAAAAAACCCCTCGCGGGTGCGAGAGGTCTGCGCGCGGGTCGAGGACGACGGTGGCCACCCGCACCTGGTCGTACGAGGTGGTCACTGCGGACCGGCGCGCCTGCTGCCGATAATCATGGCGAACGAGAGCACGGGGGCAGTCTGGCACAGCCCGGCCCCCGACTCACCGACCGTCTCAGGATGCGGGCGTCAGCGTGGAATCCTCGCCGGCCCGCACCCGGGTCAGATCCAGGTCCTTGGTCTCCCGCATGGTGACGTACACCACGAGGGACACGGCGGCGCAGCCGGCCACGTACCAGTAGAAGCCGGACTCGATGCCGCCCTTCTTGAACCACAGGGCGACGTACTCGGCGGTGCCGCCGAAGAGGGCGTTGGCGATGGCGTACGGCAGGGCGACGCCGAGCGCGCGGACGCCGGTCGGGAAGAGCTCGGCCTTCACACAGGCGTTGATGGAGGTGTAGCCGGTGACCACGACCAGCGCGAGCAGGGCGAGGCCGAGGGCGGGCCAGTAGCCGTCCGCGTGCCCCAGCAGCGTCATGATCGGAACCGTGAGGAAGGTGGAGCCGACGGCGAACGTGATCAGCAGCGGGCGGCGGCCGATGCGGTCGGAGAGGGCGCCCGCGAGCGGCTGGAGGCAGGCGAAGACGATCAGCGCGGTGAACGAGACGAGCGTGGCGGTCTGCTTGGACAGCCCCGCGGAGTTGGACAGGTACTTCGTCAGGTAGGTGGTGTACGTGTAGTACGCCACCGTGCCGCCCATGGTGAGGGCGATCACCAGGAACGCCTCCCGCTTGTGCCGCCCCAGCGCGCGCAGGGTGCCGCGCTCCTCGGAGTGCGAGGTGTCCTCCTCGTACACCTCGGTCTCCAGCATGTTCCGGCGCAGGTAGAAGACGACGGCCGCGCCCAGCGCGCCGACGACGAACGGGATGCGCCAGCCGTAGCTGTGCAGGGCGGCGTCGGACATGGTGCGCTGGAGGACGATCTGGAGGCCGAGGCCGACGATCTGTCCGGCGGTCATGGACACGTACTGGAAGCTGGACGCGAAGCCGCGCCTCCTGGGATCGGAGGCCTCGGTCAGATAGGTGGCGCTGGCCGCGTACTCGCCGCCCACCGACAGGCCCTGGAGCAGGCGGGCGACGAGCAGCACGAGGGCTCCGCCGTAGCCGGCGACCCCGTAGGTGGGGGCGACGGCGATGAGGATCGCCGAGGCCGACATGAGCGTGACGGTCAGGGTCAGCGCCGCCTTGCGGCCCTTGCGGTCACCGACCCTGCCCAGCAGCCAGCCGCCGACGGGGCGCATGAAGAAGCCGACGGCGAAGATGCCGGCGGTGTTCATCAGCTGGGCGGTGGGGTTGCCGCTCGGGAAGAACGCGCCGGCGAAGTAGGTGGCGAAGCTCGCGTAGACGAACCAGTCGAACCACTCGACCATGTTGCCCGCCGAGCCGACCCAGATCTTCTTCCAGTGTTGTCGTCCCATGGGCCGTTACCTGCCCGGTGGCAAAGGAAACGATTCCGATGCGGCGTCGGAGTTGCGCCGCTAGGGGGTTAGGGCGAGCCCCTCCTCGACGAACTCCCCCACGTGCGTGAGGACTTGCTCCCGGTCGGTGCCCCGCAGCCCGATGGCGACGTGGATCGAGAACCCGTCCAGCAGCGCGCGCAGCCTCGTCGCGAAGCGGTCCGCGTCCACCCGCCGGAACTCCCCCCGCGAGATCCCCTCGGCGATCAGCGCGACCAGGTCGCGGTGCCACGCGCCCTCGATCGCCGCCTGCCGGGACCGCGCGTCCTCGTCGGCGTTCTGCGACCGGTTCCAGACCTCCAGCCACAGCGTCCAGTGCGGGTCGCGGTGGCCGTCGGGCACGTACAGGTCGACGTACGCGGACAGCCGCTCCCGGGCGCTCCCGGGACGGGCCAGCAGACGGCCCCGCTCCGCGCCGAGCCGGCCCTCGCTCCACTCCAGCGTCCGCAGCAGCAGCTCGTCCTTGGAGCGGAAGTAGTACAGCAGGTGGCCG
This sequence comes from Streptomyces olivaceoviridis, assembly GCF_014650115.1. Classification (GTDB taxonomy): domain Bacteria; phylum Actinomycetota; class Actinomycetes; order Streptomycetales; family Streptomycetaceae; genus Streptomyces; species Streptomyces olivaceoviridis. The sequence continues at coordinate 75,728 of NZ_BMUI01000029.1, read as the reverse complement.
CTGCTCATGCCGACCTCGCGGCCCAGCCCCGCCATGGTGAGCTTCTCCAGACCGCGCTCGGCGATCATGTCCATCGCGGCGGCGAGGACCTCCTCGCGCGGCGGCGCGTTCCTGCGCGCCCGGCCCGCACCGGTCATCTCCTGCTCCCGTGTGTGTCAGACCTTCGGCTGCTGTTGCGTGATGCAGTGGATACCGCCCCCGCCCGCGAAGATCGTACGCGCGTCCACCAGCGTCACCGTCCGCTCCGGGAACAGGCGCCGGAAGATCCCGGCGGCGATCTCGTCGCGCGGGTCGTCGAACCCGCACAGCACCACGCCGCCGTTGCAGAGGTAGTGGTTGATGTAGGAGTAGTCGGCCCAGTGCCCGTCGGCCTCCAGGGCGGTCGGCGCGGGCACCTCCACGACCTCCAGGCGGCGGCCCCGGGCGTCGGTCGCCGACTTCAGCAGGCCGATGACCTCCTGGGTGACCTCGTGGTCGGGGTGTGCCGGGTCCGGCTGGTGGTGGGCGACCACGACACCCGGCCGGGCGAACGCGGCGACGATGTCGACATGGCCGAGGGTGCCGAAGCCGTGAGGAGGGTAGTCGCCGGTCAGGCCGCGCGGCAGCCATATCGCCTTGCTGGTGCCGAGGTGGGCGTGGACCTCCGCCTCGACCTCCTCCTTGGTCCAGTGCGGGTTGCGCTCGGGACCGAGCTGCACGGTCTCGGTGAGCAGCACGGTGCCCTCGCCGTCGACGTGGATCGCGCCGCCCTCGTTGACCAGCTTCGAGGCGTACGTCTTGGCGCCCGCGAGGTCGGACACGTACGCGCCGATCCGCGAGTCGTGCTCCCAGCGGGCCCAGTCCTGGGCGCCCCAGCCGTTGAACGTCCAGTCCACGGCGGCCAGTCGGCCCCGGCCGTCGGTGAGGAAGGTGGGGCCGATGTCCCGCATCCACGCGTCGTCCAGGTCCCGCTCGACCGTGTCGACACCGGGGCCGAGCAGCGTCCGGGCCTCCTGAGACTGCCCGGGGCCGCACACGACCGTCACCGGTTCGAAGCGGCGGACGGCGCGGGCCACGGACGCCCAGGCGGTCCGGGCGGCGGCCAGCTCGTCCGGGTCGTCGAAGGTCGGGTTGGGGCTCGGCCAGGCCATCCAGGTGCGCTCGTGGGGGGACCACTCGGCGGGCATGCGGAAGCCGTCGGCGGCGGGGGTGCTCATGGCGCGGGTCCTTAGAGGAAGTAGAGGCGGTTGAGGGAGACGGAGTCGGCCGGTTCCGAGCGGATCGGGTCGCCGTCGAGGGTGACCAGGCCGGTGCGCCGGTCGACGTCCACCGCTCCGGTACGGGAGTTCAGGCGCAGGTCGGCGGGGCCGATGCCCCGGGTGCCGCGCACCGCGACCCTTCTGCGCCGGGTCGGCATCCGGTCGTTGCCCTGGTCGACGGCGGCGCGGGCGACGAACGCCACCGAGAGGTCGGCGGCCGTGGCGCCGTACGCCCCGAACTGCGGGCCCAGGACGAGGGGTTCGCAGGTGTCGGTGGCCGCGTTGGGGTCGCCGACCACGCCGTACGCCGGGAAGCCGGCCTTGAGGACGAGCTGCGGTTTGGCCCCGAAGTACTCCGGGCGCCACAGCACGATGTCGGCGAGCTTGCCCACCTCGATCGAGCCGACCTCGTGGGAGAGCCCGTGCGCGATGGCCGGGTTGATGGTCAGCTTGGCCAGGTAGCGCAGGACGCGCGCGTTGTCGTCGCCTTCGCGGTCGCCGGCCTCCCCGTCATGGGGAAGCAGGGGCCCCAGCTCGGCCTTCATCTTGCCGGCCATGGCGAAGGTGCGGCGGACCGTCTCACCGGCCCGGCCCATGCCCTGGGCGTCGGAGGAGGTGATGCCGATCGCGCCCAGGTCGTGGAGCACGTCCTCGGCGCCCATCGTGCCGGCCCGGATCCGGTCGCGGGCCATGGCCGCGTCGCCGGGCAGGTCGGTCTTCAGGTCGTGGACGGAGACGATCATGCCGTAGTGCTCGGCGACCGCGTCCCGGCCGAAGGGCAGGGTGGGGTTGGTGGAGGAGCCGATGACGTTCGGGACGCCGGCCATCTTCAGCACGTTGGGTACGTGTCCGCCGCCGCAGCCCTCGATGTGGAAGGCGTGGATCGTGCGGCCCTCCAGCACCCGCAGGGTGTCCTCGACCGACAGGCACTCGTTCAACCCGTCGCTGTGCAGGGCGACTTGGACGTCGTGCTCCTCGGCGACCCGGAGCGCGGTGTCCAGGGCGCGGGTGTGGGCGCCCATGTCCTCGTGCACCTTGAAGCCGCTCGCCCCTCCTTCGGCCAGGGCCTCGACGAGCGGCGCCGCGTGGGAGGACGAACCCCGGCCCAGGAAGCCGATGTTGACCGGCCAGGCGTCGAAGGCGCTGAAGGCGTGCCGCAGTGCCCAGGGCGAGTTGACGCCGACGCCCCACACTGGGCCGAACTCCTGCCCGATGATCGTGGTGACGCCGGAGGCGAGGGACGCCTCCATGATGCGCGGCGACAGCAGGTGCACATGGGTGTCGACGGCGCCGGCGGTGGCGATCAGCCCCTCTCCGGAGACGATCGAGGTGCCGGTGCCGACGACGACGTCCACACCGTCCAGGGTGTCCGGGTTGCCGGCCCGGCCGATGGCGCGGATACGGCCCTCGCGGATGCCGATGGACACCTTCCTGATCCCCTGCACCGCGTCGATCACGACGACGTTGCTGATCACGACGTCACAGGTGTCCCGGACGGCGGCGGCCTTCAGGTGCAGTCCGTCGCGGGCGGTCTTGCCGAAGCCGGCCAGGAACTCGTCGCCGTACCGCTGGGAGTCGGACTCGACGCGGACGGTGAGCCCGGAGTCGCCGAGGCGGACGCGGTCGCCGGCGCGGGGGCCGTGGGTGGCGGCGTAGGCGTGCGGGTCGACGTGGATCGACCGGCTCACCTCTCGTCCCTTCGAGCGGCTCATCGCTCCTCGCCTCCTTCCGGTGTCGCTCCCAGGTATCCGCAGGCGGCGGCCCTGCGGAGGGCTTCCTCCTTCGCGCCCGGCGCGTCCAGCGGCCCGTCGACCAGTCCGGCGAAGCCGATCGCGATCCGCTCGCCGCCGACCGGCACGAGCCCGACCTCCTCGCTCTCCCCCGGCCCGAAGCGGACCGAGGATCCGGCGGGTACGGCGAGCCGCATGCCGTAGGCCCGCTCGCGGTCGAAGTCGAGGCGGGGGTTGGCCTCGAAGAAGTGGAAGTGGGAGGTGACGGAGACCGGCACGCTCGCGGTGTTGGTGACGCGGAGCCGGACGACGGGCCCGGGGTCGGCGTGCTCGGGGCCGGGGAGCAGCGCGCCCGGGGCGTCCGCGCCCAGACCTCCCCCTGCTTCGCGGGGGGACCCCCAGCCGATGGGGTCGGAGACGACCGCGAGCCGGGAGCCGTCGTCGAAGACGGCCTCGACCATCACCTCGGCGACGACGTCGGCGACACCGGGCAGGACGTCCTCGGGACCGAGCACCGACCGGGCCGCCTCGACGGCCTCGGCGAGCCGCTTGCCGTCACGGGCGGCCTCGCAGACGGTGTCCGCGATCAGCGCGGTGGCCTCGGGCACGTTCAGCTTCAGGCCGCGCGCCCGGCGGGCACGGGCCAGCTCGGCGGCCCCGAAGAGCAGCAGCCGGTCACGTTCCGTGGGGGTGAGTCGCACGATCGGGCACCTCCTTCCTTCCCCAGGTTTAGAGCAGCACTCTAAAGGCAGTGTGCGCTGGAGGGAAGGACTGACAGATCTGGCCCGAGTTTTGTCACATTGAACGTCGCTCCAAGTCAACCAGATGACAAACAAGCGAGGGGGCGCCGGGGCCCGCGCGACCAGCCCCCACTGGTTTCACGGACCCCGACGCCCCCTCGGGGCGGTTGGCCGGGCCTCAGCCGACCCGGTGCATCCAGCCGTGCTTGTCCTCGGTCAGGCCCCGCTGGATGCCCAGCAGCGCCTCGCGCAGACGCCCGGTGACCGGTCCGGGCGTGCCGTCGCCGTGGGACCACTGGTCGGTCTTGGTCTTGACGTGACCGATCGGCGTGACCACGGCGGCGGTACCGCACGCGAACACCTCGGTCAGCGCACCGGACGCGGCGTCCTCGCGCCACTGCTGGAGGGTGACCACCCCCTCCTCGGCGGTGTAGCCGAGGTCGCGGGCGACCTGGAGGAGGGAGTCACGGGTGATGCCCTCCAGGATGGAGCCGGTGAGCGACGGGGTGACGATCCGGTCGCCGTAGACGAACGCGACGTTCATGCTGCCGCTCTCCTCGACCTTGGTGCGGGTGACCGCGTCGAGGTAGACGACCTGGTCGCAGCCGTGCGCGGCGGCCTCGGCCTGCGGCAGCAGGGACGCGGCGTAGTTGCCGCCGGTCTTGGCGTCGCCGGTACCGCCCGGGACGGCGCGGACGTGGTCCTCGGAGACCCAGATGGTGACCGGCTTCACACCGCCGGCGAAGTACGCGCCGGACGGGGAGGCGATCAGCATGAACAGGTACTCGTTCGCCGGGTGCACGCCGAGCGCGGCCTCCGTGGCGAACATGAACGGCCGCAGGTAGAGGGATGCCTCGCCGCCGTGCGGCGGGACCCAGTCGGCGTCCTGGGTGAGCAGCGCGTCCAGCGCGGCGATGAACAGTTCCTCGGGCAGCTCGGCCATGGCCATGCGGTGGGCGGAGTTGCGGAAGCGGCGGGCGTTGGCCTCGGGACGGAACAGCGCGACCGAGCCGTCGGGCTGGCGGTAGGCCTTCAGGCCCTCGAAGATCTCCTGGCCGTAGTGCAGGACGTGCGTGGACGGGTCCAGGGAGATCGGCCCGTACGGAACGAGCTGACCGTCGTGCCAGCCGCGGCCCTCGGTCCACTTGATCGTCACCATGTGGTCGGTGAAGTGGCGGCCGAAGCCGGGGTTGGCCAGGATCGCCTCCCGTTCCGCGGCGGCGAGCGGGCTGGCGGAGGGCTTGAGCTCGATCGTGGGCGTCGTCATGAGTGATTGTCCTTCACCGGTTGTAGTGACGGGCCGCGCTCACGCCTGTGCTCCCGGTCGTCGGTGCTAGGACGTCCGAGCTTTCCGTCATACCGCGGCTCCGCGTTCGATTATCGCGCGGACGGCGGTAGGGGACGGAATCGGGGTGAAGCGGTCCAGGGGTTGATGGTGGCACCCGGCGAGGCACGGCAAAAGCCGCCGGGTGCGGTCGCGACCCGGCGGCTCGGTGTAGCGCGGCGGGTCAGCCGGCTACGCGTACGGCGAGCGCGTCACCGATCGCGGAGGTGGAGCGGGCCGGTTGTCCGGCGCGCTCGGTGAGGTCGGCGGCGACCGCCGCGTCGATCCGGTCGGCCTCGGCGTCGTAGCCGAGGTGGCGCAGCAGCAGGGCGACGGACAGGACGGTGGCGGTGGGGTCGGCCTTGCCCTGGCCGGCGATGTCCGGGGCCGAGCCGTGGACCGGCTCGAACATGGACGGGAACTCGCGGGTGGGGTTGATGTTGCCGGAGGCGGCCACGCCGATGCCGCCGGAGACGGCCGCGGCGAGGTCGGTGATGATGTCGCCGAAGAGGTTGTCGGTGACGATGACGTCGAACCGGCCCGGGTCGGTGACCAGGTAGATGGTCGCGGCGTCGACGTGGATGTAGTCCGTGGTGACCTCGGGGAACTCCTCGGCCACCTTGGTGAAGATGTTCGTCCACAGGTGCCCGGCGAAGGTCAGCACGTTGTTCTTGTGGACCAGCGTGAGCTTCTTGCGCGGGCGGGCCTGGGCGCGCGCGAAGGCGTCGCGGACGACGCGCTCGACACCGAAGGCGGTGTTGACGGACACCTCGGTGGCGACCTCGTGCGCGGTGCCCTTGCGGATGGTGCCGCCGTTGCCGGTGTACGGCCCCTCGGTGCCCTCGCGGACGACGACGAAGTCGATCTCCGGCTGGCCGGCGAGCGGGGTGGCGACACCCGGGAGCAGCTTCGACGGGCGCAGGTTGACGTGGTGGTCGAAGGCGAAGCGGAGCTTGAGCAGGAAGCCGCGCTCCAGGACGCCGGACGGCACCGACGGGTCGCCGATGGCGCCCAGCAGGATGGCGTCGTGCTGCTTGAGGGAGTCGAGGTCGGCGTCGGTGAGGGTCTCACCGGTGGCGTGGTAGCGCTTGGCGCCGAAGTCGTACTCCTTGGTCTCCAGCTTCACATCCTGCGGCAGGACGGCGGAGAGGACCTTGAGACCCTCGGCCACGACCTCCTGGCCGATGCCGTCACCGGGGATCACTGCGAGATTGATGCTGCGAGACATGCGGGCACCTTACTCCGCGTCCCAGGTGATGACACGTACCGTCCGCCATACGGACACCCGGACGGGTTGCCGGTGTCCGCCCGTCGGTCGACGTTCACCCGTGTGCGGCAAGGATGTCGGACACCGGGGGAACGGTCCGGGACATGGACACTCCCGACGTCGGCATCCCCCGCCCGCTCGCCGAGCGGCTGAGCATGGCCGAGCAGTACGAGTACCTGCGCAGCCGCCTGGTGCGCCGCCGCACGCTGGTGACGGCGGGTGCGGTGGCGAGCGGCCTGCTGACCGGGTGCGGCACCGCGTTCGCGGGGCGGCCGGGCCCGGCCACCTCGCGGGCACCCGGCTCGGCGGTGGCCCCGTTCGGCCGGCACCTCGCCTTCGGCGCCGACCCCCGGACGCGGATGCGGATCTCCTGGCAGGTGCCGCTGGCGGTGAAGCGGCCGTACGTGCGGATCGGCACGCGCCCCGACGCCCTCGGGCACCGGGTCCCGGCCGAGATCCGCCCGCTGCGCACGCCCGGGGTGGAGGGCGTGCGGCCCGCGCTGGAGCAGTACTACGTGCACGCGTCCGTGGACGGCCTCGCGCCCGGCACGACGTACTACTACGGCGTGGGCCACGACGGCTGGGAACCCGCGGCCCCCGCCCACCGCGCGGCCATCGCCTCCTTCCGCACGGCGCCCGCGCGTGCGGAACGCTTCGTGTTCACGGCCTTCGGCGACCAGGGCGTGGGCCGGGCGGCGCACACCAACGACGATCTGATGCTGCGCCAGAAGCCCGCCTTCCACCTGCACGCCGGTGACATCTGCTACGCGGACGTCAGCGGAACGGGCCGGACGACGGACGGCTACGACCCCGCCTCCTGGGACCTGTTCCTGAAGCAGAACGAGCGGGTCGCGCGGTCCGTGCCGTGGATGGTGACCACCGGCAACCACGACATGGAGGCCTGGTACTCGCCGGACGGCTACGGCGGCCAGCTGGCCCGCTTCTGTCTGCCGGAGACCGGCTTCGACCCGCACGGCACACCGGGCGCCTACGCGTTCACCTACGGCAACGCCGGCTTCGTCGCGCTGGACGCCAACGACGTGTCGTACGAGATCCCCGCCAACCTCGGGCACAGCGGCGGCCGGCAGACGGCGTGGCTGGACCGGACGCTGGGGCGGCTGCGCGCGGCCGACGGGATCGACTTCGTGGTCGTCTTCTTCCACCACTGCGCCTACTCCACCTCGCGGCACGCCTCGGACGGGGGCGTCCGGCGGGAATGGCTGCCGCTGTTCGGGAAGCACCGGGTGGACCTGGTGATCAACGGCCACAACCACGTGTACGAGCGCACGGACGCGATCAAGGACGGCGAGGCCGGCCGGGCGGTGCCCGTCGGCGGGTCCACCGACCCCGGCCGGGACGGCACCGTGTACGTCACGGCGGGCGGTGGCGGCCGGGACCTGTACGGCTTCCCGTCGGGCGTGGCGGACAGCTACGAGGGACACCTCACCCGGCACCGGGCGGTGGAGACCTTCGCGTGGACGAAGGGCAGGGACCGGGTGCCGGAGACGGTGGAGTGGTCGCGGGTGCGCTACACCGGCTTCTCGCTGCTCTCGGTGGAGGTGCGGGCCGGCGCGGCGCCACGGCTCGCGGTGTCGGCGCTGGCCCAGGACGGGCGGCGGATCGACCACTTCGAGGTGCGGCGCGGCGGATGAGGGCCGCGCCGCACCCCGACGGGGTGCGGCTCCCGGCCGGTGGCCCGGCTCAGTGGCCGGTCTCGCCGCCGTTGTCCCGGCGGTCCAGGGCGCGCTGGAGGGCGGCGGCGGCGTTCTTGCGGTCGGACTCGCTCGTGCGGGACACGTGGCGGACTCGGCGGCGGACGGTCGTCTCGGCCATGGCGATCGACTCCTTCGACATACGGGGAGCACGGCAAGGAAGGGGGTGACGAGACGCCGGAAGGGGCGGGGAGCACCGGCCGCAGGGGTTGCCTGCACGGGGCCCGGCTCACGACCGCCATTCGCTGGATCGAGCGAGACGTTCGGCTCCTACAAAACTAAGGGAGTGACCCGCTTCTGTCTGCCCAATTACTCGGACTTCCTACTATCTGAGACGGCGGACTGGATCACACCGCTCTGAGCTGGGCTTCCGTGCGTTCGGGGGAGCCTTTGGGGATCCTGGCCCGCGCGGCCTGACCGCCGGCGTCAGAGGACGTCGCCGTCCCGCCAGTCGAAGACCAGCTCCCCGTCCGCGTCGAGCGCGCCCCGCACGTACACGCCGCCTTCCTCCTCGGGCAGCCGGACGATCCCGTCCGGCGAGAGGGCGTGCACCTGCCCGGCCCACCGCTGCCAGCCCCGGGCGGTGTACAGCGCGGCCCCCGCCTCGCTCGCGGAGAGCGCGCCGAGGTCGTAGGCCCGGTCGACCACCCGCTCCACCTCGGCCATCACCCGCCCGCCGAGCCCGGTGCGCCGTACGTCGGCCCGCACGGCGACGGCCTCGACGTACCCGGTGCGCAGCCAGCGCCCCCGGTGCCGCACCCGCCGCATCACGACGGCCCCGTGCGCGGCGAGCCCGGCCCCGTCATGGACGAGCACGTGCGTCCCGCCCAGCCCGTGCTCCCAGTCCGCGTCGGAGAGGTCCCCGTCGAAGGCGTCGTCCAACAGGGCGCGTACAGCGCGGAGTTCGGCCGGGTCCAGGTCGGCGGTGTGGGCGAGCCGCAGGGTCATGACGCCAGTATCGCGCGCCGGGAGCCTTCCGGGGGACGGCCGGCGGGCGCATGGGAACGGCCCGGGAAGCCCGCTCGTGTCGGGCTTCCCGGGCCGTGCTCGGGAGGGGGCTGGTCAGCCCATGTGCGGGTAGGTGTAGTCGGTCGGCGCGACCAGGGTCTCCTTGATGGCGCGGGTCAGCGTCCAGCGCAGGAGGTTCTGGGGGGCACCGGCCTTGTCGTTGGTGCCGGAGGCGCGCCCGCCGCCGAAGGGCTGCTGGCCGACGACGGCACCGGTCGACTTGTCGTTGATGTAGAAGTTGCCCGCCGCGAAGCGGAGCTTCTCCATCGTGTACGCCGCCGCCGCGCGGTCGTTGGCGATGACCGAGCCGGTGAGGGCGTAGTCCGACACCGACTCCATCTGGGTCAGCATCTCGTCGTACTTCTCGGCCGAGCTGTCGTCGTACACGTGCACCGCGAGGATCGGGCCGAAGTACTCGGTGGTGAACACCTCGTTCTCCGGGTCGGTGCACTCGATGACGGTCGGGCGGACGAAGTAGCCGACCGAGTCGTCGTAGCTGCCGCCCGCGACGATCGTGCAGGACGGGTCGGCCTTGGCGCGGTCGATCGCGGCCTTGTTCTTGGCGAAGGCACGCTCGTCGATCAGGGCGCCGATGAAGTTCGACAGGTCGGTGACGTCACCCATGGTGAGGTAGTCGACCTCTGCGGCGAACTCCTCCTTGAAACCGCTGTTCCAGATGGACGCCGGGATGTAGGCGCGGGAGGTCGCGCTGCACTTCTGGCCCTGGTACTCGAAGGCACCGCGGGTCAGGGCGGTCTTCAGCACGGCGCGGTCGGCGCTCGGGTGGGCGACGAGGAAGTCCTTGCCGCCGGTCTCGCCGACCAGGCGCGGGTAGGAGCGGTACTTCTCGATGTTGTTGCCGACCGTCTTCCACAGGTGCTGGAAGGTCTTGGTCGAGCCGGTGAAGTGGATGCCCGCGAGGTCCCGGTGCTCCAGGGCGACCTTGGAGACCTCGATGCCGTCGCCGGTGACGAGGTTGATGACGCCCTTGGGCAGGCCCGCCTCCTCCAGCAGCCGCATGAGGAGCACGGCCGAGTGGGTCTGCGTCGGGGACGGCTTCCAGACCACCACGTTGCCCATCAGGGCGGGGGCGGTGGGCAGGTTGCCCGCGATGGCCGAGAAGTTGAACGGCGTGATCGCGTAGACGAAGCCCTCCAGCGGGCGGTGGTCCAGGCGGTTCCACACGCCCGGGGAGTTCGCCGGGGGCTGCTCGGCCAGGATCTGGCGGGCGTAGTGGACGTTGAAGCGCCAGAAGTCGACCAGCTCACAGGGGGTGTCGATCTCGGCCTGCTGGGCGGTCTTGGACTGACCCAGCATGGTGGAGGCGGCGATCGTCTCGCGCCACGGGCCGGCCAGCAGCTCGGCGGCGCGCAGGATGATCGCGGCGCGGTCGTCGAAGGACATCGAGCGCCAGGCCGGCGCGGCGGCCAGGGCCGCGTCGATGGCGTCCTTGGCGTCCTGCTGGGTGGCGTGGCGGCCGGTGCCGATGACGGCCTTGTGGTTGTGCGGCTGCACGACCTCGAACGGCTCGCCGCCGCCCAGCCGCTTCTCCCCGCCGATCGTCATCGGCAGCTCGATCGGGTTCTCGGCCAGCTCCTTGAGCTTGGCCTCCAGCCGGGCGCGCTCGGGCGAGCCGGGGGCGTAGCCGTGCACCGGCTCGTTGACGGGGGTGGGGACCTGGGTCACAGCGTCCATGAGATCCGTAACTCCTTGTACGTGAGCGGGTGTTCGGGCTCAGCCCTTGCTGACCATGCTGCGGAGGAAGAACCGGAGGTTGGCCGGCTTCTCCGCCAGGCGGCGCATGAAGTAGCCGTACCAGTCGGTGCCGTAGGCGGTGTAGACGCGCATGCGGTGGCCCTCGGCGGCCAGCCGCAGGTGCTCGTCGCCGCGGATGCCGTACAGCATCTGGAACTCGTACTCGTCGAGCTTACGGCCGGCTTTGTGCGCCAGCTCCTGGGCGATGGCGATCAGACGCGGGTCGTGGGACCCGATCATCGGGTAGCCCTCGCCCTCCATCAGCGTCCTCAGGATGCGCACGTAGGCCTTGTCGATCTCGTGCTTCTGCTGGTAGGCGACCTCGGCCGGCTCCTTGTAGGCGCCCTTGACCAGGCGGACGCGGCTGCCGGACTCCGCGAGACGGCGGGCGTCGGCCTCGGTGCGGAAGAGGTATGCCTGGATGACGCAGCCGGTCTGCGGGAAGTCCTTCCGCAGCTCCTCGTGGATGGCGAACATCGAGTCGAGGGTGGTGTGGTCCTCGGCGTCGAGCGTCACGGTCGTACCGATGGCGGCGGCGGCCTCGACGACCGGGCGGACGTTCGCGAGCGCCAGCTCGTGGCCGCCCTCCAGCGCCTGGCCGAACATGGACAGCTTGACGGACATCTCCACGCGCTCGCCCAGCCCCAGGTCCTTGAGGTGGTCGATCAGCGCCAGGTAGGCGTCCCGCGCGGCGGTGGCCTGCTCGGGCGTGGTGATGTCCTCGCCGACGACGTCCATCGTCAGCTCCAGGCCCTTGGCCGTGAGGTCCTTGATGATCGGGACGATGTCGGCCACGGTCTCGCCGGGGATGAAGCGGTCGACGACCTGCTTGGTCACCGGGGCCGCCGAGATCAGGCGTCGCATCCGGTCGCTGCGCGACGCGGCGAGAATCACGGGACCCAGCACGGGGCACCTCCACAGACAAGCACCAAATACGGCCATCACCCGACGATTCGGGTACGGCACGGGGAACCACCGTGAAACCTAGGGATCTCTCCGATCGTCGGCCATCGACAGCTGTCACGCATCCGTGCCCGGGATCTCAGACAGATGTATGAAGGCGGCCGGGAAATGGGGGAGAATGCCCGAGTGGCGGCTGAATTCAAGGCGGACTACCAGGAGCTGGTGGACGAGATCTCCGAGTTGCTGGGGGTGCCGGCGACCCTGGAGAACCGTGACTTCGAGCTGATCGCCTTCGGTGCCTACGACAGCGAGGACGAGCTCGACCCGACCGCCCTGGACCCGGTGCGCACCCGCTCGATCCTGACCCGGCGCTCCACGGCGACGGTCCGCGCCTGGTTCGAGGGCTTCGGCATCACACGCGCGACCGGTCCGGTCCGCATCCCGCCGAGCCCGGAGGCCGGTGTCTACCGCGGCCGGATCTGCCTGCCGGTACGCCACCGGGGCGTCGTCCTCGGCTATGTCTGGCTGCTGGACAGCGATCCCGGGCCGACCGACGCCCAGCTCGCCTCCGCCCTGCGGGTCGCGGGCCGGATCGGCGCCCTGCTCGCGGACGAGGCGGAGGCCGGGGCGGGGCTGAGCCGGGAGCTGCGGGCCGTGCTCACCGCGGAGGGCGGCTGGCAGCGGGACATGGCGGTGGCCGAGCTGCGCACCGCGCTGGGGCCCCGCGCGGACGGCCCGCACACCCTGGTCTGTGTGGCGCCCTGGCCGTCGGCCGACCCGGACGACGCCCCCGCCGCCCGGACCATCCCGCACGCCACGGCGCTGTGCACCCTGCCGTGGGGCGCCTCGGGGCAGAGCCTCGCGCTGCTGGTACGCCTGCGCACCACCGAGTCCAGCACACCCGCGCTGGCGGCGGCCTCGCGGCTGCTGAAGGAGGCCGACGGGGCCCGTGGGGCGGCGGGCGGCGCGGCGCGCGGGGCGGGGGCCCGGGTGGCGGCGGCGGTCGCGGCGGCATCCACCGCCGGGGCCCGTGCCGCCGGGGTCACCGGCTGTGCGGCCGGGGTCGGCGAACCCCGCACCGGCCTCACCGAGCTGGGCACGGTCTGGCAGGAGGCCTCGGCCGCCGCGCGGGCCGCGCTGGCCGAGCCGCGGTTCGGGCCGGTCGCGCAGTGGGCGCGGATCGGGGCGTACCGGCTGCTGACCGCGCTGCCGCCGGAGGCCGCGCACGACCGGGTGGTCGGCCCGCTCCTCTCCCCCGCCCACCGGGAGCTGGCCCGCACGGCCGAGGTCTACCTCGACTGCGCGGGCCAGGCCGGCCGCACGGCGGCCGAGCTGGGCATCCACCGCCAGACCCTCTACTACCGCCTGTCCCGCGTGGAACAGCTGACCGGCCTGGACCTGGACGACGGGGAGGACCGGCTGCTGCTGCACATGGCGTTGAAGCGGGCGCGACTGTGACGCCCCGGCGCGGTCAGCTCCGCGCGGACTCCCGGATCACCCGGCGCAGCCCCTCGGTGAGCTGCTCGGCGGTGGTCGCCGTACCGGGGTCGAAGAGCCACTGGACCATGAGGCCGTTGAGGAGGGTCTGGTAGAGGCGCCCCTCGCTGTCGATCGTCGCTTCGTCCAGGTCGGACTCCGGGACGCCGTTGAACAGCGGGACGAGTCCCGCGCGGCCTTCCCTCTGGGCCTCGGCCAGCAGCTTGCGCACCTCTTCGAGCCGGTCGTTCTGGAACATCAGCTCGAAGCTGAGCAGCCAGATCGCCCGTGACTCGGGCACGGTGCGGATGATCCCGGCCCACACCTCCTGGAAGCGCTCCAGCGAGCCCGGGGGCTGGGTCATCTCGCCGTCCAGGCCGGGGTCGAAGCGCTCGCCGACACCCTCGATCAGCGAGACGTACGCCTGCACCAGCAGCGCGTCCTTCGAGCCGTAGTGGTAGCCGATGGAGGCGAGGTTGGTGCCCGACTCCTTGACGATGTCGCGCGCGGTGGTGCGCAGGAAGCCCTTCTCCAGCAGGCAGCGCTTGGCGCCTTCGAGCAGATCCTCACGGTGTCCCATGGGCCCACCCTACCCCCCGATCCATACAACCGTCCTAGACGCATGACTTATACATATGTTCTAGACAAGCGTCTAAGACGCTCGTACAGTCCTCGGCATGACGATGAACCCGACGAGCACCACCGACCCCGCCGGCGCCGAGAGCGCACCCGCCCGCGCCGGACGCCGCGAGTGGACCGCGCTCGGCGTGCTGATGCTGCCGCTGCTCCTGGTCTCGATGGACGTCTCGGTCCTGTACTTCGCGACCCCCGCGATCAGCGCCGACCTGCGCCCCAGCGGCACCCAGCAGCTGTGGATCTTCGACGTCTACGGCTTCGTCCTGGCCGGCCTGCTGCTGACGATGGGCTCGCTCGGCGACCGCATCGGCCGCCGCAGGCTCCTCCTCATGGGCGCCGCGGCCTTCGGCGCCGCCTCGCTCCTCGCGGCCTACGCGAACAGCGCGGAGACCCTGATCGCGGCCCGCGCGGTCCTCGGCATCGGCGGCGCCACCCTGATGCCCTCCACGATGGGCCTGCTGCGCACGATGTTCACCGACCCGGCCCAGCGGGCGAAGGCGATCGGCATGTGGTCCGGCGTGATGACCGGCGGCATCGCCCTCGGCTCGGTGATGAGCGGCATCCTGGTCGAGCACTTCTGGTGGGGCTCGGTCTTCCTGGTCAACCTGCCCGCGATGGCGCTGCTGCTCCTCCTCGGCCCGGTGCTGCTGCCCGAGTCGAAGAACCCCGCGCCCGGCCGCTTCGACTGGCTGAGCGTGCCGCTGTCGCTGGCCGCCGTGCTCCCCGTCGTCTACGGCCTGAAGGAGATCCCCTCCGAGGGATGGAACCCGGGGTACGTCGTCTCGCTCACCGTCGGTCTGCTCTTCGCGGCCCTGTTCGTCCGGCGCCAGCGCACCGGCACCTCACCGCTGATCCCGCCGGCCCTGTTCCGGGGCCACGGCTTCACCGCGTCGCTGGTCCTGACCCTCGTCTGCGCGTTCGGGATGTTGGGCTCGGCCATCTTCACCACGCAGTACCTCCAGTCCGTCCTGGGCAAGAGCCCGCTGGAGGCGGCCCTGTGGAGCCTGCTGCCGTCGGTCCTCATCGGGATCGCCGGACCGGTCACCGCCCAGCTCGTCCAGCGGGGCGTCCCCCGGGGACACGTCGTCGCCTGCGGCTTCGCGGTCAGCGCGGCCGGGTACGCCCTGCTCGCCCTCGTCGGCACCGACTCGCTGTGGCTGGTGCTGGCCGCCGCCGGCGTCCTCGCCTGTGGGGCGGTCATGGTGCTGTCCCAGCTGACCGACCTGGCGATGGGCGCGGCGCCGGTGGAGCGGGCGGGCACGGCCTCCTCGCTCCTGGAGACCGGCACCGAGTTCGGCGGCGCGCTCGGCATGGCGGTCCTGGGCTCGATCGGTACGGCGGTCTACCGCCACGCGATGCCGGCCACCGCCCCGGCCGAGGCCCGCGAGACCCTGGGTGGTGCACTGGCCGGCGCGGCCCGGCTGCCGGGCCGGACCGGTCAGACCCTGCTCGCGACGGCACGGGAGGCGTTCACCAGCGGAATGCGGGGCGCGGCCGTCGCCGGCGCGGTGATCCTGGTGCTGGCGGCGGTGGGAGCGGCGGCGACGCTGCGGAGGACCGAGGCCGGGCGGAAGTAGACAGCGGAAAGACGCCGGGCGGGCTGAGGTACCCCTCAGCCCGCCCGGCGTTCCGGCACAGGTGGATCAGACCAGGTTCACCGCGCGGGCGGACGTCGCGCCGATCTCGGAGGCGACCTCGGCCAGCACGGTGGCGCCCACCGTGTCGTCGACGGTCAGCACGGCCAGCGCCTCCCCGCCCACAGCCGCGCGGGCGACCTGCATGCCGGCGATGTTGATGCCCGCCTCACCGAGGATGCGGCCGACGGTGCCGACGACACCCGGGCGGTCCTCGTAGCGCAGCACCACCATGTGGTCGGCGAGCGCGAGGTCGACGTCGTACTCACCGACCGCGACGATCTTCTGGGCGTGCTTCGGGCCGGACAGCGTGCCGGAGACCGACACCTCCTCGCCGGTGCCCAGCGTGCCGCGCACGGTCACCACGTTGCGGTGGTCGCCGGACTCCGAGCTGGTGGTCAGGCGGACCTCCACCCCGCGCTCCTGCGCGAAGAGCGGGGCGTTGACGTAGGACACGGTCTCGTCGACGACGTCCTCGAAGACGCCCTTGAGCGCGGACAGTTCCAGCACCTTCACGTCGTGCTGGGTGATCTCGCCGTAGACCTCGACGTCGAGGCGGACCGCGACCTCACCGGCGAGCGCGGTGAAGATGCGGCCGAGGCGCTCGGCGAGCGGCAGGCCCGGCTTGACGTCCTCGGCGATGACACCGCCCTGGACGTTGACGGCGTCCGGCACCAGCTCACCGGCGAGGGCGAGGCGGACGGACCTGGCGACGGCGATACCGGCCTTCTCCTGCGCCTCGTCCGTCGACGCGCCCAGGTGCGGGGTGCAGACGACCTGGTCCAGCTCGAAGAGCGGGGAGTCGGTGCAGGGCTCCTTGGCGTACACGTCGAGGCCGGCGCCGGCGACCCGGCCCTCCTTCAGCGCCGCGAACAGCGCAGCCTCGTCCACGATGCCGCCGCGCGCGGCGTTGACGACGCGGACGCTGGGCTTGACCTTGCGCAGCGCCTCGTCGCCGATGAGGCCGAGCGTCTCGGGGGTCTTGGGCAGGTGGACGGTGATGAAGTCGGAGACCTCCAGCAGCTCGTCCAGGGAGAGCACCTTGACGCCCATCTGCGCGGCCCGCGCGGGCTGCACGTAGGGGTCGTAGGCGACGACCTTCATGCCGAAGGCGGACATGCGCTGCGCGACGAGGGCACCGATGCGGCCCAGGCCCACGACGCCCAGCGTCTTCTCGGCCAGCTCGACACCCGTGTACTTGCTGCGCTTCCACTCGCCGTTCTTCAGCGCGGCGTTGGCCTGCGGGATGTTGCGGGCGGTGGAGAGGATGAGACCGCAGGCCAGCTCGGCGGCGGTCACGATGTTGGAGGTCGGGGCGTTGACGACCATCACGCCGGCCTTGGTGGCGGCGGAGACGTCGACGTTGTCCAGGCCGACGCCGGCCCGGGCGACGACCTTGAGCTTCTTCGCGGCGGCGATGGCCTCGGCGTCGACCTTGGTGGCCGAACGGATCAGGATCGCGTCCACGTCGACGATGGCCGGCAGCAGCTCGGAGCGGTCCGCTCCGTTGCAGTGCCGGATCTCGAAGTCCGGACCGAGTGCGTCGACGGTGGCAGGCGACAGCTCTTCAGCGATGAGTACGACGGGTTTCGAGCTCACGTGAGTCCTCACATGTGCGATGCGGACGGCCGTCCCGACGGCCGCAGGCGGAGGAGGGGCTAGCCGCGGAAGACGCACGACGCTGTGGGCCTGACGCGTGTTGTGCAGAAGCATAGTGGCGCGGCGGGCGTCCCATTGCGCCTCCGCGGAAGGATCACCCGTCCGGGGCTGGACGGGTTGGACAACAGGGGCCGGAGCAGTCCGCCCCGGCCCCTGTCAGCGGGCTTACGCCTCTTCGTTCACCCAGCTCATCAGCTTGCGCAGCTGCTTGCCAGTGGTCTCCAGCAGGTGCTCGGAGTCCTGCTTCTTGTACTCGTTGTACTTCTTCAGGCCGCCGTGGTACTCGTCCATCCAGTTGCGGGCGAAGGAGCCGTCCTGGATCTCGGCGAGGACCTTCTTCATCTCGGCCTTGGTGGCGTCGGTGATGATGCGCGGACCGGTGACGTAGTCGCCCCACTCGGCGGTCTCGGAGATGGACCAGCGCATCTTCTCCAGGCCGCCCTCGTACATGAGGTCCACGATCAGCTTCAGCTCGTGCAGGCACTCGAAGTAGGCGATCTCCGGCTGGTAACCGGCCTCGGTCAGCGTCTCGAAGCCCGCCTTGACCAGGGCGGCGGTGCCGCCGCAGAGCACGGCCTGCTCACCGAACAGGTCGGTCTCGGTCTCCTCGGTGAAGGTGGTCTTGATGACGCCGGCGCGGGTGCCGCCGATGCCCTTGGCGTACGACAGGGCCAGCGCGAAGCCGTTGCCGGAGGCGTCCTGCTCCACGGCCACGATGCACGGGACGCCGCGGCCCTCCTCGTACTGACGGCGCACCAGGTGGCCGGGGCCCTTCGGGGCGACCATGCAGACGTCCACGCCCGCCGGGGGCTTGATGAAGCCGAAGCGGATGTTGAAGCCGTGGCCGAAGAACAGCGCGTCGCCGTCCTTCAGGTTCGGGGCGATGGACTCCTCGTAGACCTGGCCCTGGATCGGGTCCGGGACGAGGATCATGATGACGTCGGCCTCGGCGGCGGCCTCGGCCGGGGTCACCACGCGCAGGCCCTGCTCCTCGGCCTTGGCCTTGGACTTGGAGCCCTCGTGCAGACCGACACGCACGTCCACACCGGAGTCACGCAGCGACAGCGCGTGGGCGTGGCCCTGGCTGCCGTAGCCGATGACCGCGACCTTGCGGCCCTGGATGATGGACAGGTCGGCGTCGGCGTCGTAGAACAGCTCGGCCACTTTTGGTTCTCTCCTTGTGTGCAGGTGGTGCGTCCCACCGTATGACGGCGGGCGGGAAGGAAGTTCGGGGGTCTCGGCATACGGGCGGCCGTTGATCCAGGGCCGCCCGTTCTCAGTCTTACGCCGTCCGGTCGAGAGCGCGCAGCGAGCGGTCCGTGATCGAACGGGCGCCACGGCCGATCGCGATCGTGCCGGACTGGACCAGCTCCTTGATGCCGTACGGCTCCAGCATCTTGAGCATGGCGGACAGCTTCTCGGTGGAACCGGTGGCCTCGATGGTCACGGCCTCCGGGGAGACGTCGACGGTCTTGGCGCGGAACAGCTGGACGATCTCCACGATCTGCGAGCGGGTCTCGTTGTCGGCGCGGACCTTCACCAGAACGAGTTCACGCTGCACGGCCTGACCGGGCTCCAGCTCCACGATCTTCAGCACGTTGACGAGCTTGTTGAGCTGCTTGGTCACCTGCTCCAGCGGCAGGTCCTCGACGCCCACCACGATGGTGATGCGGGAGATGTCGGGGTGCTCGGTGACGCCGACCGCGAGCGAGTCGATGTTGAATCCGCGCCGGGAGAACAGGGCGGCGATGCGGGCGAGGATGCCCGGCGTGTTCTCCACCAGGACGGAGAGCGTGTGCTTGGACATGTCTTCTTGCTCTTCCTCGCTCAGTCGTCTTCGTTGTCGCCGAAGTCGGGGCGGACGTCCCGGGCGGCCATGATCTCGTCGTTGGAGGTGCCGGCGGCGACCATCGGCCAGACCATCGCGTCCTCGTGGACGATGAAGTCCACGACGACCGGGCGGTCGGTGATGGAGTTGGCCTCCGCGATGACCTTGTCCAGGTCCTCCGGGCGCTCGCAGCGCAGACCCACGCAGCCCATCGCCTCGGACAGCTTCACGAAGTCCGGCACGCGCGTGCCCTTGGCCTCCGGGTTGATGTCGTCGGGGCCGCTGTGCAGCACGGTGTTGGAGTAGCGCTGGTTGTAGAAGAGGGTCTGCCACTGGCGGACCATCCCGAGGGCGCCGTTGTTGATGATGGCGACCTTGATCGGGATGTTGTTCAGGGCGCAGGTGGTCAGCTCCTGATTGGTCATCTGGAAGCAGCCGTCGCCGTCGATCGCCCAGACGGTACGGCCCGGCTGTCCGGCCTTGGCGCCCATCGCGGCCGGGACCGCGTAGCCCATCGTCCCGGCGCCGCCGGAGTTCAGCCAGGTGGCGGGCGTGTCGTACTGGATGAAGTGCGCGGCCCACATCTGGTGCTGGCCGACGCCCGCCGCGAAGATCGTGCCCTCGGGGGCGAGCTGCCCGATGCGCTCGATGACCGCCTGCGGGGAGAGCGAGCCGTCGCCGGGCTGGTCGTAGCCGAGCGGGTAGGTCTCGCGCCACCGGTTCAGGTCGCTCCACCAGGCGGTGTAGTCGCCCTTGTGGCCCTCGCTGTGCTCCTTCTGGACGGCCTGGACCAGGTCGGCGATGACCTCGCGGGCGTCGCCGACGATCGGCACGTCGGCGGCGCGGTTCTTGCCGATCTCGGCCGGGTCGATGTCCGCGTGGACGATCTTGGCGTAGGGGGCGAAGCTGTCCAGCTTGCCGGTGACGCGGTCGTCGAAGCGGGCGCCGAGGGCCACGATCAGGTCGGCCTTCTGGAGCGCGGTGACGGCGGCGACGCTGCCGTGCATGCCGGGCATGCCCAGGTGCTGCGGGTGGCTGTCGGGGAACGCGCCGAGCGCCATCAGGGTGGTGGTGACCGGGGCGCCGGTCAGCTCGGCGAGGACCTTCAGCTCGGCGGTGGCGCGCGCCTTGAGGACGCCGCCGCCGACGTACAGCACGGGCCGGCGGGCGGCGGTGATCAGCTTGGCGGCCTCGCGGATCTGCTTGGCGTGCGGCTTGGTCACCGGGCGGTAGCCGGGCAGGTCCATGACGGGCGGCCAGGAGAAGGTGGTCTTCTTCTGGAGGATGTCCTTGGGGATGTCGACCAGGACGGGTCCGGGGCGGCCGGTGGAGGCGATGTGGAACGCCTGCGCGATCACCCGCGGGATGTCCTCGCCCTTGGTGACCAGGAAGCTGTGCTTGGTGATCGGCATGGTGATGCCGACGATGTCCGCCTCCTGGAAGGCGTCCGTGCCGATCGCGGAGGACACGACCTGCCCGGTGATCGCGACCAGCGGCACGGAGTCCATGTTGGCGTCGGCGATCGGGGTGACCAGGTTGGTGGCGCCGGGGCCCGAGGTGGCCATGCAGACGCCCACCTTGCCGGTGGCCTGCGCGTAACCGGTGGCGGCGTGGCCGGCGCCCTGCTCGTGCCGGACCAGGACGTGCCGCACCCGGGTGGAGTCCATCAGCGGGTCGTACGCCGGCAGGATCGTGCCGCCCGGAATGCCGAATACCGTGTCCGCGCCGACCTCCTCAAGGGAGCGGATGAGGGACTGCGCACCCGTGACGTGCTCGACGGGGGCGGACTGCTGTCCTCCGGAACGGGGCCGCGGCTGCGGATGGTGGGCCCCGGTGGCCTGCTCGGTCATCGGCATTCTCTTCTCGATGCTGAGGGTTTTTGCGAGGTTCGGGCGGATTTCGGGCGCTGCACGAAAGGCACTCGTGCAACAAAAAACCCCTCGTGCCACAAGGCAAGCGAGGGGAGCGCGCCGGTGAGGTCGCTGGGGATTCCGGATCGTCCTCCGGTGGGTCCCAGCTCAGCCGACGCGCTGTCCAAGTACGAGAATTCGGGTGCGCATGGCACTGACCCTCCCCCCGGCACGCACCACGTGTCAAGTGGGTGGGACGGGAGTCTCAGAATGTGAGCGAAGGGCACTGCCGCCTCCGAAGACAGCGGGTACACCCCCTGTGTACACCCTCTCCGGCTCCCTCGCGCTGCCCGCGAACGCGGGTTCGGCCGGGGCGTGCGGCACCGGGTAGTGGCCGGATCCGAGCGCCCGGCGCAGCCGGTACTCCTCCAGCGGACCGGCGAACGCCATGCCCTGCCCGTGGGTGCAGCCCATCGCGCGCAACGCGACCACCTGCTCGGGCAGGTCCACGCCCTCGGCGAGCGACTGGAGCCCCAGATCGCCGGCGATCCGCAGCAGACCACTGGTGATCTTGTGCAGCCGTGCCGACTCGACCACGCCCTCGACCAGGCCGCGGTCGAGCTTGAGGATGTCCACGGGCAGCCTCCTGAGGGCCGTGATGGCCGCGTAGCCGCTGCCGAAGCCGTCCAGCGCGATCCGCACCCCGAGCCGGCTCAGCGCGGTCAGCCGCCGCTCCAGCTCGTCCAGGGAGACACGGGGATCGGTCTCGGACAACTCGATGACCAGCGCCCCGGGCGGCAGCCCGTGCCGGGTCAGCAGCGCCTCCACCGAGCCCAGCGGCATCGAGCGGTCCAGCAGCCGCCGGGCGCTCATCCGGACCGCCACGGGGACGACGACCCCGGTCGCGGCCCGCTCGGCCGCCTGCTCCACGGCCTCCCGCAGGATCCAGCGGTCCAGCTCGGCGGTCTTGTCACCGTCCTCGGTCACCCGCAGGAACTCGGCCGGTGTGAACAGCACCCCCTGCGAGGAGCGCCAGCGCGCCTGCGCGGAGACCGCCGTGATCCGGCCGTTCTGCAAGCACACCACGGGCTGGTGCAGCAGGGCGAACTCGCCGTCGTGCAGCGCGGCGCGCAGCCGCGTGGCCAGCTCCGCCTTGCGGACGACGTCCTGCTGCATCTGCGGCTTGTACAGCTCGACCCGCCCCTTCCCGGCCGACTTCGCGCGGTACATCGCCAGGTCCGCGTTGCGCAGCAGCTCGCCCGCGCCGAGGCCCGGCTCGGCGAAGGCGACGCCGATGGAGGCGTTGACCCGGACGTCGTTGCCGTCGATGGCGTACGGGTGGGAGAGGGTCGTCCTGAGGCGGTCGGCGAGCTCCACGATGTTCCGCTCCCGGGCGGCCCGGTCCCGGGTGCCGTCCCCGACGATCAGGGCCGCGAACTCGTCGCCGCCCAGCCGGGACGCGGTGTCCCCCTGCCGGACCGCGTCCTGGAGTCTGCGGGCGGCCTGGATGAGCAGTTCGTCCCCGGCCTGGTGCCCGATCGTGTCGTTGACGGCCTTGAAGCCGTCCAGGTCGATGAAGAGCACGGCCGTACCCCGCAGGGCGGCGCCCCGGTCGGTGGCCCGCCGGCCGGACAGGGCCTGCTGCACCCGCTTGGTGAACAGCGCGCGGTTGGGCAGGTCGGTCAGCGGGTCGTGCTCGGCGTTGTGCTGCAACTGGGCCTGCAACCGCACTCTCTCGGTCACGTCCCGGCTGTTGAAGATCAGTCCGCCGTGGTGCCGGTTGACGGTCGACTCGACGTTGAGCCAGCCGCCGTCACCGGAGCGGAACCGGCACTCGATGCGCGTGGTCGGCTCCTCCAGCGGGCTGGCGGCGAGGAAACGCCGCACCTCGTGCACCACGCAGCCCAGGTCCTCCGGGTGGATGAGCCCGGCGAGCTCGGTGCCCACCAGCTCCTCCGCCGGTCTGCCGTACACCCCGGCGGCGGCCGGGGAGACGTACCGGAGGATGCCGTTGGGCGCGGCGATCATGATGACGTCGCTGGAGCCCTGCACCAGGGAGCGGAAGTGGTTCTCCTTCTGCGCCAGTTCCTGGGTGAGGGTGATGTTGTCCAGCAGCATGATGCCCTGCCGGATGACGAGCGCCAGCACCACGGCGCCCGCGGTGATCAGCACCACGTGGTCGGGCCTGCGGCCGTTGAGGACGTTGTACAGGATGCCGAGGGTGCACACGGCCGCCGCGAGGTACGGGGTGAGGGCGGCGAGGGAGCCGGTGAGCGGCCGGCCGGACGGGTACCGGGTGTGCTCGCCGCCCGGCGCGGACAGCGGCAGGTGCCGGTCCGTGCTCCGCCGGCCCGGCAGGTGCTCGTGGACCACGCGCGTGTGCCCGTCCGCCGCGCGCGCCTCCCGCGCGTGCCGGCGCCGGGGCGCGGCCCAGGGGGCGTAGGCGAGCAGCAGCGAACCGGCGAACCAGCCCGCGTCCAGCAGCTGCCCGGAGCGGTAGCTGCTGTGCAGCAGCGGCGAGGTGAACAGGGCGTCGCACATCACGGTCAGCGCGAGCGCGCCGATCGCGGTGTTCACCGCCGTGCGGTTGCCCGGGGCGCGGCGGAAGTGCAGGGCGAGCACCATGCTGACGAGCGCGATGTCGAGCAGCGGGTACGCCAGTGACAGCGCGGCGTGCGCCACGCTGGAGCCTTCGATCCGGGCCGCCTGGGCGAGGGCGAGGCTCCAGGAGAGGGTGAGCAGCGAGCCGCCGATCAGCCAGGCGTCCAGCCCCAGGCAGATCCAGCCCGCCTTCGTCACCGGCCGC
Organism: Streptomyces olivaceoviridis; assembly: GCF_014650115.1. Lineage (GTDB taxonomy): Bacteria > Actinomycetota > Actinomycetes > Streptomycetales > Streptomycetaceae > Streptomyces > Streptomyces olivaceoviridis. The sequence continues at coordinate 52,162 of NZ_BMUI01000029.1, read as the reverse complement.
TTGGCGAGGACCAGCAGGCCGACGATGGCGGGCGGCGCGAAGCAGAGGAAGAACAGGTCGGCGTAGCTCGGGCTGGGCACGGGGCGGTCCAGCACGACCTCGTACCAGCCCCAGACCGCGTTGCCCAGCGCGGCCATGAGCGAGGAGAGGGCGAACAGCAGCCAGGCCGAGCGGAAGCGCACGCGCCGGCTGCGGGCGTACAGGAAGCAGGAGACGGCGGCGATGCCCGCCGCCGCGCTCAGGCCGAAGTCGCCCATGAACACCGCGACTTGGCTCGCGCCCCAGTCGAACGCGGCTCCGACGGCGTAGGCCGCGCAGATCAGGGCGAGGACGAGTTGTTCCATCAGCCGGGTGTTGTCGCCGATGGACGGCCGGCGGGGCGGCGGCGCCTCGTGCGGGTGCGGTGCGCGCGCCGCTCCGTCGAGGGTGGTCGTCACGGAGGGCGGGGCGCTCACCGGGGCCTCCCGGTGAGCGCCGCTCCCGTGTCCCGACGGTCCCGGTTCGCCGGGTGCGCATGCCTGCGTCGGCCGCTGTGCCTGCGCTGCTGGTGGCTGGTGTGGCTGGTGTGGTGGCCGCGCCTGCGCGCGGCCGTGCGCCAGGGTCGCCGTCGGCGGCTCCGCCGCGTCGGATCGTTCGTCCATAGGCCGTGCATCGCCCGTCGCCCCCCTCACGAATCTGAAATGTCCATCCCCGGCGCCGAGTGGTCAGTCGGCGCAGCCCCTGTCGGGACGATACACCAGTATCGTCACTCAGGGACATAGCCTCTCTACGCTCCGTGACGACCAGCGGTGATGCGGGTACGGGCCGCGTCCGAAAGGTTGCGGAGGGTGCCGGAAGCGGCCTAGAGCCCGTTTGCTCCCCTGGTTTCGGGTCCGGTCGTAAGGATCACGTTCCGCAGGGGCTGCCGGTTCACGAACCGGGTCAACTGGTCCACGAGCAGCCTCTCGGCGCGGGGCAGGAAGGCCGAGGAAGGGCCGCCGACATGCGGGCTGATCAGCACTCCGGGCGCCTGCCACAGGGGGTGGCCGGGGGGCAGCGGCTCGGGGTCAGTGACGTCCAGGGCGGCGGTGATCCGGCCCCGCTCCAGCTCGGCGACGAGCGCCTTGGTGTCCACGACGGGCCCGCGCGCGACGTTGACGAGCAGCGCGCCGTCCTTCATCCGGGCGAGGAAGTCCGCGTCGACGAGCCCCCGGGTCTCCTCGGTCAGCGGGGTGCAGAGGATCACGACATCCGCGTGTGGAAGCAGTGGAAGCACTTCGGCGATCGGAAGCACGGGACCGCGCGCGGTTGTGCGACCGGAGCGCGCAACACGCGCCACCCGCGCGACCTCGAAGGGCACGAGCCGGTCCTCGATGGCGGCACCGATGGCCCCGTACCCGACGATCAGCACGCTCTTGTCGGCCAGGGCGGGGTGGAAACCGCCCACCCAGCGCTCCTGTTGCTGGGCGCGGACGAAGCCGGGGATGCCTCGCAGCGCGGCGAGGGTGAGGGTGAGCGCCAGCTCGGCCGTGCTCGTCTCGTGCACCCCGCGCGCGTTGCACAGCCGCACGCCCGGCGGGATCACCGACAGCTGCCCGGTGATGTCGTCGACGCCGGCGGTGAGCGTCTGGATGAGCCGCACGTTCGTCAGATGCTCCAGGGGACCCACCCGGACCGACAGCCGCTTCATGTACGGCACCACGTACACGGCGCACTCCGCCGGGTCGCCGGGGTACGGCTGCGCGCCGTCCTCTCCCCCGTCCCAGAACAGGTACCGGGGCCCCTCGGGCAGCCCCTCGATCTCCTCGGGCGGAATGGGAAGCCACACGTCTGAACTCATGCCAGGAGGCTATGTCAGGCACGTCCGCGCGCAGAGGTTAGGTTGGGGGCCGGGCTAAGGGAGGTTCACGAGCAGGTGGAGCGCAGGACGATCGGCGCGGGGGCGCTCGCGGTGGGGGCCGTCGGACTCGGATGCATGCCGATGAGCTGGGCGTACAGCGGATCGCGGCAGCGGGGTGACGAGTCGGTCAGAGCGGTGCACCGGGCGCTGGACCTGGGCTGTGATCTCCTGGACACCGCGGACATGTACGGCCCGTTCACCAATGAGCTGCTGCTGGGGCGGGTGCTCAAGGAGCGGCGCCGGGACGCCTTCGTGTCCACGAAGGTGGGGCTGCTGGTGGGCGAGCAGCACATCGTGGCCAACGGCCGCCCCGGCTATGTGCGGCGGGCCTGCGACGCCTCGCTGCGGCGGCTCCAGACCGATGTGATCGACCTGTACCAGCTGCACCGTGCCGACCCGGAGATACCCGTCGAGGAGACCTGGGGCGCGATGGCGGACCTGGTGCGGGCCGGGAAGGTGCGGGCCCTCGGTCTGTGCGCGGTGGGGGCGCGCGGCGGGCGCCGCCCGGGCGCCGGGCTGTACGACACGACGCTGCGCCAGTTGCAGCGGGTGCAGCAGGTGTTCCCGGTGACCGCGGTGCAGGCGGAGCTGTCGGTGTGGTCGCCGGAGGCGCTCCGGGAGCTGCTGCCGTGGTGCGAGGCGCGGGGTGTGGGCTTCCTGGCGGCGATGCCGCTGGGCAACGGCTTCCTGACCGGCACGCTGACGCCGGGCGAGGGCTTCGAGCCGGACGACGTACGCGCCCGGCACCCCCGGTTCACCGCCGAGATGATGGCGGCCAACCAACCGATCGTCGCGGGCCTGCGGCGGATAGCCCGCCGGCACGGTGAGGACACGACCCCGGCCCAGGTGGCCCTGGCCTGGGTGCTGGCGCAGGGCCGGCATGTGATCGCGCTGCCGGGCACCAAACGGGAGCGCTGGGCGGCGCAGAACGCGACGGCCGCCGGGCTGCGGCTGACCGAACGGGACCTGGCGGAGGTGTCCGGTCTGCCGGCGGCCCAGGGCTCGTGGGACTGAGGTGCCCGCCACGAGGGTTCTGGTCTGCCCGCCGCCCGAGGGGCACGGGAGCGAGGTTTTCGCGGTTGGTCGTCGGGGATCGGGAACCCGAGGGGGCGCGGCCCGTGTTCAAGAGGAGAGCGTGCCGTCGGGCCCGCCTGTGGAGCGCCACCGGACCGCCGCGGCGAAGGGAACCGTGATCGTGCGACGTAGAGCTGTGCCTGCCGGGCTGGCCGTGGCCGCCCTCCTGCTGACGGCCGGCTGTTCCTCCGGCGGCGGGGACGCCCCGGGCGGTGCGCCGGGCGTGCCGACCTCCGGGGCCACCGCTTCCGGGCACGGCACCGCCTCGGCCGCGCCGGTCCCTCCGGCGAAGGGTTCGGTGAAGGTGCTGCGCACGGTGGCCGAGGGCCTGAAGACACCGTGGGGGCTGGCTCCGCTGCCCGGCGGCGGCCTGCTGGTCTCCTCCCGGGACGAGGGCACGATCAGCCGGATCGACGAGAAGACCGGCCGGACGACCGAGCTGGGCACGGTCTCCGGGGTCTCGCCGGCCGGCGAGGGCGGCCTGCTGGGCATCGCCCTCTCCCCCGACTTCGCCTCGGACCACATGATCTACGCCTACTTCACCTCGGCCTCGGACAACCGCATCGTCCGCGTGCTGTACGACGAGCGGAAGCCGGCCGGTGAGCAACTGGGCGCTCCCGACACGGTGTTCAAGGGCATCCCCAAGGGCCGCATCCACAACGGCGGCCGGATCGCGTTCGGCCCCGACCGCATGCTGTACGCGGGCACCGGCGAGAGCGGGGAGAAGGGCCTGGCGCAGGACAGGAAGTCGCTGGGCGGCAAGATCCTGCGGCTGACCCCGGACGGCGAACCGGCTCCGGGCAACCCGTTCCCCGACTCGCCCGTGTACTCGTACGGCCACCGGAACGTCCAGGGTCTGGCCTGGGACGACAGACAGCGGCTGTTCGCCTCGGAGTTCGGGCAGGACACCTGGGACGAGCTGAACGCGATCAAGCCCGGTGACGACTACGGCTGGCCCCAGGCCGAGGGCAGGTCCTCCGGCACCGGCTTCCACAACCCGGTGGCCCAGTGGCACACCGACGACGCCTCCCCCAGCGGCATCGCCTACGTGAACGGCGTGATCTGGATGGCGGGCCTGAAGGGCGCGCGCCTGTGGCGCGTGCCGTTGGACGGCACATCGGCCTCGGCCGCCCCGCAGGCGTTCCTGACGGGCGTCTACGGCCGCCTGCGTACGGTCGTCCCGGCCGGCGGCGACAGGCTCTGGCTGGTGACGAGCAACACGGACGGCCGCGGCACCCCGAAGAAGGGGGACGACCGGGTGCTGGAGCTGCGGGTGCGGTGAGCGGCGCGCTTTCCTCGACGAGCCGCGCGGCTACTCGTCCTCGGTGAGCGCTTCGGGCTCCGGCTCGGCCGGCACCGTCCGCGGAAGGCGTATCACCGCCTTCCCGGAGGTCAGGTCTATGGGGCCGCGGCCGGGGTCGTTGTCGCCCACGTCCTCGCGGGTCAGTTCCAGCCGGTTCTGCTCGTCCCGGGTGTGCTTGCGGCCGGGCGCGAACAGTTCCTCGAACGCGTTGAACACCGCTCCCCCTCACTGCCGGTTTTCTCCAGCGTAGGTCTCAGCCCGGCGTTTCGGCGGCGAGCGTCCCGGCCGCGAACAGCCCCAGCCGGTGGGCCACCGCCGCCGCCTCGCCCCGGCCCGAGACGCCGAGCTTGCCGAGGATGTTGGAGACGTGGACGCTCGCGGTCTTCGGGGAGATGAACAGTTCCGCCGCTATCTGACGGTTGGTGCGGCCGGCCGCGACCAGGCGCAGGACGTCCCGTTCGCGACTGGTGAGGCCGAGCGCGGCGGCCGGGTCGGCGGGGGCCCGGCGGGCGGCGCCGGTCAGGGTGAGGCGGGCGCGCTGGGCGAGCCGGGCGACGGCGTCGGCGAGGGGGCGCGCGCCGAGGTGGGCGGCGACCGCCCCGGCCAGCCGGAGCAGTTCCACCGCGCGCTCGCGCTCGTCGTCGCCGCCCTCGGCCAGCAGCACCGCGGCGAGGCGGTGGCGGACCCGGGCGAGGGCGTAGGGCCGGTCCAGGCACTCGAAGGCGGTGACGACCGGGGACCAGGTGTCGGCGGTGTCCCGGCCCTCCGCGCGGAGCAGTTCGGCGCGGGTCCACTGGCCGTATGCCTGCCAGAGCGGGACGCCGGTGGTGAGGGTCCGTACGGCCGCCGAGAGGCGGTCGAGGGTCTCGGCGCGGCCGGGCAGGGCGGCGGGCAGGGTGCGGGCGTCGGCCTCGGCGGTGGCGGCGGCCAGCAACAGCGGCCAGCCGTAACGGTGGGTGCCGGGCGGGAAGCCGGCGTCCAGGGCCGGGAGCAGTGCCGCGCGGGCGTCGGTGATCCGGCCCTCGGCGGCGGCGACCCCGAGGACGATGCGGGCCACGGGCAGGGACTGCTGGGGCATCGGGTCATGGGTGCCGTACCAGGCGCGGGCGGCGGCGAGGTGCCGGCCGGCCTCGGCGAGGTCGCCGCGGGCGAGGGCGAGGTGGGCCTGCGACAGGGCGCCAGCGCCACGGGGCATGGCGCCGTGGCCGACCCGGGTGGCGTGCGCGGCGGCCTCGGCGGCCTCCTGCCACTGGCCGAGCGAGTACAGCGCCTCGGACAGGTTGCCCCACATCCACACCCCGGAGTCCAGCAGCCCGTACGCGCGGCAGAACTCGATGCCCTCGCGCAGCAGGGGGACGGCCTCCCGGTCCCGGCCGACGCTCTGCAACACGGACGGCAGGTTCACGTAGGCGCGGGCCGCGACCTGGTGCATGCCCTCCGCGCGGGTGTCCCGCAGCACCTGCCGCATCTCGGCGAGACCGGCCTGGGGCGCACCGGCCTCCGCGGTCAGCCCGCCCAGGGTGAGGCGGGCGTCCAGCTCGGTCTCGCGGGCGCCGACCATGTGGGCGTACTCCACGGCCCGCTCGGCGGCGGCCAGGGCTTCGGGGCCCGGCCGGCGCTGCATGGACCAGCTGGCGGCGACCGCCAGTACCTCCGCGTGCACCTCGGACGGCGGCAGTCCGCGCACCAGGTCCTGGGCGGTGGCCAGTTCCTGCCGGCCGTCGCCGCGCGCCATGGCCTGGACCAGCCGGGAGCGCTGCACCCAGAACCAGGCGGCGCGCAGCGGGTCCGGCTCCTCCTCCAGGAGGCGCAGGGCCCGCTTGGTTATCTTCAGGGCGCGTTCGCGCTCACCGCCGAAACGGCCCGCCACGGCAGCCTCGGCCAGCAGATCGAGGTAGCGCAGCGGTGTGGTGGCCGGGTCGCAGCCGCACGGGGGATAGACCTCGGCGTAGTCGACCGGGCGCAGGGCGGAGCGGATCTCCTCGGGCGCGCTGTCCCACAGCTCCATCGCCCGCTCCAGCAGCCGCAGTTGCTCGGTGTAGGCGTGCCGGCGGCGGGCGACGACGGCGGCGGACAGGACGGCGGGCAGCGCCTTCGCGGGGTCGTGGGCGTGGTACCAGTAGCTGGCCAGGCGCATCACGCGGGCGTCGGCCGGGACCAGCGTCGGGTCGGCCTCCAGGGCCTCGGCGTAGCGGCGGTTGAGCCGGGAGCGTTCGCCGGGCAGCAGATCGTCGGCGACGGCCTCGCGGACCAGGGAGTGCCGGAAGCGGTAGCCGTCGCCGGTCCGGGTGGCGGTGAGGATGTGGGCACCGACGGCGGCCCGCAGCGCCTCGATGAGGTCGTCCTCGGCGAGCCGGGCCACGGCGGCGATCAGCCGGTACTCCACCGTGGAGCCGCCCTCGGCGACGGTCCGGGCGACCTTCTGGGCGCTCTCGGGCAGGGCTTCGACCCGGACGAGGAGCAGGTCGCGCAGGGAGTCGGTGAGGCCGGTGCAGTCGCCCGCCGTGGCGGCGACGGCGAGTTCCTCGATGAAGAAGGCGTTGCCGTCGGAGCGTGCGTAGATCTCGTCCACCTGGGCCGGGTCGGGTTCGACGGCGAGGATGCCCGCGATCTGGCGGCCGGCCTCCTCGCGGGTGAAGCGGGCGAGTTCGATGCGGCGGACGGTGCGCAGCCGGTCCAGTTCGGCGAGCAGCGGGCGCAGCGGGTGGCGGCGGTGGATGTCGTCGGAGCGGTAGGTGGCCAGCACGAGGAGGCGGCCGGCGCGCAGGGTGCGGAAGAGGTAGGCGAGGAGGTGGCGGGTGGAGGCGTCGGCCCAGTGCAGGTCCTCCAGGACGAGGACGACGCTCTGCCCGGCGGCGATCCCTTCCAGCAGCCGGGCGGTGAGTTCGAACAGGCGGGCCGTGCCCTGTTCGTCGTGGCGGCCCGTGCCGGCCTCGCCGAGGTCGGGCAGCAGCCGGGCCAGTTCCTCCTCCTGGCCGGCCGCCGCGGCGGCGAACTCCTCGGGCAGGGCGTCGCGCAGGGCGCGCAGCGCGGCGGAGAAGGGGGCGAACGGCAGCCCGTCCGCGCCGATCTCCACACAGCCGCCGACGGCGACTACGGCGCCGCGCCGGGCGGCGGCGGTGGCGAACTCCTCCACGAGGCGGGTCTTGCCCACGCCCGCCTCGCCGCCGAGCAGCAGCGCCTGCGGCTCGGCCGCGGCGGCACGGGCGAGCGCGTCGTTCAGCGTGTCCAACTCGTCGGTGCGGCCGACGAACACGGGACTGACGGACCTGTTCTCCACGGGCCCGAGCATCGCACGGGACCGGAACGGCCCGGCACCGGTTTTCCACAGCCCCTGTGTGATGGTCGTACCGATGGCCGGCGGTGCCGAACCGGCGGACGGCAGGGTCACGCGGTGCGTGGCAGCCGCTGCCGGCGGGGGCGGCCGGTATGCGACTCGGCGGCCGGGGCACCGTCGCCGACGGGCTCGGCGCGGCGGGCGGCGCGACGGGACCGCACGGCCTCGCGGGCCAGACGGTCCTCCTGGGCCGTGCGACGCAGCTCGGCGGAGCGGAGGCGGTGGAGTTCGAGGGCGTACATGGCGGGTCCTTCGGGAGAGACGGTGTCGTGTGCCGCTTTCCGCGACGCCTCCACCCTCGTCTCCCAGACGGGTCCGCCACATCGGGAGAGTGCCGCATCTTCGGGCGGCCGGCGGGCCGCACGCGCGCGTAAGGGGCCTTAGGGCGGCGGCGAGTCGCTCACGCGCGCCCTAAGGCCCCTCAAGCTTGTGGGTCCCCGGCGCCCTCTCAGCCGGTCGAGGGCAGGCCGAGCAGGGCGTCGGAGTACTTCAGGACGGCGAGCAGCAGTCCGATGACGCCGAGCGAGACGCCCGCCCAGGCGACCGACTTGATCCACGCGGCCTGCGGGCGGCCGGGCGTGCCGAACGCGGGACGGGCCAGCACGACCACGCCGGTGATGAGCGCGGCCAGCGCGAACAGGCCGGCCCACAGGGCGGTGGTGTGCCAGGCGTCGCCGTATACCTCCTTGATCTGCGTGGCGACGCTCGCGGTGGAGGACGTCCGGAGCTGGCCGACGAGCTGTTCGCGCGCGGACGCGACGGTGCCGATCCAGCCGCCGCTGAGCGAGACCAGGCCCAGCGCCGCCGAGACGACGGCGCCGGCCCCCTGGCCGACCCCGGAGGGCGCCTTGCCACCGGCGGCTTCCGTCGCATCGCCCGCCTCGCCGCCGTCGGCTTCCGCGGCCTCCTCGGGGACCTGCTCCCCGGCGGCCTGCTCCTCGGCTGTCTGCTCCTCGGCAAGACCGGCCGTCGTCGTCTCGTCGTCCTTGCGCGCCTCGGTGCCGGCCTCAGTGCCGCCCGTCGCGCCTTCCGCTGTCTTCGTTGCCATACCTGGCACCGTACGGACGCTGTCTGAGAGGTCTCTTAATGATCGTCGTGCGCGGTACGCGCGCGTGCCGCACGCCACTCGGGCGCGAGCACCGACCAGATCTCGGTGCTGGTGCGCACACCCCGGCGCCGGTAGTTCTCGCGGAGCACGCCCTCACGCGTCATGCCGAGCCGCCGGGCCACGTTGATGCTCGGCTCGTTGGCCGAGGACACCTGCCACTCCACCCGGTGCATGCCGCGCTCCCCGAAGGCCCAGTCGAGCAGCACCCGCATCCCGCGCGTGACCAGCCCGCGCCCGGCCGCGGCCGGCTCCAGCCAGCAGCCGGCCTCGCAGACCCCGCCCGGGGTGTCCCAGACGCGGAACAGCAGGCCGCCGACGAGCGTGCCGTCCAGCCAGATGCCGTGCAGGCCGCCGGCGTCGGCGGCGCGCTTGTCGGCGTACGCCTTCAGCCAGCCACGGGCGCCGTCGAGGTCGGAGACCACGTCCGCCAGACCGACGTGCCGGCCGATGAACTCCCGCCCGCGGTCGATGTTGGCGAGCAGGTCCTGCGCGTGCCAGACCTCCAGTGGCCGCAGTTCGGCGTCGTCACCGAGCGATATCGCGTACATCCTGCCGTTCTTCCTTCCGTGGTTCGTGCGCCGGGACCCGGCCGAGCCCGTCCCGCCCCGGGCGGCGCCCGGACGGCTCGATGCCGAGGCGCGGCAGGCGGCGCTCCAGCCAGCCGGGCAGCCACCAGTTGGCGGCGCCGAGCAGATGCATCAGGGCGGGCACGAGCAGCGTACGCAGGACGAAGGCGTCGATGGCCACGGCGGAGGCGAGCGCGATGCCGAACAGGGCGATGACGCGGTCGCCGCTGAGCACGAAGGCGAGGAAGACCGAGATCATGATGACCGCGGCGGAGTTGATCACCCGGGTGGTCTCGGCGAGGCCCACGCGGACGGCGCGCCGGTTGTCGCCGGTGTCCAGCCACTCCTCGTACATCCGGCTGACCAGGAAGACCTGGTAGTCCATGGAGAGCCCGAAGAGCACCGAGACCATGATCACGGGCAGGAAGGGCTCGATGGGGCCCGCGCGGCCGAGGCCGAGCGGTTCGCTGCCCCAGCCCCACTGGAAGACGGCGACGACGACGCCGAACGCGGCGGCGACGGCGGCGACGTTCATGGCGGCGGCCTTCAGGGGGATGCCCAGCGAGCGGAAGGCGACGAGCAGCAGGAGGCAGCCGAACCCGACGACCGCGCCGACGAACAGCGGCAGTTTGCCGACGATCACTCCCGCGAAGTCGTCGTAGCCCGCGGTGACGCCGCCCACCTGTACGGCGAGCGAGGTGCCGCGCTCCGCGCGCGGGAGCACGCCGGTGCGCAGCCGGTCCACGAGAGCGCTGGTGTCCCGGGACTGCGGCGCGGACTCGGGCACGACGGTGAGGTACGCGGTGTCCCCGCCGGTGGCGTAGGTGACCGGGGTGACGGAGGCGACGCCCGGGGTGGCGCGCAGGGTGGTGTCGAGGTTGTCGAGGGCGAGTTTGCCGTCGCCGCCGTCCACGCGTGTGACGAGTGTCAGCGGCCCGTTCACGCCGGGTCCGAAGCCCGCCGCGAGCAGGTCGTAGGCCTGGCGGGTGGTGGAGGTGCGGGGGTCGTTGCCCTGGTCGGAGGTGCCGAGGCGGAGGGAGAGGGCCGGCAGGGCGAGCACGGCGACGACCACGAGGGCGAGCGAACCGAGCAGCCGGGGGTGGCGTTCGACCAGCGCCGACCAGCGGGCGGCGAGGCCGGTGGGCAGTTCCGGGCGCGGCCCGTGCTCGGCGAGCCGGCGCCGTTCGCGCCGGCTGAGGGCGTGCGGGCCGAGGTACGACAGCAGGGCGGGCAGCAGCGTCACGGAGGCCGCGACGGTGAGCGCGACCGTCAGACAGGCGGCCACGGCGACCCCGTCGAGGAAGCCCAGCCGCAGTATCAGCATCCCCAGCAGGGCGATGCACACCGTCGCACCCGCGAAGACGACCGCGCGCCCGGTGGTGGCCACGGCGTGCGCGGCGGCCTCCGGGACGCTCAGGCCGCGCTTCAGGCCGCGCCGGTGTCTCGTCACGATGAACAGCGCGTAGTCGATGCCCACGCCGAGACCGATCAGCATGCCGAGCATGGGCGCGAAGTCGGCGACCGTCATGAGGTGTCCGAGCAGCCCGATGCCGGCGTACGCGGTGCCGACGCCGACCAGCGCGGTGGCGATCGGCAGCAGGGAGGCGGCGAGCGAACCGAAGGCGAGGAACAGCACGACGGCGGCGACGAGCACCCCGACCGCCTCGGCGGTGTGCCCGCGCGCGGACTCGGTGAGCCCGATGGCGGTGCCGCCCAGCTCCACCCGGAGTCCCTCGTCCGCCGCGGCCTTGGCGGTGCGCACGACGGCCCGCGCCTCGGCCCCGGCGATGTCGCCGGCCTGCCGTGCGAAGGTGACGGTGGCGTAGGCCGTGTGGCCGTCGGCGCTGATCCGGTGGGCGCCCTGGCCGCCGTAGGGGCCGGACACCGAGGCCACGCCGGGCAGTGCGGCGATCCGGCGCAGGGTGCCCGCCATGGTCCGCTCGACGTCGGCCGCGCGGACCGTGCCGGTGACGGTGTGCCAGACGACGGTGTCGCTGTCCCCGCCCAGCCCCGGGAAGCCCTCCTTGAGCAGCCGGGTCGCGCGGCCGGACTCGGTGCCGGGGACCTCGTAGTCGTTCGAGTACGCCGAACCGGCCAGGGCGGCGCCCGCGGTGACCCCGCCGAAGGCGAGGAGCCACAGCAGGACGGCGATCAGGCGGTGCCTGACACACCACCGCGCGAGGTCTGCCACCGACGTGCTCCCGGAAGACGATGTGTGCATCCTTCGCCGGGAACAAACGTCAATAAACCGGACACTCCACAAAGAACGCGTCGGGAGGGCAGCCGAACTGAAGGCATGTCAGTCGAACTGGTCACCGAACGCCATGACCATCGTCCCCGCGATGAGCAGCCACAGGGCTCTGCGGGTACGGCCCTTGGAGCCGAGCAGCGCCGCGAGCGCGCAGACGGCGGAGCCGAGGGCGTAGGCCGCGGGCACGCGGGCGGGCGCTGACCCGGTGAGCCGCAGCAGGGAGGCGGCGAGTCCCGCGAGGCACAGGAGCGCTCCGGTTCCGGCCGCGGTCCACCGGGCCCGCCGGGCCCGCCGGGCGTCCTCGACGTACCCCTCCGGCTCCTCGGTTATCGGGGGCTCGATGTCGGAATCGGTGCGTCCACTCATGGCGGGCGAGCGTACCGTTCCCGGCCGGGAAATCCTGGTGCGGGGCGGTGCCCGCGGCTGCACCGAGAATCAGCCGGGCCCGCACGCGCCGTGGCTGCTGGAATGGCCGGCGCCCGCGCTCCGCCTCGACCGGCTGCCGCCCGGCGCCCGGGTGCTCGACCTCGGCTGCGGACGGGCCATGACCTCCGTCTTCCCGGCCAGGGAGTACGGCCTCCAGGTCACCGCGGCCGACCTGTGGGTGAAGCCGGACGAGAACGCCGTACGCCTCGCCGAGGCGGATGTGACCGGCCGTCGGTGCGGGAGGAGATCGCCGGGGCCGAGCCGCCGGAGCACCTCACGGCCCACTGGGACCCCGGGCTGTGGGCGAGCGAGTTCATGGCCGGCCCGGCACGCGACCCGGTGGAGCTGCTGACCGCCGACCAGGGGCGCCTGCTGGGGTCCGCCCGGGTCGTGGGAACGCCGTACCTGGCCGTACGGCCCCGGAGGAACGCCCTCCGGGGCCGTACACCGCCTGCTGTCAGCCCTCGCTGACGCCCAGCTTCTCCAGGATCAGCTCCTTGACGCGGGCCGCGTCGGCCTGGCCGCGGGTGGCCTTCATGACCGCGCCGACCAGGGCGCCGGCCGCGGCCACCTTGCCGCCGCGGATCTTGTCCGCGATGGCCGGGTTGCCGGCGATGGCCTCGTCGACGGCCGTGCCGAGCGCGGAGTCGTCGGAGACGACCTTCAGACCGCGCTTGTCGACGACCTCGTCCGGGGTGCCCTCGCCGGCGAGGACGCCCTCGATGACCTGGCGGGCCAGCTTGTCGTTCAGGTCACCCTTCGCGACCAGCTCGGTGACCCGGGCCACCTGCTGCGGCGTGATCGCCAGCTCCTCCAGCGCCTTGCCGGACTCGTTGGCGCTGCGCGCCAGTTCGCCCATCCACCACTTGCGGGCGGAGGCCGCGTCGGCACCGGCGTCGATGGTGGCGACGATCGGGTCCAGCGCGCCGGCGTTGAGGATCGCCTGCATGTCGGTCGCGGAGATGCCCCACTCCGCCAGCAGCCGGGTGCGCCGGGCCAGCGGCAGCTCGGGCAGCGCCGCGCGGATCTCCTCGACCCACTCGCGCGAGGGCGCGACCGGCACCAGGTCGGGCTCCGGGAAGTACCGGTAGTCCTCGGCCTCCTCCTTCACGCGGCCCGAGGTCGTGGACCCGGTGTCCTCGTGGAAGTGGCGGGTCTCCTGGACGATCGTGCCGCCGCCGGAGAGGACGGCCGCGTGCCGCTGGATCTCGAAGCGGGCCGCACGCTCCACCGAGCGCAGGGAGTTGACGTTCTTCGTCTCCGAGCGCGTGCCGAACTTGTCGGCGCCCTTGGGCATCAGCGACAGGTTGACGTCGCAGCGCATCTGGCCCATCTCCATGCGGGCCTCGGACACGCCGAGCGCGCGGATCAGCTCGCGCAGCTCGCGGACGTACGCCTTCGCCACCTCGGGGGCGCGCTCGCCGGCGCCCACGATCGGCTTGGTGACGATCTCGATCAGCGGGATGCCGGCGCGGTTGTAGTCCAGCAGGGAGTGGGACGCGCCGTGGATACGGCCGGTGGCGCCGCCGACGTGCGTCGACTTGCCGGTGTCCTCCTCCATGTGGGCGCGCTCGATCTCCACGCGGAAGACCTCGCCGTCCTCCAGCTGCACGTCGAGGTAGCCGTTGAAGGCGATCGGCTCGTCGTACTGGGAGGTCTGGAAGTTCTTCGGCATGTCCGGATAGAAGTAGTTCTTCCGGGCGAAGCGGCACCACTCGGCGATCTCGCAGTTCAGCGCGAGACCGATCCTGATCGCGGACTCGACGCCGGTCGCGTTGACGACCGGGAGCGCGCCGGGCAGGCCGAGGCAGACCGGGCAGGTCTGGCTGTTCGGGTCGGCGCCGAGCGTCGTCGAGCAGCCGCAGAACATCTTGGTCTTGGTGCCGAGTTCGACATGGACCTCAAGGCCCATGACGGGGTCGTACGACGCCAGCGCGTCCTCGTACGACACCAGGTCGGTCGTGGTGGTCACGGTGAAAACTTCCCTCTCAGCCCAGCAGGACGTCGTCGTCGCCCAGCCGCTTCAGCTCGCGGTAGAGGATGGCGAGGCCGGTGACGATGCCGGCGGCGGTGACGACGGCGTCGACGAGCCGCAGCGTGTCGTTCTCGGCGCGGGCCTTCTTGATCTGCTTGGCGGCGCCGACCGCGCCGAACGCGGTGGCGGCCATGGACAGGTACGTACCGGACTTGGACTTCTTGAAGCCCTTGGCCTTGGTCAGTGCGCTCACAGCGACGGTGCCTCCTCCAGCAGCGGGTGACCCCACTTTTCCACGAAGGCGGCCTCGACGGCGGCGCCCACCTTGTACAGCCTGTCGTCCTTCATCACCGGGGCGATGATCTGGAGGCCGACCGGGAGGTTGTCCTCCGGGGCGAGCCCGCAGGGCAGGGACATGGCCGCGTTGCCCGCCAGGTTGGTCGGGATGGTGCACAGGTCCGCGAGGTACATCGCCATCGGGTCGTCGGCGCGCTCGCCGATCGCGAAGGCGGTGGTCGGGGTCGTCGGGGAGACGATCACGTCGACCTGCTCGAAGGCCTTGTCGAAGTCCTGCTTGATCAGCGTGCGGACCTTCTGGGCGCTGCCGTAGTACGCGTCGTAGTAACCGCTCGACAGGGCGTACGTGCCGAGCATGATGCGGCGCTTCACCTCGGGGCCGAAGCCCGCCTCACGGGTGAGGGAGGTGACCTCCTCGGCGGAGTGCGTGCCGTCGTCGCCGGTCCGCAGGCCGTAGCGCAGGCCGTCGAAGCGGGCGAGGTTGGAGGAGCACTCGGAGGGGGCGATCAGGTAGTACGCCGACAGGGCGAGGTCGAAGGACGGGCAGTCCAGCTCGACGATCTCGGCGCCCAGCTCCTTGAGCAGCGCGACCGACTCGTCGAAGCGCTGGATGACACCCGCCTGGTAGCCCTCGCCGCGGAACTGCTTGACCACGCCGACGCGCATGCCCGCGACGCTGCCGTTGCGCGCGGCCTCGACCACCGGCGGGACCGGGGCGTCGATGGAGGTGGAGTCCAGCGGGTCGTGCCCGGCGATGACCTCGTGCAGCAGCGCCGCGTCGAGCACCGTGCGGGCGCAGGGGCCGCCCTGGTCGAGCGAGCTGGAGAACGCGACCATGCCGTAGCGGGAGACCGCGCCGTACGTCGGCTTCACACCGACCGTGCCGGTGACGGCGGCCGGCTGGCGGATGGAACCGCCGGTGTCGGTGCCGATGGCGAGGGGCGCCATGTGCGCGGCCAGCGCGGCGGAGGAGCCGCCGCCGGAACCGCCGGGGATCCGGGTGAGGTCCCACGGGTTGCCGGTCGGGCCGAAGGCACTGTTCTCCGTCGACGACCCCATGGCGAACTCGTCCATGTTGGTCTTGCCGAGGATGACGACGTCGGCGGCCTTGAGCCGCTTGGTGAGCGTCGCGTCGTACGGCGGGATCCAGCCCTCCAGGATCTTCGAGCCGACGGTCGTGGGCACGCCCTCGGTGGTGAAGATGTCCTTGAGCGCGAGCGGGACGCCGGCCAGCGGGCCGAGCTTCTCGCCGCGCTCCCGCTTCTCGTCCACGGCACGGGCCTGGGCGAGGGCGCCCTCGCGGTCGACGTGGAGGAAGGCGTGCACCTTCTCGTCGACCGCCTCGATCCGGGCGAGGTGGGCCTCCGTGACCTCGACGGCCGTCAGCTCGCCGGAGGCGATCTTCGCGGCGGTCTCGGCCGCGGTGAGCCTGATGATGCTGTTCTTGTCCGTCATGGCGGTCACTCCTCCCCCAGGATCTGCGGCACCTTGAAACGCTGCTGCTCCTGTGCCGGGGCGCCGGAGAGCGCCTGCTCGGGGGTGAGCGAGGGACGGACCTCGTCCGGCCGCATGACGTTCGTCAGCGGCAGCGGGTGGGAGGTCGGCGGTACGTCTTGGTCGGCGACCTCGCTGACGCGGGCGACCGCGCCGATGATGTCGTCCAGCTGTCCCGCGAAGTGGTCGAGTTCTTCGGGCTTCAGCTCCAGACGCGCCAGCCGGGCGAGGTGGGCGACCTCCTCGCGCGTGATGCCAGGCATGCAGCGATCCTCTGGGGTGAGTGTGTGTGGTTTGGGCCCAATCCTATGGGGCGGGGCGGCGTGACCGTGAAACGGTTTCCCCCCGCCCCGGCCTCAGCGGCGCCGCCCGTCCCAGACGTCGCTCCTCAGGAAGTGGTTGTCGTACAGCTCCTGGACCTCCAGCAGGCTCTCCGGGGTGACCTCGCCGAGGCGGATGCGCTGGAGGTGGCGGAAGTACTCGAAGCGCTCGACGCCCGGGGTGATGACGATGAGCAGGTCCGCGGTGCTGCCGGGGGCGGCGGCGAAGGCGTGGGGCCTGTCCGGCGGCACGATGATCAGGTCGCCGCGCCCGGCGGTGACGACGTCGTCGCCGGACAGCACCTCGGCCTCGCCGTCGAGCAGGTAGAACATCTCGGCCGAGTTGTGGTGCACATGCGGACGGGCCCCGTCGGCACCCTCGGCGAGCGTGACGCGCACGGTGGACAGCGCGCCGCCGCTGGCGCTGCTGTCGGCCAGCAGCTTGACGGCGACGGGCGCGCCGCCGACGACCTCGGCCTCGGCGTCCCGGACGAGCACGGTGTCGTCGAACTCGGGCACGAACAGTGACATGACACATCCCCCTTGTGTGGTGATCGGACCGTTGGATGGCGGTCGGACCGCCGTGTGGTCGGACCGCCGTGTGGTCGGACCGCTGTGTGGATCAGACCGCGAAGAGCAGTCCGGCACTGATCAGTACAACGACCGCGGTGGCGAAGTGGATCCCGAAGGCGACGGCTTTCGGGCCGCCGTTGCGCAGGACTATCAGCGTGTCGACGAGCGGGACGAGCGCGACGCAGACCATGAACCAGGCCTCGGCGCGGGCCCCGGCGAAGGCGAGCAGGGCGAGGCCCACCAGCCCGAGGGTGCCGTCCCTGAGTCCCTTGACCGACAGGTAGGCGCGGGCGTCGCCGTGCGGGTCGGCGGGGACTCCGTAGCCGGCCGCCGCGGGGCCGGGCTGGAACCAGAACCGGTAGGCGAGGAACACGCAGAACAGGTCGAGCAGGACGGCCAGGGTGTACGCGGTGACGGTCATGTGCTGTTCTCCCCCATTGGTTGCTAGCAGCGCTAGGTGTGAGAGCGAAGCTAGCAGAGCATCGACAGATTGGCTAGCGTTGCTAGAATCGTGGCCATGTCGATCCAGACGCGCCGGGAGCGCGAACGAGCGGAACGGGAGCGGCTGATCGTCACGGCCGCTCGGGAGCTGGCGGAGGCCGAGGGCTGGGACGCGGTGACCACGCGCCGGCTGGCCGCCGAGATCGAGTACAGCCAGCCGGTCCTCTACAGCCACTTCAAGGGCAAGGACGCGATCATGGCGGCGGTCGCGGTGCAGGGGTGCGCCGACCTGGCGACGGAGCTACGGCGGGCCCGTACGGCGGCGCGGGGCACGCGGGGGGCACTGGCGGCGGTGGCGGAGACGTACACGTCCTTCGGCAGGCGCCGGCCCGCCCTCTACGACGCGATGTTCACCCACCTGGTGGACCTGCCGTTCGCCACGGAGCAGGCGCCGGCCCCGCTGTGGGACGCCTTCACCGAACTGCGCCTCGTGGTGGAGCCGATCGCGGCCGAGGGCGATGACCTCGGGCTGCTGACGGAGACGTTCTGGGCGGGGCTGCACGGGCTGGTGACGCTGATGCGGAGCGGCAGGCTGCCGGAGCACGCGCACGAGGCGCGCCTGGCCCTGCTCGTCGGCCACTTCGCGGGGCGCTAGCCGGCCGCGGACCGGCCGGTGGGCTACTCCGTCGCGGGCAACGCGGCGCGCGGGCGCTGCCAGCCACGGGAGCCCCGCGCCAGCAGCCACGCCGTGGTCTCCTCGGGCGGCATCGCCGCGGCGACCAGCCACCCCTGCACCGCGTCACATCCCAGGTCCCGCAGCCGCTCCCACGTCTCGTCGTCCTCGACCCCCTCGGCGACGACCAGCAGACCCAGCGAATGCGCGAGATCCACCGTGCAGCGCACGATCTCCGCGTCCTGGGTGTCGACGGCCAGCCGGGCCACGAAGGAGCGGTCGATCTTCAGCTCACTGACGGGGAGCCGCCGTAGGTGCACCAGCGACGAGTACCCGGTGCCGAAGTCGTCGAGGGACATCTTCACGCCGTGTCCGGTGAGCCCGGCGAGGGTGTCGGCGGCCCGCTGCGGGTCCTCCAGCAGCACGTGTTCCGTGATCTCCAGCTGGAGCGCTCCGGCGGGGACGCCGTGCCGGGCGAGGCGCGCGGCGACCGATCCGGCGAATCCGGGGGTGTGCACATCGCGCGGGGAGACGTTGACGGCGACCGGCACCCGCAGGCCCTGTGCACGCCACCGGGCGACCTGGCCGAGCGCGGTCTCCAGGACGTACTCGGTGAGGTGGGGCATCAGCCCCGAGGACTCGGCTATCGCTATGAACTCGTCCGGCGGCACCTTCCCGCGCTCGGGGTGCACCCAGCGGACCAGGGCCTCCAGGCCGGCGACCTGTCCGTCGAAGCGGACCTTGGGCTGGTAGTGGAGCTGCACCTCGTGCGCGTCCAGTGCCCGGCGCAGGTCGCCCAGCAGGCCGAGGCGGTCCGGGGTGTTGGAGTCCCGCTTGGACTCGTACACCTCGACGCCCGTACGGTCCCTCTTCGCCTGGTACATCGCGACGTCGGCGCGGCGCAGGAGCCCTTCGGCGTCGAGCGCGTGGTCGGGGAAGACGGCGACGCCGGCGCTGGCCTCCAGGACGAGGGTGAGTCCGTCCAGGTCGAGCGGGGAGCTGAGGGCGGAGACGAGGCCGCGGGCGACCCGGGTGGCCGACGTGGTGGAGTCGGCTACGGGCAGTAAGACGGCGAACTCGTCACCGCCGAGCCGGGCGGCCTCGGCGCCGCGCGGCAGGGCGAGCCGCAGCCGGTCGGCGATCTGGAGCAGCAGCCGGTCACCGGCCAGATGACCGAGGGTGTCGTTCACCGACCGGAAGCGATCGAGGTCGATGAGCATGAGCGCGGCGCGTGCCCCGATGCGGTCGGCGTCGTCCAGGGCGGTCCAGATGCGCTCCAGCAGCCACTGCCGGTTGGGCAGCCCGGTCAGCGGGTCGCGCAGCTGCTCCTCGGCGCGGGCGCGGGCCATCCACAGCGTGGAGTCCAGGGCGATGAGCGGGATGGCGAACAGCGGGAGGAGGATCGGCCGGGCGACGGCGACCACGCACAGCAGAGGCGCGATGCCGAGCAGGGCGACGGCGACCAGGCCCTGCCGGACCAGGGCGGTGCGGGCGACAGTGGGCATCCCGCCGCCGCGGGGGGCGTTCAGGTACCACAGCAGGCCGCGGCTGACGGCGAGGTAGGCGACCGCGACCAGCACGATCTCGGGTGCCGTGGCGACGCTCCAGCTGTCGGGCCGCCAGGGCTCCTCGACGCTCGGGACGTTGCCGAACGCGCCGAGCAGCAGGGCGCCGACACCGATGCCGAGGATGTCCACCGCGCCGTGCAGCACCCCTTGCCGCCAGCAGTTGCGGCGGGCGATGCCGACCAGGACGACGACGGTGAGGCTGACCAGGCCGGCGGGCACCCAGCCGTACAGCAGCAGGACGGCGAGGGTGAGGGCGGCGCCCGATCCGGTGCCGCCCCACCAGCGGGCGCGGCCCAGCATCACGAGGTGGCCGACGATGACGCCGGTGAGCAGGGCCAGCGACCAGCCGACCGTGCCGCCGGGGAAGAGGGCGTGGTGGCCGGCGTAGGCGCGGTAGAAGCCGGCGCCCAGGACGCACCCGGCGGCGGCCACGACGGCCGCGGGCAAGGCGGTCCCGGACAGGTGCCGTTCGGTGTCGGCGCCGGCCAGGCCGGGGGCGGGCGCGACGGCGGACAGGGGCGCGCGGGCCTCGCCGGCGGGGCGTGGCCGCACGGCCGTGCGCGCGTCGGCCCGTCCGGTCCACCGGTTCCCCCGCCACACGCCCGCGCGGCGGCGCAGGCGCAGCCATGAGTCCGGGGCGGCGCTCTCGGTCGGTTCCATTCCCGTCCCTCTCACAGCCGGCGGTGCCCACGCCACGCGGCCCGATGCCCGACAACCATCAGCAGCTCCGCGTCGAAGAAACCTTCTCCGCGCCTCTGGAGGGCACGGAGGTGCCCCAGCCGTAGCTGGGCACGGCAGGCGCACACCTCAACAGTAGGCCGCGGAAGGCTTCCACGGGCAGCGGTCTCCGACGGTTGCCCGAATGCGCCCGGGCCACCCGTATGCATCTGATATGCGCCGATCGGGTGGCCTTCAACCGCTACTCCCCGGTCGGAAGCGCGACTTCGGCCGCCGCTTCGGGGCCCTGCTCCAAGAGGACGCCGAAACCGTCCTCGTTCAGCACGGGAACCTTCAGTTGCATGGCCTTGTCGTACTTCGATCCGGGGTTGTCACCCACAACGACGAATGCGGTCTTCTTCGACACCGAACCGGTCACCTTCGCGCCCTGGCGCTGCAACGCCTCCTTCGCGCCGTCCCGGGTGTAGTTCTCCAGCGTGCCGGTGACGACGACCGTGAGCCCCTCCAGCGGACGCGGCCCCTCCTCCTCGCCGGACGACTCGTCCTCCAGGGAGACGCCCGCGGCCTTCCACTTGCGGACGATCTCGCGGTGCCAGTCCTCGGCGAACCACTCCTTGAGCGCGGCGGCGATGATGGGACCGACGCCGTCGGTGGCCGCCAGCTCCTCCTCGGTCGCCTGTTCGATGCGGTCGATGGACCGGAACTCGCGCGCGAGGGCCTGCGCGGCCACCGGTCCCACGTGCCGGATCGACAGCCCGTTCAGGAAGCGGGCCAGCGGACGGGACTTGGCCGCCTCGATGTTCGCCAGCAGGGCGAGGGTGTTCTTCTTCGGCTCGCCCTTCTGGTTGGCGAAGACCGTGACGACCTTCTCCTCGCCGGTCTTCGGGTCGCGCTTGGGCAGACCGCTGTCCTGATCGAGGACATAGGCCTTGATGGGCAGCAGTTTCTCCACCGTCAGGTCGAACAGGTCGCCCTCGTCGACCAGCGGCGGGTCGGCGGGCTCCAGCGGGCGCGTGAGCGCGGCGGCGGCCACCGCGCCGAAGTGCTCGATGTCCAGGCACTCCCGGCCGGCGAGATAGGACACCCGCTCCCGCAACTGGGCGGGGCAGGTACGGGCGTTGGGACAGCGGAGGTCGATGTCGCCCTCCTTCATGGGCCGCAGCGGCGTCCCGCACTCGGGGCACTCGCTCGGCATCACGAACTCCCGCTCGCTGCCGTCCCGCAGGTCGACCACCGGGCCGAGGATCTCCGGGATGACGTCACCGGCCTTGCGCAGCACCACGGTGTCGCCGATGAGCACGCCCTTGGCCTTGACGACCTCCTGGTTGTGCAGGGTGGCGAACTCCACCTCGCTGCCCGCGACCGTGACCGGCTCGACCTGCGCGTACGGCGTGACCCGGCCCGTGCGGCCGACGCCCACCTTGATGTCGACGAGCTTGGTGTTGACCTCCTCCGGCGCGTACTTGTAGGCGATCGCCCAGCGGGGCGCCCGCGCGGTGGAGCCGAGCCGGCCCTGGAGGCGGATCTCGTCCAGCTTGACCACGACACCGTCGATCTCGTGCTCGACGGAGTGGCGGTTCTCGCCGTAGTACGCGATGAACTCCCGTACGCCGGCGAGGTCGTCGACCACGCGGTTGTGCGGGGAGGTGGGCAGGCCCCAGGTCTTCAGCAGGTCGTACGCCTGCGAGAGCCGGGTCATGCCCGTGAAGCCCGCCAGGGCGCCGATGCCGTGGACGACCATGTGCAGCGGGCGGGTCGCGGTGACCCGCGGGTCCTTCTGGCGCAGCGAACCGGCGGCGGCGTTGCGGGGGTTGGCGAAGGGCTTGTCGCCGGCCGCGACCAGGCGTTCGTTCAGTTCGAGGAACTTCTCCATCGGGAAGTAGACCTCGCCGCGGATCTCCACCAGGTCGGGCACCTTGTCGCCCGCCAGGCGGTCCGGGATCTCCGCGATCGTCCGGACGTTCGGCGTGATGTCCTCACCGGTGCGGCCGTCGCCGCGGGTGGCCGCGCGCGTGAGGCGGCCCTTCTCGTAGGTGAGGTTGACCGCGAGGCCGTCCACCTTCAGCTCGCACAGGAAGTGGTACGTCTGGTCGCCCAGCTCCCTGGCGACACGGTCGGCCCAGGCGGCCAGCTCGTCGTCGTTGAACGTGTTGTCGAGCGAGAGCATCCGCTCGCGGTGCTCGACCGCCGTGAACTCCGTCTCGTACGACCCCGAGACCTTCTGGGTCGGCGAGTCGGGGGTGCGCAGCTCCGGGTACCGCTCCTCCAGGGCCTCCAGGGACTTGAGGAGCCGGTCGAACTCCGCGTCGCTGATGACGGGAGCGTCCTTCACGTAGTACCGGAAGCGGTGCTCCTCGACCTGCTCCGCCAGCTGCGCGTGCTTGTCGCGGGCCTCGGCGGGCACCGCCGTCGTCTCCGCCTGCTTGTCGCCGGCCACCGTGTTGTCCTCCCGTTACTCAGGGTTGTCCGCGAGGGATCTCGCCGCCCGGACGCAGTGGGCGAGCGCCTGGCGCGCGTACGCGGGGGAAGCGCCCGCCAGCCCGCACGCCGGGGTCACCGTGACGGCCTCCGCGAGCAGCCCCGGGTGCAGCCCCAGCCTGCGCCACAACGTCCTGACACCCATGACGCTACCGGCAGGGTCTGACAACGGGCCGTCCGTGCCCGGCACGACACCGGTGAACAGCCGCGTGCCGCCCTCCACGGCCTCGCCGACCGCCTCGTCGTCACGCTCGGTGAGGAGCGCGAAGTCGAAGGAGACGGCCGCCGCACCGGCCCGCCGCAGCAGGGCGAACGGCACGTCCGGGGCGCAGGAGTGCACCACCACCGGCCCGCCGGCGTGCGCGCCGACGACGTCGCGGAGCGTGGCCTCCACGACCTGCCGGTCCACAGCCCGGTGGGTGCGGTAGCCGCTCGCCGTACGGACCTGTCCGCGCAGGACGGCCGTGAGGGAGGGCTCGTCGAGCTGGAGGACGATCCGGGCGCCCGGGACGCGGCGCCGCACCTCGGCGAGGTGCAGCCGCAGCCCCTCGGCGAGCGAGGCGGCGAGGTCCCGGCAGGCGCCGGGGTCCGACAGGGCGGCCTCGCCGTTCTTCAGCTCCAGGGCGGCGGCCAGTGTCCACGGCCCGACGGCCTGCACCTTCAGGTCGCCCTCGTAGCCCTGGGTGAACTCCTCCAGGGCGTCCAGGTCCTCGACGAGCCAGGACCTGGCCCGCCTGGTGTCCCGGCCCGGCCGGTCCCCGAGCCGCCACCCGCTGGGCTCCACGCGGGCGTACAGCTCGACCAGCATCCCGGCGGTCCGGCCGATCATGTCGGCGCCGGGCCCGCGCGCGGGCAGCTCCGGGAGGAACGGGAAGTCCTCGAAGGATCCGGTGGCGGTCTTGGCGGCTTCCCTCGCGTCCCCGCCGGGCAGGGAACCGACGCCGGTGGCCCCCGGGAAGCTGAACTGGCTGTTTTCGCTCACCAGGGAAGCCTACGGAACCCCCCGGCCGAGGTCAGCGCCCCGGACGTACCGTCAGGTCGTTGATCTCCGCGTCCCTCGGCAGGTCCAGGGCGGCCAGGATCGTCGTGGCGACCGACTCGGGGTCGATCCACCTCGACGGGTCGTACTCCTTGCCCTCCTGCTGGTGCACCTTGGCCTGCATGGGGCTCGCGGTGCGGCCCGGGTAGACCGAGGTGACGCGGACGCCGTTCGCGTGCTCCTCCTGGCGCAGGGAGTCGGCGAGGGCCTTCAGACCGTGCTTGGAGGCGGCGTACGCCGACCAGCCGGCACTGGCGGAGAGGCCGGCGCCGGAGTTGACGAAGATCACATGGCCGCGGGTCGCGCGCAGCTGCGGCAGGAAGTGCCGGGTCAGCTCGGCGGGGGCGATCAGGTTGACGTTGAGCTGGTGGCGCCAGGACTTCGGGGTCAGGTCGCCGACCTCGCCGAGGTCGACGACTCCGGCGATGTGCAGCAGGGAGTCGACCCGGTCCGGGAGCGTCTGGTGGGAGAACGCCCAGGACAGCTTGTCCGGGTCCGCCAGGTCGCCGACGAGGGTGCGCGCGCCGGGGAACTCGGCCGCCAGTTCCTTCGCGCGGCCCGCGTCGCGCGCGTGCAGCACGATCTCGTCCCCGCGCGCGTGCAGCCGGCGGGCCACGGCCGCGCCGATGCCGGAGCCCGCCCCGGTGATCACATGAGTAGCCATGACCGCCATGCTCGCATCACCGGACGCGGGGCCCCGCGGCGGTGGCCGCTCATGTCGCGGCCTCCAGGTACGCCAGGGCCCCGACCGGCTCGTCGGCGAAGAAGACCAGGTCGGCCAGCGGACGGGGCAGGAAGCCCTCGGCCTCCATGCGGCGGAACTGCTCGCGCAGGCCGTCGTAGAAGCCCGCCGTGTTCAGCAGCACGACCGGCTTCTCGGTGCGGCCGTGCTTCTTCAGCTCCAGGATCTCGGTGGCCTCGTCCAGCGTGCCGGTGCCGCCCACCATGATCACCACGGCGTCGGCCTTCTCCAGCAGCAGCTTCTTGCGTTCGGCGAGGTCGGCCGCGATGATCATCTCGTCGGCGCCGGGCCGCGCCTTGTTCGCCAGGAACTCCACGGAGACGCCCAGCAGCCTGCCGCCCGCCTCCTGCACGCCGTCGGCGACCACCTTCATCAGACCGACGTCGGAACCGCCCCAGACGAGCGTGTGGCCGGCCTTGCCGAGCAGTTCCGCGAACTCGCGCGCGGGGCGCGTGTAGCGCTCGTCGAGGTCGGCGGCGGACAGGAAGACGCAGATGTTCATGGCCTCTACCGTACGGTCCCCGCGCCGGGCGGGAAGAAGCGCGGCCCGTCCCGGCGCTGAACCGGTATGACCCAAGGACACACGATCACGATCCAGAAGAGCGAGCGGCACGTGCGCGTGGTGCGCGGCGACCAGGTGCTCGCGGAGTCCGACCGGCCCCTGGAACTGCGCGAGACGGGCTGCCCGGTCAGGTACTACATCCCCGCCGAGGACGTCCGGCTCGATCTGCTGACGCCGTCCGACACGCACACCGTGTGCCCCTTCAAGGGCACGGCGTCCTACTGGTCGCTGCCGGACGCACCGGACCTCGTCTGGGCGTATCCGGACCCCGACGACGGGGTGGCGGAGATCAAGGACCACTACTGCTTCTACGACACCGAGGTCGTATGACCACCCCCGGCACCGCCGTGTCGTGACCGATGACTGCCGCGCCGTGCGGCAGTCTGCACGGCCATGGACAAGAAGACGACTTCCCGCGACGGCACCTCCCTCGCGTACGGAGTGATCGGCCAGGGGCCCACGGTGATCCTGGTGAGCGGCGCGATGTCCACCGGCGGCACCGTGGCGCCCCTGGCCCGGCGCCTCGCGGACCGCTGCACGGCCGTCGTCTACGACCGCCGGGGCCGCGGCACGAGCGGCGACACCACGCCGTACGACGTCGACCGCGAGATCGAGGACCTGGCCGCGCTGATCGACGCGGTGGGCGGCGAGGCGGCGCTCTTCGGGGTCTCCTCGGGCGGCGCGCTGGTCCTGCGCGCCACGGCGAGCGGGCTGCCCGTCGCCCGGGCGGCGGTCTACGAGGTGCCGTACGCCGACCACCTGGCGGGCGGTGCCGCGCGTGAGGCCACCTACAAGGAGCAGCTGGGCAAGGCGCTCGGCGAGGAACGGCTCGGGGACGCGGTGGAGCTGTTCCTGCGCCTGACGGGCCTCGGCGAGGAGATGATCCAGCGCGCCCGGGAGTCGCCGATGTGGGCCGGCATGGAGGCCGTCGCCCCCAGCCTCGCCCACGACGACGCGGTCATGGGCGACGGTCTGCTCCCCCGGGACCGGCTCGCCGCGATCGGTGTGCCCGTGCTCGCGGTCGCGGGTGGCGCGAGCCCGGAGTGGATGCGGGAGGCGTCCCGGGAGATCGCCGAGACGGTGCCCCAGGGCACGTACCGGGTCCTGGAGGGCCAGACCCACGCGGTGGAACCGGACGTGCTGGGACCGGTGCTGATGGAGTTCTTCGTGAGCTAGGCCGGCCTCGCGGGGCGGGGGCCGGTTCAGACCGCCGCGGCCGTCGCGCGCGTGGTCGACGCGATCGTCGCCGAGCCCACCACGCGCGTGCCGTCGTACAGCACGATCGCCTGGCCGGGGGCGACGCCGCGGACCGGCTCGGTGAACGTCACGCGCAGGGCGCCGTCGACCGGTTCGGCGATCACCTCGGTCTCGCCGCCGTGGGCGCGCAGCTGGGCGGTGTAGGTGCCGGGGCCGGCGGGGGCGGTGCCGCACCAGCGGGGCTTGATCGCGGTGAGGGCGGTGACGTCCAGGGCGTCGGCCGGGCCGACGGTGACGGTGTTGGTGACCGGGGAGATGTCCAGGACGTAGCGCGGCTTGCCGTCCGGGGCCGGGGTGCCGATCCGCAGGCCCTTGCGCTGGCCGATGGTGAAGCCGTACGCGCCCTCGTGCGTGCCCAGCTTGGCGCCGGACTCGTCCACGATGTCGCCCTCGGCCTTGCCGAGCCGCTTGGCCAGGAAGCCCTGGGTGTCGCCGTCGGCGATGAAGCAGATGTCGTGCGAGTCGGGCTTCTTGGCCACGGCCAGGCCCCGGCGCTCGGCCTCCGCGCGGATCTCCTCCTTGGTGGTGACCGTGTCGCCGAGCGGGAACATCGCGTGCGCGAGCTGCCTCTCGTCCAGCACACCGAGGACGTAGGACTGGTCCTTCGCCATGTCGGAGGCGCGGTGCAGTTCGCGGGAGCCGTCCGGGTTCAGGATCACCTTGGCGTAGTGGCCGGTGCAGACGGCGTCGAAGCCGAGGGCCAGCGCCTTGTCCAGCAGCGCGGCGAACTTGATCTTCTCGTTGCAGCGCAGGCACGGGTTCGGGGTGCGGCCGGCCTCGTACTCGGCGACGAAGTCCTCGACGACGTCCTCGCGGAAGCGGTCGGCGAGGTCCCAGACGTAGAACGGGATGCCGATGACGTCGGCCGCGCGGCGGGCGTCGCGCGAGTCCTCGATGGTGCAACAGCCCCGCGCGCCGGTGCGGAACGACTGCGGGTTCGCGGAGAGCGCGAGGTGGACGCCGGTGACGTCGTGGCCTGCTTCCGCGGCGCGCGCGGCGGCGACGGCGGAGTCGACCCCGCCGGACATGGCGGCGAGGACGCGGAGGGGGCGGGTGCGCTGCGGGGTGTCAGTCATAGCCCTTCCAGGGTACGGGGCGCGGGAACCGCGTCGGCCTGATATCCGTTGACGATCGCAGAGGGTGACGGCGGGGCCGGCGACACCGGCGGCGACGGGGGCGGACATGGGCACGGCGAAGGACGACACGGACCGGCGGCTGGGGCGGCGGGCCCTGCTGGTCGGCGGGGCGGCGGCGGCCGTGGGCACGGCCGTGCTGGCCCGGGAGGAGCTGTCCCGGCTGTGGTGGCGGATGCCCGGGGTGGACAAGTCGCGGGTGGCGGGCGCGGTGGACTTCCGGGGCGCGCGCTGGGTGGGTGCCTCGGCGGCGAACTACCGGCTCGCGGACCGGCCGTCCGACTACCGGGTGGACCGGGTGGTCATCCATGTCACCCAGGGCGGCTACGCGTCCGCGGTGAAGGTCTTCCGGGACCCCGGGCACGGGGCGGCGGCGCACTACATCGTGCGCAAGGACGGGCGGGTCACCCAGTTGGTCCGGGAGCTGGACGTGGCCTTCCACGCGGGCAACCGGGAGTACAACGAACGCAGCGTCGGCATAGAGCACGAGGGCTTCGTGGAGGACGCCTCGTCCTTCACGGACGAGATGTACGCGGCCTCGGCGCGGCTGACCGCGGCGATATGCGGGCGGTACGGCATACCCGTGGACCGTGAGCACATCATCGGGCACGTCGAGGTGCCGGGGACGGACCACACCGATCCGGGGCGGTTCTGGGACTGGGACCGGTACCTACGCCTGGTCCGCGCCGAGCGGGAGAAGGCCGGGACGGCCGCGTCACCCCGCGCGGCTACGTGAGCCCGGCCGCGCGGGCGCGTTCCACCGCCGGGCCGATCGCCTTGGCCACGGCCTCGACGTCCGCCTCCGTGGAGGTGTGGCCGAGGGAGAAGCGCAGGGTGCCGCGGGCCAGGTCCGGGTCGGTGCCGGTGGCGAGGAGGACATGGCTGGGCTGGGCGACGCCCGCGGTACAGGCGGAGCCGGTGGAGCACTCGATGCCCTGGGCGTCCAGCAGGAGCAGCAGGGAGTCGCCCTCGCAGCCGGGGAACGTGAAGTGGGCGTTGGCCGGGAGCCGTCCCTCGGGCGCCGGGTCGCCGCCGAGGACCGCGTCCGGTACGGCGCGGCGCACGGCGTCGACCAGTTGATCCCGCAGGGCGCCGATCTCGCGCGTGAACCACTCGCGCTGTTCGGCGGCGAGCCGGCCGGCGACGGCGAAGGAGGCGATGGCCGGGACGTCCAGCGTGCCGGAGCGCACATGCCGCTCCTGGCCGCCGCCGTGCAGGACGGGTACGGGGGTGTGCTCGCGGCCGAGGATCAGCGCGCCGATGCCGTACGGGCCGCCGATCTTGTGCCCGGAGACGGTCATGGCGGCCAGGCCCGAAGCCTCGAAGTCGACCGGGACCTGGCCGAAGGCCTGGACCGCGTCGGCGTGCAGCGGGATGCCGAACTCGGCGGTGACGTCGGCCAGTTCCCGGATCGGCATGACCGTGCCGATCTCGTTGTTGGCCCACATCACGGTGGCCAGGGCGACGTCGGCGGGGTTGCGGGCGACGGCCTCGCGCAGTGCCTCGGGGTGGACGCGGCCGTGGGCGTCGACGGGGAGGTACTCGACGGTGGCGTGCTCGTGCTCGCCGAGCCAGTGCACGGCGTCCAGTACGGCGTGGTGCTCGACGGGGCTGGCCAGGATGCGGGTGCGGGCCGGGTCGGCGTCACGGCGGGACCAGTACAGGCCCTTGACGGCGAGGTTGTCGGCCTCGGTGCCGCCGGAGGTGAAGACGACCTCGCTGGGGCGGGCGCCGAGGGCTTCCGCGAGGGTTTCGCGGGATTCCTCGACCGTGCGGCGTGCCTGGCGGCCGGATGCGTGGAGGGAGGAGGCGTTGCCCGTGATGCTCAACTGGGCGGTGAATGCCTCCGCCGCCTCCGGGAGCATCGGGGTGGTCGCGGCGTGGTCGAGGTAAGCCATGGTGAGGCGATTCTACGGCTCCCCTGCGGTCGGCTTCGGCCGCGAGGGCGTGCCGTTGGCCCCGCGCGTTGCGCTGGCCGCGCCTGGGCGCCTTGCGTTGGCTGGGCCTGGGCACCCTGCGTTGGTCGCGCTGGGCGCCTTGCGTTGGCTGCACCTGGGCTTGGTGGCCGCGCACCCGGCGCTGTCGGCCGTGCCCACCCGTTCCGCCCTGCGGAACGATTGCCCACCGCGGGCAGGGCGGATACGGCGGGTGCGACGGTGCGGCCGGTCCGGCGGGCGTGCGGGTGCGGCGCGGCGACGGTGCGGCCGGTCGGCGGGTGCGGCGGGGCGGCGGGGCGGCGGGGCGG
>NZ_BMUI01000029.1:0-22733 GCF_014650115.1 Streptomyces olivaceoviridis | reverse complement strand
GCGGGGCGGCGGGGCGGCGGGGCGGCGGGGCGGCGGGGCGGCGGGGCGGCGGGGCGGCGGGGCGGCGGGGCGGCGGGGCGGCGGGGCGGCGGGGCGGCGGGGCGGCGGGACCGGTCGGCGGGGTGGCCGGTCGGCCGGGGCGGTGGCGGTGCGGCAGGGAGCCATCGCCGCGTTGCCGCCCGTGGTGCGCCGGGGCGGGTCACAGGCTCCAGGACACCGTGCCCGAGAGTTCCATCGCGATCGCCAGGACCGCCAGGTCGGCGACGCCCAGGGTCAGGCCGAGGTAGGCGCGGCCCCGGCGGGTCGTGCCGCGCCAGAGGGCGACCGCGGCCAGGACGATGGCGATCGGGCCGAGGAAGAGGTTCAGCACGAGCAGGCCGAGGAGGCCCAGGATGAAGGACGCGACGGCCATGCCGTCGGCGTCGCGGGGGCGCGGGCGGGTGTCGGTGCGGGGGCGGCCGGTGGCCGGTGCGGTGAGGTGCATGATGCTCAGCTCCTGGAGTCCTTTCCGGTGGTCGGCTGGCCGGCGTTCCGGGGTGGTCGGCCGGGTCAGTTGGCCGAGGTGTGGCGGCGGCGCCCGTGGCGCTCGCGGATCGCGAAGACGCCGAGCCAGACGGCGATGACGGCGGCCAGGACGGCGGTGACGGTCAGCGGTGCGTGAGCGACGGTGCCCAGCACGACGCCGAGCAGCATGAGTGCGGCGACGAGGAACAGCATGGGATCAGATCCCCCCTCCGATATGCCTCGTGGTCAGCCGGTGTGAAGTTTGGGTGAACAGTTGTAGTAACAGTTGTTCACTGACTTCGAGTCTAGCGCTCCGGACGGCTTTTCAATTCCAGAGAACAGTTGTTAACTGGATGACATGAGTCACACCCTCGGCATCCGGCAGGCCCAGAAGCAGAAGACCCGGCAGGCGTTCCTCGACGCGGCGCTCGCCCTGCTGGAGGAGCAGAGCCTGAGCAGCCTGGGTCTGCGCGAGGTCACCCGGGCCGTCGGTGTCGCCCCGACGGCCTTCTACCGGCACTTCCGCTCGACTGCCGACCTCGGTGTGGCCCTGGTCGACGAGGCACTGGGCAGCCTGCATCCGATGGTGCGGACGACGGTGTCCGCCACGGGCGACAGCGAGGAACGCATCACGCGTGCCATCGAGTTGATCGCCCGTCACGTAGACGCGTACCCCGCTCATGTCCGTTTTATCGCCCGCGAGCGACATGGCGGAGTCCAGCCGGTGCGCGAGGCCATCCGGGCCCAACTGCACCGGTTCGCCGAGGAGGTGAAGTCCGAGCTGGCCAACGACCCGGAGGCGGCGGGCTGGAGCGACGACGACCTGCTGATGCTCGCGCACCTCTACGTCGACCAGATGCTCATCACCGCCTCCCTGTTCCTGGAGGCACTGGAGGCCCCGGCGCAGGAGCGGGAGCGGGTGACGCAGCTCGCCGCCCGCCAGCTCCGGCTCATCAGCATCGGCCGCAGCCACTGGCTGGACTGAGCCGTCCCGCCACGGATGAGCCGCCGCTCAGCCCCGCTGGTACAGGGCCGTGACGGAGCGGGCCCCGGCCAGCAGTTCCGCGCGGGCCTCGGGCGGGTCCAGGATCTCCACCCGGTCGGAGAACGCGAGGAGCTGGCGTACGGCGCGCAGCACCGGGTAGGCCAGCCGCGCGGTGACCCACTCGCTCGCGCCGTCGTCCTCGGGCGGAGCCGTCAGCTGAGCGGCGGCCATGCGCTGGAACATGTCGAGCAGTTCGCGCCGTACCCGCACGGTGACCTCGATCCCGTTCTCCCGGTCCTCCACCTGCCGGCGCAACTGCTCCCAGACGTCGGCGAGTTCGACCCCGGGCCGGCGCCGTACGGGCTCGTCCAGCAGCCGGGCCGAGCGCACCCGGTCGGCGCGGAACAGCCGGGGCCCGCCGCGCCGGTCGGCGACCAGGTACCAGACCCCGGCCTTGGCGACGAGGCCGTAGGGGTCCACGGTGTACGTCCGCGGTTCCCGCCCCCCGCTGTGCCGGTAGCGCAGCCTCAGGCGCCGGTCGGAGAACACCGCGTCCTGGAGCACGTCCAGGTCGACCGCCTGCCGGGGGCCGCCCTTCCAGCGGGTGGCGTCGACCAGGACGCGGCGGCTGGTCACCTCGGCGGCGGGCCGGTGCGGCGCGGGCAGCGCGGCCATCACCTTGCGCAGGGCCGAGCCGAGGGCCGCGTCGAGGCCGAGCGCGGCGTGTGCGCCCTGCGCGGCCAGGACGAACAGGGCGCGGGACTCGTCGGCGGTCAGCCCGGTGACGTCGGTGCGGAAGCCGGGGAGGAGTTCGATGCCGCCGTGCCGGCCGCGCTCGGCGTACACCGGGACGCCGGCGGCGGACAGTGCCTCGACGTCCCGGTAGATGGTGCGGACCGACACCTCCAGCCGGTCGGCGAGTTCGGGCGCGGGGACACGGCCCCGGGTCTGGAGGAGCAGCAGGATCGAGAGCAGCCGGTCGGACTTCACCGCGCCAGGATCCCGCCGCCGCGAAGTGCCGCACAAATGCTGACGCCGGTTGTCAGGTTATCCGGGCATCCTCGCCTCACCGACCGAGAGAGAGGCACACCATGACCAGCACCGGCTTCGTCGACCCGCGTCCCGTGTACGTCCGCGCCACCGGGCAGTGGGCCGCCCTGATCAAGACCGTGCGCCCCGAGGACCTGGCCCGGCCGACGCCGTGTTCCGAGTTCGATGTCCGGGGTCTGCTGAGCCACGTCGTCGGCGGCACCCGGCGGATCGCGGTGGTGGGCGAGGGCGGTGACGGGCTGGCCGTGCACCCGTCCGCCGACGGCGTCGCGGACGACGGCTGGGCCGCGGCCTACGACGAGGTGCGGGCCCGTGTCCTCACGGCCTGGGAGAGCGACGAACGGATGGTGACCCCGGTGCGGGTGCCCTGGGGCGAGGTGCCCGGCCATGCGGCACTCTCCGGTTACGTCATGGAGGTCGTCACGCACACCTGGGACCTGGCCGAGGCGATCGGCGCTACGGGCGAACTCGACGCGGAGCTGGCCGAGTTCGCGCTCGCGACGGCCCGCGCGGTGCTGCCGGACACCCGGCCCCGCGGCGCGGAGACGCCCTTCGAGGCCCGCCGCGAGGCGCCACTGGGGGCCGGACCCTACGAACGCCTGGCGGCCTGGCTGGGGCGCGAGCCGCTCAGCCGAGCCTGACCCGGGCCAGTTGTCGGGACTGGGCGACCAGCCGGTCCGCGCTGTCCCACACCTCGGCGTCCTCCTCCAGGAAGCCGCCGGCCAGGTTGCGGGTGGTGATGGACACCCGCAGCGGACCGGGGGCCGGGCGGTGGCGGACGTGGACGGTGAGTTCCACGGTCGGCACCCAGCCCTTGAGGCCCAGTTCGAAGGCGGTGGGCGGGAGGGCGTCCACGGCGAGGAGCAGCGAGAGCGGGTCGGCGTCCCGGCCGTCGGCGAGGCCGAACCAGGCGCGCATCTCGCCCTTGCCGGAGGGGGAGCCGAGCGCCCAGCCGAGGGTGGCGGGGTCAAGCTTGAGCATCAGCCGGTCGGCGATGGCGGAGCCGCCCTCGACCGGGGAGCCGGCCGACGGCAGCCGGGTGTCGGATGCGGCGTCCGCGGAGCCGAAGCACTGCTCCAGCGGGGGCATCGCGGGCGGGGTGGCGGTCGTACGGACGTCGTCGGGGAGGGTGGCGAGGTCGCCGTAGGAGGCGAGGACGCGGATGCGTTCGACCTCGTTGCCCTCGTCGTCGCACTGGAAGAGCGAGGCCTGGCCGGTGGAGAGGGTGCGGCCGGTGCGGACGGTCTCGGTGCGGACGACCGCCGGGCCGGGCCGGGAGGCGGTCAGGTAGTGCGCGGTGACGGAGAAGGGGTCCGGGTGCGGCAGGGTGTCCGCGAGGGCCCGGCCGAGCACGGCCAGCAGGTAGCCGCCGTTGACGGCGCTGATGATGGTCCAGCCGGCCGAGAGGTCGATGTCGTAGACGCCGGGCTCGCGCCGGGTGACCGCGGTGTCGCGGTCGAACTCGCTGTCACCGATCAGGGCCCGTGAGGGGGCGGAAGCTGCTTCTGGCATGGCTGAACGGTACAACAGGAAACTACTAAGCGGTAGCTTTCTTGCTCGGGGCGAGGTGAGCAGCGGATGATCCGCTCCCGCCCCCGGGTGAGGTTCCGGCAATTTCTCGGTAAGTGTCCGGACTCGTCCACAACCTCCGGCCGCGGATCGCCCTCTATGGGGACATGAGTCTCACCGGGACCCCGTTTCTCTACACGACCGTCCTGCTGGCGGTCGTCGGCCTCATACTGCCGCTCGTCCTGTGGTCGCGGATGCGTGGGCCCAAGTCCCTGCGGATCACGGCCCGGGTCCTCATGCTGCTGTTCGCCCAGGGTACGGCCGTCACCCTGGTCTTCGTGCTGGTCAACAACCAGAACAACCTCTACGACAACTGGGCCGACCTGCTCGGCACCGGCGACCACGTCCAGCAGGCCGCCGACCTCGGCAAGGACGGCACCGGCGGTATCACGGTGACCCGGCTGCCCAGGGTCAGGCAGACCTTCTCGGCCGCCGACGGGCCCGGCATGCGCGCGGCCGGCGGAGTCCGCGTCACCCAGCTCAGGGGCCGGGTCTCCGGCGTGAACGCCGAGGTCTACGTCTGGCTGCCGCCGCAGTACGACGAACCGGCCTACCGGAACAAGAAGTTCCCGGTGGTGGAGCTGCTGCCGGGCTACCCCGGTTCCGCGAAGGCGTGGTTCGGGTCGCTCAAGGCGCACGAGCAGCTGCTGCCGCTGATGAGGAGCGGCCGGGTGGCGCCGTTCATCCTGGTCGCCCCGCGCACCAACCTGCTGGCCGGCGTGGACACGGGCTGCGCCAACATCCCGGGGCAGGTCAACGCCGACACCTGGCTCAGCATCGACGTCCCGAAGATGGTCATGGACAACTTCCGGGCCCAGCCGGCCCCCCAGGGCTGGGCGGTGGCCGGGTACTCGGCGGGCGCGCACTGCGCGGTGAAGCTCGCCGTGGCCCACCCCGACCGGTACCGGGCCGCGGTGAGCATGTCCGGCTACAACGACCCGATCGGCGAACGCGACTCCCTGGCCGCCCAGACCCCCGCCCTGCGCGCCGCGAACAACCCCTATCTGCTGCTCGGGCGGGCGGCCGTGCCGCCCCGGATCGCGCTGTACCTCTCCGGCGAGTCCGGCGACGGCTACCAGGCGGGCATGGCCCTGGAGGCCGTCGCCAAGGCGCCGACCACCGTGCGGGTGGTGTTCCTGCCGCGCAGCGCGGGCGGTCACACCATGGCGCTGTGGCGCCCGCAGGTCGACACCGTGTTCCGCTGGCTGACCCTCCAGATGGGCCGGGGCCACGCCAGGGGCCGGGACACCTCCGTCGCCGGGACCACTCCCGGGACTACTCCTCGGTCACCGTCGACCGGCGGTTCCACGCGCGCGGCGCTCGCCAGTGGAACCGCATCGCGAGCAGGCGCAGCACGAAGGCCGTGATCACCGCGAGCCCGCTGGTGAACGGGGTCAGGACGTCGTAGCGGATGCACAGGACGACCATCGTGGCGCCGACCATCGCCGGGACCGCGTACAGGTCGCGGTCCCAGCGCAGCAGCGAGGGCACCTCGTTGGCCAGCACGTCCCGCAGGACGCCGCCGCCCACGGCGGTGGCGAGGCCCAGCGTCGCCGACGCGGTCAGGCCGAGACCGTAGCTGTACGCCTTCGTCGTACCGCTGACACAGAACAGGCCGAGGCCGGCCGCGTCGAAGACGAGCACCGCCGCCTGGATGCGCTCCACGTGCGGATGCAGGAAGAAGACGACGAGCGTGGCGAGCAGCGGGGTGACGAAGTACCCCAGGTCCGTGAAGGCGGCCGGGGGTACGGCCCCGATCACCAGGTCACGGAACAGCCCGCCGCCCAGCGCGGTGACCTCGGCGAGGACGGCGATGCCGAACACGTCGAAGTTCTTCCGTACGGCCAGCAGGGCGCCGGAGATCGCGAAGACGAAGATGCCGATCACATCGAGCGTGTGCTGGACGGAGGGACTGAAGAGTTGCTGGAGCTGCACCCTGACATTCTCACCCGCCAGAGGGCGTGAACCTTACAAAGCCAGCTCACAGGGCGGGCTTCCCTGTGGTGAACAGCCAGGTGTCGAAGAGATCGTCGAGCTGCCGGCCGCTGACGCGCTCGGCGAGGCGGATGAAGTCGGCGGTGTCCGCGTTGCCGTACCGGTGGAGCGCCGTCCAGGCGGGCAACAGCTTGAAGAAGGCCGCGTCACCGATCCGCTCGCGCAGCACCTGGAGGGTCATCGCGCCGCGCTGGTAGACGGCGGAGGCGAACATCGTGTCCCGCTGCGGGTCGGCGACCTTGATCTGCCAGAAGGCGGAGTCGGCGGGACGGGAGTCGTAGCCGGCCAGGAAGGAGTCATGGGCGGTGCGGGTGCCCTGGTGCTCGGCCCACAGCCACTGGGCGTAGGTGGCGAAGCCCTCGTTGAGCCAGGTGTCCTTCCACTGGGCCACGCTCACCGAGTCGCCGAACCACTGGTGGGCCAGCTCGTGCACGATGGTCGACTCGTTGCGCACGGCCGAGTAGACGGGCTTGCTCTGCACCTCCAGCGAGAACCCCGCCTCCGGCATGTCGTCGACGATCGCGCCGGTCTCCTCGAAGGGGTACGGCCCGAAGACCTGCGACCAGTAGTCGGTGGCGGCGGCCGTGACGGCGTACACGTCGACGTTGTTGCTGTTCTTGAGCACGGGGTCGACGGCGACGTAGATGGGGGTGCCGCCGGGGGTGCGCCCGGTGCGCACGTCGAACTTCCCGATGGTGGCGGTGGCGAGGTAGGTCGCCATCGGCTTCGACTCCCGCCAGTGGGTGTACGTCGAGCCGCCCTTGTCGTACGTCGACACCAGCCGGCCGTTGGAGACGCCGGTCAGGCCCCGGGGAGCCTTGATCCGGATGTCGTAGGTGGCCTTGTCGGCGGGGTGGTCGCTGGACGGGAACCAGGTGGAGGCGGCGTTGGGTTCGCAGGCGACGAAGACGCCGTCGGGGGTCTTCATCCACCCGTAGTCGGAGCCGAAGATGATCGGTCCGCCGAGGGCCTGCGGTACGCCGCCGTAGATCACGGAGACGGTGAAGTCCCGTCCCGCGGGGAGCGGGTGGCGCGGGGTGACGATGATCTCGTCGCCGTCGCGCGTGAACCGCGCGGGTCTGCCGTCGACCTGGACGCCGGTGACCTCCAGCTGCTGGAGGTCGAGGTCGAAGGAGGAGAGCTTCTGGGTGGCGCGGGCCGTGAGGGTCGTACGGCCGTCCAGCCGACCGGTGTCCGGGGCGTAGGCGATGTCCAGGTCGTAATGGCGGGCGTCGAAACCGCCGTTGCCGAGCCGCGGGAAGTAGGGGTCACCGATGCCGGGGGCGCCGGGGGTGGGGGCGGAGGAGGCGGCGATGACGAGGAAGGAGGCTGCCGCGGTGGCGACAGCCCCCAGACGTGCCGAACGGGAGAATGCCATGTGTCGTCCCTTTCGAGCGTGCCGATCAGTGGTCGGGCACGGACGACTCTGCACTCCCCCGCTCGGGCATGTACATGACTTTACTTAGTCGTCATGTGCTACTTGCCGGTTGACTCCTGGGAGTCGGCACCGGACGCCTTGCCGGTGGCCTCGGCCTCGCGGCCGGTCTCCTCGGCGACGGCCTCGGTGTCGCCCGAGCCCTCCGCCGGAGCGTCGGCCGCGGCGCCGGTTGCGGTGGCGGGCTCCTCGGCGGGGGCGTCGGCCGCGGGCACGGCCTTCCCTGCCGAGACCTTGGCGCCGGGACCGGTCTTCACACCGGAGGCCGCCGACTCTTCGGAAGCCACCTCGTCCTCGGAAGCCTCTTCGCCCTCGGAAGCCTCTTCGTCCTCAGCAGCCCCTTCGCCAGAAGCCTCTTCTTCGGAAGCCGACTCGCTGGAGACCGCCTCCTCCTCGGACGCCGTCTCCTCCGTGGAAGCCGCCTGCTTGTCCTCGGAAGCCGTCGCCTCCTTCTCGGAAGCCGGCTTCTCCTCGGAAGCCACCGCCTCGGAAGCCGCCGCTTCGGCAGCAGCCGTCTCCTCCGCGGCCGTCGCCTTGTCCGACGCCGGCTCCTTCCCGGCCGCACCCTCGGAGAGCACCGCGTCCGGCACCAGCTCGGACGCCTCCTTCGCCGCCGTCAGCAGGACCGTGTCCTGCGGGGCCTGGTCGGCGAAGTTCTCGGGGTGGTGGCAGGCGACCCGCTGCCCCGGCCGCAGCTCCACGAGCTGGGGCTCGGTGGTCTTGCAGATCTGCGTCGCCTTCCAGCACCGGGTGTGGAAGCGGCAGCCGGAGGGCGGGGCGATGGGCGAGGGCACATCGCCGCGCAGCAGGATGCGCTCGCTCTTCTGGCCCCGGCGCTTCGGGTCCGGCACGGGCACGGCCGACATCAGCGCCTTGGTGTACGGGTGCATCGGCGACTCGTACAGCGAGGTGCGGTCGGCGAGTTCCACGATCTTGCCGAGGTACATCACCGCGATGCGGTCCGAGACGTGCCGGACGACCGAGAGGTCGTGCGCGATGATCACGTAGGTCAGGCCCAGCTCCTGCTGGAGGTCGTCCATGAGGTTCACGACCTGCGCCTGGATCGACACGTCCAGCGCGGAGACCGGCTCGTCGGCCACGACCAGCTTCGGCTTCAGGGCGAGCGCGCGGGCGATGCCGATGCGCTGGCGCTGACCGCCGGAGAACTCGTGCGGGTAGCGGTTGTAGTGCTCGGGGCTGAGGCCGACCAGGGCGAGGAGCCGCTGGACCTCCTTCTTCACCCCGCCCTCGGGCTCCACGCCCTGGAGCCGGAAGGGCGCCGAGACGATCGAGCCGATGGTGTGCCGGGGGTTCAGGGAGCCGTACGGGTCCTGGAAGATCATCTGGATGTCGCGGCGCAGCGGGCGCATCTGCCCGGTGTTCAGCCGCGTGATGTCCTGGCCCTCGAAGGTGATCTTCCCGCCGGTCGGGTCCTGGAGCCGGGTGATGACCCGGCCCATCGTCGACTTGCCGCAGCCCGACTCGCCGACCACGCCCAGGGTCTCGCCCTTGCGCACCTCGAAGTCGAGGCCGTCGACGGCCTTCACGGCGCCGACCTGGCGTTGCAGGATGCCCTTCTTGATCGGGAAGTGCTTGGTCAGCCCCTCGACCTTGAGCAGCACGTCCCGCTCCTCGGGAGCCGACGCCTGCTTCGGGACCGCGGCCTCGGCGACGGTGTCCGTCTTCTTGGTCTCACTCACAGCTTGGGCGCAATCTCTTCGGTCCAGATCCGCTGGCGGTCCTCGGCCGAGAGGTGGCAGGCGGACCAGTGCCCGGTGCTCACCTGCTCCAGCTCGGGGCGCACCGTGCGGGTGACGTTCCCCTTGGGGATGTCCGCGTACGGGCAGCGGGGGTGGAAGGCGCAGCCCGAGGGGACGTTGATGAGGCTCGGCGGCGAGCCCTTGACCGGGATGAGCCGTTCGGAGGTCTCGCGGTCGATGCGGGGCATCGAGCCGAGCAGGCCCCAGGTGTAGGGGTGCTGCGGCTGTTCGAAGACCTCGCCGGCCGGACCGCGTTCCACGCACCGGCCGCCGTACATCACGAGGACGTCGTCGGCGATCTCGGCGACCACGCCGAGATCGTGAGTGATCATGATGACCGCGGAGCCGAACTCCTTCTGGAGGTCACGGATCAGGTCCAGGATCTGCGCCTGGACGGTCACGTCGAGGGCGGTCGTCGGCTCGTCCGCGATGAGCAGTTCGGGGTTGTTCACCAGCGCCATGGCGATCATGGCGCGCTGGCGCATACCGCCGGAGAACTCGTGCGGGTAGCCGTCGACGCGCTTGGCGGGCTCGGGGATGCCGACGCGGTCGAGCATCTCGATGGCCCGGGTGCGGGCGACCTTCTTGCTGACGGCGT
Source organism: Streptomyces olivaceoviridis (assembly GCF_014650115.1). Taxonomy (GTDB): domain Bacteria; phylum Actinomycetota; class Actinomycetes; order Streptomycetales; family Streptomycetaceae; genus Streptomyces; species Streptomyces olivaceoviridis. The sequence continues at coordinate 12,837 of NZ_BMUI01000029.1, read as the reverse complement.
GGTGCACCCGGTACGCCTCGACGATCTGGTCGCCGACCTTGTAGTAGGGGTGCATCGCGGACAGCGGGTCCTGGAAGATCATCGCCATCTCACGGCCGCGGAGCTTGCGCACCTCGTCCGGGGCGGCGGAGACCAGTTCCTTGCCGTCCAGCCAGATCTCGCCGGACATCCGCACGTTCTTGCCACGGGTGCCGAGCCGGTGCAGGCCCATGATGGCCTGCGAGGTGACGGACTTGCCGGAGCCGGACTCGCCGACGATGGCGAGGGTCTTGCCCTTCTCCAGCGAGAAGCTGAGCCCGTCGACGGACTTCACCAGGCCGTCGTCGGTCGGGAAGTGCACCTTGAGGTCGCGGACCTCCAGGAAGGCTTCGGGCGCCTTGCCGGAGTCGGTGGGCTCGCCCACCGCGGCGCCGGTCTTGGAGAGTTCGGTCACGAGAGCCTCACCCGCGGGTCGGCGGCGGCGTAGAGCACGTCCACCAGGAGATTTGCGATCACGACGAAGAAGGCGGCGAGCAGGGTCACGCCGAGGATGGGGGGCAGGTCGTTGTCGGTGATGGCCTTCACCGCGTACTCGCCGATGCCGTGCAGCGAGAAGACGTACTCGGTGATCAGGGCGCCGCCGAGCAGCAGACCGATGTCCATGCCGAACACGGTGATGATCGGGGTGAGGGCCGCGCGCAGTCCGTGCCGGACCACGACGTTGCGCTCGCGCAGGCCCTTGGCGCGGGCCGTGCGGATGAAGTCCTCGTTCATCGTCTCCAGCATGCCCGAGCGGGTGAGCCGCGCGTAGATGGCGGAGTACAGGAGCGCGAGCGAACACCACGCCGGGAAGAGGGTGTTGGCCCACTGCGAGGGGTTCTCGGTGAACGGGACGTAGGTGGTACCGAAGATCGGCCACTGGTACGTGAAGAGCAGGAGGGCCAGGTTGCCCGTGAAGAACATGGGGAGCGAGACACCGGCGAGGGCGACACCCATGAAGGCACGGTCGAAGAAGGAACGGGGCTTCAGCGCCGAGACGACACCGATGGCCACGCCCGACAGGACCCACAGCACGGCGGCACCCACGGCCAGCGAGATGGTCACCGGCAGCCGGCTGGTGAGCTGCGGCCAGACCGCCTCGTGGGTCTTGAAGGAGTAGCCGAAGCACGGGGCGTCGCAGTGCACCGTGGTGGGACCGATGTTGTAGTCGGCACCGGCCACGATCCCCTTGATGAAGTGCCAGTACTGGACGTAGACCGGCTGGTCCAGACCGAGGTTGTGCTTGACCGCGGCGATGTCCGCCTTCGACGGGCTCTTGCCGATGTACTGCTGCGCCAGCTGATCCGCTGTCTGGCCGGCGAGCCGTGGCAGCAGGAAGAAGATGGCAAAGGTGACCGCGGAGACGACCAGCAGCAGGATCACTGCCGCGACCGTCCGGCGGAGGATGTACGAGATCACGGGGACCGGCGCTGGTGCCCGCGGGCCGCGAAGCCCGCGGGCACCAATGCCTTCACCTGCCTTCCGGGGCTGCTACTTCGACGCGACGCCGATGTTGAGGTAGTCGTACTGACCGCTGAAGGCCGCCGTGGAAACCAGGTTGGTGTAGCTCTGCGGGCGGCCCAGGAGGACCTTGAAGTAGGTCAGCGGGACCAGGACGGCGTCGTCCATGGTCTTCTTGTCGATCTGCGTGTAGAGCGTGTTGCGCTCGTTGGTGTCCTGAGTGCCGATCGCCTTGCCCAGCAGCTCGTTGACGTCCTTGTTGTTGTACTGCGACAGGTTGGTGTTGCCGGACTGGCTGATCGCCTTGCCGTTCAGGATCTGCTGGAGGAAGCCGTAACCGGAGGGCCAGTCGGCACCCCACTGCATCATGATCAGGCCGATGTTCTGCTTCTCGGTGAACTTCGGCACACCCGCGTAGTCGGTGAAGTACTTGCCCGACGGGTACTGCTTCAGGCTGGCGTTGATGCCGACCTTCTTCAGCGAGTTGATGATCGCCGTGGCGGCGTCGATCTCCTGCGGACGGTCCGAACGGGCCGAGATGTTCGTCGAGATCGAGGACTTGCCGCAGGCCTTCAGCTGGTCCTTGGCCTTGGCGGCGTCACCCTTGCTGCCGGTGGTGGCGTAGACGTCGGCCTTGCTGTAGCCCGGGATGTCCGGCGGCAGCACGGTGGAGGCGACGTCACCGCGGATCGGGCCGCCCTCGGCGGTCTGCACCGAGACCTTGTCGATCGCGTACTGGACGGCCTTGCGGCACTCGACCTTGTCGAACGGCTTCACCTTGGTGTTGATCGCCATGTAGACCAGGCGGCCACCGTAGGTGTTGTCCGTGTTGGCCTTCTTGGCGGGGTCGGTGAGGACGTCGGCCTGGGTCGAGGCCTGGACGCCGGTGCCGGCCAGGTCGATGGCGTCGCCCGCCATGACGTCCTGGTCGATCTTCTCCGGGTTGACCTTCAGGTTGACGACGATCTTGTCCGGCAGCTGCTTGCGCAGCGGGTCGGTCTTCGCGTCCCAGTTCTCGTTGCGCACGAGGACGGCCTGCTTGCCGTCGTCGTAGCTCTGGAACTTGTAGGAGCCGGAGGACACGATGTGCTTGACGTAGTCGACGCCGGTGTCCTTCGCCTTGGGCACCGGGGCCGTCTGCGGGGCGGCGACCAGGTAGTCGAACTCCTGGAAGGCCTGCTTCAGGTGGAAGACGATCGTGGTGTCGTCCGGCGTCTGGATGGAGGACAGACCCTTGTCGCTCTTGTCCTTGTACGGGCCCTTGTACTTGTCGCCGCCGGCCAGGAACTGCTGGAAGTAGTTCGGGCCGAGGGAGAGCACGTCACGCGCGAAGTTCGAGCGCTCAACGGCGTACTTGACGTCCTTCGAGGTGATCGGCGAGCCGTCCTCGTACTTCAGGCCCGAACGCAGCTTGTACGTCCAGGTCTTGCCGCCGTCGCTCGGGACACCCTTGCTCGCGGCGAGGTCCGGGACCAGGGTGTTGCCCTCCTGGCCGGCGCCCGGCTTGAAGGTCATCAGCGGGCGGGCCCACAGCCGGCTGAGGTTGTACATGTAGGCGTAGTACGTGTTGCCCGGGTCGAAGGAGTCCGGCACGTCGGCCATCTCGTAGGTGACCGTGCCGCCCTTCTTGTCGGACACGTTCACGATGCCCTTGGTCGCGGCGTTGGCACCGGCGGACTTGGTGTTGCCGTTCTCGTTCTTGTTGTCATCGGCCTTGCTGCAACCCGCAAGAAACAGGCTGGCGGAGCCGATGGCCGCGATCGCGGCCAGCGCTGACCTTCGCATGATGGGCGCTTTCCCCTCCATTGTTGGAAAATTTTCGGGCTCTCTGCGGCAGGCGTCAGCGGCTGCGCGGGTCGAGAGCATCGCGGAGACCGTCACCGAGCAGGTTGAAGGCCAGGACGGTCACGAAGATGGCGAGACCGGGGACGATCATGTACTGGGGATCGACCTTGTAGTAGGTGACCGCTTCACGGAGCATGCCGCCCCAGGACGCCTGCGGGGGCTGGATGCCGACGCCGAGGAAGCTCAGGGACGCCTCGAAGAGGATGTTGGTCGGGATGAGCAGCGTCGAGTAGACGATGATCGGGCCGACCAGGTTGGGCATCAGCTCCCGGAACAGGATGTACGGGGCCTTGGCGCCCATGCCCCGGGAGGCGTCCACGAACTCGCGCTCACGCAGGGCGAGGGTCTGGCCTCGCACGATCCGGCCCAGGTAGGGCCAGTTGAAGAAGCCGATGACGAAGATCAGCACGCTCAGGTGGAGCGGCAGCCCGTTGAGACCGAACGCGCCGCCCTGGAGGGTGGCGGAGATGGCGATCGCGAAGAGCAGGAGGGGGAAAGCGAGGAACGTGTCCATCAGCCGGCTGATGACCGAGTCGACCCGCCCGCCGTAGTAGCCCGCGACGACGCCCATGATGGCGCCGATGACGTTGGAGAGGATCGTCGCGCCGAACGCCACCACCAGCGACACCCAGGAGCCCTCCAGGATGCGGGTGGCGATGTCACGGCCGAACTTGGGGTCCACGCCGAGCGGGTGATCGAGGCTCATGCCGCCCCAGCCGCCCGTGGGCAGCGAGGTGTCGGGCGTGATCAGGTCCTGGTGGAAGGCGTTGGGGTCGAGGCCGAAGAGGGCCTGGATGGGGCGGGAGAGGATCGCGAGAAGGATCAGCAGGATCACGATGACGCCGCCCGCGACGGCGACCTTGTCCTTCTTGAACCGGGTCCAGGCGATCTGGCCCAGGGAACGACCCTCGATCTGCCCCTTACCGGCACCCTCCAGCACAGCCTCCGGCTGTGCCTCGGCTGCCGCCCCGGTGGTCTCGATCGGTGCGGTCACGGTGAGCGACCCCTCTCGCCGGTGGTGACCGGCCTGCGCTGCCGCGGATTGCGGCTTTGTCGACTTGCCATCGAGCATGAGGTCTCGACCTCATGTCTGAGTCGGGAGTCTTCAGCGTCCTTGCGATCACCCGCCAGAGCTGACGGCGAAAGTATGCGCAACCGTGATGCAGTCCAGGGGATTCCGTTATCCGATCAGTGGGTAACGGGTATCGGACGCGGGCCAGTTGGGACAGAACGGTGAATCTACGCGGTTCGGGGCGATCGGGCGATGTCTACGCGCGCAGAAGTGTGTCGTCCGTGTAAATTCTGCGACCCGGAGTCAAAACCCCTGTCACTCCGCTTAGTTGTCAGTAACCGCCGTGCACCGGTGGGTAGCCGTACCCGCCGGCCGGGGCCTGCGGCGGGACCGGTGCCTGGAGCTGCGGCTGCGGCGCGGGGGCGTGTGCCTCGCGGTCGTAGAACGGGCGCGCGTTGACCCGCATCCACATCACCACCGGGTCGTAGCCGTCCGTCATCGCGACCGTCGATACCGGCAGCCCCTCCGGGACCGCGCCGATGGACTGCTGCATCATCGCGCGCACCGAGTCGACCGCGGCGGGCGAGGTCTCGTAGACGTCCAGGCCGATGGCGAGATACGGCGCCCCGAGCGCGGGCTGGACCCAGGCGCGGCGCAGCGAGCGGAGCGCGGGGGTGCGGTGCGCGTTCTGCGCGAGGAGGGCGTAGAACTGCGGGATCTCGATGCCGGGCTCCGACAGGCGCAGCGGGCCGGCGGGCTGGCGGTCCAGACCGGTGGCGATGCGGCGCAGATCCAGCCAGGGGATGCCGACTCCGCCGCCCGGGGCGTGCGGATTGAGCCAGAGGCCGTAGTGGTCGGGGTAGAGGGTGCGGGCCACGTCCAGGCCGTCGACCACTTCGTACGAGCGGTTCCAGCCGCTGGCCGACAGCTCCTGGGCGGAGGTGACGCAGGGGGCGTAGTGGGAGCCGTCCACCTCCATGTCCCCGTACTGGGCGTCCGGGGAGCCGGCCTGGCCGTGCCACAGGAGCATCCAGATCTGGCCGGAGGAGGGGGTCGCGAGGGCGCGGAGCAGGGCCTCGTAGGCGTCGTAGCGTCCCGGGGTGACCTGGCGCAGCATGTGCTCGACGCTGCCGCTGTGGCTCGCGCTCACCTGTTGTACCGGCCCTTCTACTCCGTGCCCCGCGTTTGGAGACAGCTTAAGCGCCCAGTGGCTCGGGGCCTTCTGTTCGTGCGCGGGTGCGGGTGGTGGTGGGTTCTCGCGCGGTGCCCCGCGCCCCCTGCGTCGGCTGCCCCGGGTCGGTGCTAGTGGCCGTACTGGTAGAAGGGCCGGACGTTCGTTTTCAGCCAGTCGGAGACCGGGTCCTCGGCCACGTCCATGAGGATCAGGTTGACCGGCCACGTGACCGGGACTCGGCCGAGGGCCCTGCCGAGGGCGTCCAGGGGCAGCGTCCGGATGTCGCCCTCCCACTGGGAGAGTTCCACGCCCACGAACATCACCGGGTCGGCCGTCTCGATGGCGGCCAGGCAGCGGCGGGCGGTGAGGACCACCCCGGTCTCCGCGAACTCGGCGGAGGCCGCGGAGAGGAAGTCGACCGGATCGTCCTGCCAGTCGGGCTCGAAGAGGCGGACCCGGCCGCCGGCGTTGGGCCCGTCGAGCGGGGTGCGGCCGGCGCGGCACAGCTCGGCCACGGCCTCGGGCGGCAGCGGGATGCCGACCACACCGCCCGGGTTCACCGCGATGCCCGCCTGCGGCGGCAGACCGCGCGCGAACTCCACGGCGGGGGCGATGGTGTACGACATGTGGGGACCAGTCGCCTGGCGCAGCTGCTCCTCGGAGCTGAACACCGGGACGTACACCTGGCCGTCGATCTCCATCGTCGGCAGGTCCAGCGGCCCGCTGTGCGGGCCACCGCCGTTGGGCAGCGGTATCCACAGGAAGCTGCGGCCGACGACCTCGATGATCCGGTCGCCCGCCGAGGGGACGCCGAGGGAGGCCGACAGCACCTCCTCCAGCTCGTTGCCGGGCCAACCGCCGTGCGGGTGGGGGTGCGCCTGTGCCGGGAAGTCCGCTGGGATGTCCGCCGGGAAGTCCATCTGCCTACCGCCTGCTGGGAACCACTGCTGTGAGCAAGAAGGCTAGCGGGTGGCTGTGACAGTGCCTCACCGAGCGAAGCCGACCCGGCCGAGGACGTCCGCCGCGTCCCGGTCCAGCAGCACCGCCGCGCCGCAGCCGGCGGGCAGTGCCCCCTTCTCCACCGCGCGCAGCAGCCGGGCGGTCGTACGCCGGTGGCGGCGGAAGGCGTAGCGGGAGACGCCCCGGCCGCGCTCGCGCTGGCCCGCCCGGGCGGTCTCGGGGCTGACGTCGAGCAGGAGCAGGTGCAGGGTGGCGCCGCGGCGCCGGGCCTCGCGGGCCAGCCAGGCACGCACCCAGGGCTGGGTGCCGCAGTCGTGCACGACGACGCCCTCGCCGGTGCGCAGGGCCCCGCGCAGGGCGGCGTAGTGGGCGAGGCGGACCAGGGGGCGGTAGAGCGCGTACGGGAGGGAGCGGGGGACGCGGGCGTCCCAGCGGTCCCGGGTGTCCTGGGAGTCGACGCGGTGGCCGGTGACCGCGCGGTGCATCAGGGTGGACTTGCCGCTGCCGGGCAGACCGGTGATCACCACCAGGTCGCGGGGACCGAAGAGCAGGGCGTGCGGGCTGCGGCCCGCGCGGTCGCGCAGGTCGCGGACGACCGGGGCGGGCCGGTCCGCGCGGCGCCCGCGGGCCAGGGCGGAGGGCTCTCCCGGCACCGCGATGCCGGCGTCGGCGGCATAGGCCGATGTCCTGTTCACCGTGATCGTCCTCCCCAGTGGGCTCGGTCATCCCCATGCCCGTTCTATGTAAAGAGAAGGTAATGGGCAACGGTAGGAGGTTCGTGTGCGTTGTGCCACAGCTCGGTCACAAGGAGCGCGCTCTGGATGGGCGGGGAGCGGCGTGCAATGATGTGCCCGCCAACTGCATACCGGCCGCTTGAATCCGCGCGGGAGAGTTCCCAGCCCCGGGCTGGGACGCCGAAGGAGCAAGTCCCTCCCTTGAATCTCTCAGGCCCCGTTACCGCGCGGGCGAGGCACATCTGAAAAGCGGGCCGCTGTGTCAGTGGCTCCACCCAAGGTGCAAGCCCTGGTCGTCCCTGTGGCGGTCGTGGCGAACCTCTCAGGTTCCGATGACAGATGGGGAGGAACGTTCCTCGCCTGTCCGCTCGCCTTGGGAGACGACCGTCCGATGAGCAGCACTGAACTCCGCCACACCGCGCTCGACGCCGTACATCGCGCGCTCGGTGCGACGATGACCGACTTCGCGGGCTGGGACATGCCCCTGCGCTACGGCTCCGAGCGCGACGAGCACCTCGCCGTGCGGAACCGGGCCGGTCTCTTCGACCTCTCCCACATGGGCGAGATCACCGTCACCGGCGACCAGGCCGCCGCGTTCCTGAACCACGCCCTGGTCGGCAACATCGCCTCCGTCGGCATCGGCCGCGCCCGCTACACCATGATCTGCCAGGCCGACGGCGGCATCCTGGACGACCTGATCGTCTACCGGCTCGCCGAGACCGAGTACATGGTCGTGGCCAACGCCTCCAACGCCCAGGTGGTGCTGGACGCCCTGACCGAGCGCGCCGAGGGCTTCGACGCCGAGGTCCGGGACGACCGGGACGCCTACGCGCTGATCGCCGTACAGGGCCCGGAGTCCCCCGGCATCCTGAAGTCCCTCACCGACGCCGACCTCGACGGCCTGAAGTACTACGCCGGCCTGCCCGGCACGGTCGCCGGCGTCCCGGCGCTGATCGCCCGCACGGGTTACACCGGCGAGGACGGCTTCGAGCTGTTCGTCAAGCCGGAGCACGCCGTCGAGCTGTGGCAGGCGCTCACCAAGGCCGGCGAGGGCGCCGGGCTCGTCCCGTGCGGCCTGTCCTGCCGGGACACCCTGCGCCTGGAGGCGGGCATGCCGCTGTACGGGCACGAGCTGACCACCTCCCTCACCCCCTTCGACGCCGGGCTCGGCCGCGTGGTCAAGTTCGAGAAGGAGGGCGACTTCGTCGGGCGCGAGGCGCTCACCGAGGCCGCCGCCCGGGCCCAGGAGAACCCGCCGCGGGTCCTGGTCGGCCTGGTCGCCGAGGGCCGCCGGGTGCCGCGCGCCGGGTACGCCGTCGTCGCCGGCGGCGAGGTGATCGGCGAGGTCACCTCCGGCGCCCCCTCCCCCACCCTGGGCAAGCCGATCGCCATGGCCTACGTCGACGCGGCGCACGCGGCGCCGGGCACCGAGGGCGTCGGCGTGGACATCCGGGGCACCCACGAGCCGTACCAGGTCGTGGCACTGCCGTTCTACAAGCGCCAGAAGTAGACACCGGCCGCGGTCGCGCCCGCCTGGGGACCCCGGTCCCGTGGCCGCGGCGTGACGCTGCGCACATTCCCCCGCTCACCAGCGGTTTCCTTAGTCACCCCGTCATCAGCACCCTCGCGCGTACAGGAGAATTCAAGCCATGAGCAACCCCCAGCAGCTGCGCTACAGCAAGGAGCACGAGTGGCTGTCGGCCGCCGAGGACGGCGTCGCGACGGTCGGCATCACGGAGCACGCGGCCAACGCGCTCGGTGACGTCGTCTTCGTCCAGCTCCCCGAGGTCGGCTCCACGGTGTCCGCGGGCGAGACCTGCGGCGAGCTGGAGTCGACGAAGTCGGTGTCCGACCTGTACTCCCCGGTCACCGGTGAGGTCACCGACGTCAACGAGGACGTCGTCAACGACCCGTCGCTGGTGAACTCCGCCCCCTTCGAGGGTGGCTGGCTGTTCAAGGTACGCGTCGCGGAGGAGCCGGCCGACCTGCTCTCCGCCGACGAGTACACCGCCTTTTCCGCCGGCTGAGGAGTCGTAGCCGTATGACTGTCCTGAACACGCCCCTGCACGAGCTGGACCCGGAGATCGCCGCCGCGGTCGACGCCGAGCTGCGCCGCCAGCAGTCGACCCTGGAGATGATCGCCTCCGAGAACTTCGCGCCGCTCGCGGTGATGGAGGCCCAGGGCTCGGTCCTGACGAACAAGTACGCCGAGGGCTACCCGGGCCGCCGCTACTACGGAGGCTGCGAGCACGTCGACGTCGCCGAGCAGATCGCCATCGACCGGGTCAAGGAGCTGTTCGGCGCCGAGTACGCCAATGTGCAGCCCCACTCCGGCGCCTCCGCGAACCAGGCGGCCCTCTTCGCGCTGGCCCAGCCCGGGGACACCATCCTCGGCCTGGACCTGGCGCACGGCGGCCACCTGACCCACGGCATGCGGCTGAACTTCTCCGGCAAGCAGTTCGACGTGGTCGCCTACCACGTGGACGCCGAGACCGGCCTGGTCGACATGGCCGAGGTCGAGCGGCTCGCCAAGGAGCACCGCCCCAAGGTGATCATCGCGGGCTGGTCGGCGTACCCGCGGCAGCTGGACTTCGCCGAGTTCCGCCGGATCGCCGACGAGACCGGCGCGTACCTGTGGGTCGACATGGCGCACTTCGCGGGCCTGGTCGCGGCCGGTCTGCACGAGAACCCGGTGCCGTACGCCGACGTGGTCACCTCCACCACCCACAAGACGCTGGGCGGCCCCCGCGGCGGCATCATCCTCGCCAAGAAGGACTTCGCGAAGAAGCTGAACTCGTCCGTCTTCCCGGGCTTCCAGGGCGGTCCCCTGGAGCATGTGATCGCGGCCAAGGCGGTGTCCTTCAAGGTCGCGGCCTCGGAGGACTTCAAGGAGCGCCAGCGTCGTACGGTGGAGGGTGCCCGCATCCTCGCCGAGCGCCTGACGGCCCCGGACGCCCGCGAGGCCGGCGTGAACGTGCTGTCCGGCGGCACGGACGTGCACCTGATCCTGGTGGACCTGCGCGCGTCCGAGCTGGACGGGCAGCAGGCCGAGGACCGGCTCCACGAGGTCGGCATCACGGTCAACCGCAACGCCGTCCCGAACGACCCGCGCCCGCCGATGGTCACCTCGGGTCTGCGCATCGGTACGCCGGCCCTGGCGACCCGCGGCTTCGCGGCCGAGGACTTCGCCGAGGTCGCGGACGTGATCGCGGAGGCGCTGAAGGCGCCCTCTCCCTTCGGGGCGGCCGACGCCGAGGCCCTCAAGGCGCGCGTGAAGGCGCTCGCCGACAAGCACCCGCTGTACCCGGGTCTGAACAAGTAAGTCCCCGGTGGGGCACCCGCACCGGGTGCCCCACCACCCCCTGCTGTCTTGAGGAGTGACCGTGGCCATCTCGGTCTTCGACCTGTTCTCGATCGGCATCGGTCCGTCCAGCTCCCACACGGTCGGCCCGATGCGCGCGGCGCGGATGTTCGCCCGCCGCCTGCGCAACGAAGGCCTCCTGGAGCAGGCCGCCGCCGTCCGGGCGGAGCTCTACGGCTCCCTGGGCGCGACCGGCCACGGCCACGGCACCCCGAAGGCCGTCCTGCTCGGCCTGTGCGGCGACTCGCCGCGCACGGTGGACGTGGAGACGGCGGACGCGCGCGTCGAGGCGATCAAGGCGGGGGGGCGGATCCGGCTCCTGGGCGAGCACGAGATCGCCTTCGACTTCGACCGGGACCTCGTGCTGCACCGCCGCAAGGCCCTGCCGTACCACGCCAACGGCATGACGCTGTGGGCCCACGACGCCGACGGCAAGGAGCTGCTCTCCAAGACGTACTACTCGGTGGGCGGCGGCTTCGTCGTCGACGAGGACGCGGTGGGCGCGGACCGGATCAAGCTGGACGACACGGTCCTGAAGTACCCGTTCCGCACGGGCGACGAGCTGCTGCGCCTGACGAGGGAGACGGGCCTGTCGATCTCCTCGCTGATGCTGGAGAACGAGCGGGCCTGGCGCTCCGAGGAGGAGATCCGCGCGGGCCTGCTGGAGATCTGGCGGGTGATGCGCGCGTGCGTGGAGCGCGGCATGTCCCGCGAGGGCATCCTGCCCGGCGGTCTGAAGGTCCGCCGCCGCGCGGCCGTCTCGGCCCGCCAGCTGCGCGCCGAGGGTGACCCGCTGGCGCACGCCATGGAGTGGATCACGCTCTACGCGATGGCGGTGAACGAGGAGAACGCGGCGGGCGGCCGTGTGGTGACCGCCCCCACGAACGGCGCGGCCGGCATCATCCCGGCGGTCCTGCACTACTACATCAACTTCGTGCCGGGTGCCGACGAGGACGGCGTCGTGCGGTTCCTGCTGGCCGCGGGCGCGATCGGCATGCTCTTCAAGGAGAACGCCTCCATCTCCGGCGCCGAGGTCGGCTGCCAGGGCGAGGTGGGCTCCGCCTGCTCCATGGCGGCGGGCGCGCTCGCCGAGGTGCTCGGCGGCTCCCCCGAGCAGGTGGAGAACGCGGCCGAGATCGGCATGGAGCACAACCTCGGCCTGACCTGCGACCCGGTCGGCGGCCTGGTCCAGATCCCGTGCATCGAGCGCAACGGCATGGCCGCGGTGAAGGCGGTCACGGCCGCGAAGATGGCGATGCGCGGCGACGGCTCCCACAAGGTGTCCCTGGACAGGGTCATCAAGACGATGAAGGACACCGGCGCGGACATGAGCGTGAAGTACAAGGAGACGGCCCGGGGCGGGCTGGCGGTGAACATCATCGAGTGCTAGGGAAACGGGCCCTGACCAGCGCGTTCGTGTCTTTCAGCGCTGTCAGGACCTTCCCTGCTTACGCGGCGGAAAGTCCCTGGAACCTCTCTGGGACAGACGTGAAAGTCCCTGAAAAGTCCCTGGGACGTCCCCCGCTAAACGCCTTCGTCGGCGTTAGGCACGGTTCCCCGCAGGGCCGACCGGGACGGTCCTGAGATCGTCCCGGGTCGTGGGTCCTACTTGACCCGGGGTCCTGTCGGGCCATAAGTCCGGTCTGCAGCGACGAGCCCCCTGTGGGCCTAGAACCCTCACGCCAACCACCGCGCCGACTGCACACACTGCTCGGTGGGCCGGCACTGTCACGGGCCCACCAGTTCTCGCCAAGCCGGACTTCCGTGGCTTCCCTGATCGAGATCTCAGGATGCAACGATCGCGGCCCACCAGCCGCACAGCCACTTCTCTTACGATCCGAACATCGTCAAACCCGGGCGACTAACGACCGCGATCAAGACAGATTCTCTCAACTTGGCATAGTCGCTTGTGACTTCAGCTGTCTACGCCCGATGCTGCTGGGGTTCGAAGAAGCAGAAGACGTCCGGCCATGGCGTCGTGCCATGGCGGCTTCTGACTCGCGAGCGCTGGAGTCCCGTGGACACGCATGTCCTCCGGGCCGGTTTGGCATGTCCGCCCGGACCGGCACGCCCTTCTGAGCCGTCTCGGCTCTCGCCTCACCCGCCGCCTACGAGCAGGCACCCCCTCCCCCCTCCCCCTTCCCCCGCTGCCGACAGACGGCTTCGGCAATCCGCGGGGAGGCACCGTGGCCGAACACCCTTTCGAGCCGAGTGTGCCCAGCAGACCGCCCTCGTTGACCACCTCGTCAACGCGGTGGTCACCGACGCGACC
>NZ_BMUI01000028.1 GCF_014650115.1 Streptomyces olivaceoviridis | reverse complement strand
TCCCACGGGTCAGGCCCATGGCTCCGAACGGCGCCCCATGAGTCTCACAGTTGTCCCACACGAGCACGATCGGGCCGCCGAGCTGCTGGTGAGCGGCCTGGATCAGGTCGCGGTAGTCGGTCCAGGCAAAGCTCTTGCGCCCGTCGGGCCGGGTGTCGGCGCGGGGCCGGTAGACCAGCCGGGACGGATGGCCGGGCTTGTAGCAGGCCAGGGCGGCGGCGTGAGCGGCCGCGGACCCGGATCGTCGGGGTGCGGCCCCGGCGGGCCCAGGTGCGTGCGGTCGGCGGCGTCATCGAGAACCCGGCCTCGTCCTCGAAGACGATCCAGGCATCGAGCGCCGCCGCCGTGCTTCCACCTGCGGCCAGGTCTCCTTCACCCAGCCGGCCACGGCCTGCTCGTGACGCTCCAGCGCGCGCCGGTCGGGCACCTGGTGGCTCCACCCGTTGCGCCGCAGCATCTGGGAGATCCCCGACAGCGTGATGCTCTTGTGGAACCGCCTGCCGATCAGCGTCTTGATCCGCGAGAGCGTCCAGGTCTGATCCGGCCAGCCATGCGCCACCGCGCCCTTGTCGAGCTCCTGCTCCAGCACGGCGAACAGCTCCGGGCTGAGCTTGGGCAACGACGCCGGCCCCTTGGAGCGCAAGGCAGCCTGGCCGCCCTCCTGCCAGGACCGGCGCCAGCGCTGCACGGAACGCACGCTGACCCGTAACGCCTTGGCGATCAGCGAACTCGCGTCTCCGACGGCGAACCGCTCGGCCGCCTCCAGACGAATCCGCTCGCGAAAGGCCCGCCGCTCCGCCGTGAACCCACCACCCTGCGGATACCTCATACACACGGCATACCGCGACGATCACGACCTGTCAGCCCCTACGACAACACAGCTGCACGCTCAGTAGGCATGCCCGGCGAAGGGATGCCTTCACGTCTCGGCGCGGCGGAACTTACGGCTTGTGGGTTACCCAGAGCAGTTCCGCCGGCCAGCGGTGTGCCCAGTCGGGTGGGTCGGTTTCGTTGTAGCCGTTGGGTGTTCCGAGTTCGGGCCGCGGCTCGATGAGGTCGTCGATGATGAGACCCGCGCCGCGCAGGACCTTGACCCAGCCGCCGTAGGTGAGCTGGTAGCTGGTCGCGCCGTCGTCTTCGGCGATGGTGTTCAGCCCGAAGTAGTCCTGCTGCAGCGTCGTGGTCACGCGGCTGGCGGCTTCGTCGTAACAAGCTTCGAACCATGGGCTGGCGACGTTGAACACCAGGCGCCCGCCTCGGCCCAAGACGCGTGCGGCCTGCGGGACGGCCAGGTGCGGGGGCGCCCAGCTGAGCCCGCCGAAGTCACAGAACACCAGGTCGAAGCTGTCGGCGGCGAAGGGGAGTTGTTCGGCGGCGCCTTGCACCAGCGGGTAGCGGGCCGCTCCCATCGCGCTGGCCGCTGCGGCGAGTTGGGCTTCGGACAGGTCGAGCCCGACCACGGTGGCGCCCTCGGCGGCGAGCGCCCTGGACCACTGGCCGGCGCCGCAGCCGAGTTCGAGGACGCGCTTGCCGGTGACGTCGCCCAGGGCGTGCAGGTGCGCGTCGGGGATGGAGTACATGCCCCACAGCCGGGGTGTGGCGCCGATTTGCGGGTCGTGCTCCTTCTGGTAGGCGCTGCTGATCTGGTTCCAGAACCGCCGGTTGGCGGGGATGCTGTCCACGTGCCGACTCCAGCACTGCCTGCCGGGGGCCGTCAACGCGATTAGGGCATGGGCCCCGCACTCGGCCGTGACACGGCGCAGCCAGTTCAGCAGGTCATGCGCCTCATGAAGCGTGAGCTGCGGCAGTCGTTCGCCCGCTGTCTCCATCGGCGCGAACTCGATCTCGTCAAGGTCCAGGTCCAGGTCCAGGTCCAGGTCCAGGTCCAAGTTCAGGTCCAGGTCCAGGTCCAGGTCCAGGTAGCCGTCCACCGACCGTGGCAACGCTCCGCGCCCCACCCCGGTCACGCGCCCTGGCCCCGGGCAGGAGACAGCCCCGGCCGGGACTGAACCCGTAAAGAGTGGGGTACGGGCGGACACCTCTTCGTCCAGGAGCCGCTGCGGGCTGCGCCGGGCACCTACCGGCAGAGCGCCCCGGTCCACGCGCCCGTTCCAACTCCTCGCGCGCCATGTACCAGCTGACGCCGACGAGCCGCGCCGACGTCGAGGCCGTCGAGGAGTTGGTCGAGCGCGTGGACCGAGGGGAACTTCGACGTCTGCACGCCGCGATCGGGGTCAGCTTTGACACGGTTGCGGACGGCGAGGACCGCCAGACCCAAGAGGACGGGCTCAGTCACCCGGGAGGTCATCTGGACGTAGGTGCCGGTGGTGGTCAGGTCCTGGTCGGCAGCGCGGAAGATCACCGAGTTGAGGGTGACGTTCAAGGCCTTTTCGAAGCGCTCGCCCGTGAACCGGTTCCCGGTGGGGTCGCGCGGATCCTCCTTGCCGATCTCGAAGGTCACCCTTCCGCCGCCGGGCGGCACGATGCCGGTCGCCACCTGCTTCGGGTCATCCCTGGGCAGCCCGAAGCCCATCAGCAGCATGATGGTGACGAGCATGGCGGCGGCGAGCCAGCCCAGCGCCCGTGAGGCGCGCAATCCGTAGCCGGACAGCATCCAGTAACCGTGCAGCAGACCCCGTTCGGCGCGGGTGGTACCGGTACGGTCGTGTCGGCGCATCTCCATTTCGCCGTAGTAGAAGTCCGCCGCTCCGGGCTCGTTCGCGCCGTCTTCGAACGCCTTGCGTAGCGCCCGGTACACCGGCGCCAACTGCGTCGGCCCCACGTGCCCGGCGCCGGACGTGGCCGCGTTCCAGCCCGGGGCCGCGGCCGGTTGCCTCGCCCGCCAATGGTGCTCCTCGGCGAGCGTGCGACGTCGGGTGAACCCCACCGGGTGGAGGGACCGTGTCGAATGAGCAGGCGCCCTCCAGCCGCACCTGGTCCAAGTGCACGGTCCCGGTGAACAGGCACCCCGACAGGTCGACGGCAGCGAGGACCAGGTGTGCGGCGTCCACCCCGCGCAACGAGGCCACCCGCACCGCGGCGTCGGGCATGCTGGTGAACGGCTGTTCGGTCAGCGGTTCGCCATTGGGGAGCACGAACGGGTCCATTTCCCTGGCGATCGTGAGGGGATATTCGAAGACGGCGTGGGCGAAGTCCACGGTGGCGTGACGCAGACGCAGTTCGGCCGTCGAGGACCAGCGGGTCCGCCGGCATTCCAGGTGACGCGCGACGAACGAGAGGGTCACCGGGCCGCTGAACACTGCTCCAGACAGCTGGATCCGCTCGGCACATACCAGGGGCCCGAGGCTCAACGCCCTCTCGAAGGTCGCCGAGTCGAATCGGGCGTCGCGTTCGAAGGTCGCCGACGCGAACTCGGCCTCGCTCTTGAAGACCGCCGAGGCGAATTCGGCCTCGCTCTTGAAGGTCGCCGCCCCGGAACCAGGCATTGCTTTCGAAGGTCGCCGAGCCGAACCGGGCGCTACCGGTGAAGATCGCCGCCTCGAACCGGGTGTGGCCTAGGCAAGGGTGTCCGGTTCTGGGGTCCCGGAGGGCTTGGAGCAGCAGTCGGAGAAGGGACTCGTCGAAACGGGTGCCGCGGTGGTCGATGTCAGTGCCGGGAGCCAGGCTGGCCAGGTAGGCATCGCGGTCGGTGTCAGCCAGGTGGGCGAGGCATGCGCTGTGGCCAGGAACGTGGATACCGCGGCACCCGACCGGGTCCTCCAGGGTGGTGGTGTGGCCGCAGTGAGGCCAGGCCGGCCGGGCTGGGGAGGGTTCGGGGCTCCAGGGTGGCATAACCGAAGGACGATCGAGCACGGTCATATGGTTGCCGACGTCACCGCCGAGGTCTCGCCACTGCGACCTTCGCCTCGGCGTTGCTGCCGGGGCCTGAGAGCTGATCGTTTGCTCCCACCGTCGGTCCGGCGGCCGAGGGATCCACACCAGTCGGGACACCTTCAGTGCGAACATGACACGGATCGTCTCGGCGTGCGCGCTGCTGAACAGGCTGCGGCTTCCGGCGGACGACGAGCCGGGCTGGACCCCCGTCATGCGCGAGCGGCCGGCCGGCGAGCGCGAGCGCTGGTGGCAGCAGATCGACGACGCGACCCGCTGGCTGATCGATGGCGGCCTTCTTCGCCTGCGGCTGCTCGTGCACCTCGACGGGGCGGCGTGCTCTCCCCGGGAGGCCTTCGCCTTCGACACCGATTCCTGTGGCGCGGCCCTCAGGTCCAGCACGGCAGCCGTCCGTTCCGGCTCCGGTATCCGCAGGAGCGGAGTGCTCGCGCCGCACCCGGCCGATGCCTGACGGCGCCACCGGACAGGGGCGAGCCGCGTCGTGCCGACCTGCTGGATCGGGACGACTGTGCCGTGGACGGCTCGCACATCGAGGTGCTCAAAAGGAAGGGACCACGTCGGTCCCTCACCGGTCGACCGGGGCCGCCCCGGCTCCGCGCACCATCTGATCGTCGACCGGCACGGAACCCCGCTCGCCGTCGCGCTCACCGGCGGCAACCGCACGATGTCACCCAGCTCCTGCCCCTGCTGAACGCGGTTCCCCCGATCCGGGGCCTGCGGGGGCGCTCTCGACGCAAGCCCCGGCGCCTGCACGCCGACCGGGGCTACGACTTCGGCAAGCACCGCCGCCTGCTGTGGAAACGCCTGCTGTGGAAACGCGGCATCAAACCCGTGATCGCCCGACGCGGTGCCGCCCACGGCTCCGGACCGGGCACGGTCCGCTGGGTGGTCGAGCGCGCCTCGCCCGGCTTCACCAGTTCGAACGACTCCGCATCCGTCACGAAAGACGTGCCGACCTCCATCAGGGCCTGCTCGAACTGGCACACAGCCTCATGTCGGATGAGACCGGCCAGCCTATGCGAGCCGCAAGAGCCGACACTTCTGGTCAAGCGCTTCTGAAATGATCGATCAGGCACCAGTCAGCAGGCCGCCCTTTCTTGCGTGTGATGTGCGCGCGGTCAGGGTTCTGGGCCATAACATGAGCCCTATAGATATTCCTGAACACCGAATCGCCTTAACTGCGACGATCAAGCATTTCCATGGGGACCGGCGAGCGCGGTGCCACTCGCACTTCGCAGGAGTAGGCGGCGATCGAATAGCCCTTTCGCGGCTTGTCTCGGGCCGGAGCGGTGCCGGTTCGAGGGTCTGGAGTTCGCACTCCCCGTGGAGACCGGGATGAGAGTTGTCGTAGATCTTTCCCGATGCGAAGGGTATGCACAGTGCGCGTTCCTGGCTCCGGAGGTCTTCCGGATGCACGGTGAGGAGGCGCTGATGTACGACCCGAACCCCGACGACGCCCAGCGCAGCCTGGTGCTACGCGCCGCGGCGGCCTGCCCGGTCCAAGCGATTCTGGTCGACTGGCTGGAAGGACGGAACGCCCCGGTGGAGGCGTCGGCGCCATGACCAGTGCCGACACTCTGCGGGCGTTCAAGCGCGATGGCCGCATCGTGGTCGTCGGGGCGTCGCTGGCGGGACTGAGGGCTGCGGAGGCTCTGCGCGCCGAGGGTTTCACAGGATCGTTGACCATGATCGGTGACGAGCTGGGCGAGCCCTATGACCGGCCTCCCCTGTCCAAGCAGGTACTGACCGGGTGGGTGCCGGCCGGAAACACCACGTTGCCCCGCCGTCGTGTCATCGATGCGGAGTGGCTGCTGGGCGTGCCCGCCAGCGGGCTGGACCTCGCGACGAACCACGTGCGACTGGCCGACGGACGCGAGGTTCCCTTCGACCGGCTACTGATCGCTACCGGGGTACGGGCCCGGCCTTGGTTCGTCGAGTCCGAGGCGGCTCTGAACAGAGTGTTCGTCGTGCGTACGCGCGAGCATGCCGAGAGCCTGCGGCGAGCCCTCGCCGCCGGGCCTTCCCGCGTTCTGATCGTCGGGGCAGGATTCACCGGCTCCGAAATCGCCTCCGCCTGCCGGGCACGGGAACTGCCGGTGACCGTCGCCGAACTCGGAGCGGCCCCGCTGGCCGGGGCGCTAGGTGCCGTGATCGGTGAGGTCGCGGCGGACTTGCAGCGCACTCACGGCGTCGACCTGCGGTGCGGTGTCAAGGTCACCCGACTCGAGGGCGACGCGCAGGGGCGGTTCCGCCGTGCTCACTTCGACGACGGCGGCACGATCGACGCCGAGGTGGCGGTAGTGGCACTCGGGAGCATCCGCAACACCGAGTGGCTACGGGAGTCGGGACTGGCGGCGGGTGTGTGGGGAATCGCCTGCGACTCAGGCTGCCACGCCCTCGACATCAACGGCCGAGCCAACGACGACGTCTTCGCCGCGGGAGACGTGGCACGTTGCCCCCACCCCCTCTACGAATACCGGCTCATCTCACTGGAGCACTGGGCCAACGCCGTGGAGCAGGCCGAGGTCGCGGCACACAACATGGTCAGCCCCCAGGCGGACCACTGGCCACACCTGTCGACACCGCTGTTCTGGTCGATCCAGTTCGGCGTCAACATCAAGTCCGTCGGCGTGCCGACCTTCGCCGACGAGGTGGTCGTCACCCAGGGATCGCTGGACGACCACCGTTTCGTCGCCGCATACGGCTATCGGGGCCGCGTCACGGCTGCCGTGAGCTTCGACAACGCCAAGTGGCTGCGCCACTACCGGCGGTTGATCGAGACGGCCGCCCCTTTCCCGCCACGCTGCCCCACGCCGGACCAGCCGACCGACGTACACCCGGCACCCGTCGGCCTCCCCGGCCCAAGCCTGCTCGCTCAGGGCGCCACCGCGGTCGTCACCGGCCGGACCCGGTGAGCGCCGCGTCACGGCCGTGCACCAGCATCGGTAGGAGGAGGGTCGGATGACCACGACCGAGACGCCCGGCACGCTGCGACGGATCTTCGACTACTCCGCCCGGGCCGACCCGTACCCGCTGTATGCCGAATTGCGCGAGACACCGGTGGCTCTTCAGGAGGACGGCAGCTACGTCATCAGCACCTATCGCGAGATCACAGACATCCTGCATGACCCGCACCTGAGCTCCGACGTGCGCAGTCTGTCGCGTCCGATGCCCGCACTGGAGGACGGCGTCACGACGGCGTTCATCAAGAGGGACCCGCCCGAGCACGATCGCCTGCGGCGTATGGCGATGCGCCACTTCGGCCCCCCGCACTCCCCGGGGTTGGTGGCCGGCATGGAAAGCGACCTGACCGCCGCCGTCGGCAGTCTGATCGACGATTTCGCGGGCAAGGAGCGGATCGACGTCGTCGACGATTTCGCCTGCCCGTTCCCTGTAACCGTGACCTGCCACTTGCTCGGCGTTCCACGCGAGGAGGAACCGCGGTTCCACGTCTGGGTGAACGACATCATGAACTCGGTCGACTACGACCCCGAGACCGACCCGAGGGAGAAGCTGGACAAGGGCGTACAGGCCCGCAAGGACTTGCGCCGGAACCTCGGCGGGCTGGTGGAACAGCGCCACGGCCGGCCGGGCGACGATCTGTTGGCCCGGCTGGCCAACGATGACGGGCCCGACGGCCGGATGACCGACGAAGAAATCGTCGCCACCGCCAAACTGCTGCTCATCGCCGGCCATGAGACCGTCGTCAACCTCATCGCCAACGGCATGCTGACGCTGCTGCGCCACCCGCAGGTGCTTGAGCGGCTGCGCCACGAACCCGACCTCGTCGCGCCGCTGGTCGAGGAGCTGCTGCGCTACGAGCCCTCCGTGCACATCATTCCCTGGCGGGCGGCGTACAGCGACATCACCGTAGCCGACACCGTCATCCCGAAGGGCTCGCAGATCATGCTCATGCTGGCCTCGGGCAGTCGCGATCCGAAGCGCTTCCACGATCCCGACCGCTTCGACCCGGATCGGCGTGACAACCAGCACCTGGGGTTCGGCAGCGGCATCCACTCGTGCTTCGGCGGCGCGCTGGCCCGGCGGGAAACCCAGATCGCGCTGACCGAACTGGTACGCCGACTCGTCCGCCCCAGGCTGGTCGCCGACCCGCCGCCGTACCGGCCCAGCCCCGTTCTTCGGGGTCCGATGCATCTGGACGTCGAGCAAGGTGATGGTTGACGCGGCAGCCGAGGCCGGTGGCAAGGTCGTGCCGCGTTCCGCTCGCCTTCATCGCACACTCACCGATCAGCAGCGCCAAGCCCAGTGGGCTGAAAAGACCCTCCCTGCCCCGCCCGTCGCCTTGGCGGCCTCAGCCGAAATGGAAAACCACTGGCACCGCCGTCCGCTTTTGATCACGACACGTCACCGGGAAACGGGAGTGCCTTGTCGGGCCGTGCAGTGAGCTGATGTCGGGCGGCGGCCCCGGCCCGTCCTGCACCAACCGCTACCCGAACGCCACCGAACGCGCGCGTGTCGACCAGCTGTGGGCCAACGGACTCGCGCAGGCCCCGGGCACGGGTAACCAGCCTGCTGGGGACCCGAGCGCTCCACCGCCGGTACGGATGGTGACGCCGGGCAACGGTCCGTGGCGTCCGCTCCACGGTACGCCCTGGAGTTGATCACGTTCCCAAGTGGGCAGCGGCTCGCTGTCGCGGACGGCTTCAGCCACATACCCAAGACGGTCGTCTGAGTGTTCTTGTCAGCCGCGAGGAAATCCGCCCCGGCCCTCAGGATCTCGTTGGCCCGCCTTCAGGTCGTCCTCGGCGGTGCTTGCCCCACCACGGCAGGATCGCAGGCCAGTCGTTGAGCCCGCGGGCTGGACGCTTCCGCCTCCGCGGCCTCCCGTCATCCCAGCCCCATCCGCGTGCCGACGGACCGCACCGGGGCAGTGCGCGGGCCCCTGACCTCAGCCGCTGCGAGGCCACCGGCCCGCGCTCTTCTTCCTGGCCGGCTGTTTCTTCGCAAGGGGTGTCACCCGCGGCCCGCACCATGCGCCCGCCGCGGTGCCGGTCGTCACCGCGGTGGTCGCCGCCGTGGCGCCAGTCGTGTTGTCCACGTCTGCGGTCTGCACGACGCGGCACGACAGTGGTTCAGCACTTCAACTCGCCCGCGAAGGGGCCCGTGTGGGTGAGTCGTTCGGGCGGCGCTGCGGACGGTCGGCACGAACTTGGCCGGCGGGCGGGATCCGGCATGGTCAGTGTCACGGAACCGCCGATGGGTGTCCGGCGCAGGACATCAGCTCTCACGACACGGCAGTCGGCATGGCGTCGCGCGACACAGATCACGGTCCCGGGCCAGGCTGTCGGACGCCGCTGCCACACTTGCGGCCATGAGCGATGAGGGATTCGAGTGGATACAACAAGACCTCGCCTCCTGGGGCTTCTACCTGGAGATGGTCAAAGGCGTGAACGTCGAGGAGCTGGCGGCGATGCGGGGGGCGGATCCCGGCCTCGGCATCATGTCTCCTGACGTGTTCAACACGGCGTTGGACCGCTCCAGCAACGTCCCGGACTGGGCCAGGTTGGGCGAGCACGCGGGGTGGGCCTTCGCCCTGTGCGGGGGCGACGACGGCTTCTACATGCAGCGCCCTGACCTCGTGAAGCACTTGTGGGAGGGCCGCACATGGCTGACCATCATGGACACCACCATGGATCCACCCGTCATCGGTGTGACCGTGGACGGAAAGCTGGACTGGAGTTACTTCGACGGCGAGGTTCACGAGGCGATCAGGGCGGACCATCCCCTCACCCAGCGGATGACCGCCGAGATCGGACTCGGCAGCGTCACCCCGAACCCTGACTCGCCCGACGAGTCGGACAAGTGGAGGCTGCATGTCCCGGACATCCAGGACGTGTACCGGCTGATGGGCGAGCACTACGGGCTGAGCCTTCCCCGCAGAACGATTGTCGGTGAGGAGCTGGTCGGGGTGTTCACCTCCCCACGCGTGTACGCCAACGGGGAGCCGAACACCAGGTACGACAACATCCGCCTGCCGTGACCTTGGGCGGTGTCCTGCGACAGGAGGCCGACTCCAGGTCGTGGAGCACGGTCGCGCGTGAACCAGTGATTCTCCCCGGCCCACTCCGCGATCGTCCAGCAGTTCTTGCGCGGCAGGTCCGACAACAGCCCCAGCACGAAGTACTTCACCCGGCGCCGGGGCTCGACCCGAGCGAGCCGGCTCGCTGTCCGGGACATGACGGCCTCGAACGCCTCCTGCCAGCGGGCAGGATCTACGCCGTGACCCGCGGCCACCGCGTGATCGTTGGTCTTCACACACCGATGATCAACGGTGGCCGCGGCCTTCCCGCAGCCGGTCCACCGGCGAGATCGCGTGCACCAGGTCACGCTGATACCAAGTGCCCGGCTCACCGCCGAGGTGGGCCGGGTCAGCGGGGCCGACAGGGACGAACCCAGCTTTGGTCAGCACCCTTTGGGACGCCGCGTTCTGGCGGACGGTGGCCGCTCGCAGCGTGCGCAACCGGTACTGGGCCGCCGCCAGTTGGCACAGCTCCCGGACGGTTGCGGTCGCCACGCCTCGGCCGGCGACGTCCTGCGCGACCCGGTATCCGAGTTCCGCAGTGTGGTCTTCGATGTCGACCAGGTTGAACCTGCCGAGTACCGAGCCGTCCTCGGCGACGAGCACGTGGAAGGCGCAGATGCCAGCCTCCTGCTCAGCCAACAAAGCGTTGTACCGGTCGGTGAACTGGTCGAAGAAGTCGTCGCCGCGGTCGGGGACCGAGGCAGCGAAGTAGGCACGGTTCGCCAGCTCGAAGGCCAGGACCGCCGGGGCATGGCCGGCATGCAGTCGCTGCAACTCGGGCATTGCCCGACTCTACCCAGACGGTGCGCCGAGCCCACCTGGTTTTCCTCCAGCGGCAGACGGCCGCGAGCAAGGCATATAGCGATCTACGGCTGGGGCATCAGCTTGTTCTTTATGGTCCGAGCCGCTTTGAGAGTGCGTGACGCGACCCGATCAGATGCTGAGCAGGGTTGTGGCCATGGCCAAGGGGATGGGGCGGCGGCCCAAGGTGGACCTGGACAGTGGCGTCAAGGACGTGACGTTGTTCATCACGTCCCTGGAATAACTCGCTGGACATCGCACGGGCCAGCGGCGAGCGTTGACGGAATGCAGCAGGAGGAGATCTGGGACGCCGATACCGCCCAGCGTTATGACACGCCCGGTTCCGGAATGTTCGCACCCGAGGTCCTGGAACCGGCCGTGGACCGTCTCGCCCAGCTCGCAGGGGGCGGAGAAGCGCTTGAGTTTGCCATCGGGACCGGCCGCATAGCCGTTCCGCTCGCGGAGCGAGGAGTCCCTGTCACCGGCATCGAGCTGTCGCTCCCGATGGTGGAGCAACTGCGAACCAAGGCCGATGAAGCGACTATCCCGGTGATCGTTGGTGACATGGCCAGCACCGTCGCTCCTGGGAAGTACACCCTCGTCTACCTCGTCTACAACACGATCTCCAACCTGCTCACCCAGGACGAGCAGGTGCAGTGCTTCCGCAACGCGGCCCGCCACCTCACACCTGGTGGCCGGTTCGTGGTCGAACTCTGGGTACCCGAGTTGCGCAAGCTCCCGCCGGGCCAGACGGCCACCGTCTGGCAGTCCGAACCCGGCTATATCGGGCTGGACACCTACGACGTGCTCCACCAGCACGTCGTATCGCACCACTTCCGCTTCGATGAAACCCAGCAGGCGCGGTTGTTCCGCAGCCCTCATCGCTACGTCTGGCCTGCCGAACTCGACCTCATGGCCCAGCTGGCCGGATTCGAACTGGAGACCAGGCATGCGGACTGGGCCGGCGCCGAATTCACCGCCGAGTCGCGTTCGCATGTCTCCGTCTACCGGATCCCGCCCGCGGGGTAGCTCCGCATCGCGTCAACGATCTCCCGGCGCGGGTGCTTCTCCAGGCAACCGCTCTTGGGGGACTGACAGGCCGACGGCGAAAGGAGTGGGGTCGATGAGGGCCCATTCCTCGTCGTAGGTGTCGCACGGGCAGCAGCGGTGCCGGATCAACTCAGCCCCCCTTCCGGCGGCCGGGGCGGCGCCGGTCGGCGGGCCTGAGGAGGTCCGCCCATCCGGCTCGCCGAGGAGCGGGCCTACACCGAACTCCGCGCCGCACCTGCCACTGGCGCGGCGCACAAGCCATCGGCGGCATGGCCGCCCAAGTGCCCGCCAAGGCCCCGGACGCGAACGAGACGGTGCTCGCCACGGTGCGGCTCTACAAGGAGCGTGAGGCGGAGGACGGCTTCGACGGCTCTTGGGTCGCCCACCCCGGACTGGTTCGGGTCTGCTGGGACGCCCTCGACAACATCCTCGGCGCTGCAGCCGGAACCTCCCCGGCAACCCCGGGGCGGTGAACATGTGGTCGTCCACGCTGAGCCGGCGCGGCGCAGCCAGTGCGCTCGGCTCGTCCCGGCCGTGAGGACGCGGCGCCGGTTCGTGCACAACCTGTAGTCCCCGGCCCGCCTGACGTCCTAGGGCGAGCGAAGAAACGCGAGCCGCGCACCGCGCTCCCGTACGGGTGCTCGGCCGGGCTGCTCATCCTGAAGGAGCGCCGCTGACCATCCACTGGAGGACCGGCCGAGGCTCAAGAACGGCTCAACTCGCTGGAGTCGCCCCGGCGAGCGGTGCATCCTCCTCCATAAGACCACACACACCAGGGGGAACACCGATGAAGACCTTGTTCGGCCGTATCGTGATGCACGTTCGGGACGTCATGTCCGGGCGCCAGGATGTCAAGGAGTACGGCGACCCGGAGGCCCGTCGGCACGGACTCCACAACCGCGATGCCGACCTCGCTCGCCACTACGTCCCGACGCCGCCGCCGGTCCCCGTGAACTTCACCACCGGCATGTAGTGCCTGAACTGGACTCGGTGCATGAGCCGTTCGTCTTCCGTTTCAGCGATCAGCCCGCGCATAGGGGCTGGACGCTGGCGGAGGAGGTCGGCCATGCGGGCCCGGACCGTAGTTATCCAGCGGATGCTGAACCGGATCGACTGGGACGCCGTTGAGGTCCTCCCTCGCCAGCAGGAATGTGGCCTGGACGACCACCAGGTCCGCCGCCATCCCGGATGGCACCGCCACATGACATGACCCTCCAGCCGACGTAGCGGCGGGCTTCGTACTGGTCCAGGCCACGCTCGTTCTTCGCGGCCTGGACGCGTTCCTCGATCGCCCACCGGAGCCCGGCAGCGTGCACGAGCCGGTCGATGTCGGTGCCCACCGGCGGCTATGCGAGGTAGTACGCGGTCTGTTCAGGTCTGTCGATACTGCGCCGGGCCAGCGTCCAGCCGTGATGGGCGGGCCGCTCAGCGTCGAAGTCCTCGATCACCGGAGCTGGACGGTCCCCCCAGTCATGGACGCGCGGGCCCTTGGCGCCATCGGCGCACGAACGTCGCTCCCATGCCTCATCCGGTGCCTGGCTGAAGAGAGGGTCGGTCCGGCCTAAGCGGGGCACCGGCTCGGACTTCGGCACGGCGAGCACGTAGCCGACTGTGGCTCCTTCCAGCATCCGGCGAAGGCGCCGCTCCTGGCCGTAGGCGGCATCCTCGGTCATCCAGGCGATCGGCAGCGGGGAGGCGAGTGCGCGCAGCACCATGGCCCTGACCGGCTCGGGTCTGGTGGCGAAACCCCTCTCGTCAGGAATCTTGGCGGCGCCGCAGCGTTCGCGGGCGTCCGTCCAGGACTTGGGTGGATACAGCTCGCGGTCCACCAGGGCGCCTGCGCGGGTGGTGGCGTAGGCGGCGAAGACGCCGATCTGACACTTCTCGGTGCGGCCGGCGGTGCCGGAGTACCGGCGCTGCATCCCCGCGGAGGTGGTGCCCTTCGGTGCGGTGGCCTGCGTGTTCGGCCAGTTGTCAGCCGCTTTCGCGGCCGACGGGGCCGAGCAGGGCGCGGACGTGGTCACGCATGCGGCGTCGCAGGTCGGCGCGGCCGAGGCGGTGGCCGATGCGCAGGAAGAGGTCGTCGGGTTCACGGTCCCAGGGTCGCCTCGGCAAGGTCGTCCCTCACGCGGGGAGGCTGCCCTCGTCACCGCGCGGACAGTTCTCGATGTCATTCGTCGGAGGGGTCCGCCAAGACCGTCCCTGCCGTGCCAGCAGCCCACTACACTCCCGACACTGCCTCTGACCAGGCAAGACAGCGAAACGCTGCTGGGGTACTAGACCCTCGCCTCCTGGTACTGGCCCAGGAAGAGCGGCGTCCCGCGCTCCACCCGCCACAGGAACAGCCCCGGTTCCTCCTCCACCTCCCCAGTGTGCGTTCGGAAGGCGATCGTCCGGGTGATGCCCCGGTACGACACGGTCCGCAGCCGTCGGGTGAGGTTGCTCCGGTCCACAGGGCCCGTTCCCACGGTGTCGAGAACGTGCGCGACGAGACCGAGGGCGTCGTAGGCCTCGGCCGCGCCCCAACCGACGCTCTGGACGCCGTACCGCTTCTTGAACGACCGTACGAATCCGGCGGCCCGCGTCAGACGGGCCGGGTCCACGAACGTCGCCGAGAAGACCCACCCCTCTGCCGCCGCGCCGGCCGCCCGCAGGAACTCGGGTGTGAGGACGGCCTGGGTCGCGGCGGGGGTGCCGGTGAACCCCGCCGCCCGTAGCGCCCGTGCGCAGGAGGCGGCGCGCCGCGAGGAGTCACCGCAGTAGACGACGGCCTGTGCGCGTGAGGCCAGGGCGGCGGCGACGGCGGGGCCGAAGTCGCCGGTGTCGGCGGCGACCTGGTGCCGGGTGACCGTGCCGTGGGACGGAGGGTTCGCGACCAGGGTGTGGGCGATCAGCCAGCTGTAGTCCCGGGCCGCCTGGTCCTCGACGAGGAAGGTGCGGTGGGCGGGGCGCAGGCTGGTGAGATAGCGGACCAGGGGCGCGCCGATCGCGGTGTCGGAGGGGCTCAGCTGGAACACGGACGACGTGGGGTTCCGCAGGTCCACGGCGGCGTACAGGGTGTCCGAGCCCGCCCAGGCCGTCACCATCGGCAGCAACGCCTTCTTGTACCGGTCCTGGGCCGCCAGGGCCGTGGCGTCGGACGTCGGGCCGATCACCGCGCACACGCGGCCGTCCATGACGAGGCGCCGGGCCACCTCCTTGGCCCGGTCGGCGTCTCCCGCGTCGTCGAGGACCGTGAGGACCAGGTCGAAGCGACGGTCCGCGCGCGCGTTGTGCTGTTCCACCGCCAGCCGGACGCCGCGCTCGACCGAGGTACCGAGCGTCTTGCCGGAACCGGAGAGGTCGGCCTGCACGGCGATGGCACGGCGCCGGCGGGGGGTGGCGGTGGACGCCTCGTCGCTGCGGCCGGTCAGCCAGGCGGCCGTGGAGCCGCCGGCGGCCAGCACGACGGCAGCCGCACCGCCCAGGACCAGCAGGTGCCGGCGGCTCGGCGCGGGCGACTCGTCCACCAGCGTCCCGGGCGCCGTGGGCCGCTCGGGCTCGGGCAGGCGCAGCACCTGGGCCGAGCGTGCGGCGATCACCGCGGGCAGCCCGGGCGGCAGCCAGTCGTCGGTGCCGAAGTCGCCGAGCTCGGCGCGCAGTTCCGGCACGGTCGGGCGGGCGGCCGGGTCCTTGGCGAGACAGCGGGCGACCAGGATCCGCAGGCCGTCCTCCGTGATGGCGTCGAGGTCGGGGTTCTCGTGGACGGTGCGGTAGATGACGGCGGGCGCCGTTCCGCCGCCGAAGGGCGGCCGGCCTGTCGCCGCGTAGGCGAGGACGCAGCCCAGGGAGAAGACGTCGCTGGGCGGGCCCACCTCCTCGTCGCGGGCGCGGGCCTGTTCCGGCGAGAGGTAGCCGGGCGTGCCGATCACCGCGTCGGTCGCGGTCAGGGCGGTGGCTCCGCCGGCGCGGGCGATGCCGAAGTCGATGAGGCGGGGCCCGTCGAGGGCGAGCAGCACATTGCCCGGCTTGATGTCACGGTGCACCAGTCCGGCCGCGTGGACGGCCGCGAGCGCCTCGGCGAGCCGCGCCCCCAGCGCCCGTACGGTGTCCGGGGGCAGCGGTCCGTGCCCTGCGACGGTCTCGGCGAGCGAGGGCCCGGGGACGAAGGCGGTCGCGATCCAGGGTTCGGCCGCCTCGGGGTCGGCGGCCGTGACGGGCGCGGTCCAGCGGCCGTCGACCCGCGCGGCGGCCTGTGCTTCGCGGCGGAAACGGGCTCGGAAGCCCGGATCTGCGGCGTGCCCGGCGCGGATCACCTTCAGGGCGGCCAGGGCACCGCCCTCGGAACGGGCGAGATAGACGACGCCCATGCCGCCCGCGCCGATCCGCGCGAGCAGGCGGTACCCGCCGACCGACTCCGGGTCCTGGGCGGTGAGCGGACGCACCGTCACTTCCCTTTCGGCTGCGGTGCCTTGTCCGGGGCGGGTCCCAGGTAGTGGAAGGCACCGTCGCGTACCTGGTGGACGAAGCTGGCGGGGGTGCTGAGCTGCAGGAGCTTCGGGTCGAAGGCGAAGTTCCGGGTGATGCCCTGGTATGTGGCGGTCTTCAGCGGAGCGACCAGCGCCTTGCGCGCCGGGCGCTTGCCCTTGGTGGCGGTGAGCTGCCGTATCAGCAGGTTCGCCGCGTCGTAGCCCTCGGCCGCCCAGAATCCGGGCGGGCGGCCGTACCGCTTGCGGAACGCCTGGGCGAAGGAGCGGACCTGAGCCGCGCCGGGCCCGATCGCCCCGGCCACGACCGTCCAGCCCGCCGCGCTCTCCTCGGCGGCGAACCGGGGGTCGAGCGCGGGTTCGGCCGCGTACTTCGGCCCGTCGAAGCCGGCCAGCCCCTTGGCCGCCCGGATCGCCCCCTCCAACGGCCCCGCGTAGACGAACGCCTTGATGCCGGCGCCGCGCATCTCCTCCAGGACGGGCCCGAAGTCGGCCGTTCCGGCGGGGACGACGCGGGGGTGGGTGGCGTCGCCGTACTTCCGGACGATGAAGTTGACCATCTGGACGGTCTGCCAGGACACGTCACCGGCGGTGCGGTCCAGCAGGATGCCGACGGGGCTGGCCGCACTGGTCGCTTCCAGCTGGAAGGCCAGCTTCATGGCGACGGTGCCGTGCAGGGGGCGACCCCGTACGAAGGAGCGGATGTTCTGGTACAGGTTCTGCCCGGCGGACATGCTGATCAGGGGCAGCAGGGCCGTGTCGTAGACGGGCAGCGCGGCCTGGGTCGTCTCGTCGGTGCTCGATCCGAGCACGGCCAGCACGTCCGGGTCGTCGACGAGCCGCTGGGCCGCGGCGGCGGCACGGTCGGCCAGGCCCACGTCGTCCGAGGTCTTCAGCTTGAGCGTGAACGGCTTGTCGCGGCGGGCGTTGAACTCTTCCACCGCGAGCCGTGCCCCCTGCTCCTGGGCCCGCCCGGCAGCCCGGCCGGCACCGCTGAGGTCGGCCTGCACACCGAGCGCCCAACCAGGTGCGGCGGCCTGCTTCTTCCCGGTGCCTCCGTTGTGGCGCAGCGCGGCCCAGGCGGCCACGCCCCCGCCGGCGGCGAGCACGGCGGCACCGCCGGAGGCGACGGCGAGGAACCTGCGGCGCGAGGGGGCGGGCCGGGTCGGCGCCTCGGCGAGCGTGGCCTCGATGTCGGGCAGGGCCAGCATCGCGGCCGAGCGTTCGGCGACCATGCGGACGACGTCGGCGGGCAGCCACTCGGCGGTGCCCGGGGACGCGTCCTCCACCAGGGCGGCGTCCAGTTCGGCCGCGGTGGGCCGATCGGCGGGGTCCTTGGCCAGACAGCGCAGCAGGACGGCCTCCACCTCCTCGTCCACGCCGTCCAGGTCGGGGCTGTCGTGGACGGTGCGGTAGAGCAGGGCGTCGACGGCGCCGCCGCCGAAGGGCGGCCGGCCGGTCGCCGCGTAGGCGAGGACGCAGCCCAGCGAGAAGACGTCGCTCGCGGGCCCGAGGCGCCCGCCGCGGGCCGTGGCCTGCTCCGGGGACAGGAAGCCGGGGGTGCCGACGACGAGGTCCGCGGAGGTGATCGCGGTGTCGTCCAGGGAGCGGGCGATCCCGAAGTCGATGAGGCGGGGGCCGTCGGCGGCGAGCAGGATGTTCCCCGGTTTGACGTCCCGGTGCACCAGACCGGCGTCGTGCACGGCGGCGAGCGCGCGGGCCAGCATCTTGCCGAGCAGGCGTACCGTCCGCACGGGCAGCGGGCCGTGCCGGCCGACCGCGTCGGCGAGGGACGGGCCGGGCTCGAAGGCGGTGGCCAGCCAGGGCTGTTCGGCGGCGGGGTCGGCACCGGTGACCTCGACCACCCACGGGCTGTCCACGCGTCGCGCGGCGTTCGCCTCGCGGCGGAAACGGGCGCGGAAGGCCTCGTCGTGCGCGTACCCGGCCTGGATCACCTTGACGGCGGCGAGCGCGCCCGACTCCGTACGGCCGAGGTAGACGACGCCCATGCCGCCCTCGCCCAGCCGGGCGAGCAGGCGGTGGCCGCCGACGAACGACGGGTCGGACGGGCGCAGGGAGCGGTGGGTCACTTCTGGGCCCCCAGTCCGGTGCGCACCTTGGTCTCCATCCCGGCCACCGCCCGTGCCTGGACGGTCAGCAGGTCGCCTTGGCCGAAGCCCTTGCCGCCCTCGACGACGACGGCGATCGTCACCGGACCGAGCCGGACCTGGTTCCAGATGTAGTACGTCGACCCCTTGCCGAGCGCCGGATTGTCGTACGTGCCCATCTCGATGAGGTAGTCGTCGGCGGTGGTGTTGCCGTTCGTGCCGTAGCCGGAGCCCATCGAGTTCAGGCCGGTGATCCGCTCGGTGGCGCGCAGTTGCTGGTCGGGGCAGCGCAGCGCCTCCTCCAGCGTCTCGGCCATCTCCTGGTCGGCCTGCGCGACGGTGCGGTGCAGGGTGACGGTGGCGGCGGTGCGGACCTCGCCCTTCGAGCCGGCCGCGGGCAGCCGGCTGTAGCGGGTGAGGGTGGCGAGGACGTCGCCGGGCAGGGACTCCTGCCGCCAGACACAGTCGGTGCCGAGAACGGGCCAGGCGGCCGGGTCGCTCTCGTACGGAGGGCTCTTGACGTAGCCCGGGCCATAGCTGTCCGGGCCCGCGGTGATGGCGCGGACCAGGTCGAGGGCGGCGGACGGCGTGGTGGGGACGCGCATGGGGTCGACCGTGATGCGCGCGGTGGTGTCACCCGTCCCGCGCTGTCCGGCCGGTGAGCTCACGGCGGAGGGGGAGGCGCTCGGACCGGTCCGGTGCCCGCCGTCGCCCAAGCCGGAACAGCCCGCGAGCAGTACCCCGCACACGGCCGGCACCACGTATCCCCGCCCTGTGCGTGTCCGCGTCGCCGCGTACGTCATGAAGCCCCCACTCACCATGCGTCTGTGCCAGTGTGCGACCGGAGCGAGTGTAGGGGACATCGGTCAACTCACCTCGCGCGGGGAGCGGTTGGTGCAGCCATGTGACGGCCCTCAAGTGCGCCGGTGAGTCACCCGGCGACCGCGTGAGCGGGGGTGGCGGACCGGCGCGGTCCTACGGGAACCAACTACTCGCGCACCCGGCGCAGCAAGGTCCCGGTCGATGAACATCGTCGGCCGCGGCTCGCCGCCGCGGAGCTGACAGACGGTGTTCTTGGGCGCCAGGTCGTTGTGACACACGACCTCTTGGTATCCGGCGGGCGGGGTGCGAGGTATCCGAGAGGGCAGTTGGTGACTCTTCGAGGGTTATGTCGCCGCGTCCGCCCGCATCGAGGGCGGAGTAGTGTTCGAGACCGTCGCGGTCGAGAACTCCCCGGATTGGCGGACGACATGGTGAGGGTCGAAGAGCTGGAGGCCGCGCTGCCTTCGATGACACGGTGGCGTGCGCCGGGCGGACGCAGCGTGGACTGGGCCGCCCTTGAGGCCGGCCTCGGGACGGCGCTGCCCTCGGACTTCCGCTGTCTGGCGGAGGCGTACCCGGTGCTTGTCATCGATGATTTCCTCATGGTGTCCCTTCCGGCGCCCGGCGCCGAGGCGTCATGGGCGTCCGCGTCCAGGGACGACGAGATCCTTCAGGATCTGTACGAGATGGGCGACACCGAGGAGTACGTTCCCTACCCGCAGCCGGGAGGTCTGATTTCCTGGGCGTCGTCCAATTCGGGGGACATCTTCTACTGGAGGACGAGCCCTGCCGATCCGGACGCGTGGCCGGTGGTCGTCCGCACGGACAACGCCGACTGGATCGAGTTCCCCGTCGGTGCCGTCGAGTTCCTGGCCGGCGTGTACGGGCGCACCCTCGACGTGCCGGGCATGCCCAGGAACTTCCCCGGCGACGACCCGGAGGTGCTGGGCCTGAGCGACCGCGTCGACTGACCGACCCCTTGGGCCGCTACGTGATCGTCACGTTCGTCAAGGGCACCGACATGGGCCCGTACGAGGGCGCTCGGCACACGGCATCGCCTACCACCACGTCTCGGACACTGAAGAACACCAGTGGGGTGCAGCCGAATTCTGCCGCGAGGGTCAGCCTCCAACACAGTGGCCTGGGCAGGCGAGGCGACAGTGCCGCCGTGGGAACGGGGGTGTGACGATTCTTGTCAGCCCTCGCCGTATTTCAGAGGGACACCCGCGCTGCTCTGCCCGCGGCAGAACAGCGGCCGGACCGGGCTTGACGATCACTACAGTCCAGCCTCATGACGACGATTACGACGCGTACGGTCGAGTACCCGGCCGACGGTTTGACGATGATCGGGCACCTCGCGCTCCCGGCCGGTGTCGACCGCCGGCCCGCGGTGCTGCTCGGACCAGAGGGCATGGGGCTCAGCGACGTCGAGCGCCGCCGGGCCGATGCTCTCGCCGAGCTGGGATATGTAGCGCTGGCCTTCGACCTTCACGGCGGGCGCTATTTGGGTGACCCCGAGGAGATGCTGGCCCGTTGCATGCCCCTGCTCGCTGATCCCGACCGGATGCGGGGCATCGGCCATGCGGCGCTCGACGTGTTGCGCGCCGAACCGCGGACCGACCCCGACCGGATCGCCGCCGTAGGTTACGGCACCGGGGGCGCCATCGGGCTGGAACTGGGGCGTGATGGCGTCAGCCTGCGCGCGATCGGGACAGTCAACGCACTGACCACGGGCCGACCGGGTGAGGCGGCGCGCATCCGCTGCCCGGTGTGGGCCGGGGTCGGGTCGGAAGACCCGATCATGCCGCCCGCGCAACGGAACGCGTTCACCACCGAGATGCGGGCCGCGGGCGTCGACTGGCGCCTCACGGTCTACGGCGGCGCCTTGCACGCCTTCCACCACCCGCCGGTCGACCACCCCGCAGTCCCCGGCGTCGGCTACCACCCACGGCACGCGCAGCGCGCCTGGCGCGACGTCGTCGACCTGCTCGCCGAGTGCTTGCCCGTGACGGAGGACCTGGGGGCATGACCCAGGTAAGCATGCTGGGCTCCGGGTCTGGTCGGCGTCGGACACTGACCGTCCCCTCCCCTGGGGTCCGCACAGCAGAACCGCGTTCGGGCGGGTGCTCGATCGCGGAGACGCGTTCGCGACGGCCGCCGTAGATGCCGGATTCACTGCGGCAGAGCCCCTACCGTGATCACCGCGACCTGCGGCGGGCCGCTCCGGCCGCCGGGGCGAGGTGTACGCATTTACTGCGGCAGTGCCGGAAGGGTGGGGGCAGCGTGACCATCGAACCGGCGGCCGAACGCGGGAGCGGGGGCGCACTTCGGTTGCCGCACGCTCGGGTCGTGCCCCTGTCCGCCCCGCCGTCGTCGTACACCGCGGCGGTCGAGCGGTACCTCACCGGCGCGGGCATCGCGAAGTCCTCCGCCCGGATCCACCGGATCTCGTTGACGACCTGGGAGTGGATGCTCGCCGGCGCACCGGCGCCCACCGGACCCACCCGCCGAGGCGCGAAGCCGCCCGTCTTTCCCGTCACCGCGATCGACGACCCCGCGCTGCGTCGACGTCGCACTGCGGGAGAAGACGCAGTGGAAGATGCTCTACGAGTCCGCCGCCCGGGCCGACGAGGTGCTGTGCCTCAATGTGGAAGGCATCTACCCGCAGGACAAGCGCGGGAAGATCACCGCCAAGGGCGGCGCGACCGAGTGGATTCACTGGCAGTCCGGCACCGCCCAGCTCCTGCCCCGCCTCATCGCCCGCCGCGCCGAGGAGATCTTCGAGGGGGGGTCTGCCACTGGCCGACGCGAGCACCTCTGTCTGCCGTCACTGACGGTAATCGCGCCGTCGGGTGGCAAGGTACGAAAGAGGACCGCCAGCGCCGTGCGCTGAGGCTGAGCGGTGTCGGCTTCGGACTACTGACCGTGTCCCTGCTGGTGCAGTCCACCTGCATAATGGCTGGCGGCTTCCGACCCCACCACTCGCCACTGGGTATCGGCTGGACCGCCGTGACGGCCGCGGTGATGTCCGCGCTCGCCGCCGACGAGGCACGCACCGGCACCGCACGCACCGGTACCGCGTTGGACGACCCGCTGCTGAAAACGGAAGGCACCGAGTCACCCTGGTCGACGGCCTGCCGGCCGCCGCCGTGCTGCCCGGCCGCCGGGTACGTGCACGTCTACTACGCGCTGCGCGAGGTCAAGGAAATCTTCTTCGGGGATGGGGCTGTTCGTGGAAGTAACGCGTGAGGTTCAGGTTCTCGGACCGTGGTGGTAGAGCATGCCCGGATGTGTTCCACCGCTTGCGGCGAGCATCTGGGGAACGGTGACGAAGGCGAAGCCGCTGGAGGCCAGGCCGGTGAGGATGCGTGGTAGCGCTGTGAGGGTGCGTGCGTACCGGTCGTGCAGGGAGACGATGTCACCGGCACGCACGTGGTTGAGGAGACGCCGGTCGATGGTTCCGGGCGAGATGTGGCGCCAGTCCTGGGGGTCCAGGCTCCACATCACCACGGCCAGTCCGCTCTGTCCGGCCAGGGCCCTTGTTCGCGAGTCGTAGGCGCCGAATGGCGGCCTCAGCAGCGTCGGCCGGTGGCCGGTGACCGAGGCGATGTCATGGGCTGCCCGGTCGAGTTCGAACCGGACCCTCGCGGAGGAGACTGCTGTGAGATGTGGGTGAGTAACCGTGTGGTCGCCGATAGCGTCACCGTCGCGCTGTTCGCGCAGGACAGTGGTCGGATGTTGCAGAGCGTGAGGGCCGATCACGAAGAACGTTGCCGTTGCGTGATGTTTCTCCAGCAGCCGCAGAATCGAGGGGGTGTACTGAGTGGGGCCGTCGTCGAATGTCAGCGCCACGCACCGGAGGACGAAACAGTCCGGAGCGTGATCAGCGGGCGCGGAGGCGGCAGTCGGCGTGCCCGGCAGGGTGAGCAGGACCGCTGCCATGGTTGAGGAAATCAACCATGAACTGTGCCATGAGGCGGCACGTTTTAAGCGGTAAAGCCTACCCACCCGCATGCCTCAAGCGTATCTCCGTCCTCAACGTGTCGCGGGCGGTTTGAGAGTGTTCGGCGACAGGCGGGCGCGCAGTTCGACCGGTGGCGCGTTCCGGTTGTGCACGTGCACCCGCTCACCTCGACGGGACCCGGTTGCCGGCCGGTCCTCGCGTGCGGCAGTGCGGCCCGATCCACGCGGGCAGGATCGCAACGACAGCGACGCCGATCCGGGCCCTCCGTGAGGCCGCCATCGGTCTCTTGTCGCCCTGGTTCCACTCACCGAGGCCGGGGACTCCGACTCCTTCGCCTGGAGTACGAAGGAACGTGAGGCGTACGCCAACGACCTTGGCGACGAACGCGCCCTGATCGCGGTGTCGGCGGCCTCGAACCGGTCCAAAGCCGACCAGGACCCGTCCGCGTAGCTGCCGCCGGGCGAGGGTGGCCCGGTCGTAGTTCAGCAGGAGGCGAGGTATCTCCCACTCCCCCGCTGTCGGGCCCGGGTGCCGGGGCGCGGTCGGCGCGCCGGGGTCGGCCGGGGGGTGCCGGTCCGGGCCGGGCCGGGCACGGGTTGCCGGTCCGGGCCGGGCGCGGGGGTGGGTGGGCGGCGGGCGGGGAGGCCGGGCAGGGCCCCACCGGGCGGTGTAGAGGCGGTAGCCGGGCTCCAGACCGCGTGAGGTCCTCGGTTCGCTGATGTCCAGGCAGTGCGTGGCGATGGCGGTGGCCACGATCCGGTCGTCCAGGCCGGGGTCGCGGCGGTGGCCGCGCAGGACGTGGGCGAGGTGGCGGCGGGCGCGGGATTCGGCGAGCAGGTGCCTGCGGTGGAAGGGGGGCCGCCCTCGTTGAGCAGGTGCCGCGGTGGAAGCGGCATCCCTCGTTCATCACGAACACCGTCGCGGCGACGTCGACGGCCGCCGGGGCGACGTCGACCACGGCGGCGACCCGGGGCCGATCCGCCGCACCCACCGCCTGGCCCGCCGCCGCGCCACCATGGAACCCCGCCGGAAGCGCGCGGGGAGGGGTTCGAGGACGGGGGCGCGCCCGGCTGTCGGCGCCGGCTGGCAGCATGGCCGCATGACTGACGATCTTGACGGTGTACTGGCAGATCCCGTGCGGCTGCTGACCGCCGACCGTGCGGCGCTGCGCGACCACCTCTCCCACGCCGACCGGGCCCGTGGCGTCGGGGGCGAGGTCTTGTCGTCGGCTCGGCAGACGCTGTCGGGCTGGTCCACGGTGGTCGAGAACACGCGGGTGCGGGTGCCGTCGCTGCGGCTGCGGGTGACCAAGTCGTCGATCTGCGCGAGAGTGAAGGAGTTGGTCATGGGGTCCTCCGCAGTGGGACGACCTCGGTGCGGTGGTGCGGCATTGTCGGACGGGCGGCCTCGGGGGTCGCCAGCGGGGCGACGATTGTGACGGGCTGCCGGCAGTGGGGGCGGTTCCGGGTCGCGGTCGGCTCCAGCGGGTCACGGACGGCCGCGGGCTGCCGGGAGGCGGTGCGGACCGGTGGCGGCGGAGGGAGCGCGATCCGGGCCGGCAGCGCGGGTGGTGCCTGACCGAGGCGGCGGGCCCGTTCCTCGTCCAGGGCCCGGTCGCGGCGGTGCTCGGCTTCGCGGCGGCAGACGGCTGAGCAGTAGCGGGTACGGACCGTGGTCTTGGCCTGGAAGGGGTTCTCGCGGACCGGGCAGGTTCGGGTCTCCGTTCACCCTCGCCCTGATCGCTGTCGGTGCCGGACCAGGCCGCACCCGACGGCCCGCACTGACCGCGCTCCTCCTCGTGAGCGGCGTCGTCCTGCTGACGGCGCTGTCCTGGTCGTCCTGACGCCGGTCCAGTACAACGCCGACAGACTCACCACCTCCAGCGAGGTCGGTCGGCGCTGCTCAGGACCGAGGTACTCAGCCGGTCTCCCCGCCAGGCGGCCATGGTTCCCGGGGTGGCATTCAGGCAGAGGGGCGCCGTCCGGTGCCGCCGCCGCTTCCGTTCAACGGGAGCAGGGTCTCCAGACGAGCACCCTTGACCCAGGAGCCCAGCAGGTCGCGGTGCAGGGCCACGATGTCCTGGCGCAGCGCCAGGCCCAGCGCGGCCTTCGTGAACGTGCGGCAGGTGGTGACGAACAGGGCGACGTCGGCGCCGTGTTCGGGGCGGGCGGTGCCGACGAACTTCTGCATGTCCTGCGAGGACACACTGCGGTGCGGCGCGTACTTCTTGCACTGGACGACCAGCTTGCGGCCGTCGGCCAGGTAGCCGACGACATCCGCGCCCAGATCGCCGCTCTTGCCGCTGACGACGACTCTCGTGCAGCCGTCGCGCCGGCACAGATCGGCTACGTACGCCTCGAACTCCTGCCACGACAACGCGTCGACCTCGGCCATCGACAGCTCCCGCGCCTTGGCCTCCTCCTGTGCCCGCCACTCGCGGTCCTGGCCGACCGCACGTCGGTGCGCCCGCAGCAGCGCCCAGCCGCCCCCGCCCACCACGGCCACGGCAAGCACGGCCACCAGGACGGGCCACACCACCGACCAGTGCCCGGCCATCCACACCGCGGCGACCGCCGCCCCCACCGCACACCAGCCCTGCAACTGCCTGCGCGTCCGCTTCTTCAAGCGCCGGCGCCGTCGACGTGCTGCCATCACTCCCCCGCTTCCCAGACCCGTGGCCCGCAGTGGGCGCCGTCGGGCGCTGTCGGATCTTGGCATGTACGGGGGCTCATCGGCTGGCCTGGGTGACGCCGCTCGCGAGCTGCTCCAGAAAGTTCAGGATTCCCTGGCCTGCCGGGGTGGGTGCAATCAGCACGCCCAGCGCCAGGACGATGACGACGGTCAGCTTCTCGTCGTTCCGGCTGCGGGCCTCCGTACGCCGCCGCAGCCGGAAGAACACGATGACTGCGAGCAGCACCGCCACGTTGATGGTCAGCAACCGTCCAGACCTCCCTCACCGACCGGCCACCACTGCACCGGGACGGCAGAACGCCACCCCAGCCTTCTTGTGTAGCCGGGCGTCGGTGATGTGGGAGGCGGGTCGCCCGCGAATGGCACAAAGGCATCGGACCTGGCCGAATACCGCGCGGCCTGCTACCAGTCCAAGATGCGCGCGGTCACGTACAGGTCTGCGGGGGCACCGCCGTGTTTCCCCGGTGCGCCGAGTTGGTGGCGCACGCCGAGCAGGTGCCCGAAGTCGAGAAACGACGTCGTCAAGAAGTCGCCTGGCTCAAAGGCGCCCTCAAGGAATTCCGAGCGTCGTCCCGCGCCACCCTGAGGCCCGCTGACTCACCACCTCGCGCAGCCGCCCCGGCCCCACCAGTGGCCGGGGGCATCCTGCGTTGGTCGATCGATGCCGACGTCAGAGGCCCGTCAGGACGCGCTCAAGCGCCGACCGGCCTGCGGGCCCCCAGTTCGGCTTGCCGCCCGGCAGGCCGCGGTCGCCGTTCTGGCCCATCAACATCAGGAACAGGCTCTTCATCGCGGCCAGCCCACGCGCCCGTCGGACCGCCGCCTCGTCCGTCTGCGCATAGCTGTCGAAGAACCGCGAGGCGCCGCCCTCGGGGAGCAGCACCCAGGCGGCGGCAAGGTCCCAGGCCGGATCGCCGGCGAAGACATCGCCGAAGTCGACGACGCCTGCCAGTGTCCCCTCCGCGACGACGACGTTCGCGGGATGCAGGTCACCGTGAACCCACACTCGCGGGCCCTCCCACCCGGGAGCCGCGACCGCGTCGTCCCACACGGCCCGGATGTCGTCCTCGGCGAAGTGGCCGAGGTCCACGGCCCGCAGGAAGCGCTCGAAGCCCTCCGTGCACTCCTTGGGGTGGCCGCCGCGGTCCGAGGCGTCCGGTGCTTCGGCGGGCGCCTCCACATGCAGTGCCTTGAGGAAGGCCGCAAGGTTGTCGGCCGCATGGTCGCTGCGGGTGATCGAGCCGTGGTCCAGCGGCGTGCCCTCGACCCATGTCATGACGGTCCAGATCTTGGGGAAGCGCTCGGACGGCGCACCGTCCCGTACGGGGACCGGGATCGGCAGCGGCAGGCGCGAGGCCAGGGTCGGCAGCCACCGGCGCTCCTTGAGCTGGAGATCCGGGTTGGTGTCCATCCGCTGCATCCGGACCGCCAACTCGTCCCCGAGGCGCCACATCTGGTTGCCCCAGCCGCCCGCCACCTCGCGGATGGGCAGCGCGGCCAAGTCCGGATGCTGGTCCCGCAACAGGTCGCGGACCAGATCCTCGCTGATCTCGATCTCGGATTCGATCATGCGCGGTCACACTACTTGGCGCACGCGGAGGCGACCACGTTGTGACACGAACCCGGTCGCCGGGACCGCTGCGGCCAAGGACTTGTGGCGCGCCTGCCGGCTGTGCTGTTGCTACCTGGACGCCTCGGAGGGCATCAACAACCACGTGAACCGGTATCACAAGGGTCGATTGGCCAGTGCCGTCAACACCATCGTGCGGTCCATGGCGGATGTGACGACCGAGATGAACGGCTCCCGGCCGTCAGTCGAGACAGGTCACAGACGTCGTCCCAGGCAACGGCGTCTCCCGTGGCAGCCCTCCCGGAACTGCGTGACGACGCCGACGCACAACTGCGGACAAGCACGGACGCCCGCGGATCGTCGCCGCAGGTCAGAGCAGGGCAGGTCCAGGTTGAGCGCCAGGCCGACTCGTCTTCCGCGTACCGGGGCCGCTTCAACCCGTCAATGCTTCGCCGAGAAGGACGCCCAGGAGCCGGTGAAGGTGGCATCGACCTTGTCGTCGGTGTCCTGAGCCGAGGGCGTGCCGTCCGCAGCGCCGCCGGTCGGCGTGGACACCGGTGACGCGGACGGCCTCGCGTTCCCCGGTTCCGCGCCGTCGCATCCGCTCAGGGCGAGGACCGCCGCCACGACCACCGCGGCCTGGTGCACCTGTTTGATCACGTCAGCCCTTCGAAGGAGCGGCCGGAACCGGCGACCGACGTTCACACCGGTCGGCGCGCGCCGAGATTATCAACGCCGTTGGAGCAGCAGGGCATTGCGTCAGTGCACGCGGGCTCTGTCTCTGGTGCCCGGGGCGGAGTCGCACGCCCGTCCGGCCCTCCTCCGCCGGTCGCGGCTGGGCTGCTTGCCCGACCCGCGGCCTCGGTCGAGGCGAGTCAGCGTCGGCCTGCCGCACAGCCGGCGCGGCGGGCCTTCTCCGAACCGAAGCTCGCAGGGGGTTGGGCCGCCGACGTCAGAGTCCGAACGCGGTGGTCACCTGCTCCGTGAGATCGTCTTCCGTCATCGTGGTGTTGACGTGGATGGTGTGCAGGTGGAGACGCTCGGTTTCCTCCGCGAGGCGCCTGGTGAACATGTGGTCACGTTCCGCGGTGTTGCGGCCGGCCTTCGCGGGATCGCTGGTCTTCCAAACGAACCCTTCCCCTGGTAGCGACCGGCTCTGGATGGCGGCCTGGCGGAACTCGGGTGTGGGAAGCAGCCAGACGGCGTGCTCAGGAACAGCAAGCAGGGGTTTCACGAGGTGCGGCAGCAGCCGGAATCCCTCGACGATGACGCATGGCTCCTGCGGCAGGCGAAGGAGATCTTCAATGATCAGGCCGAAGCCCTCGCCTTGATACCAGTGGAAGGTCTCAAGCATGACCTGCGGAGTCCGGTTCACCCATCGCTCGTCCATGTCCATGGCGATGAACTCGTGCAGGTGGGGGGCCTGTTCGGGGGTGGTCCGCCCAGCGTGATCAGGCATCACGTCGTCGGTCGCGTAGAGACGCCACCCGTGGCGATCGGCGAGTCGGCGGGCGATGGTCGACTTGCCCGCACCGCTCCCGCCACCGATCCAGAAGACGTTCCGCAGCCGTGCCGGAAGCTCTGCCGCGTCGGCCATCTCTTCGTACTGTCCGGGCTGCATCCTTCTCCCATCCGATCGAGCTGGGCCGGCTTCTCCTCGGCGCCGGCCGGGCTGATCTCCAAG
Organism: Streptomyces olivaceoviridis; assembly: GCF_014650115.1. Lineage (GTDB taxonomy): Bacteria > Actinomycetota > Actinomycetes > Streptomycetales > Streptomycetaceae > Streptomyces > Streptomyces olivaceoviridis. Next base: position 72,585 of record NZ_BMUI01000028.1, on the reverse strand, counting down.
CCCTCGACCTCGCCGATCCAGCCCGCGTGCCGAGCTTCGGCGATCCGATCAAGCAGGTTGTCGCGGATCCCGACCAGACTGGCTGGCCCTGACTCAGGCCCTCCGGTGCGGGAAGCGTCGGGACCCGTCCTCCCAGTTCCCAACAGGGAGGACGGGTCCCGACGCTCACCACTTCGCTCTCTTCGGCAGTCGGAGGGCCGGGCGCCCGAGCGGCGCAGCCCTTCGACTTCCCACTGTACGCAGGCTGGGTACAGGACGGGGCTGTTCGCCCCGCCGCTGCCCGCGGAGCCGCCCGAGGCCACGAGGGTCCCGTGCGTCGTCGTCCGGAAGGCAGGCATCTCCGGGGTCAGAACCGGCCGGACCCCCGGTACAGCTTCAGTTCGCCGTCCAGTTCGACGGCGAGGACGGTGGCGTGCGGGTCGAGGTCGGACTCAGCCGGCGGGTCGATCCACAGCACCCCGACCGCCTCGTGGAGTCCGCCGATCACCCGGTGGCGGAGTTCGGTCATCGGTCAGCTCCTGCGCAGGCGGAGGGTGAGGATCTGGAAGGGGCGCAGCTCGACGGGCACGGTGTCGCCGTCGGTGGCGGCGTCCTCCAGGGGGCGCTCAAGCAGGTCGGTGACCTGGGCGGCGGCGAGGGGGAAGCCGGTGCGCAGGAGGCCCTGGGCGCGCCCGCCGCGGGACTCGTAGAGGCGGACCACGACATCGCCGGAGGAGTCGTCGGCGAGCTTGACCGCCTCGACGGTCACTCCCTCGCCGTCCACCGAGACCACGGGCTGCGGCTCGCCCGCCGCCTCGGCGACCCGCAGCGGCAGGTTGAGGGCGTAGCCCTCGGCGACCGCGTCCGCGATGCTCGCGCCGGGCAGGAGGGAGTAGGTCAGGCGGTGCCGGCCCTGGTCGGCCCCGGGGTCCGGGATGCGCGGGGCGCGGACCAGGGAGAGGCGGACCGTGGTGGTCGTACCGCCGTCCTCGCGGACCGTGCGGGAGACGTCGTGGCCGTACGTCGAGTCGTTGATGACGGCGACGCCGTAGCCGGGCTCCGCGATGTGCAGCCAGCGGTGGCCGGAGACCTCGAAGCGGGCCGCCTCCCAGCTGGTGTTGGTGTGGGTGGGCCGTTGGACGTGGCCGAACTGGATCTCGGCGGAGGAGTGCGGGGCGCGGATGTCCACCGGGAAGCCGGCCTTGAGGAACTTCTCGGCCTCGTGCCAGTCGATGTCCGTCTCGAAGTCGATCCGGGGGCTGCCGGCCCGGAGCGTGATCGTCTGGGTGACCGTCGAGCCGTTGCCGAAGGAGCGGCTGACCCGGATCGCGCCAAGGAGCGGGTCCTGCTCGACGACCGTGATCTCCGAGGGGTCCAGCAGGTCCGTGTAGCGGTTCCTGTAGTGCTTGTCGACGTCCCAGGCGTCCCAGTAGTTCGGGAGGTCGGTGTGCAGGCGCAGGAGGTTGCCCTGGCCGGCGAGGACCTCGCGGTTCGCCCGCAGGTCGTACACGGAGGACAGGGTGCCGTCGTCCGCGATCCGTACGCGCACCAGGCCGTTGTCGATGACCCGGCCGTCGACCGTCACCAGCTGCGGAGTCCTGGCGCCGCCGGTCAGGGGCGCGCTGCCGCCCGCCGGGACCTCGACGTACACCGGCGCACCCGCGCCGTCGCGGACGACCTCGGCGCGGGCGTAGGGGCTGGTGTTGAAGACCCGGGCGGTGCCGGTGCCCGGCGCGGCGATCGCCTCGGCGGTCAGCGCCTCCAGTTCCTCGGCGACACGCGCGTATTCGGCCTCGGCCTCGCGGTGCACCCAGGCGATCGAGGAGCCCGGCAGGATGTCGTGGAACTGGTGGAGCAGGACGGTCTTCCAGAGCCGGTCGAGCTGCTCGTGCGGGTACCGGTAGCCGGGCGCGTGCAGGGCGGCCGTCGTGGCCCACAACTCGGCCTCGCGCAACTTGTGTTCGCTGCGCCGGTTGCCCTGCTTGGTGCGGGCCTGGGAGGTGTAGGTGGCGCGGTGCAGCTCCAGGTAGAGTTCGCCGACCCAGACCGGCGCGTCCTCGTACTCGGCACGGGCCTTGGCGAAGAAGGCGTCCGGGTGCTCGATCTCGACCCGCGGGGAGCCCTCCAGGTTCCTCAGGCGCCGGGCCCGCTCCATGATCTCGCGGGTGGGCCCGCCACCGCCGTCGCCCCAGCCGAACGGGGCCAGCGACCGGGTCGCGGCGCCCTTCTCGGCGTAGTTGCGGACCGCGCGGGACATCTCCTCGCCGCTGAAGCAGGCGTTGTAGGTGTCGACCGGCGGGAAGTGGGTGAAGATGCGGGTGCCGTCGATGCCCTCCCACCAGAAGGTGTGGTGGGGGAACTTGTTGGTCTGGTTCCAGGAGATCTTCTGGGTGAGGAACCACTCGTTGCCGGCCAGCTTGGCGAGCTGCGGGTAGGCCGCGTTGTAGCCGAAGGAGTCGGGCAGCCAGACGCCCTTGGTCTCCACGCCGAAGTGCTCGATGAAGAACCGCTTGCCGTGCACGAACTGGCGGGCGACGGCCTCGCCGCCGGGCAGGTTGCCGTCGGCCTCCACCCACATGCCGCCGACCGGCGCCCACTGGCCCTTCTTGACCGACTCCTGGATGCGGGCCCACACGCGCGGGTAGTTGTCGCGCACCCACTCGTACTGCTGGGCCTGTGAGCAGGCGAAGACGAACTCCTCGTACTCGTCCGCCAGCGAGGTCACGTTGGAGAAGGTCCGGGAGGTCTTGCGCTTGGTCTCGCGGATCGGCCACAGCCAGGCCGAGTCGATGTGTGCGTGGCCCACGCCGGAGACGCGGTGGGCGCTCGCGTGCGCCGGCTTCGACAGCACCGGCTTCAGGGCCTCGCGGACGGCGGGCGCCGAGCCGGAGACGTCGTCCAGGTCGAGCAGGTCCATCGCGTGGTCGAGGGCGTGGGTGATCTCGTGCCGGCGCGGGTCGTGCTCGCCCAGCTCCAGCATCAGCTCTCGGAGCACCAGCAGGTCCAGGTCGAGGTGCCAGACCTCTTCGTCGAGGACGGCGATGTCGGCGCGCTTGAAGGTGTACAGCGGCTCGTCGCCGGCCGTCAGGACGTCGCCGAGCGGGGTCGGGGCCGCGAAGTCGCCCGCGAGGATGTCGGGGTTGGAGGCGGCTTCGAGCAGGTAGTCGATGACCTCGCCGCCGGTCGCCGGGTTGGCGATCGGCACGTACTGGTTGAGCGGGTTGACCGCCTTCAGGGGGGTCCCGTCGGTGAGGTGGACCAGGGCCTCGGCCTGGTTGCCGGGCCAGTCGCCCACGAAGCCGAGGTCGATGACGGCCTCGACGCGGCGACCCGCGAACTCGGCGGGCACCCGGCCGTGCAGCCGGAACCAGGTGGTGCCCCAGGGCGGGCCCCACGGGGTGTTCAGGGCGAACGGTTCGTACGGGGCGGCGGCGGCTTCCTCGAAGGGCACCGGCTCCCCGGGGGCCTGCCAGGCCGCCACCTCGAAGGGGACGGTGGCCGCGTGGATCGCGGGCTTGATGCGCTGGTTGTGGAGGCGCTCTACGCGCTCCTCGATCCGGCGGCGTTCGTCGTGCATGGAGGTCTCCAGAAGAGGGCTGGAAGCGCTTGCTGGACGGCCGGCTAGCTGAGGTAGGCCAGGCCGGGATGGACCGCGGTGTAGCCTTCGACCAGCCGGCGGGCGACGTTGACCGAGTCGACCAGTGGGTGCAGCGCGAACGCCTTCACGGCCGTCGCGCGGGAGCCGGACTCGGCGGCCACGAGCACCTCGCGCTCGACGGCCTTCACCGCGCAGACCAGCCCGGTGGCGTGGTCGGGCAGCGGGTCGACGGCGACCGGGTGGGCGCCGTTGGCGTCGACGAGGCAGGGCACCTCGATGACGGCCTCACCGTCGAGCACCGACAGGGTGGAGCGGTTGCGGACGTTGAGGATCAGGGTGGTGCGCTCGTCGCGGGCGATGGCGCGCATCAGGGCGAGGGCGACCTTCTCGTAGCCGCCGGAGAGGTCGTCGGCGTCGCGTTCGCCGGCGCCCGCGGTCTCGCGGTTCTCGGCCATGTAGGTGGCCTCGCGCTCGGCGCGGGTGCGGTTCCAGACGTCCAGGGCCTTCCTGCCCGGGTCCCTGACCTGCTGGTAGAAGTGCGCCTGCTGGTCGCGCAGGAAGGCGCCTCGGGTCCTCTCGGCCTGCTGGTAGGCGCGGACGGCCTCGCGGTTGAAGTAGTAGTAGTGCAGGTATTCGTTGGGGATCGCGCCGAGGGACCGCAGCCAGTCGGCGCCGAAGAGCTTGCCCTCCTCGAAGGAGCCGAGCAGGCCGGGGTCGGCGAGCAGGCGCGGGAGTTCGTCCCGGCCCGCGATGCGCAGGCCGCGTACCCAGCCGAGGTGGTTGAGGCCGACGTAGTCGATCCAGGCCTCCCGCGGATCGGCACCGAGGACCCGGGCGATGCGGCGGCCGAGGCCGACCGGGGAGTCGCAGATGCCGATGACGCGGTCGCCGAGGTGGCGGGACATGGCCTCGGTGACCAGTCCGGCGGGGTTGGTGAAGTTGATGACCCAGGCGTCGGGGGCGACGCGGGCCACCCGCTGGGCGATGTCGACGGCGACGGGGACCGTCCGCAGACCGTAGGCGATACCGCCCGCGCCGACCGTCTCCTGGCCGAGGACGCCCTCGTCCAGCGCGACCCGCTCGTCGTTCGCGCGGCCCTCCAGGCCGCCGACGCGGATGGCGGAGAAGACGAAGTCGGCACCGCGCAGGGCCTCGTCCAGGGACGTGCTGACGGTCACGGTCGGGGCGTCGTCCACGGTCGACGCCTGTTCGGCCAGCACACGGGCGACCGCCCGCAGTCGGCCGTCGTCGAGATCGTGCAGGACGACCTCGGTCACCCGCCCTTCGCCGCGGTCCGTCAGCAGTGCCCCGTACACCAGCGGCACCCGGAATCCGCCGCCGCCCAGGATCGTCAGTTTCACGTCCGTACCCTTCCTGCTCCTGCCATGACCACCTCGACACCGGCCTCCTCCAGGGAGGACCGGGTCGCCGGGTCGATGGGAGCGTTGGTCACCACCATGTCCAGGTGCTCGGGATCGCATACCTTCGCCATGCCCGTACCCGGGAACTTGGCCGCGTCGGCGAGCAGCACGACCTTGTCGCTCGCGTTGATCATGGCCCGCTTGACCGGCACCTCCACGACCGTCGTGTCCATCACCTGTCCGCCCGGACGGACCCCGCTGGTGCCCAGGAACAGCCAGTCGGCGTGCAGCTGGCGCAGGTTGTCCTCGGTGAGGAAGCCGACCAGGGACCGGTACTCGCGCCGGACCATGCCGCCGAGCAGCACCAGTTCGATGCCCTCGTCGTCGGCGAGCTCCTCGTAGACCACCAGGTTGCTGGTGATGACCGTGAGGCGGCGGCCGTGCAAGTGGCGGGCCAGCCGGTAGGCGGTGGTGCCGATGTCGAGCAGCACCGTCTGGCCGTCGGCGACCATGGCCGCGGCACGCTCCGCTATGACGTCCTTCTCGGTCACGCGCACCTCGGCGACCTCGGCGAAGGGCTGGTCGCCCTCCTCCACGACCGCGCCGCCGTGCACCCGCGTGAGCAGCCCGTCCTCCTCCAGCTTGACCAGGTCGCGCCGGATCGTCGCGGGGCTCACGCCCAGCTGCTCGGAGAGATCGGTCACGGCGGCGGGACCACCCGAGCGCAGGGCCCGCAGGATGAGTTGATGTCGTCGTTCTGCCAGCACGCCGTGAACAGTACTCTTCATCTTCAATCAAATCCATGCTCACTTCTGCTCGACTATTGACCAATCTCGGCGAGCGGCGCACGATTCCCGTCATCGAAATTGACGGGTTCTGACGAGAGGGTGGCGTGTGGACGACGACAGGCCCGATGTGCTGCTGACCGGGCTGCTCTTCTACGACCTCGTCCTCACGGGGCTCGCGAAGCCGCCGACACCGGGCGAGGAGATCTGGACGGCCGGCATGGGCTGCGGCCCCGGCGGGATCGCGAACCTCGCGGTGGCCGCGTCCCGGTTCGGTCTGCGCACCTCGCTGGCCACGGTCTTCGGCGACGACTTCTACGGCGCGCACTGCCGGGACGTCCTGCGCGACCAGGAGGACGTCGACCTCTCGCTCTCCCGCACCGCGGACGGCTGGCCCACCCCGGTCACCGTCTCCCTCGCACACGGCGGCGACCGCGCCCTCGTCACCCACGGCCAGGAGCCGCCGTACTCGCAGGACGCCCTGATGGGCGACCCGCCCGAGGCACGCACCGCCCTGGTGCACCTTGAGGCCGAGCCCCGCGAGTGGATCGCGAAGGCCGCCGCGAACGGCACCCGCGTCTACGCGGACGTCGGCTGGGACCCCACCCAGCAGTGGTCCCGCGACCTCCTCGACCAGCTCGCGCTGTGCCACGCCTTCCTCCCCAACGAGCAGGAGGCCATGGCGTACACCCGCACCGACTCCGCTGCCGCCGCGCTGCGCGCCCTCGCGGAGCTGGTCCCGGTGGCGGTGGTGACGCGCGGCGGTCACGGCGCGGTGGCCGTCGACCAGACGACCGGCGAGTACGCGGAGGCCCCGGCCCTCGACGTGGACGTCCTCGACGCGACGGGCGCCGGGGACGTCTTCGGGGCGAGCTTCGTCGCCGCCTCGCTGGGCGGCTGGCCGCTGGCGGAGCGGCTGCGGTTCGCCGTCCTCGCCGCCGGACTGTCCGTCCAGCACCACGGCGGCGCACTCGCCGCACCCGGCTGGTACGGCGTCGACCGCTGGTGGCGCCGCGCGCTCACCGACCCCGGCCTGAGGCGCGCCTACGGCTTCCTCGCGGACCGGCTGCCGGCCGACCCCGGACCACCGGTGCGGTACGCGCCCGTCACTCCCCCCGCACCGCAGCGCTGACTCCACCCCCACCCCCACGCTCATGCGAAGTCACGAAAAGATCCGAAAGGCGGTGGGAGCTGTGCGGCTCTCACGTAGAGGCCTGCTGCGCGCGGGCCTGGCCGGCACGGCCGCCACGGCGCTCGGCGGCCTGGCGTCCGGCTGTGCCGTCCCGACCGGTTCCACCGGCCGGAACATGGTCCTGTGGTACTGGGACGGCGGGCTCGGCGACACGGTCGTCCGGAAGGCGAAGGCCCGGTATGAAGCGCACGTCGACCTGCAGGCCATCAAGATCGGCGGCTACTACCGGTCGAAGCTGCTCACCACCATGACCGGCCGCGCCCACATTCCCGACATCGCGGGCCTCAAGGGCGAGGACATGGCGTCCTACCTGCCCGACGCCGACCAGTTCGTCGACCTCAGGACCTTGGGCGCCGACACGTACAAGAGCCGGTACCTGCCGTGGAAGTGGGAGCAGGGTCTCGCCGACGACGGCACGATGGTCGGGTTCCCGATCGACTGCGGGCCGGTCGCGCACTTGTACCAGTACAGCGTCTTCCAGAAGGCGGGGCTGCCCTACGAACCCGACGACGTCTCCCGGGAGCTGAACACCTGGGAGAAGTTCTTCGCGGCCGGCGAGCAGCTGAGGAGGCGGATCCCGGGGACCTGCCTGCTCACCGACATCACGTCCGTCTTCACCAACGTCGTGCAGCAAGGCAGCAAGCGGTACGTCGACAAGGACCGGCACTTCATCGGCGACCAGGCACATGTACGCGACGCCTGGGCGCTGGCCGTGGAGGCCAAGCAGCGGAGGATCGTGTCCGACCTGGTCACCGGCACACCGGACCAGCTGTCGGCCGTGCAGGACGGCAAGCTGCCCAGCCAGCTCGGCGCCTCGTGGGCGACGTACGACCTCAAGAGCGGGGTGCCGAAGACCAAGGGCAAGTGGCGCGTGGCGCAGATGCCGGTCCGGCCCTCCAACAACGGCGGATCGTTCCTGTCGATCACCAAGGCGTGCCGGGAGCCCGAGCAGGCGTTCCGGATCATCACCTGGATCCTGAACGCCGCCAACCAGGCCCAGGGGTACGTCGATGCGGGTCTGTTCCCCTCCACGCCCGCCACGTACGACATGAGGCAACTGCGGGAGCCGGACCCCTTCTTCGGCGGTCAGGTCACCACCGACGTCTTCGGCCCCGCCGCGCAGAAGATCGTGGTCGCCTACAACAGCCCGTACGACGTGGCGCTCTCGCAGCCCATCCTCGACGAGATCAAGAACGTCGGCGTCCTCGGCAAGGACCCGGAGAAGGCCTGGAGTGACGCCATGGGCAAGTGCCGCCGGATCGCCAAGCACCTGGGGGTGAGCTACTGATGGCCACCGCACTCGAGAAGCCCGCGCCGACCGTGGAGAGCCTCCCGGCCGGCCGCCCCCGCACGGGTCTGCGCAGGTACTGGCACCTCTACGCCGCGATCTCCCCCTTCTACCTCCTCTTCCTCTGTTTCGGCCTGATCCCGGTCGGCTTCTCGCTCTACGTCTCCCTTCACCGCTGGGACGGCCTCGGCTCGATGGAGTGGGCGGGCCTGTCGCAGTACCGGTACCTGCTGAGCGACAGCGACTTCTGGCAGTCGGTCGGGAACACCATCGTCATCTGGGCGCTGGCCACCTTCCCCATGATCTTCCTGGCGATGGTGACGGCCGTGATGCTCAACTCGGCGGTCCGCTTCAAGAACGTCTACCGCTTCGCCTACTTCCTGCCGAACGTCACCTCGGTGGTGGCCGTCGCGATCGTCTTCGGCTCGGTCTTCTCCACCAACTTCGGCCTGGTGAACGCCCTCTTGCAGGCGGTCGGCCTCGATCAGGTGGCGTGGCTGAACACGCCGTGGGGCATCAAGATCGCCATCGCCACGCTGATGACCTGGCAGTGGACCGGCTACAACGCGATCATCTTCCTGGCCGGCCTCCAGACCATCCCGAGCGAGCTGTACGAGGCGGCCCGCATGGACGGCGCCGGTCCCGTGCAGACCTTCTTCCGGATCACGCTGCCGATGCTGCGGCCGGTGCTGCTGTTCGTGCTCGTCGTGTCCACGGTGACCGGCCTCCAGAGCTTCTCCGAACCGCAGGTGCTGCTCCAGAACACCGCCAACGAGTCCACGTTCTCCGGCGGTCCCGGCCACGCGGGCCGCACGATGGTCCTCTACTTCTTCCAGCAGACCTTCGACAACAACGACTTCGGCTACGGAGCCGCCGTGGCGTGGGGCGTCTTCCTCGTCGTCATCCTCTTCTCGATCATCAACTGGCGCCTGGTGCAGCGCCGGGGCGAAGACTAGGAAGGCCGATCACCATGGCATCCATCCAAGGAACCCGCGGGCACGGGCGCATCCGGGGAACCCGCACCCGGGGCATCGCGCTGCACGCCGTACTCATCGTCGGTCTGCTGCTGTCGGCCTTCCCGTTCTACTGGGCCGTCATCATGTCGACGCACACGTCGTCGGAGATCTTCGCCTATCCCCCGAAGCTGCTGCCGGGCTCGCACTTCCTGGAGAACGTCCGCAACCTCTTCCACAGCGTCGCCTTCTTCGGCTCGATGGGGAACTCGCTGCTGGTGGCGGGCTCGGTGACCTTCCTGGTCCTGTTCTTCGACTCGCTGGCGGCCTTCGTCTTCGCCAAGTTCGACTTCCCCGGCAAGAACGTGCTGTTCGCGCTGCTGATGCTCATCTTCATGGTGCCGGCGCAGCTGTCCGCCATCCCGCAGTTCGTGATCATGGCGAAGCTGGGCTGGATCGGCACGATGACCTCGCTGATCGTGCCCGCCGCGGCCAACGCGTTCGGCATCTTCTGGATGCGCCAGTACATGAGGGGCGCCATCCACGACGAACTCCTCGACGCCTCCCGCATCGACGGCGCGAACTTCCTGCGCCAGTACTGGCACGTGGCCCTGCCGGTGGTCCGGCCCGGCCTGGCCTTCCTCGGCATCTTCACCTTCATGGGCCAGTGGAACGACTACGCCTGGCCCCTGATCGCCCTCACCAACCCCCGCAACGTCACCCTCCAGGTGGCCCTGTCCCAGCTCAACGGCACGCACGGCACCACCGACTACGGAATCGTCGTGACCGGCGCGCTCCTCGCCCTCGTCCCGCTGCTGATCGTCTTCGCGATCGGCGCCAAGCAGATCATCGGCGACCTCGGCAAGGGAGCCATCCGTTGACGGACCCGCTCCTGGCACTGCGCCCCTGGCAGGCACCCGAGGTGACCTCCTGGGGGCGGCTGCCCATGAACGCCGTCGACCGGCGCTCCGGCGCCCTGTCCCTGGACGGCGACTGGCGCTTCCAGCTCCTGCCGACGCCGGAGGCGACGGTCCACGGCACTTGGTCGACGGCACACGTCCCGGGCGCGTGGACCATGCAGGACACCGACGACCTGCCGCAGTACACCAATGTCCGTATGCCGTACGCGGAATTCCCTCCGCAGTCGCCCGCCGCCAATCCCACCGGTGTGTACGAACGACACGTGGACGTCCCCGCCGACTGGGCCGGCCGCCGGATCGTCCTGCACGTCGGGGCAGCCGAGAGCGTACTGCTGGTGCACGTCGACGGACGGCCCGTCGGGATCTCCAAGGACTCCCACCTGGCCGCCGAGTTCGACCTGACCGACGTGGTGCGCCCCGGTGAGCCGTCGGTCGTACGGCTGACGGTGGCCAAGTGGTCCGACGCCACGCACATCGAGGACCAGGACCAGTGGTGGCACGGCGGGATCACCCGTTCCGTGCTGCTGTACACGACCGACCCCCTGCACCTCGCGGACGTGACCGTACGGGCACGCCAGGACGGCGACCTGCGCGTGGACTGCCTGGTGCGCAACGCGGCGGGCGACCGGGCGCTGCCCGAGGGCTGGTACGTCACCGGCGAACTGGACGGTGAACTCCTGGCCCAGGACACCGAGTTCGACCGGCTCAACGCCGAGGACGAGCGGGTCTCCGACTTCCTGGGCGAGGTCCGTATCCGCGCCGTCGTGCCCGAGGTGCGCACCTGGAACGCGGAGCAGCCCGAGCTGTACGGACTGACCGTACGGCTGCACCGCCCGGACGGCACGGTCGCCGACTCCTCGCACCACCGCATCGGCTTCCGGGACGTCGACATCGTCGGCCGGGACCTGCTGGTCAACGGCGAGCGGGTCTTCATCCGCGGCGTCAACCGGCACGACTTCCATCCGCTGACCGGGCGGACGGTGTCGTACGACGACATGCGCGCGGACCTGGTGCTGCTGAAGCGGTTCGGCTTCAACGCGATCCGCACCTCGCACTACCCGAACGACCCGTGGCTGTACGACCTCGCCGACGAACTGGGCTTCTACGTCGTCGACGAGGCGGACATCGAGTCCCACGACCACGCCCATGAGATCGCCGACGACCCGCGCTACCTGAACGCCTTCGTGGATCGCGTCTCGCGCATGGTGCTGCGCGACAGGAACCACCCCTCGGTCATCGTCTGGTCGCTGGGCAACGAGTCCGACTACGGCGCCAACCACGACGCGGCGGCGGGCTGGGTGCGCCGGCGCGATCCCACCCGGCCGATCCAGTACGAGGGCGCGGCCAAGCGCGGCTGGGCGGACCCGGGCGTGGCGTCCGACATCGCCTGCCCCATGTACGCGCCGCTGGAGGACTGCCTGGCCCACGCGCTGTCCGGGCAGCAGACCAAGCCGCTGATCCAGTGCGAGTACTCGCATGCGATGGGCAACAGCAACGGCACGCTGGCCGACCACTGGGCCGCCATCGAGGCCACCGAGGGCCTTCAGGGCGGGTTCATCTGGGAGTTCTGGGACCACGGAATCCTCCAGCGCGTGAGCGACGGCAGGCCGGTCGGGCGCGCGGACGCCGGACTGTACGGCAACGGTGTCGCCGCGCCCGGCCACCGTTGGGCGTACGGCGGTGACTTCGGCGAGACCGTGCACGACGGGTCGTTCGTCGCGGACGGGATCGTCTTCCCCGACCGCACCCCCAAGCCCGCTATGTACGAGCACCGGGAGATCGCGGCACCGGTCCGCATCCGATCCCTCGGGCACGAGGGCATCGTCCTCGCCAACCACCAGCACTTCCGCGGCCTGGACTGGCTGACCGGCACCTGGGAACTGGCGCTGGCCGACGGCCGTACCCTGACCGGCCCGGCCGGACTGCCCGATCTGCGGCCGGGTGAGACCGCGGCCGTACCGCTGCCGTTCACGGTGCCGGCCGACGGCGGCGAGGCGTGGCTGACGCTGCGGGTGACGACCGCCGAGGACCAGGCGTGGGCACCGGCCGGTACGGAGGTGTGCGCGCCCCAGATCCGGTTGCGGGCGGCGGACGCGCCGAGGCAGCCGGTCGTGGCCGGGCCGGCCGTCGACGTGGACGCCGAGGGCCTGCTGCGCCACCCGCTGCTGACCACCGCCCCGACGCTGTCGCTGTGGCGTGCGCCCACCGACAACGACGAGCTGGGCGGGATGGCGACGCGCTGGCGCGCCTGGGGCCTGGACCGGCTGGTGCGCGAGGTGGTCTCCGTGCACCGGGACGGCGAACGGGTGACCGTGGAGGCTGAATACGCGTGCACGCTCGGGGTGGTCCGGCACCGGCAGGAGTTCACGCCCGTCGAGGGCGGCGTCCGGGTCGACGAGTCGGCCGAGCTGCCCGAGGAGTTCCACGACGTGGCCCGGATCGGCTCGGTCTTCGAGACGGTGGCCGGGCTCGGTCTGCTGGAGTGGTTCGGACAGGGTCCCTGGGAGTCGTACCCGGACCGGGCCGCCGGGGCACCGGTCGGCCACCACGCACTGCCCGTCGACGACCTGTTCACCCCGTACCTGCGCCCCCAGGAAAGCGGCGGCCGGCACGGCGTACGGCGGTTCACGCTGTCGTCGCCCGACGCCACCGGACTCGCGGTCGAGCTGGACGAGCCCCGCCAGGTCTCCGTCACCCGCTACCGCGCCGAGGACCTCACCGCCGCCGCGCACCACGACGAACTCGCGCCGCGGACCGGCTGCGTGGTTCACATCGACGCCGCACACCGGGGCCTCGGTACGGCCTCCTGCGGCCCCGACACCTTCCCCGCCTACCTCGTCACACCGGGGGTGCACCGCTGGAGCTGGACCCTGCGCATGGTGTGAGTCCCCCGACGTCTCCGGCGGTACCCCAACCGACGTCATCGTCACCCCGGTCGACGAGCCGACCGGGGTGACGGACGTGGCGGGTGGCCCAGGTGCGGCGGTCGAGGACGTTCTTCCGCGGTAGTGCGAAGAAGCCCTCCAGGCAGCGTTGTCGCCCGCCGCGCCGACCCGGCCCGGCCCGGCCATCGCGCCGGCCGTGCCGTGACGGACACGAGCGGAGACGAACTTCCCCCTGCACCGGGTGCTGGGGGCCGAAGCCGCAGCGGGCGGCGAAGGCAAGCCATCCGGGGTCGCCGTGCTTGCCCTCGGCCGGCAGCAGCTCGTACTCGATGGTCTGCTCGCGGGTCAGCAGGACCCGGCGGACCTCGCTCCAGCAGTCCCCGGTGCGCCGGGCCCGGTCCCGTTCGGCCTACGCCCCGCTCGCGTCGAAGTCCGATCTTTGTGCCGGCCGCGACCACGGGAGAGGGCGCCCGTTGGCTCCAGGCGGCGCGGGCGGCCGGTGTCAGCGCTGGTAGTGCTCACGCAGGTCGCCCATCACCCGCTCGAACTCCTCGCGCGCCTTCTTCTGGGGCGCGTCGACACCGTCGACGGGGCGCACCCCGAGGATGTGTATCGAGGCGTTGTAGCGGCCGACCGCGCCGTGTGCCACGTACTCGCCGGTCTTCAGCGAGTAGGCCGAGCAGTGGTCCCGACTGCCGGCGTAGAGCAGGTAGGCGTCGGCGTCGGCGCGGATGGTGGAGCAGAGTTCGCGGCGGGCCTTCTCGGCGCCCGCGGCGTCGGTGGCGGCGGTGACCTCCAGGGCGAACGGCTCGAAGAAGCTGCTCCTGCCCCTCGCGTTCACCCAGCACTGGCCCTGGCCGTCTGGATGCCAGGAGGAGACGACCTCGGCGGTCACTCCCTCGGCCAGCCTCACATCCACGCTGTCGGCCGCCACCCGGCCCTGGCATTTGCGGCCCAGTTCCTTCTCCAGCGCGTCCGGACCGTCGCTTCCGCAACCGGTAAGTGCTCCCAGCAGCACCGCCGTCAGCACGGCGGCTCCCGTCCCCGTTGGCACAAGTCTCGTCACACAAGGCAGCGTACGGCCCATCGGGCGGTTCAACTCCGCTTTCTTCCCGGGAAGTTGCTCACGAACAGCGGACGTACCCCGCCGGACAGGTGGAGCCTGCGTGGAGCCTGCCGGACAGGCCCCGCAGGGTGGAGCGCCCGTCGCCGTCCGCGCCGTAGTCGACCGTGTCCGGCAGCGGCACGGGTGCCCGGAACCGGGCACGGACCTCGGCCCCGAGCCGCCCTCCGGGGCGCCTCCGTGCGGCCGGCGCCGGTGGTGTCCCGCCCGTCCGGGCCAGTCGCCGGGCGCCGGGGCGCGGCCCCGTGCCGGGCCGGGTACGCGCTGCGCGGGGACCACCGGCCTCGCGCTGCCGCGCAGGCCGGTCACCACCGTCGTCTCGGTGCCTCGCAGGTGCGCGGCCAGCCCCTCGATCCGGTCTGGCCGAACAGCCCGAAGAAGCCGACGAGTCGACCGGCTACCGGTGACCAACCTGCCTGCCCCCCACCCCGATCGTCGGCCTGGTGCGATGCGCGAAGAGGCGCTGGCGGATCGGGCACGACTACCGCGAGCAGGGTGTCGATCAGGCCCGGGTGTAGCCGCCGTCGGCGAAGAGTCCGGCGCCGGTGACGAACGAGGAGGCGTCCGAAGCCAGGAAGAGGGCGGCCTCGGCGATTTCCTCGGCGTCGGCGGCTGGTACAGAGTGCACGTCCGCTCTTGGTACGCACCCGGCCCCGGGCAGACACCGACGCCGTAGCCCCCTGACGTCCAGGCCCCGACCGCTGGTGGCGCCCGCACGAGTAGAAGTGATCTACATCACAATATTCCCGGGGCCCGTGATGTTTGACGGCCGGGGTGCGCTGGACGGATGAGCCGCCCATGTGACGGGTGTGCTTCCTGTGTTCTTCTTCTACGGCCCATTCGCGGGCCTTGTGTGGGGTGGATACGTCGTGAGCCGTCGTACGTCGCATGCGTACAGACCGCTGAACCTGAGACGCCGGGTGTGGCTGACGCTGGGTGCCGTGGTGCTGGGAGGCGGAGGGGTGACCTACGCCGTCGCCAGCCCGTCGGCCGATCCCGGCGCGACCGGCCGGGCCAAGCGGCCGGTCAAGGTCTACGCCCTCGCACTGAAAGGCGCCGCTGCCGACCGGCAGGATCTGGCGCGCACGGACACCTCGCAGTTCTCGATGCTCGGCGTCTCCTGGACGGGTGCCACCACGCGGCTGCACGGCACGGCGCAGGTGCGCACCCGCAGCACGGCGACCGGGGAGTGGAGCGCCTGGCGCGACCTGGAACTGAACGTGGATCCGCTGGAGAAGCCGGGACGCCGCGTACGCGGCGCGTCCGAGCCGCTGTGGGTCGGGTCCTCCAACGGTGTTCAGGTACAGGTCGTCCGCAAGAACGGCACCACCACTGCCCTGCCCAAGGGACTGGAGGTCAACCTGGTCGATCCGGGCGTGGTGACCGATGCCGAGGCCAAGGCGCCCGGCAGCGAGCCGGCCGCGTTCGTCGCAGAGGGAAGCCCCGACGCCACGAGCAGCAGCACCCCCGCCGATCCTGTCTCTCCCAGCGACGGCACCACCGTGACGCCCACGGATGGCCAGACCGCCACGTCCCCGGCCCCGGCCCCGACGGACACCACCACGTCCACGGCCACTCCCACCGACTCGGACTCCGCCTCGGCCTCCGCCTCCGCCACGGCGAGCCCGTCGCCCACCAGGCCGACCGCGCCGCCGTCCACTGTGCCCGAGCCGCCGATCGTCGACCGCGCAGGCTGGGGCGCCGACGAGTCGATCAGCCCGCAGGCGCCGGAGTACAACGCGGACGTGAAGGCCGTGTTCGTCCATCACACCGACGGCGCCAACGACTACTCCTGCGCCGACTCACCGTCGATCGTGCGGAGCATCTACGCCTACCACGTACAGGTCGAGGGCTGGAAGGACATCGGCTACAACTTCCTCGTCGACAAGTGCGGCACCCTCTTCGAGGGCCGCAAGGGCGGTGTGGACCTGCCCGTGCTGGGCGCCCACACCTACGGCTGGAACCGTGAGGCCGCGGGCATCGCAGTCCTCGGCGACTACACCACCACCAGCGCCTCCAACGCCGCGCTGGCCTCGATCGCCCGTCTGGCGGCCTGGAAGCTCGGCCAGTACGGCGCCGACCCGGCCGGCACCACCCAGCTCACCGCCGGAGCCACCCAGAAGAACTACTTCAGCACCAGTTTCACCGCAGGAAGCGCCTACACCTTCCAGCGGATCTCCGGCCACCGCGACGGCTACAACACCCAATGCCCCGGAAACTCCCTCTACCCCCAGCTGCCGACCATCCGGGCCTGGGCGGCCGGACCGGTACAGGGCCTGAAGGTCACCTCACTGGGCGGCGCGACCGCGTCCGGATCGACCTACTACACCAAGGGCGCGATCACCGCGCACTGGAAAGCCACCACACCTGGCTCGCTCATCAAGAGCTTCCAACTGCTCGTCGACGGCAAGACCGTGGCCACCACCTCCGGCACCGCCACCTCCGTCGGCGCCACCCTGCCCCTCGGCAGCCACACCATCGCCGTGCGGGCCGTACACCAGTCCGGCAAGACCGCGACCAGCTCCGCGCTGAACGTCGTGGCGGAGACGACCGCACCGACCTTCACCACCACTCCGCAGCTCTCCCTGCGTGCCGGCACCGTCAACACGTCCGCCGTGCCTGTCACTCTCGGCTGGAAGGCCACCGACGACAAGGCGCTGCAGAGCGTGAAGCTGCTGTCCCCGACCACGGCGACGTTCAACCCGACCACCACCAGCTCCAGCCGCACCGCCAAGTCCGGGACCGCCACGACCTGGTCGATGCGGGCCTACGACTACGCCGGCAACTACCGCACCTCCTCCCCGGCCTATACCCCTGTGATCCTTCAGGAGAGCTCCGCCGCGAAGACCGGCACGTGGACCAGCCGGTCGTCCACCAGCTACCTCGGGGGCAAGTCCTACTCCAGCGCCTCCAAGGGCGCCGACCTCAGCTGGACCTTCACCGGCCGCTCCGCGGCCTGGGTGGTGTCCCG
This sequence comes from Streptomyces olivaceoviridis, assembly GCF_014650115.1. Classification (GTDB taxonomy): domain Bacteria; phylum Actinomycetota; class Actinomycetes; order Streptomycetales; family Streptomycetaceae; genus Streptomyces; species Streptomyces olivaceoviridis. The sequence continues at coordinate 55,530 of NZ_BMUI01000028.1, read as the reverse complement.
GGCCTCCAGCTCCGGCCAAGCGTACGTCTACGTCGACGGCACCAAGGTCGCCACTGTCGACCTCAAGTCGGCGACCACCCTGTACCGGCAGGCGATCTGGACCAAGAGCTGGTCCAGCAGCGCCAAGCACACGATCAAGATCGTCGTCGTGGGCACCAGCGGCCGCCCCACCGTCACCACTGACGGCCTCGTCTACATCAAGTAACCATTGAGTCAGGCCGAGCCAGGCCAAGCCGATCGGCGCATGCGGGACCGCATGCGCCGATCGGCTTGTGCGCTCCCCACGGTGACAGGAAAGGTGTGCGCACCGGGCGGACGCACGGCATCGTTCCCTCTGCCCCGCCGCTCCGGAAGCCTTCGCCATGCGCACCAACAGGCTGTGCCGGCCCGAGGCCCGCGAGCTCCTCAGGCTGGCGCCGACACCCGCCAAGGCCGCGGTCTCCAGGCGTATGCGGGCTCGTCACCGTTCACCAATGTCCATGGCTTCGTGTCCTCGCGCATGCGCTCGGCATCGGCCTTGAACAGCACAGTGCCCCCCTGCTCGGCCAACGCTTCCCTCACCCGCAGCTCCACTCATTCAGCACGGCGCCTGGTCGAGGTCACCCCCAAGCCCGCCCGGCGCACCGCGTCCAGCCCTTCGTCCTTGAGCCGGCTGTGACAGCCAAGTCGCCGTCTACCCGGTCTGCGCGGGGAGCGGGCGGGGTAGTGTCTTCGTCCGTCCGCGTCCAACGCGGTGGTCCGGATACGACGTACAGGGGTGCAGGTGCAGAGTTTCGTGCGGCTTCCACTGGAGGGCGGGGGCGTGGTGCTGGTCGAGGCCGCGCCGGAGGTGGATGGACCGGTGAAGGCCGGGCGCGTCGCGGATGCGGTGCGGGAGCTGCCGCAAACTGTGCAGCAGGCGCTGGTACCCGTGCGGGAGACCGCGCGGGCGGTGCTGGAGCAGTTACGGCAGGCCGGTCCGGATGAAATCGAGGTGGAGTTCGGGGTGGACCTGTCGGCTCAGGCCGGAGCCGTCATCGCCAAGAGTGAATCGGCGGTGCATCTGCAAGTCAGAGTGGTGTGGAACCGTCAGGAGTCCCCTGACGGTGCGCTGTGACGGCAGCCTGGGGGTGGGAGGCATGACTGCCACCGATGACACGGGCCGGGAGGCAGCCGGGCAGGAGCGGCCAGCAGTGCTCGACGCAATTGCCCGAGTCCTCGCCGAGGACGGCCGGACGGCCGGGACGGGTTTTCTCGTCGCCGAGGATACCGTCGTCACCTGCGCACACGTCGTCCAGGCTGCCGGCCAGGAGCCCGGCGGGCGCGTGCGACTGACTTTCCCGCACCTGCCCGGCAGCCCACACCTGACCGGGCACGTGCTGTCCGCGTCGTGGCGCGGACCGCGGGCCGAGGACCTCGCGGTCGTGCGCCTGGACAGCGCCCCGACGGGTGCCCGACCGGTGCGGCTGGGGTCCGCGGCAGGCTGCCGCGGACACCGCATCCGGTCCTACGGATTCCCCTCCCAGGCACCTGCCGGCGGCCACTTCGGCTACGGCACAGCCGGTGACCTGCTCCCCAGCAGTGCGGGCCTCCTTCTGCAACTGGCCGACGCCAACGACCTGACCACGGGATTCAGCGGAGGACCGGTGCTCGATGAGGTCACCGGCCTGGTGATCGGCATGGTCACCGCCATCACCGCCCCCGACTCCCACGCCCGCGGCGTCGCAGTCGCCTACGCGACCCCCACCCAGGTGCTGCGCCAGGTATGGCCCGACCTGGCCGAGCAGCAGGTGCACCCCTACCGCGGTCTTGAGCCGTTCACCGCCGAGCACGCAGGGTGGTTCCACGGCCGGGAGGCCGCGGTCGAACGCGTCGTGGCGGCTCTCACCAGGCAGCGTCGTGGGCTGCTGCTCCTCGGACCCTCCGGTGCGGGCAAGTCGTCGCTGGTGCAGGCAGGAGTGCTGCCGGCCCTGGCCGAGGGCCGGCTGCCCGGCAGCGACCGTTGGCTGCACGTGATCGCCCGCCCCGGGCAGGACCTGCTCGCCGAACTGGAGCGTGCCGGGCTGCCCGGCGCCACGAGCGTCGGGATCGTCACAGCGACCGAGCGCAGACTCGCGGCGGAGCCGGGAGACCGGCGCCTGGTGCTGGTCATCGACCAGTTCGAGGAACTACTCACCGAGCCCGCCGCCGGCCGGCAGCCGACCCGACAGCACGCCGCTGCCGAACAACTCGTGGCCCTGATCGGCTCATCGGTGGCGGTCACCGCGATCCTGGTCATGCGCGACGACTTCTACGCGCGCCTGGCCGCCTGGGCCCCAGACCTGCTGGAGGCCGCGTCCCCTGGCCTGCTCAACATCCCCGCCACCTTGGACATCCAGGATCTGCACGCCATCATCACCAGGCCCGCCCACACCGCGGGCGCCAGTACGGAAGACGGCCTGGCGCAACGCATCATCACCGATGTCCTGGCCGCCGATCCCACCGCCTCGGTCACCCGGCAGGCACCGGTCACCCTGCTGCCGCCCCTCCAACTGGCCTTGAGTCAGCTATGGGAGCGCCGTGAGGACGGCAGGCTCACCCACCGCGCCTACGACCGGATCGGCGAAGTCACCGGCGCCCTGACCACCTGGTGCAACACAGTCCTCGCCGGCATGCCCGCCGACCACCGCCCCACCGCACGGCGGATCCTGACCGCCCTGGTACGGCCGGCCGACGACGCCCACGCCATCCCGGCCACCCGCCGCCAAGTGCCCCTGACCGACCTGCGCGCCCTGGCCACCGACCCCTACACGGCCACCCCGCAGGACGACCAGACCTTCGAGACGGTCATGGCCGCCTTGACCGGCCACCGGATCATCGCCACCCGCACCGTGCCCCGCCCTGACGGCACCCCCGACGCCGCGACCGCCGAACTCGTCCACGACGCACTCGTCCGCGACTGGACCGACCTACGCGACTGGATCGCCGCCGACCACCACTTCCACACTTGGCTCCAACGCGTCGGCGAACAGCAGGCCCGCCACGCCGAGACCGGTCACCCCGGCGACCTGCTGGACGGCACTGATCTCGCCGAGGGCACCGCCTTGGCCCAGCACCGCGGTCTGCCCCCGCACATCACCGATTTCCTCAACGACAGTCGTCAACGACAGCACGCCGCGCTTCGCCGTACCCGCCGCATCAACATCGCCCTGACCGGCCTGCTCACCCTGGCCCTCATCGCCGCCGGCCTGGCCTTCCTGCAACGCCAGAGCACCATCACCGCACAGAAGACGGCCCAGTCCCGGCAGTTGGCCGCGCAGTCCGCCACTCTGATGGACACCGACCCCGATCTGGCGTCCCTGCTGGCCGTCCAGGCCTACCGCACCAGCCCTACGACCGAAGCCATCACCAGCCTCGACACAGCCGTCTCCCGCCCCTTGCGGACCACACTCACCGGCCACGCCAGCCTCGTGTCCGCGGTGGCGTTCAGCCCCGACGGCCGCACCCTCGCCACCGGCAGCGGCGACCATTCGGCGCGGCTGTGGGACGTGACCACCGGCAGAACCCGCCGCACCCTCATCAGCACCACCGGCCTCGTGTACACGGTGGCGTTCAGCCCCGACGGCCGCACCCTCGCCACCGGCAGCCAAGCCGGGACGGTGCGGCTGTGGGACGTAGCCAGTGGCGAAACCCGCCGCATCCTCACCGGCCCCGCCGGCTCCGTGGAAGCGGTGGCGTTCAGTCCCGACGGCCGTACCCTCGCCACCGGCGGTCAGGACAAGGCGGTTCGGTTGTGGGACGTGACCACCGGAGAAGTCCGCCGCACCCTCACCGGCCACACCCAGGACGTGGCTGCGGTGACGTTCAGCCCCGACGGCCACACCCTCGCCACCGGCGGTCGCGACAAGACGGCGCGGCTGTGGGACGTGACCACCGGAGAAGTCCGCCGCATCCTCACCGGCCACACCGGCGAGGTGGCTGCGGTGGCATTCAGCCCCGACGGCCACACCCTCGCCACCGGCAGCGACGACGATACGGCGCGGCTGTGGGACGTGACCACCGGCAGAACCCGCCGCATCCTCACCGGCCACACCGGCGAGGTGGCTGCGGTGGCATTCAGCCCCGACGGCCACACCCTCGCCACCGGCGGTCGCGACAAGACGGCACGGTTGTGGGACGTGACCACCGGAGAAGTCCGCCGCACCCTCACCGGCCACACCGGCGAGGTGGCTGCGGTGGCGTTCAGCCCCGACGGCCGTACCCTCGCCACCGGCAGCTTCGACGATACGGCGCGGTTGTGGGATGTGACCAGGAGCGGAGTCCGCCGCAGCCTCACCGGCCACACCGGCTCCGTGGACGCGGTGGCGTTCAGTCCGGACGGCCGCACTCTCGCCGTCGGGGGCTCGGACGATACGGTGCGGCTGTGGGACGTGGCCACCGGAGAAGTCCGCCGCACCCTCACCGGCCACACCCAGGACGTGGGCGCGCTGGCGTTCAGCCCGGACGGCCGCACCCTCGCCACCGGCGGCGACCATGCGGCTCGGCTGTGGGACGTGGCCACCGGCGAAACCCGCCACACCCTCACCGGCCACACTGACGGTGTGGGCGGGCTGGCGTTCAGCCCGGACGGCCGCACCCTCGCCACCGGCAGCGGCGATGGGACCGCACGGCTGTGGGACGTGGCCACCGGCGAACCCCGTCATACCTTCACCGGCCACACTGATGGTGTGGGCGCGCTGGCGTTCAGCCCGGACGGCCGCACCCTCGCCACCGGCAGCGGCGATGGGACCGCACGGCTGTGGGACGTGGCCACCGGCAGAACCCGCCGCATCCTCACCGGCCCCACCGGCTCCGTGGAAGCGGTGGCGTTCCGTCCCGACGGCCGCACTCTCGCCACCGGCGGCGGCGACCATGCGGCGCGGTTGTGGGATGTGGCCACCGGCGAACTTCGCCGCACCTTCACCGGCCACACCGGTCCCGTGTACGCGGTGGCGTTCAGCCCGGACGGCCGCACCCTCGCCACCGGCGGCCGTGATCAGACGGTACGGCTGTGGGACGTGGCCACCGGCAAGACCCGCCGCACCCTCACCGGCCACACCGGGCATGTGTTCACGGTGGCGTTCAGCCCGGACGGCCGTACCCTCGCCACCGGCGGCTGGGACAAGACGGTGCGACTGTGGGACGTGAACCTCTCTACACCATCCGAAACCATCCGCCGCATCTGCCGGGCCGTCAACCGAGACTTCACCCCTGAAGAGTGGTCGCTGTATCTGCCAGGCCGGGAACTCAGCCCAGCGTGTGCCTGACTGTGATCGGACGGTGGGATGGCAGTGGGTGGGCGCCGGCGGGATCGGGGCTTGACCCCGAGTGGTGAACACCTCTGCGCCCGGCCCCGGCGGGGGCCGAGAGGAGGAAGATGGAACTCGCGGGCGGGCCGGAAGTCTGGTCGGTGGACCGAGGGACCAGCCAGGGCAACACCGGCTTCACCCGCCGGAACACCTGAACCTGACGCGACGCTGAAACGGGCGAGGGATCGCTTCTCGCTGTCTCACGAGTGCCGGTGATAAGCCTTGTTGGCGATGCGCCAACTGTCGCCGACGCGGACCAGCAGGAAGATGTCGGTGAAGGTGTCCGCGCCGTGCCGGAGCGTCATGGTCGCGGTCGCGACAGTGCCGTGGACGTCGACGCTGTCGATCCGGCGAGAGCGGCTCGGTTCGTCCGGGGCCGAGTGGCCGTGAAAGAGAGCGCAGTATTCATCCAGGGGCCACGAGACGAAAGCGCCGCCCCGGATTCCCTCGATGTGGGCGGTGGGCAGGAACGCGTCGCGGAAGTGGGTGGGCTCGCCGGTGGCATGTCCGCGAATGTAGGCACGGAGCGGTTCGAGAACGGCGTCCGACACAGCGGGTACCGTGGCGGCAATGGCGATGTCGGCCTCGGGGGCGGCAGGGGTGTCAGCCAGACCGACGGCGCTGCGCAGAGGCGTGTTGGACGCGTCGGCCAGCAGAGTCATGTCCTTGACCAGCGCACCGATCGTGAAGTCGGCGGTGCCGACGGGCGACTCACTGTCGAGGAAGGGGCGTTTGCGGGCCACGAGCCCACCGAGCCGGCCGAGTTCGAGGACGTCCAGCGCTTGGGCGCGCTGCAGGCCGAGGGCGTCGGCTTGCCGCAGTGAGTCGCGCAGTGCGAGGACAGCGCCGGCGAGGCTGTTGTTGGCGATCAGCTTGAGCGCGGCGGCGGTGGAGGCGTCGTCGACGCGCCGCACGGTGCCGAGCGTTTCCAGAACCGGTCGGGCTCGATCGAGCGCTTCTTGGTCGGCAGCGGCGAGAATCCGCAGGGCGCCCGCGACGGCAGCCGGCACGGAGCCGAGCACGGGCGCGTGGACATAGGACGAGCCGAGCTGCCGGGCCAGATTCGACGCCTCGGCAGGAGCGATGGTGCTGGTGTTCAGCACGATCGTGTCCGGTCGCAGCGAGTCACGGACGTCGTCGAGGACCTGCTGGCAGGCCGGGCCGTCGAACAACGCGAGGAGCACGAGACCGGCCCTTGCCACTGCCTCGTTCGGGTCGCCGGTCGTCTTGACGGCGCCTGATGTGCGCCCTGAGCGTGTCCAGCCCACGACGTCCCAGTCCTGGGCAGTGAGTCGAGTCGCGATCGCGCCACCCATGCGCCCCAAGCCGAGGACGGCGATCGTGTGCGGTGTGGTCATGCACGCCACAGTGGCGCACCAGGAAGACTGCAACAAGCGCATATCGTGCAGGGCCGCCATGCGGGAGACGCATGTGGCTGCGCATACTGATGCCATGGAACTGACGGTGTGGCGGACCTTCGTGACCGTGTGCCGACTCGGGTCGCTGTCGGCGGCGGCCGCCGAGCTCAATCACACGCAGTCGGCCGTCTCACGGCAGATCGCCGGGCTGGAGCGGCAACTCGGCGTGCCTCTGGTGGAACGCCATGCGCGCGGTGTGCGTCCGACGCCTGCCGGCGAGGTCTTCCGGCATCACGCCGTGGCCACACTCAACGAGGCGGACCGCGCTGTTCGTGCCGTACGAGACGTTCGTGACGGAACGTTCAATCGACCGCTGGCTGTTGGGGCGACACCGTCTCTGGCCGCAGGGATCGTTCCCGAGGCCATCCGGGGGCTGCTCGAGCGAGCCGGATCCATCCGGTGGAATCTGCTGCCGGACCTGAGCGCGCAACTACACGACCGCGTGATCGCCGGCGATCTCGACATCGCTGTTGTCACCGACGCACCGCCAGGGCTGCCCCAAGACCCCCGGGTCGAGCGCCGGTTCCTCGGGCTGGACGACATGGTCGTCGCACTGCCCGTCGGCCATCCGCAGGCCGGGCGCGGCCCGGTGCACATGCAGACGCTGGCCGACCAGACCTGGGTCGAGGACACCGACGGCTCGGCGGCGCTTCTGCGCCAACACGCCGCCCGCGCCGGGGTAAGCGCCCGCATCGACCTCACCGCAGCCGATCTGGTCGGCAAGCTGGCCCTGGTCGCAACCGGTCACGCCATCGCGCTGATACCCGGCGTGCTGACGGGCGCCCTGCGGACCGGCGTCACCACCATGCCCCTTGTCGATCCTCCGACCCGTGGCATCTACGCGATCACACCACGCCGTGACCCCCACCCCTCCGCAGCGCCCCTGCTCGACCAGCTCGCCACAGCCTTCGCCTCGGTATGTCCTACCCACACCCCTCAGCAGCCGACCGAGAAGGATGCCCATGCCGCTGCGCTGACATCTCACGACAGCGTTACGAAAACGCCCCGAGTATGAGCCGCTGCGCCAGGGCACCACGGCGCCGCCCGCTCATCACCACGCTCAGGGCGCGGGCGATGTGCTGGACGGCGGCGGCACCGGGTCCGTGAGGCCGGCTTCGGGCCAGGGTCCAGGGTCGCGGGCAAGGTCGCGCAGCGGCCTTCGGCGGTTCATGCCGCCAACCATGCCGCGGAAGCGACGGAGACCCCGGCGATCACCATGATGACCGGGATCTCGTCAACCGGCCTTGAGCGGTGTGCTTCTCGACTCTGGTGTGCGCGGTCTGCCTCCCTCGTCGTTCAGCACGGTGGCGCCGACCGGAACGGCCACTGCGGCGTTCGGATTGAACGAGCCCGAACCGCGTAGCGGATCCGGGGACCGGCGCCCTTGCTCCCGCCGCCACCTGACCGCACCAACGCGACCATCTCGGCAGCCGTGAACGTCAGCATCGGCGTTTCGGCCAACCACCCTCCTTGGCATACCCGTTGGGGCGCAAGGGTCCGTGCATCATCCACACGCCGACGCGCGCTCCGTCTCGGGGATCCGGACCCGACCGAAACACATGTGTTCGATATCCCGGGGTGCTCGTTAAGCCGAACGACCATGCCGGACAACCGTCAGGGGGACCCCGTTGACCTCGGCCGCCACGCATGAGCGACAGTCCACCGCACCACCTCCCCCACCGCCGGCGGAGATCACGTACAGCGGGCAGTACTCCGTCAATCCGCTCGGTATCACCCCCGCCCAGGTGGAGATCCTCACGGCGGGCTGGTCCGCGGTCCACACCGCCGACCTCGACGTCCTGCGCTGCTACGCCCTGCACCCCTGACCCCTACCCGCCCCGCGACCTGACGGAGGACCCGGTGACCACCGAAACGGAGACCGTCGAGATGTGGAACACCTACGGCAGGCACCAACTCGCCCGGAAGCCGCAGTCGCCCGAGCTGGACCGGTGGGACTGGGGCATTCCCGACACCGACCCCGGTATGGAAGCCCTCGGTGACGTGAACGGGCTGCGCGTCCTCGACCTCGGCAGCGGTCTCGGCCGGCACGCCGCCTACCTCGCCGCCCGGGGCGCCGACGTCACCGCCGTGGACGCCTCCCACGCCCAGCACCAGCGCGCCATCACCCGCTACCCGGACACCCCCGGCCTGCACCTGGTATGCGTCGACGCCGTGGCCCACCTGCGCGACGCCGACCCGTACGACCTGATCTACTCCGTCTGCTCCATGCCGTACCTGGACCCCAACCGGCTGCTGCCGGTCCTGGCCAACGGCCTCAAGCCGGGCGGGCGCCTGCTCTTCTCCGCGCTGCACACCAACTCGGGCGGCGCCGGGCCGTCGGCCGAGGTGACTCCGCGCCCCGAAATCCTGCGGCTGCCCGGCACCACCGAAGACCATCCCGTGGGCATGTGGGTCCTCACACCGCAGCTGTGGGAGGGCCTCCTAGTCCAGCACGGCCTCACCATGGAGGCAGTCACCGCGATCGACTACCCGAAGCCGGACAACCACGTCTCCTACCGGCTGTACGCGGCCCGTCGTCCGCAGCAAGTGCCCAGCCCCCCTCGCACACACCTCCACCGCCGCACGCCACTGTGACAGCGGCTGACACCATGAGTTCAGTTGTCGGTGGGTAACAGGCAGCAGGCAAGCTTGAGGAACGCTTCGTGGACGTCTGCTCGCCGTTCCCAGCGCACGCGCAACCAGGCGGAAGCCGTGCAGCCGGGCAAAGGTCCGCTCGACCGCCCGCCGGTGGACGCCAAGCCTGGAGCCGTGCCCGGTGCCGCGCCGTGCGACGGGCGGGACGGCGTCCAGCAGGGGCAGGAGCTGGGTGCCGCCGCCCACGGTTGCCGCCGGTCAGGATGACCACGAGCGGGGTGCCGTGTCCGTCGTCTCCCGGTGGCCAACCATTACGCTCGCGCCGGCAAAACTTCCACCAGCTCGAAGAGCTGCCGCTACTCCACTTGATCGTCGCCGATGCGGGTGGTCCGATGCCGACACCGCACGATCGGCTGCTGCTGTTCGGGCACGCCGGCCTGGCCCCGTAGATTTACTCCGTTGACCAAGCGAGGGGGAGGCAATCCCATGGCGAGAACCATGACAGAGAAGGTCGAACTCAGGCTCACGGACGCCAAGTTGCCTGGTGAGCGAGTGCTCTACGGGGTACTGGCCTTCCGGATAGGCGGGGTCCGCACGACGATGATCGGCGGCGCGGCCGGTCTCGCCGGGGCGGCCGGTGCGGCCACGATGGCTGTGGTCACCTCGCGCGGACGGGCGGCGGCGCCGGATGCGCCGCTCCAGCTGCCCGGCCGGACCATCATCGCGCTGACCGACCAGCGGCTGCTCGTCTTCTCGGTCGGTGGAGTCATAGTGGGCAAGCCAGGCAAAATACTGCATTCCTTCACGCTCGATCAAGTCGCCTGGGTCGGTGAGCCGGAGCTGGCCCCCGGCGCCGCGCAGGCGCTTCGCGTGCAGATCGGCATAGCCGGAGTGGGCGTCTTGGCCTTCGAGCACCCGAGGCTGCAAGTGACCGAAGGGCGCAACATGATCAAGCGCCTGGTCCGGGAGCTACCGCAGTCACCGACGGATTAGGACCTGTCCAGCCTGGCCAGGGTCATGGTCGGGGAAGTGTAGTCGGCGGATGGCGTATCAGGGGCGGTCTGGCCAGACCGCCCCTCCAGCGAGTGGGGCAGGATGCAAGGGGCGGGCTGTGAGCAGGCAGGACCGGGCCGATGCGGTGGACCGACCGGGAGATGGCCGCGCGTCTGCTGCCCGATGTGGCTCTGAAGGCGCTGGGTCGCTGGTGGAACGGGAACGCAGTGTGGCTAGCGGATGGGACGCCGGGCGCGCACACGGTTCGTTACAGCCCCAGCCGGTGGGCGCAGATCTCCCCCTGGCCCTCGGCGCTGGCTCCGGTGACCCAGGTCGGTGATGCGGACATCAGCCGGGCGCAGGTGGCGTTGATCGTCGCGGACGCGCTGCGGCGCGAGGCCCACAGGGAGGCGCTGGTCGCCACCTACGTGTGGGGGAAGGGCAAGAGCGGCTCCCCCGGCGGCAGCGGGCCCGTCACCCTGCACAAGATCCTGTCCGCTGAACACCTGGACGCGGTGCTGGACTGTGCGGTCACCGTGTTGAGTGAGCACGGCGCTGAAGCGGCCTACGCGCAACTCCAGGACCGCGTTGCCTGGTTCGGCCCGTCGTTCTACACCAAGTTTCTGTACTTCGCCGGCAAGACGTCGCCGCCGTCGACCGGCCCCGGACCGCTCATCCTGGACCGTGTTCTGGCCCGGCGTCTGCGGTCCCTGGCCCAGACGGTCGGCCGGGAGACCGGTCACGATCCCGACGGGTCGGTCGCCCGCTGGGTCTGGAGGGACAGGAACTGGTCGCCCCACCGCTACGCGGTTTACCTCACCTTCATGCACGCAGCTGCCCGCCAGGCGGCGGCAACGGGCACTTAGTCGCTCGTCGCAATGCGGGAGGCGTAGGTCTGCACGCAGCCGTTGCCGGTGTCGGCTTCGTTCATGCGGCCCAGGGCGGCGGGCATGTCCTTACTTGATCGGCTTGCCCGCCTCCTTGGAGCCCGCTGCCGTGCCCCTTCTTGCGAATGTGCACAGGCGTCTTGCCGCGCACCAGCGACTTCCGCCCTGAGCAGCGTCAACCGCGGCGACTCGCTCCAGACGACGCGACGTCACGATGCTCGGTCCGGGGCCAGGTCGGAACGGTGTCGTGTCTGGCCCCGGTGGGTCAGTTCTGCAAGCGCCAGCGCTGGTTCGTACCGCCCGTGCAGGTCCACAGCTGGATCTTCGTTGCGTTGGCGGTTCCCTGGCCGCTGGCATCCAGGCAGAGCCCCGAGCGCAGCGCGGTGATCGTGCCATCGGAATTGATGTTCCATTGCTGGTCTGTCTGTCCGTTGCAGTCCCAGATCGCCGCCGGGGTGCCGTTGGCCGCTGTCTGGCCGGCGCCCAGGCACTTGTTGCCGTAGACGACCAGTTGCTTTCCGGAGGTGTACGTCCACCTTTGGTTGGAGCCACCGTTGCAGTCCCACAGTTGTGCCTGTGTACCGTTGGCCGTGGTGGAGTTGTTGATGTCGAGGCAGCGCCCTGACTGCTGGCCGACGATCTCCTGGTTGCCGGTGGACGGCGGCGGATTCGAGTCGAACTGTGTGAAGAACTGCCACACCGCTGCCGATGTCCAGGTGCGCCAGCCATCACCGGTGGAACCGTCTATGGGGCCGGGGTCGTGGCCCGCTCCGTCGAACGCGGCCCAGACGACGGGGTATCCCGACCGGCAGCCGGAGTAGGCGGTGATGATGTGCGTCAGGCTGCCGTAGGCGGGCTCGGGCGGGTTCTGCGGGGTGCAGCCGTTGTTCCGGACGAAGGTGTCGCGCAGTTCCCGTCCCGACGCGATGGGCAGCACGTTGTCCCTGATGCCGTGCAGGCCCATGTAGGCGATGGGCTGAGTGCCGCCGTCGCATCCGCTGAGGTTCGCGCCTGAGTAGACCGCGACCGCGCGGAAGACCGTGGCCCGGGAGCAGGCGAGGGCGTACGACATCGCACCGCCGTAGCTGAAGCCGGCGGAGAACAACTGCGTGGTGTCCACGCACAGGCCCGCTTCGAGCTGGCTGACCATGGCGTCGACGAAGGCCACGTCCTGGCCGCCCGGGTTGGCCCAGCCGTTGCCGTTGCCCTGCGGGGCGACGAAGATGGTGCTGTTGTTCGCGTCGGCCAGGCGCCGCAGGCCGTAGTAGGACCAGTTGTACCCGTCCGTGCCGCCTGAGTCGACGTCGTTGGCCGTGCCGCCCCGCCAGTGGAAACCGAAGATCAGCCGGTAGGGGTGGTTGTTGTCGTAGCCGGCGGGGACCCGCAGGACGTAACTGCGGGTCTGGCCGCCGCTCTGGATCGTGTGGGTGCCACTCGTCAGCGCCGGAGCCTTGCCGCAGCCGGCGGTCGCGCCGACGGGGCCGGTGGTGGCCGGCGCGGTCACTGCGCGGGCGCTGCCGAACGAGATGCCCGCGGCCGACAGGACGAGGAGTAACGCAGCCGCGATCGACATCAAGAGTGGTTTGCGTTTCATACGCTCCTTCTTCCGTGGGTGAGGAGGTGCGGGGGACGCGGTAGCCGGCGTTTCAGGTGCCGGTGATGGTCCATTCGTTGTTGGTGCTGGAGTTCGGCGTCCACATCACCGTGGTGGAGCCGACCGTGGTGCTGCCACTGCCGTCGAGCGCGGTGCCGGTTCCGCGGTTGACGATCTGGTAGCGGTTGCCGCCGAGGCTGTTGAGCGACCACTGCTGGTTGTCGCCGCCGTTCCACGCCGTCTGGCGGGCGGGAGCGCCGTTGGCGGAGTCGCCCCAGCTGTCGGCGGCCATACCGTTGGCGCGGTTCATGATGCGGTGGTAGCCGTTGCCGAGGTCGATCAGCTGCCACTGCAAGTTGGCGCTTCCGTCGTAGTTCCACTGCTTGAGGTTGGAGCCGGAGGCCACATTGCCCCCGCTGTCGAGCACCAGCCCGCTGGTCACGTTGGCGATCTTCACCCAGGTGGTAGAGCCGCCCGGCCCGCCCAGTGGGGGGATCCGGCCGGAGAAGGTGAGCTTGACCGTGTAGGCCAGGGCGCTGAACGGCGGGTTGGCCGAGGGCATGGTGAGGTGCAGGCCGGAGGCGTCCTGGACCGGTGCGGGCAGGTCGGTGTAACTGCCGGCGGCGTTGCCCAGCAGTTGGGCGCTCGTCAGGGTGCTGAGGTTGAACTGGTTGGAGTTCAGGGTCGTGATGGTCATGGTGCCGCCCTGCCAGCCCAGCGCGGTGGCGTAGAGGATCCTGTCGTCCTGGCTGCGGGTGAACCGGACGTCCTTGGCGGTGCCGGCCACCGGTCCGCTGAACGAGCCCCCGCCCATCTTGGTGGGGCCCTCGCCGTAGCTGGTCCAGGAGCGGGTGGAGTAGACCGCCTCCCCGAAGCGGCCGAGCCAGTCGCCCATGCCGAGCAGGATGGACTGCTGTCCTGAGGGGATGACGCCGGCGGCCGTCGGTGCGATGTTCAGCAGCATGTTGCCGCCCTTGCTGACCCGGTCGATCAGCGAGTGGAGCAGTGCCTGCGTCGAGTAGTAGCCGATGCCCGTCGTGTAGCACCAGCTGGAGGAGGAGATGCTGTCGTCGGTCAGCCAGTAGGGGGTGAGCAGCCCGGCCGGGCCGCCGCGTTCGAAGTCGAAGACCTCGCCCTTGGCGTTGAGGCCGTCCTTGTAGGTCGCGACCACGTCCTTGTTCCAGGAGACGGCCTGGTTGTAGTAGTAAGCGAGGAACTGGAGGCGGTAGGACTCCTGCACCAGGCCCAGGTCGAAGTCCTGCCAGACCAGGTCGGGCTGGTAGCCGTCGATGACCTCGACCAGTTTGTCGAACCAGAGTTTGTTCTCCGCTGCCGAGCCCTGCTGGCCGTAGAGCACGCGCAGCGTCGCGTCCGACTGGGACGGCACGTGGTCGTAGAAGCCGTTGAAGTGGTAGGCGTGGTGCAGCGAGGCCATGAACTTCAGCCCCTGCCCGCGGATGGCTTGCGCGTGCAGCCCCACGAGGTCGAGTCGGGGGCCGCGCTGGACCGAGTTCCACGGGTTGGCGCGGCTGTTCCACATGGAGAAGCCGTCGTGGTGTTCGGCGACCGGGCCGGCGAACCTGGCGCCCGCGGCCTTGAACAGCCGGGCCCAGGCGTCCGGATCGAAGTCGCCTCCCCTGGAGGCCAGTTCGGGCGCGAACCGCACGTAGTTGCCGGCCTTGTCGCGGGCACCGTCGATGAAGTTGTGGTACGGCCATACCGAGGGGTCGCCGTAGGTGGCGATGTGGTGCCGGTTCTCGTTCGAGCCGCCGATGTACATGTTGCGCGGGTACCACTCGTTCCCGAACGCGGGAACGCTGAAGACGCCCCAGTGGTAGTAGATGCCGAACTTGGCGTCCTGGAACCAGGCCGGGGCCGGGGGATGCTGGTCCACGGACGGCCAGCTCGCGGTGTAGCTGCCGGGACCGTCGGTCGCGGCGGCCTCGGGAGCGAACCGCAGCAGGCCGAAGGCCGTGGCCGCGCCGGCCGCCGCCAGCAGTCGACGGCGGCTGACCGGCAGGGAGGAGGAAGACATGTGGGGCCTCTCGGGGGTGGTCGACTGGGGGGGTGCGGGAGCCGGTGGTCGCCGGCCGGTCACCGGATCAGTCGCGCGTCCACTGCTGGTTTCCGTTGCCGTTGCAGGTCCACAGCTGGAGGAGGGTGCCGTTGGCCGTTCCCCCACCGGTCGCGTCCAGGCACAGGCCGGACTGGTCGCCGGTGATCGTGCCGTCGGAGTGGAGCGTCCACTTCTGGTTGCCGCCGCCGTTGCAGTCCCAGATGTCCACCTTGGTTCCGGGGCTGGTGCCCTGGCCCTCGGCGTCCAGGCAGACGTTTCCGTAGACCCGCAGCTCACCGGCCGAGGTGTTCGTCCACTGCTGGTTGGTGCCTCCGTTGCAGTCCCACAGTTCCACCTGGGTACCGGCCGTCTGCGACTGGTTCGGCACGTCCACGCACCGGCCGGACGCGGCCCCGACGATCGCGCCTGTCGTGCCGCCGTCGTTCCCGCCGCTGCCGGGGGTGATGGACAGGTTGTCGAACTGCGCCGTCTCACCCTGGCTGGTCGCGTAGCCGATCTGGCCGCCGGCCCAGGTTCGGTCGTTCACGGAACCGACCGTGGCACCGTCGATGACGGCGGTGATGGTGGTGCCGGAGAAGGTGAGGGACAGGGAGTGCCACCGGTTGGTGCCCAGCGCCGTGGTCGTGCCACGGGCCAGGGTGGAGACGTTGCCGTTGGTGTTCGAGTTCAGGAGCGACCAGGCACCGGTGTCGCTCACCCGCAGGTGGTAGGCGTTCAGTCCTCCGGTACTGCTGTAGTCCTGTGCGCCCGCACGGCCGATCAACTCCGCGTATCCGGACTGTTCGAGCATCACGTCCGACGAGACGGTGTAGTTGCTCCAGCTCATGTCACCGAGCAGGGCGTGCGGATCGGACAGCGCGTCCCAGGTGATCGGTTTCTGCGGGCTCATCTGGCGCACGCACCTGCCACCGCGTCCGCCGCCGCAGCCCACCTCCTCGAAGGCGCCCTGCCAGTCCATGAGGTACCTGGCCTCGGTGCCGGTGGGGTAGCCGTCGAAGGAGTCGCCGTACGGCAGCTTCAGCGTGCCCTGGGCGGGACCGGTGGCGGTGCCCTTGCCCTGGCCGGTCGTGGTGGTCAGGGTGTACACGCGGCCCGGCTGGACGGTGAGGCTGAAGCCGCCGCCGGACGGGGTGATGTCCGCGGTGTGCGCGAGGTAGTCGGCCGGGTTGCCGGAGGTGACGTCGGTCGACCAGACGTGGACGGTCTTGGCGGACAGGCCCCCGGTGACGTTGAGGTTGAGCGTCTGGGCGCTTCCGGCGTCCATCGTCTCGATGACCGTGGAGTAGTCGGAGTTGTTGGTGGACTTCAGCGAGACGTAGCTGCCGTTGTTCCGGTTGCCGCCGATGTAGCCGCTGGAGGCGTCGAGGTAGTGCCAGCCCGGGGCGGTGAACTGGGTGGTCTGCGCCATCACCCAGGCGTTCTTGCCGATCGCGTAGTGGCCGGACCAGGGCTGCGGGGCCAGGGCGAGCCCCATGGTGGGGTACGGCAGGTTGGGCGTGATCGAGGCGACGACCGGCCAGTTGAAGTACGCGGTCATCCGGCCGTCGATGTATCCGCGGTTGATGCCGCGGGCCACGGCCTGCGCTCCCCCGTTGTAGTCGTCCGAGCCGTTCTCGCTCGCCCACAGCGTCTTGCCGGACGACGTGGCGGCCGACGGTACCGAGCAGTTGGACTGGGACGACCGGTAGCCGCAGGGGTAGTGCGTGCCGATGGCGCTCACCGCGGAGGCGAACGCCGGGTTGGAGTTGATGTCGTTCGCCACGGACCAGTCGGAGTCGGCCGCGACGATCTTGACGTTGCCGTAGCCGTTGCTGTCGAGCGCGCTGCGCAGTTGTTCGTACCAGGAGATGTTGTAGCCCCGCTCGTTCCACCCGCCGAGGTAGTCGATGTTCAGCCCATGCTGCTTGGCGCAACCCAGCCACGAGAGCAGGTAGTTGACCATGTCGGTGGACCAGAAGTTCCCGCCGCCGATCCAGCCGGGCGCGCCCCAGGCGAGGCCGTACAGCTTGATGTCCGGATTACGGGCCTTGGCCTGCTCCATCAGCCACCATTCGTAGCCCCGGTCGCAGTTGAGGTCGGACCGGGTGTGCTGGTGACTCGGCTCCGCCCCTGAGGTGGAGTTGGTGTCCCCGCCGATCTCCGCCTTGAGGATGTGCAGGGAGGCGCCGTAGCCGGGCTTGAACAGGTAGTCCAGGATCTGGCCGCGCTGGGGCTCGGGATAGTCGATCAGGAGTCTGCTGTTGCCGCCCCCGCCGCTGATGGCACCGACGCCGTCGAAGGTCCGGCCGCCGGACGCGCCGTTGATCGTGATGGAGGTGGCGGCCTGGGCCGGGGCGGCGGTCGTGGCGACGATGCCGCCGGCGGTCAGGAGGAGGCCCGCGAGCACGGCCGTCAAGACGCGCAGGCGCCGGAACAACCGGCTGAATGCTGACACGGTGGATTCCTTTCGCAGGTGGGAGGTGTCCCGTGCGGGGGGATCCCGGTCACGGGGCCCGATGGCTGTGCGGTCGCCCGTCACCGGCCGGCTGCGGGCCGCCCCCGCTCCGGATCAGCACTCCGGCCGGGTTCGGGGTGACGCGACATGCCCGGTCGCCGTGCATCGCGTGGGTGTGCCCCCTCGCCCACGCCGGTCGCCGTGCATGGCGTAGGTGTGCCCCCTCGCCCACGCCGGCCGACGGTCTGCGTGCCGACGCCTTCTCGTTCTCATCCGGTCCTCCTGTGCGGTCCGTCGCCGCGGCGTGTGTGAGGGGTGGGACGGGTCCCACGCGTGGGCGGTGCGGTGACGCGCCGGGGCGGTGGTCGCGTGCCGCCCCGGCTGGCTGCCGCGGATCCTTCAAGGGGTCAGTTCAGCGACCATTTCTGGTTGGACTGGCCGTTGCAGGTCCACAGCTGGACGGGGGTGCCGTTGGCGGTGGCGGCGCCGGTCACGTCCAGGCACAGGCCCGACTGGGCACTGGTGACGGTGCCGTCCGCGTTGACGTTCCACTGCTGGTTGGACTGGCCGTTGCAGGACCAGGTGATGACCTTGGTGCCGGGGCTGGTGCCCTGACCGGAGGCGTCCAGGCACAGGCGGCTGCTGCCGGAGTACACGGTGAGCTCCCGGGCGTTGGTCTGGGACCAGGTCTGGTTCGCCGCGCTGGTGCAGTCCCGGATCTGGGTCTGCGTACCCGCCGTCGTGGACGAACCCGGCGCTTCCAGACACCTGCCCGCACCCACGGCGCGCAGCGCGCCCGTCTTGGTGCCGCCGCCCGTCCCGTAGCCGGCCGCGGTGATGGCGGCCTGCACGGCGTTCTCGGTGGCGTCGGAGGGGTAGCCCGCCGTCATCGCGCCCTCGAAGAACTCGCCCGAGCCCGAGACGCTGTTGTCGCCGCCGGTGCCGAGCAGCACCGAACTGTCGAGCTTCATCGGCGAGTAGCCGTTCGGCAGCGGGCCGGAGAACGTGGTGGTCAGACCGCCGCCGGCGCCGTTGCCGTATTTGAGGGTGAAATTGCTCGTGCCGTTGTTCTTCAGCCACGCGCTGACGAACGGGTAGTGCACACCGGTGTTGTTGGGATCCTTGTTGGAGCCGGTGTTGGTGTGGTACATCCCGTTCTCCAGGTCGGCCTCGACCCACGGACCGCTGCCGGTGCACCCGCCGAACCAGCAGGCGTTGCCCCAGTAGATGGCGTTCATGGTGGCGTTGCCCGTGTCGGTGTGGGAGTTCTCGCCGCTGCCGTAGTCGAAGCAGCACCACTGGTTCGTGTAGTCCGACGACGTCACCATGTAGATGCCCTCGGGCTGGGAACCGGTGGCCACGCCGTTCGCGTGGTCGATCCGGTAGCCGACACCGGGCTTGACCTTGACACCGAAGACCTGGTGACCGCCCGCGGTCACCGGCAGGGCCATGGCGTCGGCCCCTACGTCGGCTCCGCCTGGACCGGGCCCCTTCCAGTAGCCGCCCCAGGAGATCGGCAGGTCGTTGTGCTTGGTGGTCTGGTCGTAGATCTTCGTGATCGTGCACGACGTGCCCGAGCAGAAGGAGACTTGGGACGCCGCGTCGGCGTAGCCGCCCGCGCTCAGCACTCCGATGTCGCGGTAGCTGTGATCGGAGGACCTCTGGATCTGGTACAGCGGCCCGTTGTACGACGCGAAGAGCGCCCTGGTGGTGGAGTGCGCCGTCACGCACGGCGTGCCGCCCGCGGCGTAGATGTCACACGGCAGCGACGCGTCGGCCTCGATGGCCTTCTCCGAGTGGGCCGCCGGACGGGTGGTGGTGGCCGTGCCGGTCCGTAAGGACGCGGCGAACGCCGTTGTGCCGAACGCGGCCACGACCATCGCCAGGGTGACGAGGAGCGCGGCTTTCCCTCGCCTTCGCCGGCGATCGACGGCTGGTCCGATCATGAAGACCTCCTCTGTGACGGTGCCGCCCCACGGCGGCACCGTGGCTGTCCGTGGTCGGTGCGGTGGCGCCCGGTTGTCCGCGGCGGGCAGGCACGCGGCAGGCAGGCCCGGACGGCGCCCGGCAGAGATATTGATGCGGTCATGACATATGCATGGTGCGACAGGCTCCTTACGGCTCGGCCGTTGCGGGGGGCGACCCCGGAGGTGCACTGCTGGGCGAGTGGAGCAACTCCCACATGTTCGTCATACCGAACACATGTCGGAGTATCGGGCAACGTGGATAATAGAGAACCAGCGAACGGCGTCAATACCTTCCACATGATTCGGCAGTCTCCTCGAAACGTTCGCGATGCCTGTGAACGCACGACGCCGTAGACAAAGCCGACCGAACCGCCTGGCAAGCTGGGCGGATGGGCAGCCCGTCGGCGGCGGAGCGGCGCCGGTTTCGCAGGCGGCGTGGATACAGTCGGTGGCCGCTCCGGTATCCAACACCCGTCCTGGATTTACGAAGACCGTCCGAAATTTCGAGACGGCAGGAGGTGCGATCGAGCGGGCCCTCGCCACCCGGGACCGAGCCTCGCCCTCATCCGCCACCGCGTCACCCCGCGGCTCGGTTCCAGCCGGCTGCCGCCCGGTGCGTGGGCGCAGCGGGCGGCAGCTGACGCGGGGACAGCGGCGTCGCGATGGTTGCCCTGACCCGGACCGACGACCCCCTTCAGACCATGGGGTGGGGGTGTTGGCCGGTGGGGGCGGCTGATCCGGTGCGGGTGGCTGATGTGCGGTGGCTGTCGGGGTGACGGCATCCGCGCTACGAGGACGCGGCTCTGGCTGAAGCAGTCGGCGAGGTGGGAGTGGGCGAGGCGATACGGATGTGGCCCGCGGTCCTTCACGCCCTGGGGCCTCACAGCTCCCTGTCGATCTGGGCCAGGTGCTGGGCGAGCACTCGCTGATCACGGCCGGGCCGGGTGCGGCCTGAGCGGGGCGCGGCAGCATGCGGTGGCGCAGGTCGGGGATCAAGTGCGGTTCGCCGGCGGATGGTTCACCGTGGTCGGGCCGGTCTCCGACGGGGCGGCGCCGATGCCCGGACGGTGACCGCCGCCCCGGCGGTCACCAGTGCCCCGGCCATCACCACCGTCCAGGCCGTCATCGCCGTCCAGGTCGTCATCGCCGTCCAGGCCAGGGGACCTGTCGCCCGGGACAGGAGATCCGTCGCCCTCGACAGGGGCGTGGCCCGTGCCGCCGCCGGGAGCCGGAAGGCCGTGCCTGAGGGTCAGGCCGAGGACTGAAATCGCCTCGGCCGCCCGTCAGTTGTCCCTCAACGGCATCTCATCACCCCCGATCGAAACGGCGAGGCTAGAGTGGGCACCCAGCCGGTGAGCACGGCACCGCGACCACCGGAACAGCCACCGCCGGAACGACGAGGACGACGAGAGCATGAGCGACAGCGCGGACATCGGACGCTGGGGACGGTTCGCCGTGGAGGCGGCGCGAACCGTTCCCGCCTACCGGCGCTTCCTGGCGGAGCGGGACATCGACGTCTCGGCGTTGGCCCCCTCGGACCTGCCCGGTCTGCCCGCCATGGACAAGCCCGGCTACGTCAACGCCTTCCCGCTCGCCGAGCGGTGCCGCGACGCCGACCCGCGCACGATACAGATGGTGTCGATGTCCTCCGGCTCGTCCGGCACGCCCACGGTCTGGCCGCGTCGTCTCGACGACGAGGAACACGCGGCCACGCCCTTCCGCCGCGTCCTCGCCGGAACCTTCGGCGCGGACAGCCGCCACACCCTCGCCGTGGTCTGCTTCCCCCTCGGATCCTGGGTCGGCGGTCTCTACACGCTTCAGTGTCTCCAGCACCTGGCGCGGACCGGGCTGATCCTGACCATCGCGGCACCCGGCAACGACGTCACGGCCGTGCTGCGGGTCGTCCGGTCGCTGGCTCCGCTCGCCGAGCAGACCGTCCTGCTGGGCTATCCGCCGTTCCTGAAGGACGTGGTCGACGCCGGACGGGCTGACGGTGTGCCGTGGGAGCGCTACGGCATGCACCTCGTGTTCGCCGGCGAGGTGTTCAGCGAGACCTGGCGCGACACGGTGTGCGAGCGCGCGGGCATCGTCAGCCCCGAGACGGCCACCGCCGGGCTCTACGGCACCGCGGACGCCGGCGTACTCGCCTATGAGACCCCGTCGAGCATCCGGCTGCGCCGCGCCATCGCCGCCACGGCGGGGGCGGCCCCGGTCGTGTTCGGCTCCGAGCGGCTGCCGTCCCTGATGGAGTACGACCCGGCCCTGCGTCACTTCGACGCCGTGGACGGCGAACTCTTCCTCACCACGGACGGCGTGGTGCCCCTGGTGCGCTACACGCTGGGCGACACGGGTGGGACGGCGAGCGAGGAGGCGCTGATCGAGCGGTGCGCGCAGGCAGCCGTCCCGGCGCCCTCGACCGCACCGCGGCCGGCGGCCCCGTACGTCTGGCTCTTCGGCCGCCCGCTGTTCGCCCTGTCCATGTACGGCGCCAACATCTTCCCCGAGACCATCGCGGCGGGCCTGGAACGGGACGACTGCTACGCGTACCTCACCGGAAAATTCGTCATGGAGATCCAGGACGGCGAACGGCCCCGGCTGCGCGTCACCGCGGAGGTCGCTCCGGGTCACTCCCCCTCGGAAGTCGGGACGGAGAAGACCTCGGACTCGCTCCTCGCCGCGCTGCGCGAGCAGAACAGCGAGTACGCGAACTACGTCCCCGCCGAACTCCAGCCGCCCCTGGTGCGGCTGCGCCCGCACGGCGATCCCGAGTACTTCCCGGTCGGTGTGAAGCACCGCTACACCCGGACCGGCTGAGCACCACGCCTCACACGCGGCGACCATGAGGACATCGTCGACGTGGACGCCGTATCCAGCGTCCGGCCTCGGCGGCATCGCCGTAGAGCCGGTACGCCTCGGCCAGACGCCGACGGAGCGTCAGGCCCGCTGAGCACCTCCGCCGCCGGCGCAGCCTTCGTCTTGCCCTCCCCCATCGGCGCCTCGGCGACCAGCAGGCCAGGCGTGGGCAACGACCACGCCGACTCAGCACCCACCGCGCAAGGCGGGTCGGCCTTCCGTGACCGAGGACGGGGGGAGGCCGGAGTCGAGACCGCCCGGGGCGACCGCGTGGCGCAGCAGCGGCGGCGCGAGCAACCCACATGGTTCGGGCTCGGCGCGAAGCCCGGTCCCCGCGTAGTAGCGGTTGGCCGCCGGCGGCGCGACCCGAACGCGGAGCTCGTTGTCTCCGGGCTGTAGGGCGTCCGCAGGGATCGTGATGCGGTACGGCGACCAGGCACGTTCCCCCACGCGCCGGCCGTTCACGAACACGAGCACAGCTCCGGCGACGGCCGGGAGCGTCAGTTCCAGAAGGACTGGTGCGTCGAGCCGGATCCGCCGTACGTAGTCGGCGGTGCCCGCGAACGTCGAAAGGCCCTGCTGCTCCCAGCCGCACGTCACCGCGATGTCCCGGGCCGTACCCGCCTCCTCGTACGCGTCCTCGGGGATTTCGAGTGCCCAGCCGGATCCGAGCTCCTCAGGTTCCGACCATTCCGGCGTGTTGTGACCGGTCGCGGCCTCGAGACCTTCCGTGGCACCCGCCCGCCCGTTGGCGGGCTCTGCGCCCCTGCGTACACGCAGCAGGCGCAGCTCGTTGCGCTCCAGTCTCAGCACGACCGCGCCCTCGGTCGCGTCGAGGGCGCGCACGGTGCCGTCGGCGGCCACCCACTCCTCGAGTTGCCAGGGCCCATCCGGCAGCAGGAGCTCCGCTGTCCCCTCGGTCTCGGCGAAGCACGCGAAGCGGAAGCCGTCGGCCCCGTCCGGGCCGCCGCGCCAGCGCACCGCCGAGCCCGCCGGCACGTGCAGCGTCGGTACGGTCTGCCCGCGCGGCGCGACGAGCCCGCGCAGGACCGCCTCCTCCGGGACCGCGTCGAACACCTCCACGGCCTGGGCGAGCACGGCCCAGTCCTCGGCCGCGGTCTGCGGGCCCTCCTGGTAGACGGCGGGTGTCGCGCCGCTCGCGAGCACCCGTACCCCCGCCTCGGCCAGGCGGCTGAGCCGGCGCAGTGATGCGGCCGAGCGCAGCGTCGTCACGGCGGGAAGAACGAGCGCCCGGTACCGGCGGTCCCCGAAGCACAGCAGGTCGTCCTCGACGACGGCAGCCTCAAGATCGCGCTCGTCCACAAGGTGGAAGCCCACCCGGGACTCGGTGAGCGCGCGCGCCCACTGTCCCAGCGCCGACGCCTGCTCGCCGAGCTGGCCCGCCGTCCAGATCGTGCGCAACGGGTAGAGGACCGCCACATCGCTCTGCGGTGACACCGGTTCGAGGAACTCGCTCAGCCGCGCGCTCTCCAGCGCGAAGCGCAGGTGGTGATCGGCGAACCACGGCTCGAAATTGATGCCCGGGGGAAAGTCGAAGCGCGGGTTCCGCAGCGACTCGTGATCGTCGCCGTGGCCGTGGGTCTGGTAGAAGCCGTGGAAGATCATCTGCCGCATGCCCTGGAGATGGTGGTTGATCGCCGTTGTGCGCAGCTCCTGGAGGGTGAGCCCCCAGTGGCCGGACCAAGGGGTCCCGCCCTCGGGCGGGGTGAGGAAGTACTGCTCGACCATCGTCCCGCTGCGGCCGTGGTGGCGGGCGACCGAATCGCCGAAAACAGGGCTGAGCTGTACCAGGGCGTCCTGCGCATCCACCGCGGTGAGGTCGCGGTAGCCGTCCACGCCGAAGTGGTCGAGCCCGAAGTTGACCCGCAGATCCCAGTTGGCGAACGCGGTGTCGAGCGTCCAGCCACCGACGTGCCCGAGGACTTCGTGGCCGGACTGGCGCAGGCCGTGGGCGTGGCTCCAGGCCCGCAGCCGACCGAGGAACGTCCGCATCGCGTAGCCGCTGAAGTGCTCGTAGAACTGGGCCCGAAGGCTCAGCCTCTCCGGGTCGTCCCCGTCAAGCACGGAGGCGAGCACCTGGGGAGTCCGCTCGCCCCAGCGTTCCCGGATCGAGACAGCGAGGCTCTCGTGGAAGGGCATCGCCGAACGCAGGTCTCCTGTGCGCTGCGCCCAGTCGTAGTACACGGCGTGGGGCTGGTCGAAGAACATGTAGGCGACCGTGCCGCCGAAGAAGTCGCCGACCGCTTCGGCGAAGGGCTGGTAGCCGGCCTCGACGAAACGATCTACCGCGACCGGATCGACGGGGTTCACGAGCCGGGAGGTCGCGCAACGGGCGGAGACGAACACGATCGTCTCCGCGTCGTCGGGTACGGGCTCGACAAGGCGGACCCTGCATCCGTCGGCCCCGCCGTCCACTCGGTCGACGAGATCGGGTCGCTCGATGACGGTGCCCCGCGCCCTTCGGGTGACGAGCGCGTACTCGACCCGCCAGTCGGCCCAGGCGACGACGCCGCCCTCGTAGTGCCAGTTCATCGCGGTCGGGCCGAGGTTCTCCGTCGCCGACCGGATCCCGCTGAGTGTGCCCTCGCTCCCGCCTGTAGGAATCCGCACCCAGAAGAGGTGCCGTTCGCGCAGCTCGTCGTGCCCGGCCACGGCTCGGCCTGCGGCGTGACCGGTCTGCCAGTTGTAGTCGTCATAGATGCCGACGATCATTCCGAGCCCGGCGGCAGTCTCGATGGCGACGCGGCACGCGGCGAGATAGTCGTCGTCCAGGTAACCCTCGATCGGGTAGGACAGGCGCGCCTGCACCTGGAAGCTCCGGATCCCGGCGTCGTACATCTGCCGCACCTGGGCGCGGATGGTGTCCGTGTCCGGCAGCCGGTGCCAGAACCAGTAGGCGGCAGGCGCGTGCCACGGGTCCGGGTTCCGGAATCGCTGGAGCGCGGTCTCTCGTGCGGACAAGGGTGTCAGCTCCTCGACATGGCGGCGGGGCCTGCACGGGCCGCGCCGCCATCAGTACGGTCAGCGGTCAGTGTTCGTGGATTCGGCCGCGGGGCTGTCCGCTGCGTCGGGAGCCGGCGGCT
This sequence comes from Streptomyces olivaceoviridis, assembly GCF_014650115.1. Classification (GTDB taxonomy): domain Bacteria; phylum Actinomycetota; class Actinomycetes; order Streptomycetales; family Streptomycetaceae; genus Streptomyces; species Streptomyces olivaceoviridis. The sequence continues at coordinate 30,302 of NZ_BMUI01000028.1, read as the reverse complement.
GGGACCCGTCCTCCCCGCGAGCGGTGTCTCCTGCGGCCACGAGCGAGTAGTCGGGGCGCGGGTCCAGCCGGAGTCCGAACGTGAGGATCCCGTAGAGCGCGGCGCCGAGCACCATGGCTATGACAATGCCGAGCCCGCTTGACGCGAACACACCGGTTCGGCCGCTCTCGGTGAGGAGGAACCCGGTGATTTCACCCAGGTTCGGGTCGGCACTCGTCACGAGGCCGAGGCCGACGACGGTTCCGGTGATCAGGCTCACTATCGCTGTCCAGCGCCCGTCACGGCCGCCGTGGCCGCGCGGATTCGCCATGTCGGTGTTCCAGCCCGCGCGGCGCTGCCGGATGAAGTCGACGAGCTGGATGCCGCCCATCGTGCCCATCATCACGGCGATGAGCGACAGGAACGACTGGAACGTCGCAAGGAACGAGGTGGAGATGAACAGCAGGTAGAAGGCGCCTGCCGCGATGATGATCGCGTTGATCATGGTCGTCACGGAGCGGCGCAGCGGCACACCGACCGCCATGAGCGCCAGTCCGGAGCTGTACATGCCGGTGATCGCAGCCGAGACGAGCGAGATGACGATCACGATGGAGAACGGGACGAAGAACCACATCGGCAGAAGCGCGGTGAGCGCGCCGATCGGGTCGGACGCGGTGGCGGCGCCGAGCTTCGGGTCCCCGCCGACGAGGAGCGCCCCGACGATGAGGAGGGTGACGACGGGCAGGCTGAGTCCGGCGGTCGTCCAGCCGATCACACCGCGCGCCGGGGTGTTCCGCGGAAGGTAACGGGCGAAGTCACCGCCGTAGTTGAGGAAGCCGAGGCCGACCAGGGTCATTGCCATCACGATGCCGCCGACGAACACGAGCGGTCCGCCCGCGGGGGTGTCTCCGAGGTGAGTCCACCGGATCTGAGGCACCACGAAGCCCAGGAACACGACCGTCATGATGCCGGTCACCCACGAGATCCAGACTTCGAGCTTCATGATGAGCTCGTGGCCGAGGACGGACACCGTCATCGTCACGGCGAGCACGATGACGAACCACAGCACGATGGTGAACGTCGCGCTGGACCCGTCCGTGTCGGCGAACACCGACGGCCACAGCTCGGCGAACAGCTTCGCGCCGGTGGTGGAGGCCAGGGTGATGATTGTCACCTTCCAGCCCATGTTGGAGAGATACGCGAAGAACGCGGGGATCCTGTTGCCCTTCATGCCGAACGCGAAACGCGTCTGGGTGAGGGTCGGCAGACCTGTGCGGGGCCCGCCCACGGCGAGGATGCCGACGAGTGCGGACGAGGCCAGGTAGCCAATGGTCCCGGCGACGATCGTCTGCCAGACGTTCAGGCCGAGGCTGAAGACGAAGATGCCGTAGCTGATGCCGAGGATCGAGATGTTCCAGGCGAACCAGACGGCGAACAAGCCGCTCGGTCTCCCGCGCCGTTCGGCATCGGGCACGGGATTGACGCCGTTCGATTCGACAGCGGCGCCTATGCGCCCTTGCTGGGCCGCACTGCTCATGATGTGCGCCTTTCAGTTCACTGTGTGGTGGTGCTGGGGACGAGTCCGGAGGCATGGTCGAGTCAGCGAGCCCGTTCGCCTTCCAGGCGTGCTCCGCGTCCGTGGGCGCACGGATCCGTCGGAGAGCAGAGTGCCGGACGCCTTCCTCAACGGTTCTGCGGCTCAGCTGAGCACAGGGGCGGGCTCAGCTGAGCACAGGGGCGGTCTTCCGCCTCGCGGCCCGGTGTTCGGTGAGCCAGTACAGCAGCGCCGGCAGCGGCAGAGCCGCGCCGAGGATGCTCACCGCGCCCCAGCCGCCGGCGCGGTAGGCGATCGAGCCGAGCTGGGAGCCGAGGGCGCCGCCGAGGAAGAAGGTGGCGATGAAGACGGAGTTGAGGCGAGCCCGGGCACTGGCATCGAGCTGGTAGATGGTGTGCTGGCCGAGAATCAGGGTGGTCTGCACAGCCATGTCGATGAGAATCGCGGCCAGGGCGAGCAACACGATGCTGTGCTGTCCGAAGCCCGCGACGGCGGAGGCCGCGGCGGCGGCGGCGAACGCGAGGCCGGTCATGGGACGGGCGAGCTCGCGGTCCGCCCAGTGCCCGGCGAGCGGGGCGATGGCGGCACCGGCGGCTCCGACGAGGGCGAAGAGCCCGACGCCGACGGGTGAGTAGTGGAAGCGGGGGCCGGTGAGGACGTAGGAGACGGTGGTCCAGAAGGCGCTGAACGCACCGAACATCGCCGCCTGGTACAGACCGCGGCGCGGCAGCGCGGGATGCCTTCGCAAGAGTGCGGCGGTCGAGCGCAGCACGTGGTGGTAGGGGACAGCCGTGGTCGGGGCGTGCCTGGGCAGCGCGGCCCGCAGGGCCACGGCCAGCAGGGCCATCAGGACCGCGGAGCCGAGGTAGACGACGCGCCAGCCGGCAGCGTCGGAGACCAGGCTACTGAGCGTGCGGGAAAGCAGGATGCCGGTGAGCAGGCCGCTCATCACCCGGCCCACGATCCGCCCGCGGGCGTGGTCCGGGGCGAGACTCGCGGCGAACGGGACCAGGATCTGGGCGACCACAGACGTGGCACCGCTGATCAGGGAGGCGGCCAGCAGCATCGGGAACCCGGTCGCGAGGCCGGCCGCCACCTGGGCGAGGGTGGTGACCGTCAGCAGGACGGTGATCAGGCCGCGCTTCTCCAGCCGGTCGCCGAGCGGCACCAGGAAGAGCATGCCGATCACATAACCGACCTGGGTGAGCGTGATCAGTGTGCCCGCGGTGGCCGTGCCGATATGGAAGACGTCCCGCAGGGACGACAGCAGGGGCTGCGCGTAGTACAGGTTGGCGACCGTCGTGCCGGAGGCGACGGCCAGCAACGCGACCAGTCGGCCCGGCACGCCGTGCGCGGGTGCGGCACGGTCTGACCTGCGGTGATCGGATGTGAGGAGAGCGAGCGACTGGGACATGGAACCTTCTTCATGGCGGACGAGCCGGGGACCTGGCTCGCCGATGACGCGTGACGGCGATCGAGCGCCTTCCTTGCTGCACTCACCTCGCTGCACTCACCTTGACCAAGCGCGGGACACCCCGCACCACTTCCCCATGGCCTGCGATGGATCTCGATGTCAGCTGTCTGAAGGACAGATGACGGTGGAAGCTTCCCCCGGCGGGCCGCTTGAGGCGTCGGCGGCGACGGACGTCCTGAGCCCTCTCCCGCCGCTCCGCCTGGTGCGACCACCCCGGACGTCGTGGGCCTGGCAAGAAGCCTTGGCGAAGAGATCACAAGCAGAACCGACCGGACAGGGCTCACAGACCGCACGCGCTGGACTCTTCCCGCCGTCGGCGTGCAGATCCCCGCTCACCGGTGGGCGAGAGGAAGACAGAGCCGTCCGTGCCACGGCACGCGGCGTCGGCCTGCCACGTCCACATGTCCCAAAGGGGTTTCCTCCGGGACCTCACGAAGACCTCCGCTCGATCCGCAACGTCGTTTCGTGGCGCGATCGCCAGGGTAACGACGGCTACCCGAGACAGTTGTCCATCACTGCACGAAGGCAAGTCCATCAGCGCACTGTCCGACCCCTACGGGAACGTGCGGCGCACCCGATACGCGTGTTCGGTTCACGGGGGTTCCGGGTGTCACCGCCGGTGCCGGCGCTCGCCGGCATCCCGTGCCTCCTTCTCACCCGGGCCGGTGAGCGCGGCGGCTCGACAGGCCGCGCGGCGCGGTCGGGCAGCGCCACCGACAGTTCCGGAGCGGCGGCCGGCAGTTGCCGGCGGAGGCGGCGGCGCGTGCCGGGTCGGCGGCACCGCCGCGCAGGGCGCCCGAGGTCTTCCCGCATACCTCGCCCCGCACACTCAGGGCCTTCTCCCGGGCGGCGCCGGGCTTGACGCCCCTCAGGCATTCGGCGATCCCCGCCGCCCGGGCCGGGTGGTAGCCGCCTGGCTGGTTCAGCTGCCCGCGCGGCACGGCGGCCGTCTCCCGCGACCCGACCCTCCCTCGGCGTCGGCGCCGTTCCTGCCGGCGCCGCCGGCGGCGGACGTGTCCGCGGGCGGGCCGGGGGACTGCCCGCGGACACGGCGGCCGGGGCGCGCCCGGCAGCACCTGTCTTCCCCGCCGGCACTGGGCGGCTCGGGGCGGCTCGGGGCGGCTCGGGGCGGCGACGAGCCCGTCGGTCATGATCTGCCTGCTCAGAGCCCCGCTCGCCGGCCTGGAGAAGGGGGGTACCAACCGGGTACCACCGGGTCACTGACCGACAGCGCGGCCTGGCCAACCTCGCCGTCGCCGCCCTCGACAGGCGCGAAGCACTCGCCAGTGATTGATCGCTTCCGGCGCGTACCGCGGGTTCTCCGCCCACCTTCTCCCCCGCGCCTCCTGACCGGCGACGAGTGCGAGCCCGGGCCGGCTACGCGGGCGTCATTTCGGTCTTCGCAGCTCGGGCCTGCAACATCGGATGTCCTTCCACGACGCTTTCCAAGGCGGCGAATCCTTCGGTCAGTTGCAGGGAGTAAGGCACGAGCATCTCGATCAGCGCCTCTTCTGCGTCGGGCAACTGCCGCACGTGCTCCGGGGTGATACGCCCGTCGGCCAGCAAGTCCCCAGCGTGTGTCCTCACCTGGCGCAGCGCGAACAGGCGGTGCAGCTGTCCGAGGAGTGCCCGAGCCTGCGGATCCGCCGTCTCGCCGCCTTCGCGCAGCAGCACCTCCGCCGCGAGCCGGTGTACGTAAGCGTCGACGAGCTGCAAAGCCGGTCGCACGGTTCCGTTCCACCGCGCCAGGGGATCACCGCGGCGTCCCGTACGCAGTCGGCTCCGTGCTCGGCCATGCCAGATGCGCTCGACATCGGCCAGCAGTTCCATCAGGTACTCCGCATCGTGGAGTGAGCGGCTGGCCGGAGGTACCTCTGACGGCGGCATCGGGGTGAAGCCGCCCATGAGCATCTCGCCTGCGGCTTTGACCCAGATGACCTGGTTGTCGCCCTCGGCGGTGACGGTCCCTTCGTTCGCAGCCAGTTGGTAGGCGATCCCGTTCGACAGCAGCAGGCCTTGTGCTCCGCAACGCTCCCGGCACTCGGTCATGACCGCCCGAGCCTGCCAGGTGATCCAAGCCTTGGCCACGGCCGCCAAACGCTCGACTCCGTCCTGGTCTGCGTCCGTGCCGCTGGTCCACCGCTGCACCACATGGCGGTGCAGTAACGTCGCGGCGTAGGTCGTGGCCACCGCGGACAGAAGAGGCGCGTGATGGCTGCGGTGCTCGATGAGGGCGACCTTGCGGCCCGTCGTCATCCCGGACGTGAGGCGGCGGTGAGAGTGCCGCATGGCGACTGCCAAGGCGTGTCGCGTCACTCCGAGGCTGTAGGCGCTCATGCACAACTTGCCGGCGTGCACGCGGCGGACCGATCTGAGGAAACGTTTCCGGGGATTCCCCAGGGTGCTGGTGAAGGTGCCGTCGGGCGACAGCCGTCCCTGCTCGCCCTGCACCATGGCCTCGAAGGGAAGCCGCACGCCGTGGAAGTAGGTGGCACAGTGGTCGACCGGTGCGCTGGCCGTCTGCGGAAGGGGGCGCACCTCCACGCCTGGGTAGTGCCGCCCCTCGCTGTCGGTGAGCGGTGTGAGGAACAGGAACACTCCGTGATCGACATCCCCGACCACCAAGCGGGCCGCTACCAGAGCGTTCTTGGCTCCGCCGGTGCCGCTGGTGTTGGGCATCCACTTGCAGGAGCCGGGAGTTGGTGTGTCAAGGATGAAGCCGCCCGTGGCGAAGTCGAACCGTGCTGTCGTCTCCAAGGCTGCGGCGTCGTTGCCATGATCCAACTCGGTGCACAGAAACGTACCAATGCGCTCGATGTCGCTGTAGACGGACAGGTCCCGTCCGTCGTGGTCATGGTCCAGCAGGCTGCCGATATGCAGATTCCAGTGGATGCTCGCGATCGTCGCCATGCCTGCGTCCACCACCCCGGCCCACTCGTGCATCGCCGCGAGCAGCTCAATATCCGAGGCGAGACCGACGGGGTCCGGCACGGCTTCGGCGATGATCCTGAGCCGCTCGTACGACAGCGCCGTGCGGTCCTGTGGACTGAGGCCTTCCTGGAAGGCGAAACGATGTCCGCTGAACAGGCGTCTCCAGGGCTCGTGGATCTGCTCTGCGCGGGGCCCTAACAGGATACGAGCGAGTTCTGTGGATATGCCCTGGTCATGAACTATTTGGGTGGCGGTCACGCTGGGAAAGATAGTGGAATTGATCACTCCGCACACCGTGATGATCAACACGATTGGGCACCTGGCGAAAGTGGAATAGGCATTTCCCGGCCGGGCTGGCTGCACGTCCAGAGGTCGCGCCGCGGGGAAGGGTCGCGCCGCTCATCCCGGCTCAGTGCTGACCGTGCCCCGTCCAAGGGACGCACCCGCAGATCGGGTTCTCTAGGGCGAGAACCTGTCGAAATACCGCAAGGGCCAATTCCTGAAATACACGGACCGCCCCCTTGATCCCTTGCGCGTTGCGGGAGACGCGATGGGTCCGCGACAGTGAGGGGGAGTTCGCTTTACTGAACCCTGTTATCGGTGGTTCACCGCTCTCCGCAAGCCCTGGCGCTGGACGGGGCCGTCGAATACCGGTGTGCCATCTCATGACACTGGTTCCTCGCTGTCAGGCTCGGCGGGCAGAGGACGTGAGGCGATCGGCGAGCGCGATGACGAGGTCGCGGAGTTCATCGGGGCGCTCGATGACGAACGGCTGGTCGAGTGAGGCGAGTACCGGAGGCAGCCAGTCGAGCCGCTCCGCCCGCAGCTCGACGCGCAGCCAGCGCTCGGTCGCCCCGTCCTCGCCGGCCGCGGGCTCGTGCTCCTCCAGGCTCGCGACGCTGACGGGAAGGTGGGCGCGGATCTGCTCAACCGTCCCGTGGATCCGCAAGGTCACCTCATGCCGGTACCCGGCCGTGGCGAACCCTGACAACACGCGCTGTGCGGGAGCGGGACCCACGGGCGCTTCGAATGAGCCGGTCAGGGTCCGCGCGTCTGCGATGCGATCGAGCCGGAAGGTTCGGTCCTCGCCGATCCGGGCGTCCTTCCCCGTGACATACCACCGGCCCGCATGGGCGACGATCCCGTACGCGTGCAGCGTGCGTTCGCTGGGCCGTCCGTCACGGTCGGTGTAGCGGATCGAGACCGGTCGGCGGTGGCGCACCGCATCGGCGACGGTGAGCAGGACCCCGGCGTCCGGGGTGTCGAACTCGCCGGGCTGATCCGTGAAGGCGAGAGCTTCCAGGAGTGTGTCGAGCCGACGGGCGATGTGCTTGGGCAGCACCCGCCGGATCTTCGCCGACGCCGTCTCGTTTGCCGTGCGCTCCGTCGTCGTCAGCCCTGCCCGGCGGCCGGCGACCAGGCCGAGCAGCACGGCCAGCGCCTCGTCGTCGCTGAGCATGAGCGGAGGCAGGCGGTACCCGGGAGCCAGCCGGTACCCGCCGTAGCGGCCACGCACCGACTCCACGGGCACGTCCAGGTCGATCAGCTGGTCCACATACCGCCGCACAGTGCGTCCTTCGACGCCGAGACGGTCAGCGAGCTCGGCCACAGTCCGGGTGCCGCCCGACTGCAGCAGCTCCAGGAGTGTCAGCACGCGGCCGGTGGGTCGAGGCATGTTCGCAGCCTAACGCGAATACAGGACCGATTCTGTCCACTATTCCTCCTAACCTGCGACGTGTACGCCTCCAGCACAGCCAAGGAGATCCCATGGACTTCATCTCGATCCGCATCATCACCGGCGACGTAGCGCGCCTCGTCGAGTTCTACGAGCGCGCCACAGGGGCGCGGGCGACATGGGCCAACGAGGACTTCGCCGAACTCAGGACCGCGGGCGCCACCCTCGCGATCGGCAGCACCCGCACCGTCCCGCTGTTCGCCCCGGGCTCTGCCCGCCCGGCGGACAACCACAGCGTGATCATCGAGTTCCTCGTCGACGACGTGGACAGCGTTCACGACAACCTGACCGGCTTCGTCACCGACTTCGTCACCAAGCCCACCACGATGCCCTGGGGCAACCGTTCGCTGCTGTTCCGTGACCCCGACGGCAACCTCGTCAACTTCTTCACCCCCGTCACCCCAGCGGCCATCGAAAAGTTCGCACGCTGACGCCACGCGCAGCCGCTCACGGGGGAACCCTGAGATCTCAGGGCTCCCGGTAGCCCCGCCCGCACCCCGAGGACATCGCTGACCTGGTGGAGGCGCTGCGGCGGCAGACCAAGCACGGGCCAGGCCGGCTCGCCGCCGACCTGCAGCGGCTGCGCGGCGTCACACTCGCGCCCGCGACAGTTCACCGCATCCTGGTGCGGCGAGGACTCAACCGGCTCCGGGACCTCGACGAGGTCATCCGCTAGAGCACGACCGGGTCGGCGACCTGATCCACGTCGACGTCAAGAAGCTCGGACGCATCCCGACCGGCGGCGGCTGGCGGATGCACGGGGTCGGTACCGAGTCCGCCCGCGCCTCCGAACGCACCGGGCCCGGCACCGGCAAGGTCGGATACACGTACCTGCATTCGGCGCTCGACGACCACTCCCGGCTCGCCTATACCGGACGTACGTCCGGTTCACCTCGTCCGCGGTGAAGTCGCGGCCGATCAGGTCCGGCACCTTCGCCGCGGCGGGGTCCGGGATGGTCCTGCGATGCTTCCTGATCAGGCGGAGACCGGCCAGCCCGACGCCTGCACAGGGATCCGGGTGCCCGACCGTGCGCGGCACCCGGACTCGCTATAAGCCTGACGGCAGGTCAGTTCTTGTGCTCGCCCAGCTGCTCGACGTAGTCCTGGGCCTTGTCGACAGCCGTGTCGATCTTCTCGCTGTACTTGCCGTCGGTCCTGTCGTCGATGAAGTCCCCGACTTTTTCAAGCCCTTCGGAGATCTTGTCGCCGTGGGCCGCGGCGAGATCCTCGGCCTTGTCCTTGAGGTTCTTCAGGGCGTCGAACATGCCTGGTCTGTCTCCTTGGGGGTGTACTGCCTGTCAGGGATCATGTTCCCACGGAGGCGGCGGCGGACGAAGGGAGCATTGGCGCACCAGTGCCGTTGTATCTCCCGAGCGCGTGGACCTCCGATCGTGGGCGATGTCGCGCGGCCGGCGTTCCCGGACGATGTCGAGTTCGCCACGAAACCTGTCCTCGTTCGCCGCGTGGTCGAGCGTGCTCTGGCTCCGGCGGTTCCGTTCGGCCGGGTGCCCGCTGACGCGGTATACGGAGGGCCAGGCATCCGCACCATCTGCCGTTCACCGCGCTGTCCGCCGCTTGCGCATCACCCGACCGGGGCGGCCTGGACGGCGTCCGCGAGCTGAGGTGCCCCCGTACGCCGGGGGCCGACCTCGGCAGGAGCCGGCGGCCCAGGAGCAGGGCCGCCGCACCGATGGGCACGTTGACGTAGAAGATCCACCGCCAGCCGTCCGTACCCGTGGCCAGGGCGAGGATGACGCCGCCGGTGATGGGGCCGACGGCGCTGGAGATGCCCACCGTGGCGCTGAACAGCCCGAAGGCGCGCGGTCGTTCGGAGTCCGTGAAGAGCTGCTGGATCAGCGCGGAGTTCTGTGGTGCCAGGAAGCCGGCCGACACCCCCTGGGCGAGCCGCGCCGCCACGACCAGCCCGATCGTAGGGGCCGCGCCGACGGCCGCGCTGCACACGACGAAGGCGGCGAGCGCCACGAGGAAGATCCGCCGGCGGCCCACGGCGTCGCCCAACCGCCCCGCCACCACGAGGGCGAGGGCGAAGGTGAGCGCGTAGCCCGACACGCCCCACTGCACCGACGACGGCTTCGCGCCCAGGTCGCGCGCCATGGACGGCAGGGCCACGGACACGATCGTCACGTCCAGCAGGATCATGAACCCGGCGACCAGGGTGACCCAGAGGGCGCGCCACCCGTTGGGGTCCTGTCCAGGGTCCTGTCGGGCGTCGGTCCGGGCATCGGTACGGAACAGAGGGCTCACCACGACTCCTTTCGCCACTGCCCGGCAGTGTGCGAGCGGGGCGAGCCGGCGCGCATCGCATGAACATGCGGTGAGGGGGCGATGCGGAGGGGCGGCGGAGGGGGTATCGCCGTCGGATGACGGATGCCTCCGCCCGCGCGGGACGGGCACGCGGGGTGCGTCGGGTGCCGGCTGGCGGGACGGGGACGGAAGCGGTCGGCCCGGGCGCCGGCCTCGGTCGAGGAGCTGCGGACCATGACGTACTGCGCCGGTGCCACCGAGGACGGGCGCAACCCCTACAACGTGGTCGACGTGCGCACGACCGAAGGGATCGGCGCCGAACGCTTCACGCTCCGGCGGAACTTCTACACCACGTCGTCCTGCGGCCTGTGCGGCAAGGCGAGCCTGGACGCCGTACGGACGGTCGCCCGCCGGCCGTTGTCCGACCGCCCCTGCCTGACGCTCTCCCCGGATCTGCCGGCCTCCCTGCCGGACGGCCTGCGGAGAACGGGCCCGGCGCGTCGGCCGTCCGGCGGGTGCTCGGTGCTCAGCCGGTGATCAGGGTGAACTTCTCCCACGGCCCGATGGCGGTCCGGTTGGCGACGAGGGGCGAGGCGCCGGCGTCCTCCGCGGTGACGTACCGCCCGTTCGCCAGGGCGAGCAGGCTGACCGTGCCGTCGGCATTGCGGACGAGCTGGAAGGCCTGGGCCCGGCCGGGCGTGGTGCCGTCGGCTGTCAGTGGAGCCGTACCCGCGGTGACGTAACGGCCGTTGGCGTGCGCCCGCAGGGCGATCGAGCCGCTGCCCGCGTCCACCATGTCGAACTGCTCCCAGGGCCCGATGGCCGTGCGGTTGGCGACGAGGGGCGAGGCGCCGGCGTCCTCCGCGGTGACGTAGGCGTTGTTGACGCTCGCCTTGAGACTGACGACCGTGCCGGTGGCGGGCGGGGTGGAGCCCCCGGTCACGGGCTCGGTGGGGCGGGTCGGGGTGAGCGCGATCCGGCCCTTGAGCATCCGGCCGCCGTCGGCCGTGAGCCGCAGGTAGTAGTCGGAGGAGCAGGCGGTGCCGTCCTCGTCCAGTGCCAGGAAGCCCGAGTCGGCGGGGACGGACGCCTTGGTCTCGGCAGTCTTGGCGATCTGGTTGCCCTCGTTGAACTCGTCGAACATCGAGATGTAGATGCCCTGTGCGCCCACCCGGACCATGTTGTAGAACTGCCGCCACATGAAGTCGCCGTGCGCCCGCTGGCCGGGGATCGAGACGTCGCCGGGCAGCACACAGGGCTGGTAGTCGATGCCGTGGGCGTCGCAGTCCGCCTGGTCGCCCAGATTGACGTACTGGTAGTAGTGGTCGGATTCGGCGACGCTGCCGATGGCGCCGACCATCCAGGGCGAGATCATGTCGAACGCGTGGTAGACGTCGAGGAAGCCGTCCCGGCTGCCCTGGCCGCCAGTCCGCCACTCCTTCGGAACGCCTCCGATGACGTAGCAGCCCTGCGACTTGAACCAGGCTATGACGTCGGCGCAGGCGGCGGCGGAGAAGGCGTGGTCGTCGTCGTTGAAGCCGAAGCCCCAGACGGCGACCACCGGTTTGCCGTTCTGCCGTGCGTAGGCCGGACTCGCGGTGTGCGCCTTCATCTTCCCGGTCCAGTCCGCCTTGATCTCGGACTGCATGGACGTCCACCCGGTGACGTCGTACATGACGTAGAACTTCACGTCGTGCGCCTCGGCGGCGCTGCGCACCTTCTGGGCCATCGCGTCGCGTGTCGGGCCCTCGCCCCCGGTCGGGTTGAACCGCTGGAGGGCCGCGGTGTCCACCCCGTACTGGGACATCCACGAGAAGTGCGTGTCGACCGTCTGCTGGTCGTACGACGAGAAGAGCGTCGCGGGCCGGCCGTCGCCCAGGGCGGCGTAGCCGGTGGGGTAGGTGTGCGTGTATTCACGCATGTCCGGCCAGCACTTGATACCGGTGTTCGTCGAGGACGGGGTTCTGCTCCAGTCCTTCGACCAGTGCCACCAGCCGTCGATGGGGGCGCCGTCGCCCTTGGCCGCGAACCAGCCCTGGTAACCGACGGTTATTTTGCCGACGACGTCGCCGACCGGGGAGGCGGACGGTGCGGCGGACGGCCCGTCCGACACGGTGGCGGCCTCCGCGCCGCCGGACGATGCGAACACGGCTGCCGCGGCACCTCCCGCGGCGGTGCCGAGGATCCGGCGCCGGGTCCAGGTGTTCTTGCGGTGTGACTCGGTCACGATGACTCCAAAGCGCGTGCCCGCCGTCGGGAGTCGGGCGTGCGGGGTCGGGGGCGGTGGGGGGTGTCGGCGACCCACGGTGTGCGGCGGGCCCGGGAACGCGTGCGGTCCCCGCTTCCGGCGTCACCGCGGATCAACGCGATCCAATCGCCCGGTGGGTGACTGGTCAAGTGCCGTGTCCACTGCGGCAGTTGGGTGGGCCGGGGCGGCCTGTGTGCGCGCCGCCATCGGTTCGGCGGATGGGTCACCGGTCTCCCCTGTGGCCGGCCGCGGCTCGCCGACGACTCCGGTGACGGGCGTCGGCATCCCATGTCGGCGGTGAGTACGCCGAGCGGGTGGTCGGCGTCTGCGGGGCGGGCGGCGCCCGGTCGGAGAGGTCGGGGTGGGCGGGGCTGGCGCGTACGACGCGCGCCCCGGGGGAAGTCGCGGACGAGGTGTTCGCCGGGCCGGCGGACGACACCGGGGTGAGGCCCACGCCGAACTCCAGGCTCAGCGGACGGGTGTCGTCCGGGAACGCGCGCAGCCAGTCCTGGAGGCGGCGGCCCGCAGGGAGGCAGGGGGCACCGACGAACTCCGGGCCGACCCGGGCGTCGTTCTCCGCCGCGCCCGCACGGTAGTCCATGACAAGGCGACCCTCCGGCTCAGCTGCCGCGCACACGGGTCACGCCTGCGGGGCCGGAGGGTCGCCGGGCCAGAGGGTCGCCGGGTAGGAGGGTCGCCGGGTAGGAGGGCCCCCGTCCTCCTCGCCTCGGCCTCGCCGCCCGGCACGGGGCGAGGCGGGGCGGGGCAGGGCGAGGCGGGGTCAGGCGAGTCCTTCCTCCTCGGTGAGCCGGTGCCCGATCCTCCGTACCAGTGCCGGAGAGAGCAGGACGGCGGCCAGTGCCACCGCTATCCAGGCGCCGGCCGTGATCGGCAGCCAGAAGGCCGCACCCGTCGGGTAGGGCACGATGTTGCGGTACAGCGTGTAGCCGAGCACGGCCACGGTCGCGGCGGGGATGACCATTTCCCGGCGCGGCACCCGCCGGGTCCGCAGCAGCATCCCGGCGGCGCCCACCGTCGCCAGCAGGTACACCACCAGCACGATCAGGGTCCCCACCGTCCCGATCCACGCCCAGGGCAGGGCGACGGGCACGCGGGCCACCCATCCGAAGACCACCACGGACGCCACCATCACGGCGAAGGCCACGCCGACGGCCCCGACCGGTGTGCCGTACCGCTGGGACACCCGGGTGACCACCGTGTCCCTGGTCGTCGCCGCCCGGGACAGGGACAGCAGCATCCGGGACGCGCCGATCAGGCAGCCGATCGCGCCGCCCAGCGCCGAGACCGTGGTACCGACCGTGACGATGTCACCGACCCAGGAGGACAGGTAGGCCGCGCCCAGATCACCGTAGAGCGAACCGCTGGCATGGAGGCGGGCCAGGTCCGAGGCGCGGGTGCCGAACCCCATGACCTCCACGGCGCTGGTGACGATGTAGAAGACGCCGCCGATCAGTACGGTCCCGATGACGGCCCGGGGAATGGTGCGGCGTGGTTCGCGGGCTTCCTCGCCGAGGGTGGCCGCGCTCTCGAAGCCCGCGAAGGCCAGGAAGCCGAACACGGCGCCGAGGAAGAGCGCCGAACTGCCGGTGCCTTCGGCGGGCCGGAAGACGGACAGGGTGAATTCCTGGCCCTGCGGGCCGTGCGCGGTGCTGATCCGGTAGACGACCACCGCGCTGATCAGCAGGATGAGTACGACGGTGGCTCCCTCGATCCACAGCAGCAGGTCGGCGCCGCGTCGGGCGGGGAACACCGTGATCACCGCCGCGGCCAGCAGGACGAGCAGGGCGATCAGGTGGGGCAGCCAGTTCGGGGGGTCGGACAGGAGGCCGAGCGACTCGATCAGCGAGGTCGAGAAGATGGCGGCCGAGTAGGCGCTGCTCATGCCGAACAGCAGATAGGTGCCGAGCAGGCACCAGCCGGCGACGGTGCCCGCGCGGGCGCCCAGGGTGGCGCCGACGAAGCCGAACACCGATCCGGACGTGTTGAAGTGCTGGCTGAGCCGCACGAAGCTGTACGACAGCAGGAGCACGCCCACCGTGGCGATGGCGATCGCCAGTGGAATGGCCCGGCCGACGGCGGGCTCGGCGCCCTGCGGGTTGATGTTGGCGGACAGGGTCGGGCCCATGACGCCGATCGATACGCCGAGCACCTGCCACAGGCTGAGGTTGCGGCGTAGCCCGGCGGGCGCGTCGCCGCTTCCGCCTCCGTCGCGCGGGCGCTCTTTCTCCCCGCCGGCTCGGACGGTTCCCGATGTGTGGTCGACGGGCATGGGCGCCCTCCCGGTTCGGTTCTCGCACTGTTCACGGAAAACTTGTCAGACAGGATTTGCGGACGTCTGACGTGAGTGGAGGCCACTGTCACGGAGGTGAACGACGAGTGTCAAGAGTTTCTCGGCGCCTTGACAGACGCTACTTGTCTGACTTCAATTCGTACTTGTCAGACAACAAATCGGCCTCGCGGCCGTCCGACCACCGGAGATGAAGGCGTCAATGCTGAACTTCGACACGGACCGTTTCCTGCGCATCCAGTCCGGCGCGATCGACCTTGCCGACGGGCTGCGGGACGCGGTCGCCCGATGCCTGCGCGATGGTGCGCGGAACCTCTTCTTCGTGGGTTCCGGCGGAGCCGGCATCCTGATGCTGCCTGCCGCCCGGTTGCTCCAGACCCGCTCGACCTTCCCGGTGCACGTCGAGGCCCCGGCGGAGCTGGTGGCGGGCGGCTCGGTGCACCTGGGCCCGCACTCCGTGGTGGTCATCCCGTCCCTGTCCGGCACCACGGCGGAGAGCGTCGAGGCGCTCGCCTACTGCAAGAGCCGGGGCGCCACCGTCATCACGCTCACCGGGCACGCGGACACCCCGCTCGCCGAAGGCGCGGACCACTCCTTCGTGAACTTCGCCGAGGACGACACCTCCTGCGAGTCGTTCTACTTGCAGTCCCTGATCCTCGCCCTGGCGCTGATGCAGGAACGCGGCGAGATCACCGACTACGACGAGGTGGTGGCCGACCTGAAGCTGCTGCCGAAGCTCCTGGTGGACGTCAAGCAGGCCTTCGAGGAGCAGGCGGAGCGGTTCGCCGCGCAGATCCAGGACGAGCCGTACCACATCATCACCGGGGCGGGCTCCACCTGGGCGGAGGCCTTCTACTACGGCATGTGCATCCTGGAGGAGATGCAGTGGATCCGTACCCGCCCGGTGCACGCGGCCGACTTCTTCCACGGCACCCTCGAACTGGTCGAGAAGGACGTCAGCGTCATCACCTTCAAGGGCGAGGACGACGGCCGTGCGCTGGTCGAGCGGGTCGAGGCCTTCGCCCCCCGCTACACCGACAAGCTCTCCGTCTTCGACACCGCCGCCTTCGAGCTGCCCGGCGTCGGCGCCCGTACCCGGTCGCTGATCTCCCCGGTGCTGCTGGCCACGGCGTTCGAGCGGGTCAGCGCACATCTGGAGGTCAAGCGGGACCACCCGCTGACCACGCGCCGCTACTACAAGCGCGTGTCCTACTGACACCGGCGTCCACCACGAGAGGAGAGCCCGTTGCTGTTCGCCACGGTCGGGGACAACACCATCGACGAGTACGTCGGTACCCTCAGCAGGAGCTACGTGGGCGGAAACGCCGTGAACGTCGCGGTCGACCTGGCCCGCGCGGGCAACGCCTGCCGTTACTCCGGCGCCGTCGGCCCCGACCGGGCGGGTGCGCGCGTCCGGGCGGCCCTCACCGCCCACGGCGTGCGCACCGACGGACTCGTGGTGCTGCCCGGCCACACCTCGGTCTCCCGGATACGGGTGGACGCCACCGGCGACCGGTCCTTCGAGTACGAGGACTTCGCCGTCTGCGCCCAGTACCGGCCGGACGAAGCCGAACTGGAGCGGCTCGGCCGGTGCGGCGCCGTGCACATCGGCATGCTGCCGGCCGAGTCCGCCGCACTGGTCCGCCGCACGCTCGCCGGCCGGGGCGTGCTGCTCAGCCAGGACTGCGCGGTCACCGAAGGGTTCGACGGACTCGGCATCGCCTTCTGCTCCGCCGGCGAGGACGTGTCCCACGCCCGGCTGCTGGCCGGTCAGGCGGTCGCCGGCGGAGCGGCACTGGCGATCGTCACCTGCGGTGCGGCCGGCAGCATCGGCCACGACGGGCGCTCCTGGTGGCAGGTGCCGGCCCTGCCGACCAACGTCGTGGACACCACGGGCGCGGGGGACAGCTACATCGCCGGTTTCCTCGCGGCGCGGACCGCCGGAGCGGACGTCGCACAGTCGATGCGGGCGGGCTCCCGCACCGCCGCCGAGACGTGCGCCCACGAGGGAGCATGGCCGCAGGAAACCGTTCCGGCCGGGTGAACGGCCCCGGTGCACGGGGGCGTCCGCCGTACGCTCCCGCCGCACGGCGCTCGTCATACACTGTGCGGTGCCTCAGTCCGCAGCCGGATCCGCTCCGCCCGACAGGAAGCTCTACATGCCCGCAAAACGCCCCATGTCGGCCCAAGTACGCGACCGGCTGGTGGAGTTGTTCCGGTCCCGTGGGCTGGTCCCCGGCGACCAGTTGCCGAGCGAGGCGGAGATCGCGGAACTGTGCGGGGTCGGCCGGTCCACCGCCCGGGAGGCGCTCAAGCTGCTGGAGCAGGAGGGCATGGTGGTCGCCGAGCGTGGCCGCGGACGGTTCATGTCCCCCCTCGGCGCGCTCAAGGTGGAACGTCCCATCACCCGCTTCGAGTCGATCAGCAGCATGCTGGAAGCCCTGGGCTACCAGGCGCACACCGTCGTGCTCTCCGTCGCGGAGCAGGCTCCGGGCGATGTCGTGCGCGAGGCGCTGGGCCTCTCGGACGACGACACGGTGATCCGGCTGGAACGGCTGCGGTCCGACGGCGACGATCCGCTCGTCTACAGCGTGGCCAGCATCGTCAGGGACGCGATTCCGGGGCCCGTGCGGCACTTCGACTGGAGCGGGTCGCTGAGCGACATGCTCGCCGCCCACGGCCATCCACCGGTGTCCTCCGCCGCCCGGCTGAGCGCGGTGGAACTGCCCGAGGACGTGCAGCGGCGGTACTCCTTGGACGGCTTCGGGCCCTGGCTGCTGATCTCGGAGACAGTGATCACGCCCGCGGGGCGGCCGGTGCTGTACGCGGAGGACTACCACCGGGGCGACGCCTTCGCCTTCAACGTGCTGCGCCGCTGAACCGGTCCTGTCCGCTTGTCCGCCGGCGCCGGCGGCCTGGTCCACGGGACTCGTGGCCAGGACGGCCTGCCGGCTGCTGGGCTACGACTCCTGTTCCGTGCTGCTGCCGGACCCGGCGCACCGCGTCCTCGCCATCGAGGGGGCCCGGGAGTACGGAGAGGCGCCTTCCAGCCGGGCGTTCCGAGCGCGGGCAGGGCCGCCGTCGTGACCCGGCCGATGCCACGGCCTCCGACACCCGCCCCGGCCACCGCCCCGCCCGGGCGGTCACCGGGGCGGGGCAGGGCGTCGGAGCGGGCAGCGCCGCTGACGGGGGTCGGACGGGTCAGCGCTGGAGGGTGAGGACGCCCGGCCGCCACGGCAGCTGGTCGTAGGGGCCGCCCGCGGTGGGTGACTTGCCCTGGTAGAGGAACTGAAGGTTGCAGGGGTCGATGGTCATGGTCTGGTCGGGGTTGTTGCGGACCAGGTCGCCGTGGCTGATGTCGTTGGTCCAGCCGGCACCGCTGTTGGCCTTGCCCGCGAAGGGGTTGCTCTCGCTGGCGGCCTGCGGGGTCCACGAACCGCTCAGGCTGGAGGCCGTGAACGAGCGGAAGTAGCGCCCGTTCGCGCCCATCGCCTCGACGATCATCAGGTACTGGTTCTGGCCCTGGACCTTGTACACCTGGACCGCCTCGAACAAGTTGTTCGTCGTGTCGCTCATGACCGTCGTGTACGACGAGCCGAAGCTGCTCGGGAAGTTCCCGATCGGCATGCTCGCCCGGTAGATCTTGCCGTTGTCACCGGCGAAGAACAGGTACATGTTCTGGCCGTCGGCGATCAGGGTCTGGTCGATCGGGCCGGTACCGGAACCGGAGATGCTCCCGGTGAACAGCGGCTGCGGCGAGGACCAGCCGTTGGGGTTGGTCGGGTCGCTCGACGTGCGGTAGACGAAGGGCGAGGCACCCCACTGGTACGCCAGCACCCAGATGTTCTTGGGCGCGAAGTAGAACAGCGTGGGCGCCACCGCGGCCTGGCTCATCCCGGTCTGCCGGGCCGACGCCATGTCCGACCAGTTCGTGAAGGGACCGAACGCCATCGAGCCGTACGACGACCCCGATACGTTCGACGCGTAGACCAGGTGCTTGCCGTTGTACGTCACCGTGGTGAAGTCCTTCAGCGAGACCCATCCGTTGGCCGGCTGCGCCAGCACACCCGTCGACGTCCACCGGTACGTCGACGGAAGAGCACACGTGCCGTCCGGCGGGGTCGACGTCCCGGACAGACCGCTCCACTTCTGGTTGCCGGCACCGTTGCACGTCCAGAGCTCCACCGCCGTGCCGTTGGCCGTGCCGGAACCCGTGACGTCCAGACACAGCCCGGACTCCACGCCGACCACCGTGCCGTCGGAGTTCACCCGCCACTGCTGGTTCGCCCCGCCGGAACAGGTCCAGATCTGCACCCGGGTACCGGCCGCCGTGGCATGGCCCGGAACATCCAGGCACTTGTTGCCGTACACGGTGAGCTGGTTGCTGTCCGTCAACGTCCACTGCTGGTTCGTCCCGTCCCAGCAGTCATAGATCTGCAGATACGTGCCGTCGGTCTGGCTGCCGTTCGGCACATCGAGACACCGGCCGGAACCAGCGCCGCGCAAGACGCCGCTGGAGGCCGCCTGGGCCGGGGCGGCGACGAGCACCGCCGCCAACGCGGCCAGGACCGAAACGACCGCGGCGAGCACCACGGACAGGTGTCCGCGGCCGGAATTTCGTCTGCGCATGGAGACCTCGTCTTCCTTGAGTACGCGGTTCCGGCTGCCCCGTCAGGGGCCGGCCGGACTGTCGATGGGGTGCGGTTCGCAGCGGTCCATGGGCACCGGACCGACCCCGTGCGGCTCCCCGCACCCGGCCTGTGCCGGCCGGGATCGGCTCGTGTCAGGGCGTGGACAGCTCGAACCGCGTGACGCGGACCGCGCCGCCGAGCGCCTGCGTGGCGTGGTTGAAGAGGGCGAACCGGTAGCCCATGAAGAACCGCCAGTCGTTGCCCATGGAGAAGGCAGGTCCGAGGCGGGTGAAATTGGTGCCGTCGGTGCTGTAGGAGAAGGTGCCGGGGCGGGGTGCGCCGGGACGGATGTCCGCGGTCGCGCGCAGCCAGACGCGGCCACCGGAGACGGGCGCGCTCGCGACCTCGTAACCGGTGCCGGTGGTGTTCCAGTTGGTGTCCATGGTCAGCCCGGTGACCATCACCACCCGTGACACGCCGCCGTCGCGTCGGACACCGATCCATGCGGAGGAGTCCCGCAGCAGTGCGAGTCCGGCCCGGTCACCGTCCCGCATGGCGGAGTGGTCGAGCTCGACGGTGGCCGTGGAGCTGGGGCCCTGAACGCGGTGCGTGAGGGTGTTGCGGGCCCAGTACAGGTCGTTGGTGACGGTGGCGGTCCCAAGGGTCAGCCCGTTGCCGACCGACCACTTGCTGTTGTCCGGGTTGTGGTTCCACTCCCACCTCGGCTTGAGGGTCGTACCGTCGAAGGTGTCGACGCCGGTCATGGGGGTGACCTGGCGGGGCGGAGGGGGCACGGCGGGACTCGGGTACGAGGTGCCCCATGCGCCGTCGACGAGTTGTACGACGGGCCAGCCGTCCGAGGTCCAGGTGACCGGGGCCAGCGCGGGCATCCGGCCGCCGGGATAGGCGTCCACGAAGGCCAGGTAGTACCAGGCGCCGCTCTGCGTCTGCACCAGGCCGCCCTGGTGCGGGACGCCGCCGCCGGGGATCGGCCCGCGCAGGTCGAGGAGGACCTGTCGCATCGTGTAGGGGCCGAAGGGGCCGCCGGACGACTTCAGGACGTACTGGCCGTTCGCGGGGCGGGTCACGAAGATGTAGTACTGCCCGTTGATCTTGTAGAAGCGTGAGCCTTCGAGGGTGCCGACGCTCGCCGGCGCCGTGAACACCTGTTGGGTGCGGACCTGGTTGCGGCCGTCGGGCGAGAGCTGGGCCACGCTGATGGTGGTGTTCCCGTACGCCACGTACAGGGAGTCGTCCGTGTCGACGAGCAGCCCCGCGTCGTAGTAGGGGGTGCCGATCGTCGTCAGCCTGCTCCACGGCCCCTCGACGGCGTTGGCGGTGTAGACGTACGTCCGGGCGAAGTCGATCTGGCCGAGCCAGTAGAAGGTCCTGTTGCTCGGCCGGTAGGCCAGTGACGAGGCCCAGATTCCCCGGACATAGCCGCGGGCCCCGTTGAGGTCGTACTTGGCGCCGAAGTCGAGCACGGGCACCGAGTGGCCGGCGATCTCCCAGTGCACCAGGTCGTACGAGCGCAGGACGGGTGCGCCCGGTGAGTAGTGCATCGTCGAGGCGGAGGCGTAGTACGTGTCGCCGACGCGGATGACGTCGACGTCCGCGAAGTCCTGCCAGATCACCGGGTTCGTGTACGTGGAGGTGGCCGCGAGGGCGGCTTCAGGGGGCAGGAGGGCGCCGGCGGCCAGGCCGGTGGCGGCTGTCAGCACACGCCGACGGGAAAGGTTTTGTTGCATCCATGACATATCCATCGACGGCGCTCTCCTCGGCTTTCATGGGCATGGAGCGGCTCTGGCGCGTTCGGTATTTCGAATGCAGGTCGACTCATCGAGCACCCTGGATGATAGGAGACCGGTTGCACCCGTCAATACCCCTCGCAGGATTCGCCAAGTGGATCGAAACATTCGACGCGCCCCGGATGTGAACTGCCGTCGGTCACTTCACCGTTGACCCAGGCAACCGCGCATGCGGCGGCCGTCGACCGCGAACACGGTTGGCTCGTTCCCGTCGTATTGACATGTTCAGACTCCCCTCTAGTATCCGTGGAACCTTCGATTTCCGAATGGCGATCGAAATTTCGAACTCCCCTCGTCCCTTCCTCGCCGCGCCGAAGGAGCCCCTCGTGCCCAGACGATCAGGCGGACGACTGCTCCGCCTCCTCGCGGTTGTCGCGCTGACCATCACCGCGTCCGTGACGGCCTCCGCCCACTCCACCGCCTCGGCCGCGCCGGGCAGCCCCGCGCTCACGCCGCCGCTGGGGTGGAACAGCTGGAACAGCTTCGGATGCGGAATCACCGAGGCACAGGTGCACCAGGCCGCCGACGCGATGGTGTCCTCGGGCATGCGGGACGCCGGCTACCGGTACGTCGTGGTCGACGACTGCTGGTTCGACCCGCAGCGTGACGCGGCAGGCAACCTACGGGCCGATCCCGCCAAGTTCCCGAACGGAATGAAGGCACTCGGCGACTACATCCACGGCAAGGGCCTGAAGTTCGGGATCTACCAGGTGCCGGGCGAACGCACCTGTGCGCAGACCAGCGGCGCCTATCCGGGCTCGACCGGCAGCAGGGGGCACGAGGCCCAGGACGCCGCCACGTTCGCCTCGTGGGGCGTCGACTACCTCAAGTACGACTGGTGTTCCTCCAGCGGCACCCGCGACGAGCAGGTCGCGCGGTTCACGCTGATGCGCGACGCCCTGCGCGCCACCGGCCGGCCGATCGTCTACTCCATCAACCCCAACAGCTTCCACGCCATCACCGGTTCGACCTACGACTGGGGCCAGGTCGCCGACCTGTGGCGGACGACCGAGGACCTGCTCGACATCTGGCAGAACGGCAACACCAACAGCTACCCGATGGGTGTCGGCAACGTCCTGGACGTCACCGCGCCGCTGGCGGCGCAGTCGGGTCCGGGACACTGGAACGACCCGGACATGCTGGTCGTCGGCCGGCCCGGCCTGACACTGACCGAGTCCCGCTCCCACTTCGCCCTCTGGGCACTGCTGAGCGCCCCGCTCATGGCCGGCAACGACATCCGCACCATGTCCGCCGACGTGAGCGCGATCCTGCGCAACCCGCGCCTGCTGGCGGTGAACCAGGATCCGCTGGGCGCCGGCGGGCGCAGGGTGCGCGACGACGGCGCCACCGAGGTGTTCGCCAAACCCCTGTCGGACGGCTCGGTCGCGGTGGGCCTGTTCAACCGGGGAGGCGGCACCGCGACGGTCAGCACGACCGCCGCGCAAGTCGGCCTGTCCGGCGGCCCGTTCACCCTCACCGACCTGTGGACCGGCGGCACGTCGAGCACGTCCGGGCAGATCTCGGCGAGCGTCCCCGCCCACGGCGTGGCCGTGTTCCGGGTGACCGGCGGCAGCCCCCTGGCCGCCACCACCTCACGTCTGCGGGGCAGCGCGTCCGGCCGCTGCGCGGACGTGGACAACTCCTCCACCGCCGCCGGTGCCACGGTACTGCTCTGGGACTGCCACACGGCCGCCAACCAGTTGTGGACCACATGGGCCGGCGGGGAGATCCGCGTCTACGGCGACAAGTGCCTGGACGCCTACGGCCAGGGCACCGCCAACGGCACCCGCGTCATCACCTGGCCCTGCAACGGCCAGGACAACCAGAAGTGGACCCTCGGCCAGGACGGGTCGATCCGCAACGTCCACGCGGGCCTGTGCCTCGACGCCGACGGGGCCGGCACCGCCGACGGATCGCCGCTGGTCCTGTGGACCTGCAACGGCCAGGCCGGCCAGAAGTGGACCCGCGCCTGAGCGGCCACCGCCCACCGGCGGGCGGACACCGCGCGAACCGGCGTTCACGGCATGACGTGCGGCGCCTGCGAGACCGCGCCACGGCGGCCCGGCGGCCGGCGGCCGGACGCCCTCGCTGCCTCGCACCCACACCTGGGTCCCGTTCCGGCCCATGCCGATCCCCGAAAGAAGGCGAGTCGCATGCTGAACCGTGGGCCGACCGCGACCGGCACGGGGCCGCTCCTCGGTGATCCGGGCGGTCGGCGCCCGTACTCGGAGGGCACACCTTGAGGGCGCGGTGGCGTCGACCGGGCCACGGGACGGGACGGAAACCACGCGGCGGGTCCCGGGGCGGCGGGTGCCCCCGGACCCGCCGGGTGGCGGGTGCCACGCCGGGCGCACGCACCGGCGTCCCGCGGCACCGGACGGGCCGGCCCGGCTGACGGGCCGTACCCTCCGCGCGCCGCGGTCGGTGGCTTCGTGCCGGGCTCAGGCGGCGGAGTGGCGCGCCCTGGGTTTGGAAGCCGTGGAGCCGCGTACCACCAGCTCCGGCATGAACACGAACTCACTGTGCGGCGCGGGGGTCCCGCCCACCTCTTCCAGCAAGGTGCGCACCGCGGCCTGGCCCATCGCGGGCACCGGTTTGCGGATCGTGGTCAGGGGCGGGTCGGTGAAGGCGATCAGGGGGGAGTCGTCGAAGCCGACGACGGAGAAGTCCCGGGGCACCTGGAGCCCGGCCTGCCGGGCCGCCCGTACCGCCCCCAGCGCCATCATGTCGCTGGCGCAGACCACCGCCGTGCAGCCCCGCTCGATGAGGGCTCCGGCAGCGGCCTGGCCGCCCTCCAGGCTGTAGAGGGAGTGCTGGATCAGCGTCGCCTCGACCAGGTCCGGCGACAGGTTCAGCTGGTCCTGCACCGCTCGGACGAATCCCTCCATCTTGCGCTGCACGGGAACGAAGCGCCGGGGGCCGACGGCCAGTCCGATGCTGGTGTGGCCCAGGGAGACCAGGTGGGCCACCGCCAGCGTCATCGCGGCACGGTCGTCGGGCGAGATGAACGGAGCCTGCACCTTCGCCGAGAAACCGTCCACGAGCACGAACGGCACACCTTGAGCCCGCAGGTCCGCGTAGCGCTTCGTGTCGGCGGTGGTGTCCGCGTGCAGCCCGGAGACGTAGATGATCCCGGCGACACCGCGGTCCACCAGCATCTCGGTCAGTTCGTCCTCCGTGGACCCTCCGGGCGTCTGGGTGGCGAGCACGGGGGTGTAGCCCTGTCTGGTGAGGTCCTGGCCGATGACCTGGGCGAGCGCCGGGAAGATGGGGTTGTCCAGCTCAGGGGTGATGAGGCCGACCAGGCCCTCGCTGCGCTGCCGCAGCCGCACGGGGCGCTCGTAGCCCAGTACGTCGAGTGCGGCCAGCACCGCCTGGCGGGTGCCGGCGGCGACGCTCGGCTTGCCGTTCAGGACACGGCTGACGGTCGCCTCGCTCACCCCCGCCTGGGCAGCGATGTCCGCCAGCCGTACGGTCACCGGGACGGTCTGTACCGGACGCATGTCACACGGCCCACCAGACGGCGCACTCCCCGGGCAGTGCTGTCGTCCCGGCACCCGGCCGCACGTCGGCGCTGGCGAGCAGCAGCGTGCCGGGGGTGCTCAGCACGACGGGGGCGGCGGTGAGGTTGACCGTGCAGACGAAGGAGCCGTCCTCGCTGTCACGGCGGAACGCGAGCACGCCCTCCGGGCCGTCCAGCCAGGTGATCTGACGGCCGGCACCCAGCGCCGGGTGCTCGCGGCGGACGGCGAGTGCGCTGCGGTAGAACTCCAGGGTGGAGGTCGCGTCGCCCTCCTGGGCCTCGACGGTCAGGTCTTTCCAGTCCGCCGGCTGCGGCAGCCAGCTCGGCGTGCCCTCGACGGCCGAGAACCCGAACGGCGGTGCCTGGCCGGACCACGGGATGGGCACCCGGCAACCGTCGCGGGTGCCGTCCTGGCCGGCGGAGCGGAAGAACGCGGGATCCTGTCGCAGTTCGTCGGGCAGGTCGACGACCTCGGGCAGGCCGAGTTCCTCGCCCTGGTAGATGTAGGCCGAGCCGGGCAGTCCGAGCATCAGCAGGGTCGCCGCGCGTGCCCGGCGCAGACCGCGTGCCGGGTCGCCCTCCGCGAGGCGCGTGGAGTGACGTACCACGTCGTGGTTGGACAGCACCCAGGTCGCCGGCGCGTGCACGGCGTTCATGGCGCGCAGCGAGCGGTCGATGACCTCACGCAGCTCCGCCGCGTTGAAGCCGGTGCCCAGGTAGTCGAAGTTGAAGGCCTGGTGGAGCTCGTCCGGGCGCAGGTAGAGGGCACTGCGCTCGACGGTCGGTGTCCATGCCTCGGCGACGGCGATGCGTTCGCCGTCGTACTCGTCGAGGATGCGCCGCCAACTGCGGTAGATGTCGTGGACGCCGTCCTGGTCGAAGTACGGGACCGGCCGCGTGCCCAGCAGCTTGACCTGCTCGTCGTGGCCGACGTCCGGCAGGCCGGCCGCCTTGACCAGGCCGTGCGCCACGTCGACGCGGAAGCCGTCGACGCCGAGGTCCAGCCAGAACCGCAGGATGGAGCGGAACTCGTCGTGGACGGCGGGATGGTCCCAGTTGAAGTCGGGTTGTTCGGGCGCGAAGAGGTGCAGGTACCACTCGCCGGGGGCGCCGTCGGGTTCGGTGACCCGGGTCCAGGCGGGACCGCCGAAGATGGACTCCCAGTCGTTGGGCGGCAGTTCGCCCTCGGCGCCCTTGCCCGGGCGGAAGTGGAAACGCTCCCTGAGGGGGGAACCGGGGCCCTCGCGAAGGGCCTGCCGGAACCACTCGTGCTGGTCGGAGCAGTGGTTGGGCACCAGATCGACGATGACGCGCAGCCCCAGCTCGTGGGCGTCGTGCACCAGGTCGTAGGCGTCGGTGAGGGTGCCGAACATGGGGTCGACGGTCCGGTAGTCCGCGACGTCGTAGCCTCCGTCGGCCTGCGGGGAGGCGTAGAACGGCGAGAGCCAGACGGCGTCGACACCGAGCTTCCTCAGGTAGGGGAGGCGTGCTCGGATGCCGGGCAGGTCGCCGGTCCCGTCGCCGTCGCTGTCGGCGAAACTGCGGGGGTACACCTGGTAGATGACCGCGTCGCGCCACCACTCCCGGCGCGGGGAGGCGGGGGCGGGGGCATCGCCGGTGACTGTGTCGGTGACGTGCTGGGTCATGGATTCCCTTAAGGGGTGCGGGGGTGACGACGAAAGCGCGTGCTCGGTGGGCGGGAACCGGTGTCCGCCCAGGGTGGCGCCGGTCATGACTTGGTGCCGCCGGCCGTCAGCCCGGAGACGAGGCTGCGCTGCACGAGCAGGAACACGAGGGCGGCCGGGATGGTGATGATGATGGCGGTGGCCGAGGTCCACGCCCAGTCGGGCCGCTGGTCCTGGGCGAAGGTGCGGATGCCGACGGCGAGCGTGTAGTGGTCGGACTGCATGAACTGCGTCGCGTAGGCGACTTCTCCCCAGGCGGTGAGGAAGCTGTAGAAGGCCGTCACCGCGAGGCCCGGCCTGGCCAGCGGCACGATCAGTCGCCAGAAGGTGCCGAAGGGGGTGAGGCCGTCCACCCGTCCGGCCTCGTCTATCTCCTTGGGGATGGTGTCGAAGTAGCCCTTCATCATCCAGGCGCAGAAGGGCACCGCCGTGGTCGCGTAGGCCAGGATCAGTCCGAGGTAGTTGTCGAGCAGTTGCAGTTCGGCCATGAGCAGGTACAGCGGCACGATCAGCACGATGCTGGGGAACATCTGGGTGACCAGGAAGACCCACATCAGTTGCCGGCTGCCCGGGAACCGCATCCGGGACACGGCGTAGCCGGCGGTAGCGGCGAGGAAGACGCCCAGGGCCGTGGTGCCGGCGGCGACGATGACGGTGTTCAGGAACCACTGGGGCAGATCCGAATGGGTCAGCACGTCACCGTAGTTGTGGAAGCCGAGGTTCTTCAGCACCTCGCCCGGCTGCTGCCAGGCGTTCTTCGGCCCCAGGGAGATGAAGAGGACCCATACCACGGGGAAGGCCGCGATCACGGTGGCGAGGATCAGCGTGCCGTGCAGGGCCAGGGAGGCACCGGGCCCTCGCTCCTCGCGACCGCGCACGGTGCGGGTCGAGGGGGCGGGAGCGGCCGGCGGGGCGGTGCCGCCGGGCGCGGCGGCGGTCTCATGCGTTGCTGCGGTCATGACGATGGCTCCTTCACGCCTGCTCGGACTTCAGGGTGCTGCGGCGGTAGAAGGTCGAGAAGGCGAGCAGGAGGGCGAGGATGATGATCCCGTAGGTCGCCGCTCCCGCGTAGTCCGAGACCCCGTTGAACGCCTTGTGGAAGGCGAAGGTGACGAGGATGTCCGTGTCGCCGGTGGTGTTGTTGCCCAGCAGCAGGTAGATGACGTTGAACATGTTGAACGTCCAGATGCAGCCCAGCAGGATCACGGTGCTCGACACCGGCCGCAGTCCGGGCAGCGTGACGTTGACGAAGCGCTGCCAGGGCGAGGCGCCGTCCATCTCGGCCGCCTCGTACAGCTCCTTGGGGATCGACTGGAGTCCGCCCAGCAGGGCGACCATGTTGAAGGGGATGCCGATCCAGACGTTGACCATGATGACGGCGATCTTCTGGGACAGCGGGGAGCCGAGCCAGTTCTGCGCGGGCAGACCGACCGCCTGGATGATCTCGTTGAACACTCCGTACTGGGAGTTGAGCATCAGCCGCCAGGCGAAGACTCCGATGAACGACGGGACGGCCCACGGCAGGATCAGCATCGCCCGGTAGAAACCCCGCATGCGCATCTTGCGGTTGAGCAGTACCGCGAGCGCCATGCCGAGACCGACTTGCAGGACGACGCAGGACACGGTCCACACGACCGTCCACCACAGCCGCGGGTAGAAGTCACCGTCCGCGCCCGACAGGACGTGCCAGTAGTTGTCGAGACCTACGAAATCGTACGTGGCGGGACGGTGGAAGGCGCCGATGGTGGTGGCGACGTTGGACTCGGTCGCGTTGGTCAGCGACTGGTAGAAGCCGTAACCCAGCGGATACAGCACCAGCAGGGCGATGACGATGGCGACCGGGGCCACCATGGCCCACGCGTACCAGTACTTGTCCCACGCACGCCTGACCGCTCCCGGCGCGCGGTGTGGTCTGCGCCGGCCACTGGCTGTCTCGTCGGTCTTTCCCGTGCTCGTTGCTGTGGTGGTCATACTCATCGGCTCTTTCGCGGGCGAAGTCGGGTGGTTCCGCAGCCCCGGGGGAGCCCCGGTCGGGGCGGCAGCGGGGAAACGGATCCCCCGGGGCTGCGTGTCCTTCGGTTACCGTCGGGCGGTGCGCCGCGGTTCAGCCGATGGAATAGCCGTTGAGGAGCTTCTGGAACTCCTTGGCGGTGGCGTCGAGACCGCCCTGGACCGACTCGTCGCCCTGGAGGATCTTCGCGTAGTTCTGTGCCAGCGGGGTGAAGAGTGAACCGGCCTGCGGGAGGGCCACGCGTGCTCGCGCCGTCTTCTCCAGGATCGGCTGGAAACCGGCGATCTTGGCGTTTCCGGTGACCTCACTGGTGTAGGCGGACTTGCGGGTCGGCAGGGTGCCGGTGCCCTCGGCGATCGCGATCTGGCTCGGCGTCGACGTCATGAACTGCGTGAACAGGTAGCCGGCGTCCAGGTTGCCGGAGCCCTGGTAGACGGTGAGGTTGTGACCGCCGGTCGGGGCCTGTGCCTTGCCGCCGGCGCCGGCCGGAACCGGCGCGAAGCCGAGGTTGCCCTCGTCGCCCTTGAACGCCGTGCCGCCCAGGTCGTCGCCCACCGACCAGGGGCCCTGGATCAGCATGGCGACCTTGCCGTTCTTGAACGCGGCCTGCATGTTCTGGTAGGCGTTCGCGAAGTCGACCTTCATCGATGCTTCGTCATTGATCTTCTTCGCGGTGGTCAGAGCCTTGACGGCGGCACCGTCGTTGATGGTGATCTTCTTCGCCGAGGGATCCGCCAGGTCGGCGCCGTTGCTGTAGAGCAGCGGGAGCAGGAAGTACGAGTCGGGGTTCAGATAGGTGCCGTAGGCCCCCGTCTTCTGCTTGATGGTCTTGGCGTCGGCGATGAACTCGTCCCAGGTGGCCGGCGGTTCGGCGATGCCGGCCTTCTTCAGAAGCTTCTTGTTGTACAGCAGGCCCAGGGTGTCGGTGACCGACGGAACTCCGTAGGTCTTCCCCTTGTACCTGGCCGTGTTCAGCGGGACGGGGCTGAAGTCGTCGGTGTCCTTCAGCGCCGCGGTGCCGTCCAGCGGGGCGATGTAGCCCAGTTCGGCGTACTCGGCCATCAGCCCCACGTCGGTGCGGACCACATCCGGTGCACCCTTGCCGCTCTTGGCGGCCGACTTGAACTTCTGCTCGATGTCGGTGAACGGGACGTTCTGGTAGTTCACCTTGATGTGCGGGTACTTGTTCTCGAACTTCTTGATGAGAGCCTTGTACGTCGGGGCCTCGGTCGCGGCGTCCGAGGTGTCCCAGTAGGTGATCGTTCCGGAGATGTCCTTGGGGTCCTTCGGCTTGCTCGACGAGCCGCCCCCCGAACCACCGCACGCAGAGGCGGTGAGGGCGACCACGGTGGCCGCGGCGGCGAACGATATGCCACGTCGCATAGCAACTCCTTGATCTGGGTGCCCGGAACATCCCTCCGAGAAGGGCCGGGGTGCCGTCCGTTTCAACCGACGGCCGCCGGGCGCGAGTTGAACATACAAGGTTGCAATCTCTTGCGAAAGACGTTGCAGGCAGATTCCTTCATGATTTCCTGGACGTGACAACCCCGTTACCCCTGCATGCCGTTGCCTGGCCCTGCATGACAACTAGCCAGCCTGACCGCCTAGTTGCTGGTACAGCTCCTTCCGGAAGCGCGCCCGGCACTCCTCGGGGAACAGCGCCTGTCCTCCAGCGAGATGACCCCGAAGACGACGACCCGTGAGTCCTTCCTGACGGATCGTGGCGACGTGGCAGGACGTCACAGATACCGATGAAGCCTCTTGCTGATGTTTTCAAAGTCCTTGCTGTAACCGCCCACTCGTGGTTACGGTCGCGCCCGGCGTCCGGCGACGAGGCTGTGACACAGCCCGGCCGGCCGGAGCCCGACCAAGCCATCAGCCCAAGGAGTCCACAGCCGTGAGATCCAGCCGGCCGGCGCCCGCGAAGCGCCCGCCTCACCGTTCCGGGCGGGGAAGAGCAGGCAAGCGGGGCACGTACGTGGCGGCAGTCACGAGTGCCCTGCTCACCGCCGCCCTCCTCCAACCCCTTGCCGCACTCCCCCAGGCCATCGCCTACGCCGCCGACGGCACCAGCACCGCCGGTCTCGACCTGACCACCTCCAAGGCGGTGTGGATCGACCGGGACACCGTCGCCTGGGACGGCGTCGAC
>NZ_BMUI01000027.1 GCF_014650115.1 Streptomyces olivaceoviridis | reverse complement strand
CGAGGACCAGACGACGCCAGATGCCGGGCAGCGGGCGACGCCGAACGCCGAGGGCCGGGCGGCGCCGAACGCCGAGCACCGGGGCGATATCGAAGACCGAGGACCAGACGACGCCGGACGCCGGGGATCCAGGCGGCGCCGAACGCCGAGCACCGGGCGACACCGGACGCCGGGGAGCGGGCGGCGCCGGACGCCGAAGATCAGGCGGCGCCGGACGCCGAGGGCCGGGCGGTGCTGGAGCACGACGACGGGTCCGCCGTCGACGTGCCGGATCTGTTGGTGCGGTGTGCCGGGCCGGACCCGGACGACGTGAGGACGCCTCGTCCGAGCTGCTCAACCTGCTCTTCCACCAGGGCGGCTGGAGCTGCCCGGCCGCCCCGGCCAGGCTGCCCTTCCTGCTCCGCCCGGCCGCCCCGGCCAGGCTGCCCTTCCTGCTCCGCCTGGCCGCCCGGCCGGACGTGCCGAGCCGGCGCGGCCTGCTGGACCTGGCGGCCAGTCCGGCGCACGGGGCCGGGCGGGTCGCCGACCGGTCCCTGGACCCCGGCCGGCCGTCGGCGTGGGAGACGGCGCTCCCGGCGCACTCGCCCTGCTGGACGATCCCGGCCCCGCGATCCGGCGCGCCGCAGCCGACGTGGTCGGGTCCCGCACCAGCCCCGGTGAGCCGATCCTGCCCGCGCCGCTGCGCCGCCGGCGCGCGGAGGACGATCCGGTGACCCGCCTGGCCGGTTCGCGCCGGGCCGCCCGGCCGAGGGCGAGGACGAGGTCCGTCCCGGATCTCCTCGTCCTGGACGAATCCCGCCAGCCGCCGGAGCCCGGTCGCGCAGGAGACGGGGGGCCTCGTCGGCGTGGGCTCCGCACCGTCGACGCGCTGCTCACCCAGGGGTGTGCGGATCACCGGTGACCCGCACCGGCGCGGGGACGCGAGGTGGTGTGACCGTCGCGTCCCCCACCGCCGTCCCCCGCGGCTCCGCGCACGCCCTCACCCCACCGCCGTCACCCCCGCCCCCGTCGCCCCGCGCACGCCCTCACCCCGCCGTCGGCACCCCCGCCTCCGCGGCACCCGGCGTGACCGTCCCCGGTGTCCTCGTCTCCGCGGCACCCGGCATGGCCGTCCCCGGCACCCCCGCCTCCGCGGCACCCGGCGTGACCGTCCCCGGTGTCCTCGCCTCCGCGGCACCCGGCATGGCCGTCCCCGGCACCCCCGCCTCCGCGGCGCCCGGCATGGCCGTCCCCGGTGTCGTCGTCTCCGTCGGCTCGCCGCGGCCCGCGAACTGTGTGCGGTACAGCTCGGCGTACCGGCCCCGCGCCGCCAGCAGTTCCTCGTGCGTGCCGCGCTCCACGATCCGGCCGGACTCCACGACCAGGATCTGGTCGGCGGCGCGGACCGTCGACAGGCGGTGGGCGATGACCACGGCGGTACGGCCCTCCAGGGCCTCGGTGAGCGCCTCCTGGACGGCCGCCTCGGAGGTGTTGTCCAGGTGGGCGGTGGC
This sequence comes from Streptomyces olivaceoviridis, assembly GCF_014650115.1. GTDB lineage: Bacteria > Actinomycetota > Actinomycetes > Streptomycetales > Streptomycetaceae > Streptomyces > Streptomyces olivaceoviridis. The sequence goes on along the minus strand of NZ_BMUI01000027.1, from coordinate 104,818 downwards.
CTCGTCCAGGATGACCACGCGCTGGCGGGCGAGCAGCAGCCGGGCGATCGTCATGCGCTGGCGCTCGCCGCCGGAGAGCCGGTAGCCGCGCTCGCCGACGACCGTGTCCAGGCCGTCGGGCAGGGACCGGACGACGTCGGCGAGGCGGGCGCGGCCGAGGGCGTCCCACAGCTCGTCGTCACCGGCGTCCGGGCGGGCCAGCAGCAGGTTGGCGCGGACGGTGTCGTGGAAGAGGTGACCGTCCTGGGTGACCATGCCGAGGGTGGCCCGCAGGGAGGCGAAGGTGAGGTCGCGGACGTCGACCCCACCGATGCGGACCGCGCCCGCGTCGACGTCGTACAGGCGCGGCAGGAGCTGGGCGATGGTCGACTTGCCGGCGCCGGAGGAGCCGACGAGGGCGACGGTCCGGCCGGGTTCGGCGCGGAAGGAGATGCCCCGCAGCACCTCGGTGCCGCCGCGGGTGTCGAGCGCGGCGACCTCCTCCAGGGAGGCGAGGGAGACCTGGTCGGCGGACGGGTAGGAGAAGCGGACGTCGTCGAACTCGACGGCGACCGGGCCGTCGGGGACCTCGTGGGCGTCCGGCCGCTCGGCGATGAGCGGCTTGAGGTCGAGCACCTCGAAGACCCGCTCGAAGCTGACGATCGCGCTCATCACCTCGACCCGGGCCCCGGCGAGCGCGGTCAGCGGGGCGTACAGCCGGGTCAGCAGCAGGGCGAGGGAGACGACCGCTCCGGGCTCCAGGGTGCCGCGCAGCGCGAACCAGCCGCCGAGGCCGTAGACGAGGGCCAGGGCGAGGGCGGAGACCAGGGTGAGGGAGGTGATGAAGACGGACTGGGCCGTCGCCGTGCGGACGCCGATGTCCCGGACCTGGGCGGCCCGCGCCGAGAACTCCGCCGACTCCTCCTCCGGGCGCCCGAACAGCTTGACCAGGGTGGCGCCGGGGGCGGAGAACCGCTCGGTCATCCGGGTGCCCATGGCCGCGTTCAGCGCCGCGGCCTCGCGCTGCATGCGGGCCATCCGGCTGCCCATGCGGCGGGCGGGCAGCACGAACACCGGCAGCAGGACCAGCGCGAGCAGGGTGATCTGCCAGGACAGGGTGAGCATCACGGCGAGCGTCAGCACCAGGGTGACCAGGTTGCTGACGACGCCGGAGAGGGTGTTGGCGAAGGCCCGCTGGGCGCCGATCACGTCGTTGTTGAGACGGCTGACCAGCGCGCCCGTACGCGTACGTGTGAAGAACGCGACGGGCATGCGCTGCACATGATCGAACACAGCCGTTCTGAGGTCGAGGATGAGTCCCTCCCCGAGCGTCGACGACAGCCGGCGGCCGAGGATGCCGAGCCCCGCCTCCGCGAGCGCCACGAGCGCGATGAGCAGGGACAGCCGGACCACCGTGCCGGAGTCGTGCCCCGCCACGATCGCGTCGACGACGCGGCCGGCGAGCACGGGTGTCGCGACGGCGAGCAGGGCGGTCACCACCCCGAGCAGCACGAACCGGGCGATGCCGGCGCGGTGCGGGCGGGCGAAGGCGGCGATGCGGCGCAGGGTGGCGCGGGCGAACGGGCGACGCTCGGACTGCGCGTTCATCACGCTGTGCAGCTGCGTCCAGGCGGTGGTTTCCATGCTCATGGAAGAGACCGTAGAACCTCAAGGTTCGTTGAGGTCAATGTCCGCGACGGTTCACCCGGTGTTGGGACGCCGGGGAGAGCCTGTGCCGATGTGACTGCCGTCCCCCTCCCCCGCCGGCGCCTCCCCGTGCGCCAGGTGCTCTGCCTGGTGCCGCTCGTGCTCGTCGCCGTGGCCGCCGTACGGCACCGCTCGGTCCTCGCCGAGGGCTTCGGCCACCTGCGCACCGCGTCCTGGCCGTGGCTGCTCGCGGCGGCCACGGCGACCTGTCTGACCTGGGTCGCCGCCGCCGTCACCCGGCAGGGCGCGGTGCTCCAGCCGCTGCCCAAGGGGCGGCTGCTGGCCACCCAGTTCGCGGCGGGCGCGGCCAACCACCTGCTGCCGACGGGGCTCGGCGCGGGCGCCGTGAACCTGCGCTTCATGACCGTGTGCGGGGTGCCGCCGGCGCGTTCCTCGGCCGCGCTCGCCCTGTATCTGCTGGCGGAGTGCGTGGGCCGGCTCGGGCTGCTGGCCGCGCTGCTGATCGCGTTCCCGGACGCGCTGCGGCTCGGCCCCCTGCTGCCGGACGGCTCGGCGCCGCCGCTGCTGCTGGGCGCGGTGGGCCTGGTGGTCGTGGCGGGGGCCGTGACGGCGCTCGTGAGGCCGCTGCGCACGCGCGTGTCCGCGTTCGCGCGGGACGCCCTGGACGAGGCCCGGTCGGTGCACACCCGGCCGGCCCGCGCCCTGGCGCTGTGGGGCGGCTCGCTGGCCTTCCCCGCGCTCCAGGCGACCGGACTCGCGGCCGTCGGGCAGGCGCTGCGGCTGCCGGTGCCGCCCGCGCACATGGTGCTGGCCTACCTCGCCGCAACGGTCGCGGTGGCCCTGGTGCCCACGCCCGGCGGGCTCGGGTCCGTGGAGGCGGCGCTGATCGTGGCCCTGGTCGCGGTGGGCGGCCCGGCCGCGGTGGCCACGGCGGTGGTGCTGGCCTACCGGATCATCACCGTGTGGCTGCCGCTGGTGCCGGGAGCGCTGACACTGGGCGCACTGGTGCGGCTGAAGGTCATCTGAGGCACAGTGGCCCTCCGAGCCGCCCCCGCCAGAAGGAGCACCCACCGTGCCGGTCCGCACAGAACGCGAGGAGTACGTCACCACGGTCGTCCTGTCCCGGCCGGAGGCCCGCAACGCGGTGGACGGTCCGACGGCCGCCGAACTGGCCGCCGCCTTCCGGGCGTTCGAGGAGGACGACAGCGCCCGGGTGGCGGTGCTGTGGGGCGAGGGCGGCACCTTCTGCGCGGGCGCGGACCTGAAGGCGATCGGCACGGAGCGCGGCAACCGGGTGGCCGAGGACGGCGACGGGCCGATGGGGCCGACGCGGATGCGGCTGTCCAAGCCGGTGATCGCGGCGGTGGCCGGGCACGCGGTCGCGGGCGGCCTGGAGCTCGCCCTGTGGTGCGATCTGCGGGTCGCGGAGGAGGACGCGGTGTTCGGGGTGTTCTGCCGCCGCTGGGGCGTGCCCCTGATCGACGGCGGCACGGTACGGCTGCCCCGGCTGATCGGCACCGGCCGGGCCCTGGACATGATCCTCACCGGCCGCCCCGTCCCGGCCCGCGAGGCGTACGAGATGGGTCTGGCGAACCGGCTGGTCCCCACCGGACACGCGCGTGCCGAGGCGGAGGCGCTGGCGGCACGGATCGCCCGCTTCCCGCAGACCTGCCTGCGCGGTGACCGGGCGTCGGTCCTGGACCAGGAGGGGCAGGACGAACAGACGGCGCTGCGCGGCGAACTGCGCCGGGGCATGGGGGTGCTGGCCGAGGGCGCGGAGGGTGCCGCCCGGTTCGCGTCGGGTGCCGGACGACACGGGTCGTTCGCGGACTGGTGAACCGCCGCTCCTCCGGCGGCCCCGCGCTCAGCGGGTGCTCACCCGCACCGCCCCGCCCTCGGGGTCGACACGGCCGTGCCAGCGGGGGTCGAGGGTCAGGGTGCGGTCGGGCAGGGCGGTGCGCGGGCGCTCGTGGTGCAGGAGGCGGCCGTCCTGGCGCACGTACAGGACCGGGCGGTGCAGCGGGACGCCGGTGCGCAGGACGTGGGGGACGGGCGGGGCGGCCGGGACGACGCGGTTCGGGGCGATCCAGCGCAGCGGCGGCTCGACGGTCACGGGTACGCCGGGGGCCGGCCAGGGCGCGCCCGCCAGGAAGTCCAGCACCGCGCCGGCCGCCCGGGCGCCCTCGCGGGCCGCCGTGCCGGCGGGCTCCACGGCGTGCAGGACGTTGCCGGCGGCGAAGACACCGGGGCGCGAGGTGTGCAGGGAGCCGGCGACGGCGGGGCCACGGGTGCCGGGGTCCAGGGTGAGGCCGCCGCGCCGGGCCAGTTCGTGGTCGGGGACGAAGTCGCCGGTGAAGACCACGGTGTCACACGGGAGTACGGCCGTACGGCCGTCCCGGTGGCGGACGCGGACGCCGGACAGGCGTCCGCGGCCCAGGAGTTCGGTGACGGTGGTGCCGGTCAGCAGCGGGACGCCGTGGCGCAGCCGGGCCGCCCCGGCGCGGGCACGGCCGGTCTGGGCGCGCGGGTGTTCCATGACGAGGGCGACGACCTCGGCGCCGCCCGCGCGGACGGTGTCCGCCGCCGCGTAGGAGACGTCCGCCGCGCCGACGACGACCGCGCGGGTGCCGATGTGCTGCCCGAACAGGTGGACCGCCTGCTGGAGTTCGCCGGTGGTGAAGACGCCGGCGGGGCGGGTGCCGGGCACCAGCCGGGCGGGGCGGGGGCGCTCGCGGGCGCCGGTGGCGAGGACGATGGCCCGTGCCGTGACGGACTCCGGTCCGCCGGGGCCGACGGCGGTGAGCCGGGGTCCGGTCGGCGCCCAGTCCAGTGCCGTCACGCCGGTCCGGACGGTGGCGCCCGCACGCTCGGCGGCCTCGGTGAGCAGCCGTGCGTACCCGGGGCCGGTCAGCGGGTGCGTCCAGGTGCCGAAGCCGCCGTGCGCGCAGTGCCGGGGCACTCCGCCGGGCCGCGCCTCCCGCTCCAGCACCTCCACGTGCCCGGCCCCGGCGGCGGCCAGCCGCGCGGCGGCGGCGAGCCCGGCGGGACCGGCGCCGACGACGAGGACGTCCACGTGACGCGGGGCCGTCATGGTCTCGTCCCCCGCTCGAACAGCTCCCGTACCGCCGCGCCGCAGTAGAACCCCTGGCAGCGGCCGGCCCGGGCGCGGGTGCGGCGGCGCAGGCCCTCCAGGCTGCGGGGCGGGACCGTACTGGCGAGGGCGTCGCGGATCTCCCCGCGGGAGACGCGCTCGCAGTGGCAGACGAGGGTGCCGTACTCGGGGTCGGCGGCGATGAGGTCGGGCCGCTGGTAGGGGCGGGGGAAGGCCTCGCCGAGGTTGGGCATGGTCACCGGCTCCGGTTCCCGTAGCGGGCCGAGGTCGAGGCCGCCGTCGGCCAGCAGGCCGGTGACGTGGGCGGCGATGGCCAGGGACGCGGTCAGGCCGGTGGAGCGGATGCCGCCGACGGTGACGTATGCCTGTCCGGGGTGCGCGGTGATGCGGTAGTCCTCGTGCCCGGTGGCCGCGCGCAGCCCGGCGTAGACGGCGGTGACCTCCTCCTCCAGCAGGGCGGGCAGCACACGGCGGCCCTTGTCCCGCAGCGCGGCCAGCCCGTCGTCGGTGGATCCGGTGGCCCGTTTGTCGCGCAGGTCCTCGGCGGTGGGGCCGAGCAGGACGTTGCCGTGAACGGTGGGCGCGACCAGGACGCCCTTGCCGAGCGCGGTCGGCACGGGGAGGAGGATGTGCCGGACGAGGGGGCGGGCGAGCTTGTCGTAGACCAGGAGCTGGCCGCGGCGCGGGGTGACGGTGAAGTCCTCGTGGCCGAGCGCGCGGTCCAGGGTGTCGGCGTGCAGTCCGGCCGCGTTCACCAGGTGGCGGGCGCGCAGGGTGCCCCGGCTGGTGGTCAGCAGGTGACCGTCCGACGGACTCACCTCGCGCACGGCGGTGTTGAGGTGCAGATCGGCGCCGGCGCGGACCGCCTGGGTGGCGTACGCGAGGGTCGTCGTCCAGGGGCAGATGATGCTCTCGCCGGGGATGTGCAGGGCGCCGAGCGCGCCGGGGCCGAGGCGGGGTTCGCGGGCGTACAGCTCCCCGGGGCCCAGCAGGGCGGTGTCGTGGCAGGCGTTGCGCTCGGCCTTCTCGGCCAGCCGGGGCAGCGCGGCGAGCTGTTCCTCGTCCCACGCGACCAGCAGCGCGCCGACCCGCTCGACGGGGATGCCGGTCTCGGCGGCGTAGGCGCCGAGGCGGGCGTACCCCTCGCGGACCAGGCGGGCCTCCAGGGTGCCGGGGGTCGCGTCGAAACCGGTGTGCAGGATCGCGGTGTTGGCCTTGGAGGTGCCCTGGCCGACGTCGTCCTGGGCCTCGACCAGGGCGATGCGCAGCCGGGGCCGGCGGGCGAGTTCGCGGGCGATGGCGCAGCCGACGACACCGGCGCCGACGATCGCCACGTCGTACGGCGTCGTGGGCAGCGGCCCGGCCGCGGTGACGGTCACGCGCCGAGGAGGGCCGCGACGGCGGCGCGGAAGCCGGCGCGACGTTCGGCGGCCTGGTCGGCCGGGATGCGGGGCTCGTACACGGCGGCGGGTTTCCCGTCGGGCAGGGCGTCCGCGACGCTGAGGCCGGGGTCCGCGCCGAGGCGGGCGAGGGCGGCGGCGCCGAGCGCGGTGGCGTCGGCCAGCGCGGACACTTCGACGGGGCGTTGCAGCAGGTCGGCCTGGGTCTGCATGAGGAGCGCGGAGCGGGTGAGGCCGCCGTCGACGCGGAGCGTGGTCAGGGGGGCGCCCAGGTCGCGGGCGGCGGCCTCGGCGAGTTCGGCGACCTGGGCGGCGATGCCCTCGCACAGGGCGCGCACCAGGTGGCCGGCGGTGGTGTCGAGGCCGAGGCCGGTGAGGGAGCCGCGCAGGTCGCCGCGCCACCAGGGGGCGGCGAGTCCGGCGAGGGCCGGGACGAAGGTGACCCCGCCGCTGTCGGGGACGGTGCCGCCGACCGGGTCGAGGTCGGCGGCGCAGGAGAGGACGCCGAGGTCGGTGAGCCAGCGGACGGCGGAGGCGGCGGTGTAGACCTGGCCGTCCAGGCAGTAGCCGGTGTGTCCGGCGAGCCGCCAGGCCACGCAGCTCACCAGGCCGGAGTCCCCGCGCCGGGGGCGGTCGCCGGTGGGGGCGAGCAGGAACGCGCCGGTGCCGTAGGTGCACTTGGCGGCGCCGGGCCCGGTGACGCGCTGGGCGAGCAGCGCGGCCTGCTGGTCGACGATCAGTGCGGTGAGCGGGATCTCCGGGCCGAACGCGCGTGTGGTGCCGACCGGTTGCGCGGTGTCGGTGACCTCGGGGAGGCGTTCGCCGGCCAGGCCGTAGAGGTCGAGGGCGCGCGGGGACCACTCGGCGCGGTCCAGGTCGAGCAGCTGGGTACGGCCGGCGGTGGCGGCGTCGGTGACGAAGGCGCCGGTGAGGCGGTGGACCAGCCAGGCGTCGGAGGTGGTGACGACGCCGTCGCGGGTGAGGTGGCGACGGATCCAGGCCATCTTCGGTGCGGCGAAGTACGGATCGAGGGGCAGGCCGGTCAGCTCCCGCAACTCTTCCGCGCAAGCGGTGAGTTCGGCGCAGACGGTCTCGGCCCGGCGGTCCTGCCACACCAGGGCGTCGGTCAGCGGGCGGCCGGTGTCCGGGTCCCAGGCGAGGACGGTCTCGCCCTGGTTGGCGAGGCCGAACGCGACGACGTCCTCACCGGCCTCGGCGAGCGCGCGCCGGCCTGCCTCCACCACCGAGTCGTACAGCCGCGCCGGGTCCACCTCGACCAGGCCGCCGGGCAGATGACGGGGGCGCACCTCCGCGAAACCGGTGCCGAGGACACCGCGTTCGGGGCAGACCACGAGCGCCTTGGTGCCGGACGTGCCCTGGTCGACGGCGAGCACCGGCCCGGTCATCGCACGCCCTCCGCGTAAGCGCGTCCGGCGCCCCGCGTCCGCGTCCGACCCACGCCCCCCGCTCCGGCCCTGAAGATCACCGCGCCAGCCTGCCGCCGCCGCGGCCCCGGAGTCAAGGTCTTCCGCTCGCCGGTCAACTCGCCCCGCGATTTGTTGATTTGGCAACAATGGTACGGCGGAACCCGCGCCTCTATAGTGACCGCCGACCACACGAGACATCTTCATCACCGCCCAGGGGAGGGCTGTTGCAACGTCACCCCGCCACCTCGCCCGTGCGCCCGTGGCCGGGGGCCGACGGCTGATGGCCAGAGACGGAGCCCGCCCCTCCTACGACCCCGCCGGTCCCGACCACGCGCTGCGCGCCGCCCTCCAGGACCTGCGCACCGGCCGCTGGATGGCCATGCGGACGCTGCTCGCGGAGACCACGCCGTGGTGGCGGTGGACCCAGCGCACCCAGGTGCTGGCGGCTGCCGCGGCCGGCAGCGACGTGGTGCGGGCCTGGCTCACCGAGGAGCCGGACAGCGCGCACGCGGTGGTGATGCACGCCCGTGTCGGCGTCGAGCGCGCGCTGCGGGCCCGGCGGGAACGGCACCGCCGTACCCATGAGCTGTGGATCGAGGCGTGGGACGCCGCCCAGACGGCGACCGTGGCCGCACCGCAGGACCCGGTGCCCTGGGTGTGTCTGCTGGCGCTGGCCCAGTTCGACCCGGAGCAGCGCTGGGAGGAGCACCGGGCCGCCGCGCCGGAGCCGATGCTGCCGCCGGGCCCCTGGGGGCTGCTGGCCGAGGCCGGCAAGCGCGACCCGTTCAACCGCGAGGCCCACCACCGGATGCTCCAGTTCCTGTACGCGCGCGGCGGTTCGGGACGGCTCGCGGAGGCCGCCGGGTACGCGCAGTGGGCCGCCGGCCAGGCCCCGCCCGGCTCGGCGCTGCACCTGCTGCCGCTGTACGTCCGGGTCGAGCGCTACCGCCGGGACAGCGGGCACGACGCGGCGCTGGACCTGCACTGGGTGGTGGAGGAGGCGGACCGGGAGGCGCGGCGCGCGCTGCACTCCTGGTTCGAGCGGACGGTGCCCGCCGAACGTGCGCTGCCGGACCTCAACCATCTGGCCCACGCGCTGTGGGGTGCCCTGCGATTCGCCGACGCGGCGAAGGTGTTCGAGGCGATCGGCCCCTACTTCACCCCGCCGCCCTGGATGTACCGCACGCCGGACCGGGACCGGGCCGTGGAGGTCTTCGTACAGGCCCGGGACCGCTGCCGGGCCGCCGCGGAGGGCTCCCGCTCCTGAACACCGCGCCCGCACCCCGCTCCTGAACAGCCGTCCTCCGCAGCGCCAGGAACAGCCCCGCACCGCCCCCTGAACGACCCCGTTGCACGTGCCCGTCCGACAACCGTTGATCCAGGAGGTCCCCGCGTGTCCCCCACCCCCGGTCCCTCGCCCGCCCCCTCGCCCGGCCTGCCGCAGCAGGACGAGGAGCAGCGGCTGCGGGAACTCGGCTACCGCCCGGTGCTGGCCCGCCGCATGGGCGGCTTCGGCAACTTCGCGATCAGCTTCTCGGTGATCTCGATCCTGTCCGGCTGCATGACCCTGTACGGCTTCGGCCTGAACACCGGCGGCCCCGCCGTGATGCTGTGGGGCTGGGCGGGCGTCGGCCTGTTCGTGCTGTGCGTCGGGCTCGCGCTCGCCGAGGTCACCAGCGCCTACCCGACCTCCGGCGCCCTGTACTACATGGCCGACCGGCTCGGCGGCCGGCGCTGGGGCTGGTACACCGGCTGGCTGAACCTGCTCGGCCTGCTCGGCGCGATCGCCGGCATCGACTACGGCGCCGCCCTGTTCACCGGCGCGTTCGCCAACCTCCAGTGGGGCTTCACGCCCACGCCCGGCCGGACCATGCTGATCTTCTGCGCGATCCTGCTGCTGCACGCGGTGCTGAACCTGTTCGGCGTGCGCCTGGTCAGCCTGCTCAACTCGGTCAGCGTGTGGTGGCACCTGGCGGGCGTGGCGCTGATCGTCGGCGCACTGGTGATCGTCCCCGACCACCACCAGTCGGCGTCCTTCGTGTTCACGAAGTTCGTCAACGAGACCGGCTGGGACAACCCGCTGTACGTCGCCGCGATCGGCCTGCTCCTCGCGCAGTACACCTTCTCCGGCTACGACGCCTCCGCCCACCTGTCGGAGGAGACCTCGCACGCCTCGGTGGCCGCCTCCCGCGGCATCGTCCGCGCCATCTGGGTGTCCTGGCTGGCCGGTTTCGTGCTGCTCGCCGGTCTCACCTTCGCCATCCAGGACTACGACGCCACGCGCACCACCGGCACCGGCGTACCGCCCGCCCAGATCATGCTGGACGGCCTCGGCACCGACGGCGCGAGCGCCCTGCTCCTCGTGGTCGTCATCGCCCAGCTGTTCTGCGGCAACGCCGAGGTCGCCGCGGCCAGCCGGATGGTCTTCGCGTTCAGCCGGGACGGCGCGCTGCCCGGCTCGCACCTGTGGCGCAAGGTCAGCGGACGCACCCAGACGCCGGTCGCCGCCGTCTGGCTGTCCGTCGTGGTCGCCTGTGTCCTCGCCCTGCCGTCGCTGTACTCGGCGACGGCGTACAACGCGGTGACCGCCATCAACGTCATCGGCATCACCCCGGCCTACGCCATCCCCGTCTTCCTGCGGCTGCGCGCGGGCGACCGCTTCCAGCCGGGTCCGTGGCAACTGGGCCGCTGGAGCAGGCCGGTCGGCTGGATCGCGGTCGTGTGGGTGGCGTGCGTGACGGTCCTGTTCTGCCTGCCGCAGGCGTCGCCGGTCACGGTCGACACGATGAACTACGCCTCCGTCGCCCTCGCGGTGGTCCTCGTCCTGGCCAGCGTCTGGTGGTACGTCGCCCGCCGGTCGTACGGCACCCCCACCACCGCCGCGTACGGCAGCGACCGCGACCAGGCGGACCTCGCGGAGGGCATCGTCTGAGCCGGCTGCCCGCGGAGCGCCGGTCCCGGTACGAACCGGTGTACCGGATGCGGCAGGATGAACGAACGCGCCGGTCACCGGAGTTCCTCCGGCCGGCGCGGTCGCACATCCCGGACATCGAGCAGGTGACAACGTGACGAGACTTCACAGACGGCTCTCCGCAGCGGCCGCACGCCCCGGAGGTGACCGGTGAACCGCGCGCTGACCCTGGACGACCTCGTCCTCGCCGGCATCGCCCTGGCGGCGGGCCTGGTGCTCGCCTTCATGTCGCGCACCCTGCTGCGCTGGCTCGCGAAGCACGCCAAGCGGACCCGCTGGAGCGGCGACGACGTCATCGTGGACGCGCTGCGCTCGGTCGTGCCCTGGGCGGCGATCGCGGGCGGCGCGGCGACGGCAGCGGCCGTCCTGCCGCTCACCCGGACCGTCCAGCACCACGTGAACCAGGCGCTCGAGGTCTGGCTGATCGTCGTGGTGACGTTCTCCGCGGCCCGGGTGATCGCCGGCCTGGTCCGTTCGGTGACCCAGTCCCGCTCCGGGGTCGCGGGCTCGGCGACCATCTTCGTCAACATCACCCGCGTCCTGGTCCTGGCGATCGGCTTCCTGGTCGTCCTCCAGACCCTGGGCATCTCCATAGCGCCCCTGCTCACCGCCCTGGGAGTCGGCGGTCTGGCGGTCGCCCTGGCGCTCCAGGACACGCTCGCCAACCTCTTCGCGGGCATCCACATCCTCGCCTCCAAGACCGTCCAGCCGGGCGACTACATCCGGCTGAGCAGCGGCGAGGAGGGCTATGTGGTGGACATCAACTGGCGCCAGACGACGGTCCGCCAGCTCTCCAACAACCTGGTGGTCATCCCCAACGGCCAGCTCGCCAAGGCCAACATGACCAACTTCACGCAGCCCGAGCAGGAGCTGACCGTGCTGGTGCAGGCCGGGGTGAGCTACGACTCCGACCTGGAGCACGTCGAGCGGGTGACCGCCGAGGTGGTCACGGAGGTCATGACGGACGTCTCGGGCGCCGTACCGGAGCACGAGCCCGCCATCCGCTTCCACACCTTCGGCGACTCCCGGATCGGCTTCACGGTGATCCTCGGCGTCGGCGAGTTCAGCGACCAGTACCGGATCAAGCACGAGTTCATCAAGCGCCTGCACCGCCGCTACCGCGAGGAGGGCATCAGCATCCCGGCCCCCGCCCGTACGGTCTCGCTCCAGCAGGGCTCGGCGGTGATCCCGCAGCAGCGCAGCGCGGAGGGCGCGGTGCCGGAAGCGCAGGCCACGGAGCAGCGCTGAGGGCGCGATGCCGGAACCGCAGGCCACGGAGCAGCCCGGCCGTGAGGTCCCGACCGGCACGTATGCTCGAAGCAGCATGACCACGCCGGCCCCGGACCCCCGTACGCTCGACCGGCGGCTGGACGCCCTCGCGCGCCAGCCGTTCCGGGCGAAGTTCCACCTGCGCGGCCGGGACCGGGCGACCGCCGCCCTGAAGGGACCGGCGACCCTGCGGTGGCACGCGTACGACCTGATCGCGAAGCGGCTGGCGCCGGCCGAGCCGTACAAGGACGGCCGGCAGACGCCGTACCGCGGCCACCCGGTGTTCGTGGCCCAGCACGCGACCGCCACCTGCTGCCGGGGCTGCCTGGAGCGCTGGCACGGCATCCCCAAGGGACGCGCGCTGACCCGTGTCGAGCACGCGTACGTGGTGGAGGTGATCAGCCGCTGGATCGCGCGCGAGATGGCGGACGGCGCATTTTCCGGCCAGGACCCCTGTCGAGCCGACCCCGGGCACGAGATATCTTGATGTCGAGCAATGTTGCAGACGTGGAGCGGAGCACCCGGTGACTGACTCGACCATCATCTACACCTACACAGACGAGGCCCCGGCCCTGGCGACGCATTCGTTCCTGCCGGTGATCCAGGCGTACGCCTCGCAGGCCGGTGTGCCCGTGGAGACGCGTGACATCTCGCTGGCCGGGCGCATCATCGCCGTCTTCCCGGAGTACCTGAACGAGGACCAGCGCATCCCCGACGCGCTGACCGAGCTGGGCGAGCTGGCCAAGACCCCCGCGGCCAACATCATCAAGCTGCCGAACATCTCGGCGTCCATCCCGCAGCTGAAGGCCGCCGTCGCCGAGCTCCAGGGCAAGGGCTACGCGCTGCCGGACTACCCGGACGACCCCAAGACCGACGAGGAGCGCGAGATCCGCGCCCGCTACGACAAGGTCAAGGGCTCCGCCGTCAACCCGGTGCTGCGTGAGGGCAACTCCGACCGCCGTGCCCCGGCCTCGGTGAAGAACTACGCCAAGACCCACCCGCACCGCATGGGCGCCTGGACCGGCGAGTCCAAGACCAACGTGGCGACCATGGGCGAGAACGACTTCCGCTCCACCGAGAAGTCCGTCGTCGTCTCCGGGGACGGCGCCCTGAAGATCGAGCTGGTCGGCGCGGACGGCACCACCACCGTCCTGAAGGAGTCCGTGCCGGTCCTCGCGGGCGAGGTCGTCGACGCGTCCGTCATGCGCGTCGCCGAGCTGAACTCGTTCCTGGCCGCGCAGGTCGCCCGCGCCAAGCAGGAGGACGTCCTGTTCTCCGTGCACCTGAAGGCCACGATGATGAAGGTCTCCGACCCGATCATCTTCGGTCACGTGGTGCGCACCTTCTTCCCGAAGACGTTCGCGCAGTACGGCGAGACCCTCAAGGCGGCCGGCCTCACCCCGAACGACGGCCTCGGCGGCATCCTGAAGGGCCTGGAGAACCTGCCCGAGGGCGCCGAGATCAAGGCCTCCTTCGAGGCCGAGATCGCCGAGGGCCCCGCCCTGGCCATGGTCGACTCGGACAAGGGCATCACCAACCTGCACGTGCCCTCCGACGTCATCATCGACGCCTCCATGCCGGCCATGATCCGCACCTCCGGCCACATGTGGGGCCCGGACGGCCAGGAGCACGACGCCCTCGCCGTCATCCCGGACTCCTCCTACGCCGGTGTCTACCAGGCCGTCATCGAGGACTGCCGGGCCAACGGCGCCTACGACCCGTCGACCATGGGCTCGGTCCCGAACGTCGGCCTGATGGCGCAGAAGGCCGAGGAGTACGGCTCCCACGACAAGACCTTCGAGATCCCGGCCGCCGGCACGGTCCGGCTGACCGACCAGGCCGGCAACGTGCTGATCGAGCAGCCGGTCGCGCAGGGCGACATCTTCCGCGCCTGCCAGACCAAGGACGACCCGATCCGCGACTGGGTGAAGCTGGCCGTCACCCGCGCCCGTGCCACCGGCGACCCGGCCGTGTTCTGGCTGGACGAGACGCGCGCCCACGACGCGCAGCTGATCGCCAAGGTCAAGCAGTACCTGCCGGAGCACGACACCGAGGGCCTGGACATCCGCATCCTGTCCCCGGTCGAGGCCACCAAGCTGTCGGTGGAGCGCATCCGCCGCGGCGAGAACACCATCTCGGTGACCGGCAACGTGCTGCGTGACTACCTGACCGACCTCTTCCCCATCCTGGAGCTGGGCACCAGCGCCAAGATGCTGTCGGTCGTCCCGCTGATGGCGGGCGGCGGCCTGTTCGAGACGGGCGCCGGCGGCTCCGCGCCGAAGCACGTCCAGCAGCTCGTCAAGGAGAACTACCTGCGCTGGGACTCCCTCGGCGAGTTCTTCGCCCTGGTGCCGTCCTTCGAGCAGTACGCGGCGGCCACGGGCAACACCCGCGCCAAGGTCCTCGCCGACACCCTGGACCGCGCCACGGCGACCTTCCTCAACGAGGACAAGTCCCCGACCCGGCGCGTCGGCGGCATCGACAACCGCGGCAGCCACTTCTACCTGTCCCTGTACTGGGCTCAGGAGCTGGCCGGGCAGACCGAGGACGCCGACCTCGCGAAGGCGTTCGCGCCGCTCGCCGAGACCCTCGCCGCGAACGAGCGGAAGATCGTCGAGGAGCTGAACGCGGTCCAGGGCTCCCCGGCCGACATCGGCGGCTACTACCAGGTCGACAAGGCCAAGGCGGACGCGGTCATGCGGCCGTCGGCCACCTGGAACGAGGCGCTGGCATCCCTCGGCTAGTGACCTGGTGCCTGCGGCGGCCGAGCTGGCGCCGCGGCACCTGAGCCGTCGAGATGACGTGCCCTCCGCCCCGGCCGGGACCCCCGGCCGGGGCGGCGGCGTGCGGGGCGGGGGCCGTTGTCAGTGCCGTATGGCACCTTGATCGTGCACGCCCCCAACAGCTCAGGAGCAGCCGGTGTCCCAGACCGTCCCCTCGTTCGACCTCCTCCCCGGTGCCGCCGACTCGCCGGTACTGCTGCACGTGCCGCATTCCTCGCGGGCGATACCGGAGGACGTGCGCGCCGGCATCGTGCTGGACGACGCCGGGCTGGAGCGGGAGCTGGACCACATCACGGACGCGCACACCGCCCGGATCGCCGAGGAGGCCGCCGCGCTCGCCGGGCTGCGGCCCTGGCGGTTCGTGAACCGGCTGTCGCGACTGGTGGTGGACCCCGAGCGGTTCCCGGACGAGCGGGAGGAAATGCTCGCCGTGGGCATGGGCGCCGTGTACACGCGGACCACCCACAAGGGCGAGCTGCGGCCCGCGGACACCGACCCGGAGCCGCTGGTCGCCCGCTATTTCCGCCCGTACGCCGCGGCCATGTCGGAGGCGGTGGCCGGCCGGCTGGCCGCGACCGGGCGCGCGGTGATCATCGACGTGCACTCGTATCCGGCCCGGCCGCTCCCGTACGAGCTGCACGGCAGCGGGCCGCGCCCGCCGGTGTGCCTGGGCACGGACGCCTTCCACACCCCGCCGGAGCTGACCGAGGCCGCCCGCAAGGCGTTCGCCGGCTGCGGTGAGACGGGCCTGGACAGCCCGTTCGCCGGGACGTACGTGCCGCTGGAGTTCTACGGCACGGACGCCCGGGTCGGCGCGCTGATGGTGGAGATCCGGCGGGACACGTACATGACGGAACCGGGCGGCCCGGCCGGCCCCGGCCTGCACCGCCTCGCCACGGCACTGGCGGCACTCGTCGACGCGGTGTAGCCCACCGGCCGCAGCAGCGCCGGGACCAGGGCGACACACAAGGTGGCGGACGGCTTCCGGGGCCAGGCGGACACGGTCTCCGACCGGCGGGTGAGCGCCGTCCGACCGCCGCCGCGGCCCCGGCCGGGCACCCGGTGCGCCCGCCCGGCACGCCTCGCCCCAGGACCCGGCACTCGAGCACGCCTCGCCCAGCCACCCAGCCGGTACACGGCTCGCCCCGGAGCCCGCCTCGCCCAGCCCCCGGCCCCCGGCAACCCCCACCCAACCAGGGGCGGGCACACGGCTCGCCCGCCCGGTACACCTCGCCCAGGGCCCGGCACCCGACCCGCCTCGCCCACCCCCCAGCCGGCACACGGCTCGCCCCGGGGCCCGGCTCGCCCAGCCCCCGGCCCGGCTCACGACTCGGGCCCCCGGCACGCCTCCCCCAGCCCCGGTCAGGGCCCGGCACCGGCAACCCTCCACCCAGCCTCCGGCCCGGCACCCGGCTCGGCCCCGGCAAACCCCACCCAGCCCAGGCCCACCGGCGAGGAACAGCCCGGGTCCCGGGCGCTTCGGTGTCGACGTCCGGCCGGTCCGTCACCCCGTCCGATCCGGTCCGCTCAGGCTCGTAGCCACTCCGTGACGATCACCTCGGCGCCGGTCCGCAGGCGCAGGGCGAACGGGCCGGACGGCGGGGCGTCGCTGGTGAACCGGCCGAGGGTGTCGGCGATGACCGGGTGGGTCGTCTGCGGGCCGCCGAGCACCTCGATCCGCGCCGACTGCGGCGGCAGCAGCTGGCCGATCAGCCCCTCCTCGGTGACCTCCACGTCGACGGTCACCTCGCCCGCACGGAACGTCAGCATGCGCGGCGCGTCCGTGACCCCTCTGACCGGCAGCGCGTCCACCAGCGAGTCGAAAGTCAGCTCGGCGAGCCGGGCGTCCAGGTCGTGCAGCGCGAACGCGTCCAGCGCCGCCTGGACCAGCTCGACCGGCACCGGGTCCAGGACGGCTGCCGCCTGGCGCAGCTCCTCCTCCAGCAGCCCGTCCGCGAACTCCTCCGGCCCCTCGGGCCTCTCGTCGCCGTTCACACCGCACCCCGCGTGTCCATCCGGGCCCGCAGCCGGCGCAGACAGCGCTGGCGGAGCGGGCCGATGCTGCCGACCGCGATGCCGAGGGCGGCCGAGATCTCCCCGTAGCTGGGCGGCGGCGAGGCCATCAGCACGCGCAGCAACTGCCGGCAGCGCTCACCCAGTCCGTCCAGCTCCTGCCACAGGCGGCGGACCCGCTCGGCCCGGTCCGCCGCCTCCTCCGAATCGATGAACGTCTCTTCCGGCGTCCGGTCCTCGCTGGCCCGGTCCAGCACCCGTGGATCGTCGGTCAGGGTCAGCCGCGCCAAGCCCTTGAGCACCTTCAGGCACTCGTGCCGGGCCGTACTGGCCAGCCAGGCGCCGGCCTTGTCGGGTTCCCGGATGCGGCCCAGGTGCTGGGCGAAGCGGAACCAGGTGGTCTGGAAGACCTCGTGCCCGTCGGCGTCCGACAGCCGGTGTGCCCGCACGACCGACCACACCAGCGGACTCATCCCTTCCACCAGCGCCTTCCAGGCCGCGGCGTCCCCGTCGACGGCGGACTGGACCAACGCGCCGACCTCTGTTCGGTCCACGGCTCCACCCCTTGTGTACGGCCTGTCATCGTACGCCGTGGAGCGGAGGGTTCCGGCCCTCATGCGGGCAGCGCCGGGATCACGGCGGGGACGGGGCGCCAGGTGGGCGGGCGGAGCGCCGCGACACGCGCCCCGCGCACCTCGGCCCGCTCCGCGTCCGCCGCCAGCAGCCCGGCGCCGGCCGCGCGCGGGTCGCGTTCCCGGTACGCCGTCATCCGGGCGGCGACGAGTCCCGCGGTCACCGGGGTGGCGAAGGAGGTGCCGCTCCACTGCGCCAGACCGTCGAACATCACCTGGTCCGGCTTGGCGCCGGTGCTCTCCCGTCCCTCGCTCAGCACACCGGTGTGGCGCGGGAACTGGCAGGTGCAGGCGTAGTCGGCGTCGCCGAACCGGCAGGCGTCGTAGGTGGAGTGCTGGTAGACGTACGGCACGGGCGCGGTGAACCCGGTGAGGGCGCTGGTGAGGCGTTCGCCGGGGGCGTGGACGCGCACCCACGGCCCGTGGTTGGTGAAGCAGGCCCCGGACGCGCCGTCCGCGCGCAGGGCGCCGACCGACAGCACACAGTCGGCGAACTCGGCCAGGCCGGCGTAGGCGGCGGGCCAGAACGGGATGTCGCTGCCGTTGTTGCCGGCGGCGGCCACCAGCAGGGTCCGCTGCTCGCGCAGTTCCGCCATGAACGCGTCCAGGCCGATCAGGCCGTCGGTGTCCGCGCCGGGCGTGCCCGCGGAGAGGCTGATGATGTCCGGCCAGCCGCCCCGGTCGACCGCGTCGAAGAGCAGGGCGCCGAACTCCGACTCCAGGACGGCACCGGCGTCGTTGAGCGTGCCGCGCACGGTGATGTCGGTGTTGGGGGCGACGGCCGCGAGGATCCCGGCGATGAACGTGCCGTGGCCGACGTACTGGCGCAGCACTCCGTCGGCGTCGGTCTCGGTCAGCTGGGCGTCGCCCGTGGTGTGGGCGAGCAGCGGGTAGGAGCGGTGGTCGTGCATCAGCCCGGTGTCGATCACGAGGACGCCGACCGCGGTCGCCGGGTCGTAACTGCCCTCGGCGGGGGCCGGGTTCGGGGTCTCGGTGCGCGGGACGGGCACCGGCTCGTCGCCGGGGCAGGCGTTGACGTTCCCCGCGATGTGCACCACGTGGTTGCGGCCGGCCAGCCGGCGTCCCTGGCGGTCCTCGGCCGCCCGCACGGCGCGCAGGGCGTGCGGCACGCTGTCCTCGCCCTCGGCCGGGTCGCCGACCCGGATGCGGGTGACGCCGGTGCGGCCGGCCTGCGGGCCCACGCGGCGCACGTGGTCCGGGACGAGTCCCTGGGTCTCGGTGAAGTGCGTGCGCACGGCATCCTCGACGAACCGGGCCTCCTCGCCGTCCCGGACGAGGACGACGCCCTTCTCGTAGAAGTACCCGGCGGAGTCGTCCGGCCCCATGGTGAGGGGGACGTCCGGCAGGGAGCGTTGGATGTGGTGGAACTGCTCGTGGAATCGGTGTGGTGCCATGTGGTGTCCTCCCCCTCAAGACGGTGGTCGACAGTGAGAGCCGCGAGGCCACCGTCTGATACAACAGGCCACTACCATGCGAGACGTGACAGCGGGAAGCGAGCCGGTTCTCGAACTGCTGCCCATGGTGTTCGCCGATCCGGGCGAGGCCCGGGCACGTGCCGAACACGTCCTGCGCGCCGCGCCGTCACCCGTCCACGCGAGCGTCGCCCACCAGGTGCTCGGCATCTGGCAGCGGGACTTCGGCGATCTGCGGATCGCGCTGAGGCATCTGCGGCGGGCCCGGGACCTGGCCGCGCGCGCCGAGTCGGCCGACCGGGAGGCCGATGTGCTCGCGACCCTCGGGGTCGCACTGGTGCACGCGGGGCGCACGCGGCAGGGGCTCGCGTCCTTCGAGCGGGGGGTCGCCCGGGGCAGCGGACACACCCGGGCCCGGGTGCTGTACCGGCGGGCGTACGTGTGGTGGGTGCTGGGGTACCACCGCGAGGCGCTGGAGGACGTACGGCGGGCCCTTCCCGTCCTGCGGCAGGTCGCCGACGACATCTGGACCGCGCGGGCGCTGACCCTGCGGGCCACCGTGCATCTGGCGCTCGGCTCGGTGGAGCGGGCCGTCGCCGACTTCACGGCGGCGGAGCGGTTGTGGGACACCACCGGCCAGGAGCACGACAAGGCGGACGCGGTGGAGAGCCGGGGCCTGGCCGCGTTCCGCTCCGGCGACATCCCGGCGGCGCTGCGGCTGCTGGACGAGGCCGAGGAGCGCTACGCCAAGCTGGACACCCCCACCTACAACCTGTCCATCCGGCGCTGCGAGGTGCTGATGGCGGCGGGGCTCGCCCCGGAGGCGCTGGCCGAGGCGGACGCGGCGATCGCGCTGCTGGACCGGATCGGCGGGCAGTCCACCCGCAAGGCCGAGCTGCTGCTGGCCGCCGCGCGGGCCGCCCGTTCGGCCGGGGAGGCGCACACCGCCATAGCCCGCGCGGCCGTGGCCGTACGGCTGTTCGCGGCGCAGCGCCGGACCTGGTGGGAGACGCACGCCCGGCTGGTGCTGATCGAGGCGCGGGTGGCGGCCGGGCGCCGGTCGGGGCGGATGGTCGCGGACGCGGCGGCGGTCGCCGAGCGGCTGGCCTCCTTCGGCTCCCCGGCCGCGCCCGAGGCATCCCTGCTCGCGGGCCGGATCGCGCTGGCGCTCGGCTGGACGGCGGACGCGGAACGGCACTTGGCGGTCGCCGCCCGCAGCCGGCACGGCGGGCCGCCGCCGGCCCGGATGACGGGCTGGGCGGCACAGGCGCTGCGGGCGCGGGCGGCCGGTTCCCGGCGCGGTGTGCTGGAGGCGTGCCGGCGCGGCCTGGACGTGCTGGACGATCACCGGATGACGCTGGGCGCCTCGGAGCTGCGCGCCCACGCGACCGCGCAGGGCGCCGAACTGGCCGCGCTGGCGCAGGAGGTGAGCCTCGCCGAGGGCTCTCCGCGGCGGCTGCTCGGGTGGAGCGAGCGGTGGCGGGCGACCGTGCTGTCCGCGCCGCCGACCCGGCCGCCCGACGATCCTGCGCTGCTGAGCGGGCTCACCGCCTACCGGGAGATCGCCGCCCGCGCGGAGGCCGCCCGGATGGAGGGCCGCCCGGTGCCGGCGCTGGAGCGCGAACAGCGGCGCCTGGAACGGGAGATCCGCTCCCGCACCCGGCACATGGGCGGGGCCGCCGCCGACGCGGGCGACCGTCTCGACGTGGGCCGGCTGCTGGACCGGCTCGGTGACGTCCGGCTGGTCGAACTGGCGGTGGTCGACGGCCGGGTGCACGTCCTGCTGTGCGGGCAGGGAAAGGTGCGGCGGTTCGCCGGCGGCTCGCTGGCGGAGGCGGTGGCCGAGGCCGAGCATGTGCAGGCCGGGCTGCGGCGGCTCGCGCACCCGGGTGCCGAGGCCCGGCTCCCTCTCGTGGAGGCCGCCGGCCGGCGGCTGGAGGAACTCCTGTTGGCCGGGGCGGTGCGGCACCTCGGTCCGGGCCCGGTGGTGATCGTGCCGCCGGGCGCGCTGCACCGGGTGCCGTGGGCGCTGCTGCCCGCGCTGCGGGAGCGGGTGCTCAGCGTGTCGCCGTCGGCGAACAGCTGGCTGCGCGCCCGGGAGACGACTCCGCCGCCGGACGGACGGCCCGTGCTGGTGCGCGGCCCCGGCCTCGCGACGGGCGGCGCGGAGGTGCCCGAACTGGCGGACCGGTACGGCACGGCGACGGTCCTGGAGGGCGACGACGCCCAGGTGCCCCGGGTGCTGGCGGAACTCGACGGCGCGGGTCTCGCCCATCTCGCGGCGCACGGCACGTTCCGCGCCGACAGCCCCCTGTTCTCCGCCCTCCGCATGGCCGACGGGCCGCTGATCGTCCACGACTTCGAGCGCCTGGCGCGCAGCCCGTACCGGATCATCCTGTCGAGCTGCGACACCGCCCGCCTCGCCTCTGTCGGGGCCGATGAACTCCTCGGCCTGGTCACGGCGTTGCTGCCGCTGGGCACGGCCGGGGTGGTGGCGAGCAGCGCCCCGGTCAACGACGCGGCGGTCGTCCCGCTGATGCTGGCCCTGCACAAGGGTCTCGGCGCGGGCCTCTCCCTGGCCGAGGCGCTGAGGGACGCCCGTACGGCCCTGCCGGGCGACGCGGTGCACCAGGCGACGGGCTGGGCGTTCGCGGCGTTCGGGGCGGCGTGAGCGCGGGTGCGTCCTCCCGGCGGCTGCGCCGCGTGGCGGACGGCCAGGCGCTCGCCCCGCCCCTCCCGTCCCGGCGGGCCCAGCGCACCGCCGGGGCCGCCGCGAGACCGCAGCCGCGAGCAGCAGGCCTGGCGCCGCCCAGCCCAGCGAGCCGTAGGCGATCGCGGTCCCCGTGACCAGCCGTGACCAGGGCCGGACCGGACACCGTCCCCGCCGACATGCGAAGAACCGCACCACCGCGCCGGCGGTCAGCGCCGCCACCGCCCACACCGGGGACAGGCCCGCCGACAGGGCGTACACCGCGCGGGAGCCGTCGGCGGCAGGCCCGACCAGCCCATCACCGGTACGGCGGAGGGCACTTGTGAGGCCCTGCGGGCCACCCGCGCCTGGAGCAGCGCGGCGCTTCGGTGCGGCTCCACGATCCACAGGGCAGCCCGGCCTCGGACAGCGAGTACCGCACGACCAGCACCGCGTGACGGACCCGGCCCGGCCGACGGCGCCGCCGTACCCGCCCACGCCCACCGCGGCCCCGGGACGGCCCGGAGGACCGGCCGGCCCTAGGCCGTCTCCCTCTCCGGTACGTCCGCCAGCCAGGGCAACGCCCCCCGGTCCCCCGTACCGAGCCGGGTGTACGCGCTGTACAGGTGGTTGCCGACGGTCCGCACGGACAGTGTCAGCTGCTCGGCGATCTCCCGGTTGCTCAGCCCCGCCGCGGCCAGCGTGACGATCTGCCGCTGCCGGGCGGTGAGTTCGCCGAGGACCAGCCCGGCCAGCGCGGGTGTGCGCGCCCCCTGGCAGCGGCGGGCCAGCGCGACGGCCCGGGTACGGGACAGCCGGGCGGCCCGGGGATCACGGTGGACCCGTACCGCCTGCGCGTACGCCTCCGCCGCGTACAGCAGGAAGCCCCGCTCGGCCAGCGCCTGCGCCGCCCGGTCCAGCGCGGCCCCGTCCTCGCGCGCCAGCGCGTCCGCGTGCCGGGCGAACACGCTGCCGGCCGGGAGCCGCCCGACCGCCCGACCGGGCTCACCGAGGCGTACGGCGGCGTAGAGCGCGTGGACGCCGTCCGGCTCAGTCACCTCATCCGGTGTCCCTTCGGCCAGCGCGAGTTCCCTCAGGCACCCGCCGTCCGACGGGGTCTCCCGCAGCCCCTCCCGGGCCCACGCCGCCGCGTCCCGCAGCTCACCCCGCAGGCGCGCGAACCGGGCGCGGACCTCGGCGTACCCGGCCGGCAGCGGGCCGCCCTCCGCGACCAGCCACTCCCCCGCCGGCGTCGGCACGGGCCGGACGTCGAGCCGGTCCATCCGCCGGACCAGGGTGCGCTGTTCGGCGTCGAGCGCGGGGCCGTGCGCGAAGGGCGCGCGGGCCAGCCGGCGGGCCCGCAGCCGGCCGGCCGTGGCGCGCAGGGCGGCGCCGTGCAGGGGGTGGCCGAGGGTGACGGCGCCCTGGTCGTCGACGTCGATCAGGCCGTCCGCCTCCAGGTGTTCGAGGACGTCCAGGTCCAGCTCGTCCACGGGCAGCGGCAGGGGCTCGGCGAACGCGAGGCGTTCCAGGGCGTCGCGTTCGCCGGGGCCGGACCGCTCCAGGGCGGGGGCCAGCCGCTCGCGGACGGCCGGGGTGACCGGCAGGGGGCCGCGCCAGGCATGTTCCCCGGTGTCCGGGACGGGTGTCAGCCGGCCGGACCCGGTGAGCGCGATCACCAGGTCGCGCAGCAGCCGCAGATCCCCCCGGCACGCCTGGTGCAGCCGGCGCACGGTGAGCGGTTCCAGGCCGGCGCCTGCGAGCAGTTGGGCGGTGTCCTCGGGGGACAGCGGGTCGAGGGCCAGCCGCGGCAGCAGTTCCCCGGTCCACAGCCGGGACACCGCGCCGGGCGCGGGCGGGCCGTCCGCCGCGGCCACGACCAGGCGGGTGCGGCCCTGCACGGCGAGCTGGTGGACCAGGGCGGCGGAGGTCTCGTCCAGCAGCTGGGCGTCGTCCACGACCAGGAGCCGTACGCCGGACAGCGCGCGGACCGCGCGGTGCAGCGAGACGGTGTCGGGGAGCAGGTGCGCGAAGGCCGCGAGGGGCAGGTCCCGGGCCTCGGGCGTGCCGGTCACCCGGGCGTGGTCCGTGCCCCGGACCGCCTCCGTGATCAGCCGGGTCTTGCCGCGGCCCGCCGGGCCGGTCACCACGATGCCGGGCCGGCCGGCGGTCAGAGCGCCGCGCACCAGTTCCAGTTCGTCGGCCCGGCCGGTGAACGGCCAGGGCAGCTCCAGGGTCTTCGCGTCCTGTTCGTAAGTCCTCACACCATCCTGAGCGCGCGTACTCAGGTTTGATACAGGGCGACTTGAGTAGCCCCCGACTCAGGCGTGCGGCCGGTGCGGCGGGCACGCTGGCCGCATGACCCGACGCCTCTGCTCGCTTCCGCGGCAGCCGGCCCCGTCGTTCGCACCGGGGCTGACCGCCGAGCGGCTGGGCGCGCTGCTCGCCGGGCGGCGGATGTGGGTCAACGGCACGGTCCTGCACTACTGCTTCCTGGACGCCCGCACAGACGCCTCGGTCGTCCCGGTCCCCGGGACGGGGGAGCTGCGCCGGGTGCCGTGGGCGGGCGGCGAGGAGCAGCGGGACGTGGTCCGCGGGTGCTTCGCCGAGTGGCAGGACCTCGGTATCGGCGTCGCGTTCGCCGAGGTCGGCGACCGGCACGAGGCGGAGCTGCGGATCGGGTTCCAGGCCGGTGCGGGGTCCTGGTCGGCGGTCGGCCGGGAGGCGCTGTCGGTGGGCCGGGGGGAGCGCACCATGAACCTCGGCTGGGACGTGACCGCGCCCGGGGAGCGCGGGGCCGTCCTGCACCAGATCGGGCACGCGCTCGGCATGGTGCACGAGCACCAGAGTCCGTTCGCCGGGCTGCACTGGGACGACGAGGCCGTGTACGCCGAACTGGCGGGCCCGCCGAACTTCTGGAGCCGGGAGACGACGTACACGAACGTGCTGCGCCCGCTGGACGCCTGTGAGGCGGGCGGGTCGGTGTGGGATCCGCAGTCGGTGATGACGCTGCCGCTCGGGCCGGGGCTGGTGCTGGAGCCGGAGCAGTACCGCGGGGGGCTGCGTCCGCCCGGCGCTCCCTCCCCGGCCGACAAGGAGTTCGTGCTCCGCTGGTACCCGCCCGCCGCTCCGGGCGGGCCGGCCGGACTGGTGCCGTTCCGGTCCGCGCCGCTCGGACTGGGGCCGGGCGAGCAGGCCGACTTCACCGTCGAGCCGCCGGAGACCCGCGAGTACACCGTGGGCACCTTCGGCGACGCCGACACCGTGCTGGTGGTCTTCGAGCAGCGCGACGGGGAACCGCGCTTCCTCGCGGGCCACGACGACGGCGGCACGCCGGACAACGCCGCCGTCCGGGTCCGGCTCGTCAAGGGCCGCCGCTATGCCGTCCGGGTCCGCCTGTACTCCACGTGGGGGTCGGGGGAGACGGCCGTCATGTGCTGGTGACGGCACACGGACGACACAGAGCCACTGTCCGGCACCGGGGGAACGGGCGTGGACGTCACCTACGGGGGAGGTGACGTCCACGCCCACGCCGGTGTCTACGCCGCCGGTGTCCGTGCCGTGCCGGCGGGCAGGACCGGTGCCCAGGCGAACGGCGGGTCCGGGATCTCCCGGCGCAGCGTCGGCGCGACGGCCGACTGGAACAGTTCCAGCGAGGCGCGGTGCCGGGCGGCGGGCAGGCCGCCGGCGTCCGCGGTCACGTGCAGCACGGTGTGCCCCAGCCGCTCGTGGTAGCGGTGCACCTTGTCGATGACCTGCTCGGGGCTGCCGATCAGCGCCGAGCCGCGCGCCACGAAGTCCTCCAGGGTCTCGAAGACCACGGGCAGGCCCGCCGACCGCTGGAAGGCCAGGTTGCTCTCGAAGACCGGGCGGTACGCCGTCAGCGCCTCCTGCGAGGTGCGGGCGACGCACAGTCCGGCCGAGCCGGCGCCCACCGCGATGGCCGCCGGGTCGTGGCCGTAGTGCTCCCAGCGTTCCCGGTAGTGGCGGACCAGTTCGGCGTACGGCTCCACGGGATGGGTGACGTTCGCCGAGAACAGCGGGTCGCCGTAGCGGGCGGCGAGGTCCACGGACTCCTCGCTGGTGGCGCTGCCGTGCCAGACGCGGACCGGCCGCTGGTACGGGCGCGGCCACGCCTCGGCGTCCTTCAGCGGTGGCCGGAACCGGGTGTCGGCGGTCACCCGGTCCTGCCGCCACAGCCGCCGGAACACCTCGTAGCTCTCGGCGTTGCGGTCCCACTGGTCCTCGGGGGTGACGTGGAACAGCTCGCGCTGCGCGGTGCCGTTGCCCTTGCCGATGATCAGGTCGAGGCGCCCCTCGGAGAGGTGGTCCAGGGTGGCGTAGTCCTCGTAGGCCCGGACCGGGTCGAGCAGGCTGAGCGTGGTGACGGCGGTGAAGAGCCGGATGCGGCGGGTGAGCGCGGCGACATGGCTGAGCACGACGGTCGGCGCGGAGGAGAGGAACGGCCGTTCGTGCCGCTCCCCCACGCCGAATCCGTCGAAGCCCAGCTCCTCCGCCAGCACCGCGTTGTCCAGCACCTCGCGGAACCGCTCGTGCGTCGGCGCCAGGACTGCGGTGACCGGGTCCGGCCGGTGCACGATCAGGGTGATGGCGAGGAACTTCACGACGCGGCCCGCGCGGACGAGGCACTGGCGCGGCTGCCGGCCTCGGCATCGGGGTGGGCGAGGCCGAGGTGGTCGCGCAGGGTCGTGCCCTCGTAGTCGGCGCGGAAGACGCCCTGTTCCTGGAGGAGCGGGACCACCTTGTCGGCGAACGGGTCGAGCCCGCCGGGGGTGATGTGCGGGACCAGGATGAAGCCGTCGGAGGCGTCGGCCTGCACGAAGTCGTTGATGGTCCGCGCGACGGTCTGAGGGGAGCCGATGAACGTCTGCCGGTTGCCGGTGTTGATGACCAGGTCGCGGATGGACCACCTGTTGGCCTCGGCGAGCTGCCGCCACTCGCGGGCGATGGCCACCGGGTCCCGGTACATCCGTACCTGGGCGCGGCCCCGGGAGATGTGGTCCTCGCTCACCACCGGGTCCACCTCGGGCAGCGGGCCCTCCGGGTCGTACGCCGACAGGTCCCGGTTCCAGACGAACTCCAGGTGCTTGATGGCGGTGGCGCCGCTGACCTGCTGCCGGCGCACCTCGCGGGCGAGTTCGGCGGCCTCCTGGTCGGTGTCGCCGAGGACGAAGGTCGCGGCGGGCAGGATGAGGAGCTGGTCGGGGCGGCGGCCGTACGCGGCGAGGCGGGACTTGACGTCGGTGTAGAAGGCCTGGCCCTCCTTCAGCGTGGAGTACCGGCTGAAGATCGCGTCCGCGCCGGCGGCGGCGAACTCGCGGCCCTCGTCGGAGTCGCCCGCCTGGAAGACGACCGGGCGGCCCTGCGGGGAGCGCGGGACGTTGAACCGGCCGTGGATGTCGAAGTGCTGCCCCTGGTGCACGAAGGCGCCGGCCTTGGCGTCCCGGAGGAAGGTCCCGGTGGCCTGGTCGGCGATGATCTCGTCACCGCGCCAGGAGTCGAACAGTTCGTGCGCGGTGGCGAGGAACTCCTTGGCGCGGGAGTAGCGCTCCTCCTGCGGGAGGAAGCCGCCGCGCCGGAAGTTCTCGCCGGTGAAGGCGTCCCAGGAGGTGACCACGTTCCACGCGGACCGGCCGCCGGAGAGGTGGTCCAGGCTCGCGAACTGGCGGGCCACCTCGTACGGCTCGTTGAACGTGGAGTTGATGGTGCCGGTCAGGCCGAGCCGGTCGGTGACGGCGGCCAGCGCGGCCAGCACGGTGAAGGTGTCGGGGCGGCCGACCACGTCCAGGTCGTAGATCCGGCCGCCCTGCTCGCGCAGTCGGAGTCCCTCGGCGAGGAACAGGAAGTCGAACTTGGCGCGTTCGGCGGTCCGCGCGAAGTGGACGAAGGAGCTGAACTCGATGTGGCTGCCGGCGGCCGGGTCGCTCCACACGGTGGTGTTGTTGACGCCGGGGAAGTGCGCGGCCAGGTGGATCTGCTTCAGCGGCTTGCTCATGGCGGTACGGTCGTCCTCTCCGGCGTTCAGGCTGCTGCGTAGCGGTTGGCGGGGCGGGCGAGGCCGAGGAGGCCGCGCAGGGTGCCGGCCTCGTAGGCGTCCCGGAAGCGGCGGCGGCGCCGCAGCTCGGGTACCAGGTCCTGGGTGATCCGGGGCAGGTCGTGGCCGGCGACCGCGGGCCGCAGCCGGAACCCGGTCAGCCCGCCCGCCGCCAGCTCCTCCAGCAGATCGGCGAGTTCGGCGGCCGTGCCGGTGAAGATCCGGGCGTCGCTGGTGTACGGCTCGCCCGCGAGGGTGTCGAGGCGGTCGCGGCGGGCCTCGGCCCCGGCCCGGCTGTCGTCCAGGAAGACGTCGAGGTCCCCGAAGACGTGCAGCGTCTCGCCGGCCCGGCCCGCCGCCCGCTGCTCGGCGCGGATCTCGGTGACGATCGCCCGGGCCTGGTCCGCGTCGTGCGGGGTGACGTAGCCGACGTCGGCCTGACGGGCCACGAGCCGGTACGGGACGGTCTGGTGGGCGAGGGCGGTGACCAGGGGCTGGCCCTGGGGCGGGCGGGGCGTGATGGACGGGCCCTTGACGCTGAACCAGCGGCCCTCGAAGTCGATGTAGTGCAGCTTGTCCCGGTCGATGAAGCGGCCGGTCGCCGCGTCGCGGATCTCGGCGTCGTCCTCCCAGCTGTCCCAGAGCCGGCGGACCACTTCCACGTAGTCGGCGGCCTCGTCGAACAGGTCGGTGATCGTCGCCTGCGCGTCCGGGGCGTCGAAGCCGTCGATCCGGGGGATGGTGCGCCGGCCGAAGTGCGCGGCCTCGTCCGGGCGGAAGTCGGTCCGCACGCGCAGGCCCGCGCGTCCGGTGCTGACGTAGTCGAGGGTGGCGATCGCCTTGGAGATGTGGAACGGCTCGGTGTGCGTGGCGACCACGGTCGGGACCAGGCCTATGTGCCGGGTGACCGGGGCGACGCGGGAGGCGATGAGGACGGCGTCGAGCCGGCCGCGGACCTGGTCGGTGCGCTCGTCGGACGTGAGGATCCGGGAGGACTGCGGGCCGAGGCCGTCCTCGATGGTGACGAAGTCGAGCAGGCCGCGTTCGGCCTCGGTGATCAGGTCGGTCCAGTAGCCGGCGGTGAACAGGTCGTGGGGGCGGGCGACCGGCTCGCGCCAGGACGCCGGGTGCCATCCGGTGCCGTCCAGGGCGACGGCGAGGTGCAGGGGTGCGGCAGGAGTTGAGGACACGTCGGTGCCTTCCTTGATGTCCGTACGAGAACGCCGGCTCGCGTGGCCGGCGGCGGCCGGGCGGGCGGCGTCGGCCACGGGCGGGCGCGGCGGGAGGAGCCCCGGGGCGGGGGCCGGGGAGGGGTCAGTG
The DNA here is from genome assembly GCF_014650115.1 of Streptomyces olivaceoviridis. Classification (GTDB taxonomy): domain Bacteria; phylum Actinomycetota; class Actinomycetes; order Streptomycetales; family Streptomycetaceae; genus Streptomyces; species Streptomyces olivaceoviridis. The sequence goes on along the minus strand of NZ_BMUI01000027.1, from coordinate 76,067 downwards.
GCGACAGAGCGCGGCGGACACGCGCTGGAGGTCTATGTGCGGCCGGGAGTGCAGACGGACGGACCGGTACGGGTGCGGGGCGCGCGGCGGGCGGGCCCGCGGGGGCACTCGGGTCACGGCCGTCACCTCCGTCCGTCGGGCGCGGCGGGCCGGGTCGGCGTCCGCCTGGCGGATCTCGTCGTGACGTCCAACGTCCGGCCGGCGCCGGTTGTTCCCGGGCTGCGCAGGTGCGTGATGCGGGAGCGGCGGCGCAGGGTGAACCCGATCGACTCGTAGAGCCGGATCGCGGGCGTGTTGTCGGCGGCGGCGTGCAGGAACGGGGTGTCCCCGCGGTCCCGGATGCCGGCCGCGACCGCGCGCACCAGCCGGGTGGCCAGTCCCCGGCCGCGGTACGCGGGGTCGGTGCACACGGCGCTGATCTCGGTCCAGCCGGGCGGTCGCAGCCTCTCCCCCGCCATGGCGACGAGCCTGCCCCGGTGCCGGATGCCGAGGTAGGTGCCCATCTCGACGGTACGGCTCAGGAACGGGCCCGGCCGGGTGCGGGCCACCAGATCGAGGATCTCGGGGACGTCGTCGGCTCCCAGGCGGACCGCCTGCGGGTCCGGCTCGGCCCGCAGCGCGGTGTCCACGAGCTGGACTCCGACGCCCTCGCCGAGCACCTCCCAGCCGTCGGGGACCCGCTCGACCGGCTTGACCCGTACGGGGTTTCCCGGACCGACGAGCGTGTGCAGGTCGGCCCAGGCCGCCGGGTCCGCCGGGTCGGCGAGCGCCGCGAAGGCGTAGGTCTCCGGCCGGTAGCGGGCCGCGCGGCCGTACCGGTCGGCGAGCTGGGCGTGCGGGCCGGTGAGGGCGGCCCAGACGGCGTTGTCCAGGACGGGGTCGGCGGGCAGGAGCGGGGCCGCGCCGGGGCGGACGTCGGTCGGGTGGGCCACGGAAGCGATCCCCTCTGTCGACTCCATGTCGGTGGAACGATGTCCCGTCAGGAGTTGTCCATCGGCAGCCCGGGCGGGTTGACCTCCGACTTCGCCACGGACTCGTTGGAGAGGCCGTAGGCGGCCAGCCACTTGCCGTACTGCCCGTGCTCGACCAGGTGGTTGAGGGCGTCGGCGAGCGGCTTGGCGAGTCCGCTGTCCTTCTTGGCGGTCGCGGCGATCAGGCCCTGGAGCGTCTCGCCGGCACCGGAGAAGGTGCCCGCGTTGCGGGTGGCGTTGGGGGTGTTCGCGGTCTGCCGGGCACGGTAGGCGACCGCGGGGTTGGGACCGAAGAAGGCGTCGATCTTTCCGCTGCTCAGCGCCAGGTTGGTGGCGTTCTGGTCCGGGAAGTACTTGACGGTGAGCTTCTTGCCCTCCTTGGCCAGCCTGGCCTTCCACTCCAGGAGGATCTTCTCCTGGTTGGTGCCGGCGCCCACGCTGACCGTCTTGCCGGCGAGGTTCTCGTAGTCGCCGTCGAAGTTCCAGGAGTTCTTCTTCAGCACCTCGAAGGCCAGGTTGTCCTTGCGGTAGGAGGCGAACTCGTACTTCCGCTTGCGTTCCTCGGTGACGGTGACGTTGGAGAACGCCACGTCGACCTTGCCGCTGTCGACGCCGACGAAGAGGTTCTCCCAGGTGGAGTTCCTGATCTCGGGCTTCAGGCCGAGGACCGCGGCCACCAGGCGGCCGAGGTCGGGCTCGGAGCCGGTGAGGGTCTTCTGGTCGCTGCCCACGAAGTTCAGCGGCGCGGAGCCCGAGGGCAGGGCTCCGACGCCGATGACGAGCTTGCCGCTCCTGCGCACCGAGGCGGGCAGTTCGGCGCGGATGGACTTCACTTCGGAGACCTTCAGCGCGGTCTCCTTGGCGGCTCCGTTGGACAGCCGCCCCACGGTCACCGTGCCGGTGGCGTCGGTCTTGGTGACGGCCTCGCTGTCACCTCCGCAGGCGGCGAGCCCGGTGGCGAGGGTGGCGACGGCGGTCGCCGCGGTGATGCCGCGGAACACGGCGCGTCGGGAGAGGTGGCTGGGCATGGCGTGGCTGTCCTTGTCTCGCTGATGAGGGTGGTGAGCGATGGGGGTGCGCTGGGGGGTGGTGGTCATGGAGGGCCTGAGCGGCCAAGCCGGGACACCTTGCCGGGGCGGCAGAGCCGGAACGCCCCGCCGGGCGGCGCGGTCAGAGCACCTTGCCGAGGAATTCCCGGGTCCGTGCGTGCCGGGGCCGGTCCAGCACCTCGCCGGGCGGGCCCTGTTCGACGATCCGGCCGCCGTCGATGAAGACGACCTGGTCGGCGACCTCGCGGGCGAAGCCGATCTCGTGGGTGACGATGACGAGGGTGGTGCCGCTGGTGGCCAGGTCCTTGATGACGGCCAGCACCTCGCCGACGAGTTCGGGGTCGAGCGCCGAGGTCGGCTCGTCGAAGAGGATGATCCCGGGCCGCAGGGCGAGGGCACGGGCTATGGCGACGCGCTGCTGCTGGCCGCCGGAGAGCTGCCGCGGGTAGGCGCCGGTCTTGTCGCCGAGGCCGACGCGGTCGAGGAGTTCCCGGGCGAGTTCCTGGGCCGCCGCCCTGGTCAGCCTGCCGGTGGCGGCGGGGGCCGCGGCGACGTTCTCCAGGACGGTCAGGTGCGGGAAGAGGTTGAAGTTCTGGAAGACGAAGCCGATCCGGCTGCGCTGGGCGAGGATGGCGCGCTCGCTGAGTTCCCTGAGCCGGTCCCCGTGCCGCTTCACCCCGATCAGCTCGCCGCCCACGCTGACGTGGCCGATCTCGGGCTTCTCCAGGTGGTTGACGACCCTGAGCAGCGTGGACTTGCCGGAGCCGGACGGTCCGAGGATCACCGTGACCTCGCCGGGGCGGACGGTCAGGTCGATGCCGTCGAGGACGCGGTGGGAGCCGTACCACTTGTGCACGCCGTGCACTTCGAGCGCGGCGGGGGCGGCCTTCGGCAGGGTCTGCGCGGTGGTCATACGGCGGCCTCCCGGCTCAGCCGGGCCCGCAGGTCGGCGAGGCCGGCCCGGGCCTTCTGCAAGGGCGTCGGCGGCAGGGCCCGGGTGGCGCCCCGGGCGTAGTACCGCTCGACGTAGAACTGGACGACGGACACGGCGCTGGTGAGGATCAGGTACCAGACGGTGGCGACCGTCAGCAGCGGCACGACGTCACCGGGGTAGGTGCTGCCCATCGACTGCACCGTGCCGAACAGGTCGAGCAGCGACACGTAGAAGACCAGGGACGTGCTCTTGATGAGGCCGATGAGCTGGTTGACGTAGTTCGGGGTGATGGACCTGAGGGCCTGCGGGAAGACGATCCTGCGGAACTGGTGGCCCCGGGGCAGGCCGAGCGCGGCGGCGGCCTCGTGCTGTCCCTGGTCGACGGAGAGGATGCCGCCGCGGACCACCTCGGCCGCGTACGCCGCCTCGTTGAGGCTGAGGCCGATGACGGCGATCGTCATGTCCGTGGCCAGCCGGGACTCGTCGAAGGTGACGAAGGCGGGTCCGAACGGCACGCCGAGGCTCAACGTCTTGTACAAGGCACTGAAGTTGTACAGGAAGATCAGTACGACGATGAGCGGCACGGAGCGGAACAGCCAGGTGTAGGTCCAGCTGACCGCGCGCAGCACCGGGCTCCCGGAGAGCCGGGCGAGTGCCAGCAGGATGCCGCCGAGCAGCCCCAGGACGGCGCTGAGCGCGGCGACTTCGAGGGTGACGAGGAGGCCGTCGAGGACGGTGGGGCGCAGGAACCAGTAACGGAAGCGGTCCCACTGGTAGAAGGGGTTCGTGACCAGTCCGTGCAGGATCTGCGCGACGAGTACGAGGACGGCGGCGGTGACGATCCACCGGCCGGGCCGGCGCAGCGGCTGGACCCGCTGGGCGGACAGGGGTTTTGACGGTGTGTCGGCGGGGGCCGGCGCCTCGGCTAGGGAGACGGCGGCGCCTGTGAGTTCACTCATGGCGGGCTCCGGCGGAGTCGGTCACCCCGGGGCCGCGCGGGAGCGGAGGTGGGCCACGACGGCACTGGGGCACGAGGCGGCGCACGGACAGGCGCGGAACCGGGGGCTGGGCGGACAACGGCACACCGGACGGACGGTGTGCGGCGGGAACGCGGGGGCTGGTAGGAGACGTCAGCCCTGACAGCGGGCAGAGCCCGGTGCGGTACACAGTGCGCTGTTCACGCGGAGCAGATCGACGGCGCGGTCGGCGACGAGGAGACCGGCGTACGACGGTACGCAGCCCTGGGGGCGGCTCGCGGCCGTCCTGGGAGCTGCGTACATGGCGTCACCTGTCACTGTTCCGGCCCCGTGGGGCCTCGCGCTTACCGAAAACGTCATCCGGTCCGGTCGTCACCTGGGGCACCCCACCGCGGTGCGAGGGTTGCCGGTCAGCGAGCCAGGGCTTGGTGCTGACGCTCTTGACCGTTCTGAGCCGTAAGTAAGGCAGTTGCCCGTTCGAATGTCAACGGCCGTCCGCCCAGTGGACATCGGCGGCCCGCTCTCACCTGCGCGAAGCGTCCGGGGCGTCCGCGGCGTGGCCTGCCCAGTCCAGGATCTGGACAGCGGCTCCGGCGGCCTCCAGGCCCTGGCAGCGGCCGTGGTGGCGGCGGGCGATGCCGTCGAGGTCGAGGTGGCGGCCGAAAGCGGGGTGGGCGGCCAGGCGGCGGGCGTAGGCCCACAGGGCGTGGTGGCCGGCGATGCGGTGCACGGCGGAGGCGTCGAGGTGGCAGCGGTGGACGGTGTCGAGCTGCACGAGGGTGACCCACAGCTCGATGTCGGCGGCGGTGAGCCGGTCGTCGGCCAGGTACTCCTCGCCGCTCAGCCGCCGCTCCAGCCGGCCCAGGGTGTCCAGCAGCACGTCGAGGGCGGCGGCCCGTTCGGCGGGGTCGGCACCGGCGCGGCCGGCGCTCTGCGCGGCCTCCTCGATGCCCTCGGCGCACATCCGCTCGACGGCCTCGATCACGGACTCCAGGCCGGAGGGGTACAGGCGGGCGTCGCCGCCCGGCCGGAACCGGTCCAGGTCGCGCAGGATGTCGGGGGTGTGGGTGCTGACGATGCGTCCGGACCAGTCGTCGCTGAGCACGGGCGCGAGCGCCGGGCCGGTGTAGTGGTGGGCGCTCGCCTCGTAGAGCGGGCGGAGCACGGCGTGACCGCCGCCGGGACAGTCCGGGACGGCGGGCAGGAGGGTGACGGGACAGCGGGCGTCCAGGCCGAGCAGGCTGTGGCCGACGGCGAGGCGCAGCCCGTCGGGGCAGGCGGTCGACAGATGGAGCCGGTAGCGGTGCGGCACGGCGTAGTGGCCGCTGCGCGCGTCCCGGCCGATCCGGCCCCGGAAGACGGGCGCGGTACCGCGGGTGGACGGGACGGCGGCGAGCGGAGTGATGGACATGCGTCTCCCCGGGTGGTGGGTGTGCGAAGGGGCGCGCCGGCGCGGGCATGACCGGGCGGTGGGGGCGGAGGGGCGGCCCGGCTCAGCGGTGGCGGCTGATCGCGCTGCAAACGCGCTGGAGGTCGATGTGGCGACGGGAGGTGAGCAGGGGGGCGTACAACGGCGTCCGGCCGGTCCGGCCGGTGCCCGTTGCGCGGCGCGTCATGATTCCCTACCTGTTCACTAGGATTCCCTCCCTGGAGTGTCGATCGGGCTCCGTACGACGTCAAGGGGGCGTCCACGCCTGGGGATCGAGGTCGGTGCCGGGTACTCCTCAGGGAGAGAAACATGTGACATAGTACTGGCGTGGCGAAGCTACTGACCTGCGATGTCGTGGTCGTCGGGGCCGGAATGACGGGCGCGGCCTGTGCCCTGTACGCCGCGCGCGCCGGACTCGACGTACGATTGGTGGACCGGGGCCCGGTGGCCGGCGGCACCACCGGAGCCGGCGAGGGCAACCTCCTCGTCTCCGACAAGGAGCCGGGCCCGGAGCTCGAACTCGCGCTGCTGTCGGCCCGGTTGTGGGCCGAACTGGCGGGGGAACTGGGCGCCGCGATCGAGTACGAGCCCAAGGGCGGCCTCGTGGTCGCCTCGACGCCCGGTGCCCTGGCCGCCCTGCGGGACTTCGCCGCGGACCAGCGGACCGCCGGTGTCACCGCCGTACCGGTCGACGCCGAACAGGTCGCCGAGCTGGAGCCGCACATGGCGCCCGGCATGGCGGGCGCGGTGCACTACCCGCAGGACGCCCAGGTCATGCCCGCGCTGGCCGCCGCACACCTGGTCCGCGCCTCCGGCGCCGCCCTGCACACCGGCCGTACCGTGACCGGGGTGCTGCGCACCGCGCGGGGAGCGGTCCGCGGCGTCCGCACCGACCGGGGCGACATCCACGCGCCGGCGGTGGTCAACGCGGCCGGCACCTGGGGCGGCGACCTCGCCTCGCTCGCCGGCGTCCGGCTGCCGGTGCTCCCCCGGCGCGGCTTCGTGCTGGTCACCGAGCCGCTGCCGCGCATGGTCCGGCACAAGGTGTACGCGGCGGACTACGTGGCCGACGTGGCCAGCGACTCGGCCGCGCTGCGCAGCTCACCGGTCGTGGAGGGCACGGCCGCCGGTCCGGTACTGATCGGCGCCACCCGGGAACGGGTCGGTTTCGACCGGTCGTTGTCGCTGACCGCGATGCGGGCGCTCGCCGCCGGGGCGATCGGGCTGTTCCCGTTCCTGCGAGGGGTCCGCGCGCTGCGCACGTACGCGGGCTTCCGGCCGTACCTGCCGGACCATCTGCCGGCGATCGGGCCCGATCCGCGGGTGCCCGGCCTGTTCCACGCCTGCGGGCACGAGGGCGCCGGCATCGGACTCGCCCCCGGCACCGGGCGGTTGATCGCGCGGACGCTCACCGGGAAGGCGCCGGAGCTGGACCTCACGCCGTTCCGGCCGGAGCGGTTCGACACCGAGGGAGGCGACGTCCAGTGAATCCGAGGGAGTTGACCCGGGCCCGGCCCGGTCCCGCCCGCACCGTGACCTTCGACGGCCGGCCCCTGGAGGCACTGCCGGGCCAGACGGTCGCGGCGGCGCTGTGGGCGGCGGGCGTGACGGCCTGGCGCAGCACACGGGACGCCGGGCGGCCCCGCGGGGTGTTCTGCGGGATCGGGGTGTGCTTCGACTGCCTGGTCACCGTCAACGGCCGCCCCAACCAACGGGCCTGCCTGGTTCCGGTGCGCCCGGGAGACGACATCCGCACGCAGGAGGGGACGGGCCGGGACGATGACTGAACGACCGCGCCTCGCCGTCGTCGGCGCGGGCCCGGCCGGGCTCGCCGCGGCGCTGGCGGCGGCCGCACGGGGCGTCCAGGTGACCCTGGTCGACGCCGCCGACCAGGCCGGCGGGCAGTTCTACCGGCAGCCCGCCGCCGCCCTCGGCGCCCGCCGGCCGCAGGCCCTGCACCACCAGTGGCGCACCTGGGAGCGGCTGCGGGACGGCCTGGACCGGCACCGCACGGCCGGCCGGATCACCCAGCTGACCGACCATCACGTCTGGTGCGTCGCACGGGACTCCGCCTCCGGAGCGTTCGCCGTGCACGCCCTGCTCGGCCCCGCGCAGGAGGACGGCGTCACCGTGCGCGCCGACGCGGTACTGCTCGCCACCGGCGCCTACGAGCGGGTGCTGCCCTTCCCCGGCTGGACGCTGCCCGGCGTCGTCACGGCGGGCGGGGCGCAGGCCATGCTCAAGGGCGGTCTGGTGCTGCCCGGCCGCAGGGTGGTGGTGGCCGGGACCGGACCGCTGCTGCTGCCGGTGGCCGCCGGGCTCGCCGCGGCCGGCGCGTGGGTCGCCGCGCTGGTGGAGTCCGCCGGTCCCGGCGCGCTGCTCCACCGGGCGCCCGCCCTGGCCGCACAGCCCGGCAAACTCGCCGAGGGCGCCGGCTACGCGGCCCGGCTGCTGCGGCACGGCGTGCGCACCCTGGCCCGGCACACCGTCGTGGCGGCGCACGGCACCGACCGGCTGGAGGCGGTGACGGTGGCCGCGCTGGACCGGGACGGACGCCCGCGGCCCGGCAGCGCCCGGCGCATCCCCTGCGACACCCTGGCCGTGGGCCACGGCATGCTGCCGCACACCGACCTCGCCGAGACCCTCGGCTGCACCCTGTCCGGCACCGCCGTACGGGTCGACGCCGAACAGCGCACCGACGTGCCGGGCGTCTGGGCCGCCGGGGAGGCCACCGGCGTCGGCGGCGCGGCGCTCGCGCTCGCCGAGGGGCACATCGCCGGGCGCTCGGCCGCCGCCCGGCTGCGCGGCACCGCCCCCGACCCGGGCGGCTGGGGCGCCGCCCGGACCCGCACCCGGCTGCGCGCGTTCGCCACGGCCCTGGACGCGGTGTACGCCCCGCCGGCGGGCTGGGCGGACCGGGTCCCGGACGAGACGGTGGTGTGCCGCTGCGAGGAGGTCACCGCCGGGGAGGTGCGCGGGGCCGTCGACTCGCTCGGCGCGGGGGACCTGCGCACGGTGAAGCTGCTCACCCGGGCCGGGATGGGCTGGTGCCAGGGGCGGATGTGCGCGCCCGCGGTGGCGGGCCTGGCCGGCTGCCCGCTCACCGCCGGACGGCGGCCGTTCGCCCGGCCGGTACCGCTCGGCGTCCTGGCCGCCCTGCCGGAGACGGAGTGAGGCCGCGGCCTGCCCCCTCCGAACCGGCCTTCTGAACCGCTCAGTAATATGTCACACCCCATTGAATGAGGGATCACCATGAGAAACCCTGAGCACCACCGTCCCTGGCGCGGCATCCTCGTCGCCACCGCCCTCCCCCTGCGCGCCGACCTCTCGGTCGACCACGACCGCTACGCCGAGCACTGCGCGTGGCTCGTCGCGAACGGCTGCGACGGCGTCGTGCCGAACGGCTCGCTCGGCGAGTACCAGGTGCTCACCCCCGAGGAGCGCGCCCGGGTGGTGGAGACCGCCGTGGCCGCGATCGGCGGGGAGCGGGTGATGCCGGGCGTCGCCGCGTACGGCTCGGCCGAGGCCCGCCGCTGGGCCGAGCGGGCGGCCGAGGCCGGCTGCGCGTCGGTGATGCTGCTGCCGCCCAACGCCTACCGCGCCGACGAGCGCTCCGTCCTCGCCCACTACGCGGAGGTCGCGAAGGCGGGCCTGCCGGTGGTGGCGTACAACAACCCGATCGACACGAAGGTCGACCTGGTGCCCGAACTCCTCGCCCGGCTGCACGGCGAGGGGCTCGTCCCCGCGGTCAAGGAGTTCTCCGGTGACGTCCGCCGCGCCTACCGCATCGCCGAACTCGCCCCGGAGCTCGACCTGTTGATCGGCGCCGACGACGTGCTGCTGGAGCTGGCGGTGGCCGGCGCCAAGGGCTGGGTGGCCGGCTACCCGAACGCCCTGCCGCGCGCGTCGGCGGAGCTGTACCGGGCCGCGCTGGCCGGTGACCTGACCACCGCGCTCCCCCTGTACCGGCAACTGCACCCGCTGCTGCGCTGGGACTCGAAGACGGAGTTCGTCCAGGCGATCAAGCTCTCCATGGACGTCGTCGGGCGCTACGGCGGCCCGGTGCGCCCGCCGCGCGTGCCGCTGCTTCCCGATCAGGAGGCCGCGGTCCGCGCGGCCACCGAGAAGGCCGTCGCCGCCGGCCTGGCGTGAGAGGAACCGGACCATGCGCAGCAAGCTCGTCCTGCACGCCGTCGACTCGCACACCGAGGGCATGCCGACCCGCGTGATCACCGGCGGGATCGGCACCATCCCGGGGGCGACCATGAACGAACGGCGGCTGTGGTTCCGCGAACACCGCGACGACGTCAAACAGCTGCTGATGAACGAGCCGCGCGGACACGCCGCGATGAGCGGCGCGATCCTCCAGCCGCCGACCCGCCCCGACTGCGACTGGGGCGTGGTCTACATCGAGGTCTCCGGCTATCTGCCGATGTGCGGGCACGGCACGATCGGCGTGGCGACCGTGCTGGTCGAGACCGGAATGGTGGAGGTCACGGAAGCGGTGACCACGATCCGGCTCGACACCCCGGCGGGGGTCGTGGTCGCCGAGGTCGCGGTGGAGGACGGCGCCGCGCGGAACGTGACGCTGAGGAACGTGCCGTCGTTCGCCGTCGCCCTGGACCGCGAGATCACCCTCCCGGACGGCCGTACCGTCACCTACGACCTGGCCTACGGCGGCAACTTCTACGCGATCCTGCCGCTCGACGCCTTCGGGCTGCCCTTCGACCGCGCGCGCAAGGACGACATCCTCGCGGCCGGCCTGTCCCTGATGGACGCGATCAACGCGGAGGCGGAGCCGGTACATCCGGAGGACCCCTCGATCCGGGGCTGCCACCACGTCCACCTCCACGCGCCCGGAGCCACGGCCCGGCACTCCCGGCACGCCATGGTCATCCACCCCGGCTGGTTCGACCGGTCCCCGTGCGGCACGGGGACCAGCGCGCGCATGGCGCAACTGCACGCGCGCGGCGAACTCCCGCTGCACACAGAGTTCGTGAACGAGTCGTTCATCGGCACCCGCTTCACCGGCCGGCTGCTGGGGACCGCGGAGGTCGGCGGGGTCCCGGCCGTACTGCCCAGCTTCACCGGCTGCGCGTGGATCACGGGGACCGCGCAGTACCTGCTTGACCCGACCGATCCGTTCCCGGAAGGGTTCGTCCTGTAGCGTCCTCTACACTCACCCCGGTGATGCGTGACATGGCACAGAACACCCAGGGCGCCCAGATGCCCGCGCTCCCCCGGCTCGGCGGCCGGCGGAGCAGCTACCGCGAGCGGGTCGCGGACGCCCTGCGCGCCGCGCTGATCGCGGGCGAGCTGCGGCCGGGCGAGGTGTACTCGGCGCCCTCGCTGGCCGCCCGGTTCGGCGTCTCGGCCACCCCGGTGCGGGAGGCGATGCTCGACCTGGCCAAGGAGGGCCTGGTCGACACCGTGCCCAACAAGGGCTTCCGGGTCACCGCCGTCTCCGACAGACAGCTGGACGAGTACACGCACATCCGGGCGCTCATCGAGATCCCCACCGTGGTGGACCTGGCCCGCACGGCCGACCGTGTCTCCCTGGAGGCGCTGCGCCCGGCGGCCCGGGAGATCGTCACCGCCGCGGTGGCGGGCGACCTGATCGCCTACGTCGAGGCCGACACCCGCTTCCACCTCGGGCTGCTCGCCCTGGCGGGCAACGCCCACCTGGTCGAGGTCGTCGCCGACCTGCGCAAACGCTCCCGTCTGTACGGCCTGACCGCGCTGGTGGAGGCGGGCCGGCTGCTCGCCTCCGCCGAGGAGCACCTGGAACTGCTGGACGCCCTGCTGGAGCGCGACGAGAAGGCCGTGCACACGATCATGACCCGGCACCTGGGGCATGTGCGCAGCCTGTGGGCGGCGACGGACTGACCGGCGTACGGCGCCGGACATCTCACGGCCAGGAATCCGCGCCGCGACGGTTTTTGCACGATCCGGCACCCCGCACGGAACAAAAATCGGCGATTTTGCGCCACATCGGCACATCCTCGACCATGGGACGCGTCCCGGTGATCCCGGGAACATCAGTTCCATGAGAGGCGCACCACCCATGCACAACACCGGAACCGTCCCGCAGTCGGCTCCGGCCCCCGCGGAGATCCCCGCGGAGACCCCCACGGCTCCCGTCGAGGACCCGCACGGCGACACCGGCAGGCATGCCCGCCGGTTCGGCCTGCCCGTCGCCACCGCGCTGGTCATGGGCAACATCATCGGCGGCGGCATCTTCCTGCTCCCCGCCTCCATCGCCCCCTACGGCACGGTCAGCCTGGTGGCCTTCGGGGTGCTGACCGTCGGCGCCATCGCGCTGGCCCTGGTCTTCGGCCGGCTCGCCGCGCGCGACCCGCGCACCGGCGGCCCCTACGTCTACGCCCGCGAGGCGTTCGGCGACTTCGCGGGCTTCCTCGCGGCCTGGTCGTACTGGATCACCACCTGGGTGTCGAACGCCGCGCTCGCCGTGGCCGCCGTCGGCTACCTCGACGTGCTGATCCCGGTGAACCAGCACCGCTGGACCGCCTGCCTGGCCGCGCTGGTCCTCCAGTGGCTGCCCGCCCTCGCCAACTTCGCGGGCACCCGGTACGTGGGTGCCGTGCAGCTGGTGTCCACGGTGCTGAAGTTCGTGCCGCTGCTGCTCGTCGCGGTCGGCGGGCTGTTCTTCTTCGACCCCGACCGGCTCGGCCCGTTCAACTCCAGCGGCCAGGGCGCGATCGGCGCGGTGTCGGCGTCCGCCGCCCTGCTCCTCTTCTCCTACCTCGGGGTGGAGTCCGCCGCCGTCAGCGCGGGCGAGGTCAGGAACGCCCGCCGCAACGTGGGGCGCGCCACCGTGATCGGCACCGCGGGGGCGGCGCTGGTGTACCTGCTGGGCACGCTCTCGGTGTTCGGCACGGTCGCGCACGACCGCCTGGTGACCTCCACCGCGCCGTTCTCGGACGCCGTGAACACGATGTTCGGCGGCAGCTGGGGCGGTACGGCCGTGGCACTCGCCGCCCTCGTGTCGATGACCGGCTGCCTCAACGGCTGGACCCTGCTGAGCGCCCAGACACCGTACGCGGCGGCCCGCGACGGGCTGTTCCCGAGCGCCTTCACGCGCCGGCGGCGGGGCGTGCCCACGGTCGGGGTGGGCGTGACGGTCGTCCTCGCCTCGCTGCTCACCGTCTACAACTACTTCTCCGGCTCGGGCAAGGTCTTCGAGGTCCTGGTCCTGGTCACCACGTTCACCGCGACCGTGCCGTACCTGCTGGCCGCCGCCGCGCAGATCTTCCACCTCGTGTCCGGCCGTCCCGAGGCCGTCGACCGGGCCCGGCTGGTGCGGGACTGCGTGGTCACCGCGGTGGCCGCCGCCTTCTCGGTCTGGCTGATGGCGGGCGCCGGCTACGCGGCGGTCTACCAGGGCGTGCTGTTCCTGTTCGTCGGGATCATCGTCTACGCGGTGATGGCCGCGCGCCGGCAGCGCAAGCAGACGATGCCCTCGGCGACCGGTCGCTGACGTACCGGCCGGCCCCCCTCAGGCGCCGCCGGACGCCGTGCGCGGGGGCGTGCTGCGCACTCCCGGCCGGTACTTGGGGATGCGGATCGTGATCTTCATGCCGGCTCCGACGCCGGTCTCGATCACCAGCCCGTGGTCGTCGCCGTAGACCTGCCGCAGCCGCTCGTCCACGTTGCGCAGCCCGATGCCCGTCGACGGGCTGTCCTCGCCGCGCAGGATCCGGCGCAGCCGGTCCGGTTCCATGCCGACCCCGTTGTCCTCGATGACGATCCGGGCCAGCGCCCCCTCGTCCAGCGCGGTGATGCTGATCCGGCTGCGCTCGACGCTCTCCTCCAGCCCGTGCTTGACGGCGTTCTCCACCAGCGGCTGGAGGCACAGGAAGGGCACCGTCACGGGCAGTACCTCGGGGGCGATCTGGAGGGTCACGCGCAGCCGCTGCCCGAACCGGGCGCGGACCAGCTCCAGGAACTGCTCGATGGAGCGCAGTTCCTCGGCCAGGGTGGTGAACTCGCCGTGCCGGCGGAAGGAGTAGCGGGTGAAGTCGGCGAACTCCAGGAGGAGCTCGCGTGCCCGCTCGGGGTCGGTGCGGACGAACGAGGCGATCGCCGCCAGCGAGTTGTAGATGAAGTGCGGGGAGATCTGCGCGCGCAGCGCCCGGATCTCCGCCTCGATCAGTCCCGTGCGGGCCCGGTCCAGCTCGGCGAGTTCGAGCTGGACGGAGATCCAGCGCGCCACCTCCTCGGCGGCCCGCAGGAGGGACGCCGACTCCCGGACGCCGAGCACGACGAGGGCGCTGAGCACCCGCCGGTCGACGGTGAGCGGCACGGCCGCGCCCCAGCGCACGGGACAGTCCGGGTCCGGGCAGCCGACGGCGAAGGTCTGGGCGCGGCCGGTGTCGAGCACCTGACGGACCCGGACCAGGACGGTGTCCTCGTGGTGCCGGCCCGGCCCGTCCCAGGCCAGCGGCCGGTCCCGGTCGGTGAGGCCGAGCGCGGCCGTGCCGAACAGCGGCCGGAGCCGTCGTACCGCCTTGCGGGCCGCGTCCTCGGTGAGGCCGGCGCGCAGCGGGGGCGCGGCCTCCGACGCGGTGTGCAGGGTGTGGAAGGTGGCGCGTTCCACGGGGGTGCCGGGGTCCGCCCCGCCCTCCGCGGCGCGGCGGGCCAGCAGGCGCCCGGCGGCGAGGCCCCCGGCGAACAGCAGCGGGGCTCCGGCGGCGAGGAGGGCGAACTGGTTCACGCGCGGGCCCCCTCGGCCGCGGGCCGGTGGGTCGTCATGGGGTGGTCACTCCTCGGCGGGTGGGGGGCGCGCCCTGGCCGGCGGGGCGTTCGGGCAGGTGGAGGCGGGCCATGGCGGCCTCGGTGCCGGCCGGGATCCGGTCCCGGGTGGCCATGGAGACCAGGAGCATGGTCAGGAAGCCGAGCGGTACGGACCACACGGCCGGCCAGGCGAGCAGGGTGTGCGCCCAGCCGTCGGTCAGGGGCCCGGCGATGGTCAGGGCGACCGCGACGAGGGCGCTGCCGCCACCGGTGAGCAGCCCCGCGATGGCGCCGGGCGCGGTGAGGCCGCGCCACCAGATGCCGAGCACCAGCAGCGGGCAGAAGGAGGAGGCGGCCACCGCGAAGGCGAGGCCCACGGCGTTGGCGACGGGGAGGTTGCCGGCGGCCACGCTCACCGTGACGGGCACGGCGACCGCCAGGAGCGTCGCCAGCCGGAAGTGGCGGACGCCGAGCGAGGGCAGTACGTCCTGGCTGAGCACGCCCGCGACGGACAGGGTGAGCCCGGAGGCGGTGGACAGGAAGGCGGCGCAGGCGCCCGCGGCGATCAGCGCGCCGAGCAGGTCGCCGCCCGGTCCGCCGACGAGGCGTTCCGGCAGGACGAGCACGGCGGCGTCCGTGGTGCCGGTGAGCAGCAGGTCGGGGGCGTAGATGCGGCCGAGCAAGCCGTAGAGGGGCGGCAGCAGGTAGAAGCCGCCGACCAGGGCGAGCACGATCACGGTGGTGCGCCGGGCGGCGCGGCCGTCGGGGTTGGTGTAGAAGCGGACGAGGACGTGGGGCAGCCCCATGGTGCCGAGGAAGGTGGCGAAGATCAGCCCGTACGTCGTGTAGAGCGGGTGATCGTCCTTGCCGCCGGACAGGGGCGCCGCCCAGCTGGAGGCTCCGGTGCGGCGTCCGTCGTCGGACGCGCGCTCGGGCACCGGGGTGTCCGGCGGGAACCGGAGGGTCGTCCCGGCCCGGACCTCGTGCACCCCGGGGTCGAGCAGCAGGCGGCCGTTGTCGTAACCCTGTCCGTCCACGGCACCGGTCGCCACGGCCCGCAGCGGCGTCTCGATCCGGATGCGGACGGTGGTCTCGACGGTGACCTGGGTGTGCCGGCGGAAGGTCGGCGGTTCGTCCAGGGCGCCGGCGGGGCGCGGGTCGCCGTGCCAGGCGAGCACCAGGAAGATCGCGGGCACCAGCAGGGCGGTCAGTTTCAGGCAGTACTGGAAGGCCTGGACGAAGGTGATGCTGCGCATGCCGCCGGCGGCCACGGCCAGGGTGACGACGACGGCGACGAGCACCCCGCCGAGCCAGCGCGGTGCGCCGGTGACCAGGCCGAGGGTGAGACCCGCGCCCTGGAGCTGGGGCAGCAGGTAGAGCCAGCCGACGCCGACGACGAGCACGCTGGCGACGCGCCGGGCGGCCCTCGACTCCAGCCGCGCGTCGGCGAAGTCGGGCAGGGTGTACGCCCCGGAGCGGCGCAGCGGGGCGGCGACGAACACGAGCAGCACGAGGTAGCCGGCGGCGTAGCCGACGGGGAACCAGAGCATCTCGACGCCCTCGGCGGCGACGAGTCCGGCGATGCCGAGGAAGGAGGCCGCCGACAGGTACTCGCCGCTGATGGCCATGGCGTTGAGGTACGGCGGAACGGTACGGGAGGCGACGTAGAAGTCGGAGGTGGTGCGGGAGATGCGCAGCCCTGTCGAGCCGATCACCAGGGTCGCGACGACCGCCGCCGACACGGCCACGATGCCGTACGTCTGGTTCACCAGGCGGCCCCCGCGCGGCCGGGCCGGTGGTGCGGAGCGTCGGTCACCGTCAGGCCCTTTCGGCGAGGTCCGCGGTGTCCCGTTCGTTGCGTTCGGCGCGTACGACGTACCAGCGGCCGATGACGACGAGCGCCGGATAGACGGCGACGCCGAGAACGGCCCACACGATCAGCGCGCTGCCCGGCCGGGCCCCCGTGTCCGGCCGGGCCGTGAGGACGAGGGGCAGTGGCCCGAGGAGGACGACGAGCAGACCGAACGCGAGGAGGCCGAGCCGGAGTTGACGGCGTATCAGGGTGCGGAGGGCGAGGGATTCGACGGCCGGGCCCTCCTCACCGGCCCGGACGGCGCCGGGGCGGGCGTGACCTTGGCCTCCGTGGCCCCCGTGGTCCACGCGGGCCGCACGCGGAGTCCCCGTGACCACTTCACGTCGAGGAGTCCCAGGAGCACCCATGCCGCGTCCTCCGACCGCGATGATCACACGTCGCAGTGGAGTGTACGCACCAGGGAACCAAAGCGACAGCTTTCGGTCAGCGACCGTTGCCGGGCTGGTCCGTCGTGGCCTTCTCGACCAGCAGATCCCGCAGTTCACGGGCGCACCGGCGGCTCACGACCAGCACCGTCGCGCCGATACTGACCGTCAGCCTCCCCCCGTCGACCCGCAACGCGTCGATGCGGGCGAGGGAGACGAGATGGCGCCGGTGGATCCGCACGAAGCCCTTCGCCCGCCAGCACTCCTCCAGCGTGGACAACGGGATGCGCACCAGGTGGCTGTCCTGGCGGGTGTGGAGCCGGGCGTGGTCGCCGTGGGCCTCGGCACGGGTGATGTCGGCGACGGGCAGGAACCGTGTGACGCCCTCGCGCTCCACCGGGACGCCGTCGGCGAGCGGCCGGGGCCCGGAGCGCCCCGGGTGGGGGGCGCGGTCGGCCGCGACCAGTTCGGCGACCCGCCGCACCGCCTCGGCCAGCCGCTCGCGCCGCACCGGCTTGAGCAGCCAGTCGACGGCCCGGAGCCCGGGCGCCCGGAGGGCGTACTCCTCGTGCTCCGCGTACGCGGAGACGAAGACGACGCGGGGCGGCTCGGCGCGACCGGCGAGCAGCCGGGCGAGGTCCAGGCCGCTGAGACCCGCCATGCGGACGTCCAGGAACACCGCGTCGACGTCCGCCGCACCGTCCGTCCCCCGCCGGCCCAGCCGCCGCAGCGCCTCGGCCGCTTCGAGGACTCCCTCCGCCGATCGCACCCGGGGATCGGCCCGCAGCAGGAACAGCAGTTCGGCGAGCGCCGGTTCCTCGTCGTCGACGGCCAACACCCGAAGCATGGCGACTCCCCCAGGAAGCGGACGGGCGGGGGCCGTGGGCGTGCGGTGTCCCCGTGCAGGAGCACGGGGCGGGGAGCCGACGGGTTCAACGGGACGGAGGCGTCCGGTCCCCGGGCACAGCACAGGGCCGGCTCCGGATGACTCCGAAAACCGGCCCTGGTCCACGACTCTCACGAGTCGGGACGACAGGATTTGAACCTGCGACCCCTTGACCCCCAGTCAAGTGCGCTACCAAGCTGCGCCACGTCCCGCCGCGGTCTCACGCGGAGCGTTCCGCGTGATCACGCAGGTCAACCCTACCGCACCTGAGCGGGTGCCCGTGTCGCCCCCGGTACGGCGTCCGGGACGGACGGCCGGCCGGTGCGGTGGACCGGGACGAGGAGGGCGGCGCCGGTCGCGGCCAGGCAGAGGACGGCGAGCAGGGCCCAGCCGTGGGTGTAGCCGGAGGCGTACGGCAGGCCCGAGGGCTGGAGCCGGCCGGTGACCAGGAGGCTGGTGAGCGCGGCGCCGATCGAGCCGCCGATGGTGCGGATGTTGGCGTTCATGCCGGTCGCGGCGCCGGTCTGCTCCGCCGGCACGCTGCCCACGATGAGGTTGGCCATCGAGGCGAAGGCGAGTCCGATGCCGAGGCCGAACAGGCCCGAGACGACGGCCACCTGCCACTGCTCGTCATGCCACAGGGTGAGGAAGCCGCAGGCCAGCGCGCCGAGCGCGGCCCCCGTGGTGAGCAGCGCCTTCGCGCCGACGCGGGGCTCCAGGCGGCCCGACAGGACGCCGGAGAGGAACATCGCGACCAGCATCGGCAGCATGAGCAGTCCGGACGCGGTGACGCCGACGCCGAAGCCGTAACCGGCCGCGGACGGCGTCTGGACGAAGCCCGGCAGGAAGGACCAGATGGAGTACATGCCGGCGCCGAACAGCAGCGCGGCCGTGTTGGTCGTCCACACCGCGGGCAGCCGCAGCACCCGCAGGTCGATGAGCGGGGTGCGCGAGCGGGCCTCGGTCACCAGCCACACGCCGAACAGCACGACGGCGGCGGCGAACAGACCGAGCACCTTCGCCGAGCCCCAGCCCCACTGGCCGGCCTGGCTCAACGGCAGCAGCAGGGCCACCAGCCAGCCGGAGAGCAGCACGGCCCCGCTCCAACTTACCTGCCCCTCCGCCCGCTTGGGCGACTCGGGGACGTAGCGCAGCGCGATGAGGACCGTCGCGGCGACGATCGCCACCGGGATCCAGAACAGCCAGCGGTAGTCGAGCGCGGACACGATCGGACCGGCGGCCACGATGCCGACCCCGCCGCCCGCGGCGATCACGGCGGAGAGGTTGCTGATGCTGCCGCTGACCTCGCCGGGGGCGAACTCGTCCCGGATGATGCCGAAGGAGAGCGGGAACAGGGCGCCGCCGACGCCCTGGACGACACGGGCGATGATGAGCACGCCGATGTTCGGGGCGAGCGCGGCGACGAGACAGCCCGCGAGGACGGTCAGCAGCACGGCGACGAGGGTCCGCTTCTTGCCGACGAGGTCGCCGACCCGGCCGAGGATCGGGGTGAAGACCGAGGCGGACAGCAGGTAGGCCGTCATCACCCAGGTCGCGGTGGACTGCGAGGCGTGCAGGGCGTGTTGGACGGTCGGCAGGGCCGGCGCGATCAGCGACTGGAGCATGGAGAACACGCCGGCACCGGTCGCGAGGACCGCGAAGGTGAGGCGGGTGGACGCGCGGGGCATGAAGAAGCCTCTCCGAAATCAGGGACGCGGAGGGAGAACAGGGACGCGGAGGGTCGGTACCGAGTGGGCCGGGCACCGGGGGCGCGGTCGTACGGGCCGCGCCACGGAGATGCCCGGAGCCGGCTCCGCGGGCCGCGTCCGGCCACGGCGGAGCCGACCCCGCACTGTTAAAGTGGAGGTATGCCTCCACTGTAGCGGAGGTACCCCTCCGGTTCCAGTCGATTCCCTCCCGGGAGGCAGCAGTGACGGCCACGCCGTTCCCCGTCGGCGAGATCGTGGCGGCCCGCCGGCCGCACCGTAAGGACGCCGCCCGCAACTACGACGCCCTGCTCGACGCGGCCCGCGAGGCGTTCGCGGAGCACGGCGCCGACGCCTCCCTGGAGGACATCGCCCGCCGCGCGGGCGTCGGCATCGGCACCCTGTACCGGAACTTCCCGACCCGCCGCGACCTGTTCGAGAGCGTCTACGCCGACGACGTCAACGCCCTGTGCCGGGCGGCCGTCGAGCTCGCGGACCGGGAACCGTGGGAGGCGCTGACGGCCTGGCTGAACCGGTTCTCCGGGTACATGGTCACCAAGCGCGCCGTGCGCGAGGCCCTCGACGGCGAGTCGGACATCTTCCAGTCCTGCCGCGACTCCATGTTCGCGGCCGGCGGCCCCCTGCTGGAGCGCGCGCAGCGGGCCGGCGCCGCCCGGACGGACATGGACTTCGGTGATCTGGTGCGGATGGTCGCCGGGATCACGGCGACGGCGTTCGAGGACGACGCCCAGCGTGACCGGGTCCTCGCCATCGCCCTGGACGGAGTCCGCACCCCCCGCTGAGCGCACCGGTCCGTGGGCCGCCCGCCCCCTACTTGATGAGCGCGTTCGCCACCACCACCACGACCCCCAGGCACGCGTCCCCGAGCCCCATGAGGACGGCGGTCGGCCAGCGGCGCCCCGACCAGCGGGCGGTGACGAGGCCGATGCCGAAGAGGATCACGATGTTGAGGACGAACGCCACGTACTCGACGCCTTTCGCGGGCCACCACCCCCAGCGCGCGCCCGCGAGCAGGAAGACCGTGGGCAGCACGGCCGTGACCAGCGGCCACTCGTTGCGCATGGCGAGCAGGACGTCCCACCGGCCGTGCGGGGCGCGCTCGGCGATGTAGTGGGCGTAGCCGTGGGCGAGGGCGGAGGCGCACGCGGTCACCAGCACCCATGCCGCGTCGTAGCCGCGGACGTCGGCGGACGTGTGCCCGTACTGGGTGAGCGCCGCGACCATCGAGCTGGCGAGGACGGCGCCGTACACCCCGCCGAACAGGACGATCTCCCGTGTGTCGTGCTGCCGGGGCGGCGCCGGTCCGGCCGCCGTGGAGTCAGCCATGTCCCCACGATCACCCGGGCCCCGCGCCCCCGCCAGCCGGCGCTCCCCGACGAAGTGTCCCCCGACCAGGCCCGATGCCCCACACACTGTCCATGGCGGCGCGGCTGCCGCACCGGCCAGGGTCGGTGGCATGACGCACAGCTTCGCGCTCCACATCCCCGACGCCGACCTCGAACCCGAGCCCCTGGACCCGGGGCTGATCGTGGCCGGGAACCCCGAGGTGACGGGGAAGGTGGTGTGGGAGTCGGCGGACGGCCGGCAGCTCCGCGGGATCTGGCAGATCACCCCGGGCGTGGTCACGGACACGGAGGCGGACGAGGTGTTCGTGGTGATCAGCGGCTCGGCGACCATCGAGGTCGAGGGCGGGCCGACGCTGAGGGTGGGGCCCGGCGACATGGCGGTGCTCCGCGCGGGAGACCGTACGACGTGGACCGTGCACGAGACGCTGCGCAAGGCCTACGCGATCAACCTGTGAGGCCGTATCCCGGTGTGAGGCCGTATCACCCGGGGAGGGCGTCCCCGGGCGGCCCCGTCGTCCCCCGGATCTCCAGTGTCGGCGTGGCCAGCCGCACCCGCCCCTCGCCGCCCGGCCGTTCGAAGCGGTCCAGCAGGCAGCGGGCGGCGCGCCGGCCCACCTCGTGCGGGGCGGTGTCGACGGTGGTCAGCCAGAGGTGCCGCAGCCGGGAGATGCTGGTGTTGTCGTACCCGGTCACCGACAGTTCGCCGGGCACCCTCAGCCCCACCTCGCCGGCCGCCGACAGCGCGCCCACCGCGGCCATGTCGTTGACGGCGAAGAGCGCCGTGGGCCGGTCGGGGCGGCTGAGCAGGCGGACGGTTCCGCGGTAGCCGCCCTCCTCGGTCAGATCACCGGGTTCGACGAGCGGTTCGGCGCCGTGCGCCCGCATCGCCGTCTCGAAGCCCCGCCGGCGCAGTGCGCCGACGGCGCCGTGGCCGGCGAGGTGCGCGATCCGGCGGTGGCCGAGCCCGAGCAGATGCTCGGTGGCGAGCCGGGCGCCCCGCTCGTCGTCGCCGGCGACGACGTCCACGCCCGGCGGCTGCGCCTCGCGGGCACCCGCCACGACCACCGGCATCCGCCGCGCGAGCGCGCCGAGGCCGCCCGCGTCCGGGACCGTGCCGACCACCACCAGTCCGTCGACGCCCAGGTCCAGGAAGGGCTCGGCGAGGTCGTGGCCCATCCGCCGGCCCAGGCGGGCGTCGGCGAGGAGCATGTGCAGACCGGCCGCGTGCAGCAGGGAGTTCAGCCCGTCGAGCAGCTCCACGAACCAGGGGTTGCGCAGGTCGTCCAGGAGGACACCGATGGTGCGGGTGCGCTGCTCGCTCAGGCTGCGGGCCGCCGCGTTCGGCCGGTAGCCCAGCTCGCGCACGGCCCGCAGGACCGCCTCCCGCTTCTCGGGGCGCACCGGACCGGAGCCACGCAGTACCAGGGACACGAGCGACTTCGACACGCCGGCCCGTTCGGCCACGTCACGGATCGTCGGCGGTCTCATGGCATGGACCGTTCCATGCGACGCGCGGCGCTGTCAAAGGGTTGACACGCTGGTCATGTCCGAACAAAGGTGGCCCCGGAGCGGATCTGGACCGGTCCAACAACCGTGTCCGAGGGAGAGGGGCTGTCATGGTGGACACGCTCGGCGTCGCCGTCATCGGGTTCGGCTGGATGGGCCGGGTGCACACCCAGGCGTACGCCCGTCTCCCGCACCACTACCCCCGGCTGCCGTTGCGGCCCCGGCTCGTCACCGTCGCCGAGGAGGTGCCGGGGCGGGCGGAGGAGGCCGCCGAGCGGTTCGGGTTCGCCTCGGCGACCCGGGACTGGCGCGAGGTGGCCGCCGACCCGCGCGTGCAGGCGGTGAGCGTCACCGCGCCGAACTTCCTGCACCGGGAGATCGGCGTGGCGATGGCCGAGGCCGGCAAGCACCTCTGGATCGAGAAGCCGGTGGGCCTGACCGCCGGGGACGCCCGCGCGGTCGCCGACGCCGTCGCCAAGGCCGGCGTGCGGGGCACGGTCGGCTTCAACTACCGCAACGCGCCCGCCGTCGAGGCCGCCCGCGACCTGATCGCGTCCGGCGAGATCGGCACGGTCACCCACGTCCGCATCCGCCTCTTCAGCGACTACGCGGCCCATCCGGACGGTGCCCTGACCTGGCGTTACGAGCGCGAGCGCGGCGGCAGCGGGGTGCTCGGCGACCTGGCCTCGCACGGCGCCGACCTGGCCCGCTTCCTGCTCGGCGACATCACCTCGCTCACCGCGGACACGGCGGTCTTCGTCCCGGAACGCGCCCGTCCGAGCGGGGCGACGGCCGGCCACGCCCTGGCCGCCGGCGGCGAGCCGGGCCCGGTCGAGAACGAGGACTACGTCAGCTGCCTGCTCCGCTTCGCCTCCGGCGCCCGCGGCGTGCTGGAGGCATGCCGGGTCTCGGTCGGCGAGCAGAACAACTACGGCTTCGAGGTGCACGGCAGCCGGGGCGCGGTGTTCTGGGACTTCCGCCGGATGAACGAGCTGAAGGTGAGCCGGGGCACGACGTACCAGGACCAACCGGTGACCACGGTGTACGTCGGCCCGGGTGCCGGGGAGTTCGCGGCGTTCCAGCCGGGCGCGGCCAACGCGATGGGCTACGACGACCTGAAGGTGATCGAGGCCTACCGCTTCGTCCGCTCCATCGCCGAGGGCACCCCGTACGGCACCACGCTCGCGGACGCGGTGCACAGCGCGACCGTGCTGGACGCGATGGCCGAGTCGGCCGCGAGCGGGACGTGGGTCACCCTGCCGGGGTCGTAGGCATGTTGTACGGCGTGACCACCTGGATCGCGGACGGCAGGACCGGCCCGGCCGGCGGCAGCGCGCCGTGGAAGCGCATCACCTCGTGGCAGCCCTCGCGCAGATCGTGCCGCAGGTCGTGGTGGAGCACGGCGGACAGGCGGTGCTCGCGCAGCAGCCGGGTGTTGTCGTGGTCGAGGTCGTGCGCGACGAACACGGCGCACTCGCGGCCGAGGTCGGCGAAGGCCCGCAGGGTGGCGTTGTTGCCGCCGCCGATGGAGTACACCGCCCGGATCCCCGGGTCGCGTTCCAGGGCGGTGCGGACCAGGTCGTACTGCGTGGCGTCCAGACCCTGGCCCTCGGCGATCTCCACCAGCACCCGCTCCGGGTGCCGGGCCCGCATGACGCCGCGGAAGCCCATCTCGCGCTCCTCCTCGTTGCGGAAGAAGCCGCTGCTGAGGCTGGTGAGGACGTTGCCGGGCCGGTCGCCGAGCCACTGGCCCATCAGGTAGGCGGCGGTCGCGCCGGCCGCCCGGTTGTCGATGCCGACGTAGCCGACGCGTCCGCTCGCGGGCAGGTCGGTGACGAGGGTGACGACCGGGACCCCGACGGCGGTCAGCCGGCCGACGGCCGCGGTGACCTCGGGGACGTCCGGCGCCTTGAGGATCACGCCCTGCGAGCCGCGCCGGGCGATCCGGTCGAGCGTGCCGACCAGCTCGCGGACCGGGCCGGTCTCCCGGAAGTGGAAGCGGGAGCGCACGACGGCCGGGTGCAGGGCGGGCAGTTCGGCCTCCAGGGCGGCGCGTACGGCCGTGGTGAACCGCTCGGGCGCCTGGGCCACGATGTCGACCATGAAGGTACGGCCGACCAGCCGGACCTGGGTGCGCTGCCGGTCGAGATCGGCGATGGCCCGGTGCACCTCCCGCGCGGTGCTCTCCCGCACCCCTCCCCTGCCGTTCAGCACCCGGTCCACGGTGGCCTCGCTGAGACCGGCCTGACGTGCGATCTCCCGGATCGGGAAGGGGTGGCCCATGGACCGGCTCCTTGAGGGGTTTTTGATGGTCGCGTGCTGGTTGTTCGAGGGGTTTGTACTGACAAGAATGACAGGACCGCGCAGCTGCCGTGACCGGAACCCCGGCGCTCCCGTGACCGAAGGCGCGCGCTCCCGTGACCGAAAGAGGGACACCGATGTCCGTCTCCGCCGTGCCAGGACCTGCCTGGCTGTCCGAGCAGGACTGCGATCTCGGCGTGTTCCGCGCCCTGGTGGAGCGGACCACGGACGCCGCCAGCTACCCGCACGCCGCGTCCGTCGTGGAGAACGTCCTCGTGTACGAGGGTGAGCGGCTGCGGACGGCCGGCGACCGGACCGCGCTGCGGGCCGAACTGGTGCGGGCGCTCGCCGAGGGCCCCGGGATCGTCGTCGTCCGGGGCGCCTTCCCGGAGCCGGACGTCGTCGACCGGGTCACAGCGGTGTTCGAGGCGCTGATCTCCGAGCAGCGGGCCGCGGGGGCGATCGCGGGCGACCACTTCGCCGCGCCGGGCGCCAACGACCGGGTGTGGAACGCGCTGGAGAAGACGGCCCTGTACGACGCGGAGGCGTTCGCCGACTACTACGCCAACGACGTCCTGGCGCTGCTCGCCACGGCCTGGCTGGGCCCCGGTTACCAGGTCACCTCCCAGGTCAACGTGGTCAACCCGGGCGGCGCCGGACAGACCGCGCACCGGGACTACCACCTGGGCTTCCTGAGCAACGCGGTGGCCGCCGCCTACCCCGCGCACGTGCACCGCCTCTCCCCCGTGCTCACCCTTCAGGGCGCGGTCGCCCACTGCGCCATGCCGGTGGAGTCCGGGCCGACGCTGTACCTGCCGTACTCCCAGCTCTACGAGCCGGGCTACCTGGCCTGGCGGCTGTCGGAGTTCCAGGAGTACTTCGCGGCCCGCCACGTGCGGCTCCCGCTCGCGAAGGGCGACGCCGCCTTCTTCAACCCGGCGCTCTTCCACGCCGCCGGCACCAACCGGACGGCGGACGTCCGGCGCACGGCCAACCTCCTCCAGATCTCGTCCGCGTTCGGCCGCGCGATGGAGACCGTGGACCGCGAGGCGGTGACGAACGCGGTGTTCCCGGTGCTGCTGCGCCGCAAGGCGGCGGGCGCGTCCGAGGAGTGGCTGGAGAACGTGATCGCCGCGAGCGCAGAGGGCTACCCCTTCCCCACCAACCTGGACAGCGATCCGCCGGTCGCCGGGCTGGCCCCGCCGGCGCAGGCGGACCTGGTGCGGCGGGCGCTGGGGGAGACATGGCAGCCCGAACGGCTGCGCGAGGAACTGCGGGCGGCGGCGGAACGCCGGGAGAGCTGAGGCAGGGCATGGGACTTCTCGACGACAAGGTCGTTCTCGTCAACGGCGGCAGCCAGGGCGTGGGGGCCGCCGTCGCGCGGGCCGCCGTCCGCGAGGGCGCCGTCGTGGCGGTGAGCGGGCGGCGCCGGGAGCCGGGCGAGGCGCTGGTGGCGGAGCTGTCGGCGGCCGGCGGCAAGGCGATGTACGTCCGGGCCGATCTGGCGGACGCCGGGCAGGCCAAGGCGTCGGTCGCCGCGGTCGTGGACGCGTACGGCCGGATCGACTGCCTGGTCAACTCGGCCGGGCTGACCTCGCGGGGCACGCTGCTGGACACCACGCCCGAGCTGTTCGACGCGCACATCGCGGTCAACCTCAAGGGGCCGTTCTTCGCGATGCAGGCGGCGGTCGCCGACATGACGGCCCGCAAGGCGCCCGGCACGATCGTCAACGTCATCACCTCGTCGGCGCACGGCGGACAGCCGTTCCTCGCGCCGTACGTCGCCGCCAAGGCGGGCCTCGCGGGCCTGACCCGGAACGCGGCGCACGCCCACCGCTGGGACCGGATCCGGATCAACGGCCTGAACATCGGCTGGACCGCGACCGAGGGCGAGGACGCCACCCAACGGGCCTTCCACGGCGCCGGCGACGACTGGCGGGAGCAGGCCGCGGCCCGGCTGCCGATGGGCAAGCTCGGCCGGCCGGACGAAATCGCGGACTTCGTGGTCTTCCTGCTGTCCGAGCGGTCGGGGGTGGTCACGGGGTCGGTGATCGACTGGGACCAGAACGTGCTCGGCGGCCTCGACTAGAACTGAAGCACCCACCCTAGGAGCAGTACCGCATGCGTATCGGAATCCTCGGCCTCGGCCGCATCGGCGCCTTCCACGCCGAGACCCTCTTCGGACTGGACGCCGTCGAGTCGCTCGTCGTCGCCGACCCGTTCGCGGAGGCGGCCAAGGCCGCCGCCGAGCGGTTCGGGGCACAGGTCGCGGACTCGCCGGAGGCCCTCCTCGCGGCCGGCGTGGACGGCCTGGTCGTGGCGGCGGCCACCGACGCCCACCCCGCCCTGATCCTGGCCGGCGTCGAGGCGGGCGTCCCGGTCTTCTGCGAGAAGCCGGTCGCCCGCACCATGGCGGAGGGCGTGGAGGTGCTGAAGGCCGTGCAGGGCAGCGACGTGCCCATCCAGATCGGCTACAACCGGCGCTTCGACGCGGGCTTCGTCGCCGCGCGGGCCGCCGTGCGGGCCGGTGAGCTGGGCATGCTGCACACGGTCCGCTCCACGACCCTGGACCCGGCGCCGCCGCCGGCCGCCTACATCGCCGCGTCCGGCGGCATCTTCCGTGACTGCTCGGTGCACGACTTCGACATCATCCGCTGGGTGACGGGCCGTGAGGTCACCGAGGTGTACGCGGTGGGCGGCAACCGGGGTGCCGACTACATCAAGGCGGCGGGCGACGCCGACACCACCGGCGCCGTCCTGACCCTGGACGACGGCACGATCGCGGTGGTGTCCAACTCCCGGCACAACAAGCGCGGTTACGACGTGCGCATGGAACTGCACGGCTTCGCCGACTCCATCGCCGTCGGCCTGGACGACAAGCTGCCGCTGCGCTCGGTCGAGCCCGGTGTCACCTTCCCCGCCGGCACCCCGCACGACTTCTTCATGGACCGCTTCACCGACGCCTACCGCGCCGAACTGACCGCGTTCACCGAGGTCGTGGCCGGCACCCGGACCTCTCCGTGCACCGTCGAGGACGCCCTGGAGGCCGGCTGGATCGCCGAGGCCTGCACGCTCTCCCTGCACGAGCACCGGCCGGTGACCCTCGCGGAGGTACGGACGGCCTGACCGCACGGGAACGGCGCCGGGCACCTGCCCGGCGCCGTCGGCGTGCCGCTCAGCCGCAGTACCGGATCAGCCACTCGTCCGGGTTGTAGGTGTCCCGCGCCGGGTCCGGCACCGTCGCCGGCTTCGTCTCCACCGTGTCCTGCGGGCGTATCCGCTCCGGCAGCGCGCCGAAGCGGTCGCGGCGCCGGGCCTCGGCGTCGGCCGCTTCCTGGGATGGGGATGTGGTGCGAGCGTCCGTACGGTGTGTCATCTCGTCCTCCCGTCCGGGCGTTCCCCGTCGTCTGTCGGAACGCCCGCGTGACCCCGTTGGTTCCCTGCGGGCCGGTGACCGAATCCCCCGGGACAGCGCAGGAACCGGGCCGCGGTCGTCGGCACCGCGGCCTGGCTGACGGTGAAACCGCCCGGCCCCTCAGGCCCCGCAGGACCGCAGGAAGCGCCGGGTGCGTACCGCGATCGGCAGCGGCGTGTCCGGCTCGCACGGGTACATGTCCTGCTCGACGATCGCGAACAGTTCCACGCCCAGCTTCTGCGCCGCCTCCAGCACCGGCCCCAGCTCCGGGACCCCGGAGGGCGGTTCGCACATCACCCCGCGCTGCACGGCCGGCCCGAACGGCACCCCGCCCGCGACCACCTCGGCGAGGATGTCCGGGTCGACCTGCTTGAGGTGCAGGTACCCGATGCGCTCGCCGTAGGTCTCGATCAGCTTGACGCTGTCCCCGCCGCAGTAGGCGTAGTGCCCGGTGTCCAGGCAGAGGTTGACCAGCTCGCTGTCGGTCGAGTCCAGGAAGCGCTCGACGTGTTCCTCGGTGTCGATGTGGGTGTCGGCGTGCGGGTGCACGACGATGTCCAGGCCGTAGGTCTCCTTGACCTCGTGGCCGAGCCGTTCCATGCCCTTCGTCAGGTGGGCCCACTGACCGGCGGTCAGCTCGGGCGGCTCCAGGATCTCGGCGGTCTTGTCGTCCCGCCAGAAGGAGGGGATGACGACCAGGTGCCGGGCGCCCATCGCCTGGGTGAGCGCGGCGACCTGGCTGACGTGCGCCCAGGTCTCCTCCCAGACGGCGGGGCCGCGGTGCATGCCGGTGAAGACCGTGCCCGCCGAGACCTTCAGGTTCCGCTTGGCCACCTCGTCGGTGAGCCGTGCCGGGTCGGTGGGGAGGTAGCCGTAGGGGCCGAGTTCGATCCAGTCGTAGCCGGCCTCGGCGACCTCGTCGAGGAAGCGTTCCCAGGGCACCTGCTGGGGGTCGTCGGGGAACCAGACGCCCCAGGAGTCGGGGGCCGAGCCGACCCGGATGCGGTCGAGCGGAGTGGGGTGCGCCATGATCAGGGGGTTCCTTCCGGGGAGGTCGCCACGGGTGCGCTGAGGTCGCCCTCCTCGGGCAGCTCCTCCACGTCGACGCCGCGCACCTGGGCCAGCTCGTGCTTGAGCGCGGCGAGTTCGGCGCCGCCGGCCATGTGGTTGGTCAGTTCTTCGAGGCCGATCCCGCTGCGTTCGGCGCTCAGCTCCAGGGTGCCGAGGCGCAGGACGCTGAAGTGGTCGCCGACCATGTAGGCGTGGTGGGGGTTGTGGGTGATGAAGATGACGCCGAGGCCGCGGTCGCGGGCGGCGGCGATGTACTTCAGCACCACCCCGGACTGCTTGACGCCGAGGGCGGCGGTGGGCTCGTCCAGGATGAGCACGCGGGCGCCGAAGTGGACGGCGCGGGCGATGGCGACGCACTGGCGCTGGCCGCCGGAGAGGGTACCGATGGGCTGTTCCAGGTCGTCCAGGACGATGCCCATGTGGCGCAGTTCCTGGTCGGCGGTCTCCTTCATGCGGGCGATGTCGAGCCGGCGCAGCGGCCAGGGGCCCTTGGTCAGCTCGGAGCCGAGGAAGAAGTTCCGCCACACCGGCATCAGCGGGACGGTGGCGAGGTCCTGGTAGACGGTGGCGATGCCCCGGTCCAGGGCCTCACGCGGGGTGGTGAAGCGCACCGGCTGCGCGTCGACGAGGAATTCGCCCTCGGTGTGCTGGTGCAGCCCCGAGATGATCTTGATGAGGGTGGACTTGCCGGCGCCGTTGTCGCCGAGGACGCAGGTCACCCGGCCGGCGTGGACCTTCAGGTCGACGCCGTGCAGGGCGCGGATGTTGCCGTAGGACTTGCCGGCGCCGCGGAGTTCGACCAGCGGCCCGTCGGGGGCCGGCGCGCTGTCCTGGAGGACGGCGCCATGGGTGCCCGTGGTGTTGTCGGTCATCGGTTACCTCCGGGTCGCCGTGCGCTGGACCCACAGATTGATCAGGACGGCGCCGAGGAGCATCACGCCGAGGAAGGCCTTGAACCAGTCGGGGTTCCAGCCGGCGTAGACGATGCCCTGCTGCACCATGCCGAACATGAAGGCGCCGAAGACCGGGCCGATCGCGGAGCCGTAGCCGCCGGTGAGCAGGCAGCCGCCGATGACGGCCGCGGCGATGTAGATCAGCTCCTGGCCGACGCCCTCGCCGGACTGCACGGTGTTGAACGAGAACAGGTTGTGCATGCCGACGAACCAGGCACCGAAGCCGACCAGCATGAACAGGGTGATCTTGGTGAACCTCACCGGGACGCCGACCGCGCGGGCGCTGTCCTTGTCGCCGCCGACGGCGAAGATCCAGTTGCCGTACTTGGTGCGCAGCAGCACCCAGGTGGCGAGGGCCGCGAAGACCAGCCACCACAGCACGGTGATCTTCACCTGGACCCCGCCCACGTCGAAGGAGGAGGCGAAGATCTTCCGGGCCTGGTCGAAGCCGTCCATGTCGCTGATGTCGTCGGTGGCGACGTTGCCGGTGACCAGCTTGGTGACCGCGAGGTTGGCGCCCTGGAGGATCAGGAAGGTGCCGAGGGTGACCAGGAAGCTGGGCAGCCCGGTCTTCATCACCATCCAGCCGTTGAAGGCGCCGATCGCGAGGGACACGATCAGGGCGACGACCACGCCGGTCCACACGTTCACGGTGAGCTGGTAGCTGAGCATGCTCGCGGTGAGCGCCGAGGAGATCACGGCGACGCCGGAGGAGAGGTCGAACTCCCCGCCGATCATCAGCAGGGCCACCGGGAGGGCCATGATGCCGATGGTCGAGGACTGGTACAGGATGTTCGCCATCGAGCTGCCGTCGCGCACCGGCGGCGCCGTGATCAGGAAGAAGACCAGGACGGCGACGGCGCCGAGGAAGACACCCACCTCGGGCCGGGCCAGCAGCCTGAGGGCCGGCGGGCGCCGGGCGGTACGGCCGTCGGTCGGTTTCGGGCCGGACGCCGGCGGCCTGCCGACCGCGGGCTCAGCCTGCTGGGCCATGCTCATCACCGGGTGCCCTTCGCGGCGAACCCGGCGACCTTGTCGACGTTGGACCTGTCCACGAAGGCCGGGCCGGTGAGCACGGCCTGCTCACCGCCGCCGCTGTAGTTGCCGTTGTTCTTGTAGAGCCACAGCGAGTCGACCGCCAGGTAGCCCTGGAGGTAGGGCTGCTGGTCGACGGCGAACTCGATGGTGCCCTTCTGCACCGCCTTGACCAGGTCCTTGTTGAGGTCGAAGGTGGCCACCTTCGCCTTGCTGCCCGCGTCGCCCACCGACTGCACCGCCGTCAGCGCGAAGGGGGCGCCGAGGGTGACGACGGTGTCGACGGAAGAGTCCTGCTTCAGCTTGGCCGTGATGGTCGACCTCACCGACGGCATGTCGGTGCCGTTCACGTACAGGGTCTCGGTGGTGCCCTTGAACGTCTTCTTCACGCCGTCGCAGCGCTGGGTGAGGCCCACGTTGCCCTGTTCCTGGATCACGCAGACGATCTTCTTCGCGCCGGTGGTGTTGAGCTTGTCGCCGAACGCCTCGCCCGCCACGCTCTCGTCCTGCCCGAAGAACTCCAGCAGGCCGAGCTTCTTCCAGTCGCTCAGTCCGGAGTTGAGGCCGACCACCGGGATGCCGGCCTGCTCCGCCTTGGCGATCGCGCCCTTCATCGCGTCGGGCTTGGCCAGGGTGACCGCGATGCCGTCGACCTTCTGGTCGATCGCGTTCTGCACGTAGTTGGCCTGGGTGCCGGCGTTGGGGTCGGCGGAGTAGACCAGCTTGATGTTGTCCTTGGCCGCCGCGGCCTCCGCGCCCTTGCGGACGGTGTCCCAGAAGGTGTCGCCGGGCGCCTGGTGGGTGACCAGGGCGACGGTCATGCGGGGGGTGTCGGCCTTGCCCGCGGAGGGGTTCGCCGCTTCCTCCTCGGCCTTCTTGCCGCCGGAACTGCTGGAGCAGCCGGCGAGGGTGAGGGCTGCCGCGGCGGCCACCGCCACCAGGGGGGCCAGTCTGCGGGAGCGGGGACGAGAAGAGCGGTCCATCTTTCCAGCACCTCACTGTGCGTGCGACGGGGCAAGGACGCTGTTGCGTTGGGACGGGATACAAGCCTCTGTCGAGCCCGCTGTCAATACTTTGTTAAGACATCATTTCACAAGCAGGTCCGAATGTAAGTACAAACCATTGACACCTTCGGCGCCGGGTCCTACACCTGAGGGGCATGAGCCCAGTACACCGCACCCCGCGGCGAACGGCACCGGGTGATCGCGCGCTGGATCCCGTGGCCTTCGCCCTGGACCGGTCGAGTCCGGTTCCGCTGTACTACCAACTCGCCCGGCAACTGGAGGCGGCCATCGAGCGCGGCGTGCTGGTGCCGGGGAATCTCCTCGGCAACGAGGTCGACCTGTCGGCACGGCTCGGGCTGTCCCGGCCCACCGTCCGCCAGGCGATCCAGTCCCTGGTCGACAAGGGGCTGCTGGTGCGCCGCCGAGGAGTCGGTACGCAGGTGGTGCACAGCCAGGTCAGACGCCCGCTGGAACTCAGCAGCCTCTACGACGACCTGGAGGCGGCCGGACAGGGCCCGACCACCCGGGTGCTGCGCAACGAACGGATCGCGGCGCCCGCCGACGTGGCCGCCACCCTGTGCCTCCCCGAGGGCGCCGAGGTCGTCGTGCTGGAGCGGCTGCGTCACACCCACGGCCGGCCGGTGGCGTTCCTGCGCAACCACCTGCCCGCCTCGCTGCTCGAACTCGGCACCGAGCGGCTGGAGTCCACCGGTCTGTACCGGATGCTGCGCTCCGCCGGGATCGTCCTGCACAGCGCCCGCCAGTCCATCGGCGCCCGCGCCGCGAGCGCCGAGGAGGGGGCCCTGCTGGAGGAACCGGAGGGCGCGGCCCTGCTCACCATGTGGCGCACCGCCTACGACGACGCGGGCCGGCCGGTGGAGCACGGCAGCCATGTCTACCGGGCGTCCCGGTACGCCTTCGACTTCCAACTGCTGGTCAGAAGCTGAAACGGAGCGACCTGTTTCCCACAGCCCCCTCGGCCGCCCGGGCCGTGGGGGCCGCCGCGTCCCGCCGTCGTCAACGGCGCAGGTGACGATGACGATTACGTTTCGGGCAAGAGACACCTCCGCGCGACCGGAGCTATTGACGCATGAGCGGACATGGGGCTGTTATTACGCCCACGATGTTCGGTCGAGTTGATTTCTGAGCGGTTTCGAACCTTTCGGTGATCAACTCATCCCCTTGGCCGAACCCTGGATGCCTCAGGAGCCGCCATGCGCCTCTCTCCCTCCGGTCTCTCCGTTCCGGGGCCCAGCCGACGTTCCCTGCTGCGCGGAGCGGGCGGTACCGCCCTGCTCGCGGGCGCCGGCATACCCCTGCTGTCCGCCTGCGGAGGCAGCGGTTCCGGATCCGACCCCAAGGCCGTCTCCCTGGGCTCGAACGCCTCCGACGCGGTGCCCAAGAAGGCCTACGAGAGCGTCTACGCGGCCTTCAAGAAGCAGTCCGGCCTCAGCGTCGATGTGAACACCAAGGACCACAACACCTTCCAGGAGCAGATCAACTCGTATCTGCAGGGCACGCCGGACGACGTGTTCAACTGGTTCGCCGGGTACCGCATGCAGTTCTTCGCGGCCAAGGGCCTCGCCAGCCCGATCGACGACGTGTGGGCGAAGATCGGGGACAACTTCCCCGAGGCGATGAAGAAGCTCAGCAAGGGCGCGGACGGCAAGTACTACTTCGTGCCGCTGACCACCTACCCGTGGGCGGTCTTCTACCGCAAGAGCGTCTTCCAGCAGCACGGTTACAAGGTCCCCGCCACCTGGGACGACCTGGTCGCCCTGTGCAAGCAGATGAAGAAGGACGGCCTGGTCCCGATCGCCTTCGGCGACAAGGACGCCTGGCCGGCGATGGGCACCTTCGACCAGATCAACTTCCGTCTGAACGGCTACGACTTCCACGTCGAGCTGATGGCCGGCAAGGCGTCCTGGACCGACGCCAAGGTGAAGGACGTCTTCGACCACTGGGCCGAGATCCTCCCCTACCACCAGGACGGCTTCATGGGCCGCACCTGGCAGGACGCCGCGCAGACGCTGGTGGCGAAGAAGGCCGGCATGTACCTCCTCGGCTCCTTCGTGGCCCAGCAGTTCACCAACAAGGCCGACCTGGACGACCTCGACTTCTTCGCCTTCCCGGAGATCAACTCCGCGTACGGCCAGGACACCGTCGAGGCGCCGACCGACGGCTTCATGGTGAGCAAGTCCCCGAAGAACCACGCGGGTGTCGTCAAGCTGCTGGAGTACCTGGGCAGCCCGGCGGCCGAGGAGCTGTACCTGAAGACCGACCCGAGCGTGGTCGCCGCCTCCAGCAAGGCCGACACCTCCTCCTACTCGCCGCTCCAGAAGAAGGCGTTCGAGATGATCGGCAGCGCCAAGAGCCTCACCCAGTTCATGGACCGCGACAGCCGCCCCGACTTCACCGCCACGGTGATGCAGCCGGGTCTGCAGAAGTTCCTCCAGAACCCCAAGGGCGTGGACGGTCTGCTGTCGTCCATCGAGCGCCAGAAGAAGACCATCTTCGCGTCCTCGTGAGCGGCCCGATGAGCACTGACACGACGACGAAGACCCCGGAGCCGGCGGCCGTGCCGGCTCCGGGGGCCGCGCCCGAGAAGAAGCGGGTCTCGCAGGGCCACCGGCGCCTGCTGACCCGCCGTGACCGGATCACGCTCGCCCTCATGGCGGGCGTTCCGACCGTCCTGCACGTGATCCTCGTCTGGTTCACGGCCCTCGCCTCGATCCTCCTCGCCTTCACCACCTGGGACGGCATCGGGTTCGACTCGATCAAGTGGGTCGGCCTGGACAACTTCACACAACTCTTCACCGACAACCCGCAGTTCTGGCCGGCCGTCCAGCACAACGTCATCTGGTTCGTCGCACTGATCCTGATCCCGACGCCGTTCGGCCTGTTCCTCGCGGTCCAGCTCGACAAGCGGATCCGGTTCAGCCGGGTCTACCAGACCGCGTACTTCCTGCCCGTCGTCATCTCGATGGCGTGCATCGGTTTCGTCTGGCAGTTGGTCTACAACCCGGACACCGGCCTGATCAACAGCATCATCGGCGCCAACAAGCCCGGTCACTACATCGACTGGATCGGCGACCCCGACCTCAACCTGTGGGCCGTCCTGATCGCCGCGTCCTGGCGGCACGCCGGCTACATGATGATCCTCTACCTGGCCGGCCTGAAGAGCGTCGACCCGTCGCTCAGGGAGGCGTCCGCGCTGGACGGCGCCAACGAGTGGCAGACGTTCAAGAACGTGATCTTCCCGACCCTGCGCCCGACCAACACGGTCGTCCTCGTCGTCACCATCATCGAGGCACTGCGCGCCTTCGACCTGGTCTTCGTCTTCAACAAGGGCGCCCAGGGCACCGAGTTGCTGTCGATCCTGGTCACCAACAACATCATCGGCGAGTCCAGCCGCATCGGATACGGCTCCGCCATCGCCGTCGTCCTGCTGGTGATCTCCCTCGCCGTCATCATCCCGTACCTGATCGCCACCTTCCGGAAGGAGCGGCGCGCATGAGCACCGTGAGCGCCCCGGGAAAGCGGCGTACCCCCGTCCGGCCGGCCCGGATCCTGCTGCACGTCTTCCTCGCGGGCACCGCCCTCGCCTGGCTGGCGCCGCTGCTCTGGGCGGTCTTCTCGGCCCTGCGCCCGTACAGCGAGACCAGCGCCAAGGGGTACGTCTCCTGGCCGGACACGCTGAACTTCGACAACTTCACGAACGCGTTCCAGCAGTCGGACATGCTGCACTACTTCGGCAACACGCTGATCATCGCGGTGCCGGCCGTACTGCTGACGCTGTTCCTGTCGTCGATGGTCGCCTTCTACGTCAGCCGCTTCGACTTCCGGGTCAACCTGGCGCTGCTGCTGGTCTTCACGGCGGGCAACCTGCTGCCGCAGCAGGTCATCATCACCCCGCTGTACCGGCTGTACCTGCTCACCGACCTGCCCGGCATCACCGCGAGCGGGAAGCTGTACGACTCCGCGCTGGGCCTGGTCCTGATCCACGTGGCGTTCCAGTCCGGCTTCT
This sequence comes from Streptomyces olivaceoviridis, assembly GCF_014650115.1. Classification (GTDB taxonomy): domain Bacteria; phylum Actinomycetota; class Actinomycetes; order Streptomycetales; family Streptomycetaceae; genus Streptomyces; species Streptomyces olivaceoviridis. The sequence goes on along the minus strand of NZ_BMUI01000027.1, from coordinate 40,444 downwards.
GCGCCTTCGTACTGAGCAACTACATGCGCTCGCTGCCGCACGAGCTGACCGAGGCCGCCCTGGTCGACGGCGCCTCGGTGTGGCGGCTGTACTGGCAGATCACGCTGCCGCTGTGCAAGCCGGCGATGGCGGCCCTGGCGACCCTGCTGTCCATCTGGATCTACAACGACTTCTTCTGGGCCCTCGTACTGATCTCCACCGGCGAGAACATGCCGATCACCTCGGCGCTGAACAACCTCTCCGGGCAGTACTTCACCGACCCCAACCTGGTCGCCGCCGGCGCGCTGCTGACCGCGATCCCCACCCTGGTCGTGTACTTCGTGCTCCAGCGCCAGTTCGTCAGCGGCCTCACCCTGGGCTCCAACAAGGGCTGAGGCACCCGCACGTGAAAGAGATCCCCGTGAAGCGCACCCTGTCCGTCCCCGGCCTCGCCTACGGCGGCGACTACAACCCCGAGCAATGGCCCGAGGAGGTGTGGGCCGAGGACATGCGCCTGATGCGCGAGGCCGGGGTGAACCTGGTCAGCGTCGGCATCTTCTCGTGGGCGCTGCTGGAGCCGTCCGAGGGCGTGTACGACTTCTCGCGCCTGGACAAGGTCCTGGACCTGCTGCACGAGAACGGCATCGCCGCCGACCTCGCCACGCCGACGGCCGCGCCGCCGGCCTGGTTCTTCCGGGCCCACCCGGAGGCGCTGCCGGCCGACCGGGACGGCCGTACCCTCTCCTACGGCAGCCGCCAGACGTTCTGCCCGTCCAGCCCCGCCTACCGGCAGGCCGCGCTGCGCATCGCGGGCGCGCTCGCCGACCGGTACGCGGACCACCCGGCCGTCCGCATGTGGCACGTGCACAACGAGTACGGCTGCCACAACGCGGCCTGCTACTGCGACACCAGCGCGGCGGCCTTCCGGCGCTGGCTGCGCGACCGCTACGGCGACGACCTGGCGGCCCTCAACCACGCCTGGGGCACCGCGTTCTGGTCCCAGTGGTACTACGACTGGGAGGAGATCCTGCCGCCGCGCGCCACCGGCGCCGTGTCCAACCCGACGCACCAGCTGGACTGGCGGCGGTTCTGCTCCGACGAGCTGCTGTCGCTGTACACGGCGGAACGGGACCTGCTGCGGGCGGCGGCGCCCGCGATCCCGGCCACCACCAACTTCATGGTGAACTTCAGCTTCGACGCCCTGGACTACTGGCGCTGGGCGCCCGAGCTGGACATCGTCTCCAACGACCACTACCTCCGGTCCACGGACCCCGAGCCGCAGATCGACATCGCGCTCAGCGGCGATCTGACGCGCTCGCTCGCGGACGGCCCGTGGTTGCTGATGGAGCACTCGACCGGCGCGGTGAACTGGCAGCCCGTCAACCGGGCGAAGGATCCCGGCCAGTTGCGCCGGGACGCGCTCGCCCACGTGGCGCGCGGCGCGGACGGCATCGCCTACTTCCAGTGGCGCCAGTCCAAGGCGGGTGCCGAGCAGTGGCACTCGGCGATGGTGCCGCACGCCGGGACGGACAGCCAGATCTGGCGGGACGTGGTCCGGCTGGGCGCCGACCTGAAGGCGCTGGCCGAGGTGCGCGGCAGCACCGGCACCGCCGAGGTCGCGATCGTCTGGGACTGGGACGCCCGCTGGGCCCTGGAGCTCCCCTCCCAGCCGAGCGGCGAGCTGTGCTACCTGGACCTGGTGCGGGCCTGGTACGAGCCGCTGTGGCGGTCGGGCGTGGCCGTGGACTTCGTCCGGCCGGACGCGGACCTGACCGGCTACCGGCTGGTGCTGGCCCCGAGCCTGTACCTGGTCGACGAGGCGGGCGCGGCCAACCTCACGTCGTACGCCGCGGACGGCGGCACCCTGGCGGTCGGCTTCCACAGCGGGGCGGTGGACGAGAACTGCCATGCCCGGCTGGGTGGTTACCCCGGAGCGTTCCGGGAGGTGCTGGGCGTGCGCTCCGACGAGCCGTTCCCGCTGCTGCCCGGCGAGCCGGTCGCGCTGACCGGTGCCGTGCCGGACGGGGCCACGGGCTCCCTGTGGTCGGAGCGGCTGCGGCTCGCGGGTGCCGAGGCGGTCGCCTCGTACGCCGACGGACCCCTGGCGGGGGTTCCGGCGGTGACCCGGCTCGCGCACGGCACCGGGTCCGCCTGGTACCTGGCCACCCTGCCGGACCCGGTCACGCTGGCCGCGCTGCTGGACCGCGTCCGCGAGGAGGCGGGCGTGACGCCGGTGCGGACCGCCCCGCCCGGGGTGGAGGTGGCCCGCCGGCGCGGTCCGCGGGCGGACTACCTGTTCGTCATCGACCACACCGGCCGGGGTGCCGAAGTCCCGGTGCGCCAGGGCTCGTTCGAGCTGCTGACCGGCAAGGAGACGACCGGCACGGTCACCGTCGCCCCCGGCGACGTGGCCGTCGTCCGCGAACCCCGCGATCGGTAGACGGCGCGGCTCAGTGAGCCGCGTCCAGCCGGGCGCGCTGCTCCCCGGTGAGTTCCAGGTCGACGGCGGCGAGGTTCTCGTCGAGCTGGGCCACCGAGGAGGCGCCGACGAGCGGGATCACGGGCAGCTCACCGCCCAGCTGCCAGGCGAGCACGACCTGGTTGACGGTCGCCCCGGTCTCCCGGGCCACCTCGCGCAGCACCGCGAGCCGGGCCGGGGTGCCGGGGTGGTCGTAGTCCGGCGGCAGCGGCTTGTCGGCGCGGGTGTAGGCGCCGGTGAGCAGCGGTGAGTAGGCGACCAGGGTCAACCCCGGCTCCGCCCGCAGGTAGTTCAGGAGCTGGGCGTCCGCGCCGCCGAGGCTGCCGTCCGGGAACAGCTCGCTCGGCACGTCGGTGCGCGGGCGCAGATGGCTGTGCTGGTACTGGAGCACCTCGTACCCCGGCAGTCCCGCCGCCGCCGCGAGGGCGCGGGCCCGTTCCACCCGCCACACGGCGTAGTTGCTGACGCCGAGCAGGCCGACGGTGCCCTCGGCGACGAGCGCGGCGAAGCCCTCGACGGTCTCCGCGAGCGGGACGGCGGGGTCCTCTATGTGCGCGTAGAGCAGGTCCAGCCGGTCCACGCCGAGCAGTTCCCGGCTGCGTTCGGCCGACTCCCGGATGACCTCGGCGGACAGTCCCTCGGCGGTGTCGGTGTAGCTGGTGCCGGGGGCCAGGGGCCGGGCGCCGAGCTTGGTGGCGATCACGATCTCGTCGCCGACGCCCCGGCTGCGCCGCCACCGCCCGAGCAGTCGCTCGCTCTGACCGCCCTGGCCGCCGTCCTCCCAGAAGGCGTAGTTGTCGGAGGTGTCGACGAAGGTCCCGCCGGCCTCGACATAGCGGTCGAGGACGGCGAAGGAGGTCTTCTCGTCGGTGCGCGACCCGAACAGCATCGCGCCGAGCGCGAGCACGCTCACCTCCCGGCGGGTGGCCGGATCGGTGCCGATGGTGCGGTACTTCATGCTGGTCCTCCCCGTGCATGGCTGGTAGCACGGGAGTGTTCAGCTTGAAGTGCACACGAAGTCAAGGAACTCGACGCCGGCTTCCCGGAGGTTTCCGTGCTGCGAGCGATGCTGACGGCGGGCGCGGTCCTCGCCGCCCTCCTGACCCCCGCCACCGCCCACGCCGAGGAGACCGGGGCGGACATCCCCCGGCTCACCGACCGGAACGGACGGGTGCTCACCCTGCGCGGCTGGAACATCGAGGACAAGGCGCACCGGGGCGAGGACGCCCTGACCGCCGTGACCGAACGCCATCTGCGCGACCTGCGGGCCCGGGGCTTCGACTTCGCCCGGCTGCTGGTCTTCTGGGACGACCTGGAGCCCGCACCGGGTCGGTACAGCCGCGGTTACCTGCGGAAGATCGAGCGCGTCCTGGACTGGGCCGGGCGCCATGACGTGAAGGTCGTCATCGACGCCCACCAGGACGTCTTCGGACCCGCCTTCGGCCACCGCGGCATACCCGAGTGGGCGACCCGGACCGACGGGCTGCCGTTCACCGCGCACCCGGACGACTGGTTCGCCGAGTACTTCGAACCCGCCGTGCAGCGCGCGTTCACCCATCTCTACGAGGACGAGGACCTCCGGCGCGCCCAGGCCGGGATGTGGCGCACCCTCGCCGCCCGCTTCGCCCGCCACCCGGCCGTGCTCGGCTACGACCTGATCAACGAGCCGATGGGCGAGCCGAAGCCCGGGGAGGACCTGCCGACGGCCGCGCGCCGCATCGAACGCGAGCAGCTCACGCCGATGTACGACCGCCTCGCCGACGCCGTCCGCTCGGCCGACCGGGACGCCTGGCTGTTCGTGGAGCCGACCCCGATCGTGGGCGAGGGCGTACCGACCGGACTCGGCCGCGTCCACGATCCCCGGGTCGTGTACGCGCCGCACTTCTACGACGCGGCCATGGAGGCGGGCGCCGGCTACGACCCCGGGGCCGGCTGGATCGAGGCGTACGAGCGGGCCGTCACCGCGTACCCGAAGCGGTACCGGGTCCCGGTGGTGGTCGGCGAGTGGGGTCCGCCGGACAGCTCGCTGCCGCACATGGACCGCTTCTACCGGGACGCGATGGCCTCCCTGGGCCGCTACACGTCCGGCTGGGCGGGCTATGTGTGGTGCTACGGCGGCGGGTACTGCGCGCTGGACGGCACCGGCGCCTTCCGCGTCCACAAGGAGCTGACCGCCGAGCCGTACGCGGAGGCCGTGGCGGGCACGGTCCGCTCCGCCGCGTACGACGCCGGGACGGGCGTGTACCGGCTGGTCTACCGCGCGGCGCCGCGCGGCTCCCGGGTGACGGAACTGTCCCTGCCGCCGGGCGCCTGGCGGATCACGGCCGACGGCGGCGCGAGCGTCGTACGCCGGACGGCCGGCCGGGCCCGGGTGACGGCCGCCCCGGGCGGTCTGGTGACCGTCACCGTGGAGCGGGGCTGACCGCGCCGTGGCCCGTGCCCCGGACGTCCGGGGAGCGGGCCACGGCGCGGTGGTGGGTCACACGGCGGGGTGCGCGGGCTCCTGCTCGAAGCGCGCGTGGAACCGGCGGGTGTGGTCCACCTGGCGTGCGGGGCCGGTCAGGGTGACCGTCGCCGTCAGCCGGGCGTCGCTGCTGGACGCCGCCAGCCGCAGCTCCAGTTCGCCCGGTTCGACCACCCGGCGCCCGTCGCGGCCGGTGAAGGAGGCCAGGTCGGCCGGCACGGTGACGCGCAGCCGGCGGGCCTCGCCCGGGGCGAGCGGTACCCGCGCGTAGCCGACGAGGCGCTGCACCGGCTGGACGACGGAGGCGACCGGGTCGTGCAGGTAGAGCTGGACGACTTCGGTGCCCTCCCGCTCCCCCGTGTTGCGCACGGTCAGGGCGAGGGAGAACGCGCCGCTCGTGTCCGCCTCCGGCCGGTCGACGGTCAGCCCGCCCCACTCGAAGGACGTGTACGACAGGCCGTGTCCGAACGCGAAGGCCGCCGTGGGGTCGATGTTGGACACGTCGCTGGCCTGGGCGAGCCGGGCGCCGAGGTAGCCGGCGGGCTGGCCGCCGGTACCGCGCGGCACACTGACGGGCAGCCGTCCGGAGGGGTTGGTCCGGCCGCTGAGCACGCCGGCGATGGCCGTGGTGCCCTCCACCCCGGGGAAGAAGGACTGCACGATGGCGGCTGCCTCGTCCACGGCGCGGCCGAGGGCGTAGGGCCGGCCGGCCAGCAGGACCGTCACCACGGGTGTGCCGGTGTCGAGCAGCGCGTCGAGCAGGCGCTGCTGGGCGCCGGGCAGGGCCAGGGACTCGGCGTCGCAGCCCTCGCCGCTGGTGCCCCGGCCGAAGAGCCCCGCGCGGTCGCCGAGCGCCGCGACGACGACGTCGGCCCGGCGCGCGGTGTCGACGGCCTCGGCGATGCCGAGGATGTCACCGTCGTCCACGCCGGTGCCGCGTACGACGGTGAACTCCGCGTCGGGGAACTCGCGCCGCAGGGCGTCCTCCAGGGTCGGCAGGTCGATGCCGGGCGGCGTCTCGGGGTGGTGCACGCCGACGTGCTGGGGGAAGGAGTAGCAGCCCAGTACGGCCGTGGGCTCGGTCGTGTTGGGGCCGATCAGGGCGATGCGGCGCGGCCGGCCGAGGGGCAGGGTGCCGTCGTTGCGCAGCAGGACGACCGCTTCCTCGGCGACCGTGCGGGCCAGTTCCCGGTTCTCGGCGGAGTCCAGGTCGACGGTGCCGCGCAGGGCGTCGGGGTCGTCCAGGTCCGCTCCGCCGAGGGCGGCCGGAACCGGGTTCCAGTCGGCGTCGAGCAGGCCGAGCCGGGCCTTCTGGAGGAGCACCCGGCGCAGCGCGCGGTCGATCAGCGCCTCCGGTACCCGGCCGTCGGCGACGGCTTCGGCGAGGGGCGCGCCGAACGTCTTGACGGTGGGCAGTTCCACGTCGACGCCCGCGCGCAGGGCCGTGCCCGCCGCGTCCGCCCAGTCGCCGGCGACGCCGTGCAGGATGCGGAGGAAGGCGATGCCGAAGTAGTCGGCGACGACCGTGCCCTCGAAGCCCCAGGTGTCCCGGAGCAGCCCGGTGAGCAGGTCCTCGTCGGCCGCCGAGGGCATGCCGTCGGTGTCGGTGTAGGCGTGCATGACGGAGTCGGCCGCGCCCTCGCGCACCGCCATCTCGAAGGGGGGCAGCAGGACGTCCGCCCGCTCGCGCGGGCCCATGCCGACGGGCGCGAGGTTGCGCCCGGCGCGGGAGGCGGAGTAGCCGACGAAGTGCTTCAGGGTGGCGACGACACCGGCGGACTGGAGGCCCTGGACGTAGGCGGTGCCGATGCTGCCGACGAGGTAGGGGTCCTCTCCGATGGTCTCCTCGACACGGCCCCAGCGGGCGTCCCGCACCACGTCCAGGACGGGCGCGAGGCCCTGGTGGACGCCGACGGACCGCATGTCGCGGCCGATGGCGGCGGCCATCCGGCGGATGAGGGCGGGGTCGAAGGTGGCGCCCCAGGACAGCGGGACGGGGTAGGCGGTGGCGCCCCAGGTGGCGAACCCGGCCAGGCACTCCTCGTGGGCCAGGGCGGGGATGCCGAAGCGGTTCGCGGCGGCGATCCGGGTCTGGGTACGCAGCAGGGAGAGCGCGCCGAGCGCGGGGTCGACGGGCGCCGTGCCGAAGGGGCGGGTCAGCTGGCCGAGCCCGGCCGGCAGGAGCGCGTCGAGGTCGACGGCCTCCTCCATGTCGTGCTGGTGCGGGGCGACTTCGCCGCCCTCGTCGGACGCGCCGACCCACACGCCGTACAGCTGGGCGATCTTCTCCTCGACGGTCATCGCGTCGATCAGCGCGGACACGCGGGTGCCGATGTCCTGGGTCGGGTCGTTCCAGAGGGGGATCTCGGGGGTGGTCTCTACGGCCACGTTGGTGGTCACTTTCCTCCCATGCCCATCAGGCCCTGGACGAGGGCGCGGCGGGCGAACAGGTAGACGAGCAGGACGGGCACCATGGACAGCGTCACGGCTCCCAGCAGGCCGGGGATGTCGATCCCGTGTTCCGTCTGGAAGTTGTACAGACCCAGGGTGATGACCTTGGTCGAGTCGGACTGGGTCAGGACGAGCGGGAACAGGAAGCCGTTCCAGGCCTGGAGCGCGGAGAACACCACGATCGTGGACAGGCCGCCGCGCGAGAGCGGCACGACGAGCTGGAAGAACATCCGCCGCGGGGTCGCTCCGTCCACCGTCATGGCCTCGAACAGCTCCGGTGAGATGTCGCGCATGGAGCCGCTGAGGATCAGCGCGGACATCGGCAGGCAGAACGCGGCCGTGGGCAGGATGACCCCGAGGAGGTTGTCGTACAGGCCCGCCTCGCTGATCAGGTAGAACATCGGCACGATGACGGCCTGGGCGGGGATGGCGAGGCCCAGCAGGAACAGCCGGAAGATCTGCGAGGTGACCCGGCTGCGGCTGCGTACGATCGCGTAGGCCAGGGGCGGTACGAGCAGCAGCACCACGCCGACGACGCAGACGGTGACGATGATGGTGTTGAGGAAGTACTGCCCGAAGCCCGAGTCGAACGCCCCGGTGTAGTTGTCGAGGGTGAAGTCGCCGGGGAAGGACAGCGGGCCCTTCTTCGCGTAGTCCTGCCGGGTGCGCAGGGTCGCCGCGAGCATCACGTACAGCGGCAGACCCACCAGGACGAGCCAGACGATCGAGCCCGTTCCGGCCAGGTAGTTGGGGCGGCGCCTCATGACACCCCCTCCATGTCACTGCGCATCTTGTCGTAGCCGGAGACGCGGACGACGATCAGCGAGACCACCGTGGCGGCGACGACCAGGCACAGGGCGATGGCCGAGCCGGCGCCGAAGTCGAAGCCCTTGAAGGCCTTCTGGTACATGTAGTAGGCGCTGATCGTGGTGTCGGTGCCCGGTCCGCCCTGGGTCAGGATGAGCACGGTCTCGAACGTGGTGAGCCCGCCGACGATCATCAGGATCATCGAGGTGACGATCGAGTTGCGCAGCTGCGGCAGGGTGATGTGGAAGAACTGGCGGTAGCGTCCCGCGCCGTCGATCTCCGCCGCCTGGTACAGCACCGGCGGGATCGCCCGGGCGGCGCCCTGGTAGATCAGCGTGTGGAACGGCGTGAACTGCCAGGTGCTGACGAAGGCCAGCACCCCGATGGCCGAGGCCTGCTCACCGAACAGGTTGCCGTCCCCGAACAGCCAGGTCATGCGCGCGGGGATGCCGAAGTTGGGGTCGAGCAGCGCCCGCCAGAGCACCGACACCGCGGTGGAGGACAGCAGCAGCGGGATGAAGTAGATCGCCGAGAGGACGGCGCGGTTGCGCTGGTGTCCGGCGGCCCAGACGCCCAGCACGATGCTCAGCGGGGTCTGGATGGCCACGCCCAGGGCGGTGAGCAGCAGAGTGAGCCAGATGCTCTTGATCATGACGGGGTCGTCGAGGATGCGCTCCCAGTTGTCCGTCCCGACGAACTGCGGTGACCCCAGGCCGTTCCAGCTCATGAAGGACAGCACCGCCACCATGATCAGCGGTACGAGGGCGAAGAGGGCGAAGAACAGGGTGGCGGGCAGCGCCCAGCCGAAGCCGGGGCGCGTACCGCGTGCGGTGTAGGAGTCCTCCGGCCGCCGCCGGGCCTTCTTGGCAGGCACGGCGGAGGGCGGAGCGCTCGTGAGCTGTGTGGTCATGAGCGATTCATTCGGTCGGGAGGGCCTGCATGGCCTTGATGAAGCCGTCCGCGTCGAGCTGTCCGTTGAAGAACTGCTGGACGGCCTGGTGGATCGGCGTCATGGCCGACGGCGGGAAGGCCTGGTCCCAGGAGAGCTGGAAGGACTTGGCCTTGGCGACGAGGTCGTACTGGAAGCGGGAGTAGTCGGGGCTGGCCGAGGTGTCCAGGAACTTCTGGGTGTTGGTGGTGGTGGGCAGGTTGCCGATGGCCATCTGGGCCTTGACGAACTCGTCGGAGTACATCAGCTTCAGGAAGTCGGCGACCGCCTCGGGGTGCTTGGTCTTCTTCAGCACCGAGTAGAAGTTGTTGGTGTTGCCGACGACGTCGGTCGGGTCACCCTTGCCGCCGGAGATCGTCGGGAACGTGCTGTAGCCGAGCCCCTTGGCGGCGAAGTCCTTCGCGTCCTGCTGCTGCTGCGCGTAGTACCAGGACCCCATCAGCTCGAAGCCGGCCTTGCCCTGGGCCACCAGCGCGGGCGAGGCGCCGTTGGTGTACTTCACCGAGTCGTAGTTCTTGCCGAAGGCGCCGGTGTCGACCAGTTCCTTGAGCATGCCGAGCGCCTTCTTGCTGTCCGCGCTCGCCCAGGCGTCCTTGTCGCCGCTCAGGGCCTTCTGGAACAGCTCCGGGCCGGCCACACGGTCGTAGACGTACTCGAACCACATCAGCGTCGGCCACTGGTCGCCGCCGCCGAGGGCGATGGGGGTGACGCCCGAGGACTTGAGCTTCTTGACGGCGTCGAGCAGCTGGTCCCAGGTCTGGGGCTGCTGCACACCCGCCTTGCCGAGCACGTTCTTGTTGCTGAACAGCAGCACCGGCTGCGTGCCGCGCATGGGGATGCCGTACGGCTTTCCGTCGACGACCGCGCTGTTGTAGACGCTCGGCAGGAACTTGTCGTCGAGGTTCGGGTCCTTCTTGACGAAGTCGTCCAGCGGCATCAGCAAGCCGGCCTTGACGAACGGCTGGATGCTGCCGCCGCCCCAGTTGAAGAAGATGTCCGGCGCCTGCGGCGTGTTGATGATCGTCTGCAACTTCTGCTGGTAGTCGGCGCCGGGGATGGTGTCGAGGACGGCCTTGACCTTCGACGTCTTGTTGAAGGTATCAACGATCTGCTTCTCAACCTTGTTGCTGGCGTCCCCGTACACCAGCACATGGATCTTGCCGTCGTTCGAGGAACCCCCGCCGCTGCCGTTCCCGCAAGCGGCGAGGCTCGCCGCGAGCGCGAGCGTCGCACCGCAGGCGAGCACCCGGGGCATCCGTGTACGCATGATCATCCGCCTTCCGAAAGTTTCGGCTCTGGACCCGAAAGTCATGCGCTGGACAGTAGGAGCGGAGGGAAGAAATGGTCAACGGTCGTGCACCTACGCGGCCAAACCGTTATCCGGCGGAGTGGCCTATGCTGCGGCCATGCGCGAAGAAGCCCAGGTCGGTCACAGAGTCACCTTGGCAGCCGTGGCACGGGAGGCCGGCGTCTCGCTGCCGACAGTTTCGAAGGTCCTCAACGGTCGTTCGGATGTGTCCCCCGCGACCCGCGCCAAGGTCGAACGGCTGCTGGAGGCCCACGGCTACCGCCGGCGCACCCCGGGACAGCCGCAGGCCCCGCTGATCGAGATCGTCTTCCACGAGCTGGAGAGCGTCTGGGCGATGGAGCTCATCCGCGGGGTGGAGAACGTCGCCAAGCAGAACGACGCGACCGTCGCGCTCACCGAGAGCGGCACCCGGCAGGCTCCCGGGCCCGAGTGGATCGGGGGCGTACTGCGGCGTCGGCCCCTCGGGGTGCTGCTGGTCTTCTCCACCGTGCCGGAGGACGTGAAGCGGCAACTGCGGTCCCGGGCCATTCCGTTCGTCATCGTGGACCCGGCGGGCGATCCCGACCCCGACGTCCCGTCCGTCGGTTCGGCCAACTGGGCCGGCGGAGTGGCCGCCACCCGCCATCTCACCGACCAGGGGCACGAACGCGTCGCCATCATCACCGGCCCCGAGGACCTGATGTGCTCACTGGCCCGGCTGGACGGATACCGCTCCGCGATGGCGATGGCCGGTCATGAACCGGACCCCGGGCTGGTACGGTTCGGCGACTTCCACGTCCAGGGCGGCTTCGAACACGCCATGGACCTGCTGCGGCGGCCCGACCGCCCCACGGCGATCTTCGCCGGGAGCGACCTCCAGGCGCTGGGCGTCCTGGAGGCGGCCCGGGTCCTCGGTCTGAGCGTCCCCGGGGACCTGTCGGTGGTCGGCTACGACGACGTACCGCCGGCCCGCTGGTCGAGCCCCCCGCTGACCACCGTGCAACAGCCCCTCCAGCGCATGGCCGAGGAGGCGGCCCGGATGCTGCTGCGGCCGAAGGACACCAAGAAGGCGGCCCTGCGCATCGAACTGGCCACCCACTTGGTGGTACGCCAGAGCACGGCACCGCCCACGGGGCGCTGAGGGGGCACGGGGAGGTGACGGGGCCGCTGGTTCCACCGACGGCACACCTCAAGAGGCGGGCATCGGCACGGCGGAAGCGGACGACGCGGCCCGCCGCAGTAAGCACCGCCCCAGCGGAACAGACCTGCCGGCTCACCGTGTTGGACACCGCCGCAGCCGAACCGGCCGGCGGCCTGCCACCGGCGGCCATCGAGGAGGTGGTGGCGCCCTCGTCCGCCGGGGCAGGCGGAGGTCGCCCGCGGGCCGGAACCGATGGACGGCCGCTCGTGTCGTTCACCCACGCGTGCGCGGCATGCCCCCACCGGCGCCCGGACGGCCCGGCACGCCGCGGACGTGCGCGGGAGCACGTCGTCCGCCGTATCGGGCCACAGCCGTACGGTCCGGCCGGCCACCAGGGGCCGGCCGGACCGTACGGCACCGACGCACGTGCTACTCGGCACCCCCGGCCCGCGCCCGGCCCGCCAGTTCGGACTGGAGCGCGCGGTACGCCGGCTTCGGGCGGTAGCCCTCGTCGTACAGGTTCGCGGCGCCCTCGCCGGGGAACGTGCCGGGGACCCAGGAGTACGTGTCGGTGAAGCCCCAGACGGTGAACGAGATGCAGTGGCGGGTGCGCAGGCAGGCGTCGAGCAGGAGTCGGTAGCCCTCGGCCTGCGTGGCGAGCTTGTCCGCGTCGGCCGGCAGTGGCATGCGCACGTCCGCCTCCGTGACGGCGGTGGCCAGTCCGAGCTTGTCGAAGCGGGCGAAGTTGGCCGCCATGCCGGTGGGCAGGCCGTACTGGATGCCGAGGTGTCCCTGGAAGCCGACCCCGTCGACGGGAACGCCCTCCGCGCGCAGGCGGCCGACCAGATCGTAGACGGCGTCGCTCTTCGGGCCCGTCCACTCGGTGTTGTAGTCGTTGTAGAACAGCAGGGCGTGCGGGTCGGCCTCGTGGGCCCAGCGGAAGGCGTCGGCGATGTAGCCGGGACCGAGCTCGCGCAGCCAGATGCTGTCGCGCAGGGTGCCGTCCTCGTTGAACGCCTCGTTCACCACGTCCCATTGCCAGACCCGGCCCTTGAAGTGCCGGACCGTGTCGGTGATGTGACGGTGCAGGATCTCGCGCAGCTGGTCGGCGCTGAAGTCACCGGAGGTGAGCCAGGACGGCAACTGGTTGTGCCAGACCAGGACATGGCCGCGCACCTTCTGGCCGTGCTTGCGCGCGAAGTCGACCAGGCGGTCGGCGGGCGCGTAGTCGTACTCCCCCTGGCGGGGCTCGATCGCCTCCCACTTCATCACGTTCTCCGGGGTGACGGTGGAGAACTCGGAGCCCGCGAGCCGGCGGTAGGCGGCGTCGTCGGCGAGCGCGGACATGTCGACGGCGGTGCCGACCCGCAGGTGGTCGTCGGCGGCGAGCTGCCGCAGCGGACGGTCCGGTACGGCGGTGCCGCCGGAGGCGCTCGCGGGGCTCGCGGCGACGAGGGGAAGCAGGGTCAGGCAGCAGGCCGAGGCGACGGCCGCGAGGGAGCGGGGCAGGTTCACGGGCACTCCTGTGAGTATCGAAAGTTTCGCATTACCTGACGAGCGTTGCGTCACGCTAAACAGGCGCCAATTCCGCGTCAACCATCGTGTCGACAGTCATTTCAGCCACTCCTTCGAGCGGCTTCGAAACTTGCGGCTCTACACGCCGAAGTTCCCCGTCAAGTTTCGATGAAGTTTCGGAAACAGACGCATTGACCGCCCTTTCGAACCCGCCCCATACTCTCCAGCAATCGAGCCCTCCCTCCCATAGGGACGGCCCGGCCACGGCGTATGGCGCGAACATGACAATCCACCTCATCCAGGAGGCACCATGGACATGGAGCACGCCCTCACCCGCCCGATGAGCCGCAGGGGCTTCATCAACCGTGCCGGCGCGGTCGCGCTGGCCACGACCGCGTCCGGGCTGCTGCTGCCCGACACCGCTCAGGCCGCCACGGTCATCACCACCAACCAGACCGGCACCAACAACGGGTTCTACTACTCCTTCTGGACCGACGGCGGCGGTTCGGTCTCGATGACCCTGAACTCCGGCGGCAACTACAGCACCTCGTGGACGAACTGCGGCAACTTCGTCGCCGGCAAGGGCTGGAGCAACGGCGGACGCAGGAACGTGCAGTACTCGGGCAGCTTCTACCCGTCCGGCAACGGCTACCTGGCGCTGTACGGATGGACCTCGAACCCGCTCGTCGAGTACTACATCGTCGACAACTGGGGCAACTACCGGCCCACCGGAACGTACAAGGGCACGGTCACCAGCGACGGCGGCACGTACGACGTCTACCAGACGACGCGGTACAACGCCCCCTCCGTGGAAGGCACCAGGACCTTCAACCAGTACTGGAGCGTCCGGCAGTCCAAGAGGACCGGCGGCACCATCACCACCGGCAACCACTTCGACGCCTGGGCCCGCTACGGCATGCAACTGGGCAGCTTCAGCTACTACATGATCCTCGCCACCGAGGGCTACCAGAGCAGCGGCTCCTCCAACCTCACGGTGAGCGGCTGACCCTCCCCGTCCCGTCCCATCCCCCACGGCGGTCACGCCGCCCACCCGAGGAGGACGCACCCGCATGCGTGCCGCACCCCGCCCCCTGCTGACCGGACTGGCCCTCGCGGCGACCGCCGTGGCCGGCACGGTCACCACCGTCACCGACGCCGCCCCGGCGCACGCCGCCACCTGTTCCGGGTACGTCGGGCTCACCTTCGACGACGGCCCGTCCAACGACCACACCCCGGCCCTGCTCAACGCCCTGCGGCAGAACGGGCTGCGGGCCACGATGTTCAACGAGGGCCAGTTCGCCGCCGCCTACCCGGCCCAGGTCCGGGCCGAGGCCAACGCCGGGATGTGGATCGGCAACCACAGCTACACCCATCCCCACCTCACCCAGCAGAGCCAGGCGCAGATCGACTCCGAGATCTCCCGCACCCAGCAGGCCATCGCCGCGGCCGGCGGCGGGACGCCGCAACTGTTCCGCCCGCCGTACGGCGAGACCAACGCCACCGTCCAGGCGGTGGAGGCCAAGTACGGCCTGAGGCAGATCATCTGGGACGTCGACTCGCAGGACTGGAACGGCGCGAGCACCGACGCGATCGTGCAGGCGGTGTCCCGGCTGACCAACGGCCAGATCATCCTCATGCACGAGTGGCCGGCCAACACCCTGGCGGCCATCCCGCGCATCGCACAGACGCTGGCGGGCAAGGGCCTGTGCGCCGGCCGCATCTCCCCGCAGACGGGCCGCGCCGTGGCCCCCTGACCCCGGCCGCGAAGTGGTGAGGGGCGGCTCCGGACACCACCGGAGCCGCCCCTGACCCATGTCGGCACGGCAGGTCGTCCACGCGGGCACGCCCCCGCGTCCGGAGAGAACCCGCACGTCGCAGGCCCGCGGCGGGACGACATGCGCGTTACGCCGTTCGGGCGCATGCTGGGAGCGGCCCAACCAGGTGCCACAGACCGACCTCCGGGAGGTGCTGTGATCCTGATTGCCCTGCTCGTGCCCGTCCTGATGATCGCGTTCCTCTTCATCACACCGGCGCTCGAAGAACTCCTGTTCCCCCTTCCCGAGACCGACGACGCCGCCGTCCCCCCAGCCCACGGAATCGCGCCCCGCCTCGTGCACCCGAGGCAGGAGGAAGAGCAGTGAACCGGTCCGCCGGCCCGGCTCGGCGGCCGGGCCGGCGGCGTACCCCTGGTCGGCGCCGTACTCCTCGGCGCCGACGCGTCCATGGCGTGGGTCAGGGCGTGAGGAGGGCCTTGACGGCGCGGCGCTCGTCCATGGCCCGGTAGCCCTCCTCGACCTGCTCCAGGGGCAGGGTGAGGTCGAAGACCTTGCCCGGGTCGATCCGGCCCGACAGGACGCGGTCGATCAGGTCGGGCAGGTAGCGGCGTACGGGGGCGGGGCCGCCGCGCAGGCCGACGTGGGTGAAGAACAGCTCCTCCCCGTCGATCGCCACCTCGTGCGGGAGGCCGACGAAGCCGACGTTGCCGCCGGGCCGGGCCGAGTGCAGGGCCTGCCGCATGGCCTGGCCGGTGCCGACGCACTCCAGGACCGAGTCCACGCCGATCCCGTCGGTCATCTCCTTGATCCGGGCGACGCCGTCCTCGCCGCGCTCGGTGACGATGTCGGTGGCGCCGAACTCCCGGGCCAGTTCCTGGCGGGACTCGTGCCGGCTCATGGCGATGATCCGCTCGGCGCCCATCTCCCTCGCGGCGATCACCCCGCACAGCCCGACCGCGCCGTCACCGACCACCACGGCCGTGGAGCCGGGCCTGACCTCGGCGGCCTCGGCGGCGTACCAGCCGGTGCCCATCACGTCGGAGACGGCCAGCAGGCCGGGCCAGAACTCCTCGCCCGGCACCTCCTCGGTGGCGACCAGGGTGCCCTGGGCGTTGGGGATGCGCACGTACTCGGCCTGGCAGGTGGTCATGAACTCGCGGTTCACGCAGTTGGACTGCCATCCGTTGCGGCAGTTGGCGCAGGTGTTGTCCGAGGTCGCGAACGAGCCGACGGCGAACTGGCCGGGCTCGACCGAGGTGACCTCGCCGCCGACCGCCTCGACGAAGCCGACGTACTCGTGCCCCATGGGGTGGGCCTCGCCGGTCGCGTCCAGGCCGCGCCAGGGCCAGAGGTCGGTGCCGCACACACAGGTGACGGCCGTACGGATGATCGCGTCCGTCGGCTCCAGGATCTCCGGGTCGTCCAGGGTCTCGAAGCGCACGTCTCCGGGGGCGTGGATCACTGCTCCGTGCATGGGGGGAAGTCCTTACGTTTCGCGGGGGGAGGGGCTCGGGGCGGCTCGCGGGCCGCCGTGGCCGGGTGCGGCACGGATCGGGGACGCCTCCAGGCGTCGTCGTCCTTCACGCGCTGCCCGGCCGGGTACCCCTGCACGCGGTCGATGCCACGCGGGGTTCGACGCCCCCGGCCCCCCAGAGCGCCGGCCAGGCTCCCCGACCGGTCTCCACACACAGGTCAGGGCCGGTCTCGGATGCTTCCGAAACCGGCCCTGACCTGTGACTCCCACAAAGTCGGGACGACAGGATTTGAACCTGCGACCCCTTGACCCCCAGTCAAGTGCGCTACCAAGCTGCGCCACGTCCCGTCGCACTCACGCGCGGTGCCCCGCGTGATCGTGCGGACAGCACTTTACCCCACGCCCGGGGGTGCGCCGAAGGAGGCCCGGCGGTGCGAGGGACAATCGGCGGTATGACGAACGCGGGCGCATCGGATGCCAGGGACCGGGACGTGGCCGGGCGGGCGCGGAACGCGCGGCCCCGGGACGGGCTGGGACGCCCGCTGCCGTACGGCACCGAGGGCGTCCCGCGGCAGCCGGAGGGGGTCCTGCGGACGCCGGAGGACACGGTCGCCGAGGCGCGGGCGCTGCTGGCCTCGGGGCGGCCGTTCCACGCGCACGAGGTGTTCGAGGACGCCTGGAAGTCGGGTCCGCGGGAGGAGCGCGCGCTGTGGCGGGGGCTGGCCCAGCTGGCGGTGGGCCTCACCCACGCGGCCCGCGGGAACGCCGTCGGCGGGGCGCGGCTGTTGCGGCGGGGCGCCGGCGCGGTCGAGGAGTGGGCGGCCGAACGCGGCGAGGACCGCCCGTACGGACTGGACCTGCCGGGCCTCGCCCGCTGGGCCCGGGAGCTGGCGGGACGGGTGGAGGACGGCTCGGCACCGGTCGACGCCGAGACCGAGGCACCGCGCCTGGGGCCGTGACCGCCGACGCCCCGGAGCCGCACCCCCTCCGACGGGCCCGGCGGGCCCACTGCCTCCCGCAGCGCCGAGCAGGCCGTCGTCGCAGGCTGTGCGGAGGCGGTGGACGGATGGTCGGCGGGATGCGGCAGACTCGGGGCGTGCGAAAGATTCATGTCATCGGTATCGGCGCGGGCGACCCCGACCAGCTGACGCTCCAGGCGGTCAAGGCGCTGCGGAGCACGGACGTGTTCTTCCTGCTCGACAAGGGCGAGGTGAAGAGCGATCTCACCCAGCTCCGCCGGGACATGCTGGACGCGCACCTGCCCGAGGGGGCGTACCGGGTGGTGGAGGCCAGTGACCCGGAGCGGGACCGGACCGCGGGCGGGTCGGCCTACTCCCCGGCCGTCGGGGACTGGCGCAGTGCCCGCGCCGGGATCTACGAGCGGCTGATCGCCGAGGAGCTGGACGAGGACGGCACGGGCGCCTTCCTGGTCTGGGGGGACCCGGCGCTGTACGACAGCACGCTGGGCATCCTGGAGGAGGTGCTGGAGCGGGGCGCGGTGGCGTTCACGTACGACGTGGTGCCCGGCGTCAGCAGTGTCTCCGCGCTGGTCGCCCGGCATCGCACGGGACTGAACCGGGTCGCCCGGCCGGTGCAGATCACCACCGGGCGGCGGCTGGCCGAGGGGTTCCCGGAGGGCGTCGACGACGTGGTCGTGATGCTCGACGCGCACCAGGTCTTCCGGCGGTACGCCGAGGAGGACATGGACATCTACTGGGGTGCCTACATAGGCACGCCGGACGAGATCCTCGTCTCCGGGCCGATCGCCGAGGCCGCTCCACGCATCGAGCGGCTGCGGGCCGAGGCACGGGAGCGCAAGGGCTGGATCATGGACACGTACCTGTTGCGCCGGCGCCCGTCGCGGGACGGGCGGGACTGACACACCGGCCGGAGGCGGGCGCGGGCCGGCCGGGCGGTGGGACGGAGCAGCACGCTGGCGTCAGCTGCGGGCCGGGGTGGGACGCCGTGATACCCGGTGCGTGTCCGCCACGCCCCTTCGCTTCCGCGATCCGCGCGGCACCGAGGCCGACTTCCTCGACTCGGTGCCGGTGCGCCCCTTGGTGCGACACCGGCCGGAAGACGTCCTCGTCGCCCGTCTCCCCTCTGGATGAAGAGCGCCGGGAACCGGGACGAGGTGCTGCGCGTGCTCGACCGGCTCCGGGCCGTCTTCGTCAGGCCGGGCCGAAGCCCAGCCGTTCCAGGGCGCCCGCCACGTCCGGTACGGCGGTCACGCCGGCCGGCAGGGCGGGGCGGCGTACGACGACCACGGGCAGGCCCAGCTCGCGTGCCGCCGTCAGCTTCGCGGCCGTCGCCTCGCCGCCGCTGTCCTTGGTGACCAGGACGTCGATCCGGTGGGCGCGCAGGAGCTCCGTCTCCCCGGTGACCGTGAAGGGGCCCCGGGCCAGGACGACGGCGGTGTCCGGGGGCAGCGGGGGCTCGGGCGGGTCGACGGAGCGGACGAGGAAGCGCAGGTCCGTGAGGTGGGCGAAGGCCGCGAGCCCGAGGCGGCCGGTGGTGAGGAACACCCGGCGGCCGAGGCCGGGCAGGGCCGCTGCGGCTGCGGCCAGGGACGGGACGTCGTACCAGCGGTCGCCGGACCCCGGCCGCCAGCCGGGACGGCGCAGGACGACGGCGGGGACGCCCGTGGCCCGCGCCGCACGGGCCGCGTGGTCCGTGATCGACTCGGCGAAGGGGTGGGTGGCGTCCACGAGGGCGTCCACCCGGTGCGCGCGCAGCCAGTCGGCGAGGCCCTCCGGGCCGCCGAAGCCACCGGTCCGTACCTCTCCGGGCAGCGCCCCGGGCCGGGCGACCCGGCCGGCGAGCGAGGTGGTGACCCGTACCCCGGGCCGGGCCGCGAGGTCGGCGGCGAGGCGGCGGGCCTCGGTGGTGCCGCCGAGGACCAGGACGTGGGCGGGCATAGGGGTGAGGGTACGAGGTCGTACGGGCCGGTGCGCCGGCCGGGTCGCTACCGTCGGGCCATGGAGTCCTTGGCGTCCGTGCGTGCCGTCCTGATCGACATCGACGGGGTCCTCACCGTGTCCTGGAAGCCGCTGCCCGGTGCGGTGGAGGCGCTGCGCGGCATCCGCGCGGCCGGGTTCGGCGTGGCGCTGGTGACGAACACGACCTCCCGGACCCGGGCGTCGATCGCCGGGACGCTGTCGGAGGCCGGTTTCGAGGTGGGCGCGCAGGACGTGCTGACCGCGCCCGCCGTCACCGCCGCCCATCTCGCCGAGCACCATCCGGGCGCCCGGTGCCTGCTGCTCAACAGCGGGGACATCGCGGCGGACCTGGGTGACGTCACGCTGGTCGAGGAGGGCGCCGACGTGGTCGTGGTCGGCGGCGCCGGGCCGGGGTTCGACTACGCGGCGCTCAACCGGGCGTTCGGCGAGTTGCAGCGGGGCGCGCGGCTGGTCGCCATGCACCGCAACCTGTACTGGCGCACCGACGCCGGGCTGCAACTGGACTCGGGCGCGTTCCTGCTGGGGCTGGAGCGGGCGGCGCGCGTGGAGGCCGAGGTCACGGGCAAGCCGTCCCCGGCGTTCTTCGGGGCGGCGCTCGCCCGGCTGGGAGTGGACGCCGAGCGGGCGCTGATGGTCGGCGACGACATCGAGTCGGACGTGCTCGCGGCGCAGCGGGCCGGGCTGACCGGGGTGCTGGTGAGGACGGGCAAGTACCGGCCGGAGACGCACGAGGAGGCGAGCGGCACCCCCGACCATGTCCTGGACTCCTTCGCGGACGTCCCGGCGCTGCTGGGGCCGGCGCGGTAGCCGTTGGGCGCAGGGCCTAGCGGAGCAGCAGTTGCAGGCCGCCCACGATCGTCGCCGCGATGACGAGTTGTTCGAAGAGTCGCTGGTTGATCCGGTGCACAGCCCACTTCCCGAGGAACGCGCCGGGCACCACGAACACCACCAGCGCGGCGTCGAGGAGCAGCGAGTGCCCGTCGATCAGGCCCAGACCGGCGCTGAACGGCACCTTCGAGACGTTCACGATGAGGAAGAAGAACGCGGAGGTGCCCAGGAAGCCGAGCTTGCGGAAACCCGCGGACAGCAGGTACATCGACATCACCGGCCCGCCGGCGTTGGCGACCATCGTCGTGAACCCGCCGAGCACCCCGTACGAGCGGGCCTTGGCGCGGCCCGCCCGGGTGCCGACCTGGTCCGGGTCCTCCGGGATGCCGGCCGTCCGCCGGCGCCACAGCGTGACCCCGGCCATCAGCAGCAGGATCGCGCCGATCGAGGCCCGTACGACCCCGTCGTCGGCCCAGACCAGGAACAGCGTGCCGGCGACCACGCCCGCCGCCACCGCCGGGAACAGCCGCCACAGCGTGGGCCAGTGGGCGTGCCGCCGGTAGGTGAGGACGGCGAGCACGTCGCCGGCGATCAGGACGGGCAGCAGTACGCCGGTGGAGGCGCGGGCGGGCAGGATCGCCGCGAAGATCGCGAGACTGACCGTGTTGGCCCCGCTGACGGCCGTCTTGGAGAAGCCGACGAGCAGGGCCGCGAAGGCGAGCGCCGCGAACCCCCAGCCGGATATGTGCCAGAGCGTCATCGTGTTCATGGAGGAACCGATGCTATGCACACGCATGGGTGGGGCGTAAGCGGCGTCTCGCCGGTCGGTCCTGGTACGACGGCGGGCCGGCGCCTAACGGCCCGTGTACCGCGCCCGCAGTTCCCGCTTGAGCACCTTCATGCTCGGTCCGAGCGGCAGCGCGTCCGCGAACTCCACCCGCCGCGGGTACTTGTGCCGGCCCAGGTGCTCCTTGGACCACTCGGTGAGCGCGGCGGCGTCCGGCGCGGTGCCCGGCGCCGGGACGACGACCGCGCACACCTCCTCGCCGTGCAGGTCGTCGGGCAGGCCGATGACGGCGACCTGGGCGATGTCGGGGTGACGCATGAGGACCTCCTCGACCTCCCTCGGGTAGACGTTGTAGCCGCCGCGGATGATGACGTCCTTCTTCCGGTCGACGATCCGCAGGAAGCCCTCGTCGTCCTTGGTACCGAGGTCGCCGGTGCGGAACCAGCCGTCCACCAGGGCCTCGGCGGTGGCCTCGGGGCGGCCGAGGTAGCCGGAGAAGACGTTGTGGCCGCGGATGACGACCTCGCCCACCTCACCGGGCGGCAGCAGCTCGATCCGGCCCTCCGTCTCGGCGCGGGCGATCTCCACGTCGATGCCCCACAGCGGGTGGCCGATGGTGCCGGCCTTCGTGCCGAACACCGGCTGGTTGACGGCGGCGGTCGGCGAGGTCTCCGACAGCCCGTACCCCTCGTGGATCTGCGCGCCGAAGGCCGCCTCGAACCGCTCCAGCACGGCGACCGGGAGCGAGGCCCCGCCGGAGACGCACACGCGCAGCACCGGGAGCCGCTCCGCGTCCGCGGCAGCCGCCGCGAGGGCGACGAACATGGTGGGCACGCCGTGGAAGGTGTTCACGCCCTCGCGCACCATCAGGTCGATGGCGCGGGCCGCGTCGAAGCGGGGCAGCAGCACGAGCGTGGCGCCGGCCCGCCAGGTGGAGTTGAGCGAGACGGTCTGGCCGAAGGCGTGGAACAGCGGCAGCGCGCCGAGGGCGATGTCGCCGGAGCGGATGTCGTTGGCGTCGAAGGCGTTGACGGTCGCGTTCATCACCAGGTTGAAGTGGCTGAGCACGGCGCCCTTGGGGACACCGGTCGTACCGCTGGTGTAGAAGATCACCGCGGGGTCGTCGGCGGCGCGGGTGACGTACGACGCGAGGGCCTCGGCGTCGGCCGCGAGCTTCTCGAACTCCGTGCCGAGGGTGAGCGCCCGGACGCCCGTCGCGCGTGCGGCGGCCGTGCCGGTCTCCGCCTGGGCGGGGTGGACCAGCAGCAGGGTGGCCCCGCTGTCGCGCAGCACGTGCTCGACCTCGCCGGCGGAGAGCAGCAGGTGCACGGGGACGACGACCCCGCCCGCGGCGGCGATGGCGTAGTACGCCACCGGGAACTCGGCGGTGTTGGGGGCCATGAGGGCGACCCGGTCGCCGGGCCGTACGCCGAGAGCGGTGAGCGCGCCCGCCTGGGCCAGCGCGCGCCGCCACGCGTCGGCGAAGGTGAGCCGCAGGTCGCCTTCGACGAGGGCGGTCTTGCCGGGGCGGCGCCGGGCGTTCTCGGCGAGGATGGCGGCGACGGACAGGGTGGCCATGGAGTGCTGCTCCGTTTCCTTGCTGCGGCTCGTGTACCGGATGCCCTTGCGGGGAGCCCCCGTTGAGGTAGCTCTAGTGCCTCTCGACCAGCACCGCGCTCCCCTGCCCCACGCCCACGCACATCGTCGCGAGCCCCCGCTGCGCGCCCGTGCGGCGCATCCGGTGCAGCAGGGTGGTGAGGATGCGGGCGCCGGAGCAGCCGAGGGGGTGGCCGAGGGCGATGGCGCCGCCCGTGGGGTTGACCAGGTCGGGGTCGATGCCCAGTTGGTCGACGCACGCGAGTGCCTGCGCGGCGAACGCCTCGTTGAACTCGGCCTCCTGGACGTCGCCGGTCTCCCACCCGGCCCGGGCCAGCGCCTTGCGGGTGGCGGGGACCGGGCCGAGGCCCATCACGTCGGGGTGGACACCGGCGGAGGCGCCCGCGATGTAGCGTCCGAGGGACTCCAGCCCCAGCTCGTTCAGGGCCTCCTCGCTGACCAGCAGCAGGCCGGCCGCGCCGTCGTTCATCGGCGAGGCGTTGCCGGCGGTGACGGTGCCGTCCGCGCGGAAGACCGGCTTCAGCCGGGACAGTTTCTCCAGCGAGGTGTCCTCGCGGACGCACTCGTCCCGCTCGACCACGACGCCGTCGGGGCGCTCGACGGGCAGGAGTTCGTCGTCGAAGTGGCCCTTGTCGCGCGCGGCGGCGGCGAGCCGGTGGCTGCGCAGGGCGAACTCGTCCTGGCGCTCGCGCGGGATGCCGTACCGCGCGGCGACCTCCTCGGCGGTCTCGCCCATGGAGAGCAGGCCGTGCAGTTCCCTCATGGCGGGGTTGACCAGCCGCCAGCCGAGCCGGGTGTCGTGGGTCTCGATGCGCTGCGGCAGGGCCTCGTCGGGGCGGGGCAGGACGAAGGGGGCGCGGCTCATGGACTCGGAGCCGCCGGCGATCACGATGTCGGCCTCCCCGGCGGCGATGGTCCGGGCGGCGGTGGTGACCGCTTCGAGTCCGGAGGCGCACAGCCGGTTGACAGTGGCGCCGGGCACGGAGTCGGGCAGTCCGGCGAGCAGGGCGGCCATGCGGGCGACGTTGCGGTTGTCCTCGCCGGCCTGGTTGGCGGCGCCCCAGTAGACGTCGTCGATCCGGGCGGGGTCGAGCGCGGGCACGCCGGCCACCAGGTGGCGGATGACGGTCGCGGCCAGGTCGTCGGGGCGGACCGGGGAGAGGGCTCCGCGCAGCTTGCCGATGGGGGTGCGGCGGGCGGCCGCGAAGTGGACGGGACGCACGGCTGGGACTCCTGACCTACGACGCTGTGGATCAGCACGGACCTCGCGACAGCCTCTTTCGCTGCCCGGCAGCTTAATTAGCACTGCTAGTTTTGGACTATAGACCGTCGACCGCCCCACTGGGAAGATCCCCAGGACCTTCCCCGAGGCAGCTGGAGGAGAGATGTCCCACGTCCGCGAGCACGTCCTCGACGGCACGCACGGAGCCCTCGCCGTACGGGAGTGGCCGCACCCGGCCCCCCGCTGCCTGGCCCTCCTGGTGCACGGGTACGGCGAGCACGCCGGCCGGTACGCGGAACTCGCCGCCCGGCTCACCGGCTACGGCGCCGCCGTGTACGCGCCGGACCACACCGGCCACGGCCGCTCCGCCGGGGAGCGGGTGGTGATCGAGGACTTCGAGGACGTCGTCACGGACGTGCACACGGTGGCGGACTCGGCCCGCGCCGCGCACTCCGGCCTGCCGCTGGTCCTGGTGGGCCACTCCATGGGCGGGCTGATCGCGGCCCGCTACGCCCAGCGGTACGGCGACGGACTGAGCGCCCTGGTCCTGTCCGGCCCGGTGATCGGCGCCTGGGAACTGCCGGGGCGGCTGCTGGCCCTGGAGGAGATCCCGGACATCCCGATCAGCCCGTCCGCGCTCTCCCGGGACCCGGCCGTGGGCGCCGCGTACGCGGCCGATCCGCTGGTCTGGCACGGGCCCATGAAGCGGCCGACCCTGGAGGCGTTCGCCCGGACGCTGGACACCGTCGCCCGGGGCGGTGACGTCGGCGCACTGCCGCTGCTGTGGCTGCACGGCGACGACGACCGGCTGGTGCCGCTGCCCGGGAGCCGCGTCGGCGTGGAGCGGCTGAGCGGCGGCCGGCTGACCGGGCGGATCTTCCCGGGGGCGCGGCACGAGGTGTTCCACGAGACGTGCAAGGAGGACGTCTTCGCGGAGCTGCTGGCCTTCCTGGACCGGGTACTGCCCCGCTGATCAGCCGGTTTGCTCCCCCACGCAGCGGGCACCCGTCCTGTCGGACCTGACCGTGAACAGTTGCCGAAAGGGGATATACGGACCATGACCGTGGTCAAGAGCACGCTGCCCGAAGAGGCGCTCGGCGTCACCGGAACCGCCCTTCAGGAGACCCTGGTGGACCTGCTCGGGCTGTCGTTGATCGGCAAGCAGGCGCACTGGAACGTCGTGGGCCCGCGGTTCCGGTCGATCCACCTCCAGCTCGACGAGCTGGTCGCCACGGCCCGGAGCCACTCGGACACGGTGGCCGAGCGTGCCGCCGCGCTGGGCGTGCCGCCGGACGGCCGGCCGGAGACCATCGCCGCGACCTTCGCGCTGCCGGGCGCCAAGGACGGCTGGCTGCGCGACACCGAGGCCGTGGCGCTGATGGTGTCGGCGCTGGAGGCGGCCATCAGCCGGCTGCGCGAGCGGATCGAGGCGACCGAGAAGGCCGACCCGGTCACCCAGGACCTGCTGATCTCCGTCACCGCCGACCTGGAGAAGCAGCGCTGGATGTTCGAGGCCGAGAACCACCCGCGCGACGGCGCCGCCCGCTAGTACACCCACTCCCGCACGGAAGGGGGAGACCCATGGCCGACGCACTGGAGATCGAGGCGCTGTGGGAGGACTTCCACCGCGTGGTGAACATGACCTCCGCGGAACTCGCGGCCTGGCTGAAGGTCCGGGACGCCGGCGAGGAGACGGAACCACTGCCGGAGGAGGCGGGCACGCCCACCGGGCAGCACGTCCTCGCCATCCTCCAGAAGCGCCGTACCGACCTCACCGACGACGACGTCCGGGTCATGCACAAGGTCGTCGACACGGTCGGTGACCTCGTCGAGCTGGAGAACGAACCCGAGCCGGAGAGGACACCGGAGGACACCCGGCGCAGGCACCGGCTGATGACGCTGGGCCACGACCCGCTCAAGCCCTAGCCGGAGCCGCACCATGGACCGGGACGAACGGGTCGTGCGCGAGCTGGTGTCCGAGTACGGGCGGACGTACGCCGAGGAGGCGGGCATCCGCCTGAAGGACACCCCGCAGCCGCTGTACCGGCTGCTCGTGCTGTCCCTGCTGCTCAGCGCCCGGATCCGGGCCTCCGTCGCGGTGGCCGCCGCCCGGGCCCTGCACGAGGACCACCTGGACAGCCCCCGCCGGATGGCCGAGGCCGACTGGCAGCGGCGGGTGGACGCGCTCGGCCGGGGCGGCTACCGCCGGTACGACGAGCGCACCGCGACCCAGCTCGGCGACGGCGCCGAGCTGCTGACCGAGCGCTGGGGCGGCGACCTGCGCCGGCTGCACCGGGAGGCGGAGGGCGACGCCGGCGAGTTGAAGCGGCTGCTCCAGGAGGAGCCGGGCATCGGACCGGCCGGCGCCGACATCTTCCTGCGCGAGGCGCAGCGGGTGTGGCCGGACGTCGCCCCCTACCTGGACGGCAAGGCGCTGTCCGGGGCCGGGCGGCTCGGCCTGCCGAAGGACCCGGAGAAGCTGACCGAGCTGGCCGGGGACACCCAACCAGCCGTCCTGGCCGCCGCGTTGGTCCGGGCGGCGCTCGACGAACAGGTGGCCGAAGACTGTCTGCGCCGGGCCGCTTGATCGTGTCAGACTGCTCCCCGCACGTCCCGGAGTGACCACCGGGGCCTGACGGGTGGAGGAGCGGCACGTCACGGGGACAGGCCCGCGGATCCAGGACGGCATCGACACGACCCGGCCGCATCCGGCCCGGGTGTACGACTGGTTCCTCGGCGGCAAGGACAACTACCCGGTCGACGAGGAACGGGGCCGGCGGATCGCTGCGATCGACGGGGGCGCCCCGAAGGCCGCCCGCGCGAACCGGGCGTTCATGCGCCGCGGCACGCGGATGCTGGCCACGGAGCGGGGGATCCGCCAGTTCCTGGACGTCGGCACCGGCATACCGACCGAGCCGAACCTGCACCGGATCGCCCAGTCCGTGGCCCCCGACGCCCGCGTGGTGTACGTGGACAACGACCCCATCGTGCTGGCCCACGCGAGCGCGCTGCTGCGCGGCACCCCGCAGGGCGTGACCGAGTACGTGCAGGCCGACGCCCGCGATCCGCACGCGATCCTCGTCGAGGCCGCCCGCGTCCTGGACCTCGACCGCCCGGTGGCCCTCTCCCTCATCGCCCTGCTCCACTTCATCGCCGACGAGGACGGCGCCCACGACCTGGTGGACACCCTGGTCGGCGCGCTGGCGCCGGGCAGCTGTCTGGTGCTGTCCACCATGACCGCCGACTTCGAACCGGAGAACGTCCAGCGGGGCATCGCGGCCTACGCGGCCGGCGGGGCCACCCTGGTGGCGCGTTCGCGGGCCGGCGTGGGCACCTTCTTCGAGGGACTCCGGCTGCTGGAGCCCGGGATCGTGTCGGTGGCCGAGTGGCGGCCCGAGGAAGCGCCCGACGGGCCGATCTCGCTGTACGGCGGGGTCGCGGTCAAGCCCTGACGCCGTCGTAGGGCAGGTCCAGCACACGGGCGACGGTCCGCAGTACGCCGTCGTCGTTGTTGGACGGGGCCAGGTGGCGGGCCCGCCGGATCACCTCGGGGTGGGCGCCCGCCATGGCGAAGGACCACTCGGCGGCGTCGAGCATCTCCAGGTCGTTCAGGTAGTCGCCGAACACCATGGTCTGGGCGGGCGTGATGCCGAGCGCCCGCTGGAGGCCGCGCAGGGCGGTGCCCTTGTCGGCGGTGCGGTTCATCACGTCCACCCAGTGCTCGCCGGAGACGACGACCTGGTGGGTCGCGGCGAACTCGGCGAGGGCCGGGGCGGTGGTGTGCTCGGCGGACCCGAAGTCGAACAGCGCCACCTTGATCATCTCGTCGTCCACGGCGGTGACGTCCTCGACGATCCGGTGCTCGACGTAGTACTTGCGCACCTCCGCCAGGAACGCCTCGTCGGTCCGCTCGACGTACGCCGCCCGCTTGCCGCAGACGACCGCGCCGTCGCGGACCACGTACGTGCCGTTCTCCGCGATGAAGACCATGCCCTCGGCGACCTCCTCGAACTGCCGGAAGAGGGTGGCGTACTGGCGTCCGCTCGCCGGGCTGAACAGCACCCCGCGGCGGCGCAGTTCGGCGAGCATCGGCCACAGCCCGTCGGGGATCCGCTTGGCGTCGTCCAGCAGCGTGCCGTCCATGTCGGTGACGATCAGCCGGATGTCGGCGGGGCCGGCGGGCAGGCCGGAGGCGTCGAGGAGGGGCGTGGGCGTGGCGGGCATGTCCTGCTTCCGGTCGGGGGCGGGGATACCGGTCCAGTGTTCCTCATGCGTCTCGGGGACCCGGAACCGCCCGGGGCCGGGGCGCACGGCTGCCCGGAACCGCGGGGGGAGCGGGGCGCACGGCTGCCCGGAACCGCCCACTGTGCCCGTTTCCCGGGACAGCGCGATCACCGGGGGGCACAATGACGGCGGAGAACCGCACGTGAGAAGGGCGGACAGGTGAGCGAGGTCGACTCCCCGGGGGCCGGATCGGCACGGCTGGACACCAGCGTGGCGCACAACGCCCGGGTCTGGAACTACTGGATCGGCGGCAAGGACCACTACGAGGTCGACCAGCGCGTGGGCGATCACATCGCCGGCATGTTCCCGGTGATCCGGGCGGTGGCGCGCGCGGACCGGGAGTTCCTGGGACGGGCGGTGCGCTTCCTGGCCGCCGAGCGGGGCATCCGGCAGTTCCTCGACATCGGCACCGGCCTGCCGACGG
Organism: Streptomyces olivaceoviridis; assembly: GCF_014650115.1. Classification (GTDB taxonomy): domain Bacteria; phylum Actinomycetota; class Actinomycetes; order Streptomycetales; family Streptomycetaceae; genus Streptomyces; species Streptomyces olivaceoviridis. The sequence goes on along the minus strand of NZ_BMUI01000027.1, from coordinate 12,000 downwards.
CCGACAACACGCACGAGATAGCGCAGCGGATCGCCCCCGAGTCCCGGATCGTGTACGTCGACAACGACCCGATCGTGCTCGTGCACGCCCGCTCGCTGCTCACCAGCTCCCCGGAGGGCGTCACGGACTACGTCGACGCCGACGCGCACGACCCGGACGGCATCCTGCGACGGGCCGCCGAGACCCTGGACCTGACCCGGCCGGTGGCGGTGCTGATGCTGGGCATCCTCAACTTCGTGCTGGACACCGACGAGGCCCGGGACATCGTGCGCCGGCTGATGGCGGCGGTGCCCGCCGGCAGCCACCTGGTCCTCACCCACCCGACGTACGACCGTGACGTGGGCGGCGAGGGCAACGTGGCCGCCATGGAGTTCTGGAACGCGCACGCCACCCCGCCGATCACCGCCCGCGGCCGCGCCGAGATCGCCGGGTTCCTGGAGGGCCTGGACCTGGTGGAGCCGGGACTGGTGCCGTGCTCGCAGTGGCGCGCCGAGTCGGCGTCCGCCGCACCGGTGCCGCAGTTCGGCGCGGTGGCCGTGAAACCCTGACCCCGGCCGCGCGCGGGCCGGGCCCGCCGAGGAGGACGCATGACGACTTTCGCCGACCCCGTGCCCGGCGGCCGTCCCGGCGACCTGCGCCGGGTCGCCGGCCTCACCGCCGACCTGGCCGCGCAGGGCGTGCGCGGCATCGTGCTGGCGTACGTGGACACCGCGGGCGTCTGCCGGGTGAAGACGATCCCCACCGGGCGGCTGGAGGCGGCCGTGTCGTGGGGCGTCGGCATGTCCCCGGTGTTCGACACCTTCCTCGCCCACGACTCGATCGTCACCACCGACGTACTCGGCTCCCCCGACGGCGACCTCAGGCTCTACCCGGACCTGGACCGGCTGGTGGCGCTGGCCGGGCAGCCCGGCTGGGCGTGGGCGCCGGTGGACCGGATCACCCAGGAGGGCGCCCGGCACCCCGGCTGTGCCCGGACCTTCCTGCGCCGGATCGTCACCGGCGCAGCCGAACGGCACGGCCTCGCCTTCAAGGCGGCGATCGAGATCGAGTGGTCCGTCGGGCTGGGCTCGGCGCCCGCCGGGGAGTTCGTACCGGCCGTCTCCGGCCCGGCGTACGGCGCGATCCGGCAGGTCGGGCTGAGCGACTACACCGCCGATCTGCTGGCCGCGTGCGCCGCGCAGGGCGTGGACGTCGACCAGCTGCACCCCGAGTACGCGCCCGGACAGTTCGAGATCTCGGTGGGCGCCCGGGATCCGGTGGCGGCGGCCGACCTCAGTGTGCTGGTCCGGCAGACGATCCGGGCGGTGGGCCGGCGGCACGGTCTGCGGGTGTCGTTCGCGCCCGCGGTGTCCGCCGAGGGCGTCGGCAACGGCGGCCACCTGCACCTGTCCTGCTGGCGCGACGGCGTCAACCTGCACGCCGGCGGCGAGCGCCGGTACGGCATGACGGCCGAGGCGGAGTCCTTCGCGGCCGGGGTCCTCGCCCACCTCCCGGCCCTGACGGCGGTCACCGCCCCCAGCCCGGCCAGCTACCTGCGGCTGAAGCCCTCCCAGTGGGCCGGTGTCTTCACCGCCTGGGGCCGTGAGACCCGCGAGGCCGCCCTGCGGATGATCACGGGCACGGCGGGCCGCCACGACCAGGACGCCAACATGGAGGTCAAGCCCGTCGACCTGGCCGCCAACCCGTATCTCGCCCTCGGCTGTGTGATCGCCGCCGGGCTCGACGGCGTCACGGCGGCCCGCACGCTGCCCGACGAGATCACCGGCGATCCGGCCCGCCACGGCCCCGACGAGGCGGCGGCCCTGGGCGTGCGGCGGCTGCCGCGGTCGCTGCCGGAGGCGGTGGAGGAGTTCCGCGCGGACCCGGTGCCGCGGGCCGCGCTCGGCCCGGTCCTCGCGGACGCGGTGATCGCCGTACGGCTCGGCGAGGCGGCGGCCGTCGACGGACTCGGCCCCGACCAGGTGGCGGCGGCCTACCGCTGGACGTACTGACCATGGCCGCCCCCGGACCGGTCCACGAGGCCCTCGCCGCGCTGCCGCTCGTCGACCACCACTGCCACGGCGCCGTCACGGCCGACCTGAGCGGCACTCAGTTCGCGTCCCTGCTCACCGAGGGCGCGGCCTGGCCGGACGTCTCGCCGTTCGACAGCCCGGTCGGCCTGGCCGTCCGCCGCCACTGCGCGCCCCTGCTGGACCTCCCCCGGCACGCGCCGCCCGCCGACTACGTGGCCCGGCGTGCCGAGCTGGGCTGGCGGGAGGTCAACCGCCGCTTCCTGACAGCGGCCGGAGCCGGGGTGTTCTGCGTGGACACCGGCTACGCCCCGCACCCCGTCACCAGCCCCGCCGAACTGGCGTCGGCCGCCGGCACCGCCGCCTGCGAGGTCGTACGGCTGGAGCGGATCGCGGAATCGGTGGCGGCGCGGGGCGTGGAGGCGGGCGAGTACGCGGCCGTGTTCCGCACCGCCGCCGAGGAGGCCGTACGGCGGCCGGGCGTGGTGGCGGTGAAGTCGGTCGCGGCCTACCGCACGGGTTTCGCCCTGGACCCGGAGCGCCCGGCCGGGGCCGAGGTGACGGAGGCCGCCCGGCACTGGCTGGCGCGGGGCGGACGCCTCACGGACCCGGTCCTGGTCCGGCACCTGCTGTGGACCGCCGTGGAGCTGGGACTTCCGCTGCAACTGCACACCGGCTTCGGCGACGCGGACGTACGGCTGCACCGCGCGGACCCCGCCCTGCTCACCGACTGGCTGCACCGGACCGCCGGCACGATCCCGGTGCTGCTGTTGCACTGCTGGCCGTACCACCGCCAGGCCGCCTATCTGGCCGCGGTGTTCGAGCAGGTGTACCTGGACGTCGGACTCGCCCTGCACTACACCGGCCCGGCCCGGTGCCGGGCGGTGCTGGAGGAGGCGCTGGAGATCACCCCGTTCCGCAAACTGCTGTACAGCTCCGACGCCTATGGTGTGTCCGAGTTCCACCACCTGGGTGCCCTGTGCTTCCGGCAGGGCCTCGCCGATCTGCTGCAAGAGCGCGTGGACGCCGACGAGTTCAGTCTTGCCGACGCCCTGCGGATCGCGGCCTGGACGGGCCGCGACAACGCCCGCCGACTGTACGGACCGCCCGTATCCGAACCGGCCCGCGATTCCAGCGGGCGCCCCACCCGGAAAGTATGATCAAGCAATGTCTGACATGACCGAGACCACGCCCGGCTGGCTGACCACGGACGAGTTGGAAATGGCCAGGGCCCGGATGCCGATCCTGTACGTCGAGGCCGTGCCCGTGCGCGTGGACGACAGCGGTGAAGTCACCAGTATCGGGCTGCTGCTGCGCATCGGCCCGGACGGCACGGTCAGCCGGACCCTGGTCTCCGGCCGGGTGCTGCACCACGAGCGGGTCCGCGACGCGCTGCTGCGCCACCTGGAGAAGGACCTCGGCCCGGTCGCCCTGCCGCGCGTCCCCGCCTCGCTCCAGCCGTTCACGGTCGCGGAGTACTTCCCGACGGCCGGCATCACGCCGTACCACGACCCGCGCCAGCACGCGGTGTCGCTGGCCTACGTCGTGCCGGTGACCGGCGACTGCCGGCCCCGCCAGGACGCGCTGGACCTCGTCTGGTTCAGCCCCCAGGAGGCCGCCTCGCCGGCGGTGCAGAACGAGATGCCGGGCGGGCACGGGGTGCTGCTGAAGCAGGCGCTGGCGCACGTGGGGCTGGCCTTCTGAGCGACCGTCACCGGCGCCCCGATCCGCCCGGCCCAGAAAGAGGAAGCGACTATTCCACAATTCCCGGGAAGGGTTTTCCATGTCTGTGAGCCGCACGTTGGCCGCTTCCGTGATCTGCGCGACCGCCGCCATAGGCGCCGCGGGATGCTCGGACGACGAATCGTCGGATCAGCCGTTCAAGGGGCAGAGCGCGGACCAGGTGGCCGCCAAGGCGGTGACCGCCACCCGGAACGCGGCATCGCTGCGCATGGCCGGCGAAGTGTCCGCGGAAGGGCAGCCCCTGACGGTCGACTTCCACGTCGACACCCAGAAGAACTGCAAGGGCCGGATGGCCATGGAAAAGGGCTCGGCCGACGTCATCCACGCAGGCCAGGCGACGTTCGGCGGGACAGGTGATCGACGCGACCAAGGGCGCCAAGGCGGCTTCCTGAGCGGTGGAAAGAACCGCTCGAACGTTTGAGGGCCGGTCCCGGATGTCTCCGGAACCGGCCCTCACCGGCGACTCTCACAAGTCGGGACGACAGGATTTGAACCTGCGACCCCTTGACCCCCAGTCAAGTGCGCTACCAAGCTGCGCCACGTCCCGGTGCCGTTTGACCTGGGGTTTCCCCGGCCGAACGCGCAGGGAAACAATACCGCACTCGGCTCGGTGGTCGCGCGCCCCTTTCCCGGTTGACCTCAAGTTTGCTTGAGGTTGCACGATCGTCGGCATGACGACCGCAACGGACCAGAACCGTACGTACGGCTACGACGACCTGCCCCGGCTGATGGGGCTCATGACCGGCGACGAGAAGCACGGACCGGCCGCCACGTCCACGCTCGACGTGCTGTGGGTGCTCTACGACCGGGTGCTCCGGGTCGCTCCGGAGCGGCGGGACGACCCGGCCCGGGACCGCTTCCTGCTGAGCAAGGGGCACGGGCCCATGGCGTACTACGCCGTGCTGGCCGCGAAGGGGTTCGTGCCCGTCGAGTGGCTGCCGGGCTTCGGGTCCTACGACTCCCCGCTCGGGCACCACCCGGACCGTGTGCTGGTGCCGGGGGCCGAGATCGGCAGCGGCTCGCTCGGGCACGGGCTGCCGATCGCCGTGGGCACCGCGCTGGGCCTGCGGGCGCAGGGCCGGCCCGATCCGGCGGTCTGGGTCCTGATCGGCGACGCCGAGCTCGACGAGGGCAGCAACCACGAGGCGATCGCCTTCGCGGGGCCCGCCGGGCTGGACCGGCTGCACACCGTCGTGATCGACAACTCCTCCGCCAGCCACGCGCTGCCCGGCGGGATCGCCGCCCGGTTCGAGGCCGCGGGCTGGTCCGCCGTGACCGTCGACGGGCGCGACCACGAGGCGCTGTACGCCGCGTTCACCGCGCCGCATCCCGGCCGGCCGCATGTCGTCGTGGCCCGCGTCGAGCCGAAGAACGCCTGACTTCCCGGAAAGGGTCTTTTCGATGGACACCATGCGTGACCGTTTCGCCCCCGTCGTCTCCCGGCTGCTGGAGGAGGACCCCCGGGTCGCGGTCGTCCTCGCCGAGATCGGCCGGGACGGGTTCCGCGAGGCCGAGCGCCGGCACCCCGACCGGGTGATCAACGTCGGCATCCGCGAACAGCTGCTGGTCGGCGCGGCGGCGGGGCTGGCGCTCACCGGGCTGCGGCCGATCGTGCACACCTTCGCCAGCTTCCTCGTCGAGCGGCCGTTCGAGCAGGTCAAGCTGGACCTGGGACACCAGGGCACGGGCGCGGTGCTGGTGAGTGCCGCCGCCTCCTTCGACTGGCCGGCCGGCGGCTTCACGCACATGGCCCCGGGCGACGTGGCCCTCCTCGACACGCTGGACGGCTGGACCGTACATGTGCCCGGACACCCGGACGAGGCCGAGACACTGCTGCGCCACGCGGTCGCGGCGGGCGACGACCGGGTGTACGTGCGGCTGTCCGTGCAGTCCAACCGGCAGGGGCGGGTCATCGACGGCCGGCACTTCGTCACCGTCCGCGAGGGCCGCTCGGGGGTGGTCGTCGCCGTGGGCCCGATGCTGGACGCGGTCCTCGCGGCGACGGAGGGCCTGGACGTGACCGTGCTGTACGCGACGACCGTACGACCGTTCGACGCGGCCGGGCTGCGCCGGGCGACTCAGGCGGCGGGCACCGACGTCGTGCTGGTCGAGCCGTACCTGACCGGGACGTCGACGGCCGCGGTGAGCGAGGCACTGGCCGATGTCCCGCACCGGGTGCTCGGCCTCGGCGTCGCCCGCCGCGAACTGCGCCGCTACGGGACGGTCGAGGACCATGTGGCCGCCCACGGCCTGGACGCGGCGACCTTGCGGGAACGGATCGGGCACTTCATGAACGCGAGCCGGGTGACGGCGGAACGCGGGTGAGCACCGACGCGGGGGGCGTGGCGGAGGGGGCCAGGCCGGCACCCACGGCCCAGGCCGCCGACGAAGCCGCACGTGCAAGGGCCGGCGAGGAGGCGGTCCCATCGGCGCCACGCCTGAAGCCTCGCACTCAAGGTCCGGCGCAGACGGTCCCGTCGACCCGGACCAGGACACGGCTGAAGCCCCGCGCTCAGGCTCGGGCGGAGGTAGCCCCGTCGGCACGGGCACGTCGCGCCCTCATGCTCACGGTCACGGTGCGACGGTGGGCCTGTCGGCCTGGACGGGTCGCGGGCGAGCCCGCTCGCGCGGCGGTACGGCGAGTGCGGTCGCGGCCGTCCCCGCCAGATCACGCCGACCCCCGCACCCAGGCGGGCCCCCGCGCTCGGGGCCGGCGGAGGCGCGACTCGGGCCGGGCCAGGACACGTCCGGCCGCGTACGCGGAGCGCGGTCGGCACGGTGGTGGCTCGCGCGGAGCGCGCCCGGCCCGCGCACCCGCGTTCCCGTGGAGGACGGTCGCGTCGGCACGGACCAGGGGCGTGCCCGGCCCTCTTGCTCACACTGCGGCGGACGCCGTCGCGTCGGCCCGGGTCAAGTCGCGTATCGGGGGGATCGCCAGCAGGATGGCGGCCACCGCCAGGCTCACCGCCGCCGCGGTCAGCAGGACGTGGCCGGCGCCCAGGGATCCGGCCGCCGGGCCCGCGAGGGCCTGGCCGACCGGCATCATGGCGAGGGAGCCGGCCACGTCGTAGGCGTGGATGCGGTTGAGGACGTCGGCCGGAACCTGGGTCTGCACGGTGGTCGCCCACATCACGCCCCAGAACGACATCCCGGCGCCGGCGACCGCGGCCCCGGCCGCCATGGCCGGCACGCCGAGGCCCGCCCCGACGGTCGCGGGGAAGCCGAAGAAGGCGAAGAGGGAGAGCGCGCCCGCGCGGAGCATGCGGCGGGGGCGCAGCCGCAGGGCGAGCAGGCCGCCGACCACCGTGCCCGCGCCGAGGGCCGAGTTGACCAGGCCGTAGGCGCCGGGGCCGTGGTGCCGGACGACCTCGGTGGCCACCAGCGGCACGGTGGGGCCCCAAACGGCGATCATGTAGAGGCACCAGACGGCGATCACCCCCCACAGCCAGGCCCGGGAGCGGAACTCCCGCCAGCCGTCGACGAGATCGGTGCGGAAGGCGCGCAGGGCGGACCCCGCGGCGGCGCGGGCGGCGACGGGGAGCGGGCGCAGCCGGAGCAGCAGCAGGCACAGGGCGCTGAGCGCGTAGGTGGCGGCGTGCGCGGCGAAGACCCCGCCGGGCGAGGCGAGGCCCACCAGGACGCCGGCGACGGCGGGACCGGCGAGCTGGGCGGCGGACTCGGCGATGCGGATGGCGCCGTTGGCGCCCTGGATGTCGGTGGCGAGGCGGGGCACGGTGCTGGCCACGCCGGGCTGGAAGACCGCGCCGGCCACCCCGTTGACGACGCCGATGGCGCAGATCTGCCACAGCACCACGTGCCCGGTGAAGAACAGGCCCGCGGCGAGGGACTGGGTGCCGAGCCGGACGAGGTCGGCGCCGATCATCAGCCTGCGGGTGCTGAACCGGTCGGCGATGACCCCGCCGAAGACGACCAGTCCCGCGAACGCGGCGGCCGTGGAGGCCATGGCGAGGCCGACCGCGCCCGCGCCGTACCCGTGTTCCAGCAGGCCGGCGGCGAGGGCGACGGGCAGCATGGTGTCGCCGAGGCGGGCGACGGCCCGGGCCGTGAAGAAGAGCGCGAAGTCCCGCGACCAGACCGCCGGGGCACCGGCCGCCGCCTCCCGTACCCCCTGGCCGACGACTTCCCGCCGCGCGTCCGTTCCGGTCATCCCCAGCACTCCCCTCCCCGACCGGGCCGCTCCCCCGCCCGTACCGTTCCCCGTCCGTGTCTCGGCCGCTCCCTGCCCGCCGAGGCGGGATCATGCCACCCCCCGGCCGCGCCCGCCGGGCTTTTCAGCCCCCGGCCGGAAGCCCCAGCTCCGGGTGGGCGTCGAGGAGTCGGGGCGGTGCGGCCTGGCGCCAGGAGTCGGCCAGGATGTCCCGCAGCTCCTCGATGTCCTCCAGGGCGGCGAGTCTGGCTCTCACCCAGGCGAACTGCGCCTCGTGGCCGGCGATCCAGAACTTCTCCGGCTCGGCCAGCACCAGTTCGTCGCGCTCCTCCTTGGGGCAGCGCACGGCGAGGGACGTCTCGTCCTCGGGGAGGGTCGCGAACATCTTCCCGCCGACCCGGAACGTGGGCATGCTCCAGGCGATCTTCTCCGTCGTGTCCGGCAGGGACAGGGCGATTCGGCGTACGTCGTGTGCATCCGGCATGCCACGCACGGTAGCCCCTGCCACTGACAGTCACCCGCCCCAGCCGTCCTCCTCCCAGCCGCACCCGCCGACCGTCATCCTCCGAGCCGCTTGTAATACAGCGTCGTCGGCCGCAACACGCCCGCCGGGCTCGCCGCGTAGTCGGGGATGGTCCCGGCCCTGGTCCAGCCGGCCGAGCGGTACAGGTCCTCGGCAGGGCTGCCCGTCTCGGTGTCGAGGTGGAGCAGGGTGCGGCCGTCGGCCGCGGCGGCCTGTTCGGCCGTGGTGAGGAGCCGGCGGCCGATTCCCTGTCCGCGCGCGCAGCGGTGCACCATCAGCTTGACCAGCTCCGCGCGGTGCCGGCTGTTCGGCTTGTCGGGACAGGCCAGGCCGACCGTGCCGGTCACCCGGTCCCTGGGGTCCAGGGCCGCCCAGACGGCGAGCCGTCCCGCCGCCGCGGCCTCCGCCCGCTCCCGCCACCAGGCGACCGCCTCCGCGTGGCCGAGCGGCGCGAGGAAGCCGACGGAGGCGCCCGAGGCCACGGTGTCGGCCAGCAGCGCCGCCAAGTCGTCGGCCCGGTCGCGCACTCGGGTGCCGTCCCAGCGCTCCACCCTCGTCTCCGCATCCCCGCGAGCCCTCATGGCCGTACCACCGCCAGCACGTACCGCGCCTCGCCCGGACCGGCGCAGCGGAAGCGGGTCGCGCCGGTCACCCGCATCCGCAGGCAGTCCCCCGCGCCGAGCCGGTGCGCCCGGTCCCCCACGGTCACCTCCAGGGCTCCGTCCAGCAGCCAGAGGTGCTGTTCCAGGCCGGGCAGGGGCGGGCGGTCGTAGGCGATGTCCGCGCCCGGGGTGAGCCGGCCCTCGACCAGTTCGCCGCGCAGTCCGGTGTGCGGCGGGGACACCGACCGGCGCACGAAGCCGGAGGCGCGGTCCTCCCACACCTGCTGGTCGGCGGCCCGGACCAGCGGGGCCGGTGCCGCCTCGACCTCGCTGAGCAGCTGGGACATGGTGCGGCCGTAGACGTGGCAGAGCCGGTTCAGGAGGGCGGCGGTGGGGCTGGTCTCCGCGCGTTCGGCGCGCGACAGGGTGGACCGGCTGACCCCGCTGCGCTCCGCCAGCTCGCCGAGGGACCAGCCGTGCTGGGCGCGCAGTTCGGCGAGCCGGGCGCCGATGAGGAGATCGACAGCGTCCTCGTTTCTCATGTCCGGGACGCTATCCCGGATATGAGACGCCCCTGTTACGGACGCCTCACGCCTGCGCCGCCTCGCCGAGCGCCTCCAGCACCGGGCGGATCAGCGGGTGCCCTTCGGCGCCCCGGCGGACGGCGGCGAAGACCCGGCGGGTCGGGGCGACACCGTCGACGGGCCGGACGACCACGCCGGTGAGGTCCATGCCGCGCAGCGCGGAGCGCGGGACGAGGGCCACGCCCGCGTCGGCCGACGCGAGCGCGACGACGGCCCGGAAGTCGTCGGAGGAGTGCTCCAGGCGCGGCTGGAAGCCGGCGCTCTCGCAGGCGAGGACGACCACGTCATGGCAGGGGTTGCCGGGGTACGGCCCGATCCAGGGGTCCTTGGCCAGTTCGGCGAGGGGGACCTCGGGGGCGTCCGCCAGGCGGTGCCCGAGGGGTACGACGGCGTCGAACGGCTCGGCGTAGAGCGGGACGTGGGTCAGGCGGGGGTCGTCGGCGGCCGGCGCGCCCCGGTACTCGACGGCGACCGCGACGTCGACCTGCCGGTCCAGGACCATCGGCAGGCTGGCGTCGCCCTCCGCGTCCTGCACACGGATCTTTATGCCCGGCGCGTGGTGGGCGAGGCGGGCCACGGCCGGGGCCACGACCTGGGCGATGCCGGTCGCGAAGGCGGCCACGGTGACCGTGCCCGCCTCGCCCGAGCCGTAGGCGGCCAGCTCGGCCTCGGCCCGCTCCAGCTGGGCGAGGACCACGTTGGTGTGGCTGAGCAGGATCTCGCCCGCCGGGGTGAGCCGTACGCCCTTGGCGCCGCGCTCGACCAGGCGGTGGCCCGTCTCCTGCTCCAGGGCCGTCAGCTGCTGCGAGACGGCGGAGGGGGTGAGGTAGAGCGCGGCGGCAGCCGCGGTGACCGTGCGGTGGTCGGCCACCGCACGGAGGATGTGGAGCCGCCGTGCCTCGATCATGCCCCCATTATCCCAGGGCGTCCGCCCTGGTCAGGCCGCCAGCTCGGCGCGCGCCGCGACGAACGCGTCGACCGCGCGGTTGACGTCGGCCGTGGAGTGCGCGGCGGACAGCTGGACGCGGATGCGGGCCTGGCCCTGCGGCACGACCGGGTAGGAGAAACCGATCACGTAGACCCCGCGCTCCAGCAGCAGCTCGGCCATCCGGGCCGCCTCGGCCGCGTCACCGATCATGACGGGGGCGATGGCGTGGTCGCCGGGGAGGATGTCGAAGCCCTCCTCGGTCATCCGGCGGCGGAACAGCGCGGTGTTCTCGGCGAGCCGGACGCGCAGGTCGTCGGCGGACTCCAGCAGGTCGAGGACCTTCAGGGAGGCTGCCGCGATCACCGGGGCGAGCGTGTTGGAGAACAGGTAGGGGCGGGAGCGCTGGCGCAGCAGGGCGACGATCTCGGCGCGGGCGGCGACGTAACCGCCGGAGGCGCCGCCGAGGGCCTTGCCGAGGGTGCCGGTGATGATGTCGACGCGGTCCATGACGCCGTGCAGCTCGGGGGTGCCGCGGCCGGTCGGGCCGACGAAGCCGACGGCGTGCGAGTCGTCGACCATGACCATCGCGTCGTAGCGGTCGGCGAGGTCGCAGATCTCGGCCAGGGGCGCCACGTAGCCGTCCATGGAGAACACGCCGTCGGTGACGATCAGGCGGCGGCGGGCGTCGGACGCCTCCTTGAGCTTGGCCTCCAGGTCCGCGAGGTCGCGGTTGGCGTAGCGGAAGCGGCGGGCCTTGGACAGCCGGATGCCGTCGATGATGGAGGCGTGGTTGAGGGCGTCGGAGATCACCGCGTCCTCCTCGCCGAGCAGGGTCTCGAAGACACCGCCGTTGGCGTCGAAGCAGGAGGAGTACAGGATCGTGTCCTCCTGGCCGAGGAACGCCGACAGCCGGGCCTCCAGCTCCTTGTGCACCTCCTGGGTGCCGCAGATGAAGCGGACGGAGGCCATGCCGTAGCCCCAGCGGTCCAGGGCCTCGTGGGCGGCGGCGATCACGTCGGGGTGGTCGGCGAGGCCGAGGTAGTTGTTGGCGCAGAAGTTGAGGACCTCGCCGGGGCGGCCTCCGGCGGTGACGTTCACGGTCGCGGACTGCGGGGTGCCGATGACCCGCTCGGGCTTGTGCAGGCCGGCGGCGCGGATCTCGTCGAGGGTGGCGCGCAGGTCGTCGCGGACGGTGTCGAACATGAGGGTGCCCTACCTTTCTGATGGGTTCGAAATGATCATTCGTAAGATCAGTGGGACCCAGGGGCTCTGGGCATGGCTGATGAGGGTGAGACCGTCAGATGGCTCAAGGAGCTTGGCCACCCGGAGCCCCGCGACGACTCGACCGCCAATTGGGAGATGCGACTCGATCGCTGCGTAGGGCAACGTCGGCGAGGTCGTCTGCTGGGCTGTGAACGCGCGACGGGATGGCGGAGGTGACCG
>NZ_BMUI01000026.1 GCF_014650115.1 Streptomyces olivaceoviridis | reverse complement strand
CATCAGCCACACCCGGTCCTTCCGGACCGCCAACATTCTTAAGGACCCCGCATGATCCGTGTCCTGGTCGCCGAGGACCAGTCCGCCGTCCGCGCCGGGCTCGTCCTGATCCTGCGCAGCGCGCCGGACATCGAGGTGGTCGGCGAGGCGGCGGACGGCGAGCAGGCGGTCGAGCTGACCCGCGGCCTCGGTCCGGATCTGGTCCTGATGGACGTGCAGATGCCCCGGCTGGACGGGGTGTCCGCGACCCGGCGGATCGTCGCCGAGCGGCTGGCGGACGTGCTCGTGCTGACCACCTTCGACCTCGACGAGTACGTCTTCGGGGCGCTGCGGGCGGGCGCGGCCGGGTTCCTGCTGAAGAACGCCGAGGCGGGGCAGCTGCTGGAGGCGGTGCGGACGGTGGCGCGCGGTGAGGGGATCGTCGCCCCGGCGGTGACCCGGCGGCTGATCGCCGAGTTCGCCGCGGCCCCGGCGCGGGAGGCGGAGGCCGACCCGGCCGTGCTGGAGGGGCTCACCCGGCGGGAGCGGGAGGTGCTGCGCTGTATCGGCGAGGGCCTGTCGAACGCGGAGATCGCGGCCCGGCTGGACATGGCAGAGGGCACGGTGAAGACGCACGTCAGCCGGTTGCTGGCCAAGCTGGGGCTGCGCAGCCGGGTGCAAGCGGCGGTGCTCGCCAGGGAGTTGGGGGTCTAGCGCGGCTTGCCACAGGAATGGTCCAGACCTATTGACGGGTGGTCCAGACCTTTCTACCCTCGCAGCACCGTGGGCGTGAAGGCTCAGTCATGCCCCTGACACCCCCGATGACGAGGGAGGCGCAGCATGCGCTTCAGACACAGAGCCGCGGCAGGGTTCGCGACCCTGTTGCTCCCCCTGGCCGGCCTGGTCGGACTCGCGAGCCCCGCCCAGGCGGCGGCCAACGCGACGGCCGGCTTCACCAAGACGAGCGACTGGGGCACCGGCTTCGGTGGTCAGTGGACCATCAAGAACACCGGTACCAGCAGCATCAGTTCCTGGACCGTCGAGTGGGACTTCCCCTCCGGCACGTCCGTCACCTCCGCCTGGGACGCGGACGTCACCGGCTCCGGCACCCACTGGACCGCGAAGAACAAGTCCTACAACGGCACCCTCGCCCCGGGCGCCTCCGTCTCCTTCGGCTTCAACGGCGCGGGCTCCGGCTCCCCGTCCAACTGCAAGCTGAACGGCGACAGTTGCGACGGCACGACGGTCCCCGGCGACGCGGCCCCCTCCGCCCCCGGCACCCCCACCGCCTCCTCGGTCACCGACACCTCGGTGAAGCTCTCCTGGAGCGCGGCCACCGACGACAAGGGCGTCAAGAACTACGACGTCCTGCGCGACGGCTCCAAGGTCGCCACGGTCACCACCACGTCGTACACCGACACGGGCCTGACCGCCGGCACCGACTACTCCTACACCGTGCAGGCCCGTGACACCGCCGACCAGACCGGCCCGGCCAGCGGCGCGGTCAAGGTGCACACCACCGGCGGCGGCACCACTCCCCCGCCCACCGGCGACAAGGTCAAGCTCGGCTACTTCACCGAGTGGGGCATCTACGGCCGCAACTACAACGTCAAGAACCTGGTGACGTCCGGCTCCGCGGCCAAGATCACACACATCAACTACGCCTTCGGCAACGTCACCGGCGGCAAGTGCGCGATCGGCGACTCCTACGCCGACTACGACAAGGCCTTCACCGCCGACCAGTCGGTCAGCGGCGTCGCCGACACCTGGGACCAGCCGCTGCGCGGCAACTTCAACCAGCTGCGGCAGCTGAAGGCCAAGTACCCGAACATCAAGGTGCTGTGGTCCTTCGGCGGCTGGACCTGGTCCGGCGGCTTCGCGGACGCGGCCAAGAACCCGGCCGCCTTCGCCCAGTCCTGCTACGACCTGGTCGAGGACCCGCGCTGGGCCGATGTCTTCGACGGCATCGACATCGACTGGGAGTACCCGAACGCCTGCGGTCTGACCTGTGACACCAGCGGGGCCGCGGCCTTCAAGAACGTGATGTCCGCGCTGCGCGCCAAGTTCGGCTCGAACAACCTGGTCACCGCGGCCACCACCGCCGACGGCTCGGCCGGCGGCAAGATCGAGGCCGCGGACTACGCGGGCGCCGCCCAGTACGTCGACTGGTACAACGTGATGACGTACGACTTCTTCGGCGCCTGGGACGCCAAGGGCCCCACCGCCCCCCACTCCCCGCTCACCTCGTACGACGGCATCCCGAAGGCGGGCTTCACCACCGCCGACGCGATGGCCAAGTTCAAGGCGATCGGCGTGCCCGCGAAGAAGCTGCTCATCGGCATCGGTTTCTACGGCCGCGGCTGGACCGGCGTCACCCAGGACGCCCCGGGCGGCACGGCCACCGGCCCGGCGACCGGCACCTACGAGCAGGGCATCGAGGACTACAAGGTCCTCAAGACGTCCTGCCCGGCCACCGGCACCGTCGCCGGCACCGCCTACGCGCACTGCGGCAGCAACTGGTGGTCGTACGACACCCCCGCCACCATCGCCTCGAAGATGGCGTGGGCCAAGAACCAGGGCCTCGGCGGCGCGTTCTTCTGGGAGTTCAGCGGCGACACCAGCAACGGTGAACTGGTGAACGCGATCAGCAGCAACCTGTAAGAGCGAACAGAGCACTAAGCGACATTGACGCGCTGACCCGGCGGGGCTGCCTCCAGCCACGCGAGGAAACCGGTCAGCGCGTCTTCGCTCATGGCGAGTTCCAGGCGCGTGCCCCGGTGCGTACAGGCCAGCACCACCGCGTCGGACAGCAGCGCCAGCTCCTCCTCGCCCTCGGGCAGCCGGCGCCCGGCCACCTCGATCTGACCGCGCTCCAGGACGCGGCGGGGGCGGGGGGCGTAGGAGAAGACCCGGTACCACTCGATCCGGTCGCCGTTGTAGCGGGCGACACCGTAGGACCAGCCCTTGCCGCCCGAGTCCGGATTCTCGGGCAGGTCCCAGCGCAGCGAACAGTCGAAGGTGCCACCGGAGCGCTGGATGAGCCTGCGGCGCAGCCCGAACAGGAACAGTCCCACCACCACGAGCGCGACCACGATCCCGCACACAGTCAGAGCGAGGACCATCGGCACCGACCTCCTCGTCTCCTAGGTAGAACTGCTTCTACGACTGAGTAATGAAACGGAAAAAACACCCACATCTGCCTCAGCCGCGACCGGCACCGGATTGCTCCGGGCCGGCCGCGGCTGAGTGACGTCAACGTACGGCGCGGCTGGTTCAGCGCGCCGTCGCAGCACGCAGTCGGACGTCCGCGCGGCGCTCGGCGACGGCGTCGCCCTCCGCCTTCGCACGCTCCAGTTCCCGCTCCGTGCGCTGGACATCGATCTCGTCCGACAGCTCGGCGATCTCGGCCAGCAGGGACAGCTTGTTGTCCGCGAACGAGACGAAACCGCCGTGCACCGCGGCGACGACCGTTCCACCTTCACTCGTACGGATGGTCACCGGGCCCGACTCCAGCACACCGAGCAGCGGCTGGTGACCGGGCATGACGCCGATGTCGCCGGACGTGGTGCGCGCGACGACCAGGGTGGCCTCGCCGGACCAGACCTGGCGGTCGGCGGCGACCAGCTCGACGTGCAGCTCAGCAGCCAAGGGTGGCTCCTCGGGTCACCACCCGGCAGGGGTGCCGGGTGTTGGGGTCAATTCTAGTGGGCGTGAGTGAGGGGGCGGGACGTACCCCGCCCCCTCACGACTCAGGCGAGTGCCCGAAGTCAGGAGACGCCCAGCTCCTTCGCGTTCTTCTTGAGGTCCTCAAGACCACCGCACATGAAGAACGCCTGCTCGGGGAAGTGGTCGTACTCGCCGTCGCAGATCGCGTTGAACGCGGCGATCGACTCGTCGAGCGGCACGTCCGAGCCGTCCACGCCGGTGAACTGCTTGGCGACGTGGGTGTTCTGGGACAGGAAGCGCTCCACACGACGGGCACGGTGGACGACGAGCTTGTCCTCCTCGCCGAGCTCGTCGATACCGAGGATCGCGATGATGTCCTGGAGGTCCTTGTACTTCTGCAGGATCGTCTTCACGCGCATGGCAGCGCTGTAGTGGTCCTGCGAGATGTAGCGCGGGTCCAGGATCCGGGACGTGGAGTCCAGCGGGTCCACGGCCGGGTAGATGCCCTTCTCGGAGATCGGACGGGACAGAACCGTCGTCGCGTCGAGGTGGGCGAAGGTGGTGGCCGGGGCCGGGTCGGTCAGGTCGTCGGCGGGGACGTAGATCGCCTGCATCGAGGTGATCGAGTGACCGCGGGTCGAGGTGATGCGCTCCTGGAGGAGGCCCATCTCGTCGGCCAGGTTCGGCTGGTAACCCACCGCGGACGGCATACGGCCGAGCAGCGTGGAGACCTCGGAACCGGCCTGCGTGAAGCGGAAGATGTTGTCGATGAAGAACAGCACGTCCTGCTTCTGGACGTCACGGAAGTACTCGGCCATGGTGAGGCCGGCCAGCGCGACGCGCAGACGGGTGCCCGGCGGCTCGTCCATCTGACCGAAGACCAGCGCGGTCTTGTCGATGACGCCCGAGTCGGACATCTCCTCGATCAGGTCGTTGCCCTCACGGGTGCGCTCACCGACACCGGCGAACACGGAGACACCGTCGTGGTTGTTGGCGACACGGTAGATCATCTCCTGGATGAGCACCGTCTTGCCGACGCCGGCGCCGCCGAACAGACCGATCTTGCCGCCCTTGACGTACGGGGTCAGCAGGTCGATGACCTTGACGCCGGTCTCGAACATCTCGGTCTTCGACTCAAGCTCGTCGAAGTTCGGGGCCTTGCGGTGGATGGACCAGCGCTCGCCCTCGTACTGCTCGTCGACGTTCAGCACCTCACCGAGGGTGTTGAACACCTTGCCCTTGGTGAAGTCACCGACCGGGACGGTGATGCCGTCGCCGGTGTCGACGACCGGGGCCTGGCGGACCAGACCGTCGGTCGGCTGCATGGAGATGGTGCGGACCAGGCCGTCACCCAGGTGCTGGGCGACCTCCAGGGTCAGCGTCTTCTTCTCGCCCGCGTTGGCCGGGTCGGCGACCTCGACGTGGAGGGCGTTGTAGATGTCCGGCATCGCGTCGACGGGGAACTCCACGTCGACGACCGGGCCGATGACCCGGGCGACGCGGCCCGTAGCCGTCGCGGTCTCAACAGTGGTGGTCATTTATCGGTCACTCCCCGCGGTCGCGTCGGCCAGGGCGCTCGCGCCACCGACGATCTCGCTGATTTCCTGGGTGATTTCGGCCTGGCGGGCCGCGTTGGCAAGACGGGAGAGCGTGTTGATCAGCTCGCCCGCGTTGTCGGTGGCCGACTTCATCGCGCGCCGCGTGGCGGCGTGCTTCGAAGCGGCCGACTGGAGCAGCGCGTTGTAGATACGGCTCTCCACGTAGCGCGGCAGCAGGGCGTCGAGGACGTCCTCCGCCGAGGGCTCGAAGTCGTACAGCGGGAGGATCTCGCCCTTGGGGTGAGCCTCCTCGGCGACCTCTTCGAGGCGCAGCGGCAGCAGCCGGGCGTCGAGCGCCGTCTGCGTCATCATCGAGACGAACTCGGTGAAGACGATGTGGAGTTCGTCCACGCCGCCCTCGGCCGTCTCCTTCTCGATGGCCTCGATCAGCGGCGCCGCCACCTTCTTGGCGTCCGCGTACGTGGGCTCGTCGGTGAAGCCGCTCCACGACTCCGCGATCTTGCGCTCACGGAAGTTGTAGTGGGCCACACCGCGCCGGCCGACGATGTACGTGTCGACCTGCTTGCCCTCGCGCTCCAGGCGCTCGGTCAGCTGCTCCGCCGCCTTGATGGCGTTGGAGTTGAAGGCGCCGGCCAGACCGCGGTCGCTCGTGAGGAGCAGGACCGCGGCACGGGTCGGGTTCTCCGTCTCCGTGGTGAGCGGATGCTTGGTGTTCGAACCCGTACCGACCGCCGTGACCGCGCGCGTGAGCTCCTGCGCGTACGGCGTGGAGGCCGCCACCTTGCGCTGCGCCTTGACGACGCGCGAGGCGGCGATCATCTCCATCGCCTTGGTGATCTTCTTGGTCGCGCTGACGGATCGGATGCGACGCTTGTAGACCCGGAGCTGGGCTCCCATGAGTCAGGTCCCTTCCTTACGTCACTTGGCGGCAGCGGCAGGAACGTCCTCGCCGAGCAGCTTGCCGTCGCTCGTCTCGAACTGCTTCTTGAACTCCGCCACGGCGTCGTCGATCGCCTGGATCGTGTCGTCCGACATCTTGGCGCCCTCGCGGATGGAGGTGAGCAGGCCCTGGTGCTTCCGGTGCAGGAAGTCCAGCAGCTCCTTCTCGAAGCGGCGGATGTCGGCGACCGGTACGTCGTCCATGCGGCCGTTGGTGCCGGCCCAGACGGAGACGACCTGGTCCTCGGTGGCCATCGGCTGGTACTGGTCCTGCTTCAGCAGCTCGACCATGCGCTGACCGCGCTCCAGCTGGGCCTTCGAGGCCGCGTCCAGGTCGGAACCGAAGGCGGCGAACGCCTCCAGCTCACGGAACTGGGCGAGGTCCACACGGAGGCGGCCGGAGACCTGGCGCATCGCCTTGTGCTGCGCGGAACCACCGACTCGGGAGACGGAGATACCGACGTTCAGCGCGGGGCGCTGACCGGCGTTGAACAGGTCCGACTCCAGGAAGCACTGGCCGTCGGTGATGGAGATGACGTTGGTCGGGATGAACGCCGAGACGTCGTTGGCCTTGGTCTCGACGATCGGCAGACCGGTCATCGAACCGGCACCCATGTCGTCGGAGAGCTTGGCGCAGCGCTCCAGCAGCCGGGAGTGCAGGTAGAAGACGTCACCCGGGTAGGCCTCACGGCCCGGCGGGCGGCGCAGCAGCAGCGACACGGCACGGTAGGCGTCGGCCTGCTTCGACAGGTCGTCGAAGATGATCAGGACGTGCTTGCCCTGGTACATCCAGTGCTGGCCGATGGCCGAACCGGTGTACGGCGCCAGGTACTTGAAGCCGGCCGGGTCGGACGCCGGGGCGGCGACGATGGTCGTGTACTCCAGCGCGCCGTTCTCCTCCAGCGCGCGGCGCACGCCGGCGATGGTGGAGCCCTTCTGGCCGATGGCGACGTAGATGCAGCGGACCTGCTTCTTCGGGTCGCCCGAGCGCCAGTTGTCACGCTGGTTGATGATCGTGTCGACGGCCAGGGCGGTCTTGCCGGTCTGGCGGTCGCCGATGATCAGCTGACGCTGACCACGGCCGATCGGGGTCATCGCGTCGACGGCCTTGTAACCCGTCTCCATCGGCTCGTGCACCGACTTGCGCTGCATGACCGTGGGGGCCTGCAGCTCAAGGGCGCGGCGGCCGTCGGTCTCGATCTCGCCGAGGCCGTCGATCGGGTTGCCGAGCGGATCGACGACACGGCCGAGGTAGCCCTCGCCGACCGCGACGGAGAGGACCTCACCGGTGCGCGTGACCGGCTGACCCTCCTCGATGCCGCTGAACTCACCGAGGACGATGGCACCGATCTCGCGCTCTTCCAGGTTCAGCGCGAGGCCGAGGGTGCCGTCCTCGAACTTCAGCAGTTCGTTGGCCATGGCCGAGGGCAGGCCCTCGACCTTCGCGATGCCGTCGCCGGCAAGGGTGACCGTACCGACCTCCTCGCGCGAGGCCGCGTCCGGCTTGTACGACTGGACGAAGTTCTCCAGCGCGTCCCGGATCTCCTCCGGCCGGATCGTGAGCTCCGCCATCTGGGTTCCCTGCTCTCCTTGTTGGGCCCGAAGTTTCACTTTGGGGGTCTGGGGGCGACCCCCAGGAATCCTCTGCACGGCCCAACCAGGGCCGTAAGTACGTACTGCTCTTCTCGAAATATCGAGTTGCTGCTAGCTCGCCATGCGGCGGGCGGCCTCGTCCAGCCGGTCCGCGAGGGAGCCGTTGATGACCTCGTCACCGACCTGCACCCGGATCCCGCCGACGACCTCGGGGTCGACGTCGAGGTTGAGGTGCATCCGACGTCCGTAGAGCTTGGTCAGGGCGGCACCGAGGCGCTCGCGCTGCCCGTCGCTCAGCGGCACCGCCGAGGTGACGACGGCGACCATGCGGTTCCGGCGCTCGGCGGCGAGCTTGGACAGGGACTCCAGTCCCGTCTCCAGGCTACGTCCACGCGGCGCGGTCGCGAGGCGCGTCACCAGCCGCTCGGTGACCGGCTTGGCCCGTCCGCCCAGGAGCCGGTGCAGCAGCTCGGTCTTGGCCGAAGTACCGGCGGCACGGTTGGTGAGCGCGGCGCGCAGCCCGGTGTTGGAGGAGACGATCCGGCCGAACCGGAACAGCTCGTCCTCGACGTCGTCGAGGGTGCCCGTCTTCTCCGCGGCCGTGAGGTCGGCGATGTTCGCCAGCTCCTCCAGCGCGTCCACCAGGTCGCGGGGCTGCGACCAGCGGGACCGGGCCAGTCCGGACACCAGGTCGGCGGCGGAGCCACTGACCTGGCCGCCGATCAGGCGCTGGACCAGCTGCGCCTTCGCCTCCCCGGGCTGCGCCGGGTCGGTGAGGACCCGGCGCAGGCCGGCCTCGCGGTCGAGCAGCGCGGTGACGGCCGCCAGCTCGTCCGCGAGCTTCGCGGCGTCGACGGACGTGGAGTCCGTCAGCGCGTCGAGACGCTCACGTGCGGCTGCCAGGGCCTCGCGGCTCGCTCCGTTCATCGCGCGGCCTCGGCCTTCTCCTCAAGCTCGTCGAGGAAGCGGTCGATCACACGGCTCTGGCGGGCGTGGTCCTCAAGGGACTCGCCGACGAGCTTGCCGGCCAGTTCGGTGGCGAGCTTGCCGACGTCCTGACGCAGCGCGGACGCGGCGACCTTGCGGTCGGCCTCGATCTGGGCGTGGCCGGCGGTGACGATCTCCTCGCGCTGGCGCTGGCCTTCGGCCCGCATCTCGGCGATGAGGGCGGCACCCTGCTCCTGCGCCTCCTGGCGCAGGCGCGCGGCCTCGTGCCGGGCCTCGGCGAGCTGGGCCTTGTACTGCTCAAGGACGCTCTGGGCCTCGACCTTCATGGCGTCGGCCTCTTCGATGCCGCCTTCGATCGCCGCGCGACGCTCCTCCAGAACCTTGTTGATGTTCGGAAGCAGCTTCTTCCAGAAGAAGAAGAACACGATGGCGAAGGCGATGGTGCCGACGAGCAGCTCGGGACCCGGAGGAACGAGCGGGTTCTGCTCCTCCTCGGCCGCGAGTGCAACCAGGTTGGCGATCACATCAGTGCCTTTCGTCGATTCGTGTCGGGTAAGCGCTGATTACTTACCGAACACGAACGGCATAACGATGCCGATGAGGGCGAGCGCCTCACAGAAGGCGAAGCCCAGGATCTGGTTGGCGCGGATCAGACCGGCGGCCTCGGGCTGACGGGCCAGGGCCTGGGTGCCGTTACCGAAGATGATGCCGACGCCGATGCCGGGGCCGATCGCGGCGAGGCCGTAACCGATGGAGCCGACGGAGCCGTGGACGCCGGTTTCAGCAGCAAGGGTCTGGAGAGCGGACATGCCGGTTCTTCCTTCTCTTTCATGGACCGGTGGGGGTTGGCCACCGGACGACTGGGGGTTGGGGGCGGTGGTACGACTCAGTGGTGCTCGGCGAGAGCGCCCTGAATGTAGGAGCAGGCCAGCAGGACGAAGACGTACGCCTGGACGGCCTGGACGAAGAGCTCGAAGCAGATCATGGCCATCGTCATCACGAAGGAGACGCCGGCGGCCGGGACCATCCAGCTGTTCAGCAGGTACCAGGAGGCGACGGTGAACATCACCAGCATCAGGTGACCGGCGAACATGTTGGCGAACAGTCGCACCGCGTGCGTGAACGGGCGGACCAGCAGGTTCGAGAAGAACTCGATGACCATGACCAGCGGCAGCACCGGGCCGAGCGACTTGTCGTAGCCGGTGACGTTCTTGAAGAAGCCGACGAAGCCGTGCTTCTTGAAGGTCAGCGCGACCCAGGTGACGTAGACGATCGCGGCGAGCACCGCCGGGTAGGCGATGATCGAGGAGACCGGGAACTGCGCGAGCGGGACCACGGACCACACGTTCATGATCCAGATGAAGAAGAAGAGGGAGACCATGAGCGGCACCCACTTCTCGCCCTCGCGCTTGCCGAGGGTCTCGTACACGATGCCGCGGCGGACGAAGTCGTAGCCTGCCTCGCCGATCATCTGGAGCTTGCCCGGGACGACCTTGGCTTTGCCGAAGGCGGCCCAGAAGAAGGCGACGACGAGCACGCTGGTGACGAGCGCGAGCAGCATCACCTTGTTGAACTCGAAGCCGCCGACCGTGGCGAGCGGCTTGAACAGGAAGGAGTGCAGGCCCGGAGCCGGGAAGCCACACCCGTTGTCGGACATGATCCGACAACTCCAGTCGAAGGCGAGCTGGGTCTGGTCAGCACTCACCGCGGGCTCCTTCGGCGTGACGCATGGGTTCGGCAACCTCGTTGTGTCGGCGCGGCACATGGCCGCGGATCGGCACCGGACTGGTGTTACGGATGTGGGGGCGGCTGGGGGGCATCGAGCCTCGCGATCGAGCAGGCGTCAGCTCAGATGCCCGCGCCCGCGATGCCGCAGTTGGCACCGGACGATAGCAGGAGATCTCACAAGCCTTTATCCCGCCCCTACCCCTCACGGCTTCCGCCCTGTCTTCTCGGGCTTCTCACTCTTCGCGGAGTCCGGGTCGATGTAGAAGATCTTGGCCTTCATGTGCGCGCGTGCCTGCGCGGCCATCCACACGACGGTCGCGACGACGAGCGACACGGCGAACGTCTTCGCGTTGAAGAGCGAGGTGTCCTTGAAGACGGCGACGAAGATCAGGAGGAGCAGCAGCTGGGCGACGTAGAGCAGCAGCCCCATCGCCTGGAAGAGCTGCGGGAGCGTTTTTGCCG
The DNA here is from genome assembly GCF_014650115.1 of Streptomyces olivaceoviridis. Lineage (GTDB taxonomy): Bacteria > Actinomycetota > Actinomycetes > Streptomycetales > Streptomycetaceae > Streptomyces > Streptomyces olivaceoviridis. The sequence continues at coordinate 96,246 of NZ_BMUI01000026.1, read as the reverse complement.
TCCACTGGAGCACGTAGAGGCCGATTCCCATGAACAGGATGGCCAACACCGTGCCGACGACCGCGCCGAGCGCGCCCTTGCCCCCCGCGACCGCGGCGCTCACGGCGACGGCGATCACGCCGGCAGCCGCCGTGGGCACGGCGATCTGCGCAAGGTTCCGGACGTCATTGGACGGCATGGCGGCAACTCCGCTTTTCACAGGGGGCAGGGTGTCGTCATGGACGAGCGTAGTCCCGGGCTGAGTGATCGAGACCTCACACCAATGGACCGTCGCACTCGGGTCCTTCGGTTCTATCCGGGGTTCTCGTGAACCGTATCACAAACTATTTGATGAGGTCTTTACCTGGTGGGTGTGCTCGCTGTCACACATGAGAGTGACAGTGCGCGTCTGTGCAAAAACCGTGCCCACTTGTCTGGTATTAGGGGCGTTTGCTCCCCCACGAGTTGGCAATGCTCTAGTCAGATTCTTACCTTGGCCGTCAACGGCGATCGAGGAATCGTGACCTGGCGCCGATCGCGGTCGCCCCGTTGACGCCCGAGACACCGGCCGTGACCGGGGTCCGCTCCTCGCCGCCCGGAGCCTCCGCTTCCGTGCCGGTGGCGGCCTCCGCCGCCGCGGTGGCCTCGGGAGCCCGGCGCCGCCTGCGGTACCGCGGCGGCACGAACCGCTGGGCCCACACCGGCACGCGCGGGGTGAAGCGCGGGAGCAGCAGCAGGACCAGGCCGACCGCGCTCAGGAAGACCACGCCCAGCACGATCCACATCGACGCCGAGTTGACCGAGTACGCCAGCGCGCCGAAGCCGATCAGCGCCGACCAGAAGTACATGATCAGCACGGCCCGGCTGTGCGAGTGGCCGATCTCCAGCAGACGGTGGTGCAGATGGCCGCGGTCGGCGGCGAACGGCGACTGACCGCGCCAGGTGCGGCGCACGATCGCCAGCACCAGGTCGGCGGCCGGTACGGCGATGATCGTCAGCGGCAGCAGCAGCGGGATGTACACCGGGACCGTCTGGTGGACCGCCGCCTTCTCCGAACCCGCGTACAGGTTCAGCGCGTCCGGGTCCACCTGGCCGGTGATCGAGATCGCGCCGGCCGACAGCACCAGGCCGATGAGCATCGACCCCGAGTCGCCCATGAAGATCCGCGCCGGGTGCATGTTGTGCGGCAGGAAGCCCAGGCACATACCCATCAGGATCGCCGCGAACAGGGTGCCGGGGGCGGCGGCCTCGATGCCGTACGAGTACCAGATCCGGTACGCGTACAGGAAGAACGCGCCCGCCGCGATGCACACCATGCCGGCCGCGAGGCCGTCCAGGCCGTCCACGAAGTTCACCGCGTTGATCGTGATGACCACCAGGGCCACCGTCAGCAGCGTGCCCTGCCACTGGGTCAGGGCGACGTTGCCGACGCCCGGGATGGGCAGCCACAGGATCGTCAGACCCTGCATGACCATCACGCCCGCGGCGATCATCTGACCGCCCAGCTTGATCAGCGCGTCGATCTCGAACTTGTCGTCCAGGACACCGATCAGCCAGATCAGGGCCGCGCCGGAGAGCAGCGCCCGCGGCTCGTTGGACTTCGCGAAGACCTCGTTGAGGTTGGTCAGGTGGTCGGCGACCAGCAGACCCGCGCACAGCCCGAAGAACATCGCGATACCGCCGAGGCGCGGAGTGGGTTCCCGGTGCACGTCCCGGGCACGGATCTCCGGCATCGCCCCGGCCACGATCGCGAACTTCCGTACCGGTCCCGTCAGGAGGTACGTCACCGCAGCCGTGATGCAGAGCGTCAGCAGGTATTCACGCACGGGCTTCCCCACAGGTCTCGCTGGCCATCACAGCCCCACACCCTAGCGACGGACGCATACGGATGAGGACTTCCGGGTAGCGACGATGGTTGCACGAGTGGCTGTGCACCCCCGTCGGCTACCCCGGTTCAGCCGGGATACGGCGGAAACTGGCCGGTGAGCGCGCGCGCCTCCTCCCGCGCCGCGACCGGCTCCGTCTCGCCGCGCAGCACGGCCGCCAGCAGCGCCGCGATCCGCACCATCTCCGGCTCGCCCATGCCCTGGGTGGTCACCGCGGCCGTGCCCAGGCGCAGCCCGCGGCCGTCGCCGTGCGGCAGCGCGCAGCAGTCCAGCACCAGGCCGGCCGCCAGCAGCCGGCCGCGCGCGGTGCGGCCGTCCACGCCGAGCGGGGCGGGGTCGGCGGTGATCAGGTGGGTGTCCGTGCCGCCGGTGGTGACGGCCAGCCCCTCCGCGGCCAGATGACCGGCCAGCACGCGCGCGTTGGCGACCACCTGGTGGGCGTACACGGTGAACGCCGGGGTCGCCGCCTCGCCGAACGCGACGGCCTTGGCGGCGATGGTGTGCATCTGGGCGCCGCTCTGGGTGAAGGGGAAGACGGCCCGGTCCACGCGCTCGGCAAGCTCCGGGCCGCACAGGATCATCCCGCCGCGCGGACCGCGCAGCACCTTGTGCGTGGTCGCGCACACGATGTCCGCGTACGGCACCGGATTCGGTGCCGCTCCCCCGGCGACCAGGCCGATCGGATGCGCGGCGTCGGCGATCAGATAGGCCCCGACCTCGTCGGCGACCTCGCGGAAGAAGGCGTAGTCCAGGTGCCGGGGGTAGGCGATGGAGCCGCACACGATCGCCTTGGGCCGGTGGTTGCGGGCCAGGTGGCGCACCTGGTCGTGGTCGATCAGCCCGGTCTCGGCGTCGACGCCGTAGCCGACGAAGTCGAACCAGCGGCCGGAGAAGTTCGCCGGGGAGCCGTGGGTGAGGTGGCCGCCGTAGGGCAGGCCGAGGGCGAGGACGGTGTCACCGGGGCGCAGCAGGGCCGCGTAGGCGGCCAGGACGGCCGAGGAACCGGAGTGGGACTGGACATTGGCGTGCGCGGCGCCGAACAGGGCCTTGGCCCGGTCGATGGCCGCGCGTTCGGCGACGTCGACGAGCTCGCAGCCGCCGTGGTGCCGGGCGCCGGGGTAGCCCTCGGCGTACTTGTTGGCGAGCGCGGAGCCGAGGGCGGCGAGCACGGCCGGGGAGCAGAAGTTCTCGGCGGCGATCAGCTGGAGCGTGGTCGACTGCCTCTCCAGCTCGGCCAGGAGGATCTCGGCCATGGCCGGGTCCTGCCGGCGCAGGACGTCGGTCTCAAGGGAATGGGTGACCGACATGGCGGGCTCCCGGGGCGGTCGGCGGTGACGTATCCCCAATGTAGGCCGGGCAGGTGCGGGACGCCCGGTATTGCGGCCGCGCGCCCTACGTCCGTGCCGCGACCCCGGTCAGCGCCGTCACCACCGGGTCCAGGGCGTCCCGTATCTCGTCGCCGATCGACCGGAAGAAGGTGAGCGGGGCGCCGTACGGGTCGTACACCTCGTCGGCCTCCGCGGTCGGGGCCAGCAGCCAGCCGCGCAGTGCCGCCGCCGCGCGCACCAGCGCCCGGGCCCGCATGACCACGCCGTCCTCCAGGGGCGGCAGGGTGGCCGGATCTATCGCCCGGACCAGGCGGGTGAACTCCTTCAGGGTGAAGGTGCGCAGGCCCGCCGAATGGCCCATGGAGATGACCTGGGCGCGGTGGTCGCGGGTGGCGGTCAGCACCAGATCCGCCCTGATCACGTGCTCGTCCAGCAGCTCCCGGCCGACGAACCCGGAGGCGTCCGCCCCGAACTCGGCCAGCACGGTCTCCGCGTGGGACTCCATGGGCGCGCCCTCGTGGCCCCAGGTCCCGGCGCTCTCCACGATCAGCCCGCCACCGAGTACGCCGAGCCGCTCCGCGACGAAGTGGCGGGTCAGCCGCTCGGTGATGGGCGAGCGGCACACATTGCCGGTGCTGACGTGGAGGATGCGGAAGGTGTCGCGGGGGAACCCGAACGTCGTCGTCTCCTCCGCGCTGTAGCCCCCGCCGCCTATGCCACGCCCCGCTTCAGGGGCCGTCAATTCGCCACCTCAAGGTCGGGTACGACCTTGCGCAGCTCCTCCGCGGAGAGCGCGCCCGCGCGCAGCAGCACCGGCACCTCGCGGGAGACGTCCACGATGGACGACGGCACGTTGCCCGGGGTGGGGCCGCCGTCGAGGTAGACGGAGACGGAGTCGCCGAGCATCTCCTGCGCGGCGTCGCAGTCCTCCGGCGCCGGGTGGCCGGTGAGGTTCGCCGAGGAGACGGCCATCGGGCCGACCTCGGTGAGCAGTTCGATGGCGACCGGGTGCAGCGGCATGCGGACGGCGACCGTGCCGCGGGTGTCGCCGAGGTCCCACTGGAGGGACGGCTGGTGCTTGGCGACGAGCGTGAGGGCACCCGGCCAGAACGCGTCGACCAGCTCCCAGGCCAGCTCGGAGAAGTCCGTGACGAGGCCGTGCAGGGTGTTCGGGGAGCCGATGAGGACAGGGGTGGGCATGTTGCGGCCCCGGCCCTTGGCGGCGAGCAGGTCGGCGACGGCCTCCGAGGAGAACGCGTCGGCGCCGATGCCGTACACCGTGTCGGTCGGCAGGACCACCAGCTCGCCCCGGCGGACGGCGGACGCGGCCTCGCGCAGACCCGTCACACGGTCGGTCGCGTCGTTGGTGTCGTATCGCCGTGCCATGTCTAGCTGGCCTCCTCGTACACGTACTGCGGGGTTGAGAACTGGGGGGTGCTCACGGCAGCGCCTTGCGGGCGGTGGCGAACCGCGGGCGGTTGTTGAGGTCGGGGTGATCGGCCGCGTCGGCCCAGCCCCGCTCCTCGGTGAAGATCCACGGCACCTGGCCGCCCTGGGTGTCGGCGTGCTCGATCACGACGACCCCGCCCGGGCGCAGCAGCCGGTGCGCGGTGCGTTCGATGCCCCGGATGAGGTCCAGGCCGTCCTCGCCGGAGAACAGCGCCATCTCCGGGTCGTAGTCACGGGCCTCCGGGGCGACGTACTCCCACTCGGTGAGCGGGATGTACGGCGGGTTGGAGATGACCAGGTCGACCTGGCCGTCGAGGTCCGGGAAGGCGGTCAGCGCGTCGCCCTGGCGCAGGTCGACGCGGGAGCCGGCCATGTTCTTGCGGGTCCACACCAGGGCGTCCTCGGACAGCTCCACGGCGTGCACGCGCGAGCGCGGGACCTCCTGGGCGAGGGCCAGCGCGATGGCGCCGGAGCCGGTGCACAGGTCGACGATGCCGGGCTCGACCACGTCCATGGCACGCACGGCGTCTATGGCCCAGCCGACCACCGACTCGGTCTCCGGCCGGGGCACGAACACCCCCGGCCCGACCTGGAGCTCCAGGTACCGGAAGTAGGCCCGCCCGGTGATGTGCTGGAGCGGCTCGCGCTGCTCGCGCCGGGCGATGACCTCCCAGTACCGGGCGTCGAAGTCGGCGTCCTTCACGGAGTGCAGTTCGCCGCGCTTCACGCCGTGCACGAACGCGGCCAGCTCCTCCGCGTCGGTGCGCGGCGAGGGCACGCCGGCGTCGGCCAGCCGCTGGGTGGCCTGGGCCACCTCTGCGAGCAGCAGGTTCACGCGAGTCCTCCGTGTCGTACTCGTGCTCGTGCGTGCGGACGGCTCTCAGGCGGCGGCGAGCTTCGCCGCCGAGTCGGCGTCGACACAGGCCTGGATGACGGCGTCGAGGTCGCCGTCCAGGACCTGGACCAGGTTGTACGCCTTGAAGCCGACGCGGTGGTCCGAGATGCGGTTCTCCGGGAAGTTGTAGGTGCGGATCTTCTCGGAGCGGTCGACGGTGCGGACCTGGCTGCGGCGGGCGTCGGCCGCCTCCCTCTCCGCCTCCTCCTGCGCCATGGCGAGCAGCCTGGAGCGCAGGATACGCATCGCCTGCTCCTTGTTCTGCAACTGGCTCTTCTCGTTCTGGCAGGAGGCGACGACTCCGGTCGGGATGTGCGTGATGCGCACGGCGGAGTCGGTGGTGTTGACGGACTGGCCGCCCGGGCCGGAGGACCGGTAGACGTCGATGCGGAGGTCGTTGGGGTTGATCTCCACGTCCACCTCCTCGGCCTCTGGGGTCACGAGGACACCGGCGGCGGAGGTGTGGATACGGCCCTGGGACTCGGTGGCCGGGACCCGCTGCACGCGGTGCACCCCGCCCTCGTACTTCAGCCGGGCCCACACGCCCTGGCCGGGCTCGATCTGCCCGCGGGCCTTCACCGCGACCTGGACGTCCTTGTAGCCGCCCAGCTCGGACTCGGTGGCGTCGATGATCTCGGTCTTCCAGCCGACGCGCTCGGCGTAGCGCAGGTACATGCGCAGCAGGTCGCCCGCGAACAGCGCCGACTCGTCGCCGCCGGCACCCGCCTTGATCTCCAGGATGACGTCCTTGTCGTCACTGGGGTCGCGCGGGACGAGCAGCAGGCGCAGCTTGTCGGTCAGCTCCTCGCGCCGCTTCTCCAGGTCCTTGACCTCGGCCGCGAAGTCGGGGTCGTCGGCGGCCAGCTCGCGCGCGGTCTCGATGTCGTCGCCGTGCTGCTTCCAGGAGCGGTACGTGGCGACGATCGGGGTCAGCTCGGCGTAGCGCTTGTTCAGCTTGCGCGCGTTCGCCTGGTCGGCGTGGACCGACGGATCGGCGAGCTTCTTCTCCAGGTCGGCGTGCTCGGCGACGAGTTCCTCGACGGCCTCGAACATCTTGGGCTCCTGTACTGCGGTGGTGGGAAGGGCGGGCGACCAAAAACGCCGGTCCCGGGCACACCCCCGCGAGGGCGTGACCGTGGACCGGCGAAATGGGGCTCGCTACTTCTTGGAGCCGGCGGCAGCCTTGCCGAAGCGGGCCTCGAAGCGGGCCACACGGCCACCGGTGTCGAGGATCTTCTGCTTGCCCGTGTAGAACGGGTGGCACTCGGAGCAGACCTCGGCCCGGATGGTGCCGGACTCGATGGTGCTGCGCGTGGTGAACGACGCGCCGCAGGTGCAGCTGACCTGCGTCTCGACGTACGCGGGGTGGATGTCGCGCTTCAAGGTGTCTCCTAGGTTTCGGGAGGGCGCCGGGTCGCTGCCGCGGGATGCGGAGGCGTGAACCGGAACCGACGTACCAGTCTGCCAGGACTGGGGCCATCCCCCAAAACCAGGGGTGCGGTTGTTCTATTCCGGCTCAGGTGAGGGGTGGGTCCGCCCAGGGGTGAGCCGCTTGATCACCGCACGGTGAGCCGCTTGATCACCGCACCCCTAACCGGCGCTGACGACGCCCTTGGCCTCGCCCGTGGCCGTGCCTTCCGTGGCCGACTTCGGAATGGGGCGGTCGTTCTTCAGGGCGTTCCAGACCAGTTGGGCCTTGGTCTTGGCCAGGAGGACGCGGTTGGGGTTGGCCGGGTCGTACTGGACCGGCATCGTCACCATCTTCATGTGGGACGAGCCGATGCCCTTCAGGCCGCCGGCGAAGTCGATCAGGGAGTTGACCGAGCCGAGGTCGGAGTCGGTGGTGACGGCCTTGGTGGCGGTGTCGGCGAGGTCGTACAGCTTCTTCGGGTTCGTGAGGACGCCGACGTGCTTGACCTGGTCGATCAGGGCCTTGACGAACGCCTGCTGGAGCTGGATGCGGCCCAGGTCGGAGCCGTCGCCCACGCCGTGCCGGGTGCGGACCAGGCCGAGGGCCTGCTCACCGTTCAGGGAGTGGGTGCCGGCCTTGAGCTTCAGGTGGCTCTGCCGGTCGTCGATGTCCTTGGTGGTGGTGACCTGGACCCCGCCGAGGTCGTCGATGAGCTTCTGGAAGCCCTGGAAGTCGACCTCGAGGTAGTGGTCCATGCGGACGCCGCTGATGGACTCGACGGTCTTGACCGCGCAGGCCGCGCCGCCGGTGGAGTACGCCTCGTTGAACATCACGCCGGACGCGGCGGGGTGGGTGGTGCCCTTGGTGTCGGTGCACTGGGGCCGGTCCACCAGGGTGTCCCGGGGTATGGAGACCACGCTGGCCCGCTTGTGGCCCTCGTACAGGTGCACGATCATCGCCGTGTCGGAGCGGGCGCTGCCGTCGTCCGTGCCGCCGCCGAGCTTCTTGTTCGTGCCGGAGCGGGTGTCCGAGCCGAGGACCAGGATGTTCTCGGAGCCGTTGTCGACCTTCGAGGGCCGGTCGGTGCCGAGGGCCTGGTTGATGTCGACGCTGTGCAGGTTGCCGTTGAGCTTGAAGTACAGGTACCCGGCGCCGGACCCGCCCAGCACCACCACGCCGGCCGCCGTCCAGGCGGTCGCGCGCAGGGCCCTGCGTCCCGTGCTGGGCGCCTTGCGGCGGCGGCCCTTGGCCCGGCGGCGCGAGGTCGTGCCCGGCTCTGTCATGGCGGGCTGAGGCGTACTCTCGGCGGCCACGTCGCTCCTAGGTCTCGTAGGTCGGTTACCCCCTGAGGTCAGGGTCAGGCGCGGTCGTCACCGCTCCATCGTCACTCCGCCTGGTCAGACGGGGAAACTCGGGAAAGGGTTGCACGACGCACAGTGCCCACCGCGTACGGCGACGGACACTGTGCGTAGTCGTTCCATCCGTGGATATGGCGCTCACCTGCGGGTTCGAGGCCGGAGATCGTCCGCCCGGAAACCGGCGCCCACCGGGACCCTTGTGGCAAAGATCTCGCTTGCGGCCCCCATGCCAGAGGCCCGCCCCCGTCACGGTGGACGGGGGCGGGCCTCTGTTCTGTTCCCTGGGACGAACCGTCAGTCGCCGTTGCCGGGCGTCGGCGTCGTCTTCTGGATCTGCATCAGGAACTCGACGTTCGACTTGGTCTGCTTCATCTTGTCGAGAAGCAGCTCGATCGCCTGCTGCTGGTCCAGCGCGTGCAGCACCCGGCGCAGCTTCCAGACGATGCCCAGCTCCTCGGCGCCGAGCAGGATCTCTTCCTTACGGGTGCCGGACGCGTCGACGTCCACCGCCGGGAAGATGCGCTTGTCGGCGAGCTTCCGGTCGAGCTTGAGCTCCATGTTGCCGGTGCCCTTGAACTCCTCGAAGATCACCTCGTCCATGCGGGACCCGGTGTCCACGAGAGCCGTGGCCAGGATGGTCAGCGAGCCGCCGTCCTCGATGTTGCGCGCCGCACCGAAGAACCGCTTCGGCGGGTAGAGCGCGGTCGAGTCGACACCACCGGACAGGATGCGGCCGGAGGCGGGCGCCGCCAGGTTGTAGGCGCGGCCCAGACGCGTGATCGAGTCGAGCAGCACGACCACGTCGTGGCCCAGCTCCACCAGTCGCTTGGCCCGCTCGATGGCCAGCTCGGCGACGGTCGTGTGGTCCTCGGCCGGACGGTCGAAGGTCGAGGAGATGACCTCGCCCTTGACCGACCGCTGCATGTCGGTGACCTCTTCCGGACGCTCGTCGACGAGGACGACCATCAGGTGGCACTCGGGGTTGTTGTGCGTGATCGCGTTGGCGATCGCCTGCATGATCATGGTCTTACCGGTCTTCGGCGGGGCCACGATCAGACCGCGCTGGCCCTTACCGATCGGCGAGACCAGGTCGATGATCCGGGTGGTGAGCACACCCGGGTCGGTCTCCAGGCGGAGCCGGTCCTGCGGGTAGAGCGGGGTCAGCTTGTTGAACTCCGGGCGGCCACGGCCGTGTTCGGGCGCCATGCCGTTGACGGAGTCCAGGCGGACCAGCGCGTTGAACTTCTCGCGGCGCTCGCCCTCCTTCGGCTGGCGGACGGCACCGGTGACGTGGTCGCCCTTGCGCAGGCCGTTCTTGCGGACCTGGGCGAGGGAGACGTACACGTCGTTCGGGCCGGGCAGGTAGCCGGAGGTCCGGATGAAGGCGTAGTTGTCGAGGATGTCCAGGATGCCCGCGACCGGGATCAGGACGTCGTCCTCGGCGAGCTGCGGCTCGGCGATCTCGTCACGGCCACGGCGGCCACGGCGGTCGCGGTAGCGGCCACGACGGCCGCGACGGCCGCCCTCGAAGTCGTCGTCGTCCTGCGGACCGGTGTTGCGGTCCTGACGGCCGCCGCCCTGCTGCTGGCCCTGCTGCTGCCGGTCCTGGCGGTCCTGCCGGTCCTGCCGACCGCCGCCCTGGCCCTGCTGGTCGTCGCCCTTGTTGCGGCGGTCGCGGTCCCGGCCGCGCTCGCGGCGGTCGCGGCGGCCACGGCCATCGCCGTCGGCGTCGCCCCTGGCCTCGCCCTGCGGCTGCGCGGACGTCTCGGCCCTGGGCTCGCCCTTGGCCTCGGCGGCGACGGTCTCGGCGCCGCCCGCGGCCGGGCTGCCCGCCTCGGCGGTGGCGCGACGGCGACGGCGCTCGGCCGGGGCGTCGTCGGAGGCCGGCTGGCCGGGGATCTCGATCTGCTGCTGGGCCACGGCCTTCTCGGCGGGGGCCTCGGTCTTGGCCTCCGCCTTCTTCGCCGTGCTCTCGCCGTTCTCGGCGGACTCGCCGGTGCGGGCCTTGGAGGTGGCCCGGCGCTTCGGCTTGGTCTCGGTGGCGGTGTCGGCCTTGGCGGCGGGGGCACCCCCGGCGGCCTGCGCCTCCTTGATGACCTCGATCAGCTGGCTCTTGCGCATCCGCGCGGTGCCCCTGATCCCGAGGCCCGAGGCAACCTGCTGCAGCTCGGCCAGCACCATGCCCTCAAGGCCGGTACCGCGGCGCCGCCGGGAGCCGGCACCGGTGGCAGGCGCGGAGGCGTCCGTGGCGGGCGCGGCAGCGGTCTCCTCGACACGTGCGCCCATCAGATCGGTGGTGTCGCTCACGAAGGGTCCTTCCCTGGAGCGGACGTCGGCCTGTCTGGCTCGGCGACCGGTTGTGCTGTCCGGCTACGGTCCTGTCTTCTGTGGACCGTGCCGGGGCGGTGGTCCGCCAAAGCGGCGGAAGAAATGTGCGGTGATGGCGCTTCCGCGAGCCGTGGCACCCAGTGTCACGTGGCGTGGTAGCACCGATTCCGAAGCTCCCCCGGAGGGGGTACCCTCACCGGCGGCCCGCTCAGTGCTCGCATACGACGTACTGCCCAGGTACGACGCAAGGAACACGGAGTGGCGCGGGAGGTTCCCGGAAGAATGTCTGTCCCGGACGGGGACACGAGGCACCTCGCCATGGTGGGGTCGGGTGCAGACTTGAGATTAACACTACCGGATCCAACAAACATTCCCCCTCTCCAAATCCGGCAACCGTGTGTCAGGTCGCAAGCGGCAGCACGCTCGCTCCCTGGACGTCCAGGTCCAGCCGGTTGGCGGCCCATCCCTCACCCGCGAGGTGGGAGACCTTGTCGGCACTGTCCGCGTCGGCGAGCGCCATGACGGTGGGCCCGGCGCCCGAGATGACGGCCGGGATGCCGTCGGCCCGCAGCCGCTCCACCAGCGCGGCGCTCTCCGGCATGGCCGGCGCGCGGTACTCCTGGTGCAGACGGTCCTCGGTGGCGGGCAGCAGCAGCTCGGGGCGCCTGGTCAGGGCCTCGACGAGCAGGGCGGCGCGGCCCGCGTTGGCGGCGGCGTCGACGTGCGGCACGGAGCGCGGGAGCAGACCGCGCGCGGTCTCGGTCAGGACCGGCTTCCCGGGCACGAAAACCACCGGAACGATGGAATGGTGCGGCTGCATCCTGATGGCCCGGGCGGCACCGGCCTCCATCCAGGACAGGGTGAAGCCGCCGAGCAGACAGGCGGCCACGTTGTCCGGGTGGCCTTCGATCTCGGTGGCCAGCTCCAGCAGCGCCGCGTCGTCCAGACGGGCCTCGCCGCCTATGGTCACCGCGCGGGCGGCGACGATGCCGGCGCAGATGGCGGCGGAGGAGGAGCCGAGGCCCCGGCCGTGCGGGATGCGGTTGGCGCAGACGATCTCCAGGCCCCGGGGCTGCCCGCCCAGCAGGTCGAAGGCGGTGCGCAGGGAGCGGACGAGGAGGTGGCTCTCGTCCCGCGGCAGGGTCTCGCTGCCCTCTCCCGCGATGTCGATGTGCAGCCCGGAGTCGGCCACCCGGACGACCACGTCGTCGTACAGCCCCAGCGCGAGGCCCAGGGCGTCGAAGCCCGGACCGAGGTTGGCGCTGGTGGCGGGAACGCGCACCCGGACGGCGGCGGCGCGGAACGCTGGACCGGCCATCGCTCGTTGACTCTCCTTGAGCTGCGTGACTGTCGAAGACATTCGATACGTACGGGAGACCCTCAGGCCGCGCGGCCGGCGCGGCGCCGCCCATGTGCGAGGGCATGTGCCACGGGCGGGGTTCGGTACAGCCTATCGAAGGAAGGTTCTGTGGCGACATAGGGCGCACAGGAGGCGCACGATGCGTGTCGTATGCCCTCTGTGCACCCTGTCAGGGATTTCCCGGACCCCGAGCGCCCGGACCCGGCGCTCGGGCTCGGGCGCCGGTGCGCTCGGGCTCAGGCACCTCGGTGCTCCGGCTCGGGCACCCGGGCCCTCAAGCCCCGGTCCGGGCTCCGGCTCCGGTTGGTTCCGGCTCCCGGCTCCGGCTCCCGGCGCTCAGGCCAGGCCGAGGCGCTCGGCCGCGGTGGCCGCGTCGACCGGGACGGTGACCGGCTGCGGGGCACCGGCGACGGCCCAGTCGGGGTCCTTCAGGCCGTTGCCGGTGACGGTGCACACGATGCGCTGGCCCGGGTCCACCTTGCCCTGCTCGGCGGCCTTGAGCAGACCGGCCACGGAGGCGGCGGAGGCGGGCTCCACGAAGACGCCCTCCTGCGCGGCCAACAGGCGGTAGGCGCGCAGGATCTCACGGTCCGTCACCTCGTCGATGGCACCGCCGGACTCGTCCCGCGCGGCCAGGGCGTGGTTCCAGGACGCGGGGTTGCCGATGCGGATGGCGGTGGCGATGGTCGACGGGTCCTTGACGACCTCGCCCCGCACGATCGGGGCACTGCCGGACGCCTGGAAGCCCCACATACGAGGAGTCCTGCCGGAGACGCCGTCGGCGGCGTACTCCTTGTAACCCTTCCAGTAGGCCGTGATGTTGCCCGCGTTGCCGACCGGCAGGACGTGGATGTCGGGCGCGTCGCCGAGCATGTCCACGATCTCGAAGGCAGCCGTCTTCTGGCCCTCGATGCGCACCGGGTTGACCGAATTCACCAGCGCCACGGGGTAGTTCTCGCTCAGCGCGCGCGCCAGGGTGAGGCAGTCGTCGAAGTTGCCGTCGACCTGGAGGATCTTCGCGCCGTGCACGAGGGCCTGGCCCATCTTGCCGAGGGCGATCTTGCCCTGCGGCACGAGCACGGCGGAGACCATGCCGGCCCGCACGGCGTACGCGGCGGCGGAGGCGGACGTGTTGCCCGTGGAGGCGCAGATGACGGCCTTCGCCCCCTCCTCCTTGGCCTTGCTGATGGCCATGGTCATACCGCGGTCCTTGAAGGACCCGGTGGGGTTGGCTCCCTCCACCTTCAGGTGGACCTCACAGCCCGTGCGCTCGGAGAGCACCTGCGCGGGCACGAGGGGCGTGCCGCCCTCACGGAGCGTCACGACCGGCGTGGTGTCGGAAACCGGCAGCCTGTCCCGGTACTCCTCGATGATTCCGCGCCACTGGTGGGTCATTGCTGGTTACTCTCCTTCAACCCGCATGATGCTGGCGACACCCCGCACGGTGTCGAGCTTGCGCAGTGCCTCGACGGTCCCGGAGAGGGAGGCGTCGAAGGCCCGGTGGGTGACGACGACGAGGGAGGCCTCGCCGTCCTTGCCCTGCTGCCGAACGGTGTCGATCGACACGCCGTGCTCGGCGAAGACGGTGGCGACCTGGGCGAGCACGCCCGGTTTGTCGGCCACGTCAAGGCTGATGTGGTACCGGGTGACGACGTCGCCCATCGGGGAGACGGTCAGGTCGGCGTACGCCGACTCGCCCGGCCCGGTGGCGCCGTTCAGCCGGTTGCGGCAGACGGCGACCAGGTCGCCGAGCACGGCCGAGGCGGTGGGCGAACCGCCGGCGCCCGGGCCGTAGAACATCAGCTGCCCAGCGGCGTCGCTCTCCACGAAGACGGCGTTGTAGGCGCCGCGCACGGAGGCGAGCGGGTGGCTGAGCGGGATCATCGCGGGGTGCACGCGCGCGGTGACGGACGTACCGTCCGCGGACCGCTCGCAGATGGCGAGCAGCTTGATGGTGCAGCCCATCTCCTTGGCGGAGCGGAAGTCGGCGGCGGTGACCTCGGTCATGCCCTCGCGGTAGACGTCGTCGAGGCGCACGCGCGTGTGGAAGGCGATCCCGGCGAGGATGGCGGCCTTGGCGGCGGCGTCGAACCCTTCGACGTCGGCGGTCGGGTCGGCCTCGGCGTACCCGAGGGCGGTGGCCTCGTCGAGGGCCTCCTGGTACCCGGCGCCGGTCGAGTCCATCTTGTCGAGGATGAAGTTGGTCGTGCCGTTGACGATGCCGAGCACGCGGTTGACCTTGTCACCGGCGAGGGACTCGCGCAGCGGGCGGATCAGCGGGATGGCACCGGCGACGGCGGCCTCGTAGTAGAGGTCGCGGCCGTGCGCCCCGGCGGCGGCGTGCAGGGCGGCCCCGTCCTGGGCGAGCAGGGCCTTGTTGGCGGAGACGACGGAGGCGCCGTGCTCGAAGGCGGTGGTGATGAGGGACCGGGCGGGCTCGATCCCGCCGATGACCTCGACCACCACGTCGATGTCGCCGCGTTTGACGAGGGCGGTGGCGTCGGTGGTGACGAGGGAGGGGTCGATGCCCTCACGCACCTTGGCGGGCCGCCGTACGGCCACGCCCGCGAGCTCCACGGGCGCCCCGATCCTCGCGGCGAGGTCGTCGGCGTGCGTCGTCATGATGCGCGCCACCTCTGAGCCGACCACTCCACAGCCCAGCAGCGCCACCTTCAGCGGACGCGTACGCATCATCCGACCTCGTTTCCTCTTACCGTCTACGGTTGGACCAGTCTCACTCACCGGACGGGAGTTTCTACCCTTCGTCCGGATCGTGAGACATCTATTTCATTTGTACGAGACCGCAAGACCGCAGATCTTCCGGCCCCTGCCACGGGGCGGCCGTCCGGGTCACCCGACGTCGAGACGCAGGAGGTCCTCCTCCGTCTCCCGGCGGACGATCACCCGCGCCTCGCCGTCCCGCACGGCGACGACGGGCGGGCGCAGCACGTGGTTGTAGTTGCTGGCCATGGACCGGCAGTACGCCCCCGTGGCCGGTACGGCGATCAGGTCGCCCGGCGCCAGGTCCGAGGGCAGGAACGCGTCCTTGACCACGATGTCCCCGCTCTCGCAGTGCTTGCCGACGACACGGGCCAGCATCGGCTCGGCGTCGGACGCGCGGGACACGAGGGCGACGCTGTACTCGGCGTCGTACAGCGCGGTCCGGATGTTGTCCGACATGCCGCCGTCGACGGAGACGTACGTGCGCAGCCCGTCGAGCGGCTTGACCGTGCCGACCTCGTACAGCGTGAAGGCGGTCGGGCCGACGATGGCGCGCCCGGGCTCGACGGAGATCCGGGGCGTGCGCAGCCGGGCGGCCTCGCACTCCCGCGTGACGATCTCGGTGAGCGCCTTGGCGATCTCGTGCGGCTCCCGGGGGTCGTCGTCGCTGGTGTAGGCGATCCCGAGCCCGCCCCCCAGGTCGATCTCCGGCAGTTCGACCCCGTGCTCGTCCCGGATGTCCTTGAGCAGCCCGACGACACGGTGGGCGGCGACCTCGAAGCCCGACATGTCGAAGATCTGCGACCCGATGTGGGAGTGGATCCCGATCAGCTCCAGCCCGTCGAGCTGAAGGGCCCGCCGTACGGCCTCGGCGGCCTGCCCCCCGGCGAGCGGAATCCCGAACTTCTGGTCCTCGTGGGCGGTGGCGATGAACTCGTGGGTGTGCGCCTCGACTCCCACGGTGATCCGGATCTGGACCTTCTGCCGCTTGCCGAGCGACTGCGCGACATGGGCGACCCGCACGATCTCCTGGAAGGAGTCGAGCACGATCCGCCCGACACCGGCCTCGACGGCCCGGGTGATCTCCGCGACGGACTTGTTGTTGCCGTGGAAGGCGATGCGCTCGGCGGGCATCCCGGCGGACAGCGCGGTGGCCAGCTCGCCACCGGAACACACGTCCAGGTTGAGGCCCTCCTCGTTCAGCCACCGCACGACGGCCCGGGAGAGGAAGGCCTTCCCGGCGTAGAAGACATCGGCGTCCGGCCCGAACGCGGTGCGCCAGGCACGCGCGCGGGACCGGAAGTCGGCCTCGTCGAGGACGTAGGCGGGGGTGCCGAACTCCTCGGCGAGCCGGCTGACCGGGATCCCGCCGACGGTGACCACGCCGTCGTCGCCGCGCGTGACGGTCTGGGCCCACACCTTCTGGTCCAGGACGTTGAGGTCGGCGGGCGGCGCGGAGTAGTGCCCCTCGGGCAGGACGTCGGCGTGGCGGGGCCCGGCGGGGTGGGCGGAACGGCTCATGACGTGACTCTCAGACTCTCTGTCTCTCTCCGGGGCGCGTCTGCTCGCGCGCCTCAGAGGTGTTCGGGTGCGTCGATGCCGAGCAGGGACAGGCCGCCGGCCAGCACCGTCCCGGCAGCTTCGGCGAGGGCCAGCCGGGCGCGGTGGGCGGCCGAGGGTTTCTCCTCGCCGACGGGAAGCACGCAGGGCAACAGAGGCAGCACGGCATCGGCGACGGTGACGAGATGCCGGGCAAGCCGATCCGGGGCACGACGGGTGGCGGCCACGGCGAGGATGCGGGGGTGGGCGGCTAGGGGGGTGAGGAGGGGGGTGGGGGTGTCCGGGTGCGGGCGGAGGGGGGTGGGGCTTGCGGATGTGGGGATGGGGGTGTCCGCGTGCGGGCCGAGGGGGATGGCGTCGGCGGGGGTGGGGGGTACGGAGGGGGCGGTGCCGGTGTTCAGGGGGTTGAGGGGGCCGGGGCCGGGGCCGGCGTGCGCGGGGCCGTGGCTGACGAGGGGGCTGGCATCGGCGTGCGCGAGAGTGCCGAGGAGGCTGTGGCCACCGGCGCTCGCGCAGGTCCCGAAGGGGTCGCCGGCGGCCTCCGCGGAAACGCCCGGACGGCGTCCACCACTCCGCGCATAGGTGCCGGAGATCCCGGCGCCGGGCTGCGGGACGAGTCCGATCGGGCCGGGCTCGGCGGAGAAGCCGAGGCGGGCGGCGTTGCGGCTGAGGGCACGGATGCGGGCGTGGGCGTACCGCACGCGGAACAGCGGATTGCTCTCCCGCTGGATCAGGTGATCGGCGGTGATCCGGGGCCGGTCGTGCGGGGCGGGGTGGAGGAGGGCCCACCGGGCGGCGTCGGGCCCGAGCGGGGCGGGGTCCTCCGGCGCGGGCACGGGCCGCAGATTGACGGGCTCGCCGTGCTCGACGGTGGCGCGCCCGCCCTGGGTGTCCACGAGGCGTACGACGGCGTCGGCGACGACCTCGGCCCGCACCTCGTACGGCACGCGGAGCGCGACGACCTGTCCGGCGAGGGCGTCTCCGTAGCCGTACCGGGTGCCCTTCTCCCGGATCTCCCGGACCAGCCCGGCGACGGGATCGACCTGCTCGTCGAGGCTGATGTTGAGGAACCCGGGCCCGGTGACGACGACGTCCCGGACGCCCTCGGTCCCGGCGAGCCGGGCGCGCAGGATCTCGGCGACCCGCAGCGCCGGCTGCCCGGCCGGCCGGGCGAGCTGGAGCGCGATGGTGGTGGCGAAGTCCCCGCACCCTCCGGGCCCCGGCTCGGTCACCACGGCCCGCTCGGGCACGGTCACGCTCAGCTCCCCGTCATCGACAGCGCGACGCACCGCGTGCAGCACGGTGCGGGAGAGCTCGACGGGGGTCACGGGACAAGCGTAGGGGAGGAAGGGGGTGGGTATGCGAGGCGGTTATCACTACCCGGTCACCCCCACCCCCGGCCGACCTACCCTCCGAAGGGCCTCCCACCCGGCACACCGTCGGAGAGACCACCGTCCCGGGAGCCGCGACCGTCGAGCAGCGCGGGATCCGTGACGCTCCTGGAATCCTCGGAGGGCGCGGGACGAGGGGGGACTGGGTGAGTGGGGGTGACGCCTTGGGCGGGAGCGACTCCGTGAGCGTAGGTGGTGTCGTGAGCGAAGGCGGCTCCACGAGTGGAGGGGCCGTCGGGGGCAGAGGGGGCGTCGGGAGCGGTTGCGGCTAGATGAGCGGAGGGGACGTCGGGAGCGGAAGCGGCTCCATGAGCAGGAGAGCCCCCATCACGATCGACCTCTCCCTCACCACCCCCACCCCGATCTCCGCCACCGGGACTTCCCGCACCGGACCTTCCCTCACCGGGACTTCCGTCACCCGGGCTTCCCGCACTGGGACCACCCCCACGGCGATCTCCCCCGGAGCCCCCAAATCCCCCAGGCCACCCAGGCCCCCCAGACCCCACAAGACCTTCATGCCCCCCAGGCCCGATCCGCCGCTCCATGAGCTGCTTCACGAGCCGTACGAGCTCAGCCGGCTCGAAGGGCTTGGCGAGGAAGGCGTCCACGCCGACATCGAGGCCGGTCTCGACCTCGTACTGCGAACACGCGCTGATGATGGCGAGGGGCAGGTGGTGCGTACGGGGATCGGCCCGGAGGCGGGCGGCGGTGCGGAGCCCGTCCAGCCGGGGCATGACGACGTCGAGCGTCACGACGTCGGGCCGCACCTCGTGCACCACGTCCAGACACTCGGCACCATCGGCCGCGGTCACGACCTCAAGCCCTTCCAGTTCGAGGTTGACCCTGATCAGCTGCCGGATGACCTTGTTGTCGTCCACAACAAGCACCCGACCCGAAGCGCCTGGCACAAGTCGAGAGTAGGTCCGGACCGGCCACCGCGTCCGGGTTTTCCCCACTTCCACCCCGTACAGGGGACCCGCCGACCCCCACCCGGGGAAACGGGTTCCTGATCACCCCGCCGGACCTGCTAATGTTCTACCCGTCGCCGCAAGCGAGAGCTAAGCGCCCGACACGCCCCCGTAGCTCAGGGGATAGAGCAACGGCCTCCGGAGCCGTGTGCGCAGGTTCGAATCCTGCCGGGGGCACCCTGCATGAGGTGCCCAAAGACCCCGTCACCAGCGGAAACGCTGAGGCCGGGGTCTTCGCGTATGTGCAGGCATATGCCGCTCGGAGCGGGCGTATGACGGGGTCTGTGGACGAGGCGTGGACGGGATCTTGGAGCGTTCTCCCAGGTGAGCCCGCAAAACGATATGGCCCCGGACCCGGGACAGGTGTGGGGCCACAGCGCAAGGCGGTACCGACTCCCCTAGTCGGCGGTGACCCCCCAGTAGGCGATCTGCGCGGGCCTGCCGTCGCGGTAGAGCACTGTGCAGTTCCCCCGGGCGCGGCGTGGGAAATCCAACCGCTCGGAGTCGAGCGCGGCGTCCCACTCCTCGTAGGTGGGCCGACCGTGAGGAGCCCACGCTCGCACCTCGTCATCGGTCAGCGGCCGCATGAACGGACCGTCATCGGTGTCCGCGGCCTCGATCATGAGAGGGAAGTCCAATACGGAGCCCGTACCGCCGGTGAAGATGTACTCGTGCCACTCCGGGTCGCGCCACAGTTCCTCGACGGACCGCCCCTCGAAGCCGTGGTTGTCCCGCGCCAGCTCGTCTTCCTGCTCCTGCCGGAACGCGGCCGCCAGATCACGCTGATAAGGGCCCGTATGTGTCCATGCGTTGCCACCCATCCGCGTCCCCTCTCCACTCGAACTGCTTGTTCAAGAGCGGAGCGTAAGAGACGGCACTGACAGGGCACCCCGCCCCGACGACGGTCACACCCTGGAAACCACCCACAGGCCCCGCAGGAAGGCCGGCAGCAGCTCGCCCGTGTGCGTCATCGGCGTCCGGCCGGCGCAGGCGAACGTTCGCCGGGAATCCGGGGTTGTGCACCTCTACGCGCAGCGAGGTGCCGTCCTTGAACCACTCCACCCGTACGCACCATTGCTCGTCGGACCACCCGTAGAGGATCGCGCCGGTCACCACAGCTCAGTCCTCACCGTTGCCCGAGGCTCGCGGGTTGCGCTGTAGGAGTCGCACCGCTTCGCAACAGCACTGACCCAGTGGCCCGGCGCACGGGTTCGTCCTCGGAACGCATCTGGTGCCGCCGTTACGGCATGGCCCAAGCTGGCCCGCATGGATTGGTTGCCACTGCTCTCCACCCTGGTCGGGGCCGCGATCGGTATCGTCGCTCCTCTCATCGCCGATCGGAATCGGTGGAAGCGCGAGGATGCCAAAGAAGCCGTTCGGCTGCGGCTCGACGTCTACACGCAGTACACGACCACCGTGAAGGTCCTCGGTGAGACCCTGCGGGCCCTCGCCAAGCGCGAGTACCCGTCCGACGGCGAGCGGGCACTCGCGCTGCGGGAAGCCTTTCGGGAGTCCGGCATAGCCATCGCTTCGGAACGGATGTGGCTCATCGCGCCCCAACCCGTCGTGAAGGCCTCCAACAGTGTGTTCCACTGCCTTCGGAGCATCTGTGACGGCTACGTCGACGGCACCGCCGCCGGCAGTCCCGAGGACCGCGCTCGCTGGGAGGCACGCGGCAAAGCAGCCGCCGAGACGCGCAAGCTCATGCGTGAAGACCTCGGCGTCGGCCCGCTCACCGAACGCCACAGCCCCTTGCTCGACGACTAGAACTACCCCACGGCACAGTGACCTGCTTCTGCCCAGGTCAGAGCAGTTGTCCCGGAGCGGCCACCGCTCGGCGTGCCGGTCCCGCTCCGGATTCGCGGCCTCGCATACGCTGCCAGGGCGTCCGACCTGACGTCCTCGCCAGTGCGTGCACACGACCCCCCGGCCGGGCCGATGCGAGGAGCAGCCAAGGAAGGGGTGTGGCATGAGGCCTCCAGGCGTGCACCTGCGGGAGATCACCGACGACAACCGTGATGCCGTTCGTGCCCTCCGCGTCCGGCGTGATCAGAAGCAGTTCGTCGCCTCCGTGTCCAAGTCGCTCAAGCAGGCGGCACAGCATCCGGAGGCCAATCCCTGGTACCGCGCCGTGTACGTCGGCGACGAGCCGGTCGGCTTCGTGATGCTGTCGTGGAAGCCGCCGGCGGGTCCTTACGAAGGGCGGCACTTCATCTGGCGCCTCCTCGTCGACAAGCGGCACCAGCGGCGGGGGATCGGCCGGGAGACTCTCACACAGATCGCCGCCCTGGTTCGCGCGGACGGCGCCACCGAACTGCTGACCAGCTACGATCCCGGCGACGGTGAACCGTGGCCCTTCTACCAGAAGTTCGGGTTCGAGCCCACCGGGGACATCGACGATGGCGAGATCGTTCTGCGGCTCACCTTCCCCGCTCAGTAAGCCCGCACGGGAAGGCGCAGCAAGTTGGCGCGTGCGTACCTCGGTCTAATCGTTGGGCCCTGCCGCCCTGGTGTGCGGGTCTGACGAGGGGCGACATCTGGTCAGGTAGGCGATGCTGGCGCAACCCTGGGCAACTGAGAGACCGGCGCGAGGGCCGAGCCGTTGGGTGTGCCGAGGGTGCGGGAACCGCGCGGTCAGCCCTCACGGGCCCGCGCATCCCTCACGCCGTCCTCTTCCGTGACGCCGTCTTCTTCGTCGTCGCCTTCTTCGCCGCCGCGCTCTTCCCGGTCCCCGTGCTCTTCGCGGAAGCCGTGCTCTTGGCGCTCGCCGCCCTCTTCGTTCCCTCCGCCGTCTTGGCCGTCGACTTGCGGGCGGGTGCCGCCTTCTTCGCGGCGGCCGTCTTCTTCGTCGACGTCGACTTCTTGCCCTCCGTCTCCTTCGGCTCGGCCCGGCCCTGGCGCAGGGGTCTGACCTCGGCCTCCTCGCCGGGGGGCGGGGTGCCGCGGGACTCGCGGGCCGCTCGGACGCTGCTCTCCAGCGCGGCCATCAGGTCCAGCACCTTGCCGCCGGTGGCGGGCTCCGGGGTCTCGGGCGGGGCCTCGCCGGAGGCCTTCGCGGCGATGACCTCCTCCAGCGCCTCCCGGTACTCGTCGTGCAGGTCCTCCAGGTCGACCTCGCCGAGGGTGTCCATCAGGGCGTCGGCGAGGTCGAGTTCCTTGTCGCGGATGGTGACGGCGGTGTCGGGGGCGACGCCCTCCGGGGACCGGACCTCGTCCGGCCAGAGCAGGCCGTGCATGGCGATGGCGTCGCCGACCACGCGGAGCATGCCGAGGCGTTCCCGGCCGCGCAGGGCGTACTTGGCGATGGCGACCTTGTTGCTGCGTTTGAGGGCCTCGCGCAGGAGGGTGTACGGCTTGGCGGCGGGGGCTCCGCCGGCGGCCAGGTAGTAGGCCGCGCCCATCTGGAGCGGGTCGATCCGCTCGGCCGGGACGAAGGCGACGATGTCGATGGTGCGGGCGGTCGGGATCGGGAGGTGGGAGAGGTCCTCGTCGGTGATCGGGATGATCGAGCCGTCGGCGTCCTCGTACGCCTTGCCGATCTCGCCCTGGCTGACCTCGCGGTCCTCCAGTTCGCACACCTTGCGGTAGCGGATGCGGCCGTTGTCCTCGGTGTGGATCTGCCGGAAGGAGATGGCGTGGCTCTCCGTGGCGTTCACCAGCTTGATCGGGATGCTGACCAGCCCGAAGGAGATGGCGCCGTTCCATATCGATCGCACGTGCCGCACCCTTCCCTTTGCCGAATCTTCCGGTTCGTCTGGGATTGTCATCCTATGACGCCTATCACAGAGGTGGAGGGGCGCCGGGTCGCGCTCAGCAACCTGGAGAAGGTGCTGTATCCGGAGACCGGCTTCACCAAAGGGGAGCTGCTGCACTACTACGCGACCACCGCCACGGCCCTGCTGCCGCACCTGCGCGACCGGGCGGTGTCCTTCCTGCGCTATCCGGACGGGCCCGAAGGGCAGCTCTTCTTCACGAAGAACGTGCCGCCGGGTACGCCCGAGTGGGTCACGACGGCCGAGGTCCCGCGGTCGTCGGCGGACAGCCCGGCCCGGATGGTCGTGGTGCAGGACCTGCCGAGCCTGGTCTGGGCGGCGAACCTCGTCACCGAGTTCCACACCCACCAGTGGCTGGTGCGGTCCCCGCAGGAGGCGGACCGGCTGGTCTTCGACCTCGATCCGGGCGCGCCCGCGACGATCGTGCACTGCTGCGAGGTCGCCCTGTGGCTGCGGGAGCGGCTCGCGGCGGACGGGATCATGGCGTACCCGAAGACGGCGGGGTCGAAGGGGCTGCATCTGCTGGCGGCGGTGCGCGGGAGTTCCTCCGAGGGGACCTCCGAGTACGCGAAGGCGCTGGCGGTGGAGGCCGAGCGGGCGATGCCCCGGCTGGTGGTGCACCGGATGACGAAGAGCCTGCGGCCGGGGAAGGTGTTCGTCGACTGGAGCCAGAACGCGGCGCGCAAGACCACGGCCACCCCGTACACCGTGCGCGCCCGCCGCCTCCCCCTGGTGTCCGCGCCGGTGACCTGGGAGGAGGTGGCCGACTGCCGGAGCCCCGGGCAGCTGGAGATCCACGCGGAGGACATGGCGCCGCGCTTGCAGGACCACGGGGACCTGATGGAGCCGTTGCTGGACCGGCGGTCGGCGGCCCCGTTGCCGTAACGGCACGCCAGCCCGTGCGGGCCGCCCCCGCCGGAGATCCCGGGCCATCCGTGCAGCGCTTCCACGTCCCCCGGCGTGAGCACCCCGCCCAGCCGGGCCAGGCCCGCCGGCCCCATGTCCGCCAGGACCCGCACCCCACGCGGGCCACCCTCACTACAGCCAGCGCCTCCACGCCCCCGGCATAGGCACCCCGGCCCGCCGGCCCCGCGTCCGCCATGATCCGCACCCCACGCCGGCCGCCCTCACTACAGCCAGCGCCTCCACGCCCCCGGCATAGGCACCCCGACCCGCCGGCCCCGCGCCCACCATGACCCGCACCCCCCGCGGGCCGCCCTCACTCAGCCGGCGCCTCCACGCCCCCGGCTCAGGGGCCCCACCCAGCGTCGCTACAGCCTCCCCCACGTCTTCCGGTCCCGGGCCATCCCGTGCAGCGCCTCCACGTCCCCCGGCTTGAGCACCCCGCCCAGCCGGGCCAGGCCCGCCAGCTCCGTGTCCGTCATGATCCGCAGGCCGCGCGGCCGGGCCGTCACGGTCACCTCGGACGGGCCGACGAGGGCCAGCAGCGGGCGGACCTCGGCGGTCAGGGCGTAGGAGGCGCGGTCGGCGTCGGCGCGCAGCCGGCGCAGCAGCGGGTCGGCCTCGCGGCGGCCCAGGGTGACCATGGGGTCGGCGACCAGGACCCGGCTCTTGCGGGCGTACAGGGCGTGGACGGCGTACAGACCGCCAGGGCCGATCACCAGGTGGTGGATGCGGTCGCCGCCGGGCAGGGGGAGGGAGTGCAGGGTGTGCCAGCCGGCCCCCTCCAGGCCGTCCAGGGCCTCGCCGACGGTCTGCTCGGCGGTCAGGGCGCGCCGGCGCGGGTCGGGGCGCAGCCGGTGGACGGGGCCGGGGTCGCGGTCGAGGGCGACGAGCAGGGCCTCGCCGGGGCGGTTGGGGGCCAGGTCGTCGTCCGGGTGCAGGGTCAGCCGGGCGAGTTCGGCGGGGGTCGGGACCGGGGGCGGGCCTATGGTCACCGGGCCGGTCAGGAAGGGCTTCAGGGCGTGGAGCACATCGTCCCTGCTGTCCTCGCCGAGCAGGTTGACCCGGCCTGTCTCACGGTCGTACCAGGCGATATTGCTGCCGTCCTCGCGGCAGACGTACAGCCGCTCCCGGCCGTGCCGGAAGGCCGGCACCACGCGCAGTCCGCTCATCCGCCATCACCCCTCGACCATGGGAACAGGCGGGGTGCTCCCGGGGCAAGACCGGTTACCGTGGAGGGCGGCCCGGTGAGGGGGAGTTGGGGAGGCGCCGTTGCGGACCCGCGGAAAGCAGCCCGACGTACCGGCTCCGGACAGCCCGTGGAGCGAGATCGTGCCCGGCCTGTGGATGGGCGGGCACGAGTTCCGGGGCCGGTCCGGACGCCTGGAGTTCGCCGTCGTCCATGACGAGTTCGACGTGGTGCAGTCGTTGCTGCGGCTGCCGGGGTACGGCCCTGATCCGGGCGTGGAGCACCATGTGTGGCCGATCCCGGACGGTCCGCTGGACGGGACGCAGCTCGCCGGGGTGATCCGGCTGGCGCGCGCGGCGAACGAGGCGCTGGACGCCGGCCGCCGGGTGCTCGTGCGCTGTTACCACGGGTACAACCGCTCGGGGCTGGTGATCGCGCACGCCCTGGCGCAGCGCGGTGACTCCGCCGACCAGGCGATCCAGCTGATCCGGGCCCGGCGCTCGGCCTGGGCGCTGCACAACGAGCTGTTCGTGGAGTACCTGCGGGCGGGGCTGACGACCGCGCGGCTGCTGGAGGAGCTGGCCGAGTAGCCTCGCCGGGCGCCGGGCACGACCAGCCGGTCCCCTGCCCCGCTGCCGACCCCCGAAGCAGCGCAAGGCTCATTTCCGTCAGAATGTGACCATGCCAGTCCGCCGTCCCGCGCGCACCGCCCTCGCCGTGGCCGCCGTCGCCCTGCTCTCGGTGACCGCGGCGGCCTGCGGGGACACCGGTGAGCTGCGCGGCGCCGGGCCGACCCCCACCGCCGTCAGCCCCGCCAAGCTCTGGCCCGATCTGCGCCCGGCGTCCAGCCCGGCCTACCCGTACGACGTGGCGACCCGGGCGACCGTGCGGGGCGTCGCGGTCCCCGGTGACGACATCCGCGCGGTCGACCCGGTGGACGTCGTGGAGGCGGAGCTGAAGGCGCACCCCGACGACTACGGGTCGAAGGGCGCCTACCACGGGACCGTGGACCGGATGAAGGAGTGCGGGCCGGGCGGGGACCGGGCCCGGTGCCCGCTGCTGAAGCCGTACTACCGGGACCTCACCGGGGACGGCCGGGCCGATCTGACGCTCGGCTTCCGGCTGTACCCGACCAACCAGACGGCCGTACGGGTCTACACCGTCGAGCGGCACAGGCTGGTGCAGGTGCTGGCGGACAACGACGCGATCATCGGGGTGGAGCTGGCCGGCCGGGCGCTGATCGAACGCTCGCCGGCCGACATCTCCGGCTACGAGTACCGCACCACCTGGCTGTGGGACCCGGGGCAGCGCGCGATGGTGTTCTCCCGCGACGAGTACCTGCACGTCGGCGACGGCAGGCACAGCAAGACGCCGTCCCCGTCGCCCTCTCCCGCGCAGAGCCCGTGATGAGGCTCGCGCTCCCCCAGTGGGCCGGGACCCTCGCCGTCAAGGCCGCCGCGTTCATCACGGTGATGTGCTGCGCGCTGGCCGCGCTGCTCGGCGTGCTGGTGCATGTGTCGGTGCGGAACCAGACCGTCGGCCAGGCCCGTGACCTGGCGCTGTCCCGGCTCGCGGACGCCACCGAGGCGTACGAGGCCGGGGACACGTTGCTGCCGGGCGCCGGCGTGGACCCGCAGGGGCTGCCGGCGTCGCTGCGGACGCTGGCGCTGGCCGGGAAGCGCGGCACGATGGTCGCCTCGCACCAGGGGCGCCCGACCATGTGGGCGGCGGGACCGGCGGCCGGACACCGGGCGCTGGCCGTGGAGGTCGACTACTCGCAGCAGTCCCGCACCATCGCCGGTCTCGACCAGTCGATCCTGTGGTCGTCGGGGCTGGCGATCGGCGCGACCGTGCTGGTCGGCGTGTTCGCGGTGACCCGGGTGACCCGGCGGCTGCACGGCACCGCGCGGGTGGCCCGGCGGATCAGCGCGGGTGACCTGGACGCCCGGGTGGACGACCCCCGGACGAAGGACCCGACCCGCCCGCAGGACGAGGTGGCGGCGGTGGCCGCGGCACTGGACTCGATGGCGGCGAGCTTGCAGGGCAAGCTGCTGAGCGAGCAGCGATTCACCGCGGATGTCGCGCACGAGCTGCGCACTCCGCTGACGGGGCTGCACGCGGCGGCGGAGTTGTTGCCTCCGGGGCGGCCGACGGAGCTGGTCCGGGACCGGGTGGCGGCGCTGCGCACGCTGACCGAGGACCTGCTGGAGATCTCGCGGCTGGACACCGGGCGGGAGCGGCTGGAGGTCGACACGGAGGAGCTGGGCGCGCTGGTCGGGCGGGTGGTGCGGGCGTCCGGTACGGAGACGGAGGTGCGGATCCTGCGGGACGCGCGGGTGGAGACCGACCGGCGGCGGCTGGAGCGGGTGCTGGGGAACCTGGTGGCCAACGCGCACAGGCACGGGGCGCCTCCGGTGGTGCTGACCGTGGACGGGCCCGTGGTGACCGTGCGGGATCACGGGGGCGGGTATCCGGGGTACCTCGTCGCGCACGGGCCGCAGCGGTTCCGTACGGAGGGCGGTGCCACGGGGCACGGGCTGGGGCTCACCATCGCGGTGGGGCAGGCGGAGGTGCTGGGGGCGCGGCTCTCCTTCGCCAACGCGGTGGACGGGGGCGCGGTGGCGACGTTGACGTTGCCCGTGGCCGAGTAGAGCTCGGGGCCGCCGGTGGTTTCCGGGCCTCCGCCGTGTGTGGTTGCTCGCGCACGCGACGGAGCCGCATGTCGACGCGGCCCCGCGCTCCTTCGGGGGCGCGGCCCCGCCCTCCCCACACAAGACGCCCCATTTAGGTAGGTTCCGGGCATGACGAAGGCCGGAACCACCCTGGCGGCGGCTCCCGCTCCCGCGCGTGCCGTGCGCCTCACCCGGCGCCGGGGCGTCGAGCTGTCCCTGCTCGTGCTGGCCGTCCTGCTGTCCGTGTACGGCTACTGCGCGGTGGGGCTGGCGCGGGCCGGTACCGTGCCGCCCGGTGCCGTCGGTTACGGCGCCGGGCTCGGCGTGCTCGCCCTGTTCGCCCATGTCGCGGTCCGTGTCCGGGCGCCGTACGCCGATCCGCTGCCGCTGCCCATCGGCGTGCTGCTCAACGGGCTCGGGCTGGTCCTGATCTACCGGCTGGACCTGGAGACACCGGGTGACCGGGCGGCCCCTACGCAGCTGGTGTGGTCCACGCTGGGGGTGGGTCTGTTCATCGCCGTCGTGCTGGTGCTGCGCGACCACCGGGTGCTCCAGCGGTACGCGTACGTCTGTGTGGTGGCCGCCCTGGTGCTGCTGGCGCTGCCGATCCTGTTCCCGCCGGTCAACGGGGCCCGGATCTGGATCCGGATCGCCGGGTTCTCCATCCAGCCGGGCGAGTTCGCGAAGGTGCTGCTCGCGGTGTTCTTCGCCGCCTACCTGGCCGCCAACCGCAGCGCGCTCGCGTACACCGGGCGCCGGCTGTGGCGGTTGCAGTTCCCGACCGGGCGGGTGCTCGGGCCGATCCTGACGATCTGGCTGGTGAGCGTGGGCGTGCTGGTGCTGGAGCGGGACCTCGGGACCTCGCTGCTGTTCTTCGGGCTGTTCGTGGTGCTGCTGTACGTGGCGACCGGGCGGACCGGCTGGATCGCGGTCGGGCTGCTGCTGGCCGTGCTCGGCGCGTTCGCCGTGGGGCGCCTGGAACCGCATGTGGGCGCGCGGATCGAGGACTGGCTGCACCCGTTCGCCACCATCGAGGCCGGGCAGGGTCCCAACCAGCTCTCCCAGTCGCTGTTCGCCTTCGCCGCCGGCGGGTTCCTCGGCACCGGGCTCGGGCTCGGCCACTCCATCCTGATCGGCTTCGCCGCCAAGTCGGACTTCATCCTGGCGACCGCCGGCGAGGAGCTGGGCCTGGCGGGTCTGGCGGGGATCGTGCTGCTGTACGCCCTGCTGGTGGAGCGCGGCTACCGGGCGGGGCTGGCGCTGCGCGAGCCGTTCGGCCGGCTGCTCGCGGTCGGGCTCGCCTCGATCGTGGCGTTGCAGGTGTTCGTGATCGCGGGCGGGGTCACCGGGCTGATCCCGCTGACCGGCATGGCGATGCCGTTCCTCGCCCAGGGCGGCTCGTCGGTGGTCACCAACTGGGCGATCGTGGCGCTGCTGGTCCGGGTGAGCGATTCGGCGCGCAGCCAGTACGACGGCCGGGAGGCGCGGTGACCGAGTACGGCCTTCCCGACGGCGGGCGCCCGATGGGGAAGTACATCCGGCACGCCTGCGTGTTCTGCGCGCTGCTGCTGGCGGCCCTGCTGGCCAACGCGACCCGGGTGCAGGTCGTGCGGTCCGAGGATTACAACGGCAGTCCGGCGAACCGCCGGGCCGCGATCGCCCGGTACCAGGTGCCGCGCGGGAACATCCTGGTGGACGGCGAGCCGGTCACCGGGTCCGTGGACACCGGCGAGCAGCTCCGCTACGAACGCACCTACGGCAACGGCCCGTTGTACGCGCCGGTCACCGGCTTCTCCTCGCAGAAGTACGGCACCACGTACCTGGAGCACGCCGCGGACGGGGTGCTCTCCGGCACCGACCCGATGCTCGCGCCGCTGCCGCTGTGGAGCGACGTGGCGCGGGCGCCGAACCGCGGCGGGGATGTCGTCACGACCCTGAACCGGCAGGCGCAGGAGGCCGCGTTCCGGGGGCTCGCCGGGCGGAAGGGCGCGGTGGCCGCGATCGAGCCGGCCACGGGCCGGGTGCTGGCGCTGGTGAGCAGCCCGTCGTACGACCCCTCGGAGCTGTCCGGCAACAGCGAGGCGGTGACGTCGGCGTGGGCGCGGCTCAACCAGGACCCGGAGAAGCCGATGCTCAACCGGGCGGTGCGGCAGACCTATCCGCCGGGGTCGACGTTCAAGGTGGTCACCGCGGCGGCGGCGCTGGACGCGGGCGTGGTGACCGACCTGGACGGGCGCACCGACTCCCCCGACCCCTACCGGCTGCCCGGCACCACGACCCGGCTGACCAACGAGGGCGACGGCTGCCGGGACGCCTCGGTGCGGGACGCCTTCGAGTGGTCCTGCAACACGGTCTTCGCCAAGCTGGGCGTGGACGTGGGGGTGCGGGACATGGCGGCCACGGCCCAGGCGTTCGGGTTCAACGACACCGGGGTGCGCATCCCCTTCGCCGTGGCGCCCAGCACCTTCGACACACGGGTGGACAAGGCGCAGCTCGCGCTGTCCTCGATCGGGCAGTACAACACGCGGGCCACGCCGTTGCAGATGGCGATGGTCGCGGCGGCGGTCGCGGACGGCGGCCTGCTGCGTCCGCCGTACCTGGTGGAGCGGACCACCCGGCACGGCGGCGAGCCGGTCTCGGGCAGCGCGGCCCGGCCGGGGCGGCAGGTGATGCGACCGTCCACGGCGGCCCTGATGAAGGAGCTGATGGCCGGCGTGGTGCAGGACGGCACCGGCACCAACGCGGCCATCCCCGGCGCGCTGGTCGGCGGCAAGACCGGCACCGCCCAGCACGGCGTCGGCAACGCCGGGGTGCCCTACGCCTGGTTCGTCTCCTGGGCGCAGGCCGAGGACGCCCCGGAGCCGCAGGTGGCGGTCGCGGTGGTGGTGGAGGACGCCTCGGCGGACCGGGGCGAGATCAGCGGCGGCGGGGACGCGGCGCCGATCGCGCGGGAGGTGATGCGGGCGGTGCTGGGGCGGTGAGGGGCCGGCAGGCCGGCCCCCGCGTCTCCGAGCGGACCGTGAGGGTCAGCCGATCGGCCGGCGCATCTCCGAGCGGATCGTGAGGGTCTTGCGCGCGAACGCCTCCAGGTCGACGTCCGAGGGGTCCTGGTCCATGGCCGCCGTGGCCACCTCGGCGACCGTGGCCCCGGTGTTGCCGTCGGCCCAGGCGCACACCGGCACCGTGATCTTCGTGCCGAGATGCTCCTCGGTCATCACCTCGCAGCTGATGGTGACGCCGTCCAGCTCGAACTCCTTCGGCGGTACGGCGATCGTCGCGCTGTCGCCCTCGCCGGCGCCCTTCATCATGTTCTTGCGGGCCTCTTCGGCGTTCTTGAACCGGCCGTACATGCCGGACACCACCAGGGTGCCCTTGGCCTCGTCGCCGCCGGGGCTGTAGGTGCCGACCACGCCGTGGATGTCCTTGGCGTCCCAGGCCCCGTCGGCCTCCTCACTGATCTTCTTGCCCTCGGACCCGGAGAGGTCGTCGACGAGTGCGTACGTCCCGTCGAGCAGCTTGCCGGGCAGGGTCAGCTTGTGCTCCGCCGCGGGGAAACCGCTCTCGGCCACCATCCCGAGCACGATGAGCAGCACCACGACGGCCGCGACGACACCGCCCACGATGCCGAGCACCAGCCCGACCCGCCGCTTCTTCGGGGGCGGGGCCATCGGCGGCACGCCCCAGCCGGGGTACGGCTGCTGCTGCGGGTAGGGCTGCTGGGCCGGGTACGGCTGCTGCTGGGGATAGGGCTGCTGGGGCGGGTACGGCGAGCCGTACGGACCCGGAGGCTGCTGACCGTAAGGCGGCTGCTGGCCGTAGGGGCCGGGATTCTGCGGCGGTGGAGGCATGGACACGCCAGCACGCTACTGCACCCGGGTGACGGACCGGCACCGCGTTCCGCGCCCGGTCAGTCCTCCGCCGCCCCCGACTCGATCGCCGTCTCCACCTCGGCCACCCGTTCCCGCTCCTCGGCGGCGAAGCGCTCGGCGTCCAGCCGCTCGGCCAACTCCTCGTCCTGGGCCATCAGCAGGTCCAGGTCGGAGTCGCCCAACTCCAGCACGCCCATGTCCACATAGGCCCGCTGGAGCCGCTCGCCCCACAGGCCGATGTCCTTGACGCACGGGACGATGCGGCTGAACAGCAGCTTCCGGAAGAGCCGGAGGAACTCGGACCGCTCGCTCAGCGCCTCCGCCTCGGCCTTGGGGATGCCGAAGTTCTCCAGCACCTCCACCCCGCGCAGCCGGTCGCGCATCAGGTAGCAGCCCTCGATGACGAACTCCTCGCGCTCGCGCAGTTCGGCGTCGGTGAGCTGCTGGTAGTAGTCGCGCAGCGCCATCCGGCCGAAGGCCACGTGCCGGGCCTCGTCCTGCATGACGTACGTGAGGATCTGCTTGGGCAGCGGCTTGTCCGTGGTGTCGCGGATCATGCCGAAGGCGGCCAGCGCCAGGCCCTCGATGAGCACCTGCATGCCGAGGTAGGGCATGTCCCAGCGGCTGTCGCGCAGGGTGTCGTCGAGCAGCGACCGGAGGTTGTCGTTGATCGGGTAGACGAGGCCCATCTTCTCGTGCAGGAACCGGCCGTAGATCTCGGCGTGCCGGGCCTCGTCCATGGTCTGGGTCGCGGAGTAGAACTTGGCGTCCAGGTCGGGCACCGACTCCACGATCCGCGCCGCGCAGATCATCGCGCCCTGCTCGCCGTGCAGGAACTGGCTGAACTGCCAGGAGGCGTAGTGCCGGCGCAGCTCGCCCTTGTCCCTGAGCGAGAGCTTGTCCCAGTACGGGGTGCCGTACAGGGACATCGCCTCGTCGGGCGTGCCGAGGGCGTCGTACGGGTCGACCTCCAGGTCCCAGTCGATCCGCGTCCGCCCGTCCCACTGCTTGTCCTTGCCCTTCTGGTACAGGGCGAGGAGGCGGTCGCGGCCGTCGTCGTACTCCCAGCTGAACCGGGCCGCGCCGGCGGCGGGGACCTGCCAGGGGGAGTCTCCCGGCTCGTTGGCGTAGAGCTCATGGGTCGGCATACTCCGCAGGCTCACACGTAGACGCCGGGTCAACAAGTCATGCGCCAGGGATTGACGGGCCTTGCTGACAGGCAGTCTCATAAGAGGCAGGACGACTACCACCGGGTAACGAGGTGAGGGAGCCATGACGACCCTGACGGAAGCGGACGCGCTGGACGGGCTGCGCGACGCGCTCGGCCTGCTCAAGGACCGGGAACAGGTGGCCGAACGGCTGCTCGTCTCTTCCGCCAAGCACTCCTTCGACCCGGACGAGGAGCTGGACTGGGACGCGCCCTTCGAGGAGGGCAAGTGGTTCTGGCCGCCGGAGCTGGTGTCGCTGTACGACACGCCGATGTGGAAGCGGATGAGCGAGGAACAGCGCATCCTGCTCTCCCGGCACGAGGCCGCCGCGCTGGCCTCGCTCGGCATCTGGTTCGAGATCATCCTCATGCAGTTGCTCGTCCGGCACATCTACGACAAGGCGGCGACGAGCGCGCACGTGCGGTACGCCCTCACCGAGATCGAGGACGAGTGCCGGCACTCGAAGATGTTCGCCCGGCTCATCGCGCACGGCGGCACGCCCTGGTACCCGGTGAGCCGGGCCCACCAGAACCTCGGCCGCCTGTTCAAGACGATCTCCACCACCCCCGGTTCCTTCACCGCCACGCTGCTCGGCGAGGAGGTGCTGGACTGGATGCAGCGGCTGACGTTCCCCGACGAGCGGGTGCAGCCGCTGATCCGGGGGGTCACGCGGATCCACGTGGTGGAGGAGGCGCGGCACGT
Organism: Streptomyces olivaceoviridis; assembly: GCF_014650115.1. Lineage (GTDB taxonomy): Bacteria > Actinomycetota > Actinomycetes > Streptomycetales > Streptomycetaceae > Streptomyces > Streptomyces olivaceoviridis. The sequence continues at coordinate 63,296 of NZ_BMUI01000026.1, read as the reverse complement.
CCGGTACGCCCGTGAGGAGCTGCGGCGCCAGATGGTGACCGCGCCGAAGTGGTCCCAGGAGTTCACCCGGGTCACGTCGGGCGAGTTCGCCCGCGTCTTCTCGGTCGCCTTCGTCAACCCGGAGGTCTACACCAACGTCGGCCTGGACAAGCGGGAGGCGATGGCGCAGATGAAGGCCAGTGCGCACCGGCGGGAGGTCATGCAGACGGGCGCGAAGCGGCTGACGGACTTCCTGGACGACATCGGGGTGCTGCGGGGTGTGGGGCGGCGCCTGTGGAGGTCCTCCGGTCTCCTGGCCTAGCGAACCGCGCCGGCGGAAGGGGCGCGGGGTGCGTCGATATGCGGCTCCGCCGCACGGGCGCGGGCAACCACTGCCGACCGGCAGCTGGACGACGGCCGAAGCCGCGCGGCGATTAGGCTGCGGGGCATGACCCCGTCGGCCACCCCCGCATACCGTCGGCTCAGCGTCGAGGAGCGACGAAGTCAGCTTCTCGACGCCGCCCTCGGGCTCTTCGCGCACCGCGCGCCCGAGGACGTCTCCCTGGACGACGTGGCGGAGGCGGCCGGGGTGTCGCGCCCGCTGGTGTACCGGTACTTCCCCGGCGGCAAGCAGCAGCTCTACGAGGCCGCGCTGCGCTCCGCCGCCGAGGAACTGCGGCAGTGCTTCGACGAGCCCCGCGAGGGGCCCCTGCTGTCCCGGCTGTCCCGCGCCCTGGACCGCTACCTGGCCTTCGTGGACGAGCACGACACCGGCTTCAGCGCGCTGCTCCAGGGCGGCAGCGTGGTGGAGACCTCCCGCACCACCGCCATCGTGGACGGGGTGCGCCGGTCCGCCGCCGAGCACATCCACCAGCACCTCGGCGTCACCGATCCGGGCCCCCGGCTGCGCATGACCGTCCGGATGTGGATCACGGCCGTGGAGGCGGCCTCCCTGATCTGGCTGGACGAGGGCAAGCAGCCCCCGGTGGAGGAGCTGCGCGACTGGCTGGTGGAGCAGTTCCTGGCCGTCCTCACGGTCACCGCGGGCCGGGACCCGCAGACGGCCGCACTGGTCACCGCGCTGTCGGCGGATGGCTGAGACTGGACCCGTGAAGAGCCAGGACACCCCCTTCGAGGGCGGCCCCATGGACGGGCGCGTGCTGCCCGTCCTGGTCGGCCCCACCGGGCACCCCCCGAAGACGTACCGCATCCCCGTCCCGGACCCCCAGGGCGGCCCGCCCACGGTGCTGGTCTACCGCCGCGTGCCCCGCGGGCACAGCAGGCGGCTGGGGCTGATCCAGGGGTGGAAGTACCGGTACGACCCGGACGACAGGTCGGGCGGGAAGCTCCGCTGGCCCTGGTCCAGGCCGGACGCCACGCCGCCCGTCAAGCCGGACGACGCGAACGGGTGAAACCACTGCGCCGAACCGCGCACGCTTCGTACCCAGCCGGCACCGACACGTCTGATTATCGGGTTGCGCTGGGAAGTGGAGATTCCGCTTCCCTCGCAGCGGAGGTGATGACGTGTCAGGAAGGCTTCTGCGTCTGGCCTGTACGACGGCGGTGGCGGCCCAGGCCGTCCTCGCGCCCGTGCCCGCCGCGGCCACCCCGGACCCCCGGCGGTCCGTGGCCGAGCTGCTGACGGACCTTCAGCAGCTCTACCGGAAGACCGAGCAGGCCACCGAGACCTACAACGCCACGACCGTGGCGCTGGAGCGGCAGCGCGCCGAGGTGGCCCGGCTCGACGGCGAACTCGCCGGCGCCCGGCTCCTCCTGCGGGACAGCCGGACCGAGGCCGGGCGCCTGGCCCGGCAGCAGTACCAGAGCAGCGGCGGCCTCGGGCCGTACGTGCGCGTGCTCCTCGCGCCCGACCCGCAGCACGCGCTGGACGAGGGCCACGTCCTCGGCGAGCTGGCACGCCAACGGGCCCGTACGGTGGCCCGGCTCACCGCCGCGGAGCAGCGCAAGGACGCGCTGGCCCGCGCGGCCCGCAAGGCCCTGGACACCCAGCTCGGCCTGGCCGCCCGGCAGAAGCGGCAGCGCGACGACGTCCAGGGGAAACTCGCCGACGTGGAACGCCTGCTGGCCGGTCTCACCCCGGCCCAGCTCGCGGCCGTGGCCCGGCTGGAACAGCAGGGGGTCACCGCGGCCCAGCAGCGCCTGACCACCGCGGGCGCCCTGCCCGCCGACCGCGCGGCCACCCCGGCCGGCGACCGTGCCGTCCGCTACGCCATGGACCAGGTGGGCAAGCCGTACCAGTGGGGCGCGCAGGGCCCCGACGCGTACGACTGTTCGGGCCTGACGTCACAGGCCTGGTCCCATGCGGGGACACCGATCCCGCGCACCAGCCAGGAGCAGTGGGACCGGCTGCGCAGGGTCCCGCTGAACCAGCTCCGGCCGGGCGACCTGGTGGTGTACTTCCCGGAGGCGACGCACGTGGCGATGTACGTGGGCGGCGGGAAGGTCGTACAGGCGCCCAGACCGGGTGAGAAGGTCACGGTGTCACCGATCGCCAGCTATCCGGTCCTGGGCGCCGTGCGTCCCGGTACGGACGGGCGCGGTTGGTCCTCGCGGGGGCGAACCCGTCAGGCTCCGGCGACCGAGGCCAGATAGGCGGCCGTCTTCTCCGGGTCGTAGAAGAAGTTCTCGAAGTCGGCCGGATCGTTGAACCCGTTGGCGAATCGATTCGCCACGGGCTGCGACTGCCCGGCCGCGCCGATGAGGTTCAGGATATGCTCCGGCGGCGGCGCCAGCATCGCGTTCGTCCACTTGGTCACGTGCTGGGCGGTGGCCCAGTACCGGTCGAACGTCTGCCGCATCCACTCCTCGTCGAACGGCTTGTCACCGCGCTCCAGGATCGACGCGAGGTACGCGGCGGCGCACTTGGCCGCCGAGTTGGACCCCTGGCCGGTGATCGGGTCGTTGGCGACGACCACGTCGGCCACGCCCAGCACCAGGCCGCCCGAGGGCAGCCGGCCGATGGGGTTGCGGACGGTCGGGGCGTAGCGGCCGGACAGGGTGCCGCCCGCGTCCGTGAGTTCGGCCTTCGTGGCCCGCGCGTACTCCCAGGGCGTGAACCTCTCCATGAGTTCCAGGGTCAGGGAGAGGTGCGCCGCCGGGTCCTTGACGCCCTGGAAGACGTCGAGCGGGCCGCCGGGTACGCCCTCCCAGAACAGGATGTCGGCGCGGCCGGACGTGGTGAACGTCGGCATGACGAACAGCTCGCCGACCCCGGGGACCAGGTTGCAGCGGACCGCGTCGAACTCCGGGTGCTCCGGGCGCGGACCGAGCCCGTGGACGTACGCCACCGCCAGCGCCCGCTGCGGCTCGCTGTACGGGGAGCGCTCCGGGTCGCGGGCGAACATCGAGACCAGCTCGCCCTTGCCGGCCGCGACCAGGACGAGGTCGTAGGCGCGGGAGAAGTAGTCGAGGTCGCCGACCGCCGCGCCGTGGATGACCAGCTGGCCGCCGCGCTGGGCGAACGTCTCCATCCAGCCGGCCATCTTCACCCGCTGGTCCACCGACTGCGCGTACCCGTCGAGCCTGCCCACCCAGTCGATCGCCCGCTGGGTCGGGCCCGGGTCGTGCGAGCCGGGCGCGGCGACCGAGACACCGAGTCCTTCGATCTTCGGGGCCTGGGACTCCCAGAAGTTCAGCTGGAGATCGCGCTCGTGCTGGAGCGCGGTGTCGAACATGCACTGCGTCGACATGACCCGGCCGGAGCGGATCTCGTCCGCGGTCCGGTTCGACATCAGGGTGACCTCGTAGCCGTGCGACTGAAGGCCGAGGGCGAGCTGGAGGCCGGACTGGCCGGCCCCGACGACGAGTATCTTCCGCATGCGGGTGGTGCCTCCTACGGGATGAGGACGAGGGGTGAGGACTACTCCGGGGTTTCGTCCAGCGCGTGGCCCACCAGGGCCAGGAGGACCTCGATCCCCGAGATCCGCCGCCGCGCGTCCATGATCATGACAGGAATGTGCGCCGGTATCGTCAGCGCCTCCCGCACGTCCTCCGGTTCGAACCGCTCGCTGCCGTCGAAGTGGTTGACCGCGACGACGTACGGCAGTCCGCAGCTCTCGAAGTAGTCGAGGGCCGGGAAGCAGTCCTTCAGCCGGCGGGTGTCGGCCAGGACGACGGCGCCGATCGCGCCGCGCACCAGGTCGTCCCACATGAACCAGAACCGCTGCTGGCCCGGCGTGCCGAACAGGTAGAGCACCAGGTCGTCGTCGAGCGTGATGCGGCCGAAGTCCATGGCCACGGTGGTGGTGAGCTTGCCCGGCGTGGCGGACAGGTCGTCGGTGCCCTCGCTGGCCTCGGTCATCAGCGCCTCGGTCTGGAGGGGCGTGATCTCCGAGACGGAGGTGACGAGCGTGGTCTTGCCGACGCCGAAGCCGCCCGCCACCACGATCTTCGTCGCGATGGGGGCGCGCGTCCGGTCCGTCTGCCAGGACTTCAGGTCCTCGTCCGGTTCGGTGAACCCGGCGACGAGGGGGGTGCCCCCGAAGGAGGCGGCGGCGTCAGAGACGGCGGAGTCCACTCAGCACCCTTTCCAGCAGAGCGCGGTCCGGGCGGCCGGTGCCGTGACCGGTTCCGGTGCCGTACACACGGATCTTTCCCTGGTCCGCGAGATCGCTCAGGAGTACGCGGACCACGCCGAGCGGCATCTTCAGCAGCGCGGCGATCTCGGCCACCGTGCGCATACGGCGGCACAGTTCGACGATGGCCCTCATCTCCGGCATGACCCGGGTGGTGAGTGAGCCGTTCGTCAGTTCCTTGCGCTCCTCGGGGGCCTCCAGCGCCGCCACGAACGTCTCCACGAGGAGGACGTGGCCGAAGCGGGTACGGCCGCCGGTGAGCGAGTAGGGGCGGACTCGGGCGGGCTTGCGGTCGCCGCCGCGGACCGGGAGCTGTGTCTTGTCCGGTTTCTCGGGGGTGCCGGTCATCGGTCGCTCCCCGTCGACTCGGCTTCCAGGCTCTTGCGTAGTTCGCTGCGGAGCTCGGGCGTCAGGACGTGGCCGGCGCGGCCGACGAAGAGCGCCATGTGGTACGCCACGACGCTCATGTCGGACTCGGCGGAGCCGTGCACGCCGAGCAGCGAGCCGTCGCTGATCGACATCACGAACAGGCTGCCCTCCTCCATCGCGACCATCGTGTGCTTGACCCCGCCGAAATCCAGCAGCTTGGCGGCGCCGACGGTGAGGCTGCCGATACCGGAGACGATGGTGGCGAGGTCGGCGGCGGAGCCCCGGGGACCGGTCCGCTTGGTGTCACGGGACTGGCGGGCCTCCTCCGTGTGACCCGGGTCGGACGACAGCAGGAGCAGCCCGTCGGAGGAGACCACGGCGACGGACTGGATGCCGGGTACTTCCTCGACCAGGTTGGTCAGCAGCCAGTGCAGGTTGCGGGCTTCACTGCTCAGTCCGTAGGTAGTGGGCGCGGTCAACTGCTTGCCTCCTCGGCTGTGCCCCCCGTGGCTTCTTCGGCGTGTGCGTGGCTGGTCGGCCGCCGGTTGTCGGCCGTCTGCTCGGCGATCTCCGCCTCTACGTCGCGGTAGCCGGCTTGGGCGCCGGTGCGGAAACCGCCGAGCCTGCGGCGCAGGGCTTCGGCGTCGACGCTGGAGCTGCGCTGGCGGGGCGGGGTGGTGGGGGCGGTGATCTTCGGTGTGCGCTTGGGGAGCCCCTTGCTGGTGAGCCGCTCCTCCTCCTCGGCTTCGCGGGTCGCCTGCGACGCTTCGCCGGGTGCGTGCGCCTCGGCTTCGCCTACGGCGTCCGTGTGCCCGTCCGCACCACCCGTGCGGGTCTCGCCGTCGGGTGCGGGGGCCTCCTGCGGGGTGTGCTCGCCGTCGGCGGCCCGCGGGTCGCCGAGGCGGCCGGCCGCCGAGTGCGTGGGCTCCGCCGGGGCGTTCGGGAGCAGCAGCTCCATCGTCGTCTCGGCGTACGTCTCCGCCGGGGCCTTCGGGCGGGTCTCCGTGTCCTGGGCGGGCTGGGCGGCCTGCTCGTGGGCCTCCGCCGGTGCCTCCCGCGGCGACTCCTCCGGTGCCTTGGCGGCGGCCTCCCGTACGGCCTGTTCCGCCAGGGTGACCAGGGGGTCCTGGTGCTTGGCGCGGGTGGGCAGGACATTGGAATTGGCCTCGGCGTCGGCGCCGGGGAGGGTGAAGGTGCCCGTGGCGCCGGGGGCGGTGCTCTGCGGCGGGAGCGCCGTGGGCGCGGCCTCGACCAGCAGGGAGGCCGGGAGGACCACCACCGCCGCGATGCCGCCCTGCTTCTGCTCGCGCAGCTGGACGCGGACGCCGTGCCGGTGGGCGAGGCGCGCGACGACGTACAGGCCGAGGCCGAGGCCCTCCTCGCCCTCCTGGTCGTAGAGGGACTCGGGGTCGAAGTCGCCGAGGCGGCCGTTGAGGGTGTCCAGGCGCTCGGCGGTCATGCCGATGCCCTCGTCCTGGACCGACAGCATGACCTCGCCCGACTCCAGGAGCCAGCCGGAGACCTCGACGGGCAGGTCCGGCGGGGAGAACGAGGTGGCGTTCTCCATGAGTTCGGCCAGCAGGTGGGAGAGGTCGTCCGCGATGAAGCCCGCGACGTGCGCGTGCGGCGGGAGGGCCGCGATGCGGACGCGCTCGTAGCGCTCGATCTCGCTGACCGCCGCCCGGACCACGTCGACCAGCGGCACCGGGCCCGGATGCTGCTGGACGTGCTCGGTGCCGGCGAGGACCAGGAGGTTCTCGCTGTGCCGGCGCATGACCGTGGCGAAGTGGTCCAGCTTGAACAGGGTGGCAAGGCGGTCGGGGTCCTGCTCGCGGTCCTCCAGGCCCTCGATGACCGCCAGCTGGCGTTCGACCAGGCCCAGGGTGCGCAGGGCCAGGTTGACGAAGGTGGAGCCGATGCTGGTGCGCAGCCGCTCCAGCTGGGCGGTGGACTCGGCGAGCTCGGCGCGCAGTTCCTCGCGGGCGTCGGCCATCTTCTGGCGCTGGCCCACCAGATGCTTGCGGTCGGTCTCCAGGGTGGCGACCCGCTCGTGCAGCGCCACGGTGTGCGCGTGCAGGGCGTTGACCGAGCGGACCACCTGGGCGAACTCGTCGTTGCGGCCCGTGAAGGCGATCGGCTCCTGGGCCGTCGGGTCCTCGGACCCGGCGAGGCGGGCCGAGCCGCGGCGCAGGACCGACAGCGGGCGGGTCAGGGAGCGGGCCATGGCCGTGGCGATGCCGACCGCGACCAGCATCAGCGCGCCGAGGACGGCGACGCGGATCTCCAGGGCGGTGACGTCGTCGTCCCGGAGCTTCGCGAGGTCCTTGGTGCGGTGGTCGTAGAGCGCCGACTCCGCGCCGCGCATCAGGTCGACACGGGCGGACAGGGCCGCGTCCAGCTTCTTGGTGCTGGTCGTCAGCTCGCTGTCGGCGAGGGTGGGCCGGCCGGTGAGCGAGGCGAGGTACTTGTCGGCCGAGTTGACCTCGGGGCCGGTGACCGTGGAGTCGTAGGAGTCCACGGCCGCCTTCGGCGCGGTCTCGCGGAAGTCGGCGAGGGCCGCGTCGGCGCGCAGCCGGGCCTGCTGGGCGGCGGCGGTGAGCGCGTCGCGCTGTTTGCGGTCCGCTTCGGTGCTGGTGGCGGTCGTGGTGGGCAGACCGGTGGTGGGGTCGATCACCGTCTGGGTGCTGGACGGGACGTTCAGCGCGGCCAGCAGCAGGCCGCGGGCGGCGGCGGACTGCTGGACGGCGGAGTCCAGTTCGGCGAGGGCGTGGCCGCCGGAGCGGGCCCGCGGGGGCATCTGCTCGGCCAGCTGCTCGGCGAGCCGGTGCAGCGCGGTGATCGTCGCCGAGTACGCCTGGTGGGCCTGGAGGGCGCTGGTCTTGCCGGTGAGGGCGCTGCGGCGGAGCGCGTCGATGCCGTCGAGGGCGGTGCGCAGGCTCGCCGGGGTACCGGTGTCGGCGCGCAGTTCCCCGACCTGCCGGTCCACCCGGGCACTGCGGTCCTCGGAGGGCGCCTTGTCCTTGGGGCGGCCGGCCGCGACGTAGGAGGTGACCTCGTCGCGTTCGTCGGCGAGGGAGTGGGCGAGGGTGAGCGCGTCCTGGGTACGGGTGGCCAGCGTCACCAGGTCCTGGGAGTCGCTGACGTCCTGGGAGGCGCTGAGCAGGGCGGGTGCCCCGGCTCCCGCTACGGCGGCGGCCACCACGGCGACGGCGACGATCAGCCGGGTGCGCACATGGGTGGGGCGACCGGAGCCCACGGGGGTCTGGGGGACGGTCCCCTCGGGGGCCGTCTGCCTGCCTGTGCGCCGAGGCCGCTTCTTCTGCACCGGTGCTCGCATTCCTGAACTCGTCTACCCAGGGGCCCGGGTGGTGCCCCGTCAGCTCGTGCCAAGTGGTGCGTACACCCGGTTCGTACGGTCCCCGACCCTCCCAGCGCCGGTGGGCAGTGGTCGCGCATCACCTGACCCGCCACCCGAAGGAGTGAACATCGGAGGGGAGTTGGCGGGCAAGTTCCACTGGCGCGTGCGGCCCTCTTGCGCGGCGGGCCGGTTGGACGCGCGCGGCAGGCTTTGGCAGTATTCGCCGCCACGCCTTCCCGGAGTGGATCATTCTCGCCCAAACCAGGCGCCTGACCTGCGAGGTCGTGAGAATTCACCGACTGGTGCCAGCCTTTGGCACACCTTGTGAAGAGCTCGTGCAGACTGGCTGGATGCGCACTGATCTCGTCTCGGAACCCGGCGACGCGTCCCGCCCCAACGAGGACTTCGCCGGTGTCGGACTACCCGCCTCCGGACAGGGAGGTTGCGTGATCGTCCTGGACGGAGTGACTCCGCCCAGCGGCGGGACCGGCTGTCTGCATTCCGTCCCCTGGTTCACCGCGCGACTGGGCGGCGCACTGACCGAACTGACCGTTTCCGTCCGAGATCTGACGCTCTCGGAGATTCTCGCGCGGGCGATCCGGCGCACCGCGGACGTTCACGCGGACACCTGTGAGCTTTCTCACCCGCGAACCCCTCAGGCAACCGTCGCCCTGACCCGCTGGTCCGCCACCGAGGTCGAGTACCTGGTGCTGTCCGATGCCGCGCTGCTGCTGCGCGGGCCCGACGGCACGGTCACCCCGGTGCTGGACGACCGGCTGGCCCGACTGCCCCGCTCCGCGCTCGCCACGGACGCGCTGGTCGACGCGAACCTGCGCAACAAGGAGGGCGGCTTCTTCACCGCCGCAGCCGACCCCGCCGTGGCCGCCCGGGCGGTCACCGGCACCCTGCCCCGACAGGAGGTCCGGGCACTGGCGGCGCTGACGGACGGCGCGACCCGCTGGACGGAGACGTTCCGCGAGGGCGACTGGACGGCCCTGTTCGACCTGGTCGCCAAGGAGGGCGCCCGGTCGCTGGTGGAGCGGGTACGGGAGCTGGAGACGGCGGACCGGGAGGAGCGGGCGTTCCTGGGACGCGGCAAGACGCACGACGACGCGACGGTGGCGTACGTGGAGCTGTGACGAAGGGGGCGGGGGCGCCGGGGGCGGCACGCCGAGACCGGGGGCGCCGGGGGTGGCACGCCCAGACCGGGGGCGCCGGGGACGGCACGCCGAGACCTGGGCTGATGCCGGGGCCGGGTTCAGTGCCGGTGCCGGCTGCACGCCCAGGCCGGACCGCACCCCCAGGCCCGGCCATTCCGCCGTACCGGACCACACGCCCAGACCGGGCCGTTCCGCCGTACCGGACCGCACCCCAGGTCGGGCTGTTTCGGTGGGCCGGGCCGCCGCGGCGGTGCGTGTTATTTCGCCATGACGCCGTTCAGCTCGTGCAGCAGCCGGGCCAGTTCGGCGACCTCGCGGCGGTCCCAGTGGGCGAGCTGGCGGACGTAGCGGGCGCGGCGGGCCTCGCGGACCGTGCCGACGCGACGGCTGCCCTCGTCGGTGAGGGTGACGAGCCAGGCGCGGCCGTCGGCCGGGTCGGGCTCGCGGGCGATCAGGCCCAGGTCCTCCAGGGCCCGCAGCTGGCGGGACATGGTGGCCTTGCCGACCCCGATGTAGGCGGCGAGTTCCGTGGCCCGCTGGCCGCCCAGTTCGTCCAGCCGGATGAGCAGGCCGTACGCGGAGGACTCCAGGTCGGGGTGGACCTCCCGGGCCATCTCGCCCTGGTTGGACCGGGCACGCCGGAGCAGCACGGTCAACTCGCGCTCCAGCGCCAGGAATTCCTGGTCTGCACCACTGGGCGTCATCTGGCCGACGGCGCCGTGCGCGCCGCCGTTTCCGTCCTCGTGCACGTCAGCACCCCTGCTCGGTTTCGCGGTCCTGAAAGTTTCCGTCAAAAGTCGTCATTGCCGCAGCTCTGCCAGTATTTCGCAGGCGTAGACCAACGGCGTCGCCCGGACCCCCTTCCCACGCCCTCATCTACGTGCGTAGCTTCTCTATCACGTCGTTAATGGCATGCCCACGCCAGTGGGCCGACGGTCGGTGTCGCAGTCCCCACGTCACTCCCCCCCACTCCACTCCCCGGAGGCACGTCATGCCCGTGCTCAGACCCGGCTCCACCCGCTCCGTCCACTCCCTCCGCTCCCCCCGCTCCCCCCTGTCGTTCCGCCCGCGCCCCCTCGCCGTTCTCCTCACGGCCCTGCTCGCGGCGCTCTCCCTCACGCTTCCGCTCACCTCCGCCCAGGCCGCGAGCACGCCCAGCCGCGGCTCCGCCTACATGGGCATGGGCGTCCTCGCCCACGACGGCCAGGACGGCACGCCCAGCACCGGTGACGCCACCCAGACCGAGGGCGTCGACGTCTCCGGCTACCAGGGCAACGTCGCCTGGTCGACCCTGTGGAACAGCGGGGTCCGGTGGGCGTACACGAAGGCCACGGAAGGCACGTACTACACGAACCCGTACTTCGCCCAGCAGTACAACGGCTCCTACAACGTCGGCATGATCCGCGGCTCGTACCACTTCGCCACTCCGGACACCACCAGCGGCGCCACCCAGGCCAACTACTTCGTGGACCACGGCGGCGGCTGGTCCCGGGACGGCAAGACGCTGCCCGGCGCCCTCGACATCGAGTGGAACCCGTACGGCGCCGCCTGCTACGGCAAGACCGCGAGCCAGATGGTGAGCTGGATCGCCGACTTCATCAACACCTACAAGGCCCGCACCAGCCGCTACCCGGTCATCTACACCGCCACCAGCTGGTGGACCCAGTGCACCGGCGACTACGGCGGCTTCGCCGTGAACAACCCGTTGTGGATCGCCCGCTACGCCTCCGACCCGGGGACGCTGCCGGCGGGGTGGTCGTACTACACGATGTGGCAGTACACCTCCTCCGGCCCGACGGTCGGCGACCACGACAAGTTCAACGGCGCCCTGGACCGGGTGCAGGCCCTGGCCCTCGGCTGACGGCTCCGCGGTGGCCCCTGGAATCCGCCCGGCGGCAGGGGCCACCGTGTGCGCCGCCTTGCGTTGGTGCTCCGCGCCGCCCGGGATCAGGCTGGACAGGAGAGCCTGCCGAGCAAGGGCGAGATGAGCGGCGATGGAGCGACAGTCGACGTACACGGCCACGGCCACCATCGATGAGCACGGCGTCCTCACCGGCTGGAGCGAGGGGGCGCGGCGGCTGCTCGGCTACGACTCCCCGGCGGTGGTCGGCCGGCCCGCCACCGCGCTGCTCGCCGCCGGCGGCGCGGCGGTCCGGCGGGCACTGGCCGGCCGGTCCCGCTGGAACGGCACCGTCCCACTGCGCCACCAGGACGGCAGCCTCCTGGAACTGGGCGTGCTCGCCCACCGCCGGACCTCCCGCACCGGCGCCACCGACTGGCTCGTGGTGAGCGCGGTGACGGCCCGGACCCAGCCGCCGCGCGGCGAACCGCTGGAGGAGTGGACGTTCCTCCAGTCCCCCTTTCCGCTGGCCATCTTCGACGCGGACCTGCGCCTGGTGCGCGCCAACCGGCGGATGGAACACGCCCTCGCCCTGCCCGAGGCGGCGATCCGCGGACTGCGCCTCACCCACATCGCGCCGGGGGCCGCGAGCGAGGAGGCCGCCCGGTCGATGCGGCGGGCGCTGGAGCGCGGCAGGCCGCAGGAGGCGTGCGGCCGGCTCGGTCCGGACCTCGGCCAGGCCATCGTCCTCACCCCCCTGAAGGACGCCGACGGGCAGGTGCGGGCCGTCTGTCTGTCCGTGCCGGAGCAGGCCCGGGAAACCGCCGGCGGGGCTCGCCCCCCGGGCGAGTCCGCCGCGCCCGTCGGCACGGCCGCGGACCAGGCCCGTGCCGCACAGGAACTCGGCGAGGTCACGGTTCCCCGGCTGGCCGACCTCATGGCGGTGGACCTGCTGGACTCCCCGTGGACCACCGCCGAGGCCGCCGGCCGGCCGCCGGAGCAGGTGGTCCTGCGCCGCGCCGCCCTGCGCGCGGTCCCGGGGGACGGCGGGCCCGGCCGCGGCGCCGACGCCGGAACCGGCGTCGGCGTCGGTATCGGCGTCGGTATCGGTATCGGCGTCGGTATCGGTATCGGTATCGGTGAGGTGATCGTCTGCCCGGCGGACTCGCCGCCCACCCGGTGTCTGACGGCGGCCCGCCCGATGCTCTACGACATGGCGGACCCGGCCGTGGCGGAGTGGGTGGCGCTGGACCCGGGCGCCTCGTGGCTGCGCACGTCCGGGACGCGCTCCCTGCTGGCGGTCCCGCTGCTCGCCCAGGGCAGCACGCTCGGCGTCGCCCTGTTCGGCCGGCACGGGGGGCGGGGGCCCTTCGGACCGGAGGACCTGCGGCTCGCGGAGGAGTTCACCGCCAAGGCGGCCACCGGCATGGAACAGGCCCGCGGCTGCTCCCGGCCCCGCACCACCACCGTGGCCCCGCAACGCGGCCTGCTCCCGCACACGGTGCCCGACCAGGCGGCCCTGGAGATCGCCACCCGCTATCTGCCGGCCGCGACCCGGGCCGGCGTGGGCGGCGACTGGTTCGACGTGATCCCGCTGTCCGGGGCGCGGGTGGCGCTCGTCGTGGGTGATGTGGTGGGCCACGGCATCCGGGCCTCCGCCACCATGGGCCGGCTGCGCACGGCGGTACGCACCCTGGCCGACGTCGATCTGCCCGCCGACGAGCTGCTCACCCACCTCGACGACCTGGTGCTGCGGCTGGCCGCCGACGAGGGCAGCGCGGACCCGGGCGCCGACACCGCCGGCGGCATCGGCACCACCTGTCTGTACGCCGTCTACGACCCGGTCTCGCGCCGCTGCTCCGTGGCCCGGGCCGGGCATCCGCCGCCCGCCGTGGTGACCCCGGACGGCACCGTCCGCTTCCTCGACGTGCCCGCGGGGCCGCCGCTCGGGCTCGGCGGGCTGCCCTTCGAGGCGATGGAGAAGGAACTGCCCGAGGGCAGCCTGCTCGTGCTCTACACCGACGGGCTGCTGGAGGCCCGCGACCACGACATCGACGAGGCCCTGGACAAGATGTCCATCGCGCTCGGCCGTCCCGCGCAGTCGCTGGAGTCGGTGTGCGACCGGGTCCTCGGCGACCTGCTCAGCCACCGCCCCGACGACGACATCGCCCTCCTCGTGGCCCGCACCCGGGCCCTGCACGAGGACCTGGTCGCCTCCTGGGACCTGTCCGACGAGCCCTCCGTCGTCTCGCTGGCCCGCCGGTACACCACCGACCAACTGTCCGTGTGGGGCCTGGACCAGGCGGCGTTCACCACCGAGCTGATGGTCAGCGAGCTGGTCACCAACGCCATCCGCTACGGCCGCCCGCCCATCCGGCTCCGGCTGATCCATCAGGGCAAGAACCTGGTCAGCGAGGTCTACGACGCCAGCGACACCGCCCCGCACATGCGCCGGGCCCGGATCTTCGACGAGGGCGGCCGGGGCCTGCTGCTGGTCGCCCAGCTCGCCGACCGCTGGGGCACCCGGCACGACCGGATCGGCAAGACGGTGTGGGCGGAGCAGTCGCTGACCGCGCTCTGACACGCGGGGTGCCCGTACTGCCCCGCCGCCCCGCGCTCACCGCAGGGCGAAGGCCCGGGCCTCCCTCACGGAACCCGGGCCTTCCCTCAACCGGCAGCGTCCGTCACGCCGCCACCGGAACCTCCGGCGCCGCGTCGCTCGTGGCGGGCGCGAGCGCCAGCTCCAGGACCTGCCGGACGTCGGTCACGGCGTGGACGTCGAGCTTGTCCAGCACCTCGGCCGGGACGTCGTCCAGGTCGGGCTCGTTGCGCTTGGGGATGATGACGGTGGTCACCCCGGCGCGCTGGGCGGCGAGCAGCTTCTGCTTCACGCCGCCGATGGGCAGCACCCGGCCGGTCAGCGAGACCTCGCCGGTCATGGCGACGTCCGTGCGGACCAGGCGGCCGGAGAGCAGCGAGGCGAGGGCCGTGGTCATCGTGATGCCCGCGCTCGGACCGTCCTTCGGCACCGCGCCCGCCGGGAAGTGGATGTGCACGCCCCGGTCCTTCAGGTCGGCCACCGGCAGCTCCAGCTCCGCGCCGTGGCTGCGCAGGAAGCTCAGCGCGATCTGCGCCGACTCCTTCATCACGTCGCCCAGCTGGCCGGTCAGGGTCAGCCCCGCCCCGCCCGTCTCCGGGTCGGCCAGGGACGCCTCCACGAAGAGCACGTCGCCGCCGGCGCCGGTGACCGCGAGGCCGGTCGCCACACCGGGGACGGCCGTACGGCGCTCGGCCGGGTCCTGGGCGGACTCGGGCACGTGGTGCGGCCGGCCGATGAGCCCGCGCAGATCACCGTCGGTGACGGTGAACGGCAGCTCGCGCTCGCCCAGTTCGTGCTGGGCCGCGATCTTCCGCAGCAGCCGTGCGATGGACCGCTCCAGGGTCCGCACACCCGCCTCGCGGGTGTACTCGCCGGCGAGCTTGCGCAGCGCGCTCTCGTCCAGCGTGACCTCGGCCTTGTCCAGACCGGCCCGCTCCAGCTGGCGCGGGAGCAGGTGGTCCCGGGCGATGACGACCTTCTCGTCCTCGGTGTAGCCGTCCAGGCGGACGATCTCCATACGGTCGGCGAGCGCCTCCGGGATGGCCTCCAGGACGTTGGCGGTGGCGAGGAAGACCACGTCCGACAGGTCCAGCTCGACCTCCAGGTAGTGGTCCCGGAAGGTGTGGTTCTGCGCCGGGTCGAGCACTTCGAGGAGGGCGGCGGCCGGGTCTCCCCGGAAGTCGGAGCCCACCTTGTCGATCTCGTCCAGCAGGACCACCGGGTTCATGGACCCGGCCTCCTTGACGGCGCGCACGATCCGGCCGGGCAGCGCGCCGACGTACGTACGGCGGTGACCGCGGATCTCGGCCTCGTCACGGACGCCGCCGAGGGCGACGCGGACGAACTTGCGGCCCATGGCGTGCGCGACGGACTCGCCCAGCGAGGTCTTGCCGACACCGGGCGGGCCGACGAGCGCGAGCACGGCACCGCCGCGCCGCCCGCCGATGACGCCCAGGCCCCGGTCGCCGCGCCGCTTGCGCACGGCCAGGTACTCGGTGATGCGTTCCTTCACGTCGTCCAGGCCCGCGTGCTCGGCGTCGAGCACGGCCTTCGCGCCCTGGATGTCGTACGCGTCCTCGGTCCGCTCGTTCCACGGCATCTCCAGGACGGTGTCCAGCCAGGTGCGGATCCAGGAGCCCTCGGGCGACTGGTCGGAGGCGCGCTCCAGCTTGTCGACCTCCTTGAGGGCGGCCTCGCGGACCTTCTCCGGCAGGTCGGCGGCCTCGACGCGGGCGCGGTAGTCGTCGGACTCCTCGCCCTCCTTCTCGCCGTTGAGCTCGCGCAGTTCCTTGCGGACGGCCTCCAGCTGACGGCGCAGCAGGAACTCGCGCTGCTGCTTGTCGACGCCCTCCTGGACGTCCTTGGCGATGGTCTCGGCCACGTCCTGCTCCGCGAGGTGGTCGCGCAGCTGCTGCGTGGCGAGCTTGAGCCGGACCACCGGGTCGGCGGTCTCCAGCAGTTCGACCTTCTGTTCGGTCGTCAGGAACGGCGAGTAGCCGGAGTTGTCGGCCAGCGCCGACACGTCCTCGATGGCCTGGACGCGGTCCACGACCTGCCAGGCACCGCGCTTCTTCAGCCAGGTGGTGGCGAGTGCCTTGTACTCCTTGACCAGTTCCGTGACCTGGCCCGGCAGCGGCTCGGGAACGGTCTCCTCGACACGGGCTCCCTCGACCCAGAGCGCGGCGCCGGGGCCGGTGGTGCCGGCGCCGATGCGGACGCGGCTGCGACCGCGGACCAGGGCCCCCGGGTCACCGTCGGCGAGCCGGCCGACCTGTTCCACCGTGCCGAGGACGCCGGTCTTGGCGTACGTGCCGTCGATGCGCGGCACCAGCAGCACCTTGGGCTTTCCGGGTTCGGAGCGGGCGGCGGCCTGAGCGGCCTCCACCGCGGCCCGCACCTCGGCGTCGCTCAGGTCCAGCGGGACCACCATGCCGGGCAGCACGACCTCGTCGTCGAGCGGCAGCACGGGCAGGTTCAGCGTGAACGCCGGTGACTCAGCAGCCATGATCTCCCCTTCGGCAGTCAACTTGAGCTATGCCGACTCAATGTTCTGGCGGGGCCTATTGTTCCCGGGCCGCTGTTCGCTCTGAGCGATCACGTGCGACCAGGGGGATGAGCTGCGCAAACGTGCGTGGGTGCGGGTGCGTTGGGATGCTCGCGCGGTTCCCCGCGCCCTGGGCCGGCCGGTGCCACCGCCGGACCAGGGGCCAGGCCGCCACACCGATCGCCAAGGCGATGACGTGGCCCCAGTTCGTCAGCGGGTCGGCGTAGGTCAGCAGGTCGCTCAGCAGCCCGCCGGCCGCCAGGGCCAGCAACGGCCAGCGCAGCCAGGGGCGCAGGAGGCCCGTCAGGGCGCCGGTACTCGTGGCCACCCCGAAGCTGATGCCGTAGTCGAGGCGGTGCAGCGAGGTGTCGGGCAGGTGGCCCAGCAGGACGGCGAGGCCCACCGGGACCTCGGTGGCGAGGGTGGCCAGGACATGGCCGGCCAGGAAGACACAGGCGGCCCGCGCTCCGCCTATCCGCCGCTCCAACACCGTGAGCACCAGCAGGAACGCGACCGTGTACGGCGAGAGGATCCCGCCCGCGACCCACAGCGCGCTCGCCAGCAGCACCAGCACGGGCGTGCGCACCAGGTGGGCCACGTCGGTACTGGAGCCCTGGTGGAGCGTGTGCACCAGGCCGGGGTCGGCGTGGGCCGCGATCAGGGAGGTGACGGCCAGGACGGCCGCGTAGGCGAAGGTGAACGGGGTGCCGACGGGGGTCGGCAGCAGGCGCCACGGGCGGGGCAGCGGCCGGTGCGGGGGCCAGGTGGGGTCCGCGGTGGCGGGGGCCGCCCCGGGGGTGGCGGCGCGCTGGCGGGGCATGCCGTCCAGCAGGCCCGCGAGGGCCGGGGCCGAGACGGCGCCGGCGCCGTCGGGAAGAGGCGTGCCCGGCGCGGGCGGGCACGCGTCCGGCGTGGGGCCCGTCGTGCTCCGTTCCACGGTGAGGCGCTCCTTCCGTCGCGCCCCACCCTTCGTGCTCGGCACGCCGCTGTCTATGACCGACGCCACCCGGCAGCGGATTCACGGCGACATCTCACCCGCCGGCCACGTCCGGCCCCGGTGCGGACCACCCGTCCGTGGGCGTCATGCGCAATTCCCGTGAACGCCAGGCTCCGTTCAAGCAGGATGGGGTCATGACTGCCGTGTACGACACTCCCGTGGTCCTGGACCGACGCGACGGCCCGTACGGCGAGGTGGTGCTGCGCAGACACGGTGCGCTGCTTCAGATCATCGCCAACGGCTGCTTCCTGATGGACACCTCCGACGGCCGCTCGGAACGGCTGCTCATCGACGCGGCCCGCGCCGCGCTGGACGGGCGGCCCGCGCCGGAGGTGCTGATCGGCGGGCTGGGCGTGGGCTTCTCGCTGGCGCATGCCGCCGCCGACCCGTGGTGGGGGCGGATCACCGTGGTCGAGCGGGAACCCGCCGTCATCGACTGGCACCGGGACGGACCGCTGGCCGAGCTGTCCGCCGCCGCGCTCGCCGATCCGCGCACCGCGATCGTCGAAGCGGATCTCGTGCGGTACGTCAATGAGACATCGGACACGTTCGACGCGCTGTGTCTCGACATCGACAACGGGCCCGGCTGGACCGTCACCGAGGACAACGACAGCCTCTACTCACCGGCCGGACTCGCCGCCTGCGTACGGGTGTTGAGACCTGGCGGGGTGCTCGCGGTGTGGTCGGCCGAGCCCTCTCCGGAATTTGAAGGAAGCTTGCGGAATGCCGGGTTCCAACAGGTGCGTACCGAAGAGGTGCCGGTTGCCCGGGGCGTTCCGGACGCCGTCCACCTCGCCGTCCGACCTGGATAGCGACAGCACGGCCGGTCACCGTAATGTGCTGCCCTGACGCCGATCATTCAAGCGTCAAACGCAGACATGGGATCACCCCACTGATTCCGGAAAGCAACAACAGGGGCGGGCGATGGAGCAGACACACACCTCCCAGAGCGGCGCGGCGACGACCACCCCGGGCGCACAGCGCCGGGTGCTGGTCGTCGAGGACGACCCCACGATCGTCGACGCCATCGCGGCCCGGCTGCGCGCCGAGGGATTTCTCGTGCAAACGGCGGCCGACGGTCCGGCCGCGGTCGACACCGCGGAGGCATGGCAGCCCGATCTGCTGATCCTCGACATCATGCTGCCGGGCTTCGACGGGCTCGAAGTGTGCCGGCGGGTACAGGCCCAGCGGCCGGTGCCGGTGCTCATGCTGACCGCGCGGGACGACGAGACGGACATGCTGGTCGGGCTCGGCGTGGGCGCCGACGACTACATGACCAAGCCGTTCTCGATGCGGGAGCTGGCCGCACGCGTGCACGTGCTGCTGCGCCGGGTGGAGCGGGCCGCGCTGGCCGCGACCACCCCGCGCTCCGGCATCCTGCGGCTCGGCGAGCTGGAGATCGACCACGCGCAGCGCCGGGTGCGGGTGAAGTCCGAGGACGTCCACCTGACGCCCACCGAGTTCGACCTGCTGGTGTGCCTGGCGAACACCCCGCGCGCGGTGCTCTCCCGGGAGCAGCTGCTGGCCGAGGTGTGGGACTGGGCGGACGCCTCCGGCACCCGCACGGTCGACAGCCACATCAAGGCGCTGCGGCGGAAGATCGGTGCGGAGCGCATCCGCACGGTGCACGGTGTGGGCTACGCGCTGGAGACGCCGACCCCATGAGCGGCGGCGGGCGCCAGGCCGCACGGAGGAGCCCCGGGGCCGTCGGCGAGAACCCCTGGGGCGGCGTGCGCCCGTTCTCGATCAAGACCAAGCTGGGTGCGCTGGTCGTCATCTCCGTGCTGATCACCACGGGTCTGTCGATCGTGGCGGTGCACACCAAGACGGAGCTGCGCTTCATCACGGTCTTCTCGATGATCGCCACCCTGCTGATCACCCAGTTCGTGGCGCACTCCCTCACCATGCCGCTGGACGAGATGAACGCGGTGGCCCGCTCCATCTCCGAGGGCGACTACACCCGCCGGGTGCGGGAGAACCGCCGGGACGAGCTCGGCGACCTGGCCCAGACGATCAACGTCATGGCCGACGAGCTGGAGGCCCAGGACAACCAGCGCAAGGAGCTCGTCGCGAACGTCTCGCACGAGCTGCGCACCCCGATCGCCGGGCTGCGCGCGGTGCTGGAGAACATCGTCGACGGGGTCACCGAGGCCGACCCGGAGACCATGCGGACGGCCTTGAAGCAGACCGAGCGGCTCGGCCGCCTGGTGGAGACCCTGCTCGACCTGTCCCGGCTCGACAACGGCGTCGTACCGCTGAAGCTGCGGCGGTTCGAGGTGTGGCCGTACCTGTCCGGCGTGCTGAAGGAGGCCAACATGGTCGCCTCCGCGCGCGCGGGCATGGCCACCGGCTCCGGCAGCCACACGCGCACGGACGTCCACCTGCACCTCGACGTCTCCCCGCCGGAGCTGACCGCGCACGCGGACCCCGAGCGCATCCACCAGGTCGTCGCGAACCTGATCGACAACGCGGTCAAGCACAGCCCGCCGCACGGCCGGGTGACCGTACGGGCGCGGCGCGGGTCGCAGCCGGACTCGCTGGAGCTGGAGGTCCTGGACGAGGGCCCCGGCATCCCCCGGTCGGAGTGGCACCGGGTGTTCGAGCGGTTCAACCGCGGCGCGGTGACCCGGCCGCACGGTCCGGGCAGTGACGGCGGTACGGGGCTGGGCCTGGCGATCGCCCGGTGGGCGGTGGATCTGCACGGCGGCCGGATCGGTGTGGCCGAATCCGAGCGGGGCTGCCGGATCATCGTCACTCTTCCGGGACTGACTTCCGCCCCAAGTTGACGTAAAGTCCGAGCGGAACCACAAGATCCACGTCGGTCGCCGCCGGTCCGCGCGGCTGGACCCGTGTGATCGGGGCTGGCCCGGGCACCCGTCGAACGAAGACGCGCAGGGCCCAGGGCCGCCACGCCCGTTCCTCTGCGGAACCACGCTTGTTTCCCGCCATTTCAAGCCCTGAAACAAGATTCTTGATGTGACTTACGCGACGATGACCTTGCTCGACCTGACCTTCCCGCCCCGGGAGGCGTAGCCTTTATTCCCGCTGTCCATCACCTTGTGAAGCGGAAGAGGGCGGTTGCCGCCGTGTCGCCACAGTCCCCCAGTAACTCGAGCATCTCCACCGACGACCAAGCCGGGAAGAACCCCGCCGCAGCGTTCGGTGCGAACGAGTGGCTCGTCGACGAGATCTATCAGCAGTACCTCCAGGACCCGAATTCGGTAGACCGTGCCTGGTGGGACTTCTTCGCCGATTACAAGCCGGGGGCTCCTGCCACCCCGGCTCCGGCGGGTACTGCGGCCACGGGGGCCGCAGAGACCCCCACCACGGCCCCGCAGGCCCGGCCCGCGGCCCCGGCCCCCCAGGCCGCCGCCGCCCCGGCCGCCCCCGCGGCTGTGAAGCCCGCCGCCGCCCCCGCTCAGGCCCCGGCTCCGGCCCCGGCCCCCGCGGCGAAGACTCCCGCCCCGGCCAAGCCGGCGCAGCCCGCACAGGCGCCCGCTCAGCCCCCGGCGAAGCCCGCCGCGGCCGAGGCCCCCGAAGGCCCGGAGCTGATCACGCTGCGCGGTCCGGCCGCCGCCGTCGCCAAGAACATGAACGCCTCCCTGGAGCTGCCGACCGCCACCTCGGTCCGCGCCGTCCCGGTGAAGCTGCTGTTCGACAACCGCATCGTCATCAACAACCACCTGAAGCGCGCCCGGGGCGGGAAGATCTCCTTCACGCACCTGATCGGCTTCGCGATGGTGCAGGCCATCAAGGCCATGCCGTCGATGAACTGGTCGTTCGGCGAGAAGGACGGCAAGCCGACCCTCGTCAAGCCGCCGCACGTCAACCTCGGCCTGGCCATCGACCTGGTCAAGCCGAACGGTGACCGCCAGCTCGTCGTGGCCGCCATCAAGAAGGCCGAGACGCTGAACTTCTTCGAGTTCTGGCAGGCCTACGAGGACATCGTCCGCCGCGCCCGCGACGGCAAGCTGACGATGGACGACTTCACCGGCGTCACGGTCTCCCTGACCAACCCCGGCGGCCTCGGCACCGTCCACTCCGTGCCGCGCCTCATGCCCGGCCAGTCCGTGATCATGGGCGTCGGCGCCATGGACTACCCGGCGGAGTTCCAGGGCACCAGCCAGGACACCCTGAACAAGCTCGGCATCTCCAAGGTCATGACGCTCACGTCGACCTACGACCACCGGGTCATCCAGGGCGCCGCCTCCGGCGAGTTCCTCCGCCAGGTCGCCAACCTGCTGCTCGGCGAGAACGGCTTCTACGACGGCATCTTCGAGGCGCTGCGCATCCCCTACGAGCCGGTCCGCTGGCTCAAGGACATCGACGCCTCCCACGACGACGACGTCACCAAGGCCGCCCGCGTCTTCGAGCTGATCCACTCCTACCGGGTCCGCGGCCACGTCATGGCCGACACCGACCCGCTGGAGTACAAGCAGCGCAAGCACCCCGACCTGGACATCACCGAGCACGGACTCACGCTGTGGGACCTGGAGCGCGACTTCGCGGTCGGCGGCTTCGCCGGCAAGTCGATGATGAAGCTGCGCGACATCCTCGGCGTCCTGCGCGACTCGTACTGCCGCACCACCGGCATCGAGTTCATGCACATCCAGGACCCCAAGCAGCGCAAGTGGATCCAGGACCGGGTCGAGCGCCCGCACGCCAAGATGGAGCGCGAGGAGCAGCTGCGGATCCTGCGCCGGCTGAACGCCGCGGAGGCCTTCGAGACGTTCCTCCAGACGAAGTACGTCGGCCAGAAGCGCTTCTCGCTGGAGGGCGGCGAGTCCGTCATCCCGCTGCTCGACGCGGTGATCGACTCCGCCGCCGAGTCCCGCCTGGACGAGGTCGTCATCGGCATGGCCCACCGTGGCCGCCTGAACGTCCTCGCCAACATCGTCGGCAAGTCCTACGCGCAGATCTTCCGCGAGTTCGAGGGCAACCTCGACCCGAAGTCGATGCACGGCTCCGGTGACGTCAAGTACCACCTGGGCGCCGAGGGCACCTTCACCGGCCTGGACGGCGAGCAGATCAAGGTCTCGCTGGCCGCCAACCCGTCCCACCTGGAGACGGTCGACCCGGTCATCGAGGGCATCGCCCGCGCCAAGCAGGACATCATCAACAAGGGCGGGACGGACTTCACCGTGCTGCCCGTCGCGCTGCACGGCGACGCGGCCTTCGCGGGCCAGGGCGTGGTGGCCGAGACCCTGAACATGTCGCAGCTGCGCGGCTACCGCACCGGCGGCACGGTCCACATCGTCATCAACAACCAGGTCGGCTTCACCGCGGCCCCCGAGTCCTCGCGTTCCTCCATGTACGCGACGGACGTGGCCCGCATGATCGAGGCCCCGATCTTCCACGTGAACGGCGACGACCCGGAGGCCGTGGTCCGCGTCGCGCGGCTGGCCTTCGAGTTCCGCCAGGCGTTCAACAAGGACGTGGTGATCGACCTCATCTGCTACCGCCGCCGCGGTCACAACGAGTCGGACAACCCGGCCTTCACCCAGCCGCTGATGTACGACCTGATCGACAAGAAGCGCTCGGTGCGCAAGCTGTACACCGAGTCCCTGATCGGTCGCGGCGACATCACCCTGGAAGAGGCCGAGCAGGCCCTCCAGGACTACCAGGGTCAGCTGGAGAAGGTCTTCACGGAGGTCCGCGAGGCCGTCACGACCCAGCAGGCCACCGGCCCCGTGTCGGACCCGCAGGCCGAGTTCCCGGTCGCCGTGAACACCGCGATCTCCTCGGAGGTCGTCAAGCGCATCGCCGAGTCCCAGGTCAACATCCCGGACTCCTTCCACGTGCACCCGCGCCTGCTGCCCCAGTTGCAGCGCCGGGCGGCGATGGTCGAGGACGGCACGATCGACTGGGGCATGGGCGAGACCCTCGCGGTCGGCTCCCTGCTGCTGGAGGGCACCCCGGTCCGGCTGTCCGGCCAGGACTCCCAGCGCGGCACCTTCGGCCAGCGCCACGCGGTCCTCATCGACCGCGAGACGGGCGAGGAGCACACCCCGCTCCAGTACCTCGCCGAAGAGCAGGCGCGGTACAACGTCTACAACTCCCTGCTGTCCGAGTACGCGGTCATGGGCTTCGAGTACGGCTACTCGCTGGCCCGCCCCGACGCGCTCGTGATGTGGGAGGCGCAGTTCGGTGACTTCGTCAACGGCGCCCAGACGGTGGTCGACGAGTACATCTCGGCGGCGGAGCAGAAGTGGGGCCAGACGTCCGGCGTCACCCTGCTCCTCCCGCACGGCTACGAGGGCCAGGGCCCGGACCACTCCTCGGCCCGGGTCGAGCGGTTCCTCCAGCTCTGCGCCCAGAACAACATGACGGTCGCCATGCCGACCCTGCCGTCGAACTACTTCCACCTCCTGCGGTGGCAGGTGCACAACCCGCACCACAAGCCGCTGGTGGTCTTCACCCCGAAGTCGATGCTCCGCCTGAAGGCCGCCGCGTCGAAGACGGAGGAGTTCACGTCGGGTCAGTTCCGTCCCGTCATCGGGGACACGACGGCGGACCCGGCCGCGGTCCGCAAGGTCGTGTTCGTGGCCGGCAAGCTGTACTACGACCTTGAGGCCGAGCGGCAGAAGCGGGGCGTGACGGACACCGCGATCATCCGCATCGAGCGGCTGTACCCGCTGCCGGGTGCGGAGATCCAGGCAGAGGTCAACAAGTACCCGAACGCCGAGAAGTACCTGTGGGCGCAGGAGGAGCCGGCGAACCAGGGTGCGTGGCCGTTCATCGCGCTCAACCTGATCGACCACCTGGACCTCGCGGTCGGCGCGGACGTCCCGCACGGCGAGCGCCTGCGGCGCATCTCGCGTCCGCACTCCTCGTCCCCGGCGGTCGGCTCCGCGAAGCGGCACCAGGCCGAGCAGGAGCAGTTGGTGCGTGAGGTGTTCGAGGCGTAAGCCTCCGGCAGCCCGCCAGGTACGAGGGCCCGGTGCCGAGTTCCCGCTCGGCGCCGGGCCCTTCGTCTGTGGGGCGCGTCCTCAGCCCAGGTACGCCTCGAAGTCCCAGTAGGGGCGGACCCGCCCGCGGGCCGAGATGGTGTGGGGGTGCTGGGCGCCCAGGGTGCGGGTGAGGGACAGGAGGGCGTCCTCCTCCAGCTTGCCGGCCTCCTCCTGCTCGTGCGCCGCCCTCAGGTCCGCGGCGAGCGCGACCTGACACGACAGCGTGAGCGGGTGCTCGTGGCCCAGGGCGTGCCGGGACCGGCGCACGGTGTCGCGGCTGAGTTCCACCGCGTCCTCGATGCGGCCGTTGAAGTTGCGCGCGCCGGCCGCGTTGAGGGCGCAGCCGAGGACCCAGGGGTGGTCCTGGCCGAGCGTGGCGCCGAGGCCGGCGAGGGCGGACTCGAACATGGACAGGGCCTCGCCCCGCTCACCCGCGGCCTGCATCACCAGCCCGGTGTTGGACAGCATGCCGGTGGCCACGGGATGCGCGGGGCCGAGCAGCGACCGGTAGCCGGCCTCCGCCTCGTCGATGAGGTCGCGGGCCTGGCTGAGATCGCCGTGTTCCCGCAGGTAGTTGCCGTAGTTGGTGAGGAACGCCAGCGTGCGGTAGTGCTCGCGGCCGTGCAGCTGCGTCAGCTGGTCCAGCAGGCTGGCCATGCCGGGGCCCACGTCCGGTCCGTGACCGCCCTCCCGGCGCCGGCACATGGCCAGCTGGGAGCGGGCTTCGAGGGTCTGCGGATGCTGCGGGCCGAGCACCTGCACATGGAGCCGTACGACGGGTTCCTGACGGGCCAGCGCCTCGCGGTAGCGGCCGAGCAGGCGGAGGCTGTGGGTGACCGCGTTGCCGGAGTGGAGCGTGTTGATGTGCCGGGCGCGCAGCACGCTCTCGCGCCGGGCCAGGGTCTCCAGGTCGAGGTCCAGCGCCTCGGCGTACCGGCCCAGCATGCGCAGGGTGACGCCGAGGTTGTGCCGGGCGACCAGGGTGGGCGGCTCGTCCGGGCCGAGGAGCCGTTCGTTGCCGTCGAGGACCTCGCGCTGGAGGTCGTACGCCTCCTGGTAGCGGCCCAGGGAGCGCAGGCCGGAGGCGATGGCGCTCTTGCTGACGAGTTCGCCGATCTCGTTGCGCCGGGGCGCGGCCTGGAGCTGTTTCAGCACACCCCGGTGCAGCTCGTACACCTCGCGGAACCGGCCGCTGTTGCGCAGCATGTTGCCCTCCTGGGTGGCCAGGTCGAGCATCGGCTGGTCGATCGGTTCCATGAACCGCGACCAGTGCTCGCGCACCTGCTGCGCCAGCTCCAGGCCGCCGCTGTACTCGCCGCTGCGGGTGCAGTACCGCAGGCAGTTCAGGACCAGCTCCTGCACGCGCGGCTGCCGGCTCTCCAGGGCGCCGGAGGGTTCCAGGTGGGGCAGCAGCTCGGCGTAGCGCGGCCAGTTGCGGCTGTCGGCGGGGTTGCCGGGGTCGGCCTCGGCGAGCAGGGTGCGCACCGCCCGCCGGTGCAGTTCGTGGCCGCCGTCGCCGGTCAGCTTGGAGACGATGTCGTGGACGAGCCGGTGCATGTGCACCGACTCCTGGTGCGGGCCCATCTCGGCGGCCAGCGGGCCACGGGTCTCGCGGGTGAGCACCGAGTAGTTGACGAGGGTGTCCAGGGCCCGGGTCCAGGCGGGCAGGTCGGTGGACATCCAGCGCAGTTCCTCGGGCAGCTCGGCGCGCGGGTAGGCGCGGATGAGGCCGAGCGGGATGCGTCCGGGGGCGAAGGAGGTGCACAGGCCGAGCACCTCGATGGCCTGTGGCTGGGAGCGGCGCAGCCGGTTGAGCAGTATGGCCCAGGAGGTGAGGGAGGACTGCGGGAAGCCCTCGCCGGTGACGGGTTCGTCGACGGTGGACAGCCGCCGTTCGCGCACCATCCGCAGGTACTCGGCGGCCTCCATGCCGGACTCGCCGAGCCAGGACGCGGCCTGCACCAGCGGCAGCGGCACGTCCCCGAACTCGGCGGCCACCTCGTCGGCCTCGCGGGCGGTGATGTGCGGGGCGCGGCGCATCAGGTAGGCGGTGGACTCGGGGCGCAGGAAGGCGGGGATCTCCAGTACGTCGGTGTGCTCGTTCCAGCCCCGGTTGCGGGAGGTGATCAGCACGTGCCCGGTGCCCTGCGGGAGCAGCGAGGTCACGCCGTCGATGTCGTCCCAGCCGTCGAAGACCAGCAGCCAGTTCCCGTACGGCTCCCCGCGCCTGAGCGCGTTGCGGACCGCGCGGATGCGTTCGCCGGGCTCGCTGCCGATGCGCAGGCCGAGTTCGACGGCGAGTTCGCCGAGGCGGTCGCGCTGGAGGGTGCGGTCGTCGCTGTTGACCCACCACACCAGGTCGTAGTCGGTGCTGAAGCGGTGGGCGTACTCGGCGGCGAGCTGGGTCTTGCCGATGCCGGACATGCCGACGAGCGTGCAGGCGGCGGCGCCGCGCTCGGCGTCGGCGAGCCGCTGGTGGAGTTCGCCCAGCAGGTCGTCGCGGCCGGTGAAGCGCGGGTTGCGGCGCGGCACCTCGCCCCAGATCTCGCAGCGCTCGTCCGGGTAGCGAATCCGGCCGGCGAGCGTGCGGGGGCGGGTGAGCGG
The DNA here is from genome assembly GCF_014650115.1 of Streptomyces olivaceoviridis. Taxonomy (GTDB): domain Bacteria; phylum Actinomycetota; class Actinomycetes; order Streptomycetales; family Streptomycetaceae; genus Streptomyces; species Streptomyces olivaceoviridis. The sequence goes on along the minus strand of NZ_BMUI01000026.1, from coordinate 36,300 downwards.
CTCCAGGCCGAGGCGGCGCAGCAGGCGGTCCTCGGCGGCCTCCTCGCTCAGCGCCCACAGGCTGGCCGGTTCCAGGACGGCGGTGGCGGGCAGCAGCGGCCGGTTGGTGAGGTTGACGGCCGCGAACCGGTCGGCGTGGGCGGCGACGAAGCCGCGCAGCGCGTCGTTCCACTCGCCCGGCGGGCGGGGGCCCAGTTCGAAGAACCAGTCGTTGAGGACCAGCAGCACCTTTCCGCTGGCCAGCAGCAGATCGCCGAGCGAGTCCTCCAGCTCGACCTCGCGCGGCGGGTCCCAGCGTTGCAGGGTGGCCCGGTGTCCGTGCCGCTCCAGGCACTGCGCGATCCACGCCGCCCACGAACGGTAGTACCCGGGGAAGACCACGAGCACATGCTCGGGTGCCGCCGCACCGTTCGCGCCCGGCCGCCGCTGTTCCGCCATCGCCGCTCCCTGCTTCCACCGCGACCGCCGGTCTCCTGCGCAGCCGCACGCATAACGTAACGCAATAGGTCGTCTACGGAGCGTCAGTCCGGCGCGTGGGCGCTCCCCGCGAGGCGCGCGTGGTGGCTTCCCATGTGCCGGACGAACTCCCTTCCGCACGGGGTCAGTTCATCGGAGTCCGCCAGCACGGACAAGGCCTCGGCGACCTGCTCCCGGCACGCCTCGAACCGTTCGGCGGCGCGCCGCCGCCACACCCAGGCGGGTCCGGTGCGGGCCCGCCACCACAGGTCCAGCAGCGCCAGGTGCGCGTACGCGCCCTGGAGGACGCCCGGCACCGGGCGCGGGTCCCGCCGCCAGCCCACCTGGTGCAGGCTGCCGCCGGGCCGCCACAGCGGGACCAGTTCGTCCAGCACGGCCAGCTTGGTGTGGTGCGTCTCGTGCACCAGCAGTTCGGCCAGCTCGCGCCGGTCGGCCGGCAGCTGGGCCAGGACGGCGCCGGGCGCGGTCCGCACGGTGGCGCTCAGCGACGGTCCGCCGCCCGCCGACGGCACCAGCGGGACGACGGCACGCACCAGCGCCAGGATCTCGGCGGCCCGCCCGGGGTGCGTCACGGCCAGCAGGGCGTGCGCGTCGCGCCAGCGGGCCGCCCACGCGACCGGGTCGGAGTACGGCCGCTCGGCCGCGGGCAGTGCCGCCGGCCCGATGCCGCCGGGGGGCACCCGGTGGGGGTCGACGTCGTCGAGTACGGCGGCGCCGCCGGGCAGGGTGTGCAGCGCCGACCAGGCCAGGGCGCCGTCGGCGGTCCACCGGGTGCCGGGTCCGGCCGGGGCGGCCCCGGGGAGCAGCAGTGTCAGGCCCGCGCCGTCGGTGATGCGGAGGACTCCGGACCGGCCGCTGAGCCGGGCCCGGCCCCGGGCGCAGCGCAGCAGCCCGGCACCGGGCAGCTGCAGGGTGCCGGCGGGCAGCACCCGGGTGGTGGTGAAGCGGCAGCCGGCGCGCAGGGCGGCGGCGACGGCCACCGCGCCCAGCCCGGCGAGACCCTCGGCGAACTCCGGGCCGTCGGGCGCGGCGAGCGCCGAGGCCAGCCAGGCGCCGGTCGTCGGATAGTCGAGGACGGCGCGGACGGCCGGGGCGTCGGACCGCTCGGCCCGCTCCAGCAGCGCCCAGTCGTCCTCGAAGCGCCGCCGTACCACCGCGGGCAGGGTGCCGCGCACTCGGTCGAAGCGGACCAGGAGGGACTTCAGCAGCAGCATCCGCCGGGCGTGCAGGGCGGCGCGCAGGGCCGCGGTCGCGGCGGGCAGCGGCCGGGTGCGGGCCAGGGCGTCGAGGATCTCGGGCGGGACCGGTCCGCGAGCGGGGGCGGCCGGGGCCGCCGGCCGTATGTCCCCCAGGGGTCCCACGGCTCCCGGGGTCATGCCACGGTGTCCTCGCCGCGTAATGCCTGCACGGGACCGGCCGAAAACGCACGCCCGGGCCGGCCCGGCATGATCTCGTCGTCCCCGCCGGTGGTGTACCAGACCCGGCGCAGCCCGTCCGGGTCGGCGAGCACCCCGGCGACCGCGGCGAGCACCGCCGGATCGTCCATGGCACGCAGTGTCCGCAGGTCGACGTCGGTGAGGTCGGGCGGGAACACGGCCTCTTCGGCGTCCTCGCCGAGGCCGGCCCCCCGTGTCCTAAGCTCCCCCACCCTCGGCTCCTCCCTGCCCTACGCCCGCCCCGCGCAGCCGCAGTGGCTGCCCACTTCTTCCCGACAGGCCGGAACCAGAAACCCTGGACGGCTCAACTCCGGTCAAGTTCGCGCGCGTCGGCCCACTCCTGGGACCACGGCCACCACGGCGGGGCCGTTTCCCGCCAGTCCGGCTCGGGCAGCGACCGGGCGTCGGGCGGCGGCGGTCGCCGTTCCGCCCGCCGGGTCAGCTCGACATCGCCCCAGTCGACCTCGCGCAGCGCCCCGACGAGCCGCTGCCACTGCTCCAGGGCCGCCAGGAACGCGCCACGGGCCGCGGCGGACCGTCCCATCAGTGCCAGCACCGCCCCGCAGCCGTGCCGGGCGCGGGCGGCCGTCACCGAGCCGGGGTCGCCGCCGTGGGCCGCCTCCGCCTCCCGCTCGGCGTTCTCGTACGCCTGCAACGCCTCCATCAGCACCGGCGCGCCCGCGTGGTACCAGCCCTCCAGCCGCACCCGGCCCAACTGGAGCCAGACCTCGGCCCGTACGGCCGCGTCGGTCGCCGCGCGCACCGCCTGGCCGAGCAGATGCCGGCTCTCGAACAGGTCGGGCAGGAAGCCGACATGGCGGAAGCGCTGGGCGAGCGCGCTGCCGACCAGGCCCTGGAGCCGGCCGCGGTGGGCGGACCGGGCGGGCAGCGACTTCAGCGCCTCGCGCAGCACGTACTCGGCCCGGTCCACCACACCGGCCCCGTCACCGGCGGAGGCCCGCCGCAGCAGCGACTCGCCCCAGGCGGTGAGGAGCTGGACGCGCAGCGGGCCGTCGGCGGGGGCGAGCAGCGCGGCCCGCTCGTACGCCGCGTCGGCCTCCCCGGTCTCCCCCGCCGCGTCGTGGAACGCGGCCAGCGCGGCCAGGCACGGCAGCAGCAGGTCCGGATCGTCCCCGGCGGCCTCCAGCGCCTCGCCGAGCGCCCGCCGGAGCTCGGCGTCCTCGACGTCGTCCCGGTGCAGTGCCCGCGCGAGGTCGAGCAACGCGGGCCCCCGTACGGCGTCGGGCACCCGCTCCCGCGCCAGCACGGCGCAGGCCTCCCGCAGTACGGGCTCGGCGGCACCGGGACGCCGCAGATCGAGCAGGACCCGCCCGCGCAGCAACAGCCGCGCCCGGTGGGCGGTCACCTCCCAGGGCACGCCGTCCCGGCTCGCGGGGGACGGCTCCGGATCAGCGGCGGCGGGTACGACGGTGTCCGTGCCGCCGAGGTCGTGTCCGGAACCACCGTCACCGGTACGGCCGTCCGTGCCCCCGGCGTCACCGGGACCAGCCCGACCGGCCTCGCCGCCACCGGAACCGGGGTGGGCGACCCCCCTGTCAGCAGAGCCGTCGCCGGCGTGACCGGACCCCCTGCCACCGGACCCCCTGCCACCGGACGCCCCGTCAGCGAGCCCGCCGGCACCGGACCCACCCCCGGACCCGCCGTCGCCTGGGCTGCCGTCACCCAGAAGCGCGCCCCCGGGCCCCCCGAGGTCGGGACGCCAGTCGCGGGCGACGGCGGTGATGCGCGGCCAGGGCGGCACCTCGCCGTCCAGGGTGTCGAGCGCTTCCGTCAGGTGATCCTGCTCCGCCGTGAGCTGCCACAGCTCACGCCGGCACGAGGCCAGTTCCAGAGCCGCTTCCGCCCGTTCCCGGCTGTCGGCCGGAGTCAGCCCATACGCGGCGGCGAGTTCAGCCGCCGCCTCCCGCAGCAGCCCGGCGCGCCGCCCCTCGGCCCGCGCACCCGCCGTACCGGCCTCCGCGCGCAGCACGCGGCCGAGGACCAGGCGCGCCCGGGCCACGGGACCGGGGCCGTCGGCGCCCGTGCCCGCCGTGGCGACGCGGGCCTGTTCCCGGGCCCGGCGCAGCATCTCCGGGTCGGCCAGCTGCCGCCACCGGTCGAGCAGCCGCTCCGCCTCGGTCAGCGGGTCGGGGGTGACCAGGTCGGGCAGGTAGAAGCGCAGCACGCGCGCGGGGATACGGGCGAACAGCTCGGCCTCCACGCCGCCGCAGTCCCGCGCGCCGCCGTCCTCGGCGGAGCGCCCCGTACCGGCGTCCGGGTCATGGTCGGCGAGCCGCGCCGCGGCCAGGGCGGCGAAGTTGCGGGTGCCCTTGCCGAAGTGCCGTTCCACGTAGGCCGAGCAGTGCTTGAGGACGAGCCCGGCGGTGTCCTGGTCGAGGGAGGACAGCAGCAGGTCCTGCATGCGCGGCGAGTACGCGAAGCACGGCTGCTCCTCGGTGCCGGGCAGTTGCCGCAGCAGCCCGCCGAGCAGCACCTCGGCCAGTTCCATGGGCCCGGTGTCGGGCAGCATGGCCCGCTGCACCAGCCGCATCACGGGGAGGGTGAGGGGCGCGGCGGCGAGGTAGACGGCGAGCCGGAGGGCGCCGGGTGAGGCGCCGGCGCGGAAGGCGCGCAGCAGTTCCTCGTCGCTGCGCGCCGGCGCCGCGGCGGGGACGGCTCCCGGCGCGGTGGCGGGGTGGGCGAAGCCGGCCCAGGCGTGCTCGCGGGTCGGCCCGGTGCCGGCGAGCAGCCGGGCGAAGGCCGCGAACGCCTCCGGGGTGGGCTGGAGCACCGGCACGGGCCGCGCACCCGGCGGCGGTTCCTCCGCCTCCTCCCACGGCTCGTCCTCGGGCAGGAAGTCGAGGCGCCCTCCCGACTCGCCGGTGCGGACCAGCAGCCCGGGCTCGGCGGGCAGCGCGGTACGGCCCCACAGCCGGGGCGGCAGCGGCTGGACCACGGCCAGCGGGGCGGTGCGCGGCCAGCCGTGCAGCAGGCGTTGCGCGGTGCCGTCCTGCCACAGGGGGCCGACGCAGTCGCTGATGACGAAGGTGAGCCGGCGCCCGCTGGGGTCGTGCAGCTCGTCGGCGGGCCGCAGTCGGATGCGCCGACCGGGACCGACGGTCGTACCGACGAGGGGGGTGCCGCAGTCGTCGGCGTAGAGCTGGTGGACGCGGACGGAGGCGAACGCGCCGGACTGCTGGCAGGCCTGGCGCAGTTCCTCGACCATCTCGCCCCAGACGGCCATGGCGGGCCCGGTGTCCATGAGCAGCTGGACGTCGCAGCGCCGGTCGCGGCCGGGCCGGGTGACGGGGAGCAGGATGCCGCTGGCGGCGGCCCGGTCGGCGGTGGCCGCCTCGTCGATCCGCTCGTCCCGGCCGTGTGCGGAGGCGGTGCGGTAGCGGCCGAGGGCACGCAGTGCCTTTTGCAGGCCGAGCAGTCCGGGCAGGGCGCCGGCGGCGGGGGCGCGGACCGGGAAGGCCGCGGGGTCGCCGTCGGTGCGGGCGTAGGAGGCGGAGCCCGGGGTGTGCAGCGGGACGGCGGGGGCCGGCGCGTCCGCGCGGAGCGCCTGCGGGCTGCCGGGGCCGTCCGGGGGCACGTCCTGCGTCCCCGGACCGGACGCGCCGCCCGTGCCGGAGGGACCGGAGGAACCCGCGGCACCCCCGGAACCCGAGGAGCCGGAAGAGCCGGGCGGGCCGTCGGGGCCGGTTCCGGACGTGTCGTCGGGGTCGCCGGGCGCGCCCGTGGCCAGCCGCCGGGCCAGCCAGAGCGCGTCGGCCACGTCCTCGGCGGTCGGCTGGAGCCCGCCCTGGCGCAGCTTGCCGATCAGCTCGTCCAGGCGCATCCCCGGCATCCGCCTCTCACCTCGTACGGTCGAGCGGTTGCATCAGCATCTCGGCGATCCGCTCGCGGGTGAGGCCCTGAGCGTGCGGATCGTACTGCGTGAGGAACAGGGCGTTGAGGAGCTGGTCGGCGGCGAGCACCTCACCGGGTTCCCGCTCCAGGAAGCGGCGGATGAGATCGCCGCCGGCGGCGACGCCGTCCGTGCCGAGGTGTGCCTCGACCATGGCGGTGAGCTGCTCCTCGCCGGGCGGGTCCAGTTCGAGCTGGACGCAGCGGCGCAGCAGGGGGGCGGGGAAGTCGCGTTCGCCGTTGGAGGTCATCACGATCACCGGGAACGCGGCGCACGCGACGCGCCCGCCGTGCACGGCCACCCGGTCGCCGTCGTGCGTGAGCACCTCGACGACGGGTTCCCGGTCGGCCAGCCGTTCCAGCTCGGGGACCGAGAACTCGCCCTCCTCCAGGGTGTTCAGCAGGTCGTTCGGCAGGTCGAGGTCGCTCTTGTCCAGCTCGTCGATGAGCAGGACGCGGGGCCGCTCGGCGGGCAGGAGCGCGGTGCCGAGCGGGCCGAGGCGGATGTAGGAGCCGATCCCGGAGGCCGCGGTACCGCGGTCGCCCCCGCCGGCGCGCTCCAGCTGGACGTCCTGGAGCCGGGCGATGGCGTCGTACCGGTACAGGCCGTCCTGGAGGGTGGTACGGCTGACGACGGGCCAGCGCAGCACCTTGCCCAGGCCGAGTTCATGGGCGATCGCGTACGCCAGGGTCGACTTGCCGGTGCCCGGATTGCCGGTGACCAGCAGGGGCCGGCGCAGATAGAGGGCCGCGTTGACCGCGTCGACCTCGGCCGGCCGGGGCGCGTAGTTCTCGACCAGCCGGCGGCGCACGCCGAGCCGGCGGGCGCTGCTGGGATCTTCCGGGCCGCTGTCCGCGCCGTCCCGGGAGGCGGCGAAGTCACGCCAGGGCGGCGGCGCCGGCAACCGCCGCATGCCGTCGTGCGGCTGACCCACTCCGCGGTAGATCCGCCAGTCGTTCACCTTGGGCTCCTCCCGGCTCTGGTGATCATGCAGCGGGCCCGGCCGTCCGACGTACGAGGCTACCGCCCGTCGGCCGCGCCCGCCGAGGTTCGCGGCGTACCACGCCCCCTCCCGTTTCCCCCGAACAGCCGTCCGAATCGGCAGAGTTGACGGGGTGTCCACCGGGAGCGGCGGGTCGCCGACGGGTCAGCCGCCGGGCGCGGCCAGCGGCGGCGGTCGCATGCTCTCCGTCCCGTACGGCGTCCGGTCCGGCGGCGGGTCGAACAGTACGGCGATCTTGCCGCGCAGGCCGTGCGCCCGGGCGGTGTCCGGGTCGGCCAGGCGGATGCGCAGATCGCGCACCGGACCGTGCAGCCCGTCCGCGTGCCCGGCGAGACCCAGCAGGTCGGCGGCCTGCCGGTGGAAGTCCCCGCACTCGTCGTGATCGTGCTGGTCGCGGCGCCACAGCACCACCGCGTGCCCGGAACGCAGCGCGTCCCTCATCGCCGCGTACCCCTCACCGCTGCCGACGGGACCGCAGTAGACGGGCACGGACGCGTCGCTCATCGCCGACAGGGCGCCGTAGTACGGGAACCTGCCCCCGGCCCGGCCCCCCGGCGGATGCCCCTCGGCGGCGGGCCGCCCGTGCAGCGTCCCGTGCGCCAGCGGACCGCGCAGGACGCCCTTCCAGCGGCGGCGCCACTCCGGGGAGGGCGGCAGGCCGTTGCGCCGGACGTCCCGGACGACGACGGTCCGCCGCATCCCGAGCGGCAGGGCCCGCTCGTCCACGAAGTCGTCGTCCTCGTCGTCCTCGTCGTCGTCATCGTCGTCATCGTTTTCGAAGGCTGTGGTGGCTGTGGTGGCCGACGGGTCGGGGAGCAACGACCAGTCGTCCACCGGGAGGTCGAACAGCTTGCGGGGCAGGAAGACCTCGATCGCGGCGAGATGCTCCCCGTGATCCCCCTGGTTCAGCGCCGTGGCCAACGGCTCCCGCAGCACCCGCGCCAGCTCGTCGGCCCGCACGCCCCGGTCGTCCCCGTCGACCGGCGTGACGTCCTGCCCGCCGTAGATCAGCTGCACGCTCCAGGGGTGCCGGCCGTAGGTGGCCGGGCCGACCTTGACGAGGACGTCGGTGCGGGTGTCGGGGGAAGGGGTGGGGAGGGAGGGTGCGGTGACGTGCGGCTGGATCGCGCGGCCTCCCTCGGGCGGATGAGCGGGCCCGGCGGGAAGCGGCGCCGCGCCGGGCTCGGTGGGTGACGGCGCACCGAGGCACTCGACGGTGGACGGCGCTTCGAGGACGGAGGGCGCTTCCAGCGCGGACGGCGCTTCGAGGGCGGACGGTGCTCCCGGGGCGCCGACCGGCGTCGGCACGTCGACGGCTCCGCTCTGCGCCGGAATGGCCTGCGCCGGAGCCACGACCGCCCCGTTCGCCACGGGCACTCCGTTGGAGGGGCTACCGGACACGCCACCGGACATGCCATCGGGCTGACTGCCGGGCGGGCGACCGAGCCCGCTGTCGTACGGGCGACCCAGCCCGCTGTCGTACGGGCCACCGGACCGGCCGCCGGACACGGCCGGGGGCGGACCGTCGGCCGGCCCCGCCCCCTCGGCGCCCTCCAGCAGCGCGCGGATGGCCTCGCCGACCGCCCAGTGCCGGTGGCCGGCGGCCTGCCCGGCTATCCACTCGGTGAACGCCCGCAGCCGCCCCGCCTCCACCTCCCCGGCGTGCTCGCGCGCGGCCTTGCGGGCCACCCGGGCGGCGTAGAGCAGTACGGCGTCCAGGTCGACCAGCGTGCCACCGCCGCCGGGGTCCAGCGTGCGCAGGCCGTACAGCAGCGCGGCGCCCTCGCGCCAGGTGCGGACGTTCCGCAGCACCAGCGACGGCAGCCGTTCGCCCCGCACCTGCTCCTTCACGTCCTCCACGAGGTGGACGACCTCACCCGCCCCGGCCGGCGGCGGCAGGTGCGCGAGGTGGCCGTAGAGCCGTGTGCGCAGTTCGGTGGTGATCCCGGACGCGGAGGACGCGTGACCCGGCAGGGTGGCCTGGACGGCGGTCCAGTGCGGGTACGGCGAGGGGGCGCCGAGGAGGCTCGCGTGATGGAGGTCGTGGGCGCGCAGCACCTCGCGCACCGCGCGCCCGGCCTCGCGCGAGTCCAGCAGTTCGTACAGCGCGGTGACCGGTACCGCGACGCCCTCCTCCCGCCGGCGCCCTTTGATCACGCCGATGACGGAGCCGTGCCTCAGGTCGAGCGCCGGTCCGCCGGAGAGTCCGCCGACGGGGAGGATGCCGGAGAGCAGCAGGGCGCGGGCGTCGGAACCGGCCAGTTCGCCGCTGCCCTGCCGGATGCCCAGCTCGCCCGTCTGCACCGACCAGCCGTAGAGCCCGAGCGGGGTGCGCGGTCCGGCCTCCCGGTCGCCGAGCCACAGGCAGCGCACCTCGTCGGCACCGGTCACCCGGACGAGCGCGAGGTCGGGGAACGGCCAGGGGTCACGCGCCGGCCGCCCGGCCTCGGGCCGGGGCGCGACGACGACGGCCGTCCCGGTGCCGCCGCGCGGCTCCCAGGCGCCGTCGGCGGTGCGCTCCTGCCAGGTCACGCTCAGGGCGCTCTGCCCTCGGCACACCGCGGCTCCCCCCTTCCCCACGACGTGGGCGCAGGTCAACAGCCAACCCGGGGCTACGAAGAACCCCGACCCCCAGTACGAGTCACGGTCCGTTGCATACCCGTCACCCGGTGCGCCGATGCGCGCGAGTGAGGGGCGCACCATCTCGTCGAAGGCGCTCATACGGCGCCGGGAGCCGGGGACTGCGGCGGTACGACCGGGCCGCCCGCCGCCGCCGGGTCCGCGCCGTCCGCTGCCGTGGCCGGTTCGGTCCAGGTCAGGGACACGGTGAGGGAGGATGTGCCACCGCCCTCGGCGATGGCGCTCACGATCTTGCCGGACTGCGCCGTCAGTTCGATACCGAAGCCGACGGAGACCTCGACGGGTGCCGGTGTGTCCAGACCGGCGCGCAGGGAGCGCACGACGCCACCGACCGTGCCGGCCAGTCCCCCCGCCATGTCGATGACCCGGTCGCCGAGCCCGGTGTCCCAGTAGCCGTCCTCGTCCAGCGCCTCCTCGGCGGCGGCGCTGATCCTCGCCCAGACGACGGTGCCGTCGTCCAGGCGCACGCGTTCGATTCCTCCAGCCATGACGCCCCCGTTCGCCGATGGAAGGAGAAGGCTAACCCCCGGGGAGGGAGAGGGGGAGGGGAAGAGCGGTGCCGGCGAAGGATACGGCCGATGACCGCCCCTACTCGTCCTCCTCGTCGTCGAGCCGCGCGAGCCAGGTGGCCAGGCGCTCCACGGGCACCTCGAAGTCCGGGTTCAGGTCCACGAACGTGCGCAACTGCTCCGCCAGCCACTCGAAGGTGACCTCTTCCTCGCCACGCCGCTTCTCCAACTCCTCGATACCGCGGTCGGTGAAGTACATCGGTGCCCATCTCCAGCAGATACATCGGCCTGACAACAACTCCCACCAGCCTATGTCGCCGCCGGGGCCTGGCCGGGCTCGGTCGGGGCCTGGCCGGGCTCGGTCGGGCTCGGTCGGAACCAGTTGGGACCAGTCGGGCTCGGCCGGGACCAGTCGGGCATGGGCTGGGCAGCCGGGCTCGGCCCGGCCCCGCCGCGATGTCCCCCGAACGAGCGCCTTGACTTCCGGCGGCCACGATATATCGTGATTCTCGGAGAACGCGATATGGCGTGTCGTGACACGTGTCCTGGCCAGCCGAGGAGGCCCCCATGCCCGAGTGGTCCGTCACCGAACCCCAGAAGCTGACCTTCGACACCCCCGTGCGCGACCTCCAGGTCCGCATCGTCAACGGCACGGTGAACGTGGTGGGCACGGACGAGGGCTCGGCCCGCCTGGAGGTATCGGAACTGGAAGGCCCGCCCCTGATCGTCACCCGGAACGGCAGCACCCTCACGGTGGCCTACGAGGACCTGCCCTGGAAGGGCTTCCTCAAGTGGCTCGACCGCAAGGGCTGGCGCCGCAGCGCCGTCGTCTCCCTCGCGGTCCCCGCCGACACGCGCGTGGAGGTGGGCGTGGTCGGCGCCGCCGCGGTCGTCTCCGGCATCCGCGGCCCCGCGGTGGTCAAGGGGGTGACCGGCGACACCACCCTGGTCGGCGTGTCGGGCCCGGTCCGCGCGGACACCGTCTCGGGGAGCCTGGAGGCCCAGGCGGTCACCGGCGACCTGCGGTACCACTCGGTCTCCGGCGACCTGACCGTGGTCGAGGGCTCCGGCTCCTCCGTGCGCGCCGACACCGTCAGCGGCTCCATGATCGTCGACCTGGACCCGGACGGCCCCACGGACATCGGCCTCACCAGCGTCTCGGGCGAGATCGCCATCCGCCTGCCGCACCCGGCCGACGCCGAGGTGGAGGCGAACACCGCGAGCGGCACGATCTCCAACGCCTTCGAGGGTCTGCGGGTGCACGGCCAGTGGGGCACGCACAAGATCACCGGCCGGCTCGGCGCCGGCACCGGCAGACTGCGCGCCACCACCGTCTCCGGTTCGATCGCCCTGCTGCGCCGCCCACCCCGGGACGACGACGAGAGCACGCCCTGGGAGACCGGGCCCCACCCGGCCGACCACTCCCCCGGCACCCCGGGAGACAATTCCGTCTCCGGCCGGGACGCCGCCGGGGACACCACCGGTGCCACCGGTGCCACCGCTTCCACCGGCGACCCGGCCGACGGCACGACCGACAAGAAGGTGCTCTGACATGCCTCCCGTCTTCGCCCACGGCCGCCTCCGCCTGTACCTGCTCAAGCTGCTCGACGAGGCCCCGCGTCACGGCTACGAGGTGATCAGGCTTCTTGAGGAGCGCTTCCAGGGCCTCTACGCCCCCTCGGCCGGCACGGTCTACCCCCGCCTGGCCAAGCTGGAGGCGGAGGGCCTGGTCCGGCACACCACCGAGGGCGGCCGCAAGGTGTACGCCATCACGGACGCGGGCCGCGCCGAACTCGCCGACCGCAGCGGTGAGCTGGCCGACCTGGAGCTGGAGATCCGCGAGTCGGTCGCGGAACTGGCCGCCGAGATAAGGGCCGACGTGCGCGGCGCCGCCGGCGACCTGCGCCGCGAGGTGCGCGCCGCCGCCTCCGAGGCCCGCCGTGGCACCAAGGCGTCCGGGGCCGAGCACGCCTTCGGGGAGTACGGCGAGATGAGCGAGAAGGAGGCCTGGAAGACCGCCAAGGAGGAGATGCGCCGGGTCAAGCAGGAGTGGAAGGAGCAGGCGCGGCGCGCCAAGGACGAGAGCCGCCGGGCCCGCGAGGAGGCCCAGCGGGCCCGGCGCCAGGCCCAGGAGGCACAGGCACGGGCACGGGCCCAGGCGCAGGAGGAGATGCAGCGCATCGCCCGCCGCGTCCAGGACCGCGTCCAGGACCACTTCACGCGCGGCGACTGGCCGACCGGCGTCCGCGAGGGCCTGACGGAACTGGCCAAGGAGTTCGGGGACTTCGGCAAGGACTTCAGCAGGGACTGGGCCTTCGGCCGCCCCACCGAAGAACCGCATCACACCTCCCCCCGGGAGGACTTCCCCGCCGACTACGAGCCCTCCTGGGCCCACGAGGACACCACCGGCGACCCGGCCCGCGACCTGGACCGCCTCCTGGACCGCTTCCGCGACGACATCCGCGACGCGGCCCGCGACCACGGCGTCACCCCCACCCAACTCCGCGAGGCCCGCCGCCACCTCTCCACAGCGGCGGCCCACATCGCAGCCCTGCTCCACACCCCCAAGGCCTGACACCAGCCGACCGAGCCCAGACCCCGCCCCCAGCCGACCGGCCCGGACTCTGACACCCCAGCCGACCGAGCCGGGCAGGGAGCCCCTGCCACCCACCCAACCCGGACGGGGCGGCCGGTCACCCCGCCTCCCCGAGGCGAAGCCTCCGGACGCCCACCTCCCAGCGGACCGAGTCGGGTGGGAGGGTGGGAAAGCATCCGGGGTCCGGGGCGGAGCCCCGCGGCGCCCACCTCCCAGCCGACCGAGTCGGGCGGGCGGGCGGCAAAGCACCGCCGAGGCGAAGCCAACGCTCACCCCCCAGCCGACCGAGCCGCCGGGCAAACCCGCGACACCCCTTCAAACGTCACCCCGTGATCCGCCAACACCTCCCCCGCCACCCCCGGCACCACGGTGAGCGCCAACAGCAGATACTCATCGCCGATCCCCCGATCACGCCGAGCCAGGGCAATCCGCAACGCCCGCTCCAACACCCCCTTCGCCCCCCGGCCGAAGCCGGGCCGCCGCCCGCCCGACGGCCACCCCGCCCGGCCCCCACCCCGCCCCCGGTCACCGGACATCGCTCCGACGCCGTGCACCTCCTCCACCCGCGCCACGATCTCCGACACATCGATCCCCAGCCCGGCCAGCGCGTCCGCGTCGGCCCGGGTCAGCCCGGCCCGCCGCCGGGCCTCCCCCACCTCGCGCCGTACCCGCTCCCGCGCCTCCGGTTCCGCGAGCCCGAGGGCGGACAGCGCGAAGGACGCCCGGCTGCCCTCCCGGTCGAGGAGCGCGAGCAGCAGATGCTCGGCGTCCACGGACCGCGCCCCGCCGTTCTGCGCGTGCACGAACGCGCCCTCGACCACCGCCCGTGCATCCTTGGTGAACCGCTCGAACATCAACGCCTCCCGTACTTCTTGTGCACGGCCTGCCTGCTGACACCCAGCTCCGCGGCGATCTCCTGCCACGACCAGCCCTGATTGCGCGCACTGCGCACCTGTACCGCCTCCAGCTGCTCCAGCAGCCGGCGCAGCGCGGCCACGGCCCGCAGTCCGACCCGTGGATCACGGTCACCGGCGCGCTCGGCGAGATCGGTTGCCTCACTCATACTGTCAATCTAGGTTGACACCCCTCAAGCGTCAACCCCAGTTGACAGCCATGCCGTACAAAAGGCGGGCCCGAGATCCCGGACCCGCCTCTCGACCTCTCAACCGTTGAGCCCCCCAGCCCAACAGCCCGCCGAACGTCAGGAGTTGGTAAGCACGATCTTCCCGAACTGCTCCCCGGAAGCCAGCCGTTCGAAGCCCTCCCGGGCCCGGTCCAGCGGCAGCTCCTCGTCGATGACGGGTCGCACCCCCGTCGCGGCGCAGAAGGCGAGCAGGTCCTCCAGCTCGTCCTTGGTGCCCATGGTGGAGCCGACCACCTTCAGTTCGAGGAAGAAGATCCGGGTCAGCTCGGCGTGCGAGGGCCGGTCCCCACTGGTGGCACCGGAGATGACGAGCGTCCCGCCGGGCCGCAGGGACTTCACGGAGTGGGACCAGGTGGCGGCGCCGACGGTCTCGATGACGGCGTCCACCCGCTGCGGCAGCCGCGCCCCGGGCTCCACGGCCTCCACCGCGCCCAGCTCCAGGGCCCGCTTCCGCTTGGCCTCGTCCCGGCTGGTGGCGAAGACCCGCAGTCCGGCGGCCTTGCCGAGGACGATCGCGGCCGTGGCCACACCGCCGCCCGCACCCTGCACGAGGACCGAGTCACCGGGTCGTACCCCGGCATTGGTGAACAGCATCCGGTACGCCGTCAGCCAGGCGGTCGGCAGACAGGCCGCCTCGGCGAAGGACAGCTCCTTCGGCTTGGGCAGGATGTTCCAGGTCGGCACGGCGACCTGTTCGGCGAAGGTGCCCTGGTACCGCTCGGTGAGGATGGAGCGCGGCTCGTCGGGGCCGACGCCGTGGCCGGTCTGGCCGATGACGGAGTGCAGGACGACCTCGTTGCCGTCCGCGTCGACTCCGGCGGCGTCGCAGCCGAGGATCATGGGCAGCCGGTCCTCCGGGAGGCCGACGCCCCGCAGGGACCAGAGGTCGTGGTGATTGAGGGAAGCGGCCCGCACCGTGACGGTGCTCCAGCCGGGACGGGCCTCGGGAGCCGGGCGCTCCCCCAACTCAAGGCCGGTGAGCGGCTGGTCGCGGTCGATTCGGGCGGCGTAGACGGCGAACATGCTGCCGACGATAGGTGCGCGATGCAGCCGACGGAACCAGGCCCCCGTGTGACACATGCCCTCTTGCGCAACGGCACCCGTGCGGCGCACGACCACCGGCACCCCCGAACGGCACCGTCCGAACCCCGGGACGGGCGGGCGGTGGACCAAAGGACCGGCCCCGTCCGCACGGACGGGGCCGGTCAGCACTACCCAGCTCTACGAAGCACCACCCGGCGCTTCGAGGCGCTCCTCGGAGCTGCTCGAAGCTCCTCCGGGCTACTCGGCGCCACCCGGCGCGACGTCACCGACGAGCCACGCCCGCGGCCCGCGCGGCGGCGGCGACCGCCGCCGTGACGGCGGGAGCGACCCGCTCGTCGAACGGAGAGGGGATCACGTAGTCGGCGGCGAGGTCGTCACCGACCACCGCGGCCAGCGCCTCGGCGGCGGCGATCTTCATCCCCTCGGTGATCCGCGTGGCCCGCACCTGGAGCGCGCCCGCGAAGATCCCGGGGAAGGCCAGCACGTTGTTGATCTGGTTCGGGAAGTCCGAGCGACCGGTGGCGACGACCGCGGCGTACTTGTGCGCGACGTCCGGGTGCACCTCGGGGTTCGGGTTGGCCATCGCGAACACGAAGGCGCCCTCGGCCATGGAGGCGACGGCCTCCTCGGGGACCGTACCGCCGGAGACGCCGATGAAGACGTCGGCGCCCGCGAGGGCGTCCTCCAACGAGCCGGTGAGGCCGGCCTTGTTCGTGAAGCCGGCCACTTCCCGCTTGACCGGGGTCAGGTCCCCCCGGTCGGCCGACACGACGCCCTTGCGGTCGGCCACCGCCACATCACCGATGCCGGCCTCGACCAGCATCTTGGCGATGGCGACACCGGCCGCGCCGGCACCGGAGATGACGGCCCGCAGCTGACCGATCTCGCGCCCGCTGAGCCGCGCCGCGTTCCGCAGCGCCGCGAGCGTCACGACGGCCGTACCGTGCTGGTCGTCGTGGAAGACCGGGATGTCCAGGCGCTCCTGGAGCCGGCGCTCGATCTCGAAGCACCGGGGCGCCGAGATGTCCTCCAGGTTCACTCCGCCGAAGGAGGGCGCGAGCCGGACGACGGTCTCGACGATGTCGTCCACGTCGGTGCAGTCGAGCGCGATCGGCACCGCGTCGACGCCGCCGAACTGCTTGAACAGGATCGCCTTGCCCTCCATCACGGGGAGGGAGGCCTGAGGACCGATGTCCCCGAGTCCGAGCACGGCCGTACCGTCGGTGACGACGGCGACCACGTTGGACTTCCATGTGTAGTCGTTGACCAGCTCCGGCGTTTCCGCGATCGCGGTGCACACGCGAGCGACACCGGGCGTGTACGCGAGGGAAAGGTCGTCCTTGTCGCGGACCGGCACGGTGGCCTGCACGGCCATCTTGCCCCCGCGGTGCAGCGCGAACGCCGGATCGAAGGAATCGAGGGGCTCCGCCCCGCCGTCCTGGTCCGTTGTGCCGTCGCTGCGAGGATTGACGATCTCCGCTGCCACTTTGTTTTACCCCTTAGGTATGCATGGTTTGAGGGTCGACCACTCCTGGTGAGGGGTGGGCGGGCACCGCGTACGGCTCGATTGCGGATACGTACGAGCTCATACGCGACGGGCGCGCCGCACACGCACCCTGAGCCCCGGATGAGGGGTGTAAAGAACCTTCTTACCGGACGGACGGCGCCCGCGACGAGTCCATTAGGTGCAAGGTCACATCCCGGAACCGGAAGGCGACACGCAGATGACGAGCGACGGTGGACCGGAATGGCCCGAAAACGCCCGAGAGCGACCGATGGGGCGGGCGAAGGGGTGACCGCATCCTGAGACACGCTGAAGATTTTCCGGCCGGCGCGCTGGATTCCCGCAGATGGTTCGGTGGTGATGGACCAAGGATGTACCGACCTGATGCGGTTCGGGGGTCACCCGTTATCCGATTTTGACATGGCGACGCCCCTGATCGGCGCAGACCGAATGGCAAGATGCCGTAAACCCACGAGGTCGCGACACCCGAAGGTGTGTGTTTCCGTCGACCCATCGGCAACTCTTCCATCCGCCGGAGGAACCACGATGACCGCAAGCTCCACCCGTCGTACGACCGCAGCGCGCTCCCGTCTGGCCGCGGCCGGCGCGATCGCGGTCGCAGGGGCCCTGCTGATCACCGGTTGCGGTGACCAGACCAAGGACAAGAACGAGAACTCCGGCGGCGCTTCCGCCAGCAGCGCCCCGCTCGCCGACAAGCTCCCGCAGGAGATCCGGAGCAAGGGCACGATCAGGGTCGGTTCGGACATCGCGTACGCCCCGGTCGAGTACAAGGACTCCGCCGGCAAGGTCGTCGGTCTGGACCCCGACCTGGCGGCGGCCCTCGGCAAGCAGCTCGGGGTGACGTTCGACTTCCAGAACGGCACCTTCGACGCCCTGCTCACCGGTCTGCGTTCGGACCGGTACGACATCGCCATGTCGGCCATGACGGACAACAAGAACCGTCAGGAGGGCGTCGACCCGGACACCGGCAAGAAGGTCGGTGAGGGCGTCGACTTCGTCGACTACCTGACCGCCGGTGTCTCCATATACACCCGCAAGGGCGACACCAAGGGCATCACGACCTGGGACGACCTGTGCGGCAAGAAGCTCGCCGTCCAGCGCGGCACCACCTCGGAGGACCTGGCCAAGCAGCAGGCCAAGAAGTGTCCGAGTGGCAAGAAGCTGGCCATCGAGGCCTTCGACGACAACCAGCAGGCCCAGACCCGGCTGCGCTCGGGCGGCGCGGACGCCGTGTCCGCCGACTTCCCGGTGGCGGCGTACGCGGTGAAGACCTCCGGCGGCGGCAAGGACTTCGAGATCGTCGGCGACCAGGTCGAGGCGGCCCCGTACGGCATCGCGGTCTCCAAGAAGGAGACCCAGCTGCGCGACGCCCTCCAGGCCGCGATGGACGCGATCATCAAGAACGGCGAGTACCAGAGGATCCTCGAGAAGTGGGGCGCGCAGGACGGCGCCGTCAAGGAGTCCGTGATCAACGGCGGCAAGTGACCCGCGGCACCAAGCGGCCACTGAGAGGCAATTCCCGTGACTGACATCGACAAGACGGCGGGGCCGGTGGACACGCCCCCGGCCGGCGCGGAGGCCATCAAGGCCATTCCGGTCCGGCACTACGGACGCTATGTCTCCGCCGTCATCGCGATCGCGCTCCTCGTCGCGATCATCTACGCGTTCGGCCAGGGCCGGATCAACTGGCACGCGGTGCCGGACTACTTCTTCGACGACCGGATCCTCACCGGTGTCGGCAAGACCCTCCTGCTGACGGTGCTGTCGATGCTGATCGGCATCGTCGGCGGCATCGTCCTCGCGGTGATGCGGCTGTCGAAGAACCCGGTGACCTCGTCCATCGCCTGGTTCTACATCTGGTTCTTCCGCGGTACCCCGGTCCTGGTCCAGCTGTTCCTCTGGTTCAACCTGGGCCTGGTCTTCGAGTACATCAACCTGATGCCGTTCTACAAGGACTACTGGTCGAACTTCATGACGCCGCTGCTGACGGCGTTGCTCGGCCTGGGCCTGAACGAGGCGGCGTACATGGCCGAGATCTGCCGGGCGGGCCTGCTGGCGGTGGACGAGGGCCAGACCGAGGCGGCCCACGCGCTCGGCATGAGCCACGGCAAGACGCTGCGCCGGGTGGTCATCCCGCAGGCGATGCGCGTGATCGTGCCGCCGACGGGCAACGAAGTGATCAACATGCTGAAGACGACCTCGCTCGTGGCGGCCGTCCAGTATCCCGAGCTGTTCCGCTACGCCCAGGACATCGGCCAGAACTCCGGCGCCCCGGTGGAGATGTACTTCCTCGCCGCGGCCTGGTACCTGATCATGACCTCGGTGCTGAGCGTCGGCCAGTACTACATCGAGCGGTACTACGCCCGCGGCTCCAGCCGCCAGTTGCCGCCGACGCCGTGGCAGAAGGTGAAGACCAACATGCTCTCCCTGGGCCGGCCTAAGGGAGGCATGGCATGACCGACAAGCTGAGCAAGAAGCAGGACACCCCGGCCAAGGGCACCGTCCCGATGGTCAAGGCGCAGGACGTCCACAAGTCCTTCGGCCATGTCGAGGTGCTGAAGGGCATCGACCTGGAGGTCAAGCCGGGCGAGGTGTTCTGCCTCATCGGCCCCTCCGGTTCCGGCAAGTCGACCTTCCTGCGGTGCATCAACCACCTGGAGAAGATCAACGCCGGGCGGCTGTACGTCGACGGCGAGCTGGTCGGCTACCGCCAGCAGGGCGACAAGCTGTACGAGCTGCGCGACCGCGAGGTCGCGATGAAGCGCCGCGACATCGGCATGGTCTTCCAGCGCTTCAACCTGTTCCCGCACATGACGGCCGTGGAGAACGTCATGGAGGCGCCGGTGCAGGTCAAGGGCGCGAACCGGGCACAGGCCAAGGAGCGCGCCATGCAGCTGCTGGAGCGCGTGGGCCTGGCCGACCGGGCCGGGCACTACCCCTCGCAGCTCTCCGGCGGCCAGCAGCAGCGCGTGGCGATCGCCCGGGCGCTGGCGATGGACCCGAAGCTGATGCTGTTCGACGAGCCGACCTCGGCCCTGGACCCGGAGCTGGTCGGTGACGTCCTGGACGTCATGCGGGACCTCGCCGAGTCCGGCATGACCATGGTCGTCGTCACCCACGAGATGGGCTTCGCCCGCGAGGTGGGCGACAGCCTGGTGTTCATGGACGACGGTGTGGTGGTGGAATCCGGCCACCCGCGGGACGTCCTGACGAACCCGCAGCACGAGCGGACGCAGTCGTTCCTGTCCAAGGTGCTCTGAAACAAGCGCTCTGGGACAGGTGCGCCGACGCGGGTGCTCCGGCGCCACACCGGGCGAGGGCGGTACGGGACCCCCGTACCGCCCTCGCCCGTCAGACGGGCGTTCAGCCGGGGACCGCGACGGGTGCCAGGGGACGCGGAAGAGGCGGTACGACTGCTCGTACCGCCTCTGTGCGTGCCGGGCGCCGGGCTACTTGACGGCGAGGAGCAGCGTGTCGGAGGGCGAGCACCACACCGGCCGGGCCTCGCCGAAGCCCTGGGCGAGCAGGGTGCGCGCGTGCCACGCCGCCGACGGCACGTCCCCGTCCGCGTGTTCGCCGTAGATCTCGAAGCGGCGGGCGGTCGGCTCGGCGAGGACCGGGTCCTGGGCGGCGAGCTGCCACCAGTCCGCCCAGTCCAGGGCGCCGTCCCGCTTGGCCTGATCCATGCGGGCGTGGCGCTGGGCGCGCTCGGCCGCGTTGATCCGGGGCGTGGTGTCGTCGATCATGTGGTCCGCGTTCATGAAGACACCGCCGTCGCGGACCAGCCCCGCGACCTGACCGTAGAGGGCCGCGAGGGGTTCGCTGTGCAGCCAGTGGAGGGCCGTGGCGGTCAGTACGGCGTCGTAGGAGTCGTACGGCAGCCCGGCCGGCCAGTCGGGGTCCTTGAGGTCGGCGTTGACGAGGCAGACCCGGTCGTCGCCGGCGAAGGTGCCGTGGGCTATGGCGAGCAGCGCGGGGTCGAGGTCGACGCCGGTGCTGGTGGCGTCGGGGAAGCGTCGCAGCAGCCGGGCGGTGATGCTGCCGGTGCCGCACGCGAGGTCCAGCACGCGGGGGGCCGTGCCCACGAGCGCCTCGACCATGTCGAGCATGATCCGGAACCGTTCCTCACGGTCCGGCATGTACCACTCCTGCTGCCGGTCCCAGCTCTCCTGCCAAGCCGCCCAGTCGGTTCCGGTACTCGTCGTCATGGAACCCCGACTCCCCTCGGTTCGCGTAATACCCTGGAAGCACGACCGGCTGTTACCCGACCGCAGACCCGACGATAAAGCGCCTCCGTAAGGACTACAAGTGGAACTGGCCTATTACTCGGATTACGCCGTACGTCTCGTCAACAGCGAGGAACCGGCCCGGGGCAGGGACACCCTGACCACGGTCGAGGCCGTCCGCGATCTCTTCGGCGACAACTCGTCGGCGGCCCGCCGCGCCACCGACGCCGACGTCACACGCTTCCGCTCGGTCCGGGCGCGGCTGCGCGGGGTCTTCGAGGCCGCCGACCGGGGCGACGAGACCCTGGCCGTGGACCTGCTGAACTCCCTGCTGCTGGAGTTCCCGGTCAGCCCGCAGATCTCCGGGCACGACCACCGCGACGAGGACGGCCGCCCGCTGTGGCACATGCACCTGGCCGACCACCCGTCCAACGCCACCGCCGGCTACGCGGCGATCGCGGCGATGGGCCTGGCCTTCCACCTCACCGAGTACGGCGTCGACCGGCTCGGCCTGTGCGAGGCCGCCCCGTGCCGCAACGCCTACCTGGACACCTCGACCAACCGCTCCCGCCGCTACTGCTCGGACCGCTGCGCCACCCGCGCCAACGTCGCCGCCTACCGGGCCCGCAAGCGCCTGGAGGCCGACCGGTCGGGCAGCAGCGGCCTCGCCGCCGAGAGCGCCCAGCGCAGCAGCGCGAGCGGCGAGCGCTGACCGGCCCGCAGCGGGCGGAACCGGAACCTGGCCGTCCCGAGGATCAGCTCCTCGGGCACGACCCCGTAGTCGGTGCTGTCCCCGCCCGCGTACGGGTTGTCGCCGAGCACCCACCAGCCGCCCTCGCGCCGCTCCACGGCACGCTTGACGACCAGCAGGTCCTGCTGGAACGGATGACGCAGGACCACGACGTCCCCGGGCCTGACCGCACCTCCGTACCGCACGAGCAGCTGATCCCCGTGATGCAGCGTGGGCACCATGGACGGGCCGGTCACCTCGGCCAGTCCGAAGGGCGCCACGGCCCTCCCCCGTTCGGTCTCCTGCGACAGCTCCGGCATCCCCGGCACCTCCCCGGTCCGTTCCTCCACCAGTCTCAGTCTCACCCTGGACTTTTGTCCTAAGCCCTAGGGGGCACCCGAGAAATCGCCTTCCACAGGGAGTAATGTCGCACCTGAGAAGACGATCACGAGGAAGGAATGCTCCATGCTTTCCCGCCTGTTTGCCCCCAAGGTCAAGGTCAGCGCCCACTGCGACCTGCCCTGCGGCGTGTACGACCCGGCCCAGGCCCGCATCGAGGCGGAGTCGGTGAAGGCCGTCCAGGAGAAGATGGCCGGTAACGACGACCCCCACTTCCAGGCGCGCGCCACCGTCATCAAGGAGCAGCGCGCGGAGCTGGCCAAGCACCACGTCTCCGTGCTCTGGAGCGACTACTTCAAGGCCCCGCACTTCGAGAAGTACCCGGAGCTGCACCAGCTGGTCAACGACGCCCTGAAGGCCCTCTCGGCCGCCAAGGCGTCCACCGACCCGGCGACGGGCCAGAAGGCGCTGGACTACATCGCCCAGATCGACAAGATTTTCTGGGAGACCAAGAAGGCCTGATCTCTGGTTAGGCGTTCTGACCTGCGGTTTCGCGGGTAACGTCGCCTACCTGTCCGCACCCGGTCCGCAGGCCGCCGAGCACGGCGTCCATGACGGCCCGGGTGCGGTCTTCTTCCCCGGGCCAGAGGTGCGCGTAGATCCGCAGAGTGATGACGGCGGACGCGTGTCCGAGGACCAGCTGCACCTGCTTGACGCTCGCGCCGCCGGCGATGAGCGCGGAGGCGTAGAAGTGCCGCAGGTCGTGGGTGACCATGTGCGGCAGCTCGACGGGCTTACGGCCCTCCCGCTCGGCGGCCCCGTTCTCGGCCGCCTGGAGCGCCTTGCGGGCGCCATTCCACTCGGTCTTCCAGCGCCGGTAGTTGAGCGGCTCGCCCTCCTCCATGGTGAACAGCCACTCCTTGGACGGACGCGCGGCAAGATGCCCGAGTAGCGCGTCGGTGACGACCTCGCCGACCGGAACCGTGCGCCGGGACTTGGCGGTCTTCGGCGGGCCGATCTTCCCCGACTGGAGCCGCTGCCGCTCGACGCGGATGGCGCCGGCCTTGAAGTCGACGTCCGACACCTTGAGGCCGAGCAACTCGCCTATTCGCAAGCCTGATCCGGCGAGCGTGACGATGGCCGCGCGGATGTACGGCGGCATCACGCGGGCCATGGCCTCGACCTGCTCGACCGTGGGCGGGGTGACCTCCTCGTCCGACGTGGGCGGGAGGGTGATCCGGCGACACGGGCTGGACGCGATGACCTTGTCCTCCACGGCCGCGGTCATGACGCGCACGAGGACGTCGTAGACGTTGCGCACGCTGCCGGGGCCGAGCTGGTCGGACAGGTGCTTGAAGAGCACCTGTATGTCGTTGCGGCGTATCGCCGCCATGGACCGGGCACCCAGCGCCGGTACGAGGTGCAGCCGGAGTGCGTTGTCGGTGATGCGCTCGCCCGCCTCGCTGGCGATGAGCGAGCCTTCCCACTTCTCGGCGTACTTCTCGAACGTCACGCGGCCGGCGCGGGGGTCAACGTACTGGCCGGTGACCATGCTGGCCGTGACCTCGTCGAGCCAGCGCTGGGCGTCGAGCTTCCGCTCGAAGTGGCGAGCGTGCTCCTTACCGTCGAGGTCGCGGTAGCGAGCACGCCATTTGCCGTTGGGGCGCTTCTGAATGTTGGCCAAGTGGCCTCTCCTTCGTGTCGGTTGTCAGCAGTGGCCGCCGTCCTCGATGTCGTTGCTGAGGGTGCGAGCGTCCCGCTCGTCGCCCATGAGGCGGAGGCACTGCTCGTGGATGGCCCGCGAGCTGTCGGGGTGGGCCTTGATGTGGTCGGCGATGGCGACCACGGCGCGGTGGAGGCGGTCGCGCGCGTCTCGGGCCTCGTAGAACGCTTCGACGGCCTCCTGAACGAGGCGCCGACTGTCGATGTCGAGCCCCTCAAGGGGCGGGGACATCAGCTCTTCGAGGGGGAGCTCGAAGACGCGGCTGAAGGCAAGGGCCTCGTCGAGGTTGATGCGCCGACGCGGCGTGCCGTTCTCGATGCGCCAGACCGCCGTCTGGTTCATCTTCACGCCGGCTCTGGTCACCCGATCAGCCAGCTCGGTCGTGCTCCACCCCCTGACCTCGCGCTCCAGGGCCACGCGCGCAGCCACATTCCCTTCGCTGTAGAGCAGCGGCACCTCGCCGCCCTCGGGCCTGTCGCCTGCCATCGAACCTCCATCGCCACCGTCGCTATCCCAATTGAAACATGGGCTTCCCGATTTGGTTAACCGCCGATCCCGAGGTACAACTCTATGCAGATCGAGTCGTCACCTAGCCGAATGGGAATGCATGCGATACCTGACCACCGCCGAGGTCGCCGAGCGCTACCGCACAGCCGAGAGCACCGTCCGGTACTGGCGCCAGATCAAGAAGGGGCCGCGCGGGATCAAGGTCGGCAAGCGGGTGCTCTACCCCGAGGCGGAGCTTCTGCGCTACGAGCGCACGCTGATCGACGGCCGAGACGAGTGGGGCCTGGCCTCATGAGCCGCCGCCAGGCGCGGACACAGCAACGGCCCCCGGCGCGCCAACGCCGAGGGCCGGAGATTCCCCTGCACGTCGCCCATCCCTGAACGAACGAACCGGTGAGGGGCGGGACCTTGCCCGTCCCGTCCCTCACCTGAGAGGAACGTCGATGGAGGACTCTACGTCCCCCGCCACCTCGAACACATCCCGCAAGGTCGTCTGGCCTGCTGCTGCGGTCCCTGGCCAGGGCATCCCGTGGCTCGGTCCGGACCGAGCGGACGGCCGGTCCGCCTCTCCGGGGACCGGCGATCGACCGGACCGTGCCGCTGGTCCGGTCGGTCCGGGACCGGACCGACCCGCGACCGAAACCCGGATCGAAGTTCCGGACAACCCGGACCAGGAACCCGGACCGACGGAGAACGCGCAGCTCAACGGCCTACCGGACCGGACCGGGAACCCGGACCACGGCCCTGGTCCGGAAGCCGAGGACCGGACGGAGAGTTCCGGTCAGTCGGACAGCGAACCCGGACCGCCGGTCCCGGTGGGCCACGGTGCTCCGGGGACGGTCCCCGAACCCGGACCGGGAACTGGGGACCGCGAGCACGCCGGTCCCAAGGCGGACCGAGACCAGGACGGGACCGTCGTACTGGACGAGCTGCGTGCCGCGATCGGCCGGTATGTAGTGCTGCCGAGCGAGGAGGCACTGACGGCGGTCACCTTGTGGGTGGCGGCCTCCCACATCCAGCCCGCCCTCCAACACGCGCCGCGCCTGGCGGTGGTGGGGCCGACCAAGGGCTGCGGCAAGTCCCGTGTGCTGGACGTGCTCCACGAGACCGTGCACAAGCCG
Source organism: Streptomyces olivaceoviridis (assembly GCF_014650115.1). GTDB lineage: Bacteria > Actinomycetota > Actinomycetes > Streptomycetales > Streptomycetaceae > Streptomyces > Streptomyces olivaceoviridis. Next base: position 11,370 of record NZ_BMUI01000026.1, on the reverse strand, counting down.
ATGATGACGGTGAACACCTCGCCGGCGGTGGTCTTCCGGATCATCGGCGAGGACCCGCCGACGCTGCTGGTGGACGAGGCCGACACCATTTTCGGCCCGAAGGCGGGCGACAAGGAGGACCTGCGTGGCCTGCTGAACGCCGGACACCAGCGCAACCGCCCTGCCTGGCGGATATCCGGCCCGGAGCACAAGCCGACCGCTTTCCCGACCTTTGCCATGGCCGCGCTGGCAGGCATCGGCGACCTGCCGGACACGATCATGGATCGCGCCGTCGTGCTCCGCATGCAGAAGCGCAAGCCCGGCGAGAAGGTCGCTCCCTTCCGCTCCCGGCACTCCGTCCCGGAACTGAACGCGCTGCGCGACCGGCTGGCCGCGTGGCTGACCCCACTGCGCGGGGCAGCGCACCGGCTGGTGCCACCGATGCCGGTCGAAGACCGGGCCGCGGACACCTGGGAGCCCCTGGTGATCGTCGCTGACCTGGCTGGCGGCCACTGGCCCGCGCAGGCCCGTGCCGCCTGCCTGGCGATGACCCGGAACGAGGTGGTCCAGGACGAGCAGACGACGCTGAAGACCCGGTTGCTCCGGGACATCCGCCGCGTGTTCGAGCAACAGGGCGACCAGGAGGCGCTGCGCAGCCACGACCTGCTCGCCGCCCTCATCCAGGATGCCGAGGCACCCTGGGCCGAGTACGGCACCAAGGGCCTGAACGCCTACCACCTGGCCAATCTGCTGCGCGACTTCGGCATCAGTCCGGCCAACCACCGTTTCGAGAATGGCAGGCAGGCGAAGGCGTACGCCCGCAACCAGTTCGCCGACGCCTGGGCCCGCTACTGCCCCGCCCCCGCAGCAGGTGAGGCCGCGCCCCCACGTCGAGCCCAGGGCAACCCACCGACCCCTCCGTTCGGGACCCTGCCCATAGGTCCGCCCGGCGGGCCCGCCAGCCCGAGGCCCACTCGCTGACACCAGCTCCGTATCAATCCGTCGCATCCGTCCCCGCGCAGGTCAGCGCGGGGACGGAGTTCCTCGCCGATACGGATCACTCCGTACCTGCGACCGCCTCCGTACCTGTCCTGACCAGCTACGGGACGGATGCGACGGACGTGACGAAGCCTCACCCCACACGACCACCGGAGCACCACCATGCCCGACACGAGCACTGACAACGCCCCCACCCGCCGCCGCAAGGGATTCTTCGGCCTGACCCGCCGATCAGCAGCAAGCTAGAGCGAACGAGCCTCTAACGAGGCTTCGTCCGCGCTTGCCCCCGCCCCAGGGGTGGCGGAGGAGGAGGCCGAGCGCCAGGGGGCGCCCGAGCAGAAAGGGGTCATAGCCGACTCCGCCGCCCTCCGCTCCCAGACACCGACCGGCATCCAACCGCCTGTCGAGCAGCCCTCCTGGCGGGACCTCGACGCCCCCGCCCTGCCCGCACTGATGAACCGCAAGCGCACCGTGGAGAAGCGCGACCAGGAGAAGACCATCCGCTTCACACGGACAGCGGTCGGCGTGATCAGCACCGCCGCCCACCAGCGCGGTCAGAAGTTCGCCGGATTCGTCGGCGACGCCGCCCTCGCCGTCGCCCTCGGCAAGGCGGGGCTGGTCGGTAGCCCGGAGGACGACCCGGTCCGCCCGCTGATCGAGGCTGTCGAGGCGCACACGGTCGCGCTGAACCGCATCGGCGGCAACCTCAACCAGATCACCGCAGCCATCCACCGAGGAACAGTGCCCGAGCGCGCCGAGGCGGTGCTGGACCGCGTCGAGCAAGCTGCCGAGAGCAGCTACCGACTGATCGACCAGCTCCTGACGGAAGGCACCGCGCATGGTTCCTGACGTCTCCACCGGCTCCGACACCCGCGGACTGATCGTCTACCTCTTCGGCCCCGGCCGCCGAGACGAACACACGGACCCTCACATCGTCGCCGCCTGGGACATGGCCGGCGCCCCCGACCCGGGCCGCAACCCGACAGCCACCTACTCCCAGCTCGCCAAGCGCCTCGACCACCACGTCGACCTGCGCACCCGCGAGCTGGGCGGCAAGAAACCGCCCCAGCACGTCTGGCACTGCCCGGTCCGCACCGCGCCCGGCGACCGCTACCTCACCGATACCGAGTGGGCCGAGGTCGCCCGCCGCATCGTTCACGCCACCGGCATCGCCCCCGAAGGCGACGAGAAGGCATGCCGGTGGATCGCGGTGCGCCACGCCGACGACCACATCCACATCATGGCCACCACCGTCCGCGCCGACGGGCGCCGTCCGCGCACCCAGCGCGACGGCCAGCGGGCCCAAGCCGAATGCCGCAAGATCGAAGCCGAGTTCGGCCTGCGCCGCCTGAAGTCCGGCGACCTCACCGCGCCCCGCACCCCCACCGGCGCCGAACGCGCCAAGGCCGAGCGCCAGGGCCAGACGGTCACGGCACGGCACTGGCTGCGCGAGCAGGCGTACGCGGTCGCCGCCGCCGTACGAACCGAAGCCGACTACTTCACCGTGCTGCAGTCCCTCGGCATCAAGGTCAAAACCCGCATCGGCCCCGAGACCGGCGACGTGATCGGCTACAGCCTCGCCGCCCCTGGCGACACCAACGCGGCCGGCGAACCCATCTGGTACGGCGGCTCGAAACTCGCCCCCGACCTCTCCATCAACCGCCTACGCGAACGCCTCCCCGACCAGAAGGTGGCCGATCACCCGCGGTATGTGGCGGACCCCACCGACCCATGGCGCCACACCACCACCGCCATCCACACGGCACGCACCGTCCTCGACTCCGGTGACGATGCCGCCGCCCAGGGCCACCTGGCCGCCTTCGGCGATGCCCTGTACAACAGCGCCAGCGCCACGACCGGCCCACACCGAGCGGAACTACGGGCGGCGGCCATGGCGTTCAACCGAGCCCGCCGCTCCGCCACCCGCGCCGACCACCAAGCCGCCACCGCACTGCGCAAGGCCGCCAAGGAACTCGCCTACGCCTCCAACGAGCCGGGCGGCCTCGCCATCGCCCTACTCTTCGCCACCCTGCACCTGGCCCGCGCCGCCGCCAAGTGGCACGAACAGCGCGGCCACGAACAGCAGGCCGCTGCGGTCGAAGAAGCCCTCCGCCACCTCCAGGCGGGCTACCAGCAGGCCGCCACACCCGTCCTGGCTGACCTGACCCGCCGCGCACCGCGAGCCGTAACCGCCCGCCGCTACGAGCAGGACGTGCGCGCGGCCCTCCCCAACCACGCCGACCGGATCCTCGCCGACCCCACTTGGACCGCCCTGACCACCACCCTCGCCCACGCCGAAACCGCCGGCCACAACCCCCGACGCCTCCTGGCCGAAGTGGGCACCCACCGGGAACTCGACAGCGCCGACCACCTGGCCGAGGTCCTGAACTGGCGCATCACCGCTCAGCCGAACCGGCGGACGCAAGCCGCTCGCAGCCGAAGCACCACCAGCGGCACCTCGGCCAGGTCCGCCACGCCACACCCTCCGGCCAAAACAGTGACCACGAGGCCCGAAGAACGCAGTCGACACCGCTGACCCCGGCCCGGTGCCCCGCCACACCTCGTGGCAGGGCACCGGGCCCGGCTCAACGGCAGAGCTCCATGATCGTGTCGTCGAAGTCAGGAAACTCCTGTGTGGCCTGCGCGATGATCGCCGCTGCCGACGCGCGGCGGTCCGGAGCGAATTGCTCCGCGATAGCCGCCAGGTCGCGATTGACCCGGGGAGCCCAATCCGGCTCGGGCTCGTATGAGGTGGCTGCTTCCCACGGGCCGAAGCCATCAGCCAGCAGCCACAGGAAGGCACCCAGGTCACGAGCGACGACGCCTGTCTCTCCTTCGGAGCCCAGAAAGACAACCGGCTGCTCGACCAGTTCCCGGCCTGGACGAACCAGCCAGAACGCTGCGTTCCCGCCGGTGCCGTCCTGGCCGAATACACGGAAGTCGTCGCCGTTCAGCTCGCCGTTGCCTGTCCACGCGCGGAACCACTCTGTGGTCTCATCGGCACCCAGGAAGGACTCATACGGTTCGAAGTCGACACCATCCTCGCCCATGCACTCGAGCCGGACCGCCATGGCAGCGGCGAGCGGGGAGGGGAACTGGCGATCTCCGTTCGCGATCATGCGAGGAGAGTAGCGATCGGTTTGGGCTTGGCAGCACCACCTGGTCCATATCCACCCCAGCCGAGACGAGGTTAAACGACAAGGTCAGCCATCGTCGTCCACGCCTCCTCGCAGCCCCCACTCATCGAGGCCTGAGTAGACCACTGCGATGCGCCCCCTGGGAAAGTCGAACGACGTGGCCTCCCCGCTATAGAGAGCCACCAGCGAATCGGGCCCTCTCCACCAGGTGTCCGCCAGGCCCATCACCTCGCGCACCGGCGCATAGCCGTTCAGGTCGATGCCATCGACGTCATCACCAACGAGCTTGGTGACCTGCCTTGCCCACATGGATGCGTGGTGAGCCAAAGCGAGCGACTCCACCCAGCCCTCGATGGTCGCGTGGAGGGGTGCCCATTCATCTCCCTGGATACCGAAGTCACCAGACGGACTGATCATGAATGAGTAGGGGACTGCGGTCCGCTGCATTCCAGCTTCGAACCACCACCCCGCGGAGTCTGCTTCGGGCGAGTCCGGATCGAGGTACTTGGGGCCTCCGTCGTACTGCGGTGCGGGCGGCAAGAGCAGACCGCCCCATCGCTCTTGGTAGGCCGCCATTCGATCGATCACCGCTGCTGGGATGTCCCGCTCAAGCCACCACTGCCTGTGCCCCTCGACGGGGCGAACGTCGACCTTGACGCCATGCGCGGCGACAAAGGATCGCGCTCGTCGGGTCAGGCCGTCGGGCACATCGTTGATGAGGTGAAGATTCACCCGAGGGACGCTACCCAGCAGCCGTGGGGAAGAGCATGCCGGGGGCCAACCTCCGTACCCAAAAGCGGCTCTCCCCGGTCCATGGCCCTATCCCGCACGTCTGAACCTCCGAAGCTGCCGATAGACGCCAGCGGACAAGCCCCCGCGCTCCTCCACGATCGACCCACCACCACCTACCCGGTCGGGCACTGACACCAGCCGGTCTTCCGGTATCCGCACGCACTGCCACATCGCAGTGCAATAGTTCTGCGACCTGATCAACACACCCAAACCCGCCATACTTCGGAGCCATCATGCGTAAGGCCGCCCTGTCCGCTGCCGCCCTCGTCATCGCCTTCGCGGCCATGACGGCATGCGGGTCGGGGAGCGATCAGAAGAACGACCAGCCGAAGAACACCACCACTGCAACCGCTGGCGTCCCGACCAAGCCTGCAGCAAAGGAGCTCACCGCGAGCGACGCCTTCAAGGTCATTTCCGCCAAGGTCGCGTCCGCCAAGCTCTCGGGAGTTGTCACCGAGGACGACGACCCGAACCATCTCCTCGGCCGCCCCAACCAGTACACCAGCAAGGTCACGTTCACGGACTCCCGTATCAAGGTCGACGAGGTAGCCGGCGCGGAGCCCGGCAGCGTCGGGCTCGGCGGAGCGATCGAGGTCTTCACGACCGCAGCCGACGCCGAGGCGCGCGCCAACTACATCCAGAACGTCACCAAGGGCATGCCCATGCTCTCTGAGTACGACTTTGTCAGCGGCACCGTGCTCATCCGCGTCAGCCACTACCTCACCCCGGCCCAGGCGGCCGACTACAAGGCCGCTGCCGCCGCCCTCGGGTAGTCGCCACCACGCCGGCAGACCTGCCAATCGCCCCACTCCGGGCGGACACTGCAGGGAGCCCGAACGGCGCCGAGGTCGTCGCAGTCCGTCGCAGCGAATGCGCGATGAGGCAGCGGACTGCCACAGCGTCCTGGCGTGTGCGGCCGTACCGCTCACTACGCTGGCAGACGTGAACACGCCGTCGACGCCCCGCCTGACCCTGGAAGCCGCCCGTGCCCTTCAGGGCATGCTCCGAACCGAGATCGGGCCAGGGCTCACCGAGCGAGAGCTCGACGCGGTCGAGACGCGGTTCGGCTTCACTTTCTCGGCCGACCACCGTGTCTTCCTCTCCGCCGGGCTCCCGCACGGCTCGTCACGGTGGCCGGACTGGCGCGACGGCGACCCCGAGGACCTGGCCGGGCGGCTGGCGTGGCCGGTGGAGGGCGTGCTCTTCGACGTGGAGCACAACGGGTTCTGGCATCCCGCCTGGCCGTCGAGGCCGGCGGAGACGTCCGAGGCACTGCGCGTCGCGAGGACTGAGCTGGAGAGCGTGCCGCGACTGGTCCCGGTCTACGGACACCGCTACCTGCCTGGCACGGCGGGCGAGCACGGGCACCCCGTCCTGTCCGTCTACCAGACCGACATCATCCTGTACGGGAACGACCTCGCCGACTATATCCACCACGAGTTCGCCGGCCGATCGAGCGGCCTCCTCGCTCGTACGACAGTCGACTTCTGGTCGTACTTCGTCGAGGGCGGTCCGGGCATCGACGTCTCCCTGCCCACGCCGTTCACGCCGTACGCCACGACCGCGCAGGAGGCCATCGACTGCTTCCGGATGCTGGCCCTGGAACGCCTGATCGGCCGCCGGCACCACCCAGAGCAGCTCATCGAAGCCGGCCTCACGGCCCTGGTTCTCGACGTCGAGACGGAGTCTCTCCCCCTCCTCGCTGGCCTGTCACGCTCCGAGCACGCGCAGGCCGACGCCTTCTTCGGCCAGGTGCTGGACGAACTCGGCCTGCTCCAGGACCTCCCGGCCGACACCACCGACCTCCCGTGGGAAGCGGCGCGCTGGGAACTCGTCCGCTGGTGGCTCCGGCTGATCGTGAACGGCAGCCTGGACGCCGGCGCCGGCGGTGACCTGATCACGTACGAAGGATGGGGCGCACTGGCCCGCCCGCAGTCACTCAGACCCCTGGTCGACAAGACCGACGCCTACAACGACTGGGCAGCGATCCAACGCGGCGACCGGGAACCTCTAGCGGAAGAGATCACCGAGGAGGCGGGACGCCTGCTCGCCGGGCCCTGGCCGCCACTGGGCTGACCTCACCGGCGGCAGACGAGGATGCCGCCAAGGCAGGTGATCTCGTACGCGCCATTGCGGGCGATGTCGTCGGCGACGAGGGCACGGGCCCGGTCGATGGTCGCGTCGAAGGGCACGTCGTGCTGGTCCGACCAGGCGCGATAAGAGGCCATGTGAGCGATGACCGGCTCGGGGTCGCGGACCGTGATGGTCCCCGGCAGTTCGGTGACCTCCACCTGTCCGAACTCCTCGCCGAGGAAGGCCGGGGCCTTCTCCAGGGAGAACCGGGCACTGAGCGAGATGCGGGCAGGGCCTCGTTCGATTCCGAGGACGTCGCCGGCGGCCCGCTGCCAGAGGTCGTCGAGTTCGGCCTTGTCGCGGTCGCTGTTGGTGGAGGCGACCACTAGCCCGTCACGGGCGACGACACGGGCCAGTTCCCTGACCGCCTGGGGAATGTCGGGCACGTGGTACAGCATGTGGAGCGCGAGAGCGGCGTCGATGCTGCCCGCCGCCAGCGGAAGCCGCGTGGCGTCCGCCACGGCAACCGGGCCAGGGACGCCGGCGAGGATGCCGGGAGCGATGTCGAGGCCGAGCAGGGACAGGTCCGGGCGGTCCTGACGGAGCCGTTGGATGAACTTGCCGTTGCCGCAGCCGATGTCGACAACGCGCCCGCGTACGTTGCCCAGCCGCTCGGCGACGAGGCCGGGCAGGTCGTACCGGGGCGTCTGCCACTGGTAGAGCGACTGCCGGGCGGCCAGGTCCCGGTCTCCGTTGTAGGCGCTGCCCGCCAGGCGGGTCCGGTCGGTGACAGCAGCGTCGTGGGCGGCGGACAGGTCGGTCACGTCGGCAACTCCGGTGGGTGGGCGGCGGGCAGGGACGCACGGACGGCCGTGTGCTGGAGTCGTTCGCGCAGGTGCACTGCCTGCGCGGCTCCACCGTACTGCGGCCCTTCCAGCTCCCGCCCGAGAACGGTGAGCCGGCGCACGATACTGGCCGACATGCGCTCCGGCGAGGACTGGAGCACGAAGCCGAGCATCTCCTCCGTGCCATCCAGGTCGCCCAGGAGCAGGTGCCCGCGGGCGAGGTCGAGGTGCGCGGCGAACAGATCACCGACCGACTGGTCATCTCCGTCCGCGCTGCGATAGAGGCGGATCGCCGTCTCCGCGCTGATGATGGCCCGGTGGATGTGTTCCTGCCCGCCCACGGCCAAGAGGGTCGTTCCGGCATAAGCGAACTGCTTGGCCGCAGGGAAGTCGAAGACTCCCAGCACCTCTTCCCCACCCGAGATCGCCTCGCGCGATCGTTCGGCATCCGACAGGGCAGCGAGCGCACCTGCCGTGTCGCCGACTATCGCCAACGCCCGCGCCTCCAGACTCGCCAGCCGTGCGCCGATGCTGCCACTTGCCCTGTGCCGACGGCCGACCTGGGCCAGCCGGGCCGCCTGCTCGTACCGCCCGGTCCAGTACGCGATCAACGACTCCACGGACCGTACCCAGGCCAGCATCCCCTCGTGCCCAGCCGCTTCGGCACAGGCGCGTGCGGTACGGGCGTGGGTGGCGGCGGAGTCGTAGTCACCGAGGTCGAGGCAGACGTGCGCGGACAGGCCACAGAGGCGAGAGGCAGAGAGGTAGAGGTCGGTGGTCTGTCGGGGGTGCTGGCGCCCGCGCAGCAGCGCGAAGGCCCCGTTCCGTAACCGCCTGATCTCGACGTACTGCTCCATCAACGGGTGGCTGACGTACGTACGGGCGAGCCGGCCGACGTCTGCCTCCAACTGTTCCACGACGAACTCGTCGGCGTTCCGCTGCGCGATGAAGCGGGCGAAGTCCGCCGACCGCACCGCGTCCTCAGAGAGTGGGTCTCCACGGACGTGGGTGTCTTCGGGCGGCAGCACCGGCGGCACAATCTCGACCTCGGCGGTATCGGACCCGTCCCGCTGCCCCTTGCTGACGGCAACGGCTTGGTCGAGCACGGCGACATCGACACTGAAGACCTGCGCCAGGTAATTCCGGGTGTAGGGAACAGGAACTCGGGCTTCGCGCTCGTAGCGCCCGATCTCCTTGCCGGTCTTCGCGGAGCGCCCCTCCAGGGCGTTGTACTCGTCGGCGACCCGCTGCTGGCTCCAGCCGCGCGCGGTACGCAGCCGGACGAGCAAGGCGCCGATCCCGGTGTCGCCCATGCCGTCCCCCAGGAACACGTGACCTCTGGCCCCCATAGTGGCCCCCGTCTTGGCCCCCGTGCTGGCTCCCGACCCAAATGAGTTAAGTCGCTTTGCTGTTGACCATGGCAAGCAGACTCACCAACGAGGCGACCGATACCGCCCCGGATCTCCTTCCGAGCACGGGTCGGCACCGCACCATGCTGTTCCCCCGCCGCCGGACCACACCGCGTACCGCTCGCGACTTCGTCGCCGCCACGCTGACCGAATGGGGTGAGACGAGCCGCCTCGACGACATGCGGCTGTGCACCTCGGAACTCGTCACGAACGCCGTGCTTCATGGAGCACCCGTGGGACGTCTCGTCCTCGTGCGTGTCGGCTCCCTCGATGACCAACTGCGCATCGAGGTCCACGACGCCGGCGACGACACTCCGATCCAGCGCGATCCCGGGGAGTCCGCCGTCGACGGCCGTGGCCTGCTGATCGTCTCGGCTACGGCGGACAGTTGGGGCGTGAAGGAGCGGACGGGCCCCGGAAAGTGCGTCTGGGCCGCATTCGACCGTGCCAAGAACGGGGCCACGCCCCTGCCGCCCCGCATCACCGTCCCCCAGGGAGACACCTCGTGACCACGCACCCCGTCTCGCCGAACACCGTTCTCGCCAACGCCCTCCACCACGCCGAGGACGTCCTGACCCCACGCATCCTGGCTGCCCCGCCCGAGCGGATCGTGCTGGTCGTCGGCACTCAGATCAACGGCGCCCCGCACATCGGCACCTCGCTCGTGCAGTCCCTGGCCTTCGCCATGGCCGCCCGCCTGCGCGACCGCTTCGGTCTCCCCACCGAGGTGCTCTTCAGCGCCCTCGACAACGCCCCGTACGAGCTGGCCACCGACCCGGCCAGCGGCAACCGCTACCAGCGCGCCTACGCCCAGGCCCTCGGCGAGCAGGCCCTGATCGACCTCGTCACCGCCCTCTACCAGCCCCTCTTCACCGCTCTGTCCAGGCGTCTGGGCATCCCGCACCGCATCGAGACGTACACCCATCAGCAGGCCGGCGAGCACTACCGCCGCACGTGGCTCCGACTCCTCCCCCGCATCGACGCCGCCCGCTGGTGGCTCGCCCCCTCCACCGGTACCCCGCACCTCCGCGTCCCCTGCCCACACCCCGACTGCGGCTGGGCTGAGAAGCACGCCGAACGCACCCGGGTCCGCCTCACCGGGCCCGAGTCGGCGGTGGTCTCCGCCGTCTGCCTCCACCACGGCCCGTACGAGGCCACCATCACGCCCACCGCCGGCGGCTACCTCGACCTGGCCACCCTCTACCGCAACCTGGTCAAGGAACTCGCCCTGACCAGCCCCCAGGGCACCCTGCACGTCATGGTCAAGGGCGGCGACTGGGTCTTCGGCTCCCACCTCGTCGACGAGGCCCTCCAGGCCGTGGGCCTCACCCGCGCCCAGCTGCCGGCCCGCCTGTTCTGCCCCCAGGTCGTCACCGACACCGGCGCCAAGCTGTCGAAATCCCTCATACGAGAAGGCCGTGCCCCCTTGCCCGAGGGCGCCGCCCCTTGGATGCTCGACACCCGACAGTGGCCCGGCACCGTCACCGAGTACGCCGACCAACTGCTCGCCATGACCGAGACCCTGCTCTCCGACCCCCGCCACTTCTTCCGCTCGTACTCGGCCGCCGAGATCGGCCGCCTGATCACTGCACCGTCCCCCAGGAGCGTTCCCTCCCGATGACCGACCGCACCGCCCGCGTCCGCGAGCTCAACCTCTACCGCCAGTACTTCGAGCTCGTCGCCGCGGGCACCAAGACCATCGAGGTGCGGGTCAAGTACCCGCACCTCGCGGACCTCGCCGCCGGCGACACCATCCGCTTCCGCATCAAGGGCACCGACGAGACCTGCGACGTCGAAGTCCTCCGCGTCACCGAGTACCCCAACTTCGAAGCCCTCCTCGACGGCGAGGGCCCGTCCAACGTCAACCCGACCGCCACCCGCGACCAACAACTCGCCAACATCCGCACCATCTACGGCCCCGAAAAGGAAGCCCTCGGCGCCCTCGCGATCGAGATAAGGCTGTCTGCTGCGACCAGGGGCTAAGAAGCCACCGTCTCGCCCGAGCTTGGAGACTTGCGCAAAGAGTGGCCTTTGACACCATGTGCGAGGTACACGCGCCCCACAGACCCAGGGCATCCCTAGCCTCACGCTTTCACGAGGTGGCATGTCCGAGGCTTGATCAGAAACGCGAGAAGT
>NZ_BMUI01000025.1 GCF_014650115.1 Streptomyces olivaceoviridis | reverse complement strand
CGCGGGTGCGTAGTTCGTTGGCCCAGGTGCGGGCGAAGGAGCGGATGGCGGCTTTGGAAGCGCCGTAGACGCCGAAGGCTTCGTTGCCGACGCTGGCGGCGGTGGAGCCGGTGAGGATGACGGAGGAGTGGTCGTTGAGGAGGGGCAGTGCCTTTTGGACGGTGAAGAGGACGCCCTTGACGTTGGTGTCGAAGGTGGTGTCGAAGTGTTCTTCGGTGACCTGTTCGAGGGTGGCGAATTCGCCGCCGCCGGCGTTGGCGAAGAGGACGTCGATGTGGTCTGTGTGGTCGGTGATGGTGGTGTAGAGGCGGTCGAGGTCGGTGAGGCTGGCGCTGTCGGCCTGGATGCCGATGACGTTGCCGCCGATTTCGGCGATGGCCTTGTCGAGGGTGTCCTTGCGGCGGCCGGTGATGTAGACGTGGGCGCCTTCTTCGCGGAAGCGGCGGGCTGTGGCCAGTCCGATGCCGCTGGTGCCGCCGGTGACGACCGCTGTCTTGCCGTCGAGCTGTCCCATGGTCTTCTCCTTGCTGGGGTGGTCTGGTGGGGCCACCGTTCCGTTCAATCTTCAATCACCGTAGACCCCGAAAGATGACGTGTCAACTAGTTGGATGACGGGTCATCTACCTGCGCGGCCGGGGTGGGGGGTGGTGGGGGTGTGGTGCGGCCGGACATGCCGAAGCGGTGGCAGGTGTGACCTCGTACCTGCCACCGCTCCGTTGCCGGACCGCGCCGCCGGCGCGGCTCGTGAACACGCGCTGTGTGTTCACCGCATGCGATGTGTCACTTCACGATCCGGGCGAAGTTCCTGACCTCCTGCGTGAAGAGCAGGGGTTGTTCGAAGGCCGCGAAGTGGCCGCCGTAGGGGATCCGGTCGTTGAAGTAGGCCAGGTCGCTGTAGGCGCGCTCGGCCCAGATCCTCGGGCTGCGGACCAGTTCGTGCGGGAAGACGCTGAGGCCGACCGGCAGGTCGAGCCTGGTCAGTTCGGATGCGCCGTAGTTCTGCCAGTAGAGGCGGGCGGAGGAGGCGGCGGTGTCGGTGAGCCAGTACAGCGTGATGTTGTCCAGCATGTCGTCCGGTGACAGGACGCCCTGCGGCCGGCCGGTGTTGTCGGTCCAGTCGAGGAACTTCTCGTAGATCCAGGCGGCCTGCCCCGAGGGGGAGTCGGCGAGGGCGTAGCCGAGGGTCTGGGGGCGCGTCGACTGTTCCTGGAAGTACCCGGAGTACTGGGTGGAGAAGGTCTGGATCTGGGCCAGCGCGGTCTTCTCCGCTGCCGTGGGATCGTCCGACACGGGCGGGCTGAAGGTGTACTCGGGGAAGTTCAGCTCCACCCCGATCAGTCCCTTGGGGCGCAGCTTGCCCAGCTGGGTCGTGATGCCGCCGCCCCAGTCGCCGCCCTGGGCGAGGTAGTGGTGGTAGCCCAGGCGTTCCATGAGCGTGGCCCAGGCCGCGGCGATGCGCGGGGTGGTCCAGCCGGTGCTGGTGGGCCGGTCGGAGAAGCCGAAGCCGGGTACCGAGGGGATGACGACGTGGAAGGCGTCCTGGGCGGTGCCGCCGTAGGCCGTGGGGTCCGTCAGCGGGCCGACCGCCTTGAGGAACTCCACGAACGAGCCGGGCCAGCCGTGGGTGAGGATGAGCGGGGTGGCGTCGGCGTGCCGGGAGCGGACGTGCAGGAAGTGGATGCCCAGGCCGTCGATCATCGTGCGGTACTGGCCCAGCGCGTTGATCCGCCGCTCCAGACGGCGCCAGTCGTACCGGGTGCGCCAGTACTCCAGCAGACCGGTGAGCTTGGCGAGCTGGACGCCCTGGGAGTTGTCGGCGACCGTCTCCCGCTCCGGCAGCCGGACGTGGGCCAGCCGCTGCCGCAGATCGCGCAGATGGGCCTCGGGCACATGGAGGTTCAGCCGGGTGATCTCCTCGGTGGCCGGGGGCAGAACGAGCGGACCGGGCACGCCTGGGTCGGCTGCCGCGAAGTCCGTGCCGAGCGCGACCGGAACCGCGGTGGCCAGTCCGGCGACGGTGGCGGTGCGCAGCATCGCGCGCCGGGAGAACTGGTGCGAGTCGGGCCCCGGAACGGGAGCCGGACGGTGGGACGAGCGCATGCAAATGCTCCACTTCGAAAGGTGCGCGCTACAGGAGTCGGCGGGCGCCACGCGGGCGGCCGTCGGGAGGGGCCGTTCTCGGCGTCAAGATCCGGGAACCGGCCGGGGCGGGACACTGACGTGAGCCGGGCCCCGCGGCGGGCGTGGGGAGGGGGGCCACGCCCGCCGGCGCAGGGTGAAGGCACCCCGGAGGGTGCCGGAAGTTTCTCCTCCGGGTGTTCGCACCCGGGAGGCTCTCCTCCAGGTGTTCGCACCCGGATGTTTCCCCTCCGGGTGTTCGCACGCTGGAGCGTGATCACCCGCAGACGTCACACGGCGTACAGGGCCGCCTTGAGGCTGGCGACCGCGAGCAGGACGGCGTGCTTGGCCGCCTCGGTGTCGTGCAGCGAGTTGACCATCACGAAGTCGTGGACGATGCCGCCGAACCGGGCGTTCGTGGCCGGCACGCCCGCCTGGCGCAGCTTCGCCGCGAACGCCTCGCCCTCGTCGCGCAGCACGTCCGCCTCCGCGGTGATGATCAGCGCCGGCGGAAGACCCGCCAGGTCCTCCAGGCTCGCCCGCAGCGGAGAGACGGTGATACGCCCGCGCTCCTCCTCACTGGTGGTGTACTGGTCCCAGAACCACTTCATCCCGTCCCGGGCCAGGAAGTAGCCCTCGGCGAACTCCTCGTACGAGGCCGTGTCGAAGGCGGCGTCGGTGACCGGGTAGAACTCCACCTGCTTCACGAACCGCACACCACCGCGCTGCTTGGCCAGCAGCGTCAGCGCGATCGCCATGTTGCCGCCCACGGAGTCGCCCGCCACCGCCATCCGCGCGGCGTCCAGACCCCTGCCCGAACCCTCGGCCGTCACCCACTGGGCCACCGCCCAGCTCTGCTCCAGCGCGACGGGGTACCCCGCCTCCGGCGCGTGGTCGTACTCGGGGAACACGACCGCGGCACCGACACCGACGGCCAGGTCACGCACCAGCCGGTCATGGGTGTGGGCGTTGCCGAAGACCCAGCCGGCACCGTGCACGTAGAGGATGACCGGCAACGTCGTCCCGGCCGAACCCGCGGGGCGGACGACACGCACTTTGACGGTGCCCGTCGGACCGCCCGCCACCTCCAGCCACTCCTCCTCGACCTCCGGCTTGAAGATCTCCGCGTCCTGCACCTGGTCCACCGCCTTGCGGCCCTCCTCCGGCGGGAGCTGGTACAGGAACGGCGGCTCGGACGTGGCATCAACGAAGGCCTGCGCGGCGGGTTCCAGAGCGATGCGGCGGGGGTTGCCGGCCATGGTGGTTCTCCTTGTCGATTGCGGGACGCCACCAAGACTGGCGTGCCTTTCCGGCCGATACCCCTCGGATCAGGGCAGGAACACCACGGATCGGGACGGATGTGGGAGGTGGGGCATCCGTGCTGAGCCGGTCACACGGCTCCACGGCTGAGCCGCGCAGCGGCCCACCCCCTCGGCGTGGCCGGCCGCGCCGAGGGGGACGAACGGTGACGGTATGAGCGACATGTCACCGGGAGACGGCGGCCTCCAGGTTGTTCAGCACGCCCAGCTGGCGGCCCCGGTGCGTCCCGTTCAGGGACAGCTCCACCACCACGATGTCGCCCTGCGCATAGACGTCGTAGAGCTCGCGGTGCATGTCGGGGAACGCCGCGGCGTAGTTCACCACCGGCTCGCCGACGTCCGGGCCGCGGCAGGTGATACCGACGGACTGGTCGGTGAACGTGCCGTTCTCGGTGAAGCAGTCGATCCACCCGGCGATGTCCTGCGCTTCGGCCACCTGGTAGGCGTTCCGGATGGACTTCTCGTTGTCGGACGACATCGGATCTCCTTCGTACTGACTGTTGACCGCCGGCCTCGGTATGAGCGGGCCAAGTCTAGTCAATTTGAGTGACACATCAACTGAATCGCGAGCGGAGGAGGGGCGACCCCCGGCCATGAGAGGGCGCGACCGTGCTCGGCCTCTGGTGAGGGGGAGGTGTCGGTTCGCCGTCAGGGTGCCCGATGGGAGGGCGGGGAACGGCTGCATCCATCGGGGGGCGAGGGGCATTGCGGCCTCTGTGTCAACGGTTGTCGGGAACCCAGGATGGGTGCACTTTCGGTGTGGCGTTCGGTGAGTGGAGGGATAGGTGAGAGTTGACGTGTCACCCATTTTCTTCTTGAATCAGCGTATGGACCGGTCGAGTCTCGTCGCGGACGAACTTCCCAGGATCGCCCTGCTCGTGGTGGACGGGGTGTCGCTGCTCGACATCGCTTCCGCGATCGAACCGCTCGCGGAGCGCGGTTCCTACGACGTGGTCGTCTGCTCACCCGATGGCGAAGACGTCACCACCCGCAGCGGCCTGCCGTTCCACGTGTCGTCCAGCGCCCACGGCGCGGGCCGTGTGGACACGGCGGTCGTTCTCGGTGGCGGGCCCGCACTCGACGGCAACCCCACCGCCGCCCATGCGTCCGCTGTGCGGCACATGGCCGGACGGGCCCGTCGCCTGGCCGGTGTGGACTCGGGAACGATCGTTCTGAGCGCCGCGGGACTCCTCCGCGGGCGGAGAGTCACCGCACGTCAGGAGCATGTGTGTCTGTTGCGGAACCTCCAGCCGTCGACCGAGGTCCTGCTCGGGACACGGGTCGCCACCGATGGGAACCTCATCACGACCGCCGGTGAGGACGCTGCCAAGGTCCTGGCCGCGACGCTTGTCGCCCAGGACCAGGGCGAGGAGCATGCCCGCGCCCTGGGTGCGGTGGCCCAGGACGGCGAGCAGCACGACCCCCGGACGATGCACGCCGTAGTCAACCCGATGGTCAGGAGGCTCACGCAGCAGATCGTCGCCGACCCCACCGCCCCGTACTCGCTCGCCGACCTGGCCGCCGAGGTGGCGGTCAGCCCACGGCACCTGTCCCGTCTCTTCCGGGAGGCGCTGCACACCACCCCGGCGAAATTCGTCGAACAGGTGCGTTTCGACACGGCCCGATCGCTGCTCGACGGCGGGATGTCGGTCACGGACAGCGCCTTCATGTCGGGCTTCGGCAGCCTCGAAGCACAGCGCCGTGCCTTCGTCAGCCGGCTGGGTGTGTCACCGCGCGTCTACCAGCGCCGGGTCCGGTGCTCCCCGCCCGCGGAGGCGTCCCGCCTTCTTCCCCCGCCGTGCTCCTCGCGTGACTTGGCCGTTCCCGACATGGCCGTTCCCGGCTGACCGGGCGGAACTCGGACGCCGGCGAGGGGCGGGCGCGCGGGGCCGGCTCGCCTGCCGAGGGTGACCGGAACCCGAGGGTCGAGGAGCGCGGACGTGCGCGCCAGGACCCTGCCGGGTACGACGTGCGGGCTACGGCCCCCGCCGGGCGCACGGGACCACAGGTCCGGATACGTCCCGTCGGCCCCCGGACCCCGCCCAACTGCCCCACCGGATCCCCCGCGACCGAGCCCGGCTGACGCGCCGGCCCGCTCGGACCTACCGCACCAGCGGCCCACCGGCTCCGTGGGACCACCCCCCTCACCAGACCCACCGGCCCCGCCGGACCACCCCCCTCACCAGCCCCCGCGGACCCACCGGACCCCGCTCTCCCAGAGGGCGAACCGTGTTCCGATCACACCCCCCATGACCACTGCCGAGACGGCCGAGGAGCCGATCGCGGCGCGCTCGCGCCGTGGTTTCCTGCGGTCGGCCGCCGTCGTCGGGGCGGCTTCCGCCGTGTCGGTCGGGCTGCCCCACAACGGCGGGCCTACGCCCGTCTCGTCAGGTGACCGGCGTGCGCCGAGCACGGGGCCCCGGCCGAGGACTCGGCCGGGGCCCCGCCGGGCGGTACGGTCGCCCGCCCGGCGGGCATCACCGAGTGTCCGCCGGACGCCTGGCGGAGAACGCGGTGACCGCCTCGTCGAACGCCTCGCGGGTGTGCGGGAGCCTCAGTGGCGAACGACCTGGGGAGCGATGTCCTCGGTGAAGGCCTCACCGCCGGAGCGGGCGACCTTGCTGTTCTTGACCGGGTCGACGCCGCAGAACGCGGCCTCCAGAGTGCCGGCCAGCACGGTGTTGACGGTGCCGTTGTTTGACGTGTTCGCCATCGACGTCATGCTGCGGTTGCCGTCGGCCGTCGTGAAGGCGTACGTGTAGTAGCCCTGCACGGTGCCGGTGTGACCGTAGACCGTCACGCCGCAGGACAGTTTCCTGCCCCGGAGGCCGAGTCCGTAGGACTGGGTGCCGTCCGCGTTCACCGGGACCATGCTCATCATCTCCCGCAACTGCGGCTGCGGGACGAGCTTGCCGGAGACGAGCGCGGCGAAGAACCGGTTCAGGTCCGCCGAGTTCGAGATCACCGCGCCGGCGGACTGGGCCCATGAGACGGTCTGCTCGGTGGAGTCCACCAGCGGCAGGGTTGTGTCGTCGTCGCGGACGTAACCCCGTGCGTAGGAGCCGGTGATGGTCGTCTGCGGATGCACGTAGGAGGTGTTCTTCAGGCCGAGCGGCTGGAAGATCCGCTGCTCGTACTGCGTGGCCATCGGCACACCGGTGACGTGCTCGATCAGCTGGCCCAGTACCACGAAGTTGGTGTTCGAGTAGCTGTAGGCGGCGCCTGGCTGGTTGGTGGGCTGGTGCGCGGTCGAGAGGTCGATGAGTTCCTGGAACGTGAACACCTTGTTCCGGACCGCCTCGAAGCCCGGGACGGTGTGGTAGAACATGTCGTTCGTGTAGTCCCACAAGCCGCTGCGATGGCTCAGCAAGTGGCGCACGGTGATGCGATCGTCCGGCAGCGGCTTGGGGAGGTAGTCGTTCGCCGGCGCGTCCAGGTCGACGCGTCCCTCGGCGACGAGTTGCATCAGCACCACGGTGGTGAAGGTCTTGCTGACGCTGCCGACGCGGAACCTGCGATCGGCGTCCATCGCCGTGTCGGCCGCGGTGTCCGCCTTCCCCACGGCGATCCGGTAGCTGGAGGCCCCCGAGTCGATTCGGGTGAGCGCGCCAGGCGCCCCGTTGGCCATCGCCTGCTTCTGCACCGCGAGCACACCCGTGACCGACGGGCCGGGAAGGCTGGTGGTGGCGCCGGCGGGCGTCACGGCCACAGCAGCCATCACGACGGTACCTGCGAGCACGACGCCCGCGTTCTTGATGCGCATCCGATTCTTTCTGACGTGATCGGGTGAAGACGCTGAAAGCGATCCACGGGTCGTGGGACGGTCCCTGACAAGACACGTCACTGGTCCTCACTTTGGAGGACGGTCATGGGTTGGAGATCGCCGGCCAGAACCATAACGCACACGCTGGACACAGAGGTGAAGGCAACGGCCGGAGCAGCTCGCATGGTCCAGCGGTTCCGAGTGAACCACGCCCTGCCGACCAGGATCTGCCGGGCCGGGCCTGGCCTGCCGCGGCCGTTCCGCACATCTACCGTGTGTACAACTGGAGTTCGCATGTGCACGAGCCGGTGGCGACCGCCTGCGGCGACTCGCGTGAGATCATCCGTCCATGAGCAGCGACCTGGATGTGAGTGCTCTGGCGATCAATGTCACGATCCCGCAGCCGCTCCGCTGGACGGACACTCGACGCGGTGAAGAGTTCACGCTGACCACGCTCAACGTCCGGCTTCTCCCGGACGGTCACCTCGCCGTGAAGGCCTACGGCAGGCCAGTCGGTGGTGGCCGGGGCGCATACGTCTCGTTCCCTGTCCCCGACAGACCCGAACTGGCGGCCCTGATTTCCCAAGCCGCCAGCCGTGCCGGGGAGTTGTGGGCCACCCATCGTGGTCTCGGTTGAGCCCAGTCCGACTCGACGACGGACGGTGGCGGCCCCGGACGACTTCGCCCCTCGCGCCCCTCCACGGCCGGGACCTCGCGCCCCTCCACAGCCGGGCGGACACGGTTCCGGCCTCTCCTCCGCCGATCGGCAACCGTGGCGCTGCGTCAGCGAGTTCGCCGACGCAGCGCTGGGCCCATTGCCGGGTGGGTTGGTCCCGCCGTCCGCCCGGCGAGCATCTTCGCCGCCCGGATGACGAATTCCCACCCGTCGAGGCCGTGTGCGCGGACGCGCGCCGGTGCTCAGCGGGAGGCGGTCCGGCCACGTGCCGGGCGGGGCGCCGGGGGCTGTGGGCGGTGGCGCACCCGACTGGAACGCAGATGGGTGGCCATCGCCTCGGCCGCCTTCTCAGGGTTGCGCTGCACGAGAGCGTCCAGGA
Organism: Streptomyces olivaceoviridis; assembly: GCF_014650115.1. Lineage (GTDB taxonomy): Bacteria > Actinomycetota > Actinomycetes > Streptomycetales > Streptomycetaceae > Streptomyces > Streptomyces olivaceoviridis. The sequence continues at coordinate 104,094 of NZ_BMUI01000025.1, read as the reverse complement.
TGTGCTCGTGCTCGGCGACGGTGGCGTCGACGGATCCGGGCGCGCTGTTCAGCCGCAGCATGTGCAGATGGGCGTGGAGGCGGTTCACCGCGTCCGCGAGCAGCGGCCGACCCGCGGTCCGGGCCAGCAGATCGTGGAACTCCTGGTCGAGCGAGGCGAACCGGCGGTAGTCCGAGTACCTCTCGCCCAGGTCGGGCTGGCGGCGCATCTCCTCGACGATGGAGCGCAGTCGGCGCAGTTCCTCGTCGCTCGCGTTCTCCGCGGCCAGTGAAGCGGCCCGGGGTTCGAGCAGCAGCCGCATCTCGAACAGGTCGAGCAGGGCCTCGGGGTCGAGCAGGTCGGTGGCGCGATAGCCGGCGTTGGCCCGCTTGACCACGAGTCGCTCCGATTCGAGCCGGGCGAGGGCCTCGCGTACCGGGGTCGCCGACACGTCGAGCTGACGGGCCAGTCCCTCGATGCTCAGGCGGGCGCCGGGGGCGATCTCGTGGTCCATGATCATCGCCTTGACGCTTTCGTACGCGCGATCGGTCAGCGCATCCTGTCGAGTCCCGTCCGTCATGGCATGAATCATAGAGAATCCCTGCTCATAGGGGTCCGCGCACGAGCCCGTTCTCGGTCGATGCTCACCCTGTCCGTCGATCTCCCGTGCCGCAGTCCCCTCAGCCATTGCCACAGCTAAATTCCTATAGCATCCTTCCCTCTGTCGCCGTTTCCTATAGGAAAGTGGGGCGGGAGAGGATGCTGAGCACCCCGGGGACCGACCCCGTCGCCGTGGTCGGTCCGGGAGCCGTCGGCCTTGCGCTCGCGGCCCGGCTGGCCGAGCGCGGGCACCCGGTGACGCTGTGCGGACGGCCCGGCACGGTGCCACTGTCCGCGGTGACGTCGAGCGATGAGCACGGGATGCGGACCGTCGACGTGGAGTGGCACAGCGAACCAGCCCGCGTGCACCCCTTCCGCTGGGTGCTGGTGGCGACCAAGCTGCATCAGCGGAACGCGGCACGCGCCTGGCTGGAGCGGCTGGTCGACAGCCACAGCCTGGTCATCGTGGCGCAGAACGGCATCGAGCACCGGGAGCTGGTGCCGCCCCACGTCACACCCCGCCACGTCGTGCCCGCCCTGGTCCACTTCAATGCCGAACGGCACGGCAGGGACCGCGTGGAGGTGCGACAGGACGGCCCGGGCCTGGTCATCGGTGACGACGCGCCGGGGCGCCGCGCCCGCCCGCTCCTCGACCGGACCGGGCTGGGCGTGTGCCAGGTCTCGGACTTCACCACCGCCGCCTGGCGCAAGCTCATGGTCAACGCCGTCGCCAACCCCCTCACGACGCTCACCTGCCGCCGGGTCGAGGTCTTCGGCGACCCGGCCGTCCGGGACCTGGCGGCCACGATGCTCGCGGAAGTCGCCGCGGTGGGCCGGGCGGAGGGCGCCCGGCTTCCGGCCGCGGCCGTCGACGACGTCCTCGCCTGGATCGACGCCCGGCCGGCCGGCGCCGGCTCGTCGATGCTCGCCGACCGCCTCGCCGGCCGCCGCCTTGAGTACGACGGGCTGCTCGGCGCGGTCGTCCGCAGGGCACACCGGCACGGGCTCGCCGTGCCGGTGTGCACGGCGGTGCTGGCGCTCATCGCCGCTCTCGACGCCGCGCCGGCAGCGACACACGACACCTTCGAGAACCAGGAGCAGCAGTGGCACGAGTGATCAAGGCGGAGGCCTACCTCGCGGACATCGAGGTGGAGACGGTGCGCACGGACGCCACACAGACGTTCCTCAAGCAGGAGACCCTCTTCGTCGAGGTCACGACGGACGACGGCCTGACCGGCACCGGATATTCGTACACGATCGGCACCGGTGGCCGGGCCGTCCTTGCGATGCTGCGCGACCACCTGCTGCCCTCGCTCGTCGGTCACGACTCCCGTGAGATCGAGAGCGCCTGGCGGACCATGTACGACAGCACCCGGGCCACGATGGTCGGCGCGATCACCGCGCTGGGCCTGGCCGCCGCTGACCTGGCGCTGTGGGATCTGCGCTGCCTGCGGGCGGGGGAGCCGCTGTGGCGTGTCGCCGGCGGACACCGTTCGGCCGTGCCGGTGTACGACACCGAGCACGGCTGGCTCCATCTCGGCGAGGACGAGTTGGTCGCGGGGGCGCTGGAGGCGCGTGAGAAGGGCTTCCGCGGAGTGAAGGTGAAGATCGGCAAGCCGTCCCCCGCGGAGGACGCGGCGCGCATCCGGGCCGTCCGGGAAGCGGTCGGCCCCGGCATGGACCTCATGGTCGACGCCAATCAGGCATTCACCCCCGCCGAGGCGGTACGGCGCGCTGCCCTCCTGGAACCCTACGACGTCGGCTGGTTCGAGGAGCCGCTGCCCGCCGACGACGTGGCGGGGCACGCACGGCTGGCCGCCGCGACGACCGTCCCCGTGGCGGTCGGGGAGTCCGTGTACTCCTTGGGGCACTTCCGCGAGTACCTCCAGCGCGGCGCCGCCGGCATCGTGCAGCCCGATGTCGCGCGGATCGGCGGCGTCACCCCCTGGCTGAAGGTCGCGCATCTCGCCGAGGCGTTCGGGGTCGAGGTCTGCCCGCACTTCCTGATGGAGATCCACGTCAGCCTCGCCGCCGCCGTGTCCAACGCCCGCTACGTCGAGTACATCCCCCAACTCCGCGCCGTGACCCGCGGTCAACTCCGCATCGTCGACGGTTTCGCGCACGCACCACAGGAGCCGGGGCTCGGCATCGCCTGGGACCGCGACGCCATCGACGACCGGCGCGTGGCCTGAGCCGCCGCCCGCCGCCCCTTCCCGCAACAGGAGGACGACGATGTCCACCCTCTCAACGGCGCAGCCCGCCGCCGCCACCGCGCACCGCCGCAGGGTCCTGCTGGCCTCCCTCGTCGGCTCGGCGCTCGAATGGTACGACTTCTACCTCTACGGCACGGCGGCGGCCCTTGTCTTCAACAAGATCATTTTTCCGTCGTCCGACCCCACGGCCTCGCTCCTCGTCTCCTTCGGGACCCTCGCCGTCGGCTACTTCGTCCGGCCGCTCGGCGGTCTCCTCTTCGGTCGCCTCGGCGACCTCTTCGGCCGCAAACGCGTCCTGGTCATCACCCTCGTGGTGATGGGCGCCTCCACCGTCGGCATGGCCCTGGTCCCGACGTACGGGCAGGTGGGCGTCCTCGCCCCCGTCCTGCTGGTCCTCCTGCGTGCCGTCCAGGGGCTCGGGGCCGGAGCCGAATACGGCGGGGCGGCCATCCTGGCGGCCGAATTCTCGCAGCCGCGACGACGCGGACTGTTCGGTGCGGCGCCCAGCGTCGGCGTCTACGTCGGCATCCTCCTCGCCTCCGGCGCCTTCGCACTGGTGACCCAGCTGCCGGAGGACCAGTTCCTGGCCTGGGGCTGGCGAGTCCCCTTCGCGGCCAGCGTGCTGGTCATCGCCGTGGCCCTGGTGATCCGACTGCGGCTGGCCGAGAGCCCGGCGTTCGAAGCAGCCCAGGAACGCTCGGAGACCGCCGGGGTGTCCCCCGTACGCGAGGTCGTGCGCACCGAATGGAAGGCCGGCCTGGTCGTCTTCGGCCTGCAAACCGCACAGAACGTCGTCGCCTACCTGAACCTGACGTTCCTGGCCGCCTACCTCACCGACACACTGGAACTCTCCAGTTCGACCGGCCCCGTCGCCGTCACCGTCGGCACCGCCGTGACAGCCCTCACCCTCCCCCTGTTCGCCCATCTCACCGACCGCGTCGGCCGCAGGCCGATCGCCCTGGCCGGCACCGTCTTCTCCGGCGCGTTCGTCTTCCCGTACTTCTGGATCATCGACCACGCGCACACCTCGCTCACCGTCACCCTTGCCGTCGTGGTGAGCATGGGCATCGGCGTGGGCTGCATGTTCGCCCCGCAGGCCGCCTACTACAGCGAGCTGTTCACCGCACGGTCCCGTTTCACCGGCCTCGCCCTGTACCGCGAGGTCGCCGGCGCCGTCACCGGCGGACTGACTCCGCTCATCGCCGTCGCCCTCGTCGCCGCGACGGGGGGCCGCTCCTGGAGCGTCGCGTTGTTCGTCGTCGCCTCCTGCGCCATCGGCGGTCTCGCGGTGGGCCTCGGCCCCGAGACCCGCGGCCGTGACCTCACCGCCACCACGGTCGACGCGCTCCGGGACTCGACCGGCACCTACCGCTGACCCCATGCCACCGAACGCACCCCGCGGCGCGGACAGCCCCCCGACGGAACAACCCCAGTATCCACGCAGCCAGTTCACGAACCCTGGAACCCGGTCGCAGCGAAGGACGGAACGATGCCCCGCACCACCGACCACCACCGCACCCCCCGCGCCGAGTACGAGGGTCTCGTCGCCGTAGTCACCGGCGGCGCCTCCGGCATCGGTCTGGCCACCGCCCGCGAACTGCACGCGCGAGGCGCGGAAGTCGCCGTACTCGACCTGGCCGCGACCGACGAGCCCTTCCTGCACGTCCACTGCGACGTCACCGACGACCAAGCCGTCCGTACGGCCGTCGACACGGTGACGAACGAACTCGGTGACATCCACGTACTCGTCAACAACGCGGGGATCGGAGCGCAGGGCACGGTCGAGGACAACACCCCCGACGAGTGGCACCGCGTGCTCGACGTCAACGTCATCGGCATCGCCCGCGTCACGACGGCCGCCCTGCCCGCGCTGCGCAAGGCCGCCGCAGGGGGCGCCGGGCATGCCGCGATCGTCAACATGTGCTCGATCGCAGCCACCGCCGGGCTGCCCCGGCGGGCCTTGTACTCGGCGAGCAAGGGCGCCGTTCTGGCCCTGACCCGTGCCATGGCGGCCGACCATCTGTGCGAGGGCATCCGGGTGTGCTGCGTGAACCCCGGCACGGTGGACACGCCCTGGGTGGGCCGGCTCCTCTCAGCCGCGGACGACGCCGACGCCGAGCGCGCCGCCCTCGCGGCCCGCCAGCCGAGCGGACGACTGGTCAGCGCCGAGGAAGTCGCCGCCGCCGTCGCCTACTTGGCCGGCCCCCGCTCGGGCGCCACCACGGGCACGGACCTCGCGGTCGACGGCGGGATGCAGGCACTGAGGCTGCCACCGCGGCCATGAGAGCAGCGACCGCCCGCGCCTCTGGTGGCAGGACGGGGAGGGCCGGGGCGCGTGCCGTGCGCCCCGTCGGGCCAGGCGCCGAAGGACGCCCCGGCGACCCGGTCGCGACCCGCGGTGGTGTCCTTCCCGTCACCTGTGTCGTGCGCGCGTGCTCCACTCGACCGGGCGTTCAGCGGGGGCGGCCCGAGGCGCGTCGCCCCCGCCCACGGCCGCGGTGTCCGGGACCCGAGCGGGATTCAGGACGTGTCACGTATGTCCTCCCACAGGGGTGTCAGCCGCATGAGCTGCTCGTCTCGCCAGCGAACCCGCTCCTGCCACCGGTCGAGCGGCAGGAGGCCGCGACGCTGGCGCACCGCGCTCGACACGAGGTCCGGCGTCCACGGGTCGTGCTGACCACGCTCGGCGCCCATGCGCGCATAGGCGGGTCCCATCGTCTCCGCGTGTGACGCGAGACCGCCGCGGGTGTTGAGGTCGACCGTCTCGAACGGCCCGATGAGGCTCCACCGGCGTCCGAGACCGCTGCGGACGACCTCGTCGATCTCGTCGACGGTCGCGACCCCGTCCCGGACCAGGCAGTAGGCCTCACGCAGCACGGCACCCTGAAGCCGGTTGAACACGAACCCCTCCGGTTCGTGACGGACCGTCACCGGGCGTAGCCCCGCGCCGGTGTAGAGGGTACGGGCGCGCTCCACGGCCCAGGCAGCGGTGCCGGGGGAGGGGACGACCTCGATCACCGGCAGGAGGTACGGCGGATTGCCGGGGTGGCCGACCAGGATGCGCTCCCGCAGCCCGTCGGGCAGGCCGGCAGCGAGGAGGCTGGGACGTATCGCCGAGCTGGAACTGGCGAACACCGCCCGGTCGGGCGCGCTGTGGGCCGCGCGCCGGATCACCTCCTGCTTGACGTCCAACCGCTCCGGTGCGCATTCCTGCACCAGCGCCACCCCCGCGACCGCCTCCGCCAGGTCGTGGGTGAACGCGACCCGCTCCCGCACGGCGACCGGGTCCTCGACGAGACCGTGCACGGACAACCGGCCGAGGCGGTCGGAGAGTTCCTCGTGGGCGCGTGCCAGAGCGTCCGGGAACGGATCCCACACCTGGACCGGGTGTCCGGCCCGTGCGAGGACGAGGGCGAAGGCGACTCCGATGGAGCCGGCGCCGGCGACGGCGAGCGGCTCCCTCGGGCCGGGTGCCGGGGGCACGGCTGGACCCGTCACACCGACCACCAACCACGGTCGTCGTCGTGACCCCGCCGCAGGATCTCGACGACGGCCTCGTGGGTGAGCTCGCGCGGGTTGTTCGCCGTCAGACGGGTCGCGAGCATCGCCTGGTCGGCCACGTAGGAGAAGTCCTCCGGGTCCAGCCCGAGCGTCTTCAGGTCGGTCGGGCAGCCGACGGTCTCCAGCAGTGCCTCGACGCGCAGGATGCCGGCCTTCGCCTGGTCCAAGGGGGCCGACTCCGGGTCCGCGACACCGAGCAGCGTCCCGATCTCCGCGAACTCCGCGACCCGGGACGGCAGGTTGAAGCGCATCACGTACGGCAGGAGCGCCCCGACGCCGAACCCGTGCGGGGTGTGGGTCAGCGCCCCGATCGGGGACTGGATGGCGTGCGCCGCGGCGGTACCGGCGGTGTTGATGGCCATGCCCGCGTTGTACGCGGCCAGCATGGTCGCGGAGCGTGCCGCGATGTCGGAGGGGTCGGCGACCACGTCCTCCAGGGACGAGTTCAGCAGGGTCAGGCCGCTGCGGCAGAAGATGTCGGTCAGCGGGTTCTTGCCCACGTAGAGGTGACGGGCCAGGAAGTCCGGCGTCACCTCCTTGACGCGGTCGGTGAACGTCTCGACCAGGTGGGTCAGCGCGTCGGCGGCCGTGGCCGCGGTGAGCGCCGGCGGGCAGGAGAGGGTGAGCTCGGGGTCGATGACGGCGGCGTACGCCTCCAGGTGGGGGCTGGCGACGCCGACCTTCATGCCCTTCTCCCGGTCGAAGACGACCGAGACGCAGGTGACCTCGGCGCCGGTACCGGCGGTGGTGGGCACGGTGATGACCGGCAGCCCGGGACCCGGGACGAGGAACTCGCCGTAGTAGTCCCGGACGTCGCCGCCGTGTGCGAGGACGACGGCGGACACCTTCGCCAGGTCGAGGCACGAGCCGCCCCCGACCGCCAGCAGGGCGTCCACGCCGGTGTCGCCGTACCGGCCGACGACGGTGACCACGTTCTCGCGTGGCAGGTCCGGTTCGGCCCCGGAGAACACCGAGACCGTGATCCCCTGTGCCTCGATGGCCGTCATCATGTCCGTGAACTCGGTCGCCTGTGCCATGCGGGCGTCCGTGACGACGAGGACGTGCCGTCCGATCTCGGCCAGGAGCCGGGGCAGGTGGCGCCGCTCACCGGGACCGAAGAGAACGGTCCTGGGCTGGCGCAGGACGCCGAGGGAGGCGATGCGGGACGTCACAGGCCCGCCTCCGTCTCGTTCACGGTGATGGCCAGGTACTTGGGCTCCAGGAACTCGTAGATCGCCTCGTGTCCGCCTTCGCGGCCGAGCCCGGAGGCCTTGATGCCGCCGAACGCCGCCGCGGGGTCGGCCATGATCCCGCGGTTGACGCCGACCATGCCGAAGTCGAGGCGCTCGCTCACGGCGACCGCGCGGTCCAGGTTGCGGGTGAACACGTACGCGGCGAGGCCGTAGGAGGTGTCGTTGGCGACCTGCACCGCCTCGGCGACCGAATCGACGGTGTAGATGGTCGCGATGGGGGCGAACAGCTCCCGGTGGCAGAGGTCGTCGTCGGCCTGTGTCACCGAGAAGACGGTCGGCTCGAAGAAGAATCCGTCGCCCGGCACCTCCTTGCCCCCGGTCAGCAGGGTCGCCCCGATGTCCAGGAAGCCGTTGACGAGTTCCTTGACGGTCTCGCGCTGCCGGGCCGAGATGATCGGGCCGACCTCCGCGGCCGGGTCGAACCCGTCGCCGACCTTCAGCTTCTCGGTCAACGCGACGAACTTGGCCGTGAACTCCTGTGCCACGCGGCTGTCGACGATGATCCGGTTGGCCGCCACGCAGGCCTGACCGGCATTGCGGAACTTGCACACGATCGCCTGCTCGGCCGCCAGGTCGAGGTCGGCGTCGTCGAGCACGATGAAGGGACCGTCGCCGCCGAGTTCCATCGAGGCGTTGGTGATGTGCGCAGCCGCCTGGCTCAGCAGGGTGCTGCCCACACCGGTCGAGCCGGTGAAGCTCACCTTGCGCAGGCGGCGGTCCGCCATGAGCGCTGCCGACACCTGGGACGAGGCCGTCGTGTGGACGAGGTTGACCACGCCCGCGGGGAAGCCGGCGTCGTGCAGTGCCTGCACGAACAAGGCGCAGGTCAGCGGAGTCTCCTTCGCGGACTTCACCACGACCGTGCATCCGGCGGCGAGTGCGGCACCGGCCTTGCGGGCGATCATCAGCAGCGGGAAGTTCCAGGGAGTGATCAAAAGACACGGGCCGACCGGCTGGTGGGTGGTGACGACGCGGTAGGCGCCCCGGGAGCCGTGCGCGTAGGTGCCGTGGAGGTGGGCGACCTGCTCGGCGTACCAGAGGAAGAAGTCGGCCGAGAGCTGGAACTCGCCCCGGGCCTCGCTCAACGGCTTGCCGCTCTCCAGCGTCATGGTCTCGACGATGTCGTCGGCACGCTCCAGGAGCAGTCGGTGCGCGCGGTGGAACAGGTCGGCGCGCTCGCGCGGCAGCACGTGACGCCAGGCGTCCTGAGCGGCGACGGCCGCGTCCAGCCCGGCGAGTGCCTGTGCGACGGTGCCGTCAGCGACCTCGGCGATCGTCCCGGAGGTCGCTGGGTTGAGGACCGGGAACGTCTCGGCGGCGTGTGTCCACGTGCCGTCGATGTACAGATCGACGGGGATCTGTCGTCCGCGGACCTGCGCTGTGACGGGCGCGATCGGTGTCGGCATGGAAGGCGTCCTCCTCTGTGGGCGGGAACGGATGCGGCCGGCCGGCTCGGGCGGAGCCGCCGCGGGTGCCGCACCGCGCGAACGCGCGGTGACGTATGACTGTCATCTCGTATTACGCTACGGTGCGCGGCGCCGGATCCGGCCCGGTGCATCGATTTGAGACAGTGGCCCCACGGACCCGGGAGCTGCCGGGCCCGGCGGGCGACCAGCGGAGGTTGAGAGATCCTCATGAGCACTACGAGGCTGATCCGGCATGCGGCACCGCTGCGGCAGCAGATCACACGTCTGCTCCGTGAGGACATCCTCAGCGGGGCCTTCCAGCCCGGCGACGCCCTGCGTGAAAGCAGCCTGTGCGAGGCCTACGGAGTCTCGCGCACCGTGGTCAGGGAAGCGCTGCGTCAACTGGAGACCGAGCGGCTGGTGACGGTGGTCGCCCACCACGGTCCTGTCGTGACCGTGCTGACGCCCCAGGACATCGAGAAGATCTACGAGGTGCGGCGCGCCCTTGAGGGACTGGTGGGCGAACTCTTCGCGTTGCACGCCTCGGAGCAGGTGAGAACCGGGCTGCGGGAGCTCCTGACCGAGATGGAGACGACCTATCTCAGGGGCACCGTCAAGACGCGCGAGGAGGCCAACGAGCGGTTCTACGGACTCCTGCTCGAAGGCGCCGGCAATCCGGTCCTCGCCGAGGAGGTCGCCCGTATCCACGCGCGGGTCCAGATCTTCCGTCGCTACGCCTTCGTGGACGACGAGCGGGCGCGGATCTCCTTCGGGGAGTTCCGGCGCATCGTCGAAGCCGCGGCCGTCGCCTGCGACGCCGCCGCGGCGCGAGCCGCCTGCGAGCACCATGTCAGCGGTGCGGCGGCGCTGGCCGTCGACGAGTACCGCCGCCGTCTGTCCTGAGGTGGCGAGCCGCCGGCGCGGTCGGGAACCGTCCCTTCAGCTGTCTGCTCGTATGACGAGATGACGCGGAGGGGTGGCATACCGGCCATATCGCCTTATGCTGCGGCTCTGCACGAGAAAGGGAAGGGCATGTCGACTGCGCCAGTCCACGCGTTCAAAGACGAATGGTTGACGGGGAGCACCGACGGCACAGGCGTCGCGCCCGAGCTGCTGAGGTCCTGGGAGCGTTCCCGGGAGGCGCTCGGTGCGCCGTCCAATGTCCGCGAGGTCCCGTACGTACCGGAAGACGATCTCGATCAGCATCTCCTGGATCTGTTCCAGGCGCCGATGTCGCGCTTCTCCGCGGACCTGTCGGGAACGGGTGTCGGCCTGCTGCTGGCGGACGCCCGCGGTCGTATTCTCGGGCGCTGGGCCGCGGACCGTGACGCGTCACGTCACTTCGAGACGGTGGGAACCGACCGCGGAGCCGTCCTGGACGAGTCGCTCGTGGGCACCAACGGCGTCGGCACGGTCCTGGCGACCGGGCAGAGCGTGCAGATCACGGGTGCGGAGCACTACGCGGACATATACAGCGACGCCCTTTGCACCGGAACGCCGATCAGGCACCCGCTGAGCCAGAAGATCGTCGCCGTGGTGACGTTGTCGAGTGGGCTCATCGAGGGCCGGTCGCTGCTGCGGCCCATGGTCAAGACGGTCGCCGACCAGTTGCAGCAGCACCTCCTCGATGCGGCCTCACCCAAGGCCCGAGCCGTCTTCCAGGCGTTCCTGGACGCCTCGAAGGCGAAGGACGGCGCGATGGTCGGGTTCGGTCCGCAGGGACTGATCATGCAGAACCAGGGCGCTGCCCGCCTGTCCAGCGCGGACGTCACGGCCCTCGGAGAGCTGGCGCAGCGGCGATCCGGAGGCCGGTTCGTCATCGAACTCTCCGGCGGCCTCACCGAGGTCCGGGTGGCACCGGTCGAGGCGGGCGCGGGAGCGATCGTCTCCCTCCACGGGGGCAGGACCCCGGCCACCACCGCGTCGGGCCCGGTCCGGACGCAGCTGGTCGGACGCTCGCCGGACTGGATGGCGGCCCGGCACGCGGTCGCACGGAGGCGGGAGGCGGCACGGCCGGTGGTGATCGCGGGCGAGGCCGGCGTCGGGAAGACCTCACTCGCGCTGGGTCTGCCGTTCCGGCCCGGGGAGCCCGGACCGGGCGCCCACATCGTGATCGACACGGTGGAGCGGAGCCTGATCGGCGGGAAGCGATGGCTTCGCGGCATCGCGGAACGGCTGCAAGGCGGAGCACCCGTGATCGTCAAGGGGATCGACGCCCTCGACCCCGCCGCGAGACTCGCGCTGGCCGGATTGCTGGAAAGGAGCGTTCCCAAGGGCCCGGTGCTGCTCACCGCCACGCTTCGCTCGGCCGCGGAGGCCGAGGAGACGGCGGTGGGCCTCGGGGCGACCCACGTGTGGGTCCCTCCGCTGCGGGAGCGTACCGCCGACCTGCTCGCGTTGTGGCGTCACTTCACGGACCGGGCCATGCCGGGCGTCGGTCTGGAGCCACGTTCGGAGACCCTGGACCTGCTCACCGGGTACGCGTGGCCCCGCAACCTCAAGGAGCTGCGGAACGTCGTGGAAGGGCTGGCACTCGCGGGGAAGCGCGGGTACGTCCTCCCCGGTGACCTGCCGGAGCGGATCCAGGGCGCCCGTACGCTGACCATGATCGAGCGTGCCGAACTCGACGCGATCTCACGGGCGTTGCGGGAAGCCGAGGGAAACCGCTCCCGCGCCGCGCAGATGCTGGGCCTCTCCCGAGCGACGATCTACCGCAAGATGAAGGCCTACAAGCTCACCGACTCGTGACGGGCGTCGCCGAAGCGCCCGCCGCGCGCAGCCGTCACGAGGGAACGGTGCCGGAGCGTGGTCCGGAAGCGGGGTCACCGAAGCACGCGCCTGCCCCGGCCCGGTCGTCAGCCGACCGTGAGCGACGCCCGTCCGCGTCGACACGGTGCCGGTCCGCGCGTACCGCGAGCATCGCGGTGGCATCGGGGCGCTGTTCCTGACGCGACCCGGCCGGCTCCCCCCGTTCGTCGGACTGGAACGACCCGTTTCGGCGGCGCGCAGCAGTCCGGTCCTTAGCGTGGTGGCCCCGGTCAGCACGTCGCGGACGAGGCCGGGGCGAGGGACCTCGCGGAAGGTGCGCGCCACGAAGAAGTCGCGCACGCCCAGCGGAGGGAAGACGCCTTCGCCGTGCACCCGCTACCCGCCGAAGGCGGTTCGACCCGGCGTCGGGACCATCCCGGCTGGGGCACGGACGAGTCCGTCCTGGCCATCGTCCCGCATCCCGGCCGGAGCGGACGGTCAGGGAGATGGCGTCGAAGCCGGGACCGCGGAGCCCGGTCACGACGAGTCGCTCGGCCGCGGCTGTTCGGCCTGGCTCGCCGCGGGACGGTACCGGGACGGGCCGGGCCGGTGCCCGGGGCGTTGGCGGGCCGCGGGCCCGTTACTGGGCGAGGTAGCCGCCGTCGATGACGAGTTCGGACCCGGTCACGAAGCTGGCCTCGTCGGAGACGAGGAAGACGACTCCGGCGGCGATCTCCTCGGGTCGTCCGGCGCGGCCCATCGGAGTCCGGGAGATGACGTACTCGTTCACCTCCGGGGCCTGTGCCTCTGTCAGCGGGGTCCGGATGAAACCCGGGTGGACCGAGTTCACGCGGACGCGTTCCCTGGCGTAGCTCACGGCGGCGCTCTTCGACATGTTGCGCACCGCACCCTTGGTCGCGTGGTAGGCGTGCGCACCGGCGACAGCGGCGCTGCCCCAGATCGAGGAGACGTTGACGATGCTGCCGCCGCCCTGGGCGATCATCTGTGGGATCACCTCGCGCATGCCGAGCCAGGTGCCTGTCTGGTTGACCGAGACGACCCGGTTCCACTCCTCGGTGGTGAGGTCGTGGACGGCTTCGTAGGCGATGACGCCGGCGTTGTTGACGAGGAAGTCGACGTGCCCGTGGCGGTCGACGACCTCGGCGACCACACGCCGCCAGTCGGCTTCGCCGGCCACGTCGAGGGCCGCGTAGGTGACCCCGGCGCCGAAGGAGTCGTCGGCGGCGGCGCGGCTGGTCGCGATGACGGTGGCGCCCTCGGCTGCCATGGCGACGACGATCGCACGGCCGATGCCTCGTGAGGCGCCGGTGACGATGCCGACCTTGCCCTGGAGTCGGTTCATGGATGCTCCCTTGATCTGGTCGGTGGTCGGACTGGAGGAGGGGATCGCGTCGGCCGGCGGCGAGGCGTCGTGCTTCGGCGTCAGAGTGATCGCCCGGATGAGGGGAACGGACCCCGCGATGGCCTCGGGAGAAGGCTGTCGCGCGGAGGACCGCGTGACGCGAGTCACCGTGAGACGGCGGTGCCTCATTTTGCGACAGCGTTCACCTTCGCCGCCCGGGGGTGGCGATGCTCGGCCTGCCGGGCCGGTGGTGTTCCGGCCCGAGGAACAGCCGATCGCATCAACAATGACGTTGAGGAGCACGCATGCCCCTTCCCCGTCCCTCAGATCCCCTCGGGGAGATCTACGCCGCGTGGAGCGTGGAGTTCGAGGCCAACCCGCAGATGTCGCTCCAACTGATGCGGTGGGTCTTCGAGGACTGGCAGCGAGCGACCACGGAGCCCGAAGGGGTCACCTATGCCACGACCACGATGGGTGGTGTACCGGGCGTTCTCGTGACCCCGCTCGACGCGGATCCCTCCCAGGTGATGGTGGTCATGCACGGCGGGGGGTTCGCCCTCGGATCCTCCGCCAGCCACCGCAAGCTCGCCGGGCACCTGGCCAAGGCCTGCGGAACGCATGCGTTCGTCCTCGACTTCCGGCCGGCACCCGAGTTCCCGTTCCCGGCGCAGATCGAGGACGGCCTCGCCGTCTACCAGGCCCTCCTGGACCGGGGCGTCGAGGCCGACGACGTGTGCTTCGTCGGCGACAGCGCCGGCGGGAACCTCGCGGTCGCGATGACGCTCACACTGCGCCGCGACGGACGCCCGCTGCCCGGACGTGTGCTGACGATGTCCCCGTGGCTGAACATGGAGAACAGCGGTGCCACGATCGAGACCAACAACGACACCGACTTCCTGATCACTCGCGAGGGCCTCGCCGGGAACATCGCCCGGTACCTCTCCGGGGGCGCTGACCCGACGGACCCGTACGTCAACCCGCTCTACGCCACCTACGAGGGGTTCCCGCGGCTCTACGTCTGCGCGGCCGACACCGAATCCCTCTTCGAGGACTCCGAGCGCCTGGTCGCCCTGGCCGAGAAGGCCGGCGTCGACGTGACGTTCTCCGTGGGCAAGGGCATGCAGCACGTCTTCCCCCTCCAGGCCGGGCGGCTGGCGCGCGCCGACGAGGAGATCGCCTCCATGGCCGCCTGGTACCGGTCGTGAACAAGGCCCGCCGGCGCTCCGGCGGGACGTCTGACGGCGCCCCGTCGCCTTCCCCGCGCCGCGCGCCCTTCGGGGCCCCATCCGTCATCACCCGGTGAAAGGACCGACACACACATGACCAGCAAGCCCGACTACGACGCCATCGTCATCGGCGCCGGTTTCTCCGGCCTGGCGATGCTCCACCACCTGCGCGAGATCGGTCTTTCGACCCTCGTGGTCGACGGCGAGGACGGCATCGGCGGCACCTGGTGGATCAACCGTTACCCTGGCGTCCGCACCGACAGCGAGTACAGCTACTACTCCTTCTCCTTCTCCAAGGAGGTCCGCGAGGAGTGGACCTGGACCGAGCGGTACCCGACCGGCGCGGAGGTCCTGGCGTACCTCAACTTCGTGGCCGACCGGCTCGACCTGCGCAAGGACATCCGCCTGTCCACCCGCGTGAACAAGGCCGTCTACGACGAGGACGCGAACACATGGACCGTCCACCTCGGTGACGGCGGCGTCCTGACCACCACCTACCTCGTCTCCGGCATGGGTGTCCTCTCGCAGGCGATCTTCCCCGCCATCGACGGCATCGACACGTTCAAGGGCGAGAAGTACCACTCCTCGACGTGGCCCCGCGACGGCGTGGACCTGACCGGCAAGCGTGTCGGCATCATCGGGCTGGGTGCCTCGGGCATCCAGATGGTGCCGGAGATCGCCAAGGTCGCCGGCGACTTCTACGTCTTCCAGCGCACGCCGAACTTCGTCGTCGAGACCACGAACGACCCGCTGACCGAGGAGGACATGGCCTACCTGCGCGACCACTACGACGAGATCTACGAGAAGGCGGCCAAACACCCCTTCGGCGTCGCGATGGAGCCGGCCGAGCACAGCGCCCTGGAGGTTTCCGCGGAGGAGCGCGACCGGATCTTCGAGAGCAAGTGGAACGAGGGCGGATTCCACTTCGCCAACGAGTGCTTCAACGACCTTGCCACCGACCACGAGGCCAGCGAGCTCGCCTCGGAGTTCATCCGCAGGAAGATCCACGAGATCGTCGAGGACCAGGCCGTCGCCGACCTCCTCTCGCCGACCACCTACTCGTTCAACGGCAAGCGTGTCCCGACCGGCCACCACTACTACGCCACGTTCAACAGGCCGAACGTGCACCTCGTCGACGTCGCCACGCAACCGATCAGCCGGATCTCCGAGCGCGGTGTGGTGGTGGGAGACACCGAGTACGAGCTCGACGTGCTGGTCTTCGCCACGGGCTTCGACGCCATGACCGGCACCCTCACCAACATCGACATCGTGGGTCGCGGCGGCCGCACACTGCGTGAGAAGTGGCTCGCCGACGGTCTGAAGTCGAACCTCGGCATCAGCGCCAACGGGTTCCCGAACTTCTTCATGTCCCTCGGCCCGCAGACGCCGTACTCGAACCTGCCGGTCCCCATCCAGCTCGGTGCCCAGTGGCTCCAGAGGGCCATCGCGTGGGCGCGTGAGCACGACGTTCCGTTCTTCGAGGCCACCCCCGAGTCGGAGACCTGGTGGATGCGGGAAACCGAGCGGGCCGGCAAAGCCACCGTCATGTACTCCGAGGGCAAGAAGGCCAAGGCGTGGTTCCTGGGCGACAACCTTCCCGGCAAGCCGGAGGAGTTCCAGGTCTACATGGGCGGCGGACACGTGTACCAGGAGTTCTGCCGTGCGGCTGAGGCGGACGGCTACCGCTCCTTCCTGGCCGACCAGCCGGGCGGGACCGCGGGCGGGGAATCCTGATGGGGCGTCTGGAGAACAAGGTCGCCCTGATCACCGGGGCCGCGATGGGCATGGGCCGGGCGACCGCCGAGCTGTTCGCGGCCGAGGGTGCCGAGGTCGCGGTCACGGACCTGGACGAGGTCAAGGGCCGGGAGGTCGTGGCGGGGATCCGCGCGGCGGGAGGGACCGCGGAGTTCTGGCGCCTGAACGTCGCGCAGGAGGCCGAGGCGAAGTCGGTGATCGACGCGGCGGCAGCGGCATTCGGCGGCCTCGACATCGTCGTCAACTGCGCCGGCATCATCGGCGTCGACAAGCCGACCCACGAGCTCACCGAGGCGGAGTGGGACGCCGTGTTCGCCGTCGACGTGAAGGGCGTCTTCTTCTGCACCAAGCATGCCGTGCCGCACATGATCGAGCGGGGTAAGGGCAGCATCGTCAACTACTCGTCCATCTACGGAATGATCGGGAACGACGAGTTCACGGCGTACCACGTGGCCAAGGGCGCGGTCACGATGCAGACCAGGCAGGACGCGGCCGGCTACGGCAAGTACGGCATCCGCGTGAACTCGGTGCACCCGAGCACGGTCCTGACCCCGCTGGTCGAGGGCATCGCGGCGGACTTCCCCGGTGGACTGCCGGCCTACGAGGCCCACATGACGGGAAACCAGTCGCTGCGCCGTCTGGGCCGCCCGATCGACGTCGCCTACGGGGTCCTGTACCTGGCCTCGGACGAAGCGGACTGGGTGACGGGCGTGAACCTGCCGATCGACGGCGGCTACACGGCGCGCTGATCATCCCGTCGGCGGGACCGGGGGCCTCCTGAAGTCGGGCGTGGTGGTCAGCCCACGCCCGACCCGGAAGGCCCTCACCTGTCGGGGGCGTGTTCGGGTGATCAGCCCAGTACCGCGTCCACCGTCGCGGTGAACTGGTCGGCGGCGCGTTCGATGTCGGACTCGGTGGCCTGGACGGTGACGCCGTAGCCCGCGCCGAGGTAACTGTCCGAGACGCCGATGGAGATGGCCACTGCCCTGGCGAGGATGTCATCCGTCTGGGGAAGGCTGCCCCGACGGTAGTCGTGCTTGGATTCCGTTCCCGGTGCGCGGAACGGGGCGGGCGAGGCCGTACCGTCGGTGAGGGCCGCGAGCTGCGGCATGTTCCCGTAGTAGTGGCGTCCCGAATTCAGCATGGTCTTCGTCCCGAGGGCGTCGGCGACCGATGTGGCGTCAGCCGGGTCGTCGAAGACGTGGATGAGCAGGGTTCCGCATTCGCCCTCGCGGTCGTGGAGCGTGCGTCGCCGTACTCCGTCGCGTGCCGGGATCCTCGCGGCGACAGCGTGCTTCACGGACCGCGTGGCTGCGAGTACCTCGTCGAGTTTGTCCAGTTGCGCGCAGGCGACGGCGCCCGAGAGTTCGGGCATGCGCAGGTTCAGACCGAACAGGATGTCACCGTCTCCGGTGTCGGTACGCAGGGGGAACCACCCCTGGTCCTGGAACGAGTATCCCCGCTGGTACAGATGCGCGTCCGAGGTCAGGACGAATCCTCCTTCCCCGCTGGTGATCACCTTGAACGGATTCAGCGAGAAGGCACCCACCGTGCCGTGCGTTCCCAGGCGCCGGCCGCGGTACGAGCCGCCGCACGCCTGCGCGACGTCCTCGACGATGGCCAGGTCGTGCCGCTGGGCGATCTCCCGCAGGGCGGCCAGGTCACAGGGCGCTCCCAGCATGTGCACCGCCATGATCGCCTTGGTGTGGGGGGTGATCTTGGCCTCGACGTCCCGGGGATCCAGGGTCAGGGACTCGTCGATCTCGGCCAGAACGGGTGTGGCACCGCTGTAGACGATGCTTCCGATCGAGGCGATGAAGGTGTACCCGGGCACGATGACCTCGTCGCCGGGGCCGACGCCGATCGCCGCGAGAGCGGTGATCAGGGCCGAGGTGCCGCTGTTCACCGCGACGGCGTGCGGAACGTCGAACAGTGACTGCACCGCCTGCTCGAAGCGGAGTACGAACGACGTGGTCTCAGGCTTGTCGTACGAGTACCGCGTCAACTGCCAGTCCTTGAGCACCGCTTCGACGTTCGCGGCTTCTTCGGTGCCGAGGAACGCGTATCCAGGTCCGGGCATGATGCTGTCCTCTCTCAGGCGTGGTGGAGGTGTCGGCGGATGTCGATCACGGTCATCGAGGCCCTCTCGGCGGCGGCGAACCCCGCTTCGCTGTCCTCCAGGACGAGACACCGGGCCGGTGGTACGTCGAGGGCCGCGGCAGCGGCCAGGAAGATGTCCGGCTCGGGCTTTCCCCGGCGGACGTCCTCACGGGAGACCACGACGTCGAAGAGCGCGTCGAGCGCCAGGTGTTTCATGGTCGCCACGATGCTCCGGCGGCGTCCTCCCGAGGCCACCGCCATCGGCATCCGGCCGTGTCCGGCGCGTGCGATGTCGGCCACCGCGGTGATCTCGCGGACCTTGTCGAGCTGCCCCAGGTAGGCCGCCTCGCACTGTTCGACCAGATCCGCCACGGGCAGCGTGAGTTCGACGTTCTGGTGACGGGAGAGCCACAGGACCGCCTCGTCCGTCGACATGCCCGTGGCGGTCGCGTACCAGTCCGCGTCCACGGTGAGGCCGTGGGGGGCCAGGACCGTGCTCATCGCCGTGTAGTGCGCGGTGAGTGTGTCGGCGAGTGTCCCGTCCCAGTCGAAGACGAGAGCGTCGAAGTCGTCGGCGGGCAGCTGATGGATACTCGGCATCTGGTGCCTTTCCTTGTCAGGCGGATACGGGCGGCACATCGGCGGGCACCGGCGTGGTGTCCCGGCCGGTGATCTTCGCGGCGGCTTTCTCGGCGATGGCGAAGACGGGCGCGGAGATGTTCCCCGTCGTCACCGCGGGGATGACCGAGGCGTCGACGACGCGCAGTCCGCTCAGTCCGTGCACCAGTAGTTCACTGTCCACCACGGCGTCGGTGTCCTTCCCGAGCCGGCAGCTCCCGACCGGGTGGAACTGTGTCTGGGCGTGGGTGCGGCAGAAGTCGGCGAGGTCGGCGGGCGGGGCCTGGTCCCGGCTCGCGTCGCGGAATCGCCGCAGGCTGCGGGTGTCGGCCAGACGATGGGCGAGCCGGACTCCCTCGACGAGCGTGTCGACGTCCTCCTGCCGCGAGAGGTAGTCGGGGTCGATGGCCGGGGGCTGCCACGGGTCGGCGGACCGCAGGCTCAGCCGGCCCCGGCTCACCGGGCGGGTGACGGCGGGGCCGATCGTGAAACCCTGACCGAAACCCGAGGCGTCGTTCAGGTCGATCATGGGGGCGAAGGACAGCTGGATGTCCGGAGCGGGCAGCCCGGGCCTGCTGCTGACGAACCCGCCCGCCTCGCCCAGGTTCGAGGACCCCAGGACCGGGAGGGTGCGGTTGGTGGGGTAGCTCACCGAGACCTGCACGTGGTCGTGCAGATTCGCTCCGACGCCGGGCACATCCGCGGCCACCGGGACGCCGTGGGACCTCAACTGGTCGGCGGGACCGATACCGGAGAGCAGCAGCAGGTGCGGAGTGGCGACGGCGCCGGCGCACAGGATCACTTCCCGCTCGGCGTGGAGGGTGACCGGTCGGCCCGCCCGCCACACCTGGACTCCGGTCGCGGTCGCCCTGTGCACCAGCAGCCGGCTGACCCGTGTGCCGGCGAGCACGGTGAGGTTGCTCCGGGAGAGGGCCGGTGCGAGATAGGCGTCGGCGGAACTGCACCGTCGTCCTGCCCGGCGCATCAGCCGGTACAGGCCGATCCCGTCCTGCCGGCCGCTGTTGAAGTCGGGGTTGGGGCGCAGTCCGAGTTCCTCCCCCGCGGCGACGAACGCCTCCGCCAGGGGGTGCGGCTCGGACGGGGGTTCCACGCAGAGCAGAGGCCGGTCGTCGGCGGTCCCCTCCACCCGGGCGAACCAGGGGAGGATTCCCCGGCTTCCCCATTCCGTTCCGCCGAAGGACGCCCAGGTGTCGAAGTCGCTCGCGTGGCCCCGGACGTACACCATGGCGTGCATCGAGCTCGATCCCCCGACGAGGCGTCCGCGAGGCCAGCGGATCTGCCGCCCCTTGAGGTGACGCTGGGGGACCGTGACGTAGGCCCAGTCGAGTTCGCTGCCCATGAGCTGGGGCCACCTGGACGGCTGGGTCACCCTCGGGTCCGCGCTCGCATCGGGGCCGGCCTCGATCAAGGCGACGGTGGTTCCCGGGTCGGCGGAGAGGCGGTGGGCGAGTACGCAGCCGGCCAGGCCCGCGCCCACGATGATGTAGTCGTACCGAAGTCGGTGCCGGTGGGACATGTCAGCCCTCGCAGACGATGGGTTCAAGAGGCCAGGAAGCCGCCGTCGATCCCCACGACCTGGCCGTTGACGTAGGAGGCGGCATCGGAGAGCAGGAACAGGACCACCGCGCCGACTTCCGAGGGCTCTCCCACCCTGCCCGCGGGTATCAGTCGGCTCCAGTTCGCGGCCCCTTCGTCCGCGGTGACCGAGTTCAGGTACATGTCGGTCGCTATGGGGCCCGGGGCGATGCCGTTGACGCGCACGCCGAACTCCGCGTATTCCAGCGCCGCGGATCTGGTCAGTGCCACTGCCGCGTTCTTGGACGCCGCGTAGGCGCCCACTCCAGGGAAGACGGTGCGGTACCCGTGGACCGAGATGTTGTTGACGATGGATCCGGTGCCGGCCTCGGTCATCGTGTGCAGCTCGTATTTCATGCACAGCCACAGGCCGCGGGCGTTGACCGCCATGGCGCCGTCGAAGACGTCCTCGGTGAGATCCGCCACCCGGCCGGTCGCTGACGCACCGGCGTTGTTGAACGCGCAGTCGAGCCGGCCGTAGGCGCGGACGGCGATGTCCACGGCCCGCTCCACCTGTTCCGCGCTGGTGACGTCGGCGGACACGTAGGTCGCCTCACCTCCGCGTTCCCTGATCTCGTCGACCACGGCCTGCCCCTCTTCGGCGCGGCGGGCGGCGATGACCACCTTCATCCCGCATTCGGCAGCCGCGAGGGCCGTGCTGCGACCGATTCCGGCGTTCCCGCCGGTGATCAGCACGACACGGTCCGCGAGGCGGGCGGGTATGTCGACGAGATCCCTGAGACGGGAACCGGCCTTCACCGGTTCGTCCCGTGGTGAGCGAGCTTCGGCTCCTGACGCTCGCCCAGGCGCCGCATGTGCTGTGCGGCGTCGGAGATCTCCTCGATGCTCACGTCGTTGAGGAAGGCGGCACGGCCGATCTCCCGCACGACGGGCAGGTTCTGGTTGCCGTTGCGGTGACGCATCGTGTCGGTCAGCGCCTGCATCAGGAGAGCGGTGTCGCCGAAAGCGGGATGCCAGGTGCGAAGTCCCAGTCCTGCGGCTGTCGCGGCGATCCTGTCGATCGTGTGGTGTCCGAGGTATCCGCGTCCGTGGGCGATGACCGCGGACAGCAGGCAGTCCAGGGCCACGGCCTCACCGTGCAGCAGTTCGTGGACGTGGCGCATCTCGACCAGAGGGCTGAAGGAGTGCCCGTAGTCCACCGCGCGCCGGAGTTCCTTCTCCCAGAGGTTGTTCTCCAGTTCGTCGATCATGCCGGCGATCGCCCGCCCGATCGCCTCGGCGGCCGTCGCGGACTGGAACTTCCCCGCGACCAGCGCTGGGCCGCCGCGCTCCAGGAGTTCGAAGAGGGCGGAGTCCTTGATGAGCCCCATCTTGAGGATCTCGCCCGCGCCGTTGCTGATGTGCCGTGCGGACACGGTACGCAGGAAGGTGGGGTCGATCAGGGTGAGCGGCGGCGGGTTGTACGAGCCGATGCGGTTGCGGTAGCCCTGGTAGTTCACCCCCGTTTTGGCAGCGACGCTGACATCGACCTGGGCGAGCAGAGTCGTGGGAATGCGCGTGTGCGGTATGCCGCGGCGGTACAGACTCGCCGCGAGGCCGACGACGTCCAGGACGACGCCGCCCCCGATGGCCACGGGAGCGTCGCTCACGCGCAGGGTGCCGACATCGTTGAGGGCGCTGATGATCCCCAGGACCTGGCCCATTGTCTTGCGGTTCTCGTCACCGGAGAGCTCAAGTAATCGGTGAGAGATGTTGTACTCCTTGAGGTATTGCTCGATGCGGGCGCCGTATAAGCGGGCGACCGCGTGGTCGACCAATACCAGCCTGAGACCGCCTCGTGAATCGCTGGTGAGGATGTCGGCCAGCGTGGGGTTGGCAGGGTCGAGGAGACCGGGTGTTTCGCGGATGTCGTAGCGGACGTCGAGTCGGGCACTGACCGTCCAGCGGCTGGGGGGCATGGGGTGGTTTCCTTCCGGTGCTTCCGGTACGGGCGGCCGGGCGTGACCGACCGGCACATGGCGGGAGTGGGGGACGGGAGGGCAGGGAGCGCGGAGGGGTCTTCTTCCGGCGGGCCGGTCGACTGGTCAGGTTCTGGAGCCCAGGAGCAGGCCGAGCGTCGCGCCGCAGAGGAGCACGGGGATCATCAGGAAGGCGAGGTGTATTCCCACCGAGTCGGCGAGGGAACTCAGGATGTACGGGCTTCCGGCGGCGGCGAGACCTTCGCCCACGCCGATGCGGGCCATCGCCCGGTCGGGCCGGCCGTGTGAAGCCGCGATCGCCCGGGAAGCGGTGAGCGGGAATTGCAGCGCTATTCCGAAGCCGCACAGCACGAGTCCGGACAGCGCCGTCCAGGAAGTGGTCGTCCACCAGAAGACCGCGAAGCCGAGCAGATTGACGCCGATGCTCCCTGCCAGCAGGAGCCCGCTCGACCAGCGGTTCGTCAGCCGGCTGCCCGCCAGGCGGACGGGGACCATGCCCAGGAGCATGGCCGTGACGCCCATGGTCGCGGCGCCGCTGCTCATCCCCGTACGGTCGCGCAGCTCCTGGGAAGCCCAGAACGTCATCGCCAATTCGACTCCGGCGCACAGGAGGAACACGCACCAGGAGACCCAGAAGGCGTACCCGAGTCCGCCTCCCGCAGGCGATCGGGCGCCCGGGGAGCCCGAAGCCCGCGGCGTGTCCGGCAGCCGTGTCCGCCGAGATGCCAACAGGACCACGGCGATGAACGGGATGACCGGAAGGAGTCCGGCCCGGCTGTCGAGGCCGATCGTGGCCGCGGTCCCCAGGGCGAGCGGAGCGAGCAGTCCCACGCCGAGGCTGACGCCGTTGGCTTGGCTGATCGCGGCGGGTGCGGCGCTGTCGTGGTGGTCCGACAGAGCGGCGGCGGTGGTGTTGACGACGACGTTGGCCGCGTAGCCGGCGATGAGCGCGCCGCACAGGGTGACCACGAACGTGCCGCCCACGTAGTAGACGGCCGTGCCGACGGCCAGCGTGCACAGGGCGGCCCGCTGTACGGCGTCGCGCCCCCGCCACGAGGCCAGCAGCGCGCTGCTGCTGCCGGCCGCGACGGCACCGATGCCCAGGGCCGCGCCGTGGAGGGCCGCCGCTTGCGGGGAGAACCCGAGTTCGTCGATGAGCAAGGGGATCGAGGGGCCGAAGCCGTACATGAAGTACCCGACGGCGGACAGTTCCGCGAACAGCACCCACGTCACGCGGTCCCGGTGAAAACGCCGCCCCACCCGCACAGAAGCGTCTAATCGTGGCGGCTTGGCCGCGGACTCCATCCGTACTCCCTCGCGCAGCATGTGGTAGGGGCGAGCGGCTTCGTTGCAGCGGAAGACTTTATTAAGTACCTTACCTTATATATGCACAGGGCAACGGAGTGTCAAGGGGGACCCGGTTGTGCCGGAGTTGAATAATCGCCAAAATCGAACACCGGCCGACCTTCGGCGCGCGAACGCCAAGGAGGTCCTCCGCGTCCTGCGGGACTCCGGCCCGCTGCGCATCAGTGACATATCGGACCGGACCGGGATCTCGCGCCCCACAGTCACTCAACTCGTCGCCTCCCTCGAAGCCGACGCCCTCGTGGAATACGTCGACGACCGCACCGCCGGGACGGAGGGTCCCCGCCTGGGCAGGCCGGCACGGTTGGTGCGTTTCCGCGCCGAGACGGGCTACGTGCTGGGGGCGGAGGTGGGCCCCAGTCGCCTGCTCCTCGTCGTGATGGACATGGCCGGCACCATCGTCACGGGCCGCGAAGCACGCCCTGCCTCGGCGCGGGGCATGGACGACCTGGTGACGGAACTCCAGTCAGAGATCGAGGCGTTGCTGGCGGCGGCCGAGATAGCGCACGGCATGGTCAGGAGGCTGGTGGTGGGCGTCCCCGGTCTCGTCGACCACCGGAACCGCACCCTGGCCCAGGGGTCGCGCCTGGTCCAGTGGAACAGCGACAGCCACCGCACCCGGCTGCGCGAACGGTTCGGCTTCCCGGTGTTCTTCGAGAACGACGTCAACCTCGCGGTGATCGGTGAATCGCGGCGCGGAGCCGCACGGGGACTCGGCACCGTGGCCTACGTCCACTGGGGAACCCGTGTCGGGGCGGGCATCCTGGTGTCCGGCCGCCTTCATGCGGGCGCCTCGTCGGCGGCAGGCGAGATAGGACACATGGTTCTCGATTCCCCGCACACCTCCCGCGCCCGCCACTCCTCCGACCAGGGCACCTTCGAGCAGGCGGTGGGCGCAGCGGCCATCGCGGCGCTCGGCAGAGCGGCGGCACGACGACCCGACGGCCAGGCGCTGCGCGCACTCGCCGGCGGAGACGCCGCATCCGTTCGGGCGACTACCGTCTTCGCCGCCGCACAGGCCGGGGACCCGGTGGCGCGGGCGATCGCCGACGACTTCATCACCCGCTTCGCCGTGGGACTGGCACCGCTGATTCTCGTCCTCGACCCGGACATCGTGGTGCTGGGGGGAGGCGTCGTCCAGGGCGGCACCTGGGTGCTCGACGTCCTGCGGCAGAAACTCGTCTCTCGCACCCTGCTGCCCCCGCCCCTCGCCCTGTCCTCCCTGCACAACCAGGCCGCTGCCGTCGGAGGCGCCTGTATGGCACTGGAAGCCATCGAATCGGACCTGCTGCCCGCTTCGTCCAGCCAGCCGGAACACCGCTGACCAACGCGGAGGAACTGTCGCTTGAGTGACGTGCGCCATATGCGTGCTCGGGAACTCACCGACAGCTCGGTACGACTCCTGAAGCGGTACGGCTCGATCAGGCCGGCACCGTACGGACGTGATCAGGAGACGCGGTTGATGCACGAGTCCCGGCAATCCTCTTCCGGCGCGGGCGCGGTGCTGCCGCGCAAGGTGACAGCCCCGCCCGCGCTCTGCGGGTTCCTCCTGCTGCTGGCGCTGGTGTTCACGGTGTCGTACACCGTCGGCGCCACTGCGGGGCCCGTCGCGCCCAGCACGCACGGCACCGGCACCAGCCGGAGCGGCGGCGGTGGCGATGACGGCGGGGCGGGAGGCGTGGACGACATGGGAGACATGCACGGGGGAGGCCGCTGATGGGCGCGGAACCCGAACGGGTCGAGAAGGAACTCGACGAACGGGACCGGCTCCTGATCACGGCCCTGCTCGCGCTGCCGGTGCTGGTGCTGTCGATGGCGCCGGGACTACAGTTCAGGAACTGGCAGTGGCTGTGCTTCGTACTGGCCGCGCCGGTCGCCGTGTGGAGCGCCTGGCCGTTCCACACCCGAGCCGTACGGGGCCTGCGGCACTCGGCGGCGACCATGGACACCCTGGTGTCACTGGGCGTACTGGCCTCCTTCTCCTGGTCCGCGTACGCGTTGTTCCTCGGAGGTGCCGGCCGGCCCGGGATGCGGATGCCGCTCACTCTCCTGCCGTCGGCCCCGAACGGGGTGGCGCACCTCTACCTCGGAGCGGTCGTCGGCGTACCGTTGTTCGTGCTGACGGGCCGGTTCCTGGAGACGCGGGCCCGCCGCGGGACCGGGGCGGCGCCGCGGTCGCTCGCCCAACTGGCCGGCAAGGAGGTGTCGGTACGCGACGGCCGCTCCGAACGGCTCGTTCCCGTCGCGCACTTGGCCCAGGGGGAGGTCGCGCAAGCGGGCAAGGCGCGGGCGCCGCGGCCGGCCGACTCGGTGGCCGGCGTCTTCGTACCCGTCGTGCTGGCTCTGGCCGTCACCGCGCTCGGATTCTGGCTCGGTGCCGGCGCGGATCCGCAGGCCGCCGTCACCGCGTGTGCGACGGTGCTGGTCGCGGCCTGCCCCTGCGCGCTGGGTCTTGCGACGCCGACCGCCCTGATGGCCGCGACCGGGCGGGGCGCCCAGCTCGGTGTGGTCGTCAGCGGGCCGCGGGCGCTGGAGGGCTCGCGGCACATCGACGTGGTGGTGCTGGACAAGACCGGCACGCTCACCTCGGGGCACATGACCGTCGCACGGGTCACGGCCGTACCCCAGGGCCTGGGGAAGGAGGCGGTGCTGCGGCTGGCGGGGGCGGTCGAGCGTGGATCGAAGGACCCGCTGGGGCGGGCCCTCACCGCGTACGCGCAACGAGCCGTACCGGACGAGCCGTTGCCGGAGGTGAGCGACCTCAGAGCCGTTCCCGGGCGGGGTGTGAGCGGCCGGGCCGACGGACGGCTGGTCGAAGTCCTCCCGCCGGACGGGGCGTTGCCCGCGGTGCTCGCGGACGCGGTGCGCGCGGCGGAAGCGGCCGGCCACACCTCCGTCTCGGTCCGTGTGGACGGCGTGGCCGAGGCCGTGATCGAGATGGGGGACGTCGTACGGCCCGGCAGCTACCGTGCCGTGGACCGGTTGCGGCGCCTCGGCGTCCACCCGGTGCTCGCCACGGGGGACCGGGAAGCGCCCGCGCGGGCTGTGGCCTCGGCCCTGGGCATCGACGAGGTGCACGCCCGCTGCACGCCCGAGGGCAAGGCGGATCTCGTACGGAGGCTCCAGGAACAGGGGCGCCGGGTCTCGGTCGTCGGCGACGGTGTGAACGACGCCGCCGCGCTCGCGGGCGCCGATCTCGGTATCGCCCTGGGCAGCGGCACCGACGTGGCCATCGCAGCGGCCGACGTGACGCTGGTGCGCGGCGACATCGAGGCCGTGGCCGATGCCGTCCGTCTCGCCCGGCGCACGCTGGGCACCATCCGCGCCAATCTCGTGTGGGCGTTCGGCTGCAACGTCGTCACCGTCCCGCTCGCCATGGTCGGCCTGCTCACCCCCGTGCTCGCCGCAGCCGCCGTGTCGGCCGGCTCGCTGCTGGTGGTCGGCAACAGCCTGCGGCTGCGCGCCTGGCAGCCCTCGCCCGCCCGGAGGCGTTCCGCGCGATGACCGAGCAGAACATCTGGCGGCCCTCGCGCCGGCGGCTGACGGACGCCTTGCTCACCGCGCTCGCACCCGTGGCCGCGTGCGTCTTCGCTCTCGGCGGCCTGAGCCTGTGGACCGCGTACGGCAGGGCGGGTACCCCGGCGCGGATCGCGGTCTCGTCCGGGCGGGTCCTCCTGCCCTATGGCGCCGGCACGGAGACCGCGGCGTTCTTCGACGTCTCCAACCTCGGCGGCGCGGACGACAGGCTGCTCAGGGTGACGTCCGGCGCGGCACGCGGCGAGATCACGCTCAGCGAGCACCACATGGCCGGCGGCGCAGCCGCCTACAAGACCGATGTGGACGCGGTCGTCGTCCCCGCGGGCGGCGAGCTGTCCATGTCCCCGGCCGGCGTGGACGTGACCCTGCGGGCCGGGACGGGGTGGCAGGCGGGCGACCTCGTGGCGTTCACGCTGCACTTCGAGCACAGCGCGCCGGTCAGGACGATCGCCGTGGTGGTCCGTCCGAGCGACAGCGCCCGGTCGGCGCCGCCCGCTTGAGCGGGCCGCTGTCACTCGTGGGGGGCGTGCGCGGGATCCGTCCGCAGACCCGTTCTCCTCGGGCCGGCACGGTGCCATGGGCGTCGGTCTCGGCAACGCGCCACCAGGCGGCGTCAGGAGTCGTAGGCGCTCATCAGGCGTGACCGCGAAGCCTCCAGGTGCGTGCGCATGGCGTGCGCCGCGGCCTGCGGGTCCTCGGCGCGGATGGCGTCGAGCACGGCCCGGTGCTCGTCGACGGCCTGTCCGGCGATGCTCTGCCGGAAGTAGAGGCGGTAACCGTGGGTGTGTGCGCGGAACCGGCGCAGCGTGTCGGCCATGAGCGGGCTGCGGCTCGCCTCGGCGATCGCGTTGTGGAAGGCGGCGTCGAGCTCCGCGAAGCCGCGATACGCCTCGTAGGTGTCACCGCGCAGCGGCGGTCTCATCCGTTCGAGCGTCCGGTGCATGTCGGTCAGTTCGGCCGCGATCGCGTACCGTGCCGCGCGTTCGGCGGCGGCCGGTTCGAGGAGCAGGCGGATGTCGTAGAGGTCGTTCAGTCCGGCCTGGTCGAGCAGGGGCGCGGCCAGGTAGCCGACGTTGGGCCGGCGCACGACGAGTCCCTCGGACTCGCACCGGGCGAGGGCTTCGCGAACCGGTGTCTGCGACACGCCGAGTTCGCGGGCGAGCCCGTCGATCGACAGCTTCGTACCGGGCTCCAGACCGTGGTCCATGAGCAGGGTCATCAGCGCTTGGAAGACCGACTCGCGCACGCTGGTCCTGACCGGTCCCCGGGAAGCCGAGCCGTTCGCCGTGGCGGCTCCCGTCAGCGGCACTGGGTCACCCATCACCCCTCCACATCGTCGATCACCGTAACGACGCACATCACGAGGGTCAACCGTGGCCGGGGCCTCGATCGTTTCGAGAATCCTCGTGACGACCTGTTGACGCGTGTTCGAGGTACCTGCATTCTCAAGCGGAATCGTATCGTATCCGATCTGGTCCAAGATCCACTCGATGCAGAGGGTGACCCTCGTGATCATTCCCGACTGGTTCAAGGAAGCGGCCTTCGGGCTGTTCATCCACTGGGACCATGCCAGTCAGCAGGGCGTCGAGATCGGCTGGCCGCTGGTCGGTCACTCGATCCTTCCCGGCCGTACCGAACCGGAAGCCGACATCACCGTCGCTCAGTACCAGTCGACCGCCGCGACCGTCCGGCACCACGCCGGCTACTCGATGTACCACACCGAACATTCGGACTTCTCCGTCGCGGCGTCCCCGTACGGACGCGACATCACCCGCGAGTTGTTCGACGCGCTGCGCGCCGAGGGACTGCGCGTGGGCGTCTACTACTCGCTGCTGGACTGGAACCATCCGGACTATCCGGCGTTCACCGACGCCGACCGTCCCTACCCGCACGACCACCACCGCCGGCCGACGCCGGAGCAGTGGGCGCGCTTCGTCGACTACGTCAAGGGACAGCTCACCGAGCTGCTCACCCGGTACGGCACGATCGACCTGCTCTGGTTCGACGGGGAGTGGGAACGCACCGCCGAGGAGCGGCACGCCGCCGAGCTGTGCGAGCTGATCAAGTCATGGCAGCCCGAGGTGATCATCAATGACCGGCTGCCGGGGCAGGGCGACTACGCCACCCCCGAACAGGGCATGCCGCGCCGGCCGCCGGGCGGGCCGTGGGAGCTGTGCCTCACCATGAGCGAGAGCTGGGCGTACCGGCCCGACGACCTGGACCACAAGAGCCCGCGCCCGCTCGCGGGGTACCTCAGCGAGGTCGTCTCGCGCGGCGGCAACCTCCTGCTCGACATCGGGCCGCGCGGCGACGGGTCGCTCGTGCCGACCGAGGTGGCCACCCTCAAGCAGCTCGGCTCCTGGCTCGCCGGCCACGGCGAGAGCCTCTTCGGCGCCGGGCCGGCGTCCGAACGCCTCGACTTCCACGGCCCCGCCACCCAGCGGGGCGACACCCTCTACCTGCACCTGCTGCTGCGACCGCAGGACCTCCTCGTCGTCCGCAACGTGCCCATCGGCTCGGTGACCGGGGTGCGCATGCTCGGCACCGAGCAGCCTCTGGAGTACGTCCTCAACGAGGAGGTGCACAAGGCCGACGGCGCCGACGACGAACCCCTCGGCGAGCTCTTCATCACCGTGCCGCCACCGACCGGCGCCCTCGTCGACGTCATCGCCGTCGATCTGTCCGCCCACCGAAAGGACGAGTCACGTGCGGGTCTTTGACACTTCCGGGGCGGCCAGGAGCGCCGCCGTCCTGCTCGCGGTCGCGAGCGTCCTCTCGGCGTGCGGCACCGGTCCGGGCTCTTCCTCCGGCGACGGCACGTCGCTGCGCGTACAGATTCCCGCCGGGCCGTTGGCCGACCGGATGCAACAGGTCGGCAAGGATTTCGAGAAGGCCAACCCCGGCACCGAGGTCACCTTCGAGAGCGTCGACTCCAACAGCTCCCGCGGCCCGAACGTGGCCCTGCTCAGCTCGACCGCCACCCCGGACATCGGCTACCTCCAGCGCAGCACCGGCGTCTGGTCGGCGCTGCTGAAGAACAAGCAGCTCACCCGGATCGACGACGTGTGGAAGGCCGCCCGTCTGGCGGACAAGTACTCCAAGAGCCAGACCGCCTACTACACGACCAACGGGCACCACTACGGCGTCCTCTACGAGGAACTGCTGATCGCCCCCGTCTACTACAACAAGGAGGCGTTCGCCAAGGCCGGCATACCCGACCCGGCCGATCACCAGATCTCCTCCGTCGCCGAGTTCGAGTCCATGGTGGCCAGGTTGAAGGCCGCGGGGTACCAGGGCCTCGGCGTCGGCGGTTCGAGCCCGTACGACCTGGGTCACACCCTCGACGCACTGCTGCCCACGGGCGTGTCGGAGAGCGACTACCAGGCACTGCTCACGAACTTCAAGCCGGGATCGCCGACGAACGTCAAGTACACCGACCCGGGCTTCGTGAACACGCTGAAGACCATCCAGGACTGGCAGAAGAAGGGCGTCTTCCAGCAGGGGATGCTCGGCATGGACACCACGCAGGCGCAGGCGCTGTTCACCAGCGGCAAGCTCGCGATGCTCCAGGGCGGCAACTACAGCTACGCGGACCTGAAGGCGGCCAAGCCGTCGTTCGGCATGGGATGGTTCCTGCTGCCGCCGCTCACGCAGGGCCGCACGACGCCGTTCGACGCCTTCAACGGAGACACCCTCGTCATCCCGGCCAAGGCGTCGAACCCCCAACTGGCCAAGAAGTTCCTTGAGTTCTTCATGACCGACAAGTACCAGGTCAGTGTGGTCGCCGCCAGTGGCTCCCTGCCCGTCTTCACCTCGATCCAGCCGTCGAGGCTGTCGAATCTGGGCGACCTGGTGCAGCAGCAGTTCGAGCTGTCGAGGTCCGTCGGGCTGGTCAACATCTGGGACTCGACCGTGCCGTCCACACTCGGACAGGGCTTCGCCGTACCGGTGTTGCAGAAACTCGTCGCCGGCAAGCTGACCCCGGCTCAGGCTGCCCAGCAGTTCCAGACCGGGCTGGAGAACCTGCGCTCCGGCAAGGTCTCGGGGGCGACGGACTGATGGCCGCCCGAGGAAGGGCTCCGGTCGCGGCCCAGGGGCCGCGCCGGAAGGCGCACACGTTCCCCGCCTTCATCGTCGTACCGGCGCTGGCGCTGATGGCCCTGCTCATCGCCTACCCGGTGGTGGAGTCCGTGCGCATCAGCCTCGGCTCATGGGACGGCATCGGACCGGTCGCCTACCGAGGAGTGGCCAACTACCGGCGGCTCATCGGCGACTCGCTGGTCCGGCAGTCCATCGTGACGAGCCTGGTGTTCTTCGTCGGCACCGTGCTCTTCACCGTGGTGATCGCGACCTTGCTCGCCAACGCGATCAACCGGAAGGTCCCCGGCGCCCGCTTCTTCAAGGCTGTCTGGTTCCTGCCGGTCATCGTCCCGGTCAGTGTCGCGGGTGTCTTCTGGTCCAACTCGTTCCAGCCCTCGACCGGCGTGGTGAACACGGTGCTGGGCTCCCTCGGACTCGGCGACGGACACGCATGGCTCGCGTCGCCCACGACCGCGCTGATCGTGACCGTCTTCGTCGCGGTGTGGACGCAGACCGGGTACGCGATGCTGATCCTGCTGGGCGCGATGGACACCATCTCCCCCGAGGTCCACGAGGCGGCCACGCTCGACGGCGTGTCCGAGGCCGGACGGCTGCTGCGGATCACACTGCCGAACATCGTGCCGATGCTCGGCACGGTCACGACCCTGATGTCGGTGTTCTCCTTCAACGCCTTCGGCATCATCTACGCGATGACGCGGGGCGGCCCCGGCAACGCCACGAGCATCCTGCCGGTACTCGTGTACAAACAGTCGTTCATCGACCAGGACTACGGCTACGGCTCGGCCACCGCCGTCGTGACGACGCTGATCGTCAGTGTGATCGGTGTCCTGGTCCTCCACCTGTTCCGTCAGCAGCGGCTGGAGGCGTGATGACGGCACCGACGATCACGCCTCGGCAGGCGCGGCTCCGGAAGGCCGACACGGCGGCACGCACACGCCGACACGGACGGCGCGGGCGACGCGGCCCGTTGTGGTGGCTCGGATACCTGTTGCTGCTCGTCTGGACGCTGGTCACCCTCGTCCCGTTCCTGTCGATGCTGTTGCTGTCGCTGCATCCGACGGCCGACGTCTACGCCCATCCGCTGGGACTCGACGGTCGCTGGACGCTGTCGAACTACGCCTCCGCCTGGCGCGGGACCGTCGGCGGGGCACCGCTGTCGACCTACCTCGTCAACAGCGTGCTGGTCACGGCGTTCAGCCTTGCCATCGGCGTGATCTGCGGCGGCCTCGCCGGCTACGGCATGGCCCGGGCGACGCGCAGGCTGTCGGGCGCGGTCAGCCGCGTCATGGTGCTCGCGTTGAGTATTCCGCTGGTCGTCACACTGATCCCGACGTTCGAACTCCTGGGCAGGTACCGCCTGCTCAACAGTGTGCTCGGCATCTCGCTGGTGTACGCGGCGTTCATCACACCGACCATCGCCCTGATCATGCGGTCGGTCTTCGCCGCCGTGCCGCGCGAACTGCTCGAAGCGGCCAGGATCGACGGGTGCGGGGAGTTCGCCGCGCTGATGCGCATCGTCCTGCCGGTCAGCAAGGGCGGCTTCATCTCGGTCGCGATGCTCGGACTGATCTTCGTCTGGAGTGAGGTGCAGTTCGGGGTGGTGCTGCTGACCCGCCCGCAGAGCCGCACACTGTCGGTCGGACTGCTCTCCTTCCAGGGACAGTTCGTCAGCGATCAGGGCCTTCTTCGCCGGCCTCGCCATGGCGACCTTCCCCGTCGTCATCCTCTTCCTCATCTTCCAGCGCTACGTCACGAGCGGCATCACGCTGGGCGCCCTCAAGTGAGCGCTCCCGCACCCCGACGCGGGAACCACGGCACAAGACCCGAATCGGAACCGGAATCGAACCGAGGAGCTTCGATGGAACGAGTGGCCTCCGTCATCCGGCTGCGGCCGGAGAGGGAACGAGAGTACCGGGAACTGCACGCGGCCGTGTGGCCGGACGTGCTGGCCGCGCTGCACCGCGCCCACATCGGCAACTACTCGATCTTCCTGCGGGACGGTCTGCTGTTCAGCTACTACGAGTACACCGGGAACGACCTGCGCGCCGACCTGACACGGCTCGCCGAGGACGAGGCGACGCGGCGGTGGTGGCGGCTGACCGATCCGTGCCAGCAGCCGGTCGCCTCCGCGGCGGACGGCGAGTGGTGGGCACCGATGAAGGAGGTCTTCCATGACGACGGACCCCGCTGAAGCCACCGACAGCGTGGTGAGGCCGCCCCGCGTCGACGCGCATCACCACGTCTGGGACCTGTCCGTCCGGGACCAACCCTGGACGCGTGAACTGCCCGGGCTGCGCCGTGACTTCACCTTGGCCGACCTCGAACCGGAGCTCGACGCGCACGGCATCGACGCCACCGTGGTCGTCGAGACGGTCGACTCCGCGGACGAGACCGTGGAACTGCTGCGGCTGTACGCACGCGCCGGCCGCGTCGCGGGTGTCGTCGGCTGGGCCGACCTCACGACTCCCGACCTCGCCGCCACCCTGGACCGGCTGCGCGCGGCCGAGGGCGGTACAGGACTGGTCGGCCTGCGGCACCAGGTCCAGCTCGAACCGCCCGGCGCGGCGGACGGCGACTGGCTGCTGCGCCGGGACGTCGCCGTCGGCCTGGACGTCCTGGGCGAGCGCGGCCTGGTGTTCGACCTGATCGTCACCGCCGCACAGCTCCCCTCGGCGATCGAGGCGGTGCGGCGCCACCCCGGCACGTCCTTCGTCCTCGACCATGCGGGCAAGCCACCCATCGCGGCGGGCGCGGTCGAGCCCTGGGCGGCCCGCATGCACGAGCTCGCGGCCCTGCCGAACGTCGCGGTGAAGTTCTCCGGCCTGCTCACCGAGGCCGGCGACGGGCAGCGGGACGTCGCACACCTGCTGCCGTACGCCGGGCCGCTGCTCGCGGAGTTCGGTGCCCGGCGGCTGATGTTCGGCTCGGACTGGCCGGTGTGCACCCTGGCCGCCGACTACGGGCACACCCTGTCGATCACGGCGGCGCTGCTTCGGACGCTCGACGACGCGGAACGGGCCGCCGTGTACGGAGGTACCGCGATCCACTGGTACGGGCTGGCCGTCGGGAGCGGGGCCGTGGAGTGAACCGCCGGCGGATCGGACGGACCGGCGTCCACGTGAGCGAACTCGGCTTCGGCAGCGCGCCGATCGGGAACCTGTTCACCGCCGTCGACGACGAGCGGGCACAGGCCACCGTCGACGCGGCCTGGCAGGCCGGCATCCGGTACTTCGACACGGCACCCCACTACGGGCTCGGCCTGGCCGAGCGCAGGCTCGGCCGGGCGCTGGCGTCCAGGCCCCGCGCCGAATACGTGATCTCCACGAAGGTCGGGCGACTCCTCGTCCCCAACGACGATCCGCGCGGCACGGATCTCGCATCGGGGTTCGCCGTGCCGGACACACTGCGGCGTGAGCTCGACTACTCACCCGCCGGGGTCAGACGCGGCATCGAGGACAGCTTGAACCGGCTGGGCGTCGACCACATCGACATCGCCCTCGTCCACGATCCCGACCTGCACGTCGAGCAGGTGATCGCCGAGACGGTGCCGGAACTGCTCCGGATGCGCGAGGAGGGCCTGGTCGCGGCGGTCGGAGTCGGCATGAACCATTGGCAGCCGCTCACGCGGATCGTGGACCGTTGCGACGTGGACGCCGTGATGCTCGCCGGACGCTGGACCCTGCTCGACCGCTCCGGCGAGCCGCTGCTGCGCCGCTGCGCCGAACGCGGCGTGTCGGTGCTGGCGGCGGCGCCGTTCAACTCCGGCATCCTCGCGCGCGGTGAGCCGGGCCCGGACGACACCTTCGACTACGCGCCGGTGACCGAGCCGGTACTGCACCGCGCCCGAGAACTCGCCGCACTCTGCCGGGCCGCGGGCACCGAGTTGGCGCACGCCGCGCTCCGCTTCCCACTGCGGCGGCCGGAGGTGGCGTCGGTGGTCGCCGGCATGGCCTCCGCCGATCAGGCGCGCCTGGCAGCGCGGCGGATCGACGAGCCCGTCCCCGACGCGCTGTGGCCGCGGCTGCACCCCGCGGCGCCGCTGTCCGACGGCGCGTTCAGCCGGCCGCCGTCGCCGTGAGCGCGGTCCGGGCCACCACTTTCCGACGACAGGAAAACCGCACCACCATGAACGACGACCGACCACAAGCACGCCTGGACCGGGCCGTGCGCGAGCGCATCGAGCCGTCCGCGCACCAGGACCGTGTGCCGCTCACCGTGGCGGCGCGGCCCGTGCCCGGCGAACCGGTCCCGTGGCCGGCTAACGCACGAGAACACCTCCTGGGACGAGGCGCGCTACGAGCTGTGCGCCCACCGGTGGGTCCACGCGGCCGAGCACGGCTTCTGCGTCGTCCTGGCCGACGCGACGACCGGGCCGGCCGGTCCCGCGCGGCGGCGTTGACCCTGTGATCGTCTCCTCATCTGTCACCGGCAGGCGGCACATCGGCGGGCTGCTGGGGGCCGGAGGTCCGCGGGAGCCCTGGCGTGGCCGGCGGGATCCGGCCGGTGACCTCCTGCCAGCGCAGGACGCGGTCGCACCAGCGGCGCAGGAGGGTGTGGTCGTGGCCCACGGCGAGCAGGCCGGCGCCGGTGGCGGCTCTGTAGTCTTCGACGGCCGCCACCAGTGCGGCGGTGGTGGAGGCGTCCAGCATGGCGGTCATCTCGTCGCAGACCAGCCAGCGGGGGCGCAGGACCAGGGCGCGGGCGAGGCAGGCGCGTTGCAGCTGACCGTCGCTGACTTCGTGGGGGCGGCGGTCCAGCAGGTCCCGGGTCAGGCCGACGGCCGGGGCCAGTTCCGCCACGCGCTGCGGTATTTCGTCGCGTCGACCGGTGGCGCGCAGGGGTTCGGCGATCAGGTCGGCGAGCCGCAGCCGGGGGTCGGCGGAGAGCCGGGGCTGCTGGAAGACCACGCCGACGGCGGTGCGCAGACCGCGCGGGGCGCGGTGCCGCCAGCGTCGTACCGGTTCGCCGTCGAGGAGGACGGTGCCCGACTCGGGGCGGTGCAGCAGGGCCGCGACGCGGGCGAGGGTGGACTTGCCGCAGCCACTGGGGCCGAGCAGGCCGATGGCCTCGCCGCGGGCGACGGTCAGGGAGGCGTCGCGGACGACGGGGGCTTCGCGGTCGTATCCGGCTGTGATGTCACGCAGTTCAAGCACGGAGGTCCTCCGGCACGTGCGGGTGGTGGCAGGAGATGCCGCCGGTCGACGGTGGGAGGGTGGCGCAGGCGTCGGTGGCCCGTGCGCAGCGCGGGGCGAAGGCGCAGCCGTCGGGAAGCGCGCCGAGTGCGGGCGGCATACCGGGGATCGGGGTGAAGGCGCGGTCGGGCAGGGCCTGGAGAAGGCCGCGGCCATAGGGGTGGCGGGGGCCTGCGACGCCGAAGAAGGTCTCCGCGTCGGCGAGTTCGACGATCCGGCCGGCGTACATCACGGCCACACGGTCGGCGATGCGCTCGGCGGCGGCCAGATCGTGCGTGATCATCAGCAGGGCCCGTTGGCCGTCGTCCACATGGCGTCGCAGTTCGTCCACCGTGTGGTCCACGAGGTCGCGGTCGAGTCCCGTGGTCGGTTCGTCGGCGAGCAGGAGAGGTGCCTCGCCGACGAGAGCGAGGGCCGTGGCGGCACGCTGGGCCAGGCCGCCGGAGAGCTGGTGCGGGTGGTGATCGAGGTGGTCGGCGGGGAACGCGGCGCGTTCGGCGGCCCTTTCGGCTGCGGCTCGCACGGCGGCGCGCCCTCGTGCACCGCTCACCGCACGGACGGTCTCCTCCAGGTGGGAGCGGATGGTGCGCACGGGGGTGAGATGGGCGGCCGGGCTCTGCGGGATGAGTCCGATCAGCCGGCCCCGTACCGTCCGGGCGAGGGTGCGTTCGTCGGCCGAGAGCAGGTCCAGGTCGCCGAGGCGCGCCTCGCCCGCGCCCTGGGCGTTGGCGGGCAGGAGACCCAGGAGGGCGGAGGCGAGGACCGACTTGCCACAGCCGCTCTCGCCGATCAGAGCCAGGCATTCGCCGGCGGCCACGTCGAAGTGGGCGTCGGTGACCGCGGCGATCCGGCGCCCCGCGGGCATGAGGAAGCGTACGGACAGCCCGCGTACCGAGAGGACCGGTGTTCGGTCGGTCACAGCATCAGCTCCGATCGGCGGCGGGGATCGATCCGCTCCCGCCAGGCACCGGCGAGGCCGGCGACGGCCAGTGTGGGGACGATGATGAACAGACCCGGGAAGAGGGTGGGCCACCACTGCCCGGCAAGGAGCGAGCTCCGCCCGCCCTGAACGAGGTTGCCGAGGCTGGCCATGTGGGTCGGCAGTCCCAGCCCGAGGAAGGACAGCGCCGACTCGTGCCACATGGCGTGCGGCACCATCAGCACGGCGGCCAGCGCCGCCCGGGGCAGCACGGCGGGCAGCAGGTGCCGTACCGCCACCCGCCACCGGGACGCGCCCCCGGAGACGGCGGCGTCGATGTACGGGCGCGAGCGCAGGGACAACACCTCGGCGCGCACGATCCGGGCGGTGGACAGCCAGTGGGTGAGCGCTACCGAGACCACCACCGGCCATACCCCGGGCCGGAACATGGCCACGATGAAGATGCCGAGCAGCAGGTGCGGCACGGACGCGATCGTGTCGACGACCCGCATGACACCCTGGTCGACCCAGCCGCCCAGCGCTCCGGCGGTCGCTCCGACGGCGGTGCCGATCACGGTGGCGACGAGGGCCGCGGCGACGCCGACGAGCAGGGAGATCCTGAGGCCGTAGACACAGCGCAGCAGCAGGTCCCGGCCCAGATCGTCGGTGCCGAAGGGGTGGGCCCAGCCCGGTGGCAGCAGCTTCGAGCCCAGGTCGACGGTCTGCTGGTCGAGCCGGACCAGTGGCGGCACGAGGAGGACGGCGAGAACGGTGACGGCGACCAGGGCCGCGGAGACGCGCAGTCGCACGGCAGTGGTCGAGCGGCGGCGGACACCGTACGACCGCCAGGCGGGCTCGGCCGCGGATTCACATGTCACGGAACTCCACCCTCGGATCGAAGAGGCCGTAGAGCAGGTCGGCGAGGAGGTTTCCGACGAGCACCGCGGCGGTGGCCAGGGTCGTCAGGGCGGCGAGCAGCGGGAAATCGACGGCTGCGGCGGCCTCGACGGTGGCCGCTGCGATACCCGGCCAGCTGAAGACGCTCTCCACCAGCAGGGCACCGGTGATGAGTTCGGGCACCCGGGAGCCGACCAGGGTGAGGACCGGCAGCAGTCCGGAACGCAGGGCATGACCGAGCAGGACGGTACGCTCGCTCACCCCCCTGGCCCGCGCGCCGCGTACGGGATCCTCGGCGAGCGCGTCACCGACCCCCTGGCGGACGTACAAGGTGAACCAGGGGAGCTGGGAGACCGCCAGCACCCCGGTCGGCAGCACGAGATGGCCGGCCACCTGCGAGAACGTGACCTGCTCGCTCGCGGTGTCGGTGAGCCCGCCGGCCGGGAGCACGCCCGATCGAAGGGCGAACAGCCAGACGGCCAGCAGGGCGAGCCAGAAGACGGGTGCCGCCTCCAGGGAGTACGTGAGGGAGGTGACGGCCCGGTCGAGCGCGGAACCGGGGCGGCGGGCCGCCAGCACCCCGAGCACCGTGCCCGTCAGTACCGCCACCACGAACGCGGCCCCGCACAGGAGGCTGGACCACACCAGGCGTTCGCCGATGACCTGGGCGACCGGCTGCCGCATGACGCTGGACTGGCCGAGGTCACCGCCGAGCGCGGCGGTCAGCCAGTGCCACCAGCGGGAGGTGAACGGCTGGTCCACGCCCAGGTTCTCCCGCAGCCGTTCCAGGGTCCGCGCGTCCGAGCCGAACGCCGCCGTGCCGGCGTACGCCTTGACCGGGTCGAAGGGGGAGGCGGCGGCGATCGCGAAGACGCCGAAGGTGACGATGAGCAGTACGGGGACGAAGAACAGCAGCCGGCGACCCGCCAGCCGGGCCATCGCCGCCCACGGGAGCCGGTTCACTTCTTCGGCTGCCAGGCCTCGACGTCCCACCACGGACCGCTGGCGAAGCCGTGCTCGTGCGGCTCGACCTGCGTGGTCAGCCCGTCCCACCGGTCGGCGAGAACGTAGAGGTGATCGATGTGGGTGAGGAAGGTGTAGCCGGGGTTCTTCACCAGTTCACGCTGGAGCCTGTCGTACGCGGCCTCGCGGGTCGCCGTGTCGGAGCTGTGGCGGCCGGTGTCGAGTGCCTTGTCCACGTCCCGGTCGTCGTAGCGGGCCATGTTGTTGAAGCCGTCGCCCGCGAGCGAGGAGTGCAGCAGGGTGTAGAGGCCGTAGTCGGGGTCGCCGCTGGTTCCGAAGCCGGCGAGGACCGCGTCGTTCTCCATGCGCGGTTCGATGACGTCCCAGGTGGCGCTCTCCACCTTCACCTCGATGCCGGCCCTTTCGGCGTCGGAGGCGTATGCCAGGGCATGGTCCTGACGGACCTTGTCGCCGGAGGGGTAGAGGAGGGTGAAGGAGGCCCGCTGCCCGCCCTTGGCGCGGATGCCGCCGTCACCGGTCTTCCAGCCCGCCTGGTCCAGGATGCGCTTGGCCTTGGCGAGGTCCTGCCTGCGCTCGGTTCCCTTGGCGAACCAGGGGTCGTCGACCGGCAGCGGCCCGTACGCCGGGCGACCGGCGCCGTCCAGGATCTTGTCGACCATGGCCCGGCGGTCGACGGCGGCGTCCAGGGCCTGACGGATCGCGCGGTCGCCGGTGACCTTGTTCCCGGTGGGGAGGGCGACCGCGCGGAAGTCGTAGGTCTTCGCCTCGTACGTCTTCTTCGCCTTCTCGTTGCGGAAGGTGGCGGCGAGGTTGGGCGGCAGGATCGCGCCGTCGAGGTCGCCGGAGCGCAGCCGGGTGGCACGCACGTCGTCGTCCTCGATGATCGCCATGGTCAGCTTCTTCACCTTCGGCGCACCGCCCCAGTAGCCGGGGTTGGCCCTGAACGTGAGCTTCTCGCCCTTGCGCCAGGACGCCAGGACGTACGGACCGGTACCGACCGGTTCGGTGTTGAAGGCCCCGGTGTCGGGGTCCTGTGCGCCGGCGATGTGCTCGGGGACGATGGGCAGCACCGTGCGCCCGACGAAGGCGGCGTACGGGTACTTGAGGGTGAAGACGACCCGGTCCTCGCCGTCGGCCCGCACCTTCTTGATGGCGTCCAGTTCGCTGCGGTGGGGGTTGTTGGTCTCCGCGTCGAGGATCGTCTCGTACGTGAACACCACGTCGGCGGAGGTCAGTGGCTTCCCGTCGCTGAACTTCACGCCGTCGCGCAGGGCGAAGGTGTAGGTCAGGCCGTTGTCACCGACCGTGGGGAGTGCTTTCGCCAGCGCGGGCTTCAGCTTCAGGTCGGCGTCCCGGGCGAGCAGGCCGTCGAAGATCTTCGAGGCACCGTCCTTGCCGTAGCCGAGCAGTGGGCTGAGCGTGTCCGGCTCGGAGGCCACCCCGATCACGACGGAGTCGGCCAGGTCGCCGCTGCCCGTGCCGTCGCCAGGCGCCGAGCAGGCGGCGACACCGATGAGCAGGGCCGCTGCGGCGGCTGTCCGTATCCGTCGGACCGTCATGGACCTCACACCCTTATTGCCTGTTAGTTGCTGTTGCATCTTAGTTGCAATAAGGGTTACCCGGGTCAGTCGGAAACCAGTCCATGCCCCAGGCTTTTTCACGCCCCGAGGCACATCCGCCGCCCCGGCGGGCAGCGGATGTGCCTCGGGGCGGCGGCCCGGACCGCTCCTGTGGCCCGCTTCGCCGCCGGCGCGCCGGTCCCTACACGAGCAGGACGAACATCACCGCCATGCCCAGTGCCATGGAGGCATGGCATCCGAACGCCAGAGCTCCGGCGACGCCTTCCCCGGGCGCCGCGGTTCTCGGGGCCCGCCCAGGTGCCGGGTCCCAGGCGCGCGCCAGGTCGAGAGCACGGGTCAGCCAGACCAGGCCGATGCCGGCCAGGACGGCGGCGAGCACCCCCGCCACCAGCCTCGGTCCCGTGCCCGACAGGCTCATGGAGGCGAGGCCGTCAGCGCCCGCCATGTGCATCTCGTGCATGCCGCCCCCGCCGGAGTGGCCCGCCATGGAGCCGGAGGCGTCCATCGCCGCGACCATCCAGGCCATGGCCGCTGTCATCACGACGTGCGGCCAGGCGGCGAGCACCGCCGCGATGCGCGAGCCGTCGGCGCGGAAGCGGAGAAGCGCCGCGACCGCGAACCACAGGGCTCCCGCCGAGAACAGTACGACCTGGGGCGCGGCCGACAGGTCCATGCCCCAGGGCCAGGCCATCGCCGTCATCAGCACGCCCATCGCCGCGTGCAGCGTGTGGTCCACCCGGTCAGCGGCCCGCGTCCCGGGCAGGACGGCTCGCCACACCGCGTGGACGACGGACACGGCGAACAGCAGGGTCAGGATCCAGCGCAGTCCGGCCGCCGCGATCATCCCCGCACCTCCGCCCGGCGCCGCCGCAGGGCTCCGACGGCCACGTCCACCAGGACGAACAGCAGCAGGGGCAGACCGAAGAACGGCACGTAGTAGCCGATGACGGCGGCCAGCAGCACGACCGGCGCGAGCACCCGGCCGGGCACCCTGCGCCAGGCCCCGCGCGCGGGTGCGCGCCCGACGGCGAACCCCTCCGCGCGGGTCGGCCGGCGCAGCCACCACATGCGATAGGCCCACAGGGTCATCGCGATCACGGCGATGGCGAGCAGGGCCAGGGCGATCTGGTTGGCGAGGCCGAACAGCAGCCCCATGTGCGCGTCGACGCCCCAGGACGTCAGCTTGGCGAGCAGCGGGAAGTCGTCGAACTTCAGCTTCTGCGTCACCTTGCCGGTGGCCGGGTCGACCGCGACGGAGTCCTGCCGTTCCGGCCAACTGCGGGTGTTCTCCGCCACGACATAGGCGGAGTGCTCGTCGTGGGGCGGAGTGACGACGAGTACACCGACCAGGCCGGCGTGACGGGCCGAGGCCACGGCCGCGTCGATCCCGATGTCCTTCTTGACGTCTTCCGTGCCTCCGCCGGTCCCCTCGCCGGGGGGCAGCGCCGTGGACACCGAGGGAGTGCTGCCGCCCAAGGCGTCCTGGATCCGCCCGATGTTCGCGCCGGCATGAGCGGACCAGGTCAGGCCGGTGGCGGACAGGGCGAGCAGGCCGACGGAGGCCCACAGACCGACGGCACCGTGCCAGGACAGGGTGCGTTTGCGGCTTCCGGCACCGCCGCGCGGCAGCAGCAGACGGCGCAGCCGTCGACGGTTGCGCGTGGTCCCAGCCCACAGGGCGAGGCCCCCGAGCACCTCCACCCAGAGCCAACTCGCCGCGATCTCGCTGTAGTTGCGGCCGAAGTGGCCCAGATGAAGGTTCCGGTGCAGGTCGTCGAGCCACGCCCGGGCCGGCAGCCACTGGCTGAACGTCCTCAGCTGTCCGAGCACCTTGCCGTTGTACGGGTCGACGAAGGCGGTGAGCGTATATCCCTCGGGCAAGCCGTCCTTCTCGAAGGTGACGCGGGTGGAGTCGGTGGGACCCGCGCCCTTCGTCACCGACAGCAGAGTGCCGTCGGGGACCGCCCGCCGTGCCGCGGCCACCTGATGGGCGAGCGGCTCGGCGGCTCCGCGCGGCGTCACCTTGAGTTCGTGCGCGTAGAGCGCCGACTCGATCTGCGGTGTGACGGTGTAGGCGAGTCCCGTCACAGCGGCGACGAGGATGAACGGGCCGACGAGGATTCCGGCGTAGAAGTGCAGGCGCAGCAGCAGGGGCCGCAGGTTGCTCCATGGCCCCGGCACCGCACGGGGGGCGCTGGTGGTCGGCTCGCCCGCCGGGCGCGGCGACGGTGGCACGTCCGCGCCCGGCTCCGGGCTCAGGGCCTGACTCACCGGTGCGGCCTGCGCGTCCGGCGGTATCCGGCGTTCGGGCATCTCGGACCCTCTTCTCCCTGTATCGGCGGCAACCTGGTCGGCGGTTGCAGCACAGGAGTCGGGGCGAGGGCGGGGGAAGTTCCCGGCGCATCATGTGACCTGGGTCACCGTGATGGTGGATGGTGCGGCCTTCGTGTACGGCGGGTCGTGCCCCTGGGGGAGCGCTCAACGCCGCGCGGAGGTGGCGGGACGGGGCGACATGGGGGCGCGCCGAGGTCCTTGCCGCTCTCACCGGCAGGCGGGCCGGGGACGCTCACCTGGGGCCGCCCGTCGGCGGTCCGCCGGGCGAGGAGCGGGTGGCTCGCCCGGAGAAGTGGCGTGTGCCGGGTACGAGGGCGGCGAGAGCCGGGGCGGCGAAACAGACCGCCGCGCAGGCGGCGAGGACCCGGCCGGTGCCGAAGGCGTCGATGGCGGGGGCGATCAGGGCCAGCCCGGCCGGGGCGAGACCGTAGGAGAGCAGGAAGTCCAGTGAGGAGACCCGGGCGAGTTTGTCGGGGGCGACCTCGCGTTGGGTGGCGGTGAACCAGGGCACGTTGAACCATTCGATACCGAGGCCGGCGACGGCGTAGGCGGTCATGACCGCGATCGGGTGCACATGGGTCATCAGGCTCAGCGGCGCGAACCCGTATGCGGCCAGACCCGCGAGTGCCGCCCAGCCCTGGGTGCGCGGGCGCCGGCG
Source organism: Streptomyces olivaceoviridis (assembly GCF_014650115.1). Taxonomy (GTDB): domain Bacteria; phylum Actinomycetota; class Actinomycetes; order Streptomycetales; family Streptomycetaceae; genus Streptomyces; species Streptomyces olivaceoviridis. The sequence continues at coordinate 60,169 of NZ_BMUI01000025.1, read as the reverse complement.
GGCGATGAGCAGGGCCCCGAGGAGGGCTCCGGCGGTGTACGCGGTGGTGGCGCCGGCGAGCACCGCCCCCGAGCCGTACTCGTCGCGGCTGACCAGCGGCAGAGCGACACCGGTGGCCGAGTACCCGGTGGCGATGACCGCCGTCAGGGCCGCCAGGCCGGCCAGGAACCACGGATGTCGCCGGGCTTCCCGCACCCCCTCGGCGAACTCCTTCAGCAGGCCCGTCCGCGTGGGCCGGCCAGAAGGCACGGTGCTTCCGCCGTCCGCACGTGCGCCGCCTCCCGGCAGGAGGGCGGCGGCGAGCCAGAGCAGTCCGACGCACAGCAGCAGCGCCCGGTCGCCGAGGGCCAGGGCGGCCAGCGTCGTCAGGGAGGGCCCGGCGAGGGTGGTGACACGCACCGCGAGGGTCAGTGCCGCGTTGGCGTGCTGGCGGTGGGCCTCGTCGACGACTTCGGCGGCCAGCGCCTGGAAGGCGGGCCGGCAGGCGCCTTGCCCCGCGCCGGCGACCGCGCAGGCGAGTGCGGTGAGCGGCGTGGACCGGTCGAGGGCGAGGGCCGTCACGGGCAGCGCGACCGCTCCGGCGAGACCGGACCACAGGACCACACCCCTGCGGGAGTGCCGGTCGGCGAGGACGCCGGCGACGGGCACCGCCGCGAGGAAGCCGGCGGTGCGGGCGGCGAGCAAGGCGCCCAGGTCGATGGCGGTGATCGTGCCGTGGAACACCGCCAGCCCTAGCACGAACGGCAGGGCCCACGTGGCGAGGCCGGAGGCGGTGGTACCGGACCAGAGCCTCAAGAAGCCCGGGTCCCTCAGCAGGGATCTCCGTTCCTGCCGGGAAGGACCTGCGTCGTCGGTGGTCGGTGCGGGCCGGGCAGGCACGGTGAGGCACTCCTACGGTCACTGATGTAAGGACTCTGCGCGACCTCAGGCTATTACGATCCGCTGTGGCTGTGACCCCTTCGGTGACTTCTTCTCCTGGGACGGAACGCCCGTGCCCTGGTGAAGGTTCATCAGCCGTGGGCGGCGTCGGGGGCGGGTGTCCCAGCGGTGGGTGGTCCACGCGATCGAGCAGGTCCGCGCGGAGAGCGCCCGCCCGCGACTGCCCACCCCCGCTCCTGTCAGCAGCCTGGCCGCCGCCCAGGCCCCGCTGGACGGATACTCGGTAGACGGTGACGGACACCCCGCACAGGCCGCGTGCGTCCACCGCGGCCTGCCGCCACATCCGCAGCGGACCGTCGGACCGTCCAGGACGCTCTCCTCTTCCCGGTACAGAGGGGGCTGGCCATACCATCGACCGACCCGTTGGCCGGATGGTGCGGCAGGTTCCGGGCAGCGAGGCTGAACGTGTTCGGATCCACCCAGCAAAAGGGAACCCTCTGTGTTCAGCTTCAAGCCGCCGCGCCGCCGTACCGCCCGCACCGTTGCCGTCGGCGCTCTCGTCGCCGCGTCCTGCGTCACTGTCCTGGCCGGCAGCGCCGGAGCCATTGTCAACGGGGCGGACTCCACCGAGAGTTACCCCTTCATGGCGGTCATTCCGGCGTCGGCCCCGGACCAGGGTCTGCGCGACGGGAACTGTGGGGCGTCGCTGATCGACCAGCAGTGGGTGCTGACGGCGGCTCACTGCGTGAAGGTCGAGGGGCTCAAGCTGGACGGCATCGTGCGCGTCGGCAGCGACCACCGCAAGTCCGGCGGCACCGTCCGGAAGATCGACCGGACCTTCGTCCATCCCGGTTATGCGAACGGCGACGACAAGGCCGCCAACAAGAACGACATCGCGCTGATACGCCTGGACCGCCCGGTCGCCCAGCAGCCCATCAAGATCGCCGAGCAGGCAGGGCCGCCCGGCACCCCGACCCGGCTCCTGGGCTTCGGCACCACCGTCGACACCGGGTTCAAGTTCCCGGCCCGACTGCGGGAGCTGAACACCCGCAGGGGCGCCGAGTCCGAGTGCGCGCCCGGCTACGCGGACCGGACCCGGCTGTGCACGATCTCCACCGTGCCCAAGGCCATGGCGTGCTTCGGGGACTCCGGCGGACCGCAGATCCAAAGGGGCCGGAACGGCCGCTGGGAGCTGATCGGCGTCACCTCGGGGCCCGGCGCCCCGAACGTGCCGTGCTCGCAGGGCCCCGGCCTCTACACCAACGTGCCCGTCTACGCGGGCTGGATCGACAAGACCATGAAGACCAACAGCGTCGCGCCGACTGCGGCCAAGGGCTCCGACCTCGCCGAGACCGGCACGAACGACAACACCCCGGCCGTCGTCGGCGTGGCCGCCGCGCTGATCGCCGCCGGTGGCGGCACCGCCCTCGCAGTACGCCGCCGCAAGACCCGCAACGCGCGCTGAGCGAAACCCCGGCGCAGAGCAGCGTTTCGACAGCGGCTCGGGAGGCAGCACCCCCGTCGCCCATCCACCGACCAGTGCCATGGGCGCAGCGAGGACGCCGTGCGGGGTGTCGCGGACGCGGAGGAGTCGACAGAAGGTGCAGCACACGGGCTGAGCCTGCCACAGGCAGAAGTCGAGCCAGAGCGTGCGGCGGCGGTAGCAGGTCCGCCGCCCCGGCCCGAACCGGGCAGGGAGATGCCGCCAGGGCTCGTCCCGTCAGGGCCGGGGTGTGTCATGCACGGTGATGAGCAGTCACTTCTGCCAGCCGACGGTCTCCGGCAGGGGGGTGCCGAAGATCGTCGCGCCCACGTTGGCCAGCCCCTTCTTGACACCGTAGACGGAGGGACCGCTGTACAGCGGCAGGAAGGCGTACTGCGCGAGTTCCTTGCGCTCGATCGCGTTGGCCTGGGCCGTCTGCTTCGCGGGGTCGGATATCCGGGACGCCGCGTGGATCTCCCTGTCCAGTTCGGGGGTTCCGGTGCCGGTCAGGTTGGAGTCACTGCCGGTGCCGTAGAACTGGTACAGGTAGCGAGCGCCGAAGGGGTCCGTGGAGCGGTTGCCGGAGAGGAAGAGGTCGAAGTCGCGATCGCTGAGGATCTTGGAGAAGTCGGCCTCGTCCGCCTTCTTGATGTCCACCTGGATGCCGACCGGCTTGAGCATGGCGGCGAACGCGTTGGCCGTCGCCTTCTCCAGCGGGTCGTCGCCGAGCAGGGTGTAGCCCACCCTGAGCTTGGTGCCGTTCTTCTCCCGGACGCCGTTGCCGTCGGCCTTCCAGCCGGCCGCGTCGAGCGTCTTCTTGGCGTCGTCGGGCGCGTACTTGATCACCGATGAGACGTTGTCCGAGTAGCCCTTCTGGAAGCTGTAGAGCAGCGCCGAGCCGGGAAGGGGCTCGGAGTAGTCCAGGCCCTGGAACTGGATCCTGGCGATCTGTGTCCTGTCGATGCTCTCCAGCAGTGCCTTGCGCACGTCGACGTCCTTGAGCACCGCGGACTTCGAGTTGACGTAGAGCGAGTACTCGAAGGGGCTGCCGCCGCGACGGATCTCGGTTCCCTCGACGCCGCTGATCTGCTTCAAGCCCTCGGCGCTGCCGGTGGACGCGTAGTCGACCTGCCCGTTCTTGAAGGCGTTGACGGCGGCCTCGGAGTCCAGGTTGACGTAGACCCGCTTGTCGAGCTTGCCTCTCTTGCCCCACCACTTCGGGTTACGGACGAAGGTGAGGTTGCCGCTCTTGGTGTCGAAGGTGCCGACGGTGTAGGGACCCGCGCCCCATTCGGGATGCGCCTTCTTCACGTAGGCGTCGTTGAAGTTGGCGACTGTGGCGGCCTTGGGATGCAGGAACGTCGTGAACAGGCTCGACCACCACGGGTCGACTCCCTTGAAGTCGATGACGGCCTGCCGGTCGTCGGTGCCGCGGGTGACCGAGACGATGTTCCGGTAGCCCTCGGTGTTGGTCGCGTTGTAGTCCTTGTTCGAGCCGTTGTTGGCCTGCCAGGTAGCCTTCACGGCCCGCCAGTCGATCGGGGTGCCGTCGTTGTAGACGGCCTTGGGGTTGAGTGTGAGGATCACCCGCTGGTTGCCGCCGGTCACCGTGACCTTGACGTCACTGAGGTAGTCCGGGTTGTACCGCACGTCACCTGTGGGGGAGTAGGTGATGACATCCGGGTTGTACCAGAACCACACACGGCTCGCGGTGAGCGTGGCGTTGGCGTTGAACGGGTTGCCCTGGTCGTCGAAGGTTCCGGGCGTGGTGTACGTACCCCCGTCCTTGATGTTGTCGTACGGCTGGGGGTTGTAGTCGACCTTCGCCGAGGCGACTGCGGGCGTCGAGCCGCTTCCCGTCTTCCCTGCGTCCGGAGCGCCGGCCCCGGAGGAACTGCAGGCGGTGGCCGTGAGGGCGAGGGCGAGGGCGACGGTGAGCGCGGAGGCCGGGGCGATACTCGATCGCATGGGGAGTTGATCCGTTTCTCTGTGGGGTGGGGCGGTGCCACGCGTCGCGGCACCGCTGCGGAAGGGAAGGGAACCGGTCAGCGGGCGTGGCAGGCGTGGCGGTGGTCGGTTCCGGATGCCGCCGGGCGCAGGAGGGGCCGTTCGGTGCGGCAGCGCTGTTGTGTCCCGCCGTCGAGCAGCGGGTACAGCGGACAGCGGTCGGCGAAGACGCAGCCTCGCGGGAGGCGCGACGCACTGGGCTGCTCGCCCTTGAGCACGATGTGCTCGCGAGAGCGTTCCACCTGTGGATCGGGCACCGGGATCGCCGACAGAAGGGCTTCGGTGTACGGGTGCCGGGCATGTGTGAAGAGGTCCTCGGTGTCACCGCTCTCGACGATGTGTCCCAGGTACATGACCGCGATGCGGTCGGACACCTGGCGCATCACCGCGAGGTCGTGAGCGACGATCAGGTACGCCAGGTCCAGTTCACGCTGGAGCTTCGTGAGCAGGTTGATGACGTCGGCCTGGATGGACACGTCCAGGGCGGACACGGGTTCGTCCAGGACCACGATCCGCGGTTCGGTCGCCAGGGCACGGGCGATGGCGACGCGCTGGCGCTGGCCGCCCGAGAGGGCCGCTGGAAAGCGGTCCGCCAGCGACGCGTCCAGCCCGACGAGGGAAAGCAGCTCGCTTACGCGGATCCGGACGGCGTCCCGGTCCGTGCCGACGGCCTGCAGCGGTTCCGCGAGCAGCCGGAAGACGGGGAGCCGCGGATCGAGTGATCCCATGGGGTCTTGCATGACGATCTGCACCGTGCGGCGCAGTCGCTGTGTCTGTTCGGTGGAGCGTGGGGCGGCGACGTCGGTGCCCGCGATCTCGATCAGGCCGTGCTCGGGCGGCCTCAGACGCATGATCTCCAGCAGGGTGGTGGTCTTGCCGCTGCCGGACTCGCCCACGAGCCCGAGGGTTTCACCGGCCCGCAGTGCGAAGCTGACGTCGCTGACCGCGTGCAGCGTGCCGACGCGGCGTTTGAGGAGCGCTCCCTTGGTGATCGGGAACGTCCTGGCCAGTTCGGCGACCCTCAGCACGGTCTCACCGGGGACTTGCCGGTCGGGGCGGTGCTCTTCGACGGCCGCTTCGGGCGGGGAGAACAGCGAACTCGCCGCCGGATTCCCGCCGGCTATGTCAGGGGCGCGCCAGCAGGCCACCTGGCCGTGTCCGGGTACCGCGGTCAGTGGTGGTTCCTGGCTGTGGCAGCGGTCCACGGCGGCGGGACAGCGGTCCGCGAAGGAACATCCCGCCGAGAGCCCCACCAGCGACGGCGGTTCGCCCCCGATCGGCACCAGCTGCCCGCTCGCCCGTGCCTCGGGCCGAGGCACCGCGCCGAGGAGTCCGATCGTGTAAGGCATCGTCGGCCGCCCGAACAGCTCGTTCGCGCCCGCCTGCTCCACGATCCGGCCCGCGTACATCACGGCCACGTCGTCGGCGTACCCGGCCACCACCCCCAGGTCATGAGTGATCAGCACGAGACCCGCGCCCGTCTCGGTCTGGGCGGTCCGCAGCACGTCCAGGATCTGCGCCTGCACCGTCACGTCGAGAGCGGTGGTCGGCTCGTCGGCGACGATGACCGACGGCGAGTTCGCCATCGCCAGAGCGATCACGACGCGCTGACGCATGCCGCCGGAGAACTCGTGGGGAAACGCACGCGCGTTGCGGTGCGGCTCGGCGATGCCGACCAGGTCCAGCAGCTCGACGGCGCGGTTCCACGCGGCCTGCCGTGTCAGGTCCTGGTGCACGCGCAGCGCGTCGGACAGCTGTCTGCCGATGGAGAAGATCGGGGTCAAGGCGGACAGCGGATCCTGGAAGACCATGCCGATGTCGTTGCCGCGCACCGCGGACAGTTCACGGTCGCCGAGCCCGACCAGGTCACGGCCGCCCAGCAGCACTCTGCCCGACACCTGGGCGGTCTCCGGCAGCAGCCCCATGACGCCCATCACCGTCGCGGATTTGCCCGACCCCGACTCACCGACGATGCCGAGCGTCCGTCCGGGCAGGACGTCGAAGCTCACTTCCCGCACGGCCTGTACCGGACCGGCCTCTGAGGGGAAGGCCACGCTGAGGCCGCGAACGGACAGTACCGGTGCTGTCGCGGCGGATTCGGCCGGCGGGTGCGTCCCCGGGGTCGCCACGGTCATCGCCGGCCTCCGCGCGCACCGGTGGTCGAGTGGGGGTCGAACGCGTCGCGCAGGCCGTCCCCGACGAGCGTCATGGACAGGGTCAGCAGCACCACCAGCGCTGCCGGGTAGCCGAACAGCCACGGTGCGGTGGTGATCGTGCCGGATCCGTCGGCGAGCATCGTGCCCAGTGACACGTCGGGTGTCTGCACTCCGAACCCCAGGAACGACAGGGCGGTTTCACTGAGCACGGTGGCGACGACTCCCAGGGTGAGGTTGACGATGAGCAGGGAACCGAGGTTGGGAATGATGTGCCGCAGGATGATCCGCCACGGCCGCACTCCCATGAACTCGGCGGCCAGCACGTAGTCCCTCTCGCGCAGTGAGGTGGAGACGGACCAGATGACCCGCGCCGTCGACATCCAGCCGAAGACGGTCAGCACCAGGATGAGCACCCGCCAGTCCCCGGCGAGGTGATGCGAGACCAGGGCCAGGATCAGGAACGACGGGACGACGAGCAGGAAGTGGATGACGGTCAGCGTCAGCCTTTCGACGTGGCCGCCGAAGTACGCGGCACCCGCGCCGATCACCGCGGCGAGCACGATCGTCAGTGCCGAGACGCTGACGGCGATCACGAGGGAGCGCTGAAGACCGTGGACGGCCTCGGCGTAGACGTCGTTGCCACCCTGGTTGGTGCCGAAGTAGTGCGTGCCACCGGGAGGCTGGGTCAGTGCGGTGAAGTCCACGTCGGTGTAGGAGAAGTGCGTGAGATAGCCGCCGCACACGCTGAAGAGGACCAGCAGCACGAGAAGCGCGACTCCGAACAGCGCCGACCGGTTGCGGGCGAAACGCCGCAGATACAGTCGTCCGCCGCCCGCACGGGCCGTGGGACCGGGGTTCGTCGTGCCTGGATCGAGCGGCTCGGGCAGGGAGGTCACCGTGGTCGCCACGTCACCTCACCCGCACTCGGGGGTCGAGGACGACGACGGCGATGTCGGCCAGGATCGCACCGATCGCCGTCATGCCGGCCCCGAAAGCCGCGACGGCGACGGCACCGTGCACGTCGTTCTTGGCGATGGTCTGGACGAAGTACTGGCCCATGCCGTTCCAGCCGAAGACGGTCTCGGTGATCACCGCACCAGTGAAGATCGCCGGAATGCTGAACGCCACGGATGTCGCGGTCGGGATCAGTGAGGCGCGTAGGGCGTGTCGACGGATCGCCTGGGCACGTGTCAGGCCGGTGGCGCGGGCGGTGCGTACGAAGTCCGAGTTGATGTTGTCCAACAGGAGCGAGCGCTGGGTCAGGTGGTAACCGACATAGCCGAGCAGGGTCAGGCTCAGCGTCGGCAGGACGAGGTGCTGGAATCGGTCGGCGACCGTCGGCCACAGTCCGCTGACGTCCGGGGACTTCTCACCGGCGACGTACAGGAGGCGCCAACCGAGGTGCTGGTTCAGCCAGATCCCGGCGAAGACGACGGCCAGCGCCGCGACAGCCGCCGGGACGTTGAAGAGGAACACGGAGACAAGCTGGGTCATCCGGTCCCACCACCCGTACTGCCGGGAGGCGGTGAACACGCTCAGCGCCACACCCGCCACCACGGACAGCAGTGTCGCGGCGGTGACCAACTGGCCGCTGACCACGACCCGGAAACCGATCTCCGAGTTGACCGACGCCCCGACAGGGGACTTCCCCCAGTCGAAGTGCAGGAGCACGTCGCTGAACCAGTGCCACCACCGGTCCGCCAGGGGAGCCCGCGGATCCAGGTTGTAGGGCGCCAGCGCGTGGTCGATCTGCTCCTCGGTGCGGACCGGCCGCAGCCCCCGATAGTTGGACCTCGGGTCGAGGAACCAGGCGGCCAGCAGATACGTCACGTTGGTGGCGACGACGATCATGACGAGCCATCCTGCGGCCTTGCGTGTCACGTGTCGGATCACGAGCCCGCCGTCCTGGGCGAGCGGATCTCGACGGTTGTGGCGGCGCGGGGAGCCGGCGAGAGTGTGCCGGGATATGGCATGGGCCTGACACTTTCTGAGGGCGGAGGATACGCCGCCCTGGTGGAGCGGTGAGGGGTTTGCGAGCGGCAGTCGGGCTCTGTGCATCGGGCGAGACGCCGACCGGCATTGATTGTCCGGCTGTGATCACGTTCCGCGCCAGCCCTCCCGGGAGGGCGCCATGTGATCGCAATGCCGGTGTCACAAAGGCCGGAGGCGCGAACAAGCGGAACGCGGCGACACCGACGTGCTGCGCGGAGACGGCGAGGCAGTGATCTTGGCGGGAGCTGAGCCCGGTGCCGTGGAGTGCGTCGTGCGGCTGACGGGCGCCGCCGCTCGTGCTCATCTCGCCCGTCGAGGTCGCCGTCAGGCACACGCCCGGCTGGGGCCCGTACTGGCCGGACGGACTGCTCGCCGCCGGGGCAGCGACCGGCCTGCTGCTGACGCCGTTCTCCCGGCACACCCGCCGGGGCCACCGCCCCGCCCTCGCTGTCCCGCCCCGCCCCGGCTCCCGCGCCGCAGCCGCGGCGTTTCCCCACCGGCGGCCCGCGCGGCTCCTGCCCGGCGGAAGAGCACGCCGCTGCCCAACGGGCCCAAGGCGGCAATGCGCAGAGCGCTCCGCCCCGGAAGGGCGGGGTGCGGCGGTCCGGGGCGAAGGCGACCCATTCGGCCCCGGGCTCGACAGCGGACGTACCCGGGAAGAACTCGCCGCGATCCGCACCTGGGCCCGCGCCAACGGCCACCAGATCACCGACGCGGGCACGATCCGCAAGTCCCTGAGCGAGGCCTGCGACGCCGCCCACCGGAACCCGTCCGCGAAGGGTGCCGCAAGCGGCACCTGGTCGTGGACACCAAATGATGACTGACCCAGACCGGCGGTGGGCCTTCCTGACCAACCACACCAGGGTGCTGCGGGCCATCGCGCAGGACCCGCAAGCGCGGTTGCGCCGACAGCGGGACGGACGGCGCAACCAGGACGTCCCACATGCCCCATGCCTCCGAATTTGCGTTAGCGCGCACTCCAACTCCTAGATTCCGAAGCATGCGATACACCAAACTCGGAACGACCGGACTGGAAGTCTCCGCCATCACCCTCGGCTGCATGAGCTTCGGCGAGCCGAACCGGGGCGGTGAGCCCTGGTCGCTGGGCGCGGACGCCAGCCGGGACATCATCAAGCAGGCCCTTGAGGCCGGCGTCAACTTCCTCGACACGGCCAATGGGTACAGCGCCGGAAGCAGCGAGGAGATCGTCGGTCAGGCGGTCAAGGACTTCACCCGGCGCGAGGAGGTCGTTCTCTCCACCAAGGTCTGGATGCGGATGCGCCCCGGCCCGAACGGCGCCGGGCTGTCCCGCAAGGCGATCTTCGCCGAGCTCGACGCCTCCCTGAAGCGACTGGGGACCGACTACATCGACCTCTACCAGATCCACCGCTGGGACTACGACACTCCGATCGAGGAAACCCTCGAGGCGCTGCACGACGCGGTCAAGTCCGGGAAGGTCCGCTACATCGGCGCCTCTTCCATGTACGCCTGGCAGTTCGCCAAGGCCCTGTACCTGGCTGACCTGAACGGTTGGACCCGGTTCGTGTCGATGCAGGACCACTACAACCTCATCCACCGAGAAGCAGAGCGGGAGATGCTCCCGCTCTGCGCCGACCAGGGCATCGGCGTGATCCCGTGGAGCCCGCTGGCGCGGGGCAGGCTGACGCGGGTCCGGGACACTGCCACGGCGCGTGCCGCAACAGACCCGGGCGGCAAGATCCTCTACCGCGACGGGGACCAGGCAGTGGCCGAGCGCGTCCACGAGATCGCGGGCAAGCGGGGTCTGTCCCCGGCCCAGGTCGCCCTGGCCTGGGTCATGCGCAACCCGGCGGTGACCTCGCCCATCGTCGGGGTCACCAAGCCGGTCCAACTGGCCGACGCGGTCGCCGCGGTTGACGTCGAACTCGACGAAGACGAGGCCGTCTACCTGGAGGAGCACTACCAGCCGCACGAGGCCGCCTACCTGGAGGAGTCCTTCTACAAGCGGCAGCCTGTGGCGGGCTCCCGGTAGTCCGGGCTACCGCCGGGCATTCGACGAGTCCTTGGCCCCGGCCTTCACAGTCCTGTGGTCGGCCCAGCGGTGCTTGCGGGCGGTCGCGCGCAACTGCATGAACTGAGCGCTGCCCGCCAGCGCGGTGAGCACGGCGGAACACCGGGTCGGTCACGCAATCCATCTCGCCGCTGACCCTCGCCACCAGACAGCGGCCGGAGGTCATCGCCTGAACCGACGGCCAGCCACGATGCTCTCCCAACCAGCCCCGGCACACCGCGCGGAGTCACGGCGGTCCCTGTCCCGCCCAGGACGTTCTACTCGGCCCGCCACCCCATGGGAGACACGCTCGCGTCCACGATCGGGTGGTGGGCGCCCGGGCCGCTCGTGCTCCTGTGACGCGTAGGGCGCTGATCCTACCGACGCCTGCCGACCTGTCCGGCGGTCGTCGGCGTCGCCGCAACCCCGGACACCCCTCCCCTCCATCCCGGAGATTCATTGACGAGCCGCGACCGCCTCAGGATGCGCCTGCTGTCAGGTCGTCGAGCGCAGACGGTCCAGCTCGTGCCCGATCGCCTTGCGCAGCGGATCGTGCTGCGGACCGAGTGCGTACTGCTCGTCGGTCCACCTGTCGCGGGGGTAGAGCCATACCGGCATGCGCGCCAAGTCGGTCGGCTCCCACTCGAACCGGGGCCATACGTGCGCATGCAGGAACCCGTCGGTGTTGCCCAGGATCTCCAGATTGACCCGCCGGAAGGCCGCATCCATGCGACGGGATGCTCGCTCGACTGCTTCTCCGAGTCGGTCCATGTCGGACAGGAAGGCCAGTCGCTTGTCCCTGGGCAGGTCCGACAGTCTTTCCACCTTGGGATCGTCCACCAGGAGCACCGAGTAGCCCGGGAGGAACTGCGCGTCGCCGATCGCTGCGAACCCCGCGTTCAAGCGCCGCACAACTGCGGGGTTCTCGCCTCGCAGGGCACTCCCGATCCGATCCGTCCGCCAGTCGTCAACCATGTCCGGAACCTACCCGGTCGCGATCACCACCCCGGACGAAGGGGGACTGGCGACCTGGGCGGCTTGCGCCCTCGCGCCGCTACATCCGTATGGCCGGCGCCCCCGCAGGGGGCACCGGCCATACGCAAGCCGCACCTGATCACCGACACTTCGGCCCGGTCCTGGCCGTCCGCTGCTGAGCGGCAAGCACACGTGCCCGGATCTCCGCCGGGTAGGCCTGGGCGAACGAACTCTGTACCTGTCGTCCGGCTCCGGCCGGTGCCTGCAAGGCGTCGTGCACCACTACGGGGCCCCGGCCTCGTTGGCGCTCCTCCGGCGTGTAGCACGCCACGAGGGGAAGGATCGGTCCCGTCCATTCCTCGCGGCGCAGTGTCGGATGGACTCTGGTGCCGAGTGCCCACATCAGGTCGGCGTCGTCGGTGGGGTCGATGTCGTCGTCCAGGACGAAGACATGCGACGCGAGACGTCCGGAGGGTACCTCGCTCAGTACCTCTCCGATGCGGTGGCAGAGGGCGGCGGTGTCCAGGCCGGGCAGCCGCTCGCGCCAGTCGTCCGCGACGGTGACGACGAGCCAGTGCGCGGCGGTCGACGGCGGCATCCATGCCAGGGTCACCGGCAGGTGTGCCCGGCGCAGTGCTCTGAGCACGACGGCTGCGTGTCCGACGGCCGACACGGTGTGTGTTTCGTCCACCGGCCGTCCCTCCGCCACCAGCGGCCAGATGGGGTCGTCGCGGTGGGTGATCGCCTCCACGGAGAAGACGGGTTCTTGAGAGGTCGCGGTCGGCATGTAGCCGGCGTACTCCCCAAAGGGCCCTTCCGTGGCATCGCGGGTGACGGAGACGTGTCCTTCGACGACCACCTCGGAGGTGGCCGGCACCAGCAGATCCACGCTTTCGCAGGCGACGAGCTCGACGGGGCGGCCGTGCAGTGCGCCGACGAAGTCCACCTCGTCGACCTCGTGGGGAATGGGCAGGCCCCCGGCATAACACACGGCGGGAGGTCCGCCCTGCACGAGGGCGTAGGGCATGGGTTCGCCCAGGTCGACCCACTCCTGCCAGATCTTCCCCAGGTGTGCCGTCGGCCGGACCAGTCCGGTCATCCGCTTTCCATCGAGGTACATGACACGCGTGATGGCCCAGTTCGTCCACCGTTTGTCGGGGGTGGACGTGACGACGATGCCCCAGGTGTTCGCATACCGTTCGCCGTCCTCCTCGTGGACGCGGGGTATGGGAAAACGGTCGAGCGTCGCGTCGTCGCCGAGCAGGACGTTCTGCTTGCACGCCGCCCGGTCGCGGCTCACCACGACCGGAGGTACGGCAGGCGCGTCCATCACGTGGCAGAGACGGTCGACGATGTCGGCCGCGCTTGTGTCGACGGGCATTCCCAGGGTTGCCGCCACCCTGGCCATGGGCTTGTCGGGGTGCGAACTCAGTGCCGCCACACCGCCGAGCAGCCGGAACCCCGGGGCCACCCCGGCGATGTTCTCGAACAAGGGGGCCGGGAGCCTGCGTTCGACGCTGAGCCGGGTTTCGGCGGCGGCTTCGAGGTGGGCGGAGACCTCGCGTGTCACTCGGTTGAGGTCCCCCCTCCTTTCCAGGGCGTCCAGGTAGCCACGCAGGTCGTCGTGGAAGTGGGGTGCGTCCATGGCGGAGGGTAGTCCAGTCATCCGTGATGTGGTGGAATCGGACTCTCTGTCGTGTGTGGTCATGTGTTCCGCACCCCGGCCGGCGAGTCGTATTCCATCGAGAGGGTGGGCCAGCTCCGCACCACGGGGCCGGGCATCTGCCGGGGTTCGCAGCCCTTCACGGTCCGCAGCCCGGGCAGTCGTCGGTACAGCGTGCTGATCGCCACCTGGAGTTCGAGGAGTGCGAGGTTCATACCGACGCAGTAGTGGATGCCGTGGCCGAAGGACAGGTGCGGCGGCAGCGCCGACCAGTCACGGTCGATGACGAACTCGTCCGGACGGTCGTATGCCTCAGGATCGTGGTTCGCCGCGGCGACCACGGGAAACACCTTGTCGAGTACGTTGATCCGGGTGCCCTGCACGGTGGTCGGTTTCAGGCACCTGCGCCACAGGCCGAGGACCGGGCCGTCGAAGCGCAGCCCCTCGTTGACGAGGCTCGTCGTCAGACCGTTGATGTCCGCCAGGTACGCGGTCCGCTGCTGGGGATGCGTGTCCAGCAGGTAGACGAGGTTGACGATGGCCTGCTGCGTCGTGCTGATGCCCGCTCCGGCCAGCAGTTGGATGAGGGCGGCGATCTCCTTCTCGTCGAACCGGTCGCCCTCCACCTCGGCCAGACACAGCTGGGTGATCAGGTCGTCGCCCGTGTCCTCGCCGGCGCGCCGTGAACGCACGAGCTCCGTCAGGTGCGTGATCCAGTCGTTGAGTTCAGCGCTGAATCCGTGGTTGGCGCGGTCTTCGATACTCGCCTCGAACAGCTGCGCCATCCGGGCGAAGGCGTCGCGTTCTCCGCTGGGTATGCCCAGCAGTTCCGCCACATGTCCCTCGCTCATCCGACGTGCGTAGGCGGTGACGAGGTCGAACACGGGCCCGGTCGCGATGATCTCGTCGACGAGGTCGTCGGCGAGTCTCTCGCTGAACGGACGCATGTGTTGGATGCGCGAGGCCGACAACGCCTTGACCAGCAGCCGGCGCTGCCGGGTGTGGCGCGGCGGGTCCGAGGCGCCGAGCACCTGCTTGTGCTCGGGCAGGGGCTCGTCCAGCGGCCACAGGTCGCTGTAGGTGCTCGACAGCGCGTCATGCCGGAGCAGGGCTTCCTTGACTCCCGAGTAGGAGGTGACCTGGACGGCGTCCAGCTCGGCGGAGTACGCGACGGGACAGGTCGCGCGATCGGCGGCCAGGTCCTGCCACGGCCAGGCGGCCTTGGCCGTGTAGGGCTTGAAGCGGAGGTTGTCGTCGGGGGCGTGCGGGGTGGGGGGTGTGTCGGACACGGCTGGTCACTCCAGTCCTGGGGTAGCTGGCGAGGATTCCTCGGCCGGGGCCGGGGGACGAGGCTGATAGGTGATGGCGAACCAGGGACAGCCGGCTTCGACCTCGTGGAGGTGTTGCGTGTCCACGGTGCTCAGGGCTGCTGCGTCTGCCAGCCAGGCCCGGCCATGTTCGATGGTGAACAACTGCGGGAGTCTGTCCACACAGTGTCCGGTGCCACTGCACAACGTGTGGTCGACGGACAGCACACCTGACTCTCCCGAGATCTGACGCTTACTCATACAGTGGCTCCCTCAAGCGCCTCGCGGTCGTACTCCATCTCCAGGCTGAGCCAGTTACGGACCACCGGCCCCGGGGCCTGGGGCGCGACGAAGCCCGGGCGCAGCCGCAGACCCGGCAGCCTCTTGTAGAGCGTCGACAGGGCGACCTCACATTCGAGCAGCGCCAGGTTCATACCGATGCAGTGGTGGATCCCGTAACCGAAGGCCAGGTGGGAGGGAAGCCGTGACCAGTCGCGGTCGATGACGAACTCCTCCGACTGCTCGAACACGGCCGGGTCGTGATTGGCGGCGGTGTGCACGGTGAAGACTCGCTCGCCGGCCCGGACGGGACGGTCCTGGATGGTGGTGTCCCGTTTGCACCTGCGCCACAGGCCGAGGACCGGACCGTCGTAGCGCAACCCCTCGTGCACCAGGGGCAGCGTGAGCCGGTCGATGTCGGAAAGGTAGCGGGCCTTCTGCTGTGGGTGTGCCTCCAGAGCGTGCACGGTGTTGACGATCGCCGCCGCCGTCGAGGTGTTGCCGGCCCGGATCATGGCGCGGATGAGTGATGCCACCTCGCCCTCCGCCAGCCGGTCCCCCTCGTGCTCGGCGAAACACAGCTGGGTGATCAGGTCATCGCTGTCCGGGCCGGCCTGGCGCCGCTCGCGCACCATGCGGGCGAGGGTGTCCTGCCACTCCCGCATCTCGGCTTGGTACGAATGGCTTGCGGGGTCCGCCGTGCTGAGCTCGAAGAGGCCGGACAGATAGAGGAAACGCTCGCGTTCGCTTTCGGGCAGCCCGAGGAGTTCGGCGATGTGGCCCTCGGTTATGCGGCGCGCGTACGCGGAAGCCAGGTCGAAACACTCGCCTGCGCCGATGATGTCGTCGACGAGGCGGTTCGCCAGTTCCTCACTGAACGTGCGAAGAGTACCGATACGCGAGGCCGACATCGCCTTGATGAACAGCTTGCGCTGCCGGGTGTGCCGGGGCGGATCGGCCGAGGAGAAGACCTGGTTGTCGACCGCCAGGGGTTGTTCCAGCGGCCACAGGGTGCTGTAGGTACCGGTGAACTCCTCGTGTTTCAGCAGCAGTTCTTTCACCCCGCTGTAGGAGGTGATCTGCACGGCATTCAAATGCCGCGAGTGGGCGACGGGACAGCGGGCACGGTCCACGGCCAGTTCCTGCCAGGGACTGTCCGCCTTGGCGGTGTAGGGCTGGAACACCGGCTCGAACTCTTCGTCGAGTCCGGCCCGGCCTGTCGTGGCGTCGGTCATATCGAGTCCTTCTAGTTGACGTGCCGGCTCCGGCCGGCCCAGAACGGTGCGCGCAGGGTGCGCCGGAGCACTTTGCCGATGGCACTCCGGGGGAGGTCCTCCACCACTCGGAAGGCCGTGGGGACCTTGTAGTCAGCGATCCGCTCCCTCAAGAAGGTCCTCAGCTCCCGAGGTGAGGGCGCCGCGCCCGCGCCCGGCACGACGAACGCGAGCACCGCCTCGCCCCAGCGCTCGTCGGGTATGCCGACGACGGCGCAGTCGGCGACGGCGGGATGGGCGGCCAGCGCACCCTCGATCTCCGCCGGGAATATGTTCTCGCCCGCCCTGATGATCATGTCCTTGAAGCGGTCCGAGATGTAGAGGTAGCCGTCCCCGTCGAGATACCCGGCATCGCCCGTACGGACCCAGCCGTCGACCACCGTCTCGTCGGTCGCGTCCGGCGCGCGCCAGTACTCGACCATCTGCGCGGGTGACCGCACGCAGACCTCGCCGACCTCACCCGCGGGGAGTTCCGCGCCGTCGTCGTCCACGATCCTCAGACCGACCCCCGGGTAGGGCCGCCCCGCGGCCTGGAGCAGGGCGGTGTCCCGCAGGTGATCGGCGGGCGGGAGGCACACGGCCGTGTTGCCGGTCTCGGTCAGCCCGTAGATCTGCACGAACTCGCAGTCCATCGTCTCCATGCAGCGGCGCAGCAGAACCTCGGGAATGGGGGAGCCGCCGTAGACGACCTTGCGCAGACGGCGGAAGGTGGCGTCCGACCGTTCGGGCTCCCGCAGCAGCATGGTGAGCATGGCCGGGGCGAGGCACATCGTGGTGACGCCGTACCCCTCCATGAGTTCCACGGCCTCTCGGCTGCCGAACACGCGCATCGCCAGGCTGGTGACGCCGGCGTTGACCCCCTGCACGGTCCACCACAGGCCACCGATGTGCGAAGCGGGCGCGCACACGAGACTGACGTCGTCCGGCCGCCAGTCGATCCAGTCCAGACCGGACCGGTCGAGCGCCTCCCGGACGGCGAAGAAGGAACGGTGGGCCAGTACCACCCCTTTGGGAAATCCGGTCGTGCCGCTGGTGTACATCTGCACCACGGGTGTGTCCGCGTCGGAACGGTGCGCGCGGGTACCGCCTGTCGTGTCGGGCGCGTCGCGCAGCCAGTGCCCGAGAAGGACCGCGTCCTTCGGCCGGGCACTGTCGTCGTCCTGCGGCGTGCTGGTCAGGATCACCATGGGCAGCGGCCGGTCCGCGACAGGTGTCCTGCTCTCGGCGTCGATGAACTCGTCCTCGATGAACAGCAGTTCAGCTTCCGAGTGGTTCAGCAGATAGGCCCGCTCGGCTGGTGCCAGCCGCCAGTTGACGGGGACGAGGACGATGCCTGCCTTCGCGCAGGCGTACAGCAGCACGACGAAGTCGACGGAGTCCTTGCCGAGATAGGCGACACGCGCGCCGACGCCCACACCGTACGTGTGCAGAGCCCGCGCCCACGTGTCGCTCGCCGTACGCAGTTCACCGAAGGTGACACGGCGCCCGTCACAGACGTAGGCGATCTGGTCCGGACGGCTCACAGCGTGCCGGGCCAGCACCCGGTCCAGACTGTCCATCATTTCTCCGTCGTCTCGGGATGTGAACGGGCCGGCCGGTGTGAGGCCGCTTCCACCGGTCGTCATCACTGGTCTCCCGTCCCGCGCCGCTCGGGCCAGTGGCGCCGCCGGCGGAAGACCGGATCGGGCTGCCCACCGGCGCGGGCGGCGACCTCGGGAGCCGGCTGTTCGAGGATCACGTGGGCGTTCGTACCGCTGATGCCGAACGACGACACACCCGCCCGGCGCGGGCCGTCCCGCTCGGGCCACTCGGTGGCCGCGTCGACCAGCCGGACGTTCGCCGCCTGCCAGTCGACCAGTTCGGAGGGCTTGTCCGCGTGCAGCGACCTGGGCACCACACCGTGCCGCATCGCGAGCGCCGTCTTCATGATGCCCGCGATCCCTCCCGGTGCCTGCGTGTGCCCGATGTTGGACTTGACCGAACCGAGGAGGAGCGGCCTGTCGGCAGGGCGGCGGGCGCCGTACGCCGCACCCAGCGCCCGCACCTCGACGGCATCACCCAGCGGCGTACCGGTGCCATGCCCCTCCACCACGTCGACGTCGGCGGCACGGAGACCAGCGCGGCCCAGCGCCGCCTCGATGACCTGCCGCTGCGACGCCGTGGTGGGCTGCGTCAGGGCCGGACCCCGGCCTACCTGGTTGACCGCCGAACCACGCACGATCGCGAGCCCCGGCAGCTCCGTCCGTTCGTGGTCGGAGAGGCGTTGCAGCACCAGTACCGCCACGCCCTCGCCGAGCCCCCAGCCATCGGCGTCGGCCGCGAACGACCGGCACCGTCCGTCGCTCGAAAGCAAGCCCTGGGACCGTGAGAAGTCGAAGACGACCGGCGAGGACGCCACCGAAGCGGCGGTCACCAGTGCGAGGTCGCATTCGCCGTTGCGCAGAGCCGAAATCGCCTGGTGCAGCGCCACCAGCCCGGACGAGCACGCGGTGTCCACGGTGAGGGCAGGACCGTGGAACCCGTACGAGTACGCGAGGCGACCGGCGGCGAGACTGGTCGAGCTGCCGAGCATGAGGGTGCTTCGCTCGCTGTCCGGCACTCGGTCCCGCATGCTGTGGTAGTAGTCGCCGTACATCAGGCCGGTGAACACCCCGGTGCGGCTGCGGCGCAGCGCGGGCGGGTCGAAACCCGACCTGGTGAGTGCCTCCCAGGAGGTCTCCAGCAGCAGCCGGTGCTGGGGGTCGAGCAGCGCCGCCTCCCGCTCCGTCAGGCCGAAGAACTCCGCGTCGAAGGCGGTGACGTCGGAGAGGAACGCTCCGGTCGGCTCCGCCTCGCCGCGGTCCCAGCCCCGGTCGGCGGGCGGCGTCGAGACGGCGTCACGCTCGTCGGTCACCATCGTCCACAGCGACTCGACGCTCGTGACATCTCCGGGTAACCGGCAACTGCCGCCGACGATGACGACGGGCTCGGTCCTGGCCCGGATCATCTCCCGCGCCTCATGCAGTTCGGCCACGGCCCGCCGCAGATAGTCGCGGAGCTCGTTCTCACCTGCCATCCGCTGCCTCCCGCGGCTCGCGGTCGAGGAACGCGAACAGCTCCTCGTCCGTCGAGAACTCCGGGACGGACGCGCGGACGGGTTCCGGTGCCGGCGGCACCTCGGCGAGCCCCAGCGCCTCCAGTAGTCCCTCCGCCAGCTCCGCCGGGCTCGGATGGTCGAAGACGATGGTGACGGGCAGACGCGCACCGGTCGCGGCGTTCAGCTGGTTGCGCAGCTGGATACCGGTCAGGGAGTCGACGCCCAGCTCGCGCAGGCCCCGTTCGACCGGCACCTCCTCGACGCTCTCATAACCGAGCACCTGGGCGATCGTGGTCCGGACCAGCTCAAGAGCGACGGACTGACGTCGTTCCGGTGCCACGCCGGCCAGCTCCACACGCGGTGTGGCCGGGGCGGCACCGGGCCCGGCCGTCGACCGGCGGACCAGGCCTTCGAACATCACGGGCATCGTCTGTTCCAGCACACCCGCCAGGTCCAGGCGCGCCGTGACGAGCGCGCCGCAGTCCGCGCCCAGGGCCGCGTCGAACAGGGCGAGACCGTACGGAGTGGACATCGGGACCACTCCGAGCCTGCGCATCCTCCGCACGTGACTCTCGTCGAGGTGGCCGGTCATGCCGCTCGCCTCCTCCCAGAAACCCCAGGCGAGACAGTGGGCGCTGAGGCCCTCGGCCCGGCGTCGCGCCGCCAGGGCGTCCAGGAACGTGTTGGCCGCGGCGTAGTTGGCCTGGCCGGGCGAGCCGAGCACACCCGAGGCGGACGAGAACAACACGAACAAGGGGACGTCGCCCGCGATTTCGTGCAGGTTCCAGGCACCTCGTGCCTTGGCTGCCATGACCCGTCCGAGACGCTCCTCGTCCTGGTCGCGCAGCAGCGCGTCGTCCAGTACGCCGGCGGCGTGCACGACCCCCACGAGCGGAGGGGTGACATCGGCGAGGACGGCGGCGAGGGCGTCGCGGTCGGAGACGTCGCAAGCCGCGACGGTCACCTCGGCGCCGAGCCGGGTCAGCTCCCCGACGACCGCCTGGCCGCCGTCACCGACACGCCGGCCGAGGAGCAGCAGATGACGGACGCCGTAGGTACGGACGAGGTGGGCGCCCACCAGCGAGCCCAGGGTGCCGAGCCCCCCGCTGATCACGACGGTGCCGTCCGTCAGGTCCGGGACCTCTTCTCCCGCGCCCGCGCGGGCCAGCCGTGGTGCCAGCAGGACGCCTTGGCGTGCGACCAGTTGGGGGTGGTCGGCGGTGGCGGCCGTGCCGAGCACGTCGCCGGGCGGCGTCTCGTCGTCCAGGTCGAGCAGCACCAGACCCCGGTCCGGATATTCGGCCTGGGCGCTGCGGACCAGGCCCCAGACGGGTGCCTGCGACAGCCCGGTGAGCGGATCGCCGTCCACCGCGGCGACGGCATCACGCGTCACCAACACCAGCCTTGAGCCGATGAGTTCGTCCCGCTCCAGCCACTCCTGGAGGCATGCCAGGACACTGGCGGTGACGTGTTCGCCCGCCTCGGCGGGCGGTCCGTCGGCGGCGGGACACATGACCACCACGGCTTCGGGCGCCGGGGCGCCTTCCGCGAGTGACGCGCGCAGCTCGTCCAGCCCCGTCGTGCCCAGGTCGAGGACCCGGGGCTCGCTGCGGGACGGCCGTACGGCCACCGGTTTCCAGGACACCTGGAACAGCCCCTCGCGGGCGGCATCGGTGTCCCGCATCAGCTGGTCCACGGTGACCGGCCGGACCAGCAGCCGTTCGACCGACAGCACTGTGTTCCCCTGCGGGTCGGTCGCGGTGAGCGTCACCTCGTCGTCGGCCACCCGTCGCAGCCGTACGTGGAGCTGGGCGGCACCCGGCCGGTGCACCCTGACTCCGTGCCAGAGGAAGGGAAGGCTCGGGCCCGCCGTCCCGTCGAGCGCCACGGCCATCGGGTGCAGACACGCGTCGAGGAGGGCCGGATGCAGGATGTGGTGCGCCGCCTCGTGCGCCTGGGCCGGGTCGAGCGTCACATCGGCGTAGACGCCGTCCCCGGTGCGCCAGGCGGCGGAAATCCGTCGGAAGGCCGGCCCGTACCGGTACTGCCGCCGCTCGGCGTCGGCGTAGAGGGCCGGCAGGTCCAAGGGCTCCGCCCCGGCCGGCGGCCGGCTGACCGCGGGCGCCGTGACGACGCCGGGAGTGTCCGCCAGTGTCCCGGAGGCGTGGCGGGTCCACGGCTGGTCCCACCCGGCACCGGCCGGGCGCGAGTAGATGTTCACCGCATCCGCCCGGCCCGTCCCGACGACCACTTGGAGGTCGCGGCGCACGGTGTCGGAGAGGATCAACGGCGCCTCGATGGTGAACTCGTCCACGCCACAGGCCCCTGCCGCCCGCGCCCCCTGGAGCGCCAGATCGACGAAGCCCGTACCCGGGAACAGCACCAGGTCCCCCACCGCGTGGTCGGCCAGCCAGGGGTGGCTGTCCAGGCCGACACTGCCGCTCAGCAGCGTCTCGCCCGACCCCGCGTGCGTCAGCGGAGGGCCCAGCAAGGTCCTGGGTGCGGAGGCGGCCGGCCAGTACTCCCGCCGGTCGAAGGGGTAGGTCGGCAGGTCCGTGTGCACGGACCCACCCGGCGGCAGGAGCGTTTCCCAGTCGACCTGGACGCCGCCGGCATAGGCCGCGCCCACCTGCACCAGGAAGTCGGCCAGCGACGGCCGCTCGCGGTGCAGCGAGTGCAGCACCAGCGCCTCTTCGTCGATCTGATGCAGCGCGTTGGTCAGGACGGGATGGGGGCTCATCTCGATGAACGTGCGGTGCCCCCGGGTCCGCAGGGCGCGTACCGCCGCCTCGAACCGTACGGTCTGCCGCAGGTTCCGGTACCAGTAGTCGGCGTCGAGTCCGGCCGCGTCCACGACATCACCCGACACGGTGGAGCAGAAGGGCACATCGGTGCTACGAGGGCGTATCGGCGCGAGCGCTTCGCGGACCGCCGTTTCGACGGTGTCGACGGACGCCGAGTGCGACGCGTAGTCCACCGGTACGCGGCGGGCCCAGACACCGTCGCTGTCGGCTTCCGCGAGGAAGGTGTCCAGTGCGGACGCGTCGCCGGAGACCACCATGGCGGCCGGACCGTTCACGGCGGCCAGCGACAGTGTGTCGCCGTAGGGACGCAGCCGCTCCTCGGTCTCCGTGCGGCTCGACATCACCGCCGCCATGCCGCCCCGGCCGGCGAGCGTGCTGATGGCCTTCGCGCGCAGGGTCACCGCCCGTGCCGCGTCGTCGAGAGACAGCGCACCGGCCACGTACGCCGCCGCGATCTCGCCCTGCGAGTGCCCGACCACGGCACCCGGCCGCACCCCGTGGTGCTGCCAGAGCCGGGCCAGCCCGACCAGTACGGCGAACAACGCCGGCTGCACGACGTCCACCCGGTCCAGACCGGTGCCGTCACGCAGCGCCTCGGTCAACGACCAGTCCGCGTACGGGCGGAACGCCGCCTCACACCTCTCGATCCACTCGGCGAACACGGAGGACTCCGTCAGCAGCGTCCGGCCCATCCCCGCCCACTGCGATCCCTGCCCCGGGAAGACGAACACCGGGTCCGCACCGTGCCGTGCCGTACCCACCACGGCCCGGCCCGCCGGGGCCCCGGCCGCCACCGCGGCGAGGCCCCGCACCAACTCGGCGCGGTCGGCCCCGAATACGACGGCGCGTTCCCCGAACGCGGTACGGCTTGCCCGCAGCGCCCGTCCGACCGCCGCGAGGTCGGGTGAGTCGTCCGCCAGCTCACGCAGGCGTTCGGCGTAGGCGCGCAGGGCCGACGAGGTCTTGGCGGCGAACGTCCAGACAGCCGGTCCGTCGGCGCCCGGCGAGGCCGAAGGCGCCGTACCGCGGGCGGGGGCCTGCTCCAGGATGACGTGGGCGTTGGTGCCGCTCACCCCGAAGGCCGACACGCCCACCCGGCGCGGGTGCCCGCGATCGGGCCAGGGCTGCGCCTCGTCGACCAGGTGCACGGCACCGGCCGACCAGTCGATCGCGCTGGAGGGCTGCGCGGCGTGCAGTGTCCTGGGCACCACACCGTGCCGCATCGACAGGACGGCCTTGATGACACCTGCGACACCGGCCGCCGCTTGGGTGTGGCCGATGTTGGACTTGGCGGAACCGAGCAGTACGGGCTGGTCGGCGGGCCGCTGCCCGTACGTGGCGAGCAGCGCGTGCGCCTCGATCGGGTCGCCGAGCGGGGTGCCGGTGCCGTGCGCCTCGATGACATCGACATCGGTGACGGTCAGGCCGGCGTCCTTGAGCGCCTTGCGGATCAGTCGCCGCTGGGCCGTGCCGTTGGGAGCGGACAGCCCGTTGGAGGCGCCGTCCTGGTTGACGGCCGAACCACGTATCACGGCGAGTATCCGGCGCGCCGAGCGCTTCGCGTCCGACATGCGTTGCAGGACCAGTACGCCGACGCCCTCGGACGGACCGAACCCGTCGGCGTCCTGCCCGAACGAGCGGCAGCGGCCGTCGGGGGACAACGCCTGTTCACGACAGAACTCGATGTGCGGGGTGAGTTCGGCCATGATCGTCACGCCGCCGGCCAGCGCCACGTCGCACTCACCGTTCAGCAGGGCCCGGCGGGCCAGGTGCAGGGAGACCAGCGACGACGAACAGGCCGTGTCGACGGACATCGTGGGCCCTTGCAGTCCCAGGGAGTAGGCCGTGCGGCCGGCCGCGACCCCGATGAGCGTGCCCGTGCTGTGGTGGCCCTCGACCTGGTCGAAGACAGGCGCCAGGAGAGTGGAGTACTGGGAGTCGTAGGTGCCGATGAACACGCCGGTCTCGGTGCCCGAGAGCGTGTCCGGCGCGATGCCGGCCCGTTCCACGGCTTCCCACGACGTCTCCAGCAGCAGTCGCTGCTGCGGGTCCATCGCCAGCGCTTCACGGGGTGAGATGCCGAAGAACGCGGCGTCGAACGCCTTGGCGCGGTCGAGGAACCCCCCACCGCGCACGTACATGGTGCCTGGTACCGCGGGGTCGGGGTCGTACACCCCGTCGATGTCCCAGCCACGGTCGGCGGGAAGCGGTCCGATCCCTTCCCGGCCGTCCGCGAGCATCCTCCAGTAGTCCTCGGGAGACGCGATCCCGCCAGGGAGCCGGCACGCCATACCGACGATGACCACGGGGTCGTCGTCGATGGCCGTCCGCCCCCCGTCCACCGACTGCTCCTCACCCGCCTCCGGATCCAGCAGGCGCTCCAGGTAGAGAGCCGCCGCCTGCGGAGTGGGTGCGTCGAAGACGACCGTGGAAGGCAGGGTGACACCGATCGCGTCGGAGAGGCGCTCACGCACCTCCACCCCCAGAAGCGAGCCGACGCCCTGGTCCTGGAACGGCACGTCCGGGTCGACGTCCTCCGAGGAGGCGTACCCCAGCACGTCAGCCACCGTGGACCGAACCAGCTCCAGCAGTTCGACCGACCTGGTGCTACTCCGCACGGACGCCCTCCCCTGCCGCTTCCGTCCGGCCCTCCGACCGGATCAGCCTGGTGAAGGCGAGGGTCACCTCACCCTCCGCGTATCCGCTGCCGACGTCACGGAAAGTGCATTCCGTTTCCATCCGCATGATCGCGGGCCGCCCCGGGCGCTCGGAAACGACCGGCTTGTGGAAGACGACCTCACCTTCGAACGAGCGGGGATCGATCATTCGCTTGAACCGGCTGCTCATCTGCTGGATCAGCACATCCGACAACTGGCGCTCCCAGAAATCGGCGAGCGACCATGCCGAGAACTCCGGGAAGATGCCGTCGGCTACGCACTTCGCGATCAGGTAGTAGCCGAGCTGGTTGTAGCAGATGTTGAACTCGACCGCGTTGAAGTGTCCGGTGTCGTCGATGTAACACGACTCGGGAATCTCGAACCGTCCCACCGCGACGGCCATGTCCGGCTTCTCGGCCACATGCGCCTCGATCAGGTACCGGCTGTTCGGGCGGTACGGCTTCAGTACGCGTGCCAGCAGTTCCTGGTCGGTCTGGGCCCCGTGAGTCACGTGCCGGCTCCGAAGAAGGGGTGCTGGTCGTGCACCGTGACCCGGTACGACTGGGCCGGTTCGGGCTTGGGGCTGTGCAGGGCGCGGTGCACGAGAGCGCGGTTGTCCCAGACCAGCAGGTCGCCTTCGGTGAAGGTCTGGAGGTGGATGTTCGGGTGGGTGAAGGTCTGGTCGAGCTGCCCGGTCCGTTCCAGCACCTCGTGCAGGATCTCCGGTGCCAGCCGCCGCCCGTCCTCGTCGACGAAGCCGAAAGAGGCCGCCTCGCTGACGTAGAGGACCTCCTCCCCCGTCACGGGATGCCGGAAGACGGTCGGGTGGAACACCGCCGGCGTGATCTCTTCGATCTCCGCCTGGAGCTCGTGCATGGGCCGGTACACATCAGATGGGCGGATCTTGAAATATCGCCGGGGACTATGCTCGACCCTGGTGCCGCGGAGCAGCTCCTTGAGTTTCTCCGGCAGCGCCGCGAACGCTTTCGCCATGTCGATGTAGTAGGTCCCGCGATTTCCCTTCGGAACGATCTGCGGAGAGGTCATCGTTATACCGAAGGGATTGGCCATGAAGGAGTAGTCCGCGTGCCAGAACTTGCCGGTCTGCGGTACCCCTTCGAAACTCTCACCCGGTTTTGTGCCGGACACGAATATCTCGGGGTGTTCTGGATGGTGGTACATCGGCTCGTAATACACCTCTATGGTGCCCAGAGCCCTGCCCAGTTCCACTAACTCCTTGGGGGCCAGATGCTGGTCCTTTATCAGCAAGATGCGGTTGCTGTACACCGCCTCCCTGAGCTCTGCCACCTCCGCCTCCGAGGCGCTGCCCAGGTGTAACTCCGTGACCGTCGCACCCATCAGGCGGTCGGTCCCAGCGTCGATCCTCACAAGACATCCCTTCGTCAGGCGGGTGCGTACCAGCGAGTCACCCTCGTCTCTCACTACTGACGGACCGCCAGAAGAGGTTCACGCCCTGACATGTGATCTGGGGCACAGCGTGATGTCTGCGTGAACGGCACCGTTGACAACTCACTTCGTTTGGTGTGACTTGCGGCGTTCTGGTCACGTGTCGAGCGAGTCGGCCGAGCGGATGGTGCCGCCGGCCGTCACGTCGGGCTGTCCGTGGAACCAACGTGCCAGGCATCCCACCGATCCGCTCACGCCGCGGGCCGCGACGCCCATCGCTGGGTCGTCGAACGCGCCAGCGCCTGGCTCGGCTCGCGGGATGCCGGTGCCCACGCCGTCACCACGAGCCCAAGCCCGACCATGTCCTGGCCTTCACCGCACTTGCAGCCACCTCATCTGCTACCGCGGCCCCCCCAAATGAAATGGCCTGAAATGGTCTTCTGGTAGTCGGTGAAGCAGGCGGGCACCGTCAGCACCCAGCGGACGCCATCACTTGCGGTCAGAGAAGACCCTCACGCGAATCGGCGCCGGTTCTGGAGAGGCGCGACCTGAAGAACTCGAAGGAACGACTCACGCATCGCGGCCTCGGTGCCGAATCCGGTCTCGCGCGCGATCAGCTCGGCGCTCGGGACCGGGATCACCGCCCCCCTGCGTCTCGACGGCTGCGCCCACGGCTTCCTCACCCCGGACGCCGCGGTCGCCGACACCAGTGAGTCCTTCGCGGTACGAGCCTGGGCGCGCCCCGCGGTGAGCAGCCGGGCCATGACCGTCGCCAGCCAGGACGTGGACGCGCGGCCCGGCTTCACCCTCGGGCTGCGCACCCCGGACAGCGGGCCCGCCTGCTCGTTCACGATCGGGGACGCGACGGTGTCCGGCGGCGCACCCGAGACCGGAGAGTGGGCCCATCTGCTCGGGCTGTACGACGCCGAGACGGGCCGCGCGCACCTGTACGTCAACGGTCGTGAGGTCGGCAGCCCGGCTGAGGCGACTCCCGCCGGGACGCCCGGCGCGTTCCAGATCGGACGGGCGCAGGGTGCCACCGGGGCCGGCCTGGCGGGTGGCCCGCACCGCCGCCGGGTCAGGCGGTGCGGGTGCCGTTCGCGTCGAGTGCGGCGAGTGCCTCGGCGGCCTCGACCTGCCGCGGGTTGCGCAGCGCGACCAGGGCGTCGCGGGCGGCGAGGAGCGTGGTGCGGGCCTCGGGATGCCCGGTGGCGCCGAGTACCCGCCCCAGATCGAGCCGGGCCTGCTCCGACCAGGCCGGCATCTGTGCGGCGTCGAAGGCGGCGAGGGCCTGCCGCAACGGCGCCTCGGCCTCGTGCCAGCGTCCCAGGGCCGCCAGGTCGTTGCCGATCTGCTGCCGGGCGACCGCGTGATACAGCCCGACCACCTCGATGGTGCGGCCCGGTATCCCCGCCCGGCAGATCCGCTCGCTGCGGCGGTGGATCTCCAGAGCCTCGGCCGCCCGGCCGGCCTGGCGCAGCAGGGTGCCGAGGCTGTTCAGGGTCGTCAGCTCGGCCAGCCGGCCCTGCGGGGATTCCTGGGAGGCGAGGCAGCGGGCACTGTCCCGCAAGCGCTCCTGGGCTTCCTCCGTCCGGCCCAGCCGGTGCAGGGCGCCCGCGCCGTAACCGAGTGCCCAGCCCTGCTGGAGCCCGTCCCCGCACTCGCGGGCTGCCGCCAGCGCACTGTCGGCGGCCGTCAGTCCGGCTCGCGGGTCGTGCACACAGAGGTTGTAGGCCCAGGCGAGGTAGTTGAGGTGGACGGCCTCCTCCTGCCTGCTGCCCAGCGCCCGGGCGGAGTCGGCGGACTGCCGGAAGACCTCCACCCACTGCTCCCAGTGCTGGTTGAGATCGGAGAACCAGTGCATCGCCTGCGCCGCGTCCAGGACCTGCCGGTGCCGGCCGGTGTCGTGGGCCCGGCGCAGTGCGGCGAGCCACTCGGCCCGCTCGGCCTCCAGCCAGGCCCGTGCCTCTTCCCGGCCGATGGGCGCTGTGTCCGGGTCCGGGTCGCTTCGCGACGCGGTCTGCTCGTGGTCGACGTCGAAGTGCAGCGCGGCGGCGGTGGCCCGGCGCAGCATCCAGTGCGCGGTCCGGTCCAGGGCGGCATCCCGGACCTCGGGGCCGTCCTCGGCATCGATCTGCTCGGCGGCGTAGAGCCTGAGCAGATCGTGGAAGCGGTACCGCTCCCCGGCGGGATCGCTCTGGAGCAGCCCCGCGTCGGTCAGTTCCTCCGCGTACACGGCCGCCTCGTCGCAGGTCAGGCCGGCCAGGAGGGCGCCGGTCTCGGGACTGAAGTCCGTTCCGGCGGCCAGCGCGGCGCGGCGCAGCAAGGTCTGCGAGCGGGGCGGCAGTTGCCGGTAGGACAACGCGAAGGCCGCACGCACCCGCAGGCTGCCGGCCTGGAGGCCGTCCAGCCTGCGGGCCTCGGTGGCGAGCCGGGCGACGAGCTTGCCGAGGCGTTCGTGCGGCCGGCTCAGCAGCCGTTGGCCGGCGATCCGCACGGCCAACGGCAGGTGCCCGCACAGGTCGGCGAGATCACGTGCGGCCTGTGCTTCGGCGCCGACCCGGTCCGGGCCGATGATGCGGCTCAGCAGTTCCACCGTCTCCTCGCGCCGCAGCAGCGCCAGGTCGGTACGGTGGACGGATCCCAGACCCGCCAGCGCCTGACGGCTGGTGACGATCGTCAAGGACGCACCGGTACCCGGCAGCAGCGGCTCGACCTGGAACTCGCCGGCCGCGTTGTCCAGCAGCAGGAGCAGACGCCGCTCGCCGGCCAGGGACCGCCACAGGCCGGCCCGGTCGTCGGTGCCCGAGGGGATCGCCGCGTCGGCGACCCCGACCGCGCCGAGCAGCCGGGCCAGCGCGTCCCGCGGGCTGGTCGGCTCGGCATCCATGCCGTGCAGGTCCAGGGCGAACTGCCCGTCCGGGAAGTGCGGGGCCAGGCGGTGCGCGGCGTGCACCGCGAACGCGGTCTTGCCCAGGCCGGGTTGCCCGGCGACCACGGTGACCGCCGGAAGGCCCGCGCCGGCGTCGGGTACCAGCTCCGCCAGCCGGGCCAGGGCGTCACCGCGCGCGGTGAAGTCCTGGATGTCGCGTGGCAGGGCCAGGGTGCCGGAGCCCGCCGGACCGGTGGCCGCGCGGGGACGCGGACGGCCGGCGGCGGCGGACCGCTCCAGGCGCGCCGCCCCGGCCTCGTCCACTCCCAGTGCCTGGGCCAGCGCCTGCACGGTACGGCGCTGGGGACCCCGGGTACGCCCGCGTTCCATGTCGGCCAGCGCCCTGACACTCACCCCGGCCGCATCCGACAGAGCCTCCTGGCTCATCCCCGAGCGAACCCGGAGATCCCGCAACTGCTGCCCGAATTCCCCCGCGCAAGGCGTGCCGTCCCGCACCGTCGAAGTCCCCGATCATCCGGCCCGTCCGGATGCGAGCCCCCCGGCAGAAGTATGGACGACATCACTTCTGCCGGGAGAACCGCCTGGGCGGGAGTGACCGCAAATGATCAACTGAAGGCAGACGCGGAACGCGCCGGCGGCACCGGCCAACCGCAGCGTGTACCGACCGCCCTGCGGCCACCCGCCGGGCACGGGCGACCGACCACCCGAAAAGTCCAAGCAAGCAGTCCGATACCGGCCGACGGCACCGAGCCTCGGCCCCGCACCACACGGGGGATCCCTCCATGACCACCTTCCGCCGCTCCTCCTTGCTGCTCGCCGTCGCGGGCACGGCTCTCACGCTGTCCCTCACCGCCTGCCAGAGCGACTCGGGCACCACGTCCTCGTCCGCGACGGCCCCCGCGGCCACGGCGGCGACGTCCCCGGCGGCCACCGGCACCTCCGACGTGAAGGGATCGGCCGGCTCGGCGGGATCGGCCGACTCGGCGGGGTCGAAGGAATCGGCCGGTTCCACCGATGCCTCCACAGGTTCGACCGGCGCGTCCGGCCGACAGGTGACCGCCTCGACACCGGTGTGCACCGCGGGGGACGTACGCGTCACCGCCGCCAGGCAGGACGGGCCGCCCTACACCCACATCGTCCTGACCGCGAAGAACACCTCCGGGCGCTCCTGCCGGCTGACGGGCTTCCCGCACATCCAGTTCCTGGAGAGCCACAAGCAGGACGTCCCGGCCGTGGCCAAGAGCAAGCCGGCCACCCCCGTGGTGCTGGCGGCCGGTGCCCCGGCCTACGCCCTGGTGAAGCTGTCGGACGGCGGGGTCGACGAGGCGAACGAACCCGTGTCCGCGTTCTCCGTCATGCTGGAGGGCGACTCCACGGTCATCGCCGTCACCGCGCCCGGCAGCGGCGGCATCGCCGTCGACCCGGCGAAGGCCCTCACCGGCTACTGGACCCCGGAACTCCGCAACGGCGCGGACGACTTCTGAGCCCCGACCGGCGCGGACGCGCCACCGCCTCAACGCCGGGTGGACCGGCACCCCGGGCGGGAGGCGGCCCAGAGGTTTCTCACTCGGATCGTCCGGTGAAGAAGTCCGCCAGGGAAGACGCGAGCGCCTGTGGAGCCTCTTCGGCTACGTGATGCCCGGAGTCGATGCCGTGGCCGCGTACGTCCGGTGCCCACTGACGCCAGATCCGCACCGGGTTCCCGTACAGGGCCTCAAGGTCGTCCCGGAGCGACCAGAGGATCAGCGCCGGGCACTGGATCCGTGTCCCGGCGGCGCGGTCGTCCTCCTCGTGCCGCCGGTCGATGGTGAGACCGGCCCGGTAGTCCTCCAGCATCGCCCGCACCACGTCGGGGTTCCTCGTGGCCGCGCGCCACTCGTCATGGTTCTCCTGTCCCATGCTCCGGGGGTCCCCGCGGTACCAGCTGTCCGGATCGGCGTTGATGACCCGCTCGGGGATGTCCGGCTGGGCGAAGAAGAACCAGTGCCACCACTGCGTGGCGAACTCGGCCGTGATGCGGGACAGGTGCTCGGTGAGGGGCAGACAGTCGATCAGCGCCACCCGCGAGACCGCGTCGGGATGATCGAGTGCGAGACGCAGCGCGACACCGCCTCCGCGGTCGTGCCCGGCGAGCGCGAACCGGGCGTGGCCGAGGGAGCGCATCATCTCGACCACGTCACCAGCGACGGCCCGCTTGGAGTAGCCCGCGTGGTCCGTGGTAGGCGCCGGGCCGGTGGACCGGCCGTACCCCCGGAGATCGGGACAGACCACGGTGAAACCGCGCCGGACGAGGAGCGGGGCGACGCGATGCCAGGTCGCGGATGTCCGGGGGTGGCCGTGCAGCAGCACCACTGGCGGTCCTTCCCCGCCGTAGCGAACGAGAACCGATGCTTCATCGAGCTGGACCCGCCTGGTCTCAAAGCCTTCGAACAAGGCCCGTACCTCCCACCCACGTCGACACACCGCCACGGCATGCGTCGGCCCAGGACAACCCGGGACGAGAGCTGAACCGACACAGCCTTCCTGATGCCCCCGCACATCCCGTGGAACCGCGGACCGGGCCTGTGCGGCTCATCGCCGCGACCTCTGGCGGGACCCGCTGCTCGCGCGCGGCACACCCTCGTCCTCCTCGGTGGTGATCTGCTTCAGGGCAGGGGGACGCCGCGTGCGGCGACCCACAGCGCGTACCACTCTTCGTGGGTGAGGTCCGGTTGGCGGCGTACCGCGTCCGCGCAGGCGCTGATGCGCTCGGGGCGCGTGGTGCCGACGACCGGGGCGATGCCCGCCGGATGGCGTTGCAGCCACCAGAGCAGGATGCTCTCCGGCGTGGTGCCCTTGCGCCGGGCGAGTTCGCCGACGAGCCGGTACACCCGCGTGTCCTTGTCGGACATCAGGCGCCCCCCGGCCAGGGGGCTCCACGCCTGGAGCCGGACGCCGTTGGCCGCGCACCACTCCAGCGTGCCGGGCGCGAAGCCGTTGCGCGCCGCGTCCGCCGTGTTGAACAGGACGCCCGACTCCACCCAGTCGCGCCGGTCCAGACTCATCTCCAGCTGGTTGACGACCAGCGGGACGTCCAAGTGGGCCCGCAGGGAGGCGATCTGCGGGCCGTTCATGTTGGAGACACCGAACTGCCGGACCAGTCCCTGGGCGTGCAGGGAACTCAGTGCGGCGCCGACCTCCCGCGGATCGGCGAGAGGGTCGGGCCGGTGCAGGAGGAGGACGTCCAGGAAGTCCGTGCGCAGCCGCACGAGGCTCTCCTCCACTCGCCGTACGATGCTGTCCCCCCGCAGGTCGTAGTGTCCGGGCCGGTCACCGTCGGGCAACCGGATACCGCACTTGGTCTGTACGACGATGCGCTGCCGCAGCCCGGGGCTGCGGGCGAGTACCTCGCCGAACACGGCCTCCGACTTGCCGTACCGGTAGATGTCGGCATGGTCGAAGGCCGTGATGCCGGCGGCCAGCGCGGCCTCGACCGCGGCCTCGGCCCGGTGGATGTCCTCGGGTGTGCAGGGGCTGGTGTCCCAGCCGCCGCCGAGTCCCATACAGCCGTACACCAGCTTGTGCGCGCGTATGTCCGTCTCTGCCGCCATGGTCGTCTCCGTGGTGAGTGCGGTCGGTGGAAGGCCGGTCAGGAGCGAAGGACGTCGGCGAGCATCTCGGCGGCGGCCAGGACCGGCAGTTGTGTGTTGGCGGCGGGCACGGTCGGCAGGACGGAGGCGTCGGCGACACGCAGCCCCGCCACGCCGTGCACGGCACCCTGCCCGTCGACCACCGACAGCG
The DNA here is from genome assembly GCF_014650115.1 of Streptomyces olivaceoviridis. Taxonomy (GTDB): domain Bacteria; phylum Actinomycetota; class Actinomycetes; order Streptomycetales; family Streptomycetaceae; genus Streptomyces; species Streptomyces olivaceoviridis. The sequence goes on along the minus strand of NZ_BMUI01000025.1, from coordinate 27,508 downwards.
GATCGTCCGCCGGCCCCATGGCGCAGGTCCCCACCGGGTGCCAGTAGGTGCCCACCCGTGCCCGCAGGTCGGCGTCGGGGAGTGCGTGGACCGGTGTGCCGTCCGCAGGGTGGGCCAGCGGCTGCATGGCCGCGGCCAGTTCCCCGGCCTTCTCCAGCCCCGCCCGGACCACGGCGACGTCCCGGCCGGCCGGATCGGTCAGGAAGGCGGGGTCGATCTCGGGGGGCTCCAGAGGATCCGCCGAGCGGAGCCGGACGTGTCCGCGCGAGACCGGCTTCATCAGGAACGCGGAGATGCCCGCCTCGTACTGCCCGGGCGGAAGCTTGCCGAACAGCGGGGGTCCGGCCGTGGGCAGCAGGTGCAGGTCCCACGCCCCGTCCGGGCAGTACCGGCTGGCCGCCCGGACCAGCACGCGGCTGACGTACAGTTCCCCGGCCGACTCCTTGGCCGCCAGCTCCCGGTTCAGGCGGTCCGTGGGCACCAGGGGCACGAAGACACCGGGCTGGTCGGACAGGTTGGCGCCGACACCCGGCAGATCCACCTCGCAGCGGATGCCGTTCTCCTTCAGGTGCGCGGCGGGACCGATGCCGCTGCGCAGCAGCACCGCGGGGGAGCCGAAGGTACCGGACGCCAGTACGTACGTGTCGGCTTCCAGGATCACCGGTGCCCCGCCCAGGACGATGTGCACGCCGGTCACCCGGCCTGCCAGGACCGAGAGCCGGTCCACCAGGGCGTTGTCGAGGACCGTCAGGTTCGGCCGCGACCGGGTCGGCGGGTCCAGGTAGGCGAAGGCGGCGTTCCGGCGCGTCCCCTCGACGGCGTTGAGCAGCGGCCTGCCGTACCCGGGCGACCCGGGAGCTCCCATGTCCACTTCCCGGTACCCGAGTTCGCGCGCCGCCGCCAGGGCGGCCGAGGCCCAGACGGAGAGTTCGGCGTCGGGGACGGCGTGCAGCCCCATGCGCTCCACGGCCCGCAGCCGGTACGGTTCCAGTGCGTCCGCCGACCACCGCTCACCCCCGGCGTGTGCCCATTCCGCGTGGTCCGCGTGCGACCCCCACGTGTTCCAGGCGCCGTTGATGCAGGACGAGCCGCCCAGGATCCGGGCCCGGATGCGGTAGAACGCGGTGTGCCGCTCCCATACGTCGTCGCGGGGCAGGGCCCGGGCGTTCAGGACCTTCTCGGGCCAGTTCCGCTGCTCGGGGCCGTAGTCGGGGCCCGCCTCGACGAGGCACACGGACCGGCCGGGGTCCTCGCTGAGGCGGGCCGCCAGTACGCAACCGGCCACCCCGCCACCGAGGATGACCACGTCGTAGCCGGACGGAAGGGACGAAGTCGTCATGGTCGCTCCGTTGGGAGGTGGCCGCCGGGAATGCGGCGGGGACGGGCCGGTCGTGGGGGACGGGGCGAGTGACGGCGTCGGGGGCTCACAGGACACCGGCCCCGAGTTCGGCGAGGAGCAGGCGCCGCTCGATGTCCGCGGCCGTCACCGGATCGGCCGCCGCCTTCCAGCGCCGCAGCGCCGTGCGGAGGGCGTCGGTGTCCGCGTCGCGCAGCGCGGCGACGAACCGATCGAGTCCTCGGCCGGCGCGCGCGTCCTCCGGGGCCGCCACCGGACCCGCGGCCGGTGCCGCTGCGGGCAGCGGCTCACCGGTGAGGGCGGGGACGAACTCCGCCGAGAACAGGGACGCCAGTTCCGCGCGGCGGGCCTGGCTCGTCAGGGAGCGCAGCAGCTTGACGGTCAACGGCTCCTCCGCGTGTCCGCGCGGCGAGCCCCATGAGGCGATGTCCGCGGCGGGCAGCGTGCTGAACGAGGCCAGCAGGGCCAGCGCCGCCGCCGCGCTCCGGCCGCGGAGCACCGCTCCGGCCCGGGCGCACCAGTGCGCCAGCCGCTGTCGTGCCCCGGTCTCCGGAGTGCCGCCCCCCGATAGCAGCGCGAGCAGGACACGCCAGCAGTCCAGGTGGACGTCCAGCACGTCCGCGGTGAGCGCGGCCGTGTCCGGTCCCTGGGCGGCGAGTGCGGGCAGGATCTCGGCGTAGAGGAGCCGGACGATCCGGTGCGGGGTCCGCTGGACCCGCCAGCAGTCGTCATGGGCGTGGTCGGCCAGCAGCTCCTCCAGCGCGATCGGCTCCTGCGCGAGCCCGGTGCGTACGAGCCCGTCCACCGCCTCGAAGTGGTACAGCTCGTCGAGATGTTCCCCGGGCCGTAGCGGCGCGGACGCCCGGTCCACCTCCGCGAGCAGCTCGTCGCTCCGTTGAAGCAGCCGCGTCCGGTGCTCGGGCGTCAGGGCCGCCGCGTACGGTTTGAGCCGGTCCAGTTCCCGGGAGAATGCCTGGAGCAGGAACGGGGTGGTGAGCCGGTGGCTCATGGGCAGCCCCAGGTAGGGGAAGACCGCGCAGCCGCGGCAGCCCGGGCGCTGTCCCACCTCCTCGTCCCGCACGCGGACCAGCCCGGGGTCGCGCACCAGTTCCCGGTACGGCCGTTCCCAGGCGAGCGAGGCGTCCCACTCGTGGTAGCAGGGCAGCATGACCCGGCCGTCCGGACCGATGGTGAGGATCCGCGAGTTGGCCCCGCAGGCGGTCACGGTCGCCGGGTCGAGCGTCCGCAGATGGTGCAGGAAGGCCAGGTCCACCACCGTGTACGGCGCGTACCGCTGCTCCGCGACCCGGTGCGGCAGTGGCGACGACGGAACCCGGGCCGGCACCTCGGCCACGGCGGCCGTACCGCTGCGCCCGTTGACGGCTGCCAGCTTGAGCGTCCGGACCGCGCCGGGCGGGCGCACATCGCTCTGCGCGGCGAAGTAGCTGAACATGGGGGCCAGGTAGACCGGGACCCGGTGCCGCTGGGCGTAGGCGACGAGGCCGTCCAACTCCGCCACGTTCTGGTCGGTCACCACGCAGATCAGCTTGAGGTTGTCCGCCCCGTCGGCCCGGAGCCCCTCCACCAGGGCGAGGGTGCGGTCGAGCGTGTCCGTACCCCGGATGCGGTGGTAGCGCTCGGCGCTGAGCGTGTCCAGCGAGATGTTGAGCGTGTCCACGAGCGGTGCGACCTCGGCCGCCCGCGGGGCGAACCGGATGGCGTTCGTCGTGAGTTCCACGGTCATGCCCAGATCGCGGGCGTGCCGTACCGCCGTGACCAGTTCGCGGTGCAGGGACGGCTCGCCACCGGTGATGTCGAGGTAGGTGACGCCCAGTTCCGCGAGTTCGTCCAGGCAGCGGCGCAGCCCGTCGGACGTCAGTTCCTGGTGCCCGTCGAAGACGGGGTCCTGCCATACGTTGCAGTATCCGCAGCGGGAGTTGCAGCGGAAGGTGAGGTACATCCGGGCGTGCCGGAAACGGGTGGGCGCTGTGGCCACGGGCTCCTCGCAGACGGAATCAGACGGCCGGTGGGCCGGCGAACGCGGACGCCAGCAGGCGCGCTCCCTCGCGCACCCCCCGGACCGCGATGTCCTCGGTGGCGGGCAGGGTCGCCAGCACCTCACTGGTGAGGCAGGCGTTCACCGGGCGGGACGCGTACCGGGTGCGGGCCCGCGGTACCGGAGTCACCAGGTCCGCCGGCGCGCCCAGCGCCCGCGCGATGACGCCGGCCCATTCGGCGCGCGTGACGCGGTCGGGGCCGCCCAGGTGGAGCACCGGGGGCAGCGGGTGCCCGGCGTGCAGGAGCGCCGCCGTCACCTCCGCGGCGTCGTCCAGGAGCACCGGCGTCGTCCAGTGGTCGTCGGGGGCCTCGATCCGCTCGCCCCGCAGCAGGCGGTGGGCGCAGGCGGCGAAGAAGTTCAGCCACTTGCCCGCGTCGGCCGGCTCGTGGCCGTAGACCAGGCTGACCCGCAGGGCCACGGCCCGGGGAGCCTTGGCGAGCAGCGCTTCCTCGGCCGCCAGCTTCGCCCGGCCGTAGGCGTTCGCCGGTGACACGGCCGTGCTCTCGGTATTGTGCCCGCAGTCGCCGCGGAAGACGTTGTCGGTGGAGACCAGGACGATGCGCGCGTCCGGCGCCAGGGCGGCGAAGGCGTCCGCCACGGCGACGTGCGCGGCCCGTGCCTCGTCCGGGTGGTCCTCGCACCAGGTGACGTCGGACGGCCCGTGCACCAGGACGATCCGGCCGGGCCGCAGGTCGTCGAGCAGCCGTCGGCAGGCCCCGGCGTCGGTGGCGTCCAGGGCGCGCCAGCGGGCTCCATACGCCTCGGCGGGCACGGCGGCCGGGTGGCGCGACACGAGCGTCACCTGCTCGCCGGCCGCCGCCAGCCGCCGGGCGGTCGCGGTGCCGATCAGGCCGCTGCCCACGACGAGGGTGCCGTCGCCGGTCATGACGCCCCCCGGGCGAAGGAGACCGGTGTGCGGTCCGCCAGCAGCCGGCCGACGCCGATCAGTCCGTGGTCGTCGTCGGCGACCCCGAGTGACACCATCGCGTCGACCTGTGCGGGGCCCAGACCGAAGCAGCCCAGCCGCCGCAACTCGGCCACCAGCAGGCGCCGGTAGGGCTCGCCGACCGCCAGCGCGAAGCCGCCCATGAGGATGTAGCGGCACACCCCGATCGAGGCGAACACCCCGCTGACCGCCTGGGCCAGTGGCGTCACCGTGCCGCGCAGCACCTCCGTGGCGAAGGGATCACCCGCGCGGACCGCCTCGGCGATGGCCCGGTTGTCGATCCGCTCCGCACGGCCCTCGCACAGGGTGCCGAGCCGGGAGCCGCGGAAGGCGGCCCCGTCCGCCCGGGCGGCCCGGCGCGTGGCGGCGAGGACGCCGCGCCCGGAGGCGATGGCGCCCAGGTGCCCGCGTCCGCCGCAGTCGCACAGCGGCGCGTCGGGGGAGACGTCGCACACCCAGTGGCCCAGCTCGCCGCCGTGACCATCGGCGTCCACCAGGACCTCGCCACCGCGGAACACCTTGTTCCCGATGCCGGAGCTGACGGTGAGCAGACAGAAGTCCCCGGGTTCGCCGGCGGCGTACCGCCAGGCCGCCGCCGTCAGGTCGTTCACCACGACGGCCGGTGCGCCGGTCCGCTCCGTCAGCAGTTCGCCCAGCGGCAGGGGGTCTCCACGCCGCCCCCAGACGGTGGGGGCGGCCAGCACGAGCCCGGCGGCCGTGATGGGTCCGGCGAAGGCCACGCCCAGTGCCCGCGGCGGTCGCCCGCCCGTGTGCGCGCCCACCTCGCGCACGATCTGCTCCACCACCCGCCGTTGCAGCACCGGCACCGGTGCGCCGGGGTCGCGGTGCATGCCGTCGACCGGGATCCGGCGCACCCGGGACAGGGCGCCCGTCGCGGGGTCGTAGGTGCCCACCCGGAGTGTGGTGCCGCCCACGTCGAGCACGGTGAAGCCGTCGTCAGCCGGCATGCCGCTCACCCCGTTCCTCCTCGAAGACGAGCAGCCTCAGGTCCCGCTCACCGTCGTTGAGCAGACCGTGCTCCCCGTGCGGGTCGTTGACGACGACGTCGCCGGGGCCCACCCGGAACTCCTCGCCGTCCCGGTACATCAGGCCGCCGCCGTCGAGCACGATGTAGGTCTCGCGATCGGCACCGTGCCGGTGCCGGCCGATCGAGGTGCCCGGCGGCAGGACGGCCAGGTCGATGAAGTCGGCGCCCGGTCCGCCGGGCCGGCGGGCGAAGACGCGGTGGGCGAGGATCGTGCCGAGACCGCCGTGGTCCCGCTCCTTCCCGGCCAGCAGGTCCCGCAGGTTGACCACGGCCTCAGGCATCGTGCCGCTCCCCTTCCGCGGCGAGGTCCCGCAGCGCGGCCGTCAGGACGTCCTCGGGCACGTCCTCCAGTTCCTCCACGAAGGCCGCCTTGCCGATGTCCGTCGGCACGACGAGGTGCAGCTTGCGGCCCCGGCGCTGCCAGGAGGCACGCAGCGCCTGGGTCATCAGCTCCGGGGTGCAGGTGGCGGGGTCGAACACCGGCAGCCCGATGCGCCGCAGCAGCCGGACGATCCGGTCGCAGGTCTCCCGGTCCGCGAGGCCGAGCAGCCGGGCCAGGTGCGCGGAGAGCGCCATGTCGACGGCGACCGCCTCACCGTGCTCCAAGAGGTGTCCGCCGGCCGTCTCGACGACCGGGCTGAAGGTGTGGCCGAAGTCGACGAGCCGGGCCAGCTCGTGTTCCTGGAGGTTGGGGCACAGCTCCTCCATCATCAGACGCATCGACGTGCGCAGGATGTAGGTCTCCAGATCACCGTGGGAAGGGCCCGGCCCGTCGCCGTCCCCGGGGCGCCGGAACGCGTTCGGGTGCTGTTCCAGTGTCCGGAACAGGTCCGTGTCCAGGATCACGGCCATCTTCACGATCTCGGCGAGACCGCAGCGGATCTCCCGGTGCGGGAGGGTCGCGAGGAAGGCGGGGTCGTTCAGGGAGGCGTGCGCCGGGTGGTAGGCGCCGAACATGTTCTTCGTCTCCAGGGCGTTGACGCCTGTCTTGACGCCCACGCCGACGTCGACCTGGCCCACCAGCGTGGTGTTGACCTTGACGTAGCGGACACCCCGGGCGTAGATCGACGCGGCGAAGCCCACCACGTCGGCGACGATGCCGCCCCCGACGGCGAGCATCACACCGTGCCGGTCCAGCCCGTCCGCCTTGGCGAGGGCGCAGACGCGCTCCGCCGCGGCGAGCGTCTTGTGGTGCTCGCCCGTGGGGATGACGTGCAGGGTCCACCGGCCCCGCGCGCGGGCCTCCAGGTACGCGCGCAGCCGGTCACCGTGGAGCCGGTCGACGGTGGGGCTGACGAAGGCCGCCACCCGCCGGCCCCCCAGACGGTCGGCCAGCAGCGTGTTGTGCGGATGGAAAACCCCGGTGGTGAGATCGACCCGGTAGCGCGTGCCGTCCGGGGCTCTCAGGTCGAAACCGCCGGGATCCTCGCGGACACCGGTCGGCGGATGGTCGACCCGATCAAGAACCTGGCCTGACATCTTTCTCCTCAGTCTTTTCACGATGCCGTCGGAGGTCCGCGAACACCCGGGACAGCGCCGTCATCAGGGGCCGGCCGGGAAGGTCCTCCAGCGGTACGGGACGTCCCTGCTCGTCGCTCACGGGCAGCCGCCAGTTGGGGTGCACCGAGGACGTGCCGGGGATGTTCTGGGGTCTGCGGTCGCCGGTCGCGTCCGGCAGCCAGACGCCGAGCAGACGTGCCGGGGTGCGGCACAGGAAGCGGTGCAGCGCGACGACGTCGCCGTCGGGGTCGGGCAGCAGTCCGAGCCTGCCCAGTTCGGCCAGCCACCCGTCACGCTCGGCGGCGGCCTCGGCCTTCTCCTCCGCCGGCGAGCGGGTCAGCAATCCCAGCCTCGCCCTGAGTTCGACGTGCTCGCCGCTGAGCCAGGCGGCGGTCGTCGGCAGGTCGTGGGTGGTGAGCGTGGCGAGGCAGTCCCGCCGCCACTGCTCGGGCGGAAGCGGTCCGTGCCGGCCCTGCGAACCCCCGAGGTACTCGAAGCGCTGCACGGACGTGCCGAGGATCCCCCGCTCGTCGAGCGCGGTGCGTACGGTGGCCTCGACCGTACCGAGATCCTCGCCGATGACCGCCGCTCCGGCCCGGTGCGCTTCCAGCGTCAGCACGCCCAGCATCGCCTCGGCGTCGTAGCGGACGTACGTGCCCGCGGACGGCGGCCGACCCTCGGGCACCCACCAGAGACGGAACAGGCCCATCACATGGTCGATGCGCAGGGCGCCCGCGTGCCGCAGCCCGGCCCGCAGCAGCCCGGCGAGGGGCCGGTAACCGGACGCGGCGAGCCCGTCGGGACGCCACGGCGGCTGGCCCCAGTCCTGACCGTGCGGATTGAAGTCGTCCGGCGGCGCGCCGACGCTCATCCCCGCGGCCAGGCAGCCCTGGAGGGCCCAGGTGTCGGCACCCTCGGGCGCGACCCCGACGGCCAGGTCGTGGATCAGGCCGATGCCCATGCCCGCCTCGACGGCCGCCGACTGGGCGGAGGCGAGCTGCTCGTCGGTGACCCAGGCGAGCCAGCGGTGGAAGTCCACCTCGGCGGCCAGTTCCCGCCGGGCGCGGGCCACGGCCGGGGAGCGCGGGTCGCGCAGTTCGGCCGGCCAGGACCGCCAGGCCCCGCCGTGCACACCGGCCAGCGCGGACCAGGTGGCGAAGTCGGTCAGGTCCTCGCCCTCGCGCGCGACGAACCGTGCGAAGGCGGCGGCCCGTCCGGGCGGGAGCGGGACCCGGCGCACCGCGCGCAGCGCCTCGTGCTTGAGCGAGCGCACCGCCTCCCGGTCGATGAGCGCCCCGCCGCGCAGGACGCCCTCGTTGAGGGCCCGGGCCCGGGTGACGCACCGGTCGGCGGCATCCCGCGCCCCACCCGTGAGGTACGCGTACTCCGGTATCGCCTCGACCCTCAGGTGCAGGGGGTCCGGATACCGGCGCGAACTCGGCCGGTACGGCGACGGGTCCGGCAGCGGACCCGGCTCGACGGCGTGCAGCGGGCCGAGCTGCACGAAGTCCGCGCCCAGGGCACGCCCCGACCAGGACGCCAGTTCGGCCAGGTCGCCGAGGTCGCCCATGCCCCAGGAACGGTGCGACAGGACCGAGTACAGCTGGACGAGGAACCCCCAGTGCCGGCCGGAGGGCACGGGCAGCCGTGCCGGTACGACCAGCAGCGGGACGGACGCGTGACGCCCCGGCGCCCCGGCGTGCAGGACGTGGCGGCCGACCGGCAGCTCGCCGGACAGGACGGCCGTGCCGCCCCCCTCCAGCTCCACCTCGGTCGTGGCGCCCGCGGGGAGGGCGAGCCCCGGCACGGCGCCCCCGCGCACGACGACGCACTCGGGCAGCAGCCGGGCCGCCGCACGCTCGCGGTGGGCCGCGAGGGCGGCACGGGCCGCCGACTCGTCGGCCGCCTCCACACCGCAGGCGGCGAGCACGGCCACGAGGGTGTCCGGGGCCACCTCGACCCGGTGGCCCCGGTCGGTGGTGTAGGCGGTGGATATGCCGTGGGCGCGGGCGAGTTCGCGCAGGGTCGCGGTCACTGGGCCTGCCCCGCGGTGCCGAAGAGGCGTTCCAGGACGACGGCGACGCCGTCCTCCTCGTTGCCGGGCGCGATCTCGTCCGCCATCGCCCGCAGCGCCGGGTGGGCGTTGCCCACGGCCACCCCGTGCCCGGCCCAGGCCAGCAGCGGGATGTCGTTGGGCATGTCACCGAACGCGATGGTCCCGGCCGCCTCGCACCCGAGGAGCCGTGCCGCCCGCTCCACCCCGGCCGCCTTGGTGGTGCCGGCCGGCAGGACCTCCACCATTCCCCGCACCGAGTGCACGACGGTGACCTCGTCCCCGCACAACTCCCGTGCGGTGGCCTCCACCTCGTCCTCCGTCACGCTCGTGTGGTGCAGGACCAGCTTGTCGATGGGGTCCGTCCACAGCAGCCGGCGGTCGGTCGTGACGTCCCAGCCGTGCCGGACACGTTCACCGAACCGGGGGGTGACCTTGAACCGGCTCTCCGGCGGTGCCGTCACCACGCCCAGTTCGAGGGGACCCAGCGCGGCCTCGACGCGTGCGACCACCCGGCGCGCGAGGTCGATGTCGAGCGACGCCGAGGAGAGCAGCCGGTCGGCGCCGGCGTCGTAGAGCTGGGCACCCTGGCCGCACACGGCGAGACCGCGGTAGCCGAGGGCCGCCAGATACTGCTTGCAGGCGGCGGCGGGCCTGCCGGTGACCACCAGGTGGTGGGCTCCCGCCGCGGCCACCGCGGCGAGTGCGCGCAGGGTCCGCTCGGAGACGGTCTGGTCGCCCCGCAGCAGGGTCCCGTCGAGGTCGGTCGCCACGAGCCGGAACGCCGGGGCGCCGGCCGGCGCGCCGACCGGGACGGTGTCCCAGGCGACGCGCCCCGACGCCAGGGTCAGCATGAGGAGCAGTCGCTGCCCGACGGGCGGCCCCTCCACAACGCCCTGGAAGACGCCCTCGCCCGCCGGAGCCAGGGGCGCCAGGACGACACCGCTGCCCGTGGGCACGGCCTCGTCCGAGGCGACCGCTTCCGCGGGGGACTCCAGGTCCGTCGGGCGGCCACCGGCACCGGGCACCGCCACCTCCACGTGCCGCGCCAGCGGGTGCCGGTACTCGACGTGCAGGCGGCCCGCCGCGTCCTGATGTGTCCGGCACCGGTCGCGCACCCGCGCGGCCCAGTCCTCCCGCCCGGCCGCCCGCGCCGTCTCGGCGCACCGGACGAAGTCGGCCCGCGCGTAGGCGGCCTCGAAGAGACGCTCGTAGGCCGCGTCGTCCAGCGGTGCACAGCGACCGTAGGCCGCTGTGTCGCCCAGGGCCGCGGCGGACCGTGCGACGGCATCCCGGTGCCGGACCCAGGCGGCGGGGGGCAGGGCGTCGAACCAGCCGTACCGGATCGCGTCCTCGGCCGGGAAGGGCCGGGACCGTCCGCGCAGGACGTCCGTGAAGGCCGCGAGGCGCCGGTCCGCGCTCCGTGCCCAGGTGAATTCCCGGGCGGCGGCACGGGAGTTCGCCGACAGCCGGGCGTAGTCGTCGGGGGCCGCGCGCCGCAGGGCCGCGGCCTGGCGTATGCGCTCGGCGAGCGCGCGGGTGAGGTCGGGGTCGTCGTCGCGGAACGAGCCGGGCAGCGCGAACCCGGTGGCCCGCGGATCGTCCGCGGGAAGGGCGTGTCCGAAGTGTGCCGTGACGCTCTGCGCGGTGGCGATCGGCACCGCGCCGCACGCCATCGCCTCCGCCTGGGCTATGAGGAATCCGTCGAGTTCGAACTTGGACGGGAAGATACAGAAGTCGGCGCAGGCGGCCTGCTCGAACAGCGTGTCCTCGTCGGCCAGCCGCCAGTCGAGGTGGATCCGGCCGGGGTGGCGGTCGGCGACGCCCTGGAAGTAGGCGTTGCCGACGGGCGCGGCCTGCCCGCCGCCGCTGGTGGCGAAGCGCAGGACGAAGACCGCCTCCGTGCCGCTCGCCAGGACCTCGTCGATGGCGCGGACCAGCTCCACCTGCCCCTTGTGGTGCACCGCGTAGCGGGCGGCGTGGTAGAAGACCGGAAGGGCGGGGTCGAGGCCCAGGGAGCGCAGGACCGCCGCACGGTCGACGGTCCCCGGATCGCGGGCCAGCCAGCTGTCGGATATGCCGCAGCCGCCCATGAGCAGCTTGTGCGCCCGCTCGCGCAGCATCCGGGACACCGGCAGGGTGTGGAACAGGCTCTCGAACGGGGTGTCCCGGAAGGTGCTGTAGTAGTCCCGCTGCCCCGGCGAGACGAAGTCGACCAGGTCGGCGTGTGCCAGGACGAGCGGCAGGAACGCGATGTGGTCCGGGCCGTACTCGACGTGCATCCGGGTGCCGGCCAGGACCCGTGCCATGGTGGCCTCCGGGCTGTCCTCGGCGGGCAGTGGTTCCTCCGCGACGTCCAGGTCCGCCGACACGCCGAACATGCCGAGCAGCCGTTCCACCTGCGGGCGGTACACCTTCTGTGTGACGGGCGCGTTGGCCGCGACCGTGCTCACCGTCCGCAGGGACGGGTCACCGGCGAACAGCGGCGGCAGCAGGTAGTGGTAGTACGGCTCGAAGCCGTGCACCACCGCCTCCTCGCCCCGCAGGTACCGCTGGATGAAGTGGGCTCCCGCGACCTGGAACACCAGTGGCTTGAAGTACGCGAGGTCCCTGCCCTCGGTGCCGGGCGGCGGGTACAGCCGGTCGGGCAGCAGGTCGAGGTAGGCGTCGGAGAGGAAGTACACGTCCACGCCGTCCAGCCGCAACCGGTGGGCCCGGGTGGTCAGTTCGAGGGTGATCTCGGCCGGACGGCCCGGCCACGCCTTCGGGTCGAGCACGAGCGGAACCCGGTGTTCGTGGACGTAGGGCAGCTCCTCGACCGGGTGGTCGTGCCGCAGCGTGTCGAGGAGCCCGTGCGCGGGGGTGACCAGGGAGACGCGGTGACCGCGTGCGGCGTACTCGCGCGACAGGTTCCACACCAGCGGGGAGAGCCCGCCGCGCATCAGGCGGTTGTCGAACCCGCCGCACTCGAAGGCGAAGTGGATGATGTGCATGCCGCTCACCGGGCCGCCACGGCCCGCGCGGTGGCCGCGCGCAGTCCCGGCAGGTCGATGAACTCGGTGTGGGTGCCCACGCTGCCGCACACGAACGCCCCGGCCACCGAGCCGGCCACCACGCACTCCTGGAGCGTCCGCCCCTCGAACAGGGCGTGCAGGAACGCGGTGACGAACGCGTCACCGGCGCCGTTGCTGTCCACGACCGGCCGCTCGGGCCGTACCGCGGGGAAGTGGCGGATCCCGTCGTCACCGCGCTCCAGCAGGTGACAGCCGTCGGCGCCGTCGGTGGCGACCACGAAGCGGGCCCGGCCCTCGTCGACGATCGTCCGCATGACGGAGTGCAGCCGGTCGTGGATCGCCGCCGCGCTGAGGAAGACGTAGTCGGAGTTGAGGGCGTAGTGGCGGTGGTGGGGGTTGTGCCCGTCCCAGTCGTGCAGATCGGTGGAACTGGTCACGCCGAGGCGGTGGATGTCCTCGTACATGTCCTGGTTGTGGCCGATGATCGACAGGTGGACGTGGGCCGTCCGCTCCAGGAAGGGCAGGTAGAACGCGCGGGGCAGCCTCAGGTCGCCCGGGTGCCGGCCGTCGTAGAAGGAGAAGCGGCGGCCCTGGGGGTCGACCAGGTTCGCCGAGCGTGGCGTGCCGTGCGGCGAGACGAGGTGGCTGAAGTCGAGGCCGAGGCGGTCGTAGTGCTCCAGCACCATACGGCCCTGCGGGTCGTCGCCGAGGAAGTCGACGAACTTGGTCCGCAGGCCGAGGGCGTGCCAGCCGAGGGCCACGCCGTTGCCGGTGTGCCCGACGTAGTCCCGCAGCGGCTCCACGAAGACCGAGTCACCCGGCGGCACGCGCAGTTCGTCCACGCGCACGATGGTGTCCACGCCGACCCCGCCGACCACCAGGACGTCATGGTCGGTCGGGCGCCGGTCGTCACCTGGGAGGTGGTGTTCGGTCGGGGTCATGCGCTCACTCCTTCGGCAACGTGCTGAATGTGTCCGTCCTCCAGGACGACCGCCCCGTCGATGTCGGCGCCGGCCGGTATCACCGTGCCGGGCAGCACCACGCTGCGCCGCACCCGCGCGCCCGCGCCGACCCGGACGCCGGGGAAGAGCACGCTGTCCGCCACGAGCCCGGCGTTGACCAGGTCCGACGGGACCACCGACGCGCGTACTCCCGGTGCGTCGGCGACCCAGCGCCGCCCCACCGCCGGCCGCACGGTCCGGGGCATCCGCTCGACGGGCAGGGGCGGTCGCGGTCCCGAGGCGAGGGCCAGGTGCGCCCGGTGGTAGCGCTCGACGGTGCCGATGTCCTCCCAGTGACCGTGCACCTCGTGGCCCCGGATGTGCTCCCCGGCCGCGAGCATCGCGGGGATCACGTCACGGCTGATGTCGTGCTGCCAGTCGGTGCCGTCCAGCTCGTCCAGGTACCGGCGCAGCACGGCGGCGTCGAAGACGCAGAAGGCCGCGAACACCAGGTCGGAAGTGGGGTTCTCGGGCTTCTCCGTGAACTCGGTGAGCCGGCCGCCGCCGTCGAAGCGCACCATGCCGAACAGGTGCACCCAGCGCGGGTCGATGCGCTGGTAGGCGATCGTCAGCGCCGCCCCCGACGCCCGGTGCCCCTCGACCAGCGGACCGTAGTCGTACCGGTAGACGTGGTCGGCGTGCAGGACGAGGACCTGCTCGGTGTCCTCGGCGAAGACGTACTGCGCCTTGCGGATCAGGGCGTCGGCGGTGCCGCGCTCCAGCGGCCAGGTGCGCCGCGGCAGCCGTGCGGGCAGCTCCCGGCCGCGGTAGGCGGCGTCGTACGGCCCGAAGTGCACCCGGAAGCCCGGCTCGGTGTTCCACACCCGGTGCAGGTCGTCCATCAGCAGCCGCTCCTCGTACTGGGACAGGAGCAGCACCTCCGGCAGCCCCGAGGCGCGGGCGTTGGCCAGGCTGAAGTCGATCAGCCGGCAGGTGCCGCCGTAGGGGACCAGTGGTTTGAGCCGTCCCGTGCCGAGCGGACCCATGCGGCGTCCCTCACCGCCCGCGAGCAGCACCGCGCGTACGGCACGCAGATCAGCCATGACGCACCTCGTCCCAGGTCACCCGGCCGGAGGACAAGGTGAGCAGCAGCCGGTCGTCGGCGCCCGGAGCCTCACCCACGAAGACACCGGGCACCGTGCGTTCCAGGGTGCGTACCTCGGGCAGGGCTCTGGCCGATTCCCGCCGGGCCGACACGACTTCCACCCGTTCGGCGTGCGGCAGCCGGTACTCCAGCCGCCCGTCGGGCAGGACGCGTGAGCGTGCGCGCAGCAGGGCGGCCTCCTGTTCGGGCACCGCCCCGGGGAGGCGGTCAAGGACTCGCTCGCAGGCGGCGAAGTCGGCCCGCTGCCACGCGGCCCGGAACATCCGCACGGCGGCCCCGGAGTCGAACGGGGCACAGCGCTCGTAGGCCGCGATGTCCCCGTGCTCGATCGCGGCGGCCGGGGTGATCCGGTCGTCGGCGAGGAGGCCGAACCACCCGTGGCGCAGCGCCAGTTCGGTGGACAGGGTCGCGGGCCGGCCCTCCCACAGCCGAGTGAAGGCCGCCAGGTGCAGGTCGGCGCAGTGGTCCCAGGTGAAGACCCGGGCGACGGCGGCGGCGCGCTCCGACAGCTCCCGGTAGCGCCCGGGATCGTCCGACCACAGGGCCGCCGCCTGCCGGATGCGGTCGGCGAGCGCGGCGGTGAGCAGCTCGTCGTCCTCCGCGAAGGACCGGTTCACGGCGAACCCGGTGGTCGTCCCGGGGCCGTCGGCGTGCCGGAAGTGCTCCATGCCGCGCTGGTCCGTGGCGATCGGTACCGCGCCGACGGCCATGGCCTCGCCCTGGGCGATCAGGAAGGTGTCCATCTCGAACTTGGACGGGAACAGCGCGAAGTCCGAGGCAGCCGCGAAGGAGAAGACGCGCGCCTCCTCCACGCGCTCCCACTCGAAGTGCAGCCGGCCCGGGTGGCGGGCGGCGACCTCGTGGAAGTACGGGTCGTCGATGCCGTTGCCGGAGATGCAGCGGATCACGAAGTTGGCCTTCAGGCCCTCGCCCAGGACCCGGTCCACGGCCCGCATCAGCTCGACCTGGCCCTTGTGGTGGACGGCGTAGCGGGCGTTGTGGAAGAACGTCGGCAGCGCGGGGTCGAGACCGAGGCCGCCGAGCACCCGGGTCCGGTCCACCCCGGTGGGGTCCCAGGCCAGCCACCGGTCGGAGATGGCGCAGCCGCCGACGAACATCTTGTGGGCGTTGCGGCGCACCACGTCGGCGATCGGCAGCCGCCCGAAGAGCGTCTCGAAGGGGGTGTCGCGGAAGCCCGCGTAGAAGTCCAGCTGGCCGGGCGAGAGGAAGTCCACCAGGTCGGCGTGGTCGGCGGTCAGTTCGTAGATCGCCACGTGGTCCGGCGGATAGGTGTAGTGCAGGTGCGTGCGCTGCTGGTACTGCACGACGGCCGCCGGCACGTCCGGTTCCGGGGCGGGGCCGGGCAGCGCGACGTCCACGTCCAGGAGCTCGAACAGCCGCTCCACCTCGGGCGCGTACACCCTCTTGTCGATCGGCATGTTGCTCTGCACGTTGCTGACGACCAGTTTCGTCGGGTCGTCGCGCAGGGCCGCCGGCAGCAGGTAGTGGTAGTACGGCTCGTGGGCGTGGACGACGGCCCTCTCGTCGCCGAACCAGCCGCGCAGGAACCGCACACTGTCCACCTGGAACACCAGCGGCTTGAAGAACACCAGGTCCCGGCCCTTGGCGGAGTACGGCGGGTAGAAGGTGTCCGGCAGCCGGTCCAGGTACTCGTTGGAAAGGAAGTACAGGTCCACGCCCTCCAGACGGATGCGGTGGGCCGTGGTGCGCAGCGCCAGGTCCACCTGCTCCGGGAAGCCGTCCCAGACCCGGGGGTCGAGGACCACCGGCAGTGTGTAGGCGTCCTCGTAGGGGAGGTCCTCCACCTCGTAGCGCCGGCGCAGGTCGTCGAGCCTGCCGTGCGCGGGAGTGACGATGGAGACGGTGTGGCCGCGGGCGGCGAAGGTCCGGGACAGGTTCCACAGGTACACGGACGTGCCGCCCTGCAGGAAGGTGTGGTCGAAGCCGCAGCACTCGAAGTACGTCTCGATGATGTGCATCCGGGGCGCGTTCACGACGGTCATGTCCTCGCGGGGGTCGTCGGGGCGGGGGAGGCCAGCGCGAGCGCGTGGCGTAGGTCGATCGCGGCGTGGTAGGGGCGGGCGTGGTCGTGGTTGTAGGCCAGCTCGTGCAGGAGGCGGCGGAGGTACAGCAGCCGCCGCAGCGGGCTGTCCGGTGCCCGTCCGAGCAGCAGGCGCGCCACGTGCGCGCGCCACGCGTCGGCGGTGCGGAAGACCTGCTCCAGCACGGCCCGTCCCGTGGGCGGCAGGCCGGGTGCGCCGTCGAGGGAGCCGTTCATGGTCTCGGTCGAGTCGATACCGAGGCGGCGGGCGCTCTCGAAGGCGGCCTCGTCGGCCGCGAAGTATTCCAGTGCCCGCTGCACGGCGACGAGGTCCTGCAACGGCGACTGCGCGGCGTAGCCGGGGCCGTCCGCCGGCAGGGCGGGCGTGGACAGGTCGATGACGCTCATCCGCCAGCCGCCGTCGGTGTCCTCGGCGCACAGCAGGTGTGACAGGTGCAGGTCGCCGTGGCAGGGACCGCCCCCCGGAGCCGTGCGCCGGTCACCGAACTCCGCCCGTAGCGAGCGGAGTTCGTCCTCCAGCGCGTCGAAGGCCGCGCGCCTGGCGGTGGGCGGGAGAGAAATCCCCGCGCCGGCCAGCGCGTCCAGTCGCGCCGAGGCACCGGCCAGGGCGTCGGACACGGGGTAGCCGGTGGCGGGGGCGCCGAGGCGCGCCGCCAGGTCCCGGTGGAAGGCACCGAGGAAGCCTCCCGCGGCCCGCAGCCTCCCTTCGAGCGGACGCAGATGATCGCGTACGAGCCGGTCCGGCACGACACGTCCCGTGAGCCTCGGCCACAGCGAGCGCAGGTTCTCCCGCAGGGGCGTGTCGATGCCGTGCCCCGGTGCGTGGCGGTACAGGACGCCCAACGGGTGCCGGGTCCCGTGGACGGGGTCCGTGTACGTGCAGTCCCCCGCCCACTCGGGAGTGTGCCCGCTCCCGCTCATGAGGCGCAGCACCTCGGGCTCGTGGACCGCTTCGTCCAGCCGCCGGTAGGTCTTGAGGATGTACGGCGAGCCGCCGATCCCCACCAGGGACAACGAGTTGGACGACCAGCCCTGCTCGAAGGGCAGCCACCGCAACTCGCCATCCGGTGAGGAGGGCGCCCGGCGGAAGTCCAGGTACCCGCCGCCCCACGTACGCAGCCGTGCGCCGGCCAGCGCACGGCGCACGGCCGCGAGTCCGAAGGTGCCGTCGCCGCCGGCCTCGGTGACCGCGCCCGACGGTTCCCTGCGCGCGGGGACGAAGACCCGCTCGCCCGAGGCGGGGCCACCGACGGCCGCCACGACCAGCAGCAGGTCGTGAGGGCCCAGCTCGGCGTGGTCGACCGCTTCGTAGCGCTCGGCGGCGCGCAGGTCGCGCGGCAGCCACGACGCGGCGCGCAGCAGGGGTCGGAGATGTTCGTCTCGGATCACGGGGTTGTTCAACTCCCGGTCATTTCGTAGGCGTTGACGCCCCGCCGCCACACGGTCAGGGCCAGGACGAAGGCACCGGCCGTCACCAGCGGCAGCCAGACCACCAGCCCTGTGGCGCCGGTCAGCAGGTAGACACACGGCACGTAGGAGGTGAAGGCGAAGGGCAGCACCCAGGTCAGCAGGAAGCGCAGGGACGGGTGGTAGATGTCCAGCGGATAGGCGGCGAACTCGGACACCTGGCTCGCCGCGTACATGGACGGCAGGCTGGTCACGGTCCAGAAGGACAGCGAGGCGAACAGCAGCTTCACCGAGGTGTGGATCAGGGCGCCGCACAGCACCAGCAACGGGACGACGGCCCACTGCAACGGGGTGGGACGCAGGCCGAGTTCGTTGCCCGACCAGCCGACCAGCACCGCCCCGACGGCCAGTTCGCCGAGCCCGTCCGGGTGGAAGAAGCGCTCCGACAGCAGCGAGAACAGCGGGTTCACGGGGCGGACCAGATAACGGTAGAACTCGCCGCGCTGGACCAGCTTGCGGCCCAGCTCCCACAGCTGGTCGGTGAACAGGTGGTCCAGACCGCGCGGCAGCAGGGAGAAGCCGAGCAGGAACAGCACCTCGTGGTAGGTCCAGCCGCCCACGGCCGGAACCTGGCGGAAGACCAGCCCCACGACCGCGGTCTGCAATCCCACGCGCACCAGGAACGCCCCCGCCCCCAGGACGAAGTCCACGCGGTACGCGCTCAGCCGGTGCAGCCCGACCCCGCCGAGGAAGAAGGCCAGCCGCACATGGCGCCACACCGTGCGGGTCATCCGCCGAGCACCTCCAGACGGCTCAGCGAGGCCCGCCACAGGACGGCACCCAGCAGGGTGAGACCGGCCGCCCAGCCGATCTGCCGGGCGAGCACGTCGGCCGCGCCGGCCACCCCGTCGTAGCGGCCGAGCAGCAGGGTGAGCGGACCGTCGACCATGCCCCGGAAGGGCAGCGCGGAAGCGACGGCCGCGAGCGGGCCGGGCATCAGGGCGAGGGGCACCAGCTGACCGGCGAAGAACGCGACCACGCTCTGCTTCACCATCCGCACCCCCCAGGTGTTGGTGGTGACGAAACCCGTCATCCCGGTCAGCAGGTTCACCAGGAAGGCGAGCAGGACGGAGAGCGCGGTGGACACCAGGAACAGCGCGACGTCGACGGGCCGGGGCACCGTGAGCGGCACGATCAGCGCGAAGAGCGCCAGCACGGGCACGCCGACCAGGACGGCGTTGGCCGCCACCACCGGCAGGCAGGCGAAGAACCGCACCACCGGGTAGCTGACGGGCCGGACCAGCATGACGGCGACGTCGCCGCGGTAGACCTCCGCCGCGACCTCGTCGTCCACCCGGTTGGCGTGCAGGACCTGCAACACCTGCGCCATGAGCAGGTAGGTGGTGATGCCCTCGGGGGTGAAGCCGCCCGGACCGCCGCCGGGCGGGGAACCCGCGTACACGGCACGCCACAGGAAGACGGTGACCGCCGCGCCGGCCGCGGCGGTGACCCCGGTCGTCACGAACGTCGAACGGTACCGCAGCAGGGACTGGAGGCCGCCGGTCGCGAAGGGCAGGTAGT
This sequence comes from Streptomyces olivaceoviridis, assembly GCF_014650115.1. Lineage (GTDB taxonomy): Bacteria > Actinomycetota > Actinomycetes > Streptomycetales > Streptomycetaceae > Streptomyces > Streptomyces olivaceoviridis. The sequence continues at coordinate 8,354 of NZ_BMUI01000025.1, read as the reverse complement.
GCCGGACGCGCGCGGCCGGCGATGGACGCGGGGTCCCCTCCCGCTCGGGCACGTCGACGCCGCTCATGCCGCGCCCCCCTGGCCCGGACCCGCGACCCCGGCCGCGAGGGGACTCCTGCTCCCGCCGGCGTAGATCCGCCGCAGGACGTCCTCCAGATCGGGTTCGGGCGCGTAGCAGTCCGCCAGGTCGAAGCGTTCGAGCAGGAAGGCGAGCACCTGCCGCGAGGTGAACCGGTCGACCGGGTAGTCGACCTTGATCCGGCCGTCCTCGGCGGGGGAGGCGCTCACCCCGGGCAGTTCCTGTTCGATCCGGGCACAGGCGTGCCCGGGGTCCGGACCGCCCCGGTGGTCGAACACGACGGACCGCCGCTCGGCGGTGCGCAGCAGGTCCCGGATGCTCCCCTGGTGCACCACCCGGCCCCGGTCCACCACCAGGGCGCTGTCGCAGATCGCGGCGATGTCCGCGATGTCGTGGCTGGTGAGGACGACGGTCGTGCCCAGTTCCCGGTGGACGTGGTTGACCAGGTGCCGTACCGCGTCCTTGAGCACCATGTCGAGACCGATGGTCGGCTCGTCCCAGAAGACGACCGCCGGATCGTGCAGCAGGCTGGCCGCGATCTCGGCCCGCATCCGCTGCCCCAGGCTGAGCTGGCGCACGGGCGTGGTGCCGAGGGCGTCGATGTCCAGCAGGTCCCGGTACAGGGCGAGGTTGCGCCGGTACACCGGGTCGGGGACGTCGTAGATCCTCCGCAGGATGCGGAAGGAGTCCGGCACCGACAGGTCCCACCACAGCTGACTGCGCTGGCCGAAGACGACCCCGATGCTCCGGGCGTTGGCCTGCCGGTGCCGGTAGGGCTCGATGCCGCGGACCAGGCAGCGTCCGCCGGTGGGCGTCATGATGCCGGTGAGCATCTTGATGGTGGTCGACTTGCCCGCCCCGTTGGCACCGATGTACGCCGTCTTCGAGCCGGCCGGGATCGTGAAGGACACGCCGTCGACCGCCCGTACGATCCGGTGCTCGCGGGTGAACAGGGTGGACAGACTGCCGACCAGGCCGGGCTTGCGCTCGGTGAGCCGGAACTCCTTGACGAGGTTCTCCGCGACGATCACGTCAGCACTCGCTCCAGGGCCTGTTCCAGGAGGCCGACACCCTCGTCGAGCAGGGGCTCGTCGATGGTGAACGGCGGTGCCAGGCGCAGGATGTGGCCGCCCAGCGCCACGCGGAGACCCAGGTCGAGGGCGGTGGCGTACACGGCCCGCGCGATGTGCGGCGCCGGCGTGCGGCTCTGGCGGTCCGACACGAACTCCAGTCCGTACAGCAGCCCCAGGCCGCGTACGTCACCGAGGTTGTCGAAGCGGGCCGGGAGCGCGGACAGCCGGTCGTGGAGCAGTTCGCCGAGCACCCGGACGCGTTCGAGGAGACGGTCGCGCTCGATGACCTCCAGCGTGGCCCGCGCGGCAGCGATCCCGAGCGGATTGCCCGCGTACGTCGACGCGTAGGCACCGGAGCTCGAGGCCGCCGGGTGGCGCAGCAGGTCCGCCCGCCCGGCCAGGACGGCGAAGGGGAACCCGCTGGCCAGGCCCTTCGACAGGGTGACCAGGTCGGGTTCGATGCCGAACTGCTCGCTCGCCAGGAAGGTACCCGTGCGGCCTCCGCCGGTCAGCACCTCGTCGGCGACGAGGAGCACACCGTTGGTGTGGCAGGCGTCGGCGATCTGCTCCCAGTAGCCCGGGGGCGGCACGATGACGCCGGCGGCGCCGAGCACCGGCTCGAAGACGAGTGCCGATGTGTTCGGCTTGTCGGTGATGTGTCTGCGCACCAGGGAGGCGCAGCGCAGCCCGCACGACGGGCGGGTCAGCTCCAGCGGACAGCGGTAGCAGTACGCCGAGTACCCGAGTACGGAGTTGCCGGCGAAGGACTGGTGACCGAGGTCCCAGTGCACGAGCATCCGGGCCCCCATGGTCTTGCCGTGGAAGCCCCCGCGCAGGGCGCCGATCCGGTTGCGGCCCGGCTCGGCGGTCGCCTGCACCACGCGCAGCGCGGCCTCGACGACCTCCGCCCCGGTGGAGAACAGGGCGTACGTGTCGAGGTGTTCGGGCAGCAGCCGGGCCAGCAGCTCCAGCAGCGCGGCCCGGTCGGGCGTGGCCGAGTCGTGCACGTTCCACAGCCGCCGGGCCTGGGCGGTCAGTGCCTCGACCACCTCGGGGTGCCCGTGCCCCAGGGACTGGGTCAGGGTGCCCGCGGCGAAGTCCAGGTACTGGTTCCCGTCGAGATCGGTGAGGACCGGGCCTCGGCCCTCGGCGAAGACCCGGCGCCCCACGGCCGCTTCCTCCGAAGCACCGGGTGCCAGATGTCCGGCCTCGCGCTCCAGCCGTTCCAGCTGGTGCCGACCTGTCACTGCTGCTCCCCACGCTTGGTGTGAACTGCCGGGACGAGTCCCGCCGGTTGAGCGGGACGGAAGTGAGTCAAACATCAACCGGACGCACTCTGCAAGGAGTTGCTGAAAGTTTCAGTCTGGCCTTGCGGTTCCGGCATCCCCTCTGCTTGAGTCGAAAACAGCTCAACCGGTGTCACCGCGACTTCCGTTCGAGGAGAGATCCGTGAGACCTCAGCCCCCCTTCCCTCCGCGACGCCGGTGGCCGGCGTGAAAGCCCTGGTCCTCGCGGGCGGTACCGGCAGCAGACTGCGGCCGTTCACCCACACCCGCGCCAAACAGCTCCTGCCCATCGCCAACAGGCCGGTGGTGCACTACGCCCTCCAGGCGATAGCCGACGCCGGCATCGAGGAGGTGGGCGTGGTGGTCGGCTCGCACGCCGACGAGATCCGCCGGGCGGTGGGAGACGGGTCCGCCTTCGGGCTGTGCCTCACCTACCTCCACCAGGCGGAGCCCCTGGGCCTGGCGCACGCGGTGCTGATCGCCCGCGACTTCCTGGCCGACGACGACTTCCTGCTGTACCTCGGGGACAACTACCTGGAGGACGGCGTGGCCGGATTCGTCCGGCGCGCCGAGGCGGGCCGGGACGCCGCGCGGCTGCTGCTCACCCCGGTGCCCGACCCCACCGCCTTCGGGGTCGCGGAGGTCGACGGCGACGGACTGGTGCGGCGGCTGGAGGAGAAACCGGACCGGCCCCGCAGCGACCTCGCCCTGATCGGCGTCTACGCCTTCACCCCCGCCGTGCACGAAGCGGTGCGCGCCATCCGCCCCTCCGGGCGAGGCGAACTGGAGATCACCCACGCGGTGCAGTGGATGGTCGACCACGGCCTCGCCGTCCGCGCGGAGACCACCACCCGGCCCTGGCGCGACACCGGCAGCGTGGACGACCTGCTGGAGGCCAACCGGCACGTCCTGGACCGGATGGAGGGCCGCGTCGACGGCAAGGTCGATCCGGACAGTGTCCTGGTCGGCCGGGTCCGGATCGAGGAGGGCGCCGTGGTCAGGGGATCGCGGATCGTCGGCCCCGTCGTCGTCGGAGCGGGCGCCGTCATCAGCAACTCCAGCGTCGGCCCCTACACCGCCATCGGCGAGGACTGCCGGATCGACGACAGCACGATCGGATCCTCGGTGCTCCTGCGGGGTGCGTGCGTCGACGGTGCCTCCCGTATCGAGGAGTCGCTCATCGGCCGCGAAGCGGTCGTCGCCACGGCCCCCCGTCCTGCCCACGTCCACCGTCTCGTCCTCGGCGACCACAGCAAGGTGCAGCTCATCCCATGACTTCCCGCATCCTCGTCACCGGCGGAGCCGGCTTCATCGGCTCCGCCTACGTCCGCGCGCTCCTCGGCCCGTCAGGGCCGCCCGGAGTGACGGTCACCGTTCTGGACAAGCTCACCTACGCGGGCAGCCTCACCCGTCTCGACCAGGTGCGCGGCCACCCCCGTCTGACCTTCGTGCGCGGTGACGTCTGCGACGCCGTGACGGTGCGGCGGCTGGCCGCCGGACACGATGAGATCGTCCACTTCGCGGCGGAGTCGCACGTGGACCGCTCCATCCAGGACGGCTCGGCGTTCGCCCGCACCAACGTGCTCGGCACCCAGCTCCTGCTGGACGCGGCGCTGCGGCACGGGGTGCGCACGTTCGTCCACATCTCCACCGACGAGGTCTACGGCTCGCTGCCCGAGGGTGCCGCGCGCGAGGAGGACCAGCTCAGGCCCAGCTCGCCGTACGCCGCTTCCAAGGCCGCGGCCGATCTCATCGCCCTCGCCCATCACCGCACCCATGGCCTGGACGTCAGGGTGACCCGCTGCTCCAACAACTTCGGCCCCTTCCAGCATCCGGAGAAGGTCATCCCGCGCTTCCTGGGCGCTCTGCTGAGCGGAACCGATCTGCCGGTGTACGGCGACGGAGGGCAGGTGCGCGACTGGCTGCACGTGGACGACCACGTCAGGGCCGTCGAGCTGGTGCGGACGGCGGGGCGGCCGGGGGAGACCTACAACATCGGCGGGGGCACCTCGCTGACCAACCTCGACCTCGCGCACCGCCTGATCGGTCTGTGCGGCGCCGACCCCGCCCGCATCACGCACGTCACGGACCGCAAGGGACACGACCGGCGTTACGCGGTGGACCACGGCAAGATCAGCGCCGAACTCGGGTACAGGCCAGGCGTCGACTTCCAGCAGGCGCTGGCCGCCACGGTGGACTGGTACCGGCACCACCGGTCCTGGTGGCAGCCGTTGCTGACTGCGGTGTGACGGGAGGCGGGACGTGACGGGGATGGCCCTGGCGTCCCGCGGAAGTGGAGCGGACACTCCGGCCCGGACGACCGGGCGCGTCGGGATACGGCATGCGAACCCCGCGGCCGTGGGCCGGAGTTCGTTGAAGGTAACACCGCTGAAACGCTTGCGAAAGAGATTTCGCAACTCCTCCCTCCAATTACTCGTCTCAACCAGTCTTACCGCGCGATGGGTTGACCTTCGGTAAGCGGCGCCGTACGGTCTCGACCGAAAATTCTTGCAGCAAGAATCAACGAACGGCTGTCTCTGGCACGGCGCGTTGTCAATGAGGCTGTTCTCCGGATCACCCCACTTCCGAACTGGAGACACCATGCCCAGAAAGACCGTGGCCGCTGCACTCGCCGCCCTGGCGGGAGCCGCTGTGGCCGTCACGGCACCGACGCCGGCGCAGGCGAGCGCGCCCGGCGGCAAGGACGTCACCGCGGTGATGTTCGAATGGAACTTCGCGTCCGTCGCGAAGGCCTGCACCGACGAGCTGGGCCCCGACGGGTACGGCTACGTCCAGGTCTCCCCGCCCAACGAACACATCCAGGGCTCCTCCTGGTGGACCGCCTACCAGCCCGTCGGCTACAAGATCGGCACCAAGCTGGGCGACCGCTCGGCCTTCAAGAACATGGTCGACACCTGCCACGCGGCGGGCGTCAAAGTGGTCGCCGACACCGTGATCAACCACATGGCGAACGCCTCCGGCACCGGTACCGCGGGCTCGGCCTTCAGCAAGTACGACTACCCCGGCACCTACTCCGCCGCCGACATGGACGACTGCACCAAGTCCATCACCGACTACACGGACCGCTGGCAGGTCCAGCACTGCGAGATGGGCGGTCTGCCCGACCTCGACACGGGAGAGGAGTACGTCCGCAAGACCATCGCGGGCTACATGAACGACCTGCTCTCCCTCGGCGTCGACGGCTTCCGCATCGACGCGGCCAAGCACATCCCCGAGGACGACCTCGCCAACATCAAGTCGCGCCTGTCCAACCCGGGCGTGTACTGGAAGCAGGAGACCATCGGAGCCTCCGGCGAGGCGGTCCAGCCGCCCGAGTACTACAACACGGGCGACGTCCAGGAGTTCCACTACGCCTACGACCTCAAGCGGGTCTTCAACAACGAGAAGCTCGCCGAGCTGAAGAACTTCGGCGAAGCCTGGGGATACGTCTCCGGCGACAAGGCGTCCGTCTTCGTCACCAACCACGACACCGAGCGCAACGGAGGCACCCTCACCTACAAGGACGGCGCCAACTACACCCTCGCGCACGTCTTCATGCTGGCCTGGCCCTACGGCTCGCCCGACGTGCACTCCGGCTACGAGTTCAGCAACAACGACGCCGGTGGCCCGAACAACGGTCAGGTGAATGCCTGTTACACCGACGGCTGGAAGTGCCAGCACGCCTGGCGCGAGATAGCGAGCATGGTCAAGTTCCGCAACACGGCCGCCGGCACCGCCGTGACCAACTGGTGGGACAACGGCGGCAACCAGATCGCGTTCGGCCGCGGCGACAAGGCGTACGTCGCGATCAACCACGAGGGCTCCTCGCTCACCCGCACCTTCCAGACCTCCCTGCCCGTCGGCGACTACTGCGACGTGCAGAGCGGCAAGGGCGTCACGGTCAACTCCTCCGGCCAGTTCACCGCCACCCTCGGCGCCAACACCGCCCTCGCCCTGCACGTGAACGCCAAGACCTGCGGCGGTGGCAACCCCACCGACCCGGGCAACCCCACCCAGGCCACCGGCGCGTCGTTCAACGTCAACGCGACCACCCAGTACGGGCAGAACATCTACGTCACCGGCAACAAATCCGCCCTGGGCAACTGGAACACCTCCAGCGCCCTGAAGCTGGACCCGGCGAGCTACCCCGTCTGGAAGCTCGACGTGTCGCTGCCCGCGGGCACCGCGTTCGAGTACAAGTACCTCCGCAAGGACGCCGGCGGCAACGTCACCTGGGAGAGCGGCGCCAACCGGACCGCCACCGTCCCGTCCAGCGGCGTGATCACGCTGAACGACACCTGGCGCGGCTGACCGCCGTACCCGGCGACGGACGACGATCGCCGTAGCACGAACGGCGATCACCGGCCACGACCGCCCGGCCCGCGCAATCGGTGCCGGGCGGTCCCGCGCCCCGTCCCAGGCGGGGTCCCGTCCTTGCCCGCAACCGAGACCCCGAGGAGATGCGTCACGTGGTCGGCAGACCCAGACACCACGCAAGCGTCCTGGCCGTCGCGCTGTGCACAGCCGTCCTGCCACCGCTGACGCCCCCGGCGACGGCCGCCGGGCCGCCCCCGCCGCCGACGGACGCGGCGCTCGCGCACCAGCCGGCCCGTCCGGCCGCGAGCCGGGAGCAGTTCTACCTGCTGCTGCCCGACCGCTTCGCCAACGGCGACACCGGCAACGACCGCGGCGGGCTGACCGGCGACCGTACCGCCACCGGTTACGATCCCACCGACGAGGACTTCTTCCAGGGTGGCGACCTCAGAGGCGTCATCGACCACCTCGACTACATCAAGGGCCTCGGCACCACCGCCGTCTGGCTCGCACCGGTGTTCAAGAACAAGCCCGTGACGGTCCGCGACGGCAAGCCCACCGCCAACTACCACGGCTACGCCATCACCGACTTCACCCGGGTCGACCCGCACTTCGGCACCGAAGCCGACCTGTCGGAACTGATCGACAAGGCCCACGCCAAGGGCATGAAGGTCTTCTTCGACGTCATCACCAACCACACCGCGGACACCATCGACTACGCGGAAAAACGGTACGGATACCGCAGCAAGGGCGCCTACCCCTATCTCGACACCGAGGGCCGCCCCTTCGACGACAGCACCGGCATGCGGCCGACGGACGCGGACGGTGCCCCCTACACCCCGCAGGTCTCCACCGACCCGCGCGACCGCAAGGTGCCCGACTGGCTGAACGACCCGTCCCTGTACCACAACCGCGGCAACTCCACCTTCGCCGGGGAAAGCGCCCTGGACGGCGACTTCATGGGCATGGACGACCTGTGGACCGAGCGGCCGGAGGTCGTCCGGGGGATGGAGCGGATCTACGAGAAGTGGGTCCGGGACTTCGGTGTCGACGGCTTCCGCGTCGACACGGCCAAGAACGTCGACATGGCCTTCTGGACCCAGTGGGCCACCGCGCTCGACCGCTACGCGGCGCGGCACGGACGCCGGAACTTCTTCCTCTTCGCCGAGGCCTTCTCGGCCGACGCGTCCATCACCGCCCCCTACGTCACCCAGGGCCGGCTCGACGCGACGCTCGACTTCCCCTTCCAGGCCGCCGCCCGCAACTTCGCCTCGCGCGGCGGCCCCGCGGACGACCTCGCCCACGTCTTCGCCCAGGACTACCGCTACACCACCGACAAGACCAACGCCTACAGCGAGGTGACCTTCCTCGGCAGCCACGACATGGGCCGCATCGGCGCCTTCGTCACCCAGGACCACCCCGGCGCGGACGACGCCGAGCTCCTGCGCCGGGACCGCCTGGCCCATGAGCTGATGTTCTTCTCGCGGGGCGACCCGGTGATCTACTCCGGGGACGAGCAGGGGTTCACCGGTGCCGGGGGTGACAAGGACGCGCGTCAGACGATGTTCGCGTCCAGGGTGCCGGACTACCTGGACGACGACG
>NZ_BMUI01000024.1 GCF_014650115.1 Streptomyces olivaceoviridis | reverse complement strand
TCCCACGGGTCAGGCCCATGGCTCCGAACGGCGCCCCATGAGTCTCACAGTTGTCCCAGTCGGCCCGGGTGAGCTTGCCGGTGACGGTGAGGGTCTTGCCCTGGGCGATCGGTTCCGGGCCCGCGTCCACGGTGAGTTTGGACTCCCGCTGGAGACGGGTCGTGGTGTAGCTCGCCGACTGGGTCCAGCTGTCGTCGCCGGCCACCCCCTGCACGCTGACCTTCCAGGTGCCGGCGTGGGCGTTGGTGAGCGCGGTGCCGCCGTACTTCCAGTCCGGTTCGAGGGAGATCGTCTGCGAGCAGGTGGAGGTGGTGGCACTCACGGCGACGCAGTCCGCGTGGGAGTAGTACTCGTTCGACACGATGCGGTCGTCGTAGGTCTCGTAGGGGTTCGCACCATCCGGTCCACGCCACAGGACGAAGTCCGCGTCCTGGATGCCCGACGGGTGGGTGAAGGTCCCGGAGACCGTGACCGTCTTGGCATAGAGACCGACCACGATGTCCTTGCCGCCGTCGAAGGAGACGTTGCTGATCTGGACGTCGGTCTGGGTCTCGTCCGCTTGGGCACCGGTGGCGGCGAAGCCGGCCAGTGCGGCGACGGCGGCGAGCAGAGCAGAGGCGGCGCGTAGGCGCATGTGTCTCCTTGCAGAGGGAAGCAGGGACCCCGCCGAGCAGGAGCAGCGGGGTGGTGGGAACCGGTCAGGGACCGGTCACGGACTTGATCGTGTACGGGTAGCTCTCCTGCTGCCAGACCACCGTGAACCGGGCGGTCGGGCGGGTGCCGACCCGGGGCACCCGGCCGTCCGACGTGAGGGTCTTCGTGGTGCCGAAGGTGCCGGAACGGCTGATCAGGCGGGCACTGGACTTGGTGTAGCTGTACGGGGGCGTCGACTTGGGGACGACCGTGTGGAAGACCAGCATGCCGTCGCCGTCGTCGTCGATGGCCAGGGCGGGGCGGTCGCCGGGGCCCAGGCTGGTGACGGCACCCCGGGCACCGGCCGCGGTCAGGCGGCGGCCGAGCAGTTCGAGTTTGCCGCTGCTGTCGTAGCGGGTCCACACGATCACCGAGTCGCCGTCGAGGTCGGTCGCGAGGGCGTGGTGGAAGCCCACGTTGTCGGTGGAGGCCGAGATCCGCAGAGGGGCGGCCAGTGTGCCGGTGCGGCTCCAGCGCGAGGCCCAGACCTGTGCGCGGGCACCGCCGCCCGAGTGGTAGGAGATGACCGCGTCGCCGTCCCGGTCCACGCCGACCCGCACCATGCCGAAACCGCCGTACGCCGAGACCGGGGAGGTGAGCACCTTCGTCGAGGAGACGGACGTCGACGTGATCCGCCTGGCCACGACGTCCGAGCCGCGTGCCCACGCGACGACGAACCGGCCGCTGCGGTCCACTCCGATCGCCGGTTTCTCCGCCGAGCCCGAGCCGAGGGTGATGGCCGTGCCGACCGTGCCGTCGAGCTTGAGGCGGCGGGCGACCGCGTACCAGCTTCCGTCGCGGTTCTCCGTCCAGGCCGCCATCGCGGTGCCGCCCGGGGTCACGGCGACCACCGGGGTGGTCGCGGGCGCCGACGTGGACAGCTTCCGCAGCGGACCGACGAGGCTGCCGGAGGCCGACACCCGCCGGCCCACGACCTGGCTGTCCTGCTGCCAGACCACCGCCGAGTCGCCGGTGTCGTCGGAGGCGGCCTCGGGCCAGGACGGCGCGGCACCGTCGGGCGACAGGGTGCGGATCGGCGTCACCGTACCGCTCGCGGTCTTCACCCTGGTCTGGATCCGGTAGTAGCAGCCCGGCGTCGAGAGGTCGCAGGCGTTCCAGGCCAGTAGGGCGTCGCCCTGCCGGTCGACGGACACCGTGGGGGAATCGTCCGGGGTCCAGCCGGAGGCCGACACCTTCCACGTCGACGTCCACGCCGCCTCGGCGTTGACGGCCATCGTCGCGGTGGCCGCGATACCGGCCGCCGCGGCGACGGAAACCCCGGCAACAACACGACGCTTCACCGCACGCCGATGGCGTGCCGCACGAGAACCCACCCTCATCCCCCACTTCGCTTGCCGGCCCATGGCCACAGCCAGGTCACAGTCGTCACACAGGCTGCCCGCAATACCCAGCGCACCGGCATGCTCAAACGTCACTTCGCCGCTCGGACCGCACCTTCACCAACGGTGACCCCGAGGTCGCGATATCCGCGGACGCCCAGCACACCGCGAGCGGTGCCATGCACCGACCGGTCAGCGATCCTTGGTCATCGCCACGGTGAAGCCGTCCTTCCGGCCGGACGTGTAGTCGACGTGGTCCCACACCGACAAGTGCGCACTGTCCTTCAGCGTCAGCTGGAGGACCTCGCTCGCGTTGCTCCAGTTGTAGGAGAAGAACCGGAAGTTCCTGTCCGGGGTGGCTTGCAGCACCTTCGAACGCGATCCCCAACTACAGTCCCGCGTGGCGTCGTTCGGGCAGGTGGACCAGGCCCTGGCGTAGAGGCGGCAGTCCTCCCCGGACCACACGTCGATACGGCTCAGCCTGTCGTCGGACGAACGCCATGTGCCTGAGAAGCCACTTGCGAGGCACAAGGCGGACGCGTGTCTCGCCGAGGTGAGCGTCAGCACGGCCGCGAAGAGGAGCGTCACGACGGTCGCCATGAACAGCGCCGTCGTCCGGCGCAGTGGACTGCGGGCAGAGGAGACCTGTGTCATCGCGAACCTCCGGTGGCGGGTGCGAGCACGGGGCGTCCCGCGGTCACACGGAAGTCCCGTACGGCCGGATGGCGAGATCTCCTCCAGACCAGCACCCCTGGATACTGATCGCAAGCCGGCACCTCCCGTCCTGCCCGGGGGGGGAGGTGCCCGTGCCGCTCCGGGGGTCAGGCCCGCGTGCGGCGGCGGCGCAGGGCCACGAAGCCCAGTGCCCCCGCTCCGGCCAGGACGAAGGCGCCGGCGACCGCGGCGATCGTGGACGTCCCGTCGCTTCCGGTCTCGGCCAGCTGCGAGCTCGCCCCGGACGTGCCGGAGGTCGTGCCCGAGGTCGCGGACGGGGCGTCGGTCGAGGGGGACGGCGACGCGGAGGGGGCCGTGGTCGCGGACGGGGTCCGGGTCGCGGGGGCGGTCGGGGTCGGGGTGGGCGCGCCCCCGGTGGAGCCCGCCGCGAGCACCGTCAAGGTCGCCTCCTTCCCGCAGAAGGTGGTGCCGCTGAACGGTACGGACCCCTGGTTGACGAACACACAGGACCGCACGGTGGTCTTCCCGACGGGCGTGTCCTCGCGGTAGCTCACCCGCACCTTGGCGACCGTGCTGCCGTGCGCGGCGAGGGAGGCGTCCTTGCCGATCACGTCGAACCCGTACACATCGGCCTCGGCGTCCGAGGTGACCGGCGTGAGGGTCTGCCAGGTCCCGGAGCGCAGGACCTGCACGGAGGCGTACCTGCTGGTGATCAGCGTGTCCGTGACGTTCTCGTACCCCGACGCGGTGGGGTTGGTCACCGTGGCCCTGAAGCCGACGGCGGGGCCGCCGGCGGTCACGGTGGCCGGGACGCCGGACAGCCCGGTGCCGAGGCCGTCCACCTCGATGGTGCCGTCGTCGGTGTCGGTGGCCGCTCCGGAGGCGCCGTAGGAGACGAGCGTGGTCAGCTTCAGCTGCTCGGTGCCGCCGTTGCTGTCGCCGTTGTGCGGGGTGCCCATGGGCACCCCGACGCGCAGCTCCACGGTGCGGGACCGGCCCGCGGCGAGCGGGAAGGTCTCGGGCATCTCGCCGGAGAACGTCCCGCCGGCGTACGTCAGCGGCACCGTCTTCCACTCCGTGCCGCCGAGCCGGTACTCCAGGCCGACGGCGTTCGGCGGCAGGCCGGCTCCCCCGTCGATCCGGTAGGTCAGCCGTGCCGACGAGGCGTCGGTCGTACCGGTGTTGGAGACCGTGGTGGTGAAGTCGACCGGCAGTCCGGCCAGTCCGACCTCCGCGGGCGCGGCGGTGTCGACCGCCAGCACCGGCGGCTGCGGTTCCTCCGCGGAGGCGGCCGGTGCGAGGCCGAAGCCCGCGGCGGCCAGCAGCAGGGCCGTCCCCGAGACCGCGGCCGACGAACGGACCTTGTGTGCCAACGTGTTCAACGTGATCCCCCCCCGGGTGCATGGGTCGCGCGGTGTCGCCGCGCTCGGTGACGGCGGGCAGCGTGCCGTCGTCACGCGTGGTTGGACCCGGCGGGCGGGCCGCCAGTTGTGTGCTGTCGTGTGACGGTTCTGTCACCGAGGGGGACGCGGGCAGCCTCGGGGGCAGCGCTCAGCCGGTGAAGAAGCGCTTGTCGAGGGCGATCGTCAGGAGCTCGTCCATGCTCAGGGCCGGCCGCGGGCGCGTCACCAGGGTGCTCTCGGCGTAGGAGTTGACCTCGCGCACGGCCACCCGGCGGCCGTCCGGACGCAGGGTGTCGACCAGCCACACCGCGGCCGAACCGCCCTTCTCCGAACGCCCCTTGACCTTCTTGACCTTGGTGCCGTCGGTCAGGGTCGTGGCCTCGCAGTCGCCGGACACGCCGGCGCAGCCCATGTGCCGGGCCAGGAACTTCGTCATGCCGTACTGCGCGTCGACCTGCACCATGTTCTTCCCGCGGCCGTCGTCGTAGACGAGCTGGACCAGATCGTCGCCCGCGTTGAGGTCGGAGGTGGTTCCGCCGCGGGGCAGGTGTGACGTCAGCACCCGGGTCATCCGGGCGCCGGGCACCCGTTGTCCCGCGGCGGAGGTGCCGGTGGCGGGGGCCGCCCGCGGGACCGGCAGTGCGGCGATCGCCTTGTTCCAGGCCGGGCTGCGCACGACGGAGGTCAGCTGGGCGATCGACAGCAACGGGTCGGCTCCGTCGGCCGAGCCCTTCTCGCTGCCGCCGCCGAACTCCTGCACCGTCAACTGCGCTCCGCCCGGGGTGGTGAGCACCACGTACCAGCGCTTCTGCCCGGTGTCGCTGCTGGGATAGGTGAACGACTCGGTGGTGGTGAGCACCGCGCCGCCCGGGAGCTTCCGGGCGGCGCACTTGTCGTAGGGGCGGACCTCCACCGGAAGGCAGCCGCCCTGGCCCCCCTGGTCGGCGGAGGTGCCGGGATCCAGCCGCGCGACGGTGATGTCGATGCCGGAGGAGCCGTTCGCGGTGGAGTAGGTGAGCGCGGCGGTCGGCCAGACGACCGGGCCGTCCCCCTCCGACCCCCGGCCCGAGGCCGCGGAGACCGTGCCGCCGGGTGGCAGCAGGCTCTTCAGCGTACGGATCATCTCCTCCCCGCTGATGGACGCCGGTGCCCGGGAGGGCGACCGCACGGTGGAGTGGGCGGGTCCGCCGGCCGTCGACCGTTCGGGCGTGCCCCGCCCGCCGCCGAAGGCGTCCGTGCCCATCAGGGTGCCGCCCGCGGCGACCACGGCGAAGGCGGCCGTGGCGGCGGCGACCTGGGCGGCGCGGACGAGCCGCATCCGCCGGCCCCGGGTGATGGAGCGCCGCACCAGGTCGGCGGAGTGGGGCGGGAAGTTCTCGGCGGCGCCGGTCATGGCGCGGGCCAGCCGTCGCTCAAGGTCCTCGTCGCGTGACATGGTGGATCTCCGTTCGTCTGGGGCGTCGGCCGGCCCGGGCGAGGAGCGCCGCCCGGCCGTGCTCGTCATGCGGTCAGGTCGGCCAGCTGGTCGCCGAGCAGAGCGCGCAGCCGCTCCAGAGCGCGCATGCTCCGGGCTCGAACGGCTCCCGGCGAGAGCTGAAGGACCTGTGCGGTCTCCTCCACCGAGCGGTCCTCCCAGTAGCGGAGCACCAGGACGGCACGGTCCTTGGCCGTCATCCGGGCCAGGCCGTCCAGCAGGGCCATCCGCAGCTCCGGGTCCCGCGCCGGGGCGGCCGTCTCGGGCAGCCGGTCGCTGGGGCGCTCCGTGGAGCTGCGGCGGCGGCGCTGGGAGAGGAAGCTGCGTACGAGCACGGTGTCGGCATAGGCGACCGGTGCTTCCGCCCGGCTGATCCGTCGCCAGGAGCGGTACATCTTGGCGAGGGTCTCCTGGACCAGGTCCTCGGCGAGGTGCCAGTCGCCCGTGAGCAGGCAGGCGGTCCGGAACAGCGGCCCGCTGCGGGCGGCTGCGAACTCCAGGTAGTCCGCGGGTGCTTCCCCCACCGTGTGTCCTTTCGTGGTCGGACGTCACCTCTTACACGCGGTGGGGGTGCTCCCGCGTTACGCCCCCGGCGATACCGGGTGCCGCTCAGGCGGGGCGGGACGAGTACCGGGCCAGCCGGTACCGCTCAGGCGGCGCGGGACGAGCGCCGGTCCGGCCGGTACCGCTCAGGCGGCGCGGGACGAGCGCCGGTCCGGCCGGTACCGCTCAGGCGGCGCGGGACGAGCGCCGGTCCGGCCCGGAGCGGGTGGCGGGTTCGTGCCGGCCGCCCGCGATCAGACGCAGACGACGGGCACCGGCATGGCGGGGCGGCTCCGGTGAGCGCGTCAGCCAGTCCTCCACACGGTCCATGCCGTACAACAGCAGCCCCACGAAGGGCAGGAGAAGGCAGGCAACGATGACCACGGTCGGGCTCCCTCCGGGCAGGCAACCGTGGACGGGTGCCCACGGGACGCCCGGCCACCGGGTGTCCGCGTGAACATGCTGTGTCCTCTCGCCCCGGCCGCGCGGAGCGATGCCCCGGACCGTACGGTCCGGGGCACCCCCGCGTCGCCGTGCGCTCCGGCGCTCCCGCTCCCTCTCACGCGTGCCGCGCGTGGCGGACCGGGTGTCCCGCCATGGCCGCACCGCGCAGCCGCCGGGCCGCGGCCAGCACCAGCGCACCGCTGACCAGGGCGTAGACACCGATGACCTGCGCGATGCCGATCGCGCCCACGTCCGGCCGGGTCCAGACGAGCACACCGGCGGCGACCGATACCGCGCCGGCCAGGAACAGCACCCACTCGTGGTGCAGTTCGTGCCGGAAGCGCACCGCCGCCCAGATCTCCGCGGCGCCGGTGGTCACGGCCCAGGCGCCGGTCAGCGCGGCCAGGGCCAGGGCGGTGACGCCGGGCCAGCCGATGCTGACCACGCCGACGGCGATGCCCAGGACACCCCCGGTCGCGTGCGCCGCGCGATGGGCGCCGTCCCCTTGCCGGCGGAAGGCACTCGCCAGGAGGGCGAGGCCGTCGGCGAGCGCGTACACGCCGAACAGGAGGGCCAGCGCGAGGACGGTCACCCCCGGCCACACCAGGGCGACCACCCCGAACAGCAGGGCCGCCGCACCCCGCGCCACGAGCATCCACATCAGCTGCCGCCGCACACCATCACCCCTTCGTCCGGACCAGAGTTCTCCCGGGTACCCGGCGAAAGGCGCACACCGATCTTCCGACGGGTCGTTTCGCCCACCGGTTACGGGTTGATCGAGATGTCCCGGACATTACGACCTTTCAGGGGGGCGAGTGACCACCACGGCACGGGACATCATGACCAGGGGCGCGGAATGCGTGGCCGCCGAAGAGACCGTTCTCGACGCCGCCCGCAAGATGACCGAACTCGGCGTCGGCGACCTCCTGGACGTCCTCTCCAGCGACTGATTTCCCGTCCGCGCGACAGGAATACCGTGTGAAAGCCCTGCCGCTGGTTCCCCCACTTTTCCTTCACAAACAAGGCGCTTTCGAGGAATGCGGGAACCGACCGAGGGCAAACGGTGGTCCAGGAGGTAGATAACTATGGTTCCCTTGCTGCTTGTTCTGCTCCTCGCGCTGATTCTCTTCGGCGCCGGATTCGCCATCAAGATTCTCTGGTGGGTCGCCGTCGCCGTCCTGGTGCTCTGGCTGCTCGGCTTCGTCATGCGCTCCACCAACGCCGGTGGTGGCCGCGGACGCTGGTATCGATGGTGACCCCGACCCATCACTTCCACACGCGGGGACCGGCTGGGCTTCAGCCGGTCCCCGCGTGTGTGTCCGGCCGCCCTACGTGACCGTCGACGGCGAGGGCGGCTGGAAGCACGCGGTGACGTCCTTGCCGTACGGGCAGCGGTGGACCTCCACGGTGTCGGCCAGGGCATCGACCAGGAGCAGACCGCGGCCACCCAGCGCACCGGTTCCCGGGTCACGCTGCTCGGGCAGCCGGGGTGAGGCGTCGTGGACGGTGACGTGCAGACACGCCTGGTCCCAGGTGAGGATCAGCTGTGCCGTGCTGCGGGCGTGCACGTGGGCGTTGGTGACCAGCTCGGACACCGTCAACAGCACCGAGTCCACCAGGTCCGGCGCCGTCTCCGTCCAGCCCAGCGCCGCCAGGTGCGCGCGCGTCCAGTCCCGGGCCACCTTCACCCCGCTGCTGACCGGCAGTGAGCGCGCCCATCCCACCGCCCTCACCGAGGAGTCCTCGGCCATCTTCTCCTCCTTCGTTCGTCCCGCTGGTGTCCCCCACGACGTCTGCCCCGGATCCGTGGAGAGGAGCACGCGCACCGGTGCGCATCGCGAGTCGCCGGTCTGGGCCGGGGGCGTCCCCCGATTCGTCCGGGCCCGGGTGTAGGTGCAGGATGAGGGGGTAGCCGCTGCGATGACGCCGACCCGGGTCGGCGCTTGGCGGACAGTTCGCGAACGTGGGAGGGGAACAGCATGGTGCTCACGAGCACGACGGCAGCCGACACGCAGACGACCGAACTGCCCGAAGTCGCCGATCCCTCCCAGGTGGCCCCCAAGGACGCCCGGGAGCTCTCGCGGCTGTTCTTCGAACAGCTGGCGGTCCTGGAAGAGGGCACCCACGAGTACAGCTACGCCCGCAACACGCTCATAGAGATGAACATGTCCCTGGTCCGCTACGCGGCCGGCCGCTTCCGCAGCCGTGGACCGGAGGAGATGGAGGACATCGTCCAGGTCGGCATGATCGGCCTGATCAAGGCGATCGACCGGTTCGAGCTGTCGCGCGAGGCGGAGTTCACCTCCTTCGCCATTCCCTACATCGTCGGCGAGATCAAGCGGTTCTTCCGCGACACCACCTGGGCCGTGCACGTGCCGCGCCGCCTCCAGGAGGCCCGCGTCCAGCTCGCCCGCGCCACCGAGGAACTGCGCAGCCGGCTGGGCCGCACTCCGACCGACAAGGAACTGTCGGAGCTGATGAGCCTGTCCGAGGACGAGGTCCGCGAGGCCCGCCTGGCCGCCAACGGCTACAACTCCGCCTCCCTGGACGCCGCGATCAACGGCAGCGAGGAGGGCGAAGCGGCCCTCCAGGACTTCATCGGCACCGAGGACGCGGCCCTGGAGCTGGTGGAGGACTTCCACGCCCTGGCCCCCCTGATCGCCGAGCTCGACGAGAGGGACCGGCAGATCATCCACATGCGCTTCGTCGAGGAGCTCACCCAGGCCCAGATCGGCGAACGCCTCGGTGTCTCCCAGATGCACGTCTCCCGGCTGCTCTCCCGCTGCCTGACCCGTCTGCGCGAGGGAATGCTCAGCACCCGCTGACCCGGCCGGGGCGCGGGTGGGTGGTGCCGCGCCGTTCTCCGGCCCCGTGACGCCGGTTCACCCGTTCGGCTGGCACCGCGGGCACCACACCGTGCCGCGGCCGGCCATCCGGGAACGGCGCAGGCGGGAGCCGCAGCGGGGGCAGGTCGGGTCCGGGTCGTCGCGGTGGCCGGTGAGCCAGGAGCCGCGCGGCGGGACGCAGCCGGCGGCGACCGCGTCACGCAGGGTGCGGCGCATGTGCGTGTACAGGCGGCGGTGGTCGGCCTGGGCGAGGTCGCTCGCCCGGCTGTCGGGGCGCAGCCGCGCGCGCCACAGGATCTCGTCGGCGAGCAGGTTGCCGAGGCCGGCCAGGACGGACTGGTCGGTGAGGGCGGTCTTGACGTGGCCGCGGCGTGAGGCCAGCGCGGTCTCGAACTCCTCTCGGCTCACCGCCAGCGCGTCCGGGCCCTGGCGCTCCAGCCGCCGGGCGACCTCGCGGTCGTCGTGGGCCAGCCAGAGGCCCTGGAGTTTGCGCTGGTCGCGGTAGCGCAGCTGTCGGCCGTCGCTCAGGATGAACAGGACCCGGTCGTGGGGCTCCACCGCATCGTCCGGATCGCCGCAGACCAGTCTGCCCGTCATGCCGAAGTGCAGCAGGACGGTGGGGCCGTCGCCGGTGCGGGCCAGCAGCCACTTCCCGTGCCGCTCCGGTTCGGTGAAGCGCCGGCCTTCCAACGCGTCGCGCAGGCCGCGCGGGCCGACCCCGTGCAGCACGCCCGCGTCGCGTACGACCACGCGGTGGATGACCCGTCCTGTCGCGCAGGTTGCGAGCACCCTGCGGAATCCCTCGACGTCCGGCAGCTCAGGCATGGCGGACGTCCTCGCCGCCGGGCGGGGAGGACCCACGCCCGGCGGCGCACCGGGGACACCGACGACGCGGGTTCCGGCCCGGTTCGGGCGGCGGGCCCGCCGGGTACGGCCGTCCGGGCGGGCCCGGAGCACTCAGGTCCACATCGGCCTCCTCCGCCCCTGCCCGCGTCTCCCGCCGACACGGGCCGCCCGGCGCCGTGCCGGGGCTTCCGTCGGACGGGTTCCCGCGTACCGGCCCACCGCGCGCCCGCCTCCACCGGACGGGTGAGGCCCACGCCCGGCGGCGCCTGCCCCCTCCGCCGGGCCCCCGCCCGTGCCGTGTCCCGTCCCGCACCGCACCGCACCGCGAGCCGCCCCGCACCGGCACCGCGGGCCACCCCGCCCCGCTCGACGGCGCGGCGTCCGGGATCACACCCGCTCGGCGACGACCGGTGGCTCCTCCTCGAAGGTCAGCTCCGGCGGGGGTGTGCGGAAGCCCCGGGTCAGGTAGGCGAGGTAGCAGATGCCGAGGGCGAGCCAGCAGACGCCGAGGACGAGGGCCTTGGCGTCGAGGTGGGTCAGGAGCCAGATGTCCACCACGGCGCCGATCGCGGGGGCGATCACATGACCCAGCGGGCCGGGGCGGCGGCCCGCTCGCCGTTCGCGCACGTACGTGGCGATGACCGAGAAGTTGACGAAGGTGAAGGCGATGAAGGCGCCGAAGTTGATGAAGGACGTGGAGGTCGCGACGCTCAGGCGCAGGGCGATCAGGCCGACCACGCCGGTGAGGAGGATGTTGAGGACCGGGGTGCGGTAGCGGGGGTGGATGTGGCCGAAGATCCGGCGCGGCAGGACCGAGTCGCGGCCCATGGCGTAGAGCAGCCGGGACGTGCTCGCCTGCGCGGCGATGCCGGACGCGAACTGGGCCACCACCAGGCCGGCCAGGAAGACCGAGGAGAACAGGTCGCCGCCGATGGTCCGGGCGATCTCGAAGGCGGCCGAACTGGGGTCGTCGAAGGAGCTGCCGGGGTGGGCCAGCTGGGTGGCCCAGGCGACGGCCACGAAGATGCCGCCGCCGATCAGGGCGATCAGCAGGATGGCCCGGGGCATGGTGCGCTGCGGCTCGATGGTCTCCTCGGTGAGCGTGGTGACCGCGTCGAAGCCGAGGAAGGAGTAGGCCGCGATCGCCGCTCCGGCGGAGATGCCCGCCAGGGTGGTGGCGTGGTTGGCGAACGGTGCCGTGCCGGCCAGCGCCCCGGCGCCCCCGACGTGCAGCACGTGCCGCAGGGACAGCGCGACGAAGATGCCGATCACCAGCACCTGGAAGGTCATGAGCAGGTCGTTGGCCCGCTCGGCCGTCTTGATGCCCCGCACGTTCAGGGCGGTGGTCAGCGCGATGAAGCCGATGATCCACACCCAGAACGGGACGCCGGGGAACTGGGCCTGGAGGTAGGCACCGCCGATCAGCCAGATGACCATGGGCAGGAAGAAGTAGTCGAGCAGGGTGGCCCAGCCGATCAGGAAGCCCACCCGGGAGTCGATGGCCCTGCGGACGTAGGTGTACGCCGACCCGGCCACGGGGTACGCGGCGGCCATCTTGCCGTAGCTGTGCGCGGTGAACAGCATGGCGAGCAGGGCCAGCAGATAGGCGGTGGGCACGGTGCCGCCGGTGCTCTCGGCCACGACGCCGAACGTGCCGAGCACGATCAGCGGGGTCATGTAGGCGAGGCCGAACAGGACGACGGATCTGAGCGTCAGCGCACGGGTGAGGCCCTGAGCGGGGGCGTTCTCCATAACGGGCTCCATAGCGGGCTCCAGGACGGGCTCCAGGAGGAGCTCCGGGGGGACGGACGAGCGGGCGGGCAGACTCAGCCGGTGGCGGGGCGCCAGCGGCCGGGGTCGATACGGCCGCCGTACAGCGGCAGGTCGATCGGGGTGTCGGCGTCGGTGAACTGGTCCCACATGCGGTTGAGCCCCGCCGTGCCGAAGGTGCGGACGCGCGTGACGTCGTCCAGGTCGAGCACGTCGGTGAGCACGGTGGCGGCCGAGTCGGGGGCCTCGGCGCGCACCCGCCCCTCGGGGTCCACCACCAGGCTGCGGCCGGTGCCGACGGGGCCGGCGGTGTTGACGCTGACCACGAAGACCTGGTTGACGATGGCGTTGGCCCTGGCCAGGACCAGTTCCTGGGCGCGGTCCGCGGTGGTGGTCATCACCGGGTTGACGATCACCTCCGCGCCCAGCCAGGCCAGCTGGCGCGCCACCTCCGGGAACCAGGCGTCGTAACAGATCGAGATGCCGATGCGGCCGACGCCGGGCAGGTCCGCCACGACGAAGCGGTCGCCGGGGTCGTACGGCTCGTGCGGCCGCCACGGGAAGATCTTGCGGTACGAGGCGACGAGGCGGCCCTCGGGGGAGTAGACCGGCGCCGTGTTGAACAGCTCGCCCCGCTCGCCGCGCTCGCACACGGTGCCCGGCACGAGCCAGATGCCCAGGTCACCGGCGAGCTCGGCGAGCCGCCGGGAGCGCGGGCCGTCCAACGGCTCGGCGGCCTCCTGGAGCTGCCCGGTCGACGACGGCGGACCGTCGACGCCGCACAGATGCAGTTCCGGGTAGACCGCGAGGCGGGTCTGCGGGAAGCGGGCCAGCAGGTGCTCGACGTCCTCGGCGAATCCGGACAGGGGCGCCGTCGCCGGGCGGGGAGGCGCCTGGACGAGGGCGAGGGGGAGGGGGCGGGACATGGCCAGGAAATTAGCTCAAGGTGAGCTGTTAATCAATAGACTCATTTTGATCCGTTTACCGGCCTCGCTACATTGACGCCATGCCCCACCCCCAGGACGGCCCCGCCCCCGACGGCCCCGCCCCTGACGCCCCCGGCACGCAGCCGGCCGCCGCGGCGGCCCTGCCGTTCAACGCCCCCGCGCTCGACGGCATCCGCCGGCTCACGGCCCTGGACACCGTGCGCGCGCGCATCGGGCTCGCCGTCGACCTGGGACTGCTCGCCCCGGGCGAGAAGCTCCCGCCGACCGACCGGATCGCCGCGGCGCTCGACGTCGGGGAGATCACCGTCCGCCGCGCCCTGTCCACGCTCTGCCAGGACGGCGTCCTGGAGCGCCGCCGGGGCCGCAACGGAGGCACCCGGGTCGCCGAGCGGCCGGCCCGGGGCGTGGTGGGCGCGATGGACTCCTACCGCGCGCAGAACAGCGAGGTCCACGCGCTCGTCGACCAGCGGCTGGTGCTGGAGTGCGGACTCGCGCACCTGGCCGCCCGCAACGCCGACGAAGCCGCCCTGGCGGGCCTGGAGCGGCTGGCCGACGAGATGGACCTGGCTCCGACCTGGGCGGAGTTCCACGGCTGCGACGAGCGGTTCCACCTCGCCGTCGCCGCCGCCACCGGCGTGCCCGCGGCGGCCGAGGTCTACCGCGGCGTGCTCCAGCGGCTCTACCGGTACTACCTGCCCTACCCCATGGACGCCCTGCGCGAGTCCAACCGTGAACACCGCGCCCTGGTCGACGCCCTGCGCGCCGGCGACACCGCGGCGGCGGCCGACATCGCGCGCCGGCACGTGGAAGTGCTCCACCGGACCATGTTCGTGGGACTGCTGGAGACGGCCGGGGACCGCGGGGCCGAGCCGCGCGGGACCGGCTGAACTCACCGTCTCCGGGGCGCCGTACGGCCCGGGTCCGGCCGGGGCGGTGTGCGCAGGGCGAGGAGGGCCACGTCGTCGAGGCCGGGCGGGTGGACCCGGCGCAGGAGCTGGTCGGTGAGGGACGGCAGCGGGCGGTGGGCGAGGGCGGCGGCGTGCTGGCGCAGCCGGCTGAGGCCCTCGTCGAGGGTGTGGCCGGGTGCCTCGATGAGGCCGTCGGTGTACAGCAGGAGGGTGCAGCCCGGGGGCAGCAGCACGGTGGCGTCGGGGCGGGTCGCGCGGACCCCCGTCCCCAGCAGGAGGCTGTGGCCTTCGGTGAGGAAGTCGGCCAGGCCGTCACGGGTGACGAGCAGGGGCGGGGGGTGGCCGGCGTTGGTCCAGGTCAGCCGCCAGTTGTCGTCGTCCGTCCGGGTGAGCCGGGCGAGGACGAGGGTGGCCATGGTGACGTCGGTGATGGGCATGATCGCCTCGTCGAGCCGCTGGACGATGCGGCTGGGCGGCTCCTGCTGGGACCAGGCGTAGGCGCGGAGCATGTTGCGCAGCTGGGCCATGCCGGCCGCGGCCTCCAGGTCGTGGCCCACGACGTCCCCGATGGCCAGGGCGGTGGACCCGTCGGACAGGGTGAAGGCGTCGTACCAGTCGCCGCCGACCTGGGAGGCGTCCGGGGCGGGCAGGTAGCGGACGGCCATCTGGAGTCCGGGGACCCGCGGCATCTGCGGCAGCAGGTGGTTCTGCATGGTCTCGGCGACCGCGCGCTGGCGCTGGTAGAGGCGGGCGTTGTCCAGCGCCACCCCGGCGCGGCGGGCGATGTCCTCCAGCAGGGGCAGGTCGGCGGTGGTGAAGTCCCCCGGCTTCTCGGCCCGGCCCAGGGTGAGGGCCCCGAGGACCTCCCGGGTACCGCGGATGGGGGCGATGGCCGCCGAGTGGATGCCCGTGGCCTCGAACAGACGGCGCTGCTCGACGGCGATGCCGGAATCCGGGGCACGCCGGTACGTGGCCGGACCGGCCAGGGCGGAGGCGACACCGCGCAGCGCCCGGGACAGCGGCATCGGCGACTCCTCGGGCACCGGCGGCATCGGCCCTTCGAGGTCCTCCTGGTGCACCAGGAGGTCGCCCTCGGCGTGCACCACGGCGGTGCGCCAGACCTCGTCGTGCTCGGTGATCAGGTCGATGACGGCCCAGTCCGCCAGCCGGGGCAGCACCAGGGACACCAGCCGGCGCAGTGCCTCGTCGACGTCGAGGGTCGAGGTCAGCCGGGTGGTGGTCTCGGCGAGCAGGGCCAGCCGCTCGAAGTCGGTCAGCGACTCGGTGGCCCGCTCCGGGCGCGGCTCGGCGGAGTCCGCGTGCTGGGGGGTGTGGAAGACGACGAGCGTGCCGGTTCGCCGGTCGCCGGTGTCGCCGAGGTCGTACGGGGTGATCATCCAGGAGACGGGCAGCAGGGAACCGTCACCGCGCAGGAAGTGCTCCTCGTGGCCCTGCGCCGGGCTCCCGGCGTGGAACGCCTGCCGCATGGCGCACTGCGTCGTGGGCAGCGGCTGGCCCTGCGGCCCGCGGTGCAGCAGGTCGTGGGCGTCCTGGCCGAGCAGGTCCGCGGCGGGCCGGCCCAGCAGGCGTTCGGCGGGGGTGTTCGCGGCGAGGACGCGGCCCTGCTCGTCGACGACGTACGCCCCGGCGCCGATGGCTTCCACCGCGTCGGCGAGCCGGGCACGGGGTTCCGCCCGCTGCCGCTGCCGGTCGGTCCCGGTTCGCTCCGCCCCTGCCATGTCGTGGCCTCCTGTGCTCGCGGGTCGCCGCGCGTGTACGTCGCCTGGTGCCGTCGGCGCCTGGTCTTCCGTATGCCCCGTCGCGGGCGGGAACCCTCCCGACCCGGCGCGCACCGGCCCGGACAGCCGCATGCGCCGACTGCCCGGGTACCCCGTCCCGGCCCGCCCCGGCGAGGTGGACGGCCTCGCCCCACGGCTGCCCGCACCGCTCGGCCGTGCGCAGGCCGCGACGGGTGTACGGCCGGTTCACCGCTCCGTCCCGCGGCGCACCGCCCGCACCCGGCGACAGCGCGCCGACGCCACCACCGCACCCGCCCCGACCAGCGCCGCGAGGGCGCCGAAGCCATAGGTGAGCGTGGCGGACGAGGCGACGGCGGCGACGAGGAGGGGCCCGCCCGCGTCGCCGAGTTCGCGGCCGAGCTCGGCGGTGCCCATGGTCTGGCCGAGGCGCTCGGCGGGCGTGCGCGCGGCCAGCGCCGCGAAACCGAGCGGCGTGACCAGGCCCGTGCCGACGCCGATCAGGACGGCGCCGCCGAGGACGCCCGGCAGGCCCGGCAGCATCGCGCAGGCCGGCCCGGCGGCGGTGACCAGCAGTCCCGCGGCCAGACCGGACCGCGTGGTGAGCCGCCCGTCGTCCAGCGCGCGACCGGCACGCGGCTGGACGACCGCGGCGCAGCCGGCGAGCACCGACACCGCCGCCCCGGTCGCGACCGTGCCCAGCCCGGCGGCGCGTCCGGAGACCGGGAGGAAGCCGACGCCGGCCGACAGGGCCGCGGTCGCCGCGGCGAGTGCGGCGGTGGGGGCGAGGAAGGACGGGTCGGCCAGCCTCCGGGCCAGGTCGAGGACCGTCTGCCGGGTCCTGGGCAGCGGGGGTACGGCGGGGACGGCGAGCGCGGCCCAGACGGCGACCGCCGCGCCGAGCACCGCCAGCACCGCGAACAGCAGCCGCAGTCCCCCGGCCCACACCAGGACGCCGCCGAGCAGCGGGCCGAGGGTGTAGCCGAGGGACTTGTGGAAGCCGTACCCGCCGAACGCCCGGCCGTGCTGCGCCACCGGGTTGAGCCGGGCGACCAGCGCGGAGGCGGACGGTGAGAAGGCGGAGGCCGCGGCTCCCTGTCCGAGCCGGGCGGCCCAGAGCCAGCCGGGGCTGTCCACGCCGGCGTACAGCGCGGACGCGGCGGCGAAGGCGGCGAGCCCGCCCAGCAGCACGGGCCGGGCGCCGACGCGGTCGGCGAGGGTGCCGAACAGCGGTTTGAGGAGCACCTCGGCGCCGTCGTACAGGGCGAGGAGCCCACCGAGGACGAGGAGCGAGGTGACCGCGTCGTCGGCGCCACCGCCGAGGCTCGCGGCGACACCGTGCGCGCCGAAGGCGGTGGTGAACCCGGCCGCGTACAACGGCCACATCCGCCGCCCGAAAGCCACCCGCCCGGTCACCGCTCCCCCTGCGGGGCGGGGTGGGGCGCGGCGCCGGCCGCCGGGGGCGGGTGGGGCGCGGCGTGGCCCTCCAAGCTCGGGTGCGGCGCGGGGAGGCCCTGCGAGGCGGGGTGGGGTGCGGTACCGGCCGCCGGGGGCGGGTGGGGCGGGGTGCGGCCCTGCGGGGCCGGGTGGCCCTCCAAGCTCGGGTGCGGCGCGGGGAGGCCCTGCGAGGCGGGGTGGGGTGCGGTACCGGCCGCCGGGGGCGGGTGGGGCGGGGTGCGGCCCTGCGGGGCCGGGTGCGGCGCGGCGTGCCCCTCCAAGATCGGGTGGGGCGCGGGGAGGTCCTCCGGGGCCGAGTAGGGCACGGCGTGACCCTGCGGGGCCTGGTGGAGCACGGGGAAGCCCTCCGGAGTCCGGTGCGGCAGCGTGGCGCCGGCCGCCGGGGCCCGGTGGAGCCCGGAGCGGCCCGCCGGGACCGAGTGGAGCCCGAAGCGACCCTCCGGCACAGCTCGGCCCTCCGGGACCGGGTGGAGCCCGGAACGACCCTCCGGGGCCGAGTGCGGCACGGGGAAGCCCTCCGGAGTCCGGTGGAGCCCGGAGCGGCCCGCCAGGACCCGGAGGAGCGCTGAGAAGACCCGCTCGGCGTGGCCCTCCGGGGCCGGGCGAAGCACGGTGAAGTCCTCCGGGATCCGGTGCGGCAGCGCGGCGCCGGCCGCCGGGGCCCGGCGCCACGCCGCGATGACCCGCTCGGCATGACCCTGCGGGGGCGGGTGGGGCGCGGTGCGGACCGCCGGGGTCCGGAGAAGCCTGGAGCAACCCTCCGGAGTCCCGCACAGCGCCGCGATGACCCGCTCGGTTCGGTGCAGCGCGGCGCTGCCCTTCGGAACCCGGTGCCGCGTCGTCGAGGGTTGCTCGCGGGTCGGGGCGCGGCGGTTCGCCTCCGCGCCGGGCGCGTGCCGTGCGGTCGGGTCGCCGGGGTGGCGTCGGGGCCGGTCCGGGCCGGCCGGGGGGACGTCGCCGGCGCGGGTCCGCCGGGGCGGTTCCCCGGCGGGCCGGCGGTCTTCCGGTTCGGTGTCCGACACGAGGGCGAAGGTAACAAGCCTCACACCCTCGCCGTACCCCTCACCGCACTCAGGCGGACGGGTTGACCACCACCGTGGCCGAGTTGTTCTTGCCGTTCGGGTCGAAGGCGAAGGACGTCCCGGAGTCGGGCCGGGCGACGACGCGGCCCGTCGCGTCCGGGACCACCCGGTCGACGCGCAGCCGGAACGGGAAGCCGACCTTCAGATCCGGCTTGGCCCACATCGGCAGGGTGCAGGCGTAGTGGCCGATGGCCGGGTCGTCGCCGGACATCCAGGCGGTACGGCAGGATGTCGATCCGGTGACCGGCGCCGTCTCGTCCCGCAGCCGTCCGCCCATGACGCGATCTCGGCCGACAGCGGGGCCGGGGCGGGCGGATCAGGTGGCCGCCCGCCCCGGGGGTCAGCGGTCCGCCCCTCCAGGCCGTGGACCGGGTTCGGTGAACAGCGGCCCGAACGCCTCCGGAAGGGCGCCGCGCAGGTCGGCCTCCAGGCCGGTGTCCCCGGCCGTGATCCGGGAGACGACCGTCTGCGCCAGGAACAGCGCCTGCTCCGGGGTGGCGTCCACGGGCCGGGCCACGTCGGCCAGCAACGCGTCGAGCGCGTCGGCCGAGCCGTGCGGTGCCTCGTCACCTCGCCGCGCCTCGGCCTCGTGCCGCAGCGCGCCGATCTCCAGCGCGCCGCGTTCATGGGGCGGTACGGCCTGCCGCAGATGCTCCCGGTGCGGCCGGTCGAGGCGACTGCTCAGCGCCGCGAGGACGAGGTGCACGGCGGCGTCGGCGGCCTCCTCGTCGCCGAGGCGGGCCCGTGACGCCACCTCTTCCACCAGATGCTGATGGCTGATCATGCTTCCTCCCGCTGGTGCGGCCAGGGCGTTGCCCGAGGGGTGGCAGTGGCTGACGGG
The DNA here is from genome assembly GCF_014650115.1 of Streptomyces olivaceoviridis. Classification (GTDB taxonomy): domain Bacteria; phylum Actinomycetota; class Actinomycetes; order Streptomycetales; family Streptomycetaceae; genus Streptomyces; species Streptomyces olivaceoviridis. The sequence goes on along the minus strand of NZ_BMUI01000024.1, from coordinate 95,053 downwards.
TGCCCACGGAGACAGATGCGTACACAGCCCCCTATATCGCATCGAAGGATGAGCACATCGGCACGGCCCTGGTCACGGAGGAAGGCCACGGTGAAGACGCATCTGCTGCGCCTGTTCGCCAAGCTCGACGCGAACGACCGGACGAGGGCGGTGGTGGTGGCCCTGGAGCGGGGCCTCCTGCGACGGCCGTGGGGAAGAAGTCTGTCACGGCGGGGACAGATCTCCTGGCCCGCCGGAGTTAGGGTTGTCGGACGACGCGGAGGGTGCCGAACGCCTCGGAGCACGGGTGCCGCACAGGCCCGGGTTCCTCGCCGCGTCCCCGAGACGAAGGTGCTATGCCCGCTGAGAACGCCCCCGCCGTCGGCAACCTGGACGACGACGACTACCCCGCCTACACGATGGGGCGGGCCGCCGACGTTCTCGGCACCACTCCCGCCTTCCTCAGGGCCATCGGCGAGGCCGAGCTGATCACCCCGCTGCGTTCGGAGGGCGGCCACCGCCGGTACTCGCGCCGCCAGCTGCGCATCGCCGCCCGCGCCCGGGAGCTGGTGGACCAGGGCACCCCCATCGAGGCCGCGTGCCGCATCATCTCCCTGGAGGACCAGCTCGACGACGCGCTGCGCATGAACCGGGACATGCGCCGGCGGCTCGACGAACGCGGTTCGGATACCTAGCCCCGCCACTACAGAATTTCCGACCGCGACGACATGAGAATACCTGGACGAGTGCGAAAACACATGGGGCTTCCGGCCTGCCTGTGTTAGCGTGATAGCAGTTGCAGTTTTGGTTGCCAGAGAATTTTTCTTTGCAGAGCTTTCCGGATTCTTCCGGAGGGGTGATCATCGCAGCGACTCGGCTCCGTAAAGTGCGGAGTCCGGCATTGCCCCCCAAGGGAGATTCAATATGGCATCTGGCACCGTGAAGTGGTTCAACGCGGAAAAGGGCTTCGGCTTCATCGAGCAGGACGGCGGCGGCGCCGACGTGTTCGCCCACTACTCGAACATCGCCACCTCCGGCTTCCGCGAGCTTCAGGAAGGCCAGAAGGTTACCTTCGACGTCACGCAGGGCCAGAAGGGCCCGCAGGCCGAGAACATCGTTCCCGCCTGACGCTGACGCGCTGCATGGTGCTGGGGCCCGCGCCCTCAAGGTGCGGGCCCCAGCCCATTGTTTTCCCGGCCCGGCCCGGATTTTCGCATTTCCGTCGGCTCATTCTTGTGAATCCACGCGCGGCTCGTTCACCGCTGGGCGGAATTCCTCGATACGCCGCATCGAGGAAGGTTCCCTCATGAACCGCACCCGTCGCACCGGCGGCGACCCAGGCCGCTTCCGCGCGGACCGGACGTCCACCCGGACGGCCGGCGGCACGCGCGGCGGCCGTTCCCGTACGCAGGAGCAGGGCCGGCAGGGCCCCCGTCCGGTCACCGGACGCAGGAGCGGCGCGGGCGCGCGCTCCGGCTCCCGCCGGCAGGAGTTCGCCCTGCCGGTCACCCTCACCGCACCGCTGCCGGCGGTCGAGACGTTCGCCGAGCTGGACATGCCCGCGCGTCTGCTGGCCGCGCTCGGCGCCGAAGGCGTCACCGCGCCCTTCCCGATCCAGGCGGCCACGCTGCCGAACGCGCTGGCCGGACGGGACGTCCTGGGCCGCGGGCGCACCGGCTCGGGCAAGACCCTCGCCTTCGGTCTGCCGCTGCTGGCCCGCCTGGACGGGCAACGGGCCCAGCCCCGGCAGCCGCTCGCGCTCGTCCTGGTCCCCACCCGGGAACTGGCCCAGCAGGTCACCGACGCGCTCACCCCGTACGCCCGCGCCCTGCGGCTGCGGCTCGCCACGGTGGTGGGCGGCATGTCCATCGGCCGTCAGGCGAGCGCGCTGCGCGGCGGCGCCGAGGTCGTCGTCGCCACGCCCGGCCGCCTGAAGGACCTCATCGAGCGGGGCGACTGCCGGCTGGACCAGGTCACCGTCACCGTTCTGGACGAAGCCGACCAGATGGCCGACATGGGCTTCATGCCGCAGGTGACCGCCCTGCTCGACCAGGTCGCCGACGGTGGCCAGCGGCTGCTGTTCTCCGCCACCCTGGACCGCAACATCGACCTGCTGGTGCGGCGCTACCTCCACGATCCCGTCGTGCACTCGGTCGACCCGTCCGCGGGAGCCGTCAGCACCATGGAGCACCACCTGCTGCACGTGCACGACGACGACAAGCACACCGCCGCGACCGAGATCGCCGCCCGGGACGGGCGGGTGATCATGTTCCTGGACACCAAGCACGCGGTCGACCGGATGGCCAAGCACCTGCTGTCCGTCGGGGTGCGGGCCTCGGCCCTGCACGGCGGCAAGTCCCAGCCGCAGCGCAACCGCACGCTCGCCCAGTTCAAGGACGGCCACGTCACGGTCCTGGTGGCGACCAACGTCGCCGCCCGCGGCATCCACGTCGACGGCCTCGACCTCGTCGTCAACGTCGACCCGCCCGGTGACCACAAGGACTATCTGCACCGGGGCGGCCGTACCGCCCGGGCCGGCGAGTCCGGCACGGTCGTCACCCTGGTCCTGCCGCACCAGCGGCGTGCGATGGACCGCCTGATGGCCGACGCCGGCATCACCGCGCGTACCGTCCGGGTCCGTCCGGGCGAGGCCGAACTGCACCGCATCACCGGCGCCCGCACCCCCTCCGGCGTACCCGTCACGATCACCGCGCCGGCCGCCGAACGGAGCGAGCGCACCGGGTCCGCCTCCCGCGGTCGCCGGGGGCGCGCCGCCGGCCGTGGGGCGGCCGCCCGCACCCGTCGCTCCGCCCCCAGGAACAACTCGTAGTCCAGGTACCGGGATTCGCTCCCCTCGTCCGGGGCGAGCCTACGGTCGATCCCTCCGCTGTCCCTCCCCCAACCCTGTGGAGTCCGCCATGCGCTGTGTCATCGCCCGTTTCCCCTTCGACCTGATCAAGAGCGAGGTCGAGCAGTCGATGAGCGGGATTTCGCCCGAACCGGTCACCGGCGTCTCGGTGAGCATCGGCCGCCGCGTCTACCCCGTCATGCAGGTCGGGGAAGTGATCACCAAGCAGGACCGCCGCGACTTCACGTCGGGCGAGATGCGCCGGGCGCTGACCCGGCTCGGCTTCACCTGCCACGACGCGCCCCCGCCCGCCCCGGCCACGCCCGCCCCGGCCACGCGCGCCGACGAGGACGCCTGGCGCTGGTGACCCCCCGGTGACCGCGGCATCCCGGTTCACGGGTGTGAGCGGCGTGGGATGTGGCACCCGGACCCCGAGCGGGCCGGACCCGCGCACCGCGTCCCGCGCGGCACACGGTTCGGCCACGAGCCGCGTGCCGTGCGAGGGCGCCACGGCCCGCGCCGCCCGGTTGTCGCCGCGAACCGCCGACGACAACCGGTGTGGTCCGCGCGGCGGGCGCCGGACGCCGTTCGCCTGCCGGGGGCGGAGTCCCCGGACCGGACGCCGGGCTCAGGCCGGCGCGTTCGCCGGTGCCACCGCGTCCGCACGCTCCCGCACCACGCGCCGCCGCGGGGCCGGTACGAGGAGCGGGTTGGCGACGCCCCAGGCCGCGCCCTTGCAGACCAGTTCCTTGTAGACGGCGGCGATCCGACCGGTCAGGGCCGCCCGCACCGCGCGGTCGTCGGCGGTGACGTACTGGATCAGGCCCTCCTTGCGGCCCAGCGAGACGCACTGGTTGAAGTAGCGCAGCGGCACCTTCGGGAGCTTGCCGCCGGTCAGGCGCGCCGCGATGGCGTCGGCGGCCTGCCAGGCGGTGGGGACGCCCGAGGCGCACGACATCCGCAACGGCTTGTCGCCGGGGCCCATCACCAGGGCCGCGTCGCCGACGGCGTACACGTCCGGGTGCGAGACCGAGCGCATGGACCGGTCGACCACGATCTGCCCGGTGCCGGTGACCTCCAGGCCGGTGGCCCGCGCGATCGGGTGGACGGCGAAGCCGGTGGTCCACACGGTGACCGCGGCCGGGACCGAGGCGCCGTCGGCGGTGGTGACGTGGTCGGCCGCCACGGCGGTGACGGCGGTGTGCTCGTGCACGGTGACGCCGAGCCCGGCGAAGACCTTGCGCACGTGGGCGCGGCCCTTGGCGGAGAGCCAGTCGCCGAGGCCGCCGCGGGCGGCGAGGGCGACATCGAGGTCCGGGCGAGCCTCGGCGATCTCGGCCGCCGCCTCCAGACCGGTGAGACCGCCGCCGACCACGACCACCGGCTGCCCGGCCGCCAGCCCGGCCAGGCGCTCGCGCAGCCGCAGCGCTCCGGCACGGCCCGCGATCTCGTGGGCGTGCTCCGCCGCGCCGGGGACGCCCAGGTCGTTCCAGCCGCTGCCCAGGGCGTACACGAGGGTGTCGTACTCCAGTTCCCCGGCGCCGTCCGCGTCGGTGACGGCGACGGTCCCGCGGTCGACGTCCACGCCGGTGACCCGTGCGAGCCTCAGCCGCACACCGGTGCCCGCGAACATCTCGCTGAACGGACGGGGCGTGAGGTCCTGGCCGGTGGCGAGCTGGTGCAGCCGGACGCGCTCCACGAAGTCGGGCTCGGCGTTGACGAGGGTGATGGCGACGTCTTCGGGACGCAGCCGCCTGGCGAGGCGTCCGGCGGTGATGGCTCCGGTGTATCCGGCTCCGAGGACAACGATGCGGTGCTGCATTTCCTGACTCCTGTCTTGAGCGGATTCGCCCCTTGAACCGGGCGGCCCGCCGTTTCCTGACAGGAACGCGGTGTGAAGCACATCACATCGGGATCGGTGAGCGTGGAGCCCGGTGTCAGAAGGCGTGGAGCAGGGGTTCGCCGTGGTCGGTGGCCGCCCAGTGCCGGGTCGCGCGTTCGAGCTTGTCGGGGTTGGCCTGGCTTCGGAACGCGCGGATGCCGTCGGCGGTGACCTCCAGGCAGATGACGCCGATGACCCGCCCGTCGAGGACCGCCACGACGGCCGGCTCGCCGTTGGCGGTGGTGGCGTAGACCGCGGGCGAGCCGCCGACCAGGTTGCGCTTGGCCGGACCGGGCTTGAACAGGCCCCGCATGAACTTCGCGACCGCGAGCGCGCCCTCGAACGCCTTCGTGCGGGCCGGGACCTTGCCGCCGCCGTCGCCGACCGAGACGGCGTCCTGGGTGAGCAGCCGTACCAGCGGTTCGGTCCGGCCGCTGGTGGCGGCGGCGAGGAACTCCTCGACGATCCGCCGGGCGGCGGCCTCGTCGATCTCGGTACGGGCCTTGCCGTCCGCGACGTGCTTCTTGGCCCGGTGGAAGATCTGCTGGCTCGCGGCCTCGCTGATGTCGAGGATCTCGGCGATCTCCCGGTGCGGGTAGTCGAAGGCCTCCCGCAGCACGTACACCGCCCGCTCGCCCGGGGACAGGCGCTCCAGCAGCGTGAGAACGGCGTACGACACCGACTCGCGCTGTTCCGCGGTGTCGGCCGGGCCCAGCATCGGGTCCCCGGCGAGCAGCGGCTCGGGCAGCCACTGGCCCACGTAGGTCTCGCGCCGCGCGCGGGCCGAGGTGAGCTGGTTGAGGCAGAGGTTGGTGAGCACCTTCGTCAGCCAGGCCTCGGGGACCTGGATGTGGTCGGCGCCGGCGGCCTGCCAGCGCAGGAACGTCTCCTGCACGGCGTCCTCGGCCTCGCTCGCGGAGCCGAGCAGGCGATAGGCGATGGCCTCCAGCCGGGGCCGGGCCGCCTCGAACCGCTCCACGTCGCTCAGGGTCAGGGCCATGCCCGGGATCCTAGCCGCCACGGCCCCCGCCGGGCCGGGGCCGTACCGGGTGGGGTGAGGCCGTGGCTCGTTGGGCCGGTCGGGTGTATCCGTCATCCGAATGGCCGCACGTCGCACGCTCAGGGGCCCGGGGGCGGGCTCGCGTGGTGAGGATGGCGGGTGACCGACGTCCTGTCGTGGGCGGACGGCGAGCATTGGGAGACGGACGACTTGTGAGCATCCTCAACGAACCCCAGGGCGGTGGCGCGGCGGCCGAGGACTCGTACGAGAACGAGCTGCCGGTCCGGCGCAAGCAGCCCGGCAATGTCGTGGTGAGGTGGCTGACCACCACCGACCACAAGACGATCGGCACGCTGTATCTGGCGACGTCGTTCGCGTTCTTCCTGGCCGGCGGACTCATGGCGCTGATCCTCCGGGCCGAGCTGGCCCGTCCCGGGCTCCAGCTGATCTCGAACGAGCAGTACAACCAGCTGTTCACGATGCACGGCACCGTGATGCTGCTGATGTTCGCCACCCCGCTGTTCGCCGGCTTCACCAACTGGATCATGCCGTTGCAGATCGGCGCGCCCGACGTGGCGTTCCCGCGGCTGAACATGTTCGCCTACTGGCTGTACCTGTTCGGCTCGCTCATCGCGGTCGGCGGCTTCCTCACCCCGCAGGGCGCGGCCGACTTCGGCTGGTTCGCCTACGCCCCCCTGTCCGACGCGATCCGCACCCCCGGGGTCGGCGGCAACGTCTGGATCCTGGGTCTGGCGTTCTCCGGCTTCGGCACCATCCTCGGCGCGGTCAACTTCATCACCACGATCATCTGCATGCGCGCCCCGGGCATGACCATGTTCCGCATGCCGATCTTCACCTGGAACGTGCTGCTGACCGGCGTCCTGGTCCTGCTCGCCTTCCCGGTGCTGGCCGCCGCGCTGTTCGCGCTGGCCGCGGACCGCATCTTCGGCGCCCACGTGTACGACGCGGCCAACGGCGGACCCCTGCTGTGGCAGCACCTCTTCTGGTTCTTCGGCCACCCCGAGGTGTACATCATCGCGCTGCCGTTCTTCGGGATCGTCACGGAGGTCATCCCGGTCTTCGCCCGCAAGCCGATCTTCGGCTATATGGGCCTCGTCGCCGCGACCATCGCCATCGCCGGCCTGTCCATCACGGTGTGGGCCCACCACATGTACGTCACCGGCGGTGTGCTGCTGCCGTTCTTCTCCTTCATGACCTTCCTGATCGCCGTGCCGACCGGTGTGAAGTTCTTCAACTGGATCGGCACGATGTGGAAGGGGAGCCTGTCCTTCGAGACGCCCATGCTCTGGGCGGCCGGCTTCCTCGTGACGTTCCTCTTCGGCGGGCTGACCGGTGTCATCCTGGCCTCGCCGCCCATGGACTTCCACGTCTCCGACTCGTACTTCGTGGTGGCCCACTTCCACTACGTGGTCTTCGGCACCGTCGTCTTCGCGATGTTCGCCGGCTTCCACTTCTGGTGGCCCAAGTTCACCGGCAAGATGCTCGACGAACGCCTCGGCAAGATCACCTTCTGGACGCTGTTCGTCGGCTTCCACGGCACCTTCCTGGTCCAGCACTGGCTGGGCGCCGAGGGCATGCCGCGCCGGTACGCCGACTACCTGGCCGCCGACGGCTTCACCGCGCTGAACACGGTGTCGACCATCGGCTCCTTCCTGCTCGGCCTGTCGATGCTGCCGTTCCTCTACAACGTCTGGAAGACGGCCAAGTTCGGCAAGCCGGTCGGCGTGGACGACCCCTGGGGCTACGGCCGCTCGCTGGAGTGGGCCACCACCTGCCCGCCGCCGCGGCACAACTTCCTGACCCTGCCGCGGATCCGCAGCGAATCCCCGGCGTTCGACCTGCACCACCCGGACATCGCGATGCTGGAGCAGGAGGGCCACACCGCGGCGATCACGAGCGACCGGGGCCAGGGATGAGCGGTCTGCCCCAGCAGGGGGCCGGAGTGAGCGGCGACCTCGGCAACGAGGTCGAGGGCTACCTGCTGTGGCAGGCCAGGGTCGCGGAGGCGGAGCAGCGCGCGCGGGAGTTCGCCGGCTCCCTGGACTGGCTGACGACGGCGCAGCGCGAGGAGGTCGAGCGGCGCTACGTCGCCGACAGCCTGCTGCGGGCCCGGGGCGACCTCGAACGCGTCGCGGCCCGGTGCGTGTCGCTGCGGGGCGAGTACGAGCAGCGGTACGCCGAGCTGCGGCGGCGCTGCGTGGGCGTGGCGCTCGCGGTGTGCGCCGGTCTCACCGCCCTGGCCGCCCTGCTCCTGGTCCTCTGACCCGCGCCGGCCGGTTTGCCGGGGCACGCGCGGGTCACTCGGGACCGGTGGTGTCCAGGGGGACATGAGGTGACCGGGAGGAAGCCGATGAGCGCGGTGACCGTCGCCCGGGCCCAGGGCCTGTTCCGTCTCGTCGGCGGTGGGCGGCCCCTGCTGCGCATGCGCGGCTCCGAGTGGGTCTTCGGGCCGAAGACCGACGTCACCGGTCCGGCCCCGGAATCCCTCGAGCAGCCGGGCCGGCCGGCGGCCTGGTGGCGGTGCGGGAGGCCACGGTGCGCGAAGCCCGGCGGGAAGCCCCGGGCCGGCGTCCGGTCCGCGCCGCGTCCGCGGTGACACGGTGTCCGGCCGGCAGACGCGGATGCGTTTCGAGGGATGGATCGTCGGGACCGGCACGGCGTCCGGCACCCGTGTGGTGCTGGGCCACTGGACCCGGTCGCCGTTCGGGCGGTTCAGCGACGTCATGGTCGAGCGGGCGGACGGGCACCGGCTGCTGCTGGCGCCCTCCCGGCGGACCGCCGACTTCATCGCCGCGACCTACGCCTTCGACGAGGTGGAGGTCACCCCCGTCGTCGTACGGGTCGCGGGCCGGCGCTGGGAGATCACGGCGGGCCCGCTGGAGCTGCGCCTCACCACCGGCCGGCGCGGCCTCATGGGCCGGCTCCTGCGCGCCGTGCCCGCGCCGCTCTCCGCCCGGCCGGCCTGGACGGTGCTGACGGACCCGCCCGCCAGGCTGCTGCTCGGCGTGCGCACCCGGGGCAGCGCGGGCGGCGGGCGGCGCGAGTGGTACGGCGCCCTCGACCTGCTCCCGGTCGTGTCGGCCGGCACGGTGTACGACGGCCGGGACCAAGGCCCGCCGGCGCCGGTCCTGCCGCCCGTGCGGTTCGGGTTCGGTTCGACACCCCGCGCGCCCAGCGCCGTACGGGTGGTCACGACCGTGGCGATCCCCCGGTAAGCAGCCGAAGCAGGCGTCACCGGCGCCGACGGTCCGGGAGTCCATGCGGCACGGCCGACGTTCCCGGCCGTCGGCGCCAAGGTCACGATCGCGGGCGGCGGGGCGTGGTCCGGCGGCGCCGGCCGGTCAGCACGTGTCGGCCGGGGCCACGCTCACGGCGTCGTGCTGCCAGGTGAGATGACGGATCGTCGCCGCGCCCTTGCCCTCGCCCGGACCGGCCGGCTTGATCTTGACCGTGACGCCGCTGCCGTCGACCGCCAGGAGTTCGCCGCACAGCGTCTGGCCCCGGGTGTGCACCTGGACCGTCCGCGCCGGCTCGTCCGGCCCCGGGGACACCCAGGTGAGCAGGATGCCGGACGCGGTGGCCGCCACGCCGAGCACGGTCGCCCAGCGCGTGACGCGGATCCGCGACGCGATCCGGTCGCGCTCCCCCTCCTCCCAGTCCAGCAGCTTCGCGGCATGGGCGTACGTCAGTTCCTCCCCCGGCCTGCCGTGGGCGGCGGACACGGCGAAGAACGCGGCGACGAGCAGCAGGACCAGGCCGGCCGCCACCAGCACGACGACCGCCGCCCGGTAGCCGCCCGGGAGTTCGGCGACGTTCTCCCGGCCCTTGAGCACCAGTACGGCCGCCAGCAGCCCGGAGGCGACGGTGAGGAAGTTCCGCCAGCCCTCCGCCTGTTGCCGGGCGATCTGGAGCTGGTTCTCGGCCATCGCGTCCAGCCGCTGCTGGGCGCGTTCGAGTTCTTCGGGCAGGTACCTCCGGGCCGGCGTCATGAGCCGGTGCCCGGCTGCCGGACGGCGACCCACTTGGCACCGCAGCCGCCGCTCTCCCGCGCGTCCCCGGGATGCGGCAGCCGGCACCGGCAGCGCATGTACACCTCGCCCGGCACCTCGTCCTCCCGCGCGGACACCCCGCCGCTCCCGCCCTTCGTCACCGCGCCGGGCATCACGTCCGGCACCGGGTGCTCGGTGCGGCCGGCGCACTCCGGGCAGGTCCCGGTGATGACGAGCCTGCCGCCGGAGAAGTCCCAGACGAAGCCGGTCGTCTGGTCCGGCAGGTACTTGGACTCGTAGGGCTTGGGATGGTGCGACACCTCAGGTCGTCCTCTCGTACGGCGACTGCGACGGCGACGGCGGCTCCGCCCGCTCCGGCAGGCGGAGGCCGAACAGCGGTGCGTAGTCGAGGAGCCGGGCGCGGACCTGGCCGGCCGTCAGCCCGGTCTCCTCGGCGGCCAGCTGGAGGTGGTCCTCGCCGACGTCACCGGACAGGACCGGTTCCCGGCCGGTGAGCCGGGCGGTCAGCAGGATGACGTCCCGCCAGTCGGGCACCCGGGACGAGGCGGGCTCGGGGAACGGGACGTCCAGCCCGACCATGGTGAACGGCCGGAGCCGGCGGTACGTCTCCCGCAGCCCCTCACCGAGCCGTCCGGCCGCCACGACCAGGGCCAGCGGCGTCAGCGTCCAGGACTTCACCAGGCGGGGCTGGAGGAGCGCCTGCTCGACGGCCACGTCCCGCTTGTGGGGTTCGGGCTCGGGCGGCCGTACGAAGTCCGGTGGCACCGGCACCGTGGGGGCGCCGAGGGGACCGTAGGCGTTCAGTTCGGCCGCGGCGGTGGCGAGGTCGGCATCGCGGGTGTCCGCGAAGGCGACCAGGCGGGCGAGCGAGAGAGGTGGCCGCCACGACTGGACGCCGCACAGGGCCCTGCACACGGCGTGGTCCGGTCTCAGGTCGCCGGTCCCCTCCGGGATCTCCGGTACCTCGACGCCGTAGGCCATCGTCTGAGCGCGCACCTTGTCCACGGTGCCGTGGAGGCTCTCGCCGATCTCCGCGGCGATCAGCAGCAGCGAAGCGGGCTCCACCCGGGCGTCCGGCCCGACGTGCGACCGCACGCTGTATGCCGCGCGGGCGGTCATCGACGGGCCGGGGTGCCAGAAGGTCCAGGGCCGGGTGGAGCGGGGCTCGGACAGCAGCGTACGGGCCTGGTCGACCGCCCGCCGCTCGACCAGCCCGGCGTCGGCCAGCACCTCGACCGCGGCGATGTGCTGCTGTCCCGGGGCGCCCTCCTCGACCCGCGCCATCTCACCCAGCACGCTCCACGCGGACACCGGCCGGGTACCGGGATCGTCGACGGCACGGGCGTACTGCTCCGCCGGTAGCCGTCCGCACCAGGCGGGCGGCGCGAACGAGCTCAGCGGGCCCGGGTCCGCGACCTCGATGCCCAGCGGGCCCGCCCATCCGGTGAGCCAGCTCGCCGTGGCACCCACGGTCTCCTCGCGCCGGGAGGCCAGCCGGACCAGGTGGCGCGGGCCGATCGGGTCCGGGGTGAGGAAGGGAGGCGTCCCGTCGAGGTCGCGGCTGAGCGCGACGAGCTGCGACGCGTCCAGGGGATCCGGCAGATCCGGTCCGACGAGCCGGTAACCGAGTGGTTCGAAGCGGCGTACGACCGCCTCGATCTCGGCCGGCGGAATGCCCGTCTGCGCGGTCCGGTAGGCGACGTCCACCGGGCGCACCAGCCCGGAGAACGGCCACGGGTCCCGTGGCCGGTAGTCCGTCTCGCCCGTCCGGTCGTTCAACAGGACGCGTCGCTCCCGCGCGTCCACGCGATGGCCGGCCAGGCCCTTGAGGTCGGGCGGCGCGGGGATCGACGGATCGAGGACCGCGAGCCGTCCGAACAGCTCCGCCAGAGCACCGAGGCTCACCTTCTCGCGGCCCGACACCCGGACCATCGCCAGCCGCACGGCGTTCTTCCCGCGATCGTCCCCGTGCCAGGGGTCCCGGGCCAACGCGTCCCGGAACGCCACGTACAGCTCGGTCGCCAGCCGGCTCGGGACGATGTCCGCCAGGGCCCGGATGTCGGCCGCCTCCGGGACGGGCACGCCCGCGATGGCGTACCGGCGCAACTGACGGGTCACCACGCGCAGCGAGTTCCCGGTGACGGCGGCGGCGCGCAGCAGTTCACCGAAGGTCCCGTCGGGCTGTTCGCGGAACAGGACCGCGTCCAGGGGCTCCGGCCCGGGGAAGCCGTCGGGCGTGCCGACCGGCTTCCGGTCCCGCGTGACACCCAGGACACTGGTGCGCCAGGCCTCGAAGAAGCTCGTACCGGCACCGGACCGCCGCCGCTCCTCCTTGACGAAGTCGCCGTCGACGGGCAGGCAGCCGACTTCGCGCAGGGTGATGTCCGGGTGGCCCCCCAACGCGTCGGGTCCCAGCCGGTCCGGAAGCGACACGGGGACGTCGCGCTCCATCAGCCGACCGATGACCTCCTGTGCGAGCCGCGGCAGGGAGTCGGTGAGGTCCCACAGCCACTCCAGCGGGAACGGCCGCCAGGCCGAGCGGACCAGCGCCGGGACGGCCTTCTTGAGATCCTCTTCGACGCTCTGCTCGTCGTGGCCGAGGAAGCGGTTGCGGTCGACGCTCAGCTCCGGCCGGTGCCTGCCCCGCAGGTTCACCACATACCCCTCGGTGGGCTCGGACTGCGAGACGAGCAGCCCGTCCGCCAGCAGCATGCCCGCGCCCTCCACCCACCAGACGCCCTCGGTGGCCGCGATGCGCGCGCTCGGCAGCGAGGAGTCGCCGTACAACTCGCCCGGCCGCCAGACCACCGGGTCGCCGCCCCCTTCCCGGGCGACCACCTCCACCGGGGTGCACCACAGGAACTCGCGCAACGCCTGGATCAGGGACGGGCGTTGCTCGTCGGTCTCGTCGGGGTCGTCGTGCAGGTACAGCCGGACCCGGGTGCCGCCGCCCTCCAGCTCCCGCTGCTCCCGGCTCAGGTGCATCAGCCCCGAGCCGGCGGTGACGCTGGCCCGGTGGCCGTCGGTCAGGGGCACGTGCCCGGACATGTCGACCGGCCGGGTGGTCACCTCGACCTCCTCGGCCAGCATGAAGTAGCTGAAGACGCCGATGCCGAACCGGCTGTTGAGTTCGGTGGTGATACCCCGGCGGCGCCACCGGCGCATCTCCCGCATCCGGCCGGCGGACTGCTCCGAGCGGCGGCCGGCCTGGGCGAAGAGGTCCCGCAGCTCCTCGGCGGTCATCCCGACGCCGTTGTCCTCGCACTGGATGTACGCGCGGCCGGTGTCCGGGTCGGTGTCCTGCGTGAACACGATGCGCCGCCCGGCCAGTTGCTCCCGCTCGGTCTCGTCCCCGCACTGCCGGGCGTGCTCCGCGTACCGGCGCCGGGCCTGGCGCACCCGGCAGGCGTCGAGGGCGTTCTGGTACAGCTCGCGCACCGCCAGCATCCGGTCCCCGTACAACTGGGTGCCCATGATGAGCGGCTTGACCTCGTCCTCGGCCAGCCGGAACCGGGGCGGCGGCTTGTCGAAGCCGCGGTTGCGGGGCAGCAGGCCCTCGGTCTTGACCACCGGCGGCAGACCGGACAGGAGGTCGCCGGGCCGCAGGGTGCCCCGGGCGCGCCGGGTCGCCTGCGACTCGGCGGTGATCCGGTCGGCGAGCCGGCCCAGCGCCGTGAACAGGGCCGCGCTGCCGCACTTGAACACCAGCCTCCAGGGGCCGGCCACGGCGCGGCCCGGCGCGTCCCCCTCCGCCGGCCGGTTCTGGGTGGCCGGGAGGAAGCCGCCGTTCGCGGCGATCTCGCCGATGATGCTCTCCGGCCGGACCTGGGTGGGCTCGCGCGGGCCCAGGTGGTCGATGAGCACGCCGTCGAGCATGCGCGGGTCGAGGGCGAGCAGCCCGGCGAGGTGCAGCAGCGTGGCCAGCTCGCCGGGCCGCCAGCTCCACCGGTCCGCCTCCCCGCACAGGTAGGCGCACAGCTCGGTGTCCCACGGCGTGCCGTCGGGCGCGACGGCGTCGGCCGGGGTGCCCGTGCCCAGCTGGGAGACGACCTGGACGACGGCCCGCCGCAGCACGCCCCGCTCGTCGCTGCCCAGGGTCAGGCCCGCGGCGCTCTCCGCGGCCTGCACCAGCAGGTCGGTCGCGGCGCGCAGGCTGTCCAGCTCGGGGTCCCCGCGGTCCTCCCACAGCAGGTCCCAGTCGGCGAGGAAGCGGTGCCGCAGCCAGTACTCCGCACCGCGGGCGTCCGTCTTGTGCCCGCGGCGCAGCAGCGTCCGGCGGGTCGCCTCGATCTGCCGGTGGGCGCGCCGTACGTCACCCATGTCGCGGCTCAGGTGGGCGGCGAAGCTGTCCTCGGGCGGCTCCTGGGCGGGGGCGCCGTCGTCCGGGCCGTCGTCCCCGGTCACGGCGCGCAGCGCGGCCAGTCCGCAGGCGAGGGCGGCCTCGCGCAGGAACGGGGCGCCGAGGAGGACGACGGACTCGATGAGGCTCAGCCGGGCGCCGGCGGCGTCGACGAGGTGGCCGAGCCGCTCGATCAGCCGCTGCGGGACGAGCGGGTCGTCCCACGGGTCGGCCCCGGTGTCCCGGCTCCTGCGGATGGCGACGGTCCTGCCGACGACCTCCGCGAGGTGCTCCCTGGCCCTGCCGCGCTGGGCGGAGGTGCCGTCGGTGCGCTCCCACAGGTGCGACCGGAGGACCGCGTCGGTCCAGGGACCGGCCGACGGCATCGCCTCGCACAGCGGGACGCCGGCGTGGGCACCGCCCGTCACGTCCTTGCCCAGCCACCGCCCGACGGCCCTGGGCGGTCTGCGGTACGTGTACTGCGCGGCGATCTCCTCCGCGCGGTCCTCCACGCGCTGGATGACCTGCCCGAACGTACGGGCCGGGGACTCCGGCGCCAGGGTCTCGCTCAGCGCCTTGGCGAGGACGCTGCCGTCGTCGGCGTGCGCGAGGGCCTCCTCGCCGGCGGCGCAGGCGCTCAGCACGACGACGTTGTCCCAGGGACGGCTGACCTTCATGCCCTCGAAGGTGGCCGGCGGGGTGTCGCCGCTGCTCCGGCAGGCGTCGAAGCAGAGCATCACCGTGGCACTGGACCGCAGGGGGGCGAGCAGTTCGTCGGGCACGATCTCGATGAGCCCGTGCGGGCCCAGGGTGCGCTCGCCGTCCTGTCCCCACCGCGCGCGGACGTCGCTGGGGACGAGGTAGTCGGTGTCACCGAAGCGGACGCCATGGCCGGAGAAGTAGACGAGGCCCGTGTCGCCGTCCTCGCAGGAGTTCAGGAACCGGCCCAGCTCGTCCCGGATGCTGCCCTCGCCGGTGGCGTCCTCGTCGTCGAGCACGGTCACGTGTTCCGGCAGGTAGCCGCTGCGCAGCAGGGTGGTGCGCAGGGCCCCGGCGTCCTTGACGGTGAAGGGCAGGGCCGGGAAGTCGTCCCGCAGCCCCGGCACCTGTTCCAGCTGTGGATACGCGGGCACCGCGATCAGCAGAGCCCGCCGTCGCCCGGCGCTCATCGTGCTGCGTACCCCCCTCGCCCCGGACGATTGACGCTCCGTCACGGCATGGAGCGCGATTATCGCAGAAGAGGGCCGGGCGGGCAGGCGGTCCCGGACGGCCTGCGCGAGGGCGCGCCCGCGGCGGCGGGCGGGGCCGGCGGGCTGGTGGTGCCCGGGGCCGGCGCGGGGAGCCCGGCCCGCCCGGGGCCGGGTCCCGCGACTACTCCTCGTCGGTGGTCCGTACCGGGGTCGACCTGCCCGGCTCCGGCAGCTGGGCCAGCTCGGAGCGCAGGAGCAGCACGTCGCCGATGAACAGGTCGTAGACCAGGATCCCGATCAGGCCGCCGATCAGCGGGCCGACGATCGGGATCCACCAGTAGGCGCTGAACGAGCCGGACACGCTCCCCGGGAACGCCAGGCTGCCCCAGCCCGCCGCGTAGGTGAGCAGGCGCGGCCCGAAGTCACGGGCCGGGTTGATGGCGTAGCCGGCGTTGGCGCCGTAGGACATGCCGATCGCGGCGACGACGAAGCCCACGATCAGCGGGGCGAGATTGGCCTTCACGGCCTGGTTGCGCAGGTCGAGCACGGCCGCGATCAGCATGAGCAGGAAGGCCGTGCCGACGATCTGGTCGATGAGCGGCCCCCAGATGCCGCCGTGGAAGTACGCGGCCGGGAACGTCGCGAAGATCGAGAACGTGGCGTTGGTGTGCCCGTTCACCTTCGGTCCCGGCACGATGCTGTCGTAGGCGTCGATCGCGTTGTGGTAGACGAGGTAGACCAGCGCGGCCCCGGTGAGGGCGCCGACGACCTGTGCGAACCAGTAGGGCAGCACCTTGACCCAGGGGAAGCCGCGGCGCGCGGCCATGGCCAGGGTCACGGCCGGGTTGATGTGGGCGCCGCTGACGCCGCCGGCCACGTAGACACCGAAGACGACGGCCAGCGCCCAGCCCCAGGTGACCAGCAGCCAGTCCCCCGCCGCGAGGAAGATCGTGGTGGGGGTCGCGGCCCGGCCCGAACCGGGCAGTGCCGCGACCGCCGTCGCGACCACACCGCAGCCGAAGGAGATGAGGACGAAGGTTCCGAGGAACTCCGCCAGGCACTCGCCCAGGAGTCCGCCCCGGCTTCTGAGCCGTGACGGCTTGACGAGCGGAGGGATGTCGACAGCCATGGGGCCCCCTTTGAAGAGAGCGAAGCGGCCAATAGCCCCATATTGGCTCACAACGTCATTCTCCGCAGGGTGGCCGCCTCCGGCCGGTCGGCGGCCGGTCAGCCGCCGAGGTCGTCGGCGTAGTGCCGGAACCCGTGCCGCTCCCGGTGCAGGGTCCACAGCCTCTCCGCGAGCACCTCCGGGTCCTTGCGCTCGTGACCTGCCGTGATGACCCCGGGAATGATCAGCTGGGCGACGTGGATCCCCTCGCTCGCCAGCCGGTCGTGCAGCAGGTGCCCGTACGCGCTCTCCGCCGCGAAGGCGATCGAGGTGCCGGCCCGCTCGGGATGCGGTACGGCGGCGCTCCCGCCGTTGACGAACAGGATCGTCCCCCGCCCGAGCCGCCGCATGCCCGGCAGCACCTGCTGTACGGCGGCCACCGGGCCGTACACGGAGAACTCGATCGGCCCCACCAGGTCCCGGTGCCGGGTCTCCAGCACGGGGCGCATGAAGTCGCGGTGCGGCACCGGGCTGTACTGGAGCACCTCGACGGTCCCGAGGGCGTCGGCCAGCTCACCGAGCGCCGCGGCCAGCCGCTCGGGCCGGCGCACGTCGGCGGCGAACCCCCGGGCGGTGACGCCCTCGGCCGCGAGTGCGCCGGCGATCACGTCCAGCCGCCCCCGGTCCCGGGCGACGAGCCCGACGGCGAACCCCTCCCGCCCGAACCGGCGCGCGACGGCGGTCCCGAGCCCCGGCCCGGCTCCCACGATGGCGACACTGCTCATACCGGTCATGCGTACCGCACACCCGGCCTCCTCACACCGCCCGCGGCCCCACGCGAGGGCGGGCGGTGCCGGCCGTGCCGGTCAGGCCATCCAGAAGAACACCGCCGTCATCCGCTTCTCCTCCAGCGTCCGGCCGGCGTACCCGGTCGCGCTGTGCACCAGGTTGGCGTGGTAGAGCAGCAGACGGTTGTACCGGTGCGGGACGCGGACGTCCTCCTCGAAGTGGTCCGCCGGGACGTACCGCGTGCCCAGCGCCTCGACCAGGTTGGTGTGCGGGGCCTGGACGATGTTGCCGCCGAGCCGGCCGCCGGGCAGCGACTGGCGGTAGAAGGCGGTCCCGCAGTCCTTGGGCGCCCCGGGGTTGAGGTAGAGCACGGCCGCGTACCGGCACAGCGCGCGGGAGTCGGTGTGCGGGCGGGGCTCGCTCTCGCCCTCGCCGACCACCTGGACGCAGTTGTGGTTGAGGGTGCCGCCGCCCGGCGCCCGCTGCACCCACAGCTCCCGCGCCCCGGTCGCCTTCTTCACCAGCCGCTCGATCCGGGCCAGTTCACCCGGCTCCAGACCGGGCATGGCGCGCAGGCCGGGCCAGGTCTCGGAAGTGTACGGATACCCCTCGACCCAGTCGTCCTTGGCCAGGCACCGCTGCCGTACGGCGTCGACGTCCGGCAGGACGTCGTCCAGCACCCAGTAGTCGCGGCCCTTGGTGGGCTTGCGGTAGGGCAGGACGGGCAGCGCGGCGGGGGGCCGTGGCAGTGACGGCGGGGGCATGCGGCGAATCTAGGGGCGGCCCCGGTCTGCCTTCTCCCGAGGAGCGGTCAACCTTGTGCCGGGCACCGGTCAACCTTCCGCCAACGCACCCGGGAGATTCTTTACCCGCGGGCACTGAGACGGGCGGCCCCGGCATCCGTACTGCTGTGCGTCCGAACGACGGGCGGGACCCGCAGGCAGGAGGAACGGTGCGCTTTTCGCGGAACGCGACGGGAACTCTCTTCGTGGGCGGTGCGATGGCCCTGACCCTCGCGGCCCTCGCCTACCCGGGCATGCTCGGGCTGAGCACCGTCTCCAGCTCCCAGTCGCGGATCATCGCGCAGACACAGTGGGGACCGCTCACCGAGGCCGACCGGGACTTCGTGGTCAAGGTGCGGGCGGCCGGCCTGTGGGAGTACCCGCTCGGTCAGATCGGGCTCCAGAAGGGCTCCACCAAGGGGGTCAGGACGGCCAGCGAGCACCTGGTCGACGGGCACGCCGCGCTGGACGCCTCCTGCCGCAAGATCGCCCCCATGCTGAACATCACGCTGCCCAACGTGGCGAGTCCGCAACAGGTCGGCTTCGTCGACCAGTTGAAGGGCGAGAGCGGCAAGCAGTTCGACACCGACTTCGCCAACATCCTGCGGATGACGCACGGCTCCATCTTCAACACGATCGCGAAGATCCGCTCCACCACCAAGAACTCGCTGGTGCGGGCCCTCGCCGACCAGGCCAACGACACCGTCCTGGACCACATCACGGTGATGGAGAAGACCGGTCTGGTCGACTTCGACCAGACCATCTTCAACCAGACCACCCCGCCGAAGCTGCCCTCGTCCGACCTGACGCCGCCGGCCCCGCCGGCGGGCCAGCCGGAGGTGGTGCTCACCCCGCCGCCGACCGCCACGTCCACCCCGCTGGACCTCGGCGGCCTCGGCGGCGGCACGGGCGCCGGCCTCACCCCCGGCCCCGTTCCGTCGGCCGGCTAGGCGAGCCACACCGTGGTGTCCGGCGGCAGGGCCCTTCCCTCCGGCAGGGGGCCGCTGCTCAGCAGGACCTCGCCCGGCGGCAGCGGTACCGGCTCGGTGCCGAGGTTCGTGACGTTCCGCCAGGTCTCGGTGCGGCCGAAGTCCAGGACGCCCGCGGGCGCGTCCGGCGTCCAGGTCAGCGTCTCGCCCTGGAGGAGCTTGCGGCGCAGCCGCAGGGCCGAGCGGTACAGCTCCAGCGTGGAGCCCTCGGTGCCGGTCTGCGCCTCCACGGCGTACGCCGCGAAGGACGTCGGCTGCGGCAGCCAGCCGGGCCCGGGCCCGAAGCCGTACGACGGTCCGGCCGTCGTCCACGGCAGCGGCACCCGGCAGCCGTCGCGGCCCTTGCGGACATGGCCGGTCTGCTCCCAGATCGGATCCTGGAGCACCTCGGGGGGCAGGTCGGCGACCTCGGGCAGGCCGAGTTCCTCCCCCTGGTAGAGGTACGCCGAACCGGGCAGCGCCAGCATCAGCAGGGTCGCCGCCCGGGCCCGGCGCAGTCCGGCCGCCGTGTCGATCGCGGGCGCGGTGCCGCCGGACAGCAGCCAGGCGGCCGGATCGGTGCCGGCCGGCAGCACGAGCCGGGAGGCGTGGCGTACGACGTCGTGGTTGGACAGCACCCAGGTCGCGGAGGCCCCGGCGGCCCGGGCGGTGACCAGTGAGGCGGCGATGACGTCCCGCAGCTCCTCCGCGTCCCAGCGTGCCTCCAGGTACTCGAAGTTGAAGGCCTGGCCGAGCTCGTCCGGACGGGCGTACAGGGCGCGCCGGGCGCCGGGGACCCAGGCCTCGGCGACGGCGGTGCGCGGCGGGCTGTAGGCGTCGAAGATCTTGCGCCAGTCGCGGTAGATCTCGTGGACCTCGTCCCGGTCCCAGTACGGGTGGCTGCCCGGTGGCACCAGCGGCAGGGCCTGCTCGCCGGTCGCGCCGATGCCGCCGGTGTCCCGCAGCGGCTCGGTGAGGTCCTTGGCCAGGCCGTGGGCGACGTCCACGCGGAAGCCGTCCACGCCCCGGTCGGACCAGAACCGCAGGGTGGTGCGGAAGTCGGCGCGGACCTCCTCGTCGTCCCAGTTGAGGTCCGGCTGTTCGGGGGCGAACAGGTGCAGGTACCACTCCCCGTCGGGCACCCGCCGCCAGGCGCTGCCGCCGAACACCGACTGCCAGTCGCTGGGCGGCAGTTCACCGTGCGCACCGCGCCCCGGCCGGAAGACGTACCGCTCCCGGGCGGCGGAACCGGGCCCGGCACGCAGCGCCTCCTGGAACCAGCGGTGCAGATGGGAGGTGTGATTGGGGACGATGTCCACGACGACCTTGAGCCCGAGCCGGTGGGCCTCACCCACCAGGACGTCGAAGTCGTCCAGGGTGCCGAGGCGTTCGTCGACGCCGCGCGGGTCGATGACGTCGTAGCCGCCGTCGGCGAGTTCGGAGGGGTAGAAGGGGCTCAGCCACAGGGCGTCCACGCCGAGGCCGGCGAGATGGCCCAGCCGCTCGGTGACGCCCCGCAGGTCGCCGAGGCCGTCACCGTCGGCGTCGGCGAAACTGCGCGGGTACACCTGGTAGACGACGGCCTGCCGCCACCAGTCGGGGTTCCTGGACGAGAGGTCCGGCGAGAGGTCTGCCATACGGGCTCCCAGGGGACGGACGACGGTACGGAATCTGTATCTGTCCACATTGCCCGGAAAGGGAACCCTGTACGGCCGTTCAGCCGACGCAGTGCTCCAAGAGCCCCCGGACGTCCTCGTCCACCACCCTGTACCGCACCACGCGCCCCTCCTTCTCCCCCGCGACGACCCCGGCCGCCCGCAGCAGCCGCAGGGCCTGGGAGACGGCGGGGTCGTTCATCCCCGTGGCGATGGCGAGATCCGACACGGCGAGCGGCCCGGTACGGTGCAGCGCGACCAGCAGCGCCAGCCGGTTGGCGTCGGCGAGCAGCGAGAAGCGGTCGGCCCAGGTGCGCAGGCGCCCCGTCTCACCGATGGCGGCGATCGCCTCGCACACCCGGTGCCCGTCGATGGAACGACGGTCGGCTCGGTCGGCAGGCACGAGATGCATGGGGCCAGTCTGGCAGGCCCCTGTTTGTGATCTTCGATACCTGCGCAGGTACGCAGCTATGCAGGAAACCGCGTGCCCCTCTACGGTGGGCGGGCCGTGGTGTTCGGGAAGTCGATGGAAGGTCGACGCGGCCCTCGCCACTGTGATCGGGGAGTTCCCGTTCCGTCCGGCACCGCCGGGCCACTGGTCGCAGACCGGGAAGGCAGGGACGGCGGACGCACGACCCGTAAGCCAGGAGACCGGCCACGGCAGCTCACGAAGTGATCCACGAGGTGCTGGAGCGTGAACTGATGGCTGATGCCGCGTCTTTCCGCTGGCGACGTGAGGACACCGTCAAGACGGTGGGGCTGTTGGCGGTGATCGTCGCCCTGCACGTCGTCGCGTTCGGGATCCTCTACGTCCTCGTCGCGCCCGAGCACTACAAGGTGGGCCCCGATGTCTTCGGGGTCGGGCTCGGTGTCACGGCCTACACCCTCGGCATGCGGCACGCCTTCGACGCCGACCACATCGCGGCGATCGACAACACCACCCGCAAGCTGATGGCCGACGGCAAGCGGCCGGTGTCGGTCGGGTTCTGGTTCGCGCTGGGCCACTCCAGCGTGGTGGTGCTGCTCGCGCTGCTGATCGCGGGCGGCACCTCACTGGCCGGGAAGGTCATGAACGAGGGCTCCACCACCCACCAGGTGCTCGGCTTCCTCGGCACGACGGTCTCCGGCACGTTCCTCTACCTCATCGCCGCCCTGAACCTGGTCGCCCTGGTGGGCATCCTGAAGGTCTTCCGGGCGATGCGCGCGGGCGCGTTCGACGAGAGGGAGCTGGAAGCTCACCTGGACTCGCGGGGGTTCATGAACCGCGTCCTCGGCCGGCTGACGAAGTCCGTCTCCCGCCCCGGGCAGATGTACCCGCTCGGCTTCCTCTTCGGCCTGGGCTTCGACACGGCCACCGAGGTGACGCTGATGGTGATGGCGGGCTCGGGCGCGGCGGCGGGACTGCCCTGGTACGCGATCCTCTGCCTGCCCCTGCTCTTCGCCGCCGGGATGAGCCTGTTCGACACCCTCGACGGCACCTTCATGAACTTCGCCTACCAGTGGGCGTTCTCCAACCCGGTCCGCAAGGTCTTCTACAACCTCGCCATCACCGGCCTGTCCATCGCCGTCGCCTTCTTCATCGGCACCATCGAGCTGGTCGGCGTCCTGCACGAGAAGTTCGGCCTGCACGACGACATCACCGGCTGGATCGCCGGCCTCGACCTGGACAACGTCGGCTACCTCATCGTCGGCCTGTTCGTGCTGGTGTGGGCGGCGGCGCTGGCGTACTGGAAGGTCGCCCGGGTGGAGGAGCGCTGGGCGGTCTCCCCGTCCGCCGCCGAGTAGCCGGCCAGGTCCTGTCTAGCGCGCGACCGTCTCCAGGTACAGCTTCACGTAACGGTCGGCGTCCACCTCCAACGCCACGTCCACCAGGGCGCGTTCGCGACCGCCCTCGTGGATCTCGGACTCGCCGGGGTGGGGGCGGCGGTCGACGACGGTCTGGCCCCGGGCGGGGCCCGGGGCGAGGGAGACCTCGACCGGGAGCAGGCGGGTGGTGATGCCCTGCGGGTCGGCGACCGCGCACACCGCGCCCGCGTCGCCGAGGCCGCCCGCCTCCTCCGCCTGGGGCGGCTCGCCCTGGTGGGCCGGCCGGTGGGCGAGCAACTCGCCGGCCAGGCGGGTGCCGGGCTCACCGCTCGCGCGCAGCCGGTGCACCTCACCGCTGTCCACCACGACCTGCTGGAAGACGTCGAGGCCGTACATGGTGATCGGCACCCCGGCGGTCAGCAGGATCGCCGCCGCCTCCGGGTCGTGCCAGACGTTGAACTCCGCGACCGGCGTGGCGTTCCCGGTCGCCACCGCCCCGCCCATGAACACGATCCGCTCGATGTTCCGGGTCACCTCGGGGTGGGTGCGCAGCAGCAGGGCGATGTTGGTGAGCGGCGCGGTCGGGATCAGCGTCACCGGGCGCGGGGAGGCCAGGATCTCCCGGTGCAGGAGGGTGACGGCGTCGACGGCCACCGGGGTCCGGGTGGGCGCGGGCAGGCCCAGGTCGCCCATGCCGTCGACGCCGTGCACCGGGGCCGGACGGGCCGGCTCCAGCAGCGGGCGCTCGGCACCCCGGGCCACCGGGATGTCGGGGGCGCCCGCCTGCTCCAGCACGGTGAGGGTGTTGCGGACCACCCCGTCCACGTCGGTGTTCCCGGCCACGCAGGTCACCGCCCGGAGGTCGAGTCCCGGGTGGCGCACGGCGAACAGCAGGGCCAGGGCGTCGTCGACGCCGGTGTCGCAGTCGATGATCACGGGTATGGGCTGACCGTCCACGGCGGACTCCTTCCGTCGTGCCGACCTTAGATCAGTCCCGGCCCGGGATCAGTCCCAGAGCCCGGTCCCGCGCCCCGCCACCCGTCCGGTGACGCGCCGCAGGAGTTCGGCGGCGGGCAGCGGACCGGGTCGGCGGCCGTCCCGCAGGCGTACGGCGGCCAGCCCGGCGTCCGCCTCCCGGGCACCGATCACCGCCTGGTACGGCACCAGGCGGGCCGCGCGGATCCGGGCGCCCAGGGTGCCCTCCCCGGGACCGGCCAGTTCGGCGCGCAGGCCCAGCGCGGTCGCCTCGCGGACCAGCGCCGCCGCCGCCCCGGTCTGCTCCTCCGCCACCGGCAGCACGGTCAGCTGGACGGGGGCCAGCCAGGCCGGGAACGCACCGCCGTGGGTCTCGACGAGGTGGGCCACGGCCCGCTCCACGCTGCCGATGATGCTGCGGTGCACCATCACCGGCCGGTGCCTCGCGCCGTCGGCGCCGATGTAGCGCAGGTCGAAGCGGGCGGGCTGGTGGAAGTCGATCTGCACGGTGGACAGGGTGGACTCGCGGCCCGCCGGGTCCGCGATCTGCACGTCGATCTTCGGGCCGTAGAACGCGGCCTCGCCCTCCGCCTCCTGGTACGCCACCCCGGCCCCGGCGAGGACCTCCCGCAGCAGTCCGGTCGCCCGGCGCCACAGCTCCGGGTCGGCGACGTACTTGCCGCCCGCGCCGGGCAGCGAGAGCCGGTGGCGTACGGCCTCGATGCCGAGGTCGGCGTGGGCGCGGGCGATCAGCTCCAGGGCGGCGCGGGCTTCGGCCACCGCCTGGTCCAGGGTGCAGAAGACGTGCGCGTCGTTGAGGTGGATGGCGCGGACCCGGGTCAGGCCGCCGAGCACGCCGGACAGCTCGGCGCGGTGCATGGCGCCCAGTTCGGCGATGCGCAGGGGGAGTTCGCGGTAGCTGCGGGAGCGGGAGCGGTAGATCAGGGCGTGGTGGGGGCAGAGGCTGGGCCGCAGGACGACCTCCTCGGCGCCGAGCCGCATCGGCGGGTACATGTCGTCGCGGTAGTGGTCCCAGTGCCCGGAGATCTCGTACAGCTCCCGTTTGCCGAGCGCGGGCGAGTACACGTGCCGGTAGCCGGCCCGGCGTTCGGCGTCCCGGACGTACTCCTCCAGGGTGTGCCGGACGACGGCCCCGTCGGGCAGCCAGTAGGGCAGGCCGGCGCCCATCAGGGGGTCGGTGTCGAAGAGGCCGAGTTCACGGCCGAGACGGCGGTGGTCGGGCAGCTTGTCGTTCATCCGGGTCTCCTCGGTGCGGGAGGCGCGGGTCCCCGGTGCACGACGAAGCCCCGGGGCGTGCGCCCCGGGGCTTCGGTGCTGGTCAGGTGTCAGCGCGCCGGGACGGTCTCCGGCGTCGTCGTGCTCGACGGGCACAGGCGGGCGCGCTGCATGGACGGCACCGTACCGCCCCCCGCGGGGACCGGGCCACGGATTTTCCGCGCCCCCTCACCCGTACGGCCCGGAGCGCTGGTGCGCAGGTCAGGGCGGTGGTGCCGTGAGACCAGGCACCCCGGCCGCACGCTGCCCAGGAGGCACCGATGTCCCCCGAGATACCCCACCTCCCCCGTGCCGTCGTCCTCTGCCTGATCGGCTCCGGGTTGCTGATCGCCGGCGGCTGCGCGGCCCTCGGCCTGGAGCACCCGGAGAGCGCGCCCTACCCGCTGCCCACGCTCGACCGGCCGGCCCCGACACCCAGGACGTCCGCGCCGACCGGCGGTGCCTCGCTCAGCGACGCGCAGGCGCAGGCCGCGCTGATCACCCAGACCGACCTCGGCGATCCCTGGATCGCCACGCGCGGCGCGGCCACCTGGCACGACGGGCTGCTGAAGGCGCGCACCACGGCCGGGGAGTGCCAGCGGCTGCTGGACGCCCTGTACAGCGACGAACTGCTCGGCGGACCGGCGCGCGTCGCCGTCGGCCTGGACGACGCCGGCACCGACGCCCAGCTCCGCTACCAGATCGGCGCCCGCCGCCCGGCGGACGTCGACGCCGCGCTGGCGTGGCTGCGGACGCTGCCGGCGCGGTGCGCGCGGTTCACGGCCACCACCGAGCTGGGGCTCGTGGAGGACGTACAGGTCGTGGACGCCCCGTTGCCCGAGGTCGGCGACGCCCGCCAGGGGCTGCGCGTCACCCTCGCCGGTACGACGTCCGACGGACAGGAGTTCCTGCTCACCCTGGACGTGGCCGCCGTCCGGGTCGGCGAGGACGCGTTCGCGCTGACCAACGGCGGCCTGGGTGACGTACCGAACGGTGCGACCCAGGCGGCCGTGCAGGTCGGCGCCCTGCGCCTGGCCGACATCCGCAAGCAGGGCCGGGCGCAGGTGTGAGGCCTCAGAGCGGCGGCTGGGCGGGGGCCGCGCCGAGGGTGGTGGTGCCGGGGGCGGTGCGGTGGCCGAGGCCGGTGCGGTAGGCGTCCAGGGCGGCCTCCACGCGGCCCGTACGGCGGAACAGGTCGCCGAGGAGGCGGCACAGGTCGGCGAGGTCGCCGGCGGCACCCGCGCGTTCCAGCAGGCTGAGGGCGCGGACGTAGTGCTCCTCGGCGGCCTCGGTGTCCCGGGCGTCCTCGGCGATGATGCCGAGGAGGCGGTGCGCGCCGGCGGCGTGCACGGCGCCGCGCTCGGAGGAGAAGTCCCCGAGGACGCCCTCCAGCAGTTCCGCGGCCTCCCCGGACTTGCCCCGGCGGTGCAGGACGTCGGCGAGTTCGACGGCGGCCTGGCTGCGGTACAGGGCGGCCCGGGTCTGGGACAGCATGGCGTGCGCCTGGCGCAGCTCGTCCTCGGCGCGCTCCAGTTCGCCGTTCTGGGCGCAGACGTAGCCGCGCATCCAGTGGCAGTTGGCCAGCTCGGTGCGCAGGCTCAGCCGGCGGTACAGCTCGGCGGCCTTGGCCAGGGAGGCGTCGGCCTCGGCGGCCCGGCCCTCGGCGAGCAGGGTGCGGGCCACCGAGCGGTGCATCCGGGCGATCAGCGCGGGGTCGCCGGCCTGCGGGGCGAGCGCGAGGGCCAGCTCGGCGGCCTGGGCGGCGCGGGCGTGGGCGCCCATGTCCATGTACGGGCCGATGATGCTGGCGTAGAGCAGCAGGAGCGCGTCGGGGTCGTGCAGTCCGCCCCGGTTCAGCTCGTCGAGGGCGGTCTCCAGGAGGTAGACGGCGTACCGGAGCTCACCGGCGAGGTAGTGGGCGACGGCCCGGCCGCGCAGGGCGGGCACCCGGACGGGCAGGGTCTTGTCGGCGAGCCGTTCCTCGGCCTGCTCGAAGTACTCGCGCGCCGCGGTCAACTGCCCCGTCTCCAGCGCGCACTCCCCGAGCCCGAGCAGGGCGGCGGCGTGCTCGCACCCCAGCGCGTGCGCCTCGGCCTCCGCACGCAGCACGGCGTACTGGGCGGCGGCCTCCTCGGCCCGTCCGTCGGCGAGGATCCGCTGGGCCTCGGTGAGCCGCAGCCGCAGGTCGGTGGCGAGGTGGGCGGGCCGGCCGACGGCCAGTTCCTCGAACGCGACCCCGAGCCGGTCCGCGATGTGCCGCAACGCCTCGTCGGAGGCGCGGACCCGCCCGGCCTCCAGGGTGGAGATGTAGGCGGGTGTGTACGCGGGCTCCGCCAGCTGTCGCTGGGTGAGCCCCCGTTGATTGCGCAGCCGTTGTACCCGCCGCCCGATGACTTCCGGGTCGTCCCGCTCCCGCATGCCGCCTGCTCCCCCCAACTGGCCTGACACCCCTTGCCGTTGCGCTCCGGCAGCCCCTAGGTTAAACGGCGAATTAAACATGCTTAACACGCCGCTGTTGTGTTGTGAGGTCGCCGTGCCCGGACGTACATCCGCACCCTACGCACCGCCCCACTCCCGCATCCGCCCGATCGGCCGAACCTCCACCGCACGGGGGATCGTCGCGGCCGTCATCGCCGCCGCGACCCTCCTCCTCGCGGCGAACGCCGGCCCGGCCCGCGCGGCCGGCGCCACCCCGGCGCCCACGACGGCCCAGCAGGCGAATCCCTGAGGGCCACGGACGCGCGGGCGGCCGGGGCGGCGCGTCAGGGCACTCGGGTGCCGCGTGAGCGCGGCCCCGAGGACGGACCGCCCCGCGCTCCCGGACCGCCGACGCGAGTGGCCCCCCCGGGGGTGACGGCGGCGGGCGCGGCAGCGGTGCCGCCGTCCACGCCGGTCGCGTCCGCGCAGGTCACCGCGGCGTGTGACAGGCGCAGGGGGCACACGTGCGCGTCCCCGGCCGGCCCCTACCCATCGCGTCACCGCGCGGCGGCCGTCCGCCTCCGCCCGCCCGGCCCGTGCCCGGTCGCCCCAGGTGTCCGCACGCTCGACTCCGGAGCCCGCGCGCTTTTGTCAGTGGCATGACCTAGTCTTTCCACACTCGCCGCACGAGGCACACACGGTTCATGCACAGGGGGCGGACGCATCGCCCTGCCCGCGCGGCGCCCATGTCTTTCTTTCATTCGTTCCGGGGGGTTCGAATCAGCGTGCGCAAGCGCTCTCTCACAGCTGCCACCACCCTGGCGGTCCTCTTCAGTTCGGCGGCCCTCGCCGTCACCCCGGCCTTCGCCGACTCCAGCCAGAGCCTGCCGGTCAGGACGACCGGTGACATCGTCGTCGACGCCGTCCACCAGCAGGTCTTCGTCAGCGACCCGCTGAACGGCAAGATCGTCGTCACCGACTACGCCGGCCGGGTCGTCAAGCAGCTCACCACCAACCTCTCCGGCGTCACCGGCCTGGAGCTGTCCGCCGACTCCGGCACGCTCTACGCGGCCGTGCAGGACCTCGACGCCATCGCCGTCTTCGACACCGCCACCGACACCGAGACCACCCGGTACACGGTCGGCGACAAGCCGCTCAGCGTCGCCCTCGCGGGCGGCAAGCTGTGGTTCGGCTACGGCGGCGCCGCCGCGGGCAACATCGGCTCCGTCGACCTGGCCGCCGAGGACCACACGGTCACGCTCGGCCAGGACAACGGCTGGTACGCGGCCCCGCTGCTGGACGCCGCGCCCGGTTCCAGCACCCTGATCGCCGGGGCGATCGGGCAGAGCCCGGTCGAACTGGCCTCGTACGACGTCTCGACGGGCACCGCCACCAAGGTGGCGAGCACCCGTGAGGCCGGCAGCAACCTCGGCGACCTCCAGGTCACCCCCGACGGCAAGGACGTCGTGGTGGCCAGCGGCGCGCCGTACTACCAGCAGGTGTTCCGGACCTCCGACCTCAACGAGGACGGCAAGTACGTCACGGACGCGTACCCCAACTCCGTCGCCATCGCGCCGGACGGCACGGTCGCGGCCGGCATCGACGGCTCCTACGAGCCGGACGTCTACGTCTTCAAGCCCGGCACCAGCGAGGCGGTCCGCACCTACGACTTCCCCAACACCGGCACCAGCAGCGGCTCCGACCTGCTGGCCCGGGGCGGCCTGGCCTGGGCCCCGGACGGCTCCCGGCTGTTCGCGGTGACCAGCAACAACGAGGGCGTGTTCTCCCTGCGCGTCCTGAACGCGCCCACCAAGGCGGTCGCCACCGTCACCGTGGACGCGCCGGCCACCGCCACCCGCGCCAAGCAGCTCACCGTCAAGGGCAAGGTCGCCTCCAAGACGGCCGTCCCCGCCGGCACCAAGCTGACCGTGACCCGCACCGACCTGGAGTCGCCGAAGGGCAAGGTGCTCGCGGCGGCGGTCACCAAGGCCGACGGCACGTTCTCCTTCACCGACACCCCGCCAGCCGGCGGCAAGGTGAAGTACACGGTGGCCTACGCCGGCGACGCCGCCCACACGGCGGCCTCCGGCTCGGACTCCGTCGACGTCTCCCGCGCCAAGCCGACCCTGACCGTCAACAACAACGGCAAGGTCTACGCGTACGGCAAGGACGTCAAGTTCACCGCCCACCTGGGCAAGACGTACAAGAACCGCACGGTGGAGATCTGGGCCGACCCGTTCGGCAGCGACAAGCCGAACAAGCTGGTGAAGTCCGGCCAGGTCAACTCCGACGGCAACCTGTCGGTGACGCTGGACCTCAAGCGGGACACCAAGGTCACCGCGAAGTTCGCGGGCGACTCCCGCTACAAGCCGGCGTCCGCCGCCAGCACCGTCGGCGCCCGGGTCAGCGTGTCCACCTCGGTCAGCAGCCACTACAAGGCCAAGTCGGCGTGGGGCCACACGTACTACTTCTTCCACAAGACCAAGGACCCGCTGATCACGACCAAGATGTCGTACTACCCGGGCCGGGCGCAGAAGTTCGAGTTCGAGGTGTACTACCAGGGCCGCTGGTACCCGGGCGACCCCGAGTACTTCAAGCTGGGCTCCGACGGCGTCTCCAAGGTCCGCATCACCGGCGACCACGGCCAGGACGTCGGCTGGCGGTTCCGGGTGCGCTCGTCGTACATCAACAGCTCGTCCGGTGACATCGTGAACTCCACGACGCACGGCGCCTGGAAGTACTTCACGTTCACCAAGTAAGGGTCACTGGGCGGCCTGGAGCCGGCCCAGCTCCCGCTGGACGCTCTCCAGCGCGCCATGCCGGCGTCCCGGCACCCTGAGCCGCAACTCCGCGAGCGCGGGCCCGAGTTCACGGGCCCGCGCCGTGTCCTTGATCCGGGTCCACTGGTGGTGGGCGCGGTCCACGGCCGCCTCCACGGCGGGCGCGTCCACCGCCTGCCCGGCGGCCAGCCGCGTCTCGGCCACCGTCAGCCAGACCCGGCAACTGCGCACCGGGTCCCCCGCGAACATCGCCAGATCGGCCCGCACCTCGCTCCAGTGCAGTGCCTGCTCGGAAGCGGCGCCGTACCCCCGCACCGCCTCCGCCTCGTACCGGGCGGCCATTCCGTCCGCCTCGGTGTGCCGGCCGGCGTGCACGGCGGCACTGATCGCGGCGTGCGGGTCCTCGGGGCGGGGGGAGGGGAGCGGAGCGGTGACCGTGGTGAACGTGGTGGAGGAGGCCGGGGGAGCCGGGGAGACCGGGGAGGCGGGTACGGCGTAGCCCCCCGCGTCGGCCAGCAGCAGATTGCCCTTCGTCTCCTGCGGGATCCGGTCCACCGCCTGCTGGTGCAACGCGTCCAGCGGGGGCCGGTGGCCGCTGCGCAGCAGCGTGGCCACCGTTTTCATGTACGCCGGCTCCGCCGGCCCCCGCCGTCCCGTCGCCGGGGCGATGCGGCCGTACACGGCGGTGTTCCGGCCGGAGTCGAGGCCGTGCTCGGTGACGTACCGCCAGGCCTCGGCGTCCGCGTGCAGGTCCACGACGAGCGCGGTGTCCCCGGCGGAGCGCAGGCGCAGTTCCTCGCGGATCCAGTGCCAGGGCAGCGCGGTGTAACGGACCGTGGCCGGCGTGGTGCGGGCCAGGGCGAGGTGGGGCCGGCGCTGTCGGCGGTCCAGCTGCACCTGGCCGGTGACGTACACGGTGAGCGGGCCGGGGGAGGCCGCGGCGGCCCGCAGCCGGGTGAGGACGGCCTGCGGTTCCAGCGGATCCACGAGTTCGATGACGTTCGCGGTGCCGGCGCCGGACAGGACGGCGGGGGCGACGGCGGCCAGCACCGGCAGGACACCGGCCGCGTCCACCAGGCGCCCCCGGCCGAGCGGCGCGGCTGCGAGCAGCAGCACGGTTCCGGGCATCGTGCCTCCCCCAAGTCACCCTGTGGACCCCGCGACCCCTGCGTACCCGGGGCCCCGTGGATCCGTTCTCCAGCCAGCACCGTAACCGCTGCGCCTGCAAACCGACGCGTCCCCCCGGCAAACCCCCTCCTTCGCGTCCTCCCGACCCACCCCCGACAACGCCCCACCGCCCCTGCCCGAGACCCCCGTCAGCCCGCACAGCCAACGCCCCCGCGCCCCTCGTACCCCCCTGCCCGCGAGCCCCGGCGCGCCGCGAGCCCCCGGTGCCCGGCCGGGCTCCGGCGCCCGGCCGAACCGCAAGCCGCCGAACCGCGAGCCGCCGGATCGCCTGACGCTCGACGTGCCCTCGACGTGCCCTCGGCCGGCCACCCGCCGGTGCACCGCCGCCGCCCCGCCCGAGGCTCGTCAGCGGTATGTCCGCCGTCACTCACCCCGTGCGCGTCCGGTTCCGGAGTCGTCGGCCGCCTGGGCTTCCGGTCCCGTCACGCCGCCCGCGCGCGCCGCGTCCCCCGCGCCCGGCTCCTCCCCGTCGTCCGGCAACCGCCGGAGCGCGAAGATCGTCGTGTCGTCCTCCAGGCAGCCGCCGGTGTGGCGCAGTACGCCGTCGCGGACCCGGCGCACCAGGCGGCGGGGCTCGGTGCGGCGGGGGTCCGCGCGGACCGCGCGGGACACCTCGCGGGCCAGCTCGTAGAACTCGCCGGGCTCGTCGCGGGCCTCGGTCACCCCGTCGGTGACCAGCAGCAGCGTCTCGTCGGCGGCCAGCCGCACCCGGTGCACGGGCGGCGGCCCGCCCGCGAGGTCGCCGAGGCCGAGCGGCAGCCCGTCGCCGCTGGGCAGCTCGCGGACTCCGTGCGGGCCGACGGCGAGCGGGGGCTCGTGGCCGAAGTTCGTGACGTCGATCGCGTCCGTGGTGCTGTCGGGGAAGGCGATGAGGACGGCGGTGGCGAAGCGGTCGCCCTCGTCCCGGCCGAGCGCGGCCATGTGGGCGCGGTGCCGCCGCATCCGGGTCTCCAGGCGTTCGGCGACGGTCCTGAGGTCCCGCTCGTGGTACCCGGCCTCACGGAACGTACCGAGCAGCGCCGCCGCGACCTCCACCGCGCCCAGCCCCTTGCCCTGCACATCGCCGACGAGCACCCGGGCGCCGTGCGGACCGGGCTGGATGTCGTAGAAGTCGCCGCCCACCCGCGCGTCGACGTCGGCGGCCAGATACACGCCCGCGTGGTCCAGCCCGGCCCAGCGCGGCGGCAGCGGACGCAGCACGGTGCGCCGGGTGGTCTCGGCGATGTCCCGCAT
Organism: Streptomyces olivaceoviridis; assembly: GCF_014650115.1. Taxonomy (GTDB): domain Bacteria; phylum Actinomycetota; class Actinomycetes; order Streptomycetales; family Streptomycetaceae; genus Streptomyces; species Streptomyces olivaceoviridis. Next base: position 62,807 of record NZ_BMUI01000024.1, on the reverse strand, counting down.
GTGCCCGGCGTGCCGTTCCTGACGCACGCGCACGACCGCGGCCAGGGTGGCCAGGGCGCCGCCGAGGGCGACGAGGAGGAAGTCGCCGAATCCGGCCTGGTACTGGTCGGGCCAGGCGCTGTCCACGAGGACGTACGTCACCACGGACAGCACGACGTAGGCGGCCGTCGTCCACACCCCGCAGATCGCGGCGGCGATGCCCGGGACCAGCACGATCCAGGTGACGATCCGGAACCTCTCGCTGGTGTTGAGGTCCAGCAGGACGATCCCGGCGAGCAGCAGCAGGGGCGGCAGCCACGCGACGCCCGCCCCGCGGATCCGTAGCAGCGGGCGACGGCGCCGCCCGAACTCCATCTCCGTCACGGCGACCGGCCCTCCATGCCCCTCAGCGAACCACGGGGGAGAACGGCACGCATCCGGGCACTCGTCACCCTCCTGGCCGAGTTGCCAGGCCGTGCGCACCGGTGTGCCCTGGACACGGGGGCGAGGAGAGAGGAGTGCTCCCATGGCTCAAGCGGCACCCGCGCCCGGCGGAATGTCCCGGCCCGGCCGCACGCCGGCGGCGGCGGCGGCGGAGCGGCGGTCGTCCGACATGGTCCGGCGTTCACCCGACGTCTTCGACGCGCGCACCCACGCGATCGGCCGGCTGGCCGTCCCGGTCGTGCTGGGACTGGCCTACGGCTACTGGGTGGCGGCCAACAACCGCTTCGGCGGCCCGATCACCGGCTGGAACCTCCTGCTCGGCTTCGTCAGCGCGCTGGTGTTCGCGGTGCTGTGCGCGACCCTGCTGATCCTGACCCCCCGGATGCCGCGGGAGGTGCACGCGCTGCTGTGGACGGCGTTCGTCGGCTGCGCGTTCGGCTTCCTCTACAACCAGCGCGGCAGCTTCATCCCCACCCAGAGCTCCAGCCAGGGCGGCGACGTGCTGCGGACCGTGCTGATGTCCCTGCTGGTGTCGGCGGCCACCTTCGCCGCGTTCTTCTACCACTACTACACGCGGGAGGACGCGTTCGGACGCCGGATCCGCTGAGGACACCGGGACGGGCGCCGGGGCCGCTGAGGACACCGGGACGGGCGCCGGGACGCCGGGACGCCGGGGCCGCGGAGTACGCCGGGGCCCTACGCGGCTGCGCGGGGGCCCCGGCCGGTCGGCCGGGGCCCACGCACTCCCCTGTGTCCCCAGTGGCCCGCATCAGCCACTTCCTTCCCCCCAGCACCAGGAAACACCCGTTCGGGTGAACCCTCCACCGGAGAGCGCCCGAACGCAGTCCTCCCGCTCGCGCCCCGGCCCCGGTGGTCCTTGCCTGGAAGCGTGCCCTCACGCCTCAGGAGCGCCCTGTCGGCCGTACTGATCACCCTGTCCTGCCTCCTCGTGCCGTTCGGCGCGCTGGCGGCCTGGGCGGCGTACGGGCTCGCCGACACGGGCCGGTACGTCACCACGATGGCACCGCTCGCCGCCCACCCGGCCGTGCGGGACGCCGTCGTGGACACGGTCGGCGACGGCATCCTGCGCGCGGTGGACGAGCACCTGGACGTGCGTCCGGTACGCGGCTCGGTCCGGCCGTTCGTGCACGACGCGGTGCGCTCCTTCACCCAGACCCGCGCCTTCCGGCTGGCCTGGGACACCGGCAACCGGATCACCCACGACGCCGTCCTGCGCGCCCTGCGCGGGGAGGACGAGCGCGCCGTCACCGTCGACCTGGCCCCCGTCACCGCCCAGGTCAAACGCCAGCTCACCCGTGATCACGTGCCGCTCGCCGCGCACATCCCGGTGGAGCACACCGAGGTCCCCGTGCTCCCGGCGGACCGGCTGCCCACGCTGCGGAAGGGGTTCCACGTGCTCGAAGTCGCCGGCTTCTGGCTGCCGGTGGCGGCCGTGGTCTTCGCCGTCGGCGGCATCGCGCTCGCCGTCCACCGGCGCCGGGCCGTCATCGCGACCGCCCTGGGCACGGCGCTGGGCGGCGCCCTGCTCGCCGTCGCCCTGGCCGTCGGCCGCGGCCTGACCCTGGCCGACCTGCCCGCCGATGTGCCCCACCCGGCGGCTGGCGCCGTCTACGACGCCCTGACCGGCACCCTGCGCATGACCGCCTGGCTGCTGATGGGCCTCGGCCTGGCGGTCGCCCTCGCCGTCCGGCTCACCCGCCGCCTCCGGCTGTCCCGCCGCACGCGACGCCGCCGGGCGTCCCCGACCACCCCTCCGACACCGACCCGAGCCAAAGCCTGACCGCGACCGGAACAGGCCCACGCCTGCCCGGCCACCCATGCACAACGGCCAGGCCACTGCCGGCACCCCCGCGCACCACCCCCAGGCCACTGCCGGCACCCCGCGCACCACCCCAGGCCACTGCCGGCTCCCGGCCCGCCCTCACCGTCCGGCTGCCTCGCCCCGCGCCACGATGGCGAGCGTCTCCAGTGCCCGCCCCAAGCGGCCCTCCGACACCGACCCGAGTCCGAGTCTGACCGCGTCCGGTGTCCGGCTCGGGTCGACGCGGAAGGCCGTACCCGGGGTGACGGCGATGCCGTGCGACCGTGCCGCGGCCGTGAAGGTGTCCGCCCGCCAGGGCGCGGGCAGTTCCCACCAGGCGAAGTAGGCGGCCGGGTCGGACCGTACGGCGAACCCGGCCAGTTTCTCGGCGACCAGCCGCTGCCGGCGTCGCGCGTCCTGCCGCTTGGCGGCCACCAGCCGGTCCACGGTGCCGTCGCCGAGCCAGCGCACGGCCGCCTCCAGCGCGAAGGACCCCGCGCTCCACCCGCCGGAGCGGACGGCCCGCGCCACCGCCTCCACGCGGTCCTCCGGCACGACGGCGAAGCCGACGGTGAGTCCGGGGGCGACCCTCTTGGACAGGCTGTCGACGAGGTGGACCAGGCCGGGCGCGAGCGCGGCGAGCGGGGGCGGGCCGCCGGTGTCCAGGAAGGCCCAGATCCGGTCCTCCACCACCGGTGTCCCCAGCCTGTGGACACAGTCGGCCAGCTCCCGCAGCCGCCCGGCGCCGATCGTGCGCGAGGTCGGGTTGTGCAGGGCCGGCTGGAGGTAGAGCGCGGACAGCGGAGCGCCGCGGTGGGCGGCGGCCACCGCCTCCGGCAGCGGCCCCTCCGCATCCGCGGCGAGCGGCACGAGGACCAGCCCGAGGCGCGCCGCGATCTCCTTGACCAGCGGATACGTCAACGGCTCCACCCCGACCCGGCCGCCGGGCCGGACCAGCGCGGCGAGGCTGGCGGCGATGGCCTGGCGGGCGTTGCCGGTGAACAGGATCCGCTCCGGCCCGGCCCGCAGCCCGCTCCCGGCGAGCAGGGCGGCGACCGCCTCCCGGGCCGCCGGGGTGCCCGCCGCCGGGGCCGGCCGCAGCGCCTGGCCGAGCGCGTCCGGCCGCAGCAGCGACGTCAGGGCCGGGGCCAGCAGCTCGGCCTGGCCCGGCACGCAGGGGTAGTTCAGCTCCAGGTTGACGAGCGGGGCGCCGGCCGCCTCGGTCAGGGCGGTTCCCGGCTGCCCGTCCGGCGCGGTCGCCCGCACGAACGTGCCGCGCCCGACCTCGCCCACCACCAGCCCCCGGCGCACGAGTTCGGCGTACACCCGCCCGGCCGTCGACGGTGCGATGCCACGGCGGCGCGCGAACACCCGCTGCGGCGGCAGCCGTTGGCCGGGCCGTAGCCGCCCGCCGGTGATGTCGGCGGCGATCAGGTCGGCGATGCGCCGGTAGTCGTCCACAACTCCCCCTGTTCCCGGTCCGGTTGGATTGCACCGAGGGCAAAGATCTTATTGCACCGAGCCAGGGCGGCACCCTAGGGTCGTCGCCATGCCCCCCTTCCTCGCATTCGAGGACAAAGACCCCGGAATCCCCTCCCGGGTCCCCCTCGTCCTCGTCCACGGCCACCCCTTCGACCGCACGATGTGGCAGCCGCAGCTCACCGCGTTCGCCGCGACCCGTCGGGTGATCGCCCCCGACCTGCGCGGCTACGGCGCCTCCCCCGTGACCCCCGGCAAGGTCCCGCTCGCCCGCCACGCCCAGGACATCGCGGACCTCCTGGACCACCTGGGCGTGGACGCCTTCGTCCTCGCCGGCCTGTCCATGGGCGGCCAGATCGCCATGGAGTGCGCCGCCCGCTCCGGCGACCGGATCCGGGGCCTCGTCCTCGCCGACACCTTCCCCGAGGCCGAGACCCCCGAGGGCCGGCGGGGCCGCGAGGCCATGGCCGACCGGCTGCTCGCCGAGGGCATGCGCGGCTACGCCGACGAGGTGCTGGAGAGGATGGTCGCCCCCTACGCCGACCCCGAGGTCAAGGCCCATGTGCACCGCATGATGACGGCCACCTCCCCGCGGGGCGCCGCCGCAGCGCTGCGCGGCCGGGCCGAACGCCCCGACTACCGGGCCCTGTTGGCGACGCTGCCCGTGCCCGCCCTCGTCCTGGTCGGCGCCGACGACACCTACACCCCGGTCGCCGGCGCCGAGGCGATGCACGCGTCCCTCCCCGACTCCGTCCTGCGCGTCGTCGAGGGCGCCGCCCATCTGCCCAACCTGGAACGACCCGAGGAGTTCAACCGCGCACTGGCGGGATTCCTGGCGCGGCTGGACGACTGAAACGTAGGCTCGCTCCCGTGACCCAGCGCTCCGGACGCGGGCTCGGCGCCTGGTGCGCCGGGCTGCTGCTCGCCGGGGTGAGCGTGGTCGTCGGCTGCCGGGTCGCCGACACCGACGGCATCACCCCCGTACCCCAGCTGCTCGCCTTCCTGCCCTGGCTGCTCGCGCCGGCCGGCTTCGCGCTGCTGTGCGCGCTGCTCGCCCGCTGGTGGCCGGGCCTGGTCTGGGGGGTCGCCGTCCTCGGCCTGCTCGCCTGGTACCTGGAGCCGTACGGCAAGACCGCCGAGCCCGGCGGACCGCCCCTCGCCCGGCTCCGCGTGCTCACCGCCAACGTCGAGTTCGGCCGCGGCACGGCCGCCCTGGTCCCGGTCCTGCGCGACCGGCGGCCGGACGTGGTCTTCGTCCAGGAGTGCGCCTCCGGCTGCCGGGCCACCCTGGAAGGGGACTTCGCGAGCGTCTACCCGCACCGCCGGGCCGTCGAGGAGGACGGCTCCAAGGGCTCCCTCATCCTGAGCCGCTTCCCGCTCGGACCCGCCGCGGGCGTCCGCGGCACGCTGGGCATGCCCGGCGCCGTGGCCGACGTGCGCGGACACGCCGTACGCCTCCAGCTCGCCCACACCGTGCCCCCGCTGCCGGACCAGGTGGGCCCGTGGCGCCGCGAACTCGCCCGGCTCCGCGCCTTCGCCGCCGCCCACGACGACGGCCCCGTGGTCCTCGCCGGGGACTTCAACGCCTCCCAGGACCACGCGGCCTTCCGGCGCGTCCTCGACACCGGCCTCACCGACGCGGCCCGCCTCGCCGGCCACGACCGCACCCCGACCTGGCCGTCCCGCACCGCCTCCGTCATCGGCGCCCAGATCGACCACGTGCTGGTGTCCCGGGACTTCACCGCCACCGGCGCCCGCTTCCCGCGCGTGTCCGGCACCGACCACCGCGCCCTCGTCGTGGACCTCACCCTGCACCGGCGGGACCGAACCGTGCGCTGACGGAACCGGACTCTGCACGCTCGGGCCCGACCCGGATGGATCAACCCGGCGATAATGGGCGCATGTCGCGAGAGTTCCCCATCAGCCTCACCCCTCCCGACTGGCTGGTCCGGAACCTCAAACCCCAGCAGGCCCTCGTCAACGGGGCCGCCGTGGCCCGCGCCGCCCTCGCCATGGCCCTCCCGCTGGCGCTCGGCCTCGCCGCCGGCCACCCGGCCTACGGCGCCCTCGCCTCCATGGGCGCCCTGTCCGGCGTCATCGGCGACACCGCCGACGCCTACCGCATGCGCGTCCTCAACATCGCCGTACCGCAGTTCTTCGGCGCGGTCGGCGTGACCCTGGGCACCCTGGTGTACGGGCACGGCTGGTACGCGGTGGCCGCGGTCACCGGCGTCGCCCTGGTCTCCGGCATGATCTCCACGATCGGCGCGGTCGCCTCGGTCTCCGGCCTGCTCCTGCTGCTGAACTGCGTGGTGGGCGCGGGACTCCCGCTCCCCTCCCCCTGGTGGCTCGCCCCGACCCTGCTGACCGGCGGCGGCCTCCTCGTCCTCGCCTTCGGGCTGCTGGCCTGGCCGCTGCGCGCGGGCGTGCCCGAACGGGCCGCGGTCGCGGCCACCTACCGCACGGTCGCCACCCTCCTCGCCACCGCCGGCACCGACCGCACCGAGGAGTACGAGGCGGCCCGCCGCACCGTCACCCACTCCCTGAACCAGTCGTACGACCTGATCCTGGCCCGGCGCGCCCGCCACCACGGCCGCAGCCCGGACCTCACCCGCCTCCTCGCCCAGCTGAACGCGATCACCCCGGTGATCGAGGCGGCCCCCGCGGCCCACCTGGCGGCCCGCCCGCTCCCCCCGGAGATCCCGGAAGCCTTCCGCCACCTGGCCGACGCCGTCGCCACCGGGGCGAGCACCCTCCCGCCCCTGCACCTGCCCGTGCCGACCACGGAGACGGCCCGGGCGGTGGACCATGCCCTGCGCCACACCGCCGAGGTCGTCACCGCCCCCGACGTGGACCCCCGGGGCATCGACGACCGCCTCGGCCGGCCGGCCGCCCTCGGCATCCGCACCGCCCGCGCGGCCCGCAACGTCGTACTGTCCGCCAACTCCTGGCGCTACGGCGTACGGCTCGCCGTCTGCATCGGCATCGCGCAGGCCCTGGTCTCCCTGATCCCCGTCCCGCGTTCCTACTGGGTCGCCCTGACCATCACCTTCGTCCTCAAGCCCGACTTCGGCTCGGTCTTCTCCCGCGCGCTGCTGCGCGCGCTCGGCACGGTGGCCGGTCTGCTGATCGCGGCGGTGGTGCTGGCCGAGGTCCCGCTCGGCTGGTGGGACGTCCCCGTCCTCTTCCTCCTGGCCCCCCTCATCCCGGCCCTCACCCCCCGGGGCTACGGCTACCAGACCGCCGCCATCACCCCGGTGATCCTCATCCTGTCCGACGTCCTCAACCACCAGGGCACGGCCCTGCTGGTGCCCCGGCTGGCCGACTCCCTCCTGGGCTGCGCCATCGCCCTGACCGCCGGCTACCTCCTGTGGCCCGAGAGCTGGCACACCCGGGTCGGCGACCGCCTCGCCGACGCGGTGGCCGACACGGCGGCGTACGTCGAGGCCGCCTTCGGCCCGCACGCCGACCCGCCCGCCCGGGCCCGCATGCGCCGCCGCCTCTACCGCGACCTGTCCGTCATCCGCACCGAGTTCCAGCGGGCCCTGACCGAACCCCCGCCGACCGGCCGGCGCGCCGCCGCGTGGTGGCCGCTGGTCGTCGCCGTGGAACGGATCGTGGACGCCACGACGGCGGCCCGCGTGCGTGTCCGCCACGGGGCGGCGGCGCCCTCCACGGCCGAGATCACCCAGGTCACCCTGCAACTGCGGGAACTGTCGGAGGGCGTACGGAACGCGGAGACCCTCATCGCCGTCCGCACCGACCTGACCGGCCCGGCGGGCAGCGTCCTGGAACCCCTGCGTCAGGAGGTCGCGGCGGCCCGCTCGATCGCGTCCCCGCGCTGACCGCCCCCGTAATCCGGGGCCGCTAACCTTACGTGTCCGTCCTGGCCAGGGATTGACGGCTACACCTCACGAAGGGTTGCGCACATGGGCATTCTCACTCTCCTGCGGAACGCGTTCGGCCGCTCACGCAAAGCACGAGCCACCGAGCCGGAGGGTGCGACCGAGACCCCCGCGCACTCCCCCTCGGTCCCGGAACCCCGCCGCACCCCCACCGAGGAACACGAACCGGTGGCGGCGGCCGAGGAACACGAGCTGGTGGCAGCGGCTTTCGACAAGGTGAAGACCGCCCCTGCCCAGCCGGCGGACCCGACTCCGGCCGGGACCGAGGAGACGGACCCGGTGACGGCCGAGGAGGAGAAGAGCGAAGCGCCCACCCCCGCCCGCCCCGAGGACAAGCCCGACCAGCAGCCTCCGGCCGAGACGGACGAGAACACCGCGCCGACAACTCCGACAGAGCCCGAGCCGCCGACCGAGGAGCCCGAGCCGAAGGCCGAGCAGCCGACCGAGGAGCCCGAGCCGAAGGCCGAGCAGCCGACCGAGGAGCCCGAGCCGAAGGCCGAGCAGCCGACCGAGGAGCCCGAGCCGAAGGCCGAGCAGCCGACCGAGGAAGCCGAGCCGAAGACCGAGGAAACGACCGAGGAGCCTGAGCCCGAGTCGGCGGCCGGCACGGAGACAACCGAGCCGGAGGCAGAGGCGGAACCGGCGACCGAGCCGGAGGCGGAAGCGAAGGCTGCGGCTCCGACAGAAGCGGAACCGGCGACCGAGCCGGAGCCGGAGGCAGAGGTGGAGGTTGCTGCTACGGCGGAGGCGGACGCGGAAGCGGAGGCCGACGAAGCGGCCGTAGCCGCCGAGACGACCACCGCCCCGCAGGCCGCCGACGGCGAGGACACCCCCCAGGGGCCACCCGCAGCCGACGACGAAAGCCGCACGGGTGGTGCGGGTGGGAACCCGGACGCCGAAGGCGAAGCCGAGGCGGACTCGGCGCCGCAGGCAACCGGCGAAGCCGAGGCGGACCAGGACCCGGCACCCGCACCCGCACCCGCACCGGAGCCCGCACCCGCCACGGCAGCGGCGCCGCAGGCAACCGGCGAAGCCGAGGCGGAGCCCAAGCCCCAGCCGGCCGTCCCGCTCACCCGGGTACGGAACCGCACCCCGTCCCTCACCACCGCCTACAAGGCCGCCACGACCACCCTCAAGAAGACCGACCTCACCGGCACCCGCGCCAAGGTCTACCTCGTCCTCGACCGCTCCGCGAGCATGCGGCCGTACTACAAGGACGGCTCCGCCCAGGCCCTCGCCGACCAGACCCTCGCCCTCGCCGCCCACCTCGACCCCGAGGCCACGGTCCACGTCGTCTTCTTCTCCACGGAGGTCGACGGCACCGCCGACCTCACCCTCACCCCGGACCACGAGACGAAGATCGACGACGTGCACGCCGGCCTCGGCCGCATGGGCCGCACCAGCTACCACGCCGCCGTAGAGGCCGTCGTCACGCACTACGAGGAGAACGCCGCCCCCGGCACCCCCGCCCTGGTCGTGTTCCAGACCGACGGCGCCCCGGACGCCAAGACCCCCGCCACCCAGTCGCTCACCGAGGCCGCCACCCGGCACCCCGCCCTCTTCTTCTCCTTCGTCGCCTTCGGCGACCACGACAACAAGGCCTTCGACTACCTCCGCAAGCTGAAGACCGGCAACACGTCCTTCTTCCACGCGGGCCCGACCCCGCGCGAGCTCACCGACACGGAGCTCTACGAGGGCGTACTGGCCACCTGGCGCCCGTGAGCCCCACCGGGGGGTGGACACCCGTCCACCCCCCGAAACGCATGTGAGTCGATCTCCGGCGGGCCAGTAGGATTTCGACTTATGGCGGCCACTGGATCCGAGAAGCAGGGTGGCAAGGCGTACTACGTCTCCACCCCCATCTACTACGTCAACGACGCTCCTCACCTGGGCCACGCCTATACGACCGTCGCAGGCGACGTGCTCACCCGCTGGCACCGTCAGCGCGGCGAGAAGGTGTGGTACCTCACCGGCACGGACGAGCACGGTCAGAAGATCATGCGCACGGCCGAGGCGAACGGGGTCACGCCCCAGCAGTGGGCGGACAAGCTCGTCACCGAGGCCTGGAAGCCTCTCTGGGAGCACCTGGAGATCGCGAACGACGACTTCATCCGCACCACGCAGAAGCGGCACACCGACCGCGTCCAGGAATTCGTCCAGGACCTGTACGACAAGGGCGAGATCTACAAGGGCGGCTACGAGGGCCCGTACTGCGTCGGCTGCGAGGAGTACAAGCTCCCCGGCGAACTGCTCGACGGCGAGGGCGAGTACGCGGGCCAGAAGCTGTGCCCGATCCACAAGAAGCCGGTGGAGATCCTCAGCGAGGAGAACTACTTCTTCAAGCTGAGCGAGTACACCGACAAGCTCCTCGCCCACTACGAGGCCAACCCGGGCTTCATCCAGCCCGAGTCCGCGCGCAACGAGGTCGTGAACTTCGTCCGCCAGGGCCTCCAGGACCTCTCCATCTCCCGCTCGACCTTCGACTGGGGCATCCCGATCCCCTGGGACGACAAGCACGTGATCTACGTGTGGGTCGACGCGCTGCTCAACTACGCCACGGCGGTCGGCTACAACGAGAACCAGGAGAAGTTCGAGGCCACGTTCCCCGCCGACGTCCACCTGGTCGGCAAGGACATCCTCCGCTTCCACGCGGTGATCTGGCCCGCCATGCTGATGGCGCAGGGTCTCCCGCTCCCCGGCAGGATCGCGGCCAACGGCTGGCTGATGGTCGGCGGCGAGAAGATGTCGAAGTCGAACCTGACCGGCATCAAGCCGCAGGACCTCACCTCGCACTTCGGCGTGGACGCCTACCGCTGGTACTTCCTGCGGGCCATCGCCTTCGGCCAGGACGGCTCCTTCTCCTGGGAGGACTTCTCCGCCCGGTACACCTCCGAGCTGGCCAACGACTTCGGCAACCTCGCCTCCCGCGTGGCCGCCATGGTCGGCAAGTACTTCGGCGGCACGCTGCCGGAGTCGGCCGCCGACGGCGAGGCGGAGAAGGCGGTCCACGACGGCCTGGCCAAGGCCGTGGCCGAGGCGGACCGCCGCATCGGCGAGGAGCTGGACTTCCAGGGCGGCATCCTGGCCGTCTTCGACTTCGTCAAGCAGGTCAACGGCTACATCACGGAGCAGGAGCCGTGGAAGGTGGCCAAGGACGAGTCCGAGGAGGGCAGGGCCCGCCTCGCGACGATCCTCTACACGGCCGCGGAAGCCCTCCGCGCGGTGGCCGTGCTGCTGAACCCGGTCATGCCGGAGACCTCCCAGAAGCTCTGGGACTCCCTGGGCGCGGAGGCCGGCCTCGGCGCACTGGCCACGCAGCGGATCCAGGACGCGGGCGAGTGGGGCAAGCTGCCCGCGGGTTCGACGATCACCAAGGGCGCGGTCCTCTTCCCGCGCCTTGAGGAGAAGCCGGCCGCCTGAGCCGTGGCACGAGCGGAAGGGCCCGGGGAGCACACGCTCCCCGGGCCCTTCGCCGCAGACGACGAGGGCGCGCCGCCCGCGGAGGGACCGGCGGTGGGAGGGAGCTGCCACGGAGGAGTCCTCAGGGGGCTGTCGTACGTGCCCCACACCTCCTCAGTGGCCGCCGCGGCGGGGAAAGTTGCCGCTCGTCGCGCATGAGCGGCCGGAAGCCGGAAAGATCTTGGTGTGGACATCCCCGAACCCCATCGCCGACTCCTCGCGGACGTCGTCGCCGTGGGCGGCCCGTACGGTCTGGTCCTGGCCGGCGGCTACGCCCTCCAGGCGCACGGACTGCTCCGCCGCCCGCACGCCGACCTGGACTTCGCCACCGAGAGCGCCGAGGCCATCGAGCACATCGCCGGTGCCGTCGGCGCGGCCCTGGAGGCGCGGGGGCGGCGGGTGCGGACCGGCGCGGTCACCGCGCGCACCGCACAGCTGACGGTCACGGACCCGCCGACCGGCGAGCCGTGCGCGCTCGCGCTGCACAAGGAGGCGTTCTGGCAGCCGCCGGAACTGACCGGGTACGGTCCGGCGCTCTCCCTGGCGGACGCCGTCGGCACGAAGATCCGCGCCCTGTACGACCGGGGCGCGGCCGTCGACCTCATCGACGCGCAGGCCGCGGCGGCCCGGTTCCCCCTGCCCGCCCTGGAGGAACTGGGCCGTCGGCACGCCCATGACCCGTTCGACCTGCCGACCCTCCAGTCCCGGCTGACGGGCACGGACTTCTACTCCGACAGGGACTTCCTCCGCCACGGCCTGGACGAGGCCGCCGTCGCCGCCCTGCGCGCCTGGGCCCAGCACTGGTCCGACGACATCGCCGAGCGGCTGCTGGAGGAGGGCGCGTCCCCGGACACCGAGACCGACGAGCAGGGCGAGTGAACCGGATCAGCCGCCGTCGTGCGTCTCGTCCGGGGCCACGCCCAGGATGAGCCGGGCCCGCACACCACGGCGACGCGCTTGCGGTCGTACGACGGAGGCGCGCCCGTGGGCGTACCGGTCGGGGTTGCCGTCGGGGTGCCGGTCGGGGCCGGGCCACCGCCTCCGCCGCCCATGTAACAGAGGTCCGCGGTGGTGTCGTCGTCCGTCTGTCATGGGCCGGGACCGTAGGAGCGGAAGCTGTCACCGGGCCCGGAGACGGCTGTGCGCGCCGATCGTCCGGAGCGGGTCAGGACGGATCGGCGCGCACGGCCGGGGAATTCCCGGTTGCTTACTTCGGCTGCGGCTTCCGGATGGTCAGGTGCAGCTCGCGCAGGCGGGACTCGTCCAGCTCGGTCGGGGCGCCCATCATCAGGTCCTGGGCGTTGCCGTTGAGCGGGAAGGCGATCGTCTCGCGGATGTTGGGCTCGTCCGCGAGGAGCATGACGATCCGGTCCACACCCGGGGCGATGCCACCGTGCGGCGGGGCGCCGAAGCGGAACGCGCGCAGCATGCCCGCGAACTTCTCCTCGACGGTCTCCCGGTCGTAGCCCGCGATCTCGAAGGCCTTGAGCATGATCTCCGGGTCGTGGTTCCGGATCGCGCCGGAGGACAGCTCGACGCCGTTGCAGACGATGTCGTACTGCCAGCCCAGGACGTCCAGCGGGTCCTGGGTCTGGAGGGCCTCCAGGCCGCCCTGCGGCATCGAGAAGGGGTTGTGGGAGAAGTCGATCCCGCCGGTCTCCTCGTCCTTCTCGTACATCGGGAAGTCGACGATCCAGCAGAACCGGAACACGCCGTCCTCGAAGTGGCCGGCACGCTTGGCCGCCTCCACACGGACCGCGCCCATGATCTTCGAGACCTCGTCGTACTCGCCGGCGCCGAAGAAGACGGCGTGGCCGGGGGCCAGGGAGAGGCGCTTGGTCAGCTCGGCGACGTTCGCCTCGGTGAGGAACTTCGCGATCGGGCCGGAGAGCGAGCCGTCCTCGGCCACGCGCACCCAGGCCAGGCCCTTGGCACCCTGCTCGACGGCGTACTCACCGAGCTGGTCGAAGAACTTGCGGGGCTGCGCGGAGACGTCCGGCACCGGCAGCGCGCGCACGTGCTTGCCCGCGAAGGCCTTGAACTCCGAGCCCTCGAAGACGTCGGTGATGTCGACCAGCTCCAGCTTGGCGCGCAGGTCCGGCTTGTCCGAGCCGTACTTCAGCATCGCCTCGCGGAACGGGATACGGGGGAACGGAGAGGTGACGTGACGGCCGCCTCCGAACTCCTCGAACAGCTCCGTCATGAGCTTCTCGATCGGCTGGAAGACGTCCTCCTGCTCGACGAAGCTCATCTCCACGTCGAGCTGGTAGAACTCGCCGGGCGAGCGGTCGGCGCGGGCGTCCTCGTCACGGAAGCAGGGCGCGATCTGGAAGTAGCGGTCGAAGCCGGAGATCATCAGCAGCTGCTTGAACTGCTGCGGCGCCTGCGGCAGCGCGTAGAACTTGCCCGGGTGCACACGGGAGGGGACCACGTAGTCGCGGGCGCCCTCGGGGGAGGTGGCGGACAGGATCGGCGTCGCCATCTCGTTGAAGCCCATCGCCGCCATCTTCTGGCGGATCGCGGAGATCACGGACGTGCGCAGCATGATGTTGCGGTGCATGCGCTCGCGGCGCAGGTCCAGGAAGCGGTACTCCAGGCGCCGCTCCTCGTTGACCCCGTCCTCGGTGTTGATGGTGAAGGGCAGGGGCTGCGCCGCGCCGAGCAGCTCGACCTCGGCGACCTCGACCTCGATCTCGCCGGTGGGCAGGTCGGGGTTCACGTTCTCGGTTCCACGTGAAACAACGCGGCCGTCGACACGGACCGAGGACTCCTTGGAGATCTTGTCCAGGGCCTCGTACGCCGGGGTGCCCGGGCGCGCGACCAGCTGCGTGATGCCGTAGTGGTCACGGAGATCGATGAAGAGGATGCCGCCCAGGTCGCGCCGATTGTGCAGCCAGCCACTCAGCCGGACGTCGGTGCCGACGTCAGAGGCGCGGAGCTGGCCGCAGGTGTGGGACCTGTACCGATGCATCGTCGTTCATCCAGTCTTTGCGGATCGGGTGTCGCCAGGCGGGTACGGCCTAGGCCATCCCAAGGGTACCGGGCACCCCAAGATCGGCTCCCACCATTACCGCCCGTACCGCTCGCCCGCCTACGGTGGCAGGCTTCGCACACCTCTCCATAAAGTGGGGCAATGCGCACAGGTGAGCCACTGCCCTCCGTGGAGGACGTCCTCGCCGCCCTGGCGACCGGGCTCTGGCACTGGGACACGGACACCGGGCTGGTCACCGTCGACGCGGAGGCGGCGCGGCTGCTCGGCCTTCCCGCGGAGCCGGCCACCCTCACGGAGGCGCAGACCCGGGCCCGCTTCCATCCGGTCGACTGGAACGAGATCACCGGCGTGGTGCGGCTGGCCGTCGCCGAGGGCACCCTCGCCGAGGTGCGCATCCGGATCATGGACGGGGACGGCAGCATCCTGCGGGTCGTCCGCAGCCGGTCGAAGCCGTCCTTCGACCCCGAGCGGCATACGTACGAGCTGATCGGCACCCTCCAGGAGGTGACCGAGCCGACCCCGGGCACGGCGGCCGGCCGCAGCGCGGTCACCGGGGACTGGCGGCGCTCCCGGGAGGCGTTCCTGCTGGACGCGGGCCGGGCGCTGGCGGAGGCCCGGTCCACGGCGGAGGTGCTGCGGGTCGCGGGCGCCCTGTCGATGCCGGGGTTCTCGCCGGACGGGCTCGTGGTGTTCGGCGTCGAGGGCGACCGGCTGACGATCACCGGGCAGCACGGACACACCCCCGCCGACATGGGCCCCTTCTCGAACATGCCGCTGGCCACCGACTATCCGGCGGCCGAGGTCGTCCGCACGGGCCGTGCGGTGTACCTGTCCTCACCCGAGGAATACCGGGACCGCTACCCGGCGACCTGGCCGCTCGCCCGGCACTTCGGGCGCCGCTCCTGGGCGTTCCTGCCACTGACGGCGGGCGGGCGCACGATGGGCGCCTGGATGGCCGCCTTCACCTATCCGGTGGCGTTCACCCCGGACGAGCGCGCGGTCCTGACGACGGTCGCCCGGATGCTCGCCCAGGCGCTGTCCCGGGCCGGTGCCGCCGAGTCCGCGCGGGAGCTGACGGAGGGCCTCCAGCGCTCCATGCTGCCCTCGCTCGGCCCCGAGGTCCCCGGGATGCGGGTGGCCGCCCGGTACATCCCGACCGGCGGCGGACTCCAGGTCGGCGGCGACTGGTACGACATGATCCCGCTGCCCTCCGGCCGCTTCGCGCTGGTCATCGGGGACGTCCAGGGCCATGACGTGCGCGCGGCCGGCCTGATGGGCCAGCTGCGGATCGCGCTGCGCGCCTACGCCTCCGAGGGGCACCGCCCGGACGCGGTCCTCACCCGCGCCTCCCGCTTCCTGCACGGCCTCACCCAGGACGCCGGGGAGGACGCGCTGGCCGACCTCCGCTTCGCGACCTGCCTGTACGTGGAGGCCGACCCGCCGACCGGCCGGCTGGAGATCGCCCGCGCCGGGCACCCCGACCCGGTGATCCGGATGACGGACGGCACGGTGATGACGCGGCCGACGGCGGGCGGGCTGCCGCTGGGCCTCGACCCGGACGCCGACTACCCGACGACCCGGTTCACGCTAGAACCCGGCGAGACGCTGATGCTGTGCACCGACGGCCTGATCGAGACCGGCGGGCACGACATGGAGAGCGGCTGGCGCCGGCTGCGGGCGATCCTGGAGGACCACGAGGGCGACCTGGAGTCGCTGGCCGACGCGCTGGTGCAGGGGGTGCACGGGCCGTCCTCGCACCACACCACCGGCCCGCTGGCCGACCGCCGTGAGGACGACATCGCGCTGTTGCTGCTGTGCCGGCCGGGGGAGGGCAGCGAGTGCGGCGGCACCGTCGCGGTACGGCCGGCGGTACGGCGCACACTGCTGTCGGTGGCGCAGGACGAGCCGGAGCGGATCGCCGAGGCCCGCCAGCACCTGCGCGGGCTGCTGCACGACTGGGCGGCGGCCGAGCAGGTGGACTCGGCGGTGCTGCTGGTCTCGGAGATGGTCACCAACGTGCTGGTGCACACGGACGCCGACGCGCTGCTGCTCGCGGAGGTCATGGGTGAGGGCACCGGGCGGCGGCTGCGGGTGGAGGTCTTCGACACCGGCGACGACCTCCCGCACAAGCGCCGCCCCGGTGAACTGGCCTCCTCCGGGCGCGGCCTGATGCTGATCGAACTCCTCGCGGACGGCTGGGGGGTGGACCCGCGGGGCGAGGGCAAGAGCATCTGGTTCGAGCTCTACGAACCGGGGGGCTCCGGGGCCGGCGCGTCGGAGGAGGTGGCCTGACGCCCCCGCAGCTCCTGGACGGCCCCGAAGGCCGCCGCGGTCAGCGGGACGGCGAGGAGCATGCCGAGGACGCCCGCGACGGAGGCGCCCGCGGTGATCGTCACCATCACCACGGCCGGGTGCATCTGCACGGTCCGGCTCTGGATCACCGGTTGCAGCACATGCCCCTCCAGCACCTGCACCGCCAGCACCACCCCGAGCACCCACAGCGCGATGACGAAGCCCCGGTCGGCGAGGGCGACCAGCACGGCCACCGCGCCGGAGAGGAAGGCGCCGAGGTAGGGGATGTAGGCGCCGACGAAGACGAGCGCGCCGAGCCCGATCGCACCGGGCACGCGCAGGATCAGCAGGCCGACGGTGATGCACAGGGCGTCGATGAGCGCGATGAAGGTCGTGCCGCGCATGAAGCCCTCCACCGCGGCGAAGGACCGCCGGGCGATGGCCTCCAGGAGCTCGGCGCTGCCGCCGGGCGCGAGCGAGCGCAGGCCGGCCATGGCGCGGTGGGAGTCGCGCAGGAAGAAGAAGACGAGCAGCAGGGCGAGCACGGCCATGGCGATGGACTCGGCGACGACGCTGACGCCGCTGATGACGTTGGACGCGGCGGTGCTGCCGAACTTGCCCAGCAGTTGCCGGGCGTTGGCGGCGAGGTCGTCCAGACTCGTCCCGGCGGCGCCGAAGTGCCGTGCGACCCCCTTGGCCGCGTGCCGCAGCGAGGCGAGGATCTCCGCGCCGGTGTCGACGAGCGCGGCGACGACGATGTACACGGCACCGCCGACGACGGCCACGACGGCGACGCAGGTGAGCCCGGCCGCCACCGACGTCTGCACCCCCGCCCGCACCAGCTGCCGGTACAGCGGCCCGAGCAGCGCGGTCCCGAGCAGGGCGAGCAGCACCGGTGTGACGGCCGTACGGAACTCCGCGCACAGCCGCACACCGACCCATCCGACCCCGGCGGCGAGCAGCAGCACGACACACCAGGCGGCGAACCGGCGGACGGCGACAGGGAGGAACTGCACGCGTCCAGCGGATCACGGGGCACCGGAACTGTCCTGTGACACGGGTCCGGGCGGGTGAGAAGACGCCGACCCCGGCCGGTGTGCGGCCGGGGTCGTCAGGGGGAGCCGGCGGCGCCCCGCGGGTCGTCCGCGGACCGCCGCCTTCGCCGGGGAGCGGTCAGATGCCGCCCTCGGTCATCCCGTGGACCGCCGGGATGCTGCCGAGCCGGCCCTTCTGGAAGTCCTCGAAGGCCTGCATCAGTTCGTCCTTGGTGTTCATGACGAACGGGCCGTAGTGGGCCATCGGCTCCCGGATGGGCTGTCCGCCGAGGAGGACGACCTCCAGGTCCGGGGTGTGCGAGTCCTGCTTCTCGTCCGCGCGGACGGTGAGCGAGGAGCCGGCGCCGAAGACGGCCGTCTGGCCCAGGTGGATCGGGCGGCGCTCCGCACCGACGCTGCCGCGGCCCGCGAGGACGTACGCCAGACCGTTGAAGTCCTCGCGCCACGGCAGGGTGATCTCCGCGCCCGGGGCGACGGTCGCGTGGATCATCGTGATCGGGGTGTGGGTGATGCCGGGGCCCTGGTGGCCGTCCAGCTCGCCGGCGATGACACGCAGCAGCGCGCCGCCGTCGGGGGTGGTGAGCAGCTGGACGTTGCCGCCGCGGATGTCCTGGTAGCGCGGGGCCATCATCTTGTCCTTGGCGGGGAGGTTCACCCACAGCTGGAGCCCGTGGAAGAGGCCGCCGGACACGACGAGGGACTCCGGCGGGGCCTCGATGTGCAGCAGGCCCGAGCCCGCGGTCATCCACTGGGTGTCGCCGTTGGTGATGGTGCCGCCGCCACCGTTGCTGTCATGGTGGTCGAAGACGCCGTCGATGATGTAAGTGTGCAGGCATGGTGGGTACCTCCTTGGTACGCCCACTTTAGTTGAGCGTTGAACTTCTTGCCACCCAGAACAGAGAAAGCCCGGAGGGCATTCCCTCCGGGCTCACGGTGCGCGGGCACGGATCAACCGCCGTCCGCGCGGCAGTGGCGTCTAGCCGTACATGCGGCGCATCGCGAAGTCGACCATCTGCTCGACGGCCTTCGCGTCGAAGACCATCCGGTGCTCGCCCTCCATGTCCAGGACGAAGCCGTAGCCGGTCGGGAGCAGGTCGATCACCTCGGCGCCGGTGATGACGAAGTACTTGGACTCCTTGCCGGCGTACCGGCGCAGCTCCTTCAGCGAGGTGAACATCGGGATCACCGGCTGCTGGGTGTTGTGCAGCGCCAGGAAGCCGGGGGTGTCGCCGCGCGGGCAGTACACCTTCGACGTGGCGAAGATCTGCTGGAAGTCCTCGGCGGACATCTGCCCGGTCGTGAAGGCGCGCACCGCGTCCGCGAGCGAGGGCGGCGACGGCTCGGGGTACAGCGGCGGCTGCTGCCCGTACCCGCCGGCACCACCCGGCATCTGCTGCTGCGACGAGGCGTACTGCTGCTGGGCAGCACCCCCGTCCATGGGCTGGCCGTATCCGTACATGCGCGTAAGAGTACTGAGCGCCGGGCGAGGGGTGGGTCACAGATGCCCGGATCGGGGTTGCTTCTTATTACCGGCGGGTAGCATCATCGGAGCTACTTGTTGGTATGTGAACTAGGTGCGAGGAGCAAGTGCCTCGCCGATCCCTCTACGGAGCCGTCGCCATGGGGCACTACAAGTCGAATCTCCGCGACATCGAGTTCAACCTCTTCGAAGTACTGGGGCGCGACAAGGTGTACGGCACCGGCCCGTTCGAGGAGATGGACGTCGAGACCGCCAAGAGCGTCCTGGAGGAGCTGACCCGCCTCTCCGAGAACGAGCTGGCCGAGTCCTTCGCCGACGCCGACCGCAACCCGCCGGTCTTCGACCCGGAGACCAACACCGCGCCCGTGCCCGCGTCCTTCAGGAAGAGCTACCAGGCCTTCATGGACTCCGAGTACTGGCGGCTCGGCCTGCCCGAGGAGATCGGCGGCACCACCTCGCCGCGCTCCCTGATCTGGGCCTACGCCGAGCTGATCCTGGGCGCCAACCCGGCCGTGTGGATGTACTCCTCCGGCCCCGCGTTCGCCGGCATCCTCTTCGAGGAGGGCAACGAGGTCCAGAAGCACATCGCCAAGATCGCCGTCGAGAAGCAGTGGGGCTCGACGATGGTCCTCACCGAGCCCGACGCGGGCTCGGACGTCGGCGCCGGCCGCACCAAGGCCGTGCAGCAGGAGGACGGCTCCTGGCACATCGAGGGCGTGAAGCGCTTCATCACCTCCGGTGAGCACGACATGTCGGAGAACATCCTCCACTACGTGCTCGCGCGTCCCGAGGGCGCCGGCCCCGGCACCAAGGGCCTGTCCCTCTTCCTCGTCCCGAAGTACACCTTCGACTTCGAGACCGGCGAGCTGGGCGAGCGCAACGGCGTCTACGCGACCAACGTCGAGCACAAGATGGGCCTGAAGGCGTCCAACACGTGCGAGATGACCTTCGGCGACAAGCACCCCGCCAAGGGCTGGCTGATCGGCGACAGGCACGACGGCATCCGCCAGATGTTCCGCATCATCGAGTTCGCCCGCATGATGGTCGGCACGAAGGCGATCTCCACGCTGTCCACCGGCTACCTCAACGCGCTGGAGTACGCCAAGGAGCGCGTCCAGGGCCCGGACCTGGCCAATTTCATGGACAAGACCGCGCCCAAGGTCACCATCACCCACCACCCCGATGTGCGCCGCTCGCTGATGACGCAGAAGGCGTACGCGGAGGGCATGCGCGCCCTCGTCCTCCACACCGCCTCGGTCCAGGACGCGATCCAGATCAAGGAGGCGAACGGCGAGGACGCCTCCGCCGAGCACGCGCTGAACGACCTGCTGCTGCCCATCGTCAAGGGCTACGGCTCCGAGAAGGGCTACGAGCAGCTCGCCCAGTCGCTCCAGACCTTCGGCGGCTCCGGCTTCCTCCAGGAGTACCCGATCGAGCAGTACATCCGGGACTCCAAGATCGACACCCTGTACGAGGGCACCACGGCGATCCAGGGCCAGGACTTCTTCTTCCGGAAGATCGTCCGCAACCAGGGCGCCGCGCTGAACTCCCTCGCCGAGGACATCAAGAAGTTCCTGGCGCTCGGCACCGGCGGCGAGGAGCTGGCCGGCGCCCGCGAGCACCTGGCCAAGGCGGCCGTGGAGCTGGAGGCGATCGTCGGCCTGATGCTGACCGACCTCGCCGCCACCGAGCAGGACACCAAGAACATCTACAAGGTCGGCCTGAACACCACCCGCCTGCTCATGGCCTCCGGTGACGTCGTCGTCGGCTACCTGCTCCTGCGGGGCGCCGCGATCGCCGCCGAGAAGCTGGCCACGGCCTCGGCGAAGGACAAGGCGTTCTACACGGGCAAGATCGCCGCGGCGAAGTTCTTCGCGGCGAACGTCCTGCCGGGCGTCACCCTCGCCCGCAAGGTCGCCGCGGGCGTCGAGCTGGACCTGATGGAGCTGGACGAGGCGGCGTTCTAAACGGCCCGTCCGGACGTTCCGGACGACCCCGCCGATTCCTCGCACGGGCCCGCTCCTTACCGGGAGCGGGCCCGTGCACGTCGTTAAGGTGAATCCCATGAGCGCACCAGCCCGCCCGTCATCCGCCGCCGCCCCTCCCGGGAGCGCTTCGCGCGCGCCTCTCACCTTCGACCGCGGCCACACCGACGACCTGATGTCCTTCCTGGCGGCGAGCCCGACGCCGTACCACGCCGTGGCGAACGCCGCCGCCCGGCTGGAGAAGGCGGGCTTCCGGCAGGTGGCGGAGACGGACGCCTGGGACGGGACGTACGGCGGCAAGTACGTGCTGCGCGGCGGCGCGATCGTGGCCTGGTACGTGCCCGAGGGCGCCGAGCCGCACACCCCCTTCCACATCATCGGCGCGCACACCGACTCCCCGAACCTCAGGGTCAAGCCGCGCCCGGACAGCGGGGCGCACGGCTGGCGCCAGGTCGCCGTCGAGATCTACGGCGGCCCGCTGCTGAACTCCTGGCTGGACCGGGATCTCGGCCTGGCCGGCCGGCTGACCCTGCGCGACGGCTCCTCGGTCCTGGTCGACGTGGACCGGCCGCTGCTGCGGGTGCCGCAGCTCGCCATCCACCTGGACCGTTCGGTCAGCTCGGAGGGGCTCAAGCTGGACAAGCAGCGGCACCTCCAGCCGGTGTGGGGCCTCGGCAACGAGGTGCGGGACGGCGAACTCATCGCCTTTCTGGAGCAGGAGGCCGGGCTGACGGCGGGCTCGGTGGCCGGCTGGGACCTGATGACGTATCCGGTGGAGCCGCCCGCCTACCTCGGCCGGGACCGCGAGCTGGTCGCCGGTCCGCGGATGGACAACCTGCTGTCCGTGCACGCCGGCGTCGCCGCCCTCGTCGCCGCGGCGGCCTCCGGTGCCGCGCTCACCCGCATCCCGGTTCTGGCCGCCTTCGACCACGAGGAGAACGGCTCCCAGTCGGACACCGGCGCGGACGGCCCGCTGCTCGGCACCGTCCTGGAGCGCTCGGTCCTCGCGCGCGGCGGGTCGTTCGAGGACCGGGCCCGCGCCTTCGCCGCAACGGTCTGCCTGTCCTCCGACACGGGCCACGCCGTGCACCCCAACTACGCCGAGCGGCACGACCCGACGCACCATCCGCGGGTCAACGGCGGTCCGATCCTCAAGGTCAACGTCAACAACCGCTACGCCACCGATGGTTCGGGCCGCGCGGTGTTCGCCGCTGCCTGCGAGAAGGCGAACGTCCCCTTCCAGAGCTTCGTCTCCAACAACTCCATGCCGTGCGGCACCACCATCGGCCCGATCACCGCGGCCCGGCACGGCATCCGCACGGTCGACATCGGCGTGGCGATCCTCTCCATGCACAGCGTCCGTGAACTGTGCGGCGCCGACGACCCCTTCCTCCTGGCGAACGCCCTGACCGCCTTCCTGGAGGGCTAGTCGGGGCCTCGCCGGGTACCCGGAGGGCACCGGAGATTCCGGAACCAGAAGGGGAGGCGAGGTCTCATGGGTCTCGGCGGATGCATCATCCTCATCGCCGTGGGGGCCATTCTGACGTTCGCGACCGACTGGCACATGCAGGGCGTCAACCTCACTGTCGTCGGCCTGATCCTGATGGCCGTGGGCCTGATCGGCGTGGCGACGTTCAGCGGAATAGCCCGGCGCCGCCGCGTGGTGGTCCCGCCGACGACGCCGGTGGTGGAGGAGGAACCCCGCCACCACCGCGTCGACGGCTACTCCGACGGCTACGGCGTCTGACGGCTGAACCCACCGGCCCGTGCAGGTGGGTTCGACCGTTGCCCGGCACCGTGCCCGCCGACCGCGCCGCTCAGCCCTGTCCGGGGGCGGCGTCGTCCATCCCGGCCAGCACCAGGGGCAACCGGTCCGCACCGCCCTCGGTGAGGCGGACCGGGACGCCCCAGTCCTGCTGATGGACGTGGCAGGCCGGGTACGCGTTGGCCGGATCGTCGTCGCAGGACGCCGCCATCGCGGAGACGTGCAGGACGCCCTCCGTGACGTCCGGGTTCAGTTCCAGGTCGCGGGACAGGTCGGTGTCCGCTCCCTCGCCCTTGAGCAGCAGCTCGGGCGGGGTGGCGGAGACCAGCAGCCGGGTCGAGGGGCCGTAGCGCATGTCGAGCTTCTGGCCGGCCGGGGCCTGGAAGATCACGTCCAGGCGCAGTGCGCCGGGGACGACCTCGGTCGCGGCGCGCTGGGTGCGGTGGGCGACCGACTCCACGCGCACCGCCTCCTCCGGCAGCCGCAGCCGGGTCAGCCGGTGCCGGGCCGACTCCACGACCACGATGTCCTCACCGACCAGGACGGCGTCGCTGGGCTCGCGCAGATCGGTGGCGAGCGTGGTGACCTCGCCGGTCGCCGGGTCGTAGCGGCGCAGGGCGTGGTTGTAGGTGTCGGCGACGGCGACCGAGCCGTCCGGCAGGGCGGTGACGCCCAGCGGGTGCTGGAGCAGGGCCTGGCCGGCGGCGCCGTCCCGGTGGCCGAAGTCGAACAGGCCGGTGCCGACGGCGGTGTGCACCTGCCCGTCGAGGCCGACCCAGCGCAGGGCGCTCGTCTCGGAGTCGGCGAGCCACAGCCGGTCGGCGGTGGCCGCGAGGCCGGAGGGCTGGGCGAACCAGGCCTCGGCCGCGGGCCCGTCCACCAGGCCCTCGTTGGTGGTGCCGGCCGCCACGGCGACCGTGCGCTCGGCCGGATCGTACGTCCACAGCTGGTGGACACCCGCCATCGCGATCCACACCTTGCCGCCGAAGACCGCCACGTCCCACGGCGAGGAGAGGTCCACCTCGCGGGCCGGGCCGGAGGTCGCCGAGCCCTGCCACCACTGCTTCCCGGTGCCCGCCAGGGTGGTCACCTCGCCCGTGACCGGGTCCAGGCGGCGCAGGGCGTGGTTGACGGTGTCGGCGACCACCACCGAGCCGTCGTCGAGGAGGGCGAGGCCCTGCGGCTCGTTGAAGGACGCCTCCCGCGGACCGCCGTCGGCGAATCCGCGCGTGCCGGAGCCGATGCGTCGTACGACGGTCTCGGCGTCCTCGGCCAGCTCCACCAGCTGGTGCCGGGTGGTGTCGCTGACCAGGAAGGTGCCGGACGGCAGCAGCAGGGCCTTGCCCGGGAAGCGCAGCGCCGTCGGCTCCGGCTCCGGTGCGACGTACGGCCCGTCGCCACGGCGCAGGGTGCCCTTGGCCTCGTGCTCGGCCTCCAGCTCGGTCACCAGCCGCTCGATGGCGTGCACATGCCCCTCGCCCGCGTGCTGCGCGACGACGTACCCCTCGGGGTCGATCACCACGAGCGTCGGCCAGGCGCGGACCGCGTACTGCTTCCAGGTGGCCAGCTCGGGGTCGTCCAGGACCGGGTGCGCCAGGCCGTAGCGCTCCACGGCGTCCACGACCGCCTGGTGCTCCGCCTCGTGCACGAACTTCGGCGAGTGCACCCCGATCACCACGAGCGTGTCCTGGTGCTTCTCCTCCAGCTCGCGCAGCTCGTCCAGGACGTGCAGGCAGTTGATGCAGCAGAAGGTCCAGAAGTCCAGGACGACTATGCGTCCGCGCAGGTCGGCGAGGGTGTACTGCTGGTCTCCCGTGTTCAGCCAGCCGCCCTTTCCGATCAGCTCGGGGGCGCGGACTCGGGCGCGTCGGGGTGCGGAGTCGGTCATGGCTCCAAGAGTGCCACCTGACGCCGACAGCCGTTTCGGCGCCTGTGGATAACCCGGGCGCGGGGCGGCCCGCCCGTGACCGGCGCGGCCGTCAGCCCTGGTGGACCACGTTCCGGCCGGGGCCGCCGGAGAGCGTGTCCCGGCCCGGGCCGCCGTAGAGCCTGTCGTTCCCGCTGTTGCCGTACAGCCTGTCGTTGCCGCTGTTGCCGTACAGGACGTCGTCGCCCTTGCCGCCGTACAGGGTGTCGTCGCCGGTGCCGCCGGTGATCGTGTCCTTGCCGTCGTCACCGGCCAGGTCCTGGGCGCCGGCGCCGCCGTGCAGCACGTCGTCGCCCTTGCCGCCCTGCACGATGTTGTCGCCGCCGCTCGCGTTGATCGTGTCGTTCCCGTCGCCGCCCCAGGCCAGGCCCTCCTTGCCGACCGTCAGCCGGTCGTTGCCCGCGTCGCCCGAGACGTAGGCGCCGTCGAGGCGGCCGGAGTCGGTCGCCTTGTCGTTGCCGGGGCCCAGGGAGATCTGGGCGTAGTAGTAGATCTGGTCGGTGGCGTTCTTGTACGTGAGGGTGTCGTCGCGGTCGCCGAGGTCCACGACCAGGGCGGCGTACGGGTCCTGGCTGTCGAGCATGGTGACCGTGCAGGAGACCTTCGTGTGGTCCGCGCCGTCCGGGTGGGCGCAGCCGTGGCCCGCCTTGATCGCGACGGCGTCGTCGATCACGTAGGTGATGCCGGTGCGGTCGGCGGTGAGCGACGCGGTGACGCTGGCCTTGTTGGTCTGGCCGGGGGCGGCCCTGTAGGTGAGCTGCCAGTCGTACGGGTTGACCTCGGCGGTGGCGGGCGAGGTGGCCGCCGACGCGGTGCCGGACAGGGCGAACGGCACGGCCAGCGCGGCGGCCGTGCCGACGGCCAGGGCGAGCGCGCGGACGGGCCGGCGGTGGTGGGCGCGAGCGGACATGGTGGACCTCCGGGAGGAACGGGCGGACTGTTCGGCCGGCTTCCGCCGGCGTCCGCACCGTTCGACTCGGGGCCGGCCCCGTTGGTTGGCCAACGCCCGTGGGGGAACCGGAAGTTCATCCACGGAACACCTGGTGTCCCGGTGGATTCCGGCGTCCCGTCAGGATCGGGTCACGACAGCGCGTGACCCGTGGTCGCGTCCACGTGGCCGGGGACCTCCTCGTGCCGGTCGCCGACGGTCAGCGTCCCGGTGGGCTCGAAGACCAGGATCTCGGTGGGCACGGGCGCGTACGGCTTGTGTTCGGTGCCGCGCGGGACGGTGAACACCGACCCCCTGGGCAGGACCACCGTGCGTTCGCCGGCCGGTTCGCGCAGGCCGATGTGCAGCTCACCGGAGAGGACCAGGAAGAACTCGTCGGTGTGTTCGTGCGCGTGCCAGAGGTGTGCGCCCTCCACCTTCGCCACGCGGACGTCGTAGTCGTTGACGGCGGTGACGATGCGGGGGCTCCACTGCTCGGAGAAGGAGGCGAGGGCCGCGTCCAGGGAGATCGGTTCCATGCGCTCATCGTGAGGGGTGACGGAGCGCCGCACGAGTGCTAGGAATCGCATATGCCGCAAGGATCCTCTCACCGTGTCGTCCTGGTGGTCGACGAGAACTCCAACCCCTTCGAGATGAGCTGTGCCATCGAGATCTTCGGGCTGCCACGGCCCGAGCTGGGGCGGGACCTGTACGACTTCCGGCTGTGCGCGGCCGAGCCGCACACCCGGATGCGGGACGGTTTCTTCACGCTGGGCGGAGTGGCCGGCCTGGAGGCCGCCGAGGAGGCCGACACGCTGATCGTGCCGAACCGCCCGGACACCGAGGTCCCGCGCGCGGAGCGCGTCCTGGACGCCGTACGCCGGGCACACGCGCGTGGCGCCCGCCTCGTCGGCTTCTGCTCGGGCGCGTTCACGATCGCGGAGGCCGGGCTGCTGGACGGGCGCCGCGCGGCCTGTCACTGGATGTGGGCGGAGTCCTTCCGGTCCCGCTTCCCCGCGGTGCGCCTGGAACCGGACGTGCTCTTCGTGGACGACGGCGACATCCTCACCGCCTCCGGCAGCGCCTCCGCGCTCGACCTCGGTCTGCACCTGGTCCGCCGGGACCACGGCGCGGAGATCGCCAACCACGTCTCCCGGCGGCTCGTCTTCGCCGCACACCGGGACGGCGGGCAGCGGCAGTTCGTGGAGCGGCCGGTGCCCGAGGTGCCCGACGAGTCCCTCGGCCCGCTGCTGGCGTGGGCGCAGGAACGGCTGGACGAGCCGTTGACGGTGGCCGGCCTGGCGTCCCGCGCGGCGGTCAGCCCCGCCACGCTGCACCGGCGCTTCCGCAGCCAGCTGGGTACGACCCCGCTGGCCTGGCTCACCGCGGAGCGGGTGGCGCTGGCGTGCCGGCTGATCGAGCGGGGTGAGGAGCGGCTGGACGTCGTGGCGGCGCGCAGCGGCCTGGGCACGGCGGCCAATCTGCGGGCGCGGCTGCGGCGGGAGACGGGGCTGAGCCCCTCGCAGTACCGCAGGCGGTTCGGGGCGGCGCCCGTGGAAGGTGCGGCCGGTCGGCAGGGCCGGGTCAGGACGGCGTGAGACGGGCCCGGGCCCGGGTCCGCGGTCGCCCGCGATCCGGCCCGCTCGCCCCAGGCGGTGCGGCGTCGGGGTCACGCACGACGCCTCGGGCCGGCCTGACGAACCGGCACGACCTGTGACGATCGACCGGCGCCGGGGAAGCATGACCCGTATGAGATTCCTCGTACGCGACCGGATCCTCGGCATCGGTGACGACTGGTGGATCGAGGACGAACACGGCCGGAAGGTGTTCCTCGTCGACGGCAAGGCGATGCGCCTGCGGGACACCTTCGAGCTGAAGGACACCGAGGGGCGGGTCCTGATCGACATCCACCAGAAGATGTTCGCCCTGCGCGACACCATGCTGATCGAACGCGAGGGCGAGCCCCTGGCCAGGATCCGGCGCAAGCGGCTGTCCCTGCTGCGCAACCACTACCGGGTCTCCCTGGTGGACGGGACCGAACTCGACGTCAGCGGAAAGATCCTGGACCGCGAGTTCGCCGTCGAGTACGACGGCGAACTCCTCGCGGTGATCTCCCGCCGCTGGCTGAGCGTCCGCGACACGTACGGCGTGGACGTCGTACGGGAGGACGCCGACCCGGCGCTGCTGATCGCGGTGGCGGTGTGCGTGATCCACCTCGCCGAGAAGGAAGAGGAGGACTGACGGGGACTAGCACGGGCGCCGGGGCGGTTCCAGACCCAGCACCCGGTCCTTGAGCGCCGGGAACTGTTCGCGGGTCGCGCCGACCTTCGCCGGGTCCAGGTCGACCGTGAGGACCTCTTCTCCGGGGCCGGCCTCGGCGAGCACCTCGCCCCACGGATCCACCACGATCGAGTGACCCGCCTGCGGAACTCCGGCGTGGGTCCCGGCCGTTCCACAGGCGAGCACGAACGCCTGGTTCTCCACCGCCCGCGCCTGAGCCAGCAGCGTCCAGTGCGCGCGTCGCCGCTCGGGCCAGCCCGCCGGGATCACCAGCGTCTCGGCGCCGGCGTCGACCAGACCGCGGAAGAGTTCGGGGAAACGGAGGTCGTAGCAGGTGGCCAGGCCGAGCGTGGTCCCGGGCAGCCGGACCGTCACCAGGTCCCGGCCGGCGCCCATCAGCACCGCCTCGCCCTTGTCGAATCCGAAGCGGTGGATCTTGCGGTAGGCCGCGGCCGGCTCACCGGAGGGGGAGAAGAGGAGGGACGTGTTGTAGAGGGTGCCGTCAGGGTCCCTCTCGGGAACGGAGCCGGCGTGCAGCCACACGCCCGCGTCGCTCGCCGCCTTGGCCATCGCCTCGTACGTCGGCCCTTCGAGCGGCTCGGCCGCCCGGCCGAACTCCTCGAAGGCGAAGGCACCGGTGGTCCACAGTTCGGGCAGTACGACGAGGTCGGCTCCGCTCTGCTCCCGCACCAGCGCGGCCACGCGCCGGCGCCGGGAGTCGACCGGTTCGCCCTCGTCCACGGCGATCTGGATCAGCGAGGCGCGCACACTACCACCGTCCTGGCATTCGAGTCGTCCACACGGGCCTACGATCGTCACACGAAAGCACTGCCGGGGTGCCTTTCAGCAGCGTAACTTGGGGGTGCCCCCAGTTCGAGCACAGTCGAGAACCTGGGGGACTCCAAGACACCCGCCGAAGTGCAGCCGCCCGCTGGCCATGCCGCCACAACCTGCCCGTGTACCGACCGCCGAGGGGTCCCGTTCCGTGAGTCTGCATCCCACCCTCCAGCCCTACGCCGACGCCTGGACCCACTCCATCGAAGCGATATCCGAGATGGTGCAGTCGCTCGTCGAAGGCGAGTGGAACCGGCGGACACCCTGCCCCGGCTGGTCGGTGCGGGACGTCGTGTCCCATGTCATCGGCCTGGACTGCGAGATGCTCGGCGACCCGCGCCCCATCCACTCCCTGCCCCGCGACCTCTTCCACGTCACCACCGAGCACCAGCGCTACATGGAGATGCAGGTCGACGTCCGCCGCCACCACACGGCGCCGGAGATGACGGCCGAGCTGGAGTACACGGTCATCCGCCGCAACCGCCAGCTGCGCAACGAGGCCCGGGACCCCGGCACCAAGGTGCGCGGGCCGCTGGGCACGGAGATCACCCTGGAACAGGCCTACCGCGCCCGCGCGTTCGACGTGTGGGTGCACGAGCAGGACCTGCGCGCGGCCCTCGGCCGCCCCGGCAACCTGGACTCGCCGGGCGCCTACGTCACCCGGGACGTCCTGCTGGAGGCGCTGCCCAAGGTCGTGGCGCACGACGCGAACGCCCCGCGCAGCTCGGCGATCGTGTTCGACGTGCACGGCCCGGTCGAGTTCCTGCGCACGGTCCGCGTGGACATCCAGGGCCGCGGCACCCTGGAGACCGTCCCCGCCCTCGGCCCGGCGGCCACCCTCACCCTCGACTGGGAGACCTACGTCCGTCTGGCCTGCGGCCGGGTGAGCCCCGAGGCGGTGGCGGACCGGGTGAAGACGGAGGGCGACCAGGAGCTGGCGGCGGCCATCCTGCGCCACTTCGCGGTGACGCCGTGACGGCACCCGGCCGGCCTCCCGGCCGACCGGAGAAGCACGGGCGGGCGGGATGCCCCGCGGCTCACGCCGCGGGCACGTGCACCGTCTCCACGCGGCTGGCGACCAGCCGCTCGCGCTCCCGCCGGGCCGCCCGCCCCCGCAGCCGCAGGATCTGACCGATCCCGAGCGCCTGGAGCACGAACACGGCGCTGAACGCCACGGTGTAGTCGTCCCCGGTCGCGTCCAGCAGCACGCCGATCGCGAAGAGCGTCGTCATGGAGGCGATGAAGCCACCCATGTTGGTGATGCCGGACGCCGTGCCCTGTCGCTCGGGCGGGTTGGCCGGCCGGGCGAAGTCGAAGCCGAGCATCGACGCCGGACCGCACGCCCCGAGCACCGCGCACAGCACCAGCAGCAGCCACATCGGCGCGTGCTCCCCGGGGTAGGCCAGGGTCGCCGCCCACAGCAGCGCGGTGGCGGCCACCGTGCCCAGCGCCAGCGGCAGCCGCGCCGCGTGGTGCCGGGCGACGATCTGGCCGAAGACCAGCCCGATCACCATGTTGGACAGCACGACGAGAGTGAGCAGCTCGCCGGCCGTGGCGCGGCTGAGGCCCTGCGCCTCGACCAGGAACGGCAGGCCCCACAGCAGCAGGAACACCATCGCCGGGAACTGGGTGGTGAAGTGCACCCACAGGCCCAGCCGGGTGCCGGGCTCCCGCCAGGACGCGGCGATCTGCCGGCGGACGTAGGCCGCGCCCCGGTGCGGGGACGGCTCCGGCTCCTGCCCCTCCGGGTGGTCCTTCAGGAACAGCAGGGTGAGCACGAGGACGACCGCGCCCGCCAGCGCGCTGCCCGCGAACGCCGGGGTCCAGCCGATGCCGTGCAGCAGCCGGGACAGGACCAGGGTGGAGACCAGGTTGCCCGCCATCCCGACCAGGCCCGCGAGCTGCGCGACCAGCGGGCCGCGCCGGGCCGGGAACCAGCGGGTGCCGAGCCGCAGCACGCTGATGAAGGTCATCGCGTCGCCGCAGCCCAGCAGCGCCCGGGAGGCGAGCGCGGTGCCGTACGAGGGGGAGAAGGCGAAGCCCAGCTGTCCGGCGGTGAAGAGCACCGCACCGATGCTCAGCACCTTCTTGGTGCCGAGATGGTCCACGAGCAGGCCGACGGGTATCTGCATGCCCGCGTAGACCAGCAGTTGGAGGATGGAGAACGTGGAGAGCGCGGAGGCGCCCACGTGGAAGCGGTCGGCCGCGTCGAGGCCGGCCACCCCCAGCGACGTACGGAAGATGACGGCGACGAAGTAGACGGCCACGCCTATGGACCACACGGCGACGGCCCGGCGCCCGCCCGGCGGATCGCCCGGAAGGGTGGCGCCGCGCCCGGGAAGGCTCATCGGACCTCACCCCGTGCGAGGTGCGAGAACCAGCCCACATGCCGGTGCACGATCCCGACGGCCGCCTCGGCGTCACCGGCGCGCAGCGCGTCCAGGATCTCCTCGTGCTCGGCGAGCGTCTTGGCGATCCGGTCGGGGTGGGAGTGCATGACGGCGACGCCCATCCGCAGCTGCCGGTCGCGCAGCTGGTCGTAGAGCCGGGAGAGGATCTCGTTGCCCCCGCTGCGCACGATCTCGGCGTGGAAGCAGCGGTCGGTGACCGCGGCGGCGGCCAGGTCGCCGGCGGCGGCCTGCGCCTTCTGCTGCTCCAGCAGCTCGGCCAGCCGCTCCAGCAGGCCCGCCGGTGCGGGTACCGCCTTGCGGGCCGCGTGCTCCTCGACCAGCAGCCGGGTCTCCACCACATCGGCGATCTCCTGCGCGGAGACCGGCAGGACCAGGGCGCCCTTCTTCGGGTAGAGCCGGATGAGGCCCTCGACCTCCAGCCGCAGCAGCGCCTCCCGGACGGGCGTGCGCGAGACCCCGACGGCCTCGGCCAGCTCCCCCTCGGTGAGCAGGGTGCCGCCCTCGTAGCGGCGGTCGAGCACACCCTGCTTGACGTGGGTGTACACGCGGTCGGCGGCGGGTGGCGGCTTGAGGGACTGCGGGGCGGACTGCTCGACGGCCGTGTTCATGCCCACAGCATAGATACAACACGTACGCAAGGGCGGGACCGTCCACCATGCGGACGTGACGCACGTCTCTCTCGGCAACCGCACAACCTTCTGTGCTACTTACGTGTCACACCTATGCGGCCCCCTCCCGCTTGCCACCTCAACTCGGCCGCATTCCAGGGGCATTCAAGACATTCGAGGTACATCACTTTGATTACCGGCATCAAGGGCATCCGCCTCCGCAGAGCAACTGCCGTCGCCGTCACGTCCGGCGCGCTGCTCGCGACCGGTGCCCTCACCGCAGCGCCCGCACAGGCCGTCACCGCGCCGACGATCGTGGCCAAGGGCGGGTTCGTGATGAACAACGCCAACGCCAAGACGCTGTACGGGAAGGCGGCGGACACCAGGCGCTCCACCGGCTCCACCACCAAGATCATGACCGCCAAGGTCGTGCTCGCGCAGTCGAACCTGAACCTCGACGCCAAGGTCACGATCCAGAAGGCGTACAGCGACTACGTCGTCAAGAACAACGCCTCCCAGGCCCACCTGATCGTCGGCGACAAGGTGACGGTCCGCCAGCTGCTGTACGGCCTGATGCTGCCGTCCGGCTGCGACGCCGCCTACGCGCTCGCCGACAAGTTCGGCTCCGGCTCCACGCGGGCCGCGCGGGTGAAGTCCTTCATCGGCAAGATGAACACCGCCGCCAGGAACCTGGGTCTGAAGAACACCCACTTCGACTCGTTCGACGGCATCGGCAACGGCTCCAACTACTCGACGCCGCGCGACCTGACGAAGATCGCCAGCAGCGCGATGAAGAGCTCCACGTTCCGCACGATCGTCAAGACGAAGTCGTACACCGCGAAGACGATCACCAAGACGGGCAGCACCCGCACGATGAACCCGTGGAAGAACACCAACGGGCTCCTCAGCAGCTACAGCGGCACCATCGGCGTGAAGACCGGTTCCGGCCCCGAGGCCAAGTACTGCCTGGTCTTCGCCGCGACCCGGAACGGCAAGACGGTCATCGGCACCGTCCTCGCCTCCTCCTCCATCGCCCAGCGCGAGGCGGACGCGAAGAAGCTCCTCAATTACGGCTTCGCCAAGCTCGGCTGACGCACCGACGACAAGGGCCCGCCGCACCCCGTGCGGCGGGCCCTTCGCCGTGCGCCGGCGAGTCGTCGGGCGGTCAGGCCCAGGTGATCAGCCGCTTCGGCTGCTCCAGGATCGCCGCGACATCCGCGAGCACCTTCGAGCCCAGCTCGCCGTCCACCAGCCGGTGGTCGAAGCTCAGGGCCAGCGTGATGACCTGACGCGGCTTCACCTTGCCCTTGTGGACCCACGGCTGGAGCTTGATCGCACCGACCGCGAGGATCGCCGACTCGCCCGGGTTGAGGATCGGGGTGCCCGTGTCGACGCCGAAGACGCCGACGTTGGTGATGGTCACCGTGCCGCCCTGCATCGCCGCGGGGGAGGTCTTGCCCTCGCGCGCCGTGGACACCAGCTCGCCCAGCGCCTGAGCCAGTTCGGGGAGCGTCTTGTCCTGCGCGTCCTTGATGTTCGGGACGATCAGACCGCGCGGGGTGGCCGCCGCGATGCCCAGGTTGACGTAGTGCTTGCGCACGATCTCCTGGTTCGCCTCGTCCCAGGACGCGTTGATGTCCGGGTTGCGCTTGATGGCGACCAGCAGGGCCTTGGCGATCAGCAGCAGCGGGTTCACCCGCAGGCCCTGCATCTCCTTGTCCTGCTTCAGCTCCTCGACCAGCTTCATCGTGCGGGTCACGTCCACCGTCACGAACTCGGTGACGTGCGGCGCGGTGAACGCCGAGCCGACCATCGCCTGCGCGGTGGCCTTGCGGACCCCCTTGACCGGGATGCGGGTCTCCCGCGCGGTGTCGTACGACGCCACGGGCGCCGGGGCCGCGGGAGCGGCGGGCGCCGCCGTGACCGGGGCGGCCGGCTCGGCCGTCCGGGGCGTGGCCGCCGCGTGGACGTCCTCACGCGTGATGACGCCGTCCGGGCCGGACGGGGTGATCGCGGCCAGGTCGACGCCCAGGTCCTTGGCCAGCTTGCGCACCGGGGGCTTGGCCAGCGGGCGGGACTTCCCGGCGACCGCGCCGCCGTGGCCGTTCAGCTCCGCCTGGACCGCCTGCGCCGGCGCCGGGACGGTGACCTCGGGGCCCTTGCGCGGGCGGCGCCTGGTGGAGGAGGCCGCCACGCCGTACCCGACGAGGACCGGCTGACGGCCCTCCGGCTTCGGCTCGTCCTTCGCCGGGGCGGGTGCCGCCGCGGGCTGCTCGGCGGGGGCCTCCGGCGCGGCACCGCCGGCCCCGGCCACCGCCACCGCGATGATGGGCGTGCCCACGTCCACCGTGGTGCCCTCGGGGAAGCGCAGTTCGCGGACCACGCCGTCGTAGGGAATGGGCAGTTCGACGGCCGCCTTCGCCGTCTCCACCTCGCAGACCACCTGGCCGTCCGTCACCGTGTCGCCCGGCTGGACGTACCACTTGAGGATCTCGGCCTCGGTGAGTCCCTCGCCCACGTCGGGCATCTTGAACTCGCGTACGGACGCGTCCGTCATCGTCGTCACGACCCTCTCCTCAGTACGCCAGCGAGCGGTCGACGGCGTCGAGCACACGGTCCAGGTCCGGCAGGTACTCCTCTTCCAGGCGCGCCGGCGGATACGGGGCGTGGTAGCCGCCGACCCGCAGGACCGGTGCCTCCAGGTGGTAGAAGCAGCGCTCGGTGATCCGGGCGGCGATCTCCGCGCCGGAGCCGAAGAACACCGGTGCCTCGTGCACCACGACCAGGCGGCGGGTCTTCTCCACCGAGGCCTGGACGGAGTCGAAGTCGAGGGGGCTGACCGAGCGAAGGTCCAGGACCTCCAGGGACTTGCCCTCCTCGGCCGCCGCGTCCGCCGCCTCCTGGCACAGCTTCACCATGGGGCCGTAGGCCGCCAGCGTCAGGTCGGTGCCCTCGCGGACCACGCGCGCCTTGTGCAGCGGGGCGGGGATCGCCTCGAAGTCGACCTCGGCCTTGTCCCAGTAGCGCCGCTTGGGCTCGAAGTAGATCACCGGGTCGTCGCTCTGGATGGCCTGCTGCATCATCCAGTACGCGTCCGACGCGTTGGACGGGGAGACCACCTTCAGGCCGGCCACGTGCGCGAACAGCGCTTCCGGCGACTCCGAGTGGTGCTCGACCGCGCCGATGCCGCCGCCGTAGGGGATGCGGACGACGACCGGCAGCTTGACCTTGCCCAGCGAGCGGGCGTGCATCTTGGCCAGCTGGGTGACGATCTGGTCGTAGGCCGGGAAGACGAAGCCGTCGAACTGGATCTCCACCACCGGGCGGTAGCCGCGCAGGGCCAGGCCGATCGCGGTGCCGACGATGCCGGACTCGGCGAGCGGGGTGTCGATGACCCGGCTCTCGCCGAAGTCCTTCTGCAACCCGTCCGTCACCCGGAAGACGCCGCCGAGCTTGCCGACGTCCTCACCCATGATCAGCACCTTGGGGTCGGTGTCCAGGGCACGGCGCAGCGACTCGTTGATGGCCTTGGCCATCGCCATCTTCTCGGCCATCTCAGTGACCCCCTTCATCGGCGAACGACGCCTGGTAGGCGGCGAACTGGGCGCGCTCCTCGTCGACGAGCGCGTGCCCGTCCGCGTACGCGTTCTCGAAGATGGCGAAGTGGTCCGGGTCGGGCATGGCGCGGACCGCTTCGCGCACTCGTTTGCCCAACGCCTCGGACTCGGTCTCAAGTTCCGCGAAGAATCCCTCGTCCGCGTGGTTTGAGGCCTCCAGGTACCGGCGGAGCCGCAGGATCGGGTCCTTCGCCTCCCAGGCCAGCCGCTCCTCGTCGCCCCGGTAGCGAGTGGGGTCGTCGGAGGTGGTGTGGGCGCCCATGCGGTAGGTGTACGCCTCCACCAGGGTGGGGCCCTCGCCGTTGCGGGCGCGCTCCAGCGCCCACTTGGTGACCGCGAGACAGGCCAGGACGTCGTTGCCGTCGACGCGGACGCCGGGGAAGCCGTAGCCCTGCGCGCGCTGGTAGAGCGGGACGCGGGTCTGGCGCTCGGTCGGCTCGGAGATCGCCCACTGGTTGTTCTGGCAGAAGAACACCACGGGGGCGTTGTA
Organism: Streptomyces olivaceoviridis; assembly: GCF_014650115.1. GTDB lineage: Bacteria > Actinomycetota > Actinomycetes > Streptomycetales > Streptomycetaceae > Streptomyces > Streptomyces olivaceoviridis. The sequence continues at coordinate 27,055 of NZ_BMUI01000024.1, read as the reverse complement.
GACCGCGGAGAAGGTGAACGATTCGGCGACGTCGCCCTGGCTGGAGGCGCCGTCGCCGAAGTAGGCGATGACCGCCGAGTCCGCGCCGTCCTTGGCGACGCCCATCGCGTAGCCGGTGGCGTGCAGCGTCTGGGAGCCGATGACGATCGTGTACAGGTGGAAGTTGTTGCTGTTCGGGTCCCAGCCGCCGTTGTTCACTCCGCGGAACATGCCGAGCAGGTTGGCCGGGTCGACGCCGCGGCACCAGGCGACGCCGTGCTCCCGGTAGGTCGGGAAGACGTAGTCGTCCTCGCGGGTGGCCCGGCCGGAGCCGATCTGGGCGGCCTCCTGGCCCAGCAGGGACGCCCACAGGCCCAGTTCGCCCTGGCGCTGGAGGGCGGTGGCCTCGGCGTCGAAGCGGCGGGTGAGCACCATGTCGCGGTACAGGCCGCGCAGCTCTTCGGGGGTGATGCCGGCGACGTAGGCGTCGTACTCGGCGTTCTTGACCCGCTTGCCCTCCGGCGTCAGGAGCTGTACGAGCTCCGGATCGGTGCTCTTCCTGGCGGTGCTGCGGGTGGTGCGCTTGGTGCCGGTGGCTCCGGTCGCGGCGCCGGCGGTGCCGGTCTTGCCGCCGGTGGTGCCGGCCTTGCCTGCGGCGGTGCGTCGCGGCTTGCGCGCGGCACTGCTCTCCACGGTCACGTGTGCTCCTCCGTCGTTCCGGCCCCCGGGGTTGCCGGTAGGCCAGTGCGGCTCACCTGTTTCGACCACCGGGCACGGGGTGGGTGCCACTCGGCCGGGAACAGGCGTGACAGGTGCCCCGGCGAGCGCCCTGCAACCATCACGTTACCCAGTGCCCCACATTTCTGTGAAACCCCGTTTGACCTGCGATTTTGCTTGGATTTCCAAGTAAATCGAGGCGATGTGGAAGCGCGCTGGTCACAGCCTTGCGGCAGTCCGGAGCAACCGCACGTTATCCCGCGCACCCAGGTCACGGGAAGAGTTTCATGTGAGACCGGCCTCGCACACGAAGAGGGAAAAGTCGCGGTATTTCTCCTGCATACGGATGAGGCCCTGGGGCGCGTACGGACGAAGACCTCGCTGCGGCCCGCGCGGGAGACGGAAACGCCCACCTCGTGACCGAAAGCGACCGCTGGCGACTGCCTGTGACAAGCCCCAGCTCACAGGGGCCGCGCGTGCCCTAGCATCTGGCGCGTGCCGCGCTCATGTGTACCACCCCCCGTGCCCCACGCACTCCCCTTGGGCGCCCTGCTCCGCCTGTACGCCGCGGGTACCGCCCTTGCCTGTGACCCGGTCGACCAGGGCCTGCTCAACCGCGGCTACCGGCTGTGCACCACGAGCGGCCGTTACTTCCTCAAGCACCACTTCGACCCGGACACCGCCGACCCGGCCGCCATCGAACGCCGGCACCTGGCCACCCAGCGCCTCGCCGACCTCGGCGTCCCGGTCGCCGTACCGCTCGCGCACCGCGAGGGCCGCACGGTCGCCGTCGTCGGCGGCCACGCCTACGCCCTGCACCCCTGGATCGACGGCAGGCACCGGCACGGCGGCCAGCTCACCCGAGGGGAGAGCGCGCGTCTGGGGGCGCTCCTGGGCGCCGTGCACGCCTGTCTGGAGCGCGTGATGCCCCCCAAGGGGCGCACGCGCCCGGCGACGAGCCCCCACCCGGTGGAGAGCGCGGACCCGGCCGACACCTTCGCCCTCATCGACGACCTGCTCGCCCATGTGCGCCGGCACCGCCCCGCCGACGCCTTCGACGAACTCGCCCGGCACCGGCTGCTGGAACGCCGCGCGCTCCTGGAACAGCACGCGGACCGGCGCCCGCCGCGCGGCGGTTCGGTGGGCTGGGTGCACGGCGACTTCCACCCGTTCAACCTGCTCTACAAGGACGACGCCCCGGCCGCCATCGTGGACTGGGACCGGCTCGGTGTGCAGCCGCGCGCGGAGGAGGCCGTACGCGCCGCCGCGATCTTCTTCGTGGCGCCCGGCGGGACCCTGGACCTGCCGAAAGTGCGTGCCTACGCGCGCGCGTACCGGCGCGCGGCCGGCGCCACGCCCTCGGAACTGTCCGCGGCCGTGCACCGGGTGTGGTGGGAGCGGCTGAACGACTTCTGGATGCTGCGCTGGCACTACGAGCGCGGCGACACGCGCGCGGACACCCAGTTCCCGGCCGCGTCGGCCCTCGCGGTGTGGTGGACCCGCGGGTACGACGCGGTGTGCGACGCGTTCGTGCAATAGGCGCCGCCGACAGGCGGACATCAGGTCCCGGACGAGCGAGAAGCCCCGCGCGGGTGATGAGACGTGACCGGGCAGGGCGCATGCGTGCGGCGGACCGGCGGCGTCACCTCAGGGGGACGCCGTCCCGGCCGCCGTGGGTGTCCTTCAACCGGTGGTGACGCCGGTGCTGCCGTCCGTCGTGGTGCCACCCGCGTCCGTGCCACCGGTGTCCGTGCCGCCCGTGTCCGTGCCACCGGTGTCCGTGCCACCTGCGTCCGTGCCGCCGGCGTCCGTCCCCGCGTCCGTGCCGCCGTTCGTCGGGTCCGTGGGCTGCGACTGCGAGGTCTGTGGCTGCGACGGCTCGGTGCTCGGGGTGGAACTCGCCGTCCTCGACGGGGTGTACGACGGCGTCGTCGCCGGCGGCCAGCCGGAGCCGGTGCCCGTGTCGGAGCCGCTGTTCGTCTCGGGGTCCGAGGGCTGCTGGTCGGTCTTGTCGTCGGTCGGGGTCGGGGTCGGCGACTCGTGCTTCGTGCTCGTGGAGTGGGTCTTCGTCGGCTCGATGTCGGTGCCGTTGCCGCCGCTGCCGCCCGCGCCCTTCAGCGCCAGCGCCACGCCCGCCGCGATGGCGATGACCGCGAACACGGCGAGGAGCCACAGCTTGCCGCGTCCGCCGCCCTTGTTGCCGTGCCCCTCGAAGCCGCCGTCGTCGCCGCTGCCGTAGCCCGCGGGCAGGATCGGCTGCGGGATCTGCGTGGTGCCCGAGGCGTCCGCCGGGTGCGGCATGACGGTCGTCCCGGCGAAGCCGCCCGCCGGGGTCTGCCGCCCGTCGTGCGCCTCCACCGGGCCGGTGTTCCAGGTGCCTGTGTGCCCGCCCTGGTCGTAGAGCATCTGGAGGCCGTACTGGACGAGCCCGCGCATCTCCTCGGCCGTCTGGAACCGGTCGTCGGGGTCCTTGGCGAGCGAGCGCATGACCAGGCCGTCGAGCTCCGGCGGGCAGGTCCCCTCGGAGACCTGCGACGGCGGCACCGGCATGTCCTGGACGTGCTGGTAGACCACCGACAGCGGGGTCTCGCCGGTGAAGGGGGGCCGCAGCGCGAGGAGTTCGTACAGCAGGCAGCCGGTGGCGTACAGGTCGGAGCGGTGGTCGACGGCCTTGCCGAGCGCCTGCTCCGGGGAGAGGTACTGCGGGGTGCCCATGACCATGCCGGTCTGCGTCATCGTCGTCGACGCGCCGTGCAGGGCGCGGGCGATGCCGAAGTCCATCACCTTGACGGCACCGCTGTGGGTGATGATGACGTTCGCCGGCTTGATGTCACGGTGCACGATGCCGTGCTGATGCGAGTAGGCGAGCGCCTCCAGCACGCCGGAGACGATGATCAGGGCCTGCTCGGGGCCCGGCGCCTCGGCGTTCAGCAGCAGGTCGCGGATGGTGCGGCCCTCGACCAGCTCCATGACGATGTACGGCACGGACTGGCCGCCCACCGTGTCCTCGCCGGAGTCGTACACGGCGACGATCGCGTGGTGGTTGAGGCCGGCGACCGACTGTGCCTCGCGGGTGAAGCGGGCCTTGGAGACCGGGTCCTCGGCCAGGTCCGCGCGGAGCAGCTTGACCGCGACCGTCCGGCCCAGACGGACGTCCTCGGCCGCGAACACCTCGGCCATGCCGCCCCGGCCCAGCCGGTGCGTGAGCCGGTACCGGCCGTCGCCGACGAGCCCGCCGTTGCCCCACATCTCCGGCGCGTCTGACATGCCGCCGCCAGTCGCCTCGGGGTCGGACGGGCCCTGAGAGCGCTGCGTCTGTGCCATCAGTCCTCGCCGTCGTTTCTGCCCGCGGTGCGCGCGGTGTTGTCACGGTCTCCGTCCGCCACGCTACAGCCTCCGCGGGGGCCACCGGTTCGGAACGGCAACCGGGACCGACCCGAGACGGACCGGTCATGAAACCTCTAGCACGCGTTGTCGTGCAAATTCTGTGCGCCGGTCGTCCGTCCCCTGTAACGCTTGCGCGACGCTTCTTGCGCGTACGGTCACGGAACGGGCACCGAGCTTGACGTGCCGGGGCCCTCGGGCAGACTTGGCCGGGAATGACACATTCGATCAAGGCCTGTCCGCCGGCTGACGGCGCCGCACGGCCGGTGGGGGACGCGGAGAGATGAGCCAGGACGGCGCACACGGCCGGTACGCGGGGCAGGCGCTGGCCGGGGGCCGCTACCAGCTGCGCGACTTGCTGGGCGAGGGCGGCATGGCCTCCGTGCACCTCGCGTACGACGCCGTGCTGGACCGCCAGGTCGCCATCAAGACGCTCCACACCGAACTCGGCCGGGAACAGGCCTTCCGCGAGCGCTTCCGCCGCGAGGCCCAGGCCGTGGCCAAGCTCACGCACACCAACATCGTCTCCGTCTTCGACACGGGCGAGGACGAGTTGAACGGCATGGCGACGCCGTACATCGTCATGGAGTACGTCGAGGGCCGGCCGCTGGGCTCCGTCCTGGAGGAGGACATCCGCCAGTACGGCGCGATGCCCGCGGACAAGGCCCTGAAGGTCACCGCCGACGTGCTCGCGGCCCTGGAGATAAGCCACGAGAAGGGGCTGGTCCACCGCGACATCAAACCGGGCAACGTGATGGTGACCAGGCGGGGCGTGGTCAAGGTCATGGACTTCGGCATCGCCCGCGCCATGCAGTCCGGCGTCACCTCGATGACCCAGACCGGCATGGTCGTCGGCACCCCGCAGTACCTCTCGCCCGAGCAGGCCCTCGGCCGCGGCGTGGACGCCCGCTCCGACCTGTACTCGGTCGGCATCATGCTGTTCCAGCTGGTCACCGGGCGGCTGCCGTTCGACGCGGACTCGCCGCTGGCCATCGCGTACGCGCATGTGCAGGAGGAGCCGGTGGCGCCCTCCTCGGTCAACCGCGCGCTGCCGCCCGCCGTGGACGCGCTGGTCGCCCGCGCGCTGAGGAAGAACCCGAACGAGCGCTTCCCGACCGCCGAGTCCATGCGCGACGAGTGCCTGCGGATCGCTGCCTCCCTCCAGGCGGCCCCGCCGAGCATCGTGCCGGGCGCCGGACCGGCGCAGAGCGGCTCGGGCGTCGGCTCCGCGGTGTTCCCGCCGGTGGACCGGACGGCCCCGGCTGCGCCGCACGGGCAGGTGCAGACGCCGTACCCGCCGGCTCCGGCACCGGTTCCGAACCCGTACGGCCACCCGAATCCCGCCCCGGGTTACGGCTACCCGCAGCAGGGCGGCTACCAGACGACGCCCGTGGGCTACGGCCCGCGGGGCGCCGCCCCGACCCCGCCGCCGTACACGATGGCGCCGCAGCAGACGGGCCGGCCCGATGGCGGCCGGAACAGGCGACCGGTGGTCGTCGGATCGGTCGCGGTGGCGGCCGTCGTGGCCGTCGGCCTGATCGTCGCGCTCACGCTGAGGAACACCGGCGAGGGCACCAGGGGCGGCAGCGGCGGATCGAGCGCCTCCGCGTCCGCGTCGCACCAGACGGGCTACCGCGGTCCGGACACCACCCGGCGGATCGACAAGACCAAGTGCACCGACCCGCAGGAGTCCTACAGCGATCCGGACAAGATCGAGCTGCCCGACTTCCGGTACAAGGACATCGGCTCCGTGAAGCAGTGCCTCCAGGCCGCGGGCTGGAAGTGGGACATCAAGCATGAGAACGACAACACCTGGGGTGACGGGACGGTCCTCAACCAGTTCCCCGAACAGGGCACCGACGTCGACCAGGACGACGTGGGCACCATCGAGCTGAGGGTGTCGACGGGCAATCCGCCGCAGTGAGCCGCCCCCCGGCGGTCCGGGGCACGAGTCGGGCCCGGCGGTCGTCCGCCGGGCCCTTGGTGTGTCTGGCCGAGTCAGGGGTTCTTACGGTTCTTACAGGTACGGCCCGCCCGAGCGACCGCCGGTGTGCTGGTCGTCGCCGCCCTCGTGGCCGGTCACGCCCGGCGGGAGCGCGCGGCGCATCTGCTCCAACTGGGCCCGGGCGGCCATCTGCTGGGCGAACAGCGTGGTCTGGATCCCGTGGAAGAGACCCTCCAGCCAGCCCACCAACTGTGCCTGCGCGATCCGCAGTTCCGCGTCGCTCGGGGTGACGTCGTCGGTGAACGGCAGGGAGAGCCGTTCCAGTTCCTCGACCAGCTCGGGGGCCAGGCCGTCCTCCAGCTCCTTCACCGAGCTGGCGTGGATCTCCTTGAGTCGCACCCGGCTGGCCTCGTCGAGGGGAGCGGCCCGCACCTCCTCCAAGAGCTGCTTGATCATGCTGCCGATCCGCATGACCTTGGCCGGCTGTTCCACCTGCTCCGTCACCGGGGTCTCACGGGAGTCCTCGTGCCCGTCGCCACCGCCGAGCGCCATCCCGTCCTGACCCACGACAAGGATCTGGGGGTTCCCCGGCGACCGTTCGTTCCTCGGCATCTCCATGCCGCCATTCTCTCGCACGCCACCACCTCATCACCGTGGTGCCCCCTCGTGGGGCTGATCCACCGTTTAGACCCGACGGCCCAATCCGGAATGCCTTCGTCGCCATGGAATGTGAGGCTTGTTCCCGTCGGTTTTCCATCGGTCACGGCACCTGGGCCCCGGGAGGTCACCGACGTGACTGCACGCCCACGACTCACGCTGCGCTGTCTCCGGCTGCTGGTCGTCCTCACGGCGACGGCGCTGCCGGCGCCCGGCACCGCCGTCGCGTACGGCGGCACGCCCGTCCTCGCCGCGGAGCCGGACACCGCCCGCCCGCCCGCCACCGGACACCGGGAGCAGGCCGGCACACGGCAGGGAACCAGGCAGGGCACGGCCCCGGGGCACGCGCGTCCTCGGACGGCCGTGCCGGAGCACGCGCCCGTCGAGCACACGGCTCCGGAGCACACCGCCCCGGACCGCGGACGCCCGGACCAGGGTCCCCCCAAGGAGGCGTCCCCGGAGGAAGCGTCCTCGGAGGAGACGTCCCCGCAGGAGACGTCCGACGAGACGTCCCCGGACGAGACCTCCTCGGAGGACGCGTCCGACGAGACGTCCTCGGAGGAGACGTCCGCCGCCGTCCCGATGCCGTCCGACTCCGCCTCGGCGTCGGTCCGCCCCTACCGCCCTCTCGCCTCCGTAGAGCCGTCCCGGGCGGGCAGCCGGGCCGGTGAGGGACGGATACGGCCGGGGCGGCCGGACGGGCCCGAGATCGAGGACGAGGGCGACGACGACCCCCCTCCCGCCACCCCTGCCGCCCAGCCGGAGGAGCCGGAGACCGCGGAGGTGCCGGGCATCTCCCCCTCGCCCCTGGAGACCGGCCCGGACCCCACCGGTTCCCCGCAGGGGCCCGCCGCCGAGCAGGCGGCCCCACCGGGAGAGGCCCCCACGGAGCCGGTGCTCCGCATCCTCCCGCTCGGCAGCGGCCTGGTCCTCATCGGTCTGGGCCTGGGGCTGGCCCTCCTCGGCCTGAGACTCCGCAAGAGCTGACCGCCCGGGACGGCCCGCGCCCTGCCTGGACGGCCCGGAACGGCCGGGGCCTCGCAGCACCGCCCCGCACCGCCTCCCGCTACGGCGCGACCAGCAGCACCTTGCCGATGTGGCCGCTCGCCTCCACCAGCCGGTGCGCCTCGGCCGCCTCCGGCATCGGCAGCTCGCGGTCCACGACCGGGCCGACGTGCCCGGCGGCGAGCAACGGCCACACGTGCTCGCGTACGGCGGCGACGATGGCGGCCTTCTCCCCCAGCGGGCGGGCGCGCAACGAGGTCGCGCTGATCGCGGCCCGCTTGCTGAGCAGCGTGCCGATGTTCAGCTCGCCCTTCACACCGCCCTGCATGCCGATGATGGCGAGGCGTCCGTTGACGGCGAGCGCCTGGACATTGCGGTCCAGGTACTTCGCGCCCATGTTGTCGAGGATGACGTCGGCGCCCGCGCCGTCCGTGGCCTGCTTGATCTCGGCGACGAAGTCCTGCTCGCGGTAGTTGATCAGTACGTCCGCGCCCAGTTCGGCGCACCGGTCGAGCTTCTCCTTCGTCCCGGCGGTCACCGCGACCTTGGCGCCGACGGCCTTGGCGAGCTGGATCGCCATGGTGCCGATGCCGCTGGAGCCGCCGTGCACCAGCAGCGTCTCGCCGGGACGCAGGTGGGCGACCATGAACACGTTGGACCAGACCGTGCAGACCACCTCGGGCAGTGCCGCGGCGCGCGTGAGCTCCACGCCCTCGGGCGCGGGCAGCAGCTGTCCGGCCGGTACGGCGACCTTCTCGGCGTAGCCGCCGCCCGCGAGCAGCGCGCACACCGGGTCACCGACGGCCCAGCCGGAGACGCCGGGGCCGAGCGCGGCGATCGTGCCGGAGCATTCCAGGCCGGGGTAGGGGGAGGCGCCGGGCGGGGGGTTGTAGAAGCCCTGGCGTTGCAGGATGTCGGCACGGTTGACGGCGCTGGCCACCACCTCGACCAGCACCTCGCCCTCGCCGGGCACCGGATCGGGGACCTCGTCCCACACCAGTGCCTCGGGACCACCAGGTTCGGGAATCGTGATCGCATGCATGCCGGTGACGCTACTCCCCCGGCGACCGGTCATCCTGGTGGCAGCGGGCGGATGTCCGGGGTGACCTGGGTTCCGGGGGTGGCGCGGACGATGGTGATGAGCCGGTCCGTCAGCTGGAGCGTGCCGACGGACGGATCGTCGTAGCCGAGCACCCGGTGTCCGCGGAGGACGCTCACCACCAGGTCGTCCGTCTCGCGCGGCGTCTTGCCGACCTCGCCGCGGACCACCGGCCGTTCGACGAGGTCCAGCCCGCTGCCCTGCTGGATCAGGTCCTCCATGACCATGCCGGCCGCGGGGCTGAGCACGGACAGGCCGAGCAGGCGGCCGGCCGCGCCGGAGCTGGTGATGACGGCGTCGGCGCCGGACTGCTTGAGCAGCGGGGCGTTCTCCTCCTCGCGCACCGCGGCCACGATCTTGGCGGTGCGGTTGAGCTGGCGGGCGGTCAGCGTGACCAGGACGGAGGTGTCGTCGCGCTGCGGGGCGACGATGATCTGCCGGGCCTTGTGCACCTCGGCCCGTTTGAGGACGTCACTGCGGGTGGCGTCGCCTATGACGCCCGCGTAGCCATGGGCGGTGGCCGCGTCGATCACCTTGGAGCTGGGGTCGACCACGACCACCTGCTCCTTCTTCAGCCCGGTAGCGCAGACGGTCTGGATGGCCGACCGGCCCTTCGTGCCGAAGCCGATGACGACGGTGTGGTCGCGCAAGGTGGACCTCCAGCGGTTCAGGCGCCATTCCTCACGGGTGCGTTCGGTGAGGACCTCCAGCGTGGTGCCGACCAGGATGATCAGGAACAGCACGCGCAGGGGTGTGATGACGAGGATGTTGGTGAGCCGGGCGCTGTCGCTGACCGGGGTGATGTCGCCGTATCCGGTGGTGGAGAGGGTGACGGTCGCGTAGTAGAACGCGTCGAGCAGATCGACGGGGCCGTCGGAGCTGTCGCGGTAGCCCTCGCGGTCGGCGTAGACGACGAACGCGGTGGCGACCAGCACCACCAGGGCCATGACGAGCCGCTTGACGACCTGGCGGATCGGACGCTCCACCACTGTTCTCGGGAGTTTCACCCGATGGGTCACCAGATGTTCGCCCGCCTGGCGGGCGATGGCGTCATGGCCCGGAAGTTTCACGTGAAACACACCCCGATTCCGGCGGTCGCCCATGGCAGGTCCAGCAGCTCGGCCTCCTCGCCCTGTCGGGCCCCGCCCGGCGGTACGACGGCCAGCGCGTCGGCGGCGGCGACGCCCCGGAGCATGGCCGGACCGTTGTAGTGCAGCGGCATGGCGTGGTCACCGCGCAGCACCACGGGGATGAGCCGGGTGTCGTGCGGGTGCCCGTGCACCGCCTCCCGGAGCGGCAGCGTGTACGGCTCGGGGGCGGGGTGTGCGGCAAGGGTCCGCAGCAGCGGCTCGGCGAGGGTGAGCAGGCCGGAGACGGCCGCCAGGGGGTTGCCGGGCAGGCCGACGAGGTGCTGGTGGTCCTTGGTGCGGGCCAGCAGCATGGGATGGCCGGGGCGCACCTTGACGCCGTCGACGAGGAGTTCGGCGCCGACGCGTTCCAGGACCGGGTGGACGTGGTCGACGGGCCCGGCCGCGGTGCCGCCCGTGGTGACGATCAGGTCGGCGGCGGAGCGGGTGACGGCCTTCTGGAGGGCCTTGGCGTCGTCGCCGATCCGGCGTACGGCGATGACGTCGGCGCCGAGCGCGCGCAGCCAGGGCGGCAGCATGGGGCCGAGGGCGTCCCGGATCAGCCCGTCGTGCGGCAGGCCCTCGGTGAGCAACTCGTCACCCAGGACGAGGACTTCGGCGCGGGGGCGGGGGACGACGGTGACCGTGTCGTAGCCGGCCGCCGCGGCGAGGCCCAGGACGGCGGGGGTGACCAGGGTGCCGACGGGCAGCAGCTGGTCGCCGCTGCGGCACTCCTGGCCGCGCGGGCGGATGTCCTGGCCGTGCAGCATCTCGCGGGTGGTGTGCAGGCGGCTCTGGGCGTCGATCCGGCCGTGCTCGGTGCGCAGGACGGCGGTGGTGTCGGCGGGGACACGGGCACCGGTGGCGATGCGGACCGCCTCGCCGTCGGTGAGGGGTCCGGGCTGTGTGTGCCCGGCGAGCACACCCTCCTCGCGCACCTGCCAGGGTCCGGGCCCGGCGACCGCCCAGCCGTCCATCGCCGAGGTGTCGAAGGAGGGCAGGTCGGTGAGCGCGTCCAGGGGCGCGGCCAGGGCCAGCCCGAGGGCGTCGCCGAGCGGCACGGAGACGGGGGCGCGGCGGGCGCGGGAACGTGCGGCACGCGCCGCCGCCTCCCGGGCCTGGGGCCAGGGGGTGGCCCGGTGCCGTTCCGCGGGCCGCGCACCGGGCGACTGGCCGGCCGGGGCGGACGCCCGGCCCGCACCGTCGTCCGTGCTGTCGTCCCGCGGCTCCCTGTGGGCATCCCTCACGAGCGCCAGAGCCTCCTCGACGTCGAGGTCGTCGGTGTCTTCGGCGGACGCCTCGGCCCGGGTGCCGGGGGCGGTCATCCGGCGTCCGGGGCGCTCGGGCCCCCGCTCCTCGCGTCCGCACTGCCCCCACCGTTCTCTTCCTCCCAGCGCAGCGCCAGTGCGGCGGCCTTGCGCGCGGCCTCGGCGACGGCCTCGGGGCCGCCCTTGCCCTGGGCGGCGGCGTAGCCGACGAGGAAGGTGGTCAGCGGGGCGGCGGGCCGGGCCACGCCGTGCGCGGCGTCCCGGGCCAGATCGAGGAGGACGCCGGTGTCGACGTCCAGTTCGATGCCCAACTCGTCCTTGACTGCGGAGATCCATTCATCCAACACGGACCCATGCTCCCTGATGCGTGCCCTGGCCGTCGCGATGTCGTCCCAGGTGTCGCAGTCGAAGGAGGCGAGCGGGTCCGGGACGCGGGTGAGGCGCAGGGCACCGGTCAGCCGGCGCAGCGGCAGTCCGCAGAGGCCGCCGTGCGTGGCGGCGAGGGCGGTCAGCTCGCGGCGCAGGGCGGGGGTGCGGTAGGCGGCCACGAGCGGCTGGTCACGGCCGTCGGCGTCGGCGAGCAGCGCACCGTCGGCCCCGGTGTCCTGAAGGGCGGTCAACAGACGGCGCAGCGTGGGCTGTTCCAGGAAGGGCAGGTCCGCGGAGAGGACGACGGTGTACCCGGCGGTGGTGAGCCGCAGGCCGGCCTCCAGCGCGGCGACCGGTCCGCCGCCGGGTGGCTCCTCGCGTGCCCAGCGCACCGGGCGTGCGGTGGGCCGGGGCGCGGCCACGACGACGGTCACGCCGGCGTCCGCGCAGGCCGCGAGCACCCGGTCGAGCAGCGCGCGGCCACCGACCCGGAGCCCTGGCTTGTCGGCCCCGCCGAGCCGCCGGGCGGCACCGCCGGCCAGCACGACGGCGTCGTACGGCGCGGGGGTCCCGGACGCGGGGGTCCCGGGTGCGGCGGGGGCGGTGTCGGTCATCCTCCGAGTATGTCGTGCCGGTTCCTCCTCCCGAACCCGTGTCTCGGGGACGGCCGGGTCTCACAGGGTGCGCAGCAGCACCGCCGGTTGTTCCACACAGTCCGCCACGTACCGCAGGAAGCCGCCCGCCGTACCGCCGTCGCACACCCGGTGGTCGAAGGTGAGCGAGAGCTGGACGACCTGGCGGACGGCCAGCTCGCCCTCGTGCACCCACGGTTTGGGGACGATGCGGCCGACGCCGAGCATCGCCGCCTCGGGGTGGTTGATGATCGGGGTGGAGCCGTCGACGCCGAAGACGCCGTAGTTGTTCAGCGTGAAGGTGCCGCCGGTGAGTTCCCCGGGCCTCAGCGTCCCGGTGCGGGCCGCCTCGGTGAGCCGGGCGAACTCGGCGGTCAGGGATTCGGCGTCGCGCGCGTGGGCGTCCCGGACGACCGGCACGACCAGGCCGCGTTCCGTCTGCGCCGCGAACCCGAGGTGGACCTGGTCGAGCCGGACGACCTCGCGGGCCTCGGTGTCGACGAAGGAGTTCAGCTCGGGGAACCGGGCGAGGCCGGCCGTGCAGATGCGGGCGAGCAGCGCGAGGAGCGAGATCTTCGGGCCTCCGGCCGCGTTCATCGCGGCGCGGGCGCGCATGAGTTCCGTCGCGTCGGCGTCGACCCAGCAGGTCGCGTCCGGGATCTCCCGGCGGCTGCGGGAGAGCTTGTCGGCGACGGCACCGCGCACGCCCTTGAGCGGGATCCGGGTCCCGCCGCCCTGCGCGACGGGCGCCGCGGGTGTCCGTACGACCGGCTCCTCGGCCGTGCGGACCGGTGCCGCCCCGACCCGCAGCGCGTTCTCGACGTCCGCGCGCAGGATGAGTCCGTCCGGCCCCGACCCGGCCAGCCGCCGCAGATCGACGCCGTTGTCCCGGGCGAGCTTGCGCACGAGGGGGGAGATCACGGGGACCGGGCCCTCGGTGGGGGCGGCGGTGGGCCTGGCCGGCGCGGCGGTGGGGGCGGAAGCGGGGGCGGGTGCCTGCGCCGCCGCCGGTGCGGCCACGCGTGCGGGGGCGTGGGCGCCGGCCCGGGCGGTCCCGCGCCGGGCGGCCTGCCCGTTGCCCGGGGTTCCGGTCGGCGCCGCCTGTCCGCTGCCCTCGGTCGCGCTCCGGACGCCCTGTCCGTCGACCGCGGCCGTGCCCGCCCGCACCCGGCGCCGGCGGGCCGCCGGGGCCTGGGTGCCGTACCCCACCAGGACGTTGCCGGAGCCCTCCGGCTCCGGTGCCCGTTCGCCCACGGCCACCGTCAGGAGCGGGGCGCCGACGGGCAGTTCGGCGCCCTCCTCGCCGAAGCGGGCGGTGACCACACCGCCGTACGGACAGGGCACCTCGACCATCGCCTTGGCCGTCTCGACCTCGACCACCGGCTGGTCCACGGCGACCACGTCCCCGACCTGGACCAGCCAGCGGACGATCTCCGCCTCGGTGAGCCCTTCACCGAGGTCGGGCAGCTTGAACTCCAGCACCTGAGCCATCAGCCCTCGGCCTCCCATTGCAGCCGGGCCACGGCGTCCAGGATGCGGTCGACACCGGGCAGGTGGTGCCGCTCCAGCATGGGCGGCGGGTAGGGGATGTCGAACCCGGCCACGCGCAGCACCGGCGCCTCCAGGTGGTGGAAGCAGCGTTCGGTGACGCGGGCCGCGATCTCGCCGCCCGGCCCGCCGAACCCGGTGGACTCGTGGACGACGACGGCGCGGCCGGTGCGCCGGACGGACGCGCAGACCGTCTCGTCGTCGAACGGCACCAGGGAGCGCAGGTCGACGACCTCCAGGTCCCATCCTTCGGCCTGGGCGGCCTCGGCGGCCTCCATGCAGACCGGCAGCGAGGGGCCGTAGGTGATGAGCGTGGCGCTGCGGCCGGTCCGGCGGACCACGGCCCGGCCGATGGGCTCGACGTCCGTCGGCTGCTCGGGGTTCCAGCTGTCCTTCGACCAGTACAGCCGCTTGGGCTCCAGGAAGACGACCGGGTCGTCGGAGGCGATGGCCCGGCGCAGCAGCCCGTAGGCGTCGGCGACGGTGGCGGGGGTGACGACGTGGAGCCCGGGCGTCGCCATGTAGTAGGCCTCGGAGGAGTCGCTGTGGTGCTCGACGCCGCCGATGCCGCCGCCGTAGGGGATGCGGACGGTGATCGGCAGGGGCATCCTGCCGCGCGTGCGGTTGCGCATCCGGGAGACATGGCTGACGAGCTGCTCGAACGCCGGGTAGGCGAAGGCGTCGAACTGCATCTCCACCACCGGCCTGAGGCCGTACATGGCCATGCCGACGGCGGTGCCGAGGATGCCGGCCTCGGCGAGGGGGGTGTCGGTGCAGCGGTCCTCGCCGAACTCCTTGGCGAGCCCGTCGGTGACGCGGAAGACCCCGCCGAGGGTGCCGACGTCCTCGCCCATGACGTGCACGGTCGGGTCGGCGGCCATCGCGTCGCGCATCGCGCGCGTGAGGGCCTGCGCCATGGTGGCGGGCTTGACGGCGACGGTGGTCATCGGGCCCCGCCTTCCGGTGGGCCGGGCTCGCCGTGCTGCTCCTGCTCGGCCTCCAGCTCGGCACGCAGCAGGGCGCGCTGTTCGCGCAGTTGGGAGGTGGTCTCCGCGTAGACGTGGTCGAAGAGGTCCATGGGGTCGAGCTCGGGGTCCCGGTTCATGCGTTCCCGCAGGGAGGCGGCCATCGTCTCGGCGTCCTGGCGGGCCGCCTCGATGCCGGCGTCGTCCAGCAGCCCGCGCGTGGTCAGTTCGCGCTCCAGCAGCTCGATGGGGTCGTGGGCGCGCCAGGCCGCGACCTCGGCCTCGCCCCGGTAGCGGGTGGCGTCGTCGGCGTTGGTGTGGGCGTCGACGCGGTACGTCACCGCTTCCACCAGGGTCGGGCCGCCGCCCGCGCGCGCGTGCCGTACGGCGTCGCCGAGGACCTCGTGCACGGCCGCGGCGTCGTTGCCGTCGACCAGCCGGCCCGGCATGCCGTACCCGACGGCCTTGTGGGCCAGGGAGGGCGCGGCGGTCTGCTTGGCGAGCGGTACGGAGATGGCGAAGCCGTTGTTCTGCACCAGGAAGACGACCGGTGCCTGCCAGACGGCGGCGAAGTTCAGCGCCTCGTGGAAGTCGCCCTCGCTGGTGCCGCCGTCGCCGACCATGGCCAGCGCGACCACGTCGTCACCCTTGAGGCGGGCGGCGTGGGCGAGGCCGACGGCGTGCGGGAGCTGGGTGGCGAGCGGGGTGCTCAGCGGGGCCACCCGGTGGGCGTAGGGGTCGTAGCCGTGGTGCCAGTCGCCGCGCAGCAGGGTGAGCGCCTCGGCGGGGTCCACGCCCCGGGCGACGACGGCGAGCGTGTCGCGGTAGCTGGGGAAGAGCCAGTCGCGCTCCTCCAGTGCCAGGGCGGCGGCGATCTCGCAGGCCTCCTGGCCGGTGCTGGACGGATAGACGGCGAGCCGGCCCTGCTTGGTGAGGGCGGTGGCCTGCGTGTTGTACCGGCGGCCACGCACCAGCTCGGCGTACAGCCGGCGCAGCAGGCCGGGGTCGGCCTTGCCGGCCGCCTCGGTGCCGAGGACGCGGTAGGGCTCGGCGTCGGGCAGCAGCGGCGCGGCGTCCATACGGGGCTGCCAGGCGGGCGGCGGCGATGGCCGGTACGCGCCCCGCTGCTCCAGAACCGTCATGACGGCACCTCCTCGTGGGGGTGGCTACGGGAGGCACGTCGCCTGTGACCCGCCTCACCAACCGATTGTTCGGTCGTCGGCACATTTTGGCTACAGGTGCCTCCAGGCTGTGGACAAACGGTTCTCCACAACCTGGAATGACAGCAGGACGTCCATGGCGAGGAAGCGGGGGGACATGGGAGCTGAACAAATGGCCGCCGGGCCGCAGGACGGCGCGGCGCTGCCGCCCCCGCGCCCGCTGGACGCCATCGACCAGGACATCCTGAAGATCCTCCAGGCGGACGGCCGGGCCTCGATACGGTCCGTCGCCGAGCGCGTCCACGTCTCGCGCGCCAACGCCTACGCGCGCATCAACCGGCTCGTCGAGGACGGGGTGATCCGGGGCTTCAGCGCGCGCGTGGACCACGAACGGGCGGGTCACGGCACGTCGGCGTACATCACGCTGAAGATCGTCCAGAACAGCTGGCGCACGGTCCGCGAGCAGCTCAGGCAGTTGCCCGGCGCCTCCCACATCGCCCTGGTGGGCGGCGACTTCGATGTGCTGCTGCTGGTGCACACACCCGACAACCGGGCGCTGCGCGAGCTGGTGCTGACCCGGCTCCAGGCGATCCCCGAGGTGCTCAGCACCCGCACTCTGCTGGTGTTCGAGGAGGAGGACCTGGAGCCGGAGGGCTGAGGTCAGTCCTGGCGCAGCCCCGAGAAGACCAGCCGGACGACGGCGTCGGCCACCTCCTGGCCGCTCGCGCCCCGCGTGTCCGGCCGGTACCACTCCACGATCGAGTTGATCATCCCGAAGACCAGCCGGGTGGCCAGGCGGACCTCCACGTCGCCGCGTACGTCCCCGTCGGCCGCCGCCGCCTTCAGCAGCTCGGCGACCCGGTGGTCGAAGTCGCGGCGCCGTTCCAGCGCCCAGCGCTCGGTCTCGGTGTTGCCGCGCACGCGCAGCAGCAGCGTCACATAGGGCAGCTCGGCTATGAGCACCTCGACCATGCGGCGCACGACGTGCTCCAGCCGTCCGGCCGGACGCCCCGCGCGCGCGTGCTCCTCCTCCAGGATGGCGAACAGGCCGTCCAGGGCGCGGCTGACGGCCCGGCGCAGCAGCTCCTCCTTGCCGCTGACGTGGTGGTATATCGACGACTTGGAGATGCCGGCCGCCTTGGACAGGTGCTCCATGGAGGTGCCGTCGTAGCCGCGTTCGTTGAAGACGCGGACGGCGACGGAGAGCAGCGTCTCCGGGGTGTAGGTGTCGCGCTTGGCCGTGGTCATGAGGTGCCCTCCCGCTTGTCGGTGGCATACGCGTGGCGGTACAGCGCGAGGGAGGGCGCGTAGCGTCCGGAGGGGTCGCGCTCGTGCATCTCGTCCAGGACGTCGAAGGCGAAGTCGCGGCCGAGCCTGCGGTCCCACTCGAAGGGCCCGAGCGGGTAGTTCACGCCGAGGCGCATCGCGGTGTCGATGTCCTCCTCGGTGGCCACGCCCTTGGCGACGGCGTCGTGGGCGAGGTCGATGATCCGGGCGACCGTGCGGGCGACGATCATGCCGGGGACGTCGCCGATGACGCTGACGTCCTTGCCGAGCGCCTGGAACAGGCCGGTGGCCTCGGCGAGGGTCCGCGGCGAGGTGTCCTGGGCGGCGGACAGGGCGACGCGGGTGGCCGTGCGGTAGTCCAGGGCGAGGTCGAAGTAGACGACGTCCCGGAACTCCGCCGAGGTCTGGCCGTCGGCGAGGACGAGCTGGCCGCCGCTGGGGAGCACCAGGCGGGTGCCGTGGTCCTCGTCCTCCTCGCGGACCCGGATGCCCGCCTCGCGGATCAGGGTCAGCAGTTCGGCGGCCGGCCCGAGACCGCCCTCGGCGATGACGTAGGCGGGCGGCTGCTCCTTGTCGGCGGTGTGCGGCTCGGGCCGCTCGGCGCCGTCGGCGTAGTCGTACCAGCCGCGTCCGCTCTTGCGGCCGAGCCGTCCGGACTCCACCAGCCGGCGCTGGGCGAGCGAGGGGGTGAAGCGCGCGTCCTGGAAGAAGGACTGCCACACCGAGTGGGTGACGGACTCGTTGACGTCCTGGCCGATCAGGTCGGTCAGCTCGAACGCGCCCATCTTGAAGCCGCCGCACTCCCGCAGCACCGCGTCGATGGTGGCGGGGTCGGCGGCCTGGGCCTCGTGGACCGCGAACGCCTCGGCGTAGAAGGGCCGGGCGATGCGGTTGACGATGAAGCCGGGGGTGTCCGCGCAGGCCACCGGCGTCTTGCCCCAGGCGCGGGCGATCTCGTACGCGCGCGTGGCCGACGTGACGTCGGTGGCGAACCCGGAGACCACCTCGACCAGCGGCAGCAGCGGCGCCGGGTTGAAGAAGTGCAGGCCGACGAAGCGGCCGGGGTTGCGCAGGGCGCCGCCGACGGCCGTCACCGAGAGCGAGGAGGTGTTGCTGGCGAGCAGGCAGTCCTCGGCGACGATCTCCTCCAGTTCGCCGAAGAGCCGCTGCTTGACGTCCAGCCGCTCCAGGACGGCTTCCACGACCAGCCCGCAGTCGGCCAGGTCCGCGAGGTTGTCCACGGGCTCCAGGCGGGCGCGGGCGGCGTCGCGGGCGGCTGCCGTGAGCCGGTCCTTGGCCACGAGCCGGTCGAGCCGGGCGCCGATCGCTCCGGCCGCGTCCCGGGCCCGCCCGGGTGCGGCGTCGTAGAGCCGCACGGGGTGCCCGGCGACCAGCGCGACCTGGGCGATTCCCTGGCCCATGGTGCCGGTGCCGACGACGGCCACGGGGCTGCTGAGGTCGAGTCCTGTCATGTGCGCGATCCTCCCGCACGGGGTTTTCCACAGATGCGGCGGACCCCCTTGTACCGACCGATCGTTCGGTTACTCTAGCTCTGACCGTCCCATCCCGCTGCTCTTTCTGCCAGGTCCGAACTCGACGACGAGTTCTCCAGACGAGGAGTTGGTCCCGCATGGCCGCCGAACTGACCGCGCCCGAGCTGATCGAAAATCACCGGCCCACGCTCGACCAGGCCCTGGAGGCCATCCGCACCCGCGCGTACTGGTCCCCGCACCCCGAGCACCCCAAGGCTTACGGCGAGAGCGGAAGCCTGGACGCCGCGGCGGGCAAGGCCGCCTTCGACGCCGTGCTGGGCACCCGCCTCGACCTCGACCAGCCCGGCACGGACGACTGGGTGGGTGGCGAGGTCTCGCCGTACGGCATCGAGCTGGGCGTCACGTACCCGCACGCGGACGTCGACGTGCTGCTCCCGGCCATGCGGGCCGGGCAGCGGGCCTGGCGGGACGCGGGCCCGGAGGTCCGGGCGGTGGTCTGTCTGGAGATCCTCAAGCGGATCAGCGACCGGACGCACGAGTTCGCGCACGCCGTCATGCACACCAGCGGGCAGGCCTTCATGATGGCGTTCCAGGCGGGCGGCCCGCACGCCCAGGACCGCGGCCTGGAGGCGGTGGCGTACGCGTACGCGGAGCAGGTCCGCACCCCGGAGTCGGCGGAGTGGACCAAGCCGCAGGGCAAGCGCGACCCGCTGACCCTCACCAAGCGGTTCACCGCGGTCCCGCGCGGCATCGGCCTGGTCATCGGCTGCAACACCTTCCCGACCTGGAACGGCTACCCGGGCCTGTTCGCCTCCCTCGCCACCGGCAACGCCGTCCTGGTCAAGCCGCACCCGCGCGCGGTGCTGCCGCTCGCGCTGACCGTCCAGGTCGCCCGGGAGGTCCTGGCCGGGGCGGGCTTCGACCCGAACCTGGTGGCGCTGGCCGCCGAACGCCCCGGCGAGGGCATCGCGAAGACCCTCGCCACCCGCCCGGAAATCAAGATCATCGACTACACCGGGTCGACGTCCTTCGGCGACTGGCTGGAGGCCAACGCCCGCCAGGCGCAGGTCTACACGGAGAAGGCCGGCGTCAACACGGTGCTCGTGCACTCCACGGACGACTACAAGGGCATGCTGTCCAACCTGGCGTTCTCGCTGTCCCTGTACAGCGGCCAGATGTGCACCACCCCGCAGAACCTGCTCATCCCCCGCGACGGCATCGCCACCGACCAGGGCCCCAAGACGTTCGACGAGGTCACCGCCGACCTCGCCCGCGCGGTCGACGGGCTGCTCGGCGACGACGCGCGGGCGAACGCGCTGCTGGGCGCGATCGTCAACCCGGACGTCAAGGCCCGCCTGGAGGCCGCGGCCGGCCTCGGCGAGGTCGCCCTCGCCTCCCGCGAGGTCACCAACCCGGAGTTCCCGGGCGCGGTGGTCCGCACCCCGGTCGTCGTCAAGCTGGACGGCGCCAAGCCGGACGACGAGGCCGCGTACATGAGCGAGTGCTTCGGCCCGGTCTCCTTCGCCGTCGCCGTCGACTCGGTGACGGACGCGGTGGAGCTGCTGCGCCGCACGGTCCGCGAGAAGGGCGCGATGACGGTCGGCGCGTACACCACGGACGCGGAGACCGAGCGTGCCGTCGAGGAAGTCTGCATGGAGGAGGCGGCCCAGCTCTCCCTCAACCTGACCGGCGGGGTCTACGTCAACCAGACGGCCGCGTTCTCCGACTTCCACGGCTCGGGCGGCAACCCGGCGGCCAACGCGGCCCTCACCGACGGCGCGTTCGTCGCCAACCGCTTCCGGGTGGTGGAGGTGCGCCGGGAGGCCTAGGCCGTGGGCGCGGCGCCGGTCGCGCTCCAGTGGTACAGCGTCATCGCCACGCTGGTGGCCAGGTTGTAGCTGGAGACCTGGGGGCGCATCGGGAGGCGCAGCAGGTGGTCGGCCCGGGCGCGCAGTTCCGGCGACAGGCCGGAGCGTTCCGAGCCGAAGGCCAGCAGGGCGTCGTCGGGCAGCTTGGTGCCGCGGATGTCCTCACCCTCCGGGTCGAGGGCGAACAGCGGCCCGGCGGGCAGCTCGTCGACGCCCAGGCGCTCGACGGCGGTCGCGAAGTGCAGGCCCGCGCCGCCGCGCACCACCGTGGGGTGCCAGGGGTCGAGCGTGCCCGTGGTGACCACACCGGTCGCCCCGAAACCGGCGGCCAGCCGGATCACGGCCCCGGCGTTGCCCAGGTTGCGGGGGTTGTCCAGGACCACGACGGGCGCGGTGCGGGGCGTGCGGGCGAGCGCGCGCAGGCCGGCCTCACGGGACGGCCGCAGCGCGAGGGCGGCCACACCGGTCGGATGGGGGCGCGGGACGATGGAGGCGTACGCCTGGCCGGGCACCTCCACGAGGAGGGCGTCCAGGGTGTCGCGCACGTCCCCGGCCAGTTCCTCGGCGAGGCCCAGGGCGGCCCGCCGGTCGGTGGTGACCGCGACCGGTACCTCGGCCCCGAAGCGCAGCGCGTGCTTCAGGACGTGGAAGCCGTCGAGCAGCACGGCGGTGTCCGCGTGCTCGCGCCAGCGGCTCAGCGGATCGCTCATGAGGTGAACCCTACGTGGTCCGCCGTGCTCTCCTCCGGGGAGCGCGGCGCGGGGACCGTACGGCCGCCGCGCCGGGCGAACCGCCCCCGCGCGCGTGCCGCCAGGTCGCCCAGCCGGCGCAGGAAGGACGTCGGCAGGAAGACCGCGTCGGCGGTGATCATCGCCAGCGAGAAGAACGGCAGTCCGAGGACGACGGCGATCACCGCGTGCTCGGTCATCATCAGCACCAGCAGGACGTTCTTGACCCGCCGGTTGAACAGGGTGAACGGGAAGGCGACCTGCACCATGACGGTCCCGTAGGCCACGATCATCAGGATCGTGCCGCTGGACGACATCAGGTCGGCGAGGCCGGGCCAGGGCGAGAAGTAGTCCAGGTGGAGCGGGTAGTAGACGGCCGTGCCGTCCTGCCAGCGCGAGCCCTGCACCTTGTACCAGCCGGCCGTGGCGTAGATCAGACAGGCCTCCGCCATGATCACGACCAGGGCGCCGTTGTGCAGGATGTTGGCGATGACGTCCAGCAGCGTCCGCGGCTGCCGCCAGGCCTCCCGGCGTCCGACGGCCCACCACAGGCCGAGCACCGCCCAGACCGTCCACAGCAGCGCCTGGATCAGCCAGCCGTTGTCGAACCGGCCGGTCACCGTCGCCGTGCCCAGCGCCAGGCCGAGCACCGCCCACAGCACCGGTCCCACCCGGTCGGCGGGCTCCCGCTCGCCCCGCGCGCGTGCCGCCGCGCCGTGGGCCGCCCGCCGCGCGTCGAGGGACCACACCTGTCCGCAGCGCGTGAACACCAGGTAGATGGCCATCAGGTGCAGGACGTTGTCGCCGCCGTCACCGATGAACACACTGCGGTTCTGCAACGACAGCACGCCCACCATGAACAGCACGGACGCGGTCCGGGTGCGCCAGCCGAGCACCAGGGCCGCGCTGGCGAGGATGGCCAGCGCGTAGCAGCACTCGAACCAGAGCTGTCCGTCCGACCACAGCAGCGCCGTGAAGGCGTGGTTGTCGGCGGTCAACTGTCTGGCGAGGTTCCAGCCCCACGGTCCGGCGGGGCCGTACAGCTCCTGGCGGTGCGGGAACTCGCGCAGCAGGAACAGCAGCCAGGTCCCGGCGAAGCCGATCCGGATCACAGCGCTCTGGTAGGGCCCGAGGGCCGCCTCGGTGACCCGGGCGATACCGCGCGACAGCGTCAGCGAGAGACGGTTCACCGCACACCTCCGGCGGCCTCGTCGGCGGTCACGGACCACCAGGACAACAGGCGGTAGACGGGCTTGTCGGAGATCCGCTCACGGCTCCACGGCGGCGGCTGCACATTGGTGGTGCTGGAACGGACCTGCACGCGCTGTATCACGCCTTCCCGGCTCGTCGGATCGTCCCGGTACAGGCGCATCACCACGATCCGGCGCAGGTACTGCTCGGACAGGGAGCCGCGCAGGCCGACGGGGCGGTTGTCGGCGGCGTGCGTGGCGGTGAAGAAGTCCCAGGCCCGGCGCAGCTCGTTCTGCTGGGTGTGGCTGGGCGCCAGGTTGCCGTCGATGGCGGCGCCGTCCTGGGCGGACAGGTCGGTCCAGCCGGTGGTGCGCAGGCTGCCGTCCCGCATCCGCACCTGGGCGCGGACCTGTACGGCGATGTTCTGCTGCAACGGGTTCGGGGCGAACAGCTTCCAGTTCTGCTCGAACTCCGGGTACACCCACTCCTCTATCGCCTTGCCGTGCTGCTTCGTCACGGTGTTCGCGGGCGCGAGGCTGAGGAAGACCATCAGCAGGTGCACACAGGCGGCCACGGCGACGACGGCGAGCGCCAGCGCCGCACCGACCTGGTAGCCGGGGGAGAGCGCGGCGACGCCGGTGCGGGGCCGGGGCGCCTCGGCGGGCGGCGGGGCCGGCGGCTGCGCGGGTTCTTCCGGGAGACGCGCCCCGGCCGGCCCGTCCGGGCCCTGCGGGCCCCGCGAGTCCTCGTCGTACGCGTCCATTCCGTCCCGTCCCCCGCTTCGGCTCATATGGCTGGTCAGTCGTTCGGCTCGTGCGCTTCGTGCGGCCCGGTCGTCCGGCCCGGCGGTCGGCTGGGCGGGGCGGCGCGGGGCCGCGACGCCCGTCACAGGCGTCGCATGGTTCACGAGGGCCACTTCTCGGCGCTCGCACGGAACGGTACTCAGCCCCGGGCACCGGGCGCAGCCCCGGGTACGGGCCACCGTGGTGGTCCTCGCCACGCGCCACCGCTCCTGACGTCGGTCGCGCGTCCGACCTGCCGTGCCTTGTCCGCCCTTGTCCACAGGCTGTGGGCGCAGTTTTCCACAGCGGTTGACACCCACCGCGGCCCGGCACACCATGGACTACGCACGGACCGAACGATCGGTCGGGACCTTGTCCGGGGACGTACGGAGCGGACGAGGTTCACCGCAGAGCCCGAGGTCAGGGGGATCGCATGGCCACAGCAGCCGCGCAGCGCACGGCCCGCACCGAGGCGGACGGCACACCGGACACCGTCGGCACGGCGGCCTACCAGCGCGCCTTCGACGCGGCCGTGGCCGCCGACGAACGCATCGAACCACGCGACTGGATGCCCGACGCCTATCGCGCGACCCTGGTCCGGCAGATCGCCCAGCACGCGCACTCCGAGATCATCGGCATGCAGCCGGAGGCCAACTGGATCACCCGCGCGCCCTCCCTGCGCCGCAAGGCGATCCTGATGGCCAAGGTCCAGGACGAGGCCGGCCACGGCCTGTACCTGTACAGCGCGGCCGAGACCCTCGGCACCAGCCGCGACGAACTGCTCGACAAACTGCACAGTGGCCGCCAGAAGTACTCCTCGATCTTCAACTACCCCACCCTGACCTGGGCCGACGTCGGCGCGATCGGCTGGCTGGTGGACGGCGCCGCGATCACCAACCAGGTCCCCCTGTGCCGCTGCTCCTACGGCCCCTACGCCCGCGCGATGGTGCGGATCTGCAAGGAGGAGTCCTTCCACCAGCGCCAGGGCTACGAACTGCTGCTGGCCCTCGGCAAGGGCACCCCCGAGCAGCACGCCATGGCCCAGGACGCCGTGGACCGCTGGTGGTGGCCGTCACTGATGATGTTCGGCCCGCCCGACGACGAGTCCCAGCACTCCGCGCAGTCGATGGAGTGGAAGATCAAGCGCCACTCCAACGACGAGTTGCGCCAGCGCTTCGTGGACATCTGCGTCCCGCAGGCCGAGTCCCTGGGCCTCACCCTCCCCGACCCGGAGCTGCGGTGGAACGAGGAGCGGGGGCACTACGACTTCGGTCCGATCGACTGGACGGAGTTCTGGGAGGTCCTCAAGGGCAACGGCCCCTGCAACGACCAGCGGATCACCCAGCGCAGGCGCGCCCACGACGAGGGCGCGTGGGTACGGGAAGCGGCCGCGGCCTACGCGGCCAAGCACACCGGCGGCACCGGTGAGACAGGAGCGACGCGAGCATGAGCACCACCGACTGGCCCCTGTGGGAGGTCTTCGTGCGCTCCCGGCGCGGCCTCTCCCACACCCACGCCGGCAGCCTGCACGCGCCCGACGCCGAGCTGGCCCTGCGCAACGCCCGCGACCTGTACACCCGGCGCGGCGAGGGCGTCTCCATCTGGGTCGTCCCCGCCGCCGCGATCACCGCGTCCTCGCCGGACGAGAAGGACCCGTTCTTCGAGCCGGCCGCCGACAAGCCCTACCGGCACCCGACCTTCTACGAGATCCCGGAAGGGGTGAAGCACCTGTGACCGCCACCGGCCCCGCGGCCCGCCCCGCCACCGGCTCCGCCCCCGTCCCGGTGACCGCCGCGCTCGCTCTCGGCGACGACGCCCTGGTGCTCTCCCACCGCCTGGGGGAGTGGGCCGGGCACGCCCCCGTCCTGGAGGAGGAGGTCGCCCTCGCCAACATCGCCCTGGACCTGCTCGGGCAGGCCCGGGTGCTGCTGTCCCTGGCCGGCGACGAGGACGAACTGGCCTATCTGCGCGAGGAACGCGCCTTCCTCAACCTCCAGTTGGTCGAGCAGCCGAACGGCGACTTCGCGCACACCATCGCCCGCCAGCTGTACTTCTCCACCTACCAGCAGCTGCTCTACGCCGAACTCGCCCCGGGCGACGGCCCGTTCGCGCCACTGGCCGCGAAGGCGGTGAAGGAGGTCGCCTACCACCGCGACCACGCCGAGCAGTGGACGCTGCGGCTCGGTGACGGCACCGAGACCAGCCACGAGCGGATGCGGCGGGCCTGCGACGCGCTGTGGCGGTTCACCGGCGAGATGTTCCAGCCGGTGGAGGGCCTGACCGCCGACTGGGCCCGCCTGGAGGAGCGCTGGCTGGAGTCCGTCACCGACGTGCTCGGCCGGGCCGGCCTCCCGGTCCCGCAGGGCCCGCGCACCGGAGCCTGGTCGGCGGGCGCCGGCCGGCAGGGTCTGCACACCGAGCCGTTCGGCCGGATGCTTGCCGAGATGCAGCACCTGCACCGCAGCCACCCGGGGGCGTCATGGTGACCGCCACCTCCCTGGAGGAGCGGCTGCTGGAGCTGGCCGGCGCGGTGCCCGACCCCGAACTGCCCGTGCTCACACTGCGCGAACTGGGCGTGCTCCGCGCGGTACGTGTCCACACCGGCGACGCGGTGGAGGTCGACCTGACCCCCACCTACACCGGCTGCCCGGCCATCGAGGCGATGAGCCTCGACATCGAGCGGGTGCTGCGCGCCCACGGCATGCGCGAGGTCACCGTCCGCACGGTGCTCAGCCCCGCCTGGTCCACCGACGACATCACCTCCGAAGGGCGCGAGAAACTCAGGGAGTTCGGCATCGCCCCGCCGCGGGTGCGCCATGGGGACGGCCCGGTGCCGCTGACCCTCGGCCCGACCCGCACACAAGCCCCGCACGCCACGCAAGCCACGCACGCCACGCAAGCCACGCACGCCACGCAGGCCCTGCACGCCACGCCGGTCGCCCTGGACCTACGCGCCACGGACACCGCGACCGAACCGGTCCGCTGCCCGCACTGCGGGTCGGCCGACACCGAACTGCTGAGCCGGTTCTCCTCCTCCGCGTGCAAGGCGCTGCGCCGCTGCCTGGCCTGCCGTGAACCGTTCGACCACTTCAAGGAGTTGTGATGGCCCGTTTCCACCCGCTCCCGGTGGCCGCGGTCGACCGGATCACCGACGACTCCGTCGCCCTCACCTTCTCCGTCCCGCCCGACCTGCGCGAGGAGTACCGGCACGCGCCCGGCCAGCATCTCGCGCTGCGCCGCCGGGTCGACGGCACGGAGATCCGGCGCACCTACTCGATCTGCTCCCCCGCCCCCGATCCGGACGGCGAGGGCCCGGACAGCCTGCGGGTGGGGGTGCGGCTGGTCGAGGGCGGGGCCTTCTCGGCGTACGCGCTGAAGGAGATCAACGTCGGGGACGAGCTGGAGGTGATGACCCCGGCGGGCCGTTTCACGCTGGAACCGGCGCCGGGCCTGTACGCGGCGGTCGTCGGCGGCAGCGGCATCACCCCGGTGCTTTCCATCGTCGCCACGCTGCTGGCGCGCGAGCCGGCGGCCCGGTTCTGTCTGATACGCGGCGACCGCACGGCCGCGTCGACGATGTTCCTGGAGGAGGTCGCCGACCTGAAGGACCGCTACCCGGAGCGGCTCCAGCTGGTGACCGTGCTCTCCCGGGAGGAGCAGCAGGCGGGCCTGCCGTCCGGCCGCCTCGACCGGGAGCGGCTCACCGGGCTGCTGCCCGCGCTGCTGCCGGTGGGCGAGGTGGCGGGCTGGTTCCTGTGCGGGCCGTACGGGCTGGTGCGGGGCGCGGAGCAGGCACTGCGCGCACTGGGCGTGGCCCGGGACCGGATCCACCAGGAGATCTTCCACGTGGA
>NZ_BMUI01000023.1 GCF_014650115.1 Streptomyces olivaceoviridis | reverse complement strand
CAACTACGCTGACGCAAGCCGCATAACCCCGTGTCCAACTTCCGGGGTCAGGCCCCCCCCGTCCGGCGTCGTTGATGTCAGCAGTGGATGTCGGAAACCTATCGACCAGGTTGGAACCGGAACCGCGGCTCAGATGAACGCGTTCCTGAACGGGGCTGAATGAGACGGAAACTGAGACGGTCTGCTCGCCCACCGCTGTCAGAGGTCTCGTCTAGTCTCCGGCCATGAGCATGATAGGTGAGTATCTGCGCGTTACGGCTGCTGAGCTCGACCGGGCGATTCGGGACCCTGACTGGGCGCTGGATTTCGCCGAAGAGGTTCAGGACGCCGAGGAGGAGTCAGAGCCTGCGCCGACCGAAGCGCGTCATTTCAGCACGTCCAAGACCTGGGACATGCTGGGCTTCTTCTTGACGCGTGCCGACTTCCCGGTGGACGTCATCCATGGTGAGGAGTCGTTTGCCGAGGATGAGGACTGGGGTTACGGACCACCGAGGTACCTGCGCTCGGAGCGGGTGGGTCTTGCAGCGCGGGCGCTGCGTGCCACCACGTATGACCAGCTCGTTAGCGGCGTGAATCCGGCCGAGCTGACCAAGGCTGATGTGTATCCTCTGGCTGGTGCGTATCCCCTTGGATGGGATGAACCTGGTGCGCTTGAGTGGGGGCGTCACTGGTACGACGGCCTGACGCAGTTCTTCGAGGCTGCTGCGGCGGCGGATGACGCCATGCTCGTGTGGCTCGACTGATCGCCTCTGCCTGTCGGGGCGCATCGGACGACGTGGCCATGCCAAACAGTTGGTGAGCGATCTTGAAAACCGTCGTGGCGCGAGTCACCGTGGGTTCAAATCCCACACCCACCGCGCAGGTTGACGGCCCCTGACCAGGCGATACGGTCGGGGGCCGTTTGGTTGTGTTGTGCCCGCTCGTCTCCGCGATTCCCCGTGGTTTCCCGCTCGATCGGGCACGGGTGGGGCACGGACCCCCTTGGGGGCCTGCCCGGGTAGCGGTGATCAGGAGCCGCTCTTCTGATGTTCCTCAACTCACGTTCGGGGGTTGGCACGTGCGGCGGTATCCAACGCACGCCCTGGGGTGCGAGCGCCGTAGCCGGGTTTTAGTAGTCGTCGTATTCCTCGTATTCGTAATCGTAATCCCAGTAAGAATGCTGACGCTTACGTTCTTCCTGGATGTCCGTTGCTTTAGCGAGTCGTTGGCGGACAGCCTGTCGTGATATTCCGCAGGTGCGCCCAATCTCTGCCTGTGACACCTGGAATTGGCATGCATAGTAAGTAGCGGTCAGGATGTTCGTTTCGATCCCCGCCGAGAAGTCAGCCAATGTCGCAATGAGCGCCAAGTGCTCTTTCTTTGTCACCGGTCCTGCTGGGCTCTGCGGTGGCTCGGCGAGTCGTTCAATGGCCTTCTCCCATGCGAGCCCATAGAGGTAGTTGACGATGGGGTCGTCCAGCGGCAGCGACATGCTGACAAGCATAGTTGTCACTGCTGGTGATCAGCTACGGCCAGGCACCTGCACTCGCGGAGCTCTGACCTGCCATGATTGGTTGACCATTGACTTGTGTCGGCAGATGTCGCATAGTCGGTGCCAGCCCCGGCATGCCCGGAGGCTCCTGGCGGAGACTTAACGCTCCGCCTTTTTTGTTGCCCGAACGCATTGTTCGGGCTTTTTTGTTGCCCTTTCTCCTCGTGAGACTGGTGCTGTCTGCGCGGCTTGGCCGTCCACTGGCCGGCCGAGTCGCTTTTCAACCCAGGAGACCCAGGTGCAAATCCTTGGTGAACTGGCGTCGGTGGGATCTCTTCCCGGAGTGGCATGGGTGTTGCGTTGCATTATTCGCGACATCCTCGACTACCGGAGCAAGCGGGCAGAGTTCGAGCTGAAGCAGCAGATGATTCAGCGGATCCCCGATGACCAGGTGGCCTCAGTTTTTCGCGAGCTTGGCGCTGAACCAGGCGCAGCTCAGGAATAACTGAAACGGCTATTTAAACCAATGATCTCCTGGGATGGAGTCGTGTAGGTTACGTTGCAGTCCTAGAACTGCGGTCATGGAGGGTCGAGTGAACAACCGAAGCGTGACGCTTGCTGCGCAGCATCAAGCACTCGTTGAGGCTTTGGCCGAAGCCAGGACGGTCCCGGCCGGACGCCTACTCGGCTTGCCAGAGCTGCCCGACGACGATGTCTGGGTCGACACCGCTGGAGCGGCGGCGCTTGTGCGGGTGAATCCGAAGACCATCACGGGTTGGCTGGCGCGCGGCGGGCCGAAGAAGCAGCCATTTCCGTCGCCTCACAGGTTGCTCTATCGCCTGTATTGGAGGCGGAGCGCCATCGAGGCGTGGCTTCAGGGAGAACGTCGCAGCTAGGCCTACGCCGAATAGAGGCAGCAGCAAGCGCCTTGTATCGCCCACCACCCTCCCCAACTCCCATCCCGTCCGCCGTCGACCCACACACCGTGGAGCGGGCGCGGTCCATGGCGTCCAGGTGGAGCGCGCCACTGTACGAACGACCTGGACGCCATGGGCCGCGTCTGCTCGGCTCTGCCTGGGTCGGCGGTGGACGGGATGGGAGCTCCCCGCGCACGCCACATTGGACCCGCAGTCGGCAACGGCGCCCCCTCCATCCCGGTGCCGGCCGATCCCCCGCCGGAGGCATTGTTCTGACAGGGGCCGCGATATGCGGTGATCGACTCATGGCCACCGGTCCTATCCACACGTGGGCGCGCGTCGGCGCAGCGCGGGCGGAGCGGGCCGGAGGCAGGAGCGTCGCCCGCAGCGGAGCCGGGAAGCGCGCCCGGCGGAGCGGAGCGCAGCCGGGGCTTGAACCTGTAGAGCAAGTTGTAACTCTCAGCCTGGCTGAACCTGAAGTCCTGCGTAGGTTGCGGGTCAGTGCCACCGGTCCTCCTGACGGCAATCCTGACGGCAACGACGGCACACAGAGGCAGTTGATCACGGCCACCAGCGATCAACTGAGAAGAAGGTGGAACCCCGGCCCAACCGCCCGCCCGATCCTACGGATCAGAAGGTTGCAGGTTCGAATCCTGCCGAGTGCACAGCACGCCAGAGGCCCTGTGGATCAAATCCACAGGGCCTCTGGATTTTCCTTGAGGCAGTGTTTGACGGCGACCACCTCAACTGTGACCCAGGACTGCCGTGATCATGCGGGCGTCGGTGCCCTGTTCGTGGAGCAGGAGCGGCAGGTGGGCCTGTTCTCGGGCGCCGGGCTGAGCATGGCGTCGATCAGTTCGCCCAGGGCCCTGGGGCCATGCCGGCAGCGGAAATATCAGGAGAAGACGTGCACGCTCCATGGCCCGCGCTCCGGCAGGCACGCCCTGCCCGCGCTGTCAGTCCGGAACTTGTGGCCCTCCACGACCGGCGGGCGGACAGTGCGAATGCCCAACAGCACGGTGCGGAAGAGGAGTTCGGCCACGGAACCGAGTCCCGCGTGTGGCGTCTCCGGCGCAGCGGGAAGGGCGGCATGTTCGACACCTGCGCCGGCAGCTTCGACGCGGTGTGGGAGACCGTGACGCCGGTACGAGAAGGGTGACCATGGCACGGACCGAGTACTACGACGACCCAGCGGCACACCGGAGCCGAACAGCCTGGTGGTCGCCGCGTCCGCCGTGGTTGCCGACGGCGAAGGGTGCGTACTCCTTCAGCGCCGATGCCGCCGCCAGGCAGCGACTCACTCCCAGGGACGGCCGTCCGCGAGGATCCTGCCGTCCGGCGGCGGGCAAGCGTGTCAGGGCGCGCCGACGGTATAGCGGGGGCATCCTGGGGGCACTGGTGAGTGCCGGGGCAGCCGACGAGAAGGGTCCGGCCATGCGGGAGTCGTCGCGGGGCGTTACGGTCGTGGCTCTCCTGGCGGATCCGGACGCGCCGACGGAGATCGCGCGGCATATGGCCCGGGTACTCCCCGCTCGGCTCGCCGACAAGTCAGGCCAGGGGCGACGGTTCGACGTCGAGGTGGTCAGTGAGCCCTTCACCGCGGGGACCGAGGACCTGTCCACGCTGACGCGCCGGATCAAGGACCGCGGGAGCGGGGAACATTGGGACATCGTCGTGGCCCTCACCGACCTTCCGCTGCACTCACAAGGGCGCAAGCTCGTTGTGGAGCTGAGTCATGAACACGGCACGGCACTGCTTTCCCTTCCGTCGCTGGGGGGCCTGCGTCTTCGGAGAAGGGCCCTGCGCGCGGTCGAAGAAGTCGTGCTCAGCTTGGCGACCGCGCGAGTCACTCGGGCCGAGGAACCACCCCGGCGTCAGTCACTGGGACGTTTCGCCAGTCGTCTCGCGCCTATTCGTCCGGGCCCGATCGGTGAGGAGGAGACCGCGGATCTCCGGTACGTCGTCAGCGGGCCGCGCGGTTACCTGAGGGTGCTCGGCGGTATGGTCCGCGCCAACCAGCCGTGGCGGTTGGTGCCGGGTCTGTCGAAGGCCCTGGCCGCCGCACTCGCCACGGGAGCGGTCGCCACCGTGAACTCCACCCTCTGGAGCCTCTCCGAGGCCCTGAGCACGCCGCGTCTGGTGATCGCCATGGCCGGGTCCGTCGCGCTCATGATCAGCTGGCTGATCGTGGACGCTCACCTGTGGCACCGATCAATGGAGGCCTCGCCGGAGGAGAGGAAGAGGACGGCTCTCTACAACGCCTCCACGGTCCTGACCGTGGGCATCGGGGTGCTCGTCTGCTACGCGGGTCTGCTGGTCATCAACCTGGTGTGGGCGCTCTTCCTCCTCAACGACAAGGTCTTCGCCTCGACGACACGAACCCCGCTGCACGCTACGGAGTACTGGACGCTGTCCTGGTTCGTCGCTTCCATCGCCACGGTGGGCGGCGCGCTGGGATCCGGTCTGGAGAGCGACGAGGCGATCCGGGCAGCCGCCTATTCCAAGCGCGAGCAGGAACGTCGCCGCATGCGGGAGGACGACCACGGTGACTAGCTGGTGACCTGTCGGACATGCGTCTGCGGTCGGTGGCCGTCCGGGCGGGAGGAATCGGCTGATCGATCGGGGAATGGTTGTTTCGCGTCGGAGGCCGACGGGGACCCGCACGGCATGCAGCCGGAGCGCCGAAGCTCCACCTGGCCGGCCGGCGGCGGAACCACCGTTCCACCTGATCCGGGCGAACGGCCCGCAGCGGTGTGCCGCAGCCACGGACCCCGTCGTAGCAACTTCCTGGAGTCACGCTCCTTGCGCCGTCTCCCTCACCGCCGTGTCGCGGTCATTCCGCGGCACCAAAGGAAGTCATCATGAAAGCAGCGGTATATGAAGGACCGCGAACGGTCACAGTGAAGGACGTACCGGACGCGAAGATCGAACACCCCTGCGACATCATCGTCAAGATCACCACCACCAACATCTGCGGTTCGGACCTGCACATGTACGAGGGCCGCACCTCGTTCGAGTCCGGCCGCACCCTGGGACACGAGAACATGGGCCAGGTCGTGGAGGTCGGCCCGGCCGTCCGCAAGGTCCAGGTCGGCGAGTACGTGGTCCTGCCCTTCAACATCGCCTGCGGCTTCTGCAAGCAGTGCGAGCAGGGTCTGACCAACTACTGCCTGACCATGCAGCCGGAACCCGCCCTCGCCGGAGCCGCCTACGGATTCGCCGACATGGGCCCCTACCAGGGCGGCCAGGCGGAACTGCTGCGCGTGCCCTACGGCGACTTCAACGCGCTGCGTCTGGGCGAGGACGCCGCCGAGCGGCAGACCGACTACGTGATGCTCGCCGACATCTTTCCCACCGGCTATCACGCCACCGAGATGGCCCACGTCAAACCGGGCGACCAGACCGTCGTCTTCGGGGCCGGTCCCGTCGGGCTGATGGCGACCTACTCCGCTCTCCTCAAGGGCGCCGGCCGCGTCTGGACGGTCGACCACCAGTCCGACCGGCTGCGCAAGGCGGAGGAGATCGGGGCCATCCCGATCAACACCGCCGAGCAGAACCCCGCGGAGGTCGTCAAGGAGGCCACCCTCGGTCTGGGCGCCGACAACGGCTGCGAATGCGTCGGCTACCAGGCACACGATCCCCAGGGACACGAGGACGCCAGCCTCACGCTCAACGGCCTGATCGACTCGGTCAGGTTCACGGGCGACATCGGCGTGGTGGGCGTGTTCCTGCCCCAGGACCCCGGCGGCGCGGAAGCCCAGGGGGAGCTGGAGGCGCAGGGCAAGGTCCCGATCGACTTCGGGAAGATGTGGTTCAAGGGCCAGCACATGGGGACCGGGCAGGCTCCGGTGAAGAAGTACAACCGGGCGCTGCGGGACCTGATCGCCGGCGGGAAGGCGAAGCCGAGCTTCGTCGTCTCCCACGAGCTCAGCCTGGACGAGGCCCCCACCGCCTACGAGCACTTCGACGCCCGTGACGAGGGCTGGACCAAGGTGGTCCTGCATCCCGACGGACATGGCAACGGCCACAAACGGTAAGGACCCCATGGGCCGCCGGCCGACTGGCCTGCGGGACCGGGCCGCCCGACGAGCGGCGTCCCACCCCGGCTTCGGCCGGGGTGGGACGGGCCGTTCGCGCCTGCGCTCCTGTCATGCCCGAGCAGCGGCGATCACTCGTGTTCGAGGCAAGCCCCGGCGTTGTCCGCCATGCGCTGTTCACCTTCCCACTCAAGTGGCCCGCCTTCCGTTCACCTCACCGCACGTGGGGAGCACTCATGAAGACAGACAATCGCTCCACCTCCCGCCTACGACACGATCCGCTCGTGCGTGGCCTCGGCTGGGCCAGTGCGCTCCTGGGTGTGCCCCAGGTCGCCGCTCCGGCGGGCTTCGCCCGCGTCCTGGGCGTGGACGACACCTTCCGGCACCGCTCGGCCACGACCGCCGTCGGTGTGCGGGAGCTGGCGGCGGCGACCGGGCTGCTGGGACGACCGCATCCCGCCTGGCTCTGGGGCCGCGTCGGCGGCGACCTCATGGATCTGACGATGCTGACCCGGGCCCTGAAGAACCACGACGGCCGCGGCCTGGGCCGCACCGTTGCCGCGACCGCCGCGGTCACCGCCATCACGGCCACGGACGTCTACGCGGCCGTGACCCGCACCCGTAGGAGCGCCCCCATGGAACTGACCGCGGCCACCACCGTCGCCCAATCCCCGGACGAGGTCTACGCCCTCTGGAGGGACCTGGAGCGCCTGCCGGACTTCATGGCGCACCTGGACGAGGTGCGCGTCACCGGCCCGCGCACCAGTCACTGGCGGGCCGGCGCGCCGTTCGGCAAGGCGGTCGAATGGGACGCCGAGACCACGCAGGACGTCCCCGGCCGGCTGATCGCCTGGCAGTCGGTGGACGGCGCCGAAATCGACAACTCCGGCGAGGTCCGCTTCGCGCCCGCCCCCGGCGGCCGGGGCACGGAGATCCGGGTGACCCTGCGCTACGACCTGCCCGGCGGAGCGCTGGGCAAGGCCGCGGCGCGCTACTTCGGCGAGGAACCGCACCAGCAGCTGGACGACGACCTGCGCCGCTTCAAGCAGATCGCGGAGACCGGCGAGGTCGTCCGCTCCGAGGGCGCACCCGGCGGCAAGCGGGCCCGCGGCGAGTTCCCGCAGCACCCGGCCCGACCGCTGACCGAGGACGAACTGAAGGAGGCCCTGGCATGAAGGCGAACTGCTGGACGGGACGCAACTCGGTCGAGGTGCAGGACGTTCCCGAACCCTCGATCCTGAACAGCCGCGACGCCATCGTGAAGATCACCTCGACGGCGATCTGCGGCTCCGACCTCCATCTGCTCGACGGTTACGTCCCCACCATGCAAAAGGGCGACATCATGGGCCACGAGTTCATGGGAGAGGTCGTGGAGGTCGGCCCCGGCATCACCGACGGCAAACTGCGCGTCGGGGACCGGGTCGTCGTGCCCTTCCCCATCGCCTGCGGCGCCTGCGCGTCCTGCCGCGCGGAGCTGTACTCGTGCTGCGAGAACACCAACCCCAACGCCGGCATCTCGGAGAAGTTCTTCGGCCACCCCACCGCCGGGATCTACGGCTACTCCCACCTGACCGGCGGCTTCGCCGGGGGCCAGGCCGAGTACGCCCGTGTGGTGCTCGCCGACGCCAACGCCCTCAGGATCGAGTCGGACCTCGGCGACGAGCAGGTGCTGTTCCTGTCCGACATCCTGCCGACCGGGTACATGGGTGCCGACATGTGCGACATCCAGGAGGGTGACGTCGTCGCCGTCTGGGGCGCCGGTCCGGTCGGCCAGTTCGCCATGGACAGCGCCCGGGTCCTGGGCGCGGAGAAGGTCATCGCGATCGACAAGGAGACCTACCGGCTCGACATGGCCGCCGCCCAGGGCTACACCACCATCAACTTCGAGGACACCGACGTACGCTCGGCGCTGCTCGAACTCACGGGCGGCCGGGGCCCCGACAAGTGCGTCGACGCGGTCGGCATGGAGGCCACGCACGGCGCCTCCCACGTCCACCTCTACGACCGCGCGAAGCAGGCGGTCCGCTCCGAGACCGACCGGCCACACGCCCTGCGCCAGGCCATCCTGTCCTGCCGCAGCGGCGGCGTGGTGTCGGTCATCGGCGTCTACGGCGGACTGATCGACAAGTTCCCGGCGGGTGCCTGGATGAACAGGTCCCTGACCCTGCGCACCGGGCAGTGCCACGTGCAGAAGTACATGAAACCGCTGCTCGGGCTGATCGAGCAGGGCAAGATCGACCCCACCAGGGTCATCACCCACCGGCTGCCCTTGACCGAGGCACCGACCGGCTACG
Organism: Streptomyces olivaceoviridis; assembly: GCF_014650115.1. Taxonomy (GTDB): domain Bacteria; phylum Actinomycetota; class Actinomycetes; order Streptomycetales; family Streptomycetaceae; genus Streptomyces; species Streptomyces olivaceoviridis. The sequence continues at coordinate 111,485 of NZ_BMUI01000023.1, read as the reverse complement.
ACGTGTTCAAGAACAAGAAGGACCGCTGCGAGAAGGTCGTCCTCACGCCGTGAAGGTCGTCCTCACGCTTGAGGGGCCCGGCGGGATCACCCCGCCGGGACGAGTACCTCGTCGGCGCTGCGCGGTTCCGTGCGCGGTTGCAAGTTGAGCTTGTGGCCCGCGATGGAGGAGTGGCGGTAGACCTCTTTGCGGGCCCGCATGATGTTGCCCAGAGGGGCGTGCTCGGCGGTGACCCTCCAGGGTGTGAAGGACAGTGAGTCCATCTTCGCCAGGTTCTCCGGGCCGGAGATGTCCTGCTGTGGGAGCCGCAGCCTGGCCACGGTGACGGACGGCGACAGCCCCTCGGGCCACTCCACGGTGGTGTCCTCCACCGGCATGCGTCGCAGGTCGGTGCAGAGCTGGACCTGGATGTCGAAGGCGTAGGGCCGCTCCCGCAACTAAGGTGGTGCGTCCGGTCGGAAGCTGGTGGACGTCCTGTTCCCAGATGACCCGGACACCGGGGGTCTCCTGGTAAGCGACCTGGGCCCGTTCCAGTCTGGACCCTCTCGTCATCCGCCGCGTCGGCCATGGTGGCGAGATCCTCGCGCAACGCGTCCGCATGGCCGGGCTTGATCTCGGTGAACACGGTGAACTCGCTGCACACCCCGTTCGACCTGCCGGGACGGTCGGGGTGGGCCGACTGGTCCGCTCGTGCCGTTGCAGTCATCGTGAAACTCTCCTGCCACGGATCGGTGTGAGGGTCGCCAAGCACCCGAGCCCAGGGCACCATCGCACCCATTCATGCTCGGCACGGATGCGCCGCCTCGCATTTCGGCCGCCGGGGACCGTGACCCGAGTCGAAGCCGCCGAGGACAGATCGAGCCCGGCGCAGGAAGAGGGGACTGGGCCGTGCGTGCCGAGCACGGGGTTGTCACCTTCTCGGTCCGCCGTCCCCCCCGCGGCCGTGAAGCCGCGGCGCGACCTTGCGCACGGGAACCCCTCCCGCCGGGCAGGCGGCCGGGGCAGTCGCTTCACCTGCCCCCCGCCGGACCACTGCTCAACGGGATCGCCACCCTGACCTCAGCTGGAGGCAGCCATGGGCGCAGTTCTCGGTGACGTGCTGGGTTTCGCGGCCGGCGTCGCGGTCAGCCCGCTTCCGGTCATCGCCGTCATCCTCATCCTCGCCACGCCCCGAGGACGTCTCAACGGAATCCTCTTCACCGTCGGCTGGATCCTCGGGCTCTCGGCACTGGGCGCCGTGATGCTGGCGATCGCCTCCCCGGCGGGTGCCTCCGCGCACAAGCACCCGGCCACCTGGGTCGGGGCTCTCAAGCTCGCTCTCGGCCTGCTCCTCCTCTTCTTCGGTGCCCGGCAGTGGCGGCGGCGCCCGAAGGATCCCTCGCAGGCGAAGCTGCCGAAGTGGATGGGCGCGATCGACCGCCTCACGCCGGTCAAGGTCTTCGGACTCGGCACGGCCCTGGCCGCGCTCAACGCCAAGAACGCCCCGCTGACCGTCGCCGCGGGTGCCGCCATCGGCTCGGCCGGCCTCCCGGTCGGGCAGCAGATCGTGTCACTTGCGGTCTTCGTCGTGATCGCCACGCTCGGCCTGCTGGTCCCGCTCGGCGTTTTCCTGCTCGGAGGGGCGCGGGCCAGGACCACGCTCGGGAACTGGAAGGACTGGGCGGCTCAGCACAATGTCGCCGTGATGGCCGTCCTGTTCTTCGTTCTCGGGCTGAAGCTGCTCGGAGACGGCATCTCCGTCCTCGCCTCCTGACGGGCCATGGCCGGAGGTGCCGGCACCTCCGGCCAGTCAGCACTCCTCGGTCGGGTCGTTGCGGTTCAGCTTCTCCAGGTATTCGTGGGCCAGCGCCGTGGCGCGGGTGAACCAGTCGGTGATGATCGCCAGCTCCTTGGGGGAGTAGTCGGAGAAGAGGGCCGTGAGGCGCTTGTAGTGGCCCGCGTACACCGCCTCGACGCGGGTGACGGCGTCCGGTACGGCGGCCACGCGGACCCGGCGGCGGTCGGTGGGGTCGGGGCGGCGGGTGACGTAACCGGCGCGTTCGAGGCGGTTGAGGATGCCGGTGACCGCGCCCGTGGTGACGTGGGCGCGGGCCGCGAGGTCGCCCGCCGTCAGCAGCTCGTCGCCGGCCTCCAGGACGAAGGCGAAACAGGTCAGGTCGGTGACGTTCAGTCCCAGCCGCCGGGCCAGCTCCTGCTGTCCGATGAGGTGGGCGGCGATGAGGTGGTCCATCGCCGACAGCGCCTGGGCCGGAGTGGCGGGCGGGCGCGGCGTGCCGTGCATCTTTCGAAATCCCTTAGGTAGTGAGATATTCGGAGTATAGATTTCTTAGCCCGTGAGGGAAATGGGTCGTCCCCTGGAGGCGGTTCCATGAGTCTGTACGACGAGGGTCACACGATCGCCGGCTGGACCGGCGCCGCCATCGCGACCACGGGAGGCGCCGTGGTGGGGCTGGGAGTCTGTACGGCCTCCCTCCCCGTGGCCGGTGCCGGGCTGGCCGTGGTGGCGGTGAGTGTCCTGGTGACCTGGGCCCTGCATCTGTCCGGCTGGGGCAAGTCGCCCGGGGTGCGACCGCGCGAGCAATGGGGGATGCGGGTCCGGGACACGCAGGCCCGGGACGGGCACGCGGGGTGCGTCGGGTGCCGGCTGGCGGGGCGGGGACGGAAGCGGTCGGCCGGGGCGCCGGCCTCGGTGTCGGGTGCGGTGCCGGCCTCGGCGCCGGGTCCGGTTCCTGCCGAATCGATCCCTCTGTCCCCTATCGAGTGAACGAGCTTTCTTCGAACGGCAGTTGCCGATCGCCGACCCTAGCTTCCGGGGTGGAGGTGATGCTCGATGAACGAGCAGAACGACACCCCGTCGGAGCAGCCGACGGGAGCGAAGCGGGACGCGATCGACATCAACGACTTCGTGTTCGCGGCCACGGGGGCGCGGGTGCGGAGGCTGACGACGCCGAGAGGGGAACACTGGTTTCCTGCGGCGGACGTGGCGGCAAGGCTGGGCTACTCCAACACGCGCGACGCTCTCAAGTCGCACGTTGACTCCAGTTTGCAAATGAGCCTGGGTGAGATTGCGCAAGGCGTCGGTACAGCCGACACCTTGCGCAAACTCGCAGGTCACAGGCTTCAGCGCTCGATGAAGATGGTGAACCTCAAGGGGCTCATCCAGCTCGTCAACGGCTGCACCAAGCCCGAGTGCGGCCCCTTCAAGACCTGGGTTTGCGAGGTCATCGAGACCGTCCAGCGAGACGGTTCCTACTCGCTCGACCCCGCCCCCGTACAACCCGCCCCGGACGGCACCACCGCCTACCTCATGCCCCAGCAGGTCGCCGACGCGATCGTCCGGCTGGAGGAGCGGAACATCCGGGCGGACGAGGAGCTGGCGGTCGCGCGGTTCGAACGGATCGAGCAACTGCGCCGGACCAACGAGCACCTGGGGCACGTCACCGATCAGCTGAGCCGGACCAACGATCAGCTCGGTGGCGTCAACGACCGCCTCGGCGCTCTCGCCGACCGTGTCGGTGGTGTGCATGACGTGCTCGGGCGGATCGCCGACTCGCTGGACGTCATCGCGGACCGGCTGCGGCCGACCGGTCCCGTTCGCTCGGCGGTGAGTCCTCAGCAGCTCCTCGCGACCTGGCGGGCGAAGAACCTCGTCGTGACCGAGGACGTGCACGCCGTGGCCGCCTATCTCGCCCCGGCGCTGGTGCGCGGGCCGGTGCACTGCCGGCTGGAGGAGGTCGCGGACCGGACGGGGCTCACGCTCGACCGGGTCCACGACTGTGTGCGCATGCTGCTCAAGCGGGGCTGCATGCGGCAGGCGGGAGTGGGGGCCGGGGGGATGCCGGTGTACGTCCTGCCGTAGCCGGGCAACGGAGGAAGGCCCGAAGCCGCAATACAAGCTTGCGGCTTCGGGCCTTCGCCCACCGTACCCCCGTCCGTCGCCCTCGGGCGGTTGTCAGACCCACGTCCTACCCTCACGAGTGATGGCACAGGTCTGGAAGTGCACGGGACTGCGGTGGGCGGCAGGTGGTCCGGTGCTGGAGTGGGACGGTGGGCGGCGCAGTGCGCTGCCCCGGGGGAAGCGGGTCGCCTTCGCGGTTCCGGAGGGCGGAGGGCGTACGTGTGTGGGGGCGCGGGGGCATGTCTGTCCGGTGCGGGCCGCCGTGCCGGCGCGGAGTACCGGGGCCCGCTGCGAGGAGTGCGCGCGGCTGGACCGGGCGCACTCCGTGGCCGCCGACACGATCGCCGACGATCCACGGCCGTACCGGGTGTATCTGGCGTGGTTCGGGCCGGGGATGGTCAAGGTCGGCATCACCGCCGTCGAGCGGGGGCCGGCCCGGCTGCTGGAGCAGGGCGCGGTCTGCTTCAGCTGGCTCGGTAACGGTCCGCTGATGGCCGCCCGGCGCACCGAGGAGCTGTTGCGGGCCGCGTTGCGGGTGCCGGACCGGATTCCGTACGCCGAGAAGCGGGCGGTGCGGTCGGCGCTGCCGGGGACGGAGGCCGAACGGGCCGCCGAGGTCCGGGAGCTGCACGCGCGGGCCGTCGCGCTCGCAGGGTGGCCGGAGTCGCTGCGGACCGAGCCCTGCGAAGTGGTCGACCACGTCGCGGTTTTCGGGCTCGGTGGGGGGCCGGAGGCGTGCGGGGAGGTGGTCGGACTCGTTCCCGGCGGGGGTGTGAGCGGTGAGCTGGTCGCGGTTGCCGGGCCCGATCTCCATCTGGCGGTCGGCGGTCGCGGGGTCGTCGTGCTGGACACGCGGCTGATGACCGGCTGGGAGCTGGTGCCGTCGGGGTCGGTGGCGGCCGGATGCGCTTTCCCCGTCCGGGAGTTCAGGAGGGAACCGGACGGGTTGTTCTGACCCGGGTGTTCCCTGAGAGGCGCCTGTGCGTTTCTCAGGGAAATCACAGATTCGTGAAAGCGTGTTCTCAGAGGGCACCGACAAGGTGTCCAGCATGACCACGACCTCGCCCCAGGGGCGCACCGAACTGCTGAGGCCGGACGGGAGCCCCGTCCGCGTGCTGGTGGTGGACGACGAGATGTCGATCACCGAACTGCTGAGCATGGCTCTTCGTTACGAGGGCTGGCAGATCAGGAGTGCGGGGGACGGACAGGGGGCCATCCAGACGGCCCGTGAGTTCCGGCCCGACGCCGTCGTGCTCGACATGATGCTGCCGGACATGGACGGGCTGAGCGTCCTCGGCCGGCTGCGGCGCGAGCTGCCCGATGTGCCGGTCCTCTTCCTCACCGCCAAGGACGCGGTGGAGGACCGTATCGCCGGGCTCACCGCCGGCGGGGACGACTACGTCACCAAGCCGTTCAGTCTCGAAGAAGTCGTCGCGCGGCTGCGCGGGCTGATCCGCCGGTCGGGGGCCGCCGACCGGCGGTCCGACTCCGTGCTCGTCGTGGGCGATCTGACCCTGGACGAGGACAGCCACGAGGTGTCGCGGGGCGGGGACAACATCCATCTGACCGCCACCGAGTTCGAGTTGCTGCGCTTCCTCATGCGCAACCCCCGGCGGGTGCTGAGCAAGGCGCAGATCCTGGACCGCGTGTGGTCGTACGACTTCGGCGGGCAGGCCAATGTGGTCGAGCTGTACATCTCCTATCTGCGGCGGAAGATCGACGCCGGGCGGGAGCCGATGATCCACACCCGGCGGGGAGCGGGTTATCTGATCAAGCCCGCCGCGTCATGAGCGGGCGGCGACGGCCGGGTCCGCGGCGGCGGCGGAAGCGACGAGCCGGACAGCCGCGCACGCTGCGGACGCGGCTCGTCGTCGCGTCCGTGACGCTGATCGCCGTGGTGTGCACCGTGATCGGCACGGTCACCACGCTGGCGCTGCGCTCGCACCTGTACGAACAGCTGGACGGGCAGGTGGCGGAGGCCGGCAAGCGCCTGTCGGGACCCGTGAAGCCCGGCGGCATGAACGACTCCGGGCTGACGGACCGGCTCACCGGCTTCGTCAAGGGCCCGACGCAGCGGAAGACCATCGCCGCCGAGGTCGGCCCCGACGGCACGGTCACCCGGGCGGTCATCGCCCGGCAGGCTTCCATCGACAACGGCCCGTTCCAGCGGAACGACGCCGTCGCCCTCAGCGACGAGCAGAAGGCCGCCCTGGGCAAGGTGCCCACCACGGGCACGCACACCGTCGTCGTCCCGGGCCTCGGCGAGTACCTCGCGCGGTACGTCGCCGGAGCCGGGGGCACCTACTACGTCGCCCTGCCGACCGAGACGGTCGGCAACACGATCGACACCCTGATCCTCGTGGAGATCAGTGTCACCGCCGCCGGTCTCGTCGCCGCCGCCATCGCGGGGTACGTCCTCGTCGGCGTCGCCACCCGGCCCCTGCGCAAGGTCGCCGCCACCGCCACCCGGGTGTCCGAACTGACGCTGCACACCGGCGAGGTGAACCTCAGCGAGCGGGTCCCGGAGGCGGAGTGCGATCCGCACACCGAGGTCGGGCAGGTCGGTGCCGCGCTCAACCGCATGCTGGAGCACGTCCACGGCGCCCTGCACGCCCGGCAGCAGAGCGAGACGCGGGTACGGCAGTTCGTCGCCGACGCCAGCCACGAGCTGCGGACGCCGCTCGCCTCCATCCGGGGGTACGCCGAGCTGACCCGGCGCGGGCGGGAGCAGGTCGGGCCCGACACACGGCACGCGCTGGGGCGGATCGAGTCGGAGGCGGGGCGGATGACCCTGCTGGTGGAGGATCTGCTGTTGCTCGCCCGGCTGGATGCCGGGCGGCCGTTGCGGTTCGAGCAGACCGATCTCGTCCCGCTCGTCGTGGACACCGTCAGCGACGCCCGCGCGGCCGGCCTGGACCACGTCTGGCGGCTCGAACTGCCCGACGAGCCGGCGCCGGTGTCGGCGGACGCGGCCCGGTTGCAGCAGGTGCTGGTCAACCTGCTGGGCAACGCCCGCAGTCACACGCCGCCCGGTACGACGGTCACCGCGCGGGTGCGGCGGCGCGGGCCGTGGATGTGCGTGGACGTCGAGGACAACGGGCCGGGGATCCCGGCGGAGCTGCTGCCGCACGTCTTCGAGCGGTTCGCCCGCGGGGACTCCGCGCGCTCGCGCGCCACCGGGTCCACGGGGCTCGGGCTCGCGATCGTGCAGGCGGTGGCCGCCGCGCACGGCGGTGCCGTGACCGTGGACAGCGTGCCCGGCCGCACGGTGTTCACCGTGCACCTGCCCGCCCTCGGCCCCGCCGTGCCCCGGCAGGAGCCCGGAACGAGCCGGGGCTCGGACTCACAGCCACAGCACAGTGCCACCACATGGGTGCGACAGGGGAGTTGAGAAAAGTCGGTGCCATGCGAACCGACTCTTCTCCCGGCACCCTGCCGGCGCGGGAGCACCTCCCGGCCGGAGACGCCGGTACGCCTGTCCTGGACGTAGTGATCCCCGTCTACAACGAGGAGAAGGACCTCCAGCCGTGCGTCCGCAGACTGCACGAGCACCTCACGCGCACCTTCCCGTACGCGTTCCGCGTCACGATCGCGGACAACGCGTCCACGGACACCACCCCGCTGGTGGCGGCGCGGCTGGAGGCGGAGATCCCGGAGGTCCACAGCGTCCGCCTGGAGCAGAAGGGGCGGGGGCGGGCGCTGCGGACCGTGTGGTCGGCGTCGGACGCCCCGGTCCTCGCCTACATGGACGTCGACCTGTCCACCGACCTCAACGCCCTGCTGCCGCTGGTGGCGCCGCTGATCTCCGGTCACTCCGACCTGGCGATCGGCTCCCGGCTCGCCCGCACCTCCCGGGTCGTGCGCGGCCCCAAGCGGGAGTTCGTCAGCCGGGCCTACAACCTGATCCTGCGCGGCTCGCTCCAGGCCCGCTTCTCGGACGCGCAGTGCGGGTTCAAGGCGATCCGGCGCGATGTGGCGCAGGTGCTGCTGCCGCTGGTGGAGGACACCGGGTGGTTCTTCGACACGGAGATGCTGGTGCTCGCCGAGCGGGCCGGGCTCAGGATCCACGAGGTGCCGGTCGACTGGGTCGACGACCCCGACTCCACCGTGCACATCGTGAAGACCGCGACCGACGACCTGAAGGGCGTGTGGCGGGTCGGCAAGGCGCTGACCACCGGTTCGCTGCCGCTGGACCGGCTGACCCGGCCCTTCGGTGACGACCCGCGCGACCGCGAACTCACCGACGTGCCCCGGGGACTCGCCCGCCAGCTGGTCGGCTTCTGCGTGGTGGGCGTCCTGTCGACCCTCTTCTACCTGCTGCTGTACAGCCTCTTCCGGCAGTTCTGCGGCTCGCAGCTCGCCAACGCGCTCGCCCTGCTGGTCTCGGCCGTGGCCAACACGGCCGCCAACCGCCGGCTCACCTTCGGGGTGCGCGGCCGGGGCGGCGCGGTACGGCACCAGGCGCAGGGCCTGGTCGTGTTCGGCATCGGTCTCGCGCTGACCAGCGGTTCGCTCGCCGCCCTGAACGCGGCCACGGACAGCCCGGCGCACTCCACCGAGCTGGCGGTGCTCATCGCGGCCAACCTGGCGGCCACCGTGCTGCGGTTCCTGCTCTTCCGCGCCTGGGTCTTCCCGGAGCGCCAGGAGTCCGTCCCGTCCCCGGTGGCCGCACCGGCCCCCCGCACGACGGCTCCGTACGCACCGCTGCCGCAGCGGCCGGTCGCGCCGCCGCAGCCGTACCAGACCACTCAGTTCCGCGCCGGTGAGGCCGCGGACGGCAACGGGAGCGGCGTCACCGACGCGACCATGCGGTTGCAGCCGGTGCGCCCTCATGACACCGACCCGGGGGATGCCCGATGACCACGCACCACGACCCGCCGACGACAGAGCACGGCGCCGCGGCCGACTGGGGACCGCCACCGACCGCGCCCCCGCGGGGCCCCCAGGCGGGTGAGCCGAGGCAGCCGTTCGTACGGAGACTGTGGCGCGGCCGGCCCGAGGACCCCCGCTGGGTCCGCCCGGCCCTCCTCGGCCTGCTCGCCGCCACCCTCGTGCTGTACCTCTACGACCTCAGTGCCTCGGGCTACGCCAACTCCTTCTACTCCGCGGCCGTCCAGGCGGGCAGCAGGTCCTGGAAGGCGTTCTTCTTCGGCTCGCTGGACGCGGGCAACGCGATCACCGTGGACAAGCCGCCGGCCTCGCTGTGGCCGATGGAGCTGTCGGTCAGGGTCTTCGGTCTGAACTCGTGGGCGATCCTGGCGCCCGAGGTGCTGATGGGCGTGGCGACGGTCGCCGTCGTGTACGCGGCCGTGCGCCGCCGGTTCAGCCCGGTGGCCGGTCTGATCGCGGGCGCGGTGCTGGCGCTCACGCCGGTCGCGGCGCTGATGTTCCGGTTCAACAACCCGGACGCGATGCTGGCCCTGCTGATGTCGGTGGCCTGCTACCTCGTCGTCCGGGGCCTGGAGGACGGCCGTACGAAGTGGCTGGTGTGGGCCGGGGTCGCGATCGGCTTCGCGTTCCTCGCCAAGACGCTCCAGGCGTTCCTGATCCTGCCGGCGCTGGCGGTCGTGTACGCGGTGTGCGCGCCGGTGTCGCTGAGGAAGCGTTTCGGTCAGCTGGCCGCGGCGACCCTCGCGCTGGTCGTCTCGGGCGGCTGGTGGGTCGCGGTCGTCGAGCTGTGGCCGGCGTCGTCCCGCCCGTACATCGGCGGCTCGCAGAACAACAGCTTCCTGGAGCTGACCTTCGGGTACAACGGGCTCGGCCGCCTCAACGGCGAGGAGACCGGCAGCGTGGGCGGCGGCGGTGGCGGCGCGGGCGGCTCCGGCATGTGGGGTGAGACCGGCTGGGACCGGATGTTCAACTCCGAGATCGGCGGCCAGATCTCCTGGCTGCTGCCCGCGGCGCTGATCCTGCTCGTCGCCGGCCTGGTGGCCACCCGCAAGGCCCGCAGGACGTCCGTCACCCGCGCCTCGTTCCTGGTCTGGGGCGGCTCGCTGCTGATGACCACGGTGGTCTTCAGCTACATGGCCGGCATCTTCCACCAGTACTACACCGTGGCCCTCGCCCCCTACCTCGCGGCCGTCGTCGGGATGGGCGCCGGGCTGCTGTGGGAGCGGCGGCGACAGCCGTGGGCGTCGATCGCGCTCGCCGCGTCCGTGGTCGCGGCGGCGGCCTGGGGATATGTGCTGCTCAACCGCACCCCCGACTACCTGCCCTGGCTGAAGTGGCTGGTCCTGATCGGCGGGCTGACCGCGGCGCTCGGCCTGGTCTTCGCCGGCCGGATCTCCCGGCGACTGGCGCTCGGCGCGGCGGCGGTGGGTCTCGTGGCCGCGCTGGCCGGACCCACGGCGTACACCCTGAGCACGCTCCGGGAGGGCCACACCGGTTCGATCGTCACGGCAGGCCCGGCGGGCGCGAGCGTGATGGGCGGCCGGGGCGGGGGTCCCGGTGGCGGTATGCGGGGCGGCTTCGGCGGCGGGACGCCGGGCGGGCAGGGCCGGCAGAACCAGCAAGGCCGGCAGGGCAATGGCTTCCCGGGCGGCGGTGGCTTCGGCGGGGGCACCCCGACGCAGCCGGGTCAGCAGGGGCAGCAAGGGCAGGGCGAGCGGAACGGCAATGGCTTCGGCTTCCCCGGCGGCGGCGGCGGCCGGACGGGTGAGGGCGGCCTGGGCGGCGCCGGTGGCGTCGGCGGCCTGCTGAACGGCGCGAGCGTGTCGTCCGAGGCCGAGAAGCTGCTGGCGGAGGACGCCTCGAAGTACACCTGGGTCGCCGCGTCCGTCGGCTCCCAGAACGCGGCCGGCTACCAGCTCGCCACCGGCGACCCGGTGATGGCGATCGGCGGCTTCAACGGCACCGACCCGTCCCCGACGCCGGACCAGTTCAAGAAGTACGTGGAGGAGGGGAGGATCCACTACTTCATCGCCGGCGGTGGCATGGGCGGCGGCGGCAACGGCGGCACCGCCTCGCAGATCAGCTCGTGGATCCAGAGCACCTTCAAGAAGGTGACGGTGGGATCGGCGACCTTCTACGACCTCACGCAGAAGGCGGACGACTGAGGGCAGCCGACTGACCGGGAAATGCGTTGTACACCGTATAGCGACAGCTATACGGTGTACGGCGTGTCCACCCCCCAAGGCCATCCCCAACACTGGCTGATCCTCGGCGTCATCTGTCTGGCGCAGCTCACCGTGCTGCTCGACAACACGGTCCTGAACGTGGCCATCCCCTCCCTGACCCGCGAACTCCACGCGGAGACCTCCGACATCCAGTGGATGATCAACGCGTACTCCCTGGTGCAGTCCGGCCTGCTGCTCACCGCGGGAAGCGCCGCCGACCGCTACGGCCGCAAGAAGATGCTGATCACGGGGCTCGCCCTGTTCGGCGTGGGTTCGCTCGTGGCCGGGCTCGCCGGCAGCACCGGCCAGTTGATCGCCGCGCGGGCCGGGATGGGGATCGGCGGCGCGCTGCTGCTGACCACCACCCTGGCCGTGGCGATGCAGATCTTCTCCCCCGAGGAGCAGCCGAAGGCGATCGGCATCTGGAGCGCGGTCAACGCGCTGGGTTTCGCCGGCGGCCCGCTGATCGGCGGCTTCGTGCTCGACCACTTCTGGTGGGGCGCGATCTTCCTCGTCAACATCCCGGTCGCGGCGCTCGGCCTGGTCGCGGTGGTGGTGCTCGTACCGGAGTCGAAGAACCCACGGGGTGACCGTCCGGACCTGCCGGGCGCGGTGCTGTCCACCATCGGCATGGCCTCGCTGGTGTACGCGATCATCTCCGGGCCGAGCCACGGCTGGACGTCGGCGCGCGTGCTCGGCACGGCGGCCGTGGCGGTGCTCGTGCTGAGCGCCTTCGCCTGGTGGGAGAGCAGGGCCGACGAGCCGATGCTCGACCTCCACTTCTTCCGGGACCCGCGGTTCACGGGGGCGGTCGCCGGGGCCGTGCTCATCGTGTTCGGCATGGGCGGCGCGTTGTTCCTGCTGACACAGCACCTCCAGTTCGTGCTCGGGTACGGGCCGCTGGAGGCCGGCCTGCGCACCGCTCCGCTGGCGCTGACCGTCGTGGCGCTCAACTTCACCGGGTTGTCGGCGAAGTGGTCGGCACGGCTGGGCACGCCGGTGTCGATCGCGCTGGGGATGGTGTGCATGGCCGGGGGCCTGGTGTCGATCGCGGAGGTGGACTCCGGGGGCTATGCGGGGACGCTGCTCGGGCTGTTGCTGATCGGCGCGGGGTGCGCGGTGGCGAACCCGGCGATGGCGCACGCCATCATGAGCGCGATTCCTCCGGAGAAGGCCGGGGTGGGGGCCGGGATCAACGGCACCCTCGCCGAATTCGGCAACGGGCTCGGGGTGGCCGTACTGGGCGCGGTGCTCAGTTCTTCGGTGGCGTCCGGGGAGTCCCTGTCCGCGGGACTGGGGACCGGTCAGCTGGTGGGGGCCGTCGCCGTGCTGGTCGGGGGGTTCGTGGCAGCGGGGCTGTTGCGGCGGGCGGAGCGGGTGTCCGCCTAGGTGCTCGCGGGCAGGGGTAGTCGGGCGACCGTGCTACGTCGTGGTCGGCCGCACGCCCCTTAGGTTGGGACAGTGAGCGGAATCGAGGAAGGGCCGCCGGTGACGAAGCAGGCAGGTCGGTCGGCACGGGACAGTGTGTGGCTGGAGGGCAAGGCCCGGCGCGGTGGGCGCAGTGGGCAGCCGTCCGGGCTGGACCGGGAGCGGATCACCGCGGCGTCCGTGCGGCTGCTGGACGCCGAGGGCCTCGCCAAGTTCTCCATGCGGCGGCTGGCGTCCGAGCTGAACGTCACCGCGATGTCCCTGTACTGGTACGTCGACACCAAGGACGACCTGCTCGAACTCGCCCTGGACGCGACCTACGCCGAGCTGCGGCTGCCCGATCCGGAGAACGCGGACGAGGACTGGCGGGAGCAGCTGCGCGCGCTGGCCTCCGCGTACCGGGCGCAGCTGGTCCGCCATCCGTGGCTGTCCCCGCTGGCCGGGCGTTTCCTCAACATCGGCCCGAACTCCCTGGCGTTCTCCCGGGTGATCCAGCGGGTCGTCCGCCGGGCCGGGCTGCCGGCGCACGGGGTGACCGGGGCGATCTCGGCGGTCTTCCAGTTCGTGTACGGCTTCGGCACGATCGAGGGCCACTTCCTCACCCGGATAGCGGACACCGGGCTGAGCCCCGACGAGTACTTCGAGCAGGCCATGTCCATGGTGGACGAGGTCCCCGGGACCGCCGACGTGATGAGGGAGTCCAAGGACCTCATGGCGGCGCGCGGCGGCGACACGGTGGCCGAGATGCTGGACCGCGACTTCACCTTCGCGCTGGACCTGCTGATCGCGGGCCTGGAGGCGATGGTCACCCGCGGCTGACCCCTCCTCCGCCCCCGTGCCCGCCCTCACGGGGCCGGCCCGGGGCGGGGACTACTCGGACGCCAGTCGTGCGGGGAAGCCGCCGGTGGCGACCGGGCCCCATCGCTTCGGGGTCACCCGGATGATGGACTTGCCCTGCTTGACCATTGCCCGGCGGTACTCGTCCCAGTCGGGGTGTTCGCCGGCGATGTTGCGGTAGTACTCGACCAGCGGTTCCACCGAGTCGGGCGTGTCGATGACCTCGGCCGTGCCGTCGATCTGGACCCAGGGGCCGTTCCAGTCGTCGCTGAGGACGACCAGGGCGACCCGGGGGTCCCGCTTGGCGTTGCGGGTCTTGGCCCGCTCGGGGTAGGTCGAGACGACGATCCGGCCGGAGTCGTCGACGCCGCAGGTCAGCGGGGACGCCTGGGAGGAGCCGTCGGCCCGGCGCGTGATCAGCAGGGCGCGGTGCCGGGGGCGTACAAAGTCCAGCAGCTCGTCCAGCGACACACGGGTGTTGGTAGCGATGTTCGGTGCCATGGGGGCAGCCTAGGGGCAGCGGGTGCCCCGGTGGCTGACCCTGCTGTGCCTATGTCTACGCCTGGGGCAGGGAGTCGCCCTGCACCGCCTGGATGTCCAGCTCCACCTTCAGCGTGGTGCCGATGGCGGCGATGCCCGCCTGGAGGACCTGGTTGTAGTTCATCGCGAAGTCCTCGCGGTGCAGCTCGGTGGTGGCCCGGAACGCGGCCCGGGTGCCGCCCCACGGGTCGGCGCCGGTGCCCAGGTAGGCCAGGTCCAGGTCGACGGGTCGTACGACCCCGTGCAGCGACAGCTCGCCGTGCACGGTCCAGCGGTCGGGGCCGGCCTGCGTCAGTCCCGTGGAGCGGTACGTGATCTCGGGGTGGTTCTCGACGTCGAGGAAGTCCGCGGAGCGCAGGTGCGTGTCGCGCATGCCGTTGCCGGTGTCGATGGACGCGGCCCTGATCACCGCCTCCACCCGGGACTTGGTGACGTCGTCGGGCGCGATCTCGATCGTGCCGCCGAACTCCGTGAACCGGCCGCGCACGCTGGAGATGCCCAGGTGCTGGGCGACCGCGGCGACGGAGGAGTGCGCCGGGTCGACGGTCCAGGGGCCGGGCGGCGGCAGCTCGGTGCCGCCCTGCCGGGCCAGTGTGACCGTGCCGACCTCGGCCCGGCCGCTCGCGGTGACGATCGCGCTGGACGCGGCGGGCGCGTAGCCGACGGCCGTCACGATCACGGTGTACGCCCCCGGCGCGAGCTCGGTGGTGTCCCGTACGGCCCCCTCGGCGTCCGCCTCGGCCCGCAGCACCTGCGTGCCGGTCATGTCGGTCACCGTGACGACCGCGTGCGACACGGCCCACCCGTCCCGCGTACGGATCTTCGCGGTCAGTCCCATCCCGTTTCTCCCTGAAAAAGGCTCAAAAATTGGTCGTATGAGACCGGCCCGTGGCGGGCGCGCCCTCCGCTCAGGGCGCGCGCCGCCACGGGCCGGGGTGCACTACTCGCCGGGGTGGGCGAGTTCGATGTCGTGGCCGTCGGCTCCGGTGCCGGAGACGGTCAGGGCCGTCGCCACCGGCGGGTAACCCGTCGCGATGACGGTGTACTCGCCGCTGTCCAGGTCGGTGAAGGCGTACGCCCCGTCCGTTCCGGTGGTGGCGGTGCCGACCACGTTGCCGGCCTGGTCGACCAGGGTCACCCGGGCGTCGGCCAGGGGGCCGTGCGGGGCCCGGACGACACCCTGGAGCCGGGCGCCGGCGTCCAGGTCGACCTCGATCCGGGTGACGCCGGTGGCGCCGACCTCGACCGGCAGGGCGCGCGGCCGGAACCCGCTCGCGTTGACCGCGACGGTCACGGTGCCGGGCACCAGGTCGGTGAGGGCGAAGTCGCCCTGCTCGCCGGTGGCGGCGGTGGCCAGCAGGTCACCGCGGACATCGGTGACGATCACCATCGCGTCCTTGACCGGCAGCGCGCTCCCCGCGGCCCGGACCACACCGGTCAGCCCGCTGGTGCCGCTGAGCAGGATGTCGTACGACAGCGGTTCCTCGCCCACCACGACGGTGGAGGCCTGCGGCTGGTAGCCGTCGGCGGAGGCGATCAGGACGTAGCTGCCGGTGCCCGGGGCGTCGAGCGCGTAGGCACCGTCGGCCTGGGCGACCGCGCGGCCCAGCTGGCGGCCGGACAGCGAGATCAGGGTGACCGCGGCCTGCGGGACCGGAGCGCTCTCGGCGCCGCGGACGAAGCCGTGCACCGGGGTGCCGCCGGAGTTGCCGGGCTCGGCGATCGTGGCGACGGCCGCCATCGGCCGGGTGGCGGTGGCCGTGCCGTCGGAGGTGGCCTTTGTGGTGGCGGCGACCGCGGCCGGGACCGGTGCGGCGACCGGGGCCTGGGCCTCGGCGACGGCCGGCGCGGCGGCCGGGTCGGTCACGGGGGCCTCGCCCTCGGCGGACTGTGCGAGCGCGCCCTTGGTCTTCAGCGGGACCTCCTTGATGAACAGCGTGATCAGGAAGGCGACGGCGGCGAGGCAGCCGGCGATCATGAAGACGTCGGCGATGCCGTGGCCGTAGGCGCTCTCCAGCAGCGTCCGGATGGGCTTCGGGAGCGCGTTCATGTCCGGGATGCTGTCGGTCGAACCGGAGCCGCCGGCCAGGGCCTTCTGGTACTTGGGGCTGAGGTCGGCGACGCCGTCCTGGACGTAGTGGGTGATCCGGCGGGACATCACGGCACCCAGCGCGGAGACGCCGACCGCACCGCCGAGGGAGCGGAAGAAGGTGACCGTGGAGCTGGCCGAGCCGAGGTCGGCGGGGGAGACCTGGTTCTGCGTGGCGAGGACCAGGTTCTGCATCATCATGCCGATGCCGAGACCCAGCAGCGCCATGAAGACGGCCATCTTCCAGTAGTCGGTGTCGTACCGGATGCCGCCGAGCAGCAGCAGGCCGGCCGTGACCAGCACGCCACCGCTGACCAGCCACGCCTTCCAGCGGCCGGTGCGGGTGATGAACTGACCCGAGACGGTCGAGGAGACGAACAGACCGCCGATCATCGGGATGGTCAGGACGCCCGACATGGTCGGGGACTTGTCGCGGGCCAGCTGGAAGTACTGGCTGAAGAAGACGGTGCCGGAGAACATCGCGATACCGACGAACAGCGAGGCGAGCGACGCCAGCGTGATCGTGCGGTTCTTGAACAGGCGCAGCGGGATGATCGGCTCGCTCGCCTTGGACTCGACGAGCACGAACAGCGCGCCGAGGACGATCGATCCGCCGACCATCGCGTAGGTCTGCCAGGACAGCCAGTCGTACTTGTCACCGGCGAAGGTGACCCAGACCAGCAGCAGGGAGACGGCCGCGGAGATGAGGGTCGCGCCGCCCCAGTCGACCTTGACCTCCCGCTTGACCACGGGCAGGTGCAGTGTCTTCTGGAGCACGATCAGCGCGAGGACGGCGAAGGGGACGCCGACGTAGAAGCACCAGCGCCAGCCCAGCCAGGAGGTGTCGGTGATGACACCGCCGAGCAGCGGGCCACCGACGGTGGCGACGGCGAAGGTGGCACCCAGGTAGCCGGAGTACCGGCCGCGCTCACGCGGGGAGATCATCGCCGCCATGACGATCTGCGCCAGGGCGGACAGACCGCCGACGCCGATGCCCTGGAACACCCGGAAGGTGATGAGCATGCCGGGGTTCTGCGACAGGCCGGCCGCCATCGAGGCGACCACGTAGATGATCAGGGCTATCTGGACGAGAGCCTTCTTGCTGTACAGGTCGGCGAGCTTGCCCCACAGGGGAGTGGCCGCGGTCATCGACAGCAGGGCGGCGGTGACCACCCAGGTGTAGGCGGACTGGCCGCCGCCGAGGTCCCCGATGATGTGCGGCAGGGCGTTGGAGACGATCGTGGACGACAGGATCGCCACGAACATGCCGAGCAGCAGCCCGGACAGTGCCTCCATGATCTGCCGGTGCGTCATCGGGGCGTCGCCGTGGGAGCCTCCCCCGTGCTTGGCGTGAGCCCGCACACCGGCTGGTGTGGTCGTTGCCATGGGCTTCCTTTTCTTACGTGCTTGCGGGTGTACGGGTGGTCTCTTCGTCTACGGGAGCGGGGAGCCGCAGCGGGGCGGACCGGCAGTCGCCGAAGGACGCGCGCAGACGCGTCATCAGCCGGATCAGCTCGCCGACGTCCTCGTCGGTCCAGTCCGCGAGCCGCTCGGCCAGCAGGTGCGTGGTCCGCCGGGACAGGTCGTCGAGCTGGTGCAGGCCCTCCGGCGTCAGGCGCAGGATGCGCGAGCGCTTGTCCGCCGGGTCCGGGTGCCGCTCGATCCAGCCGCGTGCGGCGACGTGCGCGACATGCCGGCTGGTGACCGACATGTCCACGGCGAGCAGCTCCGCGAGCTTGCTCATGCGCATGTCTCCGTGGCGGCCGAGCAGGGTCAGCACGGCGGCCGAGCCGGCCGGGCAGTCGGGCGGCAGGATCCGCCCCATGTCCCGTTTCACGGCTCCGACGGCACTGAGCTGACGCGCCAGCTCTTCAAACTGCGCCTGCCCGGCCATCACACCTCCCGTATTCGTTGCTTGGGGCAACCATAGGACTGCTTGGTTGCTGAAGGCAAACAAACAGGGGTCCGGCGGCGCAAAAACTTGGCAAAGGCAAGTATTGCGATCGTAAATATGCAGGTGACTGCGGGTGGCGTGCCCCCGTCTGTCCCGGTGGCCCCGCACTTGGGTCGGTCACCAGGATTCGCTAGGGTCTCGGGGCATGGCTAACACCCAGGGCCCCCAGGGCAATTACGACCCCGCAGGCAGCACCCAGATGTTCCGCGCGTTCGTCGACGAGGCCCCCCAGGGCCCCCAGCAGCAGGCGGCCTCCTCCGGCCCCCGGGTCGGTCTGATCATCGGCGTGATCGTGGCGCTCGTGGTGGTGGCCGGCGTCGCCTGGCTGGCGGTCAGGTAGGACTCACCCCCACCGGACGGAGACGTCCCGCGTCTCCACGTGCATACCGAGCGGTACTCGCCAGGCGTCGACGCACACCGTCCAGGTGGGGCTCCTGCGCGCACCCGGCGCCACCGGCACCGGCAGCTCCACGGCCGACTCGACCGTCCCCCAGTCGATCCCGAGCGCGCCGATGATGTGCGTGCCGAAGGTCACCGACCCCGAACGCACGGCCGTACCGCCCGAGTTGCGGAAGGCGACGGTCACCTTCTGGCACCACCGCTTGTCGGTGTCCTCGGTCACCGGGGCGCCCCAGGAGAGGTCGGCGGGTGCGGCGGGGGCCGTCGTACGGCTCGGAGCGGGGGCCGGGCTCGGTGAGGCCGCCGGGCTCGGTGACGCCGTCGGCGGAGTCGTACGACCGTCCGGGCCGCCATGGGGCCGGGGGGTGCCGGGGCCGTCCTCGCCGGTCGGTGCCGGCGCCGGCACCGGTGGGGCGGAGCGCGGGTCACCGGACGGGGCCGATTCCTCCGTACGCGCGGCGGCGCCGGTCCCGCGCGGGGCGTCCCGGGGGGTGCCACGGCCCTTGTCCCCGTCGAGCGGTACGAGGATCACCGACCCGGACGGCGCCGCGGCCGTCGGGCCGCCCGGCCCCGCGCCGACCGCCGTGTAGCCGCCGCCCGGACCACCGCCCGCGCACGCGGCGAGCCCCCCGCCCAGACAGACGACGGCCGCCGACGCTGCCGTAACGGCGCCTCGGCGGCCACGCGTCCATGTCGTCGTACGAAGCATCCCGGCACGAAGCATCCGGTCATGGTGACTGACGCCTCGTCAGATGGGAAGCGGACGGGAAGCGTCAGTCCGAGATCAGACCCTCCCGCAACTGCGCCAGCGTCCGGGTCAGCAGACGGGAGACGTGCATCTGGGAGATGCCGACCTCCTCGCCGATCTGCGACTGGGTCATGTTGGCGAAGAAGCGCAGCATGATGATCCGGCGCTCCCGGGGCGGGAGCTTGGCCAGCAGCGGCTTGAGGGACTCCCGGTACTCCACGCCCTCCAGGGCCGTGTCCTCGTAGCCGAGCCGGTCGGCGAGCGAGCCCTCGCCGCCGTCGTCCTCGGGGGCCGGGGAGTCGAGGGAGGAGGCGGTGTAGGCGTTGCCGACCGCGAGGCCGTCGACCACGTCCTCCTCGGAGACACCGAGCACGGCGGCCAGCTCGGTCACCGTGGGGGAGCGGTCCAGCTTCTGGGACAGCTCGTCGCTGGCCTTGGTGAGGGCCAGGCGCAGCTCCTGGAGCCGGCGCGGGACGCGCACCGACCAGGAGGTGTCGCGGAAGAACCGCTTGATCTCGCCCACGACGGTCGGCATCGCGAACGTCGGGAACTCCACGCCCCGTTCGCAGTCGAACCGGTCGATCGCCTTGATCAGGCCGATGGTGCCGACCTGGACGATGTCCTCCATCGGTTCGTTGCGCGAGCGGAACCGCGCCGCCGCGTAGCGGACCAGCGGCAGGTTCAGTTCGATCAGGGTGTCCCGGACGTACGCCCGCTCGGGGCTGTCCTCGCCCAGCGCGGCCAGGCGCAGGAACAGCGAGCGGGACAGGGTGCGGGTGTCGATGGTGGCCGTGACCTGCGCGGCCGGGACAGCTTCGGCGGCCGGGCCGGCGGCCGGGGACGGCACGGCTTCGAGGGCCGTGACACCCTCGAAGCCGTCGAGGACGTCGAGAGCGTCGAGCTCCTTGGGCGCTGCCTCGCTCAGCGTGGGCGTCAGCACCTTCGAGCTGCCCTGGTCTGCGGACATGCCACCCCCTTTGGGTCGCGGGACGGTCGCGGCGGCGCCGTCTCTTCCGAGCAACGCAGCCTTCACCTGGATACCGGAGCCGGGGCCCCGGCAAACGCGCTTCCCGCAGAATGTCACATGTCGGCAACGCGCTGTACCGACATGTCGACATGTCAGATCGGAATCGGCCCTGCAAACAAGGGGTCTGACGGGATTTCGGAACCGAAGTGTCGGCAACAGCCCTGGTGAGCGATTCGCCCGCGCCGGTTAACGCTCGATCGGGTTTGCGATGCAGTGGTGTTCGGGGCGTGCTTCCGTGCGCCCGCTATGCATCAGCCGCCACGGCGTCTGCTGCGGTTATGCGTCGATCCGATTTGCGGAACGCAGCCGCTGGAAGCTACGGGCGAGGAGGCGTGAGACGTGCATCTGGGAGACGCCGAGTTCCGCGCTGATCTGTGACTGGGTGAGATTGCTGTAGTAGCGCAGGAGAAGGATGCGTTGTTCTCTCTCGGGGAGCTGGACGAGGAGGTGGCGGACCAGGTCGCGGTGTTCCACGCCGTCCAGGGCCGGGTCCTCGTAGCCGATCCGGTCGAGCAGTCCGGGCAGTCCGTCGCCCTCCTGGGCGGCCTCCAGCGAGGTCGCGTGGTACGAGCGTCCTGCCTCGATGCAGCTGAGCACCTCGTCCTCGCTGATCCGGAGCCGCTCGGCGATCTCGGCCGTGGACGGCGAGCGGCCGTAGAGCGTGGTCAGGTCCTCGGTGGCGCTGTTGACCTGCACCCACAGCTCGTGCAGCCGGCGCGGGACGTGGACCGTGCGGACGTTGTCCCGGAAGTACCGCTTGATCTCGCCGACCACGGTGGGCATCGCGAAGGTCGGGAACTGCACGCCCCGGTCGGGGTCGAAGCGGTCGATGGCGTTGATCAGCCCGATGGTGCCGACCTGGACGACGTCCTCCATGGGCTCGTTGCGGGAGCGGAAGCGGGCGGCGGCGTAGCGTACGAGCGGGAGGTTCGCCTCGATCAGCGCTCCGCGCACCCGGTTGTGCTCCGGCGTGCCGGGGGTGAGGTCCTTCAGTTCGGCGAACAGCACCTGGGTCAGGGCCCGGGTGTCCGCGCCGCGGCGCTTCTCGGGGGCCGGTGGGGTCGGAGTGGGCGCCTCTTCCTGGGGCGGCGCAGTACTGGCCGACACGGTCAACGCCACCTCTTCGTCGGTCAATCATCCGTCAAAAGCGGTCATAGCATCACAAGACATGTGCACCGTGTGCAAGCACCCGATAACCTCGTGTTGTGGTTCAAACGCTGATGAATTGGGTACGCATCGCACGAAAAACCCCTCGCCGGAACGACGAGGGGTTCTGGGGGTGCGGGGCTCAGAACGCGTAGTCGGCGATCACCCAGGTGGCGAACTCCCGCCACAGCGCGACGCCCGCCTGGTGGGCCGGGTGCTCCAGATAGCGCTTGAGGGCGTCGGCGTCCTCGACGGCCGAGTTGATCGCGAAGTCGTAGGCGATCGGCCGGTCGCTGATGTTCCAGGCGCACTCCCAGAAGCGCAGTTCCTCGATCTGGCCGCCGAGGGCCCGGAATGCCTCCGCACCCGCCACGACCCGCGGATCGTCGCGCTCGACGCCCTCGTTGAGCTTGAAGAGGACCAGATGGCGGATCATGGGGTGTACCTCAGCTCTTTCCTCCGTGGGCGACCCAGGTCATGAAGTCGCCGACGGCCTTCGCGGCGTCCGATATGCCCTCGAAGCC
Source organism: Streptomyces olivaceoviridis (assembly GCF_014650115.1). Classification (GTDB taxonomy): domain Bacteria; phylum Actinomycetota; class Actinomycetes; order Streptomycetales; family Streptomycetaceae; genus Streptomyces; species Streptomyces olivaceoviridis. Next base: position 89,780 of record NZ_BMUI01000023.1, on the reverse strand, counting down.
TATCTGCACGTAGTCGGCCGCCTTGGCCGGATCCGTGATGATCACGTACAGCGCGAAGACCACGAGCACGTACACGGCGATCTTCTTGGCGTTCACCGCCATCGCGGCCTCCCCTGTACCAGCGCCCTCGGGCCCCTGCTGCCCGCCGGCCGCGAGTGTAACGTTCGGCCTCCCGCGTACGGTCAACAGCGCGCCGTCACACGCGGCTTGTGTCCGGAACGCGCGAAAGGCCCCGTCGGTCGACGGGGCCTTTCGGTGAGCGGTAGCGGAGGGATTTGAACCCTCGGTGACTTGCGCCACACTCGCTTTCGAGGCGAGCTCCTTCGGCCGCTCGGACACGCTACCGAGGGAGACCCTACAGCACGGGGGGCCGTGGTTCGAAATCGGTATCCGGCGTGGCTCAGCGGGCCCGGAAGAACTCGGTGAGCAGCCGCGCGCACTCCGCCGCGAGCACACCCTCGATGACCTCCGGCCGGTGGTTGAGCCGGCGGTCGCGCACCACGTCCCACAGGGAACCGGCCGCGCCCGCCTTCTCGTCCCGGGCGCCGTAGACCACCCGGTCCACCCGGGACTGGACGAGCGCGCCCGCGCACATCGTGCACGGCTCCAGCGTGACGACGAGCGTGCAGCCGGTCAGCCGCCACTCCCCGAGCCGGGCCGCCGCCCGCCGGATCGCGAGGACCTCGGCGTGGGCCGTGGGATCACCGGTGGCCTCACGCTCGTTGTGCCCGGCACCGAGCACCGTCGTACCGTCCGGGGACAGCACGACGGCGCCGACCGGGACGTCCCCGCCCCGGACGGCCAGCCCGGCCTCGTCCAGGGCGAGCCGCATCGCGGCCCGCCAGGGGGCCCGCACCGGGTCCGGCGTGCCCCGCGCCCGCTGTGGCGTGGTCAGCGGACGGTCTCCAGCACCTCCGAGGCACCCAGGGCCTCGGCGATCGTGTTCAGCGCGTCGTCGGCGTCCAGCGCGCGCAGCTCCTTCTCGCTGATGCCCAGGTCGTCCAGGATCTCGCTGTCGCCCACCGGGCTGTGCGGTACCGCGTCGGTGGCGGCACCCTCCTCCTCGTCGTCCTCGGACTCGCCGTCCTCGGTGCCGTCGAGGTCCAGGGAGTCCAGGTCCGGGCCGTCGTCCGCGCCGGGCTCCCGGCCGAGCAGCTCGTCGGTGAGCAGCAGCTCCCCGTACGCGCTGCGCTGGGCGGCGGCGGCGTCCGAGACGTAGATGCGAGGGTCGTCCTCGCCGTCCACGCGGACGACACCGAACCAGGCGTCCTCCTGCTCGATCAGGACGAGCACCGTGTCCTCGTCGGGAGAGGCTTCCCGGGCCAGGTCGGCCAGATCCGACAGGGTCTCCACATCGTCGAGCTCTGTGTCGCTCGCTTCCCACCCGTCTTCGGTGCGCGCGAGCAGTGCGGCGAAGTACACCGTGACTCTCCCACTGGTCATAGGCGTGCCGGTTGGGGGTCCCCCCGGCGGAGGTACTTGGGCGGAGAGAGCTGGGCTCCGAGCCCCACCCACTCGGAATCGTGGCAGAAACAAGGCCTCCAGGGGACGTCTTCGGCTCCCTGTGTCTGGCTGTTTCGATCGTGGATCCGTGATCGGCTCACCAGCGCGCTCATTGCCGCCACCTGCGGATCGTACGCGGCTTTTCCCGGCGCTCACGCACGCCCGCCTCCCGACACCGGCGCGAGCGTGGCTCCTTCGTCCCACGAACGGCCCCGGATCTACCAGCGGAACGTCCGCATACGCATCGCGTGGCGCAGCCGTGCGGCCTTGGCGCGCCGGGGCTGGACCCGGGCGCGCAACGCACGGGCCTCGGCGAGTTCACGCAGGAACTGCGCCCGGCGGCGCCGGCGTTCGGTCTCGCTCTCGGGCTTGTCGGAATCGGTCCGCGCGGAGCGCGCAGCGGAGCCGGCCGTGTCGCCGGTGGGCCCGGAGGCGTCCGCGGGCAGGTCAGGCAGGTCAGACACGTCACACCACCCCAGTCCGTCCCTCCCACTTTCCCCCGGATGGCCGGTTTGACGCCAGCGTGAGGGCAGTCCGGGGCGCAGGTACCGTTAGGGGCATGCGTCTCCATGTCGTCGACCACCCCCTGGTCGCCCACAAGCTCACCACGCTGCGCGACCAGCGCACCGACTCCGCGACCTTCCGGCGGCTCGCCGACGAACTGGTCACCCTGCTCGCCTACGAGGCCACGCGGGACGTGCGCACCGAGGCCGTCGACATCCAGACGCCGGTCGCGGTGACCACGGGCGTCAAGCTCGCCCGCCCCCGCCCGCTGGTGGTGCCGATCCTGCGGGCCGGCCTCGGCATGCTGGACGGCATGGTCCGGCTGCTGCCGACGGCCGAGGTGGGCTTCCTGGGCATGATCCGCAACGAGGAGACGCTCCAGGCGTCCACGTACGCCACGCGCATGCCGGAGGACCTCTCGGGCCGCCAGGTGTACGTCCTCGACCCGATGCTGGCCACGGGCGGCACGCTGGTCGCGGCGATCCAGGAACTGATCAAGCGCGGCGCCGACGACGTCACGGCGGTGGTCCTGCTGGCCGCTCCCGAAGGCGTCGAGGTCATGGAGCGGGAGCTGGCGGGGACGCCGGTCACCGTGGTCACGGCGGCTGTCGACGACCACCTCAACGAGCTCGGGTACATCGTGCCGGGGCTGGGGGACGCGGGGGACCGGCTCTACGGGGCGGCGGAGTAGGTCGCCGCCCACCGGGGCGCGACTCGCTCGCCGTGCGCGGGTGCGGGGGCGTGCGTGGTTCTCGCGCGGTTCCCCGCGCCCCTCGCCTTCAGCAGCTCTTCTTCGGAGAGGCCGTCGGAGCGGGCTCGCTCAGCTTGGCCAGGGCCTGATCGGCCGCTCCCTGCTTGGCCAGCCCCTTGAAGGCGTCGCCGATGACGAGGTCGAGATCGGCTGCCTTGCGGCTGTCGGCGCGCAGTTGCGCACCGTCGAGCTGGGTGCCGAGGACGCGCAGTGAGGTGTCCCGCGCGGCGGCGGAGCCCAGGAGTATCCCGGCGCCCTTGACCTTCTTGTCGTACTGCTTCGACGCGTTGCCCACGTCGCCGATCTTGAAGCCGCGTTTCTTCAGCTCGTCCGCGGTGGTCTTGGCGAGCCCCGTGCGCTTGGTCGCGTTGTAGACGTTCACGGTGATCTGGCCGGGCCTGGGCAGGGTGTGCACCTGGGCCGCCGGGGCCGCGGCGGTCTTGGTCCGGCACTCCTTCGCGGAACCCGTCGCCGTGTACTTGTCGCCGCCTCCGGTGAAGACGTCGACGAGCTGGAGCGTGCCCCAGCCGATCAGGCCGAGCGCGGCGACGGACGCCACCGCGACGGCCACGAGCCTGCCGCGCCGCCGGGGCGGACGCATCCGAGGGTATTTGTCCCCCGTGACGCGGTACTGGCCGCCCATGCCGGGGGGAGTCAGCATGCTCATGGGCGCAGCGTAGTGCGCCCGAGCGGCGATGCCTATCAGATGATCAGTCGATGCCGCTGGATGCCGCTCAGCGGAACCCGAAAGGGCCAACGGCCGTGTCGCGCCGGGTCAGTCGAGTTCGAGCACGCGCGCGTGCAGCACCTGGCGCTGCTGGAGGGCGGCGCGGACCGCGCGGTGCAGGCCGTCCTCCAGGTAGAGGTCGCCCTGCCACTTCACGACGTGCGCGAAGAGGTCGCCGTAGAACGTCGAGTCCTCCGCCAGCAGGGTCTCCAGATCGAGCTGCTGCTTGGTGGTGACGAGCTGATCGAGGCGGACCGGGCGCGGCGCGACGTCCGCCCACTGCCGGGTGCTCTCCCGGCCGTGGTCGGGGTACGGCCGGCCGTTTCCGATGCGCTTGAAGATCACACGGAAAGCCTACCGGCCAAGACGTTCCGGGCGCAGCCATGGCGACGGAGTGCGAGGCTTGAAAAGACGGATCAAACCGGGCATATGGGTAACTACGGGGACAGGGGTCGGAGATGAGTGACAGCGAGACCGTGCCGCCCGCCGGCCCGCAGGGGCCGCCCGCACTGCCCGAAGAGGCCCGGAAGATCGCCTCCGGTTACGCCTTCGCCGGCCCCGCGCTCGATCTCGGCGCCCTCCTGTGGGACGGGGCCTGTCGCGCCGACGCGCCGGTCCGCATCCCGCTGCCCGTGCTCAACCGGCACGGGTTGGTCGCGGGCGCCACCGGCACCGGCAAGACCAAGACCCTCCAGCTGATCGCCGAGCAGCTGTCGGCACAGGGCGTGCCCGTGTTCCTCGCGGACATCAAGGGCGACCTGTCCGGCATCGCGCGGCCGGGGCAGCCGAACGAGCGGGTGCGCAAGCGGTCCGCCGACGTGGGCCAGGAGTGGGACCCGGCCGGCTTCCCGGCGGAGTTCTTCGCGCTCGGCGGCCTCGGCCACGGCATCCCCGTACGGGCCACCGTCACCAGTTTCGGCCCCGTGCTGCTGGCCAAGGCGCTCCGGCTGAACCAGACCCAGGAACAGTCCCTCGGCCTGATCTTCCACTACGCCGACACCAAGGGCCTGGAGCTGATCGACCTCAAGGACCTGCGCGCGGTCGTCGCCTTCCTCACCTCCGACGAGGGCAAGGCCGAACTCAAGGACATCGGCGGCCTGTCCGGCGCCACGGCCGGGGTGATCCTGCGCTCCCTCACGGCCTTCGAGGCGCAGGGCATGACGGACTTCTTCGGCGAGCCGGAGTTCGGCACGGCGGACTTCCTGCGCACGGCGCAGGACGGGCGGGGCATCGTCTCGGTCCTGGAACTCGCGGCGGTCCAGGACAAACCGCTGCTCTTCTCGACGTTCCTGATGTGGCTGCTCGCCGACCTCTTCCACGACCTGCCCGAGATCGGCGACGCCGACAAGCCCAGGCTGGTGTTCTTCTTCGACGAGGCGCACCTGCTGTTCGACGACGCGTCCAGGGCGTTCCTGGAGTCGATCACCCAGACGGTCCGCCTGATCCGATCCAAGGGCGTCGGCGTCTTCTTCGTCACCCAGACCCCCAGGGACGTGCCCGGCGACGTCCTCGGCCAGCTCGGCAGCCGCGTCCAGCACGCCCTGCGCGCCTTCACCCCCGACGACCACAAGGCCTTGCGGGCGACCGTGCAGACCTTCCCGAGATCGGCGTACGACCTGGAGGAACTGCTCACCGGGCTGGGCACCGGCGAGGCCGTGGTGACCGTGCTCGGCGAGACCGGCGCCCCGACCCCGGTCGCCGCCACCCGGCTGCGCGCCCCGCGGTCCCTGATGGGCCCGGTGGACCCCGCCGAACTGGACCGGGTGGTCCGTGACTCCCCGCTCCACGACCGTTATGCACAGGCTGTGGACCGCGAGTCGGCGTACGAGAGGCTGAGCGCCGCCCGGCCGGCGGAACAGCCGCCGGAGCCGGCCGCCGCACGCGCTCCCCAGGAGGAGCCGTCGCTGGTCGAACAGGTCGTCAGCAGCGGGATATTCAAGTCGCTGGCCCGTTCGGTCGGCACCCAGCTCGGCCGCGAGATCACCCGTTCCCTCTTCGGCACCGCCCGGCGGAGGCGGTAGCCCGCCCCCGCCGGTGCCGGGTCAGCGGTCCCGTTCCTCGGGCGACCGCTGGGGTTCCGGTGTCCGCTGGTCCGGCCGGGATGCCGTACCGCGCCGGGCCTCCGCGCGCAGCAGGGCGCGCAGGACGGCGTAGGGATCCTTGGGCATGGCTGTGCTGCTCCTTGCGTCGAGCCGACTGACCTTGCGGGGACGCGGGTCCGTCAGCAGCGCAGGACCACCGTGCGCAGCAGGGGCGCGGTGTACGGCGCCCGGGGCGCGGCGGGGCCCGGCCGGGCCGCAGGAACGGCGGGCGCCGGGGCGGGTAGGGGTGCGAGGCGCTCGGGCGTGTCGGCCCGGTGGATCGCGCGGGCGGGCGGTCGTAGCGGTGTGTCGAGGACATCGTGCTCGGCCGTCTCGGCGGCCACGGCGAGATCCGGCACCGCCTGGGCCGGCACATGCGCGCCGGGCACCCACAGGGCGAGGAGCAGCACGAGGACGCGTAGCCAGGTACGGCCCCGAGGCGTGCTCCTGCTCCTGCTCACACCCCCTGTTTTCCCGCGGCACGCGGGAAGCGCAGCACGCCGGGGGCGAGATCCACCCGTCCGGAGTACGTGGGTGGGAGGGAGGTTTACGGCGGGGGCCGTCGCGGGGGCGGGGCGGGGGCGTCGGGCAGGGAGGCACAGCGGGGTTGCGGTGGTCACGGGCGGCGGGGTCCCGGCGGTCGCGGTGGGGGCTGGGAGTGGTCGCGGGAGCGGGCGCGGCGGGGAGGACGGCGTCGGTCGCGGCGGTGGTCACAGGGTCTGCGGTACATGGCGTGCCCGGCGGCGGATGCCGAACGCGGTAACGATCTCCACGATCCCCACCACGACCAGCCAGATCCCGCCGACGAGGGTCAGCACGGCGACCGACTTGAACGGCGAGTCGATGAGCACGATCCCGGCGATGAAGGTCAGGATCCCGAGGAAGATCTGCCAGCCCCGGGCGGGCATCCGGGCGTCGTGCACGGCGGCCAGGGTCTGCGTGATGCCGCGGAAGAGCCAGCCGATGCCGATCCACAGGGCGAGCAGCAGGATCGACTGCATGGGCCCCCGGAAGCAGAACAGGCCGAGCAGGATGGACAGCGCGCCGCTGATGAAGGCGAGGACGCGCAGGGAGGTCGCCCGGTGCGTGCCGAACGCGGACACCAGCTGGAGGACCCCGCTGTACAGCAGGTAGAGGCCGAACAGCACACCGGCGGCCACCAGGGAGGGACCGGGCCAGACCAGCACCAGGACGCCGAGCACCAGCGAGCCGATGCCGGTGAGCAGGACGATCTGCCAGGCGGCCCGCGACAGGGCGTGCAGCGGGCCCTCGAACGGCGGCTCCGGTTCGTGGTGGGCGCCGGGCGGCGCCGCGGCGGGATGGCCGCCCGCTGCCGCCCCCGCGTGAACATGCCGGTCGTCGTACGCACGGTCCCGCTCGGGACCGCTGCTCGGTACCTCGCTCATACCCCATGCTGAGACCGGCCGGGCGGCGTGGGCCAGCGGGATGGGCCGAGCGGGTGGTGGGGGCGGGGCGGCGACCTCCCGGTCGGGGCGTAGGCGGGGGAGGCGGCTTACCTCTTCGCCGCCTTGGCCGCCTTCGCCGCCGCCTTCATCTCCTGTTTGTGGGCGCGGACCTTGGCCAGGGACTCGGGGCCGGTGATGTCGGCGACGGACCGGAAGGACGCCGCTTCACCGTAGGCTCCCGCGGCCTCCCGCCAGCCCTCGGGCGCGACGCCGAGCCGCTTGCCGAGCAGGGCCAGGAAGATCTGCGCCTTCTGCTTGCCGAACCCCGGCAGGTCCTCCAGCCGCCGCAGCAGCTCGGCTCCGCTGTCCACGCCCCGCCAGACCGCCTCCGCGTCCCCGTCGTGGTGCTCGACGAGGTACTGGCACAACTGCTGGATCCGCTTCGCCATCGAGCCCGGATAGCGGTGCACCGCGGGCTTCTCGGAGAGCAGCGCGGCGAAGGCCTCGGGATCCATCGCCGCGATCTCGTGCGCGTCCAGGTCGTCCGTGCCGAGCCGGTCGGCGATGGTGCGGGGTCCCTTGAACGCCCACTCCATGGGAATCTGCTGGTCCAGCAGCATCCCGGTCAGCGCGGCGAGCGCGGAGCGTCCGAGCAGCGCGTCGGCCGCGGGGTCCTGGGCGAGGTGCAGGGTGACGTCCATGCGTCGATGATCCCGCGCGTGGGATGGCTCCGCCCGCCGGGTGGTCACTCGCCCCCGGTGGTCCCCGGCTCGCCCGCCCCAGCTCAGTCCGCGCGCCAGTACCCCAGGGCGTGCACCCGGTGCTTCGGCACACCGAGGTCCCTGCGGACGTGGGCCGCGAGCGTGCGGGTGGTCGCGGTGTCGCAGGCGATCCAGACGTACGGGTGCCGGGTGCCGGCGAGGACGGCGGGCAGTTCGGCACGGACCCGTTCCACCAGGTGGGCGCCCGCGTCCCGGTGCGGCACCGCCCGCATCTCGTGCCGGTCGGCCTCGGTCCTGGACCGCCACCGGATCGTGATCGACCCGGACGTGCGCAACGCCAGGGCCATCGCCCGCTTCGAACGCCAGGGCTTCGAGCGGGGCCCGGCCGTCGTCCTCCCCGAGGTCGACCTGCCCGACGTGTACCTGCCTAGGCCCTGTCGTCAAACTCCCGTCTGCCGCGCGACGCCATGCACGCTCCCCCACTGCCTCAACGGCGTGGGAGGTGCCCCCACTCGCCGCACCGGGCCCCGACCCAAGTACATCCAGTACGAGGGCCGGGGCCCGGCACTCCCCCAGCCTTCGGCCGGGGGGACCCCCAGAGCACGCACCTGACGCCGCGCGGCCCGCCCTCCGGGCGGACGACGGGAGGTTGACGACAGGACCTAGGAAGCACGCGCAACTCGCCTTCCTGGACCGGGCGGCGGCCTTCCCCGGGTGACGGCGCCCGACGAGCTGATCGCGCTCCCCCACGCCCGGCTTCGCTCGCGCGGGGGCACCCCCCCACCGGCCACGAACCGATCCCCCGTGAGGGCGGCCTGTTCCGCCGTACCCGGGCCGGGCCCGCCCGTCCCGACGGCCGTCCCGAGGGCTCCGCCATCGTCGCGCTGCTCACCGGCGCCGACTTCTCCGCCCCGCACCGCCTGCCCGTCGCCGAGACCTGGCACTTCTCCCTCGGCGCCCCCCTCCCACTCCTGTTCCTCGCCCCCACCGGCCGCCTGGGCCGCCCCGAGGACGTGGCCGACGCCCGCGTCTTCCCCGCCTCCCCGCTCGCGACCCGGATCACCGGCCACGACCTGGTCTCGGACCTGGTGAGCACGCGGCCGGTTCCCCTCGTACCTACGGGGAGGCACGGGTGCACGGTGGGAACGGAGGCTGACGGTGCTGCGCGACGCGGACAACGACGGAGCCCACGGCGGGGACCGTGAGCGAGCCCGGGACGGCGGACGGCGACCGCGCGGACGACGCGGCCCGTCCCGGCGTCCGACAGGGACGTTCCTGCTCGTACTCCTCCTCCCCGCGCTCCTCCCCGCCCTCCTCCTCGGCACGGCGCCGCCCGCCTCGGCGCACGCCGTCCTGCGCGCGACGGACCCCGCCGACGGAACCGTCCTGCGCACCGCCCCCCGTCACGTCACCCTCGCCTTCACCGAGTCGGTCGGCCTGCTGACCGACTCCTTCCGGGTCTACGACCCCGCGAACCGCCGCCTCCGCACCGGCCCCGCGGGCCACGCCGCCGGCCGCTCCGACACCGCGCGCGTCACCCTCCCCGCCCGGCTCGCCACCGGGACGTACACGGTCGCCTGGCGGGTGGTCTCGGCCGACAGCCACCCGGTGTCCGGCGCGCTCACCTTCTCGGTCGGGAAACGCACGGCGGCGCCGGCGGCCCTGCCCCCGGACCGCACGGAGAACGGGGCCACCACGGCCCTGCACACCATCGCGCGCTACCTCGCCTACCTCTCCCTGGCTCTCCTCCTGGGCACGGCCGCGTTCGTGGCGTACTGCCGTCCGCCGACGACGGTCCATCTGCGGGCCCCCGCCCTGGCCGCCGCGGTGACGCTGGTGGCCTCCACCCTCGCCGTGTACCTCCTGCGCGCCCCCTACGAGGAGGCGGCCTCCCCGACGACCGCCTTCTCGCTCTCCGCCCTCACCCACACGGCGACGACCCGCCCCGGCCGGCTCCTGCTCCTCCGCCTGGCGCTGCTGCTCCTGGCCGCGGTCGCCGTGGCCCTCCTCGGAACCCGCCGCGTCCACCTCCCGCGCCGCGCCACCCTCGCGGCGGCCACGGCCCTCGCCGTCGCCCTGGCCCTGACCTGGTCGGCGTCCGACCACGCCTCGGCGGGCGTCCAGGTCCCGGCGGCGATCGTCTCGTCCACCCTGCACCTGCTGGCCATGGCGGCCTGGCTGGGCGGCCTGGCCGCGCTCCTGTGGACGCTGCGGCGCACCCCGGAAACGGCTGCCGCCCCGCCGGCCCGGGTCCCGGCCCGCTTCTCCCGCCTGGCGTTCACATCGGTGGTGGTCCTGGTCGTCACCGGCGTCTACCAGTCCTGGCGCGGCCTGGGCTCCTGGCAGGCACTGACCGGCACGACGTACGGCCGCACGCTCCTGGCGAAGCTGGCGGTGGTCACCGCGCTGCTCCTCGCGGCGGCCTGCTCCCGCACCTGGACGGCCCGCCTGACCCGTCCCACGGGGGCCGCCGTCCGCGCCCGCGTCCCCGAACCGGCCATGGGGCCACCACTCCCCGAGCTCCCCCCGGAACCGCCCCCGGACCCGCCCCTGCGCCTCCTGCGCCGCTCGGTCCTCCTGGAGGCGGTGGCCGCCGCGCTGGTCCTGGCCCTGACCACCCTTCTGACCAGCACGGTCCCCGGCCGCGCGGCGACGGAGTCCGCCCCGGCCGTGCCCTTTGCGGCGACGGGCGTCCAGACGGCCTCGGTCATCACGATCCCCTTCGACACCGGCGCCCCCGGTGGCCACGGCAAGGTCCAGATCACCCTGGACCCCGGCCGCGTCGGCACCGACTCCCTCCAGGCGGTGGTCTACGGCCCCGACGGCGGCCTCGCCACAGTCCCCGAGCTGCGCGTCACCCTCACGCTCCCGGCACAGCGCCTGGGCCCCCTGGACACCAGGCTCACCGACCGCGGCGGCTACTGGTCCACCCCCGCCTTCACCGTGCCCCTCCCCGGCACCTGGACGATGAAGGCGACGGTCCGCGTGTCGGACCTGGACCAGGTGACGGTGTCGGCGCCGGTGCGGGTGACGCGGTAGGGGCGAGGGGCCGGCGGGGTCAGACGGTGTGCAGGAAGAGCTGCGGTGACCAGCCCGTGCAGCTTCCGGGCCCCGCCTCGTCGATGGCGCCGGCGCACGCCCTGACCTTGAAGTTCCAGTCACCGCGCGCGGGCGCGTCGACCGTCGCGACCCGGTACTCGCCCATGCGCAGCTGCCAGCTGTACCAGCCGAGCCGTGACGGATACGTGTACCGGACCTCGTAGTAGGAGTAGCGGGGGCTGGAATAGCCGCCGTAGTACACCCTCAGCGTGTTGGCGCACCCGTCGAAGCGGGCACCGGCGTACGGGGTGCCCGCGTACGTGAACCGCTTGGGCGTCCCGCCCAGATCGGTGCCGCCCCCCGGCGCGTACGCGTCCTCGGACGCGCACTGGCCCGCCGGAGCGGAGACAGGCACCCGTGCCCGCGCCGCGGTCGCCGTACCGCCCACGAGGACGACGGGGACCAGCAGAGCCGCGGCAGCAGCCACAACAGGGAACGAACGCCCCAAGGCCCTCACCTCCAGCGAAAGAACCTCAGCCACCACAGTGCACTTTGGCCCCAGAGGCCGCATCCGCTGACCTGGATCACCGGCCGCAGGCGCATCCGGTCGCCGTCGGGGTCTCCTCGGTGCCCTGGCTGGTGCAGCAGCCGTCGCCGGCGGCGTCGGGGCCGGCGCTCTTGCCGAGGGTGTCGGCGTCGGCCTTCACGACGTACACCTCCCACGGCTCCTTGCCGGGGCCGTGCACCCAGACCTTGTCCTGGAGGGCGTAGCAGCAGGCGGTGTCGTTCTCCTCGAAGGTGGCCAGGCCGGCCTCCTCCAGCCGGGTGGTGGCGGCGTTGACCTGTTCGGTGGACTCGACCTCGACGCCGAGGTGGTCCAGGCGGGTCTCCTCCCCGGGCTCGCCCTCGATGAGGACGAGCTTGAGCGGGGGCTCGGTGAGAGCGAAGTTGGCGTAGCCCTCGCGCCGCTTGGCCGGTTCGGTGCCGAACAGCTTCGAGTAGAAGGCGATCGACGCTTCCAGATCACTGACACGCAGGGCGAGCTGAGCGCGAGACATGACGGGCTCCCATCCGGCTGTATTGATAGCTGTCGATGCAAGATTGCGGGTTGGATCGAAGGCTGTCAATATTGAGACATGTCGAATCAAGAGCTGAGGGTGCTCGGTCAGAGCGACGACGCCGGAGCGTGCTGCCCCGGGCTGCTGACCGCGCCCCTGGACGAGGACCAGGCCGTGGAGCTGGCGAAGGTGTTCAAGGCGCTGGGCGATCCGGTGCGGCTGCGCCTGCTGTCGATGATCGCCTCGCGCTCGGGCGGCGAGGTCTGCGTCTGCGACCTGACCCCGGCCTTCGACCTGTCCCAGCCGACGATCTCCCACCACCTGAAGCTGCTGCGGCAGGCGGGCCTGATCGACTGCGAGCGGCGCGGCACCTGGGTCTACTACTGGCTCGTCCCGGAGACGACCGACCGGCTCGCCGGCATCCTGACCCGTCCCGCCGGCGAGCCGCTGCCCGAGGGCACCGCGCCGGCCGGAGCCGCGTCGTGAGCACTGCCACACCCGAAGGGAACGTGGCCGGACGCCTGTCCTTCGTCGACCGCTACCTGGCTGTCTGGATCCTCGCGGCCATGGCAGTGGGGCTCGGACTGGGCCGCCTGGTTCCGGGGCTGGGCGACGCGCTGGCCAAGGTGACCGTGACCGGAGTCTCCCTGCCGATCGCCCTGGGCCTGCTCGTGATGATGTACCCGGTGCTGGCCAAGGTCCGCTACGACCGCCTCGACACCGTCACCCGCGACCGCCGCCTGCTGCTGCCGTCCCTGCTGCTGAACTGGGTGGTCGGCCCGGCGCTCATGTTCGCCCTGGCGTGGCTGTTCCTGCCGGACCTGCCCGCCTACCGCACCGGCCTGATCATCGTCGGTCTGGCCCGCTGCATCGCCATGGTCATCATCTGGAACGACCTCGCCTGCGGCCACCGCGAAGCCGCCGCCGTCCTGGTCGCCCTGAACTCCGTCTTCCAGGTCATCGCCTTCTCGGCGCTGGGCTGGTTCTACCTCTCCGTCCTGCCCGGCCGGCTCGGCCTGGAACAGACCGGGCTGGACGTGTCCGTGTGGGAGATCGCCCGTAGCGTGCTCGTCTTCCTCGGCATCCCGCTCGCGGCCGGCTACCTCACCCGCCGCGTCGGCGAGAAGGCGAAGGGCCGCACCTGGTACGAGACCAGGCTCATCCCACGCATCGGCCCGTTCGCCCTGTACGGGCTGCTCTTCACGATCGTCGTCCTCTTCGCCCTGCAAGGCGACGCCATCACCTCACAGCCCCTCGACGTCGCCCGCATCGCCCTGCCGCTGCTGGTCTACTTCGTCGTCATGTGGGCCGGGTCCATGGCCCTGGGCCGCGCGGTCGGCCTCGACCACTCGCGCGCCACGACACTGGCGTTCACCGCCGCGGGGAACAACTTCGAGCTGGCCATCGCCGTCGCCATCGCCACCTTCGGGGCCAGCTCCGGCCAGGCCCTCGCCGGCGTCGTCGGCCCCCTCATCGAAGTGCCTGTCCTCATCGGCCTGGTGTACGTCGCCCTGTACGCCCGCCGCTACTTCACCGTCCCCGCCCCCCAGGAGGACCCCGCCCATGTCTGACACGGCCGTGCCGTCCGTGCTCTTCGTCTGCGTCCACAACGCCGGACGCTCCCAGATGGCCGCCGCCTTCCTCACCCACCTCGCGGGCGACGGCGTCCAGGTCCGCTCCGCCGGCTCCGCCCCGGCCGGCACCGTGAACCCGGCCGTCGTCGCAGCCATGGCGGAGGTCGGCATCGACATCGCGGCCGAGGTACCCAAGGTGCTCACGGTGGAGGCGGTCCAGGCGTCCGACGTCGTGATCACTATGGGCTGCGGCGACACCTGCCCCGTCTTCCCCGGGAAGCGCTACCTCGACTGGGAACTCCCCGACCCGGCCGGGCAGGGCGTCGAAGCGGTCCGCCCGATCCGCGACGAGATCGAGAAGCGCATCCGCGGCCTGGTCGACGAGATCGCCCCGGCGAACTGACCGTGGGCACGGCCGGCACGTACCGGCTGGGAAGAGTTCGACGCCGCCGAGCTTCCGCAGCACCGATACGTCGCCGTCGACGAGTCGGCCGAGGTGCTCGGCACCAGTTCCCGCATCCGCGGGTCCCGGCGCCTCCGCACGGCCGAAACCTCGGCGGTCTCGGCCTGTTCCAGCTCCAGACCGACGGCTTCGCACAGCTCGTCATGGAGCGAGGCCGGGAAGTTCAGGTCGAGCAGTACCCGCGCCATCTGGCCGAGCAGCGATGGCTCACGTCGCAGCGCCGCCCGCGGCTCGGGCGCCAGGCGTCCTGCCGCTCCCGCGGCCCGCAGCTCTCGTACCCCGCTTCCGGGGCTGCCCGGTCCGCGATCGGTACGCACCTGAGACCAGCACTGAGACCAGCGAATGACGCGAACCCCGGTCGCCATGCGACCGGGGTTCGCTTTCGCAGTTCTGCGGCTGCAGAGGATACGAGATTCGAACTCGTGAGGGGTTGCCCCCAACACGCTTTCCACATGTTCGTCTGGGGGTTCTGGGGCGTACGGCAACGTCCTGACCTGCGGTGCAGCTGGTCCCGGTGAGGGTTCTGAACGGTGCTGTACACCGGTGAATGCAACCAGAACTGCAACCACGGAAGTGGAGCAGCGTGAGTGTGCTCAGCTTCTGCTCGTGATTCCTGGTCAGCGGGGAATCGCCTCCTTACTCCCCGTTCTGCGACCAGGCCGCGGTGAGCGCGGTGACCGGGTCACTGTCGGCTGGTGCCGCGGGCCACCATTCGCCGTCGTCGTCCCGGAGGTAGGGGTACCAGCGGGCGTCGGGGCCCAGACGCAGCTGGATGCCGTGGTGGGTGAGGGTGAGGCGGTTGAGCCAGGCTCTGAGATGTGCGGGGGAGTCGGTCATCTCGGAGAGGGCCGTGTCCAGGGCGGTGCGGGCGGCCTTCATCACCGCCGGGTCGGGGGCGTGGGGCTGTTCGGCGACGGTGATGCCCGTGGGGCCGCCGTGGCGCCAGGCGCCAGTGAGGCGTGCGAAGGCAGTGGGGTTGGTGCCGGTGTTCTGGATCAGGTGGTGGAACCACTCGGGTCCGGGGTTGCCCGCGGCGATGCGGACGGCGTCCTGGTGCTGGGTCAGGTGCAGGTCGGCGGTGTCGCCCGCGAGGAGCCGGGCGGCGCGCGCGGTGACGTCGGCCATGAGGCGTTCCAGGTCCGCGGCGGCCAGGCCGGCGCCGGATGGCGGGGCGACGGGCAGTGCTGCGGTGTGGGCGGCAGGTTCCGGGAGTTCGGGCAGTTCGGGGGGCTCTTCGGCCCAGTGGGCGTACGCGGCGGCGGCCGGAATGCCGGCCGGTGCTGGTGGGACGGCGGTGTCCTGTGCTGCCGTACGGAGTGCGCGCAGCTGGGCGAAGACCTCCTCGCGGCCGCGGCCGCGCAGTGCGAAGAGCACGAATGGGTCGGTGTCGATGGTTGCGGCGATGGCGTAGCAGAGCGCGGCGGCGTGCTTGCAGGGGTGTCCCCAGTCGGGGCAGGAGCACTCCGGATCGAGCTCGGTGGGCAGTGGGAGCAGTGGGACGCCTGCGTGCCGGGCGTCGTCCACGAGTTCGGCGGGCATCTCGTCGTCGAGAAGTGCTGCGAGATGTCCGGCGCGGGCCGCGATCGTCTCGAGCAGGGTGTCCCACTGAGGGGCGGTGAGGACGGGCAGGTGGACCGAGGAGCGGTACGGGCGCGGGCGGCTGCCCTGGACAGCGGCACTGACCTTGCCCGGAGCGACGGTGACCGGGCCGACCATGCCTGCGCGGGCGTAGGTGCGTCCGCGCGCGAGCCGTCCGGCGTCCAGGGTGGAGTCCTCCAGGGCGGCCACCCATGCCTGGCCCCACCAGGTCGAGGCGAAGGCTCGCTTGCCGCGGGCGGGCGCACGGCGCGGACCGGGGACAGCGGGGCTCATGACTGCCTTCCCAGGGCGACGAGTTCGGCGAGGTCGGCGTCGGACAGTTCGGTCAGGGCTGCCTCGCCGGAGCCGACTACGGCGTCGGCGAGGGCGCGCTTGGCTTCGAGCAGCTTGGCCACCTTGCCCTCTACGGTTCCCTCCGCGAGGAGCTTGTGTACCTGGACGGGTTTGTCCTGGCCGATGCGGTAGGCGCGGTCGGTGGCCTGCTCCTCGACGGCCGGGTTCCACCAGCGGTCGTAGTGCACGACGTGGCTTGCGCGGGTGAGGTTGAGTCCGGTGCCCGCCGCCTTCAACGACAACAGGAACACCGGCACTTCGCCGCGTTGGAAGCGGTCCACCATCTCCTCGCGCCGCGCGACGGGGGTGGCACCGTGCAGGAAGAGAGTGGGGACGCCGCGTTCGGCGAGATGCTTCTCCAGCAACGCCGCCATCTGTTTGTACTGCGTGAAGACCAGCACGGATTCGCCTTCGGCGGTGATGGTGTCGAGAAGTTCGTCGAGCAGGTCGAGCTTGCCGGAGCGGCCCCGCAGGGGGGTGGACTGGCGCAGGCTGGTTTCTTTCAAATACTGGGCGGGGTGGTTGCAGATCTGCTTCAGAGCGGTGAGCAGCTTGAGTACCAGACCGCGTCGGGCGATGCCCTCCGACTCCGCGATCTTCGCCATGGTCTCGCGGACCTGCGCCTCGTACAGGCTGGCCTGCTCGGCCGTCAGCGGGACGATGTGGTCGGTCTCGCTCTTGGGCGGCAGTTCGGGCGCGATGCCGGGGTCGGACTTCTTGCGGCGCAGCAGGAAGGGACGTACGAGACGGGACAGGCGCTCGGCTGCCTCGGGATCCTCGCCCGCCTCGATGGCGCGGGCATGCCGGTCACGGAAGGCGGCGAGTGTGCCGAGCAGCCCGGGGGTGGTCCAGTCGAGCAGTGCCCACAGCTCCGAGAGGTTGTTCTCCACGGGGGTGCCGGTGAGAGCGACGCGGGCGAGGGCGGGCAGGGCACGCAGTTCGCGGGCGGTGACGGCGTAGGGGTTCTTGACGTGCTGGGCCTCGTCGGCGGCCACCAGCGACCAGGCTGTCTCGGCGAGCACTTCGCGGTCGCGGCGCAGCACCCCGTAGGTAACCAGGACGATCTCGTCGCCGGCCAGGTCCCCCAGGTGGCGGTCGCCGCCGTGGTAGCGGCGTACGGGCGTGAGCGGTGCGAACCTGGCGGCCTCGCGCTGCCAGTTGCCGAGCAGGGAGGCCGGGCAGACGACAAGGGTGGGGCCCGCGGTGATGGGGTCGCTCTGGCGGTGCAGGTGCAGAGCGAGCAAGGTGATGGTCTTGCCCTGGCCCATGTCGTCGGCGAGACAGCCGCCGAGGCCGAGTGCGCACATCTCAGCCAGCCAGGCCAGGCCCCGCTTCTGGTACTCGCGCAACGTGGCCTTGAGGGTGGCGGGCTGGGGCACGGGGGTGCGGGACTCGGGGTCGCGGATACGAGCCACCAGGTCGCCGAGCGCACCGACCGCCGCACAGGGCACCCGGTCACCGTCCCGCTCGGCCTCGCCGGTCAGCGCGGCGCTCAACGCCTCCATGGGGGTGAGGGGTTCCATCCGGCGGCGCTTGGCACGGGCCACCAGCTTCGGGTCGGCGACCACCCACTGGTCGCGGAGCCGGACGAGAGGACGGCGTGACTCCGCGAGGGCATCCATCTCGGCGTCGGTGAGCGGCTCGCCGCCGAGGGAGATCTGCCAGCGGAATTCGAGAAGGGCCTCGGTGTCCAGCAGGCCGCCCGCGGCGGAACCGGGGGCGGTGCGCCGCCCGATCTCCGCGGTCGCGGTGAGCGCCTTGACCAGGTCGCGCGGCCAGTGCACGTCGACACCGGCCGCGCGCAGCGCGTCCGTGGCATCCCCGAGGAGATCGAAGGCTTCGTCGTCGGTCAACCGGAGCTGATCGGGAGCGGCATCGGCGAGGAGCCTTTGCAGCGGGGGCCAGGCGCGGGCGCCGCGGCACAGGGCGAGCAGGGTCTCGGTCTCGGCGCGCGGGCCGAGCAGCCGCTCCACTTCGGTCGGCTCGCTCCACAGCCGTGCGGCCTCGACGACGAGCGCCGGGTCCGCCGCGGTGTGCAATTGCAGGACCGCCCGAAACTGCCGTCGGCGTCCTTCGGGTACGTCGACGCGCAGGGAGACACTGACCTCGGCGGTGAGCGCCGCCTGGGTCTCCTCGGCCCATTCACGCAAGGCGGGCACGGCACGGGCCTCGCGCCAGACGTACGGCAGCGCTCCCATGGCGAGCGGCGCGGCCGGAGTACGGACCAGGTCATCGGCGACCGCGTCGCAGAACTGGCGTAGCAGCGCAGCCGGTTCGGCGATCCGCACCGGCGCGGGGCCTGGCTCGGGCAGGCAGTGGGCGTGCGGCGGGAAGGCGGCGGCCAGGGCGTCCAGCGTCTGGCGCTGGGCGGCGGTGAAAGGGCCCGCCTGCCAGGTGTCGTAACCGGCGGGGGTGAGGGCCGGGTGGAGGCGGCCGTCGGCGAGCAGCCGCAGCGCGAAGCGAGTGGCGGCCTGCCAGGCGTCGCCGGAGGGATGCGTCGGCTCCGCAATGACCAGGGCGGAGACAGCGACGGCGACAGGCAGCGCGTAACCCTCGACCCTGCGCCGCCTGACCGAGCGGCCGTGCGGCAGAACCAGCTCCACCACCTCGGTCTCGAGGCCGACGGGCGCCATACTGACTTTGGCTGCTGCCCCGGTCGGCTTCCACAGCAGCAGCCGCCCAAGGCGGGCGGGCTCACCGGGCAGGAACACCGCCGCCCAGCCGGCGCCGAGCAGTTCCCGCACGAAGGCGGACGTTTCCCGTCGGGCAAGCGGCGGTGCGCTCTTCGCGCCCGTACTCGGCTCTCGTACGACGACTCGTGCCACTCTCTTCCGTCCTGTCGCTTGCCGGACCCTCCCCTGGGCCGCTCACTACCGAACCCCACCAGGCAACGTCACACGCTGGCAACCGCGGGCCTCGGCTTGACCGCCGGCGACGGTGCCACGACGGGTGAGTCGCTGCTGAACACACCGGTCCCCGGCCGTGCGGTGCAGCGCTACGGTGAGGCCATGAGCACCTGGGACCCAGCCGCGCTGGAGGCGTTGGTCGAGGAGGCCACCGTCGACGCCTACGGTGAGGATGAGCAGCTCACCGGCTTCTTCACGATGATCGAGGAGAGCCTTGCCGTGCCGTTCACCACGACTGTTCTCGGCGTCGAGGTGAGCGTGGTCGGTGTCGATCTGGCCGAGGACGGGCGCATGGTCGCACGTTGCACCCGGGGGCGAGTCCGACAGGACATCGGAATTCTGGACCTGTCGCTGCCGGAACCCGCCCCCGAGGGCTCGCAATGGATCGAGGCACACCGCTACTGGGCCCGCTGAACTGGCGCGTCGTACAACTAACCAGCTGAGCCCCCGCCTGAACAGACAGTCGCCCCGACTGCCGCTGACAGGACCGACTGCGAGGAACAGACAGCACGTAGCGCGCATACCGCAGTATGCTTGCAGCTATGGCTGACACCACGCGCATCACGGTGACGCTCCCCACCGAGCAGGTGGCGGAGTTGAGGAAAATCACGGACAACATCTCCGGCTACGTGGCCGAAGCGGTCGCCAGGCAGATCCGGCACCAGCTCTTGGGGGCCGACCTGCGCAGCCATACGGACGAGCACGGGGCCTTCAGTGAGGAAGAGCTGACCGAGGCGCGGGCGCGGATCTTCGGTGCGACGTCGGCAGCGGGCGGCGCGAGCGCCGCGTGAGCGGGCACATTGAGACCGTCGTCCTGGACAGCGAGGGGCTGTCGGCCTGGGTGGCGCAGGACCGGAAAATTCTGGCGATGTTCCAGGTCTTCCACGACATGGGGGCGGACCTTGTCGTCAGCGCCAACACCATCGTGGAGGTGAGCCACGCCAGGGTGAACCTGCCCCGACTGCAATGGGCACTGTCCCGGGTCAAGGTTGAGCCGATCACGGAGGCAGCGGCCAAGGCGGCGGCCCAACTGCTCAAGGGCGCCGGTCTGCACGGACACAAGTACGCGATCGACGCCACCGTCGCGGAAGCCGCCTTGCGTCAGCCCGGCCCGGTCGCCATCCTCACGTCGGATGTCGATGACATGACCCGGCTGTGCGGCAGCAAGGTCCGGATGATCGGGCTATGACCGCGACATCGTCCCGGGATCCTGGGCAGAGCCGCGTGGATCCGCAGAAACCAGAGTCGCCGCAGGTCAGCCCGCGATGAGTGAACGGGGCATGACCGTGTTCGGTGTCAAAGCTCCTCAGGGTATGCGCCGACGCCGGTCGCCGCGCAGGACCAGAGCGTGTGCCTTTCCTGTTTGAAGATTTGTCCTAAATGTCAGCTGTAAATGCAACCGAAACTGCAACCAGAGCATGACGAAGAGTCGGACCGCAACGAGCGGTCCGACTCTTCGTCTCGCCTGGTCAGGCGGCTGCGGAGGATACGAGATTCGAACTCGTGAGGGGTTGCCACCAACACGCTTTCCAAGTCTGTTGGTGGTCCCGCAGACGTTGTGCTTGGGCGTTCACCGGCGGTCATGCCCGTCCGCTTGCTCAGCGATAGCCGTCGACCGGACTCACCTGAACGGCGATGACCGTCGCTGAATGAGACGGAAACTGAGACGGACAGGCACTGGCTGACCAGGCCTAGCGGTCTAGGCGTGGTCGGCTGCCGCGTTTCGTGTGCACCTGGGCCAGGTACTTCGTCGCGGACTGGGCCGGTCGGGGCAGCGGCGGGACCGGAGGGCCCTGGTCGGTTCACTGGGTCCGGAGTGAGGCTGGAGGGACCAGGCTGGTGTCTGCTGGCTCGAGCGGACGCCGATGGGGCGACCCGAAGGGGTGATGATCGTGTCCAGCAGAAGCAGGCGGACCGTCTCCACGCTGGTGGGCCTCGCGCTGGCCGGCACGGTGGTTGCCGGGTGCACGGCAAACGACACCACCTCCGGCCGCGCCGCCCTTCGCCCGGCCGCCGCGCCAAGCCCCTCCGGCAGCGATTGCTGGAGGTCGGGCACATCGGGTGACGACTGGGACAACTGGAACTCATGGGGGCCGGGCATGGGGCCGGGCATGATGGGCAACGACTGCTCGTGGGGCCCCGGCATGATGGGCGGGCACTACTGGCAGCGCGGTGACGGCACCTCGGTAAAGACCCTGGATCAAGCGCGACAGCGGGCCGACGCTTTCGCCCACCGGCTTGATCTGCGCGTTGGCGAGGTCATGCAGTTCTCGCAGAACTTCTACGCCGAGCTGAAGACTCCCTCCGGCAAGCTGGCTACCGAGATCCTCGTCAACCCAGCCAATGGTGACACCGGGATCGAGTACGGCCCGGCAATGATGTGGAACACCGACTACGGCATGCACCCTCGCGGTCAGACACAGACCCGGCTCTCCTCGGACCAGGCCCAGCACCGCGCCCAGCAGTGGCTGCGTGACCGGGGCAGCAACCTGACCGCAGACAAACCCGACGCGTTCCCGGGCTACTACACCCTGCACACCATGCGCTCCGGGAAGATCAAGGGCATGCTGTCGGTCAACGGCTTCACGGGCGCGGTGTGGTATCACACCTGGCACGGCACCTACATCGCCACTAGCGAGCACTGATACGTGCCAGGAACCATCGCGCGCGAGACGCCCGGCGCCCAGCGTTTGCCCTGCCCTGCAATGGGCTGAGCGGTAAAGCTCAGGAGGGTGGGGCAGAGCTGGACCGTCCAGGCCTGGCTGGAGCACTGGGTCGAGAACATCGCGAAGCCGTACGTCTCCGAGAACACGTACGACGGGTACGAGGTCGACGTTCGCGTTCACCTCGTGCCCGGCCTGGGCGCTCACAAGCTCGACCGCCTGGAGCCGGAGCATCTGGAGCGCTTCTACCGGAAGATGCAGGAGTCCGGGAGCGCGGCCGGCACTGCCCACCACGTCCACCGCACGATCCGGGTTGCCCTCGGCGAAGCCGTCCGACGGGGACACGTCCCCACGAACGTGGCCGAGATCGCCAAGGCTCCCCGCCTCGAAGAGGAGGACATCGAGCCGTACACGATCGAAGAGGTTCAGAGTCTTCTGGTCGAGGCGGCCAAGCTCCGGAACAGCGCGCGCTGGGTTGTCGCCTTGGCCCTCGGCCTCCGCCAAGGGGAGGCACTCGGGCTCCACTGGGAGGACGTCGACCTGGACGCGGGGTATGTCCGCATCCGCAAGAACCGACTGCGGCCCAAATACGCGCACGGCTGTGGTGCGGAGCCGTGCGGCAGGAAGGCTGGGTACTGCCCGAAGCGGGAGCAGACCCGGCGCGAGCACAAGTCCACCAAGTCACGTGCGGGGCGGCGCACCATCGGCCTGCCTGAGCCGCTGATCAAGATTCTCCGCCAGCACCAGGAGGTACAGGACCGGGAGCGGATCGCCGCCGGTGCGGACTGGGAGGGCAAGGGGTACGTCTTCGCTTCGCCGACCGGTGGGCCGCTGAGCCCGAACACCGACTTCCACGTCTGGAAGCGGCTTCTCCGGGACGCGGGCGTACGAGACGGCCGCCTCCATGACGCTCGCCACACCGCCGCGACCGTCCTCCTGATCCTGGGCGTCCCAGACGTGGTGATCGACTCGATCATGGGTTGGGAGCCTGGGGGAGCGGCGCGGATGCGCGCCCGGTACATGCATGTGACCGGGACCATGCTCCGCAAGGTCGCTCAGCAAGTCGGAGACGCGCTCTGGGTGCCGCCCGGCACCCAAGAAAAATCCAACTGAGACGGAAACTGAGACGGACAACGTCGAAGGGCCCCACCGCAAGCGGTGGGGCCCTTCGACATCGTGCCCGGTGAGGCACTGGCGGAGGATACGAGATTCGAACTCGTGAGGGGTTGCCCCCAACACGCTTTCCAAGCGTGCGCCCTAGGCCTCTAGGCGAATCCTCCGCCGGAAACATTACATGACCGAGGGGAGTGCTCGCGAACTCGTTCCCGCAGGCCGTCCCCGGGTGGGGTCGCGGGCCCGATCGGGTTCGGACCGCCGCCCGCCATCGGGTACTGTGGGGCACAGCCCCTCACGCGGCGCTATCTGACTGAACTCCCCCAGGGCCGGAAGGCAGCAAGGGTAGGTCGGCTCTGGCGGGTGCGTGGGGGGCCCTTGCGTTCCGGGGCCCGGGGTGCGCGTCCGGGGCGGGGCCGGTTGTCAGTGGGCGCCATTAACCTCGTATGCGTGTCGTCTCTCGCGCTGTACCGCCGCTATCGCCCGGAGACCTTTGCCGAGGTCATCGGGCAGGAGCATGTCACCGACCCGTTGCAGCAGGCGCTGCGGAACAACCGGGTCAATCACGCGTACCTCTTCAGCGGTCCGCGCGGATGCGGCAAGACGACCAGCGCGCGCATCCTGGCCCGCTGCCTGAACTGTGAGCAAGGTCCCACCCCGACGCCCTGCGGCGAGTGCCAGTCCTGCCGCGACCTCGCGCGCAACGGACCCGGATCGATCGACGTCATCGAGATCGACGCGGCCTCTCACGGTGGTGTGGACGACGCCCGTGAGCTGCGCGAGAAGGCCTTCTTCGGCCCCGCGAGCAGCCGCTACAAGATCTACATCATCGACGAGGCCCACATGGTCACGTCGGCCGGCTTCAACGCGCTGCTGAAGGTCGTCGAGGAGCCGCCCGAGCACCTGAAGTTCATCTTCGCGACCACCGAGCCCGAGAAGGTCATCGGGACCATCCGGTCGCGGACCCATCACTACCCGTTCCGGCTGGTGCCGCCCGGCACCCTGCGGGACTACCTCGCCGAGGTGTGCCAGAAGGAGGACATCCCGGTCGAGGACGGCGTGCTGCCGCTCGTCGTGCGCGCGGGCGCGGGCTCCGTGCGTGACTCCATGTCCGTCATGGACCAGCTCCTCGCCGGCGCCGGGGCGGACGGTGTGACGTACGCCATGGCCACCTCCCTCCTCGGCTACACCGACGGCTCCCTGCTCGACTCCGTCGTGGAGGCGTTCGCCACCGGTGACGGCGCCGCCGCCTTCGAGGTGGTCGACCGGATCATCGAGGGCGGCAACGACCCGCGCCGCTTCGTCGCCGACCTGCTGGAGCGGCTGCGGGACCTGGTGATCCTCGCCGCCGTGCCCGACGCCGTGGAGAAGGGGCTCCTCGACGCCCCGGCCGACGTCCTGGAGCGGATGCAGGCCCAGGCCGAGACCTTCGGCGCCGCCGAGCTGAGCCGCGCCGCCGACCTGGTCAACGAGGGGCTGACCGAGATGCGCGGCGCCACCTCGCCCCGCCTCCAGCTGGAACTGATCTGCGCCCGCGTCCTGCTCCCCGCCGCCTACGGCGACCAGCGGTCCGTGATGGCCCGGCTCGACCGCCTGGAGCGCGGCATCAGCTTCTCCGCCGGTGCCGGTGCGCCGGCCATGGGGTACGTCCCCGGTCCCGAGGCGCACGGCGGCGCCCTCGCACCGGGCGCCGGTGCCGGTGCCGGTCCGGATGCCGGTGGCTCGCCCGTGCCGCCAGGTGGGGGGCCCGCGGCGGCTCGCGCGGCGGTCCGGGCCGTGGGGGGGCCGGCCGGGTCCGGTACACCGGCCGCGGTTCCGGCCGGTCCGGGTGGCCCCTCCGGTACGGCGGGTCCGGGCGAGTCCGCTCCGGTCGCCCCCGTCACCCCGGCCGCTCCGGTGCCCACGACCCCTGCCCCTGCCCCTGCACCTGCGCCCGCGCCCGCGCCCGCTCCCGCTCCAGCCGCCCAGACTCCGGCTGCCGCTCCCGCTCCCGGCGCCTGGCCCACCGCCGCCCCCGCCGGCGGCGGCCGACGCCCCGGCGGCTGGCCCACTGCCACCGCTCCGGGCGGCCAGCAGGGGCAGACCCAGGGCGCGGGGCAGGGGCAGGGTCCCGGCCGTACGGTCGCGGCCCAACCCCAGCCGGCCCAGTCCGCGCCCCCGGCCGCCCCGGCCCCCCCGCCCCAGGCCCCCGCCCCGGCCGCCCCCACCGGGGGTCTCGACCCGCGCGCGCTCTGGCCGAACATCCTGGAGGCCGTCAAGAACCGCCGCCGCTTCACCTGGATCCTGCTCAGCCAGAACGCCCAGGTGACCGGCTTCGACGGCACGACCCTCCAGCTCGGTTTCGTGAACGCCGGCGCGCGTGACAACTTCTCCGGCAGCGGCAGCGAGGACGTGCTGCGGCAGGCGCTGGCCGAACAGTTCAACGTGCAGTGGAAGATCGAGGCGGTCGTCGACCCGTCGGGCGGCGGCTCCGCCCCACCGGTCGCCGGCGGCTACGGCGGAGGCGGCGGCTACGGCGGCTCTTCCGCCGGTGGCCATGGTGGCGCCCCCGGCGGCGGTGGCTACGGCGCCCCGGCCGCACCCCGCCCCGGAGCCTCCCAGCCGTCCCCGCAGCCGCCCGCCGCCCCGCGGAGCGGCACCCCTGCCGCGCCCGCCGCGCCCGCCCCGGCACCCCGGCCGGCCGCCGCACCCGAGCCGCCGCCCGTCTCCCCGGAGGACGACATCCCGGAGGACGACGACCCGGATCTCGACGAGTCGGCGCTCTCCGGGCACGAGCTGATCGTGCGGGAACTGGGGGCGACGGTGATGGAGGAGTTCTCCAACGAGTGAGGGCCCCGCGCACGGGGAACGGCTCTCTTTGGAGGAAAGTCCAACAAACCCGGCGCCCAGGCTTCGGCAACCTTGCCATTAGGCTGACCCCGTGAAGGTCCTCGTCATCGGCAGCGGCGCCCGCGAACACGCCCTGTGCCGCTCCCTGTCCCTCGACCCCGACGTCACCGCGCTGCACTGCGCCCCCGGCAACGCCGGCATCGCCGAGGTAGCCGAGCTGCACCAGGTCGACGCGCTCGACGGTGCCGCGGTGGCCGCGCTGGCCACCGGCCTCGGTGCCGAGCTGGTCGTCGTCGGCCCGGAGGCCCCGCTGGTCGCCGGCGTCGCCGACGCCGTCCGCGCCGCGGGCATCCCGGTCTTCGGCCCCTCGCGGGAGGCCGCGCTGATCGAGGGGTCCAAGGCCTTCGCCAAGGACGTCATGGCGGCGGCCGGCGTGCCGACCGCCCGCTCCTACGTCTGCACCACCGCCGAGGAGGCCGCCCAGGCCCTCGACGCCTTCGGCGCCCCCTACGTCGTCAAGGACGACGGTCTCGCCGCCGGCAAGGGCGTCGTCGTCACCTCCGACGCCGAGGCGGCCAAGGCGCACGCCGCCGAGTGCGAGCGCGTGGTGATCGAGGAGTTCCTCGACGGTCCCGAGGTGTCCCTGTTCGCCATCACCGACGGCGAGACGGTCGTCCCGCTCCAGCCCGCCCAGGACTTCAAGCGCGCCCTGGACGGCGACGAGGGCCCGAACACGGGCGGCATGGGCGCGTACTCGCCGCTGCCGTGGGCCGACCCGAAACTGGTCGACGAGGTGCTGGAGACGGTGCTCCAGCCGACCGTGGACGAGATGCGCCGCCGGGGCACGCCGTTCTCCGGGCTGCTCTACGCCGGTCTCGCGATCACCTCGCGCGGGGTCCGGGTCATCGAGTTCAACGCCCGCTTCGGCGACCCGGAGACCCAGGTCGTGCTGGCCCGGCTGCGGACTCCGCTGGCCGGTGTACTGATGGCCGCCGCCACCGGCAACCTCGCCGACCTCGCGCCGCTGCGCTGGAGCGAGGACGCGGCCGTCACCGTCGTCGTCGCCTCGCACAACTACCCGGGCACCCCGCGCACCGGTGACCCGATCACCGGCCTGGACGAGGTGGCCGCCGAGGACGCCCCGCACGCGTACGTGCTGCACGCCGGCACCAAGCGGGACGGCGACGCGGTCGTCAGCGCGGGCGGACGCGTGCTGTCCGTCACGGCGACCGGCCAGGACCTGGCCGAGGCGCGCGAGCGGGCGTACCGGGCGGTGGGCCGGATCCGGCTCGACGGCTCGCAGCACCGCACCGACATCGCGGCGAAGGCGGCGCAGGAGGCACAGACGCAGGCGTGACCACGGCCGGTACGACTCCCTCGTACCGCCCCTCGCACCCCATCGGGCCCCGGAGGCAATCCGGGGCCTGATCTTTGCTGTCTGTCACCCAGCTCTGACCAAAGCCATTCCATCGAGTGAGCAATCGCCCATATGGCTGACGGGGGCCGGTGCCCCAACTAGGGTGCCGCGCAAGCGTTCCGGCACTTGGCCCACCGGCATTGCGATGTCAGTGGCGGGTGCCACAGTGGGGGAGTGAGCAAGACCAGGGCGGCACGCGATCGCGAGGGAGGGGGCGAGATCGGCACGTGACCGGAATCGGTGTGGAGGCGGGCGCGCAGGCCGCGCGCTCCCGGGCCCTCGCCGTGCTGCGGGTCCGGGGCCGGGCGCTGGCCGTGGCGCTGCTGCCCGCGGGCACCGAGGTGATCCTGCTGACCGGTGCCTCCACCGGCCGTCTCGTCGGCCCGGGGTGGCACGCCGCCCGGTGGGTCGTCGGCGTGCTCGCGGTGCTGGTGCTGCTGGCCGCGGCCGGTATCGCGGTGGTCGTGGGCCGGGCCCGCCCCGCCATGAGTCCCACGGTGCATGTCCCGGAGGGCTCCGCCCCCGACCTGTACGGGATGGTGCGCGACCTCGCCGACCGGCTGGACGTGCCGGCGCCCTCGGCCATAGCGCTCACCCCGGACTGCGACAGCTGGCTGGAGGACCGGGCCCATTCGGCCCACGGACCGCCCCCGCGTCCGGCGCCCGACGAGATAGCGGGCCCCGGCCGCCGCCGGGCCCCGGTCGCGCCGGTCCTCGTCATCGGCTCGCCGTTCCTGTGGTGGATGCGCGTCGGCGAGCTGCGCGCGGTCCTCGCCCCGGTCATCGCCGGTACGGGCCCCTCGGCCCACCCGGACATAGCCGCCGCCCGCCGCTTCGTGCGGGGGCTGGACGCGGCCGTGGCCGTCGCCTCGACCCGGGGCCGCTGTCCGCTGACCCGCGGGGTGTGCGCCACCCTCGGCTGGGTGGCCCGGCTGCTGCTGCGCGGCTGCCGGGAGCACGCGACCCAGATGGAGCGCGGGGTCGCGGCGGCAGCCGCCGAGCGCGCCCAGGCGGTGGACTACGGCCTGCGGATCGTCGCCCAGGAGCAGGTCGGGCTGGCGTACGCCGGCTGGGACCGGCTGCTGACGAGAGTGGCGCTGCCGGCCTGGCGCATGGGGCGGTGGCCGTCCCGGCTGGACGCGGGGGTGGTGGCGGCGCTCACCGAGCTCTCCCGCCGGGACCGGCTCGCCGAGGGCTTCGCCTCCCGGCTCGGCGAGCGGCCCGCCTGCGATCTCCTGGAGGAGCCCGGCGCGGTCGACGAGGCCGCCTCCCTCCTCGCCGCCCGGCTCTTCCACGGCGGTCCCGCCGAGTCGGGCCCCGACTGGGCGCCGGTGGACTGGCAGGCGTATCCCGAGGAGGTCGTGGACCGCACCTGGCGCGCCGAAGCGGCCCGCCTGCACCGCGTCCTGGACACCCTCGGCGTCCGCCCCTCCCTGGACCCCCGGACCCCCGACCCCGGCGGCCCCACCCTGGCCCGGGTCCTGGACCACCTCACGGCTACCGCCGAGGACGGAGCCTGGGGGGTGATGGGCGCCGACGCGGGTCCCGGTACGGGTGGGGTGGGTCCCGGGGCCGCCGGGGCTCCCGCAGCGACCGGCGTGGCGGCCTGTGGGGCTTCCGGTGCCGGAGGGAACGGCACTGCGGCCGACGTGGGTCCCGTGGCCGCCGGGGCCTCCGGTTCCGGCTCCCGACCGGACCAAGTCGCTCCGGGCGCCCAGAGCGCCCAGGGCGCCGTGGCCGCCGGGACCTCCGGCGCCGGAACTGACGGCGCCGGCACGGGGGCGATGGACGACCTGGCCGCTGGGCGTGCCGCTTCCGGAGCGGCCGGCACCGCCCCGGGTACGCCGGGCGCCCCGACCCCGAGCCCTTCCGCCTCCGGGACCGGTCCCTCCGACTCCCAGGCCGACGACGCCGACGGACCAGCCCCCGCCGATGCCCCCACCGCTGTCCCCACCGCTGTCCCCGCCGGTCCCCCCACCGCTGTCCCCACCGCCGACAGTGCCCCCGCCGCCCGGGAGCCCGGCCCCCGGTTCCCCTTCGGTGAGGAAGAAGACCCCACCACCGAGCGCAGTGCCGCTCTCGCCGCCGGGCTGAGTGCCGAGCTGGCTCGGGAGGAGGCCGCCGGGGTGGACGCGGGCGCCGCGGGCCGGCGGAGTCCAGAGAGTGCCCAGTGGGACGAGTTCGCCGGCGGGCTGCCCCTCTTCCCGCTGCAACCCCAGCGCACCGCCCGCGAGCTGCTCGCCGACCACGTCACGGCGATGGTGTGCTGCGCGGCCGTGGACACCGCCGGTGCCGTCCCCGCCCTGGACTGGCTGGACGGTCCCTCCCTGCTGCTGGGCGGTGAGCGGGCCGCCGACCTGGTCCCCAAGGTCCTCACCCTCATCGAGGAGGGAGACCCGGGCCCGCTGCGCGACTGGCTGGCCGCGTCCGGCATACGCCCCGAGAAGCCCGTACGTCTCGTCTGACCGGACCGTGAGCCTGCCGGCCCGTACGTCGCACTCCGTAACGGAAAGGCGACTTCCAGTTCAGGTCAATTCGCAACGAGTAGTGACCGTCCCCGTGCGTTATGTGATGTGCTGGGACCGACCACGCCCTTGGCAAAGGCACGCGACATACGACAGTACGGCCGCGAACAACCGAGCACGGCGAGAACAGTGAGCACCACCGCGACAGGCACGGGGGCCTGAGGGAGGGGAGCGGCCATGGCCTCGGACCACATCCGCCGCTGGGAGTCCGGAGCACTCGCGCACGCCGTCACGGACCCCTTCGGACAGGGCCCGGTGCCCTGGCTCCGCGGCAGTGAGACGTACTTCGACGACACCGGCCACGTCGTGCCGTGGTACGTCGACCCCAGCCCGCAGCGGCTCACCAGTGGCGACCGCGCACGCGTCCCGGCGCCCCGCGCGTCCGGGCCCGGCCCCCGCTCGGCCGACGACGTGCACCGGCAGATCAAGGGCTTCACCTCCACCGGGGCGGTCGCGCCCGGCGAGGCGATCGACTTCCACATCACGGTCGACCCGCCGCAGCAGTTCAGCGTGGACATCTACCGCATCGGCCACTACGGCGGCGACGGCGCGTCCAAGATCACCACCAGCCCGCGCCTCTCCGGCATCGTCCAGCCCCCGCCGCTGACCGCCGACCGCACGGTCTCCTGCCACCACTGGTGGCTGTCCTGGCGCCTCCAGGTGCCCTCCTACTGGAGCATCGGTGCCTACGTGGCCGTCCTGACCACCGCCGACGGCTACCGCTCCCACGTGCCGTTCACGGTCCGCGACGACCACCCCGCCGACCTCCTCCTGCTGCTGCCGGACATCACCTGGCAGGCGTACAACCTCTACCCGGAGGACGGCCACACCGGCGCCAGCCTCTACCACGCCTGGGACGAGAAGGGCCGGCTGCTGGGGGAGGCCGACGCCGCGACCACCGTCTCCTTCGACCGGCCGTACGCCGGCGCGGGCCTGCCCCTGCACGTCGGCCACGCCTACGACTTCATCCGCTGGGCCGAGCGCTACGGCTACGACCTCGCCTACGCCGAGGCCCGTGACCTGCACGCCGGCCGGATCGACCCCACCCGCTACCGGGGACTGGTCTTCCCGGGCCACGACGAGTACTGGTCGGTGCCGATGCGCCGGGCCGTCGAGGGCGCCCGGGACCGTGGCACCTCGCTGGTCTTCCTCTCCGCCAACACCATGTACTGGCAGGTGGAGCTGGGCCCGTCCCCGTCCGGGGTCCCGGACCGGCTGCTGACCTGCCGCAAACGCAAAGGCCCCGGCCGGCCGGTGCTGTGGCGCGAGATCGACCGGCCCGAGCAGCAGTTGGTCGGCATCCAGTACGCGGGCCGGGTCCCCGAGCCGCACCCGCTGATCGTCCGCAACGCCGGCCACTGGCTGTGGGAGGCGACCGGCGCCCATGAGGGCGACGAGATCGCGGGCCTGGTCGCCGGTGAGGCGGACCGTTACTTCCCGCGCACCCCACTGCCCGAGCACGACGAGCGCATCCTGCTCGCCCACTCCCCCTACACCGACAACGACGGCGTCCTGCGCCACCAGGAGACGTCGCTCTACCGCGCCCCCTCCGGCGCCTGGGTGTTCGCCTCCGGCACCTTCGCCTGGTCCCCGGCCCTGGACCGTCCGGGCCATGTGGACGCCCGGGTCCAGCGCGCCACGGCGAACCTGCTGGACCGCATCTGCAAACGCGACTGACACCACGCGACCCACACCCGGCACCCCGGCCCGCACCCCCGGGCGCGCCCTATCAGCCCCATACGGGAGAATCGAGGCATTGGACAGAACCACGGGGAGGAACCGTGTCCGGATTCGTAGAAAAGCCCGAGCCGATCGAGGTTCCGGGCCTGGTGCACCTGCACACCGGGAAGGTGCGCGAGCTGTACCAGAACGAGGCGGGCGACCTCGTGATGGTCGCCAGCGACCGCATCTCCGCGTACGACTGGGTGCTGCCCACGGAGATCCCCGACAAGGGCCGCGTCCTCACCCAGCTCTCCCTGTGGTGGTTCGACCAGCTCCGCGACCTCGCCAGGAACCACGTCATCAGCACCGAGCTGCCCGAGGGCGCCCCGGCCGACTGGGCGGGCCGGACGCTGGTGTGCAAGTCCCTGAAGATGGTCCCGGTGGAGTGCGTGGCCCGTGGCTACCTCACCGGCTCCGGCCTCGTCGAGTACCAGGAGTCCCGTACGGTCTGCGGCCTCGCCCTCCCCGAAGGCCTCGTCGACGGCTCCGAACTCCCCGCCCCGATCTTCACCCCCGCCACCAAGGCCGAGGTCGGCGAGCACGACGAGAACGTCTCCTACGAGGAGGTGGCCCGTCAGGTCGGCGCCGAGACCGCCGCCCAGCTGCGTCAGGCCACGCTCGCCGTGTACTCGCGCGCCCGGGACATCGCCCGGGACCGGGGGATCATCCTGGCCGACACCAAGTTCGAGTTCGGCTTCGAGGGCGACACGCTCGTCCTCGCCGACGAGGTGCTCACCCCGGACTCCTCCCGCTTCTGGCCGGCCGACCAGTGGCAGCCGGGCCGCGCCCAGCCGTCGTACGACAAGCAGTTCGTCCGGGACTGGCTGACCTCGCCGGCGTCCGGCTGGGACCGCAAGAGCGAGCAGCCCCCGCCGGCGCTGCCGGAGGAGGTCGTGGCGGCGACCCGACAGAAGTACGTGGAGGCGTACGAGCGGCTGACGGGCACCAGCTGGTCGTAGGCATGAAGAGACCCCGGTCCAGTGGACCGGGGTCTCTTTCCCGAGCGGACGACGAGGCTCGAACTCGCGACCTCAACCTTGGCAAGGTTGCGCTCTACCAACTGAGCTACGTCCGCGTTGCGCCGTGGCGCGAGAGCAACTATACCCAACCTCGCCCGTGTGTGAGACGCACTGCCGCAGGACGGTTGTCGGCACCGGGTTCCGTGGCCGCCGAGGAGGAGTGGTTCCGCGCGGTTCCCGGTGACAGAGCGGCCCGCCCGGTGATCTCCGCGACCGGCGCTCCGTCGGCGGCCGGCTCCGGCGTCCCGGCCTTCCGCGCGGTCGGCGGGGAGCCCCCGGCGGAGATCGCGTCGGCGGCCAACTCGGGTTCCGCGGAGGGGTTTCCGGCGTGCGCGGTGCGGATGATCTCGGCGAGCCGCCGGCGTCAGCGGTCTTCGAGGCGAACCCGCGCACACCGACCACGGGCGCCCGTTTCGGATGCCTGGGCCGCCCGCGCCCGGTGACGGTCGGCACTTCGGCGGCCGGGCGGTTCGGAGCGCGGGGATGTGGCGACCCTCATACCCCGCACGCCCGGTATCCGGAGGGTCCAGGACGGCCATGTCGAGTCGGCGCGGGCGGTCGCCGGCGCCTCGGGGCCGTTCGCCGCCCCCGCGACGACAAACAGCGGTATCAGAGCACTCATCAGTGACTCCTTCCCCATGTGTCACGGACTCGGCTCTTTCCGCCCGGCGGGACGACGAAGAAGACCCCGGTCCAGTGGACCGGGGTCTCATTCCCGAGCGGACGACGAGGCTCGAACTCGCGACCTCAACCTTGGCAAGGTTGCGCTCTACCAACTGAGCTACGTCCGCACTGCTCCCGATCGGCTCCCACCGATCGGTGCGAACACCAGCCTACCTGATCCACAAGTGTGGTCGTGTCGGCGGTGCAGAGCGGGTGACAGGAATCGCACACTGCGCCTTCCCCCTGGAAGGGGGATGTTCTACTACTGAACTACACCCGCACGGTCCTCGGGATCCGGCCTGTCGGCCTCGCCCCTCGGCGTGTTCCAGACATTAGCTGATCAGCAGGGGGGTAGCGCAAGTCGAGTCCCCCACAGGCCCCGTATGCCCCAAGTGCACGGCCCCCAGGGCCCTCTGACGGACCCTGGGGACTCGCCCCTTCGCGGGCTCACTGCGCGGCGCTGAACGCCTCGTAGACCTTCTTCGGGATGCGTCCACGGGCGGGGACGTCCATCTTGTTGGCCTGGGCCCAGGCGCGGACGGCCGCCGGGTCCGGGGCGACCTCCGTCTGCTTGTACGCCTTGCCGGACCGCGACCGCTTGCGGCCGGCCTCGACGTAGGGCGCGAGCGCCTTGCGCAGTTTCTCGGCGTTGCTTTCGTTCAGGTCGATCTCGTACGACTTGCCGTCGAGTCCGAAGGCGATCGTCTCCGCCGCTTCCGAGCCGTCGATGTCGTCAAAGAGAGTGACCACGACCTTTTGCGCCACGAATATCGGTCCCTTCGTGCGGCACGTCGTTACAGCTCAACGCCGACGACATGCCGAGTATCGGCTATTGCCAATTCATTTGTACAGTGCCCGGCAATGCAAAGTGAAGCCCGACTAAATCCGTCCGCGTGTCCGGGCGCAATAGGTGTGGGGGACGGACTGTGGAACTTTCCCAGAACTTTTCATGGGCGTGCGGCTTCGACACCCGATCGTGACGCGCCTCACGTACTTTCCTCCAACTCTACTCGCGTAGAAATTTTGTGCGGGTAGTCTGAAGGAACCTGCTCAGCACCACACACCGGGAGTGCCAGTGGCACGCGTCGTAGTCGACGTCATGCTCAAGCCGGAGATCCTCGACCCCCAGGGCCAGGCGGTCCAGCGTGCGCTGCCGCGCCTGGGTTTCGAAGGGATCTCGGACGTACGTCAGGGAAAGCGTTTCGAACTGGAAGTTGACGGGCCGGTCGACGAGGCCGCGCTCGCGCGCATCCGCGATCTTGCGGAATCCTTCCTCGCCAACACCGTGATCGAGGACTTCACGGTCCGGGTCGACGAAGTCGCGGAGGCGGCCAAGTGACCGCTCGTATTGGCGTCGTCACTTTCCCGGGGAGCCTGGACGACCGGGACACCCAGCGCGCGATCCGTATCGCCGGGGCGGAACCGGTCGCCCTCTGGCACAAGGACAAGGACCTCAAGCAGGTCGACGCCGTCGTGCTGTGCGGCGGTTTCTCCTACGGCGACTACCTCCGGGCCGGCGCCATCGCCCGCTTCTCGCCGGTGATGGAGCCGCTCGTCGAGCAGGCGAAGGCCGGACTGCCGGTCCTCGGCATCTGCAACGGCTTCCAGATCCTCACCGAGGCCCACCTCCTCCCGGGCGCGATGCTCGGCAACGACCACCTCCACTTCATCTGCCGCGACCAGAAGCTGCGGGTGGAGAACGCGGAGACCTCCTGGACCGCCGACTACCGCGCCGGCCAGGAGATCCACATCCCGCTGAAGAACATGGACGGCCGGTACGTCGCCGACGAGTACACGCTCGACAAGCTGGAGGCGGAGGGCCGCGTCGCCTTCCGCTACATGGACTTCAACCCGAACGGCTCGCTGCGGGACATCGCCGGCATCACCAACGAGGCCGGGAACGTCGTCGGTCTCATGCCGCACCCCGAGCACGCCGTCGAGCCGCTGATCGGTACCGGTCGTACCGACGGGCTCCCGTTCTTCACCTCGATCCTCAAGAAGCTGGTCAACGCATGAGCCGGACGCCTCTGGACACGGTCGAGCACGCGGCCGCGACCCCCGACGTCGAGCTGCCCTGGGCCGAACTCGGCCTGAAGAAGGACGAGTACGAGCGGGTGGTGGAGATCCTCGGCCGCCGCCCCACCGGCGCCGAGCTCGCCATGTACTCGGTCATGTGGTCCGAGCACTGCTCGTACAAGTCCTCCAAGGTCCACCTGCGCCAGTTCGGCGAGAAGGCGCCGCAGAGCGACGCGCTGCTCGTCGGCATCGGCGAGAACGCCGGTGTGGTGGACGTCGGCCAGGGCTACGCCGTCACCTTCAAGGTCGAGTCGCACAACCACCCGTCGTACGTCGAGCCCTACCAGGGCGCGGCCACGGGTGTCGGCGGCATCGTCCGCGACATCATCGCGATGGGCGCCCGCCCGGTGGCGGTCGTGGACCCGCTCCGCTTCGGCGCGGCGGACCACCCCGACACCAAGCGCGTCCTGCCCGGCGTGGTCGCGGGCATCGGCGGCTACGGCAACTGCCTGGGCCTGCCCAACATCGGCGGCGAGGTCGTCTTCGACGCCTGCTACCAGGGCAACCCGCTGGTCAACGCCGGTGCCATCGGTGTGATGCGGCACGAGGACATCCACCTCGCGAAGGCCTCCGGCGCGGGCAACAAGGTCATCCTGTACGGCGCCCGGACCGGCGGCGACGGCATCGGCGGCGCGTCGATCCTGGCCTCCGAGACCTTCGACGACGCCAAGCCGTCGAAGCGGCCCGCCGTGCAGGTCGGCGATCCCTTCCAGGAGAAGCTGCTCATCGAGTGCACCCTGGAGGCGTTCCAGGAGAAGCTGGTCGTCGGCATCCAGGACCTCGGCGCGGCCGGTCTGTCCTGCGCCACCTCCGAGCTCGCCTCCAACGGCTCCGGCGGCATGCGCGTCACCCTGGACGACGTCCCGCTGCGCGACTCCACGCTCTCGCCCGAGGAGATCCTCATGAGCGAGTCGCAGGAGCGCATGTGCGCCGTCGTGGAGCCGGACAAGGTCGACCGCTTCCTGGAGATCTGCGAGAAGTGGGACGTCATCGCCACCGTCATCGGTGAGGTCACCGACGGCGACCGGCTGGAGATCTTCTGGCACGGCGAGAAGATCGTCGACGTCAACCCGCGCACGGTCGCGCACGAGGGCCCGGTCTACGAGCGCCCCTACGCGCGCCCCGAGTGGCAGGACGCCCTCCAGGCCGACGACGCGAACAAGCTGCCCCGCCCCGAGACGGGCGAGGAGCTGAAGGCCCAGGTCCTGAAGCTGGTCGGGTCGCCGAACCAGGCCTCCAAGAAGTGGATCACCTCCCAGTACGACCACTTCGTGCAGGGCAACACCGTCCTCGCCCAGCCGGAGGACTCCGGCATGATCCGCGTGGACGAGGAGACCGGTCTCGGCGTCGCCATCGCGACGGACGGCAACGGCCGCTACGCCAAGCTGGACCCGTACACGGGCGCCCAGCTCGCCCTGGCCGAGGCCTACCGGAACGTGGCGACCACCGGCGCCAAGCCGCTCGCGGTCTCGGACTGCCTGAACTTCGGCTCGCCCGAGGACCCGGCGGTCATGTGGCAGTTCGCGGAGGCCGTGCGCGGTCTCGCCGATGGCTGCCGGCAGCTCGGCACCCCGGTGACCGGCGGCAACGTCTCGCTCTACAACCAGACCGGCGAGGCCGCCATCCACCCGACCCCGGTGGTCGCCGTGCTCGGCGTGATCGACGACGTCGCCCGCCGCACCCCGGTCGCCTTCCAGGAGGAGGGTCAGCTGATCTACCTCCTCGGCGACACCCGGGAGGAGTTCGGCGGCTCGGCCTGGTCCCAGGTGATCCACGACCACCTGGGCGGTCTGCCCCCGCAGGTGGACCTGGAGCGCGAGCGCCTGCTGGCCGAGATCCTGATCTCCGCCTCCCGCGACGGCATGATCGACTCCGCGCACGACCTGTCCGACGGCGGTCTGGTCCAGGCCGTGGTGGAGTCCGCGCTGCTCGGTGGCAAGGGCGCGCGTCTGGTCGTACCCGACGGCCTGGACGCCTTCACCTTCCTGTTCTCCGAGTCGGCCGGCCGCGCGATCGTCGCCGTGCCGCGCTCGGAGGAGGTCCGCTTCAACGACATGTGCGGTGCGCGCGGTCTGCCCGCCACCCGGATCGGTGTCGTCGACGGCGACGCGGTCGAGGTGCAGGGCGAGTTCACCCTCCCCCTCGCCGAGCTGCGCGAGGCCCACGAGAACACGATCCCGGCGCTGCTGGCGTAGCGCACCCGGGGCCCACGGCCCGAACGGCACACCGAAGCCCCCGCCCGGACCCACGTCCCGGGCGGGGGCTTCCCGGCTCACCGGAGGGGGTCCTTGAGGACCCTTCCGGGTCCGAGGGACCGTCGCCGGGCAAGCGCGCGGTGGAGGTTCGGGGAGCGTCTTCGGCCGCAGGCGTAACCCCGTGCGGCTCGGGTAAGAAGGGGCTTGCCAACCCAGATGTGCGCGCGGGGTGGCGGGGGAGTCGGCGACATCCGTGAGTGAGCCCGGGGGAGCGGCCGGATGGAGATCAGGTTCGAGGCGGCCGGAGCCGCCCGCGAGGAAGAACTGCTGTCCCTGTACGACTGGCTGGCCGCCGACCGCGCCCTGCGCGGCCAGGTCCGGGTGACCCGGGTCGCCGAACCCGGCGCGGGCACCGGGCGGATGGGCCCGGGTGTCGACCTGGTCCTCGCGGTGCTGTCCGCCGCCAGCGGCCTGGGCCAGCTCCAGCTGTCGTACCTGGCCTGGCGGCAGAGTTCCAGGCCACAGTCCCGTATCACCATCGACGTCACCGGAGCCGACCCCGACCAGGTGGCCGAGCTGCTGCGCAGGTTCGGGCAGGACGGCGACGACGCGGACGGGGAGCCGCGGTGACCGACGCCAAGGACCCCGGGACGGTCGAGAGTTTCGGCCGGATCGACCCGGAGCGCTCCGCCTGCGTCCTGATCGGCGTGGACGACTACGCGCACCTGGACCCGCTGCGCAGCGTCAGGCTCAACCTCACGGAACTCCAGGCCGTGCTCACGGACCCGGAGATCTGGGGCATCCCCGACGACGGCCGGCGGATCCGTACGGTGTCCAACCCGACCTCACCGGCCGAGCTGGTCCGCCCGATCCGGGAGGCCGCCGCGCTCGCCGAGGACACCCTGATCGTCTACTACGCCGGTCACGGCCTCAGGGACCGCCACGAACAGCAGCAGCTGCTGCTCACCCTGCCGGACTCGGTCGAGGACCAGCCGGACACCTGTGTCCGCTCCGGCGACGTCCGCCGCGCCATCCGCGACACGGGCTCCGCGCTGCGCCGGGTCCTGATCCTGGACTGCTGCTACAGCGGGCAGGTGCTGACCGAGATGACGGACGGCCACCGGCACGTCGTCGAGATGGCCGTGTCGACGCTGAAGGACGTCGAGGGCTCCTACGTCATGACGTCCGGGCCGCGCGACCGGCCCTCGCACGCTCCCGACCCCAAGCGCTGCACCCTGTTCACCGGCGCCCTGGTCGACGTCATGCGCGAGGGGTTACCGGGCGGCCCGGAGCTGCTGGGTCTGCACGACCTCTTCCTGGAGGTCAAGAAACGCATCCTCACCCTCAAGCCCGAGGTGCCGCAGGAACCACAGGACCAGGACAGCAACGGCGTCGGCGCCCTCGGCTTCGTCCGCAACGCCGCCGTACGGTCCCGCTGGCCCCGGCCTGTCCAGCAGCCCCCTCCCACCCGCTGGCAGCGCATCCGCACCCCGGTCCTGTCGCTGACGGCCGGCGTCCTGGGTCTCGCCCTCGGCCTGGGCACCCCGCCCCTCGTCGACTGGTGGCACGACACCCACCCGGCAGCCGCCGCCGGTCCCTGCGCGGTCCCCTCGCCGTCCGACCCGGCGGCCCCCCGCGCGGTGCTCCTCGACCACTCCGACGCCCTGGACAAGAAGAACGTCTACTACGAGAAGATAGCGGGCCTGTCCGCCCTGGCCCTGGTCTCGCAGGGCGAGGACGTCAAGGCGCTGGCCCTCGCCGACAACACCCCGGGCCGGGTCTGGCCGCTCGCCCTCGGATCCCCCTTCGAGTTGCACCCCGTCCCCGGCACGTCGGTGCCGCTCCGCCGCGCCGACGGCACGAAGTTCCCGATCGACGGCGACTGGTACGACGGCGAGGGCATGGTCGTCGAGAAGGGCGGCAGGACCATGCTGATCGCCTCCGAGACCGGCCCGGCCATCCGCCGCTTCGACATCGCCGCCGGCCGGCAGATCGGCAAGGACCTCCCCATCCCGAAGGACCTGCGCTTCTGGCCCCGGGGCTCCGCGCAGACCGGCCGCAGCATCGAGTCACTGGCCGTCTCCCCGGACGGCCGCCACGTCTACGCCGGCTGGGAGGCCCCCCTGGCGAAGGACGGCGACCAGCGCGGCCGGGGCATCATCCGCATCCAGCGCTACACCGGAACGCCCGGCGGCAGCTACGCCCTGGACGGGCAGTACGCGTTCATGGCCGATGACGGCATGTACCTGTCCGAGCTGAGCGCCATCGACGACAACGGCAACCTGCTCGCACTGGAACGCCAGTACACCGCGGGACTGGGCTCGGAGATCCGGATCGTCCAGCTCTCCCTCGCCCACGCGCAGAACGTCACCGAACTGACCTCCCTGTGGCACCAGCCTGCGAAGATCTTCGCCCACGACGAACTGGTCGTCGACCTGGCCAC
This sequence comes from Streptomyces olivaceoviridis, assembly GCF_014650115.1. Classification (GTDB taxonomy): domain Bacteria; phylum Actinomycetota; class Actinomycetes; order Streptomycetales; family Streptomycetaceae; genus Streptomyces; species Streptomyces olivaceoviridis. The sequence goes on along the minus strand of NZ_BMUI01000023.1, from coordinate 50,449 downwards.
CTGCCCCGTGGGCGGCCGAGGCCAGGTCGCCGCCCCGGCCTCGTCCGCCCAGCACCCGCTCCTCGACAACGTCGAGGGCATGGCCCTGGGCGAGACCTGGACGTCCGGCCGCTACAAGGGCTGGCACCCGCTGTACCTGGTCTCCGACGACAACGACAGCGACGACCAGATCACCCGTCTCTACGCGCTCGCGGTGAAGCTGCGCCCCTGAATAGGGTCACCGCCATGCCCACGGCCAAGAAACGCCCCAGGACCTACGACCCCGTCAAGACCCGTACGGCGGTCCTCGCCCAGTTCACGAACGTGCGGGACGCCGTCCGCACCCTCGGTCCCGAGCAGCTCGCCCTGCCGACCCGGCTCGGCGCCTGGACCGTACGGGACCTGATCGCGCACATCGGCATGGCGGTCACCGCCGTCCACCGGGCCCTGGAGCGGCCCGCCCCGCCCCGGCAGACCGTCACCGTGGTCGAGTGGCCGTTCTCCACCGGGTCGCACGCCGGCCGCATCGACGACGTCACCCGGGACCTGGCCACCGCCCACCCGGACCTCGGCGCCTACCTCGACGACGCCGGCCGGAGCCTGCGCGCCCTGCTGGACGAGCACCCCGGCGGCCGGCTGCTGGAGATCGGCGCGGGCGCCCTGCCGCTGGGCGACTACCTCGTCACCCGCGCCCTCGAACTCGTCGTCCACACCGACGACCTGAACGCCGCCGTCCCCGACCTTCAGGTGCCGTACGACCGGCAGGCCCTGGCCGCCGCCACCCGGCTGCTCGCCGACGCCCTCGCCGTGAAGGCGCCCGGCGGCTCCACCGAGGTGCGGGTGCCGCCGTACGCGGTCGTGCAGTGCGTCGAGGGCCCCCGGCACACCCGGGGCACCCCGCCCAACGTCGTGGAGACCGACCCGCTGACCTGGATCCGGCTCGCCACCGGCCGTACGGCCTGGGCCGACGCGCTGGCCGCCGCCGAGGTCAGCGCGAGCGGGGAGCGGGCGGACATCGGGGGGCTGCTGCCGGTCATGGCATAGCGGAACCCGGGCCCGCCCGCGTACGTCGAATCACCATGAACCGGTACAAGCGACGTGTGACCCTGGCGGTGGCCGCCGTGCTTCTCCCGTTCACGGTGGCCTGTGGCGGTGAGAAGGCGGACAGTAAAGCGGTGAGCGTCCAGCAGCCGGTGACCGGGATCGACTGGCGGGTCGACGGCATCACCGTCGGCGCCGCCACCCGGCACGCGCCCGCCACCGCCCGGCTCCGCATCGACGAGGACGGCAAGGCGGCCGGCAACCTGGGCTGCAACCACTTCAGCGCCCGCGCCACCGTGAGCGGGGACCGCATCACCATCGGTGACCTGCGCACGACCAGGATGGCCTGCGGCGAGGAGCGCATGGCCTTCGAGCGCGCCCTCGCGCGCATCCTCACCACCGGCACGCTCACCGCCAGGGCCGACGCCGGGAAGGCGACCCTCACCGACGGCGACGGCGACCGCGTCCACCTCAGCCGGAGCACCCCCGGATGATGTGCGACACCTCACTCACGAATGCGGCGAAGACGCCCGTGACCGGCCCTGTACGGCCCGCCCGGAGCGCCCGCCGGCCGCTGGAATACCGCTCTGACCAGGTGAAACGCGGAATCCCCCAAGGTGATCCAAACCGTCCGGCCCGTTAGGGGCGCGTATCCCCAATTCGGACCAGTGGTCGACCTCGCCTACACTCGGTTGCGTGCCACGTGGTGACGGTCGACTCAATCACGATCTGCTTCCCGGCGAGAAGGGCCCCCAGGACGCTTGCGGCGTCTTCGGCGTCTGGGCTCCGGGTGAAGAGGTCGCAAAGCTCACGTACTTCGGGCTCTACGCCCTCCAGCACCGGGGTCAGGAATCCGCGGGAATCGCGGTCAGCAACGGCTCCCAGATCCTCGTCTTCAAGGACATGGGACTGGTCTCCCAGGTCTTCGACGAGACCTCGCTCGGTTCCCTCCAGGGTCACATCGCGGTCGGACACGCCCGCTACTCGACCACCGGAGCCTCCGTGTGGGAGAACGCCCAGCCGACGTTCCGTGCCACCGCGCACGGCTCGATCGCGCTCGGCCACAACGGCAACCTGGTCAACACGGCGCAGCTCGCCGAGATGGTCGCCGACCTCCCGAACGACAACAACAGCCGCTCCACCCGGGTCGCGGCTACCAACGACACCGACCTGCTGACGGCCCTGCTGGCCGCCCAGGTCGACGAGGACGGCAAGCCGCTGACCATCGAGGAGGCCGCGCACGCGGTGCTCCCGAAGGTCAAGGGCGCGTTCTCCCTCGTCTTCATGGACGAGCACACCCTCTACGCCGCCCGTGACCCGCAGGGCATCCGCCCGCTGGTCCTCGGCCGGCTGGAGCGCGGCTGGGTGGTCGCCTCCGAGACCGCCGCGCTGGACATCACCGGCGCGAGCTTCGTCCGCGAGATCGAGCCGGGCGAGTTCGTCGCCATCGACGAGAACGGCCTGCGCAGCTCCCGATTCGCGGAAGCGAAGCCCAAGGGCTGTGTCTTCGAGTACGTGTACCTGGCCCGCCCGGACACCGACATCGCCGGCCGGAACGTCTACCTCTCCCGCGTGGAGATGGGCCGCCGGCTGGCCAAGGAAGCCCCCGTAGAGGCCGATCTGGTCATAGCGACCCCGGAGTCCGGCACTCCGGCCGCCATCGGTTACGCGGAGGCCTCCGGCATCCCCTTCGGCGCGGGTCTCGTGAAGAACGCCTACGTCGGGCGTACGTTCATCCAGCCCTCGCAGACCATCCGCCAGCTGGGCATCCGGCTGAAGCTGAACCCGCTGAAGGAAGTCATCAAGGGCAAGCGCCTGGTCGTCGTCGACGACTCGATCGTGCGCGGCAACACCCAGCGCGCCCTGGTCCGCATGCTCCGCGAGGCCGGCGCCGCCGAGGTCCACATCCGGATCTCCTCGCCGCCCGTGAAGTGGCCCTGCTTCTTCGGTATCGACTTCGCCACCCGCGCGGAACTGATCGCCAACGGCATGTCGATCGAGGAGATCGGCACCAGCCTCGGCGCCGACTCGCTCGCCTACATCTCCATCGACGGCATGATCGAGGCGACCACGATCGCCAAGCCGAACCTGTGCCGCGCCTGCTTCGACGGCGAGTACCCGATGGAGCTGCCGGACCCGGAGCTGCTCGGCAAGCAGCTGCTGGAGACCGAGCTGGCGGCCGGTCCGGCCGCGACCGCGGCGACCGACGCGATCCGCCGCCCGTAAGTTCTGCCGTACGACACGAAAGTTCTCACCCCATGTCTGAGACGACTGGTGCCAGCTACGCAGCCGCGGGCGTCGACATCGAAGCGGGAGACCGCGCCGTAGAGCTCATGAAGGAGTGGGTGAAGAAGACCCAGCGCCCCGAGGTCCTGGGCGGCCTCGGCGGCTTCGCCGGGCTCTTCGACGCCTCCGCCCTCAAGCGTTTCGAGCGCCCGCTGCTCGCCTCCGCCACGGACGGCGTCGGCACGAAGGTCGACATCGCGCGCCGGATGGGTGTCTACGACACCATCGGCCACGACCTGGTCGCCATGGTCATGGACGACATCGTGGTGTGCGGTGCCGAGCCGCTGTTCATGACCGACTACATCTGTGTCGGCAAGGTGCACCCCGAGCGTGTCGCGGCCATCGTGAAGGGCATCGCGGAGGGCTGTGTGCTGGCCGGATGCGCCCTGGTGGGCGGTGAGACGGCCGAACACCCCGGTCTGCTGGGCGAGGACGACTTCGACGTCGCCGGCGCCGGTACGGGCGTTGTGGAGGCCGACCGGCTGCTCGGCGCGGATCGCATCCGCACGGGTGACACCGTGATCGCCATGGCGTCCTCCGGGCTTCACTCGAACGGGTACTCCCTGGTCCGCCACGTGCTGCTGAACACGGCGGGCCTGGCCCTGGAGTCGGAGGTGGCCGAGCTGGGCCGCACCCTCGGCGAGGAACTGCTGGAGCCCACGAAGATCTACTCGCTGGACTGCCTGGCACTGACCCGCACGGCCGAGGTGCACGCCTTCAGCCACATCACCGGTGGCGGGCTCGCCGCGAACCTGGCCCGGGTGATCCCGGACGGGCTGCACGCCGTGGTCGACCGCTCCACCTGGACCCCGGGCGCGATCTTCGACCTGGTCGGGACGACCGGGAACGTCGAGCGCCTGGAGCTGGAGAAGACCCTCAACATGGGCGTCGGCATGATGGCGATCGTCCCGGAGGAGTCCGCGGAGGTCGCCCTCGCGACGCTGGCCGACCGGGGTGTCGACGCCTGGGTCGCCGGTGAGATCACCGAGCGGGGCGACAAGACCACCGGCGCGGAGCTGGTGGGGGACTACGCGGTCTGACCGGGCGGACAGCACAGAAGCCGGTCGGTGGCTGTGCCACCGACCGGACTGGTGCTCAGTGCAAGGTCAAGCGCCTCGACGGTGCTGTGCGGGACCCTCGTCCTCGTCCTCGTCGTCCTCATAGAGGTCGGCGTAGCGGGAGTACAGGTCGTCGTCGTCATGCTCATCGTCCGTGAAACGGTCGCCGTTCGGCGACTGATTCGACGTCGATGCGCCCAGCTCCTCGGCCAGGCGTGAGAGGTCCGTCCCGCCGCTGTTGTACTTCAGCTGGCGGGCGACCTTCGTCTGCTTGGCCTTGGCCCGGCCGCGCCCCATGGCTCGACCCCCTCAACGACGGGGCTCGACGGCCCCAGAGTCTGACACGCGTTCATGATCTGGAACGGACTCTCCATGGAGAGGCCGGTCCGTAGGGCTTCCACGGTACCTGAGCCCGCGCCCATACGGTACGTCGCCCGCAGCACGCGCGTGTGCCCAAGACCTTCGAGGCGCCCTGTCCTCGCTGGTCAGTGGCGATTTTAACCACTTATCGGGGAACGACCCGCCGGGGGAAGTGAGAGTTCTCTCTAAGTTCCCGCCGACGGGTACCGCTCATGTGTGCGATCGGCTCAGTGCGCGGCGCGGGTCGCGCGGGCGTCGGCCATCCGCTGCTCGGCGATCCGGTCGGCCGCGGCGGCCGGCGGAATCCCGTCTTCCTTCGCACGTGCGAATATGGCCAACGTGGTGTCGAAGATCTTCGCCGCCTTCGCCTTGCACCGGTCGAAGTCGAACCCGTGCAGCTCGTCGGCCACCTGGATCACCCCGCCGGCGTTCACCACGTAGTCCGGCGCGTAGAGGATCCCGCGGTCGGCGAGGTCCTTCTCCACACCCGGGTGGGCCAGCTGGTTGTTGGCCGCACCGCAGACCACCCGGGCGGTGAGCACCGGGACGCTGTCGTCGTTCAGGGCGCCGCCGAGGGCGCAGGGCGCGTAGATGTCGAGCCCGTCGACCCGGATCAGCTCCTCGGTGGTGGCGACGGCCGTGACCCCGACCGGGTACTGCTCCAGGATCCGCTGGACGGCGTCCACGCGCACGTCCGTGATCACGATCTCCGCGCCCTCGTCCCGCAGGTGCTTCACCAGGTGGCGGCCGACCTTGCCGACGCCGGCGACGCCGACCTTGCGACCGCGCAGCGAGGGGTCGCCCCACAGGTGCTGGGCGGAGGCGCGCATGCCCTGGTAGACGCCGAAGGCGGTGAGCACGGAGGAGTCGCCGGCGCCGCCGTTCTCGGGGGAGCGGCCGGTGGTCCAGCGGCACTCGCGGGCCACCACGTCCATGTCGGCGACGTACGTGCCGACGTCGCACGCGGTGACGTAGCGACCGCCGAGGGAGGCGACCATGCGGCCGTAGGCGAGGAGCAGCTCCTCGGTCTTGACGCGCTCCGGATCGCCGATGATCACGGCCTTGCCGCCGCCGTGGTCCAGCCCGGCCATGGCGTTCTTGTACGACATGCCGCGTGCGAGAGCGAGGGCGTCGGCGACGGCCTCCGCCTCGGTCGCGTACGGGTAGAAGCGCGTGCCGCCGAGGGCGGGGCCCAGGGCGGTGGAGTGGATGGCGATCACGGCCTTGAGGCCGCTGGCGCGGTCCTGGCAGAGCACAACCTGCTCATGGCCGCCCTGGTCCGCGTGGAACAGGGTGTGCAGGACATCAGCAGGCGCGCCGGTTACGTCGGTCACTGTGGTGACTCCTGTGTACTAGCGGCGAGTGGGGTGCGGTCCCCGTACGGGTGGCGGGGAACCGTGGCATGAGCGTAGAGCCTCGGTTCACTCACCATCCGCGCAGTGTTCAGGATCACTCTCCGGAGCCCGCTGTGCACGTATGCGCGTGGCACGATTTGCAGTGGTTTCGAGCCGGGTCCGATGGGGAGGGAGCAGGCGTGCCGAAGGTGTCCTCCGTGGTCGTCCCCTATGCCGCGTACCTGCGCGTGTACGAGCCGCTGGGCGCCTTCCCGGAGCCGGAGCGCGGTCACTGGGCGCGCTACGCCCGCCGCTCCGACCGCCCCTCGTACCAGGACGAGCTGCGTCGCTCCCTGGCCGGGCTGCTGCCCGTCCCGCCGATCGCGGTGCCGGTGCACGAGAGCAGCGACGCCTTCGTGCTGGAGGTCGACGGGGTGGTCTGCGTGTGCCCCTGGCGGACCCGGCTGCGCGGCTGGCAGGCCCTGGAGGAGCTGGCCGAGGAGCTGCCCCCGCCGGTGCTGGACGCGGTGCTGCCGCCGGTGGTGCGCCGGCAGGCCGCCCAGGACTACGAGCGCTGGCTCGCCCGCAACCCCGATGCCCGCCCGTGGATCCGCACGGCGACCTGGCAGGTGCCGCTGAACTGGTTCGTGCTGGTCTCGGACGAGGAGCGGCGGTACGACAAGGGGACCGCGGACGTGCCCCCGGTGCTGCGCTACCGCACGCCGATGGTGCAGGCCCGGCGCCGGGTGGCGAGGGCGCTGCGCACGCTGAAGGACACCGTCGAGGAGGGCCCGCTGATCGACGGTGTGGTGGACGTCGGCCGCTGGCTGGAGGAGTTCCATCCGCGCTCGCTGGTGGAGCTGGACTACGGCGGCCTGGTGCATGTGCTGCCGGCCGGCGAGCTGGAGGACGACCACTCGGCGGCGGACGTGGCAGCCGGGATCGAGGCGCTGCGCCGGGGTGACGGGGCGGCAGCCGGGGAGGCCTACGGGCGGCTGGTGGACCGGTGGCGGGCGGTTCGGGACCGGCGTTCCGCGAACTGAGTGACCTACGTCACGGTCAAATCGGTGGGGGAGGACGTACGTTCTACTCGCCTAGACCACCTGACGGGGCGTCGGTTCCAGTCCGGACGTATGTCTCAAGGGTGATGGACGGCACTTACCCGGCTCTTGCGCCTCTTGGCACCCCTCGTGCCAAAATAGGACAAGGAGTCCGGGGAGGGCTCCATCCGTCCACCTGTGCTCCATGTTGGGCGGATTTCTCAGCATTGCACGCTTTGGGGGGTCTGGTGACTCCTGATCGTCCTGTGACTGATCGTCACAGTGGCGTGACTGTCCGCTATGGCATGGTCCATCGGCTTCCGTCGCTGATGAACACCTGGGAGGGCAATTCCATCGGTTTGGCCGACGCGGCTGGACAGATGGTGTAGTTGTAGTGCCGAGGACAAGCCGTTCGTCCTATAACCGACTCGACTCGCGTCCGCCATTTCGGGCAACGCGGGTCAAGGTGCAGAATTTAGAGGAAAGAACCGAGAAGGTTCGGTTCTCCCGAGGAGGCCGCTCATGACCGCTCGCACCCCTGATGCCGAGCCGCTGCTGACCCCGGCTGAGGTCGCCACCATGTTCCGCGTCGACCCCAAGACGGTCACGCGGTGGGCGAAGGCCGGCAAGCTCACGTCCATCCGTACGCTCGGCGGGCACCGCCGCTACCGCGAGGCCGAGGTCCGCGCGCTGCTCGCGGGCATTCCGCAGCAGCGCAGCGAGGCCTGAACAACTCAATAACCGGGCAAGACGGTCGGTTCCCCCAACTGGCCGAGGCGCCCGAAACCCTAGCTCCAAGCGACGCGGGACCTGCCCCAACAGGCCCCTCGCCCAAGCCGAAGAGAACGTTGTAGGCAAGCGACACAGGGTGCGTCGTAGATCGCGCTGGACTCCGCCGGGTCCAGTGCGATCTTTTTTGTGCGCAGGTCGGGGCTGTGGGCGGCTCTTGTGAGCGTCCTTGTCGGAGTCTGGGGAGGGCTGTCGGAACGGCTGTGTGCGACCCCTGGGACCGGTGCAATTGCACATATTAAATTGACCCGTTGTATGACGGGGGTAAGTACCGCTGTTTCAAAAACCCATGCGGTGACTCCCGTCACATGCCTGGACGCTTGTTGCCTCCGGCTCGTATGCGTTAGAGGAGCGCCCGGACGGGGTGCGCGCCCCAGACTCCCACGCCTGTACGGAGGTTGGGGCCGGCGGAGGTCAGGTGCGACGAGCGGCCTCGCCGTCCTCGGGGGCCTCCTGCTCGGCCTCCTGGGCCTGCGGGGCGGCATCCATCGCCAGCCGCAGGAGATGGTGGCAGATGGGGCAGTGGCGGGTGAGGTGCCGGTAGGAGGAGGCGGCCGACAGGTGCGCCCTCAGGAGCGCCCGCGTCTCGTGCCTGACCGACGCCGCCATACGCCACCTCCGGGGGTCGCACAGGGGAAACGAGCCTGCTCCCTGAGTACCGAGGGAATGTGACGCCGTCAAGACGGCGCGGGCTCCGCGAGCCTCGCCCTCGCACGCCGGGCGGGCTGGTCCCGCCGGCCGGAGATACGACTGAGGCCCGCACTCCCTTGCGGGGTACGGGCCTCGGCCTCTATGCGGTCCTGACGGGATTTGAACCCGCGGCCTCCACCTTGACAGGGTGGCGAGCACTCCAAACTGCTCCACAGGACCAGGTTTCGCGGCGCTTTTTCCTGCGTTGCGCTGCGAGAAGAGACTGTACAGGAGGGTGAGGGTCCTGGTCGAACTCACCCTCCGTACGGGAGCGGTTACGGGACGGCCGCGTCGATCGCCTTGACGATCCGCTTGTCGGAGACGGGGTACGCCGTGCCCAGCGCGTGGGCGAAGTAGCTCACCCGCAGCTCCTCCAGCATCCAGCGGATGTCCAGGACGGCGGACGGCACCGGGCGGCCCTTGGGTAGCTGTTCCAGGAGCCAGGCGTACTCGTCCTGCATCTCGTGGACCTTCTCCATGCGGGTCGTGTCCCGCTGGACGTTCGTCGGCATCTGCTGGAGGCGCCGGTCGGCGGCCACCAGGTAGCGCATCAGGTCCGGCAGGCGCCCTATGCCCGCCCAGGTGACGAAACCGGGCTTCACGAGGGCGTCCAGCTGCTTGCGGACGTCCGTCAGGTTCGCGAGCAGCGTGGGGCTGCCGACGGCCTTCAGGCGGCGCTCACAGGCCTGCCAGGCGGCGAGGACCTGCTGCACCTGGGCGACCGTGCGGACCGTGGTGTCCACGATCTCCGCGCGCACCTTGTCGTACAGCTTCCGGTACGACTCCTCGTCCCACGCCGGCCCCCCGAAGTCCGCGATCAGCCTGTCCGCCGCGGCCATCGCGCAGTCGTCGAACAGGGCCTGGATCGAGCCGTGGGGGTTGGCCGAGAGGGCGAGTTTCTGGGCGTTCGTCAGCTTCTCGGACGCGAACTTCGCCGGGTTCACCGGGATGTTGCGCAGGATGAGGCGTCGGGTGCCCTTCCACATGGCCTCCGCCTGCTCCGCCTCCGTGTCGAAGAGGCGGACGGAGACCGTGTCGCCGTCGTCCACCAGCGCCGGGTACGCCTTGACCGGCTGGCCGGCCCGGCGTGTCTCGAAGACGCGGGTGAGGGTGCCGATCGTCCAGTCCGTCAGGCCCTTGCGCTCCAGGGACTCCCCGCCCTCGCGGGACGCGGTCGCCGCCGCGGCCTGCGACAGGGCCTCGCGTGCCTTCGGCTTGAGCTGGAGCTTCAGCGTCTCCAGGTCCTTGTCCTCGGCCAGCTTCCGGCGCCGCTCGTCGACGATCCGGAACGTGATCTTGAGGTGGTCGGGGACCTTGGCCCAGTCGAAGTCCTCCGCCTCGAACGGGACGCCGACCATCCGCTTCAGCTCGCGCGCCATCGTGACGGTCAGCGGCTCCTGGAGGGGCACCGCCTTCTCCAGGAACGCCTTCGCGTAGTTCGGCGCCGGTACGTAGTGGCGGCGGATCGGCTTCGGCAGGGAGCGGATCAGCTCCGTCACCACCTCCTCGCGCAGGCCCGGGATCTGCCAGTCGAAGCCCTCGTCCGTGACCTGGTTGAGGACCTGGAGCGGGATGTGGACCGTCACACCGTCGGCGTCCGCGCCCGGTTCGAACTGGTACGTCACCCGGAACTTGAGCTGCCCCTGCCGCCAGGTGTCGGGATAGTCGGCCTTGGTGACCGCCTCCGCGGACTCCCGGATGAGCATCTCCCGCTCGAAGTCCAGGAAGTCCGGCTGCTCGTGCCGCTTCCGCTTCCACCAGGAGTCGAAGTGGGCGCCGGAGACGACGTGTTCGGGCACCCGCTGGTCGTAGAACTCGAAGAGCGTGTCGTCGTCGACCACGATGTCCCGGCGCCGGGCGCGGTGCTCCAGCTCCTCGACCTCGCTGAGCAGCTTGCGGTTGTCGGCGAAGAACTTGTGGTGCGTGCGCCAGTCGCCCTCCACGAGCGCGTTGCGGATGAACAGCTCGCGGGAGACCTCCGGGTCGATCCGGCCGTAGTTCACCTTCCGCTGGGCGACGATCGGGACGCCGTACAGCGTGACCTTCTCGTACGCCATCACGGCCGCCTGGTCCTTCTCCCAGTGCGGTTCGCTGTACGTCCGCTTGAGCAGGTGCCCGGCGAGCGGTTCGACCCATTCCGGCTCGATCTTGGCGTTGACCCGCGCCCAGAGGCGGCTCGTCTCCACCAGCTCGGCCGACATCACGAACTTCGGCTGCTTCCTGAACAGCGCCGAGCCCGGGAAGATGGCGAACTTGGCGCTGCGGGCGCCCAGGTACTCGTTCTTGTTGCCGTCCTTCACGTCCTTCATCCCGACGTGGGAGAGGAGGCCGGCGAGGAGGGAGACATGGACGCGGTCGGCGGGGGCCTCGTCCTCGTTGAGGTGGATGCCCATCTGCTTGGCGACCGTGCGCAGCTGGGTGTAGATGTCCTGCCATTCGCGAATGCGCAGGAAGTTCAGGTACTCCTGTTTGCACATTCGGCGGAAGGACGACGAGCCGCGCTCGCGCTGCTGCTCGCGGACGTACCGCCACAGGTTCAGGTAGGCGAGGAAGTCGCTGGTCTCGTCCTTGAAGCGGGCGTGCTGCTGGTCGGCCTGGGCCTGCTTCTCGGCCGGGCGCTCACGCGGGTCCTGGATGGACAGCGCGGCGGCGATGACCATGACCTCGCGGACACAGCCGTTCTTGTCGGCCTCCAGGACCATCCGGGCCAGGCGGGGGTCGACGGGGAGCTGGGCCAGCTTCCGGCCGGTGTCCGTGAGCCGCTTGCGGGGGTCCTTCTGGGCCGGGTCCAGCGCGCCCAGCTCCTGGAGGAGCTGCACGCCGTCGCGGATGTTGCGGTGGTCCGGCGGGTCGATGAAGGGGAACTTCTCGATGTCGCCGAGGCCGGCCGCGGTCATCTGGAGGATGACGGAGGCCAGGTTCGTCCGCAGGATCTCCGCGTCCGTGAACTCCGGGCGGTTGAGGAAGTCGTCCTCGGCGTACAGGCGGACGCAGATGCCGTCGGACGTACGGCCGCAGCGGCCCTTGCGCTGGTTGGCGCTGGCCTGGCTGACCGGCTCGATGGGCAGCCGCTGGACCTTGGTGCGGTGGCTGTAGCGGCTGATCCGGGCGAAGCCGGGGTCGATGACGTACTTGATGCCCGGCACGGTCAGGGAGGTCTCGGCGACGTTGGTGGCCAGGACGATCCTGCGTCCGGTGTGCGGCTGGAAGACCCGGTGCTGCTCGGCGTGCGAGAGCCGGGCGTAGAGGGGGAGCACCTCTGTGAAGCGGTACTTCTTCTTCTCCAGCGCGTCCGCGGTGTCGCGGATCTCCCGCTCGCCGGAGAGGAAGACGAGGATGTCGCCCGGTCCCTCGGCCTGGAGTTCCTCCACGGCGTCGCAGATGGCGGTGATCTGGTCGCGGTCGGCGTCGTCCGAGTCCTCTTCGAGGAGCGGCCGGTAGCGCACCTCCACGGGATACGTCCGCCCGCTGACCTCGATGATCGGGGCGTCGCCGAAGTGCCGGGAGAAGCGCTCCGGGTCGATGGTCGCCGAGGTGATGACGACCTTCAGGTCGGGCCGCTTCGGCAGCAGCTGGGCGAGGTAGCCCAGCAGGAAGTCGATGTTGAGGGACCGCTCGTGGGCCTCGTCGATGATGATCGTGTCGTAGGCGCGCAGCTCGCGGTCGGTCTGGATCTCGGCGAGCAGGATGCCGTCCGTCATCAGCTTGATGAAGGTGGCGTCCGGGTTCACCTGGTCGGTGAACCGCACCTTCCAGCCGACGGACTCGCCGAGGGGCGTCCTCAGCTCCTCCGCGACCCGCTCGGCGACGGTCCGGGCGGCGATCCTGCGGGGCTGGGTGTGCCCGATCATGCCGCGCACGCCCCGGCCCAGCTCCAGGCAGATCTTCGGGATCTGGGTGGTCTTCCCGGAGCCGGTCTCACCGGCCACGATGACGACCTGGTGATCGCGGATGGCGGCCGCGATCTCGTCCTTCTTCTGGCTGACCGGCAGCTGCTCGGGGTAGGTGACGGCCGGCACGCGTGAGCGCCGCTCGGCCATCCGGGCCTCGGCCTTGCCGATCTCGCCGTCGATCTCGGCGAGGACGGTGGCACGGGCCTCCGGCTTACGGATCTTGCGTGCGCCCTCCAGCCGTCGCCCGAGCCGATGCGCGTCGCGCAGCGACAGCTCGGTCAGACGGGGGGCGAGGGTGCCGAGGGCGGGGGCGGGATGCGTAGACATACGCGGTCCAGGATCTCACCTGGGGCGAAAAACAAGCGAACGATTTGACCGGGGCGCGATGTCACGGCATGACCTAGCGTGGTCGATATGCCTGATTCCCCGCACGGAGACCACGGCCGCCCCCCGACCCGCGCGGAGCGCTGGGCGGCGTTCACGGCATCCCCCTTCCTCCCCGCCACGGTCCTGCTCCTGATCATCGCCGCCGCGGCCGGCTTCTTCGCCGGGTCCTACACGTACGCCATGGCGAACCCGACCCCGCACAGCATCCCCACGGCGGTGACCGGTGCCTACGACCAGCCCGCGGCCCGGCGGTTCGTCGACGGCATGGAGAAGGCGCTCGGCGCCTCCTTGAAGCTGCGGACGTACGCCAACCGGGAGGACGCGGTACGGGCGGTGGACCAGCAGAAGGTCTTCGCGGTGGTGGACGTGCCCGCCGGCGGCCGGATGATCACCCTCGACGTGTCGGGGGCGTCCGGTGCGACGGTGGCGCAGGTGCTGGGGGAGGCGGCGTTGAAGGTCGGCAAGGCCACGAGCATCACCGTGGTGCTCCACGACCTGAAGCCGTTGCAGAAGGGCGACCCGAGAGGTCTGGCCATCTTCTACATCTCCCTGGCCGCCGTGATCATCGGATTCATCGGCGCCATCCAGCTCAGCGTGCACGCGTCGGCGCTGAACCCGCTGGAGCGGATCTGCTTCACCGTGGCCTACGCCCTGCTCGGCGGGTTCGCGATCGCCGCGGTGGTGGACTGGCTGCTGGGGGCGCTGCGGCTGCCGTTCGTGGAGTCCTGGGCGATCCTCGCCTTCACCATGTTCACCTCGGGCATGGTGTTCACGATGTTCAACACCCTGTTCGGACGCTGGGCCATGCTGCCGACATGGGGGCTGATGGTGCTGCTGGGCAACCCGTCGTCCGGCGGTGCCGTCTCCTGGCCCCTGTTGCCGTCCGTGCTGGGGACGATCGGCCGCTGGCTGCCGCCCGGTGCCTCGGTGAACGCCCAGCACACGGCGGTGTACTTCCGCGGCAACCAGCACGTGTTCCCGTTCCTGGTACTGGCGGGCTGGGCGGTCGTCTCCTGCGCGGTCTTCCTGATCTGGCGGCACCGCCATCCGGGCGGCAGACCGCGCCGGCCGGCCCACGCGGCCTAGGAGGTGCGCTGGGCGGGCGGGGCCGGCGGGGTGGCCTCGGTGTGCCGGCGCGCCTGGCCCTCCCCGAGGGCGATCGACTTCGCGGTGTTGGAGACGGCCTTGATGCCCAGGTAGGCGGTGGTCGTGCTGCTGACGGCGGTGAACGCGGCGGTGAGGATGCCGACGATCACCGCTTTGTCCCCGTCGAGCTGCCAGACACCGAAGACGGCGACGGCGGCGATCGCCAGATTGCTGACGACGACCGCGAGCAGCCCGTACCGGGCCCGGTCCTTCTCCAGCTCGGTCTCCTGGATGGCTCTTCCCTGGTCCCGGCCCATGTCTCCCCCGCTGAACTTGGTCCCCGATACAGAGAGCCCCTCTCCAGTGATCCTGGAGAGGGGCTCAAGCCCTGGTGAGGGCGGTTGTGGCTGGGGCCGGGGTCGAACCGGCGACCTTCCGCTTTTCAGGCGGACGCTCGTACCAACTGAGCTACCCAGCCACGGTGTTTCACGTGAAACACCAGCGGTCCTGACGGGATTTGAACCCGCGGCCTCCACCTTGACAGGGTGGCGAGCACTCCAAACTGCTCCACAGGACCAAGCTTGCGTGCAACAGTGTCGCACACGGTATTGCGTGCCCCCAACGGGATTCGAACCCGTGCTACCGCCTTGAAAGGGCGGCGTCCTAGGCCGCTAGACGATGAGGGCTATCGGCCCGCCTGGGCGCTTCTCAGCGCGTCGGGGACGTGAGAAGCATATGGGATGGCGAGGGGTATCGCCAAAACGGTTTACGGCGAGGTGCCGGACGGGGTCGGTGAAGGGGAGCGCGAGGTGCCGGTGGCGCCCGGTTGGTTCCCGTCCGCCAGGTGGCGGCTGACCTCGGCCGTCGTGAGTCCCAGGCCCCCCAGCTTGATCGCGTCCCAGGCCTGGAGCCTGCGGCCGTCCCGGTCGAAGTAGAGGATCGAGGCCTCGATCGGGGCCGGGTACGTGTGCTCCACGGCCCGCAGCCCGCTGCCGCCGGTCGAGCCCTCCATGCGCAGCCGGGTGCCGTACGGCAGCAGCTCCGTTCCCTCGTGGTGGAGATGCCCGCAGAGCACCAGCGGCACCGTGCCGTCGGTCTCCCGGGCGGCGGACGGCTCGTGCGCGACCGCCACGTCCACGGGGGTGCCGGCCGTCCGCTGATCGCGCAGGGCGCTGGCCAGCCGGTCGCCCGCCAGTTGCTCGGACGCGGCACTGCCGGGCGCCGTCGAGCGGTCGGGGGTGAACTGCGGATCCCCGATGCCCGCGAAGCGCAGGCCCGCCACCGTCTCCGCCCGCCCGTCGTCCAGGACGCGCACGTTCTTCATGCGCTCCAGGTAGCGCTGGGTCGTCCGCGAGTCATGGTTGCCGCGCACCCAGACGTACGGCACGCCCAGGTCCCGGATCGGGTCGAGGAAGCCGTTCTCCGCCGCCGTACCGTGATCCATCGTGTCGCCGGAGTCGACGATCACGTCGACCTTGTACTGCTCCACCAGCGAGCCGATGATCTTCCAGCTCGCCGGGTTGAGGTGGATGTCCGACACGTGCAGGACGCGGATGGTGGAGGGGTCCGGCCGGTAGGCGGGGAGGGTGGAGGTGACGTCGTAGAGCTTCGTCACGTTCGTCACCAGGCGCGCCAGCTCCTTCTGGTAGACGTCGAACTCCGTGACGATGCTGCGGGCGTTGCCGACCACCGACGGTGCCGAGCTGAGCAGTCCGGAGAACCGCGGCTCCAGGACCGACTTCGGGTTCCAGGTGGCGTACGCCGACGCGCCCGAGGCGGCCAGCAGGGCCAGGGCCAGTCCGCCGGCGGCGAGGGCCCGGCGCGGGCGGCGGTACACGGCGAGGCCGAGGGCCGTGGCCCCGGAGACCACGGCGACGCAGGAGCGCACGGCCAGGTCCAGCGTGCCGTGCTCGACGTCCCGGGCGACCTCGTCCTGGAGGCCGGAGAGCCGCTCGGGGTGGTCGACCAGCGCCTGCGAGCGGAGCGGGTCCAGTTGGTCGACGTTCACGTCCAGGCGGACCGGCGCCGCATGGCTGTCCAGGCTGAGCGAGCCCAGCGGGGAGACGTTGATCTTCGTGCCGCCGCTGAGGGAGGGGCGCAGCGTCATCGTCGTGTCCATCGGGCCGACCGGGGCCCGGACGTCGCCGACGATCAGCAGGCCCAGCCAGGCGCCGACGAGGACGACCGTGGTGAGTCCCAGGGCGCGCAGCCAGGGGCTGGGACGGTCGGCGAGTTCCAGGGCGGGGAGCGAGCGGGGGCGGGCGGGGCGGTTCGGGTTCCGGTTCAGCATGGTGCTCAGGGCTGCGACGGGGACGCGGGCCATTGGTGCCGTATGCCCACGTCCCCTGGTGGATATGCGGCGGTGTTCCCGGACAATGACCCTGTGCTGGAGATGACGCGCGAGGAGTTCGAGGAACTGGTCGCCGAGGCGCTCGACCGGATCCCGCCGGAGCTGACGCGGCTCATGGACAACGTGGCCGTGTTCGTGGAGGACGAGCCGCCCGCCGACGACCCCGAGTTGCTCGGGCTGTACGAGGGCACCCCGCTCACCGAGCGGGGCGAGTGGTACGCCGGTGTCCTGCCGGACCGGATCACCGTCTACCGCGGGCCCACGCTCAGGATGTGCGACAGCCGTGAGGACGTCGTCGCGGAGACCGAGGTGACCGTGGTGCACGAGATCGCCCACCACTTCGGAATCGACGACGCCCGACTCCACGCCCTCGGCTACGGCTGAGCGCGGCGGCTGAGCGCGACGGCACGCACGGGCCGGGAAGCGTGTGCGGCGCCGATGACCGCATCGGGGAGCGCTGGTCCGTGCGTGAGGCCGGAGAGCCGCGCGGCGGGTGGACGGGTCCGGTGTGCCGGCGGGGATCGAGTCGGCCGGACGGGCGGGCGGGTCCGGGTGTGCCGGGCGGGTCCGGGTGTGCCGGGCGGGGGTCGGCTCGCGTGGCTGAGTGCGGGTCGTGGGTGCCGAGTGGGTGGGGCGTACGGGTGTGTGGGCGCTTGCGCTGGGCGTTATGGCCGCAGGGCCGGGCGTGGGTCCGTGCAGGCGGGCGGATGACCGTACGGGCGGGCGGGTCCAGGTGTGCCGGGCGGGTCCGGGTGTGCCGGGCGGGGGTCGGCTCGCGTGGCTGAGTGCGGGTCGTGGGTGCCGGGTGGGGTGGTGCGCGGGCGTGTGGGGGCGCGTGTGCGGGGCGCGGATCGGCTCGCGTGGCCGGGGCCGCGTGTGCTGGGCCGGGAGCGAGGTGCGTGGCCGGGTGCGGGGCTGTGTGCTGGGTGGGCCGGGTACGGGGCGTCGATGCGGGCGGGGCGCGTGTCCTCTTGTCGGCGGCGGGAGTTGGGGAGGTTGACTCCTTTCCTCGCCCCGGAGGTGGCCGCCGTGCGCCCCTTGTACGTACCCGTCCGTCTCGCCGCCGCGGTACTGGCCGTCACCGCCGCCGCCGGCTGTGTGAGCGTGGGCGACGACGGGGGCCGGGCCCGGCCCTCGCACTCGGCGGGGCAGCGCGGCGGCGAGGTGCCCGACGGCGGCCCGGTGGCCGGCGCGGGCGGTTTCGCCGGGGAAGGCGGTGAGCCCGGTGACGGCAAGCACGGGCACGGCGGCAAGGCGAAGCGGGGGAAGAAGGGCTCGGCGTCGGCCACCCCGTCCGCCGCGCGCAGCGCCTCCCACGCGCCGGCCGAGCCGGGCAGGACCGCCGACCCCGGCGAGCCGGTGCCGACGAACGCGCCGCCGACGCCCCCCGTCGTGACCTCCGCCCCGCCCGAGCCGCCGGCCTCCACCCCGCCGCCGCCCGTCACCGAGCCTCCGTCGGCCGAGCCGTCCTCGTCGGCCCACGAGGAGACGGGCCCGCAGCTGGTCCAGCGGGAGCCGGCGCCGGCGGCGGGCGTGCCGGCGTAGACGCGTGCGGCCGGACAGCGAGTGTGAGCTGCGCCTCTGCGGCTCCATTTGCCTTCGGGGGTGGTAGGTGCGTATGGTGGTAGATCGTTTGATCCCATTTGCCCGGCGCCACCACAGAGCGCGCCGTGTGGCGCGTACTCTCCTTTGCCGTGGCGGACCGCATTGAGGCGGTCGTGAGCGATTCACGGAGTTGACGGGCGCGTGCCGAAGAGACTCCGGAAGGTTTCGCATTCGCATGTCCGTGTCCAGCACTGACCAGATCGTCGTGTCCGAGAACGAGATCGAGATCGAGAACACCACCGAGATCGAGAACGCACTCGTCGACGAGACGACCGAGGTCACCGAGGCCCCCGAGGCCGCTGACACCCCCCAGACCACCTTCGCCGACCTCGGCCTCCCCGAGGGCATCGTGCGCAAGCTCGCGCAGAACGGCGTGACGACCCCCTTCCCGATCCAGGCCGCGACCATCCCGGACGCCCTGGCCGGCAAGGACATCCTCGGCCGTGGCCGCACCGGCTCCGGCAAGACCCTCTCCTTCGGCCTGCCGACCCTGGCCCAGCTGGCCGGCGGCCGTACCCAGAAGCACAAGCCCCGCGCGGTCATCCTCACCCCGACCCGCGAGCTGGCCATGCAGGTCGCCGACGCCCTCCAGCCGTACGGTGACGTCCTCGGCCTGAAGATGAAGGTCGTCTGCGGCGGCACCTCCATGGGCAACCAGATCTATGCCCTGGAGCGCGGCGTCGACATCCTCGTCGCCACGCCGGGCCGGCTGCGCGACATCATCAACCGCGGCGCCTGCTCCCTGGACGACGTGCAGATCGCCGTCCTGGACGAGGCTGACCAGATGTCCGACCTGGGCTTCCTGCCCGAGGTCACCGAGCTGCTCGACCAGGTCCCGGCCGGCGGCCAGCGCATGCTCTTCTCCGCCACGATGGAGAACGAGATCAAGACCCTCGTCGACCGCTACCTGAACGAGCCCGTCCTGCACGAGGTGGACGCGGCCCAGGGCGCGGTGACGACCATGTCGCACCACATCCTCATCGTGAAGCCCAAGGACAAGGCGCCGGTCACCGCCGCGATCGCCTCCCGCAAGGGCCGCACGATCATCTTCGTCCGCACCCAGCTGGGCGCCGACCGCGTCGCCGAGCAGCTGCGCGAGGCGGGTGTGAAGGCCGACGCGCTGCACGGCGGCATGACCCAGGGCGCCCGTACCCGCACCCTGGCCGACTTCAAGGACGGCTACGTCAACGTCCTGGTCGCCACCGACGTCGCCGCGCGCGGCATCCACGTCGACGGCATCGACCTGGTCCTCAACGTGGACCCGGCCGGCGACCACAAGGACTACCTGCACCGCGCGGGCCGTACCGCCCGTGCCGGCCGCACCGGCACGGTCGTGTCGCTCTCCCTCCCGCACCAGCGGCGCCAGATCTTCCGCCTGATGGAGGACGCCGGCGTCGACGCGGCCCGCCACATCATCCAGGGTGGCGCCGCCTTCGACCCGGAGGTCGCCGAGATCACCGGCGCCCGCTCCATGACCGAGGTCCAGGCCGAGTCCGCCGGCAACGCCGCCCAGCAGGCCGAGCGCGAGGTCGCCCAGCTCACCAAGCAGCTGGAGCGCGCCCAGCGCCGCGCGACGGAGCTGCGCGAGGAGGCCGACCGGCTGGTCGCCCGGGTCGCCCGCGAGCGCGGCGACGACCCGGAGGCGGCGGTGGCCGAGGCCCAGGCGACGGCGGCGGAGCAGCTGACCGTGGCCGAGGAGCCCGTGGAGCGCGAGACCGAGCGCGAGGAGCGTCCGGCGGCTTCGGCGCCGTACGAGCGCCGGGAGCGGCGGAACTTCGACCGTGACCGTGGCTTCGAGCGTCGTGACGACCGTCGGGACGACCGCGGTGGCCGTTCCTTCGAGCGTCGCGAGGACCGGGGCGAGCGCCGTCCGTTCGACCGCGACCGGGACCGTGACCGTGGCTTCGAGCGTCGTGACGACCGTCGGGACGACCGCGGCGGCCGCTCCTTCGAGCGCCGCGACGACCGCCGTCCCTTCGACCGCGACCGGGACCGTGACCGTGGCTTCGACCGTCGGGACGACCGCGGTGGCCGTGGCTTCGAGCGTCGTGACGACCGTCGGGACGACCGGGGTGGCCGTTCCTTCGAGCGCCGTGAGGACCGGGGCGAGCGCCGTCCGTTCGACCGTGACCGGGGTGGCCGTTCCTTCGACCGCCGTGACGACCGTGGCGGCTTCCGCCGGGACGAGCGCGGTGGCCACCGGGGCAGCGACCGTCCGTTCAACCGCGACCGCCGCGACGACCGCCCGGGTTTCCGCTCCGCCGGTCACGACCGTCCCTACGGCCGTCGTGACGACCACCGCGGCACCGGCGGCTCCTTCGGCCGCCGCGAGGACAAGCCGCGCTGGAAGCGCAACGGCTGACACGGCATCGGCTGACAGCCACCGCATCGGCCGGCACCCCGGCGGGTGACGCCGGGTGAGACAGGGCGAGGGCCCGTACGACACCGTTCGTACGGGCCCTCGCGCATACCCGGGCCACCGATTTCCGGTCACCGAGTGACGCATGTCACGTGCCCGGTGGGGGAATTGCTGGGGGCATGACAGATGACGTGAGCGCCGGTGGCCTGTCGGACGAGGAACGGCTGGCCCAACTCGGCTACACCCAGGTCCTCGCCCGCCGTATGTCGGCGTTCTCGAACTACGCCGTCTCCTTCACGATCATCTCGGTGCTGTCCGGCTGCCTGACCCTGTACCTGTTCGGCATGACCACCGGCGGCCCCGCGGTGATCACCTGGGGCTGGGTGGCGGTGGGCCTGATGACGCTGTCCGTGGGCCTGTCGATGGCCGAGATCTGCTCGGCCTACCCGACCTCTGCGGGCCTGTACTTCTGGGCGCACCGCCTGGCGCCCCCGCGTTCGGCGGCGGCCTGGGCGTGGTTCACGGGCTGGTTCAACGTGCTGGGCCAGGTGGCGGTGACCGCCGGCATCGACTTCGGCGCGGCCTCCTTCCTCGGCGCCTACCTGAACCTCCAGTTCGGCTTCCGGGTGACCCCCGGCCGCACGGTGCTGCTGTTCGCGGCGATCCTCCTCCTGCACGGCCTGCTGAACACCTTCGGCGTCCGGATCGTCGCGTTCCTGAACAGCGTGAGCGTGTGGTGGCACGTCCTCGGCGTCGCGGTGATCGTCGGCGCGCTGGCGCTCGTCCCGGACCACCACCGGTCGGCGTCCTTCGTCTTCACGCACTTCGTCAACGAGACGGGCTGGGGCAGTACCCCGTACGTGGTGCTCCTGGGCCTGCTGATGGCCCAGTACACCTTCACCGGGTACGACGCCTCCGCCCACATGACCGAGGAGACCCACGACGCGGCCACCGCGGGCCCGAAGGGCATCGTCCGCTCCATCTGGACGTCGTGGATCGCGGGCTTCGTCCTCCTGCTGGGCTTCACGTTCGCGATCCAGTCGTACGACGGGGCACTCACGTCGCCCACCGGCGCACCGCCCGCCCAGATCCTCCTGGACGCCCTCGGCGCCACGGCCGGCAAGCTCCTGCTGCTGGTGGTGATCGGTGCCCAGCTCTTCTGCGGCATGGCCTCGGTCACCGCCAACAGCCGCATGATCTATGCCTTTTCCCGGGACGGCGCGCTGCCCTTCTCCCACCTCTGGCACACGGTCAGCCCGCGCACCCGGACCCCGGTGGCGGCGGTGTGGCTGGCCGCGCTCGGAGCCCTGGCCCTGGGCCTGCCGTACCTGATCAACACGACGGCCTACGCCGCGGTGACGTCCATCGCGGTGATCGGCCTGTACATCGCGTACGTCATCCCGACCTTCCTCCGCGTCCGCAAGGGCGCCGCGTTCACCCCCGGCCCCTGGCACCTGGGCCGCTGGTCCCGCCTCATCGGGGTGATCTCGGTGACCTGGGTGCTGGTGATCACCGTCCTGTTCATGCTCCCGCAGGTCTCCCCGGTCACCTGGACGACGTTCAACTACGCCCCGGTCGCCGTCCTTGTCGTCCTCGGCTTCTCGGCGACCTGGTGGCTGGCCTCCGCCCGCCACTGGTTCCTCACCAGGCGCCCCGCACCCGCTCCCATCCCGGCCGAAAAGTAACCATCCCCCCACACCGGTGACATCCGACGTGGCCGTGTCCCCGATACCCGATCGGCGACACGGCCTCGTCCGGCTATGCTCGGACAGGCAACATCGCACGGGCCGTTAGCTCAATTGGCAGAGCAGGGGACTTTTAATCCCTTGGTTGTGGGTTCGAGTCCCACACGGCCTACCGTCCGCGGGCCCCGGGGGGCACCCCCTCCGCCCCGCGGCACAGCGCCCGGGACGGCTTCGGCCGGCTCGGGCGCTGTCGCGTTCTCCGGGGGCGCTGCCGCCGGTGCGCCTGCGCCGGCCCCTGAGCCGTCAGTACCTCTGCGCCTTGGCCAGTTCGGCGGTCAGATGGGGCTCGGGAGGCTTGTGGCTGATGGCGTAGCGCTCCGCCTTCTGCCCCGGCTTGACGTTCTGCGCCCCCACGACGACGGTCTCCACGACCTTGCCGTGGGAGTCGCTGAAGTCCACCTGGACCGCGAAGGACGCGGGCTTGTCGGTGCGGTTGGTCATCGTGACGAGGAGAGCGCGGACGTTGTGGGTCTGGGACAGGGGGACGCCCGTCATGGAGACGTCGTTCGTCGCGTTGCCCCGCCCCTTCACCTTGGCGAGCTGCTTCTGGGCCTCCGCGCGGGCGCGCTCGGTGTCCGCGGACACGGATGCCTCGAACTCGGACGCGCGGGCGGAGGCCGACGAGGCCGCGGCGGAGGCGGAGGCGCTGGCCTCCGCCTTCTTCGACTCCGCCCAGGACGACATGCCGGACGGCACGGTGCCGGAGAAGTTCGACGTGGCGGGCGCGGTCGGGGTGGAGGTGCCGACCCCGCCGTTGCTGTTGCCGTTGCCGCACGAGGCGACGGCCAGTACACCGGTGAGCGCCGCGCCCACGCCGTACACGACCGGCCTCAGGCGTGAGCGTGCGGTGCGGGACGACGCGGCGTCCTGGCCGGTCACGTTGGATTCCGACACGGCGACCTCCACGGTGATGCGGGCACGGGTCCGTCGGTCCTGGTACAGACCAGAAATATGGTCATACAAGGTGGGCTGATGCGCGATCCGGGCTCCGCCGCTCCGCCGCCCCGTGAGCCCTGAGGAGCGCGCTCACCCCGGCCCTGAGCAGGCGGTCCGTCTCCGGTTCCGGCAGGGGCAGGACGCCGTAACGGGTGTGGGGCTGTTGGCGTGGCAGACCGGCATGGCGGGGGTCGCGCTCTGGCGGATCGTCGTCGCGGGCGCGGTGATGGGCGTCGGCGCCGGGATGACGCTGATGCCGGCGATGACGACCGCGACCCGTGGCCTGCCCCCGGACCGGCTGCCCGGGGCGAGCACCGCGCTGAACACCGCGCCGAGCGTCACCACCCGGCTCGCCGCGTCGGCCGGTACGGCCCTGCTGTCGGTGGTGCCGGCCTCGGCGGGCCCGTCGCCGGCCGGTTTCCGGCTCACCCGCACCGTGACGGCGGCCCTGCTCCTCCTCGGTGTCCTCTCGGCCCGCCGGCTCCCCGGCCGCTCCGCCGCCGGCTAGCCCGCCGTCAGTTCGGCCAGCGGCAGGGTGTGCTGGGTCTGGAGCACCTTCGCGCGCAGGTAGCGGACGTTGTGGGGGGTGGTGAAGACACCGGTCGGCACCCGGTCCCGTACCGCGATCCCCAGCGAGCGCAGCTGTGCGGCCTTGTCGGGGTTGTTGGAGAGCAGGTCCAGCTCGGTGATGCCGAGGGCGCCGAGCATCTGGGCGGCGGCCGTGTAGTCGCGGGCGTCCTCCGGCAGACCGAGGGCGGCGTTCGCCGCGTAGGTGTCGAGGCCCTCGTCCTGGAGGGCGTACGCGTCGAGCTTGTTGTAGAGGCCGATGCCCCGGCCCTCCTGGCGCAGGTAGAGCAGGACGCCGCCGCGGCCGGCGATGCGCTCGACCGCCTCGCGCAGCTGCGGTCCGCAGTCGCAGCGGGCCGAGCCGAAGACGTCCCCGGTCAGGCACTCGGAGTGCAGGCGCACCAGCGGGACCGGGCCGGGCTCGCCGAGGACGACGGCGAGGTGTTCCCGGCCGTCGGTGAGGCCGTGGAAGGTGACGAGTTCCGCGTCGGCGCCGTAGCCGTCGGCGAAGCGCAGCGGTACCCGGACGCGGGCGCGCGGGGTGGCGGCGGGGATGTCGGGCATGCGGGTCCTCCGGGACAGTTGCTTCAGATTTGAAGCAGCGGTTCGCAGGGACCCTACCTCTGCTTAAAAGTTAAAGCAATCGGCGGGTCCGGCCCGTTCAGGAGGACGCCGGGGACGACGAGCAGGACGAACGGCGCCGCCAGGGGACGTCCTCGGCGCCGGACGCGTCGTCCTCGCCCTGGAGGCCCCGCGCGATCCCCGTGCAGATCTCCTCCAGCTGCCCCACCTGCTCCGGGGTGAGCCGGTCGAACAGGGTGCTGCGGACCGTCTCGACATGCCCGGGTGCCGTACGCTCCAGGACGGCCACCCCCTCGTCCGTCAGCATGGCGAGCGAGCTGCGCTTGTCCCAGCGGCAGTTCTCCCGGCGCACCAGGCCGTCCCGCTCCAGCCGGGTCACCACGTACGTGAGCCGGCTGCGCGTGATCTTCAGCCTCTCGGCGAGATCGGTCATGCGCAGCCGCCGGTCGGGGGCCTCGGAGAGGTAGGCCAGCACCGAGTAGAACAGGTGCGGCATGCCGCCCTCCTGCTGGAGCTGCCGGTCGATGGCGTCCTCCAGGAGGCGGGAGGCGGCCATGTAGGCGCGCCAGGCGCGCTGCTCCTCGGGGGTGAGCCAGCGGGTCGTCATGCCGCCAGTGTAAGTTTGTTTAAAACTTGAACCAAGCCCGTCCGCCCGGACGAGTGAGGTCCGCCTCCGCGAAGAGAGGGCGCCGATGCCCCTGCCGTACGTGCTGCTGTCCGCCGCCGTCTCCCTCGACGGCTACCTGGACGACACCAGCCCCGAACGCCTGCTGCTGTCCAGCCCGGCCGACTTCGACCGGGTCGACGCGGTACGGGCCTCGGTCGACGCGATCCTCGTCGGCGCCGGCACGATCCGCGCCGACAATCCCCGCCTGCTGGTCAACTCCGCCGAGCGGCGCGCGGCCCGGGTGGCGGGGGGCAAGCCGGAGTACCCGCTGAAGGTCACGGTCACCGCCACCGGCGACCTCGACCCGGACGCCAAGTTCTGGCACACCGGCGGCGACAAGATCGTCTACACCACCGACCAGGGCGCCGAGCGGGCCGCCCGCCGCCTCGGGCGCACCGCCGACGTCGTTCCGCTCGGTCCCGCCCTGGACTGGCGGGCCCTGCTGGAGCATCTGCACGACGTGCGCGGCGTCGGTCGTCTGATGGTCGAGGGCGGCGGCACGGTCCACACCCAGCTCCTGCACCAGGGCCTCGCCGACGAACTCCAGCTGGTCCTCGCCCCGCTGTTCGTCGGCGACCCCGCGGCGCCCCGCCTGTTCGGGCCGGGGGCCTACCAGCCCGGACGGCTGCGCCTGCTCGACACCCGCCGGATCGAGGACGTCGTGCTCATGCGGTACGTGCCGACGGCGCCCGGCACCGGGGCGGTCGCCACCGCCGCCGACCGCCACTGGCTGCGGACCGCCTGTGAACTGGCGGCGCAGTGTCCGCCGTCGGAGACGGCGTTCAGCGTCGGTGCGGTGGTGGTGGCCGCCGACGGTACGGAGCTGGCGCGGGGGTACTCCCGTGAGGGCGCCGATCCGGTGGTGCACGCGGAGGAGGCGGCGCTCGCGAAGATCGCTCCCGCCGATGCGCGGCTCGCCGGCGCCACGGTGTACAGCAGCCTGGAGCCCTGCGCCCGGCGCGCGTCCCGGCCGGCGCCCTGTGCCGAGCTGATTCTCCGGGCCGGGGTGCGCAGGGTGGTCACCGCGTGGCGTGAGCCGGACACGTTCGTGGTGGGGGCCGACGGAAGCGGGGTCCTGGTCGCGGGGGGCGCGCGGGTCGTCGTGCTTCCCGAACTGGAGGGACTCGCCAAGGCGCCGAACGCCCACGTGCTGTGAGCGCCCGCCCGGGCCCTGGGCCGGAAACGACTCAGGGCCCGGAATCCGCTGGATTCCGGGCCCTGAGTCTTCAGTAGCGGGGACAGGATTTGAACCTGCGACCTCTGGGTTATGAGCCCAGCGAGCTACCGAGCTGCTCCACCCCGCGTCGTTGTGACTCCAGTGTACGCCATGCGCGGGACCGCTCGCACACCCCTTTCGGCCCACACCGGTCGCCGCCCGCCCCGGGGCCCGGAAACCTGGAGGTACGTCGGACAACCGGGAGACACGCGGTGCGCCCTGGAAAGGTGGAGGAGAGCCCGTACGCCAGGGCGGGCGGCCGGCTCCCCGGCGACCCCGTGCCCGACCCGGGCCTCGGCGACGAACCGGTGCCGGTGCGCGCCCGCCGCCGTCCGGGCCCCCGTGCCCTGGCCCGCGCCCTGCCCGCCCTGCTCATCGCCTGCGGTGTCCTGTACGGCCTGCTCGCCCCGGACGACTTCACCGCCGTCCCGTTCTTCACCGCGGCCCCGCTGGTCGCCGCGCCCCTGTCGTCGTTGCGCACCACCGTCCTGACCGGCCTCGCGTCCCTCGCCGCCGCCTACGCCGTGCACACCGACGCGGGGGTCCATCCGGCCGTGGGCACCCTCACCGACGTGGTCACCGTCGCGACGGTCGCCCTGCTGGCCGTCGCCATCAACCGGGTGGTCCGCCGGGGCGACCGGCGGCTCGCCTCCGCCCGGGAGATCGCCGAGGCCGCCCAGCGGGCCGTCCTGCCGGAGCCGGACGAACGGATCGGCGGCTACGAGATCGCCGCCTGCTACGAGGCGGCACGGCAGGACGCGTTCATCGGCGGCGACCTGTACGCGGTGCAGGACAGCCCGTACGGCGTCCGGCTGGTCGTCGGGGACGTGCGCGGCAAGGGCATGGGCGCGGTCGCCGCGGTGGCCGTGGTGATCGGCGCGTTCCGGGAGGCGGCCGAGCAGGAGGCCACGCTGGAGGCGGTCGCCGAGCGGCTGGAGCGGGCGCTGGCCCGCGAGGGCACCCGGCGCGACGGGATCGACGCCTTCGAGGGGTTCACCACCGCGGTCCTCGCCGAACTCCCGCACGGCGACGACGTCGTACGGATCGTCAACCGCGGCCATCCGCCACCGCTGCTGCTGCACGCCGACGGCACCCTGCGCACCCTGGTCCCCGCCGAGCCCGCGCTGCCGCTCGGCATGGGCGACCTCGGCCTGTGGCCGGACCGGGCCACCGAGACCGCCTTCCCGAGCGGCGCGACCCTGCTGTTCCACACCGACGGCCTGTCCGAGGCCCGGGACACCCACGGCCGGTTCTACGACCCCGAACGGCGCCTCGCGGGGCGCACCTTCGCCGGCCCGGCCGCGCTGGTCGGCCGGCTCGCCGAGGAGGTGCGCCGGCATTCCGGGGGCGGCATGACCGACGACATGGCGCTGCTCGCCGTACGACGGCCCGCAACATCACCGACGGTCACCGGGCGAGCGCCGTGCGCATAACATCTGAGTCACCATCAAAACCGAAAGTGACTGCTGAACGGGGCCGATGCCCGGTCAACTCGCCCGCTTTGGCGGGGTAGTGGCCGATAACTCCGCCGGTAAAGACGTGAATGATCAAGCTGAACGGCTTGGAAAGTGACTGGCAGGTCTATTAACGTTCGATAACGCAGCGCGGTCGTCACAGCCGTCACAAGAGGCGGCTCCGTGCGCACGCGCCGAATCCCGCAAGGGAGCCGGGGAACCACCACCCTGGGGTGAATCACGCGGATGCCGCCGTGAACTCACGGAGTCCACGACCGGTATACGCGCGTAGGAGACCTTCCTGCTCCGAACCCGTCAGCTAACCCGGTAGGCGAAAGGAAGGAAAGGAGTACGCCCGCGTGGCGTCCAACCGGCCTGTCCCAGAAGCCCCGTTCATACCGGCACAGCGCGAGCCCGAGACCTTCGGGTACGGCTCCTACCAGGCCGAGGAGGGCCCCTGGGAGGAGTGGAACCCCACCGAGGAGTCCGTCGCCCCGGTACGCGGCCGGCACCGCGTCGCCAAGCAGCGCGGCGGCTTCGCGCGCAGCTCCACCGTCCTGGGCGTCGGCGTCATGGCCGCGGTCGGCGCGGGCGGCATGGCCAGCGCCAACACCGGCAAGCCGCCGGTCTCCATCTCCCTGCCGGACCTGCCCTCGGTCGGCTCCCTCTTCGACGACGACTCAGCCGACCACCAGCCGGCCCAGGCCGCCACGGCCACGCTGAGCACCGTCGGCGTGACCACGGCCGCCGACGAGGACGGCGCCGACGCGGGCGAGGCGCTGCGCAACCGGATCATGGCCCAGGCCGAGCAGCAGCAGGGCCAGGCCGAGAGCAAGGCCACCGCCGCCGCGGTCGCCGCGGCCGAGAAGCAGAGCGCCGAGGCCGCAGCCCAGGCCGAGAAGGAGGCCGCCGCCAAGGCCGCCGCGGCCAAGGAGAAGGCGGAGGCCGCCGCCGAGAAGAAGGCCGAGGAGGAGCGGCTGGCGAAGCTGGCCGAGCAGTACACGCTGCCCACCTCCTCGTACACGATCACCTCGACCTTCGGCCAGGCCGGCGGGATGTGGTCCTCCGGCCACCACACCGGTCTCGACTTCGCGGCCCCCACCGGCACCCTGATCAAGGCCGTGCACAGCGGCACGATCACCGAGGCGGGCTGGGCCGGCTCCTACGGCTACCGCACGATCCTCACCCTGGACGACGGCACCGAGCTGTGGTTCTGCCACCAGTCCTCGATCAGCGTCTCCGTCGGCCAGAAGGTGACCACCGGCGAGGTCATCGGCCGCGTCGGCGCGACCGGCAACGTCACCGGCCCGCACGTCCACATGGAGGTCCACCCCGGCGGCCAGCCCACCGGCATCGACCCGATGGCGTGGCTGCGCGACAAGGGCCTCACCCCCTGACAGTCCCGTCCCGCGCGGGAACCCTCGCGGGAACTTGGCGGGAACTCGGGCCCGGCGGTGGGATGCGATCACCCACCGCCGGTGTTGACATGACGTATGACGTCACTTCGTAAACTCGGCTCTTCCGATCTAGAGGTCTTCCCGCTCTCCCTCGGCGGCAACGTCTTCGGCTGGACCGCCGACGAACAGACCTCCTTCGCCGTCCTCGACGCCTACACCGCGGCGGGCGGCAATTTCATCGACACCGCCGACTCCTACTCCGCCTGGATCGAGGGCAACCAGGGCGGCGAGTCGGAGACGATCATCGGCAAGTGGGTCAAGGCCCGCGGCAACCGCTCCGAGGTCGTCATCGCCACCAAGGTCAGCCAGCACCCCGAGTACCAGGGCCTGTCCGCCGCCAACATCAAGGCCGCCGCCGACGCCTCCCTGCGCCGCCTGGGCACCGACCACATCGACCTCTACTACACCCACTTCGACAAGCCCGAGGTGCCGGTCGAGGAGATCATCGGCGCGCTGGACGAGCTGGTGAAGGCCGGCAAGGTGCGGCACATCGCCGCCTCCAACATCAGCCCCGAGCGGCTGCGGGCCTCCCTCGACTTCTCCGACCGCGAGGGCCTCGCTCGCTACGTCGCCGTCCAGCCGCACTACAACCTGGTCTCCCGGGACACCTACGAGGGCCCGTTGCAGGACCTCGTCGCCCGCGAGGGTCTGTCGGCCGTCCCGTACTTCTCCCTCGCCTCGGGCTTCCTCACCGGCAAGTACCGGCCCGGCAAGACCGTCGACAGCGCCCGCGCCGAAGGAGCGCAGAAGCACGCGGAGTCCGAGCGCGGCCAGAAGGTCCTCGCGGCCCTGGACGAGATCGCCGCGGCCCACGAGGCCCCGGTCGCCACGGTCGCCCTGGCCTGGCTCGCCGCCCAGCCCACGGTCACGGCCCCGATCGCCTCGGCGAGGACGGTCGAACAGCTTCCGGCGCTGCTGGGGGTGGCGGAGCTGAAGCTGACGGAGGCCGAGGTGGCCCGCCTGACGGAGGCGTCCGCCTAGGCCGTCCCACCGCGACGGCGCGGCCCGGCGGTGCCGGAGGACCCCCGTCAGCCCCCGCGACTACGTCCGGTACGGGTTGTACGCGGGGTACGGCACCGCCGGATACCCGTACGGCGCCACCGCCCCCCAGTAGCCGGGCGCCGGAACGGACGCCCTGCTCGCGTACTCCAACGCGGGCCGGGCCACACCCCTGCGCTTCCACAGCTCGTCCAGCAGCTCACGCTCCCGGACGACGAAGTCGGGCCCGGCCTTCCCGTTCCGCCCCCGGTGCCGCAGGAACGCCAGCGAGGTCGCGCACGCCTCGTACCGGGCCACCTCCCGCGCCGCCTGGCGCCCGTGGTGGTGCCGGGCGTAGTCCCGGGCCATCCGGCGCGCCCGCATCGACCCGAGCGCGAACGGCTCGGCCGGCCCCAGCCACCCGGCCAGCACGTACGTGGGCAGCTCCGCCCGCACGGTCCGCAGCTCCCGCTGCCGGGTCCGGATCGCGAGCCAGGTCACCACCGCGAACGCGGGCACCATGAAGGCGCCGTAGACGGCGAAGAAGCCGTACTCGCCGAAGGTGGAGGAGCCGTTCCAGAAGGCGTGCATGCCCATCGCCAGCAGCAACCCGCAGACCGGCAGCAGCACCCGCCGCGCGTGCTGCCGCTCGGCGGACAGCGCGGCGACGCCGAAGCCGATGCCGGTGAGGACGGTGAACAGGGGGTGCGCGAACGGGGACATCACGATGCGCACGAAGAAGGTGGCGGCGGTGACGGAGGCGATGCCGCGGTCGCCGGTGAGCTGGTCGGTACCGAAGGCCGTACCGAGGTAGAGGATGTTCTCGGTGAACGCGAACCCGGTGGCGGTGACGCCCGCTATCACCACCCCGTCCACGATCCCGGTGAAGTCACGCCGGCGGAAGAGGAACACCAGCAGGACGGCGGCGGCCTTCGCGGACTCCTCCACGATGGGGGCTATCACGGTGGCGCCGAGCGTGTCGGCACTGGCCGGATCCGCGGTCGAGGTGGCTATCCACTTGGTCGCGAAGCTGTTGGCCACGATGGCTATCAGCGCCGCCGCACAGGCCCCCCAGGCGAAGGAGAAGACCAGGTTCCGCCAGGGGCCCGGCTGCACCCGGTCCAGCCACCGGAAGGCGGCCATCAGCCAGGGCACGGGCAGCACGGCGAGCCCGAGACCGACGAGGAAGCCCTCCGTGCCGGTCTGCCGCCGTACGAGCGCGAGGATGACCAGGCCGGAGAGGGCCAGCAGGGAACTCAGTGCTCCGTACCGCACCCACCTGCGCTGCCACCAGTGCGGGTGGCGGAGCACACCGCCGCCGGGGCTCGGGGGATACGTCGGAAACGGAGGACTGGTGGCCACGGCATCGACCCTAACGGTGGCGGGACGAGGGGCTGGAACGGATTATCGGTCCTGCTCAGCGGTGCTGTGCGGGACACGCCGGAACAGCAGGTCGTTCACCACATGTCCCTTGTCCAGTCCCTGTCCCTCGAAACGGGTCAGTGGCCGGAACTCCGGGCGCGGTGCGAAACCGCCGTCCGCCTGGGTGTTCTCGAAGCCGGGGTGCGCGGTGAGCACGTCCAGCATCTGCTCGGCGTACGGCTCCCAGTCGGTCGCGCAGTGCAGGAGCGCGCCGGGCCTCATCCGGGACGCGGCGAGCGTCAGGAACTCGGGCTGGATGAGCCGCCGCTTGTGGTGCCGCTTCTTGGGCCAGGGGTCGGGGAAGTAGACGCGCAGCCCGTCCAGCGAGTCCGCGCGGAGCATCTCCCGGAGCAGGATGATCGCGTCGCCGTTGCCCACCCGGATGTTGGACAGGCCGTTGCGGTCGGCGAGACCCAGCAGGTTCCCCTGGCCGGGGGTGTGCACGTCGACGGCCAGGACGTTGGTGTCCGGGTCGCCCGCGGCCATCCGCGCGGTGGCCTCGCCCATCCCGAACCCGATCTCCAGGACCACGGGCCGGTCGTTGCCGAACAGCTCGCCGAGGTCGATCACCCGCTGCCCGTCGATGTCCAGCCCCCATGCGGGCCACAGCCGCTGCAACGCGTCCGCCTGCCCGGCCGTCACCCGGCTCCGCCGCGGCTGGAAGCTCCGGATCCGCCGCTCGAAGTGCGACCCGGCCGGATCGGCCTTGGGCCCGTCGGGGAAGCGCGGCTCGCCCTTGGCCCGGGTGTGCCGGACGGGGACACCGGGGCTGTGGGGGGCCGGGGGCGGGGCGGGGGCGTTCAGGGAGTCAGACACAGTACGACCGATTTTACGGGTGCCGACGGGCCACTACAGCGAGCCGAGCATCGCCAGCGCCCGGCGCCCGATCTCCCGCCCGATCGGCAGCGAAGCCGTGGCCGCCGGCGAGGGCGCGTTCAGCACGTGCACCGCCCGCGCCCCCTCCCGGATCAGGAAGTCGTCCACCAGCGTCCCGTCCCGCAGCACCGCCTGCGCCCGCACCCCGGCCGGGGCCCGCACCAGATCCCCGGCCTCCACCCCGGGCAGCAGTCTTCGCACGGCCTCCAGGAACGCGCCCTTGGACACCGACCGGCGCAGCTCACCGGCGCCGTACCGCCAGTGCCGCCGGGCGATCGCCCAGGACCCCGGCCACGCGACCGTCCCGGCCAGCTCCCGGGGCCGTACGACCCCCCAGTCGTACCCCTCACGGGCGAGCGCCGGCACCGCGTTGGGCCCGATGTGCACGCCCCCGTCGATCCCGCGCGTCAGATGCACCCCGAGGAACGGGAACGCCGGGTCCGGTACCGGATACACCAGCCCCCGCACCAGTTCCGGCCGCGCCAGCTCGTAGTACTCCCCGCGGAACGGCACGATCCGCACCTCGGGGTCGTCGCCGGTCAGCCGCGCCACCTCGTCGCAGTACAGCCCGGCGCAGTTCACCAGCACGCGCGCGCGTACGACGTCCCCGGCCGCGGTGAGCACGGCCACGCCCCGCTCCGGCCGCCGGTCCACGCGCACGACCCGGGCGCCGTAGCGGATCTCCGCCCCGGAGGCCCGCGCCAGCTCGCCCGCGACGCCCACGAAGTCGCACACCCCGGTCGTACCGACGTGTATGGCGGCGAGGCCGCGCACCTGAGGTTCGTACTCGGTGATCTGCGCCGGTCCCAGCTCCCGCACCGGGATGCCGTTCTCCCGCCCCCGCTGCACCAGCGCGTGCAGCCGTGGCAGCTCGTCCCGCTCGGTGGCGACGATCAGCTTGCCGGTGACGGCGTGCGCGATGCCGTACTCGGCGCAGAACTTCACCATCTCGGCGGCGCCCCGCACCGCGTACCGCGCCTTGAGCGAGTCCGGCCGGTAGTAGATCCCGCTGTGGATGACCCCGCTGTTGCGCCCCGTCTGGTGCCGGGCCGGCCCCGGCTCCTTCTCCAGCACGATCACGCGCGTACCGGGCGCGGCCCGGGTGATCGCATACGCGGTCGACAGCCCGACGATCCCCCCACCGATGACGAGCACATCACAGTCGTACGCCCCGGCCCGCACCTGCACCACCTCCGCCTCCGATAGTGCACTGCGCCACTGACAGCGGCTTCAAACGCCGGGTGCGGCAGTGTCCCTCTCTACGCCGGAGCCATCAGCAGGGGCCGGGCCCGCTCCCGCAGCTCCACCACCCGCGGCTCGTCCCCGTACGGCTCCAGCCGGTGCAGGAGGTCCTTCACGTACTCCGTCGTCCGTGCCGACGAGATCCGCCCGGCCACCTCCACGGCCCGCACCCCCTGCTCGCACGCCGCGTCGAGGTTGCCGGACTCCAGCTCGGCGACCGCGGAGACGACCAGCCTGAGCCCGTGCGACCGCACGAACTCCTCCGTGGGCTTCGACAGCGCCTGCTCGGTGAACCTCCGCACCTGACGCGGCGCCTTCAGGTCCCGGTAGCACTCGGCGGCGTCCGCGGCGAACCGGTCGTACCCGTAGAAACCGAGCCAGGACGGGTCGTTGTCGCCGGGACGGGACCGTTCCAGCCACCCCTCCGCCGCCTTCAGTGCCGCGCCGGCCGCCTGCGCGTCTCCCGCGCGCGCGTGTGCCCGCGCCTCGACCAGCCGGAAGAAACTCATCGTCCGCGCGGTCGCCAGCCCCCGGTTCCGCTCCAGCGCGGCCTGCGCCAGATCGACCCCCTCGTCGCCGAAGCCCCGGTAGGTCGCCTGCAACGACATGGAGGCGAGGACGTAGCCCCCCAGCGGGACGTCCGCCGCCGCCCGCGCGAGCCGCAGCGCCTGGATGTAGTACCGCTGCGCGGCCTCCTGCTGCCCGGTGTCGAAGGCCATCCACCCGGCGAGCCGGGTGAGTTCGGCCGAGGCACCGAACAGGGCGCGGCCGACCTCGTCGGAGTAGGAGCCGAGCAGCAGCGGGGCCGCCTCCACCCGCAGGCACTCCGGCACCATCGACGAACGCCAGTCCCCGCCGCCGTACTTGGAGTCCCACCGTCTGGCGTCCTCGGCGGCCTCCCGGAGCTTCTGCACATCACTGTGGCCGACTTTGATCGATGCGCCGGACCCCTCGGCGGAGCCCGCCTCCCGCGCGACCGAGCTGTCGGCGGGGGTTATCAGCCAGCGTGAGGCGGGCGTCGCGTACGCGCTGACGGCGAACGACCCGGCGAGCGACTGCCAGATCCCGCCGGAGCCGGCGCGGCGGCCGGCGAGGTCGAGGCGGTACAGCTCCGTCGCGGACTTCACCGCCTGGCCCACGTCCCTCGGGAAGGCGAGACCCACTTCGGGCGCGGGATCGGCGTCCGCCAGGCCGATCTCGTGGAGCGGCACCGGCCGGCCGAGCTTCTGACCGATGGCGGCGGCGATGAGGTGCGGCGCCGCACCCTGCGGCACCATGCCCTTCGACACCCAGCGCGCCACGGACGTCTTGTCGTAGCGAAGCGTCAACCCGCGTTGCGCGCCAAGGTCGTTGACGCGGCGGGCGAGTCCCGCGTTGCTGATTCCCGCGAGGGCGAGAACGGCGCCGAGCTTCTCGTTCGGCCCGCGTTGCTCCCTGGACATGAGCCACCCCTCGACACAGACGGCTGCCGCGCTGGCATAACCACGCGGCATTCGTAAACCCAGCGTAGTTCGCCGCATCCCAAGCGTTAAGGGGCATTGTTCCGGTTGGCGGGATTGTGGTCCGTACGCAAGTCCGGGCCCTGTACGCACCGTGCACGGTCTGTCGCCGCGTGCCCCCGCACGTGTGGCCGTGCGCCCGCCCGTGCGCTCTTCTCCGGCCACCCGGGGAGCGGTTCCATGGCTTCTGCGTGGGTCGGCCCGCTGTACTGGATCCAGTGGGCTGGGGGACACCGCCACCTTCATCCCCGCGGGTGGCGGACCGGTCCGGGAGGCGATGCCCGCCTCCCGGACCGTGCGCGCGCGTGGACCGCCGCGCGCTCCGCAGGCCTGTACGGAGCGTGCTCATCTCCGGTGCCCCTCCAGTTAATTGGCTGAAAACCACCCTCTGTCGTGTGCGCTCAATTGCCGCTCCTACCATGCAACTTGAGGGCGTGAAGGGCGGCTTGGGGGAGCGCACAGGGGGCGCATTCGCGCCGGGCCCGTGCGGTACCGCCCGGACGGCACCCATCCCGCGGACACCGGTCGCCCGCCAACTCCCCAGGCCGGCCGCGCGTGTTTCCCTGGATTTTCCCTCGATCGAAGGCGGTGCCGCCGTCCCTCTCCCGCGCGCCCTTCATGGCAGCATGGGGTCCGGTTCGTACGGTGCACTGTTTGTCCACAGCCTGTGGAGGCGTCGATGCGGTGGTTGGTGGGGTGGAGCAGCACCGCCGCGGGCGCCGCCGGGATCGGCTCCGCAGGTGCCGTCGGATACGACGGCGAGACCCTGCACCCGGTCGGCTCCCACCCCCTGTGGGGCGACCCGGACCCGCTGTGGGCCGTCGGCGACTGGCGCCCGGACGAGGTGCGCGTGGTGCACGCCGACGCACAGAACCGGATCGCCGTCCTCGGCATCTGCGGTGCCACCGACGAGGAGCTCAGGCGCGGCCTGTTCACCGCGCGCGGGGGCGCGGTGCGCCATCTGACCACCTGGCCCGGCAGCTACACGGCCGTCGTCCAGGCCGGCCGCCGCATCACCGTCTGCGGCGATCTCGCGGGCGCCCGGCCGGTGTTCTACACCCCCTGGGCCGGCGGCACCGCCTACGCCACCGCCGCGCTGCCCCTCGCCGACCTCGTCGAGGCCAACCTCGACTTCACCCACCTCGCCGCCCTGCTCGCCGCCCCGGACGTCCCGGCCGCGCTGCGCGACAGCACCCCGTACGACGGTGTGCGGCGCATTCCGCCGGGGCACGCGTTGGTGCTGCGCGCCGGGGCGCGGGAGGTCGCCGGGTACGAGCCGGTCGCCTCCCTCGCCGTGGCCGCGCCCCCGGCCGAGCCCGGCCGCGCCGTGGACGCCGTCCGGGACGTGCTCGTGGAGGCCGTCCGCACCCGGCTGTCGGCCCCTCGGCACGTGCCCGACCTGGACCCCGGGCCGGTGCCCGGCATGGGGCCGGCGGAGCGGCGGGCCGCGCGCGGGATGCCGGTCCCCGGCATCGGCGCCGACCTGTCCGGCGGCCCCGCCTCCGGCACGCTCGCGCTGCTGGCCGCCGGGCTGCCCGGCCGACCCGGCACGCTCCTCGGCCACGGTACGGGCGCGGGCGAACGGCTCCTCGCCGTCACGTTCAACGATCTGACCGCGACCGGCCGCGAGGCCGAACTGGAGCGCGCCGGTGCCCTGGCGGCCAATCCCCGGCTGCACCACGTCGTGGTCACCGGCGGCGAGGAGACCCTGCCGTACGCCGACCTCGACGGCCCGTTGACCGACGAACCCGGCCCCTCCCTGGTCCAAGCGGCCCGGCACCGCGCGCGGCTCGCCGCCGGCAGCGCCGACCACTTCACCGGGCACGGCGCCCGCCAGGTCCTGGACGCCCACCCCGCCCGCCTCGCCGACCTGCTGGTGGACCGCAAACGGCGCCACCTGGTCCGGCCGGTCGCCGCGCTCGCCCGCGCGGACGGCTCCGTGATGGTCCCCGCGCGCGTGTACAGCGCAGCCCGGCGCCTGGCCCGCACCCCCTACCGGGCGGGCCTGGAGGTGCTGGCCGAGCGGCTGATGCGGCGCCGCTTCGACGAGCCCAAGGGGGCGGTCGACGCGTCCCTCGCCGCGCTGGCCTGGGCGAGACCCGGGCCCGCCGCCCGGTGGCTGACGGGGGAGGCGCTGGCTGAAGTATCGGTTCTGCTCCAGGCGGAGGCGGACCGCTCGGCGACCGGCGTACAGCGCCCCGGCGACTACCGCGCGCGTGCGGCACTCGCCCGGCACGCCGCCGATCTCCGCGTCCTGGAGCAGGCCGCGGAGATCCGCTCCCAGCGGCTGCACGCGCCGTTCCTCGACAACCAGGTCGTGCGCGCCTGCCGTGACCTCCCCGAGGCCCTGCGCGTCCAGCCCGGCGCCCGCGCCGCCATCCTCCGTACGGTCCTGGAGGGCGCCGGCGTCACCGACCTCCCGCCCGGCTGGGGCGCGCCCTCCCACGCGTCCTCGGCGGCGGCCGCGCGCGCGGGGCTGCGGACGGCCGCCGACCCCCTCCTGGACCTCTTCTCCACACCGCTGCTGGCCGACGCGGGCCTGGTGGAGGCGCGTGTCGTCCGCAAGGCCCTGCGCTCCGCCGCGGCGGGCGAGGCCCTTCCCCTGGACGGCCTGGCCGACCTCGTCTCCCTCGAACTCTGGCTCCGCCGCCTCCTCTCCCGCCGCGGCACCTGCTGGACGGGCACCCCGACCCGCTCCCGCGCGGTCCCTTCGGGGATCCAGCCGAGGCGCAGCGCGCTCACGCCGGGAGGGTGAGCGGTGGGGGCCGAGCGGTGGGGCGTGAGCGTGGGGGCGTGAGCGTGGGGGCTGGGCCCGCCGCGCGTCCGCGGGTCCGTCGCGGCCGGTCGCGCAGCACCCCCCGCGCCTTCGGGACGCGTCCGGCCGCGGGCAGCCCTGCCGGGCACCGGGAGCCCCGAGAACCGAAACCCCCGTGCCCCGTCCGCCACCCCCCGCCACAATGACCAGGTGCGGTACAGAATCCTGGGCGTGACCCAAGCGGCAGACGACCAGGGCACCCCCGTACCCATCGGCGGCCGGCGCCTGCGGACACTCCTCGCCGCCCTGGCCCTCCGCCCCGGCCGCACCACCGCCCCCCACGCCCTCGTCGAGGAGATCTGGGCGGACGACCCGCCCCAGGACGCCCCCGCCGCCCTCCAGGCCCTCGTCGGCCGCCTCCGCCGCACCCTCGGCCGGCACACCATCGCCTCCACCCCGGGCGGTTACCGCCTCGAAGCGGCCGAGGACGAGGTGGACCTCCACGTGTTCGAACGCCTCGCCCACACCGGCACCCAGGCCCTCACCGCCGGCGACCCGGCCACCGCCCACCGCACCCTCACCCAGGCCCTCGCCCTCTGGTACGGCCCGGCCCTCGCCGACCTCCCCGACCGCACCGCCGCCGCCCGCCCCGAGGCACTGTGCCTGGAGGCGGCCCGCGCCCGCGCCGCCGCGGCCCTGGCCCTCGGCCGCGCCCAGGAGGCCGTACCGGAGCTGCGGGAACTGACCACCGTCCACCCGTACGACGAGCCCCTGCACGCCCTCCTCATCCGCGCGCTGCGCGACGCGGGCCGCCCGGCCGACGCCCTCGCCGCCTACGAGTCCGCCCGCCGCACCCTCGCCGACTCCCTCGGCACCGACCCGGGCCCGGAACTCCAGTCCTTGCACGCCTCGTTGCTGAAGCAGGAGCCCCTGGACGCCCACGGGTACCCGGAGACCGCCAAGCCCGTGCACACCGCCGAGCACCTGGAGTCCCCCAAGCCCGCGCACACCCCCGAGCACCCGGTGCATCCGGCATACCCCGCGCCCCCGAAACCCCCCGAGCGCACCGGCAATCTCCGTCCCCGCCTGACCTCCTTCGTCGGGCGGGAACCGGAGCTCGCGGCCATTCGTTCCGACGTGCACAGGGCCCGCCTGGTCACGCTCACCGGACCGGGCGGCTCGGGGAAGACCCGCCTCGCCGAGGAGGCCGCCGCACCACTGCCCTCGGCCTGGCTGGTCGAGCTCGCCCCGCTCGACCGGCCGGAGGCGGTGCCCGGCGCGGTGGTCAGCGCGCTCGGTCTGCGCGAGACCGTGCTGCTGACCAACGAGCTGGCGACCCCGCAGGCCGACCCCACGGCCCTGCTGATCGAGTACTGCGCCCCGCGCGGCCACCTCCTGATCCTTGACAACTGCGAGCACGTCATCGGCGCGGCAGCCGCCCTCGCCGAGACCCTCCTCACCCACTGCCCGGGGCTCACGATCCTCGCGACCAGCCGTGAACCCCTGGGCGTCCCCGGCGAGTCGGTGCGCCCGGTCGAGCCCCTCGTCCCGGAGCAGGCGCACCGCCTCTTCGCCGAGCGCGCCAAGGCCGTCCGTCCCGACGCCGACGCGGTGCTCGGTGACACCGAGGCCGTGGCGGAGATCTGCCGCCGTCTGGACGGGCTGCCGCTGGCCATCGAGCTGGCCGCGGCCCGGCTCAGGCTGCTGACCCCGCGCCAGATCGCCGACCGCCTGGACGACCGCTTCCGCCTGCTCACCTCCGGAAGCCGCACGGTCCTGCCCCGCCAGCAGACCCTGCGCGCGGTCGTCGACTGGTCCTGGGAGCTGCTGGACGAGCGGGAGCGGACGGTCCTGCGCGAGGCGTCGGTGTTCGCCGGCGGCTGGGACCTCGCGGCGGCCGAGGCCGTGTGCACCGGCCCGGCGGCGGACCTGATCGGCGCGCTGGTCGACAAGTCCCTGGTGGTCGCCGCCCCGCACGACCCGGACGGCACCGGTTCCGGCACCGGCATGCGGTACCGCATGCTGGAGACCATCCACGAGTACGCCACCGAGCGCGCGGCCGAGGTCCCCGGGCTGCGCGCGGCGGCCGAGCGACGCCACCGCGCGTGGGTGCGTGCGCTGGTCGAGGAGGCGGAGCCACGGCTGCGGTCGGCGGCCCAACTGCCTTGGATCGCCCGCCTGGAGACCGAGATGGACAACATCCGCGCGGCCCTGGACCGCGCCGTCCGCGCGGGCGACGAGGCGGAGGCGGGCGCCGTCGTCCTGGCCACCGGCTGGTTCTGGTGGCTGCGCAACCACCGTCAGGAGGCGGTGGCCTGGGTGCGGCTGGTGCTCCGCCTGGGCATCGCCCTGGACACCCTGCCCGCGGGCGCGCCGGCCGACGAGGTGAGGGCACGGGCGAAGACCACCGACCCGGTGGGCGCCTTCCTCGCCGCCCCCGACGGCGAGGCCGGGCATCCGCTGCGCGAGCTGCGGATGGACCTGCGGATGCTGGACCTGTTCCTCACCGCCGAGACGGGCACGGAGACCCTCGCGGCCGACGAACGGACCCGGGAGTACCTCGCGCGCGTGCGAGCGGCCTACGAAGGCGGCGGACCGCAGGCCGCCCGGCTCCCGGGCATCATCTGGCCGCTGACCTCCTACTACCTGGGCGGCCCCACGGACATCCGCCCGCAGATGACGCAGTGCGTCGCCAACTGCCGCCGCTACGGCGGCGACTGGGAACTCGGTGTCGCCCTGATGTACCGCGCCCATGTGACCGTCGACTCCCCGGGCAACCTGCGGGGCGTCGACGAGGACCTGGCCGAGCTGCGGACGCTCGGCCGGCGCGTCGGTGACCGCTGGATGCGGGCGCAGATAT
Source organism: Streptomyces olivaceoviridis (assembly GCF_014650115.1). Classification (GTDB taxonomy): domain Bacteria; phylum Actinomycetota; class Actinomycetes; order Streptomycetales; family Streptomycetaceae; genus Streptomyces; species Streptomyces olivaceoviridis. Next base: position 9,936 of record NZ_BMUI01000023.1, on the reverse strand, counting down.
GCGGCGCGGCCGGCGAGGCGGCCCTGGTCCGGGGCGGGTACGAGGAGGCGCGCGCCGAGTACGAGGAAGCGCTGCGGCTCGCCTACGAGGTGGGCGCCTACGCCGAGTCGCCGTTCCTGATCGCCCGGCTCGCCGAGATCTCCTACCGTTCCGGCGACCGGGAGGCCGCGCTGGCCGCGCTGGACGAGGCGGAAACGGCCGCCGACCGGTACGCGGTACCCGAGTCCCGGGCCTTCGTGCTGCTCCTGCGCGCCCACATCGCCCTGCACGACAACCAGCACGCGCAGGCCCGCGAGCTGTACGAGGCGACCCGCGCGGTGATCCGGGACGGCACCCCGCCCCCGCAGTTCGTGGCGGCCCAGCGGATGGTCGAGGCGCTGATCGCGGCCGACGAGTCGGGACCCGCGCACGGGCTGTCGATCCTGGTGGAGGCCCTGCGCGAGGCCGTGGACCACCGGTGCGCCGAGTCGATCACGGCCGGCCTGGTGGACGTGGCGGCCGGTCTGCTGGCCCGGCTCGGCGATCTGCCGGGCGCGCTGCGGCTGTTCGCCGCCGCGGACCACTGGCGCGACGGCCTCGACCGGCCCGAACCGGAACGCGGCGAGGCCGCCCGGGTGCGCGCCACGGCCCGCGCGGCCCTCCCGGCCGACCGCTACGCCGCCGAGTGCGCCCGGGGTGACTCCTTCGGCGTGGCGGACGTCCTGTGCGAGCTGGGCGCCGGGACGGCTAGCGGCAGGTGAACCGGGACTCCGCCCAGTCCGCGAGCGCCGCCCGGTCCAAGCCGTTGCCGTGCGGTTCCACCACGAGCCGTACGGTCCCGCGCCCGGTGAGGTCGACGTGGACGGAGACGGCCGGGTCGCGGCCCTTGACCATGCCGGACCGCCACAGCCGCACCCCGTCGGCGTAGACGGAGAAGGAGACCTTGCCGAGGCCGGGCGTCATGTCGTCCACGCCGGCCAGCGCGTCGTACGCGGTGCACTGCCGGTTGAGGGCGATGGTGACGGAGGAGTCGCCGTGGACGGTGACCCCGCGCGCGTACCGCTCGCCGCCGACGGACATGCCGTACCGCTGCCACACCCAGCTGCTCTCGCCGAGCGCGATCTCGGGCCGGGTGCCGTCGCCGACGACGTCGAAGCGCAGCTCGCTCAGCTCGTAGACGGTGGGCGCCGGCGGCGGAGCGGGCGTCGGGGTCGGCTTGGGTCTCGGCATCGGCGTGGGGGTGGGCGTGGGGGTGGGCGTGGGTGCGGGCGGCGGGACGGGCTCGGGGGCCGGCTTCACCGGGGCTGTCGGGGCTGTCGGGGCTGTCGGGGTGGGCGTGCGGGCAGGCGTGCCGGCGGGCGTCGGCGCCGGTTCGGGAGCGCGGGCGACGGGCTTCGGCGGGGGCGTGCGCGGAGGCGGTGCGGGCGCGGGCGTCCGGGGCCGTACGACCGGCGCGGACACCGACGGGGAGGGGGCAGGCGCCGGCTGGGCGACCTCCTTCGCCGGACGGCCGTCGTTCACCAGGGCCAGCGCGACCGCGGCGGCGGCCACCGCGACCACACCGGCCGCGATGCCGGCCTTCACCGGCGCCCCGAGTCCCTCGGAGGCCGCGGCACCGCCCGCGCCGCTCGCCCCGCCGGACGAGCCGCCGGCCGCGGCGGCGGCGCCGGCCGCCCCGGCCCCCGCGCCGCCGGCCACGATCCCGAGGGCCTTGGCGTACCCGGCGGCCCCGAACCAGCCGATGACCGCGACCGGCACGACAGCGGGGATACCGCTCGCGACCTCTTCGATCTGCGCCGCCGCCAGCCGGCACTTGGCGCACTCCTCCAGGTGCTTGCGCAGGCCCCGCTCGGCGCGGACGCGCAGCTTGCGGCGGGCGTAGCCGCCGAGCTGGTCGGCGTAGCGGGCGCACTCCTCGTCCTGGGCGAGGGCGGCGCTGACGTGGGCCTGGAGGTACGCCTGCTTCAGCCCCTCGCGCGCGCGGCTGGCGAGCACCCGGGTGCCGTTGGCGTCCAGCCCGAACAGGACGGCCACCTCGCTCGGGGACTCGTCCTCCACCTCGGTGTGCCACAGCACGGCCTGCCAGCGTTCGGGCAGCGAGCGGAAGGCCCGCATGGCCATGGACTGCTCGGCCTCGTGCAGGGCGCGGGCGTCGGCGCCGAGACCGAGGCCCGCCCCGGAGGTGCCGATGAACGCGGTGTCGTCGGGGGCTTCCGGGACCCGGGCGGCCTGCTGGATGAAGAGGGCGAAGTCGTCGACGAGTTGCTCCCGCCGGGCGGATTTCGTCCAGTGGGCGGCGACACGCCGGACCGAGGTCAGCAGATAGGCCCGTACGGCGTGTTCGGGCCCGGAGCCGCCCCGCACCGCTTGCAGCATCCGCGCGAACACCTCGGCGGTGAGGTCGTCGGCGGTGTGCCCGTCCCGGCAGCAGGTGCGGGCGTAGCGCCGTACCGCGTCGGCGTGCCGTCGGTACAACTCCTCGTAGGCGGAGTCGTCACCGCCGCGCATCCGCTCGATCAGCTCGGTGTCGGCGGGCGGCGTCCCCCGGGGCGGCGGCACGCTTCCCCCACGCTGGGCGGGCACGTTCCCGTCACGGCCCCCGCCGGAGGAAGCCGGCCGTCCGCCTTGGTGCGGCACCTGGGGTGAGGTCAGCTCCCGAGTCTCCGCGTCCCCGTCGTCACCGCGCGACCCGTCCCACCCGTCAACGCCCATCGCGGACAGCCCCCGACCCCGGCTCAGCCCAACCCGTCAGGCCTCAGCCTGCCACACCGAACTCCCCCGAAGCCCCCCGCGCGCACCCCATCCACTCATCCGAGCGCACGTGCCCCCACATCCCCCGAACACCCCTCGAACGCCCAGCCGCCGCAGCCGATGCGAGGGCCACCCAACGGAGAAGGGGGGCGCGGGACGGCGTGGGTGCGCCCCACCACCGCCCCACGCCCCCACACCCACGACGGGGCAGCGGCCGTACGGCGCGACCCGCAGCCGCCGACGGCGCACCCGCCCCGCAAAGGCCACCGGCACCACCCGACCGCGACAGCCGCGCGGGTGGTGCCGGTCAAGGACGGGACGCCCCCGAAGGCAGGCCGAGGCCCGGCTACGACCGGGACCTCAGCCCCTCCAGCAGGATGTCCAGCAACCGCGCCGACGCCTCCGCCTGCTGCGCCGCGTCCGGCAGCGACGGCGCCGCCGTGGCGATCACCAACAGCACGTCACCCACGGACACGTCCGTCCGCAGCTCACCCGCCGCCCGGGCCCGGTCCACCAACTGCCCGACCACGTCGAGCAGCGCCCCGGCCCCGGCGTCATCGGCCACCGCGGCCTCCTGCGCCACGAGCCGCAGCTCGGCACTGCCCGGCTGCACCCGCTGCTGCGGCACCCGAGCCTCTCCGGCGAGGCCGAACGCCTCACCGGCCGCTCCGGCATCACCGGAACCGGCGGAGCCGACCCGCAGCACCTGCGGCGGCAGCAACCTCCCCGCCCCGGACGCCACGGACGTCCGCAGGAACCGCGACAGCGCCGACCACGGCTCGTCCTCCTGCCCGAGCGCCGCCCGGGCCTGCTCGGTCAGCCGGGCCGTCTCCTCCTCGGCGATCCGCCGGACCAGCACGTCCTTGCTGGGAAAGCGCCGGTACACCGTGCCGACCCCGACCCGGGCCCGCCGCGCCACATCTTCCATCGGCGCGCCGTACCCCAGCTCGCCGAACACCTCACGCGCCGCGCGCAGCACGTGCTCCAGGTTGCGCTGTGCGTCCACCCGCAGCGGGGTCGTCCGCGCCGTGTCCGCGCGTCCACTGCCCACCGCCGCGCTCATCGCCTTGCCGCCGGGTGCGACGGCCGCTGCCGATGCCCAATGCGTGTCCTGAACATGCATGTGTTTCCCCCGGTAATGACGTCTCCCCCCGGAGACTCCCCGCAACTGAACGCGAGGTGCGCGGAACTGGCTTCGGTCCCGACCGGATCCGCCCGTCGCGGACCCGTTCGACCACATTCCCTACACCCCGTCGACACACGAACATAGTTGAGAGGAAGTCAATTCAGAAGGGGCAGGTTCCGTACAGTGCGCCCCCCGATCGGAGTACGGGGTGTATACATCCCGATTCCCGCCCTTCGCCCCCTGTCGCCCGCCCCCGCTGACCTGCCCCCTTTCGTCCCGCGCGGACGCCGCGGCCGGTCGTGCGCACACCGGACCGCCGGTCACACAAATTGTCGGGGCTGTGGACAAACTCCAGCGGCGGGTGCGTCATGGGATGGTGAAGGAACGTGCGCGCATTCTGGTTGTCGGCGGCGGCTACGTCGGGATGTACACGGCCCTGCGCCTCCAGCGGAAGCTGAGGGCCGAGCTGAGGAGGGGCGAGGTCGACATCACCGTCGTCACCCCCGATCCCTACATGACGTACCAGCCGTTCCTCCCCGAGGCCGCCGCCGGCTCGATCTCCCCGCGCCACGTCGTCGTACCGCTGCGCCGCGTCCTGGACCACTGCCACGTCGTCGTCGGCGAGGTCACCTCGATCGACCACGCCGTACGCACCGCCGCCGTCACCACCCTCGCCACCGCCGAGGACGGCAGTACCGCCGAACTCCTCGGCTACGACGAACTCGTGCTCGCCCCCGGTTCGGTCTCCCGCGCCCTGCCCATCCCCGGCCTCGCCGAGTACGGCATCGGCTTCAAGACCGTCGAAGAGGCCATCGGCCTGCGCAACCACGTCATCGAGCAGATGGACATCGCCTCCTCCACCCGCGACCCGGCCGTCCGCGACGCCGCCCTCACCTTCGTCTTCGTCGGCGGCGGCTACGCGGGCGTCGAGGCCCTCGGCGAGCTGGAGGACATGGCCCGCTACACCGCGCGCTACTACCACAACCTCCGCCCCGAGGACATGAAGTGGATCCTCGTGGAGGCCACCGACCGCATCCTCCCGGAGGTCGGCCCCGAGATGGGCCGGTACACCGTCACCGAGCTGCGCCGCCGCAACATCCAGGTGCTGCTGGACACCCGCCTGGAGTCCTGCGCCGACCGCGTCGCCGTGCTCAGCGACGGCCAGCGCTTCCCGACCCGTACGCTCGTGTGGACGGCCGGCGTCAAACCGCATCCGCTGATCGCCGCCACCGACCTGCCGCGCACCGACCGCGGCCGGCTCCGCTGCACCGCCCAGCTCACCGTCGACGGCACCGAGCACGCCTGGGCCGCCGGCGACGCCGCCGCCGTACCCGACGTCACGGCCGCCGAACCCGGCACCGAGACCGCCCCCAACGCCCAGCACGCGGTCCGCCAGGCCAAGGTCCTCGGCGACAACATCGTGCGCTCCCTGCGCGGCGAGCCCCTCCAGACGTACGCGCACAAGTACGTCGGCTCGGTCGCCTCCCTCGGCCTGCACAAGGGCGTCGCACAGGTCTACGGGCGCGAACTGAAGGGCTACCCTGCGTGGTTCATGCACCGCCTGTACCACCTCAGCAGGGTGCCCACCGTCAACCGCAAGGCCCGGGTGCTCGCCGAATGGACCCTCGCCGGGCTCTTCAAACGGGAGATCGTCTCGCTCGGTTCACTCGAACACCCCCGAGCGGAGTTCGAACTCGCGGCCGGTGGAAATCCTCCTCACGACCCCTCCGACGACCCGAAGGGGTCGTCCTGACCGGACTCAGGAACTCCACGGCCCGCCCCGGCGTCTGACGGTTGTCGCCCGCCGCGGCCCGCTCCCTGCCAGACTGCCCTACGACGTCGGACGGGCACCCGCCCGCCCTAGCACCCACGAGGCTTTCCCCAAGTGAACTTCACGCGCTGGAGCGCCCGGCTCCCCGGAACGCAGCGCCGCGCCGCCGCGCGGACCGAGACGGCGGTCTCCCCGGACCGGCGGGGGGAAGGCTCCGTGCCCGCGGCCCGCGCCGAACAGCCCGCCGACGGCACAGCCCCGGTACCCGCCGTCGACGAACTGCCCGCGCGTGACGTCCTGGACCGCGTCCCGGCCCTCGTCGCCCTCCTCCACGGCCCCGACCACCGCATCGCCTACGTCAACGACGCCTACACGACGGCCTTCGGCGCCCGCGCCACCGGCGCGACCGCCCGCGAGGCCCTGCCCGAACTCGCCGAACTGGGCCTGCTCCCGCTGCTCGACCAGGTGCTGCGCAGCGGCAGGCCCCGCACCCTGAAGTCCCGCAAGGCCGTCGACGGCCGCTCGTACACCTTCACCTGCACCCCCGTCGCCGAGGACGGCGACCGCGCCGCAGGCGGCGGCGCGGTCCTCGTCTTCGCCACGGACGTCACCGACCACGCCGAGGCCGCCGAGCGCCTGCGCGCCAGCGAGCGCCGCCAGCGCGAGACGGCCGTCACCCTCCAGCGCTCCCTGCTCCCGCAGGAACTGGAACAGCCCGACGACCTGCGCATCGCCGCCACCTACCAGCCCGGCGGCACCGAGGCCGCGGTCGGCGGCGACTGGTACGACGTGATCACCCTCGGCGGCGGCCGGACCGCCCTCGTCATCGGCGACGTCATGGGCCGCGGGGTGCGGGCCGCCGCCGTCATGGGCCAGCTCCGCACGGCCGTCCGCGCCTACGCCCGCCTCGACCTGCCCCCGCACGAGGTCCTGCAACTCCTCGACGGCCTCGCCGCCGAGATCGACGCCAACCAGATCGCCACCTGCGTCTACGCCGTCCACGACCCGAACGAGGGCCGCCTGGTCTACGCGTCCGCCGGCCACCTGCCGATCCTGGTCCGCGACGAGAACGGCACGGTCTCCCGCGCCGACGAACCCACCGGCCCGCCGCTCGGCACCGGCGGCTGGATGCATTCCTCCGGCTCCATCGCCCTCGGCCCCGGCTCCACGGCCGTCCTCTACACCGACGGCCTGGTCGAGCGCCGCGACGCCGACCTGGACGAGGGCATCGCCGCGCTCGAAGGCGCCCTCGCCGGCGCGACCGGCAGCCCCCAGGTCGTCTGCGACCGCCTGGTCCGCTCGGCCGGCGTCACCGCCGACCACGACGACGACGTCGCCGTCCTCGTCCTCCAGCACCCCGCGCGGACCGGCCCCGACGGCGACCTCTTCCGCAACGCGGCCCTCGAACTCCTCGGCGGCGTCGAAGCGGCCCCCCGCGCGCGTGCCTTCGCCTCCGGCGTCCTCACCAGCTGGCGCTTCCCCGCCGAACTGCACGACCTCGGCGTCCTCGCCACCAGTGAACTGGTCGCCAACAGCCTCCAGCACGGCACCCCGCCCATGCGGCTCCGCCTCCGCCGCACCGACCGCCGCCTCATCGTGGAGGTCACCGACGGCGACGACCACCTGCCGAGGCGCCGTCGCGCCGGGCCCGGCGACGAGTCGGGCCGGGGCATCGCCATCGTCGCGACGATCGCCTCCAGCTGGGGCTGTCGCCGCGCCCCCGGCGGCGGAAAGGCGGTGTGGTGCGAGTTCGTCCTGCCGAAGGCGAAGCACTGACCGGTGGCCGGACCCGCCGGCGCGGCAGCGCGGTCACGCGCCCGCCCGGTGCCGGAAGCCGACCGCGGCAGAAGGATCCGGCGTACCGAGCGACGCGCCCGAGATCTCCGAGGGATACGACACCTGCTCCGCCCCGATCATGACGCCGTCCCTCGGCGAACCGCTGGACGCCGAGGACCCGCGCCCCGGAGCCACCGACCCGGACCTCGCCACCCGCCGACCGACACGCCCGGCACACGACGACGGCCGTCACCCGGAGGTGACGGCCGTGACGCACCGCGGGCTCACGCGTCCGCGGGCACCGGTCCCGTGGACGCCCCGCCCCGGGTGACCACCCGGGTCCCGCGCGCCAGCCAAGGCCGGTCCTGTACGGCGGTGAGCCGACGCCCCAGCCACAGCGCCAGGACGGTGATCCCCAGCGAGAACAGCAGGAAGGTCACGATGTACGGCCCGGGCAACGAGGCCCCGAGCGGACCGCCCACCGCCGGACCGACGGCCAGTGCCAGCTGCTTGACCAGGGCGAACGCCGAGTTGTACTGCCCGGCCATGCCCTCCGGCGCCAGATCGGCGACCAGCGGCGCGACCGTCGGCGACAGCATCGCCTCGCCCAGCCCGAACAACGCGTACGTCGACACGAACGCGGCCGTGGCCATCTCCTGGCTGCCGTGTCCCAGCCCCGCGTACCCGGCGGCCAGCCAGGCCACGGCCCAGATCACCCCCACCGCGGCGATGACCCGGGACCGCCGGCGCCGCTCCACGAACTTCAGCACGACGAACTGGGCGACCACGATCATCAGCGTGTTCGCGGCCAGCGCGGTACCCAGCGCGGACGTGGAGATCCCGGCCGCCTCCACGCCGTACGCGCTCAACCCCGACTCGAACTGCCCGTAGCAGGCGAAGAAGATCACGAAGCCCAGCACGGACAGCTGCACCATCGCCCGGTTCCCGAGCAGCTGCTTCCAGCTTCCCTTCGCCGACCCCGCCGGAGCGCCCGCCAGGCGCGGCGAGTGCGGCATCCGCACGGTCGCCAGCACGCCGACCAGCAGCAGGAACATCGCCGCCTCGATCGCGAACAGCAGCGTGAACGACGACACGCGCGTGGTGTCGACGAGGTGGCCGCCGATGAGACCGCCGACGCCCAGCCCCAGGTTCTGGAGGAAGAACTGCATCGCGAACGCACGCGAGCGCGTGTCCGCCGAGGAGCAGTCAACAATCATCGTCGCCAGCGCCGGCTGCATCACGGCCTGCCCGGCCCCGAGCGCCGCGGCGGACAGCAGCACACTCGCGGCGCTGCCCGCCAGACCGAGGCTCAGCGCGCCCACGGCGGCGGTCACCAGGGCGGCGACCAGGACCGGCAGCGGGCCGCGCCGCACGATCGCCCGGCCGGCGAACGGCAGCACGATCAGCGCGGCCACGGCGAAGACGGCGAGCACGAGACCCGCCGTCATGGCTCCCAGTCCCCGCACCTGCGCCACATAGACGTACAGGTAGGGGACGGTGAAGCCGAGCCCGAACGCGCTGAGTGCGTTGCCCACGTGGATCCGGCGCATCGCCGCGCCCATCGCCCTGGTCACGTTCACCTCTCTCACTAGTTAGACCTGAAGACTTCGAAGCTAAACTTCAAAGCTAAAGAGTACATGGTCAAGGACTTCAAGGCAAAGGACTCCCGTGCGATACTGCGGCCATGGCCGACACCCCCGGCGTCACAGAGCCGACGCTCGAAGAACAGATCGCCGCCTACCAGCGCGAGTTCCAGGGCCTGGACCCCCAGGTCGAGAAGATCGTGTCGGCGCTGTCCCGTCTGAACCGCCGGATGAACGTCGCCTACGGCCGCCAGACCGCCGCCCTCGGCATCAGCAACGCCGAGTGGGAGGTCCTCAAGGCGCTGGTCCTCTCCGGCGCCCCCTACCGCATGGGCCCCAGCGAGCTGGCCAAGCGGCTCGGCCTCACCCCGGCCGCCATGACGCACCGGATCGACCGCATGGTCACCGAGGGACTGGTCACCCGGGAGCGCGACGAGTCCAACCGCGTCCGCGTCATCGTGGAGCTGACCCCCGAGGGCCGCGAGAAGTGGCTGGAGGCGATGCGCCTGGCGACGGTCTTCGAGGAGGACCTGCTCCAGGACCTCACTCCGGCGGAGCGCGCGGTGCTCGGTGAGGTCCTGACCAGACTGCTGCGCCGGGTGGAGCACGCCCAGCCGGACGCCGGCGGCCGGCTCAGCGACCTGGACTGACGCCCCCGGAAAAGATCTTGACAGCAGGGTGTTGACACGCCCCTGCTCGATCCGTAAAGTTCTTCGGGTTGCCGCGGAGCCGTAACGGTTCTTCGGTGGCACCTCAGCCGCCCTGAGCGGCACCCCTCACACCTTCAGCACGTTCCCTCCTCCGGGTTGATTTCGGCGCGCCCGAATTCAATTCGAATAGGGACTCGGCGGCCCGATTGGGAATCGCCGGGCGGATCCGCTAAGGTTTGAGACGTCGGAACGGCCCAACGGCCGGGAGGACAACCCCCGCTGACTGGGGATCAGACACCG
>NZ_BMUI01000022.1 GCF_014650115.1 Streptomyces olivaceoviridis | reverse complement strand
TGGCCTTGCCGTACTTCCGGAGCAGGCGCTTGTCCAGGGAGCCGGCGTTGACGCCGATGCGGATCGGAGTGCCGTGGTCCTTGGCGGCCTTGGCGATCTCCTTGACCTTGTCGTCGAACTGCTTGATGTTGCCGGGGTTGACGCGGACGGCGGCGCAGCCGGCCTCGATGGCGGCGAAGACGTACTTCGGCTGGAAGTGGATGTCCGCGATCACCGGGATCTGGGACTTCTTCGCGATGGTGGCGAGGGCGTCGGCGTCGTCCTGGGTGGGGCAGGCCACACGGACGATCTGGCAGCCGGAGGCGGTCAGCTCGGCGATCTGCTGGAGGGTGGCGCCGATGTCGGACGTGCGGGTCGTGGTCATCGACTGGACCGAGACCGGCGCGTCTCCGCCGACCGCCACGCTTCCGACCTGGATCTGCCGGCTCTTCCGGCGCTCGGCGAGCTTGGTCGGAACGGACGGCATGCCGAGAGAAATCGCAGTCATCTGCTGTGCAACCCCAAGTCGTGGATCAAGGTCCGGTCCCGTGCAACGGCGGGCTCCCAGGCTTTGAGATTACGGCACCGGGCGCCGCGTCAGCACATCCCCACCCGTAAACCCACCCGATGGAATGCGGCCCGGAACCCGAGGGGTCCGGGCCGCGATGAACGACGGGTGGCTAGGAGATTTTCACCGGGTTCACCACGTCGGCGATCAGCACCAGGACGGTGAAGCAGACGAAGATCCCGGCCACCACGTACGCCACCGGCATCAGCTTGGCGACGTCGAACGGTCCGGGGTCGGGCCGGCGCAGCACGCGGGCCAGGTTCCGCCGCAGCGACTCCCACAGGGCGCCCGCGATGTGCCCGCCGTCGAGCGGGAGCAGCGGGAGCATGTTGAACAGGAACAGGGAGAGGTTGAAGCCGGCCAGCACGAACACGAACATGGCCAGCTGCTGTGAGGCGGGGATGTCCAGGGTGGCGATCTCGCCGGTGACCCGGGCGGCGCCGACGATGCCCATCGGGGAGTCCGGCTCGCGCGGGCCGTCGCCGAAGGCCGCGTCCCACAGGGCCGGGATCTTGCCGGGCAGGGCGACGAGGGAGTCGACGGCGTCACCGACCCGGTCGGTCATCCAGGTCACGGACTCGCCGAAGTCCTGTTTGACGACGCCGGTGGCGGGGCTGAAGCCGAGGAAGCCGGCCTTGACGTAGCCGTCGACGTAGTTGCCGCCGGCGTCCTTCTTGGCGACCTGGTTGGTGGCGATCCTGGCGTGCAGGGTCACCGCCCGGCCGTCGCGGTCGACGACGAAGGCGACGTTCTTCCCGGCGCTGTCCCGGATGAGGTCCGAGAGGGTGTTCCAGTCCTTGGTCGGCTTGCCGTCGAAGGAGACGATCTTGTCACCCGCCTTCATGCCGGCCTGTGCGGCGGGGGACGACGGGTCGGACTTCTTGCAGCTGTCGCGGTGCTGGCTCTGCGCGATGACGCAGGGCGAGACGGATTCCACGACCGTGGTTTCCTTCTGGATGCCGAAGCCCATCAGCACGGTGAGGAAGAGGGCGACCGCGAGCACCAGGTTCATGAAGGGGCCCGCGAACATGACGATGACCCGCTTCCACGGTTTGCGCGTGTAGAACATGCGCGTCTCGTCGCCCGGCTGGAGCTCCTCGAAGGCCGCCGAGCGGGCGTCCTCGATCATGCCGCGCCACGGGGAGGTGGAGCGGGCGGAGACCCGGCCCTGGTCGTCCGGCGGGAACATGCCGATCATGCGGATGTAGCCGCCGAGCGGGACCGCCTTGATGCCGTACTCGGTCTCGCCCTTCCTGCGTGACCAGATGGTCGGGCCGAAGCCGACCATGTACTGCGGCACGCGGATGCCGAAGAGCTTGGCCGTGGACAGGTGCCCCAGTTCGTGCCAGGCGATCGAGACGAGCAGGCCGACCGCGAAGACCACTATGCCGAGGATGAACATCAAGGTCGTCATGCACGCGCCTCCGCGGTCGCCGTCGTGGCTGTGAGTTCGCGGGCCCGGGCCCTTGCCCAGGTCTCCGCTTCGAGGACGTCCGACACCGTGAGTGAGGTTCCCGTGACCGGGGTGCCGTGCTCCTCCACCACCCGGGTGACGGTATCCATGATCCCGTTGAAGGGCAGCGCGCCGCTCAGGAAGGCCGCGACGCACTCCTCGTTGGCGGCATTGAACACCGCCGGGGCCGTGCCCGCGAGCCGCCCCACGTGCCGGGCCAGGTTCACCGAGGGGAAGGCCTCGTCGTCCAGCGGGAAGAACTCCCAGGTGGAGGCCTTGCTCCAGTCGAACGCGGGGGCCGCGTCCGGGACACGTTCGGGCCAACCCAGTCCGATGGCGATGGGCCCGCGCATGTCGGGGGGCGTCGCCTGGGCGATCGTGGATCCGTCGGTGAACTCGACCATCGAGTGGACATACGACTGCGGGTGCACGACCACCTCGATGCGGTCGAAGGGAATGTCGTAGAGGAGGTGGGCCTCGATGACCTCCAGTCCCTTGTTGACCAGGGTCGCGGAGTTGACCGTGATGACCGGGCCCATCGCCCACGTGGGGTGGGCGAGGGCGTCCGCGACGGTGACGTGTGCCAGTTCGTCCCTGGTCCGGCCGCGGAAGGGGCCGCCGGAGGCGGTGACCACGAGCTTGCGGACGTCGGCCCGGGTACCGGCGGCGAGCGCCTGGAAGAGGGCCGCGTGCTCGGAGTCCACCGGGATGATCTGGCCCGGCTTCGCGAGCGCGGTGACCAGCGGGCCGCCGACGATCAGCGACTCCTTGTTGGCGAGCGCGAGGGTGCGGCCCGCCTCCAGGGCGGCGAGGGTCGGTGCGAGGCCGATGGAGCCGGTGATGCCGTTGAGCACGGTGTGGCACGCGGAGGCGGCGACCTGGGTGGCCGCGTCGGGTCCGGCGAGGATCTCGGGCAGCGGCCGCGCACCGCCGTACTCGGCGGCGAGCGCCTCGCGCAGCGCGGGGACGACGTCCTCGCGGGCGACCGCCACGGTCCGCACCCGCAGCCGGTGCGCCTGCTCGGCGAGGAGGGCCACCCGGCCGCCGTTCGCGGACAGGGCGGTGACCCGGAAGCGGTCGGGGTTGCGCAGCACGAGGTCGATGGCCTGGGTGCCGATGGATCCGGTGGAGCCGAGGACCACCACGTCCTTGGGGCCGTCCCCGGGGGCGGGGTCGTAGACGAGGTGCGGGTCGGCGAGGGGGGCCGGACGGGCGGGACTGTCGGTCATCCCCCCATTGTGGCGGCACGCGGTGACGGCCCGGACAGCGCGTCCCTCGCTCGGGTGCGTTCAGCGGCTTTGTGGACGCACCGTGAAGATCATGTGATAACACTTCAGTCCGGGCCGGTCACCCCGGCCCGGCCGCGACTTCGCGGACGACATCCTGGGGGGATCTCTCCATGCGTACTGTGCGCATACGCGCCGCCCTGCCCGCCCTCGCCGGCGCGGCCCTGCTCACCGGCACCCTGCTCAGCACCCCGGCCCAGGCCGCCGGGGGCGTGAAGATCCACCACGTGTGGTTCGACAGCCCCGGCACGGACAACCGCTCGAACAGGAGCCTGAACGCCGAGTGGGTGCAGCTGAAGAACACCAGCGGCTCGGCGGTCTCGCTCAAGGGGTGGGTGCTGAAGGACGCCTCCAACCACAAGTACGTCTTCGGCGACGTCAAGATCGGCGCCGGGAAGTACCTGAAGGTGCACACCGGCAGCGGCTCGGACACCGCGTCGGACAAGTACCAGGACCGCCGCGCCTACGTCTGGAACAACGACAAGGACACGGCGACGCTGACCAAGGCGAGCGGCAGCAAGGTCGACACCTGCTCCTGGACGACGCGGGATCCGAGCGACACGTACTGCTAGCTCCCGAAGGGACGGCGGGCGTTCTCGCGGGCGGGGGGTCCGGGGGTCGCGTCGGCGATCCACGGCCCCTCTCCCGACGGGTCGAGGATGCCCTCCTCCAGCCAGGTGTAGGCCCCGCCGAGGACGTGCTTGACCACCTTGCGGTCCAGGTCGTCGGTGTTGGTCCACAGCCGGGCGAAGAGTTCGTCGACCCGGATGCGGGCCTGGCGGCAGAAGGCGTCGGCGAGCTGGTAGGCCTCGCGGCCGTGCTCGCCCTCGCGCCACAGCCGCTCGGCGCGGACGCAGGCCGCGCTCATCGCGAACAGTTCGGCGCCGATGTCCACGATCCGGCCGAGGAAGCCCTGCTTGGTCTCCATCCGGCCCTGCCAGCGGGACATGGCGTAGAAGGTGGAGCGGGCGAGCTTGCGAGCGGTGCGCTCGACGTGGCGCAGGTGCCCGGAGAGGTCGATGCCGTGCTTGAACTCGCCGTACGAGGTCGGCAGTTGACCCGGTCCGGCGACCAGCTTCGGCAGCCACTTGGCGTAGAAGACGCCCGCGTTCGCGCCCGCCTTCGCCTTGGCGGACAGCGGTTTGTCGGGGTCGATGAGGTCACCGGCGACCGAGAGGTGGGCGTCGACGGCCTCCCGCGCGATCAGCAGGTGCATGATCTCCGTGGAGCCCTCGAAGATGCGGTTGATGCGCAGGTCGCGCAGGATCTGCTCGGCCGGGACCGCCCGCTCGCCGCGCGCCCGCAGCGACTCGGCCGTCTCGTAGCCGCGCCCGCCCCGGATCTGGACCAGTTCGTCTGCCATCTTCCAGGCCATCTCGGAGCCGTAGAGCTTGGCGAGGGCGGCCTCGATGCGGATGTCGTTGCGGTCCTCGTCGGCCATCTGCGAGGACAGGTCGAGCACGGCTTCGAGGGCGAAGGTGGTGGCCGCGATGAAGCTGATCTTGGCGCCGACCGCCTCGTGCAGCGCGACCGGCTTGCCCCACTGCTCGCGCTCGGCCGCCCACTCGCGGGCGATCTTCAGGCACCACTTGCCGGCTCCGGCGCACATCGCGGGCAGCGACAGCCGGCCGGTGTTGAGGGTGGTGAGCGCGATCTTCAGTCCGGCGCCCTCGGGGCCGATGCGGTTGCCCGCCGGCACCCGGACCCGGTGGAAGCGGGTGACGCCGTTCTCGATGCCGCGCAGCCCCATGAAGGCGTTGCGGTTCTCGACGGTGACGCCCTCGGCAGCCGCCTCCACGACGAACGCGGTGATGCCGCCCTTGTGCCCCTCGGACTTCGGCACGCGCGCCATGACGACGAGCAGGTCGGCGACCACCCCGTTGGTGGTCCACAGCTTCACCCCGTCGAGCACGTAGTCGTCGCCGTCGGGTACGGCGGTGGTGGCCAGGCGGGCCGGGTCGGAGCCGACGTCCGGCTCGGTGAGCAGGAACGCGGAGATGTCGGTGCGGGCGCAGCGGGGCAGGAAGGCGTCCTTCTGCTCCTGGGTGCCGAACAGCTTCAGCGGCTGCGGTACGCCGATCGACTGGTGCGCGGAGAGCAGCGCGCCGACGGCGGGGCTGACGGAGCCGACCAGGGCGAGGGCCTTGTTGTAGTACAGCTGGGTGAGGCCGAGACCGCCGTACTGGGGGTCGATCTTCATGCCGAGGGCGCCGAGTTCCTTCAGGCCCGCCACGACCTCGTCGGGGATGCGGGCCTCGCGCTCGATGCGGGCGGGGTCGATCGCCGTCTCGCAGAACGCGCGCAGCTTGGCCAGGAACTCCTCGCCGCGCCGGACGGACTCGTCGTCGGGCAGCGGGTGGGGGTGGATGAGGTCGAGCCGGAAGCGCCCGAGGAACAGTTCCTTGGCGAAGCTGGGCTTGTGCCAGTCCTGCTGCCGGGCGGCCTCCGCCACCTGGCGGGCCTCGCGCTCGGTGACGGTGGTGCGTGGGGTGGTGGTGGCGGACATTCAGGCTCACCTCGCCGCGAAGAGGGACGAATGGGACCGTTCGTTACCGACCAGTGCTACTGGATCGTTGGTACCCGAAACGGGCCGACCCCACCACCCCTCGCGCGCGAACGGTGGACATGCCCGTCGGATCACCGGGGCGGGGGTGATGTACTGCGGCATGCGGGGCGCCCCGCATACCCCCGGAGCATGCTGTCGAAGCGCTTCGACAGCCTATGGACACTTCGGCCCGCCTGGAGCTAGTGTCATCCTCACCCTTACCCGTCTTGTCGGTTATGCGCGGTGTCGAAGCGCTTCACAACCCTGGGAGAGCTGGATGGTCACCCTCGCCGAGGTCGCTCAGCACGCCGGAGTCTCGGCGAGCACGGTGAGCTATGTCCTCAGCGGCAAGCGGTCCATCTCCGCGACCACCCGGCAGCGGGTCGAGCAGAGCATCCGGGAGCTGGGTTACCACCCGAACGCGGGTGCCCGCGCCCTGGCCGGCAAACGGTCCAACATCATCGCGCTGATGGTCCCCCTGCGCACCGACATGTACGTGCCGGTGATGATGGAGATCGCCATCGCGGTGGCCACTACGGCCCGGGCGCACGGCTACGACGTCCTGCTGCTCACCGGCGAGGAGGGGCCCGACGCGGTGCGCCGGGTCACCGGCAGCGGTCTCGCCGACGCGATGATCCTGATGGACGTCGAGCTGGAGGACGAGCGGCTGCCGCTGCTGCGTGGCGGGGATGCCCCCGGTCGAGCGACGTCGGGACCGGGGGACGAACAGCCCTCGGTCCTCATCGGTCTGCCCGCCGACACCACCGGGCTGACCTGCGTGGACCTGGACTGGAGCGCGACCGGCGCGCTGTGCGTGGAGCATCTGGCGGGGCTCGGGCACCGCGACATCGCTGTCATAGGCGAGGCCCCGGCGGTCTACGAGCGGCACACCGGCTTCGCCGAGCGCACCCTGGACGGTCTGCGCTCCCGCGCCCGGGAGACGGGCGTGCGGGTGCTGCACCGGCCGTGCGAGGGCGGGTACGACGCCCTGGCCCTCACCCTGGCCCGGATCTTCGACGAGCGGCCCGGGACGACCGGGTTCGTGGTGCAGAACGAGTCGGCGGTGGAACCGCTGCTCGCGCTGCTGCGCCAGCAGGGCCGGGCCGTGCCCGAGGACGTGTCCGTGGTCGCGATCTGCCCGGACCAGGTCGCCGTCCAGGCCTCGGTACGGCTGACCTCGGTCGCCATCCCCGCCCAGGAGATGGGCCGGCGCGCGGTGGAGCACCTGGTGGCCAAGCTGGACGGGCGGGGCGGCGACGAGGTCGTGCTGCTCACGCCCGAGCTGACGGTACGGGCGAGTTCGGGGCCGGCACCGGCCGCGCCCTGACCACCCGCCGGGCACGCCCGGTACACCTCCGCCCGATCTCCTGCCCGCACGCTCTGCCCGCTGCGCCGACCGCGCCTCCGCCCGCTGTTCCACTCCGCACTTCTGCCTGCTGCCCCTGTCTTGGGCCCCAGCCTCGGGAGCATGCCGTGAACCAGCCTGTCGTCGCGCGGTCCAAGGTCGGTCTCGCGCAGTCCTCCCCCACCGCCGGCACGTTCCGGGAGCGGGACGGGGCGCTGGAGTGGAGCGGCCGTCAGGAGACGGTGCGGATCGAGCCGTGGGGTCCGGACGCGGTCCGGGTGCGCGCCCGGCTCGGCGGCCCGGTGCTGGAGGGCCTGCCGGGCGCGCTCCTCGACGCCCCGCCCGCCCGGGACGGCACGGTCGGGATCGGTGACGGCGGGGCGCGGATGACCGTCGGCGCGCTCACCGTCGAGGTGACCGCCGAGGGCCTGCTCCGCTTCCTGTGCACCGACGACCGCGCCGAGCTGCTCGCCGAGGAGCGTGCCCACTTCTGGTGGCCGGGTTCCCGCCTGTACACGGCGGTCGGCAACGGACACCACCGGCTGGAGCAGCGGTTCGCCGCCTACGAGGGCGAGAAGCTGTACGGCTCGGCCGGCACCAGCACGGCCGGCTGGACCAGAAGGGCCTGGTGCTGGACCTGGTGCAGCGCAACGCCGAGGTGAGCGTGCCGGTGCTGGTGTCCAGCCGGGGGCTACACCCCGCTCTGGACCAACCCGGCTGCCGGCCGCGTGGAGCCGGCCGGCAACGGCACCCGGCAGATCGACTACTGGATCACGGCCGGCACCCCGGCGGACGGCCAGCGCGCCTACACGGCGGTGACCGGGCGGTCGCCGATGCTCCCGGAGTGGGCGGCGGGCTTCTGGCAGTGCAAGCTGCGCTACCGCACCCAGGACGAACTCCTCGCCGTGGCCCGCGAGTACCGGCGCCGGGGCCTGCCCCTCCCGGCGATCGTCTGCGACTTCTTCCGCTGGACCCACCTCGGCGAGTGGAAGTTCGACCCGAAGGAGTGGCCCGACCCGGCGGCGCTGGTGCGCGAGCTGGAGGACACGGGCGTCAAGCTGGTCGTCCCCGTCTGGCCGTCGGTGTCCCCGTCTGGCCGTCGGTGTCCCCGCTGTCCGAGAACCACGCGGTGATGGAGCAGCGCGGCTGGTTCATCGGCACCCAGTACGGCCCGCCGGCGCACGCGGACTGGCCGGACAAGGAGGTCGCCTCGACCGTGCGGGTGGCGTTCCACGACGCGACGAACCCGGAGGCCCGCGACTTCCTCTGGTCCCGCGTCCGCGACAACTACCTGACCCCGTACGGCATAAGTCCCCCTTGCCGCACTGGAGTTCTGGGACGCGGCCGAGGGCGGATGGCGCCTGGAAGAGGGCCCGTACGAACTCCTGCTGGGCGCGTCCAGCGAGGACGTGCGCCTGCGGACGACCGTCCACGTCGAGGGCCGGCCCCCGGCCGCCCGCCCGGTGCTCGAACGGGGCCTGGCCGGCGCCGACTTCGACGAGCAGTCCGGTGTCGCGATCGTGGACCGGACGAGGACGGCGGGCGATTCGGTGACCCCGGCCCGCGACGGCACGGCCGAACTGGTCTACCGCGCCTGCGACTTCGGCGCGGGTGTGCGCGAGGTGACCGCGCGGGTGGCGGGCGAGGGCACCCTGGAACTCGCCCTGGACGGCGGCCCGGTGCTGGCGGCGCTCACCCCGGACACGCCCACGGACGGCCCGTACGCGTACACGGACCTGACCGCCGGGCTGGTCGCCGACGGTGTCCACGACGTCCGCCTCAGGCTGCGCGGCCCGCTGCGGCTCGCGCACGTCGGCTTCTCCGGTTGAGGGTCCGAGAGGAGACCGTCGCCCGGCGGGGGCCCGGCACCGGAAGGCAGCGGCGCCGGACCCCTCCGGAACGGCGGGGGTGCGGGGGACGTGCCCTGTCACCACTAGCGGACCACGATGACCACGGTGCCTCCATTGCCGAACCCGTGGTCGAAGCCGTGATCGAAGCCGTGATCGAAGCCGTGGTCAAAGCCGTGGTCAAAGCGATGGTCGAAGCAGCTCCAGCCGTGCTGGCCCCAGCACCAGTCGTCGGTGACCCGGGTGGGCACGGCAGTGGCTGCCGCCGAAGCCGTGCCCGTTGCACCGATCGCGGCGCCGCCGACCATCACCAGGCCGGCCGCGGACACCGCGAAGAGGCGCCTCGCGCGTGATGCTCGCATGATGGCTCTCCTTCTTCCCTCAGGGTGCGGTCCTACTTCCTGTACGTCCGCGGAGCCCTTCCGGATTGCCTCGGCGAGCGGAAGCGGCGAACGGCCGCAGCCCCCGCACAGTGGGCTGCGGCCGTTCTGTTCCTGACCTGTCCGTGGCAGGTCAGAGCGCGAGACCGGTGAGGACCAGCACGCGCTCGTAGGTGTAGTCCTCCATCGCGAACCGCACGCCTTCGCGGCCCACACCGGACTGCTTGACGCCGCCGTACGGCATCTGGTCGGCGCGGTAGGACGGGACGTCGCCGATCACCACACCACCGACCTCCAGGGCGCGGTGGGCACGGAAGGCGACCTGGAGGTCGTGGGTGAACACGCCCGCCTGGAGGCCGTACTTGGAGTCGTTGACCGCGGCGAACGCCTCGGCCTCGCCGTCGACCTTCTGCACGGTGAGGACGGGTCCGAAGACCTCCTCGCAGGAGAGGGTCGCCCCGGCCGGTACGTCGGTGAGCACGGTCGGCGCGTAGGAGGCGCCGTCGCGGTCACCGCCGGTGAGCAGCGTGGCGCCGGCCTCGACCGCCTCCTTGACCCAGGACTCGACGCGCTTGGCGGCGTCCTCGCTGACCAGCGGGCCGACGTCGGTCTTCGGGTCGGACGGGTCACCGGTGACCTGGGCCTCGACGGCGGCGACGATCCGCGGCACCAGCCGGTCGTACACGGAGGCGTCGGCGATCACGCGCTGCACCGAGATGCAGGACTGGCCGCCCTGGTAGTTGGAGAAGGTCGCGATGCGGGTCGCGGCCCAGTCCAGGTCGGCGTCGGAGGCGTAGTCGCCGAGGACGACCGCGGCTCCGTTGCCGCCCAGCTCCAGCGTGCAGTGCTTGCGCGGCACCGAGTCCATGATCGCGTAACCGACCTTCTCGGAACCGGTGAAGGAGATGACCGGCAGGCGCTCGTCCTGGACCAGGGCGGGCATCTTGTCGTTCGGCACCGGCAGGATGCTCCACGAACCGGCCGGCAGGTCGGTCTCGGCGAGCAGGTCACCGATGATCAGGCCGGACAGCGGGGTGGCCGGGGCCGGCTTCAGGATGATCGGGGCGCCGGCGGCGATGGCCGGGGCGACCTTGTGGGCGCACAGGTTCAGCGGGAAGTTGAACGGCGCGATGCCGAGCACGACACCCTTCGGGAATCGGCGGGTGAGCGCGAGCCGGCCCTGGCCGCCGGCGTCGGTGTCGAGCCGCTGGGCCTCGCCGCCGTTGAATCGCCGGGCCTCCTCGGCCGCGAACCGGAACACGGAGACGGCACGGCCGACCTCGCCCCGGGCCCACTTGATCGGCTTGCCGTTCTCGACGGAGATCAGCTGGGCGATCTCCTCGGTGCGCTCGGCCAGCCGCTTGCTGACGTGGTCGAGAGCGGCGGCGCGGACGTGCGCCGGGGTGGCGGCGAAGTCCTCGCGGACGGCGTACGCGGCGGCCACGGCCTCCTCGACCTGGGCGTCGGACGGCACGCTGACCTTGCCGACGAGCCGGCCGTCCCACGGGGAGGTGACGTCGAAGGTGTCCTCGCCGGTGGCCTGGCGGCCGGCGAGCCAGAAGGCATGGGTGGAAGTCATGTACGAGTCCCGGCCCTTCCGCGTTGGAGGTGTGTCGCTTGGCTTGCGTGGTCCACGGTAGGGCGGGGGCGGCCGGGGGGCGTTTGTCCGAGTCGTAGCAGTGGACGGACCAGGCACTACTGATTGGACTACTCGGCGCCCCACACCGCTCCGCACTACTCCGTGGACGTCGCCTTCAGGGCGAGCCACAGCTCCATCCGCACGTCCGGATCGTCCAGGCTGCGCCCCAGGATCTCCTCGACCCTGCGCATCCGGTACCGCAGCGTGTGCCGGTGCACCCCCAGGTCGGCCGCCGCCGCGTCCCACTGCCCGTGCCGCGACAACCACGCCCGCAGCGAGGCGACCAAGTCTCCCCGGCCGGTGGCGTCGTGCTCGCGCAGCGCCCGCAGCAACCCGTCGGCGAACGCCTTCACCGCGTCGTCGGCCAGCAGCGGGAGGACCGACCCGGCGGCCAGTTGCTCGTGCTCCACGAACACCCGCCCCCGCCGCCGCGCCACCGACAGCGCCTGCTCGGCCTGCTTGTACGCCGCCGCCGCCGCGATCGGCCCGGCGGGCGCGGACAGGCCGACGACCAGCGTGTCCTCCTCCGCCCGCCCCTGCTCCGCCACCGCCCGGTCGGCCTCCCGCACCGCGGCGTGATCGACACAGGCGGCCACCGCCGCGCCCCCGTCGGCGGCCAGCACCACCAGCCGCTCCCCCTCGGGTACGACCAGCACGGCCTCCCCGGCCCGCGCCGCCGCGCTCTCCACGGTCTCCGCGAGCTCGCCCAGCGGTTCGCCCGCCGGGCCGGACCCGGACTCGGCGACGATCATCCGGAACGGAGCGTCCAGCAGCTCGCCGTACAGGTCACCGGCGACGGCCCGCGCGTGGTCGGGCTCGCCCGCGAGGAGCATGCGCAGCACCGCCGCGCCGACGCGCTGCTCGGCGGCGTGCAGGGAGCGGGAGCGTTCGGTGGTGAGGGTGAGCAGGGCGATGGCCGAGTGGACGGCGTACCGTTCGGCGGTGCCGAGCGCGGCGGCCGTGCCCACGGCGAGCGCGGCGCGCGGGCGGCGGCCGGTGCCGAGGCTGTGCAGCTCCACCCGGTCCTCGTGCTCGGGTCCGCCGACGACGGAGGACGCGGGCGCGGGCCGCTCCCGCAGCCGCTCCACCTCGGTGGTGAGCCGGGCGGCGCGGCGGCCGGCCCACTCGGGCGCGGCGGCGACGACGGAGCCCGAGGCGTCGTACAGCGCGGCCCAGCCGTCGACCTGGGCGGCGAGCGCGGTGAGCACCCCTTCCGGGCCGGCGTTCAGCGCCTGTCTGGTCAGCTCGCGCTGGGCGGCGAAGCCCGCGGTGACGGCCCGGTACTGGTCGGCGGCGATGGCGGCGGAGACGGCCTTGCTGATGGCGAGGAAGGGGGTGCGGCGGGGCACCTCCAGCAGCGGCAGCCCTTCCCGCGCACAGGCGTCGACGAGGGCGTCGGGGATCTCCTCGTAGTTGACCCCGACGGCGAACCCCAGCCCGACCACCCCCGCGCCGACGAGCCGCCGCACATAGCGCCGCATGGCCTCGGGATCCTCCGCGTCCAGCTTGAGCGCGGTGATCAGCAGCAGCTCGCCGCCCTCCATGTAGGGGACGGGGTCGGCCAGCTCGCTGACGTGCGCCCAGCGCACGGGCACGTCCAGACGGTCCTCGCCCGCGCGCACGGTCAGCTTGAGCGCGGAGTGGTGGACGAGCGAGGCGAGAGTCGGGGGCATGGGGCCTTCACGGTGAGGGAGATCCGTCGATCCCGGTGATCTTTTGGCCGCCGTGTATGAACGACCCACCCTGATTCTGCCTCACCGTACGGTCCCGCGCTGGCCCCTCACCCCCGCAGATCCACCAGCAACGGCGGCGCGTGCTCCCCCTCCACGGTGGTCAACGACAACACGGCATGCCCCGGCGGCACCCCATGAGCCAACTCGGAAGCCGACCACCGCTCCCGCTCGACCTGACGCACGGTGACGGCACGGGCGGTGGGCGCCTGGCCGGTGATGACCCGGCGCAGCATGTGCACGGCCTTGCCGGCCGGGGTCTCGGCGATGATCTGCCGGTCGGTGACGTCCCGGGTCTCGGTCCACTCCTTGCCCCACACCTCGGCGAAGTCCTGACCGTCCCAGGGGGTGAGCCCGGACAGCGCCATCCGGCAGCCCGCGGCGCCCAGCAGCGGGCCGCGCAGCGGCCGGGGGGCGTCGTCCAGGGTGCGCAGCGTGAGCACCGTGCCGGCGTTGGCGCTGCGCAGCCGCTGGATGCCGCGTACGGCCTCCGGGGTGACGACCCCGGAGGCGTCGTCGAGCAGCAGGCAGGCGAAGAGCGACCGGTCCTCCCGCACCGTCACGGAGGCCGTGAACTGGGCGAGCACCAGCCGGGCCAGGATCCGGGAGGCGTCGGCGTGACCGCGCTGGGGCAGGTCGATGCGGACCCGGACCGGGTGGTCGAGGGCCTTCAGGGAGAACGGCCGGCTCTGTCCGGAGGTGTCGAAGAAGGCGGCGAAGGCGGGCCGGTCGAGCAGGGCGATCCGGTCGGCGAGGACCGTGCCGACGTCGCCCGGGTGGGCCATCTGCCGCTCCCGGGCGTCGAGTTCCCTGAGCAGGGACGCGTGCCCGGTGTCGGTCAGGCCCTTGCGCAGCGCGGCCAGCGGGCCGGGGGCGCCGTCGAGCAGTTGTCGCAGCTCCGGTACGGAGGGGAAGCGGTCGTGGACGGCGCGGAACGGGCCGAGCAACTGGGCGAGGACGGTGGTGGAGCGGCGGCTGTCGCTGCCGGGGTGCGGGTCCGCGAGGTCGCCGACAAGGGCCTCGGCGAGTATGGCGGCGGCCTCGTCGGGGTCGGTTGTGCCGCCGTAGAGGTCGAGGTCGTACGCGGAATCGGGGTGGCCGACGCGGACGACGACGTCGTAGGCCTCGGCCGGGCCGAGCCCGGCGCCCGCCGCGCCGACCACCACGACCGACGCGCGGCCGGCCAGGGCGTGCAGGCACAGGGACTCGGCGAGCGGTCGCACCACGGCACCGGTCTTCCCGGAGCCGGCGGGGCCGACGGCGAGCAGGGAGGTGCCGAGCAGGTCGGGGCCGAGGGCGAGGCCGGCGCCGCGGTAGTGGTACGGGTTGCGGGGGTCGTCGGCGGTGGTGCCGAGCCGGACCTGTCCGGTGAGCAGGTCGTGGCGGGCGTGCCGGGCGGGCAGGTCGCGCTCGCCGGAGGGGTGCAGGCAGGCGGCGGCGCCGTCCTTCAGCACGGCGCCGCTGAAGGTGGCCAGGCTGTGCCGGCCCGACCGCACGCCCTGCCAGGCCCTGCTGATCCGCGCGTGATCCACGTCCCGCATGAGGCCCGCCTTCGCCTCGCCGGCAAGCCGCTCAGCAGCCTCATAGGCCCCGGCCTGCCGCAGCTGCGGCCATTCGGCGGGGTCTTGTTCGGGGGTGGGCGGGCGCTCGGCCACGGGCGCGGCGGGCCGCCAGGCGCTCGGCCCGTAGCGGCGCCAGACCTCGCCCCAGCGGCCCAGGCGGCCGACGACGAGCAGGATGCCGAGGGCGATCACGGTGTAGTACGAGTACCAGAGGACGGCGTTGCCGACGGCGTCGTTGCCCTGACGCCAGGAGTCGGGGGTGAACAGCTCCAGTGGCAGCACCCACCAGGCTCCGAGGTAGCCGTTCCACAGCAGGGACCACACCAGCCAGCCCACGAGGAAGGCGATCAAGGCACCGCTGATCAGTTGCCGGGACGGGATCTGATCGGGCTCCTGCTCGGGCCGGGGCCGGTGCCCGAAGCGCCACACGCCCGGCGGTGCCTCAGGACGGGGGGTCCGCAGCCAGGCGAGGAAGACGGAGCCGTCCGGCTTCGGCGGTGCGCCGGGCGGCACCGAGGGCGCCGGCGGCACCCCAGGCGGCATAGGCGGCCCCCCCGCCCCCTCCGGCGCCGCCATGGGCCGCGGTAGTGGGTTGGCGTGCGTGCCGCGTGTGTCGCGCGTCGCGTCGCTGTCCATCGACCTTGCCCCCTGACCAGCCGTTCCGTCCGTCGTCAGCGAGTCAATCTAACGCCCCGGCAGGGGGAGTTCACCGCTTACGTGGCCGTAAGGAGCCGTACCGCCCGGCCAGGCTATGTCCACGGCGGACAACGGGGCTCGCCGACAACTCCCACATGGAGCATGCCCACCCTCCGGAACCGGTCTTAGCCTGCGAGAAAAGAAGGTATGCGTCCGAAAACGCACCGCCCGGAACCGCCCGGGACCGCCCGGTACGCAAGATCATCAGGGAGCCCCCCATGACCGCACTTCCGCAGGAGCGCCGCGTCGTCACCGCCATCCCCGGCCCGAAGTCGCAGGAGCTGCAGGCCCGCCGTACCGCCGCGGTCGCCCAGGGCGTGGGCTCCGTGCTGCCCGTGTTCACCGCGCGCGCGGGCGGCGGGATCATCGAGGACGTCGACGGCAACCGGCTGATCGACTTCGGCTCCGGTATCGCCGTGACGAGCGTCGGCGCCTCCGCCGAGGCCGTGGTGCGCCGCGCGAGCGCCCAGCTCGCCGACTTCACCCACACCTGTTTCATGGTCACCCCGTACGAGGGCTACGTGGAGGTCGCGGAGGCGCTCGCCGAGCTGACCCCGGGTGACCACGCCAAGAAGTCCGCGCTGTTCAACTCCGGCGCCGAGGCCGTCGAGAACGCCGTCAAGATCGCGCGTGCCTACACCAAGCGGCAGGCCGTGGTGGTGTTCGACCACGGCTACCACGGGCGGACCAACCTCACCATGGCGCTGACGGCGAAGAACATGCCGTACAAGCACGGGTTCGGGCCGTTCGCGCCCGAGGTGTACCGGGTGCCCGTCGCGTACGCGTACCGCTGGCCGACCGGCCCGGACAACGCCGGCCCGGAGGCCGCCGCGCAGGCCATCGACCAGATCACCAAGCAGGTCGGCCCGGACAACGTCGCCGCGATCATCATCGAGCCGGTCCTCGGCGAGGGCGGCTTCATCGAGCCCGCCAAGGGCTTCCTGCCGGCGATCCGCCAGTTCGCCGCCGACAACGGCATCGTCTTCGTCGCCGACGAGATCCAGTCCGGTTTCTGCCGGACCGGGCAGTGGTTCGCGTGCGAGGACGAGGGCGTCGTGCCCGACCTGATCACGACCGCCAAGGGCATCGCCGGCGGTCTGCCGCTCGCCGCCGTGACCGGGCGCGCCGAGATCATGGACGCCGCGCACGCCGGTGGGCTCGGTGGTACGTACGGCGGCAACCCGGTCGCGTGCGCCGGTGCGCTCGGCGCCATCGAGACGATGAAGGAGCTGGACCTCAACGGCAAGGCCAAGCGCATCGAGGAGATCATGAAGGGTCGCCTCACCGCCATGGCCGAGAAGTTCGACGTCATCGGTGACGTGCGCGGACGTGGTGCCATGATCGCGATCGAGCTGGTCAAGGACCGCGCCACCAAGGAGCCGAACCCGGAGGCCACCGCCGCGCTCGCCAAGGCCTGCCACGCCGAGGGCCTGCTGGTCCTGACCTGCGGCACCTACGGCAACGTGCTCCGCTTCCTGCCGCCGTTGGTCATCGGCGAGGACCTGCTGAACGAGGGCCTCGACATCATCGAGCAGGCGTTCGCCCGCATCTGAGCCGCGCATCCGGCCCGCGCATCCACCGCGCATCTGAGCGGAGGGTCCGCACCTCTGAAGGCGCCTGCGGCAGGCCGTGTGAAGAAGGTGTGCGGGGTGGATGACGGGAGCGGATTCCGTCTGCCAAACCGCCGCCGCCTGCCGTAGGTTCTCCTCAGATGAGAGATACACCCGCCCACAGGGGACTGCGGGCGGACACCGGGCCGGGGCCTCCCCAGCTTCGACCTGGTCGTGCCCTCGCGCACACAACCGGCGCCTGACGGCTCCGGGATCTCCTCACCGATCGGACGGTCGCCGCCCCAAACCCCCCGGGGCGCGCGACGTTCCGATCCGGACGGCCGCCTCGGAACCACCCCCCCTGTTCCGGGGCGGCCGACCTCCTTCCCCGCGACCGTCTGCCAAGCTGGGCCCATGTTGCTCCTGGTCCTCCCGGCGGTCGTCCTCGCCCTCGTCACCTGGCAGGTCGCCGCCGACGGGCCGCTGCTCCGGCTGGACGCGGACGTCAGCCGGGCCCTCGTCCACCCGGACCGGTCCTCCCAGCTGCTCTCCGACCTCGGCAACGTCCAGGTCGCCCTCCCCGTGCTCGCCGTGGCCCTCGGGTACGCCGCCTGGCGGGGCCGGGCCGCGGGTGCCGGGCGGTGGTGGCTGCCGCCGCTCGCCGCGGCCCTGGTGATGGCGCTGGTCCCGGCGGTCGTCGTCCCGCTGAAGGAGTGGACGGCCCGGCCGGGGACACCGGTGGTGCCCCCGGGGACGGGCTACTTCCCGTCCGGTCACACCGCGACGGCCGCGGTCGCGTACGGTTCCGCGACCCTGCTCCTCCTGCCCTGGCTCCGCTCCCCCGCCGCCCGCCGCGTCCTGGTCACCGGGTGCGCCGCCCTCGTCCTCGGGGTGTCGTACGGCCTGGTCCGCCACGGCTGGCACTGGCCGCTGGACGTGGTGGCCAGCTGGTGCCTGGGCACGGTGCTGCTGGCCGCCCTGTCCCTCGTGCTCAGCCGAAGTACGCGTCGAAGTTCTTCTGGAACTCCCAGTTCGCGTAGCGGTCCCAGTTCACCGACCACGTCATCAGGCCCCGCAGCGCGGGCCAGGTCCCGTGGGTGGCGTACGAGCCGCAGTTCGTCCTCTTCGTCAGGCAGTCCAGGGTCTTGGTGACCTCGGACGGGGAGACGTAGCCGTTGCCCGCGTTGGTCGACGCGGGCATGCCGATCGCGACCTGGTCGGGGCGCAGCGGCGGGAAGACGTTGTCCGGGTCGCCGGCGACCGGGAAGCCGGTGAGGAGCATGTCGGTCATGGCGATGTGGAAGTCGGCGCCGCCCATGGAGTGGTACTGGTTGTCCAGGCCCATGATGGGGCCGGAGTTGTAGTCCTGGACGTGCAGCAGGGTCAGGTCGTCGCGCAGGGCGTGGATGACCGGGAGGTAGGCGCCGCAGCGCGGGTCCTGGCCGCCCCACTTGCCGGTGCCGTAGTACTGGTAGCCGTTCTGCACGAAGAAGGTCTCCGGGGCCATCGTGAGGACGAACTTCGCGCCGTACTTGGCCTTCAGGGTCTTCAGTGCCGAGATGAGGTTCACGATCACGGGGGTGGTCGGGTTCTTGAAGTCCGTGTCGTTCGCGTTCAGGGACAGCGAGTGGCCCTCGAAGTCGATGTCCAGGCCGTCGAGGCCGTAGGTGTCGATGATCTTCGAGACGGAGGCGACGAAGGTGTCGCGGGCCGCGGTCGTGGTCAGCTGGACCTGGCCGTTCTGGCCGCCGATCGAGATCAGGACCTTCTTGCCGGCGGCCTGCTTTGCCTTGACGGCCGCCTTGAAGTCGGCGTCGCTCTCCACGTTCGGGCACTCGGTGACCGGGCAGCGGTTGAAGCGGATGTCCCCGGAGGTGACCGAGGTGGGCTCGCCGAAGGCCAGGTCGATGACGTCCCAGCTGTCGGGGACGTCGGCGAGGCGGGTGTAGCCGGCGCCGTTGGCGAAGCCGGCGTGCAGGTAGCCGACGAGGGCGTGGGCGGGCAGGTCGGACGAGCCGCCACCGCCGCCGGCGCTGGTCGTCGCGGTCACGACCGCGGATCTCGCGGACTCGCCGGCGTCGTTCGCGGCGGTGACCTGGAAGCTGTACGCCGTCGAGCCCGCGAGGCCGGAGACGGTGGCCGAGGTGCCGGTCACGGTCTGGACCTTGGTGCCGTCGCGGTAGACCGCGTAGCCGGTCGCGCCGGTCACCGCGGACCAGGACAGTCCGACGGAGGACGAGGTCACGGTGGTGGTCCGCAGGCCGGCGGGGGCGGCGGGCGGCTGTGTGGTGCCGCTGCCGCCGGGGCCGACGAGGGTGAGGTCGTCGGCGTGGTAGGCGCCGGTGCCGTACCAGCCGTGGGTGTAGATCGTGACCTTGGTGGTGGCCGCCCCGGTACGGAAGGTGGTGCTCAGCTGCTGCCAGTCGGGGGCCGACTGGGTCCAGGTGGAGACGTCGGTGGTGCCGGTGCCGCTCGCGCCGAGGTAGACGTAGGAGCCACGGACGTAACCGGACAGGGTGTACTGCGCGTTCGGCTGGACGGTCACCGTCTGGGAGCACTGGGCGTTGTCGCTGCCGGCCGGGGTGGCCCGGAGCGCCGAACTCCCGCTGTGCACGGGGGAGGTGACGGTGGTGCCGGCGGTGCAGGTCCAGCCGGTGAGGCCGGACTCGAAGCCGCCGTTGACCGCGACGTCCGCGTCGGCCGCGTGGGCGGCCGACGAGAGCGCGGTGATGCCGGGCACGGCCAGCAGTGCGGCCGTGAGCGCGGCGAGGACGGATCTGGGGCGTCTGGCGCGGTCCACGAGGGCCTCCGGGTGCCGGGGAGTTGGAGGGGCGGAGCGCACACAACTTGGTCCAGACCAATCCGATTGTCAAGGTGTCGGGGCGCTACCCGTTCCCGCTCCTCTCCCTCGCCGCCCCCGCCGCCGCCTCGTGCAGGGCCAGTTCCAGCAGCGCCGGGTCGGTCAGCGTGCCCGAGCCGTCCGGCGGCACCAGCCAGCGCACGCCCCGGGCCGCCCGGCCGGGATGTGGCACGACGATCCAGGTGCCGGCCCCGGCGGCCTTGATCCCGGTGCCGAGCCAGCGGGCCGCGGTGCCCGGGGGCACGAGGAACCCGACCCGGCTGTCGCCGAAGTCGACGAGCACGGGGCCGAGTCGGTCGAGGAGCCGGGTGAGCACGTCGAGGGTCGCGTAGCCGAGGTCACCCGGCAGGATCAGGACGTCCCACGCCTTGCCGGCGGGCAGCAGCGCGACCCCGAGGGGGTCGCGCTCCCACTCCCGGCGACAGGCCGCGGGGTCCGGTGCGACGGATGCCAGCCATTCGACCGCCGTCTTCGCCCCAGTCATGAGAAGGCCTCCCTTTCTCTCGTGGACGCGGTCGCGTCACGAGGGAGAGGGAGGTCCTGCGGGAGCATTACGCGGGTTCGGGCGACGTGTTGCGGCGACCCGGGTCAGCCCGGGACTAACTGTCGAAGCCCAGTCCCAGCCGGTCCATCGTCCGCAGCCACAGGTTCCGGCGGCCCCCGTGGGCGTCCGCGCGGGCCAGGGACCACTTGGTGAGGGCGATGCCCGTCCAGGCGAAGGGCTCCGGCGGGAACGGCAGCGGCTTCTTGCGGACCATCTCCAGTTCGGTCCGCTCGGTGCGCTCCCCGTCCAGCAGGTCGAGCATCACGTCCGCGCCGAACCGGGTCGCGCCGACGCCGAGGCCGGTGTAGCCCGCCGCGTAGGCCACGCGGCCCTGGTGGGCGGTGCCGAAGAACGCCGAGAAGCGGGAGCAGGTGTCGATCGCGCCGCCCCAGGCGTGGGTGAAGCGGACGCCCTCCAGCTGCGGGAAGCACGTGAAGAAGTGGCCCGCGAGCTTGGCGTACGTCTCGGGCCGGTCGTCGTACTCGGCGCGGACCCGGCCGCCGTAGGGGTAGATCGCGTCGTAGCCGCCCCACAGGACGCGGTTGTCGGCGGACAGCCGGAAGTAGTGGAACTGGTTCGCCGAATCCCCGAGCCCCTGCCTGTTCTTCCAGCCGATCGACGCGAGCTGGCCGGCGGTCAGCGGCTCGGTCATCAGGGCGTAGTCGTAGACCGGGACGGTGTACGACCGCACGCGGCGCAGCAGGCTCGGGAAGATGTTCGTGCCGAGCGCGACCTTGCGGGCGCGGACGGCGCCGTACGGGGTGCGTACGGCCATCCCGGCGCCGTAGCTCTTCAGCGTCAGGGCGGGGGTGTGCTCGTACACCCGCACCCCGAGCTTCAGGCAGGCCTTCTTCAGGCCCCACGCCAGCTTGGCCGGGTGGAGCATGGCCACGCCCCGGCGGTCCCACAGGCCGGCCTCGAAGGTGGGCGAGTTCACCTGCTCGCGCACCGCGTCGGCGTCGAGGAACTCGATGCCGTCCGCGAGTCCCTTCTCCTGGAGCTCCCGGTGCCAGTCGCGCAGTTCCCAGGCCTGGTAGGTCTCGGTGGCGACGTCGATCTCGCCGGTGCGTTCGAAGTCGCAGTCGATGCCGTGCCGGGCGATCGCCGCCTCGATCCCGTCGAGGTTGCGCCGCCCCAGCTCCTCCAGCCTGTGGATCTCGCCGGGCCAGCGGGCCAGGCCGTTGGGCAGGCCGTGCGTGAGGGAGGCGGCGCAGAAGCCGCCGTTGCGGCCGGAGGCGGCCCAGCCCACCTCGCGGCCTTCCAGCAGCACCACATCGCGCCGCGGGTCGCGCTCCTTGGCGTTCAGCGCGGCCCACAGCCCGCTGTAGCCGCCGCCGACCACGAGCAGGTCGCAGGTCTCCGCGGAGGTGAGGGCGGGCTCGGCGGGTGGCTTGCCGGGGTCTTCCAGCCAGTACGGGACCGGCTGGGCTTCGGAGAGAGAGGCGATCCAGTTGTCTTTGCCACGGCTCATGGCGCTTGGGGCCATGATTTCAACTCCCTACAGAGGACGTTCCGCGAAAGGGCTCATGCCTTTTGCTTGTTCCGGCGATTGCTGACGACCATCGACGTCAGCACGAAGAGGACGGCGATCAGGAACATGGCCGTACCGATCACGTTGATCTGGACGGGCGTTCCACGCTGGGCCGAGCCCCACACGAACATGGGGAAGGTGACGGTCGAGCCCGCGTTGAAATTGGTGATGATGAAATCGTCGAAGGAGAGCGCGAACGACAGCAGCGCGCCCGCGGCGATCCCGGGTGCCGCGATGGGCAGGGTGACCCGCAGGAAGGTCTGCACGGGACCGGCGTACAGGTCCCGGGCGGCCTCCTCCAGACGCGGGTCCATCGACATCACGCGCGCCTTGACCGCGGTGACGACGAAGCTCAGGCAGAACATGATGTGGGCGATGAGGATCGTCCAGAAGCCCAGCTGGGCGCCCATGTTGAGGAACAGGGTGAGCAGCGAGGCGGCCATGACGACCTCGGGCATGGCCATCGGCAGGAAGATCAGCGAGTTGACGGCGCCGCGCGCGCGGAAGCGGTAGCGGACCAGCGCGAAGGAGATCATCGTGCCGAGGATCGTGGCGCCGACCGTCGCCCAGACGGCGATCTGGAGGCTGAGGGACAGCGAGCCGCACATGTCGGCGACGCCGCAGGGGTCCTTCCAGGCGTCCGTGGAGAACCGCTGCCATTCGTAGTTGAAGCGCCCCTTCGGTTTGTTGAAGGAGAACACCGTGACGATGACGTTCGGCAGCAGGAGATAGGCGAGCGTCAGCAGTCCGGCGATGACGACGAGATGGCGCTTGAGCCAGGTGACGAAGGGCATTTAGACCAGATCCTCCGTCCCGGACCGGCGGATGTAGAGCGTGACCATGGCCAGGATCGCGGCCATGAGGATGAAGGAGAGGGCCGCGGCCGTCGGGTAGTCCAGAATCCGCAGGAACTGCGTCTGGATGACGTTGCCGATCATGCGGGTGTCGGTGGAGCCGAGGAGTTCGGCGTTGACGTAGTCACCGGCCGCCGGGATGAAGGTCAGCAGCGTCCCGGAGACCACGCCCGGCATGGACAGCGGGAAGGTGACCTTGCGGAAGGTGGTCCACGGCTTGGCGTACAGGTCGCCGGCCGCCTCGTGCAGCCGCCCGTCGATCCGCTCCAGCGAGGTGTACAGCGGCAGGATCATGAACGGCAGGAAGTTGTACGTCAGGCCGCAGACGACCGCGAGCGGGGTGGCCAGGACGCGGTCGCCGGCCGTCCAGCCGAGCCAGTTGGTGAGGTCCAGGACGTGCAGCGAGTTCAGGGTGTGCACGACCACGCCGTTGTCCGCGAGGATCGTCTTCCAGGCCAGGGTGCGGATCAGGAAGCTGGTGAAGAACGGCGCGATCACCAGGATCATGATCAGGTTGCGCCAGCGGCCCGCGCGGAAGGCGATGAGATAGGCCAGCGGGTAGCCGAGCAGCAGGCACAGCACGGTCGCGGCGGCGGCGTAGAAGACGGACCGCAGGAACTGCGGCCAGTACGCGGACAGGGCGTCCCAGTAGGTCGCGAAGTGCCAGGTGACCTTGTAGCCCTCCTCCAGGGAGCCCTGCTGCACGGAGGTGGATGCCTGGTAGAGCATCGGCAGCGCGAAGAAGACGATCAGCCACAGGATGCCGGGCAGCAGCAGCCAGTAGGGCGTGAACCGGCCGCGCTTGCGCGGGGGCTTCTTGGCGGGTTCGGCGGGGGCGAGGGGCGGGGGCGCCTCGGTGAGCGTCGACATCAGGCGGCGACCTCTTCCTCGGTGCCCGCGGAGCCCACTGTCCCGGCAAGCAGGGACTGGGCCGCGTCGAGACCGAAGGTGTGCGCCGGGCTCCAGTGCAGCACCACGTCGGCGCCGGGGACGAGCCGGCCGTCCCGCTCGACGTTCTGCACGTACACCGCCAGCTCGTCGCAGACCGGGCTGTCGACGACGTACTGCGTGGAGACGCCGATGAAGCTCGCGTCGGCGATCTTGCCGGTGAGGCGGTTGCGGCCCTCCGGGATCTCCCCCGCGTCGTCGGCGTGCGTGAGCGAGATCTTCTCCGGGCGGATGCCGACCAGCACCTTGCCGCCGGCCGTCGTCGGGGCGGAACATCGCGCCTCGGGCAGCACCAGCTTGCCGCCGCCCGCCCTGAGCACGATGTCGTCGCCGTTCTTCGTGTCGACCTCGGCCTCGATGAGGTTGGAGGTGCCGAGGAAGTTCGCGACGAAGGTGCTCTGCGGGTTCTCGTACAGGTCGGCGGGCGAGCCGAGCTGCTCGACCCGGCCGCCGTTCATCACGGCGACCGTGTCGGCCATGGTCATGGCCTCCTCCTGGTCGTGCGTGACGTGGATGAAGGTGATGCCGACCTCGGTCTGGATGCGCTTGAGCTCCAGCTGCATCTGGCGGCGCAGCTTCAGGTCCAGGGCGCCGAGCGGCTCGTCCAGCAGGAGCACCTTGGGGTGGTTGATCAGCGCGCGGGCCACGGCGACGCGCTGCTGCTGGCCGCCGGAGAGCTGGTGCGGTTTCTTGCGCGCCTGCTCGCCGAGCTGGACCAGCTCCAGCATGTCCTCCACCTGCTTCTTCACGCTCTTGATGCCGCGCCGGCGCAGGCCGAAGGCGACGTTCTCGAAGATGTCGAGGTGCGGGAAGAGGGCGTAGGACTGGAAGACCGTGTTCACCGGCCGTTTGTACGGCGGCAGGTGGGTGACGTCCTGGTCGCCGAGCCGGACCGTGCCCGTCGTGGGCTCCTCCAGGCCGGCGATCATGCGCAGGGTGGTGGTCTTGCCGCAGCCGGAGGCGCCGAGCAGGGCGAAGAAGGAGCCCTCGGGCACGGTCAGCTCCAGCGGGTGCACGGCGGTGAAGGAGCCGTACGTCTTGGAGATGCCGGAGAGGCGGACGTCGCCGCTGTTGTCTGATGTCGTCTTCATCGTCGTCACGCCCCTGTGAGCTTCGCGAACTTCTCTTCGTAGGCCGTCTCTTCCTTCGGGCTCAGGGAGCGGAAGGCGTGGGACTTCGCCTGCGTGGCCTTGTCGGGGACGATCAGCGGGTTGTCCGCCGCGTCCTTGTCGATCTTCGCAAGGTACGGCTTCACCCCGTCGACCGGCGTCACGTAGTTGATGTAGGCGGCGAGCGCGGCGGCCTGCTCGGGTTCGTAGTAGAAGTCCATGAGCCGCTCGGCGTTCGTCTTGTGCCGCGCCCTGTTGGGGACGCACATGTTGTCGGTCGAGGTCATGTAGCCGCTGTCGGGGATGACGAAGTCGACGTCCGGGCTGTCCGCCTTGAGCTGGACCACGTCCCCGGCCCAGGCGAGGCAGGCGGCGAAGTCGCCCTTGGTCAGGTCGGAGGTGTAGTCGTTGCCGGTGAAGCGGCGGATCTGGCCCTTGTCGACGGCCTTCTGGAGGCGGGCGGTCACCGCGTCGAAGTCGTCGTCGCTGAACTTCGCCGGGTCCTTGCCCATGTCGAGCAGGGTCATGCCGATGGAGTCCCGCATCTCCGACAGGAAGCCCACGCGCCCCTTGAGCCTGGGGTTGTCGAGCAGGTCGGAGACCGACTTCACCTCGATGCCGTCGAGCGCCTTCTTGTTGTAGGCGATCACGGTGGAGATGCCCTGCCAGGGGTACGAGTACGCCCGCCCGGGGTCCCAGTCGGGGTTGCGGAACTGGGGCGAGAGGTTGGTGTAGGCGTGCGGCAGGTTGGACGGGTCCAGCTTCTGCACCCAGCCGAGGCGGATCAGCCGGGCGGCCAGCCAGTCGGTGAGGACGAGGATGTCGCGGCCGGTGTCCTGGCCCGCGGCGAGCTGCGGCTTGATCTTGCCGAAGAACTCGTTGTTGTCGTTGATGTCCTCGGTGTAGTTGACCGTGATCCCGGTCCGCCGCTGGAAGGTCTCCAGGGTGGGGTGGTGCTTGCCGCTGTCGTCGACGTCGATGTACTCGGTCCAGTTGGAGAAGTTGACGACCTTTTCCTGGGCGGAGTGGTCCTGGGCGGAGGTGCCGCCCTGGGTCCTGCCCGCCGCGGGGATCCCGCAGCCGCTCAGCGCCCCGAGGCCGCCGGCGGCGAGCGCGCCGCCCGCGGACGCCCGCAGCAGCGACCGGCGGGTCAGGGCGGCCCTGCCGTTGCGCATACTGCGCCGCAGGGCGGCCACTTGGGGCGGGGTGAGGCGGTCGGGCTCGTACTGCTCCATGCGCGTGGTGCCCTTTCGGAGGATCGGCCTGGTCGGTGGCCTGGTCGTCGCTAGCGGTCCCCGAAGACGGTGCGGTGCCAGTCCTTCCCGGCCACCGCGGTGTTGTCGAACATTACGTGCTTGACCTGCGTGTATTCCTCGAAGGAGTACGCCGACATGTCCTTGCCGAAGCCGGATGCCCGGTAACCGCCGTGCGGCATCTCGCTGATGATCGGGATGTGGTCGTTGATCCAGACACAGCCCGCCTTGATCTCGCGGGTGGCCCGGTTCGCGCGGTAGACGTCGCTGCTCCACGCGGAGGCGGCGAGGCCGTACGGGGTGTCGTTGGCCAGCCGGATGCCCTCATCATCACTGTCGAACGGAAGGACGACCAATACCGGACCGAAGATCTCCGACTGGACGATCTCGCTGTCCTGGGCCGCGTCGGCGATCAGCGTGGGCCGGTAGTAGGCGCCGTCCTTCAGGTCGCCCTGGGGGGCCTCGCCGCCGGTCACCACGCGCGCGTAGCCCCGCGCGCGGTCCACGAAGCCGGCGACCCGGTCGCGCTGGACGTGGGAGATCAGCGGCCCGAGGTCGGTACCGGGCGCGAACGGGTCGCCGAGCCGCACGGTCTCCATCAGCGCGGCGGTCCGCTCCACGAACGCGTCGTACAGCGGGCGCTGCACGTACGCGCGCGTGGCGGCCGTGCAGTCCTGCCCGGTGTTGATGAGCGAGCCGGCGACCGCGCCGTGCACGGCGGCCTCCAGGTCGGCGTCGTCGAAGACGACGAAGGGCGCCTTGCCGCCCAGCTCCAGGTGCAGCCGCTTGACGGTGGCGATGGCGATCTGTGCGACGCGCTTGCCGACGGCGGTGGAACCGGTGAAGGAGGTCATGGCCACGTCGGGGTGCCCGACGAGGTGCTCACCGGCCTCCTTCCCGGTCCCGGTGACGATGTTGACCACGCCCTCCGGGATGCCGGCGTCCGTGGCGGCCCGCGCGAAGAGCAGCGAGGTCAGCGGGGTCAGCTCGGCGGGCTTCAGCACGATCGTGTTGCCCGCGGCGATCGCCGGGAGGATCTTCCAGGCGGCCATCTGGAGCGGGTAGTTCCAGGGCGCGATGGAGCCGACGACACCGATGGGCTCGCGCCGGACGTACGACGTGTGGTCGCCGGAGTACTCACCGGCGGACTGGCCCTGGAGATGCCGGGCGGCACCCGCGAAGAACGCGGTGTTGTCGATGGTCCCCGGCACGTCGAACTCGCGGGTGAGCTTGAGCGGCTTGCCGCACTGGAGGGACTCCGCGCGGGCGAGCTCCTCGGCGCGGTCGGCGAGTACGGCGGCGAACCGGTGCAGGGCGTCCGAGCGCTCGCCCGGAGTGGCGGCGGCCCAGCCCGGGAAGGCGGCGCGCGCGGCGGCGACGGCCGCGTCGACGTCGTCGGTACCGGCCAGCTCGTACGTGTACACCTCGGCGCCGGTGGCCGGGTCGACCACGCGGTGGGTGCGGCCCGAGGTGCCCTGGGCGGGCCGGCCCGCGATGAACTGCGCGCCGTCCGCGAGGCGGTCCTGTGCGGGGAATCGTTCCGGGGTGGCGGTGCCCGGGTTGTGCATGTCGCTCTCCTCCGCCGTGCGCCCGTCCCGAGGGGCGGGGGGCGTGGCTCCAGCTCGATTTGAGTGCCGATCCTGACAGAGGGACCGGACGCCAACAAGTGATTCCGTTGTTGCCTTTTGGTTACGCGACGGAATCTGTCGACCAGGTGTCGAGTCGGGACGGAAAAGGCCGGACGGAGTGTCAGTGGTGCGTGCCAGACTCGCGTGCATGGGGAAGATCGACGGGGTGGACGCCCTGATCAGGGAGGTCCGGGCGGGGTCCCGGATCAGGTATCTGCACTTCTGGGGACACCGGCCGCGGCCGGACGGCCGGATCGGCGCGAGCTGTCTGAGCCAGTGGTGGCCGTCACCGTTCGTGGTGGACGGCGTGCGGTACGCGACGGCCGAGCACTGGATGATGGCGGGCAAGGCCCGGTTGTTCGGGGACGCTCAGGCGGAGCGCCGGGTGCTGGCCGCGGAGCATCCCGCCGAGGCGAAGAAGGAGGGGCGGCTGGTCCGGGACTTCGACGGGGCGGTGTGGGAGCGGGAACGCTTCCGGCTGGTGGTCGAGGGCAGCGTGCACAAGTTCGCCGCCGACGACGACCTCGGCATGTTCCTGCTGGGGACCGGGGAGCGGGTGCTGGTGGAGGCGAGCCCGGTGGACCGGATCTGGGGCATCGGCCTGGCCGCGGACGACGAGGCCGCCTCGGACCCGGAGCGCTGGCGGGGCCTGAACCTCCTGGGCTTCGCCCTGATGGAGGCCCGGGAACGGCTGGCGGGAGCGGGCGCGTAGGCCTGCGGCGCTTCGGCGGGGGCGGCGTTGGGTTCGCGGTGCCGGGTTTTCGGTGCCGGGTTGGCGGTGGCGGCTTGCCTCGGCCGACCGGCGTGTCAGGCGTCCGTCGCTATGAGCAGGGCGAACAGGCCCAGCACCAGGACGATCCCGGCGGCGCCGCAGATGATGCCGGCCAGGGCCACGCCCGGGTTCGTCGCCTCACCCCGGTTGGCCTTGCCCCTGCCCAGCCCGCCGAAGATCAGGGCCAGGATGCCCAGCACCAGGGCGATCGGCCACATGATGAAGCCGACCGCCGAGATGATCCCCAGCACCAGCGAGGCCGTACCCATGCCGTTGCTCGGGGGCGGCTGCATGCCGGGCCAGGCGTAGCCGTGGGCGGTGGGGTAGGGGGCGACGCCGCCGTACGGGGCCTGCTGTGGGCCCGGGTAGCCGTACGCGGGCGCGATGCCCGGGTAGCCGTACGCCGGCGCGGTGCCCGGATAACCGTACGGCACCTGGCCGGGGCCGTCAGGTGCGATGGGAGGCGGCGGCACCGGCTCCGCTCCCCCGTGCGGGCCGACGGGGGACACCGGCGGGGCGAAGGGGTTCGCCGGGGGTGTGTAGGGGTTCGGCTGCGGTGCGGGGGCCGGA
This sequence comes from Streptomyces olivaceoviridis, assembly GCF_014650115.1. Taxonomy (GTDB): domain Bacteria; phylum Actinomycetota; class Actinomycetes; order Streptomycetales; family Streptomycetaceae; genus Streptomyces; species Streptomyces olivaceoviridis. Next base: position 114,162 of record NZ_BMUI01000022.1, on the reverse strand, counting down.
GGCGCGAACGGGTTCGGCTCGGCGGCGGCAGCCGGCGGCGCGAACGGGTTCGGCTGCGGTCCGGGGGCCGGAGGCGCGAACGGGTTCGGCTCGGCGGCGGCGGACGGAGACGCGAACGGGTTCGGCTGCGGTCCGGGGGCCGGAGGCGCGAACGGGTTCGGCTGGAGGGTCGGAGACGGTGGTGCGAACGGGTTCGGCTCGGCGGCGGCAGCCGGCGGCGCGAACGGGTTCGGCTGGGGGGTCGGAGACGCCGGTGCGAAGGGCGTCCGGGCCGTGGACGCGGAGCCCTCGGCTGGGCCGGCCCATGGCGTGGGTACGGCGTCGGCGGGCGCGGCCGGGCCCGGGAACGCCGGCGTGGATGCCACCGTCCGCTGGTCGTGCACGGCACCGGGGGCGGGGGCCGCGTCCTGGACCCGTGCCTCATCCGCTCCCCCGGCGGCCGGTGCCGTCCGCTCCGGTTCCTTGTCGAAGGAGACCCGGGGTATCGCAGAGTGGTGGCCGGCGCTCTGCTCCCCCGGCGTGGACTGCGGCACCTCGTCGGACATGGTCGGCACACCCCTCGGCTGGACGTCCCGCCATGCTACGGGCAGCGCGGGCCACCGCGGCCCGGGGCCTACGATGATGCCGCGCAACCCGATCAGCCGATCATCGCGCCCGCACCAGGGAGCACGTCCACCGCACGACGTGCCACGGACCACGTGCCGCGGGCGCCCGTCCCGGGGAGGACCCCTTGACCGACAGCTCCGTACCCGCCACCGGCACCGCCGACCGCGATCTGCGCGCCTTCATCGCCGGACTGCCCAAGGCGGAACTGCACGTCCACCACGTCGGCTCCGCCTCCCCCCGCATCGTCTCCGAGCTGGCCGCCCGCCACCCCGACTCCAAGGTCCCCAGCGACCCCGAGGCCCTGGCCGACTACTTCACCTTCACCGACTTCGCGCACTTCATCGAGGTGTACCTGTCGGTCGTGGACCTCATCCGCACCCCGGAGGACGTCCGGCTGCTCACCTACGAGGTGGCCCGGGACATGGCCCGGCAGCAGGTGCGGTACGCCGAGCTGACGATCACCCCGTTCTCCTCCACCCGGCGCGGCATCGACGCGCGGGCGTTCATGGACGCGATCGAGGACGCCCGGAAATCCGCCGAGGCCGAGTTCGGGACCATACTGCGCTGGTGCTTCGACATCCCCGGCGAGGCCGGTCTGGAGTCGGCCGAGGAGACGGTGCGGCTGGCCACCGACGACCGGTTCCGCCCGGAGGGCCTGGTGTCGTTCGGGCTCGGCGGGCCGGAGATCGGCGTGCCCCGGCCGCAGTTCAAGCCGTACTTCGACCGGGCCATCGCGGCCGGTCTGCGCTCCGTCCCGCACGCCGGCGAGACGACCGGCCCGGAGACCGTGTGGGACGCGCTGACCGAGCTGCGCGCCGAGCGGATCGGGCACGGCACCAGCTCGGCACGGGACCCGAAGCTGCTCGCCCACCTCGCCGAGCACCGCGTCCCGCTGGAGGTGTGCCCGACCTCCAACATCGCCACCCGCGCGGTCCGCACGCTGGAGGAGCACCCGATCAAGGAGTTCACGCGGGCCGGGGTGCTGGTCACGATCAACTCCGACGACCCGCCGATGTTCGGCACGGACCTCAACAACGAGTACGCGGTGGCCGCCCGGCTGCTGGACCTGGACGAGCGGGGCGTGGCCGACCTGGCGAAGAACGCCGTGGAGGCCTCCTTCCTGGACGCGGCGGGCAAGGCGCGGATCACGGCGGAGATCGACACGTACACCGCCGCCTGGCCGGCCTCCTGACACCGGCCACAATGGGGGCCATGCAGACGCTGACCGCCGTGGCCCACCGTGGCGACCCCTACCGTTTCCGCGAGAACACCCTCGACTCCCTGCGGTCCGCGCTCGACCGGGGCGCGGACGCCGTCGAGGTCGACGTACGGCTCACCCGGGACGGCGTCCCGGTCCTGCTGCACGACGACACGCCGCGGCGGCTGTGGGGGGTCGACCGGCCGCTGGGCGCGCTGTCCGCCGACGAGCTGCGCGGGCTCACGGCGGGCGGGGTGCCGACGCTGGCGGAGGCGCTGGCCGCCACCGGGGACAGCAGGGTGATGGTGGACCTGTGCGGGCCGGTCGGCCCCCGCGCGGTCGCGCGGACCCTGGACGTGGTCCGGCAGTGCGGGGCCGGGGAGCGGGTCTACTACAGCGCGGACGCCGAGGCGATGCTCGCCGTCCGCGCCGCCGACCCGGCCGCCGAGATCGCCCTGACCTGGACGACCCTGGCGCCGCCCCGGCCCGCGCTGCTGGCCGCGATCCGCCCGCGCTGGCTCAACTACCGCTTCTCCCTGGTGAGCCGGGAGTTGGCGGCCCGCGTCCACCACGACGGCCTGCTGCTGTCCGTCTGGACCCCGGACACCCGCCGTGCCATGAGCCGCCTGCTGGACCTGGGCGTCGACTCGATCACGACGAACCGGGTCGACGTCCTGCACGCCCTGCGCACCGCCGTCTGAGCCCCGGAGAACTCCCGCGGGGGCACGATCGGCTGGGCGTCCGCGCCCTCGCCCGCCCACGGCCGGATCAGCGGCGCGACCGTCGCCTCCGACAGCCCGGACCGGTCCGGTCCGCCGGCGCACGGCGGCACACGGCCCAGGTCGCGCACGAGCCGTCGTACGACCGTGACCGACGACCAGCCTTCCCCGCCGGCTGCCGGGCCCGGCTCGCCTTCCGGAGTACTGCACCCGCGCGGGGACGGGCCGTAGGGGTGATCCCGGGCAACTCCCCTAGAGCCGAGGCTGGTTGATCGGGGACCAGCAAGGGTCGCGCGTCCTCCTCGGTGAGGATCCGCGGCCCGGCCAGGCGGCTGAGGATGATCACGCACCGTCTTCCGGTGCCCGACGCCCAGCCATCCCGAGGAGTCCCGTATGCCCCGCACCGGCCGTTCCGCCCTCCTGGCCGCCGCCCTCGTCACCGCGGTGGCCGTCGGCCCGCTGGCCGCCCCCGCCTTCGCCGTCCCCTCGGAGCCCGTCCCTGCCACGACGGCCCCTGCCGGCGCCGGCCCCGACACCGAGGCCCTCGCCGCCGCCGTCGCCGGGCTGCCCGACCACGACGCCACCGCCGCGCTGCTCCGCGTCGGCGGTGACGGGACCTGGCGCGGTACGGCCGGGGTGCGGGACGTGCGGACCGGAGCGCCGGCTCTGGAGAACGCGCGCTTCCGCGCCGGTTCGGTGACGAAGGTGGTGACCGCGTCGATCGTGCTGCAACTGGCCGCGGAGGGCCGGATCGACCTCGACGGGACCGTGCAGCGGTATCTGCCGGGACTGCTCACCGAGGACTTCGCGCCGGTCACCGTACGGCAGTTGCTGAACTACACCAGCGGACTGCGCCCGGGTGCGTCCCTCGGCGACACGGTGGAGGAGGGGTACCCGCACCGCTTCGAGACGCTGACGCCCCGGCAGGTCGTGGCGGACGCCGTGGCGCAGGGTCCGGCGTACGCGCCGGGCACGCGGCAGACCTACGGCAACATCCACTACACCGTGCTCGGCATGCTCATCGAGAAGGTGACCGGCGACTCGTACGCGCACCAGGCCGAGCTGCGGATCTTCCGGCCGCTCGGCATGCGGCACAGTTCCTTCCCGGTCGGCGCGGACCCCCGGATCCACGGCCCGCACAACCGGGGCTACGACTGGATCGACGGCAAGCTGGTCGATGTGACCGACTGGAACATGACCGACCGGTTCGCGGCCGGCGACTTGATCTCCACGACCGCCGACCTGGAGCGGCTGCTGGTCGGGCTGTTCCGCGGCCGGGTGGTACCGGAGCCGGAGCTGAAGGAGATGTTCACGCTGCCGGACGTGCCCGGGGCGCGGTACGGCGCGGCGCTGGAGCGGTTCGAGGTGAACGGCAAGGTGATCTGGGGCAAGACCGGTTCGCGCCCCGGGTACGCGACCGTGATCGCCGCGACCCCGGACCTGTCCCGCACGCTGGTCTACTCGGTCAACTCCACGGACGCGAAGGGCGACGGCCTGGCCGTCGCCCAGCGCTTCGCGTTCCCGGCGTTCAACCGCTGACGGACGGTGCGCCGAGCGCCTCCAGCCGCTTGATCTTCTTCCGTACGACGTACAGCGGGACGACCCCGAAGACACCGAACGACATGTCGATGACGCTCCACCAGAAGGGGATCGCGCGGACCGGTCCGCAGACGAGGGCGAGCGGGACGATCCCGGCGCAGGCGATCATCCCGAACTCGACCACCCAGATGTTGCGGACGGGGTCGCGGTACGGGCCGTAGAACGCCACCGCGATGACGAGGTGGGCGAAGGCGAGCCAGTCGGTGCCGTACAGGACGAAGGGGTAGTCGGCGTCGACGGTGTCCAGCCCGTCCCGCACCCGGGAGATCCACGCCATCAGCCCCGGCAGGTGCTCCGGCACGGACAGCGCGCGCAACGCGCTCTCCGTCCAGTGCAGTTCGTGCACCAGCGGGAAGGCGGTGGCCCCGCTGAGCACGAGGCACACGACGAAGAGGGCCAGCCAGGCGCGGATGCCCTTGAGCAGGGCGGCTCTGTCGCTCATGGAAGCAGCGTACGCCCGGAATTGAACATGTTCAAAACTCTGGACGTGCCCGCGGCGCACCCGTCCGCGTCACCAGTCCGGCGTCGCACCGAGGTGGCGCAGGGCCGAGGCCGCCGCCCCGGCGCCGCACATGCCGTGGGCGCCGGGGCCCGGCGGGGTGGCGGCGGAGCAGGAGAAGACGCCGGGCAGGGTGGTGGCGTAGGGGTCGAGCGCGGGGCGCGGGCCGAACAGGAGCCGGGGGACGGTACTGGCGCCGGTGAGGATGTCGCCGCCGGCGAAGTTGGGGTTGGCGGCGGCGAAGCCGGCCGGTGAGGTGGCGCGCAGGCCGGTGACGCGGTCCCGGGTGCCGGGGGCGAAGCGTTCGAACTGGTCGAGGACGGCTCCCGTGGCGTCGCCGCCGTATCCGTGGGGGACGTGGGCGTAGGCCCAGACGGGGTGGACGTCGCCGACGGACCGGCCGGGGTCGGCCAGGTACTGCTGGGCGACCAGGACGAAGGGGCGCTCGGGCATACGGCCCTCGTCCACGTCCCTTGCCGCCCGGGCGATCTCGGCGAGCGTGCCGCCGAGGTGCACGAACCCGGACCGCCGGGCGTGTGCGTTCGTCCACGGCACGCCCTGTTCGACGGCCAGGTCCACCTTGAAGGCGGCGGGGCCGCGCCGGTAGCGCTGGTAGGCGCGGCGCACACGGGTGGGCAGCCGGTCGCCGTAGACGCGGGCGATCTGCGCGGGGTCGAGGTCGAGGAGGGTGACGTCGGCGGGCGGGATCTGGGTGTGGCGGGTGATGCGGACGCCGGTCCGGACGCGGCCTCCGTACGCGCGGAGTGCCCGCTCCAGGGCGCGGGCGATGGCCTGGGAGCCGCCTTCCGCCACGGCCCATCCGGTGGCGTGGCCGGCGGCGAGGACGCCGAGCCCGATGGCCGAACCGAACGGCTCGGACAACGGGCGGAAGGAGTGCGCGGCGACCCCGGCCCACAGGGCACGGGCCCGGGTGGTGGAGAAGAGGCGGGCGAGCAGGGTGGCGGGCAGTGGGGTGGGCAGGCCGAAGCGGGCGAGGAGCAGGGGGTGGGAGGGGACGCGCAGGAGGGGGCCCAGCACGTCGCGGCTCAGGGCCTCCCAGTGGCGCGCCGAGGGTTCCAGCAGGCGCCGGTAGCGGGGGCCGTCGGGGCCGAGCAGGCGGGCGGTGTCCTTCACCGAGCGCAGCAGCACCCCCGCCGTGCCATCGTCCAGGGGGTGGACGCAGTCGACGTCCGGCAGCCGCCAGCGCAGTCCGTGCCGTGCGAGGTCCAGCGCCCTGTGCGCGGGCGAGGCGACGGTCATGGAGTGGACGGCCGAGCAGTGGTCGTGCAGCAGGCCGGGCAGGATCGCCTCCTCGCTGCGGGTGCCGCCACCGACCTCGTCGGCGGCCTCCAGGAGGGTGACGTCCAGTCCGGCCCGGGCGAGGAGCGCGGCGGCGGTGAGTCCGTTGGGTCCGCCGCCGACGACGATCGCGGTGGTCATGGGGAGATGTCTCCCACGCCGCCCTCCACCGTGAACGTCCTCTTCCGGCACGAACCGCCCTGAATCATTGCAAAGTTCCCGGACATACCAGTAAATTGCGCCCCACCCTTCGAGACGTCACCGGCAGACGGGGCAACGGATGAGCACGGACGACCGCGTCGCGGTGACGACCGGGATCGCACGACTGCACGCGTCGCCCGGACTCGCCGGGCCCGGCCGGCTGGGGCTGGTGACCAACCACACCGGCGTCCTCCCCGATCTGCGTCCCGCCGCGCCCGCGCTGCTCGCGGCCGGCGCGCCGCTGGTCGCCCTGTTCGGACCCGAGCACGGGCTGCACGGGACCGGCCAGGCCGGGCAGGGGGAGACCGCCCGGCGGGACCCCACCACGGGCCTGCCGGTCCACGACACCTACCGGTGCGACGGCGAGCGCCTCGACACCCTGCTGCTCGACAGCGGCGTCGACGCCCTGGTGTTCGACCTCCAGGACATCGGGGCCCGGTTCTACACCTACGTGTGGACGATGTTCGACCTGATGGTCTCGGCGGCCCGTACGGGCGTACGGTTCGTGGTCGCCGACCGGCCGAACCCGCTCGGCGGTCTCGTCAGCGAGGGCCCGCTGCTCGATCCGGCGTGGGCCGGCTTCCTCGGCCGCGCCCCGGTACCTGTCCGGCACGGCCTCACCTGCGGCGAACTCGCCCGGCACCTCAACGCCTCCGCCGTCGCGCGCGTCGCGGGCCGGCCCGCCGACCTGACGGTGATCGAGGCGGCCGGCTGGCAGCGCGCCATGGACGCGGCGGCCACCGGCCTGCCGTGGATCGCGCCCTCGCCGAACATCCCGACGCCCGCCACGGCCGCCGTCTACCCCGGCACCTGCCTGTTCGAGGGGACGAACCTCTCCGAGGGCCGGGGCACCACGCAGCCCTTCGAGATCGTCGGGGCGCCGTACCTCGACGCGCGGTTCGCGCCCGCGCTCGCCGAACTCGCCCTGCCGGGAGTGCACTTCCGTGACCTGCGCTTCGTACCGACCTTCCACAAACACGCCGGACGGCCGCTGCGCGGGGTCCAGCTCCACCTCACCGACCCCGTGGCGTTCGCTCCCGTACGCACCGCCGTCGCGATGCTCGCCACGCTGCGGCGGCTGTACCCGGACGACTTCGCCTGGCACAGCCCGGACGGCGGCGCGGAGGGGACCGGGGAGACCGGTTGCCGCCCCTTCATCGACCTGCTGTGGGGTTCCGACCGGTTGCGGCGCACCGTCGACGCGGGCGACGACCCCCTGCCGCTGTGCGCCCCGCCGGCACCGCCCGCCGACTGGGCCGGCGCCGACGTGCTGCTCTACCCCTGAGCCCACGGCCGCCGTCGTACCCCCCGCCCCCGGGACCGGGGCCGTGCCCGCCGCCCTCGCCCCCTCTGCCCCGCACCCGCGGGTGGAAGGACTCCCCGTCGATGACCGACCGTAGGACGACATCCCGGGCCGGGACGCGTGGATTTCGCGTGGGTGACGGGCCCCGGCTGGTGGAGGCGTGGCGGCGGAGCGCGCCGGCCGACCCCATCGCCCCGGACCGCTTCCGCTCCCTGGTGCTGCTCGACGCCAACTTCGACCCGGAGGGGCTCCGGGTCGCCGTGGACGGCGACCGGGTCGTCGGCGCGGCCTACGCGGTCCGCCGTCTGACGCCGATGAGCGGCACCGACCTGGAGCCGGAGCAGGGCTGGATCCCGTTCTTCTTCGTCGACCCGACCGCCCGTGGCCGCGGCCTCGGCCGCCGGCTGCTGACCGACGCCCTCGACTGGCTGCACGGCCACGGCCGTACCCGCGTGGACTTCTCCTCGTACACCCCGAACTACGTCCTCCCCGGGCTGGACGCCGAGACGTACCCGGAAGCGGCGAAGCTCCTCGATTCGCTGGGCTTCCGGACCCTGTACGAGGCGGCGGCGATGGACCGCGGTCTGGTCGGCTACCGCTTCCCCGGCACGGCGGCGCGCCGCCGGGACGAACTGACGGCCCGCGGCCACCGGTTCGGCACCCCGTCCGACGACGACCTGGTGGACCTGCTCGCACTCGCCGGGAGCCGCTTCGACCCGGACTGGGCGCGGGTGATCCGGGAGTGCCTGGCCGCGGGCACGCCGCTCGACCGGATCGTCGTCGCCCGGGACCCGTCGGGCCGTCTGGCGGGCTGGGCGATGCACGGCGCGTACGCGTCGGCGGACGAGCGGTTCGGCCCGTTCGGCGTGCTGGAGGAGATGCGCGGTACCGGGCTCGGCACGGTCCTGCTCCACCTGGTCCTGGAGCGGATGCGGGCGCGCGGCGCGCACTCGGCGTGGTTCCTGTGGACCGGCGAGCGGTCCCCGGCGGGCCGGCTGTACCGCGCGGCGGGCTTCACCACGACCCGGGTGTTCCGCGTGCTGCGCCGGGAGGCCGCCCGATGACACCGTCCCGCCGCACCGACGGCCTGTCCGCCGGTCGGCCGGCACAGGGGGGCGGGCGCCTGAGCCGACGTCACTTCGCGCTCGCGCTCCCCTCGGCGCTGCTCGTCTCCGGTTGCGCGGCGCCGCACCGGGGCACCGGGCGGCCCGGTGATCCGGTCGTCCTGACCCTGCTCTCGCACTACGCGAGCGGGGAGCTCAAGGAGGCGCTGCGGGGCCCGGTGGACGAGTGGAACGCCACGCACGACCGGGTCAAGGTGCGGACGAAGGCCGTCGAGTTCACGGACCTGCTGACCACGTTCATGGTCCGGCAGGCCGCCGGCCAGGGCGCCGACATCCTCCACCCGTACTGCCTGTGGAACGGCCAGCTCGTCCGGGCCGGCGTCCTGCGGCCCGCCCCGGCCGGGCACGCCGAGGAGATCAGGCGCGGCTACAGCGCCGCCGCGGTCGGCGCCGCGTCGGTGGGCGGCAGGGTGTACGGCTACCCCACCGAGGTCCAGACGTACGCCCTGTACTACAACAAGCGGCTGCTGCGCGCGGCCGGTGTCGACGGGCCGCCGCGCACCTGGCGGGAGCTGGAGGAGACGGCCTACCGCACCACCAGGCGGGACCGGTACGGCAACACGCTCGTCCAGGGTTTCGGCCTGTCGACCTACGACGACTCCACCACCGTCGGCCAGACGCTCGCGCTGCTCAACGCCGCCGGCGGGACGTTCGTCTCGGCGGACGGCAGGAGCACCGCCATCGACTCACCGGCCGGCCGGGCCGTGTTCGACCTGGAGCACCGCCTCGTCGCCCGAGGGGCGAGCTCCCCCGGCGTCAACGTCTACCGCGCGTTCCCGTCCGGGCAGGTGGCCATGGTGATCAGCGCCGGCTGGTGGACCGGCAGCCTGAAGACCCTGATGGGCGGGGACTACCGCGATGTCGGCGTCGCTCCGCTGCCCCTGCCCGAGGCGGGCGGCGCACGCGCCACGCTCTGCACCGGTTTCATGCTCGGGGTCAACACGGCCAGTGCGCACCCCCGCGAGGCCTGGGAGTTCCTGCGCTGGCTCAACGCCGAGAGGACGGGCGGCGAGAAGGGCGCGGTGGCGACCCGGATGAGCGCCCTCCAGGTGTCGGTCGGCTCCCTGACCGGCCGCGCCGACGACATGCGGACGCTCCTGGGGGCGGGCGCCGGGAACGGCGGGGCCGGCGATCCGAACCTGCGGCCGTTCCTGGACGCGCTGGCCTACGCGGTGCCGGAGCCGAACATGCCGGGGGCGCAGCAGGCCAAGTCGCTGCTGCGCAAGAACATCGAGGCGCTGTGGACCGGCCGGCGGTCGGTCGAGGAGGCGCTGCGCGTCACCCGCCGTCAGGTCGATCAGGAGGTGGCGCGCGCATGGTGAACGCCCTGGTGCCGGAGACGGCCGAACGGACCCCTCGTGCGCGGGCCGTCCGACCCGCCGTCGACGGCCGCATCCGCCACCGGCGCCGCCAGACCGTCGTCGCCTACCTCTTCCTGGCACCGGTACTGCTGTTCTTCGCGGTCTTCCTGATCCTGCCGCTCGGCTTCGCGCTGCTGCTGTCGACGTCCCACTGGTCCGGGTTCGCCCTCGGCGACATCGAGCCGGCCGGCCTGGACAACTTCACCGGCCTGTTCGCGGACGGATCGACGTTCCTGACCCCGATCCTCACCAACACGCTGCTGTTCGCCCTGGGCACCGTCGCCCTCGCCCTCACGGGTTCGGTGCTCGTCGCGACCTGCATCGACAAGCTGCGGTTCCAGGGGCTGTGGCGCACCCTGTACTTCCTGCCGATCGTCACGACCGTCGTCGCCGTCGGCAACGTGTGGAAGTACATGTACGAGCCGGGCGGTCTGGTCAACGGCGTCCTCAACGCCGTCGGAATCGGCTCGGTGGCGTTCCTCGCGGACCCGGACACCGCGCTGCCCTCGGTCGTGGTCGTCCAGGCCTGGGCCTCGCTGGGCTCGGCGGTCCTCGTCCTGACCGCCGGGCTGAAGTCCATCCCGGAGTCGTACTACGAGGCCGCCGCGCTCGACGGCGCCGGAGCGGCCACCGTCTTCCGGAGGATCACCCTGCCGCTGTTGCGGCCGTCCCTGCTGTTCGTGTGCGTCACCCAGTTCCTCACCGGCCTCCAGTCGTTCGCGCTGATCAGCGTGATGACCAGGGGCGGGCCGGGTGACGCGACCAACGTGGCCGCGCTGGAGATGTACCGGCTGGCCTTCGGCTACGGCGACTGGGGCACCGCGAGCGCCGCCGCGTTCGTGCTGTTCGTGGTGGTCCTCGCGGTCACGCTGGCGCAGCTGTGGTGGTTCCGGCGCAAAGGGGAGGAGGCGTGAGGGAGGGAGGACGCGTGAGCCGTCGCCGTTTCCCGTGGCTGTCGTCCCTCGTGGTCGCGACCGGCGCCGTGCTCACGGTGGTGCCGTTCCTCGACATGGTGATGACGTCCTTCAAGGGCCCCGGTGAGTCCGGCACGCTGCCGTACCGGTTCCTGCCCCAGGCGTTCGACCTCTCCAACTACCGGGCGGCGGTCCGCCAGTTGGACCTGCCGGTGCTCTTCCGCAACAGCGTGGTCGCCACCGCGCTGATCACCGGGTCGGTGCTGCTCACGTCGTCCCTCGCGGGCTACGCGCTCGCCAAACTGCGCTTCCCCGGACGGGACTTCGTCTTCCGCCTCGTGCTGTCCACGATGATGTTCCCGCCGTTCCTCTTCTTCATCCCGCACTTCCTGATCCTGGTGCACTGGCCGCTGGCGGGCGGCAACGACCTGTCCGGGCGCGGCGGTGCCGGCCTGACCGTCAGCATCGCGGCGCTCGCCGTGCCGTTCCTCGTCAACGGCTTCGGGATCTTCCTGACCCGCCAGTTCATGGTCGCGATCCCGGACGAGGTGCTGGAGGCGGCGCGCATCGACGGGGCCGGCGAGTTCGCCGTGTGGTGGCGGATCGTGGTGCCGCAGACCAAGCCGGTCCTGGTCACGCTCGGGCTGCTGACCTTCGTCGACGCCTGGAACGAGTACATCTGGGCGCTGCTGGTCTCGACCGCCAACCCGGACGTGATGACCCTGCCCGTCGGCATCCAACTGCTCCAGGACCACGTCGACCCGGCCCGCACGATGCCCATCGTCATGGCCGGCCTCGTCCTGAGCATCCTGCCGGTCCTGCTCCTGTTCCTGCTGCTCCAGAAGTACTACATCAGGGGCGTCATGCTCAGCGGCCTGAAGTGACCCCGGCCCCGCCGCCGTCCCCGGACAGCACAGCTAGAGCCCCACGATCCCGTTCCACCGTCGGGTGAACTCCGGGCGTTCCGTGGAGGTGATGTCGCGGGCGACGGCGAGGCGGCGGCGCATGCCGGAGTCCGGGAAGATCAGGGGGTTGTCGGCGAGGGCGGCCGTCTCCTCGTCCTCGGCGGCGGCCAGGACCTCGCGGGCCGCCGGGACCGGGCAGACGTAGTTCACCCAGGCGGCGAGCCGGGCGGCGACCTCGGGGGCGTAGTAGTAGTCGATCAGGCGCTCGGCGTTGGCCTTGTGGCGGGCCCGGTCGGGGATCATCAGGGAGTCCGACCACAGTTCGGCGCCCTCCTCGGGGACGACGAACCGGATGTCGGGGTTGTCCGCCTGGAGCTGGATGACATCGCCGGAGTACGCCTGGCAGGCGAGGACGTCCCCGCTGACCAGGTCCTTGGTGTAGTCGTTGCCGGTGAACCGGCGTATCTGGCCACGGCGGACCTGCCGCTCCACCTGGTCGCAGACCCGGTGGAAGTCGTCCGCGGTCCACCGGGTGATGTCGACGCCGTTGCCCTGCATGAGCAGCGCGAACGACTCGTCCAGGCCGGACAGCAGGGTCACGCGTCCCTTGAGGTCCTCGGCCCACAGGTCGGAGACCCGGCGTAGGTCGCGGCCGAGCGCGCGGCGGTTGTAGGCGATGCCGGTGATGCCGGACTGCCAGGGCACGGTGAACCGGCGGCCCTTGTCGAAGGCGGGCGTGCGGAGCAGCGGGTCGAGGTGCCGCGCCACGTTCGGCTGGTGGGCGCGGTCCATCTCCTGGACCCAGCCGAGCCGGACGTACCGGGCGCACATCCAGTCGCTGATGACGACCAGATCGCGGCCGGTGGAGCGGTGGCTCATCAGCGCGGGGCCGACCTTGCCGAAGAACTCGTCGTTGTCGTTGATCTCCTCGACGTAGTCGACGGAGATCCCGGTGCGCTTCTCAAATCCCTCCAGCGTGGGCCGCCGGCCGGGGTCGTCATCGTCGGTGTCGATGTAGAGCGGCCAGTTCGCCCAGGTCAGCTTCTTGTCGCGCGCGGAGTCGTCGGCGGCGGCCCGGTCACCGGGCGCCACATAGGCCGCGGGCACCCCGCAACCGGCGAGGGCACCGAGCACGGCGGTGCCCCCGAGGGCGGCGAGGAGGGAACGGCGGGACAGCGGGGGCTTGCGGGGAGCAGTCCGGAACACCCCGGAAGCATGCCGTCCCACCGCGTCCACGGACAATCGGCCCAGGAGCCGTCAGCCGTCCAGCGACGTCATCACGTGCTTGATCCGGGTGTAGTCCTCGAAGCCGTACGCCGACAGGTCCTTGCCGTAGCCGGACTTCTTGAAGCCGCCGTGCGGCATCTCGGCGACCAGCGGGATGTGGGTGTTGATCCACACGCAGCCGAAGTCGAGCTTCTTGGACATCCGCATGGCGCGGGCGTGGTCCTTGGTCCACACCGAGGACGCCAGGGCGTACTCGACGCCGTTGGCCCACTCGACGGCCTGGTCCTCATCGGTGAAGGACTGGACGGTGATGACCGGGCCGAAGACCTCGTTCTGGATGATCTCGTCGTCCTGCTTCAGGCCGGAGACGACGGTCGGGGCGTAGAAGTAGCCCTTGTCGCCGACCTGCCGGCCGCCCGCCTCGACCTTGGCGTGGGCGGGGAGGCGCTCGATGAAGCCGGAGACCTGCTTGAGCTGGTTGGGGTTGTTGAGCGGGCCGAACAGCACGTCCTCGTCGTCCGGCCGGCCGGTCTTCGTCTCGGACGCGGCCTTGGCGAGCGCGGCCACGAACTCGTCGTGGATGGACTCCTGGACGAGGACGCGGGTGGCGGCCGTACAGTCCTGGCCGGCGTTGAAGAAGCCGGCCACGGAGATGTCCTCGACGGCCTTGGCGATGTCGGTGTCCTCGAAGACGACGACCGGGGCCTTGCCGCCCAGCTCCAGGTGGACCCGCTTGAGGTCCTTGGAGGCGGACTCGGCGACGGACATGCCGGCGCGCACGGAGCCGGTGATGGAGGCCATGGCCGGGACGTCGTGCTCGACCATCATGCGGCCGGTGTCGCGGTCGCCGCAGATGACGTTGAAGACGCCCTTGGGCAGGATCGAGCCGATGATGTCGGCGATCAGCACGGTGGAGGCCGGGGTGGTGTCCGACGGCTTCAGGACGACCGTGTTGCCGGCGGCGATGGCCGGGGCGAACTTCCACACGGCCATCATCATCGGGTAGTTCCAGGGCGCGACCTGCGCGCAGACGCCGACCGGCTCACGGCGGATGATCGAGGTCATCCCGTCCATGTACTCGCCGGCCGAGCGGCCCTCCAGCATCCGGGCCGCGCCCGCGAAGAAGCGGATCTGGTCGACCATCGGCGGGATCTCCTCGGAGCGGGTGAGCCCGACCGGCTTGCCGGTGTTCTCCACCTCGGCCGCGATCAGCTCCTCGGCGCGCTCCTCGAAGGCGTCGGCGATCTTCAGGAGGGCCTTCTGCCGCTCGGCCGGCGTGGTGTCGCGCCAGCCCGGGAAGGCACGGGCGGCGGCCTCCATGGCGGCGTCCACGTCCGCCTGCCCGGACAGCGGCGCGGTGGCGTACGCCTCGCCCGTCGCGGGGTTGACCACCTCGGTGGTCCGTCCGTCGGCGGCGTCCCGGAACTCACCGTCGATGTAGTTGCGCAGACGACGCAGCTCGGTGCTCACTGCCGGCCTCCTGATCTGGTTCAAGCTGTCCGATCTCTGAGACACCCACCCTAGTCGGCGTACCGACGTTTTCAACACCCCCGCCGCGACCAGTTCTGCGAAATCCGCAAGGTCAGGTCTCGTAAACAACGAATTTCATCGATCGGGCCTTGCGAAACTGTCGAGACGTCGTGCACAGTGAGGCCGTGGCCAGTCGAAGCGCAGACCAGAGGGACTCGTCCCGCGAGTCCAGGAACGGCGGCAGTCCCCAGCTGGACGCCGTCTCCCTCGCCATCATCCAGCAGCTCCAGGAGGACGGCCGCCGGCCGTACGCCGCGATCGGCAAGGCCGTCGGTCTGTCCGAGGCGGCCGTGCGCCAGCGCGTGCAGAAGCTTCTGGACCAGGGCGTGATGCAGATCGTCGCCGTCACGGACCCGCTCACCGTGGGCTTCCGCCGGCAGGCGATGGTCGGCATCAACGCCGAGGGCGATGTCGAGAAGATCGCGGACGCGCTGACTGACATGTCGGAAGTCGAGTACGTGGTGATGACCGCGGGCTCGTTCGACATCCTCGCCGAGATCGTCTGCGAGGACGACGACCACCTGCTGGACGTCATCAACAAACGCATCCGGGCCCTGCCCGGCGTGCGCTCCACCGAGAGCTTCGTCTACCTCAAGCTCAAGAAGCAGACCTACATGTGGGGAACCCGATAACCGTGAGCACAAAGGACCTCAGCAAGTCCGCGTACGACCACCTGTGGATGCACTTCACCCGCATGTCCTCGTACGAGAACTCCCCCGTCCCGACGATCGTCCGGGGCGAGGGCACCTACATCTACGACGACAAGGGCAAGCGCTACCTCGACGGTCTCGCGGGTCTGTTCGTGGTCCAGGCCGGCCACGGCCGCACGGAACTCGCCGAGACCGCCGCCCGGCAGGCCCAGGAGCTCGCCTTCTTCCCGGTGTGGTCCTACGCCCACCCCAAGGCCGTCGAGCTGGCCGAGCGCCTGGCCAACGAGGCCCCGGGCGACCTGAACAAGGTCTTCTTCACCACCGGCGGCGGCGAGGCCGTCGAGACCGCCTGGAAGCTCGCCAAGCAGTACTTCAAGCTGACCGGCAAGCCCACCAAGTACAAGGTCATCTCCCGCGCGGTCGCCTACCACGGCACCCCGCAGGGCGCCCTGTCCATCACCGGCCTGCCGGGCCTGAAGGCCCCCTTCGAGCCGCTGGTGCCGGGCGCGCACAAGGTGCCGAACACCAACATCTA
Source organism: Streptomyces olivaceoviridis (assembly GCF_014650115.1). Lineage (GTDB taxonomy): Bacteria > Actinomycetota > Actinomycetes > Streptomycetales > Streptomycetaceae > Streptomyces > Streptomyces olivaceoviridis. The sequence continues at coordinate 98,492 of NZ_BMUI01000022.1, read as the reverse complement.
CCGCGCCCCGCTCTTCGGCGACGACCCCGAGGCCTTCGGCCGCTGGGCCGCCGACCAGATCGAGCAGCAGATCCTCTTCGAGGGCCCGGACACCGTCGCCGCGGTCTTCCTGGAGCCGGTGCAGAACGCCGGCGGCTGCTTCCCGCCGCCCCCCGGCTACTTCCAGCGCGTGCGCGAGATCTGCGACCAGTACGACGTGCTGCTCGTGTCGGACGAGGTCATCTGCGCCTTCGGCCGCCTCGGCACGACGTTCGCCTGCGACAAGTTCGGCTACGTCCCGGACATGATCACCTGCGCCAAGGGCATGACCTCGGGCTACTCCCCGATCGGCGCGTGCATCGTCTCCGACCGGCTCGCCGAGCCGTTCTACAAGGGCGACAACACCTTCCTGCACGGCTACACCTTCGGTGGTCACCCGGTCTCCGCTGCGGTCGGCCTCGCCAACCTCGACCTGTTCGAGAAGGAGAAGCTGAACCAGCACGTCCTCGACAACGAGGGCGCCTTCCTCTCCACGCTCCAGAAGCTGCACGACCTGCCGATCGTCGGCGACGTCCGCGGCAACGGCTTCTTCTACGGCATCGAGCTGGTGAAGGACAAGAACACCAAGGAGTCCTTCAACGAGGAGGAGACCGAGCGCGTCCTGTACGGCTTCCTCTCCAAGGCGCTGTTCGACAACGGCCTGTACTGCCGTGCCGACGACCGCGGCGACCCGGTCGTCCAGCTCGCCCCGCCGCTGATCTCCGACCAGGGGACCTTCGACGAGATCGAGCAGATCCTGCGGGCCACCCTCACGGAGGCGTGGACCAAGCTCTGATCATCCGACGGGATGACCGACCCCGGCCCCGGTGCCCTCCGTTCGAGTGAGAACGGCGGCCCGGGGCCGTGTGCTGTCCGGGCTCCCGTCCGGGACCTGCCTAGCGTGCCAGTGACCGATCAGCCCAGCCTTCGTTCCCCCGGACGGGGGAACAGGCACGGGAAAACGGATCTGAACCGAGGTGTACGCCCATGGAGGCTCCGCCGGACAACGACGTGCTCTGGGCACGCTCCCTGCACTTCAGCCACCGCGACGGCTCCCCCGGACTCGCCGGGGTCACGCTCGGCGTGCGGCAGGGCGAGATCCTCGCCGTCAGCGGCCCGCGCGGCAGCGGCAAGACGACCCTGCTGCGCTGCCTGTCCGGCCTGGAGCCGGTGCGGTGCGGCGAGGTGTGGTTCAACAGCTCCCCCGTGCACACGCTCGGCCCGATGGCCCGCGAGCGGCTGCGCCGGGACCGCTTCGGGTGGATCGACCCGGAGCCGTTCCTGGTCCCCGAGCTGAACGTCTGGGAGAACGCCGCGCTCCCGCTGATGCTGCGCGGCGCCGGTCGCCGCCGGGCCAAGGTGGCCGCGCTGGAGTGGCTGGAGCGGCTGGACGTCGGCGAGAAGGCCCGCAGCCGCCCCCGCGACCTCCAGCACGCCGAACGCCAGCGCGTCGCCATCGCCCGCGCGCTCGCCCCCGGACCCACGGTCCTCTTCGCCGACGAGCCCACGGCCCCGCTGCACCGCGCCGACCGCGCCCACGTCCTGCGCACGCTCACCGCGGCGGCCCGCTCGCACGGCATCACGGTCGTCCTCGCCACCCACGACGCCGAGACCGCCGCGCTCGCCGACCGTACGGTGGCCCTGCTGGACGGGCGGCGCGTGCATACCGTGCACCTGCCGGACAGCCCCGACACGGAAGGCCGGGCCGCGTGCTCGCTCTCCGTCTGACCCGTGCCGCCCGGCCCGCCGTCCAGCTGCGCCGCCTGCTGGTGGCCGCGGCCTCGGCGGGCACCGGTTTCCTGCTGCTGTCCAGCCTCGGCCACGCCCTGAACCACCCGGAGGCCGCGACCGCCTCCGCGCTGCGCCTGGCCTGGTGCGCGGTGCCGCTCGCCGCCACGGTGTACCTCGCGCTCGCGGTCGCCCGCACCGACCCCGGCACCCGGCCGCGCCCCGGCCTGTCCGCCGTGGGCCTGGGCCCGGCCCGCCTCATGGCCGTCTCCGCGCTGACGACGGCCCTGTCCTGCACCCTGGGCTCGCTGCTGGCGCTGCTGGTCTTCCTCCACCTGCGCGGCGACCTGACGGGCATGCCGTTCGACGGCGCGGCGGCGGACGTCCTGGCGGCGGACCGCTCCCTCCCGCTCCCGGCGACCCTGACCCTCCTCGCCCTGCTCCCGGCCACGGCGACCACGGCGGTGGCCCTGGCCCTGCGCCCGAGGGACCCGGTCCCCCCGCCCCGGACCGGCCGCGGCTTCGGCCGCTTCGGGGCGTACGGGTCGTCGCCGAGGAAGGAGACGTTCGGGACGGCGGGACGCTTCAGGGGACGGGCAGCGGGATCGCGGGCACCGGCCACGGCGGACTCGCGTACCGCGGGCGGTCGTACCGCCGGGGCGACCGGCGTGGACGCCGACGCGTCGGCACCGGGTGCCGGAGCCGGCCCCGAGTCCCCCGCGCCGGCGCCGGACACCGAGGTCCAGCCCCCCGTCGGCCTCCCCTGGGGGGTGGCCCTCGTCACCGCCGGACTGGCCGTACAGGCCTACGCCGGCCGCTCCACCCCCGCGCCCTCCCTCGCCGTGCTCCTCGGCTGGCTCCTCACCGCCACCGGTCTCGTCCTCGCCACCCCCGGCCTCACCCACCTGTGCGGGCGGCTCCTCCAGTCCACCCGCCCGGGGGCACTGAGGCTGCTCGCCGGCCGGGTGCTCATGGCGGAGGCCGCCCGGATCGGCCGCCCGCTGGGCGTGGTCTGCGCGGTGGCCTCCGCCGGCTACGCCATGACCGCCCTGTACGACGGCGCCGGCCCGGCCCCCGCCTTCGGCCCGCTGTCCGCCCTCGGCGCGCTCGTCGTCGCCGGCTCCACGCTCGCCACCCTCCTCACCGCGGCCGTGGAGGCCCGCCAGTGCCGCGCCGACACCGTCGCCGCGCTGCTCCGCCTCGGCGCGCCCGCCGCGATGCTGCGTGGCGCCGCCGTCCTCCGCGCCGCCGCCCTGCTGGCCCTGTTCGGCCCGCTCACCCTCGGGATCGCCGCGCTGTCGGCGCTGCCGCTGAGCTGAAAAAAACTTCGGCGGTCGCCGATGAGTCCGACGCGGGCCGCCGGTCTACCCACCGAACGCGACGAACCGCGCACGACCCGGACGGAAGAGGCCCGCATGTACCAGCAGATGATCTTCGTGAACCTGCCCGTGAACGACCTGGACGCCTCGAAGAAGTTCTTCACGGAACTCGGCTACTCGATCAACCCGCAGTTCAGCGACGACAAGGCGGCCTCCGTGGTGATCAGCGACAGCATCGTCGCGATGCTGCTGACCAAGCCGTTCTACGCGACCTTCACCAAGAAGGAGATCGCCGACGCGACGACGACCAGCGAGGTGCTGATCTGTCTGAGCGCCGAGAGCCGCGAGAAGGTGGACGAGCTGGTCGACAAGGCCATCGCCGCCGGTGGCACGGCGAGCGGCCAGACCCAGGACCACGGCTTCATGTACGGCCGCGCCTTCGACGACCTCGACGGCCACACCTGGGAGGTCGTGTGGATGGACCCGGCGGCCGTCCAGGGCTGACCCGCGGTCCGAACATCCGTGCCAGCATGGGCGGGTGCAACCGACACCCGCCCCGCCGCACCGCGCCGCCCACGACCGCGAGATACAGTCCCTCGCCGAGTTCGACGAGGTGGTCGCCGAACACGGCTCGCTGGCCCGGTTCCGGGTCCAGGCCGTCGACCTGACCAGCCGTACGGACGTCCTGCTCCGCCTCGACACCACGGGCGCCGTCTTCCTCGGCTGCCCGATGGACCCCGAGGCCGCCGCCCGGGTCCGGGCGGCCGGGGCCCTGGTGTTCCCGCCTGTACCCGGGCTCCCGTTCGACCCGTACCGCGCCTTCCTCTACACACCCGACGAGCTGTTCGAGTCGCTGGACGCGGGGTACGAGGTGACGCCGGACGCGCGCGCCTACGCCTGGTTCCAGCGGACGAAGGCCGACGGCGACGTCTTCTCCTCGATGCTCCGCGCGATCCACGACGACGCCGTCTCCGACGCCCTGGACGAACTCCTCACCGGCGCCCGGGTGGTGGGCGTGATGGGCGGTCACGCGATGGCCCGGGGGACCGACGCGTACGCCGGTGCCGCCCGGCTCGGCCGCGAACTCGCCCGCGCCGGTTACACGGTCGCCACCGGCGGCGGACCGGGCGCGATGGAGGCCGCCAACCTCGGCGCCTACGCCGCCCCGTTCGCCGACGAGATGCTGGAGGACGCGCTCCGGCTGCTCGCCAAGGCACCCTCGTTCCGGCCGTCGGTCGGCGAGTGGGCGCGCGCCGCGTTCGAGGTGCGCGAGCGCTGGCCGGGCGGCGGCGACTCGGTGGGCATCCCCACCTGGTTCTACGGCCACGAGCCGCCGAACGCCTTCGCCGCGCACATCGCCAAGTACTTCGCCAACGCCACCCGCGAGGACGGCCTGCTGGCCCGCTCCACCGCCGGGGTGGTCTTCCTGCCGGGCGCCGCCGGGACCGTGCAGGAGGTCTTCGACAACGCGACGCCCAACTACTACGAGTCGCGCGGCGAGCCGACCCCGATGGTGCTCGTGGACAGCGGGCACTGGACGCGGGAGCTGCCGGCCTGGCCGTTGCTCCGGTCGCTGGCGCGGGGGCGGGCGATGGAGTCCCGTATCGCCCTCGTTGACCGGATCGAGCAGGCTCCGGACGCGCTCAAACGTCTGGGCGGTTAATAAGCGGGCAAAGTCAACGGCCGTTCATGGCCCGTGCGTTGACACTTCTTATGGAGCGCTTATAAACCTGGGAGCCTCCCGGGGTTGCTGGGGCCTCAGCTGTCCGTGCCTCATCCGACGCCCCAACTCCCCCTCAACCCCCCGCAATTGCACTCTGTAAAGGACAAACGTTGTCCATGACTCCGCGTAGCGTACGTCGTTCCGTGCGCGTTCTGGGTGTCGCCTCCGGGTCGGCGGCGCTGGTGCTGGGACTGGCCGGCTCCGCTCTCGCGTGCAACATCAAGGACTTCTCCGCCGAAGCCAAGTGCGACGGCGACAAGGGCGTCATCGTCGTCACCGACACGGACGCGTCCGCCAAGGACGCCACCGTCAGCGTCTTCCTCAAGGGCGTCGGCGGCGTCGAGACGAAGGTCGGCGAGCAGCCGGTCAAGGGTTCCAAGGAGGGTGCCTCGATCACCTTCTTGGAGGACTGGAAGCCGAGCGCCACCTACCGGATCCACGTCAAGGCCGGCACCATCGTCGACGAGGACATCCAGCCGGACCTGGTGACCCCGTCCACCGCCTGCACGACCGAGAGCGAGACCCCGAAGCCGACGGCCGGCACGACCCTGTCGCCGTCGCCGTCGTCGTCGCCGAGCAAGTCCGCCCCGGCCCAGCCGGCGACCCCGGCCCCGTCGGCCTCCGGGTCGAGCTCCGCCCCGGCCGGCACCGCCGAGAACGCGCCGTCCCCGGCGGCCGGTGAGTCCAACCTCGCCGAGACCGGTGCGAACTCCAACACCGGTCTGATAGCCGGCGTCGCGGCCCTCCTGGTCGTCGTCGGCGGTAGCGCCGTGTGGTTCGGCATGCGCCGCCGTGGGGCCGGCCGCAACGGCTGACCGCACCGCCGTACCGCGTCCCGGCCCGTCCCCCTGTGCCCAGGGGGACGGGCCGGGGTGCGTCAGCCGAACGAGGTCCGCTCCAGCCAGAACTCCAGCACCTCGCGGTCGCCGAGCACCTCCAGGCCGGGCGCGTCCAGCGGCAGCCGGCGGTAGAAGGCGAGCAGCACCGAGGTGAGCGGGCCGCGCAGGGCGACCGTGGCCTTCTCGTGCCCGCGCCGCCAGCTCATCCCCTCCCCGCCCAGGTCGACGATCCACTCGGCGTTCAGGGCCGGGCCGGTGTCGGTGGCGTGCAGATGGATCGAGCGCCGCGGGCCGCGCAGATCCCGTGCCGCCTCGTGGGGCGTGTTGCCCTGCACCCACTCCACGAGCTGGAGCCACTCGTCCAGCGCGTCCGCCGCGATGTCCGGCGCCACCTCGTAGGGGAGCCCGGCGGCGAGCGCGGCGTCGGCCCGGTGCACGGTGATCTCGCAGGCCGTGCGGCGGGCCCAGAAGCCGGCGTTCAGCACCCCGGACCACGGCCACACCCCGGTGTCGGGGCCGGCCTCGCGCAGCGCGCCGACGACCAGGCCGCCGGTGTCGGCGAGCCACCGGTCCAGGGCCGCCGCGTCCCCGCGCTCCCGCGGACCGGCGCCCAGCGGCACCTCCTCCGGCGGGATGTTCTCCTGCCGCCGGGGTGCGCACCAGGGCGTCCACCCAGCGCAGGGCGCCCCCCGTATGGCGTACGAGGTCTTCCAGCGACCAGTCGGGGCAGGTCGGCACGGTGGCGGACAGGTCGGCGCCCGAGGTCACCACTGCTCTCAACTGCTCGACCTGCTGGGCGATTTCGTCACAGTAACGGTCATGCGTGAGCAAAGGCATGGCCTCACCCTAGGGGCGCGTCGATCAGTCGAGCACGACGGTTTCGGCCACGTCGAACTCCACACCGACCGACGCGCCGGGCTCCGGCGCGTCCCGGAGCGGGCAGGCCGCCTCCAGTCGCGGGCCGTCCGCCGGCTGGAGGTGGACGGCCACATGGGTGCCCTTGAAGGTGCGGGCGGTCACCGTGCACGCCAGGCCCTGGTCGGCGGGCACGAGCCGGACACCGGCCGGGCGGACGAGGACCGTGCGGTGGCCCTGCGCGGAGCCCTCGGGCACCGGCAGCTTGCCCCACGGGCTGTCGGCGACCGTGCCGGCGACGGTCGCCGGGACCACGTTCTCGAAGCCGAGGAAGCGGGCCACGAACGCGTCGGCGGGCCGCTGCCACACCTCAAGCGGCGTCCCGGACTGGGCGATGCGCCCGTCCCGCATCACCACCACCCGGTCGGCCAGCGCGAACGCCTCTCCCTGGTCGTGGGTCACGGCGAGCACGGTCGTCCCCAACCGGCCGAACAGCTCGCTCAGTTCGACCACCAGCCGCTCCCGCAGGGAGCGGTCCAGCTGGCCCAGCGGCTCGTCCAGCATCAGCAGCCGGGGCCGGGGCGCGAGCGCCCGGGCGAGGGCCACGCGCTGCTGCTCGCCGCCGGACAGCGAGGCCACCGCCCGCCGGGCGGCGCCGGGCAGCCCGACCAGCTCCAGCAACCGGCCCACCTCGACGTCCCGTTCGCCCTTGGCGACGCCGTGCATGCGCAGCCCGAACGCCACGTTCGCGCCGACGTCCCGCTGCGGGAACAACTGGTGGTCCTGGAACATCAGTCCGACACCCCGCTGGTGCGCGGGTACGCCCGTCTGGTTCCGGCCGTCGAGCAGGACGCGCCCGCCGGACAGGGGCTGGAGCCCGGCCACGGCCCGCAGCAGCGTGGACTTGCCGCTGCCGCTGGGGCCGAGGACGCACACCACCTCGTGCTCGGCGACATCGAGGCCGACGGTGTCGAGCACGGCCCGCCCGCCGAAGCGCACGGTCGCGGCATCCAGGCTCAGCAGCATCTAGAACTCCCCCGTCCGGTCGGTCCGCAGCCGCTCCAGGATGAGCAGCGCGGCGGCGCACACCACCATGAGAATCGTTGAAAGGGCCATCGCCTGGCCGTAGTTGAGGTCGCCGGGACGGCTGAGCAGGCGGGCCACCGCGACCGGGAGCGTCGGGTTGTCGGGCCGGGCGATGAACACGGTGGCCCCGAACTCGCCGAGCGACACGGCGAACGCGAACCCGGCCGCGACCAGCAACGCCCGCCGCACCAGCGGCAGATCCACCTCCCGCCACACCCGCCAGGGCGACGCGCCCAGCACGGCCGCCGCCTCCCTGAGCCGGACGTCCACCGCGCGCAGCACGGGCAGCATGGTCCGTACGACGAACGGGGCGCCGACCAGTGCCTGGGCGAGCGGCACCAGGATCCAGGACTGGCGCAGGTCCAGCGGCGGCTTGTCGAGCGCGATCAGGAAGCCGAAGCCGACGGTCACGGCGGAGACGCCGAGCGGCAGCATCAACAGCGCGTCGAAGCCCCGCACCAGCCGTCCCGCGTCCCGCCGGGCCAGCGCGGCGGCGGCGAGACCACCGATCACCACGGCGATGGCGGTGGCCGCGACCGCGTACTCCAGCGAGGTCCACACCGCGTGCACGGGCGCCACCAGGAACGTACCGCCGTCCGCGTGGGTCAGCGCCCGGTAGTAGCCCAGGCCGGGCGCGTCCAGGGAGCGGCGGACGAGGACGGCGAGCGGCAGGACCAGCAGCAGCGCGACGACGACGAGGACCGAGGCGAGCAGGGTCCACTGTCCGGCGCCGCGCGGGCGCCGGGCGGTCGCCTTCGGGTCCACGAGCCGCAGCGCGGTCTCCCGGCGCCGTACCGTCCAGGCGTGCACGGCGAGGACCGCGCCGACCGCCGCGAACTGGACCAGGGTGAGGACGGCGGCCGTGGACAGGTCGAAGACCTCCGAGGTCTGCCGGTAGATCTCCACTTCGAGGGTGGAGAAGGTGGGGCCGCCGAGGATCTGCACCACACCGAAGGAGGTGAAGGTGAACAGGAACACCATCAGGGCGGCGGCGGCCACGGCGGGCGCGAGCGCGGGCAGGGTGACCTTCCGCCAGGCCGTCAGCGGGGAGGCGCCCAGCATCCGGGCGGCCTCCTCCTGCCGGGGGTCGAGCTGCGCCCACAGCCCGCCCACGGTTCGCACGACGACCGCGAAGTTGAAGAAGACATGGGCCAGCAGGATCGCCCACACCGTGGTGTCCAGCCGTACCCCCCACAGCTCGTCCAGCAGCCCGCCCCGGCCGACCAGCGCGAGGAAGGCGCTGCCCGCGACGACGGTCGGCAGCACGAACGGGACGGTGACGACGGCCCGCAGCAGGTGCTTGCCCGGGAAGTCGAGGCGGGCGAAGACGTAACCGGCAGGCAGGGCGAGCAGCAGGGTGAGCGCGGTGGAGGCGAGCGCCTGCCAGGTGGTGAACCACAGCACGTGCCGGATGTCCGGCTGGGTGACGATTTCCGCGATCCGCCCGAGGTGCCAGGCGCCGTCCGTCTTCAGCCCGCGCGCGACGATCGCGGCCACGGGCCAGGCGAAGAACAGCGCGAAGAACCCGACGGGCAGGGCCATGAGGCCGAGCCGCGTCGCGTTTCCCCGCCGGGAGCCGGTCGCCCGGGAGCCGCTCGCTCCGGTCACTTCGGCTCCTTCGGATGCTCTGTCTACTTCAGTACGAGTGACGTCCACGACTTGACCCACTGGTCGCGGTTGGCGGCGATCTTGTCCGGGGCCACGGTCTCGGGGTCCTTGGCGGCCGGCCCGTACTTCGTGAAGTCGGCGGGGACGGCGGCCCCCTCCACGACCGGGTAGACGAACATGTTCAGCGGCATGTCCTGCTGGAACTCCTTGGTGAGCAGGAAGTCGAGGAACGCCTTGCCGCCCTTGGTGTTCTTCGCGTTGCTCAGCAGCCCGGCGTACTCGGTCTGCCGGAAGCAGGTGCCGTACGCCACCCCGGTCGGGGCGGTGCTCGGCCGCTTCTTGGCGTAGATCACCTCGGCGGGCGGGGAGGAGGCGTACGACACCACGAGCGGCCGGTCACCGCCCGCCTTCCTGCCTTCGGAGGAGCCGGAGAACTCCTGGTAGTACGCCTGCTCCCAGCCGTCGACGACCTTGACGCCGTTGGCCTTCAGCTTCTTCCAGTAGCCCTGCCAGCCCCCGTCGCCGAACTGCGCGGCACTGCCGAGCAGGAAGCCGAGGCCCGGCGAGGAGGTGGCCGCGTTCTCGGTGACGAGGAGGTTCTTGTACGCGGGCTCGGCAAGGTCGGCGAAGGACCGCGGCGGCGTCAGCTTGTGCGCGCTGAACCAGGCCTTGTCGTAGTTGACGCAGATGTCGCCGGTGTCGACGGGCGTGACGCGGTGCTTGTCCTGGTCGACGCGGAACTCGGGCCGGACCGTGTCGTACCCCTTGGCCTGGTACGGCTGGAAGAGCCCGTTGTCGAGTGCCCTGGACAGCAGGGTGTTGTCGACGCCGAAGAAGACGTCGCCCTGCGGGTTGTCCTTGGTCAGCACGGCCTTGTTGACGGCCTGTCCGGCGTCGCCGTCCTTGAGGACCCTGACCTTGTACCCGGACTGCTTCTCGAAGTCCTTCAGCACGTTCTTGGAGACGGCCCACGAGTCGTGGCTGACGAGCGTGACGGTCTTGGAGTCCGAGGACGACTGAGCGTCCGACGTACCGCACGCGGACAGGCCGATCAGGCCGAGCCCGACCGCCACGGCCACGAAGGTCTTGTTGTGCACTGGATGTCCTCCTGGGGTGGGCCAGGAAGAGACGCGGCCCTGCCCGGGCTCCGCTGGGGAGACCCGGGCAGGGCGCAACAGCTTGAGTGATGACCGAACTTCCTACCCAGAATGACCTGGGCGAGGTTCAGAGGGTCTGCGGCCCGGTGCCGCACTCTCAGCGCTGTGGCGCTCCCCTGTCGGAATATGAAGATATGTGGACGGGGTCAGATTACCGCTCGGTGGCCGCGAGCTGACCGCAGGCCCCGTCGATCTCCTGTCCCCGGGTGTCCCGGACGGTGACGGGCACACCGTGCGCCGCGATGGCCTCCACGAACGCCTTCTCGTCCTCCGGCCGCGACGCGGTCCACTTCGACCCCGGCGTCGGGTTCAGCGGGATGAGGTTGACGTGCACGGGCTTGCCCTTCAGCAGCCGCCCGAGCCTGTCGCCCCGCCATGCCTGGTCGTTGATGTCGCGGATGAGCGCGTACTCGATGGACAGCCGGCGCCCGGACTTCTCGGTGTACTCGAACCCGGCGTCCAGCACCTCGCGCACCTTCCACCGCGTGTTCACGGGGACGAGGGTGTCGCGCAGTTCGTCGTCGGGGGCGTGCAGCGAGATCGCGAGGCGACACTTGAGGCCCTCGTCGGCGAACCGGTGGATGGCCGGCACGAGTCCGACGGTGGAGACGGTGATCCCGCGCTGCGAGAGACCGAGGCCGTCCGGGGCCGGGTCGGTGAGCGCCCGGATGGCGCCGACGACCCGCTTGTAGTTGGCGAGGGGCTCGCCCATCCCCATGAAGACGATGTTGGACAGCCGCGCGGGCCCGCCGGGCACCTCGCCGTCCCGCAGCGCCCGCATGCCGTCCACGATCTGGTGGACGATCTCCGCGGTGGACAGGTTCCGGTCCAGCCCGGCCTGCCCGGTCGCGCAGAACGGGCAGTTCATACCGCACCCGGCCTGCGAGCTGATGCACATGGTGACCCGGTCCGGGTACCGCATGAGCACGGACTCGACCAGCGTCCCGTCGAACAGCCGCCACAGCGTCTTGCGCGTGGTCCCCTGGTCGGTGGACAGATGCCGGACGACGGTCATCAGCTCCGGGAACAGCGCCTCCTGGAGCTTGGCGCGGGAACCGGCGGGGATGTCGGTCCACTGCTCCGGGTCGTGCGCGTACCGCGCGAAGTAGTGCTGCGAGAGCTGCTTGGCACGGAACGGCTTCTCACCGATCCCGGCCACGGCGTCCTTGCGCTCGGCGGGCGTGAGGTCGGCGAGATGCCGCGGCGGCTTCTTGGCTCCGCGCGGCGCGACGAAAGTGAGTTCTCCGGGCTTGGGCATGGTCTTACCAGTGTCGCAGATCCACACGGGTGGCCCGGCGGGTGTGTGACGCGGCCGTTCCTAGTCGCCGTCGGTGTCCCCGCTCCGGTTCCGGCTCCGGCTCTTCTGGGCGCTGCTCACCAGTTCGCCCGCGCCGCGCGTGAGGGCCGCGACGATCCTGACCCAGCGCGGGCCGCCGCGCTCCGCCCACACCACGCACACGCAGCCGCCGATGACGAGCACCAGGACGCCGAGCAGTAGAAAGATCATGTTGCCCCCTGTGTTCCCGCGTACCTTGCCATGCGACGTGTCACCACGTCACGGGCAGGGTCCTCGGCCCGCGGATCAGCCCCCGCCGTTGGAACTCCACCTCCTCGGGCGGCACGGCCAGGCGGATGCCGGGGAAGCGATTGAGTACGGCGCCGATCATGACCTCGGCCTCCATGCGGGCCATGACGGCGGCCAGGCAGTGGTGCGGGCCGTGCCCGAAGGCCACGTGGGCCAGGTTGTCGCGGTCGAAGTCCAGGGCGTCCGGGTCGGGGAAGACCTCGGGGTCGCGGTTGGCGGCGAGGTAGGCGTTGTAGACGACGTCACCGGCCCGGATCAGCCGGCCGCCGACCTCCACGTCCTCCGTGGCGACGCGGGGGATGCCGACGCCGTTGCGGTGCGGGACGTAGCGGAACAGCTCCTCCACGGCCCGGGGCAGCAACTCCGGCTCGCGGCGCAGCCGGTGGAGGTGGCCGGGGTGGGTGAGCAGCGCGTACATCATCGAACCGCTGTTGTTGCGGACCGCGTGGCCGCCGCTGACCTGGACGGCGATGGCGAGGGAGACCGCCTCGTCGTCGGTGATCTCGCCGGCCTCGGCGGCCCGCGCCAGCACGCCCGCAAGATCGTCGCGGGGGTCCGCTCGGCGCCTTCGGAGCAGTTCGGTGATCCGGGCCCGGGTGGTCCGAGCCGCCTCCCTGGCCCGCTCCTCCGAATCGGCTCCCGCGGACAGCAGGGCCTCGCCCGTCGCGGCCCAGCGGTGCCAGTCCTCCTCCTCCACGCCGAGGAAGTCGCGGAGCACGGCGATCGGGAAGGGGCCGTGCAGGTGTTCCATGAGGTCGGCCGGGGCGCCGGCGCGTTCCATCCCGTCGAGCAAGGCCTCGGCCCTGCGCTCCGCGAGCGGTCGCAGCCGCCGCATGCTCGGCCCGGTGAACGCGCGGGCGACTACCCCCCGCAGCCGGGTGTGCCGGGGCGGATCGATGTACTGAAGGCCCGCCGTCTGCGAGGCCACCGGCACCGGGCGCATGGTGGTGACGGCGCGGCCGACGACCTGTTCCCGGGAGAAGCGCGGGTCCGAGGTGACGAACCGGACGTCCTCGTACCGTGTGACCAGCCACGCGCACCCCTCGCCGTACGGCAGCCTGATCCGCGCGACCGGCTCCTCACGTGCCAGCACGTCCAGAAACGGATCGGGAACGAGCGCGGGCAGATCCTCGACGGGCCAGAACCGGATGGGCGGGGGTGGCGGGGTGGGGACCTGGCCGGGGCCGGGGTCGGACGGGGCGAGGGCCGGGTCGGACGGGGCGGGCGTCGGGTCGAGGGGCATCGGCTCACTCCCTGCTGCGTCGCCGGGCGGCGGTGGAACGGCCGTCCTCTGAGGGAGTCTGCCGCGCGTCGGCACCACCCGCCGACTCCTGCTGCGGCATCCGGGTGCGGAGGTGTCCGAGCACGGCGCCGGCCGCCGACGCCCGCTGCGGCGTCGGGGGGCGGAGGTGTCCGAGTCGGCGGGGCGGGGTGGTCCGGGTACGACAACGGCCCCCGCCCTGTTCAGAGGCGGAGGCCGAAGAGACGTACCGTACGGCTCACGTGGAGCCGACGAAGATCACCATCAGCAGCCACACCACCGGCGCCGTGGGCAGCAGCGAGTCGAGCCGGTCCATGATGCCGCCGTGCCCGGGAAGCAAGGTGCCCATGTCCTTGATGCCCAGGTCCCGCTTGATCATGGATTCGCCGAGGTCGCCCAGCGTGGCGCTGGCCGCGACCGCGAGGCCCAGCAGCAGGCCCTGCCACCAGATGCCGCCGTCGATCAGGAACTGCATGCACAGCGCGCCGGCGACCATCGCGAACAGCACCGCGCCCAGCAGCCCCTCGCGGGTCTTGCCGGGGCTGATGCGCGGCGCGAGCTTGTGCTTGCCGAAGCGCCAGCCGACCGCGTAGGCGCCGGTGTCGCTCACGACCGTCAGGAGCAGGAAGGTGAGCACCCGCCAGGGACCGTCGTCGGCGGTGAGCATCATCGCGACGAACGTGGCCAGGAACGGCACGTAGAACGCGGCGAAGAGGCCGGCCGTGACGTCCCTGAGGTAGTTCTCCGGCGGCTCCGTCATCCGCCAGACCAGCGCGGCCAGCGCCGTCAGCGCCATGGCGACCCACGCGCCCCCGGCCCCCCGCGCGTAGCCGGCGACGACCATCGCCGCGCCGCCGACCGCGAGCGGCACCAGCGGCGCCTTGATGCCCTTGCGCTCCTGGAGCCTGCTGGTCAGCTCCCACAGGCCGACGACGACGGCGACCGCGATCACGCCGACGAACACGGCCTTGACGATGAACAGGGACGCGACGATCACCACACCGAGCCCGACGCCGACGCCTATGGCCGCGCTCAGGTCACGGCCCGCGCTCTTCTTCTGCGGCGCTGGCGCCGGCTGCGGGACGTCGGGCATGGGCTCCGGGTTCTGGGTCTCGGCCGGGAGTTCCCGGACCTGGAACGTCTCGTCTCGGAACAAGGGGCCGCTCAGTCGAGCGGCCCCCCGGTCGTCGTCCTGGTCTCCTCCGCCGTACGCGGGGGCGTCGGGCACGATGGACATGGGGCGAGTCTGCTGCGCCTCAGGCGCATCGTATGCGGGACCCGCCGGGCCGGCCCCCGGGACAGGCTGGGCGGGCCCACCGCCGGTGGGCCCCCAGTACCCGGCCTGGCCCGCCGCTGGCGGCGCCCCCCAGGAAGAGTCGCTCATCAGACTTCGAGCAGCTCCGCTTCCTTGTGCTTGAGGAGCTCGTCCACCTGGGCGACGTACTTCGCCGTGGTGTCGTCGAGTTCCTTCTCCGCGCGGCGGCCCTCGTCCTCGCCGACCTCGCCGTCCTTGATCAGCTTGTCGATGGCGTCCTTGGCCTTGCGGCGCACCGAGCGGATCGAGACCTTGGCGTCCTCGCCCTTGCCCTTGGCCACCTTGATGTACTCGCGGCGGCGCTCCTCGGTCAGCTCGGGGAACACCACCCGGATGATGTTGCCGTCGTTGCTGGGGTTGACGCCCAGGTCGGAGTCGCGGATGGCCTGCTCGATGTTGCGCAGAGCGCTCTTGTCGAACGGGGTCACGACCGCCATGCGCGGCTCCGGCACGGAGAACGAGGCCAGCTGGTTGATCGGCGTCGGGGCACCGTAGTAGTCGGCCACGATCTTGTTGAACATCGCCGGGTGCGCACGGCCGGTGCGGATCGCGGCGAAGTCCTCCTTGGCGACCACGACGGCCTTCTCCATCTTCTCCTCGGCTTCGAGGAGGGTCTCTTCGATCACCACTTGCTCCTGCGTGTCTTGAGTAAGGCCCGGCTGCGGTTCCTGAACTCGGTCGGCGGCCGGCTGCGTCGCGTCTTCTTCCTGCACGGTTCCCGACCGGCAGGACATTGTCCATCCCCCGGCCGGGGTCCGGCCCCCTCACAGGGCCGCACATCACCGGCCGGGTTGGTCCCGGGTCAGTCCCGGCTGTCCTGGTCACCCACCAGCGTGCCGATCTTCTCACCCTTGACGGCGCGGGCGATATTGCCCTCCGCGAGAAGCTCGAAGACGAGGATCGGGAGCTTGTTGTCGCGGCACAGCGTGATGGCGGTGGCGTCGGCGACCTTGAGGTCGCGGGTGATGACCTCGCCGTAGCCGAGGGCGTCGAACTTGACGGCGTCGGGGTTGGTCTTGGGGTCGGAGTCGTAGACCCCGTCCACGCCGTTCTTGCCCATGAGCAGCGCCTCGGCGTCGATCTCCAGGGCGCGCTGGGCGGCGGTGGTGTCGGTGGAGAAGTAGGGCATGCCCATACCGGCGCCGAAGATGACCACGCGGCCCTTCTCCAGGTGGCGCACGGCGCGCAGCGGGATGTACGGCTCGGCGACCTGGCCCATGGTGATGGCGGTCTGCACGCGCGACTGGATGCCCTCCTTCTCCAGGAAGTCCTGGAGGGCGAGGCAGTTCATCACGGTGCCGAGCATGCCCATGTAGTCGGAGCGGGCGCGGTCCATGCCACGCTGCTGGAGTTCGGCGCCGCGGAAGAAGTTGCCGCCGCCGATGACGACCGCGATCTGGGCGCCGTCGCGCACGACGGCCGCGATCTCACGGGCGATCTTGTGCACCACGTCCGGGTCGACGCCCAGGCCCCCGCCACCGGAGAAGGCCTCTCCGGACAGCTTCAGCAGAAACCGGCCGCGCACTTTGCCGTCGTCGCTCTTCTGGGCCTTGGTGGTCATGGGGATCCCAACTCTTTCACGTGTTGCACATACGAAGAAGGCCATTGCCGATGGGGTTGCTTTTCGCTCCCATACGCGGCAATGGCCTCCTCGTCAGATCTGCTGCCGTCCGCCCCACCCCGGGGTGTGGCGGTGTGCGCGGACGACTGCGGTCGACCCTATCGGGATTTCCTCGTGGATTTCTCCGGGGGTCGCGCGTCGATCGCGGTACGGACTCAGATGCCGACCTTGATGCGCGAGAAGCGCTTCAGGGTGACACCGGCCTCGTCCAGCACCTTCTGGACCGACTTCTTGTTGTCGAGCGCGTACGGCTGGCCGAGCAGCGTGGCGTCCTTGAAGAAGCCGTTGAGGCGACCCTCGACGATCTTGGCGATCGCGGCCTCGGGCTTGCCCTCGGCGCGGGTGGTCTCCTCGGCGATGCGGCGCTCGGACTCGACGACGTCGGCCGGCACGTCCTCCTTGGAGAGGTACTTCGGCGCGAAGGCGGCGATGTGCTGGGCGACGCCCTTGGCGACCTCGGCGTTCGGCTTGTCGAGCTCGACCAGGACACCGATCTGCGGGGGCAGGTCGGGCATGGTGCGGTGCATGTAGGCGGTGACGTAGCCGTCGGCGAACTGCGCGAAGCGGTCCAGGACGATCTTCTCGCCGAGGTTGGCGTTGGCCTCGTCCACGAACGCCTGGACGGTCTTGCCGGGCTCGATCTCGGAGGCCAGCAGGGCCTGGAGGTCGGCCGGGTTCGTCTTGGCGACGTGCTCGGCGATGGCGTTGGCCACGGCCTGGAACTTCTCGCCCTTGGCGACGAAGTCCGTCTCGCACTTCAGCTCGACCAGGACACCGGAGGAGTTGTCGTCGGCGATGATGGAGACCACGGCGCCGTTCTCGGCGGAGCGGCCCTCGCGCTTGGCGACGCCCTTCTGGCCCTTGATGCGCAGCGCCTCGACGGCCTTCTCGACGTTGCCCTCGGCCTCGTCCAGCGCCTTCTTGCAGTCCATCATGCCGGCGCCGGTCAGCTCACGGAGCTTCTTGACGTCGGCGGCGGTGTAGTTCGCCATGAGTCTGTGAGTCTTTCTCGAAGTCTGGTTTAGATCCGCACGGTCGCGACCCACATGTAGTCGCGGACCGCGTACGTCGTGCCGACCTACGGGTGAACAGCGGGGGCGGAGTCATGTCCCGCCCCCGCCGTCGAACGCTGACGGATCGGCGTCAGGCCTGCTCGGCCTCGGCGGCCGGGGCCTCGGCGACCGGAGCCTCGGCGACCGGAGCCTCGGCGACCGGAGCCTCGGCGGCCGGAGCCTCGGCAGCGGCCTCGGCCGGCTTCTCGGCCTCGGCGGCCGGAGCCTCGTCCTTCTTCTCACCTTCGAGCAGGTCACGCTCCCACTCGGCGAGCGGCTCGCCCGCGGCCTTCTCGCCCTTGTCGCCGGTGGCGACGCCGGAGCGGGCGATGAGGCCCTCGGCGACGGCGTCGGCGATCACGCGGGTGAGCAGGGTGACGGAGCGGATCGCGTCGTCGTTGCCCGGGATCTTGTAGTCGACCTCGTCGGGGTCGCAGTTGGTGTCGAGGATCGCGACGACCGGGATGTTCAGCTTCCGGGCCTCACCAACGGCGATGTGCTCCTTCTTGGTGTCCACGATCCAGACGGCGCTGGGCACCTTCTGCATCTCGCGGATACCGCCGAGGGTCTTCTCCAGCTTGGCCTTCTCGCGCGAGAGCACGAGAAGCTCCTTCTTGGTCAGACCGGACGCGGCGACGTCCTCGAAGTCGATCTGCTCAAGCTCCTTGAGGCGCTGCAGACGCTTGTAGACGGTCGAGAAGTTGGTGAGCATGCCGCCCAGCCAGCGCTGGTTGACGTAGGGCATGCCGACGCGGGTGGCCTGCTCGGCGATGGCCTCCTGCGCCTGCTTCTTCGTGCCGACGAACATGACCGTGCCGCCGTGGGCGACGGTCTCCTTGACGAACTCGTAGGCGCGGTCGATGTACGACAGCGACTGGAGCAGGTCGATGATGTAGATGCCGTTGCGCTCGGTGAAGATGAAGCGCTTCATCTTCGGGTTCCAGCGACGGGTCTGGTGACCGAAGTGGACGCCGCTCTCCAGCAGCTCCCGCATCGTGACGACGGCCATGGCCGTTCTCCTTGGTGTTCTCGGTTGTGCCGCGTCCGCCGGACGGCGGACACGCCTGACGCCCGCGATGCGCCGTGCCGCGAAGGACCGAGGGGCGCTTGGTACGAACCGTTGCCGGCCGTCGTACCGGGGCGTGCGAAGTCGACCCGGTGACCCGGATCGCCAGAAGAAGTGTACGGGACCGGCGAGGCACCGGGTGACGCCGCTGTCCACAACCGGCGAATGGTCCACAGGCCGGGCCACGATCGGCGGATGTGCGCGACGGTGTCGGCATGCGACGAACGATGCGATGCGCGCTGCTGTGGCCGGCGCTGGTCCTGGGTTTGGCGGCGGTCCTGCTCACGCCTCTGGCCTGGGCGGACACGCCTCCGGTGGTGCCGCCGCGCCCTCCGACGACCCCGGTGCCGCCGGTGGCCCGCGCCTGGCCGGTCGGTGTCCGCCCACCGGTCCTGCGGGGCTGGGAACCACCGGCGACGGTGTACGGCCCCGGGCACCGGGGGGTGGATCTGGGAGCGCCGGCCGGGGCGCCCGTACGGGCGGTCGCACCGGGCCGGGTGGTGTTCGCCGGGCGGGTGGCGGGGCGGGGCGTGGTCTCGGTGGAACTGCGGGGGACGGATCTGCGGACGACGTACGAGCCGGTGCGGGCGTCGGTCCGGAAAGGGCAGGAGGTGGGGGCGGGGGCGGTGGTCGGGGTGGTGGAGCCGACGGGGTCCCACTGCGGGACACGGACGTGCGTGCACTGGGGTCTGCTGCGGGGTGACGCGTACGTGAACCCACTGTCCGTGCTGCCACCGTGGCTGCTGGGCGGGGGGCCGTCGAGATTGCTGCCGGTTCTGTCTTAGCGGGGTGGGCTGCGCCGCGGCTGCGGGGTGGCTTCGCCTTGGCCGCGGGTTCGGCTTCGCCTCGGCCGCGGGGTGGACTGCGGGTTCGGCTTCGCCTTGGCCGCGGGGTGCGTGAGGGGAGTCGCTACCGTCGCGAGCCGACCGCGGGCCCGCCGTGGTCACTCGCGCAGTTCCCCGCGCCCCCTCCGGGGCGCTGCGGTGCCGTTCAGCCCTTTACGCCTCGCAGCGCCATGGTCACGGCCGCTTCCGTCACCACCGTGGGATCCTCGGCCGCGCCCAGCTCGATACGCCGTACCGCCGCGTCCACGACCCCCTGCAACAACATCGCCGCCAACCGGGGCTGCCCGTGCCCCAGCTCCTCCAGCGCCTCGACGATCATCGCGACCAGCCCCCCGTGGGCCGCCCGGATCTTCTCCCGGGCCCCGGCATCCAGCTCACTCGCGGAGATGGCGACGACCGCCCGGTGCCGCCGGTCCCCCACCAGTGCGAGCTGCTGCCGCACATACGCCTCGACCTTGCCCTCGGCCGTCCCGGCCCGCTCCATCGCCGCCGCGACCTCCGCCGCCCACACCGGGAAGTCGACCTCGCACAGCTCCTCGACCACGGCGGCCCGGGACCGGAAGTACTCGTACACGGACGACCGCGCCAGCCCCGTCCGCTCGGCCAGCGCCGGGAAGGTCAGCGCCTCCGTCCCACCCTCGGAGAGCAGGGACCGAGCCGCGTCCAGCAGGGCGGCTCGCTGCATCGACCGGTGTTCGGCCACGGAGGCCGCTCGAATCCTTGGCACGTCGACCACTTTACGGACACGCCGTCCCGGAAGGCAGGAGTCAGCGCCCGAAGCTCGCCAGCTTGGCCCGCAGCTGGAGCACCGACTTGGTGTGGATCTGGCTGACCCGGCTCTCGGTGACCCCGAGCACGTTGCCGATCTCGGCGAGCGTGAGCCCCTCGTAGTAGTACAGGGTGACGACGGTCTTCTCCCGCTCGGGCAGCGTGTTGATCGCCCGCGCCAGGAACCGCCGCAGCTCGCGGTCCTCGGCCACCTCCACCGGATTGTCGGCGGCGGTGTCCTCCAGCGTGTCCATCAGGCTGAGCCGGTCCCCGCCCTCCCCGCCGACGTGCAGGAGTTCCTCCAGGGCGACGACGTTGGCCAGCGACAACTGGCTGAACACGGCGTGCAGTTCGTCGACCTCCATGCCCAGCTCGGCGGCGACCTCCCCCTCCGTCGGCGTCCGCCGCAGCCGCGCCTCCAGGGTGGCGTAGGCGCGCTCGACGTTCCGCGCCTTCTGCCGCACCGAGCGGGGGATCCAGTCCAGCGCCCGCAGTTCGTCGATCATCGCGCCGCGGATCCGGGTGATCGCGTACGTCTCGAACTTGATCTCCCGGTCGATGTCGAACTTCTCGATCGCGTCGATCAGCCCGAACACGCCCGAGGAGACGAAGTCGGCCTGCTCCACATTGGGCGGCAGCCCGACGCTGACCCGGCCGGCCACGTACTTGACCAGCGGCGAGTAGTGCAGGATCAGCTGCTCCCGCAGCCGGTCGTCCCCCGTCGCCTTGTACGACCGCCACAGCTCGTCGAGTGTCGAGGGAGCGGGCGGTCGCACGCTGCCACCGTCGCGGGCGGCTGGGGGGATCGCCGCCCGGTCGGACCCGGAGGTGTGCTGGGGCATTCGTCGCCTTGTGCCGTTCTGCCGTGAAGTGCCGTGAAGTGCCGTGAAGTGGGTTGAGGTGAGGTTCCTGGGGTGAAGTGGGGCTGCCTGGGTGAGGTGACGGTCTGATGTGGGGTTGGCGCGATCTGCGCCACCACCTTCGTGAGCGTAGCGTGACTGAGGAGTCGCGGTGCGCGAACAGGGCTGCGCCACCCGTGCGCGGGGCGCTCGCGCCGGTCGGGTGACCCCCTGCCGGGGCTTGCTCTGTGTGACCGGCCGGGGGCGCCAACTCCGGGAAACGCCAAGGGCGTCGGGGGTTCCCCCGGACGGCCGAACACGGCCCGTCAGCACGGACGGTGACCATTTCGGACCGAGATCATCGCCTGGCGTGTCAACTTCCAGCCGTCGCCGTGTCGTTCGACGTAACCAAGTGCTCGGAGTTCGTACAGTCTCGCGATCACGTCGTCCCGCGTGGTGCGCGCACCCAGCGCGATCTC
Organism: Streptomyces olivaceoviridis; assembly: GCF_014650115.1. Taxonomy (GTDB): domain Bacteria; phylum Actinomycetota; class Actinomycetes; order Streptomycetales; family Streptomycetaceae; genus Streptomyces; species Streptomyces olivaceoviridis. The sequence continues at coordinate 77,328 of NZ_BMUI01000022.1, read as the reverse complement.
CTCGGCGGGGGCCGCGCGGTTGCCGGGGAGGGCGGCGAGCACCGTGCGGGCGGCGGGTTGCAGCAGGTCACGCGGGAGGACGGGGCCCCGCCGGGCCGGCGCCAGCTCGCCCATGTCGCCCACTAGTTCGATGACCTCCGTGGCATCGGTGACCAGGGTGGCCTCTCCGCGCAACAGTTCGTGCACGCCGGCGGAGAGGGCGCTGGTGACCGGGCCGGGGACGCCCATGGTGAACCGGCCGAGGCGCTGCGCGGCCCGCGCGGTGGCCAGCGAGCCGCTGCGGCAGGCCGCCTCCACGACGACGGTGCCCCTGGTCAGCGCGGCGATGACGCGGTTGCGGAGGATGAACCGGCTGGGGGTCGGATGATCGCCCGGCGGCAGCTCACCCACCACCAGTCCTTGTTCCGCGATACGCGCGATCAGCGCGGCGTGGCCGCGGGGGTAGGACTGGTCGACGCCGCAGGCCAGGACGGCGACGGTGGCCCCGTGGGTGGCGAGGGCGCCGCGGTGGGCGGCGCCGTCGATGCCGTACGCCCCGCCCGAGACGACGACCCAGCCGCGCTCGGCGAGACCGGAGGCGAGGGTGGCTCCAGCGTGGGCGCCGTACTCGGTGCAGGCTCGGGCGCCGACCACGGCCACGGAGCGGAGCGCCCACATCCGCAGGTTCGGCCGCCCCCGCACCCACAGCCCGAGGGGCCGCGCGTCCCCGAGGTCGTCGAGCTGCCGGGGCCACTCGGCGTCCCCCGGACGGACGAACCGCGCCCCGGCGGCCCGGGCCGTCTCCAGATCCCGCTCCGGCTCGGCCCGCCGGGCCCGCGCGACGAGCCCCTCCCACCGGGTTCCGCTCACCCCCGGTAAGGCGTCCCCGCCGCACCGCAGCCGACGCACCACCTCCCCCACCCCGAACTCCCGCACCCACCGCCCAGCGACCTCGTCCCCCGCCTCGACGACCCGCCCGAGAAACACCCGCCCGAGCAGTTCGGCGCCGGGGTCCTCTTCCCCGGTCACGTCAGCGCTCCGATGGCCATCGGTACTCCGCGGGGGACACCGGTGCGCAGTTGCAGGGCCAGGGCGACGTCGGTGGCGTCCGGGCGGTCGTGTCCGACGAGGTCGGCGACCGTCCAGGCGACGCGCAGGACACGGTCGATCCCGCGGGCGGTGAGCACGCCCCGTTCCAGGCTGCGCTCGGCGTCGTCCATGGCTCCGGCGGCGGCGTGGTACCGGCTGCGCAGCTCGCGGCCGGGCACCTCGCTGTTGGTGCGCCACGGGGTGCCGGTCAGGCGGGCCGCCGCCCGCTCCCGGGCCTGCCGCACCCGGTCGGCCACGGTCGACGTGGACTCCCCGCGGGCGCCGGGCTCGGTGAGCTGGGCCCGGGTGACCGGGTCGACCTCGACGCGCAGATCCACCCGGTCCAGCAGCGGGCCGGACAGCCGGGACTGGTAGCGGCGGATCGCCGACGGCGGGCACTCGCACAGCGAGTCGCGGAGTGAGAAGCGTCCGCAGGGACAGGGGTTGGCCGCCAGAACCATCAGGAACCGCGCCGGGAACCGGACCACGCCCGCACTCCGCGCGATGACGACGTGCCCCGACTCCAGCGGCTGTCGCAGGGCGTCCAGCGTCTGGCTGTGGAACTCCGGCGCCTCGTCCAGGAACAGCACGCCGCGATGGGCCAGGGACACCGCGCCGGGCCGGGCGATGCCCGGCCCGCCGCCGACGAGTGACTGCATCGTCGCCGAGTGGTGCGGGGCGCAGTAGGGGGCGACGTCGATGAGCGGCTTGCCCGGGGGCAGCAGCCCGGCGACCGAGTGCACGGCCGTGACCTCCAGCGACGCTTCCCGGGTGAGCCGGGGAAGCACGGCGGGCAGGCGCTCCGCGAGCATGGTCTTGCCCGCGCCGGGCGGTCCCTCCAGGAACAGGTGGTGTCCGCCGGCCGCCGCCACCTCCACGGCGGTGCGGGCGGAGATCTGCCCGACGACATCGGCCAGGTCGTGTTCGTGGTCGTGGTGCGTGGCGCCGATGCTGTGCATGCCGGTGGCGGCGCCCGTGCCCGGGACGCGCAGTCCTGCCAGGAGGGGATCGGGCCGACCCTGCTCGTCCGGTGTCTCGTCGGGGACGGGTTCCTCGGTCAGGACCGCGATGAGCTGCCGCAGACTGCGGACACCCAGCACGGACACACCGGGTACCAGCGATGCCTCGGCGGCGGCGCACTCGGGCACGACCACCTGCTCGTACCCGGCGTCGGCCGCCGCGAGGACCGCCGGCAGGATGCCCCGGACCGGGCGCACCCGGCCGTCCAGTCCCAGTTCTCCGATCATGACGATGTCGGCGAGGACCCGGGGGTCGATCCGTTCGGCGGCACCGAGCACCGCGCAGGCGACGGCCAGGTCGAACCCCGAGCCGGCCTTGGGGACGGAGGCCGGGCTGAGTCCGACGGTGAGCTTCTTCGACGGCCACGCCGCGCCCGAGTTCACCACCGCCGCCCGCACCCGGTCGCGGCTTTCCGTCAGGCTCTTGTCCGGGAGGCCGACCAGGGTGAAGGCCGCGACCCCGGGTTCGAGGTCGGCCTGGACCTCGACGACCACGCCTTCGACGCCCACCAGGGCGACCGCGCACGTACGGGCGAACGCCATTCAGGCCACCCCTCGCGCGTGCTCGACGGACGGGGCGCCCCGGCGGGGCAGCAGGACGCCGACGAGGTCGATGCGGACGCCGCCCGGTGGGGCTCCTCCATGGGCCTGGATCCAGTGCTCGGCGAGTGCGCGGAGCCGGGCCGCCTTCGCGGGGGTCACCGCGGCCATCGGGTGTTCGTAGCCACCGCCCCTGCGGGTCTTCACCTCGCAGACGACCAGGGCGTCGCCGTCCCTGGCCACGATGTCGATCTCGCCGGACCTGCCGGAGCGCCAGTTGCGCTCCAGGATCGTCATTCCCTGTGCGGCCAGCCGCCGGGCGGCCAGGTCCTCGCCGTACTTGCCGAGTCCGTTGCGTGCCTTGTTCATGTCGGCACCACCTCCGGCGCCAACGGTCACGCATCCGGCCGAGCGGTGTTGATCTTGGTGGACTGCTCAGCGGTTGTGGAAAACTCCGTCACCCGTCCGCGCCGCCCACCCAGTTACCACCCGGTCACCCACCCGGTCACCCGGTCACCCGGTCACCCGGTCACCCCGTCACCCCGTCACCCGCCCGGCAACTCCAGATCGCTCTTGTTCAGCTCCTCGATGTTCACGTCCTTGAACGTCAACACCCGGACCTGCTTCACGAAACGAGCCGGCCGGTACATGTCCCAGACCCAGGCATCGGCCATGGTGACCTCGAAGAAGACTTCACCTTGCACCGAGTGCACCTGCATCTCGTAGTCGTTGGTGAGGTAGAACCGCCGCTCGGTCTCGATCACGTATTTGAACAGACCGACGACATCTCGGTACTCCCGGTAGAGCTTCAGCTCCATCTCGGTCTCGTACTTTTCGAGGTCCTCGGCGCTCATGGCATGTTCCCCTTCAGCCGTGCGATCCCCCCATTGTGCGCCAGTCCCGGGAACCCTCAGACGATTTCCGTGTCAAGGGTCACGGGCCGGGCGGGGGGACCTTCGACGAGCAGCGTGCGCAGCAGCTCGGCGAGTCTGGTCGGATACACCGTCTCATGTGCCCGGGTCAGTTCCTGACACGTCCACCAGCGCGCTCCGGCGACGCTGCGCCGCTCCAGCTCCGTCAGGCCCGTCGCCGCGGTGGCCGTCTGGGTCGTACGGGCCAGGTAGTACCACTCGTCCTGGTCCCAGCGGCGGCCCGCGAACGGGAACGAGCACCGCCGCCGCCAGAGCACGGGGCCGAGTTCGACGTCGGTGATACCGGTCTCCTCGGCGAGTTCCCGCAGCGCGGCCTCCTCGCGCGTCTCGGCGCCCTCCAGGCCGCCGCCGGGCGTGAACCACCAGTCGTCGGCCGGGTCGTCCGGTTCGTGGCCGTGCAGGAGCAGGATGCGGTCCTCGGGGTCGAGGAGGACAACCCGGGCCACCTTGCGCGGACCGGCCCCGTCCTCGCCCTCGTACGACTCCCCCGCCGGCCGCGTGGTCTCAGCGGACACCGGCCGTCTCCGGACGGGCCGTGCGGGCGCGGGAGCGGCTCACGCGGCCCGCGATCGGGCCGTAGGCGCCACCGCCGAGGACCAGGACCGCGCCGGCCACGATCAGCAGCTCGATCGTGCGCAGCGGGCCGGGCTCGGAGAGGGCACCGAGCGTCTCGAAGCCCGTGGGGCGCTTGAGCATGCCCTTCCAGGGCCAGACCACGGCCTCCACGCGGGCGGACACAGCGCCACGGGACACGGTGCCCTGTGCGGTGTCGGTGAGGTGGGCGGTGGAGTCCAGGGACCCCTGGCGTTCGTCGCCGAGGAGGAACAGCCGGCCCTCCGGGACGGTCACCTCGGCGAAGTTCTTGATCTCGGCGAGGCTGCCCTCGGGCAGGTACGGCTCGTCGATCTGCTTGCCGTTGACGGTCAGCTTGCCGTTCGTGCAGCAGGAGACGGTGTCCCCGCCCACGGCGACCACACGCTTGACCACCTTGGCGTTGCTGACCCAGGTCTTGTCCTCGAAGACGACCACGTCACCGCGCCGCACCTCGTCACCGTCGACGCGCTGGGCCAGCACCCGGTCACCGGCGTCGATGGTGGGGGTCATCGAGCTGGTGGGCACGGTGTACGGCCGGTAGACCAGTGCGCCCCAGGCGAAGCCGCCGAGGAACAGCACCAGACCCAGCGCCACGGCCAGTCCGGACAGCCGCTGCCCGAGCCGACTGCCGCCGCCGGCCGGTGCCGTGCCGGTGCCGCCGCCCCGCGGGGCCGTACGCGTCATGCTCTCGCCACCCATGGACCCGCACCCTACCCGGCGGTACCGAACAGGGGCAGCCCCTCTCGCCAGGCCGGGGCGGCTGATTACCGCTTCGTGGACTCCGCCTGCCGGAGCGCCGCGTTCTCGGACTCCTGGCGGTCGGTGCGCCTGCGCCGCCAGACCACCACCGGCAGGACCGCCGCGACGGCGATGCCCTCGGGGGCCACCGTCAGGGACGCGGCGGCGGAGGACTGCTCGTCCAGGCCGGGCTGGTCGAAGGTGTCCGGGATCGGCAGGGTGCCCCAGCGGTTGATCGGCCAGGCCTTGACGATCGCGCGGCCGACGACCTTGTCGACGGGGACCATGCCGTGGTTCCGGTCGGACTGGTTGTACCGGGAGTCACGGGAGTTCTGGCGGTGGTCGCCCATCACCCAGATGAAGCCCTTGGGGACCTTGACCGTGAACTGGCCGCCCTGGTCGTCCACGCTGCACGGCGTGTTGCCCGGGTAGACGTACGGCTCGTTCAGCGCCTTGCCGTTGACCTTCAGCGGGCCGCTGCCCTTGCACTCGACCGTGTCGCCGCCGACCCCGATCACGCGCTTGATCAGGTCCTTCTCCTCCGCCGACGGCATCAGGCCGATCCAGCTGAGGACCTTCTGCACCGGGTTCGGCGTCGGCGTCGGCTCGCCGGCCAGCCAGTTGTCCGGGTCGTGGAAGACGACGACCTCACCGCGCTCGGGCTTGGACCCGAACCACGGCGTGAGCTTGTCGACCAGCACCCGGTCGCCCTGCTGGAGGGTGTTCTGCATCGAGTCGGACGGGATCGAGAACGCCTGTACCAGGAACGTCTTGATCAGCAACGCCAGGACCAGCGCGATGCCGATCAGGATCGGCAGTTCCTTCCAGAAGGACCGCGGCTGCCTCGGCCGCACGGCCGCCGCGCCCCCGCCCGGGCCGTCGACGCGCGGCTCCGGCTCGCCCTCCGGCGTGCCCTCGTCGCCCGCCGCCGCGTCATTCCCGGAGCTCATGGCGCTGCCCGGTACGGGAACGTCCGGTTCCACAGGGTGCCTGCGGTGCTCCTCGCCGTCGTGTCCCGACCGTGCGCCAACCGCCACATCCCCCACGCCAACTCCTCACTCTGTGCCGCCGCCCGCGCCGCACCCGGCGCAGGCCCACCACTCCCATAACGAGCGGGAGTTCCGCAGGGGTCGGGAGCTGGGTCATTCCGTTCGGATTCTCGGAGGCAACCCTATGCGACGCCTGGGGACCAGCGGTCGTCCCCGGCGCCGCGTCGGTGACGCTTGCGAAGGTTTTAGGTTCTTCCAGGCGCGTCCAGTGACCGACCGGCCAGCCGATGACCATGGCCCGACCGACCACCGAGTCCAGCGAGACCGTGCCGCCGTAGGCCGTGTTCTGGTGGAAGCGTGAGTCCGCGGAGTTGCCCCGGTGGTCGCCCATCACCCACAGCCGGCCCTGGGGGACGGTGATGTCGAAGGGCGTGGCGGAGGGCACGTCCCCGGGGTAGAGGTAGTCGCCCTCGGTGAGCGGGACGCCGTTGACGGTGACGCGGCCCTGGGCGTCGCAGCACTTGACGTGGTCGCCGCCGACCCCGATGACCCGTTTGATCAGGTCCTTCTCGTTGTCGGACGGCAGCAGGCCGATGAAGGTGAGGCCTTCTTTGAACTGCTTGACGACGACGGGGTCGTGCTTCTTGGCGGTCTGCTCGTCCTGGAGCCAGCCGCCCGGGTCGTGGAACACGACGACGTCCCCGCGCTGCGGTTCGGAGCCGAACCACGGGGTGAACTTGTCGACCAGGACCCGGTCGCCGATCCGGATCGTCTCCTCCATGGACCCGGACGGGATCACGAACGCCTGCACGAGGAACGTCTTCAGGACGAGCGCGATGAGGACGGCGACACCGACCAGGAGGGGGATCTCCCGGACGGCCGACCGTCTGCGCTTGCGCTTGACCTTGCGTTGCAGTTGCCGCCGCTCCGCGCGCGTGCGTCCACCGCCGGGCGCGGAGGTGCGGCGTACCCCGGTGGGCAGCAGGTTGTCGGCGGGCGTGCTGGGCACCCCGCGCGGTTTGCCGCGGTTACCCATGGGCGCCTCCGGTCGGGGCGGCGGGCACGCGCGCGTAGGCGGACGGCCGGGTCAGGTGCGTCCAGTGGCGGTACGGCCACACGATCCAGTCGGCCCGGCCGATGACGTCCCCGACGGGGATCATGCCGCCGCCGGGCGAGCCGAGGTGGTCGCGGGAGTCGCTGGAGTCGCTGCGGTGGTCGCCGAGGACGAAGAGGCGGCCCGGAGGCACGACGACGTCGAAGGGCACGCTGGAGGCGCTGTCCCCGGGATAGAGGAACGCCGTCTCGTCGACCGGTCGGCCGTTCACCTCGATCCTCCCCTTCTTGTCGCAGCAGACCACATGGTCTCCCCCCACACCGGCCACGCGCTTGATGTAGTCGGCGTCCCCGAAATACCCGGTGCCGTCGAACACAATCACGTCGCCGCGGCGCGGCTGGGCACCGAAACGGTACGCCAACTTGTTTACGAGAACGCGGTCGCCGATCCTCAATCCCTGTTCCATGGATCCGCTCGGAATCTGGAACGGTTGCACCACGAAAGCGTTGAGGACCAGCAGGAACGCCAGGCAGAGGAAGAGCGTGAGGGTGATCCTGCCACCGGGAAGCCACTCGGCGGCGCGCGACACCAACGCGAAACGCGACCGACCCTCCGCCCCCGGAGTACCGGGGTGGGAGGAGCGGTCGCGTTCCGTCGGCTGTGCTTCGGTGTCCATCGGGGCCAGATGCTATCCGGCTCCGCTGTGACTAGCGCGAAAGCGCTCAGCTCTCGCGCTTCTCCTTGATCTTCGCGGCCTTGCCGCGCAGGTCACGGAGGTAGTACAGCTTGGCGCGGCGCACGTCACCCTTGGTGACCAGCTCGATCTTCTCGACGATCGGGGTGTGCACCGGGAAGGTGCGCTCGACGCCGACGGAGAACGAGACCTTGCGGACCGTGAAGGTCTCGCGGACACCGGAGCCCTGGCGGCGGATCACAACGCCCTTGAACTGCTGCACACGGGAGCGGTTGCCCTCGATGACGCGCACGTGGACGTTGACGGTGTCACCCGGGCGGAAGGCCGGGATGTCGCTGCGCAGCGACGCGGCGTCGACGGAGTCGAGCAGGTGAGACATTTCGTCTGCTTTCTTCGCTGATGCCACAGGTCATCAACGGGAGCTAGGTGTACAGGAGTCTGCCGTGCGGGTCGGGGCGGGCGTCGTGTCCCCCCGTGGCAGGGGCGCACGCCGGACGGGCGCACAACAGCGGTCTATTGTTCCACGCCCTCGGCCCGGCGCCAAAATCGGCCGTACGGCTCCCCGTCCGGGTCCGGTTCCCAGCCCAGGATGGAGAGCATCTCGCGGTCCTTCTTGTCGAAGGCCTTGGGGTCGCAGCGCTCGATCAGGTCGGGGCGGTTCAGGGTCGTGCGCCGCAGGGCCTCGTCACGCCGCCAGCGGGCGATCTTCCCGTGGTGGCCGCTGAGCAGCACCTCGGGGATGTCCCGGCCGCGCCAGACGGGCGGCTTGGTGTAGACGGGGCCTTCCAGGAGGTTGGCCATCGCGCCGGGGGCGAAGGAGTCGTCGCGGTGGGACTCCGCGTTGCCGAGGACGCCGGGCAACAGCCGGGCGACGGCCTCGGTGACTACCAGGACGGCCGCCTCACCGCCGGCGAGGACGTAGTCGCCGATGGAGACCTCGTAGACCGGCATCCGGGTCGCGTACTCGTCCACGACGCGCCGGTCGATGCCCTCGTAGCGCGCCGGGGTGAAGATCAGCCAGGGGCGCTCGGACAGCTCGACGGCCAGTTCCTGGGTGAAGGGGCGACCGCTGGGCGTGGGCACGATCAGCGCGGGCGCCCGCGCGCCCGTCTCGTAACCGTCGACGAGGACCGTGTCGAGGGCGTCTCCCCACGCATCGGTCTTCATGACCATGCCGGGGCCGCCGCCGTAGGGCGTGTCGTCCACCGTGTTGTGCCGGTCGTACGTCCACGCGCGCAGGTCGTGCACCCGGACGTCGAGCTGCCCACGCGCGCGTGCCTTGCCCACCAGGGAGACGTTCAGCGGCTCCAGGTACTCCGGGAAGATCGTGACGACGTCGAGCCTCATGCGCCGTCGTCCCCGGACTCGTCCCTGGCGGAGGCGATCTCGGCGCGGTCGTCGATCAGGCCGGGCGGGGGCGCGATGACCGCCTTCTGCTCCGCCAGGTCGATCTCGGTGACGATCTCCTCCACGAAGGGGATCAGCACCTCGCTGCCGTCGGCGCGTTCGACGATGAACAGGTCCTGCGTGGGCAGGTGCGAGATCTCGGTGATCCGGCCGACCTCCGTGCCGTCCTCGGTGACGACGTCGAGGTCGATGAGCTGGTGGTCGTAGTACTCGTCCTCGTCCTCGGGCCGTTCCTCGGGGTCCACCTCGGCGATCAGCAGGGTGTTGCGCAGCGCCTCGGCGGCGTTGCGGTCGGTGACACCCGCGAAGCGCAGGAGGAGGCGGCCACTGTGGACGCGCCCGGTCTCGATGGTCAGCGGTCCCGTCGAGGCGGGATCCGTGGCGAGTACGGCGCCGGGCGCGAGCCTGAGTTCCGGCTCGTCGGTACGTACCTCGACGGTGACCTCGCCCTTGATGCCGTGGGCACGGCCGATCCGTGCGACTACGAGCTGCACCTGTCCAAATCTCCTGTCGTACGACTGCGGGCCGGGGACGGCCCTGTGGCCCTCCCCGGCCCGAGCCGGTTGCGATGAAGCGTCAGCGGACGTGGTCCACGTCGACCAGGTCGACGCGGACACCGCGACCGCCGATGGCGCCCACGACGGTGCGCAGGGCGCGCGCGGTGCGGCCGTTGCGGCCGATCACCTTGCCGAGGTCGTCCGGGTGGACCCGGACCTCCAGCACGCGCCCGCGGCGCAGGTTGCGCGAGGCGACCTGCACATCGTCAGGGTTGTCGACGATGCCCTTCACGAGGTGCTCAAGCGCCTCTTCGAGCATGCTGCTCAGGCCTCGGTGGACTCGGACTCGGCAGCGGCCTCGTCCTTCTTCTCAGCCTTCTTCTTCTGGGTGATCGCCTCACCCTTGCCCTCGTCGTCACCGCCGAGAGCCTCGAACGACGGACGGGTGGCCTTCGGCTCCGCGACGAGCAGCGGCGCGGGAGCCGGCTCGCCCTTGAACTTCTGCCAGTCGCCGGTCTTCTTCAGGATGGCGAGCACGGGCTCGGTCGGCTGGGCGCCGACGCCGAGCCAGTACGCCACACGCTCGGCGTCCACCTCGATGACCGACGGGTTGTAGGTCGGGTGGTACTTGCCGATCTCCTCGATGGCCCGGCCGTCACGGCGGGTACGGGAGTCGGCGACGACGATGCGGTAGTGAGGCGAACGGATCTTGCCCAGACGCTTCAGCTTGATCTTGACTGCCACGGGAGTGGGTTCTCCTGGATTTGACGTGGTTGGGCACGGCGAGTCGCCGCGTGGGGTTGCGGTACCCGAGTGCCCGATGGACGCGTCAGCCGGAGGAGAGAGGGGTCCTATGCGGCTGTCGAGTACAGCTAGCCATTCTGCCACACCCCGCGGGCCGCTCTCGGCCGAGGGTGCGCGAGCTGCGCCCGGACATGCCGACGAGGCACCCGGCGTGGAGGTGAGGTCACGTCGGGTGCGCCGCCCGGTGCTGTGAGGTCGCGGTCGCCACCGGCCACGGCTGCCACGAGCAGCCGTGACCGCTACGCCGCTCCCACGACCTCCGGGATCCTGAACGGCTTGCCGCAGCCGCCGCAGACGATCGGGGCCTGGGCGAGGACCGAGGGCACCACCCGGACGTTGCGGCCGCAGTCGCACACCGCCTTGACACGGACGCCGCCACCGGAGGAGCCGTGCCGGGCGGCCGGGCCGCGGAAGGTGCGGGAGGTGTCGGCCGAGGTGGCCACCGTGTGGGCCTTCAGGGCGCGCTGGAGCCGCTCGATGGTCGGGCGGTAGCGCCGCTTCGCCTCGGAGTTGAGCGTGACCAGTGAGAAACCGCTGCTCGGGTGCGGCTCCTCGGGGTGGTCCAGGCCCAGTTCCTCGGCGATCGCGAGGAAACGGCGGTTGTGGTAGCGGCCCGCCCGGGAGGTGTCGCGGACGCCGCGGGCGGCGGCGATGCCGTGGACTGCCTCATGGAGCAGCCTCTCGAAGGAGAGTTCGTGACCGCACGCGGACGACGACTCCCCGATCAGGGATTCAGGTGCGGCAAGGTCAGGCAGCTCGGGGTGGTACCGCTGAATGTCGGCCCACGCCTGCGCCAGCTCTGCGGCGAGAACAGGTGGTGTCTGTGTCGTGCTCACGTAATGACAACGAGCGGGAGGGCCGCTGTGTTCCTATTCCGGGGCATCCCAAATAATTTTGCACGTACCCGTCAGTTGCCACTGATGCGTCCTGACGAGGGCGGGTGCGCTGATCTGCGGAGAAGCGTCACAGCTCCTACCAAGCTGGTGCGTAGTCCGCGCTACGCATTGCCGGTGAGCCCTGAGGCGACGAGGGCCGACTGCTGCGCAAGAGGCGTTTCGGCCGCTCTCGGCGCACGCCCTCGCCCCGGTCAGCGTCCGCGGCCTGCGTGACGTTACCGCGTACCGCCGCGACCTCCGTCACCGGCCCGCCGCCCTGGGGCCGACACGGTAGGGCCATCCGGATTGCCGGGATGTGAAATCTCGCCACACCGGCGCCCTCACCCCAAACCAGGCCCCACGACCCCTGGACGCCACCGCGAGCCGGGAGTTACCTGGCATACGTGGGAAGGGCGCGCGCACGGCACGGGGGCACGCAACCGGGCGCGGCGGCGAACTGTCGGCGGATTGGGGCGCTTACCTATGACACCTACGCTCGTGCGGCAGCACACGTCCCACGCGGAGTCCGCGCCCCGCGTGGACCTGAGCGCACGCGCGCGTGACTGGTCCGAGATCCAGGAGCGGATGCTCGTACCGCTCTACGAAGCCGTGTACGACCGACTCGAAGTGGGCCCCGCCACCCGGCTGCTGGGGCTGAACTGCGGTTCCGGGCTCGCCCTGCTGATGGCGGCCTCCAGGGGCGCCGCGGTCACCGGTGTCGACTCCGCCTCCCCCGAACGGCTCGCCCTCGCGCGCGAGCGCCTGCTGCCGGAGGCCCCGCCCGGCCGGGGCGGCGACGGCGGACACGGCACGCGCGCGCGTACGGCCGCGGAACTCCTCGACGGCCCGCCCGCGGCCACGGGCCGCCCGGAGACGGGCGCGTACACCCTGGTGACCGCCTTCGAGCCGGTCGGCGGCCTCGCCGGCGACACCGAGGGGCTGGACGACCTGCTCGCCGGCGCGCTGCCGCTGGCCGGGCGGGGGGCCGCCGTGGTGCTGGCCGGCTGGGGACCACCGGAGCGCTGCGCCACCTCCTCGGTGCTGCGGGTGGCCGCCAAACTGGCCGATCCGCTGCGCGGCGCGCGCGGCCGGCCGCCCGCCCGGCGCGACGACCTGGAGAGGGTCGCCGGGCGGTCCGGGCTGAAGCCGGACGGCTCGGGCCGGGTCGCCTGCCCGTTCGGGTACGCCGACCTCGACAGCGCCGTACGGGGGCTGCTGTCCACCGGCCTGTTCGACCCGGCGATCGCGGCGACCGACGCCAAACAGGTCGACAAGGAGTTGACGGAGGCCCTGCACCCGCACCGCCGTCCGGACGGCACCGTGTGGATGCCGAACGTCTTCCGCTACCTCATCGCTCGCGTGCCCTAGGACCGGTCCGTCGTCAGTCCTCGCTCGGCTTGGTCAGGCGGGTGATCCCGGCGATCCGGTAGGCGTCGGCCTCCTCCAGCGTCTCGTTCTCCAGCAGCGCCCGCGCGAGCGCGTCCAGCCGGCCCCGGTGGTCGCGGAGCTTGCGGCACGCCTCCTCGTAGCACTCGTCCACGATCCGCCGCATCTCGGAGTCGATGACGTCCAGGGTCTGCGGGGCGGCCGACAGTCCGTACGCCTGCTGGGCGTCGCTCGGCAGGGCGGACAGCCGCCCGACGCGCTCGCTCATGCCCCAGCGGCCCACCATCCCGCGCGCGATGTTGGTGACCTGTTCGAGGTCGTTCTCGGCACCCGTCGTGACGACCCCGTAGACGACCTCTTCCGCCGCCATGCCGCCCAGGGCGCCGATGATGCGCCCGCGCAGGTACTCCTCGGAGTGCGCGTACCGCTCCACCTCTGGCGTGGACATGGTCACCCCGAGCGCCCGGCCGCGCGGCACGATGGTGATCTTGCGGACGGGGTCGGCACCGGGTTGCAGCATGCCGAGCAGGGCGTGGCCGCTCTCGTGGTACGCGGTACGGCGGCGGTCCTCCTCCGGCATGACCAGGGTGCGTTCGGCGCCGAGCTGCACCTTCTCCAGCGCCTCGGACAGGTCGGCGCCGGTCACCTGCTCCTGTTTGCGCTTGACCGCGAGCAGAGCGGCCTCGTTGGCGAGATTGGCCAGATCCGCGCCGGTCATGCCGGGGGTGACGCGGGCGAGCTGCGTCAGGTCCACGTCGGGCGCGAGCGGGATCTGCCGGGTGTGGATCCGCAGGATCGACTCGCGGCCCCCGCGGTCCGGCGGGGACACGGTGACCACCCGGTCGAAGCGGCCGGGACGGGTCAGCGCCGGGTCCAGGATGTCCGCGCGGTTGGTCGCGGCGATGACGATCACGCCCTCGGCGCCCGAGAAGCCGTCCATCTCGGTGAGGATCTGGTTCAGCGTCTGCTCGCGCTCGTCATGGCCGCTCATCGACGAACTGCCGCCGCGCGCGCGTCCGATGGTGTCGATCTCGTCGATGAAGATGATCGACGGCGCCACCTTGCGGGCCTCGGCGAACAGCTCGCGGACGCGGGAGGCGCCGACGCCCACGATCATCTCGATGAACTCGGACGCCGAGGCCGAGAAGAACGGCACGCCGGCCTCCCCCGCGACCGCCCGTGCGAGCAGGGTCTTGCCGGTGCCGGGCGGTCCGGAGAGCAGGACCCCGCGCGGCAGCTTCGCGCCCATCCTGCGGTAGACGTCGGGGTGCTCCAGGAAGTCGACGACGTCGTCGAGTTCGCCCTTGACCTCGTCGATGCCGGCCACGTCGGCGAAGGTCGTGCGCTCGGTGTCCGGCCGCGGCCCGACCGGTCTGGGCGGCGACCTGCGGCCGAACAGGCCACCCCCGCCGGGCAGCATCCCGCCGAACCGCCGCTGGACGAGGAGCCACACCACGACCAGGACCGCGATGGGGATGAGGGACATCAGCAGGTTGGCCGTCAGGCTGCGTTCCTGTACGACCGGCCGCGCGGTGACCGTGACCCCGTGGCTGCTCAGGTTCTGCCACAGCCGGTCGTCCGCGAAGGCCGGCCGCTGCGTCTTGAACTTGGTGTACTTCCCGCCGCCCTCGGGATCGGAGCGGGGGTTCTTGAGCCGGCCCTGGATCGCGTCGCCCTTGGAGTAGATCGTGGCGACATTGCCCTCGCCGACCTGTCTGCTGAACTCCGTGTACGAGATCGTCGGCTCGTTGCCCTGGCCGAAGTAGTGCAGCCCGACGTAGGCCAGCACGAAGACGACCACCGCGGTGGCGAGCAGGCCCCACCATTTGCCGCCCCGGAGCCGGCCGGACCGCCGCGGGGGCTCCTCCGGTGTGCCCTCGGCGCGCCACGGCTGATCAGGCGCCTTGCGGGGCGGCGCCGCATCACTCATACCTGGACGTTACGACACCCCAGGGACCTCGGCACGCGCAAGGGGCGCCCCCCCTGCGGCAGGGAGGCGCCCCCGGCGTTTCGTGCGAGCGGGACTCAGCCCGTGCGCTTCGTGAACTCAGCCCATGAACTTCTTGAACTCGTCCGGCAGCTCGAAGTCCTGGCCGCCCTGGTGCGGCAGCCCGAACACGTCCCCGGCCTGCGCGGCGGCCTCGCGGCGCTGCGCCGCCTCCAGCTCCTGCTGCTTGCGCTTCATCGGGTTGCCGGAGCGCTGCTTGCCCTTGGCCTTCTTCTGCTGCTTCTTCTGCCGGCCGGGACCGCCGCCCATGCCCGGGATCCCCGGCATGCCCGGCATACCGCCCTGGGCCATGCGGGACATCATCTTGCGGGCCTCGAAGAACCGCTCGACCAGGCTCTTCACCGCACTGACCTCGACACCGGAGCCACGCGCGATACGGGCGCGGCGGGAGCCGTTGATGATCGTCGGGTCCTGGCGCTCGGCCGGGGTCATCGACTTGATGATCGCGGCGGTGCGGTCGACGTCCCGCTCGTCCAGGTTGGCGATCTGGTCCTTGATCTGGCCCATGCCCGGGAGCATGCCGAGCAGCTTGCTGATGCTGCCCATCTTCCTGACCTGCTCCATCTGGGACAGGAAGTCGTCCAGGGTGAAGTCCTGGCCCTTCTTCGACGCCAGTTTCGAGGCCATCTTCTGGGCCTCTTCCTGGCTGAACGTCTTCTCCGCCTGCTCGATCAGGGTGAGCAGGTCACCCATGTCGAGGATGCGGGAGGCCATCCGGTCCGGGTGGAACGCGTCGAAGTCGTCCAGCTTCTCGCCGTTCGACGCGAACATGATCGGCTTGCCGGTGATCTGCCGGATGGACAGGGCCGCACCACCGCGGGCGTCACCGTCGAGCTTGGAGAGGACCACGCCGTCGAAGCCGACGCCGTCGCGGAAGGCCTCGGCGGTGTTGACGGCGTCCTGACCGATCATGGCGTCGACGACGAACAGGATCTCGTCGGGGCCGACCGCGTCCCGGATGTCCGCGGCCTGCTGCATCATCTCGGCGTCGATACCGAGGCGGCCGGCGGTGTCCACGATCACGATGTCGTGGACCTTGGACTTCGCGAAGTCGATGGAGTCCTTGGCGACCTTCACCGGGTCGCCGACGCCGTTGCCCGGCTCCGGCGCGTACACCGCGACACCGGCGCGCTCGGCGACGACGCTGAGCTGGTTGACGGCGTTGGGGCGCTGGAGGTCGGCGGCGACCAGCAGCGGGGAGTGGCCCTGTTCCTTGAGCCACTTGCCGAGCTTGCCCGCGAGGGTGGTCTTACCGGCACCCTGGAGACCGGCCAGCATGATCACGGTGGGCGGCTGCTTGGCGAAACGCAGACGCCGGGTCTCGCCGCCGAGGATGGTGACCAGTTCCTCGTTGACGATCTTGAGGACCTGCTGGGCGGGGTTGAGCGCCCGGGAGACCTCGACCCCGAGCGCGCGCTCCTTGACGTTCTTGATGAACGCCCGCACGACGGGCAGCGCCACGTCGGCTTCGAGGAGCGCGATGCGGATCTCGCGCGCCGTGGCGTCGATGTCCGCCTCGGAGAGCCGTCCCTTGCCGCGCAGGTTCTTGAAAGTCGCTGACAGGCGATCGGAGAGAGTGTCGAACACGGCGCTCGCGGTCCTCGGGGTCGGTGACGGTCTTGAAGGTCGCCCTCCAGGGTATCCCGGCGCCGCAAGCACCGGGGCAGCTCATCCGCGCAGCGCCTCCTCCAGCACCCCCGCCAGCGACGCCGCGTCCCCGGCGGGCAGGGGCGCGCCCGCCCCCGTCGTGACGTAGAACGCGTCCACCGCGTTGGAGCCCAGCGTGCTCACGTGCATGCTCCGCACCCGTACGCCCGCCTTCTCCAGGGCCATGCCGATGCGGTACAGCAGGCCCGGGGCGTCCTGGGCGCGGACCTCGATCACCGTGGCGTGGTGGGAGGCGGCCGGGGCGACGGCCACCCGGGGCGGCGGGGCGGTCCAGCCGCGGCGGCGCGGGTAGGCCGCGTCGCGTTCGGCGAGGCGGCCGGCGATGTCGAGGGTGCCGTCCAGGGCGCGGACCAGGTCGGTGCGCAGCCGGGCCGCCTGGGGCAGGGAGCCGTACTCGGCGGCGACCCGCCAGTTGAGGAGGAGGACGGTTCCGTCGTCGTCCACGCCGTCCGGCAGGCGCAGCGCGCGCAGTTCCGCCGTGCGCACGGTGAGGCGGTGCACGGCGAGGACACCGGCGACCGCGGGGAGGACACCGGGCTGGTCGGGTACGGCGATGACCAGCTCCACGCCCAGGGGTTCCGGGTCGCCGGCCGGCTCCTCGTCGGGGACCGGTTCGGTCTGGGCGCGCAGGGCGAGGACCGGGCCGCCGGTGCGGTAGGCCTCGATGGCGAGGCGTTCCTGCTCGGCGGTGGGCGCGGCCGGCTCGGGCTCGTCGGGGGCGTCCCCGGCGAGGACGGCGCGGACCCGTCGGACGAGGTCGGCGACGAGGGAACCGCGCCAGGAGGACCAGGCGGCCGGGCCGGTCGCGAGGGCGTCCGCCTCGGTGAGGGCGTGCAGCAGCTCCAGGGTGCTCTGGCTGCCGACGGCCTCGGCGACCGAGCGGACGGTGGCGGGGTCGTCCAGGTCGCGCCGGGTGGCGGTCTCGATGAGCAGCAGGTGGTGGCGCACCAGCAGGGACAGCACGGCCACGTCCGAGCGGTCGAAGCCGATCCGAGCGGCGACGTCCTTGGCGATGATCTCGCCGGCCACCGAGTGGTCGCCGGGCCAGCCCTTGCCGATGTCGTGCAGCAGGGCGGCGACCAGCAGCAGGTCGGGGCGGCTGACGCGGCGGGTGAACTCGGAGGCGCGGACCGCCGTCTCGATCAGGTGGCGGTCCACCGTCCACACGTGCACGGCGTTGCGCTGCGGCCGGCAGCGCACCCGCTCCCAGTCGGGCAGCAGGCGGGTGATCAGGCCCTCGGCCTCCAGGGCCTCCCAGACCTCGATCGTGGGGCGGCCGGAGCCGAGCAGGGTGACCAGCTGCTCGCGGGCCTCGGCGGGCCAGGGCGTGGGCAGGGGGCGCGCGGTGGCGGCCATGCGCCGTACGGCGTGCAGGGAGAGCGGCAGGCCGGCCTGGGCGGCGGCGCCCGCGGCGCGCAGCGGGAGCACGGGGTCGCGCTCGGGACGTGCGGCGCGGGCGAGCACCACCTCGCCGTCCTGTTCCACCACGCCTTCGGCCAGGGGCGACCGTTCGGTGACCGGCTTGGTCCCGCCCAGCATGGCGCGCAGACGCGGCCGGACGGCGCGCGCACGCAGCACGCGCCCCACTTCCCGCCAGGTCACGTCACTGGCGTACGCGATCACCCGCGCCGCTTCGTAGACCTGCCGCAGCAGGGTGTCGGCGTCGAGCAGCCCCAGCTCGGCGGCCACCTGGTCCTGTTCCTGGAGGGCGAGCCGGTCGGTGGCGCGGCCGGTGGCCAGGTGCAGGGCGTCCCGGACGTCGAGGAGACGGCGGCGGGCGTCGGCCAGGCCCTCGCGGGGGGCGTCGGCCAGCCAGGAGGCGGCGACGGCGCGCAGGGCGGTGGCGTCGCGGAGGCCGCCGCGGGCCTCCTTGAGGTCGGGTTCCAGCAGGTACTGGAGCTCGCCGTGGCGCGCGGCGCGTTCGGCGCACAGTTCCTGGAGTTCGGGGAGGCGCTTGGGGGCCTGGTTGCGCCAGTCGGCGAGGGCGGCGGTGCGCAGGCCGGCGGTGAGGGCGGGATCGCCGGCCAGGTGGCGGGCGTCCAGCAGGCCGAGGTGGACCTTGAGGTCCTCGCCGGCCGTCTTGCGGGCCTCGGCGGGGGTGCGGACGGAGTGGTCGAGGGCGAGCCCGAGGTCCCAGACCGGGTACCAGATCCGGTCGGCGAGGGCGGCGACCGCGCCGGGGTCGGAGTCGTCGTGGAGCAGGACGAGGTCGAGGTCGCTGCGCGGGGACAGTTCCCCGCGGCCGTAGCCGCCGACGGCGACGAGCGAGACGCCGTGCGCCGCTCCCGCCGCCGCGTCGAACAGTCCGGCGAGCCAGTCGTCGGTCAGTCCGGACAGGGCGGCACGGCGCGGCGGCCCGGACCGCGCCCCCTCCGTGAGGAGGCGCAGCCGGGCCGCCGCGTAGCCGCCGGGTCCCGAGTCTTCCGTCTCTTCGCGCACATCCGTACCGGTCACCCAGCGACTCCTGTCCGTTTCCCCCGAGGTTCCCCTGACCCGCATTGTGCTGTGTCAGAGCGCGTCCGGCCCGCGCTCGCCCGTGCGCACCCGTACGGCGGTCTCCACGGGCAGGGACCAGACCTTGCCGTCCCCGATCTTGCCGGTGCGGGCCGCCTTGACGATGACCTCGACGAGCTGCTCGGCGTCGCCGTCCTCGGCCAGCACCTCGATGCGGATCTTGGGCACGAGGTCGACGGTGTACTCGGCGCCGCGGTAGACCTCGGTGTGGCCGCGCTGCCGGCCGTAGCCGCTGGCCTCGGTGACGGTGAGCCCGTGGACGCCGAAGGCCTGGAGGGCTTCCTTGATCTCGTCGAGCCGGTGGGGCTTCACGACGGCGGTGATGAGCTTCATGCGTCCACCTTCCTGTTCTGTGCGGCGGCCAGGGCCGTGGCGGCGAGGGAGCCGGTGACGCCGCCGCCGGCGCCGCTGAAGTCGTATGCGGTCTCGGCGTGCTCGGCCTGGTCGATGCCGGAGATCTCCTCGTCCTCGGTGACCCGCATGCCCAGGGTCTTGTCGAGGAGGAAGGCGAGGACGGCGGAGACGATCAGGGAGTAGGCGAGGACCGCGAAGACACCGGCGCACTGCTTCCACAGCTGGGTGAAGGTGTGGTCGCCGTAGAAGACGCCGGTGGCGGTGGACTGGCCCTTGCCGGTGGCGAAGAAGCCGATGAGCAGGGAGCCGATGATGCCGCCGACCATGTGGACGCCGACGACGTCGAGGGAGTCGTCGTAGCCGAACTTGAACTTCAGCCCGACGGCCGCGGCGCAGGCGACACCGGCGATGGCGCCGACGGCGATCGCGCCGAGCGGGGAGACGGCACCGCCGGACGGAGTGATGGCGACCAGACCGGCGACCGCGCCGGAGGCGGCGCCGAGCGTGGTGCACGCGCCGTGCCGGATCTTCTCGTAGGCGAGCCAGGCCAGCATGGCGGCGGCCGTCGCGACCTGCGTGTTGACGAACATCAGCGCGCCGACGCCGTCGTCGTTGCCGAGCCAGGAGCCGGCGTTGAAGCCGAACCAGCCGAACCACAGCAGACCGGCGCCGAGCATGACCAGCGGGAGGCTGTGCGGGCGCATGGGGTCGCGCTTGAAGCCGACGCGCTTGCCGATGACGAGGATGACACCGAGCGCGGCGGCACCGGCGTTGATGTGGACCGCCGTACCGCCCGCGAAGTCGATCACGCCGAGCTTGTAGGCCCAGCCGTCGGCGCCCCAGACCCAGTGGGCGACCGGGACGTAGACGATCGTGACCCACAGGGCGACGAAGAGCGCCCAGGCGGAGAACTTGACCCGGTCGGCGAGGGCGCCGCTGATCAGGGCCGGGGTGATGATCGCGAACATCAGCTGGAAGACCATGAACACGAAGACCGGGATGGTGTAGCCGTCCCAGAGCTGCGTCAGGCCGATGTTGCTGAGGCCGATCCAGTCGGCGTTCCAGCCGAGCAGGCTGTTGCCCGTGCCGAAGGCGAGGGAGAAGCCGTAGAGGACCCACAGGATGGTGACGATCCCGAGGCTGATGAAGCTCATCATCAGCATGTTCAGGGTGCTCTTGACGCGGACCATGCCTCCGTAGAAGAAGGCCAGTCCCGGGGTCATCAGCATCACCAGGGCGGAACAGATGAGCATGAAGCCTGTGTTCGCGGACGACAGTTTGGGTGCGTCCGCCGCAAGCATGATGGCTGGTGCCATCGGCGTCTCCTCGTCGGTTGGTACGGCCCCGTGCGGGCGGTGCCTGAGCGGTCCGGTCGGTGAGGGGTGGGCCGGTTATGCGCCACGAGACTGGCGCAGCGCGGTTTCGGTGGAAGCCCCTCGTTGTTTCGCAGGGGTGACGAAGGCGCCCTGTGTGTTACGCGTCGGTGAAGCGCGGGATACCGGGCCGCGCGATCGTTATCGTGGCGCAACCTTCTCGGCGGGACCCGCGCGGAGACACGAGCCGGCCGCGGCGGGCCTTCCGATGACCTGGCATGGGGGAGCCGAGTCGGGCAGTTCGGGAGGACCGGCCGCGGCCGGGGTCCGGGGTGCTGTGGCGGTCAGACGGCTTCGGCGGCCTCCGGCAGGTCGACGGCGAGCTGGTCACTGAGGTCGACCACGGCGGCGAGGTCGCCGTGGTCGCGGGCGGCCGTGTCGACCGTCTTTCGGATACGAGTGTTCACACGCTCGGAGCGGACCTTCTTGGCGATCTCCATGGCGCGCGTGGCATAGGCCGTGCTCTCCTCGGGCTCGCGCTGGAGCAGGTGCACGGTGGCCATGCCGATGAGGTTGAGCGCGTACGACCGCTGGTGCTCGGAGTCGTC
The DNA here is from genome assembly GCF_014650115.1 of Streptomyces olivaceoviridis. GTDB lineage: Bacteria > Actinomycetota > Actinomycetes > Streptomycetales > Streptomycetaceae > Streptomyces > Streptomyces olivaceoviridis. The sequence goes on along the minus strand of NZ_BMUI01000022.1, from coordinate 56,266 downwards.
GGCGAACAGCTCCACGGCGCGCCGCATGAGCGGCTCGGCGAGGGAGGCGTAGGTGGGGCTGCGCCCGGCCACGTAGGCGAGGTCGCGGAAGGAGTGGGAGTTCTCGCCGTACAGCTCGGCCTCGGAGAAGAAACGGATCCAGTCGGGATCGGGCTCGTCCCACTCGTCGACCTCGGCGAAGGTGTCCTCGGCCATGCGGACGGCGCGCTTGGTCCTGCCGGGCTGGCCCATGTTGGCGTAGGCGCGGGCCTCCATCGCATACAGCATGGACTGGGTGCGCGGGCTCGCGCAGTCGCGGCTGCCGTACTGGGCGAGGTGGATCAGCTCCAGGGCGTCCTCGGGCCGGCCGAGATGGATCATCTGGCGGCTCATGCTGGAGAGGATGTACGAGCCGAGCGGCTTGTCCCCGGCTTCCTTGGCCGCGTGCAGGGCGAGCACGAAGTACTTCTGGGCGGTGGGCTGGAGGCCGACGTCGTACGACATCCAGCCGGCCAGCTCGGCCAGCTCGGCGGCGACCTGGAACAGCTTGCGGGTGACGGCCTCGGGCTGGGGCTCCTGGAGCAGGTCGGTGACCTCGTGCAGCTGGCCGACGACCGCCTTGCGGCGCAGGCCGCCGCCGCACTGGGCGTCCCACTGGCGGAACATGCGCGTGGTGGACTCCAGCAGCTCCAGCTCCGGCCGGGACAGCGGGCCCGGCCTGCGCGCGTCGTGGGCGGGCTGGGGCTCGGCCGGGGCCGGGGCGGCCGGGGTGGGCACGAGCCAGCGCTGCATGGGCTCGATGAGGGAGGGGCCGGCGGACAGCGCGAGCGAGGTCCCGAGGAAGCCGCGCCGGGCGAGCATCAGGTCGCTGCGGGAGAACTCGCCGAGCAGGGCGACGGTCTGCGGTCCCGTCCAGGGCAGGTCGACTCCGGAGGCGGCGGGCGACTGGCGGGCGGCGCGCAGGCCGAGGTCCTCGATGGAGACGACACAGCCGAAGCGCTCGGAGAACAGCTCCGAGAGGATGCGCGGGATCGGTTCGCGCGGGTTCTCGCCGTCCAGCCAGCGGCGTACCCGCGAGGTGTCGGTGGAGATGTGGTTGGCACCCAACTGGCGTGCCCTGCGGTTCACTTGGCGGGCCAGCTCGCCCTTGGACCAGCCGCTGCGCACGAACCACGAACCGAGCAGCTCATTGGGGCGCTTGTCAGCGTGTGTCCCGCTTCCGCCACTGCCGCCCACTGGAACGCCCCCATCCCTGAGACCACTTGCCGCCCGATGCGCCAAGCCCTATCAGAATGCCGGTAAATAGGGCCTCCCGTCCGCCGGTTCTCACCCTTCGAACGGTTTGACGACTTGCCTCCGGCATACCCGCGAGTGCATGTGCCCCGGGGACTCGCACACTCACAGTAATCCTACGATCACCCGTCCAACCACAGGGATCCCTGAAACGCCACCATTCGCCACCCCTTCGAATGAACTCACGGTGGCCCGCGCGCGATTCACTTGACACAGGACGGCCGGAAGTCGGCGGAGTGATGCACTCAGGGGCGCGCGGCCCTCCGATACGCCACCCTCCGCACCTCAAGGCGCTGCCTTAGCGCCGCGTCGCCGGGGGGAGGCGGAGCCGTAGCGTTACGTTCCGTTTCCGTCTCGTTCCGTGGCGTGACCACCGGCGCGCTGGACCCGTTGGAGGGGGCATGGGCTTCACGATCGGCGGCATCCGCGAGATCCGTTCGGGCACGCGCCGGCGCGGCCGGTCGGCGGAGTGCACCGCCGTCGCCGAGTTCACCGGACTGTGGGGCTGGGACGTGGTGCCGGGGGCGCGGGCCGCCGGGGGCGCCTGCTCGTGCGGGCGGTCCGACTGCCCGGCGCCGGGCGCGCATCCACTGGACTTCGCCCCGCCCGTGCCGGCCGGGGCCACGCTGGACGAGGTGGGCAAGGCCTGGTCGGAGTTACCGGGCGCCTCGGTGATGCTGCCGGTGGGCCGGGCCTTCGACGTCATCGAGGTCTCGGAGCCGGCTGGCCGCCGCGCCCTGGTCCGCCTGGAGCGGATGGGCCTCCCGCTCGGCCCGGTGACCGCGACCCCCGACGGCCGCGCCCACTTCTTCGTCGCGCCCGGCGCCGCCGCCGACCTCCCCCGGCTGCTCTACCGCATGGGCTGGGACGACCCGGGCGCGCTGGACCTGCGCGGCCTCGGCCCCGGCACGCACATCACCGCGCCGCCCTCCGACCGGGGCGGCCTGGGCCCGGTGCGCTGGCTGCGCCCGCCCGCGCTGGACTCGGCGACGCGCCCCCCGGCGGCCCGGCTGCTGCTCGGCACGCTGGCGTACGTGGCCCACCGGTCGCGGGCCAGGGCGTAGGACGGCCCGGCCAAGACGAAGCTCCCGTCCCCGACTGCACCTCGGGGCGGGAGCTTCTTGGTGACCACGTGACCACCTGCCGGCGTGCGCGGGTGGTTCACTCTCCGATAAGCGCATCCACGAACGCCTCCGGCTCGAACGGCGCGAGGTCGTCCGCGCCCTCGCCGAGCCCGACCAGCTTGACCGGCACGCCCAGCTCGCGCTGGACCGCGATGACGATGCCGCCCTTGGCCGTACCGTCCAGCTTCGTCAGCACGATGCCGGTGATGTCCACGACCTCGGCGAACACGCGGGCCTGGACCAGGCCGTTCTGGCCGGTGGTGGCGTCCAGGACGAGCAGCACCTCGTCCAGCGGCGCGTGCTTCTCGACGACGCGCTTGACCTTGCCCAGCTCGTCCATGAGGCCGGTCTTGGTGTGCAGGCGGCCGGCGGTGTCGATGAGGACGACGTCGACCCCCATCTCCTTGCCCTCCTTGACCGCGTCGAAGGCGACGGAGGCGGGGTCGCCGGCCTCGGGGCCGCGCACGGTGTAGGCGCCGACGCGCTCGCCCCAGGTCTGGAGCTGGTCGGCGGCGGCGGCGCGGAAGGTGTCGGCGGCGCCGAGCACGACGCTGCGGCCGTCGGCGACGAGCACGCGGGCGAGCTTGCCCGTGGTGGTGGTCTTGCCGGTGCCGTTGACGCCGACGACCATCACGATGCCCGGCTTGCGGTCCTCGGGCTCGGTCCTGACCGTGCGGTCGACGTCGGTGCCGATCAGCTTGACCAGCTCCTCGCGGAGCAGGCCGCGCAGCTCCTCGGGGGTGCGGGTGCCGAGGACCCGGACGCGTTCGCGCAGGCGCTCGACCAGTTCCTGGGTGGGCTGCACGCCGACGTCGGCGGTCAGCAGCGTGTCCTCGATCTCCTCCCAGGTGTCCTCGTCCAGGTGCTCGCGCGAGAGCAGCGTGAGCAGGCCCTTTCCGAGGGCGTTCTGCGAGCGGGACAGGCGGGTGCGCAGGCGGACCAGCCGGCCTGCCGTGGGCTCCGGGATCTCGATCTCGATCTCGGGAGCCTCGACCACGGGAGGCTCCTCGACGGCGACCGGTGCGGGGCCGCCGGGAAGATCCACCTCCTCGATCGTCCGGCGCGGTTCGTCGCGCGGCGTCTCCGCCTCGTCGCCGACGTGCGGCTCGGCCGGGGGCGCGGTGATGTCGGGCGCTTCGGGGGGCGGCGGGGGCAGCGGCTTCCGGCGCCGGCTGCCCACGATCAGCCCGCCGAGCGCGCCGAGCACGACCACGGCGATGACTACAGCAAGGATGATGGTTTCCATAACCCGTCCAGTATCGGCCATGGGGTCTGCGCGGACCCCGTTTGTGGCTTCCTCCGAGAGACAAACGCCACGTATTGCCAGGAGTAGGAGCAAAGTACGATGGTGGGCGCGCTATTGACGCGCGTAGAGTCCCCTCGTCCCTGTCCCCCCACGTCTGGCACCTCTTTCATGACGAAAACCGTCGAGACCGAAGGCGCTCTCGAAACGCGCGGTATCGAACAGGTCCCCGACCACGAGCGCACGGCGAAGACCCGGGAACTGTTCCCCACCTGGGTCGGTGCGAACATCAGCGTGCTGCTGCTGACGATGGGCGCGAGCCTGGTCGTGGCGTACCACCTGAACATCTGGCAGGCGCTGGTCGTCGCGGTGGCGGCGCCGGTCGTGTCGTACGGCCTCGTCGGCCTGATCGGCATCGCGGGCAAGCGGGGCGGCGCGCCCGGCATGGCGCTGTCGCGGGCGGTGTTCGGACAGCGCGGCAACCTGCTGCCCGGTTCGCTGATCTGGGTCGCGCGCTGGGGCTGGGAGACGATCAACGCGGTGACCGGCGCCTACGCGATGCTCACCATCCTGGACATCCTGTTCGGCATCAGGGCGAACAGCGTGCTGGACATGGTGACGCTGCTGGTGTTCGTCGTCGCGACCTTCGCGATCTCCGGGCTCGGCATCAACGCCGTGCAGAGGTGCAACAAGTACGCGACCTACCTCTTCGGTGTCTTCTCGGTGCTGGTCCTGGCCTATCTGGTGGCGAACACCGACTGGTCGCAGGTGATGGACCACAGCGCCGGTTCCACGGCCGCGGTGATCACCGGCATCGGCATGATCGCGGCGGGCGGGGTGAGCTGGATCCCGACCGCCCCGGACTTCACCCGCTACCTGCCGCGCACGGCCTCGTCCAAGGCGATCGTGGGTACGGCGGTGGGCGGCGCCGGTGTCGTCGTGCTGCCCATGGTCCTGATGGGCGCGGTGATGGCCGTCGCCACGCCGGACCTGGCCTCGGCGAGCGACCCGGTGTCCTTCCTCGGCGAGATCCTGCCGACCTGGATCGCCGTGCCGTACCTGTTCATCGCGCTGATCGGCATGCTGCTGATCAACTCGATGTCGATGTACTCGGCGGGCTTCACCGCGCAGACCCTGGGCTTCACGGTGCCGCGGCACTGGGCGGTCTCGGTCAACGCCGTGATCTCGCTGGTCTTCGGCGGGGTGCTGATGCTGGTGGCGACGAGCTTCATGGGCTCGTTCATCGCCTTCCTGTCGCTGCTGGCGGTCGCCTTCTCGGCCTGGGTCGGCGTGTTCGGCGCGGACATGTTCCGCCGCACGGAGTACGACGGCCGGGCCATGGCCGACACCACCCGCGCCAGCGCCTACTGGTACAAGGGCGGCTTCTCCCCCGCGGCCGTGGCCGCCTGGGCGGTCGGCCTGGTGTCGGGCCTGATGTTCACCACCTCGGACTGGTTCACCGGCCCGCTCGCGACGAACAACGTGATCGGCGAGTACGGCCTCGGCTGGGTCGCGACGATCGTGATCTCCGGCGGCCTGTACCTGGTGCTGCCGAAGCCGGCCCCGGCGCACCCGGCCGGGACGACCGAGCCGGCCGGGGAGCGCACGACCGCCGGCGTGTGACGCGCCTCGGCCGGACGGGTCGCTCCCGCGCCCGCAGGGGCCCTCGCCCCCGGTCATCCCGCGAGCCTGCCCGCCCGGTCCTGGATATCTGACGTATCGTCAGCTAGGGTCCCCCTCCACCGCAGCGCACCGGAGGGGGACCTTCCCATGCCCGTCACGGTCGTACGTTTCAATCTCGTCGCGCCCGGCGCCCCTCCCGCCGCCCTCTCCGCCCGCTACCGGGCCGCCCTGGAGATGGCCGCGTACGCGGACGAGCACGGGATCAGCACGGTGCAGACCGAGGAGCACCACGGTGCCGACGACAACTGGCTGCCGTCGCCGTTCGCCTTCGCGGGCGCGGTGTTCGGAGCGACCCGCCGGATCGCGGTGACGGTGTCGGCGGCGATCGGCCCGCTGCACGACCCGCTGCGGCTGGCGGAGGAGATCGCCGTGCTGGACCTGCTCAGCGGCGGCCGGCTGGTGACCGTGGCCGGGATCGGGTACCGGCCGGAGGAGTACGCCCTGTTCGGCGTGGACTGGCACCGGCGCGGCCGGCTCCAGGACGAACTGCTTCAGACGCTGCTGGCGGCGTGGACCGGCGAGGAGTTCACCTACCGGGGCCGGCGGGTACGGCTCACCCCGCGCCCTTACACCGATCCGCACCCGCTGCTGCTGGTCGGCGGTTCCTCCAGGGCCGCCGCCCGCCGGGCCGCCCGGCTCGGCCTGCCGTTCTTCCCGAGCGCGCACCTGCCGGAGCTGGAGACGTACTACAAGGGGAAGCTGACCGAGTACGGCACCGAGGGCTGGACCATGATGCCGGCGGCCGAGACCCCGCTGCTCCACCTGGCCGAGGACCCGGACCGGGCGTGGGCCGAGTACGGCGGGCACCTCCTGCACGAGGCGCGGACGTACGCCTCCTGGCAGTCGGGTGGGATCCGCTCGGCGGTGCGGTCGGCGGCCACGACCGTGGCGGAGCTGCGCGCGGAGGGCGTGTACCGGATCCTCACACCGGAGCAGTGCGTGGCGCAGGGCCTGGACAGCCTGGTGCTGCATCCGCTGGCGGGCGGCATGCCGGTGGAGGAGGGCTGGCGCAGCCTCCGGCTGTTCGCGCGGCGGGTCATTCCGGCGCTGGAGGGCTGAGCCGGGCGGTGCGGCCGTACGACACCGCCACCCCCGGTCCGGGCAGTGGCCGGGCCGGGGGCGGCGGACGGTTCGAGGAGAGGGGCAGCGGGGACTTGGCCCTTCTCCCCGAGTTCGGGGGGCCTCGCTACGAGGCTCAGCCCATCTCCTCCAGGGACTTGCCCTTCGTCTCCTTGACGAACTTCAGGACGAACGGGATGGAGAGCGCGGCGAAGACGGTGTAGATCACGTAGGTGCCGGAGAGGTTCCAGTCGGCCAGCGACGGGAAGCTCGCGGTGATGGCCCAGTTGGCGATCCACTGCGCGGCGGCGGCCACGCCCAGGGCGGCGGCACGGATCTTGTTCGGGAACATCTCGCCGAGGAAGACCCAGACGACCACGCCCCAGGAGAGGGCGAAGAAGAGGACGAACACGTGGGCGGCGATCAGGGCGACCCAGCCCTGGGTGCTCGGCAGCTTGCCGTCGACCAGGTGGTAGCTGAACGCCCAGGCCTCCAGGGCCAGGCCGACGACCATGCCGATCGAGCCGATGAGGGCGAGCGGCTTGCGGCCGACGCGGTCCACGAAGATCATCGCGATCACGGTGCCCATGATGTTGATGATCGAGGTCGTGAAGGAGTAGAAGAACGACTCCGTCGGGTCGACACCGACCGACTGCCACAGCGTCGAGGAGTAGTAGAAGGCGACGTTGATGCCGACGAACTGCTGGAAGACCGACAGGCCGATACCGACCCAGACGATCGGCTTGAAGAAGAAGGAGCCGCCGAGCAGGTCCTTGAAGGTGGACTTGTGCTCGCTCTTCATCGCCAGCTCGATCTCGGCGACGCGGGCGTCCAGGTCGATGTCCTGGCCCTCGACCTCGGCGAGGATCTCACGGGCGCGCTCGTGCTTGCCGACGGAGAGCAGGAAGCGCGGGGACTCGGGAATCGCGAAGGAGAGCAGGCCGTAGAGGACGGCCGGGACGACCATCACACCGAGCATGACCTGCCAGGCCTCCAGGCCCATCAGCTTGCCGCGCTGGTCGCCGCCGGCGGCGTTGAGCAGGCCCCAGTTGACCAGCTGCGAGATGGCGATGCCGACGACGATCGCGGCCTGCTGGAAGGAGCCGAGCCGGCCGCGGTAGGCGGGCGGGGCGACCTCGGCGATGTAGGCCGGGCCGATGACGGACGCCATGCCGATGGCGAAGCCGCCGACGATGCGCCAGAGGGCGAGGTCCCACAGCGCGAAGGGCAGCGCGGAGCCGACGGCGCTGATGGTGAAGAGGACCGCGGCGATCTGCATACAGCGGATGCGGCCGATCCGGTCGGCGATGCGGCCGGCGGTGGCGGCGCCGATGGCACAGCCGATCAGGGCGATCGCGATGACCTGGGCGAGGGCGGCGGACCCGATGTCGTAACGGCCGCGGATGGCCTCGACGGCGCCGTTGATGACGGAGCTGTCGTAGCCGAAGAGGAAGCCGCCCATGGCGGCTGCCGCCGCGATGAAGATGACGTGCCCGAGATGTTCGGGGTGAGCCGTCCTGGCTCCTGGCTGAGGTGCCTGCGCTGTGCTGGTCACGTGTAACTCCTCGGGCCACGGCAGCGCTGCCGCGGGTATGGGGCCCTTACAGGTAGGACCTGAAGGTAAAAGCAACGTTGCAGAGACTATGCCTTCAAGTTTCGAAGTCAATACTTCAACAGCTGTGAGTTTTCAGATATGCCCATGATCTGCGTGTTCATTTCTTGAACACAGAGTCAGTTGATCTTGAGGAAGTCCTACCGAAGGCGCTGGGAGATGACCTTCGAGACGCCATCGCCCTGCATGGATACCCCGTAGAGCGCGTCGGCGACCTCCATCGTGCGCTTCTGGTGCGTGATCACGATCAGCTGCGAGGTCTCCTGCAACTCCTGCATGATCCGGATCAGCCGCTGGAGGTTGGTGTCGTCCAGCGCGGCCTCGACCTCGTCCATGACGTAGAAGGGGCTCGGCCGGGCCTTGAAGATCGACACCAGCAGCGCGACGGCCGTCAGCGAGCGCTCGCCGCCCGACAGCAGGGAGAGCCGCTTGACCTTCTTGCCCGGCGGGCGCGCCTCGACGTCCACGCCCGTGGTGAGCATGTTCTCGGGGTCCGTCAGGATCAGCCGGCCCTCGCCACCGGGGAAGAGGCGACTGAAGACCCCCTCGAACTCCCGGGCGGTGTCCCGGTATGCCTCGGTGAAGACCTGCTCGACGCGCTCGTCGACCTCCTTCACCACCTGGAGCAGGTCGGCGCGGGTCTTCTTCAGGTCCTCCAGCTGCTCGCTGAGGAACTTGTGCCGCTCCTCCAGCGCCGCGAACTCCTCCAGCGCCAGCGGGTTGACCTTGCCCAGCTGCTGGTACGCCCGCTCGGCCGCCTTGAGCCGCTTCTCCTGCTCGGCCCGCGCGAAGCGGCGCGGCTGGTTGCGCGGGTGGTCCGGGTCCTCGGGCAGCTGCTCGCCATCGGCGGGGGGCGAGGGCGGCACGAGCTGGTGCGGCCCGTACTCCGCCACCAGACCCTCCGGCTCGACACCCAGCTCCTCCAGCGCCTTGGTCTCCAGCTGCTCGATGCGCAGCCGCTTCTCCGCACCGAGTACCTCGCCCCGGTGAACTGAATCCGTCAACTTGTCGAGTTCGGCCTTCAGTTCACGTCCCGCCGTACGGGCGGCGGCCAGCTCCTGCTCACCCCGGGCCTTCGCGGCCTCGGCGGCGGAACGCTCCTGCTCCGCGCGGGCGAGGGACACCTCGACGTGCGCGAGCAGTTGTCGGGCGCCGCCGGCGACGGCCTCCGCGACCGCCGCCTCGTGCCGCAGCCGGGCCCGGCGCCGCTCGGCACGCGCGCGTGCCTCGCGTTCGGCGCGGGCCGCCCGGTCGAGCGAGTCGGCGCGTCCGGCGAGCCCCTTGACCCGCTCCTCGTGCGTACGGACCTGGAGGCGGGCCTCCATCTCGGTCTGCCTCGCGTTGGCCCCGTCGGCGGCGAGCCGGTCGCGCACCGAGGTGTCCGGCTCCTCCTCCACCGGCATCTCCTCGGCCACCGCCAGCCGCTCGGCGAGTTCCTCGGCCTCCTGTACGGCCTTCTCCAGCGCCTCCTGCGCGCGGGCAGCCGCCGCGGATGACCGCTCGGCCTCCCCGGCGGCGCCCCGGGCCTGTCCGGCGAGCCGGCCGAGCTGCTGGGCCACGGCCGACTTCTCCCGGTCGGCCGCCCGTCGCCGCTCCCCCAGTTCCTCCACCAGGGCCGCGGCCTGCCCGCGCTGCTCGGCCGCGGCCCGCTGGGCCTCGGTCAGCTCCCGGCAGCGCACCTCCAGCTCGGCCAGCTCGGCCGCGGCCTCGTCGACGGAGGCCCGCACCTCCAGCAGGCTGGGCGCGCCCGCCGAGCCGCCGTGCGCGAAGTGGGCGCCGAGGAGGTCGCCCTCGGCGGTGACGGCGGTCAGCTCGGGATGGGCGCGGACCAGGGCCTCGGCGTCGTCCAGGGTGTCGACCACGACGATGCCGGCCAGGAGGCGGCGGACGGCCGGCATCAGCTCGGCGGGACCGCGGACGAGGTCGGCGGCGGGCCGGTGGTCGGGGGCGACGAGGTCAGCGGCGGGGCGGTGGTCGGGCGCGACGAGGTCGGCGGCGGGGCGGTGGTCGGGCGCGACGAGGGGGGCGGTGGGTCGGTGGTCGGGCGCGACGCGATCGGCGGCGGGCCGGGGGTCGGGCGCGACGAGGGGGGCGGTGGGCCGGGGGTCGGGCGCGGGACCGTCGTGGTTGCTCGCGGCGTTCTCCGGGCCCCCTCGCGGCGCTGATCCGCCCTGGTCGAGTGCCGGTTCGACGTGGTTGCCGGCGCCGTTCCCCGTGGCCCCGTCCGGCACGTTCTCGGGGGCTCCCGCGAGGAGGAGGGTCGCTCGGCCGCCGTCCTGTTTGCGGAGGAGGTTGATGGCCTCGCTCGCCGCCGCGGGGGTCGTCACGGCGACGGCGTCCGCCGCTGTGCCCAGGGCCGCGGCCAGCGGCATCTCGTAGCCCGGTGTGATCGTCAGCAGCTCTGCCGCAGGGCCGAGGACTCCGGTGAGGCGGTCCCGGGCGCCGAGCAGTATGCCGGTGCCGTCCTTCCGGCGCAGGCCCAGCGCCAGCGCGTCGTGGCGGGCCCGGGTCGCGGCACGGCTGCGCTCGGCGGCGGTCAGGGCCTCGCGGGCCGTGGTCAGGGCGGTCTCGGCCTCCGCCAGCCGCCGTTTCGCCGTCTCGTGCTGCTCGGCCAGGTCGGCGTCGCCGGCGTCGAGGCCGTCGACCTCGGCCTGGAGGGCCTCGTACTCCTCCTGGGCGCGGACGGCGCGTTCCTGTGCCTCGTCGCGGGCCGTGGCCAGCCGGTCGATCTCGGCCTGGGCGGAGGCGGCGCGCGAACGGGCCGCGTTGACCTGTCCGGAGAGGCGGGCCAGCCCCTCGCGGCGGTCGGCGATGGCACGGGCGACGTCCTTCAGCCGGCGTTCCTCGACGGCCAGCTCGCGCTCCAGTTCGGCCCGGTGGGCGACGGTGTCGTCCAGTGCCCGCTGGGCCGCTTCCAGGGCGGCCTCCAGTTCGGCCTCCTGCTCGCGGATGCGGGCGGCCTCGCGCTCCAGGTCCTCCGGGTCCCGGCCGCGCCGCTCGTCGGGGGGCGCGGAGGTGGCGCTCTTGACCCGGGCGTCGGCCAGCGAGACCGTGCCGCGCACGCGTTCGGCCAGCTGGGACAGCTCGTACCAGGTCTGCTGGGCGCGCTGGAGGCGCGGGGCGAGCCGGCGTACCTCGTCCTCCAGCAGGGCCTCGCGGTGCAGGGCCTTCTTCAGCTCCTGCTCGGCGGTCTCCTTGCGCTCCTTCAGGGCCGCCTCGTCGGCGATCTCGGCCCGGAGGGCTTCGCGCAGGCGGACGAGGTCGTCGGCGAGGAGGCGCAGGCGGGCGTCGCGGAGGTCGGCCTGGATGACGGCGGCCCGGCGGGCGACGGCGGCCTGCCGGCCGAGGGGCTTGAGCTGGCGCCGCAGCTCGTCCGTCAGGTCCTGCACGCGCGCGAGGTTGGCCTGCATCGCGTCCAGCTTGCGGAGCGCCTTCTCCTTGCGCTTGCGGTGCTTGAGGACGCCGGCCGCCTCCTCGATGAAGGCGCGGCGGCCCATGGGGTCGGCGTGCAGGACCGAGTCGAGCTGGCCCTGGCCGACGATGACGTGCATCTCGCGGCCGATGCCGGAGTCGGAGAGCAGTTCCTGGATGTCGAGGAGACGGCAGGTGTCGCCGTTGATCTGGTACTCGCTGCCGCCGTTGCGGAACATGATCCGCGTGATGGTGACCTCGGCGTACTCGATGGGCAGCGCGCCGTCGGAGTTGTCGATCGTCAGGGACACCTCGGCGCGGCCGAGCGGCGGACGGCCGGTGGTGCCGGCGAAGATGACGTCCTCCATCTTGCCGCCGCGCAGCGACTTGGCGCCCTGTTCGCCCATGACCCAGCTGAGCGCGTCCACGACATTGGACTTGCCCGAGCCGTTCGGTCCGACGACACACGTGATGCCCGGTTCGAGCCGGAGTGTGGTCGCCGAGGCGAACGACTTGAACCCGCGGAGGGTCAGGGCCTTGAGGTGCACGCCGCTGGACTCTACCCGCCGCCGCTATCTCACTCCATGAACCCTCGCAACCGCGCGGTTTCACTCGTGACCATGCAGGGCACACCAGATGTTAAAGAGCGCGAAAGGATGCACGGGCTAACGAGCGGCGGGGGAAGAAACGGCCCGGGGGAAGACGGGGGGGAAGAACGAAGGGACGCCGAAGCGTCCCTTGCAACTCTGACGGCTGGATCTCAGCCGTCCGATCAACTGAGCGGTTGATACGGGCAGCCCGATCGTTGCGACTGCTGTCGTGGAGCGATGCAACGATCAGGTGAGCGCAGGCTCCGCCTGGTGTGCGTCGATGCTCTCCATGATCCTGTCCTGAGAAGCGGCAGCCGTCAGCGCTTCGTTCTCCGCCTGGATCCGTACGAGCTCGGACTCCAGGTCCTGGACGCGCTGCTGCAACCGTCGCATCTCGGCGAGGAGTCGAGGGTCGGAGCCGCCGACGTAACCGAGAAGCGCCTTTGCCATGATGGATGGTCCTCCACACTGAGTGACCGACCGATGCGGTGTGGGTCGTGAGGGATTTCGCACCCGTGGTGCTTGGCACATCCGGGTGTTGCTCTGGTGTTGCTCCATGCCAAACAGCTAAGGTGCGCGGGGCTTTCAGCGTCTCACCAAAAAGTTTGACGGTCAACACGATCACGCCCCGTATTGGCGGGCGAACCGGGGCGCGCGGCCGGTGAAGCGGCGGCGCTGCGCATCTTCCGGACCCTCAGGGCGTGGCGACCAGCAGTAAAAGCGGAGCCTGCCATGCCACGCCTGTCTTGGCAACCACCAGGGCGTTTCCGTCTTCCGCATGTGCCCCCGGCAGCTTGCCACGCTCCGGCGGGCGGGACCGAGCCCTCCGGATCAGCGGATGGCGAAGCCGTCGTAGCCGCCGCGCGGTGTGTCCCAGATCTCGGTGACACCGTCCACATGCCCGGGCGTGTCGCTGCCCTGGAGCCAGTCCAGCAGCCCCTCGCACCCCTCCCGCGGCCCCTCCGCGACCACCTGGACCCGGCCGTCGGTCAAATTGAGAGCAAAACCACTCAGACCGCCGATCTCCAGCGCCTTGGCGCGCGTGAACCAGCGGAATCCCACGCCCTGTACGTGTCCACGCACCCAGGCGATCAGTCGCACTTCCTCACTCATGGGTGCAACCTAACCGGCCGGTGTCGGCCGGGACACATCGTCCCCGAGCACCATGGGGTACGGTCCGGAATCAATCCATCTCATATGAAACCCACTCGATCGAGTGGGTTTGGTTGGCCAGGGGGAGTCACTCGCCACAAGTCGCTCGCCGGGGACTCACTCGCCGTGCAGGCGCCGGTCGACCGCAGGCACGAGGAAGAGGGCAAGGACATGGGACGCCACCGACGCTCCGCCGCCGGCCGCGCCGCCACGGGCCGCGCCACGGGGGACGACCACACGCAGCACTCGGGCTCCGGGAGCGACGACCCCCAGCACTCGTCCGCGGGGGAACGGCGGGTGCCGACGGGCATCGCGCCCTACCTGAACCCGGAGGGCTACGCCGAGGCCGCGGCGAAGGCCCAGGCGTACCTGTTCGCGACGGGCGACGACTCGACGCCGGGCACGCCCGGCGCCGGCGACGGCGGTTCCACCCCGGCCGGCGGGCACCGGCGGCGGAACAAGCTCGGGCGGCCGGTGCGCGTGGGCCTGCTCGGCGTGTCCGTGGCCGTCGCCCTCGGCACGGTCGCGGTGGCCACGGGTGTCGTACCGGGCCTGGAGCACCACCGGCTCGGCGGTGGTACGCACACCACCGGCGGGGACCGGCTACGGACCGCGGCGGCCCCCAGCAACACGGCCGGCGAGCAGGGCGGTGCCTCGGGCCGCGCGGAGGTGTCCGGCAGCGGGAACAGTGCGCGCGGCGGCTCCGCGAGCGCGTCGGCGTCCGTCTCGGCGTCGGCGTCGACCTCCGCCTCGCATTCGCCCTCCTCTACGCACTCCCCCTCCGCGCCTGCCTCGAAGCCGACCTCCTCCCCTAAGCCGACGCTCCCCTCGAAGCCGACGCTCCCCTCGAAGAGGGCCACCGCATCGAAGACGGTGTCCCCGTCGAAGTCGGCGTCCCCGTCGAAGAGGGCCACCCCCTCCAAGACCGCGTCCCCCTGGAAGCCGACGTCCCCCGCGAAGACGGCGTCCGGCTCGAAGGCGGCCACCCCCTCCAAGACGGCGGCCGAGAAGCCGACGCCGGCCAGGACGACGCCGAGGACCACGCCGAGGACCACGCCCTCCGCACCTGCCAAGTCGGCGGCACCACCCAAACCGACTGCACCGACCAAGCCGGCGGCACCATCCAAACCGCCCACTGCGTCCAAACCAGCGGCACCGGCCAAGCCGCCCATGCCGAGGGCCACCCCGACCCGTACAGCCACCCCGACCCGTACAGCCATCCCGACCCGTACAGCCATCCCGACCCATACGGCCACCCCGACCCGTACAGCCACCCCCACCCATACAGCCACCCCGTCCCCCACGGCCACCAAGGCGCCGCCGTCGACGTCCTCGCCGGTGACGGTGTCGCGGGAGGCCGCTGCCGAGGCGCAGGTGCTGAAGCTCGTCAACGACGAGCGGGCGAAGGTCGGCCGTAGCCCGCTGGCGGCGAACTCCTCGCTGACGCAGCTGGCCGGGGCCTTCAGTGACGACATGGCGGCGCGCGGCTACTTCGACCACACCGACCCGGACGGCAGGACGCCGTGGGACCGGGCTGCGGCGGCCGGCATCACCGATCTCGGCGGCGAGAACACAGCCCGCGGTCAGGCCGACGCCGCGGCCGTGATGGCTGCCTGGATGAACAGCCCCGGTGACCGTGCCAACATCCTGAACGGCGGCTTCAAGTCCCTCGGTGTCGGCGTGCACTTCGGCCCGGGCGGACCTTGGTGGACGCAGGACTTCGGGTACTGAGCAGAGCCCCGGGCAGAGCCCCCGCCCCCGCAGCAGGCGTTACGCGGCGACGCGTCCGCGGGTGAAGATCTTCGCCGTCTCCGTCACCCGGCGCCCCAGGTGCTCGGCGGTGGCCACGTCGGCCTTGTGGACGCCCTCGGGGCCCTGGTCGTTGTTGCTCTGGGCGGCGGCGCCGGCGAAGAAGCCGAGGCGGTTCAGGTCGTGCTCCGAGGCGGTGCTGCTGTTCCAGCCGGGGAGCAGACCGAGGTTGACCCAGTGCATGCCGTGCTGGGCGGCGAGCGTCTGGAAGAACTGAAGGGTGTGCAGCTTGTCGCCGCTCTTGGAGGCGGAGTTGGTGAAGCCGGCGGCCAGCTTGTCCTTCCAGCCCTGGCCGGACCAGCGCTTGGAGGTGGCCTCGGCGAAGACGTGGAAGGCGCCGGAGGCGGTGCCCATGTAGGTGGGCGAGCCGAAGACGATCACGTCGGAGCGGTCCAGCGTCTCCCACTGCTCGTCGGTGATCCCGTCCACCTTGATCAGGTGCACCTCGGCACCCGCGTCGAGGGCGCCGGCGCGGACGGCCTCGGCGAGGACTGCGGTGTGGCCGTAGCCGGAGTGGTAGGCGATGGAAACGACGGGGGTGGTCATGAGGACTCCTCGAAACGAACAGCGGTGAACGGCGGCTCAGGAGAAGAGAGCAGCCCGCGAGCACTAACCACAGGAAAGCACTAACTAGAAGTTAGTGCAACCTGGTGGAGAGCGCTGTGCGGGCGTACTCTTGCGGGTATGACCGTGACCACCCAGGACCACGACGACCTCGCCTACAACGTCTTCGCCAAGGCGTGCCCGTCACGGGCCACGCTGGAGCACGTCACGGGCCGCTGGGGCGGGCTGACGCTCGGCGCGCTGTACGAGGGTCCGCTGCGCTTCAACGAACTGCGCCGGCGCGTGGACGGGGTGAGCGAGAAGATGCTGTCCCAGACGCTGCACGCGCTGGAACGCGACGGCCTGGTGCACCGCGAGGCCCAGCCGACGAACCCGCCGCGCGTGGACTACGAGCTGACGCCCCTGGGACGGCAGGTCGCCGAGCGGCTGCTGGCGCTCATCCACTGCGTGGAGGGCTCGATGGACGACGTCCTCGCGTCCCGCGCGCGTTACGACGAGACGCGCGGCGCCCTCTGACACTGGGGGCAGAAGTAGCTGGACCGGTTCATCCAGGGGCGCCGACGCATGGGGGTGCCGCAGCGGCGGCAGGGCTCGCCCTCCCGGCCGTAGGCGTCCAGGGAACGGTCGAAGTAGCCGGATTCGCCGTTGACGTTGACGTACAGGCTGTCGAAGCTGGTGCCGCCGACGGCGAGGGCCGCGTTCATCACGTCCCGGATGTGACCGAGGAGTTCCGCCGTGACCGGGCGGGTGAAGTTCGCCGTGGGGCGTTCGTAGTGGATGCGGGCGCGCCACAGGGCCTCGTCCGCGTAGATGTTGCCGACGCCGCTGATCAGCGACTGGTCCAGCAGGGCCCGCTTGATGGTGGTCCGCTTGCGGCGCAGTGCCTGGTGGAAGGCCTCGTCGTCGAACAGCGGGTCCAGCGGGTCGCGGGCGATGTGCGCGATGACGTCGGGCAGGCCGTCGGGGGTGTTGTCGTGCAACGACAGCCCGCCGAAGGTGCGCTGGTCGACGAAGCGGAGTTCCGTGCCGAGGGTGTCGGCGAACCGCACACGGATGCGCAGGTGCTTCTCGTCCGCCGTCTCGTGCGGCTGGACCAGTAGCTGGCCGCTCATGCCGAGGTGGGCGAGGACGGACTGGTTCGTCTCCTCCAGCGGCAGCCACAGGTACTTGCCGCGCCGCCGGGGCGTGCCGATGTGGTGGCCCTTGAGCCGGTGCGCGAAGTCGTCGGGCCCGGCGACATGCCGGCGTACGGCTCGCGGGTGCAGCACCTCGGTCTCGGTGACGGTCCGGTGGGCGACCCAGCGCTCCAGGCCCCGGCGGACGACTTCGACCTCGGGCAACTCGGGCACGACACTCCTTCGGGCGACTGCGGAAGAGCTGAGGGCAGGGTATCCCGGGGCCCGGGGGTCCCACCGGGCCGGTGGATCCCCTCTGCCTGCCGGCGGCGCCCGTGGATGGCCGAGCGCCCGTCCCGCGGGTGGCGGGGCGGGCGCTCGGGTGGTGCTGTTCTGTTCCGGTCAGGCGGTGGCGGACGACGCGTCGCCGCCCTTGACGGCCTGGCTGCCCCTGACGGCCTCGTCGGCCGTCTCCTTGATGGGCTCCTTGGCCACCTTGGCCCGCTCGTCCGCGGCGGCCCGGATGGCCCGCCAGGCGGACTCGGCTGCCTGCTGTTCCGCCTCCTTCTTGCTGCGGCCGGTGCCGGTGCCGTACGAGACGCCCCCGACGCGGGCGGCAGCAGTGAAGGTCTTCTCGTGGTCGGGGCCGGTCTCCGTGACCAGGTACTCGGGCACGCCGAGCCCCTCGATCGCGGTGAGCTCCTGGAGGGACGTCTTCCAGTCCAGGCCGGCACCGAGGTTGGAGGACTTCTCGATCAGCGGGTCGAACAGGCGGTGCACCAGTTCGGAGGCCGCGTCGAGGCCCTGGTCGAGATAGACCGCACCGATCACCGCTTCAAGGGTGTCGGCGAGGATGGATGCCTTGTCCCGGCCGCCCGTGCCCTCTTCACCCCGGCCAAGCCGGATGAAGGCGCCCAGGTCGAGGCCGCGCCCGACCTCCGCCAACGCACGCGAGTTGACCACCGCGGCCCGCAGCTTGGCCAGCTGGCCTTCGGGCAGGTCGGGGTGGGTGCGGTACAGCGTGTCCGTGACGACGAGGCCCAGCACGGAGTCCCCGAGGAACTCCAGGCGCTCGTTCGTCGGCAGACCGCCGTTCTCGTACGCGTAGGAACGGTGGGTCAGCGCTCGCACCAGAAGGGCGGACTCGACCTGGTAGCCGAGCCGCCCTTCCAGAAGCGTGTGGGACGAGGCCTGGTTGTCCGCAGAGGTTTTCTTCGGCGTGGACACAGTGCCTCTCACCAGCCCGCTCAGACTTCGAGGACCTGGCGCTTGTTGTAGGTGCCGCAAGACGGGCACGCGATGTGCTGCTGCTTGGGCTCGTGGCAGCGCTCGCACGCAACCAGGGTGGGGACCGCAGCCTTCCACTGCGACCGGCGGTGGCGCGTGTTGCTGCGCGACATCTTCCGCTTCGGAACAGCCACGGCTACTTCTCCTGCTTCTCGTCGACGCCCGCTTCGGCGCCGCTCATCTCGTCCTTATCGCCGGCTTCGAGTGAATCGGCGAATCCCTGCAAAGCCGCCCAACGGATGTCGACGGCGTCGTGGTGGTGGTCCGGGTCGTCCGCCAGCCGCGCCCCGCACTCGGAGCACAGACCGGGGCAGCCTTCCTGGCACACCGGCTGCATCGGCAGTGCGAGCACCACCGCATCGCGCAGCACGGGTTCGAGGTCGATCAGACCGTCCTCGATAAAGAGCCTGTCCTCGTCGTCCTCGGCGTCGTCGCCCGGTTCCGCGATCACACGGCCCCGGTCGTCGGCGTCAGGGTACGTGAACATCTCCTGGAAGTCCGCTTCGAGCTCCAGCTCGACCGGCTCCAGACACCTTACGCACTCCCCCTTGGCCGTTGCACGGGCGGTGCCTGTGACAAGCACCCCTTCCATGACCGACTCAAGGCGGAGTTCGAGCTCCATCGGGGCGCCTTCCGGCACTCCGACGACTCCCTGGATGCCGAGATCCCTGGGAGCGTCGACCTCGCGGGTCAGGCGTTGCAGCGCGCCAGGACGCCGGCCCAGCTCGTGCGTGTCGATCACGAGGGGGTTTCGGTGGTCGAGGCGGGCGTTGGAAGCCATTCCTGCTTTCGATCTTCGAACTCGAAGGGACGCCGCCCGTCGGTGCTCCGGACAGCGGTGATCGCGGACATACGCGCGACCGAAGAGCCAGGATACTGGACCTTTGGCTCAGCGCCCAATCCGCCCGCGGCTACAGACCCCGGCCCTGCTCGTACGCCCTGAGCTGCTCCGCGCTGATCATGCTCGTGTCGAAGAGGCTGGTCTCGTCCAGGGCGTAACCCTGCTGGTCCTGGTGCTGCGGCTGCTGCTGGGGTTGGTGCGACTGCTGGGCCTGCTGGGGGTCGTAGCCGGCCTGCTGGGCGTCGTAGCCCTGGAAGGGGGCACCTCCCGCCGGAGCGTAGCCGGAGGCGGGGGAATACGGATCAGCCTGCTGGTAGCCGTACGAGTCAGGCTGCGGGGCGTACTCCGGCTGCTGCGGGAAGCCCGCGTAGGGGTCCGGCTGCTGCTCGTAGCCATAGGCCGGCTGCGGCTCGTACGACGGCTGGGGCGGCTCGGGCTGCCGTTGTGCCGCGCGGTCGCTGTCCGCGAGGGCCGCGAGGTCGGCGAGGTAGTCGGCGTCGCTGGAGTGCTGGAAGGTCGTGGTGTCGTCGGCGAGGGCGCCGAGGTCGTCGGTGGCGATGCGGCCGTGCAGCTTCTGCCGGCCCCGGCCGACGGCCTCCAGGGTCTTGGCGAGGACCGCCTCGAAGGCGCCGAGCTTGGCGTCCACGTAGGCGTCGGCGTTGTGGCGCAGGGTCTCCGGGTCCTGGCTGCGCTCGGGGGCGTCCTCGTCCGCGTAGCCGTTCTCGTCCAGGCCCGGGCCGGTGCCGAGGAGCTTCTCGCGGCCCCGGCCGACCGAGCCGAGGGTCTTGGTGAGGACGACCTCGAAGTTGGCGAGCTTGGAGTCGACGTAGTCGTCGGCCTCGGCGCGGATCTCCTCGGCCTCCTTGCGGGCCTCGGCGAGGATCCGGTCGGCCTCGGCCTGGGAACGGCGGGCGATCTCGGTGTCGGAGATCAGCGAGCCGCGCTGGGCGTGCGCGTTCTCGATGATCCGCTCGGCCTCCAGCCGGGCCTGCTCGACCATCTGCTCACGGTCGCCGATCAGTTCCTGCGCCTGGGCCAGCGAGCCGGGCAGCGCCTGGCGCACCTCTTCGAGCAGCGCGAGCAGCTCGGCTCGGTTGATCACGCACGACGCCGACATGGGCATGCCCCGGGCGCCGGAGACCGCGGAGACGATCTCGTCGAGCTTCTTCTGCACGTCCACCTGTGCTCGCCACTCTCTACAGCCGGGTTGGAGACGGACGGGACGACTGTAGCCCCATCAGCCCTTGGCGAGGCGCTTGTTCAGTGCCTCCAGGACCTCGGCCGGCACCAGGTGGGAGACGTCGCCGCCCCAGGCCGCGACCTCCTTGACGAGGGAGGAGGAGAGGAAGCTGTAGGTGGGGTTGGTGGGCACGAACAGCGTCTCCACGCCGGTGAGGCCGTTGTTCATCTGCGCCATCTGGAGTTCGTAGTCGAAGTCGCTGACGGCACGCAGGCCCTTGACGATGGCGGGGATCTCGCGCTGCTTGCAGAAGTCGACGAGGAGGCCGTGGAACGCCTCCACCCGGACGTTGGCGTACTCGGCAGTGACCTGGCGGATCAGCTCGATCCGCTCCTCGATCCCGAACAGGCCCTTCTTGGACTTGTTGATCATCACCGCCACGTAGACCTCGTCGTAGAGACGGGAGGCTCGGGCAATGATGTCGAGGTGTCCGTTGGTGATCGGGTCGAAAGACCCGGGACAGACGGCGCGGCGCACTTGTGATCCCTCGCTCTCCGGTCCGGTCATCGTGCGTCTTCGCACGTAGAGGCGGCGCGACCGTACCAAAACGTTCCCTCGCCGTAGCGACGGGACCGAACGGCCTCGAAGCCGTCCGGCCAGTGGAATTCGCCGCCTCTGGTGCTGCGCTCCACGGTGACGAGGGCTTCTTCGCCGAGCCAGCGTTCCGAGCGGAGTGTGAGCAGGATCTCCTGAAGATCGTCGTCGGAGACGGCGTACGGCGGGTCGAGGAAGACCAGGTCGTACGGCTCTTCCGGGGTGGTTTGCCTGATGACCTGTTCCGCTTTGCCCGTTCTGACCTCGGCGCCCGGCAGGCCCAGGTTTTTCACGTTCTCCCGCACGATCCGCGCGGCCCGGGCGTCCGCCTCGACCAGCAGGACGTGGCCCGCGCCGCGGGACAGGGCCTCCAGGCCCACGGCGCCCGAGCCGGCGTAGAGGTCCAGGACCCGTTCGCCGTCCAGGGGGCCGCCGAGGAGGGACTGCCAGGTGGAGAAGAGGCCCTCGCGTGCGCGGTCCGAGGTCGGCCGGGTTCCGGTGCCGGGCGGTACTGAGAGGCGCCGTCCGCCTGCCCGGCCGGCGATCACGCGAGTCATCTTCGGTCCTTGTTCGGGGGTGGTTACGGACTCAGTCTGGCAGGCGGCGGGGACGCTGCACCTCAGCCCTTCTCCAGGTACTGCTCCCTCTCCTCGTCCAGGAGGGCGTCCAGGGCCGTCCGCAGGGCCGGGAGGCCGGTCAGGTCCGGGTCGGCCGCGACCACCGTCGCCGCCTCCTGCCTCGCCTCCGCGATGACCTCCTCGTCCTCGATGACCGCCAGGACCCGGAGGCTGGAGCGGGCGCCGGACTGGGCCTGGCCGAGGACATCGCCCTCGCGGCGCTGTTCGAGGTCGATGCGGGAGAGTTCGAAGCCGTCGAGGGTGGAGGCGACGGCGCCCAGGCGCTGGCGGGCCGCGCTGGCCTCGGGCATCTCGGTGACCAGGAGGCACAGGCCGGGGGCGGAGCCACGCCCGACCCGGCCGCGCAGCTGGTGGAGCTGGGAGACGCCGAAGCGGTCGGCGTCCATGATCACCATGGCCGTGGCGTTGGGGACGTTGACGCCGACCTCGATGACGGTGGTGGCGACCAGGACGTCCGTCTCCCCCGCGGCGAAGCGGCGCATCACGGCGTCCTTGTCGTCGGGGTGCATACGGCCGTGCAGCACCTCCACCTTCAGGCCCTTCAGCGGGCCGCGGCCGAGCTGGTCGGCCACGTCGAGCACGGCCAGCGGAGGACGCTTCTCCGCCTCGTCCTCGGGCGTCTTCTTCTTGCCGGACTTCTTGGGATCGTCCTCCTCGTCCCCGATCCGGGGACAGACCACGTACGCCTGGTGGCCGTTCGCGACCTCCTCGCGGACCCGTTCCCAGGCGCGGGCCAGGAAGTGGGGCTTGTCGGCGGCCGGGACGACGTGGCTGGCGATCGGGGAGCGGCCGGCCGGGAGCTGGTCGAGGACCGAGGTCTCCAGGTCGCCGAAGACCGTCATGGCGACCGTGCGCGGGATGGGGGTGGCCGTCATGACGAGGAGGTGCGGGGGCTGCTTCCCCTTGCCGCGCAGGGCGTCGCGCTGCTCCACGCCGAAGCGGTGCTGTTCGTCCACCACGACCAGGCCGAGGTCGTGGAACTGGACCTTGTCCTCGATGAGCGCGTGGGTGCCGATGACGATGCCGGCCTCGCCGGTGGCCAGGTCCAGGAGGGCCTGACGGCGGGCGGCCGTGCCCATGGAGCCGGTGAGCAGGACGACCTTGGTGGCGTGCTCGGCGCCGCCCAGCATCCCTCCCTCTGCCAGTTCGCCCATCATCTCGGTGACCGAGCGGTGGTGCTGCTGGGCGAGGACCTCGGTGGGCGCGAGCATGGCCGCCTGTCCGCCCGCGTCGACCACGGCGAGCATGGCGCGCAGGGCGACCATCGTCTTGCCCGATCCGACCTCGCCCTGGAGGAGGCGGTGCATGGGGTGGGCGGTGGCGAGGTCGGCGAAGATCTCCTCGGAGACCTTCCGCTGGCCCTCGGTGAGGGTGAAGGGGAGGCGGTCGTCGAAGGCCGTGAGGATGCCGTCCGGCCTGGGGACGCGGGGGACGGCGGGGAGCTGGGTCTCGGCGTGCCGGCGGCGGGCCAGGGCGACCTGGAGGACGAAGGCCTCGTCCCACTTCAGGCGGGCGCGGGCGTCGGCGATGTCGGCCTTGGTGTGCGGGCGGTGGATCTTGAGGAGGGCCTCGGGGAGCGGCAGCAGGCCGCGGCCCGCGCGGAGGGTGTCGGGCAGGGGGTCGAGGGCCTCCTGGGCGCTCGGGAGGACCGTCTGCACGGCTTTGCCGATCTTCCAGGACTCCAGTTTGGCGGTGGCCGGGTAGATCGGGATCAGGGCGCCCGCCCAGGTCTCGACGGTCTCCTCGCTGTCGCCTCGCAGCAATTCGTAGGCAGGGTGGGCCAGTTGGAGGCGGTGGTTGAAGACGGAGACCTTGCCGGCGAACATCGCGCGGGTGCCCGGCAGCAGCTCCTTGTGGGGTTTGTGCACGCCGTTGCCGAAGAAGACGAGCTGGAGCCGGCCGCTGCCGTCGGTGATGGTGACTTCGAGGCGCTGGCCCTTGCCGCGGGGTGCCTTGGCCGAGGCGAAGGTGTGCAGGCGGGCGTCGGCGACCTGGGCGACCACCGTGACGTGCTCGTCCATGGGGAGGTCGGCGAGGTGCGTGAGCTGGCCGCGTTCCTCGTATCTGCGCGGGTAGTGGTGGAGCAGGTCGCCGACGGTGTGCAGGCCGAGGTGCTCGGCCATCACCTTCGCGGTGGCGGGGCCGAGCACCTTCTTGAGCGGTTCTTGCAGTGCGGGCACGAGATCCATTGCACACCACGGCACTGACAATGCCGTACACCCTGCCCTGCGGATTCCCGGCCGGATGCCGTAAACATCAGGGAAACTCCTGGTCAGGCACGCGTCCCGGCTCTAGGATGGCGCGCTCCGGCCATCCTTCGCGGTCACCGCCCCGCCGGGACCGCCCGACCCCGCGCCGCACGCTCGCCCCCCTCCGGCGCAGTGACGATGGACTCCCACAGCTCTCAGGCATCCCAGCCATCCCAGTCACCTCATCCACCTCACAGCTTCCAGGTCGACCTGCGTGGTCTGGTGGACCTGCTCTCCCATCACCTCTACTCCAGCCCCAAGGTCTATCTGCGCGAGCTGTTGCAGAACGCCGTGGACGCCGTCACCGCCCGTCGGGCCGCCGAACCGGACGCCCCGGCGCGGATCCGGCTGTACGCGGCGGACGGCGGGCTGCGGGTGGAGGACACCGGTGTCGGGCTCACCGAGCCGGACGTGCACAGCCTGCTGGCGACCATCGGCCGCAGCTCCAAGCGGGCCGAGGGCCTGGAGGAGGCCCGGTCGGACTTCCTCGGCCAGTTCGGCATCGGGCTGCTGGCCTGCTTCGTCGTCGCCGAGCGGATCCGGGTGGTCAGCCGCAGCGCCCGCACGCCCGGGGCCCCGCCGGTGGAGTGGACCGCCCGGGACGACGGCTCGTACACCGTGCGCACGCTGCCCGACGCCGAGCGGCCCGAGCCGGGTACGACCGTGTACCTGACCGCGCGGGCCGGTGCGGCCGAGTGGCTGGCGCCGGAGCGGGTCCGCGCCCTGGCCCGGGACTTCGGCTCGCTGCTGCCGTACGACGTGCGGGTCGGCGACGAGCCCGTCACCGAGCTGCCCGCGCCCTGGGACCGCGCCCATCCCGGTCCGGCCGGCCGCCGGGCGGCGCTGGCCCTGCACTGCCGTGAGCTGTTCGGGTTCACCCCGCTGGACTCCATCGACCTCGACGTGCCGGTGGCCGGGGTCCGCGGGGTGGCGTACGTGCTGCCGTCGGCGGTCAGCCCGGCCCAGCGGGCGACCCATCGGGTGCACCTGAAGGGCATGCTGCTCACCGAGCGGGCCGAACAACTGCTGCCGGACTGGGCGTTCTTCGTGCGCTGCGTCCTGGACACCGACAGCCTGCGGCCGACCGCCTCGCGCGAGTCGCTGTACGAGGACGAGACGCTGGCCGCCGTGCGGGACGCGCTCGGGACGCGGATCCGGTCCTGGCTGACAGGGCTCGCGGCCGGTGATCCGGAGCGCCTCGCGGCCTTCCTCGCCGTGCACCACCTGGGCGTGAAGTCCCTCGCCCGGCACGACGCCGGCATGCTGCGCACGATGCTGCCGTGGCTGCCGTTCGAGACGACCGACGGGCAGCTCCCGCTGGAGGAGTTCGCGCGGCGGCACCCGGTGGTGCACTTCACGCGGACGGTCGAGGAGTACCGGCAGGTCGCGCCGATCGCCGCCGCGCAGGGCGTCGGGGTGGTCAACGGCGGTTACACCTACGACAGCGAGCTGGTCGAGGCGCTGCCGCGGGTGCGGCCGGGGACGGTGGTCGCCGAGCTGGACGCGGACACCGTGACCGCGCACCTGGACGCGGTCGACCCGGCGGAGGAGCTGGCGCTGTCCGGGTTCCTGGCCGCCGCGCGGGACCGGCTCGACCCGCTGGGCTGCGACGTCGTCCTGCGGGCCTTCCATCCGCTGTCCGTGCCCGCGCTGCACCTGGACGACCGGGCCGCCCGGCACGAGCAGGCCCGCGCGGTGGCCGAGGAGCAGGCCGACGACCTGTGGGCGGGCATCCTGGGCTCGCTGCGCGGCAGCGCCCCGCGCGCGCGTCTGGTCCTCAACCACCTCAACCCGCTGGTCCGGCGGATCGGTTCGCTCGGCGACCCGGAGCTGATCGGCACCGCGAGCGAGGCGTTGTACGGCCAGGCCCTGCTGATGGCGCGGCGCCCGCTCAGGCCGGCCGACTCGGCGCTGCTCAACCGGGCGTTCATCGGGCTGCTCGAATGGGCGACCCACGGGGAGGGGGACGGACGATGAGTGAGATCACCGACTTCGACGCGCTGCGCCGGGCGCTGGCGGAGAACTCCGAGCAGCCGGAGGGCCCGGCCCGCAACGCGCGCGCGGAGCAGCTGCTCGCCGAGGCAGAGAAGCTGGACATCCCGCTCGCCGTGATCGAGGCGCTCGGGCACCAGCTGAAGGTCTACAACTACAGCTCCGAGAAGGACAAGATGTTCGTCCCGTTCGCGCGGCTGCTGCGCATGTGGGACGAGCGGCCCGAGGACTTCGACGCGTACGAGACGCACTCGCTGTACTGGGTCTTCAAGTGGATGTCGGCGGGCATGCTGGACCAGCCGCACATCCCGCTCGCCTCGGTCGAGAAGTGGCTGGGCGAGATGGAGCACCGCTACCGGCTCGCCGGACACTCCGAACGGGCCGTGCGCAGCGCCGAGTTCAGTGTGGCCGCGCACATCGGGGACGTCGCGCGCGCGGAGCGGGCGTACGCGGCGTGGCTGGCCGCCGACCGGGACCGGATGGCCGACTGCCACGCCTGCGAGCTGCGCGGGCAGGGCGCCTGGCAGGCGCGGTGCGGTCGGGACGCCGAGGCTCTCCGGCTGTGGCGGCCGGTGCTGGAGGGCGAGTTCGCGTGCGCCCACGAGCCGCACAACGTGCTCGCCTCCTCGCTGGCCCCGCTGCTGCGGCTGGGGCGCGTCGAGGAGGCCCGCGCGCACCATCTGCGGGGCTTCCGGCTGGTGCGGTCCATGGAGAGCATGCGGGGCGCGTACGCCGATCATGTGGAGTTCTGCGCGCTGACCGGGAACGAGGCGCGCGGTCTGGAGCTGCTGGCGGAGCGGCCGGCGTACTTCACGGACACCGGGCATCCGCGCAGCCGGCTGGACTTCCTGGCCGTGGTGACGCTGCTGATGGACCGGCTGGCCGAGCTGGGGCACGGCGGGCAGCGGGTGCCGGGGCCGGCCGGACGGACCTGGACCGCGCGGGAACTCGCCGCGCACGCGCGCGCGGAGGCGACGGAGCTCGCCGAGCGGTTCGACCGGCGCAACGGCACGTCCGCCGTCGGCGACCGCGTCCGCGCGCGCATCGCCCAGCGCCCGCTGGTGGACCGCCTCCCGCTGGGCCTGCGTACGGTACGTCCCGCGCCGGCGCCGGCGGTCGCCCCCTTGTCGCCGGCGACCCCCGCCGAACCGGACCTGCCCGCCCTGCTCGCCGAGGCGCGGCGCCTGTCGGACACGCTGCGACCGCAGGCCCTGGAGGCCTGGGCGGCGGTCGCACGGGCGGCGCCGGACGGCGCCGGCCTCACACCACGCGACCGCGCGGAGGTCGCCGACCACGAGGCGATGGCGCGGGGGCCGGAGGGGCTGGAGCTGTTCGAGCGGGCGGCGGCCCTGTACACGGAGGCGGGCGACCCCGGCGAGGCCCTGGCGGCACGCGCGCGCGGGGCGTACATCCGCGCCCTGACGGGCGAGCCGGACACGGCCCTCACCACCGTCACGTCCCTGTACGACGAGGCACTCGCCCTGTACGCCGACGAGGGCACCGGAGTGCGCCAGACGGCGTCGGTGGCGATGAGCCGGGCCCGGGTACTGATGCGCCGGGTGCACGAGACGGTGGGGAGGGGCGCCGGGGACGGCGGGGGCCAGGAGTTCGAGCAGTTCACCGGGGCGGGTTCCGGGGAGGCCGTCCCGGAGACCGGGCCCGGCGTCGCTGAGGCTGAGGTTGCCGTGCGGGAGGTGTTGGCGCTCGTCGGCGGGCATGGTGGCGGTGACATGCGGTTGGCGGCGCGGGGGGCCGAGGCGTGGGCCATGCTCGGCGAGTTGGCCGGGGTGACCGGGGACGCCGGACGGGCGGCGGAGCTGTTCCGGCGGGCCGCCGGCACGTACGTGGCCGCCGGTCTTCCCTGGTTCGCGCTGGAGTACCAGGTGCAGGTCGCCGCCCTGGCCCACCAGGCCGGTGACCTGGCCGGGGCCGAGGGGGCGCTGCGTGCGGCCCTGGAGCACGGCGCGCCGTACGTGGAGCCGGTCGGACGGGCCCAGTTGCACCTTCAGCTCGCCGAGGTGCTCGGTGGCCGGGACGCGCCCGGTGAGGCGGCCGAGCACGCGCTGGAGGCCGCGCACTGGGCCGACGAGGCCGGTGAGAGCGGCACCCTGGGCGCCTGGGCGCGGCACCAACTCGGCGGGTACCTGCTGCGCCGGGGCCGGTACGCGGAGGCCGCCGAGGTGCTGGAGTCCGCGCTGGCCGACCTCTGCGCCGGCACGCACGGCGACGGGACGGTCGTCCAGGCGCGCTGGTGGCTCGGGGACTGCCTGGCCGAGCTGGGCGAGCACCGGGCCGCCGCCGAACAGCGGCTCAAGGCCGCCGACCTCGCGCGGCACTGGCCCGAGCAGCAGGACCACGCCACGCTCGCCCACCTCGCCGCCGAGTCACTGGGCAACGCCGGGCTGGCGGCGGAGGCGGACCGCGCGTACGCGCGCGCGGGCGAGCTGTGGCGCGCGCTCGGCAACACCCCGTTCCTGGTCCGTTCGCTGCGCGCCCGCGCCTGGCTCG
Organism: Streptomyces olivaceoviridis; assembly: GCF_014650115.1. Classification (GTDB taxonomy): domain Bacteria; phylum Actinomycetota; class Actinomycetes; order Streptomycetales; family Streptomycetaceae; genus Streptomyces; species Streptomyces olivaceoviridis. Next base: position 28,343 of record NZ_BMUI01000022.1, on the reverse strand, counting down.
CCCTCGACGGCGAGCCGGGGGCGGCGGACGCCCACGCGCTGATGACCCAGGCGGTCCGGGAGTGCGAGACGGCGCTGGCGGTGGCGGAGGAGGCGGAGCGGGAGGAGCTGGCCACCGAACTGGGCGGCACTTACCGGCAGTTCGCGGAGCTGCTGGCCCGCTCGGCGCCCGAGGCGCCCGAGGAGACCGAGGACCCGGCGGTCCGGGCCGCGTTCGAGGCGGCGCTGGAGCAGATGACCCGGGCCGTGGCGGTGTTCGCGACGCTCGGCGCGGCCGGGCTGCACCACCGTACCGGTGCCGAACTGGCCGCGGGCCGGCTGGAGGCGGACCTCGGCCGTCCGGCGCGGGCGGCGGCACGCGCGCGTGGAGTGCTCGCGGCCTACGAGGGCGCGGGTGAGGGGGACGAGACGGTCCTGGCCCTGCGGGAAGAGGCGGCCTGCTTGCTGGAGGCGGCACATGAGCAGGCGGAGGAGGACGCCGAACGGGGCTGAGCCGTCCCCGCCGTCACTCCACGCCGATGAGCAGCAGCGCCCCCTGCCGGCCGCCCCGGTACACCACCGTGTCCACGGCCAGGTAGGACTCCCGTACGCGTGCCTCCAGCTGCGCGGCGACGGTCCCGGGCGCCTCGTCGCCGACGACGAGCGTGACCAGTTCGCCGCCGGCCTGGAGCATGCGGTCCAGGAGGGTGCGGGCGGTGGCGGTGACGTCCGCGCCGATCACCGCGACATCGCCGTCGATCAGGCCGAGCACGTCCCCGGCCTGGCAGATGCCGGCCGTCGTCCAGGACTGGCGCTCGGCGACGACGACTTCGGCGTACCGGGTGGCGCCCGCCGCCGAGGTCATCTGGACGACGTCCTCGTCGAACCGGCGCCCCGGCTCGTGCACCGCGAGCGCGGCGATGCCCTGGACCGCCGAGCGGGTCGGGATCAGGGCCACGCGGATGCCCTCGGTGCGGGCCTGTTCGGCCGCGGCGGCGGCCGTGTGGCGCAGGTCGGCGTCGTTGGGCAGCAGCACGACCTCCCGCGCGTGGGCCCGCCGTACCGCCTGCACCAGCTCCCCGCTGGCGGGCGGCTCGCCGGGGCGCGCGAGGACGGTGGTCGCGCCCGACTCGGCGTACAGCCCGGCCAGCCCCTCGCCCGGTACGACGGCGACGACCGCCCGCTGGGCACGCTCGCGCGGCGGGCGCTCGCGGCCGGTGTGCACATCGCCGAGTCCGAAGTGGGTGATCCGGATCCGGTACGGCCGCCCGGCCTCCACGCCGGCCTCCACGGCGGCGCCGGCGTCGTCGACGTGCACATGGACGTTCCACAGCCCGTCGCCGCCGACCACGACCAGGGAGTCCCCGAGGGCGTCGAGCCGCGCGCGCAGCCGGGCCACGGCCGCGTCGTCGGCCTCCAGGAGGTAGATCACCTCGAACGCCGGTCCGCCGGGTCCGGCCGCGTCGGCGCATCGCTCGGTGGCCGCCACGCGCGCGTGCGCGGGTGCGTCGCCATCGGGAGCGGATGCGGGTACGGACACGGCTCCCTGGGGCCGCGGGATCTCCCGCAGCAGGGACTCGCGTACCGGAAGCTCCCGTACCGGTGACTCACGTACCGGAAGCTCACGTGCCGGAGGCTCCCGTACCGCCTCCCCCGTGAACGCCTCCACCAGCGCCCCCAGCACCGCCACCAGCCCCCGGCCGCCCGCGTCGACCACGCCGGCCCGCTCCAGCACGGCGAGCTGGCCCGGGGTCGCCGCGAGGGCCGCCCGCGCTCCCTCGTAGGCGGCCCGCGCGACCGTCCGGCAGTCGCCCTCGGCTCCCTCGGCGGCTTCGGCGGCGGCCGAGGCGACCGTGAGCACCGTGCCCTCGACGGGGTGGGCGACGGCCTGCCGGGCGGAGTCGGCGGCCCGGCGCAGAGCCAGTCGCAGCCCCGGGCCGTCGATGTGAGAGGCGTCACCGTCGTCCGCGAGCACCTGTGCCATCCCGCGCAGGAGCTGCGCGAGGATCGTCCCCGAGTTGCCCCGGGCCCCGATCAGCGCCCCGTGGGCCATGGCCCGGACGGCGTCCGCCAGCGCGGGCTCCCCGGAGCCGGTCTCGTACCCGGCGAACACCGCCTCCACGGCCGTCGCCGCCGACTCCAGGGTCAGGTACAGATTGGTCCCGGTGTCACCGTCCGCCACCGGATAGACGTTGATCGCGTCGATCTCCTCACGGGCCCTGCCCAGGGCCCGGAGCGCCAGACCGCACCAGGTGCGCACCGCGAGAGCATCGAGGAATGTCTGCGGTACCTGCGTCACCTGCGCCTCCTTGAGCTGGCTTGACGTGGGACGCAGCGTAGACCCCGGACCGGTGTCCTCCGGAAGAGGGCCGGGGACGGGGGTCTGAGCTGCCATGGTAGTTTCGTTGTACGGGCGCAGTCGTTGTATGCTGCTCCGGTTGCCCGATCCGATCGGGCCATTCCCCTGGCAGCGCCACTCAAGATTCAGGTCTTATAGGATCTCGATTCCCGGCATGCCGGGATCAACCGTAAGTGCATCTGAAGTCTTTGGAGTGACCCGTGGCTGCCAACTGCGACGTCTGCGGCAAGGGGCCGGGCTTCGGCAACAACATCTCGCACTCGCACCGCCGTACGTCCCGCCGCTGGAACCCGAACATCCAGCGTGTGCGTACCGTGGTCGGCGGGACGCCGAAGCGCGTGAACGCTTGCACCTCGTGCATCAAGGCCGGCAAGGTCTCGCGCTGACGCTACAGCTGAGCGCGCGGCCACTGCCTGGTTCGCTGCACTGAGCCGGTCCGCCCCCGGGTGGGCCGGCTTTTTGCCGTACCCGTGAGTGCGGCGTGAGTGCGGCTCATGAACGGCCGCCGCCTGCCAGAATCCACGGAATGCGCTTCGGCATCCTGGGCCCGGTCGAGATCCGCACCGACGACGGCACTCCCCTCGACCCCGGCGGTCCCCGGCCCCGCGCCCTGCTCACGCTGCTGCTGCTCGACGCCGGCCGCGCGGTGTCCGTGGAGCGCCTGCTGGACGGCCTGTACGGCGCCGAGCCGCCCGCCGGGGCCATGGGCGCGCTGCAGTCCCAGGTCTCCCGCCTGCGCCGGCGTCTCGCGCCGCACGCCGGCGTCGACGCCGTTCCCGCCGGCTACGCCCTCGCCGTCGCCCCGGACGCGGTCGACGTCCACCGTTTCGCACGCCTGGCCGCCGAGGGCCGTACGGCGCTCACCGCCGGCGATCATCAGCGGGCGGCGGTCCTCCTGCGGGACGCCCTCTCGCTGTGGCGCGGGCCGGCGCTGCCCGACCTGCCGGACGCGCACACCGACCGGGCACGGCTGGAGGAGCTGCGGCTGGCCGTCGTCCAGGACCGGACCGACGCGGAGCTGGGCCTCGGGGGCGGGCCGAAGCTGGTGCCCGGGTTGCGGGCGCTGCTCCGGGAGCGTCCGCTGGACGAACGGCTGTACGGGCAGCTGATGCGGGCCCTGCACGCCGCCGGGCGGTCCGCCGAGGCGCTCGCGGTGTTCGAGGAGGCGCGGCGCAGCCTCGCCGACGAGCTGGGCGCCGACCCGTCGCCCGCCCTGTCCGCGCTCCACCTCGACCTGCTCCGGGACGGGTCGCAGACCCCGGCCCGCCCGCGCCTGCCGGCCCAGCTCACCCGCTTCGTGGGCCGCGAACCGGAACTGGCCCGGATCGACCGCGCCCTCACCGACTCCCGCCTGGTGACGCTGACGGGTCCCGGCGGCGTCGGCAAGACCAGGCTCGCCCTGGAGGCGGCGGCCCGCGCCTGGACCGACGCGAGCGCGACGCGGTCCGCCACCGGCGCGGACACCCGCCCCGCCGCCGCCCGAGACGTCTGCCTGGTGGAACTCGCGCCCCTCACCGACGGGGCCCGGATCCCGTACGCGGTGCCGGCGGCGCTCGGGGCGCGGGACGGCTTCCGCAGCCCTGCCACGGACGCCCTGGACCGGCTGCTGGCCGCGCTGGCGGACCGTGAGGTGCTGCTGGTGCTCGACAACTGCGAGCACCTGGTCGAGTCCGCCGCACGCACGACCGCGCTGCTCCTCGGTGCCTGCCCCGGGGTCCGCGTCCTGGCGACCGGCCGGGAGTCGCTGGGCATCACGGGCGAGGTGCTGGTGCCGGTGCCGCCGCTGCCCGAGGAGCCGGCCGTACGGCTGCTGCTGGACCGCGCGCGGGCGGTGCGGCCCGATTTCGACGGCCACGCACGCGTGGCGGAGATCTGCCGGGCGCTGGACGGGCTGCCGCTGGCGATCGAACTGGCGGCGGCCCGGCTGCGCACCCTCTCGGTGGACGAGCTGGCGGACCGGCTGCACGACCGGTTCCGGGTGCTCGCGCGCGGGGACCGGGCCAAGGCACCCCGGCACCGCACGCTGCGCGCGGTGGTGGAGTGGAACTGGGAGCTGCTGGACGCGGCGGAACGGGACCTGGCGAGCAGGCTGACCGTCTGCGCGGGCGGGGCCACGCTGGACGCCGTGGCGGCCGTCTGCGGGGTGCCGTACCCGGAGGATCCGCTGGCGTCCCTGGTCGAGAAGTCGTTCCTGGAGGTGTCCGACGGGCGCTACCGGATGCTGGAGACGATCCGCGCCTTCGCCGCCGAGTCACTCACGGGTCCCCGACAGCCGGGCACCATTCCCGCCGGCCCCCCACAGCGGAGCACCACGTCCACGGCCCCCCAAGGGCCCGGCACCACGCCCGGCGAGCCGTCCGCCGATGCCCGCCGGCGAGCCCGGCCGCTGTGTCGGACTCAGCAACTACGACGGCGACCCGGAGCGCGCCGGCGCCCTGCTGGTCTTCCGGTCCGAGCGGCTGGCGTACGACCGCCGGGACGTCGCGGCGCAGAAGCGGATCCTCGCCGAGCGGTTCGCCGGGACGAGCTGGGAGACGCCGGCCGTGCTGAAGGGCCTCGCGGAGGCGGACGACCTGTACTTCGACGCCATCGCCCAGATCCACGTCGACCGTCTCGTCCAGGGCCGGGTGGCGCTGCTCGGGGACGCCGGGTACGGGGCGACGATGGGCGGCATGGGCACGGGTGTGGCGATCGTCGGCGCGCATGTCCTCGCCGGTGAGCTGGCCCTGGCGGGCGGCGATCACCGGGTCGCGCCGGCCGCCTACGAGAGCCGGGTCCGCGACTTCGCCAGGGGCTGCCAGAAGATCTCCGGCAACGCGGGGCCGTTCTTCGCCCCGGCCACCGAGCGGCGCATCCGCAGCCGGGACCGGATGTACCGGCTGCTCGGCTCCCGGCCACTGGCCGGCTTCTCCAAGCGGCTGACGGAGAGGGCGGCGACCGCGATCGAGCTCCGGGACCACCCCGCCTGACCTCGGCGACTACCTCGCCTGACCAGGGCGAGTGCCCCGCCTGGTGCTCAGGGGGTGTCCCGCCTGAGCGCCCACCCGTGGTCCACGGGCCCGATCCCGGCGCCGAGGGCGAACCCGGCGGCGATGGCCCCGGTGACGTACTCCTTGGCCGCCGCGACCGCCTCCGGCACGGGCTGTCCCTGGGCCAGGCCGCAGGCGATGGCGGAGGCGAGGGTGCAGCCGGTGCCGTGGGTGTGCCGGTTGTCGTGGCGGGGCGCCCGCAGCAGGTGGACCTCGGAGCCGTCGGTGAGCAGGTCCACCGCGTCGCCCGCCAGGTGTCCGCCCTTGACCAGCACCCAGCGCGGCCCGAACTCCAGCACGGCCGCGGCGGCACGTCGCAGATCGTCCTCCGACTGGACGCGGACGCCGGTGAGTTGGGCCACCTCGTCCAGGTTCGGGGTGGCCACGGTCGCCACCGGCAGCAGCTTCGTCCGTACGGAGTCCAGGGCGGAGGCGGCCAGCAGCGGGTCGCCGTGCTTGGAGACGCCGACCGGGTCCACCACGGCCGGTGCGTCCGTGCCGGAGATCAATTCGGCGACCGCCTCGACCAGTTCGGCGGAGGCCAGCATGCCGGTCTTCACGGCCTGGACGCCGATGTCGTCCACGACGCTGCGGTACTGGGCCCGGACCGCCTCCACGGGCAGCTCCCAGGCGCCCTGCACCCCCACGGAGTTCTGCGCGGTGACGGCGGTGAGCACGCTCATGCCGTGCACGCCGAGCGCGAGCATCGTCTTCAGGTCGGCCTGGATGCCGGCGCCGCCGCCGGAGTCCGAGCCGGCCACCGTGAGCACCCGGGGGATCATGACTCGATGTCCCCGAAGTGGTCCCAGCCGCCCTTGCTGGTCCAGGGCGCCCCGTCGACGGTCACCTGGGGCAGCGCGGAGGGGTTGAGGACCTCGCCGATGACCTTCCAGCGGGCCGGGAGCTTGACGTCCGGCGGGAAGGTGGCCACGATCGCGTGGTCCTCTCCCCCGGTGAGCACCCACTGGAGCGGGTCCACGCCGACGGCCTGTCCGATGTCGTTCATCTGCGTCGGGATGTCGATCGCGCCGGAGCGGATGTCGATGCGGACCTTGCTGGCCTCGGCGATGTGCCCGAGGTCGGCGATCAGACCGTCGCTGACGTCGCACATCGCGGTGGCGCCGAGCGCGGCGGCGGCCGGGCCCGCGTGGTACGGCGGCTCGGGGCGCCGGTGGGCCTCCACGAAGGCGCGGGGCGAGCGGAAACCGCGGACGAGCACCGCGTACCCGGCCGCGGACCAGCCCAGCCAGCCGGTGACGGCCACGAGGTCGCCGGGCTGGGCACCCGCGCGCGTGACGGGCTCCTGGTTGCGCAGATCGCCGAGCGCGGTGATCGACACCATGATCGTGTCGCCGCGTACGACGTCCCCGCCGACCACGGAGGCGCCGGCGACCTGGCACTCGTCGCGCAGGCCGTCCATGAGCTCGGTCGGCCAGGTGACCGGCAGCTCCGCGGGGACGACCAGGCCGAGCAGCAGCGCGGTCGGCACGGCGCCCATGGCGGCGATGTCCGCGAGGTTCTGTGCGGCGGCCTTGCGGCCGACGTCGTAGGCCGTGGACCAGTCGCGGCGGAAGTGCCGGCCCTCCAGCAGGATGTCGGTGCTCGCCACCACCCGCCGATCGGGCGCGGCGACCACCGCGGCGTCGTCGCCGGGGCCGACCCGGACCACCGGGGTGGTGGTGAGACGGGAGGTCAGCTCCCGGATGAGCCCGAACTCACCTAGCTCACCCACTGTGCCCTTCATTGCCTCAAGCCCCTTCTGTGCCTTGCCACGCCCGGTCGCGCGTCACCAGTGTCCCCGATACGGTCGAGGTGACCGTCAACTTCCGTCGTGCCTGCACCCTGGCGCGCAAGCCCGGTTCCCGCAGGTCTCCCCTCGGGGAGCGGCGACGCGATACCGTGGCGTTCCTTTTCCCCACATGATCCTCGTGGCCGCCCTGGAGGTTCCGTGGTACAGGCGTACATCCTGATCCAGACGGAGGTCGGCAAGGCGTCGACCGTCGCCGAGACGATCAGCAAGATTCCCGGAGTGATCCAGGCCGAGGACGTGACGGGGCCGTACGACGTCATCGTGCGCGCCCAGGCCGAGACGGTCGACGATCTCGGTCGCATGGTGGTCGCCAAGGTCCAGCAAGTGGACGGCATCACGCGCACCCTGACCTGTCCGGTGGTGCATCTGTAGCCCCCGTCTACGCTTGGCCGGTGAACATCTTCCGTCACCGGCCCCTCGCCCTGCTCGCGCCGGCCCTGCTCATCGCGGTCGCGGGCTGTTCCACGGCGGACGACAGCGGCACCGTGGCGGTTCCCACCCCAGACACGCGGACCGCCCCGCTCTGCCGGGACCTGGACAAGGTCCTGCCGCGGACGGTGGACGGGCGGACCCGCGTCGACCCCGAGCCCCGGTCCGCCTACACGGCGGGCTGGGGAAGCCCGGCGATCATACTGCGCTGCGGCGTCGTCCGGCCGCCGAAGATGATCGACGCCAAGGTGGCGCAGGGTGACGACCCGAACGCGATCGGCGGCGGGGTGAACGGCGTCGACTGGCTGATGGAGAAGCAGGGCGACGGCACCTGGCGGTTCACCACGTCCAATCGCCGGGCGTACGTGCAGGTGACCCTGCCCGAGAAGCTGTCCGGGCCGGACGACAGCGCCCAGGTGATGGCGGACCTGGCGCCGGCCGTGAAGAAGGCGATCCCGAAGGGGATCGCCTCCATGCGCGGATGAGACCCGACGGGGTCAGCGCAGCCCCGTCGGGCGGCGCAGCGCCGCCTGCACCAGGCGGTCCACCAGCTCGGGGTAGCTGATCCCGCTCGCCTGCCACATCTGCGGGTACATCGAGATCGGCGTGAAGCCGGGCATCGTGTTGATCTCGTTGATCACGAACTCGCCGTCCTCGGTGAGGAAGAAGTCCGCGCGGACCAGGCCCTCGCAGGAGGTCGCCTCGAACGCCTCGACGGCGAGCCGGCGCACCTCGGCGGTCTGCTCCTCGGTGAGCGGGGCCGGGACGACGCCGGGCGTGGAGTCGATGTACTTGGCCTCGAAGTCGTAGTACGCGTGCGCGTCCGGCGGCGGGATCTCGGCCGGGACGGAGGCGCGCGGGCCGTCCTCGAACTCCAGGACGCCGCACTCGATCTCACGGCCGCGCAGGGTCGCCTCGACCAGGATCTTCGGGTCGTGGGCCTGCGCCTCGGCGATCGCCTCGTCCAGGCCGGACAGGTCGTCGACCTTGGTGATGCCGATGGACGAACCCGCGCGCGCGGGCTTCACGAACAGCGGCCAGCCGTGCGCGCCGGCGAAGTCGATGATCTTCTTGCGGGCGGCGGACTCGTCCCGGGCCCACTCGCGGGGCCGGATCACCAGGTAGGGGCCGACCTTCAGCCCGTAGGAGGTGAAGATCCGCTTCATGTACTCCTTGTCCTGGCCGACGGCCGAGGCGAGCACGCCGGAGCCCACGTAGGGCACTCCGGACAGTTCCAGCAGGCCCTGGAGGGTGCCGTCCTCGCCGTAGGGGCCGTGGAGCACCGGGAAGACCACGTCGACCTCGCCGAGCGCCTTGGGCACGGAGCCGGGCTCGCTGTAGACGACCTCGCGGTTCGCCGGGTCGACGGGGAGCACCACGCCGCCCTCGTTCGACTCCGCCAGCTCCGCCACGCTGGGGGTGCGGCGGTCGGTGATGGCCATCCGCTCCGGCTCGTCGGCCGTCAGCGCCCAGCGGCCGTCCGTGGTGATGCCGATCGGCAGGACGTCGTACTTCGTCCGGTCGATGGCCTTGAGGACGGCGCCGGCGGTGACCACGGAGATCCCGTGTTCGGAGCTGCGCCCACCGAACACGACGGCCACGCGCGGCTTGCGCGACGGCTGCTCAGGGCTGTGGGGAAGGTTCTCGGTGCTCATATCGCGTTGAGAGTACCCGTAGGTAGCGCCCAAGTCAGCGCGCGCTCCCGGGCCGTCGCTCAGCGTCGCACGGACGGTCGCTCACCGTCGTGCCGAGCCCCTGCCGAACGGACTCGACGCCTTCCCCGGGCCCGGCGTCTGCCGGGGTCGGCGTCTCCCGGGCTCAGTGCCTCTCGGGCTTGGCGCTGCGTGCCATCAGTTCCTTCAGCGCGACGACCGGTGACTTGCCCTCGTGCACGATGCTGACGACCGTCTCGGTGATCGGCATGTCGACACCGTGCCCGCGGGCCAGATCCAGCACGGACTCGCAGGACTTGACGCCCTCGGCGGTCTGCCTGGTGACCGCGATGGTCTCCTCCAGGGTCATGCCCTTGCCGAGGTTGGTGCCGAAGGTGTGGTTGCGGGACAGCGGCGAGGAGCAGGTGGCCACCAGGTCGCCCAGGCCCGCGAGTCCGGAGAAGGTCAGCGGGTCGGCGCCCATCGCGAGGCCGAGCCGGGTGGTCTCGGCGAGGCCGCGGGTGATGAGCGAGCCCTTGGCGTTGTCGCCGAGCCCCATGCCGTCGGCGATCCCCACCGCGAGCCCGATGACGTTCTTGACCGCGCCGGCGAGTTCGCAGCCGACCACGTCGGTGTTGGTGTACGGCCGGAAGTACGGCGTGTGGCAGGCCGCCTGGAGCCGCTGGGCGACCCGCTCGTCGGTGCAGGCCACGACGGCCAGGGCGGGCATGCGGGCGGCGATCTCGCGGGCCAGGTTGGGTCCGGTGACGACCGCGATCCGGTCGGCGCCGACCTTGGCGACGTCCTCGACGACCTCGCTCATCCGCATGGTGGAGCCGAGTTCGACGCCCTTCATCAGGGAGACGAGGACGGTGTCCGGGGCGAGCAGCGGGGCCCACTCGGCGAGGTTGGCACGCAGGGTCTGGGAGGGGATGGACAGGACCGTGAAGTCGGCGCCGGCCGCCGCCTCGGCCGGGTCGGTGGTGGCCCTGACGTTCTCGGGGAGTTCGACGCCCGGCAGGTAGTCGGGGTTGGTCCGGGTGGTGTTGATCGCCTCCGCGACCTCCGGCCGGCGGGCCCACAGGGTGACCTCGCAGCCGGCGTCGGCGAGCACCATGCCGAAGGCGGTGCCCCACGAACCGGCGCTGAAGACCGCCACCCTTACCGGTGCGCTCACTTGCTCTGCCCTTCCACTTGCCGGCCCTCCGCCTGCGCCTGGGTGCGGCGGCGCTGCTCGATCCGCTCACGGCGCGGGTCGTAGGGCGTCTCGGGCGCCTTCTCGCCGCGGATCTCCTCCAGCAGGCGGGTGATGGCCGCCATGATGACCTCGGTGGCCTCCTTCAGCACCTCCGGGGTCATCTCCTGGCCGTAGAAACGGGAGAGGTCCACGGGGGGTCCCGCGAGCACGTGGTGCGTCTTGCGCGGGAAGAGGTTCGGCTTCTTGGCGTACGGCGGCAGCAGTTCGTTGGCGCCCCACTGCGCGACCGGGATGACCGGGCACTTGGTCTGAAGGGCGACCCGGGCGGCGCCGGTCTTGCCGGTCATGGGCCAGCCGTTCGGGTCGCGGGTGAGGGTGCCCTCGGGGTAGAACGCGACGCACTCGCCGCGCTCCACGGCGTCGATCGCGGCCCGGAAGGCGCTGAGGGCATCCGTGGACTCGCGGTAGACGGGGATCTGCCCGGTGCCGCGCATGGCGGCTCCCACGAATCCCTTCTTGAAAAGGCCGCTCTTCGCCAGGAATCGCGGGACCCGTCCGGTGTTGTACTGATAGTGCGCGTACGCGAAGGGGTCCACGTGGGAATTGTGGTTCACCGCGGTGATAAATCCGCCCTCGGTCGGAATGTGCTCCATTCCACGCCAGTCCCGCTTGATCAGAACCACCAGCGGCGGTTTGCAGATCACCGCGGCGAAGCGGTACCAGAAGCCGATTCTGCGGCGGGACACAAGGACACCTTCCTCTAGGGCTGCAACCCCGGCGGGGGCCGCACAAGTGTGGCCCCGGGCCGCCGGTCTGTCGAGAACACCGTACGCCCCGCCCCCCGCGGCACCGGATGGCGCGGGGGACAATGAGCGCGACGAGAGAGGGACGGTACGCCGGTGCAGTGGACCTTGGTCATCCCCCTGAAGCCCCTGACGCGGGCCAAGAGCAGGCTCGCGGACACCGCCGACGACGGGGTGCGCCCGGGCCTGGCACTGGCGTTCGCGCAGGACACGGTGGCCGCGGCGGTGGCGTGTCCGGCGGTGTCGGATGTGGCGGTCGTCACGGACGACGAACTGGCCGGCCGGGAGCTCGCGGCGCTGGGCGCGCGGATCGTGCCCGACTCCCCCGGCAGCGGCCTGAACGCCGCGCTGGCGCACGGCGCGGCCGTCGTACACGCGATCCGTCCCGGCGCCGCGGTGGCGGCCCTGAACGCCGATCTGCCGGCGCTGCGTCCGGCGGAACTGTCCCGGGTACTGGCAGCGGCTTCGCAATTCCCGCGCGCGTTTCTCGCGGACGCGGCGGCACTGGGCACGACTTTGCTGGCGGCGGCCGGCGATCGTGAATTGCGGCCGGCGTTCGGCATCGATTCCCGTGCCCGCCACCGGGCCTCCGGCGCGGTGGAACTCGCGCTCACCGGGGTGGATTCGGTCCGCCAGGACGTCGACACGGCCGCGGACCTGCGAGCGGCACTGACACTGGGCGTGGGCCCGCATACGGCGGCGGCGTCGGCGGGGCTCCTCATCCCGGGCCCCTGAGGCGCCCCGGAGGGGGCGCGGGGCTGTATCGATGTGCGGCTCCGCCGCGTGGGCGCGGGCAACCACGACGGCCCCGCAGCCGGGGTGCGGCCCGCACCCCAACGGCGAACCGCGGGACGCACTACGCTGGCCGCCATGCAAGCGACCGCATACACCTACGACCCCGAAACCCGCAGCGGCCAGGTGCTCCTCGACGACGGCACCCCGGTCCCCTTCGACGCGGCGGCGTTCGACCGGGGCGGACTGCGGCTGCTGCGCCCGGGCCAGCGGGTGCGGATCGAGACGGAGTCCGAGGGCGGCGCCCTGCGGATCACCCTCGTAACCCTTCAAACCCTCTGACCGTCCTTACACACGCCGCGGGCCGGGCTCCCCAGGGGAGTCCGGCCCGGCGCGTGAATGCCCTGGCGGCCTTACGACGTCGCCTTGCGGGCGGTGGTCTTCTTGGCGGTGGTCTTGCGGGCCGTCGACTTCTTCGCCGGGGCCTTCTTGGCGGTGACCTTCTTCGCCGGAGCCTTCTTGGCCGTCGTCTTCTTGGCGGCGGCCTTCGTCGCGGTGGTCTTGGCGGTCGCCGTGGTCTTCTTGGCGGGAGCCTTCTTCGCCGTGGTCTTCTTCGCGGCGGCGGTGGTCTTCTTCGCCGCCGTCTTCTTCGCCGCGGTAGCCGCGGTCTTCTTCGCCGCGCCCGCCGTCTTCTTGGCGGCGGCCTTCTTGCCGGCGGCCTTCGCGATGGTGGGCGGCGGGCCGGACAGGCTGCCCTTCGGCGCCTTCTTGACCGCCACCTCGCCCCCGCGCGGGAGCTTCTTCGAACCGCTCACCAGGTCCTTGAAGCCCTGACCGGCGCGGAAGCGCGGCACGGAGGTCTTCTTGACCCGAACCCGCTCGCCCGTCTGAGGGTTGCGCGCGTAGCGGGCGGGGCGGTCCACCTTCTCGAAGGACCCGAAGCCGGTGACGGAGACCCGCTCGCCCCCGACGACCGCGCGGACGATGGCGTCCAGAACATGATCGACAGCGTCGGCGGCCTGCTGGCGGCCCCCCAACTTGTCGGCAATCGCTTCTACGAGCTGCGCCTTGTTCACGTCTTCCCCTTCGGAGACATCGCCAGAACGAAAGTGTTCAAGCTTTTTCGCACGTTAGGCAGATATATACCGCAAATCAAACACGAAACGGGCTTATCACCCTTGTGCCGCAACGGACTCGGCTGTCCCGGACGGTTCAGCGGTCCTCTTCCGGGATCCGACCCGCGTCGAGATCCGCCGTGAACCGATCGAGCCGCCTTGCCGCGTCGGCGAGATCGTGCTTGGCCGCGGCCGTAATGACCAGCAGCTTCCGGGTCAGCGCCATCCGTACGCCCTCCGGGACTTGCAGTGCGCGCACCCTTGCGTGCGCTTCCTTGAGCTGGTTCGCGACTGCCGTATAGAGCTGTAGTTGGCCGTCGTGTTCCATGCACAGATTGTGCCATCTGGGGCGAGTTGTCGCCTGCGCAGGGTGCAACTACCGCCTCAAATGGCCTTCCAGGCACTTGCGGAAGACATGAACACAGCACTCACCTACCCGGACAACGGCCTTCGTAACGTGGGAAGTTGAGCGAACCAGGGCAGAGCCGCAGGGCCGTTCGGGTGCAGACATGGCTGTACCCCCAATCGTGGCGATCGGGGGTACAGGCGAGGCGTTGGGGTGGCCGAAACCCGACCTTCGCGGGGCCCGGTCGGCGCCGGATCAGACCGGGAGCGTCCGCGGCTTGTAGCCGGGCCGCCCGGCCTCGTAGGCGGCGATCTCGTCCTCGTTGCGGAGGGTGATGGAGATGTCGTCCAGGCCGTTCAGCAGCCGCCAGCGGGAGTTCTCGTCCAGCTCGAAGGAGGCGGTGATGCCCCCGGCGCGCACCTCACGCGCCTCAAGGTCCACAGTGACCTCAGCAGTGGGGTCCGCTTCCGTGAGCTCCCACAGCGCGTCCACGATCTTCTGGTCCAGGACCACCGTGAGCAGGCCGTTCTTCAGCGAGTTGCCCCGGAAGATGTCGGCGAAGCGGGAGGAGATCACGGCCTTGAAGCCGTAGTTCTGCAACGCCCAGACGGCGTGCTCGCGGGAGGAGCCGGTGCCGAAGTCGGGGCCGGCGACCAGGACCGTGGCGCCCTGCCGCTCGGGGCGGTTGAGGATGAACTCGGGGTCCTTGCGCCAGGCCTCGAACAGCCCGTCCTCGAAGCCGTCCCGGGTGACCTTCTTGAGCCAGTGAGCAGGGATGATCTGGTCGGTGTCGACGTTGCTGCGGCGCAGCGGGACGGCCCGGCCGGTGTGGGTGGTGAAGGCTTCCATGATTCTCAGACTCCAGCGGGCGTGCGGTCGTCGGTCAGATCGGCCGGGGAGGCCAGGTGGCCCAGGACGGCGGTGGCCGCCGCGACCTGCGGCGACACCAGGTGGGTACGACCGCCCTTGCCCTGCCGGCCCTCGAAGTTGCGGTTGGAGGTGGAGGCGGAGCGCTCGCCCGGGGCCAGCTGGTCGGGGTTCATGCCGAGGCACATCGAGCAGCCCGCGTGCCGCCATTCGGCGCCGGCCTCCTTGAAGACCACGTCCAGGCCCTCGGAGACGGCCTGGAGACCCACGCGCGCGGAGCCCGGGACGACCAGCATCCGTACGCCGTCGGCGACTTTGCGGCCCCGCAGGATGTCGGCGGCGGCGCGCAGGTCCTCGATGCGGCCGTTGGTGCAGGAGCCTACGAAGACGGTGTCCACGTCGATGGACCGCAGCGGCTGCCCGGCCTCCAACCCCATGTATTCCAGGGCCTTTTCGGCGGCCAGGCGCTCCGAAGCGTCTTCGTACGAAGCCGGGTCGGGGACGTGCGCCGAAAGCGGCGCGCCCTGGCCGGGGTTGGTGCCCCAGGTGACGAACGGCGACAGCTCGGCGGCGTCGATGACGACCTCGGCGTCGAAGACGGCGTCCTCGTCGGTCCGCAGCGTCTTCCAGTACGCGACCGCGGCGTCCCAGTCGGCGCCCTCGGGGGCGTGCGGGCGGCCCTTGAGGTACGCGAAGGTGGTCTCGTCGGGGGCGATCATGCCCGCGCGGGCACCGGCCTCGATCGACATGTTGCAGATGGTCATCCGGGCCTCCATCGAGAGCTTCTCGATGGCGGAGCCGCGGTACTCCAGGATGTAGCCCTGGCCGCCGCCGGTGCCGATCCTCGCGATGATCGCCAGGATCAGGTCCTTGGCGGTGACGCCCTCGGGCAGCTCGCCGTCGATCGTGATCGCCATGGTCTTCGGGCGGGCCAGGGGCAGCGTCTGGGTGGCCAGCACGTGCTCGACCTGCGAGGTGCCGATGCCGAACGCCAGCGCGCCGAACGCGCCGTGCGTGGAGGTGTGGGAGTCGCCGCAGACGACGGTGGTGCCCGGCTGGGTCAGACCCAGCTGGGGGCCGACGACGTGGACGACGCCCTGCTCGACGTCGCCCAGCGGGTGCAGCCGCACCCCGAACTCGGCGCAGTTCTTGCGCAGGGTCTCCAGCTGGGCGCGGGAGACCGGGTCCGCGATGGGCTTGTCGATGTCGAGGGTCGGGGTGTTGTGGTCCTCGGTCGCGATGGTGAGGTCGAGGCGGCGCACCTGGCGGCCGTTCTTGCGGAGCCCGTCGAAGGCCTGCGGGCTGGTCACCTCGTGCAGCAGGTGCAGATCGATGTAGAGGAGGTCGGGCTCGCCCTCGGCGCGCCGGACGACGTGGTCGTCCCAGACCTTCTCCGCGAGTGTCCTACCCATCGCTTTCCCTCCGGCCGGCAAGCGTCCACCGACCCAACTAGAGATCTTGAGGAGCGGTGGCTGCCCGTCTCGGGCCCCTGAACGTCGTGATTCCGGGCGTCCACCGCCAGGCCCGTTGGTCCGCGGGCCGCTGTGTGATTCCAGGGTGGCGCGTTCCACGGAAAATTGAACTTGCGTTTCACAGAGTGAGACGCGAGTATCGTTGCATGGACAACAGTAGCGGCGTCGGCGTTCTGGACAAGGCGGCCCTCGTCCTGAGCGCTCTGGAGTCCGGTCCGGCCACCCTCGCGGGTCTGGTCGGCGCGACCGGACTGGCACGACCCACGGCCCACCGCCTGGCCGTGGCCCTGGAACACCACCGCATGGTGGCACGCGACATGCAGGGCCGGTTCATCCTCGGCCCGCGTCTCGCGGAGCTGGCGGCAGCGGCGGGCGAGGACCGCCTGCTCGCGACGGCGGGCCCCGTGCTCACCCACCTCCGCGACGTCACCGGCGAGAGTGCTCAGCTCTACCGCCGCCAGGGGGACATGCGGATCTGTGTGGCCGCCGCGGAACGCCTGTCCGGCCTGAGGGACACGGTCCCGGTCGGCTCCACGCTCACGATGAAGGCCGGCTCCTCGGCGCAGATCCTGCTCGCCTGGGAGGAGCCCGAGCGCCTGCACCGCGGCCTCCAGGGCGCCCGCTTCACGGCGACGGCCCTGTCGGGTGTACGGCGGCGCGGCTGGGCCCAGTCCATCGGCGAGCGCGAACCGGGCGTCGCGTCCGTCTCCGCGCCCGTGCGCGGCCCCTCCAACCGCGTGGTGGCCGCCGTCTCCGTCTCGGGCCCCATCGAGCGTCTGACCCGTCACCCGGGCCGCATGCACGCCCAGGCGGTCATCGACGCGGCGGGCCGCCTCTCGGAGGCCCTGCGCCGCTCGGGCTGAGAGCGGGAGAACCGCTCCGGCCGGGAAGGGGCCGCCTCAACGCCGCGGCAGCTTCTTCCCGACCGGAGCGGATCACCCTCCCCCACGGTGCCTAGCCGCCCGACCGGTAGGCGAACCGGTCCTTCGCGGAGCGCCCCCGCCTCTCCAGCGGCACCTGCCCGTGCGCGGCGGCCAGCCCGAACGCAGGCATGTCGCCGTAGATCGCCTCGTACGACCCCTCCGGCACGACGTACGACTCGTGCCATATCCCGACCTGGCCGCGCAGCTTCCCGGTCCGCTCCTTGCGGTTGAGCCGCGCCCACGCCTCGTGGTGGAAGGCGTCGGGCGCGGTCGCGTAGGCGTACAGCTTCTCCTTGGACTCCCAGTACTGCACGACGTAGTACGTACGCGGTGACGCCGTCAGCAGCACCTTGGCGAGCAGCCCGCGCCGGGGGTCCTTCTCCAGTTCCCGCAGCATGCGCAGCATCGCGAGCATCACCGGCAGCCACAGGCGAACGGCCCGGAAGCGGTTGATGCGCATGCCGATCAGCAGGACGACGACGTCGCCCTTCGCGTCGGCGGTCGTACGGGTCACCATGACGTCCCCCTGGTCGGTGAGCGGCACTATCCAATGGCCGATGCTTGGATAGTGGCGGTATCCAAAGAGGGGCGCAAGACATGCGGCTCGCCGAGTTGAGCAGACGCAGCGGTGTGGCCACCGCGACGATCAAGTACTACCTGCGCGAAGGCCTGTTGCCGCCGGGCCGCCAGGTCAACGCGACGACGGCCGAGTACGACGACGAGCATCTGCGCCGGCTGCGGCTGGTCCGCGCGATGATCCAGGTCGGCGGCCTCCCGGTGGCCACGGTCCGGGAGGTGCTGCGGAACGTCGACGACGAGTCCCTGGGCCGGACGATCCGGCTGGGCGCGGCCCTGTGGGCGCTGCCGCAGGTGCCGGAGCCGGACGAGGACGACGAGTACGTCCGGGCCGCGCGCCGGGAGGCGGAGGCCCTGCTGGACCGGCTGGGCTGGTCGAACGCGAGGCTGCTGACGACGATCTCCCCCGCGTACCGCTCCCTGGTGGTGGCGGTGGCCGCGTTCCGCCGGCTCGGCTACGACTGGGGCAGCGAACTGCTCGTCTCCTATGCCGAGTTGATGCACGAGGCGGCCAGACTCGACCTGGACTTCGTGGAGACCCGTCCGTCGGAGGCGGAGAAGGTGGAGACGGCGGTGCTCGGCGCGGTGCTGACCGAGCCGATCCTTCAGGCCCTGCGCCGGCTGGCCCAGGAGGAGGAGTCGGCCCGGCGGTACGGCTTCGAGTAGCGCCCGGCACGACGAAGGCCCCCCACCGAAGTGGAGGGCCTTGCCCGTGCGTACCCCCGACCGGATTCGAACCGGCGCTACCGCCTTGAGAGGGCGGCGTGCTAGGCCGCTACACAACGGGGGCGTGGACTCTGCGTTTCCGCAGGTCCGAGCTGGTCTACCTGGACTCGAACCAAGACTAACTGAACCAGAATCAGTCGTGCTGCCAATTACACCATAGACCAATGATGGTTTAGACCAGTCAGTACCCCCGACCGGATTCGAACCGGCGCTACCGCCTTGAGAGGGCGGCGTGCTAGGCCGCTACACAACGGGGGCCCTAGCGATCCCGACGAGGTCGAGATCAGTACCCCCGACCGGATTCGAACCGGCGCTACTGCCTTGAGAGGGCAGCGTGCTAGGCCGCTACACAACGGGGGCTTTGCAGATAAGCTCTGCGAGCTGGCCTACCTGGACTCGAACCAAGACTAACTGAACCAGAATCAGTCGTGCTGCCAATTACACCATAGGCCACTGGAACTCAAGCCCCTACGGGGTTCTCGTTCTAGCTTGCTCCTCGGGGCTCCGGCCTTCCGGCCCGCTCCCCTCGGCGCAGGAAGAACATTACCTGAAGGTGGACGGGGCTCCAAAACGGGTATCCGCGCGGACGAGCGCCGGGAGTTCGGCGAGGGTGGAGATCCGGTGCGCCACGACCTCCCCGGCGGCCCGCGCGTAGGCCGCCCCGCGGTCGATCCACACCGACAGCAATCCGGCCTCGGCGGCGCCCCGCCCGTCGATGTCGGGGTGGTCGC
This sequence comes from Streptomyces olivaceoviridis, assembly GCF_014650115.1. Classification (GTDB taxonomy): domain Bacteria; phylum Actinomycetota; class Actinomycetes; order Streptomycetales; family Streptomycetaceae; genus Streptomyces; species Streptomyces olivaceoviridis. The sequence goes on along the minus strand of NZ_BMUI01000022.1, from coordinate 9,597 downwards.
CGACGTACGCCACCTCGTGCGGGCGCAGCCCCAGCGCCTCGCAGGACGCCAGGAAGGCGCCCGGCTCCGGCTTGGAGACGCCCAGCTCGGCGGCGCACAGCACGGACTCGAAGCGGTGGAGCAGGCCGAGCGTGCGCAGCTTGTGCTCCTGGACGGCGATGCTGGAGTTGGACAGCACCGCGTGCCGGTGGCTGGCCGCGAGGGCCTCCAGAGCGGGCAGGACGTCCGGGAAGACGCTCCAGGCGGCCTCGTAGTGCCCGATGTACCGCCCGAACCAGTCGTCGGCCTCCGCGTCGGTCAGGTCCTTGTCCAGGAAGGTCCGGACCCGGTCGCGCCGCTGGTCCTGGAAGGTGGTCTCGCCGGCCGCGTAGCGCGCCCACTGCCGCTCGGTGATCTCCCGCCACCGCACCAGCGCGGCCTCGGCACTGCCGTGGCCGGCGAGCAGCCCCTCCACCGCGAGATGGGCCCGCATGCCCTCCCGGTCGGCGGTCGTGTAGTCGAACAGGGTGTCGTCCACGTCCCAGACCACGGCTCTGATCGTCATACGACCGACGGTACCGCCGCACCGGCCGGGGCGCCGGGGAATCGGATCGTTGCTCGTCAGGCGATATCAGGCCTGGTCGGAGGCGGGGTCCGGGGCCACGAAGAAGTCCGTCAGGAAGCAGGTGACCTCACCCGACGCCGAACGGCCCGTCCAGGTGGGATAGCAGCCGTCGCCCCAGCCGGAGGTGAACGCGGCCAGGGTGTGGCCGCCGTCCGTGGACCTGACCAGGAACGGCCCCGGCGACCAGTCGCTGCTCTCGAACGCGTCCCACAGCGGACCTTCCTCCTCCTGGGTCTCCGGGAACGCCTCCTCGGCCGAGGCGTCGTAGAAGCAGCCCGTGCCGGCGTCGACGCCGTACCCGAAGAACTCGTCGTCCTTGAGTTCGGCGGGGTCCTGGCCGGGGAGCAGGGCCAGTTCCCAGGTGACGGCCGGCTCGTCGCGGATGACGAGACGGGCGGCGGCCACGCGCAGGTGGGGCACGTCGGAGGGGGGCTCACCCGGCCGGGTGAGGGTCGCGACGGCCGCTTCGACGCGGTAGCGGCCGGGCTCGACGGTGGCCGTGAAGGGCTCGATGTCACCGCTGCCGAGGTAGACGAACGGGTCGCTCGCGACGACCCGGCCGGTGGGGAGGTCCAGTTCACCGCCGTCGGCCACGTGGATCACACCCGTGGTCCCGGACTCGTAGCTGAACGTGCTGCCCGGGGTGAACAGCCAGGTGTAGTCCCGCGGACTCATCGGCATGACGGCGCCCTTCTCGATCGCGCTCGCTGTGCGAGCCGTGTGCGCCGAAACACTAGTGCGAGCCGCTGACAGACATGCCGGAGGGGCGGCAGCCGTACGGCCACCGCCCCTCGGGAACGCGCGCGCCTACTCGGCCAGCCTGGCCAGCGCCGCGTCGACGCGGGCCAGGGTCTTCTCCTTGCCCAGGACCTCCAGGGACTCGAAGAGCGGCAGGCCGACGGTGCGGCCGGTGACGGCCACGCGGACCGGGGCCTGGGCCTTGCCGAGCTTGAGGCCGTGGGCCTCACCGGCGGCCAGGACGGCCTCCTTGAGGGACTCGGCCGAGGTCCAGTCCGCCGACTCCAGCTTCTCGCGGGCGGTGCGCAGCAGGGCGTCGGAGCCCTCCTTCATCGCCTTGGTCCACGAGGCCTCGTCGAAGACCGGCTCCGGCAGGAACAGGAAGTCGACGTTGTCGGTGATCTCCGACAGGACCTTCAGGCGGGTCTGGGCGTGCGGGGCGATCGCCTGCCACTTGGCCTCGTCGAAGTCCCCCGGCGCCCAGGGCGCGAACGGCGGCTTCAGCCACGGGCGGCAGCGCTCGGTGAACTCCTTCACGTCCAGCATGCGGATGTGGTCGGCGTTGATCGCCTCGCACTTCTTCAGGTCGAAGCGCGCCGGGTTGGGGTTCACGTCGGCGATCTCGAAGGCCCGGACCATCTCCTCGATCGTGAAGATGTCCTGGTCCGCGGAGAGCGACCAGCCCAGCAGGGACAGGTAGTTGAGCAGGCCCTCGGGCAGGAAGCCGCGCTCGCGGTAGAGGTTGAGGGACGACTGCGGGTCGCGCTTGGACAGCTTCTTGTTGCCCTCGCCCATGACGTACGGCAGGTGGCCGAACCGCGGGATCTCCTTCGCGATACCCAGCTCGATCAGCGCCTTGTACAGCGCGATCTGGCGCGGGGTGGAGGAGAGCAGGTCCTCGCCGCGCAGGACGTGGGTGATCTCCATCAGGGCGTCGTCCACCGGGTTCACCAGCGTGTACAGCGGGGCGCCGTTCGCGCGGACGATGCCGTAGTCGGGCACGTTCTCCGGCGTGAAGGTCAGCTCGCCGCGGACCAGGTCGGTGAAGGTGATGGTCTCGTCCGGCATGCGGAAGCGGACGATCGGGGTGCGGCCCTGCGCCTGGTACTCCTCGACCTGCTCGGCGGTCAGGTCGCGGCAGTGGCCGTCGTAGCCGGAGGGCCTGCCGGCGGCGCGGGCGGCCTCGCGGCGGGTGTCCAGCTCCTCCTGGGAGCAGTAGCAGTGGTAGGCGTGGCCGCCGTCGAGGAGCTTCCGGGCGACGTCGGCGTAGATGTCCATGCGCTGCGACTGGCGGTACGGCGCGTGCGGGCCGCCGACCTCGGGGCCCTCGTCCCAGTCGAAGCCGAGCCAGCGCATCGCGTCGAGCAGCTGGTTGTACGACTCCTCGGAGTCGCGGGCCGCGTCGGTGTCCTCGATGCGGAAGACCAGGGTGCCCTGGTGGTGCCGGGCGAACGCCCAGTTGAACAGGGCGGTGCGGACCAGGCCCACGTGGGGGTTACCGGTGGGCGAGGGGCAGAAACGGACGCGTACGGAGCCGGGTGCGCTAGCCACGCTTGACAACCTTGTTGGTGAGAGTGCCGATGCCTTCGATGGTGACGGCGACCTCGTCGCCGACGCTGAGGGGGCCGACCCCCGCGGGGGTGCCGGTGAGGATCACGTCGCCGGGGAGCAGCGTCATGGCCTCGGAGATGTTGACGATCAGGTCCTCGATGGGGTGGATCATCTCGCTCGTGCGGCCGAGCTGGCGTTGTTCGCCGTTGACCGTGAGCTGGACGGTGAGGTCGTTCGCGGCGTCCACCGAGAGGTCGGTCTCCACCCAGGGGCCGAGCGGGCAGGAGGTGTCGAAGCCCTTGGCCCGGGCCCACTGCTTCTCGCGCTTCTGCACGTCGCGGGCGGTGACGTCGTTGGCGCAGGTGTACCCGAAGATCACGTCCTTGACGCGGTCGCGCGGGACCTCGCGGCACAGGCGGCCGATGACGACGGCCAGCTCGGCCTCGTGGTGCAGTTCCTGGGAGAACGAGGGGTACTGGATGTCGTCGCCGGGGCCGATCACGGAGGTGGACGGCTTGAAGAAGGCGAACGGCGTGTCGGGCACCTCGTTGCCCAGTTCGCGCGCGTGCTCGGCGTAGTTGCGGCCGAACGCCACGACCTTGTTGGGGAGCACCGGCGGGAGCAGCCTGACCTTGCTCAGCGGCACCTTCGTCCCGGACAGCTCGAAGTCCGCGAACGGGATGCCCTTGATGATGTCGAGGACGAGTTCGTCCTGCTTGTCGCCCTCGACCGCGCCGAAGGCTACGTTCCCGTCGATGGAGAACCTGGCGATGCGCACGGGATCCTTGCGCCCCTCACTGAGAACCGGCGTACTGACGCCTCAGGTTATCGGAGCTATGCGAAGTTGTTCGCTTCCGGGGGCATCGTCGCAGGTCAGGGGCGGGTCACCGCGGCGGGCTCGGCCAGGGTCGCCACTGTGGCGCCGGCCGCGGGGCCCGGGAAACGCGAGCGCGGCCGGAAGGGACCGTCGTGGTCCTTCCGGCCGCGCCCGGCGGAGCCGTCGGCTACTCGCCGGCCGGGGCGCCCGCGCCGGCCGGGACCTCCATCAGGACGGTGCGCCGGGGGTTGGCCGTCTGGGCGGGGAGGTCGACGGAGTGCTCCGGCAGCTCGGGCGTGTGCAGTTCGCCTGCGTCCTTCAGGTGAGCCAGGGTTGTGCGCCGCGGGTTGGCGATCTTGTGGAACATCATCGTCGTCTTCACCGTTGTCGTCCTGTGCCCTCTGGTCGAGTGGTTGGCAGAGTCGTCCGTCTTGTAAAGCGTCAGGCTAAACATCCGATTCCCCGACGAAGGTGCCAACTGACCCCGGGGCGCGTGTGAGTTTGCTCACGAACTCACGGGCAAACCGGTCAATTCCGACCGACAACTCGCCTCAGCGAAACGGACATTGACCTACTGAAGCCACCATTCCGCTCCTGATCATGGCGACTGGGACACAGGGCGACGCACGGCGACTCGCATGGGTACGCCCGTTATGCCCAAGATCAGGTTCCACTGCCGGTAATCCGCCACTCACTGGCCGTCACGGAGGTCACAGCTCGGCCCGCTGCCCTTGTTGGAGATCCTGCACTGTGCTGGAATTCCACGGACCGCCGCGGGATGGAACCGGCGCAGGGGGCGCGCACAGCGCCGAGCGGCGGCGAGACAGGGGGGAACCAGCGCCGGTCACTCAAGACCACCGGGGGGCGTATTCAGGGCGCTCTCCACAACGCCGACACCGTGTCCCTCCGTTCACGCGGAGGGGCGCCTGGTCCAGAGGTTGCGACGCTAGTGCAGGGACGTTTCAAGAGGGATGGCAGCGCTTCGGCGGAGCCGGAGCCGCACGGCGGGACTGGCCCCAAGGCCGTCAGCTCCTCGCCCCAGCACGCCCAGAACCCGGGACCGGGCCACGCCACGGACGGCGGTGAGCGCGGCGGTCGTCCCGGCGCCTCGGCCGCGTCGGCCTCCGCGACCGCGGCGCCCTCGGGCGACCCCGCGCCCACGGTGAAGCCCGTGCAGGGCCCGACCGGCACCGGTTCACGGCTCGCCCTGCGCAACTGGCGCATCTCCACCCGCCTGGTGTCACTGCTCGCGCTGCCGGTGGTCGCGGCCACCTCGCTGGGCGCGCTGCGCATCGACCAGTCCATCGAGGACATCCAGCAGCTCGACAACATCAAGCTGCTGACGGAGATGACCAAGCAGGCCACCGAGCTGGCCCACGCGCTCCAGGAGGAGCGCGACCAGTCCGCCGGTCCCCTGGCGCACGGCGGCCTGAAGTCGAACGACTACCAGATCAAGGCGTACCAGCAGAAGACCGACCGGGCCCGCGAGAACTTCCTCGACGCCTCCGAGCAGATCGACGCGGCCAGCAAGGACGGCAATCTCCAGGGCGTCCGCGACGCGCTGGTCGGCCTCGCCAACCAGCTGGACGACCTCGCCAAGATCCGCAAGTCGGCCTACTCGTCCAAGGACAACGCGACCCAGACGGTCGAGTCCTACCACCGGCTCATCACCCAGCTGATCGGTCTCTCCCAGGACATGGCCGAGGCGTCCAGCAACCCGGAGATGATCTCGCGCACCCGCGCCCTGGCGGCCTTCTCCACCGCCAAGGAGTACGCCTCCGAGCAGCGCGCGATGATCGCCGCCGCACTGCCCGCGACCACCAGCACCAAGGGCGACCTCTCCGAGAACGACCGCCTCTACGGCCAGTCGGCGTACGAGAGCGAGGGCTCCGAGCTGGCGATCTTCCGGAAGATCTACGCCGGCCAGAACGCCGAGGAACTGCTCAAGCCGATCGACGAGGGCAACCCGACGATCGAGTCCGCCGACACCTACGCCAAGCGCTCCTTCGAGTCCCCGGACGGCCTCCAGCAGCTCCCGGCGCGGTCGTACAAGGACTGGGTGGACGACAGCTCGACCAAGATCGAGCAGATGAAGAAGATCGAGCGCACGCTCCTGGAGGAGATGGAGCAGAAGGCGCGCGAGCTGAAGAGCGCGACCCAGCGTGACGCGATCATCTCCGGTGCGCTGATCCTGCTCGTGCTCGGTGTCTCGCTGGTCGGCGCGTTCGTCGTCGCCCGGTCCATGATCCGCTCGCTGCGCCGGCTCCAGGAGACCGCGACCAAGGTCGCCCAGGACCGTCTGCCCGAGCTGGTCAAGCAGCTCTCGGAGTCGGACCCGCAGGACATCGACACCTCCGTCGAGTCGGTCGGTGTGCACTCCCGGGACGAGATCGGCCAGGTGGCCGCGGCCTTCGACGACGTGCACCGCGAGGCGGTCCGCCTCGCCGCCGAGCAGGCCCTGCTGCGGGGCAACGTCAACGCGATGTTCACCAACCTCTCGCGCCGCTCCCAGGGCCTGATCCAGCGCCAGCTCTCGCTCATCTCCGAACTGGAGTCCCGCGAGGCCGACCCGGACCAGCTCTCCTCGCTCTTCAAGCTCGACCACCTCGCGACGCGTATGCGCCGTAACGGTGAGAACCTCCTCGTCCTCGCGGGTGAGGAGCCCGGCCGTCGCTGGACCCGTCCGGTCCCGCTGGTCGACGTGCTCCGCGCCGCCGCGTCCGAGGTGGAGCAGTACGAGCGCATCGAGCTGGCCGCCGTACCCACCACCGAGGTGGCCGGCCGGGTCGTCAACGACCTCGTGCACCTGCTCGCCGAGCTGCTGGAGAACGCGACCTCGTTCTCCTCGCCGCAGACCAAGGTCAAGGTCACCGGTCACGCGCTGCCCGACGGCCGCGTCCTGATCGAGATCCACGACACCGGTATCGGCCTCTCCCCCGAGGACCTCGCGGCGATCAACGAGCGGCTCGCCTCGCCGCCCACCGTGGACGTCTCCGTCTCCCGCCGCATGGGTCTGTTCGTGGTCGGCCGGCTGTCCCAGCGGCACGGCATCCGCATCCAGCTCCGCCCGTCCGACTCCGGTGGTACGACCGCCCTGGTCATGCTGCCCGTGGACGTCGCCCAGGGTGGCAAGAAGCCCGCTCCGGGCAAGCCCGGCGCCCCCATGTCCACCGGTGGACCCGCCGCCGCGCAGGCCGCCGCCGGTGCGGCCGCGGCCCGGCGGCAGACCGCCGGCAACGGCGGCGCCCCGGGCGGTGGCGGTCTGCTCGGTTCCGGTCCGGGCCCGCGTGGCCAGGTCGGCTCCGCCCAGGGTCCCCGGACCCCGCTGCCCGGCACGGGCCTGGGCGGCCGTCCCGGTGCGCCGGGCGCCCGCGGTCCCCAGGGCGGCCGGCCGGCTCCGGCCGGTGCCGGTGCGGGCGGCTTCGGCGGTCAGGCGCCGGGCGCCCCTCAGGGCTTGCAGGCCGCGAACCCGGGCGGGCCGCAGCAGGACGCCTTCGGCGGTCGCGGCCCGAAGCGGTCCGGCGGCGCCCCCGACCAGGGCCGCCGGCCCCAGCTCCCGCCGCGCGGCGGCCCGCGCGCCGAACTGCCCGGCGGTGACCCGCAGTCCCGCACGCCGGACTGGAGCGACGCCCAGGCCCCGCTGTCGCGTGCCTCGCTGGACACCCCGCGCGGCCACGACGAGCAGGACCCCGCGCAGACCGCGCACATGCCGCGCGTGGACGACCGGCAGGGTCCGGGCTCGACCGCGGAGATGCCGCGGATCGACGCCCAGGGACCGGCCTCGACCGGCGAGTTCCCGCGCGCCGAGCTGAACGGCGGCTCGCACACGGGGCAGTTCGCCCGTCCGGACCTCCCCCAGCAGAGCGGCCAGTTCGGGCGTCCGGAAGGCGCCCAGGACACGGGCCAGTTCGCGCGTCCCGACGACCTCCAGCAGACCGGACAGTTCGCGCGTCCCGACGACCTCCAGCAGACCGGACAGTTCGCGCGTCCCGACGACCTCCAGCAGACCGGCCAGTTCGCGCGTCCCGAGAACCCTCAGGACACGGGCCGGTTCGGGCTCCCCGACGACGGCCGGCAGCAGGGCCGTTTCGACGGCGGCGACCAGCAGGGCACCGGCTCGTTCGTCCGCTCCGACGTGTTCGGCACGCCGGCGCCCGGCCAACGGGACAACGGCGCTCAGCACACGGGCCAGTTCCCGGCCCAGCAGACCCCGCAGGGGTACGACGGCGGCTACGAGGGCAGCTCCACCGGGCAGCACGCGCTGCCCGGCCGCCAGAACCCCGGCCACACCGGGCAGTTCGAGCGCCCGCAGCCGGCCCGTGCCGACTTCGGCACCCCCCGTCCGCCGGCCCCGCAGCAGCGTCCGCTCCAGCAGGAGCCCGGCAACCGGGGCGCCGCCCAGGCACCGGGTGACGGATGGGCCCTGCCCCCGGCCAGCGGTCCGGGTGACGGCCGTACCCCGCTGTACGACACACTGGAGACCAACTGGTTCCACGGTCAGCAGCAGGAGGACGCGCCCGCGCAGCGGCAGCAGCCCCAGGCGCCCGCTCCGCAGCGCCCCGCGCCCGCCGGCAACAACGGCAGCGCCAACGGTTCCTGGCGTACCTCGCCGAACGACGAACTCGTCCGGCAGGCCGAGCGCGTCCGTCAGCCCGCGGCCGGCGGGATCACCACCTCCGGCCTGCCGCGCCGCGTGCCCCGGGCGAACCTCGTGCCGGGCACGGCACAGCAGCAACAGCACCAAAGCGGTCCGCAGGTCTCGCGCGCGCCTGACGACGTGCGCGGACGGCTGACCAATCTCCGTCGGGGCATCGCTCAGGGCCGTCAGGCCGGCAGCGGCCAGACCGGCAGCTTCCCGAGCCCCACTCACCAGCAGGAGCGTTAGTTGAGTCCGATGAGCCAGGCGGCACAGAACCTGAACTGGTTGATCACCAACTTCGTGGACAACACCCCTGGGGTGTCCCACACCGTGGTGGTCTCCGCCGACGGCCTTCTGCTGGCGATGTCCGAAGGCTTCCCGCGGGACCGCGCGGACCAGCTCGCGGCCGTCGCGTCCGGTCTGACCTCGCTGACGGCCGGGGCGTCCCGGATCTTCGAGGGCGGCACCGTGGCGCAGACGGTCGTCGAGATGGAACGCGGGTTCCTCTTCCTGATGTCCATCTCGGACGGTTCGTCGCTCGCGGTCCTTGCCCATCCCGAGGCGGACATCGGTCTCGTCGGCTACGAGATGGCACTGCTCGTCGACCGCGCAGGGGCGGTACTCACCCCGGACCTGCGCGCCGAACTCCAGGGAAGTCTGCTTCACTGACCGCCCCCAGCACCACCCACCTCACAAAAACACCGTCCGGCCGCCACAATCCCCCCACCGGCCCCTTCAGACGGCTTGACTGACCGACTTGCTGTCCCGCCCGGAGGATTCATGACCCCGCCCACCGCCCATCATGATCCGTACGCGGAGCCGTACGGGGACGAGGGCGACCAGCCGCTGGTGAGGCCGTACGCCATGACCGGCGGCCGGACCAGGCCTCGCTACCAGCTCGCCATCGAGGCGCTGATCAGCACCACGGCCGACCCGGCAGCGCTCATGGGGCTGCTCCCGGAGCACCAGCGCATCTGCCACCTGTGCCGTGAGGTCAAGTCGGTCGCGGAGGTCTCCGCGCTGCTGGCCATGCCGCTCGGTGTGGCCCGGATCCTGGTGGCCGACCTCGCCGAGGCCGGCCTGGTCGCCATCCACCAGCCGGGTGGCGACGAGAACAACGGTGGCGCACCGGACGTGACGCTGCTCGAAAGGGTGCTCAGTGGACTTCGCAAGCTCTGACGGGGGCCGGGCCACCACCTCCGCGAAGATCGTGGTGGCGGGCGGCTTCGGCGTGGGCAAGACCACGTT
>NZ_BMUI01000021.1 GCF_014650115.1 Streptomyces olivaceoviridis | reverse complement strand
CATCAGCCACACCCGGTCCTTCCGGACCGCCAACATTCTTAAGGACCCCGCATGATCCAGGATCCGACACCGAGGACGGGCCAGCGGTCCGGCGAACTGGACTGGCTGCTCGACGACCTGGTGACACGCGTGCGCGAGATACGGCACGCCGTCGTGCTCTCCAACGACGGCCTGGCGGTCGGCGCCTCCGCCGGCCTCGCGCGGGAGGACGCCGAGCACCTCGCCGCCGTGGCCTCCGGCTTCCACAGCCTCGCCAAAGGCGCGGGACGGCACTTCGGAGCGGGCGGAGTGCGCCAGACGATGGTCGAGATGGACGACGCGTTCCTCTTCGTGGCCGCGGCCGGTGACGGTTCCTGCCTCGCCCTGCTCACCGCGGTCACGGCCGACATCGGGCTGGTCGCCTATGAGATGGCCCGCCTGGTCAAACAGGTCGGCGAGCATCTCTGCACGGCGCCGCGCGTCGCGGCGCGACCGCCCGCCGCCGGATGAGCCGGGAAGGCGGCACCGATGACCGAGAACCCGACCGGCGAGCCCCGGGAGCCGGGCAGCCAGTGGTACGACGGCGAGGCCGGACCACTGGTCCGCCCCTACGCCATGACGGGTGGCCGCACCCAGCCCGGGCCGACCGGAGTGCGCTTCGACCTGATCGCACTCGTCACCCTCGACCCCGCCGCACCGGCGCTCGACGACGACACCGCGCTGGGCCCCGAGCACCGGACCCTGATCGACCTGTGCCGCCCGGAGACGCAGTCCGTCGCCGAACTCGCCGCGGACGCGGACCTGCCGGTCGGCGTGCTCAGGGTGCTTCTCGGGGACCTCCTGGAACTCGGCTGTGTGACCATCAGCCGCCCCGTGCCACCGGCGCACCTGCCCGACGAGCGGATCCTGCGCGAGGTCATCGAGGGATTGCGAGCACTGTAGATGAACGTCCGTACACCGCCGTACGCCTCGCCGTGTCAGCATCTGTACGCCCGACCGCGTCCCGGTACGTCCGATCCGGGCGCGTTGCGCCAACGATCGGGCCCCAGCCGCTCATGTCAGGTGTACTACGGTCCCATCGCCCCGACCCGCATCCCCATTGTCATGATGCTGCCTTCACCCCCGGAGCACGCGGACGCCGGCCGAGGCCGGCCCTCCCGAGAGAAGTGATCATGGTCTCCGAGCACACCGACACCGTCGGCGACACCTCCGCCCTGGCGCTGAAGATACTGGTCGCCGGTGGTTTCGGCGTCGGCAAGACGACCCTGGTGGGGGCCGTCAGCGAGATCCGGCCGCTGCGCACCGAGGAACTGCTCAGCGAAGCGGGTCAACTGGTGGACGACACCGACGGCGTGGACCAGAAGGTCACCACCACCGTGGCCATGGACTTCGGCCGCATCACCATCCGCTCCGGCCTCTCGCTCTACCTCTTCGGCACACCGGGACAGGACCGCTTCTGGTTCCTGTGGGACGAGCTGGCCCAGGGCGCCCTCGGCGCCGTGGTCCTCGCGGACACCCGGCGACTGGAGGACTGCTTCCCGGCCGTCGACTACTTCGAGCACCGGCGTATCCCGTTCGTGGTGGCCGTCAACTGCTTCACGGCAGCCCGCTCCTACGGCGCCCACGACGTCTCCCGGGCACTCGATCTCGACCGCGGTACACCCGTGGTGCTGTGCGACGCGCGCGACCGCGACTCCGGTAAGGAAGTGCTGATCAGGCTGGTCGAGTACGCCGGGCGGATGCACACCGCCCGGCTCCTGGACTCCGTCGGCTGAGCCCGCCGCTCAGGCCGCGATGTCCCGCACGGCCAGCACGTTGTCGATGGTCACGCGGACGAGCAGTTCACCCGGGACGCCGTTGCGGGCGCCGTACTCCTCGGCGCGGTCCTCGCCCATGTACCGGGCGGCGATCCGGGTCGCCCACAGACGTACCTCGGCCAGATCCTCCGACAGTTGGGCGCGGCCGTTCAGCACCACGAAGTGGAACGGCGGACGGTCGTCGTCCACGCACAGGGCCACCCTGCCGTCACGGGCCAGATTGCGGCCCTTCGCCGTGTTCTTGCCGGTGTTGAACACCAACTCGTCCCCATCCAGCAGAAACCAGATCGGAGCCACATGCGGGCTTCCGTCGGCACGGACGGTGGAGAGCTTGCCGGTGCGAGTGCCGTCCAGGACGAACGCCCGCCATTCCTCATCGGTCATCTTCTCTGCCATGCGCCCATCCTCCTTGCCCGCACGCCGGTCGTGGGGAAGGCTTGCGGGCAGTTCCTCCAGCCAGGGGGAGACATCACACGGGGAGACGGACATGGCGCAGAAGCAGGGTCTCGGCTGGCTCCTGGACGATCTGACCGAGCGGGTGGACCACGTACGCCACGGGCTGGTCCTGTCGAACGACGGGTTGGTCACCGCGGCGAGCACGGGGTTACGCCGCGAGGACGCGGAACATCTTGCCGCCGTGGCATCCGGGCTGCACAGCCTGGCCAAGGGCTCGGGACGCCACTTCGGCGCGGGCAGGGTCCGCCAGACGATGATCGAGTACGACGATGCCGTGCTGTTCGTGACCGCGGCCGGCAGCGGCAGCTGTCTGTGCGTACTCAGCGGGGCCCAGGTCGACATCGGCCAGATCGCCTACGAGATGACCCTGCTCGTCAACCGGGTCGGCGAACACCTCGGCGTCGACGCCAGGAAACCCGAGAGACCCCCCACCACAGACCTCTGACCTGCTGATTTTCCTGCCCCCGTGGAGTTATCCACAGGCTTGCCACGAGACGCGACGAACCGGCTACGGTGAGTGCACGGCGAACGCGCAAGGCGTGAGCCACCGACTCCACGGGGGAGTACGACCATGTCGGCAAGCACCTTCGACCCAACCCGCCCCAGCACCTGCACGCCGAGCCGTGCCGCTCGCGAACTGGGGCTCAAGCGCGTCGAGTTCGACCTCGCCGTCCAACTCGGCCGCATCCGGACCGTGCCAGACGAGGGCGGGGGAGGAGGCCGGCGCGTGGAGCGCGCGGAGATCGAGCGCCTCCGCGCACAGGACGGCTTCCCCGAGTCCCTGCGTGAACGGGTACGGGTCGTGGGTACGGCGGAGGGCGCCGCCCTCATGGAGATCCCGGCCGGCCGGTTCACCCGGCTCGCCCGACTGGGCCTGCTCGTGCCCGTGAAGTTCTACCTCAACCGTTACCGCGCCGTGGTCTGGCTCTATCTCGCGGAAGAACTGCGCCGGTTCACGGCGAGTCCGGAGCACGCGCACCTGCTCAAGGGGCGTACGCCCGAGACCCTCCGGGGCCAGTTGGCGGCGGGAGTGGACCTGCGGGCACGCAACTGGCGCGCACGCCGGGTCGGATTCCTGCTGCGGCAGGCCGAGGACCCGTGGGCCCGTGCCGGAGCCGTGGCCGCCTACCTCGCGCCCATCGAGATCGCCGACGTCGTCAAGGACCCGTACGAGCGCGCTCACCTGACCCGGTTCCGGCCCGTGTCACCAGGGCAGGGGGCTTCCGGGTCTCCTTCCGCTCAGCTCGCCGAGCGGATCACGACGGCGCAGGACGCGGACGAGGTCGGCTGGCTGCGCAGCGAGTTGGCGCGCTCGGTCGAGGAGGCCCGCGACAGCTCGCCGGCCCCGCGCCCGGCCGCCCACCGGGTTCCGCCGGCGATGCGAGCGGTCGCACGCCCCATCCCACCGATGGCACGGACGGTCACCCGTCCCACGGAAGAGACGACGAGGCCGTGCGAGCCGGCCACACGGTCCCTGGAGTCGGCGGCGCCGCCTCCGAAGCCGGCAGCACAGTTTCCGCAGTCGGCGCATGGGACGGCCCCGTCCCGAAAGCCGGCGGCACCGCTCCCGGAGCCGGTGACACGGCGTCCGGAGCCGGTGGGGCGCCCCGCGGAGCTGGGACCCCGCGTCCTGCACATGCGGACGCGGCTGCCCGAGTCGGCGGCGGCACAGCTCATCAAGGCGGCGACAGCGCCCACGGATTCAGCCGTGCGGCACCCCGAGTCACGGGTGCGGTCCCGGGAGTTGTACGTCGTTCCCCGGGAGTCGGCCGTGCGGCCGACGGTGCCACCGGTTCCTCGCGACCACGAGCCGGCACAGCCCGCTCCGCCGCCCTCGTCCCGTGGTCTTCGGACCTGGCTACGGCGCAGAAGCGCACGGCCGGCACGGCCCGCGCGGGTCTGAACAGCCGGTCCCGGGTTTCGTCGCCAGGTGCTACAGGGCCCTGAACAGGCCCTCCTGAACGACCGAGACGAGCAGCCGTCCCCGCAGGTCGTAGATGCGCCCGCGAGCCAGCCCACGGCCGCCGGTGGCGATCGGCGACTCCTGGTCGTACAGGAACCACTCGTCCGCGCGGAACGGCCGGTGGAACCACATGGCGTGGTCCAGCGAGGCCAAGTCGAAGTTCCGCGACCCCCACAGGGGCTCCACCGGGAGGCGTACCGCGTCCAGCAGGGTCATGTCGCTGGCGTAGGTGAGCGCGCAGGTGTGGACCAGCGGGTCGTCACCGAGCGGACCGACGGCGCGCATCCACACGGCGCTGCGCGGCTCGGCGCCCTCGATCTCCTCGGCGTTCCAGCGCAGCCGGTCGACGTACCGGATGTCGAAGGGCTGGCGGCGCGCCATCCGCTCCAACTGCTCCGGCAAGGCTCCCAGATGCTTGCGGATCTCCTCGGAGACCGTCGGCAGCGACTCGGGATCCGGCACCTCGCGGGCCGGCGGCAGCTGGTGCTCGAACGGTCCTTCCTCAGGCTTGTGAAAGGAGGCGGTCAGATTGAAGATCGTGCGGCCCTGCTGCACGGCCGTGACCCGGCGCGTCGTGAAGGAGCGTCCATCGCGGACCCGCTCCACCTGGTACACGATCGGCACGCCCGGCCGGCCCGGGCGCAGGAAGTACGCGTGCAGCGAGTGCACGGGGCGCTCGCCGTCCGTGGTGCGGCCGGCGGCGACCAGCGCCTGGCCCGCGACCTGCCCGCCGAAGACCCGTTGCAGGGACTCCTGCGGGCTGCGGCCACGGAAGATGTTGACCTCTATCTGCTCCAGGTCGAGGAGGTCGACAAGTCTCTCGGCCGGATTCGTCATCGGTGGGATTCTCCTTGGCTTGCCACTGGCCGGGGACGGTTCACAGCTGGCCGACCTCGGTGACGCGGACGACCGCACGCCCCTCGGCGTCGGAAGCCGTGAGGTCGATCTCCGCGCTGATGCCCCAGTCGTGGTCGCCGTTCGGGTCGTCGAAGATCTGGCGGACGCGCCAGAGGCCGTTCTCCGGCTCCTGGTGGATGACGAGCAGCTTGGGGCCGCGGGCGTCGGGCCCGGTGCCCAGGTCGTCGTACTCGTCCCAGTACTTGTCCATCGCCTCGCCCCACGCCTCGGCGTCCCATCCGGACTCGGCGTCCAGCGCACCCAGTTCCTCGACCTGGTCCAGGGCGGCCAGCTCCACGCGGCGGAACATGGCGTTGCGGACCAGGACGCGGAAGGCGCGGGCGTTGGTGGTCACCGGCTTGACCTCGTCGGCCTTCTCCTGGGCCTCCTCGGCGGTCATCTCCTCCGGGTTGGCGAGCTGCTCCCACTCGTCCAGCAGGCTGGAGTCCACCTGGCGCACCATCTCGCCCAGCCACTCGATCAGATCCTGCAAGTCCTCGGACTTCAGGTCGTCCGGGATGGTGTGGTCCAGGGTCTTGTAGGCGCTGGCGAGGTAGCGCAGCACGATGCCCTCGGTGCGGGCCAGCTCGTAGAAGGACACCAGCTCGGTGAAGGACAGCGCCCGCTCGTACATGTCCCGGACCACCGACTTCGGCGACAGCGGGTGGTCGCCGACCCACGGGTGGCTCTTGCGGTAGGTGTTGTACGCGTGGAAGAGCAGCTCTTCCAGCGGCTTCGGGTACGTGACGTCCTGGAGGCGCTCCATGCGCTCCTCGTACTCGACGCCGTCCGCCTTCATCGCGGCCACGGCCTCGCCGCGCGCCTTGTTCTGCTGGGCGACGAGGATCTGCCGGGGGTCGTCCAGGGTGGATTCGACGACGGAGACCATGTCGAGCGCGTAGGACGGCGACTCGGGGTCGAGGAGTTCGAACGCGGCCAGGGCGAACGTGGACAGCGGCTGGTTCAGCGCGAAGTCCTGCTGGAGGTCGACGGTGAGCCGGACGATGCGGCCCTCGGCATCCGGCTGGTCCAGCTTCTCCACGATCCCGCCGTCCAGCAGCGAGCGGTAGATCGCGATCGCCCGGCGGATGTGGCGCAGCTGCTGCCGGCGCGGCTCGTGGTTGTCCTCCAGAAGATGGCGCATCGCCTCGAACGCGTTGCCCGGCCGGGCGATCACCGACAGGAGCATGGTGTGCGTCACGCGGAATCGCGAGGTCAGCGGCTCCGGATCCGACTCGATCAGCTTCTGGAAGGTGTTCTCCGTCCAGCCGACAAAGCCCTCCGGCGCCTTCTTGCGCACCACCTTGCGCCGCTTCTTCGGGTCGTCGCCCGCCTTCGCCAGCGCCTTCTCGTTCTCGACGACGTGCTCAGGCGCCTGCGCGACCACGAGCCCCGCCGTGTCGAAGCCGGCCCGGCCGGCCCGGCCCGCGATCTGGTGGAACTCACGGGCCCGCAGTGTGCGCACCCGGCTGCCGTCGTACTTGGTCAGCGCCGTGAACAGCACCGTGCGGATCGGCACGTTGACGCCCACGCCGAGCGTGTCCGTGCCGCAGATGACCTTGAGCAGACCGGCCTGGGCGAGCTTCTCCACCAGGCGCCGGTACTTGGGCAGCATGCCGGCGTGGTGCACGCCGATGCCGTGCCGGACGTAGCGGGAGAGGTTACGGCCGAACTTGGTCGTGAAACGGAAGTTGCCGATCAACTCGGCGATCTTGTCCTTCTCCTCGCGCGAGCACATGTTGATGCTCATGAGCGCCTGGGCCCGCTCCACGGCTTGCGCCTGGGTGAAGTGCACGATGTACACCGGCGCCTGCTTGCTCTCCAGCAGGTCGGTGAGCGTCTCGGTGAGCGGGGTCAGTTTGTACTCGTAGGAGAGGGGAACCGGGCGGGTCGCCGAACGGACCACCGAGGTGGGGCGGCCGGTGCGGCGGGTGAGGTCCTTCTCGAAGAAGGACACATCGCCCAGAGTGGCCGACATCAGGATGAACTGCGCCTGCGGCAGTTCCAGCAGCGGGATCTGCCAGGCCCAGCCGCGGTCGCCCTCGGCGTAGAAGTGGAACTCGTCCATGACGACCTGGCCGACATCCGCGTCCTTGCCGTCGCGCAGCGCGATCGATGCCAGCACCTCGGCGGTGCAGCAGATGACGGGCGCGTCGGCGTTCACGGAGGCATCGCCGGTGAGCATGCCGACGTTCTCGGTGCCGAACAGCTTGCACAGCTCGAAGAACTTCTCCGACACCAGGGCCTTGATCGGTGCCGTGTAGAAGGTGACCTCGTCGCGGGCCAGCGCGGCGAAGTGCGCACCCGCGGCGATCATGCTCTTGCCGGAGCCGGTCGGCGTCGAGACGATCACGTTCGCCCCGGAGACCGCCTCGATCAGCGCCTCTTCCTGGTGGGGGTAGAGGGTGAGGCCGCGCTCCTGCGCCCACGACTCGAAGGCTTCGTAGAGGGCGTCGGGGTCGGCGGTCGGCGGCAGCTGATCGATGAGGGTCACGCCCCCATCTTGCCTGGCCTTCCGCCCCAGCGGGGAATCGGCTGGGGATGCGAAGATCACGACCGCTACGCTGTGTCGCCGATGCGGCGTCAGCGCACCAGGTCAACTGGTCAGCGGCACACGAGGAATGGGGCGGGAAGCGGCCATGATGGGACCAGCACACTCACTGTCGGGGGCGGCGGCCTGGCTCGGCGTCGGAGCCGCCACCGCGGCGGCGGGACACCCGATGCCCTGGCCGGTCCTCCTCGTCGGCGCCCTGATCTGCGCCGGCGCCGCGCTCGCCCCGGACCTGGACCACAAGGCCGCCACCATCTCCCGGGCCTTCGGCCCGCTCTCCCGCTGGCTCTGCGAGATCGTGGACAAGCTGTCGTACGCGGTCTACAAGGCGACCAGGAAGCAGGGCGATCCGCGCCGCTCCGGCGGGCACCGCACGCTGACGCACACCTGGCTGTGGGCCGTCCTGATCGGCGCCGGCTGCTCGGCCGCTGCGATCACGGGGGGCCGCTGGGCGGTGTTGACGATCCTGTTCGCGCACATGGTGCTCGCCATCGAGGGTCTGCTGTGGCGGGCGGCGCGGGGCTCCAGCAGCGATGTCCTGGTCTGGCTGCTGGCGGCGACCAGTGCGTGGATCCTGGCGGGCGTGCTGGACAAGCCGGGCAACGGCTCCGACTGGCTGTTCACCGCGCCCGGGCAGGAGTACCTCTGGCTGGGACTGCCGATCGTGCTGGGCGCGCTGGTGCACGACATCGGCGACGCGCTGACCGTGTCCGGCTGCCCGATCCTGTGGCCGATCCCGGTCGGCCGCAAGCGCTGGTACCCGCTGGGGCCGCCGAAGGCGATGCGGTTCCGGGCGGGCAGCTGGGTCGAGCTGAAGGTGCTGATGCCGGCGTTCATGCTGCTCGGGGGAGCCGGCTGCGCCGCCGCCCTCAATGTGATCTGAGGGGGTCCGGAGGGTTGGGGGAGCCCTCCGGGTCAGGTCGCCTCGCCCGCGTCCGCCGCACCGTACCGGCGCTCGAAGCGGGCGATGCGGCCCTCGGTGTCGACCGTGCGGGCCTTACCCGTGTAGAAGGGGTGGCTCTCCGAGGAGATCTCCACGTCGATCACCGGGTAGGTCTGGCCGTCGTCCCACTCGATGGTCTGCTCGCTCCGCGCGGTGGACCGGGTCAGGAAGGCGTAGCCGGCGGCGCGGTCACGGAAGACCACGGGGTGATAGTCGGGGTGCTTGTCCTGCTGCATGGCGGCTCCTTGTGCGGGGCGCTCGGGGCGGAGGCGGCCGAAGGGTCCGGCTCAGCCGGGGAGGGAGTCCTCGTCGACGATGTGCATCGCGGCTTCCTCGGCGGAGGCGGCGGCACCGTCGATGCCGACATCGGTCGCGACGAGGGCGGCCTCCTCGTCCTCGTGCGCACCTTCGTCGGGGGCCACGAGCCGGCCGGAGCGGGAGTTGCCGACCTCGTTGTCCAGGAGCTCACCGTCCGTGCCGTCGCAGTCGCCGATGCCGTCGCCGTCGGGAGCGGCGAGGTCCGGCTGCTCCTCGGCGAGCCGCTGGTCGAGGGTCTCGCCCGCCTGGCGTTCGGCCGCCGTCACGCCGGTGTGCTCGACCGCCCACGGCCGCTCGGGAGGGGACCAGCCGCGGTCGAGGGGGTCGGCGACGCCGTCGAAATCCAGTGTGTCCTCGACGTCGAGCACCCCCGAGTCCTCCCGGATCTCCGAGGGATCGGGCTGGTAGACGTCGTCCCCCCAGCCGTCCGTGTCCACGACTACCTCCAGGTGGTGAGCACGGCCCGGTGCCGTCCCAGTGGGCGGCGGACCGTCGGCACGCAGGGCACGGGGACACACCATGAACCGCCTGGTTCCCGGACACACCCCGACCCGGTGCCGCTTTCCAGCCTTCCACCCCTGCTCGGCACCGCGCAACGGCACGAGTCCCGGCGATGCCGCGCCCCCGTGCACCGGGGCCTGGCCGAACCGACCGATGGAAGCAACCGGGTCGAGCGGATCCTTCGGAACGAGTGGACCGAACCGACCGAGCGGATCGAGCCGACCGCGACAATCAACCCGACCTGCCGACCTGCCGACCTGCCGACCTGCCGAGCCGCGCCGACCCAGCCAGCCCCCCCGTCCACCGCGACTACCCATCCGCCCCGACTGGCCCAACCTCCCCCTTCACACCGACCGACCCAACCCCCTCCACCCCGATCGATCCAGCCCCCACCCCGATCGACCCAGCCCCCTCCACCCTGACAACCCATCCGCCCCGACCGACCCATCCGCCCCAGCTCCCCCCGCCGCCACCCCGTCGGCTCAGTCAGCCTCCTCCCCACAACCCCCGCCACCCCGATCTCACCGGTGCCAGTCTCACCCGTGCCAAGACCGCCACAGCGCCGCGTACGCTCCCTCCGCCGCGACCAGCTCCTCGTGGCTGCCCAGTTCGCTGATGCGGCCGTTCTCGACGACGGCGATCACGTCGGCGTCATGGGCGGTGTGCAGACGGTGGGCGATGGCGACCACGGTGCGGCCGTCGAGGACTCGCGCCAGAGAGCGTTCCAGGTGGCGGGCCGCGCGCGGATCGAGCAGCGAGGTCGCCTCGTCCAGGACCAGCGTGTGCGGATCGGCCAGCACCAGCCGAGCCAGCGCGATCTGCTGGGCCTGCGCCGGGGTCAGCGCCAAGCCGCCAGAGCCCACCTCGGTGTCCAGGCCGTCGTCCAGCGCCCGCGCCCATCCGTCCGCGTCGACCGCGCCCAGGGCCGCCCACAGCTCGGCGTCCGTGGCGCCGGTGCGGGCCAGCAGGAGGTTGTCGCGCAGGGAGCCCACGAAGACGTGGTGCTCCTGGTTGACGAGGGCCACGTGGGAGCGGACGCGTTCCGCGGGCATCCGGGACAGCTCCGCCCCGCCCAGGGTGACCCGGCCGTCCCGGGGCGCGTAGATCCCGGCGAGCAGCCGGCCCAGCGTGGACTTGCCCGCGCCGGACGGGCCGACGAGGGCGAGCCGGGTGCCCGGCGCGACCTCCAGGGAGACCTTCCGCAGCACGTCGACGCCCTCGCGGTAGCCGAAGTGCACCCGGTCGGCGTGGACGACCCGTCCGTCGGGGGCCAGCGCGGCCTCCCCGGCCTCCGGCTCGATGTCCCGCACACCGACCAGCCGGGCCAGCGACACCTGGGCGACCTGCACCTCGTCGTACCAGCGCAGGATCAGGTTCACCGGATCGACCATCATCTGGGCGATGAGCGCGCCGGTGGTCAGCTGGCCCACTCCGATCCAGCCGTGCAGGACGAAGACACCGCCGACCATCAGGACCGAACCGAGCACGAGGAGGTGGACGGTGTTGATGACCGGGAAGAGCACGGAGCGGAGCCAGAGCGTGTAGCGCTCCCACGCGACCCACTGCGAAATCCTCTGTTCCGACAGGGCCACGCGGCGGGCGCCGAGGCGGTGTGCCTCGATGGTGTGGCCGGCGTCCACGGTCTCGGCGAGAGCGGCGGCGACGGCGGCGTACCCGGCGGCTTCGGACCGGTAGCCGGACGGAGCCCGTTTGAAGTACCAGCGGCAGCCGACCACCAGGACCGGGACGGCGAGCAGCACGGCGGCGGCCAGCGGCGGGGCCGTCGCGACCAGTCCGCCGAGCAGCAGCAGGGCCCACACGAAACCGATGGCCAGCTGCGGCACGGCCTCGCGCATGGCGTTGGCGAGGCGGTCGATGTCGGTCGTGATGCGGGAGAGCAGGTCGCCGGTG
The DNA here is from genome assembly GCF_014650115.1 of Streptomyces olivaceoviridis. Lineage (GTDB taxonomy): Bacteria > Actinomycetota > Actinomycetes > Streptomycetales > Streptomycetaceae > Streptomyces > Streptomyces olivaceoviridis. The sequence continues at coordinate 138,656 of NZ_BMUI01000021.1, read as the reverse complement.
CCCGCCCGCTCCAGCACGCCCGGCGGCAGTCCGACGGAGCGTACGAGGAAGTCCTCGCGCAGGTCGGCCAGCATTCGCTCGCCCAGCATCGCGCCCCGCAGCCGCACCTGCCGGACGAACCCGGCCTGCACGGCCAGGGCAAGCACGAACAGCCCGGCGGTGAGGCCCAGATGGAGGTTCCTGGCCCCGTCCGTCACCCGCTCGACCAGGCCGCCGAGCAGGTACGGGCCCACCATGGAGGCGACCACGGCCACCGTGTTGACGGCGATGAGCAGCAGGAAGGCACGGCGGTGCCGGCGGAACAGCTCGGTGACGTAGGCGCGTACGGTCGCGGCGGCGCCGACGGGCAGGGTGGTGGCGGTCGTCGGGGCCGCCGGGTCGTACGCCGGTGGCGCAACGCCGATCATGCGCTCTCCTCGATCTCTTCCAGCTCCTGGAGCACGTCCAGCAGCATGCCCTCGTCGGTCGCGGTCAGTTCGTCGCCGGTCTCCCGGGTCACCACGGCCCGGTACCGCGGCTCGCCGTCGACGAGTTCGCGGTGCACGCCGATCGCCACGACCTCGCCCTCGTGCACCAGGGCGACCCGGTCCGCGCGGTCGAGCAGCAGCGGGGAGGAGGTGAACACCACCGTCGTCCGTCCCGACCGCAGCCGGCGCAGCCCGTCCGCGATCCGGGCCTCGGTGTGCGAGTCGACCGCGGAGGTCGGTTCGTCCAGCACCAGCACCTCCGGATCGGTGATGAGCGACCGGGCGAGGGCGAGCCGCTGGCGTTGGCCGCCGGACAGGGAGCGTCCGCGCTCGGTGATCCGGGCGTCCATCGGGTCGGCCGCGTCCAGCGAACCCTGCACGAGCGCGTCCAGCACGTCGTCGCACTGTGCTGCCGCCAGTGCGTCCTCGGCGCGTACGGCACCGGAGGCGGGCACGTCGAGCAGTTCGCGCAGCGTGCCGGAGAGCAGCACCGGGTCCTTGTCCTGGACGAGGACGGCGGTCCGGGCGCTGTCGAGGGGGAGTTCGTCCAGGGGGACCCCGCCGAGCAGCACCGACCGGCCCGGCTCCGTGGGGTGGCCGCCCAGCCGTTCGGCGAGCCTGCCCGCCGCGTCCGGGTCACCGCAGACGACGGCGGTGAACCGGCCGGCGGGAGCGAGCAGACCGGTCGCGGGGTCGTACAGGTCGCCGCCCGGCACCTCGGCCGCGCGGGTGCCGTCGGTGGCCGTGGACCGCTCCAGCGAGAGCACGCGCGCGGCGCGTTTGGCCGAGGGGCGGGAGAAGGAGTACGCCATGGCGATCTCCTCGAAGTGCCGCAGCGGGTAGTTCAGGATCATGACCGCGCTGTAGACCGTGACGAGTTCACCGACCGTGATCCGGCCCTGGCGGGCCAGGCCGATGCCGTGCCAGACGACGGCGATCAGCAGCAGGCCGGGCAGCAGCACCTGGACGGCGGAGATCAGCGACCACATCCGGGCGCTGCGCACGGCGGCGTGCCTCACCTCCTGCGAAGCCCGGCGGTAGCGGTCGAGGAACAGTTCCTCGCCGCCGATGCCGCGCAGCACCCGCAGGCCGGCGACGGTGTCGGAGGCCAGTTCGGTGGCCCGCCCCGCCTTCTCGCGCTGCACGTCGGCGCGGCGTGTCGCCCGGGGCAGCAGCGGCAGTACCGCGAGTGCCACGACCGGCAGGCCCACGGCGACGACCACGCCGAGCGCGGGCTGGTACACGAGCAGGCTCACGCAGACGATCAGGACCGTGAGCGCGGCTGCGGTGAACCGGGAGACGGCCTCGACGAACCAGCCGATCTTCTCCACGTCGCCGGTGGAGACGGCCACCACCTCACCGGCGGCCACCTGCCGGGTCAGGGCCGAGCCCAGCTGGGCGGCCTTGCGCGCCAGCAGTTGCTGGACGCGGGCGGCCGCGGTGATCCAGTTGGTGACGGCGGTCCGGTGCAGGAAGGTGTCGCCGACGGCGATGCCCGTTCCGCACAGCACCATCAGACCACCCGTCAGGGCGAGCCGGGTGCCGGAGCGGTCGACGGCCGCCTGCACGGCGAGGCCGACGCAGAAGGGGAGGGCGGAGACGGAGACGAAGTGCAGCAGGCCCCAGGCGAGCGACTTCAGCTGCCCGCCCAGCTGGTTGCGCCAGAGCCACCACAGGAATCGGGGACCCGAACGCGCGTCGGGCACGCCCGGATCGGGATACGGAAGGTCTTGAATCTGCATGACGTCCCAGTGGCTCGTGTCACGGGCAGGGAAGGAGCGGGACGCCGCGGGGAGCGGCGACAAGCCGTGAAAGGTTCGCGTCGCAGAGTGGTGAATTTCAAACGGTTTTCTCCAGGGCGCGCGCAAATCGCCTATTTCCGGCCATGACCACAGTTCGGGCCAGGCCCGCTGTCCCGCCCGTCGAGCACCGTGCGGCCGTCCGTCCGCGGCACGACCGCCACCGGTGGGGCCCACCAGCGCGGCAGATGACGTAACCGGAAGGACGGCGGCATCCGGTGGCACGTGGACCACGGCAGCGGCGCCTCGGCCCGCGCCGGCGTCTCCGGGAAGGCCGTGAAGTGCCCGCGCACTTCACGGCCCGGTGAAGGCGTCGTGCCGCGGCTCCTCTCGCGCGGGAGCCGGACCGATGCCGGCTTCCGTGACGTCAGCGCCCGCCCGGACGGGCCTGCTGCCCCTGCGGCCCCGCCGCGCCGGACGAGTCCACCACGTCCACGTCGCTGGCCCGGACGTACGCGAGCCGGTGGCCGAGCTGGATCTCGTAGTACCGCTCCCGGCCCCACACCACCGGGTTGGGCGTGTCGCTGAAGGACTTGGCGGTGTAGGAACTGCCGACGCCGGCCTGGGTCACGTACCGCTGGCCCGCCAGGATCGGGTACGGGAGCGGCGACTCGGTCGGCCCGTCGATGTCCTCCGGGTAGGCATCCTCCTCGGGGAGGGCGCGGCCGTACACCGGGATCTCGTCCAGACCTTCCTTCGGTGTGATCATGTGCCCGCTCGCACCGACGGCGGTCGGGTGCTTCTTGGGGTTCTCGAACCACGCCTTCCGGCCCTGGAACCAGATCGCCGTCCAGTCGCCTCTGCGGTCGGCGACGGCGAACGTCTGGCCGGTGGAGACGCGCGACCCCAGGTCGTTGACGTCCTTCGTGGAATCGTCACCGTTGGGCTTGCGGCCCGGGTCCTGGATCAGCGGGGCCTTCTCGTTCGGTTCAGTGTGCAGGCGGACGGCGCTGGAGCCGTGCGGCGGGCACAGTTTGCCGCTGCCGCCGCATCCCGTGTAGTCGGGCTTGTGCCGGGCGAAGTCCGGCAGGATCGTCACCATGTCGCTGTCCGGGCCCGCCGTGGCCTTCAGCGGCGCCCCGAGGAGGTCGAAGTAGTGCCGCCAGTCCCAGAAGGGACCGGGGTCGTCGTGCATGTCGGGGATGGTGTCGGCGGTCGGAGCGGGCACGTTGTCGTGGCCGAAGATGTGCTGCCGGTCGAGCGGGATGCTGTACTTCTGCGCCAGGTACCGCACCAGGCGCGCCGAGGCCTGGTACATCCGCTCCGTGTACCAGGTCCCGGGCTGCGTGAGGAACCCCTCGTGCTCGATGCCGATGGAGCGGGCGTTCACGAACTGGCTGCCGGAGTGCCAGGCCTCGTCCTTGGTCCTGATGTGCTGGGTGATGTGGCCGTCGCTGGAGCGGATCGAGTAGTGCCACGACGCCTCCGTCGGGTCCTGCACCGTCTGGAGCATGCTCGGCAGCACGGCCTCGGTGTCGTGGATGACGATGTACTCGATCGGCTGGTCCCTGGGCCGGTCGGCCAGGTCGTGGTTGCCGTAGTCGCCGTCGTTGATCTCCTCGTACGGCGCGCCGAGCCAGTCGCAGGCCAGTTCGGCGGGGCACTCGACCTGCTTCGGCCGCTGCGGGCCCTGCGCCCGGGGGGTGTGGGGGTGCGGTTGCAGGCTGGGGGTGGCGGGGAGCGCCACGTCCTGCCCTTCGGCGGTGGTGCGGTGTGCTCCGCGCCGGATCAGGGCGAAGACGTCGTCGGCGTAGGCAGCGGCTGACGCGACGTCACGCGTGCCCGGGAAGCGCGCGACCGTCTCCCACCAGTCCGCCGGGTCGGCACTGAGGGGCTTGCCGAGCTGTCGTTGCGTGGCCGCCAGGAGTGCCGCTCCGCCGCGGACGTTGGCGACGTCGTCCGTGCGCAGCCGTTCGGCCGGGACCCGGATCAGACGGGCCGCGTTCCGCAGGTCCGCCGGCTGCACGGCGTGGCCGGCCGTGGCGCCCGTGGCAGGCGTCCCCGCCGCGCCCGTGAGGGGCTCATCGGGCGGCGCCTGTGGTTCGGACGGCGCTGCCGAGGCCTGGACGCGGTCGGTGTCCACCAGGTGCATGGGGCCGAAGCCACCGACGACGCTGGGCGCGCCCGGGTGGGAGTCCCAGCGGGACTGCATGTAGGACACGCTCATGAGCACACTGCGCGGCACGTGGAACTCGCGCGAGGCGTTCGTGAAGGCGTCCTGCAGACGCCGGTCGTCCGCGTCGTCGGCGCCGGACATCGGGAGGATCAGCAGCGGCGGCAGCAGAGCCGCCCCCGCGATCACACAAGCCTTGCGGCGGCACCTCCGGATGGCACCAGGGATATGTGCAGAAACATTTCTTCTCATCGCAGAGGCTCTCCCAACCACGCTCGATCGCACCAGGACAAAGGAGTTGCCCGTAACGCCACCCCTCGTACGTTTCCGTGCTTCGGGCGCCGTGTCGTGGCGAACGTCACCGGGGTGGACCAGCGGTCCGGCCTAGGCCACCCGGTCGGCGGCAGTGACTCGGCTGCCTGGGGCGACCACGGGCGAACCGGGCGCGGCTCAGTCCTCGACCGGGTCCACCCGCCAGTCGGGGTGGCCGGGCATGGGCGGGGTGTGCGCGCCGTACAGCCACGGATGCAGAAACGGTGTCAGGTCCTCGCCGGCGACCCGGGAGGCCAGGGCGATGAAGTCCCGGGTGCCCGCCGTACGGCCCCGGTACTCGGTCACCCAGGCACGCTCGATCCTCTCGAAGGTCTCCGCGCCGACCTTCTCCCGCAGCGCGAACAGCACCAGCGCCGAGCCGTCGTACCGCATCACCTTGAACAGCGTCGCCTCGCCGGGCTCGGCGGGTGCCCCCTCGTCGTGCCGCCACTGGTCGTGCTGCTCGTACGCCGACCGCATCACCGACTCCAGGCTCACGCCGCCGTGCTCGTCGGAGTACAGGCGTTCGTAGAAACGGGCGTGACCCTCGCTCAGCCACAGGTCGGACCAGCGCAGGATGGCGACGCTGTCGCCCGTCCAATGGTGGGTCAGCTCGTGGACGAGGTTGCGTTCGGCCTCGACCCGGTCGCCCAGCAGGTCCTCCCGCGGCAGGACGGAGAGCGACTGGGTCTCCAGCGCCACCGGCAGATCGGTGTCCCCGACCAGCACGCCGTAGCGGCGGAACGGGTACGGGCCGAGCCGCCGTTCCAGCCAGGCCAGATGGTCCGGGGTGAGCGAGCGGTACTCCTCGGTGTCGGTGACCAGGTCGTCCGGGACCACGTCCCGGACGGGCAGCCCGCGCGGGCCGCTGCTGTCGACGAAGGTGAACCTCCCGATCGCCAGCTGGACCAGCTGCGCCGCGAGGGGATGCTCGGAGTCGTACGTCCACCGGGTCCGGCCGTCGGGCCGCCGGACGGTGCCGACGAGCCGGCCGTTGGCCACCGCGCTGAGCCCCGGCGGGGTGGTGATGTGGAACGTGACCGGTGCCCGCAGGCTCGGGTGGTCGTTGGCCGGGAAGATCATGCGGGCGCCGTCCGGCTGCGCGCAGACCACGGTGCCGTCGGCGGTGGGCACCCAGCCGTAGTCCTGGATCGCGTCGTCGCGGTGCCGTCCCTGCGTCGGGTCGGCGGTGTAGGTGACGCGGACGGTGAACGTGCTGCCGCGCGGGATCGGTCGCACGGGAGTGACGACGAGTTCGTCGCCGTCGCGTCGCGCGGTGGCGGGCACCGCGTCGACGGTGACGCGGTGCAGCGCGTTGCCCGCGAAGTCCAGGTCGAAGCGGGACAGGGCCTGTGTCGCGGTGGCGCTGATGGTGGCGCCGGCCTCGAACGGAGTGCGGGGGGCCCGCCAGTCGAAGTCGAGGGTGTAACGGCGGACGGTGTAGCCGCCGTTGCCGGCGAGCGGCATGAGCGGGTCGCCGATACCCGGTGCACCGGGGGTCGGGGGCGGGCCCGACGAGGCGGCCGGACCGGGGGCCGGTGAGCCGTCGGATCCGTGCGGGAGCATGCCGGCGCAGACGGCGGTACCCGTCAACGCACCCGCTCCGGCCAGGGCGAGGATCAGGGCCGCGCGACGGGTGCGGAGGACATGACGGGGGCGTGTGCGCCGGGATTCCTCATGTGCGGATTCCTTGCCCGGCCCCTTGGTGATCTCCATGTCCGCACTATGCCAGTAAGATCCGCTTATATCACTAAATGTTCCTTCGGTGGGTGCCCGCCCGAGCCTGTGCGGCGACCGGCCTCATCGCGTCGGCCTGTCCGAGGCGTCATTGCGGGGCGGCCCGTCTGCCCGTAGAACACCGGCCATGAGAAGACGGATCGTCATGTCCATGCTCGCCGGGGCGACCCTCGTGGTGAGCGCGCTCTTCGGCACGGGAACCCCGGCGGCCCAAGCGGCCGACGTACCCGCCGAGTTCGGCACCGACTGGCACGACCCGGTGACCGCGGCGCCGCCCGTCGACCGGCCGCACACCAAGTCCTGCCAGGTCACTCTCGCCGACGCCCGGTTCCGCGACTTCACGCCGTACCGCGGCGCCTACACACCCCCGAAGGGCTGCGGCGACCGCTGGAGCAAGGTGGTCCTGCGCCTCGATGGCGAGGTAAGGGGCCGTCAGTACGACCGGCTGGGCTATCTGCACGTCGGCGGTGTCGAGATCCTGCGGACCTCCACGCCGGAGCCCTCGCCCGACGGCATCGCGTGGCACGTCGAGACGGACGTCACCCGTTACAGCGACACCTTCCGGACCGCCCAGGACGTCGAGATGCTGATCGGCAACGTCGTGGACGACACCTACACCGGTGTCATCGACGTCCACGTCACGCTGACCTTCTACGCGGGACGCCCCACGGCTCCCGCCCCCGACCGCGTCCTCACCCTCGCCGGCACGCCCGCCGGTACGACCCTCACCACCCCGCGCAACAGCGAACGCGTCGTCGCCGAGGTGTACGCGACCGGTTCCGGCGGTGGCTGCGAGGAGTTCTGGTACCTGACCGTCGCCGACCCGGCGCCGTACTCGTGCAAGGCCGACCGCGGCCCGTACCGCGAGGTGCGGATCAGCGTCGACGGCCGGCTCGCCGGTATCGCGGCGCCGTTCCCGAACGTCTGGACGGGCGGCTGGTCCAACCCCTTCCTCTGGTACGTCGTCCCGGCCCCGCGCGCCTTCGACGTGCGGCCGATCGAGTACGACCTCACGCCCTTCGCCGGCCTCCTCAACGACGGCCGCCCGCACCGCGTAGAGGTGTCCGTCCTCGGCGTGCCCGCGGGCCAGTCGGGCTGGAGCGCGCCGGTGAACGTGCTCGTCTGGCAGGACGCGCACCGCGCCCATGTGCCGGGCGCGCTCACCGAGGACAGGGCGACCGACCTCGCCGACTCCTCCACCTTCACCACCGGTACGGAGAACCGCGTACGCACCGAGGCAGGGCACCGGCTCACCGTCTCGGGTTACCTGGACACCTCGCACGGCCGTGTGACCACCACGGTCACCCGGACGCTCGCCCACACCTCCGTCCACCGGTGGACCGACGGCGAGGCGGTGGACGGGCTCGACGCGACCTGGACCGATGACGAGGCGGTCGGTGTCTCCGGCCGCGGCCCCGCGCGGACGACCCGCACGCACCGGACGTACACCATGAACGGCGCCACGACACTGGGCGCGGACGACCGGCTGCGCACCGTGCTGACCCTCGGCGACCGGGCGTCGTCGGTGACACGCGAAGGCGGCCGGCGCACCGCGTGGTCACGGCTGGACGACACCTACAGCGGCGACGCCACGTACACGGTCGACGTCCCGCGCGACCAGCGGCACGCGGTCGGCACATCGGCCGAGCACTACCGGCTCCTCGGCTCGGACAGCTGCTACGACCGTTCGCTGACCACGGTTCAGGGGGTGCTGACGGAGGACCGCAGCCGCTGCTGAGCCCCGTGGTGCGGGACGCGTCCCCCGTGGGCCTGGCCGCAGGGCCGGGCTGGACGGGGGGCCACCGTCGCGCCGGAGGCGGGCAAGGGGCCGTCGCCGTTCAGCAGCGCTGGGCGACGTCCCCGTCGATCAGGGTGTCCAGCAGGACGCCGAGCACCCGGCGCTCCTTCTCCGTCAGCGGCGCCAGTATCTCCTCGGCCGCCGAGCGGCGGGCGCCGCGCAGTTCGCCCAGGGTCGCGCGCCCCTCGTCCGTCAGCTCGATCCGGGTCGCGCGGCGGTTCGCCGGATCCGGCACCCGCCGCACCTTGCCGCCGGCCTCCAGCCCGTCCACCAGGGTCGTCACCGCGCGGGGCACGACCTCCAGGCGCTCGGCGAGGTCCGTCATGCGCGGCGGGGAGCCGTAGTGCGCGAGGGTGCGCAGCAGCCGGGACTGCGCCGGGGTGACGCCCAGGTCGCGCTGTTCCAGATGGCGCTTCTGGATGCGGTGCACCCGGCGGGTGAGCCGCAGCAACTGCTCGGCGAGCAGGCCCTCGGGATCTGGGGTGGTCATGCGGGAACAATATCAGGATGCCGTTCATTGTGAGTATAGGTAACAATGAGCTACGATCCGTTCCGCCGTCGTCGGCCGACCTCTGGCCGGCGCCCCGCTCACCCGTAGGAGCCCATGCACCCCGACCGTGAACCTTCCTGGACTCCACCTGCCGACGCCGGCGAACAGCCCCGGCAGGTGCGCCGCATCCTGCGGCTGTTCCGTCCCTACCGCGGGCGGCTGGCCGTCGTCGGCCTGCTCGTCGGCGCCTCGTCGCTGGTCTCGGTGGCCACGCCGTTCCTGCTGAGGGAGACGCTCGACGTCGCGATCCCGCAGGGCCGCACCGGCCTGCTGAGCCTGCTCGCGCTCGGCATGATCCTCAGCGCCGTCCTCGGCGGCGTCTTCGGCGTGTTGCAGACCCTGATCTCGACCACCGTCGGCCAGCGGGTCATGCACGACCTGCGTACCGCGGTCTACGGCCGCCTCCAGCGCATGTCGCTGGCCTTCTTCACCCGCACCCGCACCGGCGAGGTGCAGTCCCGCATCGCCAACGACATCGGCGGCATGCAGGCCACCGTCACCTCCACCGCCACCTCCCTGGTGTCCAACGTCACCAGTGTGGTCGCCACGATCGTCGCCATGGTCGCCCTGGACTGGCGGCTGACGATCGTCTCCCTGCTCCTGCTGCCGGTGTTCGTGTGGATCAGCCGCCGCGTCGGCAAGGAGCGCAAGAGGATCACCACCCAGCGGCAGAAGCAGATGGCCGCCATGGCGGCCACGGTCACCGAGTCGCTCTCGGTCAGCGGCATCCTGCTCGGCCGCACGATGGGCCGCTCCGGCTCGCTGACGGCGTCCTTCGCGGAGGAGTCCGAGGGCCTGGTCGACCTGGAAGTGCGGTCGAACATGGCCGGGCGCTGGCGGATGGCCGTGATCTCGATCGTCATGGCCGCGATGCCCGCCGTCATCTACTGGACCGCCGGCCTCGCCCTCCGGTTCGGCGGCCCCGAGGTCTCCCTCGGCACGATCGTCGCCTTCGTCTCGCTCCAGCAGGGCCTGTTCCGCCCGGCCGTGAGCCTGCTCGCGACCGGAGTGCAGATCCAGACCTCGCTCGCGCTCTTCCAGCGCATCTTCGAGTATCTGGACCTGCCCGTCGACATCACCGAGCGCGAGCGGCCGGTCCACCTCGACCAGATCAAGGGCGAGGTCCGCTTCGAGGACGTCGAGTTCCGCTACGACGACAAGGGCGGCCCCGTCCTCGACGGCGTCGACGTCACCGTGCCGGCCGGCGGCAGCCTCGCCGTCGTCGGCCCGACCGGCGCCGGCAAGTCCACACTCGGCTACCTGGTGCCCCGCCTGTACGACGTCACCGGTGGCCGCGTGACCCTGGACGGCGTCGACGTCCGCGACCTCGACTTCGACACCCTCGCCCGAGCGGTCGGCGTGGTCTCGCAGGAGACGTACCTCTTCCACGCCTCGGTCGCCGACAACCTGCGCTTCGCCAAGCCCGACGCCAGCGACGAGGAGCTGCACGCGGCGGCCAGGGCGGCCCAGATCCACGACCATATAGCGGCGCTGCCCGACGGCTACGACACCGTCGTCGGCGAACGCGGCCACCGCTTCTCCGGTGGTGAGAAGCAGCGCCTCGCGATAGCCCGCACCATCCTGCGCGACCCACCGGTCCTCATCCTGGACGAGGCGACGAGCGCGCTCGACACCCGCACGGAAGCCGCCGTCCAGGAGGCCATCGACGCGCTGTCGGCCGACCGCACGACGATCACCATCGCGCACCGCCTGTCCACGATCCGCGGCGCCGACCAGATCGTGGTGCTGGACTCCGGCCGGGTCGCCGAACGGGGCACGCACGAGGAACTCCTGGAGCGGGACGGCCGGTACGCGGCCCTGGTACGCCGGGACGCGCAACTGCAACCCACGACGAACTGAACCTGCGACCGACAAACTGAATATATGCCGGGTTTGCGAGGATATGCGTATTACCGTGCCCGCATGCAGACGAACACTCCGTCACGGAGCAGGACCCGACTGACACGCCGCGGCAGACTCGCCGTCCTCGTGACCGGCGCCGTCATGGCCGGCACCGCCGTGGCGGTGCCGCTGCTGACGCTGGCAACCGGCCGTGAGCAGGCGAAGCCCGCCACTCTGGTCATCCCGGAGGGCTGGCGCGCGAGCCAGATCTACGACGCGATCGACAAGGCCCTCGAGCTGTCCCCGGGCAGCACCCGCGCCGCCGTCGGCAAGGCTTCCCTGAAGCTGCCGAACGAGGCCGGGGGCAACCCGGAGGGCTATCTCTTCCCGGCGACATATCCCGTCCGGAAGGGAGCGACGCCCGAGTCCATGCTGCAACTGATGATCGACGCGGCGGACCAGAAGTTCAACGGCGCACCCGTCGCGGCCGGGGCCCAGCGCAACGCGATGAACGTCTACCAGGCGGTCACCATCGCCAGCATCGTCCAGGCGGAGGCCTCGACGAAGGCGGACATGGGCAAGGTCGCCCGGGTCATCTTCAACCGGCTGAACAGCGGAATGCCGCTTCAGATGGATTCGACCCTCCACTACGCGCTGAACCGCAACACCGCCGACACCAGCCAGAGCGACACCCAGGAGGAGAACCCGTACAACTCCCACCAGCGCATGGGTCTGCCGCCCACGCCGATCGACAACCCCGGCGAGGACGCGATGCGCGCCGCGCTCAACCCGACGCCGGGCGACTGGCTGTACTTCGTCACGATCGCCCCGGGGGAAACCCGCTTCACCGCGGACTACAACACACACCTGCGGAACGTGGCCGAGTTCCAAGCCCTCCACCAGAACGCGGGGACGGCCCAGCCGACCGGTGACGGCCCGCCGGCGCCTCCGTCCGCGCCCGCCGACTCCCAGCCCGCGCTCCGCTGAGCCGGCTGGACGTCACGCGGCGACGGGTTCCCCGGCGAGCAGCCGCCTGATGTCCCGGACGGCCGCGCGCCCGGCGCGGTTGGCCCCGACGGTGCTGGCCGAGGGGCCGTAGCCGACGAGGTGGATCCGCGGATCGGCGACCGCGCGCGTGCCCTCCACCTGGATGCCGCCGCCCGGCTCGCGCAGCTTCAGCGGAGCGAGATGGTCGAGCGCGGCCCGGAACCCGGTCGCCCACAGAATCACATCGGCGGGCACCTGCCGACCGTCCCGCCACGCCACGCCGTCCGGGGTGATCCGGTCGAACATCGGCTGCCGGTCCAGGACCCCCTCCGCCAGGCCCTGCCGGACGGCGTCGTTCAGCGGGAGCCCGGTGACCGAGACCACACTGCGCGGCGGCAGCCCCTGACGCACCCGCTCCTCCACCAGCGCGACGGCCGCACGCCCCGCCTCCTCGTCGAACGGGCCCTCGCGGAAGACCGGGGGCCGCCGGGTGACCCAGGTGGTCGCGGCGGCGTACGGGGCCAGCTCCAGCAGATGCTGGGTGCCCGAGGCGCCCCCGCCCACGACCACGACCCGCTGCCCGGCGAACTCCTGCGGACCGGCGTACTGCGCGGTGTGCAACTGCCGGCCGCGGAAGGTCTCCTGCCCGGGGTACCGCGGCCAGAACGGGCGGTCCCAGGTGCCGGTCGCGTTGATCAGCGCCCGCGTCGACCAGGTTCCGTCGGACGTCTCCACGAGCAGCCGCCCGCCGGAGCCCTCGCGCACCGCGCGCACATCCACGGGCCGCCGCACCCGCAGGTCGAAGGTGCGCTCGTACCGGTCGAAGTACTCCCGGACGACCTCGGCCGAGGGCCGCGCCGGGTCGGCGTCGGTCAGCTCCATGCCGGGCAGCGCGTGCATCCCGTGCACCTTGCCGAAGGTCAGCGAGGGCCACCGGAACTGCCAGGCGCCGCCCGGCCCGGGGGAGTGGTCGAGGACGACGAAGTCGCGGTCCGGCTCGAAGCCAGTGCGCCGCAGGTGATAGGCGGCGGCCAGACCGGCCTGACCGGCACCGATGACGACGACCTCGACCTCGCGCACTTCGTTCACGCCTCAGCCAACAGCGAGCCGCGTACGGATCTTCCCCGCCGCTCAGTGCTTGGCCGCAGTCGTCGACGGCGGCAGGTCGTCGTTGTACCGCGGGTCCGTGAAGGCGGCGAAGTCGACCTTCCCCGGGATCAGCTTCAACTCGGTGAAGGTGTCCGCGATCCGCTGCTCGGAGGCGACCAGCGGCTTGTCGACGGCGACCGCGACGCGGGTGGAGTTCGTGCGCTTCACCGAGGCCAGGGCCACCTCGTACGGCAGCCCGGTGTCCTTCGCCCACACCTCGGCCCACTCCTCCTGGTGGTCGTGCACCCAGGCCGTGGCCCGCCGCAGCCGCGCCAGGTAGTCCTTGATTGCGGCGGCCTTCTCCGGGTCCTTCAGCGCGGCCGGCGCGGCGACCTGGAAGGTGAGTCCGTTGGTGATGCCGTCGCCCGTGGTGAGCACGTGGCCCTGTCCGGCCCGGAGGATCTGCGAGGTGTACGGGTCCCAGACCGCCCAGGCGTCGACCTTGCCGGAGGTGAACGCGGCGAGCGCGTCGGCCGGCTGGAGGTACTTGACCTGGACATCGGCGAGGCTGAGCCCGGCCGCCTTGAGGGAGGCGACCAGCTGGTAGTGCGCGGAGGAACCCTGCGCGACGGCGACGGACCTGCCCTTGAGCTGCCGCGGACCGGTCAGCTCGGAGCCGTTCGGCACGAGGATGGCGTCGCCCTTGGAGGTGCCGTGCCAGGCGGCGACGACGGTGATCTTCGAACCGGCGCCGGCCGCGAAGACGGGCGGGGTGTTGCCGACGCCGCCGATGTCGACGGCCTTCGCGTTCACCGCCTCCAGCAGGGGCGGCCCGGAGGTGAAGGTCGACCACTTGATCTTGTAGTGCAGGTTCTCCAGCTCTCCGGCGGCGCGCAGGATGGCCTCCGAACCACCCTTCTGGTCACCGACGTCCAGGGTGACGGAGCCCTTTCCGTCGATGTCGGCGCCGGTCTGGGCGGACGAGTTCCCGCCGCAGGCGGTGAGCAGGAGCGCGAAGGGCAGGAGCAGGGCGGCGGGGACAAGGCGTCGTCGCATGACGGTTCCGTTCATGTTCGTGGGCGGGCGCTCAGGCGGCTGCGGCGGCGGTGTCGACACCGAGCCGCTCAAGCAGGCGGGCGCGCAGGGCGGCGAACCGGGGGTCGGTGATCTCACGCGGCCGGTCCAGGTCGATGTGCTGCTCATGAGCGATCCGGCCGCCGTCCATGACCAGGACGCGGTCGGCGAGCAGCACCGCCTCCTCGACGTCGTGCGTGACCAGCAGCACCGCGCAGCCCCGGCGCTGCCACACCTCCCCGACCAGGCGCTGCGCCTTGATCCGGGTGAGCGCGTCGAGGGCGCCGAACGGCTCGTCGAGCAGGAGCAGATCGGGCTCGCGCACCAGCGCGCGGGCGAGCGAGGCACGCTGGGCCTCGCCTCCGGACAGGGTCTTCGGCCAGGCGTCGACGCGATGGCCGAGCCCGACCTCGTCCAACGCCCGCTCGGCGACCACCCGTTCGGCGCGGCCCGGCAGCCCGAGCAGGACGTTGCGCCACACCTTCTTCCAGGGCATGAGCCGGGGTGCCTGGAAGGCGACGGCCCGGCGGCGCGGGACCAGGGCCGTGCCTTGGATGTCCCGGTCGAGGCCCGCGAGGATGCGCAGCAGGGTGGACTTGCCGCAGCCGCTGCGCCCGAGCAGGGCGACGAACTCGCCGGGTGCGATGTCGAGTCGGAGGTCGTCGATGACCGCGCGGCCGTCGAAGGAGCGGGTCAGCCCCTCGACATGGACCGCGGGTCCGGTCACCGTCCGGTGAACGTCGGTCGCCATTGCAGCAGCAGCCTTTCGAGGGAGCGGACGATGAAGTCGGCGAGCAGGCCGAGGAAGGCGTAGAGGATCAGGCAGACCACGATCACGTCGGTCCGCAGGAAATCCCGCGCCTGCACCATCAGGAACCCGATGCCGGCGTCGGCGTTGACCTGTTCGGCGAAGACGAGCGCGAGCCAGGCGATGCCGAGCGAGTAGCGCAGTCCCGTCAGTGCCCCGGGGAGCGCGCCGGGCAGCACCACGTGCCGTACCAGTCCCCAGCGGGACAGGCCCAACGACTCACCGGCCTCGATGAGTTGGGCGTCCACCCCGCGGATGCCGGCGTAGACGTTGAGGTAGAGCGGGAAGGTCACACCGAGGGTGATGATCGCGATCTTCGGGGTCTCGCCGATGCCGAACCAGATGATGAACAGCGGGATGAGACCGACGAACGGCACGGTGCGCAGCATCTGCACCGGCGCGTCCACCAGGTCCTCACCGGTCCGGAACAGCCCCGAGAGCAGGGCGAGTCCGGTGCCGATGACCGTGCCGAACAGCAACCCGAACGCGACGCGCCGGAGTGAGGTCGCCATGGCCGAGGGCAGCGAACCGTCGGCGACCAGATCCCAGCCGACCTGCGCGATGCGGCCGGGCGAGGCCAGCACATCGGCTGCCAGTACGCCGGTGGCGCTGAGGACTTGCCACAGGGCCAGCAGCAGGAGCGGGCCGGTGGTCCGGCGCAGCCAGCGGGGGACCCGGGTGCGACGGGCGGAGGCGGGGACGACGGGCTGGAGGGCGGGGGAGGCGGGGCCGGCAGCGTCCGGAGCGGGGGCTTCGGAATTGGATGTACCCGATATATCGGGCCCCGGGGAGTCGGGTGGGGCATGGCTGATGCTCATGAATGCTCCACGGACGGAGAGCGAGGGGGCTGGGAGGTGCGGCCCGGCGCCGTTACGTCATGTCCCGATCAACAATGAAAGGGTCGGAGGTGACGTACATGCGCACCGCGGGACACCCCGCGGCAGGGAAATCCGCGCAGGGCAGGAGGAAGGGGGAAGGGCGTCAGCAGCCGCGGCGACACGCGGCGGAGGCCACCCGCAGCAGGTCGATGTGACCGCGCGTGGTGAGCAGGGCTGAACGCAACATGCCGCAGAACGTAGCCAGATGGCGGCGGACAGGTCAACGGCGTCTCGTCCTGTGGACCACGTGTATCAGAGAACGCGGGTGCCGAGGGGTGTGGGACCTGGCGTATGGGTCAGGATGAGGGCATGTCCGATGCCTTCACCACACGCGTGCTGAACGTCTCCACCGGTAGCCGGGAACGCGTCGTCGACCTCACCGCCGACTGCGAGGACTTCCTGCGGGAGGCGGCGGCCGGCCGCGACGGTCTGCTCAACATCTTCGTCCCGCACGCCACCGCCGGAATCGCCGTCATCGAGACGGGTGCCGGCAGCGACGACGACCTCCTCGCCGCCCTGCACACCCTGCTCCCCGCCGACGACCGCTGGCAGCACCGGCACGGCAGCCCCGGCCACGGCCGTGACCACGTCCTGCCCGCCATCGTGCCGCCGCACGCGACCCTCCCGGTGATCGACGGACGCCTGGAGCTGGGCACCTGGCAGTCGGTGTGTCTGGTGGACACCAACAAGGACAACGCGCACCGCAAGGTGCGCCTGAGCTTCCTCGGCTGAGCTTCCCGGACCGAGGTTCCTCGGTTGAGCTTCCCAGGCTGAGTTTCCCGGTCTCACCGGACCGGGCTTCGCCGGCTCGCCGGAGGACCCGGTGCCGGGTCACCAAGGGCGAGCCCCGGTGGCCTCGGCCCGACCGGGCGTCGGCACCAGGCCGAGCCGCTGCGCACGCAGCACCGTGCCGACGCGATCGCGAGTGCCCAGCTTGCGGTAGATGTTCTCCACGTGCTTGTGCACCGTGCGGACCGAGATACCGAGACGGCGGCCGATGGCGTCGGCGGTGAGCGCGTCCGTGAGCAGCAGCAGAACGGCGGTCTCGCGCGGGGTCAGCGCGCAGTCCGCCGCCCGCTGGTCCGGCGCGCCGGCCGGCCCGAGTGCACGCCGCCACTCCTCCAGCAGGTGCCGCTGCCGCTCGACCGCCGCCAGCAGCGGCTGCGCGCGCTCGGCGATGGCCAGGTGGTCGTCACTGAAGTCCGTACCGGCGCGGTACACCAGGCACCCGGTGATCGGGACGGCGTTCCCCGGGAGCGGCACGCCCAGCACATGGTCGACGTCGAGCACCTCGCGGAGCATGCGGGCCGTCGGGCTGGAGGGCCAGGTACGGCCCGCCGCCCGGTGCGCGCTGACCGGCGTCCGGTCGGTTCCGGCCGCGTAGTGACCGGCGAAGGGATAGCCCGCCCGCAGCAGGCCCAGGTCGGCGTCCCCGAGCCGGGCCAGCTCGGCGGCGGCATCCGGCACCGTGCCGAGCGTGCCCTCGCTCTCGCTCCACTCGTCCAGCTTGTGGATGACCGCCTCGCCGCCGCACACGTCCGCCAGCGTGCCGGCCAGCATCGGCCACAGCTGCTCGGGTTCCCGTTCGTGCAGCGCCGCCACGGCGACGGCCGTCATGCGCTCGTAGGCCTTCTCCAGCCGCACGGGTTCCTCTCCCGTTGCCTCGCGTACCCGTCCTCCCCGTCGGCGTACGCAGTTGTACGCATATCCCTGCGGTCCCCGGCTGTCGCACACTTCAACCCGGCGACACCGGCCTGCTCGGACACAGCGTGTCCGGGGGGCCGCCGGCACGGGGGAACGGCGGCCCGTCCGGTGTCGCCCTCCGCGTACCTGTTGCTCGCCCGGCCGTTCCACCGGCAACGGGCAACGCCCCCCGGGCGGACCCGGAGGGCGTCGGGACGGGCGGACGGATCAGCCGCGCTGGGCGCCGCCCTCCGCCTTCTCCTTCTTCAGGTTCTTGAGCCGCGCGGCCTCCTTGCGGACCTCCGCCTGGGTGGCGCGCTCCTTCTCCAGCCACTCGGGCCGCTCCTGCCTGAGCGCCTCGATCTGCTCGGTGGTCAGCGGCTCGGTGACGCCGCCCCGGGCGAGACCCGCGATGGACACGCCCAGCCTGGCGGCCACCACCGGACGCGGGTGGGGACCGTCGGTCCGCAGCTCGCGCAGCCACTCCGGCGGGTTGGCCTGCAACTCGTTCAGCTCGGCGCGCGTGACCACACCCTCCTGGAAGGAGGCGGGGGTGGCGGGGAGGTACACACCCAGCTTCTTCGCCGCGGTCGCGGGCTTCATCGTCTGGGTGCTCTGCTGCGACTTCATGCCCTCCAGGGTATCGGCCGCGCGCGGGAGGGCCGACCACGGCCGGTGACGAGCGCCTGGACGGCGGCCTGTGCCGGAACACAGGCGGCGCCCGCCGGCGAGGCCCGGTGCGTGCGGGAGGCGGGGTGCCTGCCGGTGGGTCTCGGTGCGTGCGGGAGGCGGGTGCCGGCCGGCGAGGGCCGGCGGGGCCGGTGGCGGCGGAGGCGGGAGCCTGCCGGAGAGGCCCGGTGGGGGCCGGCGGCGGAGAGCCGTGCCGGCGGCCCGTGGGGGAGGGGTCCGGCCGGGCCGGTAACCTGGCCTGATGACAGGCTCGGAGGATTCACCGTCGTTCCGGCTCGCGTACGTTCCCGGAGTGACGCCCGCCAAGTGGGTGAGGATCTGGAACGAGCGCCTGCCCGGCATCCCGCTCACCCTGGTCCAGGTCCCGGCCACCGAGGTGCCCGAGCTGCTGCGCGCGGGCGAGGCCGACGCGGGCTTCGTCCGGCTGCCGGTGGACCGTACGTTCTTCAGCGCGATCCCGCTCTACACCGAGACCTCGGTGGTCGTCGTCCCCAAGGACCACCTGCTGACGGCGGCGGACGAGGTGACCCTGGCCGACCTCGCCGACGAGGTGCTCTTCCACCCCCTGGACGACGTCTTCGACTGGGAGGCCCCGCCCGGTGAACCGGCCTTCGAGCGGCCCGCGACCACCCCGGACGCCATCGAGCTGGTGGCGGCGAACGTCGGCCTCCTGGTCGTCCCGCAGTCCCTGGCCCGCCTGTACCACCGCCGGGACCTCACCTACCGCCCGGTCGTCGACGCCCCGCAGTCCAGCGTCGCCCTGTCCTGGCCGGAGGAGGCCACCACCGACCTGGTGGAGGAGTTCATCGGCATCGTGCGCGGACGCACGGTCAACAGCACCAGGGGTCGTACGGCGGTGAAGCCCTCGGCCGACGAACAGCGCAAGCGCTCCGACCAGGGCGTCACCCGCCAGGCACCGGCCGCGAAGTCGCAGGCCAAGTCGTCCGGGAAGCCGTCGGCGGGGTCCTCGGGCAAGCCTGGCGGCCGTACGGCACGCGCCCGCACGGGCGGCGGGGGCAAGCCGGCCAAGCGGGGGAAGCCGCGCCGGAGGTCGTGAGGCCCTTACGGACCAGGCCGCACCCCCTCCACGGCACCTCCCTCTTCCCAGCCCCGCCCGACCGGCTCCGCGGCCTTCTCCGGTTCCGGGCGCACCTGGCGTTCGCGCAGGTCGGCGACCGCGAGCACGAGTGCGACCAGGATGATCCCCGCGACGGCGAGCAGCCCGAGCTGGAGTGCCGTGTCCGCGCGGCCGTGATTGGCGAGGTGGGCGAAGTACACCGCGCTCACCACCGCGATCCCGGCCGCCGAGCCGACGCGCTGGCCCGTCTGGAGGACGCCGCCGGCCGCGCCCGCTCGGTGCACGGGGACGCGGGTGAGGGTGAGGGTGGTGTTCGGGGAGACGGTCAGGCCGGACCCGATGCCGCCGACGAGCAGGGGCAGTGCCGACGCCCATCCCACATTCCGTCCGGGCACCAGCTCCACCGCCGCCACGACCCCGAGCACGCCCAGGGCCACCCCGGCCAGCCCGATGACGACCAGCTTGCGGCCGAAGCGCACCACCAGCCGGCCGCCGAGGGCGGCGCCGACCGCCGAGGCCGCCGCGAAGGGCAGGACTGTGAGCCCCGAGGCGAGCGCGCTGTATCCCACCCCGTTCTGGAGGTACAGGGCGTAGAGGAAGAAGACCGTGGTGAAGCCCGCGAAGTAGCTGAGGCTGATCAGGGCGCCGAGCGTGAAGGAGCGCAGGGAGAACAGCGCCAGGTCGACCAGCGGGGCCCGGCCGAGCCGCCCCTGCCGTCTCTCCCACGCCCAGAACGCGCCCAGCAGCACCACGGCCAGCGGCATCAGCGCCCACTTCTCCCGGCCGGTCCACTGCTGCTCCTGGACCAGGGGCAGCATGAGCGCGAGCACGCCCGCGCCGAGGAGGAACACTCCGAACAGGTCGAACTCCTCGTGCTTCCCCGTCGCCGGGAAACGCGGCAGCAGCCGGAGGCCCGCGGCGAAGGCGGCCACCCCGATCGGCAGATTGACGAAGAACACCCAGCGCCAGCCGTCGTCGGTGCCGGCGGCATCGATCAGCAGGCCGCCCGCCAGCGGACCCGTTGCCGTGGACACCCCGATGACGGTGCCGAGCACCCCGAAGGCCTTGGCCCGCTCGGAGCTCTGGAACATCTGCTGGATCAGCCCCGAGGTCTGCGGCGCGACGATGCCCGCCGCCGCGCCCTGGATCAGCCGGAACACCACCAGCCAGCCGGTACCGGGCGCGAACCCGCACGCCGCCGAGGCCACCGTGAACAGGGCGAGCCCGAAGAGGAAGGCCTGGCGCCGGCCACGCATGTCGCCCAGCCGGCCGGCCGGGACCAGCGCCAGTCCGAAGGTGAGGGCGTACCCGGAGACCACCCATGCCTGGGTCGCCTCCGAGGCCCCGAGTCCGCGCTCCAGCGAGGGCAGCGCCACGTTCACGATCGAGGTGTCGAGGAGCGAGATGAAGCCCGCTGCCAGACAGACCCCGAGCGCCTGCCACCGCCGCTCGTCGGGGGCGGTCCGGGCCTGTTCTGTGCTCATGGGGTAACGCTATGCAGTCACCGCCGTGTGCGCACGCCGGGAACGACCGTGCGCCACCCCGGAACGGTGCCTTCCGCGCCCCCGCCCCCTCGCCACGCCTCGCCGTCCGCCCGAGCCGGCCGTCCCCCGGCCACCCAGGCACCCCCGGTCCTGTCCACGTGGACGGGCAGCGTGCCCTTGCTCCGAAAGGGCGCCGCCGCCCCCACCGCGCCGAGCGGCGCACGCAGGCATGCGGTTCCTCCCAGGGAGGGGGCGAACCCGGTGCCGTGACGAGCGGGTTGGTCAGCGGGCCGTGTCCCGCAGCCACGCGTACGCCGACCGCGCCGTGAACTCGGCCTGGCCGCCCGGCAGGAGCAGGGTCGCGGTGCCGAATCCGGGGCGCCGGCCTGGGCGGGGACGTACGGGACGGCCAGGCAGCGCATGCCGGCCGCGTGGGCGGCGGCAGCCCCGGGGGCCGCGTCCTCCAGGACCACGCAGTCGGCCGGGTCCGCGCCGAGCCGGCGGGCCGCCTCCAGGAAGACGTCAGGGGCCGGCTTGCCGTGCGGGACCTCGTCGGCCGAGACCACCGTGCGCAGGAAGGCGCCCAGGCCGGTGCCCGCCAGGATCGCCCCGATGGCCTTTGGGGAGGAGCCCGACGCCACCGCCATCGGGACGTTCGCCGCGGCCAGCAGCTCCACGAACGCGCGCATCTCCGGGTACGCGCGCGTGCGGGTACGGGCCAGCTCCAGGTAGCGGCGGTCCGTCGCGGCCAGCAGCTCCGCTGCCGAGGCACGCAGGCCGTAGCGCTCCCGCCACATCGTCACCGTCTCCCGGGTGCTGATGCCGACGTAGCTCTCGTGGTCCTCCCAGGTGAAGTCCGGGACGCCGTGCTCGGCCAGCGTCTGCCGGCTCGCCTCGTAGTAGTTCGGCTCGCTGTCCACCAGCGTTCCGTCGAGATCGAAGATGACCGAGAGGGCGCCGAGATCGCTCATGGCGTCCAGGATGCCAAGCGTCAGGAGGGGGCCGCCCGGCCCACCGACTCCACCAGGGGCAGCAGCCGGTACGGGACGCGCTCGCGCAGTGCCACCTCGGTACGGGTGCGTACCACGCCCGGGAGGCTGATCAGCTTCTGGATCACGTCCTCCAGATGGGCGTTGTCCCGGCCCACCACGCGCGCGAGCAGGTCTCCGCCACCGGTGATCGAGAAGGCCTCCACGATCTCGGGTACGGCCGCCAGCGCGTCCCCCACGTCGTCCAGGTGGCCCTGGGTGACCTCGATGTGCACGAACGCCAGCACCGGGTGGCCGAGCGCGGCCGGGGACAGGGAGGGACCCGTGCCGGTGATCACACCGTCCCGTTCCATCCGGTCCAGCCGGGCCTGGAGCGTGCCGCGGGCCACGCCGAGGATGCGGGCGTACTCGCGCACGCTGGTGCGCGGCTGCTCCAGGAGCAGCCGCAGGATGCGGGTGTCGAGTGCGTCCACGGCCATGATGGACGACTGTACCAATGGTCCAGGTGAACCAGATCCGCGCGTGCCTCCCCACCTGCTCCGATGGCGTTCCGGTGAGCGTGGGCGCCGAACCGGTGCTGTGCCAATGGCTCAGCGATTCGCGACACACTTGAGCCAGTGACCTCGGTGATGCTCTTATGGGCGTGTCGATGGCGCTGCGGATCCCCGCGGCGCCTTTTCTGTGCCGGTGTACCCATGCACCCAGGGGAGGGCAGCAGTGCTGAAGAGGATGTTCGCGGCTCCGGACCCGGGACGGGCGCGGTTGCGCTTCGCCGCGCGGGCCGTCCTCGGCATCGGACTGGCCGTGGTGGTCTGCGGGCTCGCCGGACACTCCCTCGCCGGTGCGGTCACCGGCGGCCTCGCCGCGCTGCTCGCGCTGTTCACCGTCGCCGACCCCACCGTGCGCGGGCAGGCGGTCACCACCGCCCTGCTGCCCGTCGTGGGCGTGCCGGTGCTCGCCGCCGCGGCCGGGCTGCACGACCACCCCGTCGCCCGCGACCTCACCTTCCTGGCCGTCGTCGGCGCCGGCGTCTACGCCCGCCGGTGGGGACCGCGCGGGCACAGCCTCGGCGTGTTCGCCTTCATGACGTTCTTCGTGGCCCAGTTCCTGCACGCCGCCCCGCGACAGCTGCCGGAGCTGTACGCCGCCGTCCTGCTCTCCGTGCTCAGCGCGGCCGTCGTGCGGTTCGGCCTCTGGTGCTACGAGCGCCGGCTGCCCCCGGCCGCCGTACCGGCCCCGCCCGCCGGGACCGGGCTGGCCCGGGTGACCACCCGGCAGGCCGCCCAGGCCGCCGCCGGCGCCGGGTTCGCGCTCGTCGTGGGCCAGCTGGTGTCCGGGCAGCGCTGGTACTGGGCCGTCGGCGCCACCTGGTGGATCTTCGTCAACACCGCCTCGCGCGGTGAGACGCTGGTCCGCGGCTTCCGCCGGGTCCTCGGCACGGTCATCGGCATCTGCCTGGGCTTCCTGATCGCCGTCCCGGTGCACGGCGCGCCCCTGCCGACGGCCGTCCTCGTCGCGGTCGCCGTGTTCGGCATCTTCTACACGGCCGCCGTCTCCTACACCTGGATGATGCTCTGGGTGACCCTGCTCGCCGAGTCCCTGTACGGCCTCCTCGGCGTCCTCAGCCCCGGACTGCTCGCGCTGCGGCTCGTCGAAACCGGTGTCGGGGCGCTCGGCGCCGCGCTCGCCGTCCTGTTCGTGCTGCCGGTCACCACGCACGCCACCACCGACGCCTGGATCCAGCGGGCCCTGCGCTGTGTGCACGCCTGCACGGCCGAGGCCGCCGCCCGCCTCGCCGGCTCCGCCACCGCCGACCCCGCGCCGCGCGTGGCCGAACTGGAGCAGCTGCTCGGCCGGGTCCGGCTCTCGGTGGCCCCGCTGGTGCACTCGCTGAACCCGATGCCGGCGCGCAAGGCGCGGGCCCGCCGGGTCCTGGCGCTCCTCGACGACTGCGCCCGCGAGATACGGGGCCTGGTCGCGGTCGCCGCCGACCCCGAGGCCTCACACGACGCCCGTCTCGCCGCCGCCTGCTGGCGGGTGGAGGCCGCCGTGGAGGCGCTCACCGACGGCCGCCTCGAACCCCTGCGCCGCCCCGCCGAGCCGCCCGCCGAACCCGCCCTGGTGCATCTGCACGGCCTGGAACGCGCGCTCGCCGACCTCGCGGAGCCGCTGCGCACACCGTCGGGCTCCCGGCCGGCCGGGGCGTGACCGGGGCGGGGCGCACGAGACCTGAACGCGCCCCCACTGAGCGAGGAAGTGCGCCAACTCCCGGAAGAACCGCCCTGCCGCCCCGGCCTCTTGGTCTAGACCTCGGCTGAGCGACTGCTACCGTCGGCCCCGGACCGGCTCGACGGGCTCGACCGAGAGGGGACAACGGTGGCACAGGACGGCAGCGCGGGCAGGCGCCGGGCGTTCATCGGATCGTTCACGGCGGCGGGCGGCCCGGGACTGGTGACCGCCGAGGTCGCGCCGGGGACCGGGGCGCTCACCCTAGCCTTCGCCGTGCAGGACGTCCCCGACCCGTCCTACCTGGCCCTGTCACCGGACGGGCACACGCTCTACGCGGTCAGCGAGACGGCCGAGGGCGCCGTCGCCGCCTACCGCGTCACCGGTGAGCGGCTCGCACCCGCCGGACCCCCGGTGCCGGTGGCCGGCAGCGGCCCCACCCACCTCAGCCTGTACGACGGACACGTGCTGACCGCCAACTACGGCTGCGGCAGCGTCACCGCCGTCCCCGTGCGCCCGGACGGCACGCTCGCCGGCGCGCCCTCCGGACGGCTCCAGCACACCGGCTCGGGACCGCACGACCGGCGCCAGCGCGGCCCGCACGCCCACCAGGTGCGGCCCGACCCCAGCGGGCGGTGGGCGGTCAGCGTCGATCTCGGAACCGACTCGGTGCGCGTGTGCACCCTCGCGGACGGCAGTCCCGCCGTGCACCGCGAGATCGCCCTGCGCCCCGGCTCCGGGCCGCGCCACCTCGCCTTCCACCCGGACGGCGAGCACGCCTACGTGGTCAACGAGCTGACCCCGACGGTCACGGTGTGCCGCTGGGACGCCGCGAGCGGTTTCCTGAAGCCGCTGACGGAAGTACCCGTGCTGCCCGGCGCGCCCGCCGGCGACGCCTACCCGTCGGGAATCGTCGTCTCGCCCGACGGCCGCTTCGTGTGGACCGCGACCCGCGGCGAGGACGTCCTGTCCGTCTTCGCCGTCGAGGCGGACGGGCTCCGGCTGACCGCTACGGTGCCCTGCGGCGGGCACTGGCCGCGCGCCCTGGCCGAGCACGACGGCTTCCTCTACGCCGCGAACGAGCGCTCCGGCGACGTGACCTGGTTCGCCGTGGACAGGACGACGGGCGTGCCCCGCTACGACGGCTCCGTACGGGTTCCGGCGGCCTCCTGCGTGGTTTTCGGCTGAGCCGCGCCGCGGGCCCGCGGCGCCGTCACCCGGTTCGTGAGGCCGCGTCCCCGAGCGCGCCGGGACCCTCGGTCAAGGCGAAGGGCCCGCTCCCGTCCGGGAGCGGGCCCTGTGTCGTACAGGTGCCGGGGCGTCAGCGGGCCGGCGTGCTCTGCGGCTGCTGCGGGGCGATGCCCAGCGCCGTCGTGTACTTGGCGAGCGCGAGCTTGCCGATCGCCGGGTACGCGCCGAGCGCCTCGGACGTGGAGCAGCCCGCCTCCTCGGCGGCGGCGGCCAGCAGCGCCGGCTCGATCTCCGGGCCGATCAGGTACGGCGCCAGGGCCAGCTGCTGCGAGCCGGCGGAACGCAGCTGCTCGGCCACGGAGGTGATGGAGCCCTCCTGGTCCAGGGCCGCCGCCATCACCGGCACGGCCAGGCGCGCGGCGAGCAGCATGCCGGTGATCCCGGCCGCCTGGACGGCCTCCTCCCCGCCCACGGAGGCCAGGATGATGCCGTCCGCGGCGGTGGCCACGGTGAACAGCCGGGCGCGGTCGGCACGGGCCAGGCCCGCCTCCGACAGCCGCACGTGCAGCGCCTCCGCGAGCAGCGGGTGCGGGCCGAGGACATCGGTCAGTTCGGCGGCGACCCGGCTGTCCATGACGGCCTGACGGATCTGACGCAGCAGCGCGCTGTCCGGACCGGCCAGCAGCGGGACGACGACCGCGACCGGGCCGTCGGGCTCCTTGATCCCCTCGACCCCGGCGGCGACGGCCTGCTCATACCGGGCGGTGCGCTCCTCGGCGGCGCGCGCCAGCACGGAACGCAGCGCGGGGAACTCGGCGTCGTCCCCGTCCAGGTACCCGATCCGGGCGTCGAGGCCGGGCAGCTCGGAGCGGGCGATGCTCACGACCTCCTCGGCGAGGCTGCGCGTGGTGGTGCTGGGCACACCGGGCACCGCGAGGACGAGCGCGGGCGCGCCCTCGGGAGCCACCAGCGGTTCCGGACGGCGGTGCCGTCCGGGCTGGCGGGGTCGCGGCATTCGTACGGGCAGGCCGGACGCGGGTCCAGTGGGGGAGCTCATGGCGCCGCATGTTACTGGCTTCCCGGCCTCCGCCGTTCGGGGAGGGTGCAGGTGAGCGGTATCCGTCCTGTTTTGTCTGATGAGTTACGGCCGGAAGACGCGTGCGGCCGGCACGCGCCCGGCACAGGTGCCGGGCGTCGTGGCGGAACCGGACACGGAACCGCAGGTCGGCGGCGGCGTGGAGCCGTGCCGGACGCGGTCACGGCAGACGCCAGTCCACCGGCTGTCCCCCCTGCTGGATCAGCAGGTCGTTGGCGCGGCTGAAGGGGCGCGAGCCGAAGAAGCCGCGGTCGGCCGACATCGGCGAGGGGTGCGCGGACTCCACCGCCGGCAGACGGCCCAGCAGCGGACGCAGGTTGCGGGCGTCACGGCCCCACAGGATGGACACCAGCGGCTTGCCGCGTGCCGCCAGGGCCCGGATCGCCTGCTCGGTGACCTCCTCCCAGCCCTTGCCGCGATGCGCGCCCGGACTGCGCGGCGCGGTGGTGAGCGCCCTGTTCAGCAGCAGCACGCCCTGCTCGGTCCACGGCGTGAGATCCCCGGTGGACGGCTGGGGCAGCCCCAGGTCGCCGGTCAGCTCACGGAAGATGTTGATCAGGCTGGGCGGCAGCGGGCGCACGTCGGGTGCCACGGAGAACGACAGGCCCACCGCGTGCCCCGGCGTGGGATACGGGTCCTGACCCACGATCAGGACCCGTACCTCGTCGAAGGGTTGCTGGAAGGCCCGTAGGACGTTCGGTCCGGCCGGGAGGTACGTGCGCCCCGCGGCGATCTCCGCGCGCAGGAAGTCGCCCATCGCGGCGATCTGTCCGGCGACGGGTTCCAGGGCCTTCGCCCAGCCCGGTTCGACGATTTCATGCAAGGGTCGTGGTGCCACGGGCGTCACCCTACTGCCGTACACCCGTCGGTGATCAACCGATGGCCGGAGTACGGCGGCGGGCGGCGCCTCGCCGCTGCCCGCCCGCGCGAGGGACCGGGCCACGAAGGACCAGGCCACGAGCGATCAGCCGATCACCGCCGCCCGTACGCACAGCACGTCCGGCAGGTGCGCGGCCAGCAGTTGCCAGCTGTCGCCGTCGTCGGCCGAGGCGTACACCTCGCCGTTGCGGTTGCCGAAGTACACCCCGGCGGGGTCGGAGTCGTCCGTGCACAGGGCGTCCCGCAGGACCGTCCCGTAATGGTCCTCCTCCGGCAGTCCCTTGGACAGCGGCTCCCAGGTGCGGCCCGCGTCGGCCGTGCGGAAGACCCGGCAGCGGCGCCCGGCGGGCACCCGGTCCTCGTCCGCGTTGATCGGGAAGACGTACGCCGTGTCGCCCCGGCGCGGATGCGCCGCCGCCGCGAAGCCGAACGTCGACGGCAGACCCTCGCCGATGTCGGTCCAGTGCGCGCCCGCGTCGTCGCTGCGGTACACCCCCCAGTGGTTCTGGAGATACAGCCGGTCCGGCTCGGCCGGGTCCCTGGTGATCTTGTGCACGCACTGGCCGAACTCCGGGTCCGGATCCGGCAGGAACACCGCCGAGACACCGGAGTTGGACGGCGACCAGCTCGCGCCGCCGTCTGTCGTGCGGAACACGCCCGCCGCGGAGACGGCCACCGTCACGACCCTGGGATCGCGTGCGTCGGTGAGCACCGTGTGCAGGCACTGGCCGCCCGCGCCCGGCACCCACTGCGGGCGGGACGGGTGCTCCCAGAGCGGCCGGACCAGCTCGAACGACTCGCCGCGGTCCTCCGAGCGGTACAGCGCGCCCGGTTCCGTGCCCGCGTACACCACGTCGGGCTCGGCGGCGGACGGGTGGAGCTGCCAGACGCGCTCCAGGGAAGCGCCGGTGTCCTTCGGGAACTTCACGGCGGGCCGGGCCGGTTCGGTCCAGGTGCGGCCGAGGTCGTCGGAGTGGAACACCGACGGGCCCCAGTGCGCGCTGTCACCGCCCGCCAGCAGCCGGGGCCGGGTGCCGCGGGCGTCGATCGCCACCGAATAGACCGCCTGCGCGTTGAAATACGGACGCTCGTCGAACTCCCAGGGGCCGTCGCCCCTCCGCCGCGCGATGAACAGGCCTTTGCGGGTGCCCACCGCGAGCAGTACCTCGGTCATGCCGATCACCTCCGGGACGCCGTTGTCCCGATAGCCGTCAGATATCGGCCAGTCTGCACCCCACCACTGACACTCTCCCCCGGAGTAGGTGTTCGTCCAGGTCACCGTCTGTGTCGCCGGGTGCGGCGAAGATCGGCCGGTTCCGTTCCGGCATGCGCCTGCGGGAAAGGGGTGTCTCGTGCGACCGTCGGGGAGACGGCTCGTCGTGAGCAACGGAGCGGTCTCCCGCGTATGGGAGGGCGGTCCGGCCGGTCGGTGCGCTCGTGAGGAGGATGCCTTTGAAGGCGTTCCGTGGTCCGAAGGTGTGGCTGTGGCGCTGGCGGCGCAACCCGCTCAAGCGCCGGGCCGACGTCGTGGAGGCCTGGGTGGTGCTCGGCGCCTGTCTGCTGACCGTCCTGGCGGGCGTGCTCGCCGGCCTGGCGGCGGCCGGCTCGGTGGAGCACGGACTCGCCCGGGAGCGGGCCACCTGGCGGCCCACCGTGGCCCGGGTCGTCGCGCAGGTCCCGGGGAAGTCCCCGGCGCACAGCAGCCGTGCCTCCGCCGGGGAACGGATCTGGGCCGAGGTCCGCTGGACGGTCACCGACGGCTCCGCCCACACCGGCCGGACCCGGGTGGAGCCCGGCAGCAAGCCCGGTACACCGGTCACCGTCTGGACCGACCCGAAGGGCCACCTGGTCTCCCGCCCCACCACCGCCTCCGAGGCCGCGTTCCGGTCCACCCTGATAGGCCTCCTGGTCGGCGCGAGCACCGCCGCCGTCCCCTTCGTCGCCGGCCTGGCCGTGCGGAGCCGTCTGGAACACCGGCGCATGGAGGCCTGGGACGCGGAATGGGCCCGGCTGGGCCCCCAGTGGGGCCGAACGGTCTGACCCGCCGGGGTACGTCGGCCCGGCCCGGGAGGGGTTCCGGATACCGTCGGCGGCCCGCTCCACGGCGTGGGGAAGCGGGCCGGGCCGCGGCAGCGCCGCAGGGCTCCTCGGCCTCGCGCGCCAGAGCGGAACCGTCGGGCAGGCCCTAAAGCCGCGTCAACACCTCCCGGCACCTCCTCAGCAGTTCCTCGTCGTCCGGGATGTCACGTCTGCCGTACGCGCGCCCGGGGGCCGTGTGCCGGCGTGGGTGGGTCAGTTCCGCGGTGATCAGGTCGCGCAGCGGCCCCGCGGCCGGGCCCATGGTGGTCAGGCACCGGGCGATCGGGCCGCGGGTGCGGGGGTCCGCCGTCCAGGCGGACCGGAAGACGGTCCGCACCGGTTCGGGATCCCCGGCGACGCGCCACAGCGCGCACGCGGCCGGTATCCGCTCCCGCACCGGTCCGGACCGGGCCAGGCGGCGCAGCTCGGGCAGCGCGGGGCGCGCGGCCGGCCCCAGCCTGCCGAGCTGCCGGACGGCGGCGCGCCGGGCATCGGGATCGTCCCGCGCCAACTCCCGCAGCAACACGGGGAGTACGGTGGTGGCGTCCCCGTCCGCCGACCACAGCGCGCCCGCCGCGGTGGCCGCGTGCCGGGTGTGGAACAGCCGGCGCAGGAGCGGTGCCGTCTGCGCGGCGGCGCCCAGTCCCGCCAGCGTTTCGATCACCTGGCCGGCGACCGCGTCCCGCGCTCCCAGGCCGTCGGGGGCGCCCGAGAGCAGCCGTACCAGTTCGGGCACGGCCTCCTTGTCGCCGATGGCCCTGACAGCCGTCAGCAGCGGGCCGGCGAGCCGGACGGCGGTGGGGGAGGCGAGCGGGACACGGCCGAGGCGGAGCCTCAGCGCGGGGGCCAGCGGGGCCGCGGCCCGGCCCAGGTGCGCGGCTTCGCAGCCCAGTCCGACGGGCGCCGCCGGACCGGCCAGCAACTGGGCCAGGGCCGGGACCGCGCGGGGATCGCCGGTCCGGGCCAGCGCCTTGAGCGGGCCGCCCAGCGTGGGGGAGCCGCGCTCCCAGCGGTGCGTCCACAGGTCGGGCCGGGTGCTCACCAGCGCGTGCAGGTCGTCCGCGGCGGGCGCCGCCAGCGCGTACAGCTCCGCCAGGACCGAGACCGCCGCGTCCCGCAGGCGGTCCTGATCGGTGTTCAGCTGGGCGCCCAGCAGCCGGACGGGCGCGCCGTAGTCGCCGCGCCAGCCACGGAACAGGCCCGCCGACATCCAGACGGCGTTGCACCGGTCGACCGGGTCCGGGCTGGTCAACTGCCCGGTGAGCAGGGCGATCCGGTCGTGCACCCGGTCTCCGAGCGCGCTGTGCAGGGTGCGCAGCAGCACGGCGCCCTGTTCGTCCGAGGGACGCAGCCGCCGTATCCGGCGCACCAGGGTGTCCGTTCCGGCGCGCTCCGCGGGCGGCCGGCGGTGCGCGGACCGCTCGCGCAGCAGCCGGACCGCCGTGGGCACCAGGTCGGCGGGGAGCCGGACGGGCGCGTGGAGCGCGAGCTGGCCGAGTGCCGCGAGCCGGGGGCCCGGCGCGTAGGGCGGCGCGCTCTGTTCGGCCAGGAGGTCCAGCGCGTCGTCGGCGAGGGCGGGATACCGGCGCGCGAACAGGGCGAGTGCCTCCGTCAGGGCCGGCAGCACGTGGTCGTCCCGCTCGGCCCGCAGTCGCCGGCGCAGCAGCCCCAGGACCCGCACGGGGTCGTCCAGGAACCGCACCAGGGCCCCGGCCGCCGCCCGGCGCACCACCGGATCCGGGTCCCCGGCGAGCGTGACGAAGGCGTCGGCACCGGCGCGTACCGCCTCCCACGCCGCGTTCGCCGCGCCTCCCGCGCCCGCGCTCCCGTCGCCCTCCCCGCCGATGCCGACCAGCAGCTCCACGATGCAGCCCCGGTCCGGTACCTCCTCGCGGGCCGCCAGCGCGAACAGGAAGGGCACGCAGGCCAGCGTCGCCTCGTACACCCTCCCCGCGTGGTGCACCGCGTCGTACAGCCCGTCGAGCGCGGTCGCCCGCTCGACGGTGTCCGGGGACGCCAGGGCCCGTAACCACCCGGGCACGTCCTCCGCTCTGCCGTGCGCGTGCCGCAGCGAGGCCCAGTCGACCTCGTCGATCCCCGTGAACACGTTGTCCTCCCTGTCCTCCCCAGACGAGTGGCACCTGATCGGGAGTGTGCACCACGGCACTGACAACGGTCCGGAACCGCACGCTGACTGTGTGCGATCCGTCGGCGGTGACCGGCCACCGGACGCGGTCGCCCGGCACGCGCGCGCGAAGGGGTCAGTTCCGGTCGGGCAGGGTGCGCCCCAGGACGGCGTCGAGGTCGGTTCCCGCCGGCAGGGTGCCGAACGAGTGGCCCCAGTCGCCGCCCAGCCGGCTCGCGCAGAAGGCGTCCGCGACCGGGTGCGGAGCGTGCCGGACGAGCAGGGATGCCTGGAGCGCGAGCGCCATCCGCTCGACCAGCCGGCGAGCGCCCACCTGATCGGTTCCGGCCACATCGCGCTTGAGCGCGGCCACGGCCGTGTCGAGCCGGGTGTCCGCCCCGCGCGCGAGGGCGAGTTCGGCGAACAGCGCCTCGGCGGTGTCCGGTTCGCGGCCCAGGGCGCGCAGCACGTCGAGCGCGTTGACGTTGCCGGAGCCCTCCCAGATCGACAGCAGCGGGGCCTCCCGGTAGTGCCGGGGCATGCCGGAGTCCTCCACGTACCCGTTCCCGCCCAGGCACTCCAGGGCCTCGGCGGTGAAGGCCGGGCCCCGCTTGGTGACCCAGTACTTGCCGACGGCGGTGGCGATGCGCCGGAAGGCCCGCTCGCCGGCGTCCCCGCGCACCGCGCGGTCGGCCGCGCCGGCCAGCCGCAGCGTGAGCGTCGTCGCCGCCTCCGACTCCAGCGCGAGATCGGCCAGGACGTTGCGCATCAACGGCTGGTCGACCAGCCGGGCGCCGAACGCGCTGCGGTACCGGGCGTGGTGCCCCGCCTCGACCAGCGTCTTGCGCATCAGGGTCGCCGAGGACATCACACAGTCCAGACGGGTGCAGTTGACCATCTCGATGATCGTCTTCACCCCCCGCCCCTCAGGGCCCACCAGCCAGGCCACGGTCCGGTCGAACTCCGGCTCCGAGGAGGCGTTGGACCGGTTGCCGAGCTTGTCCTTCAGCCGCTGGATGCGGAAGGTGTTGCGGCTGCCGTCCGGCAGGACGCGCGGCACCAGGAAGCACGACAGCCCGCCCGGGGCCTGTGCGAGCACCAGGAAGACGTCGCACATCGGCGCCGACGTGAACCACTTGTGCCCGCGCAGCGTGTAGACGCCCGCCTCCCCGGTGGGCGTGGCCGTGGTGGAGTTCGTCCGGACGTCGGAGCCGCCCTGCTTCTCGGTCATGCCCATCCCGGCGAGCAGCCCGGGTTTCTCGGCCGGAACGCGCAGCCGGGGGTCGTACTCCCGGCTGGTGAGCAGCGGCTCGTACAGCTTGGCGAGATCCGGCTGTGCGCGCAGGGCGGGCACGGCGGCGTACGTCATCGACGTGGGGCAGCCGTGTCCGGCCTCCGTGTGCCCCCACACCAGACCGCCCGCGGTCCGGGCGACGTGCGCGCCCGGCCGGTCGTCGGCCCACGGGGCACCGGCCAGGCCCTCGGCGACCGCCGTCCGCATCAGGTGGTGCCAGCTGGGGTGGAACTCCACCTCGTCGACACGGTGGCCGTAGCGGTCGTGGGTGCGCAGCACCGGCTCGTACCGGTTCGCCAGCTCGCCCCACTCCTGCGCCTCCGCGCTGCCGGCGCGCGCCCCCAGCCGCCGGACGTCCTCCTCGGCCCACTCCGCGCCCTCCCGGCGCAGCCCCTCCAGCAGGGCCGGGTCGTCGGAGGCGTCGTAGGGGGCGAGCGGCGGGGGCTGATTGGTCACGTCGTGCGTGGCGTACGACGGCTGGGACGGCGACGGCAGCTTCGACTGCTCGGAAAACGAGACCATGACTGCCATGTTGCACTCTTCCTACGGCTGCAGCAATGATGCAACAAGGGAACGCACGTACAGTACGGGGCCATGCGCATGAACGTCCCCGCGGGGCCGGACGCGGACGCGGCCGGCCTGCGACCGCTGTCGGCCCGATCGGTCGTGCTGAGCCTGCTCCTCGGCGTGCATCCGCCCCGGCTGCCGGTGAAGGACCTGGTCCGGCTGGTGGAGCCGTTCGGGGTCGGCGGCTCCACGCTGCGGGCCGCGCTGAGCCGGATGGTGGCCGCCGGCGACCTCCGGCGCGGCGACGCCGTCTACCGGCTCAGCGACCGGCTGCTGGCCCGGCAACGACGCCAGGACGAAGCCGTGCGTCCCCGCACGCGCGCGTGGGACGGCGACTGGGAGATGGTGGTGATCACGGCGACGGGCCGCGGCCCCGCCGAACGCGCCGACCTGCGCGCCCGGCTGACCGCCCTGCGCCTGGCCGAACTCCGCGAGGGCGTCTGGCTGCGCCCGGCGAACCTCGACCGCCCGCTGCCGGGTGACCTGCGCCAGGTGGCGCTGACGTACACCGCGCGCCCCGACGAGCCCCCGCGCGAGCTTGCCGCCCGGCTCTGGCCGCTGGCCGACTGGGCGGCCACCGCGCGCTCCCTGTTCACCCGCGCGACCGGGGCCGACCACCCGGCCGTGCGGCTCACCGCCTACGCGGCGGCCGTCCGGCACCTGCTCACCGACCCGGTCCTGCCGGCCGTGCTGCTGCCCCCCGACTGGCCGGGGGAGGACCTGCGGACGGCCTACGCCGACTACCGGCGGGAACTGGCCGCGACCCTGGGTGCCTTGGAAGCGGAAGGCGAACGCTGACCGCACGACCGGGGGTGGTCCAGCCTGCCGTGACGACCCCGCCGGGACGTGGGACCGCCGCGCACCGGCGCGGGCGTCCCGCTCACCACGGTGTCCGGGCCGCGCGGGCGGCGATCACTTGTAGGTGATGTCCGAGCTGGAGTACTCGCAGTACGTGCCGTCCGGCCCCGAGCCGTTCGTGGTCGGCTCCTTGCCGGTGTCCCCGACGATGGTGACGTTCCTCAGGGTCGCGCTGCCGCCGTAGTTGGTGTTGACGCCGACGAGCTTGCTGCCCTTGTAGGTAGAGCTCGTGCGGATCCGGGTGGGGTCCCGCGTGGGCTCGGTCGTGTACGTGAATCACGTATGTCATACGGAACGCTGGTGGGGGTTCGGTGGCTGCCGAGGCCCGTTGGGGCGCCGGTCGGTCACGCTGATGAACAGACCGTAGGGTGCAAGCGCTTTCTGGTCAACGGGTCGCGCAGCGCGGTTCCGGTCGGCCGGGGAGTGCCGTGGGAGCGCTTCCAAGAACCGCGTGTCCATGCCACGATGCCGGGTGTTCCTCGCACGACGCGCACGCAGCGCGCCCTCGCACGAGCCGCGATCCGAAGGGACGAGTGACGTGCCCCCCACACCGCACCGCTCAAGAACCGGCCCCCGCGAGGCACTCGTCGCCCTCCTGGGTGCCCTCCTGCCGCTCCTCGCGGCACTGGCCCTCGCCGCGCCCCCGGCCACGGCCCGGGAGCGGGCCGTCCCCACGGCCACGCTCACGGAGGTCACCGGCTTCGGCACCAACCCCAGCAACCTCCGGATGTACGTCTACGCACCGGGCGACGTCACCCCGCACCCGGCGGTCGTGGTGGCCGTGCACTGGTGCGGCGGCTCCGCCTCCGCGATGTACTCCGGCACCGAATGGGCCTCGCTGGCCGACCGGTACGGGTTCGTCGTCGTGTACCCGTCGGTGACCCGCGCCGGCAAGTGCTTCGACGTCTCCTCCCCGCAGGCGCTCCGCCGCGACGGCGGCAGCGACCCCGTCGGCATCCGGTCCATGGTCGACTGGGCGACCCGCACCTACGCCGCCGACACCGGCCGGGTCTTCGTCATCGGCATCTCCTCCGGCGCGATGATGACCATCGTCCTGCTCGGCGACTACCCCGACGTGTTCGCGGCGGGCGCCGCCTTCTCCGGGGTCCCCTTCGGCTGCTTCGCCACCACCGACGGCTCCGAGTGGAACAGCGCCTGCGCCGGCGGCACCGTCAGCCACACCCCGCAGGAGTGGGGCAACCTCGTGCGTGCCGCCCACCCCGGCTACACCGGTCCGCGCCCCCGGATGCAGTTGTGGCACGGCACCGCGGACGACACCCTGCGCTACCCCGACTTCGGGGAGGAGATCAAGCAGTGGACGAACGTGCTCGGCGTGGGCCAGACCCCGGCCGCGACCGACACCCCCGTCTCCGGCTGGACCCGCACCCGCTACGGCGCCACCGGTGACCGGGCTCCCGTCGAGGCGATCAGCCTCCAGGGCGTCGGCCACAACCTCTACGGCCCGGGTATGGCCTCCCGGGCACTCACCTTCTTCGGTCTCGACGGCGGCGGCACCACCCCGCAACCGCCCGCCGGTGCCTGCGAGGTCACGGCCGGCGTCAGCGCCTGGAGCACCGGTCTGACCGCCTCCGTGACCGTCACCAACACCGGTACGACCGCGCTGAACGGCTGGAAGCTCGGCTTCACCCTCCCGGCGGGCCAGACCATCACCAACGGCTGGAACGCCACCTTCGGCCCGAACTCCGGCGCCGTGACGGCGACCAACGCCTCGTACAACGCCACCCTCGCCCCCGGCGCGAGCGTGACCATCGGCTACCAGGCCACGCACACCGGCGACAGCGCGGCACCGGCCGCCTTCGGCCTCAACGGCAGTGCGTGCACGGTCGGTCGATGACCCGGGGGCGCGCACCGCAACGGCATGAGCCGTCGGCGCGCGCCCCGCCGCACCGGAGCCTCGGGCAGCCCCGCCTGTCAGCTCCGCACATCCGGCACCCGCCGTCGCCCCGCACCCCGGAAAGGTCTCCGTGAAGTCGCCCAGCAGAACACCGCTCGCCACCGTCCTCAGCACCTGCGTCCTCGTCCTCGCCCTCGCCGTGACGGCCTCAGCGCTCACGGCGCTGGTCAAGAGGACGGCTCCGGCCACCGCCGCGGCCGGCCCCGGCCGGCACTGGGTGAACACCTGGACCGGCATGCCCCAGCTGACCGAGCCCGCCAACCTGCCGCCCGCGCCGTACACCGGCGAGAAGTCGGTGCTCGTCGACACCACCCTGCGGCAGACGGTGCGCGTCACCGCCGGCGGCCCCCGCATCCGGCTGCGGTTCTCCAACGCGTACGGCGACACCCCGCTGCCGCTGACCGCCGTCACCGTGGCCCTGCCCCGCGACGGCAGGGCCGGGGCCGATGCGGTCGAACCCGGGACCCTGCGCCGGGTCACCTTCGCCGGCCGGGACTCCACGACCGTCCCGGTGGGCGCCCAGATGGTCTCCGACCCCCTCGACTTCGAGCTGCGCGCCGGGTCCGAGCTGACGGTGACGGCGTACACCGCGCGCGGCCAGGCGTCGCTCGCGCTCACCTCCCATCCCGGCTCGCGCACCACGTCGTACCTCGCGCACGGCGACCACACGCACGACCAGGACCTCCCCGGCGCGACCGCCGTCGACCACTGGTACCTGCTCAGCGACGTCGAGGTGCTGGCCTCCGGCCGTACCGAGGCGGTCGCCCTGGTCGGCGACTCCCTCACCGACGGACGCGGCTCCACCACCAACGGCAACGACCGCTGGCCCGA
This sequence comes from Streptomyces olivaceoviridis, assembly GCF_014650115.1. GTDB lineage: Bacteria > Actinomycetota > Actinomycetes > Streptomycetales > Streptomycetaceae > Streptomyces > Streptomyces olivaceoviridis. The sequence continues at coordinate 102,217 of NZ_BMUI01000021.1, read as the reverse complement.
CCAGTTCTACGACCGCCTGCACGGCAACCCCGCCACCTCGGACATCGCCGTCCTCAACCAGGCGGCCGGCGGCAACCGCGTCCTCAACGACGGGCTCGGCCCCAACGTCCTCGCCCGCCTCGACCGGGACGTCCTCTCCCGCAGCGGCGTGGCCTGGCTGATCCTCTTCGAGGGCGTCAACGACATCGGCACCGCCGACGCCACCCCCGAAGCGCAGCGCGCGGTCACCGACGGCCTGATCGCCGGGTACCGGCAGATCGTCGTCCGCGCCCACGCCCAGGGCATCCGGGTCTACGGCGCGACCCTCACCCCGTTCAGCGGCAGCACCCCGTACGACGATCCGGCCGGCGAGCGGGAGGCCGCCCGGCAGCGCGTCAACGCCTGGATCCGCACCCCCGGCCACTTCGACGCGGTGCTCGACTTCGACCGGGCGGTACGGGACCCCGAGGTCCCCGACCGGCTCCAGCCCGCGCTGCACGCCGGGGACTGGCTGCACCTCAACCCCGAGGGCTACGGCGTCCTCGCCGCGGCCGTGCCGGCGGGGCTGTTCCGGCACACCTCCTGACGGGTGGGGCGGGTGGCGCCGAAGGGATTCATGACATTTCCTTGGAAATAGTGGTTTCCCCGCGAAAGGAGGGGATGACCAGCACGGTCGCGGGCACTCGGTGGGGCACGCAAGACGATCTCACCCGAGGAGAGTCATGGCTGAGCAGAAGTCGTCGGCCCTCACGGCGCCCCTGCGCGGCGCGGCCTCGGTACTGCGCAGGGTGCCCGGCGCCGGAACGGTGACCAGGGCCGCCGAGGAGACACTGGACAAGGTCGGCGCGGTCTCGCCCCGCGGTCGGCGCATGGCGGTCTACGCGGGAGCGGGCGTGCTCGGCGCCGCGGGCGTGGTGGAGTGGCCCGTGGCCCTCACCGGCGCGGCGGTGGCCTGGCTCACCCAGCCCCGGCCCGCTCAGCCGGTGGGCGCCGCGGAGACGGCCCCGCCCGCCGAACCCGCGCACGACCCGGGCACCGCGGCCCTCGGGTCCGGCGGGGGGGAACACGGTCCCGGCCAGGCGGCCGGCACCGGGACTGCCGTGGGCACCCAGGCGCCGGTCGGTACCGCGGCGCCGGGGCCCGCCAAGGAGCCCGGTACCTCACCCGCGTCCGGCCCGCCCGAGGGCGCCCACGGTGTGCGGGCGTCGGCGGGCAAGACGTCCTCCGGTTCCCACGGACCCACCGCGCGCCCCGATCGCACCACGCTCTGAGGAGGTCATGTGCCCGGTCTGCCGACAGCGCCGTCGCCCGCCGCCCGCTGGCTGCCGACGGCGCAGCGCCTGCTCGCGCGGGCGGCGGCACCGGCGGTTCCGGCGGTCGGACTGGCCGCCGGTGTCGCCGCCGGAACCGCGCGCGCCGGTGTGCGGGGCCTGGACGCCGCCGCGCGTGTGGGGCGGGTGGCGCGCAACGCGCTGCCCGGCTCCGGTGACCACTGGCGGGCCGGGGCCCGCACCCACCTGGCGGTACGGCCCCTGGAACGCGAGCAGGCGCGGCGCGCGGGCGGCACCGAACACCTGGCGCGCCGGATGGCCGAGGCGCTGGCGGAGCACCCCGACGTACTCGTCGCCTACTGGGACCAGGGACTCGCCCGCCTGGTGGTGACCGTGACCGAGGAGGAGGCCGCCGACCGCGTCCTGGACCACGCGGCCGCCCTCGCCGAGCGGCACGGGCTCGTCCTTGAGGGCGCGGACGTGGAGGAGACCACGCACCCGGCCGACCCGGCCGGGGTGCGCGCGGCGGTGGCGACGCTCGCCGCCGACGGCGCCGGGATCGCGGTGGCGCTGACCGCGTACGCGCTGCGGCTGCCGCCCTCGCCCCGGGTGGTGACCGCGGCCGTGACGCTCCTGCGGGAGAACCCGCGTTCCCGCGCATGGTTGCGCGCCCGGCTCGGCGACTCCGGGATGGACCTCCTGCTGGCCTGCGCGAACGCCGCCGTGCACGGCGCCGGCCAGACCCCCACCTCCCTGGTGCTCGACGGCGCCCTGCGGGCCTGCCAGGTCGCCGAGACGGTGGCCCGCTCGGCCGCCTTCGACGCCGTGCACGACCAGTTGTGCGCCCCCGACCGCGTCAGCCTCGCCGCGCAGGGCCCGCCGCGCCCGCCGTTGCGCGTCTCCCCGGCCCAGGAGTACGCGGCCCACGCCTCCGCCGGCAGCCTCCTGGGCGCGGCGGCCACCCTCCTGGTCAAGCACGACGGCGCCGAGGCGGCCGAAGCGGTGCTGGCCGGCTCCCCGAAGGCCGCCCGCTACGGTCCCGCCGCCTTCCACGCCGTGCTCAGCGCCGCCCTGGCCCGCACCGGCGTGCTGGTCCGCGCCCCGGAGCGGCTGCGCCAGCTGGAGATGGCCGGCACGGTCGTCCTGCACCCGAGTGCGCTGCGCACGGAGGAAGGCGAGGCCGACCCGTGGGCCGAACCGGTGCTGGACGCGGCCCGCCGGGCCGGGCTCCGGGTCGTCCTCGTGGACGACCCGGCCCTGGAGGACTTCACCGGCCTCGCCGACCAGGTCGTCGACGCCCGCAGGCCGCTGGACGACGTCGTGTACGAGGCGCGTGGCGACGAGGGCGCCGTCCTGGTGGCCGCCCGGGTCCGCACGGCCGAGGAGCACGACGTGCTGGACGCCCTGCGGGCCGCCGATGTCGCGCTCGCCCTGACCGACCGGGACGCGGCGGTGGTCTGGGGCGCGGACATCCTCGCCCTGCACGGCCTGCCCGACGTGTGGCGGGTGCTGACCGCGGTCCCGGCCGCCCGCCGGGTCGGCCACCGGGCCCAGACCCTGGCCCGCTCCGGTGCCGCGCTGTCCGGGCTGCTCGTCGCCGTCGGCGAGTCCGGCGGCGGACGTGGCCGCCGGTCCGTGCTGCCGGGGCTCCGGCACGCACCCGTCGACGCCGGCGCCGCCCTGGCCCTGCTGTCCGGGATGCGGTCCGCACTGGGCGTGGCGGCGGCCCGCTCCCCGCACCCGCGCCCCCGGGTGCACTGGCACGAGCTGGACCCGGACGAGGCCCGTGACCGGCTGGCCCACGAACCGGCCGCCGAGACCGGCCCGTTCGGCGGGCTGGGCACCCGGATGCGCAAGGCGGCCGAGGGCGTCGGCCGGCATCCGGTCATTGCGCCCGCCCGCTGGTCCTACCGGCTCGGCCGCGCCGTCCGCGGCGAACTCCAGGACCCGCTCACCCCGGTCCTGGCCGTCGGTTCGGCCGCGTCGGCGATCCTCGGCTCCGTCATGGACGCGCTGCTCGTCGTCGGCGCCCTCGACCTGAACGCCCTGGTCGGCGGCATCCAGCGGTTGCGGGCCGAGCGGGCGCTGTCCGGGCTCGTCGCGGAGCAGAAGCAGAGGGCGCGCCTGGTGCCGCCGGAGACCGAGGCCCCGGCCGGCGGCACCCGCACGGTGGAGGCGGGCAAGCTCCGGCCGGGCGACGTGATCCAGCTCAAGACGGACGACGTGGTGCCCGCCGACGCCCGGCTGCTGTGGCAGGAGGGCCTGGAGGTGGACGAGTCCGCCCTGACCGGGGAGTCGCTGCCGGTGGAGAAGCAGACGGACCCCACCCCGCACGCCCCGGTGGCCGACCGGCGGTGCATGCTCTTCGAGGGCACGACCGTGGTGGCGGGCGACGCCCGGGCCATCGTCGTCGACACCGGCGACCGCACCGAGGCCGCCCGTGCCGTGCACCTCGCCGCCCGTACGCCCCCGGCCGCCGGCGTCCAGGCCAGGCTCCAGGAACTCACCCGCAAGGCACTGCCGTTGACGCTGGCGGGCGGCGCCGCGGTGACGGGGCTGGCGCTGCTGCGCGGCACCCCGATCCGCGAGGCGGTCAGCGGCGGGGTGGCGGTGGCCGTGGCGGCCGTACCGGAAGGGCTGCCGCTGGTGGCGACGGTCGCGCAGCTGGCGGCCGCTCGGCGGCTGAGCCGGGGCGGTGTCCTGGTGCGCACCCCGCGCACCCTGGAGGCGCTGGGCCGCATGGACACCATCTGCTTCGACAAGACCGGCACGCTCACCGAGAACCGGCTGCGGCTGGTGCGCACCTCCGACGCCGGGGGCACGGTCCGCGCGGTGGACGACGCCGGCTCCGAGGAGACGATCCGGGCCGCCGCGCGGGCCTGCCCGCGGCTGAACGGCGACTCCGACCGGCCGGTGCACGCCACCGACGAGGCCGTGCTGACCGCGGCGCCGCCCGACCCCGACTGGACCCAGCTCGCCGACCTGCCGTTCGAGGCCGCGCGCGGGTACGCCGCCGCCGTCGGCCGGAGCGGGGACGGCCCGGCCGTCCTGGTGGTCAAGGGCGCCCCGGAGACCGTGCTGCCCGCCTGCCCCGGCCTGCCGGCGCACGCCTCCGACTCCGCGCACACGCTGGCCGGGGCCGGTCTGCGGGTCCTCGCGGTGGCCGAACGCCGGCTCGGCGCGGGGGAGCAGGAGTCCGACGCCCTCGAACAGCCGCTTCAGGAACTGGAGTTCATCGGTCTGCTGGCGCTGTCCGACGTACCGCGCCAGACCTCCACGGCGCTGGTGAACGGGCTGAACGCGGCGGGCGTACGACCGGTCATGCTCACCGGCGACCATCCGCAGACCGCGCGGGCCATCGCCGCCGACCTGGGCTGGCCGGAGGACACCGTGGTGGTCACCGGCGACGAGCTGGCCGCGGCCGACCGCGCGTCCCGGGCCCGGATGCTGCGCGACGCGGGCGTGGTGGCCCGGGTGGCGCCCGAGCAGAAGCTCCAGGTCGTGGAGGCGCTGCGGGACGCGGGCCGGGTGGTCGGCATGGTCGGCGACGGCGCCAACGACGCCGCGGCCATCCGCGCGGCCGACATCGGCGTCGGCATCAACGCGCGCGGGTCGGCCGCCGCGCGCAACGCCGCGGACATCGTGCTGACCGACGACGACATGACGGTGCTGATCGACGCGGTCGGCGAGGGCCGCGCGCTGTGGCACAGCGTGGCCGACGCGATCGCCATCCTGATCGGCGGCAACGCGGGCGAGGTCGGGTTCGGCATCCTCGGCACGCTGCTGTCCGGCCGGGCGCCGCTGTCCACCCGGCAGATGCTCATGGTGAACCTCTTCACCGACCTGTTCCCGTCGATGGCGGTGGCGGTGACCGAGAAGGAGGGCGAGGCGGACCTGGGCCATGTGGAGGAGGCCGCCGGAGTGCTGGGCGATCCCCTGCTGCGGCAGATCCGGCACCGGGCCCTGACCACCTGCCTGGGCGCGCTCGCGGCCTGGCTGATCGGCCGTTTCACACCGGGCACCGCCCGCCGCTCCAGCACCATGGCGCTGTGCGGGGTGGTCGGCACCCAGCTGGTGCAGACCCTGCTGGACCGGCGCGACAGCCGCCTGGTGCAGATCACCTCGCTGGGCTCGGCGCTGGCCCTGGTGGCCGTGGTCCAGACCCCGGGCATCAGCCGCGTCTTCGGCTGCACCCCGCTCGGCCCGGTCGCCTGGGCGGGTGTCGTGGCCGCGATCGTCCTCGCCCTGGCCGGCCAGCGCACACTGCCCCGGCTGGAGCGGACCGTCGGGCGGCTGCTGCCGGTCTGACCCGCACCGCCGGGCCGGGGAACCGGCCCGGCGGCCCCGGCTCAGACCGAGCGGTGGTACTGGTCCGGGACCCGGATCCCTGCCTTCAGCTCGCGTGCCGCCTGGCGGGCCCAGGACGGGTTGCGCAGGAGTTCCCGGCCGAGCAGGACCACGTCCGCCTCGCCGTTCGCCACGATCTTCTCGGCCTGCTCGGGCTCGGTGATCAGGCCCACCGCGGCGACCGGCATCGGGGTCTCGGCCTTCACCCGGGCGGCGAACGGGACCTGGTAGCCCGGCCCGGTCGGGATGGAGACGCCGGCGGCGTTCCCGCCGGTGGAGACGTCGAGCAGGTCGACACCGTGGGCGTGCAGGTCGCGGGCGAAGCGGACCGTGTCCTCGGGGGTCCAGCCGCCGCCCTGGAGCCAGTCGGTGGCCGAGACGCGGAAGAAGACCGGCTTGTCCGCGGGCCACACCTCCCGCACGGCGTCCACGACCTCCAGGGCGAACCGGGTGCGGTTCTCGTAGGAGCCGCCGTAGGCGTCGGTGCGGTGGTTGGAGTGCGGGGAGAGGAACTCGTTGATCAGGTAGCCGTGGGCACCGTGGATCTCGACGGCCTCGAACCCCGCGGCGAGCGCCCGGCGCGCGGTGGCGGTGAACTGGCCGACGACCTCGGTGATCTGGTCCATCGTCAACTCGTTGGGGACCGGGTGGCGTTCGTCGAACGGCAGTGCGCTCGGGGCGAGCGGCTGCCAGCCGTGCGCCTCCGGTCCGACGGGCGCGCCGCCCTTCCACGGCCGGTCGGTGGACGCCTTGCGGCCGCTGTGGCCGATCTGGACCGCCGGCACGGTGCCCTGGGCGGTGAGGAAGCGGGTGATCCGGCGGAAGGCCTCCACCTGGGTGTCGTTCCACAGCCCGAGGTCGTACGGGGAGATCCGGCCCTCGGGCGAGACCGCGGTGGCCTCCACCACGATCAGGCCGGTGCCGCCGGCGGCCCGCGCCGCGTAGTGCGCGAAGTGCCAGTCGTTCGGAGCACCGGTGAGCGGCCCCTCCGGGTCGGCCGAGTACTGGCACATCGGGGGCATCCACACCCGGTTCGGGATGGTCACTTCGCGCAGGGTGATGGGCTCGAAGAGCGCACTCACGACGTACTCCATTCGTCACGGACCGCTGATCGGTTCGTACGGTACTCCTCGTACTACGATGGATGTCAAACTACGATGGCTCTCGTACAATGCAGACAGTCGAGCTTCTTGCGAGGAAGGGGCAGTCGTGGTGACCGACACCGCCACCGCCGGCCGTGCGCTGCCGCATCCGGAACGGGAACAGATCCGGCTGGAGTCCGTGCTGCACGCGCTCTCCGACCCGATGCGGCTCCAGATCGTGCGCGAACTCGCGGTACGGGAAGCGGAGTTGACCTGCTCGCAGTTCGACCTGCCGGTCACCAAGTCCACCAGCACGCACCACTTCCGGGTGCTGCGGGAGAGCGGGGTCATCCGGCAGGTCTACCGGGGCACGGCCAAGATGAACGGCCTGCGCCGGGACGATCTAGACGGCCTTTTCCCGGGGCTGCTCGACAGCCTCCTCGCCGCCGCCGACCGGCAGTCCGGCCGACTGCGCGCCGGCGGCTGAACCCCGCTTCACCGGAAGGTGGTTGAAGAGCAGGTTCAGCACGATCGCGGACAGGCAGCCCGCGCTGATGCCGCTGTTCATCACCGTCTGGAACCAGTCCGGGAACTTCGCGTACACCGTGGGCACGCCCACCGGCAGCAGGCCGATCGCCACCGAGACGGCCACCACGGTCAGGTCGTCGTTGCCCTTGAAGCCGACCCGGGCCAGCGTCCGCAGCCCGCTCGCCGCGACCGTCCCGAACATCACCAGGCCGGCCCCGCCGAGCACCGGCGCCGGGATCGCCGCGACCACCGCGCCCAGCTTGGGCAGCAGACCGAGCAGCACCAGGATCCCGCCGGCCGCCGCCACCACCCAGCGGCTGCGCACCCGGGTCATGCCGACCAGGCCCACGTTCTGCGCGTACGCCGTGTACGGGAAGGTGTTGAACACCCCGCCCAGCACGGTCGACAGGCCGTCCGCGCGCAGCCCGTCGGCGAGGGGGCGCGGCTCGACCTTCCGCCCGGTCAGCTCACCGACGGCGATCAGGTCACCCGTCGTCTCGGTCATGGTGACCAGGGCGACGACCAGCATGGACACGATCGCGGACAAGCGGAATCGCGGCGCCCCGAAGTGGAACGGCGTACTGACGCCCACCCAGTCGGCGTCCCCGACCCCGCTGAAGTCGGTGAACCCGAACGGCACGGCGACCGCCAGACCGGCCGCGATGCCGAGGAGCACGGCGATCCGGGAGAGGAAGGCGGGTGCGAACCGCTGCACGCCGAGCACCACGGCCAGCACGAAGCCCGCCAGTGCCAGGTTCCTCGGCTCCCCGAAGTCCTTCGCCCCGGCGCCGCCCGCCGCCCAGTTGCCCGCGACCGGCAGCAGCGAGACCCCGATGATCAGGATCACCGTGCCGGTCACCAGCGGCGGGAAGAAGCGCAGCAGCCGGCCGAAGAGCGGCGCGAGCAGCATGATGGCCAGCCCGGCGACGATCACCGAGCCGTAGATCGCGGGCAGTCCGCCCCCCGCCGTCCCGATGAGCACCATCGGTGACACGGCGGCGAACGTGCACCCCTGCATGATCGGCAGCCGGACCCCGAACCGCCAGAAGCCGACGCACTGGATCAGCGTGGCGATGCCGCACACCAGCAGGTCCGCGGTGATCAGATACGCCAGGTCGGCGGGCGACAGCTTCAGCGCGCCGCCCACGATCAACGGCACGGCGACGGCGCCGGCGTACATCGCGAGCACGTGCTGCAACCCGAAGGCGGCGAGCTGTCGTACCGGGGGTATCTCGTCGACGGGGTGCACGTCTGCGGTCGTGGCCATGGAATCTCCATCAGCGGCGGGTGGGGAGTGGCATGCGGACAGGACGAGACCGTAGGCGCCTTGAACAGTTTGTTGATTTCCGGCCCGTTGCCGGTGTGTGTCCTGCCCGCCCCCGGACAGCCGCGCTACGACAGCACCCGCGCCGCCCCGAGCAGCGCGTCCCAGTCGGAGAGTTTGACCACGCTCCGCCCCAGCCGCGCCCCCAGCTCGGCCTCGGCCTGCTCGATCGCCAGCCAGCCGGCCCAGGGCACGGGCTCGACGCCCGCCGCCCGCAGGGCGGCGACCGGCTCCTCCGGCACGTCCGCGCGGCCGAGCGCGGGAGCGTCCGCGAGCAGCGAGGTCACCGTCTCCTTGGCGCAGGGCCGGTTGGTGCCGATGACCCCGGTCGGACCGCGCTTGATCCACCCGGCGACGTACTCGCCGGGGGAGGGGACGCCGTCGCGCAGCACCCGGCCCTCCAGGTGCGGGACGGTGCCGCTCGCCGGGTCGAACGGCAGCCCTTCCAGCGGCACCCCGCGATAGCCCACCGAGCGCAGGACCAACTGGGCGGGCACGTCCTCGTACCGGCCCGTGCCGGTCACGCCGCCCGCGCCGTCGGGTGCCGTCCGCTCGAAGCGCACGGCACCCACCCGGCCGCCGTCGGCGAGCAGTTCCACCGGCCGCAGGAAGAACCGCAGCCGGATCCGCCGCGTGGCGGCCACCGCGGGAGGCCGTGCCGCCCAGTCGCGCAGCACCTCCACATTGCGGCGCGGCCCCGCCGGCAGCGCACCGGGATCGGCCGGGTCGAGCGCCAGCTCGGCCTTGTCCACGATCACGTCGGTGTCCGGCAGCCCGCCCAGTTCGCGCAGCTCCTTGGTGGTGAAACGGGCCTGTGCGGGACCGCGCCGGCCCACCATCTGCACCTCGGTGAGCCCGCTCGCCGCCAACGTGTCCAGCGCGGCCTGCGGGATGTCCGTGGGCCGCAGCTCCGCCGCACCCCGGACCAGCATCCGGGTGACGTCCACCGCGACATTGCCCACCCCGACGACGACCGCCGAGCGCACCCCGCGCAGGAAGCCCGCGTCGACCGCGTCCGGATGCGCGCTGTACCAGGACACGAACTCGGTCGCCGACCAGCTGCCCGGCAGGTCCTCGCCGGGAATCCCCAGCCGGCGGTCGGTCGCCGCGCCCACGCAGTACACCACCGCGTGGTAGATCCCCCTCAGCCGCCGTGCCGGCAGCCCGCCGGGGCCGCCCACCCGGACCCCGCCGAGGAACCGCACCCGCTCGTGCTCCAGCACCGTCCGCAGGCTGTTCTGAAGGGACTTGATCTTCTCGTGGTCCGGGGCGACACCGTAGCGGACCAGGCCGTACGGACACGGCAGCCGGTCCAGGACGTCCACCCGGACCTCCGGATCACGCTGAACGAGGCCCTGGGCGGTGTAACACCCACTCGGCCCGGAACCGACGACGGCGACACGCAGCACAGCGGTACTCCTCGCCCGAAGGAGGGTGTGGCGACGGCTCCAGCATGGCACCGCGGGGGCCCCGGCGGCAGGGGCCGGTGGGGTGACCCGGGTGCGTGTCCATACGTCCGGGTGTGATCACGACGTTACGTTGCGTGGGTGCCAGAAGCATCCTTTCTTGATCTTCCCGATCGGAACGCGGAGGATGGCGCGGTCTCCGTGTGGCCCGCGTGGCAGGTGCGGGAGCACGGCGGCGTCACCTCCTGGTTCCAGGTCCGGCTGGCCTTCCCCGACGGGGCCCGGGTCGACGCCCTGGCCGTGGTGAGCGCGGGTCGTGTCTCCATCGAGGACGTCCAGGCCGAGCCGGCCCTGTCCCTCGCCGACCTGACGGCGCTCGCCGACTGGATCGAGGGGCCGCTGTTCGCGGCCTGCGGTGTCGATGCCGGGGCGGACCCGGTGCGCGACGACCTGGTGTGCGGCGCGGATACGGGGGACGCGGACGACGGCGCGCCCCCGGACACCGGGTGCCCTCCGGCCGGGGAACCCCAGCCGGACGCCGGCGACGCCGTCGTACGCCGAGCCCGGCCGTCCTGGCCGCGTGGCACCGAGGGCCGCCGGCTCGTCGCGCGGGAGTACCGGGCGGCACAGGACGAGGGCGCCGACCCGGTGCTCGCCGTGATGAACGCGACCGGACGCGGTCGCCGGCGCGCCCTCCGGCTGATCGCCCAGGCACGGGACGCGGGCCTTCTGGCACCCCGTCACGCCCGGCGCTGACCGAGCGGCCGGACCCCGTCAGGGCGTGTCCGGCCGCTCCTCCGTGGCGAAGAACCGGGACAGATCCTCCAGCCCCGCCCCCGCATCGCCCTCGGGAGGCACACCCATCTCCCGGTCGAGGCCGTACCGCTGGAACAGCTCCGCCCGCAGCACCGGTACGGGCATCGGCACGCCCGGTACCAGCGCCGCGAACACCGCGCCCATCAACAGGGCCCGCAGCATCGGGTAGTCGGCCGAGACGTTCTGCGCGCCGTACCGGGCGACGGTGTCGCTGAGCAGCTCCGCCAGCCGGCGCTGCTCCGGGCACTGCACGAAGCCCTCGGCCTGGAGCAGGCCCGCCATGTGCTGGCGCATCAGCACGGGCCGGTCCCGGGCGAGGCCCAGGATCGCGTCGATCGCCCGGGCCAGCCGCTCCCGGCCGTCCTCGGTGCGCGGCTCCCGCTCCAGCGCCTCCTCCAGCGTCCGGTGCATCAGCCGGTGCACGGCGGACTGGACCAACTGGCGTTTGCCGGGGAAGTAGTACGACACCAGGCCGCGCGCCGAACCGGCCCGGTCCGCGATGTCGCCCAGCGTCGTGGCCTCGAACCCGCGCTCGCCGACCAACTCCACGGCGGCTTGTAGCAGCCGCTCCCGGGAACGCCGCCGCAATTCTTCATTGACCGAGGCGCTGCGCGGGGACATTCTGTAACTCCTGCGTTGACTGGCTGCCAGCCAACTATACTCAACGCAGCGGGTACGCCCATGCCCGGGGCCCGCCCGGAACAGCCGTCCGTCTGGGGCGACGCGGGGGATCGTCTCAGACGGACGGTGCGGCGTGCCGGTTCGCGTCGGCGCTCAGCCGACGAGATCCAGTACCGGCAGCAGCGCGTCGGGGCGTCGGGCCGCCGGCAGGTGGTCCACGAAGTGCACCCGGCAGCCGAGCGCGGTGGCGCCGCCGTCCGCCGCCCGGTTGTCGCCGACCATCAGCACCCGCCGCGGATCGGCGTCGAGCGCCTCGCAGGCGACCGCGAACAGCCGCGGATCCGGCTTCTGCACCCCGTGTTCGTACGACAGCACGTACGCGTCCACATACGCGTCGAGTCCGTGCTCCCGGAAGACCGGGCGCAGGTCCCAGCCGATGTTGCTGACCACGCCGACGCCGATCCCGCGCACGCGCAGGGCGCGCAGCACCTTCTCGGCGTCCGGGTACGGGGTCCAGGCGGCGGGGGACATGTGCCGTTCGTACAGGGCGTCGTGCAGCCCGGGATCCGGCAGCGGCACCCGGCGGGACAGGCCCGTGTAGGCGGCCCGGTGCAGCGCCGCGCTCTCGTCCCGCGCCGCCCAGACCGCCGCGAGGTCCGCCGGCAGCTCCGCCGGCTCCGCACCGCCCGGCAGCGCGCCGGCCGCCTCCAACGCCCGGGCGGTGGCGGCCAGTTCGGGCTCGGGCAGAGTGTGACCGGTCTCGTCCAACGTCGCACGCAGCCATGACGCGGCGGACTCGGCGCGGAACAGCGTCCCGGAGAAGTCGAACAGCACGGCGGCCATGCGCCGGACTCTACCGGCCGCGCGACGGCCATGCCCGGCCGTCGCGTGGCCACTCGTGGACCGTCACCGCCGCCGCGACCAGCGCCGCGCCGGCCAGCCACCCGCCGAGCACGTCCGAGGGCCAGTGGACGCCCAGCCACACCCGGGTCACGCCCACGCCCACCACCGAGACGAGCGCCGCCGTCACCGCCGTACGCCACAGGGCGGGGCGTGGGCCGTGGCGGTGCAGCAGCCACAGCAGCAGGCCGCAGACGACGGTGGCGGTCATCGCGTGACCGGACGGGAACGCCGCGTAGTGCGCGGAGTCGACCGGGTTCGGCCAGACCGGGCGGGGCCGGCCGACGACGGCCTTCACGAACTGCTGCACGAGCGTGGCCACCGCGCAGGTGATTCCCAGCCACAGCGCCGTCCACCAGGCCGCGCGCCGCCAGACGAGCCACACCGCCGCCGCGGCGCAGACCAGACGCATGGTGGTCGGGTCCCACACCCAGTCCGTCAGCACCCGGAAGACATGCGTCAGCTCGTGGTCGCGGACCGCCCAGCGGTGGGTGGTCCGGGAGATGCCGCCGTCCACGGTGATCAGGGGGTGCCAGCGCAGGGCGACGAGGACCAGCAACACAAGGAAGCAGGCGCCGAGAGCGGTGGCCACGCGGGCGGCTCTGCGGAGCGTCGTCGGCGGCTCGGGGGCGGGGGGCGACGGGGGAGCGGAGGGGCGCTGGTGCATGCCGTGATCCTGGTGGAAGCGAGGTGCCGTGGCCAAGTCCCGGTGGGGCGGGGCTGCCGTGGCCCCGGTGTCGGTGGGCGAGATCCGTCAGGTGAACGGCATCAGCCCAGCGCCCGCGGCCCCGGCACCCGCGCGGCGGTCGCTGCCGGGCGTGGTTTGTGCAGGGGCGGCGGCCGGGGTGGTGGTGTCGGGTGGGGTCTGTGCAGGGGCGGCAACCGGTCCCGTCCCGTTGGCGGGCGCCGCACACGGTGCGGGACGCGAGCGTGCGGAGGCGGACCGGGACCGGACACGCCCCGCTCCTCGCCGAGTTCGGCGCGGTCGGACCGCCCGGGATCCGGCCGTCCCGGGCCTGTGTGTGTCCCTGCTCGTGCGCGAGCGACGCGTCCCATTGCCGTGCCTTTCAGGCGGCGCTACGCGGTCGAGGTGACGGCGAGCCGGGGCGCCTGCGCCGGGCAGCCTCCAGACGAGCGGTTCGGCGCGCCGCGCACGCCGTCGCGCCCGGGCCCGTACGACGTCCCGGACCGGCATCGCCGGACTCCGCAGGCCGCCGCCGCGCCGAGGGGCGTCGGCAGGACGCGGCACAACAGGACGGCGGCCCCGATGCTTCCCCGGTGGGGGTACCCCAGCCACACCCGCGGGGCGCCGAGCAGCAGCGGGGCCACGGGGACCATCATGGTCAGCACGCCATGAGCGCGCGGCGCTCAGCCGTACCGTCCGCGGCGCCCAAGCGGCGCGAGCAGTGGGTCCGGACGCCGACGTGCGGGCGGGCGCCGTGCAGAGCCCGGCCGTCACATCGCCAGCAGCATCGCCACCATGCCGATCCCCATCGACAGCCGGCAGGCTCGGGCCAGCTCGGGGCGGTCGCCCCAGTGGGCCGGGCCGCCCACGCCCACGCCCGCGGAGGCGGGGGCGGGCACCAGCCGGGCGCCGGAGAGCAGCACATAGCCCGTGAAGTACAGCAGCAGCGCGCCGGTCAGCAGCGGCACGCCGGTGCCGCCGTGCCCGTGGTGGGCGGCGGGCGGCGACGCGGCCATCGCCACCGCCATGTAGACCATCGCGGCGCTGCCCACCAGATGGTGCAGATGGTGCCGGGCGCCGCGCGCGGCCCACAGCGCGCGCAGGGCCGCCGCGCCGAACACGGCCGCGTACACCGGCCACGCCCAGCTCGGTGGGGTGAACACCGCCGCCGGGACGGCCATCGCGGCCATGCCGAAGCCCATCAGCGCCTCGCCGCCCGCGGCCCGGCGCTGCTCCTCGACACCGCTGCGCATCCGCAGCAGGCAGTAGGCCCCGGTCAGCGCGCACAGCGCGACCAGCAGCCAGGCGATCGACACCGGTCCGTGCACGCGCACCTCCACGCTCGACGGTCGGTCGAGGGTGCGATGCCCACCGCCGGCGGAGCGCACGCGAGCGCAAGGGTGTACACGGGGAGCATGCAGGGGAGCACGGTCGGTGACCAGGGCCTCCGCCAGATTGTTTCACGAGTAAAACACATGCTAAATTGATGATATGAGCAGTGCGACCCCCCACCGTCTTCCCCTCGCCACCACCCTCCGCCTCGGGCGCCCCTCCGACATCTGGTTCAAGCCCGCGCTGAGCGTGGTGGCCGCGGTCGCCCCGCCCAACCTCACCCTGCTCGCACTCGGCCGCCTCGACCTCGCGATGTACACGATGGCGGGCTCCCTGTGCGCCCTCTACGGCCACAACCGGCCCTACGCCGCCCGGGCCCGCGCGCTCGCCTGGGTCGTGCTCGGCATGGTCGGCGGCCTCGCCGTCTCCCTGCTCGCCGCGGCGCTCACCGCGAACGCCGTCGTCCTCGTCACCGTCGGCGCCGTCCTGGCGGCGGTCCAGAAGACCGTGTGCGACGCCACCCGGATCGGACCGCCCGGCAACGTGGTCCTCACCTTCATCACCTCGGCCTCGCTGTTCGCACCGCAGACCCCCGGCCAGGTCCCCGGGCACGTCGGGCTGGCCCTGGCCGCCGGTGCCTGGGCCTGGCTGGTCGGCATGGCCCCCGGGCTGCTCCGCCCGCACGGGCCCGAGCGCCGCGCCACCGCCCAGGCCCTGAACGCCGCCGCCGCGTACGCCGACACGCGCGGCACCGCCGACGGCCACGCCCGGGCCCGCGCGGCGACCGCCGCCGCGATCCACGCCGCCTGGCAGTCGCTGCTCGCCGCCGGCGCCCGCCCCGACCGCACCCGGCGCGCCCTCGAACAACTCCTCGTCCGCGCCGAGGTCGCCCTGGCCGCGCCCGCCGACACCGACCCCGCCCGGCTGCGCGCCTGGGCCCGCGACCTGCGCGGCACCGGCCGTGTCCCGCGCGTCGAGGCGCCGCGCGAGTCCGCCGACGAACTCCTCGGCCTGGCCGCCGAACAGGCCCTGCCGCCGCGCTCGCCGTGGCACCGCCTGGCTCCCCTCGCCCCGCTCGCCGTGCGCACCGCGCTCGGCTGCGCCCTCGCCGGATACGCCGCCCTCGCCCTCGGCGTCGGCCGCCCCTACTGGGCGCTGGTCACCGCGGCCTCGCTCTACCAGGCCAACGTCACCCTCACCTGGAACCGGGGCGTCCAGCGGGTCGTCGGCAACCTCCTCGGCGTCCTCCTCTTCGCCGCGCTCGCCCCGCTCGCCCATCTGCACCCCGCCGCCCTGGTGCTGTGCTGCCTCGCCCTCAACTTCGGCGCCGAGGCGCTGATCGGCCGCAACTACTGGCTGGGCAGCGTCTGCGTCACCCCGATGGCCCTGCTCATCACCGAGTTCGCCCGTACCCAGGACGCCACCGAGCTGATCACCGACCGGATCGCGGACACCCTCGTCGGTGCCCTGGTCGGCTTCGTCGCCGCCGTCGCCGTCACCAACCGCCGCGCGGGCGACCGCCTGGAGCGCGCGCTGAGCACGGCGGAGCGGGCCCGCGAGCACGCCGCCCGCCTGCTCACCGAGCCGCACCCCGAGCCCCGCGCGCTGGACTCCGCCCGGCGCGCCCTCGCCGCCGCCCTGGTCGATCTGCGCGCCACGGCCGACGCCGCCGCCGGCGAGTGGTGGCAGCGCGCCCTGCCCGAGGAGCGGGTGGTGCTCACCGAGCAGACCGGACACCGTACGCTCGCGGCGACGGTACGGCGTCAGGGCCTCGTGCCGCAGGACCGGGACAGCCACCAGGCCCCGGGCCGTGACCAGGAACGGGACCGGGTCCAGGACCCGGGCAGGACGACGGAGGACATACGGCCATGACGGCGACGAACGGCGGACCGACGCCCGGAAGCGACGCGACCGGCACCCGGCCCGGCACCGACCCCGGGCGCGGCGACACCGTCTCCGCCGTCGTCCGCCAGTGGCGGGCCGTCCACCCCGAGCTGGACACCGGACCCATGGAGATCATCGGCCGGATCAACCGCTGCTCCGCCCTGCTCCAGCAGGCCGAGGACGCCCCGCTGCGCCGGGCCGGCCTGAGCCGCGCCGAGTTCGACCTGCTCGGCGCGCTCCGCCGCACCGGACACGAGCTGACCCCGGGCGAGCTGGCCCGGGAGACCTTCTCCTCCGGCGCCGCCGTCACCAAGCGGATCAAGCAGCTGACCGAGCGCGGCCTGGTGGAACGGCGCGGCGACACCCGCGACCGCCGCGTGGCCCACGTCCGCCTCACCGACACCGGCCGCGACCTGGTCGACGGCATCCTCCCCGAGCAACTCGCCTACGAGACGGCCGTACTGTCCGTCCTCGACCCGGCGGGCCAGGGCGAACTCGCGGGCCTCCTCGCCGAGTTGCTCAGCCGCCTGGAGGGCCGGATGAGCGGCCTGCGGGTCGGTACACCCGGCTAGCACGCCGACGGCACCACAGACGGCGGGCCGAGGCCACAGGCGCCCAGCGGTGGGACCCGGAACGGTGGGCCGTACCCGTCCCGGCGTGCCTCTCGTCCCCGCGCGCACCGTGGCGTGTTGAAATCGGGCATGGCAACGTCCTGGACCGGTGAACGGGTACGCCTGCGTGCCATCGAGCCCGACGACTGGGCAGCGTTCGCGCGCTTCGCCGACGACGACGGGCGGCGCGGGGGCCGGTTGGACCTGCCTCGGTCCGCCGAGAGCTACCGTGCCTGGGCGAAGCAGCAAGCCGTCACCGAGTACGACGGCGACCGCTTCCGGCTGGCAGTCGAGACGACGGCCGGCAGAGAGTTGGTCGGCACGGTCGCCTCGCACCGCACCGGCCGTCATTCGGGCTGGTTCGAATTCGACGTCATGATCGGTGCCGAGCACCGGCGCCGGGGCTACGCGGCGGAAGCCCTGACATTGTTGCTGCGCTTCATGTTCGCCGAGCGGCGCTACCACAAGTGTCTGGCCGTGGTCTTCGCCCACAACGAGGCATCGCTGGCACTCATACGCCGTCTCGGCTTCACCGAGGAGGGGCGCTTGCGGGAACACGTCTTCTTCGCCGGCCGGTACCACGACCTCGTCATGATGGGCCTGCTCGCCGACGAGTTCGGCCGGCGGCACACGGCGGGCTGACCGTGGACGAACGAACCGTGACGAGCGCGCAGGTCACCGGAAGCGGGACCGCTCCGGGACACGCGAGGTGGCACGCAGGCGCAAGCCGGCGGTCGCGAGCCCCTCGAAGGTGGTGACCTGGAAGCCGGGTGGTCCGGGCGGCTCGCTCAGGCGGTGGCAGCGGGCCGTGTGCGCGGTCAGGAGCGTCAGCATCGTCATGGCCAGAGCGGCTCCCTCGCAGCCGTGCGGCCCGGTGCCGAAGGAGAGGAACGCCCCGGGGTCCGCCGGCGAACCCGAATCGTCGAGCCAGCGCTCGGGCCGGAACTCGTCCGGCTCGGCGTGTTCCCGTGCGTCCCGGTGCGCGGTGTAGGGACAGACGAGAACGGTGGACCCGGCGTCGATGGTGTAGTCGGCGAGCTCGGTCCGCCGTGCGGTCCGCCGGGTCAGCAGCCAGCTCGGGGGGTGCAGCCGGAGAACCTCGCGTACCAGTGCCTGGGTGTACCGCAGGTCGTCGAGGTCGGCGCTGGTCGTCGCGGCCGGGTCCGCGGGCAGCGAGGCGGCTTCGGCCGCGACCCGGTCCGCGGCCCGCGGGTGCCGGGCCAGGTGGAGCAGGATCCATCCCGCTGCCCGGGTGGGCGCCTCGAAGGTGGCGACGGTGATGCCCGGGAGGGTGTCGAGGACGGTCTCTTCCGGCAGCGGGCCGTAGCGGGCGGAGGGCTGGAGCATCTGCCCGAGCACGTCGTCGCCGAGCCGGCCCGACGAACGGCGCCGGCGGACGATGGGCCGCAAGGCCTCGGTGAAGGCGGCCTGTTGCCGTGTGCGGAACCGCCGTGCCGGTGTGGGGACCCACCGCGGCCATTCCCAGCGGGAGGGACGTGCGAGCACTTCCCGGGCCAGGAAGAGCTGTGCGGCGAAGGGCAGCAGGGTCGGAGCGTCCTCGGAGAAGAGGTAGCGGACGCCGATCTCCGCCAGGGCGTGCCGGGCCGCGGGCAGGACCTCGACGTCCTGGCCCGTGGGCCACTGCTCCGCGAAGCATGCGGCTCCGGGCGCGATCTCGCCGACCCGGGCCGCGACCGCCTGCGCGCGCAGGCCGCGCATGCGGGCGGCGTGGGCGTGCGCGCGCTCCTCAGCCGTCGGCGCCCGGTTCGACCCCTTCAACGGCGGGAAGAGGGGCGAGGGCGCCTTGGGGAAGTCCTCCGCACGGCGCAGCACCGCTTCGCACGGTGCGGCCGTGGCGGCTACGTACACACCCGGCTCCAGCTGCCAGACGTCCCCGCACTCGTCAGCACCACGGCGTGCCACGGCCAGCCGGTCACGGCTCCAGGCTGCGAAGCCGCCCCCCGGCAACCGCGGCGGCACATTCATCCGGCCCATGAGATCGTCCCCGACCTTCGCACCTGTCCTGGCCTGTGTCGTCGGCAGCGCGGCTCAGAGCCGGCGGACGCCCGGGGCGCCCGCCGGGAGTGCCGTCAGCGGTCGTCACCGGCGTACGCGTCCCACTCGTGGGCCCCGTACGCGCCGTAGTGGCGGCTGAAGGACAGCTTGCCGAGCAGCCTGGCGATCATGATGCGCTCCTCTCGCCTGTCTGATCCCTTCCAGCCGAGGGTTCCGATGAACCCGCCAGCACCAGATGCCATATTCGCCAGTTTCTCACACATGCCACATATGTCATATCCAGGGCGGAAGCCGCGTGATCGAGGTCGATCCGCGTGGCCCCCGCCTGGTCCCGCATGGTGGTCCGGTGCCATGCTCAGGCTGTCGTCGGGCGTGGGCCCGGTGCGCAGGGGGGAGAAGCCGTGAAGCTGTATATCGCCGTGCCTCTGGTCCTGTTGGCGCTCCTCATCGCCGCCTCCGGCGTCGCGGCGGTCACCAGCGGCTGGGTACTCCCCATGAACCGGCGCCATGTTCGTGCCCCGCGGACCTACGGCTGGGGTCAGTTGGTGGTGGCCTTCGCGCTGTGCTGGCAACTGGTCTTCGGGTTGCTGATCGGTGATTCCGGCGCCCGGCCCTCGGCAACGCTGATCGGCGCCGTGCTTCTCCTCGCCGGTCTCCTCGTCATGATGGTGGGTCAGGTCTCCGGTGGGGACCGGAAGGGCGGCGGCAGACCGTGAAGCCTGTCCGACAGCGGCCGGCAAGGCCCCGCCGGGCGCACCGTACGGCTACGAGCCGGAGTACGCCGCTCCGTCCCGCCCGCACCGGCCTCGTACCGCATCGCACGGCGGCCCTCCCGATCCCTTCCGAGACCGCAGGCCACTCATGCCCGAGGAGTTCGTGACCGATCCACGGGTGGGCGAGCGGATCGCGCTCGTCGCCGAGGAGCGCGGTCACGTCGTCGCGGCGGCCCGCCTGAAGCGGTACCGCGCCGACGAGGAGGTCGGCCCGCACCACCGGGACGTCGGCGAGATCGGCCGGTTCCTCCGGCATCCGCCCGCCGCCTTCCGGCCGGGCACCGGGCAGGCGGCCGACCCGCTGATGCGTGCCTGTCCGGCCTGCCCGGCCCGCTGACGGGGCCGGGTCCGGCGCGCCCGGCGGAGACCTGCCCGCCCCGGTCGTGTACGGCCCGCCCCGACCCCGGCCGCACGTCCGGGCCTCTGCGAGCGCTCCGGATTCCGGCACACCGGGGACACCGAGGTGATCCTCCTCGCCCGTACGGCCGACCTGTCCGGGCCCGAGCCGTGCCCCGGGGCACGGTCGAGCGCACGCCGGGGCAGTGCGGCACCCGCTTCACCGCCCGCACGGCCGCGGGCACGGCTACGTCGAGACCGGTATCTCCCTGGCCCGCCCCGAACGCCACGCGCGCGGCACCGGCCTGGCCGACATCGCCGACCCGCACGTCGAGCCCGTGGGCCCCGCCGCCGACTGGCTGCGGCTGTGCGGGACGGACCGGGTGCCGGCCGGCGAGCCCGCCGAGGACACGGCCGCGACCGAAACGCCTCCTCGACGCGGGGCTTCCACGAACCGGCCCCGCACGGACCGCGGCCGGGAACACCGGCCCCGCCGACCCGACCCGCCCCGTACCCGTCGGTCGTCCTAGATCCCCGGCCGGTACCGCAGTGGATGGTCCGACGGGATCTCCACCAGGACGATCGGGGTGCCGTCCGGATCGGCGATCCACATCTCGACCAGGCCCCACGGCTCCCGCACCGGTGGCCGGACGATCTCGACGCCCCGCGCCCGCAGTTCCTCGCCCGCGGCCTTCACGTCCTCGACCTGCAACCACAGCCGGACAGCGGGCGAGGGCGGCCCCTCGGACCGGCCGGACACCTCCAGGAAGCCGCCGCCGAGGAAGTAGACCGTGCCGCGTTCGGGGCCGGTACCGAACTCGCGGTAGACGGACAGCCCCAGCTGCTCGCCGTAGAAGGCGCGGGAGCGCTCGGGGTCGGTGGGCCGGAGCAGGATCCGGCTGCTGAGTACATGCACCATGCGGGGGGAGCCTAGCGGCAGGGTTACCCTCGTCCGTGGCTCAGCCACGCCCGAGATCGGAGACCGCACCATGGACACCCTCGCCACCGGACTCGCCTTCCGGGATGCCACCGACGCCGACGTCGACGCCCTCGTCGCGCTGATCGAGTCGGCGTACCGGGGGGACAGCAGCCGGGCCGGGTGGACCACCGAGGCGGACCTCCTGGAGGGGCAGCGGACCGATCCGCAGGGCGTGCTGGAGGTGATCAAGGCCCCCGGGAGCCGGCTGCTGGCCGTCGAGCGGGACGGTCGTATCGTCGCCTGCTGCCAGCTGGAACACCGTGGCGCCCACGCCTACTTCGGCATGTTCGCGGTCAGCCCCGCCCTGCAGGGCGCGGGCCTCGGCAGGACCGTCATGGCGGAGGCCGAGCGCCTGGCCCGGGAGACCTGGGGTGTCACCGAGATGCAGATGACGGTGATCTCCCAGCGGGAGGACCTGATCGCCTGGTACGAGCGCCGCGGCTACCGCCGTACGGGCCGGACGCAGCCGTTCCCGTACGGCGACGAGCGCTTCGGCGTTCCGCGCCGCGCCGACCTGCGGTTCGAGGTGTTGGTCAAGCCGCTGGTGTGACGTCGTGGCAGGCGTCCGGGCGCGGGCCCGGACGCCTGGGTCACGCGGTGAAGCGGCCCGTGCGCTTGATCTCGGGATAGTCGGTCGTCGCCCCGTCCAGCTCCAGGGCGCGGACCAGCCGCAGATGGTCCTGCGTGTTGACCACCCAGCCGACGATCCGCAGCCCGGAAGCGCGCGCGTGCTCGACGATCTCCAGGGTGAGCCGGCGGATGTCGAGGCACACGGTGGCGGCACCCACGGCGACGGCTCGGTCCACCACGTCGGTGCCGTACCGGCTCGCGACCAGCGCGGTGCGCACGCCCGGCACCAGCCGCGCGATCTCGGCGACCGCCTCGTCGTGGAACGAGGACACCTCGATCCGCGCGGTCAGGTCACGCGCGTGCATCACCTCGGCCAGTGCCCGCGCCGCCGCGACATCCTTGATCTCGACCTGCAACGGCGTGTCCACCGCCTCCAGGACCTCCTCGAACACCGGCACCCGCTCGCCGCGGCCCGCGTCCAGGGCGCGCAGCTCCGCAAGGGTCTTCTCGGCGACCGGTCCCGAGCCGTCGGTCGTACGGTCCACCTCCGCGTCGTGCATGACGACCAGGGCGCCGTCCTTGCTGAGATGCAGATCGAGTGCGATCAGGTCCAGGCCGGCCTGCTGCGCGGCGACGAAGGAACGAAGGGTGTTCTCGGGCTCGACGCCCATGACACCGCGGTGACCGATGGTAAGGAAGTTCAAGGTTCAACTCGCTTCCGTCGACGGCGGCTCGGCGACGCGCGGACCGACGGGCCCGGTACCGGACGTCGTCGTCCACGCGGCAGGCTCGCAGCCTAGTGGCCGGGCCGCGCCTTGAACCCGTGGCTGCACCGGGCATCCGGCACCCGGACGGCCGCCCGCCGGCCGGTATCCATCGGATCATGACCGTCCCCGGCTCGCATGTTGTCGCCGAAGTGAGCGTCGTCACGGTTTACGACAGGAAAAACATCGGTGACCAAGGGGGTAGACAGAATAATTTCCCGATCCCGGTCTTGCTGAGAGAAACCGGGTATGCATACGGTGTCCATACGCGAGGTTCTCCTGTGGAGGATGGGACATGACGGAAATTCTTGTGCAGTCGGGTGCGGAGGACCAGGTTTCTCCGCTGACCAGGGTGGTGGAGCACCCGGCCTGGCCCGTGCTCAAGGATGCCGTGGAGCACATCCGGCCATGGCAGTCGAAGGACGGATCGATCGACTTCGACGCCGAGGGCGCGCCGGAGCGGGCCGACGCCGTCGCGGCCGTCGAGCGTGTCGCCGGCGCGGTCGAGCAGCTCACCCCGCTCCTTCCGCATGACGCCGCCTACCACCAGGCGCTGGTGAGGGACCTCCGCCGCTGGGCCGAGGACGGCTTCCAGGTGCCGGACTTCCTGGACTCCCTGCTGGTCTTCAACCCGGCCGCGAACCGCGCCGACGGCCTCCAGCACCTGGTCGTCTTCCCGATGTACACGCAGAACGGCAACCCGGACCGCAACCTGGAGGCGGTCGTGCTGCGCATGGTCTGGCCGGACTGGCTGGCCGAGCTGGAGCGCACGCGGTACGACAACCCGCTCTTCTGTGGCATCACCTTCGAGGACTTCACCTCGGGCTACGACACCAACTCCGCCGTCCTCTTCCCGGAGACGATCGCCGTCCGCGAGGCGCCGGAACGTTTCTCCTGGGGTGGCATCTTCTGTGACCGCGAGGCCGCCCGCTTCCGCCGCGTGACCGAGGCCGCCGTCGGGCTCCTGGGCCTTCAGCTGCCCGAGGACATCGCCGCGATGGTCCACGACCAGAAGCGCTGCGAAGAGGCCTTCGTGCTGTGGGACATGGTCCACGACCGCACCCACAGCCACGGCGACCTGCCGTTCGACCCCTTCATGATCAAGCAGCGCCAGCCGTTCTGGATGTACGGCCTGGAGGAGCTGCGCTGTGACCTCACCGCCTTCAAGGAGGCCGTCAAGCTCCAGGCGGACGGCGTCCCGCAGGCCCGTGACGTGCAGTACGCGGTCCTCTTCGACCGCATGTTCCGCTTCCCGGTCACCGGCGACCGCAACCGCAACTACGACGGCCTCGGCGGCCAGCTGCTCTTCGCCTACCTGCACCGGCACGACGTCGTCCGCTGGACCGACAACAAGCTCTCCATCGACTGGGAGCGCGCCCCCCAGGTCACCAACCAGCTGTGCGCCGAGATAGAGAAGCTGTACCGGGACGGCATCGACCGCCCGAAGCTGGTGCACTGGTTCGCCGGCTACCAGCTGGTCTCCACCTATCTCGCCCCGCACCCCGGCTCCAAGTGGGCCAAGGGCCCGGACGCCCTGGACCTGACCCAGCCCCCGCGCAAGCTCGTGGACGACGTGCTTCCGGACGAGTTTCCGCTGAGCATGTTCTATGAGGCGCTGTCCAAGAAGCTGAAGAATGTGATCGCCTCGACGAAGGGCATCACGGCGGACACCGCCGAGCGGATCGCCGCGTGAGCGACCGCGTCCGGAACACTGCTCAAAAGGGGAAGAACATGGTGGGGAACGGGTCTCTCAGCGGTGCGGTGATCGCGGTGGCGGGTGCGGGCGGACCCGCCGGGCACGCGACGCTGGTCCGGCTCGCCGAGGCGGGTGCGGTCGTCGTCGGCGCGGACAACAACCCGGAGCGGCTGGCGGAGTCCGTGGACGCGGCCCGCTACGCCCGTGGCGGCGCTGTCGTCACCGGCGAGACCGTGGACCTGCTCGACCTGCGCTCGGCCCGCGACTGGGCCGCGCGCATCGAGAAGGAGCACGGCCGGATCGACGGTCTGGTGCACCTCGTGGGCGGCTGGCGCGGCAGCGCGACCTTCGCCGAGACCGACCTGGCCGACTGGGACCTGCTGGAGAAGCTGCTCATCCGCACCGTCCAGCACACCTCGCTCGCCTTCTTCGACGCCCTGCGGCGCAGCGACCGCGGCCGGTACCTGCTCATCAGCGCGGCCGGCGCGTCGAAGCCGACGGCGGGCAACGCGGCGTACTCCGCGGCCAAGGCCGCCGCCGAGGCGTGGACCCTCGCCATGGCCGACGGCTTCCGCAAGGCGGGGGGCGAGCAGGGCCTCCACTCGGCGGCTGCCATCCTGGTGGTCAAGGCGCTGGTGCACGACGCGATGCGCGCCGAACGCCCCAACGCGAAGTTCGCGGGCTTCACGGACGTCAAGGACCTGGCCGAGGCCATCGAAGGCGTCTGGAACAAGCCCGCCGCGGAAGTGAACGGAAACCGTCTGTGGCTGACCGAGAAGCCGTGAACCCTCCGAAGACCGACGCGCGTCGCCACCACGACCCGCAGGTCCGCGGTTTCGCCAGTGACAACTACGCCGGCGCCCACCCGGAGGTGCTGGCCGCCATGGCCCTGGCCAACGGCGGCCATCAGGTGGCGTACGGCGAGGACGACTACACCGAGAACCTCCAGCGGATCATCCGGAGCCACTTCGGGGCCACCGCGGAGGCCTTCCCGGTCTTCAACGGCACCGGCGCGAACGTCGTCGCGCTCCAGGCGGTCACCGACCGCTGGGGCGCGGTGATCTGCGCCGAGAGCGCGCACATCAACGTGGACGAGGGCGGTGCGCCCGAGCGCATGGGCGGGCTCAAACTGCTCACCGTGCCCACGCCGGACGGCAAGCTCACGCCCGAGCTGATCGACCGGCAGGCCTGGGGCTGGGAGGACGAGCACCGGGCGATGCCCCAGGTCGTGTCGATCACCCAGAGCACCGAGCTGGGCACCCTCTACACGCCCGAGGAGATCCGCGCGATCTGCGAGCACGCCCACGCGCACGGCATGAAGGTGCACCTGGACGGCTCCCGGATAGCCAACGCCGCCGCCTCCCTGGACGTGCCCATGCGGACGTTCACCAACGCGGTCGGCGTCGACATCCTCTCCCTGGGCGGGACGAAGAACGGCGCCGTGTTCGGCGAGGCGGTCGTCGTGCTCAACCAGGACGCGGTGCGGCAGATGAAGCACCTGCGGAAGATGTCGATGCAGCTGGCATCCAAGATGCGCTTCGTCTCCGTGCAACTGGAGGCGCTCCTCGCCAAGGACCTGTGGCTGCGCAACGCCCGGCACGCCAACGAGATGGCCCAGCGGCTCGCCGAGGGCGTCCGCGCCGTGCACGGCGTGGAGATCCTCTACCCGGTGCAGGCCAACGGTGTCTTCGCCAAGCTGCCGCACGACGTGAGCGAGCGGCTCCAGAAGCGGTTCCGCTTCTACTTCTGGGACGAGGGCGCCGGGGTGGTGCGCTGGATGTGCTCCTTCGACACCACGGAGGACGACGTCGACACGTTCGTGGCGGCGCTGAAGGAGGAGATGGCGCGCTAGCCGCCGACTCGCCCTCGACTCTGCATAGGTATGCGGTCACTCGAAAATCCATTGACTCTCGGGTGATCGCGTTCCTATGCTCTGCGGGCATGGAGCTCACCCAGGACACCGCCGACCTGTCCGTCTACCTGGCCGCTGATGAGGTCATCGACCACCATCATCCGGTGGTCCGGGAGACCGCCGCCCGTCTGGCGGCTGAAGTCGCCGACTCGTATGAATATGCGCGGGTCGCCTATGAATACGTCCGGGACGCCATCCCGCACTCCCAGGACTCCGGCGACCTCCGCGTCACCTGGCGCGCCTCCGACGTGCTGGCCCTCGGTACGGGCATCTGCTACGCCAAGTCCCACGCCCTGGTCGCCCTGCTGCGGGCCGAGGACATCCCGGCCGCCCTGTGCTACCAGCGGCTGGCGGACGGCGAGGGCGGGCACGTGGTCCACGGCCTGGCCGCCGTCCGCTTCCACGGTGCCTGGCACCGGCAGGACCCCCGCGGCAACAAGTCCGGCGTCGACGCCCGGTTCTCGCTGGAGGGTGAGCGGCTGGCCTGGACCCCGGACCCCGCGTCCGGCGAGACGGACTATCCCGTTCTGTACGCCGCACCACACCCGGCCGTTCTCGCTGCCCTGCGGGCCGCACCCGACCGGCCGTACCTGTGGAAGACGCTCCCCGGCACCCTCTGAGACGGGACCCTCTGAGACGGGACGGATGGCCTTCGCGATCGAGGGTGCCGCATCGTCAACGGGTCCGGCAGCCAGGTGAGTTCGGCTCCGCGGGACGACGTCGCCCGCCGCCCCGCCGTCCGCCTGTCCGGGCGTGTGCCGCACGAGGTCCGCACCTGTCCGCCCGGCGCGAGGTGCACACCGCTTCGGGCGCCCGATCCCCGATCGACCTGCTCGTGTCCCCGGTCAACCTCAGCCAGTGGGTGGGCTGGTGCGCTGCGCGCCGGTGACCGGGTCGGGCCGGGCGTTCCGTTGGCCGAGCCCCCGGCAGGGACCCCGTTCGCTCGGTCCGTGCCGGGGGCCTCAGTGTGCCTCGGCCGCGGCCGTGCGCAGTTCCTCGGTCGTCGGCGCCGTGCCGCCCAGGTGGGTGGGGAGCCACCAGGTGTCCTCCGGGTCCTTGGGGCGGCCCGGGTACGCGCGCTGGGCGGCGTCCAGGAGTTCCTGGACGCGTTCGCGCAGGCGGCGGGTGATCGCGCCGGCGTACTGGTCGCGCGGTGCCTCCACCGGCTCGCCGACGCGGATGGTGACGGGCAGGTGGTTGCGCTTGAAGTTGCGGGGGTGGCCCTTCGTCCACAGCCGCTGCGTGCCCCACACCGCCATCGGGACCAGCGGGACGCCCGCCTCCTGGGCCAGGCGGGCCGCGCCCGACTTGAAGCTCTTCAGCGTGAAGGACTGCGAGATCGTCGCCTCCGGGAACACCCCGATGACCTCACCGGAGCGCAGCGAGTCCAGCGCGTGCGCGTACGCCGCCTCGCCCTGGTTGCGGTCCACCGGGATGTGCTTCATGCCCCGCATCAGCGGCCCGGAGACCTTGTGCCGGAAGACCGACTCCTTCGCCATGAACCGCACCAGACGCTTCTGCGGCAGCGCGGCCAGGCCGTTGAAGATGAAGTCCAGATAGCTGATGTGATTGCTCACCAGCACCGCGCCGCCCGCGCGCGGGATGTTCTCCGACCCCTGGCAGTCGATCCGCAGATCCCAGACCTTGAACATCGTCTTGGCGAAACCGATGACGGGACGGTAGACCAACTCTGCCATGGGCGGGGTGGACCCTTTCTGCTCTGCTCGGGAAAGGGGCTCCCGGCGGGAAAGTTACGCAGCCGTAGGTTTACGGCGTCTCGCAGATCGTGCCCGAAGAACGGACCGGGGGCCAGTCCTGGTGCCCCGCGGCGGCGAGATCCTCGTCACGTCGGCCTACATCCCACCGTGGATCCTCATGTCCCCTTACTCCATGCGTGTCCTCGTTCCCCGAGGGGGCGGGGACATGCCGGATCATGACGACAGCCGCCGCGTCCGGCACGGCCCGGGAATCTTTGCGGTCGCCGGAACGCTTCTGTGTGGATGGCCGGCGGTGTGCCGGGCGGTGCTCGCGACGGCGGGCGCAGAGGCGGAGCCGTACGAGCGGCGGAAGGGGAGAACGCGGGTGCGCGGGCACGAAGACGGCAGGCGGCTCGGTGCGGCCGAACTCGGCGGCGAACTGGGGGAGCGCGCCACGCTCCTACAGTTCTCCAGCGCCTTCTGCGCACCCTGCCGGGCCACCCGGCGCGTCCTCGCCGAAGTCGCCGCGATGGTCCCGGGCGTGACCCACGTCGAGGTCGACGCCGAGGCGCACCTGGACCTCGTACGCGAACTGGAGATCCTCAAGACACCCACCGTCCTGGTCCTCGACGCGGGCGGACAGGTGGTGCGGCGCGCCGCCGGACAGCCGCGCAAGGCCGACGTCATCGCCGCCCTCGGGGAGGCCGTGTGAGCGGGTGTCAGGGAACGGTGGGACATCTTCCAGATCCCGGAACCAGCTTGACTGTACGCGCCACCTATCGTCAGCCTGACCGTATGCCGACCGAAGTCCTTCTCTACGGCCGGGTCCACGTCGACCTGGCCCGTACCGCGAGCGCGTGCTGTCCGGGTCGTTGAGCTGCCACGGACCCACGCCCCGACTTCCGCAGAAGGACAGTTCCATGACGGCCACGCCCGACCTCGGCACCGCTCGGCTCGCCTCCCCCGACCTGCTGCGCTCCACCTTCCGCCGGCATGCCGCCGGTGTGGCGGTGATCACCGCGCGCGGCGCCTCCGGCCCGGTCGGCTTCACCGCCACCTCCCTGGCCTCCGTCTCCGCCGACCCGCCACTGGTCTCCTTCGGTATCGGCACCGGCGCCTCCAGCTGGCCCGCGGTGGCCGAGGCCGGTCATGTCGGCGTGCACATACTCGGCGAGCACCAGAGTGAACTGGCGGCCACCTTCGCCCGCAGCGGTGCCGACCGCTTCGGCGCGCCCACCGTCTGGCGGGAGGGCCCGGAGGGCGTCCCGGTGCTGGACGGCGTGCTCGCCTGGCTGGTGTGCCGGATCGTCGGGCGGGTCCCGGCCGGTGATCACCGGATCGTGCTCGCCGAGGTGGTCCTCGGCGACCCCTCGGGCGCCGGCCGCCCGCTCCTCTACCACCAGGGCCGCTTCAACGGCCTGCGGGATTGATCACGTCCTGATCGTGCCGCCCCCTCCTGCGAGGCCGTCGGGTTCCGGTTACGCTGCGTTGCGAAGGTCACAGTTCAAAGCGCTTGCTTAGCGGGCATGGACTAGGTGTACTGGCGAGTAATATTTCGTTCGGAGCGTGCGGACGCCCCGACCGGGATCGGCCGCTAGAGGCGCCTATGCTGCCTGCAAGAGGCAGCCCGAAATGACGATGCAGTAGGAGAGCCGGCGTGAGCTTGAGGATCGTTGTCACTGTGAAGTACGTGCCCGACGCCACTGGCGACCGGCACTTCGCCGATGACCTGACCGTCGACCGCGACGACGTGGACGGTCTGCTCTCCGAGCTGGACGAGTACGCGGTCGAGCAGGCCCTCCAGATCGCGGAGAACGCGGACGACGCCGAGGTCACCGTCCTGACGGTCGGCCCCGAGGACGCCAAGGACGCGCTCCGCAAGGCCCTCTCGATGGGTGCCGACAAGGCCATCCACGTCGAGGACGACGACCTGCACGGCACCGACGCCATCGGCACCTCCCTGGTCCTGGCCAAGGCCGTCGAGAAGGCCGGCTACGACCTGGTCATCTCCGGCATGGCCTCCACCGACGGCACCATGGGTGTCGTCCCGGCGCTGGTCGCCGAGCGCCTCGGCGTACCGCAGGTCACGCTGCTGTCCGAGGTCTCCGTCGAGGACGGCACGGTCAAGGGCCGCCGCGACGGTGACGCCGCCTCGGAGCAGCTTGAGGCGCAGCTCCCGGCCGTCGTCTCCGTCACCGACCAGTCGGGCGAGGCCCGCTACCCGTCCTTCAAGGGCATCATGGCGGCCAAGAAGAAGCCGGTGCAGTCCTGGGACCTGTCCGACCTCGACATCGACGCCGAGGAGGTCGGCCTGGACGGCGCGTTCACCAAGGTCGAGGCCGCGACCGAGCGTCCGGCCCGCACGGCCGGCACCATCGTCAAGGACGAGGGCGAGGGCGGCAAGCAGCTCGCTGAGTTCCTCGCGAGCCAGAAGTTCATCTGAGGCTCGCCCCCGCTGACCGCCCCTCAACTTCGTTTCGCAGGAGAGCAATCCCATGGCTGAAGTCCTCGTCTACGTCGACCACGTGGACGGTGCCGTCCGCAAGCCCACCCTGGAGCTGCTGACCCTGGCCCGCCGCCTCGGCGAGCCCGTCGCCGTCGCGCTCGGCAACGGCGCCGCCGACACCGCCGCCACGCTCGCCGAGCACGGCGCGGTGAAGGTCCTCACCCACGACGCGTCCGAGTACGCCGAGTACCTGGTCGTGCCGAAGGTGGACGCCCTCCAGGCCGCCTACGAGGCCCTCTCCCCGGCCGCCGTGCTGGTGCCGTCCTCCGCCGAGGGCAAGGAGATCGCCGCACGCCTGGCGCTGCGCATCGGCTCCGGCATCATCACCGACGCCGTCGACCTGGAGGCCGGCGACGAGGGCCCGGTGGCCACCCAGTCGGTGTTCGCCGCGTCCTTCACCACCAAGTCCCGCGTCATCAAGGGCACCCCGGTCATCACGGTCAAGCCGAACTCGGCCGCCGTCGAGGCCGCCCCGGCCGCGGGTGCGGTCGAGGCCCTGTCCGTGACCTTCTCGGACAAGGCGACCGGCACGAAGGTCACCGGCCGCACGCCGCGTGAGTCGACGGGCCGCCCGGAGCTGACCGAGGCCGCCATCGTGGTCTCCGGTGGCCGCGGTGTGAACGGCGCCGAGAACTTCTCGATCATCGAGGCCCTCGCCGACCAGCTCGGCGCGGCCGTCGGTGCCTCGCGTGCCGCCGTCGACGCCGGCTGGTACCCGCACACCAACCAGGTGGGCCAGACCGGTAAGTCGGTCTCGCCGCAGCTCTACATCGCCAACGGCATCTCCGGTGCGATCCAGCACCGTGCCGGTATGCAGACCTCGAAGACGATCGTGGCCGTCAACAAGGACGCCGAGGCCCCGATCTTCGAGCTGGTCGACTTCGGTGTGGTCGGCGACCTGTTCGACGTCGTCCCGCAGCTGACCGAGGAGATCAAGACCCGCAAGGGCTGAATCCGCCCAGGGCGCGCCCGAGGCCCCGGTGACCGACCCGGTCACCGGGGCCTCGGTGCATCCTGGTGCCGGCGGGCGGGCGCGGGCGGCCAGGGTCCGGACGGGGTGTTGACCAGTGAGAACCACCCGGATAACTTCATTCTACGGATTGTTGATTCCGCAGAGCGGAAACTTGGAGGGTGTGGGATGGGTCAGCAGGAGAAGGTGGCGACGAGCCTCGCGGGTGCCGTCAGCGAGGAGATCAGCGCCTCCCTCGCACCGGTCGACGCGGAGCTGGAACGCCGCTACCCCGGGGACCCCGGCACCCGGCAGCCCGTCCACACCGTCTACGTCCCCGGGGACGCCTTCGCCGCCGGCACCCTTCGCTCCTGGGGCGACCAGGCGCTCGCCCTGCTCGACGAACACGCCCCCGACGCCGCCTCCTTCGCGGCGGTCCTCGGCCTGTCCGACGAACTGGCCGAGCCGGTCCACTCCCGCGTCCGCGCCAAGCTGGAGCGCGAGCCCGTCGAGGACCTGCGCGTCGACTTCGAGGACGGCTACGGCCCCCGGCCCGACGCCGAGGAGGACGAGACGGCCGCCCGCGCGGCCCGTCTGATCGCCGAGGCGTACGCGAACGGCACGGCCGCGCCGTACATGGGCATCCGCATGAAGTGCATGGAGGCCGCCGTACGCGACCGGGGCATCCGCACCCTCGACGTCTTCCTCACCGGCCTCGTTCAGGCCGGCGGCCTGCCCGAGGGCCTGGTCCTCACCCTGCCCAAGGTCACCTACCCCGAGCAGGTCGGCGCCTTCGTCCGGCTCCTGGAGGCCTTCGAGAAGGCGCACGGCCTTAACGCCGGACGCCTGGGCTTCGAGATCCAGATCGAGACCAGCCAGGCCATCCTCGCCGCCGACGGCACCGCCACCGTCGCCCGCATGATCCAGGCCGCCGAGGGCCGCGCCACCGGGCTGCACTACGGCACCTTCGACTACAGCGCCTGCCTCGGCGTCTCCGCCGCCCACCAGGCCAGCGACCACCCGGCCGCCGACCACGCCAAGGCGGTCATGCAGGTCGCGGCGGCCGGCACCGGCGTCCGGGTGTCCGACGGCTCCACCAACGTCCTCCCCGTCGGCCCGACCGCCAAGGTCCACGACGCCTGGCGCCTGCACTACGGCCTCACCCGCCGTGCCCTCGCCCGCGCCTACTACCAGGGCTGGGACATGCACCCCGGTCACCTCCCCACCCGCTACGCGGCGGTCTTCGCCTTCTACCGCGAGGGGTTCGAGCAGGCGGCGGCCCGCCTCGCCCGGTACGCCAACGGGGCCGGCGGCGACGTCATGGACGAGCCCGCCACCGCCAAGGCCCTCAGCGGCTACCTGCTGCGCGGCCTGGACTGCGGCGCCCTCGACCTCCCCGAGGTCGCCCGCCTCACCGGCCTGACCCGCACCGACCTGGAGAGCTTCGCGTCCCCCCGCCGCGGCGACCTGACGGCCTCCGCGCAGTAGCGAGGGGCGATTCGGGGAGGAGGGCGTCCGGTGACCGGGCTCCTCCTCCCGGGCCGCGGGGCTCCATCCAGGCATCCGGCCGCGAGGCCCGCCGCCGGTACCCCCTCAGACCGCCGGCGGCAGTTCGCCCGAGCCGCGGGTGATCAGGCGGGTCGGCAGTTCGATGCGTTCGGGGGCGAGGAGGGTGCCGTCGAGCTGGCGGAAGAGGCGCTCGGCGGCGGTGCGGCCGAGGGCCGCCGCGTCCTGGGCGACGACCGTGACGCCGGGCTGGAGCAGGTCGGCCAGCTCGATGTCGTCGAAGCCGACGAGCGCGACCGGGCGGGACTGCTCGGCGAGGATCCGGATCACCGTGACCGTCACCCGGTTGTTGCCGGCGAAGATCGCGGTCACCGGGTCGGCTCCGGACAGCATCTCCTCCGTCGCCCGGCGCACCCGCTCCGGGTTCGTCGCGCCGAGGGACATCCAGCGCTCCTCGACGGCTATGCCCGCGTCCTCCATGGCCGCCCGGTAGCCGCGCAGCCGCTCCGCCGCGGTGTGGATGCGGGGCATGTCGCCGATGAACCCGATCCGGCGGTGACCGTGCGCGATGAGGTGGGCGACCCCGTCGCGGGCGCCGCCGTAGTTGTCGGACAGTACGACGTCCGCGTCGATCCGTCCGGCGGGGCGGTCCACGAACACGGTCGCCACACCCGCCCTGATCTCCGGCTCCAGATAGCGGTGGTCGTCCCCGGCCGGGATCACCACCAGACCGTCCACCCGGCGCGCGCACAGTGCCAGCGCCAGCTCCTGC
Source organism: Streptomyces olivaceoviridis (assembly GCF_014650115.1). Classification (GTDB taxonomy): domain Bacteria; phylum Actinomycetota; class Actinomycetes; order Streptomycetales; family Streptomycetaceae; genus Streptomyces; species Streptomyces olivaceoviridis. The sequence goes on along the minus strand of NZ_BMUI01000021.1, from coordinate 68,955 downwards.
TCCCGCTCGGGGTCCTCGGCGCTGGAGCCGTTGATCAGCAGGGCGCCGTGCGCGCGGGCCACCTCCTCTACGGCGCGGCTGAGCGGGCCGTAGAACGGGTCCGCGAGATCCTCCAGCACCAGGCCGATGCTCGCCGTCCGGCCCTTGCGCAGCACCCGGGCGCTGTCGTTGCGGCGGAAGCCGAGCGCCTCGATCGCCTCCTGCACCCGGCGCTCGGTGTCCGGGGTGACCCCGGGTTCACCGTTGACCACCCGGGAGACCGTCTTCAGCCCGACCCCGGCGCGCGCCGCCACGTCCTTCATCGTCGGACGGTTGCCGTACCGGTTTCCGGGGAGGCGGTCTGCGCGGCGGGTGGTCTCGGGCACGATGCGTCTGTCCTGTCTCTCGTCCGTCCACGGGGGTGGTGCGCGAACCGTGGGCTTGTATGAGGATGTGGCGTCGAGCATAGAGCCTGGACAACGTTGTCAGATGCGCGAGAGACTGTCCACCGCTGTCTCCGGCCTGCGCCCCACCGCTTGACCGGCCTGCCTCCATTTGGTTTTCAAGCTTGAACGGGGAGATCTGACTCTGATGCACACCGACCTCGTGGCGGCCCTGGACATCGGCGGCACCAAGATCGCCGGCGCGCTGGTGGACGGCGGCGGCCGGATCCTGGCCCGGGCCCAGCGCGCCACGCCCGCCCAGCAGGACGGCGAAACGGTCATGCGGGCCGTGACGGAGGTGCTCGGCGACCTCGCCGGGTCGCCCCTGTGGGGACGCGCGGGCTCGATCGGCATCGGCAGCGCCGGGCCGGTCGACGCCTCCGCGGGCACCGTGAGCCCGGTGAACGTGCCGGGCTGGCGCGGCTTCCCCCTGGTGGACCGGGTGCGCACGGTCACCGGGGGCCTGCCGGTGGAGCTGATCGGCGACGGTGTCGCGATCACCGCGGCCGAGCACTGGCAGGGCGCCGCGCGCGGTCACGACAACGCGCTGTGCATGGTGGTCTCGACGGGTGTCGGCGGTGGCCTGGTGCTGGGCGGACGCCTGCATCCCGGTCCGACCGGCAACGCCGGGCACATCGGCCACATCAGCGTCGACCTGGACGGCGATCTCTGCCCGTGCGGCTCGCGTGGCTGCGTGGAGCGGATCGCCAGCGGCCCGAACATCGCCCGCCGGGCGCTGGAACACGGCTGGCGCCCCGGGCCGGACGGTGACACCTCGGCCGCCGCGGTGGCCGCCGCCGCCCGCGCGGGCGACCCGGTGGCCGTGGCCTCCTTCGAGCGGGCCGCGCAGGCGCTCGCCGCCGGTATCGCGGCCACCGCGACCCTGGTCGAGATCGATATCGCGGTGATCGGCGGGGGCGTCGGCAAGGCGGGCGACGTCCTGTTCACGCCGCTGCGCAAGGCCCTCACCGACTACGCGACCCTGTCCTTCGTGCGGCACCTCACCGTCGTGCCCGCGCAGATGGGCACCGACGCGGGCCTGGTCGGCGCGGCTGCGGCGGCCCTGATCCGCACCCCGGACGCGACGGCGGCGAGCCGCTAGGGTTCGCCGGTTCCGGCGGCGGGGCGGGCCAGAGGCTCGCCGGATCAGGCAGACGACCCGGCGAGGCCCCGGACCCAGCCCTCGGTGAAGCCGCGGACCCGGCTCCGGGCGGGCCCGGAGCCGGGCCCCGGGGGTCAGCAGGTGAGGCGGGCGTCCGCCCAGTCCGCGTGGTCCGAGTCGACGCCGTCGCCGCCGTCGGTGACGACCAGCCGGACCACCTGGGCGCCGGTCACGTCGGCGGTGAGCGACTGGGCGGGCATCGCGTTGGTGAGGACGCCGGTGGACGCGGCCTTCGTGCCGTCCGCCCAGATCTCGAAGGCGACGGTCCCCTTCGTGCCCTTCTCGTCGTCCACGCCGACCTCCGCGGTGACCTTCTCGCAGGCCTCACCGGTGTAGAAGGAGATGTCGCTGAGCGCGTGGACGCCGAGCCCCTTGGCGTACACCGTCCCGCCGACGGTGAGCGGATTCCCGTCACCTGCGGCGTTCTCCCCGTTGCTGGTGTTCCGCTCCACCGGTCCCCAGCCGCTGGTCGCCGACAGCCACGGCAGGTCACCGAGGTACGACGTCCCGGCGGGCGGCGGCACGACGACGGACGCGGTCAGCGGAAGGGTGCTGGTGACCGGTGTGCCGGACGGTGAGCGGTAGTTCGTCGTGAGCGTGAGGCCGTAGGAGCCGGTCGGTGTGCCGGACGGCGCGGTCACCCGCCAGCCGGTGCGCAGTGTCCCGCCGGGGGCGAGCGTGGAGGCCGAGGTCGCCGAGGTGGGCCGTACCGTCCAGCCGGCGGGGCCGGTCAGCGACACGGAGACCTGTCGCGCGGGTGTCCGGCCGAGGTCGGTGACGGTGCTGGTGAGCGTGGCCGGGCCGCCCGCCTCCAGCAACGTGCTGCCGTCCAGGCCGAGTTCGACGGCCGGCGGGTGGGTGGCCCAGCGCGGGTCGGCCGAGACGCGCAGCAGAACCGTGCCGTGTGCCGGGACGGTGGCGGCGATGGTGCCGACGGTGTTGTACGTGCGGTGCTGCCACAGGTCGCGCAGGGCGTAGGCGTCGGCGCCCGGCAGGCCGACGGCACGCGCGCTGGTGGCGATCCGCTGGGCGGTGCCGGACTCGTTGAAGAGGGCCACCGCGCGGCTGCCGTCCTTCATCTCCTTGGCGACGACCCAGCGCCCGCCCCCGGAGGAGACGACGGTGCCCTGCTTGCCGAGCGGGTCCTGGTCGACGGCGATGACCTCCTTGTTGCCCAGGATGTCGTAGGTCGCCGGGGATGCCTTGCGCAGGTCGGTGCCGATGAGCAGGGGCGCGGCCATGACCGACCAGAGCGAGAAGTGCGAGCGGTACTCGGTGTCCGTCATGCCGCCGTTGCCGACCTCCAGCATGTCGGGGTCGTTCCAGTGCCCGGGGCCGGCGTACGGCGCGAGCGGGAGGTTCTGCTTCAGGATCGACAGCATCGAGCTCCAGCTGTCGCTGATGTCGCCGGTGGTCCGCCACAGGTGGCCGACGTCCGAGGCCCACTCCCAGGGCTTGTTCTGGCCCCACTCGCAGATGCTGTAGACGATGGGCCGCCCGGTCGCCTTCAGCGCGTCCCGCATGGTCCGGTAGCGCTGCTGGGCGTCCACGCCCTGGTTGTTGCAGTTGTCGTACTTCAGGTAGTCCACGCCCCAGTCGGCGAACTGCCGTGCGTCGCTGTACTCGTGGCCCAGGGCGCCCGGGAAGCCCGTGTTGTCGCACGTCTTGGTCCCGGCGCTGGTGTAGATGCCGAGCTTGAGCCCCTTGGCGTGGACGTAGTCCGCGACCGCCTTGATCCCGTCCGGGAAGCGGGCGGGGTCGGGCACCAGCTTGCCGTTCGCGTCACGGTCCGGCAGGGCCCAGCAGTCGTCCAGGTTGACGTACTGGTAGCCCGCGTCCTTCAGGCCCTTCTCCACGAACAGGTCCGCGATGCCCTCGACCATGGACGCGTTGAACTCGGCGCGGCAGTGGGTGGAGTTCCAGTTGTTGAAGCCCATCGGCGGGGTGAGGGCGAGCCCGTCGGCGAGGGCGGGCGCGGCGGGGGTCTCGGCGGGGGCCGCCAGGGCGGGGGAGGCGAGGCCCGCCGCGCACAGCAGGCCGGCGGTGAGCGCTCCGGCCACTCTTCGGCGGGTCGTGCGGGTGTGAGGGTGACGCATCGTTGACGTTCCTCCGACTCGCGAAACCGGGATGACTGCATGTACGCGTCATCGGTGCGCGTTTACGGTAGGACGTGTCTGAGTGTGTTGGAAGAGGCTTGTCAGATGTTTGGGTGTGTTCGCTTGGTGGGGTAACGGCCCGGTGCGCGCGAGCCGCAGCGTGACTCGCGGACCCTCCGCGCAGTTGATCAGCGCATGAAGAAGCGCAGCCTGCTCGCCATCGCCACCCTCGCCGCCGGATTCGTCGTGGCCGCCGTCACCCCGTCCCACGCGGCGGACCAGGCACCCCTCGGCGACCTCAACGTCTCGGACACCCTCGACTCGGCCGGCCACCTCGTCGCCCAGGACAGCCTGGACGTCGACCACGGCGCCCTCGGACACGAGTAACCCCCGGCGGCGTACGGCGTGCGTGCCGGTGCCCCCGCCGCGGGGGGCGCCGGCACTCCCGTGTGCGCGCGGACAGGCGCCCTCAACGGGACGGGGTTTCCGTGGCAGGGTGGAGCGGGCAAGCCTCAGGGGGCCGACACAGGAGGGGGAGTCCGTGACCGTCGTCTGGATCAACGGCGCGTTCGGTGCGGGGAAGACCACCACGGCACGCGAACTGATCGAACTGATCCCGAACAGCGCGCTCTTCGACCCCGAGGTCCTCGGCGGGGCGCTCACGCACCTGCTGCCGCCCAAGCACCTCGCCGAGGTCGGCGACTTCCAGGACCTGCCGATCTGGCGCCGGCTGGTGGTCGACACCGCCGCCGCGATGCTCGCCGAGCTGGGCGGCACCCTCGTGGTGCCCATGACCCTGCTCCGCCAGGAGTACCGGGACGAGATCTTCGGTGGCCTCGCCGCCCGCCGGATCACCGTGCACCATCTGCTGCTCACCCCGGCCGAAACGATCCTGCGCGAGCGGATAGCCGAGCGGGAGATCCCGCCCGACCTGCCGGACGGCGAGATACGCGTACGGCAGTGGTCCTACGACCACATCGAGCCCTACCGCGCCGCCCTCGCCTCCTGGCTCACCGCCGACGCCCACCCGGTCGACACCAGCGACCTCACCCCCTACGAGACCGCCGTCCGCATCGCCGACGCCGTCGGCAGCGGGGCCGTACCCGTCTGCGACATCGTCCAGACCCCCGAGCCGACCGCCGAGACGCTCGCCGCCGGCGTGCTGCTCTTCGACGAGGACGACCGGGTGCTGCTGGTCGACCCCACCTACAAGCCCGGCTGGGAGTTCCCCGGCGGCGTGGTGGAGCGGGGCGAGGCCCCGGCCCGCGCCGGGATGCGCGAGGTCGCCGAGGAGACCGGGATACACCTGTGCGAGGTGCCCCGGCTGCTCGTCGTGGACTGGGAGCGGCCCGTGCCACCCGGGTTCGGCGGGCTGCGGCTGCTGTTCGACGGGGGCCGGCTGGAGTCCGGGGAGGCGTCCCGGGTGCTGCTGCCCGGCCCGGAACTGCGCGCCTGGCGGTTCGCCACGGAGCAGGAGGCCGCCGCCATGCTGCCACCCGTCCGCTACGAGCGGCTGCGCTGGGCGCTGCGCGCCCGGGAGCGGGGCAGCGCGCTCTACCTGGAGGCGGGCGTGCCGGTGGGCTGACCCGGCGTCGCGACGATCGAGCGGAGTGCGGCGGTGGCGCCGCTCAGGACCGGATCGCCGTGGCCGAAGCAGGCCACCTCCGCCTCGAGGTCCGCCAGACGCCCGATCGAGGCGAGCAGTCGGCCCCGGTCCAGGTTGAACACCCCCGCCACCGGCGTTCCGTCGTCCGGTGCCGCCGCCACCGTGTCCCCGGTGAAGAGCACTCCGTGCGCGGGCAGGAACAGCGCGATGCTGCCGTCCGTGTGCCCCGGGACGTGCACCACCCGCGCCCCGCCGCCGAAGCCGAGGACGTCCCCGTCCGTCACCTCGGTGAGGGCGGGCGGGGGCACCGGCGGGCCCTCGGGCAGGTGCCGGGCCGCCTCCGCGTGGATCGGCAGCTCCCATTCCTCGAACCGTGGCGGCGGACCCGGCCGTTCACCCCGCACGAACGGCGCGTCCAGCGGGTGCGCCAGCACCTCCGCCCCGCTCAGCGCGGCGAACTCGCCCGCCCCGCCCGCGTGGTCCTCGTGGAAGTGGGTCAGGGCGATGCGTCGTACGTCCTGCGGGGAGCGGCCCAGAGCGGTGATCGCGTCGGCGATCGTCCGGCCGGAGCCGACCGGACCCGCGTCGACCAGGGTCAGTTCGTCGCCGTCGCGCCAGAGGTAGGACTGGCCGACCGGGAAGCGCAACAGGTACAGGCGGGGCAGCAGTTCGATGACGTCCATGCGCCGACCGTAGGGAGGCCCCCGGCCGGGGGCGAGGTTCCTCTGCCATGGGCAGAACGGTTCAGCTCGCCGCGTAGTTGCGCAGGAACAGCGCCTCCGCGACCGACAGCCGCTCCAGCTCCTCGGGGGACACGCTCTCGTTGACCGCGTGGATCTGCGCCTCCGGCTCGCTCAGCCCGATGAGCAGGATCTCCGCCTTCGGGTAGAGACCGGCGAGCGTGTTGCACAGCGGGATGGAGCCGCCCTGGCCCGCGTAACTCATGGTCTCGCCCGGGTAGGCCACCGCCATCGCGTCGGCCATCGCCTGGTAGGCGGGGCTGGAGGTGTCGGCGCGGAACGGCTGGCCCTGGCCGATCTGCTCGGTGCTGACCCGGGCGCCCCACGGGGTGTGCGCCTCGACGTGCGCCTGGAGCAGCCGGGTGGCCTCCGCCGCGTCCACGCCCGGCGGCACCCGCAGGCTGATCAGGGCACGGGCACTCGACTGCACCGACGGGGTGGCGCCCACGACCGGCGGGCAGTCGATGCCGAGGACGGTGACCGCCGGGCGGGCCCAGATGCGGTCGGCGACCGAACCGCCACCGATCAGCTCGACGCCGTCCAGCACCTTGGCGTCCGTGCGGAACTGCTCCTCGGCGTACTCCAGACCGTCCCACCGGGCCGTGGCGTCCAGGCCGTCGACCGTGGTGGAGCCGTCCTCGGCGCGCAGCGAGTCCAGCACCCGGATCAGCGCGGCCAGCGCGTCCGGGGCGGCGCCGCCGAACTGGCCCGAGTGCAGGTTGCCGGCCAGGGTGTCGATCCGCACCCGGACCATGGTCATACCGCGCAGCGTGGTGGTCACCGTCGGCAGGCCGGCCCGGAAGTTGCCCGCGTCGCCGATGACGATGGTGTCCGCCTCCAGCAGCTCGGGGTGCTGCTCGGCGTACCGCTCCAGGCCGCCCGTGCCCTGCTCCTCCGAGCCCTCCACGATCATCTTCACGTGCACCGGGACGCCGCCGTTCGCCTTGAGGGCGCGCAGCGCGAGCAGGTGCATGATGAAGCCGCCCTTGCAGTCGGCGGTCCCGCGGCCGTACCAGCGGCCGTCGCGCTCGGTCAGCTCGAACGGCGGGGTGGCCCAGCCGGCCTCGTCCAGCGGGGGCTGCACGTCGTAGTGCGCGTACAGCAGAACCGTTTTCGCACCGTCCGGGCCCGGGAGGTGGCCGTACACGGACCGCGTGCCGTCCGGGGTGTCCAGCAGGGCCACGTCCGTGAAGCCCTCGGCGCGCAGCGCGTCGGCTATCCAGCCCGCGGCGGCGTCGCTCTCGCTCTTCGGGAACTGCGCGAAGTCCGCCACCGACTTGAAGGCGACCAGCTCGGCCAGCTCCGCCTTCGCCCGGGGCAGCAGCGAGGCGACGGTCTCGGCGACCGGATTCGACGGCATGGGCACGCTCCTCGTAGGTGCGACGTTGTAGGGGTGGGACCGATCCTCCCACAGTGGCCTGCGCGGACGGCCGCCGTAGGATGCGACAGGACACTCGGCAACGGCTTGATCGGAGCGGTAGACCATCGTGAGCGGCGAGAACTCTTCGGCGGACGACGTGCAGCGGGTCTGGGACGTCGTCGTGGTGGGCGCGGGCCCCGCGGGCGCCTCGGCCGCCTACGCGGCGGCGGTCGCGGGACGGCGCGTGCTGTTGCTGGAGAAGGCCGAGTTGCCCCGCTACAAGACGTGCGGCGGCGGCATCATCGGCCCCTCGCGCGACGCGCTGCCGCCCGGCTTCGAGCTGCCCTTCCGGGACCGGGTGCACGCGGTCACCTTCTCCAACAACGGCCGCTTCACCCGCACCCGCCGTTCCAAGCAGATGCTGTTCGGGCTGATCAACCGCCCCGAGTTCGACCAGCAACTGGTCGAGCACGCGCAGAAGGCGGGCGCCGAACTGCGGACGGGCGTCACCGTGCAGCGGGTCGAGCAGCACGGCTCGGCGGTGCCGGACCGGCGCACGGTCGCCGTCGTCCTCCAGGGCGGGGAGACGGTGCTGGCCCGCGCGGTCGTCGGCGCCGACGGCAGCGCCAGCCGGATAGGAGCCCACGTCGGCGTGAAGCTCGACCAGGTCGACCTCGGCCTGGAGGCGGAGATCCCGGTGCCCGAGACGGTCGCCGAGGACTGGAAGGGCCGGGTCCTCATCGACTGGGGCCCGATGCCGGGCAGTTACGGCTGGGTCTTCCCGAAGGGCGACACGCTGACGGTCGGTGTGATCTCCGCGCGCGGTGAGGGCGCCGCCACCAAGCGGTACCTGGAGGACTTCATCGCCCGGCTGGGTCTCGCCGGCTTCGAGCCCGCCATCTCCTCCGGGCACCTGACCCGCTGCCGCGCCGACGACTCGCCGCTGTCCCGGGGCCGGGTGCTGGTCTGCGGGGACGCGGCCGGCCTGCTGGAGCCGTGGACCCGCGAGGGCATCTCCTTCGCGCTGCGCTCGGGCCGGCTGGCGGGGGAGTGGGCGGTCCGGATCGCCGAGGCGCACGACGCCGTCGACACCCGCCGCCAGGCCCTGAACTACGCGTTCGCGATCAAGGCGGGGCTCGGCGTCGAGATGAGCGTCGGCAAGCGGATGCTGGCGGTGTTCGAGAAGCGCCCCGGCCTCTTCCACGCGGCCCTCACCGGGTTCCGCCCGGCCTGGCGGGCGTTCCGGGACATCACCCAGGGCTCCACCTCGCTGGGCGAGCTCATCCGCTCCCACCCGATCGCCCAGCGCGCCCTGACCGCGTTCGACCGGAGCCAGGCCGCCTCGGCGGAGGAGTCCGTCAGTTCGTGACGGTGATGCGGAAGACGGGGTGGTCGGGGGCGATCCGGCGCAGCTCCGCGTCCGGGGAGTCGGGGCCGACGCCGTTGAAGAAGACCCCGACCTCCGCCTTCCAGCGCTTGAGGTAGGCCCGCAGCAGCGGGACCTTGTCGTCGTCGGCGACCTCGGTCGCGGTGAAGACGTCCACGTTCTTGCCGAGCCGCAGTTCGCCGCCGCCGGCCGCGCGCATGTTCCGGGTCCACTGGACGTGGCCGCGCGGGGCCAGAAGGTACTGCTGCCCGTCCACCGTCAGCAGGTTGACCGGCGTGGTGCGCCACTGCCCGCTCTTGCGCCCCCGCACCGCGAGGACCCGGGAGCCCCAGACGCTGATGCCGCGCCGGGTGAGCCAGGAGACGGCCCGGTTGAAGACGTTGACGGTGAACCAGCCCGGCTGGACGACGTGTGTCGGCATGGTGACCCCCACGGTTTGAGAGAGCGGTGCTCTCGCTCGACTCCAGTGTGGGGGAGAGAGGTGCTCCGAAGCAAGAGCGGTGCTCTCTTTTTTGTCTGCCGCTCTCGTCTGTGTGCACCGCTCTCCCGCATGGCACACTGCTGGCATGACCACCGCACAAGGTGCCCGCGCCCGGGCCAGGCAGGAAGTCACCGCGGCCATCAAGGAGGCGGCGCGCAGACAGCTCGCGGCGGAGGGCGCGGCCAAGCTCTCCCTGCGGGCCGTGGCCCGCGAGCTGGGCATGGTCTCGTCGGCCCTGTACCGCTACTTCCCCAGCCGGGACGACCTGCTGACCGCCCTGATCATCGACGCCTACGACTCCGTCGGCGAGGCGGCCGAGCGGGCCCGGGACGCCGTGGCCGACGCCCCGCCGCCGGCCCGCTGGATCGCCGTGTGCGAGGCGGTCCGCGACTGGGCGCTCGCCCATCCGCACGAGTACGCGCTGATCTACGGCTCACCCGTGCCCGGCTACTCCGCCCCCGAGACCACCGTCCCGGCCGCGGCCCGCGTCGGCATGGTCTTCATCGGCATCGTGCGGGACGCCCACGAGGGTCCGGGCCTGTCCGGGCTCTCCCTCCCGGCCGACCTGCGTCCCGAGGGCGCGCGCATGGTCGCCGACTTCGCCGCCGACGTACCGCCGGAGGCCGCGGTGGCGCTGGTGGCGGCCTGGGCCCAGCTGTTCGGACTGATCGGCTTCGAACTGTTCGGCCAGTTCAACCGGGTGGTGGAGGACCGGGAGACGTTCTTCCGCCACGCGGCCGGCCGACTGGCGGAGGGGGTGGGGCTGGGGCGGGGGTGAGTGGGGCGTTGCCCCTCTTCAGGGTGGTTTGGCGGCGGATCTCCTGCCGGGCCGGTCGCGGCCGTGGCTTGACTGAGCACCAGGGTGCTCTCTGAGCCGGTCACACAGGAGGTTCCATGCGTTCTCTGCTCGTTGCGGCAGCGGCATTCGCTCTGATCACGGCAAGCGCCGGTGCCGGCGCCGCCGAGACGGCCCACGAAAGCGCGGCCTGGCAGTGCGCGCGGGACGTGTGCCTCCGGGTGAGCAAGACCCCTGGGCACAGGGACGCGCACGGATGCAATCACAAGGTCTGCGTCAACGTGGTCGGCAACGCGTCCGGCTACACGACGAGCGGCTACTACAGCGGCTCGAACCGGTTCTACGGCCACATCAACGTGTGGGGCCCCGGCATGAGGGTGGAAGGCAAGGACAGCGCCTACCCCGGCGTCGCGGGGAAGGGCCGGGGAACCGGCCAGACCTGTGCCGAGGGCTGGGAGCTGGACAACGGCAGGTACACCTCCGTGGGACTGCCCTGTGAGGACGTCACCTGACCGCCCCGGGCTCTTCCCCGGCCGGGGCCGGGTCGGGTTGCGCGCTGACGCGTGCGGCACCGGCCCGCGGCGTGGTGCCCCGGTGCCGGACCACGCCCACCGCGGACCGTCCCGTCCCGTCCCGGCGTCGGCCGGCCGCCCGGCTCGCCCCGCCGCTGCTCCCGCCGGGGACCGGGATGCGGGGTCCCGTCCGGCGTGCGGGATGCGGAGTCCTGCCTGGCGTCCGGAGCGGGCAGTCCACGCCTGGCATCGGGGGTGTGGGGTCCGGTCCGGCGTCCGGGGTGTGGGGTCCCGCTTGGCGTTGGGGATGCGGGGTTCGGTCCGGTGTTCGGGGCGGGGAGTCCGGTCCGGCGTCCGGGGCGTGGGGTCCCGCCTGGCGTCGGGGATGCGGGGTCCCGTCCGGCGACGCCCCCCGTGAGCCACGTCACCCCGGCGTCCTGCGGCGCGTACTCCCCCGGGAGTACCTGTGATCGCCTCGCCCGGCTGACGTCGTCCCGGTGCGTCGGCGTCTAGCGTGGCCCGCATGGACGAGCAGCGCGGCGGCGGCCCCTCGCACGGGTGGCGGTACGGGCCGCCGGGGTGGAACCGCCCGGACCGGGCCGTGACGCACCGCGCCCGGCCGCCGTGGCGTTCCACCGTGCTGCTCACCGCGTTCGTGCTGGTCGGCAGCGACTTCGCCGCGCACGCCCAGCCGGACCGGGTGCCGCTCGACGGTTACGCGCGCGTGCTGCTGCTCGTCGCCGCGGCGCTGTTGTTGTGGCGGCATCGCCACCCGGTGGCCGTGGCGTTCGGCACGGCCACTGCGACCCTCGCCTATCTGGCCCTCGGCCACCCGTACGGACCGGTCTTCCTCACCGTGGCGGTCGGCTGTTTCGGCGCGGTCGTCGCCGGGCACCGGCGGGCGGCCTGGGCCGCCGTGGCCCTGCTGTGGGCGGGACACGTCCTGGTCGCGCTCTGGCTGTACCGATGGCTTCCGCCCGCCGGGGACCGCGGCGCGGGCATCGGCCAGGAGATCGTCGTCGCCACCTGGGTGCTGGCCGTCGTCGCCCTCGCCGAGCTGGCCCGGGTGCGGCGCGAACAGTGGGCACGGGAGCGCGCGGACCGCGCGGAGGCGGCGCGACGGCGCGCGGACGAGGAGCGGCTGCGCATCGCCCGCGAGCTGCACGACGTCCTCGCCCACAGCATCTCCGTCATCAACGTCCAGGCCGGCATGGGACTCGCGCTGCTGGACAGCGACCCCGAGCAGGCGCGGGCCGCGCTCACCACGATCAAGGCCGCCAGCAAGGAGGCGCTCGGCGAGGTGCGCCAGGTCCTCGGCACCCTGCGCGCCCCGGGCGCCGCGCCGCGCGCTCCCGCGCCCGGTCTGGACCGGCTGCCGGAACTGGTGGAGCAGGCCGCGGCGGCCGGCCTGACCGTCGACACCGAGGGCGAGCCGCCCCGGCTGCCGCCGGGCGCCGACCTGGCCGCCTTCCGCATCGTTCAGGAGGCACTCACCAACGTCGTACGCCACTCCGGTTCCCGGCACGCGCGCGTGCGCCTCGCGTACGCCGACGGCGCTCTGCGGCTGCGGATCGACGACGACGGACCGGCGACCGGCGCGGACGCCGGGGGCGGCGGCAACGGGCTGGCCGGCATGCGGGAGCGGGCCGCCGCGCTGGGTGGCACCGTCGAGGCGGGCCCGCGCCCCGACGGCGGCTTCCGGGTGCTCGCCGTCCTGCCGTCGCGCCTCGGGGAGGACCAGTGATCCGGGTACTGCTGGCCGACGACCAGTCGCTGGTGCGCGCCGGTTTCCGGGCGCTGCTCGACGCCCAGCCGGACATCGAGGTGACCGGCGAGGCGGCCGACGGCGAGGAGGCGCTGCGCCGGGTGCGCGAACTGCGGCCGGACGTCGTGCTCATGGACATCCGCATGCCGGTGCTGGACGGTCTGGCCGCGACCCGGCGCATCACCTCCGACCCGGCGTCGGCGGACGTGAAGGTGGTCATGCTCACCACCTTCGAAGTGGACGAGTACGTCTTCGAGGCCATCCGCGCGGGTGCCTCCGGCTTCCTGGTGAAGGACACCGAGCCGGACGAACTCCTGCGCGCCGTAAGGGCGGTGGTCGAGGGGGACGCACTGCTGTCGCCGGGCGTCACGCGTCGGCTGATCGCCGAGTTCGCGGCGCGGTCCAAGCAACCCGCGGCTGCGGACGCGCTCGCCCGGCTCACCGAGCGGGAGCGGGAGGTGATGGCGCTGGTGGGCATCGGCCTGTCCAACGGGGAGATCGCCCGTCGGCTGGTGGTCAGCCCGCTCACGGCCAAGACGCACGTGAGCCGGACCATGGTGAAGCTGGGCGCCCGGGACCGCGCCCAACTCGTGGTCCTCGCCTACGAGTCGGGGTTGGTGCGGCCCGGCTGGCTGGGCTGAGCCGTCCGCCGGAAGCGCACCAGCACGCTGACCACCCGGGCCACGAACACGACCGACGCGACCGTCATGCCGAGCCGCAGCAGGACCTTCGACGGGAGGTCGGGCAGGTCGAAGAGGAGCGCGGGCCCGGCCACGGCCCCGAACAGCACCGCCGCAGCGAACGCGGCGCTGACGAGCGCGTAGCCGGTCTCGACCGTCGCCGCGTCCTGCTCCGCCTTGTTCCGGCGGCCCCCGTCTGCGTACATTCCGTCAGTTTCGCAGGCGCGCGCCCGGCGGGACAATCGATTCCCGCCGGGCGCACGCGCGCAGGCGCCCCCCCTCTTTCCCGGCCTCCGCTAGTCACGGACCGGTACGCGGTCCACGTCCGCCTCCTTCACGGTGGACCTGGCGACCACGACCGACCGTCCCCGGCGGGACCGGCGCAGCCCGGTGAGCGACAGCAGCAGCCCCACGACGGCCATGGCCGCGACCACGACCAGACCGGGCCGGTAGCTGTCCAGGACGGCCTGCGGAGTGGCCCGCGCGGGAGCGTGCGCGGTCACCACCGCCGTCACGACGGCCAGGAAGAGCGCGCCGCCCACCTGCACCGAGGTGTTGAGCAGACCCGAGACCATGCCCTGCTCGTGCTCGTCCACGCCGTTGGTGGCCTGGACGTTGAGGGACGGGAAGGTCAGCGCGAAGCCCGAGCCGACCAGCAGCATGGTCGGCAGGATCACCGCCGCGTAGACCGGGTGCAGGTCGACGCGCAGGAACAGCGCGTACCCGACCGCCAGCAGGACGAAGCCGAGCACGATCAGCCGCGCGGTGCCGAACCGGTCGATGACGGCCCCGACCTTGGTCGCGGAGAGCGCCACCAGCGCGCCCGCCGGCAGGAACGCGAGCGCCGTGTGCAGGGCCGACCAGCCCAGCACCTGCTGCATGTAGAGCGTGACCAGGAACTGGAACCCCGTGTAGCTGCCGACGAACGTCAACGCGCCCAGCTGGGCCCGGACCTGCGGCCCGGAGCGCAGCACCCCGAGCCGGACCAGCGGGCTCGGGGTGCGCAGCTCGACGAGCACGAAGGCGACCAGCATGACGGCCACGGCGACGAAGGACAGGAGCGTCCGGGCCGAGGCCCAGCCGGTCCCGGGCGCCTCGACTACGGTGAACACCAGCAGCAGCATCGAGGCGGTGCCGAGGACGGCACCCGGGATGTCGTAGCCGCCGTGGTCGCGTTCGCGCTCGGTGCGCGGCAGCAGCCTCGTGCCCACGACCAGCGCGAGCAGTGCGACCGGGGCGGGCAGCAGCATGGTGAACCGCCAGCTGGCCTCGGTGAGCAGCCCGGAGAAGACGAGGCCCATGGAGTAGCCGGCGGCGGCGCAGGTGGTGTAGATCGACAGGGCCCGGTTGCGCAGCGGGCCCTCCGGGAACGTCGTGGTGATGATCGACAGGCCCGCCGGTGCCGTGAAGGCCGCGCTCAGGCCCTTGACGAAGCGGCTGGCGATCAGCAGCGGGCCGGAGTCCACGAGTCCGCCGAGCAGCGAGGCCAGTGCGAAGACACCCAGCGCCACCAGGAACACCTGGCGCCGGCCGAGCAGGTCCGCGGTCCGGCCGCCGAGGAGGAGCAGGCCGCCGTAGCCCAGGATGTAGCCGCTGACGACCCATTGCAGGGTCGACGTGGACAGGCCGAGATCGGAACCGATGGAGGGCAGCGCGACGCCGACCATCGACACGTCCAGCGCGTCCAGGAACATCGCGGCGCACAGCACCAGCAGGGTGCCCCACAGTCTGGGTGTCCAGCGGACCGCCGCGGACGGCGTCGCGGAGGTGTTGAGCGGAGAGGTCATGCCGCGAACACTTACATGCACCTGCATGAGATGCAAACGCATTTAATGACGGTGCAATAAATGCGTTTGTCTGCTACGGTGCGCTCATGGCGGCGAAGAGGCAGCCCGAACAGGCGCTCGTGGAGCAGTGGCGGGACATCCTGGCCCTGCATGCCCGCACCCAGTGCGAAGTGGACCGGGCGCTGCACGGGCACGGACTGTGCGCGAGCGACTTCGAGGTGCTCGACCTGCTGGCCGAGGGCGCGGCCGCGGACGGCGGCTCCGCCTACCGGGTGCAGGAGATCTCCGACCGGGTCCACCTCAGCCAGAGCGCGCTGTCCCGGCTCATCGGCCGCCTGGAGAAGGACGGCCTGGTCGAGCGGGCCATGTGTCCGGAGGACCGGCGCGGGGTGCGGGTGGTCCTCACGGCGAAGGGACGCGCGCTGCACGGCGAGGTACGGCCGGTGCAGCGCGCGGTGCTGGCCAGGATGCTGGCCGAGGCGGACTGAGGGGTCTCGGTGGCGGTGAGGGCTGTCGCGGTCGTCAGATCCGCGACCGCTCCCGCCACAGGGCCGCGAGTGACGGGTCGCCGGTCAGGTGCGGCACCGCCGTCCGGTTCCACAGCGCCAGGTACAACTGATCGGCCGGCCCCGAGAGTTCGGCCTCGGCCGGACCCTGCTCCGCCCGTGCGGTCACCGGCGGCCCGTCACCGAGCCGCACCGTCCACACCGCGTCCTGCCCCGCGTCCAGCGCGCGCACCCGGAGCGTACGCGGCTCCTCGGTGCGCATCCGGCTGCGGGGGCGGGCGTGGAAGCCGCGCAGCAGTTCGTCGATGCCGTCCACCGCGAACTCCGGCGCGATCGGGGACGGCGTGCCGCCGCGCGCCGCCTCGGCGTCGTAGCGGTGCACGGTCGTCTCGTGCGCCTGCCGCCGGGTCCAGAACGCCAGCGACGAGGGGCTCGGCGCGGGATGGAAGGTCCAGCACTCCAGGTCGGCGGGCGCGGCGGCCAGCGTCTCCACCAGCAGGCCGTGACCGTCCCGGTACCAGGCCACCAGCTCGGCCCCGTCCAGCGCCGGCGGCTCGCCCAGGGGCCGGGGGGCGGTCTGCCCCTCGGCGACCAGGGCGGCGGCCCACCGGTGCACCGTGCCGGTGTGCCGTACCAGGTCCCGCACCTGCCA
Organism: Streptomyces olivaceoviridis; assembly: GCF_014650115.1. GTDB lineage: Bacteria > Actinomycetota > Actinomycetes > Streptomycetales > Streptomycetaceae > Streptomyces > Streptomyces olivaceoviridis. The sequence goes on along the minus strand of NZ_BMUI01000021.1, from coordinate 53,003 downwards.
CTCCGGGCACGTCGGCACCTTGGCTTCGGGCCCCGCGGCGGCGGCGGCCGTCGCGAGCAATCCACCCTCGCGGTCCAGGATCTGAAGGAACTCGGCAGTCTCCATGGGCTGAGTGTGCCGGATGGAGCGGGCTCCAGCGGGCATGCGTGCACGGCGCGAGCGGCCGGTAAGGCGCCGGTGACGACCGTTCCGCCGGCCTCGGGCACCTCCGGGCGGCACGGCTCGGACGCGCCCGCGCTGCCCGGCGCCCCGGCTCGGTCCCCGGAGCGCGCGGCGGCGAGCCGCGGTTCGCCGACCGCGACGACGACGGGGGTACGGCGATCACGCCGCACGCGATCCGCGTGGCGCTCGGGCCGGCCACCAGCGCTGACGGCATCGACAGGCGGTGCGGCGGCGGGCCCTCGCCGGCGCTCAGTCCGCGAGGGCGCCCATGGGGTCCCAGGCGGGCAGGACGATCGGCGGCTGGTCGAGGGCGCCGGCCAGCTCCGGCGGCAGCGCGGAGCGGCGCACGGCGATCTCGAAGACATGCTCGCCGAACCACGAGTCGTTCATGGTCCAGAATCCCTTGTCGGCCTTCTTCTCGCCCCAGCTGTTCTCCACCCGCCAGCGGCGCGGGCTCCCGTCCACCACGTCGACGCCGGTGAACAGCATCGCGTGGGTCATCTGCGTGTCGTGGTGCAGCAGCCGGTCGGCCTTGTCGAGGGTGAACGGGGCGTCGTAGACGGCGGCGTAGTCGAAGAGCGCGGCGTCCCAGACGCCGGCGTCCGCGTGCATCATCTTGGCCACGTCGCAGCCGAACCACACCGGCTCGCCGCCGACGATCGCCTCCATGGCCAGCCGCTTCAGCAGCTCGATCGGCGCGTTGAGGTAGACGACCGGCGGGGCGTCCACGACATTGCCCAGGTACTCGACGGTGAACGTGCGGCCGACCGGGCTCGACTCCCGGGGATCGTGCACCAGGCAGACGTACTCGTCCAGCGGGAGCTGGACATAGGAGGCGGCGAACTCGGCCGGGGTGAGCCAACCGTCGCGGTGGAACTCCTTGTCCTTGTCCTCCCACTGCCACAGGAACCGCTGCGGAGGCGTACCGAGATGGATGCCGAGCACCCGGTGGACGGCGGCCAGCACCTCCCGCTTGTGCTCCCGCTGTGCTTCGACCCCCTCGGCGGCCAGCGCGCGCAGGTCGCGGGCGCCCTGGCGGAGCAGGGTGCCCAGGGCCCGGTTCATCGCCCGGGTCGAGGAGGAGCTGTCGGTCTCCGGCATGGCCGACTTGGGGACCAGGCCGTGCTTGGCGACGAGGGCGACGAACATGTTCCACTGGCCGCCGTCACTGATCGGGTCCGCCAGCAGGTGGGCCACCGTGCGGTCGTCCACGTCCCGGTCCGAGGTCTCGACGACGGCCTCCAGGAAGTGGTTGGCCCGCTCGAACTTGTCCCACCAGAGCAGGTAGTTCTGGGAGAACTCGAAGTCCTTCACGCCCAGCTTCCGTGCGGCGCCGACCCGGAGCAGGTTGAGCCCGGCGAACATCCAGCAACGCCCGCTCTGCTTCTGGTCGGTGGCCTTCCAGTCGTCCAGGTGGTGGGAGACCGAGTGGTCGACACCGGTGAGTATCCGCCGGTCGAGGGCGACATCGTCGACGGGTGTCCGCGTGACCGCGTTCTGCATCAGCCGGTTCACCGGGCGCGCGGTGAACTCCTTCTCGAACAGCTCCAGCTGGTCCGGTGTCAGACTGCGCTCCATGGGCCGGCGGGAGTCATCGTTTCCGAAGGTCACAGCGGTCTGCCTCCAGTTCCCGGAGCTTCGTGAGAGGAGCGCGCCCTCACCGTCGCACGGCGGTTCGGCCGGAGTCAACGGAGTGTCGAGGCTCAGCTGCCTGCCGTCTGGGGCGCCGGTCTGTTCGACGCGTGGATTCCTGTGCGGATTCGTGAACGCATGGCGGATACAGGTCGGTTAATGCTTGCTCACGAGCTGGTTGCGGGCGGGTGAGCGCGCCATGATGGGCCCATGACGTTGGCCTCGCGCGCGTTCGCGCAACTGGCGACCTGGCCGGACCTGAGACAGGCCGTCCCGAGCTGCGGTCTGGGACGGGCCGTGCGGTCGGCCCAGGGGGAGATCGCGCACTTCCACTCCGAGCGTGATGTCGATCTGCGGCTCACCGACCGGGCCGTCCGGCGGTTCGCCAAGGACCTCAGGGGCTCGGACGCCATCAGGGTCGTGCCCGGCTCGCAGTGGGTCACCCTGCGCCTGGACGCCGCGAGCGACGTCGATCTGCTGTTGACACTGGTCAGCGTGGCGCTCCAGGCCCAGCAGATGTGGCCCGATCCGGCGGACCGGGCGGTCGCGGGCTGCAACGACCAGCGCGGCGCGGGGTTCGTGAAGGCCGACCTCGGCGGGCTCTGAGGCGGCGCCGGGAGCCGGGGGCCGGCCAGGCCGGGGCCGTCTCACACCGTCAGCACCCGGACGCCCGCCTCCTCGAACCGCCGTACCGTCTCCCGCTCCGCCGCCGTGTCCGTCACCAGCGTGTCCACGAGCTCCGTCCCGCAGATCCGGGCGAACGCCCGGCGGCCCAGCTTGCTGGAGTCGGCCGCGACCACCACCCGCTCGGCGCGCTCGCACAGCAGCCGGTTGATCGCGGCCTCCGCCTCGTCGTGCGCCGCCGCCCCGTGCACCACGTCGAAGCCGACGACACCGAGCACCGCCACGTCGAGCGTGATCTGGCCCAGCACCCCGTCCGCGAGCGGGCCGACGAGCTCGTACGACTGCGCACGCGCCACCCCGCCCGTCACCACGATCTTGAACTGCGGGCGTACGGCGAGCTCGTTGGCGATGTTGAGCGCGTTGGTGACCACGGTGAGCGCCGGTGAGCCGGTGGCGAGGTCACCGCGCACGGCCAGCGCCCGGGCCACCTCCGTGGTGGTCGTACCGCCGGTCAGTCCCACCGCCTCGCCCGGAGCGAGGAGTTCGGCCACCGCCTTGGCGACGCGCTGCTTCTCCGAGGCGCGCCGGGCCGTCTTGTAGCGCAGCGGGAGTTCGTAGGACACCCCGTGCACCACGGCCCCGCCCCGGGTGCGGACCAGCATCTGCTGTTCCGCGAGCTGGTCGAAGTCCCGGCGGATCGTCGCCGCCGACACCGCCAGCTCGGCCGCCGCCTCCTCGACCTCCAGCCGGCCGCGCTCGACGAGCAGTTCCAGCAGCGCCTGCCAGCGGGCGTCCCGGGACATCCGCCGCCTCCCTTCCGTTCGATCTCCGGCGACCCTAGCGCACCCGACCTGGCGTCCGAATGCTTGATTGTGCTCGAAAGCTCGCTATATCTTGCAAGAACAATCAGCCAGGGGAGGGTCTGGGCATGACACATGTCGAGGACGAGCTGAACAGCCAGCCCGAGTGCTGGATACGCGCGGCCGAGCAGGCGGAGCACCACCGCGGCGCACTGCCGGAGCCGGGCGAGCGGGTCGCCGTCGTCGGGTGCGGGACCTCGTACTTCATGGCCCAGGCCGTGGCCGCCCTGCGCGAGGGCGCCGGACAGGGCGAGACCGACGCCTTCCCCGCCTCCGAGTTCCCGCACGGGCGGTCGTACGACCGGGTCCTCGCCCTCACCCGGTCCGGCACCACCACCGAAGTGCTGGAACTGCTCGCGGGGCCGGCGGGGCGGACCCGCACCACCGCCGTGACCGCCGACCCGGACACCCCGGTCGTGTCGGCCGCCGACGACCTCGTCGTGCTGGACTTCGCCGACGAACGCTCCGTCGTCCAGACCCGGTTCGCGACCACCGCGCTCACCCTCCTGCGTGCCCACCTCGGCCTGCACACCGACGCCGTCGTCGCCGACGCGCGTACCGCCCTCGCCGCTCCCTTGCCCCAAGGGGCCGTGGAGTGCACGCAGTTCGCCTTCCTCGGGCGCGGCTGGACCGTCGGACTCGCCCACGAGGCCGGGCTGAAGATGCGCGAGGCGTCCCTCTCCTGGACCGAGTCCTACCCGGCGATGGAGTACCGGCACGGCCCGATCAGCGTCACCACCGAGGGGACGGCCACCTGGATGCTCGGCGAGGCGCCCGACGGACTCGCCGAACAGGTCCGCGCCACCGGCGGCCTGTGGATCGAGGGCGGGCTCGACCCGCTCGCCGAACTCGTCCGGGTCCAGCGGCTCGCCGTCGCCGTCGCCGCCGCCCGGGGCCTCGACCCCGACCGGCCGCGGCACCTGACCCGCTCGGTGATCCTCGCCCCCTGAATCCGCCGGCCCTCCCGGAAGGACACCTCACGTGCCCCTCGCGTCCACCGGCGAGCTGATCACCCGGGCCGCCGCCGCCCGCTCCGCCGTCGCCGCGTTCAACGTCATCACCCTGGAACACATCGAGGCCGTCATCGCCGGCGCCGAGTCGGCCGGCGCGCCCGTGGTCCTCCAGGTCAGCGAGAACGCCGTCAAGTTCCGCTACGGACGGCTGCTGCCGCTGGCCCGCGCCGCCGTCGCCGCCGCCGAACGGGCCGCCGTACCCGTCGCCCTGCACCTGGACCACGTGCAGAGCGACGACCTGCTGCGCCAGGCGCCCGGCGCCGGGTTCAGCTCGGTCATGTACGACGCGGCCCGCCTGCCGTACACCGGCAACCTGGCCGCGACCCGGGCCGCCGTCGACTGGGCACACGCCCAGAACCTGTGGATCGAAGCCGAGTTGGGGCAGATCGGGGGCAAGGACGGCCGGCCCGCGCTGGACGCGCACGCGCCCGGCGCCCGTACCGATCCCGGCCGGGCGCGGGACTTCGTCGCCGGCACCGGCGTCGACGCCCTGGCCGTCGCCATCGGCAGCACGCACGCCATGACCACCCGCACCGCCGTCCTCGACCTCGGCCTGCTGGGGCGGCTGTCCGCCGCGCTGACCGTGCCGCTCGTCCTGCACGGCTCCTCCGGGGTGCCGGACGACGGTCTGGTCGCGGCGGTCGGCCGCGGCATCGCCAAGGTCAACGTCGGGACCGCGCTCAACGCGGCCATGACCGGGGCGATCAGGGAGTTCCTCGCCGCCCGTCCCGAGGCCGTCGACTCGCGCACCTACCTCGGTGTGGGGCGGGAGGCGATGGCCCGCGAGGTACGGCGGATCATCGGGGTCCTCTCCGGGGCCGGGGGCTGACGGGGGCCGGGGGCTGACCGGCCCGGCTCCCGGCGGAGCGCCTAACCCCTCTTGACCGCCCTCAGCACCACGAACTTCGGGTCCGACGCCACCAGTTCACTGTTGCCGAACAACCGCCTCAGCTTCACGTGGTACCCCAGGTGCCGGTTCCCGATCACCCACAGCTCACCCCCCGGCCGCAGCGACCGCAGCGCCCCGGTGAACATCCGCCACGCCACCGCGTCCGTCGTCGCCTGGTGGGAGTGGAACGGCGGGTTGTTCAGGACCAGGTCCACACTGCCGGGCGCCACCCCGGCCAGCCCGTCCCCGACCCGGAACTCGGCGTGCCCCGGCACCCCGTTCGCCTTGTACGTCGCCTCCGCCGAGGCCACCGCCTGGTACGACTCGTCCACGAACAGCACCTCGGCCGCCGGATCGGCCAGCGCCACCGCCGTACCGACCACGCCGTTGCCGCAGCCGAGGTCCACCACGCGCCCGGCGCCGGGAGCGGGCAGGTGCCGCAGGAAGAAACGGGTGCCGATGTCCAGCCGCTCGGCGCAGAACACGCCCGCGTGGTTGACCACCGTGCGCCCCGACACCGCGCCGACGCCGTCCGGCAGGGCGTAGCTGTACGGCCACGGGTTCGCGGGCCGCTCCAGCGCCGGGTCCGGGGTGCAGAAGATCAGCCGGGCCTTCTGCCGGGCCAGGGAGGTCCGGGTCGGGCCGAGGATCCGCTCGAACAACTGGAGCGTCGAGGTGTGGATCTCCTTCACCATGCCGGTGCCGACCAGGACCGTGCCCGCGTGCACGGCGGGCGCCAGCCGCAGCAACTGGTCCTCCAGCAGCGCCAGGCTCTTCGGTACCCGCACCAGCAGCACGTCCACCCGCTCCGGCGGCGGGTCCTGCGTGGTGAGCAGCCGTACGGCACCGGGCTCCACGCCCGCCCGCGCCAGGTTCGCCCGGGTCGCCTCCTGGCCGAGGAAGGAGTCGGTGATCTGCGTCGGCCGGTGCTCCGCCAGCGCGGTCACCAGCGCGCCCCAGCGGTCCCCGACCACCGCGACCGTGCCCGTGAGCGGTACCTTCTCCTCCGCGAGGTGGCGCAGCAGGTACGCGTCGGAGGCGTCCCAGGCGCGCAGCCGGTCGCGGGGGTCGTCGGGGAAGCGGGTCAGCTCGACCTCGCCCCACGGTGTCGTCATACGGTCGCTCATCGTGCGTCCAGGCTAGCGGAGCCGCAGATCAGGGGGCGTGGGGCAGGATGGGGGCATGGAGGACGAGCTGTTCCCCCGGGAGCGTGCGGAGGTCGCGCCGGGCGCCGTGCAGGTCGTGGACTGGCTGGACGCCGAGCGGCAGCGCGCCCTGCTCGCCGCCTGCCGGGACTGGGCCCGGCCCCCCGCCGGGCTGCGCACGGTCCGCACACCGGGCGGCGGCACGATGACCGCGCGCCAGGTCTGCCTGGGCTGGCACTGGTACCCGTACGCCTACGCCCGCACCGTCGTCGACGGCGACGGCAGCCCCGTGAAGCCGTTCCCGGACTGGCTCGGCGCGCTGGGCCGCCGCGCGGTGGCCGACGCGCTCGGCCCGGACGCCGTACCGGCCGCGCCGTACGACATCGCGCTGATCAACTTCTACGACGGTGACGCCCGCATGGGCATGCACCGCGACGGCGACGAGAAGACCGACGCGCCGGTGGTCTCGCTGAGCCTCGGGGACACCTGCGTGTTCCGCTTCGGCAACACCGGCACGCGCGCGAAGCCCTACACCGACGTGGAACTGCGCAGCGGAGACCTGTTCGTCTTCGGCGGCCCGTCCCGGTTCGCCTACCACGGAGTGCCGCGCGTCCGGCCGGGCACGGCCCCGGCCTGGCTGGGTCTCGCCGGACGGCTGAACATCACCCTGCGGGTGAGCGGCCTGTAGCCGCCGGCGCAGGCCACCCGGGGTGCGGATCATGGGAGACTCGCCCTCATGAGCGGCAAGGCGGATCCCCGGGCAGCGGGGGAGAGGACCACGTCGAGGGCGCGGCTGGACCGCGGGCGCGGGGCGCTCGGACCGGCGCTGGAGCTGGTGCACACCGGACGGGCGCCGACCCGCGCCGTGCTCACCGCCGAACTCGGCGTCACCCGGGCGACGGCCGGCGCGGTCGCCGCCGAGCTGGAGGCGCTGGGCCTGATCCGCGTGGACGCCCGGCCCGGCTCGGCGGCCGGCTCGCAGGGGCGCCCCTCGCACCGGCTGGAGGTCGCCGAGGACGGTCCCGTCGCGCTCGCGGCCCAGATCCACGCCGACGGCTTCCGGGCCGCGCTGGTCGGCCTCGGCGGACGGATCGTGGCGACCGCGCCCGGCTGCGAGACCGTCGACGCCGACCCGGCGAAGGTGCTCGGCTCCGTGGTCGAGGCGGGCGCGGAGCTGCTGCGCGGCACCGGCCGGCGCTGTGTCGGCGCCGGACTCGCCGTGCCGTCCGCCGTCGCCGAACCCGCCGGCCTGGCGCTCAACCCCCTGCACCTGGCCTGGCCCGTGGGCGCCCCCGTCCGGGAGATCTTCGCGGAACGCGTGCGCGCCGCCGGCATCGGCGGACCCGCGTTCGCGGGCAACGACGTCAACCTCGCCGCGCTCGCCGAACACCGGCACGGCGCCGGCCGGGGCGCGCGGGACCTGCTGTGCGTGGCGACCGGGCACCGGGGCGTCGGCGGCGCGCTCGTCCTGGACGGCCGTCTGCACACGGGCAGTTCGGGGCTCGCGCTGGAGGTCGGCCACCTCACGGTCAACCCCGAGGGCCGCCCCTGCCACTGCGGCAGCCGGGGCTGCCTGGACGTCGAGGCGGACCCGCTGGCCCTGCTCGTGGAGGCGGGGCGAGAGCCCGGCCCCGAGGTGTCGCTGGTCCAGCAGGCGGGCGACCTGCTGCGCACCCAGTACGACGACCCGGCCGTCCGCAGGGCCGCCGAGGTCCTCATCGACCGCCTCGGCCTCGGCCTGGCCGGCCTGGTCAACATCCTCAACCCGGACCGCATCATCCTCGGCGGTCTGCACCGCACCCTGCTGGACGCGGACCCCGGCCGGCTGCGCGCGGTGGTCGCCGACCGCAGCCTGTGGGGCCAGAGCGGGGGCGTCCCCATCCTGCCGTGCACCCTGGACCACAACAGCCTGGTCGGCGCGGCGGAACTGGCCTGGCAGCCGGTGCTGGACGATCCACTGGAGGCGCTGGCCGAGAGCGACTAGGTGCGACGACCGCGGGACACCGGGCCGACACCGGGCCGTCGGTACGTCACCGTGATCCGGCGCGCCGGGCCGTCCACGCAGACCTGTCCGCCGTAGGGGATCACCACCTGCGGATCAGTGTGGCCGAAGTCCACGTCGAAGACGGCCATGGTGTGCGCTCGGCAGCTCCTCCGAGGTCTCCAGGAACAGCACGCCGCCGTCGTAGGCCGCCGGATCGCGTTCGATCTCGCGGTCGGCCATCAGCAGCCACGAGAGGATCTCCAGGTTGCCGCCCCCGCGCGCCCCTCGACGACCCGGTCGGGCCGGTGCCAGATCCAGCCGCCGCCCGGCTGGGAGTCGGGTTCGGCGTCGAACGTGGCGGGATCGGCCCAGTCGCGGTCGGTGTCGCGGTAACGCTCGGCCGGGCGCAGTTCGTACGGGCCCCGGGTGAACAGGGCCGCGCGCACCGAGTCGGCGGTCATCGGGTGCAGCGCGTACGGGCGCCCCAGCTCGGTCATCAGGCAGGCGCCGTGGTAGCCGACGATGCCCAGGTTGTGCAGGAACAGCAGCAGATTGGTGTTGTCGCTGGAGCCGAAGAACGGCTTCGGGTGGGCGCGGATCAGCTCCCGGTCCAGGTGCGGCAGCACGGTGATCTGGTCGTCGCCGCCGATGCTGGCCATCACGGCCTTGACCGTCGGATCGGCGAACGCCGCGTGGATGTCGGCGGCGCGCTCCCGGGGGGTGGAGCCCATGGTGCGGGTGGTGGGGTATTCCACCGGTTCCGGGCCGAAGTCCTCCCGCGGCCGCCTGAGCCCCAGCTCGTGGGGGAGCGGCAGGATCCCCGGCAGACCGGATCCGGGTGAGAGGATCGCCATTCGGTCGCCGGGCACGGGCTTCGACGGATACGCGGGTGCGGTCATGCCGGTCAGGTCAGGGAACCGACCGGCTCCTGATCACCCGCGTTTCCCGCCGCGAGGCGCTCACTTCCAGGCGGCCCCGAACGCCCGCCCCGGGTGCTCCGTGAGGACGCGGTCCACCAGGTCCGCGCCCACCGCCTGAACCAGCCGCTGCCGTACCCGGCGCAGCAGGTACGGCATCCCCGGCCCGCCGTCGACCGAGCGGGCCCCGGCGGTCACCGTGTCGCCGCCGAGCAGCAGCCGGTCCCCGAACCCGGCCTCCGCCAGGGCCCGTACGGCCTCCGGCATCCGCCAGTCGGTGGCGTGGTGGGCGCGGGACGGGCCGTCGAAGGCCAGCCAGCAGCCCGACGCGGCGGCCTGCCGGTGCGTCACCGGGTCGGGGGAGCGGTTCAGGTGCCCCAGGATCACCCGCTCACCCGGCACGCCCAACTCACCGCACAGCAGGTCGAGTACGTCCAGGGCGCCGGTGCCCAGCTCCAGGTGTACGGCGACGGGGGCGCCGGTGGCGTGGTGCGCCTCGGCCGCCGCCGCCATGGTCCGGCGGGCGTGTGCGTCGAGCCCGTGGAAACCGCCCGCCACCTTGATGAAACCGGCCCGCACACCGGTCGTGCCGATGCCCTCGGTGAGTTCGGAGACGAACAGGTCGGCGAGCCGGCCGCCGCGCAGCCGGGCGAGCGACTCGGGGTCGTAGTGCGCCGCTTGGTGCAGTCCGGTGGCGCAGACGATCCGTACCCCGGTCGCGCGGGACAGCCCCGGCAGGTCCGCCGCGCGCCGGCCCATGCCGTACGGCGTCCACTGCGCGACGGCCGCTCCGCCCGCCGCGCGGAAGGCCGCCAGTTCGGAGCGCGCGGCGCGGAGGTCGTCCAGTTCCTGACCCGGCAACCGCGGGCTGCGCAGGAAGAGATGGTCGTGCGCGTCGCACACGCCCAGCTCCCCGGCCGGGATGTCACCGAGGACCGTACGGACGCGGGTCACCACTGCCGTCCGCGCGGGAGCCGGTCCCGGCCGGGTGCGGACAGGTGCAGCACCTCGAAGACGTCCCCGTCGGCCTTGGCCGCCTCGTGCTCCCAGAGGGAGAAGTGCACGAGCTCCCAGGTGTGGGTGTCCACGGCCGCCGCAGCGAGCACCGCGCCGTCCTGCGCCGCCAGCCCCTCGGTCTCGGCCGCAGCGTCCGCCATGAAGGATGCCAACCGCACGCCGTCCGGCACCGGTTGGCGCCGGCGCACGGCGTACGCGGGTGCGGAGGCGGCGGCGGTGCCCTCCTCGAAGGCCAGGCCGGTCCACTGCCGGACCGCGGGCCGACCGAAGTCGTCGACGGGTCCCTGGAAGGCTCCGCCCCACAGGAAGCCGTTCATGCCCTCCAGAGTGTTCCAGAGGTAGAACGGGCCGTACTGGTTCACCGGCGAGCCGTTCACGCCGCGTTCGCGCATCAGGTAGGTCTTGATGCCGAGACCGTCCCAGTCGTCCAGCAGATGACCGACGCGGACGACACGGGAGCGGATGACCCCCATGTCGTAGTCGGCGGGCAGGGCGACGTCATCGGCAAGGTCGGCGCGACGGGTAACGTCACTGGCCCTCATCTCCACCTGGAGGCGCGGGTCAACGGGCGTGCCGTCGACCCCATGCCGTACCTGGAGAGCATCCGCACAGGTGGCAAGGTCTCTCAGTCCATCGCAGCAGCTGAGAACTTCGCCAAATCCCAGCTCAAGTACTTCGGTTGGGGCATGGGCGAGTGGCCGTCGCTTGACCGTCTGTGGACGGGAGAATCGGGGTAGAGGTGGAACGCCAAGAACCCATCCTCCGGTGCGTACGGCATCCCGCAGGCACTTCCCGGATCGAAGATGCAGTCCGCCGGCCCTGACTGGCTGACGAACCCCGCGACACAGATCCGATGGGGCATGGTCTACATCAAGAGCCGCCCCGACTACGGGTCCCCGTCCGCGGCCTACGGGAAGTGGCTGTCTCGCTTCCCGCACTGGTACGACGACGGCGGCTACCTCCCGCCGGGCCTCTCCCTCGTCGCCAACGGCACGGGCTCCCCGGAACCTGTTTTCACGTCGACGCAGTGGGACGACATCAGGGCTGCCCGCGGAGCCGGCCGACCCATCACGATCAATGTGGAGTCGACGACCGTCCTCGACGGCCAAGAGCTGAAGGGCATGGTCGACAAGCGCATTGAGATGTACGACGGGCAGGTAGCCACCGACCTCAACAATGGACGCTGGGTCATCTGACACGCACACCACGCCGCCTCTCCCGCCATGGGACGAGGCGGCCCACACACTCTCACCCCGCGCCCCGGCGGCCGCCATGGCTGACGGGGCGCTCCCATGACTTCAGGAGGAGCAACGATGGACGCGACGAAGACCGCGAAGCAGCAGCCGACGCAGTGCCTTCACTGTGGAGCCGACGTCGAGCAGACGCCGGGAGTCGGCCGCCTGCGGAGGTACTGCACGCCCGCGCACGGCAGAGCGTGGCGGCTGCGCATGCGCATCGCGGGTTGGCTCTAGGCGGTTGGGATGGGTCGTCCTTCCTCCCACAGCGCTGCAACATGGCTCGCGAACCGGTCGTAGAGGCCGTCATCGCCCAGTCGGCGCAAGTGGAGCATGGGCGACTCGTGCCCGAGCAGACTCGACAGGTGCGGCGTCACGAGCATCTCGTCATCGAAGGTGAAGACGGACAAGGCAATGTGACCGTCGGAGAACCTGGCTTCGACGCCGCTTGAGTCGATCTTGTTCAACGCGTCCAGTGTGATGCGAATCCGTGTGCTCACGGTTAGCGGAACACCTTCGATCTCCTCACGACGTCGGGTTACCTCTGACTCCGGGTCGCCGACGAGGAACCGTACGCGGCATCCTGCGGCAGCCTTGGCAGACAGGCGCTCTGCTAGACGGGGATGCTCCTGCCAGATGAAGTAGTTGGTGTACCCAGCGAAGGTGATAGAGGTTGACGCGCCATCGATGAGCCGCGCCCACACTGACGTAGAACAGGCGTTGCGGTACGGGTAGGCGGAGACGATCTCTCGATCAGGTCCCGTCTTCACAGCACTACGGATCGCCTTTGGCCACAGCACGTCTGCACTCACTCCCAACGCCTTTGCGACGTCATCCCGTGTACTGGGGTGCGGCACCCGGTAGGGGTCCGCTACCCACCGCTCCACGGTCTTAGCTGTCACTCCGACTGTACGGGCGAGGCGGCTGCGCGAAATCTTCGCCTCGTCCATAGCGCGCTGTAGGTCCGTATTCAAGGCTTCCCCCGGGGACGTTTAGGCCACTTAGGACGATAGCGCGCGGACGGCCTGAGTGTCCGCGGGTTGTCCGTTAAAACGTCTCGCGTGACGACCGACGATCTGTGTTGTCGGGCGGTCGACGAACGGGAGATGCAGGGATGGCGTCACAGACGTTTCAGCACGGAGTCACACTCAGAGACCTGCTTGCGTATCAGCCGCCGCAGCCGAAGACCGGCTGTAGGACGTGCGACGCAATGGCACGGGATATCGAGCGGCTCGACAGGCCGGGCGGATCGGACTACGACCCGTCGAAGGCGTCAGACCTGCGCGTAAAGCTCAGTCGACACCAGAAGAGCGGGTGCTGAAGATGACAGAGCCGAACCCGTACCCGCCGATCCAGTCGGCCGAAGGACTGGCCTACCTCCCCACCGTGACGTACCTCGAAACCGCTGGCCGCCTCCGCTCCATCCGGCTGGACGAGGACGACGACCCGGTTGAGGTGGCCCGGCAACTGGGACTGCGCTCCGGGGAAAACCGCTTCCGCGTCGTCACGATCCAACGGTTCAGCCTGACGCCGGATCCCGCGGCCCTCCCGGAACCGTACGTCGGCCCGCAGTGCGGCGCCATGGACGCGCTGGAGAACGGAGTCGTGCGCTGTGAGCTGGAGGCGCATAGCGACGGCATCGACCACGCCGGCAGAGTCCTGCGCGACGGTGAGGCGGGAGAGATCCACTACTGGCGCAGCAAGCCTGCGCACACCCCATAGACCCGCGTACTGGGCGCCCGTGCGCCTGGCTCGCGGAGGGCGCGACGGGGGTGTAAGTGCCGGTGCGGTCGGCCCACTGCACCCCCGTCAGCGTCCACTAGGCCCACTCCGGGGCTTTCCTGCCTGCCGGTCCCGGGGTGCGGCCCAAGTCCCTCGTCCTCCACTGCTCATCACAAGCCGGAGGGCGAGGGCCCCAAGCTCCTCGTCCCGCCCTGACCCCCTCAGCCGGGACGAGGTTGCCGTTCCGTAGCCCGCATCCGTGGCGGGTAGGGATGGCACTGCCCCGCTCATCTCCGCCCCCCGTCGGGGGTGAGCGGGGCTTTATCGTTCCCGCAGATCAGCGCCCCTGATAGGCTCTATGCAAGGGTGTCCATGCAGCCAGGGTGAACTCGTACTGCATGGCGTGCATATCGCGATTCCCTTCTCGGGCGGGGGAGTCGGCCACTGCTCGGGCGGGATGGTCGGTCACGTGCGCGTGCCACTCGGTCGCCGTGCCGTCCGCGGCGGCACCAGCCCCTCGCCCTCCAGCACGTGCAGCGCCTGTCCGTGCGGATGCCGGTGCCAGGCCGTGTGCGCGCCGGGTCTCGGGACGCCGTCTGGTGATGTGCACGTGACTCAGTTCTCCTGTCGAGGAACCGGAGGTGCCAGCAGGGAGAGCAGACCGCGTACGCCCGCGTCGAAGGCGGCCGGCGATCCGGACGCGCGGGCGAGGACGTAGCCGCCCTGCACGGTCGCGAGGACGGCCGCGGCGATCTCCTTGCCGTCCAGACCGGGCGCGAACTGCCCCTGCCGCTTGCCCTCTTCGACGATCCCGGCGATCCGCTCGCGGATGGCGGCGATCGTCCCGTCGACCGGCGCGCGCAGTTCCTCGCTCGCGATCACGTCCGGGTCCATGGTCAGCCGACCGACCGGACAGCCCCGCAGCACGTCACGCTCGCGCAGCAGATACGCCTCGATGCGCTCGTACGGCGTGCCCGGTCCGCCGAGCACGGCCTCGGCGGTGGCCCGCAGTTCGTCGGCGGTGCGCCGGATGGCCGCCAGGGCGAGGTCCGGCTTGCCCTTGAAGTGGTGGTACATGCTGCCCTGACCGGCCCCGGCGCGCTCCAGGATCGCCTTGGGGCTGGTGCCCACGTACCCGCGCTCCCACAGCAGCTCGCGGGTGGACTCGATGAGTCGTTCCGAGGTGCTCATGCGCTCACTGTACATACTAGTAGTTACAGTCCGCCATCCACTCACTCCGGAAGCAGCCCGGCGTCAGGGTCGTACTCCCCACGAGGTACGCGCACTGCCGCCGACCGCACGACGACCCGGACCCCGTGCCGGAGGGAGCCTCGGGACACCACCCGAAGACCCGAACCGACGAGGGAGAGACCTGAGATGCAGACCCTGGCGCACTGGGACGGCGGCGGACCCGGCCCATGGAGCCTGTTCGTCCCGCTGATCTGGGCGGCCGTCGTGACCGGCGCCGTCACCGTGCTGCGCCGCACCGCCCGGCGCGGTCGCGGCCCCTGGCGGCCGGTGGACGCGGGACGCCCGGCGGGTGACTCGCCGCTCGCGGTCCTCGGCCGCCGCTTCGCCTCCGGCGAGATCGACGAGGACGAGTACTGGCGCCGTCTGTCCGTCCTGGAGGAGCAGTTCGGCCGCACCGGAAAGGGCGGTGCGGCCTGACGGCGACGACCGCGGCGCGGGCGGCGGCCGTGTGGTCGACGCAGAGGCAGCGGAAGGACGGGCCGCACCGAGGCGGGCCGCCCCCAGGGGGCGGCCCGCGCTGCCGCGGTGTTCCGGGGAGGAGGGGCGGCGGACTCGTGACGGGTCCGGTGCCCCCGGCCGGAGGCGTGGTCGTCCGGGAGGCCACCCATGGGCTCTGGTTGGTCACAGGCGTGGTCGTCCGGGAGGCCACCCATGGGCTCTGGTTGGTCACAGGCGTGGTCGTCCGGGAGGCCACCCGTGGGCTGGGCGCGCCAGTGGCCGGCCGGGAGGCTTCGCGGGTCAGGAAGGGACGGCTGACCGGGCGGGTGCCGCTGTCCCGGCCGAGGTGGGGGCGGACCCCGTGGCCGGGGCGGGCGCTCCGACCGGCGCCGTGGCGGCGACGGGCGCCGTGCTTCCGGCGGGTGCGGCACGTCGGAGGGGTGGGGGTGCGGGACTGGTGAGGGGCGCGGCACTCACCGGCACAGGGGCTGCCGGGGCCACGCACGGCCCCGAACCGGTCGACCCCGCCGGGAGAACCGCCCCGGCCGGGACAGCCGCCCTCGTGGGGACGGCCGCCCTCGTCGCAGCCGGTGCCGGCGTGCTCCGTACCGCCCCCCGCGGCGACCCCGACGGATGGCTGCGGGCCGTTGCCGGAGCCGGGAGGGTGAACCAGACGACCTTGCCGTTCTCGCCGTCCGGGCGGGCGCCCCAGCTCTCGCTGACCGCGGCCACCATGGCCAGGCCCCGCCCACAGGTGGCCAGCGGGGTGGCGGTCGTCGTCTCCTTGGCGTCGGCCGGCACCGGAAGACGCGGATCGTGGTCGCGCACCGAGACCGTGAGCCGGTCCGGCAGCAGCTCCAGCTCGACGGTGCACGACTTGTCGGGCCGGGCGTGCCGGTGGACGTTGCTCAGCAACTCCGTCACACCGAGCGCGGCCCGGTCTATCAACGGGTCCATATGCCAGTAGCGCAACTGCGCAGATACGATTCTGCGGACCTGGCCGATCCGCGACGGCAGGGCTTGGAGCTCCACCGTGCAGTGCCTGCTTGGGTGACTGATCACGGCTGCGACTCCCCGATGTGAGGTCCGGAGGAACCGGAAGAACACGGAGAACAACGGATCCAGCAGGGTGCTTGCGTCCAAACGTCCGCCTGCTGTCGTGGCCGGCGGGCTGGTTCGCAGCGTTATCGCCGGTAAACCCAGAGTGACGTGAGACCAGCGTGGCGCAGCGGATGCGCTCCCGCAACTCGCCGCGACCGACCGCTGCCCGGCGTGTGCGACCGGCCACTGTTCGGCCTGTGCGACCGGCCGCCCTCCCGCTGTGCTACCAGCCACTGTTCGGCCTGTGTGGCCTGGCGCCCTCCCGTGTGGGCGACCGATCCCCGCTCGGCGCGTGCGGCTGACCGCCCCCGGCCGAGTGCGGCCACGCGCCCCTCAGCCGCCGCGCCCCGCCGCCCGGCGGACCGCCTCGACGAACCGCCGTGCCGCGGGCGGCCCCGGCCGGCCCGGCGCGGGGTCGTGCGCGCCCATCGTCAGCAGATACCGCGTGCCGTTGACGTCGGCGAGCGCTCGGTCGTCCGGTACGAACCACGGCTTGGACGCGCGGACCGCCTGCACCGGCGCGCTGTCTATCTCGCTGCCGTAGCTGGTGAGCAACTGCAGCCTGCCGTCGCTGATCCGGACCTGTCCGGCCCGGGTGAGCGAACGCAGGCGTTTGCCGATGCGCACGCCTGTGGCCGTGAACTCCGGTTCCGCCATATCTGGCCGCCCCCTCGCGGTGTTCCCGTGGTTCCCTGGTGCGCCCCCGTTCGGGACGGTCGTCCCGTCGCGTGCAGTCTGCCCCGGCTCGGCCTGGAGCACCAGTACGCCCGGGGCGCGCGAGACAGCCGCCCGGAGCACTCGCGCCCATGCGCCCCCCATCGGCTCGCACATCCGTGCCCCAGCGCGTCTTTGGGTGGCTCAAAGATGCGTTTATGCAGGTGGGACACGGTGTGAAAGGTGCCTATGCTCGGTCTGCCGGCCCGCGTGAGGCGCCGTCGGCGAGCAGCGGAAGGAGCCCCGCCGTGAGCACCACTCCCCAGATCAGCACCGGCGCCACCCTCGACGTCGACCGCACTGATCCCGCCTACCGTGACTGGCTGAAAGAGGCCGTCCGCAAGGTTCAGGCCGACGCGAACCGATCGGCGGACACGCACCTGCTGCGCTTCCCGCTGCCCGAGCAATGGGGTATCGACCTCTACCTCAAGGACGAATCCACCCATCCCACCGGCAGCCTCAAGCACCGGCTCGCCCGTTCCCTGTTCCTCTACGGCCTCTGCAACGGCTGGATCCGCCCGGACCGTCCGGTGATCGAGGCGTCCAGCGGCTCGACGGCGGTATCCGAGGCCTACTTCGCGAAGTTGATCGGCGTGCCCTTCATCGCGGTCATGCCGCGCACGACGAGCGCGGAGAAGATCCGCCTGATCGAGTTCCACGGCGGACGGTGCCACTTCGTGGACGACTCCCGGAAGATGTACGAGGAGTCCGCCCGCCTCGCGGTGGAGACCCGCGGCCACTACATGGACCAGTTCACCTACGCCGAACGCGCGACGGACTGGCGCGGCAACAACAACATCGCCGAGTCGATCTTCCGGCAGTTGCAACTGGAGCGGTTCCCGGAGCCGGCCTGGATCGTCGCCACGGCGGGCACCGGCGGCACCTCGGCGACCCTCGCCCGCTACGTCCACTACATGCAGTACGACACCCGCGTCTGCGTCGCCGACCCGGACAACTCCTGCTTCTTCGAGGGCTGGACGGCCGCCGACCCGGACGTCACCTGCGACTGCGGTTCCCGGATCGAGGGCATCGGACGGCCGCGCATGGAGCCGAGCTTCGTGCCCGGCGCGATCGACCGGATGATGAAGGTCCCGGACGCGGCCAGCGTCGCCGCCGTGCGGGCCCTGGAGGCGGCCATCGGCCGGAAGGCGGGCGGCTCCACGGGCACCGGCCTGTGGAGCGCGCTGAAGATCGTCGCCGAGATGGTGGCCGAGGGGCGTACGGGCAGCGTCGTCACGCTGCTGTGCGACCCTGGCGACCGGTACCTGGACAAGTACTACTCGGACGCGTGGCTCGCGGAGCAGGGTCTGGACATCGCGCCGTACGCTGCCGCGGTCGCCACGTTCCTGGCCGCGGGCGTGTGGCCGGACTGAGTCGCCCCCCTCCGCGGGCAGGTCGCGCACGACAGGCGGGTTGCGGGGTTGTGTGGGTTTGGTGACGTCTCAATTAAGGCCCTCGGCAAGCCGGTTGCGCCTAAGCGGCTGATAAGATCATCCCACTTTTCAGCGGACTGACGGCGTGTCATAAACGCGTCTGGGGGACAGTCTCGAAGGCACCGTCGCGCTGTTCACGTTCCCGGCGCGATGCGACTTGAAGAGAGTCTCATGACGTCATTGACTCGGGATCCACTGTTGTGGATCTTGCTGGTGGTGCTCATCGCTGCGGTCGTCGCAGTGATGCGGGCCCGGAGAACCAATATGGCTCTCCGAAGAACGAAGAAGGATCTGGAGGCAGGACTCGGTGAGGCCCGCGGCGATGTCGGAGAGCTCCACGCGCACATCGCCACGCTGACCACCCAGCACCAGCACGCCCTCGCGGACGTCCGGGCGGACGCGGAGGCGGGGACCAAAGCGGTGCTCAAGTCCGCGATGGGAACGCTCCAGTCGCTCGCCGAGGAGCAGCAGGTACTCCTCGACAGCCTGTTGAAGAAGTACGGCGACACCACCGAGATCCTGGCCGACCTGATGACGGTCGACCACACCGGCAGCCAGTTCGGCCGCCGTGCCAAGGGCATCTCCGTGCTGTGCGGCGGCTGGCTGGGCCGGCGGGAGAGTGTCGCCACGGTCTACGACGTCGCGCGCAGCGCCCAGGGCCGGATCAGGGACTTCAGCCGGGTCAGCGTCCACTCGCAGGTGAACGTCTCCCTCGTCGGCAAGGCGGTCGAGCCGGTGGCCGTCGTGCTGGCCGAGCTGCTGGACAACGCGACGAACTACAGCGCGCCCGGAACCCCGGTCGAGGTCAACATCCAGGCCGTGCCGACCGGTGTGGTGTTCATCGTCGACGACGCCGGACTCGGCATGGACCAGGAGACCAAGGACCGGGCGGCGGCCCTGCTGTCGGTCGACGGCCCGGTCGACATCACCGGTCTCGGCGATCCGCCGCGGTTCGGCTTCGCCGTGTGCGGCATGCTCGCCGCCCGCTACGGCTTCGCCGTCTCCGTCGGTTCCGTGTCCCCCTACGGCGGAGTGCGTGCAGTGATTCGTGTGCCCGAAAGTCTCCTCGCGGCCGACGTGCCCGCCCCCGCGGCCGACGCCCAGGACACCACGGCCCCGGAGGCGGCCCCCCAGCGGCTCGCGCCGGTCCCGGTGGTGGGCCCCACCCACGTGGTGGGGACGACTTCGGGAGGTCTGCCCAAACGCCGACGACGGAGCGGCCCCGTCACGGTGGTCCCGGCACTCGACGAAACCGCCGGTCAGGAGGGCACGCCCGAGCCTGCCAGCGAGGTGACGGCGTCACGGCTCGGGGCGTTCGCGCGCGGAACACAGCTTGGGCGCACCACGAACACCACGGAAGGACCTGACACCAAGTGAACATCGACCTGTCCTGGGTGCTCAACGACGTGCTTGAGGTACGCGGAGCCCGGCACGCGATCCTCGTCTCGGGCGACGGCCTGCTGTTGCAGCGCTCGGACGACATCGGGCGGGACGACGCCGAGACGAACGCCGCCGCGATGAGCTCCATGCAGTCGCTGAGCCGGGCCGTCGCGGGGTTCGTGGGAGCGGGACACGGGATCTGGAAGCAGACGCTGCTGGAGTACGACGGCGGCTGGATCTTCCTGATCGCCGCCGGCCAGGGCTCCTACCTCGCCGTCTCCGCCGCGCTGGACGTCGACATGGAGGCCATGTCCTTCCGCATGCAGAAGACGGTCACGGCGCTGAGCAAGGCGATGAGTGTGGCCCCCCGCTCCGACAACGGTGCCGGCGCATGACGAATCCCGGCGAGGAAGCCGCCGTCACCAGCGACTTCGTCCGTTCCTACGTCATCACCGGCGGCCGGACGCTGCCGGACTCGGACGACCTGGCGCTGCACACCCTGGTCATCCTGGCTCCCGACCGGACACCCCCGCTGGGAGCCGGTCCCGAGGTGATGGCGATCTGGAAGCTGTGCGCGGGCGGCTACCTGTCGGTCGCCGAAGTGGCCGGACACCTGGGACTGCCGGTGGGAGTGGCCCGGTTGCTGCTGACCGATTTATTCGAGCAGGGACACCTCCTGCGCCGAGCCGAGCCGCCCCGGGCTCAGAACGTTGACAGAGCGACCCTGGAAAAGGTTCTGAATGGACTCCAATCTCTCATCGGCTGAGACGGCCCCCGGCTCCATCTATGTCTCCAGCGCGGTGACCAACGCTGCCAAGATCCTGGTCGTCGGGCATTTCGCCGTGGGCAAGACGACCTTCATCGGCTCCCTGTCGGAGATCACCCCGCTGCGCACCGAGGAGAAGATGACGCAGGCGTCGCTCCACGTGGACGACCTCAGGGGCGTGACCGACAAGACCACCACCACCGTGGCGCTGGACTTCGGCCGGCTCACGCTCAGCGACGACCTCGTGCTGTACCTGTTCGGCACCCCCGGACAGCAGCGCTTCATGCAGCTGTGGGAGGACATGGCCCGCGGCGCGCTGGGGGCGCTGCTCCTGGTCGACCCCGCCCGGCTGGAGGAGACGTTCCCCGTCATCGACCTCGTCGAGCGGTACGGCCTGGAGTACGCCATCGCGGTCAACAGCTTCAAGGCGGGCACGGTGTACGAGGAGGCGGAGGTGCGCGAGGCCCTCGACCTGCTCCCGGACACCCCCGTCGTCTACTGCGACGCCCGTGACCGGCAGTCCTCCGCCCACGCGCTGATCGCGCTCGTGCGTCACCTGCTCGCCCGAGCCGCCTGACCCGCCCGTCCGCAGTCGTCTGATCCGCCCATCCCCCCGACCCCCGGCCCGGACCTCCGCCCGGGCCCCGGGCCCCGGGCCCGGACCCTCTGCCGGGACCCCGGCCCGGCACCATCCCCCGGCGCCGGGCCCGGGCCGCCCCCCGGCCCCGGCCCCGGCCCGGAACCATCCGCCCGGAGCCTCGGCCCGGAGCCAGCAGAAGGAACTTCATGGACCGCCAGTCAGCCCCCGCCCCCGCCGGCGCAAGATGCCCCATGCACGACGCCGCGTTCGCCGCCGACCCGCACCAGGTCTACGACCGGCTGCGCGCCCACGGTCCGGCCGGACCGGTCGAACTCGCCCCCGGCGTCGACGCGACCCTGGTCGTCGGCCACGAGATGGCGCTACGCGTGTTGCAGAACTCCACGCTCTTCGCCCGGGACGCCCGCCGGTGGAAGGCCCTCAACGAAGGGGCTATCGGGTTGGACAGCCCGGTGCTGCCGATGATGGCGTACCGGCCCAACTGCCTGTTCACCGACGGCGCCGTGCACCTGCGGCTGCGCAAGGCCGTCACGGACAGCCTGGCCCGGCTCAACGTCACCCGCATCCGCCGTGACGTCGAGCCCATCGCCGACTACCTCATCGACCAGTTCAGCGAGCGAGGCCGGGCCGACCTCCTCAACGACTACGCCAAGCTGCTGCCGCTGCTGCTGTTCAACAAGCTCTTCGGCTGCCCGGCGGACATCGGTGACACCCTCACCAGCGCCATGTCGGCGATCTTCGACGGCAAGGACGCCCTGCGTGCCAACGAGGAACTCACCGCCTGCCTCATGGAGCTGATCGCCCTCAAGCGCCGCCGGCCCGGCGACGACGTCACCTCCTGGCTGATCCAGCACCCCGCCGGGCTCACCGACGAGGAACTCAAGGACCAGCTCGTCATGCTGATGGGCGCCGGCGTGGAACCCGAGCGCAACCTCATCGGCAACGCGCTGCTCCTGCTGCTGTCGCCCGACACCAGCGGGCGCGACTCCGGGCTGCTGGTCGAGGAGGCGATCGACGACGTGCTGTGGAACGAGACGCCCATCGCCAACTACGCCACCCACTTCCCGGTGCAGGACGTGGACCTCGGGGGAGTGGTGGCCGAGGCCAACACCCCGGTCGTCATCAGCTTCGCCGCGGCCAACAGCGATCCGGCGCTTGCCGAGGCCCGCCGGAAGCACAGCAAGGGCGCCCACCTGGCCTGGGGAGCCGGTCCGCACGCGTGCCCGGCCAAGGACCCGGCGCAGGTCATCGCCGTCACCGCGATCGAGAAGATCCTCAACGCCCTGCCCGACCTCACGCTGGCCGTTCCCGAGAAGGAGCTGACATGGCGCCCGGGGCCGTTCCACCGGGCCCTGGTCGCGCTGCCCGTGACCTTCAGCCCGACCCCGGCCACCCGTATGGTCTCCGCCCTCCAGAACCGCACCGGCCCCGCCGCGGCGGAGCAGCCGCTGCCCTCGGTTCCGGCCTCCGCCGCCTCCGTCGGCCGACAGGAGCCGACCAGGAAGAAGGGATTCTGGAGCAGTTTCCTGGACATTTTCCGCGTGTGATGTACGGCATGTGACAGGAGCAACACTGTCAGGCGCATGACGAAGGAGAGGGGAAGGGTAGGTTCCGGCGGTAACGGTAGCGCCCAGCACAGAGGAGCTTTGCGTGACCGCCGTTGGCGTCATACGCGGTACCACCCCCGACCGCCGAGTCGTCATCCCCCTCCTTCGCCGCCTGAGGTCCGGCGAGGGTTTGGCCGACCCCCGCCCCGTCTGGGAAGAACTGCGCGCCCTGGGCGATGTGGTGCCCGCGCCCTGGGGCGGGTACTTCGTGACCGGATTCGAGGCGTGCAGCCAGGTCCTGCGCGGCAGGAACTGGCTCGTCCCCGACTTCGACTGGCAGGAGCGCCGGCCCGACCCGACGCGCTGGCGGGAGCCGGCGACGCGGGAGATGACACGGACCCTCTCCCGCCTCAACCCGCCCGTGCACACCTTCCAGCGGCGCGCTCTGGGCAACCTCTTCGACCGCGGCACCCTGGAGACCATGCGGCCCCGGATCGCCGGCCACGTCACCCGCCTCCTGGACCGCCTCGCCGCACAGCTGCGCACCCACGGCGAGGCCGACTTCGTCGACACGGTCGGCGACCGGCTCCCGATCCACACCGTCGGCCAGTGGCTCGCCATCCCGGCCGAGGACTACCCGCGGATCCTGGACTTCACCCACCGCCAGGTCCACGCCCAGGAACTCCTGCCCACCAAGAGCGAACTGGCCGTCTCCGCCCAGGCCACCCTGGAGATGAGGGACTTCTTCACCCGCCTGATCGCCCACCGGCGCCACCACCTTGGCAACGATGTCCTCTCCGGCTGGATCCGCTACTGGGACGCCCAGTACCCCGAGGACCGCGCGGCGGCGGACCAGACGCTCTACGACCTGACGATGTTCATCACCATCGCGTCCCTGGAGACCACCGCCACGCTGCTGACCAACGCCGTGTGGTTCCTCACCCGGGACCCTGACCGGGCCGACTGGCTGCGCCGGCACCCCGAGCACCTCGACGACGCGATCGACGAGGTGCTCCGCTACGACCCGCCCATCCACCTCAACACCCGGTACGCCGCCGACGACACCGTCCTCGCCGGCGTCCCCGTCGCCAAGGACACCGCCGTCCACGTCCTCTACGGCGCCGCCAACCACGACCCGCGCCGCAACGACAACCCGCACGTGTTCGACATCCGCCGCAAGGGCGCCCACCTCACCTTCGGCGGCGGGGCCCACTACTGCCTCGGCATGGCCCTGGCCCGACTGGAGGCCCGCCTACTGCTCGGCGAGCTGCTGGAACGATTCCCCACCCTGCGGCCGACCGCGGGCCCGACGTACGCGAGCCGGATGGTCTTCCGACGCGTCACCTCCCTCACGGTGACGGCGTGACCTGCTGGAGGCGGCCTTTGCGCACCTGACGAGACGACCTGCCCGACACCGACGACACGACTCCCCCGAAAGCGACGACATGACCGCCCTCCCCCTCACGGCCCTCCCGCCCGGCTCCGTACGGCAGACCCTGCGGACCCACCGGGAGGGCCCGGTCCTCACCATCGAGCTGACCACCCCCGAGCACGGCAACACCGTCACCGACGCCCTGCTGGACGACCTCCTGGCCGTTCTCCAGGACCAGGACCCGGCGGTCCGCGTACTCGTCCTCACCGGGAGCGGCGACGACTTCAGCCTCGGCGGGGACCGCGGCGAGTTCGCCCGGCACGTCGCCGCCGACCCCACCGGCAGCGGCATCCGCGTGTCGGGGACCAAGGCGCGCCGCGTCTGCGACGCCCTCACCGGGAACCCGGCCGTCACCATCGCCCGCGTCCACGGCAAGGCCATCGGGGCGGGCATGGCCCTGGCACTCGCCTGCGACCTGCGGGTCGGCTCCGAGGACGCGACCTTCCGGCTGCCCGAACTCGCCCTCGGACTCCCCACCGCCTGGGGCGGGCTGCTGCCCCGCCTCATCAACGAGGTCGGCGCCGCCCGCGTCCGCGAACTCGTGCTCACCGGCCGGGCGTTCACCGCGGCGGAAGCCCACTCCCTGTCCATCCTGCAGAAGGTCGTGCCGGCTCACGAACTGGACGCGGCCGTCGACGCCTGGGCCAAGCCCATCGTCCGCCGCCCCCCGGCGGCACTGCGCGTCACCAAGACCCTGCTCAACTCGCTGTCCGCCGCCTCCCGCCTGGCCGACGTCTCGGCGCTGGACGCGGAACTGATGGCAGCGGTCGTGTCCGAGGCGCACCACGCCCACGGCGACTGATCACCGCCGGGACACGTACCCGTCCAGGGACGTCACCGCGTCGCGGAAGGCGCGCCCCAGGCCCGCCCGGGCCAGCGTGAGGAAGAACCGGAACGGCGCCGTTCCATCGGCGGCCAAGGTCCACTGCACACGCGTGCCGGTGCCCCGAGGTGTGAGGCGCCACTCCTCGGCCAGGGCACGGGCCCCGGGCGCGTTGGCGCTGTCGATGCGGTAGGCGTACACCTCGGGTGCCTTCGCGAGGAGCACCGTCTCCGTGAACCGCGTCCCGCCCCGGAGCCGGATCTCCCGCCCGGAACCGCCGTCGGTGGCCCGGGCGAGCGTCACCGCCGCGAACCACTCGGCCCAGCCGGGCACGTCCTCGGCGAGCGCGCGGAAGACCCGCTCGGGCGAGGCGGAGATGTTCCGTGCGAAGACCAGGCGTACGGGGGCGGTCCCGATGAAGCCGGGATCCACCGGGCGCAGACGGCGAGCCATGGACGAAACCCCCTCGTGACACTCCCGCGGGCGGGTGAACAGACATCGTCAACCGGGCATCGTCACCTTAGCTGACGGACTCTCAGATGTCTGTGCCGTCCTCGTCCCCGGGCTCGCCCGCCACCAGCACCCGCAGGTGCTCGGAGATCTCCGCGCGCGCCTCGGCGGGCAGGCCGGCGTCGGTCACCAGCGTGTCCACCTGCTCCAGCGCGGCGAACGAACTCAGGCCCACCACACCCCACTTGGTGTGGTCGGCGACCACCACGACCCGGCGCGCGGAATGCACCAGCCGCCGGTTGGTCTCGGCCTCCGCGAGGTTCGGCGTGGACAGGCCGGCCTCCAGCGATATGCCGTGCACCCCGAGGAAGAGCAGATCGAAGTGGAGCGCGGCGATCGCCTGGTCGGCCACCGGCCCCACCAGCGAGTCCGACGGGGTGCGCACCCCGCCGGTCAGCACCACCGTCGCCGCCCCCTGCCGCTGCCCCGAGGTGCGCTGCGCCGAGTGGAAGACGTCCGCGACCCGCACAGAGTTCGTCACCACGGTCAGGTCGGGCACCTCCAGCAGCTGCTGCGCGAGCGCGTACGTCGTCGTACCGCCGGACAGCGCGATCGCCGCCCCTGGGCTGACCAGCCGGGCCGCGGCGCGCGCGATGTCCTCCTTGGCGGTCAGCTCCAGCCCCGACTTCGCCTCGAACCCCGGCTCGTGCGTGCTCGCCTCGACCACCGGCACCGCGCCGCCGTGCACCTTCTCCAGCACACCCTGGCGGGCGAGCGCGTCCAGATCGCGGCGCACGGTCATGTCCGAGACACCGAGCTTGCGGGTCAGTTCGTTGACCCGTACCCCGCCCCGGCGCCGGACCTCGTCCACGATCAGGGCGCGGCGCTGCTCCGCGAGGAGGTTCTGATTCTCGCTCACGTACGCTCCGGTCCTTTCGCCGCCATCCGTCCGACACGCCCGGCGCACCGGCTCCGACCAGGAAGTTCCCTCTGTCCGGCAGTGCGCGGGCGTCCCATCCTTTCACGGGTCGGCACCGGTTGCGCCACCGCGTCGTGACCCGTACGCCGCCACACGGTTCGGGGAGATTCCGTGACGAGGGGTGTACGCGACCGCCGGACCGGAGATCCTGGAGCGCGCACGACACAGGCGTCAGGCGGCACGGGGGAAGTGCGAGAACAGTGGAACGCGAGCGGGAACGCTCGGCGGGGCAGCGGGAGCGGCGTCCCGCCGGGCCGTACGTGGACCGGACCGGGGAGTCACCGGAGACCGAGCTGGAACTGCTGGTGCACGGGGTCGGCGGGACCACGCCGGAGAAGATGCTCGGCGATCCGCGCACGGTCCGGGTCACCGGCGACGACACGGCCGCCGTCTTCCGGCGCGCCGAGGACACCGAGGACGCCCCGGACGGGAGCGGTGCCGGAGAGGCGGGGGGAGAGCGCGGGCGGGAGCGCCGGAGCGGACCGGTCCGGGAGGCGTACGTCTGGTGCAACCTGACCTCCGGCGACGGCAGCCGGGCCCTGTGGCTGTTGCTGCTGCCGTTCATGGTGGTGAACCTCGCGCACTGGATGCGCCCCGCCGCACCCGACCGGCCGCGCGTGGTCCGGCTCTACGGCCTCCTGGTGCGTCTGTCCGCCCTCACCCTGACCGTGCTGCTGGTGGCCGCCGCCTGCGAGGTGGCGCTCGACCTGGTCGCCTGGCAGTGCGCGGGCGTCCAGGCCTGCGTCCGCCGCCACTCCTGGCTGGACTTCCTGTCACCCGCCGCCGGCGGCTGGTGGAGCGCCCCCGGCCGCCGACTGGCCCTCGCGGCGACACTGCCGGTCACGCTGACCGGCCTGCTGTGGTACCTCTCCCACCGCACCTGGCGCGCCTACGAGTCCCACCGTCCCCTGTCCTCCACCCCGGTGCCGACCGGTGACGAGCAGGCGCCGACCGACGACGAGCAGGCGCCGGGGAGTGGTGGAGCGGAGTCGGGTAGCGCTGGACCGGCCTTGGCCTGCGGTGGGTCGGAGCCGGACAGGGGTGGACGGGAGCCGGCTGGCGGCGGAGCGGAGCCGGGCGGTGATGACGCCGAGCCCGCCGCCCACGGCAGTGCGCTGGCCCGGCCCGGATTCTGGTACGGGCGCCGCCTGGTCGCCCGGCTGCGCGCGGCCCACACCGCGGCCGGCCTGCTCACCGTGGCCGCCGCCGTCACCACCCCGGCGGCCCGCTTCGACCACCGGCCCGGCGGCCCCGCGGTCCTGGACGTCCTCGGCCTGGGGCTGGCGGCGGCCCTGCTCCTCTGCGGGGCGGCGGTGGTCGTGGTGGTCTGCCGCCGGGGCCGCAGCGAGTGGCGGCTCGACCAGCGGCTCGACCGGCACCTCGTACGCCGCCTGCCCCTCGCCGCGCTCACCCTGCTGCTGCTCGGGCTGGTGTACGCCGGCTGGTCCCGGCCCGGCTGGCAGTCCACCGGCCGGCTGCCCGGCGACCCCTCCTTCGGCGCCCTCATGCTGGCCCAGGGCCTGCTCGTCGTCGCCCTCGCCACCGTGGCCGGGTACCTGCACCGGCGCCGCCCCGACCCACGCGCCGGCATGCGCGGCCTCGGCGGTCCCGCCGTCGCCCTGCTCGCCTGCGCGCTGGGCGGCGTGATCTCCGGCGGGGTCGCCCAGCGCGTCGCCGACTGGCTGGACGGCACCCGTGCCCTGCTCACCGGCCCGCCCGTCCTGCTGACCTGGCAGGCGTCCGTCATCCCGCCGCTCCTCGCGGTCCTGCTGCTCCTGGTCGCCGGGCTCGCCCTGCACACCGCCCGGCTCGCCCGGACCGAACGCGACCGGGTCCGCCGCGAACACCCCGGTGAGCCCGAGGACCCGGCCCGTACCCGTGCCATCGCCCATACGCGGGCCATGGCCACCCTCACCGACCGGGCGCCGCTCGTCGTCGCCGTACTCACCGCCACCACCCTGGTCCTGGGCTCCGTGGCGCTGGCCGGGGCGCTGGCCACGAGGAAGACGCCCGACGGGGCGGCCCACCGTACCCACCACCTCGTGCAGGCCGTGGCCGAGACCTCGCAGGCGCTGGGCTCCTGGCTGGTCGGCCTCGGCTTCCTGCTGTTCGTGACCTGGGGCAGGCGGGCCTACAAGGACGCCTCGGCCCGGCGCACCATCGGCATCCTCTGGGACGTCGGCACCTTCTGGCCGCGCGCCGCCCACCCCTTCGCACCGCCCTGCTACGCCGAGCGCGCGGTGCCGGACCTGACCTGGCGGATGGCCACCTGGGTCCGGCGCACCGGAGGCCGGCTGGTGCTGTCCGGCCACTCCCAGGGCAGCGTCCTCGCCGCCGCGGCGGCCTGGCAGTTACCGCCGTCCGTACGCGGGCGGGTCGCCCTGCTCACCTACGGCTCCCCGCTGGAGCGCCTGTACGGCCGCTGGTTCCCGGCCCATTTCGGCCCGCCGGCCCTGGCCGCCCTGCACCACGACATCGACTGCTGGCGCAACCTCTACCGGCGCACCGACCCCATCGGCGGCCCCGTCCGCGTCCCCGACGACACCTCCCCCGACGTGGACCACGAGCCCCTGCGGGACCCCCTCGCCTACGGCCGCACCCCGGACCACCCGCTGCCGGCCCCGATCCTCGGCCACTCCGACTACCAGACGGACCCCGCCTTCACCCGCGAACGGGCCCGCCTGCTGACCCGCCTGCACCCGGAGCTGCCGGGCCAGCGCCCGGAGCCGGATCCGGAGCCTCGGGCCGAGGCCGCCGGACCCTCGGCGTGAGTGGCCGGCGGGCCTGCCCCCACCCGCCCGCGTGACGGCTCAGGGCAGGTCCGGCAGGTCCTCCGCGAAGAGCAGGGTCAGGTCGTCGGTGGTCGGGTCGGGTACCTGGGCGACGCGGCTCGCGTGGCGCTCCACCATCGCCTCGAAGGTCTGCCGGGCGGTGCGGCCGTTGCCGAACGCCGGGCCCTTCGGGAGCGCCGTGAAGTACTTCAGCAGCGCCTCGGACGCACCCGGCGCCAGCCGGTACTCGTGCTCGTCGGCCTGCTGCTCCACGATCCGCAGCAGCTCCTCGGGACCGTAGTCGCCGAAGGTGATGGTGCGGGAGAAGCGGGAGGCCACGCCCGGGTTGACGGACAGGAAGCGCTCCATCTCCGCGGTGTACCCGGCGACGATCACCACCACCGCGTCCCGGTGGTCCTCCATCAGCTTGACCAGCGTGTCGATGGCCTCCTTGCCGAAGTCCCGCCCGGCGTCCTCCGGGGACAGCGCGTACGCCTCGTCGATGAACAGCACACCACCGCGCGCCCGCTCGAAGGCCTCCTGGGTGCGGATCGCCGTGGAACCGATGTGCTCGCCGACCAGGTCGACCCGGGACACCTCCACCAGGTGGCCCTTCTCCAGCACGTCCAGCGAGGCGAGGATCTCGCCGTAGAGCCGGGCGACCGTGGTCTTGCCGGTGCCGGGAGAGCCGGTGAAGACCAGGTGCCGCTTGACGGAGGCCGCCTTCAGCCCCGCCCGCTGCCGGCGCCGGCCCACCTCGATCATGTCGATCAGCGCCCGCACCTCGCGCTTGACGCTCTCCAGGCCGACCAGCGCGTCGAGTTCCCCGAGCACGTCCTTCGAGTCGCGCTGCGGCTTCACCGGCTCCGCCACGAAGACGGGCGGAGCCTGCTCCGCCGCCCGCTGCCCGGGGAGCGCGCCGAGCAGGCCGGTGGGCTGCGTCGCCGTCTCCACGGCCGTCTCCCGGGCCGCGGGCGCCCGGACACTCCCGCTCTCGTCGCTGGTGCAGTCCTCCACGACCGGTCCGGTCCCGGGCCCCGCGTCCGGGCCGCCGTCGGCGAACTCGTACCCGCCGCGCGCGCACCGCTCCGTACGGCACTTGCGCAGCGTCGTACGGCAGCCGTCGATCACATGGAAGCCGTAGCCGCCGCTGCCGGTGACCCGGCAGTTCAGGAAGCTGCCCCGGCCGCCCGCGGAGACGTAGAAGCCGGCCTCCGAGGGGGAGTCGACCGTGCACCGCTCGATGGTCGGGTCGGCGCCCTTGGTGACGATCACACCGGTCTGGGTGCCGTCCACGCTGCAGTTGTTGAGCGTGCCGCCGCTGCCGTGGTCGCGGAACCAGGCACCGGTGGCCGCCTCCCTGATCCGGCAGTCGTCCAGCTGCGCGGTCGCCCCGTCGCTCACCGACACGGCCGTGTTGCGCACTTGCGACAGATCGCTGTCGACGACGTCCGCGCGGGACCCGCGGTCCAGTACGAACAGCGCGTCCGGCACGTCGTGCACCCGGCAGGATTCCAGTACGGCGGTGGCACCGTCGCTCACCCACACCGCCGGGTAGTCGCCGGTGCTGTCGAAGATCTCGCACTGGTTGGCGTCCACCCGGGTCCCCGGGTCCCACACCGACAGGCCGTTGCGCCCGAACCGACGGACCGTCGTCCGGGTCAGCGTGAGCACCGAGCGGGAGCGCAGGTCGACCGCGTTCTCCGGGATGTCGTGGAGGTGGCAGTCGGCGAGCGTGAGCACCGCGTCGGTGTCCAGGGTGATGCCGTCGGCGGTGGTGCGGTGCACCTCGCAGTCCGTCAGGTGCGCGGTGGCCCGCTGGGTGACCTGCACCCCGGAGCCGCGCACCTCGTAGATCTCGCATCCCACCGCTTCCAGCGAGGAGTTCTCGCCGGTCGCGGTCAGCCCGGTACCGGAGGCGTGGTGCACCCGGCAGCGCTCCAGCCGGGGATGGGCCCCGCCGCGCACCGCCACGCCCGCCTGCCCGGCCGCGACGACCTCGCACTCCTCGAACACCCCGCCCCCGCCGTCGAGTACGGCGATGCCGATGCCGGCCGGGTTGTCGACGGTGCACCGGCGCACGGTCGGGCGGGCGCCGCCGCGCACCTCGATGCCGGCGGCGGACCGCGTGACGATCCGCACGTCCATCAGCTCGGGCGTGCCCTCCTCGACCAGCAGCGCGGGCACCGCCGCGTCCTGCCCCTCGATGTGCAGGTCCTGCACGACGGCCGAGGCCCGCACGGTGAGCGGAACGCCGTCCACCGGCGCGATCCGCACCGAGCCGGATGAGCCCTCGGGCCCACGGAGTGTCACCGCCCGCTGGACGACGAGGTTCTCCCGGTAGGTGCCGGGGGCGATGGTGAGGACGTCGCCGTCGGCGGCGGCCTCCAGGGCGGCGGCGAGCGAAGCGTACTCACCCGTGCGGCGCCGCCACCGCGAAGTACCGGTGTGCGTCACCTGGACCGTGCCCTGTGCCATGGCGTTGCTGTGCCCCCACCTCGTCGTACTGATGGCTCGCTGCCCGCCGGGGCGCTGCCGCCGGTGCTCGGACCGCGACCGTGCTCGGCTCCCGGGGCGTCAGCGCGTCCGCGCCCCTGGAGACCTGTGCGCCCCGGGGTTCACGCACCCGCGGGTTGTCGCCGAATGCGCTTCGGCCGGTCCACCGTAGCGCGTGCGTGCATGCCGGGATGACCAGAGCCGGAAGGCCGTCAGCTCCCGGTGCCCGCCTTGCCCCAGTCCGGACCCGCCCGGTCCCATGCCTGGTCCCAACGCGCGTACCGCCGACGGACCAGGCGCCAGACGGTCAGGCGCCGGCCGCCCTCGACCAGGGCCGCGGCCAGCAGGGCCGCGCCGGTTCCCGCGAGCACGGCGTGTGTCGTCGCCGTGGCGGAGTCCAGCGGGCGCGTCGTTATTCGGCCGTGCGGATCGGTCCACAGCCGGAAGTGGTCCCCCTGGTGCGGGGACTTGAGGTCCGCCAGGACCGGGCCGTGCTGCGGGGTGCCGTCCGGCGCGGTCCAGTTCGCGAGGACACGGCTGCCGGTCTCGCGCGCGGAAGTGGCGTCGGGGTCGGTCTCCGGCAGGACCCCGCCCATGCCCCGCACCACGGTGGCCTCGACCAGATGGCGTGTGTGCTGCTGCTGTCGTGCGGACCGCTGGAGCGAGTCCTGGGCGGCGGCACCGACCAGGCAGCCGGTCACGGGTGCGGCCACGGCGATGAGCAGCAGCGCCACCAGGGCCACCCACGCCTCGGCCAGATCGGTCGCGCGGCACAGCGGATTGCGCCGCCAGCGCCACAGCCCACTGAGTGCTCGCATGTCCCCACCCCCTCCCGGTCCGCCATGATCCCCGGCATCCGCGCTCGCCCCGGGCCCGGACCGGGTGAGAGCGCCGCACGTCCGCCGCGGCACCTGACGCAGGCGGACCTTCACGAATTTCTCACGCCTGCTCAACGACCGGCACCCGCCCCCTGGTTCCCGGTCCGGCCGATCATCACCGACCGCTGTGCGCGGGCCGGTCCCTACTCCAGCACCCGCACCGGGTCGCCGACCCTGATCGTGCCGGGGGAGAGGGGGACCAGGTTCTGACCGAACAGCAGCTTGCCGTCGATCCTGCGGTGGCGCGCCAGGGTGCGCAGCGGTTCCCGGCCGCGTGCGGCCGTGGCCTGGTCGGTGGTGGTCACCACGCACCGTCCGCTCGGCTTCGGGGCCCGGAAGACGACTTCGCCGACGGCGATCCGCGTCCAGTGGTCCTCGGCCCACGGCTCGGTGCCCGCGACGACGACGTTCGGCCGGAAGCGGTTCATGGGCAGCGGGCCCTCGGGGGCGTTCGGCCCCCGCGCTATCAGGGAGTTCAGGGCGTCCAGCGAGGCCACCGTGGTGACCAGCAGGGGGTAACCGTCGGCGAAGCTCACCATCTCGCCGGGCAGGGCGTACTCGGGGTCGACCGGGCGGCGGGTGGCCGGGTCGTCCATGTGGACCAGGCGGACCTCGAACCCCAGATAGGCGCTGCACCAGGCGTGCGCCGCCGGGCCGGCCGGGACCCCCTCCACCTTCGTGCCGAACACGTTCGTCGGCACGGTCGTCGCCGGCTCCGGCACCTCGACCGTCAACGGCGGCCGACCGGGCGCGGACAGCCGAAGGCCGCCGCCGGCCAGAGGCTCGGCGGCGGCCAGGGCGAGACGCGGCTGCTCGCGCTGCGTGACGACCTTTCCCCCGTGGTCGATCAGCGCCCAGCGTCGGTCACCGGCCAGGCCCCAGGGCTCCACGACGGCCTCCCGGGGCGAGAGGCCCCGGAACGCCTTGACCGGGTGGACGTGGATCGACTCCACTTCGGCATGTCCCATGCCGTCCATCCTGCCAGGCGGCACGGACAGCCGGGGCGCGAGCGGTCAGTAACCGCGGTACTGCTGGTTGTTGTACGGGTCCTGGTAGGGAGCCGGCGCGGGCCGCGGCGCGGCCGGGCGCATGGCCTCGTACCCGTTGCCCGGCGCCATCGGCCGCTGCTGCTGCGGGGCCTGCGGACCGGGGTAGCCGCGCGGGGCGCTCGCCTGCTGCGGGATGTACGCCGTGGGCGCCTGCGCGAGCGGTGCGGGCTGCTGCGGCTGCGGGTAGCCGTAGGCGGGGGGCTGCTGCTGGGCCGGTGCCGCCGGGAGGGCGGGGAGGGCCGACGGCAGGGCGGGCAGACTGCCGCCCGTGTCGTAGGCGGCGGGGACCCGGATCGGGGCGATCTGCGGGGTGCCCCGCTCGGCGACGAGGGAGTCGTAGATCGGGGTCTCCGGGAAGGAGGCGGAGTAGTAGCCGCCACCATAAGTGGAGCGGGGGGAGGTCATGGCACATAAGTTAAGCCCACGATGTGCTGGTTGGGGAGACCGATAAGAGGGTTGTTTTCCGTGTCGGTAGGAGCCTGGGATCCCCAATACGAGCGAACTTGGCAAAAAGGGACGCCGATCCACGTTTGGATCACGTAAAGGCCGAGTTCGTCCCGGGTTACCGGCGGTTGACCGGCGATCTTCCTGTGCCGTTCGTGGGCGTGCGAGGCGCCCGGGATTAGGTTGTGCGGGTAGGGATGACACGGACGCGGGGCGAGACCCGGAAGCCGACACGTGATGGGGGCGGACATGTCAATGCCCAAAGGATCCAACACACCGGTGCCCGCCACGGGGCTGCGCGTCGAAGTGGGCTGGCGCTCCGGCCCCGGGGTCCCGGACGCCGACGCGTCGGCGCTGCTGCTCGTCGCCGGAAAGGTGCGCTCCGACGGGGACTTCGTCTTCTACAACCAGTCCGCCCACGCCTCCGGCGCGGTACGCCACGAGGGCAAGCGGACGGACGGCGGACTGGTCACCGACACGTTGTGGGCCGACCTCGCGCGCGTGGAGGGCGCCGTCGAACGGATCGTCCTCGCCGCCTCCGCCGACGGCGGAACCTTCGGGCAGGTCCCGGACCTCTACGTCGAGGTGACCGACGCCGCCTCGGGCCAGGTGGTCGCCCGCTTCGACAGTCCCGGCGCGACCGTCGAGACGGCCTTCGTGCTCGGCGAGTTCTACCGCCGCCAGGGCGGCTGGAAGTTCCGTGCCGTCGGCCAGGGCTACAGCAGCGGACTCGAAGGCCTGGCAACGGACTTCGGCATCACCGTGGACGAACCGCAGCACACCGCGCCGCCCACCGCGCCGGCCGCGGCCACCACCCCGCCGCGCCCCACCGCGGCCCCCGCCCCGCCGCCCCCGGCCCAGCCCGTCCGCCTCTCCAAGGTCACCCTCACCAAGGCGGCTCCCTCCGTCTCGCTGGCCAAGCAGGGCGGCACCGCGGGGGTGATGCGGGTGAACCTCAACTGGCAGACGCGCAAACAGTCCACGGGCTGGGGCCGGTGGGGCGGCGGTGGCGACATCGACCTCGACCTGTGCGCGCTGTACGAACTCACCGACGGCCGCAAGGGGGTCGTACAGGCCCTCGGGAACGCCTTCGGCTCGCTCCACCGGCCGCCGTACATCCACCTCGACGGCGACGACCGCACCGGAGCCGTGGCGGCCGGCGAGAACCTCACCATCAACCTCGACCACAGGCAGGACTTCCGGCGCGTCCTCGTCTTCGTCACCATCTACGAGGGCGCCCGCTCCTTCGCCGACCTGCACGCCACCGTCACCCTCCAGCCGCAGCACGGCGCACCCATCGAGTTCTCGCTGGACGAGTGCACCGTCGACTCCCCGGTGTGCGCGCTCGCGCTGATCACCAACACCGGCGGCGACCTCCTCGTCCAGCGCGAGGCGCGGTACCTGGTGCCGGAACGCGGATCGAGCCCGCAGCGGACCATGGACCGCGCCTACGGCTGGGGCATGAACTGGACGCCCGGCCGCAAGTGACCGGGCTCAGCCCTCGTCGGCCACGGCGTCCGGGCGGGCGTAGGTGCGGCCCTTCCACGCGGCCCCGCGCCCGCGGTAGTGCTGCACGGCCGAGTCGACCGTCATCAGCAGATAGAGGAACGCGGTGAACGGCAGCAGCGGGGCGAGCCACAGCGGCTGCCGGTAGTAGCGCAGCATCGGCACGTACGTCCCCGCCATCACCGCCCACGCCACGGCCCCGACGAGCGCGACCGCCCCGGTGCCGCCGGCCGCGCCCACGGCCACGGCGGCCGGCGGGACCAGGTACACCAGCGCGAGCCCGGCGACCGTACCGAGGAGCAGCGCGGGACTGTGCCGCAACTGCGCGTAGGCGCTGCGCGAGACCATCCGCCACAGGTCACGCAGCCGGGGATAGGGGCGCACGCTGTCCACCCGGTCGGCCAGTCCCAGCCAGACGCGACCGCCCGAGCGCTTCACCGCGCGCGCGAGCGCGACGTCGTCGATGACGGCGTGCCGGACGGCCTCCGGGATGCGCGCCTTCTCGGCCATGTCCGCGCGCAGCAGGACGCAGCCGCCCGCCGCCGCGGCGGTGCGCGAGCCCGGCCGGCCGATCCACCGGAAGGGATACAGCTGCGCGAAGAAGTACACGAACGCCGGGACCACGAGCCGCTCCCACAGGCTCGCCACCCGCAGCCGCGCCATCTGTGACACGACGTCGAAGCCGCCGGTGTCGGCCGCCGCCACCAGCCCACGCAGGCTGTCCGGCGCGTGCGCGATGTCGGCGTCCGTCAGCAGCAGGTATTCGGGGTCACGCGCGCGTGCCAGCCCGATGCCGTACCGCACCGCCCACAGCTTGCCCGTCCAGCCCGCCGGCGGCTCCCCCGGCGATCCCACCGTGAGCGGCAGCCCGCCGTGCCGCCGGGACAGCTCGCGGGCCAGGTCCCCGGTGCCGTCCGTACTGCCGTCGTCCACCAGGAAGACCTCCGCCCGCCCCGGATAGTCCTGCGCCAGCAGCGACGGCAGGCCGACGGGCAGCACGGCGGCCTCGTCACGGGCCGGTACGACCACACAGACCGACGGCCACGCGTCCGGGTCCCGGCGCCCCGGCAGCCGGACGTCCGTGCGCCAGAAGAAGCCCTGGCCCAGCAGCAGCCAGCACCAGGCGGCCAGTGATACGACGGTGATCCACAGGAAGGCGCTCACGGCCGCAGTCTGCCCCACCCGACCGGCTCACGAGGACGCATCGTCTATCGTGGCCGGGTGAAGATCGCGCTCATGGACTCCGGAATCGGCCTGCTGCCCGCCGCCGCCGCGGTACGTCGACTGCGACCCGACGCGGATCTCGTACTGTCGTGGGACCCGGACGGCATGCCCTGGGGACCGCGCACCCCGGAGGACATCACCGAGCGGGCCGTCGCCGTCGCCGCGGCCGCCGCCGCGCACGAGCCCGATGTCCTGATCGTCGCCTGCAACACGGCGTCGGTGCACTCCCTGCCGGCGATGCGGGCCCGCTTCGAGCCGGACCTGCCGATCATCGGTACCGTACCGGCGATCAAGCCGGCCGCCGCGGGCGGCGGGCCCGTCGCGATCTGGGCGACCCCGGCCACCACGGGAAGCGCCTACCAGCGCGGCCTGATCGAGGAGTTCGCCGCCGGCGTGGCCGTGACCGAGGTGGCCTGCCCCGGCCTCGCGGACGCCGTGCACCACGCGGACGACGCGGCCATCGACGCCGCCATCGCCTCGGCCGCCGCCCGTACCCCCGACGACGTCACCACGCTCGTCCTCGGCTGCACCAACTACGAGCTGGTCGCCGAGCGTATCCGGGCGGCCGTCCAGCGGCCCGGCCGCCCGCCGCTCATCCTGCACGGCACCGCCGGCGCGGTGGCCGCCCAGGCCCTGCGCCGGATCGGAGCGGACTCGGTCCCGGCCGCCGTCGCGGACACCACGCTCACGGTGCTGCTCAGCGGACGCGAGGCGACCCTCCCGGACACGGCGCTGTCCTACGAGGAGGGCCGCTTCCTCAAAGCCGTCAGCCCCGTGCGCTGACCTCCGCGGCACCGGCCCGGTCGTGCGGTCCGCCGTGCCCCGGCCGGGCCAGTCACCCCGCGCCGCGCCCTACCCGCGGTGCGAAACCTGAGTAACCTCGTAGACATGAGGGACCACCCCGACGCCGACGACACCCCGCGCCCGGACGTCTGGACGGGACGCGCCACCAACCGGGTCCAGTGGCTGCTCGCGCTGGTCGGTGCCGCCTGTATGGCGCTCGGCATCGAGCTGGCCGTCGACTCGGCCTGGGGCTCCGGCATCGCACCGCTCGTGATGTCCGTGGTGGGCTGCATCGCGGCCGGCCTGCTGGTCCTCTTCGGCACGCTCGCCTTCGTGCACGTCGACCTCAAGCTCGACAAGGAGTGCGTCGAAGTGCGCTGCGGGCACATGGGTCTGCCGCGCCGCCGCATCCCGCTCTCCCACGTGGCCGGCGCCGACTTCACCGCTCTTGTCACCCCCCGGCACTGGGGCGGCTGGGGCTACCGCTGGCGCCCCGAGAAGGGGACCGCGGTCGTCGTACGCCGTGGCGAGGGCATCGTGCTGCGCCTGTGGGACGGCCACACGTTCACGATCACCGTGGACAACGCGGAAACGGCGGTACGGGTCATCAGGGACCGCCTGCGGACGATCAAGCCGGGGACGGCGGCCTGACCCGTCGCGGCGTCACGCCCGCGCCGGCCGTCGGCACCCATGGCGCCCACCGGCCTCCGCTCAGAGTCCCGGCGTCGCCGTCTCGCCCGTCCACGGGCGGGCCGTGGCCCAGCCGGCCAGGAGGGCCGCGCCCGACGTGACCGTCGTGAAACCGAGGGCGTCGCTCACCGAGGCGAGTGCGGCCAGCGCCGTCAGGGCCGCGCCCGCGGTGACGGCGACGGGGGTGGGGCGCGGGCTGCGCCACAGCGCGTAGAGGACCCAGCAGAACACGGCGACCAGCAGGAACACCCCGACCAGGCCCTGCTCGACCGCCTGTTGCAGGGGAGCCGAGTGCGGTTTGCCGTCGGACAGCAGGGTCCGCGGTGCCCCCGGGCCCGGATCACCGAACCGGCCGGGTCCGATCCCGAGACCGCTGTGGCGGCCCGCGAGCCCGAGGGCGTCCCGCCACAACAGGACCCGGTGTGCGCTGAACCGCCCTTCGATCGCCCCGGTGAGGTGGCCGGGCAGCGCTTCCCCGGCGACCGCCCAGACCGCCGCCGCCAGGCCCGCCGCCACGGCCGTCCCCGCCGGCCACGGCCCCCGGCTGCGCGCCGAGCCGGCGGCGAGTGAGCACAGCAGGACCGCCATGCCGGCCACACAGCCCGCCGTCGACCCCAGCACCGCACCGGCCGCCACGACGGCGCAGGCCAGCGCCCGCAGCACCAGCCGGAGGGCCGGTACGGACGTCGCCCAGGCGGCACAGCACGCGGCCCCGGTGGCCAGCGTCAGGAGGGCGGCCGTGGCACCGGCGCGCCCGAGCGGGGCGGCGTACCAGGGACCGGGGGAGAGCGCGGGCAGCGTCACGGCGAGGGCGAGTCCCGCCGCGGCACCGGCGCCCGGCGCCGCCACCGGCAGCAGCGCACCGGAGACCCGGCCCGCGGCATACCCGGCGGCCACGGCGAGCACCGCGAGCAGCATGCCCTCGGGCCGCCCGTCGTCGGCCGCAGCGGTGATCAGCGACCACCCGGCGCAGCCCCCCAACAGGATCATGCCCGTCCCGTCGGAGGCGTTTCTTCGCGTGCTGTGGGCGTCCGCACCGTACGCACCGGTGGCGGACCCCGTCCCCGTCGACCCCACCCGTCGCCCCTCGTACCCGGTCCCCCGGCCTGTGGCAGGCCACGGCCGCGCGCCGGGTCCGGCCGCGCCGCCGAAGCTGGGCACACCGTAACGGCTCATGACCGGTTCGGGGACGTGCGCGGAGCAGCACCGCGATCCCGCGGCGTCGCGAGAACCACCCTCACCACGGGCGGGAACAGGCGCCGACCAGCGGCGAACGCCGGTCTACGGGGGCCCCGACCGCGCTGTCGGCGGTGACGTCACCCGCCGTACACTCACCCGGGTGACCGTCACCGCAACTTCCGTGGACCAGTCGGACCAGCTCCAGCCGCGCCGCACCTCCGGCGCACGCGGCGGCCGGCTGCTGCGCCTGGTCCCGGCCGTCGCCTCCGCGCTCTGCGGAGTGCTGCTCTACGTCAGCTTCCCGCCACGCCCCCTGTGGTGGCTGGCCCTGCCCGCCTTCGCCGGTTTCGGCTGGGTGCTGCGCGGCCGGGGCTGGAAGGCCGCCCTGGGCCTCGGCTACCTCTTCGGGCTGGGCTTCCTGCTGCCGCTGCTGGTGTGGACGAGCGTGGAGGTCGGCCCCCTGCCCTGGGTGGCGCTCGTCGCCATCGAGGCGGTCTTCGTCGCGCTGGTCGGTGTGGGTGTCGCCGCCGTCTCCCGGCTGCCCGCCTGGCCGGTGTGGGCCGCGGCCGTGTGGACGGCGGGCGAGGCGGCACGCGCGCGCGTGCCCTTCCAGGGCTTCCCGTGGGGCAAGGTCGCGTTCGGTCAGGCGGACGGCGTCTTCCTGCCGCTCGCCGCGGTGGGCGGCACCCCCGTGCTCGGCTTCGCGGTCGTCCTGTGCGGCTTCGGCCTGTACGAGGCCGGCCGGCTGATCGCCGAGCGGCGCCGGAACCGGGTCGTGCGACGCGCCGCCGCGACCGCCGCCCTGCTCAGCGTGGCGGTACCGGTGGTGGGCGCGGTCGCCGCCCGCGCGCTGGTGAGCGACTCCGCGGAGGACGGCACCGCGACCGTGGCGCTCATCCAGGGCAACGTGCCGCGCGCCGGGCTGGAGTTCAACGCCCAGCGGCGGGCCGTGCTCGACTACCACGCGCGCGAGACGCACAAGCTCGCCGCCGACGTCAGGGCGGGCAAGGTCGCCAAGCCCGACTACGTCCTGTGGCCGGAGAACTCCTCCGACATCGACCCCTTCGAGTACGCGGACGCCGCCGCCGTCATCGAGGACGCGGCCAAGGACATCGGCGTGCCCATCTCCGTCGGCAGCGTGGTCGAGCGGGACGGGAAGCTGCTGAACGAACAGATCCTGTGGGACCCGGTCAAGGGAGCGACGCAGACCTACGACAAGCGGCAGATCCAGCCCTTCGGCGAGTACCTTCCGCTGCGCTCGCTGGTCGGCGCGATCAACAAGAGCTGGACCGAGATGGCCCGCCAGGACTTCAGCCGGGGCACCGAGCCGGGCGTGTTCGGCATCGACGGCGCCAAGGTGGGCCTGGCCACCTGCTACGAGGCCGCCTTCGACTGGGCCGTGCGGGACACGGTCACGCACGGCGCGGAGATGATCTCCGTGCCGAGCAACAACGCCACCTTCGACCGCAGCGAGATGACCTACCAGCAGCTCGCCATGTCCCGCATCCGCGCCGTCGAGCACAGCCGCACCGTGACCGTGCCGGTGACCAGCGGGGTCAGCGCGGTCATCACGCCGGACGGGCGGATCACCCAGAAGACGGGCATGTTCGTGCCCGCCTATCTCGTCCAGAAGGTGCCGCTGCGCACGTCCACGACGCCCGCCACCGAGCTGGGCATCCTCCCGGAGATCGCCCTGGCGCTGGTCGCCGCGGGCGGGGTCGGCTGGGCGATCGGGTCCGGACTGCGCGCCCGGCGCGCCGGTGACGCGTAGCCGTGGCTGTGTCGTACGCGTGCCGTACGACCGCCGTATGACCGTCATACGACCCCGGAACCGGCCCTGACGCGGCACACCGGCCCGCTAGGGTCGGGATCATGGCTACTCCCGATTTCATCCGTACGCTCAGGGCAACCGCCGGTCAACAGCTGCTGTGGCTCCCCGGGGTCACCGCGATCGTCTTCGACGACGAGGGCAGGGTGCTGCTCGGCCGGCGGTCCGACACACGCAAGTGGTCGGTGATCGGCGGCATCCCGGAGCCGGGCGAGCAGCCCGCGGCCTGTGCGGTGCGGGAGGTCTTCGAGGAGACGGCGGTGCAGTGCGTCGCCGAGCGGGTCGTCCTGGTCCAGGCGCTGGAGCCGATGACCTATCCCAACGGCGACGCGTGCCAGTACATGGACATCACCATCCGCTGCCGGGCCGTGGGAGGCGAGGCCCGGGTCAACGACGACGAGTCGCTGGAGGTCGGCTGGTTCACGGTCGACGCGCTGCCTGAGCTGCATGAGTTCGGGCTCTTCCGGATCAAGCAAGCCATGTCGGATGCACCCACATGGTTTGACCCTATGGCTGCCAGCTGAAGTATGGGTGGTCACCACATGTGGTGACCGTGGGGCTCCGCTTAGGGTCGGCACATGACCTCGCCCACCCCCCCTCCGGGGCCCGGCCCCCGATCCCAGCCCCTCAGCCTCGACCTCGGCGGCCGCACCGCCCTCGTCACCGGTGCCGCCAGTGGCATCGGCCGCGCCTGCGCGCTGCGGCTCGCCGCCGCCGGGGCCGAGGTGCGCGCCGTCGACCGGGACGCGGCCGGCCTGGCCGAGCTGGCCCAGCAGGCGGAGCGGACCGGCGACCTCGCGGGCACCGTCGTCCCCGTGGTCGTGGACCTCACCGACCTGGACGCCGCCGAACGCGCCGCCGCCGGCACCGATGTGCTGGTCAACAACGCCGGCCTGCAACTCGTGCGGCCCATCGAAGAGTTTCCGCCCGAGGTGTTCCACACGGTGCTCACCGTGATGCTGGAGGCACCCTTCCGCCTCATCCGCGGCGCCCTCCCCCATATGTACGAGCAGGGCTGGGGCCGGATCGTCAATGTGTCCTCCGTCCATGGTCTGCGTGCCTCGGCCTTCAAGTCCGCCTATGTGGCTGCCAAACATGGCCTCGAAGGGCTGTCCAAGACGGCCGCCCTGGAAGGCGCCGCCCATGGAGTGACCTCGAACTGTGTGAACCCGGCCTATGTGCGCACCCCACTGGTCGAGAAGCAGATCGCCGACCAGGCACAGGCCCACGGCATCCCCGAGGACCGCGTGGTCTCCGAGATCCTGCTGAAGGACAGCGCCGTGCGGCGGCTCATAGAACCCGAGGAGGTCGCCGAGGCCGTGGCCTACCTGTGCAGCCCGCAGGCGTCCTTCGTCACCGGCACCTCGCTCGTCCTGGACGGCGGGTGGACGGCCCACTGACCGGCCCGGCGGCACCGGCTCCGGGAGTTTTCCACAGGGCTGCCGGGCCGGGTGGCCCATACGGAATCCTGTGACCATGTCCCGCGATCACTTGCAGTCGGCACCCAGCGGCAGCGCCGAGGCCCCGTACCTCGGCCTGCTGGCCCGCGACGCCTCCGTCGAGGCCTACGAGCAGCCCGTGCTGCGCGCCCGAGCCGAGGGCGAGCCGGCCGACCGCATCGCCGCGCTGGAAGAGGCCAGACTGCTCGCCCTGCGCGTACGCGCGGAACTGGAGGGCCGCCGGCGGCGCGAGGCGGAGCTGTCGGCGCTCTTCGAGACCGCCCACGACCTGGCCGGACTCCGCGATCTGGACGCCGTCCTCCAGGCGATCGTGCAGCGCGCCCGTTCCCTGCTCGGCACGGACGTCGCCTACCTCAGCCTCAACGACCCGGCCCGCGGCGACACCTACATGCGGGTCACGGAGGGCTCCGTCTCCGCCCGCTTCCAGCAACTGCGCCTCGGCATGGGAGAGGGGCTCGGCGGCCTCGTCGCCCAGACCGCGCGGCCGTACGTCACCGACGACTACTTCCAGGACGGCCGCTTCCAGCACACCCTCACCATCGACGCCGGCGTCCGCGACGAGGGGCTGGTCGCCATCCTCGGCGTCCCCCTGATGCTCGGCCCGCACGTGATCGGCGTCCTCTTCGCGGCGGACCGGCGCGCGAGGGTCTTCGAACGCGGGCAGATCGCCCTGCTCGGTTCCTTCGCGGCGCTCGCCGCGGCGGCCATCGACACCGCCAACCTGCTCACCGAGACCCGCGCCGCCCTGGCCGGCCTGGAGCACGCCAACGAGATCATCCGCGACCGCAGCGCCGTCATCGAGCGCGCGTCCGACGTCCACGACCGGCTCGCCGAACTCGTCCTGCGCGGCGGCGGAGTCCACGACGTGGCCGCCGCCGTCTCCCAGGTCCTCGCCGGAACCGTCGAGTTCACCGAGGCCACGGCGGCACCGGCCGAGGCGCTGGAGGCCTCTCGCGCCGAGGGGCACGCGGTACGGCACGGCAGCGACTGGATCGCCGCGGTGGCCGCCGGCGGCGAACTCCTCGGCGCGCTGGTCCTGCGCGGACACCCCGGCCTCGACCCCGTCGACCAGCGCACCTTCGAGCGCGCGGCGATGGTGACCTCCCTGCTGCTGCTCGCCCGCCGCTCCGCCGCCGAAGCCGAACAGCGCGTGCGCGGCGAACTCCTGGACGATCTGCTGGACGCGCGCGACCGGGACCCACGACTGCTGCGCGAGCGCGCCAGCCGTCTCCAGGCGGACCTGGACGCCACCCATGTCGTCCTCGCCGCCCGCCTCGACGGCCCGGCGGCCGACGCCGACGAGGAGGCCGCGGCCCGCCGCCGGCTCTGGTCCGCCGCCTCCCACCTCGCGGCCACCCGGCACGGCTTGGCCGCGGCCCGCGACGGCGGCACGGTCCTGCTGCTGCCCCTCGGCGCCGGCGACACCGCCACGGACGTGGCCCGCCGCACCGCCCGCCATCTGGGCACGGCCGTCCACCAGCCGGTCACGGTCGGCGCCTCCGCACCCGTCACCGACCTTGCCGGGCACCCCGAGGCCGTGACCGCCGCCTACGCCGAGGGCCGCCGCTGCCTGGACGCGCTGCACCTGCTGGGCCGGGCCGGGGACGGCGCGGCGGCCGAGGACTTCGGCTTCC
The DNA here is from genome assembly GCF_014650115.1 of Streptomyces olivaceoviridis. GTDB lineage: Bacteria > Actinomycetota > Actinomycetes > Streptomycetales > Streptomycetaceae > Streptomyces > Streptomyces olivaceoviridis. The sequence goes on along the minus strand of NZ_BMUI01000021.1, from coordinate 8,949 downwards.
TCGGCCTGCTCCTCGCGGGCGAACGCGACATCGCCGGGTTCGTCGAGCGGACCATCGGCCCGGTGGTGACGTACGACGAGCGGCGCGGCACGGAACTGCTGCGGACCCTGGACGCCTACTTCGAGGGCGGGATGAGCCCGGCGCGCACCAAGGACGCGTTGCACGTCCATGTGAACACGGTGGCGCAGCGGCTGGAGCGCGTGGGCCGCCTGCTGGGCGAGGACTGGCAGACACCCGCGCGGGCCCTGGAGATCCAACTGGCCCTGCGACTGCACCGGCTGGCGACCCCGGGACGCCACTGACCGGCCCCCGCGCGGGGGCCGGTCAGGTCGGTACGGTGCCGGCGAAGGCCGGTCGGCACGGACGCGGGAAGGCGACGGCGTCGCTCAGACGGTGCGTGCCTCGGCGGCCGGGCTCGCCTCGGAGGTGTCCTCGTCCTCACCGTCGATCTGGGCCAGATCGCGGTGCCGCGTCTCCCGCCCGAGACCTACCGCGATCAGGGTCAGCACGGCGGCCGCGATCACGTACAGCGCGATCGGGGTGGAGTCGCCGTAGTCCTTGAGCAGCGCCGTGGCGATGAGCGGGGCGGGCGCGCCGGCCGCCACGGAGGCGAACTGCGCGCCGATGGAGGCGCCCGAGTACCGCATCCGCGTCGCGAACATCTCGGCGAAGAAGGCGGCCTGGGGCGCGTACATGGCGCCGTGCAGCACGAGTCCCACGGTGACGGCGAGGATCAGGTACCCGAACGAGCCGGTGTCCACGAGCGCGAAGAAGGGGAACATCCACAGCCCGACACCGGCCGCGCCCAGCAGGTACACGGGGCGCCGGCCGACCCGGTCGGACAGCGCGCCCCAGGCCGGGATGACGGCGAAGTGCACGGCCGAGCCGATGAGCACGGCGTTGAGCGCGGTCTGCTTGGAGACGCCGGCCGAGGTGGTGGCGTAGACGAGGATGAAGGCGGTGATGACGTAGTAGCTGATGTTCTCCGCCATGCGGGCGCCCATCGCCACGAGTACGTCCCGCCAGTGGTGCCGCAGCACGGAGACGAGCGGCAGCTTCTCCTGTACGCCGTCCCGCCGCGCCTCGGCCCGCTCCAGCGCCTCCTTGAAGACGGGCGATTCGTCGACAGACAGACGAATCCACAAACCGACGAGCACGAGCACACCGGAGAGCAGGAACGGGATCCGCCATCCCCATGTGCCGAAGGCGTCGTCGGACAGTACGGCGGTGAGCAGCGACAGCACACCGGTCGCGAGCAACTGCCCGGCCGGCGCGCCGGTCTGCGGCCACGAGGCCCAGAAGCCGCGCCGCCGCGCGTCCCCGTGTTCCGACACCAGCAGGACGGCACCGCCCCACTCGCCGCCGAGCGCGAAGCCCTGCACCAGCCGCAGCACGGTGAGCAGCACGGGCGCGGCGCTGCCGACGGTGGCGTGCGTGGGCAGCAGACCGATGGCGAACGTGGCCCCGCCCATCAGCAGCAGGCTGAGCACCAGCAGCTTCTTCCGTCCCAGCCGGTCACCGTAGTGCCCGAAGACGAGCGCTCCCAGCGGGCGGGCCGCGAAGCCCACGGCGTACGTCAGGAACGACAGCAGCGTGCCGACGAGCGGGTCGGAGCCCGGGAAGAACAGCTTGTTGAACACCAGCGCGGCGGCGGAGCCGTAGAGGAAGAAGTCGTACCACTCGATGGTGGTCCCGATGAGGCTGGCGGCGACGATCCTGGGGAGACTGGCAGGGGGTGGGGGAGCGGTGGTTCCGGAGGCCATGTGCGCCACTTCCTCGTGTGCGGTGGGGACGGGTACGTGTCGGCACACCGTAGAAACATGCAGGTCAGCCGCACATGTGGTGGGGCAACATAGTTCAGGGGGCGGCTATGCGTGCGGCCACCATGCCGGGCCAGGGAGGGCTGCTTCAGGGGCCCGGAAGCGGTCGAGACCAGTGCTGTCCGGAATGCGTATTTAAGGGGTGTTTCGACGGTGCGGTGCTGACTCCCGTGCTGACTTGGTGCTGACTACGCTGCGTTGAACCAGAATCTTTCGGACCGTTGCATCGCCTCCACTGGGCGCGGGAGAGGTTGTGCTGGCCCTGGAGAACGATCGGCGTACCGTTCCCGATCGTGCGGGTGCCGGACCGGGCTTCGGCCGGTAGTCCGAGGACGGGCTCGATGACGACGCTGGCGAGCGGCTGGCTGCTGTCCCGGGACGCAGCCTGAAGCCGAAGCCTGTAAGGTCTGCCCTCCTGGTCGGGCTGTGCGGCGCCACATGGCACAGGTTGTAGACACTGTCAGTCGGTGCCCAGGTCGGTCCACGATGAGCGCGTAAGGGGTTTCAAGGTGCCTGACGCGGTACGTCTCCGCGTACCGGATGCGGGCTTCTTCCATGGCGGCTTCCCAGCGGATGCGCTTCTGGCGTGCCGCTTCGGCCTCCTCCTGGCGTCTGCGTCAAGTGACTTCGCCGCGAAGCGTGACCTCCCGTGCGATCTCGGCGAGCTGCTCTTCGAGGGGGCGGGGAGCGCCTGGTGGACCTGCCAGACGCAGCGCACCGCGATGGGGTTGATCGCGGGGCCGGAGAGTCTCCCCTAGACGTTGGAGAGGGAGGGGCGCAGGGTGCGGGGGTGGATGGCCGCTGCCAGGACGGTGTTGACGAGACCGAGGGCGTCGTCGGTGCTCGGTTGATCGGTGTCAGAGCGCGGCAGGTTGAGCCCGTGCGATGGCGTCGAGCGGGGACCGTCGGCTGCGGTCAGGCGTGATGCGATGCTGTCGCGTCCCGAAGACCTGGCAAGGCGGCTCCGAGGGCGGTCACCGGCACGACGGCCTGACCGCCCCGCGATGACGCGTTCCGTCCAGGGAAGGGGACCGGCGCTTGCGCGGCCGGCCCCTTACCCCTACTGCCGCGGAGCCAGCCCGCGTTCGCGCAGCCACTTCAGCTGCTCCGCCGTGTTGAAGCCGAAGCCGTCGCCGTGGTCGGCGAAGGGCCACGCGGTCATGGTCCGGTCCACCCCCGCGTAGTGGTTGAAGGCGGCGTAGACGGTGGGAGGCGGGCATGTCGGGTCCATGAGGCCGACGCTGAACAGTGCCGGCGCCTTCGCACGCAGGGCGAAGTGGACCCCGTCGAAGTAGTCGAGTGTCGCGAAGGTCGCCTCCACGCGGTGCGGACTGTGCCGGCGCAGGTATTTGGCGAGTTCCAGATACGGACCGTCCCCGCTGGTCCGCGCCGCGTGGCGGAAGTGGCACAGGAAGGGGACGTCGGCGAGCACCGCCGCCACTCGGTCCGGGACGAGCCCGCCGACCGCGAGGGCCAGGCCGCCGCCCTGGCTGCCACCCGCGACGATGACCCGCCCGGCATCCAGCCCGGGCAGTTCGGCTATCGCGTCCACGGCGCGCACACAGTCCGTCATGAGCCGCCGGTAGTAGTGGTTGTGGGGTGAGTCGATGCCGCGGGTCATGAAGCCTTCGACCCATTGCGTGCCGTCGCCCCCACTGTGGTCCGGAGGTGGCGTGGCCCTGACCCGGCTGTCGACGACGAGTTGGCCGTAACCGGCCGCGGACCACAGGAGGTGGTCGGTGGGCAGCCCGCGGCCGGCGCAGTAGCCCAGGTAAGTGACGACGACCGGCAGTGGCCCTTCGGCCCCGCGCGGGCGCAGCAGCCAGGCGGCCACCGGTTCGCCGTTCCAGCCGGGGAAGCGGACGTCGTCCACGTCGACGGTGCTCAGCAGATACCGGTCGGTGACCCGCTCGGCCTTCACCGCTCCGCCTCGGGCGCGTGCTTCGGCCAGGGTCTGTTGCCAGAAGGCGTCGAAGTCCTCCGGCGGGGACATCTCCGGCCGGTAGGCGAGGAGTTCGTCAGATGCGTGGTGATCAACCAGGACGGTGAACGGCTGCTGTCCAGCCGGGTCCTGAACGACGAATCGGCCCTGCTGGAACTGATCGGTGACGTCCTGGCACTCGACGAGGACGTGCTGTGGGCGGTCGATCTCAACGGCGGCGGCGCCGCCCTGCTGATCGGCCTGCTGCTCAGCCACAGCCAGCCGATGGTCTACATCACCGGCCTGACCGTGCACCACGCCTCGGCCTCTTACCGGGGCGAGGGCAAGACGGACGCCAAGGACGCCTTCATCATCGCCGACCAGGCCCGCATGCGCCGCGACCTCGGCCCACTGCGGCCCGGCGACGAAGGCGCCGTCGACCTGCGCACTTTGACCACTCGCCGCACTGACCTCGTAGCCGACCGCACCCGCCAGATCAACCGGCTCCGCGCTCAACTGCTGGAGATCCGGCGTTGGAACGGTCTCTGGACCTGACCAACAAGGGCCCTGTCATCCTGCTGACGGGCTACCAGACACCGGCCGCGATCCGCCGCAGCGGGGCCAAGCGCATCGCGACGTGGCTGCGCAACCGCAAGGTCCGGGGTGCCGCCACGCTGGCCGGGGCGGCGGTGGAGGCGGCCGAGGCCCAGCACACGTCCCTTCCCGGAGAGAAGCTGGCCGCCGCCATGGTGGTCCGCCTTGCAAAGGGGGTGATGGCCCTCGATAAGGAGATCGCGGAAGTCGATGCCCTCATCGAGGCCCGGTTTCGGGAGCACCCACACGCCGAGGTAATCCTCAGTCTGCCCGGCATGGGCAAGACGATGGGAGCTGTGTTCATCGCGGCTACCGGCGGTGACATGGATGCCTTCAGCAGCGCCGACCGGCTCGCCGGCTTCGCCGGCCTGGCGCCCGCACCGCGTGACTCCGGCCGTGTCAGCGGCAACCTCCGCCGACCGCGCCGCTTCCACCGCAGCCTGCTCAACGCGATGTACCTGTCCGCGCTCTCCAGCCTGAAGAGCTGCCCGGCCTCCAAGGCGTACTACGCGCGCAAGCGGGCTGAAGGCAAGGGACACAAACAGGCACTGCTGGCGCTCGCTCGCCGCCGCCTGAATGTCCTGTGGGCCGTGATCCGCGACAGAGCGTGCTACCAAGCCACACCACCTGTCACGGCAGCGGCTTGACATCAGCATTGGGAAGCTCCTTCGAGGGTGGGAGGTGTCTCACGTGCCGGGGGTGGGTCGGGGCGCCGTGGCTGGAGTGGTGGCCGGTCTCCCTCGGGGGGCCGTACTCGCCGTTGCCGTACTGTTCGTTGCCGACCTCCCCGTACTTAACGCCGTAGTGCTTGGTGACGTTCGCGTACTGCACCCAGGAGGCCGCCTCCTGCGGCATCCCGGTGCCGTAGTTCACCGTGATGGTCGGCTGCGCGCCTGCCGCACGCGTCGTTCCCATGAAGGTGCCGAAGCCGGTGCCCGGGGCGAGATGACCCCCGCCCTCCTCGGTGCCGGTCTGCCCGGGGTAGACGTCGGCGACGCTGCCGCCGGGGTGACGGACGCTCCCCACGCCTTCCGCTGAGGAGCAGGCCCGGGATGCCGGAGCGGGGCATGTCGGGGTCGTAGACCGCGACGTTGGTGCCGACCCCGGTGGTCCTACCGATGCGCTTCGACAGACCGGGTCAGTTCGACCGACGGGCCTGTCCGGATGATCGCCCGTGGGCGGACCCCGCTGTCTCACGAACGGCTCGGGGTGACGCTCCCAGCTCCCGGCGGCAGGCCTTGTTGAAGGCCTGGAGGTCGGGGATTCCCACCGTGGCGGCGATCGCGGAGACGGAGAGGGTGGATTCGCGCAGCAGGTGACGGGCGCGTGCCAGGCGGCGCTGACGGATGTAGGCGACGACGGTCTCGCCGGTGGCCGCGCGGAAGAGCCGGGTGAGGTGGTTGTGGGAGATCCCGGCGGCGCGGGCCACCTCCGGGACGGTGAGGGGGTCGGTCAGCCGGGACTCGATGTAGGAGATCGCGGCGGTGACGGCCTGGTGCGGGCCGTCCCGGGGGCCCTGCGGGGTCGGCGGGGTGAGGTGGCCGACGCGCCACAGGGCGGCCCAGACCTCGGCCGCGGCCCGGAGCGGGGCGCTCGGCCAGGCCGCGACGGCCTGGAGCATCAGGGCGGACAGTATGGACAGCTCCGGTCCCGCGTCCTGCACGACGGGCACCGTGCGGAGCGCGCCTCCGGAGGACAGGCGCAGGTGGGCGTACAGGTGCTCGGAGCGGCCCCGGTAGCGGTACCGGACGGTCGTGGCGGGCGGTATGAGGCTGACCCGGCCGGGTCGGATGACATGGGGCGTGCCGTCGACGGTGAGGTCGGCCTCGTACCGGTACAGGTGCAGCTGCCACAGGTCGGGCAGGCGGAAGACGTCGGTGTGCCCGGCCGGTCCGTGGACGCCGACGCCGACGTTCGCCACGACCGGCGGCTCGTCCAGGCACACCACGGTCTCAAGCATGGTGAAAACCTACCAGCGGTGGTGAGCCGGACCCACGCGCCCGACCCCATGCCTTCCCTAGCGTGGTGCACATGTCGACAACCAGAGAGCATCTGCTCAGCTCGGTGCGGATGGCGCACTTCGTCGCCCACGGGTCACTGCGCCTGGACGCCGTGGTGCCTTCGGAGTTGAACGCCGAGGCCATGGAGGTGTTCGGCGCCGGAATCCCTCCGGTGCCGTACGGCACGCCGGTCACCGAAGCCTATGCCGAGGGGTCCCTCATACGCCGGCTCATCGACCTGCCGGAGGTGGCGGGCGCGCTGCACAGTCTCGTCGGGCCCGATCCGAACATCGACCACCACTTCGTCCACGTCCGGGAGCCGCACGAGGGCCGGGCGCAGCCGCTGCACGCGGACGCGATCATCGACGCACGGACCGACGCGTTCGACGTGCAGCTCATGTACTACCCGCAGGATGTGACGCTGGAGATGGGCGGCACGCTGAGCGTGCCCGGCAGCCATCTGCGGCGTACGAACGAGAGCGACACCGGCCGTTACCAGAACCTGCGCGGCCAGCACCGACTGGTCTGTCCGGCGGGCACCGTGGTGTTTCTGCACCACGGCCTCTGGCACGGTGGGCGGCGCAACGCCAGCGACACCCCGCGCTACATGTTCAAGATCCGCTTCAACCCGACCGTGCGGCAGCGGCGGCTGTGGGACACCTCGGACCTGGCGGACCCGGGCGTGGCGTCGGAACTGAACACCGTCTTCCCCTGGTACGAGCCGGCGACCGGTCGCCTGGAGCTCTACAACCGCGTCCTGCTGTGGCGGGCGCTGACCGGCGAAGCGGACTTCGACCTGGACCACTGGGTCACCCGCGTCTCGAACCGACCGCAGGAGGTGCCCGCATGACCGCGACCAACCCCACCCCGGCCCCGATCTCCTCGACCGTCCGCCAGCAACTTCTGGTGCTGTACCTGGGCACGTCCGCACTGGACTCCGACGTCATCGGCTGGGCACTCTACGACGGTACCGGCCGCACATGCCCCACCACGGGCGACAGCGACGAGCCTCCCTACGCGACGGGCGTGGCCGCCCTGTGCGACGGCTGGCGCCTGATCCAGGCGTCCCAGCTGATCCCGCCGTATCCGGGGCACGAGTACGACGTGTCGTTTCTGAAACACGAGTTCTTCTTCGAGAAGTTCGTGGACCTTCACGACGTCTGACGGCTCCCGCGCCGGACGGTGTGCGGCCGGGCCGGCGGGTTTCCGGGAGTGCCCCGCCTACGCCCCGACGGCGCGATCAGTGCCGTGAGAACTGGACCCTGGTCGGTCGCACGACGTTCGGCCGCGGCGCGATCCCGATGATGGTCAGCCAACCGTTTCCGGTTCGCGCCGTCGCTCGGTTCGCGCCGTTCGCCGCTGCCCCCACGTCGGCGGCTCGGCCGCGGCCCGCCCCGTACTCCGTTCACCTGCCGCGATCCCGTACACGACCGGCACCCCGACGGAGCACGAGGGGACACGTACCCTGCTGCGGCACGATCACGCACCTCGACCGGGACGGACGCACCCGCACCACGCTGCCCAGGCCGTCCCGCGTACACGGGAACGTGCCCCCCACGGCCGCAGCACCCCACCGCATCCCGAACGGACCAACTAGGCGGCAACCAGCAGAACTTGGACCCGAACCGGGTCAGCCTCTACCGTGAGCACAGCGCCTCCGTGCGCTTCACGGCCCTCGCGGCGCTCGGCCAAGAGAATCCGGGAGGGCCTCTTGCATGCCCTTCGTCGGCAAGGTGCCACCCGAATTTGCACCTCATCGTCGGCAGGCACGCTTACCGCTCTCGTCGGGGCGAAGCTGCCCAAACTGCCCTACTCGTAGGCGTTTTCAGTTCGGACGAGTGTTTTGATCGGGTGGTCGCGGGGCCCTTGGCACATGCGGGAAGGGCCTCCTGAACAGCTCGTTGGTGCCGAATGGCCGAGCAATACCGGGAGATGCCGGGTGCCGCAGAGGGGCCCGGCAGCCGCGCTGCCCGACGGACATGACGGATGAGGAGTGGGCGGTCGTCCGGCCGCTGCTGCCGGTGCCGGGCTGGATGCGTGGCCGGGTGGCCGGCCCGGAGGCACGCCACCGCGCGATACTCGAGGCGATCCGCTACCTGGTGGCTTCCCCAGTCCCGCCGCCCTCGGCCGACTCGCCGCCGCCCTGGCCGAAGTCCACGGCGAGTGGCAGGTCTGCGACCGCCGCCACCTCTCCGAAGCCTCCATGGCCGCTCTCTCATGACGCGACCGGCTGCGGGCGACCGCCAGCCCTCCCCGCAGTGGGAGCCGAAATCAGCTCGACCCGTAACGACGGCGTACGGCGGGACGCCATCCTTGTGGGCCTGCGGCGTCCCGCGTGCCCGCGCCGCTTTCACGTGACGGCATGCTCTGCGTTCGCGCACGTCGGTGCGCACGGCTTGGCGTGTGGCGCGGCCGGCCCCTTTTAACGCACTCCGCCTCATCGCGTCCGCAGCGACACGCTGCTGGGCGGGGTGAGCGGGTGTCAGGGAATCACCTTGATGGCCCAATGGTATGTCAATCTGCTTATTACTGAGGGGATTTGCTGTGCCGCCGGCCGCTCGGGAGCGCGGCGTCCGGGTGTCGTGGGCACCCCATTCGGCCCCCTGGAACCAGA
>NZ_BMUI01000020.1 GCF_014650115.1 Streptomyces olivaceoviridis | reverse complement strand
ACGCGGGCTCGGCCCCGGCGGCCACGGCTCCGGCGCCCGCGCACAGCACCGTCACCGCACGGCTCGACGGCCGCGGCGGCACCTGGCCGGTGCGGGAGGGCGAGTCGCTGCTGGAGACGGTGCTGCGCAACCGGCCCGACGCGCCCTACGCCTGCAAGGGCGGGGTGTGCGGGACCTGCCGGGCTTTCCTGGTCACGGGCGAGGTGCGCATGGACCGCAACTTCGCGCTGGAGACGGAGGAGACGCAGGCCGGGTATGTGCTGGCCTGCCAGTCGCATCCGCTGACGGAAAGGGTGGAGCTGGACTTCGACCGCTGAGACCCGCGGGACCGTTCCCTTCTCCTGAAACCTGTTCTATCTTGACGGACCGTCAGATCGCCTGACCGTCGGCACGCCAGACCGCCGGACCGCCAGACCGGCACACCGGCACACCGGCACACCGGCACACCGCCGGACGATCGGACGACCTGATGACCGGATCACCGGATCACCGGACCCGCCAGGAGGACAGGCCGTGGACTTCACCTTCAGCGAGGAGCAGCAGGCGGCGGCCGAGGCGGCCCGCGGGGTGTTCGCCGGGGTCGCGCCGGACGCGGTACCCAGTCCGGCGCTCACCACCGGCGCCGTCGCCGAGGGCTTCGACCGGGCGCTGTGGTCCCGGCTCGCCGACGCGGACCTGCTGAGCCTGCTGCTGGCCGAGGCGCACGGCGGGGCGGGCCTGGACGCCATCGCGCTGTGCCTGGTGCTGCGCGAGGCCGGCCGGGTACTGGCCCGGGTGCCGCTGCTGGAGCACTGCGCCGCCGCGGCGGCCGTGCAGGCCTACGGCAGCCCGGAGCTCGCGGACCGGCTGCTGGTCCGGGCGGGCCGGGGCGAGCTGGTGCTGACCGTCGCGGCACAGGGCCGTACCGGCCACGACCCGGCCGAACTGGCCGTCACCGCACGGCGGGAGGGGCGGACCTGGCTGCTGGAGGGGGTGCAGACGGCGGTGCCGTGGGCGTTCGACGCGGACCTGGTCGTCGTACCGGCGCACGTCGAGGGCACGGCCGGCGAGGGGGCCGTGCTGGCGCTGGTGCCGCGCGATTCGGACGGGCTGGTACTCGCCGAGCAGGTCTCCACCAGCGGTGAGCGGCTGGCCGAGCTGCGGCTGCGGTCCGTGCGGGTCGGGCCCGGTGAGGTGATCGAGGCCGACGGCGCCTGGGAGTGGCTGCGCGGTCTGCTGGTCACGGGCACCTGCGCGCTGGCGCTCGGGCTGGGCGAACGGGTGCTGCGGATGACCGGTGAGTACACCGGCAAGCGGGAGCAGTTCGGGTATCCGATCGCGACCTTCCAGGCGGTGGCCGTGCAGGCCGCGGACCGGTACATCGATCTGCGTGCCATGGAGGCCACCCTGTGGCAGGCCGCGTGGCGGATCGCCTCGGGGGCGCCGGGGGCGCTGCCCGTCGCCGGGGACGTCGCCGTGGCGAAGATCTGGGCGGCGGAGGGAGTACGGCGGGTGGTCCAGACGGCCCAGCACCTGCACGGCGGGTTCGGCGCGGACACCGACTACCCGCTGCACCGCTATCACGCCTGGGCCAAGCACCTGGAGCTCTCGCTCGGCCCGGCGGCGGCGTACGAGGAGGGGCTGGGCGACCTGCTGGCCACCCATCCCCTCGGCTGACCGGCGCCCGGCTGACCGGCGCCCGGGAGGCCGGGCATCAGGCGCCAGGACCCGGGGGGCCCAGAGGCCGGGCATCCAGGGCCGGGGACCGGGGACCGGGGACCGGGGACCGGGGGCCGGGGACCGGGGACCGGGGGCCGGGGACCGGGGACCGGGAGGCCCGGGGCTACAGGACGAAGCCCGGCTTGCCGTCGTCGGTGATGACGGGGCGGCCGGCCGCCTGCCAGTGCTGCATGCCGCCGTCGACGTTCACCGCGTCGACGCCCTGCTGGACCAGGTACATGGTGACCTGGGCGGAGCGGGCGCCCGAGCGGCAGATGACGTGGACGCGTCCGTCCTGCGGGGCGGCCTCGGTCAGCTCGCCGTAGCGGGCCACGAACTCGCTGAGGGGAATGTGCAGGGCTCCCCCGGCGTGGCCCGCCTGCCACTCGTCGTCCTCGCGGACGTCCAGCAGGAAGTCGCCGTCCTTGAGGTCCGCGACCTGGACCGTGGGCACACCAGCTCCGAAATTCATGGCTCCGACGCTACCCGAAGCGAGGGGCGGGTCAGTCCTGCCCCAGCAGGGCGGCCAGTTCCGCCTCCCGCTGGGTGATGTCGGCGCGCAGCCGGCCGGCGATCTCGTCGAGCAGTCCGTCGGGGTCGTCCGGCGCGAGGCGGAGCATGCCGGCGATCGCGCCGTCCTCCAGTTCGCGGGCGACGAGGGTGAGCAGTTCCTTGCGCTGGGCGAGCCATTCGAGGCGGGCGTACAGCTCCTCGGCGGGGCTGGGGCGGCGCTCCGGCGGTACCGGTCCGGCGGCCCACTCCTCGGCCAGCTCCCTGAGCAGGGCCTCGTCGCCACGGGCATAGGCGGCGTTGACCCGGCCGAGGAACTCCTCGCGCCGCTTCCGCTCCGCTTCCTCCTGGGCCAGGTCGGGGTGCGCCTTGCGGGCCAGCTCGCGGTAGAGCTTGCGGGCCTCCTCGCTGGGCCGCACCCGCTGCGGGGGGCGTACCGGCTGGTCGGTGAGCATGGCGACGGCCTCCGGGAACAGGCCGTCACCGTCCATCCAGCCGTGCAGCAGCTCCTCCACACCCGGGATCGGCGTCACCTGGGCACGGGCCTCAGCGGCGCGGCGGATGTCCTCGGGGTCGCCGGTGCGGGCGGCCTTCGCCTCGGCGATCTCCGCGTCCAGCTCCTCGATGCGGGTGTAGAGCGGGCCGAGTCGCTGTTCGTGGAGGCGGGCGAAGTTCTCGACCTCGACGCGGAAGGTCTCCACGGCGATCTCGTACTCGATCAACGCCTGCTCGGCGGCCCGTACGGCCTGTTCCAGCCGTTCCTCGGGGCGGGGGGCCTGGGACTGGCCGGCTTCCGGGGTTGTCACCCGCCCAGCGTAGCCGTTGCCCCGGCTCGGTCCGGGCGCGGTTCCCACGCTCCCGGCACACCACCCCTCGGCCTCCGGGGCACCACCCCTCGGACCCCGGCGAACCCCCCGCAAACCGTCCCACCCCCACCCGGGAACCCGCACCCCCGGTCCCCGGGAAGGGCCCCCTCACAGCCGCACCCCAGCCCCCAGCCCCCAGCCCCCAGGGGAACCCTCACAACCGCCCCTCGCCCCCCCGGAGCCCCCTCAGACCCCCAGCTCCGCCTCGATCCGCCCCGCCCTGATCCCCGCGACCAGCTCGGCGTGGTCCGCCTCCGTGCGGTCGGCGTAGGCGACGGCGAACGCGGCCATCGCCTCGTCCAGTTCCTCCTTCTTGCCGCAGTAGCCGGCGATCAGCCGGGGGTCGGCGCTGTGGGAGTGGGCGCGGGCCAGCAGGGCGCCGGTCATGCGGCCGTAGTCGTCGATCTGGTCGGCGGCGAGGGCGGCCGGGTCGACGCTGCCCTTGCGGTTGCGGAACTGCCGCACCTGGTACGGGCGCCCCTCGACGGTGGTCCAGCCCAGCAAGGTGTCGCTGACGACCTGCATCCGCTTCTGCCCGAGGACCACGCGGCGCCCCTCGTGCGGCACCGCGGGCGCCTCGAAACCGGCCGTGACCAGGTGCGGGACGAGCGCGGAGGGACGGGCCTCCTTCACCTGGAGGACCAGGGGCTCGCCCCGGTGGTCGAGGAGCAGGACGACGTAGGACCGGGTGCCGACGCTGCCGGTGCCGACCACTCGGAAGGCGACGTCGTGCACGGCGTGCCGGGCGAGCAGCGGGTGGCGGTCCTCGCCGAGGGTGTCGACGTACGACTCCAGGGACGCGGCGACCGCGGCGGCCTCCGCGTCCGGTACGCGGCGCAGCACCGGCGGCGCGGGCACGAACCGGCGTCCGCCGTCCGGCACCGACTCGGTCGACTTCGCGGCGAACCGCCCGCTGGTGTTGGCCCGGGCCTTCTCCGAGACCCGCTGGAGCGTGCCGAGCAGGTCGTGGGCGTCGGTGTGGGAGACCAGTTCCTCGTCCGCGATGGCGTTCCAGGCGTCGAGCGCGGGCAGCTTGGCGAGCAGCCGCATGGTACGGCGGTAGGCGCCGGCCGCGTCCTGGGCCGCGGCGCGGCAGGTGTCCTCGTCGGCGCCCGCCTCGCGGCCGGCGAGCACCAGCGAGGCCACGAGCCGCTTGAGGTCCCACTCCCAGGGGCCGTGCGCGGTCTCGTCGAAGTCGTTGAGGTCGATGACGAGGTCGCCGCGGGCGTCGCCGTACAGCCCGAAGTTGGCCGCGTGGGCGTCACCGCAGATCTGGGTGCCGATCCTGGTGGTGGGGGTGCGCGCGAGGTCGTACGCCATGAGTGCGGCGGAGCCGCGCAGGAAGGCGAAGGGGGTGGCCGCCATCCGGCCCACGCGCAGCGGGGTCAGTTCGGCGATGCGGCCGACGTTGGACTCGGCCACCGCGCTCACCGCGTCGGGGCGGGCGGCGTCCGGCTCCAGCGTGCGGTGGGCGGAGCGCGGCACACCCGCCCGGAGCGCCTTGCCCTCCTCCTTCGGCGAGCCCTGCGGCGGCCAGGTGGCGAACCCGCGCACCCGGGGCAGGCGGCGCGCGCCCCGGTCCGCCGCGTCCGTCGCTCCCACATCGGTTCCGGTCACCGCGACCGCCTTCCCCGCACGGCCCGCCGCCTTCGAACAGGCGACGGTACGAACATCAACTCGGGGAGACCGTACAGCCGGTGGCCGAAAACCGTCAGTACCCTGGGGAAAACTCCGCGCGCCCTCGGGCGAAGGCCCTGAAGACCCCCAAGGCCCTGAAGACCCCCAAGGCCCTGAAGACCCTCAGGGCCTTGAAGACCCTCAGGGCCTTGAAGACCCTGAAGGCTCTGAAGGTCCCTCTGTAGCCCGCCACCCGAGTGTCAGTGCCTCTTCGGCGCCGAAGCAGGTGAGCAGCCTCCATGCCGGCGCCGTCCAGGCGAACACCGCGTCCTGCCCGAACTCCCGTCCCAGCGCGCGCGCTTCGTCGTCGCTCAGGCCGACGACCGCCGCGCTCTCCTCGGTGTGCCGGCCGTCCGCGTCACCGCCGACAGCGGGCCACCACGGAAGTCCCCGCCGGCGCAGCAGGCCGAGCAGTCGCTGATGCGCGCGGTCGTTGTGCTGCCGGGAGGCGCGGGTGCCCCGGGGGTTGTGGGCCGTGACCACGTGGATGGTCTCCCCGTGCGGGACGGGGAACCGGCCCACCACCACCCCGGGCGGTGCCGGGGTGATGCGGACCGGTCCTCCGGGCAACTCCACGTCCACGACGGCCTGCTGGTAGAGGGCCCACTGGGGCGTGCCCGTGATCGGGATGCCTGCGGTCATGAGGGTCTCCGTCCGAGAGGGACCCCCTTACCCGCCGGGCAGGGAGATCCGCGCTTACCCCCACGGGACCGTGGGGGCCCGGTCTTCCCTGGAGGGCACCTTGCGCGGTGAGCGAGGTTGCCAGCCGACGCTCGTCCAGGGGCGCGATCGGCTTCGTGACCGAGGCGGATCTTGGCACGCGGCCCCGCGCCAAGTCCAGCGCAGGCCCCGTAGCTGACGTCACGTCTGCCGTCACATGACGGCCTTGTACCCCTTCCACCCGGTGGCGATCTTCACGCGGCCCCCGAACGAGCCCTTGCCGTAGCCGTTGTAGCGCCACACGGTGCCCGCGGTGTCACGGGCCACGAGGTCCGCGCGGCCGTCGCCGGTGAAGTCGCCCGCGCCGACGACCGCGTTGTAGGAGGCGCCCCAGTCGGCGAACACCTTGACGCGGGCCTTGAAGCCGCCCGTGCCCGTGGTGGTGGCCTCGTACCGCCACAGCTCGTCGGACTTGTCCTGGACGAGGAGGTCGCCGCGGCCGTCGCCGGTGAGGTCACCGGCGCCGACGATCTTCTTGTAGCCGGTCCAGCGGGAGGCGATCTTCGTGCGGGCGGAGAGCCTGCCGTTCGCCGCGCCCTTGAAGAGGTAGACGTCCCCGGTCGAGGACTGGCGGCCGATCAGGTCGGGCCGGCCGTCGCCGTCGACGTCGCCGGGTGAGGTCAGGACGTCGTACGCGTTCCAGCCGGAGGTGCCGAGCGAGGTGTACGGCGTGGCGGGCGTCGGGGCCTTGCCGCAGGCCGGGCGGTAGGCCCGCAGGGCGCCGCCGGTGCGGACCAGCACGTCGTTGCAGTGGTCGCCGTCCAGGTCGCCGAACGGCACGATCCGGGCGGTGGCCGGCCAGCCGGAGCCGGAGACCGTGCCGCCCAGCGTGCCCGTACCGGTGCCGCGCCGGACGGTGAGGGTGCCGGAGGAGCTGAGGGTGAGGACGTCACCGACCCCGTCGTTGCCGGCGTAGTCGCGCGGTGCCGCCGTTCCGGCGGTCACCTTGACGTCGCCGGAGAGGGTGAGCGCGGCGCCCTGGCCGTCGGCGGGCCGGGCGGTGAGGGTCCAGGCGTAGGCGCCGTTGGTGACCAGGCGGCCCGCGGTGTCCCTGCCGTCCCAGGCGGCCGTCAGCAGGCCCCGGGCCGTGCCGCCGGAGAGCGTACGGACGGTGGCGCCGGACGTCTTCCGGCGGACGGTCACCTTCCAGTCGGCGGCGGGCTTGGACAGCCACCAGGTGCCGGACCAGTTCGCGGAGCCCGCGGTGACCGTGGCGTCGACGGCCGTGAGGGGGGACGCCGGGACGCCGGCCGGTACGACGTGCACGCGCTGGTCGCGGTCGGCGTAGGCGACGCCGCCGCCGAAGCGGTCCACGGTCCAGCTGGTCCCGGCCCCGGTGTTCTCCTGGCCGAGGTCGGTCCAGTCGGCCAGCTCGCGGCTCGGCAGGTCGGTGTGACTGCCGTCGGCCGGCAGCCCGTTGTGCAGGTCGAGCAGCCTCAGCCCGCTGTCCGACTGGGTGCCGGAAACCCGCTCGACCAGGTATCCGTCCCCGAGCAGGACCCGGCTGTCCGGGGCGGTGGAGGTGCGCTTGGTCGTGCGGTCGTACAGGCCCGCGCCGTGTACGTCGCCCCAGGCGTCCCGGCAGACCCAGTAGACGAAGCGGCCCACGGCCTGGAGGTCGGACGGGGTGCAGCCGCCGCGGGTGGTGAAGGACTCGACGGCGGTTCCCGCGGGGAGCCGGGTGGCCGTGACCTTCCCGCCGCTCGCCGCGCCGCTCCACAGGGTGTTCCCCCACACGGCCGCGGCGACCCGGTCCCGCTTGAGCAGGACCTTGCCCGCCCCGGCGGTGGCGAACTCCCCGATGTACTGCTTGCCGGAGGAGGCGCCCTCGACGACGGCGTACCGCCCGGAGAGGTCCGTGAGCTCCGGGGAGTCGTCGCCGGTGTCGAGGGTCGGGCCCCAGTCGGCGGCGCCGTTGGCGCGCAGCATGGTCAGGCCGGACTCGGTGGAGTCGCGGCGGCCGTGGCGGCCGGTGCCGTCGGCGAACATCCGGATGCAGCGGGGCGTGGTCTCGTCGCAGAAGCCGTCCCAGCCGCTGACCAGGCCGTCCACGGTGGTCCGCGCGGGGCTCGGGGTGCCGCTCGTGGTGAGCCAGGTGCTGCGGTAGGCGCCGAGGATCGTGTGCGGCTGGTAGAGCGTGCTGTTGTCGGCCGTGGTGAGGATGCCGCTGCCGAGGGAGAGTCCGTGGACCTGCGCGGGCATCGGCTGTACGGCGGTCAGGCGGCTGCGGGTGACCGAGCCGTCGGCGCCCTGGGCGACCCGGTACACGCCCCAGTCGAGGTCGCCCCGGTCGACGTACGCCGCGGCGCCCGCCACCAGGACGGAGCCGTCCGGGGCCTGGACGAGCTGATGGGCGGCCGGATCCATGACCTTGGTCAGGGCGGTGTCCGAGCCGTCGGCCGTAAGGGCGAACAGGGGCTGGCCCCGGTACTGGTCGTCGCCCGGCGACATCGGCTCGACGCCCAGCAGTGCAGAGCCGACGACGCCGTAGGTGGCCTGGTACGTCAGCGAACTCGTCTCCAGGGTGCGGGGTGCGGCGGCCGGGTCGGCCCGGTCGAGCAGGTCCGCCTTGCCGCGTCCGGTGCGCAGTCGCAGCACCGAGCCGGGGCTCAGCCGGAAGCCGGTCACCTCCCATGCCTCCTGCGGATCGGGCCGGTCGGGCAGCGCCTCCGCCACGCCGGTGGCGAGGTCGACGATGCTCCAGTGGCTGCCGTCCTCCGTCTGGTAGCGCAGGATGACGGACCGTGCGTCACCGTCCTCGACGCGGATGCCGTGGGCACCGCCGGGCAGCCCCGTCACCGGCGTCCGGCGGACCTCGCCGTCGTCGGCCCTCAGGAGCTGGTAGGCGTCCGGGTTCGCGGCGAGGTCGCTCGTGCTGGTGAGCACGGTGTCGCCGAACGTGCCCTCGTACGTGTGGCCCTCGGGCACCGGCACCACCGCGCTGCCGGTGCCCGGCGTTCCCGCGCCCCGCACGAGCGTGACCTGCGCGTCCTCCTCCGAGTAGAGGGCGACGGTGTCCGACCCGTCCCCGTAGTGGCCGGGTTCGAAGGAGACGTCCCCGCGGTAGGAGCCGTTGTCGATGTCGTAGTGGAGCGGGACCGGCATGCGCTGGTCCAGCGCGGTGGTGGCGCCGGTGGCGTAGTCCGTCCACAGGAACCGGTCGTCGCCCTCCTGCACCCACAGGAAGCCGCTGGTCCCGGCGTTGAGGATCCAGGTGAACCGGGGGACGGCCCGCGCGGCGGCGGGCAGGACGAGTTCTCCCGCGACGACCGTGGGCGCGGCCGTCGCGGGCGTCGCGGCCGTCGCGGGCGTGTGCGCGAGGGGCAGGGCGAGGCCGAGCGCCGCCGCGAGGACGGCCGCGGTGCGTCGTGCCGGGTGTGATGCGGGCTGGGGTCTGTGCCGGTGCGTACCGGGTCGGGCCACCGTTCCTCCAGGGAGCAGGGGTGGCATGGGCGGAGGTACGGCAACGCTCTGGCATCCCCTCCGGCCCCCCGGCCGCTCCCCCCACGCACGCGTGCGGAGCAGGCTAACAGCATGGACATGACGCTCTCGGCGGGATGTCCGGGGAGTGTTCCAGGGGAAGAGCGGAGGCCCGGCACTCAGACCCCGGACCCTGCCCGTGACTTAGTTCACAGACGAGCCCGCACACACCGACACCTGGCTGTGCGATCCCCCACAACTCCGAACACAACGAGAAACGGGCCCCTGCCGTGACTTCCGTCACCGGCAGAGACCCGTCTCATCGGTTTCTCTGTGCGCGAGGGGGGAGTTGAACCCCCACGCCCTTGCGGGCACTGGAACCTGAATCCAGCGCGTCTGCCTATTCCGCCACCCGCGCATTGGGTGTGTCTTCCGTTCCCGGCCCTTTCGGCCCGGCCCCTTCCGACACCCAGAACATTAGCACGTCGGACGGGGTGGATTCACATCCCTTCCCCGCCGGTCCCGAGCCCCGGCGCGCGCGGCGTACCGCCTCAACGACGCGCCCGGCGAACGCCTCACGTATCAGGGAGGCGCGCTTCTCGTATCAACCTCGTACCGGTCCAGGCCATCTGCCCGGGAGGCGGACCGGGTCCGCAGCCGGGTGCGGGACACTGGACTTCGCGCGCCTCTACGATCCATGGCAGCAGGACACGCACCCGGGAGTTCGAAGGGGAGCCGCTGGGGGAACCGGCTGTTTGGCGGGCGCGTAGATACGATCAGTGAGCAGTACCCGCAGTACCCGGCAAGGCAGCGGCACAGAACAGGCAAGACGACGGCAGGGACGGAGGAGGTGCCCCATGGGAGTCCTGAAGAAGTTCGAGCAGCGTCTCGAAGGTCTGGTGAACGGCACCTTCGCCAAGGTCTTCAAGTCCGAGGTCCAGCCCGTGGAGATCGCCGGAGCACTCCAGCGGGAGTGCGACAACAACGCCACGATCTGGAACCGTGACCGGACCGTCGTGCCCAACGACTTCATCGTGGAGCTGAGCGCGCCGGACTACGAGCGCCTCAGCCCCTACTCCGGGCAGCTCGGCGACGAGCTGGCCGGCATGGTGCGCGACTACGCCAAGCAGCAGCGCTACACCTTCATGGGCCCGATCAAGGTCAACCTGGAGAAGGCCGACGACCTGGACACCGGCCTGTACCGGGTGCGCTCGCGCACCCTCGCCTCCTCCAGTAACCAGCAAGGGGCGCCGCAGGCTCCCGGCGCGCCGGGAGCCGGCCGCCCCGCGGCGGGCGCCCCCGGCGGCTACGGCTACCCGCCGGCCGCCCCGCCCGCCGGCGCGCCCCCGATGCCGTCCGCACCGCCGCCCGGCACCCGCCCCGGCGGCTACGGTTACCCGCAGCCCGCCACACAGCGGCCGGCCGCGGCCCCGACGAGCGGCGCGCGCACCCGCTACTGGATCGAGATCAACGGCACCCGCCACCAGATCTCCCGCCCGACGCTGGTGCTGGGCCGCAGCACCGACGCCGACGTGCGGATCGACGACCCCGGCGTGTCCCGCCGGCACTGCGAGATCCGGACCGGAACGCCCTCGACGATCCAGGATCTCGGCTCCACCAACGGCATCGTGGTGGACGGGCAGCACACCACCCGCGCTACGCTCCGCGACGGCTCGCGGATCGTCGTGGGCAGCACCACCGTTATCTATAGGCAAGCCGAAGGGTGAAGCGGGGGCAATGTCAGAGCTGACCCTCACGGTCATGCGGCTGGGTTTCCTGGCCGTACTGTGGCTGTTCGTGATCGTGGCCGTGCAGGTCATCCGGAGCGACCTGTTCGGTACGCGTGTCACCCAGCGCGGATCGCGTAGGGAAGCGGCCCGGCCGCAGCAGACGGGCCGGCAGCAGACCCGGCAGCAGGCCGCGCCCCCGCCGCAGCGCGGCCAGCAGGGCGGCGGCGGCCGGCGAGGCCGCAACGCCCCCACCAAGCTGGTGGTGACCGAGGGCACACTCACCGGCACCACCGTCGCGTTGCAGGGCCAGACGATCACCCTGGGCCGGGCGCACGACTCCACGATCGTGCTGGACGACGACTACGCCTCCAGCCGCCATGCCAGGATCTACCCGGACCGTGACGGCCAGTGGATCATCGAGGATCTCGGTTCCACCAACGGCACCTACCTGGACCGGTCCCGGCTGACGACCCCCACACCGATCCCGCTGGGCGCGCCGATCCGCATCGGCAAGACCGCAATCGAGCTGCGGAAGTAGTGCTACGTCATGAATGAGCGCGAGCGGAGCGAGCACGCAGCGGCAGACCGTCACCCGGTCTCCGGCGCGCTCCCGACCGGAGGGTGGGCAGTGTGGCTCGACACGACCGGCTGCATTCGGAGCCGACGGGCGAGGTGCGCATGAGTCTGTCACTGCGCTTCGCCGCCGGATCGCACAAGGGCATGATCCGGGAGGGCAACGAGGACTCCGGTTACGCCGGTCCGCGCCTGCTCGCCATCGCCGACGGCATGGGCGGCCAGGCGGCGGGCGAGGTCGCCTCCTCCGAGGTGATCTCCACCCTGGTCACGCTCGACGACGACGTGCCCGGCTCCGACATCCTCACCTCCCTCGGCGTGGCCGTGCAGCGCGCCAACGACCAGCTGCGCGCCATGGTGGAGGAGGACCCCCAGCTCGAAGGCATGGGGACGACCCTTACCGCGCTGCTGTGGACCGGCCAGCGGCTCGGTCTCGTGCACGTCGGCGACTCGCGCGCGTACCTGCTCCGGGACGGTGTGCTCACCCAGATCACCCAGGACCACACCTGGGTGCAGCGGCTCGTGGACGAGGGCCGGATCACCGAGGAAGAGGCCACCACCCACCCGCAGCGCTCGCTGCTGATGCGCGCCCTCGGCAGCGGCGACCACGTCGAGCCCGACCTGTCGATCCGCGAGGTCCGGGCCGGCGACCGCTATCTGATCTGCTCCGACGGCCTGTCCGGCGTGGTCTCCCACCAGACGATGGAGGAGACCCTCGCCAGCTACCAGGGCCCGCAGGAGACCGTGCAGGAGCTCATCCAGCTCGCGCTGCGCGGCGGCGGCCCCGACAACATCACGGTCATCGTCGCCGACGTGCTCGACCTGGACACCGGTGACACCCTCGCCGGGCAGCTGTCCGACCAGCCCGTCGTGGTCGGCGCCGTCGCCGAGAACCAGAACCACCTGCACGACAACGGCATCATGCAGACCCCGGCGGGCCGCGCCTCCCACCTGGGCCGGCAGGGCCAGGGTCACGGCGGCGGCGAGTTCGGCCCGCCCGGCTCCGGCGACACCACCGGCTATGTCCCGGCCGACAGTTTCGGCGACTACGCCGACGACGACTTCACCAAGCCGCGCAAGCGGCGCAGATGGCTGAAGACCTCGCTCTACGGCGTCCTCGCCCTCGCCGTCGTCGGCGGCGGCCTGTACGGCGGCTACCGCTGGACGCAGACCCAGTACTACGTCGGCACCAAGGACGAGCACGTCGCGCTGTACCGCGGGATCAGCCAGGACCTGGCCTGGGTGTCGCTGTCGAAGGTGGAGAAGGACCACCCCGAGATCGAACTCAAGTACCTGCCGCCGTACCAGCAGAAGCAGGTGAAGGCGACGATCGCGGAGGGCGGTCTGGAGGCGGCCCGGACGAAGGTCCAGGAGCTCGCCGTGCAGGCCTCCGCCTGCCGCAAGCAGACCGAGCGCCAGGCGGCCGAGCGCGCGCGGGACGACGCCAAGAAAGGCCAGGACAAGACCGGCGGCGCCAACAGCTCCGGCGGCACCGGAACGTCCACGGGCACCACCACGCAGACCGCCTTCGTCAAGGCCTCCCCGACGCCGAACACGACCCCGAACCCGTCGGCCTCGAAGACGTCCCCGACGTCCCCTTCGAAGTCTCCGTCCACGACCCCGTCCGCGACCCCCAGCCCCGGCCCGACTCTCTCGGAGGACGAGCAGAAGGTCGTCTCGCTGTGCGGTAAGCAGTAGGCAAGCCGTGAGAGGCCCTGTCACACGATGAGCAGTACTACGAACTCGCCGACGCACCACACGTCCACGATCGGCGCGATCGGCGCGCCGAGCCGCCGCAACACCGAGCTGGCCCTGCTGGTCTTCGCCGTGGCCATCCCCGTGTTCGCCTACGCGAACGTGGGCCTGGCCATCGACGGCCAGGTCCCCGCGGGCCTGCTGAGCTACGGCCTCGGGCTCGGTCTGCTGGCCGGCGTCGCCCATCTCGTCGTACGGAAGTTCGCCCCGTACGCCGACCCGCTGCTGCTGCCGCTCGCCACCCTGCTCAACGGGCTGGGACTGGTGTGCATCTGGCGGCTGGACCAGTCCAAGCTGCTCCAGCAGATCCATGTCGCGGGCGGCAAGGCGACCAACCAGCTGATCTACACGGCGATGGGCATCGCGCTGTTCGTAGCGGTGCTGATCTTCCTCAAGGACCACCGCACCCTCCAGCGCTACACCTACATCTCCATGGTGGCCGCGCTGTTCCTGCTGCTCCTGCCGTTGGTCCCGGGCCTGGGCGCGGACGTGTACGGCGCCAAGATCTGGATCTCGATCGGCAGCTTCACCATCCAGCCCGGTGAGTTCGCCAAGATCGTGCTGGCGGTGTTCTTCGCCGGCTACCTGATGGTCAAGCGCGACGCGCTCGCGCTCGCCAGCCGCCGCTTCATGGGCATGTACCTGCCGCGCGGTCGCGACCTCGGCCCGATCCTCGTCGTCTGGGCGATCTCGATCCTCATCCTGGTCTTCGAGACCGACCTCGGTACGTCGCTGCTGTTCTTCGGCATGTTCGTGATCATGCTGTACGTCGCCACCGAGCGGACCAGCTGGATCGTCTTCGGTCTGCTGATGTCCGTCGCCGGCGCAATCGGCGTGGCCAGCTTCGAACCGCACATCAAGGTCCGTGTGCAGGCCTGGCTCGACCCGATGCGCGAGTACACGCTCAGCCGCACCCCCGGCGTCCCCGGTATCCACTCCGACCAGCTCCAGCAGGCCCTGTGGGCGTTCGGCTCCGGCGGCACCCTCGGCACCGGCTGGGGCCAGGGCCACTCCGAGCTGATCCGGTTCGCCGCCAACTCCGACTTCATCCTCGCCACCTTCGGCGAGGAGCTGGGCCTGGCCGGCGTCATGGCGATCCTGCTGATCTACGGCCTGATCGTGGAGCGCGGCGTGCGCACCGCCCTCGCCGCCCGCGACCCCTTCGGCAAGCTGCTCGCCATCGGCCTGTCCGGCGCCTTCGCGCTCCAGGTCTTCGTCGTGGCCGGCGGTGTGATGGGCCTCATCCCGCTGACCGGTATGACGATGCCGTTCCTCGCCTACGGTGGTTCGTCGGTCATCGCCAACTGGGCGCTGATCGGCGTGCTGATCCGCATCAGCGACACCGCCCGCCGCCCGGCGCCCGCCCCCGCCGCCAACCCCGACGCCGAGATGACCCAGGTGGTCCGCCCGTCATGAACAAACCCCTGCGCCGGATCGCGATCTTCTGCGGCCTCCTCGTCCTCACCCTGCTGCTGCGGGACAACTACCTCCAGTACGTCAGGGCAGACAAGCTCAAGGACGACCCGAACAACCGCCGCGTCACCATCGCCCGCTACGCCACTCCGCGCGGCGACATCATCGTGTCCGGCGGCGACCCGATCACCGGGTCCGCCCTGACCAGCAAGACCGGCCTGAACGACCTCAAGTACAAGCGGACCTACAAGAACGGCCCCATGTGGGCGCCGGTCACCGGCTACGCCTCGCAGGCCTTCGGCGCCACCCAGCTGGAGTCCATCGAGGACGGCATCCTCACCGGCAACGACGACCGGCTGTTCTTCCGCAAGACGCTGGACATGATCACCGGCAAGGAGCAGCAGGGCGGCAACGTCGTCACCACGCTCAACGCCGCCGCGCAGAAGGCGGCGTACGACGGTCTGAAGCAGCGCGGCGGCAAGGGCGCGGTCGTCGCCCTGGACCCCTCCACGGGCAAGATACTGGCGCTGGCCTCCTACCCGTCGTACGACCCCTCGTCGTTCGCGGGCAACACCAACGACGACGCCGCGGCCTGGAAGAAGCTCCAGAAGAAGTACAACCCCAACGACCCGATGCTGAACCGGGCGCTGCGCGAGACCTACCCGCCGGGCTCCACCTTCAAGGTGGTCACGGCCGCCGCGGCACTGGAGAACGGCAAGTACTCCTCGGCCGACGAGCGGACCGACTCGCCGCTGCCGTGGACCATGCCGGGCACCACGACCCAGCTGAAGAACGAGGGCAACATCCCGTGCGAGAACGCGACCATGCGGGTCGCGCTCCAGTACTCCTGCAACACCGTCTTCGGCAAGATCGGTTCCGACCTCGGCAACGACAAGATGCTCGCGGAAGCGAAGAAGTTCGGTTTCGACGCCGAGCAGTTCACCCCGGTCCGCTCCAGCGCCTCGGTGTTCTCGGACGACATGAACCAGTCGCAGACCGCGCTGTCCTCCATCGGCCAGTACAACACCGCCGCCACCCCGCTCCAGATGGCCATGGTCGCCTCGGCCGTCGCCAACGACGGCAAGCTGATGAAGCCGTACATGGTCGACTCGCTCCAGTCCTCCAACCTGGACCCGGTCGCCACGACCAAGCCGGAGGAGCTGAGCCGGCCGCTGTCGCCGAAGAACGCGCAGATCCTCCAGGACATGATGCAGACGGTGGTCGAGAAGGGCACCGGTACGCGGGCGAAGATCGACGGCGTCACGGTCGGCGGCAAGACCGGTACCGCCCAGCACGGTGTCGAGAACAGCGAGAACCCGTACGCCTGGTTCATCTCCTACGCCAAGCTCGGCGACGGCAGCTCGCCGGTCGCCGTGGCCGTGGTGATCGAGGACGAGAGCGCCAACCGCGACGACATCTCCGGTGGCGGTCTGGCCGCGCCGATCGCGAAGGACGTCATGAAGGCGGTCATCGACTCCAAGAAGTGACCGCCGTCGGCCACCGGAAGTGACGCCGCTCACACACCCTTCACATCGCCGCACGTTGCGATACCGGTCCTGTATCGGGTTACGGGCTTGGCCAGGTCACACACAGCGAGCCGGGTACGGTAGGCCCGGACGGCAGCCTCCGGCCGCGCACAGGGATGCGCGGCCGAGACCGACGGAGAGGGCTGGTAGGTAGCTATGGAAGAGCCGCGTCGCCTCGGCGGCCGGTACGAGCTGGGCCAGGTGCTCGGCCGCGGTGGCATGGCGGAGGTCTACCTCGCGCATGACACCCGGCTCGGCCGCACCGTGGCGGTGAAGACGCTGCGCGCGGACCTCGCGCGCGATCCGTCCTTCCAGGCCCGGTTCCGCCGGGAGGCCCAGTCGGCCGCCTCGCTCAACCATCCCGCGATCGTCGCGGTCTACGACACGGGCGAGGACTACATCGACGGGGTCTCCATCCCGTACATCGTGATGGAGTACGTCGACGGTTCCACGCTCCGCGAGCTGCTGCACTCCGGCCGCAAGCTGCTGCCCGAGCGCGCCATGGAGATGACCATCGGCATCCTCCAGGGGCTGGAGTACGCGCACCGCAGCGGCATCGTCCACCGGGACATCAAGCCGGCCAACGTCATGCTGACCCGCAACGGCCAGGTCAAGGTGATGGACTTCGGCATCGCCCGCGCCATGGGCGACGCCGGCATGACCATGACCCAGACCGCGGCGGTCATCGGCACCGCCCAGTACCTCTCGCCGGAGCAGGCGAAGGGCGAGCAGGTCGACGCCCGGTCGGACCTCTACTCGACCGGCTGCCTCCTGTACGAACTGCTGACGGTACGGCCGCCCTTCGTGGGCGACTCCCCGGTGGCCGTGGCCTACCAGCACGTCCGGGAGGAACCGCAGCCCCCGTCGGTCTTCGACCCCGAGATCACGCCCGAGATGGACGCGATCGTCCTCAAGGCGCTGGTCAAGGACCCCAACTACCGCTACCAGTCGGCCGACGAGATGCGCGCCGACATCGAGGCGTGCCTGGACGGCCAGCCGGTCGCCGCCACCGCCGCGATGGGCGCCGTCGGCTACGGCGGCTACCCCGACGACCAGGCGACGACCGCCCTGCGCTCGGAGCCGGGCGCGGCGGCGACCACCATGCTGCCGCCGATGAACCCCGACGACGGCGGCTACGGCTACGACGAGCGCCCGGACCGCCGCCGCCAGCAGAAGAAGTCCAACAGCTCCACGATCCTGCTGGTGGTCGCGGGCCTGCTGGTCCTGGTCGGCGCGATCCTGATCGGCATGTACGCGTTCGGCGGTGACGGCGGGGCCGACGGCAAGGTGCCCGTGCCGTCGTTCGTGGGCCAGCCGGAGAAGACGGCCCGCAAGATGGCCGCGAACGTCGACCTCAAGGTGGCGGTCACCAAGAAGCCCTGCGAGGACCAGGCCACGGGCAACGTCTGCTCCCAGGACCCGCAGCCGGACGAGAAGGTCGACAAGAACAGCACGGTCAACCTGGTGATCTCCACGGGCGCGCCCAAGGTCGCCGTGCCGGACGTGCGCGGCATCCAGTTCGACCAGGCCGAGGCCCAGCTCAAGGAGAAGGGCTTCGAGGTCGAGAAGAAGACCCAGGTGTCGGCCCAGACGCCCGACGTCGTCATCAGCCAGGACCCGGAGGGCGGCTCCAGCAAGGAGAAGGGCACCACGATCACCCTCACGGTCGCCAAGCCCGAGGAGAAGGTGACCGTCCCCGACGTCACCGGCAAGTCCTGCGACGAGGCGAAGGCCGAACTCCAGGCCAAGGGCCTCGCGCCGAACTCCAGCTGCACCGAAACCCCGGTGACGGACCCGGCTCAGGACGGCAAGGTCCAGAACACCAACCCGTCGGCGGGCCAGCAGGTCTCCAAGAACACGCCCATCGCGATCAATGTGGGCAAGGCGCAGCAACCGCAGCAGAAGCAGGTGCCGGACGTGACGAAGAAGACCGTGAAGGAGGCCCAGCAGATCCTGCAACAGCAGGGCTTCACGAACATCCAGGTCAACGGACCCGGTGACGACAAAGCGCAGGTCGTCTTCCAAACCCCGCAGCAAGGGACCCAGGCCGACCCAGGCAGCACCCAGATCGTCCTGACGACCGCGGACTTCGGCGGTGGCAACAACGGCGGCGACAACGGCGGCGGCTTCTTCGGCGGCATCGGCTGACACGCCAGGGCCCGCATGACGACGGCCCGTACGACCCGATAGGGGTCGTACGGGCCGTCACTCTATTCCCAGGACGTCGGCGATCAAGACCAAAGCGAGTGACATGCATCACCTCAGGGAAGTCCGCTATGGCCGTTACGCAGGTTTTGTTGATCTTGAAGCCTGCACGGCCTGGAGTCGAAAATTCTCACGCTCTCCTCATAAATCACCTGCCATACAGACAGGACAAAATGAATTCCGGCACGAGAAAAATCGCCACACTCGGTGCTTCACTGCTCGCAGTTTCCGGCATGAGCCTGATCGTGGCTCCAGCCGCTTCCGCCGCAGCTTCGTACAACGGGGCATGCGGGTCGGGATACAGCGTTGTCAATTCGGCGCGCATTTCCACGCTGGGCACGGTGTTCCTGACCTACAACTCCTCTACCGGTTACAACTGTGCCGTCGCTATCCGAGACACTCCGGACACCTCCAGCCCCGAGCAGATGATCGTGCGGCTGCAGCGAACCAACGACGTCTACAGCGCCAAGGTGGACTCGGGCAACTACAGCAGCTACGCAGGCCCCGTTTACGTCAATGGCGTGGGAGCCTGCATGGATTGGACGGGCATCATCGTCAAGAACAACCTCGCCTACGTTGGAGAAGGAAAAGCCACCAACTGCGGCTGAACAGCAGATAGACGCATAGGGCCGCGCTGACTCCCCTCCACCACGTAGAGCCCAGTCAGCGCAGTTCCTTCGGCGGCGTCCGCTCGCTGTCCACCTTCTCCACCCGGACCAGTTCCCCCCACACCACGTACCGGTAGCGGGAGGTGTAGACGGGGGTGCAGGTCGTCAGGGTGATGTAGTGGCCCGGCTTCTTCCTGCCGGACTCCTTGGGGACGGCGGAGAGGGCCTTCACGTTGTACTTCGAGGTCTCGGGGAGGATCGAGTAGACCTTGTAGACGTACCAGTCGTCCCGCGTCTCGAAGACGATCGGGTCGCCCTTCCTCAGCTTGTCGATGTTGTGGAACTTCGCGCCGTGCCCGTCCCGGTGGGCGGCGAGGGCGAAGTTGCCGGCCTTGCCCGTGGTGGGGAGCGTGGCCTTGACGGGGTCCGTGTAGTAGCCGGCCACACCGTCGTTGAGGACGTCCGTTCCGGTGCCCTTCTCGACCAGTACCTCGCCGTTGTGCATCGCGGGCACGTGCAGGAACCCGATGCCGTCCTTGGTGTCGAGCGCGCCGGGACCGGACTCCTGGGGCTCGGCCCAGTGCTCGCGCACCTTGTCGGCCTGCCGGTCCGCCTTGCGGTCCGCTATCACGTTCGTCCACCACAGCGAGTAGACGACGAACAGGCCGAGCAGCACGCCCGCCGTGATGAGGAGTTCCCCGAAGACGCTGACCGCCAGCGCGATCCGGCCGGGGCGCCGGCGGGGAGCCGGTTCCGGTTCGGACGCGTCCGTGGTCTCTTCGGTCTCGTCGGCGGTCGCTGCCACTGTGTCCTCTGCCCTTGGTCGGTGAGCCCTACTCGATGAGCGCGTCCGGCTTGCCCTTGCTGCGCGGGCTTTCCTGGACCATCTTGCCCCAGACGATCAACCGGTACTTGCTGGTGAACTCCGGCGTGCAGGTGGTGAGGGTGATGTACCGGCCGGGCCGGGTGAACCCGGAGCCCGGCGGGACCGGGTTCAGCACGCTGGTGTTGGACGGCGGGGTCACCGGGAGCATCGAGGTCACCTTGTACACGAAGTAGGTGTCCTGCGTCTCGACCACGACCGCGTCCCCGGCCTTGAGCCTGTTGATGTACCGGAACGGCTCGCCGTGCGTGTTGCGGTGCGCGGCGAGGCCGAAGTTGCCGGTCCTGGCGTCGGGCATCGCCGTCTTCAGCGGGGCCTCGCCGTAGTGCCCGACCATGCCCTTGTCGAGCACCCGCTTGTTGCTGACGCCCTCCGCGATGGGCGCGACCACGTCCAGCTTCGGGATGTGCAGGATGGCGAAGCCCTGCCCCGGCTCGAAGACGCCCGGATTGCGCTTGCCGTTGGCCCAGTCGTCCTGGAGCTGGTGCGCCTCGCTGCCGGCCTGCGCGTGCGCGCGGACGTTGGTCCACCACAGCTGGTAGGTGACGAACAGCAGCATCAGGACGCCGGTGGTGATGAACACCTCGCCGATCGCCCGGCTCGCGACGGTCGCCGGGCTCGGCTTGCGCAGCCGGGCCTGCCGCCGGGCCTCCACCCGGCTCAGGGGCCGCTGCGGGTCCCGGTCCGCGGACGGGGCCGCCGGCTCGCGGGCGTCCCTGGCCCCGCCGTGCCGCCCGCCACGCCGCTTGGCGGCCCTTCTCCGGGCCGCACGGCCTCCGGGTGCGACCGGGGTGGCCGAAGCGGCCGACGAGGCTCCAGCGGCCCCTGTGCCCGCCCGTGCGGCATCGCTCTGCGCGCCGTACCCCGCCGGCCGCGGGATCCGCAGCGCCATCGTCTCCTCGTCGGCGCGAGGCAGGGCCGACGTGAGGTCCTCACCGGGAGGCGGCGGCGCCGTGAGGCCCTCCTCGGTCAGCCGGGGCATCGGAGCCGTCGGCGGATCCTGCCGCCGCCCGCCGTACGGCCGCGCACCGCCGGGGGACTCGTACGGTCTCTCGCCGTCGTACAAGTCCTCGCGCTCGGGGCGCAGCGCGGTCACGCCGTGGCCCTGCCCACCACCGGGGCGAGCCCCGCCGACCTCGCCACGGCACCGTCGTCGCCGCACTCCGCCAGCCAGTTGGCCAGCATCCGGTGCCCGTGCTCGGTCAGCACCGACTCGGGGTGGAACTGCACGCCCTCCACCGGAAGGTCGCGGTGGCGCAGGCCCATGATGATGCCGTCGTGCGTGCGGGCGGTCACCTCCAGCTCGGCCGGGACCGTGGCCGGCTCGGCGGCCAGGGAGTGGTAGCGGGTCGCCGTGAAGGGCGAGGGCAGGCCCGCGAAGACGCCCTTGCCCTCGTGCTCGACCGGCGAGGTCTTGCCGTGCAGCAGCTCGGGCGCCCGGTCGACCACACCCCCGTACGCCACCTGCATCGACTGCATGCCGAGGCACACGCCGAAGACCGGCACCCCGGTGGCCGCGCAGTGCCGGACCATGTCCACGCACACGCCCGCCTCCTCCGGGGTCCCCGGTCCGGGTGACAGGAGCACGCCGTCGAAGCCGTCCTGGGCGTGCGAGGTCGACACCTCGTCGTTGCGCAGGACCTCACACTCCGCGCCCAGCTGGTACAGGTACTGGACGAGGTTGAAGACGAAGCTGTCGTAGTTGTCGACGACGAGAATCCGCGCACTCACTGGTTGTCCACCGTCACATCGTTGAAGGGCAGCAGCGGTTCGGCCCACGGGAAGACGTACTGGAACAGGATGTAGACCACGGCCAGGACCAGGACGAGGGAGATGAGGGCCTTCACCCACGCGTTGCCCGGCAGATGCCGCCAGATCCAGCCGTACATGCCGTCCCTTGCCGTCCCTTCCGTATCCCCTACGGCACCAGACCCACGCCGTACGTCACCAGACTAACGGCGCAGCGCCCTCGGTTCGCCTGCCTCCACAGGCTGTGTGGAATCCAGGTGCGCCCAGACGATCAGCCGGTGACTGTGCCCCCATTCCGGATCGCACGTGGTCAGCGTCAGATACCGGCCCGGCCGCGTGTACCCGGACTTACGGGGAACAGGGTCGATCACCTCGACGTCGGTCGGCACGGTTTTGTAGGGGCCTTTGTCGATCCGATACGTGAACCAGGTGGTCCCGTCCGTGAGCACCACCGCGTCACCCGGCCTGAGCTCGGGGAAGTCCTTGAACGGGTCGCCGTACGTCCGCCGGTGCCCCGCCACCGCGAAGTTCCCCTCCCGGCCGAGCCGCGCGGTGCGCGCGTAGTGCCCTAGGCCCTTCTTCAGGGTGCCGGTGCCCGTGCCCTCCAGCACCGGCTTGTTCCACGTGGAGCCGAGCCGCGGGATGTACATGATCGCGAAGGGTGCGCCGGGTTCATATGTTCGAGGTGTCGCCACGGGCTCCGGCTGGACACTCCCCCGGGACCACCGCTGCTGCAACCGGTCGATCTGGTCACCCATCACCCGATCGGCCCGCACACCCGTCCAGAACAGCACATACACGACGAAGAGCACGATCAGGGTGCCGACGGTGACGCAGAGCTCGCTGACGGTCCTGACGATCACACGCACCGGCGGCTCCCGGACGGACGTCTATCCCACTGGCTTCGCGTAGTGCAGATCCACTGTGCCGGAGTAGCCGGGAAGAGTCACCGTCCCGTCGTCGGTGACTTTCCAGCCGAGGCCGTAGACATTGACGTAGACCATGTAGGTCTGGATCGCCTTGCTCGCGGCGAGCGCCCGCTTCAGCCGGTCCGGGTCCCCGACCGCGGTGATCTTGTACGGCGGTGAGTAGACGCGGCCCTGGAGGATCAGGGTGTTGCCGACACAGCGCACCGCGCTGGTGGAGATCAGCCGCTGGTCCATGACCTTGATGCCCTGGGCGCCGCCCTGCCACAGCGCGTTCACCACGGCCTGGAGGTCCTGCTGGTGGATGACCAGGTAGTCGGGCTGCGGCTCGGGATAGCCGGGGAGCTTGGCGGTGGCGTTGGGCGGGGCGTCGTTCAGGGTGACGGTGACGGCCTTGCCGGTCAGCTTCCGGGTGCCCGCGCTCTTCTCCAGCCGGCCGAGTTTCTCGTCCTCGGCCTTGGTGCTGCCGTCGTCGCTCTCGGCCAGCGACTCCACGCTGTCGCGCAGGGCCGCGTTGGACTCGTCCAGCTCCTTGTTCTTGCGGCTGCGCTGCTGGATCAGGTCGGACAGCTTCAGCAGGGAGCCGTCCTGACGGATGTCGGTGCCCTTGGCCGTGTCGAAGCTGGTGAAGAAGATGAGCCCGGCGAGCGCGAAGACGGCGGCGGTGAGGATCCGCACGGGCCGCACACGCGGTCGGCGGACGGGGCCCGCACCCGTTGATCCCGTCCCGGGGGAGTCGGCAGAATTGCTCAACGTACCCTTATCTCCTTCGGCGCCACGGAAGCACTACGCTAACGGACGCCCGGGGGAGCACACAGAGTCGTCATGTTGGCCCCTTGTACGCTGCCCCGAGCCCGACCCAGTTACCTGCGCGGCCACGCAGCGCATCGACAGGAGAGACCCTCGTGCCGAAGTCACGTATCCGCAAGAAGGCCGACTACACGCCGCCGGCGGCGAAGCAGGCGCAGGCCATCAAGCTCACCAACCGCGCGTGGGTCGCACCCGTGATGCTGGCCATGTTCCTCATCGGCCTGGCCTGGATCGTCGTCTTCTACGTGACCGACGGCTCGCTGCCGGTCGACAGCCTGGACAACTGGAACATCGTCGTCGGCTTCGGCTTCATCGCCGCCGGCTTCGGCGTCTCCACGCAGTGGAAATAGCTCTGCCCAGGGCTATCCGCCGAGTTATCCACAGGCCAGGGGTGCTGTCCACAATCCCCTGGGGAAAAGAAACTACGATCTGTGGATAACTCATCGGGCGTTGACGCCGGTGTGACTGGTCCACAGATCCCCATACATCTGTTCGCCCCCTGTCCTACCTGCGAAAACACATCCGAGCGGCAGGGGGCGCAGCTGTGTCCGCACGCCGTGCACAAGATCCGGCACAGCCTGTGGACAACGGTTCGGTATCAGGTGAGCTGAGCGGTCCTGACCAGGGCCAGCGCCACCGCCAGCACCAGGACGACGGCACAGGTGCCGTACTGCACCAGGGCCCGCTTCTCGCGCGGGGCGTGGACCATCGCGTACCCGGTCACGACCCCGGCGACGAGCCCGCCGATGTGCGCCTGCCAGGCGATGTTGCTGAACCCGAAGGTGAAGATCAGGTTGATCACCAGCAGCGCGATGACCGGGCGCATGTCGTAGTTGAGCCGGCGCATCAGCACGGCGGTCGCGCCGAAGAGCCCGAAGATCGCGCCCGAGGCGCCGAGCGAGGCGGACTGCGGGGAGGTGAGCAGATAGGTCAGCGCGCCGCCGGCCAGCCCGGAGACGAAGTAGACCGCCAGGTAGCGGGCCCGGCCGAGGGCCGCTTCCAGCGGGCCGCCGATCCACCACAGGCTCAGCATGTTGAAGCCGATGTGCCAGTACTCCTGGTGCGCGAACATCGACGTCACGAAGCGGTACCACTCGCCGCCGGCGACGCCCGAGGTCGGCGCGAACGGCTTCGGGGGCCAGGCGCCGTAGAGCACCAGGTGGTCCAGGAGGGAGCTGTCGGCCTGGACAGCGATGAACACCGCGAGGTTGATCCCGATCAGGATCTTGGTGAGCAGGCGGGGGTCGGCCGTGACCGTGCCCCCGGCGACCGTGCGCGGCCGGGACGCCGCCGGCGCGTGTCCAGTGCCCGAGCCCTCGCGGACGCAGTCCGGGCACTGGAAGCCGACCGAGGCGCTGATCATGCACTCCGGGCAGATGGGCCGCTCACAGCGGGCGCAGCGCACGCCGGTCTCGCGGTCCGGGTGCCGGTAGCACACCGGCACGCTCCGGGCGGCGTCCTGCGCGCTCCCTGCGGCCTGGTCCATCGGATCCCCTTGCTCGTCGTGTCCGTCCTGACGGTACCGTCCTGCTCCGCCCATCCTTACGGACGAGCGGCGCGTTTGGTTCCCCTGGTTCCCCTCACTTCTCCCGCTTCCCCACCACCACCGTCTCGATGACGACGTCGGTCAGCGGGCGGTCGTTGCGGCCGGTGGGCACGTTCGCGATGGCGTCGACCACCTTCTGGGAGGCCGGGTCGGTGACCTCGCCGAAGATGGTGCGCTTGCCGTTCAGCCAGGTGCTCGGGGTGACGGTGATGAAGAACTGCGAGCCGTTGGTGCCCGGCCCGGCGTTGGCCATGGCCATCAGGTACGGGGTGTCGAAGGCCAGGTCCGGACGGCACTCGTCCTCGAAGCCGTAACCGGGTCCGCCGAGGCCGTTGCCCAGGGGATCACCGCCCTGGATCATGAACCCGCTGATGACGGAGTGGAAGACCGTGCCGTCGTAGAGGGGGTTCCTGCTCCGCTCGCCGGTGCCCGGGTGTGTCCATTCGCGTTCGCCGCGGGCGAGCTCGACGAAGTTTCTGACCGTGACGGGAGCGTGGAGGGGGAAGAGCCGCACCTCGATGTCGCCGAGGGTGGTCTTCAAGGTGGCATACAGCTGCTCGGCCACGATCTGCCTTCCGTCGTCGTCCGCCGCTCCACCTTCGATCCTTCCACGGTCCCGTCCGCGCGTCGCCGGGCGGCCGTGACTTCCGCCGGGCGGGCGGCGCGCGCCGGTGATTCGTGGCAGTGTCGACCACAAGCCCCCTGTTGCCCAGGAACAGGCCAAAGGGAGCGATGGGCACCCATATGCGCGCCCGCACATGCCACAGCGGCGGCGGGCAGGCATGATCCGTAAAAGGGTGGAAAGTCGAAATACCGTACGCCACCGAGGAGGAGGAACCCGTGACCCGCATCGACAGCGTGCGCGCCGCGACCGGCTCGGCGAAGGACAGCGTGCTGCACGCCGCGGAAGTGGTGGCGCCCTACGCCGACACGGCCAAGGAGCGTGCCGCGTACTACGCGCAAGAGGCACGCGTACGGCTGGCGCCCGTGGTGTCGCAGGCCGCCGAACAGGCCCGCGTGCAGTACGACGCCCGGCTCGCCCCGCGCCTGGAGCAGGCCCGCACGCATGTGCCGCCGAAGGTGGACCTGGCCGCGCAGGAAGCCGCCGTCCGTACCCGCAAGGCCGCCCGGCAGGCCGCCGCCTACTCACGTCCCAAGATCGAGCATGCCGTGGCCGCGACCGCTCCGGTCCGCGACGAGGCAGCCGCGCGCGGTGCGGCCGCGCTGGCCGCGCTGCGCGGTCAGGTCTCGGCCCGGGACATCCAGAAGCTGGCCCGGCGGAACGCCCGCCGGTCCCGGGCCGGCCGCGCCCTGAAGGCGGTGGCGGTGCTGACCGCTCTGGCGGGCGGTGCCTTCGCGGCCTGGAAGTGGTGGGACAAGCAGGCCAACCCCGACTGGCTGGTCGAACCGCCCGCGGCGACGGAGGTCCCCGACGAGGGGCGCATCACGTCCGTGGACGGCAGCGAGGCCCAGGGCCTGGACCCCGAGGTCCAGGCGAAGCAGGCGGAGGAAGACGCCGTGGACCGCGACGACGAGGTCTGAGCGCCGGGCCCGCATCAGTGGAAACCAGGAGACCCTCCGGCCACGAGTGAATCGGGCCGGAGGGTCCCTCGTGCGCGCGAAAATGCCCCCTGATACTGCGTTTCCGCAGATCAGGGGGCATTTTTCGGGGTGGAGCCTAGGGGAGTCGAACCCCTGACATCCGCCATGCAAAGACGGCGCTCTACCAACTGAGCTAAGGCCCCGGCAAGGAGCGACCGGCCGGAGGGATCACGTTCCGGCGGGCGCCGCAGACCAGAGTACCGGGTCACCCCCCGTATCCCGCAAAAAGATTGGGGGTCCCCGTGGATGACCACTCTCCGTAAGATGCTCGACGTGGTTCGCTACAGCGAACCGCGGTTTTCAGGGGAAGCGATGGGGAGACGCAATGGACGCCGCACAGCAGGAAGCCACCGCCAGAGCGCGGGAGCTGCAGCGGAACTGGTACGGGGAGCCGTTGGGGGCGCTCTTCCGTAAGCTCATCGACGATCTCGGGCTGAACCAGGCCCGGCTCGCGGCGGTCCTGGGCCTGTCCGCGCCGATGCTCTCGCAGCTGATGAGCGGCCAGCGCGCGAAGATCGGCAATCCTGCGGTGGTCCAGCGGGTGCAGCTGTTGCAGGAACTGGCGTCCCAGGTCGCGGACGGCAGCGTCAGCGCCGCCGAGGCGACCGAGCGGATGGACGAGATCAAGAGGTCGCAGGGGGGCTCCGTGCTCAGCAACACCACGCACACCACGAACAGTTCGGGTGCGCCCACGGTCAAGCGGGTGGTGCGCGAGATCCAGTCGCTGCTCCGCTCGGTGGCCGCCGCGGGTGACATCATCGACGCCGCGGACACCCTCGCCCCGAGCCATCCCGAACTCGCGGAGTTCCTCCGCGTCTACGGCGCCGGCCGCACCTCCGACGCCGTCGCGCACTACCAGTCCCACCAGAACTGACGCGCGGCCTGTTCGGGACGGGGGGGGCCGGGCCGGCCGGACGCGGGGTACGCGGGGCAGGGGCGCGGGGGGGCGCTTCGTCGGAGCAGGGGAGGAGCGGCGGCTGCCATGGGTGAGGTCTTCGCCGGCCGGTACGAACTGGCCGACCCGATCGGACGCGGCGGTGTGGGCGCCGTGTGGCGTGCCTGGGACCACCGCCGCCGGCGGTACGTGGCCGCCAAGGTCCTCCAGCAGCGCGACGCCCACTCCCTGCTCCGCTTCGTCCGCGAGCAGGCGCTGCGCATCGACCACCCGCACGTCCTCGCCCCGGCGAGCTGGGCCGCCGACGACGACAAGGTGCTGTTCACCATGGACCTGGTCGCGGGCGGCTCCCTGGTCCACCTGGTCGGCGACTACGGCCCCCTCCCGCCGGTGTTCGTGTGCACGCTGCTGGACCAGTTGCTGTCCGGGCTCGCCGCCGTCCACGCCGAGGACGTCGTCCACCGGGACGTCAAGCCCGCCAACGTGCTCCTCGAAGCCACCGGCACCGGCCGGCCCCGGCTGCGGCTGTCCGACTTCGGCATCGCCATGCGGCTCGGCGAACCCCGGCTGACGGAGACCAACCTCGTGGTGGGGACGCCCGGTTACCTCGCCCCCGAGCAGATGCTGGGCGCCGAACCCGACTTCCCGGCCGACCTGTTCGCCGCCGGCCTGGTCGCCCTGTACCTCCTCGAAGGCGCCAAGCCCGATGCCAAGGCGCTGGTGCAGTACTTCCTGGAGCACGGGACGCCCGGCCCGCCCCAGGGCGTTCCGGAACCGCTGTGGCAGGTCGTCGCCACCCTGCTCCAGCCCGATCCCGCGGACCGGTTCCGCACCGCCACGGGGGCGCGCAAGGCGCTCGCCGCCGCCGCCGAACTCCTGCCGGAGCCGGGCCCCGACGACGAACTCGTCGAGATCTTCGACCAACTCGGCCCACTCCCGCCCGGGTTCGGCCCCGAAGGCCCCCTCCGGCGGGCTTCCGGTGTGGCGTCGGACCTGGTCGCGGGCGGGACGGACGAGTCCGGTGCGGCGGCTGATCCCGTGGACAGCAGGGCGGTTGGCCGTGTCGACAGTGGGCCGGCCGGCCCCGTTCCGGGCTCGGCGGTGGAGGAGCGTCCGACGCCCACCTACACCGGTTCCCTCTCGGACACGGGGAGCTTCCGCCTGCCGCCGCCCCAACAGGCCCCGGTCCACCCGCTCCCGCTCCCGGCCCCCGTGCCGGCCCCGGCTCCGGCTCCGGACCCCCGGATCGACACCGCCACCGCCGCCTACACCACCCGCGACCCACAGGTTCCGCCGCCCTCACCCGCCCCCCGGACCCCCGCCCGCGCCCGCGGGCGTCGGGCGCGGCGTGCGGCCCCACGGCCCGGTCCCCCGGCCGGGGCCGCGATCCCGCTCCTGCTGCTGGCGCTCGCCTGCTACGCCGTGGGTTTCTGGGCGTTGACGCGGGTGTGAGCCCGCCGGGCCGCCACCGTCCACCCGCCCAGGACCAGCAGCAGCACGGTGCCCGTGCCGATCCCGCCGACGGCGACCAGCCGCATCACCCGGCCGTCGGTCCCGCCCCCGGTGTTCCCGGTCAGCGCGGCGTCCCGGTCCTCGTCGGTGACCGTGAAGACGTCGTCCGGCACGGGCCGGCCGGCGTACGCGGGTCCCGCCTGTCGCTGTCCGCGCACCCGGACCCGCAGGGTCACGTCGAACGGACCCGGCCCGAAGGTGTCGGCCAGCCGCGCGCTGAGGTGCAGGACCAGGTAGTACGCGCCGGCGAAGCGGACGGAGGTCACCCCGGCGGGGACGGCGTACCGGTTGGTGTACTCCACCGGCGGGAGCGGTGCGAGGGCGGCGGACCTGGGGGTGCCGGTGTAGCCGAGGGAGGCGTCGTCGACGTAGTCGCGGACGGGGTTGTAGAGGGAGAGGTTCAGGGCGCCGCCGACGTAGCCGTGGCCCGGCGCGCCGTCCAGGCCGGCGGAGGCGTGCAGTTGCCGGCCCCAGTCCAGCGGCACTTCGTAGAACCGGGTCTCGCCGGGGGTGAGACGGGTGCGCCAGATTCCTTGGCCCACCGGGCGCGCCGTGGCGAAACCGGTGCCGCCTGAGCGGTCCCGGGGGGTTCCGGTGAGGGGTTCCGGTGTGGCGGAGTCCCAGGTCCGCGGCGCGGTGGTGGGCCCGGCCTCGGCGAGGCCGGGTTCCGTGGCGGGCGCGATCTCCAGGTCCCACGGCTCGGACGCCGCCGCCGCGCCGGAGCCCTCGGCGTCGAGGCGTTCGACGAGCAGGTAGTACGTCCCCGCGCCCTGGCACAGCGCCTTGCCGGCCTCGCGCTGGGCCAGGGCCGTGAGCGGGCGCGGACTGAGCCCGGCGCCGATGCGGGCGGAGGCGTAGAAGCAGGAGCCGCCGTTCGCGTCCCGGAGCGAGACGCGGATGCCGTCGGTGGCGGAGACGGTGGCGTCCGCCGGTGGTACGGCGGTGACGGGGACGTACGCCGTGTCCGCGGCGGGCAGGCGCAGGCGGTAGTAGAGCCTGCCGTTGCGGGGCAGGGAGCTGCGGTAGGTGTGGCGGGGGTCGAGCAGGGCGGCGTCCGTGGTGCCCTTCGTGCCCGCGACGGTCCGGGCGCCGGGGGTGAAGGTGTACGACCCCGGGCGCGCGTCGGCGGCGGTCCCGGCACCGGCCGGCAGAGCGGGGGCGGGGGTCGGCGGAGCGAGGGCCGCGGAGAGTCCCAGCAGCAGGCCGATCACGGCACCCCGGGCGAGGACGGCCCGCCGCCGCGCCCGCCACCCGGCCGACCCGGCCCCCGCCGCCGTACCGCCCCCTCGGCCCCGCACGCGCCACACCCCCACTCGTCGGACGGCCGCACCGGACCGGCGGACCGCAGGCCCATCCTGCCCCGGCCGCCGCTGCGCCGTCCGGGCAACGCGTACGCCCGTCCGAAACGCCCGGCACCGTCCGGCCCCTGTCGCCCCGCCCCGTCTACCGCACCCGCCGGGACCCCGCAACACGAAGCAGGGGGCCGCGCGGCCCGGCCGGGAAACACGAAACCCCGACCGCGCAGGCGGCCGGGGTCGGTACAGATCGGGTATCGGGACTCACGAACCCGTGGGCACGGAGTCAGTCGCCTCCGTCCACAGATCCTGCTCGGCGCGATCCGCCTGGATCTGGCGGTACACGAGGAGCCCGCCGATGGCGGCCAGTGCGACCAGGAGCAGCTTCTTCACCGCGCGACCTCGTCTTTCCTTGACGTAGGGGACCTCTGGCGCCCGACTATACACACCGACCGATATCGATCGGTGACCTGCGCCGGGGCCCGACTTGCCGCCTCGGCGGCGGCAGAGGTTCCCCGCCCCCGTGCACCCGTCCGAGTGGTGTTGATCTGAACATCGACGCGCCACGGGCGTCGGTCCACCACTTCCCGGCCCACATACACATCATGAGGAAAGTACGCAAATCGCCCAACCCGAAAGTGAGGGGCCATGACCGCCCAGAACAAGGTCATGAAGCTGTGGACCGCCATCGTCACCACCTTCCTCGCGCTGTGCACGGCGCTCGGACTCGTCTCCGCCACCACCACGACCGCCGCCGCGGCCGCACCCCGGACCGAGACCCCGAGCACTGGCACCGGCACCGCGCACCGCACCACCCCGACGATCCCGGCGATGCGCCACTGGGCCTGGTCCCATGCCAGGGCCCTGCCCCCCACGATGAAGCAGCGGATCCGGGCCGAGGCCCACGGCAAGACGCCGAGCTGCCGGCACCGCACCCTCGACGGGACACAGACGGAATCGGAGCCGCGGGTACCGGAGCAGACGGAGACCAGGACCCACGACCAGCACCTCTCGGACTCCCTCGACTGCTGATCCCTCCCCCACCGCAGTACCGCAACGTCTCGACCACACGGCGACTTGCGTACGCACCAGTCGACACGAACAGACCCCCGGCCGGGTTCGGCCGGGGGTCTCGCGCGTTTCCCGGTAGGTCATCCTCGTACGGCAACGACCCGCACCCCACGGAAAGGTGGTGAGCGCTGCCGTGAACCGGCGCGTCACCGTAGTCACCGCTGTCCACGGCCCGTCCGCCCGGTTCCTGGCGGACGCCTACACGTCGCTGTGCGCACAGCGGCTGCCCGCCGGCTGGGAGTGGGAGTGGGTCGTCCAGGAGGACGGCACGACGGACGTGGTCCGCCCCCACGTCCCGGACGACGCCCGCGTGAGCTTCCGCCAGGGCCGGCCGGGCGGCCCCGGGGTCGCCCGCACGATCGCGCTGGCACGCGCCGGGGGCGCGTACGTCAAGGTGCTCGACGCCGACGACCAGCTCATGCCGGGCGCGCTCGCCCGCGACCTGGCCGTGCTGGAGGCGGACCACACCGTCGGCTGGACGACGTGCCGCGTCCTCGACCTGCTGCCCGACGGCTCCACGGCCGCCTTCCCCGGGGATCCCGACGAAGGCCCGATCGAGCGCGGTACCGTCCTCGACCACTGGAAGCGGAACGGCTTCCTGGCCCCGGTCCACCCGGCGGGCCTGTGCGTGCGGCGGGAACTGCTCACCGCGCTGGGCGGCTGGATGGCGCTGCCGGCCTCGGAGGACACCGGCCTGCTGCTGGCGCTGGACGCGGTGAGCCGCGGCTGGTTCTCGGCGGAGCCCGGTCTGCTGTACCGCAAGTGGGAGGGTCAGGTCACGGGGCAGGCGGCCCATGTCGACCCCGCCGAGCGGGCGGCCCGCATGGCCGTCGCGGAGGCCCGGGCGCGCGCGCTCGCCGCCTTCGGCTGGACCTATCCACCGGCTCCTTCCGCCGCTCGGTGAGCTCCACCAGGTGAGGTCAGCGCACTACTCGGTGAGGACGATCGCCTGCGACGGGCACTTCTCGGCGGCCTCCGCGATCGCCTCCCGGGCCCGCGGGTCCTCGGCCGCGTCCGCTCCGCCGGGCCGTACGACGCCGTACCCGTCCTCGAACGCGAACACGGCCGGCGCCCGGTGCGCGCACTCGGCGGAGCCGTAGCACAGGGAGCGGTCGACGGAGACCTTCATCTGTCCTCCAGTCGTGGGCGGTGACCTTCCGGCGGTCCTCAGGACGTCACTGCCCGGCCGCGCGCCTCCTGAACCGGACCAGCGGGCCGGCTCGCGACTACCGCTGCCCGCCCGCCGCCGCCAGCCAGTGGGCCACCCGGCGGACCGTCGGTTCGTCGAGCCGGTCGGCCAGGGTGCGGACCGCCTCGTCGTCCTCGGGGCCCAGGTCGTACAGGCCCGCCTTGCCCAGCCCGGCCATCAGCACCTGGTGCCGGCGGTCCGTCATGCGTTCCGCGAGCCGGGCCGGTTCCGGTGAGCCGGTCACGGGCCGCTGCGGTGCGGGGGCGGGGGCCTTGGCGGACGGGGTGTCGAAGAGGTGCCAGGCGCCGTCCTCGGGGCCCCAGAGCGCGACCGCCACCTCGTCCCCGCGCGCCCGCGCGGTCCGGGTCATGTCGTCGACGGCGTACAGCACGGGAGCCCGGTACGGGGACTGCGCGCCCACCGTCCAGGAGTCCCGGGCGGGCTCGTGGAACATCGCGACCCAGCGTGGTTCGCCAGGCGGTCGCGGGCACCGGGGACGCTGCTTCTCCATGGCACTCACCC
Source organism: Streptomyces olivaceoviridis (assembly GCF_014650115.1). Classification (GTDB taxonomy): domain Bacteria; phylum Actinomycetota; class Actinomycetes; order Streptomycetales; family Streptomycetaceae; genus Streptomyces; species Streptomyces olivaceoviridis. The sequence continues at coordinate 145,430 of NZ_BMUI01000020.1, read as the reverse complement.
CTTCGGGAACGGCGGGCGAGCCGACCGTAGCTGACGTACCGTCAGATAGCCAGGTTCCCGCCCGTTCGGCACCGGTCCCTCCCCTGTGAGGACCGGTGCCGAACGGTGCGGGGTATTCGACCCGCGCCAAGTCGGCGGGACGGCGCGGGTCGAAGAACGGGGACGGCTTCCGCGGCTGCGCGCGGGTCGGCGCGGCGCGATGCGAGGCGGCCGACTTTGACCGAGAACGTTCGGTGCCATGGGCTGTCTCTCCGAGCGCTGGGCCGGTGGCCTGTCCGGACGGTGTGTGACGGGTCCGCTACCGGGTTCGGATCCTGCCATCTGTCGCCGTCGAGGAGGAGGTTCCGGTCTCCGGTCCGGCCCTTAACCGCAGGTCAGGCGTATAAGGTGAGTTTTCCGGTCCGGACGTCACACGCGGAGGAAAGTAAGGGGTGGGACCTTGAGTTCCGACTCAGGGGCACGCACAGCCTTCGCCGAGCGCCTCGCGCTGCTGTACAAGGAGGCCGGAAACCCTCCCCTCAAGAGCGTCTCGGAAGCGGTCGTACGGCTCCAGCGGATCGATGAGCGCGGCCGGCCGGTACGGGTGTCCGCGCAGCGGATCAGCGACTGGCGCCGGGCCAGGAACGTACCGGCCCAGTTCGCCGCCCTCGCGGCGGTCCTGCACATCCTGATCCCGGAGGCGCGGCGGCTGCGTCCCGCCCCGGTCTCCGCCGGCCTGTACGACCTCGCCCACTGGCAGCGGCTGTGGGAGCTGGCGGTGGCCGGACCGGCCGGCGACCGGCCCGCGCCGCCCTCGGAGGAGAACCGGCGGCCACCGGCCCAGGCCCCGCCCGTCGCCGGTGGCGTGTGTCCGTACCGCGGGCTGGCCCCGTACCGGCGGGAGGACGCCCGGTGGTTCTTCGGCCGGGAGCGGAGCACGAAGGCCCTCGTCGCCCAGCTCCGCGAGGCCGAGCGGTCCGGCGGTCTGGTCATGCTGGTCGGCGCCTCGGGAGCCGGAAAGTCCTCCCTGCTGAACGCCGGCCTGGTCCCGGCGGTCCGGGGCGGGGCCCTGGGCGCGGGGGGTCACGCCGGGGCCGGGGACGCGGGTGCGGGGGCTTACGGCACGGGGGCTCATGGCGGGGCCGGGAACACTGGCACGGGGGCTCATGGCGGAGCTGGGAACGCGGGTGCGGGCGGCAAGGGGCCGGCAGCCGACGGGACGGTCCCTCCCCGGCAGGAGGGGGCGCCCACCGGGGAGGCCCCCGCCCAGCTCCCCGCACCTCCACCGCCGGTCGACCGGTCCGACCAGCCCGCCGACCATCCCGGTGCCCCTTCTCCCGGTCACCCCGGCGACCGCCCCTCCGATCACCCCGACAACCCTTCCACCGACCACCCCGGCGACCGCTCCACCGACCACCCCGGTGACCCTTCCACCGATGACACCGGCGACACCGGCGACACCGGCGACCGTCCCGCCGACCACCCCGCCGACCCGCCCGGCCCCGTCCTCCAGTTCGTCCCGGGTGCCGATCCGCTGGGTGAGCTGGTCCGCCGGATCCCCGGTCTCGCCGCCGTCGCCGCCGACGCCCGCACGGCCGAGCGGGAGGCGGCGCGGAACCCGGCGCTGCCGGGCTGCGACGCCCCGCACATCGGCCGGGCCGTACGCGAGGCGGTCGCGGCCTGGGCGGACCGCGCGACGGGCCCGGACGACCGGCCGGTCGTCATCGTGGACCAGTTCGAGGAGGCGTTCACCCTCTGCGCCGACGAGGCGGACCGGCGCGTCTTCATCCACTTCCTGCACGCCACCTGCACCCCGCCCCCCGGCGCCGCCGGACCCGCGCCCGTCCGGGTCGTCCTCGGCATCCGCGCCGACTTCTACGAGCAGTGCCTCGGCTACCCGGAACTGGCCGACGCGCTCCAGCACCGGCACATGGTGCTCGGCCCGCTGACCAGCACCGAACTGCGCGAGGCGGTGACCGGTCCGGCCAAGGCGGTGGGGCTGGAGCTGGAGCCGGGCCTCGCCGAGCTGATCGTGCGCGAGGTGAGCGCCGACGGCCCGCGCGGCGCGCACGACGCGGGCGTGCTGCCGCTGCTCTCGCACGCCCTGCTGGCCACCTGGCAGCGCCGGAAGGCCGGCCGGCTGACACTGGCCGGCTACCGCGCGGCGGGCGGCATCCAGGGCGCGGTCGCGGCGACCGCCGAGCGCGCCTGGTCCGGGCTGGACCCGGCGGCCCGTGCCGCCGCCCGGCTGCTCCTGCTGCGGCTGGTCCGGCTGGGCGAGGACACCCAGGCCACCCGCCGGCGCGGCACCCGGCGGCAGCTGGCGGAGGAGTCGTCGGACCCCGGCAAGACGGAGGAGTCGCTGGAGGCCCTGGTGCGGGCCCGGCTGGTGACGCTGGACGCGGACACCGTGGAGATCACCCACGAGGCGCTGCTGCACGCCTGGCCCCGGCTGCGGCACTGGATCGACGAGGGCCGGGGCGACCATCTGCTGCGCCAGCGGCTGGAGGAGGACGGCCGGGCCTGGGAGGACTCGGGCCGGGACAGCTCGCTGCTGTACCGGGGGTCGCGGCTGGAGCAGGCCCGCGGCTGGGCCCGGTCGGCCGGGGACACGTACCTGACCCGGAGCGCGGTGGAGTTCCTGGCCGCCTCGGTGCGGCTGCGCAAGCGCTCGGTGTGGCTGAGCCGGGCCGCGGTGGCGGCGCTGGTGGCGCTGGCCGTGCTCGCGGCCGGTACGGCGGTGATCGCCTGGAAGCAGCGGGACGACGCCGTGTTCGAGCAGGTGCTCGCCGAGGCCGACCGGGTCCAGCACACCGATCCGTCCCTGGCCGCCCAGCTCGACCTGGTCGCGCACCAGCTCCGCCCCGGCGACGAGGGCACGTACAGCCGCCTGATCTCGATCGTGAACGCGCCGCTGGCCACCCCGCTGTCCGGCCACACCGGCGCCGTCTACCTCACCTCCTTCAGCCCGGACGGCAACACGCTGGCGACGGCCGGCTACGACCGCACGGTCCGGCTGTGGGACGTGACCGACCCGAACCGCCCGGCCCCGCTCGGTGCGCCCCTGACCGGCCACACCAGCTGGGTGAGCAGTGCCGTCTTCAGCCCGGACGGCCGCACCCTGGCCAGCGCCGGCGACGACGGCACGGTCCGGCTGTGGGACGTGTCCGACCCCGCGCACGCCCGCCCGCTGGGCACGCCGCTCGCCGGCCGTCAGGGCACGATCTACCTGGTCGCCTTCAGTCCCGACGGGCGCACGCTGGCCACGGCCGGCGAGGACCGTACCGTGCGGCTGTGGGACGTCAGCGACCCGCGCCGGCCCGGCGCCCTCGCCACCCTGCGCGGGCACGGCGCCGCGGTGCGCTGTGTGGCGTTCGCCCCGGACGGGCGGACGCTCGCGACGGGTGGCGACGACGACACGATCCGGCTGTGGGACGTCTCCGCGCCGCGCCGGCCGCAGCCGGTCAGGACGCTGCGGGGGCACACGGACCTCGTGCACTCGGTGGCCTTCAGCCCCGACGGGCGCACCCTGGCCAGCGGCAGCGCGGACGACACCATCCGGCTGTGGAACGTGGCCGACCCCGCCCGCGCCGCGGCGGTCGGCTCGCCGCTGACCGGCCACACCGGCCCGGTCTGGTCGGTGGCGTTCAGCCCGGACGGCGTCCGGCTCGCCGCCGCGAGCGCGGACAGCACGGCGAGCCTGTGGAACGTCAGCGACCCGGGCTCCCCGTCCCAGGTCGGCGAGTCGCTGACGGGCAGCAGCGGTGAGATGTACGCCCTGGGGTTCCGCCCGGACGGCCGTACCCTCGCCACCGGCAGCGGGGACGGCAAGGTGCGCCTGTGGTCGGTCCCGACCTCGGACATGATCGGCCGGAGCGGAGCGTTCCGCCCGGACGGCCGGGTGCTGGCCACGGCCGCCCGGGACGGCAGGCTACGGCTGTGGAACGTGACGCGGCCCGGTCGGCCCGTCCTGCTCGGCGAGCCGTTCATGCGGGCCGACGGCGACGAGCGCTCCCTGATGTTCTCCCCCGACGGCCGCACGCTCGCCGTCCTCACCGGCGTCCGGACGGTCCACCTGTGGAACGTCACCGATCCCGCCCACCCGGTAGCCGCCGGCCCGCCGCTGCACCTGCGCACCCGCTTCATGGGCTCCGACGCGCTCGCCTACAGCCCGGACGGCCGCACCCTGGCCACCGCCTACGACGACCGCACCGTCCAGCTGTGGGACGTGACCGACCCGGGCCGCCCGGCCCCGCTCGGCAGCCCCCTCACCGGCCACCGGGGCTACATCAACAGCCTCGTCTTCAGCCCGGACGGCCGCACGCTGGCCAGCGGCAGCGCGGACAGCACGATCCGGCTGTGGAACATGACCGACCGCGCGCACGCCCGCCCGCTGGGCACGCCGCTCACCGACCACTCCGGCCCGGTCAACGCGCTCGCCTTCGGTCCGGACGGCCACACGCTGGCCAGCGGCAGCGACGACGACACGGTCCGCCTGTGGAACACCAGCGACCCCGCGCACGTCGAACCCTTGGGCAAGCCGCTCACCGGCCACACCGAGGCGGTCACGTCCCTGACGTTCAGCGCCGGCGGCGACACCCTGGCCAGCGGCGGCAGCGACAACACGGTCCGCCTGTGGAACGTCACCGACCCCGCCTCGGCGACCCCCATCGGCCAGTCGATGAGCCCCAACGCCAAGACGGGCAACTTCCTCATCTTCAGCCCCGAGAGCCACGTCCTGGGCGTCTCCAGCGGCGCCGACACGGTCCGGCTGTGGAGCCTGGACGCCGACACGGCGATCCGGCACATCTGCTCGGTCACCCGAGGCGTCCTGACCCCCCAGCGCTGGCACGAGTACCTGCCGCGCCTGGGCTACGACCCCCCGTGCGGTCGATGATCGGCCAACCTGCGGGATTCCCCCCGTACTTGGCCCCACACAACCGACAACCTTGTTACCCTTGGCCATAGCCCGATCGCTGGTGCATCCCCCGTCGCCAGCGGTCGGGCCTTTTTCTTCCCCCGAACCCCCGCCACCCCGAACAGCAGAAGACCCCCGGTCCTGCTGGACCGGGGGTCTTCTCGCTGGTGGGGCTAACAGGATTTGAACCTGTGGCCTCATCCTTATCAGGGATGCGCTCTAACCAACTGAGCTATAGCCCCGCCGCGCTCTGCGGTGTGTGTCCCGCGCGCTGACTCCTGAAGATTAGCGCACGACCGCGTCAGTCCCAAAATCGGTTGTCGGGGGACCGTCGGAACGCCGCTGGTCCGCGGGTCACTCGTCCTCCGCCAGCGTCAGCTCGATCCCGCCCACGAACCCCGCGGAGAGGTTGTAGATGAACGCGCCGAGCGTCGCGAGCGCCGTGGCCAGGACCACGTCGATGACCGCGATGATCGCCGCGAACGTCAGGACGTGGGGGAGCGACAGGAACGCCTGGAGGTCGAAGCCGTTCGCCTCGTTCGAGCCGGTCGCCTCCGAGATCGTGCCGCCGACCGTCGAGAACACGCCCATCGCGTCCATGACCATCCACAGCACCGCCGAGGCGACGACCGTGCAGATGCCGAGCGCGATGGAGAGCAGGAAGCTGACCTTCATCACCGACCACGGGTCGGCCTTGGCCACCCGCAGCCGCGCCTTGCGGGTCCGCGGCGCCGTCCGCACGCCCGTGCGCGGCTTGCGCGTCGCGCCGGCGGGCGCCTGCGCCTGATAGGCCTGCGGCGGGTGGTAGGGCCCGTCGGTCTGCTCCGGGCGCCGCTCCCCGGGAAGCGGCGACGCCGGCCGCGCCTCACCGGACGCGGCCGGGCCTCGGGTGTCCGTCACAGTTCCCCCCTGGGATCCAGACGTACGGGAAGAGTCCGTCTCGGACACCTTCACCGGCTTCAGGTTCGTCGTCTGCGGGTCGTGCGCACCACCGGCGGGCGCACTCCCCGCGGGCAGCGCGTTCGCGGCGGAGCCACGGCCGCCGCCGTCCGTTTCCGTACCCGTGGAGGTACCGGCCGATCCGGCGCCCGTGGCTCCGCTCACGCTGACTCACTCCTCGTGCTACTCGGCCGAGGGTGCCTCACCCTCGTCCGTGCCGGTGCTCGCGGCACCCTCGGCGGTCTCGTCCACGGCCACGTCGCCGTCGACTTCCTCCGCCTCGCGCCCCGCTTCGGCGTTACGTGCGATGCCGACCACGGCATCGCGCTTGCCCAGATTGATCAGTTGGACGCCCATGGTGTCACGGCCCGTCTCCCTGACCTCGCTGACTCGCGTGCGAATCACACCGCCGGAGAGGGTGATCGCGAGGATTTCGTCGTTCTCCTCGACGATCAGCGCGCCGACGAGCGAACCACGGTCCTCCACGATCTTGGCGGCCTTGATGCCGAGGCCGCCGCGGCCCTGGACGCGGTACTCGTCGACGACGGTCCGCTTCGCGTACCCACCGTCGGTGGCAGTGAACACGAACGTACCGGGTCGCACCACATTCATCGAGAGAAGCTCGTCGCCCTCCCGGAAACTCATCCCCTTGACGCCGGAGGTGGCGCGGCCCATCGGGCGCAGGGACTCGTCCGAGGCGGTGAACCGGATCGACTGCGCCTTCTTGCTGATCAGCAGCAGATCGTCGTCCGCCGAGACCAGCTCGGCGCCGATCAGCTCGTCGTCCGAACCGTCCTCGCGTTCCCGCAGGTTGATGGCGATGACACCGCCGGAGCGAGGCGAATCGTAATCCTTCAGTGGCGTCTTCTTGACCAAGCCCGACTTGGTGGCCAGCACCAGGTACGGCGCCGCCTCGTAGTCACGGATCGCCAGGATCTCGGCGATCGCCTCGTCCGGCTGGAAGGCGAGCAGGTTCGCCACGTGCTGGCCGCGCGCGTCCCGGCCGGCCTCGGGCAGCTCGTACGCCTTCGCCCGGTACACCCGGCCCTTGTTGGTGAAGAACAGCAGCCAGTGGTGCGTGGTGGAGACGAAGAAGTGGTCGACGATGTCGTCTTCCTTCAGCTTCGTGCCGCGCACGCCCTTGCCGCCGCGCTTCTGCGCCCGGTAGTCGTCCGTCTTCGTCCGCTTGACGTAGCCGCCGCGCGTGACGGTGACGACGATGTCCTCCTCGGCGATCAGGTCCTCGATGGACATGTCGCCCTCGTACGGGATCAGTTTGGTCTGGCGGTCGTCGCCGTACTTCTCGACGATCGCGGCCAGCTCCTCGCTGACGATCCCGCGCTGGCGCACCGGCGAGGCGAGGATCTCGTTGTACTCGTTGATCTTCGCCTGGAGTTCATCGTGCTCCTGGACGATCTTCTGCCGCTCCAGGGCCGCCAGCCGGCGCAGCTGCATCTCAAGGATGGCGTTCGCCTGGATCTCGTCGATCTCCAGGAGGCCCATCAGGCCGCTGCGCGCGATCTCGACGGTCTCACTGCGCCGGATCAGCGCGATGACCTCGTCGATGGCGTCCAGGGCCTTCAGCAGACCGCGCAGGATGTGGGCGCGCTCCTCGGCCTTGCGCAGCCGGAACCGGGTCCGGCGGACGATGACCTCGATCTGGTGCGTCACCCAGTGGCGGATGAACGCGTCCAGCGACAGGGTGCGCGGCACGCCGTCGACCAGCGCCAGCATGTTGGCGCCGAAGTTCGTCTGGAGGTCCGTGTGCTTGTACAGGTTGTTCAGCACGACCTTGGCGACCGCGTCCCGCTTCAGGACGATCACCAGGCGCTGGCCGGTGCGCGAGCTGGTCTCGTCGCGGACGTCCGCGATGCCGCCGATCTTGCCGTCCTTCACCAGGTCGGCGATCTTCTGCGCCAGGTTGTCCGGGTTCACCTGGTACGGCAGTTCGGTGACCACCAGGCACTGGCGGCCCTGGATCTCCTCGACCTCGACCACCGCGCGCATCGTGATGGAGCCGCGGCCGGTGCGGTACGCCTCCTCGATGCCCTTGCGGCCCACCACCAGGGCGCCGGTCGGGAAGTCGGGGCCCTTGATGCGCTCCATGAGCGCGTCCAGCAGCTCCTCGTGCGAGGCCTCGGGGTTCTCCAGGTACCACTGGGCGCCGGCCGCGACCTCGCGCAGGTTGTGCGGCGGGATGTTGGTGGCCATGCCGACCGCGATACCGGCCGAGCCGTTGATCAGCAGGTTCGGGAAGCGGGCCGGCAGGACGGTCGGCTCCTGGGAGCGGCCGTCGTAGTTGTCCGTGAAGTCGACGGTCTCCTCGTCGATGTCCCGGACCATCTCCATCGACAGCGGCGCCATCTTGCACTCGGTGTAGCGCATGGCCGCCGCGGGGTCGTTGCCCGGGGAGCCGAAGTTGCCGTTGGAGTCCACCAGCGGCATCCGCATCGACCACGGCTGGGCGAGGCGCACCAGGGCGTCGTAGATGGAGGAGTCGCCGTGCGGGTGGTAGTTGCCCATGACGTCGCCGACGACACGGGCGCACTTGTAGAAGCCGCGCTCGGGGCGGTAGCCGCCGTCGTACATCGCGTACAGCACACGGCGGTGGACGGGCTTGAGACCGTCCCGGACGTCGGGCAGCGCACGGGACACGATGACGGACATCGCGTAGTCCAGGTACGAGCGCTGCATCTCCGTCTCAAGCCCGACGGGCTCGACACGCATCACGAGTTCGCCGCCCTCTTCGGGGGTGACGGGAGTGTTCTCGTCGGCCATTGCTGGTGAAGATCCTTCCTGGTGCGGTCAGCTGAGACCGACTCAGATGTCGAGGAAGCGGACGTCCTTGGCGTTGCGCTGGATGAACTGGCGACGGGCCTCGACGTCCTCGCCCATCAGGACCGAGAACAGGTCGTCGGCCTGGGCGGCGTCGTCCAGGGTGACCTGGCCGAGGACCCGGTGCTCCTGGTCCATGGTGGTCACGCGCAGCTCCTCGGCGTTCATCTCGCCGAGACCCTTGAAGCGCTGGATCGAGTCCTCGCGGACGCGCTTGCCACGCTGGCGGCCCATCTCGATCAGCGCGTCGCGCTCGCGGTCCGAGTAGGCGTACTCCACGTCGTCACGGCCCCACTTGATCTTGTACAGCGGGGGGCGGGACAGGTACACGTGCCCGGCCTCGACCAGCGGCCGCATGAAGCGGAACAGGAAGGTCAGCAGCAGGGTGCTGATGTGCTGGCCGTCGACGTCGGCGTCCGCCATCAGGATGATCTTGTGGTAGCGGAGCTTCTCGATGTCGAAGTCCTCGTGCACACCCGTGCCGAAGGCCGAGATCAGCGCCTGGATCTCCTGGTTCTGGAGGATCTTGTCGATCCGGGCCTTCTCCACGTTCAGGATCTTGCCGCGGATCGGGAGGATCGCCTGGTACTGCGGGTTCCGGCCGGACTTGGCCGAGCCGCCGGCGGAGTCGCCCTCGACGATGAAGATCTCGCACTTGGCCGGGTCGTTGGACTGGCAGTCGGCCAGCTTGCCCGGCAGCGACGCCGACTCCAGCAGCCCCTTGCGCCGGGTCAGGTCACGGGCCTTGCGGGCCGCCACGCGCGCGGTGGCCGCCTGGATGCCCTTGCGGATGATGTCCGCGGCCTCGACCGGGTTGCGGTCCAGCCAGTCGTTGAGGTGCTCGTAGACCGCCTTCTGCACGAAGGTCTTCGCCTCCGTGTTGCCCAGCTTGGTCTTCGTCTGGCCCTCGAACTGCGGCTCGCTCAGCTTGACCGAGATGATCGCGGTCAGACCCTCGCGGATGTCGTCACCGGTGAGGTTGTCGTCCTTCTCGCGCAGCAGCTTCTTGTCGCGCGCGTACTTGTTGATGAGGCTGGTGAGGGCCGCGCGGAAGCCCTCCTCGTGCGTGCCGCCCTCGTGGGTGTGGATGATGTTCGCGAAGGAGTACACGCCCTCGGTGTAGCCGCTGTTCCACTGCATGGCGACCTCAAGGGACAGGCTCTTGTCCTTGTCCTCGGCCTCCAACGAGACGACCGTGGGGTGCACCGCCTCTCCCTTGCGGGAGTTGAGGTACTTCACGAAGTCGACGATGCCGCCCTCGTAGTGGTACGTGACGGTCTTGACCTCGGCCTTCTCGTCCGCACCCGCCTCGTCCGCGCCGCTCGTGGCCTTCGCCGACTCGCGCTCGTCGGTGAGCCGGATCGTCAGGCCCTTGTTGAGGAACGCCATCTCCTGGAAACGCCGGGACAGCGTCTCGAAGGAGTACTCGGTGGTCTCGAAGATCTCCGGGTCGGCCCAGAAGGTGACCGACGTACCGGTCTCCTGCGCCGCCTCGTGCTTGGCCAGCGGCGCCGTCGGGACGCCCATCTTGTAGTCCTGCGTCCAGCGGTGGCCGTCGGTCCTCACCTCGACGGCGACCTTGGTGGACAGCGCGTTGACGACGGACACACCGACACCGTGCAGACCGCCGGAGACGGCGTACCCGCCGCCGCCGAACTTGCCGCCCGCGTGCAGCACGGTGAGCACGACCTCGACGGCCGGCTTGCCCTCGGAGGGCACGATGCCCACCGGGATGCCACGGCCGTTGTCGACGACGCGCACGCCGCCGTCGGCGAGGATCGTCACGTCGATGGTGTCCGCGTAACCGGCCAGCGCCTCGTCGACCGAGTTGTCGACGACCTCGTACACCAGGTGGTGCAGTCCGCGCTCGCCCGTGGAGCCGATGTACATGCCGGGCCGCTTGCGGACCGCGTCCAGCCCTTCGAGCACGGTGATGGCGCTGGCGTCGTAGGACGCGGAGGCCGCGGCGGACTCCGTGGCCTCGGCGTTCACGCCGGCGTCGGTGGACGGGATGTTCTCGTTGGGGTTGCCGGAATCGGCCACGAAGCGCCCTTTCTGGCACAGCACGAGCCGGGCTCGTCGGCAGGTTGCCGGAGCGGCTGCGGCATGTTGCGTTGGTAAGCCTTGATCAGCGTTGCTCAGCTTTTCCCGGGCGGTCCCCACGTTGGGGCGGGATTGTCTTCCAGTCTACCGGTAGCACTGACATCGATGGGGGTTTGCGGGCACCTGAGCTCCCATGTGCCGCCCTCAACCGGTCTCCGCCGGGTACCGATATACGGAAGGGGGCTCCAAGCGGCTCACAGCGGCACTCAGCGCTTCGAGCCGTCAACCCGTGGCTACTGGCGGGTCAGATGGCGATCCGAGGCCGGTCGCCGGGGGTTCCGGGGCACCCCACAGCAGTGATCCACACCTGTGGACGGGGGTACGACGGCATGCCGGACCGGACGCCCGACGTGAGGTACATCACCCGTAGGTGTCCCCGGGTCCGGTGCTCCCCGGAGCCCGCAGCGGGCCGTAGCGGCGGGCCTGGCCGCCCGGATTGAGCACCTTGATGATCCGTACACTGCCGTGCCCGAGGTCCTCGTTGATCCGCGCCACCAGGGTGGGGGCGAGCACCCGGAGCTGGGTCGCCCAGGCCGTCGAGTCGCACTGGACGGTCAGCACCCGCTCGTCCTCGTCGTACCGCTGCGGCACACAGTGCTTGGCCAGGTCCTCGCCGACGATCTGCGGCCAGCGGCCCATCACCCCGCCCACCGCGGCCGGCTTCTCCCAGCCGCGCTCGGTGATCAGCCGGTTGATCGCCGCGCCCAGCGCCATCGGGTCGCGCCCGTCGGCGCGCGCCCCGGAGCGCAGGCCGCCGCCGCGCCGCGCCTGCTTCTTCTGCCGCGCCGCGTCCCCCCGCGCGCGTGCCTGCTCCTTCGCCGCGCGCAACGCCACGCGCGCGAGGTCGACGCCGGAGGGCTCGCCACCGCTCCGGGCACCCGTCTTCCGGCTCGGGCCCGGCTCTTCGGTGCTCATACGCGCTCCACCGTCCCGCCGGCCACCGCGTACCGCGCGCCGGCCAGCACAGGGGGTACGTCGTCGTCCACGGCGGCGGTGACCAGCACCTGCTCACCGGGCGCGACCAGCTCCGCCAGCCGCTCCCGGCGGCGGGCGTCCAGCTCGGCGAAGACGTCGTCCAGGATCAGCACCGGCTCGTTGCCCTCGGCGCGCAGCAGGTCGTAGGAGGCCAGCCGCAGCGCGAGAGCGTAGGACCAGGACTCGCCGTGCGAGGCGTAGCCCTTGGCGGGCAGCTGACCGAGTTTGAGGAGCAGATCGTCCCGGTGCGGTCCCACCAGGGTGACGCCCCGCTCGATCTCCTGCTTGCGCGCCTGGGAGAGGGCCTCCGTCAGCTGGGCGTAGAGGTCCTCGCGCGTGTGCGCCTCACCGGGCGCCGACGGCTTGTACTCCAGCGCGACCGGACCGCCGCCGGGAGCGAGCTGTTCGTACGCCTTGTCGGCGAGCGGCCCCAGCGCGGCGATGAGATCCATCCGCTGGGCGAGCAGCTCCGCGCCCGCGCGCGAGAGATGCTGGTCCCACACGTCGAGCGTGGACAAATCCATGGACCGCCCACCATGCCGGCGGGCCAGCGCGGCCGTCTTCAACAGGGTGTTGCGCTGCTTGAGCACCCGCTCGTAGTCCGAGCGCACACCCGCCATCCGCGGGGACCGTGCGGTGATCAGCTCGTCGAGGAACCGCCGCCGCTCGCCCGGGTCGCCCTTGACGAGCGCGAGGTCCTCGGGCGCGAACAGCACGGTCCGGACGATCCCCAGCACATCCCGCGGCCTGACCTGCGAGGACCGGTTGATGCGGGCGCGGTTGGCCTTGCCCGGGTTCACCTCCAGCTCGATGAGCTGCTGCCGGTCGCCCTGCCGGACCTGCGCCCGTACGACCGCCCGCTCGGCGCCCATGCGGACCAGGGGGGCGTCGGAGGCCACCCGGTGGCTGCCGAGGGTCGCCAGGTATCCGACCGCCTCCACGAGGTTGGTCTTGCCCTGTCCGTTGGGGCCGACGAAGGCGGTGACGCCCGGGTCGAGCGGGACCTCGGCCCGGGCGTACGAGCGGAAGTCGGCGAGCGACAGATGCGTGACGTGCATGGCGGGACCGCCGACCTCCCTCAGGCTTGTGGATCGCGGAGCGACCCTGTGGATTACTTCTTCTCCACCGCGTGACCGCCGAACTGGTTGCGCAGCGCGGCGATCATCTTCATCTGCGGCGAGTCCTCCTGGCGGGAGGCGAACCGCGCGAACAGCGACGCGGTGATCGCCGGCAGCGGCACCGCGTTGTCGATCGCGGCCTCCACGGTCCAGCGTCCCTCACCCGAGTCCTGTGCATAACCGCGCAGACCGTCCAGGTGCTCGTCCTCGTCGAGGGCGTTCACCGCGAGGTCCAGCAACCAGGAGCGGATGACCGTGCCCTCCTGCCAGGAGCGGAAGACCTCACGGACGTCCGTGACGGAGTCGACCTTCTCCAGCAGCTCCCAGCCCTCGGCGTAGGCCTGCATCATGGCGTACTCGATGCCGTTGTGGACCATCTTCGCGAAGTGGCCCGCGCCGACCTTGCCCGCGTGCACCGAACCGAAGTCGCCCTCCGGCTTCAGCGCGTCGAAGACCGGCTGCACCTTGGCGACGTTCTCGGCGTCGCCGCCGTACATCAGCGCGTACCCGTTCTCCAGGCCCCACACGCCCCCGGAGACACCGCAGTCGACGAAGCCTATGCCCTTGGCGGCCAGCTCCTCGGCGTGCCTCTCGTCGTCCGTCCAGCGGGAGTTGCCGCCGTCCACGACCACGTCGCCGGGCTCCAGCAGCTCGGCCAGCTGGTCGATGGTCGACTGGGTGGGCGCACCGGCCGGGACCATCACCCAGACCACGCGCGGGCCCTTGAGCTTGCCCACGAGCTCTTCCAGGCTGTGGACGTCCGCGAGGTCCGCGTTGCGGTCGTATCCGATGACGGTGTGGCCCGCGCGGCGGATCCGCTCGCGCATGTTGCCGCCCATCTTGCCGAGGCCGACGAGACCGAGCTCCATCAGTTGTGTTCCTTAGGTCGCTGTGTGGCGTGAGAGGCACCGGAGATGCCGAGCCGAGCCTAAACCCGGACGCTCATGCACAGCTGTGGGCATAGCCGCTCACCTGCGAGAACGGCCTCGTCCACGGACTCGTGCCGTCGTAGCCGCGCGGCCGGTGCCCACCCGTCCCGGCCGACCGCGGTGCCGGGCGCCCCTGCGGCACCCGGCACCGCGCACAGCTGTGGACAGCGGTCAGCCGCTGAGTCGCACCGGCATGATCAGGTACTTGTACGCCTCGTCGGCCTCCGCGTCCACCGCCGGCTTGCCGCTCAGCAGCGCCGGCTTCGTGGACGTGGTGAACGACAGCTGCGCCACCGGCGAGTCGATCGCGCTCAGACCGTCCAGCAGGAACGTCGGGTTGAAGGCGATGGAGATGTCATCGCCGTCCAGCTGGGCGTCCACCCTTTCCACAGCCTGTGCGTCGTCGCTCGACCCGGCCTCCAGGATCAGCACACCCTGCTCGAAGCTGAGCCGCACCGGGGTGTTCCGCTCGGCGACCAGCGCCACACGCTTGACGGCCTCCACGAACGGCGCGGTCTCGATCACGGCGATGGAGTTGAACTCGGTCGGGAACAGCGTGCGGTACTTCGGCAGGTCGCCTTCGAGCAGGCGCGTGGTCGTCCGCCGCCCGGCGCCCTCGAAACCGATCAGGCCCTCACCGGCACCGGACCCGGACAGCGCCAGCGTGACGCTGTCCCCGGCGCCCAGCGACTTGGCGGTGTCCAGCAGCGTCTTCGCCGGGACCAGGGCGACCGCGGACGCGTCGGGGTTCTCCGGCTTCCACAGGAACTCGCGGACCGCGAAGCGGTAGCGGTCGGTGGAGGCCAGGGTGACCGTGTCGCCCTCGATCTCGATGCGCACACCGGTGAGCACCGGGAGCGTGTCGTCCCGGCCGGCCGCGATGGCCACCTGGGAGACGGCGGCGGCGAAGACCTCACCGGGGACGGTGCCGGTCGCGTTCGGCATCTGCGGCAGCGACGGGTACTCCTCCACAGGCAGGGTGTGGAGGGTGAACCGGGAGGAGCCGCACGTCACGGTGACCCGTACACCGTCTGTGGAAATCTCCACCGGCCGGTTGGGCAGGGCGCGGGAGATGTCGGCGAGCAGCCGGCCGGAGACGAGGACGGTGCCCTCCTCCTCGACCTCCGCCTCGACGTTCACCCGCGCGGAGACCTCGTAGTCGAAGCTGGACAGGCTGAGCTGGCCGTCCTCGGCCTTCAGCAGCAGGCCGGCGAGGACAGGCGCCGGCGGACGGGCCGGGAGGCTGCGTGCGGCCCACGCCACTGCCTCCGCGAGTACGTCGCGTTCCACCCGGATCTTCACCGTAAGCCGCCTCCTGATGCTGCCGTTGCTGCTGAGTCCTCCGACTCGGTGTCACCGCCCTCTGCGACGGGAAGGACACCGGAACCAGTCTGACGCACGGCACTGACAGTAGGTGCCCGTCGGGGTCAAGTCCGACCGAGGGGCAGCCGGGCCCGAGACAGCGAGTTGTGCACAGCCCCCGCTTCGAAACGATTGCCGAGCTCTCTCTAGTCGGGAGTAGTAGTAGGGCCTGTGGATACCGTGGATAACCACGTTTGCCCAGCTCAGCGCGGATATTTTGTCCACCGGTCCTGTGGGTGGAGGCAGTGGACAACCGGGGCTGTCTGTGGAGAACGGAAAGTTCTGCACACGTCGCCCACAGGCTGAGGGCAGTTCTCCCCAGCTGTGTCCCCAGGAATACCCAGGTTTCCCACACCCCAATCCGGCAGCTTCCTGTGACGGCTTTCACTCGACGCGGTGAGCGGGTGCGCCGGGTTGCCGAACAGTGGACAGCGCTGTGGAGAAGCTGGGGATCGCTGGGGACAACTGCCCCCAGCCTGTGGGTCGCCGGTGGACAACTCCGTGCACAGGCTGTGGATCTCCGCGTTGTCCACAGTCTGTGGAGATCGTTTGTCCACGATTCCACAGGCCTCTGAGCTGGGCGGAAGCCGTGGACGAGGCGTGCCTGTGGACACAGTTCGGGACAACTCCGCAGTCCCCAGGATGTGGACGGAAGAAAGTCACCGAATCTGTGGAGAGTGGCCGTAACCAGGCGAGTAATCGAACACCGGGTGGCGGGCGGCCGTGCTCGCAGGGCCACCGCAGGCCGCACCGTCGGCATCCCGGGAGCCGTGCCGTCGGCGGCGGAGGGCGATCCCGCCCGCTCGCTCAGCCCGTCCACCGGAAGCTGGGGGAACGGCCGACGGGGACGCGAAGAGGCGCCCCCGGGATCTCCGTCCCGAAGGCGCCTCGGTGCCGCGTACGGCCGGCGTGGGCCGCCGGTCAGCCGTTCTTGATCCGGTTGGTCAGCTCGGTCACCTGGTTGTAGATCGACCGTCGCTCGGCCATCAGCGCCCGGATCTTGCGGTCGGCGTGCATGACGGTCGTGTGGTCGCGCCCGCCGAACTGCGCCCCGATCTTCGGCAGCGACAGATCCGTCAGCTCCCGGCACAGGTACATCGCGATCTGCCGCGCGGTGACCAGCTGACGGCCTCGCGAGCTGCCGCACAGGTCCTCGACCGTGAGCCCGAAGTAGTCCGCCGTCGCCGCCATGATGGCCGTCGCGGTGATCTCCGGCGTCGAGTCCTCGCCCCCGGGGATCAGGTCCTTCAGGACGATCTCCGTCAGTCCCAGGTCCACCGGCTGCCGGTTGAGCGAGGCGAACGCCGTCACCCGGATCAGCGCGCCTTCCAGCTCACGGATGTTCCGCGAGATCCGGGAGGCGATGAACTCCAGCACCTCCGGCGGGGCGTTGAGCTGCTCCTGCACCGCCTTCTTCCGGAGGATCGCGATGCGCGTCTCCAGCTCGGGCGGCTGGACGTCGGTGATGAGGCCCCACTCGAACCGGTTCCGCAGCCGGTCCTCCAGCGTGACCAGCTGCTTGGGCGGCCGGTCGCTGGAGAGCACGATCTGCTTGTTGGCGTTGTGGAGCGTGTTGAAGGTGTGGAAGAACTCCTCCTGCGTCGACTCCTTGTCCGCGAGGAACTGGATGTCGTCGACGAGCAGGATGTCCATCTCCCGGTAGCGCTTGCGGAAGCTGTCGCCCTTGCCGTCGCGGATGGAGTTGATGAACTCGTTGGTGAACTCCTCCGAGCTCACGTACCGCACGCGCGTGCCCGGGTAGAGGCTGCGCGCGTAGTGCCCGATGGCGTGCAGCAGGTGCGTCTTGCCGAGCCCCGACTCCCCGTAGATGAACAGGGGGTTGTAGGCCTTCGCCGGAGCCTCGGCGACCGCGACCGCCGCCGCGTGCGCGAACCGGTTGGAGGCGCCGATGACGAACGTGTCGAACAGGTACTTGGGGTTCAGCCGCGCGGTCGGCTCACCGGGGCCGCTCGTCGGCGCGGGCTGCGCGGCCAGCGGTCCGGAGGCGCCCGCCGAGGGCACGTCCGGGCGGCCGTGACCACCGCGGTGCACCGGCGGCTCGGGCAGCTCACGGCGGACCGGTTCACGCTGGTCGTACTCGGCCCGGGACGGCTCGTAGTCCGCGCGCGGGGAGTCGTAGTCGCCGCGCTGCTGCTCGTACGGCGGCCGGTCCATGCCCTGCGGGCGGTAGTCCTGCGACGGCGAGCCGTACGCGTCCGCGCCGGAGCCGTAGCCGTCCTGGGACGACGGCGAGGCGTACGGGTCCCGCTCGGGGAAGCCGAGCCGGGGCTGCTGCCAGCCGTACTCGTCCTGACCGGGGCGCGGCCAGGCGCCGGGCTCGGGGCGCTGGTACTCGGACGGGTAGGCCGGGCGGGCGGTGGGGAGCTGGTCCGGGCGGGCGGGCGGCAGCTGCTCGCGCCGGTCGCCGCCCGGGTGGTCGCCGCGGTGGCGGCCGTAGCCCTCATAGGGCCCCGCGGGAAGTTCCGGTTCCTCGTAGCGCGGCTTCGGGGTCTGCTGCGCGGGGGGTGCCGCGGGTGCCGGCGGCTCGCCCGCCGAGTCGTCCACGGTGATCGCGATCCGGATGGGACGGCCGCACTCCCGGCTCAGCGTCTCGCTGACGATCGGTGCCAGGCGGCCTTCCAGGACGCCCTTCGCGAATTCGTTCGGCACGGCGAGCAGGGCGGTGTCCGCGACCAGCGCGAGCGGCTGGCAGCGCCGGATCCAGTGCTCGTCCTTCGCCTCCACACCCTGTCCGCGGCCCTCTCCGAGGAGCTGCTCCAGTACGCGTGGCCACACTGCGGCAAGATCGGCAGGTACGTCAGCCACAGGGCACGCTCTCTCACAGGTCCCACGAACGTGTGGTTCAGGGACGGGTCGGGATGAAAATCAGGTCGGGCGGGGATAAGGGAACGAATCGGAGTTCAGCCACGGTAGTCAGCGCGGCGGGTACGGTTCAAGTTGTTGTCCCCAGCCTGTGGATAGTGTCCCTCGGTGACCCTCGGTTTGACCGGATGGCGCAGCCCCGCGTACCGTAACCAGGTCGAGTTGTCGATGGCTGCTGCCGCCTGCCTCCGATGGGCACAGATCACGTCAGGTGATCGGGAAGCGGTGCACTCGGGCGTGACGCGAGCTTCTCGTGGGCGCACGGTGACAGCCAGGACGGCACCCCGCCACTACCGATTTCTTCTGGAGCCCCCGAGTGAGCAAGCGCACCTTCCAGCCGAACAACCGTCGTCGCGCGAAGACCCACGGCTTCCGGCTGCGTATGCGCACCCGTGCCGGCCGCGCGATTCTCGCGTCCCGCCGTAGCAAGGGTCGCGCCCGCCTGTCCGCCTGATCCCGATCAGGTCATGACGTCGTGCTGCCCACCGAGAACCGGCTGAGGCGGCGCGAGGACTTCGCGACCGCAGTGCGACGAGGTCGTCGGGCCGGACGCCCGACCCTCGTCGTCCACCTTCGAAGCGGTACAACGGACCCGCACGCGCCTGGGGAGAGCGCTCCCCCGACGCGTGCGGGTTTCGTCGTGAGCAAGGCCGTGGGTGGCGCGGTCGTGCGCAACACAGTGAAGCGCAGACTGCGTCATCTGATGCGTGACCGAGTCGCCCTGTTTCCCCCCGGTAGCCTGGTAGTCGTACGAGCGCTGCCCGGAGCGGGTGACGCCGACCACGCACAGCTGGCCCGAGACCTGGACGCCGCCCTTCAGCGGCTGCTGGGAGGGGGCGCGCGATGAAGTACCCGCTGCTGGCTCTGATCAAGCTCTACCAGTGGACGATCAGTCCGCTGCTGGGGCCGGTGTGCAAGTACTACCCGTCGTGCTCCCACTACGGCTACACGGCCATCGACCGGCACGGTGCGATCAAGGGAACGGCACTCACCGCCTGGCGCATCCTCCGGTGCAATCCGTGGTCGCTGGGCGGTGTGGACCATGTTCCGCCGCGTAAGCGCCCGCGGTGGCACGAAATGCTGCGCAACGCGTGGCGCGCACGCAGGGGCGGGCCCTCCGCCGCCGAACCGGCCACCGAAGCGAAGCCCGAGAAGCCTGCTTCCGAGCTTCCTCCGAGCCCGGCCGCAGAGACCTCGTCCCATGCCCAAGGAGCATGATTAGTGGACACGATTGCCAGCCTCTTCAGCTTCATCACAACACCCGTCTCATGGGTCATCGTCCAGTTCCACACGGTCTACGGCGCCCTCTTCGGCCCTGACACCGGGTGGGCCTGGGGCCTGTCCATCGTGTCCCTGGTGATCCTGATCCGCATCTGCCTGATCCCGCTCTTCGTGAAGCAGATCAAGGCGACCCGGGCCATGCAGACGCTCCAGCCCGAGATGAAGAAGATCCAGGAGCGCTACAAGAACGACAAGCAGCGTCAGTCCGAAGAGATGATGAAGCTGTACAAGGAGTCGGGCACCAACCCGCTCTCCTCGTGCCTTCCCATCCTGGCGCAGTCCCCGTTCTTCTTCGCCCTGTACCACGTGCTCAACGGCATCGCGTCGGGCCACACCATCGGCGTCATCAACGACTCGCTGCTGGCCAGCGCCCGTAAGGCGCACATCTTCGGGGCCCCGCTCGCCGCGAAGTTCAAGGACGGCTCCGACACGATCCACGCCCTGGGCGCCTCGGTCACCGACGTCCGTGTCGTGACCGTGATCATGATCGTCCTGATGTCGGCGTCGCAGTTCTACACGCAGCGCCAGCTGATGACGAAGAACGTCGACACGACGGTGAAGACGCCGTTCATGCAGCAGCAGAAGATGCTGATGTACGTCTTCCCCATCATGTTCGCCGTCTTCGGTATCAACTTCCCGGTCGGTGTCCTCGTCTACTGGCTGACCACCAACGTGTGGACCATGGGCCAGCAGATGTACGTCATCCACAACAACCCGACCCCGGGTTCCAAGGCCCAGGCCGCCTACCTGGAGCGTCTGACCAAGCACGTCACGCACCACGGCAAGGTCAGCCGCCGGAGCGAGAAGACCATCGTCAAGGCGATCGTCGCCAAGGGACGCGACCGCAACGAGTTCGAGCGCAAGTTCATCAACGCGCTGACCAAGGCCGGCCTCGCCGCCCAGAGCGACGGCACCGTGGTGAAGAGCACGGTCCAGGCCACGGCGCAGACCGAGGACGGTGCGCCCGTCGACTCCACCGTGGCCGCCGCCGCCCGGCGCCAGCAGCCCAAGCGTCAGACCAAGGCCCAGCGCCAGTCCGGGCCCAAGCAGGCGGATGAGCCCACCTCGCTGGAGAAGTCCGACGCGCCGCAGGACGACGCCAAGCCCGCCGCTGCCAAGCAGCCCCAGAAGCCCGGCTCCGGCACCCGCAGCAAGGCCCAGTCCGGCCAGCGCAAGGGTGGCCCGCAGCGGCCCAAGTCCCCGTCCAAGAAGTAAGAAGGAGCCCATCCCGTGACGGAAGGCACCACCTCCGCCGCTGCCGAGGGTGCAGACACCCTCACCCGCCTGGAGCAGGAGGGTGAGATCGCGGCGGACTACCTGGAGGGTCTGCTGGACATCGCCGACCTCGACGGCGACATCGACATGGACGTCGAGGCCGACCGCGCCTCCGTGTCGATCATCAGCGACACCGGCGGCCGCGACCTTCAGAAGCTGGTCGGCCGGGACGGCGAGGTGCTGGAGGCGCTCCAGGAGCTGACGCGCCTGGCAGTGCACCGGGAGACCGGCGACCGCAGCCGGCTGATGCTGGACATCGCGGGGTACCGGGCGAAGAAGCGGTCGGAGCTGTCCGAGCTGGGCGCCAAGACCGCCGCCGACGTCAAGAGCACCGGCGAGCCCGTGAAGCTCAAGCCGATGACCCCGTTCGAGCGCAAGGTCGTGCACGACGCGGTCAAGGCCGCAGGGCTGCGCAGCGAGTCCGAGGGCGAGGAGCCGCAGCGCTTCGTCGTCGTGCTGCCCGCCTGATCGGCTCTCCGATTCCACCGGCCCCGTCTGTTGAGCAGGCGGGGCCGAACTTTGTCAGCCTGGTAGTTCTGGTGGCCGGTGCGCGAAGCGCCGGCGCTGTACGGAAGGACGGTCCCCGTGACGGAGGCAGCGGAGCTTCCCCCCGCGCCCGAGCAGGCGCGCGAAGTGTTTGGTGATCGCTTCGCCGATGCGGTCCGCTATGCGGAGCTGCTCGCCGAGGCGGGCGTGCAGCGCGGCCTGATCGGCCCGCGGGAAGTGCCCCGTCTGTGGGAGCGGCACATCCTGAACTGCGCGGTGCTCTCCGAGGCCGTCCCCGAGGCAGTGACGGTCTGCGATGTCGGCTCCGGCGCCGGGCTGCCGGGCATCCCGCTGGCCCTGGTCCGCGACGACCTGAACATCACGCTACTGGAGCCCTTGCTGCGGCGCACCAACTTCCTCACGGAGGTCGTCGAACTGCTCGGCCTGGACCACGTCACCGTGGTGCGCGGCCGTGCCGAGGAGGTCCTGGGTAAGCTCCCGCCGGTCCATGTGGTGACCGCCCGGGCTGTGGCCCCGCTCGACCGCCTGGCCGCCTGGGGCATTCCGCTGCTGCGGCCGTACGGCGAGATGCTCGCGCTCAAGGGCGACACCGCCGAGGAGGAGCTGAAGGCTTCGGCTGCCGCGCTCAGCAAGCTCGGCGCGGTGGAGACGTCCATCCTCCACGTGGGTGAGGGCATTGTGGATCCGCTGTCGACGGTGGTGCGGGTCGAGGTCGGTGAGAGCCCGGGCGGTGTGCGCTTCGCCGCCAAGCGGGCGAAGGCGGCCCGGACGGGACGGACGCGCCGACGCCGCTGATCCGTCCTGACGACGAGACGTACTCCACACAAGCTGCCAAACCCGCGCAAGCCGGAGTGTCGCGACGGTCCGGTCCCAGCCGCTGTGCATCGTGTTTCACGTGAAACGTCGCTCACTGTTGCACGGCATCATCAGTCGTGGCCGCGCTGCGGCCGAACCGCGCGACCGAAAGCCTCTCGGTTCCCTCGGAGAGGTCCCCGCCCCGGACACTCCGACCCCACCCCCGGCAACTCCGTCCCCCTCCAGGGGCACGGAGTTGTCCACAGAGGTGGATTTCTCCACAGAAGACCCGGCCTCACTGGTTCATGACCCCGAAGACATGGGAGGCTCTGTTCATTGCGAGCCTGAAGTCGAGGAGAGTGAATCCTTGCGGTCCGACGCCAACATCGCGGGACCGATGACCGATCCGGTCCCCGGTCCCCGCACCGAGTCGATGGGGGCGGATGTTTCACGTGAAACACCGCCTCCGATGGACGACACTCCCATCGGTCGTGCGGCCCAACTGGCGGTGGAGGCTCTCGGCCGCGCCGGCGAAGGCTTGCCTCGACCGGAGCAGACCAGAGTCATCGTGGTCGCCAACCAGAAGGGTGGCGTGGGCAAGACGACGACGACCGTCAACCTTGCCGCTTCGCTGGCTCTGCACGGTGCCCGCGTCCTGGTGATCGACCTCGACCCGCAGGGCAACGCGTCGACGGCCCTCGGGATCGACCACCACGCCGACGTTCCTTCCATCTACGATGTGCTGGTCGAAAGCAAGCCTCTCGCCGAGGTCGTCCAGCCCGTCGTAGATGTCGAAGGTCTCTTCTGCGCCCCCGCCACCATCGATCTCGCCGGTGCGGAGATCGAGTTGGTGTCCCTGGTGGCCCGCGAAAGCCGGCTCCAGCGGGCCATCCAGGCGTATGAGCAGCCGTTGGACTACATCCTCATCGACTGCCCGCCCTCACTCGGCCTGTTGACGGTCAACGCGCTTGTCGCGGGTGCCGAGGTACTCATCCCGATCCAGTGCGAGTACTACGCGCTGGAGGGACTCGGCCAACTCCTGCGCAACGTCGACCTGGTGCGGGGGCACCTCAACCCCGCCCTGCATGTGTCGACCATCCTGCTCACCATGTACGACGGCCGGACGCGCCTTGCTTCCCAGGTCGCGGAGGAGGTGCGCAGCCACTTCGGTGACGAGGTGCTACGGACGAGCATTCCCCGCTCCGTCCGTATCTCCGAGGCACCGAGTTACGGGCAGACTGTGCTGACTTACGATCCAGGATCGAGCGGCGCCCTCTCGTATCTTGAGGCCGCCCGAGAAATCGCGCTGAAGGGCATCGGCGTCAGCTATGACGCGAGCCAGGCCCATATCGGCGCTCAGAAAGACCAGAGCATGGTGGAGGGGATCCAGTGAGCGAGCGACGGAGGGGTCTGGGCCGTGGTCTCGGCGCACTGATCCCTGCTGCCCCGACGGAGAAGGCGCCGGTTCCGGCGGCGATGGGGGGCGGAGGAACCAGCTCCCCCGGGGCCGTTCCGGTGCTGACGACCGACCGCGGGGTGGCAGCGGCGAAGGTGGCCACGCTGCCGCCGGTTGCACAGGGGACGGAGGTGGCTCCGGCGAGCCCGGCCGTCGAGGTGCCCGCGCCCCCGATGGGGGCCCACTTCGCCGAGATCCCCCTCGACGCCATCACGCCGAACCCACGCCAGCCGCGTGAGATCTTCGACGAGGACGCGCTCCAGGAACTGGTCACCTCCATCAAGGAGGTCGGTCTCCTACAGCCCGTCGTGGTGCGGCAGCTGGGTCCTGGCCGCTATGAGCTGATCATGGGCGAGCGGCGCTGGCGCGCCTGCCGTGAGGCCGGTCTGGAAGCCATCCCCGCCATCGTCCGGGCCACGGACGACGAGAAGCTTCTCCTGGACGCGCTGCTGGAGAACCTGCACCGCGCGCAGCTGAACCCGATCGAAGAGGCCGCTGCCTACGATCAGCTGCTGAAGGACTTCAACTGCACGCACGACCAGCTGGCCGACCGGATCGGTCGGTCCCGTCCGCAGGTTTCCAACACTCTGCGTCTGCTGAAGCTGTCCCCGACCGTCCAGAAGCGGGTGGCGGCCGGAGTGCTCTCGGCCGGCCACGCCCGGGCGCTGCTGGCCGTCGAGGACTCTGAGGAGCAGGACCGGCTGGCGCATCGGATCGTGGCCGAGGGACTGTCGGTCCGCTCCGTGGAAGAGATCGTGACGTTGATGGGCTCGCGGCCTCAGAAGGCCTCGCGTTCCCGGGGGCCCCGGGCCGGGTCGGTGCCTTCGCCGGCGCTGAACGAGCTGGCCACGCGGCTCTCGGACCGCTTCGAGACGCGGGTAAAGGTCGAGCTGGGCCAGAAGAAGGGCAAGATCACCGTGGAGTTCGCCTCCGCGGATGATCTGGAGAGGATCCTCAGCACGCTCGCCCCGGGCGAGAAGCTGGCCCTCCAGAAGAGCCTGCTGGAGAGCGACGGCGAGGAGACGCAGGGCTGATCCTCGGGCGACGCCGCCCCGTGGAGCAGTAGAGCGGACCGTGTCCGGTGTGTACCGGAACACGGTCCGCTCTTTGCTTTGAGGCGGTATCGAGTGAATCCGATCGTGGATACGATGCGATCAGATAGAGCATCCACCGGACAGCGTCTGCATCTGTGAGTGGAGAGACGGGGGCAGCCGCTCGCGATGCGGCGGGCGAAGGAAGCGAGGATCAGCCTTCATGGGGCGTCGGCTCGTGCCGCTCACACTGGACAACCTTCAGGACCTTCCCCACCGTTGTCGTTCGTGTGTCTTCTGGGAGCTGGACCCTGTCAGCGGCGAAGCGGCTGTGACGGCGGGCAGGGCCGCACTGGAGAAGGAGTCCTGGATCTCCGCCGTCCTGCTGGACTGGGGGTCGTGCGGCCGGGTGGTGTACGTCGATGACGTACCGGCGGGCTTCGTTCTGTACGCCCCGCCGGCCTATGTCCCTCGCTCGACGGCCTTCCCCACGAGCCCGGTCTCGCCGGACGCCGTCCAGCTGATGACCGGCTTCGTCATGCCGGGATACCAGGGGCAGGGGTTGGGCCGGGTGCTGGTGCAGACGGTCGCCAAGGATCTGCTGCGCCGGGGCTTCAGGGCGATCGAGGCGTTCGGGGACTCCCGCTGGAAGGAGCCCGCCTGTCTGTTGCCCGCCGAGCATCTGCTGGCCGTGGGCTTCAAGACGGTCCGGCAGCACCCCACGCATCCCCGGCTGCGGCTGGAGCTGCGGTCCACGCTCTCCTGGAAGGAAGACGTGGAGATGGCGCTCGACCGGCTCCTGGGGGCGGTCCAGAAGGAACCCGCGTTGAGGCCGCTGTAGCGAAGAGGGCTCAATATGAAGGGGCCGGCCCTTGCGGGTCGGCCCCTTCATGTTTCACGTGAAACGTCACTTGGTGATGAACTCTTCGAGGTCGCGGAGAAGCGCGGCCTTGGGCTTGGCGCCGACGATGGTCTTGGCAACCTCGCCGCCCTGGTAGACGTTCAGGGTCGGGATGGACATGACGCCGTACTTGGCGGCCGTACCCGGGTTCTCATCGATGTTGAGCTTGACGATCTCGATCTTGTCGCCGTGCTCGGCGGCGATCGCCTCCAGGGACGGGGCGATCTGACGGCACGGGCCGCACCACGCCGCCCAGAAGTCCACGAGGACGGGCTTGTCGCTCTTGAGGACCTCCTGGTCGAAGGAGTCGTCGGTCACAGTCTTCAGGTTGCCGGCCACGGTGGGCTCCTTACCTTGGTCGTGCGGTGGGGTGAGGGAGAGGGAAGGTCAGACGGCGGTCTTCTCGGGCTCCGCCTTCTCCGCGTCCGCGAGGGCGGCGAGGAAGCGCTCGGCGTCCAGGGCGGCGGAGCAGCCGGTCCCGGCCGCGGTGATCGCCTGGCGGTAGGTGTGGTCCACCACGTCGCCGGCGGCGAAGACACCGGTCACGTTGGTGCGGGTGGACGGGGAGTCGACCTTCAGGTAGCCCTCCTCGTCCAGGTCCAGCTGGCCCTTGAACAGCTCGGTGCGCGGGTCGTGGCCGATCGCGATGAACAGGCCCGTCGCGGGCAGGTCGGACAGCTCACCGGTCTTGACGTTCCGCAGCTTCAGGCCGGAGAGCTTCTGGTCGCCCTGGATCTCGGCGACCTCGCTGTCCCAGACGAACTTGATCTTCGGGTCACCGAAGGCGCGCTCCTGCATCGCCTTGGAGGCGCGCAGGGTGTCCCGGCGGTGGACGATCGTCACGGACTTGGCGAACCGCGAGAGGAAGGTGGCCTCCTCCATCGCGGTGTCGCCACCGCCGATCACGACGATGTCCTGGTCCTTGAAGAAGAACCCGTCACAGGTGGCGCACCAGGAGACGCCACGACCGGAGAGCGTGTCCTCGTTCGGCAGGCCCAGCTTCCGGTGCTGGGAGCCGGTGGTGACGATGATGGCCTTCGCCCGGTGGACCGTGCCCGCGGTGTCGGTGACGGTCTTGATCTCACCGGTCAGGTCGACGGAGACGATGTCGTCCGGGATCAGCTCGGCACCGAAGCGTTCGGCCTGGGCGCGCATGTTGTCCATGAGCTCGGGGCCCATGATGCCGTCGCGGAAGCCTGGGAAGTTCTCCACCTCGGTGGTGTTCATCAGCGCGCCACCCGCGGTGACGGCGCCTTCGAACACCAGGGGCTTCAGCGACGCACGGGCGGTGTAGAGCGCCGCCGTGTAGCCTGCGGGCCCGGAGCCGATGATGATCACGTTACGGACGTCGCTCACGGCTTGATTCCTCGTCTCTGGTCTGCGTCAGTCGACCGGTGGGAGCCCCTTTCGGGAGTCCCACCCCACCCAACGGATCCTACGGGCCCTGCATTCCCGGTGTGCCCCGGCACACGCGTGCCCAGGAACGACCGAAGGAGTGTTCCAGCCAGCTCAGTGACGCGCGACGGACTGCTTCAGCAGGACCGTGCCGGCCGAAGCCGTCTGCTGGTGCACACAGGCCGCGTCGACCACATAGGCGGTGACCTGCTTGCTGTCGTGTGTGTCGGCCACGACGACGAGATAGGCGGGCTTCCCCGCGTACGTTCCCGTCTTGGCGCCCAGGACGTCGGCGCTCTGGTTGAGCGCTTGCCGGACACAGTCAGGGACCGGAACCGTGGTCTGGAGGAGGGTGTTGGGGCCCTCGGTCGAGCCGGGCGTGTCCGACCCGCCGTCACCTTCCAGCCGAGGCTTCGCGCTGTCCGGCAGCAGACTTCTCTTGGTGGTGAGGAGGGCGTGCACCTGGTTCTGCACGCTGTCGCCGGAGAAGGTGGCGGCGGAGGCGGTCGGTGTCCCGTGGGCGGTCGTGTGGTCGGTGGTGTCCCCGAGTGACTTCACGACCAGCCCTCCGGCCCCCAGTACCGCGGCGGTGAGAACGGCGCCCAGGACAAGCCGACCACGGCGCCGCCCATGCTGTGACCCCTTGCGCCCGGGCCCGGTCCCCGCGCGCGGGCGCCCTGCGGGGCGGTCGGCGGGGTGATCAGTGGCAGGAACAGTGGAGTGGACAGCAGGGTGTGCACCGGGAGGGGCAGTAAGGGGCGACGTTTCACGTGAAACATCGCCTGCGACGTCCTCGCCGCCCGCGTTCAGTGGTGCCTTCGCCGCGAGGGCGGCGTCGATGCGCTCGACCACATCGTCCGGCATGCGCTCCGGCGCCGGCACCGACCCGAGCAGGCCCCGGATCTCCTCCAGCGACGTATAAACGTCCGCGCACGCCTCGCACGCGTCCAGATGGCTCCGTATGTCGGTGCTGCGATCCGGCGGAAGGAGGCCCTCGGTGAGGTCGGAGATCTCCGTGACGTCCGGGTGCCCGGCCGTGTCTGTCGTGGAAGTCACGCTCGCCCACCTCCGCCCTTCACTACAGCTGTATCGCTCGGTCCCGCGTCCGTGGGATGTCCGCTCGGGGACCCCGTCGCCGGTGGGACGGATGACCCCTGCCCCCGGTTCCCTTCCGGGCCGGTCTCTTTCCCGCCTGGGGCACCGGCCGATCGCGCCGCCGGAGTGCCTTCAGGCCGTAGGTGCGTGAGCAGGGGCAGCAGCCTTGCCCTGCCCCGGGCGCACCGGCTCTTCACCGTTCCCGTGGGGACATCGAGGATTCGCGCGGCCTCCGCCACCGGGTAACCCTGCATGTCCACCAGGACCAGAGCGGCCCGCTGCTCGGGCGGAAGGGTGCCGAGCGCTTCGAGGAGCTGTCGGTGCACGTCCTTGCGTTCGGCCGGCGCCGAGGCGGACTCGTACGGCTCCAGCAACTGCTCCAGCCGCTCGGTGTCGTCGACCGGAGCCGTCTTCCGCGAGGCCGCCTTACGTGCCCGGTCCAGGCAGGCGTTCACCGTGATCCGGTGCAGCCACGTCGTGACGGCCGACTGCCCCCGGAAGGTGTGGGCGGCCCGGTAGGCCGACACCAGGGCGTCCTGGACCGCGTCAGCGGCCTCCTCGCGGTCCCCCAGGGTCCGCAGGGCGACCGCCCAGAGCCGGTCCCGGTGACGCCGCACGATCTCACCGAATGCCTCGGGGTCGCCTTCCACGTGGCGGGCGAGCAGGTCGCGGTCGCTCACTCCGTCGTATCCGGCGCCCTCCGCCATCTGCCCCTCCGGTCCGGGTGAGACGTCAGCCCGTGAACTTCACTTCGCCGATGGCCTGCTTGTAGCCGGCACTGGCGTACAGGGTGGAGTCGTACCCCGAGTTGGGCACGGCCGTCAGCCAGACGAGAACGTACTGCGTCTTGACCGGCTTGCTGACCTTCACCGTGGCCGTGGTGCCCGTCGTCGTGACGCTGCCGATCTTCGTCATGGAATCCAGCGAGGCCGGGGACAGCGAATCCGCGGCGTACAGCTCGACCGTCGTGTGGTCACCGCCGTAGCGGAGGTCGATGGTGGCCGCGCCGAGCTCCTTGGCCGAGCCGAGGTCGTACACGATGCCGACGCCCGGCTTGAACGGCGCGATCGTCGGACCTTCGTTGAAGCTCTTGGTCTTCCAGTACGTCGAGGCGTCGCCGTCGTACGTCTTGGCGACGTTACCGGGACTCTGGGCGTCGCCCTTGGCGACGAACTCCTGGCCGTTCTGGATCTTTATCGGAGTCGGCTTCGGCTTCACGGCGTTCTTGTCGCCGCCGTCCGTCGTCTGGCTCTTGTTGGTGTCGTCCGACTTCCCGCTCTGGTCCATCAGAGCGTCCGCCAGCTGCCAGCTGCCCAGTCCCAGTGCGGCGATGAGCAGGGCCGAGACCGCCCACTTCAGGGCCTTCCCGGTGCGGCTCTGGAGCGGGGGCGGCGGGGGAGCGATCGGCTGTGTGACCCCCGGGTGCGGGGCCGGGCGGCCGTAGGTGCCCTGCTGGTAGGTCGTGCGCTGGTACTCCGGCGGGGCCGTGAACGACGGCTCGGGCGGGCGGATGCGCGGCATCTCACCGATCGCCTTCACCAGCTCCTCCGGCGTGGTGCACGGAGCCTCGTGACGGGACGCCGTGGCACCGTCGTTGACGAGGGCGCGCATGGCGAGTTCGGACAGGCCGCGGTGCACACCGGCCCGCACCTGGTCCGGAGGGATGAGGCCGATGTCCTTGGGGAGACCGGACAGACCGTAGGCGTCGCTCTCGTAGGGCCAGCGCTGGGTCAGCGCCGCGTACAGCAGGGCGCCGATCGCCTCGGTGTCGGTGCGCTGCGGGGTGTCGGAGGTGACGCCCCGCAAGGCGGCGTTCACGGCGAGACCACGGATGCGCCACTGGCCGGTGGAGGCGCGCAGCACGGCGTTCGGGTTCAGCCGCAGATGGGCGAGACCCTCCCGGTGCGCGGCGGCCATGGCGGAGGCGACCTGACTGACCATCTGGTAGGCGTCGTGCGGCTCCAGGGGGCCGACGGCGAGCAGCGTGGACAGTTCGGTGGCGTCGGGCAGCCACTCGTGGACGACGTAGACGAGGTCGTTCTCCTCGACGGCGTCGAGGACCTGCACGAAGCGCGGATCGCCGAGGAGCGCCGAGGAACGGGCGGCGGCGAGGACGGAACGGGCCCGGGCGTGGTCCGCGGGCAGTACGTGGACGCCGACGGCACGACGGAGTTTCTCGTCGACCGCACGCCAACTGCTGAATCCGTCCAGACGGGTGACGCACTCCTCCAGTCGGTAGCGTCTGGCGAGCTTGTGACCGCTGTGCAACTCCGGAGGCGAAGCCTTCCGTCCGGGACCTTCGGTTCCGCCGCTCCCCTGTGCCTCCACGCTGTCGGTGCCCCGCTCCGGGTTCTTGGCCACCCCGTCGGCCGTGGACTGGTCCGCCTTGGCGGTCAGCGGCTGCTCACCGCTGTTGTCTGCCACGTCGACGGCAGCCGTGCTCCGTTCCGCCACCGTCGTCCCTGCCTCCCCATCCGTTGCACGCTGTCCGACGCCGAAACCAATTGTGCCCACAGTCCGCCGCTATGCACGACACACAGCGGCGGACGATGGTTGTGCGCCTACCCTCGCCTCAACGCCCCAGACGCCCGCGCACCATACCGACGAGCGAGTTGAGTTCCTCGATGCGCATCCGGCGGGCGGCGAGGAAGAAGACGCCGAACAGAACGACACCACCGGCGAGCAGCGCGGCGAAGGAGCCGACGACGCCCAGGCCGAGGGTGTGCCCGATGCCGTAGCAGGCCGCGCCGCTGAGGAGGGCCGCCGGAACCGAGGCGATACCCAGTCGCGCGTAGGTGCGCAGCACACGCGAGCCGTCCAGGTCCCCGCCCAGCCGCTGGCGCAGTCGGCGCCAGGCGACGCCCACCCCGATGGCGTATGCGAGGCCGTAGGCGGCGGCCATGCCGGCGACGGCCCAGCGCGACGGCAGCAGGAAGTAGCACAGGGCCGAGGCTCCGGCGTTGACCACGGCCACGATGACCGTGTTGTAGAAGGGGGTGCGGGTGTCCTCGTAGGCGTAGAAGGCGCGCAGGACGACGTACTGCACGGAGTAGGGGATCAGACCGAGGGCGAAGGCCATCAGCATGTAGCCCATGTTGGTGGCCGCGCCGGTACCGGCGGAGCCGAAGATCAGCGTGCACATCGGGATGCCGAGCGCGACGAACCCGAAGGCGATCGGCACGATGGCGACCGCGGTGGTGCGCAGACCCTGGGAGATGTCGTCGCGGACGGCGCCCGTGTCGTCCTCGGCGGCCGAGCGCGAGATGCGCGGCAGCAGGGCGGCCATCAGGGAGACGGTGATGATGGCCTGCGGCAGGCCCCAGATCAGCTGGGCGTTGGCGTAGGCGGCGAAGCCGGTGCCCTTGACCCCGGAGTCCTTGCCGGCGGCGGTGGACAACTGGGTGACGACCATGGCGCCCGCCTGGTTGGCGAGGACGAACAGGACCGTCCACTTGGCGAGCATCGCGGCCTTGCCCAGGCCGTGACCCCGCCAGTCGAAGCGCAGCCGGACCCGGAAGCCGGTCTCGCGCAGGTAGGGGATCATCGCCAGGGCCTGGACGACCAGGCCGAGCAGCACGCCGACGCCGAGCAGTCGCTGGCCCTCCGGCGGGATGCTATGGACCGTCATGTGCGAGTTCGCGGCGGTGCCGTAGACCCAGATGAACATGCCGAGCGTCACGATGATGACGATGTTGTTCAGGACCGGGGTCCACATCATCGCGCCGAACTTCCCGCGCGCGTTGAGGATCTGACCCATCACCACGTGGATGCCCATGAAGAAGATCGAGGGCAGGAAGTAACGGGTGAAGGTGACCGCGACCTCGTTCGCCGCCGGGTCGTCGGCCACCGGGGCGGCCAGCAGGCGCACCAGCAGCGGCGCGGCGAACATCGCGAGTCCGGTCAGCGCGGCCAGGGCCACCATCACGAGGGTCAGCAGCCGGTTGGCGAAGGCCTCGCCGCCGTCCTCGTCCTCCTTCATGGAGCGCACCAGCTGGGGCACGAACACGGAGTTCAGGCCGCCGCCGACGGTGAGGATGTAGATCATCGTCGGCAGCTGGTAGGCCACCTGGAAGGAGTCGGCGAGGAAGCCGAGGCCCAGCGCGGCGGCGATCAGCGCGGAGCGGACGAAGCCGGTGAGGCGGGAGACCATCGTGCCCGCCGCCATGACCGCACTGGACTTCATCAGCCCGGCGGCCCGCCCGCCCTTCTTGGCGGGAGCGGCCGTGTCGCCGGCCGTGGTGGCTTCCGGTTCGATGACCCCGGGCGGGCCCGCGGGGCCCGGAGCGGCGGCCGGAGCGGGCACCTGGGACTGTGCCGCGTATCCGGTGGCGGACGGACCGGCCGGGTACCCGGCGCCGGCGTACGGGTGGCCCTGCTGCGGGCTGTGACCGTGCGGGGGCGGGTACTGGCCGGCGGGGCCGTATCCACCGCCCGGCGCCGCGGCAGGACCCGGAACGGCCGGGGGATCCATGGGCGTGTGGGCGCCGCTGTGCTGCTGGTCCTTGAAGAGGTGCGCGAAGGCGTCCGGCTCGTGGTACTCCTCGCCGGAGTGCGTGACCAGATCGTCCACGCCCACGAACCGGGTCGTGCGCGGGTCTTCGCCGTACGGCAGGTACGGGGTCGTGCTCCCCGGCTCAGGCGCCGGGGTCTGCGCCCACACGTTGGGGTCGGGTGCGTAGGGCGACTGGGCGGGCGGGGCGTACAGCGGCTGCTGCCGGTCGTACGTGCCCGGGGGTGGCGGCGGGTGCGCGGCACGGTCGTACAGCGCCTCGGCGACCGGGTCCTGGGCGGCCAGGTCGTGCGCCCGGTAGGGGTCCTGCTCGTAGGCGTCCTGGAGATACATGTCCGCCGCGTGCTGCGGCGGTACCTGGCCGGGCTCGGGCGGCGGCTCGGGGTAGCCCGAGCCGGCCGCGCCCTGACCGCGGTCACCGTCGTACGGCGCGTTCATGCTTACCCCACCTCATCGTCCCGGGCCCACCGGCCACGACATCGCTCAACGGTCCACTCTCTCACCCGTCCCGGACGGGTCGGCGTTTTCCGGTGCGGTGTCCGGCGCAGGGTCACTCGGCTGCTCCGGGTCGTCTGCCCCGGGGGTGGAGTCGGACTCCTCCGGGAGACGGTCGCCGGGCGCTCCCGGGTTCCCGGGCTCGCCCGTGTCCTCCCCCGCCGTTCCGGGACCGTCCTCGTCGGCCTGCCGGGCGGCCGCGCGCTTGCGCTGGGTGTACATGCGGAAGCCGGCGAGCACCAGGAGCAGGACGCCGCCGCCGATGACCAGCATCACGGTGGGCGTGACCTCGGTGACCTTCACGTCGAAGCTGACGGCGTCGCCGTAGGGCTGGCCGTCCTCGGTGTACAGCTGGGCGAGGACCGTCACCCGGCCGTTGGCGTTGGCCGAGGTGGTGAACTTCACCGACTGGCTGTGCCCGCCGGAGACCTCCACGGGCTGCTCGTCGTAGGCCTTGCCGCCGATCTTCAGGCGGGTCGGCATGGTCGAGGTGAGGCGCAGCACCAGGTGACCCACGGGCTGGACGAGGTTGTTCTGGACGGTCACCGGGATCGTGGCGCTCCGCCCCGAGAGCTTGGTCTCGGACTTGTCGATCAGCTTGACCTGTTCGGTCAGGTCGTCGATCCAGGCCTCCACGCCGTCGCGATAGCTGATCGCCTCGCCGCGCCTGCCCCGCCAGGACGTGGACATCTCTCGGTTTATGGCCCGCCCGAAGGGCGTGACCACGCGGGACTGGTCGGAGAGGATCACCCGGAAGTTGTCGAGCTTGTCCTGGGTGCGGGCGATCTGGTCGAAGACCGCCCTCGGCAGTTCCTGTCGGCGCAGCGAGGAGGGGTAGGCGGACGCCGACGGGATGCGCGTGGTGGCGCCCGGGTCGGGCTTGTCCTTGGCCGCCGCGGAGAGGTCCTGTGACTGGGACCAGGTGCCGCCCTGAAGCGCCTTCAGCGCCGTCGCCATCGCCTGCGCCTGGCTCGCCGTGGGCATGCGCTGCGGGGCGACCACGATGCTGCGCTGCTTGTCCGTCTGTGCGTTCAGCGCCTGGCTCTGGGCCAGGAACCGCTGGACGGCGAGGGTGGCCGCGCCCGCCTTTGTGAGGTCGCCCTCGAACGCCGTGGACAGCCGGGTGTCGGCGACGACCGCCGTGGTGCCTCCGCCGACCGGGCGGGCGGCGGACGGCGTGTACGGCAGTCCGCCGGTCTCCTGGAGGCTGTCGCTGCGGGCGATCACCCGGTCGGCACCGGCGGAGGTCGCCACCTTCATGATCGACGGGTCAACGGCACCGTTCACCGGCCAGGCGAAGTCGGTGCTCGGTGTGACATGGAGCACGGTCTTCACGGTGATCGCGGCGACGTCGGTGGCGTCCTTGAGGTGGCTGAGCGAGCCGGTGACGCTGGTGCCGTTGTGCGCCAGCGAGGCCAGGTCCGGGTCGCCGAACGGCAGGGCGATGACCTCCTTGCCGGCCACCGCCTTCTGGAGGGCCGCCAGCCACTGCTTGGCGATCGCCTGGTGCTCCCGCGGGCCGGGCGTGCTGGTGCCGTCGGCGCCCTGGAGCCGGTAGTTGCCCGCGGCCATCGCGTCGACCGAGGCGAGCAGGTCGGGGTCGATCACCCAGGTGACGTCGAGGTCCTTGCCCAGGTCCACCATCTGGGCCAGCCGGCCGCCGGGGGCCAGCTCCTTGGCCAGCTCGTCGTCGAGGAACTCCGGCGTCTGTAGCTCGCCCGCGCCCGTCTTCGCCGTCAGGTGGGCCGTGGAGATCAGCGGCCACAGGAACGACGTCTTGGTCTTGGTGTCGGCCTCCGACTGCTGCCACGGCAGGAACGTCCGCTGGATGCCGAGCACCTGGTCCCATGCCTGGGCGGACGTCTGGCCGGACAGGGTGACGTCGAACTCGTAGACCCCGTCGTCGCCGAGGTCGAGCTTGTCCACGGGCACGGAGATCGTGAAGTGTTCGGCGACCCCGGGGGCCAGCTTGTCGAACTTCTCCTCGTACTTGTCGCCGACCTCCGTGCCGGCGCCGCCCTGCGGCTCGTCGGAGTGCCGGGCGACGGAATCGATCTCCGAGCGGCTCGTCAGCTCGGGGCCGACCCGCAGACCCACATGGGCGTTGGTGACGGCCCGCTTGCCGTTGTTCGTCACCGTGCCCGAGACGGTCACCGTGTCGCCGTCCGTGGGGGCACTGGGGCTGAGCGAGTCCAGGGAGACGGACACCGTGCCGGACGAGTCGGCCTGCGCGGGCCCGGCGGCGGGCAGCTGGAGCAGACCGGTCAGCAGTGGTGTCCCGGCGAGCAGTGTTCCGGCGCGCCGCAGCCACCGGCGGGCAGGTGAGGCACTGGTCCCCTGGAAGTCAGCCGCCTCGGCCACGCGCTCGCCCGTCCCTCGTCGTCGTCAGTGGTCGTCGGAATGTGCGTCCACGCATGGTAACGATGTGCGCTGAAGGGAAGTGCCGCGGTCTCCTCCACAAGCTCGAAGAACAACCGTGACCCGTCCCCTATATCCAGTATCGAGGGGAGAGCGGCCGTACGCCGCAAGAGCAGCGCTTGCACGGGTATGCCGGGAGCTGTCCGCACCGTCATGGGGGCGCCTCTGGTCGCGCGGGGCACGTACCCTCTTCTGTTGTGCCGAACCCGAACGAAGACACTCCCTCCGCCCTGAGCCAGGCGCAGCAGCGCGCGGTCGCCGAGCTGCTGCGGGTGGCCCCGGTCGCCGACGACCTCGCCCGCCGATTCCAGGAAGCGGGCTTCTCGCTCGCCCTGGTCGGCGGATCGGTCCGCGACGCGTTGCTCGGCCGGCTCGGCAACGACCTGGACTTCACCACCGACGCCCGTCCCGAGGACGTACTGAAGATCGTCCGGCCCTGGGCGGACGCCGTCTGGGAGGTGGGCATCGCCTTCGGCACGGTCGGCGCGCACAAGGGCGGCTACCAGATCGAGATCACCACCTACCGGTCCGAGGCCTACGACCGCGCCTCGCGCAAGCCGGAGGTGTCGTACGGCGACTCCATTGAGGAGGATCTGGTCCGCCGCGACTTCACGGTCAACGCGATGGCCGTGGCGCTGCCGGCGAAGGAGTTCATCGACCCGCACGGCGGACTGGAGGATCTCGCGGCGCGTGTCCTGCGGACGCCGGGTACGCCCGAGGAGTCGTTCTCGGACGATCCCCTGCGCATGATGCGGGCCGCCCGGTTCGCCGCCCAGCTGGACTTCGAGGTCGCCCCCGAGGTCGTCACCGCCATGACGGAGATGGCCGGTCGGATCGAGATCGTCTCGGCCGAGCGGGTCCGGGACGAACTGAACAAGCTGATCCTCTCCGCGCACCCGCGCAAGGGGCTGAGCCTGCTCGTCGACACCGGGCTCGCCGGGCATGTCCTGCCCGAGCTGCCGGCATTGCGGCTGGAGAGGGACGAGCATCACCGGCACAAGGACGTCTACGAGCACACGCTGATCGTCCTGGAGCAGGCGATCGCACTGGAGGAGGACGGCCCGGACCTCACCCTCCGTCTGGCCGCGCTGCTGCACGACATCGGCAAGCCACGTACCCGCCGCTTCGAGCAGGACGGCCGGGTCTCCTTCCACCACCACGAGGTGGTCGGCGCCAAGATGACCAAGAAGCGCATGACCGCCTTGAAGTACTCCAACGAGCTGGTGAAGGACGTCTCACGGCTGGTCGAACTCCACCTGCGCTTCCACGGCTACGGAACCGGGGAGTGGACGGACTCGGCTGTCCGCCGGTACGTCCGTGACGCGGGCCCGCTGCTGGACCGCCTGCACAAGCTGACCCGTTCCGACTGCACCACGCGCAACAAGCGCAAGGCGGTGGCACTGTCCCGGGCCTACGACGGCCTGGAGGAGCGCATCGCCCAGCTTCAGGAGCAGGAGGAGCTCGACGCGATCCGTCCCGACCTCGACGGCAACCAGATCATGGAGATCCTGGGTATCGGTCCCGGCCCGGCCGTCGGCAAGGCGTACAAGCACATGCTGGAGCTGCGCCTGGAGAACGGCCCGATGGGGCGCGACACCGCGGTGACGGCGCTCAAGGAGTGGTGGGCCGAGCAGAGCTGAGTCGGTCCGGACGATGTTTCACGTGAAACGGTCGTCGGGACGGAGACACCGAGGGGCGATGTTTCACGTGAAACATCGCCCCTCGGTCTGTACTACCGGCGTGCGAAGCGAGCCAGCCCGGCGGCGATCACGCCGTAGATGACGGCGACGAGAGTCACCAGCACGGTCGAGCGGCCGTCCGGCGGAAGCATCAGAGCCGCCACTCCCGCGGCGCCGACGAAAGCGACGTTGAAGAGCACGTCGTACACGGAGAAGACCCGGCCGCGGAAGCCGTCCTCGACGCAGGACTGGACGATCGTGTCCGTGGCAATCTTTGCGCCCTGGGTGATCAGGCCGAGAACGAAGGCCGCGACCATGAGCGGACCGGTGGCGAAGGGCAGGCCCAGGGCGGGTTCCAGCACCATGGCCGCGCCCGAGCACACCATGATCCAGCGGATGGGCCCGAGCCGCCCCGCCGCCCACGGCGTCACCACGGCCGCCGCGAAGAATCCCGCGCCGGACAACGCCAGCGCCGGCCCGAGGAGCCGCAGCCCTTCCTCGGGGGTGTCGGCCAGGGCATAGCGGCAGAGCATGAGCAGCAGAACGAGGAGGGCGCCGTAACAGAAGCGCATCAGCGTCATCGCGCCCAGAGCCCAGGCCGCTTCCCTGCGCCTCGGCGCGGCCAGGTGCCCCATGGCCGCCAGCAGCTCGCGTGCCGTCGTGGCGAGCGCCACGCCGAGACGGGGCCGGGCCGGGTGCCGGTCGGGGCCGAGCAGGCCGGGTGCCATGCGGAGGGACGCGAGGCTCGCGCACAGGTACAGGAAGGCGCCGAGCACCACCACCGCCGCGTCGGAGTCCGATGCCACGATCCGCACGCCGAAGGCCAGGGCTCCGCCGACCGTCGCGGCGAGGGTGCCGGCGGTCGGGGAGAGGGAGTTGGCCAGTACCAGGCGCTCGGTGTCGACGACCCGTGGCAGGGCGGCGGACAGCCCCGCGAGGACGAAGCGGTTGACGGCCGTGACGCACAGCGCGGACACGTAGAAGAGCCAGTCCGGAGCGTGGCCGAGCATCAGCGCGGCGGTGGCCGCGGCCAGCAGGGCGCGCAGCAGATTGCCGTACACGAAGACCTGCCGGCGTCGCCAGCGGTCCAGCAGGACACCGGCGAACGGTCCGACCAGTGAATAGGGGAGCAGCAGGACCGCCATCGCCGAGGCGATCGCGGTGGCCGAGGTCTGCTTCTCCGGGGAGAAGACGACGTACGCGGCGAGTGCGACCTGGTAGACGCCGTCGGCGCCCTGGGACAGGAGGCGGACGTACAGCAGGCGCCGGAAGTTTCCCAGGCGCAGCAGGACGCGCAGGTCACGGACGACGGGCATGGATCACACCCTCACACATGCGGAAGGTCCCCGGGTCGCGGGACCCGGGGACCTTCACAGCCCTGGCAGGAGCGTTCTCGTGCGAGCGGCGCCGGGCGCCTTAGCGCTCGACCTCGCCGCGGATGAACTTCTCGACGTTCTCGCGGGCCTCGTCGTCGAAGTACTGGACCGGCGGGGACTTCATGAAGTACGAGGAGGCGGACAGGATCGGGCCACCGATGCCGCGGTCCTTGGCGATCTTCGCGGCGCGCAGCGCGTCGATGATGACACCGGCGGAGTTCGGGGAGTCCCAGACCTCCAGCTTGTACTCCAGGTTCAGCGGGACGTCACCGAACGCGCGACCCTCCAGGCGGACGTAGGCCCACTTGCGGTCGTCCAGCCAGGCCACGTAGTCGGACGGGCCGATGTGGACGTTCTTCTCGCCGAGGTCCCGGTCGGGGATCTGGGAGGTGACGGCCTGCGTCTTGGAGATCTTCTTGGACTCCAGGCGCTCGCGCTCCAGCATGTTCTTGAAGTCCATGTTGCCGCCGACGTTCAGCTGCATCGTGCGGTCGAGGATGACACCGCGGTCCTCGAACAGCTTCGCCATGACGCGGTGCGTGATGGTGGCGCCGACCTGGGACTTGATGTCGTCACCGACGATCGGCACGCCGGCCTCGGTGAACTTGTCCGCCCACTCCTTGGTGCCGGCGATGAAGACCGGGAGGGCGTTGACGAAGGCGACCTTGGCGTCGATGGCGCACTGGGCGTAGAACTTCGCCGCGTCCTCGGAACCGACGGGCAGGTAGCAGACCAGGACGTCGACCTGCTTGTCCTTCAGGACCTGGACGACGTCGACCGGCTCGGCGTCCGACTCCTCGATGGTGGCGCGGTAGTACTTGCCGAGGCCGTCGAGGGTGTGGCCGCGCTGGACGGTGACACCGGTGGTGGGCACGTCGCAGATCTTGATCGTGTTGTTCTCGGAGGCGCCGATG
This sequence comes from Streptomyces olivaceoviridis, assembly GCF_014650115.1. Lineage (GTDB taxonomy): Bacteria > Actinomycetota > Actinomycetes > Streptomycetales > Streptomycetaceae > Streptomyces > Streptomyces olivaceoviridis. Next base: position 106,261 of record NZ_BMUI01000020.1, on the reverse strand, counting down.
GCGTCCGCGAGGTCAAGCCCGACCTTCTTGGCGTCGACGTCGAACGCGGCGACGAACTCGACGTCGCGGACGTGGTAGTCACCGAACTGCACGTGCATCAGGCCGGGGACCTTGGACGCCGGGTCGGCGTCCTTGTAGTACTCGACTCCCTGCACCAGCGACGCGGCGCAGTTGCCCACGCCGACGATGGCTACGCGAACCGAACCCATTCCGGTTGCTCCCTGTGTGTACGAGTGAGGCCCCGACTGGGACTCACGTGGCGGTGTCGTCGGGCGTATCCGTCCGCGGGGTGTCCCCGGGACGGGGCAGGCCGCCCGTCGATCCAGTGGTGGTGTCCTGCTGAGCGGACCCCCCGGACTCGGAACCCCTCAGGTCCCGCCCGGCCCGCTCGCTCTCGATGAGCTCGTTCAGCCAGCGCACTTCGCGCTCCACGGACTCCATCCCGTGGCGCTGGAGCTCAAGCGTGTAGTCGTCGAGGCGCTCCCGGGTGCGCGCCAGGGAGGCGCGCATCTTCTCCAGGCGCTCCTCCAGGCGGCTGCGCCGGCCCTCCAGGACGCGCATGCGCACATCGCGCGAGGTCTGCCCGAAGAAGGCGAACCGTGCGGCGAAGTGCTCGTCCTCGTACGCGTCGGGACCGGTCTGCGAGAGCAGTTCCTCGAAGTGCTCCTTGCCTTCCGCGGTCAGCCGGTAAACGATCTTGGCGCGGCGTCCGGCGAGGGGAGCGGCGAGTGCCTCGTCGTGGGTGTTCCCGGGTTCCTCGATCAGCCAGCCGTTGGCGACCAGCGTCTTGAGGCAGGGGTACAGCGTCCCGTAGCTGAACGCGCGGAACACACCCAGTGACGTGTTGAGTCGTTTGCGCAGCTCGTAGCCGTGCATCGGGGACTCCCGGAGCAGGCCGAGCACGGCGAACTCAAGAATGCCGGAGCGCCGGCTCATCGTCGCCTCCTCTCGGCCCCGCAGGACCGTCCCGCAGGTCTCGCACCGCTTGGCAGCGTCTTTATCTCGTGCTGATGTATCGACTCGATACATCAGCACGATAGAACGGCCTCCCGCACGCGACAAGAGGGGCGGTGGTGAACGGGATCACATCACCGTTTCATTGGAGGCAACTTGCCTGTTTTGGGGTGAACTTCGGAGCTCGGCGCGTTTTGGTGGTGCGTAGTCTGTGCGGCATGACACCACCGGGAACCGCGTGATGCCTGGGGAGCGTCTTCGTCCCTGGTGCAGTACGGGTGAATGCAGGACCGACCACATCCGTACTTCGGGGGGACCGGAAATCAGCCGCCGTTCCAGGCGCGCACGGGTGCGCCTGCCCGAGGAGTAATCGTTCGATGAGCGAGCACCGTCGCAAACCGCCGCAGCCGCAGGGAGGCGGACGTGCCGCGGCCCGACGCGGCCAGTCCGGCTCGTCCTCCGGCCGCCGTGCGGCACCGCGAGGCGCCACCGGGTCCCCTGCCGACTCCTATGGGTCCCGTTCCCCGGGGTCGGAGTCCACGGACCCGGGAGGTGAGGAGCGTTCCTACGGCGGCCGTGCCGAGGCCCGCCGTGCCGCGCAGAAGGGTGGCCGACGCAGAGCGGCCGACAACGCCGGCGGCCGGCGCGGCGGCCCGGGCGGCCCGACCGGTCCCGGGCGCGGCGGCGGTCGCGCGACGACCGCACCCGGCAAGAAGCGGTTCATCGACTACCCGAGGGCCGGCAAGTACGGCTGGCAACGCTGGGTGCCGTCCTGGAAGCTGGTCAGCGGGCTGTTCATCGGCTTCGTCGGCAGCCTGGTGGTGATGGTCGGCGTCGGCTACGCGATGGTCTCGATCCCGAACGAGAACGACGCGGCCAAGTCGCAGAACAACGTCTACTACTGGGCCGACGGCAGCCAGATGGTGGCGACGGGCACCGGGGTGAACCGGCAGAACGTCACCATCGACAAGATCCCCGAGGCCATGCAGTGGGCTGTGATCTCGGCGGAGAACAAGAGCTTCTACCAGGACTCAGGCGTCGACCCGATGGGTATCGCCCGAGCCCTGGGCAACATGGCCCGGGGCGGTCAGACGCAGGGTGGTTCGACGATCACCCAGCAGTTCGTGAAGAACACCTACCTGAGCCAGGAACAGACCGTCACCCGCAAGTTCAAGGAGATGTTCATCTCCATCAAGGTGGGGACGAGGCTCGACAAGAAGCAGATCCTTCAGGGCTATCTGAACACCTCGTACTACGGCCGTGGCGCCTATGGCATCCAGGCCGCCGCGCGCACCTACTACGGCAAGGACGCGCTCGACCTCAAGCCGAGTGAGTGCGCCTTCCTGGCGGCGCTGCTGAAGGGCCCGACGTACTACGACCCGGCCGGCAACGCGGACCTCGACCCTTCGGCGAACGCGAAGGACAACCGGGAGCGTTCCAAGAAGCGCTGGGCCTGGATTCTCGGCGAGATGCACAAGGACAAGCACCTCTCGGACGCCCAGTACCAGGAAGCCATCAAGGAGTACCCCAAGCCCCAGGACCGCAAGGCGACCAAGGGCATGACCGGCCAGATCAGCTACCTCGTCGACACGGCCAAGAAGTACGTCCTGAACCACTCCAAAATCACCGAGGCGCAGTTCGACCAGGGCGGGTACCAGATCTACACGACCTTCGACAAGAAGAGTGTGAACGCCCTGAGTGCCGCCGTGAAGAAGGTCCAGAAGGAGCGCCTCGACCCGAAGCACCGCGATCTGGACAAGTACGTCCAGTTCGGCGCGGCATCGGTGGTGCCGAAGGACGGTGCGATCGTCGCGCTCTACGGCGGTGACGGTTACGAGAACGGACACTTCACCAACAACGCCGACACTTCGGGTGTCCCCGTCGGCTCGACGTGGAAGCCGTTCGTCCTGGCCGCGGCGATGGAGTACGGCACCTACAAGTCCGACGGTGAGGGCATCTCGCCGCTGAGCAAGTACAACGGCAACGACAAGCTCAAGGTGAGGAACCAGGACGGAAGCTACGTCCTGAAGAAGGACGGCTCGGTCTTCTACCAGCGCAACGAGGGCCCCAAGCCCTGGGGCTACATCACGCTGCGCAAGGCCATGGAGCAGTCCATCAACACCCCGTTCGTGCAGCTCGGCATGGACGTGGGGATGTCGAAGGTCCGAGACGTCGCGAAGGCCTCCGGCATCCTCGACGCAAGCTTCGCCGACCTCAACCCGTCCTTCGCCATCGGTACCTCGACGCCGAGCGCGATCCGCATGGCCGACGCCTACGCGACGTTCGCCGGCTCCGGCCAGCACGCGGATCCGTACTCGGTGACGAGCGTCAAGAAGGACGGCCAGGAACTGCCGGGCTTCGCCAAGCCCAAGCGGACGCAGGTGATGCCGGAGAACGTGGCCCACAACGTCACGGACACCCTGGAGAACGTGATCCAGAACGGTACGGGTCAGAACGCCAAGGCCCTGGGACGTACCGCGGCCGGCAAGACCGGTACCACCGACAGCAACAAGTCGGCCTGGTTCGTCGGCTACACCCAGCAGCTGTCGACCTCGGTCGCGATGTTCCGCGAGAACCCCAAGGACCACGAACTGCTGTCCATGAACGGTACGGCGGGCGTGGACTCCATCCACGGTGGTGACATCCCGACGCAGGTGTGGACCGAGTACATGAAGGACGCGCTCAAGGGCAAGAACGACCCGGGCTTCCCAGACCCCACCGAGATCGGCAAGGTCCAGGACGAGGTGGGTGCTCCCTCCCCGACCCCGAGCGTCACCATCACGCCGAGCCCGACGCCCAGTGACACGCCGAGCCCGACGCCGAGCAAGACGACCACCTCACCGTCTCCGTCGGTGAGTGAGTCCTGCCAGCTCGGCTGGGACCCGAACTGCAACGGCAATGGCGGGGCCAACGGCAATGGCGCCGGAGGCGTGGACACAGGTGGTGTCAACGGGGGCGGAGGCGAGTCGCCGTCACCCACGGTCACGGATACGACCGGGACCGGTGACACCCGGGGCAACGGGAACGGGAACGGGAACGGGAACGGTGGCTTCTTCGGGAGCCAGACCGGCTAGCCCGGCGATCCGACCGGTTGGCGACCATATCGCCCACCAAGGGTGTTTCACGTGAAACATGGGCCGCCGCACCCAGCGGGTGCGGCGGCCCTCGGTGTTTTCCTAGCCGGGTACGGCACTATGTGTCCCATGCCCAGTGCAGAGATGACGCCCGCGAGCATGCACGAGCCCGAGTCCGTGCGATCCGCCGTGGCCGAGCCGGTGCAGCCGACCAGGGAGGACGAGGTCGCCGCCGCCGGCAGTGAGCTGATCGGCGGTCCTCTGGGGCGGCACGCCCTGCTGGGCACCTCCTGGTGGACCCCCGTGCGGATCGTGGCGCTCGTGGCTATCGGCATGTTCGCCCTCGGCCTGGTCCAGAAGGCGCCCTGCTACCACAGCGGCTGGTTCTTCGGAGCGAGCAGCCAGTACACGCACGCCTGCTACTCGGACATCCCGCACCTCTACCAGGGCCGCGGGTTCGCCGACCATCTCGTGCCGTACTTCGACAAGCTTCCCGGCGACATGGACTACCTCGAATACCCGGTGCTCACCGGCGTGTTCATGGAGGTGGCCTCCTGGCTGACCCCGCACAGCGGCAGCATCCAGCACCAGGAGCAGTGGTACTGGTTCGTCAACGCCGGGATGCTGATGGTGTGCGCCGCCGTCATCGCCGTGTGCGTGGCCCGTACCCACCGCCGGCGCCCCTGGGACGGTCTGCTGGTCGCCCTGGCGCCCGCCCTCGCGCTGACCGCGACCATCAACTGGGACCTGCTGGCCGTCGCGCTGACGGCCGCCGCGATGCTGATGTGGTCCCGGGGTCGCGCCCTCGCCTTCGGTGTCCTCCTGGGCCTCGCCACGGCCGCCAAGCTGTATCCCGTCCTGCTGCTGGGGCCGCTGCTGGTGCTGTGCTGGCGGGCGGGCAAGTGGCGCGCGTTCTTCCAGGCTGTGTGCGGCGCGGTGGTCGCCTGGCTCGTGGTGAACCTGCCCGTGATGATCACGCACGACGCGACGGGCTTCCACATCCGTGAGGGCTGGGCGAAGTTCTACACCTTCAGCAAGGAACGCGGTGTCGACTTCGGCTCCTTCTGGCTGATCTGGGCGCAGAACTCCAGCAGCCCGCCCACCACCGAGTTCGTCAACACCGCCGCCACGGTGCTCGTGGTGCTGTGCTTCCTCGGCATCGCCGCGCTGACGTTCGTCGCCCCGCGTCGGCCGCGCTTCGCCCAGCTGGCCTTCCTGATGGTGGCCGCCTTCATCCTCACCAACAAGGTCTACTCCCCGCAGTACGTCCTGTGGCTGGTGCCGCTGGTGGTCCTCGCCCGGCCCAAGTGGCGGGACTTCCTGATCTGGCAGGCGTGCGAGGTGGCGTACTTCCTGGGGATCTGGCTGTACCTCGCCTACACGACCAGCGGAGACGCCCACAAGGGCCTGCCCACGCAGGGCTACCACTGGGCGATCGTCGTGCACCTGCTGGGCACGCTGTACCTGTGCGCCGTCGTCGTACGGGACATCCTCATGCCGGAGCGGGACGTGGTGCGCCGGTCCGGTGACGACGACCCGTCGGGCGGAGTGCTCGATGGCGCGGAGGACGTGTTCGTGTTCGGCATGGGAGCCCATACGCTGCGCCACGCCGCCGACTTCGAGGGGCCTCAGGTGGACTGGGGCCGCCCGGAGACGCTGTCCCACGACGACCGTTCGCTCTGAGCGAACGCGCGCCACGCCTCCTCGGTACGCGGCAGGCGGTGCACACAGAAGGCCGTATCCGGGAGCACCGGATACGGCCTTATCGGCGTTCTGGACGGGCTCAGCGGTCCACGAGACGGTCGAACTGGGTCGTGGTGTGCCGCAGATGGGCCACCAGTTCGTCACCGACCTTCGGCTCGGGGGCGTCCGAGGGCACGAACAGGATCGACACCTGCATGTGCGGCGGCTCGGCGAACCAGCGCTGCTTGCCGCCCCAGACGAACGGGGAGAGGTTCCGGTTGACCGTGGCGAGCCCGGCCCGGGCGACGCCCTTGGCGCGCGGCATGACGCCGTGCAGGGCCTTCGGGGCCTCCAGACCCACGCCGTGCGACGTTCCGCCCGCCACGACCACCAGGAAGCCGTCCGAGGCCGCCTTCTGCTGCCGGTAGCCGAACCGGTCGCCCTTCGCCACGCGCGTGACGTCCAGGACGGCACCGCGGTACTCGGTGGCCTCATGGTCCCCCAGCCACAGCCGCGTGCCGATGCGGGCGCGGAACCGGGTCTGCGGGAACTGCTGCTGGAGCCGGGCCAGATCGTCCGCCTTGAGGTGGCTGACGAACATCGTGTGCAGCGGCAGCCGTGCCGCGCGCAGCCGGTCCATCCAGCCGATGACCTCCTCGACGGCGTCCGAGCCGTCGGTGCGGTCCAGCGGCAGGTGGATGGCGAAGCCCTCCAGCCGGACGTTCTCTATGGCCTGGTGCAGCTGGGGCAGATCCTGCTCGCTGATGCCGTGCCGCTTCATCGAGGACATCACCTCGATGACGACACGGGCACCCACGAGGCCGTACACGCCGTCGATCGACGACACCGAGCGGACGACCCGGTCGGGCAGCGGCACGGGCTCCTCGCCACGCCGGTACGGCGTGAGCACCAGCAGGTCACCGCTGAAGAAGTCCTTGATGCGCGCGGCCTCGTAGGTCGTGCCGACGGCGAGCAGGTCGGCACCGAGCCGGGTGGCCTCCTCCGACAGCCGTTCGTGCCCGAAGCCGTAGCCGTTGCCCTTGCAGACCGGGACGAGTCCCGGGAACTGCTCCTGCACGTGCTTGTGGTGCGCCCGCCAGCGCGCGGTGTCGACGTAGAGCGTGAGCGCCATGGCCGGACCCGGAACCTTTCTCGTAGCTGCGGTGGATCAGAGGTGTGAGAGCTGCGAAGGCTATGGAATCAAACGCCCGCGCGGCTCAGCGTCGCGACATGTAGATGTCGAGCGCCTTGTGGAGCAGCTTGTTCAGCGGGAAGTCCCACTCGCCGAGGTACTCGGCGGCCTGGCCGCCGGTGCCGACCTTGAACTGGATGAGGCCGAAGAGGTGGTCGGTCTCGTCCAGCGAGTCGGAGATGCCGCGCAGGTCGTAGACGGTGGCGCCGAGCGCGTAGGCGTCGCGCAGCATCCGCCACTGCATGGCGTTGGACGGCCGGACCTCGCGGCCGATGTTGTCGGAGGCGCCGTAGGAGTACCAGACGTGCCCGCCGACGATCAGCATCGTCGCGGCCGAGAGGTTCACCCCGTTGTGGCGGGCGAAGTACAGCCGCATGCGGTTCGGGTCCTCGGTGTTGAGGGCCGTCCACATGCGCTGGAAGTACGACAGCGGGCGGGGCCGGAAGTGGTCGCGGACGGCCGTGATCTCGTACAGCCGCTGCCACTCGGGCAGGTCCTGGTAGCCGCCCTGGACGACCTCGACGCCGGCCTTCTCGGCCTTCTTGATGTTGCGGCGCCACAGCTGGTTGAAGTTCTTGTGGACCTCTTCCAGGGAGCGGTTCGCCAGCGGCACCTGGTAGACGTAGCGGGGCTGCACGTCGCCGAAGCCGGCGCCGCCGTCCTCACCCTGCTGCCAGCCCATGCGGCGCAGCTTGTCGGCCACCTCGAAGGCGCGCGGCTCGATGAAGTCGGCCTCCAGGTCGCGCAGACGCTTGACGTCCGGGTCCTGGATGCCCCTCTTGATGGTGTCTGCGTTCCAGCGGCGGATGATCACCGGCGGGCCCATCTTCACGGAGAAGGCGCCCTGCTGCTTCAGATGCGCCAGCATCGGCTGGATCCAGTCGTCCAGGTTCGGCGCGTACCAGTTGATGACCGGGCCCTCGGGCAGATAGGCGAGGTAGCGCTTGATCTTGGGCAGCTGGCGGTAGAGGACCAGGCCCGCGCCGACCATCTGGCCGCTTTTGTCGAACCAGCCCAGGTTCTCCGAGCGCCACTCCGCCTTCACATCTGCCCAGGCCGGGACCTGCATGTGGCTCGCCGCCGGCAGGCTCTGGATGAAGGCCAGATGCTGCTCGCGACTGATGGTCCTCAGGGTCAGGCTCATTCGGGGCGCTCCTCGGGCTGGTGTGTCCCCATGGGTACAGGGGCTCCGGCTCTCGCGCCGAAGCCTACTGCGCCTTGCGAGCGCCCCGACTGGGCGTACGGGGCTTTGAGCCTGGTGAAGTCAGCTGATGATCCCGCCGAACAGGCCGCCGTGGGCCATGCCGATCAGGAAACCGACTCCGGCGGCGCCGAGACCCAGGATCAGGCCGAACCGCTGCCGCGTGGTCACCGAGATCCACTGTCCGTACACGCCCGTGGCCAGTGCCACCAGGCCTGCCCACGAGGTCAACAGGTGAAGGCTGTGGAAGAAGGACGTGATGAAGGACAGCAGGCCGAGGGCGAGCGTCACCGCCATCAGGGTGTCCTGAAGGGGATGGGGCTTGCCGTCCGTGGCGAAGAGGGAACCGGCGGTGTTGGGTCGCAATGCCTGTGCCATGGGCACCTCCTGCGGAAGGCGGCGCATCGTAGCGCCGTACACACCCGATGTGTACAGATTGTCGGGGTCGACGGCCGGATTTCAACCGGAAGCGTGTGTGCGGGTAGTCTGTACCGTCTGCACTGGTGTCTGCCCAGACCTGCCCGGGTCACACTGCCGGCTTCCCCGAAGGAACCCGATTGTCAGTGGCGGCCGATACCGTTGCGTACGCATCACAACCCTCCTGCCACGGAACGACCGTGGCCGCTGAGTCCAAAGGAGGTGGGTTCCACATGCGTCACTACGAGGTGATGGTCATCCTCGACCCCGATCTCGAGGAGCGCGCTGTCTCCCCGCTGATCGAGAACTTCCTGTCCGTCGTCCGTGACGGCGGCGGCAAGGTTGAGAAGGTCGACACCTGGGGCCGTCGTCGTCTCGCCTACGAGATCAAGAAGAAGCCCGAGGGTATCTACTCGGTCATCGACCTGCAGGCCGAGCCTGCGGTCGTCAAGGAGCTCGACCGCCAGATGAACCTGAACGAGTCGGTCCTCCGGACCAAGGTCCTCCGCCCCGAGACCCACTGAGCTTCCCCGCTCAGCTGATCTCGGGATTCGAGTAGCAGCAACAAGCAGCCAGAGCAGCAAACCCGCCGAGAGGTTCCCCCATGGCAGGCGAGACCGTCATCACGGTCATCGGCAATCTTGTCGACGACCCCGAGCTGCGCTTCACCCCGTCCGGTGCGGCGGTCGCGAAGTTCCGCGTCGCGTCCACTCCCCGCACCTTCGACCGCCAGACGAACGAGTGGAAGGACGGCGAGAGCCTCTTCCTGACCTGCTCGGTCTGGCGTCAGGCGGCGGAGAACGTCGCCGAGTCGCTCCAGCGAGGCATGCGCGTCATCGTGCAGGGCCGGCTGAAGCAGCGGTCCTACGAGGACCGTGAGGGCGTCAAGCGCACGGTCTACGAGCTGGACGTCGAGGAAGTCGGCCCCAGCCTGCGCAACGCCACGGCCAAGGTCACCAAGACCGCCGGTGGCGCTCGCGGTGGCCAGGGCGGTTACGGCGGCGGTGGCGGCCAGGGTGGCGGCGGCTGGGGCGGTGGCCCCGGTGGCGGCCAGCAGGGCGGCGGCGCTCCGGCCGACGACCCGTGGGCGACCGGCGCTCCCGCCGGTGGCAACCAGGGTGGCGGCGGCTGGGGCGGCGGCTCCGGCGGCGGTGGCGGCTACTCGGACGAGCCCCCCTTCTAAGCCTTCGGGCCAGGCCTTCCGGGCCGGTCCGGGTCGAGGGCGGGTCGTATCCCAACTTCTTGATCACACAGGAGAAACACCATGGCGAAGCCGCCTGTGCGCAAGCCGAAGAAGAAGGTCTGCGCTTTCTGCAAGGACAAGGTCACGTACGTGGACTACAAGGACACGAACATGCTGCGGAAGTTCATTTCCGACCGCGGCAAGATCCGTGCCCGTCGCGTGACCGGCAACTGCACGCAGCACCAGCGTGACGTCGCCACGGCCGTCAAGAACAGCCGTGAGATGGCGCTGCTGCCCTACACGTCCACCGCGCGATAAGGGAAGGGTGACCGACTCATGAAGATCATCCTCACTCACGAGGTCACCGGCCTCGGTGCCGCGGGCGACGTCGTCGACGTCAAGGACGGTTACGCTCGCAACTACCTGATCCCGCGGAAGTTCGCTATCCGCTGGACCAAGGGTGGCGAGAAGGACGTCGAGCAGATCCGTCGTGCTCGCAAGATCCACGAGATCCAGACCATCGAGCAGGCCAACCAGGTCAAGGCCCAGCTTGAGGGCGTGAAGGTCCGTCTGGCCGTCCGCTCCGGCGACGCCGGCCGTCTCTTCGGTTCCGTCACCCCGGCCGACATCGCGTCCGCGATCAAGGCTTCCGGTGGCCCCGAGGTCGACAAGCGCCGCATCGAGCTGTCCGCTCCGATCAAGACCCTGGGCGCCCACGAGACGTCCGTGCGTCTGCACCCCGAGGTTGCCGCCAAGGTCAACGTCGAGGTCGTCGCGGCCTGATCGCCGCGTGATCGCCGTGCTCGCTTGAGCCGGTGAAAGGGGCCGCACCCTTCATTGGGCGCGGCCCCTTTCCCATGTCCAGGGGTTCTCCAGACCGAGCTTCCATGACCGGGCTACCGTCACCAGGACGTCGGCATGTTTCACGTGAAACGGTCAGCGGGTCGCGCCCGTCACGACCCAGCGGCCCGAGCGGGTCCGCAGCCACAGGGTCAGCATCCGGACCGCCATCATCAACGTCATCGCGGCCCAAAGGGCGGTGAGTCCGCCGCCGAACGTCGGAACGAGCAGGGCCGCAGGAGCGAACACCAACAGGGTGACGACCATGGCCCAGGCCAGATACGGGCCGTCCCCCGCGCCCATGAGGACCCCGTCGAGGACGAAGACGATGCCGCAGATGGGCTGCGACAGCGCCACGAGCAGCAGGGCCGGCAGAGCGGCGTCCTTCACCAGGGAGTCGCTGGTGAACAGTGGCAGGAAGAGCGGTCGTGCGGCCACCACGAGGAGGCCCAGCACGACTCCGGTCGCGACACCCCAGTGGACCATACGGCGGCAGGCTTCACGGGCTCCCTGGGCGTCGTCCGCTCCGAGGTAGCGGCCGATGATGGCCTGTCCCGCGATCGCTATCGCGTCGAGCGCGAAGGACAACAGGCTCCACAGGGACAGGACGATCTGGTGCCCGGCGATGTCGGCGTCGCCGAGACGGGCCGCGACCGCTGTGGCGATCATGAGGATCGCCCGCAGGGACAGCGTGCGGACCAGCAGGGGGACGCCGGCCTGAGCCGAGGCCCGGATGCCGGCGGCATCCGGCCGGAGACAGGCGCCGTGCCGACGGGCCCCACGGACGACGACGGTCAGGTAGACGGCCGCCATGCCGCACTGTGCGATGACCGTGCCCCAGGCCGAACCGGCGATACCGAGCCCGGCACCGTAGACGAGCCCCGCGTTGAGCGAGGCGTTGGCGACGAATCCAGCGACGGCTACGTACAGCGGGGTCCTGGTGTCCTGGAGGCCGCGCAGCACCCCGGTCGCGGCCAGGACGATGAGCATGGCCGGGATGCCCAGTGCGGAGACGCGCAGATAGGTGATGGCGTAGGGGGCCGCGGTCGGGGAGGCGCCGAAGAGGTCCACGATGCCGGGTGCGAGGGGCAGGACGACGGCGATGACGGCGATGCCGAGCAACAGCGCCAGCCAGATGCCGTCCATGCCCTGACGGATGGCTGCCGGAAGATCGCCGGCGCCGACGCGGCGGGACACGCCGGCCGTGGTGGCGTAGGCGAGGAAGACGAAGACACTCACGGCGGTGGTGAGGAGCGCCGAGGCGACGGCGAGACCGGCGAGCTGAGCGGTCCCGAGATGGCCGACGATCGCGCTGTCCGCCATGACGAAGAGAGGCTCGGCGACGAGGGCGCCGAAGGCCGGGACGGCCAGCGCGACGATTTCTCGGTCGTGCCGACGCAGGGTGGCCTTGGGGATCTCTGGAGCCTGTGTCATGAGCATCAATGTAACCGTCCACAGGTAAGAGATGCAAGCGGCTAGTGGTCCTTACTATTGATCGCGAGCCGTGTCCTTTCGGGTGCCGTTCGAAGCGATCTTGGCCCGACTGGGGAAGTTTTTTCTCTGCACAGCCAGTGGATCATAAATATGCAGGTCAGAGGCTTGGTCTTGAGGGGAGCGAGGGCTTGTTCACAGGGCTTTCCACCGGGTCGTGCACAGGTTTCGGCGAGTTCTCCACAGCATCCGGGCCGTCGTCCACATGGCCTGTGGATAACCAGATTGGCTGACGGTGCCGACGGGCCTACGGTGGTCCGGCGCCCGCTCCCTCGCCGGCCCCCGAAGACGTCCTTCTTCGGGCCGGGGAACCGTCACAAACCCGACGCGCGAGAACCGGAGTTGGGCGTCTTGTTTGTCAGTGCCGTGCCGTACAAAAGAGGACACGGCGAGGTCCGCCGTGCGGACGGGAGGAGGTGGCTCGGTGAGCATTTCCGAGCCCTTGGACGATCCATGGGCCGACAGCGGGCCCAGTGATCGTCTGCCGGCCTCCCGCCGGCGCGGTGATGTCGGCCGGGGTCGTGACGAGCAGCACGACCGGGGCCGGGAGAACGGCGCCTGGGACGGCGGGGGTTCGTCCTTCGAGCGGGTGCCGCCACAGGATCTGGACGCCGAGCAGTCCGTGCTGGGCGGCATGCTGCTGTCCAAGGACGCCATCGCCGATGTCGTCGAGATCCTCAAGGGCCACGACTTCTACAAGCCCGCGCACGAGACGATCTACCAGGCCATCCTGGACGTCTACGCCAAGGGCGAGCCGGCCGACCCGATCACCATCGCCGCCGAACTCACCAAGCGTGGCGAGATCAACAAGGTCGGCGGCGCCGCGTATCTGCACAGCCTCGTCCAGACCGTGCCGACGGCCGCCAACGCCGAGTACTACGCGGAGATCGTCCATGAGCGGGCCGTCCTGCGCCGCCTGGTCGAGGCCGGTACGCGCATCACGCAGATGGGATACGCGGCCGACGGAGACGTGGACGAGATCGTCAACCGCGCCCAGGCCGAGATCTACGCCGTCACCGAGCAGCGCACCAGCGAGGACTACCTCCCGCTCGGCGACATCATGGAAGGCGCCCTCGACGAGATCGAGGCGATCGGCTCGCGCAGCGGCGAGATGACAGGTGTGCCCACAGGCTTCACGGACTTCGACTCGCTGACGAACGGCCTCCACCCGGGCCAGATGATCGTCATCGCGGCCCGTCCCGCCATGGGTAAGTCGACCCTCGCCCTGGACTTCGCGCGGGCCGCCTCCATCAAGCACAATCTCCCGAGCGTCATCTTCTCGCTCGAAATGGGCCGCAACGAGATCGCGATGCGCCTGCTGTCCGCCGAGGCCCGAGTCGCCCTGCACCACATGCGGTCCGGCACGATGACCGACGAGGACTGGACGCGGCTCGCCCGCCGCATGCCGGACGTGTCGGCCGCGCCGCTGTACATCGACGACTCCCCGAACCTGTCGATGATGGAGATCCGCGCCAAGTGCCGGCGCCTGAAGCAGCGCAACGACCTGAAGCTGGTCGTCATCGACTACCTCCAGCTGATGCAGTCCGGTGGCTCCAAGCGCGCCGAGAGCCGTCAGCAGGAGGTCTCGGACATGTCCCGTAACCTCAAGCTCCTCGCGAAGGAGCTGGAGATCCCGGTCATCGCGCTCTCGCAGCTCAACCGTGGTCCCGAGCAGCGCACGGACAAGAAGCCGATGGTCTCCGACCTGCGTGAGTCCGGCTCCATCGAGCAGGACGCCGACATGGTCATCCTGCTGCACCGTGAGGACGCGTACGAGAAGGAGTCGCCGCGCGCGGGCGAGGCGGACCTGATCGTCGCCAAGCACCGAAACGGCCCGACGGCGACCATCACGGTCGCCTTCCAGGGCCACTACTCGCGCTTCGTGGACATGGCCCAGACCTGATCCACCGGGCACATCCGCGGTGACGGGCGGGGGTGTCGGCGGGCCCGGCCCGGGGGCGCGCGGCAAATGCATTCGACGCCCGCCGCCGTACCAGGTGGACTGGGCCCATGACGAGAACTCAGGAAGCGCTGCTCCCCGCCACCCGCCGGGCCTTGCTCCACCGGATCGCTGTCGCGCAGGCCGATGGACGGGCTCCGTCACTGGTCGCCGCCGTGGTGCGGGACGGGCAGGCCGTGTGGCACGGGGCGCGGACCTCGGTGGACGGGCACGGACCGGACGAGACCGTGCAGTACCGGATCGGATCCATCACCAAGACCTTCACCGCCGTACTGGTGATGCGGCTGCGGGACGAGGGCGTCCTCGATCTCGGTGACCCGCTGGAGAAGCATCTGCCGGGCACCGGCGCCGGGGAGTCGACGATCGCGGAACTGCTCGCGCACACCGCCGGGTTGGCGGCCGAATCGCCCGCGCCCTGGTGGGAGCGGACGCCCGGCTCCCTGCGGCCCGCACTGAGCGATGTGCTCGGGGAACAGCCCCTCCTGCATCCCGTCGGCCGACGGCACCACTACTCCAACCCCGGCTACACGGTTCTCGGGGCCCTGGTGGAAGAGCTGCGCGGCGCGCCCTGGGAGGAGGTGCTGCGCGCGGAGATCCTGGAGCCGCTGGGCCTGCACCGGACGAGCTCGCAGCCGGAGCACCCGCACGCGGGCGGATGGGCGGTGCACCCGTGGGCCGACGCGATGCTCCCCGAGCCGACGGAGGACCTGGGCCGGATGGCACCGGCCGGGCAGCTCTGGTCGACCACCGGGGACCTGGCGCGGTTCGCGGCGTTTCTGGCCGGCGGAGACGAGCGGGTCCTGAGTGCGGAGTCCGTCCGGGAGATGCGCACCCCGGCGGCGCCCGCCGAGGCCGCGGATGTGGTGGACGGGGACACGTACGGCCTGGGCATGCAGATCCAGTGCCGTGACGGCCGGCTGCTCGTCGGGCACTCCGGTTCCCTGCCGGGTTTTCTGGCCAACCTCACGATCAGCGTGGAGGACGACGTGGCCGCGGTGGTGCTCGCCAACTGCACCAGTGGTCCGCCGCTGGGTGCCGTGGGAGCGGATCTCGTCCGGATCGTCGCGGAGGCGGAGCCGCGCATCCCCGAGCCCTGGCGACCGCTGAGGGAGGTCGACCCGGCCGTGTTGGGGCTCGTGGGGCAGTGGTACTGGGGCACCCACGCCTTCGGCCTGCGTGCGACCGCCGACGGCCTGCTCGCGCTGGCGCCCCTGGCGGGTGGTGGACGGAAAGCCCGCTTCCGCGCGAACGGCGACGGCACCTGGACGGGGCTGGAGGGCTACTACGCCGGTGAGCTGCTGCGTCCCGAGCGGCGCCCGGACGGGTCGGTGAGCCACCTGGATCTCGGCTCATTCGTGTTCACCCGGCAGCCGTACGCCCCCGAGGCCCCGGTGCCCGGTGGCGTGGATCCGGAGGGATGGCGGGGCATCGGCTAGCCCGGATAGGCACAGGGGGTGTGTTTCACGTGGAACACACCCCCTGTTCCGTTCTTCGGGCCGCCGTCAAAGGCGCAGCTTGAAGCCCTCGTGTGAGGCGGTGAAGCCCAGCCTCTCGTAGAAACGGTGAGCATCGGTCCGCGTCTTGTCGGACGTGAGCTGCACCATCCGGCAGTCGAGTCGTCGGGACGTGTCGATCGCCCACTCGATCAGCCGGCCGCCCAGCCCGCTGCCCCGCTCGTCGGCGTGGATGCGTACGGCCTCGATGAGCGCACGAGTGGCCCCCTTGTGCGAGAGCCCTGGGATGATCGTCAGCTGGAGAGTCCCGATCACACGGCCGTCGCGTACGGCGACGACGACGTGCTGGTTGGGGTCGGCGGCAAGGCGTTCCAGCGCGCTCCGGTACGGCGTGAGATCGCCGGGTGACTCGCGCTGGGCCCCGAGCGGGTCGTCGGCGAGCATCGCCACGATCGCCGGGAGGTCATCGGCGGTCGCGGCACGTACCTCAAGATCGTCCATGGGCGCACCCTACGCGGGCACGTTCAGGGACTCCACCACGCGCACCAGCGGCGCCAGTTCGGGGCTCTGAGCAGCGCTGTCCAGCGCCTCGCGCAGGGCGGCGTCATTGGTGGGCCGCGCCTCCTCCAGCAGCCGCAGGCCAGCCGGGGTGACGTTGGTGTAGATGCCGCGCCGGTCGGTGGGGCACAGGTAGCGCTCCAGCAGTCCGCGGTCCTCCAGCCGGGTCACCAGGCGGGTGGTGGCGCTCTGGCTGAGCACGACCGCGTCGGCGACCTGCTTCATCTGAAGATGCCCGCCCTCGCCTTCGTGCTGTCTGCTGAGGACGTCCAGCAGTGAGTACTCGCGGACGCTCAGGTCGTGCTTGGCCTGTAGGGCGCGCTCGATGTGCGCCTCGATCCGTCCATGCAGCGCAGAAAGGGCGCACCAGCCCTGTGCGAGGGCGGTGAGCGCGGGGTCCGTCGCTGTCATTGGCGTTTTCCTCCGTCCCGGAATGGCTGCATCACAAGAGTAGAGCACCGCCGCAATAGACGTCGCTTGCATTTAGCCCGCGTCTGCAATTATTGTGATGGAACGCAACGCGCTCCTGCAATCGTCTGGGAAGGTGTACCCCCTCATGCCTCTCGCGCTTCTGGCCCTCGCGATCGGGGCCTTCGGAATCGGAACGACCGAGTTCGTGATCATGGGCTTGCTGCCCGAGGTCGCGAGTGACTTCGGGGTCTCCATCCCCACGGCGGGCCTGCTCGTGACCGGCTACGCGCTCGGCGTGGTCATCGGCGCCCCGCTGATGACCGTGCTCGGCACCAAGGTCCCGCGCAAGCGGATGCTGATGCTGCTCATGGGCCTGTTCATCGCCGGGAACCTGCTCTCGGCCGTCGCCCCGGCCTTCGCGGTCATGCTGATCGGACGAGTGGTCGCCTCGCTCGCCCACGGTGCCTTCTTCGGCATCGGCTCGGTCGTCGCCGCCGAGCTGGTCGCACCCCACAAGAAGGCCGGCGCCATCGCCATGATGTTCACCGGTCTGACCATCGCCAACGTCGTCGGCGTCCCGCTGGGCACGTTCATCGGGCAGAGCGCCGGCTGGCGCGTCACCTTCGGCATCGTCGCAGCCCTCGGCGTCGTCGGGCTCGCCGGTATCGCCAAGCTCGTTCCCGAGCTGCCGCGGCCTGAGGGCGTACACCTGCGCCACGAGCTGGCCGCCTTCAAGAACGCCCAGGTCCTGCTGGCCATGGCGATGACCGTCCTCGGCTTCGGCGGTGTCTTCGCGGCCATCACCTACATCGCCCCGATGATGACCCACGTCGCCGGTTTCGCCGACGGATCGGTCACCTGGCTGCTGGTCCTGTTCGGCCTCGGCATGGTGGCCGGCAACCTCTTCGGCGGCAAGTTCGCCGACCGTGCCCTGATGCCGATGCTGTACGTCTCCCTGGGGGCACTGGCCGTCGTCCTGGCGCTCTTCACACTGACCGCCCACAACAAGATCGCGGCGGGGGTGACCATCGCCCTGATCGGCGCCCTCGGCTTCGCCACCGTGCCGCCGCTGCAGAAGCGCGTCCTCGACCAGGCACACGGCGCTCCGACGCTCGCCTCGGCCGTCAACATCGGCGCCTTCAACCTGGGCAACGCCCTGTCCGCCTGGCTCGGCGGCCTCGTGATCGCGGCCGGCTTCGGTTACACGTCCCCCAACTGGGTCGGTGCCGCCCTCGCCGCCGCCGCGCTGGTCCTCGCCTTCCTCTCGGCGGCCCTGGAGCGCCGTGACGGCGCCCACGGGACCGCGACCGCCTCCGGCACACCGGCGGAGCAGCGGACGCCCGTCCACCACTGAGCGCCCGCACCCCGGACGCCTCACACCGTCAGACCTCCGTACCGGGGCTCTCCCGGTACGGCAAGCACCCACCACAGCACCACCCGAGGAGACATCTCCATGACCACCACCGCCGTCGCCCCGCTCACCATCGAGGACGCCGAGCTGCTGGTCGCCACCGCCCGCCGGGCGGCCGAGGACGCCGGAGTCGCCGTCAGCATCACCGTCCTGGACGCCGGCGGCCACCTGCTCGCCTTCCGCCGGGACGACCGCGCCGTGCTGATCTCCGGCGAGACCAGCACCCGCAAGGCCTACACGGCTCTCCAGCTGAACACGCCCACCGCCGACCTCGTCGACGCCGTCCAGCCCGGCGGCCTCTTCCACACCCTGCCCACGGCGCTCGACCGGCCCCTGCTGTTCATCGCGGGCGGTATCCCGGTCCACCGCGACGGCCGGCTGGTCGGCGCGATCGGTGTCGGCGGCGGTGCTCCGGACCAGGACCACGGCTTCGCCACCGCGGCCGTGCAGGCGCTCGTCTGAACCACAGCAACAGCCCGGCCCGTATGACACCGGCCCCGCCGCTTCGAGCGGCGGGGCCGGTGCGCGTCGTACGAGGACTCAGCCCGCGGCGACCGTCAGCGGTGCGAACCGCCGGGTCCAGTCCCCCGGCAGTTCCGTGATGCCATAGGTCATCACCGAGTTGACGGCCACGGAGGCCAGTCCGCGCTCCTTCGCCCAGGTCAGCAGCTCTTCATGGCGCACGTCGATGTCGGTCCGCAGCGGACGGTCCGTGCGGGCCGCCAGCGAGGCGATCAGTGCCTTGGCGGTCTCCGTGTCCCGGGCGATCAGCGGACCGACGACATGGGTGTGCATGTTGGGCCACGCGGCGGTGTAACCGATGAGGCGGCCGTCCTCCTCGGCCACCCGGAGTTGATCGGCGAAGGCGGGCAGGCGGGTGATGAGAGAGGTGCGGTCGGTGCCGAACACCTCCTCGTCGAGGCGCAGGATCGCTGGGAGATCCTCTGCGGTGGCAGCACGCGTGACGACCCCGTCCTCCCGGCCGCCGGGGGTGAAGCGGCCCGTCAGCATCTCCGCCCGGCCCGTCACCTTGAAGCCCAGCTCCTCGTACAAGGGACGGCCGTACGGCGTGGCGTGCAGCGTCAGGGGAGTCGTCCCCATGCTGGACATGACGTGCCGCATCAGACGGCGCCCGACGCCCCGACGGGCGTGACGCTCGGCCACGAGAACCATGCCGATGGCGCCGAGATCCGGCCGCCCCCACGTGCCGTACTCCGTGACCACGCACGCGGCGACGAGGCCGCCCTCGGGGTCGTCGATGCCGAAGCCCTTCCCGGCTGTGAGAAGGAAGCCCCACTTGTGTTCCTCACGTGGCCACCCCCGGTCTTCGGACAGGTCGGCGCAGGCGGTGAGATCGCGAAGCGTCAGGCGGCGAATGGGCAGAGCGGTGAGGGAAGGAGTTGGCACGCAGGTCAGGCTGTCCGACCGGCACCCCTGCCGTCCACCCGTTTCGAGCCGGACGCACGTGCTTTTGGCCATCTCGTGGTCCTGCGCACAACCCGTGGACAGCTCTGCGTGTTTCACGTGAAACATCGGCCGCCCACTAACCTCGGGCCATGGCGAGACTTCATCTCTTCGATCTCGACGGGACCTTGCTGCACGGAACGACCGCTCCAGTGGAGATTTCACGCCAGTTGGGCCTGGAGGCGGAGACGGTGGCACTGGACCGTGCGATCGCGGAGGGCCGGATCGGTCCGCCGCAGTACGCGGCCCTGGTGTACGACCTCTGGGCGGACCTGACCGAGGAACATGTGCGGGCCGCGTTCGAGGCGGCTCCCTGGCTGACCCGGATCCGTGAGGTCTGGACGGCGATCAGAAGCGCGGGTGAGTACTGTGCGGTGGTGTCTCTCTCACCCTCCTTCTTCGTGGAACGCCTCCTCGACTGGGGTGCCCACGCGGCGCATGGGTCGCGCTTCCCAGCCGTGCCGTTCACCGAGCCTGTCGATCCCTCCGGGGCGCTCAGCGCAGCGGCCAAGGTGACCATCGCGAACCGGCTCTGCGCGGAGTTCGGGGTGGCACGAGCCGACTGTGTGGCGTACGGCGACTCGTCGTCGGACAAGGAGTTGTTTGCTGCCGTACCGGTTTCCGTGGCGGTCAACGCCGATGCGCACCTGGCCGGACTGGCGACCCATTCGTACACGGGACGGGACCTGTGGGATGCCTATGAACTGGTCGGACCTGCCCGATAGTTGTGCGGCGTCACCGCTCGCCCCGTGCTGTCCTCTCGGCGGAGCGAGGAGGGACTTGTGTGCGTGCCGACGACCGGTAGGGTCGACTCCGGTTCACGTCCGGGATGGAGTGCGCCTTCTGGGAGGAGGGTGCGCACGACCGCAAGATGTTCGAGGCGAGGGCACACCATGGATGCTCCGACCACCCCGCCGGGGGAGAGCGCCGTGCCGGGTGGGGGCGGCTGGTTCATGCCGCGCCAGGGAGCATCGGTTCCGCTCCCGAACGGTGATCAGGGCGCACCCGAGGCGTCGCTGCGCGTGCCCGTGCGGCGGTCGGCCCCGGTTGCTGAGGAGGGCTCGCCGGACGCCCTTCTCATCCGCCGCACGATGACCGAGATCGGCCCCGAAGCCGACAGGGCCACCTCCTACTTCTACGCTCTCCTCTTCGTCCGCCATCCCGAACTGCGGGCCCTGTTCCCGGCCGCGATGGACACCCAGCGGGACCGCCTGCTGAAGGCACTGCTCACGGCGGCCGAGCACCTGGACGACACCCCGGTCCTCGTCGACTACCTGCGGAACCTGGGTCGCGGACACCGCAAGTACGGGACGCGGGCCGAGCACTACCCGGCCGTGGGTGAATGCCTCATCGGCGCGTTGAGCAAGTACGCCGCCACCGTCTGGAACCCGGAGACGGAGGCCGCCTGGGTGCGGGCCTACACGACGATGTCCCAGGTCATGATCGACGCGGCGGCGGCCGACGAACTGCGTGCCCCGGCCTGGTGGCAGGCGCAGATCGTCACGCATGATCTGCGGACCCCGGACGTCGCGATCCTCACCGTCCGCCCCGACCAGCCCTATCCCTTCCTCGCCGGCCAGTACACGAGCGTGGAAACACCCTGGTGGCCCCGGGTGTGGCGGCACTACTCCTTCGCCTCCGCGCCCCGCTCGGACGGACTGCTGACGTTCCATGTGAAGGCCGTTCCGGCCGGCTGGGTATCCAAGGCGCTGGTCCACCGTGCCCGGCCCGGAGACGTCATACGCATCGGACCGCCGGCCGGTTCGATGACCGTCGACCACACCACCGACAGCGGACTGCTCTGCCTGGGCGGCGGCACCGGCATAGCGCCCATCAAGGCCCTGGTGGAGGACGTCGCCGGGCGCGGCGAACGTCGCCCGGTCGAGGTGTTCTACGGGGCGCGCACCGATCACGACCTGTACGACATCGACACGATGCTCAGGCTCCAGCAGAGTCACCCCTGGCTGTCGGTCCGGCCCGTCATCGACCAGCGGACGCAGCTCCGGTTCCCCGACGCCATCCGCGCCTATGGTCCATGGGCCGAGTACGACGCCTATCTCTCGGGCCCGCCCGGAATGATCCGCAGTGGCGTCGACACCCTCCGGGACATCGGCATCCCGGCCGGCCGCATACGGCACGACGCGGTGGAGGAACGGCTCGTCGGCGCGGGCTGACCGCGCCTAGCCGAGGTCGGGGGCGTGCATGGCCCGTACCCCTTCGATGTTCCCGTCCAGGTAGTGGCGCAGGGACAGCGGGACGAGATGGACGGAAGCGATGCCGACGCGGGTGAACGGGACGCGGACGATCTCGTACTCACCGGCCGGCTCGTCCACTTCGGGGCCGTGACGCAGGGAGGGGTCCATGGACTCCAGCCGACAGACGAAGAAGTGCTGCACCTTCACCCCGGTCGCGCCGCCGTCCTCACCGATGTGCTCCACCGTGTCCACGAAACACGGCACCACGTCGGTGATCTTGGCGCCGAGTTCCTCCTCCACCTCACGGTGCAGGGCGTCCACGACGGTGGAGTCCCCGGGTTCGACTCCCCCACCGGGGGTGACCCAGTAGGGATCGACACCGGGCTTGGTGCGCTTGATCAGGATCAGGTCGTCGCCGTCCAGGAGAACGGCACGGGCGGTGCGCTTGACCACGGGTCGGACGGTCATGGGAGAAATGTGGCCCGGCTGGTTCCACGTGAAACATCGCAAAGTGCCACGACATGACCGCAGTGCGTGCATCCCGGGCGGACCAGGTCAGCCCCAGGCCGTGGCGGCGCGCTGGAGCCACTCATGGGCCCGGCCGATATGGGGCAGGGCGAGCGTGCCGGTCCGCACCACCAGGAAGTACGTACGCAGGGGCGGGACCACCGGATCGTGCAGGGTGACGATCGCGCCGTCCTCCAGCGCCGGGGCACACAGGTAGCGGGGCAGCACCGCCAGTCCGGCTCCGGCGATGACGCAGGAGAGCACGGCACGCAGATCCGGGACGACGACCGTGCCCGTGGCGGCCGGGCGGGAGTCGAAGACGGAGGCCCAGTAGCGCGAGACGAACGGCAGCGACTCGTGGACCTCGACGAGCGGCAGGTGCTCCAGGGCCGGGGCGCCCTTCAGCCGCAGGGCGTCCGCGCCGATCCGCTCCGTCCAGCGTGGGGCGGCGACCAGCACATGCTCCTCGTCGCAGAGCGGAGTGGCGGTGAGCAGGGCCCCGCGTGGCCATGCCGTGCTGATGGCCAGATCATGGAGGCCGCAGGCCAGCCCCTCCAGCACCTCCTCGGTCGTCCCGAAGGAGACCCGTAGCGCGAGGCTCCGGCCGTCGTCGCCGGTCAGCTCGCTGAGCGCCGGCAGAGCACGTTCGGCGGTGAACTCCGGAGGCCCGGCCAGGTGCAGCGTCCGTGACGAGGACTCGTCGTCCAGGCCGCTCTCCACTATCTCCACCAGGGCGTCGAGATGCGGTGCGGCCCTGTGCGCGAGTTCGTCACCGACGGTCGTCGGGGTCACTCCGCGCGCCTGACGGAGGAACAGCGGTCTGCCGAGCTGGCGCTCCAGCGTGCGGATCTGCGAGGTGACAGCGGGCTGGGAGAGGCCGAGCAGAGCGGCGGCGCGGGTGAAAGAACCGGCTCTGTGCACGGCGACGAAGGTCCGCAGCAAGGCCAGATCCATGGCACGCCCTCCCGTGTCGCTGCCCCCTCCGGCCCCCAGGCAGGCACCAACTATAAATAAGTCGATAGGTCTCTGTCGTTAGCGTGATTGGACACTGACGCAGAGTCAACTAGCCTGGTTCGCACGGTCTTTCCCAGGAAAGCCGCAGGCGGTCCGAGCCACGAGGGGGGAGGCTCGGACCGCCCTGACGACAGCGGCGGGAGACGCGGACGCTACTCGGCGGACGCGTCCAGGGCGCGCAGCACGTCCGCCACCAGGTCCTCGGGGTCCTCCGCGCCGACGGACATGCGGATGAAGCCCTCCGGGACGGCGTCCCCGCCCCAGCGGCGGCGGCGTTCGGCGGTGGATCGCACCCCCCCGAAACTCGTCGCGTCCTCCACCAGCCGCAGGGCAGCCAGAAAACGCTCGGCACGCGTGCGCGTGGGCAGGGTGAAGGAGACGACGGAGCCGTAGCGGCGCATCTGCTGCGTGGCGATCTTGTGCGAGGGGTCGTCGGACAGGCCCGGGTAGCGCAGGCCGGAGACCTCGGGCCGCCGCCGCAGCGCCTCCGCGACGGCGAGGGCCGTGGCGTTCTGCCGGTCGACGCGCAGCTGGAGCGTGGCGATGGACCGGTGTGCGAGCCAGGCCTCCATGGGGCCGGAGATCGCGCCGACGATCTTGCGCCAGCGGCGCACGGCGGCCATCGCCTCGGCACCGCGGCCGGTGACGTAACCCAGCAGGACATCGCCATGGCCGGTGAGCTGCTTGGTACCGCTGGCCACGGAGAAGTCGGCGCCCAGTTCCAGCGGGCGCTGGCCGAGCGGGGTGGCGAGGGTGTTGTCCACGGCCACCAGGGCGCCCCGCGCGTGGGCCGCCTCGGCCAGGCGCCGGATGTCGCAGACATCGAGCCCGGGGTTGGACGGCGACTCGATCCACAGCAGCCGCGCCCCGTCGAGCACCTCCAGCTGGGCGTCCCCGCCGGTCGGCGCGGTGCGCACCTCGACGCCGTACGCCTCCAGCTGGGCGCCGACCAACGGCAGCACCTGATAGCCGTCGGACGGCAGCACGACCGCGTCCCCGGCGCGCAGCTGGGAGAACAGCACGGCGGAGATCGCCGCCATGCCGGAGGCGAAGACCAGCGTCTCGGTGTCCTCCCGCCCGGGTGCCTCCAGCTCGCTGACGGCCCGCTCCAGCAGCGTCCAGGTCGGGTTGTCGTCACGGCCGTACGCATACGGTCCCGAGACCTCGCCGGGCAGGTGGAAGTGGGCCGCGAACACCGGTCCGGGCAGGGTCGGCTCGTTCTTCGCCGGCTCCGGCAGTCCCGCACGTACCGCGCGCGTGCCGTCGCCGACGCGGCCCACGTTCTTCGTGGCGTCGTTCATGCGGCCCGTCCCTCCAGTTCGTCCCGTACGGCGGCGAGCAGACCGGTGCCCGCCGCCTCCACCATCTCAAGGCACTCCTCGAAACCGTCCCGGCCCCCGTAGTACGGGTCCGGCACGTCGAGGTCGTCGCCGGCGGCGGGGTCGTAGGAGCGCAGCAGGCGTATCTTGCGAGCGTCCTCCTCGGTGGGCGCAAGGCGCCGCAGGGCCTTGAGATGGCCGGTGTCGAGGGCTATCACGAGGTCGAGGCGGGCGAACCACGACGGCAGGAACTGGCGGGCGACGTGCTCGCTGTCGTAGCCGTGCTCCTCCAGGACCGAGACGGTACGCGGGTCGGCGGGCTCGCCCTCGTGCCAGCCGCCCGTGCCGGCGCTGTCCACCGCCACCAGGTCCTCCAGCCCGGCCTCCGCCACGCGCGCGCGGAAGACGGATTCGGCCATCGGGGAACGGCAGATGTTGCCGGTGCACACGAAACAGACACGGTAGGCCATGAGCTCAGTCCTCGTCGGGCAGGACGACGTGCAGCGCCCAGGAGACGACGGAGACGATCAGACCGCCGACGACGGCCGTCCAGAAGCCCTCCACATGGAAACTCAGGTCGAGCTTGCCGCACACCCAGGAGGTCAGCAACAGCATCAGCGCGTTCACGACCAGGGTGATCAGGCCCAGGGTCAGGATGAACAGCGGGAAGGTGAGCACCTTCACGATCGGCTTGACCAACCAGTTCACCAGGCCGAAGATCAACGCGACGACGATCAGCGTGCCGGCCTTCTTGGCGGTGCTGTCACCCGTCAGGGTGATCTTGTCGAGCAGCCACACCGCGACCGCCAGGGCGCCTGCGTTGGCGATCGTCTTGACTACGAAATTCTTCATGTGTCTGATCGTGGCAGACCGGGCGGACCCTGGCCGGACGGACGGCGAGCGGTGCGACGGCGGGCAGCGGAACAGCGAGCAGTGAGGCGAGGGCGGCAGCGGCGATGAAGGCATTCCGGCTGGACGATCTGGAGGCGGAACGCGCCGCCAACGAAGGCGCCTACCTGCAGTTCCTGCGCGAGCGGAACATGTCGGTCGGCCTGTACGCCCTCAACGCGGGCGAGCACGACCCGCAGAAGCCGCACGGCCAAGACGAGGTGTACCTCGTGGTCAGCGGCCGGGCGTCGATCACCGTGGGTCTGGAGACGACCGAGGTGGCGCGGGGCAGCGTCGTGTACGTGCCCGCCGGGGTCGCCCACAAGTTTCACCACATCAGCGAGGACCTCAGGGTGCTCGTCGTGTTCTCTCCGCCCGAGGCGTGACCCGGGAGCCCCGGGTTCCCTAGGGGACGGGTCAGGGGAGGACAAGGGATGCGAGGCCCCCGTGAGGGCCCTGCGCGGCCCTAGCATCGAGTGCGGAACATCGACAACGCACGAGACGCAAAGGACGAGGGCGATGCGAGAGATCTTCGCGGGGCTGCCGTGGTGGGTGAAGTGGGTCGCGGTGCCGGTCATCGCCCTGGTCGTGTTCGGCGGCCTGATAGCGACGGTGGTCGGGTTCGTTATCGGCCTGCTGTTCAAGGCGCTGATCTTCGTCGCCCTGGTCGGCGGACTGATCTACATCGTCCGCAAGTTCATGGGGAACTCCTCGTCGCGCAGCGACTGGTGAGGCACCCGGGAGCCGGTCACCCGTGACGGAGGGCCGCTTCCCTCGGGGGAGGGAAGTTTCCCCCGGGAGCCGTCTACGGGCGGTGGCGGGCGGTTAAAGTCCGGAACTCCCCACGGGGTCCGGCCCCGTGGGCGGCGCAGACCCCCCTCCGTGCTCTTCCTCGCACGGGCTGCCCCCTCGCGCTCCGGGAGTGACCCTTGGCCACGGTTGACACCGCACCGGCGGAACCACACGCACCCCCCACCCCATCGCGCTCCTGCGCGCCCCCCGTCCAGCGCCCGGTACCCCTGGCCGTCCCGGGCCAGCCACAGGCCGCGGACATCCCCGGACCCCCGCGTGCCGCGGACCGCTCCGGACCACCGCCCTCCGCCGGCCGCTCCGGACCACCGCCCTCCGCCGGCCGGCCGGGACCACCGGCCGCCCCCGCACCCACCGCCACGCTCATCGGGTCCGTCCAGCGCGCCATGCACCTGCTGGAGACCGTCGCCGCGCACGCATACGGCGCCCCGGCCAAACAACTCGCCCGTGAGACCGGCCTCGCGCTGCCCACGGCGTACCACCTGCTGCGCACCCTGGTCCACGAGGGCTATCTGCGCCGCGAGAAGGGGCTGTTCTTCCTCGGTGACGCGGCGGAGCGACTGGGCCGCAGTGGAGCGCAGCAGAAACGTCGCAGCACGGTGGCGGACACGCTGGCGCACTGGCGCGATTCCATCGGAGTACCGGTGTACTACGCGATGTACCGGGACGGTGAGATCGAGGTCATGTGCGTCTCCGCCTCCCGTCAGGCGCCCGCGGTGGAAGAGTGGGCGGACTTCCGTGAGACCGGCCATGCGCACGCGATCGGACAGTGTCTGCTCTCCCAGCTGGACGAGGACGCACGGCGCGACCACCTCGCCCGGTATCCGGTGCGGCCCATCACGCCGTACACGGTGCGGGACAACGACGCGCTGCTGCGGCGGCTGGCCCGGATGCGGCGCATGGAACCGGTGGTGGAGCGCCAGGAGTACGCGGTCGGCACCGTCTGCGCGGCGGTCCCGATCACGGTCGGCACCACCGCGGCCACGATGGCCCTCTCCCTGCCCGTCCGTCAGGCCGACCGGCTGATGCCCGCGGCACAGCGGATGCAGGCGGAGATCGGTCGGCACCTGGGATCGCTCACGCTCTCTATCAGTATCTGAAAACTTACTCCTTGTGATCTCTTGTGTACTTTCAGCAAGATTTGACCACGGTCAGAGGGATCAATCCCGGCCAGTCGATGTCATATGACGGGATAGGCGATGCGCGAGTCCGTACAGGCAGAAGTCATGATGAGCTTTCTCGTGTCGGAGGAGCTCTCCTTCCGCATCCCGGTGGAGTTGCGCTACGAGACCTGTGATCCGTATGCCGTACGCCTCACCTTTCATCTGCCCGGTGATGCTCCGGTGACCTGGGCTTTCGGGCGGGAGCTGCTGATCGACGGGGTCGGCCGCCCGTGCGGGGAGGGGGACGTGCACATCGCCCCCGCCGATTCCGAGGTACTGGGTGAGGTGCTGATCCGGCTTCAGGTCGGCGGCGACCAGGCCCTGTTCCGCTCGTCGGCGCCGCCGCTCGTGGCCTTCCTCGACCGTACGGACAAGCTCGTGCCGCTCGGCCAGGAGGGTGCGCTCGCTGATTTCGACGCTCACCTCGACGAGGCCCTGGACCGCATCCTCGCCGAGGAACAGAGCGCCGGCTGACGCGTTACGGCACGGGGTGGCGGGCGATCCGTCGTGCCGCGCGGAACTGTGCAGGAACGCTTCTGCGGTGGGCGCCCGTTCTGGTGGGCGCACCCTTCCGCGGTGCTCATTCTCCGCGGCGCTCGCCCCTCCCCGGTGCTCACCTCTCCTCCGGGCCGACCGCTTCCGGCTTCAGGCGTCACCCCTCCCTGCGTCACCGCTTACGGCGTCGGCCCCGGCCGCCGCGTGCCGGTGCGGGCTGTGCCCCGGCGGGTGCCGTGGCGCCGGGCCCGGTCCGGTCGGCCGACACGACGAGCGCGGCCAGCGCGGTGGTGACCGGGACAGAGGCCACCAGACCGATCGAGCCCACCAACGTGCGCACGATCTCCTCGGCCACCAGCTCGCTGTTGGCCACGGTGCCGACGCTGCTCTGCGCGATCGAGAACAGCAGCAGCAACGGCAGTGCGGCACCGGCGTAGGCGAGCACGAGGGTGTTGACCACGGACGCGATGTGGTCCCGGCCGATGCGGATGCCCGCCCGGTACAGCCCGCGCCAGCCCATCGACGGGTTGGCCTCGTGCAGTTCCCAGACGGCCGAGGTCTGCGTCACCGTCACGTCGTCCAGGACGCCGAGCGAACCGATGATGACACCGGCCAGCAGCAGACCGCTCATGTCGATCGACGGGTACAGGCCGTGGATCAGGCCGGTGCTGTCGTCCGTGTTGCCGGTCAGCGCGGCCCAGCCGATGAACAGCGAGCCGAGCACGCCGATCAGACAGAGCGAGATCAGCGTGCCGAGCACGGCCACCGACGTACGCGCCGACAGACCGTGGCACATGTACAGGGCGATCAGCATGATGGCGCTCGACCCCACTACGGCCACCAGCAGCGGGTTCGCCCCCTCCAGGATCGCCGGCAGGATGAACAGCGTCAGCACGAGGAAACTCACGGCCAGGGCGACCAGCGCCATCACCCCGCGCAGCCGGCCCACCACCACGACGGCCACCGCGAAGATCCCCGCGAGCAGTGCCATGGGGAACTTCCGGTTCACATCGGTCACCGAGTACTGCAGGTCCTTGGGGGCCGAGGGCTCGTAGGCGACCACGACCTTCTCGCCCTGGTGCAACTGCCGTGACTGGTCCGGCTGCACGATCTCGGTGAAGGTACGGCCCTCGTCCTTGCCGGTGTCCACCCGGATGGTGGCCTTCTTGCAGGTTCTGTCGGTCTCCGCCTCCGCCGACATGCCCTCGGCGCTGGAGGTGTCGCCGGCCGGAGTGCCGCCGGACGCGTTCACCGACTTGCAGCTGACCTCGACGACCCGGGTGACCGTGGCCTGCTGGGTCTGCCGGTCGAAGCCGACGCCGGTGCGCTTGTGGGAGGGGGCGTGCCCGGGCCAGAGCACCACGAGGCCGACCAGGACCGCCGCGGTGAAGGGGACCAGGATCGCTGCGATGACCTTGCGCAGGTGCTGGGAGACGGGGGCAGCCGGGCCGTGGTTGTGGCTGTGGCCGTGCGAGTGGCTGTTGCCGTGTGAGTGACCGTGGCCGTGTGGACCGTGGCCGTGTTCGTCGCCCTGTTCCGGGCCGTCTCGGCGGGGCGGCTCGGGCGGCTGGTAGGGGTACTGCTCCATCCTGGTCACCGCCCGATCATCGCAAGAACGACGGGGGCCCACTGTTCACCGCGCCACACATGGCGCTAGCGTGGAGGCACCTTTGCACACGCGGGAGCTCGGAGCACCGGGCTGAGAGGGCGCTGACCTCCGTACACGCGATGTTTCACGTGGAACAAGAGGTGTTCCACAAGAAACGTCGGCAGACGGAAGCCGCTGCGTCGACCGCCGAACCTGTTACCGGGTAATGCCGGCGTAGGGAGTAGGTCTCATGGCCAACAAGGACGCACGCACGCCTGCCTCCGTCCAGGACGAGAAGTCCCCGGAGGTCGGGAAGTCCATCGGCTGGCACAAGGCGTACGTCGAGGGCTCGCGCCCCGATCTGCGCGTGCCGGTCCGTCAGGTGCACCTCACCAACGGGCAGTCGGTCACGCTGTATGACACGTCAGGTCCGTACACCGATCCACTCGTCGACACGGACGTCCGTCGTGGCCTGCCGCCGCTGCGGGAGAACTGGATCATTGCCCGCGGCGACACCGAGGAGTACGCGGGCCGTCCGGTCCGTCCCGAGGACGACGGGATCAAGCACACCTCGCCGCGCGGCGGCCTGCGGAACCTGGACGCGGTCTTCCCCGGACGTCCGCGTCAGCCGCGGCGGGGCGGCAACGGCCGTGCGGTGACGCAGCTCGCGTACGCCCGCCGCGGCGAGATCACGCCGGAGATGGAGTTCGTGGCCCTCCGGGAGAACGTTTCTCCTGAGGTGGTCCGCGAGGAGATCGCGGCGGGCCGGGCCGTGCTGCCGGCCAACGTCAACCACCCGGAGATCGAGCCGATGATCATCGGCAAACGGTTCCTGGTGAAGGTGAACGCCAACATCGGCAACTCCGCGGTGACGTCCTCCATCGAGGAGGAGGTCGAGAAGATGACCTGGGCGACCCGGTGGGGCGCCGACACGGTCATGGACCTGTCCACCGGCCGCAACATCCACACCACCCGTGAGTGGGTCCTGCGCAACTCCCCCGTCCCCATCGGCACGGTGCCGCTCTACCAGGCCCTGGAGAAGGTCGACGGCAAGGCCGAGGAGCTGACCTGGGAGATCTACAAGGACACCGTCATCGAGCAGGCCGAGCAGGGCGTGGACTACATGACGGTCCACGCGGGCGTCCGGCTGCCGTACGTCCCGCTCACCGCCCACCGCAAGACCGGCATCGTCTCGCGCGGCGGCTCGATCATGGCCGCGTGGTGCCTGGCGCATCACAAGGAATCGTTCCTGTACGAGAACTTCGAGGAGCTGTGCGAGATCCTCGCCGCCTACGACGTCACGTACTCGCTGGGCGACGGCCTGCGGCCGGGTTCGATCGCGGACGCCAACGACGAGGCCCAGTTCGCGGAGTTGAGGACGCTCGGGGAACTCAACCGCATCGCCAAGCGTTTCAACGTACAGACCATGATCGAGGGCCCGGGGCACGTCCCGATGCATAAGATCAAGGAGAACATCGACCTTCAGCAGGAGATCTGCGATGAAGCTCCGTTCTATACGCTCGGCCCGCTGACCACGGACGTCGCGCCCGCGTACGACCACATCACCTCCGGCATCGGTGCCGCGATGATCGCCTGGTGGGGCACGGCGATGCTCTGCTACGTCACGCCCAAGGAGCACCTGGGCCTGCCCAACCGGGACGACGTCAAGACCGGTGTCATCACCTACAAGATCGCCGCACACGCGGCGGACCTCGCCAAGGGGCATCCCGGCGCCCAGGAGTGGGACGACGCACTGTCCGACGCCCGCTTCGAGTTCCGGTGGGAGGACCAGTTCAACCTCGCGCTGGACCCGGACACGGCACGGGAGTTCCACGACGAGACCCTGCCGGCCGAGCCCGCCAAGACGGCGCACTTCTGCTCCATGTGCGGCCCGAAGTTCTGCAGCATGAAGATCTCGCAGGACATCCGGCGTGAGCACGGCGGCAGCCGGGCCGAGATCGAGGAGGGTATGGCCCAGAAGTCCAAGGAGTTCGCGGCGGCCGGCAACCGGGTGTACCTGCCGATCGCCGACTGAGTGCCGCACGCCGGACTCGCCGCGCCGGCCGGTCCCCTGACGGTCGGCCGGTGTGGCGGGGCAGTAGGGCCCACGACCGACCGGTGTGGTGGCAGCACACCGGTGGGCCGGTCGGATCACTCGGGCTGGTGCTCCGGGCCGCCGAAGTCCGGGCTCGTGTAGTCGGGGCTGGTGAAGCTCGGGCGGCCGGTCGCGGTGCCGTCGTCGGGGCTGCTGAAGCCGGGGCGGTCGTAGCCGAGGCGGGGTATGCGGCCGGTCGGCGCGGACGGGGTCGACGGGTGACCGGTGGTCGTGCCGGGTTCGGCGAGTGCCTCCCGGAGGAAGGGCAGGATGCCGCGCTCCAGCAGGGCGTCCCGCCACGCCTCCCTGGCCCTGGCCAGCTCCTCGTGGGCCGCGTCCCGTGCCCGGTCGTCCGCCCGGGTGCTGTTGCGCAGAGCGGTGAGCAGCAGGCCGACCGCGGCGACGAGGACCGCCGCCGCGGTGATGGCGCCGAACACCCAGCCGGCGGTGAGCATGGTCCGGGCGAAGGTCTGGTGGGGGTCGAGCACCTTCAGGATGTAGCCGACCAGCAGGAAGATCACCGCGGCGGTCCCGGAGAGGACGGGAGCCAGGACGGCGGTGACCGCGATGGCGCCCGCGCCGGTGCTTTCGGCGGCTTCGCCGAGGGTGGTGGCGACGCCCGTGCTGGTCGAGTCCGGGCTCGGCTCGTCGGAGTCGGCGACGGCCGACGGGCCGGACAGCGCAGGGTGACGCAGCTCGTCGCGCAGCTTGACGTAGTGCTGGTACTCGGCCGCCGCGGCTGCCGTGATCAGGGCGGAGGCGTCGAGTGCCATGGTGCGTAGTTGTTCGGAGTTGAGCCGCTGTCCGACAGCGGCCAGTTCCGGTCGGTGCGGTGCGGAGCGCAGCGCCTCATCGAGGAGCCGCTCGAATTCCTGGCGGTCCTCGCTCAGCAGGTGCTGCGGAACGCTGTTCATGTGCATCCCCCGATGCTCCGTAGGGCTTGGGGCTCGCACGCCGGCGAGCCGTCGGGCAGAAACGGAGGGGAGCCTGCTACGGATAAGCCGATGGTAGAGCCGTGACGGCGCACGGTGACAGGGGATTGCCGGAAATTGCGGTCCGGCCTGCGCGTACGCGGATGGGAGATGCCTGCCCGGCGAACGGTCAGCTGTGCAAAGGCAGTTGCTGGACCAGCAGCTTTCCGGCCATGGTCACTCCACCGTCCATGGCGATGGCGAGTCCGTCGGCGTAGACGTGCGGCCCCTCGACGATCGGGCCGGTGCTGTCCTCGCCGTCCTCGGAGCCGACCTGGCCGAGGAGGTAGGGAATGGGGCTATGCCCGTGAACGACCCGGGTGCCGCCGTACGTATCGAGGAGGGAGCGTACGGCGTCGGCGCCGCCCTCGTCGCGGAAGGAGAAGCGTTTGGTGAACTTGCGGAACAGGTCCCAGACCTCGTCGGCGTCGTTGCGGGTCAGAGCCTCGCGGACCGTGTCGTTGACCGCCTCGATGGAGTCGCCGTAGTCGAGGTAGGCGGTGGTGTCGGAGTGGAGGAGCAGATAGCCGTCGACCTCCTCGACGGCGTCGAGGCGGGCCATCCACTGGAGGTGGTGGTCCTGGAGGCGGTCCATGTCGGTCTTCTGGCCGCCGTTGAGCAGCCAGGCCGCCTGGAAGGTGGCCGTGCCCGCGCCGGAGTTGACGGGGGTGTCGCCGAACCGTTTGGCGCCGAGGAGCAGCAGTTCGTGGTTGCCCATGAGGGCCTTGCAGTATCCGCCAGCCGCCGCGGCCTCGGCGGACAGCCGCATGACCAGGTCGATGACGCCGATGCCGTCCGGGCCGCGGTCGGTGAAGTCGCCGAGGAACCACAGCCGGGCGGTGCCCGCGCACCACTGGCCCGAGGCGTCGATCAGGCCCTGCTCCTGTAGGGCCGCCACCAGCTCGTCCAGGTAGCCGTGGACGTCACCGACGACATAGAGCGGGCCGGGCCCGGTCGCGGGCTGGGGGGCCGGGGCGGGGGCGGGCTCCACGGGGACCTGGAGGGTGTCGCCGCGGTTGATGACGGGCAGGTCGCGCTGGGTGGGGGTGTAGCCCTCGGGGTACGCCTCGTCGGCGGGCGGTACGACGTCACCGGGGTGGACGTGCTGGACGTACGGACCGGTCTCGTGGACGTACGCGGGTACCCGGAAGTCGCGCAACGTCGCCGTCCGCTCCACCTCGGGTCCCTGACCGGCCCCCTGAGTCATCAGACCCCTCCACCATCGCGCCGCATCTGCACCGCTTCGGACTGCCTGGTCGCAGCGGTCCGCGGTGTCGTGGGCCCATCATAGGAACGCGCGTCGCGCCGTGTGATGACCCAGGGGTGGTGAATCGGAACAAGACTCCAGTTCACCGTGGCTTTCGCCCTGTTTGGGCAGATGTTCGACCGGCTGTCGGCCGGACGAGCCCTCGGCCCGCCGGGTCCGTCCCCGCCCGCGCCGCGCCGCCGGGTCCCCTGTGCCGCACCGGCCGGGCCCCGTGCGGGCCGGTGCGGCGGGCGGTGCTACTTCTCGTCCGGTGTCCGCGGCGGGCTGACCGTCGTGCGCGGGGACCGCCGCTGGGAGGAGGTGCGCACGATCAGCTCGGTCGGTATCACCTGCTCGACCGGCTGGTCCGACTCGACGCCCTCGATGGCGTCGATGAGGAGCTGGACGACGGCGGTCCCGATGCGGCGCGGCTTCAGGGACAGGGTGGTGATGGGCGGCTCGGTGCTGGCGTACACGGTGGACTCGCTACAGCACACCAGCAGCAGGTCGTCGGGGACGCGCAGGCCGTAGCGGCGGGCGGCGGCGAGCAGGTCGGTGCCGTTGGGGTCGAACAGCCCGTAGACCGCGTCGGGCCGGTCGGGGCGGGCGAGCAGCCGGTCGGCGGCGACGGCGCCCGCGCACGGGTCGTGCGCCGGATAGGACTCGTAGACCGGGTCCTGGCCGACCCGTTCGCACCAGCGCAGGTACGCGGTGGTCGACAGGTGGGTGTACGTGTCCGTCGTGGTGCCGGTGAGCAGGCCGATGCGGCGGGCGCCGGCGGCGGCGAGGTGGTCGAGGATGCCGAGTACGGCGGCCTCGTGGTCGTTGTCGACCCAGGCGGTGACGGGGAGCGCGCCGGCCGGGCGGCCGTCGGAGACGACCGGCAGTCCCTGTCGCACCAGCTCGCTGACCACCGGGTCCTGGTCGGAGGGGTCGATCACGACCGTGCCGTCCAGGGCGACGTTGGACCAGACGTCGTGGCGGGAGGTCGCGGGCAGGATGACCAGGGCGTAGCCGCGGGCGAGCGCGGCCGATGTCGCCGCCCGTGCCATCTCGGCGAAGTAGGCGAACTCGGTGAAGGTGAAAGGTTCATCCCCGTATGTGGTCACGGTCAGGCCGATCAGACCCGACTTGCCGGTACGGAGGGTGCGGGCGGCGGCCGAGGGCCGGTACCCCAGCCGGTCGGCGACCTCGCGGACATGGCGCCGGGTGGCATCCGGAAGCCGGCCCTTGCCGTTGAGGGCGTCGGACACGGTCGTGATGGAGACCCCGGCGGCGGCGGCCACGTCTCTGATGCCCGCCCGACCCGGCCGGCTGCCTCGACGTGAGGTTTCCGCGCGGCTCACCTGGTGCTTCCCTGCTGCTGTCATGGCGAGCCGATAGTAGGGCTCATGCGGTGGGGTAGTGCGGACGCATATGCACGCGTTGACAGGCACGTTTCTGCATGGTCATTGGGTGCCAACTTCCTTGGGAACCAAGGTGGTTGACCGATCCAATAGTAAGACGTGACTGGTCGACGCGGATGGACCTACCAAGTCCCCGATGTCTCGAAGAGGTCTCAACTCACCTTCACGGGGGACGCGCGCCACGGCGCGAGCTACCGGCGCATAGATATATGTACGGCGCGCCCCCCGAAACGTACGCCTTCGTACGAGGATGTCCCTGATGCCGGTCGAAGACGTGAGCTTCGCCTCTTTCCGCGGCGACGACCGCACTACTGGGCGTTCCGGACCTGTTCGCAGCGGCGCCGAATCCTCTTATGGTGAGGAGTATTGGATGTCGGCGGTGTCGACGGGCCGCCGGTGGTCGCGAGGAGGACTGCGGTGAGCGAGACGAGCCCCAAGCTGCGCGCCGAGCTGGAGCGTATTCCTACCTACAAGCCGGGCAAGCCGGGCAAGCCGGCCGCGGCCGGCGGACCGGTCGCCTACAAGCTGTCCTCCAACGAGAACCCGTACCCGCCGCTGCCCGGCGTGCTGGAGAGCGTGAGCGCGGCGGCCTGTGACTTCAACCGTTACCCCGACATGGCCTGCACCGGGCTGATGAACGAGCTGTCCGATCGCTTCGGTGTGCCGCTCTCCGACCTGGCAACCGGCACCGGCTCGGTGGGTGTCGCCCAGCAACTGATCCAGGCCACCAGCGGCCCCGGCGACGAGGTGATCTACGCCTGGCGGTCGTTCGAGGCGTACCCGATCATCACGCAGATCAGCGGCGCCAGCTCGGTGCAGGTGCCGCTGACGGCGGGCGATGTGCACGACCTCGACGCGATGGCGGACGCGATCACCGACCGGACCCGGTTGGTCTTCGTCTGCAACCCCAACAACCCGACCGGCACGGCGGTGCGGCGGGCCGAGCTGGAGCGGTTCCTCGACCGGGTGCCCGCCGATGTGCTGGTGGTGCTGGACGAGGCCTACCGGGAGTTCATCCGCGACCCCGAGGTGCCCGACGGTGTCGAGCTGTACCGGAAGCGGGCCAACGTCTGCGTCCTGCGGACCTTCTCCAAGGCGTACGGGCTGGCCGGGCTGCGCGTCGGTTTCGCGATCGCCCATGAGCCGGTGGCGGCGGCGCTGCGCAAGACGGCGGTGCCGTTCGGGGTGAGCCAGCTGGCTCAGGAGGCGGCGATCGCTTCGCTGCGGGCCGAGGACGAGCTGCTGGGCCGGGTGGGTTCGCTGGTGTGCGAGCGCACGCGCGTGGTCGATGCGCTGCGGGCCCAGGGCTGGACGGTGCCGGAGACGCAGGCCAACTTCGTGTGGCTGCGGCTGGGGGAGAGTACGGTCCCGTTCGCACAGGCCTGCGAGGAGCACGGAGTGGTGATCCGGCCGTTCCCGGGCGAGGGCGTGCGGGTGACGGTCGGGGAGGCCGAGGCGAACGACATCTTCCTGAAGGTGGCGGAGGCGTTCCGCAGGGAGCTGTAGTCCGGCGGTAGCTCTGCTCGTCGAGCAGTTCCACCCGGACGGGGCCGCCGTCGCGTACGGCCGCCAGGAGAGCGGCGTCCCCGTCCACGCTGCCTAGGCCCTGTCGTCAAACTCCCGTCTGCCGCGCGACGCCATGCACGCACTCTCGCCGCACCGGGCCCCGACCCAAGTACATCCAGTACGAGGGCCGGGGCCCGGCACGCCGAGAGCACGCACCTGACGCCGCGCGGCCCGCCCTCCGGGCGGACGACGGGAGTTTGACGACAGGACCTAGGACAGCGCACGCACTGCGTCGCTGTCCACGCAGAAGGCCACCGTGCCCGGTTCCATGATCTGTCTGGCGTCCGTTTCACGTGAAACAGAGGCGCCTGTGTCGAAATGATCCCCCTCGCCCCATGTGCGGTCGGTCATAGTGAGGGGGACCCCCTACGCAGGCTGAAAATCAGTGCGTCATAATGGCTTGTGAATGTGAACGCGTTCACAAGCGCGTCTCGTTTGTTCCGTATGCGTGCAATAAAAGGGGCAAACCGCGCTGCACCACGCCGTAGTAAGGAGAGTGACGACGTGGACCTGGCTTTGGCGCCGGAAACACTGGCGCGCTGGCAGTTCGGCATCACCACCGTCTACCACTTCCTGTTCGTTCCGCTGACGATCTCCCTGGCCGCGCTCACGGCCGGGCTGCAGACGGCCTGGGTGCGCACGGAGAAGGAGAAGTACCTCAGGGCGACGAAGTTCTGGGGCAAGCTCTTCCTGATCAACATCGCGATGGGTGTGGTCACCGGCATCGTGCAGGAGTTCCAGTTCGGCATGAACTGGTCCGACTACTCGCGCTTCGTCGGTGACATCTTCGGCGCCCCGCTCGCCTTCGAGGCGCTGATCGCCTTCTTCTTCGAGTCCACCTTCATCGGCCTGTGGATCTTCGGCTGGGACAAACTGCCCAAGAAGATCCATCTGGCCTGCATCTGGATGGTCTCGATCGGCACGGTCCTGTCGGCGTACTTCATCCTCGCGGCGAACTCCTGGATGCAGCACCCGGTCGGCTACAAGATCGACAAGGTCAGGGGGCGGGCCGAGCTGACCGACTTCTGGGCCGTGCTGACCCAGAACACCGCCCTCAGTCAGGCCTTCCACACCCTGTCCGCGGCGTTCCTGACCGGTGGCGCCTTCATGGTGGGCATCTCCGCCTACCACCTGGCCCGCAAGAAGCACATCCGCGAGATGAAGACCTCGCTGCGGCTCGGCCTGGTCACCGTGGTCATCGCCGGCCTGCTCACCGCCATCAGCGGCGACACCCTCGGCAAGGTGATGTTCAAGCAGCAGCCGATGAAGATGGCCGCCGCCGAGGCACTGTGGGACGGCCAGAAGCCGGCGCCGTTCTCGATCTTCGCCTATGGCGATGTGGACAAGGGCCACAACTCCGTGGCCATCGAGATCCCAGGGCTGCTGTCCTTCCTCGCCGACGACAGCTTCACCTCGTACGTGCCCGGCATCAACGACGTGAACAAGGCCGAGCAGCAGAAGTTCGGGCCCGGTGACTACCGGCCCAACATCCCCGTCGCCTTCTGGGGCTTCCGCTGGATGATCGGCTTCGGCATGGCCTCCTTCGCCATCGGACTGGCCGGACTGTGGCTGACCCGCAAGAAGTTCATGCTGCCCCCAGCCCTGAGGGTCGGCGAGGACGAGGTGCCGCACCTGGTGCTGTTCAAGAACAAGGCGCTCAGCCCGAAGCTCACCCCCTGGTACTGGCGCATCGCGACCTGGACCCTCGCCTTCCCGCTGATCGCCAACTCGTGGGGCTGGATCTTCACGGAGATGGGCCGGCAGCCGTGGGTCGTCTACGGCGTCCTCCAGACCCGGGACGCGGTCTCCCCCGGTGTCTCCCAGGGCGAGGTCCTCACCTCGATGACCGTCTTCACCGCGCTGTACGCCATCCTCGCCGTGGTCGAGGTCAAGCTGCTCGCGAAGTACGTCAAGGCCGGCCCGCCCGAGCTCACCGAGGCCGACCTCAACCCGCCCACGAAGATCGGCGGCGACACCCGTGACGCCGACAAGCCGATGGCCTTCTCGTACTAGGCCGAGGGAACAGTCATGGAACTTCACGACGTCTGGTTCGTCCTGATCGCCGTCCTGTGGACCGGCTACTTCTTCCTGGAGGGCTTCGACTTCGGGGTCGGCATCCTCACCAAGCTGCTGGCCCGCAACCGGCCCGAGCGCCGGGTGCTCATCAACACCATCGGCCCGGTCTGGGACGGCAACGAGGTGTGGCTGCTCACCGCGGGCGGCGCGACCTTCGCCGCGTTCCCCGAGTGGTACGCCACCCTCTTCTCCGGCTTCTACCTGCCCCTGCTGCTCATCCTGGTCTGCCTGATCGTCCGGGGTGTCGCCTTCGAGTACCGGGCCAAGCGGCCGGAGGAGAACTGGCAGCGCAATTGGGAGACAGCGATCTTCTGGACCTCGCTGCTGCCGGCGTTCCTGTGGGGCGTGGCCTTCGGGAACATCGTGCGGGGGGTCAAGCTCGACCGGAACTTCGAGTACGTCGGCAACGTCTGGGACCTGCTCAACCCCTATGCCCTGCTCGGTGGCCTGGTGACGCTCACGCTGTTCACCTTCCACGGAGCGGTGTTCACCGCGCTCAAGACGGTCGGGGAGATCCGGGTACGGGCCCGGAAGCTGGCCCGGTGGGTCGGTCTGGTCGCGGCCGTCGCGGCGCTCGCCTTCCTGTTGTGGACGCAGGCCGACAGCGGTGACGGCAAGAGTCTGGTGGCTCTGATCGTGGCCGTCGTCGCCCTGGTGGCGGCTCTCGTGGCCAACCAGGCCGGTCGGGAGGGATGGTCGTTCGCGCTGTCCGGCGTCACCATCGTGGCGGCCGTGGCGATGCTCTTCCTGTCGCTCTTCCCGAACGTCATGCCGTCCACCCTGAACGGGGACTGGAGTCTGACGGTCACCAACGCCTCGTCGAGTCCGTACACCCTGAAGATCATGACGTGGTGCGCGGCGATCGCCACGCCGCTCGTTCTGCTCTACCAGGGCTGGACCTACTGGGTCTTCCGTAAGCGGATCGGCACGCAGCACATCGCTTCTGACGCTGCGGCCGGCGCCGCGCACTGAGTCCGCCGGGGGTGCTGTTTCACGTGAAACAGCACCCCCGGTACCGAAGGGCATGTTTCACGTGAAACCAATCGATCCCCGCCTTCTGCGGTACGCCCGTGCCACCCGTCTCTTCCTCGTCGCGGTCATCGGTCTGGGGGCCGTCGGCGCCGGACTGGTCATCGCTCAGGCCATGCTTGTCGCCGAGATCGTCGTCGGAGCGTTCCAGCACGGGCAGTCGGTCGCCGAACTGCGTACCCCCCTGCTGCTGTTGGCCGCCGTGGCCGTCGGGCGATCGATCGTCGCGTGGCTCACCGAACTTTCGGCCCATCGCGCGAGCGCGGCCGTGAAGTCGGAGCTGCGCGGGCGGCTGCTCGACCGGGCGGCGGCGCTCGGTCCGGGGTGGCTGAGCGGTCAGCGGACCGGCTCGCTGGTCACCCTGGCCACGCGCGGGGTCGACGCCCTGGACGACTACTTCGCGCGCTACCTGCCGCAGTTGGGGCTCGCCGTGGTCGTGCCCGTGGCGGTGCTGGCGCGGATCGTCACCGAGGACTGGGTGTCGGCGGCGATCATCGTCTGCACCCTGCCGCTGATTCCGGTCTTCATGATGCTGATCGGCTGGGCGACCCAGTCCCGGGTGGAGCGGCAGTGGCGGTTGCTGTCCCGGTTGTCCGGCCACTTCCTGGACGTGGTCGCGGGACTGCCCACGCTGAAGGTGTTCGGCCGGGCCAAGGCGCAGGCGGAGTCCATCCGGCGGATCACCGGCGAGTACCGGCAGGCCACCCTGCGGACGCTGCGGATCGCCTTCCTGTCCTCGTTCGCGCTGGAGTTGCTGGCCACGCTGTCGGTGGCGCTGGTCGCCGTGACGATCGGGATGCGGCTCGTCCACGGAGACATGGATCTCTACATCGGTCTGGTGATCCTCGTGCTGGCGCCCGAGGCCTACCTGCCGCTGCGACAGGTGGGTGCGCAGTACCACGCGGCGGCGGAGGGGCTTGCCGCGGCGGAGGAGATCTTCAGCGTGCTGGAGACGGCGGTGCCGGACTCGGGTACGGGTGCGGTGCCGGCGGGTGGTGTGGCCTTCGAGGGGGTCAGCGTTCGGTATCCGGGACGGTCCTCGGATGCGGTGACCGATGTGTCGTTCACCGTCGAGCCCGGTGAGACCGTTGCGCTGGTCGGGCCGAGCGGGGTGGGCAAGTCGACGCTGCTGAGCGTGTTGCTGGGGTTCGTACGGCCCACCGAGGGACGGATACGGATCGGGGGCGCGGATCTCGCCGGGCTGGATCTGGCGGAGTGGCGGTCGAGGGTCGCGTGGGTGCCGCAGAGGCCGCATCTGTACGCCGGGACGATCGCGGAGAACGTGCGGTTGGTCCGGCCTGACGCCGACGACGGTGCCGTGCGGCGGGCGCTGCGGGACGCGGGGGCGTGGGAGTTCGTGGCGGCGCTGCCGGAGGGGGTCGACACCGTACTCGGGGAGGACGGGGCGGGGTTGTCGGCGGGGCAACGGCAGCGGTTGGCGTTGGCTCGGGCGTTTCTCGCGGATCGGCCTGTGCTGTTGCTGGATGAGCCGACGGCTGCGTTGGACGGGGGGACCGAGGGGGAGGTTGTGGCCGCGGTGCGGAGGCTTGCCGCTGGGCGGACCGTGCTGCTTGTCGTGCATCGGCCTGCGTTGTTGGGGGTGGCTGACCGGGTGGTACGGCTCGGAGGTACCGCTGCCGTTCCGTCCCCGGGGTGCAGTGGGCCCACCAGGGACCCCCGCCCCCTGAACCCCCGCCCTCAACCACCCGCCACCCGACTCAGTCGGCTGGAGGGTGGGCCGGGGTCGGAGCAGCGGGTCGGGGGCGGTGTGTTGCGGCGGGTCCGGGGGATCGGCGGGGGGCAGCGGGGCCGCTTGGTCGGGGCGCTGGGGCTGGGGAGTCTTGCCCTGGGGTGTGCCGTGGGGCTCATGGCCACCTCCGGCTGGCTCATCTCGCGGGCGTCCCAGCAGCCCCCGGTGCTGTACCTGATGGTGGCCGTGACCGCGACCCGGGCGTTCGGGATCGGGCGGGCCGTCTTCCGGTACGCCGAGCGGCTGGTGTCGCACGACGCCGTGCTGCGGATGCTGGCCGACACCCGGGTCGCGGTGTACCGGCGGCTGGAACGCCTGGCCCCCGCGGGGCTGCACGGCGCCCGGCGCGGTGATCTGCTCACCCGGCTCGTCGCGGACGTGGACGCGTTCCAGGACTACTGGCTGCGCTGGCTGCTGCCCGCCGGAGTGGCGCTCACCGTGTCCGCCGCCTCCGTCGGCTTCACGGCCTGGCTGCTGCCCGAGGCCGGTGCCGTCCTCGCGGCGGGCCTGCTGGCCGCCGGTGCCGGTGTACCCCTGCTGACCGCGACCGCGGCCCGGCGGACCGAGCGGCGGCTGGCGCCCGCCCGGGGAGTGCTCGCGACCCGTGTGACCGACCTGCTCACCGGCACGGCCGAGCTGACCGTCGCCGGTGCGCTGCCGGCCCGTACGGACGCGGCCCGGCGGGCCGACGGCACCCTCACCCGGATCGCCGCGCGCGCCGCCGCCGTCACCGGGCTCGGAGACGGGCTCACCGCGCTCATCTCCGGGCTGACCGTCACGGCCACCGCGGCGTTCGGCGCCCAGGCGGTGGCGGCCGGCCGGCTGAGCGGCGTGGCGATGGCCGTGGTCGTCCTGACCCCTCTCGCCGCCTTCGAGGCCGTACTGGGGCTGCCGCTCGCCGCGCGGTACCGGCAGCGCGTGCGGCGCAGCGCGGAGCGGGTGTACGAGGTCCTGGACGCGCCCGAGCCCGTGCGCGAGCCCGTCTCGCCCCGGCGGGCGCCCGCCTCTCCGTTCCCGGTGGTCGTCAAGGGCGTGGTCGCGCGGTACGCGGGGCAGCGGCGGGAGGCGCTCGCCGGGCTGGATCTGACGCTGGAGGAGGGGCGCCGGATCGCGGTGGTGGGGGCGTCCGGCTCCGGCAAGACGACCCTCGCGCAGGTGCTGCTGCGGTTCCTCGACGCGGAGGCGGGCTCGTACACGCTCGCCGGTGTGGACGCGTGCGCGCTGGACGGTGACGACGTACGGCGGTTCGTCGGACTGTGCGCGCAGGACGCGCATCTCTTCGACAGCTCGGTGCGCGAGAACCTGCTCCTCGCCAGGAAGGACGCCACCGAGGCCGACCTGCGCGGAGCGCTGGCCCGGGCACGGCTGCTGGACTGGGTGGACGCGTTGCCCGACGGCCTGGACACGCTCGTCGGCGAGCACGGGGCGAGGCTGTCCGGCGGGCAGCGGCAGCGGCTGGCGCTGGCACGCGCGCTGCTGGCCGGTTTTCCCGTGCTGGTCCTGGACGAGCCCGCCGAGCACCTGGATCTGCCGACGGCGGATGCGCTGACCGCCGATCTGCTGGCCGCCACGGAGGGCCGTACGACGCTGCTGATCACGCACCGGCTGGCGGGACTCGACGCGGTGGACGAGGTGATCGTGCTCGACGCGGGCCGGGTGGTGCAGCGAGGGCCGTACGAGCGGCTGATCACCGAGGACGGGCCGCTGCGGGAGATGGCACGCCGGGAAGCCGAGGCGGAGTCGCTGGTGGGGGTGGGCTGAGGGCTCGCCGCCGGGGCCGCCCCGCGGTCCCGGACGGGGCATCGACGGCCCGGCTGCTCCGCCCGGCCCACCAGCGTGGCCGACTGTCAGCGGCCCGGCTGTTCGGACCGGGTTCACCGCGTGGCCGGCTGTCAGCAGCCCGGCCGTCCCTACCGGGTTCACCAGTGCGGCGGGCCTTCAGACCAGGCCTCGCGCGGAGCGCTACCGCACCCGGTCGGCGAGCAGGTGCTCGATCACCACCGCCACGCCGTCGTCGTTGTTGGCGACCGTGCGGCCCGACGCGGCGGCGATGACGTCGGGGTGGGCGTTGCCCATCGCG
Source organism: Streptomyces olivaceoviridis (assembly GCF_014650115.1). GTDB lineage: Bacteria > Actinomycetota > Actinomycetes > Streptomycetales > Streptomycetaceae > Streptomyces > Streptomyces olivaceoviridis. Next base: position 62,770 of record NZ_BMUI01000020.1, on the reverse strand, counting down.
TAGGACTGGCCGGCCCAGGTCAGCATCTCGACGTCGTTGGGCATGTCCCCGAAGGCCACGACCTCCTCGTGCGAGATGCCGCGCTCGGCGCAGCACAGGGCGAGGGTGCTGGCCTTGGAGACGCCGGGGCCGCTGAGTTCCAGCAGGGCGCTGGGGCTGGAACGGGTGACGTTGGCGTGCTCGCCGACGGCCAGCCGGGCGAGGGTGAGGAACGCGTCGGGGTCGAGGGACGGGTGGTAGGCGAGGATCTTGAGTACGGGCTGGTCGGCGCCGGGGCCGTCGGGTGCGAGCAGCTTCTCGGCGGGCAGGAGATGGTCGGGTATCTCCATGTGCAGCTTGGGATAGTCCGGCTCCTGGTGGAAGCCGTACGTCTGCTCGACCGCGAACACCGTGCCGGGCGCCGCCTCGCGCAGCAGTTGTACGGCCTTCAGGGCGTTGTCCCGGGCCAGCTCGCGGACCTTCACGAACCGGTGCGTTCCGGGGCCGCCGTGCAGGTCGACCACGGCGGCGCCGTTGCCGCAGATCGCCAGGCCGTGGCCGTGGACGTGCTCGCTGACCACGTCCATCCAGCGGGCCGGCCGGCCGGTGACGAAGAAGACCTCGATCCCGGCCTCCTCGGCGGCGGCCAGCGCGGCGACGGTCCGTGGGGAGACCGACTTGTCGTCGCGCAGCAGAGTGCCGTCCAGGTCGGTGGCGATCAGCCGCGGCGGCAGGGCGGCGGCAGGGGTCCCGGGCTGTCTGGTCGCTGAGGTCACCCGGCCATTCTCACCCAGGGTTCCGCACGGCCGTGCGGGAGAGCGCACGGATGAGACACAGGCGACGCTCGGCGCGGCCGGTGCGGACGGTCGGTCCCGGGGTCAGTCCAGCTGGGCGAGGGCTTCCATGGCGATCCGCTCGAAGACCTTCTCGTCGGCGGCGAAGTCGGAGTCCGGGATGGGCCAGTGGATCACGATCTCGGTGAAGCCCAGTTCCCGGTGGCGGCCGGCGAAGTCCACGAAGGCGTCCAGGGACGCGAGCGGCCGGGCGCGGTCCGGGGTGAAGCCGGTGAGCAGGACCTTGTCCAGCTCGGCGACGTCCCGCCCGGCGGCCTCGCATGCCTCGGTCAGCTTGCCGATCTGGCCGTGCAGGGCCGCGACGGACTGCTCCGGCGTACCGGTCTCGTACAGCTTCGGGTCGCCGGTGGTCACCCACGCCTGGCCGTACCGCGCGGCGAGCCTCAGGCCGCGCGGGCCGGTGGCCGCCACCGCGAACGGCAGCCGGGGGCGCTGCACACAGCCCGGGATGTTCCGGGCCTCGTCCGCCGAGTAGAAACGGCCCTCGGACGAGACCGCGTCCTCGGTGAGGAGCCGGTCGAGCAGGGGCACGAACTCGGCGAACCGGTCGGCGCGCTCGCGCGGGCTCCACGGCTCCTGGCCGAGGGCGGTGGCGTCGAAACCGGTGCCGCCCGCGCCGATGCCGAGGGTGACCCGGCCGCCGGAGATGTCGTCCAGCGAGATCAGTTCCTTGGCGAGGGTCACCGGGTGGCGGAAGTTCGGCGAGGTGACCAGCGTGCCGAGGCGCAGCCGGTCGGTGGCCGCCGCGGCTGCGGTCAGCGTCGGGATCGCGCCGAACCAGGGGCCGTCACGGAAGCTTCGCCAGGACAGGTGGTCGTAGGTGTACGCCGTGTGGAAGCCGAGCTGCTCGGCGCGTACCCAGGCCGAACGGCCGCCCTCGTGCCAGCGGCGGTACGGCAGGATCACGGTGCTCAGACGCAGACTCATGCGTCCGAGCGTAAGGGGACCCCTCGGCCACGGACGAAACGGTCACGGTGTGCGGTCCCGCGGCCACGGAGTGCTGGACGTGTCCGCTGCTCACCGTGCGATTCTCCGTGTCCGCCGGTCACCGTGCGATCCTCGTGTCCGCTGCACAGCGTGCGATCCGCGTGTCCGCCGGTCACCGTGCGATTCTCCGTGTCCGCCGCTCACCGTGCGACCCCCGTGTCCGCCGGTCACCGAGTGACCCCCGTGCCCGACGCTCACTGAGCGATCCCCGTGCCCGCCGCTCACCGTGCGACCCCCCTGCCCGCCGGTCACGGAGTGCTCAGTGCCGGCGCCGACAGTCACCCAGTGCTCAGTGACGGCCGGGAAATCGCAGGTAGCGCGCCGGTACCGTCGCCGTCAGCCAGACCCCGTTCGCGCTGATGTGGAACACATGGCCGTCGCGGTGCATCGCGCCGGAGTCCACGGACAGCACCACGGGCCTGCCCCGGCGGGCACCGACGCGGGCGGCGGTCTCCCGGTCGGCGGTGAGGTGCACGGCGTGCCGGTTCATGGGACGCAGGCCCTCCGCGCGGATCGCGTCCAGGTGACGGGCGACCGTGCCGTGGTACAGGTACGGCGGTGGGGTCGCCGGGGGCAGGCCGAGGTCGACCTCGATGCTGTGGCCCTGGCTGGCGCGGATCCTGCCGTCCTCGACGGCGAACCGCCGTTTGTCGTTCGCGGCGACCACGTGGTCCAGCTCCGCGCGGCTGAACGGGAACCCGTGGGCGGCGGCTGCGGCGATCAGCGTGTCGATCTCCACCCAGCCGCCCGGGTCCGGTGTGAGCCCGATCCTCTCGGGCTGGTGCCGCAGGTGTCTGGAGAGGTACTTCGACACCTTCACGGTGCGGCGTTCGTCCATGGGGCCAGCGTGCGGGAGAGACACGGATCACGCAGCTTGTTTTCGCTCCGAGGTTTGATCCACAACCAAGTGCGGTTATCCACAGGCGAATTGGCGAAGTTGTGGACAACTGCCGTTCCCTTTGCGGCATTTCGCGTCACAACCTCGGTTCCACCCGCGCGATCCTCCTCAGCAGTCCCGGCGCGAAGCGGTACAGCAGGCGGGCGCCGCGGGCCTCCGGGGTCACCGGCGCCACCGCCCTGTTGTCGGCCACCGCGTCCAGGATCGCGTCGGCCACCTTCTCCGGCGGGTAGTTGCGCAGGCCGTACAGGCGGGCCGTCCGCTGTTGGCGACGGCGTTGCTCCTCCTCGTCGACACCGGCGAAGCGGGCCGTGGAGGTGATGCTGGTGTTGACGAAGCCCGGGCAGACCGCCGTGACACCGATGCCCTGGGCGGCCAGCTCGGCGCGCAGGCACTCGGAGAGCATCAGGACCGCCGCCTTGGAGGTGCTGTAGGCGGGCAGCACGCGCGAGGGCTGGTAGGCGGCGGCCGACGCGACGTTGACGATGTGGCCGCCCTGATCGCGCTCGGCCATCCGCGCGCCGAAGAGCCGGCAGCCGTGGATCACGCCCCACAGGTTCACGTCCAGCACCTTGCGCCAGTCGTCGGTCGTCGTGGCGAAGAAGGAGCCGGACAGACCGATGCCCGCGTTGTTGACCAGCACGTCCAGCACGCCGTGCTCGTCGTGGACCTTCTCCGCGAGCTTCTCCATGGCCTGCTCGTCGGAGACGTCGGCCGGCTCCGCCCAGGCGTCGGGCGCGCCGGCCAGCCGGGACTGCTCGGCGGTGCGGGCGGCGGCCTCGGCGTCGCGGTCGACGGCGATCACGCGCGCCCCGGCCTCGGCGAAGGCGAACGCCGTGGCCCGGCCGATCCCGCTGCCCGCACCGGTGACCAGCACCAGCTGTCCGGCGAACCGGTCGGCGTGGCGCCCGGTGGGCCGCGGGGCGGGACGGCCGCCCTCGGCGGACGTCGCGAACTGCTCGATCCAGGCGGCCACCTGGTCGGGACGCGTGCGCGGGACCCAGTGCCCGGCCGGGAGCGTGCGGCGGGTCAGCCGGGGCGCCCACCGGTCCAGGTCGTCGTACAGCCGCTCGGAGAGGAACGCGTCCTCCTGGGGCGTGATGAGCTGCACGGGCGCGTGGGCGTACGCGTCCGGGCGCGGCCTGCGCAGTCGCGCGCGGACGTTGTCCCGGTACAGCCAGGCGCCGTGCGCGGCGTCGGTGGGGAGCGAGGCGGTCGGGTAGTCGCCGCCCGGGACCCGCTCGGCCCGCTCCAGGATCTTCGGCCAGTACGTGCCGAGCGGCCCGCGCCAGGCGAGCTCCGGCAGGGCCGGCGTGTGCAGCAGGTACACGTACCAGGACTTGGCGCCCTGGCCGAGGAGCTGGCCCACCCGGCGGGGCGTGGGGCGCTTGACGCGCGCGTTGATCCAGTGCCCGAAGTGGTCGAGGGACGGCCCGGAGATCGAGGTGAAGGAGGCGATACGGCCCTCGGTGCGGCCCACCGTGACGAACTCCCAGGACTGCACCGAGCCCCAGTCGTGCCCGACGAGGTGCACCGGCCGGTCCGGGCTGACCGCGTCCACGACGGCCAGGAAGTCGTCGGTGAGCTTGGCGAGGGTGAAGCCCCCGCGCAGCGGCCGGGGTGCCGTGGAGCGGCCGTGGCCCCGGACGTCGTAGAGGACGACGTGGAAGCGGCCGGCGAGCCGGGCGGCGACCTCCGACCAGACCTCCTTGCTGTCCGGGTAGCCGTGTACCAGCACCACCGTCGGCCGGCCGGGGTCGCCCAGTTCGGCCACGCACAGTTCGACCCCGCCCGTGCGCACCCAGCGCTCGCGTGCACCCTTCAAGGTCACTTCTCCTCCGCCCAGCGCCGCGTGTGCGGCAGATCGTCGTCCAGCCGGAACGCGCTCTGTCCGGGGTCCCGGGAGTCGGTGACCACCAGGATCTCCTCGAACTCCGCGCCCGTCACCCGGGAGCCGAGGTGGGGTTCGACCGCCCGGAGGCCCGGCCGCGGCGGGTGGTCCGACAAGCGGTGCGGCGACCACAGCGGCGACCGGCCCTCGCGGTGGCCGTGCGGCGCGTCGGCGGCCAGGCCCTCCAGGGACTGGGTGCGGAACCCGAACAGCTGGGGTGACCAGCGGTGCCGTCGCACCCGGTGCACCCTGTGGGCGATCACCCCGAAGGGGTGGGCGCGGTGCCGGTCGGCGTAGCCCTGGCGAACCATGGGCCGGTCCACGTCCTGGTGGATCTCCCGCAGCGGGCGCCGCTCGCGCACCTCGCGCAGGATCAGCTCGCGGTGTGCCTTCAGCCGGTCCCGCACCGGGTTCACCCCGCGCCCGCGCAGCCACTCGCGCCGCGTCCGGGCCGCCTCGCGCTCGGTCACGCCCGGCTCCAGGCGGGCCGCGACCGCCTCCGCGCACGCGTGGGCGAGGCGCCGCACGGTCCGGAAACCCCGCGGCTCCGCCGAGCGCTCCCCGGTCGACGTCGTCGCCATGCCACCCCGTCCCACCCTCGCGGTACGTGCCCGTCACCCGACACCGGAGAATCTCGCACTTGTTAGACCTGGCGTCAACAGGGGTGCCCGTACCTCTGCCGTACCTCTCAGGGAGGGGGTCCCTTACGGAACCCCTACACCTGGAGTCGGACACGAAGACTGCTCTCCGGTCTGACGACCGACGTGGTCCGCGTCACTAGTGTCGACGGCGTGACTGTGATCGCGACCGAAAGCCTGAGCAAGCGGTTCCCCCGGGTGACCGCGCTCGACCGGCTGTCCGTGGACATCGGACCCGGTGTGACCGGACTCGTCGGGGCCAACGGCGCCGGCAAGTCCACCCTGATCAAGATCCTGCTGGGGCTGTCCCCCGCCACGGAGGGCCGCGCCGAGGTGCTCGGCCTCGACGTCGCCTCCGAGGGCGCCGCCATCCGCGAGCGCGTCGGGTACATGCCGGAGCACGACTGCCTGCCGCCGGACGTCTCGGCCACCGAGTTCGTCGTCCACATGGCCCGCATGTCCGGCCTGCCGCCCGCCGCCGCCCGCGAGCGCACCGCCGACACCCTGCGCCATGTCGGGCTGTACGAGGAGCGGTACCGCCCCATCGGCGGCTACTCGACCGGTATGAAGCAGCGGGTGAAGCTCGCCCAGGCGCTGGTGCACGACCCGCGGCTCGTCTTCCTGGACGAGCCGACCAACGGCCTCGACCCGGTCGGCCGCGACGAGATGCTCGGCCTGATCCGCCGCATCCACACCGACTTCGGCATCTCGGTCCTCGTCACCTCCCACCTGCTCGGCGAGCTGGAACGCACCTGCGACCACGTCGTCGTCATCGACGGCGGCAAGCTGCTGCGCTCCAGCTCCACCACCGACTTCACCCAGACCACGACCACGCTCGCCGTGGAGGTCACCGACACCGACGAGCACCCCGACGGCACGCGCGCGCTGCGCGAGGCGCTGCACGCGCGCGGGGTGACCGTCGAGGCCGGCAGCGGCCTGCCGGGCGCCGGCCACATCCTGCTTCTGACGGCGCAGGGCGAGGAGACGTACGACCTGGTCCGTGACGTCGTCGCCGACCTGGGCCTCGGGCTGGTGCGCATGGAGCAGCGCCGGCACCACATCTCGGAGGTCTTCACCGAGGACGAACAGCGGAAGGAGGCGGCCGTCCATGGCAGTTGAGCAGCCCCTGCCGGCATCCGCCGCGACCCCGGGTGACCAGACCCGCATCCACAACATCGGCTACCGCAACTACGACGGCCCCCGCCTCGGCCGCTCCTACGCCACCCGCTCCCTGTACTCGCAGTCCCTGCGCGGCGCCTACGGACTCGGACGCTCCGTCAAGTCCAAGGTGCTGCCGATGCTGCTGTTCGTGGTGATGTGCGTGCCCGCGGCCATCATGGTCGCCGTCGCGGTCGCCACCAAGGCCAGGGAACTGCCCGTCGACTACACGCGCTACGCGATCATCATGCAGGCCGTCATCAGCCTGTACGTCGCCTCGCAGGCGCCCCAGTCCGTCTCGCGCGACCTGCGCTTCAAGACCGTCCCGCTGTACTTCTCGCGGCCGATCGAGACCGCCGACTACGTCCGGGCGAAGTACGCGGCGCTGGCCTCCGCGCTGTTCGTCCTCACCGCGGCCCCGCTGATCGTCCTCTACGTGGGCGCGCTGCTGGCCAAGCTGGACTTCGCCGACCAGACCAAGGGATTCGCGCAGGGACTCGTCTCCGTGGCACTGCTCTCACTGCTCTTCGCCGGCATCGGCCTGGTCATCGCCTCGGTCACCCCGCGGCGCGGCTTCGGCATCGCGGCCGTCATCGCCGTACTGACCATCTCCTACGGCGCCGTCTCCACGCTCCAGGCCATCGCCGACGCGCAGAACAGCACCGGCGCCATCCCCTGGATCGGACTCTTCTCGCCCGTCACACTCATCGACGGGGTCCAGTCCGCCTTCCTCGGCGCGAGTTCGGCGTTCCCCGGCGCGGCCGGCCCCGGCAGCGGCGAGGGCGCGGTGTACGTCCTGGTCGTCCTGGGCCTGATCGCCGCCGGCTACGGCCTGCTGATGCGCCGCTACAAGAAGGTGGGACTGTGACCACGCCCACCCGTCCGGCCACCACCACCCTTCTAAGGAACGGGCCGCGCCCATGAGCACCCTCGTCATCGACCACGTCTCGCGCTGGTTCGGCAACGTGGTCGCCGTCAACGACATCACCATGACCATCGGCCCCGGCGTCACCGGCCTGCTCGGCCCCAACGGCGCCGGCAAGTCCACCCTCATCAACATGATGGGCGGCTTCCTCGCCCCCTCCACCGGCACCGTCACCCTCGACGGGCAGCAGGTCTGGCGCAACGAGGCGATCTACCGGCACATCGGCATCGTCCCCGAGCGCGAGGCGATGTACGACTTCCTCACCGGCCGTGAATTCGTCGTGGCCAACGCCGAACTGCACGGCCTCGGCGACAAGGCCGCCCAGCGCGCCCTCGCCACGGTCGAGATGGAGTACGCACAGGACCGCAAGATCGCCACGTACTCCAAGGGCATGCGCCAGCGCGTGAAGATGGCGTCCGCCCTGGTCCACGACCCCTCGCTGCTCCTGCTGGACGAGCCCTTCAACGGTATGGACCCGCGCCAGCGCATGCAGCTCATGGACCTGCTGCGGCGCATGGGCGACGAGGGCCGCACCGTGCTGTTCTCGTCCCACATCCTCGAAGAGGTCGAGCAACTCGCCTGGCACATCGAGGTCGTGGTCGCCGGACGGCACGCGGCCAGCGGCGACTTCCGCAGGATCCGCCGTCTGATGACCGACCGCCCGCACCGCTACCTGGTCCGCTCCAGCGACGACCGCGCCCTCGCGGCCGCGCTGATCGCCGACCCGTCGACGGCCGGCATCGAGGTCGACCACGCCGAGGGTGCCCTGCGCATCCAGGCCGTCGACTTCGGCCGCTTCACCGCCCTGCTGCCGAAGGTCGCCAGGGACCACGGCATCCGGCTCCTCACGGTCTCGCCGTCCGACGAGTCCCTGGAGTCCGTCTTCTCGTACCTGGTCGCGGCGTAGGAGGCCGAAGATGTACGACCCCACCGTCGCCCGGCTGACCTACCGGGCCCTGCTCGGCCGCCGCCGGGCCCTCATCCTCGGCGCGCTCCCGCTGCTGCTCATCGTGATCTCCGTGGCCGTCCGCGCCCTGACCGGAGCCGACGACCAGACGGCCTCGGACGTGCTCGGCGGCTTCGCGCTCGCCACGATGGTGCCGATCATCGGTGTCATCGCCGGCACCGGCGCGATCGGCCCGGAGATCGACGACGGCTCCGTCGTCTACCTGCTGTCCAAGCCGCTCAAGCGGCCCACGATCATCTTCACCAAGCTGATCGTCGCCATCGCCGTGACCATGGTCTTCTCGGCGGTGCCGACCCTGATCGCCGGTCTCATCCTGAACGGCAACGGCCAGCAGATCGCCGTCGCCTACACGGTCGCCGCGCTCGTCTCCTCCATCGCCTACTCGGCGCTGTTCCTGCTGCTGGGCACGGTCTCCCGGCACGCGGTGGTCTTCGGGCTCGTCTACGCCCTGGTCTGGGAGGCGCTGTTCGGCTCCCTGGTGCCGGGCGCGCGCACGCTGAGCGTCCAGCAGTGGTCGCTCGCCGTCGCCCACAAGATGGCCGGAGGGGATCTGGTGACCTCCGAGGTGGGCCTGCCGACGGCCACGGTGCTGCTGGTGGCGGTCACCGTCCTGGCCACCTGGTACGCCGGCCAGAAGCTGAGGTCGCTGACGCTCGCGGGCGAGGAGTGACGGGCATCGGCCTTGACGGGGGCTTCACCCCGGCCCGGGCACACTGGGCCGAGCGGATGGACGGCTGGGAGGCCGGAGATGGCTGAGGAGACGCCGCAGCACGAAGGGCGGGAGCGGACCGGCGAGGACGCGTGGGACGACGTCGTCCTGGACGAGGCGTTCGTCCGGGCGGCCGGGACCTCCGAGCCGTCGGCCCGGGCCCGGATGCTCGCCGCGCGCTGGCGGGCCGAGGCGCCCGAGCCGCAGCCGTGGCGCTCCGACGACCCGCCGGCCGGCTGGTTCTTCAGCAAGGCGCGGCGCCGCAGGTGGCGCCGCCGGTAGCGGCCGTCCGGCTGTCCGTCTTATTCGGTGGCGCCCCCTCCGGCGCCGGGCACAGTGGGTGTGCCCCATACGCCCGGGATCGTCCGGGCGTCACCGGCTGGGGGCATCTCCGTGGGGCCACGGGGACTGCCAGGGGTGGCCGCTTCGAGCACGCGACGTCGCTCTCGCGTGGGCCGCCCACCCAGTCGCCGTCCGGGGGCCGGCCGCGCGTGCCGCCCCGGTCCGACGGCAGGATCGTGGCCGCCGGGGGCGCCGGGACGTACCCGTCCCGGGCCCGCTACCTGCCCTGGCGTGGCGGCTCGCTAGCCGAGCAGCCGCTCCAGCACGACCGCGATCCCGTCCTCCTCGTTGGAGGACGTGATCTCGTCGGCCACCGCCCGCAGTTCCGCATGGGCGTTGGCCATGGCCACGCCGCGGTCCGCCCAGGCGAACATCGGGATGTCGTTGGGCATGTCACCGAAGGCGATCGTGTCGGCGGCCTTCAGGCCCAGGCGGCGGGCCGCCAGGGAGAGGCCCGTGGCCTTGGACAGGCCGAGCGGGAGCAGCTCCACGATGCCCTCGCCCGCCATGGCCACCGTGACGAAGCCGCCGGCCGCCTGCCGGGCCGCCTCCGCCAGCTCGTCGTCGCCCAGCGTCGGATGCTGTATGTAGATCTTGTTCAGGGGCGCCGTCCAGAGGTCGGAGGCGTCCGTGAAGGGGGTGCCGGGCAGCTTGCCGACGACCGCGTACCCCGGGCCCACCAGCACCTCGCCGTCCAGGCCGTCCCGGCTCGCCGCCAGGTACAGCGGACCCACCTCGGCCTCGATCTTGGCGAGGGCCACGCCCGCGAGCTGCCGGTCCAGGGTGACCGAGGTCAGCAGGCGGTGGGAGCCGGCGTCGTACACCTGGGCGCCCTGACCGCAGACGGCGAGGCCGTCGTAGCCGAGGTCGTCCAGGATGTGCCGGGTCCAGGGGACCGCGCGGCCGGTGACGACGATGTGCGCCGCGCCCGCCGCGGTGGCCGCGGCGAGCGCGTCACGGGTGCGCTGCGAGATCGACTCGTCGGAACGCAGGAGCGTGCCGTCGAGGTCGGTGGCGATCAGTCGGTACGGGAAGCCGGTCACTTGGCGACCGGCTCCAGGACCTCACGGCCGCCCAGGTAGGGGCGCAGCACCTCGGGGACCCGGACGGAGCCGTCGGCCTGCTGGTGGTTCTCCAGGATCGCCACGATCGTGCGCGGTACGGCGCACAGCGTGCCGTTGAGGGTGGCGAGCGGCTTGACCTGCTTGCCGTCGCGGACCCGGATGGACAGCCGGCGGGCCTGGAACTCGGTGCAGTCCGAGGTCGAGGTCAGCTCGCGGTACTTGCCCTGGGTCGGGATCCACGCCTCGCAGTCGAACTTGCGGGCGGCCGAGGAGCCGAGGTCACCGGAGGCCACGTCGATGACGCGGAACGGCAGCTCCAGCGAGGTCAGCCACTGCTTCTCCCACTCCAGCAGGCGCTGGTGCTCGGCCTGCGAGTCCTCGGGAGCGACGTACGAGAACATCTCGACCTTGTCGAACTGGTGCACGCGGAAGATGCCCCGGGTGTCCTTGCCGTGCGAGCCGGCCTCGCGGCGGAAGCACGGGGAGAAGCCCGCGTACCGCAGCGGCAGCCGGTCCGCGTCGATGATCTCGTCCATGTGGTAGGCCGCGAGCGGGACCTCGGAGGTGCCGACCAGGTACAGGTCGTCCTTGTCGAGGTGGTAGACGTCCTGGGCGGCCTGGCCGAGGAAGCCGGTGCCGGCCATGGACTGCGGGCGGACCAGCGCCGGGGTGAGCATCGGCGTGAAGCCGGCGGCGGTGGCCTGGGAGATCGCCGCGTTCACCAGGGCCAGCTCCAGCAGGGCGCCGACACCGGTGAGGAAGTAGAAGCGGGAGCCGGAGACCTTGGCGCCGCGCTCGACGTCGATCGCGCCGAGCAGCTGGCCCAGCTCCAGGTGGTCCTTGGGCTCGAAGCCCTCGGCACCGAAGTCGCGGATCGTGCCGTGCGTCTCCAGCGTGGCGAAGTCCTCCTCGCCGCCGACGGGCACGTCGGGGTGGACGAGGTTGCCGAGCCTGAGCAGCAGTTCCTGGGTCTCGGCGTCGGCGGCGTCGCGTTCGGCGTCGGCGGCCTTCACGTCCGCCTTCAGCTGCTCGGCGCGCCCCAGCAGCTCGGCCTTCTCCTCGGCGCCGGCCTTGGGGATCAGCTTGCCGAGCTGCTTCTGCTCGGCACGCAGTTCGTCGAAGCGGACGCCGGAGGACCTGCGCCGCTCGTCGGCAGACAGGAGGGCGTCGACGAGCGCGACGTCCTCTCCACGGGCGCGCTGGGAGGCGCGCACACGGTCGGGGTCCTCACGGAGCAGGCGAAGGTCAATCACGAGGGCAAGGCTACCGGTGCGGGGTCGCGGCTCACGACTCACTCAGCAAGGAGTTCTGATTCACGGCGTACGTTCCGTTATGCGGTAATTGCCGAGTGTGTTGCGTTGTGTCGTCCGTACGTCATGCCAGCCGTCAAGGGGAAAGTGTCTCACTCCCTGGGACGGGCCACATCCCGGGCGTCTGGTTGACTCGACTTCCTTGTGGAGAACGGGATTTGGCGGGCCGGTTGTCCACAGCGATCCACACTCTCCCAGGAGTTATCCACAGGCTGTGTGGAAGATCTGTGGACTTCGGAATTGATCACTCCGGAAAGCGCCAACGGACTGAAGAATTCCTGGGTCAAACCACGTCGACACCCACCTTCGGGTGGAAAACGGTCGCCCCCAAAGATGAACCAAAGGAAACGCATGGACGAAGAGTGAGCCAGGCGCCGGTGGCCCCGGTCGGGGCTCCCTGGGCGATTTGTCGACCCGCCGGCACCACTCTGTCGACTTGTCCCCAGGTCGAGAAGGGAACCTGTGGATAACTTCTGTGGATAACGTTCGTCCGCAGGTACGACCGGTCGGCGTCCGCCTGTACGACGGCTAGAACCGGCCGTCCTGGCAGCGCGCCACCCAGTCCGCCGCCGCCATGAACTCCTCGTCCGACGTCCCCGGCGGCGTCGGCCGGGCCCCGCCCTGCGCGATGTCCGCGCGCGGATAGGAGCCGAGGAAGCGCACCTGGAGACAGATCCGCCGCAGCCCCGTCAGCGCCTCCGCCACCCGCCGGTCGGCGATGTGCCCCTCGGCGTCGACGCAGAAGCAGTAGTTGCCGATGCCGGCGCCGGTCGGCCGGGACTGGAGCAGCATGAGGTTGATGCCGCGCGAGGCGAACTCGCCGAGCAGGTCGCGCAGGGCACCGGGGTGGTCGTCCCGCTGCCACAGCACCACGGAGGTCTTGTCGGCACCGCTGGGCGCGGCGGGCCGGGCCGGGCGGCCGACCAGCACGAACCGGGTCTGCGCGTTCTCCGCGTCGTGGAGCCCGGTCTCCAGCGCTTCCAGGCCGTACCGGGCGGCCGTGAACTCGCCGGCGAAGGCGGCGTCGTAGTGGCCCTCCTGGACCAGACGGGCGGCGTCCGCGTTGGAGGCCGCCGACTCCCAGGTGGCCTCCGGGAGGTTGGCGCGCAGCCAGTTGCGCACCTGGGGCTGGGCCGCCGGGTGCGCGGAGACCGTCTTGATGTCCGTGAGCCGTGTGCCGGGGCGGACCAGCAGCGCGAAGGTGATCGACAGCAGCACCTCGCGGTAGATCATCAGGGGCTCGCCCGCGACCAGCTCGTCCAGGGTGGTGGTGATGCCGCCCTCGACGGAGTTCTCGATCGGCACGAACGCGGCCTCGGCCTCGCCGGCCCGGACCGCGTCCAGCGCGGACTGCACCGAGACGTACGGGATCAGCTGCCGGGTGGCCGCCTCCGGAAGCGTGCGCAGGGCGACCTCCGTGAAGGTGCCCTCCGGGCCGAGGTAGGCATAGCTCGCTGGCATGTCCTCACCCTAATGGCCGCGGGCCCGGTCGGCTGAGGCGTTCGACGACAACCACTCGACCAGGTGGTTTGAGCCCGGTTCACCCTGCACACTCCGGGTTCCCGGGCTCACCCCTCCAGCAGCCGCTGCCCCACGTACTCCCCCTTCGCCGCCCCGCCCGGCACCGCGAACAGGCCGCTCGCCTCGTGCCGGATGTACTTCGACAGCGCGTCACCCCGGTCGAGCTTGCGCTGCACCGGGACGAAGCCGCGCAGGGGGTCCGCCTGCCAGCAGACGAAGAGCAGACCGGCGTCGGGCGTGCCGTCCGCGTCGATGCCGTCGTGGTAGGAGAACGGGCGCCGCAGCATGGCCGCGCCGCCGTTCTTCTCGGGCCGGGTGATCCGGGCGTGGGCGTTGAGCGGGACGACGTAGTCGCCGTGCGCGTCGCTCTTCTCCAGGTCCATCGGAGTCGTCTCGTCGCCGCCGGACAGTGGCGCCCCATTGGCCTTGCGGCGCCCGATGACCTGCTCCTGGGCGGTGAGCGACAGCTTCTCCCAGTCGTCCAGGAGCATGCGGATACGGCGTACGACCGCGTAGGAACCGTTGGCCATCCACGCGGGCTCGCCCGAGGCCGGCACGAAGATCCGCTGGTCGAAGTCGGCGTCGGTGGGCTTGGGATTGCCGGTGCCGTCGAGCTGGCCCATCAGGTTGCGGGCCGTCATGGGCTGGGCGGTGGCGCCGGGGCTGCGGTTGAAGCCGTTCATCTGCCAGCGCACCCGCGCGGCCGAGCCCGCGTCCTTCTGGATCGCGCGCAGGGCGTGGAAGGCGACCAGGGCGTCGTTCGCGCCGATCTGCACCCACAGATCACCGTCGCTGCGGGACCTGTCGATGTGGTCGGAGGAGAAGTCCGGCAGCGGGTCGAGCGCGCCGGGCCGCTGCTTCTCCAGGCCCGTCCTGCCGAAGAAGCTGTACCCGAAGCCGAAGGTGAGGGTCAGCGAGGACGGGCCCGCGTCCCGGGCCACATCGGTGTCGCCGTGCGGGGCCGCCTCGCCCGCCATCAGCCGCTCGGCGGTCGTGGACCAGCGGCGCAGCAGGGCCGCCGCCTCCTTGCGTCCCGCGCCCGCCGCCAGGTCGAAGGCGACGAGATGGCCGCACGCCTGGAGGCCCTCGGTGATGCCGGGCTGATGTTTCCCGTGAAACATCGCCCGCCCCGAACCCACCGAGGTGAGCGGAGTGGCCCCGGCGGGCGCGGAGGCGTAGCCCACGGCCCCGCCGGCCGTGCCGAGCACGAGCCCGGTGGCGCCGGCGGTGCCGAGCAGGGCGCGCCGCGAGATGCCGCTCGCCGCGGACACGGGCTCCGCCGGCGGCGCGTCGGGCGTGCGGGCCTGAGGGATGGACTGGTCGGGCATGGTGTGGTTCAGCCGATCTGCGCGTTCTTGGAGACGGTCACCTGGTCGATGTCGGAGGTGCGGACCGTGACGGCGATCTTCCAGTCGCCGGCCATGGGGATCTGCACCCCGCTCGCCGACCAGTGGCCGGTGGTGATGTGGTCGGGGTTCACGGGAAGCGGACCGATCTTCTTCGCCTCCAGGGTGAAGGAGACCTTCACCTCCGGGACGTCGAAGGCCCGGCCGTTGGGGCGCTGGACGTAGACGTGCATCTCGTTGCCGCCCACGCGCGCGGGGTCGAGGTCGATGCTGACGACGCCCTTGCCGTCGGTGCCGCCGGTGTCGAACGGCATGTCCAGGGTGAGCGCGCCGGACGCCGCCTTGGTGCCGGAGTCCGCCGGCGCGGAGGTGGCCGCCTTGGCCTCCTGCTCGGTGCGGCCCGGCTCGGTCTGCGTCAGCGCGGTGGTGACGGCGAGCAGCACGATGGCGACGCCGGCCTCGGCGAGCACCGAGCGGCGCAGACCGAAGCGGTTCGCGTCGCCGTCCCGCAGCCGCTTCTCCCGGGCGGCGTCGACGGCCGCGCGCTGCCGGGCGAGCTGGGCGGCGCGCTGGGTGTCACGGGTACCGGTGCCGGTGCGCTTGCCGTCACCGGTCGCCTTCGAGGCGGCGACCTGCTCCGCGCGGGCCTGGGTCTTCCGCGCCTTCCCGGTGCGGACGGCCGGGTCCGTGAGCCGTCCCGTCCACCGCCGGGACACGGTCGCGATGCCGACCAGCACCGCCACCAGCCCGATCTTGACCAGCAGCAGCTGCCCGTACCGGGTCTCGGTGAACGCCGACCAGGAGCCGAGCTGCCGCCAGGACTGGTAGGCGCCGGTGACGACGAGGGCGAGGACGCTGCCGAAGGCCACGCGGGAGAAGCGCTGTACGGCGGCGGCCTCGACGGGGGTCTCGGCGGGTGCCCGGTACAGCGCGGTCAGCAGGGCGGTGAGGCCACCGAGCCAGGCGGCGACGGCCAGCAGGTGGACGACGTCGACCGGCATGGCGATACCCGGCTGGAGCCCGGTCGAGGCGTGCTCGGCCATGGCCCAACTGGTGGCGAGACCGGCCGCGACGACCACTCCGCCGACGGCGAGGCCGAAGGTCAGGTCGCGCTTCTCCTCGCCCTCTTCCCGCCGGGTGTAGGTGCCGAAGAGGACGGCGACGAACAGCGCGGCGGCGGCGAGCAGCAGCAGCCGGGAGACCAGCGCGGCACCGGTCTTCGTCTGGAGCACCTGGCCGAGCAGGTCGAGGTCGAAGACGTCGGCGAACTTCCCGGAACCGGTGTACGCGCCGCGCAGGAGCAGCAGCCACAGGGTGGCCGCCGTCAGCGCGACCCAGCCGCCGACGACCAGCCGCTGGAGGGGCCGTACGCCCGCGCCGTGCCGCCAACAGGCGAGCACGAAGGCCGCGCCGCCGGCGAGCACGATGAACCCGGCGTACGACACGTACCGCCCGAACGCGTAGAGCCCGCCCACGACCCCGCCGCCCGCAGTCGGACCGGTGCCCGAGACGACGGTCCGCGAGGGCGCCCCGACGGAGAAGGTGTAGGCGCCGGCGACGGGGTGGCTGTCCGCGGAGACGACCTGGTAAGTGACGGTGTAGGTGCCGTCGGCCAGACCGCTCTTGAGCCGCACGGCGTACGTCGTCCCGCTCACGTTGGCCGGGCTGCCGGTCTGCACCGGCTTGCCTTTCGGGTCGAGGACGCGCAGGGAGTCGTCGTTCAGCGCCACCTTCTCGGAGAAGGTGAGCGACACCTGGGTGGGTGCCTTGTCGGCCACCACCCCCTGCGCGGGGTCGCTGCCGGTCAGCGCCGCGTGGGCGGAGGCCGGTCCGGCGCCCGCCAGCAGCGCGCCGGTGACGGCGATGAACAGCAGCACCAGGATCCGCACGCGGGGGGCGATGGTCCGGGTCACGGTGATCCCTCCCTCAGTGGCCGGTCGACGGGTTGTACGTGGCGGACTTGACGGGCATCTCGACGGTGAGCGGCTCCGACTCGCTGAAGGTGAGCTTCACGGTGACCGTCTGGCCCTGCTTCGGCGCGCGCTTCAGCTTCTCGAACATCAGATGGTTGCCACCGCTTCGGAACACGAGCCGTCCGTGGGCCGGTATCGCGAAGGAGGACTTCTCCGCCATGGCGCCGCCGACCGTGCTGTGCATGGTCACCTCGCCGGCGACGTCACTGGTGACCGAGGTCAGCTCGTCCCCGGCCCCGCCCTTGTTGGTGATCGTCAGGAACCCGGCGGCCATGTCGGCGGAGACGGGCTGGGGC
The DNA here is from genome assembly GCF_014650115.1 of Streptomyces olivaceoviridis. Taxonomy (GTDB): domain Bacteria; phylum Actinomycetota; class Actinomycetes; order Streptomycetales; family Streptomycetaceae; genus Streptomyces; species Streptomyces olivaceoviridis. The sequence continues at coordinate 45,912 of NZ_BMUI01000020.1, read as the reverse complement.
ATGTAGGAGGAGCCGACGGACAGCTCGGCCTTGTCCGACCCCGAGCCGGACCCGGAGCAGCCGGTGAGGGCGAGGGCCCCGGTGAGCGCGCCCGCGGTCAGGACCGCGGCACGGCGCCTCACGGGTTGGCTCCCTCGACGAGCTTGGGCAGGTCCTTGGTGTAGTCGTCGACCGTGGCGTCCTCGCCGTAGAGGACGTATCCGGCGTCGGTCTTCGGCGAGAAGGCGACGACCTGGGTGCCGTGGACGGAGACCAGCTTGCCGTTCTTGTCCTTCGTCGTCGGCTCCACGGAGATGCCGACGGACCGGGCGCCGGCCTGGATCTTGGCGAAGTCGCCGGTCAGACCTATGAACTGCGGGTCGATGCCCTTGAGCCACTTGCCCAGCTCGGCCGGGGTGTCGCGGCCGGGGTCGGTGGTGACGAACACCACCCGGAGGTCGTCCTGCTCGGTCTTGGGCAGCGCCTTCTTGGCGACGGCGATGTTGCTCATCGTCGTCGGGCAGATGTCGGGGCAGTGCGTGTAGCCGAAGTAGACCAGGGTCGGGTGTCCCTCGGTCTCCTTGCGGAGGTCGTACTTCTCGCCGTGGGTGTCGGTGAGGACCAGGCCCGGCTTGTCGAAGGGCTGGTCCAGCACGGTGGCGACCTTGCCCGCGTCCGACCCTCCCGAGACCACGGCGACCGGCGACTTGCCGTCGTCGCCGCTGCCGCAGGCGGAGAGGGTCAGGGTGGCGGCGGCGAGCAGCACGGCCGCGGTGAACGTCTTATTGCGCATAGAAAAATGTCCCAGATGTGTGAACTGCGGCGCGCACCGGGGTCGTACGACGGCCCGGGTGGCGGGGCGTACGCGGGGTCGTACGACGGCCCGGGTGGCGGGGCGTACGGCACCCGGTGCGCGCTGCGGAACGAAGGCTCAGGCGGCGGTCCGGCGGCGGCCCGCGAGGACGCCGTAGGCCACGCCCGCGACGCCGATCACGATGCCGACCACGCCGAGCACGCGCGCGGTGGTGTCACTGCCGTCGCCGGAGTCCTCGGCGGCGGTCGTCTTGCCGGTCTTCTCGGCGGTGTTCTCGGCGCTCGCCGTGTCCTGGTGGTCGTCGGAGGCGGCGGACAGCTCCAGGACCGGGGCCGGGTTCTCCGGCTCGTCCTGGCCCTTCTGCGGCACCTCGATCCAGCGGACGACCTCCTTGTTGGAGTACGTCTGGATCGCCTTGAACACCAACTGGTCGGTGTTCTCGGGCAGTGCGCCCAGGGAGAGCGGGAACTTCTGGAAGTAGCCGGGCTCGATGCCCTTGCCGTCGGCGGTCCAGGTGACCTTGGTGACGGCCTCGTCGATCTTCTCGCCGTGCATGGTCAGCGGCTTGGCCAGCTTGGACTTGGTGACGTCGATCTTCCAGCCCGGGATCGCCTCCGGCATCACCGAGGCGATCGGGTGGTCGGCCGGGAAGTTCACCTCGACCTTGGTCGTCGAGGCGTTGTCCCGCTCGTTCGGGACCTTGAAGTCCACGACCGCGTAACCGCCCTTGGCCGCAGGGCCCTCCGGCTGCACGGAGACGTGCGCGAAGGCGGGGGCGGACAGGGTGAGGACGGCCGTACCCGCGACAGCGGCGGCGGCGGCGATACGAGAAGCCTTCATGGAAGGAAGCACTCCACTCTGCGTGAGAACCGGTGATGAAGAGGGATACGCACGCGTGACCGGTGTTGTCGCAGTACGGCACGGAAATCGCCCGTACGGCTCGGCAGGACGCGCGCGCGCGCGTGCCGCGCGTCGGCGGCACACCGGGTCCGTGTCGGGGGAGCGGTGGCCGCGTCAGGCAGCGAGGAGGAAGGCGGCGGCGGGCGGGCCGCGCCGGATCACCGTGTGCTGGAGTGCGGCGGTGTGCGGAGCCGGTGCCTCGTCCCGGTCGGGGCGGGGGCCGCGCGGGCCGGGCCCGGTGGCGGGCAGCAGCCCGGCGCACAGGGCGCGCGTCAGCGCGAGAGCCGCGCGCAGGGATCGTACGAGCGCCCCCTCCGCGACTCCGTGCGCCGATAGCTCGATCAGCCGCAGCACCGCGAGATCCCCGCGGCGCAGCAGCCAGCCGGCGGCGACGGCCGCGAGCACATGGCCGAGCAGCATCGGCAGCGAGGGCAGCAGACCGGCCGAGGCGCCGGTGGCGTCGTGGACGTGCTCGATGGTGCCCATGGCGCCCGTCGGCCGGCCGGCGCGGTCGATGAGACGCGCGTCGAGCAGCAGGCGGAAGGCGTGTCCCGGAGTGAGGGACGCGGCGGTCGAGCCGCACACGAGCCGCGTGGCCTGCTCGACCAGCGCGCCGTCGCTCAGCACGGCACCCGTCGGCCCGCCGACGCCCGTCGACGCGGTCGACCCCGTCGAGCCCATCGACATCCCGGCGGAGGCCATCGTCGCCCCGTGCTGGCCCAGCCCGAACAGCGTGTGCAGCACGGTCTGACCGAGGGCGAGGAGTACGGCGATGCCCGGCAGCGAGCGGGCCCGCCCGGCGAGCGGTGCCACGAGCAGCAGGGCGCCGAGGAAGCCCGCGCCGAGCGTCCACAGCGGCACGCGCGCGCAGGAGGCCAGCACGTGCCCGCCCGCGGCCAGCGCGACGCAGACCGCGGCGAACACCGCGGCCCGCAGGATCCGGAGTCCGGCTCCGGAGTGCGCCGTGCGTGGGTGGGGGGCAGTCATGGCGGGGCCATCATCGCACTGCCCTTACCGCGCGTATACGGCAGGGCGTCTGAGGCGCCCCTCATACACCGATTCCTCCCCCGGCGCATCGGCCGGACGGGCGCAGACACGTCGACGCGGTGCTTACGGCCGCCTACGGGCGGCAATACGTAACGGTATGTCGAGCCGCGGCCAGGAGGCTGGAGCATGAGCATCTGGTGGTCACTCCATCTGCGGCGCGAGGCCGCCAGTGTGCCGCTCGCCCGGCGGCTGCTGATCGGCACGATGGAGACGGCGGGCGTCGACCCGGAGATCTCCTACGACCTGTCCGTCGCCCTGAGCGAGGCCTGCGCGAACGCCGTCGAGCACGGCGGGGACACCGCCCGCGGCGCCTCGGAGGCGTACCGGGTGACCGCCTATCTCGACGGCGAGAAGTGCCGTATCGAAGTGACCGATTCCGGTCCCGGCTTCGCCCGCCCGCAGGACCCCCGGCCGGCCCGCCCCGACGCCGAGCACGGCCGCGGCCTCTGTCTGATCCGCGAACTGGCCGACCACGTGCACATCGGCCCGAAGCCCGGCCGGGGCGGGACGGTGGTCAGTTTCGACAAGATCCTCAAATGGCGGAAGGACCCGTCCCTCCTCACGGCCTAGCCGCGGCCCTGCCGGTGCCGCCGGGCTGGCCGAGGACCTTCGCCAGGGTCTCCAGCGCCTCCGGGTACAGCCGCTCCCTGGGAGTGCCGTAGCCGACGACCAGGCCCTGGGGCCGGCCGGGGCCCGGGGTGTGCCAGTGGTCGCCGAGCGCGCCCAGCGCCAGGCCCTCCGCCTCGGCTCGGGCCAGGACCGCGGCCTCGTCCGGCACCTCGATCAGCGCGTGCAGCCCGGCCGCGACCCCCCGCACGCTCCGGCGCGCCCCCAGCCGGTCCAGCAGCTGGTCCCGGCGCCGCCGGTAGCGCAGCCGGCACGCGCGCACATGGCGGTCGTACGCATGGCTGTCGATCAGCTCGGCGAGCGCGAGCTGGCCGATGGTCTCGGTGTGGTGGTCGCTGTGCAGCTTGGCGTCGGCGACCGCGTCGACCAGGTGCGGCGGCAGCACCATCCAGCCGAGCCGCAGCGCCGGGCCCAGGGTCTTGGAGGCGGTGCCCAGGTACACCACCTGGCCCGGCGCCATCCCCTGCACCGCGCCCACGGGCTGGCGGTCGTAGCGGAACTCGCCGTCGTAGTCGTCCTCCACGATCAGTCCGCCCCGCGCGCGTGCCCAGTCGGTGAGCGCCCGGCGCCGCTCGGGGTGCAGGGTCACCCCGGTCGGGTACTGGTGGGCCGGCGTGACCACCACGGCCGCCGCCCCGCCCAGCTCCTCGGGGCGAACCCCGCGCGCGTCGACCGGCACCGGCAGGACCGTTCCGCCGTTGTGCCGCACCACCTCCCGGTGGAAGGGCAGCCCCGGGTCCTCCATGGCGACGGCGGCGCCGTCCAGCACCCGTGTGAGCAGCGCCAGGCCCTGCACATAGCCCGAGGTGATGACGATCCGCTCCGGCGGCGCCAGCACCCCGCGCGCCCGCCCCAGGTAGCCGGAGAGCGCGGTGCGCAGCTCGATCCGGCCGCGCGGGTCGCCGTAGTCGTACGCCAGCGAGGGCGCCGTCGCTATGGCGCGGCGCAGCGCGCGCAGCCAGGCCGCCGCCGGGAACGCGCCGACGTCCGGGCTGCCGGGACGCAGATCGAGACGCGGCGCACGCGCGCGCGTGTCCGTCCCCGGCTCCTCCGCCTGCACGGCCGGCAGCTCGGCGACCCGGGTGCCCGAGCCCTGCCGTGCCGTCAGGTACCCCTCGGCGACCAGCTGGTCGTAGGCGGCCTTCGCGGTGCCGCGCGAGATCCCGAGGTCGGCCGCGAGCCGCCGGGTGGCGGGCAGCCGGGTACCGGGCGCGAGCCGCCCGTCCCGTACGGCGTCCCTGAGGGCTCGTTCGAGCCCCACCCGGCGGCCGTCCACCGCATCGGGTTCGAGATGCAGGTCGACACCGACGCCCGACCAGAAGCCGTCCACGTTTCCACCCCCGTCACTGCACGCGCCCCGAGGGGCGCGGGAAACTGCGCGGTCGGCCACGGCTGCCCCCGCAGACGAAATGGCCGGGCACCTCCCCGGTACCCGGCCATTCAAACGCAGATCAGCCCTTCAGGGAGGCCATCCACGATTCGACCTCGTCGGAGCGACGCGGCAGACCGTCGGAGAGGTTCCGGTTGCCGTCCTCCGTGACGAGGATGTCGTCCTCGATCCGGACGCCGATGCCCCGGTACTCCTCCGGCACGGTCAGATCGTCGGCCTGGAAGTACAGCCCCGGCTCGACGGTGAGCACCATGCCCGGCTCCAGCGTGCCGTCCACGTACGTCTCGGTCCGCGCGGCGGCGCAGTCGTGGACGTCCATGCCGAGCATGTGCCCGGTGCCGTGCAGGGTCCAGCGGCGCTGGAGGCCCAGCTCCAGGACCCGCTCGACCGGACCCTCGACCAGGCCCCACTCGACGAGCCTCTCGGCGAGCACGCGCTGCGCGGCGTCGTGGAAGTCGCGGTACTTGGCGCCCGGCTTCACGGCCGCGATACCGGCCTCCTGGGCGTCGTACACGGCGTCGTAGATCTTCTTCTGGATCTCGCTGTACGTGCCGCCCACGGGCAGCGTGCGCGTGACGTCGGCGGTGTAGAGGGTGTGGGTCTCCACGCCCGCGTCCAGCAGCAGCAGGTCGCCGGAGCGGACCGGGCCGTCGTTGCGGACCCAGTGCAGGGTGCAGGCGTGCGGGCCGGCCGCGCAGATGGAGCCGTAGCCGACGTCGTTGCCCTCCACGCGCGCGCGGAGGAAGAACGTGCCCTCGATGTAGCGCTCGCTCGTCGCCTCGGCCTTGTCGAGAACCTTGACGACGTCCTCGAAGCCGCGGACCGTCGAGTCGACGGCCTTCTGGAGCTCGCCGATCTCGAACTCGTCCTTGACGAGACGGGCCTCGGAGAGGAAGACGCGCAGCTCCTCGTCGCGCTCGGCGGTGACCTTGTCGGTCAGGGCCGCCTCGATGCCGGCGTCGTAGCCGCGCACCACGCGGACCGGGCCGGTGGCCTCGCGGAGCTTGTCGGCCAGCTCGCGCACGTCGGCGGCCGGCAGGCCGTACAGCGCCTCGGACTCGGCGAGGGAGTGCCGGCGGCCGACCCACAGCTCGCCCTGGCCGGAGAGCCAGAACTCGCCGTTCTCGCGGTCGGAGCGCGGCAGCAGGTAGATGGTGGCCTCGTGGCCGTCGCCCTTGGGCTCCAGCACCAGGGCGCCGTCCTCGGTCTGGTTGCCGGTGAGGTACGCGTACTCGACGGAGGCGCGGAAGGGGTACTCGGTGTCGTTCGAGCGGGTCTTCAGGTTGCCCGCCGGGACCACCAGGCGCTCGCCCGGGAAGCGGGCGGAGAGCGCGGCACGGCGGCGCGCGGTCTCGGCGGCCTGCGGGATCGGCTCCAGGTCACGCAGCTCCGTGTCGGCCCAGCCGGACTTCATGTTCTCGGCAAGCTCGTCGGACACGCCCGGGTACAGGCCGTTCTTCCGCTGCTTGACGGTCTCCTCGGCCTCGGTCTCCGGGCCCTCCGCGGTAGCGGAGTCGGGGACAGCCGGGTTGAGCTCGTCGGACACGTGATCCTCCTCGGTACGCCAGTGATCTCCCCCGGGGCCCGCGACGCTCCTGCTTGTGGCCGAGCGGGGACCTCCATCATCGTACGGTCGCACCAGGAGCGGGCGGCGGCGGATGACCTGTTATGCCCGGTCATGCCGACCGCCCGGAGCGCGTGCTCAGTCGAAGCGGGCCGCCAGCAGGACGACGTCCTCCTCGCTGTCGGCCGCGTCCAGGCCGTCCGGCAGGACCGCGCGCAGGACGTGGTCGGCGACGGCTCCCGGATCCTGCCGCGCCGTGCGCGGGACGCTCGCGGCGGCAGCGTGCAGCCGGGCGAAGGCCCGGTCCATCGGGTCGCCGGTACGGTGCAGCAGCCCGTCGGTGTAGAGCAGGACCGTCTCCCCGGGCTCCGCCTGGATCTCCACGCTGGGCGCCTCCCAGCAGGCGAGCATGCCGAGCGGCGCGGAGACGGAGGTCTCGGCGAACTCGGTGCGCCGCTCGCCGATCAGCAGCGGCGGGCTGTGCCCGGCACCGGCCAGGGTGACCTTGCGCACGGCGGGCTCGCAGTAGGCGAACAGGGCGGTGGCCGAGCGGGCCGGCTCGGTCAGCCGCAGCAGCAGCTCCAGGTCGGACAGGACGGCGACCGGGTCCTCGCCCTCCATCACGGCGTACGCGCGCAGGGAGGCGCGCAGCCGCCCCATGGCGGCCACCGCGCCCGGCCCGGAGCCGGTGACCGAGCCGACCGAGAGGCCGAGGGCGGCCTCGGGCAGCGGCAGGGCGTCGTACCAGTCACCTCCGCCGCGCGGACCCGCGCGGCGGCGGGCGGCGAGCTGGACGCCGGGCACCCGGGGCAGCCGGGCGGGCAGCAGTTCGTCGGTGAGGGTCGCCACGCACGCGCGCGTGCGCTCCACCTCCAGCAGCCGGGCGAGGTGCTCGGTGGCGTGCCGGACGTACAGGCCCACGAGGTGGCGCCGGCGCTCGTGCGGCTCGGCCGGTTCGTCGTAGAGCCAGACGACGGCGCCGAGGCGGCCGGCGGACTCGGTGGCGAGCGGGAGGGCGTAGCTGGCGGCGTAGCCGAGGCGGGCGGCCACCTCGCGATGGCGGGGGTCCAGGCCCTCCTCCGCGAACAGGTCCCGGTGGACGATCTCGGCGGTGCCGCCGGGGTCGTACGGCAGGGCGCCGCGCGGCACGGTCTCGATGTGGCCGAGGTCGGCGCGGCCGAGGCCGAGGCCGAGGGTGGTGCGCGGGCCGTCGCCGTCGGCGGGCTCCAGGACGACCAGGCCGCGGCGGGCGCCGACCAGGGCGGCGCCGGCGCGCATCAGTTCGTGCAGGGCGGGGTCGAGGGCGCCGGTGCGGGAGAGGCGCTCGGTGAGTTCGTGGAGGGTCGTGAGATCGGAGACCCAGCCGGCCAGCCGGTCCTGGAGCAGGGCGCCCGGGGCGGGGCTGTGCGGCGCGGGGACCGCAGGGGCGGGGGAGGCGGGTGCGGCAGTGTGGGCGGGCGGGGGAACCGTAGGATCGATTCCAGCCACTTTCGGAGGGTGCGGGGCGTTCATGGCGTCCGGCCCTCAGACCGGTGCGTATTGCTGAAAAGCATCGCAAACCCCCATGTCATTCTGCGCCGCTAGCAGTGTCTCCACATGTACACGCAGTCGTGAGGGGATGTCCAGCATTGTCCTGCGGGGATTCCTGGTGTCCATGAGGTTGGTGAGGGTTTTCCTCGAACCCCTTGCCTTACTGCCAAGTTGGCTCAAAACTGCCTTAGGTATCGGTTCATTGCGGTCGACTGGCCTTGCTCCACAGAGCGTCACAGCGGTCGTGATGGGTACGTACTCGGAGAAGGCCAGGGGTGGTTGGGGGCTACCCGGAACCTGGCGACGGACCCGGGCGTCATAGCCACCGACGGCCGAGCCCCATCCTCCCGTGGCGGAGGCGGAGAGAAACACGCGCGACGGCGAAACGCCAGACTTCGCCACCCCCGCGCCGCAGCCGTGCTTTTGATGGACGCACTATGGACGCGGACGCGGCCGATGCTCGACCCCCTGGGGTTCCCCCTGCCGTGCGCGGGGGTGTGATGCGCCAACAGGTACGCACAGTGAAGTGATCGACACATGGTGTGATGTGGCCCACGGTGTTGCCAGCGGTGCAACGGAAAGGAACGAGCGCTCATGCGCGAGATCCTCGGAAGGCGACGCAGGCTTCTGTCCAGGCGGAACGACGGGAGGCCTGAACTGATCGGCGCGGCCCTGACCTTCGCGGCGCAGTGGCAGTGGCCGGTGCTCCCCGGTGTGGCGCCGGACCCGCAGGGGCGGGCCCGCTGCGCCTGCCCCGACCCGGAGTGCACGGTGCCCGGTGCGCACCCCTTCGACCCCGGCCTGCTCGCCGCCACCACCGACGCGCGCATGGTGCGCTGGTGGTGGACCAACCGGCCGGCGGCCCCGATCATCCTGGCCACCGGGGGCAAGGCGCCCTGCGCGGTCAGCCTGCCGGCGCTCGCGGCCTCCCGCGCCCTGGCCCTGCTCGACCGGCGCGGCATGCGGCTCGGACCGGTGATCGCCTCGCCCACCCGCTGGGCGCTGCTCGTCAAGCCGTACTCCCTGGAGCAGCTCGGCGAACTGCTCTACGCCAAGGACTTCGTCCCCGGCTCCCTGCGCTTCCACGGCGAGGGCGGCTATGTCGCGTTGCCCCCGTCCGAGACCGGCCAGGGAGCCGTCCGCTGGGAGCGCGCGCCGCTGCCCGGCTCGGCCGCGCCCTGGGTGCCGGATGTGGAGGCCGTCGTGGACGCCGTGGTCGACGCCCTCACTCGTACGGGTGTGAGCGCGCCCGAGTTGTAGGGGTGTCGGGCGCGGGCGGGGCGGGGGAGCCCCGCTCGCTCGTTATCGTCCGCATATGCAGCGTCAACCCGGCGGCCACCGCGGCCGGCGCACCCACCGAAGGCCCGACCCCCGGCGGTTCCGGCTGCTCGCGCTCGCGGGCTTCGTGGTGGCCATGGTGGCGCTGCCGCTGGCCGTGGCCTCCGCGCGGCAGGCGGGCGACACCGGCCGGGCCGTCGTACCGGCCGCCTCCCGCGGTGACGCCCCGGCCCGCCCGGACACCGGCAGCCGCTCCCCCCACCTGCTCGGTCTCGGGCTCACCACCGCCGCCCGCTGCGGCCCCGAACTCACCTCGCCCGACGGCATCGAGGCGCAGACCTGTGTGCTGACGCGGGGCGAGGACACCTGGGCGCGCACCTACTACCGCAATGCCACCGGCCGGTCGCTGGACTCCGTGCTGAGCCTGATGGGTCCGGGCGACCGGACCGTGCAGATGCGCTGTGCCACCGGGGCCGACGACGAGCCCGCCACCTGTGAGACGCCGCGCGAGCGCAGCCGGGGCGTGCCGGACGCCTACACGGCCGTCAGCGAGTTCGCCGAGCGCGGTCCCGAGGGGGCACTGCTGCTCCGCTCCGGCAGCAACTCCTGAACTGCCGAGGGGAGTTGGCGGGCGGCTGCGCGCTGCCCCGGCGTACGCGGGCATGGAAAGACCCGGTTGCTGGCGACGGGGGATGCACCAGCAACCGGGCTACTGGAACGGTAACAAGAGATCGGCGGTTCGCAAATTCCGGGTTGGCGATTCGGACACCGATTTCCCTGTCAAAACCGGGAGTTGTGACAGGAGTCACCTGCCGCGCGGTCCGGTGTCACGGCTGACCGACCGGTCAGCCGTGACACGCGTGCGCGGGGCGTCAGCTGAGCGTGACCTGCCGGTTGGTCAGGCCGCCGCGCGCCCGGCGCTCGTCCGGAGTCAGCGGCTCCTGGACGGCGAGGGCGGCGGCGAGGCGCTCGGCGAACTCGGCGGCCGGCTTCTCCACGTCCTCCGCGGTGACCCCGGTCGGCAGGTCCCAGACCGGCACGGTGAGGCCGTGAGCACGGAAGGAGCCCACGAGCCGGGTGCCCTCGCCGAGGCTGGACCGGCCCGCCGCGTGCAACCGCGCGAGGGCGTCCAGAAGCTGTTCCTCCGGGTGGGGCATGACCCAGCGCAGGTGGTTCTTGTCCGGGGTCTCGCACCAGTACGCGGCGTCCACGCCGGACAGCTTCACGGTCGGGATGGCGGCGGCGTTGGCCCGCTCCAGGGAGGCCGCCACCTCCGGCGTGGTGTTCTCCGCGTCCGGCACCCAGAACTCGAAGCCGCTGTGCACGACCGGCTCGAACGCGCCCTCCGGGTCGAGCAGGTCCTGGAGGCGCGGACCCTCGGCGGGGGCCCGGCGGCCCTGCACCGGGGTGCCGGGCGCGGCCTCCAGCGCACGCAGCAGCGTGTCGGCGAGGTCGCGGCTGATGTCACCGGACGCCGTGTCGTTCTGGAGGCCGATCAGCACCGAGCCGTCGTCGCGGCGCAGCGCCGGCCAGGCCATCGGCAGCACGGTGGCCAGGGTGACCGACGGGACACCCTCGGGCAGGCCGTCGCGCAGGCTCAGCCCGGCCGTCGCGGCCGGGACCAGCTCGCGCAGCGCGACCCAGTCGCACTCGCTCGGCAGCCCCTCGAACGGGCGCTGCACCAGCTCGGTCGCGGCGTGCGCGGCGGCCCGGCCGTGGCAGGCCTTGTAACGCCGGCCGCTGCCGCAGGGACAGGGTTCGCGGGCGCCGACAACCGGGATCTCCCCGTCGATCAGCTGCGGCTTGACCTTCGTCTGGGGTCGCTTTTTGGCCATGGTGGGTGTCTCCCGGTTACGGCTCTTCTCGTACGTCCGGAGCCTAGCCGTTCGGACCATGGCCGACGGGAACCTGTGGACAACGCACGCGCGCTCGACGCCGGTGGGCGAATCCGCGGGTGGCGGACCGGGGACACACCGCCCTGGTTCAGTCCAGGTCGTCGAACACGTCGGCGAAGTCGAGCCCGGACAGGTCGGGCAGCGGCGCGGAGCGGGTGACGCGCGTAGCGAAACCCTCGCGGCGGCACCCGGCATCGGGATCGTGGACGTCCTCGTGGACCAGCGCCCAGACCGTCACCTCGCCCCGGATGTCGTCCCGGACGCCCCAGTCGTCGGCGAGGGCCGTGATGATGTTCAGCCCGCGACCGCCGTGCGCGGTCACCGAGGGCGTGGCCGGCGCCGGGCGGGTCGGGCCGCCGCCGTCCGTGACCTCCACGACGAGCCGCCCGCGCGCGTCGACCCGCCAGGCGGCGCGGACGTCCCCGTCCCCGGCCGGCGTGTCCCCCAAGGGCCGCCCGTGCTTGCAGGCGTTGCTCAGCAGTTCGGAAAGGATCAGTACGGCGTCGTCGATGATCGATTCGGATACGCCACCGCTGCGCAGCTGCGCCCGCATCCGGTGCCGCGCCTTCCCCACGCCCGCAGGGCCATGGGGAACGGCCATGCTCGACGACGTGGGCACCTCCTGTGCCACCACCAACGCCACCCCCGAGACCTCCTTCGCCCCACGCCATGGGGTGGATGCCCTCTTGGCTTGTACCGGAAACCGGCCAATCCTCTTCCGGTGTCGCATTCGATACGGATGGTCACGCGGCGAACGCGCCGGAGCACACCCCGTGACGGGCCCGCGCGGGCGAGGGGGCGGGACCGGCCGGCTCAGCGGCCCAGTTGCCGCAGCACCGCGCGCGGGCGGTTGGTGATGATGGCGTCGACGCCCAGTCCGACACAGAGGTCGACGTCCTCGGGCTCGTTCACGGTCCACACGTGGACCTGGTGACCGGCCTGCTTCAGCCGCTCCACGTAGGCGGGGTGACTGCGCACGATGCGGATCGAGGGGCCCGCGATGCGCACGCCCGCGGGCAGCCGTCCGTCGCGCAGCCGGGGTGAGACGAACTGCATCAGGTACACCGTCGGCAGCGTCGGCGCCACGGCCCGCACGCGGTGCAGCGAACGCGCCGAGAAGCTCATGACCCGGACCGGCGACTCGGCGGCGGAGGCCGGCGCGTCCAGTCCGAACCGTTTCAGCAGGGTCAGCAGCCGCTCCTCGACCTGCCCCGCCCAGCGCGTGGGGTGCTTGGTCTCGATGGCCAGCTCCACCCGCCGCCCGGCGTCCGCGACCAGCCCCAGCAGCCGCTCCAGGGTGAGCACGGAGGTCTCCTCGCGGTCCTCCGGCCGGTGCTCCCAGTCGGGTTCCTCGTCCCGCCCGCGCCAGGCCTCGCGCGTCTTCCAGGAGCCGAAGTCGAGGGCTGCCAGATCGGCCAGTTCCAGCGCGGAGACCGCGCCGCGGCCGTTGGAGGTACGGTTCACCCGCCGGTCGTGGACGCAGACCAGATGGCCGTCCGCGGTCAGCCGTACGTCGCACTCCAGGGCATCCGCGCCGTCCTCGATGGCCTTCCGGTAGGCGGCGAGGGTGTGCTCGGGTGCGTCCTCGGAGGCGCCGCGGTGGGCGACGACCTGGAGGGAGTGCTGTCGGGCGTGGGTCACCGCGTCATGGTGCCACCGTCGCGGGGTACACGTGGCGGCGCGGGCGCGTCCGGGCGGCGAACGGGGCATACGGCATGCACGTTTATGAAATCTTTGCCTGGAAGATCCTATATAAACCTATATAAAGACGGTCGCCGGACCCACAGCCACCGCTTATGGTGCTCTGACGGCCCGTGGGAAAAGCTGACCGCAGACCAGTGCGACCGATGACACCAGGCGTGGATCGAGGAGAAGACCTGTGAGCACCGAGAACGAGGGCAACGCGGTACCCCCGGCGCCGTCCGCGCCTCCCGTGCCGATGGCCTCTCCCGCCGCGTCCCCGCAGGGCCCCGCGCCTGAGGGGAACGCGCCGACGGCTCCGCTCCCGCCCGTGCCCCACGAGGCCCCGGCGGCCTCCGCGGCGGCGGACCACGGCCCCGCGTACCAGCCCGGCCCGGCCCCCGACGGCTCCTGGCCGCCTCCGCCGCCTGCCACCCCGGCCTACGCCGACGGCGGTTCCGGCGGCGCGGGCGCCGGCTGGGGAAGCACCTACCAGCAGCCCGCCCCCAAGCCGCGCGGCGGACGCGGCGGACTGGTCGCGGCGGTCCTGGTGGCCGCGCTGGTGGCGGGCGGCCTGGGCAGCGGTCTCGGCTACACCCTGGCCAAGGACCGGGACGACCGGGGCTCCACCACCGTCTCCGCGTCCGACGGCGGCGTCACGCAGGTCAAGCGCGCGCCGGGGACGATCGCCGGCGTGGCCTCCAAGGCGCTGCCCAGCACGGTGACCATCGAGGCGGAGAGCACCAACGGCGAGGGCGGCACGGGCACCGGGTTCGTCTTCGACACCCAGGGCCACATCGTCACCAACAACCACGTGGTGGCGGACGCCGTGGACGGCGGCAAGCTGACGGCCACCTTCCCGAACGGCAAGAAGTACGACGCCGAGGTCGTCGGCCACGCGCAGGGCTACGACGTCGCGGTCATCAAGCTCAAGAACGCCCCCTCCGACCTGAAGCCGCTCGCCCTCGGCGACTCCGACAAGGTGGCCGTCGGCGACGAGACCATCGCCATCGGCGCTCCCTTCGGCCTGTCCAACACGGTCACCACGGGCATCATCAGCGCCAAGAACCGCCCGGTGGCCTCCAGCGACGGCAGTTCCAGCAGCAAGGCGTCGTACATGAGCGCCCTGCAGACCGACGCGTCCATCAACCCCGGCAACTCCGGCGGCCCGCTGCTGGACGCCTCCGGCGCGGTCATCGGCATCAACTCCGCGATCCAGTCGACGGGCAGCGGCGGCTTCGGCACCGGCCAGTCCGGCTCGATCGGCCTGGGCTTCGCCATCCCGATCAACCAGGCCAAGTACGTCGCCCAGCAGCTGATCAAGACCGGCAAGCCGGTGTACGCGCGCATCGGCGCGTCCGTCTCCCTGACGGACTCCAGCGACGGCGCGCAGATCACCGACCAGGGCACGGGCGGCTCCGCCGCGGTCGAGACGGGCGGTCCGGCGGACAAGGCCGGCCTCAAGCCCGGTGACGTCATCACCAAGCTCGACGACCACGTGATCGACAGCGGACCGACCCTGATCGGCGAGATCTGGACCCACAAGCCGGGCGACAAGGTGACGGTCACCTACAAGCGGGGCGGCCAGGAGCACACGGTGGAACTGACGTTGGGTTCCCGGGTGGGCGACAACTGACCCACGGGGGCCATGCCCCCACACCCCGGCCCGCGCCCGGTACGCTGTACCCGCTCCGCCCCTGGTGGGCGGGCGAGGTGGGTTGCCCGAGCGGCCTAAGGGAACGGTCTTGAAAACCGTCGTGGCGCGAGTCACCGTGGGTTCAAATCCCACACCCACCGCAGAGACGCACGGCCCCTGACCAGGTGAAACGGTCAGGGGCCGGCGTGCTGAGCGGTGTCCGCCCGCGCGCGGGGTCCCGCTGCGCCGAGTGGCAGGAGACCGCCGCCGCGGGGATGGCCCGCTGAGATCCTGTCGCGGAGAGGTCCATGGCTCGGCGCCGGCCTCACGGCCGGTGCCCCGTCAGTCGGGCCGCCGACGCGATCGTGGCGCGGGCCTCGCGTTCGGTGAGGCCGGTGTCGCGGGCGGCGGCCACGAGGGGGTCCGCCAGGGCGGGCCCGATGCCGTTCTCGTAGGCGCGGCAGGCCGCCCAGAACAGGCGGGTGTTGCGCTGCCCCTCGTGCGCGGCGAGCACGAACTGGACCAGTCCCTGTCCGTGGTCGCCCGCCGCCGGGCGGGTGGGGTGGGGTGCGCGGGGCGGGGGCAGCAGGAGCCGCAGGAGGGACGGCGGGCAGGAGGCCGGGGCGAGGCCGGCCGTGCCGGGCGCGGCGGTGTAGACGCCGTGGTCGGTGCGGGAGCCGGGGCCGACGAGGTAACCGCCGGCGCCCCGGATGTCGATGCCGGGGGCGAGCCGGCCGGCCGAGTTCGGTACGACGGTGTCGGGCGGGCCGGTCAGCCAGAGGTGACGGCCGCCGCTCGGGGTGAGGACCACGACCGTCTCCGGGATCGTGAACAGATGGCGCAGGGCCAGTTCCCGCAGGGCGGCCGAGGAGTCCGTGCCGGACTTGGTGTCCAGGTCGACGCCGATCAGGTGGTACGGGGGCAGCCCGCAGGCGATGCCGTAGCCGGTGGCCCGGGGCGCGGCGGCGAAGAGCTCGCGGATGCGGACGGGGTCGGTGGAGGCGTCGTACACGCCGTGGCCGAAACGGCCGCACTCGCTGTGGCAGGGCCGCCCCGCCGGGTCCGGGTCGTCGCGGTGCGGGGAGCGCAGGGCCGGGAGCTTCGTCCGGGACAGGGGGATCACGGCCAGTCCGCGTTCGGCGGCTGACAGGGCGTGTGCGAGGGCCAGCGTCGTGGCCTGCCGGTCGATGGTGGCCATGCCTCCATGTTCGTACACCTGTTCGAAAATGGGAAGGGCGGGCAGGCGTGACGCGCCGGTGACGGGCGGAGTGGCCGGAAGGCTGCCGGAACGATTCATCCCCTGTGTCGCTTGAGGTCGGGAGGTCATGTGAAGCGTGGCTCCAGGGGTAGATGTGCCTAAAGAAGGCGATAGGGGTTTATCGACTTGTCATCACGCTTGCGTGCGAATCGCGGCTTCCAGGACGGTTCGCCGGGGATCCGGTGGGCAACTCTGGAGGCGCGACGTCGTCCACGACAGTCAAGGCGGTCGGCCAACCGCCCTGTCACCAGCCGTAGTACATGTACGTCCGGCCCTAGGGCCGCAGAGTGCTTGGTTCTGGAGGAACACATGGCAAGCATCCGTACCGCCCGCGTTCTCGCCGCCGTCTCCGCTCTCCCGCTCGCAGCCGCCCTCTTCGCCGGCGTCGCGACGGCGGACAACGGCGCCCTCGCGGACGACGGATCGAACTCGGGCGTGGGGGCCGTCCTCGGCAGCGGGGTCGGCGACGACAACAACGGCAACTCCTCCACCACGAACCAGAACGCGGTGGGTTCCGGCGCCTCGAACCAGAGCAACACCGCCCAGGTCAACGGTTCCGCGTTCACGGCCATCCGGCAGGGCAACGGGAACGTCGACGTCAACTTCACGCGGCTCTGGTGAGCCGGGGGCGAGGGTCCTCATGAGGAGGGCGCTCGCGGGGTGTGCTTCGGGGTCGCAACACATCGGCGCGGCGGTGCTCCGGTACCGCCGCGCCGGCGTTCGCCCGGTCCGGTCCGGCCGCCGCCGGCCTTGACACCCCACGCGATCTGACGGACAGTCAGAAACCGTCTGGTCGGATCAGGGGGTGCCGGTGGGCGACGAGCGGGTGGACGACGAACTGGGCGCGCGGCTGAAGGCGTTCGAGGGCCGGCCGGCCGCCGTCGCGGGCGTGGGCAAGGACCCGGTGAACGCCCCGATGATCCGGCACTGGTGCGAGGCGCTGGGAGACACCAACCCCGCCTACACCGGCCCGGACGCCATCGCCCCGCCCACCATGCTCCAGGCCTGGACGATGGGCGGCCTCAGCGGACACCAGGGCCGCAGCGGCGCGTACGACGAACTCCTCGGCCTGCTGGACGCGGCGGGCTGCACCGCCGTGGTGGCCACCGACTGCGAGCAGGGGTACCTGCGGCCCCTGCGACCGGGCGACGAGATCACCTTCGACACGGTCATCGAGCACGTGTCCGCCCGCAAGACGACCAGACTGGGCACGGGCTACTTCGTCACCACCCGCATGGACATCCGGGCGGACGGCGAACCGGCGGGCGTCCACCGCCTGCGCATCCTCAAGTACGCCCCCGCGCCCCGCGGGCCCCGGGCCCGCCGCCCCCGCCCGGTGGTCAACCGGGACAACGCCGGCTTCTGGCAGGGCGTGGCCGAGCACCGGCTCCTCCTCCAGCGCTGCACGGGCTGCGGCACCCCGCGCCACCCCTGGCTGCCGGGCTGCAACGCCTGCGGAAGCCCGGACTGGGACACGGTGGAGGCGAGCGGCGAGGGCACGGTCCACTCGTACGTGGTGCAGCACCACCCGCCCTTCCCGGCCTTCGACCCCCCGTACGCCGTCGGCCTGATCGAACTCGCCGAGGGCGTGCGGATGGTGAGCGACGTGGTCGGGGTGCCGTACGACAAGGTGCGGATCGGGCTGCCGGTACGGGTGGAGTTCCTGCGGTGCGACGAGGAGCTGACCCTGCCGGTGTTCCGGGTGGTGGACCGGTGAGGGCCGGTGAGCGGCTGGCGCCGCTGGAGATCCCGGTGACCCGCACCCTGATCGTGGCGGGCGCCCTCGCCTCCCGGGACTACCAGGACGTCCACCACGACCCGGAGCTGGCCCGGCAGAAGGGCGCCCCGGACGTCTTCATGAACATCCTGACGACGAACGGCCTGGTCGGCCGGTACGTCACCGACCACTTCGGCCCCACGGCGGTGCTCCGCGGGGTCGCCGTCAGGCTGGGCGCGCCCAACCACCCGGGGGACACCATGGTGCTGACCGGCAGGGTCGAGGAGGTCGACGGCGACACGGCCGTCGTCCGGGTCGTCGGGGCCAACGGTCTCGGCGACCATGTGACGGGCACGGTGACGGTCACGGTCCCGGGGGCCGGATCATGAGCCTGCGCACCCGCGACACCCTCGGCGGACGCGCGGCGATCGCCGGCATCGGCGCCACCGAGTTCTCCAAGGACTCCGGCCGCAGCGAACTCCGGCTCGCGGTGGAGGCCGTACGGGCCGCGCTCGACGACGCCGGGCTCACCCCGGCCGACGTGGACGGGCTGGTGACGTTCACGATGGACACCAGCCCGGAGATCACCGTGGCCCAGGCATGCGGGATGGGCGAGCTGTCCTTCTTCTCCCGGGTGCACTACGGCGGCGGGGCGGCCTGCGCCACCGTCCAGCAGGCGGCCCTCGCGGTGGCCGCGGGCGTGGCCGAGGTGGTGGTCTGCTACCGGGCCTTCAACGAGCGGTCGGGCCGCCGGTTCGGTGCGGGGGTGCAGCACCGGGAGCCGTCGGCGGAGGGGGCGGCGCTCGGCTGGACGCTGCCGTTCGGGCTGCTCACCCCGGCGTCCTGGGTGGCGATGGCGGCCCGGCGCTATCTGCACGCCTACGGGCTGACACCGGAGGCGTTCGGGCACGTGGCCGTGGTGGACCGCGGGTACGCGGCGACCAATCCGGCCGCCTGGTTCCACGGCCGCCCGATCACCCTCGCCGACCACGCCGCCTCCCGCTGGATCGCCGAACCGCTGCGCCTGCTGGACTGCTGCCAGGAGACCGACGGCGGCCAGGCGGTCGTCGTCACCTCCGTGGAGCGGGCCCGGGACCTGCCGCGTCCGCCCGCCGTGATCGCCGCGGCGGCCCAGGGCGCGGGCCGTGCGCAGGAGCAGATGACCAGCTTCTACCGGGACGGCCTGACCGGCCTGCCGGAGGCGGGCGCGGTGGCCCGCCAGCTCTGGCGCACCTCGGGGCTCGGCCCGGACGGCATCGACGTGGGCATCCTGTACGACCACTTCACCCCGTTCGTGCTGATGCAGCTGGAGGAGTTCGGGTTCTGCGGCAGGGGGGAGGCGGCGGACTTCGTGGCGGAGCGGCGGCTGCCGCTGAACACCCACGGGGGCCAGCTCGGGGAGGCGTACCTGCACGGCATGAACGGCATCGCCGAGGCGGTCCGCCAACTGCGGGGCACGGCCGTGAACCAGGTCCCGGGGGCGGCCGGCACCCTGGTGACGGCCGGTACCGGAGTGCCGACGTCGGGGCTGGTCCTGACGGCGGACGGCTGACCTCCTCAGGGTCGTACCCGCAGACGGGGCGCACCCGCACTCCACCTTCAGGAGGTGGAGGCAGCCCCACCCCTACAACCTGAGGGGGACTCGCCTTCGCGACCTGCGGCCGATCCGCGCCGGGGGCGGCCCTCCTAGCGTGGAGCCATGACCACACCCGTCTGCACCAGCGCCTCGGCCGCCGCCGCACCCGGGCGGCGGACTGCCGCCTACCCGTCGTTCGCGTCGTACGTGCGGGCCCGTCAGCCGGTCCTGCTGCGCACCGCGCGGTCGCTGACCGCGAACCCGAGCGATGCCGAGGACCTGTTGCAGACCGCGCTCGCCAAGACATACGTGGCCTGGGAGCGGATCGAGGACCAGCGGGCGCTCGACGGCTATGTGCGCCGGGCGCTGCTCAACACCCGTACCTCGCAGTGGCGCAAGCGCAGAGTGGACGAGTTCTCCTGCGACGAGCTGCCCGAGCCGGAGCCCGTGCCCGGCGGCGACGACCCCGCCGAGCGGCAGGCGCTGCGCGACGCGATGTGGCGGGCGGTCCTGCGGCTGCCGGCCCGGCAGCGGGCGATGGTGGTCCTGCGGTACTACGAGGACCTCAGCGAGGCCCAGACCGCCGAGGTGCTCGGCGTGTCGGTGGGCACGGTGAAGTCGGCGGTGTCCCGCGCACTGGGCAAGCTGCGCGAGGACCCCGAACTGGAGCTGGCCCGCTAGCCGGGATTTTCCTCCCCCTCAGTGACACACCCCCTAGTGACATACCGCGTGGTATGTGCGCAGAATCAGCGCACCCCCCTACTACCGCGTAGGCAATGTCGCCCGGGAGGATCGCCGTGCTGGCCACCATGCAGGACGTACCGCTGCTGATCTCCAGGATCCTGACCCACGGGTCGACGGTCCACGGCTCGTCGCGGGTGACCACCTGGACCGGGGAACCCGAGCCCCACCGGCGCACCTTCGCCGAGGTCGGGGCCCGCGCGGCACAGCTGGCGCACGCCCTGCGGGACGAGCTGGGAGTGACCGGCGACGACCGGGTCGCCACGCTCATGTGGAACAACGCCGAGCACGTCGAGGCGTACTTCGCGATCCCGTCGATGGGCGCGGTGCTGCACACGCTCAACCTGCGCCTGCCCGCCGAACAGCTGGTGTGGATCGTCAACCACGCGGCCGACAAGGTCGTCCTCGTCAACGGCTCGCTGATCCCGCTGCTCGCGCCGCTGCTGCCCAAGCTGCCCACCGTCGAGCACATCGTCGTGTCCGGGCCCGGCGACCGCGCCCCGCTCCAGGGCGCCACCGCCCGGGTGCACGAGTACGAGGACCTGCTCGCCGGCCGGCCGACCGGCTACGACTGGCCCGAGCTGGACGAACGCCGGGCCGCCGCCATGTGCTACACCTCCGGCACGACCGGCGACCCCAAGGGCGTCGTCTACAGCCACCGTTCCGTCTACCTGCACTCCATGCAGGTCAACATGACCCAGTCGATGGGCCTGACCGACCAGGACACCTCGCTCGTGGTCGTCCCGCAGTTCCACGTCAACGCCTGGGGCCTGCCGCACGCCACCTTCATGACCGGCGTCAACCTGCTGATGCCGGACCGCTTCCTCCAGCCCGCCCCGCTCGCCGAGATGATCGAACACGAACGGCCCACCCACGCGGCGGCCGTCCCGACCATCTGGCAGGGCCTCCTCGGCGAGCTGCACGCCACACCCCGTGACGTCTCCTCCCTCACCCAGGTCACCATCGGCGGCTCGGCCTGCCCGCCCTCCCTGATGGCGGCCTTCGACGAGCTGGGCATGCGGGTCTGCCACGCCTGGGGCATGACGGAGACCTCCCCGCTCGGCACGGTCGCCCGCCCGCCCGCCCACGCGGCGGGCACCGACGAGGAGTTCGCCTACCGCCTCACCCAGGGCCGTTTCCCGGCCGGCGTCGAGGCCCGCCTCACCGGCCCCGGCGGCGCACGCCTGCCCTGGGACGGCGCGTCGGCGGGCGAGCTGGAGGTGCGCGGCCCCTGGATCGCCCGCGCGTACTACAACGGCCCCGACGCCGAACCCCTGCGCCCCACCGACAAGTTCAGCGAGGACGGCTGGCTGAAGACGGGAGACGTCGGCACCATCTCCCCCGACGGCTTCCTCACCCTCACCGACCGCGCCAAGGACGTCATCAAGTCCGGCGGCGAATGGATCTCCTCCGTCGAGCTGGAGAACGCGCTGATGTCCCACCCGGACGTCGCCGAGGCCGCCGTGGTCGCCGTACCGGACGAGAAGTGGGGCGAGCGCCCGCTGGCCACGGTCGTCCTGCGGCCGGGCGCGACCGCCGACTTCGAGACCCTGCGCGCCTTCCTCTTCGAGGAGGGCCACATCGCCAAGTGGCAGCTCCCCGAGCGCTGGACGCTCGTCGAGGCGGTACCGAAGACGAGCGTGGGCAAGTTCGACAAGAAGGTGCTGCGCCGGCGGTACGCGGACGGTGCGCTGGAGGTGACCACGCTCTGAGGCATCGTGGACCGGTCGGGGCGTCAGCGCCGGCCGAGACCTCTCGGACGCTCCCTTAGCCTGTGTGCGGCCGTCAGGTACCGGTGCTCCAGGTCCGCCTCACCCCACCGCACGCAGGTGCCGCGCGCCTCACCGCCTCCGCGCTGTCGTGGTCCAGCCCAGCACCAGCCACACCCCCGCCACCGCGCACACCCCGGTCCAGCCCCAGTGGCCGAAGGCCGGCCCCGCGACGGCGGAGGCGAGGGCGCCGCCGGCGAAGCCGGAGACCACGTAGGCCGTGTTCGCGGTGGCCGGCGTGGACGTCGTCGTCAGCGCCAGGGTCTGGTTGGCGACATGGGAGGCGACCAGGGCCGCGTGTATCACGATCGCGGCGGCGAACAGCGCCGCCAGCACATGCCCACCGAACCAGAACAGCGGTACGGCAACGGCGGCCAGCACATACGCGGTTCCCACGACCCGCGCCGCGCCGAACCGGTCCACCAGGCCCCCCGCCAGCGGCGCCACCGCGCTGGCGGTCAGGCCGAAGAGGCCGAAGAGCCCGGCGGTCGCTGTGGACAGGCCGTAGCCGTGGCCGGTCAGCAGCAGCGCGAGGGAGGTCCACAGGGCGCTCCACGCACCGAACATCCCCGCCTGCCGCAGGCACGCCCGCCACAGGTCGGGCGAGCGGCGCAGCAGCCCCGGCAGCTCCGCGATCCCGGAGAACAGCCCGCCCGCACGCACCCGCCGCTCGACCGGCAGGGCCAGGGCGGTGGCCAGCCCGAGGGCGAGCGTCAGCACGGCGGACCCGCCGAACACCCAGCGCCAGCCGAAGGCCTGTCCGGCCAGACCGCCGACGACACGGGCGGCGACTATGCCCGTGAACAGCCCGGCGATCACGGCCGCGACATGCTGGGCGCGCCGGTTCTCCGGGGCGCGCGCGGCGACGAGCGGGACGAGCAACTGCGGTACGACGGTCGCCGCGGCGGCGACGAACACGGCGGCGGCGAGGGCCGCGGTGCCCGGGGCCAGGGCCGCGACGAGCAGCGCGACGGTGGTGGCCACGGAAAGCCAGGCGACGAGACGGCGCCGGTTGACCCGGTCGCCGAGCGGGGCGAAGAAGAGCAGACCGGCCGCGTAGCCGAGCTGGGCGACCGAGGCGATCCAGGCCACGGCCGAGGGGGTCGTGCCGAAGTCGTGGGCGATCAGCGGCAGCAGCGGAGCCGCGAGGTAGATGTTGGCGGCCGTGACGGCGGTGCAGACGGCGATCAGCAGGAGGAAGAGGGAGCCGGAGGCGGACCGCTCGCGGGCGGGGGCCCGGAGTCCGGGCGCCTGGCGGGTGGTGAGGGCTGACGGCATGGGCGGAGCTGCTCCTTAGTCGGTAACCAACTCGTTGGTTACTACCCTCCAACAGCCCGCACCGCCGTCGGCATTCCCACCCCCAACCAACTCGTTGGCCACCGCCTCGCCCGGCCTACCCTGTCCTCATGGCATCAGTGAGGGACCCCGAGGCCACCAAGGCCCGGATCTTCGAGGCGGCGGCCGCCGAGTTCGCCCGGCACGGCATCGCGGGCGCCCGCATCGACCGCATCGCTGCCGAGGCCAAGGCGAACAAGCAACTCATCTACGCGTACTTCGGCAACAAGGCGGAGCTGTTCAGCAAGGTCCTCGGCACCCGCTTGACCGACCTGGCGGCGGCCATACCCGTCGACCCGGACGACATGGACGGCTGGGTCGACCGCCTCCTCGACTACCACGCCGCCCACCCCGAACTGGTGCGCCTGCTCTTCTGGGAGGGCATGGAGTACGGCAGCGCCGAACTGCCCGACGAGGCGGCCCGCCAGGACCACTACGCCAGGAAGATCGCCGCGATCGAGGACGGCCAGGCCCGCGGCGTCATCACGGACGCCATCCCGGCCGGCCACCTGCTGATCCTGCTCACCGCGCTGGCCAACTGGATGACCGTGGTCCCGCAGACGCGACGCATCCTCGCCGGCACGGAGGACACCGACCACGACCGCCTGCGGGCCTCCATCAAGGAGGCGGCCCGCAGGCTGATCGCCTGTTAGACCGCTACCGCCGACCGGTCAGTTCGTGCCGATCCGGGCCAGCAGGTCCACGATCCGCGACTGCACCTCACCGCTGGTCGACCGCTCGGCGAGGAACAGCACGGTCTCGCCGGAGGCCAGCCGGGGCAGGTCGGCCGGGTCGACGGCGGCGGTGTAGACGACCAGCGGGGTGCGGTTGAGCTGCCCGTTCGCCCGCAGCCAGTCCACGATCCCGGCCCGTCGGCGGTGCACCTGCATCAGGTCCATCACCACCAGGTTCGGCCGGAACTGCCCCGCCAGCGTCACCGCGTCGTTGTCGTTCGCGGCCCGCGCCACCTGCATCCCGCGCCGTTCCAGCGTCGCGGTCAGCGCCAGCGCGATCTCCGCGTGCTCCTCGATCAGCAGCACCCGCGGCGGATGCTGCTCGCTGTCCCGGGGAGCCAGCGCCTTCAGCAGGACGGCGGGGTCGGCGCCGTACGCCGCCTCGCGCGTCGCCTGCCCGAGCCCGGCCGTGACCAGCACCGGGACCTCGGCGGCCACGGCGGCCTGGCGCAGCGACTGCAACGCCGTCCGTGTGATCGGCCCGGTCAGCGGGTCCACGAACAGCGCGGCGGGGAAGGCCGCGATCTGGGCGTCGACCTCCTCGCGCGAGTGCACGATCACCGGCCGGTAGCCACGGTCGCTCAGCGCCTGCTGGGTCGTCACGTCCGGCGCGGGCCACACCAGCAGCCGGCGCGGGTTGTCCAGCGGCTCCGGGGGCAGCTCGTCGTCCAGCGGCTGCGGACGCGGGGTGTCCGCCACCTCCACGGCCCCACCGGGACCGTCCAGCGGCTCCGGCCCCTCGGCGGCATCGGGCTCCGGGGCGCCTATGGCGTACGACCGCCCGCCCCCCTCGGTGCCCTGCGCCGGCCGCGCCTGCCCACCGAGCGAGGACTGCGGCACGGGTGCCGGGGCGGTGGGCGAGGGGTGCGGCAGGGACTGCTGCCCGGCGAGCGAGTTCTGGCCGCCGGGTGCCGGCTGCCCGGTCGGCGTGGGGTGCGCGGACGCGGGTTCGGCGGACGGGTGCGGCCGGGCCGCCTGGTCCGGCCGCGGCTCCTGGCCGGTGGGGGCCGGGTCGGGGCGCGTGCCCAGCTTGCGCCGCCGGCCCGAACCGCCCGGCGCGTGCGGCGGCGGGGTCGCCGTCGGCTGCTGCACCTGAGCGGCCTGCCGCGCGAACGGCACGCCCTGCCCGAGCGTACGGACGCTGATCGCCCGTCCCTGCGTCGAGTCCGGGTCGACGGGAGCGCCGGGGGCGGCTTCGGCGGGCAGCGGCAGCGCGACCCGCTGCGGCCGGCCCCCGGCAGGGGCGCCGGGGGCGGGGATCCCGGTGCCGGAGGTCTCCCCGGTGCCGGGCCATTGCTGCGGGACGTCGGCGGCGGGAGCGCCCGGGGCCTTCGCGCCGGAGGTGTCGCCCGAGCCGGGCCACTGTTGCGGGACGGCGGCGGAGGGGACGCCCGGAACCGGTGTGCGGGTCCCCGTGCCGGAGGTGTCGTCGGCTCCCGGCCACTGCTGCGGGACGCCGGGCGGCACAGGGGCGGCCTGCGCCCCCGCGGGCACCTCACCCGTGCCGGCCTCGGCGGGCAACGGCAGCGCACCCGGGGACGCCACCGGAGTGCCGGCGGCCGGGGTGCCCGGCTGCGCGGGAGCGAGGTGGGGAGCCGTGCCCTGGCCCTGCGGGGCGTGGCCGGGCGTGCCCTGGGCCGGCATGCCGTGGGCAGGCGTGGCCGAGGCCGGTGCCGCCGGGGCGGGCGCGGGCTGACCAGGGGCGACGGGGGCGGGTGCGGGGTGGCCCGGCGTGCCCGGCGCGGTGGCACCGGGCTGGACGCCGGGATCCGCGGGTACGGCACCCTGCGCCTGGGCGGCCGGCTGCCCGGCCGGGGCGACGGGACCGGCCTGGACGGGGTTGCCCGGCCCGGCCGTCCCCTGCGCCGGGGTCCCCTGACCGGGGCCAGGGGGTACGGCCGTGCCCTGCAGGACCTGGCCGGAAGCGGCCGGCGCCGGGAGGGGCTGCGGCGGGGTCTGCCCGGTCGCGGGCGCCACCGTCCGGGCGGCCTCGGCGGGCTGGGCCCCGGCCCGGCGGCGTCGGCCGGTCGGGGCGCTGGTGGGATGGGGCTGCGGCGGGGTGTGGTCGTCGGCCTGGTCGAGCGGTACGGCGTCGTGCCGGCCGTCGTCACCCGGGATGCCCTCGACGGACACCGGCATCCGGGCGGGAACCTGCACCTGACCGGGCAACGGCCCGGCACCGGCCACCGGACCGGCGACGCCGGGCCGACCGCCGGCGGGACCGGCACCGGGGACGGTGGGACCGGCACCGGGGACGGCCGGGGCAACGGCACCCGGGGCCACGGGGACACCGGCGTCGGTGCCGGCGCCCGTGGGCGCGCCGGCACCCGGAGCGACGGGAACCCCGGCACCGGGAGTCACGGGGCCACCGGGGGAGACATCGGCACCGGGAGCCACAAGGCCACCGGCAGGAACCCCCGCACCGGTAGCCACAGGCCCACTGGCGGGGACACCCGCGTGCGGGCCGACAGGTGCACCGGCACCCGGGGCGACGGGAACTCCGGTACCAGGAGTCACTTGGCCCCCAGCCCCAGGAGCCACCGGAACCCCGGCACCCGGAACCACAGGAACACCGGCCCCAGGAGCCGCCTGGCTCCCAGCCCCCGGAGCCACAGGGACGCCCGCACCAGGAACCACAGGAGCACCCGCCCCCGGAGCCGCCGGCGCCCCGGTACCCGGGCCCGCAGCCGCGCCGCCACCCGGCGGTACCGGTACGGCCGCACCCGCGCCCGTACCGGTGCCCGTGGCGTCGGCCGCGCCACTCTCCGGGCCCGGGGTGTCCGGGGACCGGTCCGCCTCGGCCGGCGGGAGGGCGAAGACCGTACGCGCGCCGCCCGCCTCCTGCGCCGCGGCCCGCTCCGCCGCCGCGGCCAGCGCCCGTCGGCGCCGTCCCGTCGGCTGCGCGCCCTCGGCCGTATCCGCCTCGCCACCCTGCGCCGGCACCACGGAGGCACCCTCGGCCGGCAGCGCCCGCGCACCCGGCTCGCTGCCCGCCGCCGGAAGCGCCGGGGGCAGCGCGGCCTGCGGGGCGCCGGAGTCGCGGCGGGCGCGCCGGCCCGTCGGCACGGGTACGCCCTGCGGCGGCACGGTGCCACCGAGTCCCGTACCCGAGGCGGCGGCCCCCGCGCCCTGTTCGGCCGAGGTCACCACGGATCCCTCGGACACGTCCTCGGCGGTGCCCTCACCGGCCTCGGCGTTGTCCGCGGGCCGACCGCGGCGGCGTCCGGTCCCGCCGGAGGCGGTCTCCGCGCCCTCGGCCGGGACCGCGGCACCCTCCTCGGCGGGCGCGGCGGCACGCCGCCGGCGCCGTCCGGTCGGCGCGGGCGCCTCCGCCTCACCGGCGTCACCCGCGCCGGTCACGTCACTGTCCAGGAAGGCGTCCGTGGAGGCCCGCCGGGCGCGCCGCCGGCCACCACCGGGGCCCTGCCCGGCCGCACCGGCGTCGTCCGCGCCGCCCTCACCGCCGTCCGGCACCCGCACCGCGACCGGCGCCCCGGCGGCCCCTGGCACACCTGCCGCGACCGCGCCCGCCCCGCCGCCGAGCGGTACTTCGAGCACGTACGCGCTGCCGCTCATGCCCGGCACCTCGTGCGTCTGGAGCACACCGCCGTGGGCCCGCACGATCCCGCGCACGATCGGCTCGTGCACCGGGTCTCCGCCGGCGTACGGGCCGCGCACCTCGATCCGCGCGACCGCGCCGCGCTGCGCGGCGGCCACGACGACGGTGTTGTCCAGGTAACCGCCCGCCGAGACGGGCGTGTTGCCGGTGGCGTCGACCCCGGCGACGTCCGCCACCAGGTGCGCGAGCGCGGTGGCGAGCCGCCGCGGGTCGACCTCGGCCTCGATGGGCGGCGCGTGGACGGCGAACTGCACCCGCCCCGGCCCGATCAGCTCGACGGCCCCGTCCACACCGGCGGCGACGACGGCGTCCAGCATCACCTTCGTACGGGTGATGTCCTCGCTGCCCGCGTCCAGTCGCTGGTACCCGAGGACGTTGTCGATGAGGGTGGTGATGCGGGAGTAGCCGGCCGAGAGGTGGTGGAGCACCTGGTTGGCCTCGGGCCACAGCTGCCCGGCGTCGTCGGCGGCGAGCGCGGACAGCTCGCGGCGCAGCTCGTCCAGCGGCCCGCGCAGCGACTGCCCGAGCAGCGTGAGCAGCTGTTCGTGCCGCCCGGCGAGGGCCTCGTACCGGTCCTTCTCCCGCTCGGCGAGCGCCGCGTACCGCTCCTCGCCGGCCGCCAGCTCCTCCGTGTGCTGCTCGCGCAGCTCCTCGATCTCGGTGACATGCTGCTGGCGCAGCGCGGTCAGGTCGGAGGCGTGTTCCTCGGAGAGCCGCTCCAGTTCCTCGGCGTGCGCCTTCTCCAGCGCGTCCTTCTCCTCCGCCAGGGCGTCGTACGGCCGCCGGTCGGTGAAGGTCATCACGGCACCGACGAGCTGGTCGCCGTCGCGCACCGGCGCGGTGGTCAGGTCGACCGGCACCTTCTTCTCGCCCTTGGACCACAGCACCTGACCGCGCACCCGGTGCTTGCGCCCGGAGCGTAGGGTGTCGGCGAGCGGCGACTCGTCGTAAGGGAAGGGCGAGCCGTCGGCACGGGAGTGCAGCACCAGCGTGTGCAGTTCCTTGCCGCCCAGCTCACCGGCCCGGTACCCCAGTATCTGGGCGGCGGCCGGGTTGACGAGCACGATCCGTCCGTCGGTGTCGGTACCCACGACACCTTCCGCCGCCGCCCGCAGGATCATCTCGGTCTGCCGCTGCGACCGGGCCAGCTCGGCCTCGGTGTCCACGGTCCCGGACAGGTCCCGGACCACGAGCATCAGCAACTCGTCGCCGGTGTAGCCGTAACCGTCGTACGCCTGCTGCCCGTTCTCCAGATTCGCGCTGGTGACCTCGACCGGGAACTCGGTCCCGTCGGTCCGCCGCGCGACCATCCGGGTCGGTTTGGTCCGTCCCGTGGGATCCATGTGATCGGGCCGCCGCATGGAGCCCGGGATGAGCCGGGAGTCGAACTCGGGCAGCAGATCGAGCAGCCCGCGCCCCACGAGAGCCGTACCGGGCGTCTCGAAGGCCTCCAGAGCGATGGTGTTGGCGTTGACGACGGTTCCGTTGGCGTTGACCAGGACCAACGCGTCCGGCAGCGCGTCGAGTATGGCTGCGAGGCGAGCAGCGCCTCGGGATGGCCTGCTGCTCACGAGACGCCTTCCTCCCTGTTACCGCACCTTGCCGACCGCTCGGGCCATCTTGCCAACCGGCCCGCGACGTGTCACGCGAGGGAGTCTAAGGGCACGGGTCCCGCTCGCGGCGCCGGATGAGAGGGAGGTCCCACGAGGAAGTGACGGCGAACGCGTGACCGTATGCGCCGGATCCCCGACTCCTCCCCGGGACCTTTACGGAACCAATGCGTCCGCCCACCGCTCGCTAGGCCGGTCCGCCCATGCGCGGCAGCAGGGGCACCATCCGGTCCCACCGCCCGATCTCGCACCCGTCGCGGCGGTCGTACGAGGCGTCCACCGGGCGTCCGGCCCAGGTCCCGGTGACATGGGCGGTGGCCGGGCCGCCGTAGAGCATGGTGCAGGTGGTGCCGGCGGCGACCGGCGCGAAGGGGTCCTGCCCCCACCGCGTGTGCGCGTCGAGCACCCGGCAGGCCTCGGCGGCGTCCGGATGCCGGCCGGCACTGGGATGGCAGCGCACCTCGTACGTCCCGTCCCGCCCCGCCCCGGCGTGCCGGACGACGACGGTGAGGTGATCACCCTGGTCATCCGGCCGGACGGGCGGCGGCATGGCGCCGGCCGCGGCGGCGGACACGGCGGTGAGGGGGACGAGGGAAGCGGCGGCGGAGAGCGACGCGAGCAGAAGGCGCCGCACGGCGCCCGGCAGCACAGGGTCCATGCCCCTTCCAACGCGCCCGCGCCCCAGACGTTGCGCCCCGCCGGGGGAGAAGCCCTTTGCCCTGCGGCCCAGGTGCCTAGTACCGTGGGGGGCGATTGGTGACGCGGTACTCGACTGTGTCATCATCTGCACGCACCACTCGCGCGCTCGCGTGAGCGGTTGTGCTGGAGGCGTCGCCTAGTCCGGTCTATGGCGCCGCACTGCTAATGCGGTTTGGGTCTTAAAGCCCATCGAGGGTTCAAATCCCTCCGCCTCCGCCCCTATCCCGAAGCCCCGGTCCCCAGGACCGGGGCTTCGGCGTTCCCCGCTCTCCGTCGCCTCCTCACCCCCCGGCCGACGTTTTCGCAGGTCACAAGGGGTGTAGGGATCGGATTTCACATGACGGCGGCAGTCATGTAATGTTCTTCCTGTCGCCGCGAGCGGGCCGAAAGGACCGGGAGCGGGGGCAAAACAAAAGAACAAGCACTCGTAGCTTAACGGATAGAGCATCTGACTACGGATCAGAAGGTTGCAGGTTCGAATCCTGCCGAGTGCACACAGGTTAGAGGCCCCGGATTGCTCCGGGGCCTCTTGCGTTTCAGGGGCGTACAGCAGCGAAGTACAGCAACGGGGTCTGGATCAGCCGGTCTCGGTCCCGGTACCGCCCATGGCGGCGGACAGCTTGCCGAGCGCGGCCCGCACCTCTTCCTCGCTGGCTTCGGCGTAGACCTCCATCGTCATGGCGATCTGCGAGTGCCGCAGGATTCGCTGGGCGACTTTCGGGTGGACTTTCAGGGCGACGAGGAGCGAGCTGCACGTGTGGCGCGTGTTCCGTAGCGGGATCACCCGGAGGCCGGCGCGCCGGGCCCGCAGGGCGAACATGCGGGTGAGGTTCCCCGGCTCGATCGGCGTTCCGTACTTCGTGGTGAAGATCAGCCCGCGAGTGTCCTGCCACAGCTCACCGGCCGCCTTCCGGTCCCCGGTCTGCTGGGCACGCCGCATCCGGAGCGCCCGAAGGCAGAACTCGGGGAGCGGAAGGAAGTCGTCGGACTCCTCCGTCTTGGTCTCCCGGTGGAGGATCTGTCGACCCGCACGCTGGATCTGGTGATCCACGTACAGCTCACCGGTCTCGAAGTCGATCGACTTCCAGGTCAGGCCCAGGACCTCACCGCGTCGCAGGCCGAGGCAGAGCACCAGGACCCAGGCGGCGAAGAGCGGATCTTCGCGAGCGAGGGAATCGGCGAGGAAACGCCCGGCCTCGACCACGGACCAGGGCTTGATCCGGCGCCGCCGAGGCTTGGGCACCTTGACCAAGGAGGCCACGTTCTTGCTGATCTCCTCCTCGGTGACGGCGTGGGTGAGCGCGGCCCGCAGGGCGTCTCGGGCGGCCTGGACGACCCGCCGGGACGGGTAGGCCTCACAGCACTCCCCGACGGCACAGCACCGCTGCCGTGCCTTGACCCGCTTGGCGTCCTTGCCCTGGGCGCAGCACTGGCAGATGCCGGCCAGCTTGGTCAGCCACTCCCGGACGTCCCGGACGGTCAGCTTGTCGAGCCGCTTCCCGCCAAGGTGCGGGTTGATGTAGAGCCGCACGGAACCTTCGTACGACACGTACGAGAGTGGAGCCAGGTTGGGCTTCACGATCGACTCAAGCCAGTAGGAGAGGAACGCCTGCACCGTGCGGTGCCGGGTCTGCACGGGGCCCTTGGTGGCTTCGCTGTGCAGCCTGATCCACTTCTCGTGGGTCTCCTCTCGCGTCTTGCCGTACACGTACTTCCGCTTGCGGTCGCCCTCCGGGGCCGTGACCCAGGCATAGGCCGCGAAGCCGTTCTTGTACGGGTAGATGGACCCCTCGCCGTTCGCGCGCTTCCCAGTCATGCCGCCCACTCCTCGGTCTCGGAGGCACAGCGGGCCACGTACTCGTCCACCCAGGCCGGGAGGATCCGGCGGTTGCGGCCGATCTTCACGGACCGGATCTCACCGCTGAGGATGAGCGCCTTGGTCTTGGAGAGGCCGAAGCCGAGCATCTCGGCGACTTCGGCCGTGGTGTGCCACTTACGGGTGATGGTCACCGTGGTCATGCGGTGGGCTCTCCTTCCGTTCCAGGAGCGGGTTCGAGGGATGTGGCAAGCCAGGCTTCGGTGTCGGACAGGCCGGTGCCGGCGAAGACCCAGTGGGCGAGGACGTAAGTCGTCTCGGGTTCCGCGCCGTTGGGTGCTGTCGCTTGTGCTCGGCGCCATTGGGCGCGGGCGTCGCGGAGGGCGCCGAGGGTGGTGGAGTAGCGGCGGGACTTCGTGGAGAAGTGCCCGCGGAAGCCGAGCATGTGGGCCCAGGCGCGCAGGCGGAGGTGTTCCAGGTCTTTGCGTGCGCCGAGGGTCCAGGCGGTTCGGATGAGGCGGCGGGCGTGGTCGCTGATGTCGAGTTGGGCGAGTTCGGCGGCGAACTTGAGTGGGCGGTCGAGGGCGCCGGTCGCGGTCTCGGCGCCCTTGGTGGCGTACTTGGCGATGTACGCCGCTACGGCCCGCTCGGTCAGCTCCTGGCCGTCGTTGAAGTCGGCGGAGCGGATGGTTCGGACGTCGAGCTGGCGGCCGAAGGTGAAGGTGTGGGCGCGGTCGTCGATGACCGGGCCGTCGACGCGGACCTTGGCAGCGGCGACGCGGATGGCGTCGGTGAGGAGTTCGGCCGTTGCCCAGGGCGGGGGCGGGGTGTCTCCGCCGCCGGGGCCGTCGAGGCGGATCACGGCGTGGAAGTGGACGGCTCCGCGCTTCTGGTACTCGGCGACCTTGGCAAAGGAAACACGGGCGTGGTCGCGGAACCGACGCTGTGACAGGCCCGCACGCTTGGCGACCTCCCGGCGGAGGTAGGTCGAGAAGCGCCGCCAGAGCTGTCCGGCGTGGGCGTTCCAGAGGACGGCCGTTTCGTAGTCGTAGGTGTCCGGGTTCAGCGGGGTGCCAAGGGTGTCGTCGTCCTGGTCGTGGTGGGTGCCACAGCGGCAGGGGCGGCCGTCGGTGCG
The DNA here is from genome assembly GCF_014650115.1 of Streptomyces olivaceoviridis. Classification (GTDB taxonomy): domain Bacteria; phylum Actinomycetota; class Actinomycetes; order Streptomycetales; family Streptomycetaceae; genus Streptomyces; species Streptomyces olivaceoviridis. Next base: position 13,563 of record NZ_BMUI01000020.1, on the reverse strand, counting down.
GCGGTTGTGCACCGGGCCGAAGCCGGGGGCGGTGAACGTGGCGAAGACGCGGGGATGGGCGGCGACGTGTTCCGGGGTGCCCTTGCCACCACGCAGTCCGGCGGTGATCAGATGGAAGGTGTCGCGGCGGTAGACCTCGGCGCAGGCCGGGCAGCGGGTGGTGCGGCGGTTGTTGCAGCGCACGAGGAGTTGGCCGGCCGGGAGAGTGGCCGAGTCGAGGTGGTGGAGGACGCGGCCGATCTCACCGGTGGTGGTGTCGACGCCGTACTCGGTGCGGTGGCCGTCGAGGCGGATCGGGTGGGTGCAGCCGCCGAGCCCGGAGAGCTGCCGGAGGATACCGGGCAGGGTGCCGTGTTCGGCCAGCCTTGCGAGTTCCGGGAGCGGGGGCGGGGTGGTGCGGGTAAAGATGGCGGTCTCCTTCTGGCTGGATCGGTCAGGAGGGAGGGGCCCGGGGCGGCCGGATGCTTGGCCGTGTCGTGGCCGCCCCGGGTGCGGTTCGGCTGGTCAGCGCCGGTGCTGGTCGCGGACCAGGGAGCACAAGACGACGGCGGCGACAGCCACGGAAATCGCCGTGATGGCGACGGCCGCCAGAAGCGCGGTGAGGACGACGCCACCGACGAGCACCGCCACGACCGTCTTCTGATCGATGGGGAGCGATGGCAGGCCGCGTCGGACCGGTGCCGGGCCGGTCGGGACGTGAGTGTGGGCGGGCGCCGGGGTGGGGTTGTCCGGGTACTTGGGCAGGAACACGGTTGACCTCTCCTTATCTACTCGTCTAGTCATGTGAGCCGTTTACGACGCTCACGCCGGAGCGCGTGCCGGACTCGATGGCGGGGGCGAGGAAGGTGTGCGAGAGCCAGAAGCCGAACAGGGCGATCAGGACGACGATCCAGGTGCGGACGCCGAGGAACTTGATCGCTCCCCAGGCGAAGAAGCCGAGGACGACGACGAGCGGCAGGCTGACGGTCACGGTGGTCCTGGTCCTTTCAGCGGACGGGGCAGCGGTGGGTGCGAGCGGCCAGTTCGGCGGCGGCGCGGCTGTCGTAATCGGCGGAGAAGCCACAGCGCGGAGCGGTGCAGGCCGCGGTGTGCTTCTCACGGCCACGGCCGTCGTAGGAGGTGCCGACCTGGACGGGGCCGATGCGGGTGACGTTGCGGAAGCTGCGGTTGGCGGACACGGGGTCTCCTCTCAGAGGTGGGCGGCGATGGCTTCGGCCATCGGGGCCGGGACGCCGAGGCGGGCGCGGAGGGTTGGGGTGTCGATCGGGGCGCCGGTACGAGCGTGGTGCTCGGCGGCGACCTTGCGGGCGTGGGCGACCAGGGCGGAGGGGACGGGTACGGGCGGGTGCTGCGGTGGTGCCTCGATGACGGGGTGTGCGGGTGGTTCGGGTGCGGCTTCGGACTCGTCCTCCTGGTCCTCGATGACCCCCGGTGCGGGGTCCGTCTTCGGCGCGGTGTGCGCGAGGAGGGTGCCGCCGAGGAAAGCGACGGCGGGCCAGCCCGCGACGAGGATGCGTAGCCAGGCCGGGACGTTGCCGAGGTCGAGGAGGCCGGCGGTGGCGACGTTGGCACCGAGGGAGGCGGCGAGGGCGATGACGAACCAGCACCAGGCCGCCGCTTTGCCATGACCCGAGCGCAGCCGACGCCAGGCGGCGACGAGCAGCAGGTCGACGGAGACGGGGTAGGCCCACGCCTTCCATCCGTCCTGTCCGGCCGCCACGGCGACGTCGTGCAGGTGGGCGAAGGACAGCGCGGCGGCGATGAGCGCTTGGACGAGCACCGCGTCGACGCGGGCCAAGTGGGCGCGCATGATGCGGCTCCTTCCGGAGTCGGGCGGGGGAAGGTCAGTCGGCTACCGGGTGAGGCAGGACGGCCGGGGTCGCGCTCTCGACCGGACGCACGGGCACGTCAGGGCGGAAAGGCTTCAGCGCGGTGAGGTCGGGCACGAGGTTCGCCGCCCTGCGGCAGGTCTCGGCGGCATCGCCCAGGGAGAGGTACGGCGTGCGGATGCGGGACCAGCCGCCGGAGGTGTCACCGGCCACAGCCAGGCCGGGCCGTTCGGGGGCGATGGAGCAGGCGGCCATGACCGCTTCGGGGGCGATGTCGCCGAGCGCCATCTTGGCGGACGCTTCGTCGTTGACCCGATGGCAGACGCGGCCGGTGAGCTGGGCGCGGAGCATGGTCGCGCCCTTGCCGAGTTCAGCGCCGAAGCGTTGCCCGCACACCTCCAGGTACATGCCGGCCGCGCGGCCGAGCTGGGCGAGGCGGATGAGCTGCGTGACCATCTCGTCGCGCCGTTCCTCGTCCTTCCTCGTGGCGACCATAAAGAGTTCGGCCACCTCGTCCACGAACAGCACCACCGGCACCGGGCGTTCGTGTTCAGGCAGGCCCCAGATGTCGGAGGTGATTTCCTCGTCCGGAGTGTCGGGAGCGATGCCCTGCCGGGCCTTGATCAGGTCGTACCGGTCCTCCATTTCCTTGACCAGCACCGGCAGCAGTTCAGCCGCCTGTTCCGGGTCGGTGGCAAGTGCGGAGAGCCGGGGCGCGAAGGGCGCCAGCTCGACACCCCGCTTGCAGTCGGTCCCGACGAGGGCGACCGGCTGAGGAGCGAGTCCGGCGATGAGGTGCCGCAGGTACATGGACTTGCCGGACAGGGTCGCGCCCAGGGTGAGCTGGTGGGGAATGGTGCGGTAGTCGCGTATGAACGGCATGGCGTCCTCTCGCAGTGCGACCGGCACCTTGAGGAAGCCGCCCGCGACCTTGCGCGGCATACGCACCCGCCGTAAGACGTCATAGCCGACAAGCCGCAGCTCGACGACTCCCGGCTTGACGGTCGTGACGTACACGGCGTGAACGCCCCAGGCGTGCCGCAGCCGCTCGGCGGAGGCGGCGACGTCGGCGGGTTCCTGGCCCGGCGCCAAGCGGAGGCGTATCCGCAGCCCTGTCGTGGTGGGTCGGATGAGGCCCCGACGCGGCGGTACGGGCCGGACCTCGCGCTGTGTCATGGCCTTCACGGCAAGCACCCGCAGCCGGGAGGGTGCCACGGTCAGGCCGCACGCCTCCATGACTGAGCCGTACGAGCTGAGCAGCCGGACCGTGGACACCGGCAGGCCGACCGTGGACCAGTACGCCGCCGGGTGCTTGGCCCGGGCGTAGGCGGCCCCGCCGCCGAGCGCGGCGACAGGACCACCCACTTCGAGGAGCGTCGTCAGGTCGGACATCAGGCGACGGCCCCGGTCGTGGCCGGGAAGGCGGCCGGAGTGACGGCGGCAGCGCGGTAGGCGATGCCGTGGCGCTGCTGACCGTTGAAGACGGACTCCCACGGCCGGGCGACGAGGCCCGGCAGCGAGACCGGCGCCCCGAGCGTCAGTCCCTCGGAGATGCCGCCTTCCGGGACGGTGACCTTGATGAGCGAGGACTCGCCGTCCTCGATGTAGACGACGCCAATGGTCATCAGCGCCTCACCGCTGTTGGCGTCCTTGGCGATCTCGCCCGTCTGCCGGTCGCGGACCTTCGGCTCGGGGGCCTCGGTGAGGAGGATCGTCGCTCCGGAGGTCTCCACGCGGATGGTGCGCAAGGCACACTCCTATCTACTCGTCTATACAAGGTGGGTGATGCGAACCCCTTGATCGGGATCACACAGTCACCTTGCCACACCACTCGCCCACTCGTCTATACGAGTAAGCGTGTTGGGGTGTACGAGTTCGGGAGGACGTCCCCGCGCACCACCGCAAATCGTGACGATCAGGTCGCCGGAAGCTGGTACGAGAGGACGTACGCGTCCGCCGCCATCACCGTGTCGCAGACCTCGACGGCCCGGCCCTCGGTGTCGAAGGCCGTCCGGATGAGATGGATGACCGGGACGCCAGCGGCCAGTCGGAGCGTCTTGACCTCTGCGGGCGAGGGCATCCGGGCGCGGATCTCTTCCTCGAAGTGGTCGAGGTGGTGGCCCAGTTCTTCGAGGCGGGCGTAGATGCCACCGGGGCCCGGGTTGGGTTCGGCGATGGGGGTCCCGCGGGCGATGTCGAGCGGGAGGTACGAGGTGGCGAACTCGACCGGCTTCCCGTCGAGCAGGTACCGGCGCCGACGCGCGAGAACTCGCCGCACGGACCCGAGCCGAGTGGAGATGTCCTGGCTGGCCTTCTCTTCCTTGACCTCCAGGCTGTCCACCTGGGGGTGACTGCCGGCCGCGTCGGCCTCCACGATGAACGCGGACTTCCCTTGCTCCCTGTGTCGCCGGGCGAAGCGGTCGGAGGCGAGCCGTCGCACGGGCGGTCGTGGTCGTACGAAGACGCCCCTGCCGTGCTCGGCGTGCACCAGGCCCTCACCCTGGAGGATGGAGAAGGCGTTGCGGACCGTCATCCGGGAAACCCCGAAGTGGTCAACAAGGTCGGCTTCCGAGGGCAGCTTCTCGCCCTCGCGGAATCGCCCACGGTCGATGGCCTCGCGCAGTTGGTCGGCGATCTGCCGGAAGACCGCACGATCGCTCGTGGGGTCGAGATCACCGAGGAGGCCCGAAGAAAGAGGGCTCACGTGAGTACTCCTTTAGGTATCTAGACGAGTGGGCGAGTGTTGTTGCTACGGTGGAGAGCCTAGTCAGCCGAGAGGGCCGAGGAACGTGAGTACTGAACGCCCGCACTCTGTGAGCGTCGCCGGGGTCGTCGTGGACGACCAAGGCCGGGCCCTCCTGATCCAGCGCCGGGACAATGGCCACTGGGAGCCGCCGGGCGGTGTCCTCGAACGCGAGGAGACCATCCCGGAAGCCCTCCAGCGCGAAGTCCTCGAAGAGACCGGAATCAAGATCGCCCTTCCGGCGACACTGACCGGCGTCTACAAGAACATGAAGGGCCTGATCGTCTCGCTGGTCTTCCGCTGTGAAGCCGCCGACGGTGTGCCCACCACCGGTGATGAGACCCGCGCACTGCGCTGGGCCACCCGCGAAGAGGTCACCGAGCTTGCCGACGAGGCCTACGCGATCCGCGTCCTGGACGCACTCGACGCAACGACCCCGCCGGCCATCCGCGCCCACGACGGCGTGAAACTCGTCTAGCCCGAACCCGCTGCACATAGCGGCCTACCAGCACGAAGGAACTTGTATGCACGAGTATACGAGTACAGCCCGGGTCTGGGGGCTGAGTTGCCCAGGATTCCCGGAAGAAGTGAGCCGGGCCCGCCGCTGGACCCGGGACATCCTGCGCGACTCCCCTCTGGCGGACGACGCCGAGCTGATCGTGAGCGAGCTGAGCGCAAACGCGATTCTTCACACGGCGAGCGGACGGGAGCACGGCAGCTTCCACCTGGCCGTCGCGGTCTCCGCTCAAGTGGTCGCCGTCTCGGTAACGGACGACGGCGGCACGACCACGGCTCCGAAGGTCGAGCACCAGGACCAGGACGCCGAGCACGGCCGGGGACTGGGCATGGTCAGCGCGATCGCCCATCGAGTCGTCGTGCACGACAGCGACCAGGGTCACACGGTCACCGCGGAGCTGTTTGCGGACACCCGACTGGGAGGCCACCCATGCTGAAGCCGCCTCAGTGGGGCTACTGGTGCGAGTGCTGGACCGAGGACCTGACCGAGCAGCGGGGGCCGGCACTGCTGGCATCGTTCGACGCCTACTCGGCACCCCAGGCCGACCGTTGGGTAGCGGTCGCGCTCCGCACGATCTCACCGGCCCTGGACGCGGACGCCTCAGACGAAGCGTGGGAGTGGCTGTACGAGGGCCGCATCGAGACCCGCCGAGCCCTGTTGCGCTCCGAGCCGTGCACGGTGTCAGTGACCCACGCCAAGACCCGCATCACCTGGACGATCCGACCCGTGCTCTTCCTGCCACTCGCGCACCGCCAGGCAGCCGAACTTCCCGCATGTGCGTACGACTTCAAGCCCCGCCCGACAGACTGAGTTACAACTTTCTCTACTGGTTCAAGGCGGCTCGCTCCGCTCCCCGCGCGCGGCCCGGCCCCCGGCCGGGCCTGCGCTCCTGTCTCCGCCCCGCTCCAGCCCGGCCGGCGCCCGCGCCGCGCGCACAGCAATCAGCCGCTTGCCGTGAGAGAAGGGGTACGTCGTGGCTGGGGCGGTTGGCTCCACGGCTTTACGGAGCCACTTTGGCGCGAGCCTCGAAGATCATGGCCCCAACGTCGTGCTTTACCGGGCAGGTCCACAGACTGCCCGACACGCCGGAAGCTTACGGGGCCATGATCACTCGCGCCAAAGCAGCGCCACCCCAAAGCCGTTCCACCAACCTTTCGTCGTTGCCTTGCCCGCTGACTAGCTTCGGGTCGACTCGGTGTGCGATTGCGAGTTGGAGTGGAACCATAACGGGCAGTGTCGACGTTTTGGGTTACGCGATGGTGGTGTCTTCCTATGCTAAGTCGTTCGAAATCTGAAGCCCCTGGGGGGTCAAGTGGGTCCTGCGATCGTGGAGTTGGCGGAACAGGCGTGGCCGTACCTGTCGACGGCAGTGAGTGCCTATGGGGTGGGTGTCCTGACCCGTGCCGAGGATGCCGCAGTGGAGGCGACGGCGAATCTGGGGCGACGGATCCTGCAGGCGGTGTGGCGTCAGCGCGGCGAGCAGGGCCGGGCCGAGTTGGAGGCCGCGGTGCAGGACGTAGCTGCCGATCTGAAAGACGGGGACGCGGCAGCGGCACTACGCCAGCAGGTCAAGCGAGCCCTCAGGGAGGATGCGGAGTTGCGGGAGGAGTTGGCGGAGATGCTGTCGGCCGCCGGTGCCGGACCGGTGAACGTGACGGCGTCCGGTGAGCGCTCGATCGCGGCGCAGACCATCGGTACGGCCGTCACCGGGGACAACGTCACGCTCAGGCCGTGAACATGGAGCCCCTGTCTGTGCACGGCGGCCCGCAGGCCACGGGCGAACGGTCGGTGGCGGCCAGCAGCATTGGTGTGGCCATCACCGGGGACAACGCACGTGTGATCATGCTGCCGCCAGAAGCGGCGCAACGCGCGCAGGAGGTGAGTGCACCACCGGGCCTGGCGAACCTGCCGGGATCGCCATCCGGGCTGTTCGTCGGCCGTGACGAAGAAGTCAGACGGCTCCGCCAGATGCTGGCCCGCGAAGGCGAGGCTGCGGTCACCCAGCTCACCTCGGGCGTGCAGGCGATCCATGGTCTGGGCGGCATCGGCAAAAGCGCGCTGGCCCTGCACTACGCCCACCGGTACCGGAACTCGTACACGCTGGTGTGGTGGATCAATGCCGCAACGGCCGAGCAGACCATCACAGACCTAGCATCCCTAGCCGGGAGCCTGTGCCAAGACTGGGCGGCATCAGCGCCCTTGGAACAGCGGGCGGCGTGGGCGATGCTGTGGCTGCAATGGCATACGGGCTGGCTACTGATTTTCGACAACGTCGAGGACCCGGGTGTCCTGCGACATTACCTCGGGACTCTCCCAGGCGGTCATCATCTCGCCACGAGCCGCCGGGCCACCGGCTGGCACGCCATCGCCCCCACGATGCCCCTGGGCCTGCTCGACCCCGCCCCAGCCGCCGAGTTGCTGTGCGCTATTGCCTTCGACGGGCAGCCGCACACTACCGCTCAGCGTCGGCAGGCCGAAGAACTGGCAAGGAATCTGGGGTACCTGCCGCTGGCTCTGGAACAGGCCGGCGCCTACTTGCATCAGACCGGCACCGACATCGACGCGTACCGCCGCGCTCTTGGGCTGATGCTCGCCAAGGGCGCCGATGGCATCAGCGCCGAGCGCACCATCGCCCGCATCTGGACCCAGACTCTGACGGTGATCGCGGGCCGCGATCCGCTGGCCGTCACCCTGCTGGACACCATGGCATGGACAGCCCCGGACGACATCCCCCGCACTCTGCTGGCCTCCCTGGCGCCCGACCCGGTGGCCGTGGACGAAGCGCTGGGGGTCCTGCACGCCTACAACATGATCTCCTTCACCGCCGATCGGCAGGGCGTCAACGTTCACCGCCTGATACAGACGGTCCTGCGTGCCCAGACCGCCGCCGAGCCCGGTATGTACCTCTCCGGCCGGCGGGAGGTCGAAGAGGCTGTGCGTGAGGCGCTCCCGGATGAGGACGGCTTTGCGACGGAGCAGACCATGCAGTGGGAACGCCTGCTCCCCCATGTCATCGCTCTGGCCGAATCCACACCACCAAACAATCCCGCTTCCAGCGAGACTGCCGACGCCTATCACGCTGCCGCGCAGTTCCTATACCGGCAGGGCCGCGACGCCCACACCATTCTTCTGCGCATGAACGCACTCGCCTTGTACGAGCAGGTTTTGGGTGACACCCACCCCATCACCCTGGCCAGTCGCCACAACCTTGCAATCGCCTTCCGGGCAGCAGGAAACCTGGAGCAGGCCACTCCCCTGCTGGAGGCCATGGTCGCCCAGTACGAGCAGACCTTGGGTGATACCCACCCCGTCACCCTGATCAGCCGCAACAACCTCGCGGGCGCCTACCGGGCGGCGGGAGATCTTGGGCGGGCCATCCCTCTGCTGGAGACCACCGTGGCCCAGTACGAGCAGACCTTGGGCGACACCCACCCCGACACCCTCACCAGCCGCAACAACCTCGCCTACGTCTACGAGTCGGCCGGAGACCTCGGGCGGGCCATCCCCCTGCTGGAAGCCACCCTGGCCCAGCGCGAGCAGGTCCTGGGCGACACCCACCCCGACACCCTCACCAGCCGCAACAACCTCGCCTACGTCTACGAGTCGGCCGGAGACCTCGGGCGGGCCATCCCTCTGTACGAGACCACCCTGGCCCAGCGCGAGCAGACCTTGGGCGACACCCACCCCGATACCCTGGCCAGCCGCAACAACCTCGCGGGCGCCTACGAGTCGGCGGGAGATCTCGGGCGGGCCATCCCCCTGCTGGAAGCCACCGTGGCCCAGTACGAGCAGGTCCTGGGCGACACCCACCCCGACACCCTGATCAGCCGCAACAACCTCGCGGGCGCCTATGAGTCGGCCGGAGACCTCGGGCGGGCCATCACCCTGTACGAGACCACCCTGGCCCAGTACGAGCAGGTCCTGGGCAACACCCACCCGAACACCCTGATCAGCCGCAACAACCTCGCCTACGTCTACCAGGTGGCCGGAGACCTCGGGCGGGCCATCCCTCTGTACGAGACCACCCTGGCCCAGCGCGAGCAGGTCCTGGGCGACACCCACCCCGACACCCTCACCAGCCGCAACAACCTCGCGGGCGCCTACGAGTCGGCCGGAGACCTCGGGCGGGCCATCCCCCTGCTGGAAGCCACCCTGGCCCAGCGCGAGCAGGTCCTGGGCAACACCCACCCCGACACCCTGATCAGCCGCAACAACCTCGCCTACGTCTACGAGTCGGCCGGAGACCTCGGGCGGGCCATCCCTCTGTACGAGACCACCCTGGCCCAGCGCGAGCAGGTCCTGGGCAACACCCACCCCGACACCCGCACCAGCGCGCGTCAAATGGCCAAGGCTGTACAGCAGAGAAATACAGCAACCTCAGCAACCGACCCTGACGATGGACCACTCCGAGAAGCCAGGTAATGGCCTCCGTAACCCTTAGCGACGGATCTCTGCAGAGCTACGGATCAGAAGGTTGCAGGTTCGAATCCTGCCGAGTGCACAGCACGCCAGAGGCCCTGTGGATCACTCCACTGGGCCTCTGGATTTTCCTTGACGGCTGTGTTTGACGGCAACCGCCTCGGAGGGCGTGGCGCGGTGGATCAAGGCGGCCCGCCTGCGGTGGGCCGCGCGCGCTGGCGGCCCGTGGCCGCCGCCGCTCCGGCGGCCCCCCGCCGAGCCGGTCGACCAGGCCAGGAGGAAACCCGACCTCCCCGAGCACCAGGACCAGGCCGACGCCGACCATGCGTGACCACACCGCCCAACCGGCCACCGTTCAAGCCGGATGAATCGCAGAGCCGCAGGCAGTGCCCATACGTCATGCAGCGCTGACGACGCTCCGGCCGGAATGGGACCGAGGACCGTGACGCATTGAAGAAGCGTGGTCGAGGCCGGCGGGTGGTCGCTGGAAACACACGTGACGGGTGCTCGTTCGGCGCACCCGCCGTCGTGGCTGACTTTCGGTGGCTCAGGTCAGAACTCCTCTCCAACTCGACAACGAGGAACCGGGGTTCCAGCAGCACCCGCATACGAGCACGCCAACCGCCCCGGTACCATCGGCACCGGGGTCCTGACCAGGGATTCCGCGACCGGGCCACCCTGAATGCTGTCCAGGCGGAGGGGTGGTCCGGTCTTCTGCTTGTGGGTCTACGGCTCAGCTCAGGGCCTTACCGACCTCGTAGATCGTGGGCCTGTCCTCGGGCGCCGGACTGAGCATGGCGTCGATCAGTTCGCCCAGCTCGCCATGCACCTTCACAGGCCGGCGCTTGCCGCTCGCGACGGCTTGTCTCTGCTCGCGGCGCGGTGCGTCGTCCGGGTACTCGACGGCCCGCCAGCCCGTGGCGGAAATGAGCAGGGACGCGCCGAGCGCATAGATGTCCGCTTTCTGCGTAGGCTGCGCCTCTCCGGTCGCAAGCACGCTTCGCGCGATCTCCGGCGCCTCGTAGTGGACGAGGCAGCCGCGGAACGGGAAGTCGTACCCCTTGGGGACGTGTCCGCCGCGCGCCAAGGCCAGGTCGATGAGGTGCGTGCGCTCCGGGCCGATGATGAAGTGTGCGGGCTGCACGTCGCCGTGGGCCCAGCCCTTGCCATGTAGCTCGGCCAGCGCCTCTACGCAGCCGAGGGCCGCGCCGGTATGAGGTTCCGTACGAGAGTCCGGCTCACGACAGGGTTTCCACAGCTCGTACAGGTCGGGCCCTTCGTGCCACGGCTGGAAGTTCCAGGTGCCCAGCTCCCATTCGCCGTACGCGAAGTCATCGAGGCCGAGTCGGTGCAGCACGGCCCCTTCGCGCGCGGGGGCAAGTGCCGTCCATGGCTGTGCGGGCCATTCGGCCGTGGCCTCGATCGGGTAACCGACCTTCACGGCGTACTGCCCCCGATGGCTTTCGATCTCCCAGACCATCGAGCCCCGACGATTGACGACCAGGCGCTGAGCCTTGGGCATCAGTGCGTCGAGCACGACGATCGGCAGTTCAGGGGGTGTCCCGGACAACGTCTGTTCTCCTTCCGGGCGGCGCGGCCGACCCCGCATCGAGGCCGGCCGCGCCGCTGGTGTCGTGTCGCTACGCCTGACCGTACGGACGGCCGCAGTCCGCGTCGCACTGCGCGAGGTTCGTGCCGTCCACGGTCCAGAGGTCGTCGAAGACCATGAACCCGGCCGCCTTCATCGCGTGTGCGGACGCGGCGACCTTCTTCGGGTCACGGGGCCCTCCCCCCGGCATGGGGTTGTGGTGGAGGAAGCGGCCCGCATACCGGTCGCAGAGCGCGGCGTACTCCTTCGTGTGCAGGATGAGTGCGTGCAGACCGAGGTCCACGTCGTCGGACGGGACCATGGGGACGGTCGCGGTCGCGGCGGTGACCACGAAGGCCACCGCCTGGTCCGCGATCCGCTCGGCCCGTTCGCGGGACTGCCCGTTGTGGACGATCACGAAGTGGGTGAGGCTGTCGAACAGTTCCTCACCAGCCACCGCGCGACCGGTTTTCTGGTCGTTGGCCGTTGCCGTCATGCGAATACTCCTTGAGTGTCGCTGTGCTCTGGCACTTGCGCCCGCATCGGTCGCCGAGGCACGGCCTATGGCGACCGGGGGATGGAAGGCCGACCCCGAACGGGGAAGGGGGAGCCAGGGAAGGTGGCACCCCGTTCGGGGCGGCCGGTCTACTGGCTGGTTCCGAGGGCCATGCCGATCACCAGGCCACACGATCCGCTGATCATGATGATGAACAGGACCCCGGCATACCGGCCGATGGCGCGCATCACAGGCCGTCCCGGCTGTTGCCGTTCTTGATGGCCAGGCGGGCGCTCAGTTCTTCCCGCGCGGTCGGGGCCACCACGTTGTCCGGCAAGGCATCCCACTCGACGCCGCCGCCGACGGGCCTTATCTGCACCCGGGCGCCGACCTCGCCCATGACGACGCCGATACGTCCACTGGCAGTGTCCTTCGCCAGTTCACCGATGCCTGGTCTGGTCTGCTGATTGCTCGCCATGCGGACGAGCATCCTGCCGCTCATCAGGACGTCGAAACCTCCGACAAACCCCACTTCGGGACGTCCCGCGTCGGGTAGAACGTCCCTAGTGCCGTCCCCGGCTGTTAGGAGAGATTGGGATGCCGAACGAGAGGTTACGTGCTGCCATGGCGGCCGGCGGCTGGACGTACGCCGCCCTTGCGGACAAGGTCGACGTCGACCCCAAGTCCGTTGAACGGTGGGTCAATCTAGGGCGTACGCCGCGCCGTGCCACGGCCATGCTGGCAGCGGAAATACTAGGAGAAGACGTGCACGCTCTATGGCCCGCGCTCCGGCAGGCACGCCCTGCCCGCGCTGTCAGTCCGGAACTTGTGGCTCTCTACGACCAGCGGGCGGACATCCCCGTGTCCACCTTCGTGGACATGCTGACCCAGGCGCGCGAGCACATCGACGTGCTGGTGTACGCCGCCGTCTTCCTGCACGAGGCGTACCCGCGGCTCAACGACTTGTTGCGAGAGCGAGCGGACGACGGGTGTGCGGTCCGTATCGCGATCGGCGACCCGGACAGTACGAATGTCCAACAGCGCGGCGCAGAGGAGAGGTTCGGCCACGGGATCGAGTCCCGTTGCCGACTCGCCCTCATGCACTACCGCCCGCTTGCCGGGGTACCTGGCATCGAGGTGCGCACCCATGCCACCACGCTCTACAACTCGATCTATCGTGCGGATGACCAAGCACTGGTCAATGCCCATGTCTGGGGCGTGAACGCCTACGGTGCTCCCGTGTGGCATCTCCGGCGCAGCGGGAAGGGCGGCATGTTCGACACCTACGCCAGCAGCTTCGACGCGGTGTGGGAAACCGCGACGCCGGTACGAGAAGGGTGACCATGGCACGGACCGAGTACTACGACGACCCAGCGGCACCGGAGCCGAACACCCTGGTGGTTGCCGCGTCCGCCGTGGTCACCGACGACGAAGGACGCATACTTCTTCAGCGCCGCAGGGATAACGATCTGTGGGCGCTACCTGGTGGCGGCATGGAGATGACCGACTCACTCCCAGGAACGGCCGTCCGCGAGGTGAAGGAAGAAACCGGACTGGACGTAGAGATCACCGGGCTCGTGGGCACGTACACCGACCCTCGCCACATCATCGCCTACTCGGACGGTGAGGTGCGCAGGCAGTTCAACGTCTGCTTCACCGCCCGTGCGGTCGGGGGCCGGCTCGCGATCTCGGACGAGTCTACGGAGCTGGCGTTCGTCCATCCGGATGAGATTGATCAACTGCCGATGCACCACACGCAGCGGCTCCGGATCCGTCACTTCTTGGAGCACCGTGAGCGGCCATATCTCGGCTGATCGAACCTGGGACACCCGCTTCAGGAGTTCGATCCGATCCCGTTCCAGCTGCTGTCGACGGCTGGTGCGAGGGCCAGACAGAGATGCTGGTGTACGTCCCCGGAGCCTGACCCCGGATCTTGGACATCAGAGACACTTGGATCTTGAGGATCTGAGG
>NZ_BMUI01000019.1 GCF_014650115.1 Streptomyces olivaceoviridis | reverse complement strand
GGCCGGCGCCCTCGACACCGGGGACGAAGGGCGGCTCACCGGGCACCGCGAAGCCGGCCCGCCCAGCTCTTCCACCACCACAGCCCGCATGGTGCACACCTCTTCCTGTCGGTAGGGCCGCCGATCGGCCGGCGAGTGCGCGGGAGGGGCCCCGGGACCGGAAGGGGCCCCTGCCCGGGGTTGCCCGCGAAGACGCCGGTCTGCGCCGCGCATTGGGCGCATCGGCCCGCTCGGGCCTACAGCAGGGTGGACGCGTAGGCGGGGTTGGTGTAGTCGCGCCACGCCTCGATCTTGCCGTCGCGCAGCTCGTAGATCGCCATGTTCATCACCGGGGCGAGCTTGCCGCCGGGCAGCGCGAGCCCGTGGATCTGCTCGGCGATGACGACGTCACCGTTCACCGCCTGGTGCACGGTCTCGAACTTGATCTGCCCGAAGTTCGCGAACACGCCCTTCCACAGCGCTATCACCGCGTCGCGCCCCCTGACGGGCGAGTCGCCGTAGGCGGTGAAGGTGACGTCTTCGGCCAGGAACGGGGCGAGGGCGTCGGCGTCCTGTGCGTTGAAGGTGTTCACGAAGTCGCGGACCAGTGTGTCGTTGTCGGTGGCAGCCATGACAAAAGCCTCCAGGATCGGTGGATACGGGTGTGCGGTTGCCGTCGCTGTCATGTCACGAGGTGGACCGTGGCCCAGCCGGCCCGCGGGATCTTGCGGTACTACTGTGAGCGTAAAACGCATTTTCTGGACCAGCAAGTCCAGTAAATTTCGCGCTCCAGATGTCCCACATACGGATGAAACGGGCGGCGAGGCAGCCGCACATCGACACGCTCAGCTCCTGGTCTGTCTGACCGTGTACATCGGCCCGGACCCCGGTGGCCCGGCAGCCGGGTGATCAGCCTCGCACCGATGTCACACGTGTGAAGCGGAAGCGGGGGCGCCGCGAGGAGTGCCCACGGGTGCCCGCGAGACACGACTGTACGGAGCGTGCGAGGTGTCAGCCCGCGATGACGGCGACCGCGGTGCGGCCACCGTCCACGTCGAGCACGATGCCGTGCACGAACGAGGACTCGTCACTGGCCAGGTAGACGGCCGCCTGGCCGATGGCGTCCGGGGTGCCGGTGCTGCCGTGCGGGTGCCCTTCATCATCGCCTCGGCGGGGTTCGAGGTCGTCTCGTCGGGGCCGGGGATGAGGATCACGCCAGGTGAGATGGCGTTCACCCGGACCCCGCGGCTGCCGAACTCGGCGGACCAGGCCCGGGTCAGCGCCTCCAGCGCGCCCTTTGACGCGGTGTAGGCGGTGCCCAGCGGAGGGCCCTGCCGGACGGCCCAGGAACCGAGGTTGATCACCGCACCGCCACCCGACTCGGTCATGTGGGGCGCGAGGGCGGCGGTGAGGAAGAAGGGCGCCTTCACATTGACGGCGAAGACGCGGTCGAAGGTGTCCTCGTCGGTGCCCTGCGTTCCGTTGGCCGGAAAGATGCCGGCGTTGTTGACCAGGATGTCGACCCGGCCGCCGAGAACGGCCCGGGTCTCGTCGGCCAGAGCCCGCGAGGCGGCGGCCGAACCGTCGAGGTCGGCCGCGACGAAGTCGGCACGGCCGCCGTCGGCCCGGATCTCCGCCACGACCTCGGCGCCCCGCTCGACGTTACGGCCGGAGACGACGACATGCGCGCCCTCCCGGCCGTACGCGATCGCGACCCCACGGCCGATGTTGCTGGTGGACCCGGTGATGAGTGCGGTCTTGCCGTGCAGACGATTGCCCATGGTGAGTGCCTCCTGATGCTGGTCGCGCGGTCTCGGGAAGAGGTGGCCGCGCGAGGTGTGACGGCCGGCGGATCACCGGCCTCGACGGGGGCGGGTGGATTGCTCGGTACCCGACCACCCGGTCATCCAGGGCGGAGTGCGGATGCTCCGCTCGACGGAGGGCGTTGAGGCGACTTCGAGCTCCGGCTCCGGGTGCCGTCGCGTGCCGGGCCCGGCGTTCGTGCCAGGCCCGGCCGCGTCTCAGACTCGGCGCAGCCCGCGGCGGAGCGCGTCGATCCCCTCGGCGACCATTCGCCGGCTCACCTCGGACTCGGGGGCCATCTGGCTCGCACCGTGGAACGTTCCCGGGAAGAGGTGCAGTTCGGTGGGAACTCCCGCGGCGGTCAGGCGCTGGGCGTAGAGGTACGTCGACGAAGGTATGCATGGACGTCGTCTCCAGGCGGTCGTCCAGGACCGGGATACCGAGGTACTGCATGCTCAGGGCGGGCCCACCGTGGTCACGGGCGTACAACGCGACGCCTGCCGCGAGCCCTCCGCCGGCGCTCTCCCCGGCCACCCCGATCCGCTCCGGATCCACACCCAGCTCGTCCGCGTGCTCCGCCAGCCAGATCAGTGCGGCATAGCAGTCCTCCAGGGCGGCCGGGAACGGATGCTCGGGCGCGAGGCGGTACTCCACCGACACCACCACCGCACCCACCTCCGCCGCGATGCGCAGAGTCTCGTTGTGGAAACCGTCGACACTGCCGAGGGCGAATCCACCGCCGTGCACATAGAGCAGTCCGGGAAGTTTCCGGCCCTGGCTTTCCGGCGTGTAGACGCGCACACCGACTTCCGGAGCGCCTTCAGGGCCGGGCACGGTGATATCACAGGCCTCGACCTGCGCCGGCTGATCGGCGGGGTCGAACGACATCAATTCCGATGCCGCCTATCGCGGCTGCTCCAGCTTGGTGTAGTCGACCCCCGCGAGAAGAGAAAGCCATGGGGCGAGTTCGGGGTCGTATGCGTAAGTCATCGGAATCTCCTTCGCTTCTGATCACCAGTTTCCATGGCCGACCGTGGGTCGCACAGCCGCCGCGTGGTGGTGAATCGTCACGGGAATCCGCCAACTGTCGGATGACGCGGTCCCCCTCACGGGATCGCTTCTTCACCGGCCCGTCCGACAGGGCTCATGACACGGAGCGTTTGCCATCCTCAAGCTGAGCTTGCCTGATGCAGGCATAGGACAGCCTGGACGAGGACCGTGATGCGGGTTGTCGAGCAACGGAGCTTGCGGAGAAGTCGCCAGGACTTGAGGGTGGCGACGGCTTGCTCGACGAGCGCCCGGATCTTGGCGTGGGATCGATTGACGGCCTGCTGCCCTGTAGAAAGCGTCTCCCACCGGCCGCGGCAGGGAACACGGACCGTGCCTCCGGCACCCTGGTAGCCCTTGTCGGCCCAGCAGTTGACGCCGGCCTCGGCAAGCGCGTCGATGATGCCGTGCTCCCGTGCCGCACGGACGTCGTGGACGGCCCCGGGCAGGGCCGGCGATGCCCACACCAGGCGGCCGGAAGGATCCGCGATCGCCTGCACGTTCATCCCGTGTTTCTTGTGCTTGCCCGAATAGAAAGGCCGGCCGGTGGCGATTCGGTCAATCGGCAGCAGCGTCCCGTCCAGCAGGACGAATGCCTTCATCGACGCTGCCCGGACCGCCTCGGCGAGCGTCGGGGCAAGGGCGGCCAGGACCTCAACCGCCTCGGTGACGTAGCGGTAGGCGGTGGTGGTGCCCACTCCGAACCCGGCCGCAAGCTGCACATACGGATGACCGTTGCGGAGATGGGCGAGGGCGAGCAGAGCCTGCCGACCCGGGCTCAGGCGCCGCCACCGGGTGCCGAGACTACGGCGGTGTTCCCGCAGACGGGCGGAGAGGAAGCGGAGGGCGGAACTGGACACGTCCAGCCCGGACGGATGAACAAGCACGTGAAGCCTCTAGTAGAGACGGATTTCTTGGTCGAAAACCATCTACCAGGGGCTTCACCCGTGTGTCAGGTCAACTGGCAAGCCGGCGAAGCAGAATGAAAGCGCTCCTTGGCTAGCGATCTCGCGCATGCGAACCACGACATCATGGGTCAGCTGGTTGTCCTGACAGGTGCACTGCTGCGCCCGTGGGGTCGACCGCTGAGCTCGGCGTCGAGTGTCTCCTGAGCCACGCGCATGGCCTCGGCGTATACGGGGCTTTGCAGTCGCTTCCACATCTCGCCCTCAGAGACGTCCTCAACGCAGCTGACCACCCACCAGATGTTGCCGAAGGGGTCCTTGATGCGCCCTCCGCGCTGTCCGAAGGCGTCGTCGGCCAGGGATGTGACAATGTGGCCGCCGACTGCGACAGCCTGTGAGAACGCCTCGTCCGCGTCCGCGACAAACACGCGCAGCAGGCTCGGCATGGTGGGCCAGTCCGCGTGTCGGTCGAAGGCCAACACGACGGTGTCGCCGACTCGAATTTCACCGTGCCCGATCAAGCCATCCTCGGTCGACACCCGCCCGAGCTCCTCGCCCCCGAACGCCTGGGCTACGAAGTCGAGGAAGGCCCCCGTGTCGTCGGTGACGACCCAGGGCGCAACGGTGGTGTAGCCATCCGGCGCGGGGCTGGTCTGCTCGGGCATCGCGGTCCTTTCGCTGATGTTGGTGGCAGCAGCGACGATAGGGGCGATTTAGGTCAGCTCCTGCCCTAGACCGCGGTGAGCTTGAGTCGCAACTGTGCTACCTCGCGAACGCTCGCGCCGTTCTTGCCAGCCCCCGCCCTTGGCTCCTGTCCCCGTCAGCCTGAGGTTGGAGAACGCTCACGGAACGGCACAGCCGCGGATCCGATGAACCGGCCTCCGGCTGGACTGCTCACGGCGCGCATACGTGTTTTCAGCTGCCAGGGGGCGCCCATGGCCGGCGCGTCGACCGGAGGCGCAACCGCCCCTGGTCCGCGCCACCGGCCCGGCGGACCCCCTCATTCGGCCGTATCGCGCAACTGCCTCAGGAGGATGGCGAGTTCGAGCCGCAGCCGGCCGGCCGGCACGCTGAAGGAGAAACCCAGTCGCGCCTCGGCGTGGGCGAGTCGGGACATGACGGTGCTGTGATGCCGGTAGACCTCGGCGGCGGCCTTGCGGGCCTAGCCGGTGACGCAGAAGGCGGTGAGGACGGCCAGGGTGTCCGCGCCGTTCTGCTCGGCCGCAAGTGAGTCCAGTGCGGCCACGTCTGTGACCTGCGCGATGTCCTGACCGCGCAGCCGGTCCGCGATGGCCGCGAACGCCCCGAGCTCTCCGGCCCGCACGACGGCCGGGAAGAGCGCGCCCAACGTGGCGAAGCGCAGCGCTGTACGGGCCTGCTGCCAGGACTCGGGGGCGTCGATGACAGGCAGTGAACCGCTCACGCCGATCCGCATGCCCTTGGTCACCAGCTCCGGCAGGTCCGGCGGCAGCGAACGTGTGAGTACGGCATGCGCGTGGCCGAGCGAGGCGGCCCGCACGCCAGGACTGACGTCGGCCAGCGTGGTGACGAAGCCCTTGATCGCCGCGGGCTCGGCGGCCACCGCCAGGACGTGCAGTTCGGTGCCCGGCAGACGGACGCCCTGCGCCGCGGACTGCTCTCCGCGCGGCAGGCATCTCCTGAGCCGCCGCGGACCGTACACCGCGGTGGCGAATGACCGTCATATTACGGTGAGCTTGCCCTGTGCCGGAGGTACACACTTGCAGCACGGTCATGAAGGAAGGAGATTGCGGATGTCCCACGGCTATGACCCGGAGCTGGCCCCCTGGGTCGACCTCCTCCCGGACGTGGACTTCGCCGAGCTCGAACGGGTGCGGCGGGTGGAGGCCGAGATCATGGAGTTCGGGTCGTACGACCCGCCTGCTCCCGTCGATGTCCGGGACACCGTAGTGCCGGCCTTGGACGGCGCCCCTGAGGTCGGCGTGCGCGTTTACCGGCCGGTCGACCGGGACGGGACCCTGCCCGGCATCCTCTACGTACACGGCGGCGGTTTCGCCATCGGCAGTGTCGACGCCTTCCATGGCGAGACGACGCGCATCGCGGCCGAGGTGGGTGCGGTGGTGGTGTCGGTGAAGTACCGGCTCGCTCCGGAGCACCCGTTCCCGGCCGCTCTGGAGGACTGCTACGCCGCGTTGAGCTGGATGGCGGCACGCGCCGGGGAACTGGGGATGGATCGGGGACGCATCGCGGTGGCCGGGGAGAGTTCCGGCGCGGGTGTGGCCGCCGCCGTCGCCCTGTACGCGCGCGACCAGGGCGGTCCGGCCCTGCGCATGCAGTACCTCGGCGTCCCGGTCCTCGACGACCGCCTGGACACCCTCTCCATGCGAACCTTCACCGACACACCCGGATGGTCACTGCACAACGCCCAGGTGACCTGGGACTACTACCTCGGCGGCGAAGGAATCCGCGGCGGTGAGAACGTCAGCCCATACGCCTCGCCGGCCCGCGCCGAGCACCTGGACGGGCTGCCGCCCACCTACATCTCGGCCGCCGAGTTCGATCCCGTACGCGACGAGGACCTGGCCTACGCACAGCGGCTGGTCGCCGCGGGTGTCCTCACCGAGGTCCACCTCTTCTCCGGCACCTTCCACGGCTCCACCCGGCTCGCCCCGCAGGCCGGGGTGAGCCGGCGGATCGTCGCGGAGCAGATGCCGGCCCTGCGCCGCGGCCTGGGAGTCGAAGAGGACGAGAGCCGGGGCTGAACGTCGATACAGCTGACCCACGGGTCGGCTCTGTCAACCACCTGTCCGCGTGGGACGCCGACGTCCACACGACCGCGGCCGACTGGACGGCCCGCTCACGGCGCACGCGGTGTTCCCCGGACCGGTGGGGCAACGTCCGCGCAGCGGCATGGACGTCGTGTGGGTCCTGAACTGTCCGCAGCCGTCCGACGAGACGGAGGCATGGCAGTGGTGAAGGGAGACCGTTCCGGCCCCGTCCTCGAACTCGGCATGACCGATGCGCGTCCGCTTCCGCGGGCACGCCCGAGCCAGAGGACATCCAGAAGCTGGAAGATCTCCCCGTCACCGCTTGACGCGACAGGGCAGCCCCGGGGGGAGCCGGCTGCCGAGCAGGGCGAGAGGCAGCCCGGGGAAATCACTTCACTACGACGTTGTCCCCGGCCGAAGTCGACGGCCCGGTGGTGGTGTTGCCGTAGTACGCCCAGCGCCACGTGCCCGTCTTGGATGCCTTCACGGTCGTCCTGAGATCACCCGAGCCGTTCGCGTACACCTTTTTCATCGTGGTGTAGGAGGTGGCTCCGGTGGGCTTGAACTGCAGGCTCACCAGGCGGCCTCCGTAGGAGGCGTACTTCCTGGTCTCCCAGTTGGCTCGCGTGACCTTTCCGGTCACAGTGATGGTGCCGCCCTTGGTCACCGGCTCGGGTGAGGCGTTCACGGTCAGACGGGAGTTGCGCTTGACGTAGGCCGTGAGGCCCTCGTCATCAGTGTCACCGCCGCCGCCCTGGAAATACACCTCGGCCGCGACCTTCCAGGCTCCGGCCTCGCTGTTGTGCATGTCCCACTCGCTCGGGTCGAAGTACATCGTCTCCTTGAAGTCGCAGACGCCCGCGCTCACCTTGATGCAGTCGCTTGTCTCGATGGCGTGCCACAGTCGATCACTCGTACCGCCGCGGTACAGAAACACCGCCGGCCACTTCCACGTGTGGGTGGTCGCCATCCGGAAGGAGGTGGGCACCGCGACCTCCTTCGACACGCCGATCACGATCGGCTTGCCGCCGTTCACCTGGACGCGGGTGAACGAGGCCCCGCCTTCGGCCGCGTCGGCCGGAACCGCGGCCACACCGGTGAACACCGCGGCCGCGCCACCGGCGACGACAGCTCTCCAGAGCTTCTTCCCCACTTGATCCCCGATCTCTGTACCGAAAGGCGCCGGAGACTCATCCTCCGGCGCGTTTTTCAGACGGCCGTGATCCACACGGGGTTGTACACCCGTGGATCACGATCGGGCATCGGATCCGCCTTCACAACAGACCCTAGGGCACGTCGACGTCGTCGAAGAGCGCGAGCATACGGGTGAGGACGTGCACGCACGCATCCACGTCGGCGCCGGTGAGGTCGCCGCCCACCTGCCGCAAGGCCGCGTGTTCGCGGGCGCGCACCGCGGTGATGGCCGCCGTGCCGTCGGCGGTCAGCCGGATCAGCGAGGACCGCTGGTGGGCGGGGTTGGGGATGATCTCGACCAGGTGCTGCGCGGCGGCATCGTTGACCATGCGCTGCACGAACTGCCGGCTGAGTGTCTGGGCGCGGCCCAGTTGAGGGACGGTCATGGGTCCGTGCCGGCGCAGCAGATCCAGGACGGCGCGCACGCCGACGGACAGCCCCTCGATCGGCTCGGCCTGTTCCACCTTGCGGTGCACCCGCCGGTACAGCGGCCCCACCAGGGCGAACACCTCCGTCAGTCGGTCGGCGAGCTCGTCGGGCGGCAGTGGGGTGTCGGTACCTGTCATGCCCCAAGAATGACACCCCGGTTGCCAACCGTCGCCGATGATGACAGCTTGGTTGTCATGTCTGCCTTCGCCGAGCACTCCGAGATGCTTTCGTTCACGACCTCTGACGGCCCCCTCGCCTATCGCGACACCGGCAGGGGGCAGCCGCTGGTGCTGCTCCATGCCGGGTTCTTCGATCACAGCATGTGGGACGACCAGACAAGGGCGTTCGCCCCGCGTTACCGGGTCATCGCGCCGGACGCCCGCGGACACGGCGCCTCCGCGAACGCGACCCGGCCGTTCCGTCCGGCCGACGATCTGGCAGCGCTGCTGCGCCGTCTCGATGTCGGGCCGGCGGTGCTCGTCGGGGTCTCGATGGGTGGGGGTACCGCGGTCGACGCCGCGCTTGAGCATCCCGAACTGGTACGCGCCGTGGTCGTCAGCGGCGTGGGGACCAGCGAACCGTACTTCGAGGACCCCTGGAGCCTGGAGGTCCTCGGGGAGCAGAACCGCGCACTGGCGGCCGGCGACATCGAGGGCTGGCTGGACGGGCACGTGCGCTTCGCGGCAGGCCCGCACCGCTCGCCCGGTGATGTCGATGCCGACCTCGCGAACCGCCTGCGCGCGATGGCGTTCCGGACGATCTCCAAGCACGCGGCCGGCGAACCGGACTATCGCGTACCGGTTCCGCAGACCTGGCGGCGTGCGGCGTCCATCGACGTTCCTGTCCTGGCGATAAACGGCGCCCTCGACGTGAGCGACCACAGAGCGATGGCCGAGCGTCTGGTCCACGCGGTACCCGACGGCCGCGCGGTGTCCATGGAGAACACCGCGCACTTCCCCAACATGGAGCGACCGACCGAGTTCAACGCCCTCCTGGCCGACTTCCTCGAAACGGCCTCGTGACCCGGTACGGCGAGACCACCGAGTGATGTGGGTGTGACGTGTGACGACAGAACCTAGCGCGACTGCGCCCAGTCGTAGAGGCGGTGGGCGCTGTCACCGAAGCGCGTGGCGTAGAGCGTCGGGGTCTGCCCGCCCGCGAGTTCCTCGTCGGTGGTGGTGACGCCCACGACGGTGCCGGTGCCGGTGCCGGTGTCGAAGTGGGCCAGGTGCGGGCCACCGCTCGACCCGGCTGACATGTCGCAGCTCTCACCCCACAACAGGGGGACCTCGGGACCGGGGTGGCTCGTGCCCGCGCAGTGGATCATGCGGGATCCGACGTACTTGTCCCCGGGGTCGTTGAGTCCGTAGTCCGGGTACCCGAAGGCGTGGACGAACTCGTCCTCGACGGGCTGGCCGAATCCGATTCGCTGGCTTCCGGTGATGTCCTCGATCGGGCGCCCCCCGGCGGCGGGGTTCGCCACGAGAAGTCCCGCGTCGTAGCCGGCGGCAGCCACGTCCGACGACCCCGTGGTGTTCGGATCGGCGTCCCAGCGGGAAGAGGTGGCCATGGTCCTGATGCTGAAGCCGCCGAGCGGTTTCGTTCCGTTGCGATAGCCGGGCACGAAGTAGAAGTTGTGGTTCCAGGTGTCGTCGGCGGAAGGCGAGCCGACGCCTCTCAGGCAGTGTGCCGCCGTGACGACGGTACTGCGGTTGGCGCTGGTGACGACCGTCGCGGTGCAACTGCCGTCGTAGCCGTCGGAGAAGGTGAAGAACAGGCGGCCGACGTTCTTCACCACCGCCCCGCCGTGTGTCCACACCGACCCGGAGTCCGGCGTGTTCGAGGGAAGCGGCCGGGGATCGTCCGGCGTGTTGTCGTCCTCGGGTACGGGGGTGATCTCGGGGACCAGAGCGCCTGCCAGCTTCATCCGCTCGGGGGTCCAGTAGGCGTTGATCCGGTCGCGCTCCTGCGCGGTCGTGGCCCCGGCGTGGCTGGTGGTGGTGTCCGCTGGCGGCGTGCCGCCGCTGGTGGACGACGAGCGGTGCGGTGAGGTGTCGGCAGCCGCGGCCGGCGTGACCAGTGCGACGACGGCCGCCGACACCGCGACGGTGGTGCCGATCGCGTGCCGGAGGGTCCTGCGGGTGCCGTCCTGGTGACCGCCTGGGCGGTGAGAAGGTGTGCGCATGCGCGGGACGGTAGTCACGCGATGTCAGGAAGCGGTCATGGGAATGTGCGGGCGGTGTCTGCACCGCGGGTCGACGGCTCGTGCCGCACGCGGCTCCCGGCCGCGCGCGACCGTTGCTCGTCCTGTGGCCTCGCGGGCGAAGGCGTGCCGGGCCGCACGCGGGGCGGGGTGACCGGCTCCGGCACACCGATGACGCGTCGTCGCGGTGCGCCTGTGCGGGTCGTTCGAGGGTTATCGGGTTCTGAGGCGGCGGTAGGTGTTTCGGGCCACATGCACGCCCGGCCCGCCGAAGCCGACGATGTCGACGCGTCCGTCACCGGTGATGTCGGCGGGGAAGCGAAGGTGCTTCCTGCCCGTCCCCCTGGGCGTGCCCGAAGGCGTCCAGGACGAGCCGCGAGGGCTCGAACGCGCCGTCGCCGCGCCCGCGGGTCGGCTTCGCGGGCAAGAGCGCGGGGCTCTTCTCGGTGACCACCGACAGTTCCGAGCCGCAGCCCGGTGCCGGCGTCGGCTTCGAGGACGCCGACGCCGACACGTACGACGAACACGAGCACGAGCCTGTCCGACAACGCGGGCTTCCTCGCAGCACAGGTAGCTACTGTGCGCGGGGCCGCTGTGTACGTTCCATCAGTTCCGGGCTGAGCAGGGAAGTGACGGGTGCCATCATGTTGGCCGCCTTCAGGAACGCCGTGCCCAGGACCGGGTCGATCGCCGCGGAAGCGCGGAACTGGTCGAGGTAGCCGTTGACCTCCTCGTCCTGGGGCCCGCGCTCGCCCTCGACCTCGGGGAACCGCAGGTCGCCGCCGGCGGCGAGGGACCACGGTTCGGCGAGCAGCGTGGCCGCCGCCGCGAAGAACCGCGGTGCCAGGTCCTGCCGACCGTGTTCCGCGAGCAGGGACTGGAGCAGCTCGGCCTCCATGACCGCCACGGTCATCCCCTGACCGTAGATCGGGTTGAAGCTGCACAACGCGTCACCGACGACGAGAAATCCGCCGAGGTGACGGTCGAGCTTGTCGAAATGGTTGAGGGTGCTCTCCGGGTAGCGCATCTTGACGGGTTCGTCCACGGGCGTAGCCGAACGGAGCACCTCGGCGGCGTCCTGTCCCGCCAGGGCCGAGGCGAATTCGATCATCCCGGCGTCGTCTGTGGGAGGTTCCTCGCCGAGCAGTCCGGCCAGCAGCACCGCGATACGGTCGGCCTCCTGCCGGACCACGACTGCGGCGCGGGGCTGCCCGGGAAAGGGCACGACCGTCGCCCCGAGCCGTCCGTCCAGCAGACCGGGCTCCTGCTTGTAGTGCCGCGTCACATAGACGACGTTCGTCCTGACAGCCGTCTGCTCCGGGACGGGGTAGCCGAACTCGCGGAGCCAGGGCAGGGCGCGGGAGCCGCGTCCGGCCGCGTCCACCACCAGTTCCGCCGGCACGGTCTCCTCGGCTCCCGAAAGCCCCCGCACCCGTACACCGGCCACTCGGTCACCGACACGGACCAGGCCGTCGACCTGGGTTCCCTCGACGAGGGAGACGTTCGGCAGCGCTCGGACACGCTCCCGGATCATCTCCTCGATCCGCGGCCTGCTCACACCGAAGCCGCGCAGGCCGGACGCCGCCGCGGCCATCCTGTGGCCGTCGAGGGACCAGGTGAAGTCCGCCTGCGCGTCACCGCTGGGGACGCCGGCCGCGGTCATGGCGTCGATGAAGCCGGGGAAGAGACCGTCCAGCCCGACGGCGCCGCGGGTGAGCAGCGCGTGTACCTGACGGCCCTGCGGTACGCCGCGGCGGGACACGGTCTGTGCCGGGAACGTGTCCCGTTCGAACACGGTCACATGTGTGTACGACGAGCTGAGTGCGCGTGCCGCCAGGAGACCGGCGACGCTGCCACCGATGACGACCGCGTGACCGACGGAAGAATCCGATTGCATTGTCATGATGACGGGACGTAGTCGAAATGGATCTTTGTTCACTGTTCGCCAGTGTTGCCCCTCACACCCTGCGCGGGTTCCTGGTTGGTGGATGCCGCGTCGCAGGAACGTATTAAGGCTACCTGTTCAGTTTACCTGTACTATTGACGACATGAAGCTACGCACATCACCATCGGGCGGCCACTCCGCCGCCGGGGCGGGAGGGCGGTCGAGCGGGGACAGCGAGGCCGCGAGCCCGGGTTGGCGGTTCACCCTCCCCCTCATGCTCGGGTCGTCCCTGAACCCGATCAACAGTTCCATCATCGCCACGACACTGATCGCCATCGGCCACACGTTCCACGCCGGAGCGGCCTCCACCATCTGGCTGGTCTCCGCCCTCTACCTGGCCAGCGCGATAGGCCAGCCCACCATGGGACGACTGGCCGGACTCATCGGCCCACGCCGCGTCTTCCTGGCGGGCCTGACCCTGGTCGGGGTCGGCGGCGCGCTGGGCACCGTCGCGACGAATCTGCCGACCCTGGTGGCGGCCCGCGTCATCCTCGGCGTGGGCACCTCGGCCGGCTACCCGACCGCGATGATCATCGTGCGCCGCTGGGCCGCCGACCACGAGCCGGCGCGTACGGGTGGCACACTCGGCGCGCTGGCCATCGCGGCGCAGGTCACCTCGGCCCTCGGTCTGCCCCTGGGCGGCCTGCTCGCAGCAGCCGCCGGATGGCGGATCACCTTCTTCATCAACGTGCCCCTGGTCCTGATCGGCATGCTGATGACGTTCGCCTGGGTGCCGCGCGACCTCCCCCGTACCGAGCGGACCGGCGACAGCGCACCACCGGCCCGGCTGGACACCCCCGGAATGGTGCTCTTCTCGGGCACGATCGCCTCCCTGTTGCTCTTCCTCAACGACCTGCACCACCCGCGCTGGTGGCTCGGCGCCCTCGTGGTGGTCCTGCTCGTCGCCCTGGTGCTGTGGGAGCGCCGGGCGGACGACCCGTTCGTCGACGTGCGCATGCTGTCGAGGAACAAGCAGCTGAGCGCCACCTACCTGCGGGTCTGCCTCACCTTCCTGCTCAACTACTGCATCCTCTACGGCCTCACCCAGTGGCTACAGGAGACGCGGGGCCTCTCGGCCATCGGTGTGGGCCTGCTGATCCTCCCGATGTCCGTGTTCGCCGCGCTCATCTCCTTCCCCTTCGCCCGGCACAACCTGGCGCGCTCCGCGCTGTACTGCACGGCCGCCGCGTCGGTGATCGGACCGGCCGGCCTGCTGCTGTTCACCTCGACCACCCCGATCTGGATCCTGGTCCTGATCACCATGGTGTTCGGTGTCATCTCGGGGCTGGGCGTGATCGGGAACCAGGCCGCCCTGTACCAGCAGGCGCCCGCCGAGGCCGTGGGCGTCGCCGCCGGACTCATGCGCACGTTCACCTACCTGGGCGCCGTGCTCTCGTCCAGCCTGATCAGTCTCTCCTTCGGCGACCGGGCCACCGACAGCGGCCTGCACACGATCACCTTCGCGCTCCTCGGCCTCGGCGCGGTCCTCCTCGCCATCACCCCGTCGGGAGCCCGGCACCTCAAGGCGTCCTGAGGACTCCGTTCTCACCGCCTCGCCCGGCACACGTGTTCGCCGCTCCGACCGCGGTCGCCGGGGGAAACACCCGAGCATGCACGCACTCTCCGCACACACCCCGCAAGCAGCGGCCACGCCTCGTCGGGCGCACACTTTGAAAGCACATACCTGAAATGGGAAGGGCACACCTATGGATATGCGACTGACCGGCAAGCGAGCCCTGGTGACCGGATCCAGCTCCGGACTCGGCCAAGCGATTGCCGAGGCGCTCGCCCGCGAGGGTGTCACCGTCGTCGTGCACGGCCGTGACGAGGCGCGCGCCAAGGGCACTGCCGGCCGCATCCAGGCCGAGGGCGGCCGGGCCGACGTGGCGGTCGGGGACCTGAGCACGCCCGAGGGCGCGCAGGCCGTCGCCGAGAAGGCGTTGAGCGGCGGCACGATCGACATCCTGGTCAACAACGCGGGGGCGTACGACCAGGTCGGCTGGATGGACGCCACACCTGAGATCTGGGCGGAGACGTATCAGACCAATGTGCTCTCGGGCGTGCGGATGATCCAGAGCCTCGTTCCCCACATGCGTGAGGCCGGCTGGGGCCGGGTCGTCCAGATCGGCGGCGGTCTGGCCGCCCAGCCCATGGCGGCTCAGCCCCACTACAACGCCTCACTCGCCGCCCGCCACAACCTCACCGTGTCCCTGGCGCGTGAACTGAAGGGGAGCGGCATCACCTCCAACACCGTGGCGCCTGGTGCGATCCTCACCGAAGCGGTCCGGAAGCTGCTGTGGCAGATCGCCCCCTCCCACGGCTGGGGCGACACATGGGAGGAGATCGAGCGCGCAGCCGCGGAGAGCTGGGTACCCAACGACGCCAACCGGTTCGGGCGGCCCGAGGAGATCGCCGCCGCGGTGGTCTTCCTGGCGAGCCCCCACGCCGACTACATCAGCGGTGCCACCCTGCGCGTGGACGGCGGAACCATCCGCTACGTGAACTGACACGACAGACGCATCGCCACCGCCCGGCCGGCCCACCCGGCCGGGCGGCGCGTTTTCACCGACGCGGCCACGGCTCGGAAGGCAGCGCGCCGACGGGGGCACGCAGAAGTCTGCATATGTAGACTTCTCAAGTCTACCGGCGTATACTTATCTTCAGATGCTTCCCGGTCATACCGAACGGGAAGTCCGAGAGAGGGAACAGAGCATGGACCTGAATCTGAACGGACGGCGCGCGCTCGTCACCGGTTCGAGTGCCGGACTCGGCGAGGCCACCGCGAAGCTGCTGGCGGCCGAGGGCGCGGCGGTCGTGGTCCACGGCCGCGACAAGGACCGCACCGAGAAGGTCGCCCAGGACATCCGCAACGCGGGCGGAACCGCGACCACGGTCCTCGGCGACCTGGCGGACGACGAGGCCGCCGCACAGGTCGCCCGCGCCGCCACCGCCGACGGCCCCATCGACATCCTCGTCAACAACGCCGGCTTCTACCGCCACCTGTCCTGGGCCGAGGCCGCACCCGACGAGTGGCGCGACACCTACAACGTCAACGTCGTCTCCGGCGTCCGCATGATCCAGCACCTCGTACCGGCCATGCGCGAACGCGGCTGGGGCCGGGTCATCACCATCGGCGGCGGTCTCGCCTCCCAGCCGATGAACACCCACCCCCAGTACAACGCCACCCTCGCGGCCCGTCACAACCTCGCCGTCTCCCTCGCCCGCGACCTCAAGGGCACCGGCGTCACCTCCAACGTCGTCTCCCCCGGCGCCATCCTCGTCGAGGCGACCAAGGACCTCGTGACCGAGATCGGCCCCGCCCGCGGCTGGGGCAACACCTGGGAGGAGATCCAGCCCAACGCGGTCAACGCCCTGATCCCCAACGACCAGGAACGCTTCGGCGACCCCGACGAGATCGCCGGCGCTGTCGCCTACCTGTGCAGCGACTACGCCCAGTACATCAGCGGAGCCACCATCCGTGTGGACGGCGGCCTCATCCGCTCCGCCTTCTGAAACCCACACCCACGCACGGAGCACCGGTGCGGGCACCGCGACGAACAACGTCACGGCACCCGCACCGGTGCTCCGTGTGCCTTCCTCCGCCGCGGAGAACACGACCCTCCCGGCGCCGGTGGCTGATCCAGCCGCGGCGCCGCCCTTCCCGTCCCGGGTTGGAGCACCCTCACCCGCGGAGACCACAAGGTGTCCGGCGGCGACCGCGTCCAGGCCACGACAGCCGAGCCACGCCTCTGGGCTTCGACGGATCCCACCCAATGACCACGCGGGTCACCCGAAGGTTCGGGAGTGTTTCCGGTTGATGTCCGGCATGCACACGTGTCTGTGGCCCCACGGACGGCTGGCCGCCCTGCATCGCGTGGTTTTCTCACCGACGGGGCAGCACGGACCCGACCGACGAGGTACGGGCCGGCCTGAGCGCGCTCGCGGCGGCCCGAACCGGCCGGCTCCCAGGTGGCCGGCAGGGCGCCGACGGGCGCGGTACGGGTCCGCCGTAGCCCGGCGCATCCGTACCGCCGCCGGGCGGACACCCCCGGCCGGCCACCCGGAGGGCACCTCAGGTGCCCGGCTCGGTCGTCACCCGCTCGATGGCGTAGAGGTCCTCGAATCCGGCGAGGTCCTGCATCTGCTCGAAGACGGCGAAGGACTCGGCCGCGGGACGCGCGCTCGGCCGTCCGGACCGTTGTTCCCGGTAGGCGTCCCGCAGTGCGCTGAACGCAGCGGTCTGTCCCGTGACCGGGTCGATGACCAGGGAGTACCCGAGCTCGGCCCACTCCCCCGGCGCGTGCAGGTCGAACGACGTCAGCAGGGCCACGGGGCCGGACAGGCGCCGCGGTGCGGCGGCTCGCTGCTCGGCGTTCTCCGGCAGCAGCATGACGACATCGGCGCCGGCGGCGAAGTACGCCTCGCAGCGCTCGACGGCCGCGTCGAAGCTCTCGTTCTGGACCGCGCCGGTGCGGGCGATGAGCAGCAGGTCCGGGTCACGCCGTGCCGCCACCGCGGCCCGGATCTTCCCCAGCATCACCTCGACCGGCACCAGGTGCTCCACATGGCGGTGATGGCTGGCCCGCTTGGGCGCCACCTGGTCCTCCAACTCGATGGCATGGACACCGGCGGACTCCAGATCCCACACCATGCGGGTCACATGCACGGCGTCGCCGAAGCCGACTCCGCCGTCCACCACCAGCGGCAGCGCCGAACGCCGGCGGATGGCAGCCGCCGTCTGGGCGAGCTCCGTCGTCGTCAGCAGCGCTTCGGAGACGGCGAGCGACAACCCGAGGCCGCCGCCTCCGAGGTATCCACCGTCGAAGCCCAGTTCCTCGCACAGGCGGGCGGTCAGCGCGTCCGGACAGTGCGGGATCATCAGGGGACCCTCGTTCTCCACACGCCGCCGGAACGCCGCGCGTGCCAGGTTGTCCATGTCTCACTCACATCCTTCTCGTATGAAGCCCGGCACACCTACGGCAGGGCGCGCACAGGGCTTGCGGCGGGGTGTTCCGTGCCGACGACACACCAGGCCGTGTCAGCTGGAAGCCGGGGGGCCGAATACTCCCGAACCGCTATGTCTTCAACTGTAGACTTATCTCGTCACCTTGACTACACTGGCCGTGTGAAAAGTGACTTGACTCATCGAGGGCCCCCCTCGGCGAGGACCGGTCGGCCGCGCAACGCGGCGGCGACCCGAGAGGCGGTCCTCAGATCCGCGGTCGAGGCCTTCACCCGTTCCGGCTACGACGGTGCCGGTGTGCGAGAGATCGCCGAAGGAGCCGGCGTGAGCGCGATGATGGTGAACCGCTATTTCGGATCCAAGGAGAACCTGTTCGCCGAGGTGGTGGACACCTCCTTCACCCCGCGGACCGTTGTGCCCGACGACCTGACGCGCCTGAGCCATGGCATCGCCCGGGCACTGGTGCACCGTACGGGGCCCGGGGCCGACGAACTCAGCCCCTTCCTGCTGACGCTGCGGTCCGTGTCCAATCCGCGTTCGGCCGAACTGGCCAGGCAGGGCATCGAACGACATGTGGAACGTCACCTGGCAGAGTTACTCGGCGGGGAGCGGGCGCGGGAACGCTCCGCACTCGCGCTCTCGGTGATCCTTGGTGTGTGGCTGATGCGGAGCATCATCGGTGACACAGCCCTGCTGGAGGCGGACCTCGACGGACTCGCGCGTCATCTGGACGGCATGCTCGCCGGCCTGCTGACGTCGCCATGACGCCGAGACGAGCCGGGTTTGCTCCCTCACACCCGTGACTGGACCCGGTGACCATCTCGAACCCCCGTGCTGAACAGCCCCGCTGACGGCACATCACTTTCTGCGGCAGGCGCAACCCGGAACCCCGGATCCTGCCCGCTTCGCCCACTGGGTGTCTTTACCCCCGTCACCCGGCGAAGTCCTGCCCCCGCCCGTCGCCGGCCCACTGTGCGGCCGTTGCCCGACCCGCGGGACCAACTCATGCTCATCGGCGCGTACAGCGCCGTGCCGAGCCCCAGGCGCCGCGCGCTGAAGCCTTCGAAGAGCGCGCGCACCAGCATTTCGTACAAGGAGGAAATCATGACGGAACGAGGACCGTTGGACGGCCGTGTGGCCATCGTGACCGGTGCCGGACGTGGCATCGGCCGGGGCGAGGCCATCGCGCTGGCGGCTGCCGGGGCGAAGGTCGTCGTCAACGACGTCGGTGTGCGGGCTGACGGCCACGGGGCCGCCGAAGGCCCGGCCGACGAGGTGGTCGAGTTCATCCGCGCCCAGGGCGGCGAAGCGGTGGCCAGCTACGAGTCCGTGGCGGACTGGGAGGGCGCGGGCCGGGTGGTCGCCACCGCGGTCGAGCAGTTCGGCCGGCTCGACATCCTGGTCAACAACGCGGGGATCGTCCGGCAGCACAAGATCGAGGAGGTGACGGAGGAGGACTTCGACCTGACCATCGACGTCAACCTCAAGGGCACCTTCGCGATGTGCCGCAGCGCGATCCCGGTGCTGCGGCAGTACGGCGGCGGACGCATCGTCAACACCTGCTCCAACCAGTGGGCGGCGCCGATCGGCAATCCCGAGTACGCCGCCTCCAAGGGCGGCGTGGTGAGCCTGACCTACGAACTGGCCTGGGAACTCAACAGCGACGGCATCACGGTCAACGCCATCGCCCCGTTCGCCCTGACCAGGATGACCGAGGACGCCAAGCAGCGCGACGCCGCGCTCGTGGCCTCCGGGGCCATGAGCGCGCGCCGGGCGAAGGCCAAGGAGGCGCGGGCCGACGCCGGCCTGGTCGCGCCGATCGTCGTCTACCTGGCCTCGGAGGCCGCGGCCGATGTGACCGGCTGTGTCTTCCGGGCCGGCGGCGGCAAGATCGGCATCTACAGCCACCCCGTCGAGACGCGGACGATCTTCCGCGACGAACAGAACGGCCCGTGGTCGCACGACGAACTCGTCGACCTGCTGCCCCGGACCGTGCTCGCCAACGGCAGCAAGGCCCCTCACATCCTGTGAGGCGGACGCACCGCCGGGCCGCTCGCGGACCCTGTCCGAGTGGCCCGGCACGTCCCGCGGCGGCCGGCCCGACGGCCGGCGCGCCGATCGTGACGGCGGCCGTCGGGCCCCCGCACACCCGTAGTTGACGCACGCAGCCGCCGTCCGTGCCGGCCTGCGTGCCGAGCACTGCTCGACCTCATCGGCCTGGACACCGCACAGGCGGTCGCGGGGCCGATGTACGCCGGGTTCAAGGAACCGCTGTACGCGCCCCCGCCCTGCTGCGGCGCACGGTCGCGGCGCGGCGGCTGGGCCGCAGGAGCGGGTGGGGCTTCCACACGTACGGCGGGTGAGCGGTGCCGGCGGTGCGGTGCGCGGCCGGCACCGCGCGCGCCGTCACTGCGTCTCGGGGTCGTCCAGGACGACGCGCAGGACTTCCTCCACGCGGCGGGCGAGGTCGTCGGCGTCGGCCTCGACCAGTGCGGTGTTGCCGATGACCTTCCGCATCAGCCATACCCCGGCGATCACCGACAGGGCCAGCGCTGAGCGCTCTCTCGCGTGTTCGCCGGTGAGCATGCCGGCCAGCTCCCGTTCCACATGGCGCTCGATGCCGTCACGGGCGATCTCGGCGGTGCGCGGGTTGGGCGCGGAACGCAGCATCAGCAGGAACGGACTGAGATGGTCGGCTCCCGGGGCGGTGCGTTCCACGAGCGACCTGGCGATGTCGCGGCTCAGCGTCGCGGGATCGTCCGTGACGACGGTACGCGGGGCGAACGAGGCGTCCACCGTCTCGGCGAACAGCTGTTCCTTGGACCCGAAGTAGCGGTTGACCAGCATCGCCGTGACACCCGCGTCCTTGGCGATGTCCCGCACGCCGGCACCGTCGTAGCCGACGCGGGTGAAGGCCTCCACCGCGGAACGGAGGATCGCCTCCCGGGTCGCCGCGGCGTTGCGCGGCCTCTTGGCCGCGGGAGGACCGGATGGCGACTGAGGCGACTCACTTTCCATGGCCCGCAGTGTAGCCAAACGCGGAATTAGAGTCTACGGCCGTAGACGAACCGGGTGCCGACGACTCGGGCACACCTGAGGCCGCGAAAAGAGGAGCCCCGCGTCCCTCTCGCGCCGCCCTCTTCGCGCGGCTGACGACCTCACGCCCCGCGCCGGCGCCGCGACGGAGCCGTACGCCAGGCCCTCGCGGCCGGCCCGACCCCCCTGGTGGCCGCGCGGCGGTCACCCCCCGAACGGCACCGCCTCCCCGCTCACCTCCCCGAAGAACGGCGATGCGCTCAGGGGTTCTCCGGAGCGGACCGGCCGCCTCGGCGCGCCGCGACCGGGGGCTGCGAGTCGGCCAGGCGCTCCAGAAGCGCCACGAGCGTGGTCAGCTCCTCGCGTTCGCCGCTGGTCAACGTGCCGTCGATCGCGGCGGTGAGCCAGGCCTCCCGCGCCTGGAGCCAGCGCTCGGCCTCCTCCCGCCCGCGCGGGGTGGCCGTGACCAGGATGCGGCGGCCGTCGTCGGGGTCGGGGCTGCGCGTGACCAGGCCGTGCTTCTCCAGCACGGCCAGGGTCTGTGCCATGGACTGCGGGCGCATGTACTCGGCCGCCGCGAGATCGCTCGTCGTGGCGGGCGGTCCGTACACCACGCGGTGCAGAGCGGACAACTGGCTGCGGCTGTAGGGACCGGCGCCCATGCCGGTCTCCGAGCGGATGCGTCCGCGCAGGCGGTCCATGGAACGGACCAGCGCAAGAGCCAGGTCTGCCGAGGGGTTGTCATTCAGCGCCACCCATAAATCGTACAGGTAAACTGCACGTTGCCGGGCTCGGCACTCCTGGACTCCGGCGGGGCGGCGCGGTCTCATCGCCGTAGGAAGCGCGAGATGGCGTCCCGGGCGTGGCACGAGGACACCAATCAGGAGATGAGCCCTCTCTCCAGGTCCTGACGGAGCGCGCCGCCACGGCGGAGACGCAGCCGTCGAAGCGGTCCGTGTGAGCGGCGCACGCACCCAGGTCGAGGACGACGTTCCCCGCTGTCGCTCCGGCCCGTCCGGGCCGGCCGGGCGGCGCGATTCAGCGTGCCCACGCGCCCCCGGCGGGGCGCACCGGCCGGAGCAGGTGCGCCCCTCGGTGTCAGGACACCACCGCCTGCGCGTACGGGACGAGCCGGACGGGACCGGCCAGGCCGTGGTCCTGGCGGGCGGCCGTGCCGAACACGGACGGCTGGGCGACCCGGAGCCGGTTGATGAGCGGGGTCGCCACCTCGATCTCGATGCTGTTGTCGCCGCCGCGCAGGTACGGGCCGACGTCGACGACGGGGTGCAGACGGTCGACCGCGGGCACGGAGGTGCCGTTGACGGTGACACGGACGGTGTCGGAGACCTGACCGAGTTCGAGGACGGCCCCATGGGACGCGGCCCAGTCGTCCGGCAGGGTGACCCCGGTGCGGTAGCGGCCGACGCCCGCGGAGTCGGCCAGTTCGGGGATCTTCGACCAGGGCGCGAGCGCGTCCAGGGTCAGGGTGCGCCGGACGCGCTCGGTACGGGTCGCGGTGGAGCCGGGGTACCAGTCCTCGACCTCCAGTTCCCACGCCGCCGGGGTGATCGGGTCGGGCACGGACGGCAGGGTCGTGGTGACCGTGCGGCCGTCGGACAGGCGGGTGGTGCGGGTGCCCGCCACGCCGGCCCGCACGGTCAGCCCGCGGCCGGTGAACAGCACGTCGTCGGCGTCCGAGGCGACGGCGTGCGGACGGTCGCCGTGGCGGTCGCCGAACAGTCCGGGGCGCCCCAGCGCGATGATCACCGTCTCCCCCGGCTGGAGCTTGACGCGCAGGGTGACGTCGTCGCCGTCCTGGGTGTAGCGGGCGAGGCGCACCGCCCGGCCCGTCCAGGCGTCGAGGAGATACGGCACCGTCGCCCCGCGGCGCCGGGTGCCGCGCAGGGTGACGTCGTGGTCGATCGCGGCCACCGCGGGCTTGACGGTCTCGGCGTGCTTGCCGTTGCACAGGTAGTAGAAGTCCGCGTCGTCGGTGGCCCGGTGGGCGTTGAGGAGGGTGGAGGAGGCGGCGTAGCGGACGTCGGGGGTGACGCCGAGCTTGGCGAGCGCGTCGCCGACGGCGGCCTTGTCGGTGACGTGGACGACGCCTGGCAGGGCGAGCAGCCGGGCCGTCAGCGCGCGCAGTCGGTCGGTCTCCCCGTCGTCGGGCACACCGGGGGTGAGTGCCTGGTCGAAGGCGCCGAACAGGACCATGGGCAGGCCCGCCTCGGCCAGCTCCAGCAGCTTGCGCGCGTCGGTGACGGCGAGGGTCGGGGTGGAGCCGTAGAAGAAGTCGCCCTCGACGAACAGCGCCTTGTAGGCGGGCCCGTCGGGCGCCAGCCGGCCGCCGGAGACGGTGGCGCTCGGCAGGTCCAGCAGCGGGCCGCTGAGGAACTGGTGGGTCCAGCCGAGGGGGATGCCGGTGGCGGTGAACCAGGACGCGCCGATGCCGGTGGCGGTGTAGCCGGTCTGCCGGAAGACGGCGACGTCGGCGCGGGCGGTGCCGGCTTGCAGCACACGGTGCACGCGGCCCAGGTAGCCGGAGATGTCGTCGACGTGACCCCAGGTCGGCTGCCGGGGTCCCCACGCCTCACCATAGCCGGGGGCGCCGTTGTACGGGCTGAAGGCGGCGAACCCGGGCCAGCTCACCTGCGGGGCGGTGGCGTAGGAGAACCCGTGCACGACGGTCTGGTTGACCCCCGCCGCGTAGGCGCCGCCCATCGTCCGCAGGAAGCGGTCCCATGTGGTGCTGTACGCCGTGCCGTTGTACGCGCCCGCCTCACAGGACAGCACCGTGCGCCCGGCCATGTCGCGACCGCCGGCCAGACAGCGGTAGTCGTCGAGGTTCTTGAAGCCGAGGGACTCGCCCTCGGGGATGTCCAGGATCGCCGCCGAGGCGATGGCGTCGGTCTGTAGTCCGTAGGGCTGCGAGCGCAGGGCCATGTCCAGCGAATGCGCCCAGGTCTTGAGGGCGTGCAGGTGGTGACGGTTGAACAGGTCGGAGACGGTCTCCCAGAAGTCGTGCCGGATCTGCCGGGTGACCTGGGCCTCGAAGGCGAAGACCTGGTTGCTCTTGTCGAGGACGACGGCGGGCAGGTACGGCAGCAGGGGGCGTCCCGTGCGCTTCTCGAACGCGTCGGGCAACTGCGCGGTCCAGATGAGGCCTTCGGTCTCCAGTTCCACCGAGTCCTCGAAGAACGCGCCGCCGGCGGCCTTCAGCAGGACCTTCAGCGACGGCGTCAGCAGGGAGTCCCAGTAGTCGGTGACGGCGGCGGTGCCCGCGGGACTGAAGTGGTCGACGGCGTAGGCGGCGGGCGAGGAGTGCGGGCCCGACTCGGGCTGCTGTCCGGAGCCTCGCTGCCAGTAGGAGATCAGGACCCAGTCGCCGTCCGCGGGCGCGGTCCAGGTGAGGGCGCCGCCGGTGACGGTGGCGGTCAGGTCGCGGACGCCGGCCAGGTCGAGGCCGGTCTCCTTGCGCGTGGAGTTCGCGGTGTCGACGCGGGCGGCCTGGACGGTGAGGAGCTGCCGGCGGGTCACGCCGGGGGCGGCCGGGCGCACGGGTTCCGGGACCGGACCCTGGTAGGTGGTTCCGCCGGGGACCGAGGCGCGGCCGTAGGCGAGTTCCTGGGCGGCGGCCACGTCGTCGGGGGTGATGCCGGGTACGGCCACGGGCCAGCTCGGGCCGAGGGTGAGGTCGACGGTGAGGCCGCGTCTCGCGGCGCGGCGCAGGGCGGCCTCGACGCCGTCGAGCCACGGTCTGCTGCCCCAGCCGTGGCGGGCGGTGTCCAGCACCGACTTGTCCTTGATGCTGTGGTGGACGGCCGCGATCTCGACGCCGCCGAAGCCGGCGTCCGCGATCTGGTCGATCTCGCGGGTGATCTCGTCGGGGTCGACGAGGCCGTCCGGCCACCACCAGCGGAACTTGGGGCGCACCGAGCGCGGGGGGTCGGCGAACCAGTCGGCGGCGGGAGCTGATCCGGCGCCTGCGGGAAGTGCGGTCGCGGCGGGCGCCGCGGCGCCGAGGGCGGCCACGGCACCCGCGGCCAGGGAGGTGGCCAGGACCGCGCGCCGCGACATCCCGCCGCGCTGCGAGACGAGTTCATGCATGTGCGCCCCAAAGGGTGAGTCGAGCAAGGGGATCGAAGGACGGTTGAAACGTTTCAATTCGCTGTAAACGCCGGAACGCTAAGCCCCGCGCCGAGGCGGGGTCAAGAGGTCGGCACCGGTGGATCGCGAGGCGGGGTGCGGAACGGGCGCACCCTGACGACCGGCGAAACGGGGGCGCTCGCATCCCGGGGATGCCTCGACGGGCGGGTCGGCAACAGGGACTTCCGGGAACGCGCCGCTCATCTCACGGTGGCGGGGACGGCCGGGGTCGGCAGGCACCGCCGCGACGGCCCCGGCCGGCGTTCCGGCAGGCCACGCGGCATGCGAGGCTGTCAGCGGGCAGACACCCGACACTTCCAGGAGCACGGGGTCCGAGGAGGAACGGGCGTTGTTTTCGGCAGCTTTGAGGGAGAGTCCGTACCCGGCGCCTCCGCGTCGCTGCCGCGGTCGCCTGTACGTCGTGTTCGCGCGGCATCCGCATGACAGTCGCGGGCGACGGGTGCTGGGCCTTCTTCTTGGCCCGGGTCGGCGAGCCGCCCGAGCGCCGGCCGGCCGGGCGGGGTGCCGTCCGGGCGATGCACGCGGATGCCGATGTTCTTCGGCCCAGGCGGCAGGCGGAGGTTGAGCAGCGCGATGAAGGCGAACCCGACCACCGAGGCGCCGTGCGTGTCGACGTAGTCGGCCTCGATCTCGGCGTCCGTGCAGTGCCGCGGCAGACCCTCGATCATCGCCGCGACCTCGGACGACGAACAGCTCTTGAGCTGGGGAGGAGATGCAGACGTTCTTCTTCCGGGGTGTCTGCCGCCGTCCTCGCGCTGGAGCGGCAGCGCTGAAAGGGCTGAACGGGTGCTCTTTGGCAGACCGGACCGGCGCACCGCAGCACGCTCCGAACCAGGCCTGTATCTCTGTCTGGAACGTCACCTGAGGCGATGGAAGGCGAAGAAAGTGGCCTTTGAGCGTAGGAAATTCCTCATGGCCGGCGCCATGGGGGGTGCGGCCGTGCTTCCACAGGGAGTTACGGGAGCGCGGGCGTATGCGACGACGGCTCACGAGGCGAGGTGTCCGGGCGGCCCGACCCCGCACACCCCTCCGCTGAAGAAGTATGTCGACCCGCTTCCCACGCCGTTGACAGCCGTCCCGGATCGTTCCGCCTATCCGGGCGCCGACTACTACGAGATCACGATGCGACAGGGCTCGTGGCGCTTCCACCGGGATCTCGGGCCGGCAACCGTGTGGGGTTACTGGGCCAACAACCCGCACGATCCGCACAATCCGACCGGCATGGGCTACCTCGGGCCGACCATCAGCGCGACGACGGACCGCCCTACGGTCGTCAAATATCGCAACGAGCTGCCGACCACCCACCTGTTCCAGTTCGTGATCGACGCCATCCGCAACGGGTGCGACCAGCTCACCCCGACCCCTCCGCCTCCGTACAAGCCCGTCTTGCCTTTTCCCTCGAATGTCAATGTGTGGAACGTCGTACATCAGCACGGCGGTTTCACAGCGCCACAGTCCGACGGCATGCCGATGCAGTCGTTCAGTCCGGACGGCATCCACGCCGCGGACTACACCACCCTGGACCCGGGCCGGGTCGAACCCAACGAAGCTATCTACGCCTACACCAACCACGACCGTTCGTGCATGCTCTGGTATCACGATCACGGCATGGGGATGACCAGCCTCAACGTCTACGCGGGCCTGGCCGGTCTCTGGCGCGTCGGTGACCCCGCCGACGAGCGGCTCGGACTGCCGCGAGGCGAATTCGAGGTCCCGCTCATCCTTCAGGACCGGACCTTCAACCCGGACGGCTCGCTCGCCTACACCATGACCCTGAGGGAAGGCGAGGACACCCCGGTCGTGAACGGGAAGGCGTACCCCTTCCTGACCGTCGAGCCGCGACGCTACCGGCTGCGTCTTCTCAACGCTTCGAACGAGCGTTTCTGGCGGCTGAGGTTCGAGACTCACCCCAGGAAGGCAGTGCCTGAGGCCCAACTGCCGTTCTGGCTGATCGGCACCGACAGCGGTTTCCGCCCCCCGTTGCAGATGCTGAACTTCCTGATCTCGCCGGCCGAGCGGTACGACCTGATCATCGACTTCAGTCAGGTACGCAGGGGCACGAAGGTCAGACTGGTGAACTACCACGCGCCGGTCCACTACCCCGGCATGCCGGGCGAGGGGCCGGAAATCCGGGAAATCATGGAGTTCCGGGTCACCGAACGACTGTCCGCAGGCGGGGACAGGTCGAGGCCGCCCAAGGAACTCAGGCTGCCGACAGTCGCACCGGTCAAGCCGAAACCGCACACCCGTCGGCGGCAATGGGTCGTGTACCAGCACAAGTTGTTCAGGACCATGACGTTCAACGCGGTGCCGTTCGAGGCGCCGTCCCAGGACTTCATCAAGGAGGGCTCGACCGAGATCTGGGAGTACATCAATCCCAACCACGACGCCCACCCGATGCACGTCCACCTCGTCAACTTCCAGGTGCTGGACAGGCAGCCGATCGACGCGGCGGCCTACCAGGCCGATTACGACAAGTGGATCCACGGTGGCCGCAAACCGAAGGACCTGCCGGTGCTGGAGAACTATTTCACCGGCCCACCGGTACCGCCGGAACCGGACGAAGCACGGTCCAACAAGGACACGTTCAAATCCTATCCGGAGACGGTGACCAGAATCATCATCCAGGAATTCACCCCGCCGACGGCCACGATCGCGCGGATTCCGGGCAGCGGCACCAAGCTCCCGGCGACGTACATCCACCACTGCCACATCCTCGAGCACGAGGACGACGATCTGATGCGCCCGTGGACGATCGTCGGCCACGGCGACCACAGCGGTGGCGGCCATGACGGCGGCCACGGCCACTGACGGGATCGATCGACCCGCGTGTGCAGGTCCGCGCCCGCGAGGGGCCCGGACCTGCACTGACGCCGTGGGCCGACCCTCCCCGGATCCTTGCGCGTGCGCCATAGGTGTTGACTCGCCGGCGGTGACCCGGTGACGAGTGGCATTCCCAGCCGGGTGGGCGTCGACGGGGATGCCCGGCCGGCGGCCGGGTCGGGATGCGCGTCCTGGTCCGGTGGGTCGCGCCGGTTCGGTTGCCTGGCACGTGAGCGGACCGGCACCCGTGAGCTCTCCCCCGAACTGACGTGATCAGGGCGCCTCTGGTCGATCAGGTGTGTGGTT
The DNA here is from genome assembly GCF_014650115.1 of Streptomyces olivaceoviridis. GTDB lineage: Bacteria > Actinomycetota > Actinomycetes > Streptomycetales > Streptomycetaceae > Streptomyces > Streptomyces olivaceoviridis. The sequence goes on along the minus strand of NZ_BMUI01000019.1, from coordinate 169,848 downwards.
CAGAAGCCGGCGTCCTAGCTGAGTCAGGCTGTGCAGTGCTGTGTTGCGATGCCTGGTGGTCGTGACGAGTCCGGCTTCGCGGAGGATCGTGGCGTGTTCGCTGGCGCTGGACGGGGCGAGCCCGGCGAAAGCGGCGACTTCCTTCGTCGAGCAGCCCGGGTGTTCGGCGATGGTGGTGAGTACGGCGGCTCGTGTGTGTCCGAGCAGCGCGGCGACCGTGTGTGGGGTGCCCGTGGGCGCGAAGGCGGTCAATCGCCGTAGTGGCTGGTCATGGCCGGCCGGGTAGGTGACAGCGGGCTGCGGCTCGGCGTCGTGTTGGATGAGGGGCCGCGTCAGCATCACCGAGGGGACGAGCAGCAGACCTCGGCCCTCCAGGTGCAGGTCGTACGTGGTGCTGTCACCCCGGGTGGCGATCTCCAGCACCGGAGGGTTCCAGCGCATGTCCTCCGGGTTGGCCTGACTGAGGAGATGTTCCACGCCCCCGTGCAGTACCTGCCGTACGCGCACCGACCGGTCGGCCGTGAAGGCGTCGGCCATCGCCGGCCAGTAGGGAGCGAGGAGAACGTCGTAGAGGGCGCTGAGACCATCGCAAAGGCGGCCGAGGAAATCCGGGTCGGCCAGGTGACGCGTCCCCAACGGGGCTTCCGTAGTGGGAAGTATCGTGGTCAGCGCTTTCCGGATCTGACCGGGCGATGTCGCGCGCACCTGCTCGATGAGCTCCGCCGGCCCGCCGGCCCGCGGCGGACCGATGAAGGTCGGTGACCAGCCCACAGGCGGAAGGAAGTCGAGGGCCAGCCGCGCCTCCGCGGACAGGCGTGCGCGTGCGTGCCGACGCCAGCCGCTCAGCCGGGCCGGCTGGTCGGTACGTTGCAGGGCCCTGGCAGCCTGCTTCAGCTCCAGAAGCGGCATGGGTGCGTCGGCCACCTTCGTGCGCGCCAGGTCCTCGGTCGTGAAGTGAATGCGAAAGACCATGCTGACCATGCTTTCCCCTGACGCGGCCCGGCACCGTTCTGATCTTTCCGCTGTGCGGGTTGTTCGGTCCAGAGGGATTCCGGCCCGGACAAAGGACAGGCCCTTGAACGCCGGAGTCGAAATGTCGTGATTCGGTCCCGGCCGAACGACGTCGACCGGCAACTCGCGGGAAGCGCACGATGGTGCCGTACCGAGCCGGAGGACGACCTCCTTCGTAACGGTGAGCCCGTCTTGTCCAGGTGACGCACCGCGAATTCCCGCGTCCGCTCCACAGCCACTGCACGACTACACGTCAAGGAGTTGTGTCATGAAGCGCTCTCTCACCGCGCTTGGCCTCGTCGTCTGCGCCATCTCTTCGGTCCCCGCCCTGGCCTCCGGAGCCTCGGCCGGCCCATCGCCCGCCGGCGTCCCGAAGAGCTCGGCGTTCACGGTCCCCCTGCGGGCCGCGGGGCCCACGGCGAGTCCCGCCGCCGACCAGGTCTGCGCCACAGTGGGCGGCGCGGAGGGGTGTTTCGTGAAGTACGGTGACAAGTTCACCGCCGAGGACACGGCGTCGGACGGTTACTCAGCCGTCGTGTACTGGACCAACTACCTCTGGGACGGTTCCAGTTGGCGGCTTTACCGCACGGGGGGATGCCTCAACAGTTCCGGTGCGGGCACCAAGGCCACCTGCAACTACGACTTCTACGAGAACACCAGCACGAACGCCTACGGCGCCAAGGGAAGTCAGCTGGCCTTCCAGGCCTGCACCTACGACTCCCCCACGGATACCGTCGCGAGTTGCGGAGCCGTGAAGACAGCGGTCAACGACGGCTGATCCACTCGGCTCAGCTGGGGGGTTGGTCTCCGGTGTCGGCGTCGGACGCGGCGCCGGTAGGAGCTGGGCGGGGGAACGGGACGTCACCGTGGGGGATTTCTCGCCTCCCGCTACAGGCCGAGCATGTCCTCTTCGAACAGGCTGCCGACCAGGTCGGCGTGCGCGGTCCGCCAGGCCACGTACTCCACCGCCCACGGCTCCCCGTCCACCCAGGCGGACCGCAGCGCATCATCGAATTCCCAGCTGATGACCTTCTCGTCGCCGGGATGTTCTTCGCCGAGATGCTGAAGCAACACGTTGATCTTCACGCTCGTGGGTGGCGTGCACTGGGTGGCCCACGCGCCGTGGTCGTCCGGGTTGGTGTGATCGCTCATGCCGGTTCAACGACGCCGCAGGCGGCACGGAACGCCTCGGAGTTGTCGCGCAGCCACACACCACGTGATCATTCCGGGGCCGTCGCCGTCCCCTGGAGCGGACTCCGGCGACCTCGGGAGTCCGCCCGCACACTTCGTCCCCGCCGTCGGTGAGGAACGAGTGGCACCATGGCGCACATGTTGAACTACAACCTCGCCGTCTCCGATGCAGACGACGCCGGTGTCCTGTCCGCGCTGGTGGCTGAGGGCGACGAACTCGACGCCCTGGTCAGGGCAGTGGACGACTGGTCCGTACCGACACCGGCACCGGGCTGGACGGTCGCTCACCAGATAGCCCACCTCGCGTGGTCGGACGCGAACGCACTCAGCGCCTTACGTACCCCGGAGGCGTTCGGCGCCGAGCTCAGGCGGGCGGAAGCCGAAGGCACCGGGTACGCGGACAAGGCCGCCGCCGCGGGAGCGGCCAGACCGCGGTCGGTACTCCTGGACGAGTGGCGGGCCGGTCGAGCGGAACTGGCGGCGGCACTGCGCGACACATCATGGGATCACGCGTTCCCCTGGTACATGTCGAAGGTGACGCCGGCGCTGATGGTGCCCCTTCGTCTGATGGAGACCTGGGCACACGGGCAGGACGTCTTCGACGCTGTGGGTGTGGCGCACCGCCCGACGGACCGGCTCCAGCACGTGGCGTCGCTGGGGGTGCTGGGGCGGGCGCTGTCCTTCGCCGCCGTCGGACTGCCCGAGCCGGCGGACCCCTTCCGCGTCGAGCTGACAGCACCTGGCGGACGGACCTGGGTGTGGGGCCCCGAGACCGCCGCGCAACGGGTACAGGGCGGCGCCATGGACTTCTGCCTGTGTGTCACCCGGCGTCGCCCCTGGTCCGAGACCAGCCTGACGGCGACCGGCGAGGACGCTCAGAAGTGGCTGGAGGTGGCGCGCGTCTTCCTCTGAACACGTCGGGGTGCCCTGGTGATGCGAGACGCGTGACGGTGGGGATCCGCCCTTCAGGCACGGCGACGGCCCCCGGAATGGGCACGTGGTGTGTGCCGGCGCGACAACTCCGAGGCCGTCAGCGGCCCATGCTCGGCGTGATCAACTGGCCACCCGGCCGGCTCCCAGGCGTGGTGCCGGCGGCAGCGGCGTGGGCGCCGCCGTCTCCGGTGCGGCGCGGAACGCCTCGATCACATAGGCGGCGAAGCGGCGGGAGGCCGTGATTCGGGCGGCAGGCGGCGTGTCCCGGAGACCCCGGTGGGCCATGAGCATGAGGACGAGGTCGTCGACGACGAAGCCGGGGCGCAGCCGGCCGGTCTCCTGGGCGCGACGGGCCAGCTCGCCGACCGCGTGCACAGTCCGCTCCCGGTCGGCGGCGAAGTCCATGGCCTCGGGGAAGGCCGTCATGAAGGCGTCGGCGAATCCCCGGCTGTGCGCGTGGAGTTCGCAGATCCGCTCGATCAGGCTCCGGAATCCGCGCCACGGGTCGGGGTCCGCGAGGGCGTCGCGGACGGCGGCATGGCAGGCCCGCCGCTGCTCGGCGAAGGTCTCCGCGATCAGTGCCTGCTTGGTCGGGAAGTGCCGGTACAGCGTGGCGGGGCCGACGCCCGCATGCCGGGCGACCTCGCGCATGGGCGCGCTCAGGCCCTCCTCGCCGAACACCGCGCGGGCGGCTTCCAGGATGCGGGCCCGGTTGTCGCGGGCGTCGGAGCGCACGGTCTGAGGCAAATGGCTGGTCATCGTTTCTCACTTTAGCCAAACGGACGGGGGCGTCCGTTACGGTCCGATGACGGTGTCGCCGCCCCGTCCCCGCACGTCGCCGGCGGTGCCCCCGGCTGCGGCGGCCGGCTCGACGCCCACGGCCGCGGCAGCCGCGAGCCGTCCCTCCCCCGACCCGAGGAGCAGAGATGAAGGCCGTTGTGATCAGGGCGTTCGGAGACCCCGATGGCCTGGAGGTCGTCGATGTGCCCGTGCCCGTGCCCGCCCCGGGGCAGGTGCGGATCGTCACGGAGGCGATCGGGGTGGGCGGCGTGGACGCCGTGATCCGCCGGGGAGCGCTCGCCGCCTACGGCTTCCGGGAGGGCCATCTCCTCGGCAGCGAGGTCGCGGGAAGGGTCACCGCGGTGGGAGAGGGGGTGGACGCCTCGTGGATCGGGCGGCGGGTGTGGGCGTTCACCGGTCTGTCCGGTGGGTATGCCGAGCAGGCCGTCGCCGCCGTCGAGGACGTCCTCGCGCTGCCCGACGGCCTGTCCGGCGCCGACGCGGTGACCCTGGGCGGCTCCGGGGTGGTCGCCCACTTCGCCCTGGACCGGGGCCGTTTCACGTCCGGCGAGACGGTGCTCGTGCGCGGTGCGGCGGGCGGCATCGGGATCACGGCGGTCCAGCTCGCGGCCAGGGGCGGCGCGAGCGCGGTGGCGGTGACCACCTCGTCGGTGGAGCGTGGCGCCCGCCTGCGGGACCTGGGCGCGACCCATGTCCTCGACCGCTCCGGCGAGGGCGGCCCGGACGCCCCGGCGGGCTTCGACGTGGTGATCGATGTCGTGGGGGGTCCCCGTCTTCCCCTCTTCCTGGACAAGTTGAACTCCAACGGGCGGTACGTGGCCGTCGGTGTGGTCGGCGGGCAGCCGCCGGCGGATTTCGGCATGCGGTTGATGGACGCCTTCCGCAGGTCGTTGTCGTTCGCCACCTTCAGCTCTGACACGGTGCCCGGCCCCGACCGGCAGGCCGTACGGTCGTCCCAGTTCGCCGATGCCGCGCACGGGGACCTGCGCACGGTCGTGCACGAGGTGCTGCCTCTGGACCAGGCGGTGCCGGCCCACCGCGCGATGGACGCGGGGAAGGTGTTCGGCAGGGTGGTGCTGGTGCCCTGAGCCGGGCAGGCGAGCTTGCGCGGCAGCCGCCTGGTGGTCAGGGTTTCCCGGCACCGGCTACCTCGGGGGTGTCGTCCCGTTCGGGCCCGGAGGTATGTTGCCGCACACGAGATCTGCACGCCAGGGGGAGACCGCATGCAGCACCGATCCACACCGCTTGCCAGGGCTCTGGGGGCGGCGGCCCTGTTGTCGGCGGCTGCCGCATGGGGCACGGCCTCGATCCGGAGCGACACCGGCCCGCGTCTTGACATACTCGTGCCGCTGGCCTTGGCGGCGCTGTCGGCCTTGGGCTGGTTGCTGGCCTCCAGGTCGGCCCCCCTCGTCCAACCGCTTCAGGCGACCGCGCCTGCCCGGGAGGCGATCCCCGGCAACCTGGGTGCGGTGCGCCGCGACTGGGGGCTCGTCGCAGCGGCCTACCTCACGGTCTGGGCCCCGTACGTGGCCGCCTGCGCCGCCGACGAGGGCCGCGAGTCGCTCTTCGGTGCCTTGTACGTCGTGGTCACCTTCCTCCTCGGTGCCGCGCTGTCCGTGTGCAATCTCTCGCTGCTCCAGAGCTACCTCGATCGCTCGCAGCGCATGCTCAAGGAGGACGCCGCCGCGGGCGGCGTGCACGCGGTCCGCGTCCGGTTCGGCGCCCCGGTGCGGGAGACGTACCGGTACCCGACAGGGAAGGGTGTCGGCCAGATCGGCGTCCGAGCCGACTGTTTCATCGAGTTGGTACCCGAGGACGAGACCGGCAGCCGACGGGCCGTCCGGCTCCGGACCACGCACGCCGGTCACAGCGTCATCGTCAGCGAGAAGCACCTCACCCATGCCGCCGCCCGGCTCGTGGGTCACGGCGGCTGGCTGTGCTGGCCGACCCGGTGGCGGGACATCGCGGGCACGGACAAGGAGCGCAAGGTCTCCGCCGCCTTCGTCTCCGACTCCGGCCATGTGGTGTGGGGCGTGACGCACGAGGAGGACCACGCGCACTACCTCCGTGGGGGTGCGGCACCGGTGTGCCAGACCGACACCGCTCTCACCGTCACACCTCTTCCCCGGCCGTCCCGTTACTTCGCCAAGGTGCACGGCTGGCACCTTGGCATCGCGGCGGTCGGCGCCCTCCTGGCCGTACCGTTCCTGCTCGATGTCGTCCCGTACTGGGCCCGTTTGCTGTTGAGTGTGTTCTCGGGGGCCTTGGGGGTCTTCGCTGCGATGACGCTGGACGGAGAGGGCGTGGACAAGGAACCGTGGAGCGCGCGCGAGAGTCTGCATCCGTCGTTGCAGTGAACACGGTCGCTCAGGGGAGGAGTGGTTCCTCGGGGGCGGGGGTCAGGCGGTGGCGGTGGGCAGTTCGGCGATCAGCCGGGTGAGCTCGTCGAGTTCCGGCGCGCTCAGGTCGGTCAGGGGCGGGCGGACGGGGCCCGCGCTGTGCCCGGTGGCGGTCATGCCGGCCTTGACGATGCTGACCGCGTAGCCGGGCTGCCGGTCGCGGATCTCGGTGTAGGGGAGAACGAAGTCCGTCAGCATACGGATGACGGCGTCGTGACGGCGTTCGCGGACGGCGGTGTAGAAGTCGAGGGCGAAGTCGGGCAGGAAGTTGAAGATCGCCGAGGAGTAAGTGGTGACGCCGAGTTCCAGGTAGGGCAGGGCGAACGTCTCGGCGGTGGGCAGGCCGCCGATGTAGGTCAGGCGTTCGCCGAGGCGGGTGTAGATGCGGGTCATGGTGTCGATGTCGCCGACGCCGTCCTTGTAGCCGATCAGGTTGGGGCAGGTCTCGGCGAGGCGGGCGATGGTGTCGGCCGAGTAGACGGCGTTGGCGCGGCTGTAGACGACGACACCGAGGGACGTGGAGCGGCAGACGGCTTCGACGTGGCGGGCCAGGCCTTCCTGGCCGGCCTCGGTGAGGTAGGGCGGGAAGAGGAGGATGCCGTCGGCGCCGGCCCGTTCGGCCGCGGCGGCGAACTCGGTGGCGGTGGTGGTGCCGTAGCCGGCCGGGGCGAGGATGGGGGTGTCGTCGGGGGCGCTGTCCGCGGCTGCGGTGACGACGCGCTCGACCTCGGTGGGGGTGAGGGAGAAGAACTCTCCGGTGCCGCCGGCCGCGAAGAGGCCGCCGACGTCGTACTTGGCCAGCCGGATGATGTTCTCGCGGTAGGCGTCCTCGTCGAAGGACAGGTCGTCCCTGAAGTGGGTCACGGGGAAAGACAGCAGTCCGGAGCCGAGGCGGCTGCGCAGTTCCGCGGGGGTGTAGGACGTCATGGGTGTGCCGCTCCTGAAGGACGCAGGGGTGGGTGGGGTGGGTGGGGTGGGCTGCGGGAGGTGCCGGCCGGAGGTGAAATGGCCGGCGGGGACGGGCGGTGCCGACCGGAGGCCAGGTGGACGGCCGGGACAGGCGGTGCCGGCCGGAGATGAAATGGCCGGCCGGGACGGGTGGTACCGGCGCGGGCAGCGCGGCTGTCCGTTACGCGTGCCGCCCGCGCCGGGACTGGGCGTCGGCCGCAGCCGGAACTCCGCGGCCGACGAGGAGTCCGTCCGTCAGGGGCGGGAGCCCACTTCGTGCGAGGCGATCGTCCAGGCGCGGGCCTGGTCGCTGAGGGTGAAGCCGAGGCCGGGCCGGGAGGAGACGTACATGCGTCCGTCGCGGATCTCCAGGCGCTCGTTGAACAGCGGCTCCAGCCAGTCGAAGTGCTCCACCCACGGTTCGATGGGGTAGGCGGCGGCCAGGTGGAGGTGGATCTCCATGGCGAAGTGGGGGGCGAGCTGGAGCTGGTGGTGCTCGGCGAGGGCGGCGAGCTTGAGGAACTGGGTGATGCCGCCGATGCGGGGGGCGTCGGGCTGGATGATGTCGCAGGCGTTGTGGCGGATCAGCTCGACGTGTTCGGCGACGCTGGCCAGCATTTCGCCGGTGGCGACGGGGGTGTCCAGGGACGAGGCGAGCGCGGCGTGGCCGACCGCGTCGTAGGCGTCGAGGGGTTCCTCGATCCACACGAGGCCGAACTCTTCCATGGCGCGGCCCAGGCGCTGGGCGGTGGGCCGGTCCCACTGCTGGTTGGCGTCGACCATGAGCGGCACGTCGTCGCCGATGTGTTCGCGTACTGCGGTGAGGCGGGCCAGGTCGTACTTGCCGTCCGGGTGCCCGACCTTGATCTTGATGCCGCCGATGCCGTTGCTCAGGGATGCGCCTGCGTTGTCCAGGACTTGTTCGGTGGGGGTGTGCAGGAAGCCGCCGGAGGTGTTGTAGCAGCGCACGGAGTCGCGGTGGGCGCCGAGCAGCTTGGCCAGGGGCAGGCCGGCGCGCTTGGCCTTGAGGTCCCACAGGGCGACGTCGAAGGCGGCTATGGCCTGGGTGGCGAGGCCGCTGCGGCCCACGGAGGCGCCCGCCCACACGAGCTTGGTCCAGATCCTTCCGATGTCGCTGGGGTCCTCGCCGATCAGGTTGTCGGCGATCTCGCGGGCGTGCGCGAACTGGCCGGGGCCGCCGGCGCGCTTGGAGTAGCTGAAGCCGATGCCCTCGTGTCCCTGCTCGGTGACGATCTCGACGAAGAGGAAGGCCACCTCCGTCATCGGCTTCTGACGGCCGGTGAAGACCTTGGCGTCACTGATCGGCGTGGCCAGCGGCAGCGTGACTGAGGACAGGCGCAGCCAGGCGATGCGGTCGAGGGTGGCTTCGCCTGCGGTGGGCGCGGCGTGCGCTGTCGTGTTCGTCGTGGTCACCACTTCGTGTCCCTGGGTTGGCGCGGGTTGGACGGGTGCGGGCCGGATGAGGATTCGCGGCGGCCCGGCGTGCGAACGTGCGGCGGGGGCGGTCGGCCGGGTGGGGGACGTGGTCCGCCCGTGTGCGGCCTGGAGAGGTCCTGGCTGCTACGGGCAGCGTCCGCAGAGGTACTGTCTGCGGCGATCGATCGGGCGATCACGGCCGGGCTGTGCCATGGTGCGTCTCTCCTGTGGCTGCTCTCCGCTGCCGCGGACGGGCGTGCTAGGCGGGAGCGCCGTGTCGGATAGGTCCGACGCTACGGTCGCGATCGATTCACGTCCAACATAAGTTTTGGATGTGGCGATACAAGGAGAGCATCATTGTTCACATTGACGCAGCTGACGTGTTTCGTGGCCGTGGCGGAGGAGCTGCACTTCACGCGGGCTGCGGAGCGCCTGAGCATGACCCAGCCCCCGCTGAGCCGGCAGATCCAGCTCCTGGAGGGCGAGCTGGGAGTGAAGCTGCTGGACCGCACCAACCGGACCGTGCGGCTCACGCCGGCGGGCCGCTCGTTCCTCGCCGAAGCGCGCCGTATCGTGCGCCAGGCCGAGCATGCCGCCCTGGCGGTGCGGCGGGTCTCCACGGGAGAGGCGGGTTCGATCGCCATCGGGTTCACGGCCGCCAGCGCCTACTCCGCCCTCGGTGAGCTGCTGGAAAGCGCCCGTCGCGCGCTGCCGCGGGTGGAGATACTGCTGCACGAGCTCGTCACCCGGGACCAGTTGGAGGCGCTCAGCGAGGGCTCGCTCGACCTCGGGCTCATCCGCCCGTCCGCAGTCGGTCCCGACCTGACCGCACGCACCGCGGTCCGGGAAGGGCTGGTGGCCGCGCTGCCCGCCGACCACGCCCTGGCCGCCGACGACGGACCCATGGAGCTGTCGGCCTTCGACGGCCAGGACTTCCTGATGTACTCCCCGACAGAGGCCCGCTACTTCCACGAGTTGCTGCTCACCACCTTCCGCGGCGCGCAGGTACGGCCGGTGTTCACCCAGTACCTCAGCCAGGTCCACAGCATCCTGGCCCTGGTCAACATCGGCTGGGGCATCGCCCTGGTTCCCGAGGCGGCGGCCGAGATGCGGCCCACCGGAGTCGTGTACCGGCCGCTGCGCCTGCCCGGTCATCCGCGGCCGGTCGAACTGGACTACGTGTGGCGCAAAAGCAACGACAATCCGGCGCTGCACGCCCTGCTCCAGCTCCTGTGACCCGGGGCGCCGGCCGTCGGCGGACATGTGCTCGGCACGTGCCCGTCACAGGGGTGTCATACAAGGAGTGAATTGCAAGCAACAAAATTGGACATGGACGTGAATCGAAAGCGTCTCTACGGTCAACTCAGCCACCGGTTCTGTGGCTCGGACCACACGCGGCAGCGCAGCCGCATCACCTAGGTCTAGGAGACCGACCATGCCCGCTCTCGACCGGCAGGACGAGCCGGCGATCGCCGTCCCCACGGCCACCGCCACAGCAGGCCGCATCAGGTACCTGATTCTGGCCATGCTGTTCGTTGTCACCACGATCAACTACGCGGACCGCTCCACCCTCTCCATTGCCGGCGACTCGATGCAGAAGGACCTGCACATCAGCTCGGGCGAGCTCGGTGTGCTCTTCTCCGCCTTCTCCTGGTCCTACCTCATCGCCCAGATACCCGGCGGCTGGCTGCTGGACCGCTTCGGCTCCAAGAAGGTCTACGGCATCGCGATCTTCCTCTGGTCGGTGCTCACCATGCTCCAGGGCGCCATCGGCTTCTTCGCCGGCGCCGCAGTCGTCCTGCTGTTCATCCTGCGCTTCGCCGTCGGCTTCGCCGAGGCCCCCTCGTTCCCCGGGAACTCGCGTATCGTCGCCGCCTGGTTCCCCACCCGTGAGCGCGGCTTCGCGTCGGCCCTGTTCAACTCGGCCCAGTACTTCGCCACCGTCGCGTTCGCCCCCCTCATGGGCTGGCTGGTCACCGCCATGGGCTGGGAGCACGTCTTCACCGTCGTCGGCGGCGTCGGCGTCGTCCTGGCCCTCGTGTGGACGAAGGTCATCTACGCCCCCCGCAGCCACCCGCGCATCAGCGACGGCGAACTCGACCACATCCGCGGTGGCGGCGCGCTGGTCGACCTGGACGCCCCCACCGCCGAGGAGGACATGAGCGCCAGGAGCGCCACCTCCGGCCGGCGGAACCTGCGTCACATCTCCACACTGCTGAAGAACCGCACCACCCTGGGCGTCTTCGTGGGCCAGTACTTCATCAACACCATCACCTGGTTCTTCCTGACCTGGTTCCCCGTCTACCTGGTCCAGGAACGCGACATGAGCATCCTCGAAGCCGGCTTCGTCGCGTCACTGCCCGCGCTGTGCGGCTTCGTCGGCGGTGTCCTGGGCGGCTGGCTCTCCGACCGTCTCGCGCGGGGCGGCACCAGCCTCACCGCCGCCCGCAAGATCCCCATCGTCACCGGCCTGCTGCTGTCGACCACCATCATCATCTGCAACTACGTCACCGCGTCCTGGCTGGTCGTGCTGATCATGTCCCTCGCCTTCTTCGGCAAGGGCATGGGTGCCCTGGGCTGGGCCGTCATGTCGGACGTCGCCCCCAAGCAGATCGCGGGCCTCGCCGGCGGCCTCTTCAACACCTTCGGCGCCGTCGCCGGCATCGTCACCCCCCTCGTCATCGGCTACATCCTCGACGCCACCGGCTCCTTCGACCTCGCCCTCGTCTTCGTCAGCGCCTGCGCCGCCATGGCCGTGGTCAGCTACCTCGTCATCGTCCGCGACATCGAGCGCGTCGAACTGCCGGAGGAGGGGCACGCCCAGCCGAGCGTGACCTGACGGCCGACGCCCGCCGAACGGGAACCCACCACGCGAAGACGCAGCCTCCGGGAGCACTGAGCCCGGGGGCTGCGCCGTCGGCCAACCGTCAGTTACTGCTCTCCAAGTACCGGCCGATGCCGCCGGCGTGTTCCTTCAGCCCGGGCGATGTCGGCGCCGAGCAGCCACAGCCAGGCGGCATAGGCCAGGTCACGCGCGCGAGGGCCGGGGGCGGCCTGGTCGAAGTCGAAGGCGGGGGCAGGAAGGCCGTCGACGAAGGCGACGTTGAGCGGGGAGAAGTCGTTGTGACACACGGTCTCTTCGCCGCCCGCGACCACCGTGCCGGCGGTCGCGTCATGCAGTCGGCGCGGCAACCGCGCGGCGGCGGTGATCTGGGCGGGCGACCAGTCACGTGCCCGGAAGTCGGTCCGGTTCTCACCGTGCTGGAAGCCGAGGATCTCGCGGCACTTGTCATCGGTTCCGAGCAGCCTCGGTGCGGCGTCGAAGCCGACGTCCTCCAGATGCTGGAGCAGCCGGTGCACACCCGGCAAGCACGGACAGACGGGAAGTCTCACGCAACGCATAGCAGGCAAAGATCGCGACAGGGGCGAACATGATTGCGTTGGCCGCCTCCTGCTTGAAAATCATCGCGATCTCATTGGATCCCATGCCGGCCGTCCCGTAGAGAAGACCCTCACCGGGAAGCCAGTAGATGCGATCGAATCGTCCCGTCGGCGAGCCGTCGGGAATCACCGTCACGGCCAGTACGAGCAGCACCCAGACGGCCAGCGAGAATCCGGACGCCGGGCGAACGACGTCGGGGCGCCGAGCCATGAGGAACTCGGCAAGAAAACACAGCAGAACTGCCGCCACGGCCGCAGTCAAGCAGCTGGCGGGCGAGATGTAGAGGACTACTTGCCACACGGAAGTACCCTTTGCTTCGACTGTTTGCTATGCCTGGGGCTGATGGTGGCCATTCGTCTTCCCAGCATGACGGATGGCTGTGACGGCGGCGGGCGGCGCCTGTCCACCGGTCAGCTGTCGCCAGGTGCGGCCCGCGGTGGACCAGCGCTGCTGACGCCGCCTGTGATGGAAGCGCGGGATCAAGCCGGTCTCCGTCAGACACGGGGTCGATTTCAGCAGCGGCGTCAACCGCGTGACGTCGTCACACCGACCGCTCCTGAGGCGATGCCCCCGCCCCTCGGTTCCCGAAAGCCGGATACCCCGGCAGTGGGGTCGCCTCCCAGCCTCCGGCGACCTCGCGCAGCAGCGACTGCATCGTCTCCGTGAGCGCTGGGAAGTCCTCCAGCACGCTCGCCGTCTCCCAGCGGTGCCGCAGCACCTGGCGCCTCGTCGGGGCCGGACGTCGGGTCCGATGGAGCGGCCCGTCCTCCACAGTGCTGCGAGGCAGCAGACGCACCGTCGCGTCCACCGTCCAGACCGCTGTGGCCTGCCGCATGCCGGCCTGCCACACCTCGTCCTCGGCCAGTGCGGGGTACACGCCGACGACCTCCGCGCGGTACGCCTGCTCGATCCCCGCGGCCATCTCGGCCGGCAGGGTGAAGACGCACCAGCAACTGGAGAACGGCATCCGGCAGTACGCGGCCGTCAGGAAGACCGACTGGTAGCAGGCCGCCTCGAAGTCGATCAGCCGTAGCCCCTCCGAGGTGAGCAGGTTGTTGTCGGGACAGGTGTCACCTGGGGTGAAGGCTGGATACGCCCCGCCGCCCGCTGTCCCGATCCGGGCCAACTCCTCGGCAAGGCCCGGAGGGGCCGCGATGGCGACGCGGTCGAGCAGCGCGAGCAGATCAGCGACGTTCCTCGCGATCCACGGCTCGTCCTCCCAGGACAACATGCCCTTGTCGTACCGGGACCACAGCCGCCTGAAATCGGCGCGCCGGTCCGCCGATTCGGCGGCCAGCCTCCCGAGCCCACGGGCCCAGACCAGCAAACCGTCTTCTGCGACGCTCGGATCGTTCCCGAGCAAGACGTCCGCCAGGGTCGGTGCGTTCCCGAGATCCGCCATCACCAGCAAGGGAACATCGAGGTCTACGCCCAAGACCTCGGGACCGGCGATCCCGAGCGACAGCCCGGCGGCCTCAGCCGTGAAGCAGCGCAGGGACTCCGGCTCCTTGCCGAACGCCTTGACGATCACACTGCCGCCGTCGGCCGTCTCACAACGCAACACGGTGCTGCGCGGGCTGCCACCCAGGTCGACCGGGCCGGACAGCTCAGTACCCAGCAGCTCACCGGCAGCGCGCAGGATCGACTCCATCGTGCGCATTCTGCCACCGACGTCCTGGACGCCACAGGTCGCCATCGGACCGCCGGCCATGCTGAAACGACCATCAAGTCTCCGCCGCGGTCCGCTTCGAAGGTCGGCCACGGCGGCGTAGGCGTACGGAGGAGTCGTCCGCGAGACGGTGAAGCAGCACCGCCTCGTACACCGCACGCCCCGGCCCGCGCGCTGCGTCGCGGGTGTCGGCCGCGCACGGTCGGTGAGCCGGGCGATGTCATGGGGGTCGACTGTGGCTGTCGGCGGACTCGGCCGGGTAGGGTCCGCCCGTGAGACTCGCGATCTTCGACTTGGACGGCACCCTGGTAGACCGCACCAGTGCCGTCGCCGACGCCATAACCACCCTCAGCCACGACCATGGCTACGGACCCGAGATCGAGACCTGGCTGCTGACCGAGCTCGCCGACCACGCCGACCGCGCCGACTTCGACCGCCTGCGCGCCGCCTTTCCGATCGCCGAGAGCAGCGATCACCTCTGGCGCGTCTACATCGACCGCATGGCGTCCGCCGTCACGTGCCGCCCCGCCGTGCTCGATGCGCTCACCCGCCTGAAGGACGCCGGCTGGAGCATCGGAGTCGCCACCAACGGGGCCAGCGACATCCAACGCGCCAAAGTGCGGGCCACCGGGCTCGCCGACCTGATCGACGGCATCGCCGCCTCCGGCGACATCGACGTACGCAAGCCCGATCCGAGGCTCTTCGAGCTGGCGGCGGCCCGGTGCGGCACCCAGCTCACCCCCGGCGACTGGATGACCGGCGACAACCCCGAAACCGACATCGCCGGCGGCTACAACGCCGGCCTGCGCACCATATGGGTACGCGGTCGTACCTGGCCCGACGCACTGGACACCCCCCACCACACCGTCGGCGACGTCACCGAGGCGGTCGACTACCTGCTCGCCCACTCCCGGTGAGGACGGACTCGCCCGGGGGGACGTGAGGTGAGCCGAGCCGAGTGATCTGTTCGCCGCCCGCTGGGAGTTGTTCGAGCCGGTCGCGGTCGCAGCGCCGCTGCCGGGGGCTCGGCATCGGCCGGCCGGCCGCCCGACCACGACCCGCGCAGTCCGCTGGACGCGGTCCTCGTCACCGTGAGACCGGCAGCCGCTGGTTCCCCGCACGGCGGACCACATGCGGAGAGCGCCCGCGTGCTGCGCAGGCCGGGCAGGACGTCCCCTGGGCGCCGGGTCACCTCGCGGGCGTGGGACGGCCTGCGGGGAGCACGTCCGCGCAGGTGCCCGGGTGGCCCCAGTGCGTGCGGCTTCCGGCCCGCCGGAGGTGGACGACGGCGTCGAGTCCACCGCCGGGAGCCGCCTCCAGGGTGACCTCGCCACCGCCGGCGCGGGTGAGGTGCCGGACCATCGGCAGGCCGAGGCCCGTGCCGTCGTGGTCGGCGTCGGCGGCTCGCCAGAACCGGTCGAAGGCGCGCTGCCGTTCGGCCTCGCTCATGCCGGGTCCCTGGTCGGTCACATGCAGCTCGGCCATGGGCGGGGTGCGGCCGTCCTCCTTGGGAGCGACGGTCGCCAGCGTGATGGCGGATCCCGGCGGGGACACACGCAGTGCGTTGGAGAGCAGGTTGTCGATGATCTGCTCCAGGGCGCCGGGCACCGCCCACACCCTGACGGCCGCGGCCCCGGAGACGATGAGGTCGACGTCTTGTTCGTCGGCGAAGGCCGCCCAGATCGCCGCGCGATCGGCCACGACGGCAGGGAGATCGACTGCCTCCGGCCTGATCGCGGAGTTCTCCAGCCGGGCGAGCGCGAGCAGCCCCTGCACCATACGACTGAGCCGCTCCAGCTCCCCGAGTGCCTGGTCCAGGCTGTTGTGGGCGCAGGGGTCGAGGTGCGGTTCGAAGTTCTCCAGGCGCAGGCGCAGCGCCGTCAGCGGAGTCTTCAGCTGGTGCGACGCCTCGGAGGCGAACGCCTGCTGAGCCTGGAGCAGGTGCTGGAGCCGGGTCGCGGTTCTCGTGAACGACGCGACGAGGCGGCGCAGCTCCGGGGGCCCCTGGTCGGCGGCCGGTGGATCGGTGATCCGGCCTTCGGCGAGTTGGGCGGTGGCACGTTCGAGGGTCTGGAGGGGGCGGGTGACGGAGCGGGCGAGAGCGAAGCCGATCACGGAGACGGCGGCCAGGACGCCGAGCCCGGCAGCCGCGAGGACCAGCCAGGTGGCGTGGACCTTCGCCGTGATCGGCCCGAGGAGATAGGTGGTCCGCACGACGCAGGCGACGGCGGCGGCGGAGCCGCCCGGCACGGTGACGAAGAGGACGTCGCCGCCCGTGGACGGGTCGCTGCGGGTGCCGACGGCGGGACGGCCGCGCAGCGCGGCGAGGACGCCCGGCTCGGCGGACAGGTCCTTGCCGGCCAGGGTCCGGGCGGCGGTGTCGGTGAGGACGATGCCCCGGCGGTCGGCGACGAGTACTCGGCTGCCGGTTCGCCGCCCGTACGCGCGGGCGAGTTCGGGCAGGTCGGCCGTCAGCCCGTGCTCCATCTTGTCCTCGCAGACCTCCGCGAGCGTCATCGCCCCCTGCTGCGCCGCATGGGAGAAGCGGGACAGCTCGCTGCGGGCGTAGAAGATGCCGAAGGGCACTTCCAGTGCGAGCAGGACGAACAGCATGAGGCTCAGATGGCTGAGCAGCAGGCGCCGCGTCACCGGGGTGTTCCCCCGCGCGCCGGTACCGCGGCGGACGCGGTGCCGGCGTGTGCCGGTGGGACCAGGCGGAAGCCGATGCCGCGGATGTTCTCGATCCAGGCGGAGTCGCCGAGTTTGCGGCGCAGCGCGGCGATGTGGACGTCCAGGGTCTTGGTGGGTCCGAAGAAGTTCGGTTCCCACGCCGTGTCGAGGATCTGCCGGCGGGAGCAGACCGCTCCGGGATCCTCCGCGAGGCAGACGAGCAGATCGAACTCCTTGGGCGCCAGGGCGATGGGTGCCTGGTGCAGACGTACCTGCCGGGTGCGGCGGTCGATGGTCAGCGGGCCGATCCGCTGGACGTCGGGCGTCCTGGTCGGTGCCGGGTCGTCCGAGGGATCCGGTTCCGTACGGCGGGGGTCCGCGCCCGCCGGCCGGGCGCGGCGGGTGACGGCACGGATCCGGGCGACGAGCTCCCGTACGCCGAAGGGCTTGGAGACGTAGTCGTCCGCGCCCAGCTCCAGACCGAGCACCCGGTCCACCTCGTCGTCCCGGGCGGTGATCATGATGATCGGCACGGACGAGCGGGACCGGATGGCGCGGCAGACGTCGAGGCCGTCCATGTCGGGCAGCCCCAGGTCCAGCAGCACCATCTCCGCCTCCGGCACGGCAAGGCCGTCGGCCCCCGTTCCGGCGTGTTCGACGGTGAATCCGAAACGGCGCAGCCCCTCCATCAACGGCAGGGCCACCCGGTCGTCGTCCTCGATCAGCAAGACACGCATGCCGAAAGGCTCACAGACCTTTGCCACAGGGTGTGGAGCAAACGCCGGAACCTCCCCCGAGCCGGTGATCCCGCACGCTCGGCGTAACCGCGGAAGAGTGCGTCGACGACGACATCCAGGACATGGACAGCGGGGAGTAAGCGGGGAGTTAAGGCCGCGGGCGGCGCGGGTGCGGTCGCCCAGGCGACAGCGGGAAACCGATACAAGGGCGGACCGCGTACGAGGAAATCACTGCCGGCGGAATCGGCTGGGGGTGGGGAGGAAAACCGCCGCATCGCAGATATCCGGGGATTCCCGCTGTATGTGCTCTGGCAATTCGCTTGATCGTCTTCCCGTAGCGTCGGTCGCACGGCCGGTGCCACCGGGGCACCGTGCGGCACGCACCCCCACGAGCACCTGGGATGTCCCATGCCCCTTGATGAACTACGCCTCGCGCGCCCGGACCTGGTGGAGCCCTTCACGACCGCGCTCCCGGGAGCGCGCGCCACCGTGCTGGGCCGGCTGTGGGGGGCCTTCGCACGAGAACCCGTGCCCGGTGTCCTCGGGCGCCGCCGGGACGCCGGCGCCCTGGTGGTCGAGCTGCGGCGAGGCGGCACGCTCTCGGCGGTCGAGTCCAGCGCCCGGCCGTTCGCCGAGGTGCCCGACGACTTCGCCGTATCCGGGCCGGACGGGCCGATCGGCGGGCCGGTGGAGTTGCTGGCCCAGCTGGACCTGCGCACCCCCGCCGCGGAGCGTCTCGCGGCCGAGCTGGACAACAGCGTCGTCAACCTGGCCCTGGCCCGGGCCGCGAACGCCGGAGGAAGGGGCGCGCCGGAGGACTCGGCGGATGCCGAGCAGGCGGTCGTCGACGGCCACCCGCAGCACCCCTGCTGCCGGACGCGCACCGGCATGTCGATCGCCGACGTGCTCGCCTACGCACCCGAGCACCACCCGGTCGTCCGGCTGGCGCTGCTCCGCGTCCCGGCCGACCGCTGGCGGGGGGCCGGGACCTGGCCGCGGCACCTTCGGGACGGCGACACGGTCCTGCTGCCGCTGCACCCGTGGCAGCGGGACCACGTGCTCGTGCGCCACCCCGACCTGACCGTCGTGGAGGAGACGATCCCGGCCCGGCCGCTGCTGTCGATGCGCACCCTGGTGCCCCTGGGCGCCCTGCCGGGCTGCCACATCAAGACCGCCCTCGACGTCCAGGTCACCAACTACCGACGCACCATCTCCCCGGCCGAGGTCGCGGACGGGCCTCCGCTGTCCGACCTCGTCTCGGCCGTCGTCGACAAGGCCGGGTACGGCGGAAGCCTGCGCGTTCTGCGGGAGCTGGGCGGTGGCGCGGTGTGCGTCGACGGGCAGCCGTCGGCGAGCCTCGCGGCGATGGTCCGGGAGTCGACCGAGTGCTGCCTCGACGCCGGGGAGATCGCGGTTCCGCTCACCGCCGTCCACGCGACCGGAGCCGCCGTGGTGGCGGGGGACCCGGTGCGCTGGCTGTCGGACTTCGCCGGGCTGATCCTGCCGCCCGCGCTGACGCTGCTGTCCATGGGCGTGGCACTGGAGGCCCACGGTCAGAACACCCTCGTCGTCCTGCGGGACGGGCGGCCGGTGCGGGTGCTGTACCGGGACCTGGACGGCGTACGGGTCAGCCCGCGCCGCCTGGCCCGCTGCGGCTTCACCCTGCCTCCCCTGCTCGGCACCCGCGCGGGCGACGACGTGGAGGCGCTGCGCACCAAACTGTTCGGCGGTCTGATCAGCGGAGTCTTCAGCGAGCTGGTCGACGTGCTCAGCCGGACGCGGGGGGCCGATCCACGAGTGCTGTGGGGCGTGGTGGCCGAGGCGGGCCGCCGGGTGTACGCCGGCCTGCCGGAACAGGGGGACGAGGCCGCGTTCCTCGGCGACACCATGCCCCTGAAGGCGACCATCGCCATGCGCCTGGCCGAGGACCCGGGCAGGGCGCGGTGGGCGCCCGTCCCCAATCCCCTGGCGCCGTGCCGTTGAACTCCGACATCGACCACCGTCCCCCTGGAGCGACCGTATGACCACCGGCACTGCCCCCGGCACCACCACCTCCGGCGCGAGCGCGCCCGTCACGACAGCCGACACCGTCACTGCGCACACACTGCTCAACTGCCTGATCCGTGAGGTCTCCGCCCCCGAACACCAGGTGACGGTCGACGGCGACCACCTCCTGCTCCGGCTGCCGCGCCACGGGATCCTGCTGCGTTCCCCGCTGCGCCGGGTCTCGCTGATCGGAGCGCACCGCTTCGAGGGCCCGGTACAGCGGCTCGACGACGACGCCTGGACGGCCGTGAGCTGGAGAGAGCTGGCCGGTTACATCCGACACGAACTGGAACTGCGCACGGGTGTCGCCAACGAGGAGTTCCTCGCCCAGGTCGCCGACAGCCGGGAGACGATCCGCACCGCGCTCGAAGAGCGGGCGGGCGCGGCACCGCACACGGACCCGTACGTGGCGTCGGAGCAGTCCCTGGTGTTCGGCCACCGCTTCCACCCCACTCCCAAGTCCCGCACCGGCGACCCGGCGGACTGGCTGGCGTACGGCCCGGAGACCGGCGCGCGTTTCCGCCTGCGCTACCTGGCCGTACGCCGCCACCTCGTGCGGGAGGAGGGCGAGCTGCACGAGCTGGACGCGCTGCACCCGGCGACCGACCCGGAATTCGCCATCCTGCCGGTGCACCCCTGGCAGTTCCGGCTGCTCGGGGAGCACCAGGCGCTGCGCGAGGCCATGGCTCGCGGCGATGTGGCCGACACCGGGGTGAGCGGACCGGAACTGGTGCCGACCGCGTCGGTGCGCACGCTGTACGACGTCGAGAGCGACACCTTCCTGAAGTTCAGCCTGAACGTGCGCCTCACCAACTGCGTGCGCAAGCACGCCAGTTACGAGCTGTCCGGTGCCGTCGCCCTCAATCGCCTGCTCCGGCCCGTCTTCACCGGACTCGCGGGTCGCTACCCCGGGTGCGCGCTCCTGGCCGAGCCCGGCTACCGCACACTGGACACGGCCGGCGACACCGCCCTCCTGGAGGGTCTCGGCGTCATCGTCCGCTCCGGCCTGCGCCGCCACCTGCGTCCCGGGGTGACGCCCCTGCTCGCCGCCGCGGTGGCGGACGAGTACCCCTCCGGCGCGGCGCACGTCTCCCGTCTGCTCGCCCGCGGTGACGGGGACGTACTGGCCTGGTGGGACGCGTACCTGCGGCTGCTGCTGCCGCCGGTGCTGGCCGCCTACTTCGAACACGGCGTCGTACTCGAACCCCACCTCCAGAACGTCGTCGTGGGCGTGCGCGCGGACGGTACTCCGGCACAGATGTTCTTCCGCGACCTGGAGGGCACCAAGCTCCTGCCCGGGCGCCACGAGCGCGCCCTCGCGGATCTGCCCGAGGACGTCCGCGGTCCCCTCACCTACGACCCGGAACGTGGCTGGAACCGGGTCGCGTACTGCCTCCTGGTCAACCACGCGGCCGAAGTGCTCGGCGCCCTGGCCGACCTCGACCCGACCCTGGAGCCCGCCCTCTGGGGCCTGGTCCGCGACCACCTCCACGCCTACGCCCGCACCGCCGCCCAACCGCCGCGCCTGCGCGCCCTGCTGTCCGGAGTACCTCTGCCGGCGAAGGCCAACCTGCTCCTGCGCTGGTCCCGCAAGGCCGACCGGCACGCCACCTACGTCCCCCTGACCAGCCCCCTCGGCGCGGACTTCCCCCGCGAGGCGATCCGGTGAGGGCCGCCCTGCTGGACCACGTCGTCCGGCTGACCGACGACGACCTGCCCGCGTACCTCTACGACCTCCGGGCCCTGCGCGAGCACGTCCACGCCGTCCGGGCCGCACTGCCGGACCGTGTCGGGCTGCTGTACGCGGCCAAGGCCAACGCCGACCCCCGGGTCCTCGGGACCCTGGCCGGTCACGTCGACGGTTTCGAGGTGGCCTCCGGCGGCGAACTCGGCCATGTCCGCGCGCTCCTTCCCGACGCGCCGGTCGCCTTCGGGGGCCCCGGCAAGACACGGACGGAACTGGCCCACGCGCTCGACGCCGGAGTGGAGCGCCTGCACATCGAGAGCGAACACGAACTGCGTCTGCTCACCGGCCTGTTGGGCGGCCGGACGGTCGACGTCCTCCTCCGCGTCAACCTGCCCGTCGACCTGCCCGTCGATCTCGACCGGGCCGGCCTGGTCATGGGCGGCCGGCCCAGCCCCTTCGGCATGGACCCCGCGCGGCTGGACCGCTGCCTGGAGCTGATCGCGCCCGTCCCCGGCATCCGGCTGCGCGGCCTCCACTTCCACCTGGCCAGCGGCCTCACGGCCCCGGCCCACCTGGCGCTCGTCGACCGGATCCTGGCCTGGGCCGGGGACTGGGCGGCGCACCGTCGCGGCGTGCGCCTGTCCGAGGTGAACGTCGGAGGGGGGATGGGCGTCGACTACGCGCACCCGCACCAGAGGTTCGACTGGCCCGCGTTCGGCGCCGGACTGCGTCTGCCCCTGGCCCGCCACCCCGGTCTCACCTTGCGGATCGAACCCGGTCGTTCGGTCACCGCCTACTGCGGGTGGTACGTCACCCGGGTCCTTGACGTCAAGTTCAGCCGCGGCCAGGCGTTCGCCGTGCTGCGCGGCGGCACCCACCATCTGCGCACCCCGAGCGCGAAACAGCACGACCAGCCTTTCGAGGTGATCCCCGACGACGTCTGGCTGAGCCCCTGGGACCGGCCGGAGGTCCGCGACGAGCCGGTGACGCTGGTCGGACAGCTGTGCACACCCAAGGACGTCCTGGCACGCCGGGTCAGGGTCGCACGGCTGCGCGTCGGCGACCGGGTCGCCTTCGCCATGGCCGGCGCCTACGCCTGGAACATCTCCCACCACGGCTTCCTCATGCACCCCCACCCGACCTTCCACCACGTCGACGAAGCCGAGGCGCCCGACCCGGGCGCGTACGCCCGCCGACTGTCATGAGCGCGGGCCCCCGCCTGCCGGTGAAGGCCGTACTCACCGTCCGGAACGTCCGTCGCTACCTGCTCGGACAGCTGACGTCCAACATCGGCACCTGGATGCAGCGCGCCGCCCAGGACTTGCTCGTCCTGCGCCTCACCGGCGACAGCGGCGGCGCGGTCGGCATCGTGACCGCACTACAGTTCCTCCCCCAGACGCTGTTCGGCCTGACCGGAGGCGTCCTCGCCGACCGGTACCCCAAGCGGCGGCTGCTGCTGCTCACCCAGGCGGCCATGGGGGCGCAGTCGCTGCTGCTCGGACTGCTGACCGTCACCGGGGAGGTGAATCTGCCGTCCGTCTACGCGCTGGCCTTCGCCCTGGGCACCGCCACCGCCGTGGACGGCCCCGCCCGGGGCGCCTACCTCTCCGAACTGGTCGCGCGCGAGCTCGTGACCACCGCGGTCAGCCTGAACTCCGCCCAGTTCAACGTGGCCCGCGCCGTCGGCCCCGCCCTTGCCGGCCTGACGGTCGCCGCCTTCGGCACGGGCCCGGTGTTCCTCGTGAACGCTGCCTCGTACCTGGCCGTCCTCTACGGCCTGATCACCATCAGGACGGACGACGCGGGCGCCCCGGGCGAGCGCGGCCGGCCCCGCCCCGGCCGCACCCGGCCGCGCGACGCCTTCCGCCACATCGCCTCCACGCCCGGACTGCTCCTGCCGCTGGTCCTGATCGCCTTCGTCGGCACCTTCGGCCTCAATTTCCAGGTGACCATCTCCCTGGTGGCGATCACGGCCTTCCACACGGGCGCCGCCGCCTTCGGCTGGCTCTCCGCCGCGTACGCCCTGGGCAGCCTCGCCGGCGCGCTCTACGGGGCGAGCCGCGGCAGGCAACCCACGGCACGCCGTCTGACCACCGCCACGGTCGTCTTCGGGGCACTGGAGACCGCACTGGCTCTGATGCCGGGCTACGGCACGTTCATGGTCCTGCTGCTGCCCACCGGTTTCGCCGCGGTGACCGTGACCACGACCGCCAACGCGCTGACACAGCTCCATGCCGACCCGCGCCTGCGGGGCCGCGTCATGTCGGTCTACTTCCTGGTCCTCCTCGGCGGCACTCCGGTGGGCGCCCCGCTGGTCGGCATGGTGTCGGACGCCCTGGGCGTCCGCTCCACCCTGCTCCTGGGCGGCGTGATCTCGGCCTCCGCCGCGCTCGCGCTCCCCGTCCTGATCCCGGTGATGACCGCGAGACGCCGTCCGAAGGCCGGATCGACACCGCCCACGACGGCCGCGGCACCGGCGCCGAGGTGACGCGCACGCCACCTCGGCCGACGGAAGCCCCGGCCGGTGCTGAACCCTCCGCGGGGTGTGATCGTGACGGGCGCCCCCCGGCCGGCGCGCCGCGTCGGTTTCCGTGTCCCTTCAGCGTTTCAGGGCGTACACGTACCTGGTGCGGTACTTGCCGGGGTGGGTGTCGTCGTCCCCGGGCGCGTACTCGCCCAGGGTCCACAGCACGTCACCCCGGGCGTCGTAGCTGAGGTCCTCGGGTCCGGGCGGGAGTTCCCAGGTGGTGCCGGCCGGGCGCCAGCTCCGGAGCTCGCCGTTGCCGCTCACGCCGTGGCCGACGTTCAGGTAGTAGCGTCCCCTGACACTCACCGCGCCCTGGACCGACCGGGGTCCCGGGTAGACGATCGGGACGCCCGACGTGCCCCTGGCCAGCAGACCCGTTCGCGGGTTCAGCGGCCACCGCGCGATCCTGGGCCGGTGGCCGTCCTGCGACCACTCGCTCACCACCAGGCGGTGCGTCGCCTGCGAGCGGTCCAGCGCGACCTGGGAGTAGGTGAAGCCGCCTGCCGTGTCGCGGTAGGTCAGCACCTGGGGCAGGACGTACGCGTAGCCGTCGGCGCTGTAGTAGCCGTCCTGGAACCCGAAGCGGCCCTGGTTCCGTGCGGCGGTCCGGACCCGCAGCATGTTCTCCAGGTTGAAGACCCGCAGTCCGACGCGGGTGTCGGTGACGTACAGCCACTTGCCGTACCAGACCAGGCCGCCCGCGTGCACATGGACGGCGCGGAACCCCGGGTCCCGGCCCTGCATCACCGGTTCGGCCAGCAGGGCGTGCCAGTACCGGACGGGACCGGAGGCCGGCACGTGCACCAGGCTGATCCGCGTGCCCTCCGCACGTGCCCCGGGGTGGGCGTCCCAGGACACCAGCAGCACGGTGGCACCGGGGGATCCGCCGAAGGCGTCGTAGTTGCTCGTGATGCCCTGGGGTCGCCAGTTCCGGGTGAGGAAGTCGTCGTCCGCCCAGCGGAATCCGGTCTTCAGGCGCGGGACGCGCCGGGGGTCGGAGGGGCGGCCGACCGGATAGGGCACCCGGCTGATCCTCGGGCCGGTGCGTTGCGGGCTGCTCCGTACGATCTCGTTGGTCGACACCCGCCAGAGGCCGACCCGGTCGCCCTGCCGCGCCGCGCGGTCGTTCAGGCGTTGGATGACGGCCCAGTACCTCTGCCAGGTGTCACCGGGGTCGAGTCGGCGGGCGGTCTCGGCGGCGTACGCGGCCGGCGACGGGAGCAGTTCCCCCGCCGCGGCGGCGAGGGGTGCCACGGCCATGCCCCGGAGGAGGGCTCTTCGTAAGGTGTCCATACCCGGTCAAGGTAGGCAGAGCACCCCTCCCTGCCTATGGTGCCCATCGGTTTTCGGACATCGGCCTCTGCTGCCGAAGAGCAGGCGTAGACGCATCGCCAAGCAGGCCTGCACTCAGCGCTAACGCAATCCGTGGTGCTGCCACTTACCGTGAAACGCGTACGCCAGCGAGTGGAACCGATATCAGCACAGGGGGATTCATTTTCGATGTACACACGTACTCTCGCCCGCACGGCGGTGGCCGTCTGCGCCGTCGGTGTCGTGTCAGCCATGGCCATGGCACCGGTTTCGGCGACGGGAAATGCCTCGGTGTACACCAACGGCACGGAACGGGGCCGGGTGCACTACTGGAGCGGCACCGACGACTTCCGGGTCTCCGACACAAGCTGCGACGGCCGCGGCGTCTATACCGAGTACCAAAGGGCCCAAGCGAGCACGGTGAGGCTGCATCACAAGGGAGGCTGCGGCACGCACGTGGACGTCAACCGCAGCTTCGCCGGCGGCCAGACGATCAAGTACCGCGTCTGCGTCGACGTTCCTGTCGCCCGTGACATCTGCGGTCCGTGGAAGCGGGACACCACGGGTTGACCTCGCCCCACACCGGCTCTAGAAACAGGCGCCGCGGCCCCGGATGCCGACGGCGCGAAGAAGAAGGGGGAAAGAATGAACCGCGTGAAGAGGAATCTGGCCGTCGCGGGCCTCGCGACGTCCTCGCTCGTTCTGGGGTCTTTCGTGATTCCTGGGACGGCATCGGCGGCACCGGCTCGCTGCAATGAGGTCTTCTACTTCAAGGTGACCAAGTTGGGCCGCCCGACGTACAAGAGCATCGGCCCGACGGTCAGCAAGAGGAACGCCGCCTCGACCACCTCCACCCTCAAGTACGCGATCCGGACCGACACGACGCGTTCGTCCACCTATCACCGCGAGGCCGGCGGCAGCCTGGACTGGGGGATCGGCAAGGTGGAGGCGAAGACCAGCTACGACATCACCAAGACCGTCTCCAAGGGCAGGACGGTGACGAACACCTTGAAAGTGGGGCCGGGGAAACGCGGTTACACCAAGCCGATGGTCGAGTACCGCAAGTTCATGATCGACGAGTACGTCCAAGGGGAGGATTGCCAGCATTGGCTCTACAAATCCTACGGAGTACTGAAAGGCATCACTTCCTCGGTCCACTTCGCGGAATGCGTCTCCAAGGATCCGTGCACCCCGAAGCCGTAGCGTGAGGCGCGGCACCGCGTGGCGATCGGTCGGGCGGAGAGGTGAGCGTCCCCGCCCGGCCGATCGGCCGTCGTGGCGCACACGATCGCGAGCCTTGACTCACCACCGGCCGAACCAGGCCCTGGGGCAGCCCCGCTAGGGGCTGAAGCACTCTCTGCCGGAATGCTCGGCGGACGCGTAGTAACAGGCACGGAGGCGGGAGGGCTGAGGGGCGGCGATCATGGGAGTGGTGACGAGGTCCTCGATGGCGGAGCGCCGCGTCACCGTGTTGCCGCGGGAGCGCCGGCCCGGAGAACTGATCTCGATGCGGAAGTCGGCGTGGGTGGGCCGGGCACGGATCCAGCCTGCCTGGCACCGGGGGCTGAGGCGCAGTTCGAGGCGCGTCCCGTCCGTCGCGGTGTAGGACGCCAGGGTCTTCGGGTCCTCGCACGCGGTGGTCCTGGGGTCACGGCCGGCACACGACGTCAGCCGGCAGATCGGCGGGAGGGACGCCGTGGATGCCGGGGCGGCGTTGTGGGACGTGTGGTAGAGCGCGGCCGGAACGATCATCATGGCCGAGGCGAGGAGTACGCCGATCACCGTGACGACGGGGTGTGCGCCGATCATTTCGGAGGCGGCCGGCAGGAGGGCGTGTACGGGTCCGGGCGTCCGCCGCGGTACCGGCTCCGGAACGGGGCCTGGTGGTCGGAGCGCGGCCTTGCTCGACACGTACCCGGCGGAGGCGGGGAAGACCTCTCCCGGCGCGGTGATGTCCAGGTCACGTCCGCTCCAGACCGCTTCGGCGCGCGCCCACCGTTCCAGGATGCCGGCGTCGGACGACCGCACGGCCAGGCGGAGGGCCTCGACGGCGTGCCGGGGTGGGAACTGCTTGCCGTTGAGGTAGCGCTCCCAGGAGGATTTGCTGATGGCGGTCAGCTCGGCCAGTTCCGCCAGCGTCAGTCCGCTGCGGTCCTTCAGTTCCCGCAGCCCCTCGATCAGGCTCGCGCAGACCTCCGGCAGAGTGGGAGGCAGTGGGCGCGGGCGTGTTCCCTTCGCGTACTTCCTCATCGTCGAAACCCCCGTTCCGGCTTTCCGGTCAGTGATCACCGCACATGCCGCAGCAGGCGCCAGGTCTCCTCTCCCACGACTCCGTCGGCGGGTATGTGCCCCTGCCCTTGCAGCCGTTCGACCTGGGTCTGTGTGCGGGCCCCGAAGTACCCGTCGACATCGCCCGGGGACAGCTTGTGGCGGAGCAGCAGGCACTGCACCTCCGCGGCGTCCGGACCGGTGCTGTTGAGCATCACCCGACGGGACGACGTGGTGCTGTTTCCGCCGAACAGCAGATCGCCGCGCCGTGTGTAGTGGCACTCGTACTTTCCGGCACCGGAGCCGGATCCCCCTGCCGAACCGGGTGCCGGGCGGTGGGTGTCGAGGACCAGCGCCACGGAGAGCACGGCGGAGAAGAGGACCGTTCCCACGGCCAGGGACAATGCCGCGACGCGAATCCGCGGGCCGCCGGTGCCCGGACCGTTCTTCGCCCGTTCCGGCTGGTGCCCGACGGCGGAAGTGCCGTCCTCAGCCGTCTTCCACGTCTTCTCCGCGGCATCGCGCAACGCCAGCAGGGGACCGACATCCTCGTCGGCGATCCGGGCCAGCGCCTCGACTGCCGATGCGGGAGGAAGGGCCGTGCCGTTGAGATACCGGGCCCATGACGAGGCACTGAAATAGGTCTTCGCCTGGAGGGCTTTCAGCGTCAGCCCGCTGTGGTCCTTCAACTGCCGCAGCGTGCTGACGAACCGCCGCCCGTTGTCGTCCAATGACGGGGGCAGTGCTTTCCACCTCACCGTGCTCCTTCCCGCGGTGCCGCTTCTGCCGAGTATGGCCAGTGCCGGCGTCGGTGCGAGGGCTTCCGTATGTGCACACTTGCGCACGGACAGATTCCGGTCATCGGCGAACCCGGACGCGCCGGGGCGGGGGCCGAGCGCTCCTCGGTCACCGGCGAGAAGCCGAAGGGCTGTCCCGGGACTTCGCAGCGTCGGGTGAATCCGCAGGTGACCGGCCTGAGAAATCCCGGGACGCCGCTGGGCACCCCAAGCGCTGGTGGTGCGGCCATGCCGACGCCATGCTCGTTTCCGGTGCGGATCGCCACGGACGCCGCGCTGACATCCGCCATGAAAGGGGACCTGATCCATGCGTGTTTCGCCGCGCCCCCGCAGGGCTGTTTTCTTCTCCGCAGCACCCATCACGCTCAATTGCGCGGCGGACGGCTGTTCGAAGACCTGAAGCAATTCGACCGGCTCTGCCGCAACGGTCCTTCCACTGACGGAGTCGTCGGGCCCTACGGGCGGGATGCGCGGCAGCCGGAAATTCAGTCAGCGGGAATCCACGGGAAAGGAACCGACATCATGCTCACCACTAGTCAGAGGCCCCGCCGGAGCCTGGGCGCGTCCGTGCTCCTCGCCACGGCCCTGGTCGCCGGCATCACGGCGACCGACGTCACCACTGCCGCGGCGACCGCCTTGCCCGGCGCCGCGCGTGCGGGCTCCACCACCGACACCGCCGTGCGGGCGTCCTGGCCGACGGTCAAGTCCGGCCAGCGCGGCGTGGACGTGGCCACCGTACAACTGCTCCTGACCGCACGGGGCTACACGCTCGCCGCCGACGGGATCTTCGGTTCGGGTACCGCCGCGAAGGTCAAGTCCTTCCAGCGGGCGAAGCACTTGACCGCCGACGGCATCGTCGGACCCAACACCTGGACCAAGCTGGTCATGACGGTCAAGTCCGGTTCCAGGGGTGCGGCCGTGAAGGCCGTGCAGCGCCAGCTCACCGACAACGGCTACGCCGTCACCGCCGACGGGGTGTTCGGTTCGGGTACCGCCGCGAAGGTCAAGTCCTTCCAGCGGACGAAGCACCTCACCGCGAACGGCGTCGTCGACGTCCAGACGTGGGCCGCCCTGGTGAGGGGCGGGGGCGGCGCCGGTGGCGGCGGCAAGCTCAGTGACGCGCAGGCCGCGGCACGGCTGAGGGCGGCGGGCATCACCCGTTCCTCCTCGGGCAACTGCACCAACCGCCACAACAAGAACTGCACCAGCCTGCAGGACATCCGGGCCCGCACTGTCGACGGGGTCATCGCACTGAAGCGGAAGAGCGGCTGCCGGATCGTCATCACCGGCGGCACCGAGGTCGGCCACGCGGGGGGTACGTACAGCCACTGGAACGGCTACAAGGTCGACGTGGCCCGCACCTCGTGCGTCACCGACTACGTCCACGCGCACTCCAGCAAGCACCACAAGCGCGGTGACGGCGCCTGGGTGTGGCGCGTCACCTCCGGCGGCAGGACGGTCACCGACTACGCCGACGAGAACTGGGCCAACCACTGGGACATCACGTACTACTGATGCCTTCCCGAGGTGCCCGGCCTGCCCCGGATACCGGCCGGGCACCACCTCTCCCGCCCCGGGCTCCACCCGCCCGCGCAGGCGGTCACCGGGACATCACCCACCACGGCGGCGGCCCCGCCGCCGGCTCCTGACCCCCGATCCGACGTGGAAAGGCACCCCCATGAAACACCTCGCAACCGTCCTCCTGGGCACCGGAGCGCTGCTGGCCGGCGGCCTGGTCGCCGCGCCCTCCGCCTCCGCCGCCACCCATTGCCTCGGTTCCTCCTGCAACGGCCTGAACCCCGGCAGGACGACCTGCGCGGACGACGCCCGCACCGTGGCCGAGGGCACCGGTCCGGTCACGGCCATGGAGCTGCGCTACAGCCCCTCGTGCCGGGCCGCCTGGGGCCGCTTCAGGATCAGCGCCCCGTCCGGCTCCAAGATCGTGATCAAGAACAGCCGGGGGAAGCAGTACACGACGTACGGCAGCGGCCACTTCTTCAGCGTCATGGTCAGCGACAAGAACGTGAAGGCCTGGGCGTGCGGTACGTGGAAGGCCCGGGGCTCCCACAACGTCGACTGCACCGGCAGCTACTGACGGGCGGCACCGGCCGGGCGGCGGTCCTGCCCGGGTGACTCGGGGTCTGTCCGTCCTGTGCCCCTGTCCCGTCACCGGGGGGCGAAGGCCGGATGCAGGTGCTGGCGGGCCAGCAGGTCCTGTGGGCGGTCGCGGTCGCGGACCAGGTACGGGACGCCCTCGTGGACCAGGACCTCGGCAGGACAGCCGTGGCTGAGGAACAGGGTGGGCGAGGCGGTGGGCCCGTACGCGCCGGAACGCAGGATGCCTATGAGGTCCCCGGGGCGCAGCGCGGGCAGTTCCACGTTCTTGCCCAGCAGGTCGTTGGGCGTGCACAGCGGGCCGGTGATCTGCCAGCGTTCGGTGGGAGCGGCAGCCGCGCGGTTCAGCAGCCGCGTGGGGAAGTTCCGTTTGACGAACGATCCGATGCCCACCGCCGCCATGTGGTGGTGGGTGCCACCGTCGGTGACGGCGAAGTTCTCCCCCATGGAGGTCTTGGTGTAGCGGACCCGTGCCATGTAGGTCCCCGCCAGGGCGGTGAGGTAGCGGCCGAGTTCCATGATGACCCGGGTGCCGGGGTGAGCGGCCCTGAAGCGGTTGACGAGGGGCGCGAGGTCGAGTGTGGTCAGGTCCAGGTCGCGTTCGTTGTCGAAGTAGCCGACGCCCAGGCCGCCGCCGATGTCCACGATCTCCAGGGGGAAGCCCAGAGCGGACGCGATCCGGTCGGCCAGTTCCAGGATGCGCGCGGTGTTCTCGGCGACGACCTCCTCGCTCAGGATGCGGGTGCCCATGTAGACGTGGACGCCCATCAGCCGTACGCCCGGGTACTTGGCGGCGAGGTCCGGATGGTCGAGGAGTTGCGCCTCGTCGAGGCCGAACTGGCGCGGACGGCCGCCCATCGTCAGCTTCGAACCCTTCACCGTGAAGGAGGGGTTGACGCGCAGGGCCACGTCCACCGTGGTGTTCCTGCGGCGGGCCAGCTCGTCGATCGCCTCCAGCTCGCCGAAGGACTCGCAGACGATGGCGCAGATCCCCGCTTCGACGCAGGCGTCCAGTTCCTCGAAGCTCTTGCCGGGACCGAGGAAGATGATCTTCTCGGGTGGGATTCCGGCCCGGCGTGCGGTGTGGAGTTCCGTGAGCGAGGAGACCTCGGCGCCCGCGCCGGCGGACGCGAAGACGGCGCAGACCGAGACGTTGGGGTTGGCCTTCAGGGAGAAGAAGACCTCCGCCTCTTCGGGCAGGATCCCCCGGACCGCGGTGAAGTGGTCGGTGAGCACCCGTGAGTCGTACACGTACAGGGGTGTCCCGAAGGTCTCGGCCAACTCCGTGAAGGCGACGCCCTGCACCGTCAGGCCCTCTGACATGTGAAACCCCTTCGTCCGCATCCGGTCGTCGTCCGGTTGGCGACGGCTTGTCCTGGTCACGCGGCGCCGAGCTCGCGCGTGATGGTCGCGGCCAGCCCGGTGGGGGTGGCGTCCTCGAAGACCACGGTCAACAGCTCCGAACCGAGCTGATCGGCCTCGACAGCGCCGCTGGGCCGGTACCGCTCCGTCAGTCGCGTGATCAGTTCCACGGCGCGCAACGAGTCGCCGCCCTCCTGGAAGAAGTCGTCGAACGGTCCGAGCGGGCGGCAGGAGAGAAGCGCACCCATTTCCTCGGAGACGACGGAAACAACGTCCTTCTCTGTGTCACTCACAAAGATCCGAGCCCCTATCCGACATCGCCGTTGCGCAGTACAGGGATTGCTTGTCATGGCTGACACGATCGGGCCCGCGCTGCCCCTCACTGCCGCTCCACGTGCCGGACCCGCGCCCGCGTGTACTCCAGTAGCCCCCAGCGGCCGTACTCGACGCCGACGCCGGACGATCGTGTTCCGCCGAAGGGGACGTCGTGCCGCAGTTCACCGTGGGTGTTGACCCAGGTGGTCCCGCAGTCGAGCAGGGCCGCGACCTCGCACGCCGTGGTTTCGTCCCCCCACACCGAGCCACCGAGTCCGAACGGTGTGGCGTTGGCGCGGGCGACCGCCTCGGACACGTCGTCGTAGGCGATCACCGGGATGACAGGACCGAACTGCTCGTCGGCTTCGAGGCGCGTGCCCGCCGGCAGGTCCGTCAGGACGGTGGGTGCGTAGAAGTAGCCGGGCCGGTCGAGCGGGGTTCCGCCGGTGACGACCCGGGCGCCCGCCTGCCGTGCCTGGGCGACCAGCGCGGAGACGTGGTCGCGCTGCTCCCGGCTGACCACCGGGCCCAGGTCGGTGCCCGGCACCGAGCCGTCGCCGATGGTCAGTGCTTCGGCGGCGGCCACCAACGCCTCGACCAGCCGCCCCTGCTGCCGCCGTGACACGTACACCCGCTTGATCGCCGCGCAGAACTGTCCGGCGTTCACCATCGAACGCCGGAAGATCTGCCCGGCCACGGCGGCAAGGTCGGTGTCCGGCAGCACGATGCAGGCGTCGTTGCCGCCGAGTTCCAGCACGACGTGGGTGAAGGACTCGGCCGCGGTCCGCGCGATGCGGCGGCCGGAATCCACCGAGCCGGTGAACGAGACCATGCGCACGTCCCGGTGGCCGGTGAGCGCCGCGCCCACGTCGGCGCCGCCGGAGATGACGCTGAGGACACCGCCGGGCAGACAGGGGCCGATGACCTCCCCCATCCGCAGCGTGGACAGCGGGCACACCGGTGAGGGCTTGAGTACGACGGTGTTCCCGGCCAGCAGCGCGGGCGCGATCTTGACCACCGACAGGATGACCGGGAAGTTCGACGGGGCGATCGCCGCCACCACACCGCGCGGTACCCGTTCGACGACGACGTCGGCACCGGTGTCGTCGGCGGCCCGCTCCGGCGGACCGAGGGTCAGTGCCGCGGTGTGACGGAACCAGTCGCACGCCAACCGCACCTCCGCCGTGGCCTCGTGGAGGGGCTTGCCCTGCTCACGGGTCAGGAGCCCGGCGATCTCCCCGGCGTGCGCGCTCAACGCCGCGCCGCAGTCGCGCAGCAGCCCGCGGCGTGTGTCCTCGCCGAGCGCGCGCCAGGCCGGCCAGGCGGACGCCGCCGTGCCGACCACGGCATCCACTTCGTCGGGGGTGCAGGCCGGGGCGTCGGCGAAGACCTCGCCGAACGCCGGATTCTCCACCGGTATCCGCCCCGAGCCCGCGATCCGGCTGCCGGCCGTCGTCATCGTCACCGTCACCCGTCCAGTGTCGGCAGCCGTGGCCGGCCGGGGGAACTCCTCGTTGTGTCATGCCCTTAGGCGCGCTCGGTGGTGCCTTGCCCGGCGGCCGGGGCCCCGCCAAAGCTGGGGGCCCGGACGAGAAGGGGAGGTCATGTCGCTGCTCGACGCCCACACGGCGGAGGTCCTCGGGATCTCGCACGGGGCCTGTGCCGGCCCGGTCGGGACCGCCGTCGACGCCCGGCAGGCGCGACGCCCGCACCGGCGGGTCCGCCACCCCGCCGGACCGTGCCCCGCCCGGCTCGTGGACCGTACGGCCGCGGGCACCTGGCATGTCCCACCCGGTCATCTGCTTCCGCGCACCGTACGCGGCGGTCGAGCGGGGCTCCGCGCGGACGGCCGGACGCGGCCACCGGATCGCGCGGCGGTGTCCGTCCGCCGTGGCCGGTGCCGGCGGTTCCCGGGCCTCGCCGCCGCGCGCACACCCCGGCACAGCCGCTGACGGCCCCCGTGTGCCAGGAGCTTGTCCAGGGAGCATCAACCGACGACCGGAGGCCGGGCCATGACCGAACGCGTACTGATCACTGGTGGTGCCGGATTCGTGGGACTGCATCTCGCGCGGCACCTGCTCACGCAGGGCGCCGAGGTGGTCCTGCTCGATGACTTCTCACGAGGGCGGCGGGACGACGAACTGCTCGCCCTCCAGCAGCACGTGTCGGTCGTGGAGCACGACCTGTCCCGTCCGCTCCCGGACGACCTGCTGTCCGGGTCGTTCGACGCCGTCTATCACCTCGCCGGTGTCGTCGGCGTGGCGCGTGCCACCCAGTACCCCGCCCAGGTGCTCAATGTGAACCTGCGCGCGGCGCTGCACGTCCTCGACTGGTGCCGCCGTCGGCAGCCGGGCGCCGTGTTCCTCAGCTCCACCAGCGAGGTCGCCGACGGCGCCGCCGCGTTGGGGCTGGTGGACTTCCCCACTTCGGAGGACGGACCCTTCGCGCTGGCCGCCCCGGCTCGCCCGCGTGCCTCGTACGCGTTGAGCAAACTGGTGGCGGAGGTGCTCTTCCGGCAGTGCGCGCACGAGTTCCGGGTCAGGGTCGGGCGCTACCACAACATCTACGGCCCCCGCATGGGGTACGAGCACGTCATCCCCGAGTTCATCGAGCGCGGCCTCGGCCGGCTGGACCCCTTCCCCCTGTACGGCGCGACGCAGACCAGGGCGTTCTGCTACATCGACGACGCCGTGGAGGCGACCGTCGCACTGATGCGGCTGGGCACGGACGAGGCGGTCGTCGCGAACATCGGCAACGACGAGGAGGAGATCGAGATCCGCCGCCTGGCCGGCCGTGTCGTGGCACTGTGCGGCTACTCCCCCGCGATGCGGGTCTTCGCCGCGCCCTCCGGCTCCCCCCAGCGCCGCCTGCCGGACCTGACGGTGCTCCGGGAGGCGACCGGCTACCGGCCGAAGGTTCCCCTGGACGAAGGGCTCCGGCTCACCCACGCGTGGTACGCCGCACACCGGACGCCCGCGGAAGGCCCCCGGTGACCGGGTTCACCGTGCGGGACGGCCGGCTGTGGCGCGACGGGGAGCGGTTCGTCGCGGTGGGGGTGGACTACCACCCGTCGGGAGCGGGCTGCCGCATCTGGACCGACTGGGATCCCGCCGCGATCGAACGGGACTTGAGGGAGATCGCCGACGCGGGCTTCTCCGTCGTCCGGTTCTTCGTGTTCTGGCGCGACTTCGAACCCGAGCCCGGCCGCTTGCTGCCCGAGGCCCTGGCCAGGTTGCGGCACACCGTGGAGTGTGCCGCGAGCGCGGGGCTCGCCTGTGTCGTCTCGCTGTTCACGATCTGGATGAACGGCCAGCTCCTCGATCCCGCCTGGCGGCACGGCCGGAGCCTGTTCCTGGACGCGGACATGCTCGCCCGACAGGAGGAGTTCGCCGCCGCGGTCGGACGCGAACTGCGGGGCACCACCGCCCTGCTGGCCATCGACCTCGGCGACGAGATCGGCAACGTGTCACCGGACCCGGCGCCGTCCGCGGCGGACGTAGCCGCCTGGCACCACCGACTGGCGACCGTGCTCCGCCGGGAACTGCCGGGCGTACTGGTGACACAGGCGAACGACGTCTCCGGTGTGCTCGGCCAGTCGGTGTTCGGGCCCGCCAACTCGGCCGCCCTGGACATGATCTCGGTGCACGGGTTCCCGACCTGGTCACCCGGCTCGATCGAGTCGACCACCGCGTACAAGGCGACGTCCCTCGCCCCCTTCCTCGTGCGCTTCGCCGCCGCGTACGGTGTGCCGTTCGTCGACGAGCTGGGCGCTTACGGCGTCGACGAGGAGGTGGCCGCGCACTACCTGCGGGCTGCCGCGGCCTCCAGCCTGGCGAACGGGGCGGCGGGCGTGCTGGCCTGGTGCTGGCAGGACATCGCGTCCGTCGACGAGCCTTACTCGCGCCACCCCTCGGAGCGGTTCGTCGGGCTGCGCCACCTGGACGGCACGGCCAAGCCGGCGCTCACCGCGCTGCGGAAGGTGGCCGGGGCGGCGCGGGAGCTGAGCGACGTACGCCGCGGCCGGGCGAGGATCGCGCTCTACGTGCCGGAGCGCACCCGTGCGGGCGGCGCTTCCTACCTGGACCCCGAGCCGGGCACCCTGGCGACGTTCTACGCGCATCTGCTGCTCAAGCGCGCCCACCTCGACGCCGACATCGTCAGCGGCGACCTCGACGGCTACCGCCTGGTGGTGTGTCCGTCGGCCACGATGCTGACGATGACGGACCTGGAACGGCTACGCCGCCACCTCGACTCGGGCGGGTTCCTCTTCTGCTCGATGGGTGACCGGTTGCACGGCTTCCCCGGCGAGGACATCGCCGGAGCACGACTCGTGGACTTCTCCCTCCTGCCGGACGGGAAGACCGGCTTCCGCTGGGACGCGGACGCGTGGCCGGTCGACTGGGACGCCGGCCGGGCGCCCGCCGTCACCGTCCGCACGACGACGGGGACGTGCCTGGGGCGCTTCGGTGACGGCACACCGGCACTCGTCCTGAACGAGGTGGGCGAGGGCCGGGTGCTGTTCTGCGCGGCGCCGTTCGAGCGCCAGCTCGACCGGCCCGGACGGCTCACCTCCGGCAACGCCGAACACCTCTACCGGCGCGTGGCCGAGCTGGCCGGGATCCCCGCGGACGTCGACTGCGCCGACCCGGACGTCGAGATCGTTCCCGACGGCACGGACCGCCCGCGACGCGCCGCCGTCATCAACCATGGCACCGCGCCCGCCCGAGTGGACCTGGCCTGGCGCGCGGGCCGGCGGCACGTACGCGTGCCGGTGAGCGTCGGCGCCAAGGACTGGTGCGTCGTGGACCGCCCGGCGCCGGCCGGGTGACCCGGGGCGACCGGCTGCCCACCGTGCGGACCTCCCCGTCCGCACCTCAGCGAGCACGTGAGTGAAAGGAGTGGTTCCCGTGCGGACACTGTCCGACCCCGTTCTTGCCGGGCTGCGGACCGCGCTCACCGGAGCGTCCGACCGGCCGCTCGTCCTGGTCGGGAACTTCGAGGTGGAGGAGCACTGGGGCGCCTCGGAACCCGGCCTGCCGCACATGGCCATGAACGGCAGCCGCGCCATCGTCAACCACATGGACGAGCTGGCCCTGTCGCTCGCCGGAGCGGGCGACTACGTCCTGCTCAAGGCGGCACCCGACCCGGAGTTCCTGGCCTACCTGCACGGCCTCGGCCTGGCCGTCCCCACCGTGCTGACGCCCCGCGCGCCGGACCCGGCGCGCACCGTCACGCAGGACGCGCTGGCAGACCCGGACCTGCTCGCCACCCTGCGCGGCCTCGCCGCGGTCCGCGCCCATCTGTGGGCCCACGGCATCTCCGAGGACGAGGAACGGCTGACCGTCGGCTGCGGGCTGCGGGCGGCCGGTCCGACGGCCGCCGTCTGCAAGCGCGTCAACAGCAAGATCTACAGCCGTCTCACCGCGGACCGCCTCGGGATACCCCAGCCGGCCGGGATGGTCTGCCGGGACGCGGACGAGTTCGACGCCGCGTGCGAACGGGCCGCCTCCTGGCTCGGTGCGGGCCGTCCCGTGGTGCTCAAGGACGCCTACGGGGTCTCCGGGAAGGGCCTCCTCGTGGTGCGGGACGAGGCCAGGCTCCGTCAGGTGCGGCGCCTGATCGCGCGGCGCGCGCAGCGCTCCGGCAACCGGCGCCTCGGTCTGGTCATGGAGGAGTGGCTGCCCAAACGCACCGATCTCAACTACCAGTTCACCGTCGGACGCGACGGCTCCGTGCGGTACGACTTCGTCAAGGAGGCCCTGACCGAAGGCGGTTCCCACCAGGGTCACCGGATGCCGGTCCGGCTGACCGAGGCCCAGTCGGACGGAGTCCGCGAGGCGGCACACGCGCTGGGCGGGGCCCTGGCGGCCGACGGCTACTTCGGCGTCGTCGGCGTCGACGGTCTGATCACCGAGGACGACCGGCTGTACCCCGTGCTGGAGATCAACGCGCGCAACAACATGTCCACGTACCAGGAACGGCTCAGGGCGATGTTCTTCGACGCGGACCAGACCGCTCTCGCCAAGCGCTATCCGGTACGGCTTCGGCGCCGGCTGCCGTTCGGTGAGTTGCGCGCCCTCCTGGACGGCCTCCTGCTCGTGGACGGGACCGACGGCGGCGTGCTGATCAACTGCTTCGCCACGGTCAACGCGGGCGCCCCGGCCGACGGGTCCTCGCCGGGAGAGACCTTCGAGGGGCGTCTGTACGCCGTGGTGGTGGCCGGCTCGCCGAGCCGGGCCGAGGCACTGGACCGGGAACTGGCGCGGCGGCTCGGGACACTCGCCGGCCGCCCGGTGACCGGGTGAGGCGGGCAGCGGATGTGGGATGACGGTGACCTCCTCGCCGTCCGCGAGCGCCCGCCCTCCGCCCGCGAGGTGCACCTCTGGACCATCGCCCCGGACGCACCGCCGGAGGTCGCCGACCAGCTCGCCACCGTCCTGGACGCGGCGGCGCGCAGGCGCTGCTCCGGCCTCCCCGACGCACGCCGTGCGCGGTCCTTCGTCGCCGTGCACGGTGCCGTGCGCGTGATCCTCGGCAGGTACCGGGGAACGGCGCCGGACCGCTTGGGGCTGCGCGCCGGAAGGTGGGGCAAGCCGGAGCTGGTGGACGGCGACGGGCTGCGGTTCAGCCTCACGCACTCGGGCGGCGCGGTGCTCCTCGCGGTCACCGGCGGCGGCCGGGACGTGGGCGTCGACATCGAGGGGGGACGTCCCGGCGGCGCGGCCGAAGCACTCGCCGCCCGGTACTTCCCGCCGCAGGAGAGCGCGCTGGTGGCCTCGGCCGCGCCGGGGCGGCGAAGGGACACCAGCCTGCGGTTGTGGACCCGGAAGGAGGCGTGCGTGAAGGCGGCCGGCGCCCGTCTCGCGCTGGGACTCGGCCTGCCCGTCGCGGGTGACGGCGACGTACGGCTCGTCGACGACCCCACCGGACGGCTGCCCGCGCCCTGGCTGGTACGCGACCTCGACGCCCCGGCCGGATACCGGGCCGCGGTCGCGATGGCCGGCCCCGAACCGTACGCCGTGCGCCGAAGGCGGTTGCGCCCCTCGGACCTCGCGTGCCACCTCGGCACAGCGCCAGGCCCGGCGGGCGGCGATCCGGGCCCGAGCGCCGGAAACCGCTTCGTGGACCTCACCGAAGGAGAGACCCAGCCTTGAATCCGCACAACGGACCCCGCCCATGACGGACGCGCCGACAGCCGTCTCCGAGCTGTACACCGCCCTGTGCCGGCACCGGGACGCGGCGCCGGACGCGGTCGCCCTGCGGACGGCGACGGCGAACGGCCGGCACCGGACGTTCACCCGGGCCGAGTTCTGCGCCGACGTGCTGTCCGTCGCCGCGGGCGGCCGGATCACGGCGGACCGGTCACCGGTCGTCGTACGGGTGGACGGCAGCGCCGAGAGCATCGTGACCGTCGTCGGACTCGCCCTGACGGGGGCGGACCTCCTGCTGATCGAGGAGGAGAGTTCCTACCTCGCCGACCCGGGATCGGCGCTGCGCCGGCTCGCACCGTCGACCGTGGTGGGGCCCCCGGCCACGGCGCCGGACGCGCCGGACCCGAACACGTACCTCACCTACGAGGAGTGCCGTGGCGAGTTCCGGCGCCCGGCCGCCGGCCGGGACGGCGAGATCCTCCAGATGACGTCCGGTTCGACCGGCGAACCACGGGTCGTACGGCAGCCGTTGCGCCATGTGCTGCGGGGTGCCCGCACCTACGGGGACGTCCTGCGGCTCGGCCCCGGGGACACCCTGCTCACCGCCGTGCCGGCGGCCCACTCCTTCGGCCTCGTCGGGGGGCTGATGGCCGCCCTGGTGTCGGGGGCCGGCCTCTGGGCGCTGCCCCGGTTCGGGCTCCGGCCGCTGCTGGACGGGCTCGACGCGGGTGCCACGGTGCTGCTGGGCACACCGCTGGTCTACGAGTTGCTGACCCGCGTGCTCCGGACGCGGAACCGGCCCCCGGCGCTCCGGGTCGCGTTGTCCTCGGGGGGACCGCTCGCCCCGGCGGTGGCGGCCGAGGCCGCGAGCGGTCTCGGAGTGCCGGTCCGGCAGATCTACGGGAGCACGGAGACCGGACTCATCGCCGTCCAGCCCGGCCACGCCGAAGCCTGGCCCGCGAACGCCGTGGGCGTGGCCGCGCCCGGGGTCGGCCTGCGCGTCGAGCCGCCCGGCGGTGAGGGTGAGCTCCTGGTGCGCACGCCGACGCTCCTGTCGGGCTACGCGGCGGAACCGGGAGGTCCCCCGCTCACCGAGGACGGCTTCTACCGGACCGGCGACGTGGCGAGGATCGACGCCGAGGGACGCGTCTTCCTGATCGGACGCAAGAGCACCTTCGTCAACGTCGGGGGCAGGAAGGTCAACCCCCGCCGCATCGAGCGGATCCTCGCCGAACACCCCGCCGTACGGGAGGTCCACGTCCACGGAGTGGCCGCGCCGGGGGCGGAGGAACACATGGAGGCGGTGGTCGTACCCGACCCGGGGACGACGGTCGCCGACCTCGCCCGGTTCTGCCGTACGCGCGGGCTGCTGCCCTACGAGGTCCCGCACCGTTTCCACGTCGTGGACCGGCTGCCGCGTACCTCGATGGGCAAGGTCGACCGCCGCCGCGTGCGCGCCGCGACCGCCGGCACCGCGACCGACGGAGCCACCAGCCCCACCACGTCCGTACCGGCCGCACAGGGCCGGACGACCGAGCCCAGCGGGAGCGAGGACAAAGACCATGAGTGACTCAAGCGCACGGCGGGACACCCCCCTTGTCGCCGTCATCGGACTGGGATACGTCGGACTGACACTTGCGGTGTCGCTGGCCCGTGCCGGGGCGCGGGTCGTGGGCGTCGAGACGAACCCGCGGGTACGCACGGCGCTCGCCGCGAAACAGCCCCCGCTGTTCGAGCCGGGAGTGGCCGAACTGCTGCGCACGCTGCCGGAGGACCGTTTCAGGGTGGTCGACGCCCTCCCCGACGGCGGCCTGGACGCCGTCGTCATCTGCGTGGGCACCGCTGTCGACCCGCAGACCAAACGCCCCGACCTGCGCCATCTGGAGGCGGCCGTCGAACACACCGTGGCCCATGTCGCGGACGACACCTTGGTGGTCGTGCGCAGCACGGTGCCGGTGGGCACCTGCCGGCAGCACGTCCTCCCGCGTTTGCGCGAGCGGGTGCGCCGACCGCTCCTGGCCTTCTGCCCGGAGCGGACGATCCAGGGCCGGGCGCTCGAAGAGCTCTCCTCGTTGCCCCAGGTGATCGGCGGCGTCGACGAGCGTTCCGCGGCCCGCGCGGAGGAGTTGTTCGCCCTCGTGTCCGCGGACCGGGTGGTCGTCTCGGCCCTTGAGCCGGCGGAGATGGTGAAGCTGGTGTGCAACGCGCACACCGACCTCATCTACGGTTTCGGGAACGAGATCGCCCTGATGGCCGACGCGCTCGGTGTCGACGGCAACGAGGTCGTCGCCGCGGCGAACCTGCGCTATCCGCGCCCCGACCTGTCCCGGCCCGGGACCGTGGGGGGAAGTTGTCTCACCAAGGACCCCTACCTGCTGATCCACGGCGCGCAGGCGGCCGGGTACCACCCGCCGATGGTGCAGGCCGCCCGTGCGGTCAACGAGCGTGTGCCGCAGTTCGTCGCCGATCACGTGTTGAAGGCCCTGGCCGAGAAGGGCCGTCCGCCGAAGGAGGCCAAGGTCTTCGTCTGCGGCATGGCGTACAAGGGCCGGCCCGAGACCGACGACGTACGGGGAACGGCGGCGGCCGAGATCGCCCGGGCCCTGCGCGGCCGGGTCGGCGCCCTGGCCGGCCACGACTTCGTCGTCGGCGAGGAGCAGACCGCGGGGCTCGGGTTCGAACCGGTCGGTGTCCCCGAGGGACTGGACGGCGCGGACGCGCTGGTGCTCCTCGTGGATCACCCCCGCTACGCGGAGCGGATCGGCATCGACGCGATCAGGGCCGGGATGCGCGCGCCGGCCCTGGTCTTCGACGTGTGGGGGGTGCTGGCCCCGGCGCTCCGGGACGCCGAAGGCGTCGCGTACAAGAGGTTCGGCAGCGGCTGAGCCGGTAGGGCGGGGGCCGTCTGCCGCCGGGAGGTGTCCCGGCGGCAGACGGCCCCCGCCGTCCGTGGACAGGGTCCACCGGGCCGTTCAGGAGGCGCACTCCAGCACCACTTTGAAGGCCCGGTGCCGGTCGAAGAGCCGGTACGCCTCGGCTGCCGCCTCCAGCGGGAGGCGGTGGGTGACGATGCCGCCGGGGTCGACGCCCGCGCGGATCACCCCGAGCACCCGGTCGCGCAGGGCGATCGGGTTGCCCACGGTGAAACGTACCGACAGCTCGCGGGCGAACGCCTGCCCGGTGGGGAAGGGCATCGCCGTCGAGTGGTGGGCGCCCAGCGCGACGACGGTGCCGCACGGGCCCGTGGCGTCCAGCGCGCAGGCCAGCGCGGTATCACTGCCGACGGCCTCGATCACCGCGTCGGCGCCGCGACCGCCGGTGGCCGCGCGCAGCGCCTCGGCGAAGTCCGCGGGGGCGACGGCACGCACACCGAACTCGGCGGCCTGCTGCCGTCGTCGCGCATCGGGCTCGGCGACGACGATCTCCGCGGCCCCGGCCAGGGCGCCGCACCGTGCGGCGAGCACCCCGACGGGCCCCGCCCCCACGACGCCCAGCACGTCACCCGGCTCGCACCGGGCCGCGCGGACGCCGGCGTACGCGGTGGTGAGCACGTCACCGACGAACAGTGCCTGCTCGTCGGTCACCGAGTCCGGGGTGCGGGCGAGCACGACGTCGGCGAAGGGCACGCGGACGTACTGCGCCTGCCCGCCGGCCACCGAGGGGCCGGCCACGTCCGCATACCCGAACAGGGATCCGGCACCGCACTGGTAGTGCCGGCCGCGCAGGCAGTCGGAGCACCGCCCGCACGCGATGACGTCGGACGCGAAGACCCTCTCGCCGACGGCGAACGGCACCTCGGGACCGGCTTCGTGGACGCGTCCGGCGAACTCGTGGCCCAGCACCGTCCCCGCCGGGAAGCCGGGCAGCTCGCCGCGGTAGGGGTGCAGGTCGGTCCCGCAGACGGCGGCGCGCGTGACACGGACGACCGCGTCACGGGGACCGAGCGGACGGGGCACCGGCACGTCCTGGACCTCGACCTCCCCCGGCCCCCTGTAGACCACGGCTCTCATCGCTTCACCGCCTCGGTGAGCCGCCCCGCCACGTACGCCACGTCGTCGGCGGTCATCCGTGCGTGCAAGGGCAGCGACAGCAGGGTGCCCGCCAGCGCCTCGGTCACCGGAAGCCGCTGCTCGGGCGTCGCGGGGTCGCGGCGGCCTGCGACGACGTCCCGGTAGTACGACAGCAGGTGGGTGGGCGGGTAGTGCACGGACGTCTGGATCCCCGCCGCCTTGAGGAGCTCCTGCACCTCCGGGCGCGGCACCCCGGGCGGCAGTACGACCGCCATGAGGTGGTGGGCCGTGTCCGCCCGGTGCGCGGCGAACGGCACGGTCAGTCCCGGCACCCCGTGGAGCATCTCGTGGTAGCGGCGCGCCAGTTCACGGCGGATGCGGCGGTCGTCGGGGAGCCGGGCGAGCTGGACCCGGCCGATGGCGGAGGCCATCTCGGTGGGGCGGTAGTTGAAGCCGAGGCCCGGTACGTCGTAGTCGGAGGCTCCCGTGCGCATACGGTCCCAGGTGGAGCGGGTCAGGCAGTGGGCGCGCGCCGACCGGACCTGTGCCAGGACGTCGGGGTCCCGCGCCACGACCATGCCGCCCTCCCCCGTCGTCATGTTCTTGGACGCGAAGAAGCTGAAACAGCCGATGTCGCCGATGGTGCCCAGCGCTCCGTCCGGGGTCCGGACCACGGGGGCGTGGGCCGCGTCCTCGATGACCGGGACGCCGTGCGCTCGGGCGAGGTCGGTGATCTCCCGGGCTCGGGCCGGGTATCCGCCGTAGTGCATCACCACGACGGCCTTGGTCCGCTCGGTCATCAGCCGGGCCACGTCGGCCGGGGCGAGGGTGGGTTCGCCGGGCGAGAGCACATCGGCGAAGACGGGAACACCGCCCTGCAACGTGACCATGGCGGCGGAGGCGACGAAGGTGAGCGAGGGGACGATCACCTCGTCCCCCGGTCCGATGCCGAGGGCCGACAGGGCGAGGTGCAGTGCCGCGGTGCCGCTGCTCACGGCCACGGCGTCGGGAGCGTCCAGGGCGGCTGCGAACCGCCGCTCGAAGTCCCGGGTCACCGGTCCCGCGGACAGCCAGCCTGAGCTGAGCACGTCGGTGACGGCTGCGATCTCCTGCGCACTCACCGTGTTGTCGGCCAAGTTGACCCGGTGGGGGGGAGCTGGTGTGTCTGCGGTGGCCACGGGCCGGTTCCTCCGTTGCTGGTCAGGGAGAGGGGACGGATGACGGGTAGCCGCGCTCCACTGCGCGCACGACCTGGTCCCACGACATCTCGGCCCGCACACGGCGCAGACCGGCGGTGCCGAGGGCGCGGCGGGCGGTGCCGTCGGTCAGCAGCCTCAGCAGCGCGTCGGCGACGGCCGCCGGGCGGGCATCGGCCACGATCCCGTCCACACCGTCGCGCACCACCTCGCCGACACCGGGGAACCGGCCCGTCACCACGGGCTTGCCGCAGGCCCACGCCTCGGCGAACACGAGTGGGAACACGTCGGCGCTGGTGGGCAGGCACAGCACGGAGCAGGCGGCCAGCGCGTCGTGTTTCTCCTGGTCGGACAGCAGGCCGACGTCGACGACACGGGCGTCGAGCGGGCCCCGGAAGGCTCGGGCCGCCTGGGCGTCGCCGACCGGGCCGGCGAAGACGAAGAGGGTGTCCGGCAGGTGTTGCCACACCCGTGGCGCGGCGTCGAGGAGCACCTGGTACCCCTTGGAGGCGATCCGCCGGCCGAGGAAC
The DNA here is from genome assembly GCF_014650115.1 of Streptomyces olivaceoviridis. Classification (GTDB taxonomy): domain Bacteria; phylum Actinomycetota; class Actinomycetes; order Streptomycetales; family Streptomycetaceae; genus Streptomyces; species Streptomyces olivaceoviridis. Next base: position 125,295 of record NZ_BMUI01000019.1, on the reverse strand, counting down.
AGGACGAGGTCGCCGGTCAGTTCGCGCCGTGCGCGGAAGGCGGCCGGGTCCGGGGTGCCGACCAGGTCGGGCGCCTGCGGAAGGGCGCGCACACGGGCGCCGGACACGCCCATGGCCTCCAGGGCGGCCGTTTCCGCCTGCGTCAGGGTGTAGACGACTCCGGCCTCGCGGCACAGCGCCGCGCCCAGGTCCCGGTCGGGCCACACCTCGGGCGCGGAGGCCGGGGTGAGGACGAACGAGGCGTTCCAGCCACGGGCCAGCTCATGGGCTTGGGCCACGGCTCGGGGAAGCGCGACGTCGTAGGCGTGCACCACGTCGGGGCGCGGCCAGGGGCGGTCGGACAGCAACTCCGCTACGGACCGGAAGACCGGGCAGTGCGCGGTACGCAGGTCGTCGGGGGGCAGCGCGTCGGTGAGCGTGGCCACCTGGTGCCCGCGGCGCGCGAGGGCCGACGTGGTGCGCCAGGCCATCCGTTCGGCCCCTGACGTCCGGCCCTGCCCCGAGCCGCCGAAGACCGTGAGGACGCGGCTCATGCGGGACGCGCGTTCTGGACGGGGTCCGGGTCCGCTGTGACGTAGCTGCCGGGGTCGGCGAGGAACGCGCGCGCGGCGGTGTGATAGCTGCCCAGGGTTCCGATGTCGTGCCACGACCCGAGGACCCGGTGCCCCCGGACGCGTTCACCCCGGTCGATGACCGCGCCGATCAGGGTGGGCATGTCCATGTGGTGACCGGCCGGGATGTACGCGCGTACGGCGGGGTCGATCACGTACATCCCCGACGAGAAGTCGACGTTGATGCGCGGCTTCTCCCGTATGCGCGCCACCCGGCCGTCCTCGTCCAGGTCGAGCACCCCGTAGGCGACGGGGATCTGGGTGCGGCGGACGGCCACCGTCATGATCGGCCGGTGCCGCTGGTGGGCCGCGAACAGGTCGCCGAAGTCGGTCGAGGTCAGAATGTCGCCGTTCATCACCAGGGCGGGGGACGTCCAGTCCGGCACCAGGCGCAGGGGTGCGGCGGTGCCGAGCGGATCGCGGTCCCAGCAGTAGTCGATCGCCACGCCGAACCGCTCGCCGTCACCGAAGTCGCGTTCCACGAGTTCGCCGAAGTGCGACACGCAGAAGGTCAGCCGGTCGAATCCGGCACGGCGCAACTGCTGGGTGATGATGCCGAGAATCGAGTCGTCGCCCATCTTCATCAGGGGCTTCGGGAGGTTTCGCGTCAACGCGCCGAGACGGGAACCCTTTCCGCCCGCCATGACAATCGCATGCATGTTCGCTTCTCCGGGTGGTCGCGATTCCGGGATGCCGCCGGGCGCGCTCACTCTGCCGAATTCCCCGGTGACCCACCAACACCCGATGGTCGCCCCCTTGAGGTAACCGGATCGGCATACCTGAAAAAGGACCGCCAAGGAGGGTCGTACTCGGTGGGGTCGGCGGAGATATTGGTGACCGCGACAAGCGTGCCGTCCGACCACTCGCCGCCATCGGAGGTTGCCTTGGTGTCCCTTGAGGCCGTGTCGAGCCACATCCCGAGCCGGCGCGTCCGAGTCTCCGAGTACCTGCGGCGCTACGGCTTCAGCGAGAAGCGCATCGACATGCACATCCGCTACTTCGGGTTCGGAGAGGTCCCGTGCGACCCCGACGAAGGGCCGGTGGCACAACTCGTCGCGGCGGCGGCCGGACTGGGGCTGCGCGGCCGGGAGCACCGGGTGCGTTACGTGCTGCACGCGCGCACGATGCCGGTGACCGCCCCGTACCCGGTCAATCCGCTCCGGAGGGTGTGCGAGGAACTCGGCTTGGCGGACAGCACCGCGTTCACCCTCACCCAGCACGCCTGCGCCTCCAGCCTGCTCGCCGTCCAACTGGCCGGGCAGTTGCTCGCCGACGACGGCGACCCGGACGCCCGCGCACTCGTCCTCGCCGGGGAGAAGACGTTCACCTCCGCCGCCCAGGTCATCGCCGACACCGGAGTCATGGGCGAGGGCGCGGCGGCGATCCTGGTCGCGCCGCGGGGTGGGCGCGACCGTGTGCTCGGCTACGCCACGCACACCCTGGGCGAGTTCCACAGCGCGCCGTGGTCGGACGAGGCCACCAGCGCCCGGTTCAACCAGATCTATCCGAAGGCGCTCGCGGAGGTGATGCTCGCCGCGGTCGAGACGGCCGGCCTGACGCTGGACGACATCACCCTGGTGCTGCCGCACAACGTCAACCGGATGTCCTGGCTCAGGGTGTTGCGCCACCTCGGGATCCAGGGGAACGGCCGGCTGTTCCTCGACAACCTGGCGACGCTCGGCCACTGCTTCGGGGCCGACGCCTTCATCAACCTCCAGTCGGCCCGCGCGCAGGGGCGCCTGCGGACGGGCGACCGCTCCATCATGACGGCCGTGGGGCTGGGAGCCACGTTCTCCGCCATGGTCCTCCAGCACTGAAAGCCACCGCACACCACCGAAGAAGGGCAGCCCATGGAGACCTCGAACGTCAGCACCTCGACCCCTCAGCTGACCAGCACGGTGATCGGGACCGTCGCGCGCATGGTGTCGCGCGAGCCCCGGTCGATCTCCCCGGAGACCCGGTTCCTGGACGACCTCAACTTCGACTCGACCATGGTCCTGGAACTGCTGATGAATCTGGAGACCGATCTCGACACCGAATTCGACCCGGAGACGCTGGAGCCCAGTGACTTCGACACGGTGGGCACCCTGGTCGCCTACCTGACCCGGCAGTTCGAGGCGTAGCCGGTGTACGTCGCCACACCGCCGGAGTGCGCCGGGGCACGGCCCGGCACGGAGCGGACCGCCCTGGGGCTCGCCCGGGTCGAGTACCAGGAGTTCGACGGCGGGGGCGGCTTCCAGCCGCAGGACCGCATCTACTTCTCCGATCTCATGGCGGCGTACGGCCGCACCGTGCGGCCGGGTTACTTCGACGGGACCCGGGTCACCTTCCGGGACATGGCCGAAGGGATGCTGCCGCGGTTGCTGCCGCACCACGACCGGTTCGACCTCGCGCTGCTCGCCTCCGTCACCTCCGACGCGGAGGCGGGCCGGCCGTTGTGCTACCTCGCCCACACCCTGTCGCACATCGGCCTGGCCTACGGAGTGGCCGACCAGGGCGCGGGGTCGGCCTTCACGGCACTGCGCATGGCGGCGGCCGGCGTCCGGCAGGACGGGGCGCGCAGCGTGCTGCTGCTGATGATGGACCAGGCCGCCGTGCCGCACGCCGACCCCGTGCCGGGTCGGCTGGCGGCGGACCGGAACGCGGTGGTGGCCCTCGTGCTGGGCACCGAGGGCGACCTCGCCTCGGTGACGCCGCTCCCGGCCGTCCGCGTGGCACCAGGCGGGGCCGGCGAGCGACTCCGCGGCACGCTGGCCTCCCTGCGCGCGGACGGCCGGCCCCTGACCCTGATCGCGGGGCCCGGCCTGACGCCCCACCTGCCGGACCACCCGGCGGACGAGGTGGTCACGGCACCCGGGGGCCGGCCGTGCACCGCGGCGTGGTCGCTGCTCGCGCGGGGGCTGCCTGCCTGGCGGGCGGTGGGGCGCCGGGTCGTACTGGCCGACTACGACCCGGACTTCAGCCGGCTGAGTCTGTGCACGGTCGACACCGCGCGCGTCGGCACCGGCCCCTGACCGCTCCGGGCCGACCGCGGGCCACGGCGGGCACCGGACGCCGGTGGCCCGCGGTCATCACACCAGGCCGGCCTTCTGGGCGGTGACCACGGCCCCGGTCCGGTTGGGCGCGCCCAGCTTGAGCAGGATCGAGCCGACCAGGCGCTTGGCGCCGTGGATGGAGATGCCGAGCTTGCGCGCGATCTGTTTGTTGCTCAGGCCGTCGGCGAGCAGGGAGAGCGCCTCGGATTCACGCGAGGTCAGGGACACCGAACGGACCGCGGAACCCGAGATGCGCACCTTGTTCGCGGTCAGCAGGCGGCGGGCGAGCGCCGGCGGCATCGGCATCTGGCCGGTGACGGTGCGCAACAGGGATTCCCCGGCCGATTGCGCCGAGAGCTTCTGGAGGGAGAGGAACCCGTCCACGGGAAGCGCGGCGAACAGTTCACCCGACCACTCATAGGGCTCGTCGCCGAGGACGAGCAGGTGGGGAAGGCGGGTGTGCGTGCCTTCGGTGCTCTCGGCCAGTACGCGCCACTCGTCGAAGGTGATGATGAGGATGTCCGGCGGGGCGTCCAGCAGGACGTCCAGGGACTCGGGTTCGTATGTCTCGACACGCCCCACGCAGGCCAGATCCCGCAGTATCCCCTCCATGCCGATACGTATGATCTGGCTCTCGATCATGAGAGCGACGCTCCAGGTGGCGGTTGCCGTTTGGGTAGTCACAGATGTGCACCTCGCGATACCTCGTGGATTGATGGCCGCTGCGCGTGCGTGTACCGGGCATGGTCACGATTCCCCGCGTGACCATGCCCGAGGTCCTCAGTCCGAGTACTGCTCGATGACGTCCAGCATCGCCTTCGGCTTCTGCCAGATGTCGCGCTCCTTGTGCGCCCAGGCGGAGGCGGCCCGGCCGAGTGCCCGCGCCTCGTCGCGATGGTCGGCGACCCAGCGCAGGTGCCGGGCGACCTCGGCCACGTCCGGGACGCCGCGCACCCCGCAGTGGCCCAGGTGCGACTCGTACACGCCCTCCCAGCGGGACGGGGCCACCGGCAGCACGAGGTCGCCCGCGTCCGCGCAGACGTCGCCCTGTCCCTCGGAGGACAGCGCGATGACGGGCAGGCCGGTGGCCATGCCCTCGACCAGGGGCAGGCCGAAACCCTCGCTGCCCAGCGCGAGCAGCACGTCCGCCTGTTCGTACCAGTGCAGGATGCCGCGGGTCGGCTCGTTCTCGTCCACGATGGTGACCCGGGCGTCGCGCGAGGTCAGGCCCGCGCGCCCCTCGGCGCCGAACCGGGCCTTGATCACCAGCCGTGCGGCGGGGTCGTCCGCGAAGGCCAGGTTCCAGGCCGCGATGGCCTCGGGAACATGCTTGCGCGGTACCGCAGTGCCGACCACGAGCGTGGTGATCCCCTCCCGCTCGGGCCGCGTGACGTACGGGTACACATCGGCGTCGACGCCGTCCGGGGTGACCTCGACGGGCACGGTGATCCCGCTGTCCCGGAACATGCGGGCCACGAACCGGGTCGGCACCATCAGGGCCCGCGCCCGGTTCAACGGACCGATCCAGCTCGCGGGCAGCCTGCTCGACTCCCACATGGTGTGCACCAGGTGCGGACGTCCGGCGAAACGGCCGAGTTCCGGACGGACCCACGAGTTGAACACCAGCGGGCCGGGCACGGGCGGCCCGGCGGCGGCCACGATGTCGAGCATCTCCGGGGAGAGGCCGGCCGTCTCCAGTTTGAACGGGATCAGGTTGACCCGGATCCCGAGCCTGCTCAGGCCGACGACGATGTACTCGGAGATACCCGCGTACCCGTCGTGCACGTAGAACTCCCCGGCCAGGTTGACCGACTCGATCATCAGGCCGCCGCCGCGAGTCCGGTTTCGCGCACCCAGGCGACGACCTCGTCCACCATGGCCTCGATCGGTGTGTCGGCCACGAAGCCGAGCACCTCGGCGGCCTTGCGCGTGTCGGGCCTGCGGACGCGTACGTCGTCCGGGAAGGCCGGCTCGTGCCGGATCGAGAACGGCACGCCGGGGTTGACCCGGTCCCAGACGAGCCGGGCCAGTTCGGAGATCGTGCAGCCCTGGTTGCCCGAGAGGTTGAAATCCTCGTTCCACGCGGCCTCGGACTCCATGGCCAGGACGACGCCGCGCGCCAGGTCCCGGGCATGGGTGAACGTGCGGAACTGCCGGCCGTCGCCGAGGACACGGAACGGGTTCTCGCGGCGCAGCGCGCGTTCCACGAAGTCGGGGATGACGTGCCCGCGCACCAGGCGCTGCTGCTCCTCGGAGGAGGTGCTGGTGTGGGGGGCGTGCCGTTCACCGGCGCCCACACAGTTGAAGGGGCGGACGATGGTGTACGGCAGTCCGTACTGGGACCAGGCGGCGCGGGCGTAGTACTCGACCGCCAGCTTCTGGAAGCCGTACGCGGTGGCCGGCGGGGCGGTCTCCCGTTCGTCCCCCTCACGGAAACCGACGCCCGGGTGGCGCTCGTACACCATCGAGGAGCTGACGTAGGTGACCTTGCGGAGCCCCTCGCGGTGGCGGCTGACGCCCACCTCGGCTGCCGCGCCGGCCAGCCTGTTGTTGGTGGACAGGATGTCGTAGGCGAGGTCCTTCATGTACCGCACGCCGCCGATCAGGGCGGCGCCCGCGATGAAGTGCGCGCACCCCTCGCTGAGTTCGTACAGCAGGTCCTTGTCCGCGGCGTCTCCCACCACGCTCGTGAAGCGCTCGTGCTCGGGCAGCCCGCGGGCCGGCTGTCGGTACTTGGAGAGGTTGTCCAGGCCGACGACCGTGTACCCGCGGTCGATGAGCTCCTCGACGATGTACCCGCCGAGGAAACCGGCCGCACCCGTCACCAGCACCTTCACGCCGTCCCCCTTCCGCCGCACCACCGGCCGTCCCTGCTCGTCCGCTTGCTCGCGCCCGCTCGCCCCCGTCACGCCGTCCACGCCAACCGCCCTTCGCCGAAGGCGAGGTACTCCACCCCGCCGCCCAGCGAGGCGGCGTGCCGGGTGTGCAGGCCCCAGGCGTCGTACACGAGGCCCGGACTCGCCATCCTGTCGGTGACCGAGTGCAGTTCGAGCTCCGCGTACGACGGGTGATCGGTTCCGAGGATGACCAGGTTGGCGCCGTCGACGGCGTCCTTGGCCTCTGCACACGGCCGGTACCCGAGGGCCTGCTGTCTGACGAGGGGCACCAGCGGGTCGTGCGAGCGCACGGTCATGCCCGCGTAGCGCTCCCGCAGCCGGGCCACGATCTCGACCGCCGGCGAGGACCGTTCGTCATCGGTCTCCGGGTGGCCCTTGAAGGCGACGCCGAGCAGGGCCACGACCGGGGGAACGGAACCGGTCAGGCGCGCCATGCGGTCGGTCACCCGGTCGGCGACCCGGACAGGGGTCGCACGGTGGGCTCCGGCGACGCCGTCGAGAAGCGCGGAGGCCGGTGAACCGTGGTCCGCGAAGGCCCGGGAGAGTATCGCCGTGTCCTTGGGGAGGCAGGCCCCGCCCACCGGCCCCGCACCGGGCATCGCCGCCCGGCTGTACCCGGCCACGGCGGCCTGGCGCACCTCGCGGGAACTGACGCCCACGCTCTCGCAGAGGCGGGCGATCTCGTTGGCGAAGGCGAAGACCGTGTAGCGGTAGGCGTTGCAGGCCAGCTTGGCGATCTCCGCCGTCTCCAGGTCGGACACCTCGACGATGTCCGGTGTGAGTGTGCGGAACAGGGCGGCGGCCCGCTCCCCCGCACGCCGGCCGCCGGCGCCCACGATCTGCGGCAGGCTGCGCAACTCCTGTGCGGCGATGCCCTGGACGGTGCGCTCCGGGCAGAAGGCCAGCTCGATGTCCCGGCGGGAGCGGAGTGCGCCGAGCAGCCTGCGGGAGGTGCCCACCGGCACGGTGGAGCGCAGGATCACCAGGCACCCGTCGGCCGCCTGCTCGGCGACCGCCCGGACGGCGCCTTCCACCTGGGTCAGGTCGGGGCGGCCGGACTCGTCCACCGGTGTGCCGACACACACGATGTACGTGTCGACCGTTCGGCCCGACGGCACATCGCCGGTCACGGTGAACCGGCCGCTGTCCACGGCGCCCGCGAGGTCCAGGCCGGCCTCGTGGATGTGCGGCTGTCTGCGAGCCAGCTGCTCGCGGATCGCCCGGTCGCGTTCCACTCCGATGACCGCGCGTCCCTGGGCGGCGAGGGTGACGGCGAGCGTGAGCCCGACGTAACCGAGGCCGATCACGCACACGGCGCCCGGGGCTCGGGCCGTCGTCCCCTCGGTGTCCGTGTCCCGCGCGTCCCGCGCGTTCCCCGTGTGCGGTGCGTTGCGTGTGTCTCCGCTGTCTCCGTGCATACAGGCATTGCCTTTCTGATCGGGCGGCCGACGTGCGCTGGTCACCTCGCCCGGAGTCGCCGCGGCGGCCGCATGTGGGTCTCCATGACGTCGAGCAGGGCGGGGCCCTTGTTCCAGAGGTTGCGGTTGCGGTGCACCCACCCCGACGCGGCGGCCCCCATGGAGGCCGCCTCCTCGCGGTGGCGAGCCACCCAGGTCAGCTGTTCGGCGACCTTGGGCACGTCGGGGACCCCCCGTACTCCGCAGCGCCCGTAGCCCGGTTCGTCCGCCGTCTCCCAGCTGCCGGGCGGCACGGACAGCACGAGGTCGCCCGCGTCCGCGCAGACGTCGCCCTGTCCCTCGGAGGACAGCGCGATGACGGGCAGGCCGGTGGCCATGCCCTCGACCAGGGGCAGGCCGAAACCCTCGCTGCCCAGCGCGAGCAGCACGTCGGCCTGTTCGTACCAGTGCAGGATGCCGCGGACCATCTCCTCGTCGTCGATCACGGTGATGCGCGGGTCGTCGGCGGTCAGGCCGTACGTCCGCGCCGTCCGGAACCGGGACTTGATGATCAGCCGGGCGTCCGGGTCGCCGTCGAAGGCCAGGTGCCACGCCTCGATGGCCTGGGCGACGTGCTTGCGCGGCAGCACGGTACCGACGACCAGAGTCGTCATGCCCTGCCGGGCGGGACGCTCGATCCACGGGTAGAGATCCGGGTCGACGCCCTCGGGGACCACCTCGACGGGGGCGGTGACGCCGCTCGACCGGCAGACGTCGGCGACGAACCGGGTGGGCACGATCACCGCTCGGGTGCGGTTCAGCCGGTCCGGCCAGTCGGCGGGCAGCCGGCTCGACTCCCACATCGTGTGGACGAAGTGCTCGGTGTCGGCGTACTGCTCCAGCTCGGGTTCGAGAGCGGCCGAGAACAGTACCGGCCCTTCCCGGTAGGGCGTGGATTTCTCCAGGAGTTCGAGGACGGCCGGGGCCAGCCCTTCCCGAAATACCTTGATGGGGAGGAGGTTGACCCGAGCGCCTTCTCTCGCCATTCCCATGGCGGCGTATTCGGCCAGACTTCCGTATCCGTCTGCGACCAGAAAGTGCGCTACGAAATTAACGGGTAAGGTAGCTGATTCCTTCACCATATGTCCGTTCTGCCCTGGCATCCAGCAGCCCACATCGGTGCAGGTCCGCGGCGAGACAACGGGACGCTAAGCAACTAAAGCGAATTAGTCAACAGTAGTATCAGAGGCAGATTGCCACCACAGTACACACCTTTTCTTTGCGGAATGCACTCTTGACGCTGTTCATACAACCGCCCTACGATGAAGATCACGATCACGCGGAAGACGGCCGTATTACGGCCGTTGCGGTGTGTCCGGACGGAAGGCGAAATCGGGCGACCAAAGAAGGATCGGTGGAACGTTCGTGAACGGGAGAACAGCCGTCGTGACCGGGGCCGCCGGCGGAATCGGATCGGCCACAGCCCGCCGTATGGCCCGGGAGGGCGCCGCGGTCACCGTCGCCGACATCGATGTCGACGGCGTCGAGGAACTGGCCGCGCAGATCACCGCCGAGGGCGGCACGGCGCTGCCCGTGAAGTGCGACGTCACCGACCCGGACCAGGTCACAGCGATGGTCCGGGCCACGGCCGAGCGGTTCGACACCGTGCACATCCTGGTCAACAACGCGGGTGTGATCCGCGACAGCGCCCTGTACACCATGTCCGAACGGGCCTGGGACACCGTCCACGCGGTGCATCTGCGAGGGGCCTTCCTGTGCGCCCGCGCCGTGCAGAAGCACATGGCACGCGCCCGCTGGGGCAGAATCCTCAACCTCTCCAGCATCTCCGCGCTGGGCAGCCACGGCCAGGCCAACTACGCAGCGGCGAAAGCCGGGTTGGAGGGTCTGACCCGCGCACTCGCCGTGGAACTCGGCCCGTTCGGCATCACGGTCAACGCCGTCGCCCCCGGGTACATCGAGACCCCGATGACCCACCGCGCCGACGGCCTCGGGGCCGTCAAGGCGGCGTCCGTCGCCGACGCCGCCCCGGTACGCCGGACCGGACGCCCGGACGACGTCGCCTCGGCGCTCGCCTTCCTCGCCGGGGACGACGCCTCGTACATCACCGGGCAGACGATCCACGTGGACGGCGGGCTGCCCATGGGCCGGCTACAGGCCGGCGACGGACGGTGGACGCCGGGCGTGGACCGTGCCCGGGCCAAGGGACCTGAGGTGCTGGGTTGATGCATCCGCCTCCCCTTTCCTCACTTACGGTGCCACACATCTCACCGGCACCGCCGCCCTGACTTGTGAGCTGCCCGCGTGGCCATATCCGTTGTGCTACGCACCGCGCCGACGAAAGGCGACCATTCCCGACATGCCGTAGGCCGCGGGGCCGCTTCGGGCCACCCGGTACTCGCAGACGGTGCTGCCGGGCTCCCCGCCGGCATCGAGGACCGTCCCGCACAGCAGTGGGCCACGCACGGGGAGGCGGCTGCGCGGACCACGAGGGCCGGACAGGCCACGAAGGAGGAGGACGCTGATGACAGAGCACAGTGACGCGAGAGGTTTACCGGACGCGCCGCCGACGCGGGTGTCGCGGAAGATCGGGCGCCTGGCCGTCCCCATGGTGCTCGGCGATCTCCTCGGCTATCTCACCATGCTGACCCTGGTCGCCATGGTCGGGCGGATGGGAGACCAGGCACTGTACGTGCGTTCGCTCTTCCTGCCGCTGGGCATGGTGTTCAGCGCGATCAACGCCGCGCTCGCGGTCAGCACCCAGGTCGCCTGCTCGCTCAGCAAGGGCCGTGAGAAACCCGAGGACGTCTTCCCGCTCACGGTGAGCATGACGAAGGTGTGGGTGGTCCTCGGGGCGTCGCTCACCGTCGTGCTGTCGCTGGGCGCACCCGGCTTCGCCCACCTCTTCGACGTGTCCGACACGGCGCGGTCGGAGTTCGTGTGGTTCCTGCGCTGGATGTCCGTCGTCAGCCTGCTCGGTTTCGGGCCCGCGCTGTGCGCGTCCGCGCTGCGTGGCTTCGGGTTCGCCCGGCAGGGGCTCATGCTGACCCTGGTCAGCTCCTTCACCGAAGTCGCTCTGGTGGCCTGGCTCGGCCTGGGCACCGGCCTCGGCATCGACAGCCTGCCCGTCGCAGCCGCCGTCTGCGCCTTGGCCGGTACCGCCGCGGGCCTGTGGCTGATGCGCCGGGCAGGGCTCTGGCGGCCGGGACAACGCGCGCCCTGGCGACGCGAAGTGCTCGGCCACGTCCGGTCCGTGGGCGTTCCCGTGGGCGCGACGCTCGGCCTCATCTCCTTCTACAGCCTCGCCCTGCTCTGGGTCCTCGGGCCGTACGGCGAGGCGACCGTCGCCGGATTCTCCACCGCGTCGTCCGTGCAGAGCCTGATCCTCATGCCCGGGATCGTGCTGGGTTCGGCCACCGCGATCATCTTCAACCAGGCGCGCGGCGCGGGTGCGTACGGGTCGCTGGGGGTGACGTACCGCAGCGGCATCGTGCTGTCGTTCGCCGTCTTCGCCGCCATCGCCGTGGTGACGTTCTTCGCCCGTGACGCCATCGCCCAGGTGATGACCGGCGACACCGACGCCGCCGCGGTGGCGAGCGAGTACCTGGGCATCGTGGCCTTGACCTACGCGGTGCAGGGCCCGGTCCTGGTCGCCCTGACGCTCCTGGAACACATCGGCGGCGGGCGGCTCGCGGTCCTGCTGAACGCCGTCTACTTCGGCGGGAACGTGGTCGTGGGCGCCTGGGTCTGCGCCGCGAGCGACAGCCCCCACGGCATGTACTGGACGGTGGCCGTCTTCAACGTGGTCGGCGCCAACGTCCTGGTGGCCGCGGCGGCCTTCGTCAACAAACAGGTGCGGCAGAACACCCTGGCCGAGGCGGCACCCCTGTGAACGCCGGCGCACCCCGGCACCCCGCGCCGGGAGCGGCGGCGGGCCGGGAGACCCCGACGCCGGAGCGGGCCGGGACCCGTTGGGCACCGATGCTCTGGAGCCAGGAGCACTACTGGTTCCTGTACTTCGACGTGCCCGCCTACGGCGCCATCCGGGACTGCGTGAAGATCAGCCGTTCGTGGCGGTTCGACTCCGACGTCCCCGACGCGGCCGTCCTCGCGGCGCTCACCGCCCTGGTGGCCCGCTACGAGTCGCTGCGCAGCAACTTCCTCCTCGACGACGCCGGCACACCCGTCCAGGCGGTCCGTCCGCCGTGGCCGGTCACCTTCGACCTGCGGCTGCGGGCGAGCGCCGCGGACCTCCCCGCGGTGACCGAACGCCTCGGCGCGCGTCCCTTCGACCCCGCCCGGGACCGGCCGGTGCGCTTCGCCCTGATCGCGGGGGACGCGGGGGACTCCTGGGTGCTGATGACGGCGATCCACTGCGTGATCGACGGGCAGAGCTGGATCGCGCTGGAGAACGCCTTCCGCTCCCTGCTCGCGGCCGGGCACGACGACGTACCGCTGCCCGAGACACGACAGCCCCGGGAACAGGCCGAGTTGGACCACTCCCCGGAACGGGCCCGCTACCGGGAACGGGTGCGCGCCTACTGGCGTGACCGCTACCGCTCGATCCCGCAGGGCATGTTCCCCGACTACCGGCCGGCACCCGTGGGGCACTTCGCGGGCTTCACCCCGCCGAGCCCGTACGAGCGCGTGACGCTGACGTCCCGGCGGCTCGTGCACGCCGCCGAACTCGTCGCCGCGGAGCGTGGGATCGGCCCCGGCGTGGTCTACCTGACGGCGTTCGGCACCGTGCTGTCGGCGCTGTCGGGCAACGACCGGTGCGTCGTCTCCATGGACACCGCCAACCGGGCCGACCCGATGCTGTCGTCCGCCGTGGGCTGCTTCTTCCAGCCCGCGCTGGTCGTCTTCGACGTGGCTGCGCAGGACACCGCGGCGTCCCTGCTGAACAAGGTCTTCAGCGCCACCGTCAGGGCCCAGCGCTATGCCCGCTACTCCTCGCTGGAGATGACCGAGGAACGGGTTCGCGCCGGTCACGAGCGCGGCATGAACCTGCGGATCGGGGTCACCTACAACTATTTCGCCCGCAGGAGTCCGGGGGCCGGCGCCCCGGCCCCGGACGGCACGGGCGACGGCGGCGGCGCCACGGACGACTTCGTCGTCGAGAAGGCCCCCATCGACTGGCAGGACAACAGCGCCGACCTGTACTTCGCCGTGGAGGCGGGCGAGGACGGCGTCACCCTGTCGATGCACGGCCATGTCTCCGTGACAGACGCCGACCGCATCGGGCAGGCCCTGCGCGGCATCGGCGCACTGATCGCCGGCTGGGCCGACGGCACCCTCCCGATGGACCTGCCGCTCGACCGCGCGCAGGCCGAACTCGACCTGCCGAGACGCCGGTTCGGGCCCGGATGGGTCCACGTCGACCATGCCTGGGCCGACACGCGGGCGTGTACCGCGCTGCTCGCCCGGCTGCCCGGCGTCGTCGGGGCCGCCGTCCTCACCGAGGGCACCGACGACGGGACCCGGCTCGTCGCCTACGTGGCCGGTGACACCACGCCGGAGCGACTGCGCCACGGGCTGTCGGCCGCGCTGGTCACCCACCCGTGCCTGGTGCTGCCGCACCGGTTCGTGGTGTGCGCCGACGCGCCGGAACACAGCACACCGCGGGCCTGGGCCACGGCCGTGGTGACCGCCGAGGGCGACGGGTTCCCGAGCCGTCCCGTGCCTGCGCACACCCCTGGGGAACGGGCGCTGGCGACCGCACTCGCCGCCCGGTGCCCGGCGCTGACCGTCGACATGGCCACCCCGTACCTCCCGGCGGGAGGCAGGGCGGCGCTCGCCCCCTCGGTCGTCGACCACCTGGAGGACGCCGGATTCACCGGCATCATCCCGGCCGACCTGCTGGGGCCGCTGCCCCTGGGCGCCGTGGCCGCGAAACTCTCACCGACCCCCGAGGCCAGGAAGTGACGATGCCCGACGCTGCCCGGCGGACCCCCGCTGCCGCCCACCCGGACCGGCAACCCCACGACCTGCCCGGCCTCCCGCTGACCCGAGAGTGCCCCTACCACCCGCCACGGGCCTACGAGGACCTGCGCGACCGTGGCCCCGTGACGAGGATCAGGCTCTACGACGGGCGGGAGGCCTGGGCGGTCACCGGCCATGCCGCGTTCCGGTCGCTGCTCACCGACGAACGGCTCACCGTCGACCGCGACAAGGCGGAGTTCCCCGACCTGGTGCGCGTGCTGGCGCTCGCCCGGCCGGGGCGCCACCACGCGATGCGGGCGCTGCTGCGCACCGACCCGCCCCTGCACACCGAGCAGCGCCGCGCCATGCTCCCCAGCCTCGCGCTCAAACGCGTCCAGAGCCGGCGGCCGGCACTCCAAGCAGCCGCGGACCGGCTCCTGGACGGACTCGCGGCGCGGCCACGCACGGAACCCGCCGAGCTGATCAGCGCCTACGTCCGGCCCCTGGTCGCCACCGGGATGACCGAGATCCTCGGCCTGCACGGGCCCGACGGCAGCGCACTGCACGACCTCCTGCACCGCCACTTCGACCTCGTACCGCCCCTCGACGACTTCCTGCGCTCCCTCCTCGCGCGCATGCCGGACCGGCCCGGCGGCGACGGCCTCCTCGACGACCTCGCCGCCCAGGTGCGGGACGGACGGCTGACGACCGAGCAGTTCGTGCACTACGGCACGGTCCTCGTCGTCGCCGGGCAGGACGTCACCATCAGCACCATCGCCCTCGCCGTGCTGACCCTGCTCGTCCACGGGGACGAACTCGACCGGCTGCGTGCGGGCGAGGTGCCCTGGTCACGCGCGGTCGAGGAACTGCTGCGCTTCCTGTCCGTCACCAGTGGCCTGGTCCGTGTCGCCCTCGCCGACATCGAGACGTCGGGCGTCGTCATCCGAGCCGGCGACGGCGTGGTGCTCCTCAACCCCGCCGCCAACCGCGACCCGGGCGTCTTCGAGGATGCCGACCGGCTCGACCTCCGGCGGCGCCACGGCAACCACGTCTCGTTCGGCTTCGGTGTCCACCAGTGCATCGGCCAGAACCTGGCTCGCCTGGACGTGGAGGTCGCCCTCAGCAGGCTCTTCGAGCGCTTCCCGAGGCTGCGGCTCGCTGCCCCGGTGGACGAGGTGCCGGTCCGTCAGGGGCTGGTCTTCGGCCTCGGCGCCCTTCCGGTGCGGTGGTGAGGATCACGGTGCGCATCACGGCGGACCGCTCGCGCTGCGTGGGTTCGGGCAACTGCGTCCGCACCGCACCGGGCGTCTTCGACCAGGCGGACGACGGCCTGGTACGTCTCGTCGGCGGCACCCTGTCCGGCGAGGACGCGCGGAACGCCGCCGAGGCCGCCTCGCTGTGTCCCGCGGCGGCCATCTTCCTGACGCCTCAGGAGGATTGAGGTGGGCCGCGCCGCTCCGGTGCGCGGTCAGCCGACCGGGGCTCCCGGGTCGAGCGTGCCACGCGTCAGGGCACCGGCGACGGCGAGGCGCTGGACGTTCTGGCTGCCCTCCATGAACTCGAAGGCCAGGGCGTCCCGGGCGTACTTGTCGAGCAGCGGGTGCTCGATGCGCCCGCCGGCCCCGAAGAAGGCCGGCGCCGCCCGGGTCACCGAGACGGCCAGGCGCGCCGCCCGCAGTTTCGCCACCGAGGCCAGGTGTCCGTTCTCCTGGTTCCGGTCCACCGCCGCCGCGGCGCTCAGGGTGAGATGCCTGACGGCATCGATCTCGTGTGCCATCCGCGCGAGCCGGGCGGCGTCCTCGCGGCTCGGCTCCGCGCGGTGCTCACACACGTATTCGTACGCGGCCCGGGCAAGCCCGACGGCCATGGCGGCGACGGTGGGCCGGAGCCGGTCGAGCACGCGGCTCCAGCCCCACAGTCCTCTTCTGAGGCTGGACAGGCCGGATCCCAGCATGTGTTCCTCACTCAGTTCCACCGACTCCAGTGTCACCGAACCGAGTTGGGCGGCCCGCACACCGATGGTGGGGATCGGCTCGGCACGGTAGCCGGGGAGCGAGGTGTCCACGAGGGCCGCACGGATGTGGTACGGACCCGGGCCCGTGCGGGCGAAGACCGCACCGAAGCGTGCCCGCACCGCGTTGCTGACGAACCGCTTCGTCCCGTCGAGCCTGATGCCGCCGGTGTCCGACCGGGAGAAGGTGCTGGCCAGCGACGCGGGGTCGGAGCCGGTGTGCGGTTCGGTCAGAGCGAACATCGTCCAGGTCGGGCGCTCCAGCAGATCCCCGTAGAAGCGCCTCTTCTGCGCCTCGCTGCCCAGCGCCTCCACCAGGACCCCGCACATCGACGCACCCGGCGAGGCCAGGCCGATCCCCAGGTCGCCCCAGGCCACCTCCTCGCACCAGACGGCGCGTTCCAGTGCGCCGGTGATGTGGAAGACCTCGCCCTTGATGGAGAGGGGCCGGTCGTTGTACGGGGGCGGGATCTGCACCCTGGCCGCGAGCGCGACCGTGGGCAGGTGCAGGAGCCCGGTGGCCAGGCTCGGATCCCGGTCCACTTCCAGGGCGAACGGCCGCACCTCGGCCGCCCATTCCCGTACCTGGTGCCGCAACAGCGCGAGACGCTCCTCGGACGTGGTCAGCAAAGGTCCGTGCCCTCCTGCGCGATGGTGAAGTAGGTGTCCACGAGCAGTTCCGACGCGTGGGCCACGCGACCCGGGCCCTCGGTGGTGAAGCCGCTCGCGCCCAAGAGGGGAAGGAGCATGCGGTCGGCCTGGGTGACCATCGCGTTCAGGCCGGCCGAGAGGGGCCGGGGCACGTCGCCGGGAGCGTGCGCGTCGAGCACCGAGCGGACCTGTAGCTGGAGGGCGACCGCGTCGGCGAGCGCGCCCTTGATCAACTGCCGTGTCAACAGCGGCGATCCGCCCGTGACCCGGTCGCGGAGGTATCCGAGGGCCTCGTCGAGGATCTTCACCGACAGCCCCAGCCGCAGCCAGGTCAGCGCCTCGGCCCAGGCGGCGGGACCGATGGGGCCGCCCTCCGGTCCCGGTTCGCGCGCCGGTGCGTCGGGCGCGGTCGGGCCACGCAGCGGGAGCAGGCCGAGGCCGTCGATCCCGGGGAGCACGGCGGTGTCCGCGGCATCGTGCCGGACACCCTCGGGGACGAGCGCGTGTCCGCCGGGCCCCCGCACAGGGGTGTCCCGGCCGATGGCCTCGTACAGTGCCGACAAGGCGGCCGTAGGCCCTTCACGCCGTGCCGTGTCGTGCACCGCCTGCTGGACGCTGCGGGTCAGAGCGGGTCGCTCTCCGGACGTCATGGCTCGCCTCCTCGTACCCGGCGGGTGAACCGGCCCCCCTGGGACTCTCGCGCCGGGCCCGTCCCTCACCAAGGGGAGATCGGGCGCGCCTCAAGGCTGATGACACGGGCATAGCCCATCGAGGAGCTTCCTTCCCGCGCCGCCCATGACAGAGCATGTAGCGCCGCACTGGTCGGCCGCGGCGGAGCACTGCGGTCGCCGCGCGATGCGGGGGCTCCGGTCGTGACCGGGGCCCCGGCGCCGATGACCCTCGACGAGAGGAGTTTTTGGTGGATGAGATGTCCGAACGGCAGCTCAGAAACCTCCTGGTGCGGGCCAACCGCGCCATCCGCCAGGACCGTCCGCCCTTTCCGGAATACACCAACTCTCGTCTGAGGACCTACACGGCCGCGACCGGCCACGCCCGCGAAACCGTCCGCATGTACCAGTTCTGGTTCCGCACCCGTGGCTGCACGTACGACCGGGCCGGACAGTGCAGCATGTGCAATTACGGCATCGGCCCCGAGATCGATCCCCGCCGGATCGTCCGCTCGGTCCGGCGCAGACTCGCCGAGGTGCCCGAGGGCGCGCACATCTACCTCTCCCCCTCCGGCAGCCTCCTCGACGACCTCGAAGTCTCTCCCGGCTTGCGCGAACAGCTGCTGCGGCAGGTGGCGGAACGGCGACCGGCCCTCTTCGCCTTCGAGTCACGGCCCGAGGTGTTCACCGAGGAGAAACTCGACGTGCTCCGCACGCTGCTGCCGGACACCCAGATCGTCGGGCAGGTCGGCGTGGAGTCATGGAACCCCGAGGTCCGTTCCCTCTGCCATCTGAAACCCACGCCCCAGAAGGCATATCTGAACGCGGCGAGAATGCTCCAGGAAGCCGGCTTCGCGTCGATCGCCAACCTCACCCTCGGGGCCATGGGCCTGTCCCAGAAGGAGGCCTACGACGACACGCTCGCCGGCATACGGGACGCCCGCGCCGCGGGCTACACCACGCAAATGGTGTTCCCCCTGAGCGCCAAGTCCGGAACCCTGCTGGGCTGGGCACACGAGCAGGGGATGTGGGAACCCCCCACCCTGTGGATGCTCGTACGGCTCCTCGCGCGGACCGCGGACGACAAGGCTCGCGACGACGAGGCCGGGGATCTCTCGATCTCGTGGTTCGCCCCCGTGATCGACGAGGTGGTGCGTTCCCGGCCCGACGGGTGCGACCGCTGCCGGCCGGCCGTGTACGAGGCGCTCAACGAGTTCCGTGACTACCCGCGCGCGGAGAAGCTCGCGGAGATCGCCGGGTGGGACGGCTGCGACTGCCCCCGCCGGACCGCTGAACTGCTGAGCGGCGACTCGGACGCCCAGCGGGACTTCCGCAGCAGACTGCGACGGATAGCCGCCCGCTGGACCGAGCTGCACATGAGCGCCACACCTGTCGCTTCACCGTCCTGACGGTCGGGGACGCTTCGCCGGCCGGGGGTGGGGACCGCGGCGGCGCGGCCCCGCCCGACTGCCCGACGCCGCTGCGGAGTGCGGCGGGAACCGGCGGCCACGAGCTGGCATCATGCCCAGTGAGGACCGAGCCGGGCAGGGGAGTTGGGGGATCCATGACGGGGCCGTCGGGTGTGGTCGAGCGCCTCTACTTCGGGCGGGAGGACGCCGAGCGGGACATGTCCGACGGCCTGCTGCGCGAGGGGTTCCTGCGGACCGCCGCCTACGACGCGGCCGTGTCCGGCCGCAAGATGCTCATCATCGGCCGCAAGGGCTCCGGCAAGAGCGCCATCTGCATGCGCCTGACCGCCGACGGCGTCCACGCCGGCGGGACCGCCCTGATCACCCCCGACGACGCGGCGGGCGACGAGATACGCCGGTTCGAACTGCAAGGGCTCACCGGTGACACGGCCAAGTCGCTGATCTGGCGCTACGTCTTCGCCGTCCAAGCCGCGCGGCACATCGTCGCCCACGCCAAGCGGGTCCACGGGCTGCGGCGACTGCCCCGCCCGGTCAGGACGCTGCGGCGGTTCCTCCGCGCGAACGGCGAGTCCGCGGACGAGCCCCGTCTCTACGACCGGCTGCTCCGCGGCGTGACCGGGCTACAGACGTCGCTGTCCCTCGAAGCCTTCGGCGTGAAGGCGGCGGTGGAAGTGGGCGGTGCCCCGCCGGCCTCCGAAGGCGCCCGCGCCGCACGTCAGCTGGAGGTCGTCGAGCGGGGCGTGGCGGAGGGGTTCGCCGATCTGGACTGCGCGGGCGCGCACGCCCCGCTCCTGCTGCTCGTGGACCAGCTGGAGCAGATCTGGTCGAGCGACCCGGACAGCAACGCCATGGTCATCGGGCTGCTGCTGGCGGCGAAGCACGTCTCGGGCGCGTACGGCAGGGCGCTGCGCTGTCTGCTCTTCCTGCGCGCCGACATCTACGACACCCTCACCTTCAGCGAGGGCGACAAGTTCCACAGCGAGGAACTGCGCATCCAGTGGACCGCCACCGGCCTGCGGGACCTCGCTCTCGCCCGGGCCCGCGCGTCGGCCGGCGCCGAGCTGACCGGCGACCGGCTGTGGCGGGAGGTCTTCCCTCCGGCCGTGGGCGGCGAGGACACCGCGGACTTCCTCTTCGGCCGCGCCCTGCCCCGCCCGCGCGACGCGATCCAGTACCTCAACGCGTGCCGGGACACCGCCGTCGAGCGGGGACACGAGAGCATCCACGAGAGTGACGTCCTGCTCGCCACCCGGCAGTTCTCGGAGTGGAAGCTGCAGGACCTGGCGAAGGAGTACCTGGTCACCCATCCCTTCCTGGCACAGCTGTTCGTGATGTTCCAGAACACCGGCTACGTGGTGATGCGCAGCGCGCTGGAGGCCCGCTTCGACACCGTCGCCGAGACGCTCCACCGGCAGTATCCCGCGTACGCCGAGGGGCTCACCGCGCCCGGCGTGGTCGACACGCTGTACGGGGTGGGCTTCCTGGGGGTGCGGCGCGGCAACGACGTGGTCTACACGGGCGGGGCCCACGTGCCCGTACAGCCGCACGAGGCGGAGTTCCACATCCATCCGTGCTTCCGGCCCGCGCTGGGTGCCACCCACGCCATCGACCTGCACCGGTACGAGCCGCGGGCGCTCACCCACCTGCTGCTGCGGAGCAGCTCGTACCCCTCGGCGGCGCTCGGCCCCGCGGTCCGCCGTGACTTCACGCTGCTGGAGGAGCTGGAGCGGTCCTGCAACAGCATCCAACGGCAGGTCGGGCGGGCGGTGGGGCTGCCCACCGAGACCCGCGCGCAGCTCTCGCAGCAGGTCGTCCGGGTGATGAGCGACGCTTCCCAGGCACTGCTGCGGCTGCGCGACGGCGAGGCCGTCGACGCTCACGGCCATGTGCTGGCCGCCGCGCAGTACTTCACCACCGTCGCCGCGCAGTTGCTGGCCAGCGGGGTGGACGACGGCAGCGGCGGCAGCGTGGTGCGCAGGATCGAGGACGAGGCCCGGCGGCTGACCCGTACGGCGGGCGGCAGTCACACGGGAGGCGGGGGTTCCTCCAACTCCTGATTCCCCGCCGCCTGTTGCCGGGGCACTGTCTTCCGTCCCCCCGCGCTGCTACGGTCCGTTCCATGGCCGTCATGATGTGTTCCCGGCAGGGCTGCGATCGCCTGCTGTCGGTGTCGCGCGTTCCGGGGGGCAACCCGGTCGCCAGGAACGACCCGGAGCACTGGGCCGTGGTCTTCTGGCACTGTGCGAGCTGCCGCGCCTACTTCTGCGACCGGTGCGTGACCCGGCGCGTGCTGCGCAGGCCGGTCTGCGTCAGCTGCGCGGGCGTCCTCGCCAAGCCCGATATCGATGCCTTGCTGAACTGAGCAGCCCCGTCGGCTCCCGCCGCGGTGCGGGCAGCGGACGCGGACCCTGCCACGCCGCGGCCATCCGCTCCAGCTCCGCCCGCACACCGTCCGCCCGCAGCCACCCGTATCCGGCCCGTGCGAGGTGACGCAGCAGCAGGTCCGCGTCGGCCTCGGACCACACCGGCTGTCCGTGCCGGGCCAGCCGGGGGTCGTACGACACCGACTGGAGGCCGGGCGACACGGGCCGTCCGAATGGCGTGTGCGCGGCGAGGAACGCCTCCAGGTGCGGGCGGGCGCCCTCGTCCCAGTCCGCCGGCTCCCTGGCCTCCAGCTCCCAGTCGAGCTCCCACCGGCGCAGGGTCCGGTCCGTCCCGGTGGAGACCGCGTAACGCCCGTCCGCGCTCAGGTGGACCGACTGCACCCAGCGCCGGTGCCCGCCCAGGGTGCGCAGGCAGCGTCCGGCCCGCAGGTCCAGCAGCCGCACGGTCGTGTCCCAGTTGGCGGCCAGCGCGAAGCGGCCGTCCGTGCTCAGGGACACCGACGTCATGGGCTCCGCGTGCCCGTCGCTCCCGACGTGCTCCTCGAAGACGTGCAGACGCCGCCCGCCCGCCACGTCCCACAGCGCCACCCGCCCGTCGGCGTTGGCGGTCACCGCGTGCCGTCCGTCCGCGGTGAGCTGGGCCGAGTGCAGGATGCCCAGCAGCGGCGAGTCCGTCACGGCGTCGCGGGTCAGGTCCTCGAAGGTCCGCACGCGGTGGCCGGAGTCCAGCTCCCACAGCCGCGCCCTGCTGCCCTGGCCGCAGGAGAGAAGGAACCGCCCGTCGGCGCTCGGGCACACCGAGTCCACCTTCTGCCCTCCGTACGCGTAGGCCCGCAGCATCCGTCCGGTCGACAGTTCCCACCAGCGCACGGACCCGTCCTCCCCGCCGGAGAAGGCGAAGCGCCCGTCGCCGCTGAAGCTCACCGAGCGGACCGTCGCCCCGTGCCCCGCGAGCACGCTCAGGCAGCGACCGGTGCGGACGTCCCACAGGCGGACCGTCCCGTCCTCCCCGCCCGACAGGGCGAGGCGTTCGTCGGCGCTGAGGGAGACGGCCCGGACCGCTCCGTCGTGCCCGTCGAAGGTACGCACGCACCGGCCGCCGTCCTCGAAGTCCCACAGACGCAGGGTGTCCAGGTCCGCGCACAGGGCGCGCCGGCCGTCCGCGGTGGCGTGGGCCTGCGTACCGGACGTGGGCAGCTCGACGGTCCCGGCGGGCCAGGCGCCGCGCACCCCCGTCCGGACGGTGACCAGCGAGAGCCGGTGCCAGGCCGCCAGGGCCCGGGTGTCCCGCTCGTGCCCCGGCAGGGCGCGTGCCTCGGCCACCAGGGCGAGCGCGTCCGCGTACCGCTGCCGTCCCGCGGCCGACTCGGCGTCGTCCAGCAGCACGGCGACCCGGTCGTCGTACCGGGTGAGTTCGGTGTGGGAGCGGGGGCGGCAGATCCGGAAGGGCGCGGTGTACGCGTCGGGGGCGGGCAGCTGCCACAGTCGTACCCGGTGGTCGCCCCCGGTCAGCACCCGCCGCCCGTCCCCGCTCAGGCTCACCGAGGTCACCTGGGAGAAGTGCGCGTCGTAGGTGCGCAGACAACGCCCGGTGGCGGGCTCCCACCAGCGCAGCGTGCCGCCGATGGCCCCTGACACCGCGAACCGCCCGTCGGCGCTCAGCTCCGCCGTCCAGGGGGGCCGGGCGTCCGCCCGCAGGGTGCGCAGGGACCGGCCGGTCGCCAGGTCCCACCACACCAGAGCCCGGTCGCCCCCGCCGGTCAGCGCGTGCCGCCGGTCGTGGCTCAGCGCGGCCGGCCAGATCGTGCCGCGGTCCAGGGTCCGCACGCGGCGGTCGTCCACCAGGTCCCAGAGTACGGTCCGACCGCCCACGAACAGGGCGAGCCGACCGTCGGCGCTCAGGCAGGCGGCGTTGACCTCGCGGCCCGCCCCGCCCGGCCCCTCAGGGGAGTCGACGACCCGCAGACAGCGGCCGGTGGCCACGTCCCACCAGCGCAGGGTGCCGTCCCAGCCGCCGGTCAGGGCGGTGCTCCCGTCGGGGGCGAGACGGACGGCGCGGACCGAGCCGGTGTGCCCGGAGAGCCTGCGCAGGCAGCGGCCGGTCGCGGTGTCCCACAGCCGTACGTCGCCGTCGTGCCCACCCGTCAGGGCGAGACGGCCGTCCGGGCTCAGCGACACCGCGTGCACGGCGGCCCGATGTCCCTTGAGGGCGCGCGGGCGGCCGGTGGCCGTGTCCCACAGCCGTACGTCCCCGGCGTCGTCACCGGACAGCGCGCGGCTGCCGTCCGCGCTGAGACTCACCGCGTGCACGACCGCCCGGTGCCCGGTGAAGGTGGCGAGCAGGCGCCCGCCGGCGGCGTGTTCGCGCTCGGCGTGCGCGAGCGCGGCACGCAGGGCCGTGCCGGCGTCCGCGTCCGCGCTCGCCTCCGCGGTCGCGGACGCCGCGCGCAGGAGGGGCAGGGCGGACTCGTGATCGCCGCGTTCGAGGTGCACCTGGGCGAGGAGGTGGCCGGCGGGCGAGGGCCCTTCCGCGCTCGCCCTCGCCGACTCCATCCGGTCCACCAGCGCGTCGTCCGCGAGCGTGCCGGACCGCCACCTCAACAGCCCGAGGTTGTACGTGGCCTGCGGGTGCTGCGGGTCGGCGGCGTGCGCCTCGGCCAGCGCGGCCTCCGCCTCCCTCGTCCGGCCGAGGTCGAGCAGGGACATCGCCCGGTTGTTCAGCCCGTCGGCCCGGTGCACGGCGGCGTTCTCCGCCCGGCGCGGATACGGCCGGGCGACCTCCCGTGCGTACACCTCGGCCAACTCCCCGGCCACCGCCGCCAGGTCGTCGGGCCGCTCCTCGACGCGCTCGCGCAGACAGCGCTCCAGCAGGTCCGCGAGCGCTCCCGGCATCGAGGCCACCGGGGCGTCGGGCGGGGGGCTCAGCCGGTACGCGGCGAGCGCCGCCCCGGCGGCGGACCCCACGCCCCACGTCACCGCCCCGGTGAACATCTCCAGCACGCTGACCGCGAAGCTCCACACATCGGTGCGACGGCTCAGGGGCGCGCCCCGCACCTGCTCGGGCGAGGCGTACGCGGGCGTCATCCCGCCGTGCGTGACCAGAAGCGTTGCCGCGTCGGATACCGCGTCGCCGGGTGCTGTCCCGTCGGCCACTCGGCCCGAGGGCGTCGGCCGGGTGCCGAAGTGCCGGGCCCGCGCGAGCCCGAAGTCGGTGATCTTCGCGGTGCCCTGCCGGTCGAGCAGCACGTTGCCCGGCTTGACGTCCTGGTGCACCACCCCGCTGAGGTGGGCGTGCGCCAGCCCGCGCGCCACCTGGACGGCGATGTCCAGGATCCGGCCCACCACCTCGTCGCGTGCTCCCCGGTAGAGCCGGCCCTCGTCGATCGACTCGCGCAGGCTTCCGCCGTCCACGTACTCCGCGAACACCCGCGGCACCCCGCCGATCGTGCGCACGTAGTGACATCCGCACAGGTGCGGATGGAGTTCCAGCCCCACCCACGTCTCCGCCTCGCGGACGAACCGTTCCTGGTCCGCCTCGTCCCGGAAGAGCTCCGGACGCGGGCTCTTGACGGCGAGATCGGTGTCCCACCCCAGGTGCCGCACCCGGTGCACGCGCCCCATGCCGCCCTGACCGAGAGCACCGGTCACCTCGTACACCCCGAGGACCCGGTCACCGACCCGCCAGTCCCGCCACTGCCCCGCCACTGCCGCCGCCCCCTGCCGCATGGACTCAGAGTAATGCGCCGGGCACGGCGTAGACCATGAACGAGCCCCGGGGCCCACACGTCCGGAATCTCGATGCCCGATGCCCGCGCAGGCAACTGCCCGACGCCCTGCGCTTCGACGGGCCGGCCACCGCGTCCCAACTCGCCGTACGGCCGGGCGAGTCAAGCGGCGCGACCAGCTACCACCCGCGGCGGCTCGCCGCCCACGGCTTCGTCGAGGACGCTCCCGAACGCGGCAGAGGCCGTGAGCGGTGGTGGAAGGCACGCCACTGTTTCAAGCGGTTGATGCAGCGTTCGACCGTGTTGTGGGCATGGGGTCGTGATCGCGCACTATGCGGTCGCAACGCCCAGGAAGCGCAGCACCGCCAGGACACGGCGGTGGTCGGCGTCGGCCTTGGGCAGGTCCAGCTTGGTGAAGATGCTGTTGATGTGCTTGGCGACCGCGCTCTCGCTCACGACCAGCTCGGCGGCGACGCCGGAGTTGGACCGGCCGCCCGCCATCAGCTCCAGCACCTCCCGCTCGCGCGGTGTCAGCCGGTCGAGCGGATCACTGTGCCGGCGCACCAGCAGCTGCGCGACGACCTGCGGGTCGAGCGCGGTGCCGCCGGCCGCCACCCGGCGTACCGCCTCGGCGAACTCCTCGACGTCGGCGACCCGTTGCTTGAGCAGATAGCCGACGCCCGAGGTGTTGGCGGCGAGCAGATCGGCGGCGTACCGCTCCTCCACGTACTGCGACAGCAGGAGCACGGCGGTACGCGGGTACTGGCGGCGGATCACCAGCGCGGCGCGTACTCCCTCGTCGGTGAAGCCGGGCGGCATGCGCACGTCGACCACGGCGATGTCGGGCCGGTGCTCCTCGACGGCCGCCAGCAGCCCTTCTGCGTCGGCGACTTGCGCGCACATCTCGAAGCCGGCCGCCTCCAGCACCTTGACCACGCCGATGCGCAGCAAGAGGGAATCCTCGGCGATCACGGCGCGCACGGCAGCTCCACGGTGATGACGGTCGGGCCCCCGGCGGGGCTGCGGCAGGAAAACGTGCCGTCGACGGACGCGACGCGCTTGGCGAGCCCGGCGAGCCCGGTGCCGTCGGCCGCCGCGAGATCCGCGCCGCCCGCTCCGTCGTCCGCGACGACCACCAGCAGTGTCTCCCCGATCCGCTCCACGGTCACGTCCGCCCGGGTCGCCTGCGCGTGTTTGACCACGTTCGTCAGGGCTTCGGAGACCACGAAGTACGCGACGGCCTCGACCGTGGGTGAGGGGCGCTGCGGCAGGTCCACCGCCACGCGCACCGGGATCGGGAGGCGGGCGGCGACCCCGGACAGCGCGGCGTCGAGGCCGCGGTCCTCAAGGACGGCCGGATGCAGACCGCGCACCAGGTTGTTCAGCTCGGCGATCGCCTCCTTCGCCTCGCGGTGCGCCTCGTCGATCACCTTGCGGGCATCCGCCGGCAGGTCGCCGAGGGTGGCCCTGGCCAGGCCCAGGTTGACGGCCAGTGAGACGAGGCGCTGCTGCGCGCCGTCGTGCAGGTCGCGCTCGATCCGCCGCCGCTCGGCGTCGGCGGCGTCGAGCACGCCGGCCCGGCTCTCGGCGAGGTCGGCGACCCGGCGGGCCAGCTTCTCCGTGCGGCTGGGGCCGAGCAGGACCTCGGCCGCCCGGGTCTCCAGCCGCACCAGAGCGCCGGTCAGCCGGGGCCCGAGGAACAGCAGGGCGAGACCGCCGGCGGTGATGTACGCGGCCTGCGTGGTGTACCCGACGTCGGTGACCCGCCACTGCGGGGGCAGCGCCCAGATCCACACGTAGAGGGAGGCGGCCACGAGAGCGACGGCCCAGACGGCGAGGACGGCGAGGTCCAGGACGGCGAACAGCGGACCCGCCACGGCGTGGTAGCAGACCTGCCGCCACAAGGCCCCGCCGGTCAGCCGGCGCACCGCCGACTTCCAGTTGCGTCCCGGCCCGGGTACGGCGGGGCGCGGGAGGTCCTTGCCGACGAGCGCCCGGTAGCGCCGCCGCTGCCCGGCGGTCAGCAGGGGTGTCACCACGAGCGTGAGCAGCACGGGCGGCGGAGTCAGGGCCGGCACCAACGCCGCCATCGTGCCGACCAGCCAGAGCCACAGTGGCACCACGGCGAGGTGGAGCGGCAGGCCGGCGGCGACGAACGCGGTCCGGTGTCCCGCCCTGCGGAACGGCCGGCCCGGTACCAGCCGCAGCCACGTCGTGAGTCGCATGCGTCAAACGGTAAAGCCGCAGGCCATCCCCGTGCCATGACGCTCCCGCCCGGTTCGGGGGTGCACTTTTCTCCACCCCGGGTCGGAACCCTGCGTGACTGACGGCGCCCCCGTGTGCGGCGGAGGGTGGAGCACGTGAACGGGAGAGCCGGCGAGGAGCGGGGTAAGACGATGCGTCAACTGGTATTGCGCAATGACGAATTGGCCGGTGCCGAGGGCTTCGACCGCGCCGAGGTCATCCCGCTCCACGAAGAGGCGCAGGAGCCGCGCCCGGCGCGGGGCATGCGGCGGGCCGGGGGGCTGCTGGTCGCCTGCGGGCTCGCCCTGCTGCCGTGGCTGTACGTGCTGGCCACCGGCCTGCCGGCCACCGCGACCGCGGCGCACTGGCCGGTCGCCTGGGTCGGGCTCGACGCGCTGGAGGCGCTCGGCCTGATCGCCACCGGCCTCCTCGCCGCCCGCGGCGACCGGCGGCACGCCCTGGCAGCCGCCGCGACCGCGACGCTGCTTGTGGTGGACGCCTGGTTCGACACCACGACCGCGGCCCCGGGCGGCGACGTCGCCACCGCGGTCGCCATGGCGCTCGGCGCCGAGCTGCCGCTCGCCGCGCTGTGCGGCCGGCTGGCGCTGCGGGCGCTGAGCCGGCACGCCTGACGCCGACCGCCCAGCCACATGCCACGGACCAAATCAATCCACCGGAGAACACCATGCACCGCATCACCACCGCCCCCGTCGCCCCGGTCCCGGCCCGGACCCGCTGGGCGGTCGCCGCCGGCGTCGGACGCGGCCACCGTCTGCGACGCGGCAGCCGGGGTGGCAGGCCACCCCCGCCTTTGACCGCGAGGCACAAAACAACGAAACCGCCTAGCGCGCCACGCGGTAGCGGAGGTAGACGACTCTTGAGCTGAAGGTGCGGGTCTCGACGAGTTCGAGGTCCACCCGGCGCTCGTGCCGGGGGAAGAACGGGGTGCCACCGCCGACCAGCACCGGGTGGACCTTGGCCCGGTACTCGTCGATCAAGCCCGACGCGGCGGCCTCGGCGGCGAGAGTCGCGCCGCCGATCGCGATGTCGCCCTCCCCCGGCTCGGCCCGCAACCGCTCGACCTCCTCCGCCAGGCCGCCGGAGGCCGGGCGGGCATGGCCCTGGACCTCCGACAGCGTGGTGGAGAACACCACCTTGGGCAGCGGCTTCCAGACCGCGGCGAACTCAAGCGTCGAGAAGTCGAGCGACGGATTCTGATCGACGGTCTCCCAGTACAGCATCGTCTCGTACAGCCGTCGTCCCATCAGGTAGACGCCGACCTCTCGCACCTCGTCGGTGGTGAACCGGAAGACCTCCTCGTCGGGCACCGTCCAGTCGAAGCCGCCGTCCGGCCCGACGATGTAACCGTCAAGTGAGACGTTCATCGAATAGGTCACGCTGCGCATCCGAAGTCCTCCTTGATGACGGGTTCGACAGTACGACCGCCGGACCCCTCAGAACTCATCGCGCCGCGCGGGACCCCAAGCGGGAAACGCGGCCTCACGGGCTCCCGGCGCCGGCGAAGGGCACCTGGGCCGAGGGAACGGCCCGCTGTCCATACGGGTGCTGCCACCGGCCCTGGGCCTGGGAGCCTCGGCAGGACGCCCTCGCTCAACCAGTAGGCGCCCTCCAGATGCGGGTAGCCGGAGAGGACGAACTCGTCGATGCCGAGGGCGTGGTACTCCTTGATGCGCTCGGCGACCTCCTCATGGCCGCCGACCAGCGCCGTGCCCGCGCCGCCGCGCACCAGCCCGACGCCCGCCCACAGGCTGGGGGGATCTCCAGGCTCTCCCGGCTGCCGCCGTGCAGCGCGAGCATCCGCTGCCGGCCTTCCGAGCAGGCCCACCGGTCTCCTGGTGACAGGATTGCCCCGGTATCGTCGGCACCCGGCGCCGTACACCCGGTGCGCCACGAGGGGCCGCGGCTCGACGTCGACCTCGTTCCGACCTTGCGGACTTCGACGACGCGCCGGCCTTCGCCGACGACATCCGGCGCCGGCCGCGGGCGGGCGGGCTGGGCCGCGGGCGGGCCCTCGTCCACATGCCTGACAGGAACCCGTACACATGACTGACAAGAAGCTGTCACACACGGACCGGAATGCGGGTCCGGCCGGCGCCCGTTCTGACTGACATGACTGTTGGAGTAGCGCTCAACGCGTCCGACGCGCCGAACCAGGTCGACGCCTCCGTTCAACTGGCCCGGGAGGCAGCTGAGTTCGGTCTCGCGTCGGCCTGGTTCGGCCAGACCTTCGGCGCGGACTCACCCCAGCTCGCGGCGATCGTCGGGCGCGAAGTGCCCGGACTGCACGTCGGCACCTCCGCGATCCCCGTCTTCGGCCGGCACCCGCTGCTGGTCTCCAGCCAGGCCCAGACCGCCCAGGCCGCCACGCACGGCCGCTACCACCTCGGTCTGGCCCTGGGCACGAAACTCCTGACGGAGGCCGGCTTCGGCCTGCCCTTCGAACGCCCCATCGCCCGCCTGCGCGAATTCCTCACCGCGCTGCGTCAGTTGACCGAGACGGGCACGGCCGACTTCCACGGTGAACTGCTCACCGCCGCCACCCCGGTCCCGGCGCGGGTACCGGGCGCCGAGGACGGCGTCCCCCTGCTGGTCGCCGCGATGGGGCCGCAGGCGCTGCGGGTCAGCGGTGAGCTGGCGGACGGGATCCTGCCCTACCTGGCGGGACCACGCGCCCTGGCCGACCACATCGTCCCCGCCCTGACCGCCGCCGCCGAGGCCGCCGGCCGCCCCTCGCCCCGGATCGTGGCCCTCGTGCCCGGCGTGGTCACCGACGACGTCGACGCGGTGCGGGCCAAGGCCACCGAGGACCTCGCGTTCTACGAACAGATCCCGTCCTACGCCCGGGTCATCGAACTCTCCGGCGGCCGACGGGCCGCCGACCTGGCCGTGATCGGCGACGAGAAGACCGTCGAGGCCGAGGTACGCCGTTACCGCGACGCCGGCGCCACCGAGGTCGTGTTCTCGAGCACCGAGATCGCCGGAGAAGCCGACCGCCGACGCACCTGGCGGCTCCTCGGCGACCTGGCCCGCTGAGCACGCCGGTCGCGCCGACGGTCCTACCGGTCCCCCCGCACCCCCGTGACGAAGGAGAGCCCATGAGCACCGAGGCCACCACAACCGACCGCGACGCCTTCACCGAGAGCTGGCTGGACTGGTACCGCGCCCAAGAGGCCCGGCTCGCCGCCCCTCACGGGTTCCTGGCGATCACCGGCCTGCACTGGCTCGACGACCGGCCGCAGCGCTTCCCCGACGCGCCCGGCACCTGGCGCACCGGCCCCGAGGGCGTCGTCGTGGACCTCGACGACGGCGAGGAACTGGTCGTCGACGGAACGCCGGTGCGCGGTGCACACCACTTCGGCGTGCTTCCCGAGCGCGGCGGCGTCGACGCCGTCTGGGGAGACGCCGTCATCGAGGTCGCCAGGCGCGGCGGGCACGACATCGTGCGCCCCCGGCACCCGGACGCACCGCTGCGCACCGCCTTCACCGGAACGCCCGCCTACTCCCCCGACCCGCGCTGGGCGGTGACGGGCCGCTACATCCCCTTCGACACGCCACGGCCGACCACCGTGGGCGCCGCGGTCGAGGGCCTTGAGCACGTGTACGACGCCCCGGGCAGGGTCGAGTTCGAGCTGGACGGGCGCCCGCTGTCGCTGACCGCGTTCCCCGCCCGTGGTGCGGGCCGGCTGATGGTGCTGTTCACCGACGCGACCTCCGGGGTCACCACCTACGCCGCCAACCGGTCCCTGACCCTGGAGCCGCCCGCCGCCGACGGTACGGTCGTCCTGGACTTCAACCGTGCCGCGAACCTGCCGTGCGCCTACACGGACCTGGCCACCTGCCCGCTGCCCCCGGCCGAGAACCGGCTGCCGGTGGCGATCGAGGCCGGCCAGAAGATCCCCCGCGAGCGCGGCGGTGCCTGAGCCTGACCGGGCCCGACGCTCACGAGCACCCCTCCCGCGCGGTGGGGTGCTCCAGGCGAAGGCCCGGCGGGACCACCGGCGATCCCGGAGACACGGGCGAAGCACGCCTACGGCAGCCGGACCCGCGGCCTCGCCGCCCGAGTCCGACGGGTGCGGGTCCCGCACGGCCGCCCCACGGCACCGGTCAGCTCGCGGAGCCGGGGCCGGGCGGGATGTGGACTGTCATGATCAGGTGGCAGGTCCCGGTGCCCGCGCCACGGTAGGTGTGCGGGGCGTCGCCGTCGAAGGTGGCCGTCTGCCCGGCCTCGACGGCGTGCTCGGTGCCGTCGACGACGAGCACCATCCGGCCGGCGGTGACGCTGACCGTCTCCACGACGCCGGGCTGGTGCGGATGGCTGGGGTACTCCTCCCCCGGTTCCAGTCGCCAGCGCCAGACCTCGACCGGGGCCGGTCCGGAGGTGGTGAGCATGAGCCGCGCCTCGCCGCCCTTCTCCCCGGCCCACAGGGGCATGACGGAGTCGGCGGACACGATCCGGACACGGCCTTCGGCAGGGCCTTCCATCAGCGCGGACACCGAGATGCCGAGGGTGTCGGCGAGGCGGACCAGGGTGGCGAAGTTCGGATTGCCCTGGGCCTTCTCCAGGGCGACCAGGGCACCCTTGCTGACCTTGGCGCGCCGGCCGAGTTCGTCCAGGGACAGCCCGGCGCGGGTACGGGCCGCGCGGACGTTGTGCGCGAGCGTCCGCAACGCCGCCTCGGTCTCGGCCATCGCCATCACCCTTCCGGCAGTGGATCAGTGCACTGCACCGCGCGGTCGTTCGGTTGACGAATCCCGGTCGGTGCGCTGTACGGTGTAGTCGTTCCACTGATAGTAAGGGATGTCCCCGTGATCGCTCTGCTGCTGGCCCTGGGCAGCTCCCTGGCCTACGGGTGCGCCGACTTCCTCGGCGGGCTCGGCGCACGCAAGGCCCACGTCCTGCGCACCGTGATGATCGCCGCCCCGGCCTCACTCACGGTGGAGTTCCTGCTGTGGCCCTTCCTCGGCGCCTCCTTCGCTCCCGCCACCCTCGCCTGGGGCGCGGCGTCCGGCGTCGCGTCGGCGGTCGCGTTCGTCCTGCTCTACCGCACGCTGGCGATCGGCCCGATGAACGTCCTGTCCCCGATCACCGCGCTGGTCTCGGCGATGCTGCCGGTCGGCGTCGGGCTGTCGCAGGGCGAGCACCTGGGGCCGGCCGGACTGATCGGCCTGCCGCTGGCGCTGGCGTCCGTGGTACTGGTCAGCGCGGGGCACGGTGCCGGCGGCGCCCGCCCCTCGCGCACCGCGCTGCTGCTGGCCTTCGGCGCCGGGGCCGCCATCGCCCTGCAACTGGTCTTCCTGCACCAGGCGCCCTCCGACAGCGGCGTCGGCCCCCTGATCACCGGCCGCGCCGTGTCCTCCGCCGTCACCCTGGCCGCGGTCGGGCTGCTGTTCCGGCGGCTGGGGCCGGAGAAGCCGGCGTACGCGATGTCGGCGACGGCCGGCGTGCTCGACTCGGTCGCCAACCTGCTGTTCCTGCTCGCCGCCCGCGGCGGTGACCTCGCCGTCGTCGCCGTGATCATCGCCCTGTACCCGGCCGGCACCGTCCTGCTCGCCCGCACCGTCCTCGCCGAGCGGATCCACCGCGGGCAGCTGATCGGCCTGGGCACCGCCGCCGTCGCCGTCGGCCTCCTCGCCCTCGCCTGACCTCCCGCACCTCCGCCCCGAAGGACCCGCGCATGTTCATCCACCCCTGGGACGCCGCCCTGGACGACGCCGAGTGGCAGACCTGGATCGCCGACGGCCACGACTTCGGCATCCTCAGTGTCAACGGCCCGCCCGGCCGGGCGCCCGTCGTCGTACCCACCCACTTCGCCGTCGACGGCGGCACCTTGCTGGTCCACCTCGCCCGGCCCAACCCGGTCTGGAAGACGATCGAGGCCGACCCGAACGTCACCTTCACCGTCACCGGCGACTACGCCTTCGTCCCCGGCCCCTGGCGCGCCCAGCCCGGCATCCCGCCCACCGACGGCGTTCCGACCAGCTACTACGCGGCCGTCCAGTTCACCTGCCGGGCCACGGTCATCGAGGACCCCGAGGCCAAGGCCGAGCTGCTGCGCCGCCAGATGGCCCACTTCCAGCCCGAGGGAGACCACGCCCCCATCGACCCTGACGAGCCGCCCTACGGACGGATGCTGTCCGGCATCCGCGGCCTGCGCCTGGACGTCACCGAGGTCCGCGCGAAGTTCAAGTACGACGACCACAAACCCGTCGAGCAGCGCGCCGGCACCGCCCGCCGGCTCACCGAGCGCGGCACCGGCCTGGACGCGCCCACCGCGGCCCAGCAGCGGCGCCGCCTGGACCGTATCGGCCCCTGGAAATCCTGACCCCGCCGTACCAGCCCGCCTTTTCGGAACGGATCCCTCACGATGACCGCCTTCCGCCTCGGCCCCGCCGTGGCCGACGCCTTCCCCGACACCCTCATCGCCGTCGTCACCGCCACCGGACTGCGCTGCCGCGAACCCTGGCCCGCGACCGCCGCCGCCCTTGAGGAACTGGAGCGACAGCTCGCCGACGGCGCCTGGCGGCCCGCCGACGAGAGCGACCCGCGCATCGAGGCGTGGCACACCGCCTACCGCTCCTTCGGCACCAACCCGCGCCGTGTCCGGCCCAGCGTCGACGCCCTCGGCCGCCGGTTCGCCAAGAAGGGCACGCTGCCGCGGATCAACCCGGCCGTCGACTCCTACAACGCCGTCTCCGTCCGCCACGGCCTGCCCGCCGGCGCCTTCGACCTCGACCACGTCACCGGCGACGTCGACATCCGCTACGCCGACGGCAGCGAGACCTTCACCCCGCTCGGTGAACCCGGCACCACCGAACACCCCAAGGCCGGCGAGATCGTCTACACCGACACCACCGACGTACTGACCCGCCACTGGAACCACCGGGACGCCCACCGCACCCGCGTCACCGAGGACTCCACCCGCGTCGCCTTCGTCCTCGAAACCCTCCACGCCACCTGCGACGGACACCTCCTCAAGACCGCCGCCGTGGAACTGCGGGACCTGCTGG
Organism: Streptomyces olivaceoviridis; assembly: GCF_014650115.1. Lineage (GTDB taxonomy): Bacteria > Actinomycetota > Actinomycetes > Streptomycetales > Streptomycetaceae > Streptomyces > Streptomyces olivaceoviridis. Next base: position 91,273 of record NZ_BMUI01000019.1, on the reverse strand, counting down.
CCTCGCACACCGACCGGACCCAGGTGCACCACCTCACCCGCGAACACCCTCGGGCCACCGCCTGATGTGGAGTCGGTCATGGTGCACCAGAGCGAGGACGCCGACGGTGACCAGCTGCACGGCGAGCAGTTGTACGCGATGGAGACCGACCGGTGACCCGCGGCCCGCTCACGGGCCGGCAGGACACGGGGGCGTGGATCGGCCTCGCCGCCTTGGTCGGCGCTGAACCCGCCCGCGCCCGACCCACGACACGAGAGGACACCCGTACATGACCCCGGAGCAGTGGGAGACCATCGGCCGCCTGGTCGACTGGCTCGACAGGGAGAACGGCCGCGACGAGCACGAGCGGGCGTTGCGCCTGCTCAAGCTCACGGAGGAGGTCGGCGAGGTCGGGCAGGCATATGTCGGTCTGACCGGGCAGAACCCCCGTAAGGGCGTGACCCACACGTCGGCCGATGTGGCCGACGAGCTGTGCGACGTGATCGTCACCGCCGCCGTGGCGCTGCACAGCTTCAGCCGCGACCCGGCCGCCACGTTCGCCGCGAAGCTGGACGCGATCGCCGCCCGCACCTTCGGCCCCCCGTCCGCCACGCGGTGACCCCTCCGACGAGGGCTCGGCCGGGGGCACTTCCGCCCCCTCCGGGGCCGCCCCCGCGTGCTGTTCAGGGACGGGCGGCCGCGTAGAGGACGTCGCGCAGTTCGGGCACGCTCTCGCGGTCCTTGCGCCACACGAGCCGCAGGCTGAGGTCGGGCACGGGGAGAGGCAACTGGACGAGGGTGCCGGTGCGGAGGCTGTCGGTGACGGCGAAGCGGGGCAGCAGGGTGACACCGAGGCCGTGTTCGGCCCAGGCGCGCATCACGGGGACACCGCCGGCCCGGACGCGTCGGGGACCGGTGCCGAGGAGGTGCTGTCCGGCCAGCCAGAAGGAGCATTCCGGGACGTTGACCAGGAGCCGCTCGCCGTCGAGGTCGGTGGGGGTCAACGCGGGGCGGGCGGCCAGACAGTGGGTCGGGGCCGCGACGAGGGCCAGGGGCACGGGGTCGAGGTCGAGGAAGGCCAGGGGTTCGGCGGGGGCGGGAAAGCCGAGCCCGCCGAGGGCTTCCCCGGCGTCCAGGAGGAGGGCCGCGTCCAGGCGCCCGTCCACGACGTCCGTGAGCAGTCCTTGGCGGGTGCGGTCGGAGCGGACGTCGACCGTGATGTCGGGGCGGCGTTCGGCCAGCCGGGCGAGGACGAGGGGAACGTGGGAGCCCGCGAGGGTTTCCAGGGCGCCGAGCCGTAGCCGCAGGCGCTCGCCGCGGACATCGTGGACGGCTCGTTCGGCGGTGTCGAGCAGTGTGCGTGCCCAGCCGCGCAGCCGCTCCCCGGCGGGGGTCGGGTCCATGCCTCGGGGACCGCGCGTGAACAAGGAGACGCCGAGGCCGGCTTCGAGGGTGCGGATCTGCTGCGAGACGGAGGAGGGGGCGAGACCGAGGGCGACGGCGGCGTCCGTGACCGTCCGGTGCCGGACCACGGCCTCGAAGGTGACGAGTTGGCGTAGTTCCACGTAGGCGCCCAACACCGTTGGAGCATACGGAAATTCCGAACGCGGCGTACGGCTGCGCCGGTGGAGCGCCCCGCCCGGTCGGACCGAAGGTGGGCGGCGTGACCGATCTCGCTGCTCACCGGAGGCTTCCTCTTCCATGACTGTGGTGAATTCCATGACCGCGGTGGACCCTGGCGCGCCCACGCCGCCCGCGCCGTCCCGGGCGAGGCGCGCGGGCGCGCTGACCGGCGTGTCGCTGGGCTATTTCATGGTGCTGCTCGACACCACCGTGCTGTCCGTCGCCGAACCCGATCTGGCCGCGTCGCTGCATACGTCGATGGCCGGCCTCCAGTGGGCCACCACCGGGTACACCGTGGTGTTCGCGGCCCTGCTGCTGTCGGCGGGGGCGGCGGCCGACCGGTTCGGCGCCGACCGGGTGTTCCGTACCGGCACGGCCGTGTTCGCGCTCGCGTCCCTGCTGAGCTCCCTGGCCCCGGACCTGGGTGCGCTGCTGGTCCTGCGGGCGGTGTCCGGGGCGGCGGCAGCCGCCTGTGTTCCGGCCTCGATGGCACTGATCGCCCGTCTCTACCCGCGGCCCGCGGCACGGGCCCGCGCGATCTCGGTGTGGGCCGCGGTCAGCGGGGCGGCCGTCGCGGCCGGCCCGATCGCCGGCGGCGCCCTGGTGGAGGCGGCCGGATGGCGGGCGGTGTTCCTGGTCAACGTGCCCCTCGGGCTGCTGGTACTGGCCCTGACCTGGGGTCGGGCGGTGCGCTGCCCACGCGGCGCCCACCGCGTCGACTGGCCGGCCCAGGCCGCGGCTGTCGTGGTGCTGGCGCTGCTCACGGACGTACTGATCGCCGCCGGCGCGGGCGCATGGGTCCACACCGCGTGGTCGGCGGGCGGGCTCGGCATCGCGGTGACGGTGTTCGCCCTGCTCGAACGACGCAGCCAGGCCCCGGTCGTGAACCGGACGCTGCTGCGGTCGGCACCGGTACGGGCCGGGCTGATGGCGGGCGCGGTCACCAACTTCGCCCTGTCCGGCGCCCTGTTCGTGCTGCCTCTGCTGCTCCAGCGCGAACGTCATCTGAGCGCCCTGGAGACGGGCCTGGCCTTCCTGCCGCTGACCGTCCCCTTCGCGGCGAATCCGCCACTGACCGGCAGGATCGTCGCCCGCACCGGCCCACGGCCCCCGATCGTGGCCGGCCTGGCACTCCTGGCCGCCGGAGGCACGGTCCTGGCCGGCACGGTCTTCGCCGAGGGCGCCTACGGCTGGCTCGCGGCGGGCCTGCTCCTCACCGGCTTCGGCATCTCCTTCATCCTGCCGGCCCTCGTCGCGGCCGTCATCGGCGCCGCCCCGCCTGGCACGGCCGGCTCGGTCGGCGGCCTGCTCAACGCCGTCCGCCAGATCGGCGCCACCCTCGGTGTCGCCCTCATGGGCGCCGCCGCGACCGCCGGCACGGGATGGGCACTGCTGCTGTCGGGCGGCCTGTGCGCCCTCGCCTGGCCGGCCTTCGCGCTGACACCCGGGGGCACGACCCGGTGATCAGCGGCCACGACGAGCGCAACGCCCCTCCGTCCCGTTGGTCTTGGTCCGGCAGCTCGTCCGGCGTGGGCGGTGCCCGCGCTCGCGGCGGCCGGAATACGCGCCGGCCGTCGCCGGTTGCAGCGGAACATGCCCCATCCCCAGGAGCCGCCCGGCGGCATACACCCGCTGCTCGCCGGGCGCTTCAGCCCCTACCGGTTCGACCCGTCCGCGGTCGTCGACGACCACGCGCTCGGGCTGCTGCTGGAGGCCGCGCGGTGGGCACCGTCGGCGGGTAACTCCCAGCCGTGGGGCTTCTTCGTCGGCAGGCCGGGTGAGCCGGAGCACGACCGGCTGCTCCCCCACCTCGCGCCGAGCTCGGCCCGCTGGGCGACGGATGCGGGCCTGCTCGTCGTCACGCTGACGCGCCGGCACGTCGATGACACGGGGTTGCTCTACTCGGAGTTCGCGGACCACGACCTCGGCCAGGCCGTCGCCCACATGACTGTTCAGGCCCAGGCCATGGGACTGGCCGCACACCAGTTCCGGGCCTTCGACCTGGAAGGGCTCACCAAGGAACTGGACCCGAACCCGGGCTGGGCGATCGTCTCCATGGTCGCGATCGGCAAGGCGGCCGGCGGACCTCCCCGGGGCCGGGAGCGGCGCGGCGTCGCGGACTTGCGCTCCGCCCCCTGGTCACCGGCGGAGTAACAGCCGGGGCGTGGTTCGTTCCGGCCCGCGCCGGTGCCGCCCCGGGCCATGAGCCGACCATGATCAGCCGAACAGCTGGGAACCGAGCGGGCGTTGGCGGTCGAAGCCGGGGAGGATCAGAAACGTCGCGCTCGCGGTCGTGGTGGTGAAGGACAGCAGTGCGTCGGAGGTTTCCATGTGCGTGAGGGTGGCGGTGAAGGTCCGCAGGTCGTTCTGGAAGCTGATGAAGAGCAGGCCGGGGGCGGGCTGGTCGGTGCTGTAGGAGCGGCGGAGCATGAGGCCGACCCCGACCACGGTGGCGTGCGCCCGGCGCACGTGGGCGTCCGCGGGGACGAGATAGCGCCCGTCCGGTGTCTTGGCCCCGAGTTCCGGGCCCGAGGCCGCGGTGCCGCCGGAGAGGGGGACGCCGCTGGCCCGGCGCCGCCCGAAGACCGCTTCCTGTTCGGCCACGGACAGGGCGGCGAACCGCGTCAGGTCGAGTTCCATACGCCGCAGTACGGCCAGGGTGCCGCCGGCGACCGCGGGCGGCCCGGCCAGCCACAGGTCGCGTTCCTGTTCGGCGGTCGTGTGCGGACCCACGATGCCGTCGATGAAACCGAGCGGGTTGCGTGGCGCGGTGAGGCCGTTGCCGACGGACACGTTCGTACCGCGGCGTGCGGACTGCCGCCAGCGTTCGCGGACGCGGTCACCGGCGTGGTCCAGGAGCGCGGCGGCGACGACCGGCAGGAGCAGCGCGTCGCCGGCGCAGATCTGGATCAGCAGGTCACCGCCGCGTGCGTGCGGGGCGATCCGCTCGCGGGAGAATCGCGGGAGGTCGGCCGCGCCGGGCAGCGAGGCACCGGCCGTGCGCACCAGCCGGGGGCCCACGCCGACGGTCACGGTGAGGTCGCCCGGCGGCAGGCCCAGCAGCCGCGTGTCGGTCCCCGCTGTGAGTGCGCGGATGGCCTGGCCGAGTTCGGCCAGCAACGGGCCGGGAGCCGCGGTGTCGTCGACGTCGGCCACCACGGCGAGCAGGTTGGGCTGGGCCTGCTGGGGAAGTGTGATGCCCGCCTGATGGCGGCCCGTCGCCGGAACCGGCATCGGCGTGGCCCCCGGGGCGGGGGCGTGCCGGCCCGGCCGGGCGGAGTCCGATGTGCACCCGGCGGTCAGACCGGCGGCCATCATGGTGCCGGTGACGTCGAGGAACGTGCGGCGTGACGGGTGGTGATCGGCTCGGCGCATGGGGTGCAGAGTGCCACACCTTGGATCGTGCGTGCCGGTCAACCTCATGATTCTGGCGTGGAATTGGGCGTCATGCCAGACTGGGATCATGCCTCGATTAGCTCTTCGCGTGTTGGCGGCGGTAGTGGGCACGCTGACACTGGTGGCAGGCTGCGGCGGCGGCGATGGCGGATCAAGCAAAGGCCGGCGTCCGGCCGGTGCGCACGTGACGATCCGCGTGCCGGCCGATGCCCCGACGATCTCGGATGCGGTGTCCTTGGCCCGGCCCGGTGACCTGGTGCTGGTCGCGCCGGGCGTGTACCACGAGTCGGTGAAGGTCGACACGGAGCGCATCACTCTTCGCGGTCTGTCCCGGGACAAGGTCGTCATCGACGGGCGGTTGCGGCAGCCGAACGGCGTCGTCGTCTCGGCGCCCGGGGTGGCCGTGGAGAACCTGACCGTACGGAACAACACGCAGAACGGGGTCCTGGTCACCGGTTCGGCGAAGGCCGCCGCCGGTCTGCCGGGGGGCAGCGGCGGCTACGACACCGGCGACGAGCCCGTCACCTTCCTGAAGTCGTTCCTGGTCTCCCACGTGACCGCGACCCGAAACGGTCTGTACGGCATCTACGCGTTCTCCGCCCAGAACGGTGCCATCGAGCACTCCTACGCGTCGGGGGGCGCCGACTCGGGGATCTACGTCGGCCAGTGCAAGCCCTGCAACATCGTGGTGCGGGACAACGTCGCCGAACTCAACGCGGTCGGTTACGAAGGCACCAACGCCAGCGAGCACATGTACGTGGTCGGCAACCGCCTGGTCGGCAACCGGGTCGGCATGACCACCAACTCCGACCACCAGGAGAAACTGCTCCCGCAGAAGGGCTCCGTCATCGCGGGGAATCTGATCGCCGCCAACCAGCAGACGGCCACCCCGGAGCAGGCCGACGGCGGGTGGGGCACCGGCGTCGGTATCGACGGCGGCAGCGACAACCGGTTCATCCGCAACCGCATCGCCGACAACAGCAACGCCGGGCTGGTCATCACCGCGACCGCCGACCTCCCTCCGGTCGGCAACCAGATCGTGGACAACACGTTCACCGGCAACGGCGTCGACGTCGGCTGGACGTTCCCCACCGCCACGGGGGGACGGGCCAACTGCCTGCGGGGCAACGATCTGCGCACCACGGTGCCCGCCCGGCTCGTGACGACCGCGGCCTGCCCGTCTCCGGCCGGGGCGTCCTCGCCGGCCGGAAGGTGGGCGGCGCCGACGGCGCCCGGTGGCATCCCGTTCACCGAGGTCGCGGCGCCTGCTCCGCAGCCGCAGTTCCCCGGCGCCGCCACCGCGGGCGCCACCGTCGTCCCGCCCGTCCCGGCCCTGCCGAGGACGGAGGGCGTCCGGGTGCCGCCGACGTCCCTGCTCGCCGTGAACGCGCGGGTGCGGACGTCCTGAACAGCGGCTACCGGGCCGGGGTGGTCCCGGGTACCGGCTTGACCGGAACGTAGGTATGGGTGTCGAAATCGATGACTACCGGCTCCGGCTGCGACCCCACGCTGACGCGGACCCGGTACATGGTGCCGTCGGAGCCGATCCAGTAGCGCACGTTGCCCGCCGTACCGGAGCGGTCGGACGAGGACGGCCCGGTCATGACGTCGACCCGGTGCCCGTCCACCTGCTCCCGCCCCCACCAGGCGGCGCCGTTCTGCGGCAGCAGTTCGGCGTTGTCCGGCCGGTCGCCGCCGAGACCGAGCGCGATGGACAGGGAGGTGTCCAGCGCACTGCCGGACGCCAGCAGCCCACGGTCGTACCAGCCGGAACGGGGCGGCGACGCGGGTGCGTGCGCCGGGGCGTCCGTCATCGGGCGGACGCGCACCGAGGTGGGCGTCCACTGGATCAGCCCGTCGCTGGACCTGCCGCGCCCGGTGCCGTGCACCACGCCGTACCCCACCTTGTGCCGGTAGTCGACGGACCCGGTGACGGTCAGCCCGCCGGCGGTGCCCGGCACGGTGATGGTCACCGCGCGGCCCTTCGCCTGGTAGTTGCGGAATCGCGTGATCGCCAGCCGGCTCGCCTCGTCCGTCGTCAGCGAGCGCGGACCCTCGGCGCCGGAGCCGCCGTCGGCGATCAGGAACGCGGCCACAGCGGCCACGGCGACGGCCACGACGCCTATGACGGTCGCGCCCCGGCGCGACCGCGGCCATCGGCGCCGGCCGGCCGGACGGCCTGGTGGGGCTTGCCGGGTCCTCAGGCTCCGCACGCGGTTCGACGCTGACACTCTCCGCTTCATCCTTTCCCTCACCAGCCGTCCGGCCGCCGCGGGCTCGCGACGGCACTCGGCAGTCCGGTGGCGGACCACGCCAAGGCCGGCCCTCATGGACCGGCCGTGACGTGATCTGCCCATCCACGCCGTCCGGATCGCGGACGGCGCGGATCACTGTCGTGCGGTTGTTCAGTGTTGCCGGGCGCGACGATGCCGGGCCACGAACGCGATGACCACGCCCGCACCCACCAGCAGACCGACGAGGCCGATCATCTCCGCCAGCCCGGACGTACCGGTGTTCGCCATCGAACCCCCGCCCCCACCGGCCGGGGCCGGGTGGTTGGCAGGCGGCGCGGGCGACGGGGGCGTGGAGGCCCCGGGCGGCGTCGGAGTCGGTTTCGAGGTGGATGTCGGCGTCGGAGTGGGAGTCGGCGTCGGGGTCGGCGCCTTCTTCCAGATGTACACCCCGGCGTCGATCGTGTGATCGACCCCGCCCGGCTTCTCCGGCGCCGTGACGGGCGCGTAGCCGTTGCACAACGGTCCGCTGGTCGGCGGGGTCACGTTGGAGTCGTGCGCACGGTCGGCACCGGCCCGCGGAAGCGTGAACCTCAGTCGGCTCGCCGGGGGCTGCTCGGGCACCTGGCTGGTGTCCGCGGTGCACACGTCGAACTGCACCGTGTACTTCGCGCCCGGTGTGAGCTCGTACGCGGCGCCGACACCACCGAAGTAGTACTCGCCGGCGGCATTGGTCTTCGTCGTGGCGACCTGTTTGCCGTCCTTGTCGAGCAGGTTGATCGTCGCCCCCGGCAGCAGCACGTGCCCCGGGTCCTGGATCCCGTTGTGGTCGCCGTCGAACCACACGACGTTGCCGATCTGGATCGGCGCGTTCGCCGCGGCGTACGCGATGTCACCGAGCCCGCCGGCCTTGCCGAACCCGCCTTGTGCCTGGCTGACGAACTGGAACCCGTTGGCGGTCGGGTTGTTGCCCGGGCCCTCACCGGTGGTGATGTCGTGGTACCCGGTCCCCGAGGTCGCGACGTTGACGACCGGGTCGAACTCCGTGCTGACGACCCACTGCTGCTGCGGGATGTAGGCCACCGACCCCAGCGCGGTCTCCTGGTGCGCGCCTGCGTAGGAGTCGCCCGGGAAGTACTCGACGACACCGGCGGGCTGGCCGCCGCTGTTGGCGGGGGTGGCGTGGTTGGGGCAGTTCCCCGTGCCTTCCCACTGGTACTCGCCGGTGGGAGTGGCGCACACCATGGTGATGTCACCACCGGACATGCCGTTCTCCGCCGTGTCGTTCCCCGGGCGGGGGTCCAGCCCTCCCCAGCTGAGCACGTCCATGAACCGGTCGCGGAAGCCCAGGATCATCGAGCCGTCGCGGCCGAAGGCGAGGGAGGACAGCTCCGGCTGCGGGTCGATGAAGACGTTGCCCGACTTCCGGTCGTCCCACGTGCCCAGGCTGGTGTTCCACGGGTTCCAGTGGGTGGCCTTGTCGCCGGAACCGAAGACGCTGCCGCGTTCGTACGTGAGCGGGTGGCTCAGTACGGTGGTGAACCGCTTGCCGTCGTAGGTGGAGACGTAGGCCTTCAGGTCCGCGCGCTGCTGCGTGCTCTCCGCGCTGCACACGCCGCCCACGTACAGCGTGTTGTTGTGGACCTGGAGACCGAACGGCCGCCAGTCGTCGGCGCTCGCGCACCCCGGGTCCGGGATCGGGACCGTCGACTTGGGCGCCGCGGCGGTGGCCCCTGTCGCGTCGAAGCTCACCAGGCTGCGGGTCCGCAGGTTCACCGCGTACAGCGTGGAGCCGTCCTCCGACAGGGCCAGACCACCGATGCTCTCCTTGCCCGGTACGTCGGTGAACCCGGCATCCTTGATCATGTTGGCGGTGTCGTGCGCCGTCACCGTGGCGTCGGGTACGCGCGCGAACAGCTGCGGCGCGCCCGAGCCGTTGACCGGTACCGTGTAGATCGCACCTCCGCCCTGCGGCCCGTACGGGGCGTACCGGCGGGCGAACGCGCTCTGGAACAGCCGGGTCCGGTTCGTGTCGTACGCCAGCCCGAACGTCGTGCCCACCTGGTCCTGCGTGGCCAGCGTGGCCGGGCACGCCACATCGGTGGGACACGTGCCCCGGACCTTCGTCCCGAACGCCACCAACGCCCGGTTGTCGGTGCTGTTGGGGCCGCTGTGGACCGGAACGAAGTACCGCGAGTCCGGCAGCGCGTAGTCGGCCGGATCCCACACCCCCGTCACCACGGAGGCGTTCTTCCCGTCCGACACGTCCACGAACGACGTGAAGCTGTCGAAGTGGTTCTCGCCCGTCGACGCGGGCGCCGCCCGCAGATAGCCGTTGTACGGCGCCGGGACACTGACGTCGACGCGGTACCGGCCGCCGCTCAGCACGGTCGACGGCGGAACCACGACCTTTCCGGTGGCATCCGTGACGCCGTTGACGACGTGCCCATCGGGGTCGGAGATCTTGACCTTCATGCCCCGCTGCGGCACGTCCATCGTCGTGTTGATCACGCCGGTGCCGAAGAAGTCGCGCAGCACCTGAACCGTCAGCGTGCCGTCGGCGGCCGAGGCGGAGGCCGGTCCAGCCGTCGCTCCTACGGCGCCGCCCGCCAGCAAAAGAACGGATAAAGCTATGCGCGTCGGCGGCTCCGCGAGCCTCCAGGGTAACCGGCGCGAGTCTCTGCCGATTCGGTTCATGGCATCACACTCCACACTTCTCTCGTCGTGGAAACGAAGGGAACGGCACGGAAGAAAAAATGGCCCACTGCTGTTGCGTGGACCGCTTTGCGGTGATCATATGAGGAATTTGTGGGTGAGTCGTAAGCACCGCAGGCCAGGAAGAGCGAACGCGCGTTCACGACCTCGGGCGGAACCGCCCCGCGTTGCGTGTCTTTCCAGCTCAATCACGATGCCCCCGCCCCCGCCCCCGACCTCGCCGACCGCCTCCGCGTGCAGCGCGCGATATCCTATCCCCGGAGTCTCGCCGCCACCACCAGAACCCCGGAACCCCTCGCATCCATCGGAACCCGCGATATTTTCCGAGCGCTCGGAGAATGCCGACCGGAAGAATGTTCGGCAGCCAAGTGGTGGCCGAATCTGGTCCATTCGGGTCCGCGATGTCCGGATGACGCGTCCGGGACGTGCTCGTCACCCAGGGACGTTGCGCGGTCGAAAATCGGTCCGGTTCGCTTGCCGCGCCATGGACATGGCCGATAACTCGTATGCCGTGCCGGCTCAGCGACGATCCCGACGGCGAGGGCGACTCGGGCGCGGTGGACGGAGCCCCGGACGGTCACGGGGTGTCGCCGGCCCAGTCGAAGCGGGTCGGGTCACCGGGGCGCGGGTCGTACATCGCCCGGCCGCCGGCGCCGAACCGCCCCAGCTCGGTGGCCAGTGCGACGCCCGTGCCGACCTCGTCATGCGTCCAGCCGGTGATGTCGAGCAGCAGGCCGTCCAGCGGCCCGCCGACCAGTTCGGCGTAGCGCCGGTCCGGCCGCGGGCCCGGATGGTCGTGGTCGGCGCCGTAGACCCGGCGGCGTAGCAGCTGCTCCTCGTAACGGTCCATCCGTTCAGCCTCGCATCCGCCACTGACAGCGCGGGCTCGCCGACGTCAACTGCGGGCACCTGAGCGCCGGTTGCCGTCGGTCTTCTCGTCGAGCCGGCGCGACCCTGGCCGTCTCCGCGGGTCCACGACGGTTCGGTGAGTGCCGAACCGTCCGGCCCGTAGCGTGCGGAGTCCTGTGCGGGAGATGCCCGCGCCGATGACGCCGGAGGCACCCCATGACGGAGACGGACCTGAGGCGGCAGCTCGTCGAGCGGTTCCAGGAGGTCAACGGCGACCATCCGATGACCGACGCGGATGACGTGTACGTCAGCGCGCAGTTCATCGCCCTGGAGGACCTGTGCGCGGTCCATGGCCGCGAAGCCGATGCGGTCCGCCGGCTGATGCTGGAGCGGCGCCTGCCGCTTCCGGGGTATCTGCGCTCCGACGGTGCCGAGATGGTGCCGGCCGACCTGTTCGCCCTCGCCGACGAGGCCGGCGGCGTGGACCGGCTCGAAGCGTGGTTCACCGCTCACTGGGCCGACCCGGTCACCGGTGGGGCGGAGTGGGACGCGTACCTCAGCGGACAGTACGTGTGTCTGCACTCGGTGACCCCGGCCACCATCCAGCGCAAGGATTACCTGACGACCGCGATCGGTGCCGCGGCGAACGAACTGGACGCCGGTTCGGCGCGGTGCCCTGAGCGGCTGCACGCTCTGGTCGACGAACTCGACGCCCTGGAACCGGCGTTCACGGCCTACGACCGTCTCCGGTTCGGCGGACCCACGTCCCGGGACACCTGCGTCGACGCCATGCGCGCCCGCTTCCCGCGCCCGTGACCGGGAAGCGATCAGGTCGGGAACCGTCTTGCGGCGGAGACGGCCCTTGCCGGCCGCCGATGCGGCCGGTTCGGCCAGTGGGCCGACGCCCCGCAGACCGGCGAGCTCGGTGCCTGCTTGTCCGGCGCGGGAGGATGCCCTCCGCGCCGCCTCGGCAAGGGCGCCGGTGCGCGTCAGCACGGTGAGGATGTCCCGGTGCAGTGGTCCAGGACCGCGTGGAGGCGCTGGACGCCGACGCCGGCCGGTGATGCCGGAGCCGACCGCGCTCGCGAAGGCGAGGGCTTCCGAGAGCGGCCCCGCGCACGCCGTGGAGCTGGACGTCTGGCGCATGAACGCGGCGTACGGCACCCCCGCCGCCCCGCCGCCCCGCCGCCTACGACCCGCCCGGCCGGCCGGTCTCGGCGAGGTCGGTGACGGCCACGACGCCGGGCGCCGGGTCGCCGGACTGCCCGCACGGGGAGCGCCGGGTGTCAGCGGTCCGCCCGCGGGTCCTCCGCGCGCGCTGGGTGCGGGCGGAGGGAGGGAAGCGTCAGCTGCCACCAGTCGGTCAGGCGGTCGGTGACGACGGCCGTGCCTTCGAGCGCCTCCGTGAGGGCGCAGAGGCCGAAGAACGCGCGCACCAGGGTCCGGGCCGTGCGGGCGGGGCGGATGTGCGCGTACAGATGGCCGGCGAGCCGGGCCTGCGCGAGCAGTCGTGTGGCGGCGGCGGTCCACAGCGCGAAGGGGTCGGGAAGGGGAGCGTTGATGGTGGCGCGCTCGGCCCACAGTCGGGCGCCGGCACGCGTCACCGGGTCCTCGGCGAGGGCACGGGCGATGTCGTAGCTGAGGGCGACGAGCCGTTCCACCGGGGGCACCGCCTCGTCCGCGTAGCGTGCGGCGAGCTGTGACCAGGTGGCGAACCGGTCCTGGACGACGGCGACGGCGATGCCCTCCTTGCCGGCGTAGTGGAAATAGACGGCGCCGCTGGTCCGGCCCGACCGGGCGCTCATGTCGTTGACGCTGGTGGCCGCGTAACCCTGTTCGGCGAAGAGCTGGGCAGCCGCTTCCAGCAGTGATCTACGGGTTGCCTTCGCCCGTTCCTGCAACGTCCCGTCCGCCCTCGCTCGGTTCTTCCACCGGCCACGAATTTAGTGCGCCAGCGTACGCCTGGCGCAGAATAGGTCACACTCGCGCGGTAATTACGTATTTCTTTCGAATGGGAACGCGGCCGAGTGGTATGGGGCGCCAGTTCATGCAGAGTGCCGTACGGCTACGGCTGTGTGTCAACTGATGCGTGGTGACAGCGGTGTTGACGATGCCGATCACCAACCGCCCGACGTGGCCGCCGCACGGCCATACGCCCGGATCCCGGCGCCGTCGAGTCACCGAAAAGAGTTATTGCCCGATTTGCCGGGACGGAAATAACGTAGTCGTCACTATCTTTCCGATTCCCGTAGATGGTCGGAAATGTCGTACGTCATGCGTGCGGACACCTAGGAGGCCCCCGTGAGCACCACGGCCCACGATCTTCTCGACTGGTCGCCCGAAGCCGTCGTCTTCGACTGTGACGGCACCCTGATGGACAGCGAACGCCACTGGCAGGACGCCCGCAACCGGGCCTTCCGGGAGTACGGGCTCCAGCCACCGCCCGGGTTCGCCGAGCAGGCCACGGGCCTGTACTACGAGGACTGCGGCCGGCTGATGGCGCAGTCGGTGCGCAAGCCGGAACTGGCGGAAGGCCTGACGGCCGCCCTCCTCGACCACTTCCTGGAGCTCGTCACCGACGACCCGGTGACGATGCCGGGCGCGGCCCGGCTCGTCCGGCTGCTCTCCGCCCGGCTGCCGCTGGCGGTGGCCAGCAACTGCCCGAGAGTGGTGGTGGAAGGCAGCCTGGGACGGGCCGGGCTGCTCACGCACTTCCAGCACATCGTCGTCCCGGACACCGGGGACCGTCTGCGTCCCAAGCCGCACCCGGACCTCTACGCCCAGGCGGCCCGGCTCTGCGGTGTCCGCCCGCACCGGGCGCTGGCCGTCGAGGACTCCCTCACCGGTGTGGAAGCGGCCCGCCGCGCCGGACTGCGGGTCCTGGGCGTCGGCCCCCGGCCGCCGGGCGACGGCGCCACCCGGGCCGACTGGTGGTTACCGGCGCTGGGCGCCCCCGAACTGCTGACCTGGGCCGACTCCTGCGACACCCCCGGGGCGGCGCCGGAACCCTAGACCCCGTCGTCAGACTCCCGTCCGCCGCGCGACGACAGGACCCAGTGCGACGGCCGGACCGGCCAGAGGTGGACCCGCGTGTGAGACCGGTGCCCGGCCGAATGTCAGGATAGGGGCATGACGACCAAGGTCTACTTCGATATCACCATCAACGACGAGCCCGCCGGGCGGATCGTCTTCAACCTGTTCGACGACGTGGTTCCGAGGACGGCGGAGAACTTCCGCGCCCTCGCGACCGGCGAGAAGGGCTTCGGTTACGCGGGCTCCTCCTTCCACCGTGTCATCCCCGCCTTCATGCTCCAGGGCGGTGACTTCACCCGGGGCGACGGCACCGGCGGCAAGAGCATCTACGGCGAGAAGTTCGCCGACGAGAACTTCACCCTCAAGCACGACCGGCCGGGCCTGCTGTCCATGGCCAACGCCGGCCCGAACACCAATGGCTCGCAGTTCTTCATCACGACCATCGTGACCGACTGGCTCGACGGCAAGCACGTGGTGTTCGGCGAGGTCGCCGACACCGCGAGCATGGACCTCGTCAAGAGGATCGAGGCGCTCGGCTCCTCCCCCAGCGGCCGTACCTCCGCGAAGATCACCATCGCCGAGTCCGGCCAGCTCTGACCCGTCTGCCCGGGGCTGCCGAGGGTCGCTCGCGCGACACGTCCTCGGCAGCCCCGGCGGGCCGTCCCCGGGCGCCGGTCGGTACGCCCCGGAGCGATGGGGTCCTACAGGGACCCGCACAGCCGCCGGGCGTCGAGGAGCGCGGCGTGGACGTTGCGGTGGGCCACCGCGTCACCGATGCGGAACAGCTGGTAGGTCCCGCCCTCATGGGTCACCCGGTCCTGTGGCCGGCCCTCGGCCAGCGCGGTCACGTCGGTCTCGCCGAGGTTGCGGGAGCCCGCCCGCAGCCGGTGGTACAGGTCGTCGGCCGGGGTGGTGCCGTGTTCGACGACGACCTGGTCGACCGTCCGCTCGCACACCGCGTCGGTGTAGGCGTTGACCAGCGTGGCCACCAGTGCGCCGCCCTCGCGGCGGACCGCGCGCAGGAGATGGTCCGGGGTCAGCACCGTGCCGTGTGCGTACAGGGCGCGCAGGTAGTCCGGGTAGAGGGTACCGGTCACATCGGCGCCGACCGTCCGGTCGGGGGTGACGAGCTCCACGTGCGCGCCGGCGGTAGCCAGGTGCTCGGCCGCGGTCAGTGCCTGCTCCCCGCCGTGGTCGTCGAAGATCAGTACCCGGTGGCCGGGCCGGGGCCTGCGGCCGAGTACGTCCCAGGTCGAGTCGACCAGTTCCTCCCCGCTCTGGCCCACGGCGGTGTCCGGGAGACCGCCGGTGGCCAGCACCACGACGTCGGGCCGCAGGGCGAGGACGTCGGCGGGCTCCGCGAGGCAGCCGCGTCGGACGGTCACCCCCAGATGCTCCACCTCCTTGGCCAGCCAGTGGACGATGCCGGCCTTCTCGGCGTGCCGTGGGGTGCGGGCGGCGAGGATCACCTGCCCGCCGAGCCGGTCGGCGGCCTCCAGCAGCGTGACCTGGTGACCGCGTGCCGCGCAGACGCGGGCGGCCTCCAGTCCCGCCGGACCGCCGCCGACCACGACCACCCGCTTGCCGGCCGGTGCGGGGCCGACCAGCTGCGGGATCACCTCTTCCCGGCCGGTGGCGGGGTTGTGCAGGCAGAAGGTCTCGACGCGGGAGGCGCAGTAGGTGGCGCCGACGCAGGGGCGGATGCGCTCCTCCTGTCCGTCGAGGAGTTTGGCCACGATGTGCGGGTCGGCGATGTGCGCCCGGGTCATGCCGACCATGTCGGCGTGACCGCCGTCGAGGGCGTGCCGGGCGGTGGGCAGGTCGGCGATCCGGCCGGCGTGGAAGATCGGAATGCCGCCGGCCGCCTCGCGGATCGCGGCCGCCACCGGGAGGTGGGCGCCCAGCGGCCGGCCGAAGACGGGGATGACGTCGGCCAGTTCGCGGTCGGTGTTGCCGGAGCCGTAGACGACGGACAGGAAGTCGAGCTTGCCGGTGCCGGCCATGGCGGTGGCGATGTCGGCGCAGTCGGCGGCTGTGAGGCCGTCGGCCACGCCCTCGTCGCCGGGGACGCGCATGCCGACGACGAAGTCGTCGCCGACCTGTCTGCGGACCTCTTCGAGCACCATGTGGCCGAAGCGCAGCCGGTTGCGCAGGGTTCCGCCGAACTCGTCCGTGCGGTGGTTGGTGCGCGGCGACCAGAACTGGTCGATCAGGTGGCCGGCCATGGCCGCGATCTCGATCCCGTCCAGGCCGCCCTCGCGTGCCCTTCGCGCGGCCGTGCCGTAGGCCGTGACGATCCGGTCGATGTCGAAGTGCTCGATCTGCTTGGGGAAGCTGCGGTGGGCCCGCTCGCGCACCGGGGACGGGCCGAGGGCGGGCAGCCACTGGTCGATGTCCCACTTGGAGCGCCGGCCCAGGTGGGTGAGCTGGATCATGACGGCGGTCCCGTGCCGGTGCACCCGGTCGGCGATGGAGCGGTAGAACGGCAGGATGGCGTCGTCCCCGGCGTTGATCTGGTCGAAGACGTTGGCGGAGTCCGCCGCGACGTTGCTCGAACCCCCGATGATCGTCAGGGCGATACCGCCCTTGGCCTTCTCCTCGTGGTACAGCTCGTACCGCAGGCCCGGCACGCCGCCGTCAAGGTAGCCGGACGGCGCGTGCCCGGTGCTGTAGATCCGGTTCTTGAGGGTCAGGTTGTTGATCCGCAGGGGTTGCAGGACGGGGTCGTTGACACGCACGGGGCTGGGCTCCTTCACCGGATCGATGGGGGAATGGGTGCGGGGTCAGGGCAGGCGTACGGCCTGGCCGGTGTGGGCGCTGGTACGGGCGGCGTCCAGCACGGTGGCGGTCTCCACCGCGTCCCATGGATCGACGGGCACCGCACCGGTGCCGCGGACCGCCGCGGCGAAGGCGGGGTAGAACAGGTCCCACGCGCCGCGGGCGGACGGCACGGACTCGGCGTACGCTCCACGCAGCACCTGTCCCCAGTGGTCCTCGGGCTCGGTCCCCCAACGGTCGCCCTCCGACGCCGGGCGGGCGCCCGCGACCAGCAGCGCCTCCTGCCCGTCCATCCGGTCGACGACGTAGGTGCCCGAGGTGCCGGTGGCCCGGACGCGTGGGCCCGGGGCACCCTGGCGCCAGCTTCCCCACAGGTGTGACTGCACGCCGTTGCGGTGCGTCAGTGTGATGAAGACGTCGTCGTCGAGGCCGCCTGCGTCGTCGCGGTGGTGCGTCTGCGCGTACACCCGCTGAACGGGCCCGGACAGTACGAGGGCCTGGTCGACCAGATGACTGCCGAAGTCGAGCAGGGTGCCGCCGCCCGCGGCGGGCGGGCCCGGCTCGGGCTCGAAGCGTTCGAACCGTGACTCGAACCCGATCAGCGTGCCCAGCCTCCCGTCGTCGACCAGCTGCCGCAGCGTGCGGAAGTCCGAGTCCCAGCGCCGGTTCTGATAGACCGTCAGCGGGACACCGAGCCGGTCCGCCAGGCGTACCGTCTCCCGCGCCGACTCCGCGTCGAGCGCGAACGGCTTGTCGCAGACCACCGCCAGGCCCAGCTTCAGCGCCTGCCGCGCCAGCGGCACGTGGGTGGCCGCCGGCGTGGAGATCGCGACCGCCTCGGCGCCGGCCCGGGCCAGCTCATCGAGCGAGGCGTACGTCGGCCGGTCCAGGTCGCGGGCGACCTGGGCGCGGCGCTCGGGTGAAGTGGTGACCACCCCGAGGAACGCGCAGTCCCGCGCGGAGGCGATCAGCGGCGCGTGGAAGTGCCGGCCGCCGAAGCCGTAACCGACCAGACCGATGCGTACGGGCGTGGTCATGCGTCGTCCTTCCTGTGGTGGGGCGGTGGTCAGCGGAAGCGGCCGGGGCTGAACGCGGCCAGCAGCGGGCTGCGCTCGCCGGTGGTGATCTCGTCGGCGAGCAGTTCGCCGGCGATGAGGGCGAGGGTCGCGCCGCTGTGCGTGAACGCGACGAACAGGCCGGGGACCTCGTCGAGTTCGCCGAGGACCGGCTCGCCGTCGCCGGGGATCGGCTTGCGGCCCACGCCGTAGGAGTCCAGTTCCAGCCGCGGACCGCCGGCCAGCACCGCCGTCGCCTCGCGCAGCAACTGCTCGACGGTGGAGTCCTTGACCTCGTAGCTGCCGTCCCCGTGGTCGACCACCTCGGCCGCCGAGGCGTCGGAGTCCATCACCAGCGCCCCGCCCGGGGCGGGCCGCAGCGCCACGCGCGGGGTGTTCAGCGTGGCGCGCAGGGCCGTGTCGACCGGCTTGGTGCGCACCAGCAGCGCCTGCGGCGTCGCGTCCGGGATCCGCACCCCGTAGGGGCGCACCATGCGCGGTACGTCGGCGCCCGTCGCCAGCAGGACGGCGTCGACGTCGATCCGCTCCCCCGCGCCCGTGCGCACCGCGACCGCCCGGCCGCCTTCGACCACCACGTCGGCGGCGCCGCCACCGGCGCGGATCACGCCGCCGGCCTCGGTGAACACACCGGCGAGGTGCCGGACGAGCGCGACCAGATCCACCCAGCCCTCACCGGGGTTGAAGATGGCGCCCTCCTCGGGGACCGCGGCCGGGTCCACGCCGGGCGCCCACCGCGGGACCTCGTCCCGGGTCAGCCACACGGCGTCGTAGCCGTTGCGCCGCATGTGCTCGAACGCCGCGCGGTGCGCGTCCTCACCCGGCGCCGCCCAGGTCAGTCCGCCGTCGAACCTCAGGAAGTCGGAGGACGGGACGCGGGTGGCGAAGGTGCGGTAGCGGTCGATGCCCAGGACCCGCAGGCGGTGGTAGGCCTCGGAGCGCATGCCGCCGAAGGAGTTGAGCCAGGACAGGGAGCGGCCCGACGCCCCGTCGGCCAGTTCGGACTCGGTGACCAGGACGACCTGTGCTCCGCGGAGGGCGAGCCGCGTCGCGGTCGCCACCCCGATGACACCGCCGCCCAGGACGGCGACGCGGGGGCGGGAAAGGGAAGTACGCATGGGGAAACCTCTCGGTGTTCGGGAGAAGGGCATGGACGAGACGCCCGGGGCGCGGCACTTGCTCGTGGGTCGGGTGCGGCGCCCCGAAGGTGTTCCGGCCGACGACGCGGGGCGCGGTGGATCAGCCGGGAGCGGGCGCGGTACGGGAATCAGCCGACGGTCGCGGTACGCGGATCAGCCGGGGTCGGGGTGCGGGGGATCAGCCGGGAGTCGCAGTACGGGGATCGGCCGGGGTCGGAGTGGCTCAGCCGGAATGTTCGCGCACGCCGTGGCTGTGCTCGGCGGTGCTGGAGCGGACGACCAGTTCGGTCGGCAGCACGATCCGCTCGGCCGGGCGGTCGTCGCCCTTGATCCGCTCGAAGAGGCGCACCGCGGCGGCGCGGCCCATGTCCAGCGGTGACTGGGCCACCACGGTGAGCGGCGGATCGACGAGCGTGGTCCAGTCCAGGTCGTCGAAACCGACCAGGGAGACGTCCGCGGGGATCGCCAGTCCACGCCGGCGTGCCGCCATGAACAGGCCCTGCGTGGTGACGTTGTCGGTGGCGAAGACGGCCGTGGGCGGCTGCGGCTGCGTCAGCAGGGCCTCCGCCCTCCGCTGGGCCTGTGCCGCGTCGCTGAGCGGCGTGTACTGGATCAGCTCGGCCGAGGAGGTCGCCCGGTGGTCGTCCACGGCCGCCAGGTAGCCCCGGATACGGTCGATGGACGGGCGGGCGGCGCCCCGGACCGTCAGCCGTCCGGTGCCGGTCCGCGCCGCCAGTTCCGGGCCCTCCGCGGGGTCGACGCACGCGAGCAGACCGACCCGGCGGTGGCCGAGGCCGAGCAGGTGCGCGACCGCCTCGTACGCCGCCGCCTCGTTGTCGACCACCACGCTGTCCGCTTCGAGCGCACCGATGTGCCGGTCGAGCAGGACGATCGGCACGCCCAGTTCCTTCGCCCGCTCCAGGTGGGCGACGTCGGTGACCGAGGTCGGCGCCACGACGATGCCCTCGACCTGCTTGTCCAGCAGGACGCTGACCGCGGCGCGCTCCACCTCCAGCCGGTCGTCGCTGTTGGCGAGGATCGGCTCGTAGCCCTGTTCGCGGGCCACGTCGCAGATGCCGCGCATCGCGGTGGCGAAGTAGGGGTTGGAGATGTCGGCGCCGACGAAGCCGATGCTGCGCGTGCCGCCGGAGCGCATGCTGCGCGCCACGGCGTTGGGTGAGTACCCGAGCCGTTCCGCCGCCGCCTGCACCTGCTCGCGCAGGTCGTCCCCGACCCGGCCGTAGTTGCCCAGCGCCCGGCCGGCCGTGGCCACCGAGACACCCGCCTCGCGGGCCACGTCGGCCACCGTCGGACGCCTGCGCCCCGGCGCGGCTCCTGTGCCGGCCGACATCACAGCACCTGCGACAGGAAGGTCTTCAGCCGCGGCGAGGAGGGCGCGTCGAAGATCTGCTCGGGCGGCCCGGACTCCACCACGACTCCCGCGTCCATGAACACCACCGTATCGGCGACCTTCCGGGCGAACCCCATCTCATGGGTCACCACGACCATGGTCATGCCGCCCCGGGCCAAGTCTGCCATCAATTGGAGGATGCCCTTGACCAGTTCGGGGTCGAGCGCGCTGGTGACCTCGTCGAAGAGCATCACCTGCGGCTCCATGGCCAGGGCCCGCGCGATGGCGACCCGCTGCTGCTGACCGCCGGACAGCTGGGTGGGACGGTGTCCCGCGCGGTCGGCCAGGCCCACGTCCCGCAACCGCTGCCGGGCGATGGCCTCCGCCTGTTCCTGCGGCATCTTCTTCACGTGCCGCAGCGCGAGCATGATGTTCTGCGCCGCGGTCTTGTGCGGGAACAGGTTGAAGTGCTGGAAGACCATGCCGACCCGCTGGCGCAGCACGTTGATGTCCATCGTCGAGGTGTCCTCGCCGCCCAGCAGGATCCGGCCCGCCGAGCGGGTCTCCAGCCCGTTCAGGCAGCGCAGCAGCGTCGACTTGCCCGAACCGGACGGGCCGATGACGCACACCACCTCGCCGGCCGGGGCGAGGAGGTCCGCGCCGCGCAGGACCTCGACCGGCCCGAACCTCATCCGCACGTCGCGGGCTTCGAGCGACGTCCCCTCGTAGCGGTGCGAGTGGGAGGGGACCGCCACATCCGGCGTCGTCATACCAGCGCCTCTTTCGGGTCCACGAGGGACGGTTCGTCGGTTGCCGCGGCCGGGCGGGAGCCTTCGCGCAGCCGCCGGTCGATGGAGTTGACCAAGTGGGTCAGCGGGACGGTCAGCAGCAGGTAGCACAGTCCCGTGGCCAGCAGCGGGGAGAGGTTGCCGGTCGTCATCGCGTCGTCCTGACCGATGCGGAACAGCTCCCGCTGGCTGGTGACCAGGCCCAGGAAGTACACCAGGCTGGAGTCCTTGATGATGGCGATGAACTGGTTGACCATGGCCGGCAGGACCCTGCGCACGCCCTGTGGGACCACCACCAGGCGCAGCGCCTGGCCGTGGGTGAGCCCGAGGGCCCGGCACGCCTCCCCCTGGCCCTTGTCCACGCTCTGGATGCCCGAGCGGAAGATCTCGCCGATGTACGCACCCGACATCAGGCTCATCGCCAGGATGGCCACCGGGTACGGCGAGGTCAGCCAGCTGACCTGCGCGGAGAACACCCCCTCGCCGACGATGAGGATGGTCAGGGCCGCGGGCAGGCCCCGGAAGAGGTCGGTGTAGATCCGGGCGGGCAGACGCAGCCACCAGCGGTGCGACAGGCCCATGACCGCCAGGACCATGCCGATGACGCTGCCCAGCAGCGCGGAGGCCACCGCGAGGACCAGGGTGTTGCGCAGCCCGTAGCCGAGCAGGTCCGGCAGCACCTGGCCGATCAGTTGCCAGTCGAAGAAGTTGTGCAGGAACGCGTTCATGGCTACCCCTTGGGGGTGTAGGGGGGCAGCTGGCTGCCGGTGGGCACCGGGTCCTGCGGGAAGTACTTCTTGTAGAGCTTCAGCCAGGTGCCGTCGTCGACCAACTGCTTGAGCGCGCCGGCGAGTTCGCCGGTCAGCTCGGTGTTGCCCTTGCGTACCGCCCAGCCGGCGGGGAAGTCGGTGGCCGGGAGGGTGATGGGCTGCTTCAGGTGCAGGTCCGGGTACTTCTTGACGATGCCGAGGTTGGGCCCGAAGTCGTTGAAGAATCCGGCGACTCGGTTGTTCTTCAGCGCCAGGTCGGCGGAGTTGTCGTCGGGGAACCGGACGATGTCCGCGCCCGGCAGGAACGTGCCGGCGTTGGCGTCCTCGATGGACCCCTGCAACACGGCGATCCGCTTGCCCTTCACGCTCGCGACGGAGGAGGTGATCCCGCTGTCCTGCTTGGTCAGGACGCCGAAGTAGCCGGCGAGATAGCCGTCGGAGAAGTCGACCACCTTCTTGCGCGGCGCGGTGATGCCGATCGCCGCGGCGGCCACGTCGAACTGCCGGTTGCTGACCGCAGGCAGCAGCGCCGAGAAGTCCAGGGACACGATCTGCGGCTCCAGCTTGAGCTTGCGCGCGGCTGCCGAGATGAGATCGACCTCGAAGCCGGTCAGCCTGCCGTTCTCCTCGTAGGCGTAGGGCTTCATGTTGTTCGAGGTACCGATCTTCAGTACGCCCGCTCGGCCGACCCCTTGCGCCTGACCGGCAGAGCCCGCCCCAGCGGACGTCCCCCCGGAACCGCAACCGGTCACCGCGAGCAGCAGCACGGCCACCGCGGCGAACCCTCTCTTCGCTGGACGGGCCTTCCCCATAACTCCTCCATGCATGCCGGGACACTCGCGCGTGTGCTTGAGGTCCGGATCCGACTGACCGACCCGGACGAGAGGACAGGTGGGGCAGATGCCGACGAGGCCGAAGCGATGACCCGTGCAGCACGCCCCCTCGCAGCGAGAGAACGTTCTCTCGCTGCGGAGTGAGAGAACGTTCTCACCGGCCGTCGTGAGCGTCAATACCTTCGACCGGAAACCCGGGAACGGGGGGTGCCGCGACAGCCGCACGCGACCGGCGCCGCGATCACCGAGCGGCGGCTCGCGTGACCACCGCGGGCGGCAGGAAACGGTTCCGTCACAAGCGGTCCCCGGAGCCGAAGCGCCCGTCACAGAACGTGCACGCACCGATACGGTGTCGACGTGGCGTCGGACGACCGGCGGTGGAGAGGGGGGCCATGGCACAGGAGACCCAGCCCGGCAAGGTGATCGGGGACCGTTTCCGTCTCGACGAGGCACTGGCCCGCG
The DNA here is from genome assembly GCF_014650115.1 of Streptomyces olivaceoviridis. Taxonomy (GTDB): domain Bacteria; phylum Actinomycetota; class Actinomycetes; order Streptomycetales; family Streptomycetaceae; genus Streptomyces; species Streptomyces olivaceoviridis. The sequence goes on along the minus strand of NZ_BMUI01000019.1, from coordinate 68,253 downwards.
GCGGCTTCGGCATCGTCTGGAAGGCTCGTGACCTGGACCTCGGCATCGACGTCGCGGTCAAGGAGCTCTACCTCCCACCGGCCACCTCCCCCAAGGAGCACGCCGACCGCCTCGCCCGCGCCGAGCGGGAGCCGCGGAACGCCGCCAGGCTGCGCGACCACCCCCATGTCGTCGCGGTGCACGACGTGGTCTTCGACGACGACAAGCCCTGGATGATCATGCGCCTGGTCACCGGGCACTCGCTCCTCGAACACCTGGACAGGCGCGGCCCGTTGTCGGTGGCGGAGGCGACGCGCGCGGCCCGTCATCTGCTGTCGGCGCTCCAGGCCGCCCACCGGGAAGAGATCATCCACCGCGACGTGAAGCCCGCGAACGTGATGGTGGCGGACAACGGCGACTTCCTGCTGACCGACTTCGGCATCGCCGTCCACGCCACCGACACCTCGCTCACCACCACCGGCGGATTCATCGGCTCGCTGGAGTACGTCGCCCCGGAGCGCGCGAACGGCGTCGACGACCGTCCGGTCAGCGACCTGTTCTCCCTGGGTGCCACCCTCTACCAGGCCGTCGAGGGCGTCTCGCCGTTCCGCCGGGACAGCCAGACCGCGACGCTCACGGCGATCCTGATCGAGCAGCCGGACCCGCCCCGGCACGCGGGCACGCTGACGCCGCTGATCACCGCGCTCCTGGAGAAGGACCCCGACGAACGGCCGACGGTCGAGAAGGCCCTGGCCCTCCTCGACGCTCCCCCGACCAAGGGTGCGGGCGGGACGGCGCGGACGAAGGTCACGGGCGGGGGCGGCAAGACGAAGGAGGCGGGGACCGCAGGCACGTCGGAGAGGACGTCCCGCATCGACGCGACCCCGGCCGCCCGGGAACGCGCGGCCCTGAAGGGCGTCGACCTGGCCAGGGTGAAGGGCACCGGCAAGGGCGGGCAGATCACCGTGCAGGACGTCTACGCCGCCGAGCGGACCACGTCGGGCCACCAGGCGTCGGCCTGGCTGTTCGTGGCCGTACTCGCCGTCCTCGCACTCGTCTTCGGCCCGAAGATCATCGACGCCGCCACGAAGGACGACACGTCGACCACGGGCTCCCAGCCGGCTTCCACGTACACTCCCTACGCGCCACCGGCCGCGGAATCCCCCGACGTCTCGGACCCGGCCACCGAGGAGGCGGAACCGGATCCCGCCCCCGACCCGGCCTGCCGGGTGGCGACCGACACGCTCCGGAGCCACATCGACCTGATCCCCAACCCGGTCACCAGCGACAACGTCGACTCGGCCGTCACCACGTACCAGGACCTGGCTTCCAGCCTGGACCGCGCCGCGTCCGACGCGGACGACGCGGACGTACGCGCGGCCGTCAGCGCCCTCGCCGCCGACGCCAGGACGATGGGCGCGAGCCTCAGGGACCCGGGCAACTCCAGTTTCCACGCGGCACGGGACGAGATGACCTCGGACCTGGAGGACCTGAGCAGCGCCTGCGAGGGCTCGTCGAAGTCCTGAGCGCGGGGAGCGCCGCCGGGGGGTGAACGTGGGCCCCGCCCCTGCGCGCGACGGGTGCCGGGCGCGGTCAGCGCGACCCGTGGATCACTCGTCCGACGCTCCGCTGCCAGGTGATCTCGCCGTCGTGCCATTCGTCGGTGGGGCTGAGGCCGGCGGCAGCGGCGACGGCGGCGGATGCCCGGTGTTCGGGGTGGATGTGGGCGATGACGGTGCGCACCGGCTGCGAGCCGAGCCAGTCGACGAGTTCCCGGGCCGCTTCGGTGGCGATGCCCCGCCCCTGCCACGGCGTCCCCACCACCCAGGCGATCTCGGCGACGAGGCCCTGGCCGTAGGGGCCGACCGTGGCCTGGACGGTGCCCGCCAGGCAGGATTCCGCGCGGAGCCGGATCACCCAGTTGAGCCAGGACACGGTGGGGTCGGGCGAGCCCGCGGTGAGGCGCCGGTAGCGCGAACGCAGGGCTCGCGGGGTGTCCGGAGTGCCGCCGATGAAGGTGTGCAGGGCCGGGTCGGACAGCACCGCGGCCATCTCCTCGGCGTGCTCGACGCGCAGCGGCAGCAGGTCCAGCCGCCTGGTGCCGAGGGCCTGGGCCGCGAGGGCGCTCACGCCGCGACCGCCTCGGGGTGTCCGACGAGCCGCCCGTGTCGCAAGCGGGCTCCGGCACGGACGGGGGCGACGCGGCGGGGCGCGTCCACGACCTGCCGGCTCCGGTGACGGCCGCGGCCCGCCAGGCGCTGCCCCGGGTCGTCGCGCTCATCGGCCAACTCGGCGCGGTGAGCGTCGACTTCGGTCTCCAGCGCGGCCGGCGTCCGCCATGGGCCGTCCCGAACGGTCTCGGCCGGCGGCGAACCGCCGCTCGGCGTCGTACGGTCCTCGTCGACCAGCGTACGCATCGGCGTGCCTTCCCGACCGACGCGACGACGTCGGCCTTGTTCGATGACCTGTCGATCGATCCGTCGGAAAGGTACACCTCGAAGGGGCGGCGCCGGACGGCCTGATGTGACCGGGGACGGCCGGGCGCATCAGGCCCGCACGGGCCGGGTCCGGGAACTCAGATACGGCTCAGAGTGTCGACGAGGTCGGCGGCGACCTGCCTGTCGATGGACGCCGGCACCGCCTGTACACCGGGTTCGAGTGAGGGGCTGTGGCCGGTGGCGATCGCGGCGAGGCTGCGTGCCTGGAGGGTCAGACCGAGGTCCATGGCCTCGATCGGATTGCCCTTGGCCGCCGTCAGGTTGATCATCTTCGTATCGGCAAGGATCACGATCTCGCGGCCGTCGCGCAGTCGGTGCACGGCGCGTTCCTGTCCGCTGGGCCCGGAGCGGTGTACGGAGGCGGTGTGTTCGGCGAGCGCGTTCGCGTCCACTTCCCAGGGCATGTGTCCGACCCCGGCGACGACGGTGCCGTGCCGCAGCGCCCCGATCTCCGCGGCACCGATGACGCCGGGATGGCCGGTGGCCAGGAAGAGCAGTTGCGTGCGGGGCAGCAGGTCGACGAGTGCGCCGACCCGGTGGCCTGCCATCACGGCCTCCAGCGCACGGTAGGGGTCCGTGTCGGCGACCGCTACGCGGGCGCCGAGGTGGGCGAGCGTGTCCGCGACGCCGCGTCCGCAGGGGCCGTAGCCGACGACGGTGGCACGGGCTCCCGGGATCATGAGGTTGGTGGCGTTCATGAAGCCCTGGACGACGCTCTGGCCGACACCGAACTCGTTCTCGACCAGCAGTTTGAGGCGACTGTCGTTGATGACGATCACCGGGAAGTCCGGCCGGCGGTCCCAGGAGCGGATGCGCAGGCCCCCGGTGGTCGTCTCCTCCGTGGCGCCGACGAGGCCGGGCAGGCCGCCACGGGCGAGGACACCCTCGATGAGATCGGCGCCGTTGTCGAGGATGAGGTCGGGCTGTGCGTCCAGGACGCGCGCGATGTTCTCGCGGTGCCGGGCGAGGTCGTCGGAGCGGTGGCCGACGACGGTGATGCCGTAGTCGCGCAGCGCGTCCGCGGTGTCCTCCTGCGTGGTGCCGGGAGACCCGGTGAGGACGATCTCGGCGCCCGCCTGGGCGAGGTGGCCGACCAGCACGGCGGTCTTGGGTTCGATGTGCAGGCAGATGCCGATGCGGCGGCCGGCGAACGCGGACGCGTGCGTCCGCATCGTGGCTGCCAGCATCGGCATGTGGCGGGCGGCCCACTGGGTGCCGTCGTGCGGGACCGGGCAGCGGGCAGGGGTGAGCTGGGACATGGCGAAGTTCCTTGGCCGAGAGGGAGGGAGACAGGGCACCTCGGGTGCCGTGGAGCCGGGTCGAGGGCACACCTGTCCCCTCGACGCGAAGCCTCTTGTCAGCCGTAGAAATCGCTGCGGAAGGAGTGGTCACCGAAGATCCACAGGTGGCGGCTCGCCTGACTCGTGTTCATCGGTGACCTCCTCTCTGGACCGGGGCGACGCGGGGAAACTGCTCCCCGGGGGCAAGTTATACGCATAACCCCACTCGGGCAAGAGGTGCCCGACAGGGAGCCCTCCCGAGCTCGGTGCCCCGGCGCCCCGGCGCCCCGCGGCCCGCTACGCGTCGGCGCCGTCGGGCACCAGGAGGACGGGGATGCCGCTGACGTGTGTCACCGCGTCGCTCACCCGGGGTGTGAACCAGGCGGTGAACATGTTCCGCTTGTGCGGGGTGATCACCAGCAGGTCCGCGCCGAGGTCCCGGACCGTGTCGGTGATGATGCCGGGCACCTCACCGACCGTCCCCGCCGCGAGGTGTCCTTCGGAGCGGACTCCGGCGTCGGCTACCGACTTGACCGCGATGTCGAGGACCTGCCGTGCCGCGCCGGTGTCCTCCAGACGCACGACCGTCTGGTGCTCGATGTCCGTGACGGCGATGTGGAGGACGTGCACGACGCCGCCCGCGACCTGCGCCAGACGAGTGGCCGTGCGCAGGGCGACCGTGTCGCCCGCGCTGGAATCGACGGCGACCACGATGTTCTTGAACATGAGTCACTCCTTCGGAAGGTGAGATGTTCTGGGAAGTTGAGATGTTCTGGGGGGAGGAGAGGTCCGCGGCGTTCACGCGAGCGGCATGGGTCCGGTACGGAACGATCGGCGCGCAGCCGGTGTCAGAGCGTGGCGACGGGGTCCGCACCGGTCGCGGTCGTCACGTCGGGGGTGGGGAAGTGCGGCAGCACCGTCTCGGCGAGTTCCCGGAGGACCTCCTCGACGGGTCGGTCGCCGGGCCGCAGGTTGAAGGAGACGTGGCTGACGCCGAGCCCGCCCATCTCCCGCAGGTGGTCGACCAGGGCCTCACGTCCGGTGCGCAGGCCGAGCCGGATCGCGGTCGCGGCGACGGCCGGGTCCTCGGTGAGGTCCAGTTGCATCGGAGTGAGGTACGGCTTGGGGGCCCCGGCGGTGAGCTGCTGCCACTCGCGGGTCTTCAGCCGCAGGGCGCCCAGGGGGCGGGGGTAGTTGAGGGAGGCGTCGGCGTTGCGTGAGATCCACTCCGCGGACTGCTGCGCATGCCCCGCGATGGCGAGGGGAACGGTCCGCCCCGTCGGCTTGGGCAGCACATCGAGGTTGCGATCGGCGCCGAGTCCGATGTCGGGCAGGCTGATGCCCTGCCCGCTCGCACGGGTGGCCCAGGCCTCGCGCAGGATCTCCACGCCCTTGCGGAACGTGGCACCACGAGCCTCGAAGTCCTCGCCGAACAGGGGGTACTCCACCGGCCGGTCGCCGCTGGCCAGCCCGAGGACGAACCGGCCGCCGGAGAGGACGTCCACGGTGGCCGCCGCCTTCGCGACGAGCAGCGGCTGCCGCAGCGGCAGCACGATGGCGCCGGTCCCGAGCACGACCCGCTCGGTGACGGCTGCGAGGTGACCCAGATGTGTGAAGGCCTCGAAGACGGAGCCGGCGTCGCCGAACTGCTCGGGGTCGTACAGGGGCACGTCCCGGACCCACAGGGCCGCGAAGCCCAGGGTGTCGGCGAGGCGCGCCAGTTCGGCGTGACGGGTCAGGTCGGGGACGCCGAAGGGACGGCCGGCGGCCCGGTTGGCGCGCAGGCGCGTGTGGCCCCAGTCGTTGTTGAGGGGGAGCTCAAGGCCCAGGGTCGGCAGACCCGCGGGGTTCACGAGCCGCTCCAGGGCAGTGGGGGTCGGGGACATCGGATGGACACCTTTCAAGGTCGGTACGGCGGCTCGTGCGGGCGGGTCCGCCCGCCGCGTCCGCGTGGTCCGGGACAGTCCGTGCGGGACGGTGCCAAGCGCTCCCGCCCGGGTCGGCCAAGAGGGACTAGTGGAGGGTGTCCGGGTGCGGACCGGTGCGCAGACCGCGGTCGAGGGCGGCGATCGCGGCCATCTCCTCGCCCGACAGGGTGAAGTCGAAGACGTCGAGGTTCTCGCGCATGCGGGCGGGCGTCACGGACTTGGGGACGACGATGTTGCCGAGCTGGAGGTGCCAGCGCAGGACGACCTGCGCGGGCGACTTGCCGTGCCGCGCGGCGATGGCGGTGATCGCCTCGTCACCGAGGACGGCGCCCTGCGCCAGCGGACTCCACGCCTCGGTGGCGATACCGAGGTCGGCGTGCAGGGCGCGCAGTTCGCTCTGCTGGAGGCCGGGGTGCAGCTCGATCTGGTTGACCACCGGCACCAGGTCGGCGCCGTCCAGCAGCCGCTTCAGGTGCGCCGGCTGGAAGTTGGAGACGCCCGCGGCCCTGATCCGTCCCTCGGCGGCCAGCTTCTCGATGGCCTTCCATGACTCCCGGTACAGGTCACGGGCCGGGGTCGGCCAGTGGATCAAGTAAAGGTCGACGTAGTCCAGTCCCAGCCTTTCCAGGCCGGCGTCGAAGGCCTTGAGCGTGGCGTCGTACCCCTGGTCGGCGTTCCACAGCTTGGTCGTGACGAACAGGTCGTCGCGGGGGATGCCGGAGCCGGCGAGGGCCTTGCCGACCCCGGACTCGTTGCCGTAGATCGCGGCGGTGTCGATGGAGCGGTAGCCGGCCTCCAGAGCGGCCGAGACGGCCGTGGCCGTCTCGGCGTCGGGGACCTGGAAGACGCCGAAGCCGAGCTGGGGGATCTCGACGCCGTTGTGGAGCGTGACGGTGGGGACGGGGGCGGTCATGCGCGGGAGTTCCTTGCGTGGTGACGGGTGGTGCCGGGCAGGGCCCCTCCGGTGCGGCGGAGTGCGCCCTGGCCTGCCGTGGTGCGGGCCCGGCCGATCCGTTCCGGCGGTCGGGCGCTGGGCCGGCACTGCCGGCCGGGATGTCCTCAGACGAGGGATGTCCTCAGGCGACAGTGCCGAGTGCCGTGGCGGCGAACCCGTGGTCCTGCTCGGGGGTGCCGCCGCCGACACCGATGGCACCGATGAGGCGGCCGTCGCGGTGGACGGGCAGGCCGCCGGCGATGAACAGCAGCGGCCGGTCGAGGGCGGTGGGCAGGGTGTGGAACGGGCCGCCCGGCTTGACCAGGTCGACGAGGTCGGCGGTCGGGGCGTTGAGCTGGAGCGCGGTGTACGCCTTGCGGGTGCTGGTCTCCCCGGAGATCAGCACGGCGCGGTCGTCGCGGCGGAAGGCGATGAGGTGACCGCCGGCGTCGAGGACGGTGACGCTGACGGTGACCCCGGCCGCCTCCGCGGCACGACGGGCGGCGGTGATCAGGGCCTCCGCGTCCTGGGTGGTCAGGGGGGCGACGGTGGCGGGGGTGCTCATGGTGTGGTGCTCGCTTCGTTCGGGGTGTCGGGTCTGGTCCGGCCGGGTGGGTGGGTGGGTGGGGGGTTGGTATGCGGGGGGCCAGTGGCCGGGGGCAGTGACCGAGTGGGTGGGGGGTCAGTGCCGGGTGGGGGGTCAGTGCCGGGTGGGCAAAGGGGTCAGTGGCCGATCGGGGCGCTGGTCCGCTGGGCCTGCGGGTGCGGGGAGCCGGCCGTGACGCTGTCGGAGGCCCGGCGTGTACGGCGGTCGAGGAACGCGGCGAGGAAGGACAGCAGCAGGGCTGAGCCGGAGAGCAGGGCACCGACCCAGTTCGGCGAGGTGTAGCCGAGGCCGGCCGCGATCACCACACCGCCGAGCCAGGCGGCCAGCGCGTTGCCGAGGTTGAAGGCGCCGATGTTGGCGGCCGAGGCCAGGGTCGGGGCGGCCGAGGCCTGGTCGAGGACCCACTTCTGCAACGGGGGCACCGTGGCGAAGCCGAGCGCGCCGATCAGGGTGAGCGTGATGGCGGCGAGGACCTTGTTGTGGGCGGTCGCGGTGAACAGCAGCAGTACCGCGGCCAGGGCCGCCAGGGTGGTGAAGAGCATCGGCATCAGGGCCCGGTCGGCGAACTTGCCGCCGAGCAGGTTGCCGAGGAACATGCCGACGCCGAACAGGACGAGCAGCCAGGTCACGGCGCCCTCTGTGTAGCCGGCCACCCGGGTCATCATCGGAGTGATGTAGGTGATGGCCGCGAAGACACCGCCGTAGCCGAGGACGGTCATCGCCATGGCGAGCCAGACCTGGACGTTCTTGAAGGCGGCGAATTCGGCACGGACGTTCCCGGCCCTGGGCTTGCCCTGCTCGGGGACGAGCTTGGCGACGCCGAGGAGTCCGATGACGCCGAGGGCGGCGACGAGGGTGAAGGTGAGGCGCCAGCCGGCGACCTGTCCGATGTAGGTGCCGCCGGGGACGCCGACGATGTTGGCGACGGTCAGGCCCATGAACATCAGGGAGATGGCGGAGGCCTTCTTCTCGGGGGCGACCAGGTCGGCGGCGACCACCGAGCCGATGCCGAAGAACGCGCCGTGCGCGAGGGAGGCGATGACCCGGCCGACGAGCATGAGGCCGAAGCTCGGGGCGGCGGCCGAGAGGGCGTTGCCCACGATGAACAGGCCCATGAGGAACATGAGCATCTTCTTGCGGGACACCCTGGTGCCGAGCACGGTGAGCAGCGGGGCACCGATGACGACGCCGAGCGCGTAGCCGGACACCAGCCAGCCGGCGGTGGGGATGCTGACACCGAAGTCGTCCGCGACCTGGGGCAGCACGCCCATGATCACGAATTCGGTGGTGCCGATCCCGAAGGCCCCGATGGCCAGGGCCAGGAGCGCGAGAGGCATGGGGAGAGACCTTCCGAGCGATTGCGTGGAACGCTTACGTGCGACCACAATAGTTGCAGACGCTTCATATACGCAAGCGCGGTGTGCCGGTGCTTGCAATAGACATTGTGCGCAAGTATGCTGGCCATCGACCGGCCCGCCGCCGAAGGAGGCTCCTGTGACCGCCACCACCCCAGCGCTCTCCGTCCTGGCTCAGGGCTGGTGCGCCCTCTCCCTGCTGCACGGCAAGATCGAGACACACCTCGAACGCGCCCTGGAAACGGGTCACGGCCTGAGCGCCCGCGAGTACGCGCTGCTCGACGTGCTCAGCCGGCAGCACGACGGAGACGGAGGGCACTTGCAGATGAAACAGGTCGCCGACGCCGTCGTCCTCAGCCAGAGCGCCACCACGCGTCTGGTCACCCGCCTGGAGGACCGCGGACTGCTGTCCCGCTACCTGTGCCCCACCGACCGCCGCGGGATCTACACCAACGTCACCGACGCCGGTACGGAGCTGCTTGAGGCGGCGCGCCCCACTCACGACACCGCCCTGCGGGCGGCGCTCGCCGAGGCAGCTCAGGACGCCAGGCTAGAACCGCTGGTCCGGGCGTTGCGGTCGTCGCCCACCCCGATCGCGGTCGCCGCCTGAAAGGAGCACGTCCGTCCATGAAAGCCATGGCACTGCGCCGGTACGGTCGTACCGAAGACCTCGAATGGACAGAGCTGCCGGACCCCAAAGTGGCACCCGGTGAAGTCCTCGTCCGTGTGAAGGCGGCCGGGGTCAACCCGGTCGACTGGAAGCTCGCCGAAGGACGGCTCGACGCCGTCATGGAGACCGGCTTCCCGCTGATTCCCGGCTGGGACGTGGCCGGCGTCGTCGAGCGGGTGGGGTTCGACGTCACCGAGTTCGCCCCCGGCGACGAGGTCTTCGGCTACATCCGCAAGGACTGGGCCCAGTTCGGCGCCTATGCGGAGTTGGTCTCCGCGCACGTGCGCCTGCTGGCTCCCAAGCCCGCCGCGCTCACCTGGGAGGAGGCGGCGGGCGTACCCCTCGCGGGGCTCACCGCCTACCAGGCCGTCCGGCGCACCGGCCTCCAGCCGGGCGAGACGGTGCTCGTCCACGGCGCGGCCGGGGGTGTCGGCTCGTTCGGAGTCCAGATCGCCACCGCCCTCGGGGCACGGGTCATCGCGACGGCGAGCGAGCGCAACCACGATTTCCTCCGCTCCCTGGGCGCCGTCCCCGTGGCCTACGGGGACGGCCTGCGCGACCGTGTCCGTGAGCTGGCCCCCCAAGGGGTGGACGCCGCTGTGGACTTCGCCGGGCACGACGCGGTGGACGTCTCGCTCGACCTGCTCGACGACCCCGGCCGGCTGGCCTCCGTCGTCGCCCCGGAAGCCGCCGCCAAGGGCGGGCACTACGTATGGGTGCGGCCGGACCGGGCCGATCTCACCGCCCTGGCCGCCCTGGCCGACGACGGCCGGCTGACCGTCCATCTCGACCGAGTGCTGCCCCTCCATGAGGCCGCGGAAGCGTGGCGCATCAGCCAGGGCGGTCACACCAGGGGAAAGCTCGTCCTGTCGGTCCCCGGGCGCTGAACGGCCCCGGCCCCTGTGCGAAGGAGCACGTCATGACAACACCCACCCCATCGGATCACCGTCGTCCGCAGGAGGTGTTCGCCGACCACGGTGCGCGGCTGGGGACGGGAGATCTCGACCGCGTCGCCGCCAACTACGCCGAGGACGCCGTGTTCATCACACCGTCCGGCACCCTGCACGGCCGCGAAGGGGTCAAAGAGGCGATCGGCAAGCTGCTGGCCGATCTCCCGGACGCCGACTGGGAACTGAAGCCGCAGTTCGCAGGCGATGTCCTGTTCCTCGAATGGTCCGCGGCCAGCCCGACAGGGCGCCGCGTGGAAGACGGTGTCGACACCTTCGTCTTCCACGACGGGCTCATCCAGGCCCAGACCGTCCGCTACACACTGATCACCGATCACTGATCACTGACCGGCTCAAGGGTCCGGCACCGGACACCGGAGGGTGGAAAGTGCCGTTCCCGGCGAAGCGGACGCCCGCGGTCCGCGGCCTGGGTGCCCGGCGCCGGGCTTCGCACGGGCGAGGCCCGGCGCACGCCGGCGGGGACGGTTCACCTCCCCCGGCGCGGACAATTCGCCCCTGCGGCGCGGGAGGCAGGCTGCTCGGACGCGGTCCATGGGCCGGTCGAGGTGGTGCGGCCGGTGCCGGACACTCCGGGCACCCACGCAGGACCCGGCGGCGTCCGGCGGCACTGATCCGGCGCCGGGCGACCGGGGCGCATCCCGGCGGCCCCGTCCGGGCCGACACCGCCGCGACCTCCCCCGATTCCGCTCGCCGACGGCAGACGCAGTGCCTGGCGGCTGGTCGAGAGCGGCCTGGCCGGGTTCATGCACCTCGGCCTCGGAACTACTTCGCCACCGGACGCCGGGGCGAAGGGCAGCACCTCGCCGACGAGGACCCGGCCCTGCGACGCCCCGGCGACCCGCGCGCCTTCCGGGCACCGGCGAGCAACGGCACCCGGAACCGGCCGGCATGACGTGCCGTACCCGCGACGAAGGCGAGCGGACCGCCGGACGGGCCCGCGTGCCTAGGCGATCTCGTCGACGTGGTCCTCCACCCAGTTCCGTAGCTGGGCGAGCGGCTGGGCCACGCTGCATCCCAGGTCCGTGAGCGCGTATTCCACGTGCAGGGGCACCGCGGGGTAGATGGTCCGGTCCACGAACCCCTTCTCCTCCAGGCGGCGGAGCGTGGAGGTGAGCACCTTCGGGCTGACGCCCTCCAGACGCCGCTGTAGCGCCCCGAAGCGCTGCGGCCCCTCCTCCATCGCCCCGATCGCCAGCGCCGACCACTTGTTGGCCAGCAGGTCCAGCACCTCCCGGCAGGGGCACTGGGCCGCGTAGACGTCGTGGTGGTCGTGTCGTTCGGATGCGCATGTCGTCGCCAACGGTCGCGTCACTCCGCTCGTGGATCGGCTTCTACCAGCTTACTTTCCAAAGGGAAGTAGGTTCCGTTGAAGGTTACTACCTCCCCCGAGCTACGTTATCGCCGCAGCCAGCACCTACGGCACAACAGGAGCGCGAGATGAGTGAGATCCCCACCACCATGCCGGCGGTCGCCTACCGCAAGAGCCTTCCCGTCGACGACACGGAGAGCCTGGTCGACGTCACGCTGCCGGTGCCGCGGCCCGGCCCCCGCGACCTGCTCGTACGGGTCGAGGCCATCGCGGTCAACCCGGTGGACTACAAGGTGCGGCAGAACAACGATCCGGGCGGCGAGCCCAGGGTCCTCGGGTGGGACGCCGCGGGCGCGGTCGTCGCCGTCGGCGACGAGGTGGAGGCGTTCGAGGTCGGCGACGAGGTCTTCTACGCCGGAGCCATCGACCGGCCCGGTGCCAACGCCCTCTTCCACACCGTGGACGAGCGCATCGTCGGCCACAAGCCGGCCACCCTCTCCTTCGCCGAGGCGGCGGCCCTGCCGCTGACGTCGCTCACCGCGTGGGAGGGCCTCTTCGAGCACCTCGGCCTGCGCGAGGGCGCCCTGGAGAAGACCGGCACCCTGCTGGTCACCGCCGCCGCGGGCGGTGTCGGTGCCATGGTGGCCCAGCTGGCGCGCGCCCTGACCAGCCTGACGGTGATCGGTACCGCCTCCCGCCCGGAGACCGCCGAGTTCGCCCGCCGCATGGGGGTGTCCCATGTCGTCGACCACCGCAGGCCCCTGCCCCCGCAGGTGGCCGAGGTGGCACCGGGCGGGATGGACTTCGTCTTCAGCACCGCCGGTACGGACCGGAACCTGACCGCCTACGCGGACATCCTCAAGCCGCTCGGACGGCTCGTCGCCATCGACGACTTCGGCCCGGTCGAGATCGGCGTGCTCAAGTCCAAGAGCATTTCGTTCCACTGGGAGTTCATGTTCACCCGCTCGCTCCACCAGACGCCCGACCAGGCGGTGCAGCGGCACATCCTCGACCAGATCGCCCGCCTGGTCGACACGGGAATCCTCACCACCACCGCCACCACCGACCTCGGCACGATCAACGCCGAGCACCTGCGCGAGGCTCACCGCGTCCTGGAATCGGGCAAGGCCATCGGCAAGATCACGATGACCGGCTTCTGAGCACGGCCGCGCACGGCCGGCCCGCCGGGACGGTGCCCGGCGGGCCGGCCGTGCGGCGCGGCGACGGAGCGGCGGCGGAGCGGGCGCCTGGCGGTGGCCGACCGGCGCGCGGAGGCCGCCGGGAACTGGAGAGGGGAGGCCGCCGGGAGCTGGTGCGCGGACGCCGCCAGGTGCCCCGAAGCGGACCCCACTAAGTATCCACAAACGGCGGCCATGCTGGTCGGGCCGGCAGCGAGAGGCCCGACGACCGGGTCGACCGCGCGGCCGGCGGACCGCCTCGGACGAGCCCGTGACCCGTCGGCGCCCCTCTTCCGGTCCCCGCCACGGTCACGGTTCGCCAAGGAGATCCGATGGCCTCGGTGACGTGACGACTCCGGGCTGCTCCGCCGACGCGACCACGGCGTCGTCATCGCCGGTGGGACGCCGGCCGTGCACGCGCCGTCGCGGGTTCCTCGCCGGCGCGGTGATGCCACCCGCACAGACAACGCGGCACCTCCAGGGTGCCGGGGGCCGCCCCGACCGCGGGCGGCCCTGACGAGAAAGGCAGCGAGACATGGACACCATCTCAGCGGAGTCATCCGGGTCGTTCGCCCTCGGCGGTGAGCTCGTGGTCAACCGACTCGCTTACGGGACCATGCAGTTGACGGGTCCGGGAGTGTGGGGTCCCTTCCCCGACCGGGACAGGGGTGTGCGTGTCCTGCGCCGCGCCGTGGAACTGGGCGTGACCCTGATCGACACCGCCGACTCCTACGGACCCGGGACGACCGAACAGCTCCTGCGCGAGGCACTGCACCCGTACCCGGAGAACCTGGTCATCGCCACCAAGGCCGGGCTGGCCCGTCCCGGTCCCGGGGAGTGGCGGCCGAACGGCCGGCCCGAGTACCTGCGCCGGCAGGCGGAGTCCAGCCTCCACAGGCTGGGTCTGGAGCGCATTCCGCTCTTCCAGCTGCACCGCATCGACCCCTCGGTACCCTTCGAGGACCAGATCGGTGTCCTCAAGGAGCTGCGCGACGAGGGCAAGATCGCCCACGTCGGGCTCTCCGAGGTCGGCGTCGAGGAGCTGGAGCGGGCCCGCGCCATCGTGCCCATCGCCTCCGTGCAGAACCTGTACAACATCGCCCAGCGCGACTCCGAGGACGTCCTGCGGTACGCCGAGGCGAACGACATCGCGTTCCTGCCCTGGTTCCCGCTGGCCACCGGGCAGCTGGCCCGGCCGGGCGGTCCGCTCGCCCGCATCGCGGCCCGCCTGGCCTCCTCACCCTCCCAGGTGGCGCTGGCCTGGCTGCTGCACCGCTCGCCGGTCGTCCTGCCGATCCCCGGCACGTCGTCGGTCGAGCACCTGGAGGAGAACGTGGCGGCTGCCGCGCTGAAGCTGACGCAGGCCGACTACGAGGCCCTGGGCAACCCGTTCGCCCGGGGCTGAGAACCCCACACCCGGAGCCGGCGCCCGCGGAACCGCCCCGCGCGGCTGCGCCTTGCGAACCGGCCGACCGGCCCGGTTCCTAACAAGGGGTCACCGGCGAACGACCGTGACGCCCCTCCCAGGGTCGGGAGGCACGCGGCCCCCCTCCCCCCGAAGCACTCACTCTCGCACTCCCCCAAAGCACTCACTCTCACAGGAGCTTCCATGTCCGAATCGTCCTCCGCCCACCCGTCCGTCGCCGTCGCCTACCACTCCGGCTACGGACACACGGCCGTGCTCGCCGAAGCGGTCCGCCGCGGGGCCGCGCAGGCCGGCGCCGACGTCGTCTTCGTGGACGTGACCGCCGTGACCGACGAACAGTGGCAGGGGCTGGACCACGCCGACGCGATCGTCTTCGGATCGCCCACCTACATGGGCGGCGCCTCGGCCGGTTTCCACGCCTTCGCCGAAGCGACCAGTGGCCGCTGGGCCGAGGGGCGGTGGGCGGACAAGCTGGCGGCGGGATTCACCAACTCGGCCTCCAAGAGCGGCGACAAGAACAACACCCTCGCGTTCTTCGCCGCCTTCGCCGCCCAGCACCGGATGCTCTGGGTCAGCCTGGGCCTGGCTCCGGGCTGGAACTCCACCAGCGCCTCCGAGCACGACCTGAACCGCCTCGGCTTCTGGAGCGGAGCGGGCGCGCAGACGCCGATGGACGGCGGGACGGACACCGTCCACGGCGCGGACATCGCCACGGCCGAACACCTGGGCGCGCGCGTGGCCCGGCAGGCGGCTGTGATCAGCGCCGGACGCCGGGCGCTCGCCGCCGCGGTCTGAGCGCCGGTGTGACCTCGCGGGTCGGCACCCGTCCGACCCGTCCGGAACAAGCGGCCCGAGGAGACGCCGTGAAGCTGTCTTCAGTCCCTTCCTCACACCAGACCCCGGCGTCCTCCTCGGACCCGGCTTCGCCCTCCGGCCGCGGTCGGCCGCTGGCCACCGCCGGCGTGGTGATCGCCTCGATCGCCGTCGCCTTCGGGGCCGGCGCCGGCAGCCCGCTCTTCCTGCTCTACCAGCGCGAGTGGGGCTTCCCCGCCTGGCAGCTCACCACGGCGTTCACCGTGTACGCGGTGACGCTGCTGGCCACCCTGCTCGTGGCCGGTTCCGTATCGGACCACATCGGCCGCAGGCCGGTGCTGGTCAGCGCCATGCTCCTGTTGCTGGTCACCAGCGCGCTGTTCCTGGCCGCCGACGGCATCGGCTGGATCATCGCCGCGCGGGCCGTGCAGGGCATGGCCACGGGGGCGGCCACCAGTACGTTCACGGCGGCGATCATCGAGCTCGCCGCTCCGCGGCACCGGCCGGTCATGACGGTGCTGACCAGCGCCGCCCCGGTGGGCGGACTGGCCCTCGGAGCCCTCTTCGCGGGCCTGGCCGTCCAGTCCAGCACCCACCCGACGGCCGTCGTGTTCCTCGGCCTGACGGTGGTTCTCGTCTACGGCATCGCCTCCGTGCTGGCCGCCCCGGAGACGGCGGACCGGCACCCCGGTGTGCTGGCCTCGCTGCGCCCGAGGCTGAGCGTCGTCCGGACGGCCCGCGGATGGTTCTGGTCCCTGGCCCCCCTGGTCGCCGCCGGCTGGATGTTCTCCGGCCTCTTCCTCGGCCTGGCGCCGTCCTTCGACGCGTCGGTCTTCGGCATCCGCAACGCGGCGGTGAACGGTGCGATCGTCGCCGTCCAGCCGATGGCGGCGGCGGTGGCCGGCATCGGCTTCGGCCGGCTGTCCGCCGGGCGGGCCACTCGCACCGGCGCGCTCCTGGTGTTGGCCGGTGCCGTCCTCACGGTCACCGGCGTCGTGACAGCCAGGCTGCCGCTCGTCGTCGTCGGCGCGCTGCTGGGCGGCTCCGGGCAGGGTGCGGCGTTCGGCTCCTCCCTGCGCATACTGGGCCCGCTCGCGGACAACGCGAGCCGGGGCGGCCTCTTCGCCGCGGTCTACCTCGTCGCCTACACGGCGTACGGCGCGCCGGTCCTCGTAGCGGGCATCGCCGGCGACTTCGTCCCGCTGACCGCCACCGTCGCCGTCTACGGCCTGGTCGTGGCCCTCCTCGCCGCGAGCGCGGTCCTCTCGCTGGCCCTGCGGTCACGCCGTGACGACCGCGCGCGGCTCGTCCAGGGGGTCTGACAGGCCCCGGGCACGTGTGCGGAACCGGTGACCGAGCCTGAGCACCCCGGCAACGCTTTCCCCGCCAGGGGACACAACGGCGCGCACGTGGCGGACACGTGCGCGCGAGCGTGTCCGCCACGCGCGCGGGCGGCGGGCGTGCCGAAGGGCCGCCGGGAAGGGCCCCGACCCGCCACCGGACCCACGGTCGAGGGAACGCGCGACCGTGGGTCCGGTGCACGGCTGACCGGCTCACCGGCCGGCGTGGCCGTCTTCCCGTTCGACCTGCCGGAGGGCGCCACCCGACGCGCCGCGCCGAAGACCGCCGACGGCTCACCAAGCACCGTGACGTGCCGGGCGCGCCGGATGCCCCGTCCCCTGGCTCCCGTTCACCGACCGGGCCGGCCGGATGGGGCGTGCCGAAGGGCGGACCCGGGCCACGGGATCCGCGTCGTGGTGCCTCGGCGGCGGTCACGGGCTCGGCGGACACCCCACCGGCCGCGACGGGAAGCGTCGCGGCCGGTGGGGTGTCGGGGCTTCAGTCGACCTGGGAGGGACTTCAGTCGACGGAGAAGCGGGCGGTGACGACCGCCCGGGCCAGCGTGTGGCCCGAGAGGTTGAAGCCGAGGAAGGCCGGCGGAACGCCGTGGTCGAGGCCCAGGGTCTCCACGTCCACGGCGTGTACGGCGATGTAGTAGGTGTGTTCGCCGCTGCCGGCGGGCGGGGCGGCTCCCACGTACCGCTTCAGGCCGGCGTCGTTGGCGAGCTGCCAGGCCTTCTCCGGCAGTCCGGCACCCGACTCGTCGCCGGCCCCGGCGGGCAGCTCGCTGACCGTGGCCGGGATGTCGGCGACGGCCCAGTGCCAGAAACCGCTGCCGGTCGGGGCGGTGGGGTCGTGGACGGTGACGGCGAAACTCCGGGTCTCCTCGGGGAAGCCCGACCAGCTCAGCTGGGGCGAGGTGTCGGTGCCGCCGGCGCCGAAGACACCGCTCGCCTGAGGCAGCGCGAGCCTTCCGCCGTCGGTGAGGTCGGTGCTGGTGAGCGTGAAGGAAGGAACTTCCGCTATGAGGTCGTACGGGGTGGACATGGGATTCCTCTCGGTGTGCGCGGTGACCCGGAGTGCGGGCGCGTGCCGCCCCGTGCCTCGGTGCACGGGCACGCGCTCCGGCCCGGCCGACTGTCGTCGGACGCGTGGTCACGGTTGCCGCGACCGACGTCCATCGTCGTGAGCGGACCGGGAGCGGTGATCCGTCGATTGACTGACGCGGACGGAAAGGTGACGAGTGCGGCCCTCACAGGCGTTCGCGCGCGGAGGAGGTGACGGTCGCGGTGGGAGGGGGTCAGACCGCGATCGTCTTGTACTCGACGTACTGGGTCAGGCCGGCCGCGCCGAAATCCCTGCCGATGCCGCTGCTCTTGAACCCTCCGAAGGGGGCGTCGAAGGAGAACGGCGCGCCGTTGACGGAGAAGGTGCCGGTGCGGATGCGCCGGGCGACCTCCAGGGCGCGGTCCTCGTCGGCCGTCCACACGCCGCCGCCGAGGCCGTACGGGGAGTCGTTGGCAATGCGGACCGCGTGGTCGTCGTCGAACGGGATGACCACGAGCACCGGGCCGAAGATCTCCTCCTGTGCGATGCGCATGGAGTTGTCGACGTCGGCGAAGAGGGTGGGGGTGACGTAGGAGCCGTCCTCCAGACCGGCGAGGACCTCGGGGCCGCCGGTGACGAGCCGGGCGCCCTCGCGGATTCCCGTCTCGATGTACGACCGCACCCGCTCCTGCTGGTCCGCCCTGCCCATCGGCCCGATGAAGGTGGCGGGGTCGGAGGGATCGCCGGCGGTCAGCGACTCGACGAGGTCCTTCAGCCTGGCCACGGCCTCGTCGTAGCGGCTGCGGTGCACGAGGATCCGCGTGTGCGCGACGCAGGCTTCGGCGTTGTTGGCGAAGGAGAGGAACTTCAGGCCCTCCGCCATGGCGTCGAGGTCGGCGTCCTCCAGCACGATGGCGGCGGACTTGCCGCCGAGCTCCAGGCTCACCCGCTTGAGCTGCCGGCCTGCCATGGCCGCGATGGTGCGTCCGGCGCCCGTCGAACCGGTGAACGCGATCTTGTCGATGCCGGGGTGGGAGATGAGGTACTCGCTGGTGGCGCGGTCGGCCGGCAGGATGCTGACCACGCCCTCCGGCACGCCCGCGGCGGTGAGGATCTCCCCCAGCAGCAGCGTGACGAGGGCGTTCTCGGGCGATGCCTTGAGCACGACGGTGCAGCCCGCCAGGAGAGCGGGGACGATCTTGACGAGCGCGGACTGGTGCGGGGCGTTCCAGGGGATGACGGCCGCTACGACACCGACCGGTTCGCGGCGTACCAGGATGCGGCCCGGGGCGCCGTCGGTCCGCGGCAGTTCCTCCTCCCACGGCAGGACGGCCGCGGCACGCAGGAAGGCGTCGGTCTGCTGGGGCAGGGCGGCGGCGGTCCAGCCGGTGAACCAGCGCGCGCTGCCGTTCTCGGCGGTGGTGAGGTCCGCGATCTCCTCGGTGCGCTTGGCGTAGAGGTCGTTGAAGCGGGCGATGACGTCCTGGCGTTCGGCCGGGGACAGGCGCGGCCGGGGACCTTCGTCGAAGGCCTCGCGGGCGGCGTCGACGGCGAGGTCCACATCGGGCTTCGTGGCCTCGGCGGCCGGCCCGACCAGGGACCGGTCGTGCGGGGAGCGGACCTCCAGCAGGTCCTTCTTGGCGGGCTCGGTCCAGCGTCCGCCGATGTACAGCTCCTGCCCGCGTCCTCGCTGATGGCTCGGGTCAGTCCCCGACCCGAGCATGTACATGCCGCCATGGCTGAAAAGAGCCGTATAGTACGGTTGATCGACTTGCAGCGAGCGCATGTCGCAACACATCGGTACGGGTGGCTACGTGATAGGGCGGGAAACCGAGTTCGAGCAGCTGACCGCCCTCATCGATGCCGCGCGGCAGGGACACGGTGCCTCGGCGCTCGTGCACGGGGAAGCGGGTATCGGGAAGAGCAGGCTGGCATCCGCGGTCGTCGAGGCCGCGTCCTCGGCAGGCTTCACGGTTCTTTCCTGCCACGGCATCCGTGGCGCCGGCGCGGCCGGTTTCGAGGGGCTGCACGAACTGCTGCTGCCTCTGCTCGACCGTATCGACGCTCTGCCGCCGCGCCAGCGCATGGCCCTCAAGGTCGCGTTCGGGGCGGAGGGGGAACCGGCGGACCGGTTCATCACCGGGCTCGCCGCCTTCGGGCTGCTGGAGGAAGCCGCGGCACGAGGCCCCCTCGTGCTGCTGATCGAGGACCTGCACTGGCTCGACCGGTCGACGGCCGACGTCGTCACCTTCCTCGCGGCCCGCATGAGCGTCATGCCGGCGCTGCTCCTGGCCACCAGCCGGACCGACCGCGTCTACCCCGACCGCAAACTGCACTTCAAGCACCACGTGTATGTGACCCCGCTCGGGCAGGAGGACGCGCTGAGGCTGGTCGCCCTGCACGCGCCCGCACTGACGCTGCCGCAACGCCGCCGTCTGGTCGAGCGCGCGCTGGGCAACCCGCTCGCCCTGACCGAGTGGTCGGCCAACCCGTCCTGGGCCGAAGGGTCGCCTTCCGCCGACGGGGGCCGGGTTCCGATGGGCAGGCGCCTGGAGGACTCGTTCCTGGCCGAGGTCGCCCTGTTGCCGCCGGCGACGCAGCACGCTCTCCTCGTCGCCGCCGCGGCAGAGGACGCGAGCGGCTACGAAGTGCTCGCGGCGGCCCGCAACCTGGGCCTGGAGCAAGGCGACTTCGCGCCGGCCGAGAAGTTCGGACTGCTCACCCTCGCCCGTGGCACGTACAAGTTCCGCCACCCGTTGGTGGGTTCGGCCGTGTACGACAACGCCGACTTCGGCGCACGGGCGCGCGTGCACACCGAACTGGCAACGGTCGTCGTCGATGCCGCACGCGCCGTCCAGCACCGGGCCGCGGCGGTCGCCGGATGGGACGAGGACGTCGCCGCCGAACTCGAAGCACTCGCCGTGACGGCCGGCCGGCGGGGTGCGCGGACCGAAGCCGCCGCCGCCTGGCGACGCGCGGCCACGCTGACCCCGGTCGCGGCGGACCGGGCGCGACGCACGGTGATGGCAGCGGAAATGGCCCGGCAGGCGGGCTCGACCGGGGACGCCGTCGCGCTGCTCACCGAGGCGAAACCGATCGTCGACGACGAAGGGTCGACGGTGCAGTTCGCTCGTACCGAATGGATGCTCGCCGGCAGCAGCTCGACACGCCTGGGGCGGGGCGGCGACGAACTCGTCGCGATGTCGCGGAGACTGAGCGATCCGGGCGACCGGATCGAGGTCCTCACCTGGGCCGCGGTGCGCAGCTACCTCCGCCAGGACACCTCTTTCGACCTCGCGGCAGCCGTCGCGGACGAACTGCGGCGAGCCGACGCCGCCACCGAGCCACAGCAGGTGCTCCGGGACATCGGCCTGGCCCTGGTCAGCCCGGCGGACCGGATCAGCTCCGTCGAGAAGGCACTGTCGTTCATGCAGCGGGAGGCCCGCGAGGCGTACGCGACACTGCTGAACTGCCTCGCGTTCGCCGTCGAGGACACCCACGACCTCCCCCTCGCCGACCGCGTCTGGGGCGCCGGGGTCGACATGTTCCACCAGGCGGCACGGGCCGGCGACGTGGCGGTGGCCCTCTCCGGACGCAGCACCGTCCGCGTGACCGCCAACACGATCGCCGCCGGCCTCACCGACGCGGAACTCGCACTGCGCCTCAGCTACGACCTGGATCTGCCGGTGGTCGGGGCCCTGGCCACCGCGAACATCGCACGCGCACGTGCGTGGCGCGGCGACCACGAGCTGGCGACCGCCGCCCTGAACACCTGTGCCGAACTGTCCGGGCCCACCCCGGTCCCCAGGGTGGCGGCGGTGGCATCCTGGGCGTCCGCCCAGGTGGCGGCGAACGAGGGCCGCGCCGACGAGGCGGTCGCCCACTTGCTGGCATGCGTCGAGCACCCGCCCATCGGCGTGTGGGCGGGCGGCGACATCGCCGACACGGCCGTGCGAGCCGGCCGGCCGGAGCTGGTGGGGGGCTGGCTCGACATGGCTACGGCCGCCCTCGCGTCCAGCGACTCCGACCATCTCGCGATGCTCGTCGAACGGTCGCGGGCCCTGCTCGCGCAGGGGAGCGACGCGCGCGGTCACTTCGAGCGGGCGATAGAACGCGGTGAGGGAACCACCGCGTTCCTCGACCTGGCCAGGACCCGGTTGTTCTTCGGCGAGTGGCTGCGCCGGGAACGGCGCATCGTGGAGGCACGCAGCCACCTGTCCGCGGCGCTGCACGTCTTCGAGTCACACCACGCGGCACCACTCGTACGACGAACGGCACGGGAGCTGGGCGCCGCCGGCAGTGATGTGCAGCGAACACAGCCGGGCCCGGCCTTCGACGCCGGCACCGTGCTCACCGCGCAGGAACTGCACGTCGCCCGGCTGGCCGCCCAGGGGTACACGAACAGGCAGATCGCCGACCAGCTGTATCTCTCCCACCGCACTGTCGGAGCACATCTGTACAAGGTCTACGCGAAGTTGCAGATCAACCGGCGCTCGCAGCTCGCCGCCGCCCTCGCGTCCGACACGCTCGACTGACGCGGAGCACGGCCCACGACCGCCGGGGTCCAGGTACGGCCGGGGCACCGGCCGCCCTGCGGGTGCCGGCTCTACGCCAGGCGCGCGCCGCCGTCGACGTGCAGCACCGTTCCGGTGACGTACGGGTTGTCCATGGCGAAGAGCACCGCCTTGACGACGTCGTCCGCCGTTCCGACCCGCCGTACGGGGTTGTTGTCGGCGATCTGCCGGAGAAATCCCGGCTTGGTGTCACCGAGCCTGTCCCAGGCGCCGCTGTCGATGATGCCGGGGGACACGGCGTTCACGCGCAGCGGGGCGATCTCGACGGCCAGGGCCTGGACGAGGAAGGCCAGGGCGCCGTTGGTGGTCGCCATGACCGTGCGCTCGGACGCCGGGCGCCAGGCGGCCACCCCGGAGAAGAAGGTGAAGGAACCGCCCTCGCGTGCCTGGCCGGCCAGGTGCTTGGCGAGGAACAGCGGACCGGTCACCTTCGCCGCGAAGGCCCGTCGGACGTCGACCGGGTCGAGTTCGGCCAGCGGCCCGTTGGCGGGAACCGCCGCCGTCGACACCAGGTGGTCGAAGGGACCGGCCTCGTCCGCCAACCGCGCGGCGGACGCGTCGTCGGTGATGTCGAACTCCACGGTCCGCCACGGGCCGGTCAGTTCAGCGGCCGTGTCCTTCAGCTTGCCGAGGTCCGGTCCGGCGAGAACCAGTTCGGCGCCCTCGGCCGAGGCCGTGCGTGCGAGGTGCCGGCCGATCGCGGAGCCGGCTCCGATCACGACGATGCGCTGTCCGGAACGTTCCTGCGTGGTCATGTGAATCTCCTTGGGTGAGGCGCCGTGGCGGGGCCGACGGGGCACGGCCGTCACTCTTCTCCTCCGCACACCAATGAGGCCAATGACTGTTTTCGTCGCTCCCCATAAGTTGCATTCATGACGTTCCGTTCATGACGTCCCCTTCATGACCCACGGGCAGCCCACCGTCCGCGCTACCGGCTTCCCCCCTTGCGCAGGCGTCTGGCGACGTGCGCGGGCATCAGCGGGGCGTGTTCCCCGAGGGTCTCCAGGAAGGACGAGGTGACCGGGTCCGGGCTGGTGCGGGTGTATCCGGTCAGCTGCCGGCGCAGGGGCGGGTCGGGACGCAGGAACGCGCCGGCGAAATGCGGCGGGATGCTGTTGGCGGGTACGAGTGTGGGCCCGAGCCCGGCCGCCGCGTACCCGATGGCCGACGCGGCCTGTTCCGTACGCACCGCGACCCGGGGCCGGAAACCGGCGGCGCCACAGGCCCGTTCGAGGATGTCGGACAGGCCGCTGTCGGGGGTGAAGTGCACCCACTCCCGCTCGGCGAGGTCGGACAGCCGGACGTCCGGCGCGCGGTCGGAGAGCGCCACCGGGTCGTCGGACCCGGTGACGACCAGGAACTCCTCGGCGCCGATGTGCCGGGCGGTGCCCTCCCAGTCCTCCGGCAGCGGTCCCACGGCGACGTCGGCCTGGCCCGCGGCCATGGCCTGCGCCAGCTCGTCGCTCCGCCGGTGTTCGAACAACCGGATGCGCACGCCCGGGTGCTTGCGGCGCCACAGCCCCAGGACGGTGGGCAGCACGCCCGAGCTGACCGAGTAGAGCGTGGCCAGGTGCAGTTCCCCGGTGGAGACGCCGGCGGCGCGGCGGGCGGAGACGGTGGCCCGGCCGGCCTCGGCCAGCGCGGCCCGGGCGTGGGGCAGCATCGACCGGCCGGCCGGGGTGAGCCGCACGCCGCGCGGCAGCCGTTCCAGCAACGGCCCGCCGACCTCCCGTTCCAGTGCCTGGAACTGGTGGGAGAGTCCGGGCTGGGTGACGTTGAGGCTTTCCGCGGCGCGGGTGAACGATCCCTCGTCCACGATGGCCACCAGGTACTCCAGTTGTCGCAATGTCGCCATGCCCTCAGCTTATAGAAAGAATTCCAAAGAGTTCTTGGACTTATGGGCCGGTGCCGGAGCACGATGGCGTGCGCCGGGGACCGGGCGGCCCGAAGGGATCGGAAGACTCCGGACGCCCGGTCATCCATGGCGGAGTTTCCGCAGCTCAGGCCCCCATGTCCAAGGAGTCGTCATGTCCACCTGCCGCTCGGAGCCGACCATCACCGTGGGCAACGTCGCCCTGTCGTTCCACCGTGCCGCCGCCGCGGTCACGCGCCGCGTCCTGGAGGCCCACGGGCACCGGGTGGACAGCGTGGAGGCACCGCACGAGCAGTTGTTCCGGCTCCAGGAGGAGGGCGGCATCGACGTCCTGCTCTCCGCGTGGCTGCCCTCCAGCCATGACACGTATCTCTCCCGCTACCGGGACCGGGTCCGGGTCCTGACGCCGCACTACCGGCCGTACTGCGTGTGGGCGGTACCGCCCTACGTCCCCGAGGACGCGGTGCGGGAGGTCGCCGACCTGACGCGGCGGGAGGTGGCCGGGCGGATGACGAAGGCCGTCGACGGCATCAACCCGGGCGCCGGCATCAGCCGCTTCTCCGCCCGGATGGTGCACGCGTACGGCCTGGACGAGCTCGGCTACACCTTCACCCCGGGCACCGAGTCGGGGTTCCTCTCCCGGGTGGAGCGCGGCATCGCCGCACGGGAGTGGTTCGTCGTCCCGCTGTGGCGCCCGCAGTACCTCAACCGCCTGTACGGCCTGCGCCCCCTTCAGGAGCCCAAGGGACTGCTGGGCACCGTGGACGACGCCAGTCCGGTCGTCCGGCTCGACGCGCTGGACCACCTGCGCCCCGACGCGGTCGCCCGGCTGGACAGCCTGCACCTGGGCAATGACGGTGTCGAGGAGATCGACGCCCTGATCAACGTGGACGGCCTCACACCGTTGCGGGCCGCCGACCGCTACCTCGCGCGGCACGGCCACACCCTGACGGTGTGACCCGCCCGGCGACGACGCGGCGGCACGCCCGTACACGACGACCTACCCGTTCGAGCAGCACACGGAAAGCGAAGATCCTCCCATGAACAAGACCACCATGCGGGCCGTCGGCTACCGCGAGAGCCTCCCCGTCAGCGACCCGGAGAGCCTGGTCGACGTGGAACTGCCCGTCCCCGAGCCCGGCCCGCACGACCTGCTGGTGAAGGTCGAGGCCGTGGCGGTCAACCCCGTCGACTACAAGATCCGGCAGAGCAACGACCCGGGCGGCGGGACCAAGGTGCTCGGCTGGGACGCGGCGGGCACCGTGGTCGCGGTCGGCGAGAAGGTCGAGACGTTCAAGACGGGCGACGAGGTGTACTACGCCGGCGCTCTGGACCGGGCCGGTGCCAACGCCGAGTACCACACGGTCGACGAGCGCATCGTGGCCCTCAAGCCCGCCACGTTGTCCTTCACACACGCCGCGGCCCTGCCGCTGACCTCGCTGACCGCCTGGGAGGGGCTGTTCGAACACCTCGGCCTGGAGAACGGCGGACTGAACCAGGACGGCGCCCTGCTGATCACCGCCGCGGCCGGGGGCGTCGGTTCCATCACGGCCCAGTTGGCCCGCGCCCTGACCAGTCTGACCGTCATCGGCACCGCCTCCCGTCCGGAGACCGTCGAGTTCGCCACCCGCATGGGTGTGCGGCACATCGTGGACCACCGCGAGCCCCTGGCCCCCCAGATCGCCGAGGTGGCCCCGGACGGCCTGACACACGTGTTCAGCACCGCCAACACCGACGGCAACCTCGGCGCGTACGCGGAGGCCCTGCGGCCCTTCGGCAGGATCGTCGCCATCGACGACTTCGACTCCCTGCCCATCGGCGTGCTGAAGGCCAAGAGCATCTCCTACCACTGGGAGTTCATGTTCACCCGCTCCCTGTTCCAGACTCCCGACCAGGACCGGCAGCGGCACATCCTGACCCAGATCGCCCGCCTGGTGGACGCGGGCATCATCACCACCACCGCCGTGAAGGACCTCGGCAGGATCGACGCGGCGAACCTCCGCGAGGCGCACCGCGTCATGGAGTCCGGCACCGCCATCGGCAAGATCACCCTCACCGGCTTCTGAGCCGCCCCCACACGCCGGCCGGCCGCGCAACACTGCCCCGGGCGCCCATTACCTGCGTTCACGGGCATCGGCGACCGGAATCACGTGTCCGACCGGCCCGCGGTGACGATGGTTGTTCCGGACCGCGGTGACGACGGTTGTTCCGGACCGCGGCCGGCCATGCGCGGCCCGCACGGACGTGCAGGGCCGCTTCCGGCCCCCAGGGCCACCCGACGACCTACGGAGAACGCCATGACCCACCCCGAGAACGGACCCATCGTCCTCGTCGCGCGCATGCAGGCGCGTCCCGGCAAGGAGCAGGAACTGCGGGACGCGCTGCCCGCTCTGGTGGCCGCCACCCGGCGGGAGGACGGTTGCCTCACCTACGTGCCGCACCAGGGCCTGGACGACCCCGGGCTGCTGGTGATGCACGAGGTGTGGCAGAGCGAGGAGCACCTGCGCGCCCACTCGGGCAGCGCCCACCTGCGGCGGTTCGCGGAGCTCGCACAGACGCTGACGGTGGGGGGCATCCGGATCGAGCGGCTGACCGAGCTGGCCGTGTAGAGGGGGCGTCCGGGCCGGCTCACCGGGCCGGGATCAGGTCCTCGGCCGCGGGGCGCTAGCGTTGCTCACCGTTCGCGCCCCGCCCGGGGCGCACCGAGGTTGGGACCCCGATGTTCACCAGCGTTCTTCTGATCGAGCAGCAGCTGTCGGCGGCGGACGTCAAGTTCGTCACCACGCTCCACGACGACGAGACGTTCTTCGTCGTCCTCATGCAGCCACGGGGCTCCGAGAACCGGCTGCTGCGCTCCCTGGACGACATCGCGCTCGGTGAACTGGAGCAGGCCGTCCACGAAGGCGGGGAGCCGGAGGGCGAGGAAGCCCGGCAGCAGGCCGCCCTGGCACTGGAGCACTCGGTCCAGAGCCTGCGGGCGGCCGGCAGCGAGTCCGTCGGGCAACTGGTCGGCGGCCACCCCCTGACCCTGCTGCGATCGGTGGTCGAGCAGACGGGTGCCGATGAGGTGATCGTCCTGACCGCACCGCATCTCGTGGAGGAACTCCTCCACCTCGACTGGGCCGGCCGGGCCCGTCACACGGTGGGCGTTCCCGTACTGAAGCTGTACGCACACGACGACGAGAGGTGACCAGCCGCGCGCACACCTGCTCGCGCGTCAGTCGGACGACCGATGCCTGGACGCGTCACCGGTGACATGCTCCGAACGGCTCGGCCCCACCCGGGCCGGATTTCCCGGCTTCAAGGCCGAGTTCGAGCGGATCCGCACCCTGGGCAACCCGCGCCGCCTGCTCGCCGGTCCGAACGACGTGACCATCGGCACGATGTGCGTGGAATCGACGGCACACGGCGCCATGGAACGCGGGTACCGGGTGACCCCGGTCCCGGATGCCACGGCCCCCGACGGCGGACCGGACTCCTACGAGCAGATGCTGCGGCGCTACGCGCTGGTCGCGCACGAGGTGCTGACCACCGACGAGCTGCCGGCGACGCGGCCGTTCCCCAGCCGCTGACCCGGTGTGCCGGGGCCGTCGCCGTGGCGGGACCGGCGGTCAGTCCGCCTCCGGCTCCCTGCTGCCGGTCCGGAAGACGGCGGTGACGGCTTTGCCTTCGAGCGCTGGACGGGTGTGCCAGGAGTCGGCGAGGGCGGCGACGAGGTGCAGGCCCCGGCCGGACTCGGCCAGCGGGTCCGCCTCGGCCGCGCGCGGCCAGCTCGTCGTCCCGCCCTTGTCGAAGACCGTCAGCGAGGTGGCGTTCCGGTCGTGGTGGAGCATCAGGCCCCGGACACCGGCCGTGTGGGAGGCCGCGTTCGCCACCAGCTCGGTGACGACGAGGAGCGCGTCCGGCAACCTCGCTCCGAGGAACTCCGAGCAGGTGTTCCGCACCGCTTCCCGAGCCCGCTGCTCCGCCCGGCCGGGACCGGCGAGGCTGATCACCCGGCAGGCGTCCGCCGAGGGCCGCACCCCCACCGACACGCCTTCTCGGTCAGGGCTGAGTGTTCTGTTCACGATCGGTGTCCTCCCACGCAAGAACCGCTGTTCAGACCAACCGATCCAATGAGTTGGATATTCCAACTAACCGCTCGGCCGCATGAGTTGTCCGACGGGCGGGACGGTCGCGCGCGTTGAGGCAGAAGGGCTGCCCCAACGACTCCTCCCTGCCTCCCCGCCCGCCGTTTCCGGGCCCGGCGGCAGCAGGATGAGGGGCGGCGGGTCGTGGATGACCCACAAGGAGGGGAACGCGGCAGTGCCCGTTCCCTCCACCCGCGACCCAGGCGAGAGGAACAACGATGACGTCCTTGGCCCATGCCGTACACGTCAGTCCGATGCAGCCGTTGGCGCCGGCCGCCCTGCCTCCCCGGCCGGACGGCGGCCCGCTGCTGTGGTCCCCGCTGTCCACGACGCTCGTCTACGGCCCCCGCGAAGCCGTCCTGGTGGACCCGGGGCTGACCACGGAGCAGGGGGTCGCCGTCGCGAAGTGGGCCGCCGGTTTCGGCCGTACGATCACCGGCGTCTACGTCACGCACGCGCACGGCGACCACTGGTACGCGACGGCGCCCGTGCGGGAGCGGTTCCCGGACCTGAAGGTGTGGGCCACGGCCGAGACGGTCGCGGAGATGGAGCGGACCACCCCCGGCGGCCGGCCGAACCCGTTCTGGGGAGCGGCGTTCCCCGGCCTGATCGGCGAGACCCCGGTCATCGCCGAGGCCGTCCCGGAAGGCGGCCTCCAGGTGGACGGGCAGCCGCTCGTCCCCCATGCCGCCGGGCACACCGACACCGATCACACGACGTTCCTGCATGTGCCGTCCTTGGACCTGGTCGTCGGCGGCGACGTCATCTACAACCAGGTGCACCAGTACCTCTCCGAGGCCGGTGCCCACGGCATCGACAGCTGGCTCGGCACGATCGACGCCGTGGCCGCCGTCAACCCGACCACCGTCGTGGCCGGGCACAAGAATCCCGAGCGCGACGATCCGGCGTCCGTCATCGACGAGACCCGCGCCTACCTGCGTGCGGCCACGGAGGTAATCGCCGCTGCCGGCGGCCGGGCGGAGTACTTCGAGGCGATGACACAGAGGTTCCCCGCATGGCTGAACCCGAGCATCGCGTGGCTCACCGCGGTGGGGCGCTGGGCCGAGTGAGGCCGGGCACCGGTGGCACGGTCGCCGGGAGAAGCGGCCTGCCGCCGGACGGCGGGGCGACTCCGCCGCCGTGATGACCAGGTGGTCATTACGGCGGCAGAGTCGTATCCTCCTAATGACCGCCTGGTCATTACGGCCTGACGGCGCATCTACTCGTCGGGAGTCGGTACGGCATGTCCGAAGACAGGGAACCCACGCGTCACCAGGTGGTCATCGTCGGCGGCGGCCCCGTCGGCCTGTGGACCGCTCATGAACTGGCCCTCGCGGGAGTGCGCCCCCTCGTCCTGGAGCGGGGCGAGCAGCGCAGTCCTCACTCCAAGGCCCTGGGTGTGCACGCCCGCACGATCGAGGTACTGGCCATGCGCGGGCGTCACGAGGAGATGCTGGCCGGCGGCCGGGCCGTGCCGAGCTGGCATTTCGGCATGCTGGACAACCGTCTGGACTTGCGGTCGTTGCCCACCCCGTTCCCGTTCATGCTGACCTTCCCGCAGTCGGCCACCGAGGAACTGCTGGAGCGGTACGCGGTCGAGTCGGGCGCGGAGGTACGGCGGGGACACGAGGTGGTCTCCCTGGCCCAGGACGACGCGGCCGTCACGCTCCGGGTCCGGGGCCCCGCCGGCACCTACGAGGTGACCGCCCGGTACGTCGTCGGCGCCGACGGCACCCACAGCACCGTGCGCCGCCAAGCGGGTGTCGACTTCCCCGGGACGGAGACCTCCGCGTACGCGTACCTCGGCGAGGTCGTGCTGGACAGTCCACCGCCGGCCGGGTTCCAGGCCCTGAACGAGGCCGGTCGCCTCCTGGTGGTGCCGCTCCCGCACGGCAGGTACCGCGTCACCGGGTACGACCCGCTCAACCAGCACCGCGATCCGCTCACCCTGGACGAACTCCGGGACGCCGCACGGCGCATCGCCGGCACCGACTTCGGCATGCGCGACCCGTCCTGGCTGACCCGGTTCGGCAACGCCACGCGGGTGGCCGCGTCCTACCGCGCCGGCCGGGTGCTGCTGGCCGGGGACGCCGCGCACAGCCACTTCCCCGCGGGCGGGGTCGGTCTCAACGTCGGGCTCCAGGACGCCATGAACCTCGGCTGGAAACTGGCCGCCGTCACACAGGGCAGGGCGGGCTCGGAGCTGCTCGACACCTATCACTCCGAACGGCACGCGGTGGGCGAGGAACTCGCGGAGCACACGCTGGCGCAGAGCGTGCTGATCACGGGGCTCACCCCGGACGTCACCGCGCTGCGGTCCCTGCTGAGCGACGCGGTCGCCGACGAACCGGGCTTCTCCAGGATGCTCGCCGGCAAGCTCTCGGGGCTCGACACGGCCTACCCGCCGGCCGACGCGGACGCCCATCCCCTCACCGGCGTCCGGGCCTACGACCCCGAGGGCCAGGGCATCCTCCCGCTGCTGCACGACGGCCGTCCGGCGCTGCTGACCATGGGTGACACCCCGGTCCCCGCGGAGGTGGCCGAACGGGCGGCGACGGCCGGCGTCGCGGTCCACCGCAGCCGGCTCTCCACCACCGGCGGGGACCACTGGGCCGGCGTGACCGCGGCACTGCTGCGGCCCGACGGACACGTGTGGTGGGCGACCGAACAGCCCGCCGACACGGCCGACTACGCCGGCGAGACGGTCAAGGCCCTGGACACCCTGCCCGCGCGGTTCTGAGCCGATCGGGGCCCGCGGGGGGCGGTGAGGGGCGGGAATGCGTCACGGGGTGGTGGTGTTGTGAGAACCGTCTGACATGTTCGAGTCAACAGGCTCGGGCGGTTGGCGGAAGGAGTCCCTCATGGCACGCAGCACCACACGCCCCGTCGTCAAGCTGAAGTCGACGGCCGGCACCGGCGTCACCTACGTGACCCGCAAGAACCGTCTGAACGACCCCGACCGGCTGGTCCTGCGCAAGTACGACCCGGTGGCCGGCGCGCACGTTCTCTTCCGCGAGGAACGCTGACCCCCCTCGCACCCCGCTTCCCGCCTCCGCCGCCCGTCGGCGGAGGCTCCCCCGAGGAGGAACACCCCATGAGGAACGCCATCCACCCCGTCTCCCGCCCCGTCGTCTTCCGTGACCGCGCGGCAGGCTTCCAGCTGCTCACCCGCTCCACCATCGAGTCCCAGCGGACGGTCGAGTGGGAGGACGGCACCACGTACCCGGTCGTCGACGTGGAGATCTCGTCGGCGAGCCACCCGTTCTACACCGGCACCTCACGCGTCGTGGACACCGCGGGCCGGGTGGAACGCTTCCAGCGGCGCTACGGCCGTACCACCGCCGACCGCCACTGACGGCACAACCCGTTCGACCTCCCGGGAGGAGACCGCGATGAAGGTACGCAAGTCCCTGCGCTCGTTGAAGGCCAAGCCGGGCGCGCAGGTGGTGCGCCGGCGGGGCGTGACCTTCGTGATCAACAAGAAGGACCCCCGCTTCAAGGCCCGCCAGGGCTGACGCCCCGAAACACCGAGCAGCCACGGCCCGGCACCGCACCCGCGGTGCCGGGCCGTTCCCGTTCCCGGCGCCGTCAGCGGAGACCTCGGCGGCGGTAGGCTGACGATCATGGGGGAGTGGAGTGTTCGGCCCGCGTCGGGGACGGACGTCGAGGCGGTGGCCGAGTTACGGGCCGTGGTGCTGCGGGCGGATCTGGAGCGGCTCGGGCGGTACGACGAGCGGCGGGTGCGGCAGCGACTGCGGGACGGGTTCGTCCCGGCGCACACCTGGGTGATCGAGGTGGGCGGCGCGTTCGCCGGCTGCGTGGCGCTGCGGCCGGCCGAGGGCGCCCACTGGCTGGAGCACTTCTACCTGGCCCCCCACCTCCAGGGCAACGGCATCGGCGCGGCCGTACTGCGCGGGCTGCTGGAGCGGTGCGACCGCGACGGCGTCCCGGTCCGGCTGAACGTGCTGCGGGGCAGCCCGGCCCGGCGCCTGTACGAGCGGCATGGATTCACCCTCGACACCGAGGACCCCGTGGACGTCTTCATGGTGCGCGAACCGGCCCCGGCCGCATGGGGCGGGTGAACACCCGCCGGGTGTCCCACCGGGGCGGGCGGATGCCGGTGGGTGTCGGCCAGGGCCGGTGCGCGCCGTCGAGTTCACATGGCCGTTGTGACAGCGTCGGTTCGCGAGGCGGTGGTTGTCATCTGCGGCCGGTGAAGTGGGCCGCTGTCGACAAGCTGTCGGACGATTCGTGAGGTGCAGGTCCATGCGTCAGATCCGCGTCCGGGGTGCCGAGCGGCGCTCCGCCCGTGTCCGGGCGGGACTCGCGACCGCCGGGGTGCTCGCCCTGACGGCCCCGGCCTTGCTGTCGGGTACGGCACAGGCGGACGCATCCGCGCACACCACGACGACCGAGCAGTGGACGACGCGGATCCTCGCCCCCGGGGTCACGGTCCGCACGGGTGTCGTCCAGCACCCCGGTGTGGAACATGCCTGGACGGTCACCGTGCAGGCGCCGGCCAGGACCCGGTGGACCGCGAACGACCCGGACGCGCCCGTGACCTGGGCCGAGGTCTCCACCCGCGCCTGGGCCGACGACACGGCGCGGAAGCTGACCGACGCGGGCCTGCGGCCACGGGTGGAGAGCGTGCGGTGGCCCGACTACGCCGACACACCGCACGGGACGATGGGGTACCGGGTGCGTGTCGGCCGTTTCGCCACCCAGGCGGAGGCGCGGGCGGCCGCGTCGGCGGTCACCGCGGCCGGCTTCCGTACGACTCCGTCCTGGACCGGGTACGACATCCAGGAGCCGGCCGACCAGGAGAACATCCACGTCGCGGTGATCGACCCGAAGACCTTCGACGGAACGGTCGAAGCCACGCACGACGGCGATGTGGCACAGCGGGAGACCACCTCGGCGATGGCGCGGAAGCTGAACTCGCTCGTCGGGGTCAATGGTGGCTTCTTCGTGCTGTCACCGGGCGACGGCGTGCCGGGCACCATGTCCGGGATCGGCGCGTACGAGGGCGAGTGGGAGTCGATGGCGGCCGGTTCCCGCTCGGCGCTGGTCATCGAGGACGGCGGTCACAGGGCCCGGATCGCGGACCTGACGAGCACCCTAACCGCACGGGCGGGCAAGGCCGCGTACCGGATCCAGGGCATCAACCGGGTGCCCGGCACCGTCCGGGACTGCGGCCGGCCCGGCAGCACGCCCAGTGAGCTGCCCTGGCAGGACGTGACCTGCCAACTCGCCGACGACATGGTCCGGTTCACCGACGCCTTCCGGGCCGACCTGCCGACCGGGCCCGGGGTGCAGGCCGTGCTGGACGCCTCCGGGCGGGTCGTCTCCGTCGGCGCGCGGGGCGGTCGCGTCCCCGTGGGCGGGCACGTGCTGCAAGGCATCGGCCGGGCCGCCGACTGGCTGACGGCGCACGCCGGGCCGTCCGGCCGTATCAAGGTCGGCGAGGTCGTCCGCACGACCGACGGCCGGCGCGTCGCGCTCGGACCCGGCGACTCCGTCGTCAGCGCCGCCCCGACGCTGGTGAAGGACGGCCGCATCGACATCGACGCCGCCGCCGAGGGTGTGGTCGACCCCGCGTACACCTCCTTCGGGTACGCGTGGGCCAACGTCCGTCAGCCGCGCACCCTGGCGGGCGTCGACGGGCGGGGCCGGCTGATCCTCGCGACGGTGGACGGGCGGCTGACGAACGGCAGCGAGGGGTTCACCCTCTACGAGGCCGCCGCCTTCATGAAGTCGCTCGGCGCCGTGCAGGCGATGAACCTCGACGGCGGCGGCTCCACCGCGATGGCCGTCGGCGGCACGCTGGTCAACACCCCGTCCGACGCCACCGGCGAACGCCCGGTCGGAGACACCGTCCAGGTCCTGCCGGCGGCCCACTGACCGAGGCCGCGGCCCGGCCGGGCCGCCGCTCGTGGAGGAGCGGGGCCTCAGCCGGTCTGGACGCGCCGGGCCGCGGCCACGAGTTCGGCAGGCAGCGCGGGACCAGCACACGCGTGATCAAACAGCAGGTCCCGGTACGAGTCGTTCGGCAGATCCGGCGCGAGTTCGACGAGTTCGCTCAGATCGGCAGGCGAGCCGGTCAGTCGAGCACGGTAGGCGGCCCCGGCCGCGCGCAGGGAGAGCTCAGCCGGCTCGTACCCCCTCCCCTGATCGACCAGCCGGACCGCAGAGGCGAAGTCGCCCTGCTCGGCACGCACATCGGCCAGGTCGAGGTAGAGCGACCAGTTGGCCGGGTCCAGGGCGAGAGCCCGCTCGAACGCCGCCACGGTCTGCTGAAGATCACCCAGTGTGCGCCACGTGCCCGCTCGCACGACCTCCGTCAGCATGATCCGCCCAACGGAGTCCGCCCGGTCGCAGAGGGCGAACGACGCATCGGTGAGACCGCATGCCCGCAGCAGGATCGCCAGGCCGGAACCGTTCCCGCATGCTTTCGGTGTCCAGACCATGGTCGTAGTCCATCGTCCGCATCGCGGCCTCGGCCAGCGCGTCGGCGCTCACCCCACCGAGGAACCGCGCGTCGCTGAACCAGGGGGCTTCGGCCGATGCGATGTCGGGCCGCACACCCGTGACCGACCCGATCGCCATCGCCGCGCCGTCCATGTCCCCCTCAAGGAAGCTGATGTACGACCGCGCCAGTACCGTCCTCAAGGAGTCGGCACCCTGAACGACCTCGGCGAGCTCCGACGGCCCGTCCGCCCACAACTCGGCGAGGACCGCATAGGGCTCGGGGTTCTCGGGTGCGGCGGCGATGGCACCCGCCAGATGGTGCACGGCTGCTGACGGGCTGCCCCCGCAGTGCGCCATCACCCGCGCGAGACCTGTTCCAGCGGCTACCGCCCGATTCGAGGTCCTCCGAGGTTATCCCTGGTCAGCCACCGAGCCGCACCGCGCCCTGTTCCCGGTGATCGTCGCCCTGCGCGTTTCAGCGTGGAAGCACCCAGCCCGGCGTCCAGGTTCCGGCGGCGGCGTGGCCGGCCGTCGTCGTGGCGAGGTGGTCGCGGAGGAGGGCCAGTGCCGGGTGGGGGTTGTCGCGGTGCCAGAGCAGCGAGTGCGGGTAGACGGGCGTCGGGTCGGTCACCGGGATGCGGCGCAGGCCGAGGCCGGCGGGCCAGACGAGGCTGGTGTGCTCGCCCATGAAGGTGGCCAGCGCCGGGGTGTCCGCGACGGTGTCGAGGAGCGCGTCGGAGCCGAAGTTGGGGCCGGTCGCCTCGATGGTGAGACCGAACTCGGCGATGAGGTCGTCGTAGTAGGCGGCCCACTCGGTACCGGGGACGATGCCGGGCATCCAGATCCGGTGCCCGGCGAGCCGGGCGAGAGGCACCGACCGGGCACCCGCCAGCGCGTGGCCGGGGCCGGTGAGGAGCTGGAGCGGTTCGTCGAGCACCCGGACGGACTCGATGTCCTCGGGGAGGGGCCGGCCGGGCGCGGCGACGGCGCGGAAGGACGCGTCGATCGTGCCCGAGCGGAGGGCGGCGACGGCCGTCTCGATGTCGAAGAGCATCACCACGTCGAGGTCGATCTCCGGGTGCGCCCGGTGGAACCCGCGCATCAGGCCGGTCGCCGCGCCGCGCGAGGCGATCACGTCGACGCGCAGCGGGCGGCGGCCGGTGCGTACGGAGGCGACCGCGCGCTCGGCGACGCGGAGCAGTTCGCGCGCGTGGGGCAGGAACGCCTGCCCGTCGATGGTGAGCTCGGCGCCGCGCGGAGTGCGGGTGAACAGCCGTACCCCGAGGGTGCGCTCCAGCGCGGCGATGCGCTTGGAGACGGCCTGCTGGGTGACCGCCAGTTCGGCGGCGGCCTCCTGGAACTGCCCCGCGTCGGCGGCGGCGACGAAGGTCCGGACGGTGTCGAGGTCCATGCCGACCACCCTAGGGCCACAACCGGCGGTTGTGGCTGACGGCGCTGTGGTTGTTTGATCCCTGCTCGGAGAGCCCGCTTTGATGCTTCCGGTCGCGGACCGGTTGTGCGGAGGAAGGCGAGGGGACGTCGGGCATGAGGAGCGGACACCGGCTGGACCAGTTGCCCGGACGCCGGCTGGGGCGGCGGTTCGGATGGCTCTGGGGAG
This sequence comes from Streptomyces olivaceoviridis, assembly GCF_014650115.1. Classification (GTDB taxonomy): domain Bacteria; phylum Actinomycetota; class Actinomycetes; order Streptomycetales; family Streptomycetaceae; genus Streptomyces; species Streptomyces olivaceoviridis. The sequence continues at coordinate 32,257 of NZ_BMUI01000019.1, read as the reverse complement.
CGTACGGGACCAGCGCGCTCGGCACCTGGCTCGCCTTCGGCGCCTTCCCGCTGATCGCCGTCCGCGTGCTGCACGCCGGACCGGCCGAGGTCGCCGCGCTCTCCTCCGTGGGCGCCGCGGTGGGCGCGGCCGTGGCGGTGCCGCTCGGCCCGTGGGTGGAGTTCCGCCGCAAGCGGCCCGTGCTGATCGCGATGGACCTGGTGCGGTGTGCGGCACTGCTGACGATCCCCACCGCGTTCGCGCTCGGCGCGCTCACCTTCCTCCAGCTCCTGCTGGTCTCGGTCGTCGTCGCGGCGGCCGACATCACCTTCCGCGCCGCCTCCGGCGCGTACCTGAAGACGCTGCTGCCGGCCGGGGACCTGTTCGTCGCCAACGCGCGGTTCGAGTCCACGTCCTGGACCACCACGATCATCGGACCGCCGCTGGGCGGCGCGGCGACCGGGCTGCTCGGTCCGGTGGCGACGGTGGTGGCCGACGCGGTGAGCTACCTGCTCTCGGCCCTGGGCCTGTGCGCGATGGGCGGGCAGGAGCCGCCGCCCGAGCGCCGACGGGCCGCGCGCATGCGGGCCGGGGACCTGCTCGACGGCTGGCGGTACATCCTCGCCGACGCGACGCTGCGTCCGCTGTTCTTCAACACCGCCGTGTTCAACGGCCTGGTGATGGCCGCCGATCCGCTGCTGGCCGTCCTGATGCTCGGCCGGCTCGGGTTCACGCCGTGGCAGTACGGCCTCGCCTTCGCCGCGCCCTCGATCGGCGGGCTGCTCGGCTCACGGCTGGCCCGCCCGCTCGCCGCCCGGTTCGGGCAGCACCGCGTCCTGGTCGTGTCCGGGACGCTGCGCGCCGTGTGGTCCGTCGGCCTGGCCTTCACCGGGCCGGGCACCGGAGGACTGCTGCTGGTGATGGGCGTCGAACTCGGCCTCATCTTCTGCTGCGCGGTGTTCAACCCCGTGTCCGCCACCTACCGTCTGGAGCGCACCGCGACCGACCGGGTCGCCCGCACGCTGACCGCCTGGACGGTGACGACCAAGGGGTCGACCGCGCTCCTGACGGCCGTCTGGGGAATCGTGGGCAGCCTGCTCGGCCCGCGTACGGCCATCGGCCTGGCCGGCGTGTTCCTGCTGGCGACCCCGCTGCTGCTCCCGCGCCGCGCGGCAACGTCCCTCCCCGAGCGGGAACCGGCACCGGTCCGCACCTGACGCCTGAGGACCTCGCGGTCGCTGCGCGCTGGACCGCATGCCGCTCTCGGCCGTCCGCGAGGCGAGCAGGATGGCCGTCGAGGGGTTCACCGCCGCCCTCGCCCTCCCCCTCGCCCTCGCGCCGTTCGGCGTGCGGGCGAGGACGGTCGAGCCGGGTGCCTGCCCGACGACCGACGCCGCGGGCAGGACGACCGGCGGCGCGTCGGTGAACGAGCCGGTCCCGGCGCCCCGAGCAGGCCCCCCGCACCCGCACAGGGCCCGCCCGCCGCCCGGACCAGCCGCGCACGGACCTGCTCCCGTCCCCGCCGGAGCCGTACTCGACGGTCAGTCCTCCTCGGCGCAGCAGCCGTGCCGGGGCGCGGAGCCCGCGGCGACGGTCTGGAGGCGGCAGAAGCAGGACGCCTCGACCGGTACGTCCGCCAGCGCCGCGGCGATCTTCAGCTGCTGGGCCACGATCCGCGCCTCCCCCTCCTTGCCGAGCCGCACCAGGCACTCGTGGAGTCCGTGCAACGCCCAGACGTTGCCGGGGTGTTGCAGCGGGCGGGGGAGCGTGTCGTCGAGTCCGAGGTCGGCACGGTAGACGGCCTCGGCCTCCGCGACCAGGCCCTGTTCGAGGAGCAGGGCGCCGTAGGCGTGCCGGGTGGGCTGCATCCAGCCCCACGGCTCGTCGTACGGCAGACCGTCGTCCAGCTCGATCGACCGGCGCAGCGCCGCGAACGCCGCCTCGTACCTCCCCTTGCGGTAGTCCAGCTCGCCGTCCAGCATCTGTGCCGCGATGGCGAGGATGTCCGTACAGGTGTTGTTGAACAGCATCCGGGTCTCCGGCACCCGGGCGACCGCCTCGTGGAACAGCGCGCGTTCCGTGTCGGCCTCGTCGGTCCGGCCCGTGGCCGAGAGGGCGACCCCGCGCGCGTACCGCAGCATCGCCGTCGTGACGCAGTGGAGCCGGGCGTCGGCGGGCAGCGGCAGGCGCAGGATGTCGTCCCAGCGGCCGAAGCGGACGAGCACGTGCACCCGCATCGCGAGGAAACCCTCCAGCCAGTCCGCCATGGGCGGGCTCTCCACACGCAGCAGCTCCTCGGGTACGGCGGCCTCCAGCCGGTCCGCCGTTTCGACGGCGTCCTGGAAGCGGCCGAGGAACATCGCGCCGTAGATCTTGAAGTGGAGGTTGTGACACCGGTACAGGGTGTAGAAGTTCATCGCGCCCGCACGGGCACGGAACCTCTCGTCGGCCGTGATCGCCTCGGTGTTGTCGGAGATCACCCGGCGGTAGTCGCCGCAGAGCACTTCCAGGTGGGACGGCATGTGCTGGAGATGGCCCGCGTCCGGCACCAGACCGCGCAGCCGGTCACCCGCCGGCAGGGCGGCCTCGGGCGTCGGGGACATCTCCATCAGGTGGACGTACAGGTGGAGCAGCCCCGGGTGCCGGGCTCCCGCCCGGGTGGCGAGGGCCTGCTCAAGGACCGCCTTCGCCTCGGTGGTGCGCGCGCCGGGGGCCGGACGGCCCGAACGGATGTCCCAGAGCCGCCAGGGCGTGAGGCTCATCAGGGCGTCGGCGTACAGGGTGGCCACGTCGAGGTCGCCGTCGGCCAGTCGGTGGGCGGCCCGCATGCTGTCGGCGTAGGCGGCGTTCCACACGGAACAGTCCTCGGCGTCCGGGGCCCGGGACCGTGGGTAGCGGGCACCCAGCGCGCCGACGAGGGCCCGCTCGACCGGGGTGGCGCCGGCCGCCTTCGCGTGTGCGCGCCGCACGGCGGCGTGCGCCCGCTCCACCGTCCGCTCCAGGTCCTGACCGTCGAAGAACTCCCACGGCTTGTTGTAGTTGGGGCCGAGCGCGTAGGCCAGGCCCCAGTCGGCCATGGCACAGTCCGGGTCCGCCGCGGCGGCGGCCTCGAAACAGCGGACGGCCTCCTCGTGGTTGAAGGCGTACGTCCAGTTCAACCCGCGGTCGAACCAGGTCTGCGCCTCGTCGGACGAGGTGGTCACGCGCCGGCTGTGGCTGCCGAGGTCGTAGTAGTCCATGCCCCCGCGCCTCCCTCGTACGGGTTGTCAACGGGTCACGCAGCGAACGGTACCTTCCAGCGAACCGCATGGCGTCACACACCGGCGGCCCGGGTGTTCGGACGTTCGGCCGATCCGCTTCACCCGGTTCCGGAGCCGGAACGGACACCGGCCCGCAGGCCCCGGCGGAAAAATATCCGGGCGGTGATGTCGAGAACCCGTGACCGGCTCCGTCCCAGGGGTGAGCGCGGCCACAATGGGTCGCACCAGCACCGAGGAGAAGCACCATGGCCAAGTACCTGCTGCTCAAGCACTACCGCGGCGCTCCGGCGGCGGTCAACGACGTGCCCATGGACCAGTGGACGCCGGAGGAGATCTCGGCACACGTCCAGTACATGCGGGACTTCGCGGCCCGGCTGGAGGAGTCCGGCGAGTTCGTCGACGGCCAGGCCCTCGCCCCCGAGGGCACGTGGGTCCGGTACGACGGTGAAGGGCGCCCGCCGGTCACCGACGGCCCCTTCGCCGAGACCAAGGACCTCATCGCCGGCTGGATGGTGATCGACGTCGACAGCCAGGAACGCGCCGTCGAGCTGGCCGGGGAGCTGTCGGCCGCCCCCGGAGCGGGCGGCAAGCCGATCCACGAGTGGCTGGAGCTGCGCCCGTTCCTGAGCGCGACGCCCACCGGCACCGAGTGCCATTGATGGACGAGGCCCTGCTGAGGAGCCTCACGCCGGGCGTGCTCGCGCTCCTCGTGCGCCGCGGAGCGGACTTCGCGGCGGCCGAGGACGCCGTCCAGGACGCGCTGGTCGAGGCGGTCCGCGGCTGGCCGGCCGACCCGCCGCGGGACCCGAAGGGCTGGCTGGTCACCGTGGCCTGGCGCAAGTTCCTCGACCAGAGCCGGGCGGACACCGCGCGCCGCCGGCGCGAGGACCGTGCCGGCGAGGAGCCCGCGCCCGGGCCGGGGCCCACGGTGGACGACACCCTCCGGCTCTACTTCCTGTGCGCCCACCCGTCGCTGACGCCGTCGTCCGCGGTCGCGCTCACGCTGCGCGCCGTCGGCGGGCTCACCACCCGGCAGATCGCCCGGGCCTACCTGGTGCCCGAGGCGACGATGGCACAGAGGATCAGCCGCGCCAAGCGCACCGTCTCCGGCGTGCGGTTCGACCGGCCCGGCGACGTCGCCACCGTGCTGCGCGTCCTCTACCTGGTCTTCAACGAGGGCTACTCCGGCGACGTCGACCTGGCCGCCGAGGCCATCCGGCTCACCCGGCAGCTCGCGGCCGGGACCGACCACCCCGAAGTGGCGGGGCTGCTCGCCCTGATGCTGCTCCACCACGCCCGGCGCGCCGGCCGGACCGCGCCCGACGGCAGCCTGGTCCCGCTCGCCGAGCAGGACCGCGGCCGGTGGGACACGCGCCTGATCGCCGAGGGCGTCGCGATGCTCCAGGCGGCCCTCGCCCGGGACCGGCCGGGCGAGTTCCAGGCCCAGGCCGCCATCGCCGCCCTGCACGCCGACGCGCCCACCGCCGAGGAGACCGACTGGGTGCAGATCGTGGAGTGGTACGACGAACTCCTGCGCCTGGCCGACAACCCGGTCGTCCGGCTCAACCGCGCCGTGGCCGTCGGCGAGGCCGACGGTCCGCGCGCCGGCCTCGCGGCACTCGCCGAGCTGGACGGCTCACTGCCCCGCCACACCGCCGTAGCGGCCTACCTGCACGAACGCGACGGCGACCTGGAGACGGCGGCGCGGCTGTACGCCGAAGCGGCCCACCGCGCCCCCCACCTCGCCGAACGCGACCACCTCACACGCCAGGCCGCCCGCCTCAACGCCCGCCGGCGCCACTGAGGCGCCCGGGTCCTGAAGGCCGGGTCGCTACTGGATGCTCCAGCGGACCTGCCGCCGCCGGTGGATGTCCGCCGGCCGCCGGCCCCGCCCGCGGTCATGGGCCTCGCCGCACACCGGCCAGGGCTCGTCCGCCGGCCACAGCAGGGGGCCGCCCACGGAACCGGCCGTGGCACCCGGCCTGCCCGGCCGGGGGGTGCAGCCGTGTCGTCGTTCCCCGGTAGGCGGCCAGTTCCGGGAAGAGCGCCTCGACATCGAGCGGGCGCGGCGGCGTGGTCCTCTGCATGGACGCGACCTTGGAGGCGGGACGGCCCCGGCCGCCGGGCACCCCGGCAGGCGGCGGCACCGAGCGGAAACCGCCGCCCTTTCGACTGGTGCCGCGGCCGTACTCGGGGATCGGCCGCGGCACCAGCCATCCAGGGCACTCCCGCGCACGGCACGAATGCCCCGCGCCGACGAGCGTATGCGGAGCCGAACGGGTGAACCGACAGGAGACCGAGGGTCGGTCGGCGGCTTCCGTGGCCGCCGGCCTGACGGCCGGTGCCGAGGCCCCTGGGGTGGGGCGAGGGGGCACCGGCCGTGGCCTGGCAGCCGGGCGCCGTACCGTGGAGTGCCGCGTCTCAGGCGCCGCACGTGTTCCCGTCGATGGGAAACGGCACCCGAAAACCGGTCGCCCTCCCGGTCCGTCCCGGTCCCCCGCTCACGGATACCGGCCGGCGATGCGTGCGATGCCGATCAGCACCCGCGAGGGTGTCACCACGCGGTCACTGACCACTGCATCCGCAGGCCAGCGACCCCGCGTCACTGAGCATGCAGCACGCAACCAGTCGATATCTACGGCGAATCTTTTACATCAATACCGCCTGACACTAATTAAACTGAGCCGTAGTCAACGCCAGCCCCGGGGGACAAGCCACCAGTGAACCGCCAAGCATTGAAAAAGCTCCTCAAAGACCGCCGCGCGCTCATATCCCCCGAAACGCACGGACTGACCCGCCCCACCGGCCGGGGGCGCCGCGCCCCCGGCCTGTCACAGGGGCAGGTCGACGAACTGCTCGGATACTCCGAGCGCACCTACCAGCGCCTGGAATCCGGCAACTACCACCACCCCCCGGTAGACCTCCTCCGTGACGTCGCGCGCCTGTACGGCATGAACGAGCAGGAGTGGATCAGCCTGTGCCGGTACGCCCGCGGCGAGGACCCGCCCGGCCCGCTGTACGACACCTCCGGCCACGCCCTGCCCGCCGCCTGGGCCGACGCCGTCGCCGGCATCACGTACCCCGCGTACGTCACCGACGCCTCCTGGAACCTCGTCACCTGCAACGACCGTTTCCACGCCCTCTTCGACAGCGGCCGGGCCCCGGTGAACACCATGCGGTGGATGCTCCTGGACGGGCGTGACCAACTCATCGACTGGGCCACGGCCTGGGCCCCGCTGGTGATGCCCCAGTTGCAGGCGGCGCTCGCCCAGCGCCCCGACGACAAGGTCCTGCGGCAGATCGAGGCGGACATCCTCGCCGACCCCCTCGCCCAGCCCCTGTACGAGAAGGGCGGGGCCTCCATCCACCCCGACGGCGACGAGCGTCCGATCCGTCACGCGGTCGAGGGGCAGGGCTGGGTGACGATGTGTGTGGCGCAGCCGCTCGCGGCGCCCGGGTCCCGGTGCATGATCCTCGTTTTCCGGCCGGGTCCGCGACGGACCGGGAGCAGGCCGCGTATGTTGAAAGCCCAGGAGAACGGCATGAACGCCTGAATTTGCCCGTCTTTGGTGCGCGGCCAGGCAGTATTTCAAGGACGGCGAAGGAAACAAACCAGCCAATTTTGCCGTACCTTGACTTAATCAGGTCGCAGCGCCTTCAGGGGGGAACCCATGCCCGCTCATATCGCCCGCCCCACCACCGTCCTCGCCCCTCACAAAGTCACCACAGCGGAGATAGCCGACGACATTCGCGCCCACCACCCCCACCACCCGCGCCTCGGTGCGATCCTCCGTGTCCTCGGCAACTGCGGCGTGGAGACGCGCTATTTCACCCAGCCCCTGGACTCGCCCACCGTCAACGGCACGGCGGAGGTGGGCGACCGCGCCGCCCGTGCCTTCGCGGACGGCCTCACCATGGCCGAACAAGCCGCCCGCACCACCCTCGACCGGTACCGGCTCCAGCCCGGCGACATCACCGGCCTCATCACCACCCACGCCACCGGCTGGGCCGTCCCCAACCTCGACATCCACCTGGTCGAACGGCTCGGGCTACGGCCCACCATCCGCCGTACCGCCCTGACGACCACCGCCTGCGCCGGCGGAGCCCACGCCCTGGTCCGGGCCGTGGAACAGGCCCTGCTGCACCCCGGATCCCGCGTCCTCGTCGTCGCCGCCGAAGTGCTCTCCACCGCCTACAACCACGCCGACACCAAGATCGAGCACATGATCTACAAGGCGCTGTTCGGTGACAGCTCAGCCGCCACCGTGGTCTCCAGCGACCCCCTCGGCCCCGGCCTCGCCGTCGACGCCGACGGACTGTTCGAGTACGTCCTCCCGGACAGCCTCACCATGTACGCGGGCAGAATCGACAGTACGGGCCTGCACTTCGACAGCACCAAACAAGCGACCGGCGGCGCGAGACATGTCATGCCCGCCGTCACCGACTGGCTCGCCGGCCGCCCCGTCGACGTGCCCGTCATCCACCCCGGGTCGAAGCCCATCATCCTCGACACGGCCGACGCCCTCGGCCTCACCGCGACCGACGCCCGCCACTCCCTCGACACCCTCTCCGAAGAAGGCAACCTCGGTGGTGTATCGGTTCTCCGGGTCCTCGAACGCACCCATGGCGAGCCCCCGGCCGACGCCGAGAGCGCGCTGCTGGTCGCCTACGGCCCGGGATTCTCCGTCTCCGCCCTCCGCGGCACCTGGCAGGACTAGCCGGATGCCGACGGCAGCGGCCGGGGCCCGCTCAGCGGGCCCCGGCCGGTGAGGGACGACGGGCGTCAGCGGCGCAGTGCCGCCAGGTTGCGGTAGCCGATGGCCGCGTGCTCCAGGGACTGGGCCGGGTTGGCCGCGCTCGGGGCGTTGTCCTGCTCGACCATCGGGTTGTGGTAGTTGCGGTGGCCCACGCGGGAGAAGAACGTCGTGTAGTCGATGACCCCGGTGCCGAACGGGACCATGTCGTACCCCATGCCGTTCGTGGTGTTCACGACGCCGTCCTTGGCGTGGAAGAGCGGGTACCGCTTGTCGTGGCGGGTGACCAGGCCCGCCGGGTCGAAGACGTTCGTGCGCGTGGAGCCGTCATGGGCGGTGTAGGTGCGGAACTTGTACTGGGCGACGTGCGCCCAGAAGACGTCCATCTCCAGCCAGACCAGCTTCGGGTCGGTGCGGGACAGGAAGTACTCCAGCTTGCGGATGCCGGAGCCGCGGGTCGGCCTGCCCTCGGCGTCCAGCGGGCCGCCGTCCAGCAGGAAGTCGTAGGCCGCGTCGTGGTTGTGGGTGTACAGCTTCAGGCCGGCCCGGCGGGCGATCTCCCCGAGGGCGTTCCACTTGTCGGCGGCCACGTCCCAGTCCGCCTTGTACCGGCTGTTGGTGGGGTCGGCGCCGGTGCCCATGTGCGCCATGCCGAGGATGTTCGCGATCTCCAGGTGCTTCTTGAAAGTGTCCAGATCGCTGCTGGTCAGGGGCCAGGAACCAGGGATGAAGCCGTGGTTGCCCTGGGCGCGCAGACCGGTGTCGTCGAGCCAGCGGCGCAGCAGCTTCGCGCCCTGGACGGACTCCAGGTTCGCCCCGCCGGGCGCGTTCGGGTGCTGGCCGTAGCCGGCGAACTCGACCTGACGGTAGCCGAAGCGGGCCAGCTGCTCGAAGACGCCGCGGAAGCCGGACGGCAGCGAGGTGGACAGCGGGTCCCGGCCGATGGCGTCGCGCACGGTGTAGAGGATGATGCCGCGCTTGTCCGCGGGGACCAGGGACCTGCCGTTGCCGCCGGCCGCGGCCCGGGGCGCGGCCTGGACGGGGGCGGCGCCGAGGACGGGGGCGGCGACGGCGCCGGCCGCGACGGCGGTGCAGGTGCTCAGGAAGCGGCGGCGGCCGATGCCGAGGCTGCGGCGCAGGTCTTCGTCGGTGTGCTGGCTGATGTTCACGGGTGCCTCTCTCTGGACGGGTCGTCGGTGCTGAGACCGGCGAGGTGCAGCAGGAGCGGTTTCACGTCGGTGGCCGCGATGCGGTCGCCGACGGCGCGGGGGGTGGAGCACAACAGGAGCGGACCGTCGTCGTCGCTCGCGGGGAGGCGGCCGTGGCTGCCCCGGATCGGTGAGGGGTCGAGGGGGACGACCGCCATGCGGTAGCGCAGGCCGAGCTTCTTGCGGGCCAGCGCCGTCGCCGCCCTGACCTTCACATAGGGGTCCTCGGGGTCCATGAACAGCTCGACCGGGTCGTAGCCGGGCTTGCGGTGGATCTCCACGAGGGGCGCGAAGTCGGGGGCGCGGGCGTCGTCCAGCCAGTAGTAGTACGTGAACCAGGCGTCCGGTTCCGCGACGGCGACGAGCTCGCCGGAGCGCGGATGGTCCAGGTGGTGGGCCTTCTTGCCCTCGTCGTCCAGGAGTTTCTCGATGCCGGGCAGGCCGTCGAGGGCGGCGCGGGTGGCCGCCAGGTCCTCGGGGCGGCGGACGTAGACATGGGCGATCTGGTGGTCGGCCACCGCGAAGGCGCGGGACGCCGTCGGGTCCAGGTACTCCATGCCGTCCTGGGTGTGGACCTCCAGCAGGCCGGCGCGGCGCAGGGCGCGGTTGATGTCGACGGGCCGGCTCACCGGGGTGATGCCGTACTCGGACAGCACCACGACGGTACGGCCCTGCGTGCGCGCGTCGTCCAGCAGCGGGGCCAGGGCCGCGTCGAGGTCGGCGGCGGCCTTCGGGGAGCGCGGGTCGTCCGGGCCGTGGCGCTGCAAGTCGTAGTCGAGGTGCGGCAGGTAGCAGAGGGTCAGGTCGGGCTGCCGGGTGCGCAGGATGTGCCGGGTGGCGTCGATGATCCACTGGCTGGAGACCAGGTCCGCGCCCGGACCCCAGAAGCGGAACAGCGGGAACGTGCCGAACCTGTCGGTGAGTTCGTCGTGCAGGGCGGGTGGCCGGGTGTAGCAGTCGGGTTCCTTGCGGCCGTCGGCGTAGTAGACGGGACGCGGGGTGACGGTGATGTCGGTGTCGGCGCCCATCGCGTACCACCAGCAGATGTTGGCGACCGTGTAGCCGGGGTGGGCGCGGCGGGCGGCGTCCCACAGCTTGTCCCCGGCGACCAGGCCGTTGTGCTGGCGCCACAGCAGGACCTCGCCGAGCTCCCGGAAGTACCAGCCGTTGCCGACGATGCCGTGCTCGGCGGGGAGCGTGCCGGTGAGGAAGGTGGACTGGGCGGCACAGGTGACCGCCGGCAGCACGGTACCGAGGTGCGCCTGGGAACCCGCGGCGGCGAGGGCCTTCAGCCGGGGCATGTGGGCGAGGAGACGGGGGGTGAGGCCGACCACGTCGAGGACGAGGAGCGGGGTGGGGGTCCGCGCGGTCATGGCAGCTCCTTCAGGCCCAGGTCGGTCAACAGGTCGCGGGCGAGCGCGAGTTCGGCGGCGATGCCGTCGGCGAGCCGGTCCCGGCCGCGCGGACGCAGGCCGGGCGGGAGCGCCTGCCAGGTGTACGTCTCGACCTCCAGGTGCCGGGTGAGCGGGCGCGGCCCGCCGACGAGCCGGGCGAGGGCCGCGCGGAGCACGGGGAGCGTGCTGGTCAGCGGCGCGGTGGGGGACGCGTGCAGTGGGACGTGGAAGTGGGCGCGCCAGGGCACGTCCGCCGGCAGCGGCCCGCCGGCCAGGGCCTCGGGCAGGTCGTCGGTGCCGCGCACCCCGGCGCCGGTGAGGGCGCGGGTCTGGTGCAGGAAGCGCGGCTCCGCGAAGCCGGCGAGGGCGGTACGCACCTCGGGCCGGCCGGGGTGTTCGGCGTGCAGCGCGGCCGACAGCTGTGCCTTCACCACCGGCACCGGGGACGCGGCCAGGGCGTCCAGCGCGGCGGTCGGGTCCTCGAACGAGGTCGCCAGATGACAGGTGTCGACGCAGACGCCGACGCGGGGATGGCCGACCGAGCCGAGCGGTGCCAGGGCGTCCGCCGTGGTCTCCACGACGCAGCCCGGCTCCGGCTCCAGGCCGACGCGGACCGAGCGGCCGGTCAGCTCCGCCAGCGAGTCCAGGCGCTGCCCGAGGGTGCGCAGCGCCGCCCGGCCCGCTGCGGCGCGCTCCGCGGTCCAGGTGGTGCGCCAGCCGAGCGGCAGGGTGGAGACGCTGCCCTCGGTGACGTCGTCGGGCAGCAGCGCGGCGAGGACACGGGCGAGCGCGGTGGTGTACTCCAGACGCTCGCGGTCCGCCCAATCGGGCTTGTACACAAGGTACTTGACCTCGGCGGCGCCGAAGCCCTCGTAGGGGAACCCGTTGAGGGTGACGACCTCCAGACCGCGCCGGTCGAGTTCCCGCCGCAGGGCGCGCAGCGCGGCCGGGTCGGTGTCCACCGCGCGGGCCGCGTCATGGGCCAGCCACAGGCCGATGCCGAGCCGGTCGCGGCCGAGCCGGCGCCGGACGGGCTCGCAGTGGTCGCGCAGTTGGGCGAGGACGCCGTCGAGGGTCTCGGCGGGGTGGACGTTGGTGCAGTAGGCGAGGTGGACGGTCGTACCGTCCGGGTGGCGGAAGCGCATCGCTCACTCACCGCCGCGCAGCAGGGAGTTGCCCTCGTGGGTGGCCTCGGGCGGGACGACGTCCAGCTCCAGCCGGCCGCTCATGCCGTAGAACGCGACCGGGTTGCGCCACAGCACCCGGTCGACGTCGTCCTCGGTGAAGCCCTCGGCCAGCATCAGGTCGGCCACCCGGCGCGTCTTCAACGGGTCGCTTCGGCCCCAGTCGGCGGCCGAGTTCACCAGCACCTTCTCGGGGCCGTAGGCGCGCAGGACCGCCACCATCCGCCGCTCGTCCATCTTGGTGTCGGGGTAGACGGAGAAGCCGAGCCAGCAGCCGCTGTCCTTGGCGTCCCGCACGGTCGTCTCGTTGAGGTGGTCGACCAGGACCCGGTCGACGGGCAGGGCGGACTCGCGGACGACGTCGAGCGTGCGGCGCAGACCGGCGAGCTTGTCGCGGTGCGGGGTGTGCACGAGCGCGGGCAGACCGTGGTCCGCCGCGAGCTGGAGCTGGGCGGCGAGGGCCTTGTCCTCGGCCGGGGTCATCGCGTCGTACCCGACCTCGCCCACCGCCACGACCTGGTCCTTGACGAGGTAGCGCGGCAGCTCGTCCAGGACGGAGGCGCAGCGGGGGTCGTTGGCCTCCTTCGGGTTGAGGGCGAGCGCGCAGTGGTGGGCGATGCCGTACTGGGCGGCGCGGAACGGCTCCCAGCCCAGCAGCGAGTCGAAGTAGTCGAGGAAGGAGGCGGGGGAGGTGCGGGGCTGGCCCAGCCAGAACGACGGCTCGACCACCGCGCGGACGCCCGCGTCGCGCATGGCCTCGTAGTCGTCCGTGGTCCGGGACGTCATGTGGATGTGCGGGTCGAACAGGCGCATCAGGAGGCCTCCTTGCCGGACTCCGCGGTGGCGAGGGCGAGCACGCGGTCCAGGCCGCTGGGGACGGGGCGGCCGGCGGCGGTGCGCTCGGCCGCGAAGTCGGTGAGCATCCGGGCGAGTTCGGCGTCGTCGCGGGCGCGCTCGGCGAGACCGGCCACCGCCTCGACGGGGACGCCGGTGAACAGGCACTTCAGTACGGCCTGCCGCCAGCCGTGGGCGTCGAGGTGGCGGGCCGCGTAAGGGCCGACGGCGGCGGCCAGCAGCCGGGTGTCGTTCGTGCGCAGGGCGTCCTCGACGAGGGGGAGGGCGTCCGGGCCGGGGACGAGGCGGGGCAGGGCGAGCAGCACGGCACGGCGTTCGGCGGCGGTGCCCTGCCGGTAGACACGGGTGACGGCGGCGAGGTCGGCGCGGGCCGTGTACAGGATCAGGACACGGGCGGCGTCGGCGTGCCGGCTGCCGCAGCGGCGGCCGGCCTCGGCCAGCCGCAGCTCCCACGCGGAGATCGGGCCGTGTCCACCGGGGTGGTCGGCGGCCTCGGCCAGCGCTCCGCGCAGCCAGGCGCGCGCGGGCGGGTCGAGGTGGGCGTCGAGGTGGTCGCGCAGCGCGTCGGGCGAGGGTGCCGCGGCGGCGGTCGAACGGGTCACGGGGTGCTCCCTTCGTGCACGGTGGCCGGGGTACGGGCAGTCGCGCGGCGGAGGAACGGCAGGGAGGTGGCGGCGTGGTGGGGGCCGGCGTGGGAGTGGCGGGGCAGCTCCACGACCGTCAGGCCCCGGTAACCGGTGGCGGCGAGTGCCGCGAGGACGGGCGGGAAGTCGATCTCGCCCTCGCCGAACGGGAGGTGGTCGTGCACGCCCCGCCGCATGTCCTCGATCTGCACGTGCCGCAGCCACGGCGCGGCGGCGCGTACGCAGTCGGCGGGCGGCAGCGGCTCCAGGCACTGGCAGTGGCCGATGTCGAGGGTGAGGCCGAGCGCGGGCGGGTCGCCGAGGAGGCGGCGCAGGTGGTGGAAGTCGGCGAGGCTCGCCAGGAGGTGGCCCGGCTCCGGTTCGACGGCGAGGGGAAGACCGGCGGACTCGGCGGCGTCGAGGACGGGGGAGAGGGAGGCGGCGAGCCGCTCCCACGCCGGCGCCGGGCCGGGATCGGTCGGCGGAACGATTCCGCTGAAGCAGTGCACGGCCGTGGCACCGAGGTCGGCGGCCACCCGCACCGCCCGCAGCAGCAGGTCCACGCGCCGGGCGCGGGCCCCGGGGTCGGGGTCGAGCAGCGAGGGACCGTGTTTGCGGCGCGGATCGAGGACGTACCGGGCGCCGGTCTCCACGGCCACGTCGAGCCCCAGCCCGGCCAGGCGCCGGGCCACCCGCCGGGTACGGTCGGCGAGACCGGGGGCGAGCGGGTCGAGGTGCATGTGGTCGAGGGTCAGCCCGACACCGTCGTACCCGAGGTCGGCGAGCAGGACGAGGGCGTCGTCCAGCCGGAGATCGGCGAGACCGTTGGTGCCGTAGCCGAAGCGCAGGGGGTTCACGCGGCGCTCCCTTCCCTGACCGACCGCCCGGGGGCTGCGGTGACGGTGACGGTGACGGCGTTGTCGCCCCGGCGGGCGGGGACGAGGCTCATGTGACGCTCACCCTTCTCGCCGCGCGGGCGGCCAGTGGGCCGAGGGCCGCTGTGATGAGGGCGGTCGCACCGGCTCCGGCGCGGGCGGCGAGGGCGGCCTGGAGCGGGATCGTGGCGCGGATGCCGGCGCCGACCGCGCGCTGGGTGAGCGGGGGTGACGGGTTGAGGGAGGCGTGGAGGTAGGGGCGGGCCGTGGTCGTGGCGTAGCCGAGGGCGAGCGCGGTGGTGAGCGGGCGGTCGGGGAGCAGCCGGGTCACCGCACCGGTGGCGGCCAGCGCGGCGAGCGGGGCGAGCGGAGAGCCGCCGCGGGTCTCCTGCCGCGAGACGGCCGTGACCGCGAGCGTGTGGGTGCCGAGCAGGGCCGCCGACGACAGGGCCGGCCGGACGCGTCCGGCACCGGCGGCGGCGCCGAGCAGCAGGTCCAGGGCGCGGGCGGCGGCCATCGCGGCCGGGCCCGCCGGGGTCCGCTTGAGCAGGAGGTCGTACGACCACACGGTGGCCGCGAGCGGGGTGGCGACCGCCAGCGCCGGGCGCCCCGCGCGGGCGGCCAGGGCGAGCCCGGCGGCTGTGAGGGCACAGGCCGCGGTGAGGGCGGCGGCGGGCCGGACCCTGCCGGACGGCAGCGGCCGGTGCGGGCGCTCCACGGCGTCCTCGGCTCGGTCGGCCCAGTCGTTCAGCGCCATCCCGGCCTCGTACAGGCACAGCGACGAACCGATGGCGAGCAGGCACCGGCGCCCCGGCCGGCCGCCCACGGCCGCCGCTCCGGCGAGCGCGTCCCCGGGAACGGTGAACAGGGCGGGCAACCGCAGCAGTTCGGCCCATGCCCGCAGCCGACCGCCGGACCGCGAGCGACCGGGGGAGCACGGCACGCGGCTGTCCGGTGCGCCCGGTGCCGGTTCGCCGGGCTCGTGCCGGACGTGGTTGTGCGTGCGGCTCGGTACCGCGCTCACTCGGGGTCTCCCAGGTCGTGGGCGAAGCGCAGGAGCGCGGTGTACTGGTCGGCCAGGGCCGCCGGGGCGGTGCCCGTCGGGTCCTTGAAGTAGAAGGACAGGGCGGTGAGCGGGCCGGCGCGGCCGGTCTCGTGGGCGCGGGCCGTCAGGCGGGCCAGGTCCAGGACCAGGGGCGCCGCCAGGGCCGAGTCGCAGCCCTGCCAGATGGTCTGGAGGACCATGCGGGTGCCGAGGAAGCCGTCGAAGGCGATGTGGTCCCACGCGGTCTTCCAGTCGCCGAGCGCCGGTACGTCGTCGATGTGGACCCCGCCCTCGGGGACCGTACCGAGGGTGTCGGCGAGGACGCGCTCCTTGCCGGCGTTCTTCGCCGCCGCGGCGGCCGGGTCGGCGAGGGCGGCGCCGTCCCCGCCGCCGAGGAGGTTGGTGCCGGACCAGGCCCGCACGTCCAGTGCCCGCTGGGCGAACATCGGGCCGAGGGCGGAACGCAGCAGCGTCTGCCCGGTCTTGCCGTCGCGGCCGGCGTACGGCAGCCCGCTGGAGGCCGCGAGGCCGGCGAGCGCGGGGTGGTGCAGCCCGGTCGACGGGGTGAAGTTGACGTACGGGCAGCCGGCGCGCAGGGCTGCCGCCGCGTAGAGGGAGCTGGGCGGGAGGGACGTACCGGTCGCGGCCGGCTCCGTGGAGGCGACGTTCACCACCACCGCGCGGGCCAGACCGTGGCGTCGTACGAAGTCGCGCAGGTCCTCGGTGAAGGCGGTGATCAGTTCCTCGGCGGTGCGGGTGTCACCGGGAAGGGGGCCGCCGCTCCTGATGTCCCGGTCGGCGGCGGCGAGTTCGGCGGCGACGGCCGTGGGGAGGCCGGGCGGGAGGACCCCGCCGGCGGCGAGTTGCTCGGCGCGCTTGGGCAGCGGGCAGTCCGTGGTGTCGTGGCCGCCGAAGACCAGGGACGACAGCGCGGGCAGGCCGCTGCCGGCGAACGCCGGGCCCTCGGTGATCAGACCCGTCGGCCGGTGCAGGCCCGCCGTCAGCGCGGCGCAGCCCGCGACCACGGTGGTGGCGACGGAGCCGCGGGCCCCGATCAGCCAGACGCCGACACGCGGGGAACGGGCGGGGGGCGCGGACATGGGCAGCCTCCTTGACGAGCGCGGGCACCGGGAGCGGTGGGGGATGACGCCGTACGTGGGGGGTTCGGGCGTGCGGAGGTGGTGACGGCGGGCGGGAGTCCGGCGTCTCCCGCCCGCCGCCGTTCAGTGGCCCTTGGCGGGCAGTTCCCTGATCCGGATGTCGCGGAAGGACACCTCGTCACCGGCCCCGTGGTTCTGGATGCCGATGTGCCCGTCGGTGAGACTCCGGGCCGGATCGGTGTTGGTGAAATCGTTGATCTTCACGCCGTTGAGCCAGATCCGCAGGCGTTCGCCCTCGACCCGGATCTCGTACGTGTTCCACTCCCCCGGCGGGTTCAGCGCACGGTCGCGCTTCTTCAGGTCGGCGGACCGGAAGCCGTAGACGGACCCGGTGGTCTTCTCCGGGACGTCGGTGGCGTCGATCTGGATCTCATAGCCGTTGTTCACGGCCGACCACGGGTCGTCCGAGGGCGGGAAGCCCACGAACACGCCCGAGTTGTCGTCGCCGGCCGTCTTCCAGTCGAGCTTCAGGGAGTACGACCCGAAGCTCCGGCCGGCGTACCAGAGCAGGCCCATCCCGCCGGACGAGGTGAGCGTGCCGTCGTCGGACAGGGTGAAGGAGCCGGGGCCGGCCTGTCGCCAGCCGTCGAGCGAGTCACCGTCGAACAGGGCGGTGTACCCGGTCTCCGGCCGGCAGTCGGCCTGGACGGCGCCGATCGCGTACCGGATCCCGCCCAGCAGATGCCGGCGGAACTCCGGGTCCGCGTACGACTCCTTGGTGTGGCCGCCGCCGGTGTAGAAGGCCCGGCCGCCCTGGTACTCCTGGCACCAGGCGATCGGATGGTCGCCGTTCATGGTGCCGCCGGTGTACGACGACTCGTCGAGCGAGGCGAGGACGTGGGCCCGGTCCCGGGGGTTGGAGCGGTAGTTGTACCACTCGTCGGTCCGGTTCCAGGTCCGCGCCGGCCCCGAGGTCGCCGGGTGGGCGCGGTCCTCGACCCGCACGGTGGCCGGCTGGATCGCCGGGTGCGACTGGAAGTACGCGCCGGCGAGGCCGCCGTAGAACGCCCAGTCGTACTCGGTGTCGGCCGCCGCGTGGACGCCGACGTAGCCGCCGCCGCGGTGGACGTAGTCCTCGAACGCCGTCTGCTGGGCGCTGTCGAGGACGTCCCCGGTGGTCGACAGGAACACCACGGCGTCGTAGCGCCGCAGGGTGGACGGGGTGAACGCGCCCGCGTCCTCGGTGGCGTCGACCGTGAAGCCGCCGCTCTCGCCGAGCTGCCGTACCGCTGCGACGCCGTCGGGGATCGAGTCGTGCCGGAAGCCGGCCGTCTTGGAGAAGACCAGCACCCGCTTGGTGTCGTCCGCGTCGTGCGACGCGGCCGGTGCGGCGGCGCAGCCGAGGAGCAGCGCGGCCGTCGCGACGGCGGTCACTGTGCGCATGTGCCGCTCCTCTCAGCCGGTCGTGAAGGTGAAGTCGTCGACGTCGAACAGGGCTCCGTCGCCGCCCTTGAACACCAGGTAGAGCGTGGTGGTGCCGCGCGGGGCGCGGGACAGGTCGGCCTGGACGTCCTGGAAGGTCTCCCAGCCGCCGGTCACCGGCACGGTCGCCTTGCCGAGCAGGGTGCCGCCCGCCGAGCCGGCCCGGACCTCCAGGGTGCCGCCCGCGCCGCCGGAGGAGACGCGCGCGGTGATCTTCTTGGCGTTGTCCAGGACGTACGGGGTGAAGGAGATCCAGTCGCCGTTGTCGATGTCGCCGACGGTCCTGCCGCCGTGCGCCGTCTCCTTGGCGATCACCGAGACGCCGGAGCTGTTGCCGAAGTGCTCGGCCTGGCGGTGGCGGGGCTGGAGGACGCTCTGGTCGTGCGAGGTGAGCGCGGCCTGGCCGCCGCCCCCGTTGTCGGTGTACTCGGCGTTCAGTACGCCGAAGATGTTGGCGTCCTCGTCGTGGCCGCCGTCGGCGCTGGTCTGGATGGTGCCGGTGCAGCCGGTGGCGGAGGTGAGCGGGTGGCCGTGGGTGTCGTGGCCGAGGACGAAGGTGACCTTGACCTTGGCGCAGTCGATCCGGCGGCCGTCCTCGGGGTCGGTCACCTTCACGGTGAAGGGAACGGCGTCACCGAAGCTGAAGAGCTGCCCGTCCTTCGGGGTCTGGAGCACCACCGTGGGCGCGGTGTTGCCGACGACGATCTGCACGCTGGCGCCGCCGGTGCGGCCCGAGGGGTCCTTCGCGGTCACGGTCGCCGTGTAGGTGCCGTTCTTGCGGTAGGTGTGCGCGGGGTTCGCGTCGGTCGACCGCGTGCCGTCGCCGAAGTCCCAGCTGTAGGTGAGCGCGTCGCCGTCCTGGTCGCTCGTGCCCTGTGAGGAGAACTGGACCTTCAGCGACGCCTGGCCGGAGGTGCGGCTCGCCGCGGCCTGGGCGACGGGCGAGTGGCCGTCGGTGGCGTTCTCGATGCGGTACAGCGCCGAGTTCTCGTCGCCGCCGAACCAGGAGACGCCGTAGTCGAGGACGTACAGCGCGCCGTCCGGCCCGAAGGCCATGTCCATCACCTGGGTGCCGGTCCAGGGCACGCTGTTGACGGACCGCACCGTGCCGTCCGCGTCGCTGGTGATGCGCTTGATCCAGCGGCGGCCGAACTCACCGGCGAAGAAGTCGCCGTCGTAGGCCTCGGGGAACTTGACCGGCGAGTCGAGCGCGGGGTCGTAGTGGTAGACCGGGCCGCCCATCGGGGACTCGGAGCCGTCGCCGAACTCGGGGACCGACGGGCCGTTGTAGGGGATCCAGGCGGGCTGGGCCGGCGGCAGGTCGGTCAGTCCGGTGTTGTGCGGGGAGGTGTTCTTCGGGGCGGAGCAGTCGAAGGAGGCACCGGAGGTCTTGGTCGCGAAGTCGTAGTCGACGTAGGCGTCGTTGGCGCCGGTGCAGTACGGCCAGCCGAAGTTGCCCGGCTTGGTCACCCGGGCGAACTCGACCTGTCCGGCCGGGCCGCGCTGGGGGTCGGCGGCGCCGGCGTCGGGGCCGTAGTCGCCGACGTAGAGGATGCCGGTCTCCTTGTCGACGCTGAACCGGAACGGGTTGCGGAAGCCCATCGCGTAGATCTCGGGCCGGGTCCTGTCCGTCCCGGGCGGGAAGAGGTTGCCGTCGGGGATGGAGTAGGAGCCGTCGGCGTTGACCTTGATGCGCAGGATCTTGCCGCGCAGGTCGTTGGTGTTGCCCGAGGTGCGCTGGGCGTCGAAGCCGGGGTTGCGGTCCGCGCGCTCGTCGATCGGGGTGTAGCCGTCCGACTGGAAGGGGTTGGTGTCGTCGCCCGTCGACAGGTAGAGGTTGCCGGCCGCGTCGAAGTCGATGTCACCGCCGACGTGGCAGCACAGGCCGCGGGTGGTGGGGACGTCGAGGACCTTCTTCTCGCTGGCCGTGTCCAGGGTGCCGTCGGTGTTCAGCACGAAGCGGGAGAGGCGGTTGACGCCGTCGAAGGGGGCGAAGTCGGCGGCGGTGCCGGTCTCGGGCGCGTCACCCGCCGGGGTGTTCAGCGGGGGCGCGTAGTAGAGGTAGATGAAACGGTTCGTCGCGAAGTCGGGGTCGACGCCGACGCCTTGCAGACCCTCCTCGTCGTGGGAGTACACGGCGAGCTTGCCGGCGATCCTGGTGTTCCCGGCCGCGTCCGTCAGGCGCAGCTCGCCGTCGCGGGAGGTGTGCAGGACCGAGCGGTCCGGGAGGACGGCGAGCGACATCGGCTCCCCGGTCTCCGCCTCGCCCTTGGCGAGGGTGACCTGCTGGAAGTCCTCGGCCGCCGCGGCCGGGTCCTGGTCGGCGACGGCTGCGCCGGCCTGGGGCGAGGTGAGGGTGAGGGTGGCGCCCGCGAGCAGGGCGCCGCCGAACAGGGCGAGCGCCTTGCGCAGGCGTGGTCTGCTGGTTCCGTTGCGGGTGGAGCGATCGTTCCCGTGCACGAAAGGCCTCCAGAGTGGGGCTGGTTGTACGGGGCGGGTGGATACGCCGGGACGCGCCGTCGTCCCGGAGTCGTGAACCAACCGACAGGAAGGGTCAGTTGGCGAACGCCGCGTCGAACGAGGCCGACGGCGGCTCGAAGTCGTAGGTCTTCAGGCGGGCCAGGGCCTCGGGTGCGCCCTGGAGCCGGTCCATGCCGGCGTCCTCCCACTCCACGGAGACGGGTCCGCCGTAGTCGATGAAGCGCAGCATCCGGAAGACGTCCTCCCAGGGCACGTCACCGTGTCCGGCGGAGACGAAGTCCCAGCCGCGGCGGGGGTCCCCCCAGGGCAGGTGGGAGCCGAGGCGCCCGTTGCGGCCGTCGAGCCGCCTGCGGGCCTCCTTGCAGTCCACGTGGTAGATCCGGTCGCGGAAGTCCCACAGGAAGCCGACCGGGTCGAGGTCCTGCCACACGAAGTGGGAGGGGTCGAAGTTCAGCCCGAAGGCGGGACGGTGGCCGACCGCCTCCAGGGCGCGGTGGGTGGTCCAGTAGTCGTAGGCGATCTCGCTGGGGTGGACCTCGTGGGCGAACCGTACGCCCTCGGCGTCGAAGACGTCGAGGATCGGGTTCCAGCGGTCGGCGAAGTCCTGGTAGCCGCGCTCGATCATCGACTCGGGCGCGGGCGGGAACATGGCGACCAGGTGCCAGATCGCCGACCCGGTGAAGCCGATGACGGTGTCGACGCCGAAGGCCGCCGCGGCACGGGCGGTGTCCTTCATCCGGTCGGCCGCGCGCCGCCGTACGCCCTCCGGGTCGCCGTCGGCCCAGACCGCGTCCGGCAGGATGGCCTGGTGCCGTTCGTCGATGATGGCGTCGCAGACCGCCTGCCCGACGAGATGGTTGGAGATGGCCCAGCACTTCAGGCCGTAGGAGTCGAGGAGCTGGTGCCGGGACTTCACGTAGCCGGGGTCGGCGAGGGCCTTGTCGACCTCGAAGTGGTCGCCCCAGCAGGCGAGTTCGAGGCCGTCGTAGCCGAAGTCCCGGGCGAGCCGGCAGACCTCGGCCAGGGGCAGGTCGGCCCACTGGCCGGTGAACAGCGTGAACGGACGCGGCATGGGGGCGGCCTCCTTCAGCCCGCGACGGGCGTGTAGACGGAGTTCTTCTCGGCGCTCTCCTCCACCGCCGCCAGGACGCGCTGCACCTGGAGCCCGTCGGCGAAGGAGGGGTCGGGGCGGGTGCCCGCGGCGATGGCGTGGACCAGGTCGCGGGCCTGGTGGACGAAGGTGTGCTCGTAGCCGAGGCCGTGGCCCGGCGGCCACCAGGCGTCCAGGTACGGGTGCTCGGGCTCGGTGACGAGGATGCGGCTGAAGCCCGCCTCGGCGCCGGGTCCGGTGGCGTCGTGGAACCACAGCTCGTTCAGCCGCTCCAGGTCGAAGGCGAGCGAGCCGCGCTCCCCGTTGAGTTCGATGCGCAGGGCGTTCTTGCGGCCGGTGGCGTACCGGGTGGCCTCGAAGGCGGCGAGGGCACCGGAGGCGAACCGGCCGGTGAACACGGCGGCGTCGTCCACGGTGACCGTGCCGGTGCTCACGCCCGGGGTGTCCGTCCCGGACCCGGCCGCCAGACCGCGGCTCGGGCCGCCGGGCAGCGGGCGCTCCCGGACGAAGGTCTCCGTCAGGGCCGACACCCCGGCCAGCGGCTCGCCCGCCAGGTACTGGGCGAGGTCCACGATGTGCGCGCCCAGGTCCCCGAGCGCGCCGGAACCGGCGTGCTCCCTACGCAGCCGCCAGGTCAGCGGGAAGGCGGGGTCGGCCAGCCAGTCCTGGAGGTACGTCACCCGGACGTGCCGCAGCGTGCCGAGCCGGCCGTCGGCGACCAGCCGGCGGGCGAACGCGGTCGCGGGCACCCGGCGGTAGTTGAAGCCGACCATCGCCACCTGCCCGCGCCCGTACGCCTCCTCGGCCGCGCGCGTCATGGTCTCGGCCTCGGCGACCGTGTTCGCGAGGGGCTTCTCGCACAGGACGTGCTTGCCGGCGGCGAGCGCGGCGACGGCGATCTCGGCGTGGCTGTCACCGGGGGTGCAGATGTCCACGAGGTCGATGTCGTCCCGGGCGACCAGCGCGCGCCAGTCGGTCTCCACGGCGGCCCAGCCGTGCCGCTCGGCAGCCGACCGGGCGGCGGCGCCGTCCCGTCCGCAGAGCACGGCCGGCACCGGCCGGCGGGGCAGGTCGAAGACGTGGCCCACGGTACGCCAGCCCTGGGAGTGGGCGGCGCCCATGAAGGCGTAGCCGACCATGCCGACGCGCAGCGGTGGCTTCCCGGCTCCGGGTGCCGCGTCCGGTGCCGTCCCCGGTGCCGCGTCCGGTGCGACCCCGGGTGCCGTCTCCGGTGCGGCCTCGGGGCCGGCTGACTGCTGCGGCTGTTCCATGCGCTCGTCCTCCTCGTCGTCGGGGCGCGTTCGTCGTGGCGCGGTGGGGGGTGCGGGCGGGCCGGCTCAGCGGAAGCCGGTGGGCATGTAGCGGTCGACGTTGGTCTTGTCGACCACGGCGGAGTAGAGGGTGAGGGACGCCGGGATCTCGAACTCGGCGAGACCGCCGACGCCCTTGCCCTGGCCGAGGGCGCGGGCCAGGTCGATGGCGGAGGCCGCCATGGTCGGCGGGTACAGGACGGTCGCCTTGAGCACGCCGTCGTCCTGCTTGATGGCCTGGAACGCGGAGAGGGCGCCCGCGCCGCCGACCATCAGGAAGTCGTCCCGCCCGGCCTGCTGGATGGCGCGCAGCGCACCCACGCCCTGGTCGTCGTCGTGGTTCCACAGGGCGTCGAACTTCCGCTGTGCCTGCAGGAGTTGCGCCATCTTGGCCTGGCCGGACTCGACGGTGAACTCGGCAGCCTGCCGGGCCACCTTCTTGATGTTCGGGTAGTTCTTCAAGGCGTCGTCGAAGCCCTGGGTGCGCTGCTTGGTCAGCTCCAGGTTGTCCAGGCCGGCGAGTTCGACCACCCGGGCGTCCGGCTTGTCCTTGAGCTTCTCGCCGATGTAGTGCCCGGCGTTGAGGCCCATGCCGTAGTTGTCGCCGCCGATCCAGCAGCGGTAGGCCTGCGCCGAGTCGAAGATGCGGTCCAGGTTGACGACCGGGATGCCGGCGCGCATCGCCTTGAGGCCGACCTGGGTGAGGGCCTTGCCGTCGGCGGGCAGCACGACCAGGACGTCGACCTTCTTGTTGATCAGGGTCTCGATCTGGCCGATCTGCTGGGCGGTGTCGTTGGAACCCTCGGTGATCTCCAGGGTGACGTCGGCGTACTTCTTCGCCCGGTTCTTGGCGTTGTCGTTGATGGCGTTCAGCCAGCCGTGGTCGGCCTGGGGTCCGGCGAAGCCGATGGTGACGTGCTTGCCGGGCTTGTCCTCGGCGGCCGGCTGCGCGTTCGCGGCCGTCTTCTCGTCCTTCGTCTCGTTGCTCGTGCACCCCGCGAGGAAGGCACCGGCGGAGACGGCGGCGGTCCCGAAGAGCAGTCCTCTGCGGCTCGTCAGCTGTGTCATGGTGGTGAACCCTTTCCTCAGGTCGTGCTCGCGGTACGGCGCTGGACCAGGACGGCGGCGACGATGATCGCGCCCTTGGCGATCTGCTGGACGTCGCTCTGGAGGTTGTTCAGGGCGAAGATGTTCGTGATCGTCGTGAAGATCAGCACGCCGAGCACGGAGCCGGTGACGGTGCCGCGGCCCCCGCTGAGCAGGGTGCCGCCGATGATGGCGGCGGCGATGGCGTCGAGTTCGTAGAGGTTGCCGTTGGTGTTCTGGCCGGAGCCGGAGAGCACGATCAGCAGGAAGGCGGCGATGCCGCAGCACAGCCCGGACAGCAGGTAGAGGTAGAGCCGCTGGCGGCGCACGTCGATGCCGGCGAGGCGGGCGGCCTCGGCGTTGCCGCCGACGGCGACCGTGCGCCTGCCGAAGGTGGTGCGGTTGAGCAGCAGCCAGCCGAGGACCGTCACGCTCGCGAACACCAGGACCAGCGGCGGGACGCCGAGCACATAGGAGTCGCGCTCACCGAGGTTCAAGATGCCGTCGACGCTCACGATCTGCGTCTTGCCGTCGGTGATCTGGAGGGCGAGTCCGCGCGCCGAAGCCAGCATGGCGAGGGTGGCGATGAAGGGGACCATCCCGCCGTACGCGATGAGCAGGCCGTTGACGAGCCCGCAGCCGAGGCCGACGACCACCGCCGTGAAGAGGATCCCGGCGAAGCCGTACTCCTGCGTGGCGACGGTGGTCGCCCACACGGAGGCGAGGGCGACGATGGCGCCGACCGACAGGTCGATGCCGCCCGAGGTGATGACGAAGGTCATGCCGACGGTGACCACGCCGATCACCGACGCCTGGGTCAGCACCAGTTGGAGGTTGCGGGTGTCGAGGAACTCGTCGGGCTTGGTGACGCCGCCGATGACGACCAGCGCGGCGAGCACCCCGAGCAGGGAGAGGGTACGGAGGTCGGCGCGGGCCGGCAGGCCGCGCCAGACGGGGAGCCGGGCCGGCGGTGTCGGGCCGGCGGTGTCCCGGGGCGGGGAGACGTGCTGCGTCATGACGCCGGGCTTCCTTCCATGACGAGGTCGAGGACTCGGTGTTCATCCAGCTCCTGGGCGGGTGCCGTGTGCACGACACGGCCCTCGCGGAGCACCAGTACGCGGTCGGCGAGGCCCAGCACCTCGGGCACCTCGCTGGAGACCAGCAGGACGGCGAGGCCCTCGTCCGCCAGCCGGCGCACCACCGCGTACAGCTCGGCGCGGGCGCCGACGTCGACGCCGCGGGTGGGCTCGTCCAGCAGCAGCACCCGGCAGCCGCGCAGCAGCCAGCGGGCGAGCACGGCCTTCTGCTGGTTGCCGCCGGACAGGGTGCGCACGGGCACGTCCGGGTTGTCGGGGCGCAGCGACAGCTCCCGGGTCGCGGCCCGCGAGGCGCCGCGCTCGCCGCGCCGGTCGATCCAGCCGCCCCGGGAGAAGCGGGACAGGGAGGACACCGACACGTTCCGCGTGACGGACTCCAGCATCAGCAGGGCCTGCGCCTTGCGCTCCTCGGGCGCGAGCCCTATCCCGGCCCGTACGGCGGCACGGACGCTCCCGGTGCGCAACCGGCGGCCGTCGACGGCGACTTCGCCCGCGCTGGGCCGGCGTGCCCCGTAGACGGTCTCCAGGATCTCCGAGCGCCCCGAGCCGACCAGTCCGGCGAGCCCGACGATCTCACCCGGGCGCAGATCGAGGTCGAACGGCGCGAACTCGCCGTCCCGGGCGAGGCCCCGCACCTGGAGCACGGGCTCGGCCTCCGGCGCCCGTGCGGGCCGCTCGGGGAAGACGTACTCCACGGTGCGGCCCGTCATCAGGGCGACGACGTCCCGCGTCGGGGTGGTCTCGGCGGGCAGTCCGCCGGCGACGGCCCGGCCGTCCTTGAGCACGGTCACCCGGTCGCCGATGCGCCGGATCTCCTCCAGGCGGTGCGAGATGTAGACGACGGCGACCCCGTCGGCGGTGAGATCGCCGACGATCCGGAAGAGGTTGTCGACCTCGTCGGGGTCGAGCGCGGCGGACGGCTCGTCCATCACGATGAGCCGTACGTCGTGGGAGAGGGCCCGCGCCATGGACACGATCTGCTGCTGCGCCGCGGACAACTCCCCGACCAGGCGGGCCGGATCGATCTCGGGATGCCCGAGCCGCTTCAGCAGCGCCGTCGTCGCGGCGCGTGCCGCCTTCCCGCGGACGACGAACCCGGCGGCCGTCGGCTCGTGGCCGAGGTGCACGTTCTCCGCCACCGACAGGTGTTCCACCAGGTCGAGTTCCTGGTAGATGGTGGCGATGCCCAGGCGCATGGCGGCGATCGGGGAGCGCAGGGTGACCGGCTCGCCGCGCCAGCGGATGCTGCCGCCGTCGGGCTGGTGGGCACCGGCCAGCACCTTGATGAGCGTGGACTTCCCGGCGCCGTTCTGGCCGAGCAGGCAGTGCACCTCCCCGGCCTGGACGTCGAGGTCGACGCCGTCCAGGGCGCGGACCCCGGGGAACGACTTGGTGATGTGGGACATGCTGAGCAGCGGTGGTTCTGGTGCCATGTGAGTCCCCTCGGCGGGCGTGCGGACCGGTGTCAGGGCGTAGCGGGGCGAGCGCCCTGCGGCCAGGGAGCGGCGTTACACGAGTAAGTGGCGTGGTGCGGGAAGAGGTCGCTGATGCGGACGGGGTGCGTGGGCGGGCGGAACGGTGTTCGCTTGCGCGCGGGACGGTGACGGTTTGCGCCGTCGGAACGGTGGTCCGCTTGCGCGGGCGGACGCTGAGGCTTGCGCGGGCGGAACGGTGATGGCTTGCGCGGGCGGAACGGTGGTCGCCCGCGCGGGCGGTGCGGCTACGCGGGTGAGAAGAGGTGGTCGCTGATCAGCCGGGCGGCGCCGATGACACCGGCGCTCGGTCCCAGCTCCCCGAGGACGATGGGCAGGTTGCCGGTGGCCAGCGGCAGTGACTGGCGGTAGACCTGGGTGCGGATCGCGGCGAGCAGGGTGTGGCCGAGGCCGGTCACCCCGCCGCCGATCACCACCAGGCCCGGGTTGAAGAAGGACACGAGTCCGGCGATGACCTGGCCGACGCGGGTGCCTCCCTCACGGATCAGTTCGAGGGCGGTGGCGTCACCCGCGGCGGCAGCGGCGGCGACGTCCACGGCGGTGAGGGTGCCGTTCGCCTCCAGCCGGGCCGCGAGTTCGGCGGACAGGCCCTGCCCGGCCGCCTGCATCGCGTCCCGGGCCAGGGCCGCGCCGCTGAAGTGGGCTTCCAGACAGCCCCGGTTGCCGCAGGCGCAGGGCCGGCCGTCGGGCACCGACTGGATGTGGCCGATGTCGCCGGCGCTTCCGGTGGTGCCCCGGTGCACCCGGCCGCCCGCGACGATGCCGCAGCCGATCCCGGTGCCGATCTTGACGCAGAGGAAGTCGGCCGTGGTACGGGCGACTCCCGCGTGCTGTTCTCCCATCGCCATGAGGTTCACGTCGTTGTCGACCATGACCGGGCAGCCGAGTTCCTGGCTGAGCGCCTCCCGGACGGGGAAGCCGTCCCAGCCGGGCATGATCGGCGGGGCGACCGGTACGCCCTCGGGGAAGCGGACCGGTCCGGGGACGCCGATGCCGGCGCCGTCGAAGCCCTCGGCGAGTCCCGCGGCCTTCAGCTTCCCGGCCAGGTCCAGGACTTGCTCGAAGACCGCGACCGGCCCCTCGCGCACGTCCATGGGCTGGTTGAGATGGCCGAGGATCTCCAGTTCCGGGGTGGTGACGGCGACGTCGACCGAGGTCGCGCCGATGTCGACACCGAGGAACCTGAGGTCCGGGTTGAGCCGGACGTTGTGGGAGCGCCGGCCGCCGCGCGAGGCGGCGAGTCCGTCGGCCACCACCAGGCCCGTCTCCAGCAGCCGGTCCACCTCCACGGCCAGCTTGGACCGGGACAGGTCGACCTGGTCGCCGAGCTGGGCCCGGGAGTTGGGGCCACCGTCACGCAGCAGCTTCAGCAGGCGGGCCTGGTGCGCGTTGGCCGGTCGAGCCGTCATGCGTCTCACGTGCCCCTCCCCGCCATTTTCGGCCACCAGTGTCGGGCTTTCGACAGGGAACGTAGCAGTGGCCGCCGAAGCTGGGAAGAAGTCGTGCACGGATTCCTGTGAACTTCTTCCACTGAGAGGACAAAGAGCGCCGGTCCCCTTAAGGGGCGACTCCCAGTTCCGGTTGCGGTTCTGGTCGCGGTACCGGCGGAGCCTTCGGTTCCCACAGTGCGGTGGTCCGTACGAAGCCGTGGACCACGGAGAGCATCGCCAGGAGGAGAAGGGGGCCGAACAGCCACGGATATGAGGCCATCTCCACCGGCACGAAACGGTATGACAGCAGGAGCGCCGTGAAGACGACCGTACCGTGGGCGACCAATTGGATTCCGGACCGGTCCCAGCCCCGGTCGAACGCGCGGAGCGCCGCCTCGATCGTCAGCGTGAACACCACACCGGCGAGGAGATCGGCGCCGTAGTGGTAACCGAATCCGAGTGTGGCGGTGAGCGTGGCGATCAGCCAGAACGTACCCGCGTGACGCAGGAAACGCGGTCCCTTGCGGGAGTGGACGAAGATCGCGGTGGCCCAGGCCGTGTGCAGGCTGGGCATGCAGTTGCGCGGGGTGATCTCGTCGAACGGTATGGAGTGCGGGGTGCCGATCGGCGGCGGCGTGTGCGGCCACAGGTCGGCGACCGCCCAGTGCCCGCCGTCGGCGGCGTAGGCGAAGACCGGCCCGACCACCGGGAAGACCATGTAGATGGCCGGCCCGAGGAGGCCGATGACCAGGAACGTGCGCACCAGATGGTGGCGCGGGAAGCGGCGCTCGGTCGCGACGTGGCGCAGCTGGTACATCGCGACGACGACCGCGGCCACCGCGAGCTGGGCGTAGACGTAGTCGAGAGCGTGGGTGCCGACCGTACCGCTGGCCCGGACGATCCGGCCCACCACCCACGACGGGTTGCCCAGCGCGTGGTCGGCGGTCGCCACGTACGGGTCGAGCACCGTCGGGCGGGTCTTCGACGTGATGAGGAGCCAGGTGTCGCCCGTCTTGCGGCCGGCCACCAGCAGCAGGCCCAGTCCGACGCCCTTCAGCAGCAGGAGGCGTTCCCGGCCGGTGCGGCGCGTGACCGCGATGACCGCGCAGCCCACGATGACCCACAACGCGCCGTTGCCGAACGGATGGCCGTCGGTCAGATCGGCGCCGGCCGCCCACCGTGCCAGCAGGAAGACGATGTCGATGCCGATCGCGGCGCCGATCGCGATGAACCGCTCCCGCCAGGTGAGGACCACCATCGTCAACGCCATGCTGGCATACAGCAGGAAACCTGATTTGGGCGGGAATATCAGCTCTCGCGCCTGATAGGTGACCGGCCCCGGCAGACCGTAGTGACGCGCGGCGATCTCCAGCACGACGAGGAATGCGAGGGTCACCACACCGGCCGCGGCCCACAGCACCGTCCGGGGTCGACGCCATGCGGCGAACGAATTTCTGCTGTTTGGTGGCGGATTGACCCGCGATGCTCTAGGTATCAATTGTTCGGCCGATGTGTTGGGTGTTGGTGTGCTTGTCGTGAGTTCGATCATGTTAACGGAGCATCGGCACCTTGTGGATGGGTCACCGACCGCGCACGGTCAGCACTCGATGCCTGTTCCGTCCCACGGACTCGGCCCCGTACCGCGGCACCAGGCGTCCAGGGCGCTGCCGTCGACGCACACGATGCCGCACTGGCGCGCGTACTCAAGAGCGGGCGCGGTGAAGTCGCTCGTCGTCACGACCGCCGCGACATCGGCCTCGTGGATGGTGAAGCAGGTTCCCCCGAACCGCTGGAGGTCCTGCGAGCCGACCTTGTTGGCCGCGCCGTACTGCTTGCACTGGATCACCACGCGCCGTCCGTCCGGGGTGACCGCGGTGACATCCGCCCCCAAGTCGCCGGCGCCTCCCACCACCTCCACCTCCTGACAGCCGTCACGGGTGCACAGGTCGGCTACGGCCTCCTCGAAACCATCGGGCTCAAGCTCGGCGCAGTCCACCACACCGCCGGGGAACGCGGTCGTCTCCTCGTCGGCCGGACGCGCCGGAACGTACGCCTCCTCGGCCGGCCGCGGTGGCAAGGACGCCTCCTCGGCCGGCCGCGGTGGCAAGGACGCCTCCTCGGCCGGCCGCGGTGGCAAGGACGCCTCCTCGGCCGCTTCCTCCAGTGCGCGGGCGGTCCGGCGCGCGTACGCCGCGGCCGAGAAGCGGCGCCACCTGGACCGGCACATCACAGCCGCCGCGACGCCGAACAGCGTCAGGACCCCGGCCCACAGCGGGCGCCGCTCGACCATGCCCGCGGCCGTCCGCACCACCAGCGCGAGGAGGCACAAGAGGACCGCGAGCAGCAGGAAGAACAGGGCGGTCGTGCGCAGATCGAAACGTCGGTCGTTCCGCACACGTCGAACGGGGCGCAGAGGTACGGACACGCGGGTTCCCTCCCGGACGGCGACGACAAAGGCCGGTCCTCTCCGGATGCCCGAGATCGCCGAAAGATCGCACACCGCTCATGGCTCAGCCCTGGCCGGCGACTTCGCCGGCCAGGGCTGTCCTCGGGGCCGGGGTCAGGAGGCCCTCTGCCCGGTGTCCGTCCGCGTCTGTCCGCACCGGAGCAGGTACTTGTGCTGTCCGGACAGCACGAGCTCGCCGCGCTGGTTGTGGATGGTGGCCTCCGTCACCACGACACCCTCCTCGCCGCGCGGTTCCAGGGCGGTGATGGTGAGCGCCGGGTACAGGGTGTCCCCGGAGTGCACCTCGGCCAGGAACGTGCAGGACAGCTCCAGGAAGCTGATGAACACCTCACCGATGAAGTGGGGGAACAGCGTGGCGCCCGGCGCGGTGAACGCCAGTACCTGGAGGCCGTGCACCACCGGCGCGGAGTGCCCGTGCCGGCGCGCCCACTCCGCGTCGTAGTGCACCGGGTGGTTGTCCGCGGAGACGGTCTGGAAGGCCGCCGCGTGGGCGTCGGTCAGGGTGCGGCTGGGCGCCCGGAACACCTCGCCGACGCGCAGGTCCTCGAAGGTCCTGGGCGGGACGACGAGGAACGCGTCCGGGTCGAACCCGGTCGCCGGCGCTGCCGTGTCCTGTGTGTCCATCGTGCTGTCCTCTCGCTCGTCTCTCGTCGTGCGCGTACGTCCGGGCCTACTTGCCGGGGGCGGGGACGATCCGGGCGGCCAGGAGGTTGGGGTCCTCGTCGGTGAAGTAGGCGGCGCTGGCGACGTACGCCGTGCGGCCGCGTACGGCGAGCGAGGTCGGCCCCTCAAGCCCGTCGGCGGCGGTGAGCACGACGGTGTGCCGGCCGCCGGGCTCGACCCGGGCCACCTCGTTGTCCTTGTTGATCGCGGCCAGCAGGGTGTCCCCACGGCCGGTGAACGCGAAGTCGTCGATGTCCACCAGGCCGGTGGCCCGGGTCGAGACGGGGCCGGCCGCGCCGTGGCGGGTGACCGGTATGCGCAGGACGGTGCCCCGGTCCAGGTTCGACACCCAGACCGCGCCGCCGTGGACCTTGATGCCGTTGGCGCCCAGGAACCCGTCGGCGGCCAGCTCGGGTGCGGTGGACCACGCGGTGGCGGCCCCGCCGGTGAGCGGCACGCGCCAGACCGTGCCCAGGACCGAGTCCGCCGCGTACAGCAGTCCGCCGTGCTCGTCCAGCGCCAGGCCGTTGGGCAGACCGTCGGCCGGGAGGGCGGCGATACGGTGCGGGGTGCCGCCCGGCCGCAGGCGCCACAGGCCGGTCAGGTCGCCGCTGCCGGTGGCGTACAGGAAGTACAGCGTCCCGTCGTGCGCACGGACGATCCCGCCGAGGAACGGCGAGGTGAGGGCCGGGGTGACGGAGCCGGCGGGCGGCTCGGGCAGCGTCGCGAGGACGTGCACCCGGCCGTCGGGGGTGATACGGGCGACCTGGCGGTTGTAGGCGAAGGTGACGACGGCGCTGCCGCCGGGTTCCAGGGTGATGTTCTCCGGCCGCTGGCCGTCGCTCATGTCAAGGTGCGCGAAGAAGCGCGTGGGGGACGCCGGCCCGGCCGAGGTGGTGGAGGAGGACGGGGCGGCCGTGGCCGGACCGGTCGCCGTGACAGCGAGCGTCGCGACCACCGCCGTGGCCAGGAGGCCGGTGCGCGTCCGCGTGGTCAGAGGGCTGGTCATGTCGTTCCTTCTCTGTGAGGTGGACGAGCGGGGTGCTGCGATGTGAGGTGACGGCCGGTCATTCCATGGCCGGCACCGGTCCGCGTGCCGGTGGAGCCGCGTCGCCGTCGTCGTGCCCCTCGGAGTGCCGGACGGCCGCACGGCAGGACCCGGGCGCGTCCGGTGGGAGCCACGCTGCCGGACCCGGTCACCGGCCCCGCGTGGTCGGTGCGGCGGGCGCGGGCGGGCGGAACCCGAAGGCCGGCTGGGCGGGTCGCGCGACGATGGACGGTCCGGCCATCAGCGCGACGAGTTCCGCCGCGGCCCGGTCGGTCCGTTCGGCGAGTCCTTCGGCGCCCCAGTCCTCGGAGG
>NZ_BMUI01000018.1 GCF_014650115.1 Streptomyces olivaceoviridis | reverse complement strand
GCTGGTTCCACCGCTGGGCACTGCTCGCCGGCTGGGCGGTCGGCATGATCTACGGCACGGCCGCGGCGTACGGCGTGGCCTCGCCGACGCAGAAGCACTTCGGCGGCTCCGCGAAGGAGATCCCCGGCATCGGGGAGATCGGCTACATCGGCCTCACCGCGTTCGTCCTGAACGTGGCGGTGACCGTGGTCCTCACCCTCGTCCTGAAGGCCGTCAAGGCCCCCGAGGGCGTGGACGAGACCCGGCCGGAGGACTACACCGCGGACGCCGGCGACCCCGGCGTCCAGGTGGAACTCCCCCCGGCCACCACGGGAAGCGCTCACTAGCCCATGCCTCGGCCGGGCGCTCAGTCGCGCGTGCGCCCGGCCATCGCGTCCCAGAAGCCGTCCAGTTCGCGGACCCGCATGCTCACCCAGGGGGGTGTCTTCCTGTGCACGGTCCTGGGCAGCTTCCGGCGTATCGGGCCGGGCAGAAGGACCTGCTGCTGACGGCAGAAGGGCTCGCGGATCTCGCCCCGGGGGACACCGCCCCGGGGCGGGTACGGGCAGAGCTGGAACTTGCAGTCGGGCAGACAGGCGCTGCCCGGCGGGGGCGGGGCGGAGGTGCCGGGCCGCAGATCGGGCCGTAGCGGCTCGCGATTCGTGGCGATGCACGGCGGGAGCGGCATGCCGGGCCGCTCGGCGCGGAGCATGCGCTCCTCGACCTCGCCCGGATATCCGTCCCGCTCGATCAGGTTCAGCATGATCAGCACGTCGGCGACGAGACGCTGGGCACGCCCGTCGAGGGTGCTCCAGCCGGCGGAGGGCGGGATCCACAGGTTGTGCTTGCGGTAGCCACGGTTGTTTGCGGTGCGCGAGCCCACGTTGTCGGTGACGGTCTTCTCGTCGATCCAGAGGAAGCGTTCGGGCCGCCCGGTCTCCAGTGCCATGGCCACCAGGTCGCCCGCCTCGGCGACGAACGGATGCAGGACCCGCCGGGGCGCGTCACCGTCGCCGCCGGGCCATCCGGGTGCGGCGTTCACCGTGCCCGCCATCGACAGCCAGCGCTGCACCGTCTGCACCGCGTTGCTCCCACCGATCGTCCCGGACGGCTCGCAGGAACCGTCGACGTCGTCCTCCCGCCATACCGCGCTGTCCGCGTCCCGCTCATGGCGGCCGACGCTGTCCGGGAGCTCCCACAGGCACAGCGCCTGAAGCAGCGTCACCTGGGTGTACCAGCAGCGTGACTGCTGAAGCACGGTCTCCGCCTGCCGGATCAGATCGGCCCGGCTGCCCGGGTACGAGGAGGGGTGGCGTTTGCGCCGGTTGGCCGCGAACTTGAAGCCCTGGGCCAGCGCGGCCTCCAAGGGGAGGGGCAGGTCGGGGGTGCCCTGGGTGTCTTTCGGATCGAGATGACGCAGCCACTTGGTGAGACGGCCCCGGGCTTCGTCACGGTGGGCGTCGTCGACGGAGCCCAGGAGCATGGGGAGCATCCAGGCCCGCATCATGAACTCTCTGGACAGCTCGACACGGGCCTTGCGGTACTGCTGCTTGATCTCCTTCCGCTCCTCCTGGAGCCGATCGACCTCCGCCGACGACTCGTCCCGCGAGGAGGCACGGGAGGCCGACGCCTTCCGCATCCTCTCCGTCCAGCCCTGGTACCGGTCCCTCTTGCCGGCTCTCAGCTTGGCGACCGCCTTGTCGTACTCCCTGATGGGGTCGGTGTCCAGGCCGATCTTCTCCCGGATGAAGGCGAACGCGTCGTTGCCGCCGCTGCCGAACTCCTGGGCGACCGCCAGGCGTACGGAGTGCGAGGGCTCCGCCTTGCCGATGTGGAAGAGGCGGTCGTACAGCGGCATGGTGTCGGTCTTCTCCGAGGCCGCGCGCAGTGCCGTGCCGAGCTGCTTGAGCAGGGCCAGCTTCGCGTCCTCGACGGTGCGGCGGTCGCCCTGGATGTCGGGCCAGCGGTTGTGCACCCGCTCGACGATGTCGCACAGCAGCCGTGACCGGCGTTCCACGCTGTCGACCTCCAGGGCCGCCGCGTACAGGTCGAGGGCCTTGGGATCGTTCGCACGGTGGTTCGCGGCCACGAAGAGCCGCTCGGCCAGGGGGTGGCCGTACAAGGGGGTGCGCCGTACCAGCTCGGCCCGCGCCTTCTGCCACTCCGCCCCGATACTGCCTCCCTTGGCCGACAGCTTCGCCGCCCTGTGACGGGAGAGCATCACCGCGGCGATGAGCAGCTCACGGCTGGGGCCCGGCGGGCGCAGCGCCTGCTCGATCAGCTCGCCGGCGTCGCGCTCGTCGAGGTGCCGCAGCAGACGGAAGCCGAGGTAGGCCTGGATGATGCTGTGGGGGAAGCGCACCCTCTTCTCGAAGCTCTCCACCAGCTGGAGCTTGTTCGCGTTGGCCGCCAGGTGGGCGAGCGCGGTCTGGCACTGGCCCATGTCGCCCTTGGTCAGACGCTCTTTGTATTCCTGGCTCAGATGGTCGCGGAGCGTGTCCCAGATCCGCTCCCGGTGCCACTCCGAGAAGGCGTTGCCTCCTCGCTTGTCGCACTGCTCGAAACCGGGTCTCCTGGCCCACAGGTGCTCCGCCCGGGCCCACGTCCGCCGTGCCGGACCGGGGTGTACGTCGTCGTCCAGCAGCTCGGCGAAACCGACCTCCAGCTTGTCCTGGAGCAGTCCTACGCAGGCGAGCGCGGAAATCACCTCCAGCGTGTCGCGGCGCTCCTGCGGGTTCAGCTCGACGTCCCCGCGCAGCCGGCCCTCCCGCACGGCGAGATCCCATGTCTCCAGCAGCCACAGCCGCAGCGTGCCGCGGTCCCAGCTACGGGTGTCCAGCCGGTCCTTGTCGTCGCGCGGACGGTCACGTTCCAGGTCGCCGTGGTGGTGCAGTTCGCGGGCGATCTGGAGGTAGATGGGCGACTCGGTGACCTCCGCGGTCTCCACGATCCAGTCCACGCGGCGCTCGTCCGTCTCCGGGATCCGGGCCTCGACGAAGCACAACGCCTCCTCCTCGCTGAGCGGTTCCAGCTCCACGATCGCGGCGGGGGTGCTCTCCAGCGGACTGTGCGGCCGGGACGCGATGACGAGCGGCAGTTTCTCCGCGTGGGCGCGCTCGATGGCCCTGCGGATGATGTTGTCCCTGTCCTCCTGGAGGCGCTCGTCGAGGACCGCCTCTTCCAGGCCGTCGGCGAGGACGACCACCTTGTCGTCGGCGAGCAGTTGCTGCCAGACCCGGTCGTTCTTGGTGCGTGCCAGGATGCCGCGGGGCGCTTCCTCGGCGAACCGTTCCCTGGCCATGCGCTCGAAGTTCAGATCGGCGCCGGTGGCATCCCGCAGCCGGATCGGCACGGGAACGGCGTGCTGCCGGGCGAGCAGTTCGGTGAGCCGCACCAGGACGGCCGTCTTGCCCGTGCCCACACCGCCGACGAGCAGATACGGCCTGCGGGTCTCGCGCTGCCGCAGCCGTTGGGCGATGACCCGGACGATCTCCTCGCGGCCCACGATCTCTGCGATGTCGGGGCCGGCGGTGGGCACCAGTTTGCGGGGATGCTTACGCGCCTTCACGAGGTAGCGCCGCTTGGTCCACCAGTACCAGAAGAACAGGAAGAGGGCGGCGGCGATCGATGCGGAGAGGACCGGCCCGACGAAGCGGAGAAGGGTGTCGAAGCCCGGGTTGTCCTTCCGCCACGACTCGAACCCCGTCGTGTGGTGCGAGATGAGGATGTACACGCCCTCGCTGACCCACGCGAGGACGGCGAGCGCGGCAAGGGCCCAGACGACCCGGTTCACATTGGTGTACGAGGCCCATCTGCGCCACTTCCGGGGGCGGGTGGTGTCGAGGCGGGCCTCCAGCCTGATGGTCAGATGGTGCCAGTAGGACAGGAAGAACCGTCTGACCCGGCGCCACGCCCGTCTCTCGTACAGCGTCGCCATCGGCGCGTTGGGGGGCCGCTCCTTGCCTGGTGGGTGACGGACGATTCTCGTCATCGTGCGTTCTCCTTCCGAGACCAGCTTTCGGCACGGAGGACC
This sequence comes from Streptomyces olivaceoviridis, assembly GCF_014650115.1. Lineage (GTDB taxonomy): Bacteria > Actinomycetota > Actinomycetes > Streptomycetales > Streptomycetaceae > Streptomyces > Streptomyces olivaceoviridis. The sequence continues at coordinate 201,647 of NZ_BMUI01000018.1, read as the reverse complement.
CCACAAAGCACCTACTTCCATGAAAACATGGGCATTCCGCCCCGCAACCCGGCAAGCGCCCCTCGGGATTCCCGGGGAGCCTCGCCGGGTCCCTCGGGCAGACTCGGTGTCATGGACTTCGTGATCCGGCGGGCCGCTCCCGCCGAGTACGACGACCTGGGCGAGATCACCGCCGAGGCCTACCTCGATGACGGCCTCCTCGCCTTCGACGAGAGCGACTGGTACCTCGGTGAGCTGAGGGACGTGGCCAAGCGGGCCGCCGCCGCGGACGTCCTCGTGGCCGTTCGTGACGGCGTCCTCCTCGGCGGGGTCACCTTCGTCCGCTCCGGCGGACCCATGACCGACATCGCGGGCCCGGGAGAGGCGGAGATCCGGATGCTCGCGGTCGCCCCCGCGGCCCGGGGCCAGGGGGCCGGCGAGGCGCTGGTGCGGGCCTGCGTCGAGCGAGCGCGGGCCACCGAGGGCTGCGTGCACGTGGTCCTCTCCACCCAGCGGACCATGCGCACCGCCCACCGCATCTACACCCGCCTCGGTTTCGTCCGCGCCCCCGAGCGGGACTGGAATCCCCTCCCGGGCCGGGACGACATCACGCTCCTCGCGTACGAGTTGACCCTCTGAGGCCGGGTCGACACTACATCTGGGGGTGACATGGCAGCCCGGCACTAGATGTATGCTCGTCCTCGCTGTCGTCGCAGGGGAATCCGGTGCGAATCCGGAACTGTCCCGCAACGGTGTACTCGCGTGCCTCCGCACGCCTGTCGAGTCCGAAGACCTGCCGGCGGTGCACCCGGCCGTCCAGGCCCGGGTGGTTCTGACGTCCGGGCCTCGTGGAGTGGGCCGGTGGACGCGACGCCGTGCGCGCTCGTGGCTGCCCCTGCCTTCCGCCAGGCCCCGTGCCGAGCGAGGGAGAGCCCCACGTGACCATCGCGCCAGCCGACCCGGCTTCAGTCAGCGAACTGGAGACCGACGGTCCCGGTGCCGCGCTGCTGCGGACCCTGACCGAGCTGCTGCCCGACGCCGACCCGGGGCGGGTCGCCGCCGCCGCGCTGCGCGGACGGTCCGCCCGAGCCGACGAGGCGGAGCTGCGGGAGCTGGCCACGGAGGCCGCCGCCGGGCTCATCTCCGAGGATCCCGCGTACTCCAAGCTGGCCGCCCGGCTGCTGACCCTCGCCATCCGGGACGAGGCCGCCTCGCAGGGCGTGACGTCCTTCACCGAGTCCATCGCGGTAGGCCACCGCGAGGGCCTGATCGCCGACCGCACCGCCGAGTTCGTACGGCTGCACGCCGAGCGCCTCGACGCGCTGGTCGACCGTACGGCCGACGACCGGTTCGGTTACTTCGGCCTGCGCACCCTCTACAGCCGCTACCTGCTGCGCCACCCGGTCACCCGCAAGGTGGTGGAGACGCCCCAGCACTTCCTGCTGCGGGTGGCGAGCGGCCTGGCGGAGGACGACACGACCCGTTCCGTGGACGAAGTCGCGGCCCTGTACGGCCTGATGAGCCGTCTGGACTACCTGCCGTCCTCCCCCACGCTCTTCAACTCCGGTACACGGCACCCGCAGATGTCGTCCTGCTACCTGCTCGACTCGCCCCTGGACGAGCTGGACTCCATCTACGACCGCTACCACCAGGTGGCGAGGCTGTCGAAGCACGCCGGTGGCATCGGTCTGTCGTACTCCCGTATCCGCTCGCGTGGTTCGCTGATCCGGGGCACGAACGGGCACTCCAACGGGATCGTGCCGTTCCTGAAGACGCTGGACGCCTCCGTGGCGGCGGTGAACCAGGGCGGACGGCGCAAGGGCGCGGCAGCGGTCTACCTGGAGACCTGGCACTCGGACATCGAGGAGTTCCTGGAGCTGCGGGACAACACCGGTGAGGACGCCCGCCGCACCCACAACCTCAACCTCGCGCACTGGATCCCGGACGAGTTCATGCGCCGGGTCAACGCCGACGGGCAGTGGTCGCTGTTCTCCCCGGCCGACGTGCCCGAGCTGGTCGACCTGTGGGGCGAGGACTTCGACACCGCCTACCGCAAGGCCGAAGCGGCGGGCCTGGCGAAGAAGACCATCGCCGCCCGTGACCTGTACGGCCGGATGATGCGCACCCTGGCCCAGACCGGCAACGGCTGGATGACCTTCAAGGACGCCGCCAACCGCACCGCCAACCAGACCGCCGAACCCGGCAACGTCGTCCACTCCTCCAACCTGTGCACCGAGATCCTGGAGGTCACCAACGACGGCGAAACCGCCGTCTGCAACCTCGGCTCCATCAACCTCGGCGCCTTCGTGGACACCACGAGCGGGGACATCGACTGGGAACGGCTCGACGAAACCGTCCGCACCGCCGTCACCTTCCTGGACCGCGTGGTCGACATCAACTTCTACCCCACCGAGCAGGCAGGCCGCTCCAACGCCAGGTGGCGCCCGGTCGGCCTGGGCGCGATGGGCCTGCAGGACGTCTTCTTCAAACTCCGCCTGCCCTTCGACTCGGCGGAGGCCAAGGCCCTGTCGACGCGGATCGCCGAGCGGATCATGCTCGCCGCCTACGAGACCTCCGCCGACCTCGCCGAGCGCAACGGCCCCCTGCCCGCCTGGGACCAGACCCGCGCCGCCCGGGGCGTCCTCCACCCCGACCACTACGACGTCGACTTCACCTGGCCCGAGCGCTGGAACGCTCTCCGCGAGCGGATCGCAAAGACGGGCATGCGTAACGCGCTGCTCCTCGCGATCGCGCCGACGGCCACGATCGCGTCGATCGCGGGGGTGTACGAGTGCATCGAGCCCCAGGTCTCCAACCTGTTCAAACGCGAGACCCTCTCGGGCGAGTTCCTCCAGGTCAACTCCTACCTCGTACAGGACCTGAAGAACCTCGGCGTCTGGGACGCCCGCACCCGCGAAGCCCTGCGCGACTCGAACGGCTCGATCCAGGACTTCCCCTGGATCCCCGAAGAAACCCGCGCCCTGTACCGCACGGCCTGGGAGATCCCCCAGCGCGGCCTCATCGACATGGCCGCCGCCCGCACCCCCTACCTCGACCAGGGCCAGTCCCTGAACCTCTTCATGGAGACACCCACCATCGGCAAGCTCTCCTCCATGTACGCCTACGCCTGGAAATCCGGACTCAAGACCACCTACTACCTGCGCTCCCGCCCCGCGACCCGCATCGCCCGCGCCGCCCAGGCCACCGTCCCCGCACCACAGACCACCGACCCCGACGCGGTCGCCTGCTCCCTGGAAAACCCCGAGTCCTGCGAGGCCTGCCAGTAATGACCACCCGTAACGCCAACCTGCTCGACCCCGGCTTCGAGTTGACTCTCCGCCCGATGCGCTACCCCGACTTCTACGAACGCTACCGGGACGCCATCAAGAACACCTGGACCGTCGAAGAGGTCGACCTCCACTCCGACGTCGCCGACCTCGCCAAACTCACCCCCGAAGAACAGCACCTCATCGGCCGGCTGGTCGCGTTCTTCGCCACCGGCGACTCGATCGTCGCGAACAACCTGGTGCTGACCCTCTACAAGCACATCAACTCCCCCGAAGCCCGGCTCTACCTGAGCCGGCAGCTGTTCGAGGAGGCCGTCCACGTCCAGTTCTACCTGACCCTCCTGGACACCTACCTCCCCGACCCCGACGACCGCGCCGCCGCCTTCGCCGCCGTGGAGAACATCCCCTCCATCCGCGAAAAAGCCGAATTCTGCTTCAAGTGGATCAACGAGGTCGAAAAACTCGACCGCCTCGACAGCAAAGCCGACCGCCGCCGCTTCCTGCTCAACCTCATCTGCTTCGCCGCCTGCATCGAAGGACTCTTCTTCTACGGCGCCTTCGCCTACGTCTACTGGTTCCGCAGCCGCGGCCTCCTGCACGGCCTGGCCACCGGCACCAACTGGGTCTTCCGCGACGAAACCATGCACATGAGCTTCGCCTTCGACGTCGTCGACACCGTCCGCAAAGAAGAACCCGACCTCTTCGACGACCAACTCGAACAAGAGGTCACCGACATGCTCCACGAAGCCGTCGAAGCCGAGCTCCAGTTCGCCCACGACCTGTGCGGCGACGGCCTGCCCGGCATGAACACCGACTCCATGCGCCAATACCTCCAATGCGTCGCCGACCAACGCCTCACCCGCCTCGGCTTCACCCCCCGCTACGGCTCCCAGAACCCCTTCTCCTTCATGGAACTCCAAGGCGTCCAAGAACTCACCAACTTCTTCGAACGCCGACCCTCCGCCTACCAAGTCGCCGTCGAAGGCACCGTCGACCTCGACGAAGACTTCTGACCGCAGCCGCACAACGGCACAGGGGGTCCCCGGAACACTCCGGGGACCACCTGTCCGCTGAAGCAGCGGAGCTGTCAGGCGGGGCGGGCCGCGCCGTGGTGCCGCCTGCGGGGCTCGGGCTCTTCCGCCGGCTCGGTGGGCCTGGGGGTCCCCGGCCGCTCGGCCGCCCTGAGCCGGCGGTCGATGCGCCGGTCGCGCACGATGCCGAGCACGGACGGGAGGACCAGGAGGACCAGGATCCCGAGGGTGGCGAGCATTCCGATCAGTCCTTCGATCTGGTTTCCGTTCATGGACACCACTGTCGCGCCGGACGCCCCTTACCGGGAGTGGCAGGACTGCCGTAGAGCCTCGAATTACTGCCACTGTCGAGGCACACTGGCAGCATGCTGAAGAACGTGGCCGCCGTGCTGCTGGACGGAGTGCATCCCTTCGAGCTGGGTGTCGTGTGCGAGGTGTTCGGCATCGACCGCAGCGACGACGGGCTGCCCGTGTACGACTTCGCCGTGGTGTCGGCGGAGGGTCCCGAGCTGGGCACCCACTGCGGGTTCACCGTGTCCACGCCGTACGGCCTGGAGCGGCTGGAAGAGGCCGATCTGATCGCCGTACCGGCGGGTGAGACCTATGCGGAGCGCGAGTATCCGGAGGAGCTGCTGACGGCGCTGCGGCGGGCCGTGGACCGGGGCACCCGGGTGCTCAGCGTCTGCTCCGGGGTGTTCGTGCTGGCCGCGGCGGGGCTGCTGGACGGGCGGCGGTGCGCGGCGCACTGGCACAACGCCGAGCAGCTGTCCCGGCGCTATCCGCGGCTCACGGTCGAGCCGGACGTGCTGTACGTGGACGAGGACCCGGTGATCACTTCGGCCGGCACCGCCGCCGGGATCGACGCCTGTCTGCACATCGTGCGCAAGGAGCAGGGGCCGGAGGTGGCCAACAAGATCGCCCGTCGGATGGTGGTGCCGCCGCACCGGGACGGCGGGCAGGCGCAGTTCATCGAGCGGCCCCTGCCGAAGGCGCCCTGCGACACGGTCGGTGAGGTGCTCGCCTGGATGGAGGCCCACCTCGACCAGGAGGTGACCGTCGAGCAGCTCGCCGCCCGCGCCCACATGGCGCCGCGCACCTTCGCCCGGCGCTTCCAGCAGGAGACCGGGACCACGCCGTACCGCTGGATCCTCCGCCAACGGGTGCTGCTGGCACAGCAGTTGCTGGAGGGCACGGACGAGACCATGGACGCCATCGCCTGGCGCACCGGGTTCGGTACGGCCGCCGCGCTGCGCCACCAGTTCGTCCGGGCGCTGGGTACGACCCCGAACGCCTACCGGCGCGCGTTCCGGGGCCCGGAGGCCGCCTGAGCGCGCGCCGGTACCAGGCGGCCTACCAGGGCATCGCCCGTAGCAGCAGGTTCTGCGGGCGGAGCGTGATGCCCACGCGGGTGGTGTCGTCGGACCCGCTGACCTGCTCGAAGCGGTACTTCGCGGAGATCGCCGCGGTGATCAGGCTCAGCTGGGTCATGGAGAAGTGGTCGCTGGGGCACTTGCGGTTGCCCACGCTGAACGGGCTCATCGCGTACTTCGGCACTTCCTTGGCCCGCTCGGGCAGCCAGCGGTCGGGCTCGAAGTCGAGGTGGCGGGCGTAGGAGCGGGCGTCGCGCTGGATGGCGTACGGGCTGTAGACGATGTCCGCCCCGGCCGGAATGCGATAGCCGCCGAGCACGGTGTCGGTCACCGCGCGCCGCGTCAATATCCATACGGCGGGCCGGAGTCGCATGGCCTCGACGACGACATTGTTGGTGTGCGTGAGTGCGCGGACGTGCTCGAATCCGACCGGTCGACCACCGGTCACGGATTCGACCTCGGTCCGTACCTTCTCGGCGTGTTCCGGGTGGGCGGCGAGCACCTGGAGCAGCCACATGATCGTGGAGGCGACTGTTTCGCTGCCGGGGGTGAGTATGGCGACGACCTGGTCGTGGATCTCCTGTTCCCCGATGGGGTCGCCATTGTCGTCCTTCGCCTCCAGCAATGCCGTCAGCAAATCGTCCGGCTTTTGACCAGATGCCCTCCGCTCGGCGACGATCTCGTCCACCAGCAGATGCAGATCGGCCAGCGCCCGGTTGAATTCGCGGTTGGCCGGGAACGGCAGCCGGTAGAGCGGGCCGAGCGGGACCACCATCCGGCGGTACATGCCACGGAAGACGGTGGCGAGATCGAGGCTGAGCCGTTCCGCGCGCTCGTCCATGTAGTCGCCGCGCAGCAGGCAGCGGGCCGCGATGCGGACGGCGACCCGGAAGGACTCGGAGGTGCAGTCGATGGTGCCGCCGGGTTTCCAGCGGTCGGTCAGCGCGTGCGCCTCCTCCTCCATGATCGGGCCGTAGCCGGGTATCGCGTCGAGCCGGAACGCGGGCTGTATGGTGCGCCGCTGCCGGCGGTGCCGGGGGCCGTTCGCGGTGGCCACGCCCTCCTTGCCGAGCAGTCCTTCGAGGGACTCCCACAGCGGACCGTCGATCTTGAAGTCGGGGTTCAGGGCCAGTGCTCCGGTGAGCGCCGGGGCGGTGACGGCGTAGACCGTCTTGGGGCCGAGCTTCAGACGGACGACGTCTCCGTGGTCGCGCAGCCCGGACATGAAGGCGAGCGGGTCGCGGACCAGTTTCAGGCCGTGGCCGAGAACCGGTACGGCACCTCCGGCCAGGGGCGGCTCACGCAGGTCGGGCGTCCCAGGGTTCGCGGGCGTCTCGGGCGTCCCGGGGTTCGCGGGCTGTACCGACTCGACGGTCATTTCTCACCTGCCGCTTCGTTCGTGACGTACGGGGGGGTGGAGCGGTCGTCCCAGCTGTCGACCATGTACCGGCCGGACTCGTGGTGGAACCAGTAGACGGAGCTGAACCAGTTGCGCATATGGCCGACACAGGTCCGGACTGCGGTACTCAGCTCTTTTCCGCGGACCGTTCCATCGTCGATCTCGCGGGCGAACCTCAGGGCGTCCTGCTCGGCTCCGAGGAATTCAGTGACGCATTCCTCGACGCGCCGCCGGACGTCGTCCACCGCTTCTTCGAGGGTCATCCCCCGGTGGGTGATGAGGCTGATTCCGAGATTGTGCACCTCGTCGCCCGCTATTTCCTTCGGAAGCGAGCAGAGGTCGTTGTACCAGGCGGCGAATTCCTGACTGAGGAGGGCCGCCCGGCGGTACGCCGGGTTTTTCCGCACGGCGTCCGGGAGTTCACATCCGGCGCTGGGTTCGAGCAGGTCCGTCCATATCCAGTGCGCGAAGGTGAGCCGGCGCAGCGCGAGGTATTCCGCGACGCCGGGTATGTATCCCTCGGTGCGGTTGCGGAACTCACGGTCGTAGGCCTCGACGACCGCGTGGAAGTGCCGGGCGAACCGCTGGTTCCAGGTGGGCGACAGGAAGCCGGACAGCCGTAGCACGCTGTCCGCGAAGCCCGCCACCAGGGGGTCGGGGTGGTGCTGGTGGTGTCTGGGTGCGTCCAGAGCCGCGTGCAGCCGGTGCCGCAGCCGCCGCCAGTCGCCCGCCCGGCCGTGCACGATGTCGCGGTCGTGGCGGTCGTCCCAGACGAAGAACCAGGCGCTGTAGTCGGCTATGGCCTGGAGGACCTCGTCGGGGGCACTGGTGTAGTAGCCCGCCATGAGGTCGGTGTAGCACAGGCCATCGGCATATTCCCGGACCTTGGCCGGCGGCATGAGCCGATTTTCCAGGAGCCAGAGCCGGGTCTTCTCCTGGAGTCGTGGCCAATACGGATGCAGTTGCCGGGGAAAGGCGGACTCGATCACCGGGAGTGCCAGTGAGGGTGGGACTACGACCGCCGTCTGCGTCGCTGTGGTGCTGTGTGGGAAAGCTTGCACGAACAAACCCCTCTCAGCCGCCAGGAGCGCACGCCCCTCCCGTTGTGCCGGGCGTGCGCCGTTGCGTATCCCGCACTTCCATTCAGCACCACAACTGACCCCCGTGGGAACGGATTTGCTTCATTCGCCACCCCAAGGTGCCGCGAATCTCCCCCTGTGTGACTGGTTAAGGATCACGAGGGGCGAAGAAGGGACCGGTCGTACGACGCACGCACGAGCGAAGTACGCCGACACGAAGGCGCCCCGCCCAGGAAGGATCCCGGACGGGGCGCCCAAGTGCGCGGTGTCGCTCAGTCGTTGGCGACCACGGGGTAGCGCGGCTCGTTCTCCGCCATCTGCCGCAGCGCGTCCTTGCGGTCCCGCTTCGACAGCCGGTCGATGTACAGGTAGCCGTAGAGGTGGTCGGTCTCGTGCTGCAAACAGCGTGCGAAGTAGCCGGTGCCACGGACCTTGATCGGGTTGCCCTGCTCGTCCTGGCCGGTCACCTCGGCGTAGTCGGGACGGGCGAGCGACGCGTACGCCGTGGGCACGGACAGGCAGCCCTCGTTGCTGTCGTCCAGCCGGCGCTTATCGGCGGGCAGGTCGACCAGCTTCGGGTTGCAGACCACACCGACGTGCCGGACGCCCCCGTCGTCCTGGCAGTCGTAGACGAAGACCTTCAGGTCGACACCGATCTGGTTCGCGGCCAGGCCCACGCCCTCGGCGGTGCGCTGGCTGGCGAACATGTCGGCGACGAGCTGCTGGAGCTCCTCGCCGAACTCGGTGACGTCCTTGCACTCCTTGTGCAGCACCGGGTTGCCGACGACCGTGATCGGCCGGGAGGTGCCGCGCTCACGCCAGGCCCTCTCGCGCTCCTCGCAGTCCTCCGTGTCGACGACGTAGCCCTCGTCGTCGACGGGGAGCACGCCCGCGTGCTGCTGATCGGTGTCCTGCTGCGCCATGACCGACGTACGCCTTCCTCAAAGAACAGGGGAGAGATGTTGCTGATACAGGGTACGGCGCCTGCTCAGCAGACCTCTTCCAGATCGCGCCAGTCCCGCGAATCCGGGCTGTCCGCGACCCACCCGTCGAGAAGCCCCCGCACGAGCGATGCCGGGGCCGCGACGCCGCACTCCCGCTCCGGCACCCAGAGCTGTCCGTCCGTCCGGTGTCCGAGCGGCCCGGGGTGACCCGGCTCGCTGTGGTCGTGCGGGTCCAGGTGCACCCCCTCGCCCTCGTCGGACGGCATGCGGGACTCGCTGCACATCCGGCACAGCAGCCGTACCGACGACGACCAGTCCTCCGCCGCGAACCCCGCGTCCGCGGCCAGTTGCTCCAGCGCGTCCCGGTCGGCCTCGGTGGCCGCCTCCAGCAGGACCACCCAGGTGGGTACGGGCGACGGCGCCCACAGCTCGATCTCGTCGAAGACCGGGTAGGAGTGCCCGGCCGACGTGGTGCGCTCACCGTGCGGGACGCCGTCGTGCAGCACGACCTCGCCCCAGCGCCGCCCGGAGGAGGGCAGCGGGATCGACAGCACCTCGATCCGCGCGGGGTCCAGCCGGCGGCCCCAGACCACCTCGGCCTCCCCCTCCGGGGAGAGCCGTACGGCCGCGCTGCCCAGCTCCATGCCGACGGGCTCCGCGGAGGCCGCGGCACCCCCTGGCACCTTCAGCCCGTACGCCTGCCAGGCGCGGCGGGCCAGCGGCCAGTCCTGAAGGGCGGTCGCGGCGATGCCGACGTTCCACCAGTCGGGCGCCCCGGTCTCCCGGTCGAGCAGGGCGACCGCGCGCAGTCCGGCCGCGCGCGCCTGTTCCCAGTCGTGCCGGAACTTGTGCAGCAGCGCGAGGTTGAACCAGGACTCCGACAGCCAGGGTTCCAGATCGGCGGCGCGTGTCAGCAGCTCGCCCGCGTCCTCGTACCGGCCGTCGCCGATGAGCGTGAACGCCCGGTCGGTGGCCTGCCGCCAGGAGGCGGAGGGCCGGTGCCGTCCCTTGCCGAAGATCCTCACGATTCCCGCCTGCCAGTTCCATTTCCCGCTGTGGGCTGGCTTGTGCCCCCGGACACCCTCTCCCTCGCATCCAACCACGTGCCGCGGGAAAGGCGCTCATTACCCATGGGTTACCCAGCCGGGCGCGGGGTCAGACAGCCCGGTTCGTCGCACCGGCACCCGCTCCCGCACCCCGGGTGGCCTGGCCAGTACCCGGGCGAGCGACTCCACGACCTCGGGAGCGTAGTCCCCGGCGGTGCCGAGCCGCAGCTCCTCCAGTGCCCGCAGCGGGCCTTCGGGACCGGCGTCCCGGGTCTTCTCCTCGTAGGCGTTCACGGCCCGGACGATCCGGGCGGCGAGCGGCTGTTCCCGGTAGGGGTCGGCCTGCCGTTCCACGACGACGGCGACGGCCGCGTCCACGCCGGTCTGCCGGACGACGGCACCGCCGAGCAGGGCGATGCGCCGCTGCTCCGCGGCGGGCAGAGCGGCGGTGGCGCCGGCCGGGACCGGGTCGACCAGGCTGAGCTGGCCGATGTCGTGCATCAGGGCCGCGTACTCCAGGACGGTCAGGCCGGGCCCGGTCAGGCCGAGGTCCCGGCCGACGGCGAGGCTGAGCGCGGCGACGCGGTGGGCGTGCCCGGCGGGGGTGCAGCCGGCGATCTCGGTGGCGCGGGCGAGGGAGGCGATGGTCTGCCGGTAGGTGGCGCGGACGGCCGCGTACCGGCGCAGGGAGAGCTGGACGAGCAGCATGGGCGGGCAGAACACGGGCAGCGCCCACAGGCCGACGACGGCGACCGCGAGTGCCATCACGGCGCCGGTCGCGCAGATGGCCGAGCCGATGCCCAGCAGTCCGCGCAGTTCCTCGCGCAGCAGCGGGCCGAACGGCCAGCGGGTGCGGCAGTGGGCGAGCGCGGCGGCCAGAACCGCCCCGCACAGGGAGGTGAGGGCGAGCAGGGTGAGCAGCAGAAGGGCGTAGGCGGGACCGACCCAGTGGGCGAAGACGCCCTGGCTGTAGAGGGGTTGGAAGCAGACGGCGGCGAAGCCGACGGTGAGGGTCCGGCGGGTCAGGTGGTCGACGGTGGAGCTGCGGCCGGACCAGACGTGCGGGACGGCGCCGAGCACGGTGGCGACGAGGACGACGGTGACGACCTGGGCGGCTCCGTGCTGGCCGGGCCGTCCGGCGTCGGCGCCCAGCAGGGCGTACGCCAGGGCCCCGGCGGCGCCGAGGGGCGCGGCCTGCCGCTGTCCCTGCTCGTCGCTCCACCGGGTGAGTTCGCCGACGGCTATGAGCACGCCGAAGGCGAGCGCGACGCCCCGGTCGTGCAGGCCGGTCCAGAGGGTGACGGCGAGGGAGCCGGCCGCGACGAGGGCGGCGGCGCCGTGGATCAGCCGCAGGACGGTCATCGGGGCGCCCCGGTGCTGGGGGTCCGCTCGGCGGGCGGGGTGCCGTACGCCGGTTCGTCGGCGGTGACCGCCGGATGCCAGCCGGAGCGGCGCAGGGCGCGGACCAGCGCGCCGACCATCCGGGGGTCGAAGTGCGCCCCGGCGCAGCGCTCCAGCTCGGCGACGGCGGCCTCGACCGGGCGGGCCCTGCTGTAGCAGCGGGTGGAGGTCATGGCGTCGAAGGCGTCCGCGACGGCGACGATCCGGGCGCACTCGGGGATCTGGCCGCCCGCCAGGCCGTACGGGTAGCCGCTGCCGTCGAGCCGTTCGTGGTGGTGGAGGATGGCCGCGCGGGCCTCGCCGAGGAAGGAGATCCCGCGGACCATCTCGTGGCCGTACTCGGGGTGCAGCTCGATGATCCGCCGCTCCTGCGGGGTGAGCGGGCCCTCCTTGCGCAGCAGCCGGGTGGGCACGCCCAGTTTGCCGACGTCGTGCAGGATGCCGGCGAAGCGCAGCACCTCGACGCGGTCGTCGTCCATGCCGAGTTCGCGGGCGATCAGCACGGAGGCGTGTCCGACACGTTCGCTGTGGCCGCGGGTGTAGCCGTCCTTGATGTCGACGGCCTGGACCAGGGCGCGGATGGTGGCCTGGTGGGCGGCGCGTTCGCGGTGGTACAGGGCGAAGACCCACCAGGAGACGCCCATCGGCAGCAGCACGAGCAGCGCGGCGACCGGGCCGTAGGGGCTGCGCCAGAGGACGGCCATCATCAGCCCGGCGAGTCCGTGCACCGCGACCGGGGCCGGCGTGCGCGCCAGTTGCTCGCGCCAGGCCCGCCGCAGCGGCAGCAGCCCGGCCGCCGCGCGCAGGCCGCCGTCGAGCGCGGTGAGCACCAGGCAGAAGGCGAGGACGGCCGCGCCCGCGGGCAGCAGCACGGAGGGGAAGTCGGAGCCGACGACGGCGTCCTCGCCGCCGAGCGCGCAGTGCGTCCGGGCGGCGGCCCACACGGCGAGCGCGGGCTGCGCGGCCCGCCACACCCGCCGGAGCAGGACGGGCCGGTGCTCGACCGGGGAGAGCAGCGCGGCGGGCACCGGGACGAGCGCGGCGGCGGCCGGAGGCAGCAGGAACGCACCGGCGAGCAGCACGGGGTGGAAGGTGCCGCCGAAGCGGCGGCGTACGGCGTGCTCGCAGGCCGCGTAGAGCGCGGCGAGCAGGGCCGACGCCCCCCAGGGAGTGTGTGTCGCCGGCAGGGGCAGCAGGCAGAGGACGGCCGACAGGGCGACGACGGCGACATAGCCGCGTGCCCTTGCCGGTACCGCGTCCATCACGCCCCTCCCCGACCGTGCCTCCTTGAGGCTCGGAGCCTAGGGCGGGGATCGGGGGTGCGGGACCTATGACCTGAGGATTAGCACGTTCGGGTGATATGCCCCGGCGTGTCAGGACTCCTGCGGTGCCGCCGGGGCCTTGGTCACATCGTGCTCCGGGACCGTCTGCCCGGAGCGGATCAGGTCGATCCGCCCCATGACCTTGGCCCGCAGGTCGGCGGGCACGTCGTCATGCCCGCAGCACCGCTTCACCAGCTTCTTCACGGCCTGCTCCAGGCCGTACTTCTCCAGGCACGGCGAGCATTCCTCGAAGTGGTGCTGGAACTTGTCGCGGTCGACGTCCGGCATCTCGCTGTCGAGGAACTCGTACAGGTGGTCCAGGACCTCACTGCAGTCCGTCTCGTGCGGCTCTCCGCAGCTCATGAGCCCGAGCCTTTCGCTTCGTTCGACTCTCCGGCGCCGGCCGGGACCAGCCCGCGCTCACGGGCGTAGTCCTCCAGCATGCCGCGCAGCTGACGGCGGCCCCGGTGCAGCCGGGACATCACCGTACCGATGGGTGTCCCCATGATGTCCGCGATCTCCTTGTAGGCAAACCCCTCGACGTCCGCGAGGTAGACGGCGATGCGGAACTCCTCGGGGATCGCCTGGAGCGCGGCCTTCACGTCCGAGTCGGGCAGGTGGTCGAGCGCCTGCGACTCGGCGGAGCGCAGACCCGTCGACATGTGCGACTCGGCACGGGCGAGCTGCCAGTCCTCGATCTCCTCCGCGGCGGAGCGCTGGGGCTCGCGCTGCTTCTTGCGGTAGGAGTTGATGAAGGTGTTCGTGAGGATGCGGTACAGCCACGCCTTGAGGTTGGTGCCCTCGCGGAACTGGTGGAAGGACGCGTACGCCTTGGCGTACGTCTCCTGCACCAGGTCCTCGGCGTCGGCCGGGTTGCGCGTCATGCGCAGCGCGGCCGAGTACATCTGGTCGAGGAATTCGAGTGCGTCCCGCTCGAAGCGCGCGCTGCGCTCCGCGGTCGACTCGTCGGACGCGTCCGCGCTGACGCCCTGGCCCTCGGGCAGCTCCGCCTGGCCGTTGTCGGTCCCTGCGTCGGTACCGGTGACCGGACCCACCTCCTCAAGATCCCGGGTGGAACCGAAACCGATCCCACTCGATTCGGAGGATAGAACACGACCCGTGCCTGCCGCCGCTCGAATAGGAGCGATCTTGGCCGCGTGCAGCACGGACCAGTCCAGGTCAGTGCGGCTGCTGCGAGCCGGGCAGATGGTCGAACCCATGCGGCGGACTTCCTCTCCCTCGACGTCGGTGCCGAACCCGTCGGCACTTCCGTCCCGCTCAACAGCGGCCCACCGCACAACATTCCCGGGTCACCCGAGTGACGCGGTCCACTCCCGTACCGCGCCGGTGATGATCTCCAGCGCCCGCTCCTGGGTGAGCTCCGCGCGCCGGGGAACGGCGAACCCGTGATCGCCGTACGGCACCTCGATGAGCCGGAAATCACCCTCCGGGAACTCCGCCGGCTTCCCGAAGGGGTCGTTGCCGCCCTGGACGACCAGCGTGGGCACCCCGGCCCCCAGCAGCTCGTCCGCCCGGGACTTCTCCGGCTTGCCCGGCGGGTGCAGCGGGAAGCCCAGCGCGAGCACGGCGTGCGCGCCCAGCTCGGCCGCCGTGCGGCAGGCGACCCGGGCGCCGGCGCTGCGGCCCCCGGAGATCACCGGCAGGCCCGGCCCGGTGAGCGCGGGCCATACGCCCCGCCACCCGGTGTCCAGCGTCTTCGGCGCGGGAGCGACCTTCTTGCCGGCGACCCGCCAGGGCTGCTCGACGAGGGCGACCGTCACGCCGTCGGCGGGCAGCGTGGCCGCGAGCGCCCGGAGGTCGCGTGCCTCGATGCCGCCGCCGGCGCCGTGGCTCACGGCCAGCACCAGCCGTTCCTTCTTCGCCGTGTGCCAGGTGATCCGGGCGTCCCCGGCCTCCGTACCGACCGTCTGGGAAGTAACATCGGTCACATCAGTCATGTCGGTCACATCCGTCACGTCAGAAGAGTGTGCCCTCTTCCGGACCCTCCAGCTCCTTCAGCAGCTCCGGGCCGTTGTTGCGGACGTTGCTGACGGCGGTGGAGACCGGGTAGGCGCGCATCAGGCCGGCCGGGGGCGGGGCGAGCAGCTCGCGCAGGTCGTCGGGGTCGGTGCGGGAGGGGTCGAGCCAGGCGTCCCAGCGGTCCGGGGTGAGCATCAGCGGCATCCGGGGGTGGATCTCGGCGAGGGAGCGCGGGCCCTCGGCCGGGGCCACGGCCAGCGGGGTCTGCTCGGCCTCGGTGGTGATCACCGAACAGGTGACCCACCAGGCCCGCGGGTGGTCGTCGGGCAGGGTCCGGTCGCGCCAGAACTCGTACAGGCCGGCTATCGCGAACACCGAGCCGTCGGCGGGCAGCACGAAGTACGGCTGCTTGCGCGGCCTCTTCTTCTTCCCCTCCACCTCCAGGTCGCGCTCCTGCGCGCCGGTGACCCACTCGTAGTAGCCGTCGGCCGGCAGGATGCAGCGGCGGGTGGCGAAGGCGCGCCGGTAGGCGGGCTTCTCGTGGACGGTCTCCGCGCGGGCGTTGATCATCCGGGCGCCGCCCTCCGGGGTCTTGGCCCAGGACGGGACCAGGCCCCACTTCAGCGTGCGCAGCTGGCGAACCGGGCGCGGGGAGTCCGCGTCTTTCAGGGGGCGGTCCAGGACGGCGTAGACCTCCTTGGTCGGCGCCACGTTGTAGTCGGGCCCCAGGCTCTCCTCGGGCTCCCTCATCTCGACTTCGAAGACTCCCGCGAGATCCTCGGGCCTACGACTCGATGCATACCGTCCGCACATACGTGCCACACTGCCAGATTCCGTACCAGTACAGGGAGCCACTCCGACCGATGGACAGCCTCGCCGCCACCGCGCTGCCCGACCTCTGGGACCGGCTCACCGGCACCCAGCCCGATCCCGACCTGTGGGTGGTGCTGGCCACGCTGGCCGCCGCGCTCGCCGTGGTCGTCCCGCACCCGGTGTGGCGGATATCCCGCAACGCGATCACCATCGCGCACGAGGGCGGTCACGGTCTGGTCGCGCTGGTCACCGGCCGGCAGCTCACCGGGATCCGGCTGCACTCGGACACCAGCGGGCTCACCGTGAGCCGGGGCAAGCCGTACGGGCTGGGCATGATCCTGACGGCCGCCGCGGGCTACACGGCCCCCTCGCTGCTCGGCCTCGGCGGGGCCGCGCTGCTGGCCGCCGGGCGCATCACCCTCCTGCTGTGGGCGGCCACGGCCCTGCTGGTGGCGATGCTGGTGATGATCCGCAACGCGTACGGCGTGCTGACCGTGGTCCTCGCGGGCGGGGCCTTCCTGCTGGTGTCCTGGCTGGCGGGGCCGCAGGTGCAGGCCGCGTTCGCGTACGCGGTGGTGTGGTTCCTGCTGTCCGGCGGGGTACGGCCGCCGTTCGAGCTCCAGGCCAAGCGGTCCCGGTCGGGGGCGGGGGACTCGGACGCGGACCAGTTGTCGCGGCTGACGCACGTGCCGGCGGGCCTGTGGCTGTTCCTGTTCCACGCGGTGTCGCTGTGCTCGCTGATCGGCGGGGGCCGCTGGCTGCTGGAGGGTTGACGGCGCGGCCTCCTTATAAAGTGGCCCCATGGCCCCGAACACCTCCTCCACCGCCCTCTGGCCCGCCCCGCACGCGAGCGGAGCCGTCGACGCGACGGTCCACGTGCCGGGGTCCAAGTCGGTCACCAACCGCGCCCTCGTCCTCGCGGCCCTGGCCTCCGAGCCCGGCTGGCTGCGCCGCCCGCTGCGGTCCCGGGACACCCTGCTGATGGCCGGTGCCCTCAGAGCCATGGGCGTGGAGATCGAGGAGGGGGTGGGCCCGGACGGCACCGGCGAGGCCTGGCGGGTGCTGCCCACGGGCCTGTCCGGCCCGGCCACGGTCGACGTCGGCAACGCGGGCACGGTGATGCGGTTCCTGCCGCCGGTGGCCGCGCTGGCCGACGGCCCTGTCCGGTTCGACGGTGACCCGCGGTCGTACGAGCGTCCCCTGAACGGCGTGATCGACGCCCTGCGGGTGCTCGGCGCCCGGATCGACGACGACGGCCGGGGCACGCTGCCGCTGACCGTGCAGGGCGGCGGGGCCCTGGACGGCGGCCCGGTGTCGATCGACGCCTCCTCGTCCTCGCAGTTCGTGTCGGCGCTGCTGCTGTCGGGCCCCCGTTTCAACCAGGGCGTGGAGGTCCGCCACACCGGTGCCAGCCTGCCCTCGATGCCGCACATCCGGATGACGGTGGACATGCTGCGCGCGGTCGGCGCCCAGGTGGACACCCCGGAGTCGGGCGGCGAGCCGAACGTGTGGCGGGTGACGCCGGGCGCGCTGCTCGGGCGGGACCTGACGATCGAGCCGGATCTGTCCAACGCGCAGCCGTTCCTGGCGGCGGCCCTGGTCACCGGCGGCAAGGTGGTGATCCCGGACTGGCCGGCCCGTACCACCCAGCCGGGTGACCGGCTGCGGGAGATCTTCACCGAGATGGGTGGTTCCTGCGAACTCACCGAGTACGGCCTTGAGTTCACCGGTTCGGGGGCGATCCACGGCATCGACGTGGACCTCGGTGACGTGGGCGAGCTGACCCCGGGCATCGCGGCGGTGGCCGCGCTCGCCGACTCGCCGTCCACCCTGCGGGGCGTGGCCCATCTGCGGCTGCACGAGACGGACCGGCTGGCCGCGCTCACCAAGGAGATCAACGAGCTGGGTGGTGACGTCACGGAGACGGCCGACGGCCTGCACATCCGCCCGCGCGCGCTGCACGGCGGGACCTTCCACACCTATGAGGACCACCGCATGGCGACTGCCGGTGCGATCATCGGCCTGGCCGTGCCGGGCGTGCGGATCGAGGACGTGGCGACGACGGCGAAGACCCTGCCGGACTTCCCCGAGCTGTGGACCGGGATGCTCGGGCAGTAGGGACGTACGCCATGCGCCGCTACGGCAAGCACACCGACGAGGACGACATCCGCAGCCGTCCCAACCGCAAGGGAAACCGGCCGCGGACGAACATCCGGCCCAAGCACGAGGACGCGGCCGAGGGCATGGTCCTCACCGTCGACCGGGGACGGCTGACCTGCCTGGTCGAGGACCGGGTCGTAATGGCGATGAAGGCGCGTGAGCTGGGCCGCAAGGCGGCCGTGGTGGGCGACCGGGTGGCCCTGGTCGGTGACCTGTCCGGCATGAAGGACACGCTCGCGCGGATCGTCCGCATCGAGGAGCGGACGTCGGTGCTGCGCCGCACGGCCGACGACGACGATCCGTACGAGCGGGTGGTCGTCGCCAACGCCGACCAGCTGGCGATCGTGACGGCCCTGGCCGATCCCGAGCCCCGCCCCCGGCTGATCGACCGCTGCCTCGTCGCGGCCTTCGACGGCGGTCTGGAGCCGCTGCTGGTGATGACCAAGTCGGACCTGGCCCCGCCGGACAAGCTGCTGGAGCTGTACGGCGCCCTCGACATCCCGTACGTCGTCACCAGCCGCGGGGAACTGGAGAACGGGGACGCGTCGGACCGGGTCCGCGAGCACCTCGACGGCAAGATCACCGCGTTCGTGGGTCACTCGGGCGTCGGCAAGACGACGCTGGTCAACGCGCTGGTGCCGCAGGAGCGCCGGCGTTTGACGGGACACGTCAACGCGGTGACCGGCCGGGGCCGGCACACCACCACCTCCGCCCTCGCCCTGCCGCTGGCCGACGGGGGAGGCTGGGTCGTCGACACCCCGGGGGTCCGCTCCTTCGGACTCGCGCACGTCGACCCGTCCCGGGTGATCCACGCCTTCCCCGACCTCGAACCCGGTACGGCGGGCTGCCCGCGCGCGTGCAGCCACGACGAGCCGGACTGCGCGCTGGACGCGTGGGTGGCGGAGGGACACGCGGACCCGGCACGGCTGTACTCGCTGCGCCGGCTGCTGGCCACCAGGGAGCGCAAGGAAGGCGACTGAGCCTCGCGTTGTTTGCCGGGGTGCGAGGCCGGTAAGTGCATAATCGCACCGAGCCGGAGATCCGGATCAACGGGAGGACCGCACATGGCGTGGCTGCTGGTCATAGTGGCCGGGATACTGGAGACCGGCTTCGCCGTGTGCCTGAAGCTCTCGCACGGGTTCACGCGCCTGTGGCCGACGATCGCCTTCGCGTCGTTCGCCCTGGGCAGCTTCGGTCTGCTCACCCTGTCCCTGAGGAAGCTGGACGTCGGCCCCGCCTACGCCGTGTGGACCGGCATCGGCGCGGCGGGCACCGCCATCTACGGCATGGTCTTCCTCGGCGACCTGGTCTCCACCCTGAAGATCGTGTCGATCAGCCTGGTCATCATCGGGGTGATCGGACTCCAGCTCTCGGGCTCGGCCCACTAGGGGCTGTCGGGCCCGGCCCACCACGCGCTGCCGGTCCACCGGGCGTCGTCGGCCCGCCGGGCGTCGTCGGCCCACCGAGCGCCGTCGGCCCACCGGGCTCGGGAGGCGCCGGCCTTCACACCAGGTGCCGTGGCAGCACCGCCCGTACCAGCTCCGCCATCCCGCCCTCCCCCGGCGGCGCCGCCACGCAGGACAGGGCGAGGCGTACGACCAGCTCACAGGAGCGGAGCAGTTCCGCGGTGTCGGCCGGGTCGGCGCCCGGACCGGCCAGCGCGGTCGCCGCGCGGTCCCGGACGATCCGCACGAAGTCGCGGGGCGCGGGCAGCGGCCCGTCCGCCCGGCGCTGCGCCGGTACCGCGCTGGTGGAGGGCACGGCGGTGAGCGGCGGGCTCGGCAGCCGCTCGGTCCAGCAGCCCGTGAGCATGGCCCGCACCAGCACGTTGTCCCGGGCGGCGGTGGCCGTCCACTCGGCGGTGGCGGTGAGCCGGTCCCGCGCCCCGGTGGGGCCGGCCAGGGCCCGCTCCACGCCGGCGAGGTAACCGTCGGCCTCCCGCCGCACCAGCGCCCGCGCGAGGCCGTCCTTGCCGCCGAACTCGTTGTACAGGGTCTGCCGGGACACCCCTGCCGACGCGGCCACGTCGACCATCCGCACGGCGGACCACGGCCGGCGCGCGAGCGCCGTGTACGCGGCGTCCAACAGCGACTCCCGGGCAGCAGGCATCCTCGCCTCCCTGGACCACACCGACTCTGCGCCCAGATTTGACGCGCTTGTATGCACTGTCAAGGGTTTGGGAGGGAGCACGGGGTGCGTCCGGCCGTTCTCCCGCCACGGGCCCGCCCCGGCGGTCGCGCGGTGCGCCGCGTCCCTCCGGGACACTCCCACCGCCCCCGGTGGCCGCGTGCCGACCCCGCCGGATACCGTTCCTCACATGCCCGACTACCTCGACGACCTCCGCCTCGCCCACGTCCTCGCGGACGCGGCCGACGCCGCCACCACGGCCCGCTTCAAGGCCCTCGACCTCAAGGTGGAGACGAAGCCGGACATGACCCCGGTGAGCGAAGCGGACAAGGCCGCGGAGGAACTCATCCGCGGCCGGCTCCAGCGCGCCCGCCCGCGGGACGCCGTCCTCGGCGAGGAGTACGGCATCGAGGGCACGGGCCCCCGCCGCTGGGTGATCGACCCGATCGACGGGACGAAGAACTACGTGCGGGGCGTCCCGGTCTGGGCCACCCTGATCTCCCTGATGGAGGCAGGTGAGGGCGGCTACCAGCCCGTCGTCGGCGTGGTCTCCGCCCCCGCGCTCGGCCGCCGCTGGTGGGCCGCGAAGGGCCACGGCGCCTTCACCGGCCGCAACCTCACCTCCGCGACCCGCATCCACGTCTCGCGCGTCGGCGAGCTCGCGGACGCCTCCTTCGCGTACTCCTCGCTCTCCGGCTGGGAGGAGCGCGACCGCCTGGACGGCTTCCTGGATCTGTCCCGCCAGGTGTGGCGCACGCGCGCGTACGGCGACTTCTGGCCGTACATGATGGTCGCCGAGGGCTCCGTGGACATCTGCGCCGAGCCGGAGCTGTCGCTGTGGGACATGGCGGCCAACGCGATCATCGTGACGGAGGCGGGCGGCACCTTCACCGGCCTCGACGGCCGCCCGGGTCCGCACAGCGGCGACGCGGCGGCGTCCAACGGCCTCCTCCACGACGAGCTGCTGGGGTACCTCAACCCGCGCTCGTGAGGAACGGGGAGGGGACCGGGAGTACTCCCGCTACGCCCTCAACTGGCGCCGCGCGCCCCCTTGTTGACCCTCCCTTTACCTGGCACCCTGAGCCCACCCCCACTTGTGAACTTGTGAATCCCCGAACGTTCCCGGGGATTCCTAGGAGGTGGTCCGTCCATGCTCGTCCGTGACGCCATGAGCACGGTGATTCTCACCCTCGGCCCCGCCCACACCCTGCGCCAGGCAGCCGCCCTGATGTCCGCCCGCCGCGTCGGCGCCGCCGTGGTCCTCGACCCGGACGCCGGCGGCATCGGCATCCTGACCGAACGCGACATCCTCAACTCCGTCGGCCTCGGGCAGAACCCGGACGCGGAGCGCACCCACGCCCACACCACCACCGACGTCGTCTTCGCCGCCCCCACCTGGACCCTGGAGGAGGCGGCCCGCGCCATGGCGCACGGCGGCTTCCGGCACCTCGTCGTCCTCGACCACGGCGATGTGGCCGGGATCGTCTCGGTCCGCGACATCGTCCGCCGCTGGCTCCCGGCCCGCGAGCCCACGCCCGCACTGTGACATGCGAAGCGGGCCGGACCCCGAGCACCGTGGGGTCCGGCCCGCCCAGCCGCGAGGGCGGCCGGCTCAGCCGCGCAGCGCCTGCACCGCCGCCTCGAGCCGCTTGCCGAAGTCGGCGTCGGCGCCCGCGAAGTTGCCGATCGCCCGCTCGGCGATGTCCTCGCGCGAGACCTGCGAGATCGCGCCCGCGAGGTTGGCGATCAGCCGCTCCTTCTCCGCCTCCGACATCAGCCGGTAGAGGTTGCCCGCCTGCACGAAGTCGTCGTCCTCGGCGTGCACGGGGGTCGGGTGGCTGCCGGTGCCGGCCGTGAAGCCGTCGAACGGCTGCCAGAGCGGACGGCCGGTCTGCTGCGGCCCGCCGAAGCTGTTCGGCTCGTAGTTCTTCGCACCGCCGTGCCGGCCGTCGTAGAGGAAGCCGTCACGGGAGTGGGTGCGCGCCTCGGTGGCGTGCGGGCGGTTCACCGGCAGGTGGTCGGCGTTGATGCCGACGCGGTAGCGGTGGGCGTCGCCGTAGGCGAAGAGCCGGCCCTGGAGCATCTTGTCGGGCGAGGGGCCGATACCGGGCACGAAGTGCGCCGGGGAGAAGATCGACTGCTCGACCTCGGCGAAGACGTTCTGCGGGTTGCGGTTCAGCTCCAGCTTGCCGATCTCGATGACCGGGTAGTCCGCGTGCGGCCACACCTTGGTCAGGTCGAACGGGTTGAAGCGGTACGTCGCCGCGTCCGCCGCCGGCATGATCTGCACGCCCACGGTCCAGCTCGGGAACTCCCCGCGCTCGATCGCCTCACGCAGGTCGCGCTGGTGCGAGTCGGGGTCCTTGCCCGCGAGGACCTCCGCCTCCTCGGCGGTGAGGTTCTTGATCCCCTGGTCGGTCTTGAAGTGGTACTTGACCCAGAAGACCTCGCCGGCCGCGTTGTTCCACTGGTAGGTGTGCGAGCCGAAGCCGTCCATGTGCCGGTACGACGCCGGGATGCCGCGGTCGCCGAACAGCCAGGTCACCTGGTGGGTCGACTCCGGCGAGAGCGACCAGAAGTCCCACACGTTGTCGGCTTCCGTGGAGCCGGTGTACGGGTCGCGCTTCTGGGTGTGGATGAAGTCCGGGAACTTGATCGCGTCCCGGATGAAGAAGACCGGGGTGTTGTTGCCGACGAGGTCGTAGTTGCCCTCCTCGGTGTAGAACTTCAGCGCGAAGCCGCGCGGGTCGCGGACGGCGTCCGCGGCGCCGAGGTTGCCGGCCACGGTCGAGAAGCGCAGGAAGACCTCGGTCTGCTTGCCGGCCTCGGAGAGGAACGCGGCGCGGGTGTACGGCGTGACATCGGCGGTCACGGTGAAGGTGCCGTACGCGCCGGCGCCACGGGCGTGCACCACGCGCTCCGGGATGCGCTCGCGGTTGAAGTGCGCCAGCTTCTCCAGCAGGAGCTGGTCCTGGACGAGGACCGGCCCGCCGACGCCCGCCGTCTCGCTGTTCTGGTTGTCGGCGACCGGGGCACCGGCCTCCGTGGTGAGCGGTCCCTGCGTCACGTACGCCTCCTGCGTCATCACTGACTAGTCCTGTCCTGTGGCCAAAGCCGGTCCCGATCCTACAATGGACATTGTCTAAGTCAACTGGCGATCCAAAATCACACCTGTTCCCGATCTGGGGGCTCCTCCTGCTAGGCTGGTGGCCATGAGCGACCTTCTGGAACGGCTGCGTGGACGCGGATGGCGGATGACCGCGCAGCGACGCGTGGTGGCCGAGGTCCTGAACGGCGAGCACGTCCATCTGACGGCCGACGAGGTCCACGCACGGGCTGTCGCCCGGCTGCCCGAGATCTCCCGGGCGACCGTCTACAACACACTGGGCGAACTGGTCTCGCTCGGCGAGGTGCTGGAAGTCACGACGGACAAGCGCGCCAAGCGGTACGACCCGAACGCGCACCAGCCGCACCATCACCTGGTCTGCGCCCGGTGCGGCGCGATCCGCGACGTGCACCCGACCGGCAACCCCCTCGCCGACCTCCCCGACACCGAGCGCTTCGGCTTCACGGTGTCGGACGTCGAGGTGACGTACCGGGGGCTGTGCCCGAACTGCGCGGGCGCGTAGGACACACCCGCTTCCCTGGAGCCCCGGCATCCGCCGGGGCTCTTCGCGTATGACCGTTGCCGTGTACGACAACATGCACGAAAACACCGAGGGCCGGAACCCATCTCTGGATTCCGGCCCTCGGCCTTCAGTAGCGGGGACAGGATTTGAACCTGCGACCTCTGGGTTATGAGCCCAGCGAGCTACCGAGCTGCTCCACCCCGCGTCGGTGAACACGACACTACGTGAGGGAAGCGTCGAGAAGCAAATCAGTGGGGGCCGGGGTGTCCGGCGTCACGCCGAGAGCTCCTCCCGCAGCGCGTCCCGCAGCCGTCCCGCCCGCTCGGACACCTCCGCCGGCCCCAGCGCGACCGCCCTGTCGGCCCACCGCTGCCCCTCGGCCAGCTCGCCGCGACGCGCGTAGACGAGGGCCAGCCGCAGCGCCGCCCGCCCGTGCCCGGCATCGGCGGCCCGGGCCCACCACACCGCCGCCTCGGGCTCGCTCCCCTCGCGGGCGAGCAGCAGCCCCAGGTTGAAGGCGCCGTTGCGCGACCCGGCCTCGGCCGCCGCCCGGTACCACCGCGCCGCCTCCACCACATCGCCCCGCGCCGCCGCGAGCATGCCGACCCGCACCTGCGCCCGCCGGTGCCCCTGCGAGGCGGCACGCTCGTACCACTCCTCGCACTCGGTCTTCTCCTGCACGATCTCCCCCAGCTCGTGCGCGGGCTCCGGCGGCCGGCGCGCGTCGAGCAGGGTGGCCAGCCGGTACGCGCCCTCCGCGCTGCCGCCGCCCGCCGCACAGCGCAGATGCCGTTCGGCCTCCTGCTCGTCGCCCTCGCGCAGCCGGGCGATCCCGACCTGGAGCGCGGCCTCGGCGTGCCCGGCCGCCGCCGCCCGCTCGTACCAGCGCAGCGCCATCTCGTCCTCGCCGCGCCCGGCGTAGAGGATGCCGAGGTTGAACGCGGCGTCCACGCTTCCGACCTCGGCGGCCTTGGAGAACCACGGCTCGGCCCCGCTCGTGTCGCCGTTCTGGAGCAGCAGGATGGCCAGCGCGTTCGCGGCCTCGCGGTGCCCGGCGTACGCGGCCCGCCGGTACCACTGCTCGGCCTGCGCGGTGCGGCCCTGCTCGGCGCAGAGCAGCCCGAGGTTGTAGGCGCCGTTGTCGTCACCGGCGTCCAGCGCGGCCCGGTACCACCGCTCGGCGGTCTGGGGCTCGCCGCGCTCGGCGTGCAGCGCGCCCAGCGCGTTGGCCGCGTTGCCGTCGCCGTCCTGGGCGGCGCGCAGCCACCACACGGCCGCGCTCTCGCTGTCGCCGGCGTCGCGCAGCAGGAAGCCGAGCGCGCAGGCGGCCCGCGGCTCGCCGTCCTTGGCGGAGGTCAGGTACCAGCGCCCGGCCTCCTTCAGCTCGCCCCGCTTCTCCAGGATCGCCCCGAGCTGAAGCGCGGCCCGCCGGTGCCCGCGCGCGGCGGCCTGCCGGTACCACTGCTCGGCCTCGGCGGCACCGTCGTCCCCCCCGGTCTCGTCCCCGTGTCCGGCCGCGCGGTCGAGCGCGCGCGCCAGCCGGTAGGCGGCCTCGCGGTGCCCGCGCTCGGCGGCGGCCCGCATCCAGTGCTCGGCGCCGACGTCCCCGCGGTGCTCCAGCAGGTCGGCGAGCACGTAGGCGCCGAGGACATGGCCCTGCTCGGCGGACTGGCGCAGCCAGTACTCGGCGGCCGGCTCGTCCCCGCGCTCCCGGTGGTGGCGGCCGAGCGCGTGCGCGGCGGCGGCGGAACCGGCGACGGCGGCGATCCGCCACCAGCCGGCCGCCTCCTCGGGGTAGCCCCGCTGGTGCAGCAGGACGCCCAGGTTGTTGGCGGCGGCCCGGTCACCGGCCGCGGTGGCCGCGCGCAGGTGGGGTTCGGCTCCGTCGAGGTCGCCGCGGCGCAGCAGCATGGCCCCGAGGACGCTCGCCGCCTCGGCGTCACCGCTCTGCGCGGCGAGCGCGAGGCGCGTCTCCTCGCCGGCTTCCCCCATGTCCGCCAACTCGTCGCGGGCCGACTCCGCGTCGTAAGGCTGCACAAATCGCCCTGACTCGAACAGAGTTGCCTTGTCCCCCATAACGTCCATCGTCGCACCACCTGCAACCTGGGTACACCCGGTATACCGCAGCCCGTGAGGTCACTTGAGCGTTTTGTCGACATGCCCACAGAGAGACAAGTCAAACACACACCGCCCAACTCCCCACGGCGGCGCGGCCGGTCCCTCCCCTCAGTACATGAGTTCGCACACCACGAAGGCCCGGATCCGTTTGGATCCGGGCCTTCGACTTCAGTAGCGGGGACAGGATTTGAACCTGCGACCTCTGGGTTATGAGCCCAGCGAGCTACCGAGCTGCTCCACCCCGCGCCGTTGTGTGTCAACCGTACCACGGCGCGAGGGGGTCTTGATCAACTCTGGTTCTCGTCGCTGTTCCCGCCGGCGCTCTTGTCGCTGTTCCCGGCGCCGTTCTTGCCGCCGTTCTTGCCGCCGGTGCCGTCCGTCTTGGACTGGGCCGCGTCGGCCCGCTTCAGCGCGTCCTGAAGGTCCTTCTGCGCCTTGGCGTACGCGTCCCAGTCCGGTCCGTTCTTCAGCGCCTGCTGCCCGGCGTCGAACGCCTTCTGCGCGTCTTCCAGCGCCTGCTTGACCGTCGGATTGCCGGTGCTGGGCGGGGTGGTGCCGCCGGTCTCCGGCGGTCTGGTCGAACCCTTCACCCCGAACACCTCGTCGAGGGCCTCGTCCAGGGTGTCCTTGAAGGCGGTCCTGCCCTCGTAGGTGACCAGAACCTTCCTCAGCAACGGGTACTTGAGCGAGCCACCGCGGACGTAGACGGGCTCCGCGTACAGCAGGCCCCCGTCCAGCGGCACGGTCAGCAGATTGCCGTACTCGACCTTCGAGTGCCCGCGGCTGAGGAGGCTGATGGTCTCGGCGATGGCCGATTCGGAGTTGAACTGGCTCTGGACCTGCTTGGGGCCGTCGACGGTCGTGTTCGTCGGCAGCTTCAGGACTCTGATCTTGCCGTAGTCGCTGGTGCGCGGATCGGAGTCGACGGCCATGAAGGCGCTGAGGTTGTCCCGGCCGTTGGGCGTGAACGTCGTCGTCAGCGAGAACGCCTGCGCGCTCTGGCCCGGCATCTTCATGCTCAGGTAGTACGGCGGCACCGCGCTGCCCGAGTTGTTCGTCGGGTCGTCCGGGACCTCCCACACCTCGCTGCCGGTGAGGAAGGTCTGCGCGTCCGTCACGTGGTAGCGGGTGAGCAGCTCGCGCTGCACCTTGAACAGGTCCTGCGGATAGCGCAGGTGGTCCATCAGCTGCGGGGAGATCGCGCTGCGCGGCTCCACCGTGTCGGGGAATGCCTTCATCCAGGTCTTCAGCACCGGGTCCTGGGTGTCCCACTGGTACAGCTTGACCTCGCCGGTGTACGCGTCGACGGTCGCCTTCACCGAGTTGCGGATGTAGTTGACCTGGTTCTGCTGGGCCACCACCGCGCGCGAGTTGTTCGTCGCGGTCAGCGAGTCGGCCGTCGTGTCACCGAGGGTCGTACGGGAGGCGTACGGGTAGCCGTTCGACGTCGTGTACGCGTCGACGATCCACTGGATGCGGCCGTTCACGACCGCCGGGTACGCGTCGCCGTCGATGGTCAGCCAGGGGGCGACCGCCTCCACGCGCTCCTTGGGCGTGCGGTTGTACAGGATCCGGGAGCCCTTGCCGATCGCGCCCGAGTAGAGGATCTGCGGCTCGTTGAACGCCACCGCGTACGCGGCCCGGTTGACCGGGTTGTCGAGGTTGACCCCGCTCTTGCCCTGGTAGCTGGTGGTCATCTCCCGCTCGTTGTCGGAGTAGTCGACCTCCTTCTGGGGGCCTCCGACGATCGAGTACGTGGTGGTCTTCTCGCCGTAGTAGATCCGCTGTTCGTACGTCCCGAGGTCGCCCTGGGACGGCAGGTTCTTCTCGGTGAAGACCGGCCGGCCCTCGGAGTCGGCCTCGGTGCCCTTGGCGGCCACCACTCCGAAGCCGTGCGTGTAGCGGAAGTGGTCGTTGATCCAGTTGTTCTTCGGGATGCCGTCCAGGTTCAGTTCGCGCAGACCGATGACGGTGTCCTGCTCCTTGCCGTCCTTGGGATACCGGTCGACGTCGAGGTTGGTCGGGAATCCGTAGTAGGCCTTGATCTGCTGGAGCTGCTGGAACGTCGGCGAGACGACGTTCGGGTCCATGATGCGGATGCTGGCCGTGGCGTCGAGCTGGTCGCGCAGCCTGGTCTTGTCCGAAGTCGTGGACTTGCCCGGGTACTCGGTCACCTTGGCCTGGTCGATGCCGTACGCCTCGCGGGTCGCCTTCAGGTTCTTCTGGACGTACGGCGCCTCCTTGGCCTGCTCGTTCGGCTGGACCTGGAACTTCTGCACGATGGCCGGGTACAGGCCGCCGATCAGGATCGCGGACAGCACCATCAGGCCGAAGCCGATGACCGGCAGCTGCCAGGTGCGCCGCCACAGCGTGGCGAAGAACAGCAGCGCGCAGATGACGGCGATGCAGAACAGGATCGTCTTGGCCGGCAGATAGGCGTTGGCGTCGACGTAGCGCAGGCCGGTCCAGTTGCCGGTCGCCTTGAAGTCGCTGGACTTGACCGCGAGGCCGTACCGGTCGAGCCAGTAGGCGACCGCCTTGAGGGCGACGAAGATGCCGAGCAGCACCGACAGGTGTCCGGTCGCGGCGGCGGTGGCGCGCGCGCCCGGGCTGGTGACGCGCAGCCCGCCGTACAGGTAGTGCGTGAGCGCGGCGGCGATCAGGCACAGGATGGCGGCGGCGAAGCCGAAGCCCAGCAGGAAGCGGTACCAGGGCAGGTCGAAGGCGTAGAAGGAGACGTCGAGGTGGAACTGCGGGTCCTTCTGGTGGAAGGGCACGCCGTTCACCCACATCAGCCAGGTCCGCCACTGGCTCGACGCGGAGGCGCCCGCGATCAGCCCGACCAGGGCGGTGACGGCGAGCAGCAGCCATTTCTTGTACGGCGCGATGGCCATGCGGTAGCGGTCGAGGCTCTGCTGCTCCATGGACATGGCGCTGAGCGGGGGCCGCAGCCGGTGCGCGAGCCAGATGTTGAGACCGACCGCGACCGCCATCAGCAGACCGAAGACGAAGAAGAGCCCGATCTTGGTCGACAGGGTGGTGGTGAACACGGACGAGTAGTGCACCGACCGGTACCACAGCCAGTCCGTCCAGAAGCCCGCGAACATGGTGAACGCCATGCCGAGCACGGCGAGGACGCCCAGTGTCACGAGCAGGGCCCTCACCCTCCGGGACGGGCGGCCCGCTCTGATCCGTGGCCCCGTCGGGCCTCCGCCGCGGTCCGGCATCTGGAAAGCCAAGGTGCGCACCTCGAAGTTCGCTGTCGATCCGTCAGACCCTCGGGTTCGCGGGCCCGCCGTGGCCCCCCGTGATCGCGGGCCCACACCTATGCAACTTACTCACGGTTTACTCGGTTCCCGATTCCGGCCGGGAACGAGGCAGGATTGTGACCATGTCCAACACTCCCATGGCAGCGAGCCCGCTCACCCGGGCCGTACTCGAGATCGACGAGTACGTCTCCGGCCTCGGCTGGGACCAGCCCGCTCGCCTCTTCGCCCTCGTAGACACCGCACGGCTGCGGGCTCAGGAACCTTCGCTCGCGGCCCAGCTCGGCCTGGAGGACGAGTCCGAGACCGTCGGTCTCACCCCGATCGAGCAGGAGGAGCTCCCGTCCGGCAAGCCCCTCGACGAGTTCCTCGGCACCATCGCGTGGCCCGACGCGGTGACCGGCTGCGCCCTCGTGGTGGAGCGCCTGATGCTGCCGCCGTCCGCCGAGGCCCAGGTCCCCTCCGGTCTCGACGAGGCCGGGCTGGCCAGGTGGGTGGCCGAGCACCCCGAGCGCCAGGAGGTCCGGATGACGGTGGCCGTGCTGCGCGACGGCAGCCGCGAGTCGGCGCTGCGGCTGCGGGAGAAGGACTCCTCGACGGAGGTCCTGACCGGCCCCGACCTGGTGCCGGGCCTGGCGGACGCCCTGGCGGCGACGTTCGCGGACTGATCCCTTCCCGCGGGGGGACGGCGCTGGGGGCGCCCCTGATGGTCAGGGGCGCCCCCAGCCGTGTCACGGCCAGTCAGCCCTGGTGGTGCACTTCGGCAGGGCTGGCCCGTTCAGCCCTTGGTCGTGCACGTCGGCAGGGCGGCGGTGTCTCCGCTGCGGATGTCCTTCAGCGCGTCGAGCGCGTCGTCGATGGTCTTGACCCTGACCAGGGTGAGCCCGCCCGGGGTGTCCTTGGCAGCCGCCGCGCAGTTGTCGGCGGGGGTCAGGAAGTACCGGGCGCCGCGGTCGCGCGCGCCGACGGTCTTCATCTCGACGCCGCCGATCGGGCCGACCGTGCCGTTGTCGTCGATGGTGCCGGTGCCGGCGACGAACTTCCCGCCGGTGAGGCTGCCCGGGGTGAGCTTGTCGTAGATGCCGAGGGCGAACATCAGGCCGGCGCTGGGACCGCCGACGTCGGCGAGCTTGATGTCGATGGTGAACGGGAAGGTGTGGTCGGTCCCGGCGGAGATGCCGACGACGGCCCGCTGGGCCCCGGTGTCGTGGGAGGTCGCCGTCGTGATCGTGACGTCCTGCGTCCTGGTCGCCGCCGTGTTCGCCTTCTCGGCGGCGGCCTGCTCCTTGGCGGGCACGACGGTGAAGACGACCTTCTGCCCCGGCTTGTGCTTGGTGACCAGCTTGGCGACGTCGGACGGCTGCTTGATCGCCGTGCCGTCGACGGCCTTGATCACGTCACCGGCGTGCAGCCTGCCCTCGGCCGGGGAACCCTTGACGACCGTGGAGACGATCACCCAGGACCTCACCGGGACGCCCAGTTCCTTCAGGGCGGCGACCTTGGCGCTTTCCTGGGACTGACTGAACTCCTCGGCGTTCTCCTGGGTGGACTGCTCCTCCGTCTTGCCGTCCGGGTACAGCGTGTCGTGCGGGACGATCTTGCTGTCGTGGGCGAGCCAGCCGTAGACGGCCTCCACCAGGTTCATCCGGTAGTCGGCGCTGGTGACCCGGACGGTGGTCATGTTCAGATGGCCGTCCGTCGGATAGGTCTTGTGCCCCGAGATCTGCAACACCGGCTCGCCATCGTGCTCCCCGAGCGTGTTCACGGTCGGGCCGGGAGACATCTCCGCGTACGGCACGGGGATGAGGACTCCCGCGCACAGGAGCGCGATCAGCATCAGGGTCGAGGCGAGCATCGTCGCGGTGCGGCGTGGCATGCCACGACAGTACGGGACGCCTCTGTCAGCGCACCGTCAGGGCACCCCCGTCAGGCGCCGCGTGCACCCGTGTGGGACTTCTCCATGGCCTCGCGGAACCGGGCGTATCCGTCCAGCTCAGGGCCGTCACCCCGCGTCTTGCGGGTCCGATTGGCCCACGTCCCCCACAGCCCACCGCCGATCGCGGCCACCAGCGGGATCAGCAGCCAGACAAGCACCCCCATGCCGACCTCCCATACGCCATGAGCGTCCGCAAATGACTGATCAGCAGATTAACGGTCTGCACGGACAACGCTCACGCTAGGGTGCCGGTTACGCAACCGGAGGGAAGCGTGTGCCCGCTGTGACGCCTTCGGGGGATCCCCGAAGACCAGACGGATCAGCGGACGGGGGCGGGGTGTGCGGGCGTCGGCCCGGTACCGACAGGCGGCCATCGGAGTTCCGGCCGGATCAGCAGGCGGTCGGCCGGCAACAGCGGCCTCCGGCGGGAAGAGCGGGCGCCCGCGCCAGGATGCGGGCCGCGGTCGGGGGAGGCAGCAGGCGTCGCCCCCAGCCAGCAGGCACGGGCCCCGTCACCAGGCGCCGGCCCGAGTCAGCAGGCGCCGGCCCCAGTCAGCAGGCGCCGACCCACTCCTCCGTGCCGTCCGAGAACTTCTGGTGCTTCCATATGGGCACCTCGTGCTTGAGGTCGTCGATCAGCTTGCGGCAGGCGTCGAAGGCCTCCGCGCGGTGCGGGCAGGCCACGGCGACGACGACGGCCAGATCCCCGACCCGGAGGTCCCCCACCCGGTGGACGGCGGCCAGCGCCCGCACGGGGTGGTCCGCGACGACCTTCTCGGCGATCCGCCGCATCTCGGCCTCGGCACTCGGGTGACAGGAGTACCCGAGCGCGTCCACGTCGGCACCCCCGTCGTGGTTCCGCACGGTCCCCACGAACAGGGCGACACCCCCGGCCGCGTCGTCCCCGACGGCCTGGAACACCTCGTCCACGGAGAGCGGGGTCTCCCGGATGCCGATCAGCTTGATGGGGTCCTGAGCCGCCTGCTCACCGGGGTGATCGTTCGTATGCGCCATGCCCCCATCGTGCCCCACGGGTGTGACAACGAGGAATACGAGTTTCCGCAGGCACGCGCGGGGGACGCTTGGAGGCTCCTACAGCGCGGCCTCCGTATCGGCCGCTCCCGCACGTCAGACGCGTCGCCGGGCCTTCCGGGCGCGCCGTACGACAGCCGCCGCGCCCAGCAGGGCCACCGTCGCCCCCGCCGCACCGGCGGCCGTCGCGTCCTTCCGCCCCAGCCGCCGCCCGGCCACCGTGTGCCGGCCGGACACCTCCTCCAGCAGCTCGGCGAGCACCTCCTCGTTGGTCCACTTCGGCCGCCACCCCGCATCGTGCAGCCGGCTTCCGCTGACCACCCAGGGGTACATCGTGTAGGCGAGGTCCCCCGCCGGGGAGGGGGTGAGCCCGATCCGGTGCAGCCGGGCCGCCGCGCCGAGGGCGACCGCAGAGGGCAGCTCCATCCGCCGGATGCCGCTCAGCTCCTCGACCTCCTCCTGCTCCAGCCACCCGTCGCAGCCGACGGCCAGCTCCCCGTCGACCTTCTCCAGCACGGCGTACTCCAGGGCGCTGCACAGATCCTCGACGTGGCAGAACTGCCACGCGGGCCGCGACCCGGCCACGACCAGCAGCCGCGGCGACTCGAAGTACCTGGTCAGCGCGGTGTCCGTGCCGCCGACCAGGACGGCCGGCCGCACCACGGTGACGTTCAGGCCGGGATGCGCGCGCGGGGCCCGCCGCGCCAGGCGTTCGATCTCCAGCAGGTCCCCGACGCCGGTCGCCTCGGCGGTGGCGCGCAGCTCGGCGTCCTCCGACAGCGGCAGCTCGTTGTCGGGCAGCGCGCCGTAGACCATCGCGGAGGTGCACAGCACCACCCGGTGCACGCCGGCCGCCGCGGCGGCGGTCAGGACGGTCTGGGTCCCCCGGACGTTGTAAGCGGTGCGCGCCGCCGGATCGGTCTCCAGGTCGAGGTCGAGCGCGAGGTGGACGACGACGTCGGCGCCCCGCAGCTTGTCCGCGATGGCGGGGTCGCGGACGTCGAGGATGTGCCACTGCGCCTCGGCGCACTCGCCGCGCCGTTCGTCGATGGCGAGTACCTGTCTGATCTCGTCCGACGCGGCGAGTCGCTCGGTGAGCAGGGCGCCGACCCCGGTGGCGGCGCCGGTCACCGCGACGACGGGCCCGCGCACGGCGGGAGAGGTTGAGAGGTTTCGCGCTGCGCGAACCTGCGGATCTGGGGAACTCACCGGGCGTCTCCAGCGGTTGTCTTCAGTACGGGCGCGAGTGACGCGTACGTACCAGGTGCATCCATCCTGCCGCAGGCGTTCCGTGGGCGAAGCACCGAGGCCCGATCGGGTCGAGGTGTCTACGCTGGGTGGTGTTGTCGGGCAGCCGCGCCGCCGGAGCGAAACCGGTGGCCTTACCAGCCGAGGAATCCCGTGAGTGACACCCCATTCGGTTTCGGCCTTCCGCCGGAGGAGCCGGAAGACGGCGACGAGGGCAAGAAGAAGGACCAGCAGAGCGGTGGTGGGCAGGGACCGGCCAATCCGTTCGGTTTCGGCGGCCTGCCCGGAGCCGGCGGCTTTGGCGGCCCCGGCGCCGACAACCCGCTCGCTGCCATGTTCGGTTCCCTGAACCCCACCGACCTGGGCGCCGCGTTCCAGCAGCTCGGCCAGATGCTCTCGTACGAGGGCGGCCCGGTGAACTGGGACATGGCCAAGCAGATCGCCCGCCAGACGGTCGCCCAGGGCACGTCGGACGGCACGAAGGACGCGAGCGTCGGCCCCGCCGAGCGCAAGGCGGTGGAGGAGGCGGTCCGCCTCGCCGACCTGTGGCTGGACGACGCGACGTCCCTGCCGTCGGGCTCCGGCTCGGCGGTGGCCTGGTCGCGCGCGGAGTGGGTCGAGGAGACCCTGCCCGCCTGGCAGGAGCTGGTCGACCCGGTCGCCGAGCGGGTCGGCGCGGCCATGGGCGACGTGCTGCCGGAGGAGATGCAGGCCATGGCGGGCCCGCTGATCGGCATGATGCGTTCGATGGGCGGCGCCATGTTCGGCACCCAGATCGGGCAGGCCGTGGGCGTGCTCGCGGGCGAGGTCGTCGGCTCGACCGACATCGGCCTGCCGCTGGGCCCGGCCGGCAAGGCCGCGCTGCTCCCGGCCAACGTGGAGGCGTTCGGCAAGGACCTGGGCGTTCCGCAGGAGGAGGTGCGGCTGTACCTGGCGCTGCGCGAGGCCGCGCACCAGCGGCTGTTCGCGCACGTGCCGTGGCTGCGCTCGCACCTGTTCGGCGCGGTCGACGGCTACGCGCGCGGCATCAAGGTCGACACGGCCAAGCTGGAGGACGTGGTCGGCCAGTTCGATCCGCAGAACCCCGAGCAGTTGCAGGACGCGCTCCAGCAGGGCATGTTCCAGCCGGAGGACACGCCCGAGCAGAAGGCCGCCCTGGCCCGTCTGGAGACCGCTCTGGCCCTCGTGGAGGGCTGGGTGGACGCGGTGGTCCACGCCGCCGCGAAGCCGCGCCTGTCGTCCGCCGACGCCCTGCGCGAGACGCTGCGCCGCCGCCGTGCGACCGGTGGCCCGGCGGAGCAGACGTTCGCCACGCTGATCGGCCTGGAGCTGCGTCCGCGCCGGCTGCGCGACGCCTCCCGTCTGTGGGCCTCGCTCACGGACGCGCGCGGGGTCGACGGCCGGGACGGTCTGTGGGCCCACCCGGACATGCTGCCGACCGCGACCGACCTGGACGACCCGGACGGCTTCGTCCACCGCGAGCAGCTGGACTTCTCCGAGCTGGACAGGATGCTCGGCGAGGCGGCGGGCGGCTCCGCGGGCAAGCCCGACCTGACCAAGAGGGAAGGCGAAGGCGAGAAGGGCGACGACGGCAAGGGCGACGACGCCGAGTGAGCCTGTACGACGACGCGGTCCTCGTCCTGAAGGGGTACGAGGGCCAGGAAGAGCTGCGCCAGGCCTACCTGGACCATCTGGCGGCACACCCGGACGGCCTCTGGAAGGCCTGCCACGCGGGTCATCTCACGGCCAGCGCCCTGGTGGTCGACCCCGAGCGCGGCCGGGTGCTGCTCACGCTGCACCGGAAGCTGCGGATGTGGCTCCAGATGGGCGGCCACTGCGAGCCGGGCGACCCCACGCTTGAGGCGGCGGCCCTGCGGGAGGCGACCGAGGAGTCCGGAATCACCGGGCTGACGCTGCTTCCCGGTGGCCCGGTGCGGCTGGACCGGCATCCGATCCCGCCGCCGTGCCACTGGCACTTCGACGTCCAGTACGCGGTCCTGGCCCCGCCCGGCGCGGTGCACGAGATCAGCGACGAGTCGCTCGACCTGCGCTGGTACGCCTACGACGAGGTGGCGGGCGTGGCCGACGCGTCGGTGGTACGCCTGCTGGACGCCACGCGCGCCCGGCTCTGAGCCTGCGAGGGGTGGCCGCACCGGCGGTCACCCCTCGTCGCTCGCGGCTCAGCTCCAGACGTTCCCCTGGTTCTGTCCGCGCGCGCCCTGCTGCCCCATGCCGAACTGGGCGGCGAGGCCCTGCCCGATCACCGCGTTCTGCGGTGGCAGCAGCTCGCTGGGCTGCACCAGTGCGAAGCCGGTGCCCATGAAGCTCAGCTCCCAGCCCTCACCGGTGTTGCCGCGCCGGCGCCACACGCCGGAGGAGTGCGTCTGGGCCTGCATCTGCACACGCAGCCCGGTGGACCAGGCCACGATCGCGTCGGCGTCGCAGTTGACGTACCGGTCGGGCGTGACCTGCATCAGCAGCGGCGCCCCGGAGGTCATGAGGGCGACCCGGCCGCGCCCGGTGATGTTGAGCTGGTACTTCCCGGAGCCGGAGATGCCGTAGAGGCTGTCGACGGCGATGACCTCGTGGTGCAGCGAGGAGTCCATGGCGAGGACGTAGGAGCTGTCGACGGTCAGCCCGTCCTGCTCGACGTCCATGATGTGCACGTACTGGGCGAGGTTCGCGAGGTAGACGGTGCCCTGTCCGTGACAGCGCATCAGGTCCAGGCCCTCGCCGGTGTGCGCACGCGCGCGTGCCTGGCCGTTGCTGCGGTACTCGGCGTCGAACTCGACCAGGCCCTGGTAGGCGACCATGGTGCCCTTGCGGGCGAGCAGGTCGTCGTGGCCCTCCAGGGTGACCCGGAGCATCTGCGCGTTCTGCGAACTCCAGCGTTCCTGCGTCTGGATGTCGTTGTGCGCGAAAAGCGGGCTCTGCATGGTGTTCTGGCTCCCCCTCAGCCCCGGACCCGGAGGCGGTCGGTGCTGTCCTCGCTGGGCTGGACGACGACGATGCCCTGGCCGGAGAAGGCCATCTGGTAGGCCTCTCCGCTGCCCCGGCCGATCAGCGACTGGGCCTTGAAGCTGCGCTTGCCCTTCACCTTCAGGTTCGGCGACCAGGCGACGAGCGCGTCGGGGTCGACGTACGTCTCGTCCTCGCCGCCGCCGCAGTCCACGACGATCGGCTTTCCCCGGGAGGTCAGCGCGACCCAGCCCTGCCCGGAGATCTTCGTGTTCCACAGGCCCTGGCCGGCGAACTTCGCGAGCCCCTTCACGCGCTCCACGCCCCAGGTGAGGTGCGCGTCGAAGGCGAGCAGGTTGGTGGCGTTGACGGAGATGCCGTCGCCGTCGAGGTTGATCACGACGACGTCGGCGCCGTAGTCGGCGAGGTAGAGCAGGCCGTCGCCGGAGCACTTCATCAGCGGCGCGCCCTCGCCGGTGACCCAGTCGCGGGCGATCTGGCGGACGGCGGGCGGGTTGGGCTCGTACTGGATGAAGCCTTCGTAGGCGACCATCGACCCCACGCGCGCGAGGAGGTCGTTCCCGGTCTGGAGGGCGACCTTCAGCATGTGGTTGCCGTGGTTCTCCATGCGGGCGGTGACGGGTGCGGGGGCGAAGCCCGCGAGCGGCTGGTTCATGACGGGCTCCCTCTAGACCTCGTAGGGCTGGACGACGATGAAGTTGCCGGGGGCGCCCCGGAACTGGAGGTTGACGCTCTCCCCGGTGTCGCCCGGATAGGCGTTGCGGCGCATGCGGACCTGGCTGGAGACGATGACCTGGGAGGCGGCCGACCAGGCGACGACGGCGTTGCAGTCGGCGAAGGTGGTCGGCGTGACCGGCAGTACCACGGGGGTGCCGTGCGTCTTGACGACGATCGTGCCGGTGCCCTGGAACTGCATGGTGAACAGCGCGCCGCCGGGGATGCCGTGGCCCTCGATGCGGCGGACCTCGTACTGGAGGCTCTCGTCGAACGCGAGGACGTTCTCCGCGGACACGCAGATGGCGTCGCCCTGGAGCTCGACGGGGTGCAGATGGGTGGAGTTCTCGGCGAGGAACACCTGGCCCTGGCCGGTGCAGCGCATCAGCTGCATCTCCTGGCCGGTGGCGTTGCCGACGATCCGCCCGGCGAGCCCGGCGCCCTTGTAGCTGAAGTCGACCTTGCCCTGGTAGAGCACCATGCTGCCCTGCTTGGCCAGCACGGGCTGGCCGCCGATGCCGAGGTCGACGCGGATCAGCTTCTTGTTCTGCTGCGTCCAGCGCTGTCCGGTCGGCGTCTCCTTGAACGCCTGGAGCGCGGCCGTCACCCCGACACCGCCCTGGGGCGCGCCCTGCGGCACTCCGTACGCGGCGGGCTGATGGCCGGGGACCTGTCCGTAGCCCGGGGGCATGGGCGCGGTCGGCTGACCGCCGTAGGGGGCGGGCTGCTGACCATATCCGGGAGGCGTCGGCGCGCCGGGCCGGCCGCCGTACGACGGCTGCTGCGGCGGCTGGCCGTAGGGCGCGGGTGCGGGGGCCGGCGGCGGGACGGTGCCGGCCCCGGGCGGGGTGAGGGGTGCGACGACCGTCGGCGCGGCGTGCACGTTCGGGCCGGGCGCCGGGGCCGGGGGCGGGGTGTGGCCGGGCGGCGGGGCGAAGCCCTGCGGGGCGGGCGCCGGAGCGGGTGCGGGGGCCGGGGCTGGTGCGGGGACTGGTGCGGGGGCCGGGGCGCCGAACGCGGGTGGGGGCGTGGTCTGGGCGGGCGGGGCGAAGCCGGGTGCTGCCGCGCCGGACTGGGGCTGCTGCGGGGCGGCGGGCGCCTCCTCCTCCAGCACCTCGCCGCCGAAGTTCCTCAGCAGCGCCTCCAGACCGCCGTCGAAGCCCTGTCCGACGGCGGCGAACCGCCACCCGTCCTTGAAGTAGAAGTCACCGAGCATCACGGCCCGCTCGGTGGAGAACTCCGCGCCGCTGAAGGAGTACCGCGCGACCTCCTCGCCGCCCGCCACGACGCGCAGGTATCCGGGAGCGATCTGGGACATCTGTCCGGCGCCGTCGATGGTCGCCGTGAAGGACAGCTTGCGGATGTGCGAGGGGATCCGGTCGAGCGTGACCCGGAACGACTCCGTGTCGCCCGCCTGGGCGCCCAGCAGCTGGATGGACTCCTCCGGGGACTTCGGCTGGTTGAAGAAGACGAAGTACCGGTCGTCCGAGAGACGCTCGTCGGCGTCCAGACCGAAGCAGCTGATGTCGAAGGTCAGTCCGGGGCCGGAGATCTGCACGCCTACGTACAGATCCGTGCCCGCGGTGAGGTCACTGATCCTGGCCTTGTGGCCGCGTTGGAATTCCCTGGCCATGCGTTACGACCGTCCCCCATCCCGAATGTGAGTGCGTCGCGCCAGGCTAACGGCAAAGACCGACAGCGACCCCCGAGGGTGCTGGTCGGTACAGACCCGGTACACAACCGCACCCGGCCGCTCACACGGAAGGCGCTCGGCGCACGGGACGGCTCCCGGTCACCCCGGGAAGACGCCGGAGACCCGCAGTCCGCTCAGGTCTCCTGCTCATCGCGCGCGCCCGGCACATGCGGCAGCCGGGCGGCGGCGACCACTCCTTCGAGGTAGCCGCGGGCCCGCTCGGTGCGCGGGTAGGCATCCAGCAGCCGCCAGAAGTCGGGACCGTGGCCCGGGACGAGCAGATGCGCCAGCTCGTGGCAGAGCACGTAGTCGACGACGTACTCCGGCATCCCCTGCAACCGGTGCGACAGCCTGATGCTGCCCTCGGCCGGGGTGCACGAACCCCAGCGGGTGTTCTGGTTGGTGACCCAGCGCACGGAGGCGGGCCGGGCCCGGCCGTCGAAGTACTGGGCGGACAGCCGCTCGGCACGCTCGGCCAGCGCGGCGTCGCCCAGCACCCGCTTGCTCTCCTGGGCGGCGAGCTTGTCGAGCATGAGGGTGACCCAGCGCTGCTCCTCCGCCTTCGACATCCGGGCGGGGATCAGTACGACGGTGCGGTCGCCCTCGCGGTACGCGGAGACCGTCCGGCGGCGCCGGGCGCTCCTGCGGACCTCGATCGCGCTCGCCCCGGAGCCGCGGGGCGGCTGGCTCGTCGTGCTGCGCTGTGGTTCACCGGCACGGTGCAGTGGGTCGGCGGGCACGCCCCGACGTTACCCGCTGGACGGGGGCAAAGTCCCGGCCCGGGGACGGTTCACTCCGGATCCCCCACCATGTGTTTGATTCGTACGACCGATCCACTCACCCCTTTTGCACCACTTCATCCCGTCTCGTTGATACGAAGAACACCCCCAGCCTGTGGATAACTCCCGGTGCCCGGACCACGACACGGGCATGCTGGCGCAGACACGCATTCACGGACACGGGGGACCTGTCATGCATCCGGTGGTGAAACCCGCGCTGCGGCGCGGCTGGCGCGACCGCAACACCGTGCAGTTCGGGATGACCCCGGCGCACGCCCTGACCCTGGGTCCGGTCGCCACGGCGACCGGCAGCTTCCTGGACCTGCTCGACGGCACGCGCGGACTGCCGCTGCTGCGCGAGGAGGGCCGCCGGGCGGACGTGCCGGCCGACCACGTCGACGCGCTGGTGGAGCGGCTGGCCCGCGCGGGCCTCCTCGACGACACGCGCGGCGGCGGACCGGCCGCGGACGCGCTGCGGGAGAAGACGGCCGTCCTCGAACGGCTGCGCCCCGACCTCGCCTCACTGTCCCTCCTCACACCCGAACCGGGCGGCGCGCTGGCGCGGCTCGCGGCCCGGCGCGCGCTGCGCGTCCGGGTGCGCGGCGCGGGCCGGGTCGGCGCCCTGCTCGCGTCGGTGCTGTCGGGCGCCGGCGTCGGCGAGGTCGACGTGTGCGACGTGGGCCGGGTGGAGCCGTGGGACGTGGCGCCGGGCGGGCTGGCCACCGAGTCGCTGGGCGACCGCCGGGACGCGGCGGCCCGGTCCGCCGTCCGCCGCGCCGCACCGGACCGTCCACCGCGCCACGCCCACGCCCCGGGTTCCGGCGCCGAGGAGCCCGGCCTCTCCCTGGTGATCTTCGCGCCCCGCGACGATGTCGCCGTGCACGCCCCGGACCCGTTCACCGCCGAACCGCTGATGACCACCGGCACCCCTCATCTCTACGCCGGGGTCGTGGAGGGCACGGGTGTCGTCGGCCCGCTCGTCCTGCCCGGCGAGACGGGCTGCGCCGGCTGCCTGGACCGGGAACGCACGGACCGGGACCCGGCCTGGCCCCGTCTGGTCACCCAGTGGCGGTCCGGAAGGTCCCGCCGCGTCGGCGCCTGCGACCTGACCCTGGCCACGGCGGTGGCCGGTCTCGCCGCGGCGCACGCCCTGGCCTTCCTCGACGGGGGGTCGCCGTCCGCCGCCGGTACTCGCTGGGAGGTGTCCCTGCCCGGTCTGGACTGGCGGGCCCGGCCGGTCCGGCCGCATCCGGAATGCGCCTGCGGGGCGGCCGGGAGAGAGAAACGAGAGCACTCGGCAACCGATGGCGGGACACGCGCGACAATGGCGGTGCAACGGCCGTCGACGAAGCGGCGACGCGAAGCAGGCGCGGCACGGCCGACTGGGACCTGGAGGGCGCATGTCTGATCTTCCCCGGAAGGCGGTCACCCGTACCGCCAAGCTCGCCGCGCTCCCGCTCGGCTTCGCCGGCCGGGCGACCTGGGGGCTGGGCAAGCGGATCGTGGGCGAGTCCGCGGAGATCGTCGGCCGCGAGCTGCAACAGCGCACGGCGGAGCAACTGTTCAAGGTGCTCGGCGAGCTCAAGGGCGGCGCGATGAAGTTCGGGCAGGCGCTGTCCGTCTTCGAGTCGGCGCTGCCGGAGGAGATCGCCGGCCCCTACCGCGCGGCCCTGACCAAGCTCCAGGAGGCCGCCCCGCCGATGCCGACCCGCACCGTGCACACGGTGCTCCAGGAACGGCTCGGGCCGGACTGGCGCGACCTCTTCGAGGAGTTCGAGGACAAGCCGGCCGCCGCGGCCTCGATCGGCCAGGTGCACCGGGCGGTGTGGCACGACGGCCGTGAGGTCGCGGTCAAGGTGCAGTACCCGGGCGCGGGTGAGGCACTGCTCTCCGACCTCGGTCAACTGAGCCGGTTCGCCCGGCTGTTGGGTCCGCTCATCCCGGGTATGGACATCAAGCCGCTGATCGCCGAGCTGAGGGACCGCGTCTCGGAGGAACTGGACTACGGGCTGGAGGCCCAGGCGCAGAGCGTCCACGCGGAGGAGTTCGCGGACGACCCGGACGTGGTCGTCCCGGCGGTGGTGCACCAGTGCGACCAGGTGCTGGTGACCGAGTGGATCGACGGCATCCCGCTGTCCGAGGTCATCGCGGACGGCACCCAGGAGCAGCGCGACCGGGCCGGCCAGCTCCTGGCCCGCTTCCTCTTCTCCGGCCCGGCCCGCACCGGCCTGCTGCACGCCGACCCCCATCCGGGCAACTTCCGTCTGCTGCCCGGCGGCCCGGACGGTCCGGACGACTGGCGCCTGGGCGTGCTGGACTTCGGCACCGTCGACCGGCTCCCCGGCGGCCTGCCGACCCCGATCGGCATCTCGTTGCGGATGACACTGGACGGGGAGGCGGAGACGGTCTACGAGCTGCTGTGCGCCGAGGGCTTCGTGAAGGAGACCGTCGAACTGGACCCGGACGCGGTCCTCGACTACCTGCTGCCGATCATCGAGCCGGCCCGCGTGGAGGCGTTCACCTTCACCCGCTCCTGGATGCGCAGCCAGGCCGCCCGCATCGCCGACCCCCGCTCCCCCGCCTACCAGCTCGGCAAGCAGCTCAACCTGCCGCCGGCCTACCTGCTGATACACCGGGTGACCCTCAGCACGATCGGGGTCCTGTGCCAACTGGGCGCCGACGTACGCCTCCGCGACGAACTGGAGGAATGGCTCCCGGGCTTCGCCGCCGACGCGCCCGAGGACACCGGCACCGACGAGGAGGAGTCGGCGGAGGGGGCGTGATCGGCGTGCCCTGAGTTCTTTGGGGGGTGGGGGGAGGGGGCGGGGGGAGGCCCCCGGAGAAGGGATCTCACCACCAGGCCGAGTCC
The DNA here is from genome assembly GCF_014650115.1 of Streptomyces olivaceoviridis. GTDB lineage: Bacteria > Actinomycetota > Actinomycetes > Streptomycetales > Streptomycetaceae > Streptomyces > Streptomyces olivaceoviridis. The sequence continues at coordinate 159,446 of NZ_BMUI01000018.1, read as the reverse complement.
AGCCGTCCCTCGATCGCCCGGAGGTTCTCCCGGGAGCAGGCGTCGCAGAAGTACTGGCGGACGCCGTTCTCCACGGAGCAGGTCCAGGTGGCCGGCTGGGGGCCGTCGGCGGGGGTGCCGCAGCGGGCGCACACCGGGCGGCGCTCCGCGGTGGAGCCGCCCTGGTCACTTCCGCCGGGAAGACTCGTCACCCGGTGACGATAACCCCGTGACCGGCGGTTCGGCGGGCGCAACGCACTGCGGGGGCCGGTCCGTTCGGCCGGACCGGCCCCCGCGGGGAGGCTTCGCCTCCCTGCTCCGGGAGGCCACCGCTGCTCAGGTGTGTGCCTTACTGCATGACGGCCATGGCGAGCGCGCGGCGGGCGCGCAGCGAGGCGCGCTCGGCTCGCCGCTGCATCCGCTGGGCGACCGCCAGGCGCACGGCCCGGCGTTCGCGCGCGGCGTCATGGAGTCGCTCGTGCATATGCGCACGAGCCAGGGCTTCTTGCATGAGTTGCATCTCACGGTTCCTGTTCTGGCGCGCTTCGGTCGCGCCGGTGGTGGTGAAGTCTGTGGTCGCGGAGCCGGCGGGCTCGCTGGTGGACGGCTTCATCGGGGCCTGCTTCTTGGGGTCGTGCGTGAGGGGGCGATCGATCGTTCCTGCGGTGTTCATGCCGTGACCGGGTTCTTCCGCGGGCGGCCACGGGGCCGCTTCCGGGCGACGACGACGCCCTGGACGAACAGCTCGCCACCCCAGACGCCCCAGGGCTCACGCCGCTCCTTGGCGCCGGTGAGGCAGGCCTCCATCAGCGGGCAGGTGCGGCAGAGGGACTTGGCGTACTCCACGTCCGCCGGCGACTCGGCGAAGAAGACCTCCGGGTCGTAGGAGCGGCAGGGGACGGGTACGCCGAGGTTCTCGATGGCGTCGTCGAGCGCGGTGAGCGCGGTGAGGGGGGTCAAGGTGGAGTCCTCCGTGAGGCCGGGCGGGGGCATGGTTTGCGAAGGCGGTACGGACGGGGCGTGCGCTTCGAGTTGCACGGGTGGTCTTCCTCGTCTGGTCGGTCCGGCCGGTTGACCGGGTGTCGGCTGGGTACCGGGTTCTCTTCCTGTCCCGAGGCCCCTTCGCTCCGTCGTCCCCGTTCGGGGAAAACAGAAGGGCCGCGGATCCCGGATGGGGTTCCGCGGCCCTGAAGGCGCCGGCCTGATCGGCGATCAGGCTGGATCACTCCAGGGTTCTGGCCCACGGAAGGCCCACATCAGGTGGTGCTGCGTCGTCTGCTTCCGGAATCCGGCACCGGCCGCCGCAAAGGCATAGGCGTGCGCCTGTGCCGCTACCGCTTCCAGTGCCTTGGTCGGTCGCTCATTGCGCTCACGGATGGGAAGAACCGCGAGGGCAGGGGAGGACGCCGGACGCACGGCACGGATGCCGGACAGACCGGTGCCCTGGTTCGAGGCGCCGAGCATGCACGTGGAGACGGTCGAGCGATCGGTCAGTTTGGCCGTGCTGACGGTGGTGCTGGTGGTGATGCTGATCACTGGACTCGCCTCCTCTCGGCGTCTCAAGGGACCGGGGTGAACCGGTCCCGTTCGGATATGCAAGTACATCACGGAACCCGCGCCTTGGAGAAGGCCGCTGCTTCCGTGCCTAGAACCTATGGGGATTCGCGGGGCATGCGCAAACTATTTTTTCGACGAGTTGGCATCAGTCGCTGCCGTCGTCTCCACCAGGTTCTTGACCTGCGCATATGGCCAGAACGTCGGCTCCGTAGCTGCGCAGCTTGCGATTGAGGACACCGGGGATGCGGGCGAGTTCGGCGGGACTCTCCGGGCATGTCTCCGCGATGGCCATCAGCGTCCGGTCGGTGAAGACGCAGAAGTCCGGCTGGCCGCTCCGCTCGGCCTGTACCGCCCGCCATTCCCGGAGCCGCTCGTAGAGCCCTTCGTCCATGTCCGAGGGGCAGTCCGCGCAGCGCATCAGCTTCATCTCGCCCGCGTCGGTGAGCGTGCGACCGCAGACCCGGCAGCGGGCGGGGGTGCGCTGGGTGCGCCGGGGGGTGACGGCGGCGCTCGCCGGGGTGCCGCGTTCGACGCCCGCGCCCGCGCCGGCGCCGGTGCGGCCGACGGTGGGGGTGGTGCCGGGGCGCAGCCCGTCGAGGAAGCGGCTCGGCCGTCGGTTGGGGCGCCCGCCGGGTGAGCGGGACAGGGCCCAGGACAGATGGAGGCGTTCCCGGGCGCGGGTCACGCCGACGTAGAGCAGTCGGCGTTCCTCCTCGATCTGCTCGTCGGTGCGGGCGTAGGTGATGGGCAGCATGCCCTCGGCGATGCCGACCAGGAAGACGACGTCCCACTCCAGGCCCTTGGCGGCGTGCAGGGAGGCCAGCGTGACGCCCTGGACGGTGGGGGCGTGCTGGGCGTTCGCCCGTTCGTCCAGTTCGGCCACGAAGTCGCCGAGGGTGACTCCGGGTCTGGCCGCGGCGAGGTCGTGGGCGAGGTTGACCAGGGCGGCCAGGGATTCCCAGCGCTCCCTGACGGCGCCGGAGCCGGCCGGGGGTTCGCTGGTCCAGCCCTCGCCGGAGAGGACGGCCCGCACCTGGGAGGGCAGGTCCACGACGTCGTCGAGGAGGGAGTCGTTGCCGCCGAAGCGGGCCGCGCCGCGCAGGGCGATGCCGGCCTTGCGGACCTCGGGCCGGTCGAAGAAGCGCTCGGCGCCGCGGAGCTGGTAGGGCACCCCGGCGTCGGCGAGCGCCTGCTCGTAGGTCTCGGACTGGGAATTGGTGCGGAACAGGACGGCGATCTCGGCGGCCGGGACGCCCGCGTCGATCAGTTCGCGGATGCGGCGGGCGGCGCCCTCGGCCTCGGCGGGCTCGTCGGTGTACTCGGTGTGGACGGGCTCGGGCCCCGAGGGGCGCTGGGAGACGAGTTCCAGCCGGTGGCCGGCGGCGCGGCCCCGGGCCTGGGCGAGCAGGCCGTTGGCGAGGTGGACGATCTGGGGGCTGGAGCGGTAGTCGCGGACCAGTTTGACGACGGTGGCGCCGGGGTGGCGGGCGCGGAAGTCGAGCAGGTGGTCGGGTGTTGCTCCCGTGAACGAGTAGATGGTCTGGCTGGCGTCCCCGACGACGCACAGGTTGTCGCGGTCGCCGAGCCACAGGTCCAGCAGCCGCTGCTGGAGGGGGCTGACGTCCTGGTATTCGTCCACGACGAAGTGCTGGTACTGGGCGCGGACCTGGTCGGCGATGTCGTGCCGGTCCTGGAGGATGGCGACGGTGAGCAGCAGGACGTCCTCGAAGTCGATGACCGCGCGGTCGCGCTTGAGGTCCTCGTAGGCGGCGTAGAGGTGGGCGATCTCGGCCGGGTCGCGGGGGGCCTCCCGGCCGGCCTTCGCAGCCGCGTACGGGTAGTCGCCGGGAACGGTCTGGGTGACCTTGGACCATTCGATCTCCGCGGTCACGTCCCGCAGCTCGTTGCGGTCGAGCCGGGTGCCGAGGGCGGCGGCCGCGTCGGCGACGAGCTGGATCTTGCGGTCGACGAGCCGGGGGATGGACCCCCCGATCGCCTTGGGCCAGAAGTACTGGAGCTGGCGCAGGGCGGCGGAGTGGAAGGTGCGGGCCTGGACACCTTGGGCGCCGAGCTGGCGCAGCCGGCCGCGCATCTCTCCGGCGGCGCGGTTGGTGAAGGTGACGGCGAGCACGCTGGACGGCTGGAGGATGCCGGCGCGCACCCCGTAGGCGATGCGGTGGGTGATCGCCCGGGTCTTGCCGGTGCCCGCTCCGGCCAGCACGCACACCGGACCGTGCAGGGAGGTGGCCACCTCGCGCTGCTCGGGGTCGAGCCCTTCGAGCACCGCGTCGGCCCCGCTCGGCGGAGCCGTGTAGGGGGAGCCACCGGTGCCCTGCGGGAAAAGGGTGGAATGCGTTGCTGCTGTCACACCGCCATGCTGCCAGGTCGCCCGGGACGGCTGTGCCGGTTGTCCACAGGCCGGGGCTCGCAGTCGTACTAATGCGGCAGGCGTCACAGGCGGGAGCGCATGCCGGGACCGGCGGGCCGATCGCCCGGAATGGCGCACCGGTCGGCCGGAATGGTGGACCGGCCGTCCGGGAATGGCGCGGACCGGCCGTCCGGGGCTGGCGGCCCTGGCGCCCTTGGCTGGCGGGCCCGGCGCCGTTGACCAGCGGGCCCGTCGCGCGGGAATGGCGGGCCGGTCGCGCGGGAATGGCGGGCCGGTCGCTTACGTTCTCTTCCTGGACGACATTTTCCGAGCTGCCTGAGGAGCGCGAGAGACATGCAGGGCACTGTGACGATGTACAGCACGACTTGGTGCGGCTACTGCCGGCGGCTGAAGAGCCAGATGGACCGGGAGGGCATCGCCTACACCGAGATCAACATCGAGCAGGACCCCGACTCCGCGGCCTTCGTGGAGAAGGCGAACGGTGGAAACCAGACCGTCCCGACCGTGCTCTTCGCGGACGGCTCCACGCTGACGAACCCGTCGCTGGCCCAGGTCAAGCAGAAGCTCGCCGCGTAAGCGCGAGCCGCACCGAACGGCGGCTCCCGAGTCCGGAACCGGCTCGGGAGCCGCCGTTCGCCGTCTCAGACGAAGCTGCGGGTCGGCAGGGGCTTGCCGTACCACATCTCGATCAGGCGGGCCGCGATGGAGATGCCGTAGGGAGGCAGCACCTCGCCGGCCTCGAAGGCCGCGCGCAGTTCCTCGCGGGAGAACCAGCGGGCCTCGTGGATCTCGTCCCCGTCGACGTCGATCTCGGTGGAGGTGGCGCGGGCCATGAAGCCGAGCATCAGGCTGGACGGGAAGGGCCAGGGCTGGCTGGCGACGTACTCGACCGGGCCGACGGTGACGCCGACCTCCTCGCACACCTCGCGGCGCACCGCCTGCTCGATGGACTCGCCGGGCTCCACGAACCCGGCGAGCGTGGAGAAGCGGCCTTCGGGCCAGTGGACCTGGCGGCCGAGCAGGATGCGGTCGTCCTCATCGGTCACCGCCATGATCACGGCGGGGTCGGTGCGCGGGTAGTGCTCGGCGCCGCAGGCCGGGCAGCGGCGGATGTGGCCGGCCGCCGCGATGACCGTGCGCTCGCCGCAGCGGGAGCAGAAGCGATGGGTGCGCTGCCAGTTCTCCAGGCCGACCGCGTGCACCATCAGCCCGACGTCCCGCGGCGACAGCAGCAGGCCGGCCTCCCGCAGCCCCGCCGGGCGCGCGGACTGGTCGATGCGGCCGGGCAGCGCGTCCTTCTGGAGCGCGAAGTAGCTGACACCGTCCTCGTCGATGCCGAGGAAGTAGCGGTGCGCCTCGGTGAGCGGGGCCTCGAAGGACGGCGTCATGACGAGTTCGGTCCGGCCGTCCGGGGTCTCGTCGATCAGCACCTGGCCGCCGGAGACCACGAAACAGCGGGTCGTGGGGTGGCTCCACGCCGCCGCGAGCCAGGCCTCGTCCAGCCGGTGGTGGGCGGCGCGGTCGATGCCGCTCGGGGCGGTCAGTGAGATGGGTCGGTCGGCTGTGTGGTCGGTCCAGATGGTCACGGGTGCTTCCAACTCCCCCAGTGCGGCGGTTCTTTCGGCGGGCGGTTCGGCGGGACGTAGGGCGGGAGGGCACCGGGCCGGGTGCGGCCGGGGCGGCGGGACGGTCGGGGCGGTCCCTCCAGTGTGCCCCGCGCACGGTGTCCCGCCGTACGGCGCCGGCCGGTCAGGATGCGGTACGCCAGTTCCGGGCCAGGTCACCCCACAGGTAGGCGCTGGTCTCGACGCCCTTGAGGAGGAGGTCCAGCTCGACCTTCTCGTTGGGTGCGTGCCAGCCGTCGGACGGGACGGAGATGCCCAGGAAGAGCACGGGGACGCCGAGGACTTCCTGGAGGTCGGCGGCGGGTCCGGAGCCTCCCTCCCGGGTGAAGCGGACCGGCTCCTGGAAGGCGCGGCCCATGGCGCGGGCCACGGACTGGAGCGCGGGGTGGTCGAGCGGGGTCAGGCACGGGCGCGTGGCCGAGCCGAAGTCGATCTCGTACCGGATCCCGGCGGGCACCTGCTCGGCGGCCCAGGCGCGGACGGCCTTCTCGATGTGGTCGGGGTCCTGGCCGGCGACCAGCCGGAAGGACAGCTTCACCATGGCCGTGGCGGGGATGATCGTCTTGCTGCCGGGGCCCTGGTAGCCGCCGCCCATGCCGTTGACCTCGGCGGTGGGGCGGGCCCAGATGCGCTCCAGGGTCGAGTAACCGGCCTCGCCGTGGAGGGCGGAGGACTTGGCGGTGCGCAGCCAGCGCTCCTCGTCGAAGGGCAGCTCGGCGAAGAGTTCGCGCTCGCGGTCGGTGAGCTCGACGATGCCGTCGTAGAAGCCGGGGATCGCCACGTGCGCGTGCTCGTCGTGGAGGGCGGCGACCAGGCGGGCTGCGGCGGTGGCCGGGTTGGGCACGGCGCCGCCGAAGGAGCCGGAGTGGATGTCCTGGTCCGGGCCGTACAGCCGGATCTCGCACTCGGCGAGACCGCGCATGCCGGTGCACACGGTCGGGGTGTCCTCGGACCACATGCCGGTGTCGGAGACGATCACGGCGTCGGCGGCGAGGCGCCCGGCGCGCTGTTCCACCAGGGCCCGGAAGTGCGGGGAGCCGGACTCCTCCTCGCCCTCGATCAGCAGCTTGAGGTTGACGGCGGGCGCGGTGCGGCCGGTCGCGGCGAGGTGGGCGCGGACACCGAGTGTGTGGAAGAACACCTGGCCCTTGTCGTCGGCCGCCCCGCGCGCGTGGAGGCGGTTCTCGCGGACGACCGGCTCGAAGGGGTCGCTGTCCCAGCCGTCCTCGCGGGCGGCGGGCTGTACGTCGTGGTGACCGTAGACCAGGATCGTGGGTGCCTCGGGATCGCCGGACGGCCACTCGGCGAAGACGGCGGGGGCACCGGGGGTCTGCCAGACCTCGGCGGTCGGGAAGCCGGTCTCGAACAGCTTCGCGGCGAGCCAGTCCGCGCTGTGCCGTACGTCGGGAGCGTGGTCGGGCTGGGCCGACACGGAGGGGATGCGCAGCCATGCGGCGAGGTCGTCGAGGAAGGCGGCGCGGTGCTGCTCGATGTACGTGCGGACAGCGCTGTCCGGGGTCTGGCTCATGCTCCCGAGCCTATAGGCCCGCGCCGGCATCCTCGGCGGGCGGTTCGTCACACTCAGCTTGCCTCCGGTGTGCCCTCCGTCTCACCCGTGAGCAGCCGCTCCAGCGCGGCCCGGTCCGGCAGGTCCTCGGGGCGTACGACCTCGCCGCTGCGTACGTACAGGAACGTGGCGGTGACGGACTCGGGCGGTATGCCCTGCTGCTCGGCCCAGGCCAGCCGGTACACGGCGAGCTGGAGCGGGTCGGCGGTGCCGGTGCGGCCGGTCTTCCAGTCGACGATCTCGTACGTCGCCCCGTCGCCGTCGCCGTGCCGGTAGACGGCGTCGATGCGGCCCCGGACGACACGGCCGGCGAGGGTGAGCTGGAAGGGGGCCTCGACCCGGTACGGGGTGCGCCGGGCGTACTCGGTGCGTTCGAAGGCGTCTTTCAGGGCTTCCAGGTCGCGTTCGTCGGCGATCTCGGCGTCGCCGCCGGGCAGCTCGTCCGGTTCCAGCAGGGGCAGGGTCAGCTCCTCGAAGCGGGTTTCCACCCAGGCGTGGAAGCGAGTGCCCCGGCGTGCGGCCGGTTGCGGGGGGCGCGGCATGGGGCGCGCGAGTTCCTGCGCGAGCCCGTCCGGGTCCTCGGCGAGCCGCAACAGCTGGGTGGCGGTGAGCGTGGTGGGCAGGGGGACCTCGGTGACGGTCTGCCGGGCGCGCAGCAGCTCTCCGGTGAGCGCGTCCAGGTCACGGTCCCAGGAGGCGATGGTGCGGGCTTCCTCCGGGGTGAGGGCGGCGGCGTGCCGCGGTCCGGCGGCACGGGGACCGTCCTGCGGGGCGGGCGCCTGGTGCGGGACCGTGGGCCGTTCGGCGTTCCAGGCGTCCTGGTCGAACGGGTCGTCGTCGAGGGGCTCGGCGTGCGTGGGATCGCCGCCGAACGGATCGTCGTGCGGAAGATCCTCTTCATGGGGCAGGTCCGCGTACGGCTCCTCGTCGTACGGCTCCTCGTCGTACGGGTCGTCACCGTACGGCTCGTCGTCCGGTGGGGCGGGCCAGTCCGGGTCCTCCGCGCCGGCGGGGTCGTGCAGGGCCGTCCGGCGCCCGTCGGCAGGCCCGGCGGCGAGGGCGTCCAGATGGGCGAAGACGGTCTCCGCGGCGGCGCGGCGGCGGGCCAGGGCGGCGTCGTCCAGCGGGAGCGGCCACACCTGGTCGGCGGTGGCCGCGTGCAGGGCCGGGTTCTCCTCGTCCTCGGCGGGCGGGTCCGCCCACACCTCGATCTCGCCGTACCCGGCGGCGCAGTGGTCGTACAGGGCCGTGAGGAAGTCCGACGGACCGCGCGGCTTCTTCTGGCTGGGCCCCCACCAGTGGCCGGAGCCGAGCAGGAGTGAGCGCGGCCGGGTGAAGGTGACGTAGCCGAGGCGGAGCTCCTCGGTGTGCTGGTGCTCCTTCATGGCCTCGTGGAAGGCCTTCATGCCGCGCGAGTCCCAGGAGTGCACGTCGGGCAGGGTGTCGGTGTCACCGCGCAGGGCGTGCGGCAGCACCTTGGCCTGCGCGGTCCACTTCTCGCGGCCCTGGGCGCTGGGGAACGTGCCGGTCACGAGTCCGGGGACGGCCACGACGTCCCACTCCAGGCCCTTGGACTTGTGCGCGGTGAGCACCTTGACGGTGTTCTCGCCGCCGGGCAGGGCGTTGTCGAGGCCCTTCTCGTACTGGGCGGCGGTGCGCAGGAACCCGAGGAAGGCCAGCAGGGTGGCCTCGCTGTCGCTCGCGGCGAAGGAGGCGGCGACGTCCAGGAAGTTGGACAGGGTCTCGCGGCGGCGGGCGGCGAGCGCGTGCGGGGACGCCGACAGCTCCACCTCCAGGCCGGTGACGGCGAGGACGCGGTGCAGGACGTCCATCAGCGGATCGGACAGCGAGCGGCGCAGATCGCGCAGCTCGGCGGCGAGCCGGGCGAAGCGCACGCGCGCGTCCGGGGAGAACGGCAGCCCGTCGTCGTCACCCTCCGCCATGGGCGCTTCCAGGAAGGTGTCCAGGGCGTCCGCGAGCGAGATCACCTCGAACGGGTCGACGCCCTCCACGGCCTGGGCGAGCCGGCGGTCCGGGTCGTCGGTGCCGTCCACGCGCGCGTGGGCGACCAGCAGCCGGGCGCGGCGGCCCAGCAGGGCGAGGTCGCGGGGGCCGATGCGCCAGCGCGGTCCGGTCAGCAGGCGCACCAGGGCGGCGTTGGCTCCGGGGTCCTGGAGGACCTCGCAGACGGCGACGAGGTCGGCGATCTCGGGCAGGTGGAGCAGCCCGGAGAGGCCGACGACCTCGACGGGGACGTCGCGGGCGACGAGGGCCCCCTGGATCTCGGCGAAGTCGGTCGCGGTCCGGCACAGTACGGCGATCTCGCCGGGCGGGGTGCCGGTGCGCACGAGGTGGGCGAGGGAGTCGGCGATCCAGTCGATCTCCTCGGCGTGGGTGGGCAGCAGGGCGCAGCGGACCGTGCCGTCGTACTCGGCGCCCGGGGCCGGACGGAGGGCCTCCACGCCCGCGTGCAGAGCGCGCAGGGGGGCGGCGAGGCCGTTGGCGAGGTCGAGCAGGCGCCCGCCGCTGCGGCGGTTCTCGCTGAGCGCCTGCCGGGTGGCGGGCCTGCCGTCGGCGTGGGCGAAGTGGTCGGGGAAGTCGTCCAGGTTGGCGACGGAGGCGCCGCGCCAGCCGTAGATGGCCTGGCAGGGGTCGCCGACGGCGGTCACCGGGTGACCGGTGCCGCCGCCGAAGAGGCCGGCGAGCAGGACGCGCTGGGCCACGGAGGTGTCCTGGTACTCGTCCAGGAGCACCACGCGGAACTCCTCGCGCAGCAGGCGGCCCACCTCGGGGATGCGGGCGAGGCGGGCCGACAGGGCGATCTGGTCGCCGAAGTCGAGCAGGTCCCGCGCGCGCTTGGCGGCCCGGTAGCGCTGGACGAGCTCGGCGAGTTCCCGGCGGGCCGCGGCGGTCTCGGGGACCTTGCGCAGGTCGGCGTTGGTGAGCTTGGCCCCTTCCAGGGTGCGCAGCAGGCCCGTGTCCCAGGCGCGCAGTTCCTCGGGGTCGACGAGGTGTTCGGCGAGTTCGGAGTCGAGCGCGAGCAGGTCGCTGACGAGATCGGCGAACGAGCGGGTCAGTGCCGGGTACGGGCCCGGGGCCTCGCGCAGCACGCGCGCGGCGAGCTGGTAGCGGGTGGCGTCGGCCAGGAGGCGCGAGCTGGGCTCCAGGCCGAGCCGCAGACCGTGGTCGGTGAGCAGGCGGCCGGCGAAGGAGTGGTACGTCGAGATGACCGGCTCGCCCGGGGGGTTGTCGGGGTCGATGACGTCGGGGTCGGTGACGCCGGCCTTGATCAGGGCCTTGCGGACGCGTTCGGCCAGCTCACCGGCGGCCTTGTTGGTGAAGGTCAGGCCGAGGACCTGTTCGGGAGCCACCTGCCCGGTGCCGACCAGCCAGACCACGCGGGCCGCCATCACGGTGGTCTTGCCCGACCCGGCACCGGCCACGATCACCTGCGGGGCGGGCGGCGCGATGATGCAGGCCGTCTGCTCCGGGGTGAACGGGATGCCGAGGAGCTCCTTGAGCTGCTCGGGGTCGGTGATACGGGCGGGCATGTCGAAAGAGGCTAGCGGCGGGGACTGACAAGCGAGACCGGGTCGGTCGGCCGGGGCGGAAGAAGCGCAGGTCAGCCCTTGTGGTGCCGTACGTCACCCATGTCGCGGTCACGTCACTCGACCACATGCCGCCCCTCCGGGCGCGCACTGCACGACGCCCGGAACGCGCAGTGCGCGCAGTGCTGGCCGGCGCTCGGCGTGAACCGCTCGTCGAGGACCTTTCCGGCGGCGGTGGCCAGCAGCTCGCCGACCCACTCCCCCGTCAACGGCTCCTGGGTCTGCACCTTGGGCAGGCTGTCGCCCCCGTCCCGCTTGGCGGCGCCCTGTCTGAGGTGGACCAGCTCCGCGCCGCCCGGCTCGGGGCGTACGCCGTCGAAGGCCGTGTCGACGGCGCCTTCGCGGACGGCGAGCTGGTAGACGGCGAGCTGGGGGTGGCGCTCCACCTCGCCCGCGGTGGGCGCCTGCTTGCCCGTCTTGAAGTCGACCACGTAGGCACGGCCCTCGGCGTCCGTCTCCACGCGGTCCATCTGGCCACGGACGCGGACCTGGTAGTCGCCCGCTTCGAGGGTGACGTCGAAGTCGTGCTCGCTCGCCACCGGGGTCCGGCCCGCCCGGGCCAGCACGTGCCAGTTCAGGAAGCGTTCGAGCGCCACGCGCGCGTTGTCCTTCTCCTGCCGCGACTTCCACGGCGCGTCGAAGGCCAGCGCGTTCCACACGGAGTCCAGGCGTTCCATGAGGACGTCGAGGTCGGCGGGGGTGCGGCCGGAGGCGACCTCGTCGGCGAGGACGTGGACGACGTTGCCGAAGCCCTGCGCGGTGGTGGCGGGGGCGTCCGCCTTCACCTCGCGGCCCAGGAACCACTGCAACGCGCAGGTGTTGGCCAGCTGGTCGAGGGCGCTGCCGGAGAGCACCACGGGCTGGTCCCGGTGGCGCAGCGGCACCTTGCTCTCGGTCGGATCGAACATGCCCCACCAGCGGTAGGGGTGCGCGGACGGCGCCAGCGGGCGGCCGTCCTCGTCGGCGAGCGCGGCGAGCCGGGCCAGCCGGCGGGCGGCGGCCTCCCGCAGCGCGGCCGACACGCGCGGGTCGACCGTGGTCGCGCGCAGTTCGGCGACGAGCGCGGCGACGGACAGCGGCCGGCGCGGGCGCCCGGCGACGTCCCTCGGCTCAACGCCCAGTTCGGTGAGGAACCGGGACGGCTGGTCACCGTCGTCGGCCGGTGCCTTCACCGCGGTGACGACGAGGCAGTCACGCGCGCGCGTGGCGGCGACGTAGAACAGGCGGCGCTCCTCGGCGAGCAGCGCGCCCGGCGTGAGCGGCTCGGCGAGTCCGTCGCGGCCGATGCGGTCGGCCTCCAGCAGCGAGCCGCGGCGCCGCAGGTCGGGCCAGAGTCCCTCCTGGACACCGGCGACGACGACCAGCCGCCACTCCAGGCCCTTGGCGCGGTGCGCGGTCATCACGCGGACGGCGTCCGGGCGTACCGCGCGGCGGGCGAGCGTGTCGGCGGCTATGTCCTCGGCCTCGATCTGCTCCAGGAAGTTCAGGGCGCCTCGGCCTCCGAAGCGCTCCTCCGCGCGCGCGGCCGTGGCGAACAGCGCGCACACGGCGTCCAGGTCCCGGTCGGCGTTCCGGCCGGCCGCGCCACCGCGCCGGGCGGCCCGCTCCAGGCGCCCGGGCCACGGTGTGCCCTGCCACAGGTCCCACAGTGCCTCCTCGGCCGTACCGCCGCCGGCGAGGCGCTCACGTGCCTTGCGGAGCAGCGCTCCGAGCCGCTGCGCCCCGCGCGCGTACGCCGGGTCGTGCACGGCCAGGCGCTCCGGTTCGGCGAGTGCCCGCGCGAGGAGCTCGTCGGACGGGGGCGGCAGGGGATTCCCGGCGGTCCGTTCCTCCTCGCGCAGGGCACGCCCGAGGCGGCGCAGGTCGGCGGCGTCCATGCCGGCGAGCGGTGAGGTGAGCAGGGTGAGAGCGGTCTCGGTGTCCAGCCAGGAGGCGTCCGGAGCCGGTTCCGCGGGGGCTTCGGCGCCTTCTTCAGCGGCAAGGCCGGGTCCACCGGCAGCATCGGTGCCTTCCCCGCCGGATTCGGTGCCTGCCCTGGCGGCTTCCGTGCGTGCCGCGTCGGCTTCGGTGCGTTCTCCGACGGCATGAGTGCGTACCCCGGCGGCTTCCGTGCCTTCCCCGCCCACTTCGGTGCGCTCTCCGACGGCTTCCGTAGCTGCCGCACCGGCTTCAGTGCGCTCTCCGACGGCTTCCCTAGCTGCCGCACCGGCTTCAGTGCGCCCTGAGACGGCTTCCGTACCTGCCCCGCCGGCTCCTTCACCAGCCGGTTCGCGCTTCTCCGGACTCCCGGCCGACTCCTCGTCGCGGTGTCGTGCCTCCGCCGTGGCCACCGCGCGGAGGGCCGTGAGCAGGGGTGCGACCGCGGGCTCGTGCCGCAGGGGCAGTTCGTCACCGTCGATGTCCAGGGGGACGCCGGCCGCGGTGAGGGCCCGGCGGAGGGTCGGGAGACGAGAGCCCGCGCGTACCAGGACGGCCATGTCGCTCCAAGGGACGCCGTCCTCCAGGTGCGCGCGGCGCAGGACGTCCGCGATGTTGTCCACTTCCGCGCCGGGCGTCGGGTACGTGTGGACCTCGACCCGGCCGCCGTCCCGTACGGCGGCCGGCTCCCGGTGGGCGCGGACCTTCTCGGCGGGCAGCCGGGACAGTGGCATGCGCTGGGTGATCAGGCGGGTCGCGGCCAGCAGGGCGGCGCCCGAGCGGCGCGAGGTCCGCAGCACCGCGACGGGGGCGGGACGGCCGTCCGCGCGCCGGAAGGCGGCCGGGAAGTCGAGGATGCCGTTCACGTCGGCACCCCGGAAGGCGTAGATCGACTGGTCGGGGTCGCCGAAGGCGACCAGGGTGCGCCCCCCGCCCGCTAGGGCGTGCAGCAGCCGGACCTGGGCGGGGTCGGTGTCCTGGTACTCGTCGACGTACACGGCGTCGTACTGGGCCGCCAGCCCTGCGGCGGTCTCCGGGCGGCGGGCGAACAGGACCGCGCGGTGGACCAGTTCCGCGTAGTCCAGCACGCCCTGGAGGTCGAGGGTGTCGAGGTACTCGGCGAGGAACGCGGCCGCCGCCCGCCAGTCGGGGCGGCCGATGCGGCGGGCGAAGGCGTCCAGGGCCTCCGGGCCGAGGCCCAGCTCCCGGCTGCGGGCGAGGACGGCTCGGACCTCGTCGGCGAAGCCACGCGTGGTCAGGCAGGCGCGCAGTTCGTCCGGCCAGCGCACGTGGGTCAGGCCGAGCCGCTCCAGCTCCGGCTGGCCGGCGAGCAGCTCCCGGACGGTGACGTCCTGCTCCGGGCCGGAGAGCAGGCGCAGCGGCTCGGTGAACCGGCCGCTGTCCTGGTGGGCGCGGACCAGCGCGTAGCAGTACGAATGGAAGGTGGTCGCCCTGGGGGCGCGGGCGGCGCCCATGCGCAGAGCCATGCGGTCACGCAGGTCGACGGCGGCCTTGCGGCTGAACGTGAGCACCAGGATGCGCTCGGGGTCGCCGCCCCGGGCGATCCGGGCGGCCACGGACTCGACCAGCGTGGTGGTCTTGCCGGTGCCGGGACCGGCAAGGACGAGGAGTGGTCCGGTCCGGTGGTCAACCACGGCACGCTGTGCCGCGTCCAGACGAGGGGGGTCCACGACGGCCGGAGGGGTACGGACCAATCGGTAAGCGCCACGGCTCCCCTGCCGCACCGGTGGGTGCGGCGGGCGCCTGGTGGAGGAAGAGGAGCTCACGTGATGTGCCGGTCCTGGTGGTCGTGCTGGCGGGCAGGCGGTCACGCGCGCGAGGCGGTGGCCGCGGGATGAGGGGGACACGTGCTGCCGACGCTACGCCGCCGCTCCGGATGGAAGCAGAGCTTCCGCTTCTTCCCTCGCGGCGCTCGGGTCACGCGTGTCCCACATCTCACGAACGTACGGCATGCCACGGACGTCCCCCATGTCCCTCGAACGGGCCACAGGCCCCCCGCGGCGACATCCGATGGCGGAAGCTGTCAGGTGTGACCCTCCGCACCCGCGCCGCCGTCCCATCGGGCCCGACGCATGTCGAGCCGCGGCAGATGGCCCTCGGTGCTGCTGCCCGCCTGCTTCAGCGGGGTGCCCTCCGTACGGTAGTGGGCGAGCGCGCGCAGCTCGTGTCCGGGCAGCAGCACGCCGTCGGCACGTACGACACGCCACCACGGGACCGTGCCGCCGTAGAGGGCCATCACCCGGCCGACCTGGCGCGGCCCGCCCTCCTCCAGCCACTCCGCGACATCGCCATAGGTCATGACCCGGCCCGGCGGAATCCGCTCGGCGACGTCCAGGACCCGCTCGGCGTACTCCGGCAGCGCGTCCGCGTACCCCGGCAGCGCGTCCGCGTACTCCGCGCGGGCGTCTTCGGGAGGACTCTGCTCGCTCATCCACCCCATCCTGCCGCACCCCACCGACGTTCCGGCGGGGACCGTGGGGAACGGTCCTCTCGCCCCCGCGCGGTCCTTGGGGCAGACTGTGCGCCCGCGCATCCGCACCCTGATGCCCGTGAGTGTCGGTGGGGCATGCCACCATCGTGCGGGCGGTGACTGGTGATACGAGACCACGAAGAGACCATGAAGGAGCAGGGCGTGCACCCCGAAGGAGCGGCGGGCACCCCTGACGCCTCCGCGCGCCCCGACCCCGCCCGCGCGGACGACGGCGGCACCGGCGCGCAGCAGGAAGACACCGGCCGGCACCACCAGGAAGACGCTGGTCAGCACAGGGACGACGGCACGCGCGCGCGTGGCGACGGTGGAGCGGACGCCGCCGGGGGGCCGCCCGTCCCCGAGGCGGCGCACGTCCCCGGGACCACGCCCTCGGACCACCGTCCGGGCTCCGGCGACGACCCCCACGCCGAGCAGGTGGAGCGCGACGAACCACTGCTCCCCGCGCGCGTGCACCGCCCCTCCGACCTGATGCGGCTCCTGGTCGGCCTGCTCGGCATCGTGGTGCTCCTCGCGATCGCCGCGTTCGCGCACGGCACCACCTCGGGCCTCGAACAGGACATCAACAAGGGCACCGGGCAGGCCCCGGACCTGCTGATCAAGATCGCGGGGCTGGCGTCCAGCATCGCGATCCTGCTGGTGCCGGTCGCGTTCGCGATCGAACGGCTGATCAAACGGGACGGGCTGCGCATCGCCGACGGCGTCCTCGCGGCCGTCCTGGCGCACGGAGTGACGCTCGCCACCGACCTGTGGGTCGCCCGCGCCGCCCCGGACTCGATCCAGGAGGCGCTCACCCAGCCCTCCCCGGGCGACATCCACGCCCTGACCGACCCGGTGCACGGCTATCTGGCCCCCGTGATCGCCTACATGACGGCCGTCGGCATGTCCCGCAGACCCAGATGGCGCGCGGTGCTGTGGATCGTGCTGCTGCTCGACGCGTTCTCGATGCTGGTCACCGGCTACACGACCCCCTTCTCGATCATCCTGACCGTGCTGATCGGCTGGACCATCGCCTACGGCACCCTGTACGCGGTCGGCTCCCCCAATGTCCGCCCGACCGGCCACACGCTGATGGCGGGCCTGAGGCACGTCGGCTTCCATCCCGTCGGCGCGGCCCGCGAGGAAGCGGTGGAGACGGAGAACGGCGACCGGGGCCGGCGCTACTTCGTCTCCCTGGAGGACGGCCCGCCGCTGGACGTCACGGTCGTCGACCGGGAACAGCAGGCCCAGGGCTTCTTCTACCGCGCCTGGCGCAATCTCACCCTGCGCGGCTTCGCGACCCGCTCCAGCCTCCAGTCGCTGCGCCAGGCACTGGAGCAGGAGGCGCTGCTGGCGTACGCGGCGATCGCGGCGGGCGCCAACGCGCCCAAGCTCATCGCCACCTCCGAACTCGGCCCGGACGCGGTCATGCTCGTCTACGAGCACACCGGCGGGCGCACCCTGGACTCGCTGGCCGACGAGGACATCACCGACGAACTGCTGCGCAACACCTGGCACCAGGTGCGGGCCCTGCAGTCCCGGCGCATCGCGCACCGCAGGCTGGCCGGAGACGCGATCCTGGTGGATCGTTCCGGCAGGGTGATCCTCACCGAACTGCGCGGTGGGGAGATCGCGGCCGGCGATCTGCTGCTGCGCATGGACATCGCCCAGCTGGTCACCACGCTCGGCCTACGGGTGGGTGCCGAACGGGCGGTGACCTCGGCAGTCAAGGTCCTCGGCCCGGACGCGGTCGCCGACTGCCTGCCGATGCTCCAGCCGATCGCGCTGACGCGCTCCACGCGCGCGACGCTGCGCCGACTGGCCAGGGAGCGGGCCCAGCGCGAACGGGAAGCGGTGCTCGAAGCCTCCCGGCAGGCCAAGCTGGCCCGTGCGGAGGAGGCGTCCGAGACGGCCCCTCCCGGGCTCGAAAAGCTCGACAAGAAGGCGGTCCGCGCCGAGCAGCGCGCGGAGAAGCGGGCCATCGACGAAGCCCTCGAAGAGGCCCGCGAGGAGGATCTGCTCACCCAGATCCGGCACCAGGTGCTGCGGATCAGGCCCCAGGCTCCCGTGGAGCCGGCCCGCCTGGAGCGGGTCCGGCCACGCACCCTGATCAGCTTCATCGCCGGTGCGATCGGCGCGTACTACCTGCTGACGCAGCTCACCCACATCGAGTTCGGCACGCTGTTCGCGCGGGCCCAGTGGGGCTGGGTGGTCGCCGCGGTGCTGTTCTCCGCGCTGAGCTACGTCGCCGCCGCGATGGCCCTGCTGGGCTTCGTACCGGAGCGGGTGCCGTTCCCGCGGACCGTGGCGGCGCAGGTCGCCGGGTCGTTCGTGAAGATCGTGGCGCCGGCCGCGGTCGGCGGTGTGGCCCTCAACACGCGCTTCCTCCAGCGCGCCGGCGTACGTCCGGGGCTGGCGGTGGCGAGCGTGGGCGCCTCGCAACTGTTCGGGCTCGGCTGTCACATCCTGATGCTGCTGTCCTTCGGCTATCTGACCGGCACCGAGAAGACACCGTCGCTGTCGCCGTCCCGCACGGTCATCGCGGGTCTGCTGACCGTGGCCGTCCTGGTCCTCGTGGTCACCTCGGTGCCGTTCCTGCGGAAATTCGTCGTCACGCGCGTGAGGTCGCTGTTCGCCGGTGTCGTGCCGCGGATGCTCGACGTGCTGCAACGGCCCCAGAAGCTCATCACCGGCATCGGCGGCATGCTGCTGCTGACCGCCTGCTTCGTGATGTGCCTGGACGCCTCCATCCGGGCCTTCGGCGACGGATCGGTGTCGTTGAGCATCGCCAGCGTCGCCGTCGTCTTCCTCGCCGGCAACGCGCTCGGCTCCGCGGCGCCCACCCCCGGCGGTGTGGGCGCGGTCGAGGCGACCCTCACCGTCGGCCTGATCGCCGTGGGCCTGCCCAAGGAGGTCGCCGCGCCGGCCGTCCTGCTGTTCCGGCTGCTGACCTTGTGGCTGCCGGTGCTGCCGGGCTGGCTGGCCTTCAACCACCTCAGCCGCAAGGGAGCCCTGTAAGCGGACCTGCCCGGTGCGGTCCCGGCCTCGCCGGTGTGTACCTCTTACGGCCCGCGTCCCGCGCGCCCCGGCGTGCGCGCCCCCACGATGGGAGTATGGCGAACCCGTTCCGGCTGCGCGCCGCCGCGCTGACCACCACCGCTGTGCTGCTCTCCGCTGTACTGGCCGGATGCGGCGACGGCGGCAGGGACGGGGATCTCACGGCGCAGAAGCTGGACTGGAAGTCCTGCCCGGCCCCCTCCGAGGCGGAAGGCGGCGGCAGCCCTCCCTCGCCGCTGCCCAACGGCGGGGAGTGGCAGTGCGCGACCATGAAGGCGCCGCTGGACTGGAGCAGGCCGAAGGGCGACACCATCGGCATCGCCCTGATCCGCGCCCAGGCCAGCGGGCCCGCGAGCAGGCGGATCGGCTCGCTCGTGTTCAACTTCGGCGGCCCGGGCGGCAGCGGTGTGACCACGCTGCCCGCGTTCGGCGCGGACTACGCGGCCCTGCGCACCCGCTACGACCTGGTCAGCTTCGACCCGCGCGGAGTCGGCCGCAGCGCACCGGTGGAGTGCGAGAGCGACGCCCAGCTGGACGAGTACTTCCAGCAGGACGCGACCCCGGACGACCACGCCGAGCAGGTCCAGCTCCTGGACCGCACCAAGCAGTTCAACGCGGCCTGTGAGAAGAACTCCAAGAAGATCCTGCCGCATGTGCGCACCACGGACGCGGCCCGCGACATGGACCTGATGCGCCAGGTCCTCGGCGACGACAAGCTGCACTACTTCGGCATCTCCTACGGCACCGAACTCGGCGGTGTCTACGCCCACCTGTTCCCGAAGCACGTCGGCCGGGCCGTTCTGGACGCGGTCGTGGACCCCACGCAGACCCCGGAGGAGGGCGCTCTCGGACAGGCCAGGGGCTTCCAGCTCGCGCTCGACAACTTCGCCAGGGACTGCACCTCGAAGGCCGAGGAGTGCCCGATCGGCAGCACCGAGCAGGAGGTGAAGGACCGCATCGCGCATCTCCTCGCCGACCTGGAGAAGAAGCCGATCCCGGGCATCTTCCCGCGCCAGCTGACGCAGACCGCCGCCACCAACGGCATCGCGCAGTCCCTGTACTCGAAGGACTTCTGGGAGTACCTCACCGAGGGCCTTGAGCAGGCCTACGACGGCGACGGCAAGATCCTCATGCTGCTCTCCGACTCGATGAACGGTCGCAACGAGAACGGCGAGTACAGCAACCTCACCGCGGCGAACACCGCCATCAACTGCTCCGACGAGAAGCCCCGGTACACCGCGGACTACGTCCAGCGGAAGCTGCCCGAGTTCCGCGCCGCCTCCCCGCTGTTCGGCGACTTCCTGGCCTGGGGCATGGTCAGCTGCACGGACTGGGCGGTGCCGGGCGCGGCCGACCACCCCGACGTCAGCGCCCCGGGGGCGGCGCCCATCCTCGTCGTCGGCAACACCGGCGACCCGGCCACCCCGTACGAGGGCGCGCGGAAGATGGTGAAGGCACTCGGCAAGGGAGTCGGCATCGAGCTGACGTACAAGGGCCAGGGGCACGGCGCGTACGACAGCAAGAACAAGTGCGTGCAGAACGCGGTGAACGGCTACCTGCTGGACGGCAGGCCACCGAAGGCCAACACGGTCTGCGCCTGACCGACCCCCGACAACAGCAGCACCTCAAAGTAGGCGAAACCGCAGGTCAGAGGGTTATCCACAGGTCCCCGCAGGCCGAGCCCGGGACGCCTACGATGGCCTGAACGCCCGGCGCGGCACGATGCGGCGGGCCTGTCAGGGGGGTGCGCATGATGCGATTCCTGCGGTGGACGGCCGCGCTGGCGGCGGGGCTGCTGCTGGCCGGATGCGGGGGCTCGTCCGACGGGGGCGGGAGCAGGGACGAGGGCAAGGGAACGGGCTCGGCTCCCCCGTCGGCGTCACGCTCCACGACCGCGTCGACGCCGGCCGGCCTTCCGGCCTCCCTCGCCTCCCAGCGCCTCGACTGGCACCGCTGCGAGGCCACCGGGACCTCGTCCCCACCGGGCGACGCCTGGCGGTGCGCGACGCTCAAGGTGCCGCTGGACTGGTCCCGGCCGGACGGCAGGACGATCGGGCTCGCCCTCGTCCGCGCGCGGGCGACCGGGGGTGACCGCATCGGCTCGCTGCTGTTCAACTTCGGCGGCCCGGGCGGCTCGGGCGTGTCGACGATGCCGTACTTCGAAGCCTCCGTCTCGTCCCTCCACGAGCGCTACGACCTGGTGAGCTGGGATCCCCGAGGCGTCGGCGCGAGCGGGGGTGTCCGCTGCCGCGGCGACCGGGAGATCCAGGCCGCCGAGTCCGTGGACGCCACACCGGACACCCCGGCCGAGGAGAAGGCGTACCTCCAGGACGCCACCGACTTCGGCAAGGGCTGCCAGAAGGCCGCCGGCCCGCTGCTGGCCCATGTGTCCACCACCGACACCGCCCGCGACATGGACCTGATGCGCCAGGTCCTCGGCGACGACAAGCTGCACTACTTCGGCATCTCCTACGGCACCGAACTCGGCGGTGTCTACGCCCACCTGTTCCCGAAGCGGGTGGGCAGACTGGTCCTCGACGCGGTGGTCGACCCGACCGCGGACACGGTGGGCCACGCCGAGAACCAGGCACGCGGCTTCCAGCGGGCCCTGGACGACTACCTGAAGTCCACCGGCCAGGACCCCGAACAGGGCTCCCGGAAAGTGGCCGGCCTGCTGACACGGATCGACGCCGAACCGCTGCCGACGTCATCCGGCCGGAAGCTCACCCAGACGCTCGCGGTCACCGGGATCATCCTGCCGCTGTACAGCGAGTCGCTGTGGCCGCGCCTGACCGACGCCCTCAAGTCGGCGCAGCGGGGCGACGGTTCGGGGCTTCTGGCGCTCGCCGACGAGTACAACGACCGGGACGCCTCGGGCCGCTACGGCACGACGACCCACTCCCAGCGGGTCATATCGTGCCTGGACGACAAACAGCGGCCCACGCTCGCCGAGACGAAGCGGCGACTGGCGGAGTTCCAGCGGATATCGCCGGTGTTCGGGGACTTCCTCGGCTGGGACACGGCGGGCTGGTGCCACGACTGGCCGGTGCCGGGCCAGTACGACACCCCGGAGGTCAGCGCACCGGGCGCGGCGCCGGTCCTGCTGGTCGGCAACACCGGCGACCCGGCCACCCCGTACGAGGGCGCCCGCAGGATGGCCGACGAACTGGGCCGGGGCGTGGGCGTCGAACTCACCTGGAAGGGCGAGGGACATGGGGCGTACGGCAATGGGAGCGACTGCGTCGACTCGACGGTGGACGCCTACCTGCTGAACGGAACGGTGCCGAAGGACGGCAAGGTCTGCTCCTGACGCGAACGGGGACTTCGGGCGCCGTACGCACCCGAAGCCCCCGCCACGCACACCGGGTCACCGGCTCAGTAGACCGGCTTCTCCGGCTCGATCTGGTTGACCCAGCCGATGACGCCGCCGCCGACGTGGACCGCGTCGGAGAAGCCCGCGGACTTCAGCACCGCGAGGACTTCCGCACTGCGGACACCCGTCTTGCAGTGCAGGACGATCTTCTTGTCCTGCGGGAGGCTCTCCAGGGCGGTGCCCATGAGGAACTCGTTCTTGGGGATCAGCTTGGCGCCCGGGATGGAGACGATCTCGTACTCGTTCTGCTCGCGGACGTCGATGATCTCGATGTTCTCGCCGTCGTCGATCCACTCCTTGAGCTGCTTCGGAGTGATCGTGGAGTCGGCCGCCGCCGCCTGGGCCTCCTCGGAGACAACGCCGCAGAAGGCCTCGTAGTCGATGAGCTCGGTGACCGTCGGGTTCTCGCCGCAGACCGCGCAGTCGGGGTCCTTGCGGACCTTGACCTGGCGGTACTGCATCTCCAGGGCGTCGTAGATCATCAGTCGGCCGACCAGCGGCTCGCCGGTGCCGGTGAGGACCTTGATCGCCTCGGTGACCTGGATGGAGCCGATGGACGCGCACAGCACGCCCAGGACGCCGCCCTCGGCGCAGGAGGGGACCATGCCGGGGGGCGGGGGCTCCGGGTAGAGGCAGCGGTAGCAGGGGCCGTGCTCGGACCAGAACACCGAGGCCTGGCCGTCGAAGCGGTAGATCGAGCCCCACACGTACGGCTTGTTGAGCAGCACGCACGCGTCGTTGACCAGGTAGCGGGTCGCGAAGTTGTCGGTGCCGTCGACGATCAGGTCGTACTGGCTGAAGATATCCATCACGTTGTCGGCTTCGAGCCGCTCCTCGTGAAGGATCACGTTCACGTACGGGTTGATGCCCTTGACGCTGTCGCGCGCGGACTCGGCCTTGGAACGGCCGATGTCGGACTGGCTGTGGATGATCTGGCGCTGCAGGTTCGACTCGTCGACCTCGTCGAACTCCACGATGCCAAGGGTGCCCACGCCCGCGGCGGCCAGGTACATCAGCGCCGGCGAGCCCAGGCCGCCTGCGCCCACACAGAGCACCTTGGCGTTCTTCAGCCGCTTCTGCCCGTCCATGCCCACGTCGGGGATGATCAGGTGGCGGGAGTACCTGCGGACCTCGTCTACGGTGAGCTCAGGAGCTGGCTCGACCAGGGGTGGCAGCGACACGGGGACTCCGTTGGTCGGTCGATCACTACAGTTGTTCTCCTCGTAACACTGCCACGGCCTTCTTCATTCCGAGACACCTGTTCCGACCCGCGAGACGATGTCGTCCCAGTAGCCGGGCATGGTCTCCCAGGGGTCCACGCGACCGTCCCTGTCCGTACGGTCCGTGAAGTAGATCGTGCCCGCCCCCTGCCAGCGGGCGATCCGCAGTGCCTCGTCCAGGTGACCGCGGGGCACGCCGTGCACGAAGTGGCAGAAGCGGTCGGGCGGGTAGTCGGCGGTCCACTCGGCCGCCTGCGACCAGCGGTAGTCGGACCAGGGGCCGGAGAAGGTCACCAGCTGGTCGGCGTTCTCGGCGTAGCCGGGGTGCGGGTGGCGGCCGTGGCCGAGGACGATGTGGGCGGTGTCACTGATCGCGCGGAGCGTGGTGATCGCGCGGCGCACCTCGGGGAGCGCGGTGCGCTCGGTGGGGCAGCGGTCCAGCAGGAAGCCGTCGACGCCGTACCAGTCGAGGTGGCGGTGGGCGTCGGAAAGCAGGTCGGCGAAGGCACGGGCGCCATAGGTGAGGTCCAGGTGACCGAGGACGCGGACGCCGGCGGCGCGGAGCCGGCCCGCGGCTTCCAGGCAGTGTGGGTCGGGGCGGGTGCCGGGGCCGGCGGCGACGTCGAGGACCACCCAGTCCAGCGGGGTGCCGGGGCGGGCGAGCTCCGCCCACTGGGCCGGGGCGACGAGCGGGTGGGCGTAGCCGGGTATACCGAGGGCGGTGCGGACGCCCGTGCTGGTGGCGCCCGCCGCGGTGCTGGTCAGATGCGGCATGCCGCCTCCATCCAGATGTCGGCCAGGGATTCTTCGAGGTTGATCCGGGGCCGCCAGCCGAGCCGGTCGCGGGCGGTGCGCACATCGGCCTGCTGCCAGCTGCCGCAGCCGTCCGGGTACGGGTACGCCACCGGGACCGCGTGCTCGGCGTCGGCGCGGGGGTGCCCGATGGCGCTGCGCAGCGGCCCGGGCGGGGCGTCCAGTTCGTGGAGGGCGCCGCCGTATCCGGCCACGCGCGCGAGGACGGCGGCGGCGTCTCTGAGCCGGACGGCGCGGCCGGAGCCGATGTTGATCACGCCCTGCGCGGCGGAGAGCGAGGCGGCGTGCACGGCCCGGGCCACATCGCGGACGTCGACGAAGTCGCGCTGGACGCCGAGGCCGCCGAGCTTGAGTTCGCCGTCGTGGGACTGCATGGCGCGGCGCATGGCCTCGGCGAGCCGGCCGAGCGGGGAGCCGGCCGGGGTGCCGGGGCCGGCCGGTGAGAAGACCCGCAGCACGACGGCGTCCAGGCCGGAGCCGAGGACCAGTTCGGTCGCGGCGAGCTTGCTGACGCCGTACGGGCCGCCGGGGCGCGGCACGGCGTCCTCTGCCGTGGAGGAGCCGGCCTGGCTGGGGCCGTACTCGGAACCGCAGCCGATCTGCACGAGGCGGGCGCCGCAGCCGCTGCGGCGCAGGGCCTCGCAGACGGTGGCCACGGCGACCGTGTTGTGCCGGGTGAGGTCGCGGGCGCCCCCGCGCGTGGCGCCGGCGCAGTTGATGACGACTCCGGGGTGGACCGCGTCGAGGAAGCGGGTGAGCGCGCCCGGGCTGCCGGTGGCGAGGTCGAAGCGGACGTCGGCGTCGTCGCCGCGGCCGAGCGCGGTGAGCTGGACGGCCGGGTCGGCGAGCAGGCGGTCGGCGACGAAGCGGCCGATGAATCCGTTGGCTCCGATCAGCAGGACCCTCATCGGGCGGCTCCCGGGGTGTGCGCGCCGGTGGTACCGGCCGTCTCGACGGCTCCTTCGGCTGTGCCGGGCGCTCCGGTGGTTCCGGGGGTGCCGGACGCTCCGGGTCGGGAGGTGGTCATCTGGTGTTCTCCTTCAGGGGGGTGATGCGGTTGCCTCCGGCGGTGCGTCGGGCCGGTGGCGGAAGGTTCAGTCGGGTGCTCCCGTCGGCGCGTGGGCCGATGCCTGGGTGAGGGTGCGGCCGGCGTGCCAGAGCAGGGCGAGGGCCGCGGTGCCACAGGCGAGGGCCGGTACGGCGGTCTCACCCCAGGCGCCGACGAGGGTCTCCACGGGGGCTGCCAGGAAGGCGCAGCCGGGCAGCCGGCCGGCCAGGGGCAGCGCCAGGGCCCCCGCCTCCGTGGCCACGGCGGCGCCCAGCGCGAGGGCGGGGGCGTGCCGGTGGCGGTGCACGGTGAGCAGACGGGCGAGCAGGAGCAGGGCGCCCAGGGTGAGGGCCTGCGGGTAGGCCGCGGGCGCGTGCAGGAGGGTGCCGCAGAGCGCGAGCAGTGCGGCGAGGGCGCCCAGGAACACGGCGAGCACGCCGAGCAGCAGGGGTCTCGCGGCTGCCGTGAAGTCCTCCAGGTCCCGGCTGCGGGCGAGCCCGCGGCGGGCGCCGGCGGTGAGGAGGTGGGCGGACCAGGCCGCCGGGGCGAGGGCCAGCACGAGGGTCAGGACGGGCGCGTTGGCCGTGGGCCAGGGGCCGTCCGGGGCCATGGTGGGCGGGGTGTCGGGGCCGCCCGTCAGGACGGAGTGGAGGAGGCCGTCGCCGAGGAGGGCGTACCCGAGCAGCCAGAGCGTCCCCGCGCGCGTGCCGACCGTGGTGCCCCACGCGCGCGTGCCGGGCGGGCCGGCGAGCGGGCCGCTGCGCAGGGCCGCGCGCGTGGCGAGGGCGACGGCGAGGAGGCCGCCGAGTGCCACCGACTGGCGGGGGTGTCCCTGGGTGAGGCGCAGTCCGGTCACCGTGGCAGCTCCGAGCACTCCGGGCAGGAGGGCGAGCAGGGCCCAGCCGGCGCGGACGCGGGGCACCGGCACGGGCTCGGGTTCCGGGCGTGGCTCGGCGGTGGGCGGCACGCGCGCGTACAGCTCTTCGGCGAGCGAGAAGACGTCACGGTGCCGGAAGCGGGCGGCGGCGCGGTCGGTGAGCCCGTGCGCCTCCAGCCCTGCGGCGACCTCCAACGGGTCCACGGCCCGCTCGCACAGTTCGCGGTGCCGGTACAGCAGGGATTTCACCGGGTCGACGGACCCTCGGCGGGGCGCGGGGGCCCACCGCGGTCGGGCACCCTCCCCCAGGGCGAGCGGAGTGGCTGGGCCTTGCGCGGAGAGCTGCCCGGCGGAGGTGGCCGGTGATGCAAAGGGCTGCCCATCAGGGACGCACGACGACACCACGGCTTGTACGGAACGCTCGTCGGGTTGTGCGGAACGCTCGTCGGGCACGCCCGTCAACAACTCCCCCGACCGCGTGTCCCACGGATCGGCTCCGCTCGGCATCCCTGGCCGGTCCGCTCCGGTCGGCTCGGTCCGGACCGGTGTGTCGCCGTGACTGACTGAGTCGGCACCACCCGGCTCACCCGCCGGGCCGGAGACCGGCCCCTCCGTCGGACGAGCATCCAGCTCGCTCATCGGGCGCCCTCCGTCGCCAGCGGGGTCGCTCGGACCGGGGTGTCCGTGGCCCAGGTGGGGATGGAGCGGGGAAGGACGCGGGGTGTGGGGCCGGTCCAGTGGCCGGGGACGTGGGACTCGGCGGGGGCGGCGAACGGCAGGGGTTCACCGGAGTCGTCCAGGATCACCCGGCGGACCGGGCAATGCGAAACGATCTCCAGGTAAATGCCGTGAAATGCCGCGATGTTCTGCTCGACGGTGAACAGTTCGAGCGCCCGGGCGCGCGCGGCGGCACCGAGGCGCTCACGGCGCTCGGGGTCGCGCAGCAGCGCCACGCACGCCTCGGCGAACGCCCTGGGGTTGCGCGGGGGCACGACCAGTCCCGTGCCGCCGATGACCTCCACCACCGCGCCCACGTCCGTGGACACGGTGGCCCGGCCGCAGAACATCGCCTCGACGAGGCTGACCGGGAAGCCCTCCACGACGCTGGAGAGGACGACGACCGCTCCGGCGGCGTACGCGTCGGGCAGCGTCGGGGCGTCGGGGGCGCCGATCTCCTCGAAGGAGACGGGGTTGTCGCCCACGGCGTGCGCGCCCTCCGCCTCGTCCGGGAACAGTTGCGCGGCGAGCGCCCGGCAGTGCCCCAGGTACGCCTCGCCCTCGGCACCGGAGGGCGCGCCGACGATCCGCAGACGGGCCTCGGGCTCCTCCTTGCGTACCTCCGCGAAGGCGTGCAGCAGCGACACCAGGTCCTTGGCGGGGTCCACGCGCCCCACCCAGACCAGGGTGCGCGGGTCGGCACGGTCCGGGGACTCGCCGACCTCCGTGAATCGGTCGGCCGCCATGCCCGGGTACACCGTGCGGATCCGGGTGCGGTCGGCGCCGCACCGTTCCTGCCAGCGGCGGGCGTGGGCGTTGCCCGGGGTGAGGATCTCGGCTCCCTGGTAGACCTCGGCGGCGAGGAGGCCGTGGAAGGCGCCGAGGAGGGCGCGTACGGCGGGGGGGGCGGCGTCGGGGCCGAGGGTCAGGTAGTGCGAACGGAGGTGCACGCCGTATTCGGTGACCAGCAGCGGTACGCCGGAGAAGTGCCGGGCGAGGAGGCCGCAGAGGGCGGCCGGGCCGCCCGAGGTGGCGTGGCACAGGTCGGCCCCGCCGAGACCGTCGTCGCCGTACCAGTCGAGGGAGAGGGGGCGCAGGGCGCGTTCGAGGTGCGCGGCGACGGTGAGCAGATCGGGGACGCGCGCCTCGCGCGCCGTGCGCAGCGCGCGAGGGGCACGGCAGGCGCTTTCCAGTGTGCGCACGGCCGCGTCGGAACGCAGGGCTCCGACGAGTCCGCCCTCCTCGCGGGCGAGTTCGGCGAGCGCGTACAGGGCGCTGCCGAAACGGTCCGCCAGATCGGCGGGAGCGTCCTGCGACCGGATGTCCGACGCGTGCGCGGATCCGACCCCGGCCCGGGCGCTCCCTGTGTGCTCAGTCCCGGCCCCCGCGGACACCGCCGCCACCAGCTCCCCGTAGCACTCTGCGAAGCGCCGGCGGGCGCGTCGCCCGTACACGACCCCGTCGTCCGCGGCCGTCCACAGCGGCGCTGTACGCACCCGGCCGACCTGCGGTGGGAGCGGAACCAAGCTCTCGGCCTCCTGGTGCCGGCCGCGGCTGAGCGCGTAGACGTCGAACTCGTGCTGGTCGAGCCCGTGCACGAGCCGGTCGCACCAGAGCCTGGCGTCACCGCCCACATAGGGATAGCCACCCTCGGTAACCAGTCCTATGCGCACGTGTGCACCCCCGATCTCCCGTCTGGGGAGCCGCCGTTGTCCTGGCGGCTCGCAGCGGGACGAACGTAAGGGGACAAGGCGGTGGTGCGACGGACGGTTGTCCGCCGCACCACCAAAAGGGGTGAACGGTCGTAACTTTCGCGTGCGGGTCGCGTTCCGTCGCGCTAAGGAATCAGACAGTGATCACGCGAGCGTGGACGTGACGCCGCAGCGCTACACCGCTGCCGGTTCGCGCCGGGCGGCGCGCCGCCGGGCCGCCAGTTCCGGGTCGAGCGCGGGTACGGCGGCCAGGAGCTGCTTGGTGTACGGCTCGCGCGGGCTGTCGTACACCTCGTCGGCGGGCCCGTACTCGACGAGCCGGCCGCGCCGCATCACCGCGACCCGGTCGCTGACCTGGCGGACGACGGCGAGGTCGTGCGCGATGAACACCAGCGCGAGACCGAGCTCCCGCTGGAGTTCGCCGAGCAGGGCGACCACCTGCGCCTGCGTGGTGACGTCCAGCGCGGAGACGGGCTCGTCACAGACGATGGCGCGCGGCTCCGCGGCGAGCGCCCGCGCGATGCCGATCCGCTGGCGCTGTCCGCCGCTGAACTCGTGCGGGTACCGGTCGTAGTGCGCCCCTTCGAGCCCCACGCGCTCCAGCAGTCCGGTCACGCGCCTCCGGATGCGTGCCTCGTCCCCTTCGCCGCGCGCGCGGAGCGGGTCGGCGATGGACTCGCCCACGCTGCGGCGCGGGTTGAGGGAGGAGACGGGGTCCTGGAAGACCATCTGGACGGACGGGTTCACTCCGGTGTGCGGGCGACCTTCGTAGCGGATCTCCCCGGCGGTCGGCTCCAGCAGCCCGACGAGCATGCGGCCGAGCGTGGTCTTGCCGCTGCCGCTCTCGCCGACCACGCCGAGGGTCTCCCCGCGCCGGACGGTCACCGAGACGTCGTCCACGGCAGCGAACGCCCGCTTGCCGCGCCCGAACTCGCGCCGTACGCCAGTGGCCTCCAGCACGACCTCGTCGCCGGCCGGGGAGCCGGTGCGGCGGGCGTCCACGCGCGGGACGGCGTCGAGGAGTTCCCGGGTGTAGGGCTCGGCGGGTGCGGCGAGGATCGCGCCGATCTGTCCGCGCTCGACGGCCCGGCCGTACCGCATGACGAGGACGTCGTCCACGCTCTCGGCGGCCACACCCACGTCGTGGGTCACGAGCAGCAGGCCCATGCCGGTCTCCTCGCGCAGCCCGTGCAGCAGGTCGAGGATCTGTGCCTGGACGGTGACGTCGAGGGCGGTGGTCGGCTCGTCGGCGATGAGCAGGTCTGGTTCGCAGGCGAGGGCCATGGCGATGAGGGCGCGCTGGCGCATGCCGCCGCTGAACTCGTGCGGCCGGGACCGGGACCGCCGTGCCGCGTCCGGGATCCCCACCCGCTCCAGCACCTCGACGGCACGCGCGCGTGCGGCGCGACGCGACACGCGCGTGTGGACGCGGTGGACCTCGGCGATCTGGTCGCCGATGGCGTAGTACGGGTCGAGCGAGGACAGCGGGTCCTGGAAGACCATGGCGGCCTTGGCGCCGCGCAGCCGGCGCAGTTCCTCGTCGGTGGCCGCCTGTACGTCGGTGCCGACCACCCGCACCGAGCCGCCGACCCGGGCTCCGGTGCCCCGGTGCAGGCCCAGCAGGGCGCCCGCGACCGTGGACTTGCCGGAGCCGGACTCGCCGACCAGGGCCAGGGCGGCGCCCTTCGCCAGACGGAAGGAGAGCCCGTCGACGGCGCGCAGGGCGCCGAACTCGACGGTCAGGTCCGTCACGTCCACCAGGCTGCCGTCCGCCGCGTCCACGCTCGTGTCCGCCGCTTCCACCAGGCTCATGCGAGTACCACCCGTCGGTCGGCCACCGCGTACAGGACGTCCGCGACGGCGTTGGCGAGGACCACGAAGAAGCCGGTCACCAGGACCATGCCGACGACCACCGGCAGGTCGACGACCTTCACCGCGTGCACCAGCTCCTGGCCGATGCCGGGGAGGCCGAAGAGGGTCTCGGTGAGGACGGCGCCGCCGACCGCGGAGCCCACGTTGTTGGCGTTCAGCGCGATCACGGGCGCGAGGGCGCCGCGCAGGGCGTGCCGGCCGACGACGGAGCGCTCCGCGACGCCGTACGCGCGGAAGGTGCGGATGTGGTCCTCGGCGAGGGTCTCCAGCATGGCCGCGCGGGTGAGGCGGGCGAAGGCCGCCGCCTCGATCAGGGCGAGCGAGAACCAGGGCAGCAGGAGGTTCCACGCCCATTGCTCGGGGTCGTCCGAGAAGTTCACGTACTGCGGGAAGGGCAGCAGTTGCAGTTCCCCGCAGACGACGATCATCAGCACGAGGCCGATGACGAAGACGGGCGTGGCCGTGCCCGCGAGGGTGACGGCGGTCAGCACGCGCTCGGAGACCCGGCCGCGCCGCCAGGCGGACAGCACACCGGTGCCGATGCCGAGGAGGAGCCACAGCACCATGGCGCCGAGGACCAGCGACACACTGACCGGCAGCTTCGTCAGGATGATGTCCAGGACCTGCTGGTCGGTCTGGTACGACTGCCCCAGGCAGGGCGCGGCGCAGTGCTCGACGGAGGTGCCCGTGGAGAAGTCCTGGCCGACGAACAGTCCCTGGAGGAAGTGCCAGTAGCGCAGGTAGAGGGGGTCGCCCAGCTTGAGCTGCTCGGCGACCTGGTGCACCTGTTCCGGAGAGCAGCGCGGGCCGCAGGTGATCTGGGCGACGTTGCCGGGGGTGACGTAGAAGACGACGTAGACGATCACCGAGATGGCGAGCAGGGTGACGACCGCGCCGACGGCACGGCGCAGCAGGAATCCACCGAAGCCGCTCATGCGGAGGCCTCCTTCTCGTTCGCGCTCCCGGCCGCCCCGCGGGCCGCGCCGTCGGCCGCGTTCTCGGGCGTCTTCCCGGTCGCGTTCTCGGTCCCGGTGGTGTCCTTGCGGCCGGTGCCGACGCGCAGGCGGGAGGCGGCGCGCGGGTCGAGGGCGGTGCGCACGCCGTCGCCGAGGACGGTGAGGGCGAGAACGGTGACGAACAGGGCGCCGGCCGGCAGCAGCAGGTACTGGGGCGCCGCCTGGTACCAGACGTCCGCGGCGGTCAGCATCTGGCCCCAGGACGGGGTGGGCGGCTTGACGCCGACGCCGAGGAAGGACAGCGCCGCCTCGACGGAGATGTTCGCGGGCACCAGCAGCGCGGCGTACGTGATGACGGGCGCGGCGAGGCCGGGCAGGAGTTCGCGGCGCGCGATCCGCCAGGTGCCCCAGCCGCTCAGCCGGGCGGCGGAGACGTAGTCGAGGCCCTTCAGGGAGAGGGTCTGGGCCCGCACGATCTTCGCGATGCTGCCCCAGGCGATCAGGCCGATCACCAGGGTGACCAGGACCGGCCGGGGGAAGCTGGCGGGCACGATGGCCAGCAGTGCCAACGACATGATCATCAAGGGCATCGAGACGATGATGTCCGTGGCCCGGCTCAACAGTTGATCAACCCATCGGTTGCCGAGCGCGGCGGCCACGCCGACCGTGACCCCGATGGCGATCTGGACCACCGTCGCCGCCAGCGCCACGCCCAGCGACACCCGGGCTCCGTAGACGAGCCGGGCGAACATGTCCCGTCCGGTCTGCGGTTCGACGCCCAGCCAGTGGTCGGCGCTGACGCCACCGAAGGAGCCGATGGGCACGCCCCCGCGCGCGGAGTCGATCAGGGTCGGGTGGTAGGTGGTGGGGTCCTGGCCCTCCAGCGCGGTGAGCAGCGGCGCGGCGAGCGCGACCAGGACGAGCAGCGCGACGACTGCCGCGGCGACCAGGGCGGCGCGCTGCGCCCGCAGCCGCCGCCAGAACTGACGTGCCCCCGAGACCGCCGGGACGGGGGTGCCCGTCCCGGCGGTCTCGACGACGGCAAGTGCCTCGCTCACGGCGCTACTTCACCGAGACCTGGGAGATGTCCAGGACGCCGGTCCAGTCACTGATGACGATGTTCTTGACGTCCTTGCCGTACAGGCGCTTGTAGACCGGGTGGAACAGCGGCACGACCAGGGCCTCGTCGCCGATCTTCTTGTCCAGCGCACCCCAGCGCTGGGCGGCGGCGTCAAGGTCGGTCAACTTGTTGATCGCGTCAATCTCGTCATTGACCGACTTGTCGTTGAGCTGGCCCGTGTTGAAGTTCGCTCCATCCTTGACGATCTGCCGGCCGTCGAAGATGGGGGCGAGGAAGGGACCGCCGGAGGGCCAGTCGGCACCCCAGTGGGCGAGGAAGAGACCGGGCTCGGTCTTCACGCTGTGGATCTTGTCCCGGTAGTCGTTGTCCTCCAGCCCCTGGAGCTTGACCGCGATGCCCGCCTTCTTGAGCGCGTCCTGGACGGCGGTGGCGATCTCCGGGCTGGTCTCGAAGTCCTTGCTGTTGGAGTGGGTGAGCGTGATGGTGAGGCCGCCCGAGTAGCCGGCCTGCTTCAGCAGTTCCTTG
Organism: Streptomyces olivaceoviridis; assembly: GCF_014650115.1. GTDB lineage: Bacteria > Actinomycetota > Actinomycetes > Streptomycetales > Streptomycetaceae > Streptomyces > Streptomyces olivaceoviridis. The sequence goes on along the minus strand of NZ_BMUI01000018.1, from coordinate 127,065 downwards.
GCCTTCGCCGGGTTGCCGGACTTGCCCGCCGGGAACGGGTCGTACGGCGTGTAGCCGAAGGACTTCTGGTTCGGCAGGAAGGTGGTGGCGGGCTCGGCGAGGGCGCTGCCGCCGGCCGCGTTGACCACGGAGGACCGGTCGATGGCGTAGGCCACCGCCTGGCGCACCTTGGGGTTGTCGAACGGCTTCACCTTCGGGTTGAAGGCGAGGTAGTCCGTGTAGCCGAAGTGGCCGGTGCCCACGCGCGCGGCCAGCTGCTTGTCGCCGGTCACCTTGGCGAGTTCGGCCGGGCCGAGGTTGGTGTCCGTGGTGACGGCGGCGGCGTCCGCACCCTGGGACGCGGACAGCCGCTGGTTGATCACCGAGGAGTCCAGGCCGGAGCGCACGTCGATCCGGTCCGGGTACGCCTTGCGCTCCTCGTCGGTCGCCGCCGACCACTGCGTGTTGCGCTCCAGGACGAGGTGCTCGCCGTCGTTCTCGTTCTTGACGACCTTGTACGGGCCGGACGAGACCGGGTGCGACTCGTACTTGGTGCCCGTGTCCTTGCTCCGGGGGACCGGGGTGAACTGCGTCTGGGTGGCGAGGTACGGGAACTCGCCCTCGGGCTTGTTCAGGTGGAAGACGATCGTCCGGGAGTCCGGCGTCTCGATCGCGGACAGGCCCTTCTTGTCCTTGTACGGCCCCTGGTAGTCGGCAGCGCCGACCAGCCAGTCCCGCAGGTAGGGGGCGCCGCCGGAGAGTTCGGGGGCGAAGGAGCGCTCGATGCCGTACTTGATGTCGGCCGACGTGATCGGCGAGCCGTCCTCGTACTTCAGGCCCTTCTTCAGGGTGTACGTCCACACGGTCGCGTCCTTGTTGGGGCGCCCGGTGTCGGTGGCGAGGTCGGGGACGACCTTGGTGCCGGCCGCGCCGTTCTCGCGGTTGCGCGTGGTGAGGGTGCGGAAGACCAGCGAGGGAACGTTTCCACCCCCCGAGGTGTACAGGCGCGCGGGGTCGAAGTCGGACTGCGGCTGCGAGTTCAGGACCGTGAGCGTGCCGCCCTTGTGGGGCGTGGAGTCGCCACCGGAGCCCTTGGCATCGTTGTCCTCCGGGCCGCAGGCGGCGGCGCCCGCTGCCACGACCAGGCTGACGGATGCCGCTGCCACGCGGCGCGCTATGACGGACGGTTGACGCATCGGAATGACGACCTCTCGGGGTGACGTGGCGGGGCTGGTCGAGGGTTTCTCGACTGATGAGACATGTGGACGAGGAGTGAGACACCTGCGGACAGACGTCGGCCCCGGCGTCGGGTCGTCGAAAAAATCCGTGACGCGGTCACGGACAGAAGGGAGAAAAGGGTCGCGACGCGAACGCCGGGGAGGCGGCGTCAGCGACAGTGGATGTCGGCCACGCAGAGCGCGGTCACGCCGATGAGCGCCAGCTCGATGGCGGCGCTGCTCCGGACGGCATGACTAGACCACATGGGCAGAAATATGGACGACCATGCGGCTGATGTCAATGTGACGCAAGCGGCGCCTGTCAACTAGCGGGGTAGGGCCAGGGGTTGGGCCGACAGTGGATCCCGTCGTGGTCCAGGAACTTGGTCTGCTGCTGCATGACGGGCGCGAGCTCGCCGTCCTTCTGGCAGCTGACGTGTCCGTGACCGAGCCGGTGACCGACCTCATGGTTGATCAACATTTGCCGGTACGCATGGATCCGGTCACCGTACGTCTTGCTTCCTTGAGCCCACCGGTACGCATTGATCATGACGCGTTCGGTCGCGGCCGAGTCGCAGGAAACGTTGTCCTCCGTGGTGTCCAGGCCGGACTTGGCGCACCACGTCGCCGTGGTGCCGGGGCTGGCCAGCGTGATCACGAAGTCAGGCTTGCCGGAGGACACCCGTTCGAAGGTACGGGCGCCGCCGTGGGCCCAGCTGCGCTTGTCGTTCAGGGTCTGCTGCACGGCCTCGGCGAACAGCGCGCCGTCCAGGCCGAGCCCCTGCTCGACGTCGACGCGGTACCGGTACTTCTGCCCGGCGCCGGGGGCCTTGTCGACCCCGGGCACGGCGTCGAACTTCCCCGAGCCTTTCAACGTGGCGGCGAGCGGATACTTCTTGCCCATCTTCTGGTCGTACGTGAGCGTCACCGCGCTCGGTGCGACGGAGGGCGTCGGCGCGCCCGAGACGTCACCCGGGAGACGCGCCTGGCCGGTCTGGTCGGCGGCCGACCCCGACCGCGCGCCGGCGCCGTCGCGCCCCTTGGTCACCTGTCCGGCGACGACCACCGCGAGCACGGTGGTGACGGCAGCCGCCGCGATGCCGGTGAACGCCCACCTCTTGGTCCCGCCGCGCTGCCCGGGGACACCTGCGTCCGGCGCGGAGGCCCCGGCGTTCCCGGTGTCCCGTGGGCCGTCCCCGGAGCCGTCGAAGGCTTCCAGGTACTCCTGCCGGGGCCCTTGGCGGCGCCGCGTCCCACCCGGGCCCGGAGCACCCGGCTCGGCCTGCCGCTGCCGGGGCAACACGACACCGGGCCCGCCGGTGCCGGCCCGACGCCCGGCGAACTCCCCCCAGCCTCCGCCCGCTTCATGCTGCTCGGGATGCCCACCCCGCGCACCCTGCGCCGACGCGCCACCGGGAAACCCCGGCACACCGTGGGCCGGGGTGCCGTCCGCGAACCTCGGCCCACCCTGCGCCGGGGTCCCGTCCGCGAACCTCGGCACACCGCGCGCCGGAGTGCCGTCGGACGGACGAGGCGCACCCTCGGGGCCGCCTCCCGGCAGCCGGGCCGCGCCGCTCCTGTCGCCCCGGTCACCCTCCGGGCGCGCACCGCGTCCGTCCTCGGCGCGCGCGCCGCGCCGCTCCCCCCGCCGTGCGGCTATGTCCGCGGCATCGCCCTTCGGGGCCGGTCCGCGGCGGCTATGGCGTCCCACCCCGGACCTCAGCTCCTCGCGCCCGGGGCGGCCACGTGGGCGCCCTCGCCGGAGCCGGCCGTCTGCGCCAGCAGTTCCCGGAACGCGCCCGCCACCACGTCGGGGTACTCCATCATCGCCACGTGCCCGGCGTCCGGCAGGGACAGCAGCCGGGAGTCACGGAAGGCGCGGGCGGCCTTGCGGGCCATGCGGAAGCCGACGAGCTGGTCCCGGCCGCCGTAGATCAGCAGCGTGGGGGCCAGCACCCGCTCGGCCTGGCGCCACAGCCCGTGCTGCCCGCCGAGCGTGTAGGCGTTGACGATCCCGCGCGCGGAGCGGGTCATCGCGTCCCAGAAGTACGGCAGCCGCTGCCGCCGCTCCAGTTCCTCCACGGCGTACCGGAACGCCTCCGGCGAGACCCGCCCCGGGTCGCCGTAGCAGAGCGCCATGACGCCGCGTACGCGCTGCTCGGCCGTCCACTCCCTGGTGAACCGGGTGAAGAGCGTGGCGATGCCCGGTACGCCGAGCAGGGCGGTCGGCACCGCGCTGCGCTGCACCCGCAGCTCGGGCAGGGCGGGTGAGACGAGCGTGAGCGTGCGGACCAGGTCGGGGCGTACGGCGGCGACGCGCGTGGCGACCGCGCCGCCGAGCGAGTTGCCGAAGAGGTGGACCGGGCCGCGGCCGGCCGCGTCGAGGTGGCGGATCACCGCGCGCGCGTGCCCGGTGACGGAGTAGTCGCCGTCGTCCGGGGGCGGGGAGTCACCGAAGCCCGGGAGGTCGAGCGCCTCGCTGCCGACGACGCCGTCCAGCTCGGCCATGAGCGCCGACCAGTTCTGCGAGGAGCCGCCGAGCCCGTGGACGTACAGCGCGGGCGGCAGGTCCTCGCGCGCGGGGGGCCGGGAACGGACCGTCAGGGTGACGCCGGGCAGGCCCACGGACCGCAGCCGCTCGCCCTCGCCGGCCTGGACGGGCGCCACCCTGGGGAGCACACTGGCGGCCGGCACGGAGGGCGACTCGGTCGAAGACATGCGGCAATGTTACGAGGTGATCACGCCAGGGTTGGTGTGTTCGCCGTCACAGACTGAACCGCGCGGATCCGGAGAACCGGGCACCGAACGGGCCTGACGGCATGGCGTCCGGATCTGCCGTCTCCTAGGCTCGTACAGAGGGCACCCGCGTGTGGCCCCTGCCGCTTCCAGGGACGTTCGTAGGAAGGGAGCCCACCATGGCCTATGACCCCACCGAGCCCGACGCGATCGAGGACATCGAGGACCTGGAGGCCGACGCGGCAGCGGAGAGGGACGTCGAGGCGCCCGAGGTGGACGCCGCCGAGCAGCACGCGGACATCGCGCCGGACCGCGACGACCCCCTGACGAGTGTGGACCCGTACCGGGGCAACGAGGCCGATCTCCTGGAACAGGCGCGCGTGGTCTCGCTCGACGAGGACGACTACCGCTAGCCGCGCCGCGGACGGCCGCCACCGCGCCGACGGAGGGCGATCCTTCGTGCCGACGCGGGGCGCTCACGCCTGACCTCGCAGGACCGCACGGACCCCGCCCGGCCCTGGTCGGCGGGCCGTACGGCTTTCGCCACCCGTCCGGTACGTGAAATTCTGCGCTCGCACCGCGCACACCACGGTTACCGAAAAGTACGATGGCCGCGCGGCCGACACCGCATGTGGACGACTTTGGGAGGCGGCGTGACAGCCATCGAGCAAACTGAGGCGGCGCGCCCACGGGGCACCCGGCTGCCGCGCCGAGCCCGGCGGAACCAGTTGCTGGGCGCCGCTCAGGAGGTGTTCGTCGCGCAGGGCTACCACGCGGCGGCGATGGACGACATCGCCGAGCGGGCCGGCGTGAGCAAGCCGGTGCTCTACCAGCACTTCCCCGGCAAGCTCGACCTCTACCTCGCCCTGCTGGACCAGCACTGCGAGTCGCTGATCCAGGCGGTGCGCGGCGCGCTGGCGTCGACGACCGACAACAAGCAGCGCGTCCGGGCGACGATGGACGCCTACTTCGCCTACGTGGAGGACGACGGCGGTGCCTTCCGCCTGGTCTTCGAGTCGGACCTGACGAACGAGCCCGCGGTGCGCGAGCGCGTGGACAAGGTCACCACCGAGTGCGCCGAGGCGATCTGCGACGTCATCGCCGAGGACACCGGCCTCTCGCGCGCGGAGTCGATGCTGCTCGCCTCCGGGCTCGGCGGGCTCGCCCAGGTGGTCGCCCGCTCCTGGCTGCACAGCGACCGCAGCGTGCCGCGCGACCAGGCGGTGCAGCTGCTGACCTCGCTGGCCTGGCGCGGCATCGCCGGTTTCCCGCTGCACGGCAGCGAGCACCACTGACGGCCGTTTGTTCCCGCGCGGTGTTCGCTCCTGGCGTTCGGGCCCGGAGCGTGTACGCCCCCTCACCGGGCTAATGTGTGCAGCGTAGGGCGCGGAAGATCGCGCACATCACTGACCGTCGGAGGGACATAGCCGTGGAGGTCAAGATCGGCGTGCAGCACGCGCCCCGCGAGATCGTTCTGGAGAGCGGTCAGAGCGTCGAGGAGGTCGAGCGCGTGGTGGCCGAGGCGCTGGCCGGCAAGACGGGGCTGCTCAGCCTCCAGGACGAGAAGGGCCGCAAGGTCCTCGTGCCGACGGACCGTCTGGCGTACGTGGACATCGGCGAGCCGACCGTGCGCAAGGTCGGTTTCGGCACGCTGTAGGCCGCAGTCGTGAGAAGGGCCCGGCGGCCGTGTGCCGCCGGGCCCTTCCGCGTGACGTGCGCACGGATGGAGCACAGGTCCTTCACAGGGCAGGATTGCAATCCGCAGGTCACGGGTATGACGGGCTACGACCGTCGAGCCAGACCGGCCGTGGGAGGGACCCCCGACATGATCCTCGAAGCACTCGGCTCCGCCGTGCTCGGTCTGATCCTCGCGTGGGCGGCGGCCCAGCGCCTCGCCCACCGGCTGCCGGCCCGCCCGCTGGTGTACTGCACGGGCATCGCCGGAGCCCTCTTCGGCGACTTCGTCACCCACACCGCCCTGGGCCCCGGCACGGCCCTGCTCAGCCTCCTGGGCGCCGCGGTCATCTCGGTCGCGTCCCTGTCCCTGCTCCTCCGCCCCGCGGGCCGCCTCCGCCGCCGATCAGCGACGGCGTAGGGGCCGCGCCCCCAAGGGGCGCGGGGAGCTGCGCGGTCAACCACGACGCACCCGCAGCCGCGCAACACCCCGCAACCGCCCCCGACGAAGCGCTACGCCGCCAGGCCCAGCGCGGCCATCCGCTTCGTGTGCGCCTCGGTGATCCGCGAGAACATCCTGCCGACCTCGGCGAGGTCGAACCCGTCGGCCACCCCGCCCACGAGCATCGTGGACAGCGCGTCCCGGTCGGCGACCACCCGCTGGGACTGCGACAGCGCCTCCCCCATCAGCCGCCGCGCCCACAGCGCCAGCCGGCCGCCCACGCGCGGGTCGGCGTCGATGGCGGCCCGCACCTTCTCCACCGCGAACCCGGCGTGCCCGGTGTCGTCGAGGACTGCGAGCACCAGCTCCCGCGTGTCGGAGTCGAGCCGGGCCGCGACCTCACGGTAGAAGTCGCTCGCGATCGAGTCGCCGACGTACGCCTTGACCAGGCCCTCCAGCCAGTCCGAGGGTGCGGTCTGCCGGTGGAAGCCGTCGAGCGCGGCGACGAACGGGTCCATCGCGGCCGTGGGCTCCTCGCCGATCTCCGTCAGCCGGTCCCGCAGCCGTTCGAAGTGGTGGAACTCGGCCGAGGCCATCTTCGCCAGCTCCGCCTTGTCCGCGAGGGTCGGCGCCAGCTTGGCGTCCTCCGCGAGCCGCTCGAACGCCGCCAGCTCCCCGTACGCGAGAGCGCCGAGCAGATCCACGACCGCCGCGCGGTACTGCGGGTCGGCGGACGCCTGCGCCCAGTCCTGGGCGGCGACACCGGTGGGTTCGGCGGGTTCGGTGGACGCGTTCTCAGGCTTGTCAGAGCTAGTCATGAGGCGCACAATAGTCCGCTCCACGCCCCGCTCAAGCCCTGGTCAACGAGTGTGACCACGACTACGTGACCGAATCGGCCGTCGCATGTGCGCGATTCCGGGGTATGGTGGTAATGCGCCTGCCAGAGTGCGTCGACGATGCTCGACGTGTCACGACAGGCCGCACGCATGAGGATGCCCGGTCGGTGGCCCGATCGGCTCCGACCCGACAGCCCTCCAAGGCCGTACGGCAGTGATCGTACGACGACAGGAGGGAACCCTCAGCGGTACGAGCGCTAGAGCGTCGGCAGAGGTCCCGTGTCATACGGCTTGCCCGAGTGGTTCGTCCGTACGGCAGCCGACGTCCCCGGCACGGTCAGACATGACCCCCGCTCGCTCGCCTCGCACCGCGCACACAGAAGAGGCAGCACCCTGACTACGACGTTTCGAGAACTCGGAATCCTCCCCGAGACCGCCGAGGCCCTGGAGGCCGTCGGCATCACCACCCCCTTCCCCATCCAGGAGATGACACTCCCCGTCGCCCTCTCCGGCACGGATGTCATCGGCCAGGCCAAGACCGGCACCGGCAAGACGCTGGGCTTCGGTCTTCCGCTCCTGGAGCGCGTCACCGTCCCCGCCGACGTGGAGGCCGGACGCGCCGCCCCCGAGGACCTCACGGACGCCCCGCAGGCGCTCGTCGTCGTCCCCACGCGTGAGCTGTGCACCCAGGTCACCAACGACCTGCTGACGGCCGGCAAGGTCCGTAACGTGCGCGTGGTCGCGATCTACGGCGGCCGGGCCTACGAGCCCCAGGTGGAAGCCCTGAAGAAGGGCGTCGACGTGGTCGTCGGCACCCCGGGCCGCCTGCTCGACCTCGCGGGCCAGAAGAAGCTCGACCTGAAGCACGTCAAGTGCCTGGTCCTCGACGAGGCCGACGAGATGCTCGACCTGGGCTTCCTGCCCGACGTCGAGAAGATCGTCAACATGCTGCCGGCCAAGCGCCAGACGATGCTGTTCTCGGCCACGATGCCGGGCGCGGTCATCGGCCTCGCCCGCCGCTACATGTCCCGGCCCACGCACATCCGCGCCACCGCGCCGGACGACGAGGGCGCCACGGTCGCGAACATCAAGCAGTTCGTCTACCGCGCGCACAACATGGACAAGCCGGAGATGGCCGCCCGCATCCTTCAGGCCGAGGGCCGCGGGCTGGCGATGATCTTCTGCCGTACCAAGCGCACCGCCGCCGACATCGCCGAGCAGCTCCAGCGCCGTGGGTTCGCCTCCGGCGCGGTCCACGGCGACCTCGGCCAGGGCGCCCGCGAGCAGGCCCTGCGGGCCTTCCGCAACGGCAAGGTCGACGTCCTCGTCTGCACCGACGTCGCCGCGCGCGGCATCGACGTCGAGGGCGTGACCCACGTCATCAACTACCAGTCCCCCGAGGACGAGAAGACGTACCTGCACCGCATCGGCCGCACCGGCCGCGCGGGCGCCAAGGGTACGGCGATCACGTTCGTCGACTGGGACGACATCCCGCGCTGGCAGCTGATCAACAAGGCGCTGGAGCTGGACTTCAACGACCCGGTGGAGACGTATTCGAGCTCCCCGCACCTGTTCTCCGACCTCGGCATCCCCGAGGGCACCAAGGGCACCCTGCCCCGCTCCGCGCGGACCCGCGCCGGGCTGGACGCGGAGGAGCTGGAGGACCTGGGCGAGACCGGCGGACGGGGCGGTCGCGGCCGTGGTGGCCGCGGTGGCCGTGCCGAGTCGGCCCCGGCCGAGCGTGAGCGTCCGGCCCGTACGCCGCGCCGCCGTCGCCGCACGCGCGGTGGCACCCCGCTGGACGCCTCCCCTGCCGCGCCGGCCCCGGAGACCTCCGGTACCGAGGAGACGCCGGCCGCGACCCGCACCCCGCGCCGCCGTCGCCGTACGCGCGGCGGAGCGTCGGCGGAGCCGGTGACGGCCGCCGCCACGCAGACGACGGCCCCCGAGTCCGCCGTCGAGACGGTGACCACGGCCGAGGGCCCCGCTGCTCTCGACGCCCCGGAGAAGCCGCGCCACCGCCGCACCCGCCGGCCGGCCGCGACCGAGGCCCCGGTGACCGAGGCCCCGGTGACCGAGTCCGCCGTGGCCCCGGCTCAGGCCGAGCCCCCGGTGGCGGAGCCCGCCGCCGAGGCCACCCCGGCCGCGGAGACCAAGCCGCGCCGCCGCACTCGCAAGACGGCCGAGGCCGCCACCCCGGCGGAGACGGCGCTGGACACGGCCGAGACCGCCGCCCCGGCGGAGACGGCACCCGACACGGGCGAGACCACCGAGGCGAAGCCGCGCCGGACCCGCAAGGCAGCGGCTGCCGAGCCGGAGACGGTCGAGGCCGAGGCCAAGCCCCGCCGCACCCGGAAGACCGCGGCTGCCGCCGAGGCCGCCGTGGACACCGCCGAGGCCACGGAAACCAAGCCCCGCCGGACCCGCAAGGCCACGGTCGCCGAGCCGGAGACGGTCGAGGCCGAGGCCAAGCCCCGCCGCACCCGGAAGACCACTGCCGCCGCCGAGCCCGAGGCGGCCGAGACCGAGGCCAAGCCCCGCCGCACCCGCAAGACCACTGCCGCCGCCGAGGCCGCCGTGGACACCGCGGAAGCGACCGAGGCCAAGCCGCGGCGGACCCGCAAGACCGCCGCCACGGCACCCGAGGCCACCGAAACGGAGGCCGAGGCCAAGCCGCGGCGGACGCGGAAGACGGCCGCTGCCGCCGAGGCCGCCGTGGACACCGCCGAGGGCACGGAAGCCAAGCCGCGCCGTACGCGGAAGGCGACCGCAGCCGCCGTGGACACCACGGAGGCCACCGAGGCCAAGCCGCGCCGGACCCGCAAGACCGCCGCAGCCGCGCCGGAAGCCCCCGAGGCCGAGGCCAAGCCGCGCCGGACGCGGAAGACGGCCACCGCGGCCGTGGACGCGGTCGACGGCGAGGCGGTCACCGCTCCGAAGGCACGACGGACCCGTAAGGCCGTTGCCGAGGCGGCTGTTCCGGAGATTCCGGCACAGGCCACCGAGGAGCCGGAGGCCAAGCCGCGCCGGACCCGCAAGACCGCGGCGTCCGCTGCCGAGGCGGCCGGTGAGAGCGTCGAGACGACGCCCAAGCCGCGCCGGACCCGTAAGGCCACGGCGGCCGTGGAGGCTCCGGAGGCCTGACCGCACCCCGCGTGTGCGGCAGCGTAAGTGCCGGTCCGATGGCCGGGTTCACGACAGTGGACCCGGCCATCGCCGTTTCCGGAGGCACTTGGCGCCCACCCGCGCCACCACCCCACCCCGTGCCCCCGGTCCCACGCTCCCACCCCCACCCCGCCACACGCTCCCACCTCACCCCGCCCCACCATCCACCCCCTCACCCGTCCACTCCCGATCAGCCGGCCCCGCCACCTCCCGATAACCTCTCCCCATGAGCAGGCCCCCCACCTTCGTCGCGCCCCCCGGCGCCCGCGCGTACCGCCTTCGAACGGCGCGCGGTGAATTCGCCGTGGTCGACGCGCCCGTGGCCGCCGGTGTCGAGCCGAAGGGCGTCGCGCTGCTGCTGCCGGGGTTCACCGGCAGCAAGGAGGACTTCAATCCGCTGCACGTGCCGCTCGCCCGGCGCGGATACCGGACCGTCGCCGTGGACGGGCGGGGCCAGTTCGAGTCGGACGGACCGGCGACGGACGAGTCCACCTACGCGCAGGAGGAGTTGGCGCGGGACGTGCTCGCGCAGGTGGAGGCGATCGGCGGCCCGGTGCATCTGCTGGGGCACTCCCTCGGCGGTCAGATCGCGCGCGCGGCCGTGCTGCTCGACCACACACCCTTCCTGTCGTTCACCCTGATGGCCTCGGGCCCGGCGCAGATCTCGACGCCCCAGCAGGAGCGCGTGAAGCTGCTCCGGGACGCGCTCGCGGTGCTGAGCATGGCGGAGGTGTGGGAGACGATCCAGGCGATGGAGCCGCCGGAGGAGACGGAGACGCCGACGCTCGACGCGGGCCTGGACGACCGGGACGACCTGCGGCGCCGCTGGCTGGGCACCAAGCCCGCGCAACTCCTCGCCACCGGCCGCCAGTTGTGTGAGGAGCCGGACCGCGTCGCCGAACTGGCGGCCGTACCGCTGCCGTTCCACGTGCTGTCGGGCGCACGGGACGACACCTGGCCGCTGCCGCTGCTCGACGACATGGCGGTGCGGCTCAAGGCGCGTCGGACGGTCGTCGAGGGCGCCGAGCACTCCCCCAACACCGACCGCCCGCTGGAGACGGCCCGCGCGCTCGCCGGCTTCTGGGACGACGCCCCGGGCACCGCGCGGTAGGACGAACGCCTAGTACTGCGACTGGAGATGCTCCCAGAACCCGTCCCTGAGCGACCGCCGCAGATCCGCCTGGCCGCGCAGGGAGTACTGGAGCAGCTCCTCGGCCTCGACCAGCAGGTCCTGGTCGACGGAGCCGGGCAGGTAGGGGTGGCCCGGGAACAGTTCGACCATCGCCTCGCGGCCCCGGGAGGCGAGCCATCGCGCCGCGATCTGGGCGCCGACGAAGCGCACGTCCTCGCGGCTGGGGCGGGCTCCGCCGGCGGGCTCGAACGCGGCGGCCGTGCGCCGGGAGACGTACGGCTTGAAGAACTCCAGGTCGAAGGTGCGCTGGCTGTCGACCTCCCAGAGCAACGGCTCGGCCTGGTTGCGGCCTTCGGGCGCCTCGATGCCCCAGAGGTGGACGCGGGCGCCGTAGCCCTGGGCCGCCTCGACCGCCGAGACCAGGTCCTCGTCGCCGCCGAGGAGGGCCGCGTCGCTGATCGCGCGGTGCCGCGCCAGTGACTCCAGGTCGGTCCGGATCAGCGAGTCGACGCCCTTCTGCTGGTTGTTGGCGTTGAGGTTGCCGAGGCGGACCTTGACGTCGGGCAGTTCGGCGATGACCTGCTGCTCGGCGGTGTGGATGCGGCGCCGGGCGCCGTCGTACCAGTAGACGCGCAGCAGCCGGCTGTCCGCGAAGATGGTCCGCGCCTTGTCGATGAGGGCGTCGATCAGGCCCTCGGCGTCCAGGTCGAAGGCGCGGCGGTCCTCGGTCCCGGCGACCAGCCGGCCGACGGCCGCGTACAGGTAGCCCGCGTCGACGAAGATCGCATGGGTCGAGGGCGTCTTGGCCACCTCGGCGAGCATGCGTTCCAGCAGCTCGTTCGTGCGGTCGATACGGGCGCCGAGGGCGGCCAGGTCGTCGTTCATCACCTTCATTGTCCCGGTGGTCACAGTGCGAACACAACCGGTCCCGGTGGGTCCCTCTCCGGTCCCGGACATGTCGCTTACCGGTCGGTAATTAGTTGTTCGAAAAATTTCTTTAGCGTAGGGAATGTTTGTAACAAGCAGCGCGTTGACTACGTACGACGCCGGATACACCAGACGTCACACGAAGTAGTTCTCCGCAGGAGGATGACCAGACGAAGGGAGAAGCCATGCGCTTCGAAATCATGCGACTCGACGAGGTCGACGGCACCGCCGTGGACAGCACCGTCGTGGACGCCGCCTCCGTCAACCGGATCGTTCAGCAGGCCGCCGCCATCGGGCAGCGCCTGTGGATCCGCCCGGCCGAGACCCCGGCCTCGTAACCCGCACGCGGGCCTGTCCGCCACTCAAGCTTTCCGGGGGAGCCGAGCCGCCGACGGCTCAGCTCCCCCGGATCACCTGAGTGACCCCGTTGATGATCTGCTGCACGGCGATCGCGGAGAGCATCATGCCCGCGAGCCGCGTCACCAGGACGACACCGCCGTCCTTGATGACCCGGATGATCAGCAGCGAGTAACGCATCACCAGCCACAGCACCACATGGATCGCGAGGATCGCGGACCACACCGAGAGCTGCGTGGACACGCTGTCGGCCTTCTGCACGGCCAGGATCACGGACACGATCGCACCGGGCCCCGCCAGCAGCGGCATGCCCAGCGGTACGAGCGCCACGTTCACGTCCTTGGTCTGCTTGGGCTCGTCGGTCTTGCCCGTCAGCAGATCCAGCGCGATCAGCAGGAGCAGCAGCCCGCCCGCGATCATCAGGGCGGGCACGGACACGTGCAGGTAGTTCAGGATCTGGTGCCCCAGGACGCCGAAGACGGCGATGACCCCGCCCGCCACGCAGACGGCCTGGAAGGCCATCCGCCGCTGCACCTTGGCCGGCCGCCCGGCGGTCAGGGCGAGGAAGATCGGGGTGATCCCGGGGGGATCCATGATGACGAAGAGGGTCAGGAACAGGGAGCCGAAGACGGCGATGTCGAACATGGGGGAAGTGCAGGCCTTGCGGGAAGAGGAACTACGGGCGTGAGGCGGTCCGGACCGCGGGCATGAGGCAGTACGGACCGCAGGTGTGAAGCGGTACGGCGGGTCGACCCCGGGGCCTCAGGCTCCGCCGGTCCCCGGCACCGGGAACGCGCCCGTCGCCCGCCGGGTGATCTCCCCGTACACCTCGGGGTCGGTGGTGAAGGCGCCCAGCGCCACGGTCTTGCGGCTGCCGTGGTAGTCCGAGGAGCCCGTGACCAGCAGCCCCAGCTCCTTCGCCAGGCCCCGCAGGCGGTCCCGGGCGTCGGCGTCGTGGTCCATGTGGTCGACCTCGATGCCGTCCAGACCGGCCTCGGCCATCTCCGCGATTCGGGACTCCGGCACGGTACGGCCGCGCTTGGCGGCGGCCGGGTGCGCGAACACGCAGACCCCGCCGGCGGCCTTGACCAGCCGGATCGCCTCGAAGGGGTCGGTCTCGTGCTTCTCCACGAAGGCCCGCCCGCCGTCGGCCAGCCACTCCTCGGTGAACGCGTCGCTCACCGTCGGTACGACGCCCAGCTCGACCAGCGCCGAGGCGACGTGCGGACGCCCCACCGAGCCTCCGGCGGCGATCCGCTCGACCTGCTCCCAGGTGACCGGCACGCCCAGCGCGTTCAGCTTGGCGACCATCCCCTTGGCCCGCGGCACCCGGTCGTCCCGGACCAGCTCGCGCTCGGCGAGCAGAGCGGGCTCCTCGGGGTCGAACAGGTAGGCCAGCAGGTGCATCGAGACGCCGTCGACCCGGCAGGACAGCTCGGCCCCGGTGACCAGCGTCAGCCCCTCGGGCAGCGCGCCGATCGCCTCGCCGTACCCCCGCGTGGTGTCGTGATCGGTCAGCGCGACGACGTCCAGGCCGGCGGCGGCGGCGTTCCGCACCAGCTCGGCCGGGCTGTCCGTACCGTCGGACGCCGTGGAGTGACAGTGCAGGTCAATGCGCACGACAACTCCAGAACACCGGCGGAAGCAAGGGGACACCTAAGGATAACGGTGTTTTCGACTCCGCCTGTCACACCCGAAACCACTCAGCGCCCCCTACTGCGACCCCTCAGGGGCGCGGGGAGCCGCGCGACACGCCACGACGCACCCGCGACCGCCCGCGGAGCGCACTCGGCACCCCCGTGGGCGCTACGGCCGGAGCAAGCGCGGCGACAACGCTCCGCAGGGCACCAGATCCAGCTCCGCCCCCGCCTCCCGCAGGTCGGTCAGCACCAGCTCGTCGTACATGAGCAGACCGGCCTGCTCGGGCCACATCACCGCCCACAGCCACATCCCGAGCGCCTCGCCGGCGAAGACGGCGCGGTCGTCCGGGGTGCGGTAGACGTGCCAGAGCGGGGTGGGGCGACCCGCGGCCAGCACCTTGGCCTCCGGCGGCTTCTCCACGTTCATGTACGACCCCGGGTCCGGACCGTCGATGCCGGCGTAGTGCGCGCCGAGGCCGACGCCCAGCTCCTCGGCGATCAGGATCAGCTCGCCCGGCCCGCCGAGCGGTCCGGGGCCGGAGCAGGCCACCGCGGTCGCCCGGCCGCCGCTGCGGTCGTCGCCGGCGTACGCCACACCCGTGAACAGCCAGCCGACCGGCAGCGGCCACGGCATCCACACCGGCACCTGTGTGCGGTGCACCACGACGTTGAGCGCCTCGACGCTGGGCGGGATCACGGGCTGTAGCGGATACACCGTGCCGTGCACGTCGCACTGCCACGCGTCGGCGAAGAGTCCGGGAGCCCTGACCCGGCCACCGCACCTCGGGCAACTGGGTTCGCCCCTCATAGGGCTCCACGGTCCTACCCCTGCCCGCCCACGTCAAGGACGATCACCCGTCCGGACCGAACAGCCGTCCCGATCCCCCGCCGAAGGCGATAGATGCATCTTGCATTATTTAGTCGAGCTAACTTACTATATGCATAACCCAACTATCTATGTGAGAACGGGAGAAGCACATGGACCCCTTCGACGCGGGAGCCGGCGGCCTCCTGCGACAGCCCAAGGCGGTCTGGGCCACGGCCGGCGCCTCCGTCGTCGCCTTCATGGGCATCGGCCTCGTCGACCCGATCCTGCCGTCGATCGCGCAGGGCCTGCACGCCACCGCCAGCCAGGTGTCCCTGCTCTTCACCTCGTACTTCCTGATCACCGCCGTCGCGATGCTGCTGACCGGCTTCGTCTCCAGCCGCATCGGCGGGCGCAAGACCCTGCTACTCGGTCTCGCCTTCGTGGTGGTCTTCGCGGGCCTGGCCGGCACCTCCGGCTCCGTCGGCCAGCTCGTAGGGTTCCGGGCCGGCTGGGGGCTCGGCAACGCGCTCTTCGTCTCCACCGCCCTCGCGGTGATCGTCGGCGCGGCGGCCGGGGGCAGCGCGGCGGCGATCCTGCTCTACGAGTCCGCGCTCGGCCTCGGCATGGCCTGCGGCCCACTGCTCGGCGCGGTCCTCGGCAACGTGAGCTGGCGCTACCCCTTCTTCGGCACGGCCACGCTGATGGCGATCGGCTTCCTGTGCATCACGGCGTTCCTGAAGGAGCAGCCGAAGCCGGCCCGGAAGACCTCGGTCCTGGACCCGCTCAAGGCGCTCGGCCACGGCGGCCTGGCCTCGGCGGCGGTCTCGGCGTTCTTCTACAACTACACGTTCTTCACCGTGCTGGCCTTCACGCCGTTCGTGCTCAACATGACGCCGTACCGCTCGGGCGCGGTCTTCTTCGCCTGGGGTGTGCTGCTCGCCGTCTTCTCGGTGATCGTCGCCCCGCGCATGCAGGCCCGGTTCGGCTCGCTGAGGGTGCTCGGCGGCTCGCTGGTGCTGCTCGCGGCGGACGTGCTCGTGCTCGGCTACGGCGGCCACACCGCGGCCGTCGTCTGCACGATCCTGTCCGGTGCCTTCATCGGCGTGAACAACACGGTCTACACCGAGCTGGCCCTCGGGGTGTCGGACGCCCCGCGCCCGGTGGCGAGCGCGGGCTACAACTTCGTCCGCTGGTTCGCCGCCGCCGCGGCGCCCTACTTCGCGCCGAAGATCGAGGAGTGGACCGACATCCACGTCCCGTTCGTGGTCGCGGCCGTCACGGCGGTGCTCGGCGCGCTCGTGGTCGTCGTCCGGCGGCGGGCCCTCACCCACGAGGCCGAGGAACTGGAACCGAGGCACGCCACCGAGGACGGGGGCGGCGTCTTCGCCAACTGACCGGATCCGGCCTTGTGTTGGTGAGATCGGTCACTCGCGGCCGGTGCCGTGTCAGTCCAGCGGGACGGATCCGCGGGCGGGGTCCCGCAGGTCCGTCCCGTGTCCGAGCCAGCGCTCCTGGAGGGCCTGGGCGCCGTGCACCCGCTTCCAGGCGGCCTCGTTCGGGGTCATCGGCAGCAGCGGCAGGAACCGCACCGGGTCCATCGGGGCGTCCAGCTCCAGGTCCTCCACCAGCCCGCCGGGCTCGCCCACCAGCACGGAGCTGAAGGGGGCGCCGGGCCACAGCGGCTCACCCACGTCCAGCGAGGCACCCGGGATCACCACCAGGCCCTCCACCTGTGGAGTCGCGGCGAGCACGGCGAGCGGGCGGAGCACCTTGTCGGTGTCGGCGAGGCCCGCGCGGACCGACAGGACCAGTTCGGCGCGGGGACCCCCCACCGGGTCGGCGAGCATCGCCGTCGGGTCCGTCATGGGGTGCTGGGACATGCCGAGGGTGGCGTAGCGGACGACGTCCCCCTCCTGGAAGCGGAGCACCTCGATGCGGTCCGTGCCGAGGAAGGTGACCGAGGCGCGGGCGTCCGGTTCGCCCAGCGCGGTGGTCAACCGGGCTTCGACCAGAGGAAGAACATCAGCCATGTGCCGAGCATAGAACTCGTCAGCAGCGGGCAAAGCGGCGCCTTGACAGTACGGGCGGCTGGTACTCTGAGCCGGTGGTTCGGGGCCAGCACGCCGAAGCGTGCCGTCGGGTCCCGACGCCGATGGGACTCCCTTACGAGGGACCGGCCGGAGGAGGTGGGGCTGTCATGGATCGAAGTCGACCGTGCAGTACCACTCGCTCTTCCGGCTGCTGATGTAGTTACCGGCTGGCCGCCGCCTTCCCTTGCGCTCCGTCGTTCGGAAGAGCACTTCGTTTCGCTTTGCCTGATCTGTCTGACCTGAATCAGTTCTGCGTCAGCAGCGAAGTCGCCACCGTGACGGTGCGGTGCTCCCCGCTTTGTGGACGTGCCAAACACACGCACTCAGGACGTCCCCATTCCGGGTAGTTCCACCCGTCGCCGCGTGCCCTCGCTGCCCGCCCGCGAAGGAGCCTGCCCATGTCGATGATCCGCGACCTGCGCGCCGTGGTCCGCCCGTCGTCCCGTGTCTCGCTGCGCAAGGACACGAGCACGTCGTACGACGCCACGCGCGCCCCCGGCACCCCCTCGGCCGTCGTCGACTGCGCCGTCTACCGCGACGGCGCCCGCGTGCAGAGCCCGGGGCCGCTCAGCCCACAGGAGGCCATGCGGCTGGTGCGCCGTGACGGCGGCTTCGTCTGGATCGGGCTGCACGAGCCGACCGAGGCCGAATTCGCCGGTATCGCGGGCGAGTTCGGACTGCACCCGCTGGCCGTCGAGGACGCCGTGCAGGCCCACCAGCGGCCGAAGCTGGAGCGGTACGACGACTCGCTGTTCACCGTCTTCAAGACCATCCACTACGTCGAGCACGACCGGCTCACCGCCAACAGCGAGGTCGTGGAGACCGGCGAGGTGATGTGCTTCACCGGCCGGGACTTCTTCATCACCGTCCGGCACGGCGGCCAGGGTTCGCTGCGCGCCCTGCGGCACCGCCTCCAGGACGACCCGGAGCTGCTCGCCAAGGGCCCCTCGGCCGTGCTGCACGCCATCGCCGACCACGTCGTGGACGGCTACATCGCGGTCGCCGACGCCGTCCAGGACGACATCGACGAGGTGGAGACCGAGGTGTTCTCACCCGGCCGCCGGGGCGGGGTCTCGCGCGGTGTGGACTCCGCGCGGATCTACCAACTCAAGCGCGAGGTACTGGAGTTCAAGCGGGCGGTGGCACCGCTGCTGCGGCCGATGCAGCTGCTGAGCGAGCGGCCGATGCGGCTGATCGACCCGGACATCCAGAAGTACTTCCGGGACGTCGCCGACCACCTCGCCCGGGTCCAGGAGCAGGTGCTGGGCTTCGACGAACTGCTCAACTCCATCCTCCAGGCCAACCTCGCGCAGGCCTCCGTCGCGCAGAACGAGGACATGCGCAAGATCACCGCATGGGCGGCCATCATCGCCGTACCGACGATGGTGTGCGGGGTGTACGGCATGAACTTCCAGTACATGCCCGAGCTGCACTGGAGGTACGGCTACCCGGTGATCATGGGCATCACGGCCGCGCTGTGTCTGGGCATCCACCGCACGCTGAAGCGCAACGGCTGGCTGTGAGCGGGCCGGTACGGCCTGGTTAGGCTGGGACGCATGACAAGCGAGCTGCTCGACCGGGCCCTCATCGAGGAGGCCGCGAAGAAGTCCGGCCTGATCTGGGTCAGGGGCACCGGGGCACCGGCCGCGCGTGCGCTGTGGCACGTGTGGCACGAGGGCGCGGTGTGCGTGGTCGGTGACGGTCCCGGTGAGCAGCCGTTGGAGGGGCTGGCCGACGGGGGCTCCGCCGAGGTGAGCGTGCGCAGCAAGGACAAGGGCGGCCGGCTGGTGACGTTCACGGCGACCGTGTCCGAGCTGGCGTCCGGTTCGCCTCAGTGGGAGGCGGCCGTCGCCGAGCTGAAGGGCAAGCGGCTGAACGCCCCCGACGGCGAGCGGATGCCGGCCCGCTGGGCCCGCGAGTGCCGGGTGCTCCGCCTGGCACCGACGGGACCGGTGGCCCCGCTGCCGGACGGCGACCTGGCGCAGCGCCCGGTGACGACGCCCGCGACCACCCGCAGACCGGTACCGGCGGGCCTGCCGAAACTGTTGCTCGGACGCCGGAAGGGCAAGTGACCGGCAGCCCCCGCGGCAACCGTCCCACGCCCCCGCCACTCCCCTACGACGTCGGCAGCTGTCTGCCGTAGTCCACCGTTTCCGACTCGGCCGGTTCCTCGACGGTGAAGTTCTTGCCCCAGTCGGAGAAGCGGAGCGTCCCCGCGTCGCCGGCGCGGACCAGGCGCAGGGGATAGGGCGTGCCCTGGAGGGACACGTCCAGGGTGCCGCCGGCGCCCTTGTCGCCGGTGATGCGGATCGTGCGGGTACCCGCCCCGTCGGTGTGGTGGCCGTCCGTCGCCAACGCGCCGTGCAGCGTGAGGAGACCGTCGAGGAGGACGTCCTTGTCCGTGAAACCGCTGAACTTCTTGTACGAGGGATCGCCCTGCGGCACCTTCACATACTTGCCGTCCAGCTTGCCCGCGGCGCCGTCGCTGCCGTCGGCGTGGTTCCAGAAGTCCGCGTCGGCCTTCAGGTACAGCTCCTCGCCGATCCGCAGCAGCTTGAAGGTCGCCCCCTGCGAGGTCACCGACCCGGTCCCGCCGGCGTTCTTGAGCCGCATGTCCAGCCGGTACGTACGGCCACCGCTGACCACGGTCCCGGCCAGCCGCACGGCAGACGCCGCCTCCGCCGCCGCCCGCGTCTTCGCCTGGATCCTGTCGGCGGGCAGCTTGCCCACCCCGTTGGTGCCCGCGTCCGGGTCGTCGCCGCCGCACCCCGACAGCACCATCGCTCCCGTCACGGCCAGTGCGCAGGTCGCGGTCAGCAGCGCGGTCCGGCGGGTACGGCCCCGGGGCATCGCAGTCACGGGTGAGGTCGCCTTCCTGACGGTTCCTGAGCGGCGTACCGCAGCGTACCGGTGCCCCGGCCGCCCGGCGGAGCCAGTCCGTCCGGACACCCCACCAGGGCGTATCCGGGCGGTACGGGCTAGCCTGAAGCGCACCCGCGCGGGCAAATCCGAGCAAATTCCACCCACAGCAGTCCTCAGTGACTCCCAGGCAGACTCCCAGCGACTCCCAGGCAAAGGAAGCAGAGCCATGGCAGCCGGCGCCCCCCGGATCTTCGTCTCGCACCTCGCCGGGGTTCCCGTCTTCGATCCGACCGGCGACCAGGTGGGTCGCGTCCGCGATCTGGTCGTCATGCTGCGCGTCGGGCGACGGCCCCCGCGCGTCCTCGGGCTGGTCGTCGAGTTGTCCACCCGGCGCCGTATCTTCCTGCCCATGACCCGGGTCACCGGCATCGAGTCCGGCCAGGTCATCACCACCGGCGTGGTCAACGTCCGCCGGTTCGAGCAGCGGCCCACCGAGCGGCTGGTCTTCGGCGAGCTGCTGGACCGGCGGGTGACGCTGGTGGAGACCGGCGAGGAGGTCACCGTCCTCGACGTGTCCGTGCAGCAGCTGCCCGCCCGCCGGGACTGGGAGGTCGACCGCGTCTTCCTGCGCAAGGGCAGGAAGGGCGGCGCCTTCCGGCGGGCCAGGGGGGAGACGCTGACCGCCGAGTGGTCGGCCGTCACCGGGTTCTCCCTGGAGGAGCACGGACAGGGCGCCGAGAGCCTGCTCGCCACCTTCGAGCAGCTGCGCCCCGCCGACCTCGCCAACGTCCTGCACCACCTCTCCCCGAAACGGCGGGCCGAGGTGGCCGCCGCCCTGGACGACGACCGGCTCGCCGACGTGCTGGAAGAGCTGCCGGAGGACGACCAGATCGAGATCCTCGGCAAGCTGAAGGAGGAGCGCGCGGCGGACGTGCTGGAGGCGATGGACCCGGACGACGCGGCCGACCTGCTCGCCGAACTGCCCGAGGCGGACAAGGAGCGGCTGCTGAGCCTGATGCAGCCCGCCGACGCGGCCGACATGCGCCGCCTGATGTCGTACGAGGAGCACACGGCCGGCGGCCTGATGACGACGGAGCCGATCGTGCTGCGGCCCGACGCCACCGTCGCCGACGCGCTCGCCCGGGTCCGCAACCCGGACCTGTCCCCCGCCCTGGCCGCCCAGGTCTACGTCTGCCGCCCGCCCGACGAGACCCCGACCGGCAAGTACCTGGGCACCGTCCACTTCCAGCGGTTGCTGCGCGACCCGCCGTACACCCTGGTCAGCTCGCTCGTGGACGACGATCTGCAACCGCTGTCCCCGGACGCGTCCCTGCCGATCATCGCCGGGTTCTTCGCGACGTACGACATGGTGGCGGCGCCCGTGGTGGACGAGTCCGGGTCGCTGCTCGGCGCGGTGACCGTGGACGACGTACTGGACCACATGCTGCCCGACGACTGGCGGGAGACCGAGTTCCACCTCGATCAGGGAGAGGAGGCGCCCACGCATGGCTCCTGAGCGCGAGACCACGACCCGCGAGCGTCCTCCGGCGGGCGCCACGGCCGCCGGCCGGCCCCGGACCACCCGGCTGGACCAGCCACGCTCGCCACGCCGCCGGCTCCTGCCCGAGTGGGACCCGGAGGCCTTCGGCCGGCTGTCGGAGAAGATCGCCCGCTTCCTGGGCACCGGGCGCTTCATCGTCTGGATGACGGTCGTCATCATCGTGTGGGTGGTGTGGAACATCGCCGCGCCCCGCCACCTGCGCTTCGACGAGTACCCGTTCATCTTCCTCACGCTGATGCTGTCCCTCCAGGCGTCCTACGCGGCCCCGCTGATCCTGCTCGCGCAGAACAGGCAGGACGACCGCGACCGGGTCAACCTGGAGCAGGACCGCAAGCAGAACGAGCGGTCCATCGCCGACACCGAGTACCTGACCCGGGAGGTCGCCGCCCTGCGCACGGGCCTGGGCGAAGTGGCCACCCGCGACTGGATCCGCTCGGAGCTCCAGGACCTGGTCAAGGAGCTGGAGGAGCGCCGCCGTCACGACGGGCACCCGGGTCACGTCGTATTCCCGGCGGAACGGACGGAACGACCGCCGGGACGTGACACAGACGACCGCTGAGGGGCATCCCGGACGCCCCTCGGCGCGCCGTACCATCGTCCTTATGGCTACGGAAGACGCGGTGCGCGAGGCACTGGCGACGGTGAACGACCCCGAGATCAACCGCCCGATCACCGAACTCGGGATGGTCAAATCGGTGGAGATCGGCGCGGACGGAGCGGTCGCGGTCACCGTGTACCTGACGGTGTCCGGCTGCCCGATGCGGGACACCATCACGCAGCGCGTCACCGAGGCGGTCTCCCGGGTCGAGGGCGTCACCCGCGTCGACGTCACCCTGGACGTGATGAGCGACGAGCAGCGCAAGGAACTGGCGGCGGCCCTGCGCGGCGGCCAGGCCGAGCGCGAGGTCCCCTTCGCCAAGCCGGGCAGCCTCACCCGGGTCTACGCGGTCGCGTCCGGCAAGGGCGGCGTCGGCAAGTCCTCGGTGACGGTGAACCTGGCCTCGGCGATGGCGGCCGACGGCCTGAAGGTCGGCGTCGTGGACGCGGACATCTACGGCCACAGCGTGCCGCGCATGCTGGGCGCCGACGGCCGGCCCACCCAGGTCGAGAACATGATCATGCCGCCGTCCGCGAACGGCGTGAAGGTCATCTCCATCGGCATGTTCACGCCCGGCAACGCCCCGGTCGTCTGGCGCGGCCCGATGCTGCACCGCGCGCTCCAGCAGTTCCTGGCGGACGTCTACTGGGGCGACCTGGACGTCCTGCTGCTGGACCTCCCGCCCGGCACCGGCGACATCGCGATCTCCGTCGCGCAGCTGGTCCCGAACGCCGAGATCCTGGTCGTCACGACCCCGCAGCAGGCGGCGGCCGAGGTGGCCGAGCGGGCCGGCTCCATCGCCGTACAGACCCACCAGAAGATCGTCGGCGTGGTCGAGAACATGTCCGGCCTGCCCTGCCCGCACTGCGGCGAGATGGTCGACGTCTTCGGCACGGGCGGCGGCCAGCTGGTCGCCGACGGTCTCACCCGCACCACGGGCACGTCCGTGCCCGTCCTCGGCAGCATCCCGATCGACGTCCGCCTCCGCGAGGGCGGTGACGAGGGCAAGCCGGTCGTCCTGACCGACCCGGACTCCCCGGCGGGCTCCGCGCTGCGCGCGATCGCCGGCAAGCTGGGCGGGCGGCAGCGGGGGCTGGCGGGGCTGTCGCTGGGGATCACGCCGAAGAACAAGTTCTAGGTCTGCCACGGCGAAGGGGCGTCGTCCGCACGGGCGGCGCCCCTTCGCCGTACCCGGAGCGCTCAGGACGGCGCCCCTGTCGCCTATCCGGAGCGCTCAGGACGGCGTCCCTGTCGCCGTACCCGGCGCGCTCAACGGCCGTCGCGGTCGTCCGTGCGCCCGGGGCAGAGGTCGAGCGTGGTGCACAGCATGATCTCCTGGAAGGAGCCGTCCGCGGACCCCGCGCCCGGCTCCCGGCCGGCATGCGGCACGAACCGCCATTGCGATGCTTTGGTGTGCTGCGTCCTGTCCGCCTTCTCGACATGGGCGTGCAGTGTGCGGGCCACGGGGTCGTTCGTCTCCACCAGCACTTCGCCGGCGCGGAGCGGGAAGTGGTCGTGCAACAGGCAGAGGCCGAACCGGTCCAGATTCCCGTGCTTGGCCAGCACCGCCACCAGATCCTCGACGAACTCGGCGTCCTGGGGCCCCAGTCCTTCGGCCTCCTCGAAGCGGGGAAGCGGATTCCGCGGGACGCCCGTTTCGGTGTCGGTCATGGGTCCTCCGTCAATCGACTGACGGTCAGCGGCTTCCATTGTCGGACGCCGAACCCGCCCCCGCAAATGCCACTGGCACGCCCAAGCAGGTGCGTGTCGGCGATCCGCCGTGTGTCTGAGCATGACATACACACCGCTTTGTCTACATTCGCCGGGGACATGGAGAGGTGTCAGCCCTATGGCGATGACTCGGTGGTGGCGGCTGCTGCTGCCGCTCCTGGTGCTGGTGGCATGGGCGGGGGAGTGCGGACCGGCTCAGGCGCGACAGCGCGATGCCGGTACCGACTGCATGTCGGACCGCCTCAGGGGAAGCACCGTCAGCGCCACACTGCGGCTGGAGCAGCACAAGCTCTCAACTCCCCGGACTGTTTCCGACATGACGGTGCGGGTGCCCAGACAGTGGCCGCACGCCCGGCATCTGACCTTCGGTGACAAGTCCCCGCAGTACCGCCAGGCGATGCGATGCCTGCTGCTCGGGGACGAGGCACCCGGGGAACGGAGCGAATGGCGCCCCCACGACCCGGTGGTGACCGCCACCGACACCTCGGTCACGGTGCACTACGTCGCCTACGACTGGATCACCTCGGAAAATCCCGTCCTCGTGGGTCCTTGGCAGGTCATCCCCACGGGGAGGACATGGATGATCTACCTGTGGCCGCCGACGCTCCAGACCATCCGGTGGAAGCGGATCGAGGTCGATCTGGGCGGCCTCAGTTTCAACGACCTCGTGGAGCACGCGTCGTCCTCCACCGGGAACCAGCTGGTGTGGAAGAACGCGCTGCCCGAAGAGGTGCAGGTGGAGGTCGATCCACCCTGGCAGCGCTTGCTGCCGATGAAGCTCGGTCAGTCGATCTGGGCCACCGCGGGCATCGCCTCGTGGTGGGTGTGCGCCTCGATCCTGATCGTCGTGGCCGCACTCCGTGCCGAGCCCGCCGAGGCAGCCACCGGGCCCGGAGCGGCACGGCGGCCAGCGCGGCGGGAGGTGGCCCGGCGGTCCACGGCGGACCCCCCGGACACCGGCTCCCGACAGGACGTCAGCTTCACGCGCACACTGCTGGAGTGGGCCGGGCTGAGCGCGGGGGTCGCTCTGGCACTGCTCCTGTTCGTCCCGCAGGGCCGGTTCTCCCCCCGATGGCACGCCCTTCTGTGCATTCCCGCGGGCGTGGTCCTGGTCTTCGCCGCCCGCCCGTGGAGCGTGGGCGCGTCACGGACCTCGGCCGGCGCCGGCCCGGACGAGCCGGCCCGGCCGGCAGATGTCCAGCATCGTCAGGCACTCGCCGTCACGGCGACCACGTGTGCGGTGGCGGGCATCGGCCTGCTGGTGCTCCTGGCCCACGATGTCTTCGGGCTTCCCGGGGGCCTGGGACCGAAGACGACGACCGCCTTCGGCCGCACCGGGCTCGCCCTGCTGGGGCTGGTGACCGTGTGGTTGTGGCTGGCCGCGATGGCCGCCTGGGCCTGGCGCTTCGTGCGTGAGGGAGGACTGCTCCAGGGGCGACGCTGGACCAGGCGGTGGGACGAAGCCCCCGTCCGGTGCGTGGCCGTCGTCGGAAGCCTGCTGGCCGCCGTCGCCGTGGCACTCCTCGCATGCGCCTGGTGGGTGAACGAACGACGGTGGAAGCGCGTCAACTGGCTCGTCGAGCAACCTGACCCCTCCGCTCACAACGCGTCCCTGAGCCACACGTTCGCGAATTTCTTCTACACCGACCTGAGATGGCTCTACGCCTACAGCTGGGTGCTGACGGGAATCGCCCTGCTGGCCCTGCTCCGCTTTCGCAGCAGACCGCCCCGGACACACGGCCTCCAGGGACACGAGCGATCCCCCCTGGGGCCGAGCAAGCCGGATCTCCTGCTGACCGTCTCCTTGTTCGCCTTCTTCGTCGGCATCCGGGCCGCGAGGTTCGCGGGCGCCGGCGCGCTGTACGGCGTCTGGCTGGGGCTGAACATCCTCGCCCTGTACGTCCTCCTCGCCCTGGGACGGCGGTGGTCCGTGCTGAGCCGGATGGGGGACCGCTTCTACCGGGTGCGGCTGGCCAGCAAGCAGGACAGGAGCGAACTGCTGGAGAAGGCCCGCCAATACCGCAACGCGAACCATCAGATGCACCTGCTGGACCAGGGCCGCGCCGCCGGAGTGACCGGCGAGCAGTTGGAAGAGAAACTGAACGGGCTGCACCAGTGGGTGGTCACCGCGTGCGAAGGAGCCGACCCGCCGGAGCAGATCTCGGTGCTGGACATCGCCCTGGCCTGGGGACCGGAGGGGCACTGGTGGTCCAACGCGGTGCGCGCGGCACGTCTGGCGTTCTGGTTCGGAACGCCGGCCACCGTGCTGCTCGTCTACTACGAGGCACGGGATTCCTACGCGCGACAGCAAGCCCTGTACTCCCCCATCGGCCTCCCGGAGTTCGCCGCGGACCTGATTCTCTACCAGCTGGGGTGGGCGGTCGCCGGCTTCACGCTGGGGGCGCTGTGGCGTCTGCTGCCCGGACACCGCAGCCAGGCACGGGCCTGGCTGCTCACCGCTGCCTACGGATTTCCCGCGGTGCTGGCCGCCGCGCTCATCCAGATCATGGACACGGACCCCCGCCAGCTCCTGTTGTACGCCGCGCTCCTGCTCGTCATCCTGACACTCACCAGCATCTGGATGGACCTGGCGACGTTCCAGAAGGAACGGAAGTACTGGCCCAGCGGTTTCGCCCTGCTGCTGTCCATCCACCAGCTGCGCGGCTTGTCCGTAGGGATCACCTGGATCCTGGCCCAGCTCGCGGCCGTCGTGACGATCTTCAAGAGCCTGACCCACTGAACGGCCGGCCGGGCCCGGGCGGCCACCACACCCGGGCCCGGCCCGTCACGCGTAGGCGGCGATGTCCTTGATCGCGGCGAAGCCGAGGCCGTACGCGCTCATCCCCCGCCCGTACGCGCCCAGGTGCACCCCCGCCTCCGTGGTGCCGGCCAGCACCCAGCCGTACTCGGACTCCCGGTAGTGGAACGAGGCGGACACCCCGTCGACGGGCAGGGAGAGCCGGGACCACTCCGGGCCCTCCAGGTCGTCGGCCAGGGCCCACGCCGTCTCCGTCTGCTGGTCCAGCCAGTCGTCCCGCAGGCTGTGGTCCATCTGCCCGGGCCATGTGAACGACAGCAGCCCCACTCCGGCCAGCCACGCCGCCGAGGACACCGAGGTGGCCTCCAGCAGCCCCGTACCGTCGGCGCTCCGCCGGGACGGCTGCGCGGCGACGGTGACCACGACCGCGAACTTCTCCCGGGGCTCGCCGGCGGAGCCGGTCTCGCCCCGCACCGAGGGCTCGTCGCCGTGCCCGACCGAACCGTGCTCGACGGCACCGTCGGCGGCCGTGCCGACCTGCATCAGCCAACGCGGCCCCGTGAACGCCTCGTCGAGCCCGTACCACGGGAAGGGCGCCCGCAGGTAACCGTCGACCGTACTCCGGGCGGAGGGGAGTTGCTGTCCGCCCTCCGCGGCCGGCACCTGCGCGCCCACCCGACTCGTCGTCTCCATCTACCCGGACGCCTCCTCGCTCTCGTCGAACCGGGGTGGCCCGCCCCCCATTCGGGCGTACGCGTCCGGTCCGCACAACAACTCGGCAGCATATCCACACCACTGAGGGCAGCAGGGCAGGCGCCGGACGCGTGGGTCGCGCGAACGGCCCGTGCGGGCCGTGCGCGACGGGCGTGCGGTATGAAACGCGTCACGTGCGCGGCGTACGCACGCGTGCGCGTGTCGGCGGGGGAGCGCCGGCGGACGCGCTTACGTGGCGTCCGCGTCGAAGGGCGGGCGCTCGTCGCCCCCGGGCGTCTCGGGCTTCTTGGTCATGTCGACGCGCCCGCCGGAGGACGACGGGGACGACGGGGACGACGGGGACGACGGGGAAGGGGACGAGGAGGACGAACCGTCGCGGCCGTGGACCGCGTCCGTGACCTCCGCCATCTCCTTCTTCAGGTCGAAGCCGTTGCGGATCTCCTTGAGCCCCAGTTCGTCGTTGTCCAGCTGCTTGCGGATGAACGTCTTGGGGTTGAGATCCTCGAACTCGAAGTCCTTGAACTCGGGACCCAGCTCGCTACGGATGTCCTGCTTCGCGCTCTCCGAGAACTCGCGGATCTTCCGGATCGTGCGCATCACGTCCTGGATGACCTTCGGGAGCTTGTCCGGACCGAAGACGAGCACGGCGAGCACGATGATCGTCACCAGCTCCAGTGGTCCTATGTCATTGAACACCTGACGCTCCTTGCGATGTCCTCGGTCGCTCAACGGTACCCGGCGTTCCTGTCCGACCGGTACCGTCCCGAGGTGAGACTTCTGTCAGTTCTGCTCCGACGCGCCCAGCACGAGTGACACGTCCCGCTCGATGCCGTCACGCTCGACCGTCAGCCGCAGCCGGTCCCCCGGCCGGTGGGCGCGGATCTTGACGATCAGCTCCTCCCCGGTGTGGACGCGCTCACCGCCGACCTCGGTGATGACGTCGCCCGCCCTGAGCCCGGCCCGCTCGCCGGGGCCGCCCCGGGTGACGGCGGAGCCTCCGCTCGCGCTCTTGCTGTCGATACGGGCGCCGTCACCGGTGTAGCCCATGTCGAGGGTGACGCCGATCACCGGGTGCGTGGCGTGGCCGTCGTTGATCAGTTCCTCGGCGACGCGCTTGGCCTGGTTGACGGGTATGGCGAAGCCGAGGCCGATGGACCCGGCCTGGCCGCCGTCGGCCTCCGAGCCGCTGCCTGCGGAGCGGATGGCGGAGTTGATGCCGATGACCTGGGCCCGGGAGTCGAGCAGCGGGCCGCCGGAGTTGCCCGGGTTGATGGGGGCGTCGGTCTGGAGCGCGTCGACGTACGACACGTCGCTGCCGTCGCTCTTCTCCCCACCGGCGGTGATCGGCCGCTCCTTGGCGCTGATGATGCCGGAGGTGACCGTGTTGGCGAGGTCGAAGGGGGCTCCGATGGCGACGACCGGGTCACCGACCTTGACGTCGTCGGAGTTGCCGAGGGGCAGCGGGGTGAGCCCGTGGACGCCGTGCACCTGGACCACGGCGAGGTCGTAGCCGCTGTCCCGGCCGACGACCTTGGCCTTGACGGTGTCGCCGCTGCTGAACGTCACGGATATCTCGCCGCCCGTCCCGGCGGGCTCGACCACGTGGTTGTTGGTGAGGATGTGCCCCTCGGCGTCGAGCACGAAGCCGGTGCCGGTGCCCGCCTCGTCGGCGCCACGGACGTGCAGCGTGACCACGCTGGGCAGGGCGCGGGCGGCGATCCCGGCCACGCTGTCCGGCGCCCGGCCGGCCGGCACGCTCCCGGCCTGCGGCAGCCGTACGTCGTCGCCGAAGCCCTCGCGCTGGAGATAGGCGCCGGCGGCTCCGCCGACGCCCGCGGAGAACAGGGCGACGACCAGGGTCCACGCGAACAGGATGCGCCGCGCGCTCCTCTTGCGCTGCTGCTCCGTCGGCACGCCCGCACCGGTCTGCTGGAGCGGCCCCCGGGCCGGCACCTGCTCCTTGGCGGAACCACCGGCCCAGGGGTCGTAACGGCCCCAGGGGTCGGAGCCGTCCGGAGCGGGGGCGGTGACGGCGGGGGCGGTGGGCGCCGGTGCGTGGGCGGCCGGGGCCGACGCGGGGCCGGGCACGTGCGGTGCGAGCGCGGAGGGAACGGGGGCCGGTGCGTGCGCCATGGCCGCGGGCAGGGGTGCCGTGGGCGCGGCCGACGGTGGCGTCGTCGGCGCGGGCACGACCGTTCCGTGCGCCGGGGTCGCCGCCGGATGCTGCACCGGCGGCGCGGGCGCCCAGGGGCCTGGTTCGCCGTACGGCGGGGTGCTGTACGGGTCGGGGTCGTGCAGCGGCTTGGGCCGCTCTACGGGGGCCGCCCAGGCGGCCTCCCGGGCCGCTACGGCGTCTCCACCGGCGCGTTCCCGGACGTCTCCGCCGGCGCCTCCCTGGAGGTCTCCATCGGCGTCCCCGCGGATGTCTCCACCCGCCTCTCCCCGAACGCCGCCACCGGCGCCACCGCGGAGGTCTCCCCCGGCGCCACCCCGGCTGTCTCTCCCGGCGCCACCCCGGAAGGCCGGCCCGGTTCCGCCCTCGGTTCCTCCCCCAGCCCCTCCCGCGATGTCTCCCTCCGTGCCTTCCCCGTGGGTCTCCCCTCCGTCCGCGCCGGCCGGCAGCCCTGTCGGCTTGGCCAGTTCGAAGTCGCCGTCGGATCCGGTGACTTCCGGTAGGGCGCCCCCGGCTGCCTCGACGCGGTCGGCCGGCGTCACTCCCGCCGCCCCCTCCGGTCCGTCCACCGGCGGGACACGGTTCCCCTCGTTCATGCTCTCCCCACGGCTGGGCCGCGACCGCGCGCTGCCGCGGCCATGGAACGTCGTCCACCGCCCCCGGGTCATCGCCGCGGGAGCGGTCTCACAGGATTCAACCAGGTTCGCGGAGCCGGGGCGCAACGGCCGGTCAGGGCGACTGGTGGGGCACGGCGGGAGCGGCCGGGGAAGCCGGGGCGGCGGAGGGGACGGTGTCGGGGACGGGGGCGGACAGCAGGCCGAAGCCGGCGACTCCGGGGGTGGTGGACCAGTCGGCGAGCGGCAGGGCCACGGTCTCGTCGAGCTTGCGTATCAACGGGGAGACGGCGGCCACACCGGCCAGCACGGGCGCGGTCACGGCGCGCACCGGCTCGGCCCGGTCCTGCCCGGCGACGGGAGACGGCACTCCGGGGAGCAGCGGCGCGGACAGGGTGGTCGGCGCCGCCGGGACCGGTCCGAGCGGCGCACCGCCCTGGGCGAGCAGCGGCCCCGCCGGGCGGCGGCGCTGGGTCTCCGGCGTGGCCGCGCCTCCGCCCGCGCCGGTGCCGGCCGGGATCACATTGCTGCCGACGCCGGTGCCGCCGCGGAAGTCCGTGGTCAGGTCGCCGGGGAGGGAGGTGGTGACGCCGCCGAGGGCGACCGCGGCCAGCGACACCGCGCCGGCGGCGGCGAACGCGAACCGCAGCCCGCGCGAGGCGGAGCGGCCGTCGTCCGGGCGGCCGACGGGATGGATGCGGAAGCCGCGGTCCTCGGGAACCGCGACGCGGTTCGCGCGGGCGGGGAGGAAGCCGGGGGCGCGGGCGGGGACGTACCCGAACGGGAGGCGCTCGCCGCGACTCACTCCGAACGGCCCGGTGGCGTCGGAGGCGTCGGACGGTCCCGTGGCCGGACCACCGAGGAATCCACCCCCGGGCGACGGCGTGCCGCCGCCGTTCGGGTCACCTCCCCCGGAGAGGCCCTGGAGGCGGGCCAGGAAGCTCGCCGAGGGCGGGGGCGGGGCCGCCTCCGCGAACACGTTCTTCAGCGCGCGCTGGGCGTCCGCCTCCGCCTTGCACCGGGCGCAGGTGGCCAGGTGGGCGAGGACGCGCTCACGCGTCTCATGACCGAGCTCTCCGTCCACGAGGGCGGAGAGCCGGTCTCCCAGGTGCTGCTCTGCGAGGCGCGCCTCCTCGACAGGTTTCGGCCGAGATCCACTCACGCGGTCGCGCCCCCTCCCCCCAGAGCGGGGACACGGGGGGCCAGGAAGGAGCGCCGCTCGGCCGCGCGGGCCTCCGGGGAGCGGTGCGCGAGGGCCTTGCGGAGCTGGGACCGGCCGCGGTGGATGCGGGAGCGGACCGTGCCGAGCTTCACGCCGAGGGTCGCGGCGATCTCCTCGTACGACAGTCCTTCGATGTCGCACAGGACGACGGCGGCGCGGAACTCGGGCGCGAGGGTGTCGAGGGCCTGCTGGACGTCGGCGTCGAAGTGGGCGTCGTTGAAGAGCTGCTGGGGGGTGGGCTCGCGGCTGGCCAGGCGCTCGGCCGCGTCCTCGCCGAGGGCGTCGAAGCGGATGCGCTGCTTGCGCCGGACCATGTCCAGGAAGAGGTTGGTGGTGATGCGGTGCAGCCAGCCCTCGAAGGTGCCCGGCGAGTACGTCGACAGGGAACGGAAGACACGGACGAAGACCTCCTGGGTGAGGTCCTCGGCGTCGTGCTGGTTGCCCGTCAGGCGGTAGGCGAGTCGGTAGACCCGGCCGCTGTGTGTGCTGACGATCTCCTCCCACGCGGGCGGAGTCCACGCCTGCCCGTCCGCGTCGGTGGCGAAGGTCGCGGTCTGGGTCTCGCCTGTGGCGAGACCGGCGGCGTGGCTGTCGGCAGCGGTGTCGGTCACGGATTTCGGCCTGCCCGCCGACCCGAGGAAGCGCCGCAGCACTCCGCCCCGGTCCCCGGGCGCAGCCGCACCTCCCCTGTCGGCTCTGGTGGTGTCCAGTGGAGCCCCTACCATAGCCACCTCGCCCGTTAGCTCCGGATAAGCGGTTTTACGAGAATTTGATGCACGCTGATACGGCTCATGCGCCTGCGTCAGCAGTTGCTCGGCGTCCTGATCCACCTCTCGCCCCCCCGTCGTATCCCCGGTCACCGGCTCTTCCTCGTAAACGCCCGGTCCCATCTGCGGGTTCCCGACGCCAACGGATACAGTCACGCCCAGGCAACCACGGGGACAGGAGAGGGTCATTACCGGCAACCGGCAGACGAGCTGGGCGTTCGCCGACGCCTTTGTCGCCGAGGACGAAGCGCTGCGCTGGGCCCGCGACCGGGCCCGCGAGGCAGGGCTGCGCTCGGTGTCGCCCAGCACGGGCGCCGCGCTGCGACTGCTCGCCGCCTCCGTGGACGCGAAGGCGGTCGCGGAGATCGGCACGGGCTGCGGGGTGTCCGGCATCCATCTGCTGCACGGGATGCGGCCGGACGGGGTGCTCACCACGGTGGACCCGGAGCCGGAGCACCAGCAGTTCGCCCGGCAGGCCTTCCGCGTCTGCGGCTTCGCCAGCAACCGGGCCCGGTTCATCCCCGGCCGCGCGCTGGACGTGCTCCCGCGTCTCGCGGACGCCGGCTACGACCTCGTCTTCTGCGACGGGGACCGCCTGGAGTACCCGGACTACCTCGATGAATCGTTGCGCCTGCTGCGGCCGGGTGGCCTGGTGGTCTTCGAGGGCGTGTTCGCCAACGGCCGCACGGTCGACTCCGGGCCGCAGCCGACCGAGGTGCTGCGGCTGCGCGAGCTGCTGCGCACCGTGCGGGAGAGCCAGGAACTGGTCCCCTCGCTGCTGCCGGTGGGCGACGGCCTGCTGTGCGCCGTCAAGCGCTGAGGCCGCGCCGGGGGGCGGGAACGCGGCTGCCCCGGCACCGCGTACGATGCCGGGGCAGCCGGAAGGACTGATCGCTGGGACGTCAGACGACGACCTTCTTCAGGGCGTCGCCGAGCGCCTCGGCCTCGTCAGGGGTCAGCTCGACGACGAGTCGACCGCCGCCTTCGAGCGGAACGCGCATGACGATGCCCCGCCCCTCCTTGGTCACCTCGAGCGGGCCATCACCCGTCCGCGGCTTCATGGCCGCCATGCTCGTTCCCCTTCCTGAAACCCAGCTCATCGATCGTCTGCCGACGGCCCCTCGGGGCACCCGCCATCCGCAACGGACACGCGACACCGGCATCGAACACATTGCTTCCAAGCCATTATCCCGCATCGCAGGACCCGATGACCAACATCAGTCGGCATCGCTTGGGCAACGCGCGCGAGCAAAACCACCCAATTCGGCGATGTGGCTGCGATACTGCGCCCCCGCACGAAGATCCGCCGACGGCTTCCGCCCCGGTTTTCTTTGACGCAGGTCACACGTCCGGTCCGGCCCCTGGATGGCGATCTCCGCCATGCTGTCCTCAGACATGGACGTACTGAGCGGTACGTCACCAGCCGCGAACCGGAGGGGATGCGCCATGGCCGACACCGTGCTCTACGAGGTGAGCGACGGACTCGCGACGATCACGCTGAACCGCCCCGAGGCGATGAACGCGCTGAACATCGCGACCAAGGTCGCCCTGCGGGAGGCGGCGGAATCGGCGGCCGGCGACCCGGCCGTGCGGGCGATCCTGCTGACCGCCGCCGGGGACCGGGCGTTCTGCGTGGGCCAGGACCTCAAGGAGCACATCGGGCTGCTGGCCAGTGACCGGGAGACCGGGGCCGGGCAGACGATGACCACGGTCAGGGAGCACTACAACCCGATCGTGCGGGCGCTCGCCGGGGCGCCGAAGCCGGTGGTCGCGGCGGTGAACGGCGTGGCGGCGGGGGCCGGGTTCGGCTTCGCGCTCGCCGCGGACTACCGGCTGGTGGCCGACAGCGCCTCCTTCAACACGTCGTTCGCCGGTGTGGCCCTCACCGCCGACTCCGGGATCTCCTGGACGCTGCCCCGGGTGATCGGCCCGAGCCGCGCCGCCGACCTGCTGCTCTTCCCGCGCAGCATCGGCGCGCAGGACGCGCTGGAGCTGGGGATCGCCAACCGGGTCGTCCCCTCGGCCGAGCTGCGCGCGGAGGCCGGGAAGGCGGCGCGGGCGCTGGCCTCGGGGCCGACGGTGGCGTACGCGGCGATCAAGGAGGCGGTGGCCTTCGGGCTGACGCATTCCCTCGCCGAGACGCTGGAGAAGGAGGACGAGCTCCAGACCCGGGCGGGGCGGTCCGAGGACCACGCCATCGCCGTCCAGGCGTTCGTGGACAAGGAGAAGCCGAAGTACCTGGGGCGGTAGCTCAGGGGGCGCTCCTCGCCACGCACGTCTCCAGGTGGTCGTCGACCAGGCCGCACGCCTGCATCAGGGCGTACGCCGTCGTCGGGCCCACGAATTTGAGCCCCCGCTTCTTCAGGGCCTTGGACAGGGCCGTCGACTCCGGAGTCACCGCCGGGACGTCCGCGAGGGTCTTCGGGGCCGGGCGGGTGGCCGGGTCGGGGGCGTGGGACCAGATCAGGGTGTCCAGCTCGCCCTCGGTCCAGTCGGCGAGGACACGGGCGTTGGCGAGGGTGGCGTCGATCTTGGCCCGGTTGCGGATGATGCCGGGGTCGGCGAGCAGGCGGTCGCGGTCGGTCTCGGTGAAGGCGGCGACCTTCTCGATGCGGAAGCCGGCGAAGGCCGCGCGGAAGCCCGGACGGCGGCGCAGGATCGTGATCCAGGACAGGCCCGACTGGAAGGCCTCCAGGCTGAGCCGCTCGAAGAGGGCGTCGTCGCCGTGGACCGGGCGGCCCCACTCCTCGTCGTGGTACGACACGTAGTCGACGGTGGACAGGGCCCAGGGACAGCGCAGGGCGCCGTCCGGCCCGGGGACGGCCGCTCCGGTGGTCATCGCTCCTCCTCCGGGCCCTCGCCGCGGTCCCGCGGTGCGTGGTGCGCGTCAGCGGCGGCGGCTCTCGCGCCCGCCAGCGCGGACTCCAGGTCGGCGATACGGGCGTCCCGCTCCGCCAGTTCCGCGGCGAGCCGGCCGAGCGCGTCGTCGACGTCGGCCATGCGGTAGCCGCGCGGGGCGAGGGGGAAGCGCAGGTCCTCCACGTCCGCGCGGCCCACCGGGCGGTCCGCGGGGAGGGGGTCCTGGAGCCGCTCGGGCGCCACCTCGGGCAGCGGGGCGCTCTCCCCGCCGCCCACCACGGCCAGGGTCACCGCGGCGACCACGACGGCCAGCGCGACGACCAGGAAAAAGAACATCACCATCGCCTCAGGGTCCCCACGCTCGTTACCGGACGCTGTGCCGGAAGCCGAAACTGTCAGGGTCCGATCGTGCCATGCGAGTCTGACAGTTAGGGTCGCAGGCGGCCGTACTGCGGAACGTACTAGGAGAGGTCACAGCGGATGCTCAGGCTGGGCAGGCGGGAATTCGGGCCGCACGAGCCGGTGATCATGGCGATCGTGAACCGGACGCCGGATTCCTTCTACGACCGGGGAGCCACCTTCGGCGACGAGCCGGCCCTGGCGCGTGTGGAGCAGGCGGTGGCCGAGGGCGCGGCGATCATCGACATCGGCGGGGTCAAGGCCGGGCCCGGGGAAGAGGTCACCGCGAAGGAGGAGGCGCGCCGGACGGTCGGCTTCGTCGCGGAGGTACGGCGGCGCTTCCCCGATGTGATCATCAGCGTGGACACCTGGCGGGCCGAGGTCGGCGAGGCCGTGTGCGAGGCCGGCGCGGATCTGCTGAACGACGCGTGGGGCGGGGTCGACCCGGGGCTCGCGCAGGTCGCGGCGCGCTACGGGGTGGGGCTGGTGTGCACGCACGCCGGGGGCGTGGAGCCGCGTACGCGTCCGCACCGGGTGACGTACGACGACGTGGTGGCCGACATCCTGGACGTGACCGTGGGGCTGGCCGAGCGGGCGGTCGCGCTCGGTGTGCCGCGCGAGTCGGTGCTGATCGACCCCGGGCACGACTTCGGGAAGAACACGCGGCACAGCCTGGAGGCGACGCGGCGGCTGGACGAGATGGCGGCCACCGGGTGGCCGGTGCTGGTGTCGCTGTCCAACAAGGACTTCGTCGGGGAGACGCTGGACCGGCCGGTGAAGGAACGGCTGATCGGCACGCTGGCGACGACCGCCGTCTCCGCGTGGCTGGGGGCGCAGGTGTACCGGGTGCATGAGGTGGCCGAGACCCGTCAGGTGCTGGAGATGGTGGCGTCCATCGCCGGCCACCGGGTCCCCGCCGTGGCTCGCCGGGGTCTGGCCTGACCGGCCGGGGGGCCGGGGCGGGTGGACGTCCCCCTCGGCCCCCCGGTGGGGGCGCCTAGCGGGCCGCCTCCTTGGACACCAGGGACACCGCCTCGTCCACGTCGTCCGTCACGTGGAACAGCAGGAGGTCCTTCTCCGACGCCTTGCCCTGGGCCACCAGCGTGTTCTTCAGCCAGTCCACCAGTCCGCCCCAGTACTCGCCGCCGAACAGGACGATCGGGAACTGGGTGACCTTCTGGGTCTGGACCAGGGTCAGCGCCTCGAAGAGCTCGTCGAGGGTGCCGAGGCCGCCGGGGAGGACCACGAAGCCCTGCGCGTACTTCACGAACATCATCTTGCGGACGAAGAAGTAGCGGAAGTTGAGGCCGATGTCGACAT
The DNA here is from genome assembly GCF_014650115.1 of Streptomyces olivaceoviridis. Lineage (GTDB taxonomy): Bacteria > Actinomycetota > Actinomycetes > Streptomycetales > Streptomycetaceae > Streptomyces > Streptomyces olivaceoviridis. The sequence continues at coordinate 90,484 of NZ_BMUI01000018.1, read as the reverse complement.
AGGGGTTGAGCCCCTGCTCGAAGGGAAGTTCGATTCCGAGGCCGACCGAGACGCCGCCCGCCTCGCACGCCCCCTTGTTGGCCGCCTCCATCGCTCCCGGGCCACCGCCCGTGATGACCGCCCAGCCGGCCTGCACGAGCCCCCGGCCGAGCCGCACGCCCGCGTCGTACTCCGCGGAGTCCACCGGGGTCCGCGCCGAGCCGAACACGCTGATGGCGGGCGGGAGTTCGGCGAGCGTGCCGAAGCCCTCGATGAACTCCGACTGGATCCGCAGGACCCGCCAGGGGTCGGTGTGGACCCAGTCCGTGGGGGCGCGCTCGTCCAGCAGCCGCTGGTCGGTCGTACTGGCCGTCACCTGGCCCCGCCGTCGGAGGACCGGTCCGAGCCGTTGCTCGTCCGGCGGCTGCTTCTTCCCCTCGGGATTGCCGGTAGGCATGTGCGCTCCCTCCGCTTGCAGGTAGTTCGATCTCAGACTAGATCTACGCGGGTCACCGCGGGGGGACCCGGGCATGTCCGGCGTGCGGTGGCGCGCCCCGCACGGGCTAGGCGGTGAGCCAGTTCCGCAGTCGTTCCTCGCCCGCCAGGATCTTCGCGGTCTCCACGCGCTCGTCCCGCCTGTGCGCCAGGTGCGGGTTGCCGGGGCCGTAGTTGACCGCGGGGACGCCGAGCGCGGAGAAGCGGGACACGTCCGTCCAGCCGTACTTGGGCCGCGGGGTGCCGCCCACCGCCTCGATGAAGGCGGCGGCGGCCGGCTGGGAGAGGCCGGGCAGCGCGCCGGGGCTGTGGTCGTCCACCACGAACTCCTCCACGCCGCAGTCCGCGAACACCTCGTGGACGTGCGCGACGGCCTCCTGCTCGGTGCGGTCGGGGGCGTACCGGAAGTTGACCGTGACCACGCACTCGTCCGGGATGACGTTCCCGGCCACTCCCCCGCTGATGCCCACCGCGTTCAGTCCCTCGCGGTACTCCAGTCCGTCGATGACCGGCCGGCGCGGCTCGTAGGAGGCCAGCCGGGCCAGGACGGGGGCCGCCGCGTGGATGGCGTTGGAGCCCATCCAGGCGCGCGCCGAGTGGGCCCGCTCGCCCTTCGTCCTCAGCAGCACCCGCAGCGTGCCCTGGCAGCCGCCCTCCACCTCGCCGTCGGAGGGCTCCAGCAGGACCGCGAAGTCGCCCGCCAGCCACTCCGGGTGGGCCTCGGCGACGTGCCCCAGGCCGTTGAGGTCGGCGGCGACCTCCTCGTTGTCGTAGAAGACGAAGGTCAGGTCGCGGTTGGGGGCGGGGACGGTGGCCGCGATGCGCAGCTGCACCGCCACGCCCGACTTCATGTCACACGTGCCGCAGCCCCACAGCACCCCGTCCGCGTCGAGCCGCGAGGGCACGTTGTCCGCGATCGGCACGGTGTCGATGTGCCCGGCCAGGATGACGCGCTCGGCGCGGCCCAGGTCCGTCCGGGCGATCACGTTGTTGCCGTGGCGGTCCACCGTCAGGTGCGGCAGGCCGCGCAACGCGGCCTCGATGGCGTCCGCGAGCGGCTTCTCGGTGCCGCTCTCGGAGGGGAAGTCCACGAGCTGCGCGGTGAGCGCGGCGGCGTCCAGCGTGAGGTCAAGCGAGGTGTCGGCCATGGCCACGACCCTAACGCGCCACCCGCCGGGGCCGGGGGCGCGAACGACGGCGCGGTCCTGCGGACCCGGCGCAGGGGGCCCGGGGAGCTCCAGTACCTTGTACGCGTGTCAGAGCCGTCCCCCACCCGTCCCAAGCGCCGCGGGCGCCTCTTCCGTTACGCCGCGGCCCTGTTGGTCCTGTGCGGTGTCGCCGCGTACCTCGTGGTGCAGTACGTCACCGGAGGCGGCGGTGCGCGCGGCTGCACGGTGGTCTCGCCCTCGGACGACGGGGCGTCGTACGAGTTCACGCCCGAGCAGGCGGCGAACGCGGCGACGATCGCCGCCGTCGGGACCGGGCGCGGGATGCCCGAGCGGGCCGTGACGATCGCGCTGGCGACCGCCATCCAGGAGTCGGGGCTGCGGAACATCGAGCACGGCGACCGGGACTCGCTGGGACTGTTCCAGCAGCGTCCCTCGCAGGGCTGGGGCACCGAGCGGCAGATCATGGACCCGGCCTACGCGGCGGGCATCTTCTACGCGCACCTGGCCAGGGTGCCGGACTACACCGACCTGCCGCTGACGGTGGCCGCGCAGCGGGTGCAGCGCAGCGGCTACCCGGAGGCGTACGCCAAGCACGAGCAGGACGCCACGCTGCTGGCGGCGGCCCTGACCGGGCGGGCGGCGGCCACGCTGACCTGCGACGGGCGCCCGCAGCGCACGACCTCGGCGACCGGCCCGGACGCGGTGCGCGCCGCGCTGGTACGGGACTTCGGGCGGGACGCGCTCCAGGAGACCGGCGCGGTGGTGGGCGGGACGCCCGTGCCGTCGCCGTCCCCGTCGCCGAGCGTGACCGCGACCGCGCGCGGGCGGACGGTGACGGTCCCGGTGCCGGACGGTACGAAGACGGACGCGACCGGGCGGGGCGAACGGGAGCGGGGCTGGCAGCTGGCGCAGTGGGCGGTGGCCCACTCCTCGGCGCTGCACATCGAGCGGGTGGCGTACGCGGGCCGGGTGTGGACCGCGGGGAGCGACGGCGGCGAGTGGCGGACGGCCGGGTCGGACGGGGCCGGGGGCGCGCAGAGCTCCGCCGGGCAGTCCGTGGAGACGTCCGTGGGCTCGGTGCGGATCGTGGCCGGACAGTAGTACGGACGATCACTCCGGCGGGTTGTGCGCGGCCGGGGCGTACGACGGTTCGGGCGGATGGCGTGCCCGTCCCGGGAACCCTTGGGAATCAAGGGCGGGAAGGATTCTGCACGATTTCCGGCGGACGTCCTTTGCCCGTTTTTATCCACACCTGATAATGCGACGCGTTATCCATTCTTTACCTGGGGCGTCCGCAACCTTCGCGGGCTTCGAGCGGTAGTCACGGCGTCCGAGCCGGAGACGGGCTTGGACACAGACACCGTTCTCTCCCGTCGAATGGAGCATCATGTCCCTCCCTCTGACCCGCCGGATCGCCCGTGCCGCGCTGCTCGTCGCAGCGGGAGCGGCTGCCGGGGTCGGTGCGGCCGGCTCCGCCGGAGCGGCCACGAATCTGCCGGCGGCCACCCCGAACCTGGGCGGTCTGACCGCCCTGGACGGCGCGCACGTCGGCAACGCCGTCGACGGTGCCGCGCAGAGCGTCACCACGGTCGCGGGCCGCACGGGCGGCAAGGCGGTCGAGCAGGCGGTGCCGGCCGCGGGCAAGACCGGCGGCGCCGCCGTGAAGAAGGCGGCCCCGGCGGCGCAGAAGGCCGCGGGCGACGTGGCCGGGACCGCGGGCGGTGTCCTGGGGGACACGGCCTCCGGTGCCACGAAGGGCGGGCTGCCGACGGACGCCCTCACCAAGGGCGGGCTGCCGACGTCCTCCCTGCCGACGTCCTCCCTGCCGACGTCCTCCCTGCCGACCAAGGGTCTGCCGCTGGGCGGCTGAGCGCCCGGCTGTGAACGCCGACGGGGTCCAGGCGCCTCTCCTGGGCCCCGTCGGTCTGTGCGCCGTCGGTCTGTGCCCCGTCGACACGGACGGGCCGGCTACGCGGTCAGGCGGGCCACCGCTGCTCGCACTCGTTCGTCCGTCGCCGTGAAGGCCACGCGGATGTGGTTCTTCCCCGCCTCGCCGTAGAAGTCGCCCGGGGCCACCAGGATGCCCCGGTCGGCCAGGCGGGCGACCGTGGTCCAGCAGGACTCGTCGCGGGTGGCCCAGAGGTAGAGGCTCGCCTCGCTGTGTTCGATGCGGAAGCCGTCGGCGAGGAGCGCCGCGCGGAGCGCCTCGCGGCGGGCGGCGTAGCGCTCGCGCTGCTCGTGCACGTGGGCGTCGTCGCCGAGCGCGGCCACGACCGCCGCCTGCGTCGGCGCGGAGGTCATCATGCCGCCGTGCTTGCGGATCTCCAGCAGCGGGCCCAGGACGGCCGGGTCGCCGGCGGCGAAGGCCGCGCGGTAGCCCGCCAGGTTGGACCGCTTGGAGAGGGAGTGGACGGCGACGATGCCGTCGTAGGAGCCGCCGTTGACGTCCGGGTGCAGGACCGAGACCGGGTCGGCCTCCCAGCCCAGCTCCAGGTAGCACTCGTCGGAGAAGACGAGGACGTCATGGGCGCGGGCCCAGGCGACGATGTCCGTGAGTTCCTGCCGGGAGAGGACCTTGCCCGTGGGGTTGGACGGCGAGTTCAGCCAGAGCAGCTTCAGGCCGGCCGGGTCCAGGTCGCGCGGGTCGTCGTAGACCTCGTACTCGGCGCGGGCCAGGCGGGCGCCGACCTCGTACGTGGGGTAGGCCAGACGCGGGTAGGCGACCTTGTCGCCGGGGCCGAGGCCGAGCTGGGTCGGCAGCCAGGCCACCAGCTCCTTGGAGCCGACGACCGGCAGGACGTGCCGGTGGGTGACCCCGCGCGCGCCCAGGCGGCGCTCCAGCCAGCCGGTGATCGCGTCGCGCAGGGCGGGGGTGCCCCAGACGGTCGGGTAGCCCGGGGAGTCGGCCGCGTCGATCAGGGCCTTCTGGACCAGCTCGGGGACCGGGTCGACCGGGGTGCCGACGGAGAGGTCGACGATGCCGTCCGGGTGGGCCGCGGCCGTCTTCTTGTACGGCTCCAGCTTGTCCCAGGGGAAGGTGGGAAGCCGGTCGGAGACTGCGGACACGGGAATCAGGCTCACTTTCGTACGGTGCGGCAAACACCTCGGTCCCGTGCGGCACCGATCGGGCTGATCGGGCCGTACGGGACCGAGGCGGCGCGGCGCTGTGTGGCGGGCGGCCGCTTGGTGCTCAGTCGGTCACTCGCCCTGCGGCGGCAGCGCGGCGACGAAGGGGTGGTCGCGCTCGATCAGCCCCAGCTTGCTGGCGCCGCCGGGCGAGCCCAGCTCGTCGAAGAACTCGACGTTCGCCTTGTAGTAGTCCTTCCACTCCTCCGGGACGTCGTCCTCGTAGAAGATCGCCTCGACCGGGCAGACCGGCTCACAGGCACCACAGTCGACGCATTCGTCCGGGTGGATGTACAAGGACCGCTGGCCCTCGTAGATGCAGTCGACCGGGCACTCCTCGATGCACGCCTTGTCCTTGACGTCGACACAAGGCTGCGCGATGACGTAGGTCACGCTGTCGTTCCTCCTCGATAGGGCGCTGGCGGGCCTCCTCAGGCTCCGCCGCCTGGCGCGCGGGAGCGCGGCGTCGTCGATGCCCGCCCCTAGTATCTCCGTTCCGGAGCATGATCCGAACAGGAGGGGTGAACTGACCAGTGGAAATCTCGGCGAAAGGACGCCTGGAGGTCCGAATCACCCCTGCTGACGTGGGGAAACGGGTCTCTGTACGGCGGTTGGGCGAACCCGGTGGCGGACCGGAGAAGTTCACTGACACGGTGGGTGTTCTCACATCATGGGACGGTGGCGTGCTCATGATCACACGGCGGGACGGCGAACGGGTCCGGATCCCGCAATCCGCGCTGGTCGCCGGGAAGGTCGTGCCCGCCGCCCCGGCGCGGCGCAGGGGGCCCGCCGCCACGTACCCGGAACTCGTGCGGATCTCCTCCCGGGCGTGGCGGCCGGTGGAGAGCGAGCGGCTGGGCGAGTGGGAGCTGCGGGCGGCCGGCGGGTTCACGCGGCGCGCCAACAGCGTGCTGCCGCTCGGGGACCCCGGGCTTCCGCTCGACGCGGCCCTGGCGGCCGTACGACGCTGGTACGGCGAGCGCGGCCTGCCCGCGTACGCGCAGACCGCGACCGGCGCCGAGGGCACGCAGGAGATGCTGTGCGCGGAGCTGGAGCGGCGCGGCTGGGTGCGCGAGGTGACCGCCGAGTTGTGGACCGGGGCCCTGGCGCCGGTCGCGGACCGGGCCGGGGGCGCGGGGGTGGTCCTGTCCCGGACGGCGGACGAGGCGTGGCTCGCGCGGTACCAGCGCAAGGGGGTGAGCGAGGTGGCCCTGCGGGTGCTCGGTTCCGGACCGTCGGTGTGGTTCGCCTCCGTGCCCGGCGCCGGGGAGGGCGAGCCGCCGGCGGCGATCGGGCGGTGTGTCGTGGACGGACGGTGGGCCGGGTTCGCCGCCGTCGAGGTGGACCCCGGCCGGCGGCGGCAGGGGCTGGCCACCGAGGTCATGGCCGCGCTGGCCCGGCGCGCGCTGGAGGAGGGCGCCTCGGCGGCCTGGCTCCAGGTGGAGACCGACAACGACTCCGCCCGAGCCCTCTACCGCGCCCTGGGCTTCACCCCCCACCACGCCTACCACCACTACCGGGCCCCCGAAGAGCAGGGCCTGCCGGAACAGCCCCCCACCACCGCCGACCGGCCCTCGCCGGCGGACACGCCCGAGACACGGCCCTCACCGGGCGACACGCCCGGGACCGGGTCCCTGCCGGAAGGCGCCCCCGAGACCGGGCCCCTACCGGAAGGCGCCCCCGAGACCGGGCCCCTGCCTGAGGACAACCCCGAGACCCGGTTCCTGCCGGGCGAGAACCCCGAGACCCTGGACCCAGGCAAGTGACGCGCCCCGTACCCGCCCCCGGCACGGCGCCATACCCAGCGGCCGGACCCGCGCGAGCGACCGCCCCGGCGGCCGGACCCGCGCGAGCAGCCATCCCGGCAGCGCGACCCGGCCGGGTAGTGACCCCGGCAGCCCGACCCACCCGAGCAACCGCCCCGGCGGCCGAACCCAGCCCGCCAACCACCCCAGCAGCCCGACCCTGCCGGGCAGCCGCTGTGGCGGCCCGGCGCAGCCCGGCGGCCACCCGGCGACCCGAGCACCGCGGGCATCCCGCTTCGGGGAGCCGTAGAACGTGCCGTGGAAGGGCATGAGGCTGCCATGAGCCATCCGTATCTGCCGCCCCCGTACCCTCCCTCCGAGGACCGCTCCGCCGAGTTGCGGCGGCGGTTCGCCGAGGAGGCCCGGTCCGAGCGGCCGGACCTGTCGGCGCTGTGTCTGCTGATCGGCGCGGTGACGGACGGCTCGCTGGACGAGGCCGGTATCGACGCCGCGCAGGCGGAGCTGGACCGGCTGGCGGGCGAGCTGCCGTTCCGGCCGGGCGGGCCACGGGCGTGGGCGGAGGCCGTACGGCGGCTGCTCGGCACCCGCCACGCGTTCCACGGGACGCCGGGCGACTACCAGCGGCTGGAGTCCTCCCTGCTGCACGAGGTGCTGCGGCGACGGCGCGGGCTGCCGATCCTGCTGTCGGTGGTGTGGCTGGAGGTCGCGCGCCGGGCGGGCGCCCCCGTGTACGGCGTCGCGCTGCCGGGGCACTTCGTGGTCGGGTTCGGGTCGGCGGCGGAGCAGGTGCTGGCCGATCCGTTCGACGGTGGCCGGGTGCTCACCGGGCCGGACGCCGAGCTGCTGGTCGTGGGCGCCACGGGCACGTCCCTGGACCCCTCGATGCTGGAGCCGGCGCCTCCCCTGGAGGTCGTCCAGCGCGTCCTGAACAACATCCGGGCGTGGGCGGCGGCCCGGCCGGAGCGGTCGGACGTCGCGCTGCGGGCGGTGGAGCTGGCGCTGCTCATCCCCTCGCACCCGGCACGCCTTCGCTACGAGCGCGGGCAACTGCTGGTGCAGCGCGGCGAGTTCGTCGCGGGCGCCGAGGAACTACAGCACTACGCCGACCTGATCGAGGTGGTGGACGAGTCGGCGGCCCGCAAGGTCCGGCAGGAGGCGCGCACGGCGAGGTCCAAGCTCAACTGAGTCCGGGGTGGTCCCTCACAGCCACCCCTTGTCCCGGGCGATCCGTACCGCCTCCGCCCGGTTGCGCGCGGCCAGCTTCTGGATGGCGGTCGACAGGTAGTTGCGGACCGTGCCCTGGGACAGGTGCAGCGCCTGGGCGAGTTCGGCGTTGGTGGAGCCGTCGGCCGCCGCGCGGAGCACCTCGCGTTCGCGCTCGGTGAGCGGGTTGGCGCCCTCGGCGAGCGCGGCGGCGGCCAGCGTGGGGTCGATGACCCGCTCGCCGGCCAGCACCTTGCGGATCGCCTCGGCGAGCTGCGCGGCCGGGGCGTCCTTGACGAGGAAGGCGTCGGCGCCCGCCTCCATGGCGCTGCGCAGGTAGCCGGGGCGCCCGAAGGTGGTCAGGACGACCAGCTTGACCCCTGGATGTGCGCGGCGCACCCGGGCCGCGGCCTCGATGCCGGTGCAGCCGGGCATCTCGATGTCGAGCAGCGCGACGTCCACGCCGTGCGCGCCGACGGCCGCGAGGACCTCGTCGCCGCGCGCCACCTGGGCGACGACCTCGATGTCGTCCTCCAGGCCGAGCAACGCGGCCAGCGCCTCGCGGACCATCGACTGGTCCTCGGCGAGGAGGACCTTGATCATGCTCGTCATGCCCCGGATCCTATGTCCGCCCCGGCGGCCGTGGGCACACGGGCGACGAGCCGGAACCCGTGCCGGGCCCGGCCCGCCTCCAGGCTGCCGCCGGCCTTCTCCAGGCGCTCGGTCAGCCCGGTCAGGCCATTGCCGGGCCCCTTCCCCGAGCCCCCGCTCCCGCTGTCCTCGACAGAGAGTTCGAGCACCGGTCCGTCCAGGGTCTGACGGCGCAGCAGCCGTACGACGCAGCGGTCGGCGCCGCTGTGCCGGACCACGTTGGTGACCGCCTCGCGCAGCGCCCAGGCCAGCGCGGACTCGGCCTCCTCGGGCACGCCGGCGAGGTCGGGTTCGGCGGGCACCTCGGCGACGACCCCGGCGGCGGTCAGCGCGACCTGGGCGCCGGCGAGTTCGGCGGCGAGCCGGGGCCGCCGGTAGCCGGTGACGGCCTCCCGGACGTCCACCAGGGCCTGCCGGCTGACCTGCTCGATGTCGGCGACCTGCTGGGCCGCCTTGTCGGGGTGGTCGGGCAGCATCCGGCCGGCCAGCTCGCTCTTGAGCGTGATCAGCGACAGGGAGTGGCCGAGCAGGTCGTGCAGGTCGCGGGCGAGGCGGAGCCGCTCCTCGTTGGCGGCGAGCTGGGCGACGGTGGCCCGCGCCTTGCGCAACTCGATCGTGGTGCGCACCAGTTGCCCGACACCGACCATCGCGAACCCGATGAGCACGACGAGGAACAGCAGGCCACGGGCCTCCTTCTCGTTCGAGCGCAGCCCGACGAGGTACATCAGCGTGGCCGTCGCCGGGATCGCCCAGTACGACGCCCGGACCGGCAGGGTGGCCCCGCACGCCACCGACAGGTAGACGAAGAGGCCGAGCCAGGCGCTGCCGAGGGTGTAGGCGAGGACGGGGGCCAGGACGGCCAGGACCGCGATGAGGCCGACGACGGTCCGGGGCGCGAAGGACCGGCCCATGTTGCGGAAGACCAGCGTCAGGTAGACCCCGACGAACGCGGCCAGGCCGAGGGAGCCGGCGAGGGTGGCGCGCGCGGTGTGGTGGCCGCCGACCAGGTCGCCGACCGGTGAGCTGAGGAAGACCAGCCACACGCCGATCCACAGCACCTTGGCCGGCAGGTCCCGCCGGGTGCGGGGGCGCTGGCCCAGCCGCACCTGGTGTTCCGGCGGCTTCTCGCCGGTCAGGGGGTCTTCCGTCATCGCGCTCACGCCTTCAGCGTGTCCTTCCGGTACAGCCAGGCCGCGCCGCCCGCGAAGAGGACGAAGTAGCCGGCGAGGACGGCGATGTCCGCCGCGTGCGGGGCCTGGCTCTGCTCGATCGCCCGTCCCAGGGCAGCGTACGCGTGCGTGGGGAGCCACTTGGCGATGTCCTGGAGGACCCGCGGGAAGGTCGTGGACGGCATCCACAGGCCGCCGAGGATCGACAGGCCGAAGTAGACGATCATCGTGATCGGGCGGACCGCGTCCCCGGAGGCGAGGTAGCCGATGGCGACGCCGAGCGCGGCGAAGACGAGACTGCCGGCCCAGATGACCCCGGTGAGCGCGAGCCACTGCCAGACGTCCAGGCGTACGTGCTTGACGCCGGCGGCGACGGCGAACACGACGACGATGGCCGGCAGGCTCACCACCGCGGCGCTCGCGGTCTTGGCGAGGACGTAGCCGCGTCCGGGCAGCGGGGTCAGCCGTAGCTGCCGTACCCAGCCGCTCTCGCGCTCCTTGGCGATGCGCTCGCTGTTGCCCATCAGGACGGCGGTCAGGGCGCCGAAGGAGGCCATGGAGACCATCAGGTAGGTGGCGACGGTCAGACCGGTGCCGTCGACCCGCCCGGCCGAGCCGGCGCTGCTGGAGAAGATCAGGTAGATGATCGAGGGGTAGAGCACCGAGAAGAACAGGAATTTCCTGTTCCGCAGGGCGCGGGCCAGTTCGAGCTTGATGAGGGCGTTCACGACTGCTTGGCCTCCTCGGCCTCCGTGATGGCGACGAAGGCCTGCTCCAGACCGAGCCCGGCGACTTCGAGGTTGCGGGGGTAGACACCGAGGCCGTAGAGGGCGTGCACGGTCGCGTCGGCGTCGGCGGACTGGATGCGGACGGTCTGGCCCGATACGTCGATCGAGGTGAGGAACGGCAGCCCGCGCAGGGCGCCGGTGTCGATCTCGCCGGCCAGGTCGAAGGAGATCCGCCGCGCGCCCGCCTTGGCCTTGATCTCGGCGGCCGTGCCGTCGGCGAGGAGCCGGCCCCGGTGCAGCACCAGGACCCGGTCCGCGATGGCGTCGGCCTCTTCCAGGTAGTGGGTGGCGAAGAGGACCGTACGGCCCTGGTCGGCCTGTTCGCGCATGGTGGCCCAGAAGGCCTGGCGGGCGGCGACGTCCATGCCGGTGGTCGGCTCGTCCAGGATGATCAGATCGCTGTCGCCGGCGGTGGCGAGGGCGAACCGGACCCGTTGCGCCTGGCCGCCGGAGAGCTTGTCCACCTTGCGGTCGGCGATCTGGGCGATGCCCGCCCGGGCCAGCACGTCGGAGACCGGGTACGGCCGCGGGTGCAGGGAGCAGGCCAGCTTCACCAGTTCGGCGACGGTGACGCCGTCCATCAGGCCGCCGCTCTGGAGCATCGCCCCGACCCGGCCGGCCACGATCGCCTCGCGGGGGCTGCCGCCGAACAGGCCCACCGTGCCGCCGTCGGCCTGCTTGAGCCCGAGGAGCAGGTCCAGGGTGGTGGACTTGCCGGCCCCGTTCGGGCCGAGGAGGGCGACGGTCTCGCCCGGGTACAGCCGGAGCGAGAGGCCGTCGACGGCCCGCACGCTCCCGTACGTCTTGGTCACCTGGTCGAACCCGACCACCGGGGTGGTGGCCGGTGCCGCTGTCGTCGTCATGCCGTCCATGCTGGCGGCGGGGGCCCGGGAGCGGGCAGTGTCGGGGGTCCTCAGTGCCGCATGACAGATGTCACGCGGTGCGGGTGACGGACACGGCGAGGGGGCGCCCCCTGGGCAGGGGCGCCCCCGGAATCAGCCGGCTAGCTCGGGTTGGTGTCGATGACCCCGACCCGCTCCGCCTCCGTCTTGCCCCGCAGGGCCTGGCGCAGCGCGCCGACCACGTCCTGCGGCAGGACGCCGCGCTTCCCGGTCGCGGTCTGGATCTGCACGCCGTCGAAGGTGGTGCCGTAGGCCTCCTTGAGCGCGCCCAGGTCGTACGTGTCCACGAGCTTGCCGTCCACGGCCTTGAAGCCGAGGATCTTCGGCAGCGACAGCGGACCGAACCGGATGACGTGCGCCGCGTCGGTCTGCACCTTGACGATGCCGGACATCGCGGGCTTCGCGAAGTCGTTCATCACTCGGTCCACCTCGGCGTTCGACACCGTCGGCTGCTTGATGGTGGTCGGCACGGCGACCGGGGGCGTGCTGCCCGTCTCCACCAGCGTGCGGTACGCCTGTTCGACCGCCGTGGTCGAGCGGCCCGCGTCGATGGCCTTGCCCGCCTTGCCGTAGACCGCCACGGCCTTGCCGCCGGACTCGAACTTGATGGTGCCGTCCGTGGCCGAGCCCGAACCGCCGCCGGCCTGCTGGAGCGCGGCCTGGAGCTTCTCCTCGTCCACCGGCATGACCGGCTGGACCACGCGCTTCTGCCCGAAGAGGGAGCCGACGACGTGGACCGGGTTGTAGTCGCTCTTGGCGGCCCCGCTCACCGTGGCCTGGTAGTCGAACTGGAGACCGGCGTTCTCCGGCGTGAGGGTGACCGTCTTGCCGCCCACGGCCAGCTTCAGCGGCTTGTTCACCCGGCTGCCGAAGGCGTCGTCCAGCTTCTTGACGGCGTCGTCGCGGGTGCCGCCGCCGATGTCGACACCGAGCACGGTGGTGCCCTTGGGCACGTCGGTGTGGTTCATCAGCAGTCCGGCGCCGTAGGCACCGCCCGCCACGACGAACACGCCGACGACGAGCAGCATAAGCTTGCTGCGGCCCTTCTTCTTCGGCTTGCCCGCAGCCTTGGGCGCGGCGGCCGGCTCCGGCTTGGGCGCCGTGGACGCCGCCGGGCCGCCGGGCTGGGTGCCGAACGGGGGCTTGCCGGCGTTCGGGACGACCGGGATGCCGCTGGTGACGGTGTGTCCGGAGACGTTGTCGGCGGACGGGGGCCGGTATCCGGGCGTGCCCGGCTCCGGGGCCGGCTTCTGCGGGGTGAGGATCGCGGTGTCGTCGCTGAGCCCGCCACCGGGGCCACGGCCCGCCGGGCCGCCGGGGTTGAGCCCCGGACCGCCGGGGACGCCGGGACCGCCGGGCCGGCCGGCACCGCCGGGTCCGTTGAAGCCACCCGCCACGCCGGGCGCGTCGAGATCGGCGATGTCGGCAAGGGCGCTGCGTGCCGACGGGGTGCCCTGGCCGCCGAAGCCGGCGCCCGCCGGGCCGTCGAAGGGCTCGCCCGGCCCCATGCCGACGCCACCGGCGGCCGGCGGGACGAGGGTGCCGTCGCCGGTCACCGGGCCGCTGGTGGGACCGGCCGGTCCGCCCTGCGGGCCGCCGGGGCCGCCATGGCCACCGGGGCCGTCGAAGCCGCTGACGCCGCCGGGACCGCCGTTCCCGCGGGCACCGCCCGCGGCACCGCCGTAGCCGTCGTGCCTGTTGGCCCCGGCCGCGCCGGCGCCGTAGCCGTCCTGGCCCCCGGCGCCCGACGTGCCCGTACCGAAGTCGTCCTGGCCGCCGTTCTCCGAGAAGTACGGCAGGTCGTCACGGCGGGGCTCCTCGGAGCCGGTGGAGCCGGGTCGGGAGCCGCCGCCGAGGGGGCCCGCGGTCAGGGCCTCGGTCACGTCGAAGGAGCCGGTGCCGCCGCCGTGCCCCGGGGCGACCGGGCCGCCGGTGGCGCCGGGCAGGCCCTTGCCGTTCGTGCCGCCGGAGCGGGGAGCGCCCGGCGCGCTCATGGAGCCGACCACGCCACCGGGACGGCCGCCGCCGGAGCGTGCGCCGGTGGTACCGGCCGCACCCGAAGCTCCCGGACCACTCGAACGGGCACCCGACACGCCGGAGGAGGCGGGGGTGGCGGCGGAACCGCCGGACATCCCGGCGCCGTTCGTGCCACCGCCGCCCGGACCGCCCTTGGGCGCGCCGGACTTGCGCGGCGCGAACCAGTCGCTGGTCTTCTCCTCCGCCTGGGCGGCGGGCTCGGCCGGGGCCTCGGCGGTACCGGCGGACGGCTGGTCGGCCACGGGCAGCGGCTCGGCGGCCGGCGCCTCCTCGGCGCCCTCGCCGTCCCCGACGGGCTTGCGCACGACGACCGGCGGGATGGGCCGGGACCCGGGGATGTTGATCCGGATCCGGGTCGTCAGCGTGGTCTCGGTCTTCTTCTCCTCCGGCCGCGTGCCCGAACGGCCCGCGCCCGTACCGTCGTCGGAAGCCATGGGGGTCCCGTACGGCGGCGTGCCGGAGGGGTATGCGGCTCCGCCGCGCCCGTTGGGCCCGGAGGACGGAGTGTCAGTTTCACGACTCAAGGCAGGTTCTCCCGGTTGGCTCCGCCGCCCGTTTCGACCTCAGCTGGGGGTGCCCCCTGTTCGAGCGCAGTCGAGAACTTGGGGGAGGCTCGGCGGCGCGCACCACCATACTGGCCACTTCTGGCGCGTATCCCATGACCGCCGAGGAAACCCCCACCGGACTCGCGCCCGCGCCGCGCGGCGAAGTGGTACGTCACTTGCCAAGTCGGGCAGGGCCGCCGCGCGGTTGCCGTCCCGCGCCAACGGTGGCGCAGATCACAGCGAGGGCCATGCCGCCGAGCAGGTACAGATAGGAACTGCCGCCCGCGCCGAAGAGGTAGTCGCCCTCCGGGCGCGTGGTGGTGAGCAGGAGGACGGCGACGACCCAGCCCGCCGCCGGCGCGACCGCCCCGCCCCGGCCGCCGGTGGCGTACGCGCCGCCGAGGAACAGTCCGGCGGCGCCCGCGAGCGCGAGCAGCAGCCCGCCGGGGAACCAGGCGGCCTGGAGGAGGGCCCCGGCCAGGCCCGTGACGGCGCCGAGCAGGAACAGGCCGACGAGGGCGGCGGCCCGTCCCGCGGAGGGCGGGCGCAGCGGCTGGGCGAGCAGGGAGCCGTTCCCGCCGTCGCTCATGACGCCTCCCCGAGGTCGAGGCCGGCGAAGAGGTCGGTCTCCCCGCGCTGCCCCGGACCGCGCACCAACTCGTAGTACTCGGTGGTGAACAGCGGCTGGGCGAGTTCGTTGGAGAGCGCGAAGTACGGTTCGGCGACCTCGATCTGGGTGGCGTGGGCGCGCATGGCGGCGGCCTTGGCGGCGGCGTACGCGGTGCCGTCGATCGTGGTGGTGATCCGCTCGTCGGCCACCACGCCGGGTACGTCGTCCACGGCGGCGCCCTTGTCGAACGGCAGTGCGGACAGCTCGTCCTGGAGGCGGGCGAAGGCCGCGTCGGCGACGGAGCGCGGGACGCGGTTCCAGTACACCTTGGCGATCCGGTGGCCGCGTTCGGCCGCGAGGTCGACCGCGCGCATGGCGACGCGGTGGGCCTGGACGTGGTCCGGGTGGCCGTAGCCGCCGTCGTCGTCGTACGTCACGAGGACCTGGGGGCGGACCTCCAGGATCACCTCGGCGAGCCTCCCGGCGGCCTCGTCGACGTCGGCCCGCCAGAAGCAGCCGGGGTCGTCGTTGTCGGCGAGGCCCATCATGCCCGAGTCGCCGTACCGCCCGGCGCCGCCGAGCAGCCGGGCGTCCGTGACGCCGAGCGCGGACACGGCCGCGGCCAGCTCGCCGCGCCGGTGCGCGCCCAGCGCGGCACCCGTCAGGTGCCGCAGCTCGGGCGGGATGACCTCGCCCCGCTCCCCCAGGGTGCAGGTGACCAGGGTCACATGGGCACCCTCGGCCGCGTACCGGGCCATGGTCGCGCCGTTGTTGATCGACTCGTCGTCCGGGTGCGCGTGCACCAGGAGAAGACGCCGGGAGGGCAGTTCCGTCATGGAGGCCAGCCTATGAGGCGGCCGGGCGGTTCGCCGAACCCCGGTCGGTCATCCCTCGCCGTCGAGGACGTGCGCGATGGCCAGGGCGATCCGCTCGATCCAGTCGATGGCGTCCGTCACCTCCGCCTCGTCGATCGGGCGGCGCTGTTTGAGGTCGCCGTCGATCAGGTCGGCGTCGTGCGCGATTTTGTTGCGGCGCTGAGTGATTTCCAGGTACCGGCCGCGGAGCTTCTTCTCGTTGAACGTGGTCCGCCCCTGGAAGAAGTGCTGATTGATACACCCCGCCGCCTCGAACCAGACCTTTTTCTCCGTCACCAGCTTGAGCACCTCGGAAATCTTGCCGGGGTGCTGGAGCGCCTGCACGGCCAGCTTGTCGTGCAGGTGCTCCACGACGGCCTCGGAGAGCGTGACCTCCCCCCGCCGAACCGCTTCGACCCGGTGCAACGGCAGTTCGCACATCCGCAGCTGGTGCGGCATCTCGGGGCTGTCCTTGATGGTCAGTTCGGCCACCCGACGCAGAACCTCCTCGTGCAGCCAGTGGTCGATGGCACCGACGGCCTGGACCCAGGCCGCCCGATAGAAGTCGTCGATGTCGATCGTGGGTGACCGAAAGGGCGTGAGCATCCGACCCGCCTCGACCATCCGCCGGGCGTAGGACAGGTTCGTCATGAACGCCTCGAACTGACGCGTCTGCGGTCTGGAAACAGCCATGCGCAGCCCCGTGATCACTCTCCCTCAAGATCTTTATGAGTACGATCGCGGAATCGCCAGGGGGGGCGGCCAAGCTGGCGAGCAAAATTCGATCGAAGGTGACCGAAACAAGTCCTTCTGCTTCCGGATCGACTCCCTCAGGACTCGGTCTCTTCCGCTTCGTCGTCGTGGTAGCGCGGCAGGCCGCTCGTGGGGATGGTCCACTCCCCGATGGTGACGTCCTCGCCGTAGACGAAGTCCTTGCGGGTGGCGTAGCGGGGGCCGTCCGGTGTGGAGTGGATGTCCGTGAATACGGCACCGGTGCCTGTGCGCGGGTCGAACACGCCGTAGACGGGGATGCCGAGCAGCGGGTAGTCGCGCATCTTTCCGACCCAGTCGTTGTCCGGGTTGGAACGGGAGACGATCTCGACGGCCGCGAGAAGCGTACGAGGATCGAAGGTCCCGTCCCCTTCCATGTCCTCCTCGGCGATCACCATGACGTCGGGACGGCGCATGATCCCCTCGAATTCGCCCTCCACATCGGGTTCACCCGTGTGCGCGACGATCTCCTCCGGCATGACCTTTTCCAGGCGCTTCCGGAGGCGCAGCACGGTGAGCTCGTGCTGCTTCACGGGCGACATCATGTCGTGGACGATCCCTTCCTTGGTGATCTCGAACTTGCCGGGCAGCGTGTCGTCCATGGACTGCACGAAGTCGCGCATGGCCCGGTAGACGTGGGAGGCGCCCTGCTGCGCGTTGTCGGGTGCGATGGTCATGGCGCTCGCTCCTCGTCGTCTGTGCCCAGGGGCAAGGATCGTCACGTTCATGCTAGGCGGCCTCCCGGAGTTCGGTTCGGCACTCCCGGCAGCGGGTTCCGGGGTCGGGTGAGCGGAAGGCGCGGTCGCAGCCGTCGCAGTTCCGCATCGGGTGCCGGGGTGGCTGCGGGACAGCCGGCGCCCGGAACGGCGGCGGAGGCGGTAGCTGGGCGGTCAGGCGGTGTGCCAGGAGCACCGCGGGGCGTCGAACGCCCTCCGGCGGCAGGTCGGCGGTCAAGGCACGGCGTACGGCGGCGGAGGTGACGTCTCGCTCCAGCCAGGCGGCGACGCCGAGGGCCAGGTGGGCCGTGTCGCGGGCGGAGAGGAGCAGCCGGGGGTCGTGGCGGTGGAGGTCCGCGAGGAGGCCGGTGGCGGCTTCCAGGAGCGCGGGGGCGGCGTACGCGGGGCTCGGCACGGCGGGGAGCGGTTTGCGGGGCGTCGGCTTCTCGCGCGCCCGGCACGGCGTGCTCCCCCGGCGCGCCTCCCGCCGCTGCGGTGCCTCCGCGTGAGCCTCCGGGTGGCCGTGAGCATCGGAGCGGTGGCGGGCCGCCGCCGGCTGGTTGCAGGAGACCGTGCGGGTGACGATGCGGCCGGCAGGGGTGCGGTGGCGCTCGCGCCGCAGGTAGCCGTGGGCCTCCAGCTCGCGCAGGGCGGCGGCGATACGGGTGGCTCCCTCGGGAAACCGGGCGGCGAGGGTCTTGATGTCGACCGGGGCACCTTGCGGCAGCGACTGGAGGTGCACGCCGAGTCCGATCGCGAGGAGCGAGAGTTCCCTGTGCTGCGCCAGGTGGTTGCCGACCACCGTGAAGCGTGTGGTGTGACGGGAGTTGTCGTGCTGGAGCCCACCGGAGCGGTGGGCCGTGCCGGGCCCCTGGTTCGGGTGCTTGTTGCCCGCAAGGCGGGCCTGGGCGTGCGGGGGCACGCTAGGGTTCTCGGTACCCATCGGGAAGCTCTCTTCTTCCTCGGTGGTCAGGCCCTCGCACTGGGATTGCCGTCCCGGCGGGGGCCGTCTCATGTCTGCGGTTGTGGTGGTGCGCTGCGCCGAGCGTCGGGCCTCGGCGGCTGCGAAATCCAGTGGGACCGGAGATGTTCACCCGCCCGAGTGAGTGCGACCACGGGCGGGAGGTGGGGTTTGGCGGGGGTGCTTTCCCCCAGCGTTCTTTGTCTTTCAGTCGCCGACGGCACCGGAGCGCGTGGGGTCGGGTTCCGGTGCCGTGAAGCCGATCTCCGCCCAGACGGTCTTGCGCGGAAAGCACCCTTCGCTGGTTCCCCACCGGTCGGCGAGTGCGTCCACGAGGAGAAGCCCCAGGCCCGACTCGGCGCCGGCTCCGGGCTCCCGCAGCACGGGCCGCCGGTCACCGCGCGTGTCGGCGACCTCGATGCGGAGCGTGCCGCCGACCACGTAGAGCGTCAGGCGGAAGCTGCGTCCGGGTACGCGGCCGTGGATGGCCGCGTTGGCCGCCGGCTCGGCGACGACGTGACTCGCCCGCTCGTCCGGGAGCGCCCGGTTCCGCAGCGCGTTCACCGCGAGCAGCCGGGCGAGGCGGGCACGGCGCGGAGTGCAGGACAGCAGCATGCTGAAGTTGCGGACCCTGCCGTCGGGTTGAGTCCTAGCTTCGGCGAATCCCTGATTCACGTCACTCAGCGTGGCCGACCGGGCATACCGTGAGGAGTAATCACAGGGTTGCGTACCGTGATCACCCAAGGCTTGTCCGGTGCTGTCCGGACTGTCGGTACGGCTCGTGCGCGCAGGACGTGACGGTACGGAGCAACGCAACGGAGGGGCACGCATGTCGGTGAACGGTGAGGCGGTGCGGGTCAGGACCGGGACGGACCAGTCCGAGGAGCCGGGGTGGGAGGTGGATCCGAACGACGACTGGGCGCTTGCCGTGGTGGCCACGGTGGGCCGGCAGTTGAGGCTCCGCCGGGAGGCGGCTGGCATGCGGGTCGGTGAGTTCGCGGTGGCGGTCGGGTACGGCGAGGATCTCGTCTACAAGATCGAGGCCGGGAAGCGCATCCCCCGGCCCGAGTACCTGGACACGGCGGACGAGGTGCTGGACGCCAAGGGCCTCATCGCGGCGATGAGGGAGGACGTGAAGAAGGTCCGGTATCCGAAGAAGGTGCGGGACCTGGCGCAGTTGGAGGCGCGGGCGGTCGAGATCGGGGTGTACGAGTGCAGCAGCATCGCCGGCCTGCTGCAGACGCCTGACTACGCACGCGCTCTCTTCGAACAGCAATTCGAACGCCCGCTGGAAGTCGGGCGGTTGAACAACGTCTCACTTCAGGTCATGCCGATGGACAGCGTTGCCCACCCAGGCATGAGCGGCAGGATCGAACTGCTGAAGTTCGAGGACGGAACAGCGGTAGGGCGTTCCGACGGCGCATTCAACGGCCGCCCTGCCTCTGATCCGAGGCAGCTACGCATTCTCGACCTGCGGTATGGCACGATCCGGGCGCAGGCTCTTCCGCCCGGGGAGACACTGGCCCTCATCGAGCGAATGCTGGGAGAAACATGATCCGCAAGGCCTCCGCCACGGACACCTCCGACCTGGCCTGGTTCAAGAGCAGCTACAGCAGCGGGCCAGAAGGCGACTCCTGCGTCGAGATCGCCACCGAGCCCGGCACCGTCCACGTGCGTGACTCCAAGAACATCGAGGGTCCCCAGCTGGCCTTCGCCCCCGCCGCGTGGGCCGGCTTCGTGCCGTACGCGAGCGGGGGCTGACCGGGCACTCCCCTACTCGGCCTCGACCTCCGGTACGTCCACGTCGCCGCCCAGGGAGCGGGCGATGGCCGTAAACTCCGTCAGGGCGGACTGGAGGTCGCGGACGATCTCCTCGGCGATCACCTCGGGCTGCAGGCCGCTGTCGGCGTCGTCGAGGGATGGGTCCTTCATCCATGTGATGTCGAGGTTGACCTTGTCGCGGGCGATCAGGTCCTCGTAGCTGAACTTCTTGAACGGCCCGTTCTCGTCCTCGGACTCGACGCGGGAGGAGCGGGGCTCGCCCGGCCGGTAGGCCGTCACGAAGTCGTCCAGGTGGGCGCGGGTGAGCGGGCGCTGCTTGAGCGTGAAGTGCTGGCCCGTGCGGAAGTCGTAGACCCACGTCTCGGTGGTGTGGGGCTTGCCGTCCGCGCGCGGGGGCTTCTTCTCGAAGAAGAGGACGTTCGCCTTCACGCCGCCCGCGTAGAAGATGCCAGTGGGCAGCCGCAGGATGGTGTGCAGGTCGAACTCGTCGAGCAGCTTGCGGCGGACCTTCTCGCCCGCGCCGCCCTCGAAGAGACAGGTCCTGCTGGTGACGGATCTCCAGGATCAGCTTGCGCAGCTCCGGGCGGGCGGTGAGCGGGGCCACCGCGTCCTGGACCAGCTTCTGCGCCAGTTCGGGGCCGCCCTCGTGCCGGGCCCGGTCCTGGGTGTCCACATCCACCGCGTCCGTGATGCGGCGGGCCAGGTCGGCCAGGCTCACTCCCCCGGACGTCCGGGCCAGGAGCGTCCTCTCCTCGTCGCCCAGCTGTCGGTCGATGCGGGCCAGGCGGCGCGCCAGCGTCTCCGCCTCGTCGGCCGTCAGGGACCGCGTGCCGGCCTTGTCGAGGAGCTTGGCCAGCGAGACACCGCGTTCGGCTCCGGCCGGGATCAGCGGGCGGGCGTCCACCAGCGGGGAGTCCGTGACGCCGACCGCGTCGATCAGGACGAAACGGTCCTTCTTCAGGTCGGGCGCCGCCTCCGGGGTGACCGCCTTCAGCTCGTCCGCGTCGATGGAACGGGCACCGCGCCCCTTCATCTGCTCGAACATCACCGGGCTCTTCACCGGCCGCAGGAAGATCACGCACTCCAGCGGCTTCACGTCCGTGCCCGTGGCGATCATGTCGACGGTGACCGCAACTCGCAGCCGGGGCGAGTTGCGCAGATCGTTGATCAGGGCCTCGGGGTCGTCGCCGTTGTCGCGGGAGCGGTAGGTGATCTTCTTGGCGAACTCGTCGCCCCGGCCGAAGACCTGCTTGACCTGCTTGAGCACCTCATCGGCGTGGTCGTCGTAGGGACCGGCGAAGATCAGTGTCTTGGGGAGGTCGGCCCGGCCGGGGAACCAACGCTTCCAGTTGTCCCGGTAGACCGTCAGCACGGCACGGACCTCGTCCTCCGTGATGACCGTGCGGCCGATCTGCGGGGCGGTGTAGGTGAAGTCCTCGTCCAGCTCCTCGTACCGCTGGGCACGGGTCTGCCGGTCGCGGATGCGGACCGTCGTGCCCGCCTCGATCGTCGCGACGGCGCCCTCGTCCCGCAGGTCGGTCTTGATGCGCACGATGTCGAAGTCGACGTTCACGCCGTCGGCGACAGCCTGCTCGTAGGTGTAGCGCGAGACTTCGTTGTGGTCGAAGAAGCCCTTGGTCTGGCGGGTGGGCGTGGCGGTGAGGCCGACGAGGTGGGCGTCGAAGTACTCCAGGACCCCGCGCCACAGGCCGTAGATGGAGCGGTGGCACTCGTCGACGACGATCACGTCGAAGGACTCGATCGGGACGTCGGGGTTGTACTCGACCGTGATCGGCTCGTCCGCCACGTAGGACTCGTCCAGGGGCGAGGCCGCGTCGTCCTCGCGGTCCTCGGTCTCCGGCCCGTCGTCCAGCGGCTCGCCCTTCAGGAGGGCGTACATCCGCTGGATCGTCGAGATGACGACCGAGGAGGTCTCCTGGAGGCCGCCGCGGCCCAGCATGTCGACGTTGTAGAGGTCGGTGAGCTTCCGGTTCTCGTCCGGCGTGCGGTACTTGTCGAACTCCGCGCGGGCCTGGCGGCCGAGGTTGTTGCGGTCGACGAGGAAGAGGATCCGGCGGGCACCCGCGTACCGGAGCAGCCGGTAGGTCTCGGTGACGGCGGTGAACGTCTTGCCGGCGCCCGTGGCCATCTGTATGAGGGCGCGCGGCTGGTCGGCCGCCAGGGAGCCCTCCAGGCCCGTGATGGCCTCCACCTGGGCCATGCGCAGGCCATGGGTCTCCAGCAGCGGCATACGGGTCCGCAGGGCCGCTCGGAAGGTCGGCGCGTCCGGGTGCTCGTCGGCGTGCCGCATCCACGCGAGGACGGTGTCCGGGCGGTGGAAGGTGAAGACCTCGCGGGAGCGGGCGTCCGGGTCCACACGGTTGAGGAAGTACGTCTCGGTGCCGGTGGTGGCGTAGCGGAACGCGAAGGGCTCGTCGCGGCGCCACACGGCCAGGGCGTGCTCCTTGAGCACGCCCGCCGCGTACCGCTCGTTCTGGGCGAGGGCACCGGCCAGGGGGGTCCCCTCGCGCTTGGCCTCGATGACGCCGACGATCTTCCCGTCGACGTAGAGGACGTAGTCGGCGCGGCCGGTGGCGAGGGTGAACTCGCGGATGGCGACGCCCGTACCCGCCAGCGGGTTGGCGTCCGCCTTGTCCTGGATCAGCCAGCCCGCCTTGGCCAGCATGGCATCGATCTTCTCCCGTGCCTGTACCTCGTTGAGCGGGGCGGGGCGCTGGGCGCGCTCCACGATCGCGTCACGGGCGGCGGAGGCGATCGGGCGGGGCTTGAGCCGTTCGACGTCGTACCGCTGCTGATGGGTGGCCCTCAGTTCCGCGACCTGTGCCCGCAGTTCCTCGACCTGTGCGGCGTACGTCGCCTTGGCCTGCTCGGCGCCAGCGATGATCCTTTCTGCCTCGGCACGGGCTCGGCGCTCCGCCTCCAGGCGGTCGCCGACCTCCGACAGCTTTACCCGGGACTCCGCCAGCGTGCGCTGGTGCCCCTCCAGCGCCACGCGCAGTTCCGCGATCTCCTGCGGATCGGTCTCCGGCGTCTCGGCCGGGAAGGTGGGGGGGACGAACGCGGTCACCGCGCGGGTGCCGCCCATGGCGCGGTCGAAGAGGTCACCCAGCTGCCAGCACAGCTTCAGGGCTTCCAGGGCCTTCGTGGTGTCGAAGAGATGGTTGTGCGCGGCATCGTTGCGGCCCCGGCGCAGCTTGTGGAAGGCATCACGGCTCCAGCCGACGAGGACGCCGGCCCGGGTCAGAGCGTTGATGCGGTCGACCTGGTTCGTCCCCTGGACACGCGTGCCCGTCCGCGTGACGAACTCCTCGGCCAGCACCTCACCGAACTGGCCTGCGCTGACGTAGGCGACGTTCGGATTGGTGAAGACGGTGAGCTCCGCTTGCGAACCATAGATGGCGAGCAGCGGCTGGTACCCGTAAAGGCGCCCGAAGTTGGGGGACGCCTTCGCAAGCCCCCGAAGCCGCTTGTCCACGCTCTCGTCGTGCGCCCTCCGGCCCCTAAGCCTCGCTCGTCCAGGACGGCACAGCTTACGGAGTCAGGCGGCTACGAGCAGCGGGATCGGACAGCTGGCGACCGGATCAGGTCGCCAGTCGTCCAGCCGCCGTCGCCACGCCGGCCGTCAGAACTTGATGCTGCCGATCATGCTCGCAACGTTGGTCGTCAGCTCGCTGATCGTGGGAGCCACGGTCGAGGAGGAGAGATAGAAGCCGAGCAGGATGCAGACGACCGCGTGGCCGCCCTTCAGCCCTGACTTCTTGATCAGCAGGAAGACGATGATCGCCAGCAGCACCACCGCCGAAATCGAGAGTGCCACGGCGGCTCACCTCCAAAGATCCCAGGGGACGCGGGTTCCAGATCAGTAGAGCAATTCCATGCAGACGACAGCAGGTTCCTACCCACTCTGCGGTAGTGATCATAACTATCCGTACTCGCGCATCGATCGGCGCACAGCCGCACAAGGGGGCGCATGGCCAATATGGTCGGGGTATGACGACCGAGGCTGACTCCTTCCCCCGTCGGCACGCCCGGACCCAGCGGTTCACGCTCGGCGCGCCGCGTGCGTTCACCGTGGCACCCGACGGTTCGCGTGTCGCGTTCCTGCGTTCCGGCTCGGGCACCGACCGGGCCAACTCCCTGTGGGTCATGGATCTTCCGGGGGGTGCGGAGCGCCTGGCGGCCGATCCGCGCGCGCTCCTCCAGGGTGCCGCCGAGGAGCTCTCGGCCGAGGAGCGGGCGCGCCGCGAGCGCAGCCGCGAGGGCGGCGCCGGGATCATCGGCTATGCCACCGACAGTGCCCTGGAGTTGGCGTCTTTCGCCTTGTCAGGGCGGCTTTTCGCGGCGGAGCTGCGCGCCGGGACGGCACGCGAACTCCCCGTCCCAGGTCCGGTGATCGACCCGCGCCCGGCCCCCGACGGCCGGCACATCGCGTACGTCGCCGGGGGCGCGCTGCGGGTCGTGGGCGCCGGGGGCGACGGCGACCGGGCGCTGGCCGAGCCGGAGTCGGCGGACGTCTCCTACGGCCTCGCGGAGTTCATCGCGGCGGAGGAGATGGCGCGTTCGCGGGGCTTCTGGTGGGCGCCGGGATCGGACCGGCTGCTCGTGGCACGCGTGGACGACACGCCGGTACGGCGGTGGTGGATCTCCGATCCGGCCCACCCGGACCGTGAGCCGGCCGGCATCCGGTACCCGGCCGCGGGCACCCCCAACGCGGACGTCCGCCTGTTCGTGTACGGGCTGGACGGGACGCGCACGGAGGTGGTGTGGGACCGCCGGCGCTACCCGTATCTGGCACGTGTGCACTGGTCAGAGGCGGGTGCGCCGCTGCTGCTGGTGCAGGCGCGGGATCAGCGCAGCCAGCTGTACCTGGCGGTGGAGCCGGATTCCGGGGCCACGCGGATGGTGCACGCCGATGAAGATCCAACTTGGCTGGAACTGTTCGCCGGTGTGCCCTGCTGGAGCCCCTCGGGGCAGCTTGTCCGTATCGCGGACGAGGGCGGCGCACGAGTCCTGGCGGTCGGCGAACGTCCCTTGACCAGCGGTCAGTTGCATCTGCGGGCGGTTCTGGACGTGGGTGCGGACGACGTACTGGTTTCCGCCTCTTCCGGCCCGGAGGCCGAGGCGCCGGAAATTGGCGAAGTTCATGTGTACCGGGTGAACGAACTGGGCGTGGAGCGCCTGTCGCGGGAGCCCGGTGTGCACTCGGCGGTGCGCGCGGGGAACGTGACCGTCCTCGTGTCCGCCGCGCTGGACCGGCCGGGCGCCCGGGTCCAGGTGCTGTGTGACGGAAAACAGACGGCTACTGTCCGGTCGTACGCCGAAGATCCCGGTTTGTCCCCCCGGGTCACTCTCACGCAGGGGGGCGCACGCCGAATTCCGTGCGCCGTGCTTATGCCACGGGACTACCCCGGTGACACTCCCCTGCCGGTTCTCCTGGACCCCTACGGCGGTCCGCACGGCCAGCGCGTGGCCGCCGCGCACAACGCCCACCTCACCTCCCAGTGGTTCGCCGACCAGGGCTTCGCGGTGGTCGTCGCCGACGGACGGGGCACCCCGGGCCGCTCGCCCGCCTGGGAGAAGTCGATCCGGGACGACGTGGCGGCGGTCGTCCTCCAGGACCAGGTCGACGCCCTGCACGCGCTCGCCGAGCGGTTCCCGCTGGACCTGACCCGGGTGGCGATCCGGGGCTGGTCCTTCGGCGGCTACCTGGCGGCGCTGGCGGTGCTGCGCCGCCCGGACGTCTTCCACGCGGCGGTGGTCGGCGCGCCGGTCACCGACCTCAGGCTGTACGACACCCACTACCAGGAACGCTATCTCGGCGACCCGAACGAGCAGCCGGAGGTGTACCGGCGCAACTCGGTGATCGACGACGCGGGCCTGGTCGACCCCGCCGAGCCGCACCGCCCGATGCTGGTCGTCCACGGGCTGGCGGACGACAACGTGGTCGTCGCGCACTCCCTGCGCCTGTCCTCCGCCCTGCTGGCCGCCGGCCGCCCGCACGAGGTGCTGCCGCTGTCCGGGGTGACCCACATGACCCCGCAGGAGACGGTCGCGGAGAACCTGCTCCTGCTCCAGCTGGACTTCCTCCGCCGGTCCCTGTCCCGGCCCGCAGACGCCGGTGAACCGCGTTAACACACAGGCAACTTCACGGAAGTCGTGCCGCTATACGGACACGGCATCCTGAAGGACGTACGGCCGTGCGGGTGCCGTGAACGGGCCGGGGTGCGCCATGTCACCCCGGCCCGTTGCCGTTCAGCCGGGACTCCTCCGGCGGCACCACTTGCTTCTCCTCCGCGAAGTGACAGGCCGACGGGTGCGCGGCGGGACCGGCCGCGTCGCGGAAGGCGGCCGGCACGGCGAGCGCGGGGACCTCCACGACACAGCGTTCCTGTGCTTTCCAGCAGCGGGTGCGGAACCGGCAGCCGGAGGGGATGTCGGCGGGGGAGGGCACGTCGCCGGTGAGGATGATCCGTTCGCGGTGTTCGCGGGCGTCGGGATCGGGTACGGGGACGGCGGAGAGCAGGGCCTGGGTGTAGGGGTGGGTGGGGTGGTCGTAGATCTCGCTGTCGCGTCCGGTCTCCACGATGCGGCCCAGGTACATCACGGCGACGCGGTCGGAGATGTGGCGGACGATGGACAGGTCGTGCGCGATGAAGAGGTAGGAGAGGTCGAACTCCGTCTGGAGCCGGGCGAGGAGGTTGACGACCTGCGCCTGGATGGAGACGTCGAGCGCGGAGACGGGTTCGTCCGCGACGATGATCTCGGGGCGCAGTGCCAGTCCGCGGGCGATGCCGATGCGCTGGCGCTGGCCGCCGGAGAACTGGTGGGGGTAGCGGTTGATGTACTCGGGGTCGAGGCCGACGACGTCCAGCAGTTCCTGCACCCTGCGGCGGCGGTCGCCCTTGGGGGCCGCTTCGGGGTGGATGTCGTAGGGCTCGCCGATGATGTCGCCGACCGTCATGCGGGGGTTGAGGGAGGTGTACGGGTCCTGGAACACCATCTGGATGTTGCGGCGCACGGCTTTGAGGGCCTTGCCGGACAGCCGGGTGATGTCCTCGCCCTTGAACGTGATGGTGCCGGCGGTGGGTCGTTCGAGGCCGCACAGGAGTCTGGCGACGGTGGACTTGCCGCAGCCCGATTCGCCGACGATGCCGAGGGTCTCGCCCTGGGCGAGGGTGAAGTCGACGCCGTCGACGGCCTTGACCGCGCCGATCTGCTTCTTGAACAGGACGCCCCGGGTGAGCGGGTAGTGCTTGACCAGGCCGCTGACTTCGAGGATCGGTTCAGCCATCGAGGCACTCCCTCCAGAAGTGGCAGGCACTGCCCCGCGTCTCGGACACCTCGTACAGCGGGGGCTCGTCGGTGCGGCAGACGTCCCTGGCCATGGGGCAGCGGGGGTGGAAGGAGCAGCCGGGCGGGATGTGTGTCAGGTTCGGTGGCAGGCCCTTGATGGCGTAGAGCTGCCGGCCCTTGTGGTCGAGGCGCGGGATGGAGTCCAGCAGGCCCCGGGTGTAGGGGTGGGCGGGGGCTTTGTAGAGGTCGTGGACGGGGGCGGTTTCCACGATCCGTCCCGCGTACATCACGGCGATCCTGTCGGCGACGTCGGCGACCACGCCCAGGTCGTGGGTGATGAGGATCAGTCCCATGCGGTACTCGCGCTGGAGGTCGGCGAGGAGGTCCATGACCTGGGCCTGGACGGTGACGTCGAGGGCGGTGGTGGGTTCGTCGGCGATGATGAGGGCCGGTTCC
This sequence comes from Streptomyces olivaceoviridis, assembly GCF_014650115.1. Taxonomy (GTDB): domain Bacteria; phylum Actinomycetota; class Actinomycetes; order Streptomycetales; family Streptomycetaceae; genus Streptomyces; species Streptomyces olivaceoviridis. The sequence continues at coordinate 63,190 of NZ_BMUI01000018.1, read as the reverse complement.
AGGGCCAGCGCCATGGCGATCATGATGCGCTGGCGCATCCCGCCGGAGAACTGGTGCGGGTAGTCGCGCACCCGCTGGGCGGCGGCCGGGATCCGCACCCGCTCCATCAGCTCCACGGCCCTCGCGCGCGCGTCCTTGCGTGACATGCCCCGGTGGACGACGAACATCTCCCCCAGTTGGTCCCCCACCGTCATCACCGGGTTGAGGGCGGACAGGGCGTCCTGGAAGATCATCGCCATTTCGGTGCCGCGGATCCTCCTGCGCTCCTCGCCCTTCAGCGTCAGCAGGTCCCGTCCCCGGAACAGGATCCGCCCCTGGGTGATCCGCCCGGGCGGTGTGTCGAGGATGCCCATCACGGCCTGCGCGGTGACCGACTTCCCCGACCCCGACTCCCCCAGCACCGCCAGCGTCTGACCCGCGTCGACGGCGTAGCCGACTCCGTTGACGGCGTGGGCGATCCCGTCGCGGGTGTGGAACTCCACGTGCAGGTCGCGTGCGTCGAGCAGCACGGCGGACGTCACCTCAGCTTCGGGTCGAGGGCGTCGCGGACCGCGTCGCCCAGCATGATGAACGCCAGCACCGTGACCGCCAGGGCGCCCGAGGGCCACAGCAGGGCGTGGGGGGCGTTGCGGATGTAGGGGGAGGCGGCGGAGATGTCGATGCCCCAGGAGACGCTGGGGGGTTTGAGGCCCACACCGAGGTAGGACAGGGTCGCCTCCAGGGCGATGTAGGTGCCCAGCGCGATGGTCGCCACCACGATCACCGGGGCGACGGCGTTCGGTGCGATGTGCCGCAGCAGGATGCGGGGGTCGGAGGCGCCCAGGGCACGGGCGGCCTGGACGTAGTCGTTCTGCTTGGCGGTGATGACCGAGCCGCGCGCGATGCGGGAGATCTGCGGCCAGCCGAGCAGCACCATGAACCCGATGACCGGCCAGACCGTATTGGAGGTCACGACCGAGAGGAGGACGAGTCCGCCGAGGACGACCGGGATGGCGAAGAAGATGTCCGTGATCCGGGACAGCACCGCGTCCCACAGGCCCCCGAAGTAGCCCGCCAGCCCGCCCAGCACCGACCCGAACACCGACACCCCGAGCGTGGCCAGGACCCCGACCGTCACCGACGTACGGGCCCCGTACACGGTGCGGGTGTAGACGTCGCAGCCCTGACCGTCGTAACCGAAGGGGTGCCCGGGAGCCGAGCCGTCCTGCGCCCTGGCCAGGTCGCACGTGAGCGGGTTCCCGGAAGCGATGGCCGACGGCCGGACCGAGATGAACACCAGGAAGAGGATGACCAGGGCGGAGACGAGGAAGACCGGGTCGCGGCGCAGGTCGCGCCAGGCGTCCGACCACAGGGAGCGCGGCTTGCCCGCCGGCCCCGTGCCCTCCGGCCCGCCCGGTGTCCGCTCCAGCGTGGTCGCCTCGCTCGCCGCGAGGTCCATCGCGCCGCCCATCCCGGTACCGGCGATGGCACGCCCGGCCTCGTACGGCTGCTGCTCAGGCATAGCGGATCCTCGGGTCGAGTACGGCGTACAGGAGGTCCACGAGGAGGTTGGCGACCAGGAAGACCAGGACGAGCACGGTCACGAAGCCGACGACCGTCTGGGTGTTCTGGCGCAGGATGCCCTGGTAGAGCTGGTAGCCGACGCCGTGGATGTTGAAGATCCGCTCGGTGACGATCGCCCCGCCCATCAGCGCGCCGATGTCCGTGCCGATGAACGTGACCACGGGGATGAGCGAGTTGCGCAGCAGGTGCCGGGTGATGACCCGGCGCCGGGGCAGACCCTTCGCGATGGCCGTACGGACGTAGTCCGCGCGCTTGTTCTCCGCGATGGAGGTGCGGGTCAGCCGGGTGACGTAGGCCAGGGAGACCGAGGCGAGGACCAGGCCCGGCACGATCAGCTCGCCGAAGGCGGCGTCCGGGGAGACGGACGGTTTGATCCAGGCCCACCGCACCCCGAGCAGCAGTTGGAGCAGCAGACCGGTGACGAAGGTGGGGACCGAGATCACCACCAGGGTGAGCAGCAGCACGGTGGTGTCGATGGGCCGGCCGCGCCTCAGGCCCGTGGCGACGCCCAGCGTGATGCCGATGACGATCTCGAACAGGATCGCCACGATCGTCAGCCGGATGGTGACGGGGAACGCCGTGCCCATCAGCTCGGTGACCTTCTGCCCGTTGAACGCCGTACCGAAGTCGCCGGTGAACAGGTGCCCCATGTAGGTGAGGTACTGCTGCCAGACCGGCCTGTCCAAGCCGAACTCCCGCTTCAGCTGGGCCGCCGTCGCCGGATCGCACGCCCGCTCCCCGCACAGCCCCGCGACGGGGTCGCCCATCACATTGACCATGAGGAAGATCAGCAGGGTGGACCCGACGAAGACCGGGACCATCTGGAGCAGTCGCCGGACGACATAGCGCCCCATGGCGGCTCAGCTGACCTTGATCTCGTTGTAGACGGGCACGCTGAACGGGTTGAGCGCCACGTCGGACAGCCGCTCGGAGTAGCCGGCGCTGCCGTTCTGGTACCAGAGCGGGATGGCGGCCATGTTGTCCCGGACGACCCCCTCGGCCTGCTGGAACAGCTTCACGGCCCTGGTCTGGTCGCTCTCGGCGTTGGCCCGGTCGACCAGTTCGTCGAACTCCTTGTCCGACCACTTGCCGTCGTTGGAGGAGGCGTTCGTGTAGTACAGCGGCTGGAGGAAGTTCTGGATGAGCGGGTAGTCCATCTGCCAGCCCGCGCGGAACGGTCCGGTCATCTTGTGCTGCCCGATGCGGTTGCGGAAGTCGGCGAAGGTGCCGACCGGGTTGCCGACGCACGCCTTGTCGTTGCCGAGGGCGTTGTTGATGGAGTTGCACACGGCGTCCACCCACTCCTTGTGCGAGCCCGTGTCCGCGTTGTACGTGATCTTCACCTGGCCGCCGGGGATCCCGCCGCCCTCCTTGATCAGTTTCTTGGCCTCGTCCGGGTGGTACTCGCAGGCCTTGCCGCACAGGCCCTCCTTGAAGCCGCCGGCCACGCCGAGGACGGGCGAGGTCCAGTCGGTGGCCGGGGTGCGGGTCCCGTGGAAGATCGTCTCGGTGATCTGCTTCCGGTTGATCGCCATGGACAGGCCCGTGCGGACCTTCTCCGAGCCCGGCTTGTCCCACGCCTTGTCGTAGTAGGGGAAGGCGAAGGTCTGGAGGATGCCGGCCGGGGTGTTGATGTAGCGGTCGCCCAGGTCGGCCTTGACGTTCTTCAGCTGGGCGGCGGGCACGTCGTCCACCAGGTCGAGGTTGCCGGACATCAGGTCGGTGTAGGCGGTGTTGTTGTCGGTGTAGACCTTTAGGTCGACCCCGCCGTTGCGCGCCTTGTCCGGGCCCGGGTAGCCGTCCCACTTCCGCAGGGACATCTGAGACCCCTTCGTATAGGAAGCGACCGTGTACGGACCGTTGCCGACCGGTTTCCTCAGCCAGGCCGCGTGGTCCGTGAAGAAGGCGCGCGGCAGCGGGGCGAAGGCCGCGTAGCCGAGGGTGTCTGGGAAGGTGGAGAACTTCTGGTTGAGCCGGACGGTGAAGGTGTGGTCGTCCACCACCTTCAGCCCGGACAGGGTGTCGGCGGTCTGCCTGCCGCCGCTGGGGTGGACCTTGTCGTAGCCGTCGATGTAGCCGAAGAAGAGGGCGTTCTTCTGGTTGTTCCGCAGGCTCGCGCCGTAGTTCCAGGCGTCCACGAAGGAGCGGGCGGTGACCTTCTCGCCGTTGGAGAAGGTCCAGCCGGGCTTCACCTTGATGGTGAAGTCGCGCGAGTCGTGGGTGTCGATGGACCGGGCGAGCATGTCGGTGGCCTTGCCCGTCCTCGGGTCGTACTTCTTCAGGCCCCGGAAGATCATGTCGAGGACCTTGCCGCCCTGCACCTCGTTGGTGTTGGCCGGCTCCAGCGGGTTCTGCGGGTCGCCCCAGGAGGAACTGAGCACCGCGCCCGAGGCGCCGCCGCCTGAGCCGCCGCCCCCGCAGCCGGTGGCGGCGAGAGCCAGCGCCACCGCGCACACGGCCCCCCGGGCATGCGTGACTCCCCGCATGGCGTGCCTCCTCCGCGACGTTGATCCACTACCGGTCAATATCGTCATATAAGGCATGTATCGCATGCCCGCCGCCCGATTGAGCGGCCTTTGGGGGGAGACGTCATCCGAATGCAGGCACCGCCCCCTCGACCGCCCTGATGATCTTGGGCGACGAGCGCAATAGATCTTCGCGTAACGATGCCGAAACGTTGGATTGAGGCGGGCCGATGTACGCATGTCGACACTCCACCGTCCGCATATCGAACTCCTTGCCCGTTTAGTCCGATTGGCCCGATGTGAAGCACGGATTGATTACGGCGCGCTACCCGCGTAGCTACGGAACGATCAAGGAAGAGTAAAGAAGGTAAAGACAAAACCAAGGCGGCCGAGAATTTATTGACCTTGAATGAATTGCGTTGAAAAAGTCCGGCGTAGCCCGTAGGGGAGCGCCCTGCGGAGTCATCAGACCCTCCCTTGGGCCAGGAGCACCATGACCCCCCCAACTCCATCCGCGGCTGCCCCGCTTGAGGTGACCGACGAGACCGTCGAGAAGTCGATCACTTCGGACGGGTCGAAGGGCAGCGAGAGCCGGTCCCCCGGGCAGCTGGCCTGGCGCCGCTTCAAGCGGGACCGCGTTGGCGTCGCCTCGGCGATCATCGTGATCCTCTTCTTCGTGATCGGCCTCGCGGCGCCGCTCATAGCCAAGCTGTACGGCAAGGACCCGTACACGACGTACGGCATCAACACGCCCGGACTGCTGGGCGACAACGGCCTCCCGGCGAAGCCGAACGGCGGCATCGACAGCGAGTTCTGGTTCGGCATCGACCCGCAGCTCGGACGTGACGTCTTCACCTTCCTGCTGTACGCGGTCCGCAACTCGCTGCTGCTCGCGACGGTGATCACGGTGCTCATCATGATCGTCGGTGTGGTGATCGGCGTCACGGCCGGCTACATCGGCGGCAAGACGGACTGGATCCTGGGCCGGGTCATCGACATCCTGCTCGCCTTCCCGCAGCAGCTGTTCTTCGTGGCGTTCACGCCCGTGGTCCTCAGCCTCTTCGTGGCCAGCAACGAGGACACGCCCACCTCGATCGTCGTCGTCTCCTTGATCACCCTCCTGGTCGTCTTCGGCTGGGCCTCCATCGCCCGGCTGCTGCGCGGTCAGGTGCTGGCCCTGCGCGAGCGGGAGTTCGTCGAGGCCGCGAAGGTCACGGGCGCGTCTCCGGCCCGCATCATCTTCAAGGAACTCCTGCCCAACCTGTGGACGCCCATCCTGATCCAGGGCACGCTCCTGCTGCCCGCGATGGTCACCACGGAGGCGGGCCTCGCCTTCCTCGGCGTCGGCATGCAGGACCCGACCCCCGACTGGGGCGTCATGATCGGGTACGCCGCCGGCTTCTACCAGGACGACTTCACCTTCCTGCTCTTCCCCGGCATCTCGATGGTGATGTTCGTACTGGCCTTCAACCTCCTCGGTGACTCGGTGCGCGACGCGCTCGACCCGAAGACCAAGCGCTGACTCCGGCCCTCCTTCAGGACCACGGCAAGGACGCCGGGGTGCCGGGCTTCTCTCATCAACCCACTTCAAGGCAGGATGCGATGTCCTTCTCGCGCAGAAACTTCCTGATAGCCACCGGTGTTGCCGCCGCCTCCAGCACCGTGCTGAGCGCGTGCAGCAGCGGCAACTCCAGCAGCACCGGCACCGGCAAGCAGGAAGCGGCCAAGGCCCACACCACCACCGTCAAGATCGGTACGGCGGCGGACTCGCAGGGCCCGGCTCCGGAGGTCTCCGGCGCCAGGAAGGGCGGCAAGGTCTACCTGCTGAACGACGACGACTTCTCGCACCTCGACCCGCAGCGCGTCTACTACGCGTGGAACTCGCTGGCCGTGATCGTCCTCGCCCGCACCCTGACCGGTTACAAGGTCGGCGACGACGGCTCCATGACCCTGGTCGGTGACCTCGCCACCGACACGGGCACCATGAAGGACGGCGGCAAGACCTGGTCCTTCACCCTGAAGGACGGCGTGAAGTGGGAGGACGGCTCCGACGTCACCGTCGACGACGTCCGCCACGGCTTCGAGCGCGCCTTCGCCAACTTCATCACCGAGGGCGCCGTGTACGCCCAGACCTGGCTGACGGGCACGCAGGAGTACCGCAAGTCCTACCCCGGTCCCTTCAAGGGCAACAAGCACCTCAAGTCGATCACGACGAGCGGGAAGACCATCACCTTCCACCTCTCCGAGGCGCGTCCGGACTTCAACTACGTCGTCGCGATGCACTCGTACGCGCCGAACCCGGTGAAGCACGACACCAAGCAGAACTACGACAAGAAGCCGTTCTCCAACGGCCCGTACAAGGTCAAGTCGCACCAGACCGACAAGTCGATGGTCCTGGTCCGCAACGAGCACTGGGACCCGAAGACGGACCCGATCCGCAACGCCTACCCGGACGAGTTCGACTTCACCTTCGGCATCGAGGCGGAGACCGCCGCCGACCGTCTGATCGCCGACTCGGGCAACGACCAGTACGCCGTGTCCTGGCGGACCGTCCCGCAGGCGAAGGTCCAGCAGGCCACCGCCAAGGCCAAGGACCGCCTCTTCGAGGACCTGAGCAGCGGCACCAGCGTCTACTGGATCAACCAGACCCGCGTCACCGACATCAAGGTCCGCGAGGCCATCATCAAGGCCTGGCCGACCGCCGGCATCCGCTCCATCCAGGGCGGCACGCACCGCGGTGACTACGCGACCGGCATCATGAGCCCGCTCGTCGCCGGCTACAAGTCGCAGGACGTCTGGGGCAAGCTGAAGAACCCGGCCGGCGACCCGGCCGCCGCCAAGGCGGTCCTGAAGAAGGCCGGCAAGCTCGGCACCAAGGTCGTCTACGCCTACCAGCAGGACCCGATCAACGCCAAGGTCAAGGTCGTCGTCGAGAACGCCCTCAAGGCGGCCGGCTTCGACGTCGTCACCAAGGGCATCGACTCCACCACCTGGTACGACCAGATCGGCAAGGTCGACAACGAGTACGACATCTACTGGGGTGGCTGGTCCGCCGACTGGCCGACCGGTTACTCGGTCTTCCAGCCGCTGTTCGACAGCCACAACGTGGTGGACCAGGGCACCAACTACTGCCACCTGAAGAACCCGGACGTCGACGCGGCCATCAAGGCGGCCACGGCGGAGACGGACCAGGACAAGGCCAACGCCATGTGGGCCGCCCTGGACAAGCAGGTCACGGAGCTGGGTGCCTTCATCCCCGACGTCTACATGAAGCGCCTGTACCTCCACGGCTCGAAGCTCGGCAACGTCAAGATGGACCCGAACTTCGACGGCTGCATGCTCTACAAGATGTACGTCAAGGCCTGATCCACACCTGAGAGGTGGGGCGGCTCCGGCCGCCCCACCCTCGGCTCGTCCACCGGGCCCCCGGTCATCCCGTCCCGGCCCGTTCCGCACGACGGCCCTCCCAGGAAAGCCAACCCCCATGCTTCGCTTCCTCGTCCGCCGGCTCCTCGGCGCCGTGGTCACGCTGCTGATCATCAGCGCGGTCACGTACATGCTCTTCTACGCGGTGCCGCGCGACCCTTCCCGGATCGCCTGCGGCAAGGTCTGCACCCCGGAGACGCTCGACGTGATCCGGCACAACATGGGGATCTCGGACCCGCTGCCGGTCCAGTACTGGCACTGGCTCGAGGCCATCTTCGTGGGCCGCGACTACCCCGGCTTCGGCCACTGCGACGCCCCCTGCCTGGGCTACTCGTTCATCAACCGCGAGCCCGTCCTCGCGACCGTCTGGGACCGCTTCCCGACCACGGCCTCCCTCGCCATCGGTTCCGCCGTCGTCTTCCTGATCTTCGGTATCGGCACCGGCATGCTCGCCGCGGTCAAGCAGGGCAAGCCGCTCGACAAGATCGCCAGCTCGGCCTCGCTGGTCGCCTCCTCGATGCAGATCTACTTCGTCGGCCCGGTCGCCCTGTACCTCCTCGTCTACCAGTCGCACCTGCTGGACCAGCCCTCCTACACCCCGTTCAGCGAGAACCCGGGTGCCTGGTTCACCGGTCTGCTCGTGCCCTGGCTGGTGCTGGCGCTGATCTGGACCGCCAACTACACCCGTATGACCCGCTCTCAGCTGGTCGAGACGCTCACCGAGGACTACGTCCGCACCGCCCGCGCCAAGGGCATGTCCCGGCGCAACGTGTTCTTCCGCTTCGCCTGGCGCGGCGCCATGGGCCCGATCGTCACCATCTTCGGCATCGACATGGGCGTGCTGCTCGGCGGTGCGATGATCACCGAGAAGACCTTCAGCCTCCAGGGCATCGGCCTGCTCGCCGTGAAGTCGGTGATCAACAACGACCTGCCGATGCTGCTCGGCGTCATGATCATCACGGCCTCCTTCGTGGTGATCGCCAACATCGTCGTCGACGCCTGCTACGCCATGATCGACCCGCGGATCCGGCTCGCCTGACCCCGCCCTCCTCCGCCAGCTACCCCGCATCACCCCCCTCTGGAGCGTCCCCGTGACGAGCACCGATTCGCAGCCCTTCCTGTCCGTCAAGGACCTGAAGGTGCACTTCTCGACCGAGGACGGCGTCGTCAAGGCCGTCGACGGCCTCTCCTTCGACCTCGTACGCGGCAAGACGCTGGGCATCGTGGGTGAGTCGGGGTCCGGCAAGTCGGTCACCAACCTGGCCATCCTGGGCCTGCACAACCCGGACAGCACCGCGATCGACGGCTCCATCGAGCTGGACGGCGAGGAGCTGAACGGCGCCCCGGAGAAGAGGCTGGAGCACCTCCGTGGCAACAAGATGGCGATGATCTTCCAGGACGCCCTGGCCTCGCTGTCGCCGTACCACACCATCGGCACGCAGATCGGCGAGGTGTACCGCAAGCACACCGGCGCCTCCAAGGCCGAGTCGCGGGCGCGGGCCATCGAGATGCTCAAACGCGTCGGCATCCCCCAGCCCGACCGCCGGGTGGACAGCTACCCGCACGAGTTCTCCGGCGGTATGCGCCAGCGCGCGATGATCGCCATGGCGCTGGTGTGCGACCCGGAGCTGCTGATCGCCGACGAGCCGACGACCGCGCTCGACGTGACCGTGCAGGCCCAGATCATGGACCTACTCAAGGACCTCCAGCGGGAGTTCGGCACCGCGATCATCTTCATCACCCACGACCTGGGTGTGATCGCGGACATCGCCGACGACGTGCTGGTGATGTACGGCGGCCGGTGCGTGGAGCGCGGCCCGAAGGCGGAGGTGCTGCGCACCCCGCAGCACCCGTACACCTTCGGTCTGCTCGGCTCCATGCCGAGCCTGGACGGCCCGGTGGACGTGCCGCTCAACCCGATCCCGGGCTCGCCGCCGTCGCTGCTGAACCCGCCGACCGGTTGCCGCTTCCACCCGCGCTGTGCCTTCGCGGAGAAGGTCCCGGACGGCAGGTGCGCCAAGGAGCGCCCGCTGCTGGAGATCGTGGACGGTCGCGGCAGCGCCTGCCATCTGACGGACGAGCAGCGTCGCGAGTACCTCACCGACACGGCTGCCAAGGCCCACTGACGTACAAGAGACGGATTTCACCAATGAGCGACACCACTCCCCTCCTGGACGTCTCCGGGCTGACCAAGCACTTCCCGATCAAGGGCGGCTTCCCGATCCGGCGGACGGTCGGCGCGGTGCAGGCCGTCGACGGCCTGGACTTCCAGGTCGCCGAGGGCGAGAGCCTGGGCCTGGTCGGCGAGTCGGGCTGCGGCAAGTCGACCACCGGCCGGCTCATCACCCGCCTGCTGGAGCCCACGGCCGGCACGATCACCTACCGCGGCCAGGACATCAGCCACGCGAACCGCAAGGAACTCGCGCCGATCCGGTCCGAGATCCAGATGATCTTCCAGGACCCGTACGCCTCGCTGAACCCGCGGCACACGGTCGGCAAGATCATCTCCGGTCCGATGGAGATCAACGGCATCAACCCGCCCGGCGGCCGGGAGAAGCGGGTCCGCGAGCTGCTGGAGATCGTCGGTCTCAACCCCGAGCACTACAACCGCTTCCCGCACGAGTTCTCCGGCGGTCAGCGCCAGCGCATCGGCGTCGCCCGCGCCCTCGCCCTGGAGCCGAAGCTGATCGTCGCCGACGAGCCGGTCTCCGCGCTCGACGTCTCGATCCAGGCCCAGGTCGTCAACCTGCTCCAGAAGGTGCAGCGGGAACTGGGCATCGCGTTCGTCTTCATCGCCCACGACCTCGCGATCGTGCGGCACTTCTCCCAGCGCGTCGCGGTCATGTACCTCGGCAAGATCGTCGAGATCGGTGACCGCGAGGACCTGTACGACAACCCGCGCCACCCCTACACCCGGGCCCTGCTCTCCGCCGTGCCCGAGGCCACGGTGGACGAGGAGCCGCGCGAGCGCATCCGCCTGACCGGCGACGTGCCGTCGCCGATCAACCCGCCCTCCGGCTGCCGCTTCCGCACCCGCTGCTGGAAGGCGACCGAGAAGTGCGCCACGGAGGCACCACCGCTGGTGCAGGCGGAGGGCAACAAGCCCGGCCACCTGACGGCGTGCCACTACCCGGAGACGGAGCCCACGATCCCGGCCCCCCGTCTCTCCAAGGACCCCGAGGCGGCGGCCTGACACACCCCTTTCCGTCAGCCGCCCCCTTGCGGATCGGACTTTCACGGCCCATTGACCCGAGCCCTTGATCGTCCGTTCCAGGGGACGAGGGCCCGCGCCTCCCCAGGCACGGGCCCTCTTCCGCGTTCCGGGCGCCCGCTGTCCGCGGGTCCGCCTTCCGGGTCGGCCGGCGCCGACGACCCCGTCGGTAGGAAGACGTCGAGAAGTACCCCGTTCCTGACCCACCGTTCAACACCGTGTGTCAGACTGCCGCGGTGGTGGATCACGTCTTTGCCGATCTCTCGCTCGCCGCTCTCTACGACAGCCTCAATCCCTGGGGACCGGGTGACGACTTCTACCTCGGTCTGCTGCGGGACGCCGGCTCCGTGCTGGACATCGGGTGCGGCACCGGTCGGTTGCTGCGGCGGGCCCGGGCCGAGGGGCACCGGGGGCGGCTGATGGGCCTCGATCCGGCCGCCGCCATGCTCGTCCAGGCGCGGCGGGCCCGGCCGGACGTCGAGTGGGTGCTCGGCGATGTGCGGGTGCGGCGGTGGCAGGAGGAGTTCGACCTCGTCGTCATGACCGGGCACGCCTTCCAGGAGCTGGTGACGGACGAGGAGATCCGGGCCTGCCTGCGCGCCGCCCGCGCGGCCCTGCGGGACGGGGGGCGGTTGGTGTTCGAGACCCGCAACCCGGGTGCCCGTGCCTGGGAGCGGTGGACCCCGGACCGGGTGCACGAGATCACCGCCGGCGACGGCACGCCGGCGCGGGTGTGGCACGAGGTGCGGGGCGCGGACCTGGACCGGGGCCGGGTCCACTTCACGGAAACCTACGCCGGCCCCGCCTGGCCCGCCCCCCGGATCAACCACAGCGTCCTGCGCTTCCTGGACGGCGGGACGCTGGCGGCCTTCCTCACGGAGGCGGACCTGACCGTCACCGAACAGTACGGCGACTGGAACCGGGGCCCGCTGACGGACACCGCCCCGGAGATCATCACGGTGGCCCGCCGGGCCGGGTCCCGCTAGCGCCTTTCGGTCAGGTCACCCCGCGAGCCCGGCGCGGTCCGAGCGAAGGACCCTAGTCCGCCTGGTCCTCCTCCAGTGCCGCCAGTGCCGGGTCCAGGACGATGTCCTCCTCGCGGGCCTCGACGGTCGGCTCCTCCGGGAAGTGGCAGGCTGTCAGGTGGCCGCCCCGGTTCCCGGAGAGCTGGAGCAGCGGGGGCTCCTCGGCCGCGCACTTGTCCTGTGCCTTCCAGCAGCGGGTGCGGAAGCGGCAGCCGGAGGGCGGGGAGATGGGGGACGGCACGTCGCCGGCGAGGCGGATGCGCTCGCGCTGCTGCGCCTCCCCTGCCGTCAGGGTCACCTCGGGGACGGCGGAGAGCAGGGCGTGGGTGTAGGGGTGCCGCGGGCGGGTGTAGAGGGAGTCCCGGTCGCCCACTTCGATGATCTTGCCGAGGTACATGACCGCGACGCGCTGGGAGAAGTGCCGCACGATCGCGAGGTCGTGGGCGATGAAGACGAACGCGATGCCCAGTTCCCGCTGCACCTTCTGGAGCAGGTTGACGACCTGGGCCTGGATCGAGACGTCGAGCGCGGAGACCGGTTCGTCGGCGACGATCAGCTTCGGCTCCAGGGCGAGGGCGCGGGCGACGCCGATGCGCTGGCGCTGACCGCCGGAGAACTCGTGCGGGAAGCGGTTGTAGTGCTCGGGGTTGAGACCGACGATCTCCAGGAGTTCGCGGACTCGCCGCTCCCGGCCGCCCTCCGGGTTGATGCCGTTGATCTCCATCGGACCGGAGATGATCTTGCCGACGGTCTGGCGCGGGTTCAGCGAGGCGTACGGGTCCTGGAAGATCATCTGGATCTCGGACCGGATCGGCGCGAGTTGCTTGCGGTTCGCGTGGCTGATGTCCTGGCCGCGGTAGGTGATCGTGCCGGCCGTGGGCTCCAGCAGGCGTGTGATGAGCCGGCCGGTGGTCGACTTGCCGCAGCCCGACTCGCCGACCAGGCCGAAGCTCTCGCCCTCGGCGACCTGGAAGTCCAGGCCGTCGACGGCCTGCACCGCGCCGACCGTCCGCCGGATCGGGAAGCCGCCCTTGACCGGAAAGTGCTTGACCAGCCCCGAGACCTTCAGCAGCGGCTCGGGCACCGCGTCGTCACCGGCCTCGCGGGTGGTGGGGAGGACCAGGTCCTCTTTCATGACGGTTGTCCTCCTAGCCCAGACGGGGCCTGATCTCTTCGATGAAGATGGTGCGTTTCTGCTCCGTGCCCAGATGGCACGCCGAGGCACGGTCCGGTCCCAGCAGCGGGCGCTCGGTGACGCACCGGTCACCCGCGACCCGGTCCCGGAAGGTGCACCGGGGGTGGAAGCGGCAGCCGGTCGGCGGGTTGAGCAGGCTCGGCGGGGTGCCGGGGATCGGCGAGAGCGGGGTGCCGAGGTCGGAGTCCAGCCGGGGCATGGAGTTCAGCAGGCCCCAGGTGTACGGGTGTTGCGGCGCCCTGAGCACCTCGTCGACGGTGCCGCGCTCCACCGCGCGCCCGGCGTACATGACCATGATGTCGTCGGCCATGTCGGCGATGACCCCGAGGTCGTGGGTGATGAAGACGATCGCCGTGCCGAACTCCCGCTGGAGGTCCTTGAGCAGGTCCAGGATCTGCGCCTGCACGGTCACGTCCAGCGCCGTGGTCGGCTCGTCGGCGATCAGCAGGTCCGGGTCGCAGACCAGCGCCATGGCGATCATCGCGCGCTGGCGCATACCGCCGGAGAACTGGTGCGGGTAGTCCCGCGCGCGCTCCTTGGGGTTGGGGATGCCGACCTTGGCGAGCATCTCCACGGCCCGCTCCCAGGCGGCGCGCTTCGAGGCGCCCGTGTGCTTCATGTACGGCTCGGCGATCTGCCGGCCGATCGTGTAGAAGGGCGACAGCGCGGTGAGCGGGTCCTGGAAGATCATCGCCATCCGGTTGCCGCGGAGCTTCTCCATCTCCTTCTCGGTGGCGGTGATCAGTTCCTTGCCGTCGAGGAGGATCTCCCCGTCGATCGTCGTGAACATCGGGTCGTGCAGCCCGAGGATCGTCAGGTTGGTGACCGACTTGCCCGAGCCCGACTCGCCCACGATGCCGAGGGTCTTCCCGCGGTGCAGGTCGAAGGAGAGGCCGTCGACGGCCCTGACCGGGCCGTCCTCGGTGGAGAACGTCACCTGGAGATCGCGTACCGAGAGGAATCCGTCCGGCCCGGTCGGGGCCGGTGCCCCCTCGGCCTTGGTCACTGTGGTCACGATGGCTGGTTCTTCCTAGGAGAGCCGGATGCGGGGGTCGATCCACGCGTAGGTGATGTCGGTCAGGATGTTGATGATCAGGATGAAGAAGGCGCCGAACAGCATGACCCCCATGGTCAGCGGCAGGTCCTTGTTGACCGCGCCGTCCACGGCGAGCCGGCCGATCCCCTGGAGGGAGAAGGTCAGTTCGGTGACGACGGCGCCGCCCAGCATGGAGCTGACGTCGATGCCGAGCACGGTGACGATCGGGATGAGCGAGCCGCGCCAGGCGTAGCGCAGGAAGACGTACTTGCGTGACATGCCCTTGGCCCGGGCGGTGCGCACATGGTCCTCGGCGAGCTGTTCGATCATCGAGGAGCGTGCCATACGGGTGTACTGCGCGGTGAAGATCGTGGCCATCACGCAGACCGGGATCGACATCCCGACGAACCAGCCGACCGGGTCCTGGGTGAGGGGCACGTACTTGGGGTCCTCCATCCAGCCGGTGCTGTAGACGAGGACCGTCAGCACGATCGGGCCGAGGAAGTAGATCTGGAACGAGCTCAGCACCATGGACGCGCCGGTGGCGACCTTGTCGACCAGTGTCCCGCGCCGGTAGGCGGCGATCATGCCCGCGCCGACGCCGATGACGAGGAAGACGATCGCGCCTCCGGCGGTCAGGGTGAGGGTCAGCGGGAACCGGTCCATGATGGTGCTCCAGACCATGTCCCCCGAGTAGAACGACACGCCCAGGCAGGGGGCCGAGCAGTGCCCGGTCGGGAAGTCGCGGCCCGTCACGATGCCGGACATGAAGTCCCAGAACTGCTGGGCCAGGGGCAGGTTGAGCCCGAGGGCCTCCCGGATGTCCGCGAGCCGCTGGGGCGAACAGTCCTTGCCGCAGGCCAGGGAGGCGTAGTCGGAGGGTGCGGCCACGAAGAGGAAGAACGTCGCCGCCCCGATGAGGAAGAGCGTGACGAAGGCGCCGACCGTGCGCCGGATGATGAACTGAAGCATGGCGGGCTGGCTCTCTGCGGAGACGGTGGGTAGGGGGCGCTCGGACAGGGGGCGCGCTCGCTGCGGAGCGCGCCCCCTGGGTCAGCCGCGGGTCACGACTTCAGGTACAGCCGGTTGATGTCGATGAGGCTGGACACCGAGCCGTAGCGGGCACCGCCCACGTTGGAGCCGGAGATCTGGAACTGCTTCGTGTACCACAGCGGCGCCGCCGGGATGACGTTCTCCAGCAGGTAGTGGTGCGCTTCCTTCCAGGTCTTGGCGGCGTCGGTCGGGTTCTGCGTCATGGCCTTCTTGATGAGGGCGTCGACCTTCGGGTCCTTGACGTGCGAGTAGTTCGAGGAGCCGTCGAAGACCTGCGAGCCGTCGTAGATCGGGGTGACGACCGTGCCCGGGGACGGCCAGTCCTGGCCCCAGCCGGTGATGTAGGCGTCGTACGGGTTCTTGAGCTTGCCGATCTGCTCGTAGTAGCTCGCAGAGTCGACCTCCTTGGCGACGACGTCGAACCCGACCTTGGTCAGGGCGTCCTCGATGGCGACCTTGCGCTTCTGGCCGGCCTCGCTGTTGGCGTAGGCGAAGACGATCTTCTTCTCGGCGGCCGGGACGCTCTTGAGGATCTCCTTGGCCTTGGCGATGTTGCCCTGCGGGGTCTTCAGCCGGCCGTAGGGGTCGTAGCTCGGCTCGTAGCCGGGCAGCGTCGGCGCGAAGTAGTTCGGCGCGACGTCACCGCCGTAGGCGCCGCCCTCACCGGCGATGAGGGACTTGGAGTTGACCGCGTAGGTGACGGCCTCGCGGACCTTCTTGTCCTTGACCCGGTCGAGGTTGAAGGTCAGGGTCATGACGTAGGGCTGGTAGCCCTTGACCGTGCGCTTGCTGGCCTCCGGGTTGTTGATGACGTCCTGGATCTGCGTGGCCTCGACGCCGTTGGTGAGCTGGATGGCGTTCTTGTTGTCACCCTCGTCGGCGATCAGGCGCTTGGTCTGGGTGGACTCGGTGACGCCGAACTGGATGGTGAAGCCGTCGACGTACTGGTGGCGCACGGAGTCGGTCTTCGGGTCCCAGTTGGTGTTCTTGACCAGCTTCAGGGTCTTGCCGGCCTTGTTCTCGGCGATCTTGTACGGGCCGGTGGCGACCGGCTTCTTCTCGTACCTCTCCTTGGTGTCGCCCTTCGCCGGGACGATGGAGTAGCCGGCCATGGCGAGCGTCTGCGGCAGGTCCGGGCGCGGCTGGTCGAAGTGGAAGACCACCGTCTTGTCGTCCGGGGTGTCCAGCACCGAGGCCGGCAGGTGCTTGCCGTCGAAGCCGCCGCCGGGCAGGGCCTTGCGGTAGTCGGCCCCGCTCAGCCAGGTCTGGAGGTAGGTCGGGCCGTCGAAGACGAACTTCGCGTACAGGCGCTCGACGCTGTGCCGGACGTCGGCCGCGGTGATCGGGTTGCCGTTCTCGTCCTTGATGCCGTCCTTCAGCGTGAAGGTCCAGGTCTTGCCGCCGTCGGAGGACTTGCCGGAGTCGGTGGCGAGGTCGCCGACGACGGACACGTTGCCCTTGTCGTCCTCCTGGAACTGGGTCAGGCGGCGGAAGAGCAGGTTGGCGACCTGGCCGGCGTCGGAGACGTAGATCTGGGCGGGGTCCAGGTGGGACAGGCCCGCCTCCTGGTACACCGTGATCGTGCCGCCGGGTTTGGCGCCGGGCACGTCCTTCGCGGGTCCGGTCGAGCCCGCGGCGTCGACATAGGTGACCGCCTTCGACTGGACCGCCGCTTCCTTCTGGTCCTTCTTGGAGTCCTTGCCGGACTTGCCGCCCTCGTTCTTGGAGCAGCCCGTGAGAGCCAGGGAGCCGGCCGCGATGGCGATCACTACGGCACGCGCTCCGCGGGCGCGATGAGACATCATGTGGCGAATCCACCTACCTGTCGGTTGTTATCCGTGAGATCTGCCGGGCGCCGGCCGGGTGCGGGCCGACGGGGGCGGCAGCCACCCCCCACCCAACGGACGACCTACCGCCCGGACTTGGGGTCGAACGCGTCCCGTACGGAGTCCCCCAGGAGGTTGAAGCACAGGACGAAGACCACCAGCGCCACCCCGGGGAAGAACATGAACGCCGGGTCCTGCTCGGCGTACCGGGCGCCGGCGGCGAAGAGGCGTCCCCAGTCGGGCGTCGGCTCGACGAACCCCACACCCGCGAAGGACAGGAAGGCGATGCTGAGGATGGTGCTGGGCAGTTGGTACGTGAACTGCACCAGGATCGGGGTGACGACGTTGGGCAGGATCTCCTTGCGCACGATCCGCCACGGCGAGGCGCCCGAGACCTTGGCCGCCTCCACGAACTCCCGTTCGCGCAGGGACAGTACGGTCGACCGGACGATGCGGGCCATGCCCATCCAGCCCAGCAGCCACAGCACGATCAGCATGGCCAGGGCGCGGAAGTAGGTCGGCGTCTCCTCGCGGGGATCCACGAAGAAGGACGTGACGACGGGCATGAAGGCGATGAAGAACAGCTGTTGCGGGAAGGAGAGGAAGAAGTCGGTGCCGCGGCCGATCCAGTAGTCCGTGCGACCGCCGGAGTACCCGCCGATCAGGCCGATCACGACACCGGTGACCATGATGAGCACGGTGATGCCGAGCGCCATGTACAGCGAGGTGCGCATGCCGTACAGCAGCATGGCGTAGAGGTCGCGGCCGTACTGCGGTTCGACGCCGAACCAGTGGTCGCCGGAGACGCCCCCCAAGTAACCCAGCGGAAGCCCGAATTCGTCGAGGACGGGCTTGTCGGCGTAGGTGGGATCCTGGCCGTACAGGGTGTACGGATCAGTTCCCGTCAGCTTCACCAGCAGCGGGGCGAGCAGGGCGACGACGAAGTAGCCGATCACCACCACGGCGCAGATGACGCCCGTGCGGTCGCGCTTGAAGCGCAGCCACATCAGCTGGCCGGGGGACCGGCCCGCGAGCGTGACGGGTTCGCTCTTCGTCTCCGGCCCTGGTGCGCCGTCGACGACGACCGGAGCCCCGCCGCCCTCTACATTGATAGGACTTGTCACGGTTCGTCCGTTTCACAGGTATAAGCGTGAGAGGTGTCCGCGTACTCCGAGAACGCGCGTGACCGCAGTCGGACGCGCGTAGTTACCGGGGTTCCCTCCTCATGACTTCACGTGTTCACCAACTGTCGAGGGTTTCCGTCTTCCCTCCGACACCCCTGACGGAGGGTCAGAAACCCCGTGGTGCTCGTGAGTCGGCGCTGTCCCCACAGCGCGAGACCCATTGACCCGAGCGCTACGCGGCTAACTATCTGCCATGGGTCGACCACCGACCACTGCCCGTAGATCTCAATTCAGTCACAGCTGACGCCTACACCTTCCAAAATCTGGACAAACTGTTCGTCAGAAGAAGGCGCGAAACGGACTTGTTACATGGCTATCGGGCAGCGATCTCCGCATGTCGGACATGGGGCGCCCGAAAACGGGTTGCAAAAAGCCCGGGTTCCCCCACCGTGGGGGAACCCGGGCTCAGCTGGCCGGGAATCAGCCGTGCTTGGCGCGGCTCGCGGCACGCGCCCGCTCCCGCTGGTCGAGCACGACCTTGCGGATGCGAACGGCCTCCGGGGTCACCTCGACGCACTCGTCGTCGCGGCAGAACTCCAGCGACTGCTCCAGCGACAGCTTGCGCGGCGGAACGATCGACTCGGTCACATCGGCCGTCGAGGACCGCATGTTGGTGAGCTTCTTCTCCTTGGTGATGTTGACGTCCATGTCGTCGGAACGGGAGTTCTCGCCGACGATCATGCCCTCGTACACCTCGGTGCCCGGCTCCACGAAGAGCACGCCGCGCTCCTGAAGATTCGTCATCGCGAACGCGGTGACGGCACCGGAGCGGTCGGCGACCAAGGAGCCGTTGTTCCGGGTCTGGAGCGGGCCGGCCCACGGCTCGAAGCCCTCGTGGATGGAGTGGGCGATGCCCGTGCCACGGGTCTGCGTCAGGAACTCGGTGCGGAAGCCGATCAGGCCACGGGAGGGGACGACCCACTCCATGCGGACCCAGCCGGAGCCGTGGTTGGACATGTTGTCCATGCGGCCCTTGCGCACGCCCATGAGCTGGGTGACGGCACCCATGTGCTCCTCGGGCACGTCGATCGTCATGCGCTCCATCGGCTCGTACGTCTTGCCGTCGACGTCCTTGGTGACGACCTGCGGCTTGCCGACGGTCAGCTCGTAGCCCTCGCGGCGCATGGTCTCGACCAGGATGGCGAGCGCCAGCTCACCACGGCCCTGCACCTCCCAGGCGTCCGGACGCTCGGTCTCCAGGACACGGAGGCTGACGTTACCGATCAGCTCGCGGTCCAGGCGGTCCTTGACCTGGCGGGCGGTGACCTTGCGGTCCTTGACGGCCGCCTTCTTGTCGGCGCCCTTGCCGGTGGCGCCACGGCCGACCAGCGGGGAGGTGTTGGTGCCGATCACCATGGAGATCGCCGGCTCGTCGACCTTGATCAGGGGCAGCGCGACCGGGTTCTCCGGGTCGGCCAGCGTCTCGCCGATCATGATGTCCGGGATACCGGCCACCGCGCAGATGTCACCCGGGCCCGCCTTCTCGGCCGGCTTGCGGGTGAGCGCCTCCGTCATCATCAGCTCGGAGATGCGGACGTTGCTGACGGAGCCGTCCCGCTTGATCCAGGCGACCGTCTGGCCCTTGCGCAGCTCGCCCTGCTCGACCCGGAGCAGGGCGATACGGCCGAGGAAGTTGTCGGCGTCCAGGTTGGTGACGTGCGCCTGGAGCGGGGCGTCCTCGTCGTAGGTCGGGGCCGGGATGTGCTCCAGGATGGTGGAGAAGAACGGCTCCAGGCTGGTGGAGTCCGCCGGGACCGTGCCGTTGTCCGGCTTGGTCAGCGAGGCGATGCCGTCACGGCCGCAGGCGTAGACGATCGGGAACTCGATCTGCTCCTCGTCCGCGTCCAGGTCGAGGAAGAGGTCGTAGGTCTCGTTGACGACCTCGTCGATACGGGCGTCCGGACGGTCCGTCTTGTTGATGCACAGGATGACGGGGAGCCGGGCCTGGAGCGCCTTGCGCAGCACGAAGCGGGTCTGCGGCAGCGGGCCCTCGGAGGCGTCCACGAGCAGCACGACGCCGTCGACCATCGACAGACCGCGCTCGACCTCGCCGCCGAAGTCGGCGTGGCCGGGGGTGTCGATGATGTTGATGGTGATGGGCTCCCCGCCGTCCTTGGGGTGGTACTTCACCGCCGTGTTCTTGGCGAGGATCGTGATGCCCTTCTCACGCTCCAGGTCGTTCGAGTCCATGACGCGGTCGTCGACCTGGTCGAGCTGGTGGGCGGCGAAGGCGCCGGCCTGCTTCAGCATCCCGTCGACGATGGTGGTCTTGCCGTGGTCGACGTGGGCGACGATGGCGACGTTGCGAATGTCGTGGCGCGTGGCCATAGTGTGGCGTACTCCCGGAGTGTGCGGACTGCCCTGCGCGTACGTCCGTCGCGCGGGCCCTGCCGGGCTGGACACGCCACGGCCTCACCCCATGGTACGTGGCCTCTGCCGCGGGAGCTCGCCGGGATACGAAGGTGCAGCTCAGGCCGCCTCCCACGCCCCCGGCGACGGCTATTTGGCCGGGCTCGGCGAAACCTTCGCCCCCTTCTTCAGGAAGCCCATGTCCTCGTAGACCGGCGTCCCGAAGCCGAAGGCCCCGGCGTTCACCACGTTCTTGCGGACCCCCACCAGCTGGGGCCGCTGGTAGAGCGGGATCGAGCCGGCGGCGGCCCAGATGCGGGCGTCGGCCTTGCGGATCAGGGAACGCGCCTCGTCCTCGTCCAGCGTGGTGGCGGCCTGGTCGAAGAGCTGGTCGACCTGGTCCGTGCCGACCCGCGTGTAGTTCTGCTCGACGTTCACCGAGCCGTCCGCCGCCGCGACCGGCTTGGCGTAGATGGGCCGGGCGTCCGTCGCCGGGAACGCGGAGGACGGCCAGGAGTACAGGGCGAGGTCGTAGTCGCCGGCGGCGATGTGGTCCTTGAAGTAGCTCTCGTCGGAGACCTTCGTGATCGTCGTGCGGATGCCGACCTGCTCCAGCATCGCGGAGATCCGCTCGGCGACCGAGTTCAGCGTCTGCGAGCCGGACCCGGAGGGCAGGACGAAGCGCAGCGCGAGCGGCCTGCCGTCCTTCGCGAGCGGTCCGGCGGGCGCGGCGGCCGGGGCGGCCGTGCCCTGGGGGGCGTAGGCGCCGGGCGCGCCGCCGTGCTTGCCCTCCCGCACGAGGTGCTGGTCGGGGTGCTCGTGCTGGTCGCCGGCGGACTCGTGGTGCTTGCCCTTGCCGTCGCGGTCCGGACCGCCGTGGTTCCCGCCGCCGGCCTGGCCGCCGCCGTCGCCGGGCCCGTCGTCGCGGCCCTTCTCGTCGTCGTCCTCCCCGACGATGTACTCGCCGTCCTTGCCGCCGTTCGACACGTCCTCGGCGGGGCGCTCGGGGCCGGCCGCCTTCTCGGGCTTCTTCTGCTCCTTGAGCGGGCCGCCGCGCACCCAGCCGGCGTCGGCGAGCAGCGCCTGCGCCTCCTTGGCGTCCTGGCCGCCGATCGCGCCGCTGGCGTCCGCGTAGGCGGCCTGCCCGGACAGGGCGAGGTGGCTGCCGACGGGCACGGCGGGCAGCCCCAGCGGGGTGAGCACCAGCCGGGCCAGCTCCACACGGTCCAGGGCGCGGGCGACGGCCCGGCGGACCCGGTCGTCGGCGAGGGGACCGGTGGAGCCGTTGAGGGCGAGCTGGGTGTAGGCGGGCTCCAGGGACTTGCGGACCTCGACGTCCCGCAGCGCCTGCTGCTGCTCCAGGTACCGGGTGATGGCCTTGCGCAGCTTGTTCTGGCCGGCGTGCACCTGGTCGGAGTCGAAGCCGTGCGCGAGCGCCCAGTCGCGCAGCTTCTTCGCAGAGGTCTTGCCCCCGGCGCCCTGGAGCGGGGTGCCGGTGCCCTTCTCGCGGCCCGCGAGCGCGATCCGCTGGGCGTCGCCGGAGTCGATCTCGGCGAGGTCCACGCTGCCGTCGGCGAGGGCGGCGGCCCGCTTGTCGCGCGACACGGCGTGCAGCACGATCTCGTTCAGCTTGGCGGGCTTCCCCCACCAGCGCGGGTTGCGGGTGAGGACGACGTCCTTCTTGGCGGTGTCGACCTTCGTGACCTTGAAGGGCCCGGCGGTGACCTTCAGCTTGCGCCGGGCGCCGTCGTTGAAGGCGTCCGGGGTGCCCGTGACGTCCTTCGGGTACAGCGGGGAGAACAGCGACTTCCAGTCGGCGTAGGGGCGGGAGAAGGTCACCCGGACCTGGAGGTCGCTGGCGCCGCGCTCGATCTTGGCGATGCGGTCGTAGCCGGCGTTGCGGGCGGTCCAGAAGGCGCTGTTCCTGCCGGACAGGGCGCGCCACTGGGCGACGAAGTCGGCGGCGCCGATCTCCCGGCCGTCGGTCCAGACGGCCTGCTGGTTCAGCTTGTACAGCACGACCTGGCGCGGCTCGGTCTCGATGACCTTGGCCGATTCCAGGTAGGCCGGGTTGGGCACCGGCCGCCCGGCGGCGTCCAGCCGGAACATGGACGGCAGCACGGCCTGGGCGACGCGGCTGGTGCCGGCGTCGGCGTCGGCCTGGAAGGTGTTCAGGGTCTCCGGTACGGCGTCCACGGCCCACTTCAGGGTGCCGCCGTCGGCGACCTTGTCGCGGGTGACGAGAGCGATGTCCTGCGGTGCGAGGGGGGTGCCGGCCTCGTCGTCCTCGCCGCAGCCGGCGAGGAGGGGGACGGCGAGGGCGCTCGCGCCGAGGAAGACGAGGGCGCGCTTCACGTGCCGGGACCGGCCGCCGGCCGGCTGCGGGTGCGTCGTGGCTGGTCGCGCCCCGCGGCAGAGCCGCCCGTCGAGGGAGCCCCGCACCCCTGTGGGGCGCTGCCCAACGCCGTCGTAGGACATCTCTGCTACCTCCAGGAAGCCACGGGCCTTATGCTCGCATTTGTCGGTATATGGAGCTGATCACGTTTGGCGGTATATGGAGCTGATCAGATCTATGCGGCCACTGAAGAGGAAAGGATCCGGCCACGGTGGGCGACACGGCGACGACGGCCGGCAAGCCCACCCGTGCGGCGCAACACACCGGGCGGTGCATCCGTGCGCCTCGGCCAATCGCTGCACATCCCTTCACACCGGCGTGCGTGAGGCGCAACACTCCAAGGCGCATGAACGTTGCCGCCCATGGCCGCCGGACCCGCGGAAGCGAGGGCAAGTCATGTCCGTGCACGACGACATCAACGCCGTCCAGCGCTGCCTCGACGACCTCAACCGGTCGGTGAGCCGCCTGGAACACCAGCTCGGCAGCGCTCTGGAGATACGCCGGGTCCGCCTGGACGCCGACCACCTGCGTGAGAGCGTGGCACTGCTGCGGGAGGCCGCCGCCCCGGCCACGCCACGCCGGCCCGACCTCGTCACCATCTCCGACGCGCCGTACGACATCAGCCTGTGGACGGACTCGGACGACGAGGGCCTGGGCGCCCGCGACCGCCGCGCCCCCTGACACTCCCCCGAACCGACCGGAGTCCCCCTTGGCTACTGGTACGGAACCCCAACAGAACAGCGGTGGCGTACGCACCCGTACGCGCGCCGCGATCGCCGCCCCGCACCTGCGGACCGACCGCTGGTGGCTGGCGCCCGCCGCCACCGCGGCCGGCCTGCTGGCCTTCGTCGTGTACTCGACCTGGCGGGCCTTCGCGAACGCCCACTACTACGCGGCCCCGTACGTCTCGCCGTTCTACTCGCCGTGCCTGGCGGAGAACTGCCGGACCATGCGCGCCGGGCCCAACGCCGACCTTTTCGGGAGCTGGTGGGGCATCTCCCCCGCCGTCATCATCCTGATCTTCCCGCTCGGCTTCCGGCTGACCTGCTACTACTACCGCAAGGCGTACTACCGTGCCTTCTGGGCGTCCCCGCCCGCCTGCGCGGTGGCCGAGCCGCACCGGACGTACACCGGCGAGACCCGCTTCCCGCTGATCCTCCAGAACATCCACCGGTACTTCTTCTACGCCGCCCTGCTGGTGGCCGGCGTGCTGACGTACGACACCGTGCTGGCCTTCCGGGACCAGCACTACCGGTGGGGGCACATGGGCCTGGGCACCCTGGTCTTCCTCGCCAACATCCTGCTGATCTGGGCGTACACCCTCTCGTGCCACTCCTGCCGGCACATCGTCGGCGGCAAGCTCAAGCACTTCTCCCGGCACCCCGTGCGCTACCGCGCCTGGCAGTTCGTCGGCCGGCTCAACGCCCGCCACATGCAGCTCGCCTGGGCCTCGCTGCTCAGCGTGGCGCTCGCCGACTTCTACGTCTACCTGGTCGCGTCCGGGGTCTTCGACGATCCGCGCTTCTTCTAGAGATCCAGTGAGGGACTGACTGATGTCCGTGGTCGACCGGCAGGAGTGGGACGTCGTCGTGGTCGGCGCCGGGGGCGCGGGCCTCCGCGCGGCGATCGAGGCGCGCGAGCGGGGCGCCCGTACGGCGGTGATCTGCAAGTCGCTGTTCGGCAAGGCGCACACGGTGATGGCCGAGGGCGGCATCGCGGCGGCGATGGCCAACGCCAACGAGCACGACACCTGGCAGGTCCACTTCCGCGACACCATGCGCGGCGGCAAGTTCCTCAACCAGTGGCGGATGGCCGAACTGCACGCGCGGGAGGCCCCGGACCGGGTGTGGGAGCTGGAGACCTGGGGCGCGCTGTTCGACCGTACGAAGGACGGCCGCATCTCGCAGCGGAACTTCGGCGGGCACGAGTACCCGCGCCTGGCCCACGTGGGCGACCGTACGGGCCTGGAGCTGATCCGCACGCTCCAGCAGAAGATCGTCGCGCTCCAGCAGGAGGACTTCCAGGAGACCGGGGACTACGAGTCCCGGCTGAAGGTCTTCCAGGAGTGCACGGTCACCCGGATCCTCAAGGACACCGCGTCCGACGGCGGCTCCGCCGCGGGCCGCGTGAGCGGCGTCTTCGCCTACGACCGTGAGACCGGCCGCTTCTTCGTCCTCCAGGCGCCGGCCGTGGTCCTCGCGACCGGCGGCATCGGCAAGTCCTTCAAGGTAACGTCCAACTCGTTGGAGTACACGGGCGACGGCCACGCGCTGGCGCTGCTGGCCGGCGCCCCGCTGCTCAACATGGAGTTCGTGCAGTTCCACCCGACCGGCATGGTCTGGCCGCCGTCGGTGAAGGGCATCCTCGTCACCGAGTCGGTGCGCGGGGACGGCGGGGTGCTCCGGAACTCCGAGGACAAGCGGTTCATGTTCGACTACATCCCGGAGGTCTTCAAGGAGAAGTACGCCGAGTCGGAGGAGGAGGCCGACCGGTGGTACGAGGACCCCGACCACAACCGCCGGCCGCCCGAACTCCTCCCCCGCGACGAGGTGGCCCGCGCGATCAACGCCGAGGTGAAGGCGGGCCGGGGCTCCCCGCACGGCGGGGTCTTCCTGGACGTGTCGACCCGGATGCCCGCCGAGGTGGTCCGGCGCCGGCTGCCGTCCATGTACCACCAGTTCAAGGAGCTGGCGGACGTCGACATCACCGCGGAGGCGATGGAGGTCGGGCCGACCTGCCACTACGTGATGGGCGGCATCGCCGTCGACTCCGACACGGCGGCGGCGCGCGGGGTGCCCGGGCTGTACGCGGCCGGTGAGGTGGCCGGCGGCATGCACGGCTCCAACCGGCTCGGCGGCAACTCCCTCTCGGACCTGCTGGTGTTCGGGCGCCGGGCCGGCCGGCACGCGGCGGAGTACGCGCGGGCACTGGCCCACCGGCGCCCGCCCGTGGACGACGCCCAGGTCGGCGCGGCGTCGGCGGAGGCGCTGCGGCCGTTCTCCGCCGGGGCGGAGGGCGAGGCGGGCCCGCGGGAGAACCCGTACACCCTGCACCAGGAACTCCAGCAGGCGATGAACGACCTGGTCGGCATCATCCGCCGCGAGGGCGAGATGGAGCAGGCCCTGCACAAGCTGGCCGAGCTGCGGGTGCGGGCCCGGCGGGCCGGCGTCGAGGGCCACCGCCAGTTCAACCCCGGCTGGCACCTCGCCCTGGACCTCAGGAACATGCTGCTGGTCAGCGAGTGCGTGGCCCGGGCCGCGCTGGAGCGCACCGAGTCGCGCGGCGGGCACACCCGCGAGGACCATCCCCGGATGGACCGGGCCTGGCGCAACGTGAACCTGCTGTGCACCCTCGCCGACCCCGCCGGCGGCCTCGCGGCGACCGACCCGGCCCGCGGCCAGATCCGCCTCACCCGCGAGACCACCGAACCCATCCGCCCGGACCTGCTCGCCCTCTTCGAGAAGGAGGAGCTGGTCAAGTACCTCGCCGAAGAGGAGCTGTACGAGTGAGCAGCTACGAAGCCCGCTTCCAGGTGTGGCGGGGCGACGAACAGGGCGGCGGCCTGAAGGACTTCACGGTCGAGGTGAACGACGGCGAGGTGGTCCTGGACATCGTCCACCGCCTCCAGGCCACCCAGGCCCCCGACCTCGCCGTGCGCTGGAACTGCAAGGCGGGCAAGTGCGGTTCGTGCTCGGCGGAGGTCAACGGCCGCCCCCGGCTGCTGTGCATGACCCGCATGTCGGTCTTCGACCGCGCGGAGACGATCACGATCACCCCACTGCGCGCCTTCCCGGTGATCCGGGACCTGGTGACGGACGTCGGGTTCAACTACCAAAAGGCGCGCGAGGTCCCGGCCTTCGTGCCGCCCCCCGGTCTCGGCCCCGGCGAGTACCGCATGTTCCAGGAGGACGTGGACCGCCCGCAGGAGTTCCGCAAGTGCATCGAGTGCTTCCTGTGCCAGAACACCTGCCATGTGGTGCGGGACCACGAGGAGAACAAGCATGCCTTCGCCGGCCCGCGCTACCTGATGCGCGTCGCCGAACTCGACATGCACCCGCTGGACGCGGCAGCCGAGACCGGCCTGGACCGCGGTCGCACCGCCCAGGACGACCATGGCCTCGGCTACTGCAACATCACCAAGTGCTGCACCGAGGTCTGCCCCGAGGGCATCAAGATCACCGACAACGCCCTGATCCCGCTGAAGGAACGCGCGGTGGACCGCAAGTACGACCCGCTGGTCTGGCTGGGTTCGAAGATCAGGAGGCGGTCGGGGGCGTAGTCACCCAGTCCTCCCGGTATGCCCGCCAGTCCGCCTCGGTGGCCGCGAAGTCCACGTAGAGGGCCACGCCGAAGCGGGCGCGGCCGGCGTCCGTGCGGCTCAGCCCGAGACGGACCCCGCGGACGGCGGCCGGGACGGTCTCGGCGCGCGCCCGGTGACCGAACCGGTTCTCGTGGTAGAAGGGCAGGCCCATCAGCAGGTCGGTGCTCTCGGGGGTGACCTCCAGGGCGAGGCTGGTCTGCTGGGCCACATAGCCGCCGTACAGGCTCTCCAGCGGCTGCATGGTGTCGTACGACATGACGGCGATCTGGTCCACCCGGCGGGCCACCTGCCCGAAGTACGCCTGCGACCACCACTTGGGGTGGCCGGTGGTCGCGCCCCAGAAGGAGTGGAAGGCGGGCAGCGGGTCGATCTGGTGGGCCGCGACGGAGAGGACGGCGCCCCGGGCGTGGGTGAGGTCGCGCAGGTCGTCGAGGAGGGACAGGTAGTCGCGGTCGCCGGAGTGGAGCGGTTCCAGGTCGAAGTGGGTGCCCTCGAAACCGGCGGCGAGGATCTGCCGGGCCGAGGCGACGATCGCCGCCCGGGTCGCGGCGCGCTCCAGGCGCAGGCCGTGCGGGCTCTCACTGGCCAGCTTGTCGCCGAGCCAGGCATGGACGCGGACGCCGGGGAGTTCCCGGTGGACGGCCGCGATCAGCCGGCGGGCCTTCGGGTACGCCGACGCCGGAAGGGTCCCGTCGTGTTCGAGCGGCCCCGCGTGGACGTACAGATCGCGGATCCCCGTGCCCCTCAGCCGGCGGGCGAGGGCCTCGACGTCCCGGTCGGTCCTGCGTCCGTCCACCCAGGCGTGCCCGAGCCAGAGGGCGTCCTGGTGCCGGGTGCGGGTGCCGGGGGCGGGGTCGCCGGTGTAGTTGAGACGGAGGGCCGTCTCGGCGGTGAGGAGGGGGAGCAGGAGCAGGGCGAGGAGGCCGGCGGCGATCCGGAGGATGCGGCGTGTGCGGGGGCGGGGGCGGGGGGCGGTCTGGGGTCCGGCGTCGTCCGGGTGGGGGCGGTCCTGCTGGACGCGGTCCGGCGCCGGGTGGTCTTCGCCGGTCGGGGCGCCGCCGGGAGGGACGCTGTCGGGAGGGACGCCGTCGGTATCGGCGTCGTCGGTATGGACGTCATCGGTCCCGACGTCCTCGGTCCCGACGTCCTCGGTCCGGACGCCATCGGTCCGGTTTCCGCGCGTCCGGTTCTCGTCCGTCCGGTTCTCGTCCATTCCGCCCCCCTGTCCGCCTGGTCCCCCACCCGTATCCGTCCCGCTCGCGGAGCCGTCTACCTGCCCATACGCTCCGAAATGTGACGTCCTCCCTGTTCCGGGGCCGGCCCCGGCGGGCCACCGCGCACATACGGGTGCGGGTGGCGCATACCGTGCTGGGCGCCCTGGTGGGGGCCGGGTGGCTGGTGTTGCCGGTGATGACGGTCGATACCCATGCTCCGGTTCCCGTGGGGCCCGCCGGCGCGGTGGCGAGCGCCGCCGCGCCGCAGCAGACCGGCACGTCGACCGCCGACCTCGTGCTGCCGCTCATCGCCGGGGTCGCGGCCGTGGCCCTGGCCGGATACGGCTGGCTGCGGCGCACCCGCCGGACCCGGACCCGGACCACCCCGGGGAGCCTCCCCGCGCATCCTCCCGTGCCCGCCCCGGCCGCCTCCGAACGCCAGGCCCGGACGGCACTGCGACTGGCCGACGACTGCGTACGGACCAGCCGGGAGGAACTGTCCTTCGTGCGGGAACGGTTCGGGGAGCAGCGGACCGAGCCGTTCACGCACGCGCTGCGGGCCGCCGGGACCGAGCTGTCGGCGGCGTTCGCCGTCTGGCGGCGGTACGAGGAGGGCGTCCCCGAGGAGGCGGGGGCCCGGCGTCAGGCGCTGGTCGGGGTGATCGGCCGCTGTGCGGAGGCCGGGCGCCGGCTGGACGCCGAGGCGGAGGCGCTGGACCGGTTGCGGGGTCTCACGGCGGACGAGGAGGGGATGCGCGCGGCGCTGGAGGTGGCCGAGGAGCGGTTCCGGGAGCTGGCGGCGCGGACGATGACCGCGCAGAGGACCCTGGCGGCGCTGCGGGAGCGGTACGCGCGCTCGGTCGCCGGGTCCGTCACCGGGTACGTCGAACAGGCCAAGGACCGGCTGGTGTTCGCCGGCGCCCGGCTGAACGAGGCCCGGCAGGCCGCCGATGTGGGCGAGACACGGCGGGCCGCGTGGCAGTTGCGCGCGGGCGAGGGCGCGGTGGCCCAGGCGGGGGTGCTGGTGGGCGGGGTGGAGCGGCTCGCGGCCCAGGTACGGGAGGCGGCCGGACTGGTACCGGCCACGCTGACCGGCGCGGA
Source organism: Streptomyces olivaceoviridis (assembly GCF_014650115.1). Classification (GTDB taxonomy): domain Bacteria; phylum Actinomycetota; class Actinomycetes; order Streptomycetales; family Streptomycetaceae; genus Streptomyces; species Streptomyces olivaceoviridis. The sequence continues at coordinate 33,826 of NZ_BMUI01000018.1, read as the reverse complement.
GGCGGAGCTGGCGGCGGCCCGGCGCACCTCACCGACACCGGGTGAGCCGGAGGCCCGGCCGGCGCCCGCCGACGAGGGGCCGGCGGTGGTCCGGCGTGAGACCGAGCGGGGCTCGCCGGCCTTGGGGGAACCGGCTGCCCGGTCGGCCCACGTCGACGGGGTGTTGGCGGTGGTCCGCGAGGAGCTGACCGGTGGGGCGTACGACCCGCTGGACGCGCTGCGCCGGATCACTCGGGCCGTCGAGCGGCTGACGGGGGTGCGGTCGGGGGTGCTGGGCGCGGCGGCGCTGCTCGTGGCGCGCAGTTCGGTCGCCGGGGCGGAGGAGTTCGTCGGGGTGCACCGGGGGGCGGTGGGTGCGGAGGCCCGGGCCCGGCTGGCGGAGGCGGTACGCGAGCTGGGCGCGGGCAACACGGGGTGCGCCGACGTCGTGGCCGGGGAGGCGCGGAGGCTGGCCGACCGGGATGTCCGGGCCCACGGCAGCGAGGGGGACGCGACCGGCCCCGCCGGTGCGGTGCTGGGCGGCATCCTCCTCGGAGAGGACCCGGACGGCGGTCCCCCGCCCGCGTTCGGCGGCCCACAGAGCCGCTCCCGGCTGCACAGGTAGGGCCGTCGTCCGGGGACGCCCCCACACCGGCACCGGCGGCGGGGACCTCCTCCAGGCGGGCCGGGGTCAGAACAGGCTCAGCAGCGCCTCCGCCGGGTCGGTGAGGTTGCCCTCTCCGCCGGGCAGCGGCAGCTCGAACCAGACCGTCTTGCCGTGAGGCGTCCGCCGGGAGCCCCAGGCCGCGCTGAGCAGCCCGACCAGTTGGAGCCCGCGTCCGCCCTCGTCGGTGTCCCGGGCCCGTCGGCGCCGGGGCTGGACCAGGCCGGAGTCCCAGACCTCGCAGACCAGGGTGCGGTCCAGAAGGAGCCGTAGCCTGATGTCCCCCTCGCCGTACCGCAACGCGTTCGTCACCAGCTCGCTGACCAGCAGTTCCGTCGTGTCGACCAGCGGCTCCAGATCCCAGGAGAGCAACTGTCCGCGGGCGTACTCCCGGGCCCGGCCCACACTGCGCGGCTCGCGCGGCAGCGTCCAGTCGCCGACGGACTCGGCGGGCAGCCCCTGCACCCGGGCCATCAGCAGGGCGATGTCGTCCTCGCCGTGGTGGGTGTCGAGGGTGTTGAGGACGTGGTCGCAGACGTCCTCCAGGGGCCGGCAGGGGTCGGTGAGCGCGCCGACGAAGGCCTGGAGCCCCTCGTCCAGCGGGTGGTCGCGGGATTCGACCAGGCCGTCCGTGTAGAGCGCGAGCAGCGCGCCCTCGGGGAGTTCGACCTCGACCTCCTCGAACGGCTCGCCGCCCACGCCCAGCGGCATGCCGGGCGGCACGTCGAGCATCAGCGCCGCCTCACCGGGCTCGACCAGCACCGGCGGCAGATGCCCGGCGTTGGCGAACGTACAGCGTCTGGTGACGGAGTCGTACACGGCGTACACGCAGGTCGCGAGGTACACCTCGGAGAGGTCCGCGTCCCGGGGCTGACGGGCCGTACGGGTCGCCTGCTGGACGCCGCCCGGCGTGCCGAGGCCCCGCGCGATCTCGTCCAGCGCCGAGAGCACTTCCGCCGGTTCCAGGTCCAGCAGGGCCAGCGTGCGTACGGCGGTGCGGAGTTCGCCCATCGCCACCGCCGCCCTGAGGCCCCGGCCCATGACGTCGCCGACCACCAACGCCGTGCGGTGACCGGGCAGCTCGATGACGTCGAACCAGTCACCGCCCACCTCCGTCGCCGTGTTGCCGGGCAGATAGCGGCAGGCGATGTCCAGGCCGGAGGCCTCGGGGTCGCCGGGTGGGAGCAGGGAGCGTTGCAGTATCAACGCCCGTTCGTGTTCCCGGCGGTACAGGCGCGCGTTGTCGATGCAGACGGCGGCCCGTGCGGCCAGTTCGACCGCGAGGTCCCGGTCGCGGTCGCCGAACGGCTCGCTGCCCTTCGTCCGGGCGAACTGAGCGAGTCCCACGACGGTGTCGTGGGCGACCATCGGCACCGCCAGCGTGGACTGCACGAGACCGCCCTCCTCGGCGGGCACGCGCTGCGGACGGGCGGTGCGCAGGGCGTCCGCGCAGGGCGAGGTGAACGGGAAGTGGTGCACCGCGCCGACCTCGACGGATTTCCCGGAACTGCCGAAGGGCGCACCGGAGACGGCGCTGGCGAAGGCGACGCGGCGCAGTTCGGCGCTGCCGTCGGCGAGGCCGGGCGGGGTCTCGTCGCCGGTCAGCAGGCCCTGGTAGAGGTCGACGGTGGCGAGGTCGCAGAAGCCGGGGACGACGACGTCGAGGAGTTCGCGGGCCGTGGTCTCCAGGTCGAGGGAGTTGCCTATGCGGGCGCCGGCCTCGTTGAGCAGGGCGAGGTTGCGCCGGGCGGCGGCGGCCTCGCGGGCGGCGGCGCGACGGGAGGTGATGTCGGTGCCGAGCCAGGCGACGCCGATGGGCCGGCCGCTGCCGCTCTGCACGCGGTAGAGGTTGACCGACCAGTGCCGGCGTTCCTCGGAGCCCGGGACGAAGCCGGTGACGTGCATGTCGGTGATGGACTCGCCGCTCTCCAGCACCCGCCGCAGCGTGGCCGAGACCCGCTCGGCCTCACCGCGCGGCAGGTAGTCCTGAACTCCCTTGCCCCGGTGGTCGTCCGGGGTGCCGCCGAAGACGGAGACGAACCGCAGGTTGACGCGGCGCACCCGCAGGTCCGTGTCGATCAGCAGGAATCCGAAAGGGGATTGACCGAAAATTGCCTGCGAGGCGGCGAGGTCGGTCTCGATGCTGCGCAGCGTGCGGACGTCCACGACGATGCACACGGCGGCCTTGTCGCCCTCGGCGGTGCGCGTCGGCATGACGTACACCTCGGCCAGGCCCTCCTCGCCGCGCGTGCCGTCCGGCCGGTCCGGCAGCCGGAACGGCACCACTCCGGTCCACTCCCGCCCGTCGAGGATTTCGGCCATCTTCCGCTGGCCGCGCTCGCGCAGGTCGGGATCGACGAAGGCCTCTATGGGGTCCATGCCGACGGCGCGTGCGGCGGGGATGCCGAAGAGCTGCTCGGCGCGCAGGCTCCACTGGTCGACCAGCCCGCCGGGACTGATGGAGAAGGACGCGACCTTGATGTAGTCGTAGATGGAACCGGGCGGACTGCTCTGCCACATGGCGTCACCGGGCGCCGCGGCGGCCTCCACGGCATGCCTCCTCGCGCCGTCCGACGGGTCCTCGGACTCCGTGGCCTTCGCTGGTATCTCGCTCACGCGAACCGTCCCCTCCAACTCACCGCGTCCGGCACCGGTCACCGGGGGCGGCTGCCCGCAGTATCCAGCACTACGGCGCCGCACGACACGGTGTTCACGATCACAGCTCGGTCCAGGTGCTTTTTGGACCGGTCCGTGACAACACTCCCACTCTTCTAACCAGGGAACACACCGCCGAATCACGCACCGTCGGACCATGTGCGCCCCCGGCGCGCACGATGGACGGCACGCTGTCGGCTGTACACCCCGTGCCCCTGCGCGTGTCGTGCCGTCACCCGGGCACCGCCAGTTCGAACCAGACGGTCTTTCCGCTCGCGCCGGGCCGGGTTCCCCAGTCGAGCGAGGAGCCGGCGACCAGTTGGAGGCCGCGTCCGCTCTCGTCCTCGGGGTGGGCGACGCGTTCGCGCGGCAGGTCGGGGAGCGGGTCGGAGACCTCGACGCGCAGCGTGCGGTCGAGCCCGGCGGGGCGGACGAGCCGTACGCCGATGGGGCCGGTGGCATGCCGCAGCGAGTTGGTGACCAGCTCACTGACCAGCAGCGCGGCCAGGTCGGCGACGCAGTCGAGATGCCAGCCGTGCAGCTGGGACCGGACGGCCGCACGGGCGCTGCGCACGACGCCCGGTTCCGCGGGAAACGTCCACTCGGCGCAGTCGCCATCGGTGTCGATCACGCCGATCACTTCCCAGGCCAGCGAGCCCACCCATGTCCGGTTTCATGGGGTTATTGGGCACATACCCGATATCCGGGTCGCAGTACCGCGTGAGAGGGCGCACTGTGGCACGAACGGGCGCGCTCCACTCGGGGCCGTGCACCTAAGCCCCGCGCCCGATCGTGGCCGCCACCTCCCGGACCGCCGGGACGTCCTGGTCGAGCCAGTCGACCTCCCAGATCCGGTCCGGCGTCAGCCAGCGCAGTTCGTCGTGGTCCTGGAGGGGCCGGGGCGGGGGCGAGCCGGGGCGCAGGCGGGCGGTCCACACATGGAGGACGTACGGCGTGGGCAGCGGCCATGTGCCGGGCACGCGGTCGACCGGCTCGGCGTCGACGCCCAGTTCCTCGCACAGCTCACGCACCAGCGCGTCCTCGGGCCGCTCCCCCGCCTCGACCTTGCCGCCGGGCAGCTCCCAGCGCCCGGCCAGGTCGGCGGGCGCGCTGCGGCGTGCGGCCAGCAGTCTGCCACCGTCGAGCAGGGCGGCTCCCACCACCACGATCCGTTCCGCCTCGGGGGTCGTACGCGTCATGGAGCGGAGCCTACGGGAGCACGCGACCGGTCAGTTCTGCGTGCCGTCCCCGTTCTGCCCGATGCGCTCGACCCAGTAGAGCTGCTTGTGCCCCCGGTCGTCGAGGCTGTCGGCGATCTTCTGCGCCTCCGCGCGGGTCGCGTACCGGCCGACGCGGTAGCGATTGCCGTTGTCGTCCTGCCGTATCACGATCCAGGGCAGGGACACCGTGCCCTCACCCATGGCCCCCACCGCCCGCGCTCCTTCTCGCACCGCCCCGCCCTCCCCCGGGCCCGGGCCCCCGCCGGGCCCCGCATAAGGAAACCGCAATCCGCATATGCCCGAGCGTACGCCCAACCTTCACGCTGCGAATACGGCTTTTCACAAAGAGGTACGCATCGAGCCAGAACGCCGGGGGCGCACGGGGCCGAACGCGCCGTCGGGAACGCGGCCGTCCCGGGTGCGGGGCATGCCGGAGGCACCCCGGGCCACCTGCGAAAACGGCCGGATTGCTGCGCCTCGGGCGGCGTCGGCGAGGGCAGGACGGCGCCCGTGACGGCCCGGGCGGCGCATCGGGGTGTGCGCTACCTCACGCGGAGGGGCGCGCGGAGGGCCGCCCGGACGGGGGCGCTCACTTGACCGGCAGGTGGTAGGCGACCCGGTAGCGGTCGGCCGGGATGACCACGTCGGCGGTCTCCACCGGGCGCCCGGAGGCGAAGTAGGTGCGCTGCACGACCAGGACCACGTGCCCGGGGACACCGCCGAGCAGATGCAGTTCCTCGGCGAGGCCGGGGCGCGCGCCGACCTCCTCGGTGACGTTGTCCACGATGACGTCGATGGCCCGCATGCGCTCGACCACGCCCATCCCGCCGAGCGGCCCCTCCTCGGGCAGCATCACCGGGGTGCGGCCGGTGACGGCGAGGGGTTCCCAGGAGGTGGAGAGCATCATCGGCTCGCCGGCCTCCCGGAACAGGTACTTGGTGCGCATGACCCGGTCGCCGGTCTGGATCGCGAGCCGCTCGGCGATGGCCGCGCCGGCCTCGGCCTGCGCGCTGCTGGACTCCCAGGTGCCGCGCACCGAGGCGTCGGCCTGCTCCTGCCGGAACGGGGTGGCGCCGCCGGCCGGGCGGTATCCGGAGCGGGCGACCCGCCGGGGCACGGGCCGCTCGCGCACGTACGTCCCCGAGCCGGAGCGGCCCTCGACCAGGCCCTCGGCCATCAGCACCTTGCGGGCCTCCAGCGCGACCGTGTCCGAGACGCCGTACTCCTCGCGGATGCGGGCCTGCGAGGGGAGGCGGGTATGGGGCGGCAGCGAACCGTCGACGATCTTCTTGCGGAGATCACCCGCGACACGCAGGTACGCCGGCTGCTCACCGAAAGTCACTGGCCGCTCCCATCAGGTTGTACAGACAGCTACAGCCTGGCAACCGTGGGTTGAGCCGTGCAAGCAAAGGCCAGAGAATCACTCGATGTGATGACAAAGGCCCGGGGAGGGCTTTACCCAGGCGCTTTCTGCCCCGTATAGGCGCGCTCTCACACCTGGACGCTCGTGTCGGATCCGCCGTCGCCGGCCGGCACGGTGGTGGCGAGCCCCAGGGCCCTGCGCGCGGGAACCCCCCGGGACGGGTCGATGAGGTCGAAGCCGGTGTCGTAGTGCTCGTAGAAGGCGTCCGCGTCCCCGGCCCGCGCGGCCTTCGCCCACTGCGCGCGCGCCTTGTCCAGGTCGGCGGCGAGCGCGGCCACGGGCCCGCGGGCACCGGCGGGCCAGTCGTGGGCGCGCAGCATCCGGGCCTGTTCGCCCAGCGCGGCCGACACCCGGCCCGCCCAGGCCTTGTGCCCCGGCAGGTCGTCCTCGACGTACTCCTCCCCGGGAGCGGTGTCCAGGGCGGCGTTGAGGACGTGCGCGGCCTTCAGGTAGGCGACCTGGTCGGTGTCGAGAACGGTCTCGTCGTTGCGCAGCGACCCGGTCAGGTCCTCGCCCTCGGCGGTGTTGCCGAACACGCAGGTGATCTCGCGGTCCCCGGCGGCCCAGCCGTCCTCGGTCGGCGTCAGGTAGTACACGTCGACGTCCCGCGGGACCGCCCAGCCGTCCATCGCGTAGCTGTCCCGGAGGTTCCAGCAGCGCTCGTCGGCGGCGTCGCCGACCGCGTCGTCCCCGGGGTAGGGGCCGCCGGGGAGCGTGACGGTCGCGAACACCTCGCCGTCGTGCGCGCCGGCGCAGGTGACCCTGTCCACGTCATACGTGTCACCGCTCAGCGCGCCCCCCGGCGTGTCGAAGCACTCGCCCTTGGCCGGCGCGAGGGTCCTGCCGCCGCGTACGCCGTCCTCGAACCCGTGCCACAGCGCCGAGGCGCCGCCCGTCGCGATCAGCACCGCCCACAGCACGAGCCCGGCCCCGGACAGCACCGCGCCGCCCACGGCCAGCCCCGTACCGCGCTCGCCGCGCCGGCGGATCTGACGCAGCCCGGCCAGCCCGAGCACCAGCCCCGCCCCGGGCAGGCAGCACAGCACCCCGAGCACCAGCGAGGCGATGGCGAGGCCGTTGACCGGCGCCGGGTGGTTGTGGGGGTGGTAGCCCTGCGACCACCCCCGGTAGGCGGGCAATTCCGGGGCGCCGCCCGGCTGTCGGGGGTACGGCGACGGGCCGTACGGCTCCGCCGGCCGCGGCCGGGGTGGCTGGTACGGCTCGTGCGGCTGGTGGGGGCCGGGAGGCGGCGGGAGGGACACCGGTACCGTGCTCCTGGATCGGGCGGCGGCGGCACAGGGGACCGGCGGCCGGCCGGCGGCTGGACTGACGTACGACTGGCCGCATGGTAAGCGTGACCGGAGCGGGGGCGGAATGCGGGTGGAGACGAGCACGGTGGCCGGGGAGACCGTCCGGCGAGTGAACGGGCTGACGGCCCGGTGGGCACAGGCCCTGAACGGCGAGGGCACGGTGTTCTCGGCGCCGGGCGTGTGGCCGCTGCTGGCCTTCCTGGCCGACGGCGCGGCGGGCCCGGCGCGGGCGGAACTGGCCGGCGCGCTGGGCGTGCCCGCCGAGCAGGCGGCCGGTGCCGCGCGGGAGTTGCTGGCCGGGCTGGCGGGGGTCACCGGGCTGGACGCGGCGCTCGGCCTGTGGACGCACCACGGGCTGGCCCTGCGGGAGGAGTGGCGGGCCGGGCTGCCCGCCGGAACCCACGGGGTCTTCGGGGACGACCTCGTCACCGCGCAGGAGCGGCTGGACGCCTGGGCGGCCGAGCGGACCGGCGGGCTGGTCGAGCGCATGCCGGTGACGCTGACCCGGGAGGCGCGGATGGTGCTGGCCACCGCCCTCGCGCTGCGCACCGAGTGGCGGCAGCCGTTCACGGAGCAGCCGCTGCGGCCCGGCTCCGGCCCCTGGCAGGGCCGTACCCTGCGCGGCCTGCACCGGCGCAGCGTGCGGCCGGACCGGGTGGGGGTGACGGGCACGCCGGACGGCTTCGTCACCGCGCTGACGGTGCCCGGGGACAACGGTGTCGACGTGCATCTGGTACTGGGCGAGGAGCGGATGACTCCGGGTCAGGTGCTGGCGGCCGGGGTGGGGGTCGTGGAGCGCGGGCTGCCGCTGACCGGGGGCGGCGCGCTGCCGCACGGGCACGTCGGCCCCGGCCTGCACGTGGAGCAGCAGCCGGCGACCGCGCCGCAGCCGACGACGCTGGACGTGACGACGGTGGCGTACGAGGTACGGGCCGACCACGATCTGCTCGCCCTGCCCGGCCTGTTCGGCCTCGGCGCGGCGACGGACACCGCGACCGGCCACTTCCCGGGGGTGAGCCCTTACCCGTTGGCCGTCGGGGAGGCCCGCCAGTCGGCCGTGGCCCAGTTCGGCGCGCTCGGCTTCCGCGCGGCGGCGGTGACGGCGGTCATGCCGGTGCCGGCCGGCGGGGTCCCGCAGTACCGGTACGAGACGACGGTCGTCCGCGTCGCCTTCGACCGTCCCTTCGCGTTCCTGGCCACCCACCGCGAGTCCCGCCTGGTGCTGGCGGCGGGCTGGGTGACGGAACCGGCGCCGTACCCGGTGCCGTCCCCCGCTCGGTGAGGCGGCACCGGTCCTCCTGCCGACGGCGCACAGCGAGCGGGACCCGGACGGGAACGGCGTGGGAGGTGAACGGGGCCGGGTGCCGGAATTCTGACCGGGACACACGTCTGGAGAAGGAGGATGCCGTGAAGCGTCCGGAGTACAGCCCGGCCGACGACTCGGTCCTGCACCGCATCAACCAGGAACTCGCCCGCGTCGGCAGCCTGGGGCCCCGGGGGACGCGGGCACTGCCGGAGGGTACCGAGTTCCTGATCACCACGGTCACCGAGAGCGGCATGCACCAGGTCGTCGCCGTGGACGCCCGGCGGCGCGGCAGTGCGGAGCCGTCGCCGGCCACCCCGGACGAACAGGTCGAACTCCGTTCGGTGGTACGGGCCCTGCTGGACATGACCGGACACAGCTCGGGGACGGTCCGCACGTCGGTGGTCCTGCTCGCGGAGGGCCCGCGGGTGGTGGCGTGCACCGGACTGGTCCCCGCCCCGCCGCAGCCGTAGCCGTACCCGTAGCCGGGCGGGGGAGCCGTTCCCGTGGGGGCCGTGGTTCCCGGTATCGCGGGAGGAACGGTCCGGGAACGGCTCCCAGCAGCATCAGTGGTGTCGAGAACAGGACATCACAGGGGGGACAAGACGATGCGTGACAAGCTGGCGGGTCTGTTCGGGATGGCCGCGGTGGCGCTGGTGTTCGCACTGGGCGCGGCGGCCCAGCACAACGCGGCGGCCGACCGGCCGGCCGGGCACCATGTGACCGCCGAGAACCAGGGCCCGACCGTCATCACCGCGTCCTCCGCCGGCTGACCACCGCCTCCCGCACGGCAGAGCCCGGTGCGGGAGCCGCGCGCCGCGGCGCCTCAGCGGCTCCGGCCGATCTCGGGTACGCCCATCGTGTCGAAGAGCCCGGCGGCGGCCCCGGCGTGCTGCCGGGCCGCCGCGTGGTCGCCGAGGGCCTCGCAGGCCCGCGCCAGGCCGGCCAGGGCATGGGCCTCCTCGATCCGGTACCCGATGCCCGAAGCGGTCTTCAGGGCACTGGTGTGCAGGTGGAGCGCCTTGGCGGGATCGCCCTGCCGGGTGCACAGCCGGCCGAGTATGTTCTCGGTCTTCACCTGCCGGATCGGCACCACGCTCGACCTGACGAGTTCCAGGGCGTGGTCCGCGAGGCGCGCGGCGTCGGTTGTGTCGCCCAGGCGGTGCTGGACGTCGGCCGACAGGGCGAGCAGGACGCCGACGTTGCCGGGGTCGTGGGTCTGGTCGCCGATGCGCCGGGCCCGTTCGAGGCACTGCTGGGCCTCGGTGTACTCCTCCAGGCCCAGCAGCGCGAGGGCGAGGTCGGTGACGGACACGATCTCGTTCTCGCGGTTGCCGAGTCGCCGGTCGAGTTCGACGGCCCGCCGTGCCGCCTCCACCGCCTCCGGATACCGTCCCCACTGCTCGTACAGGGTGCTGAGAATGGTCAGGCTCTCGGACTCCGAGCGCGCGTTCCCCAGCTCCCGGCCGAGGTCGACGGCCCGGACCAGGTGCGGCAGGGCCTCGTCGAAACGGCCGAGCACGCTGTTGAGCAGGCCGAGGGTGGACTCCGAGTGGGCCTCGGTGTCCCGGTCACCGAGCTCGGTGGCCACCTCCAGCGCCTCCCGGGCCACTTCCACGCCCTCCTCGAAGCGGCCCAGCTTCCAGCAGGCGACCCCCAGGTTGGACAGGCTCACCGCGAGCAGCACCAGATCGCCGAGCCGGCGGGCGACGTCGACCGCGCTGCGGCTCAGGTCGCGGAACTCGCTGATGTGGCCGCGGGCGTTGAGGTAGAAGACCACGTCGCGGGTCAGCCACACCGCGTGGCGGTCGTGCCCGTGCGTCCGGGCCAGGGCGACGGCGCCGCTGAGCGCGGTGTGTTCCCGCGTGAACCAGGTCAGGGCCCGGTGGGCGTCACCCAGGTCCGGCAGCTCCGCCCCGGTGGCCGGCAGACCGGTCGGACGGCGGCGCCGCCCGGGGAAGAGGACGTCGCAGGCCCGCTCGGTGGCCGTGAGGTAGTAGGCGAGCAGCCGCCCGACCGCGGCGTGGTCCTCCTGTTCCGTGGCCGGTCCGCGCAGGCTGAGCGCGAAGCTGCGCACGAGGTCGTGGAAGGCGTACAGGCCCACGTCCGGCTGCTGGAGCAGGTGGACGTCGAGCATGTGCTCAAGGATGTCCTCGGCGTCACGGGTGTCCGTGCCCAGGAGGGCCGCGGCCGAGTGGACGTCGATGTCGGAGCCGGGGTGCAGCGCCAGCAGCCGGAAGGCGACGCGGGATTGCGCCGCCATCGTCTGGTACGACAGGCGCAGGGTGGCCGCCACGCTCCGTTCGCCCAGGCTCAGTTCGTCGAGCCGGCGCGTCTCGTCGCACAGCCGGTCCACCAGGTAACCGACCGTCCAGCGCGGCCGGTTGCGCAGCCGGGCGGTGGCGATCCGCAGGGCGAGCGGCAGATGGCCGCAGAGCCGGGCCAGCTCGGCCGACGCCTCGGGTTCCGCCGCGACCCGCTCGGCGCCGAGCGTCTTCGACACCAGCAGCACGCTGTCGTCGCCGGACATGACGTCGAGCGAGGTCCAGTGCGCCCCGTCGAGGTCCAGCAGCCGGCTGCGGCTCGTCACCAGGACCAGGCAGCCCGGGGACGGGGGCATGAGGAGGCGGACGTCGGCCGCGTCGACCGCGTTGTCGAGCAGCAGGAGCAGCCGTCGGCCCGTCAGCGCGGCCCGCCAGGCGGCGGTCCGGCCCTCCAGGTCGTCGGGGATCTGGTCGCCGGGGATGCCGAGCGCGCGCAGCAGGGTGGCGAGCGCCGCCGCCGAGGTCACGGGCTGCTCGCCCGGTGTGTAACCGCGCAGGTTGATGTAGAGCCGGCCATCGGGGTACGCGTCGGCCAGCCGGTGGGCGACGCGCACGGCCAGGGCCGTCTTGCCGCAGCCGCCCATGCCGTCGATGGCGACGATACCGGGGGTGGAGGCGACGGACCGCTGTGCGCAGTCGAGCAGCTCGCGCTGTTCACGGTCGCGGCCGGAGAAGTCGGCCAGGTCGTAGGGCAGGGTGCACGGTGCCTGGGCCGGCACCGGCGCGGCCGGCGCGGGGGGCGCGGGCGGCTCCGGGGCGGCCAGGTCGGGGCTCTCCCGGAGGATCCCCTCGTAGACCTGGGTGAGTTGCTGGCCCGGGTCGATGCCCAGCTCCTCCACCAGCAGGTCCCGGACCCGGGCGTACTCCTCCAGTGCCTCCGCCTGCCGGCTGGAGCGGTACAGCGCGAGCATCAGCTGCCGGCGCAGGTTCTCCCGCAGCGGGTACTTCGCCGTCAGGTCGCGCAGGTCGGCGACGAGTTCGGCGGCCTGGCCGAGGCCGAGGCACAGCTCGAAGAGCTGCTCCGCGGCGGCGAGGCGGCGCTCGTCCAGCGCGGCGGCGGCGGCGGAGATCACCGGGCCGGCGACATCGGAGAGGACAGGTCCGCGCCACAGTTCCAGGGCGGTCCGCAGTGCCTCGACCGCCTGGGGCGTCTGGTCCTGTTCGGCAGCGGCCCTGGCCCGGCGGACCAGAACGGTGAACTCGGTCAGGTCGAGCTGGTCCTCAAGGACGGCGACGCGGTAGCCGGGGCCGTCGGTGATGACGACCTGGCTCCCGCCGGGTATGCGGCGCCGCAGATCGGCCACCGCCTTGCGGACCTGGTGCGACGCGGTGGCCGGAGGTTCCTCCTCCCACGCCGCCTCGACGAGCCGCGAGACGGGAACGAGCCTGCCCGGCTCAAGCAGCAGGGTGGCGAGCACCCGCTCCTGGACCAGTCCGCCGAGTCTCAGCCGGGTTTCCCCCGCCCAGACCTCCAGCGGCCCCAGCACGTTGAAGCGCAGCCGGTCTTCGGCATGTTGTCCCAGCAAGCTTCTCCCCCTTGATTCCGTCCTCCCGCGCCGCCCCGGCCGGCCGGGGCACCGCGACCAGGCACGCGGACACCGGCGGCAGCGCCGGAACGCGCTCCCGAAGGGCACCGCCGAGGCACAGTCGGTCCCCGCCCGACGGGTCCCCCAGCGGACCGGACAGCACACAGGACGGGCCGTGCGCCGTCCTCGTCCGGTGCTCGCGGGCACCGGACGGGCCCCGCGCCCGACGGGCACGGCCAACCGGCAGGACTCGGCGGGACTCGGCAGCCGCACTGCCCACGGCGTTCGTCACGCCGTTTCGCCCACGCTCGGCCGCCATCGGCTCCCCAACCCCCCATGCCCCCGGTTCACCCGGCGGGCCCCCAAACCCACGGAAGCATAACGCCTGGCGGCGCGAACACCCCGTGCCGTGCACGGCCTTCCGTCCGGGGCCGCCCCGGCCCGCCCCGGCCCGCCCCGGCCGGACGGCTCGGGGACCGTCCGGCCGGCTCCGGGACCGTCCGGTACCGCTCGGGGAAGGGATCGGGAACGGCCGGCCGGACCCTGCGAGGGCAGGCAGGAGAGGGCTGGGCGCGCGGCGAACCCGTGGCACACCGCCCCCGACCATCGCAAGGAGCATGAGCGTGGGCAGACCGGAGAAACCGCTGGCGCCGGACGCCGGACCGGCCACCGCCTTCGCCCTGGAGCTGCGCCGGCTCCGGGTCGCGGCGGGCTCCCCCAGCTACCGGGAGCTGGCGAGGCGTGCGCTGTTCTCGGCCTCGGTGCTCTCGGACGCCGCGGCCGGTCACCGGCTGCCCACCCTCCAGGTGGCCCTCGCTTTCGCCGAGGCCTGCGGCGGGGACCGGGCGACCTGGGAGCGGCGCTGGCGGGCGGCGGCGGGCCGGGCGGGCGACGGGCCGGGGCCGGCCGTCAAGCCGGCGCAGCAGGCACCGGAACCGCGGCTGCGGGCCGCCGCGGTACGGGCACTGCTGCCCGTACCGGCCCAGCTCCCGATGGAACCGCGTCCGCTGGCCGGCCGGGGCCGGGAGCTGGGTGAGGCACGCGCGCTGACGGCGGCGGGTGCCGGCCCCGTCCCGCCGCTGGTCATCCACGGACCGACCGGAGTGGGCAAGTCCGCGCTCGCGCTGCGACTGGCCCACGAGCTGGCCGCGGACCTGCCGGACGGGCAGGTGTACGTCAGCCTCGGCGCAGCCGCCGACGGGCGCAAGGACGCCCCGGGCATCGCGGGCGGGATGCTGCGGTCCCTCGGCATCGCGCCCGAGCTCATCCCGGACGATCCCGCGCAGCGCATCGGGCTGTACCGCTCGGTGCTGTACGAGCGGCGCCTGCTGGTCGTGCTCGACGGCACGCTCCAGGAACGCCAGGTGCGCGACCTGCTCGTGGCCGCGCCCCACAGCAGGATCGTGGTCACCGCGCGGTCCCGGCTGCTCGGCCTCGACGGGGTACGGCGGCTGGCGCTGCCCGTCCTCGGCCGGGACGAGTCGATGGACCTGCTCGCGGGGATCGTCGGCGCGGAACGGCTGGCCGGTGCCCCGCGGGCGGGTCTGCTGCTCGCGGAGGCGTGCGGCGACCTGCCGCTCGCCCTCACCCTCGCCGGCCGGCGTCTGGCCGCGCGCCCGGAGGCCTTCCTCGCCGAGGCGGTCGCCGAACTCCTCGCCGCCGACGGGCTGTCCGGCCGGCTGCGGGTGGGCGACGAGAGTCTCACCGAGCGCTACGAGGACGCCTACCGCCGTCTCACTCCCCCGGCCCGGCTCCTGCTGCACCGGTTCGCGGCGACGGGGGCGGCACCTGCCGTGGACGGGGTGATCCGCACCCCGTCCACCGCCCTCGCGCACGCGCCGGAGCTGCCGCGAGAGCCGGTGGAAACGGTGGAAACGGTGGAGGACGTCCTCGAAACCGTGGTCGACAGCGGGCTGCTGGAGCGTACCGACGTCCCCGGGCAGTACGGACTGCCGCCGCTGGTAAGGCAGTTCGCGCTGGCCCGGGCGGCTGCCACGGCGGACGGCCCGGAGCCCGCCTGGCACCGTCCGCGCAGCGATCGGCCCGCACCGGGCGCGGCACACCCCTTCCCCGCCATGACACAGGAGACCCCAGCATGACCACTCCCACCCCCGTCGCCGGCCTCGCCGAGGAGGCCGTCGGCCTGATCGCCGCCGAGGACCCGCTGGACGACGCGCTCGAAGGGTGCCCGGAGACGCTCGGACGGCTCGCCGACCCGTCACGGCAGGCGCAGGAGGCCCTGGCCGGTGAGGCGGCGCGGCTGGCCGAGCGGGCCGCCCGCGCGCCGGTCGCGGACGCCGCCGAGGAGGTGACCCGGGCCGTGGTGGTGCAGCAGGCGCGGGCCGTCGCCGACCGGCTGGGGACACGGCTGATCGAACACACCGTCGCCGACTACCAGAACTCCCCCCTCGGCCGGCTGCTGGGCTCCCTGCCCGCGGTGCGTCCGGCGGACGAGGAACAGGAGCGGGGTCACCTGGAACGGCTGGCGGCGGTGCCCGAGTACCTGGCGAAGGCGGCCGAGCGGCACCGGGAGGGCCTGCGGGCGGGACGGCTGCCCGTCGCCGAGCGGGTCCGCACGGCGGTGGCCCGGCTCGACGCCTACCTCGCCGACCCCGCCGGGGACCCGCTGCGCGCGGTGCCGCTGCGCACCCGTCACCACGCCGAACGGGACCGGCTGGTCGACGAGCGGGTGCGCCCGGCCTTCGCCGCCTACCGCGAGGCACTGCGCACGGACCTCGCCTCCCCGGGGCGGTCCCCGGAGCGCCCGGGACTGTGCCACCTGCCCGACGGGGAGGAGCACTACGCCACCCTGGCCCGCGTCCACACCACCACCGGCCGCTCGCCCAAGGAGCTGCACGACACCGGGGTGGAGCTGCTCGCCCACATCGAGCGGGAGTACGTGCCCGTCGGAGCACTGGCCTTCGGCGGCGCGCCGACCCCGGCCGAGGTGCGGGAGCGGCTGCGTACGGACACCCGGCTGCGGTGGAGCGGCGCGCAGGAGATGCTCGGGGCCGCCCGTACGGCGATCGCCCGGGCCGAGCTGGCCGCTCCCCGGCGCTTCGGGCGGCTGCCCGCCCTGCCCTGTGCGCTGGAGGGCACCGAGGCGCCGGGCGCGCCCCTGGCCTGGTACATGCCGGCCGCGCTGGACGGTTCGCGGCCGGGAACGTACCACGCCAACACCGAGCGGCCCACGGAGCGTTCGCGGGTGCTCGCCGAGGCCACCGCCTTCCACGAGGCGGTGCCCGGCCACCACGTCCAGCTCTCCCTCGCCCAGGAGCTGACCGGGCTGCCGCGGCTGCGCCGGATCGCCTGGATCAACGCATACATCGAGGGCTGGGGGCTGTACGCGGAGCGGCTCGCCGACGAGATGGGGCTGTACTCGGGCCCGCTGGCCCGGTTGGGGATGCTGGCGATGGACTCGCTGCGCGCCGCCCGCCTGGTCGTCGACACCGGGCTGCACCACTTCGGCTGGACGCGCGAGCAGGCGGTGGCGTACTTGCGGGAGCACACGGTGCTGTCCGAGACGGAGATCCAGAACGAGACCGACCGCTACATCGAGTGGCCCGGTCAGGCGCTGTCGTACATGACCGGCCGGCTGGAGATCCAGCGGTTGCGCACGCGCGCGGCCCGGGAACTGGGGCCGGCCTTCGACATACGTGCCTTCCACGACCTGGTGCTCGGCGGCGGCGCGCTGCCGCTCGACGTGCTGGACCAGGTCGTCGCGCGCTGGACGCGGAGGGGCTGAGGGTTCCGCGCGGGGGGCCGGTGCGGCCGGCACCGGCCCCCCGCCGTGCTCAGGCGCTGAAGAGGCCGTTCATCTGGAAGAAGTCCAACGAGTCGGCCAGTTCCTCGTAGGTGCCGGAGCCGAGGAGTTCCAGGGTGGCGCGGCGGGCCGCCGTGTACGCGGCCTGGGCGACCGCGGTGCCGACGCTGACGCGGCGCACCCCGGCCTTGGCCAGCTCGGCCACGCCGGGTCCGCCGGGACCGGCCATGGCGTTCACCGGCAGCGGGGAGCGGGCGGTCAGCTCGCCGAGGACGGCCAGGTCCAGCAGGCCGGGCACGAAGATGCCGTCGGCACCCGCCCGCTCGTAGGCGGCGGCGCGGGTCAGCACGTCCTCCAGCCGGCCGGACTCCTCGCCGATGCCGAACAGGTACACGTCCGTACGGGCGTTGACGACCAGCTCGGGCAGCCCGGCCGCGGTCGCGGCGGCGCGCGCCGCCGCGATCCGCTCCGCCTGCTCCTCGGGGGTGAACAGCGGGCCGCCGGGGGCCTTGGAGTCCTCCAGGTTGATGCCCACCGCTCCGGCGGCGACCACCGCGGTGACCGTCTTCGCCACCTCGTCCGGGGCCGCGCCGTAGCCGCTCTCGATGTCCACGGTGACCGGGACGTCGACCACGGCGGCGATGCGCGCGGCAGCCGCGAGCATCTCGTCCCGGTCGGCCTGCTCGCCGTCGCCCCTGCCGAGGGACCAGGCGACACCACCGCTGGTCGTGGCGATCGCCTGGGCACCGGCGGCGGCCATCACGGCGGCGCTGCCCGCGTCCCAGGCGTTGGGCAGCACGAGGACGGACTCGGAGCCGAGCGCGCGCAGCCGCCGCGCCTTGTCCGTGGTGCTCTGGTCAACTGTCATGGTTCTCGGTGCCTTTCGTGGTCGGCACAGCTCTGTGCCGCGGTTCGGGTGACGATCGCGACGGATCGTTGCACGGGGGGTCGGAACAGGGGCGGTATTCGGACGACTCGGGCGTACGGTCAGCCCGCCGTGCGGCGGGTGATGGTCACGTACAGGTGTTCGTCGAGGACCTTGGCGAGGGTGACGGCGGGCCGGCCGAGGTCGGCGACGAGCGCGTCGGCGCTCAGTCCGCTCTCGGCGAGGGCGGCCCGTGCCCAGGCCCTGCCGGTGCGCAGGTGGCGGGCGAAGGCGGCGCCGTCCCGGGCGCCGTACAGCTCGGTGGCGATGGCCGCGTCCCACGGCATGACGGTGTGCGGGCGCAGCGCGTAGAGCGCCTTCGCGGCGGCCGTCGGGCCGAGGGACCGGGGCCGGGGCCCGAATCTGACCGGAAGCCGGGCGAGTTCCTCGTACGCGGTGGCCACGGTGTCGATCTCGGGGTCGGTCAGGTCGGGGAGCGGTGTGTCGGGCAGGGGGTGGCTGTCCGTCCACGCGGCCAGCCCCTCCCCGAGCGGGTACGGTTCGCCCTCCCGCGGGTAAGGGAGCCTGCACCCCCAGGTGTTGAGCCAGCGGTGCAGGGCCGTGCGGCCGGCCGGGTCGCCGAGGTCGAGGGCGGGAGCGGCCGGCCCGCGCAGCTCCAGCCAGCTGCGGTCGACGCCCGGGTAGGCGGCGAACACCTGGGCCGACAGGCGCAGTTCGGCCAGCGTCGGGGCCGGGCGCGGGGGCGGCGCGGGGTCGGGTCCGAGGTGGGCGCGGGCCACCTTCGCGGGGACGCACATGCGCCAGGCGTCGGTGACCAGTTCGGTCAGCTCGGGAAGGCTCAGCGCGGCGAGCGCCGCCTGGGCCCAGTTGTAGCGCAGGTCGGAGGTCCGGGGCAGCGAGAACTTCTCCGGTTCCGAGGCCACCAGGGCCGCGCGCTCCTCCTTGGGGAACGCGAAGCCCAGCGTGGTCTCGTCCCGGGACAGCGCCAGGTAGACGATCCGGCCGACACGGAACTTCACCCGGTCCCGGATCAGGTGCTCCTCGGTGCGCGGTAACGCGACCGCCAGGCGCCGCACGTCCTCGACGGTGGCCATGTCTCTCCTTCTGTCGTGGAACCTACGCCGGTCGGTCCTGCGCGGGTTCGTCCTGCACGGGGCCGTCCTGCGCGGGGCGGACCTTGATCTGGATCGTGTCCAGGGCCCGCCGGGCGGCGGCGACCGCCTCGGCCCCGGTCTCCGCCTCGGTGACGACCGAACCGACACGGTCCCACGAGCTGCGCAGCTCCCGCACCTCGGCACCCGGCTCCACGGTCACCGAGCACGCCTGGACGCCGGGCAGCGCACGTGCCTCGTCGAGCCCCGAGACATCCTCCACCACCCCGGCCCCGGTGTGCAGGAAGCGGATGGCGGCGGCGCCGGGGGCCTTCTCCGGGAGCGGAGCGCTCAGCGGTTCGCCCTTCATGAGGGTCCAGAAGGCGCGGACGAGGTCGACGCGGTACGCACGGTCCATCAGGTCGACGATGCCGTCGCCGGGGAAGCGGCCGGCGCACTCCACCAGGTAGGGGCGGCCGTTCTCGACGATCCACTCGCAGTGCGCGATGCCCGTGCCGAACCCGACGGCCGCCAGCAGGCGCCCGGTCTCGGCGCGCAGCAGCGCGTCCAGTTCGCCGGGGATGTCGGCGGGCACCAGGTGGCCCAGCTCCACCGGCCGGCCGCCGGGGTAGAGCTCCTTGCCGGTGACGTTGCCGAACACCGCACGCCCGCGCTCCACGAGCAGTTCCACGCTGTACTCGCGGCCCTGGACGCACCGCTCGACGAGCATGCGGAGCTCGAACCCGCGGTCGGGGACCATCACGCCCTCGTCCATGGCGGTGGTCTCCGCCCAGGCCTCGTCGATCTCGTCGGGGGAGGCGAGGATGCGGGTGCCGAGGGCGGCCTGGCGGTTGGCCGGCTTCAGCACGGCCGGCCCGGGGTGCTCCGCCATGAAGGCGCGGACCTCGTCGGGGCCGGTCACCTCCACGGACTCCGGGTTGAGGATGCCGGCGGCCCGGCTGACCCTGCGCAGCACGGCCTTGTCCCGCAGGATCCGCAGCGCCCCGTAGCCGCCGGTGGGCACCCCGTACCGTTCGGCGAGGCGGGCCGCGAAGGGCGTGGCGTACTCCTGGAGCGGGGCGACGGCGGCCGGGTCGAGGTCGGGGTGGGCGTTGTAGAAGGCGTCGGCCGCGCCTTCGAGCTGGTACTCCCAGGCGATCAGCTCCCGTACCACCGGGGCCTCGTCGGCCTTCGGCCCGAGCTCGCGCTTGCGGATCACATCGGGTTCGTCGATGACGATCACGGAGCCCTCGGGCTGGAACTGCGCGAGCGAGGTCACCGCCACGGGCACGAAGCCCACCATGACGACAGGGCGTTCGGGCATGTCTGTACTCCTTGGTGGATGGATCAGGCGTCCGGGCCGGTCAGGTCGGCGCGGACCTGGGCGGCGAGTTCCTCGGCGGTGGACATGGCGTCCTCGAACGACGTGCCCGTCACACCGAGGAAGCCGAGGATGCTGTTGCCCGCGGGCGGGCGGCGGACCAGGTCGCCGGGCTTGGCGGTGACTTTGAGGAAGAACAGGTCGTCCCGGTCGGCCAGGCCGTCGGGGACGTGCACGTGCGCCACGCGACCGGAGGCCGGGGGCAGCAGGCACAGGGCCGCCGTGTGGACCCCGGTCGGCCGGTAGTGGCCGGCCTTCGGGCGGACCCCGCGGGCCACGTCGGCGACGGCGGCTATCGGGTCGTAGCCGGCGGAGATGCGGGCCATGTGGTCCAGGCCGCCGCCGCCCGGCCGTACGGCGATCTCCACCAGGTGCGGGCGGCCCTCGTGGAAGCGGACCTCGGCGTGCAGCACGCTGCGCCGCAGCCCCTGGGCGCGGGCGCCCGCGGTGACGACCTCGTGCACGGCCTCGACCTGGGCCGGGGTGAGCGCGGTCGGGGCGTGGTGGACGTCGTCGTCGAAGGTGTCGCCCTCGGCGGTGACCCGGTCGACGATGGAGCCGAGGTACACCTCGTCGTCCCAGGCGAGGGCCTCGATGAGGAACTCGTCGCCGTCGAGGAAGGACTCCACCAGCAGCCCGTGCGGACCCAGGTCCAGTCCGTCGGCCTCCATCGCGTACCAGGACAGCTCGGTCAGGCCCTGGGCGGCCTGGGCGTAGCGCTCACGCAGTTCGGCCGCGTCGTCGGCACGGAAGACGTAGTTCGAGGCGGCCCCCAGGGTCGGCTTGACGATCACCGGGTAGCCGAACTCCTGGCCGGCGGCGAGTGCCTCGGCCTCGGTGGTGACGAAGCGGAAGTGCGGGTGGGCGGCGCCGCCGCGCTCGTGGGCCTGGCGCATCAGCAGCTTGTTCCGGCTGGCACGTGCGGCCTCCACGCCGATGCCGGGCAGGCCGAGGGCCTCGGCCACCGCGGCGACCGCGAGCACCCCCGACTCCGAGAAGGTGAACACGCCCTCGAAGCGTTCCTCGGCGTGCCACTCCTTGGCCGCCGCGATCAGGGCCTCGATGGACCGTGAGCCGGCGGTGCGGTAGCGGTCGGCGGGCCAGAAGTCCTCGGTGCCCTCGCCGTTGAGCACGTACAGGTCCGCGCCGAGGCCGACGACCTGCTCGTAGCGGGAGATGTAGTAGGTGGCGTTCTGCCGGGCTTCGAGCGCCAGGAGTTTCATGGCGGTTCCTCTCGGATGGAAGGGATCAGGGCCGGGCGTCGAGGGGGTCGGCGTCCAGGGCCGCCAGGCCCGTTCGGTCGGGGACGCGGCCCAGGACCCGGTCGGCGAGGGTGCGGGCGATCAGCGGCGCGAACTTGAACGACGAACCGCCGCACGCCGCGTACGCGTGGGCCGAGCCGCCGAGGGAGACCACGAGGGGGCCACCGGTCTCGGCGTGCGACAGGTAGTAGCAGTCCTTGGTGCCGAGCACCCAGGCCGGTCCGAAGCCCGGCAGCAGGTCGCCGAACTCGGCCGTCAGCTCCTGCTGCCACCGCTCGGGCGTGGCGTTGTCGGTGAGGTCGTCGACCTGGCGGCAGACGGCGGCCGAGCTGAGCTTGAGCGCCGTACCGGCCACCGGCGGGATCAGCCAGGCACCGCGCCGGGTGCCCAGGGCGGGGACGGCCGGTGTGGCGGCCCACGCCTCGGCCGCGCCCCTGGGCACCCGGCAGTACAGCAACGACTGCCGGTACAGGGCGAGCGACTTCGCCACCCGCTCGGGCAGCAGACGGCGCGCCCACGGCCCCACCGCGACCACCACACCGTCACCGTCCAGCACCTGCCCGTCGGCGAGCGTGACCCGTCCGCGCTCCCCGTCCACCGCGACCGCGGGCCGGTGTTCGAGCAGACCGACGCCCGACTGCCACCTCAGCCAGCCGACGCAGGCGGAGAGCACCCGCTCGGCGAGCAGCACTCCGGCGTCGTCCTCCAGGACCGCGCCGGCGGCGCCGCCGAGGGAGAGGTGCGGGTAGCGGTCGGCGAGCGCGTCCGCCGTGAGCGTGCGCGCGCGTCCCCCGGCGTCGGCCAGCAGCACCGTGCCCGCGTCCGCCGCCGCGGGCGGGAGCACGGTGAGCGCGCCGACCCGCTCGTAGAAGCGGGTGGCGAACAGCTCCTCCAGTTCCAGCCAGCGGCGGTGCGCGCGCAGCGCGGCGGCGGTGGCGAGCGGATCGTCCGGGTGCAGGGCCCGGATGATCCGGTGCTGGTCGAAAGAGGTGGCCCGGCTGTACGGGATGGGCCCCTGGTCGACCACCGTGACCCGGTGTCCGTCCAGGGCGCACTCCACGGCGGTCAGCAGGGCGATCACCCCGCCGCCGACGACGGTGACACGCATCGGGCACCTCCCTTCTTTCTCTCGGTCGTGCGGCGGTCGCTCAGCTCTCGGCGGTGGTGCGGCCGAGCGCCGGAACGGTGAACGGCGTGGTCGTCCGCTCCTCGGGAGCGACGGCGAACGTGCCGTCGAAGCCGCCCTCGGCCCGCGCCTGTTCGGCCAGGTCGATGAGGATCGGCGAGGCCGCGGCGATCAGGGTGCGCAGCTCCGCGAAGAGGTCCCCCAGTTCGGCCGCGGACGCGGTGCGGTCGGCCGGGACCGGCCCGGCCGTCAGCGCCTCGGCCCGGCCCAGGAGCCGCTCGGTGTGCAGCGGGATCAGGTCGGCGGTGCGGCTGAGGCTGTAGCCGGTGAGCCGGTAACCGGCCTCGAACCGCTCGGCCATCGCCGCCCGGCGCGCGTTCGCCTGCGGCGACACCGGCAGCTCGTGCCCCTCCAGGCCCAGTTCGGCGACCGCCTTGCCGAGCAGGGCGCCCAGCCGGTTCCACGGGTCGACCAGCCGCTCGCCGGTGATCTTCTCCAGGGCGGCCCGGGAGAAGTTGGTGCGGGCGTGCTCCGGCGCGGTGAGCGCGAGGTGGAAGCGGACGAGGTCGCGGGGGACCTCGCGCACCAGGTCGCGCGTCCACACCACGTGGCCCTTGCTGGTGGAGAACTTCTCGTTCTCCAGCTCGTAGAACTCGTTGCTGACGATCGCGTCCGGGACCACGTAGCGGCCCTCGTGGGCGAGCAGCAGCGACAGGTGGGTCAGTCCCCAGAAGTAGGCGTTGTCGAAGCCGAGGAAGTAGACCAGCCGGATGCCGTTCTCCGCGCGCCACAACTCGTCGTCGCTCGCGGGCCGCTCGCCGTGCGCGCGCTGGGCCACGGCCGTGCAGTACATCGAGGCCGGCATGCCCTCGGCCCAGGCGTTGAGGACCTGGCCCGGCGTCTGCGGGAACGGCGCCGGGATCCCCCATCCGGTGGGATAGGTGATGGGGAAGTCCGGCAGCGGGCGGGCCAGCAGCTCGCGCATCAGCTGCACGATGTGCGGGCGCCAGGTGGACTCCTTGGCCCGGTGGTAGGCGGTCAGCTGCTCCCGGTACTCCTCCAGCGGCAGGACCAGGATCTGCGTCTCCCGGTAGGTCACCTCGGCCGCGGGGTCGACGGTGGAGCGCGGGTCGGTCAGCTCGGCGAAGTTGTTGGGGTGCCCGCAGCCCTCGCACAGCCCGCCCCGGCTGACCGCCAGGCACACCGGGCAGCCGCCGCTGACCAGGCCCTCCATCAGGAACTCGCCGGTCGCCTCGACGTACGGCAACTTCACCGTGCGCAGCCGGAACTTGCCGGCGTCGTGCAGCCGGGTGAGGAAGTCCAGTGTCATCGCGCGGTAGCCGTCGTCGAAGGGGGCGAACCCGTCGACGGAGACGCCCATCAGGCCGAGCGTCTCCCGGATCTCCCGCCAGCTCTTCGCGGCCAGGTCCTGCGGGGTGGTGCCCAGCTTGGCCGCGCTGGAGACGACGTACGTCTGGCTGTCGTCCGTGCCCGTCGTGTAGAGCACCGGCTGCCCGGTGGCCCGCAGGTAACGGGCGTGCACGTCCGCCGCCATGTACGGGCCCGCGATGTGGCCGACGTGCAGGTCGCCGTTGGGGGTGGGGGGCGGGCCGATGATGACCGTGCGCCGCTGTCCTGTCGGCTGGTCCATGGCTCAGGCCTCCCGGGCGTGGCGGTGGGTGAAGCGGTCGGCCATCTCGGCGTCCCACCAGACGCTGTACATCTCGAAGTCGGCGTCGGAGTCGTTGACGACGCGGTGCTCGTGGTGCGGCGGGAAGTGGACGATGTCGCCGGCGGCGAACGGCACGCGCTCGCCGTCGGCCTCCAGGAACGCCTCGCCCCGCAGGGCGATGAAGATCTCGTACTCGTGGTGGGAGTGCGCGGTGGACGCGGTACCCGGGCGGATGACGCACCAGGAGCCCTCGAAGGGGGCGTTCAGTTCGGACCAGGGCAGCAGACGCTGGGCGTCGAGGCCGTTCTCGTGGGTGAGACCGGCGCGGTCGAGGTGCTTGATGAGCATGTCGTCTCTCTGCTGGGTGGGAAGCGGTGGTGGTCAGGCCGCGGCGAGGGCGGGCTCACGGTCGCCGGCCGGCCGGCCGGCGCGGTGCGCGAGGATGTCCTCGGTGATCTCCGCGGAGCGTGCGGCGAGGACGCTGAGCAGGGAATCGGCGATGCCGTGGGTGGCCTCGTTGACGCCTTGGAGATAGCAGGCGGCGGCACCCTGGCGGCCGGTTTCCAGGCGGTAGTTGCGGGTGACGGCGATCTGGTCGAGGCCGAGCGCGCCGCCGAGCGCGCGCACCATGCGGGGCATCTCGCGGACGAACCCGGTGCCGAGGAGCAGCAGGTCGCAGCGGAGCTCGCGGGTGGCGGAGGTGCGGCGGTCGGTGAGCGTCAGCACGATGTCGTCGCCGTCGGTCGTGGCGCCCGTGATGTCGGTCATGGTGATCATGCCCAGGCGGTCGGAGCCGGTGCGCCGGTCCTGGTAGAACTGCCGGTAGAGCGAGTCGAGGGTGGCCGGGGCCAGACCGCCGTAGTTGGAGCGGTGCATCTCGGCCAGCAGCTGGCGGCGGGCCTCGGGCTCGGCGTCGTAGAACTCGTCGACGAACGACGAGTAGAACAGCTCGTTGGTGAACTTGCTGCTCTCGTAGCCGTTCAGACCGATCGAGCGCATGATCATCGTCGGCCGGCAGCCGGGCAGGTCCCGCAGGGCCGCGCCGAACAGCTCGGCCGCGCTCTGCGCCCCGCCGACCACGGCGACCCGCGGCGGCCGGCCGGCCGGCACGCCGGCGATCCGCCGGGTGTACTCGGTGGAGTGGATGACCCGCTCGGCCGGGAGCCCCTCGAACACGGCGGGCACGTGCGCGTCCCGTCCGGCGCCGATCACCAGGTAGCGGCAGCCGATGGTCTCGCCGTCCGCCAACTCGACGGTCCAGCGGTCGATCTCACCGTCCGCGCCGTGCACGGGCGTGATCGAGGTGACGGTCCGGCCGTACTCCACCCGCGTCCGCTCCAGCGAGTCCGCCACCCACTGGAGGTACTCGGATATCTCGCTGCGGTACGGCACGAAGCTGCCGAGGTTGACGAACGCGTCGAGCCGGCCGCGGGCGTGCAGGAAGCTGAGGAACGAGAACTCGCTGCGCGGGTTGCGCATGGTCACCAGGTCCTTGAGGAAGGAGACCTGGCTGAGGGCGTCGGGGAGCAGCATGCCCCGCTGCCATACGACGTTCTCCTCGCGCTCGACGACGAGGGCCTGGTCCGCGAGGTCGGGCGCCAGTTCCTCCAGCGCGACCGCGAGGGCGAGGTTCGCCGGACCCGCGCCGACGGCGAGCAGTTCGACTGTGCGGTGTGCCATGTGGTTCTCCTCAGAGGTGTCGGCGGTCTGGTTCCGGGGGTGGGGTGGGCCCGGTTCACGCCGGGCGGTCCCGGGCCGGTGGGCCCGGTTCACGCAGGGACGGGCACGGTCAGCGGCTGCCGGTCGAGGACGACCAGGGCCGCCGCCGCGTCCAGGCGGGCGGCGGTCTGCGCGGGGTCCGCGCCGGCGACGATGACGTAGGAGTGGCGGGCGAGGTAGCCGTTCGGGGGCAGCCTCAGTTCGGTGCCGGGTCCGGCCATCGCCTCGGCGGCGAGCAGGCCCTCGGCGGCGGCGGGCGGGGTGACCGAGCGGACCACGCAGTCCTCGGGCGGGTAACCGAAGCGGATGCCGACCGTGCGGTGCTCGGTGTCGGTGAAGTCGGGGCGCTGTCCCAGCGCGGCGCGCACGGCGGCGCGGGCCGGGTCGATGCCGGTGGCGAGCTGCCCCAGGCGCGGGATGAGGTCGCCGCCGAGCCGCCCGTTGATCTCGACGATGACCGGACCGCGGGAGGTCAGCTTGACCTCCGTGTGGGTGATGCCGGAGCCGTAGCCGATGGCGCGGTGCGCGGCCCGCAGCATCGCCAGCAGTTCCGGATCGGTGCGCAGCGGGTCGTCCGCGGCGACGTGGTGGCCGATCTCCTCGAAGTAGGGGAAGAGGCCGACCTGTTTGCGGGCCACGAACATCGGGTGGTACTCGCCGTCCACGACGGCCGCGTCGACGCTGATCTCGGGCCCTTCGAGGTACTCCTCGACCAGCGCCCCGCCGCGGTAGGACACCGCTCCGATCCGGCTGGACTCGTCGGCGGTCCGGAACGCCTCGGCGACCTCGCCGGCGTCCGCGGCGAGCACGACGCCGATGCTGGCGCCCATGCCGCGCGGCTTGACGACGACCGGGTAGCCGATCTCCTCCGCCGCCGCGAGCGCCTCCTCGGCGGTGTCCACCCAGGCGTAACGGGGCTGGTCGATGCCCGCCTCGGTGAGCAGCCGGCGGCTGCGGTACTTGTCCCGGCAGCCCTCCACGCCGTCCACGCCCGCGCCGGGCAGGCCGAGTGCCTCCGCCACGTGCGCGGTCGTCACGATCAGGGTCTCGTCCCAGCTGAGTACACCGCGCACCGTGACGCGCTCCGCCAGTTCCCGGGCGGCCGTGAGCACGGCGTCCCGGTCGGTGAGGTCCACGACCGTGTGCCCGCTGAGGCAGGGTGTCTGCCAGTCGGGCTCGTCGTCCGTGAACAGCCAGACCGGGTGCGTCGCCGCGGCACCGGCCAGCAGGTACTCGCGGTACTTGCGCAGCCCGCACCCGATGAGCAGGATCACGTCCTTCGCGGCCTCGCCGGCACTGTTGTCGTCCACGCGCTGATCGCCTCCTGAATCCGAGTGACAGGGCGATTCCACGGGGTGCGCGGGTTGCCCGGAAGCCATGTCCGGGAGGGACAATCAACCCGGACGCGGCCCGGGTTCACGTCCGGTTGATTGGCCGTCCGGCAGGACCCTTCCGGGCAATCGCGCCCGCCTGTTCCATGGCTGACGTGATCAACTACGACGGCAAGCGATTCCGGAAGGTCCTGGCCGACCCGGCCGACGACGCGCCCATCGCGCTGTACCGGCAGCAGGGTGATCTGGTCTGGGCCGACTTCACCGGCGGCGACGTACGGCGCGGCTCCCTGGCGGGGACCCGCGACACGGACGGTGTGATCAGCTTTTCGTACAGCATGGTTCTCGACGACGGCCGGGTGATCTCCGGCCACAGCGTCAACACCCCCGAGGTCCTGACCGACGGCCGGATACGGCTGCACGAGCGCTGGGAGCGCTACGGTGCCCACGCCGCGAGCGGCGTCTCCGCCATCGAGGAGGTGCGCTGACGGTGGCCGGCGTCGACTACTCCCGGCTGGCCCGCGAGGTGGAGGGGCGCGTCTTCCTGCCGGGCAGCCCCGGCTTCCGCGTCGGCTCGCACCTGTTCAACACGCGCTACAAGCACCGCACCCCGGCCGCCGTGCTCACCGCGGCCCACACCGCGGACGTCCAGCGGGCCCTCGTGTGGGCGCGCGAGCAGGGCGTCCCGGTCGTCGCCCGCAACGGCGGCCACAGCTTCGCCGGTTACTCCGTCAACGACGGCCTGGTCATCGACCTCAGCCGGCTCACCGAGACCCGCGCCGACGGCTCCACCGGCCTGGTCGTCGCGGGCGGCGGCGCCAAGATCAGCCATGTCTACGACGCGATGCAGCCGTACGAGATGGTCTTCTCCACCGGCACCAGCCCGACCGTCGGCGTCGCGGGCCTGGCGCTCGGCGGTGGCGCCGCCTTCGCCGCCCGCCGCTACGGCCTGACCGCCGACGCCCTGGTGGAGACCACAGTGGTCCTCGCCGACGGCTCCCTCGCGGTGGCCAACGAGCGGGAGAACCCCGACCTGTTCTGGGCCTGCAAGGGCGGCGGCGGCGGCAACTTCGGCATCAACGTCTCCCTCACCTTCCAGGCCCACCCGGTCCCGGACGTCACCACCTTCTACGTCACCTGGAAGTGGTCCGACTCCGCCGCCGTCCTGGAGGCCGGACAGCACATGGTCCGCCGGGCGCCGGACGACTTCGCGGCCCGGCTCGGTGTGTGGACGCACGGCACCGGACCCGGCGCGATCCGGGACAACGCCGAAGTCACCCTGCAAGGGCAGTACTTCGGCCCGGCGAGCGAGTGCCTGGAGATCCTGGACCCGGTCCTGACCGCGGCCACCCCGGTGTCCAGGGACGTCGCCGAGCGCACGTTCTGGGAGGCCAACAAGTACATGGTCCATGCCACCTCCGGGGACCAGTTCGCGCTGCGCTCCAACTACATCCGCGAACCGCTGTCCGGCGACGGCGTCGAGACCATGCTGTCCTGGGTCGAGCGCTGGCCCGGCAGCCACAACGCCGACGGCGGCGGGGTCGGCCTGTTCTCCTGGGGCGGCGCCATCAACCGGGTGGCCCCGGACGCCACCGCCTTCGTCCACCGGGACACCCTGTTCCTGGTCTCCATGGACACCTCCTGGACGGACGACGACGACCCCGGCCTGATCGCCGCCAACCTCGACTGGCTGGACGGCCTGCACGCCGACATGGCCCCGCACGTCACCGGGTCCGCCTACCAGAACTTCGTCGACCCGCGCCTCACGAACTGGCGCGAGGCCTACTACGGCGCCAACTACGGGCGCCTGGTCCAGGTGAAGCAGAAGTACGACCCCGAGGGTGTCTTCTCCTTCGACCAGGCCGTCGGTTCCTGACACCCGGTCCGCTCCGGGCTGCCGAAGGCCCGGGAGGGCCCCTCTCCCCCCTACGAAGGTGAAGCGATGAGTGTGTCCAAGTCCAAGGAGAACGCCGCGCCCGGTGTCCTCGACGCCCTGCGGGCCACGCCCCGCTCGGTCCGCTACCTCCTCGGCGGTGTGCTGCTCAACCAGCTCGGCGCCTTCGTACAGACCTTCCTGGTGCTGTACCTGACGCACCGCGGGTACGGCGTCGACAAGGCGGGCTTCCTGCTCGGCGCCTACGGCGTGGGCGCGGTGGCGGGCACCGTCCTCGGCGGCGAACTGACCTCCCGGCTCGGCAGCCGCAACACCATCACCACGGCGATGGGCTGCTCGGCCGTGCTGGTCTTCCTCATCCCCTGGCTGGCCGACCCCGGCGACTACCCCCTCCTGCTCGGCGTGGTCGTCGTCCTCGGCCTGATGACGCAGTCGTACCGCCCGGCCGCCTCCGCGCTGCTGAGCGACCTGATGCCGGACGAGTTCCGCGTCATGGGCTTCTCCATGCTGCGCATCGCCATGAACATCGGCGCGGCGGCCGGCCCGCTGCTCGCCGCGGGCCTCATCCAGATCGACTGGAACCTGCTGTTCTGGGTGGACGGCTCGACGGCGCTGGCCTACGCCCTGCTCGCCGCGATCCTGCTGCCCCGGCCGGCACCGACCGCCGGCGCACAGCACCCCGGCGCCGCGCGGGAGGCCCACCGCTCGGCGTACGGGACCATGGTGCGCGACCACCGCTTCCTGCTCTACCTGGGCTCCATGCTGCTCAGCGCCCTGGTGTACGCCCAGTTCTTCGCGGTGCTGCCGGTCGACCTCGACGAGGCGGGCCACCCCACCTCCCTGTACAGCGGTGTGCTGACCCTGTCCTCGGCCCTGCTGATCAGCTTCGAGCTGGCGGTGACCGCACGGATCAGCCGCTGGCGTGCGAGCACGGCCGCCACGGTGGGCACGTTCGTCTACTGCCTCGGCATCGCCGGCTACGGCCTGCCCGGCAGCGTGCCCGCGCTGGTCCTGCTGACCACCGCCGTCAGCGTGGGCGGCCTCATGATCAGCGGACCGACCCTGTGGGCGCACCCGGCGAAGGCCGACGAGAAGGTCCGCGGTCGCTACATCGCCGCGTCCCAGACCGTGTTCGGCCTCGGCTCGGCGGTCGGCCCGGCGCTCGGCATGCTGATGTGGACCCACTACGGCGACGGTGTCTGGGCGACCTGCGCGGTCCTCGGCACGGTGGCGGCGGCCCTGGCCTTCGCCGGCCTGCGGTCGTCGGACGAACCGCGGAACGCGGCCGAGGACACGGACGCGGCCGAGGACACGGACCCGGCCGGGCGGACGGACGCGGCCGAGCGGACCGAACCGGCCGAGCCGGACCCCGCTGAGAAGACCGTCGCGGCGGAGGACGCCGGCGAGGCCCGCGTGACGGCCGCTGTCGAGGAAGTCCCCGGCGAGACCGCGATCCCCAGCGGACGCTGAACGACCGACACCCGCGCCCCGGCCCGCCCGTCCGCCCGCCCCACCACCGCACGCGGGCCGGACACCCTCACCACCCTGAGCCCCTCACCACCCGTGAGCCCACTCGCCTCACCACCCGTGAGACCCGTTCCGCACCTCACCACCCGTGAGACCCGTTCCGTACCTCATCACCCATGAGCACAGTCGAAGGAGCCACCGTGCCGGTCACCGACACCATCGCGCCCAGCGTCTCGACGCACCCGGCGGAGCAGCGCACCCGTACCGCCACCCGCCGCAGGCTGCTGATGTGCCGGCCGCGGCACTACGACGTCACGTACTCGATCAACCCCTGGATGAACCCCGGCCGCGACACCGACACGATGCTCGCGGTGCGCCAGTGGGAGCAGTTGCGCGACCTCTACCTCGAACTGGGCCACAGCGTCGAGGAGATCAAGCCGGTCGAGGGGCTGCCCGACATGGTGTTCGCGGCCAACGGCGCCACCGTCGTCGACGGCAGGGTCTTCGGCGCCCGCTTCCGGCACGCCGAGCGCACCGCCGAGGGGCCCGCCTACCTGCGCTGGTTCGAGGAGCGCGGCTACCAGGACGTGCTGTGGCCCGAGCACATCAACGAGGGCGAGGGCGATCTCCTCACCGTCGGCCGACGGATACTGGCCGGGACCGGCTTCCGCACCGACATCCGTGCCCACGCCGAGGCCCAGGAGTTCTTCGGGCTGCCGGTCACCTCGCTGACGTTGGTCAACCCGAGGCACTACCACCTGGACACCGCCCTCGCGGTCCTGTCCGACGACGAGATCATGTACTACCCCGACGCCTTCACTCCGGGCAGCCAGGCCGTACTGCGGGCCCTGTTCCCCCACGCGGTGATCGCCACGGCGCAGGACGCCGCCGTCTTCGGGCTCAACGCCTTCTCCGACGGACGCCATGTGCTGCTGCCGACCGCGGCGAAGGGATTGCAGGCCCAGTTGCGGGCCCGTGGCTTCGAACCGATCGGGGTCGAGCTCACCGAACTGCTCAAGGCGGGCGGCAGCGTCAAGTGCTGCACGTTGGAGCTGCGCGACCGCTGAGCCGCCGACACCTCTCCCAGAAAAGGATCGCCATGTCCTCCGCGCTCGCGACTGCGGACAGCCGTACCCGCCTGCTCGACCTGCTCGCCAGGGGCGGCGCCCGGTACCGCCTGCTGAACCATGCACCGCAGGGACGCACCGACCTGGCCAGCGCGCTGCGCGGCCACCGCTTGGACCAGGCCGCGAAGAGCCTGGTCATCAGGGTGGCGCTGAGCAGCAAGCGGCGTCGGTACGTGATCGCGGTGGTGCCCGGGGACCGCAGGGTCGACCTGCCCGCGCTCACCGCGCTGTACGCCGGCCGGGAGGCGTCCTTCGCGGCGCGGGAGGTCGCCGAGCAGCTGACGGGCTGTGTCAGCGGCTGCATCATGCCGTTGAGCTTCGACCCGGAACTGGAGGTGGTCGCCGACCCGGCCCTCTTCACGCACGAGGAGATCTTCTTCAACGCGGGGCGCCTCGACGAGTCGGTGGCGCTGCGCACGGCCTGCTACCGCACGCTGGTCGCGCCCCGCGTGGCCGCGATAGCGAGCGCCCCCTGAACGGCCTGTGGTCCGCGGGCGTTGTCAGTGGCGACGTATAGCGTGCGCGGTTCAACGGGTACGACGTGATGGGGGATGCGCTGATGGAGTTCCGGATCGAGCGGGGCGCTCTCGCGGAGGCAGTGGGGTGGGCGGCCAAGTCGCTGCCCGCCCGTTCACCCGTGCCGGTGCTGGGCGGGTTGCTGCTGGACGCCCGGGAGGGCCGGCTGCGCGTCTCGGGCTTCGACTACGAGGCTTCCGCCGACATCGAGGTGGCGGCGGAGACGCCGGCACCCGGTCAGGTGCTCGTGCCCGGGCGCCGGTTGCTCGACATCTGCCGGGTGCTGCCCGATGCGATGGTGCGGTGCGCGCTGGAGGGCGTGCGCTTCACGATGGACGGGGGCGGTACGCGCTTCGGGCTGTCGACGCTGCCCACACAGGAGTACCCGGCGCTGCCCGAGCTTCCGGCCTGTCGCGGAGTGGTGGACGCGGCCGAACTCGCTGCCGCCGTCGGGCAGGTCGTGATCGCGGCGGGCCGTGACGACACGCTCCCGGTGCTCACGGGAATCCAGGTGCGGCTGGACGGCGAGTCGATGACGCTGGCCGCGTCGGACCGGTACCGCTATGCGGTGCGTACGGTGTCCTGGCAGCCCGCGGAAACCGGCTCCGAGGCCGTGGAGGTGGTGGTACCAGGCCGCAGGCTGACCGAGATCTCCCGTTCGCTGGCGAAGTCCGGCCCCCTTCGCGTCGGACTCAACGGCTCGGGCGGCGGCTTGATCTCGTTCGAGGCAGCCGGGATGCGTACGACGCTGCGGCTGCTGGAAGGGCGACTGCCGCGCTACGACAAGCTGTTCGCGCTGGACGGCCCGGCTGTCGCGGTCGCGCAGCGGGAGCCGCTCGTCGACGCGGTCCGCCGTGTCGCGGTCGTCGCCGAGCCCAACAGCCCCATCCGGCTCGACTTCTCCGCCCAGGGAACCGTCCTGCTCCAGGCGGGGTACGAGGACGACGTCGCTTCGCAGCGGCTCGCGGCCACGCTGGAGGGCGCCGACGACATCGCGGTCGCCTTCAACCCGGCGTACCTGCTGGAAGCCCTCGCTTCCTTCAACGCCCCGCAGGTGCGCTTCGAACTCCTGGGCTCCGGACAACGGGCGATGCTGAGCGGCCTGCCGGACGCGGACCACACGCCCCACGAAGAACACCGCCATCTGCTCATGTCGGTACGCCAGTTGAGCTGACGGAGGGGGCCGGTGGTCCTTGGCCGCCGGTAACCCCGGCACCGATCCAGCCGCGCGACCGACGAAAGGGCCGGGCCCCGCAGGGCTCGGCCCCTTCTGGCTGCACGCTCGCTCCGACCTGGGCCGGAGCTTCTCCGGAACCGCTGACCGGCGATTTCGGCGCCCGCCCGGGAGCAGCCGAGCGCGGCGCCGGACGCACGCCGCCTGCTGACCGGCTGGTGAATCGCGCCGCCTGCTGGAGGGCACCGCAGGAGGGCTGCGTAACCCGGCCGGGCTCGATGCCGAAGCACATCCGTCATGACGCGCTGGACGGAGGCGTCATCCCCCACCCCGTAGGCGCTCGCGGCCGTGGCGAGGCCCGGATCGCAGGCTCCGGCGGAGCACCCGGCTCGCCCCCACGGCAGGCGCTACCGTGAAGCCATGACCGCACTGCCCGCCTGGATGCGCCCGCCCCGCGCGGAAGGCTGGTTCGCGGAGGACCTGGACCACTTCCCCGAGGCTCCGCGCCACACGGAGCTGATCGACGGGGCCCTCGTATTCGTGATGTCGCCCAAGCGGTCCTGGCACGGCCGTCTCGTCACCGCCCTGACCACCACGCTCATGGCGCAGGCGCCGGCCGGCGTCGAGGTCGAGCGGGAGATGACGATCCGCCTCGACGCGCGCAACCGTCCCGAGCCGGACCTCCTGCTGACGGACCTGCCCTACGACCCCGACCGCACCTGGCACGGCCGGCATCTTCCGGGGTGCCCTCCAGCGCCCGGTGCCCTTCGAGATCAGTGTCGACCTCGGCAAGCTCACCCCTCCCCGGAGCGGCTGAACAGTCGGCACCTGGTCGCCACCTGAACGCGGAAGACGCAGGACCCGGCGCGAACCGCGCTTGTGTACACATGGCACACTCGGCACGCTTGGGCGCATGACGCTGCCGCTCCCCATAGAGTCCATCCGCGACGTACGTGCGCACCTAGTGATCTGGTCTTGAGGTCTTTGGCCGCCTCGTGAGTCGTGTTCTGTTT
>NZ_BMUI01000017.1 GCF_014650115.1 Streptomyces olivaceoviridis | reverse complement strand
CCATGGTCAACGGCGCCGGCTTCGGCCAGACCATCCGCTCGATCAACGGCTCCCTGGAGTGCGACGGCAAGAACCCCGCCCAGGTGCAGAGCCGAGTCGACGCCTACCAGAGGTTCACCCAGATCCTCGGCGTCAGCCCGGGCGGCAACCTGTACTGCTGACCGACCTCCAGCACGCCCCTGGCGCACGGGCCGGCACCAACCGGGCCGCGCGCCAGGGGTTTCCTCGTTGTGCCGCCCGGTTCCGAAACCAGCCGGACGCCACCGGACGCAACCCCTTTCACCTGCCACATCCCAGAAAAGACCGCTTAGACATCCGATGTGTTGCCCGAGAGCCGGTCGGTTCGTTCACCGTCCGAATGATTGACAGGTGCACGAGGGGTGCCTAGGTTCGCCGATACACCCGATGTATTGACGACCCGTCAGGTCTGGAGGACGACGATGGCCTCACAGTCGGACAAGCGCTCACCGGTGGCCCGCAGATCCGTGCTCGGTACCGCGCTGGGCGGAGCCGCGGTGGCGGCACTGCCGGGGGCGGCGCACGCGGAGCAGGCGGGGACGGGCGGAAACGCCGGCCCGGCGGGCGGCCGACGGCCGTGGCGGCTCCGCTCCGCCCTGGCCGACGACAGCGCCTGGGAGACGTTCCTGCGCGGCCAGGACCTGCTGTGGAGCCGGCTGCCCGCCCTCTGGCACGAGGGCCCCTTCCTGGGCGACGGGCTGCTCGGCAGCATGATCTACCGGGAGCCGGACGCCCATCAGATCCGGTTCACCGTCCAGCACGGCCGGGTCCAGGACCACCGGCCCGAGTTCGGCAGCGGCTGGGGCACCTGCCGGCTGCCGGTCGGACACCTCACCCTCGAACCGGTCGGCACCATCACCGCCGTGGACTGGCGGCTGAGCCTGTGGAACGCCGAGCTGACCGGCACCGTGACCACCACCACGGGCACGCTCACCCTGGCCGCCCTCATCCACGACGAGGTCCTGGCGGTCCGCGTGACGGCGAGCGGCGGCGAGCGGGTCACCTGGACCTTCCACCCCGAGGAGGCCGTCAGCCCCCGCAGGATCCAGGAGGCCCCGCCCGCCGGCTACACCGGCAACCCGCCCTGGACCACCCGGACCACCGCGGACGGCACCGAGCAGGTGCTCCAGCCGCTCACCGGGGGCGGGCAGACGGCCACCGCCTACCGCCGCACCGGCGACGAACTGCTGCTCAGCGTCGGTCACAGCTTCCCCTCCGGGACCGCCGCCGAGGCCGACTCGCTGCGCAACCTGCGGCGCGGGACGTCGTACGCGGCCCTCAGGCGGCGGCACGTGAGCTGGTGGCACGCCTTCTACCGGAAGAGCTTCGTGTCCTTCCCCGACCAGCGGTTGCAGAGCTTCCACTGGATCCAGCTCTACAAGGTCGCCTCCGCCAGCCGCGCGGGCGGGCCCGTCATGGCCACCAGCGGGCCCTGGCTGGAGCCGACACCCTGGCCGGCGGTCTGGTGGAACCTCAACGTCCAGCTGGAGTACTGGCTCATCCACGGCTCCAACCACCTGGAGCTCGACGCGCTCGCCGGCACGCTGCGGCAGAACCAGGAACAGCTCGTCGCCAACGTCCCCGCCGCGTACCGCAAGGACAGCTCCGGGATCGGCCGCAGTTCCGACATGTTCGGGAACCGCTCCGTGGGAGAGCCGGGCACCGGCGCCGAGACCGGCGACCTCACCTGGGCGCTGCACAACGTGTGGCTGTCCTACCGGCACAGCATGGACAAGGCCCTGCTGCGGGACACGATCTATCCGGTGCTGCGCCGGGCGATCAACTACTATCTGCACTTCCTCACCCCGGGCAGCGACGGCAGGCTCCACCTGCCGAGCACGCTCTCGCCGGAGTACCCCGTCGTGCCGCCGCAGGACACCAACTACGACCTGGCGCTGATCCGCTGGGGCTGCCGGACGCTCCTGGAATCGGCCGAACTCCTCGGCGTCCAGGACGAGTCGGCGCCACGCTGGCGGGACGTGCTGGCCCGGCTCACGCCCTACCCGGTCGACGACAACGGGTTCATGATCGGCGCCGACACCCCGTACGCACAGTCCCACCGGCACTACTCGCACATGCTGATGGTGTACCCGCTGTACCTGATCAACTGGGACCAGCCCGAGAACCGCGAGCTCATCACGAAGTCGGTGACCCACTGGCACGCCCTCACCGGCGCCCACCGGGGCTACAGCTACACCGGGGCCGCGTCGATCCACGCCATGACCGGCGACGGTGACACCGCGCTCGGCTACCTGCGGAAGTTCTTCGACCCCACGACCCGCTACCCGTGCCGGGCCAACACGCACTACACCGAGGCCGGTCCGGTGATCGAGACGCCGCTGTCCGCCTCGCAGTCGCTGCACGACATGTTCTGCCAGAGCTGGGGCGGGGTGATCCGCGTCTTCCCGGCCGTCCCCTCGGCGTGGGCGGATGTCACCCTGCACGACTTCCGCACGCAGGGCGCCTTCCTGGTGAGCGCCGTCCGCACGGCGGGCGTCACCCGGTTCATCCGGGTCAGGAGCCTGGCCGGCGAGCCGCTGAAGCTCCGGCACGGCCTGAGCGGAACCCTCACCGTACTGCTGGACGACGGCTCCCCGGCACACACCCGGGACCTCGGCGACGGCACCCTCGCCATCGACCTGCCCGAGGGCCGCGAGGTGCTGGTCCACTCCGGATCCCGCCCCGACCTGGTCATCGCCCCGGTGGCCGTCAGCGAACCCGGTCCGGCGTGGGGGTTGCCGTAGCGGCCGTCCAACCTCGCTACGGCCCCGCCCCGCACGGGACCGTGCCGCCGTCCCCCCTCGCCGGTTCGGCCGGCACGGCGCCGCGTGCCCGTCCCCGCCCCGTCCGCCTCGCAGGACGCCGCGCGCAACCCGTCCCACGCCCCGCTCCTCCCCGCAGGGCACCGCGCGGCCGTCCGTACCCGTCACCCACCTCCACCCCATCACCCGGGAGGGTTCCCATGGCGGTTCCGATCAGGACCGCGGTCGCCACGCTGTGCGCCGGACTGGCGGCCTCTCTTCTCGGCGGCGGGCCGGCGCGGGCCGGCCAGGACACCGGCTCCGCCGCGCACGTCTGGACCGTGTCCGCGCCCGGCCCCGGCGCGGCGGCACAGGCACCACGCGCCCGCGTGTCCCTGGACGACGCCACCGGCACCCTGGACCTGTCGGTGTCCCGCGACGGGCGGACGGTGGTCGAGCCGTCCGCCGTCGGCATCCGCACCGAGCGGGCGGATCTCTCCCAGGGCCTGCGGTTCCTGCACCGCACGGACCGGCTGGTCGACGAGCGGTACCGGACGAAGTCCGGCAAACGGCTCGACCGGCGGTCCCTGATGAACGAGACGCGGCTGTCGTTCGGCACCGCCGCGGGCGCCCGGTTCGACCTCGTCGTCCGCGCCGCCGCCGACGGTGTCGCCTACCGGTACGTACTGCCCGGGGGATACGGCGACGTGCTCGGCGAGACCTCCGCGTTCACGCTGCCGACGGACGCGCGCGCATGGCTCAGCGCCTACCGGGTGGACAACGAGGGCCAGTTCGCCGAATACTCCGCCGGCACCGCGCCCACCGGCTCCTACTCGGACCAGGCGCTGTTCGCGACCGACGGCGGCTACACCCTGCTCGCCGAGTCGGGCCTGACCGGTGCCTACTCCGGTGCCCGGCTCATGCACGACCAGGGCAGCGGCACGTACCGGGTCACGCTCGCCGACGAGCGGATCCACAGCACCGGGGGCCGGCTCGCCACGCCGTGGCGGGCGATGGTCACCGGCAGCCTGGCCACCGTCACGCGGTCCACGTTCACCGACGACCTCGCCCCCGCCTCCCGGGTCACCGACACCTCCTGGATCCGGCCCGGCACCGTGCTGTGGACCTGGCTCGCCGGAGGCCGCGCGGCCGGCCAGAGCCTCACCGCGCAGCAGGCGTACGTCGACTACGCCGCCGCACGGCACTGGCCGTACGAGGCCGTCGACGCGGGCTGGTACTTCGAGAGCGACCAGTGGGACACCACCGACCCCGACTGGCAGACGAACAGCTGGCTGCCGGGGCTCACCGCGTACGCGCGGGCCAAGGGCGTCGGGATCGTCGTCTGGATCCACCAGCGCGACCTGGACACGCCCGAGGAACGCGCCCAGTGGCTGCCCACGCTGGAGCGGTGGGGCGTCAAGGGCGTCAAGATCGACTTCATGAACTCGGAGTCGCAGTCCATGCTCCGGTGGTACGACGCCATCCTCAAGGAGACGGCCGAACACCACCTCATGGTGGACTTCCACGGTTCCACGATCCCGAAGGGCATCCAGCGCACCTGGCCGCAGGTCATGACCATGGAGGGCGTCGGCGGCGAGGAGAAGCGCACCAACACGTCCGCCCACCTGACCACCCTGCCGTTCACGCGCAACGTCCTCGGCTCCATGGACTTCACCCCCGGCGGCTTCCAGCGCGTCGGCCTGCGCCCGAACTCCGACGCGGCCGAGGCGGGTCTCGCCGTCGCCTACGAGTCGGGGCTCCAGATGCTCGCGGGCAGCCCGGAGTCGTACGACGCCCGGCCGCTCGCCCGGGACTTCCTCGCCCAACTGCCCGCCGCCTGGGACGACACGCGGCTGCTCGCGGGCGCACCCGGGCGGGAGGCGGTCCTCGCCCGGCGCGGCGGCGACCGCTGGTTCCTGGGCGGGGTGTACGCCGGTCCCGCGCGCGGGGCCGAGGTGCCGCTGTCCCTCGGGGCCGGACGGTGGCTGGTCGAGACGATCCGGGACGGCGCCGACGGGCTGGTCCAGGACAGGCGGGTGGTGCGCGGCGGCGACACGCTCGGTGTCGATGTCGTCGCGGGCGGCGGTTTCGCCGGGATCGCCTGCCGCTGGCACCCGGGGGTCACCACCTGCCACCGCTGAGGCCGACGCCGGCCGGCCGTCGTGGGTATGGACCTTCTCGGTCGTTACCGGCACGGTGGTGGGCACTCCGGCCGGGCGGTGCCGTCGACCGGTCACCGCCCGGCTCCTCCACCTCCGACCCCCAGGGGCTGCCCTCATGCCGATGCCACCAGCCGCGCTGCGACTCGCCGTCACCGCCGTGGGACTCCTCCTCACGGCCACCACCGGCGCCGGCGCCGCGGCCTTCGCCGCCGTGCCGCCGCGCACCGCGCCCGCCCGGGTCGCCGTCGACACGCCGGACCCGGCCGCCTGGTCCGCGCCGTTGTCGACCCGGGGCCGGTACATCGTCGACGCGCACGGCGACCGCTTCCGGCTGAAGGGCGCCAACTGGGACGGCGCGCAGGGCTCCTGGACCGGCAGCGGCAGCACCACCGACCCGGCCAACCATCACGCCGGACAGGACTCGCACGGCATACCGCTCGGCCTGGACCGCGTACCGCTGCCGCAGCTCATGGCGGACTTCCGCCAGTTGGGGATCAACACCATCCGACTGCCGTTCTCCAACGAGATGATCCACAGCACGGCGCCCGTGCCCGACGGCGCGGTCGCGGCCAACCCCCAACTGCGCGGCAGGACACCGCTGGAGGTCTACGACGCCGTGGTGGAGGCGCTCAGCCAGAGCGGTTTCGCCGTCGTGCTCAACAACCACACCAACACCTCCCGGTGGTGCTGCGGCATCGACGGCAACGAGCGCTGGAACAGCGGGCAGTCCACCGCGCGGTGGGTGGACGACTGGGTGTTCATGGCCCGTCGCTACGCCTCCGTGCCGCGCGTGGTCGGCGCCGATCTGTACAACGAGGTCCGGCGTGACGTGCTGGACGACCCCAACTGGGGCCTGGGGGACGACCACGACTGGTACGACGCGGCCCGGCTGGCCGCCGACCGCATCCTCACCGAGGCGAACCCGCGCCTCCTCATCGTGATCGAGGGCATCAACTGGACCGGTGTGCCCGTGGACGGACTCCCCCACGGCCGGCCGGTGCTCACCCCCGCGCGCACCCTGTCGCACACCCTCGTGGACGCCCGCAAACTGGTCTACTCCGCCCACTTCTACGGCTACACAGGTCCCCGCCACAGCGGCGCCACGGGAATCGGCGAGACCCACGACGCCCGCTACCAGGACCTGTCCCCCGCCGAGTTGGCCGCGGCGCTGGACGACGAGGCGTTCTTCGTGGAGGAGACCGGCCGGCACTACACCGCGCCCGTCTGGGTGAGCGAGTTCGGCATCGGGTCGGGCGAGACGAACACGGCGGCCCGCGCCTGGTTCGGCCATGTCACCGACTACTTCGCGGACCACGACGCCGACTTCGCGTTCTGGCCGCTGGTCGGCTTCGAGGGCCACGACGACTGGGCCCTGCTGCGCTACGACACGGCGGGGCACCGCTCCGGCATCCTCGACCCCGGGGACTGGCGCGCCACCGCGTGGCAGCGTCTGATGTCCGCGCCGGGCACGACCGGCCCCGTGGCGTCCGTCCCGCTCTGGCGCATGCTGAGCACCGATCACTCAGACGCGGTGACGTCGCCGCGGGTGCGCGCCACGGGCGACTGGGATCCGGGAGCGTACAAGGCGGCCTGCCCCGACGGTACGAGGCTGGCCGGGCTGAGCCACACCGGCGGGCGTGGTCTGTGCACCGACGCCGGGGCGGGAGAGCTGCGCGCCGCCGACGCCCGCCAGACGGTCGTCACCGATGAGCGGTACGTGCCGGGCGGCGGGGACTGGGCGTCCGGGTACACCAAGTACCAGTGTCCCGCCGGGGAGTTCCTCATCGGCTACAGCCTGCGGGGAGAGCGCGTGTCGGCGGCACTGTGCGTCCCGGCGCGGACCGCGCTGCCGGGCGCCGGGCGCACGGTGTGGTTCGACCGGTCCGACAACCGTCCCGCCGACGGCGCCGGCGGGGACTTCGCGGACGGCGCCTTCAAGGGCCAGTGCGCGGCGACCGAGTACGCCGCCGGGATCGCCTTCACCACCCGCGTGGGCAGCCGCCCCGGCCCGGCGGCCCTGCTGTGCCGCCCCCTGCCCTGACCACCGGAACCCTCCCGCACGAGCCCGCCGCACGGCCGGCCTCGCGACCGCCGAGGGCGCGGGCGGCGCCCCGGCTCCGACCCGCCCGGTGCGGCGGGGCCGTTCACCACGGCAGGCCCTCCAGGTGGGCGGCGATCCGGTCGCGGTCCCAGACCCCGTCGGCGATCACCACCCGGTAGCGGTAGTCGAAGGACTCCACCGGCTCCAGCGTGAACTCCTCGAAGAACGCCCAGGAGAAGGCGACCGTCGGGACGGGCTCGGCGCGCACGAACCAGTGGGACTCGTGGATCGCGGACGTCCCGTCCAGGTTCTCCGGGACGTGCGCGAAGACCAGCGTGGAGTGCCCGTCGCTCTCGTCGTGCTCGGCGGCGAAGGCCGGCCACTATCCCTGACCGCCCATCAGCTTCTCGGCGCCGAAGTCCCCGGTGCCGGGGGCGAGGACACGGCCGCCGGTGAAGTCGCGTGGCCCGCGCCCCTGGAGGCCCGTGTACCCGGACATATCACGGCCGGCCGTGGTCGGGGAGCCGAACACCAGTGGATCGGCACGGGTGTTGGTGAGCCGGATCGACCAGTCCAGCGCCCAGGCTCCGGCCGCCTCGTCCACCGAGTGCACCTCGATCCCCCCGTACCTCCTGGGCCCATTCCCGTCCGCCGTGCTCGGTCCAGGTCAACTCCTCGGTGAGCGCCAGACGTTCGCGCTCGGCTCGCAGTGCCGTGAAGCCGTCGTGGCGCATGGACCCGACCCGGTCGGGCAGCGCCAGGTACCCCTGGCCGTGGACATAGCTGTTGCCGCCCCAGAAGTTCTGTCCGGACAGGTGACTGGCCGTCATCTGGAGTCCCTTGTGCCAGCGGTGGTCGCTCGGCCGGTACCCGGTCACGGTGCGGCCGGCGGACACACCGGCGGCCTCAGGTCAGGGCGTTCCGGATCCGGTGCAGGATGTCCCGCAGGATGCCCTCCGACGTCCCGAAGTTGAGCCGTACGAAGCCCTCGCCCTCCACTCCGAACGTGCGGCCGTCGTTGAGCAGGACCCGTGCCTTCTTCAGGAAGAAGGTCTGCGGGTCGGTGTCCAGGTCCAGCTCACGGCAGTCGAGCCAGGCGAGGAACGTCGCCTGGGGCATGCGGTGGCGCACACCGGGCGGAAGCTCCTCACCGACCAGCGCGGCGTTGCGCGCCAGGACCGTCCTCAGCTCGGCCAGCCAGGCGTCCCCGTCCCGCCAGGCGGCCAGGGTGGCCGCGACACCGAAGGTGTTCGGTTCGCCGTACAGATGGGTGGGGTGCGCCAGCGCCTCGCGCACCCCGGCCGCGCCGACGTGGGCGACGGCGCAGCGCAGTCCCGGCACGTTGAACGCCTTCGTGGCCGAGGTCAGGGTCACCGTGCGCGCGGCCACCTCGGCCGAGAGGGAGGCGAACGGGAGGTGCCGGTGCGGGGCGTGGACGAGGTCGGAGTGGATCTCGTCCGCGACGACCAGCAGGCCGTGGCGGAGGGCGAGCCCCGCCAGTGCCTGAAGTTCCTCGCGGCGCAGCGCGCGTCCTGTCGGGTTGTGCGGGTTGACCAGCAGCAGCACCCGTGCGGGCCTCTCCCGCAGTTCCCGGTCGAGCCGGTCGGCGTCGAACGTCCAGGTGTCGCCGTCCGGTGTGTACGGCACCGGGTGCGGGCGCCGCCCCATGCTCGCGATCGTCTCCAGGAACGGCGGGTAGGCCGGGGTGTGCACCACGACGCCGTCGCCGGGCCGGGTGGCGACGTGCAGTACGGCCTGGAGGCCCTGGTTGATGTCGGTGAACTCCCTGACGTGCGCGGCGTCGAGCACCCAGCCATGGCGTTCGCGCATCCGCTCGGCGAAGGCCTCCCGTAGGGGGTTCTGGACGGACCGTCCGTCCCAGGAGGGGTAGCCGAGGTCGTCGTCCACGCACCGCGCCAGGGCCGCACGCACGGCGGGGGCCGGCGGGAAGTCCATCTCCGCGATCCACGCCGGGAGTACGTCCGGCTCGACGCGGCTCCACTTGGCTCCGGGCCGCCGGGACAGCGCGCGGACGTCCAGGTCGTCGAACAGGGGGTGCCTCTCTGCTGCCATCCGTCCATCCTGCCGCCGACGAGACGTGGACACACCCCTCTGTCCGGCGACACGTCATCCGGCCACCGGCGCCGGCCGTACCGCGAGGTGCCCGCCCAGGTGCAGCCGGGCGACCAGGCCGGCGCAGCCGAGGCCGGTCGCGGCCAGGGCCGCCCACGGCAGCCAGCGCACCCCGGTGTCGAACAGCGCGCCGACGGCGAGGTTGCCCAGCGAGATCGCGATGCCGGAGGCGGTGTTGTAGGCGCCGTAGTACGTCGCGACGAGCCGGTCGCCGGAGAGCCGTACCACGGTGTCCATCTCGAAGGGGTAGAGCAGCGCCCCGCCCCAGGCCAGCAGCACCGCGCACAGCGTCAGC
Source organism: Streptomyces olivaceoviridis (assembly GCF_014650115.1). GTDB lineage: Bacteria > Actinomycetota > Actinomycetes > Streptomycetales > Streptomycetaceae > Streptomyces > Streptomyces olivaceoviridis. The sequence goes on along the minus strand of NZ_BMUI01000017.1, from coordinate 203,608 downwards.
GCACAGAGCCCGGCCGGCGCGCCGTACGAGCGGGGCAGCAGTGGCAGGAAGGCCACGCCCATGACCACGAGCCCCCACACGACGGCCCGCGGTCCGGACAGGGTGCGTTGCGCCCACGCGGTCAGCTTGAGCTGGCCCGCCAGCGCGGCCAGCGCCGAGGCGGCGAAGACCACGCCGGTGACCCATCCGGTCCGCTGGCCGAAGAGCGTGCGGGCGTGCAGCGGGAGCGCGAGGTAGACCTGGAAGGCCAGGACGTAGGAGCCGCTCATGGCGACCGCGAAGAGCAGGAAGGGGCGGTTGGCGGTGACGGCGCGCCAGTCGGCGGCGACCGCCCGCCAGGCGGGTCCGGTGCCGCGGCCGGCGGGGGGCCGGGCGGGCAGGGCGCGGGACTGCACCACGGCGAGGGCGCCGAAGATGGTGGCCGCGACCGTGCACACCGCGCTGAAGTTCCAGGTCAGCAGGGCCAGTCCGGCGAGCGGGCCGACCAGGATGCCCGCCTGGTAGTAGATGTTGAACGCGGCGAACGCCGCCACCCTGCGCTCCTCGCCCGCGTCCGCCGCGAGATACGCGCGGACGGCCGGGTTGAACAGCGCGCCCGCCAGGCCGGTCAGCGCCGACGCCGCCACCAGGGCGGGGAGCGAGTCGGCGACCGCCAGCAGCCCGAAGGCGACCACGCGCAGGGCGCACCCCGCGAGGATCATCGGCTTGCAGCCGTAGCGGTCGGCGAGGGTGCCGCCGACGAGGAACATGCCCTGCTGGGAGAAGGTGCGCACCCCCAGCACCAGGCCGACCGCCCAGGCGGCGAGGCCGAGGCCGTGGGCCAGGTGGTCGGCGAGGTAGGGCATGAGCATGTAGAAGCCCAGGTTGATGGCGAACTGGTTCACCATCAGCAGCCGGGCCGGCCGGTCGAAGGAGGCCGGCGGGAGCCGTAGCCGCTTCACCGGGCACCCGCCTTCGTCAGGTCGCGCGCGAGCGGGTCGCGGACCCGGTCGCAGCGTGTCCACCGGGTCACGACGCGCGCGTCCGGCTCGGCGATGTCGTCGGGCTCCGGCTGCGGTGTCCGCCCGGGGAGGCCGTGCTCGCGGCACCAGCCGTCGTCGTAGACCGTGTGCAGGTAGCGGTGCGGGCCGTCGGGGAAGATCGCGGCGATACTCGTCCCGGCGGGGTACGTCCGCGCCGCCCATCCGGCCACCAGCGCCACCGCTCCGACGCTCCAGCCGCCGGAGGCGTAGTGCCGCCGGGCGAGTTGGCGGCAGGCCCAGACCGCCTCGGCCGGGGCCACCCAGTGGACCTCGGCGAAGGCGGCGTAGGCGACGTTGTCCGGGTGGATGCTGGAACCGAGGCCGCGCATCAGCCGGGGTCCCGCCGGCTGGCCGAAGATCGCCGAGCCGACCGAGTCCACCCCGATGAGCGTCAGGCGCGGGAAGGCCTCACCCAGTACGGCGGAGACGCCGGCGGAGTGTCCGCCCGTGCCGACCGCCGTCACCAGCACGTCCACCCAGCCGAGTTGAGCGATCAGCTCGGCCGCGAGGGGGCGGTAGGCGGCGGCGTTGTCGGGGTTGCGGTACTGGTCCGGGCAGTAGGCGCCCGGGGTGCGGGCCAGCAGTTCGGTCACGCAGGCGCGGCGCGCCTCCTGCCAGCCGCCTTCGGGGTGCGGCGCGGCGACCTGGAGGACGCGTGCGCCCCGCGCGGTGAGCAGGCGAGCCATGGCCGGTTCCATGCCGGGGTCGGTCACGACGGTCACCGGGTGGCCGTAGGTCAGCCCGGCCAGGGCGAGGCCGAGGCCGAGCGTGCCGCTGGAGGACTCGATGATCGGCGCACCCGGCGCGAGGTCGCCGCGCCGGCGGGCCTCGCGGACCATGTGCAGGGCGGGCCGGTCCTTGAGGCCGCCCGGGTTGGCGCCCTCCAGCTTGGCGTGGAAGCCGCGGCCGGGCGGGGCGAAGGGTTCGTCCACCCACAGGACCGGGGTGTCGCCGACGAGGTGGGCGGGGCGTCGGGCGGTCCGGAGGCGGGTGGTGCGGGTCCGGAAGGGTTCGGGCAGGGCTTCGGGGAGGAATCCGGGCAGGGAGGGGTGCATGGCGTACGGCTCCTTCACGCCCGGCGGCCGTGCGGCGGGCGCTGTGCGGGTGGGGGGTGGCGCGCGAGGCACGCCCCGGTCCGCGCGGGGGTGGGGGCGTGCGGGCGCGGGCCTACTGCCGTAGCACGCGGACGAGCGCGAGCGAGGAGCCGTGCGCACAGGAGGGGGAGACACCGGGCGGTCTGTGCCGAGCGGTGTGTGTGAGGGGTCCGCGGAGCCCGGCGGGAAGGAGCGGCTGGTGCGTCTCGCCGTCGAGGGCGGTGTCGTCCAGGGCTGCACGCGGCCGGTCCGCCGTGTGGTCGACGTGCCCGTCCGCCGCGTGCCGGTGCTGGGGCGGTCCGTTCGAACCCGTCTCGTCGGCTCCGTCCGCGATCTGCCGGACGCCCTGTGTCACCAGGGCACTCGGGTCCGGTCCGGCGAAGGAGCAGGCGTGCACCGCGCCGGAGAGGTGGGCGGCGATCACCAGGACCAGCCCGACCAGCAGGGCGGCACGACGGGAGCGCCCCGCGCGTCCGCCACCGCTGCCCCACGACCTGATCACAGCCCCACAGTAATCACGCGGTGACTGCATGTCACATCGACGGGGGCGCGATTCGCCCGCGAGGGGGGCTTCGGCGCCTCCCGCTGCCGACGCCCGCGAGGGCTTCGACGCCCGCCGCCACTCCGCCCGCGAGGGCTCCGACACCCACCCACACCCACGCCCGCGACGGCCCCGACACCCACCCACACCCACGCCCGCGACGGCCCCGACACCCACCCACACCCACGCCCGCGACGGCCCCGACACCCACCGCCGCCTATGCCGGGGGCGGGGCCCCGTCCGACGAGCACCCGAGCACCGGTCGCACCCGGCGCGCGCCGCCGACGGCACCTGGTCCGCGGCCTAGGTAGAGCCTGGCCGGCGTCTACGACGCGCCCGGTGGCCCCGCGCTCCGGGCCTCACCGCTCCCCCGGTGCCCGGCTAGCCGCGCTCCGCTCCGCACGCCGCGTCGAGCGCGGCCACCACCGCGCGGTACCGCTCCCGGGCGGCGCCGTGGCTGCGGTCGATGACCACGGCGCCCATCTTCCCGAACTCCGGCAGGGCGCCCAGCATGGAGAAGACGACGCCGCGACGGTCCCGGTCGCGGTAGAGGAGACCTTCCCGGGACGCGATGTCGAGGACCTGCTGCGCCGTCAGCGTCCGGTACCGCTCGTGCTGGAGCCGGTCGGTGGCGACGTAGCACAGCGATACGTCGTCCGGGGTGAGGTAGCTGCCGGTGGCGGGGTCGAGCCGCGCCTGCGCGACGCCCTCCAGGAAGTTGAGCGGCGCCGTTCCGCCGCCCATCCGGAGGTTGATCTCCAGGGCGTGGTGCCGCCAGCCGCCGCCCTCCTCGCGCGCCGAGACGAAGTCGACGCTCGAGATGCCGACCACGCCCTTGGCGGCCAGCGCGCGTCCCGTCCGTGACGCGAGGGCGTGCAGTTCGAGTCGGTAGTCCTCCAGGGCGGGGGCGGTGGCGCCGGCGTAGGTCTGCCCCGCGGCACCCACGAAGAACTGGTCCTGGGTGGACAGCACCCGGACGTCACCCGAGGGGGAGACTCCCACCTGGGCCGACGGCGACCTGACCTCGGCGCCCGTGACGAACTCCTCCACGACCCCGCCCATCTCGGCGAACTTGGCCGCGTAGTGGTCCCACGTGTCGGGCGGGGTGGCGAACTCGACGCGGTCGGGCAGCACCCGCCGGATCCACGCCTCGACGCCTCCCGGACCGGGCGCCCCCCGGAAGTCGAAGAGAGCGTTGCCGCCGGCTCCGAAGCTCTCGTTGAGCTTGATGACGGCGCGCCCGGAAGCGGGCCGGGTGGCGTGCAGCCGGGCCAGGGCCTGGACGAGGTCGTCCTCGTCCCGGAGATCCTCCGCCCCGGCCGGTGTCGGCACCCCCGCCTCCGCGAACACGCGCCGGGCCCCGCTCTTGGAACCGAGGGGGGCCAGTTCCGGATCGCAGGCGAACAGGGGCACGCCGAGCCGGACGGCGAGCTCCCGCTCGAACGGCGTTCCGTTGAAGGCGAGGAGGCAGGCGTCCTCGGGGCCGGTGAGGGACCGCTGCAACCGCTCGATCACCTCAGGGCGTCGCAGGATCTTCCGCGTCAGCGGCTCGGGGCCGGGGTCCGCGCAGTCCACCAGGGTGAGCCGGCGGCGGGCGTCCTCGGCCGGCAGCGAGCGCACCAGGCCGAGCGCGTAGTCCACCACGTGGTCCGGCATCGGCATGCTGGTGACGTAGACGAGGTGCCGGTCGGGGTGGCGCAGCAGATGCAGGAAGGACAGCAACCGCTCCTCGTAGTACATGATGCCCGGGATCTTGGTCATACCCGCCTGGTCCAGGGTGAAGCTGGGGAGCACCACGACGACCCGCGGCCGTCCCGTGCCGTCGAGGGGAGAGACCAGGTTCTTCTGGAGCCTGTCGAAATCGGTGTTCAGGTCTGCGTTACCCGCCACGAAATCTGCCTTTCCCGGTGGAGTACGACGTCAGCATTCCCCGCTGTTCTCGCGGCCCAATCCCGAGGCACCTCAAGTCGGCCACCGACGTGTCCGGGCGTTGCCGACGCCGAGTCCTCCGCCCCGCCGACCGGCCCTCCCGGAACAAGCCGAGATCCACTGATGTCTGGCCGAAATCCCCTCTGCCACGGACTTCACCCGTCTGTCAGTCTTGTTTCCCGTCCATCAGGGCCGGCTGCACATCATCATGCCCGGTTGAGGTGAGCATCGCTTCGAGGGAGCCCGCCGCATGGATCGCAAGGAAGAACTCCGCCTGCTGGACCGGGCCTTGGAGCACCTGCGCGACAAGCGCAGACAACTCACCGACAGCGACACCCGGGTCGGCGTGGAGCGTTATCGGTCGCCCGATTGGTACCGGGCGGAGATCGAACGCGTCTTCACCCGTCTTCCTTCGATGCTCGTCCACACCTCCGAGATCCCGGAGCCGGGCAGCTTCGTCACGTTCGAGCACTTCGGGCGGCCGTTGATCGTCACCCGCGACCACGACGGCACGGCCCGGGTCCTCCTCAACGCCTGCCGCCACCGCGGTGCGCGGGTGGAACCGGACGCGTCCGGGCAGCGCCGCCACTTCACCTGCGGGTACCACGCCTGGCGCTACGAGCTGGACGGCACCCTGAGCGCCATCCCGAGCCCGCACTGCTTTCCCGGGGTCGGGCCGGGCACGAGGAATCTGCGGGAGTGTCCCTCGGTCGAGGCGTACGGGTTCGTGTGGCTGATGCCGGAGGGCAGGTCGGAGCTCAAGGATCTCGACGAATTCCTCGGGGACTTCCGACGCGACATCGCGGACCTGGATCTGGCGGACTTCGACGTGTACGGGGCCGAGAGTCACGAGTGGGACATCAACTGGAAGCTGGTCGTCGAGGGTACGCTGGAGGGATACCATTTCCCCTTCCTCCACACCAAGAGCGCCAATCCGCTCTTCGAGCCCCACACCTTCTTCTTCGACTCCTTCGGGCCCCACCTGCGGTCCATCCTCCCGAAACGTTCCATCAACTTCATCACCGAAACGGAACGCGGTGAGCGACGACTGCTGTCGGTGGCCAATGTCATCCACACCGTATTCCCGAACGAGACGGTCCTGCACCAGTCGGACCATTTCCTCTGGATCACCTCGCACCCGCTCGGTCCGACCCGGACCCTGGTGAAACTCCGTCTTCTGGTGCCTCCCGGTTCGGCGACCGGAGAGGACGCCGAGCGCTGGGAGGAGAACCGGAAGCTGACGTACCAGGTGCAGTACGAGGACCTGGAGATCTACCGCGAGATCCAGCGGGGCCTGGCGTCCGGAGCCAACGAGGAACACTGTTTCGGCACGCAGGAGTTCGCGCTGCGCACGTACAACGACACGATCGAGAGGTACCTCCTCGGCCCGGGAGAGCCCGGGGCGCCCGGGGAGCCGCCGGGCTGTTGAGGAGGTCCCGCGTGGGCGCCGGGCTCAGCCCCGCTCGTCGTATCCCGCCTGCGCGATGATGTCGCGCATGACCTCGCTCGCCCCGGCGGCGACGGTGGCGGCGCGCGCGTCCTGCACGGCGCGGGCGACGGCCGCGTCCTCGCAGAAGCCCTCCGCCCCGTACAGACGCTGGCACTCCTCGGCGACGGTCCGGGACAGCTCGGTCGCCTTGAGCTTCGCCATCGAGCACGCGGTTATCGACAGCGGGTCCCGGGCGTAGCTCCAGGCCGCGTGGTGCACGAGCTGGCGGGTCGCCTCCAGCTCGGTCAGCAGGTCGGCCATCCGATGCCGGACCGCCTGCTTGCCGCTGAGGGTCGACTCGAAGGCCTCGCGCCCCTTGAGGTGCCGCCAGGTGGCTTCCAGGCACTCCTGCGCGGCGCCGACAGCCGTGATGCCCGCGGCGAGGCGCTCCAGCTGCATGTTCTTCATGATCTGTATGAAGCCGCTGTTGCGCCGGCCGATGAGGCGGGTGCGGGGGACGCGCACGCCGCGGAGGCCGACGTCCGCCACGGCCGAGGCCCGCCAGGCCGCGCAGTCGTTGGGGCGCACGGTCACTCCCGCGCGGTCCCGCTCGACGACCAGCAGGCTCAGGTCCTGGTGGGCGGACCGGCCGGCGGCGGGTGATCCGGTCCGCACCGCGGTCACGAAGAAGTCGGCGAACCCGCCGTTGACGACGAAGCGTTTCTCGCCGTCGACCACGAGGTCGTCGCCTTCCTCGCGCGCGGTCGAGGCCAGCCGTGCCAGGTCGGAGCCCGCCTGCGGTTCGGTGATCGCCAGGGCGGCGACCAGTTCGCCGGCCACGGCCGGGCGCAGGAACCGTTCCCGCAGTTCGGCCGAGCCGTCGGCGGCCAGGTAGCTCGTGGCCATGTAGGAGTGGAGGGCGACGGCGAATCGCACCCCGCCGAAGCCCAGCCGGCCCAGCTCCTCCAGGAAGACCACCGAGTGGAAGATGTCCTTGCCGGAACCTCCCGCCGACACGGGGTGATTGAGGCCGAGGAGTCCTTCCGCCCCGAGGGCGCGCCAGGCCGAGCGCGGCATGGTCCGCCCGCGTTCCCACTCCGCCGCGTGGGGGGCGATCCGCTGCTGGAGGAAGGTGCGCGCGGAGTGCCGGAACGCGTCGTGCTCCGGGGTGAGGTACGGGGACCGGACGGGCGACGGCGCCGCCTGCGTGGTCATCGGGTGCCTCCCCCCAGCCGCTCGGCTATGACCTCGACGACGGCGCCTTCCTGCTCCCGCAGGAAGAAGTGGCCGGCAGGGAACGAGTGGATGGCGAACCCCTTCCAGGTGTGGTGCTGCCAGTCGAGCATGTCCTCGTACGGGTCGACGTCGTCGTGGTCACCGCACAGGGCGAGGACCGGGACCGGGAGGCGGCCGGGGGTCGGCCGCCAGGTCTCGGCCAGCCGCAGGTCGGAGCGGAGCATCGGTTCCAGCAGATCCATGAGCGGCTGGTTGTCCAGGACCTCGGGCGGCACCCCGTTCATCGCGCGCAGCCGGGCCCGCAGTGCCGGGCCGTCCAGGGAGTGCATGTCCGGGTGGCGCGGGGGTCTGCCGGGACCCCGGCAGGCGGAGACGACGAGCAGCTCCGGAGGGCGGCGGCCGTCGTCGACCAGCCGGTGCGCCAGTTCGTACGCCAGTCGGGCGCCGAGGCTGTGCCCGAAGAACGCGTACGGCCCCTGATCGCTCAGCGGTGCGAAGGCGGCGGTCAGTTCCGCCAGCGCCGTGTCCCACGAGGTGTGGGCCGGTTCACGGAAGCGCTGTTCGCGGCCCGGCAGCCGTACTCCGACGACCGGGACGCGCGAGGTGAGCCGGGACTGCCAGCCGCGGAAGACCTGGGTGCCGCCTCCGGCGTACGGGAAGCAGTACAGCCGCACGTCGGCGGCGCCCGTCCCGCCACGGCCGTCCCGGCTGACCGCGGTGGCACCGCCGAACGGTGCGAACAGGTGCACCGTCCTAGGCCATCGCCGTGTCGATGGCCTGGGCCAGGCTCGCGAGGCGGGGATCCTCGTACAGGGTCTCGGGCGGCAGGACGTCTTCCGCGAACTGTTCCTCGACCCGCGCGAGGAACCGTATGGCCGTCAGCGAGTTGCCGCCGAGGGCGAAGAAGTTGTCGTCCGCGCTCACCTCGTCGATGCCGAACAGACTGCGCCAGATGTCGGCGAGCGCCTTCTCCGTGCTGGTGAGCGCCGGGGCGCCGGGCTCCGGGGCGGTGGGTTCCTGGGACGTCATCGTGCTCTCCTGGGAGTGTCGTGGTGCGGCGTCAGCACGGCCGTGGCGCCGCTTCGTGGGTGGCGAGCAGCGCGTGACGGTCGGTCTTGCCCGTGGGGGTCAGGGGCAGTCGGTCCCGGGTGTGGATGCGGTGGGGCACCATGTAGCCGGGCAGCCGGGCCCGCAGATGAGCGCGCAGTTCCGCCTCCGTGACGGGGGCGTCCGGGACGACGAAGGCGACCAGCGCCTTCTCGCCGCGGGTGGTCACGGTGACGTAGCTCCGTCGCACCGCCGGGTGCCGGTCGAGCTGGTGCGTGATCTCGCCCAGTTCGATGCGGAACCCGTTGATCTTGACCTGGTCGTCCTCCCGGCCGTGGAAGACCAGACGTCCGTCGGCCAGGAGGTAGCCGAAGTCCCCGGTGCGGTAGAGCCGTTCGGGAACGGAGTCCACCACCGCGTCGACGAACTTCTCGGCGGTCGGCTCCGGCATGCCGAGGTAGCCGGCGGCGAGGCCGTCACCCGCGAGGCAGATCTCGCCGACGGCGCCCGGTGCGCACAGTTCGCCACCGGCGACGACGTAGAGCCGGGTGTTCTGGATCGGCCGGCCGATCGGCACCACCGCGGAGTCCTCGCTGATGCTGTCGACGCGGTGGTAGGTGGCGAACGTGGTGGCTTCGGTGGGGCCGTAGACGTGCACCAGCCGTCCGGGGCCGAAGCGGTCCAGCGCGGCGGCGAGATGACGTACGGAGTGCGTCTCGCCGCCGGTGAGGAGGGTGCCCACCTCGGCCAGCGCGTCGGGCGCCTCGTCCAGCACGGTGTTGAACAGCGCCGTCGTGAGGAAGAGGACGGTCACCCGGTGCCGGCGCAGCTCCTGTCCGAGCCGCGACAGGCGCACGAAGTCGTGCGGGTACAGCACACAGGTGCCGCCGTGCAGCAGGGCGCCCCATATCTCGAACGTGGCCGCGTCGAACGTGACGGGGGCCAGTTGCAGCAGCCGGCTGGTGCGGTCGAGGGGCGCGTACCGTGCTCCGTACACCAGCCGGGCGATGCTGCGGTGACGGATGGCGACGCCTTTGGGCCGTCCGGTGGAGCCCGAGGTGAAGTTGACGTACGCGAGGGCGTCGGCCGGTACGGCCGCTCCGGGCCCCGTGTCCCGGCCGGCCGGGTCGTCACCGGTCACGGCCACCACGCGGCAGCCGCCGCTCAGCCGGCGGGCCAGCTCGGGCGCCCGGTCGGTCACCATCCAGGCGCACTCGGCGCCGGTGAGCAGCTGGCGCAGACGCTCGTCGGGCCAGGCGGCGTCGACGGGCAGGTAGGCGCCCCCGCACTTGAGCACCGCCAGCAGCGTGACGATCAACTCCGGTGAGCGGGCCACGCAGACGCCGACGACGGCCCCGGGCTTCACCCCCCGCTCCGCGAGACGCCGGGCGAGCGCGTTGGCCCGCCGGTCCAGTTCGCGGTAGGTCAGGGTGAGCCCGCCGTGGACGACCGCGGTTGCGTCGGGCCACCGGGCGGCGCAGGCCTCGAACAGCTCGGGGACGCTGCGGTCACGCGGGTAGGCGACGGCGGTGCGGTTCACGTCGCGGTGGACGGCCAGGGCGGCCGGGGATCCGGTGATCCGGGCGGGCCGGGCGGTCTCCGGGACGCCGCCCGGCGGCGCGGCACCCGGCGGGACCGGCGGCCGTGACGACGGGGGCATCGGCTCCCGCCCGCTCAGCCGGCGACCTGGAAGGGCGTGCCGTTGACCGTCCGGTCGACGAACCGGTTGTGCTGGTACTCGTCCTTGCCGGAGACCAGCACACACCCGAACTTCTCCAGGCTGGCCTCGCCGCCGAACTCGGAGAGCGCGTCGGAGTACGGGTAGACCCTCACCTGGGTCGGCAGGTATCGCGCGGCGTAGCCCAGGCGCATGTCCTGGGTGAGCCCGGCGTGCGGGTGCGAGGCGTGCATGAGCGTCGACCAGAAGATGATGAACTGGCCCTGACGCATGACCATGGACTGCGCCTTGGACTCGTCGGGGCTCCAGTCCGGATCCTTTTGCAACTGGCGGTAGTCGTAGCCGAAAAACCCCCGTCGAACGCCGTCCTTCTCCACCTTGCCGATGGAATCGGCGTTGTACTCCATGACCTTGGACTCGTCGTAGTTCATGGTCCTGTGCGAGCCCGGAATGAACTGGAGGCAGCCCATCTCCACGCTCGCCTCGGTGAATGCGGACCAGACCGTGATCGTGCCGCCGAACTCGGAGTCCTCCGGCCAGACGATCTGCGGGTGCTTGGATCCGGCCACATTGGAGAAGTTGTCGGCCTGGTGCCAGTCGGTTCCCTCGTCCCCCGGGTACTTCGGGAAGAACTCGGTGCGCCAGCACAGGACGTCGGGGCCCAGCAGGCTGGAGACCCGGTGGACGATCTCCGGGCGGGTGATGTGCTCGGCCAGGAAGTCGACGTCCAGGTGGCGGTCGTAGTTGGCGAGATTGGTGACTCCCGATATCCCCCTGCCCCGCCCGTAGATCGCCCGCTTGGTGTTCAGGAGCCTGGGCCGCAGGGCCTGGAGGTTCTTCGCCATCTCCTCGGGCTCGTAGAGGTCGAACGGGCCGATGTAACCGTCGCGGTGGAACTGCTCGATCTCTTGCTGGCTGAGCTGGAAGTCGACCATGCGTCACCTGACTTTCGGCCATCTCTTCTGCACAGTGGAAGAACACCCGAGCCCGCTCTCGCCGACTGTAAACAGCGGCGAGCCCGCTTGTGAAGGGCGCGTCGGCCGGAGTCACGATCGCGTGCGTGCCTTTGACCTGCGAGACAGCTCTCGTGCTGTTTCGCCTAGTCGCTAACGCGCCATCAAGGGGCGCCTTTTCGCCGGGCCCCGGAATCCTGGAATTCCCGATACCGCTTCCATTCAGGGCCTCATGCACCTGTGTTCACCCGACGGCCGGGTGTGCGAGGTCGAGTGCGATGCCGGTGATCACGTCCTCCTGGCCGCCGACCAGTTGGCGCCGGCCGGTCTCGACGAGGATCCCGCGGGTGTCGACGCCGTACCGGCGGGCGGCGGCCCCGGCGCGGCGGAGGAAGCTGGAGTACACGCCGGCGTGGCCGAGGGTGAGGGTCTCGCGGTCCGCCCGCACCTCGTTGCCCGCCCCGGCGCCCTGCCCGGCCGGCGAGACGTCGACGCGGGTGACGCCGTTCTCGACGGCGACGACAGAACGGGCCACGCCCAGGCCGAGATCGTGGTGGGCGTGGCGCACACCCGTCCGCGCGGAGAGGACGTCGCGGTAGGCGCGGACGCCGTCCACGTGCGGCGCGGGCACGCGAGACCGCGCGGACGCGATACGGGGGAGGCGTCCGCGCGGTCGTTCGTGGAGCCGGGTCAGCCGGTCGCGCGGACCGCGTCGCGGATCAGCTCGGCGACGGCCTTCGGCTGGGAGACGGCCACGGCGTGCGAGGCGCCCTCGATCTCGACGATCGTCGCCCCGGCCCGCTTCGCGCCGAAGCGCTCCACCTCCGGGTTGATGGCGTTGTCCGCGCCGGCCACCAGGGCCCAGGACGGCTTGGTCTTCCAGGCGGCGGCGGATGCCGTCTCCTCGAAGGCCGCGGCGGCCAGCGGACGCTGCGCGGCCGCGAGGATCCTGGTGACCTCCGCGGGCACGTCGGCGGCGAAGACCGACGGGAAGGCGTCCTCGGCGATGGTGACCTCGACGGCGGGCTCGCCGCCCGGGACGGGGTACGTCCACTGCTTGAGGTTGCTCACCAGCGGCGAGAGCGGGAAGCGGCCCTGGAGCTCGCCGAGGCTCTCGCCCTCTTCGAGGGCGTAGGCGGCGACGTAGACGAGGCCGACGACGTTCTCGGTGGTGCCGGCCACGGTGATCAGCGCACCGCCGTACGAGTGGCCGACCAGCACGACCGGACCGTCGATCTGGGAGGCGACGGAGGCGACGTACGCGGCGTCGGACGCGAGGCCACGCAGCGGGTTCGGCGGCGCGATCACGGGAACGCCGTGGCTCTGGAGTTCCTCGATGACCCCGGACCAGCTCGCCGCGTCGGCGAAGGCGCCGTGCACCAGGACGACGGTGGGAGTGGTGCTCATGTCCGTGTGTCTCCTCGCGGTCAGGCGGTGTGCAGGGCCGCGTGCAGCGTGCGGACCGCCATGGTGATGGCGGCCTCGGCGGCGTGCGTGCCGCGCAGCGCGTTGAGCATCACGAAGTCGTGGATGATGCCCTGGAAGCGGACGGAGGTGACGGGCACACCGGCCTCGCGGAGCTTGTTGGCGTACGCCTCGCCCTCGTCGCGCAGCACGTCGGCCTCGCCGGTGATGACCAGGGCCGGGGGCAGACCGGTGAGCTGCTCGGTGGTGGCGCGCAGCGGGGAGGCGGTGATCTGGGCCCGCTCGGACTCGTCGGTGGTGTACTGGTCCCAGAACCACTGCATGCCGTCGCGGCGCAGGAAGTAGCCGGTGGCGAACTGGTGGTACGACGGCGTGTCGAAGTTCGCGTCGGTGACCGGGTAGAACAGCACCTGCTGCACGAGCGGGATGCCGCCGCGTTCCTTGGCCATCAGGGTCAGCGCGGCGGTCATGTTGCCGCCGACGGAGTCACCGGCCACGGCGAGGCGGGAGCCGTCCAGGCCCTTGGAGGCACCCTCCTCCACGACCCACTTGGCGACGGTGAAGTTCTGCTCGATGGCGACCGGGTAGCGGACCTCGGGAGAGAGGTCGTACTCGGGGAAGACCACGGCCGCGTCGGCGCCGACGGCGAGTTCGCGCACCAGGCGGTCGTGGGTGTGGGCGTTGCCGAAGACCCAGCCGGCGCCGTGGATGTAGAAGATGACGGGGAGGGTGCCGGTGGCGCCGGCGGGCTTGACGATCCGTGCCCGGACGCTGCCGGTGGGGCCGCCCTGGACGGTGATCCACTCCTCGTCGACGGCGGGCTTGTCGATCTCGCCGGACTGGACCTCGTCGACGGCCTTGCGACCCTCGGCGGGGGCCAGGTCGAAGAGGTAGGGCGGGTTGGCGGTCGCCGCCACGAACTCGGCCGCGGCGGGCTCCAGCACCGGGGTCACCGGGGCCTGGGCGTCAGACATGTGAATCTCCTGGACATGCATAGGGGGCACCGGTCGTTCCGGCATACGAGCCGGAACGACGTGCTGGGCACTCCGGCGCCGCTGAGGGCAACAGTAGAGCCGCTGCCGGCGGGGCGATTGCCCGTCCGTGCACGCGTGGCGTCCTCAAAGTGCACGCATGCCGCCCGCCGCGCGCCGAGTGCACTGTGGGGTACGGGTCAGTGCACGGAGGGGATACACGGCGGTGTTCCCCGGCCCTAGCGTGAGGGCACAGCGGTTGCGCTTCGCCCATCGGGTACGACGGCGGACTCCCACGCCATCGCCGCTGTTCTCGCCCGCGTCTTTGATCGCGTTTCCCGTCGCCCCGCTCGTCGCTGTTCCCGGCCACCGAGCGCGGGCGCGGCGGACATCCAGGACGCCCACCACGCAGGAGGTCTCGCACACGTGTCTGTCATGCCGGTCGGCGGGCTTGTTCCCCAGGCCATCGACGACGCCGCGGAGCTGGTCGTCCGCAACGCCAGCATCCATACGGGGGACCCGCGCCGCCCGCGTGCCGAGGCGCTCGCGGTGCGAGACGGTGTCATCACGGTCGTAGGCGACGACAAGGACGTCGCCCCGCACGTCGGGCCCGCCACGAAGGTGGTGGACGCGCTCGGCCGACGGATGATCCCGGGGCTCAACGACGCCCATCTGCACGTGATCCGGGGCGGTCTCAACTACGTCCTGGAGCTTCGCTGGGACGGGGTCCGGACGCTCCGCCAGGCCCTGGCGATGCTGCGGGAACAGGCCGCGCGGACGCCGAAGGGCCAGTGGGTGCGGGTGGTCGGAGGCTGGTCGGCCGACCAGTTCGCCGAGCGGCGGCTGCCGACGGTGGCCGAGCTGAACGCCGCCGCCCCCGACACCCCGGTGTTCGTGCTGCACCTGTACCAGTCGGCCGTCCTCAACCGGGCGGCGCTGCGGGCCGCCGGGTTCGCCAAGGACACGCCCGACCCGAAGGGCGGGCAGATCGTCCGCGGCCGGGACGGCGAGCCGACCGGCATGCTGCTGGCCGCGCCGAGCGCCCTCATCCTCTACTCGACGCTGGCCAAGGCGCCGGTCCTGGAGGGCGAGGACAAGAAGGTGTCGACCCGTCACTTCCTGCGCGAGCTCAACCGGTTCGGCCTGACCTCGGCGATCGACGCCGCCGGCGGCTTCCAGAACTTCCCCGAGAACTACAGCACCGTCATCGAGCTGGCGAAGGCCGGTCAGCTGTCGCTGCGCATCGCGTACCACCTCTTCCCGCAGACCGCGGGCCAGGAGATAGCCGACCTGACGCGCTGGATCGAGATGGCCCGCCCGGAGGACGGGGACGCGTGGCTGCGTCTCAACGGCGCGGGCGAGAACCTCACCTGGGCGGCGGCGGACTTCGAGAACTTCAGCCAGCCGCGCCCGGAACTCGGCGACTACGAGGGCGAGTTCGAGAAGGCCGTGCGTCTTCTCATGGAGAACGGCTGGGGGTTCCGGCTGCACGCCACGTACGACGAGACGATCCGCCGGGATCTCGCGGTCTTCGAGAAGCTGGCCGCCGAGGGGCTCTTCCCGGCGGGGAACCGGTGGTTGTTCGACCACGCGGAGACCGTGTCCACGCAGAGCCTCGACCGTGTCGCCGCGCTCGGCGGTGCCATGTCCGTCCAGAACCGGCTGTACTTCCAGGGCGAGGCGTTCCTGCGCCGCTACGGCCCCGGAGCCGCCGCGGACGCCCCGCCCATCCGGGCCATGCTGGACCGCGGACTGACCGTGGCCGCCGGTACGGACGCCACCCGGGTCTCCACCTACAACCCCTGGGTCGCCCTGCACTGGCTGGTGAGCGGACGGGACATCGGCGACCTGGTGCTCCGCTCCCCCGGCAACCGCGTCGACCGGGAGACCGCACTGCGGATGTTCACCGTCGCCGGCGCCGAACTGACCGGCGAGGAGCAGGTCAAGGGCGTGCTGCGGCCGGGGTGCTACGCGGACCTCGCGGTGCTGTCCGACGACTACTTCACCGTGCCGGAGCCGGAGATCGCGAACATCGAGTCCCTGCTCACGGTCACCGGCGGCCGGATCGTCTACGCCGCCCGCGAGTACGAGGGCCTGGACGAGGAACTGCCGCCCGTCACCCCCGCGTGGAGCCCGGTGGCGCACTTCGGCGGCTACCAGGCGTCCAGGCCGGCCGGTGTGCGCCAGGCCGAGGCCCTCGGCGAGGCCGTCGCGGAGTCGGAGCAGCACCGCGCCTGGCGCGCACGGCGCGGTCTGGCCCCCGGCGCCGCCGACATGCCGTTCGATCCCTGCTTCGTCCTCTGAGCGGTCCCCGCTCCGTCCACACCCACAGACCCCGTCCCCAGGACGGTCGTTGCCCGGCGCGGACGCCGTCCGCGCCGTTACTCAAGAATGGAAAGGCACTCTCATGGTCGACATCGCCCAGGTCACCGCGTCCCCCAGCCCCGACCTGCTGACCCCGGACAACTGCGCGGTCCTGTTCGTGGACCACCAGCCGCAGATGTTCTTCGGCACCGGCAGCGGCGACCGCACCGCGATCATCAACTCCACCCTGGGTCTGGCCAAGGCCGCCAAGGTGTTCGACGTGCCCGTCGTGCTGAGCACCGTGGCCGCCGAGTCCTTCTCCGGTCCGATCCTGCCGCAGCTCGCGGACGTGTTCCCGGACCAGAAGATCGTCGACCGCACCACGATGAACGCCTGGGAGGACGCCGCGTTCGTCGAGGCCGTCAAGGCGACCGGCCGCAAGAAGCTCGTCATCGCCGGTCTGTGGACCGAGGTCTGCGTCGTGCTGCCGGTGCTCTCCGCCATCGCCCAGGGCTACGAGGTGTACGTCGTCACCGACGCGTCCGGCGGTGTCAGCCCGCAGGCCCACGAGCACGCCGTCCAGCGCATGATCCAGGGCGGCGCCGTGCCGGTCACCTGGGTGCAGGTGCTGCTGGAGCTCCAGCGTGACTGGGCCCGCGGCGAGACGTACGTGCCGGTGACGGAGGTCGTGAAGGAGCACGGCGGCGCCTACGGCCTCGGCCTGGTGTACGCCCAGACCTTCATCGGTGGCCACGCGGCCGGCTGATCCCCTCCCCAGCACAGCGATCAAGGACCGAGTCAGGAACAGGCAGGAAGAGATGGACGCGGGACTGCTGGTCCTCCGGGTGGTGGCGGGACTCCTCATCGCCGGCCACGGGGTGCAGAAGGTGAGCTTCCGGCTCGGGGGCCACGGCTTGGCAGGCGGAACCGAGGAGTTCCGGCACGACGGGTTCCGTGGGGGCCGGCTGACCGCGGTCGTCGCGGGCGTCAGCCAGATCGGGGCCGGCCTGTTCCTGACCGCCGGTCTGCTCACGCCCCTGGCGGCGATGGCCGCCATGGGCGTGATGACGGTCGCGGGCACCGTCAAGCGGCCCAAGGGCCTGTGGGTGCAGAACGACGGCTACGAGTACCCGCTGGTCCTCGTGGTCGTCTCCGCGGCGCTGGCCCTCACGGGGCCCGGCGCGTGGTCCCTCGACCACGCGCTGGGCATCACACCGTGGAGGGTGTGGGTCGCGGTCGCCGCGATCGTGATCGGCCCGGCGAGCGGGCTGCTGACCCGGCTCGTGCTGCACCGCCCGCCCCTGGTACCGGAAGGAAAGACCTATGCGCAGCCTGCTGACTGACGCGGCCCACACGCTCGTCCCGCCCAAGGGCGACCGGCACGGCCCGCTGCCTCCCCTGATGCTCACCCTGACCGTGGTGACCGGTCTGGTCGACGCGGTGAGCTATCTGGCACTGGGCCACGTCTTCGTCGCCAACATGACGGGCAACGTGGTGTTCCTCGGCTTCGCCCTGGCAGGTGCCCAGACCCTGTCCGTGCTCGCCTCCGTCGTCGCGCTGGCGGCCTTCCTCGCCGGCGCGCTGACCGGCGGCCGGCTGGGAACCCGGTTCGCGGGGCACCGCGGGAACCTGCTGAAGACGGCCACCGCCGCGCAGACGGTGCTGGTCGCCGTCACCGTCGTCGTCACGGCGGTCGCCGACGGCCGGGTCACCACCGGCGTCGAGTACACGCTCATCGTGTGCCTCGGGCTCGCCATGGGGTTGCAGAACGCGGTCGCCCGGCGCCTCGGCGTGCCGGACCTCACCACGACCGTACTGACGCTGACCCTCACGGGTCTGGCCGCGGACTCGCCGGCGGCGGGCGGTGCGGCGCCGAGGCCCGGCCGGCGGATCCTGTCCGTGGTGGCCATGCTGCTCGGCGCCCTCGTCGGCGCGGAACTCGTCCTGCACGGGCACCTCGTGTTCACCCTGGGCCTGTGCCTGCTGCTCCTGGCGGTCACCTCCGTGATGACCCACCGTCTGTCCGCCGACGGTGCCGCCTGGACCAAGCCGACGTCCTGACGGAGGAGTCACGGACCGGGAGGCCGGGGCATTCCCCCGGCCTCCCGGTCGCCCCGCCCGGCCAACTCCCGCCATTCACTGGGCGACATCCCGTAGGTGGCGCGGAACACACGGCTGAAGTGGGTGGGGCTCGCGAAGCCCCAGCGGTGCGCGACAGCCGCGATGGTCAGGTTCTCCGCGGAACGCAGGGTGAGGACGCGCCGGCACTCGGCCAGCCGCCGGCGCTGGATGAGCCGGCCGACCGTCGTGCCCTCCTCCCGGAACAGCTTGTGCAGGTAGCGGACGGAGATGTGGTGCGCGCGGGCGATCGTCTTCGGGGACAGGCCGGTGTCGCTGAGCCGCAGGTCGATGAAGTCCAGGATGTCCGACATCAGCGGCGCCCGGGTGTCCGGCTCCCGCCCCCGCGCCTGGTCGGCCAGATGTTCGCCGGCCAGGGTGGACAGCAGGCTCACGGCGTTCCAGGCGAGCATGTCGCCGACCGCGGACCGGGCCGCCGCCGTGTCGGCGAAGTCGGACAGGAACGGCGAGAACAGGGCGCCCAGCCGGGACGTCGGGGTGACCGGGGCGTGTGTGAGGCGGGGCACGTCCGACCGGGCCAGCCCGAGCAGGTGGCGCGAGAGCAGGAAGACCTTCAGGCGGGCGTGCCGGGGGAAGTCCAGCACCGGGGGCTGGTGCACGTCGTAGAAGCAGATGTCGCCGGGGCCGAGGGCCGTGTCCGTGGCGGACTGCCGCCCGAGTAAGACGCCGCCGGCGCCGCGCAGCCCCACGAAGAGGTACTCGCCGCCTTCCCGGGCGATGAGCCGCCGGGGACCCGCGGCGGGAGCCGGCGGCGCGCTCGGCGGCCTCTCCCGGGGCAGGCCTGCGGGTACCGCGTCCCTGATCACGATGTCCAGGCCCATGGGCATCCGCCGCATCCTGCTGCCCGGTGACGTGCCGGCCGTGGATGGGCCGACCGTGCGCCTGCCGATGAGGGATGTGCCTGTGCGGGACATGAACCGCCCTTGCCTCTGAACCGTTGCTGTGTTTGAAGCGGCCGTGCCGGGGAATCCGCAGTCGGCTCCGCCTCGCCGGGAGCGTAGGCCGGTGGATGTGCGAAAAGAGTGACAAGACAGTGACCGGGGCTGCGCTGCCGGATCACAGCCCATGCGCTCATGGTCAAGAGCCGCGGGGCGGCGGCCCCTACTGTCGCGGACATGAGCAGCCCCCCTTCAGCCCCCGCACCCGCCGCGACCGATTCCCCCTGGGCGCCGCTCGCGGCGCGCGTCTTCCGGGCCCTGTGGATCGCACAGCTGGTCTCGAACGTCGGTAGCTGGATGCAGACCGTGGGCGCGCAGTGGCTGCTGGTCGGGCACGGTGCCGCGCTGGTGACGCTCGTACAGACCGCCGCCGGCCTTCCCGTGGTCCTGCTGGCCCTGCCCGCCGGGGTGGTCGCCGACCGCTTCGACCGGCGCTCGGTGCTGCTGGCCGCGCAGTTCGCGATGCTCGCCGTGTCCGGTGTGCTGGCCGTGCTGGCGTTCCTGGACGCCCTGACGCCGGCGGTGCTGCTCGTGCTCACGTTCCTGCTGGGCTGCGGCACCGCGCTGATGGGCCCGGCGTGGCAGGCGATCCAGCCGGAACTGGTGGAGCGCCGGCGGCTCGGTCAGGCGGCGGCGCTGGGCGCGGTGAACGTGAACCTGGCCCGTGCCGTCGGCCCGGCGCTCGGCGGGGCGGTGGTCGCGGCGGCGGGCGCGGGCTGGGTCTTCGCCTTCAATGCGGCCTCCTACCTGGGCATCGCGGCCGTCCTCATGGCATGGCGGCGCCCGGAGCCGGCGACCGCGACCCTCCCCGGGAACGAAGGGCTGCTGGCGGCCCTGTACGCCGGCCGCCGCTATGTGTGGAACGCGCCCGGCGTCCGCCGGGTGCTGCTGCGCACGGTCCTGTTCATCCCCGGCGGTGCCGCGCTGTGGGCGCTGCTGCCGCTGACCGCGAGCAGTTCCCTCGGCCTCGGCTCGGCCGGGTACGGGGTCCTGCTGGCGGCGGTGGGCGTGGGGGCCGTGGCGGGGGCGTTCGCGCTGCCGCGCGTCCGCGCCCTGCTGGGCATCAACGGCACGCTCGCCGCCGGGGCCGTGGTGTTCGCCGGCGTGCTCGCCGTGCTGGCGACGGTCCGCACACCCTGGGTGGTCGCGGTCGCCCTGCTGCCGGCGGGACTCGCCTGGATCGGGGTGCTGTCCACGCTCAACGCGGCCGTGCAGACGCGGCTGCCCGGCTGGGTCAGGGCGCGTGGCCTCGCCGTGTACCTGCTGGTGTTCCAGGGCGGTCAGGCGCTCGCGGCACCGCTGTGGGGCGCGGTCGCCGACTGGGTCGGGCTCAGCGCGTGCCTGCTGATCGCCGGTGCGGTGATGCTGCTCAGCGCGGCCAGTGTGCGCCGGTGGCCGCTGTACGACGCCGAGGGCATCAACCCCACGCCGTCCGACCACTGGCCGGCTCCGCCCCTGGTGTTCGAGCCCGGGCAGGCCGACGGCCCGGTCCTGGTCTCCGTCGTCTACCGCGTCCCCGCCGAGAACCGGGCCGCGTTCACGGTCCGCATGCGCCAGGTCGCCCGCTCCCGGCGCCGTACGGGGGCCCTGTCCTGGGGCCTCTACCAGGACGGCAACGACCCGGCGCGCTTCGTCGAGAACTACCTGGTCAGTACCTGGGCGGAACACCGCGCCCAGCACCACGTCCGGTGGACGGACACCGACCGCCGGCGCGAGGAGGAGGCCCGTGAGCTGCTCGCGCCGGGGACGGTGCCCGAGGTGACCCATGCCTTCGACACCGTGGCGGGGCCGGCCGTACCGGCCGGGTCCGGCCCCGCGCCCGCCCCGTAGGGGCGCCGGGTCAGGGGCGGGGAATGTTGCGGAGGTTGGTCCGGGCCAGGTGGAGCATGCGGCCGACGCCTCCGCTCAGGACGGTCCGGCTCGCGGACAGGGCGAAGCCGGTGAGCTGCTCGGTGGTGATCTTCGGGGGCACGGCCAGCGCGGCGGGGTCGGTGACGACGTCCACCAGCGCGGGCCCGTCATGGGCGAACGCCTCTCGCAGCGCGTCCCGGACCTGACCGGGCTGCTCCACCCGGATGCCGCGCGCTCCGGCGGCCGTGGCGATGGCGGCGTAGTCGGCGTGCGGGTAGGTCGTGCCGTGCGGGGGCAGGCCGTCGACCATCATCTCCAGGTCGACCATGCCCAGGGAGGAGTTGTTGAAGACGACCACCTTGACCGGCAGGTCGTACTGGACGAGGGTGAGGAAGTCGCCCATGAGCATGGAGAACCCGCCGTCGCCGGAGAGCGAGACGACCTGCCGGCCACGGTCGAGGAACTGGGCGCCGATGGCCTGGGGCAGCGCGTTGGCCATGGAGCCGTGCACGAAGGAGCCGAGGATGCGGCGGCGGCCGTTGGGCGTGAGGTAACGCGCCGCCCACACGCAGCACATGCCGGTGTCGACGGTGAACACGGCGTCGTCGGCGGCCTCCTCGTCGAGCACCGAGGCCACGTACTCGGGGTGGATGGGGGTGTGCCGCTCGACGTCGCGCGTGTAGGCGCTGACGGCGCCTTCGAGGGCGTGCGCGTGCCGCTCCAGCATCCGGTCGAGGAACCGGCGCGACTGCTTCTCCCGCACCGCGGGCGTCAGGCAGCGCAGGGTCTCGCGGACGTCTCCCCAGACGGCGAAGTCGAGTTGGGTGCGCCGGCCGAGCCGCTCGGGCTGCACGTCGACCTGCACGGTGCGCACATGGCGGGGCAGGAAGTCGGTGTACGGGAAGTCGGTGCCGAGGAGGATCAGCAGGTCGCACTCGTGCATGGCCTCGTACGCGGCGCCGTAGCCGAGCAGTCCGGACATGCCGACGTCGTACGGGTTGTCGTACTGGATGTGTTCCTTGCCGCGCAGGGCGTGGCCGACCGGGGCCTTGACCTTCCCGGCGAACTCCATCACCTCGGCGTGGGCTCCGGCGACGCCCCGGCCGCAGAACACCATGACGCGTTCGGCGCCGTCCACCAGCTCGGTGAGCCGGGCGATCTCCTGGTCGCTGGGGCGGATGGCCGGCAGGTCCAGGGGCATGGCGAGTTCGGGTGCCGCGTCCGGGGAGTCCTCGGCGGCGGTGTCACCGGACAGGGCCACGACCGAGACCCCGCGCCGGCCGACGGCGTGCTGGATGGCCGTCTGCACCACGCGGGGCATCTGGCGCGGTGAGGAGATCAGCTCGGAGTAGTGGCTGCACTCGGCGAACAGCCGGTCGGGGTGGGTCTCCTGGAAGTAACCGGTGCCGATCTCGCCGCTGGGTATGTGGGCGGCCAGCGCGAGCACGGGCGCCATCGAGCGGTGGGCGTCGTACAGGCCGTTGATCAGGTGGAGGTTGCCCGGCCCGCACGATCCCGCGCACGCGGCGAGCCGGCCGGTGAGCTGGGCCTCCGCTCCGGCGGCGAACGCCGCGACCTCCTCGTGGCGGACCTGGATCCACTCGACGTCGGCGTGCCGCCGGACCGCGTCGACGACGGGGTTCAGGCTGTCTCCGACCACGCCGTACATGCGGCGCACACCGGCGCGCGCCATGAGGTCGACGTACTGTTCGGCGATGGTCTGCTTGGCCATGGGACTCCTCGGGTTCGGGCCTTGCGGCACGACCCTCCGGGCGGGGGCACGGAGGGCCTGCCTCACGCCCGGCCCACGCTAGCGAGCGCGGAGCGCCGTGGTTGTCCGTCCGCGCACCGGATCGGTTCCGGCAGCGCACCGGGCCTCGGCGACGCCGGGGCGCTCCTTGGCGGCGGTCGGGTGGATGGGCCCGTCCAGCAGGGAGAGCGGGTGGGCGGTGCGGCCGGAGCGGACGGCGATGAGCTCCGCGGCGAAGGACACGGCGGTCTCCTCGGGGGTCGACGCGCCCAGGTCGAGACCGAGGGGCGCGTGCAACCGCGCGAGGGCGTCGGGGGCCACGCCGGCCGCGACGAGGTCCTCCCGCCTGCGTGCCTGGACGCGGCGGGAGCCGAGCGCTCCGACGTAGGCCAGGGGGCGGCCGAGGGCTTCGGCGAGGACGGGGACGTCGAACTTCGGGTCGTGCGTCATCACGCACACCACGGTCCGGTGGTCGGTCTCCGTGGCCGCCAGGTACCGGTGGGGCCAGTCGACCACGACCTCGTCGGCGTCCGGGAAGCGCTCGGGTGTGGTGAAGGTGGCCCGGGCGTCGCAGACCGTGACGTGGTAGCCGAGGAGGGCACCGATCCGGCTCACCGCGGCGGCGTGGGCGTTGGCGCCGAACACCAGCAGCCGGGGCGACGGGGTCCATGCCTCGAACAGCACGCGCGGGGCCCGCGACTCGCTCGGCGCGCCGGCCTCGGGGGAACGGGACACGCCGGCCTCGTACGTCCGTGACGCACCGGCCTGGTACGTCCGTACGGCGGTGCCGTCCCGGTCGAGCATGCGGCGGGCGTCGGCGAGGACGGCGAGGTCCAGGGCGGGGTCGCCGGTGCTGCCCAGGTGGCCGTCCCGCCACACGGCGAGGGAGCCGGCGTCCGCGTCGGGTCCCGGCAGTACGCGCGCCACGACGACCGGGCGCCGCGCCGCCGCGGCCAGTGCGGCGGCGCCGAGGACCCGTGCCGTGGCGTCGTCGACGGCCTGGACGAAGACGTCGATCTCGCCTCCGCACATCAGCCCCACCGCGAACGCGTCGTCGTCGGCGTACCCGAAGGACACGCACCGCGCCTCGCCCGAGTCCAGCACCTCACGGGCCAGGTCGTAGACGGAGCCTTCGACGCAGCCTCCCGACACACTGCCGAGGGCCGTGCCGTCCTCGTGGACGCACAGCGCCGCTCCGGGGCGCAGCGGTGCGCTGCCCCGGACGGCGACGACGCTCGCGAGGGCGCAGCGGGCTCCGGCGGCCTGCCACTCCAGCAGGCGGGGTGCCAGGTCTCGCATGGGATCTCTCCGATCTGCCGTCAGCCGTGGTTCGCCGTGGTCAGCCCGAGGAACCGGCGGCCGTTCGCTTCGAGCGTCGCGGCGTCGATGCCGTGCGCCAGCGGGAAGCCGACCGGGTCGGGTTGTGCCATGTCGAAGGGGTAGTCGCTGCCGCACACGATCCGGTCGGGCGAGGCGTGGGCCCGCAGCAGCGCGAGGGCCTCGGGGTCGTGGGTGATCGTGTCGAAGTAGAGCAGGCCGAAGGACTCGGCCGGGGGGCGGCTGCTGCCGCGGCGCACGTCGTCGCGGGTGCGCCAGCCGTGTCCCCACCGGCCCAGCAGCGCGGGCGCGCAGCCGCCGCCGTGGACGAAGCAGATCCGCAGGCCGGGGAACTCCTCCAGGACGCCGCCGAGCAGGACCCCGGCCACGGCGGTCGTGCTCTCCACCGGGTTGCCGATGAGGTTGACGAGGTAGTGGTGGTCCCATTCGGCGCGCGGCAGTTGCATCGGGTGGACGAGGACGGACAGGCCCAGTTCGGCGGCGATGCCGAGGATCTGCCGGGGGACGCCCCGGTCGTAGGAGCGGCCGTCGACCACGGGCGGGACCGCGATGCCCGCGATGCCGTCGGCGGCGGCGAGCCGGGTCAGTTCCCTGCGGGCGGCGTCGGCGTCGTCCAGCCGGACCAGTCCGAGTCCGACGAGGGTGCCCTCCGTGCGGGAGACGGCGTGGGCGAGTTGTTCGTTGTAGGCGGCGATGTAGTCGTCGGCCTCGGCGGGGGCGTGCACGGGGAAGGCGAAGGGGGGTGCGGAGATGACGCGCGCGCCGAGTCCGGCCTTCAGGGTGTCGGCGACGATGGTGTCGATGTCGGTCATCGCGGTGGTCGGGAACGACAGCGGGACGTCGCCCAGGAAGAGTTCGCCGTCGCGGTCGTTCATGCCGCCGAGCGGGTTCCCGGGCGGCAGGGGGAGCAGATCGCGGGGCAGCCAGTGGGCGTGCACGTCGATCACTCCGGCACGGATGTCACCGTTCATGTGTGTCTCCTCGGTCGGTCCGGGACCGCCCCGGGTGAGGGGCGGTCCGCGCGGGGCCGGCGCGTGTCAGGCGGTGGTCTCCCGCTTTTCCCGGGCCGCGCGGGCGATGGCGCGCCGGATGGGTTCGTAGCCGGTGCACCGGCAGATGTTGGAGCCGACGACGCCTTCGATGGCGTCGGGCTTGTCGGCGAGGTCGGGGTCGGCGTCGAGCGCTCCGGCGGCCACCATGAGGAAGCCGGGGGTGCAGAAGCCGCACTGGAGCGCGTGCTCGGCGGAGAACGCCCGTTGCAGCGGGTGGGGTTCGCCGTCGGGCCCGGCGAGGCCCTCGACCGTGCGGATCGAGCGGCCGTCGCACTGTACGGCCAGTACCAGACAGGCGCGGACCGCCTCGCCGTCCATGAGCACGCTGCACGCCCCGCAGATGCCGTGCTCGCAGCCCAGGTGGGTGCCCGTGAGGCCCAGGTCGTCGCGGAGGACGTCGGCGAGCAGGCGGCGGGGTTCGACGTCGAGGGCGTGCGCGGTGCCGTTCACGGTGAGCGTGATCTTCATCGGGGGCCTCCCTGTCGTGGGGCGAGACGCGAGCGCAGGTCGGTCGCCGCCTCGGTGAGTGTCCTGCCGACCAGGACGGCGATGGCCTGCCGCTTGTACTCCACGTCGGCGTACGGTTCGGCGAGCGGTGCGGCGTCCTCCTGGGCCGCGGCCCGGCCGGCGCGGGCGAACGGATGGTCGTCGGGGAGCCGGGGCCCCTCGGGGAGCGGTGCGAAGTCGGCGCCGATCAGGGCCTGTTCGGCGGCGCGGGCCCGCAGGGGGCGGTCGGCGGAGTTGACCAGTCCGATGCGTGCGTCGCTGATCACGCCGTCGGTCACGGTGAGGGCCGCCGCGACCGCGACCTGGGCGAAGCAGAAGTGCGTGCGGCGGTGCTCGATGAAGCCGACGCCGGTGTTCTCGCCGAGCAGCGGCAGGCGTACGGCGGTGATCAGCTCCTGCGGCCGGCGCGCGGTGCGGTACGGCCCGAGGAAGTAGTCCCGCGCCGGGATGGAGCGGGCGCCGTCGGGACCGGTGACCTCGACGGTGGCGTCGAGGGCGACGCCGATGGCGCACCACTCCGAGGCGGGGTGGGCCCAGCCGAAGCTGCCGGCCATGGTTCCCCGGGAACGGATGGGCGGGTGGGCGATGTTGACGACGGCCCGGGACAGCAGGGTGCCGAGCGGGCCGGGGACGGCGTCGGCCGACTCGAAGGTCGCGTGCCGGACGAGGGCGCCGACG
Organism: Streptomyces olivaceoviridis; assembly: GCF_014650115.1. Taxonomy (GTDB): domain Bacteria; phylum Actinomycetota; class Actinomycetes; order Streptomycetales; family Streptomycetaceae; genus Streptomyces; species Streptomyces olivaceoviridis. The sequence goes on along the minus strand of NZ_BMUI01000017.1, from coordinate 177,726 downwards.
CGCAGTTCGTCACCGTCGACGCGCATGCCGTCGAGTTCCGGGATGCGGTTGATGTCGACGACGAGCTGCGGCCGGATGCGTTGCAGGTGCATCTCCAGGATCAGGCTCTGCCCGCCGGCGAGCACCTGGGCCGTGCGGTCGGTGTCGCCGAGCGCCTGGACGGCCTCGGCGACCGTGCGGGGGACGGCGTAGTCGAAGGACGCGGGTTTCACCGGACACCTTCCTCGTGCTTCGGGGCGCGGGCCGCCCGCCAGACGCTGTCCGGCGTGAGCGGCATCTGGAGCAGGTCGGGATCGGCGATCCGCAGGGCGTCGGCCACGGCGTTGACAATGGCGGCCGGGGTGCCGATGCAGCCCGACTCCCCCGCTCCCTTGGCGCCCAGCGGGGTGCTGGGGCTGGGGGTGCAGGTGTCCTTGATCTCGATGGGCGGGATCTCCGTGTACGTGGGCAGCAGGTAGTCCAGGAATCCGCTCGCCAGGTGCGGCACGCCGTCCGCGTCGAACGTCATGCCTTCGTAGAGGGCCTGGCCGATGCCCTGGACGGCGGATCCGTACGCCTGTCCGTGCACCACGGTGGGGTTGAGGACGACACCGCAGTCGTCCACGGCGACGAGCCGCAGGACGTTCACGGTGCCGAGGTCGGGGTCCACCTCGGTCACGGCGACGTGCGCGCCGAAGGGGAAGGCCATGCCGGCCTCGTAGCGGCTCTCGACGCGAAGCGGCCCGGTCGCCTTGACGAGTTCGGCCAGGCCCAGGACGGCCGAATCGCCGGAGGTCGTGTGGACGGAGCCGTCGGCCCACGCGACCTTGTCGACCGGCAGGTCCCACAGCCGCGCCGCCCGCTCGCGCGCCTGCTCGATCAGGAGGCCGGCCGTCTGCTGGAACATCGCGCCGTCGACCTGTGCCGACCGGCTGGCGAAGGAGCCCAGTCCTTCGGGCTGTTCGTCCGTGTCGCCCTCGACGAGACGGACCTGCGCCTCGGGGATGCCGAGGGTCTTGGCGACGAGCGCCGGGAAGACCGTCTCGTGCCCCTGGCCGCTGGGGGCGGCGCCGCAGCGGGCGGTGACGGTGCCGTCCTCGTGGACCTCCAGGCTGCCGAACTCGTGCAGTCCGCCGGGTTCGCCGCCCGAGCGTTCCACGTAGCAGGAGACGCCGATGCCGAGCGGCAGCGCGTCCGGGTCGCTGCGGCGGCGGGCCTGTTCCGCGCGCCACTCCGTGTAGCCGACCGTCTCCAGCGCGAGGTCCAGTGCGGCGGCGTAGTTCCCGCTGTCGTAGCGGCGGCCGGTGGGGGTGTCGTACGGGAAGGCGTCGGGCGGGATGAAGTTGCGCCGCCGCAGTTCGATCGGGTCGACGCCGAGCCGCCGGGCGAGCAGGTCCATGGTGCGTTCGATGGCGATGGCGGCCTCGGGGCGTCCGGCACCGCGGTAGGGGTAGGTCACCATGGTGTTGGTGAGCACCGAGCGCAGGGTCGCGTGGACGTGCGGGGTGGTGTACGCGCCGGGCGCCATCCAGGCCGTCTGCATGGGCAGTCCCACGCCGAGGTGCGGATAGGCGCCGACGTCCGCGTTGATCGTCAACTCGTAGGCCAGCAGGCGCCCTTCGGCGTCGGCGGCGAGCCGGACGGTCTGGTCCTGGCCCCGGCCGCGGGTGGCGACGAGCATGGACTCCAGGCGGTCCTCGATCCAGCGCACCGGCCGGCCGAGCGTGACGGCCAGGTAGGCGACGACCACGAACTCGGGGAAGGCGGCGCTCTTGGAGCCGAAGGCGCCTCCGGTGTCCGGGACGACGACCCGGATGCGGTCGGCGGACCAGCCGAGCAGCGCGGCGAGTTCGCGGCGCAGCCGGTGCGGCATCTGGTGCCCCGACCACACGGTCAGCCGGTCCCCCTCGGGTACGGCGAGGATCGTGCGGCACTCCATGGGGCTGGGCATGAGCAGTTGCTGCCGGTAGGTGGCCTCGACCACGGCGGCGGCGTCCTGCCAGACGGCCGGGTCGATGGGCGCGCCGGCCTCGCCCCGCAGGGCGGTGTTACTGAGGCCGTCGAACAGGCGGACGGAGTCGTCCAGGGCCGCGGACGGTGTGACCACGGCGGGCAGCGGATCGACCACGGCGGTGACCTCGGCGGCCCCGTCCTCGGCCCGGTAGCGGTCCTCGCCGAGGACGACCGCCAGCGCCTCGCCCGGATAGCGCACCCGGTCCTTGACCAGCGCCGGCCACTCCCGGCCGGCGACCGCTTCCTCCGTCGACAGCCGGGCGAGCAGGGTGTACGGAACCGGCGGCAGGTCCGGCAGGTCCGCGGCCGACCAGGCGCCCACGACACCGGGCACGTCACGCGCCGCGGCACAGTCCACGCTCCGCAGCGAGCCGTGGGCGACCTTGCTTCTCACAAATGCGGCGTCCAGGCATCCCGGCACGTGAATATCGGCGACGTACCGGCCTTTGCCGGTGAGCAGCCGTTCGTCCTCGCGCCTTGTCCATCGCTCCACAACAACACCTCGTTCGCGTGGGGGCGGGAATTGACCAGGCGACGGCCTGACCCGGCAGCGAACGCGTGCGGGATATTCGGCCCGTCGCTGCGTGGCGGTTCACGGGGAACACCACGCCGGTGGAATTCGACTACTCGGACACTAACCGCGGAGGCGTCGCGGGGCGAGAGGAACACGGGCAGTGTGCGCTGTGGGGCCAGAGGTGGTGCGCTGCGCGGACAGCCGGCCGCCGGCCCTGGAGGGCCGGCGGCCGGAGGGTGGCGGTCAGCCCAGTTCGGTCTCCAGCCACCGCAGGACGTCGGGCGTCACGGGGTCGACGAGGTCGGCGAACTCCTCGTGCCGCTTGAGGAACTTCGCCACGTACGGGCAGACGGGCACGATCCGCTTCCCGGATTCCCGTACGTCGGTGAGTGCCTCCTGGACGAGCTGGGAGGCCAGGCCCTGTCCGGCGAAGGCGTCGTCGACCTCGGTGTGGTAGAAGACGCGCTGCGCGTCGCGGTCGCGGTAGGCGGTCAGCCCGGCACGCTTGCCGTCGACGAGTATCTCGTAGCGATTCCTGGCGTCCACACGCTCGACGACCGGGGTGGCGGAAGGCTGGCTCATGGGGTGCCTTTCGATTGGCGTCAGTGACGCGGCGGATTCCTGCGCGGAGTGATGGTGGCATTCGGCAGGACGGGGGCGGGAAGACGGTCTCCCGGATATCCTTCGACGGCGCCGAAGCGATCGGAGGAGTTCTGCCATTCCTCGCGGGCCCTGACAATATCCTCGTGACTCCGGCCGATGAAATTCCACCACATGACGATCTCCTCCTCGAAGGGAGTTCCGCCGAGGAGGACCGTCCGCGCGATGTCGTCCGACTCGTTGGTCAGGGTCAGCGTGCCGGGGCCCGGGTGGACGTAGCCCAGCTCGGCCGGCTTCAGCAGGACGTCGGCGAGGCGGACGGCGCCCTGGTCGACCAGGAGACCGTGCTCGAACCCGGGGTCCACGGCGAGCGTGACCGACGCGTGCGGCTCAAGGACGATCTCGGCGCCGAGCAGGGGGGTGAAGGCCGGCACCGGGGAGGTGCTGCCGGCGAGGGAGCCGAGGAAGACCCGGATCTCGGCGCCGTCGGTCCGTACGGGCTCGGGGACGTGGTGCCGGAAGTCCCGGGCGGTGGCGCGGTGCTCCTCGGGCAGCGCCACCCAGAGCTGGACGCCGTGCAGGACGGTGGTGCGCGGGGTGGAGACCTCGGAGTGGCTGATGCCGTACCCGCCGGTCATGAGGTTCAGTTCGCCGGGCCGTACGAGGGCGTGGCTGCCCAGGCTGTCGCGGTGCTCGATCTCCCCGCTGAAGAGCCAGCTCACGGTCTGGAGCCCGGTGTGGGGGTGCGGGGCGACGTCCATCCCGCCGGTCTCGGCGACGTCGTCGGGGCCGTAGTGGTCGGCGAAGCACCAGGCGCCGATCAGGGTCCGGGCGCGCTGCGGCAGGGTGCGCCGCACGGTCATCGCGCGCGGGCCGCCCAGGGGTACGTCACGCGGGGTCAGCACGTCGACCCGTGGCGTCCCGGCCGACGGCCCGCCGTCCGCCTCGGTGCCGCAGCGTACTTCGACGGGCTCCGTCTCGACATTGCTCATCGGGATCACCTCTCCACCAGTAATTGTTCTACATTCAACCATCATCCGGCCGGACCGGCCCGATAGCCAGGCGGACAGGGCTCCAGGATCCCCGCGAACCGTCCGCGCGCCGGACGCACAGGCCGCGCCGAGGCGCTTCTTCTTCGGACAACAACCCGTGCGCTCGTCGGCAAGCCACTCCCCCGGACCCGCCGTACCGTCGTCAGCACCCCGGCCCGTCAGAGCGCGGGCCGACACACCGAACCGAACCGTCGCAGACAGGGGGACGGCATGAGACACGATCCTGCCGGGGCCGCGGACGAGGACCCGATCGTATGCAAGACCAGCGTCCGCGTCACCGTGGCCGACGAACTGCCGATACCGGTCCCGGCCGAACTGAGGTACTCCGCGGCGGATCCCTACGCCGTGTGCCTGGCCCTGGGCGCGCCCTCCGCGCTCTGCGTCGAGTGGGTCTTCGCCCGCTCCCTCCTCGCCCAGGGGCTGCGCCGGCCCACTGGGTCCGGGGACGTGGTGGTCTACCCGCGGCACCAGGGCCGGCCCGGATCGATCCGCGTCCTGCTCAGGACGCGGGCCGGATCGGCGCTCCTGGACCTGGCGAGCGCCTCCGTCACGGCCTTCCTGCACCGTACCGAGGTACTGGTGCCGCCGGGCACCGAACACCGCCACATCGATCTCGACCGTGTCGTGGAGCAGCTCACGGCCGGCAGCGAGTGACCCGCCCGATGTAGCGCCCGGTGCGCTGACGAGCACCAATGCGTGCACTCCCGGGCAACGCGCCCCCCGGTTCGGCACCTAGCGTCGACCACGTACGCAAGCACGCCATCCGCAGGAGGCACGTCATGACCACCGGAACCCAGCCCCCGAGCAGCCAGCCCTGGCTGCACCAGAAGGGCGCGGTCATCCAGGAGTTCGGCACTGTCAAGCAGTTCCCCATCGCCCTGTCCTACGAGGCGCGCATGTACTCCTGCCAGCGCCTGAACAAGGTGCTGGCCGACACCCAGATCCTCTACGGCCTCTACAAGAAGCACCACTGGATCATGCGGGGCGCGACCTTCTACCAGCTGCACCTGCTCCTGGACAAGCACGCCGGCGAGCAGCTGGAACTGGTCGACACCATCGCCGAGCGCGTCCAGACCCTGGGCGGCGTCGCGGTGGGCGACCCCCGGCACGTCGCCGAGATCACGTCGATCCCGCGCCCGCCGGACGGTGTCGAAGAGGTCCCGGCGATGCTCTCGCGGCTGCTGGAGGCCCACGAGACCATCCTGACCGAGGCCCACGACGCGGCTGCCCGCACCGTCGAGCTCGGTGACGACGGCACCAACGACCTGCTGGTGTCGCAGATCATCCGCACCGGCGAACTCCAGGCCTGGTTCCTGGCCGAGCACCTGGTGGACACCCCGCTCGTCCGTTCCTGAGCCTGGCGGGGACCGCCCACGGCGGAACGGGCGGGGGCGTCCGTCAGCACGGACCTGACCCCGCTGGCCGCGCGCCCCCGCCCGCCCCACACCCTCGTCAGCCCCGCTCCCGGAGTACCCATGGCCTCGCCCGCCGTCGTCGAGCTGTCCCGCTGGCAGTTCGCGATCACCGCGGTCTTCCACATGACCTTCCCGGCGCTCACCGTCGGCCTGTCCGTGCTCCTCGCCGTCGTGTACACGGTGTACGTCCGCACGGGAAACCCGCTGTACCTCCAGATCTTCCGGTTCTGGAAGAAGATCTTCGCCGTCGGCTTCGGCCTGGGCGTCGTCGCCGGTACGGTCATGACCTTCGAGTTCGGCCTCAACTGGGGGACGTACGCCCACGCGGTCGGACCGGTCATCGGGGTCACCATCGGCATGGAAGTGATCACGGCCTTCTTCCTGGAGGCCGGCTTCATCGGCCTGATGCTCTACGGCGACGGGCGGATCCGCCCCCGCACCATGGCCCTGGCCTGCTGGATGGTCGCCTTCGGCACCCTGCTGTCCACCACCTGGATCCTGTCGGCCAACAGCTGGATGCAGGACCCGGTCGGCTACCGGAAGGTGGACGGCCAGTTCCACGCCGAGGACTGGGTGAGCGTGCTGCTCAACCCGGCCTTCGCCCACCGCTTCCCGCACATGCTGCTGGCCGTGCTGATCAGCGCCGCCTGGTTCGTCGGCGGGATCTCCGCCTGGTACCTGGTCAAGAACCGGGTCACCGCGCAGCCCATGGCGCGCCGCTGCCTGTCCATCGCCCTCGGGGTGCTCGGGGTGCTGATGCCGATCCAGCTCTACGTCGGAGACGGCACCGCGGTCTTCATGGGTCAGCACCAGCTACCGAAGCTGGAGGCGTTCGAGGGCAACTGGAAGAGCGACAACAACGGCTACAACCTGCTCGTCGTGCCCGACACCGAGCGGGGCGAGAACCGGCTGCACGTCGAGGTCCCCTACCTCGGCTCGGTCATCGCCCAGGACCTCAGCGGGAAGACGAACACGCCCGGACTGCTCCAGACCCCGCCCGACGAACGCCCCAACATGTGGACCACGTTCTACGGCTTCCGCGCGATGTACTTCACCGCGCTGCTCATGTTCGCCACGGCCTTCGCCGGCGTCGTCCTGCGCCTGCGGCGGCGCCTGTTCGACTCACCCCGCTTCCTGCGCTGGATGGTGTGGATGACCCCGGCCGGGATCATCGCCATCACCGGCGGCTGGATCGTCGCCGAGACCGGCCGCCAACCCTGGGTCGTCTACGGCCAGTTGCGCACCGCCGACGCGGTCTCCCACCTCAGCGTGTTCGAAGTCGCCACCACCCTGGCCGGTTTCGTCCTGCTCTACGTCACCCTGCTGGCCATCTGGGTCCGCTACATCGTCCGCACGGTCAAGGCCGGCCCCGAGCCACTGCCCACCGGGCCCGCCGCGCCCGACGTCCCGGAGGCCCTCGTTGCTTGAGTACGCCGCCTACGCCCTCGCCCTCTTCTCCCTCGGCATGTACGTCGTCCTCGACGGCTACGACCTCGGGGTGGGCATGCTCAGCCTGGCCGCGGGGCCCGAACGCCGACGGGAGTACGGCGAGATCGTCGCGACCGCCTGGGACGCCAACGAGAGCTGGATCATCCTGGCCGGGGTCGTCCTGTGGGCCGGTCTGCCGGGCGCCTACTCCGTCGTACTGCCCGCCGTCTACCTGCCGCTCGTCGGCATGCTGATCGCCGTCATCCTGCGCGGGCTCGGCCTGGAGATGCACAGCGCGGCCGGCGGCTACCGGCGCGGCTGGGCGCTGCTGTTCGGCGGGGCGTCCCTCGCGGCGGCCGTCTGCCAGGGTCTCGTGCTCGGTGCGGTGCTCACCGGCCCCCGGCAGGAGGGCGGGCACTTCACGGGCGGGGCCTTCGACTGGCTCAGCCCCTACAGCCTGCTGTGCGCGCTCGGTCTGGTCGTCGTCTACCTGCTGGCCGGGGCCGCCTGGTTGCAGGACAAGACCGACGGCTGGTCCCGGTCGCGGACCCGCCGCACCGGACGGGCGCTGCTCGCGGCCACGGCGGCACTGGCGGTCGTGCTCGGCCTGCTGCTGCCGGGTGCCGACCCGCAGCACCTCCGGCTGGACGAGCCGCTGCGGGCGGCGGCGTTCTGGCTCGCGGTCGCGGTGGCCGTCGGCGCCGGAGCGGTCGCGTGGTCGGGCTTCGGCCGCGCTCCGGACTGGCGGCCGTTCGCCGCCGTGGCCACCCTGACGGCCGCGGGTCTGCTCGCTCTGGTGGCGCTCACCGCCCCGGTGGTCGTCCCGCCCGCGTCGACGGTCCACCAGGCGGCGAGCCCGCACTCCTCCGAGCTCTTCCTGGTGCTGGGCGTGGGACTGTGCATGCCGTTCGTCCTCGCCTACAACGTGTACGCGTGGCGCAGCTTCCGGGGCAAGTACACCGATCCGGTGGAGCAGGTCCTTCCGCCGCTGCGGGCGGTACCGCGCGCGCCGGTGGCTCCTGCCTCGCCCTCCGGCACCGTGCGGACCGTGCTGCGCCGGATCCTGCTGGTGGTGCTCGGCATCCTGGCGACGGCCCTGTCGCAGGACGTCTTCGGCGGGGTGGCCGAGTGGATCGGCCCGCTCGGTGTCACCGTGCTCGCCGGGGTCGCACTGGCCGCGTGGATCGCCACCGACCGCCGTGACCTGCGGTCCGGCTGCTTCGACGCGGAGGCGGAGCGCACCCCGTGAGCACCGCCACCACCGTGCTGCTGGACGAACTGGCCACGGACCGCGCCGGTACCCCGGCGAGCGAACGGCTGCGGGAATGGGCGTCCGTCGGCCGGCCGGAGCTGCGCCGCGCGGGGCTCCTGCGCGGCGCGGCCCAGGCGGGCACCGTCGTCTGGGCGGGCGGTCTGGCCTGGGCGGCCCAGCGCGGACTGGACGCGCTGCACGGCGCGCCCCCGTCCGCCGTACTGGCGCCCGCCCTGGTGACGGCGGCCGGGGTGGCCCTGCGGGCCGCACTGCTCTGCGCCGGCGAGGCCGCCGCCGCCCGGGGTGCCCGGGCCGTGCGTGAGACCCTGCGCGTCCGGCTCGTCGCGTCGGCGCTGCCGCTGAACGGCCCGGCCCGGACCGATGTGGACGACACGGAGCCGGCCGAGGCGGTCGACGGCGAGGTCGACGAGCTGAGCGACTGGCTCACCGATTACGTGCCCGCGCGGACCGCCATGCTGCTCGGCAGCGGCCTCACCCTGGCCGCCATCGCCTGGTGCAGCTGGTTCGTCGCCCTGCTCGTGCTGGCGGCGACACCGCTGCTGCCCGCCAACCTGAAGGTCATCGGCCTGGGCACGCAGACCGCCGTACGCGTCCAGCTGTCGGCCATCCGCACCCACCGGGCACGGCTGCTGGACCATCTGCGCGGGCTGCCCACCCTGGTCGGGCTCGGCGCGCACGAGGAGGCGGCCGGTGCGCTGGCCCGCCACGACCGGGAGGTCGCCGGTCGCACCGAGAAGGTGCTGCGGATCGCCTTCCTGTCGACCGCGTGGGTCGAACTGCTGATCACCGGCACGCTCGCCGTGGTGGCCACCTACTGCGGGCTGGCCCTCCTCGACTACCTGCGGCTGCCCCTCGTGCCGGACCACATAGGCCTGCCGGCCGCGCTGTTCGTCCTGGTCCTGGTGCCCGCCTACTTCGCGCCCGCCCGGGACCTGGCCGCCGGCTACCACGCCCGCGCCCGGGCGACCGCCGCCGCCGGCCTGCTGGCCCCGCTCCTGGACGCCCAGGGCGAGGCCGAGGCATCGGCCGGCCCGCCGTCGCGGCCGTCCGTGACGCCGCCGGGGCTGCGCCTGGACGCCGTGACGGTCCGGCACCCGGGACGGGAGACACCGGCCTTGGACGGTGTGTGCGCGCACCTCGCGCCCGGACGGTGCCTCGCCGTCACCGGGCCCAGCGGGGCCGGCAAGTCCACCCTGCTGGCCGTGGCGGCCGGGCTGCGCACACCGGACGACGGACACGCGCTGCACGTGCTCGACGGCCGGCCCGTGCCCGCCGATCCCGGCCGGGTCGCGTGGGTGGGACAGCCGGCACACCTGCTGCCCGGCACCGTGCGCGAGAACCTGCTGCTGGCCCGGCCCACCGCCGACGACCACGATCTGCTGGCCGCCTTCGACTCGCTCGGCTTCACCGACCTCCTGGCCACACTGCCCCAGGGGCTGGACACACCGGTGGGCGAGCGGGGCACCGGCCTGTCCTCCGGGCAGTCGCAGCAACTCGCCCTCGTCCGCGCGCTGTTGCGGAACGCCCCGCTGCTGTGCCTGGACGAGCCCACCGCCCACCTCGACCCCGAGGCGGAGCGGCGCGTCATCTTCGCGCTGCGCACCCTGACCCGCGACCGGACGGTTCTGCTCGCCACCCACAGCCCCGCGCTGCTGTCCCTCGCCGACCAGGTGATCACGCTGGACCACGGGAAAGTCCCGCTGGGCGACCACGGGGGAACCCGATGAGGCCGAACCGTGCCTGGCGGCTGCTGCGGACGGCCGTCCCGCTCCGGGCCCTGGTCACCGGCATGCTGCTGGCGACCGCGGGCGAACTCGCCGGTGCCGCGCTGCTGGGCGTCTCCGGGTGGTTCCTGACGACCTGCGCCGTGGTGACGCTCCAGGCCGACACCACCTGGTCGTGGATGTACCCGTCCGGTGCCGTGCGGGCGCTGGCCCTGGGCCGTACCGGACTGCGGTACCTGGAACGCCTGGCCAGCCACCGGGCCCTGCTCTCCGCCCAGGTGGCCCTGCGCGCCCGGTCGGCCCGGGGTGCGGCCCGGCTCACCGCGCGGGAACTGCGCGCGCAGCGCGACGGGACGCTGCTCACCCGGCTCACCACCGACGTGGAGACGGTGGCGGGCCTGCCCGCGAACGTCTGCGCGCCGCTGGGGGCGGCGGTCATCACCGCGTGCCTGGTGGAGATCCTGCTGCTGGCGGCGACGCCCCGGCTGGGGCTGGCCGAACTGGTCGTCTGGGCGGCCGGCCTCTGGTGCGCCCGGCGCGCCCACCGGCGGTCGCGGGCCCAGCTTGCCACCGCCGCCGAGGCCAGGGCGGCACTGCGTACCGTGCTGCTCGGCAGCCGGGCCTCCTTCGACGAACTGCGCTGTCTGGACGCCGTTCCCGAGGCGCGGCGGGCGGCGGCGACCGCCGTGACGGCCGTCGAGTCCGCCGAGTGGGCTGCCGCCCGGGCCGAACGGCTCGGCCGGCTGAGCCTGCGCCTCCTGGCCGCCGTGGGACAGGCGGTGGTACTGGTGATCGCCCTGGGCGCGGCCCCGGCCCAGCCGGTCGCCGTCGTGGTGGGCGAGGTGCTGCTGCTGGCCGCTGGCTGGGAACTGCTGGAGCGACTGCCCCGGCTGCTCCAGCACCTGGCCGCGGCCAAAGACGCCGCCGACCGCCTCGCACCGCTCGCGGCGGACGAGCGGCCCGGGGACCAGAGCGCGGAGCGGCCCGGGGACGGGAGCGCGGTGCGGCCCGGGGACCAGACCTGGGACCGGTGGCCGCGGCGTGTCGCCGCCCTTGACGGAGCCCGCTCCGTGGAGGCGTCCGGCCTGCCCCTGCTCGGCTCCTCCGCGACCCTGACCACGACCCTGTCGGGCCCCGGCCTGACGCTGATCACCGGCCCCAACGGCAGCGGCAAGTCGACGCTGCTCGGCCGGCTCGCCGGGCGGCTGCCGGCCCCCGCCGGCACGGTGTTCCTCGACGGCACCCCGGTGCACCGGCTGCCGGCCGGAACCGTCGCCGGGACGGTCACCCTCGTGGAGGCCGACGACTGGCTGGCCGACGACACGGTGGCGGCCAATCTGCGGCAGGCGGCCCCCTCGGCCGGCCCCACCGCCCTGGAGGCCGCACTGGACGTGGTCGGCCTGTCGGCCCTGCCGCTCGACGCCCCGGTGGGCCCCGGCGGGCGCCTGCTGTCCCAGGGCCAGCGCAGGCGCCTCGCCATCGCGCGGGCCGTGCTGAGACGTCCCCCGGTCCTGCTCCTGGACGAACCCGTCGCCGGTCTGGACCGCCCCGCCGCCCAGGCACTGCTGGCCGGGCTGCCCCGGGCGCTGCCCGACACCGCGCTGGTGATCGCGCTCCAGGACCAGGACGTCGACCTGCTGGAACGACCGCCCACCGAGGTCGTCCGCCTCGGGGACGACCTCGCCGCCGTGGCGCCGTCGGTGCCGGCCGCGGCCACCCGCGTGCCATGACGCCGGGTACGACGGCCTAGGTGGAAGGTTACGAGGGGGCGACGCATTCCGGGCGGCGCCCAACACCGCATACGAGAGAAGGAGATCTTCGATGACCGACCAACCGGTTCTGGTGCTCGCGGCGACCGGCGGGCAGGGCGGGGCGGTGACCGACGCGCTGCTGGGCCGCCGGGCGCGGGTCCGTGCGCTGGTGCGTGACCCGGGCCGGAGATCCGCCCGGGAACTGTCCGCGCGGGGCGTCGAGGTGGTGGCGGGATCGCTGAGCGACCGTGAGTCGATGGCCTCGGCGATGAGCGGGGTCGCGGCTGTCTTCGCGTTCACCACTCCCTTCGAGGCCGGAGTCGACGCGGAGGTGGAGCAGGGGCGGGCCATCCTCGCCGCCGCGCGGGACAAGCGCGTTCCGCATCTCGTGTTCAGCTCCGTGGCGGGGGCCGACCAGGACAGCGGGGTGCCGCACTTCGAGAGCAAGGCACGCATCGAGGCGGAGCTCACCGCCGGCGACGTGCCGTACACGATCCTGGGGCCGACCTACTTCTTCGACAACGCGCTGGGCGGAGCGGACCGCGTCCTGGAGGGCGTCCTCGATCTGCCGCTGCCGCCCGACCGGCCGTTGCAGCAGCTCGCCCGTCCGGACCTCGGCGCGTTCGCGGCGGAGGTGCTGCTCGACCCCGCTCCCTACACCGGGCGGCGCATCGAGCTGGCCGGCGACGCCCCCACTCCCGCCCAGATGGCCGCCGCGCTCGGCGCGGCGCTCGGGCGGGAGGTCCGGCACGAGCAGGTCCCGCTGGCGGCGATCCGCAATCCGGACATGCACGCGATGTGGGCGTTCCTGAACGGACCGGGCTACCGCGTCGACATCCCCGCACTGCACGCCGCCCACCCGCAGATCCGCTGGACCCCCTTCGCGGAGTGGGCACGGCGCACCTGGGCGGGGGCCCGCTGAACCGGCCGTCCTGAGACCGGTCCACGGCGGAACCGCTCCCGCCGGCGCAGGACGGAACCGCCCCGGCCGGTCCAAGGCGGTTCCCCCTGGCCGGTCCAAGGCGGTTCCCCCCGGCCGGTCCGGGGCGGAACCGCTCGGTCCCCCGCCCAGTACCACTGGTCTCACGCGTTCACGCGATGTGGTCACCCGGCCGCCCTGGCACGCTGCGTTATCGAAAGCGCAGCGGCCGAAGGGCGGAGATCATGTCGTCGGATCCATCGACACCGGACCCCGGGACCTCAGGCACCCTCCTCAGCACGAAGACGGTTCCCACGCACCGGCGCCGGGCGTACTGGCGCGAGGCCCTGTCCCAGACGTTCGGCGCCGTGGACATGGGCGTTCCCGACGAGGTCGACTGCGGCACGATCCGTACGTCGCCGCTGGGCCCGATGCAGACCGTGGCCGTGGAAGGCGATCCGCAGCGGGCACGGCGCACCCGACGGCTCATCGCGGGGAGCGACAACGACGACTACGTGGTGGTGAAGCTGCTCTGCGCAGGCGTCGCCCGCATCGAACAGGACGACCGTGAGGCCTACGTGCGGCCGGGGCAGCTCTTCGTCTACGACATGGCGCGGCCCGTCCAGCTGACGCTCCCGGAGCGCTTCCTGACGAAGTCCCTCGTGCTGCCCCGGGAGGTGCTGGGGCTGAGCGAGTCGGAGCTGCGGCAGATCACGGCGGCTCCGCTCGGCTCCGAGTCGGCGGTCGGCGGCCTGCTGACGCCTCTCCTGTCCCGGCTCGTGGACAGTGCGGCGACGTATCCGCAGCGGACGGGCGAGCTGATCGCCCGCAACGTGGTGGACCTGGTGCAGACCCTGGCCGAGGAGCGGCTCGGCAGGGGAACCGAGGACTCGGCGAGCGGGGCCCGGATGTCGCTGGTGCGGATCCGGGCGTACATCGACCGGCACCTCGCGCACCCGGACCTGTCGCCGGACTCCATCGCCCGGGCCCACCACATCTCCGTGCGCTATCTGCACAAGCTGTTCGAGCTGGAGGACATCACCGTCAGCCGGTGGATCCAGCAACGCCGGCTGGAGCACTGCCGTCGCGACCTGGCCCGCCGGGAGTCGGCGGAGCTGACCGTCGCCGCGGTGGCGCACCGCTGGGGGTTCACCAGCGCCTCCCACTTCAGCCGGGTGTTCCGGGCCGCCTACGGGATCTCCCCCGCCGCGTGGCGCGCCTCCGCCCGGCGTGAGTGGTCCGCTTCGTTCCGGGGCGGGACGGCCGCGATCCCCGCTTCGCTGTCGCTCGGACGAGTCGCGTCGGCATGAGCCGGACCGGCCGCGTCGCACGAGCCGGGTCACGCATCGCGTTCCTCACTATGCGCTGAGCTGCCGTTTTTGTCATAGTGGCCCCGGGGCGCCGGCCTGACCGGCGCGTGCGGACAGGAGGGGCCTAGGTGGCGGGGTCAGGCGGACCGCTGTCGCGCAGCGGTCTGCGCGGCCGGGAGCCCGAACTGGAAGTGCTGCGGACGCTGATCGACGCGGTGGCCCGCACGGGCAGCGGCGCGCTCGCCGTGCTCCGCGGGGAACCGGGCATCGGCAAGACCACGCTCCTCACCGAAGTCGTCGCCGGCGCGGAGGCGGCGGGGTTCTCCGTCGGTCTCGGCAAGGCCGACGAGTCGCACCACCTCGTGCCGCTGTCGTCGTTGGCGACCTGCGTCCTGCACGGTGACCGGCCGCTGCTGTCCGGCGACGCGCTGGTCGACCTCGCCCACCGGCACGACCAGCGGATCTGGCTGGTGGAGCGGCTCGCGGAGGCGATCGAGGAACGGGCCGGCGGCGCGCCGGTGCTGATCGCCCTGGACGACGTCCAGTGGGCCGACCCGCTCAGCCGGTTCGCCCTGAAGCAGTTGCCCAGCCGTCTGCGGACCTCACCCGTGCTGTGGCTGCTGACCGAGCGGCAGGGCGTCGGCGGCCCGGCGGAGGAGATCGTCGCGGCCGTGGCGGACGAGCTCCCGGTGCGCACCCTGTCCCTGGGCCCGCTGTCCGGCGCGGCCATCGGCCAGCTGGCCGGTGACACCCTGGGGGCGGCCGTCGACGAGCGGGTGCGCGAGTTGCTCGCCGGAGCGGGCGGGAACCCGTTCCTGGCCGTCGAGATGCTCGCGGGGCTGCGGACCACCGACGCCTCCGGTGAGCCCGTGCCCCCGGGGCTGGTGGTGGGCGTCCGCGGCAGGCTCGGCTCGCTGCACCCCGACACACTGCGCTTCCTTCAGATGGGATCGGTGCTGGGCCGCCGTTTCGGCTTCCAGGACGCCGCCGCGCTCTGCGGCCGGCCGTCCGTCGCGCTGCTCCCGGCGCTGGAGGAGGCCGTGCGCGCGGGACTCCTGGACGACGACGGCGACCGGCTCGTCTTCCGGCACGACCTGCTGCGCCAGGCGGTCTACGTGGACATCCCGCCCTCGGCCCGGAAGGTGCTGCACCGGGAGGCCGCGAGCCGGCTCGTCACCGCGGGCCACCAGCCGATCGACGTGGTGTCGCACATCCTCAGGGGCGCCCAGCCGGGAGACGAGGAGGCGGTGGCGCTGCTCAGGCGCGCCGCCGCCGACGTGCTGCCGGTCACGCCGGGCCTCGCCGGCGACCTGATGACGCGCGCGCTGGCCCTGGTGCCGGTGGCACGCCCGTTGTGGTTCGCCGTGGGTGAGCAGGCGATCGTGTCCCTGACCCGGGCCGGCCGGAACCGGGAGGCGCTCGCGACCGGGGACCGGCTGCTGGCCTACCGGCCGCCGATAGAGACGTTCGGCCGGCTCCACGCCGCCCTCGGCGGCACGCTGTGGAACCTGGACCTCGCCGACGAGCTGCGCCGCCGGGCCGAGGCGGCGCTCGCGGTCGGCGGCGCGGCCCCGGAGGTGGAGGCGCGGCTCGCCGGCCTGCGCGCGCTGGCGCTGTCCCGGGCGCACGACCTGGCACCGGCGCGGCAGGCCGGCGAGGACGCGCTGCGTGCCGCCGTCGCGACCGGCGACCGGGAGGCCCATGTCCAGGCCCTGTTCGCGCTCGGGGAGATCGCGCTCAACGCGGGGGAGAACGCCCTCGCGCTGGAACGCTTCACCGCGCTCAGCGCCGTCGACCCCACCTTCTTCCCCGAGGAGATCGTCGCGTACCAGCACATGGACGACTTCGTCACCAGCGAGCGGCTGCTGGCGAAGGCCGCGGACGAGTCCGGCGGGATCCGTGAGGGGATGCTGCTATGGGCACAGGGACAGCAGCACCTGGAGCTGGGCCGGCTGGACGACGCGGAGGCCGACTTCGTGACGATGGAGCGCCTGGAGGACGAGGTACAGGCGCACGTCCAGCAGGTGAACGGCCGGGTGATCCGCTCCCGGATCGCCCTGCTGCGCGGTGACCGGGAGGCCGCGCGGCAGCACCTGGCCGAGGCACGGGAGCGGCTGGCGGTCAAGCCGAACCCGGGCAACACGGCCGCGGTGCGCTTCCTGGAAGCGGTCCATGCCGAGGTCGACGGGGACGCCGGACGGGCTGTCGACCGGGTCCGGCAGGTGCAGCGGGAGGGGCCCTTCCTGCGCTGGCGGCTGCTGCGCACATGGGTCGGCACCGCGATCCGCGTGGCCCTGCGCGGCGCGGACCGCGCACTCGCCGAGGACCTGGCCGCCCAGGCCGAGGCCCACGCCGCGCGCAATCCGGCGGTGCCCACCGCCACGGGGCTGGCGGCGCGCGCCCGCGGGCTGGTGTGCGACGACCCGGTCCTGCTGGAACGCTCCGTCGCCCTGCTCAGGCGAAGCCCGCGCCCGCTGGTCCGGGCGGCGGCCTCCGCCGACCTCGGACGGGCGCTCCTGGCGACGGGTCGGCGGACCGAGGCCGTGGCGGCATTGACCGACGCCCAGGCCGCGTTCGCCGCGTCGGGCGCGCACGCCGCGGCGGCCCATGTCCAGCGCGATCTGCGGCGTGCCGGGGCCGGCGGACGGCGGGCGACGGACGGGCAGCGCCCCGTCCAGGGCTGGGAGGCCCTGACCGTCTCGGAGAAGAAGGTCGCGCGGCTGATCGCCGAGGGACACAGCAACCGTACGGCCGCCGAGCTGCTGGTCGTCTCCCCGCACACCGTCAACACGCACCTGACGTCCGCCTTCCGCAAGCTGTCGATCAACTCCCGGGTCCAGCTGGCCAACCTGGTCATGGCCTTGCCCGACGAGTGAGCGGTTCCTGGTACGTTCGCGCGATGCCGGCGGGACCTGGATGGGCTTGGCTGGAGACCCCCCACTCACCGGAGGTCACCGAGGTGCCCGGACGCAAGCCCTTACCGCCGACCGTCGTGCTCGTGCACGGGGCGTTCGCCGACGCCTCGTCGTGGGCGGGGGTCATCCGGCATCTGCACGCCGCCGGGCTGACGGTGTACGCGCCGGCGAACCCGCTACGCGGTCTCGCGCACGACGCCGCCTACGTCAGGAGCGTGGTGGGCCAGATCGGCACCCCGGTCGTGCTGGCCGGCCACGGCTACGGGGGCGCGGTCATCACCGCCGCCGACGCCGACAACGTCGTGGCGCTGTGCTACGTCGCGGGGTTCGGGCTGGACGCCGGCGAGTCACTGCTGGATGTCACGAGCCGCTTCTCCCCCATGCCGGGGCCGGATCCGACCGTCGCCGCCGGGCTTCCCACGCGGTCTCCCGGGGACCCGGACAGCGAGCTGTACATCCGGCGCGAACGCTTCCTCGACGTGTACGCCACCGATCTGGCGCCCCGGGTCGGCAGCGTGCTGTCCGTGTCGCAGCGCCCGATCGCGCGGGGCGCGCTGACCGCGAGGTCGGGACCGCCCGCCTGGGCCCGCAAGCGGTCCTGGTACGCCATCGCCGCCGCCGACCGGATGCTCAGCCCGACCGCCCAGCGCTTCATGGCCCAGCGCATGGCGGCCACCGAACGCGTCGTGGACGGTTCGCACGCCGTGCTCCTGTCACGGCCGGACGCCGTGGCGGCGATGATCCGGGAAGCGGCGGGCCAGTGCGGTGACCACGGAGCCCTGTACTGACGTCCGGATCATCCGCTGATCTTCCGATCGTTTGTTTCCGGTACCATCCCTGCTCGGACCGGAACATGCCGGTATGGACCAACTCACCCGAACCCGGGTCGGTCCGGTACCAGCAACGGAAGGCACCACCCCATGAACTCAGCGGCCAGACCGTCGGCACGGCGGATCACCGCCCTCCTCGGAACCGTTGCCCTGGTACTGGCCGCCACCGGGTGCGGTGGCGGAACCGGCTCCGGATCCGCCGACGGCAAGGTGACGTCCATCACCGCCCTCGACTACTACACCGACGCGACCGAGCACGCCCAGTGGGGCGAGCGGCTCACCGCCTGCGGCAAGGCCGCCGGTGTCACCGTCGAGCACAGGAGCGTGCCGGGGGCGTCGCTGGTCCCGCAGGTGCTGCGGCAGGCCTCGTCGCGGACCCTGCCCGATCTGCTGATGCTCGACAACCCCGACCTCCAGCAGATAGCGCGGACCGGCGCGCTGACCCCGCTGGACCGGTACGGCCTCGACGCCGCCGGTTACACCGAGGGCATCCGGTCGGCCGGCACCTACCGGGGGAAGGTGTACGGGCTCGCGCCCACGGTCAGCACGGTCGCCCTCTTCTACAACAAGGACATGCTCGCCGAGGCCGGTGTCGCCGTGCCGAAGACCTGGGACGAGCTGAAGACGGCCGCGGCCGAGCTCACCCGGCCCGGCCGCTACGGCATGGCCGTGGACGCCAACGCCACCTTCGAGGGCACCTGGCAGTTCCTGCCCTTCCTGTGGTCCAACGGCGGGGACGAGACACGGCTGGACACCCCGCAGGCCGCCCAGGCCCTCCAGCTCTGGGTGGACCTGGTCAGGAGCGGGTCCATGTCGAAGTCGGTGCTGAACTGGACGCAGGCCGATGTCCACGACCAGTTCGTCGCCGGCAAGACGGCCATGATGGTCAACGGTCCCTGGCGGATGACCGCGATGAACAAGACGAAGAACCTGCACTGGGGCGTGGCACCCCTCCCCGTCCGCCGGCCGGGTCAGACCCTGGTCACCCCGCTCGGCGGTGAGGTGTGGACCGTCCCGCAGAACTCCTCCGAGGCCCGGCGGCAGAAGGCCGCCCGGGTCCTGGCCTGTCTGAACGACTCCGCGAACATGCTCGCCCTGGCCGAGCAGTACCACACCGTGCCCTCCCGCTCCTCGGTGGCGGCCCGGTACGCCGAGCAGGTCCCGTCGATGGCCGCCTTCGTCAAGAGCGTGGAGGGGACCCGGTCCCGTACCGGCAAGCTCGGCGTCGAGTGGCCGCGGGCGGCGACCGGGATCTACACCGCCGTGCAGGCGGCGCTGGCGGGCGAGCAGACTCCTCAGGAAGCACTCAGGCATGCGCAGCGGATCGCCACCGGTTCCTGACGGGACCGCGCGGGTCCGGGCGGTGTCCCGGACCCGGCTGTGGGCGCGGGTCTCCCGGTGGCTGTTCCTGCTGCCCGCCCTGGTCTACCTGTCGCTGTTCTTCGGCTACCCCGTCGTCAAGAACGTCGTGATGAGCTTCCAGGAGTACTCGGTGGCGACGTTCTACACCGGTGCCGCGCCCTTCGTGGGCCTGCGGAACTACACGACCGTCCTGTCGACGGACGTGTTCTGGCAGGCCCTGCTCACCACGGTCCTGTTCACCGTCGGTTCGATCGCCGGACAGTTCGTGCTCGGGCTGGCCCTCGCCCTGTTCTTCCAGCGGAGGTTCCCGCTCGGCGGCCTGCTGCGGTCGCTTCTGCTGCTGCCGTGGCTGCTGCCCCTGGTGGTCTCCGGGACGACGTGGAGGTGGATGCTCGACACCGACAGCGGGGTCGTCAACGAGGCGCTGCGCCACCTGCACCTGCTGTCCTCGGGCATCCCCTGGCTGACCGGCACCTCCGAGGCGCTCGTGTCGGTGATCCTGGTCAACATCTGGGTGGGCGTCCCCTTCAACACCGCGCTCCTGTACGGCGGTCTCCAGGACATCCCGGCCCGTTACTACGAGGCGGCGAAGCTCGACGGCGCCGGCCGGCTGGCGGCGTTCCGCCATGTCACCTGGCCGTTGCTGCGGCCCGTGGCCGGCGTGGTGCTGGTGCTGGGCGTCGTCTACACGGTGAAGGTCCTCGACATCATCCTGGTGGTCACGGGCGGCGGACCGGCCGGCGCGACGCAGACCCTGGCCACCCGGTCGTACGAGCTGTCCTTCCAGCAGTTCGAGTTCGGGCGCGGCGCCGCCATGGGCAACGTGCTCGTCCTCGTCTCGCTCGCCTTCGCCCTCGTCCACCTGCGCGCCGACCGGCGCGCCCGGAACACCTGAGGGGCCCGCCGGTGAAGCGCGGACCCGCACGCGGCCCCCTGTCCACGGTCGTGGGCATCGTCCTGCTCGCGCTGATGCTGTTCCCGGTGTACTGGATGGTGAACGCCTCCCTGCAACCGGCGGGCAGCGTCCTGCCGTCAGGCTGGTTCCCCCGCCACCCGGACTTCGGCGGCTACGCCACCGCCCTGCGCGATCAGCGGCGCAACCTGGTCACCAGCCTCGTCGTGGCCCTCGGCAGTGTGGCTCTGAGTCTCGGACTCGCCGTACCGGCGGCCTACGCGCTGGCCCGGCTCCGCCTGCGGGGCACCACGGTCGTACTGTTCGGCCTCCTGGTCACCCAGACGGTGCCGGGCATCGTCGTGGCCAACGCGCTGTACGGCGCCTACACCGACCTGGGACTCCTGAACTCCTACGGCGGGCTGATCCTCGCCGACTCCACCACGGGCGTGCCCTTCGCGATCCTCGTCCTGCGCGCCTTCATGCGGAGCATCCCCGGGGAGATCATCGACGCCGCCCGTGTGGACGGCGCCGGCCGGCTCCGCGTCCTGTGGTCCGTGGTGCTCCCGCTGAGCCGCAACGCGCTGATCACCGCCGGACTCTTCACCTTCCTGTTCGCCTGGGGCGACTTCCTCTTCGCGCTCACCCTGAACACCACGGAGTCGGTGCGGCCGGTCACCGTCGGCATCTACGAGTACCTCGGCGCCCACACGAACCAGTGGAACGCCGTCATGGCCACCGCCGTCCTGGCGTCCGTCCCGGCGGCAGCGCTGCTCGTCGCCGCCCAGCGCCACCTGGCCGCCGGGATCACCGGCGGAGCCCTGAAGTGAGACCGGCCGGCCTCGGAAGCGGGGCCGGCCGGCGGTGTCCACGTGCGGAGCGCGGGGTGCCGCTACCGCCGGTCGACGCCGAGGTCCGTGTCGACGTCGTAGCCGGGCTCCGTCCCACCGGCGGCGGTGGGGTGGGCGATGTCGGCGGCCAGGTCGAAGGCGGCCCCGTCGATCGCCTCCTCCAGAGCGGACTCCTCGTGCTCGGCCCGGGCACGACGGTGGTGCTCGGCCATCCGTTCCCTGAGGTGCCGCAGGTGGTGGCCGGCGTCCGGCCCCGGTCCAGCAGTGCTCATTCGGTGGTCCTCCGTATCGGGCCGCGGGGGCGTCAGTAGCTCTCGGAGCCGGGGATCACATGCATCGCGGCCTCTTCCGCCGAGGCCCCGGCGCCGTCCAGGCCCCGGTCGGAGGCGAACAGGTCGGACTCGGTGTTCTCGTGGGTGCCCTCGTCCGGCGCGACGAGCCGTCCGGCGCGCTCGTCGCCGACCTCGTCGTCGAGGAGTTCTCCGTCCGTGCCCCAGGTGTCGCCGATGCCGTCGCCCTCCGGGACGCCGATGTCCGGCACCTCCTCGGCGAGCCGCTCGTCCAGGCTCTCCCCCCGCCACCGCTCCGCCGCCGTGACGCCGGTGTGCTCCACGCCCCAGGGGCGCTCCGGGGGTGAGTACCCCTCGTCCAGGGCCTCGTCGCCGCTCCGGTAGTCCAGGGTGTCGGACGCGTCCAGCAAGCCGGCGTCGTCCTGCACCTCCGACCCGTCCGGCTGGTACACGTCATCGCCCATCGTCGCGTCGGTCACCCGCGCTCCCCTCCTTCATGCAGTTCGGCCACATAGCCGCCGGGGAACTCCACCATCGCGGAGGACCGGCCCCCCGAAGCGTACGGCCCCCACAGCACCTTCGCGCCCGAGGCCCCGGCCTTGCGCAGCGTCGCCGACAGGTCCTTCACCGCGTAGCCGGTGGTCTCCCGGCCGAACGGGTAGGGAAGGTGGCCGTCGGTGACGCTGACGACCGTGTTGCCGAACGGGGAGCGCAGGGCGATGCGGCGGTACGTCTCCCCGGGCCGGCCGAGGTCACCGCCGTCCGCCGCCCGCCGGTCGGCGACGATCCGGCCGCCGGTGAAGCGCAGGTACGAGCGGAGGAACGCGTCCACCGAGTCCGGCGTCAGATAGATCCGGTTGTCCGGCACGGTCTCCAGCGGCGCGTACGACGGAACCTTGGTGTGCCAGTACAACTGGGCGTTGATCCCGCCCGGGAACTGGACGACCGCGTCGCGGCCGATGGGGTCGTCGAAGGGCGCGACGACGACCTGGGCCCCGCTCTTGCGGGCCAGGCGGACGCCCTTGTCGAAGTCACTCATGAGCCAGCCCGTCCGTTCGCTGCCGAACGGATAGGGCACGGGCGTCTTGAAGTCGAAGACGGACAGGGTGCCGACCGGCGAGAAGACCAGCTCGGACTCGGTGGTGCTGGGCGTCGGGGTGACGGTCGTGACGACCTTGGCCGTGTGCGTCCCGCCGAAGGTCGCCTCCCAGCTGGCGACGAACGCGTCCGTGGAGCCGGGGGTGACGTAGACGTGCGTGGTGTCGTACTGCGGTCCGACCGCCGTGGTCGACGTGGCCGCGGCCCGGTTCTCGTTCTGCGCCGAGGACGGAGCCCCGGAGCCCACCACGCTGAGCGTCACCAGTAACGCGGGCAGCACCCATGCCGTCGCCTTGCGCTTCATTCCTGTCCCCTTCGGTCGGACCCTGTGCACCGAAAAGGTAGGAGCCCGGCGCGGGGGCGGTGATCCCGACAGCGCCCGGGGTGTTGCCTGTCAGGGAACAGTGCGGCGTCCCGTCACCAGCGGACGTCCGTGAAGTCGACCGGGCGGGGCCGCAGCAGGCGCGTGCGTTCCGTCAGGCCGTGCAGCCGCCGGGACATCTCCTCGGCCGGCAGCCGGCGCCGGTCCCCGTGGCCCGGCAGGACCCACTCGAACCGCAGCCGCCCCGCCGTCCTGGCCAGGGAGTCGGCCAGGACCTCGATGGAGTACCAGGTCACGCTCTCGACGACCTCCAGGTCACCGGTCGTCCGCGACCAGTAGAAGCTGTCGCCGCTGAAGCAGTACCGGTCGTCGGCGAGGTACAGGACGCTGCCGCGGGTGTGGCCGGGGAGCGGGTGGACGGTGACGCCCGCGGCGATCTCCAGCGGTTCGAGTCCGCGGATCACCTGGTCGGCGTCCGGTGCGGCGTCCAGATCGCCCTCGTGGATCCAGAGCCGGGCACCGAAGTGGTCGGCGTAGCGGCGGCCGTGCGCGGCATGGTCGCGGTGGGTGAGCAGCACATCGGTGACGGGGCCGTACGCCGTGTACCGCCTGGCCAGTTCACGGCTCCAGCGGGGCGTGTCGACCATCATGCCGGTGCCGGACGGACGCCGGAGCAGATAGGCGTTGGCGCCCGCGGTCCGCGCCGAGTTGTGGCCGCAGATCAGCACCCCGTCGTCGAGGGCCAGCGGGAACGGGTCCAGCGCCGGGTCGGCGCGGCCGGTCACCGGCCGGATCGAGCGGGTGGGGCAGGCGAAGGCGGCGGCGTGCAGCCGCCGGTTCTCCGCGTCGTCGGCCGGCGGGCGCAGGATCCGCGACTTCCCGTCGGCCTCGCCGATCAGCTCGGGCGCGAACTGCCGGGCCACATCGCAGTTGACGCAGCGGTCGTCCACGTACCATCCGTCCACGGCTGGACTCCTTGACCTCGTGTTGTCGGTTCGGTCCCGTACCCGGAAGCCGCCCCGCCCGTCGAACCGGACCTCGCGCACCGCGTCGAAGCCGTCCCGCGGCGACGGTCTGCGCAGCCGCTTCGACGTGGCCAGCACACCGACGTCGGGGACCCGGTCGCGGCCCTCGCGCGCGGCGTTGCGCCGCAGGGAGCCCGTCAGGTCCGGCGGGAACCAGTAGGCCGTCGCGGTCGCCCCGTGGGCGTGGGCCGCCTCCACCAGCGGGCCCCACTCCAGCGGTGACGGATTGGTGTTGTCCACGGCCACGGCCCGTCCGGCGGCCAGGTGCTCGGCCACCAGCCGCATCTGCCGGCCCTGCTTGTTCCGGGCACCGCGCGGGAACAGGTCCTTGCTGACCAGCGCGTACCGGCCGGCCAGGCACCGCGCGTAGAAGGTGGTCTTGCCGGCGGCCTGGAGTCCGACCAGCACCGCCACGTCCGGTTCCGTCGCCATACCCGCCACGATGACACGCCACCGAAGCTCGTGGCTCCGCGGCTGCGGGCCGACGCCCGCGCGAAGGCCGCGAACGACCGCGGGGATCAGCCATCCGCTCAGTCCGTGCCTCGGCTCTCCAGCAGGCCGATGACCTGAGGGCGTACGACGTCCCAGGCGGCGGCCGGCAGCTCACCGAGGGCGGTGCCGCGCAGTGCGTCGAGGGTCTCGTCGGCATCGGCGTCACCGGGGGCGGTGCCGGCGAGCACCTCGTAACCGTCCCGTACGGCGACCCGCACGCGGTCGGGCACGCCCTGCCCGGTGTGCAGGGCCGAGGCGACGACGAGGGGTGGCGCGCCGCCCGCCTCGCCGGGCAGCTTGCGGTACGCCGAGGCGGTCGGCGTGCGCCAGCGCAGGCCGAGCAGCACCGGCCGCTTGGCGACCACCTCGGCCAGGTCGGCCTCGCGGACGCCGTCGGTTTCCAGGACCGTCGCCCGGGCGTCCAAGGCGAGCGCGGCGGGCAGCAGGCAGCGCAGCGTGCTGCCGACGATGTTGCCGCCGACCGTCGCCGTCCGCCGTACGGCGCCGGTGCCGATCGTGGCGGCGGCCAGCCGCAGGACGTCCGGCACCCGTTCGTCGATCCGGTGCAGGATCACGGCGCCGCCCACGGTCTCCCGGCCCAAGACGTTGGCCTCCGGCAACTCCCGCAGGGACATGGCCAGTCGGGGGAACCCGTCCCGTTGCCAGGTCGCCCACACGAGAGTCGCCCCGCCTATCGGCACGGCCCCCTCGGCGAGGCATTCCCCGGCTTCCGTCAGGGACGTGGGCAGACGCAACAGCACAGCGGCCGACCTGCCTTCCCCGGGCTCGGACGACGCGCGGGCGGCGCCCGGCCGCTGCCCGCCGAAGCGCAGTCTTGCCGCGCGAACGGGGGCGCGTACAGGGCTCACGCGAGCACGCGCCGCGCGCCCGGTCCCGTCGCCGCCGGGTCACCCGGCCGAGCGGCCGACCCTCCGCACGGCCCGTAGGGTGGGACTGTGACAGGCGAGACCGATCTGCGCACCCTGCTCGGCGGCATGCGGCCGGAGCTGAACCCGGGCCGCTATGTCTTCACCATGGCCGAGGGCGGAGTACCGTCCGGCTGCTCCCCGGTGGTCACGGTCGCCGAGCCGGAGGGTCTCACCCTCGTGGTGCCGCAGGCGGACGCGGACGCGGCCGGGATGGCGTACGACTACGTGGCCGGGTGGATCACCCTGCGCGTCCACTCCGCGCTGGACGCGATCGGGCTGACCGCCGCGGTCGCGCGGGCGCTCGCCGACGAGGGCCTGAGCTGCAACGTCGTGGCGGGCTTCCACCACGACCACCTCTTCGTGCCCCACGACCAGGCCGAGCGGGCGCTGGAGGCCCTCCGGCGACTGGCCGACGCCTCCCGCTGAGTCGTACCGGCACCGGCCCCGCCCCGGCGCACGAACACACGGCCGGGCACCGGGTACGAGCGGGCGGTCCGCCACCACGGCTCAGCCGCCGGCGGCCACCGCCTTGAACTCGCTCAGCGCTTCCCGCACCAGGTGCACCAGGTCGCGGTCCTCGGACGCCTCCAGCCAGCGTTCGTAGCCGACCTTGAAGACGGCCACCCCGGCCTCGGCGGCGAGGCTCGCCGCCGGCTCCGGGACGCCGCGCCCGCGCAGGGTGCCGGCGAGCGCGGTCGACAGGGAGGCGAGTTTGATCAGCTCGCGCTCCCTGAGTTCCGCGTTCGCCGTGATCACGGCGTGCCGGGCGCGCGCGTACGGGCGGCGGTCGGCGAAGATCTCCGAGGCCGCGTCGAGCCCGGCGGCCAGCGCCTCGATCGGCGCGGCGTCCGCGGGCGTGCCGGCGACCGCCCGCACGAACAGCTCCTCCAGTTCTCCCGAGCCGCCGAACAGCACCTCGCGCTTGTCGGCGTAGTGGCGGAAGAAGGTGCGTTCGGTCAGCCCGGCGCGCTTGGCGATCTCCGCCACGGTGGTCTGCTCGTACCCGCGTTCGCCGTAGAGCTCCAACGCCGCTTCCGCCAGGCGCTCGCGCGCGTTCGGCTCCCATCTGCCCATGCCCAGATCCTAGCGATGACAGTCACTGACATCGAATGCTAGGGTCCATGACAGTCACTGACATCAAGAGTCTGGGGTTCTCCCATGCGTTTCTTCGTGACCGGGGCGTCCGGCTGGATCGGTTCCGCCCTCGTGCCCGACCTGATCGAGGCGGGACACCAGGTCGCCGGGCTGGCCCGCTCCGACGCCTCCGCCGCCGCGCTCACCGCGGCCGGGGCCGAGGTCGTCCGCGGCACCGTCGACGACCTCGCCGTGCTGCGGGACGCTGCCGCCGCCTCGGACGGGGTGATCCACCTCGCCTTCAAGCACGACCTGGCCTTCAGCGGCGGGTTCCAGGAGGCGGCCGAGGCCGATCGCCGTGCCGTGGACGCCTTCGGCGACGCTCTCGCCGGCACCGGACGGCCCTTCGTCCTGGCCTCCGGACTGCTCGGGGTCGCACCCGGGCGGCTCGCGACCGAACGGGACAGGCCCGCGCTCCACGGCTCCCACTTCGCGATCCGGCAGACCACCGCGGAGGCGGCGCTGGCCCTCGCCGAACGCGGTGTCCGCTCCTCCGTGGTGCGGCTCTCCCCCACCTGCCACGGCGAGGGGGACAACGGTTTCGTCACGAGCCTGGTCGCCGTCGCCCGCGCCAAGGGCGTCTCCGGCCACCCCGGCGACGGCACCACCCGCTGGCCGGCCGTGCACCGCCTCGACGCCGCACGGCTGTTCCGGCTGGCGGCCGAGAAGGCGCCCGCCGGCTCGGTGCTGCACGGTTCGGCGGAGGAGGGTGTCGCGCTCCGGGACATCGCGGACGTGATCGGCCGTCATCTGGAGGTGCCGGTGACCTCCGTGGCGCCCGAGGCCGCTGCCGAGCACTTCGGCTGGCTGAGCGGCCCGCTCGGCTTCGACACCGTCGCGTCGAGCGCCCTGACCCGCGAACTGCTGGGCTGGGAACCGGTCCAGCCCGGTCTCCTCGCGGATCTGGACAAGGGCCACTACTTCCACGGCCCCGCCGCCACGGGCTGACGGGCCGGCCGGTCCTCGCACCGGGCACGAAAAAGTCCTGCCGGGCCGCATGGCCCGGCAGGACTTTTTCGATCAGACCGACCGTCGTCCGTCGCGACGCCCGGCGAAGCCGGCCGGTGTCACCGGCCGCCGCCCGTCACGACTCCCGGCGGAACTCGGCGGTTCCACCGGCCTCCGCTAACCGCGGCGCCCGGCCGGATCCCGGTCCTCCTCGCCCCGGACCGGCCCGGAGTCGACCGTTCCGGCGCCGGTGCCGGCGGCCGGCACCTCCGCCCGGTCGGCGTGGCCCGGCCACCAGGCCGCGTGGCCGATCAGGGCCGTGAGGCTGGGGGTGAAGAACATCGCCATGACGAACGCGGCCACCGCGATGCCGAAGGAGACCGCGAAGCCCATCTCCGAGAGCAGCGAGTTGCCGGCCAGCATCATCGTGGCGAAGGTCGCCGCCAGGATGAAGCCCGCCGCGGCCACGGTCGGCCCGGCGTGCCGGAGCGCCATGCCGGCGGCCTCGCGCGGCTCCCGGCCCTCACGCGCCTCCTCACGCAACCGGGCGATCATGAGGATGTTGTAGTCGGTGCCGATCGCGACCACGAAGAGGTACATGATCACCGGCAGCATGAACATCAGACCCGAGTGCCCCTGCGCGTCCTGGAAGATCCACACGGTGGCACCGAGGGTGGCGCCGAAGCCGAGGCCCACGGAGGCGATGAGGTACCAGGGCGCGACCACACTGCGCAGCAGCAGCCCCAGGATGACCATGATCAGGACGGCGGCGACGGGGAAGACCGTCCGGTAGTCGTGGTTGACCGCCGCGTTGATGTCCTTGTAGATCGAGGACATGCCGCCGACGAGCGCCTTGGTGCCCTCGGGCGCCGAGGAGTGCGCGACGTCGCGGACCCTGCCCACCGCGTCGATCGCCTTGTCCGTCGACGCCTCGTACTTGAGCGTGACGGTGAAGTCCGCGGTGGTGCCCGCCTTGTTCACCTGGTTCAGGCGGGCGCTCGCGACGCCGTCCACGGCGCCGAGCTTCGTGGCGTACGCGTCGAAGGCGGACCTGTCGAGCGGCTTGCCGTCGGTGCTGGACAGGTAGACGTCGGTGGGTGCGGCGGCGCCCGCCGAGTACGCCTTCTGGATCTCGTCCTGGACGACCATGGACTCCTTGGTCTTGGGCATGGAGCCCGACGCCAGGTCGAAGGTGGCCTTGTAGCCGAGGGTGCCGAGCGACAGGACGAGCAGGACGAGACCGGAGGCGACGGCGGTCAGCGCCGGGCGGCGCTGGACACCCCGGCCGAGGACGGCGAAGCGGGCGTTCTCGGGTTCCGTCTTCCACGACTTGGAGGGCCAGAAGACCTTCGGCCCGATGAGCGAGACCACGGCCGGGATCAGGGTCAGACCCGCGACCAGCGTGGCGCCGACCGCGATGGCGAGCGCCGGGCCCATCTGCTTGAGGAAGCCCAGCGTGGACAGCACCAGGGCCAGGAACGCGATGATGACCGCTCCGGCCGCCGAGGCGATGGCCTCGCCGACCCGGCCGACCGCGTTGACCATGGCCTCCTTGGGCTCGTCGCCGGCCCGCAGGCTCTCGCGGTAACGGAATATCAGGAACAGGAAGTAGTCCGTGCCCACGCCGAAGAGCACGACGATCAGGATGGACGAGATCGAGCTGTTGGCCTCCAGCCCGAACAGCTTGGTGGCGTAGGCGATCAGCCCGTTGGCGACGGCGGACACCAGACCGATCAGCACCAGGGGCAGTACGGCGAGAATCGGCGCCCGGAAGATGATCAGCAGGGTGATCAGGATGATCCCGAAGGTGCCGAGACCGATCAGCGCATCGCCCCGCTTGGACGAGTCCTGCTGGTCGAGCGCCTGCGCGGCGGAACCGCCGAGCTTGGCTTCGAGGTCCGTGCCCTTGGCCAGCTTCTTGGCCTCGTCACGCAACTCCTTGGCGGCGTCGGCCTGTTTGGGCTGGCCGGCGGTCTTGTTGTCCATCTGGACCAGGGTCAGGTCATACCTGCCGTCCTTGGACGGCCGGCCGGGGACGACCTTCTGTACCTGGTCGATGTGCTTCTCACCCAGCTCGGAACTGATCCGGGCGACATCGCGCAGGTCGGCGGCGGTGAGCTTGCTGCCGTCGGTGCGCTGGTAGAGCACGATCGCTGACGGCGTGAAGGCGCTGGGGAACGCCTTCTCCTGGAGCTGCGCCGCTTGGATGGACTCGTAACTCTTGGGCAGAAAGCTGCTCTCGTCACTGTTCGAGGGCAGGCTCGGAGCGGTGGCGACGATGGCCACCGCGGCGATCAGCCACGCCACGATCGTCCAAATGGGATGACGGACGACGGCGTTGCCTATTCGTCGGAACATGCGGAGGGTCCTCCTGGGAAGGAAGATCACCGCAGCCCGGGGAGCGGTCCCTGGCATCGGCGACCCCGACCGGCCCGCAACGAACGGCCGGTCGCATGGTTGTCTTGGCCTCACATCCTAGTGACCGTGGACATACATCCTCCATCGGATACCCACGGCCCCGGCCTGAGCCGCCGTCAGCCGGTCCCGCCGGTCCGTGACCGAGCCTGCCGGGGCCGGCGCCAGACGAACACCTCGGTGCTCGGGACCCGTTCCGCGAACCGGTCCGCCGGGGAGGCGCCGCCGAGCAGCCGGCGCAGGTCCGCCTCGAAGGACGCGCCGTCCGGGCCGAACAGGGTGCGGGGTGGAGAAGGACATCGAGAACGTCCAGGCGACGACGTCGTCCGTGGTGCGCACCAGCACCTGTCCGCCGGGTACGACATGCCGCTCGGGGCCCGCGAATCCGGCCCCGGAGAGCACCGCCGCCTCACCTCCCGGGGTGCCCTGCGGCAGCAGGCTCCGGCCGGCGCGGCGGACGGGGCCCAGGTAGCGCCGGACCAGGGCGGCGATACCGGCGTAGGGCACGGCCGGGTACGGCAGACCCGCGGTCGTACGGCGCTCGGTCTTCAGGTCGGCCAGGTGCACCAGTGCTCCGCCGGGCCGGAGCATGCCGTGGACGGTCCGCGCCACCCGCTCGCGGTCGGTCCAGTGGAAGGACTGGGCGAAGACCGCCACGTCGAACGTGCCGAGACCGGCCGGGAGATGCTCGGCGCGCAGCCGTAGCCAGCGGGTCCTGGCGGCCGGTCCCGCGGTGGCGGCCCGGCGCGTGGCCTCGGCGATCATCCCGGTGTCCGGGTCCACGCCGACGGCCTCGCGGAACAGGGGGGCCAGCGGAAGGGTGACGGTGCCCGGTCCGCAGCCCACGTCGAGGAGGCGTCCGGTGCCGTCGGCCGCGAGCACCTCGGCGAGCCGGGGGACCAGCCCGGGGGCGTAGGGCAGCCGGCCCCGCTGGTAGTAGGGGGCGGCGCCCGCGAAGAGGGTCTCGTCCCACTCCCAGTCGGTCATCGTGGCCCGTGCCCTTCCGGTGGGGAGCGGTCGTACGGACGACGGTGATGATGGCACGCCCGGGAGCGAGCGGGAGCGCCCGTCGTGCGCCTGGGACCGCCCGTCGTGCGCGCGGCGGCCCGGGGCGCCGGTCCGCTCGGGTCAGCCGGGCCTCCTGGCCCGCCTGGGCGGGGCCGTCGCCCGGATCTCCTCGGTCGCGGCGCGGAACGCGGGGGCAGCGCGGGCGAAGTAGTCGAAGATCAGGGCGCGTTGGTCGGGCGTGTAGTGGGCCAGCACCTCGGCGAGACGGCGGCGGGCCGGGCCCACGACCTCCTCCACGCGGTCGAGCGCGTCCGGGACGGGTTCGACGTGCACGCGCCGGCGGTCGGTGGGGTCGGGCGTCCGGCGCGCGTATCCGGCGCGCTCCAGACGGTCGATCAGCCGGGTGGTGGCCCCGGTGGTCAGCCCGGTGCGGGTGGCGAGTTCGCCCGGGGTCAGGCTGCCCTCCCGGCTGAGCAGGCTGAGCGCGTACCACTCCGAGGTGTGCAGGCCCGCGGCCTCCGCGCTGGCCAGGCCCTGGAGGCCCACGGCGTCCAGGTACTGACGGAAGATCACGTGCTCGCCGTCCCCGCCGCTCCCGGGATTCGACACGGGGCCCCCCTTCCCAAATCTCTGCACGTATGCAGATACTGTTCTCAGTAAGATACCGCGCCAGTCTAACCACGAGGGGAGACCTCCGCCGTGCCCGCATCGCACGACACCGCCGCCGTCACCGCCGTCCTGGACGCACTGGTCGCCGCCTGGAACGAGCACGACGCCGACGCCTACGGCCGCCTGTTCACCGAGGACGCCACCTACGCCACCTATGTCGGCACGCTCTACCAGGGGCGCCGGGACATCACCGAGAGCCACCGTGTGCTGTTCACGACCTTCCTCAAGGACACCCGGCTCGCGGACGAGGTCGTCGGCATCCGCTTCCCGGGGCCGGACACGGCCGTCGTCAGCGGGCGCGGCGACACCTACAAGGGCAGGCGGCCCCGCCGGCTCGGCAAGGTGCAGACGTACACGCTGGTGCGGGAGCCGGACGGCACATGGCGGATCGCCGCCTTCCACAACACCAGGCGCAAGCCGCTGATGGAGGCGGTCTCGTTCCGGTTCGCCCCCGGTCTCGTCCCCGCGGCCGGCCGGGCGTGACCGGGTGCCGGGTGCTCGGCCGCGAGGCTCGAGCGAGGGCCGTCACAAACCGACTCAGCGGTTTGGTACACGCCTGAACGCGTGCCGCCAGCGCGCCCGAGAGACGGCCGAGAGCGGGAGCCCGGCGCGGCGGTCGGTGTCGGGCTCAGACGCCGGCGAGTGTCTGTGACTTCTGCCGGACCTCGGCGATCACGCGGGCGCCCCGGTCCGGAGCGGTGTCCAGCCGGACGAGGACGGCCGGGGCCGCGATGGCGGGGAGGATGTGCCCGTACAGCGCCGACATGCGGTCGTCCAGGTCGGCCCAGCCGGCCACGGCCTGCGAGACGAACTGCACGCCGATCCAGGCACCGAGGAAGACCTGGGCGGTCTCCTCGGGGTCCACGTGCGGCAGCACCTCACCGCGTTCCTTCGCCTCCGTCAGGACGCACGAGGTCATCCGGGCCCAGGCGGGCCAGGCGCTGCCGAGCACCTCGCGACCCTGGAGGTCGGCCGAGAGCCGGACGCCGGCGAGCAGTACGGGCTCCTGCGGCAGCCGCTTGGCGAGGGTCATGCCCGCGTCCACCCACTCCTGCAACTTCAGCTCCCGGGGCAGGTGGTACTCGGTCCCCGTCTGCTCCTGGAGCACGCCCCGGGCGAGGGCCGCCTTGGAGTCGAAGTGGAAGTACAGGGCGCCCTTGGTGACGCCGGCCCGGTTCAGGATCTCGGCGATGGTGGCGGCGGCGTATCCGCGTTCCGCGAAGACGGCGGCGGCGGCCTCCAGAACAGCACGTCGGGTCCGTACAGCTCGCTCCTGCTGAGCCATGGACCCTCCCCCAAGCTGAAAATTAAACCAAACAGCTCGTACCCTACCGCACGCCGTTTGAACGGAAGGGTGGGCAAGGGCGGTTCGCGCGGACTTGGCACATGCGCCTGACACAGGACCCTCCGGCCGTGCCGGCGAGCCCGGAATTCGGTTGCGGTGGGACCGGGGCGGCCGGTGAGCTGATCGCATGGGCGGTGTCACACAACCAGCGCGGTGGGCGAGGCCGGGACGAGACCGTGGGGTCTCGGCGCGACCGGCCGCACGGCGCGGCCCCGCGGTGCTCGCGGCTCTCATGCTGGCCGCCTTCACCTTCAACACCGCGGAGAACCTGCCCATCGGCCTCCTGGACCTCATGTCCGACAGCCTCGGGGTGTCGCTGTCGGCGGTCGGGCTGCTGGTCACCGGCTACGGCGTGACGGTGGCCGTCGCCTCCCTGCCGCTCGCCCACGCCCTGCGGGCGGTGCCCCGGCGTCATGTGCTCGCGGGACTGCTGGCCGCGCTGGTCGTGTCCAGTCTGGTCGGGGCCGTGGCCGGCTCGTACTGGCTGCTCCTCGGGGCACGGCTGTTGACCGCCCTCGCCCAGGCGCTGTTCTGGGCGGTGATGGGGCCGGTCGCGGTGGGCCTGTTCGCCCCCGAGGTGCGCGGACGTGTGGTCGGGGCGCTGTCCGTGGCCGGTTCGCTCGCCCTGGTGCTCGGTGTCCCCGCGGGGACCTGGCTGGGCCGGCAGCGCGGCTGGCCGGTGCCGGTCGCCTCCCTTGCCGTTCCGGGGCTGGTCTGCCTCGTGACGATCGCCGTCCTGCTGCCGACCTCGCGTCCGGACGACGAGCCCGCCGCCTACGGCAGCAGCCCCGACGTCCGCCGGTTCGGGACCGTACTGGCGGCGGGATTCCTCTCCGCCACCGGTGCGTTCGCGGGATACACCTACCTGGTGACGTTCCTGGGCGGCGTGGGCGGGTTCGCCCCCGGCACGGTCGGCGTGCTGCTCGCGGCCTTCGGTACCGCGTGCCTGGCCGGGGTGAGCGGCACCGCGGCGCTGCTGGACCGCTTCCCGCGTGCCGCGCTGCCCACGGCCGTGGCCACCCAGGCGCTCGGCATGCTCGGTCTGTACGCGGCGGGCGGCCGTCAGGTCATGGCGGTGGTGTGCCTGGTGCTGATGGGCGGTGCGCTCGGACCGGTGTTCATGACCGCCCAGAACGCGATGCTGCACTGGGCGCCGGGCCGCACGGACCTCGCCCTCGCGGCGAACTCCGGTGCGTACAACGCCGGCATCGCGGCGGGCGCCGCGCTCGGAGGTCTGATCCTGCCGCTCGCCGGTGCGCGGGGGGCCTTCCTCGCCGGCGGACTGCTGACGGCCGGGGCGTGCGCGGTACTGCTGATCGGCGGACGTCTGTCGCGGGGCGGGGAGGCGGAGGCGGACGCGGACGCGGAGGCGCGCTGATCCGCATCTGCCTCCGCCTCCGCCTCTCGGTTCCCAGTGACCCGGGTGGGGCCGGCGGCGTGCCGGCCCCACCCCGGCGAACCGGTCAGGCGACCGGAGGGGCGGCGGGCCGCTCCGCCGCGTCGAGCAGGCCGATCAGGGTCGCCCTGGCGCGGGCCACGCGGGAACGCACCGTGCCGACGGGACAGTCGCTGACCTCGGCCGCCTCGGCGTAGGGCAGGCCGAGCAGCTGGGTGAGGACGAACGCCTCCCGGCGCTCGGCCGGCAGCCCTGCGAGCAGGTCCAGCAGTGCGATGCCGTCATCGAATCCGGGCAGGCCGCGCGGCTGGACCGACTCGACCGCCCGTTGCCAGTCCGCCGCGTCCGACAGCCGGGGCCGGGAGGCGGCGCGGCGGTGGCTGTCGGTCACCGCCCGGCGGGCGATGGACAGCAGCCAGGCGCGCGCCGAGGAGCGGCCCTCGAAGCGGTGCAGGCTGCCGAGGGCACGCAGGAAGGTGTCCTGGGCGAGGTCGTCGACGGCCTGGGGATCGGCGCAGAGGTGGGCGACGTACCGCTGGACGTCGCGGTGCAGGGCGCGGACGAAGTGCTCGACCGCGTCGGCGTCACCACGACGGGCGGCCAGCGCCCACGCGGTCGCCGACTCGTCGGCGGCTGCCGTCCGGCCGTACGCGGTCCGTGCTGGGGGCAGGACAGGAGTGATCACCTGGTGTCCTTCTCGGGTCGACCGTGACCGGACCGGGGCACGCCTGGGCGCGGCCGGTCCGGTGCGGGGGGAGGACGGCCCTACGACGCGCGCACGGGCAGCGGGCGACGGCACGCCGACACGGGCGTGCCGGGGTGTGACGGCACGCGGCGAGTGGCGTGAGCGGCTACCGCGCTGCGGGCGCGTGCGCGGGCGTACGGCCGTGGACCGAGGCGCTCAGGGGCGGCCCCGGTGTACCGGCTGTCTTCAGACGACAGCGGTCCCCGTCGGCGGCCCGCGCGAGGTGATCGCGTGGATGAGCAGGTCGAGGCTCGGCGCCCGCTCCGAGCGGGGCCGGCGCAGCCGCGGTCCGGGGCGGTCGGCGGCGACGGGCAGGGCCAGCAGCAGGCGCAGCGGCGCGGCCAGCCGTCCGGCCACGGCCCGCAGGATGCGGAAGGCGGCCCGCTCGCCGTACGCCAGCCACAGTCCGGTGA
The DNA here is from genome assembly GCF_014650115.1 of Streptomyces olivaceoviridis. Taxonomy (GTDB): domain Bacteria; phylum Actinomycetota; class Actinomycetes; order Streptomycetales; family Streptomycetaceae; genus Streptomyces; species Streptomyces olivaceoviridis. The sequence goes on along the minus strand of NZ_BMUI01000017.1, from coordinate 142,669 downwards.
GGAGCGCGGCGAGCAGGTGCGCGGCGAGCATCCCGGACGCCGGCCATCCGGCCCCGTCCGTGGAGTGCGTCATGTCCGCCATGTGCGCCATGTGCGCCATGTGCGTGGCGTCCATCGGCTTGGCGCCCATGTCCATCGCCATGGGGGACATGACGGCCGGCCGCGGTGCGGTGCCCGGGGAAGCGGTCTGGGCGAGGGAGAACGCCGCGTGCAGGGCCGCCTGGACGGCGACGACGAGCGGGACGATCAGCGCCGTACCCCGCTCACGACCGGTCAGGCACCAGCCCGCGCCGCCGGTGGCGGCGAGGCCGGCGGCCAGTGCCCACGCGGGCACGTCATGGCCGGCCATCAGGACGTGTCCGAGGGCGGCGAGTACGACGCAGACGGCCGCGAACACCGCGGTACGCACCGTGCGCACACCCCACCCCGCCGTCATGACCCCCCATCCTCGCATCCCGGACCCGTTCGTCAGGGGGAGGTACGGAAACCGCACGGCCCGGTACTCAACGGGCCGTCCGGATCCCGCGAGCCGGGCCCGCCGGGGAAGGTGTCGGAGCCGTACCCGGGGGCATCCGGCGGTACATGGATGCACACACATGGACACTGCGGGGACGGTCCCGGGCGCGGCGGGTGGCGGACAGCCCGGCCGTGGAGGCGGCGGGCCGGGCCGGCTTCGCGGCGCGTGGGCTGATCTACGTACTCGTGGGCGTCATCGCCGTGCAGATCGCCTTCGGCGGTGACGGCGGCGGACAGCAGGCCGACCGCGGCGGTGCCCTCGGTGAGCTGGCCGGGCAGCCGTTCGGGTCGGCGATGCTGTGGATCGTGGGCGTCGCCCTCGCCGGGATGGCGCTGTGGCGGCTGTCCGAGGCGGTGTTCGCCGGCTACGGCCCCGACGGGGCCAAGCTCTCCCGGCGGGCGGCGGCCCTGTTCCGTTCCGTCTTCTACTGCTTCGTGTCCTACTCGGTGCTCTCCTACGCGGCCGGGGACCGGGGCAGCGGCAGCGGCTCCTCCGACCGGCACACCGACGACGTCACCGCGCGGGTGCTGGACTGGCCCGGCGGCCAGTGGCTCCTCGGGATCGCGGGGGCCGCCGTGGTGATCGCCGGAGGGTGGATCTCGGTGCGGGCCGTGCGCCGCAAGTTCCGCGACAAGCTGCGGACCAGCGCCATGTCGGCCCGGGTCCGGCCGGTCGTGGAGGGCCTCGGGGTGACGGGCGGGACGGCCCGCGGCGTCGTCTTCGCGGCGGCCGGTGTGTTCGCGCTCGTCGCGGCCGTCCAGCACCAGCCGGGGAAGGCCAAGGGCATGGACGACACCCTGCGCGCGTTCCGGGACCTGCCGGCCGGGCCCTGGCTGCTCGCCCTGGTCGCGCTCGGCCTGGCCGCGTTCGGTGTCTTCTCCTGGTGCAACGCGCGCTGGCGCAAGCTCTGACCCGGCGTCCCCACGGCCGGCCCCCGCCATCGGTCAGGCGTCGGAGTCGGGCTTGCTCCGCGCCGCGGCGTAGGCCTGGGACGGTGTCATGGAGACGCCCTCGTACGTGACCGTCCTGTAGGGGCTCACCTTGGCGCAGGTCTTGGCCTGGTCGGCGGTGGAGGCGTGGGCGCCTCCGACGGCGGCCTTGGTGTCGGCGGGCGCGGGCGAGGACGAGCCGCCCGGGTAGCTGGTGCCGCTGGGCCAGTCGCTGCCGATCACCAGGGTCAGGCCGCTGCCCGTGCCCTGCTTCAGGTGGGACGGGGGCAGGCCGAGCGCCTTGGCCACCGTCTGGGCCGCTGCCTGCTCGCCGGTGCCGTAGGTGAGGGTGGTTCCGGTGGCGGGGCTGGGGGCGTTGGCCGTGGTCGTGGCGGTGCTGAAGCCCTGGCCGGTGAGGGCGGTCGCGAGGGCGGAGGCGCGGCCGGTGATGCCGGTGCCGTTCTCGACCGTCACCGCGACCTCGGCCGCGGGCACGGCGGAGGCGGTGGCCTTCGCCTTGGCGGTCGCGGAGGCCGCCGCGGACTTCTTGCCGGAGCCGGTGGTCAGGGCCTGGTCGTTCGCGATGGTGGCGAACAGGCTCTTCGCGCCCGGGCCCACCACCACCCGGTCGTTGTCGCCGGGATCGGGGGCCGTCTGCATGGTGGTGAAGGTGATCCGCTTGGTGGGCACCTTGTTCACGTCGTCGGCGAGCGAGATCAGCTTGTTCACGGTGCCGAGGCCGTCGTCCACGGTCAGTGCCTTGGTGGCGGCGTCGGCGAGGTGGTAGACCGCGGTGGGGTCGGTGAGCGTGCCCGCGCTCTTGAACTTGCGGATCATCGCGCTGAGGAAGATGTGCTGCGAGACCGTACGGCCGAGGTCGCTGCCGTCGCCGAAGCCGTGCCGGGAGCGGACGAACTCCAGGGCCGCGACGCCCTTGAGGGTGTGGGTGCCCTTGGACAGCTTCAGGTGGGAGTAGGTGTCGTAGACGTCGTCGCTGACGCACACCGAGACGCCGCCGACCGCGTCGGACATCTTGACGACGCCGGAGAAGTCGAGCTTGACGAAGTGGTCGATGGTTATCCCGGTGAGCTGGTGGACGGTGGCCACCTGGCAGGCGGGCCCGTACTGGAGCGCGCTGTTGATCTGGCCGTAGTAGCCGTTCGTGGACTGCCCCGACTCACTGTCCTCGCAGGCCGGGACCTTGGTCATGGTGTCGCGCGGGATGCTCATCACGGTGGCGTTCGAGCGGTCGGCGGATATGTGCAGCACCATCTCCACGTCGGCGTTGCTGCCGGTCTGCACCCCGGTCTTCGCGCAGCCGCCGCCGAGCTTGCAGTCCGTCGCGCTGGTCCGGCCGTCGGAGCCCATGACCAGGATGTTGATGGGGGTGCGGCCGAAGGCGTCGGCCTTCTCCGTGCCGCCCTTGCCGTCCAGGGAGACGCTGTGGATGTTGCCGTTCAGGTGCTCGTAGAACCACCAGCCCGCGCCGGCGGTGACCACGATCAGGACGGACAGGCCGATCCCGAGGATCTTCAGCACCCGCCTGCCGCGCCGCACCGGCCGGGCCCGGCGGGACCGCCTGCCGCCGCCCGCCCGCGAGGCCGCCCGGGCCGCGGCCCGGCCGCCCGGCGGACGCGCGTCGTCCGGTACTGCCCCGCGCTGCCGGGGCACCCGCGCGCCACGGCTGCGTGTGCCCTGGCCGGCCGGCCCGTCCCACGGGTCGCTCATCTCCCACTCCCCTGAACGGTCGGGCCTGCGGCACATCGGTTGCGTGATTGCGCAATCTAGCAAACACGTTGCCGGAACAGCGCGGATCCACAGCCGATTCACAGGCGAGGCATCTCATCGCGGGGCCGTCCGCCTCCAGGGCGGCACGGCAGGCGGAGTCTACGTGCCCTTGGTAAGCGTCCGGCGTGAATCCTGCGCCGGGATGGGGGCGGGGTACGACCGCGCGGTCAACTTGCCGACCACGGCATGGATCAGGGCCACGACGTCCGGGTCGCCGATGGAGTAGATCTGCCGCCGCCCCTCACGGCGGGAGCGGACCAGTCCGGCGAGCTTCAGCTTCGCCAGGTGCTGGCTGACGGCGGGCAGGGCACCGCCCACGCGGTCGGCGAGGTGCGTGACATCGCACTCGCCCTGCGCCAGGGCCCACATCAGACGCAGCCGGGCCGGGGCGGCGAGCAGCCCGAACGCGGCGGCTGCCGCGGCGAGCACATCGGCGGGCGGGTCCTCGAATCCCCCGGCCTTCTCCGTCACAGCCGCTCCCGCCCCACCCTGGTCACCGTCGACGCTCACCCGACCACCCAGTGTAGGTACCCGGCCCGGCCACCCGCGCACGCTCTCGCCGGGGTCGGGGCCGGGGGCCACGACCTCGGCACCCCGCGTTCTACGGCCGGATCTCGTAGACCACGTTGAAGGGAGTCTGCGCGGCCCGGCGGAACCGGGTGAAACCCGCCTCGGTGACCATCTCGCGGACCGCCGCCTCACCGGCCTGCGCGCCCAGGGCGTAACCGCCCCGCTGGGACAGGGCATTGGGCACGCACAGGAACGTGGAGGCGCTGTAGTACAGCCGGCCCACCGGATGGAAGTTCTCCTCGATCCGGTCGGAGGCGAGCGGTTCCACGAGAAGCCACGTGCCGTCGGCGGCGAGCGCCTCGCGCACCCGTCGGGCGGCCCCCAACGGGTCGCCCATGTCGTGCAGGCAGTCGAGCATGGCCACCAGGTCGTAGCCCGCACCCTCGAAGGTCTGCGCGGTGGCCACCTGGAAGGTGACGCGTCCGGCGACCCCGGCCTCGGCAGCCCTCTCGCGCGCCACCGCGATCGACTCGCCGTGGTAGTCGGAACCCACGACCTCCGTCCGCGGATACGCCTGGGCCAGCAGGATCGACGACGAGCCGAGACCGCACCCCACGTCGGCGACCCGCGCCCCGGCGTTCAGCTTCGCGTCCGCGCCGTCCAGCGCCGGGATCCAGTTCGGGACCAGCTCGGCCTCGTAATGGGGGCGGAAGAAGGCGTCGACTCCGACGAACACCTCGTCATCGTGCTCGTGCCAGGCAACGCCCTCGCCGGTGCGGAACGCCTCCGCGATGCGAGGCTCGGCGCGCAGCATTCCCAGGGCGAAGCGGAAGGCCGCGGCGACGTCGGGGCCGTTGGGGTCGGCCAGGCAGAACGCCTGCTCCTCGGCCAGTGAGAACCGGCCGGTCGCCGCGTCGTACTCGGCGTATCCGCCGGCGGCCTGGCCGCGCAGCCACTCGGTGAGGTACCGCGGATGACAGTGCGTGCGTTGCGCGAACTCCTCGGGTGTCGCCGGGCCCTGTGCGAGTGCCCGGTAGAGGCCGAGCCGGTGGCCCAGCGCGATGGAGCCGGCGGCCTCGGTCGACGCGAGGTCGGTGACGAAGTGGTCCAGGAACGCGTTGATCCTCTCCTGATCCATCCCGGTACTCCCTTCCCGTCGGCCGGCTCGGGCCGTCACATCGGGAAATGGCTCAGGGTCGGCTGTCCTCCGTGGTACTCCTGGCCACATCAGCCTATGTCCGCCACCGGCCCCACGCCCTGCCGGGCCGCGCGGCGCGGAGCCCCGCGGTCCTCGCGCGCGGGCGGAGGCGGGCACCGGTCCCTCCGCGCGGGGACCGGTGCCCGCGGTGTCCGGTTCGCTGGGCTACGGCAGTTTCACGAACGGTGCCAGGAAGGCGCGGGCTCCGGGCGTGTCCAGGCGGTAGGCGACGTTCGTGGCGTAGCAGGGCGTGTCGCCGGTGATGGTCGTGGCGGCGAGGACGTTCCTGCCGCCGATGACGGCGAAGTCGGGCCCGCCGGAGTCGCCGTAGCAGGCACCGCCGTTGCCCTGCGGGGCCGTCATGCCCAGCCGGGCCCAGGAGTCGTTCAGGGCGTTGAACGTGACCGGGGCCTTCATCCGGACGCCGCCGCCGGGGTGGGTCTGGCCGCCCGGCCCGTTGACGGCCTCCTGCGTGCCGTACCCGGCGACGAACCAGTCGGTGGAGTTCAGCCCCTGCGGGCCGAGGGCGTCGAGCTGGTTCGCGGTCGGCAGGGCGGCCGGGGTGAAGGACCAGCGGGCGGCGACCTTCGCGGCGGGCAGTTCGACGACCGCGATGTCGTGCGGGTCGGAGGCGGGGCCCGGGTAGTCCGGGTGGGTGTGCGCGGTGCCCTGGACGGCGACGGCGTTCGCCTGGGCGGCCGGGTCTCCCGGGTGCTGCTTCGCGGCGGCGTCGAGTCCGGCCTGGACGTCCTGGTCGAGCGAGACGAAGAAGCGGACGCCGGCCGGCCAGTCGCTGGTGCAGTGGGCGGCGGTCAGGAAGGTGCCGGCGTCGACCATCGTGCCGGAGCACACCCAGTCGACGCGGTCCGGGGTGGCCGGGTCGCCGTCGTCGTCCCAGGCGGCCACGAGTGCTCCGACCTCGGTGCGCTCGGGCGCCGGCGTGGCGTTGTACGAGTTGACGGCGGAGGAGGGCAGCGCGGCGGCGAGCACGGTGGCGCAGGCTGCGGCGGTGACGGCTGTCACGCGTACGGCTCTCAAGAAGAACCCCTTCACTGGGTGATGTGGGACAGGTGTTCTCCTGCGGGGGTGAAGAGCATTGAAGTGGGCCGGGCGGTGCGGGACAAGACGGCCGGCGGCGGCAACCCCGCTCCGTCGGCGGTCACCGGGTGCGCGCCGGAGCGCTCCGGGGCCGGCCTGCATCCTCCGGGGGATCCTGGGCAGCCTGTCGGAGACGGAAGCTATGGGCAAGGATCGGGTGAGCGTGGACGAGGGACGCGTGGCAGACACGGCATTCACGAACGAGCAGGCGGGGCCGGAGCCGCTGTCGGTCACCCGGACCGACGCGGACGGTGTCACCGTCGTCACGGTGACCGGGGAGGTCGACCACCACACCTCCGGCGCCCTCCGCCGGGCCCTCGCCCCCGCGGACCCCGACGGGGCGCGCACCGTCGCGGACCTCAGCGGTGTGCCGTTCATGGACTCCAGCGGCATCAACGTCCTCATCGCCGCCCACCAGGCGCACGCTCCGGGGGGCTGGCTCCGTCTGGCAGGCGTACGGCGGCCCGTCCTGCGCACCCTGGAGATAGTCGGCCTCACCCCCCTCCTCGCCTGCTATCCCAGCGTGCAGGACGCGCTGCGGGGCTGAGGACTCCTTCTCTCAGCCTTCCCGGGACGCCGGTTCGCCGTGGTCGCCTCTGCGTACCGTGCAGTGCAGCGAGTCGTCGCGGACCTCGGCGACGATCGTGTCGCCCGGGTCGGCCTCGCCGCCGAGCAGCAGGCTGGCGATGCGGTTGTCGAGTTCCGCCTGGATCGTGCGGCGCAGCGGGCGCGCGCCGAACTCCGGCTGGTGGCCGTGGGCGATGAGGAGCTTCTTGGCCGGTTCCGTGACCTCCAGGTCCAGGCCCTGCGCGCGCACCTTGCGCCTGCTCTGGTCCAGCAGGTGGTCCACGATCTGCCCGAGGTCGTCCTCGGTCAGGGCGTGGAAGATGATGATGTCGTCGATCCGGTTGAGGAACTCCGGCAGGAACCGCGTGCGCAGATCCTCCATCAACTCGTCCTTGAGCGCGGAGACATCGCCCTTGTGGTCCAGGATGCGGCGCGCGCCGATGTTGGACGTCATGATGACGACGCAGTGCCGGAAGTCGACGGTGCGGCCCTGCGCGTCGGTCAGCCGTCCGTCGTCCAGGATCTGCAACAGGGTGTTGAAGACGTCGGGGTGGGCCTTCTCCACCTCGTCGAAGAGCACCACGCTGTAGGGCCGGCGGCGGACCTTCTCGGTGAGCTGGCCCGCCTCCTCGTAGCCGACGTATCCAGGGGGCGCGCCGACCAGCCGGGCGACGGTGTGCTTCTCCTGGAACTCGCTCATGTCGAACCGGATCATGCGGTCCTCCTCGCCGAACAGCAGGGCGGCGAGGGTCTTGGCGAGTTCGGTCTTGCCGACGCCGGTCGGGCCGAGGAAGAGGAAGGAACCGACGGGGCGGCGGGGGTCGCCCATGCCGGCGCGGTTGCGGCGCACGGCCTGGGAGACCGCGGTGACCGCCTCGTCCTGGCCGACGATCCGCGCGTGCATCTCCTCTTCGAGCCGGAGCAGTTTCTCCTTCTCGCCGGCGGTGAGCTGGGAGACCGGGATGCCGGTGCGGCGGGAGACGACGTCGGCGATGTCGGAGGCCGTGACGGAGACGACGCCCTCGCGGCGCTCCTCGATGCCGGCGAGTTCCCCCTCCGCCTCGGCGATGTCCCGCTTGAGCTCCGAGGCCTTCTCGAAGTCCTCGGCGGAGACGGCCTGTTCGAGTTCACGGCGCAGCTTGGCGATGCGGTCCTCGCGGCTGACGACCTCGGTGGAGCGTCCGGCACTGCGCAGCCGCACCCGGGCACCGGCCTGGTCCATCACGTCGATGGCTTTGTCCGGCAGGAAGCGGTCGCTGATGTACCGGTCGGACAGTTCGGCGGCGGCCACGAGGGCTGCGTCGTCGAAGCGGACCTGGTGGTGCGCCTCGTAGGAGTCGCGGAGCCCTTCGAGGATCTGCACCGTCTCCTCGACCGTGGGCTCGCGCACCATCACCGGCTGGAACCGGCGCTCCAGGGCGGCGTCCTTCTCGACGTACTTGCGGTACTCGTCGATGGTCGTGGCGCCCACGACGTGGAGTTCACCGCGCGCGAGAGCGGGCTTGAGCATGTTGCCCGCGTCCATGGAACCCTCGCCGGTGGCGCCGGCGCCGACGACCGTGTGCAGTTCGTCGATGAAGAGGATGACGTCGCCGCTCGCCGCCTGGACGTCCTCGATGACCTTCTTGAGCCGTTCCTCGAACTGTCCCCGGTACTGCGCGCCCGCCACCATGCCCGACAGGTCCAGCGAGACGACGCGTTTGTCCTTCAGGACGTCGGGGACCTCGCCCGCCACGATGCGCTGGGCGAGGCCCTCCACGATGGCGGTCTTGCCGACTCCGGGTTCGCCGATGAGCACCGGGTTGTTCTTGGAGCGCCGGGAGAGGATCTCGACGGTCTGCTCGATCTCCTCGGCCCGCCCGACCACCGGGTCGAGCCTGCCGGCCTTGGCCTCCTCCGTCAGGTCGCGGCCGTATTCGTCCAGGGTCGTGGCCGGCTTCTTCCGTTCGGCGGGGGCTGCCTCGGCACGCGCCGCCGGCTGTTCGGTCAGCCCCGCGACGCGCTGGGTGTCCAGGCCCTCGGCGCGCAGCATCCGGGCCGCACCCGTGTCGCTGTCGCCGAGCAGGGCGGCGAGGATGTGCTCGGGACCGATGTAGGAGACGCCGGCCGCCTGGGACCGGGCGTAGGCCGCGCCGAGGGTGCGTTTGGCCGCCGGGGTGAGGCCCGGCTGCGCGGAGGGTTCGGCGGACTCGCGAGGCAGGACCTTGGCCAGTTCGGCGGCGACCGTGTCGGGGTCCACGCCCACCTGGGAGAGCAGCCGGCGTGCGGGGTCGACCTGGGTGGCCGCCCAGAGCAGGTGTTCGGTGTCCAGGTCGGAGGTGCCGTCGGTAGCGGCCCGCTGCGCGGCCAGGTTCAGCAGTTGCCGCGACGATTCCGTCAGCAGCCGTCCGACGGGTACGCGCTGTACGGCGGGGGGCGATGACGCCGGCGACATTCCGAAGAAACGATTCAGCAGCTCATTGAACGCATCCGACGAACCGAACGGCGCACCGAACGACATCGACATGACAGCTCCTGGTACGGCAGGCGAGCGGCGACCGGAAACAAGGCCCCCGAACGGCCCCTACTCACTGAACCCCCGCGGCGTCGGCCCCGCAACCGGAAACGCCCGGCGGGAAAACCCGACCTGCCCGTACCCAGGCGGGGCCGACGGCACACTCCGTGCCACGGCCCGCGGCACCCCGGCTGATCGTCGGGGTTCACACGGGTGTGTGCCCCCGCAGATACGTGCGCACGCTCGCCGGCAGCGGTGTGCCGGCGGTCTCCTCCATCGGTGCCCAGCGCACCTGCTCCGGTGCGAAGCGGCCCCCGTCCGACGGTGACTCGCTCAGCAACTGGCAGACCACGGCCGTCTCCCCCGCCGTGTCCCGCGGCTCCAGCGGCTCGGTGCCGTCGACCAGGTAACCGGTGAGCTCGTAGACGATCCGCGCCGCCGTGGCCTGGGCGGTCTCGGCCGGTTCCGGTGTGCCCGAGGGCAGTGTCCAGCCGTCTCCGTCTCCTTCCGGCACCAGCAGCAACCGCCCGTCGTACACGACGACCGCCCGCACCACACCCTCGGCCTGCTCCAGCGACATATGGCTCCCTCCCCAGGCACTCCTTGCCTACCCAGGGGTGCGCGGGTGATGCGCCGGGGCGGTCAGTAAAGCACCGGCAGGTCCCCGGGCCGCACCCGCAGCGTGACCGGCAGGGTGGCCTCGACCTCGCCGTCGGCGCCGTAGGGGACGGGCCGGGTGGCCTCGATGCGCAGTTCACGGCCGCGCAGGACGCGTACTTCGGGGCGGCGGACGTGGGTGCCGTTCTTCAGCTCGTTCATCAGGGCGAAGAACAGCCGGCGCGGGGCCTGCCGGATCAGCACGACGTCCAGCAGGCCGTCGTCGACGCGCGCGCCGGGCGCGATGAGCCGGCCGGAGCCGTAGTAAGGGGAGTTGGCCGCGACGACGGTGTAGCCGCGGTGGGTGTGTTCCTCGCCGTCGACGGTGACGCGGTACTCGGCCGGCCGCCAGGTGGTGACGGCGCGCAGGCCGCCCGCGTAGTAGGAGGCGGCGCCGCGCAGCAGCCGGGCGTTGTTGGCGTGCCGGTTGGCCTCCGCGTCGACGCCGGCGTACACGCTGCCCAGGACCACCGTGCGCGGGTGGACGGCCGATTCCACCTCGATCGTGTCGACGGGCCGGGGCTCGGCGCGCAGCAGGATGCCGGCGAGCGCGGCCGGGTCGGCGGGCAGGCCGAGCGCGCGGGCGAAGTCGTTGCCGCGTCCGGCGGGTACGAGGCCCAGGACGGTTCCGGTGCCGCTGAGCGCGCCGCCGATGCCGCCCGCGATGCCGTCGCCGCCCACGGCCAGGACGATGCGTCCGCGCTCACCGGCCCCACGGGCGATGTCCTGGGCGTGGGCGAGGCTGTGGCTGTACTCCGTCCGGAGTCCGGCCCCGGCCTCGCGCAGCAGCCGGGCCAGCCGGAGCAGGGTCGCCGCCCCGGTGGAGCCGCCCGCGGTGGGGTTGACGACAGCGGTGAACTGGCGCATCGATGGGCCTTTCGAGGCAGGCGGTCGGGTCGGGTCAGTCGGTGGGCAGCAGGACGCCGGGGTTGAGGAGCCCCTCGGGGTCCAGGCGGCGCTTGACGGCGCGCAGGGCCGAGACGCCGAGCGGGCCGGCCTCGCGGACGTACCAGTCGCGGTGGTCGGTGCCGACCCCGTGGTGGTGGGAGATGGTGCCGCCGGCGGCGAGCACGGCTTCGTTGGCCGCGTGCTTGGCGGGCGTCCAGTGGGCCACCGGGTCCTCGCCCTGGGCGCTGACGACGGTGAAGTACAGCGAGGCGCCGTTCTCGTAGACGTGGGAGATGTGACACATCACCAGGGGCGGGGTGCCGGCCTGGGTGAGGGTGTCGGTGAGCGCCGTGCGGACGGCCGTGTAGAGGTCGGGGACGCGGGACCAGAAGGCCGCGGTCTCCAGCGTCTCGGCGAAGGCGCCGACGTCGAGCAGGGCGTCGCGCAGGTAGGGCGCGGAGTAGCGGCCGTGCGCCCAGCGTTCGCCGGGTTCGGCGCCGGCCGGGGTGCCACCGCAGTCCGTCAGCACGGCCGCCGCCCGTTCGCGGCGGTGCGCGGTGTCCTCGGCCGTCCCCTCGTATCCGGTGATCGCCAGGCATCCGGCGTCGCCCGGTGCCGAACCGGCGCCGATGGCGTCGGGCTGGGCGAGGCCGACGAGTGTCTCGGTCTCGTCGGACAGGCGCAGCACGGTCGGCCGGGGTCCGTCCTGGGCGAGCCGGCGCAGTGCGGTGGCGCCCTCCTCGAAGGAGCCGAACCGCCAGCCCTCGTACAGCCGCGTCTCGGGCAGGGGGCGGATCCGTACGGTGACGGAGGTGATGACGCCGAAGGCGCCCTCGGAGCCGAGGATGAGCTGGCGCAGGTCCGGTCCGGCGGCGGAGCGGGGGGCGCGGCCGGTCTCGATGGTGCCCTCGGGGGTGGCGAGGGTGAGGCCGAGCACCATCTCGTCGAAGCGGCCGTATCCGGCGGACGCCTGTCCGCTGGAGCGGGCCGCCGCGAAGCCGCCGATGGTGGCCCATTCGAAGGACTGCGGGAAGTGGCCGAGGGTGAAGCCGTGCCCGGCGAGCAGGGCCTCGGCCTCGGGGGCGCGCAGGCCGGGCTGGAGGACGGCGGTGCGCGAGACGGGGTCCAGGTCGAGCAGGCCGTTCATGCGGCGCAGGTCCAGGGCGACGAACGCGCTGCGCTGCGGGGCGAGTCCGCCCACCACCGAGGTGCCGCCGCCGAAGGGCACGACGGCCAGGCCGTGCGCGGCGCAGGCGCGCAGGACCGCGAGCACCTGGCCGTGGCCGGCGGGCAGGACGACGGCCTGCGGGACGTCGGCGACGTCGCCCTCGCGGATGCGCAGCAGGTCCGGGGTGGACTTGCCGCGGGTGTGCCGGATGCGGCTCTCCGTGTCCGTGCGCACGTGTTCCTCGCCGCCGACGGCCGCGGCGAGCGCCTTCAGGGCGGCGGGGCCCACGGTGGGGGCGGGCAGGCGGATGTCCTCCAGGCCGAGCGCGGGCGTGCTGCGCGGCTTGACGCCGAGCAGGTCGCGCAGCAGCCCGGTCACCGAGTCGGGCAGCGGCGCCGCCTTGGCCGGGTCGCCCCAGCCGTTCCACAGCATGTCCATTGAACGGTCGTCCTCACAGGTGGGTGCGCTGGTCGGGGTGGTGGTCGGGGGCTCGGTCCGCGCGGCTCGGGGCCGTCCCCGGGGCCTGGCCGCTTCCGTCCGGGCCCCGGGGCGTTACACTGTGACACATGACGCCCATTCGTCACAACGGTTCGGGCAGCGGCTCGGACAACGATCACGTCCTCGACGCGGTACGCGACTGCGTGCTGGCCGTCGGCGTACGGCGCACCACGCTCGCCGACGTGGCCCGCCGCGCCGGTGTCTCCCGGATGACGCTGTACCGGCGCTGGCCGGACCTGCGCGGCCTGGTGGGCGATCTGATGACCCGGGAGTGGATCGACGTGGCCACCCGGGCCATACCGGAGCCCGCGCCCGGTACGCCCACGCGCACCCGGGTCGTGGACGGACTGGTGGCCGGGGTCGAGGCGTTCCGCGCGCACCCCCTCTTCCGCAAGATCGTCGACGTCGATCCGGAACTGCTCCTGCCGTACGTGCTCGACCGTCGCGGCGCGAGCCAGGAGGCGCTGCTGGCGCTGCTGGCCGACGCGCTGCGCGAGGGCCACGCGGACGGGTCCGTACGGCCCGGCCACACCGAACGGCAGGCGCGCGTCCTGCTGTTGACCGTGCAGTCCTTCGCCCTGTCCCTGCGCACGATGACCGACGAGGACGATCCGGAGCTGGACTCCGCCGCCCTCCTCGGTGAGCTGCGCACCCTCCTGGAGAGGACCCTGACGCCATGAGCCACACCGAGGCCGCGCCCGGCTCGTCCCTGAGCGCACACCGGCGCGGCCGGGAACTGGCCGAGGCCGCGGACGGCCGGACGGCCGACGTCCTGGTCGTCGGGCTGGGCGCCACGGGCGCCGGGGCCGCGCTGGACGCGGCGGCCCGCGGGCTGGACGTCGTCGCGGTGGACGCCCACGACCTGGCCTTCGGCACCTCCCGCTGGAGTTCCAAGCTCATCCACGGCGGGTTGCGCTACCTGGCCTCCGCGCAGTTCGACGTCGCCCACGAGAGCGCGGTCGAGCGCGGGGTGCTGATGACCCGTACGGCCCCGCACCTGGTGGCGGCCCAGCCGTTCGTGCTGCCGCTGACCCCGCTGGTGTCCCGGGCCCAGGCCACGCTGGCCTGGGCCGGGCTCCGGGCCGGGGACGTGCTGCGGCTGGCCGCCCGGACCCCGCGCCAGGTGCTGCCCGCGCCCCGCCGGCTCTCGGCGACGGAGGCCCGGCACCTCGCCCCCTCGGTCCGCGCGGCCGGGCTGCGCGGCGGGCTGCTGTCCTGGGACGGCAAGGTGACCGACGACGCCCGGCTGGTGACCGCCCTGACCCGGACGGCCGCCGCGCACGGCGCCCGGGTGCTGACCCGGGTGCGGGCCCTGGAGCTGACCGGGACGGGCGCCCGGATCCGCGACGAACTCACCGGCGAGGAGGGCGAGATCAGGGCCCGCGCCGTGATCAACGCCACCGGGGTGTGGGCGGGCGCCCTCACCGACGGCATCCGGATACGGCCCTCCCGCGGCACCCACCTCGTCCTGCGCTCGGAACGGCTCGGCGCCCTGCCGGCCGGACTGCACATCCCGATCCCCGGGGAGACCAACCGCTTCGTGCTGGTCCTGCCCCAGGGGGACGGCCGGGTCTACGTCGGCCTCACCGACGAACCGGTCGACGGCGCCGTCCCGGACGTGCCGGAGGTCCCCGAGGCCGACATCGGCTTCCTCCTGGACGTGCTCGGCTCGGCCCTCGACACCCCCGTGTCCCGGGACGAGGTCGTCGGTGCCTTCGCCGGACTGCGCCCGCTGCTGGACACCTCCGCCCCCGAGGACCCCGCGGGGGCACCCCGTACGTCCGACATCTCCCGCCGGCACGCGGTGCTGACCTCGCCCGACGGTGTCACCACGGTCGTCGGCGGCAAGCTCACCACCTACCGGCGGATGGCGCAGGACGCCGTGGACGCGGCGGCCGGGGCCCGGGGCCTGCGCGCCGCCCCCTCCCCCACGGCCGCGCTGCCCCTGGTCGGCGCCGCCGCCCCCGCACGCCTGCGCGCGCTGCCCGCACCGCGCCGCCTGGTCCGCCGCTACGGCACCGAGGCCGTGGCGGTCCACGCCCTCGCCGCCCGGGACCCCGCCCTGGCCGAGCCGGTGCTCCCCGGCCATCCCGTCACCCGCGCCGAACTGCTCTGGGCCGTGCGGCACGAGGGCGCCCTGGACGAGTCCGACCTCCTGGACCGCCGCACCCGCATCGGCGTGGTTCCTCAGGACCGCGTCCAGGCGCTCCCCACCGCCCGGGACGTCCTCGGCAGGGCGGCGGCGGTCCACCCCTGACGCGGGCGCCCGGCGGACACTCGCCCGCCCGGTATTCGATTGCGCCGGGGCCCCCGCCCCGGCATCGTTCGGCACATCACCTGGCCCTTGCGAAGGGGGGCGTCCCATGGCGCTCGTTCCCGGTCGTCGTGTGGTGCTCCTCGGCGGGGGCTTCTCCACGGACGAGGACGGGCCGCTGGACGACTGGCTGCTCACCCGTGCGGGAAACCCCCGCCCCCGGGTCTGCTTCCTGCCCACGGCGAGCGGCGACGCGCCCGGGTACGTCGACCGGTTCCTCAGCGCGTTCCGCTCCCGTGCGTGCGTGCCCGCCGTGCTGTCGCTGTTCCGGCGCGAGCTGGACGACGACGCGCTGCGCGCGTTCCTGCTCGCCCAGGACGTGGTCTACGTAGGCGGCGGCAACACCGCGAACATGCCGGCCGTCTGGCGCGTGCACGGGGTGGACCGGCTGCTGCGGGAGGCCTGTGACCGGGGGACCCTGCTGTGCGGGATCAGCGCCGGCGCCAACTGCTGGGCCGACGCCTCGCACACGGACTCCTTCGGTCCGCTCGCCTCCCTGCGGGACGGGCTGGGCCTGCTGCCGGGTTCCGTGTGCCCGCACTACGACGGCGAACCGGGCCGCCGCCCCTCCTACCGGCAAGCCGTCGCCGCGGGAACACTGCCCGGCGGCTGGGCGCTGGAGGACGGCGTGGCAGCCCTGTTCACGGACGGGCGCCTGGCGGAGGCGGTGACCCGGAGGCCGGGGGCACGGCTCTACCGGGTGGAGCCGGCGGCGCCGGGTGAGCCGCTGCGACCAGGGGTGCCGGGGAAGCCGGGAACGCCGGGTGAGCCCGGAGGCGTCGACGAGCACCCGGTGCCCTGTCGCCCGCTCGGCACGGCGCCGTGACCCGGCGTCAGAGCAGGCGGCGGATGTCGCCGCGGACGCGGTAGAAGCCGCCCGCAGCCGGGTGCAGGGCGTCCACGACGTACCGTGCGCCGGGTTCGCGTATCGCACGCGGGAACTGGACGTTCCAGGAGGAGTCGTAGCCGCCGGAGACCACGTGCACGCGCACTCGGCCGCTCTCCTGGACGCACTCGACCACCACCGAGCCCGCGGGCGCCTGGGCGACCGTGGCCACCGCGGCGACCGCCGTGGCCGGGGCGTACGTCGGCGTGGCGGCGGCGAGCTTGACGTCCCGCACCACCGGCACCGTGCCCTGCTGCGCCGCCGAGACGGCCGCCTCGCTCGCGTCGACGCACACCAGGGAACCGTCGGTGGTGACCAGGTACAGCCGTTCGTCGCGGTACTGCATCGACAGCGCCGAGCCGCTGCCCGTGCCGAGCTTCCACAGGCGTGTGCCGTCCTGGTCGAAGCAGTAGACGGACGAGGCCGCGTCCCCGGCGAACACGAACCGGCCACCGGGCGAGGTGGCGCACGAGTACACCGCGCTGTCGCACGCGTAGGTCGCCTCGATGGCGCCGGTGTCCTTCGACAGCCGCTGGACCACGCGGTGCGCGGTGCCCGCGTACACCGCGTCCTGTTCCTGCCAGCCGAAGAGCACGCCACCCTTCGTGGGCGTGTGCCACAGCTCGCCGCCGCCGTCCGGGGCGTAGGCGGTGACGCCCCGGTGGTGGCCGTGGTAGACGGCTCGGTCGTCGGCGCGGACCATCCAGGCGTGCTCGCCCTGGCCGCGGCGGGACCACTGGTGCTCGTCCTCGTGATCGATGACGGTCAGTCGGCCGTCCCGGTCGGAGACGTCCAGGACGCCCTCGTGGATGTCCAGCCAGAAGATGTCGACGTCGGCGGCGATGTCGTAGGCGGCGAAGGGGAGCTTGGAGGACAGGTCGTAGACCTTTCCGTCGTCGCAGCCGGCGTAGATCCAGAAGTCGTCCGCGACCAGGCACTTCACCCCGTCGGGCAGGCTGAACCGGGCCAGGACGGCGCCCTGGTGGTCCAGGGTGTAGACGTCACCAGCCTGGTTGCCCACCCAGCAGCGGTCGTCGTCGACATGGATGCCGAACGCGGCGGAGCCGGTGCGGAAGCGCCACAGCACCGGGGCCACGGCACGGGCGGTGGACGGCGCGGAGCTCACCTGGCGGCGGGTCACCGCGCGGGGCGCCCGCTGTCCCTGGACCGCCGGGGCGTATCCCTTGCGGACCTTCTCCCCCACCTTCCGCGCGGCGGCGGCCCGCGCCTTCTCCGCGGTCGGGAACGTCGTCGTCTGCGTCTGTCCGGCCGCGCCGATCCTGCCGTACCGCACCGTCACCACCTGTCCGTCGACGGTGACTTCGTAGAACTTGTGGGCGCCGTCGCCCTCCTGCGACAGCTCCAGGTACGTCGTCGACACCGCGGACGCCGTGGACATGGCACACCCCTCCCCCAGACGGACCCGCGGCCGTTCCAGCAGGTCCTCAACTGCTTCTCACCGTAAGGGCAGCCACTGACAACGGCCCCGGGCCCCGGGACGGGCCACGACCACGCCGGGATGCGGGCCGGCCGGCCCCGTGCGGGTGACGGCGCCGGCGGCCGGCCCGGACCGTGGGGGGAGACGGCCCGGGGCTGACGGCTGGGGACTAGGCCGACAGCTGCGGGTACAGCGCGGTCAGGTCCCCGGAGAGGCCCGCCTTGACCTGGCGGCTGATGTCGTCCGCCAGCACCTCGTACGCCCCGGCCTCCACGCCGTCGAGGGCGAGCGCGGCGACGTCCCGGGGGGCGGACTTGGGCCCGTCCACGTGCGCCGCCATGTCGGTGTCGACGTAGCCGACGTGCAGGCCGGTGACCCCGATGCCGCGGGCACCCAGCTCCAGGCGGAGCGAGTTGGTCTGCTGCCACAGGGCCGCCTTGGTGGCGCTGTACGAGCCGGCGACGCCGATCCAGGACAGGACGGAGTGGACGTTGAGGAGGTGCCCGCCGCCGTTGCGCTCGACGACCGGCACGAAGGCACGGGTGACGAGCAGCGGTCCGTAGAAGTTGGTCTCGAACTCCCGGCGTACGTCCTCCACCGCGGCGTCCAGGAAGGAGTGCGCGCCGACCGAGATGCCGGCGTTGTTGATCAGGACGGTGACGTCCTGGGCCTGCGCCGCCGCGGCGGCGACGGACGCGGGGTCGGTGACCTCCAGCGCGAGGGGCACGGCGTCGGGGTGCGTGACGCTGCGCGGGTCGCGGGCCGTGGCGTACACCTTGGCGGCGCCACGGGCGTACAGCTCCTCCACCAGCGCCTTGCCCAGACCGCGGCTGCCGCCGGTGACCAGCGCGACAGAGTTCTTGATCGACGTCATGTCCATCTCCTCATTCGGAAACCGATCTGTTTCCCCTCACCGTAAACCGATCGGTTTCCCGTGGCAAGCCCGCCGGGGTGCGCGGGAGCGCGATCGTCGAGGACGGGCGGGCGGAGACGCCGCGCTGCCCGGTGCGGCGTGAGCGGGCGGCCGTGAGCCGGCGCTGTGAGCGGGCGGTGTGAGCGGGCGGTGTGAGCGGGCGGTGTGAGCGGGCGGTGTCCGGCGGGGCGGGGAACGGCCCGAGCGCATGGATTCGCCGTTCCCCGCTCCCGCCGGTCGGCCCGCCACCGCCATGCGGCCAGGTGACGTGCCGGTCCGTGGGATCCGTCCTCGGCGGAGGTGTCCGGATCCCGATCCTGCTTCCGACCCTGCGGCGCCGGGCCCGTGCGGGCCAGCCGGAAGGGTCCGGCCGGGTGAGGCGACGCGCGGACGGCGCGGTTTCGGCACGCGCGGCCCTGTCGCCGCACGACGTCGGCGACCTGCGGGAACTCCCGACGCGGCGACGGAAGTTGCATGGTGATGTGGGAAGCTGTGCCCGGCCGTGTGCGGACCGAGGCCGTGACGGCCGTCGAGAGGAGCTCAGCGTGACACAGGACGGCGTCGAGGCCGTGAACATCGACACCAGCAAACCGCATCCCGCGCGGATCTACGACTACCTCCTGGGCGGCAAGGACAACTACGAGGTGGACCAGCAGGCCGGTGACCGACTCGCCGCCGCGGCACCCGAGGCGCGGATCGGTGTACGGGCCAACCGGGCCTTCCTCCAGCGCGCCGTCCGGTACGTCGTCGGCGGCGGGGTCCGCCAGGTCCTGGACATCGGCACCGGGCTGCCCACCTCTCCGAACGTGCACGAGATCGCGCAGTCGGTGGCTCCGGACGTCCGCGTGGCCTACGTCGACAACGACCCGATCGTGGCCGCGCACGGCAACGCCCTGCTCAGCCGGTCCGGTACGACCCGCATCGTCCTGGGCGACCTGCGGGACCCGCGGTCCGTCCTGGACCACCCCGACGTCCGCCAGCTCATCGACTTCGACCAGCCGGTGGCCCTGCTCCTCGTCGCCATCCTGCACTTCCTCACCGAGGCGGACCGGCCCGCCGAGATCGTCGCCACGCTGCGCGACGCGTTGCCCGCGGGCAGTTTCCTGGTGCTCTCGCACGCCACCGGCGACTTCGCCGACCGCAGTGCCGCGCAGGCCGTGTACTCGGACGCGACCGCCTCCCTGAACCTGCGCTCCCGCGCGGAGGTGGAGCGGTTCTTCGAGGGCTTCGACCTCGTCGAACCGGGCCTGGCCCAGGTGCCCTTCTGGCGCCCGGACGCCCCGCCGCCGCAGCACTCGGCGGAGATCGGCTTCTACGGCGGCGTGGCCCGCAAGACCGCCTGACCGACGGGCCCGCGCACGATCCGCGCGGCGCGCGGGCCGATGGCACGACGGCACGACGATGACCGGCTCGCCCCCCGCGCGCTCCTCACGGCGCGCGGGCCGACGGCACGGCGGTGGCCGGCTCCCTGGCCTCGCCATGGGCGGCGGGCGGCTGCTGAGCGGGTGGGGCGGTCCGGCGGGCCCACCCGGTGCGCCGGCGATCCTCTCGGCCTCGGCCCGCTCGCGAGTACGGGCCTCACCCGGCCGGACCCCACCGAGCGGAAGCCCGTCGGCCTCCACCCGGCCGGATCCCACCGGACGGGAGCCCGTCACGCCGTACGCCCCCCCACGGGGCCGGATCCGCCGCTGTACGTATCCGGCCCGCATGCTCCGTACGCCCCGCTCCCCCGACCCCCCGTCCGCTTGGTAGGCATCCGCCGCTGGTGCCACGCTGGGGGGAGAGGTGTCCGATGAGGGACGCTGGAGGGTCGATGGGTCGTGATGTCCCGGCGCTCGTCTTCACCCGCGAGGACCGCCGCCGGTACCGGATCAAGATGCAGGAGTGCCTGGACGCCTTCGCGCTGATGCTGCGCGAGGCACGGTTCGAGTCGGAGCGACCACAGGTCGGCCTGGAGATCGAGCTCAACCTGGTCGACGACGACGCCGAGCCGGCGATGCGGAACAGCGATGTGCTGGAGGCGATCTCCGACCCGGCCTGGTCCACCGAGCTGGGCCGGTTCAATCTGGAGATCAACGTACCGCCCCGGCGGCTGACGGCCGGCGGTCCGGACGCCTGGGAGTCGGAGATCCGGTCCGCGCTGAACCACGCCGACCGGCGGGCCCGCTCGGTCGGTACCCGCCTGCTCATGATCGGCATCCTGCCCACGCTGCGGCAGGAGGACATCGGCGAGGACACCCTGTCGGAGAATCCCCGCTACCGCCTGCTCAACGACCAGGTCTTCGCGGCCCGCGGCGAGGACCTGCGCATCGAGATCGACGCGGCGGACCGGCTGCGCACGTACGCGGACACGATCACCCCGGAGGCCGCGTGCACGAGCACGCAGTTCCATCTCCAGGTGTCCCCGGAGGAGTTCGCCGGCTACTGGAACGCGGCGCAGGCGATCGCCGGGGTGCAGGTGGCGCTCGCGGCCAACTCCCCGTTCCTGTTCGGCAAGGAGCTGTGGCACGAGACGCGGATCCCGCTGTTCGAGCAGGCCACCGACACCCGCCCGGAGGAGATCAAGGTGCAGGGGGTACGGCCCCGGGTGTGGTTCGGGGAGCGGTGGATCAACAGCGTCTTCGATCTGTTCGAGGAGAACCTGCGGTACTTCCCGGCCCTCCTGCCCCTGTGCGACGAGCAGGACCCGGCGGAGACGCTGGACCGCGGCGACATCCCCGAGTTGCCCGAACTGACCTTGCACAACGGCACGATCTACCGCTGGAACCGGCCGGTCTACGCCGTCGCGAACGACCTGCCGCACATCCGGGTGGAGAACCGGGTGCTGCCCGCCGGACCGACCGTGGCCGACACCCTCGCCAACGGCGCCTTCTACTACGGCCTCACCCGTGCCCTGGTGGAGGAGGACCGGCCGGTGTGGTCGCGGATGTCCTTCTCGGCCGCCGAGGACAACCTGCACGCCGCCGCCCGGCACGGCATCGACGCGCTGCTGTACTGGCCCGGGATGGGCGAGGTGCCGGTGCCGGAGCTGGTGCTGCGCCGGCTGCTGCCGCTCGCGCACCGAGGGCTGGAGCACTCGGGCATGGACGCGGCGTGGCGGGAGCCGTTGCTCGGCGTCATCGAGCAGCGCTGTGTGACGGCACGCAACGGAGCGGTGTGGCAGAAGGAGATGTTCCACCACCTCGCCGGCACCACGCACGCCGGCCGGCACGAGGCGCTGCGCCGGATGACCCAGGTGTACATCGACTACATGCACCTCAACGCGCCGGTGCACACCTGGCCGGTCGACTGATGCGGGGCGGCCGTCCGGTCGCCGGGTGGTCACCGGCCGGGCGGACCGGTCAGCCGGAGGACGGTGATCGCGGTGCGAGGACGCTGACGGCCCTGTCGAACGCCGAGTCGCGGTCGTGCGCGAACTCCTCCTCGGTGAAGACCGGTTCGGTGAGCTGCGGCGGGATGCCGGTGCCGTCGAAGGTGCGGCCGGTGCGGGTCAGGTACTCCTCGTTCGGGAGGACGAAGAGCATGCCGTCGGCCAGGTACCGCATCATCACGTCCGAGAAGACGCCCTGGGTGGGCCGGCCGATCCGCACGGTGCGGCCGGGCCGGTCGAGCAGGGCCTGGGTGAAGGTCTCGCCGGCGCTGACGGTCGATCCGCCGGTCAGGACGGCGACCGGGCCGGTGTACCGGGTCGCGGCGGCGGGGACGACGGGCACGGGTTCGGGGCGGGTGTGCCGGGTGGGGTCGGCCGGATCGTCGCGGACGCGTTTGGCGTAGGCGGTGTAGGGCGTGTCCGTCAGCCGTGCGGCGATGCGCAGGCCCAGGGCGTCGGAGCCGCCACCGTTGACGCGCAGGTCGATGATCAGGCCCTTGAGGTGCCGGGTGCGGCCCGGGGTGAGGACGGTGTCGAGCGCCCGGTCGAGTTCCGCCTGTTCCGCGGTGTAGGGCGCGCCGGCGCCGGCGTAGCCGCCGAAGCCGGAGATCCGCAGGTAGCCGAGGTCGCCACGCAGGTCGGCGTAGGTGATGCGCCCGGCGGCGAAGTCCTGGAGGCCGGTGGCGTCCTTCAGGTCGCGGGCCAGGATGAACTCCTTGACCCTGGCGTCCAGTTCCTTGCCGGGCGGCTCGGTGCCGGGCCGCACCTCGGCGAAGACGCGGTCGCCGTCCCTGACCGCGACATGGGCGTCGTGCAGGGGGCGGAGCATGCGGCTGAAGATGTCGAAGAGTTCGGCCCGGGTGGTGTTCCGGTGGACCTGCGGACGGTACCGGTCGCGGACGGCGTGCCAGTCGACGCCCTTCTGCGCGAAGAAGGGGTAGTTCTCCTCGAAGGTCTGCCAGAGCACGTCGAAGTCGGCGCGCGGGTCCGTGGCGGGCGGGCGCGCGCAGGCGGCGGGCAGGGCCCGGATCCGGGTCAGCCGCCGGTGTCCGACCGAGCGGTCCGCGGCGAGCCGGGCGTGCGCGCGGTCGGGGGTGGTCCGCACGGTGAGGGCGGTGCCGTCCGGGGTGGTGTAGGTGCCGGGGCCGGTCTGCCGTGCGGAGTCGCCCTCCACGCAGCTGACGGCCGTGATCTGGTATTCGCGCAGTGCGCCCCTGCCGAGGACGAGCAGGGTGCCGTAGCCGTCCATGCGCCACCCGCCGTCGGTGGCCGACGGCGGGTCCTGTGGCGCGGCGGACGCGGCGGAGGCCGCGGGCAAGGCGGTGGCGGCGAGGGCCAGGGCGGCCACGGCGGCTGTGACGATGCGCACGAAGAGGGTTCCTTCCGGGGCGTGCGGTCCGCGGAACACCACCGTCTCCGAGGTCGGTGTCCCCCCGCCATCCGGTGAACCGGTGCGCCGACCGGGGGGACAACCCCCGGGCGCCCGCTCCTAGTTCCGGGCCCCGGCCGGCCGTTCCAGGTTCGTCCCGGGGCATCCCGACGCGTCCGGCAGATGGGCCTTGGCCCACTCCGCCAGTGTGCGCAGGGCGGGCTCCAGGGCGGCGCCGGACTCGGTCAGCCGGTAGGACACACGCAGCGGGGGACCCTCGTCGACCTCGCGCAGGACGAGGCCGGCCGCGCCGAGCTCGGCGAGCCGGTCGGAGAGCATGCGCTCGCTGATGCCGGGGATGGCCCGCCGCAGGTCGGCGAAGTACGCGGGCTGTTCGACAAGGACGGCCACGATCGGGCCGCTCCAGCGTTTCCCGAGCAACTGAAAGACACGGGTGATGCCGTCGTCCACCCGTTTGCACGCCGCGCTGTCGTGGTTCTGCTCCGCCGCCATGGCCCTAGCTTACTACCCCGCCGTAGGGGGCTGAAGAAAAGTAAGTCGGTGTGTTAAACATAGTTCTGAACGAAACGTGAGCCGGCTCCATCGGTGCCCGGTTGTCCTGCCCCATTTCTGGAGAAATCCCCATGCCCACCCTGCTGCACATCGACTCGTCCGTGTTCTCGACCGAGGCGTCGGCTTCCCGCGCCGTGACGGCGGCCTTCCGCAAGCACTGGGAGGAGCAGCACCCCGGCGGCACGGTCATCTACCGGGACCTGGCCGCGGAACCCGTGCCGCACCTCTCGGCGCAGGCGCACGTCGCCGGCTTCGTCCCCCCGTCCGCGCACTCGCCCGAGCAGGCCGCCGTCTTCGCGGAGCGCGTCAAGCTGATCGAGGAGCTGGAGCAGGCCGACGCGGTGCTGATCGGCGCCCCGATGTACAACTACACGATCCCGTCGACCCTCAAGGCCTGGCTGGACAACGTGATCCTGTTCGGCCGCACCGCGGGCGAGACCCCGTCCGTCAAGGGCACCCCGGCGACCGTCGTCGCCAGCCGCGGCGGCTCCTACGCGCCGGGCACCCCGCGCGAGGGGTACGAGTACGTCCAGAACTACCTCACGGCCGTCCTCGCCGACGCCCTGGGCATGGACCTGGACTTCATCGTCCCGGAGCTGACCATGGCCCCGCAGAACCCGGCGATGGCCGAGCTGATCCCGCTGTACGAGGCCTCCCGGGACCAGGCCCTCGTGGCCGCCGCCAGCAAGGCCAAGCAGCTCGCGGAGCGCCTCGCGGCCTGACGCTCCCCGTTCCGCACGACAGACCCCGGGCACGGGCGGCCCGGGGTCGCGCGCGTGCGCGCGGCCGGCCGGGGCGCGCTCAGGCCAGGACCAGCACCAGCGGCACGCCCGGACACGGCACCAGCCGCAGGCCGTCGTACCCACCGGGCCGTCCGGCGGTGAGGAGTTCGCCGAAGTCCGGGCCCTTGGTGAGGGAACCCGCCAGGTGGGCGGGGTCGGCGGAGGCGGCGACCCGGCCGCGGGCGTTCACCAGTCGGGCCGGCCGGGACAGGCGCCGCAGCAACGGGAGCACGGCCGCCTCGAAGTGCCGCAGGTACACGTCGGCCGCGGCCACTCCGGCGAACCGCCCCCGGATCCCCACCGGTTCGGACAGGGTGAGGCTGTACTCGTCGGAGCAGAGATAGTCCACGTACGGTCCGGCGACGGCCCGGCGCCCGGTGTCACGGGGCAGCGTGAACCAGTCCCAGTGCGTGTAGTCGGAGTAGGCCGACCGTCCGGGGTCGAGATCGAGCAGGAGCGGGCGTACGGCGCCGTCGGCGTCCGCCTGCCACCACTCCAGCCAGGCCGGCACGTCGACCAGCAGGCCGGGGGCCGCGACGAAGCCGACGCCGGAGACCAGCTCCTCGTGGTTCAGCCGCCGGTGCAGGCCGGGGCGCAGCGCGGCGAGGTCGCGGCTGGCGGGCCGGCGCCCCTCGGCGGCCACCCGCTCCAGCAGGGCCGCGGTGTCGGCACGGGTGGCGGCGACCGACACGAAGACGGCCTCCAGCGCGCCGCACACCCGCGCGGCCACCCAGGTCTCCGGGTCCGTCGCGACAGTGGCGAGCCCGGCGCTGACGCCCATGGTGTCCTCCAGCGGACGAAGAACCGGACGCGGCGCGGTCAGAGGGTGAGACGTACGGCGACGAGCCGCGCCGTCGACTCCCTGACGCACCGCTCGGCCAGCGTGCCGGCCGTTTCGTGCGCCCCATCCTGCACGGCGGAGACGACAGCGCGATGACGGTCCGCAACTTCTTCACGATATGCGTCGTCGGCCAGGACGAGACAGAGCAGGGCGCCCACCTCGCTCTGGAGGGCGACCTGTTCGCGGGTGAGCCGGGCGGACTGCGCGGCGGCGGCGAGTTCGACGTGGAAGCGGCCGTACAACCGGCTGCGCGCCGCCGCGTCCTCGGCATGCGCCAGCTCCTCGGCCGTACGGCGCAGGGGCTGGAGGTCCGCGGGTTCGGTGCGGTGGGCGGCGAGCCGGGCGGCGGCACCGGACAGGGCGGCCCAGTGGTCGCCGAGGTCGCGCAGCTCCTCGGTGCTCCAGCCGCGCAGTCCCGCCCGGAGCCGGTCGTCGGCCGGGACCTCGGGCAGGGAGACGAAGCTGCCACCACCGCGGCCCCGGCGGGTGGTGACCAGGCCCTGCTGCCGCAGCGCCATGAGCGCCTCGCGCAGGGTGACCGTGGAGACACCGAGCTGTCCGGCCAGTTCGCTCTCGCCGGGGAGCTGTTCGCCGTCGGCGAGGAGGCCGAGCTCTATGGCGTCACCGAGGCGGCGGACGACGGCGTCCACACGGGCCCGGCTGTCCACGGGGCTGAAGACCGCCTTGCGGGCGCCTCCGTCGATCTCGTGCTGCCTCACGGCCATCACCTCGTGCGTTGACTCAAACTTTACCTTAAGGGGACCTTGAGCTATGACCTATGACTTCATATGTTTACGGTCAACGTTCAGCGCGCCAGAAAGGTTCCCGTATGGAGGGGATGGCCATCCGGCTCCAGGGTCTGCGGAAGTCGTTCGGCGGGACCACCGCCGTCGACGGGGTCGACCTGGAGATCCGGGACGGCGAGTTCTTCTCGATGCTCGGCCCGTCCGGCTCCGGGAAGACGACGGTGCTGCGGCTCGTCGCCGGCTTCGAGACCCCCGACGAGGGCCGGATCGAACTCGCCGGACAGGAGGTCACCGGCCTCGCCCCGTTCGAGCGGGACGTGCACACCGTCTTCCAGGACTACGCCCTGTTCCCGCACATGACGGTCGAGCAGAACGTCGCCTACGGGTTGCGGATCCGCCGGATACCCAAGGCGGAACGCCTGGTCCGCGCCCGCAAGGCGCTGGCCGAGGTCCGCCTCGAAGGCTACGGCCAGCGGCGGCCCGCCCAGCTCTCCGGCGGCCAGCGCCAGCGCGTCGCGCTCGCCCGCGCGCTCGTCGGCCGCCCCCGTGTCCTGCTCCTGGACGAGCCGCTCGGCGCGCTGGACCTGAAGCTGCGCGAGCAGATGCAGGTCGAACTCAAGGCCATCCAGCGGGAGGTGGGCATCACCTTCGTCTTCGTCACCCACGACCAGGAGGAGGCCCTGACGACGAGCGACCGGATCGCCGTCTTCGACCAGGGCCGCATCGCCCAGGTCGGCACCCCCGCCGAGATCTACGAACGCCCCGCGACGCCCTTCGTGGCCTCCTTCGTCGGCACCTCCAACCTGCTCGAGGGCGAGGCGGCCCACCGGATCACCGGTTCCGCGGGCACCTACAACATCCGTCCGGAGAAGATCCGCGTCCTGAAGGAGTCCGCCGAGGCCGACGAGCCCGAGCACGCCACAGCCACCGGCACCGTCTCCGAGGTCGTCTACCTCGGCGACGCCACCCGCTTCCTGGTCGACCTGGACGGCGGCGGCCGGCTCACCGCGCTCCAGCAGAACCTGGAGACCTCCTCGGCGGACGTCGCCGCCTACCGCGGCACCCGGGTCCGCCTCCAGTGGCACCGCCGGCACGCCGTCCGGCTCCCCTCCTGACACCGTCCCCCTCCCCCTGGAGAACGTCGTGCGTCTCACCCGTACCCTGCGCGCCTCGGCCGTGTGCGCCGCCACGCTGCTGCTCGCCGCCGCCTGCGACTCCTCCGGTTCCGGCGGTACCTCCGCCACCGGCCTCAACCCGCCCGACCTCAAGGCCCCCACGAAGCTCGGCAGGACCGAAGGCCAGGTCAACCTCATCGCCTGGGCCGGCTACGTGGAGGACGGCTCCAACGACCCCAAGGCGGACTGGGTCTCCGGCTTCGAGAAGCAGACGGGGTGCCAGGTCCACTCCAAGGTCGCCGCCAGCTCGGACGAGATGGTCAAGCTGATGAAGACCGGCGAGTACGACGCCGTCTCCGCCTCCGGCGACGCCTCGCTGCGTCTGATCGCCTCCGGTGACGCGGCCCCCGTCAACACCGGCCTGGTCCCCCACTACAAGGACATCTTCAGCGGGTTGAAGAACGGTGCCTGGAACTCCGTCAAGGGGCAGATGTACGGCATCCCGCACGGCCGGGGCGCCAATCTGCTGATGTACAACGCCGCGAAGGTCAAGCCCGCGCCCACCTCCTGGTCCGCCGTCTTCGACGACGCCGCGCGGTACAAGGGGCACGTCACCGCGTACGACTCGCCGATCTACATCGCCGACGCCGCCCTGTACCTCAAGGCCGCCAAGCCGGAGTTGAAGATCAAGGACCCGTACGCGCTCGACCAGAAGCAGTTCGACGCGGCCGTGGCGCTGCTGAAGCGGCAGAACGCGAACGTCGGTGAGTACTGGGGCGACTACTTGAAGGAGGTCTCCGCCTTCAAGAGCGGGGACTCGGTCGTCGGCACCACCTGGCAGGTCATCGCCAACCTCGCCGCCTCCGAGGGTGCGAAGGTCAAGGCGCTGGTCCCGAAGGAGGGTTCGACCGGCTGGTCGGACACCTGGATGGTCTCCGCCAAGGCCAAGCACCCCAACTGCGCCTACAAGTGGCTGGACTGGATCGTCTCCCCCAAGGTCAACGCCCAGGTCGCCGAGTACTTCGGCGAGGCCCCCGCCAACTCCAAGGCGTGCGCCGAGACCAGCGACAAGAACTTCTGCACGGTCTACCACGCCGCCGACGAGAACTACTGGAAGAAGATCGCCTTCTGGAACACGCCCATCGAGCAGTGCCTCGACGGCCGCAAGGACGTCCGTTGCGTGCCGTACGCCAAGTGGGTGCAGGCCTGGACCGAGATCAAGGGCTGAGCCGTGACGACCGATCTGCCGACCGCCGCCGGCCGGGGCACCGTCCGGCGGCTCGCCGGAGCCCTGCACCGCAGACCCCGGCTGCGGCTGGCCCTCCTGCTCACCGCCCCGCTGCTGTGGCTCGCCGTCCTCTACCTCGGCTCGCTCGCGGTGCTGTTCGTCTCCGCCTTCTGGACGACGGACTCCTTCACCTCCCAGGTGGTGAAGGTCTGGTCGACGGACAACTTCCACGCGCTGTTCACGACACCGGTCTTCCGTCAGGTCGTCCTGCGCAGCGTCGGGGTGGCCCTCGCGGTGACCGCGCTGTGCGCGGTGATCGCCTTCCCGGTCGCCTTCTACACCGCCCGCGTGGCCCGGCCGAAGTGGCGTCCGCTGCTCGTCGTGGCCATCCTCACCCCGCTGTGGGCGAGTTACCTGGTCAAGGTGTACGCCTGGCGGCTGATCCTCTCCGAGGGCGGCCTCGCCGACTGGATGCTCGCGCCGTTCGGGCTGAGCGGCCCCGGCTACGGGCTGCCCGCCACGGTCCTCACCCTGACCTACCTCTGGCTGCCGTACATGATCCTGCCGATCCACACGGCGCTGGAACAGCTCCCGGCCAGTCTGCTGGACGCCTCCGCCGACCTCGGGGCACGGCCGGGACGGACCTTCCGTTCGGTCGTCCTGCCCATGGTGCTGCCCTCGGTCGCCGCCGGCTCGGTGTTCACCTTCTCGCTGAGCCTCGGCGACTACATCACCGTGCAGATCGTCGGCGGCAAGACCCAGCTGATCGGCAACCTCGTCTACTCCAACATCGAACTCAACCTGCCCATGGCCGCCGCCCTCGGCACCGTGCCCGTGGTGGTGATCGTCCTGTACCTGCTGGCGATCCGCCGCACCGGCGCCCTGAACAGCCTGTAGTCCGCCCGCACACCCGTCGGAAGCTGGAGGAGAAGAGCGCCATGCACCTCAGCCGCACCGCGCGCACCGCCCTGCGCATCGGCGCCGGGCTCGGCTTCGCGGTGATCTACGTCCCGCTGCTGCTCGTCCTGGTCAACTCCCTGAACCCGGACCGCACCGCGAGCTGGCCGCCGCCGGGCCTCACCGTGCGCTGGTGGTCGGTGGCCGCGCACAACTCCGGTGCCCGCGACGCCCTGTGGGTGTCGGTGAAGGCGGGGCTGGGGGCGACCGCCGTCGCGCTGGTCCTCGGCACGCTGATCGCGTTCGCCGTGGCCCGGCACCGCTTCTTCGGCCGGGACACGGTGTCCTTCATCGTGGTACTGCCGATCGCGCTGCCCGGCATCGTCACGGGCATCGCCCTCAACTCGGCCTTCAGCACGGTGCTGGAGCCGCTCGGCGTGGGGCTCGGGCTGTTCACCGTGATCGTCGGGCACGCCACCTTCTGCATCGTCGTGGTCTTCAACAACGTGGTGGCCCGGCTGCGCCGTACGGCCGGCTCGTACGAGGAGGCGGCCATGGACCTCGGCGCGACCAGCTTCCGCGCCTTCGTGGACATCACCTTCCCGCTGGTCCGCTCCGCGCTGCTGGCGGGCGGCCTGCTCGCCTTCGCCCTGTCCTTCGACGAGATCGTCACCACGTTCACCGCGGGGCCGGGCATCGAGACCCTGCCCATCTGGATCTTCGGCAACATGACCCGGCCGCAGCAGGCTCCGGTGGTGAACGTCGTGGCCGCCGTCCTGGTCCTGCTGTCGGTGATCCCCATCTACCTCGCCCAGCGGCTGTCGGCGGACACGGCGACGTCCAGCCGGGTGTGAACGGCGGCGGCACCCGCGCGGTGCGGGCCCCGGGATCCGGGCTGATGCGAACCTGCGCGCATGAGGAACCCTCCCGCCATCACCCGTTACGTCGACCGGGTCACCGCCGGCCCGGGCGGCGCGATGACCGACGAGGTCGGCGTCATCACCGGCGACCTCACCGTCGCGACCATCCTGAGCTCCGACGGCCACAGCGTGCGCGTCGTCGTCCAGCACTCCGGCAGCGACACCTGGTACACGCTGACCGGCAGCCCCGCCCCCGTGCCCGCCGGTCAGCTCGCGGCCTACCACCGGGACCTGCTCGGCCGGATCCGCCGCGGGGGCGGCACCCGGGCCACCTGAGCCGGCGCGCTCCGGGCAGACCGGCCCGCTTCCCGGGTTTCGGCGCGGGCCGCCGGGGGATTCGGTGCGCGTGGTCTCGTACGGAGCGGAGCAGCGCGTGTACCTGCCCGCGCTGTGGGCCGGCTGGCTGACCCAGACCTTCGTGCACTGGGCGTACCCGCCCGAACAGGTCCAGCGCCTGCTGCCCGACGGTCTGGTGGTGGACACGTTCGACGGCGCCGCGTGGGTGAGCCTCACCCCGTTCGTCATGGCCGACGTGCGCCCGCCCGGGTTCCCGCTCGCGCTGCCCTCGTTCCCCGAGACCAATCTGCGGACCTATGTGCGCGACCGGAACGGCCGGGACGGGCTCTGGTTCCTGTCCATCGAGGTGTCCTCCCCGGTGATGCCGGCCGCCCGCGCGGTCGGGGTGCCGTACCACGTCGGCCGCCTGGAGGTGGCGCGCCGGGGGGACACCGTGGTCTACACCGGCGCGCGGCGGGGCGGCGGGCCCTCGTACGAGGTGGCCGTCCGCCCCGGCGAGCCGGTCCGGCCCGGCGCCCGGGACGTGTGGCTGACCTCGCGGTGGCGGGCCTTCACCCGGCGGCTCGGCGCGCTGTGGGAGACGCCCGTCGAGCACGCGCCCTGGCCGGTGCGCGAGGCACGGCTCGACACCGTCGAGGAGACCCTCACCCGGGCGGCGGGGCTGCCGCCGCCCACGACCGCACCGCTCGTGCACTACTCGGACGGCCTGCACAAGGTACGCCTGGGCATCTCGCACCCCGTACGGCCGGCTCGCGGCCGGGGTGCGGGCGACGGCCCGCCGGACTCACCGCGTCCACGACCCCACGGCACCGACGAAGGAGGCGCCAGATGAACCGCCCCGCCACCCCCGGCCCCCGGAGCACGGGCGGCGCCGACATGAAGCTGCTCGGCATCTACCTCAACGACCACCTCGCCGGCGCCACGGCGGGCACCCAGCGGATCGGCCACCTGGTGCGGTCCACCCGGGGCTCCGCGCTCGGCAGAGCCCTCCGGCCGGTCGCCGCGGAGATCAGCGAGGACCGCGCGGCACTGCTGGACATCATGCGGGACCTGGACGTGCCGGTGCGGCGCACCAAGGTCTGCGCGGGCTGGGCGGCCGAGAAGGTGGCACGCATGAAGCTGAACGGGCGTCTGGTACGGCGCTCTCCGCTCAGCACCGTCCTGGAACTGGAGGCAATGCGGCTGGCGGTCGAGGGCAAGGCCGCGGGGTGGCTCACCCTGCGCCGGCTCGCCACGACCGACAAGCGCCTGGACCCCGGCCGGCTCGACAGCCTCCTGGAACGGGCCAGGCGCCAGCAGGACACCGTGGAGGAGTGGCGCCGGCGCCAGGCGGACACGGCCCTGCGCACGACCGGCCCCGCCACCGCATGACCCTCCGCGTGCCGGCCGGCAGGCCCCCGCGCGCACACCCCCGCGCTCCGACCTGCCGGTCCCGGTGCGAGGCGGTGCGAGGCGACTCCGGCCGACCCGCGGGGGACCGTGCGGTTCCGTAGGCTGGGAAGGCCCGAAGCTCGTCCGGGAGACCGACCCGCAGGCAGGAGACGGTCGTGATCGAACTGGCCGCGGTGTTCGCCGTCGCGGGAGCGGCGAGCAACGCCGTGGGCACCGCCTTCCAGCGCAAGGTGGCGTCCGTCTCCCAGGGCAGCGGGATCCGGCTGGTCGCGGAGCTGGCACGGCGGCCGGCCTGGCTGATCGGCATGGCCGGGGTGGTCTGCGCCGCGCTGTTCCAGAGCCTGGCCCTGGTCAACGGCCCGCTCGCCCTGGTCCAGCCGCTCTTCATCCTGGAGCTGCCCTTCGCGCTGCTCGTCGCCGCCCCGCTGATGCACCGGCGGCTGCCGCCCTGGGGCTGGTGGGGGGTGGGCGGCTGCGTGGCCGGGCTCGCGCTGCTGCTCGTCGCCGCCGCCCCGCACGGCGCCACCGACCAGGCGCCGCTCGTCCGCTGGATCCCGGCCCTGTGTCTGTGTCTCGGCGCCATGGCCGGGACCGTCCTGCTGGCCGGCCGGGGGCGTCCACCGGCCCGGCGCGCCGCGCTGCTGGCGGCCGCGTCCGCGACCGGCAACGCCCTGACCGCCGCCCTGCTGAAGTCGGCCTCCGGCACGTTCGCCGACCACGGCTTCGCGGCGTTCCTGCGGTCGTGGCAGACGTATGGTTTCGCGCTGGCCGGGGCGGCCTCCGTGGTCCTGCTGGAGAACGCGCTCCAGGCCGGCCCGCTGGCCGCCGCACAGCCCGCGCTGACCATCGGTGACGCGGTGGTGAGCCTGGCCCTGGGCGTCTTCCTGTTCGGGGAGCGGATCCGGACGGGCTGGTGGCTCGTACCGGAGCTGTGCGGGGGGCTGCTCATCGTGGCGGGCGTGCTGGTCCTCAGCCGGGCCGTCCAGCGGATCGTCATACTGCCGGTCCCGGCCGGGGAGCGGCACCCCGCGATGTGAGGCGGCTCGGGGCCCCCGGTCGGCGGCGGTGCGGCACGGGCCGACAGGGGTCGAAGCCGGCGCGGTCCGGGAGCGGAGCGCGCACGCGTACCCCGCCCCGGCCAGGGCGGCCCCGAGGGTGCGCGGACCCTGCCCGGCCCGCTCCCCCACGTCAGTGCCCGTCGACCACGGCACGGGAGTGACCGGTCTGTTCCGGTGAACGGCCCCGGCGCGTCCGACAGCCGGTACGCCCGCGCGGTCTCACTGTTCGGCCCGCACCCGGTGCCGGCTCATGACGGAGACCCGGTTGAAGGCGTTGATGGTGACGGCCACCCAGATCACGGCGGATATCTGGTCGTCGGTGAGGGCGTCCCGCGCAGCCGCGTAGGCGGTGTCCTGGGCGGCGGTGTCGGCCGGGGCCGTGGTCGCCTCGGCGAGGGCGAGGGCGGCTCGCTCGGCGGGCGTGAAGAGTTCGGTGTCGCGCCAGGCGGCGAGCACACCGAGGCGCTGCGGGGTGTCCCCCGCCCGCAGCGCCGCCCGGGTGTGCAGGTGCAGGCAGTAGGCGCAGCCGTTCAGCTGGGACACACGGAGGTTGACCAGTTCCACCAGCACGCGGTCCAGGCCCGCGTCGGCGGCGACCGCGCGCACCGCCTCGGACGTCTGCACCAGCGCGTGGTACGCCTTGGGGCTCTGCTTGTCGATGTAGATCCGCCGGTCGGCGCCGGCCGGAACGGGACTGGTCAACCTGGGCTCCTCCGGGTGACAGCGTTTGTTGAAAGCGAAACTATCATGACTGGCCCGGAGGTGCGGAGTGTAGCGGGGCCTGGTCAGCCGGTGGAGCAGGTCAGGTCGCCGGGCGGGAGGTGGCCGGTCGCGAGGTAGCTGTTGACCGCGCCGTCCACGCACTGGCTGCCGAAGACGCCGTACACCGCGTGCTGGTCCGCTCCGCGCAGGGTCACCAGACGGGAACTGGGCCAGTTCCGGCGCACCGCCTCCGCCATGGGGTAGACGGTGCGCGGGTCGCCCGTGGCGTTGACGAGCAGGGCCGGCAGGTCGTCGCGGACCGTCGTCGGGCGTTCGCGCGGCGGCTGCCAGAACGCGCACGCGTTGATGTCGTACGTGACGGGCGCGAACAGCGTGTCCCGGCTCCCGGCGCGCCGCAGATCGCGCCAGTACGTCTCCGGGTCACGCGGCGCGGCCACGTCCCCGCAGAGGATGGAGGTCTGCGCGCTGCCGTAGGAGGACTCGTGCCCGGTCAGCGTGAACTCCAGCGCCGAGGCCAGCCACGGCGAGGGGGTGACCCGCCGGCCCTCGGCGGCCCGCCGCAGGTCCCCCACACCCCGGGCGAAGTCGCCGTACGCCGTGGGGTTGTCCTGCGAGAGGCCGTTGAAGACGACGACGGGCAGGACATGGTCGTCCACCCGGTACCCGCCGAGGCGCAGGGGCGTGCGGGCGGAGGCCGACCGGACCGCCTCCACGGTGGCCAGCACGGCGCTCCCGGTGCGGCCCAGCCCGTAGGTCGCGTGGTGGGCGGCCGTCCAGTCGGCCCAGTCGCGCAGGGCGTGCCGGTTGGCCTCCTCCGTGCCCCGCAGCAGCCGCGGACCGTAGCGGGCGGGGTCGGCCACGCCGTCCAGGACGACCCGGTCGGTACGGCGGGGGAACATCGTCGCGTAGACCTGGCCGAGGTAGGTGCCGTAGGAGTAGCCCAGGTAGGAGATCCTGCGCTCGCCCAGCGCCGCCCGGATCACGTCCATGTCGCGCGCGGTGTTCCGGGTGGTGGCGTACGGCAGCAGGTCACCGGCGTGGGTACGGCAGCGGCGGGCGAGGTCCGCGGAGAGGGCGACCACGCGGTCGAAGGCGGCGCGGCCGGTGCCGGCACCGCGGATCATGCTGCCGGTGGGCCAGTGGCAGTCCAGGGTGGTGCTCCGGCCGACGAAGCGGGGGTCCACGCCGACCACGTCGTAGCGTGCGGCCACGTCCTTCATGGCCGCGCGCACCCACGGCGGATCGCCGAGCGTCTGCCCGCCGGGGCCGCCGCTGTTGAGCAGGAGCGCGCCGACGCGGTGGGCGGTGTCGGTGCCCCGGATCCGGGATATCGCGACGGTGATCGTACGGCCGTCGGGGCGGGCGTAGTCCAACGGCACGGTGACGTCGGCACATTGGGCGCCGGCCTGGTCGAGTTCCTTGCCGGTGGCGTCGTCGGGGCCGAGCCGGCAGCTCTTCCAGTGCAGGTGCTGGTGGTGGTAGCGGGCGAGGGGGTCGGCGGCCGGCCGGGCCGCGGCGGCCGACGCGGGCCCGGTGCCCAGGGCCAGTGCGCCCGCGAGGGACAGGGCGACGGCCGCCGGGGCCCGGGAAAGGAGGCGGCGTGGGAAGGTGGCGCGGGTCATGCGGGGGTCCTTTCGGCGGACGGGCTCTCGCAGAGGGCCTGGTCGACGACGTCGAGGAAGTCCTGTTCGGCCTGGAGCGTGGCGGGCACCTCGTTCAGGGCGACGGCGACGGCACGGCCGCCCGGGCCGGTCGCGACCAGCGCCCGGTGGCCGCCGGGCACGGTCCCGGCGTGTCCCCACCAGCTGCCGCCGCAGGACAGCGGTGAGGAGATCAGGCCGAGCCCGTAGCGGGCGCCGGGCCAGAGCCGGTCGGGGTCGGCGGCCACCGTGCGCCGCATCTCGGCGCGTTGCGGCGCGGGCAGCAGCCGGCCGGTGAGCAGCGCGCGGGCGAACCGGGTCAGGTCGGCCGGCGTGGACACCAGGGCCCCGCCGACCCCGCCGAAGGTCGTGTTCCAGGCGGTGCCGTCCACCCGGCGGCCGTCGTCCGCGGTGAAGTAGCTGTGCGAGTGCGGGCCCCGGACGCGGGTCTCGTCACCGGGCCAGTACGTGTCGCGCAGTCCCAGGGGCGCGATGATCCGGCGGCTGATCTCCGTCTCCGGGCTGTGGCCGGTGACCTCGCGCACGATCAGCCCGGCGACGAGGTAGTTGGTGGTCGCGTAGTGCCAGGTGTGCTCCGGGCGCGGCAGCCGCAGGGCGCGGGCGACGAGCCGGCGCGGCTCGAAGTGGCGGTACCGCAGTCGTTCGATGTGCTGCCACTCGGGTGCGTCGAGGTAGTCGGGCAGTCCGCTGGTGTGCTGGAGGAGCTGCCGTACGGTGATCCGGCGGCCGTCGTACGCGCCGCCGCGGATCAGGCCCGGCAGGTAGCGCTCGACGGGGGCGTCCAGGGACAGCCGCCGCTCGGCGGCGAGTTGCAGGACGACCGTCGCGGTGAACGTCTTGGTGACGCTGCCGACGCGCAGCCGGTCGGTGGTGTTCATGGGGCGGCCGGTACGCAGCTCGGCCACGCCGTCGGTCGCCGTCCAGCGCGCGCAGGGGGCGTCCGGGTCGGCGCCGGTGACCAGGACCGCGGCGCCGGCGATCCGGTCGTGCGCCACGAGGTGGTGCACGGACCGGCTCAGCGCCGGGTGCGGGCCGCAGGCGCGGGGCGCGTCCCTGGACGGCTGCGCGGCGGCGGCGGGGGCGACGGCCACCAGGCAGGCCGCCGCCAGGGCGGCGAGGCCGGTACGCCGACGCCATGCGCAACCCGGTGGACGGGACACGGAACCCGGTGGACGGGACACGGAACTCGGTAAGGAGATCGCCATGTCCCCTGACGCTAGGCACCGTCCGGGCCGCGCTCACTCCGGCGGGCAGGCGATTCGGGGCGGGGGGCAGCACCAGCGCGCGCCCGGAGGCGAGCCCCCGCACGCGCCGCACACCCCTCGGACAGCTGTACCAAGGGTGAACGGCGGGCGTTGTGCCGTATCCGGAACCCGGGGCTGACACCCTGGACGGGACGAGGGGGTCCGCTCATCGCTGCGGGGGGCAGGCGTGACGGTTGAGGGCAGCGGCTCCGCCCGGAGGACGCCGCGGCACGTGGCCTGTGTGATGGACGGCAACGGCCGCTGGGCGGCACGGCGTTCACTGCCGCGCACGTCGGGTCACCTGGCGGCGGAGACGACGGTGATCGACGTCATCGAGGCGGCACGGACGGCCGGCGTGGAGTGGCTGAGCCTGTACGCGTTCTCCACCGAGAACTGGCAGCGCCCGAGCGCCGAGGTCGACTTCCTGATGCGGCTGGTCCGCCGCGTGGTGCGCAAACACGCCGCGCTGCTGCACGCGCGCGGGATCCGCTGCCGGTTCCTCGGGGTGGCCGATCCCCGTATCCCCCCGGCACTGGCCCGGGACTTCGCCGATCTGATGACGCTGACCGGGGAGAACCGGGGCATGACGCTGACCGTCGCCTTCGACCACGGCGGGCGCCGGGACATCGTGGCGGCGGCACGGTCCCTGATCCGCGGCGGGGTGCCGGCCGAGGCCGTGGACGAGCGGAGCTTCGCCGCTCATCTGCCCTTCCCCGACACGCCCGATGTGGACCTCGTCATCCGGACCTCCGGGGAACAGCGCATCTCCAACTTCATGCTCTGGCAGGTCGCCTACGCGGAATGGATGTTCCCGCCGGTGCTCTGGCCCGACTTCCGCGCGCCGCACTTCGTGGAGTGCCTGCGCGCCTACCAGCAGCGCGACCGCCGCTTCGGCGGCGTGGCGCCCGACGCGAACGGAGAACGACGACCGTGACGGACACGCGCAGCAACGACCCCGGGAACACCGGCACCGAGGCCGGTGTCGGCGAACTCTTCGGCGATGGTGGTCAGTTCCACGCGTTCTTCAACGATCCGCGCTGGGCACTGGCCATCATCCGGGGGACCGTACTGGAGGCGGCGCACCCGCAGATCGGCGGAGCCCTGATCGACAACTCCACGTTCGTGACGCACCCGTGGCGACGGCTGCGCAACACGGTCGTGAGTCTTCAGCGCATGTTCGGGCCCGACGACGAGGTACGGCGCAGGGAGGCGGCCCGGCTCAACCGGCTGCACGCCCGGCTGCGCGGCACCGACGCGCACGACCGGCCGTACGACGCGATGGATCCCGAGGTGCGGGCCTGGGTGGTCGCGACGCTCTTCGAGAGCGGCGTCACGATGTGCCGCCTCAGCGGGCAGCCCCTGGAGCAGGACGCCATCGAGCGGCTGTACGCCGAGTTCCGGGCCTACCTCGCCGTGCTGGACGGTGACGCCCGTCATCTTCCGCCCACCGTCCAGGAGTTCTGGCCGTACTACGACCGGGTGGTCGAGGAGCGGCTGGAGAACACGGAGGCGATGCGCGTCATCCTCTACCGGCTCTTCGACCATCTGCCCGCGCCGCCGCTGCTGCACGGTCTGCCCACGCTGTGGGCGGCCGGCCGCGCGCTCGTCGGCCCGCTCATCGGTGTGATCACCGTGGCGTCCCTGCCGGAGCCCTTCCGCAGGCGGGCGGGCCTTCCCGAACTGCCCGGCGCCCAGACCCTGATGCAGAGCGCCTACCTGGCCGTCGGCCTCGCGCGGTTCCTCCCCGACGGCCTGCTCCGGACCGATGCCGTCGTCGACCTGCTCTCCCTCTCCCCCGGCAGCGACGACCCACGGGCCCGGACGGTCAGCGCGCTGCGGGACCGGATGAAGCGGGCCGGGGCGCTGATCCGGCTGATCACACCCCTGCCGCCGGAGGAGCCGGACCCCGACGCGGGAAGCGCGGCGCGGCGGAGCGCGGAGGAGTTCTTCGCGGCGGTGCTGGACCAGACCGGGGACGGCTATCTGGACTGGCCCGACCTCGCCGCCATGGCCCGGGAACTCGCCGGCCGCCTCGACCTGGACGAGCCGGAGGAGACGCGGCTCTACGACGCCTTCGCCGGCTGGTGGCGGGAGCTCCAGGCGGCACTCGACACCGACGGCGACGGCCGCGTCAGCGCCCGGGAGTACGCGGTGGCCGTGCCCTCGCTCGCCGGTCCCGCCCTGATCAGGGTCGCCGAGGTCCTCTTCGACGTCACCGACACGGACGGCGACCAACGCGTCGACGCGGACGAGTACCGGGCGCTGTTCCGCGCCGGGTTCCGGCGGGACACGGCCGGCGCGGACGGCACGTACACGCGGGGCGCCTTCGTACGGGACTTCCTGGCCTTCATGTCGGGCCGGGAGCGCTCCACTCCGTACGACCCGCTGCTCGCCGACGCCTGACCGGCGGCCCCGGTGCGGCGGCCTCCGTCAGCCGAGGCCGAGGGCGCTCAGGGTGTGCTCGGCCATGCGCCGCTCGCCGAGGGCGTTGGGGTGGACAGGCACGACGTTCTGGCCGAACAGCAGCGGCTCGATCCACCGGGTGCCGACGGCCTGGCAGGCGTCGTGCCCGGCCGAGACCTCGGCGAAGTCCACGTAGACGGCCCCCGTCTCCTCGGCGGCGCGCCGGACCACGGCGTTGAGGTGCGCCTGGAGGGCGTGCAGGTAGGGCACGTCGCCGGTGGCGACCGGCAGCCTGACGAAGCACGACGGGTCGGCGGTGGCGGGCGTGATCCACGGGTAGCCGAGCACCGCCACCCGGGCCTGGGGAGCCTTGGCCCGGATGCCGCGCAGGGCGGACTTCAGCGCGGGATAGGTGTGGGCGTCGATCTCGTCGTCGAAGGACGTGCCGTACCGGTCCTCGCAGGGACTGCCCTGGCCGCCGCTGAGGATGCCGGCGGTGCCGCAGGCGGTGATGGCGTTGATGAAGGTGCCGTTGTCGTTGCCGCCGATGGTGAGGGTCACCAGGTCCGTGCCGGCGGTGACCGCGTCGGCCTGGGGGGCGACGCCGGGGTACTGGGCCTCGGTGAAGTCCTTGGTCTGGGCGGCGCCACAGGTCACGTCCGTCAGCCGGGCCGCGGTCCGGGCGGCGATGGCGTGGGGGTAGTTGGCCGTGGAACGCAGGCAGAGCGGACTGGTGAGGTCGACGGGGAGGACACCGGAGGCGGCGCTGTAACTGTCCCCGAGGGCCACGTAGTTCAGGGGCGCGGTGGCCTGGGCGGGGGCCGTGCCGAGGCCGAGGACCAGTGCGCCGACGGCCGCGCAGGCCGCGGTGAGGACGCGGCGCGGGGTGGGTATGGGCATGCGGTGCTCT
Source organism: Streptomyces olivaceoviridis (assembly GCF_014650115.1). GTDB lineage: Bacteria > Actinomycetota > Actinomycetes > Streptomycetales > Streptomycetaceae > Streptomyces > Streptomyces olivaceoviridis. Next base: position 103,277 of record NZ_BMUI01000017.1, on the reverse strand, counting down.
CCCCTCTCGGGACAGGACACAGGGCGGACGGGCATGGCGGTGCCGTCGGCGTGGCGGGTGGGGGTGCGGGGTGTGCGGGCCTGGTGGAGCACGAGAACGGGCGGCTCGGTCGAGCCGAGGGCGTGCGGGGGCGACCGAAGAGCTGGGCGTGCGGGGGCGACCGGAGGACTGGGCGTGCGGGACGACGCGACGGGCGTGCCGGGGGGACCGCGAGCTGCGGGCCGTGGGGTGGCGGCGGGGTTACCGCGGGGTGCTACCGCTAGGTAATGTGAGGCCGCCGCAGCGCCGAGTCAACATGGCCGACACAACTTCTCGAAAGTCGGAGCGCACTGATAGGGCGGGCGTTTCGGGGGCACTCGAAGGACAGGAGCCCCGTCATCGGCTGGAGGCACGTCATGATCGCCCTCGGCATCATCCTGCTCATCATCGGTTTCCTCACCGGCATCTCGATCCTGTGGACCATCGGCGTCATCCTGCTGGTGGTGGGAGCCGTCCTGTGGATCATGGGGTCCATGGGACACGCGGTCGCCGGCCGCCGTCACTACTGGTAGTGGCCGCTCCGGACGAGCGGCCACCGATGAACCCTCCCGGCGGGCGCGCGTTCAGCGCCCGCCGGGCGGCGCGTGCGGTCCTCGGCGCCCGGGGCGACCAGGGCCCGCTCGACTCGACGACGCCCCGCCGGATGTCACGGCCCGTCAGGAGCGGGCTGCCGGTCACCGGCGGGGCGCGTACGCGTCCGTTGCCGCGACCAGCGCGTCCGCCATGCCCGGGGCACCGACGGTGTGGCCGACGTCGTCCACGATCACCAGTTCGCTGCCCGGCCAGGCGTGGTGCAGCCGCCAGACGATGCCGAGAAGGTTGCCGAAGTCGAGGCTGCCCTGGACCAGGGTGCCGGGAATGCCCTTGAGCCGGTGGGCGTCGCGGAGCACCACGCCGTCGCGCTCGGCCGCGTTCCCACCGTCGCCGTCGCCACCGTCGCCGAGGAAGTGGCCGTTGCCCCAGTAGTGCGTGACGGTGCGGGCGAAGCCCTGGCGGAAGACGGGGTCCTCGAACCGGTCGACGGAGCGCGGGGGCGCCGGGATCGTGGCCGTCTCCCAGTCGGTCCAGGCCCGCGCGGCCCGCTCCCGGACCTCGGGGTCGGCGGATTCGAGGAGCCGGTTGTAGGCCGCGGCGAGGTTGCCGTCCCGGTCCTCCGCGGGCACGCCCGCCAGGAAGGCCTCGAAGGCCGCCGGGAACAGTCTGCCCAGCCCGCGGGTCAGTAGTTCCACCTCGGCGTCGGACCCGGTGGCGACCCCCGTCAGGACCAGTTCGGTGACGGCACCGGGGTGGGTCTGGGCGTAGCGCAGCGCGAGGACGGAGCCCCACGACACGCCCCACACCAGCCACCGTTCGATGCCCAGGTGCCGGCGCAGCAGCTCCAGGTCGGCCCGGAGGTGGCTCGTCGTGTTGACACTCATGTCGGTGTCGTGGCGGCTCGCGTGCGGGGTGGACCGGCCGCTGCCGCGCTGGTCGAGCAGGACGATCCGGTACGCGGCCGGGTCGAACAGGCGGCGGGCGTACGGGGTGCGGCCGGAGCCCGGTCCGCCGTGCAGGACGAGCGCGGGCTTGCCCTCGGGGTTGCCGCAGGTCTCCCAGTGGATGTGGTTGCCGTCGCCCACGGCGAGCATCCCGTGGGCGTACGGCTCGGTCTCCGGATAGAGAGGCATCCGGGCACCGTAGCGTCCGGGCCCGGGTCGCGGACCACGACCGGCGATTTCCGGTCCCGGCGGCGGGCGAGTGTCCCGGCCGCGCCTCGGAACTGTCCGTGATCCGTAACAGACGGATCCCGCGCCCGGTCCCGGCCGTCCTGCCATGTGCACCGGGTGCGCAGTGCTTCGGCACGGCAACGCACCGGCACAGCACAGGCATCGGCACGGCAGGGGGCGGACGGACATGGCGCGGCATGGTGGACGGGGTTGGTACGGCAGGGTGGTCGCGGCGGCGCTCGGGGTCACGGCGGTGGCCGCCGCCACGTCGGTGTGGACGGCGCAGGCGGGCCAGACCGGCGGCGGGCCGGCCGACCCGCGGGCCTCCGCCCGGGCCGCCGCGCCCGAGGCACAGCCCGTGTCCGTCACCATCGCCCACGCCTCCGACCGGGGCGAGCACGCGGTGAACATCACCATCGACGACGGCCCGGACCCGGTCTGGACCCCGCAGGTGCTCCAAGTGCTGCGTGACAACGGCGTGAAGGCGACGTTCTGCATGGTCGGCACCCAGGCCGAGGCGCACCCGGAGCTGGTCCGGCAGGTGGTGGCCGCCGGGCACCGGCTGTGCGACCACACGGTGTCGCACGACACCACCATGGACACCAAGCCCCAGGCCTACCAGGCGCAGCAGATCGAGGACGCCGAGCGGCAGATCACCAAGGCGTCGGGCGGGGTACGGCCGATGTACTACCGCGCCCCGGGCGGCGCGTTCACCCCGTACAGCCGGAAGCTGGCGGCCTCGCACGGGATGCGCCCGCTGGGTTGGAACGTCGACTCCAAGGACTTCGAGCGGCCGGGCAGCGACGCGATCATCGCGACCGTGGAGCGGGAGCTGCCGGGCGGGCCCACGATCCTCTTCCACGACGCGGGCGGCGACCGCTCCCAGACGGTGACGGCCCTGCGCACCCTGCTGCCCCGGCTGAAGCAGCAGGGGTACGCCTTCGGTTTCCCGGTGCGGTGACCGGCTGCCCGATGCGCTGACCCGCTCTTCCCGCTGCGCCGCCCGCCGAACCGCTCGGCGGGCGGCGGGCGTTGCACGGGGTGCGTCCCGCGGTCACAGAGTGGTGGAGACCTCTTGTGGCGTGTTCATGCAGTCCCTAGCCTCCGATGTGTTGTGCACAGCGAAACCACCATTGCGCATGTTGCAACGCTTTATCGGAGGAGCACTGCATGAAGCTGTCCGTCCGTTTTGTTGGGCTCACCGCGCTCGCCACCGCCCTCGTCGCCGCCTGCGCGCCCCAGACCTCCGGCACCTCCGCCTCCGACAAGGACGAGAAGACCGGCACCGTGCGCGTCTGGCTCTTCCAGGAGGTCGACAACCAGCCCAAGCAGCGCGTCGTCGACGCGGTGACCGCCGGCTTCGAGGCGGCGCACCGCGGCACCGACGTCACCGTCGAGTACATCCCCGTGGAGACCCGCGCCCAGCGCGTCAAGGCCGCCTTCAACGACCCCAAGTCGGCGCCCGACGTGATCGAGTACGGCAACACCGACACCGCCGGTTATGTACGGGACGGCGGACTCGCGGACGTCACACGGGAGTTCAACGCCTGGAGCGAGGCGAAGGACACCGATCCGACAGCCCGGCAGTCGGTCACCGTGGACGGCAAGGTCTACGGGGCGCCGTACTTCGTCGGCGTCCGCGCGCTGTACTACCGCACCGACGTCTTCCGCGAACTCGGCCTCCGCGCACCGAAGTCGCAGGCCGAGCTGATCTCCACCGCGAAGAGGATCCGGGCCGCGAAACCCGGCCTGTACGGCCTGGCCGTCGGCGGCGCCTACACCTACGGCGCGATGCCGTTCATCTGGGCCGACGGCGGTGATCTGGCCACGGACAAGGGGGGTGCGTACGCCTCCGCCATCGACAGCCCGGCCGCCCGGAGGGGGATCGAGGCGTACACCTCCCTCTTCGGCGACGACAACTGTCCCGCCGCCAAGTGCGCGGGCATGGGCGGCAACGACACCGTGACCGCGTTCGCCTCCGGGAAGGCGGCCATGGCGATCGGCGGCGATTTCAGCCACGCCGCCGTGGAGGCCGGGAGGGTCAAGGGGAAGTACGCGGTGGTGCCGCTGCCGGGGGTCGAGCCCGGCTCGATCGCGCCGGCGTTCGCGGGCGGCAACAACATCGGCGTCCTGAAGAGCACGTCACACCGCACGCTCGCCGTGGACCTGATGAAGCGGCTCGCCTCGAAGAAGACACAAGGGGAGCTCTTCGACGCGATGGGCTTCCTGCCGACCTTCACGGACGTACGGCAGCAGGCCGCGGTCGAGAAGCCGTACGTGAAGCCGTTCGTCCGGACCCTCGCCGCCGGTACCCGGTTCGTACCCGCCTCGCCCGCCTGGGCCCAGATCGACTCCTCGCTGGTGCTGCCGACCATGTTCCAGGAGATCGTCAGCGGCAGGAAGGACGTCGCGGCGGCTTCCGCCGACGCGGCGAAGAAGATGGACGACGCGTTCGGAGCAGCCAGGTGAGCCGGCTGACGGCGCCTTCCGGGGCGGAACGTGCGGAGCCCCGGCGGGTGCGGGTGGTCCACGGCTCGTCGCGCCCACGCGGCGGCGGCCGCACGCCGGACAGGGCCCCACGCCCCTCGGGTGGATGGACCCCCTGGCTCTACCTGGCACCCGCACTGCTCGTGCTGGGCGGCCTGCTGGCCTACCCCGTCTACCAGCTCGGCCTGATCTCGTTCCTGGAGTACACCCAGGCCCAGGTCAGCGGCGGGGAACCCACCCGCTTCCGGGGCCTGGCCAACTACACCGAACTCTTCGCCGACGACCAGTTCTGGCAGGTGCTGCTGGCGACGGTCGGCTTCGCGGCGGCCTGTGTGGTCTGCACTCTGGCGGTGGGCTGCGCGCTCGCCGTCCTGCTCACCCGGGTCCGCGCGGTCCCGCGGCTCGCTCTCCTGCTGGCCGCGCTGGGGGCGTGGGCCACCCCGACCATCACCGGCTCGACGGTCTGGCTGTTCCTCTTCGACCCCGACTTCGGCCCGGTCGACCGCCTCCTGGGCATCGGCGACTTCTCCTGGACCTACGGCCGTTACAGCGCTTTCCTCCTGGTCCTGCTCGAAGTGGTCTGGTGTTCCTTCCCGTTCGTGATGGTCACCGTCTACGCCGGCATCCGCGCGGTGCCGGCCGAGATCCTGGAGGCCGCCGCCCTGGACGGCGCCTCGCAGTGGCGGATCTGGCGCTCGGTACTGGCGCCGGTCCTGCGGCCGATCCTGGTCATCGTCACCGTCCAGTCGGTCATCTGGGACTTCAAGGTCTTCACCCAGGTCTACGTGATGACGGGCGGCGGCGGCATCGCCGGGCAGAACCTGGTCCTGAACGTCTACGCCTACCAGAAGGCCTTCGCCTCCTCGCAGTACGGCCTCGGGTCCGCGATCGGCGTCGTGATGCTGCTGATCCTGCTCGCGATCACGCTCGGATACCTGCGGCTGCTGCGCCGCCAAGGGGAGGAGCTGTGAGCGCCGTACGCGGTCGGACGGTACGGCGGCCCTGGCGGCTCGCCGCCGAGGCGACCGCGCTGCTGGTCGCCGCCGTCGTCGCCTTCCCCCTCTACTGGATGCTGCTCGGCGCGCTCAAACCCGCCGGGGAGATCGAGTCCACCGAGCCGAGGCCCTGGACGGCTTCGCCCTCGCCGGCCTCCTTCCGGCGCGTGTTCGAACAGCAGGAATTCGGCCGGTACTTCGTCAACAGCCTTGTCGTCGCGGTGAGTGTCGTGATCGCCTCCGCGCTGATCGCCTTCCTCGCCGCGACCGCCGTGACGCGGTTCCGGTTCCGCTTCCGGACCACCCTGCTCATCATGTTCCTGGTGGCCCAGATGGTGCCGGTGGAGGCGCTCACCATCCCGTTGTTCTTCCTCATGCGGGACCTCGGCCAGCTGAACACGCTGGGTTCGCTGATCCTGCCGCACATCGCCTTCTCGCTGCCGTTCGCGATCTGGATGCTGCGCGGGTTCGTGAAGGCCGTTCCGGAGTCCCTGGAGGAGGCCGCGTACCTCGACGGGGCGAGCCGCGCGCGCTTCCTGTGGCGCATCCTCCTCCCGTTGGTCCTGCCCGGCCTGGTGGCCACGAGCGTGTTCTCCTTCATCTCCGCCTGGAACGACTTCCTGTTCGCCAAGTCGTTCATCATCAGCGACACCTCGCAGTCGACCCTGCCGATGGCCCTGCTGGTCTTCTACAAGCCCGACGAGCCGGACTGGGGCGGGGTCATGGCGGCGTCCACGGTGATGACCGTCCCGGTGCTGGTGTTCTTCGTCCTCGTGCAGCGACGGCTGGTCTCCGGGCTGGGCGGAGCGGTGAAGGACTGACCTGCTCCGAGCCCTTCCCCGCCCTTCCTCGTAGGCATGTTGAAACAGCAATCAAGAAACGGCACAAAACACCATTTAAGGGACATGCCTCCCGGCAAATCGGGCAATCGGGTTGGTGTCGAAGCCACCGCACTCATTCGCACCACCGGCATGGACCTGGAGCACGCCATGATCGTCAAGAAGATGCACGAGATGGGCATTCGCAGTGAGCACGCCTACCTGGCCGGCATGGCCTCCATCGGCCTCACGTTGGCCGCGTGGATAGGCTCTCTGAAGATGGAACCCGGCACCGGCCTGGACCGCGCCGACCGCTGGGGCATCTTCGTCGGCGAATGGGCACCCACCTTCTTCGGCCTGGGTCTCGCCCTCTCCCACTACGAACAGCAGGACGGCACCCTGACCGCGAACAACGTGCACGAGCTCCGCGAACGGCAGAAGGCCGGCTGAACGCGTCGACGAGCGTCGACGACAGCGTCGCCTCCGCGGGGCGGCGCTGTCCCCGCGTGCTCGCTCGACGGCGGGGGCGCTGATCAACGCGGAGGCGGCCCGTCCGACCGCTGACGTGGGAGGATGGGGACATGGGCATCCTCCGCAGGAACAACGTCCGGATCATCGGGCAGGAGTCCGGTCGGACCATGATCCTCGCGCACGGCTTCGGCTGCGACCAGAACCTGTGGCGCCTTGTGACTCCCGGCCTGGCGCGGCACTTCCGCCTGGTGCTGTTCGACTACGTCGGTTCCGGCCGCTCCGACCTGGCCGCCTGGCAGGAGGAGCGCTACACGACCCTGGACGGCTACGCCCGGGACGTGGTGGACGTGTGCGCGGAGCTGGACCTGCGGGACGCCGTGTTCGTGGGCCACTCGGTCAGCGCCATGGTCGGCGTCCTGGCCGCCGCGGCGGTACCGGACCGGATCGGCTCGATGGTCATGGTGTGCCCCTCCCCCTCCTACATCGACGAGGAGGACTACCGCGGCGGCTTCACCGCGGCGGACATCCACGAGCTGCTGGACTCGCTGGAAGCCAACTACCTCGGCTGGTCCGCGGCCATGGCCCCGGTGATCATGGGCAACCCCGACCGGCCGGAACTGGGTGCGGAGCTGGCCCACAGCTTCTGCGCCACCGACCCGGACATCGCGCGCGTCTTCGCACGCACCACGTTCCTGTCCGACAGCCGGCAGGACCTGAAGACGGTGACCGTCCCCACCCTGGTCCTCGAGTGCGAGCAGGACGTCATCGCGCCCAGGGAGGTCGGAGCCTACGTGCACGCCGCCGTCGCCGGCAGCCGCCTGATCACGCTGGCCGCCACCGGCCACTGCCCGCAACTGAGCGCTCCCGAGGCCACCACCAGGGCGATCACCGGCTTCGTGGAAGAGCTGGACTGATGTCCGGCTCCGGCCCGGCTCCTCCACCCCCCGGGGAGGCGTGGCCACGCATCGACACGGACGTCACCGCCCTGCTGGAGGACAGCACGGAGGAGCTGTACGAGTCCGCCCCCTGCGGTTACCTGTCGACCCTGATGGACGGCACGATCGTCAAGGTCAACAAGACGCTGCTGGGCTGGCTCGGCCTCTCCCGGGAGGAGGTCGTGTACCGCCGGCACTTCGCCGACCTGCTGACCGTGGGCGGCAAGCTGTACCACGAGACCCACTACGCACCGCTCCTGGGCATGCAGGGTCATGTGGGCGGCATAGCGCTGGAGATGAAGGTCGCGGACGGGTCCCGGCTTCCGGTGCTGATCACATCGGCCGTGAAGCGCGGCACCGGCGGCCGTCCCCTGCTGATCCGCACGACCGTCTTCGACGCCACCGACCGGCGCGCCTACGAGATCGAGCTGCTGCGCGCCCGCCGCGCGGCCGAGGAGGCCCGCCACCAGGCGGAGGCCGATCGCGAGCAGCTGCGCGAGGCACTGGCCGTACTCCAGCAGAGCCTGCTCCCGGCCGGTCTTCCGGCGGTGCCCGGCGTGCAGACCGCCGCCTACTACCACATGGCCTCCCCGATCCAGCTGGGCGGCGACTTCTACGACCTGTTCCCCCTCGGCGACGACCACTTCGCGTTCTTCCTCGGGGACATCTGCGGAAAGGGCCCGAAGGCCGCGGCGGCGACCTCCCTCGTCCGCTACACCCTGCGCACCGCGGCCTTGCACGGGCTCGGTCCCGAAGCCGTCCTGTCCACCCTCAACTCGGCACTGCTCGAACGCTACGGCGGCGGGGACCCCCGCTACTGCACCGCCGTCTTCGGCACCCTGGAATCCACAGGGCGGAGCGTCCGCGTCCTCCTGGCCTCCGGCGGCCACCCGCCCGCGCTGCTTCTGCGGGCGGACGGCCGGGCCGAGTACCTGCCGACGCCTGGCGGACTCCTGGTCGGGGCCTTCCCCCACGCCTCCTTCACGACGATCCGCACCGCGCTCCACCAGGGCGACACGCTGTTGCTCTACACCGACGGCCTCACCGAGGCGCGCACGGGAGAGAAGAGCGGCCTGTACGGCTACGACGCGCTTCAGTCGTTCGCCACCGAGCTCGCCCCCGCTGACCCGCGCACCGTGATCGACGCCCTCATCCGCCTGCTCGTCAGCTTCGGCGACGGACTGGACGACGACACGGCCCTCCTCGCCCTCGGGCGCCCGCGTCGCTCCGGCACCGCCCTGTCCGGGACCCCGGCCAGGTGAACGGGTACGCGGCTTCCGGCGGGGCCGAGCCGGCGGACGCGCTCAGGGTGGCGCCGACGCCGCGGACCGCGGTGGCGTGGCTGCCGCCGCCGGAGCTCTGGCCTGCGATCCAGGAGATCCGCTGGGAGCACGATCCGCAGGTGCGGCGGTGGCCGCCGCACGTGAATCTGCTGTTCGGCTTCGTACCGGAGGAGGAGTTCGAGCGGGCCCTGCCGCTGCTCTCCGCCGGTGCGGCACGGAATACGGCGTTCGGGGCGCGCCTGGCCGGGGTGCGCTCCTTCCGGCACCGGCACTACGCCACGGTGTGGCTCGACCCGGCCGCGGTCGACCCGGCGCCCTGGGCCCGTCTGCACCGGGAACTGCGGCTGGGGTTCCCGCTGTGTCAGGGACGCGGCGAGCGTTTCACCCCGCATCTGTCCCTCGGCCGCACCCGGGACCCGAACCGCCTCGCCGCCGAGTGCGCCGTGCGACTCGGCACGCTGACGGCGGTGGTCGAGGAGGTCGTCCTGCTCTCCCGGCGCGACGACGGCCCCATGCGCCCCCGCGCCGTGATCACCCTGGGCACGGGCGAGGTGCATCGGACGCAGGAGTACTGAGGGAACGGAACAGGTCCCGGTGGCCGCCCAGCCGGTGGCGACCTGATCGCCTTCGGCTCCTCCGGTTCTCCTGAGCACCGCAAGGGCGCCGGCGAGGGCGGAAATCCGCTGGCCGGACCGTCCGGCTCGATGCTGGGATGGGGCGATGCGAGCGGACGACACGACGGTGGTGGACCGAGGGCGCTACCCGGACGCGGTGACGCCGTGGGAGCAGGGGGCCTGGCGTGCCGCGGCCCTCGACTGGGTGGCCGGTCACCTCACCGCCCACGGCCTGCGTGCCGAGGGTGCCCTGAGGGTACGGCTGCGTCCGTGGTCGGTGCTGGTCCGGGTGCCGGTCGGTGGGCGGGGGGACGCCGGGGGGCCGGCCGCCCGCGCCGGGCAGGCCGCCGTCTGGTTCAAGGCCAATCCGCGGGCCAGCGCGTTCGAGGGGCCGCTGGCCGGCGCGCTGGCCCGCTGGGTGCCGGACCATGTGCTGCGCCCGCTGGCCGTCGACGCCGAGCGCGGCTGGGCGCTGCTCCCCGACGGCGGTGATCTGTTCCGGACCGTGCTGGACCGGGAGCCGGTCGGGCCGCGCGACTGGGAAGCCCTGCTGCGCCAGTACGCGCGCATGCAGCACGCCCTGGTCCCGCACGCGTCCGCGATCGAACGGCTCGGTGTGCCCGCCGCCCGGACTCCCGGCCTGCCCGAGGTGTTCGACAGGCTGCTGGCCGGGAACTCCGCGCTGGCCCCGGACGAGCGGGCCCGCCTGGAGCGCCTGCGGCCCCGGGTCGCGGACTGGTGTGCCGAACTCGCCTCCGTCGGCATCGCGGACACGCTCGACCACGCCGACCTGCACGACGGCCAGCTGTTCCGGCCGGCACCGGGCCGGTTCACCTTCTTCGACTGGGGCGACGCGGCCGTCTCCCACCCGTTCTGCAGCCTGCGCGTCCCCGTCGAGCGGGCCTGCGACCGCTACGGGCCGCAGGTGCTGCCCCGGCTGCTCGACGCCTATCTGGAGCAGTGGACGGGCGCCGGCCGCACGGCGGCGGAGCTGCGGCGCGCGGCGGAACTCGCCTGGCGGCTGAGCGCGCTGGGCCGGGCCGCCTCCTGGGGCCGCATGTTCCCCGGCAGCGCCGGCGGCCCCGAGCCGGGGGCCGCGGAGAGCGCCGCGTGGCTGCTGGAGCTCCTGGTCGAGCCGCCGTTCCGGGCCGGCTGACCGCTCTCCGCGGCGGGGGGTGGGTCAGGGCAGCGGGGTGCCGCCGGTCGCGTTGAGGATCTCGGCGGTGATGAAGCTCGCCTGGGGCGAGGCGAGATACACGTAGGCGGGGGCCAGTTCGGCGGGCTGGGCCGGGCGGCCGAGCGGGCTCTGCTTGCCGAACTCCGCCGTGTCGGGCATGGTCGCCGGGATGAGCGGGGTCCACACGGGTCCGGGCGCGACGGCGTTGACGCGGATGCCGCGTTCGGCGAGCATCTGGGCCAGTCCCTGGGTGAAGGTGACGATCGCGCCCTTGGTCATCGCGTAGTCCAGCAGGTGCGGGCTGGGCTTGTACGCCTGGACCGACGTGGAGTTGATGACGCAGCCGCCGGCCGGGATGTGCGGCAGGGCGAACTTGGTGAGCCAGAACATCCCGTAGAGGTTCGTCCGCATCACCCGGTCGAACTGCTCGGTGCTGATCGACTCGATGCCCTTGGGTTGGGACATCTGGTAGGCGGCGTTGTTCACGAGGACGTCGATACGGCCGAACTCGGCGACCGCCCGGTCGATCAGCGACCGGCAGTTGTCCTCGTCGCGGATGTCGCAGGACACGGCGACCGCCTTGCGTCCCGCGTCCTCCACCAGCCGGGACGTCTCACGGGCGTCCTCCTCCTCGTCGGCGAGGTAGGTGAACAGCACGTCGGCGCCCTCGCGGGCGAAGGCGATCGCGACCGCCCGGCCGATACCGGAGTCCCCTCCCGTGATCACGGTCTTGCGGCCGTCGAGACGCCCGGCGCCGTGGTAGGACTCCTCGCCGTGGTCGGGCGGCGGGTCCATCGGGCCGGTCCAGCCCGGGTGCGGCTGGTCCTGGGAGGGGAAGTCGGGGCGGGCGTGCTGTGTGACCGGGTTCGGACGATCACCCTGCCGGTCCGTCACGGTGGCCTCCTGTGCCTCGGGGGACGGGACAGGCCACCGGGTTCCCTCCTCACGCCGGGTGAAAAGCGTGCCGCGCAGGTCAGGCCGTGGACGTGTCCGGGCCGCCGGCGCGCATCCGGTCCCTGCGGGCGAGGTTGTACATCCGCAGGAGGTGCTTCGCCACGGCACAGGGCGCGGCGTCGGCATGGCACTGGCGGCAGGTCCGCATGTGCTGCTCGTAGGTGAGGCGCGCGTCTTCCAACGCGTCGTTGACAGAAGACATTGGACTTCTCCGGGCAGGGCGCGTCGCTGGGGACGGCGCCGAGTTGACTGACTGGTACACCCGGAACCAGATGATCATGTTACTGCCGGTACTGGGAAACCAGGAGGAGGGCGCCCGCATCCTGCCGGTGGCGGTGGCCGCGCCGGTGACGACGACCAGACGCTCGCGCGGCCGGGGACGAGCCCGAAGCCGCCCCTACCGCCCCCGCCCCCGCTCCGCGCGGAGCGCCCGCGCGTGGTTCAGGAACGCGGTGAGGCCCACCTCGAAGGCGCGGTCGGCGCGGCCGTCGCCGACCGCCGCGAGCGCCTGTGCGAGGCGGGGCGTCGGCACGCGGTCCGTCAGCTCCCACATCGTCTCGGGGGCGGCCAGGTCGAGGGCCGAGCCCAGCACCAGGTTCTCCAGGGCTATGACCAGCGGCATGATCTCGGCCTGCTCGAAGCCGGCGGCGAGCAGCACGCCCACCGCGCGCTCGTACTGCTCCAGGACCCGGGGCGCGCGGACGGGCGAGGTCATCAGCAGCGGGATCGCCCGGGGGTGGGCGGCGAACGCGGCCCGGTAGGACCGGGCCCAGGCCTCGACGGCAGCGTCCCACGGGGTCAGCTCCAGCGTGGCCGGGTCGATCGCCGCGCAGACGCGTTCGCGCAGCAGTTCCACGATGCCGTCCCGGCCGTCCACGTGGTGGTACACCGATCCGGTCTGCGCGCCGAGCCGACGGGCGATCCCCGGGACGCTGAAGTCACCGGTCTCGTCGATCAGCCGGAGCGCCGTGGTGGTGATGCGCTCGCGGTCGAGGAGCGGTGTGCGCGGCCGTCCCATGGTCAGCGATCCCCCTGATGTCGTTTCGAGGTCTTCCCGGATGCCCAACGGCAGGTTACATTGCCGAAACCGAAAGCCTTTAGGTTTACGGCTCCGGGTGCCCGCCATCCCCTCGTGCGCCCGGAACACACCGGTCCGGACGGCTCACCCCCGGCCCCGCCCGCCGGTGCCCGCACACCCGGCTGCCCCACCACCGCCGATCCCCTCCCTCCCCCTCCGCCGCCAGAAGGGCCCGCCCGTATGTCCGTGACCACCGCCGAACTCCCGGAGGAGGACGCGTCGTCCGGCGCGCCCGGCCTCCGGTCCGGCTCCCTCGGCACCTCCGACATCGCCTTCTTCGTCGTCTCCGCTGCCGCCCCCCTGACGGTCATGGCCGGGGTCGCCCCGCTCGCCATCCTGCTGGGCGGCATCGGCGCGCCCGTCGGCTACCTGCTGGCCGGACTGACCCTCGCCGTCTTCGCCGTGGGCTTCACCACCATGAGCCGCCATGTCACCGACGGCGGTGCCTTCTACGCCTACATCACCCGGGGCCTCGGCCGACCGGTCGGCATCGGTGCCGCCCTGCTGGCCCTGGTCGGCTACAACGGCATGGAGATCGGCGTCTACGGCCTCCTCGCCACCACCACCCGCGACACCGCGCACTCCCTGTTCGGCTCCGACGTGCCCTGGCTGCCGGTGTCGCTGGCCGGCCTGCTGCTGATCGGCTACGGCGGTTTCCGTTCGATCGACTTCGGTGCCAAGGTGCTGGGCGTGCTGCTCGTCGCCGAGACCGGCATACTCGTCCTGCTCGCGGGCGGGGTCCTGCTGAAGGGCGGCGCCCACGGGCTGTCCCTCGCCTCGCTGGCCCCGGCGCACGTGTTCGTGCCCGGCACGGCCGCCGTCCTCGCCTTCGCCTTCGCGGCGTTCACCGGGTTCGAGTCGACGGTCATCTACCGCCGCGAGGCCCGCGACCCCGAGCGCACGATCCCGCGCGCCACGTACGCGGCCGTCGGATTCCTCGGCCTGTTCTACGCGTTCGTCGTCTGGGTCGCCGTCCAGGCGTTCGGCGACGAGCAGGTCGTACAGGCGGCGGGCAAGGACCCGGCGGGACTCTTCTTCACCGCGATCACCACCTATGTGGGCGGCTGGGCCGCCGATCTGATGCACGTCTTCATCGTCACCAGCGTCATCGCGTCCCTGCTCGCCTTCCACAACGCGATCAACCGCTACGCCCTCGCCCTGGCCGAGGAGGGCGTGCTGCCCCGCCGGCTCGGCCGCGTCCACCCGCGGCACCGCTCCCCGTACGTCGCCGGCATCGCCCAGACCGTACTCGGCGCGCTGGTCGTCCTCGCGTTCCGGGCCGCCGGAGCCGACCCGTACCAGCAGCTGCTGCTGTGGGTGAACACCCCGGGGATGATCGGTCTGTTGCTGCTCCAACTGCTCGCCGCGATCGCCGTGCCCTGCTGGTTCCGGCGGATCCGCCACACGGAGGGCGTCGTGCGCACGGTGGTGGCGCCGGTCCTCGCCACCGTCCTGCTGGCGACCGCGATCGCGCTGGTGGTGAGCCACATCGACCTGTTCACCGCCGCGTCCCCGGCCGTGAACGTGCTGCTCGTCGCCGTGGCGCCCGCCGTCTTCGCCCTCGGCCTGCCGCTGGCGTGGTGGCTGCGCCGCAGCCGCCCGGACGTCTACGCGACGTTCGGCACCGAGACCACCGAACAGTCCTCGTGAACAAGGGAGTTCCCGGCATGCCCGCTGCCGATCTGATTCTCGCCGGTGCCCAGATACGCACGCTCGACCCGGCCCGCCCCACCGCCACGGCCGTCGCCCTGCACGACGGGGTGATCACCGCGGTGGGAACGGCGGACGACGTACGGGACTGGCGCGGCCCCGGCACGGAGGTCGTCGACCTGCACGGCGCGCACCTCGTGCCGGGCCTCGTCGACGCCCACAGCCACCCCGTGTGGGGGCTCGACATGGCGACCGGCACCGACCTGTCGGGGGTGACGGACCTGGCCGGACTGCGCGCGGCGCTCGCCGGGGCCGAACGGGTGGACGGCTGGGTGGTGGGCTACGGCCTGGACCACAACGCCTTCGAGGGCCGCCCGGTCCACCACGAGCTGGTGGCGGACGTCCTGGACGGCACCCCGGCCTTCCTGCGCCTGTACGACGGCCACTCCGCCCTCGCCAATGAGGCGGCGCTGGCCGCCGCGGGGGTGACCGGTCCGCGCGCCTTCGACCAGCGCGCCCAGGTGGTGTGCGACGCGTCCGGCCGGCCCACCGGGCATCTGGTGGAGCACGCGGCGATGGACCTGGTGGCGGACGTCGTCCCCCGGTCCTCGTACGCCGAACGGCGGGCCCGGCTGGTGGAGTTGCTGTCCGCCATGGCCGCGACCGGGCTGACCGGCGCGCATGTGATGGACGGCGGCGACCTGGACCTGGTGGCGGCGGTGGCACGGGAGACGGTGCTGCCGGTGCGGCTGCGGTTCGCGCCCTGGTGCATGCCGGGCGCGGACGCCGATGCCCTGCGGGAGCTGATCGAGGTCCAGGGCAGGGGCGGCCTGCACTGGGTGGTCGGCGGGGTGAAGTTCTTCATGGACGGCACCGTGGAGGGCGGCACCGCCTGGCTGGAGCACCCGGACTGCCACGGCCAGGGCACCGACGCGTTCTGGCCGGACCCGCACGCGTACGCCGAGGCGGTGCGCACCCTGCACGCGGCCGGTGTCCGCACGGCCACGCACGCCATCGGGGACGCCGCCGTCCGGCACGTCCTGGACACCGTGGCCTCGCTGGGCCCGAGCGGGCACGGCGCGCACCGGATCGAGCACATCGAGACGGCACCCGACGAACTCCTGCCCAGGTTCGCCGAGTTGGGGGTCGCGGCCTCCCTGCAACCGCCGCACACCGGCTACACCCGTGACGACGCCACCGATGAGTGGTCGCGCCGGCTGGGCGGTGACAGGGCGGCCCGCGCCTGGCGGCTGCGGGACCTGCGGGAGGCCGGGGCCACGGTGGCCCTCGGCTCGGACTGGCCCATCGCGCACTACGACGTGCGGGCCGTACTGGCGACGGCCCGCCGGCCCAAGGGCATGGCCGCGCACCGGCCGGGCCTCACGGCGGTACAGGCGCTGGAGGGCTGCACCAGCCATGCGGCCACCGCCGCCGGCGAGGCCGGCGTCGCGGGCCGGATCGCGCCCGGCCACCGCGCCGACCTCACCGCGCTGTCCGTGGACCCCGTACGGGCGTCCGCCGACGAACTCACGGACGCGCCGGTGGTGTTGACGGTGACCGGGGGGTATGTGGCACACCGGGGCCCATCGGCACCGGGTCGGTAGGATCGTCGTCGCGGGCGGGCGGGCCGGGGCCCGGCCCCGGCCCGCCCGGTCGGCCGCCGCGGGTGGTGGCACGGCACACTGTGGAAGTGAACGACTACCCCCTGGTCGACCAGGACCCCGCTCCGCAGTGGTACGGCCGGCTGCGGGTGCGGGCCGACGACCTCTCCCCCGCCGACTGGCTGACCCGATCGGAACTGGGCGCGCTCGGCACCGTGGCGGGCGTCGCCGCGCCCGGTTTCGCCGCCTACGCACGGATCCTGCACCCGGCCCAGCTGGACGAGCGGCCGGTGCGCTGGTCGACGGTGGCCGCCGCCCACGGCACGCGCGTCACTCCGGTCACCCGCTGGCACGAGGTGATCGGGGCGGACCAGGACCACGTCGACCGCTCCGACCACGGCCTGTCCGGCGTGTGGGACGAGCACCCCGGACAGGGGCCGACCCCGCCGGACGTGGCACGGGCGCTGCTGCCCGTCCTGGCCCGGCACACGGGGACCCCGGACCGGTGCTGGTTCGGGCTGTGGTGCGGGTACGGCCGCTGGGACTGGGGCCGGTTCGCCACGTTCGGGACGCCGGGCCGGGACGAGGTCCTGCTGGCCGGCCGGCTGGCCGACGCCGTCTCCCCGGTGACGCTGGACGAGTTCGCCGAGCTCCCCGACCTGTGGTGGCCGCAGGACCGCGCCTGGATCGTGGGCGGAGACGTGGACCTGGTGAGCACGTATGTCGGCGGTTCGCCGGAGCTGATCGCCGACCTGCTGGCCGCGACGGACCTGGAGGCCCACCCGGTGTCCCCCGGCGACCTCGTCGGCTGAGCGGCGCTTCCCCTCACCGTGGAGCGGTGGCAACGGGAGCCGTTGGTGCCGGTCCAGAACTCACGGCGATGTCGTCGCCGCCGAGCTTGTAGCCGTTGCGGTCGCCGTTGGAGTCGACGGTGCCGTCGCTCAGCGTGCCGTTGAATTCCCGGGCTGCCGCCCCGAGTTACTCGCCAGGGGCGAGGGCGCGGGCCACGACGGCCGCCGCGTCGGCGATCAGCGCCTCGTCCACCGGAGCGTCCGGGGTGGTCTTGCCGGAGAGCACCGCCAGCACGACCGGGGTCCGCCGGGTCGTCCAGGCCACGCCGATGTCGTTGGCGGTCGCGTAGTCGCCGGTACCGGTCTTGTCCGCCACGACCCACTCCTTCGGCAGCCCCTTGCGGAACCGTGCCGAGCTCGTGGTGTTGCCCTTCAGCCAGCCGACGAACCGCTCGCGGTCGGCGCGGGCCAGCGCCCGGCCCAGGGTGACGCGCTCCAGACTCGCGGCGATCGCCTCCGGGGTGGTCGTGTCGCGCAGGTCCCCGGGGATCGCGGTGTTCAGCTCAGGCTCCCACCGGTCGAGCCGGCTCACCTCGTCGCCGAGCGACCGGTAGAAGCGGGTGAGTCCGGCCGGGCCGCCCAGCTCCCGCAGCAGCAGGTTGCCGGCCGCGTTGTCGCTGTACTGGATCGCCGCCGCACAGAGGTCGGCCACGGTCATGCCGGTCGCCAGGTTCTCCTCCGTGCGCGGGGAGTGGGGCAGGAGGTCGTGCGGCGGGTAGTGCACCACCCGGTCCAGCGGCGCGCACCCGGCCCCGTCGCGCAGGACCGCCGCCGCGGCGAACGCCTTGAACGTGGAGCACATCGCGAACCGCTCCCCCGCCCGGTGGGACACGGTCCGCCCGGTACGGACGTTGCGCGCGTACACGCCGAGCCGGGCACCGTAGCGTCGCTCCAGCTCGGCCAGCTCGGCCTGTCCGGCGCGTGATGCGGCGTCCGGGCTCGCGGAGGCGGCGGGCGCGGAGAGGGCGGTGGTGGTCACGGCGGCGCCGGTGAGCGCGAGGCCGGCCTTGATCAGGCGGCGGCGCGGCAGCAGGGTGGGGCGGTCGAGATCGGTCATGGGTGAGGTCCTCCCAGGTCGGCCCGTCATCGGGGTCGGTCGGCGGGGTCGGTCGGCGGCGTCCACTCCGGCGTCGGTCTTCGCCGGCGGCCGTCGACGGGGACAGCGAAACAGCGGGAGGCCACTCATGTCCAAGAGGGAACTTTGAAGATCCCATACCGTATTGATATGAGTGCAGGGTGGATCTCCTGGCACACCTGGAGGCGTACGTGGCGACGGCCGACGAGGCGAGCTTCTCCCGGGCGGCCGACCGGCTCGGAATCGCCCAGCCGCTGCTCAGCCGTCGTATCAAGACGCTGGAGGAGCACTTCGGCGGCTCGCTCTTCGACCGGTCGCGGCGGCAGATCGTGACCACCGAGCTGGGCCTGCTGCTGCTCCCGTACGCCCGGGACGTGCTGGACCGGGCCCAGCGGCTGCGGCAGGTCGCCCGCTCGGCCCGGCGGTCCCGGGTGTGCGCCGTCGGTGTGCCCGCGGACTGCGCGCCCGCCGCGCTGGCCCGGGCCCTCCGCGCCGGCACCGAGCACGGGATCACCCTCGGCATGCGGGAACTGCCGCCCCTGGAGCGGGCTTCCGGGCTGGCCGACGGCTCGCTCGGGTACGCGCTGGTGCGCGATCCTCCGGAAGGGGCCGCGTTCCGGGTGCCGTTGGGGCTGGCGTCCGCGCCGGTGCCGGAGGGCAGCGGAGGCGGGGCCGCGGAGCGTGCGGTCCACCTCGAAGAGCTACGGCCACGCCGCGGTCGCGCCGCCGGGCCCGCCGCACCACCGCCGCTGCTGCTCCTGACGGAGGACCAAGTGCCGTACTTCGAGGAGCGGTTGTACCGGGCAGCCGCGCGCGCCGGACTGCCCGAGAGCCGGATCCGGCCGGCCGGACCGGCGGCCACCGCGCTCGCCGAGACGCTCGCGGGGAGCGCGCTGCTGCTGTGCACCGAGCCGTTCGCACGGCAGCACGGGGCCCATTGGAGACCCCTCGCCGACCCCGCCCTGCACCGGGGGTACGACGTGAGCGCCGCCCGGGGCCGCGACAGCGCGGGAGCCGTACCGGGCTGGCTGGCCACACTGCTGGCGTCCGCCGTGGACGCCACGTCTGCCCGGCACGGGGGGCCGGGGGCGGGGGCCGGCACCGAGGACGCTCGCGCGCGGCTGGCGGCTCGCGGGTGAACGGGGCGGGAGCTCGGGGATGAGGGCGGGAAGGGCTCGGGGATGAGTGGGGTAAGGGGTTCGCGGACGAGTGCGGGAAGGGGTTCGCGGATGAACACGGCAGACGGCTCGCCGAGGAACCCGGTGGGCAGCTCACCGGGAGAGACACGGCGGGCGGCTCCCCGGCGAGCGCGGCAGACGCCATGCCTGGCGGCACGACGGGCGCCTCGCCGATGAGTACCGCACACCGCTCACCGAGCAGCGCGGCACCGGCGCACCGGCCGGTGTACGTCGGTGACGACCGGGCCCTGCTCGATGTCGCCGAGGGCATCGCCGCGGACTGGGCGGCGCTCGGCGTCCGTGGCTCCTTCCTCGCCCGTGACCTCGGCACC
Organism: Streptomyces olivaceoviridis; assembly: GCF_014650115.1. Taxonomy (GTDB): domain Bacteria; phylum Actinomycetota; class Actinomycetes; order Streptomycetales; family Streptomycetaceae; genus Streptomyces; species Streptomyces olivaceoviridis. The sequence continues at coordinate 84,033 of NZ_BMUI01000017.1, read as the reverse complement.
GGTGAGCAACTCGGTTTCGACATCGAGGAGCCGACTCCCCTGGCGTCGGTGGTGAAGGTCCCGCTCGCCCTGGTCGTACTGGACCGGATCGCGCACGGGGACCTCGACCCCGCGCACCCGGTCACGGTGGATCCCGGCACCAGCAGCGTCGGCCCCACCGGGCTCGCCGCCTTCCGGTACCCGGCCACCGTGGCCGTCGGCGACCTGCTCGCGCTCATGCTGTCGGTGAGCGACAACGCCGCCGCGGACGCGCTGCTGGGCCTGGTGCCGGTGGCGGACGTCGACGCGCGGCTGCGCGCCTGGGGCTGCGACGGGATCCGGATGCGGCACCGGATGAACCACCTGTACGAGTGCGCCGCCGGTGCCGCCGGCAACGACTTCTCCCTGGCACTGGAGCTGGCCGTCCGGGACGAGGGGGCCGGCCGGCACACCATCGAAACCCTGGACCCGGCTCATGCCAACGCCGGCTCGGCCACGGCGCTCGTCGGCCTGCTGGAGCGCGTGTGGTGCGACGGCATCGCCGGCCCCGGGGCGACGGCGGAGCTGCGCCGGCTGATGGGGCTCCAGGTGTTCACGCAGCGGCTGGCGAGCGAGTTGCGGACGGACACGCTGCGGTGGAGCGGGAAGACGGGCACGTTCCTGCATCTCCGGCACGAGATCGGGGTCGTCGAGGCGGAGTCCGGGGAGCGGGTGGCCATCGCCGCGCTGACCCGGGCCGGGCGGCGGGCGGGGCTGGCTCCGGACATCGACCTCGCGATCGGGGTGGCGGGGCGGGAGGCGTTCGAGGCGTTGCGGAAGTAGGGGGCTGTCGCGCGCCGGCGCCACCGTACGGGAGAGTCACCGCACGGCTGCGGGTTTCCGGTGGCCGGCCGCTCCCGCGCGGCGGAGCCGCACAGGGACACCGCCCCGCGCCCCGGCGGGCGTCGTCCTGACCGGCGCTCTGTGACACCGGTCAGGGCAGCAGCCGTTGTTCCTTCGCCACCGCCACCGCGCCCGCCCTCGTGTCCACGCCGAGCTTGTCGTAGATGCGCCGCAGGTGTGTCTTCACCGTGGCCTCGCTGATGTAGAGGGCGCGGGCGATGGCGTGGTTGGAGAGGCCTCGTGAGAGGTGGGCGAGGATGTCCCGTTCGCGGGGTGTCAGGGTGGGGCGCGGGTTGCGGAGACGGGACATGACGCGGTCGGCGACCGGGGGCGAGAGGGCCGGGCGACCCTGGGCGGCGGCGTGGATCGCCGTGAACAGGTCCTCGGCGCGCTCGGCCTTCAGCAGGTAGCCGGTGGCGCCCGCGTCGACGGCACGGGTGACGTCGGCGTCGGTGTCGTACGTGGTGAGGACCAGGACGTGCGGGGCGGACGGCTCGGCGCGCAGTCGACGGGTGGTCTCGACGCCGTCGATGCCCTCGCCCAGCTGGAGATCCATGAGGACGACGTCCGGGGCGGTCCTGCGCGCCAGGGCGAGCGCCTCCTCACCGCTGCCGGCCTCGCCGACGACCTCGATGTCCGGGGCGCTGCGCAGGAGCGCCAGCAGTCCGGCGCGTACGACGGCGTGGTCGTCGCAGACGAGGATGCGCACCGGTGCGGGTGCGGCCGTCTCGGGGGTGTGGGTCATCTCGGCTCCAACGGGATCGCCGCCGACAGCGCGGTGCCCTCACCGGGCGCCGACTCGATCGTGAGGGTGCCGCCCAGCTGGCTCAGGCGGGCGCGGATGGCGGGCAGGCCGTGGCCGCGTGCGTCGGCCGGGGCGGCTCCGGGGGTGGGCGGGGTGCGCGGGTCGAAGCCGCGGCCGTCGTCCGTGACGTCGAGGACGATCTGGTCGTCCAGGCAGGTCAGGGTGAGGGTGGCGGTGGTGGCCGCCGCGTGTTCGCGGACGTTGGCGAGGGCGCCCTGGGCGATGCGCAGCAGGGCCGACTCCACGGGGGCGGGCAGCGGGACGGGCGGGCTGCCCTCGGTGTGGACGCGGACGGTGAGCGCGGGTGTCGTCTCGCGCTCGGCGACCGAGCGCAGGGCCTGGAGCAGGCCACCGCCCTCGGCCAGGTCGGCCGGGGTCAGGTCGTGGACGAAGCGGCGGGCCTCGGCGAGGCTGCGCTCGGCGATCGCCGCCGCCGTACGGACGTGGTCGCGGGCGGTGCCGGGCGCGGTCTCCCAGAGACGGTCGGCCGCCTGGAGCAGCATGCGCTGGCTCGACAGGCCCTGGGCGAGGGTGTCGTGGATCTCCCGGGCGAGCCGTTCGCGTTCGGCGAGGGTGCCCTCGCGACGCTCGGTGGCGGCGAGTTCGCGCCGGGTGCGGACCAGGTCGTCGATCAGGGCGTCCTGCCGGGCCGCCTGACGCTGCATGACGACGAACACGGTGGTGGCCACGGCGGCCACCGCGGGCGGTGCCAGGAGCACGTTCGGGTCGGGCCAGCCGGCCAGGCCGAGCTGGGTGGCCACCGCGAGCGCGGTGAGGAGCGCGACCAGCGGGATCGCGGTGCGCGGCGGGAGGGTGCGCAGGCCGGTGTAGAAGAGCGGGACCGCGCACCAGGCGAAGCTCGGGGCGAGGACCACGAGGAGCGCCCAGGCGGCGACGACCAGGCCGAGCCAGGTGAGGCGGCGCGGGGTGGGCCGGGTGCCGAGGGCGGGGCCGAGGACGTAGAGCGCGGCCAGCAGCGCGGACAGGGCGATCACCCAGGGGGTGTGCGGTCCGTCGGCGTGCCGGGCCAGGTAGCGGGCGACGGACGCGGACAACAGCACGAAGAACGCCGTGTGCATGACGATGGTGAGGGCACGGGTGTCGTCGCGCTCGGGTACGGCCACCGCGAGCACCTCCCTCTCCGCGCTGAACTGGGCAAACACCCTCCATTGTGCCCACGCCCCCCAACCTCCGGGGTCATCCGATCGGATGACCCCCAGGACATCCGGTCCGGCGACGGAACCCGGCCCGCACCGGGTCGAGGATCGGTTCCGGGAGCGACTCCGCCCCCGGCCCAGCCCCTACCGGAAGGTTCCTCAGCATGCCCAGCCGTAAGAAGCCGTCCCTGCGTGCCCGCGTTCTCGTGGGCGGCGCCGCCCTGGCCGTCGCCGGCGCCGGTGTGGTCGGCACGGTGGCCGCCAACGCCGCCGACTCCACGGACGCCACGCCCGCCGCCGCTCCCGTCGCGGCCCGCGGCGGAGAGCTGACCCAGAGCACGCACCTCACCCTGGACGCGGCGACGAAGGCGGCGCGCGCCGCGATCGAGGCGGCCGAGAAGGACGGCCGGCACGTGTCCGTGGCCGTCGTCGACCGGAACGGCAACACGCTGGTCACGCTGCGTGGAGACGGGGCGGGCCCGCAGTCGTACGTGTCCGCCGAGCGCAAGGCGTTCACCGCGGTGTCCTGGAACGCGCCGACCTCCGAGCTGACCGGGCGGCTGGCCCAGGCGCCGACCCTGAAGGACATCCCGGGCACGCTGTTCCTCGCGGGCGGCACGCCGGTGACCGCCAAGGGCGCCCCGGTCGCGGGCATCGGCGTCGCGGGCGCTCCGTCGGGCGACCTGGACGAGCGGTACGCGCGGGCGGGCGCGGCGGCGCTGGGCCACTGACACGCCCGGTCCCACCGGAAAGCAGGACGTCCGGGTCCGCCCAGCGGGGGCGGACCCGGACGTGCTGTTCAACGGGTCAGGCGTGGTGGAACCGGTCGGTCAGACGAGGTCGAAGCGGTCCGCGTCCATGACCTTGTTCCAGGCGGCGACGAAGTCCTTGACGAACTTCTCCTTCGCGTCGTCGCCGGCGTACACCTCGGCGAGCGCGCGCAGCTCGGAGTTGGAGCCGAAGACGAGGTCGGCGCGGCTGCCGGCCCACTTCACCTCGCCGGTGGCGGCGTCGCGGCCCTCGAACGTGGTCTGGTCCTCGGAGGTCGCCTTCCACGCCGTACCCATGTCGAGCAGGTTGACGAAGAAGTCGTTGGTGAGGACGCCGGGCGTCGTGGTGAGGACGCCGAGCTGCGACTGCTGGTGGTTGGCGCCGAGGACGCGCAGACCGCCGACGAGGACGGTCATCTCCGGGGCGCTCAGGCCCAGCAGGTTCGCCCTGTCGAGGAGCAGGTACTCGGCCGGCACGCGGTTGCCCTTGCCGAGGTAGTTGCGGAAGCCGTCCGCGGTCGGCTCCAGCGCCTCGAAGGACTCGGCGTCGGTCTGCTCCTCGGTCGCGTCGACACGGCCCGCCGTGAACGGCACCTGGATCTCGTAGCCGGCTTCCTTGGCGGCCTTCTCCACGGCGGCGGCGCCGCCGAGGACGATGAGGTCGGCCAGGGAGACCTTCTTGGCGCCGGAGGAGGCGTTGAACTCCCGCTGGACGTTCTCCAGGGTGCGCAGCACCTGGGCCAGCTGGTCGGGGTCGTTGACCTCCCAGCCGCGCTGCGGGGCGAGGCGGATGCGGGCGCCGTTGGCGCCGCCGCGCTTGTCGCTGGCGCGGAACGTCGAGGCGGACGCCCACGCGGTGGTGACCAGCTGGGACACGGACAGGCCCGATTCGAGCAGCTTGGTCTTCAGGGTGGCGATGTCCGCGTCGTCGATCAGCTCGCCCTCGCGCTCCGGCAGCGGGTCCTGCCACAGCAGCGTCTCCTGCGGGACCTCCGGGCCGAGGTACAGCGACTTCGGGCCCATGTCGCGGTGGGTGAGCTTGTACCAGGCGCGGGCGAAGGCGTCCGCGAACTCGTCCGGGTTCTCGTAGAACCGGCGGGAGATCGGCTCGTAGATCGGGTCGAAGCGCAGCGACAGGTCGGTGGTCAGCATCCGCGGGCGGTGCTTCTTCGACGGGTCGTGCGCGTCCGGGATGATCTCGGGAGCGTTCTTGGCCACCCACTGGTGGGCGCCCGCCGGGCTCTGCTCCAGCTCGTACTCGAACTCGAACAGGTTCTTGAAGAACCCGTTGCTCCACTGGGTCGGGGTGCTGGTCCAGGTGACCTCCAGGCCGGAGGTGATGGCGTCCCCGCCCTTGCCGGTGCCGTAGGTGCTCTTCCAGCCCAGGCCCTGGTCCTCCAGCGAGGCGGCCTCGGGGTCGGGGCCGACGTTGTCGGCGGGACCGGCGCCGTGGGTCTTGCCGAAGGTGTGGCCGCCGGCGATCAGGGCGACGGTCTCCTCGTCGTTCATCGCCATGCGGCGGAACGTCTCACGGATGTCGCGGGCCGCGGCGATCGGGTCCGGGTTGCCGTTCGGGCCCTCGGGGTTGACGTAGATCAGGCCCATCTGCACGGCGGCGAGCGGGTTCTCCAGCTCGCGGTCGCCGGTGTAGCGCTTGTCGTCCAGCCAGGTGGTCTCGGGACCCCAGTAGACGTCCTCCTCCGCCTCCCAGACGTCCGCTCGGCCGCCGCCGAAGCCGAAGGTCTTGAAGCCCATGGTCTCCAGGGCGACGTTGCCGGTGAGGATCAGCAGGTCGGCCCAGGAGATGCTCTGGCCGTACTTCTTCTTGACCGGCCACAGCAGACGGCGGGCCTTGTCGAGGTTGCCGTTGTCCGGCCAGCTGTTGAGCGGGGCGAAGCGCTGCTGGCCGGCCCCGGCGCCACCGCGGCCGTCACTGATGCGGTAGGTGCCGGCGCTGTGCCAGGCCATACGGATCATCAGCGGGCCGTAGTTGCCGAAGTCGGCGGGCCACCAGTCCTGCGACGTCGTGAGCACCTCGGCGATGTCACGTTTCACGGCCGCGAGGTCAAGCGACTTGAAGGCCTCGGCGTAGTCGAAGTCCTCGTCGAGCGGGTTCGCCACGGCCGGGTTCTTCGCCAGGATCTTCAGGTTGAGCCGCTCCGGCCACCACTGGCGGTTGCCACCACCCTGGGCCGGGTACAGGGCCCGGTCGTGCGCGACGGGGCAACCGCCGCTCCCCTCCTCCGACTTCGCGTCTGTGACGATCGCGTCATGGTTCTCAGTCATGGAAATTCCTTCCGAACTGTGCGGAACTCGGTGCTCAGGAACTGCGGCCGGTGGAACAGTCGGGGCACAAGCCCCAGTACACGACCTCGGCCTCGTCGACGGTGAAGCCGTGGTCGTCCGCGGCGGTCAGGCAGGGCGCGTCGCCGACGGCACAGTCGACGTCGGCGACGGCGCCGCAGGACCGGCACACGACGTGGTGGTGGTTGTCGCCCACACGCCCCTCGTACCGGGCCGGGTGGCCGGCCGGCTCGATACGGCGGACGAGGCCCGCCGCGGTCAGCGCGTGAAGAGCCTCGTAGACGGCTTGCAGGGAGATGTGGCCTACGCGATCGCGGACTCCGGAGGCGACGGCCTCGACGCCGAGGTGGTCTCCGTCCCGGACGGTCTCCAGCAGCGCGACGCGGGCTGCCGTCACGCGCAGGCCGGCACCGCGGAGCTCCTCGGCGGTGGTCGGGGTCGGGGAGGCGGTCATGCGGCCGAACCTATCCTCAAAAACACGAGGGATTCAAGAAAACGAACGGTGCAATTTTGGCCGTCTGTCGTCGCCCCACGTCCACTTCCCCGCCCACCTTCCGCCCGCCGCACCACGCGCCGGACGTTTGCGTATGCATACGCCCTCCCGGCCGACCGAAGGCTGGTCCCGGGCGTTCCCGCATCATCGTGCCCCGAAGGGGCGCGATCCGCGCGGCGAGCCGGGCGGTCCCGCGCACCGGTGACCCGGTGCGCACGCCGCACGCCCGTCGGTGCACGCCGCACAGCAGATGAGCCCGCGGAGCACATGGATCCGCCCCGGGCGAGAAATCCGGCACCCGTCAAGGAGGCGGCCGTCGAGAGGGACGTCCGGCCGGGCCGGGCCGCGCGGCTGGGTCCGTCGGCCGGCGGCGGGCGCCCCGTCGCGTTGGACGACCATCACGGCCATGCCGTCCCGGACGAGTCCGCCCGCGTGGTCGCACAGGTCGGCGACGATCTCCCGCGGTACATCGGCGTTCCTGCTGGAGCGGATCGGCAAGGAGCCGGCCGGCTGACCCGTCCGGGGGCGTGGGGTGCACCCGGCACCGCGGTGTGCGTGCTCACCCGGGCGGGTGTGCCCGGACCGCCGTCCGTGGCACGGACGGCGGTCCGTCGTTCGGCAGCAGTGTGATGTTTCCCGTGCGGCGTGAGGGACCGGGGGCCGGCGGGCAACGTTCCCCTTCATGCCCCACGCGAACCCCCTGCGGCAGGTGATGTGATGACCACGGCGACGACCCCGGCGCTCCGGACGCCACCCGTCCGGACCGGCGCGGCGACCGCCGGGTCCGGCGCACCGGCCGCCCTGCCGTCTCTCACCGGGCTGCGCTGGATGGCGGCGCTGCTGGTGTTCGGACTGCACGTGCACAACTTCGGCTGGTTCGGCGGCACCGGTGGCCGCCTCGTGTCGTGGGCCTTCGGTGCCGGCGCCACCGGAGTGTCGTTCTTCTTCGTCCTGTCCGGATTCGTACTGACCTGGTCGGCGCGGCCCCGCGACCGGGCGCTCGCCTTCTGGCGGCGGCGCGTCGCCCGGATCTACCCGGTGCACCTGGCCACCCTCGCCGTCGCCCTCGTCATGGCGTACACGCTGACGCACCTGGCGCGGCCGACGGCGAAGCAGACGCTGGGGAACGCGCTGCTGCTGCACTCCTGGTGGCGCCCGTGGTGGCAGACGCTGAACCCGGTGAGCTGGTCGCTGGCCTGCGAGGCGTTCTTCTACGCCGCCTTCCCGCCGCTGATCCTGCTGCTGCGCCGGCTCGGGGCGCGCGGGTCGGCCGCGCTCGGCGGACTGTCGGTGGCGGCGGTCCTGCTGCTGGCCTGGTCGGACGCCCACCACTGGTGGACCTACTCGATCTACTCGTTCCCGGCCGCGCGGCTGCCCGAGTTCGTGCTCGGCGCGGTCACCGCGCGGCTGGTGCTGCTCGGCCGCTGGCGCGGACCCGGCCTGGAGGCCTCGCTCGCCCTGGCCGTCATCGGCTACTTCATGGTTCCTCAGGTCACGCCCGGCTACTCCGCCACCGTGTGCACCATCGCCGGGTTCGCCCTGCTCATCCCGGCGGCGGCGGTCGCCGACCTGCACGGGCTGCCGTCCCTGTGGCGGCGCCGGCGGATGGTACGGCTGGGGGAGCTGTCGTTCGCCTTCTACATGGTCCACCTGTTGGTCCTGCGCGCCGTGACGGAGTTTCTGGGCAAGAAGCCGCACTTCGGCGCCCTGGCGGGGCTCGCGGTCACCGCCGCCGCGTTCACCGTGTCGCTCGCCCTGTCCTGGGTCCTGTACGAGGGGGTGGAGCGTCCGGCACGGCGCCTGCTGCTGCGCCGTCGCCGCCCTTCTCCGCAGCCGGACCCCGCACCGGTCCGCTCCGAGGCCCCGGCACCGGCGCGCGACTGACCCCCGCGGTCACGGCCGGTCGCACGCACGGGTGACGTCCGCAACAGCGAGGAGAGTCCCGCGGGTTTCGGGGTAGGCGGCTCACCGACACCGGCCCGGCGGCACACACCGGCGGGCCGGCACCACGTGAACGCACCGAAGGAGCCGAATCGACGTGCGCGGGAAGCAGACCGGGACGAGCCGGCGGCCGAGCACGGCCGGGCCGTCCCCCACCCCTGCCCGCCGACTGGTCCGCGCCGCGACGCAACCCCACGCTCCACACCGCGGCACGAGGTCCTACGGCACGGCCCACACACCGGACCACGGCGCCAGGTCCTGCGGCACGACCCACACACCGAACCACGGCACGAAGCCCTGCGGCACGACCCACATGCCGAACCACGGCACGAAGCCCTGCGGCACGGCCCACACACCGGACCACGGCGTGGCGGCCCACGGCCCGACCCGTACGCGGCACCACGGCAGGGCGGCTCCTGGCCACGCCCGCACGCCACACCACGACACCGCGGGCCACCGCCCGGCACCGGCCCCGCGCCACGGCACGGCGGCGTTCGGCCCCGCCCGCCCGGCACCCCCGTCCCCCGGTCACGTCGGCCTCCCCGTCCGGGACGGCACCCGGCGTCCGGGCCGTCCGGCCGTGTCGGCGCCCGGGGGCGCGGCCCCGGCCCGCCGGCCGAGGCGGCGGCGGGCTGCGCCGCCGCTGTCGGCGGGGTCCGCGCGGTGTCCCTGGTCAAACGACCCTGACCTGGGGAAAGTTGCCGAGACCGGGTTTGGCCCGGCCGGACGGCGGAGGCTACGGTGGGCGGTCGGCGATGATCGGTACGGGGAGCCGGCCGACCGGCGGACCTGGCTGTGCGAGAGGAGAGGATGAGAGTGCCCGAGCAGGACGCGGCCGCATCGGCCCCGCAGGTGGTGAGTGCCTTCCTGGAACGGCGCAAGGAGCAGATCGCCCAGCGCTGGGCCGACGCGCCCCTGTTCCGCTCGGTCTTCACCGTCTCCCGTGACGAGGCGGTCGAGGCGTGCAAGGCCGTGGTGGAGGCGCTGTCCGACGTGGCCGTCGGCGGACGGCTGGAGGACATCGCGGCGCCCGGCTTCGCGCCGGTGCGTGACCAGTTGGGGCGGATGACCCAGACCCGGACCCGCACCGGATCCACCCCGGCCCAGATCGCCGACGAGGTGGCCGGCCTGCGCGTGCCCGCGGTCGACCTGCTGCGCGAGGAGTTCGCCGACCCCGCCACCCCACAGGCGCAGGAGTGCGTGATGGCGCTGACGCTGCTGCTCGGCACGCTGCGCCTGGTGGTGATGGAGACGGCGCTGGACGCGAACGCCGAGCTGATCGAGCGGCAGCGCCAGCAGCTGCTCGAAGTGGCCACCCCCGTCATCAAGTTGTGGGAGGGCACGGTCGCCGTACCCCTGATCGGGACGCTGGACAGCGCGCGCAGCCAGGTCGTGATGGAGTCGCTGCTGGAGGCCATCGTCGACCAGCGGGCCCGCTACGCCATCCTGGACATCACCGGCGTGCCGACGGTCGACTCGCTCGTCGCGCAGCACCTGATGAAGACGGTGGCCGCGGCACGCCTGATGGGCGCGGAGTGCATCGTGTCCGGGATCCGCCCGGCCATCGCGCAGACCATCGTGCAGCTCGGCATCGACCTGGGCTCGGTGCTCACCCGCGCCTCGCTGTCCGACGCGCTGGCCTACGCGCTGGGCAAGCAGGGCATCGAGGTGTCCCGTGCGGACGCGGGTGCGAGCGCCCGGTGAACCAGCCCACTCCCGCCCAGCCGTCCCAGGTCCCGGTACTCGCCCTGGGCGACGTCCTGCTGGTCTCCTTGCAGGGCGAGCTGCACGACGGCATGGCCGAGCAGCTGCAACACGACATCACCAACCGCATCGCCACCAGCCGGGTGACCGGTGTGGTCCTCGACATCTCCGGCGTGGACATCGTCGACTCGTTCCTCGGCCGGGTCCTGGCGGAGATCGCCTCCACGGCCGGCCTGCTGGCCGCCCGTACGGTCCTGGCCGGCATGCGGCCCGCCGTGGCGATCACCCTGGTCGAGCTGGGGCTCACCCTGCCCGGCCTGGTCACCGCGCTGGACGTCGACCGTGCCATGGAACTGCTGTCGCAGAGGGGGAGCTGATGCGGTCGTCCGGCCAGGTATCCGCGACGAGCCTGCCCATCGGCTCGGACGCGGATCTGGCCTGGGTCCGGCAGCAGGTGCGGCAGTGCGCGGCGCAACTCGGCTTCGGTCTGGTGCAGCAGACCAAGCTGGTCACGGCGGCTAGCGAGCTGGCCCGCAACACGCTGGTGCACGGCGGCGGCGGGCGGGCGGAGATCACGCCGCTGGACAACGGCCGCAGCCGGGGTCTGCGCATGAGTTTCATCGACAGCGGTCCGGGCATCCGCGACCTGGAACTGGCCATGACCGACGGGTACACCACCGGCGGCGGCCTCGGACTCGGGCTGAGCGGAGCGAAGCGGCTGGTGCACGAGTTCAGTGTGGACACCGAGCCCGGCCGGGGCACGACCGTCACCGCCGTCGCCTGGGTGGCCCAGGTGCCCGCGTCGCGTCCGGGGGTGGGATGAGCCGGGTGTGGGAGATCCCGGTGCACGACTCCACGCGTGTCCGGGACGCCCGGATCGCGGCCCGTGAGGCGTGCGGACAGGCGGGCCTCGGCGCCGCGCGCACGTCGGCAGCGGAGCTGGTCGCCACCGAGCTGGCCACCAACCTGCTCAAGCACGCCGGCGGGGGCCGCATGGTGGTCAACCTGGTGGCGGCGTCGGCCGTCGGCGGGGAGGCCGTGTCGGTACAGCTCTTCACGCTCGACCACGGCCCGGGCATCGCCGACGTCGGTGCCGCGCTGCGGGACGGCTGGTCCACCGCTGCCGGCTCGCTCGGCGCGGGTCTGGGCAGTTGTCAGCGCAGCGCCAACGCCTTCCACCTGTACAGCCTGCCGGGCCGGGGTACGGTCGCGGCGGCGCGGATCGACCCCGAACCCGACAGGCGCGGGGCACCGGCGGCACCGGTGCCGGCGGGCGGGATCACCACCGCCCTCGCGCAGGCCGAGCAGTGCGGTGACGCGTGGAGCTGGGTGCGCTCCGGGAGCCTGGTGACGCTGCTGCTCGCGGACGGTCTGGGGCACGGTCCGAAGGCCGCGCACGCCTCCACCGCGGCGGTGGCGGAGCTGCGCGGCGCCGCCCATCTGCCGCCGGCCGACATCCTGCGCCGGCTGCACACCGCGCTGCGGCCCACCCGGGGCGCCGCGGTCACGGTCGCCCAGGTGGACACGGAGCGGGAGGAACTCAGCTTCGCGGGCGTCGGCAACGTCGGCGCCCGGGTGCGCACCGGGGACTCCTGGACGTCCCTCGTCTCCCATCCGGGGATCGTCGGCGCGTACTTCCCGGCGCACGTGCCCGTGCGCCGGGTGCCGTGGCGCCGGGACAGCCTGCTCGTCGTGCACAGTGACGGACTGCCCAGCCGGTGGCGTCCGCCGGAGGACCCCCTGTTGCTCGCCCACGACCCGTCGGTGGTGGCCGGGGCCATCCTGCGCGACGCGGGCAGCCCGGCCCGCCCCGCACGCGACGACACCAGTGTGGCCGTACTGGCCCCCGACCGCCGGACCAGCGCCCATGACAGCCGCCTCTGAGAACTGGACCATCGCCTGCGCCGCCGACGCGGCCCGCGCCCGTGCCCTGCTGGCGCGGCTCACCACGGACGCCGGGGTGCCCGCGCTCGACCGCGCCCGCTTCCTGAGCGCGCTCGGCGCCCGGCTGCGCCGCGCCGTCGACGCCGGCGGCGCGGACCTGGCCGTGACCGCCGAGGCGGACGGCAAGCTGCGGGTCGCCCTGGACGGGCCGCAGCCGTGGCAGCACACGCTCGTCTGCCCCTCCCCCGTGCCCGGCCCGCTGCCCGGCCTCGACGACGCCCCGCTCGCCGAGGCCGTGCTGGGCGCCGACGAGGACACCGCCGCCCTGCTGGCGCACCTGGCGGAGCGGGAGAAGCTGCTGCGGTTCCACCGGGAGGAGCTGCACCAGACCAACCAGGGCGTGCTGGCCCTGCACGCCGAGCTGGAGGCGGCGGCGCTGGCGCAGCGTGAGCTCCTCGACGCGGAGCGGGCGGCGCGCGCGGAGGCGGAGAAGGCCCGCCGTCTGCTGACCTTCCTGGCCAACGCGAGCGCGGTGCTGAACGCCTCCCTCGATCACGAGGACATCCTGCGCCGGCTGCCCGAGCTGCTGGTCCCGGAGTACGCGCGGCACGTCGACGTCTGGTTCGTGGACGACGAGCGGATCCCGCCGGCCGAGCGGGCGGCGGCCACGGTGACGGCGGCGCGCACCGGCCGTCCGCAGCACGCGGGCCCGCACCCCGGTGACCTCCCCGGCGTGGACGACCTGCCGGCCTCCGCGCTCTTCCCGGACCGGCCGCTGCTGTGCCTGCCGCTCGGCGCGCGCACCGTGCAGGGGGTGCTGACCCTGGCGGCGCCCGGCGAGCGTTTCGACCCGGACACCACCGTGATGCTGCTGGAACTGGCCCGGCGGGCGGGCATCGCCCTGGACAACGCCCGCCAGTACGAACAGCACCGGGACGTGGCCGAGGCCCTGCAACGGGCCCAGCTGACCGAGCTGCCCGCCACCCCGGGGCTCGACCTGGCCGCGCGCTATCTGCCGGCGACACACGGTCTGAACATCGGCGGCGACTGGTACGACGCGTTTCCGCAGCCGGACGGCAGTGTGCTGGCGGTGATAGGGGACGTCACGGGGCACGGGCTGCGCGCGGCGGTGATCATGGGCCAGCTGCGGACCGCGCTGCGCGCCTACGCCGTCGAGGGCAACGGCCCGGCGCGCATCCTCACCCTGCTGCACCGGATGCTCCGCCATCAGCAACCGGAGCTGTACGCGACCTGTGCGATCGCCCGGTTCACGCCCGGGGAGTCCGGTGTGGTGTGGGCGGCGGCCGGGCATCCGCCGGCCATCGCGTGCGGTCCGCACGGCGAGGTGCGGGTGCTGGAGGCCAGACCGGGGATCATGCTGGGGGTTCCGATGGCGTTCTCGTACGAGGAGCACACCCTGGAGCTTCCGGTGGGCTCGACGCTCGCGCTGTACACGGACGGGCTGGTGGAGCGGCGGTCGGCCGGGATCGACGCGGGCATCGACCGCCTCGCCCAGGCGATGGGGGCGCTCGGCCGGTCGGATCTGGCGGATCTGGACGGGGCGGCCGACGCGCTGCTCAAGCCGATGCTGCACGACTCCGAACACGACGACGACATCTGCCTGTTGCTGTGCCGCACCACCCTTGAGTGAGCGGCCCCGCGCCGGCTCCCGGTGTCGGGGGGAGCCGGCGCGGGGCCGACGCTCGTAGGGCGGGTCCGGACGGATGTCCGAACGGCCGTCAGGCGGCGGACGGGAAGCGTTCCCAGACCCGGTGGGTGCCGAGCAGCTGGGTGAGCTGCTGGAGCGCGGCGGTGGCGGTGTCGTCGGCGACGACACCGGGTGCCTCCAGCGGGATGCCGGCCGCCTCCAGGGCACTCTGACCGCCCTTGGCGGCGCCGATGGCCTTTCCGTGCCGGAAGGCTTCCGCCAGCAGCAGCCCCACCCGCGGGTCGGGGGTGGCCTGGTGGCCGTTGGGCTGACCCGCCTTGGCGTCCCGGGCTCCGTAGGCGTCGGCGCCCACGCCGGGGGTGCCGGCCACCAGCAGCGCGTCGAACTCCACGGAACGCGCGGTGGCGTAGGTCCGCTGCACGGTCAGGGCGTCCGCGCCGTCGCCGAGGGTGCCGCCGGCCGGTGCGACGATCAGCGGGACCATGCCGCCGTCCAGCACCTGCTGGCGTACGGCCCGTACGCCGTCCAGGTCGCCGTCGGGGCCGGTGACGATGCCGATGATCCGGCCGTCGGTGGGCCAGGTGTGCCCGACCTGGGAGAGGGCGGGGCTGGGCTCGACGTCGGCGAGCGGCACCGTCGGCGCGGGGGCGGACAGGCCGAGGCCGGCGGCGACGCCCTCGCACAGCTCCGGGTCGATGTTGGCCAGGACCTTCAGGGCCCGTTCCCGGATGGCCTGTTCGTAGCACTTGGCGAGTTCGAAGGTGTAGGCGCCGATGATGTGCTCGCGCTCGGGCGGGCTCATGCTGAGCCAGAACCGGCGCGGCTGGCTGAAGTGGTCGTCGAACGACTCGGGTGCCTCGCGCACCTTGGTCGTCTCCGGGATGCGCACGGGCGTCTCGACGTACGCGCCGTCGAGGCCGGCGCCGGGCGCGAACGGGCAGCCGCCGTCGAGGGAGTTGGGGCGGTAGGGGGCCACACCGCGGTGGACGGCCGTCTGGTGGAAGCCGTCGCGCAGCATGTCGTTGACGGGTGAGTGCGGCCTGTTGATCGGAATCTGCGGGAAGTTGGGGCCGCCGAGCCGGGTGATCTGGGTGTCCAGGTAGGAGAAGAGCCGGCCGGCGAGCAGCGGGTCGTCGGTGATGTCGATGCCGGGGACGAGGTGGCCGACGTGGAAGGCGACCTGCTCGGTCTCGGCGAAGAAGTTCGACGGGTTGCGGTCGAGGGTGAGCAGCCCGATCGGCTGCACGGGGGCCAGTTCCTCGGGGACGATGTTCGTCGGGTCCAGCAGGTCGATGCCCTCGAAGGTCTGGTCGGGGGTGTCGGGGAAGGTCTGGATGCCGAACTCCCACTGCGGGTAGGCGCCCGCCTCGATGGCGTCGGCGAGGTCCCGGCGATGGAAGTCGGGGTCGACGCCGTTGATGATCTGGGCCTCCTCCCACACCAGGGAGTGCACGCCCAGCTTCGGCTTCCAGTGGAACTTGACCAGGGTGGTCCCGCCCTCGGCGTTCACCAGGCGGAAGGTGTGGACGCCGAAGCCCTCCATCGTGCGGAAGGAGCGCGGGATGCCCCGGTCGGACATGTTCCACAGGGTGTGGTGGGTGGCCTCGGTGTGCAGGGTGACGAAGTCCCAGAAGGTGTCGTGGGCGCTCTGCGCCTGGGGGATCTCCCGGTCCGGGTGCGGCTTGCCGGCGTGGATGACGTCCGGGAACTTGATGGCGTCCTGGATGAAGAACACCGGGATGTTGTTGCCGACGAGGTCGAAGACGCCCTCGCTGGTGTAGAACTTCGTCGCGAAGCCACGGGTGTCGCGGACGGTGTCGGAGGAGCCGCGGGAGCCGAGCACGGTGGAGAAGCGGACGAACACCGGTGTCTCGACGTCCTCGGCGAGGAAGGCCGCCTTGGTCACGTTGGCGGCGGTGCCGTAGCTGCGGAAGACGCCGTGCGCGCCGGCGCCGCGGGCGTGGACCACGCGCTCGGGGATGCGCTCGTGGTCGAAGTGCATGACCTTCTCGCGCAGGTGGTGGTCCTGGAGGAGCACCGGTCCGCGGGGGCCCGCCTTGAGGGAGTGGTCGGTGTCGTAGAGCCGGGTGCCCTGGGCGTTGGTCAGGTAGCTGCCGCTCTGTGCCATCCGCGCCTGGTCGGCGCCGGTCGGCTGCCCGGTCGGCGAGACGGTGGCCGGGCCGCTCTGGTCGGGCTTGGGCGGGTACGGCTCATGGGGGTCGGTCGGCTCGGCGACCGGCGGCGACTTGGGTCCCGGCTTGCCCGGGATGCCGTCCTCGGGGCCCGCCGGCCCGCCCTGCAAGGCGTCCGCCACCTTGTCCGCCGCTCGCTTCAAAGGGTTCGTCTCGCTCATCAGTTCCAATTCCTTCGCTGGTCACGGGGCGGCCCGGCTGGGGGGGGAGACGGGTGCCCGAGGCGCGGCTGCCCACGCCGGGGCATGGCCGGCACCAGGGACGTACCGGGCGAACGTCGAATGGAAAGTCGCATGAAAAGGGGTACGACAGGGTTCGTACCGAGGTCCCCGGGCCGGGGCGTCCGAAACCGGGAACCACGGGGATTTCCGGTCGGGGTGAAGTCGGGCCGTCTCCTGTCGCGTTGCCGGGGCGGGAGGCCCGCCGGACGCGCTGGTCCGGGCCCGGGGACCACCGGCAGGGCCAAGTGCCCCCTGCCGAGCACGTGTTGGTCAGCAGGGCCGGCTTCTTGACCCGGGGCAGGCGGTCACCCGGTGGCCGCCCGCACAGGCCACCCTAGGCGCTGACCCCGTCGGGCGCAGTTCGGGACGGGCAGGGGAGTACGGCCGGGAGTACGGCCCCTCGGCCGCCGGTCACGGGCGCGCCACGACCCGCAGGGTCTCCAGGGAGGAGTTCGCCGCGTCCGGGATGAGGAAGCCGTGGGCGATTCCGCTGCGCAGGTAGTCGACGATCTCCGCGGTGATCACCTCGCCCGGCGCCACGACCGGCACGCCCGGCGGGTACGGGCTGATCGTCTCCGCGGCGATCCGGCCCACGGCCCGCTCGGCGGGCACGTCCTCGGCGGGACCGAAGAAGGCCTCGCGGGGCAGCACCGCCTGCTCCAGTTCCAGGGCGCGGGGCTCGGGCAGGTGCACGGCGGGCCGCGGCTCGATGGTGTCCGCGCGTTCCACCAGCGAGCGCACGGACTCCACCAGCAGTTTCTCGGTCGCGTCGTCGTCGGCGTGGGTGATGGAGGCACTGATCCGGCAGGTGTCCGAGCCGCCCACGTCGACGTGGCAGTTGGCCCGCAGCCACTCGGCCGCCTGCATGCCGCTGATGCCGAGGTCGCGTACGTCGACGACGATCTTCAGGGGGTCGAACTCGGCGGCCAGGTCCTGCTGAACCACCTCGTCGCCCATCACCCGCAGCCCCGGCAGCTCGCGCAGCAGGGCCCGGACGCGCTCGGCCCGGTGCAGCGCCGCGTCCAGGAGGTCATGCCCCTGTTCCACCATCTGCCGCCGCCAGCCGTCGAGGGCCGCGTAGACCAGGCTGGAGGCGCTGGTGGTGCCGAGCAGGTCCTCGCGCTGTTTGAGCACGGTGGGCGAGACCCGGTCGTGCTGGAGGTGGAACACCGAACTCTGCTCGATCGCGCCGCCCATCTTGTGGACGCTGGTGACGACCAGGTCGGCGTCCGCGTTCATGCCCCAGACGGGCAGCTCCGGGTGGAAGGGCAGGTGGGCGCCCCATGCCTCGTCCACGATGAGCGGGACGTCGAAGGCGTGGCAGGCGTCGGCCACCGCGCGCACGTCGGCGCAGGTGCCCCAGTCGGTGGGCGTGATCAGCAGCATGCCCTTGGCGTCGGGGTGTTCGCGCAGCCGGTCGCGCACGTCGTCGGCCTCGGGCGGATGGGCCATGTGCCGTTCGGCGTCGAACTTGGGGTGGACCCAGATCGGCTCCACACCGTTGATGATCACCGCTGCGATGACCGACTTGTGGGCGTTGCGGGACAGCAGCAGCTTCTCCCCCGGTCCGGCGACCGAGCACATCGCGGTCTTCACGGACAGGGAGCTGCCGCAGGTGGAGAAGAACGCGTGCTCGGCGCCGACCGCGTCCGCCATCAGCTCCTGGGCCTGCTCCAGCACGCCCTGGGACTGGCGGCGGTCGTCCAGGCCGTTGAGGCTGAGCACATCGGAGCGGAAGACGTCCAGCCCGAGGATCTCGGCCACCCGGGGATCGGTGCCGCGGCCCTGCTTGTGCCCCGGTGGCCCGTACGCCACGTCTCCTCGCCGCCGGAACTCCCGCAAAGCCTCCAGGACGGGTACGCGTGAGTGATCCATGGCTGTCCTCCTGAGCTGGTGGGTGCCGCATCCACCGTGTTGCACCGGCCGGGCTCCCCAAACACGCGGCCGGTGTCAGGAGGCCGTTCGGTGGAACCCGGGCCGGCACGGAACACGCCCGCCGAACCCCAGGAGGTCTCGTGTCGCTGTACCAGCGGATCCGGGAGGAGACCGAGCGCCGCGCCGACGCGCTGTGGACCGTGGCGACCGCCCTGCACGCGGACCCGGAGACCGCGTTCGCCGAGCACCGCGCGGTGAAGCTGCTCACGGGCGAGCTGGAACGCGCCGGGTTCGCGGTGCGGCGGGAGGCCGCGGGTCTGCCGACCGCGTTCACGGCCCGTTCGGGCGAGGGGCGGCCGGTGGTGGCCTTCCCCCTGGAGTACGACGCCCTGCCCGGGCTGGGGCACGCCTGCGGGCACAACCTGATCGCGGCGGCGGGCCTCGGCGCGGCCCTCGTCACGGAGGCCGTGCGGGACGGCACCGGGGGCACGGTCCTCGCGGTGGGCACGCCGGCCGAGGAGGGCGGTGGCGGCAAGGCCCTGGAGGTGGAGGCCGGGGTCTTCGACGGGGTGGACGCCGCCCTGATGTTCCACCCCGGGGTGTACGACTGGGTGCGGGCGCCGCTGACCGCGCAGGAGCAGTACCGGGTCGGCTTCCGGGGCCGGGCCGCGCACCCGACGGGCAGTCCGACGGAGGGCATCGACGCGCTCGCCGCGCTGATCGAGCTGTTCAACGTCCTGTCGGCACTCGGGCGGCGGCTGCCGGAGGGGTCCCATGTCCAGGGGATCATCACCCAGGGCGGTACGGCCACGAACATCGTCCCGGAGTACGCCGAGGGCCGCTTCGGGCTGCGCGCGGTCACGACGGCGGCCCTGGACGAGCTGGCGGAACAGCTGCGCACCGCCGCCGAGGGGGTGGCGCTGGCGACCGGCACGGCCGTCACGGTGGAACGCGCGAGCGTGCGGTACGAGCACTTCCGGGACAGCTCGGTGCTGTCCGAGCGGTTCGCCGGACACCTGGACCGCGCCGGGATCGCGCTCACCGCGCCCATGCCCGGCGTCTATCTGGGCTCCTCCGACATCGGCAACGTCAGCGGCCGGGTGCCCGCCATCCACCCGTTCGTCGCGATCATGGGCGCCGACGGCTCCGACCACACGCCGGAGTTCGCCGAGGCCGCGGCCTCACAGCGGGCCCGCGGGGTGCTGACGGCGGTGGTGGAGGCGCTGGCCTGCACGGCGGTGGACATCCTGCGGGACGCGGACCTGCGCGGTCGCGCGTGGGCGGATCTGCTTCTGACCGCGGACTGACGGGCGCACCGGCCGCCGTACGCCCACCCGTTCGGCCCGGCGGCCGGGCCGCCGGGCGGCGGTTCAGCCCGGCCGGCCGCAGCGGACCTCGCGTTCGTCGCCCCGGTCGGCGGCCTCGGCCTGGGTGCGCGCGTGTTCCAGGGCGGCGGGCAGGGCCCCGCGGATCGCCTCGGGCAGCCGGCGGTGCGTCGGCCACTGGACCAGGCAGCGCGCGACCTCCCGCAGTTTGATGTTGGTGTGCTGCGAGATGTGCCGCAGGACCTCCCAGCCCTGCTCCGGACGCAGCCCGCCCACGGTGATCACCACGCCGATCGCCTGGTCGACCAGGGCGTGGGAGCCGAGGGCACGACGCAGCTGCTCCACCTCCTCCTGAAGTGCTTCCAGCTGGTCCGTCTGCTCGTCGCGTCCGATCATGCGCTCACCCTCCGCAGCCCGGCCGCCGAACGCCAGCCGCCAGGCGAACAACAGGGCAAGAGGCCGTACAGAAAACGAAAAATCGCTGGTCGACGGGTCGTGGAAGCGGAGTTCGGGGGCAGCCGGGGGACATGGACACCCTCACCTTCGACAGCCGCGACCTGGACGTGACGGAGGATTTCCTCAGCCGGGCCTACGCCACCATGCGCATCGCCAGCGGGACGCCCGGCTCGACCCGTGCCCAGATCCACCGCGCCGGCATCCCCACGGTGAGTGTCGACGAACTCGCGCTGGACTTCGAGATGGCCTACTCGGTGTCGCCGCTGGGCCGGATCTGCCTGTGCGTCGTGCACGAGGGAACCGTGCGGGACCACGGCTTCCAGGGCGTCGAGGACTCCTTCGGCCCCGGTGACGTGGTGCTGTTCGCGCCACCGGACCTGCCGTACGAGGGCCGCATCTGCAACGCCCGCTACAACATCACCATGCTGGATCCCGCGCTGCTCGCCCAGGTGGCCGGGGACGGCTCGCGACCGGTACGGCTGACCGGGCACCGGCCGCGCTCGGCCGCCGCGGCGCGCCACCTCAGCCGTACGATCGCCCATCTGCGGGACGACGTGCTGTCCGACGCCGAGATCGCGGACCAGCCGCTGATCGCCGCCACGGCCGCCCAGCACCTGGCGGCGAGCGTTCTCGCCGCGTTCCCCAACACCGCGCTGGACGAGCCCGCCGCCCACGGCACCGAGGCGCACCCGGCGGTGCTGCGCCGCGCGCTCGCCTACATCGACGACCACGCGGACCAGCCCGTCACGGTCGCGGACATCGCCGCCGCGGCCCATGTGACGGTACGGGCGCTCCAGTACGCCTTCCGCCGTCACCTGGACACCACTCCGCTGGCCCAGCTGCGCCGGGTGCGGCTCGCGCACGCCCACCACGAGCTGGTGGCCGCCGACCCCGGCAGCGGCACCACGGTGACGGAGATCGCGGCCCGGTGGGGTTTCCACCACCCGGGCCGCTTCGCCTCCCTGTACCGGGACACCTACCGGAAGGCCCCGCACGAGGCCCTGGCCGGCGGCTGACCCGCGGCTGCGCGGTGTCCTACGGGAAGGACGTCACCTTGGACGGGACCGTGTCGGTGCCCGAGGTGGGTGCGCCGGTGCCGTTGACGACGTGCGCGTACTGGCCCTTGCCGCCGAGGGAGATCACCAGCAGGTCGTGCATCCTGATCCCCGAACCGACGGGCACCTGGAAGCCGTGCGCCTGGACGATCGAGGGATCGGCCGTGTAGTTGCAGTAGCTGCCCAGGCCCCACGCCTCGTGGGTGGTGACGGAGTCGGCGACCTTGTAGGCCGCGTAACCGGTGATGCCGTCGTGGGTGATGGCGGCGGCGTTCGGGGCGTCGTAGGCCTTCTCGTTCTGGAAGAAGATCGTCCGGCCGCGTTCTCCGTTCCAGTAGACGTCGTACTTGTTGAAGTGCTCCACGAACAGGCCGGTGGCCAGGACGTCGTCGCCGTTCACGCGCAGGCCGTAGTCGGCGCGGTTGGTGTCCCAGCCGACGCCGCTGCCGTGGTCGGCGCGCCAGATCCAGGTGTGGTCGATGATGACGTCGTCGCTGTCGACCACCACGGAGTTGGTGGCGAGCCCGGGTCCGGCGCCGCCGACGCGGATGAACACGTCCTGCATGGTGGTGGGGTTGGCGGAGTGGTCCGCGGTGGCGCCGGGGGTGCCGATGCGCAGCAGCGTGTCGGAGTTGACCGGGCCCGCGTCGATCAGGAACCCGGCGAGCCGCACGCCGTCGACGTCGGCGACGTGCATCGCGTCGATGCCGTTGTCGGGGACGAGGGTGGCGAGGCCGAGGCCGAGGACGACGGTGTTCGGCCGGGTGACGTCGATGGTCTGGTCGAGGTGGTAGACGCCGGGGGTGAACAGGAGGTTGAGGCCCTGGGCGAGGGCCTGGTTGATGGTGGCGGCCGTCGCGCCGGGCTTGACGACGTAGAACTGGTCGAGCGGGATCGACGTGCCGGCGTTCGCGGGCCACGAGACGCCCCGGGCGTTCGTGCGCTTGGCCGGGACGAACACCTTGTAGGCGGAGCCGTCGAGGTAGAGGAACGGCTTCTCGCGGGAGACCGGGGTGGTGTCCAGGGTGGTGTACGGGCCGCTGTCGAAGTTGGTGGCGGGGGCGCCCTGGACGCCGGAGAAGGTCATGTTCCACACGCCGTTGGTCCAGCCCCCGACCGAGCTGTCCCGGGTGTACCACTGCTGCTGGGAGTACGGGCCGACCGTACCGTCGATCTTCGAGTCCGCGATGTAGCCGCCGGAGGCCCAGCCGTAGCCGTTGGGGGCGAGGTTGAGGCCGCCCTGGACGTGGATGCGGCGGAAGGGCGCGGCCTGGGCGACGGCCCAGCGGTCGGTGCCGTTGACCGGCTTGAGGGCGAGGTTCTCCGCCGAACGCCAGAAGTTCTGCGTGGCGTTGCCGTTGAACCAGCCCGCGTCGACCGTGATGTCCCCGTTGATCT
This sequence comes from Streptomyces olivaceoviridis, assembly GCF_014650115.1. GTDB lineage: Bacteria > Actinomycetota > Actinomycetes > Streptomycetales > Streptomycetaceae > Streptomyces > Streptomyces olivaceoviridis. The sequence goes on along the minus strand of NZ_BMUI01000017.1, from coordinate 61,923 downwards.
GGGTGTCGTCGGGGTTCAGGCCGAGGCCGGAGATCGAGGTGTAGAAGCCGAGTTGGGCGTTGATGTTGTTGTAGGTGCCGGGCTTGAGCAGGAACTGGTAGCGGCCGGTGCCGAACTGGGCCGACTCCTGCTTGGCGAAGACGTCGTCGAACTTCTGCTGGAGGCCCGGGGTCGAGGGGTCGACGACGATGACGTTCGGTCCCAGGTCGCCGCCGCCCTGGACGGGCGGGACGCCGGTGGTGCCGGTGTGCACGGCGACCTCCCACAGGGAGTAGCCGTAGCCGGTGCCGCGGGCGGTGCCGTAGACGCGGACGTACCGGCCGGAGCCGCTGACGGCGTAGGACGCCGTGCCACCGGTCGCCCCGGTGACGGTCTTGAGGGTGTTCCAGCTCTGCCCGTCGGAGGAGGTCTGGATCTGGAAGTCCTTGCCGTAGGCGGCCTCCCAGTTCAGGTCCACCCCGCACAGGTCCTGGACGGAGCCGAGGTCGACGCGGAGCCACTGCGGGTCGGCGGCCTGGCTGGACCAGCGGGTCCCGGTGTCGCCGTCGACGGCGGCGGAGGCGGGGGTGCCGGCGTTCTCGGTGGAGGAGGCCGTGGCGGCCTTGCCCTGGGCCGCGTTCGCGGTGCCGCAGCCCGCCTGGGCGCCGTCCGTCGTGCCGAACACCTGGAACTCCCACAGGGAGTAGCCCCAGGCGGTGGCCCGGTGCACGCCGAGCATCCGTACGTAGCGGCCCCGGCCGGACACGTCGAGCGTGTCGGTGCCGCCGTCGGAGCCGGTGACGGACTTCAGATCGGTCCAGGTGCTCCCGTCCCCGGATACCTGGACCTTGTAGTCCTTGCCGTAGGCGGCCTCCCAGTTCAGGACGACCCGGGTGACGGTGGCGGTGCTCCCGAGGTCGACCCGGACCCACTGGTCGTCGCTCGCGGCCGAGGACCAGCGGGTCCCGGTGTCGCCGTCGACGGCCTTGACGGCGGCGGTGCCGCCGTTCTCCTCGGACGACGCGGTCGCGGACTTCCCCTGGGACAAGGGGGTTTCGGCGGCGGTGGCCGAGGGGTGCGTGGCGGGCAGGGCGAGCAACGCGGCCGTGGCGGCCAGCACTGCGCCCAGGGATCTCAGTCTCATGCGGCGGCTCCAGACGTGTGGGGGTTCAACGGGTATGACCCACGGCTTAGTTCATGCTTTGATTTAAGAGATGAACCAACCGGGCCACAAGCCTTCGGACACCAGATCCTTCAACTGCCGGTGCCCTCCCTCGGTCACACGGCGGTCGGCTCGTCCGCCCGGCCCACGCGGTCGGGATCGGGTCAGCGCGGCTCGGGCGGGGCGGCGGACAGCGGGGTGTCCCAGGCGAGTTGGCGGATGAGCCGCCCGTCCGGCCCGGTGGGCGGAGGCGTGCCGGGTGCGGGGCGGGACGGCGTGCGGGTGCCGCGGGTGAGGCCGCCGCTGACGGTGATGTTGTGTTCCGTCCGCGGGCGCCGGTGCCGCTCGTACCCGGCGCACGCGGCCCGCTGATCGGGCAGGTCACGCAGGGCCTTGGCCAGGACGACGGCGTCCTCCAGGGCCATCGAGGCACCCTGGCCGGTCGCCGGGGAGGCCGCGTGGGCCGCGTCGCCCACGAGCAGGACCCGCCCGGTGTGCCAGGCGGTGCCGAGCGGCAGCTCCGTGGCGTTGGTGACCATGAGGGCGTCGGCGGATGCCCCGACCAGTGCGGCGGCCGGGGTGTCGTCCTTCCTCAGCAGCGCCAGCAGCTGTGCGCGCAGCACGGCGGGCGGCGCGGCGAGGGCCCCGGTGGACAGCGGATCGCCGCCGGCACGGGCGAACCAGTACGTCTCCCCCGCCGGCGACACCGCGTACCCGAAGGCGGTCGCGCTGCCCCGCACCATGGTGATGGCGCCGTCCGGGCCGGGTCCGGACGCGGTCGCGGTGTAGCCGTAGTAGACCCGCTGGCCGGCGTACCCGGGCCGGACGTCGGGCAGGAGCAGCCCGCGCACGGTGGAGTTCAGGCCGTCGGCGCCGATGAGCAGGTCGCCGCCGGCCGTGGAGCCGTCGGCGAAGTGGGCGGTGACGTCGTGCGGGCCGTCCGTCACGGACACCAGCCGGGCGCCGTGGCGCAGCCGGATGCCGCGCCGGACCGCCTCGCCCTGGAGGGCCGCGTTCAGTTCGCCGCGGCGCAGACAGCGGTAGCGCAGGGCGGGGTCGTCCGCCTCGCCGAGCGGTGCGTGCGCGACCTCGGTGCCCTGGCCGTCCAGCAGCCGCAGCGAAGTCAGCGGAAAACCGACGGCCGTGACGGCGTGCGTGGCGTCCAGCTCGGCCAGGGCGCGCATGCCGTTGCTCGCCAGGGTGAGGAAGGCGCCGATGTCCTCGGCCGTGTCCGGGTGTGCCTCGAAGACGGTGACGTCGACACCGGCCTTGTGCAGGCCCAGGGCGGTCGCGGTCCCCGCGATGCCGCCGCCGATCACCAGTACCCTCATCGCATCCGCTCCGTCACCTGCCGCTGCGCGCGCCGACCGTGCGCGTGACCATCCAAGGGCAGCGGCGGGTCCGCCGGGACCCACGGGGCCGGGATTCGGACAGGCCGGCCCCGCCCGAGTGCCCGGCGGAGCGCACAGGTGAGGGCCGCCGCTCCGTGCCGGCCGTCGACGGAACCCGGTTCGCGGCGGACGGCCGGGCCGCGGCGGGGCCGCGCGGGGCCGGAGGGCCGGAGGGCCGGAGCCGACACGGACGTGGTGTGCGGGGGGGGGTGCGCGCACGCTGCCGCGCGGCGGGTGTGCGGAGGGTGTGCGCGCAGCTGCCGCACGGCGGGCGTCCACTGGACTCCGGCCCGTGCGCCTCGCGCTGCTGTCGGCCTCCGACTGCCGCGCGAGCCGCTGCTGAGGCACGCGGCGGGGGCGCTGTGCGCCGGCACGCCCCCTGTGCGAAGGGTGATCGCCGGTGAACTGGGTACTCCCCGGCCATGCGGGTGAGCGTGGTGGACGCGGGGTCGAACACGGTCCGATTGGTGATCGCAGATGTGGAGGGTGGTGTTCCGCTGCCGGTGCACACCGTCAAGTGGAAGCTCCGCCTGTCCGAACAGGTCGGCCCGGACGGCACCATCGCCGACGAGGCGGTGGAGCGGCTGGTGAAGGCGGTGGCCGCGGCGGGCGCCACGGCCCGGCGGTGGCACGCGGCGGGCCCGCTGGCCTTCGCGACCGCGGTGGTGCGCAGCGCCCCCAACCGCCATGACGTGCTGCAACGGGTCGCGTCCGGCACTGGTATCCGCATGTGCACCCTGCCCGGTGAGACGGAGGCCGAGCTGACCTTCCTGGCGGCGCGCCGCTGGCTGGGCTGGAAGGCGGGGCCCCTGGCCCTGCTCGACATCGGCGGCGGCTCGCTGGAGGTGGCCTTCGGCCGGGGCCGGCTGCCCGACTTCGCCGCGTCCCTGCCGCTCGGCGCGAACCGGCTGACCCGGGAGTACCTGGGCGTCCAGGATCCGCCCGGTCCGGGCGAGTTGAAGGAGCTGCGCCGCCGTATCCGCCATGAACTGCGGGACGTGGCCTCGCGGATCCGCTGGGAGCGTCCGCGCACCGCCGCCGTCACGTCCCGTACGTTCCAGCAACTGGCCCGGCTGTGCGGGGCCGCGCCGGGGCGGTTCGGCCTCTTCGTGGACCGGGAGCTGGCCTGCCGGGACCTGCGCGCGGCGGTGCACGCCCTCGCCGGACTGCCCGCCGTCGAACGCGCCCAGCTGCCCGGGATCTCCGCGCCGCGTGCCGCCCAGAGCCTGGCCGGAGCGGTCGTCGGGCACACGGCGCTGAAGCTGATGGGCCTGCCCCGGGCCGTCGTCTGCCCCTGGGCGATCCGCGAGGGTGTGCTGCTGCGCTACGCCGAGGACGGCGCCGACTGGTGGGCGGACGCCACCGGCCAGACCGACACCGCTCCGGCCCCCGCGGCACCGCTCCGCATCGCGAGCCCGTCTCCGTGACAGGTGGTCAGCGGGCTGCCGTGCGGTTCTCCTGACGGTGCGCAGCGCACAGCGGACCACCCGCTGTCCTCGTTCGGGTGAGCGGTGCTTCAGGGCGGTCGGCCGGGTGGAACGCTCCCGCGTGAGGCCGGGCCCGGATCAGCACCCGCCCGCTCACCCGGCCGAGCACCGGAAGGAACGCTGCATGCGCGCTCGCACCACGCGCCGCCGGACCGTGACGGCCCTCTGCGTCGGCCTGTTGGCAGCAGGCTGCGGGACGCTGTCGGCCCCGGCCGCCCTCGCCGCACCCGCGCCACCGCCCTACTACTACGACTGCGCGAGCACCTCCGAGGATCAGGGCTCCGGCACGCTCGTGGGCGAGGGGTGCGCCAAGGTCTCCGAGCCGACCGGAGGCGGGGGCGTCTACGTCGAGGACGGGGCCGGCCGGAACGACTGGCACTGCGACCGGATCGACGACGTCGGCACCAGCGCGGTCAGGGGCCACGGGTGCCGAGCGGTGGAGAAGGGTTCTTGGTGAGGTGCCGACTACGGCGTGCGAGTCGGCCGCGCACTCTTGACGTGTCTGGTTCAGACCTTTAACTTCTCGGGTCACCGGAGAACAAGGATGAGTTCAGTGTTCATCATCTTGAACGCACCCTTGGTCACACCGGGCCCACACCCGGTCCGTATCCGGTCCGACGAAGGGACCCCCACATGACCCGATCCCGGATACCCACGGCGACGGCCACCGCCGTTCTCGCCCTCGCCCTCACCGCCCTCGCCGCCGGCGGCGCGGACGCGGCCGACCCGCGTGTCGCACCCGGCGGCAACTTCGACCTGTCCGTGTGGCAGCTCCAGGAGCCCGTCGGCTCCCCCGGCAAGCCCACCACCATCCCGTCGTCCCGGCTCCAGGGCGCGAACGGCTACCAGGACGCGTACTTCTACACCGACACCCGCGACGGCGCCATGACGTTCTGGGCGCCCGAGAAGGGCGTCACCACGCCGAACTCCAAGTACGCCCGCTCCGAACTGCGCGAGATGAACCGCGACGGCTCCGCCGCCGACTGGGCGCTCGGCGGCAGCCACCGGATGAGCGCGACCCTGCGCGTGGTGTCCGTGACCAAGAACGTCTGCGTCGGCCAGATCCACCTCGGCTCGGGCGGTTCCTCCACCAAGCCGCTGGTGGAGCTGTACTACCGCGCCAACGGGGACATCGTCCTCGGCACCGAGGACTCGCCGGACGGCGGCCAGACCCCGCACCCCGTCGGGCACGTGTCCCTCGGCAAGACCTGGAGCTACACCATCGCCGTCTCCGGCGGGAACACCGTCGACCTGACCGTGAACGGCACGACCACGCACTACGCCATCCCGTCCTCCTTCAAGCCGTACAAGCAGTACTTCAAGGCCGGCTCCTACAACCAGTCCTCTTCGGACAGCACCACCAACGGTGCCCGCGTGGCCTTCTACGGGCTGACCGTCTCGCACGGCTGACACGCGGCCCGACCTGCGCGACTGGTGCGAACGGCGGGACGGTCGTAGCGTCGGGTGCACGCGGTCGGACACAGCACGACGGGTGGGAGCGGCCATGCGCGGACCAGTGACGGGAACGGCGATCGTCCTCGCGGCGGGAGCCCTGCTGACAGCGGCCATGACCACGGCGACGGCCAGTCCGCCGGTCACCGCCACGGCGCAGCCCCGCGCCGGCACGTCGCCGTCCCACGCCGGTCCATCGCAGCCGGTCCTGGTCGACTGCCTGTGGAACCGCACCGTCCGCCCCGGCGACTTCATCCTGGCCTGCGGCGACGGAAACAGCCGCCTCTCCGGACTCCACTGGACCAAGTGGGGTCCGGAGGGGGCGACCGCCGTCGGCACGAACATGGTCAACGACTGCAAGCCGTACTGCGCGGCCGGTTCCTTCCGCGCGTACCCGGTGACCGTCCGGCTCGACGGCCCCCAGCCCTGGAAGAAGCACCCTGACGTGCAGCGCTACAGCCGGATCAGCCTCACCTACCAGGAAGGCCGTCCGGAGGGCTACAAGCAGGTCATGACATATCCGCTCTGGGACTGAGGGGACCCGCGCGGACCACGCGGCCGGGCGGTACGTCGCCCGGCCGTGCCTCGTACGGCCGTGCCGGTGGTCCGCGCGGGCGATCCCGCGGCCCCGGTTCCCGCCACCGGCGACCCCCTCCCCGTCATGTTGGTGTGACCCCGCACGCCGGCGCCGCCGCGCGCCGACCGAGAAGAGGTCACATGCCCCTGCTCCCCCGTCCGGCCGGAGCCGCCGCGGCCACGCTCGCGCTCGGCCTCGTCGCCGCCGCGCCCGCCACCGCGCATGAGCCCCTCGTCACCGACGCGCGCGTGCTCGCCCACCTCGACCTGGCCGCCGGGCAGACGCCCGAGAACATCGCGCTGGACCTCGACGGCTCCGCCGACGTGACCTTCGCCTTCGCCCGGCAGATCGCCCATGTCACCGACGACGGCCGCGTCCGGACCCGCGCCACCCTGCCCGCCGTCGCGCACGCCGCCACGCCCCTGCTGCGCAGCGCCGTGGTCACCGGCATCGCCCGCGCCCACGACGGCACCCTGTACGTCGACTACGCCACCGGCACCAGCGCGACCGGCGTCTGGCGCCTCTCCCCCGGCGACGCGCCGGAGCAGATCGCCGCGCTGCCGGCCGACGGGCTGCCCAACGGGCTGGCCCTCGACGAGCGGCGGGGCGTGCTCTACGTCGCCGACTCGGCGCGCGGCACCGTCTGGCGCGTCCCGCAGGCGGGCGGCACGGCCACGGCATGGGCGAAGGGCGCGGCGCTCGCTCCGCTCCCGGCGGCCCCGGCGCGCGGCCTCGGCGCCAACGGCGTCAAGGTCCGCCGGGATTCCGTGTGGGTGTCCAACACCGACCGGGGCACGCTGCTGCGCATCCCCGTCCGCCCGGACGGGGCCGCCGGACCCGTCGAGACCCGGGCCGACGGACTCGCCGGCATCGACGACTTCGCGTTTCCCGGCCACGGGAGGAGCGTGCTCGCCGCGCTGAACACCGGCAACAGGGTCGTCCTGGTCCACGCGGACGGCACCGTCACGACCGTGCTGGCCGCGCGGGACGGCCTGTCCAACCCGACCTCCGTGGCGGTCCGCGGCCGAACCGTGTACGTCCCGAGCGCCGCGTCCACCACCCGCCACGACCCGAACCTCCTCCTGGCCCGCCTGCGCCACCTCATCGGCCGCGGGTGACGAAGGCGTGTACGGCGCCGGCCCCGCTCACCGTGGACCGCTCCGGGTTCCGCTCACGGCGGCACAGGTCGGACCTCCGGCCCGCCGGCCGGCAGCCCGGGGCTCGGTTCCCCGGGACGGCTCTGGCCCGGCTCCCCGGGGCGGGCGCCGGGCCAGAGCCGACGGGGCCGGCGGGCCACAGCGCGCCGCCAGGCGATCGGCGGCACCGGCCGGCTCACCACCCTCCGGACGGCCGGGCGGCCCCGCCCACCCGCCACGACCGCCTCGACGCCCTCCCGGCAACCGACCGCGGTTCCCGCCGACTCACCCACCTCACGGCGTCCGGCCCCGGCGGCGTCAGGTCAGTTCCGCCAGGAGGTCGCCGCCCTCCACCTGCTGGATGCGGTTGATGGCGAGGCGTGAGACGCGGCCCGCCTTGGGGGCCGTGATCGTGGCTTCCATCTTCATGGCCTCGATGGTGGCGATCGTGGCACCCGCCGCCACCTCGTCGCCCTCGGCGACGGCCAGGGTCACCACACCGGCGAAGGGTGCCGCGACATGGCCGGGGTCGGAGCGGTCGGCCTTCTCCGTGACCGGGATGTCGGAGGCCGCCGCACGGTCACGGACCTGGATGGGCCGCAGCTGGCCGTTGAGCGTGGACATCACGGTCCGCATACCGCGCTCGTCGGCCTCGCCGATCGCCTGGAGCTCGATCAGCAGCCGGACGCCGGGCTCCAGGTCGACGGCGTACTCCTTGGCCGGGCGCAGGCCGTAGAAGAACGCCTTGCTGTCGAGGACGCTGGTGTCGCCGAAGGACTGGCGGTGCGTCTCGAACTCGCGGGCGGGGCCGGGGAACAGCAGCCGGTTGAGGGTGGCCCGGCGGTCCTTCGCCAGCCCCTCGCGGTCCTCGGCGGACAGCTCGGGCACGGGCTTGGGCGCCGCCCGCCCCTGGAGCGCCTTGGTGCGGAACGGCTCCGGCCAGCCCCCGGGCGGGGTGCCCAGCTCGCCGCGCAGGAAGCCGATCACCGAGTCCGGGATGTCGAACTTGTCGGGGGTCGACTCGAACGCGTCCGGGGAGACCCCGGCGCCCACCAGGTGCAGGGCCAGGTCGCCGACGACCTTGGAGGACGGGGTGACCTTCACCAGCCGGCCGAGGATGCGGTCGGCGGCGGCGTACATCGCCTCGATGTCCTCGAAGCGGTCGCCGAGACCGAGGGCGACGGCCTGGGTGCGCAGGTTGGACAGCTGGCCGCCGGGGATCTCGTGGTGGTAGACGCGTCCGGTCGGGGAGGCGAGGCCGGCTTCGAACGGGGCGTAGACCTTCCGGACGCCCTCCCAGTACGGCTCCAGGTCGCCGACCGCCTGGAGGTCCAGGCCGGTGGGCCGCTCGGAGTGGTCGGTGGCGGCGACGATCGCGGACAGCGACGGCTGGGAGGTCGTACCGGCCATGGAGGCCACCGCGCCGTCGACCGCGTCGGCGCCGGCCTGGATCGCGGCGAGGTACGTGGCGAGCTGGCCGCCGGCGGTGTCGTGCGTGTGCAGGTGCACGGGCAGGTCGAACTCGCGGCGCAGCGCCGAGACGAGCTTGGCGGCGGCCGGGGCGCGCAGCAGCCCGGCCATGTCCTTGATGGCGAGGACGTGGGCGCCGGCCTCGACGATCTGCTCGGCGAGGCGCAGGTAGTAGTCGAGGGTGTAGAGGCGCTCCGACGGGTCGTTGAGGTCCGCGGTGTAGCAGAGGGCGACCTCGGCGATGGCGCTGCCCGTCTCGCGTACGGCGTCGATGGCGGGCCGCATCTGGCCGACGTCGTTGAGGGCGTCGAAGATACGGAAGATGTCGATGCCGGTGGCGGCGGCCTCCTGTACGAAGGCGTCGGTCACCTCGGTCGGGTACGGGGTGTAGCCGACGGTGTTGCGACCGCGCAGCAGCATCTGGAGGCAGATGTTGGGGACGGCCTCGCGCAGGGCGGCCAGCCGCTCCCAGGGGTCCTCGGCGAGGAAGCGCAGCGCGACGTCGTAGGTGGCGCCGCCCCAGCACTCCAGGGAGAGCAGTTGGGGGAGGGTGCGGGCGACGACCGGGGCGACGGCGAGGAGGTCCTTGGTGCGCACCCGGGTGGCGAGCAGGGACTGGTGGGCGTCGCGGAAGGTGGTGTCGGTGACGCCGATGGTCGGCGACTCCCGCAGGTGCCGGGCGAAGCCCTCGGGGCCGAGGTCCACGAGGAGCCGGCGGGAGCCGGCGGGCGGCTCGCCGGCGGGCAGCGGCGGCAGCTTGGTCAGCGGGTCGAGCAGGTCGGGCCGTCGGCCGTGCGGCTGGTTGACCGTCACGTCGGCGAGGTAGGTGAGCAGCTTGGTGCCGCGGTCGGCGGAGGAGCGGGCGGTGAGCAGGTGCGGGCGCTGCTCGATGAAGGAGGTGGTGACCCGGCCGGCCTGGAAGTCGGGGTCGTCCAGGACCGCCTGGAGGAAGGGGATGTTGGTGGCCACGCCCCGGATGCGGAACTCGGCGACCGCGCGCCGGGCCCGGCCGATCGCGGCCTGGAAGTCACGGCCCCGGCAGGTGAGCTTGACCAGCATCGAGTCGAAGTGCGCGCTGATCTCCGTACCGGCGTGGGTGGTGCCGCCGTCGAGGCGGATGCCGGAGCCGCCCGGGGAGCGGTAGGCGCTGATCCGGCCGGTGTCGGGGCGGAAGCCGTTGGCGGGGTCCTCGGTGGTGATGCGGCACTGGAGGGCGGCGCCGCGCAGGGTGACCGTGTCCTGGGAGAGGCCGAGGCCGGCGAGGGTCTCACCGGACGCGATCCGCATCTGGGCCTGGACCAGGTCGACGTCGGTGACCTCTTCGGTGACGGTGTGCTCGACCTGGATGCGCGGGTTCATCTCGATGAACACGTGGTTGCCGTCGCGGTCGAGCAGGAACTCGACGGTGCCGGCGTTGCGGTAGCCGATCTCCCGGGCGAAGCGGACGGCGTCGGCGCAGATCCGGTCGCGCAGCCGTGGGTCCAGGTTGGGCGCGGGGGCCAGCTCGATGACCTTCTGGTGGCGGCGCTGGAGCGAGCAGTCCCGCTCGAAGAGGTGGATGACGTTGCCCTCGCCGTCGGCGAGGATCTGCACCTCGATGTGGCGGGGCTCCACGACGGCCTTCTCCAGGAAGACGGTCGGGTCGCCGAACGCGGAGGCGGCCTCGCGGGAGGCGGCCTCGATGGACTCGCGGAGCTGGGCCGGGTCCTCCACGCGGCGCATGCCGCGCCCGCCGCCGCCGGCGACCGCCTTGACGAAGACGGGGAAGCCGATCCGCTCGGCGGCGCGCACCAGTTCGTCCACGTCGGTGGAGGGCTGGGAGGAGCCGAGAACGGGCACGCCCGCGGCGCGGGCGGCGGCGACGGCGCGGGCCTTGTTGCCGGTCAGCTCCAGGGTGGCCGCGCTGGGGCCGACGAAGGTGATGCCGGCTTCCTCGCAGGCACGGGCCAGTTCGGGGTTCTCGGACAGGAAGCCGTACCCCGGGTAGACGGCGTCGGCGCCCGCCCTGCGGGCGGCACCCACGATCTCCTCGACGGAGAGGTAGGCCCGCACCGGGTGGCCCGGCTCCCCGATCTCGTACGCCTCGTCGGCCTTCAGCCGGTGCAGCGAGTTGCGGTCCTCGTGCGGGAACACGGCGACGGTGCGCGCGCCGAGTTCGTAGCCCGCCCGGAACGCGCGGATCGCGATCTCTCCACGGTTGGCGACCAGCACCTTGCGGAACATCCTGGATTCCCTTCAGCTGCCTGCCGGCGACGAACACCCTGGTGTCAGCCACACCTGCCGTACTCGCGGCCACCTTAGGGGGCGCCCGCACGGGTCGATGTGCGAAAACCATCACACCGACGGGGTGGGCGGCGCCACACGGGCGCGCCGGGCCGGGCGGGCCGGAAGCGGCGGCGCGGTGCGGGATGTCCCGTCGAGCCGGACTAGCGTTCGAGGGAATGCGCCGAGACCTTGGCATGGGTATGTCCGGGGCGGTCGGCCGTCGGGGTGGGGCCGGGGACGGGCGGGGGTGTGCGCGAGGGCCGTCGGCGCGTGGGGCGCGGGGACCGTACGGCGGCACGCAGCCGCTCCCCCCGGCCGTGCAGCAGACCGAGGACGATCGCCGCGGCCACCGCGATCAGGTGCTCGCGGCCGGCCAGGTTGGGTACGGCGATGGACTCCCACACCATCGAGCCGCCGGTCAGCGTGAACACCACGGGCGCGCGCCGGACCACCGAGAGGTAGGTGAACAGGCCGACCACGGCCGCAGAGGGCCCGGTGTCCAGGACCTGCCCGGCCTCGGGCGGCAGCCCGAACCCCCACCAGCCGGGCCCCAGCACGATCATCAGGCGGGCGGCGAGGGTGCCGGCCAGGGTGGTGGCATAGGCGATCACCAAGGTCCGGGCCCGGCCCAGGGCCAGTTCGGCGAGGGCGAAGGCGAGGAACAGCTGGGTGATGCCCGCCCATACCGGCAGGTCGAGCGCGGGGACGTACAGCGACACGGGGGTACGCAGCAGGGACAGCCACAGGGGAAGCTCGGCCCGGACCCCGCCGAGCCGCTCCACCCACAGCACTCCCGTGGGGTGCTGGGCGATGTCGTGGAAGAAGATGACGCCGCAGGCGGCGACGAAGGCCAGCAGCAGCCCGGACAGTCCGCGCCGCGCGAGCCGCCGCACCGGGTCGACGACGATGGCGTGCCACTCGCCCCACAGCGTCCGCCCGGTGAACCGGGCGAGCCGCGCGAGCAGCGGGCGGACTCTCAGGGTGCGCCCTTCAGCGGTCATGAGGCACGGCAGTCCGTCGCCGTCGGGTCCCCCGCCACACGCATCGCCCCCTTCGCCTCGCTCCCGGCGGTCCGACCGTGCGAGGCGTTTCGTCCGTCATCCGTCCACTTCGGGCGCGATCGTGCGGATGCACGGATCGCTCCGGTCCGACCCGCCCTCCGTGCAGTCCAGCGAGCCGGGAGGCGGGCGTCAACATCCGTCGCGAGGGCACGCCGGTGTGGGAAGACCCACAGGCGTACGGCGCGGAAACCAGGGGCCGCGAGGCAACCGGCACCCCCGCGGAACCGTCCTCGGATTCAGGCGTTTCCGGGGCCGCGATCCGGAAGTAGCGCGGAACCTTGCTGTTTCGATCAATAACTCTCGTATAGTGACCGCCAGTTCACCACCGGTGCTACGCCTCGCCATCCGATGTCCCTGCCAGCCCCGCCCCAGCCCGCCGTCTCCGCCGCAAGGATCAGACCGGACCGATGACCGCGCCCACGCATCCCGGCGACCGACCTTCCCTCCGTACGTTCGTCTCCGCCCTCGCCGTGACCGGTGTGCTGTCGGCGCTCGTGGTCTGCGCGGCCGTTGCGGTGGCGCCGGACTCCGTGCGCACCCCGCTCGCCGCGGGCGCGGGCGCGGCGGCGGTCGTGCTCAGCGTGGCGGTGGCCACCGCCACGCACGCCCTGCGGACCGCGCGCGGCACCCGGCGCAGGCTGGAGAGCGTCACCCAGGATGTCGGACGGCTGCTCCAGCAGCAGGCCCGTACGGCCGAGGAGGCCCGCCAGGAGCAGCAGCGGCTCATCGACGAACTCGCGCGGCAGCGCACCGAGTTCACGGAGTCGTTCGCGGCCGAACGCGCGCGTCTGGAGGAGGACGGCGCGCGGGAGCTGGACCGGCTCGTGAAGGAGAACTCCCGTCTGTCGGGCGAGTTGGAGCGGGCCCGGCGGGAGCGGGCTGCCGCGGTCGCCGCGACCTCCAACGTCGCCGCCCGGATGCAGGCCCTCGCCACGGCGACCCTCGCCGACCTGCGGGCGATGGAGGACCGGCACACCGACGAGGACGTGCTGGCCGACCTGCTCCACCTCGACCACCGCACCGCCCAGGCCGGCCGGCTCGCGGACTCCATCGCCGTGCTCACCGGGGCGCGTTCGGGCCGCCGCTGGGCACGGCCGATCGGGATGGAGTCGATCCTGCGCGGCGCGATGGGGCGGATCGCCGGGTACCGGCGGGTGCGGGTGCACTCGGTCAGCGAGGCCGCCGTCGCCGGGCACGCCGCCGAGGGTGTGATGCACGCGCTCGCCGAACTCCTCGACAACGCCGCCAACTTCTCGCCGCCGACCGCCGAGGTCCACGTCTACGTGGAGGAGGTGCCGGCCGGGGCCATCGTGTCCGTGGAGGACAGCGGGCTGGTGATGGGCGAGGTGCAGCTGCGCCGCGCCGAGCGGGCGGTCTCCGGTGACGTGGCCGAGCTGGGCGGTCTGACCGGCACCCGGCTCGGGCTCGCCGTGGTCGGCCGCCTCGCCCGCAAGCACGGGCTCAAGGTGTCGTTCCGGCCGTCGGCGCGCGGCGGCACCGGCGTGCTGCTGCTCATCCCGCAGGAGATCCTGACCAGCCCCGCCTCCACACCCGTCGAGCCGTCCGCCGCGGCCCCGCGACCGCAGAGCGGCCCGTCCGCGCCGGCACCGGCCGCCGTGGACACGGCCGTCGTCCACGAGCCCGCCGCGCCGCCGGAGGAGGGCCCGGCCGGTCTGCCCAGGCGTCGCCGGGGCCGCACCCTCGCCCGAGCGGAACGCACCCGGACGGCGCCGGACACGCCCGAGCACCGTACGGCCCGGGGTACCGCGGACCACCGCACCGCGTCGAACACCGACACACCCCGCACCGCAGCGGCCCCCGCCGAGCACGACACCGAGCCGGACGGCACACGGCACCGCACCGCGCCGAGCGACGCCGAGCGCCGCACCGCGCCGGACACGGCCGAACACGACACCGCGCCGGACGACACACGGCACCACACGGCACCGGCCGCCGACGTCCCCCGCGCCGCCCCGGCCGCCGACGCGGGCAGGACCCGCGCCGCCCGCTTCAGCAGCTTCCGCGAGGCGGTACGCCCGTCCGCGCCGGGCACCCGCCGCACCGACCCCACCACAGACCAGTCCCAGAACCACCCCACCGGCACCTCGCACACCACGGCGCCGGACGAGCGAGCCGCCACCCCGCCGCCGGACGGTGCGCCGGCCGGCGACTCCTCGTACGGCACCGACGAACACGGCTCCCCCGCCCCCTCCCACCCGCACGCGTACCCGGAAGGCGACACCACTTCATGACCGGCCCGACCACCGCCGACGACAAGCTCACCTGGCTCCTGGAGGGCCTGCTGGAGAGGACCCCGGGTGCCCGGCACGCGCTCGTGCTGTCCCGGGACGGGCTGAAGCTGTGCCGTACGCCGGAGCTGAGCGTCGACCAGGCCGACCAGCTGGCCGCGATCGCCGCCGGCATCCAGTCGCTGTCACACGGCGCGTCCGTGGAGTTCGGCGACGGCAGCGGAGGTGTGCGCTCGGCGATGACGGAGTTCTACGGCGGTGTGCTGTTCATCGTGGAGGCGGGTGCCGGTGCCCATCTGGCCGTGATCGCCACGGAGGACGCGGACGCCGGCGTCATCGGCCACAACATGAGCGAGTTGGTGGAGCAGCTCGGCGAGCACCTCACCGCTCCGCCCCGCACGTCATGAGTCGACCGGACAGGGACCGTCCGGGCATGAACCGCCCGGGCCGGGACGACGCCCCCGACCGGCTGTACACCATCACCCAGGGACGCACCCGCACCAGTCCCGACAACCCCTTCGACCTGGTCACCCTCGTGGTCGCCGAGTCGGAGCCGGCGACCGGCATGCAGTCGGAGCACGTGGCGATCCTGGAACTGACCCGGTTCCCCGCCTCGGTGGCGGAGATCGCCGCCGAACTGCGGCTGCCCGTGGGCATCACCAAGGTGCTGCTGTGCGATCTGCTCGCGGCGGGCCGGGTCAGCGCCCGGCATCCGCGCAGACCGGCCATTACCGATCCCGACATCCTGGAGCAGGTGCTCGTTGGACTCCGCAATCTCTGACGCGCGCACTCCCGCGCGCACCCCGCTGGGTGCCACCGCCGACCAAGGTTTCAAGATCGTGGTCGTGGGCGGCTTCGGCGTCGGCAAGACCACGCTGGTCCGCTCGGTCAGCGAGATCCGCCCCCTCAACACCGAGGAGACGATGACGCAGGCCGGCGCCACGGTGGACGACATCCGCCAGGTGCGCGGCAAGTCCGGCACCACCGTCGCCTTCGACTTCGGCCGGATCAGCCTGGACGCCCGCAACGTGCTGTACCTGTTCGGCGCGCCCGGCCAGGAGCGGTTCTGGTTCCTGTGGGACCGGTTGTTCTCCGGCACGCTCGGGGCGGTCGTCCTGGTGGACACCCGGCGCATCGACGACTCCTGGTACGCCATCGACCGGCTGGAGCACCACGGCACGCCGTTCATCGTGGCCTGCAACGACTTCGGCGGTCCGGTCCGCGCCGGCGCGGACGTCCGCGAGGCCCTCGA
Organism: Streptomyces olivaceoviridis; assembly: GCF_014650115.1. Classification (GTDB taxonomy): domain Bacteria; phylum Actinomycetota; class Actinomycetes; order Streptomycetales; family Streptomycetaceae; genus Streptomyces; species Streptomyces olivaceoviridis. Next base: position 46,442 of record NZ_BMUI01000017.1, on the reverse strand, counting down.
CCTGGACCCGCAGGTGCCGCTGGTCGATTGCGACGCCCGCTCCCGGGAGTCGGGCAAGCAGGTGCTGATCACGCTGGTGCAGCACGTGAAGAACCGGTACGCCGACCCGTCCGCGCGGACGGTCCTGCCCCGACAGGAGTTCGTGTGACCACGCCCGACGCCGTCCCGCTGAGCGGGCCCCGGTTCCAGACCGAACCCGCCCGTCTGTACCGGGAGATGCGACGCGACCACGGCGCCGTCGTGCCGGTGCTGCTCGACGGCGACATCCCGGCCTGGCTGGTGCTCGGCTACCGGGAACTGCACCAGGTGACCGGTGACCCGGTGCTGTTCAGCCGGGACTCGGACCTGTGGAACCAGTGGGAGAACATCCCCGCGGACTGGCCGCTGCTGCCCATGATCGGGCACAAGCAGCCGTCGATCCTCTACACCGTCGGCGAACGGCACCGGCAGCGCGCGGCGATGATCAGCAACGCGCTGGAGGAGGCGGACGCGTTCGAACTGCGCGCGCACGCCGAGCGGTTCGCGGACGAGCTGATCGACGCGCTGTGCTCGGCGGGCGAGGCCGATCTGGTGGCCCAGTACGCGATGCTGCTTCCGGTACGGGTCCTGGCCCGGCTGTACGGCTTCCCGGACGAGGACGGTCCGGGACTGGTCACCGCCCTGAACGACATGATCGACGGGCGGGAGCGGGCGCTGGCCGGGCAGGCCCATCTGGCCGCGTCCATGGCGCAGTTGCTGACCGACCGGAGGAAGGAACCGGCGGCCGACGTGGTCTCCCGGATGCTGGCCGACGAGAGCGGGTTCAGCGACGAGGAGATCGCGCAGGACCTGATGGTGATGATGGCGGCCGGGCACCAGCCGACCGCCGACTGGATCGGGAACTCGCTGCGGCTGATGCTGACGGACGACCGGTTCGCCGCCTCCCTGTTCGGCGGGCGCAACAGCGTCGCCGAGGCGATGAACGAGGTGCTGTGGGAGGACACGCCGACGCAGAACGTGGCGGGCCGCTGGGCCGCCCGCGACACGCACCTCGGCGGCCGGCGCGTCAAGGCCGGTGATCTGCTGCTGCTCGGTCTGCAAGGGGCCAACTCCGACCCGCAGGTGCGGACCGACGCCTCCGCACTGACCGGCGGCAACAACGCGCACTTCTCCTTCGGCCACGGCGAGCACCGCTGCCCGTTCCCCGCGCAGGAGATCGCCGAGGTGATCGCGCGGACCGGTATCGAGGTGGTCCTGGACCGGCTCCCGGACATCGACCTGGCCGTGCCCGCCGAGTCCCTCACGCGCCGGCCCTCGCCCTGGCTGAGGGGACTGTCCGGGCTGCCCGTCCGGTTCAGCCCCGTACCCGCCCGCTGACCCGCTTCGCCTCGGCCGACCCGTTGTTCCGCCGCCCGCCCGGGGCCGTCCCCGGACCGGAGCCGTACCCGCCGCACCCGACCCCTGCCCTGGGAGGCACGTCACGATGACGACCGGTACCGAAGCACCCCGCATCGCCCTCGATCCCTTCGTCACCGACCTGGACGCCGAGAGCGCGGCGCTGCGCGCGGCCGGCCCGCTCGCCGCCGTCGAACTGCCGGGCGGTGTCCCGGTGTGGGCCGTCACCCGTCACGCCGAGGCCAAGGCGCTGCTCACCGACCCGCGGCTGGTGAAGGACATCAACGTCTGGGGCGCCTGGCGGCGCGGTGAGATACCCGCGGACTGGCCGCTGATCGGCCTGGCCAACCCGGGCCGCTCCATGCTCACGGTGGACGGCGCCGACCACCGCCGGCTGCGCACCCTGGTCGCGCAGGCGCTCACCCCGCGCCGGGTGGAGCGGATGCGGGAGCGGATCGAGAAGCTCACCCAGGACCTGCTGGACGCGCTGCCGGCGGACGGCGGGACCGTCGATCTGAAGGCGGCCTTCGCCTACCCGCTGCCGATGTACGTCATCGCCGACCTGATGGGCATCGACGAGGGCCTGCTGCCCCGGCTGAAGGTGCTGTTCGAGAAGTTCTTCTCCACGCAGACCGCGCCGGAGGAGGTCGTCGCCACCCTCACGGAGCTCGCGCAGATCATGGCGCAGACGGTGGCGGCCAAGCGGTCCGCGCCGGGCGACGACCTGACCAGCGCGCTGATCCTCGCCTCGCAGGACGGCGACCGCCTCACGGACGAGGAGATCGTCTCCACCCTCCAGCTCATGGTGGCGGCGGGCCACGAGACCACGATCTCGCTGATCGTCAACGCCGTCGTCAACCTGTCCACCCACCCCGAACAGCGTGCCCTGGTGCTGTCGGGCCGGGCCGACTGGTCCGCGGTCGTCGAGGAGACGCTGCGCTACTCCACCCCCACCTCGCACGTCCTGATCCGCTTCGCGACCGAGGACGTACCGGTCGGCGACAAGGTGATCCCGGCCGGGGACGCCCTGATCGTGTCGTACGGCGCGATCGGCCGGGACGAGGGTGCCCACGGCCCGACCGCCGGAGAGTTCGACATCACCCGCGACACGAAGAACCGGCACATCTCCTTCGGCCACGGCCCGCACGTGTGCCCCGGCGCCGCCCTGTCCCGCCTGGAGGCGAGCGTCGCCCTGCCCGCGCTGTACGGCCGTTTCCCCGGCCTGGACCTGGCGGTCCCCGCGAGCGAACTGCGCAACAAGCCGGTGGTCACCCAGAACGACCTGTTCGAACTGCCGGTACGGCTGAATCCGTAACGCCGCGGAACACCGTCCCGCCCCGGCACGGCTTGACTTCGAGAGCACTCCAGCTCGTAGCGTCGCAGAACACCGGTGCGCGCGGCCCGGACCCGGCTCCCCCACGGGATGCCGGGTGCCGGATTCCGTCGCTAGATGGAAGAAGGCCCTCGCGCCCGGAGAACGACCGACGAGTGCACGAAAGGCTGTGACCCCACATGCAGAAGCGCAGGCTACGGGACCTCCAGGTATCGGCCATCGGGCTCGGATGCATGGGAATGTCCGCCTTCTACGGCTCCGCCGACCAGGAGGAGGGCATCGCGACCATCCGGCGCGCCCTCGAACTCGGCATCGACTTCCTCGACACCGCGCAGATCTACGGGCCGCTCACCAACGAGTCGCTCGTCGGTGAGGCGATCAGGGGCCACCGCGACGAGTACGTCATCGCCACGAAGTTCAACTACCGGATGGACGACGCCGTCCCCGGCGACATGAGCACGGTCGGCCGGCAGGACGGCTCCGCCGAGCATGTGCGCAGTTCGGTGCACGGCTCGCTCCAGCGACTGGGCACCGACCACATCGACCTGTACTACCAGCACCGGGTCGACCCGAACGTGCCCATCGAGGAGACGGTCGGCGCGCTGGGTGAGCTGGTCGCCGAGGGCAAGGTGCGGTACATCGGGCTGAGCGAGGCGAGCGCCGAGACCATCCGGCGCGCGCACGCCGTGCACCCGGTCACCGCGGTGCAGAGCGAGTACTCGCTGTGGTCGCGGGACGTGGAGGCCGAGGTGCTGCCCACCTGCCGGGAACTGGGCATCGGCTTCGTGCCGTACTCGCCGCTCGGCCGGGGTTTCCTCGCGGGCCGCTTCACCTCGCCCGACGAGCTGGACGAGAACGACTTCCGGCGCACGAACCCGAGGTTCACGGACGCCAATCTGGAGGCGAACCTGCGGCTGGCGGAGAAGGTGAAGGAGATCGCCGCCGAGAAGGACGTGACCCCGGCCCAGCTGGCCATCGCGTGGGTGCTGGCCCAGGGCGAGGACCTGGTGCCGATCCCGGGCACCAAGCGCCGTACCTACCTGGAGCAGAACGCCGCCGCGGTGGACATCGAGCTGACCAAGGACGACCTGGCCCGTATCGACGCGGAGCTGCCCGCGGTGGCGGGTGAGCGGTATGACGAGGCCGGGATGAGGGCCGTCAACCGCTAGAGCGCCAGGTGGGGACTCCGCCCGGTGACCGCGGGTTCTTCGCGGTTGCCGCGGCGGTGCCTCCCGGTACTCGTGAGGGGCGCAAGGGCCCGTTCGCTGTGACGCCGTGCGGTGCCGCACAGCGTCACGGAGCGTGGGGCGCATGACGTGCCCCGTTCGGTGCGCCGGCCTCCTCCTCGTACCGGGACGGACCGGCCGGCACCCGGCCTGTGAGGAACCCCACGCGCGCCCCAACCACCGTACGCCCGCGGCTGTTTGGCGGACGTGACCGGGTGCCGGTGGACGCGGTGGCGTCGACCGTGCCGTCCCGTCTGCCACCATGGTCGGCGCCCTGACCTGGCAGCCCCGGCCGTGCAGCGCTGCCGGTCCGACGGGCTCGCCGGTCCTCCCGCCTTCCCGGTTGTCGAGTACCCCGTCGTGTCTTCTGACCCTGCCCAGCCGTCGTCAGCACCCCTCACCGCCCCGGCCCCGCGTTCGCCGTGGCGTTCCCTGCGGCACCGGGGCATGCGCTGGTGGTCGGCCGCGAACTTCGTCTCCAACGCCGGCACGTGGATGCAGCTCACCGTGCAGAACCTGCTCGTCCTGCACATCACGGGCTCGGCGGCGGCGACCGGACTGTCCATGTCCGTCCAGGCCGCGCCCGCGCTGTTCGTGAGTCTGCTCGGCGGCGCGGCCGTGGACCGCTGGCCCCGCAAGCTGACGGTCACCGTCAGCCAGGCCCTGCTCGGCGCGGTCGCCTTCACCACGGCGCTGCTCGTGGCGCTGGACCGGATCGACATGACCGCGCTGCTGGTGCTGGCCGGTGTGACCGGCGTCATCGCCACCGTCGACGGACCGGCCTGTGCCCTGCTCGGCAACGATCTGGTGCCGGTGGAGGACGTGCCGTCCGCGATCGGGGTGGGCGCGCTGGTGCACAGCGCGGGCCGGCTGGCCGGCACGGCCCTGGCCGGGGTCACCGTCGGGTTCCTCGGCACGTCCGCCGCGTACGCCGCGAACGGGCTGTCGTTCCTGTTCGTGGCCGCGGTGGTGCCGTTCCTGCGGCCGGTGCCCGGGGCCGCCGGGGAGCCGACGGCCGGGGCGCGGGCGGTTCCGGCGCGCGCGGGCATGAGCGTGCGGGAGGGCCTGTCCTTCTTCGCGCGCAGGCCCCGCCTGGTCGCGCTCGCGGGCATCACCGGGCTCAGCTCCGTCTTCGGCCGCAACTACGGCCTGACGCTCGCCGTCCTCGTCACCGGACCGCTGGCCGGCGGCGCCGGGGCGTTCGGCACGGTGTCCACGGTGCTCGCCGTCGGCGGCATCCTGGGAGCCGTCCTCGGCGCCCGGCTGCGCAGGCCGTCCGTGCGCACCGTGGGTCTGCTGGCGGCGGGAGGCGCGCTGCTCCAGGTGGTGGCGGGCCTGTCGCCGTCGCTGGCCGTGCTGCTGGTGCTGGTGCTGCCGATGGCGATCGTGGAGTCCGTCTCCGACACCGCCGGCACGGCCGTGCTCCAGACCGATCCGCCGCCGCATCTGCGGGGCCGGGTGCTCGGCGTGTGGAGCAGCGTCGGCACGGTGTGGAGCCTCGGCGGTCCGCCGCTGCTGGGCCTGCTCATGGAGTGGGCCGGCGCCCGCGGCGCACTGGTGGCCGGCGGCCTGCTGATCGCCGGGTCGATCGGCGCGGGCCTGCTGCTGCGCCGCCGCCGCGAACCGGTGCCGCTGGCACTGCCCGCGAAGGACGGCGACGTGACGGGCCGCGAGGCACTGAGCACGGCGGCGTGACACCCGGGCGGGGATATCCGCGCGGCTGACCGATGCCGCTGGTCACCTACGAGGAACGGCGACGTCACCAGCCGGGAGACGCCCGAGCACGGCGGCGCGCCAGCCGGGCGGGGCCGGCCGGGCCGACCGTGACCGGCCCATGCCGCTGGTCACCCACGAAGAACGGCGTCGCGCGGGCCCAGCGGCGCCGGGAGTGAACCGCGCCGGTCGTGGCCGGCCGATGCCACCGCATCGCCCGCGAAGGACAGTGACGCGACCAGCCGCGAGGCCGCGGCGCTCGGTGGCGGACACCCACGTGGACCGAAGACTCGGCTGCGTCAGGCGCCGGCCGGTCCGCCCCGCCCCTGACCACCCACCCGGCACCGCCCGGCGCCCCGCCCCGTCACCCGTGCCGGCCTGGCAGGTGGTAGACGTGGAACGCCTGGCCGATCACCGGCTGGGCGACGTTGCGTACGCGGACGCCCCCACTGGTCATGCCGTGCTCGGTGCCGGCGTGGGCGTGGCCGTGCACCGCGAGGTCGGCGCCGCCGGTGTCGATGGCCTCCGCGAGCAGGTAGCTGCCGAGGAAGGGGTAGATCTCCAGCGGCTCCCCGGCCAGGGTGTCCGGCACCGGTGAGAAGTGGGTCAGCGCGATCCGCACGTCACAGTCCCACTCCTCCAGGTTCTTCAGGGCGCTGTGCAGGCCGTCGGCGCTCCGCCGGGTGTAACGGACGAACTCCTTCATCAGTGGTTCGCCGAACTCCCCCGCGCAGCGGCCGACGAAGCCGCCGCCGAAGCCCTTGGTCCCGGCGACCCCGATCCGGGCGCCGTCGGCGGTGACGACGGCCGCCTGCCCTTCGAGGACGTGCGCGCCCGCGTCCCGGAGGATCGCGGTGACCTCGTCGGGCCGCTCGTCGTGGTGGTCGTGGTTGCCCAGTACGGCGACGACGGGCACCCCGAGGTCCTTGATCTCGCGGGCGACGATCGCGGCCTCCTCCGGTGTGCCGTGACGGGTGAGGTCGCCTGCGAGCAGCAGGACGTCGGCGCACGCGGGCAGTGTCTCGAAGGAGGGCCGCAGGGTGCCCTGGCTCTCGGGGCCCATGTGGATGTCGCCCACGGCCGCGACGCGGATCATGTCAGGTCCTCTCCGTGGTCGGGCGAGGAGGTCCCGGCGATGCGCAGGTCGCTGTGGACCGGGTGCCCCGCCAGTTCCTCGCGGGCCATGCGCAGGATGTCGTCCCGGCACTGGGTGGACGGCACGGTGCCGGTGAGCAGGACGGCGTCGCCGCGCAGGTCGAGCCGCACGCCGAGTTCCCCGAGGTCTCCCGAGGCCAGGTGCTCGGCGAGGTGGGCGACGCGGTAGTCGAGGCTCCCTGCCGCCGACGGGGGCGGCGGGCTCGTGTCGGTCATGGCTGCCCCTCCTGGGCATCGATCACGTTCAGCCGTTCGAGGAGGAAGAGGAAGGCGGCCGGCATGGGCTGGCCGCCGCAGGTCGCGCGGACCTCGTCCCAGTCGACCTTCTCGCGGACGGCGCGGGCCACCGGCAGCACCGACCCGAAGTCGCAGTAGTGCTCGGAGAAGGCGCTGATCAGGCTGCGGATCAGGTCGGTCGGCGACAGGACCGGCATGAGCACCGAGTCGACCGGCAGGACATGGGCCCGGTCGAGCATGTCCCGGGTGACGGGCTGGTGGGCCAGCGCGAAGATGATGTCGATGTTCTGCCCGTGGCAGGTGGTCTTCAGCAGCCAGTCCTCCGGAGGGGTCCGCACGGGCAGGCCGGCCTCGCTCAGCGTGACGGCCACCGCCTCGGCGTCGTCGGGCAGGACGGCGAAGTCCGCGTCGTGCTGGAGGTAGCGGCTGCCGCCGTGGGCGTAGACGGCCACGCTCCCGGCGAGCGCGAAGGGGTGGCCCGCGCGTTTGAGGAGCGAGCCGATCTCCTTGGCGGCCTCCAGGATCGCCTGGCTGCGGTCGTGCGGCAGTTGCGCCGGTTCCGGCGCGGACGCGAACTCCAGGCCGGCCCCGTCCGGGGCGAGGCGGAGTTCGGTGACCTCCGGTCGCCGGAGGGGCGCGGTGTCCTCCCCGTTGTGCGTCATGACCTCTCCATTCGGCACCCTGCGTCCCGGGGCGGCCGGTTCGGCCCCGGGGTGCGTACGGGTACCCGGCGCGCCGTCGGCGACACGGTGTCACCGAAAGGCTTCACTCATTCGACGACGAACGCCGGGGTCCCAGGGGCCGGAGCGGGGTCGGCCGGGCCCCGGCCCGCCTGTGCCGGTGCCGACGGCCGACCGGGCCGCGACGGCGGGCGCCGTGAGGCGGCGGCACTCAGCGAGTGGCCGGTCGACCGGGCCGGGAGCACGCTGGTAGGCATGGCACCCGGGGCCGCGCGCATCCGCCTCCGGCAGCGGTGGCAGTCGGTCCACGCGCTGCTGGTGCTCCCGGTCCTGCTCATCGTGGTGATCACGGTGGCGGACCTGCGGCTGCCCTGGGACATCCATCTCGGACCGGCCCTGGTGATCGCGCCCGCGCTCACGCCCTCCTTCGCCGGCCCCCGGGCGACGGCGGGCATCGGGGCACTGGCGCTGACCGCCCAGTTGCTCATCGGCGTCCACCGCGGCGGTCTCGCCACCACCAATCACATCGTGCAGATCATCACCCTCGCGATCCTCGTGGTGCTCACCGTCGTCTACAGCGTCCTGCGCGAGCGCCGGCAGACCCAGCTCGCCAAGGTCCGCACGGTCGCCGAAGCCGCGCAGCACGTCCTGATGTGGCCGTTGCCCGAGCAGATCGGCCCGCTGCGGATCGCCTCGCTGTACCTGGCCGCGGAGGACGAGGCCCAGATCGGCGGCGATCTCTACGCGGCGGCCGTGTGCGACGGCTCGGTCCGACTCCTCATCGGCGATGTCCGCGGCAAGGGGCTGCCCGCCATCGGCGAGGCCGCGCTGCTGCTCGGCTCGTTCCGGGAGAGCGCCTACCGGCACATCCCGCTGGACGAGCTGGCGACCCGGCTGGACCAGAGCGTCACCCGCTACGCGGCCGATCTGGAGACTCCGGAGGAAGAGGGCGAGCGGTTCGCCACGGCGCTGCTCGTGGACATCCCGGACCGCGACCCGGTCACCCGGATGACCAGTTGCGGTCATCCACCGCCGCTGCTGCTGAGTCCCGGTCACGTCGTGACCGTCCCGAGTCTGCACCCGTCGCCGCCGCTCGGGGTGCACGCGGGTGCCGAGCACACCCTGGACGTGTTCTCCTTCGAGCCGGGCGACACGCTGCTGCTCTACACGGACGGGGTCATGGAGGCCCGGGACGAGCACGGCCGGTTCTATCCGCTGGCCGACCGGGTCGCGCGGTGGACCGGGGACAGCCCCGAGGCGCTGATGCACCACCTGCGGCGCGATCTGCTCGCCCACGTCGGCGGCCGGCTCGGCGACGACGCCGCGCTCATCGCGGTGCACCGCACCCCCGTCGAGCGCCGCCACCACGGCCGCGGCGAGATGGCCCGCCACGGCTGAGCGAGCCCGGCACGGACGCCGCCGACGCACGACCCGGACATCGGCCCGAACCGCCTCTTACCGCCGGAACCAGGGGGAACGCCTGACTTCCGGCGGATAGCGGTACGACAGCACCCACTCGGGCGGCTTCGGCCGCCGCGTTCAACTGGCCTTGCGGCAAAATTCAGTTCAGAGGGTAGCCCCTCCCGCCGAGGCGTTGCGAGAATCTGCGGCGCCTCGACAACAGGGAGCCCACGTGCGTCAGTTGACCTCCGCGCTCGCCGCCGCCCTCGGCGCGCTCGCCCTCGTCCTCACCTCGCCCGGCACCGCCGACGCCAACGTCCTGCAACTGCTGCCGCAGAACGCCGACGGCCTGGAGCAGACCTTCTCCCCCGCCTACGACTACGACGGGGACGGCTGTTACGCCACCGCCGCCATCGGCAGCGACGGCACCATCAACCCCGGCCTGAAGCTGGGCGGCGACGTCAACGGCCACTGCCACGACTACGCGCAGCTCGCCAACGCCAACACCTACTCGCGCGAGAAGTGCAACAACGACTGGTGCGCGGTGATGTACGCCAGCTACTTCGAGAAGGACCAGGCGACCCTCGGACCCGCCGCCATCGGGCACACCCACGACTGGGAGCACGTGGTGGTGTGGATCAAGGACAACACCGTTCAGTACGTCTCGGTGTCCCAGCACTCCGGCTACCAGGTGGCGGCCCGCTCCTCGGTGCGCTTCGACGGCACCCACCCGAAGGTCGTCTACCACAAGGACGGCATCTCGACCCACTGCTTCCGGTTCGCCAACACCAACGACGAGCCGCCGGAGAACGTGACGGGCGGCTGGTTCTATCCGCGGCTCGTCGGCTGGAACGGCTATCCGGCGGGCTACCGCGAGAAGCTGCTGAGCGCGGACTTCGGGGCGGCCACCATCAAGATCGACGACGGCGACTTCCAGTACGCGCTGGCGCACTCCATGCCGTCGGGCATCCCCTTCGACCCCAACGCCTGACCCCCGGCACACGCGCCCGCCTCGACCCGAGGGAGGGCCCCGGCCGGGCACGGACCCCGCTCCGAATGGGGCGGAGCGGGGTCCGTGTCCGGTACCCCGGTCAGCCGGCCGGCTTCAGGCCGGTGATCTTCAGGGTCTTCAGGTCGGACTGGACGTCGATCCGGCTGACCTGCGGGTGCGGCCCGTCCCCCCAGGTGAGCGTGACCCGGCTGGTGGCGTGACCGGCGCCGGAGCCGGTGTAGGCCACCTTCCACTTCACCGGCACGTTCTGCGCGAACAGGATGCCGTCGGCGTGTTCCTTCTTCTCGAAGGCGGCGACCTTCTTCTGCGCGGCGGCGGAGAGGTAGAAGCCGCGCAGCGCCTTGGCACTGGCCGCGGCGGTGGGGTCGTCGGTGGCCCAGACGGCGTCGATGTAGGCGCCGTAGAAGTCGGCCACGTGCTGGGTGACGTTCCGCGGGTCGCCCTGCGCGGACGACACGGCGGCGGCACGGGTGGTGCCGCTCGCGGAGGCCCCCGCCAGGGCGGGCGTGACGGCGGCCAGGGTGAGGCCGGCCGTGAGCGCCGCGGCGGTGAGGAGGGTCTTACGGTTGCGCATGGACATGTGTCCCATTCCCCCGGTTTCTTCGCGACCGGTCCGATCCCGGCCGTCGACAGACCCTAAGACCGTGTTTCCCGCGCCACGGTTCCGCTTTCCACTCCACTCTTTTCGGTCATTCCGGTGCGGGTGGCTCCCGCCCCTCGACGAGTCGGGCGAGGTTGTCCAGCGCCATGCGGGAGCCCCGTTCGTTGTCCTCGGGCGCGACCGCGTCGGGGACGCCCTCGTGCCGGATTTCCACGTGCGTGCCGCCGTCGGCCGCGGTGAGCGTCGTCGTCATGGTCATCGTGGGGCGCAGGGCGTCGTCGCCGGTCTCGAAGGCGAAGACCTCGACGACCAGGGTGCCGGGCACGAGCCGGGCGAAGTGCCCCCGGTAGGTGTCCGTGCGTCCGCCGGACTTCCCGGCGCCGGCCGGGTCGTCGTAGGTGAGGGAGATCCGGAAGGCCCCGCCCTCGCGGGCGTCGAAGGCGTGCACGCGGGCGGTCATGCCGGCCGGGACCCGCCAGGCCGCGACCGCCTCCGGGTCGGTCAGGGCCCGGTAGACGGCGTGCGGGGGCGCCGCCACGTGCCGGGTGACGCGGGTGGTGTACATGGGCTCACGGTAGCGGCCGGCGACCGCCCCGGCCGTCGGTACGACGGGAGGCGGGGCCGAGGTCCGGGAGGTGGGTCGGACCCCGGCCCCGGGTCTGTCACGGCTTGCGGGCGACCGCGCCGTACATCGCGATGTCCTCGTCCCGGATGCCCTGTTCGCCGCTGCCGTCGGGGTGCCACTTGTGCACCTGGACGATGCCCGGCTCGACCAGGTCCAGGCCCGTGAAGAACGCGTGGGCCTCGTCCAGGGTGCGCAGCCGCATCGGCATGTCGCGGGCCGCGTACTCGCGGGCGACCCGGCCCACCTCCTCGGGCGCGAACTCGGCGGTGCCGATGGACATCGCGAGGTGACTGCCGGACGGCAGCGGCTCCAGCAGCCGCCGTACGACGCCGACCGCGTCGTCCGCGTCCAGCATGAAGTGGACGATCGCGATGACGGTGAGGGCGACGGGCCTGCTCAGGTCCAGGGTCTCGCGCAGCTCGGGGGCGTCCAGGATGGCCGCCGGGTCACGGAAGTCGGCCTCGACGTACGCCGTCCGGCCCTCGGGGGCGCTGGCCAGCAGGCCCTGGGAGAGGGTGAGCACGATCGGGTCGTTGTCGACGTAGACGACCCGGGACTCGGGGGCCACGGCCTGGGCGATCTCGTGCAGGTTCGGCGAGGTCGGGACGCCGGTGCCGATGTCCAGGAACTGTCGCATGCCCGCCTCCTCGGCGAGCCAGCGCACGGCACGGTTCATGAAGTCGCGGTTGGCCCGCATGTGCACCGGGAGCGCGGGCCACTCCCGGGACATGGCGTCGCCCGCCTCCTTGTCGGCGGGGTAGTAGTCCTTGCCGCCGAGTATGTAGTCGTAGATGCGGGCGGAGTGGGCGTTCTCGGTGTCGATCCGGTCGGCCGGCCATCCGTTGTCGGGCAACGCCGTGTCTCCCATTCGGTCAGGTGGGGCTCGGGGCTTCGCATCAGCAGGTACGAGGGCGGGACGGGCAGGTGGTGGGGCGGGTCACCATTCCTTGCGCAGCGCGGCGAGCAGGGTCTCGGTCTTCCTGGCGGACGCGGCCTGGGCGCTCAGCCGGTCCAGGGCCTCCCGGTAGACCACCACCTCGTCGGCCTTGTCGAGGTAGACGGCCCCGAGGAGGCCGCTGAGATAGGCGATGTCGGGCAGTTCGCGGGCCCGGAACCGGAAGAGGTGGAAGGCGCCGGCCGACAGGGCGGGGTGCGGGCCGTTGGCGAACGGCATGAGCTGCACGGTGACCTGGGGCAGCCGGTTGACCTCGATGAGGTGGTCGATCTGCGCGCGCATCACCTCGGGGCCGCCGACCGGCCAGCGCAGCACGGTCTCGTCCATCACCACCCACAGCCGTGGCGGCGTGGCTCTGGTCAGCAGTTCCTGACGGCGCAGGCGCAGGGCGACGCGGCGCTCGGTGGCCTCCGCGGAGACGTGCGGACCGGCCGCGGTGAGCAGGGCGCGGGCGTAGTCCTCGGTCTGCAACAGGGCGTGCACGAACTGGTTCTCGTACGCGCGGATGTGCAGGGCCGCCTGTTCCAGGCTGAGGTAGGCGGAGAACCAGTCGGGCATGACGTCGCGGTACGTGTGCCACCAGCCGCGCTTGTTGGCCTCGCGCACGGAGTGCAGGAAGGTGTCGATCTCCTGCTGGTCGGTGACGCCGTAGACCCGGAGGAGTTTCTCGGCGTCCGCGAGCCGCAGCCGGGCCACCTTGGCGGCCTCCATGCGGCGGATCGTGGAGTGGCTGACCCCGATGGCGGCACCGGCCTCGGCGTAGCTGAGGCCGGCCCGGGTGCGCAGCTCCTCCAGCCGTCTGCCGAGGATCATGCGCAGCACGGACGGGGCGCCGCCCCAGTCGGTCTCCGCGGTCACTCCCACCCCCTCGTCAGGTCCCAGGACACCCTCGCAGGCGATCCGTGTGCGTCGCCATTCGATCACGTTCTGGCAGATGCAGCATGCACTTCACGGCTTGCCAATTTCAACCTGCCGGTTGCGGAGCGTGGTTGACGAGTGCCAGAGTGGACTCGCCGCTCCGGCCGACCCATGACGCCCGCACCCCCACCCAAGAGGCCGGATGCGCACCGGCTGCCGGTCCCGACCGGCGCCCCCGTACCACCCGGAGGCGAGCACCCCGGTCGACTCCCTGGGCCCCACGGCCCCGACCGCCTCGCCTCCGGGGCCACACGTCCCGCCCCGGCCGTCTGCTGAAGGACACCGCCACGGGCGGGGAGGTCACTCCTCCGTCGACGAGGGAGAGGCCTCACCGGACCCCGCGCACCGCGCACCACACCGCCCCCGGACCACCCCACTCGTCCGAAGGACAGCCATGCACCACACCCCCACCCCGACCCCGGCCGCCGACCCGTCCTGGACCCGCACCCGCCCCAAGCCCGGCTCCCAGGAACAGATCGGCTGAGCCGACCGCGCCCCCGCAGCGGTACGGCGACTCCGACCGCGACCCGCTAGATTCGCCGCCGGTGCGGAGCGTCCGCGCTCTCGGTGGGCCGGTGCCGTGTCCGCCGTGTGTGCTGTAGTGCCGGGGGTTCCATGGGCTGGTCGCTGTTCCGCCGTAGCCGGATCGCGCCGGGGCTTCCGGTGCCGGGGCGGTGCGGGCCCGGGCGGCATGCGCTGGCCACCGAACGGCTGTTGCTGTTCACCCCGCGCACCCGCCTGGACGTGGCCGCCGCGATCGCCGCGAGCGCGGACGCGCAGGCGCAAGGGTGGCTCGGCACCAAGGCGGACGAGGTACTGCCCGACCCCGCTGTCCGCCGGGCGCTGCTGGCCTGGCGGCCCGCCGGGGAGGACGGCCGGCGGATCCCCCGCGAGCTGGCGGAACCGTTCACGCCCGGCCCGGACGACCCGCTCCTGCTGGTCTGTGTGCGCCGGTCCGACCTCAGTTACGCCGGTGCCCTCGAACTCCAGCACCTGGCGGGCGAGATGGGCGGCTGGCTGGCCCCGGGCTGCCGTGGCCAGGGCCTGGGCGCGGAACTGTTCCGCGCGGGCCTGGAGCTGGCCCACACCCATCTCGGACTGGCCACCGTCCGGGCCGGGGCCGAGACCGGGAACACCGCGAGCCGGCGTGCCCTGGCCCGCGCGGGTCTCGTCCCCGACCAGGGTCCGCGCCGCCACACCCTGCCCGACGGCCGCGTGGTGGACGCCGTCTGGCACCGGCACGACACCGGGACGCCGGCGCACTGCGGCGACCGTCAGGAATCGTCCCGACGGCGCCCGGTCACCCGGTCCGGATCCGGCCACCGTACGTCGTAGGCCACCGAGGCGTTCGAACCAGCGGATCAGCCGGGCGCCGGCGTCGAGCCGGCCGGTGCGCATGCCGGCGGCGGTGGAGCGCCCGGCGCACAGACCCGCCCAGGCCGCGTCCCTGCCGATGCCCGCCGGGGTGACCAGTCCCCGTCCGGTGACGGCGACCGGGGCCCGCCGCGTGCCTGCTCCCACCTGGACCGGCGGAGGGTCAGCGGCGCCCGGCGCGCATGGGGCGCCCGGCTCACGGGCTCCGCCTCCTCGCCGGGTCCGCCTTCCTCGCCGGTCCGTCACTCCCGCCGGCCCGCCGCGCCCCTCAGGCCCATCACCCCCGCCGGCCCGCCGCGCCCCTCAAGTGCCCGGCACCCCGCCGGCCTGCCGCGCCCCTCAGGGGCCGTGCTTCCCGTCGGCCCGGCCCTCCCCCTCGGATCGTTCCTCCCCCGGCCCGTCCTCCAGGGCGCCGACCGCGGTCGACCACGCCTGGGCGAGTGCGGTTTCCAGGTCGTCCAGTGGGTGGTCGGACGTGTCCAGCCGGAGGGCGGGGCCGATGTGCACGTGGACGCGGGGCCGGCGTACGGGCGCGGTTGCCCAGCCGGCGAGCTGTTTGGCGAGGGGGCCGGAGGAGACCCGGCGGGCGCCCGCGTGGCCGACCGGCAGCACCGGGGCGCCGGTGGACAGCGCGAGGCGGACCACCCCGGACTTCAGGCGTCCGGGCGGGCGGTCGTGGGAGGCGCGGTAGCGGGGCAGGCCGCCCTCGGGGTAGATGAGCACGCCGCGCCCGGCGGTGAGGGCGTCGGCGGCGGCCCGGAGGGCGTCGGGGGCGCGGCGGCTGCCCCGGTGGACGGGCACGTGGCCCTCCCGGGTGAGGACCTGACCCAGGAGGGGCACCCGCCACAGCCCGGCGGTGGCCAGTACGGCGGGGCGCAGGCCGAGGCGGTGCAGGGTGCCGATGAGCAGGACCGGATCGAAGAACGAGGTGTGGTTGGCGGCGAGGACGTATCCGGTGCCGGACGGCCGCACCAGGTGCCGGGTGCCGCTCACGTCGGTGTCGCTGAAGACGGGCACCAGGGCCCCGGCCCATGCGGACAGCATCGGGCTCTCCTCTCCGCCGTCTCCCCCGCGCCGGTCATCACCGGCACCGCGCTCCCGCGCACGCCCATTCTGCCCCGAATGCCTGTTTGACGTGCGGTGTCCACCGGCCGGTGGGTGAATGGCGGCCATGGACCTACTCGCCGCGGGCGACGCGAACCCCGAGGTCGGCGTCCCGCACCGGGTGGCCCTGCCGCGCACGCCCGGGGCGGCCGGCGGGGCGGCCCGGCCCTCTTCGCCGGGTCGCGTGCGCACCGGCCGGTGTCCGGCACGCCCGTCGGCATGTTCGCCACCCGGCACCCCGACGTTCTGGAGGTGCTGCCTGCGCCCGGGACGTTCACCCTGGAAGTGCTGCCCGCGCCCAGGACGTTCACCCTGGAGGTGCGCGGCGTCCGGCTGCCCGCCCACGCGCGCCCGGCCCCGGGACGCCGGCGCCCCGACCGTCGAAGGCGGGCACGGCGTCGTACTCGTCGATGATGCCGGCGCCCCGGGCGGCTCCCGGGCAACAGAGCCCTTCGCGCGCAGACTTCGGCACACGCCGGTCAGCGGGGTACGACCGTACGAAGACCACTCCGGTGGCGGCGTGACGGCTCAGGCGCCGGGCATCAGGCCCGCCGCCACCGTGGCCCCCAACTCCCAGCACGCCTGGATGTCGGCCTTGCCCGGTTCGCCGGTGACGGTCACCGGCTCGGCCGCCCGGCGCCAGCCGAGGCCGGTGGTGACGGTCTCGATGGCGCGGACGGCACCGGTGACGTCGTTGCCGCCGTGGACGTAGAAGCCGAAGGGGCGGCCACGGGTCTCGTCCAGGCAGGGGTAGTAGATCTGGTCGAAGAAGTGCTTGAGGGCGCCGGACATGTAGCCGAGGTTGGCGGGCGTGCCGAGCAGGTAGCCGTCGGCTTCCAGCACGTCGGAGGCGGTGGCCGACAGGGCCGCCCGGCGTACGACGCGCACGCCCTCGATCTCGGGTGTCGTGGCTCCCGACACGACCGCCTCGAACAGGGCCTGGCAGTTCGGTGAAGGGGTGTGATGGATGATCAGCAGGGTAGGCACACCCGGCACCCTGCCGTGCGCGTACCGTCCCTCGCAAACGGCGGTTTCGAGGCGAATTCCCAGGCACACTTCGAGACGCCGTTCAAGGCGCGGTTCAAGGCCACGCGACCGGCTCGCCGGGGGCGGGACGCGCGGCCGGACCGGGACAGGAGGATCAGTCGTGGTCGACGAGGACCGCAGGGCGCAGGCCGCCGTGGTGTTCGACAAGCTGGGGCTCGCCTACGAGCAGGCGTTCGCCGACTCCGTACCGCACCGGGCGTCTCTGCGCTGGCTGGTGGAACGGCTGGCGCCGGGCAGCAGGGTGCTGGACGTGGGCAGCGGGACGGGCCGCCCGACCGCGCGGACACTGACCGAGGCCGGGCACCGCGTGCTGGGCATCGACGTCTCACCGGTCATGGTCGACCTGGCCGTGCGGCAGGTGCCCGGGGCCGAGTTCCGGCTCGCCGACATCCGGGACACGCCGTTGCCGCAGGACTCGTTCGACGCCGTGTGCGCGTACTTCTCGCTGGTGCAGATGTCCCGCGCCGAACAGGCGGCCGTCGTGGCGAAGCTGGTCCGCGCGGTACGACCCGGCGGCTTCGTCGTGCTGGCCACCGTGCCGCTGGACCTGGAGGACACCGAGGGTCTCTTCATGGGGCAGCCGGTCCGGATCACGAGCTTCACCGCGGAGGCGTTCACCGAACTGGCCTCCGGCGCGGGCCTGACGGTCCTGGCCGAGGAGCAGACCGTGTTCACCCCGCGCGCCCCCGAGGCGGGCCCCGAGCCGCAGCTCTTCCTGCACTGTGTGCGCGAGGCCGGATGACAGGCGACCGGTGAGCCGCAGCCGGTGACCCGCACCGCGGTCGGCGTTGTCGGTGCCCTCGGTTACAGTGACCGCTCTGAACCGAAGGGGAGGCAACAGTGCAGGTCGGGGTGGGGACCGCCGGAGGCCGCATCGTCGTGGCGGCGGCGCTCGCCGCGGTGCTCGGCGGGTGCGCCGAGTCCGCGGACGGCGACGGGGAGAAGTCCGCGAGCGCGTCGGCGAGCACCAAGGGCGCGACGGCCGGGGGCACGGGCGCGAAGGGGACGGCGGCGGCCCGCGGCGGCACGATCGGCGCGGCCGGTTCGGCCTGCGAACTGCCCGTGAGCTTCGACATCGCCCAGCACTGGAAGGCCAAGTCGATCGACGCCGACAAGGAGTTGGCCAAGTCCTCCCAGGGCGAGGACGGCGATCTCAGCGGGGCGCTCGCCGACGCCTTCCTGCGGCAGGGCCCGGTCACGGCCGCCTGCGAGATCGACGCCAAGCCGGCCGGCAACATCGGCTTCCTGCGCGTGTGGACGGGCAAGGCCGGCGACGCGGACGCGGGCGGAGTGCTGCGCGCGTTCGTCGCCGCCGAGGACAACGTCAGCAAGGCCAGGTACCACTCCTTCAAGACCGGCGGCGGCGTCTCGGCGGTGGAGGTGGAGTACCTCTACACGAGCAAGCTCCTGGACGAGACGAAGAAGGAGAGCGCCTTCGCCGTCAGCACGCCCGACGGCCCCGTCGTCCTGCACCTCGGAGGCATGGACTCCCAGGAGCACGAGGAGATGCGGCCCGCCTACGACCTCGCCAAGCAGACGCTCAAGCTCGGCTGAGGACCGCCGCTCACCCACGTGCCGTGGACCGGCCCAGGTAGGTGAGAGGGCCCGCGTCGGCGACCGGGATCTCGTGGAAGCCGACCCGGTCGTAGAAGGCGCGGGCGGCGATGTTGACGGTGACCATGCCGAGGTGGACGGCCTGGACGCCCTGTCCGCGCAGGGCGTCCAGGAAGGTGTGCAGCAAGCGGCGGCCGTGGCCCTGCCCCTGCCAGGGCGGCAGCAGGTCGATGTGCAGATGGGCGGGGTAGGCGGCGAGTTCGGGGACGAGCATCCGCCCCGGATGGTACAGGAGGCGGATCATCTCCTCGGTGGGCGTGCGGGGCGGCGCGGCGGGCTCCGGATAGCGGCCGGCCAGCCGGGGGATCCAGCTCCGCCGGAAGTCCTTCACGAAGCGCTCGGTGTCCGCCGTACCGACGATGTATCCCACCGCCCGGCCCGTGCCGTCGTCCAGTACGAAGGCCAGGTCCGGGTCGAAGTGGCAGTACGGCTCGGCGAAGAGCGACGGCATCAGGCGCTGGTCGGGGTAGAGGGCCCGGGAGTCTCCCCCGTTGTGCGCGGTGCGGACGCAGACGTCGGCCACGGCGTCGCGGTCGGCGGGACGGTAGGGCCGGATCAGCGGGTGCGGAGGGAGAGACGGCATGCCCTTATCATCACCTCCTTGGGAGCGCTCCCACAAGGGGTCCTGAGCGCTCCTGCCAAGCGTCGCCGGCGGACGGCGGCGACCGCCTCGGAGGGGGGCCGCCGCCGTCCGCGCACGGTCAGTAGCGCATGCGCCTGGCGCGGAGAAGCATGAACAGACCCGACAGGGCGAGCAGCGTGCCGATGGCCGCGGGCCACAGACGGGCGCCGGTCTCCGCCAGACCGCCCCGGCTCGCCTGGGGTTCGGTCCCCGCGGCCGGCGGCGGGGCGTACGCGGCGGCGGGGGCGGGGGCGGCCTGACTCGGCGCGGACGGGGCCGGTGCCGAACGCGCCGGCGTGGACCGGGGTGCGGCGGACACGGCGGGTGCCGCCTCGTCGTCCGTGTCGTGCTTGGTGGTGCGAGCGGGCGACGTCGTCGCGTCGTGCCGTGGCGTCTCAGCGGACCGGGAGGCCGACGGCGCGGGCGGGGAGGTGACGCCCCCGCTGTTCTCCTCGTTCCCGCCGTTCTCCTCGCCGGAGCCGTCACCCGGCGCCGCCGTGGCACTCGAAGTCGCCGTGGGCGTCGGCGTCGTGGGCGTCGGCGTCGTGGCGGAGCCGTCGTCGGCGGAGGAACCGCAGGCGCGACCGGAGTTGATGCAGTCGACCATCTCGCGCATCAGGTCCTCGCCGAAGACGTTGATGAAGTCGCCGTGGTCGGTGACGGGCTTGTGCAGCTGCTCGGGGAAGGAGTCCACCGCGAACAGCGGTACGGTACGGCCGCCGTCCGCGAGGCTCGGCACGTCGACGTCGTAGACGATGCGCTGCACCAGCTGCGGAATGGGCTCGAAGCCCGCCGGGCAGGAGCCGTCGGCGGCCGTGAAGGCCACGTGGGTGCGGTGGTTGGCGCTGTCGATGTTGCGGCCGTCCCAGCAGCTCTGGAAGCTGAAGGTGCGCACCACGTCGCTGCCCGGCGGGCACAGCGGGTACTTGTCCTTCAGTTGCCGGTTCTCGTAACCGGTGCAGCTCCAGGACGCGTTGGCGTTGCCGGGGCCGTTGACGAAGGCCTTGGCGTCGCCCGTGATGATGCGCAGCAGACGCGGCATGGCGGTGACCTTGCCGCGCGGGTTCCCGACGAAGGTCAGCGTGACCTGCTCGGGTGTCACGATCCGGCCCGCGTTGCCCTCCGTACCGCCGCCCGGGGCCCCGGCGTCCCGCTCCCGGGTGCCGTTCTGGAGGCGCAGCACCGGCCAGTAGTACGACGACTTGTCGCCCTGGTCGGCACAGCTCGTACCGGCCTTGGCCAGATCCTCGTCGCTGGCGAAGGCGTTGTTGCCCTGGTTGCCGATGTAGTCGTGGAAGTGGTGGGCGCCGTTGGAGACGCCGGGCGCGACGATGACGTTGTCGGAGTTGAACAGGCCGCCCGCGTTGACACCGCAGTCGGAGGTGAACGTGCCGCGCGAGGCGCCGGCCCGCGGCGGCGGGGCCGGTGCCTCGGGCGGTACGGCGGTGATGTCCGCGTAGTCCGACACGACGGGCCCGTTGCCGCCCTGCCCGGCGCCGTTCTGCGCTTGACCACTGCCGCTCTGTCCCTGACCGCTGCCGCCCTGTCCTTGAGCGCTGTCGCCTTGGTCCGCACCGGCACCGTCCTGTCCCTGACCGCTGCCGCCCTGTCGGCCGTCGTCGTCCGGCGTACCGGTGGGCTGACCGTTGTCGCCGGGGCGCAGGGTGCAGGCGGCCAGATAGTCCAGGCCCCGCGGGCGTTCCCCCGCCCGGCCGATGGCGTCGGCGATCCGTCCGATGGACTCCGACCGCTTCTCCTGAAGCGGCTTCATGATGGTTTCCCCGGCGAAACCGGCGCCCTCCCCGCCGCCCCGCCCCGCCTGCCGCACCTGCTGGTACGCCGCCGCGATCTGCTGGTCCAGCGCGGCGAGTTCGCGATCGACCTCGGGACGGGCCGCGTCCGGCACGGCCGTCAGCCGGCCGCCGACATCGGGGCAGTCGATGGTCGCCATGCCCGAGGACAGGACGTGTCCGGAGGCGTCCGTGCCGGATCCGCCGCCCCAGCCCTCGGTGGCCGAGGCGTAGACGTTCGCCCCGACGAGCCCGGCTCCGCCGAGCATCAGGGCGACCGCGGCGAGGGTCGCGCGTCGTGCGCCGGTCGGGCGTCTGCGCCTGTTGCGTACCAAGGTCGTCCCCTGTGTGATCGCCGGTGGTCTGACCGCCCGTGGGTGGGGCCGGGCGGTCGGGCATGGAGTTCCCCGGCTTCATACGGCGGGCGAAGCCACCGCGTTCAACGGAATCGCGAATTCACCAGAACCTCACAGGAATCCATGGCCGCCGCCCCTTCCCTCTCGAACGCCGTCGCGAACATCACGAATATGTATCGGACATTTCACACCTCAACCTTCACAGGAGGTACACACGTTGGCTAGGTTGACGCGAGGCCGCCGCCCGGCTCTGCCCCGGCGAGCCGCCCAACTGCCCTGCGGGGCAAGGAAGGAGCACGTCTTCCATGGCGCCGGAGAGCCGCGACGAGGTCCGCCAGCGGATCGCATCCCTCTACGACCGGGCGGAGAACGACACCGGTAACTTCAACGCGACCCGGGCCATGGCCGCCCGGACGCGTTCGCGTGGCGTACCGCTGGCCAAGCGGGCGGGCCGGCGTCCGGACCCGGCACTGGACGAGGTCGCCCGACAGTGGTTCGACGCGGTACGCGCCGATGTCGGCCCGACCGTGCCCGCCGTACTGCCCGCGGACCGGCTGCCCGGCAGGTCCCCCGCGCCGGCGCGCTCGCGGGAGCGGATGGACGGGCTTCCGCTTGCGGGGGGTGAGCGGGAGACCCGCGCCCTGCCGGGCGGCGGCAGCGAGCCCCTCGGTCTCCCGAGGGGCGGCAGCGAGGGCCTCGGCCTCCCCGCTCTCCCGGCCGGCGGCGGGGAGAGCCCCGCTCTTCCGGGCGGTGAGCGGCGGGCGCTGGGGACGGGCGGCCTGCCTCAACAGCGGTCCGTGGCACCCGGGACGGGCGGCCTGCCCGAACAGCCGCCTGCGGCAATGGAATTGAGCACCGGCCAGGCAGTGTCCGAACTGACGACGGGCTCGGCGACGGACCCGACGGGCGGGCACCTGCCGGCTCTGGAGACCGGGCGGACGACGCCGGCCGACACCGCGAGCAGCATGGAACTTCCGGAGACGGCTCCGGGGTTGAGCAGCGTTACGGCAGACACGGCCGGCTGGGGCACGGCAGAGACGGTCGGCTGGGGCGCGACGGAAACGGTGAGTCCTGACATCCTGCCGGTCGCCGCGCGACCCGCCGCTCAGCGGGCGGCGGTTCAGCTGCCCCGGACACTCCCCGGCTCCGCCGGGTTCGTTCGCCTGTCCCCCGCTGCCTCGAAGGCCGGGGCTCGGCGCAAGCTCGACACAGCGCGTGACGTGCTGTCCGGACGCACCGCCCGGCTCGGCCTGCCGGACACCGCCGTTCAGCCGGTCCCGGTACCGGTACCGCCCGACTGGTCGGCGGGGGTGCAGCGGACGGCGCAACCCGCCATGCCCTCGGCCGTCCCGTGGCAGCGGCAGGGCGCGGAACCCGATCCGTCGGCGGCGCCGATGGCAGCCGCTCCGCCGGTCGGCATCACCGCTCCCGTGACCGACACCGGCTCCCTGCCCCCGTCCCTCCCCCTACCCCTGCCCGCGCCCGCCTCCGTCGAGTCGCCTCGCGCCCTCCGTGCCGCCAAGGCCATCGCGTTCGCTCGGGCGCAGCTTGGGAAGCCGTGCGTGTGGGGTGCGACCGGGCCGGACTCCTACGACTGCTCCAGCCTCACCCAGGCCGCGTGGAAGGCGGCCGGTGTCGCGCTGCCGCGCGCCGCGCACGAGCAGGCGCTGGCCGGAACGCCGCTCACGACGGCCGGGCTCGAACCCGGCGACCTCGTTCTCTTCTTCCAGGACGAGCGGCACGTGGGCCTGTACGTCGGCGAGGGAATGATGGTCCACGCCCCCGGACCGGGGTCGTCCATCCGCGAGGAGTCGATCTACGGCGCCGGCGAGGCAGCGATCCACCGAATCATCCGGCCCGCCTGACGGGGGCCCCGACGGCACCGCCCCGCCCATAAGGCACCGCTAGGTAAGGCATAAGATCAGCTTATGAGGTCATAGACCGGACCCGCGTACCGACTTAGGTGTGCCTTAGTTTAGGCTTCGTGATCAAGTCGCCCATTCACGCTCGAAGGGAACCTGATCATGCCGCGCCCCCTGCGGGTAGCCATTGTCGGAGCCGGCCCCGCCGGGATCTACGCCGCCGACGCCCTGCTCAAGTCCGAGGTGGCCGCCGACCCCGGTGTCTCCATCGACCTCTTCGAGCGGATGCCCGCCCCGTTCGGCCTGATCCGGTACGGCGTCGCGCCCGACCACCCGCGCATCAAGGGCATCATCACCGCCCTGCACCAGGTGCTCGACAAGCCGCAGATCCGCCTGTTCGGCAACGTCGACTACCCGACGGACATCAGCCTGGACGACCTGCGCGCCTTCTACGACGCGGTGATCTTCTCGACCGGCGCGATGGCCGACCGCGAGCTGTCCATACCCGGCATCGACCTGGACGGTTCCTACGGCGCCGCTGACTTCGTCTCCTGGTACGACGGTCACCCGGACGTGCCCCGCACCTGGCCCCTGGAGGCCGAGAAGGTCGCCGTGCTCGGTGTCGGCAACGTCGCCCTGGACGTCGCCCGCATCCTCGCCAAGACCGCCGACGAGCTGCTGCCGACCGAGATCCCGCCGAACGTCTACGACGGTCTGAAGGCCAACAAGGCCCTGGAGATCCACGTCTTCGGCCGCCGTGGCCCGGCCCAGGCGAAGTTCAGCCCGATGGAGCTGCGCGAGCTGGACCACTCCCCGAACATCGAGGTCATCGTCGATCCCGAGGACATCGACTACGACGAGGGCTCGATCGAGACCCGGCGCGGCAACAAGCAGGCCGACATGGTCGCCAAGACGCTGGAGAACTGGGCGATCCGCGATGTCGGCGACCGCCCGCACAAGCTCTTCCTCCACTTCTTCGAGTCGCCGGCCGAGATCCTCGGCGAGGACGGCAAGGTCGTCGGTCTGCGCACCGAGCGCACCGCCCTGGACGGCACCGGCAACGTCAAGGGCACCGGCGAGTTCAAGGACTGGGACGTCACGGCGGTCTACCGCGCGGTCGGCTACCTCTCCGAGAAGCTGCCCAAGCTCCCCTGGGACATCGACTCCGGAACCGTCCCGGACGAGGGCGGCCGGGTGATCGAGGAGGGCGGCACCCACCTGCGGTCCACCTACGTCACCGGCTGGATCCGGCGCGGCCCCGTCGGTCTCATCGGCCACACCAAGGGCGACGCCAACGAGACCGTGGCCAACCTGCTGGACGACTTCGCCGGCGGCCGTCTGCACACCCCCGCCTCGCCCGAGCCGGAGGCCGTGGACGCCTTCCTCGCCGAGCGCAACGTCCGCTTCACCACTTGGGAGGGCTGGTACAAGCTGGACGCCGCCGAGCGTGCCCTGGGCGAGCCGCAGGACCGCGAGCGCGTGAAGATCGTCGAGCGTGAGGACATGCTGCGGGAGAGCGGGGCGTAACCGCCCTCCTCCCTCCGGGTCCCAGGGGGCCGGCGCCGATGCGCCGGCCCCCGCCCCGTTCCGTGCGGTGCCGCGCCACCCGCGCGAACAGCTCGCACCACGACGCGTGCGCAGGCCGGGCGCGGCCGGGACAGGGCGGTCCCGAGGGCGACGGGTCCGTGCGCCGGGCGGATCACAGCAGCCGACCGAGGGCGCCGCGGCGGGCGCGCGGGTGCGTGGCGTTCCGGTGGGTGCCGGCAGGAGTGAACGGGGTCCGCCCCTGGGCGGATGGACGGGCGGGCCCCGTTCGCCGGACATTGTGGGCGCCGCGACCGCCGGCCGGGCACGGGTGAACCGCGGTCACCTGACGCGCACCGCGCACACCCCGGGCGTACGGCGCACACCCCGCGCTCCGGTCGTACTCCCGGGCGACGCGCGGGGCCGGGCCCCCGCCGCCGTATCGCCCCGCCGAACGGTGATACTGGGAGGCACACCTGCCCCCATCAGCAGATTGGCTCATGTCGAACTCCGCCGGCGACCGCGCCACCACCCCGCAGACCCTCTGGGCGGCCCGGGGCCGCCACACCGGTCCCGCCCCCGAGAACGTCCTCCGCCGCACCCTGCGACGGCACAAGGAGAGCGGTGACATCGACGACTTCGCCGAGCCGCCCGCGGCCGGGGACCCGGCGCGGCGGGTCTTCGAGGCCCGCTGGCGAGCCGGCGGCACGGTGACCGTACGGGCCCGGCTCACCCTCGTACCGCAGGAGGGCCGGCTGCCGGGCCACGAGTGGCGGCTGGTCGCGGAGGCGGAGCGTCCGTGGGACGACGCCTGGCCGTCGCCAGCGACGCTCTTCTGGCCCGAGGGCGGCTCGGGCGAGGACGACGACGGCTCCTGGGACCATCACCCCACGGTCGCGGGCCTGCGCTTCCGGCACGTCAACGCGCTGCCGGAGGACGACAAGGACATGCGGCGCCTGCTGCGGGACGCGGCCCGGGAGGCGTGGTGCGTCCATGTCGTCGTCCACGAGGCGATGACACCCGACGAGCGGGGCCGGCTGCCGCTGGCGCGGCTGCTGCCGCCCGGCCTGCGGCACCGCGTCATCGAGCACCGGGCCGCACCGCAGCAACTGCGCGCCGTCAACTGGGCGTTGAAGGACCTCGGTGTCGAGGTGCCGCGCGGCGGCGCGGTGCTGCTGCCGCCGGATCCGGCGCCTGAGGGCTACGACGGCCGGGAGCACAGCGTACGCACCGTCTTCCTGGACGGTTCGGAACCGGCCGGACTCCTCGCGGCGCTACGGCACTTCGTCGCCCTGCCCCGGCCGCTGCCGGGAGACGCCGAGGAGGCGCTGACGGACCTGCGCGAGAACTGGACCCTGATGACCCTTCAGGAGCAACTGGAGCGCGAGCGGCGGCTGGTCGCCATGTACGCCGAGGCGCTGGAGGCGATGACGAAGTCCCGGGACCTGTACAAGCAGGCCGCCGAGCAGGCGCTGGAGGCCCTGGCGGCGTACCGCGACGTGCCCGTGCCCGCCCTCCCCCAGCAGCGGCCCGCCGCCCGGACACCGGGCGCGTTGCAGCAGCTGACGCGGACGTTCGAGCGGCTCAAGCTGACGACCAAGGGCCGGCAGCAGCAGGGGTCTGCCGAGGATTCCCCACCGGACGGCACGGCGCCGGCGGACGACGGCGCGGGGGCCGCGGGCGCCGGCGGCGATGCGGACGAGCGTTCATCGTAGGAGTCCGTCGGGGTACACGGACGGTCGTACCGTTCGTAAGCGCCCCACTCCGGCAAGGAGCCGCTATGGACACGACCACGACCCTGCTGGTGATCGCCGCCGTCGTCGCGGCGGTGCTGCTCGCCGTCGCGGTCCGGCTGCTGGTGCGGCTGGTGCGGGCGCGGCGGACGCTGCGGCGGGCGGGGCTGCCGACGGGGCCCCGGTGGGTGTTCTGGGGCGCGGTCGCCTATCTGGTGCTGCCCACCGATCTGCTGCCCGACCCGGTCTACCTGGACGACATCGGCGTCCTGCTCCTCGCCCTGCGCAGCCTGCGCACCGCCCGGCCGCTGCCGGGCGGGACGACCGAGCCCTGACCGGCCGGGCGTGGTGTACCGCACCGGGGGTGTGCCGCACCATGGGGCGATGCGACCCGTGTGTTCACCGGCATACCCGGTGCCCCCCGGCGGCCCCCGGCGTGGCCGTGGTCGTCGACGTGATGCGCGCGTTCACCGTGGCCGCCTGGGTGTTCCGGCGCGGCGCCGAGCGGATCGTCTTCGCCCGCACGCTGCGGGAGGCGCTCGCGCTGAAGGCCCGTCATCCGGACTGGCTCGCCTGTCAGGACGGGGCGCCGACGCCGGGGTTCGACCTGGTCAACTCGCCCGCCCGGCTGCGTGCGCCGGACCTGCGGGGCCGTACGGTCGTCCAGAAGACCACCGCCGGGACGGCCGGGGCGCTGGCCGTGGCGGACGCCGGGCTGCTGCTGTGCGCGAGCTTCGCGGTGGCCGGGGCGACCGCCGGGGCGCTGCGGCGGGTACGGGCGCGGGCGGTGACCTTCGTGGTCACCGGGGACGGCGGACGGGCCGAGGAGGATCGGGCCTGCGCGGAGTACATCGCGGAACGCGTGCGGACGGACGACGCCGACGCGGGCCCCTATCTGGCGCGGGCCCGGCGCTCCACCGCCGCCGCACGGCTGGCCGACGGTGCGCGGCGCGGGTGGGCCGGTGTCGATCCCGACGACGTGGCCGTGTGCCTGGAGACGGACACGTTCCCGTCGGCCATGGCGGCCACCCGGGAGGACGGCCACCTGGTGCTGCGCCCCTGGGCACCCCCCAGGCGCCCGGCCTCCTTGGCATGAAGCGAGCCCGGCGGACCAGGCCCGACCCGGCGGGACGACCTCAACCGGCGTCCTCCCGCTCGGCCTTGCCCAGGGTCAGGGCCGTGAGCAGGACCGCCAGTGCGCCGAGTGCCGCTGCCGCGGCGGTCGGACCGGCCAGCCACGACGGTGCCAGGGTCGCCGCCCGCACCCGGGCCGGGTCCGGCAGGCTGAACCGTCCGCCGAGCACGTGCCCGGCGGCGAGCACCGCCGTGACCCCGACCGCGGCCGTCGCCGCCACGAGCCGGGCCGGCGCCGCCCGCGCGGTGAGGGCGAGCGCCAGCAGGCCGCACAGCGCCGAGGCGAGCAGGGTGGCCCCGAGGGCGCCGTGGGACAGCCCGGTCCAGTAGCGCGGGGCATGCGCCGTACCGCACAGGAACACCAGCAGTGCGGCGCACCGGGCAGCCCACAGGCAGGCCGTCGGCGTCCGGTCGTCCCCGGCCCGGTCCGCACCCGCCCGTCGTCCTTCCGTCCGCCCCTGCGCGTCGGACCGCGGTGTCCTCGTCCGCCCTTCGACAACGATGCGCCGGGTCTTCACCGGCCCTGCGGCGGCCGGCCGTCCCGCCGTCGCCGGCTCTTCCGGGGCGGACCGCCCCGCCTCCGCCGACGCCTGTGGGGCCGACCACCCCACCTCCCATACGACCGCCGGTGCCACGGCGGCGGACACCGAGCGCTCCTCGGTCTGACTCGTCCGCCGTTCCGCCGCCAGCCGGCCGATCAGCTCGGCGAGTTCCTCCACGGGCCGGTGCACCGCCACCGCCCGCACAGCGGCTTCCGCGCAGTGGGATTCCGCCGGGCCGCGGTGCAGCAGCTGCACCAACCGGGAGACGTCCTCCAGGGGGCGGCGCTGAGCGGCGGCCCGGATCGCCTCGTCGGCGCTGTCGCTGTCCCGGGGCGGTTCGGTCAGCAGCGTGACCAGGCGGGTGACGTCCTCCACCGACCGGTCGACCGCGACCGCGCGCAGCACGTCGGCTGTCGTCCGGGCCGGTTCGGGCGTGCTCTCCAGCAGCGTGATGAGCCGGACCACGTCCTCCAGCGGGCGGTCGGCGACGGCCGCGTGGACCAGGCTGCGCAGGGGGTCGCCGTGCGCGGGTTCCTCCGGGGGGAGCGGCCGTACGGGCCGCGCGAGGAGGTGCGGGGACGAGGTGGGGGCAGCCGGTGCCGTGGATATCACCGAGTCGTCGGGACGGGGGGATGAAGAGCAGGTCGTCATCTCGTCTCCAGGAGAGGGGTGCGACCGCACCCGCGCCGCGTCTGCGGTCGCCGCGTCACGGACTCCATTACTAGGAGCGGGCCCCGGAGCCCGCCACTCGGGCGGGGCACTGGTGTGAGCCGGCCCGGTGCCCTCCGACCGGTACCGGGGCCCGCCCCGCCCCTCTCCACCCCGCCCAGGTGCGTTCCGCGCGTCTCGTGGCGCATTCTTGCTGTGTCATCCACCCGGAGCCGCACGGGACGAGGTGGGGCCGATGGCCGGGAGCGACGAGCGGGCGGTCCGTACGCGGGCCCGGCTGACCGCGCTGCTGACCGACGTCTCGACCGGCGTCCTCACCGCGGCGGGCGGCCGGGTGGCGGGCGTGTACCTGCGCTCCCGCACCCCGGGCCTGCTGCGCCTGGCGGTCCTCACGGGGCTGCCCGGTCCGCTGTTCAGGTCCTGGTGGCGGCTGCACGTCGGCCGGCCGTTCCCGGTCGCCGACGCCTACCGGCTCGGCGTCCAGGTGGTCCTGCCGAACGCCACGGAGACCATGCGCCGGTATCCGCAGTTCGCGGCCGGTCTGCCCTTCCCGTTCGGGTCGGTGCACGTGCCGGTGCCGGGCGCGACCGCACCGCTGGGGGTGCTCACGGTCCTGCACCCGGCGGTGACGGACACCGTGGACGACCTGCTCGACCGGGAACTGCTCGGCCGGCTGGCCGAGGGCCTGGGCACCGAACTGCTCGGTCTGGCCGACGGCGACGAGGACGCGATCGTCTGGGACGGCGAGCCGCTGTGCGTACGGCCGCCCGCGAGCCGGCCCGCCCGGGTCGCCGTAGGACGCTTCAGCTGGGACCCGGCGACTTCCGTGGTGCGTGCGGACGACCGGCTGCACGCCCTGCTCGGGCTGCGCCCCGGCGAGTTCGCGGGGACGATGACGGCGCTCGCGGACGCCGTGGCCCCCGCCGACGCGCACCGGATCCTGGCCGCGCTGCGCGACACCGCCGCCGGGAAACCGCCGAGCGCGCCGCTGAGCCTGCGCGCCCGCGACGGCACGCCGCGGCTGCTGGACCTGTGGCCGGCCGACGCGGACCGCGCGGACCGCGCCGGGACGGCGGTCCACGGGGTGGTGTTCGACCCCGGTACGGCCGTCTCCGCCGACGGCGCGGCCGACCTGCTGCCGGAGGGTGTGTTCTGCCTGGACCGGCTGGGGCTGATCGTGTACGCCAACCCGGCGGCGGCCCGGCTCACGGGCCGGGCGCGGGAGCGGCTGCTGGGGCAGGCGCTGTGGGAAGCGCTGCCCTGGCTGACCGGGCCGCCGTACGACGACCATCTGCGCGGCGCCCTGCTCTCCCCCGAGCCGGTGCGCTTCCACGCCCGGCGGCCGGCCGACGACCGGGACGAACCCGGTGAGGGCGACTGGCTGGCGGTCTCGGTGCACCCCGGAACGGACCTGCTGACCTGCGTGCTCGTCCCGGCCAGCCGGGTGGACGCCGCGAGCGGGCCGGCGCCCGCGGCCGAGGCCCCGGAGGACTCCGTGGCGGGCGCCCGCTCGATGACGCCGCTGTACCGGCCGATCGCGCTGGCCATCGCGCTGACGGACGCGGTGACCGCCCGGCAGGTGTCGGCGGTGGTCATGCAGGAGTTGCTGCCCGCGTTCGGCGGCCGGCGGCTGGCCATCTACCTGCTCCAGGACCGGCATCTGTACCTGGCGTGGGAGACGGGGTTCCCGCAGGGCTTCCTCGCGCCGTTCGAGGGCATCGGCCTCGACGCGCACGTGCCCGGTGTGGAGACCCTGACCACCGGCCGGCCGCTGTTCTTCGAGAACATGCGGCAGATCGCGGCGGCCTATCCGGGGATCGCCCTCGACGCGCGGGAGGGCTCGCGTGCCTTCCTGCCGCTGATCGCCTCGGGCAGGCCGGTGGGCTCCTGCATCCTCGGCTTCGACCGCGAGCGCGCCTTCAGCACGGAGGAACGCACGGTCCTCACCGCGCTCGCCGGGCTGATCGCGCACGCGATGGAACGGGCACGGCGCTACGACGACGAGGCGGCCCTCGCCCGCGGCCTGCAACAGGCCCTGCTGCCCCGTCGGCTGTCGACGCATCCTCGGGTGGAGACCGTGGGGCGGTATCTGCCGGGGACGCAGGGCATGGACGTGGGCGGTGACTGGTACGACGTGGTGGAGGCCGGGGACGGGCTCGCGCTGGTCATCGGTGATGTGCAGGGGCACGGGGTGCAGGCGGCGGCCACGATGGGCCAGCTGCGCAGCGCCGTGCGCGCGTTCGCGCTGGGCGACCGGCCGCCGGACGAGGTCCTGAGCGGTACCAACCACCTGCTGATCGACCTGGACCCCGGCCAGTTCGCCAGCTGCTGTTACGTGCGTCTGGACCCCGCCACCGGCCGGGCCCGGGTCGCCCGGGCGGGCCATCCGCCGCCGCTGCTGCGCTGCCCGGACGGCCGGACCCGGCTGCTGGACATCTCCGGAGGTGTCGTGCTCGGCGTGGATCCGCACGCCCGGTACCCGGTGACCGAGCTGCGGCTGGAGCCGGACGCGATCCTCGCCCTGTACACCGACGGTCTGGTGGAGCGGCCCGGCGCCGACATCGACGACGGCATCGCGTCCCTGCGGCTGGCGCTCGCCCAGGCCGGTGTCGGTACCGGCCTGGGCGGCGGGCGGTCCCTGTCCGGGGTCGCCGACCGGCTGACGGCCACCGCCCGGCGCGCCACCGACCGCCCCGACGACGTGGCCCTGCTGCTGGCCGCCCGCCGCCCCCCGCCCGCTCCCGGCCGGTGACCGGCCCACCCCGTCCACCCGGGCCCGCCCCCTGCCCGGCGCTCGGCCGTCGCCGCCTCGGGTGATGGTCTCGCCTGCGGGCGCCGGGCAGTGTAGACATGGGCACATGGTGCGACTGCCCGGCCGGCCCGTGACTCGGCCGCCCCGCTCTTTCGGGTACCCGCGCGCACCGCACAGCCCGCCGGCGGCGGACCGCGGCACGGGCGGGGGCCGGCCGGGGGTGCTGCGGGCGGCGGTGACCGGGCGCAGCGTGGCCGGGCAGGTGTTCGTCCTGCAAGTGGTGATCGTGCTGCTGCTGGTCGTCTCGGCGGTGGTGGCCCAGGTGCTCCAGGTGCGGCACGACATCGACACCGAGGCGAGCAATCGTTCCCTCGCCGTGGCCGAGACGTTCGCCAACGCGCCCGGCACGGCCGCCGCCCTGCGCTCCCCGGACCCCACGGCCGTGCTCCAGCCGCGCGCGGAGGCGGCGCGCAAGGCGACCGGCGTGGACTTCATCGTCGTGATGAACACCGACGGCATCCGCTACACGCACCCCAGGGCCGACCGCATCGGCAAGAAGTTCGTCGGCACCATCGCCCCGGCCGTGGCCGGCGGCACGGTCACCGAGCACGTCCACGGCACCATCGGGGCGCTCGTGCAGGTCGTGGTGCCGGTGAAGGACTCCGGTGGCCAGGTGGTGGGCCTGGTGGCGGCCGGGATCACCACCGCGCACGTGGGCGGGGCCGCCGACCAGCAGCTACCGCTGCTGCTCGCCGCGGCGGCCGCCGCGCTCGCGCTGGCGACCGCGGGCACGGCCCTGGTCAGCAGACGGCTGCTGCGCCAGACGCACGGCCTGGGGCCGTACGAGATGACGAGGATGTACGAGCACCACGACGCGGTGCTGCACGCGGTCCGGGAAGGCGTGCTGATCGTCGGCGGTGACGGCAGGCTGCTGCTGGCCAACGACGAGGCCCACCGCCTGCTGGATCTGCCGGCGGACGCCGAGCGGCGGCATGTGCTGGAGCTGGGCCTGGACGACGAGACGGCGGGGCTGCTGGCCTCGGGACGGGTCGCCACGGACGAGGTGCACCTGGTCAAGGACCGGCTGCTGGCGATCAACCAGCGGCCCACGGACCTGCGCGGCGGCCCGCCGGGCAGCGTCAGCACACTGCGCGACTCCACCGAGCTGCGCGCCCTGTCGGGCCGCGCGGAGGTGGCGCGGGAGCGGCTGAACATGCTGTACGAGGCGGGCGTGGGCATCGGCACCAGCCTGGACGTGACCCGGACCGCGGAGGAGCTGGCGGAGCTGGCGGTGCCCCGGTTCGCGGACTTCGCGACGGTGGACCTGTTCGACGCGGTGCTGGGCGGGGAGGAGCCGCAGCCGGGGACGGCGCTGCGCCGAGCGGCCTGCGCGGGCGTCCGCAAGGAGTCCCCGCTGTATCCGCTCGGCGAGCGGATCCGGTTCGTGACCACCTCGCCGCAGGCGCGGGCCCTGACGACCGGGCAGTCGGTCGTGGTGCCGCGGCTGCGCGACGACCCCGGCTGGCGGGCGCAGGATCCGGAGCGCACGGGCCAGGTGCTGGCGTTCGGCATCCACTCGATGATCACGGTGCCGCTGCGGGCGGGCAGCCTGGTGCTGGGCGTGGCGAACTTCTGGCGGGCGGAGAAGCCGCAGCCGTTCGACGCCGAGGAACTGGCCCTCGCGGAGGAGCTGGTGGCGAGGGCGGCGGTGTCGATCGACAACGCCCGCCGGTACACCCGTGAGCACAGCATGGCGGTCACCCTCCAGCGCAGCCTGCTGCCGCGCAGCCTGCCCGAGCAGGGCGCCCTGGACATCGCCTACCGCTATCTGCCGGCCCAGGCGGGGGTGGGCGGCGACTGGTTCGACGTGCTGCCGCTGTCCGGTGCCCGGGTGGCCCTCGTCGTCGGGGACGTCGTGGGGCACGGGCTGCACGCGGCGGCGACGATGGGCCGGCTGCGTACGGCCGTGCACAACTTCTCCTCGCTGGACCTGCCGCCGGACGAGCTCCTGACCCTGCTGGACGAGCTGGTCGGCCGGCTCGACCAGGACGAGGCACCGGTGGCGGGCGCGTCCGTGGTGACGGGCGCGACCTGTCTGTACGCGATCTACGATCCGGTGTCCCGGCTGTGCACGATGGCCCGGGCCGGCCATCCGCCGCCCGCGCTGGTGCGGCCGGACGGCGGCGTGGAGTTCCTGGACGTACCCGCGGGGCCGCCGCTGGGCCTGGGCGGGCTGCCGTTCGAGACGGCCGAGCTGGAACTGCCGCAGGACAGCCGGCTGGTGTTGTACACCGACGGTCTGGTGGAGGACCGGGAGCGGGACATCGACGAGGGGCTGGGCCTGCTGCGCGACGCGCTGCTGCGGACGCCGGGAGCCTCCCCCGAGGACACCTGCCGTACCGTGCTGGACCGGCTGCCGGCCCGGCCGAGCGACGACGTGGCGCTGATCGTCGCCCGCACCCGGGTGCTGGGCGACGACCGGGTCGCGCAGTGGCAGGTGCCGTCCGACCCGGCGGCGGTGTCGGAGGTGCGGGCCTCGGTGACCCGGCGGCTGTCCGACTGGGGCCTGGACGAGCTGGCGTTCACGACGGAGCTGATCCTGAGCGAGCTGGTCACCAACGCCATCCGCTACGGGCGCGGCCCGATCGGGGTACGGCTGCTGCGCGACCGCACCCTGATCTGCGAGGTGTCCGACCGCAGCACGACCTCGCCGCATCTGCGGTACGCGGCGAGCACCGACGAGGGCGGCCGGGGCCTGTTCCTGGTCGCCCAGCTCGCCGAGCGCTGGGGCACCCGGTACACCCCGCACGGCAAGGTGATCTGGGCGGAGCAGCCGCTTCCCTGAGCGTGCGGGGCGGGGAAATCGTTTGAGGACCCGCCGGCCCGCGGGCGATGATCTCCGGCATGTTCTCGCGCAGGAATCGCCGCACCGCCCGGCCCACGTCGCCCGCGCTCCGCACCGCCTGGGACGCCCTGGACGCCGGTGACGTACCCGGTGCGCTGCGGCAGGTGCGGGCGGCCGGGGAGGACCAGCCGCTCGATGAGGTGGCCCTGGTGGTGGCGCGGGCGGCGGGCTCGGCCGGGTTCGACGATCTCGCCGACGCGTCGGCCGCGCTGGCCGCCGCCCCCGAGGACCCCCGGGCGCTCTACGACTTCGGGTACGCGTGTGTCGAACGCGGGGTGCCGGATCTGGCGATTCCCGCGCTGCGTGCGGCACTTCGCCTCAGCGGCGGGGCGCTGCCGGTGCTGCGGGAGCTGGTGTCGGCGTACGAGGACGAGGGCCGGCACCGGGAGGCGGTGGCCGAACTCGCCCGCCACGAGGACCGTCTGGCCAACTGGCCGGACCGCTATCTGCTGGTGTTCAACGCCGTGCTGGGGGGCGATCTGGAGCTGGCCCGGCGTCAGCGCGCGCTGCTGCCCGACCCGGAGGACGAGCGGTGGCGGCCGGCGCGGGACCGGCAGGACCGGATGCTGGCGCGGGCCGCCGACGCCGGGCGGGCGGGCCGGCTCGACGCGGCCGATCTGCGGGGCTGGCAGTACGTGCTCGGCGGCACGGTCCTCGGCACGCTGTCCCCGTACGGCTACGGCGCGGGCATGAACGGCCGCTACGCCTGGTTGCAGGACACCCCGGACCAGTGTCTGCGCGGCCTGCTGCGGCTGCGGGACCTGCTGGCGGCCACCGGGGTGCGGCCCCGGTCGGTGTCGCTGCTGCCGGACCGGGACTCGCGCGTCCTCGGGCTGGCGGCGGCCGAGGTGCTGGGCCTGCCGGCGGAGCCGTTCGCGCCGGGCCGGGCGGACACGGTGGTCGTGGCGTACGACCTCGACGGGCTCGCGGTGCACGACGGCGGGCCGGAGCTGGTCGGGGAGCTGGTCGAACGCGCCCCGGGGCAGGTGCTGCACGCGCACGCGTGCTGCTGGACGGACCCGCCCGCCGTCACCCCGGACAGCGCCGCCCTGCTGCACCAGTCGGTGGTGGCGCCGTGGGGTCCGCAGCTGCGCGGGTCAGCGGACGGCGGGGTCGAGCGGGGGCCGGCGGACGACCGGCCGGAGGCGGAGATCGCCGCCGGGATCACCGCGGCGGACCCGTCGCCCGAGTCCGGGGACGGCGACGGCCCGGCGGACGGCGACACGGAGTTCGCCGCGTTCGCCACGGCCGTGAGGGGCACGTGGCTGCGCGGTGAACGGGCGCGTGTGCGGTCCGCCGGGCCGGTCCCGAGTTCCCGGTTCGCCTGAGCGAGCGGCGGTCAGCCGCCGTTGAGCCGCGAGCGCAGCAGCTGCTTGCCCAGCTCGGCGCCCTTGCGGCTGTCGGACTGTGCCTTGCGGAAGAGCTCCACGACCTCGTTGTCCTTGTCGCGCTCGGCGTCCTGGATGTACTGCTCCAGACGCAGGGCGTTGCTCAGGCACGCCTCGACGTACCAGATCAGGTTGTAGTCCTTGTCGCGGGTACCGGTGACGTCGCCGGTCTCGCTGGTGCTGGTCATCCGGGGTCTCCTCCTTCTGTCGACCCTGTGCCGATTCCGCTGGACGTCGCCCCGGGTACCCGTGCGACCTGCGGGCACACCGGCCGATCGGGCCGTTGCTACTCGTCGATCACGGCGCCGAAGCGGGCTCCGTGGGCGGTGCCGCCGAGCGCGGCGGCACCGTAGGACCAGGAGCCGTCGGCGAGCAGCCCGCCGCCGCTCGCGGGCAGCAGCCACACCGCGCCGTCGCCCGCGTTCTCGCCGGGCGCGGCGGCCACCAGTTCGGCGCGGCCGTCGCCGTCGGTGTCGGCGAGCCGGACCTGGGCGCCCCAGGCGTCGTCGGCCTCGGCGGTGCCGGGGACGCCCGGGGTGTTCTGGTCGAAGGACTGGGTGTGGCTGCCGCTGAGACCGGTGCGGGAGCCGGGCAGCAGCCAGACCGCGCCGGCGTCGGCGACGGTGCCGATGTCCTCGCCGGGCGCGCCGACCGCCGCATCGGCGTAGCCGTCGCCGTTCACGTCGGCCACGGACAGGTCGGCGCCCCACGCGTCGCCGTCCTCTGCGGTGCCGGGGACGCCCGGGGAGTTCTGGGACCACCACTGCGGGGCGGTGCCGGGGCCCTGGGTGCCGGCCGGGCCGCCGTCGCCGCCGTAGTAGACCCCGACCAGGCCGCCGGGTGCGTCGGCGTCGCCGGTGGCCTCGTCGGCGGCGCTGAGCTGGCCGACCACGAGGTCGTCGTAGCCGTCGCGGTTGATGTCGCCGGAGGCCGTGCCGAGGCCGCCGTGCAGGTCCCGCCGGTAGGCGAGGCCGTCGGGGCCGCCCGCGTAGTACGCCGACCAGCCCTTGGTGTAGTCGTCGTCGGGGCTGTAGCCGGAGACGACGAGGTCGGCGAAGCCGTTGCGGTCGTAGTCGCCGGTGGTGACGTGGCCGGGCTGGAGCCGGTGGCCGGTGGAGTGCGGGGCGCCGACCTGGCGCAGGACTCCGGCGTGCCAGGTGAACACGGTGAGGCCGACGTTCTGGTCGACCACCACGAGCTGGTCGGAGTCGATGTCGCCGGTGAACCGGGCGGCGGCCACCGACAGTCCGAAGCGGGCGCCGGCGGCGGGCTTCGCGGCGGTGACGGAGGCGTTCCGCTCCGCTCCGAGCCCCTTCGCGGAGCCGTACAGGACGGTCACCCGGCCCGCGTCGGCGACGGTGCCCTCGTCCTCGCCGGGCGCGCCGATCACCGCGTCGTCGTAGCCGTCGCCGTTCAGGTCGCCGGTGGCGACGGCCTGCCCGAAGTCGTCCCAGGCCTCGGAGGTGCCGGGCACGCCCCGGGTGGACTGGCTGATGACCTGGACCCGGCCCTTGGGGACGGTGGCGTCGGTGCCGATGCCGTTCGGCGCGCCGTACTGCACGGTGACGTAGCCGGCGCCCTCCTTGCCGTCGACGGTGCCTTCGGGGACGCCGGTGAGCAGGTCGGTGTAGCCGTCGCCGTCGAAGTCGCTGTTGCGGTCGGCGGCCGTGGTGCCGCCGGGCACGCCCGCGAACGCGGCCGGGGCGGCGAGGATGCCGGCCGAGGCCAGCAGCAGGAAGGAGGCCGCGGCGACGGCGGCGGAGCCTGCGGTGCGTCGGGTGTTGCTGGTCATGTCCCTTACCCCCGAGGGTGATCGGTGATCCGTCGGCCGGCTGGTCGGGGCCGGCGCTTGGTTCGACCCGGCGGGGGCGGGGGTGGTTGTGGTGCGCGGACGCGCTGTGACACGGCGGTGACAGAGGTGGCCCGACCGGGACGTGCGGGCGGCCTCAGCCGAGGGCGCGGTCCAGGTTGAACGCGGCACTGATGAGGGACAGGTGGGTGAACGCCTGCGGGAAGTTGCCCTGTTGCTCGC
Organism: Streptomyces olivaceoviridis; assembly: GCF_014650115.1. Lineage (GTDB taxonomy): Bacteria > Actinomycetota > Actinomycetes > Streptomycetales > Streptomycetaceae > Streptomyces > Streptomyces olivaceoviridis. Next base: position 8,764 of record NZ_BMUI01000017.1, on the reverse strand, counting down.
CGGTGCGGCCGATCTCCTCGGCGTACAGGCCGAGGTGGTTGGCGTAGGTGAGCATCTTCTCGAAGGCCAGCCGGGCCTCGTCGAGCCGGCCGGCCCGGACCAGCGCCTCGACGTACCAGAACGAGCAGATGGAGAAGGTGCCTTCGTCGCCGCGGAGTCCGTCGGGGCTGGCCTGCGGGTCGTAGCGGTAGACGAGCGAGTCGGAGACGAGGTCCTCGGTGAGGGCATCCAGGGTGGACAGCCACTTGGGGTCGGTGGGGGCGATGAACTTGGCGAGCGGCATCATCAGCAGGGACGCGTCCAGGACGTCGCCGCCCTCGTACTGCACGAAGGCGCTCCGGCGCCGCGACCAGCCGCATCCCATGATCCACCGGTAGATGTCGTCCCGGGCCTGGCGCCAGCGGCGGTGGTCGGCGGGCAGCCCGCGGTGGGTGGCCAGGCGGATGGCCCGCTCGATGGCGACCCAGCACATCAGCCGCGAGTACGTGAAGTCCTTGCGCCCGCCGCGGGTCTCCCACACGCCCTCGTCGGGCTGGTCCCAGTGGTCGCACACCCAGTCGACCAGGCGGCACACGTCGTCCCACTGGCCGCTGGAGATGGGCTGGGCCCACTTGTCGTAGAGGTAGATGGAGTCGATCAGGGCGCCGTAGATGTCGAGCTGGAGCTGGCCGACGGCGGCGTTGCCGACCCGGACCGGGGCGGAGCCGAGGTGGCCCTCCAGGTGCGGCAGTTCGCGTTCGGGCAGTTCGGTGCGGCCGTCGATGCCGTACATGATCTGCAACGGGTCGGAGCCGTCGCCGCAGCCGGGGCTGATGTGCGTGGTCAGGAACCGCATGAACGCCTCGGCCTCGCCGGCGAAGCCGAGCCGCAGCAGCGCGTAGACGGCGAAGGCGGCGTCGCGCACCCACACGTACCGGTAGTCCCAGTTGCGCTCGCCGCCGAGCTGCTCGGGCAGGCTGGTGGTGGGGGCGGCGACGATGGCGCCGGTGGGGGCGTAGGTGAGCAGCTTCAGGGTGAGCGCGGAGCGGTGCACCATCTCGCGCCAGCGGCCCCGGTAGCGGGACTGGTGCAGCCAGCGCCGCCAGTAGGCGACCGTGGCGTTGAACTGGTACTCCGCCTCGGCGTGGGCGCAGCCGCGCGGGGACACCTCGCCGTCGACCTGGTCGAGGGCGAACACGGCGGACTCGCCCTCGCCGAGCTTGAAGTCGGCGCGCACGTCGCGCTCGTCGCACTCCAGGGCGACGGTCGAGGTGAGCGACAGCGACTGGGCGGGCGACTCGAACACCACCATGCCGTCCAGGGGGCGCACGGTGTGCGCGGCGGCGCCGTAGTCGAAGCGGGGGGCGACCAGCGTCCGGAAGGGGACGGTGCCGCGGACGCACACCACGCGCCGGATCAGCCGGTGCCGGCCCCCGTCCCCGGGCCCCTCGCCGGCGATCGGCATGAAGTCCTGCACCTCGCCGACCCCGTCCTCGGTGAAGAACCGGGTGATCAGCACGTTGGTGTCGGGGAAGTAGAACTGCTTGGTGCGGGCCGGCACGGCGGCGGCCAGCTCGAACCGGCCGCCGCGCTCGGCGTCGAGGATCGCCGCGAAGACGCTCGGGGAGTCGAAGGCCGGGCAGCAGTACCAGTCGATGGTGCCGTTGCTGCCGACCAGGGCCACCGTGCGCAGATCGCCGATGAGTCCGTGCTCGGCGATGGGCAGGTAGCGGTGGTCACGGGGTCCGTTCCCGTGGAACGGCGAATCGGCCATCGGAGGCCTCCCGGGGAGCGGGGCGGTGCGGGCGGTATGTGCCTGATGCGAGTGTTTTCCAGCTTAGGCGAGTGGTTCGCCGTGGTGTGGGCAGGCGGTCCTCACCCGCTCCCGTGGCGCTTCCGGATGCAGGGTGCGCCGGGGAGGGCAATGGTGAGAGTGTGCCCCGTTCGAGAGGCACCGGCACGGATGCGGTCATCCGGACCGAGGAGGAGGCATCATGTCGACATCCACACCCGAAGAGTCCCGTTCGTCGGACGACGTCTGCACCCCGGACGCCCTGCTCCACTCCGCGCCCGCCCAGGACGTCACCCCGGAGGACCTGGTGATGGCGGCGGGCCGGGACGTCACACCGAAGACGCTTGACTGGGCGCGTCGCAAGCTGGAGTCGGAGGGCATGGCGGCCGTCGAGAAGCTGCTGCCCTAGGGCGATCCGGGGAGCGTAGGGACCCGAACGGGGAGACCGGCCGGACGTCGGGTCCGGCCGGTGCCCTGTGCGCGGGGTGTCACACGGAGGGCGACCGGTCCACCGCGGAGTGTCGCCGGTTGCCGCTCACTCGGGCAGTCGGGTCTCGTCCGGTACGACGTGCACCGCCGCCTCCTCCGCCCCGGCCGCCCCGGCGTCGATGCCGACGTCCTCGGCGATCTCCTCCTTGGTGGTGTCGGCGTGGGCACCCTCGTCCGGCGCGACCAGCCGGCCCGCGCGGGCCGCGCCGGCCTCGGGGTCGACCGGCTCGCCCTCGCCGCCGGGCAGGTCGCCGATCTCGTCGCCGGCCGGCGGGGTCACGTCGGGGACCTCCTGGCCGAGCCGTTCGTCCAGGCTCTCCCCCTCGTGCTGCTCGGCGGCGGTGGTGCCGTGCTTGGTGACGCCGAGGGGGCGCTCGGGCGGGGAGTAGCCCTCGTCGAGCATGTCGTCGTAGGAGCGCTCGCCGACCGCGTCCTGCAGATCCAGGGGCCCGGCGTCCTCCTGTTCCTCGTTGCTGCCCGTGGGCTGGTAGGCGTCGTCCGCCATGGGGGTCTGCTCGGACTGCTGGTCGCTCATGGTCGCCTCCTTCGGGTTCGCGGGCGGTCCTGGTCCGCGTTTCCCGTGACCGGATCATTAACCCCGCCGGCGCCCGGACAGATCGGTCGGCGGACATCCGACGCCGCGGGACTCGCCGCCGAGGCCGAGGTGGCGGGGTGCCGCGACGCCGGCGGGCGCGCCCCGACCGAACAGGTGCGGGGCGAGGACGAGGCCGGCCGTCCCGCCGCCCCTGATCCGCTCCCGCCGCGTCATGGAGCCGTGGACGCGGTGCCGGGCCGAGGGCGATCTCCCGGCCCGGGCGGGGAGGGGCGGAGCGGGATCAGGGGCAGCCGCCGCAGGAGGTGGTGTCCCTCCGGTGGCGCGGGGTGCGGCACGCCCTACAGCCTTGTGCCATCGCTCCGCACCTGCAAGCAACGTGCAGTAAAGCCCTCGGCAGCCCTTCCCCATGCGGAGGGAAAGGCGGCTCGCCGCGCCGGGGGGCCCGGCGGTGCCCGTCAGGGTGAGGCGTGCGGGCCGTCCGGGCGGCCGGCGCGCTGCCGGACCGTCTCGCGGCTCAGGTCCTCCGTCTCCGCCTGCGGGAGCCGCTCGAAGCCGTCCTCGGTGATGACCGAGACGACGGGGAAGATCCGGCGGTGCAGGTCCGGGCCGCCGGTGGCCGAGTCGTCGTCCGCCGCGTCGTACAGCGCCTGGAGCGCGGCGAGGGCCGCCTCCCGGCGGGACAGGTCCGGCCGGTACAGCTTCTTCAGGGCGCCCCGGGCGTACGGGGAGCCGCTGCCCTCGGCGTGGAAGTGCCGCTTCTCGTAGAGCCCGCCGGCCGCGTCGAAGCTGAAGATCCGGCCGCGTCCGCCCCCGGGCGCGGTGAGGTCGTAGCCGACGAGCAGCGGGACGACGACGAGTCCCTGCATGGCCTGGGTGAGGTTCTGCCGGATCATGGCCGCGAGGCGGGTCGCCTTGGCGCCGAGCGTCATCGGGACGCCCTCGATCTTCTCGAAGTGGGTCAGCTCGACCTGGTAGAGCCGCACCAGGTCGAGGGCGAGGCCGACGGTGCCGGCGAAGGCGACGGCCGTGTGGTCGTCGGCGGGGTGCACCTTCTCCAGGTCGCGCTGGGCGATGAGGTTGCCCATCGTGGCCCGGCGGTCCCCCGCTATCAGCACGCCGTCGCGGTAGGTGAGCGCGAGCACGGTGGTGCCGTGCGGGAAGCTGTCCGCCGGCACGCGGACGCCGGGCGGGAACGGGGGCGCGGTGGGCAGCAGCCCGGGGCGGTGCGCGGTCAGGAACTCGGTGAAGGACGACGTCCCCGGTGTGAAGAAGGCCTCGCTCGGCAGGCCCGCGCTGTCGTTGCCCGGCATGACTCCCCCTCCTGTGTCACACGGCAGTACCCGACTCCTACCTGAAGCGGGCCCGCGGGAAACTCCCCCGTTCTCACAGGGCCTTGCGGCGCACCAGCACCCCGAGCACCAGCAGGCCGGGGAGCAGCGGCAGCCACACGGTCAGCAGCCGGTAGCCGAGGACGGCGGACGCGGCGGCGGCGCCCGGGGTGCCGGCGGCGGTGAGGGCGAGGGCGAGGGCGGCGTCCAGCGAGCCGAGGCCGCCCGGGGAGGGCAGCAGGGCGGCGGCGCTGCTCGCCGCGAGGTACAGCAGGGCCACCTGGAGCGGCGCGAGCGGCAGACCGACGGCCCGGGTGACGGCGATCAGGACCAACGCGTGCAGCCCGGCGAAGGCCAGGGAGCCGCCCCACAGGGCCGCGGCGCGGGCCGGGCAGGCGTGCAGCGCGCGGATGTCGGCCACCACGCCGGCGAGCGCCCGCCGGCAGCGCGGCCACCAGGGGGTGGCGAGCGGGGCCGCCGCGAGGGCGACGACACCCAGGACGACGGCGACCGCCGTCGGAGAGACGGGCGGGAGGCGCAGCAGCCCGGGGCAGGCCGGGGCGAGCAGCGCGATCAGTGCCAGGCGGACGGCGGCGCTCGCGCCGGCCTTGACGGCGAGCGCGCCGGCCGAGCGGCCGGCCGGGAGCCCGCAGCGCGTCAGGAACCGCAGGTTCACCGCGCCCGCGCCGAGCCCCGCGGGCAGCAGGTGGTTGGCGGCGGAAGCGGCGAACTGTGCGGCGACCAGGCGGGGTCCGGGCAGCCGCGCTACGACGGCGCCCTGCTGGGCGAGCGCGGAGGCCGCCCAGGTGCCCGTGGCCGCGGCGGCCCCGACCAGCAGCCAGCCCTGGTCGGCGCCCGCCAGCCGCCCGGCGCCGCTCTCGACCGCGGGCCAGTGGCGGTGGGCCAGGTACAGCGCGCCGAGCAGTACGGCGAGACAGGCGCCGGCCTGCCAGCGGGCGCGCCGGCGGCCGAGGGAGGCGGTGAGCCCGGCCGGGGAGGTCATGAGGCGGCGCCCGGTACGACGTAGTAGAGCCGGACCGCGCCGACGGGTACGGACGGCCAGTCGCGGGCGTATCGGGGCGGCGCGGACCCGGCCGGCACGAGCGTGGCGACCGGCGTCCGCCGCGCGGTCCGGGTGATGCCGTCCTCGGTGGTGTTGGCGTTGGGCCCGGCGGTCGCGGCGGAGGCGCAGCCGGCGGCGAAGCCGACGGGGATGGCCTCGTGCCCGGTGACCAGACAGGGCGGCCGTACCCCGCGGCGTCGCATCTCGGCCGCGGTGCGCCCCCAGGCGTCATGCGCGGCGGTGGCCGAGCCGACCACGTGCAGGAGGACGACGAGTTGCACGGCGAGATGGACGGCGAGACAGGCACAGACCAGCACGAGGGCCAGCGGGCGCCGGGTCGGGTGGGATGGGGGGAGCCGGCCGGGGGGCGGGCTCGGACACGGGGACCGGTGCGGGGCCGGACGCGAGCGGGGGTCGGGGGTCGGGCGGGGGGCCGGATGAGGGGCTGGGCGCAGGGTCGGGAGGTCGGCCGGGGCACTGGCCGGGTCCACGGTCGGACCGTCGGCCGGGGCCGGAGGCGAGCCCGGGGCCGGACCGTCGGCCGGGGCCGGACCGTCGGCCGGGGCCGGACCGTCGGCCGGGGCCGGAGGCGAGCCCAGGGTCGGACGGTCGGCCGGGGCAGGGACCGAGGGCGGGGTCGAGCGGTGGGCCGGGTGTGTGCTCGGGCATGAGGCAGAACGCCCGCCGGGGCGCCCCGGCAAGCGCCGGGCCGGAGGCGGCGGCAGGTGTGAAGGCGAGTGCTGGGCCGGGCGGTACGACCTCGCGATCAGGTGTGCCAGTGCGTCGGCGACCGGGATCGCGAGGAGGGCGTAGGCGGGGAGCAGGAAGCGGGGTGCCGCGTAGCCGATCAGGAACAGGTAGGGGAACGCGGCGGTCGCCGCGCAGGCGAGCGGCAGCACCGTGGCCGCCCGGCGCCGTCCGCGCCAGGCGACGACCAGCGCGAGGGCGGCCAGCACGGGCAGCGCGAACCACCAGAGCGTGACCAGCGGATGCGGCAGGGCGCCGGTGCACGGCCGGCACAGCGTGCGCCCGCCCAGACCGCGCAGTTGGTCCACGACGGCGAAGTGCCAGCCCAGGCCGCCCTGGATCGCCGAGCCGTCGGACAGCCGGCGTGCCAGACCGCCGTAGCTCGCATACGCCTCGACCACCCACTCGGCGGCGCCGGCGGCGAGCCCGGCGAGCAGGACGAGCAGGGCCCGCCGGTGGCGGCGCGTCAGGCCGAGGGCGAGCAGCGGCACCGTCGCCCAGACCGCGTCCACCGGCCGCATCCACGCCATGACCGCCGCGCTCCCCGCCAGGCCCCACAGGGCGCCCCGGTCGGTGGGGGCGCGCAGGAAACAGGCGACGGCGGCCAGGGCGGCGACGGCGACCCAGTAGTTGGGCATGGCCTGCGGGCCGTAGAACAGGGTCACCCAGAGGGAGGCGAACAGGGCGCCGCCGAAGGCGAGGACCCGGACGGGGAACAGTCCCCGCCAGGCGCGCAGGGCCAGGAACAGGGCGAGGCCGGAGAGGAGGGCGAGGTAGATCCGCAGCAGGGCCGTGGACGACGACCACGCCGCCACGGGGGCGACCAGCAGAGAGACGCCCCGGGCGCGGGGTGCGCTGAAGAAGGAGGCGGGGGCGTGTCCGCTGACCTGGCTGACGTACACCGTCTCGTCCCAGCCGAGCCCCAGACCGGGGCGCACGAGGACCAGTTGGGCCAGGCTGAAGGCCGCGGCGACGGCCGCCGTCGGCCAGACGGCGTGCCCGGAGCCGGCGGACGCGCGGCGCGCGTGCTCGCGGTTCGCCGCGTCGACTGTCGCGTGCGCACTGCCGGCCATGACCACCCCTCCGTCCCCGCCCCCTACAGCCCGTAGGGCCCACGGTCACCCTACGGCCCGTAGGGCCGGAGACGGGAGTAGGGGAAAACACGGACAAACTAACGTGAATGGCCTGACCGTGCCCGCAGGCAGGGCCATCCGGCCGACGGCCCTACGCGCTGTAAGGTTGAGGCATGGCTGGCACAAGGTCCCGCGGCAGAGCGGAGCGGCGCAGCGCCGGGGAGCTGGAGAGCGAGGTGCTGGCCGCCCTCTGGGCCACCGAGCGACCGCTGACCCCGGCGGAGATCCAGCACGAGATCGATGGCGGGCTCGCGTACAACACGGTCCATACGATCCTCAAACGGCTGCACGACAAAGGGCTGGTGCTCCGGGACGCCGACGGGCGGCGCGGCGCGTACCGGCCGGCCAAGAACGCGGCCGAACTGACCGCCGAGGCGATGCACGAGGCCCTGGACCGGGGGCCGGACCCGATCGCCGCGCTCCAGCAGTTCGTGACCGGGCTCAGCGCCGAGGAAGAGCGGGCGCTGCGCGAGCTGCTCGCCGGAGACGGCGCGTGAGGCCGGACTCATGAGGTGCCGCGCATGACGTTCGACGTGTACGCCCCGCTGGCGCTGTCCCTGTTGCTGTCGGCCGTCGCTCCCGTGCTCGCCCGACGGGCCGCGCCGGCGCTCGCCGCGCGCGTGCTGGCCTCGGCCGCGGTGCTGACGGCGGCGGCCACCACCTGGTCGCTCCTCCTGCTGACCACCGCGCTGCTCGGGGACGCGCCGCCGGTGATCCGCGAGGCCCGCGAGGACGGGCACCCGCTGACCGACCCGGTGCCCACGGTGATCGGGCTCGCCGCCTGTCTGGCACTGGCGGCCGTCGCCGTGCGCGTCCACCGGGCCGTGCGCGCCGAGCGGTGCACGCGGCGCGCGCTACGGCGGCTCGGCGCGGGACAGCCGGCGGACACCGAGCTGATCGTCGCCGCCTCGGAGGTGCCGCGGGCGTTCGCCATCCCGGGGCGGCCGGGCCGGATCCTGGTCACCTCCGCGATGTTGAACGCGCTGGGGCCCGCGGAGCGAAGGGTGCTGCTCGCCCACGAACGGGCCCATCTCACGCACCGGCACGGGCTGTTGGTGTCGGCGGTCACGCTCGCGGCGGCGGCCGATCCGCTGCTGGAACCGGTGCGCGCGGCGGTCGCCTTCCTCGTGGAGCGGTGGGCCGACGAGCGGGCGGCGGCCGTCGTCGGGGACCGGCGGGTGACCGCGCGGGCGCTGGCCCGGGCCGCGCTCAGCGCGGGCCGGGCACGCGTGGGCTGCGCCCTCCAGTTCACCGACCGGGCCGTCACCCGCCGGATCGCGGCCCTCCAGACGAACCCGCCGCCGCGTCTGTGGTCCGCCGCCCTTGCCGTCCTCGCGCTCGGCACCCTCCCGGCCCTGCTCGCCGCGGACGCGACCGGCGATCTGCTGCACCTGCTGTCCGGAGCGCTCCACTGAGGGACGCGAGCCCGGCCCGGCACCGCTCAACACGCCGACACCCGGGGGGCACTCAGCCACCGCCCGGTACGTAGCCCAGGCCACCAAAGCCGACGCTCAGCACGCCGACACCCGGAGACTCTCAGCAGCCCTCCGGTGCGGGGCCCGAGCCACCAGAGACCGACGCCCAGCACGCTTTCGGCACCCGGCGACACTCAGCAGCCGCCCGGCGCGGAGCCCGTCCACCACCCGCACCCGGCCCCGTCCGGCACCCCGCCCCCCC
>NZ_BMUI01000016.1 GCF_014650115.1 Streptomyces olivaceoviridis | reverse complement strand
GGAACTGGCCGCCGCCCACCATCTGGCGCGCCATCGCCTGGATCTGCGCCACGGTGTAATTGCTCTGGACCGGGAAGCTGGAGGAGTCGCGGACGTCGGTCCCACGGCTCGCCGCGGCCTTCGCCTCGGCGCGCTCCTTCGCCTCCTTGGCCGCCTTCTCGGCGAGCTCCTTCTTGGCGATCGCGGTCTCGGCGGCGGCCTTGCGGGCCGCTTCCTCGGCGTCCTTCTTGGCGCTCACGTCCGCGGCGATGGCCTGTGCGTCGGCCTGCTGCGTCAGGGACGCGGTCTGCACCTGCGCCTGCTGACCCGCGGGTATGTCGGCGAGGAGCGTGGTGTCGGCTGCCGTCGCCTCGGCGTCGTTGGTCTGCGCGGTGCTGCCCGAGGCAACGCCGACGACGCTTCCGACAGCGGTGACCGCGGTGGCGGAGGCCACTGCGAATCCCCGGACCGAAATCCGGCTCACACGGTTTCCTTCCAGCATCGCCCGCTTCGGTGACCCTTGCGGACGCGATCGTGCCCCTGACACTGGCCTCCCAACTGCGGGGTCACGGAGGCGCGGGCCCGGTGGGCAACTCCCCCGGAGGGAGCGCCGCGTGGTGCTCGGGCGGCATACGACGAACTCTATGGAGTTGGTGGTGCTCAGGTGGCGTCGTACCGCTGGGGGTACAGCTGTGTCGTATGCGGGGCCTGACAGGAACGAGACTCTGCCGTAACCGGACGCCGCGTGGCAATTCTGCGTTGCGTGTGAAAGCTCACATCCTGTTTGGCCCTGGGGATTTCAGGAAAACTCCACGCACGAAGGCGCCGCCCGGCTAGGCTCGTGGCCTTTACCGGACGGCGCCAACAGCCGTCATGCGTGCGCCAGATGCGTCAGATGTGCCCGTCCTCCAGCATTTCGGTCACAAGTGCCGCAATCTGGGACCTCTCGGAACGCGTCAGCGTGACGTGCGCGAAGAGCGGGTGCCCCTTCAGCTTCTCCACCACGGCGACCACGCCGTCGTAGCGGCCTACGCGCAGATTGTCCCGCTGTGCCACGTCATGCGTGAGAACGACACGCGAATTCGCGCCGATCCGGGACAGAACAGTCAGCAGGACGTTCTTCTCCAGGGACTGCGCCTCGTCCACGATCACGAACGCGTCGTGCAGCGAGCGCCCGCGGATGTGGGTGAGCGGGAGCACCTCCAGCATCCCGCGCGCGGTGACCTCCTCGATGACCTCCCGGCTGGTGACCGCCGACAGGGTGTCGAAGACGGCCTGGGCCCACGGGCTCATCTTCTCCGCCTCGGTGCCCGGCAGATAGCCCAGCTCCTGCCCGCCGACCGCGTACAGCGGCCGGAAGACCATCACCTTCTGGTGCTGGCGGCGCTCCAGGACCGCCTCCAGGCCCGCGCACAGCGCCAGCGCCGACTTGCCGGTGCCGGCCCGGCCGCCCATCGAGACGATGCCGACGTCCGGGTCGAGCAGCAGGTCGAGGGCGATGCGCTGCTCGGCGCTGCGGCCCTTGATGCCGAACGCCTCCCGGTCGCCGCGCACCAGCCGGACGTTGCCCTCGGGGGTGACCCGGCCGAGCGCCTTGCCGCGCTCGGACTGGATGGTCAGGCCGGTGTGCACGGGGAGGTCGGCCGCCTCCGGGACGTACACGTGCCCTTCCTCGAAGAGGACGTCCACCTGCTCGCCCGGCAGGGTGAGTTCGGTCATCCCGGTCCAGCCGGAGTTCTCCGTGATGGCCAGTTCGGCCCGGTACTCCTCGGCGAGCAGGCCGACCGAGGACGCCTTGATCCTGAGCGGCAGGTCCTTCGACACGACGGTGACGTCGAACCCCTCGGCCTGGAGGTTCCGGGCCACCGCGAGGATGCGCGAGTCGTTGTCCCCCAGGCGGTAGCCGGTGGGCAGCACGCTGGGGTCCGAGTGGTTGAGCTCGACCCGGACCGTCCCGCCCAGTTCCCCGATCGGGATGGGGGCGTCGAGGCGACCGTGCTTCACCCGGTAGTCGTCCAGCAGGCGCAGCGCCTGGCGGGCGAAGTAGCCGAGCTCCGGATGGTGCCGCTTGGCCTCCAGCTCCGTGACCACCACGATGGGGAGCACGACCTCGTGCTCGTCGAAGCGGGTCAGGGCGTTCGGGTCGGCCAGCAGGACGCTGGTGTCGAGAACATACGTGCGCCGGTCGGGCTTGTGGCGCTTTGTGCTGGTCACCACGGAAGGACGTACCCCCTCGGATGAGGTCGGGGAGCGACGAAGTGATGCTGGACCGGTGTCCGGCCCCCGCGCACGGCGGGCCGTGAACCGGCCCTCCGCGGCTGCTTCCGTGCGGCGACCGCACGGTCGGGCTGGTGCAAAGGGCCTCCCGGGCGGGCGACCCCGTGCCGCCCGCTGAGATCCGACGCCCGTGGTTCGGGCGTCGACCTGCTTGGTTTATGCCCTCGATGACGCGCGGCCATGCAAATGCGGCCACCAGCGCGCTGGTGAACTCCTCGTTACGTCCCCGCCAATCGGGGTAAACGACAACGCCCCGTCACCGAGCGGCGACGGGGCGGGGCCGGCGGGTCAGCCGCCGTAGCGGCGGTGACGTGCGGCGTAGTCGCGCAGGGCGCGCAGGAAGTCGACCTTCCGGAAGGCCGGCCAGAAGACCTCGCAGAAGTAGTACTCCGAATGAGCGGTCTGCCAGAGCATGAATCCGGACAGCCGCTGTTCCCCGCTGGTGCGGATCACCAGGTCCGGGTCGGGCTGGGCGCCGGTGTACAGGTGACGGCCGATCATGTCGATGTCCACGGACTCGGCGAGGTCCTCCATGGACACGCCCTTGTCCTGCGCGTCGAGCAGCATGGAGCGCACGGCGTCGGCGATCTCCTGCCGGCCGCCGTAACCGATGGCCACGTTGACGAGTATCCCGTCGATGTGGGCGGTGGCCTCCTCGGCCTCCTTCAGGGCCGTCTGCATCTGCGCGGGCAGCAGGTCCATCGTGCCGACGTGGTGCACCCGCCAGCGGCCGTCGGCGGCGAGGGTGCGGACGACGTCCTCGATGATGCCGAGCAGGGGGACGAGTTCCTCCTGCGGCCGGTCGAAGTTGTCGGTGGACAGCAGCCACAGGGTGACGACCTCGACGTCGGTCTCGGTGCACCAGCCGAGGAACTCCTCGATCTTCTCGGCACCGGCCCGGTGCCCGTGGACGGTGCTGGAGCCGGACGCCTTCGCCCAGCGGCGGTTGCCGTCCATGATGACGCCGATGTGCTTGGGCACCTGAGCGTGGTCCAGGTGGCCTTCCACCCGGCGTGCGTAGAGCCTGACGAGCAGACCGCGCAGCTTGTCGCGCAGGTTCACGTGACCCTCCGGGGGTTGGGCGCGGGGGATGGGGTGCCGGAGCCGTTGAGCCTACCGCTGCTCGGGGGTTGGTCATGGCCCGCCCCGTCCGTGGGGACGGCGGACCGGGGCCGTGTGGTTCCCGGAGCGGGCCCCCTCGGCGGGTTTCCCCGAGCGGATTCCCGTGGCGCGTTCCGTGAACGGGTTCCCGGAGCGGGGAAGAAAAACGGGCCGGTCCGTGGGGGGGGAGACGGACCGGCCCGAGGGGGGGTTTCCACCATAACCCTTCGTAAGGGATGGTGGGCGCATCGACGGGCCACAACTACTCACCGGAATCACCCGGCGACGCCCCGGTGGTCGCGGAATGCGGGATTCATGGGGGCTTCATGGCCGGTTCACAGCGGAATTCCAGGGAAATCCGGTCGGATACGAATGGATTCGTAAGGATTAGGCCATCTTGGGGTTCATTGGCGAGTTGCCCCGGGTCCCCCCGGACGGGCGACGCCGTCGGCGAAGGGTGGACTTGACGCCTCCGCTACACCCCCGGGCCGGGACCGCGCGGCTCCCCGGCACCGCGCAGCCCCCTCCACTGCGCGGTACCGCCCGCGCAGCTTTGCTCACGCGAATAACCTTGGTCTGAACTTACGTGATCGAGGCGACCGATGTGAACCGCGCCCGATAACGATGTGGAAACCCCGGGCGAACTCCGGTCGGACTACGGCCGACGGCCCGGCTTGCGTACGTCGAAAAGGTGGCGGGCGCTGTGCGCGACGAACGGCCCCTCCCGCTCGATCCGTTCGTGCAGCGCGCGCAGCCGCGGCTCGTACGCCTCGACCGTGAAGTCCGGGACCATCCACACCACCTTGCGCAGGAAGTGGACGACGGCGGCGATGTCGTGGAACTCCATCCGCAGCCGCTCCGCCCGCACCCCGGTCACCTCCAGGCCCGCCGCCTCGGCGTCGGCCCGCTCCCGCTCGGGGTCACGGCCGGCGCGCGCCTCCTCCGGTTGCGGCCCGAGGAAGTACTCGACCAGCTCGAAGACGCTGCTCGGCCCCACGTGCTGGGCGAAGTACGTCCCGCCGGGCCGCAGCACCCGGGCGATCTCCGCCCAGTACGGCCGCACCGGGTGCCGGCTGAGCACCAGGTCGAACGCGCCGTCCGCGAACGGCAGCGGTGCGTCGTCCGGGGCGGCGACCACCACGACGCCCCGGGGCCGCAGCAGGGCGGTGGCCTTCGCCACGTTCGGCGGCCACCCCTCGGTGGCCGCGACCAGCACCGGCCGGGCGGGCTCGGCCCGGCTCAGCGCGAAGTCCAGCACCTCCCCGCCGCCGGTCTGGACGTCCAGCACGGCCTCGGCGCCGGCCAGCCGCTCCCCCGCCGACCGGGCATATCCCCACGACGGCCGCTCCTCCGTGGCCCGGCCCTCGAACCACGAGAAGTCCCAGCCCTCGGTCGGTACGGCGGCACCCTCGGCCACGAGGTCCTCGAAGGAACGCTGCGGAGTCATACGGCCATGATCCCAGCGGGACCCCCGACGGGTCCCGCTGTTTTTCCGCGCCCCGGGCCGGGAACGCTCTCAGCTCTGCCCGGACGGCGCCGCGAGGACCAGCATGACGTGCTCGTCCGTCCCGTGGCGGACCGTGCCGGTCCGCTCGAAGCCGTGCCTCTCCAGGAGCCGCACGGAGGCGGTGTTGCCGGCGAAGGGGTCCGCGTACAGCGGACGCACCGGCTCCAGCTCCAGGAACCGGGCGAGCGCGCGCGTGCCGACCCCGCGACCCCAGTACGGCCGCCCGAGCCAGTAGCCGACGAACCGCCGCCCGTCCTGCGTCCAGGACACCACGCTCCCGGCGGCCTCCCCGCCGACGGTGACCGTCCGCACCAGGCAGTCGGGGTCACCGAGCACCCGCTCCCGCCAGTGCCGGAAGAAGGCGTCCCGCGGCCGGGGGGTGAACCTCGACCGCCGGACGGCTTCGGGGTCGTGCTCGTAGGCGAAGAGGGCCTCCAGGTCCTGGTCCGTGACGACCCGCAGACCCACGGGGAGATCCGGGTCGGACGCGGCGGTCTCGCGGTCACCGGTCTCGTCCAGCTCGTGTCGGTCGGTCATGCCGGGGAGTGTGACACCCGCCACTGACAACACCTCTGACCTGCGGCGACTCCCTGTCCCCCGCTGCCCGCTCAGGGCACCAGCGGGCGGACCTCCCGCGCGGCGAAGCGCACGAAGCCCTCCGGGTCGGGCTCGTCCGCCGTCGGCTGGAGGACGACGGTGTCCGCACCGGCCCCGGCCAGCCGCCGTACCGCCTCGGCGACCGCGCCCGCGTCACCGGCGACCCCCACGTCCGCCCCCGCCTCCACCCCCTCGGCGGCGAGTTCGGCGCGCAGCCGGGCGTCGGCGCCCGCGCCCGTGGCGGCCAGCAGATAGACCACGATCCGGTGCGAACCGTCACGTCCGGCCGCCCGCCGCCCCTCCTCGACGAGCTTCCTGGCCCGCCGTACGCCGTCCACCGAGGTGGTGGCGGTGAGCAGGGTGCCGTCGGCCTTCTCGCCGGAGAGCCGGAGCGTACGGGGTCCGGTGGCGCCCGCGAGGACGTCGACCGGGCGCCCCGGGGGCCAGTCGAGGGCGACGTCGTCCAACTGGACGTACCGCCCGCGCACGCTGAGCCGTTCCCCGCGCAGCAGGGCGCGCAGGGCGTCGAGGTGTTCACCGAGGAGGCCCAGCGGGGAGGCGGCCCGCGCGCCGACCTGGCCCATCCAGTCCTGCACCCCGTGCCCCACGGTCAGGATGGCCCGGCCGGGGAACATGCGCTCCAGCGAGGCGGCCTCCATGGCGGTGACGGCCACGTTCCTGAGCGGCACGGGCAGCAGTCCGATGCCGACCCGCACCCGCTCGGTCCAGGCGAGCGCGGCGGCGGCCGTGGACACCCCGCCCTCCAGGAAGCAGTCCTCCCACAGCCACAGTTCTTCGAGCCCCTCGTCATCCGCGAGGCGGGCGATGGCCCGCAGCCGCTCGGGAGGAAGCTGGGGGCGGAATACGACACCGAGTCCTGTCATGGAGCCCTTCCTAGTGGGGAGGACGGCTGAGGACAACGCGTTTGTGCGGTCGGGCGAGTTGACGACACGGGTGGCTGGGCGTGGGAGGTCGGGGCATGGGGCGGCGCTGGCGGGACGGACGGGGACGGCTGATCGTGCGGGCGGGCTCCGGCGGGCGGCAGGCCGCCGTCACCGTCCCCCTGGAGATCGCGGCCTCCTACCGGGCGCGGACGAAGGGGCTCCTGGGCCGGGACACGGTCGACGGGGCGCTGCTGCTGTCGCCGGCCAGTGGGGTGCACACGTTCGGGATGCGGATCCCGATCGACGTCGCCTACCTGGACCGCCGCCTGACCGTCATCGCCGTCCGCACGATGCGCCCCGGCCGCCTGGGCCTGCCGCGCCCGCGGGCACGGCACGTGCTGGAGGCGGAGGCGGGGGCGATGGCGGGGTGGGGGCTGCGGCCGGGAGCGCGGGTTGAGGTGGAGGCGGAGACGGGGGTGGGCCCGGGGTGCTAGCCGGGTGCCGCCTCACTGCTGGGTACGGGGGAAGGACACCTCCACCCGGCGGTTCTTCTTCCGGCCGGCCTCGGTGGAGTTGTCGGCGATCGGGTACTGCTCGCCGTAGCCGCGGACGTCGAAGGTGATGGACGGGGCGTTCAGGTCCTGGTCCAGTACGGCCTGTACGGCGTTGGCGCGCTGTTTGGAGAGGGTATCGCCGTGGGCGGAGGAGCCGAGGTTGTCGGTGAAGCCGAAGACGCGGACCTGGGTCGCGTTCTGCTTCCTGATCTCCTCGGCGATGCCGGCGATACGGGCCTTCGCCTCCGCGCCGAGCTTGGCGCTGTCCTTGTCGAACAGCACCTCGGCCTGGAGGGCGAAGGTCACGTCGGCGTTGGTGTCCTCGCGCCGTTCGTCCCCGCTCTGGTCCTCCACGACCGACTTGATGTCCAACACCTTGGCCTCGGCCAGCGTGGCCCCTTCCGGAAGCTTCAGATCCGGATCCGTGGGGTCGACCTTCACCGGGGCGGCGGCGGAGGGTTCGGTACCGGGGGGTTCACTGGGACCGGTGTCGTCGGCCATCGCGGAGGTGGCGGGCAGATTCACGACGAACAACAGAACAGCGGCCGTGAGGGCGATCCGGGACGCGGTGATCACTTGGGCCTCACCCGGAGATCTTGACGGAAGCACTGGCGAAGGTGGGCAGTTGAAGGGTCACCTCGGTGGTGTTGGGGGGCGGGGAGGGGAATTGCATGAACACCGGGATGGTCTGACCTGGCTGAATCGTTGAAAGACCGGTCGTGGTGAGGGGGCGCCCGTCCGTGTCCCGCAGCACGTAGTAGCGCTTCTTTCCGTTGGCGTCCACGAGGGTGGCACCACCGAGAGATGTCCCATGTTGAACGATCTCAGTCTCGTCCCCGCGAAGGGCGGACGGAATGACCACCGACTGCGCCCCGTCATTCTTCAGGTTGCCATTCACAGTGACGAATCCACCGGAATCCCGCTGTGCGGAGGTCACCTGGAGGAGAAGACCGTCCTGTCCCTTGAGCTCTGCCAAAGGTGCCTCTGACTGCCCCTCTTGGGCACTCGGCTGTGAGCCGTCGGTCTTGGAGGCCGACGCAGAGGTCTCCGGTTTCTTGTCGTCATTCCCTCCGCCGCCACAACCGGCAACGGTAACGGCCAGCCCAGCAGCAACGGTCAGCGCGACCATCCCCCTGCGGGCCTTCGCAGTGAACCGCATGCTCATCGCTCCGCTTCCTCATCAATCATCGTGGGCTTTTCCATCGGCCAGGTGGACGTCGAACAGATCCTCCGGCGCGGGCAGAGTGGCTTCATCGTCCGGGTCCGGATTCCAGGTCTTGCCGTCACAGTCGAGTGGGGGCAGCTCATCGCCCCCGGCTGCCTCCTCGGTAGGGTCGAACGTGCAGCGTGGCTCGATCACGGCCGTGGCGGCGGCCTTGGAGTGGATGTCCTCCGTGCCGGGGACAACGGAATCTCCGACTGACTTGTTCGTTTCGACATCGACCGTGTACCGCAGAAGCTGCCAGTTGCAGTCATTCAGCGTGGCATCGTTCTGCGCCGCGAGTTGCTCCGCACGAGCACAGGGGTTGTCGACCGGCAACTCGCCGTCGAAGACATCACTCCACTTGTCGGGGTGGAGTAGATCCGCGACCCATGCGGCCGCGAGTTGGTCACGCCCGTTCTGGGCAGCAGCCAGCACTGCCGCGTCGGCGGCTGTCTGTGCACCGCCGCGGTTCACTGCGGCCTGGCCCACCGCAAGGTAGGCGAACGCAAGAAAGAGCAGGCCCGCCACCACCGTGATGTAGATGGGGAAGGCCTGCCCGGCATCGCCGTAATGACGGAGGCGCCTCACACGATTTTGTTGATCTGCGCCATGATCTTGTCGAGGATCGCCGATCCGATGCTGGTACCCGTAACCGCCAGCACGATCGCCACAACCACCGCAATGATCCCGAGGTACTCGACGGCGGTCTGTCCCTTGTCGTCGGTGCGGCGCTGCATCGCCACCATCAACTTCAGCATCCAGTCGCTCATGACGCTCCCCTCCGGCTTCGCTTCGGCTTCCGGAAACGTAAAGCTCGGAGCAGCCCCTGCCAGAGGGCCCCAGGGCCCAACCCCAGGCCCATTCCCGTCGTGGCATGTCAGGCCACCCCCAGCCACTTCGCCGTCGCCTGGGACCTCGTCGTGCTGTGGAGCTTGGCGAAGATGCGGTTGATGTGGTTCTTGACCGTCTTCTCGCTGATGAAGCAGGCCGCGGCGATCTGCTGGTTGGTCATGCCGGACGCGATGAGGTCCATGATCTCCGCCTCCCTGCTGCTCAGCCGGAACCGTGACCGGAACGACTGTCCCACAGATGGTTGCAGTTGCGAAAGCGTTGGGGGGGATAAAGATGGCTCCGCGACGGGAAGTTGTGCGGAGTTGTGTGCAGCTGCATCCCCCCGCAGCTCCGACAGCAACGCCCTCGCCGCCCCCGGCGTCACATGCGGGCGCCCCTCCCGTACGTCCCGTACCGCCCTCACCAACTGCTCCGTCGTGAACTCGCCGTGCACCAGGTATCCCCCCGCCCCCAGCCGCAGCGCCTCCCGCACGGTCTCCGTCTCATGGCTGTAGGTGAGCATCATGACGGGGGCCAGCCCCACCAGGTGGGGCAACGCCGAGATTCCGTCGACTCCGGGCATGCGGACGTCGAGGAGGATGACGTCCGGCCGGTGCCGGACCGCCGCCTCGTACGCCTCCCGACCGTCCCTCGCCTCCGCCACCACCGTGGTGTCCGGGTGACCCGAGAGCAGGGCCGTCAGACCGGCGCGGACGACGGGGTTGTCGTCGGCGACCAGCAACCGCAGCGGCGGGGACGCCGGCGCCTGCGGCGGAAATGGCTCTGATGGTCGTCCGGGGCGCATGTGCCTCCTCTCAGGCATGTCGGGGCCCGGGTGGCGATGTCGGCAACGGGACCTCCAGGCGGACCTCCGTGCCTCGCTCGTGACGGCCCCTTCCGATGCGGATCCGGGCGCCGGCCTGCGCTGCCCGCTCGACCATGCCGAGCAGGCCGAAGTGGCCCGAACCACGCAGCTCTTCGAGTGTGGTGCCCGGCGGGAGGCCCCTGCCGTCGTCGTGGACCGTGACGCGGAGCAGGTGGCCGTCGACCGCCGCCCGTATGTCCACGCGGGTCGCGGAGGCGTGCCGGTGGGCGTTCTCCAGTGCCTCCGTGACGATGGAGAGGACGTGGCGGGCCAGGGGGGCCGGGAGCGCGGGGAGGCCGGTCCCGTCCCTCGCCCCGCCGTCCCAGTCCCTCGCCCCGCCGTCGCCCTCGCGCGCCCCGCCGTCCTCCTCCCGCCCTTCCCAGCCGCACGTGGCCTCCAGGCCCGTGCGTCTCGTGAAGTCCGTCGCCCGGTGTGCCAGTTCCCGCCAGAGCGGGATGCGGTCCGGCGCGTCCGGCTGGTCCCGGCGCAGGTCCGTCAGCAGTTCCCGGGACTCCGCCGCCGCCCTGCGCGCCGAGCGGGACACCAGTTCCGCCTGTTCCCTGATGCGGGCCGGGTCGGGGGCCGCGGCCGACGCCGTGGCCGCCAGGCCGTCCGCCGCCAGGGCGACGCCGTACAGGGTCTTGGCCACGGAGTCGTGCATCTCGCGGGCCAGCCGGGCGCGTTCCGCGCTCACCGCCTCCGCCGCCGCGAGACGGGCCTGGACCGTCGTCAGGGCCTGGGTCGCGGCGCCGAAGCGGAGCATCAGGTTGCGCAGGGTCGAGCCCATGGCACCGGCGATGACGCAGAGGCCGGGGAGGAGGAGGGCCTCGGCGACGGGCGCGTGGCGGTCGGCCTTCAGCGTGGCGTGGACCAGCAGCAGGATCAGGGACTGGAGCGAGGCGAAGCAGGCGGCGCCGCGCCAGCCGTAGACCAGGCCGGCCAGGAGCGGGGTGCAGACGCTGACGTAGGCGAGGGTGGTGTCCGGGCCGGCCGAGATGAGGAGGAAGGAGCCGAAGAGGGTGTCGGCGGCCAGGAGGCTGGGGTGGCGCAGCAGGAGGGGGCCGAAGCGTTCCCAGTCGCGGAAGAGGACGTAGGACACCATGAAGGTGACGACCACGGCCGCGCCGACCAGGCGGGCGCCCAGGCCGGGGGCCGCGTTGAGCAGGGCGGCGGGGGCCGACAGGACGATCATCGCCAGGCGGAAGCCGAAGACCTGGCGGCACATGGCCTGGAGGGCACGGATCTGGAGCTTCTCGGAGGGCTCGGTCGGGGGCGCCGCCGACACCGTCGCCGCGGCCGTCGGGTGCGGTGGGACCTCCGCCTCGGCACCGGCCGCCCCCGGATCCCGCTCCGACCCCGCCGCCCCCGGATCCCGCTCCCACCCGGCCGCCCCCGGATCCCGCTTCCACCCGACCCCCCGCAGCCACGCCCCGGCCCGCGCCAGCCCCGCGTGCACGCCCCGGCCCGTACGCCCCCTCAGCGCCGTCGAGCCCGTCACCGTCACGGCCGTCCTCACTCCCCCGTGAGCGAGCCGAAGTCCACGCCGGAGCCGAGGAGCAGGCCCGCGCCCAGCAGGAGCATCGTCGCCGGGACCATGAACGTGGTGATCATCAGCGTGGCCTTCGGCACCGCCCGCGCGGCCTTGCGGCGGGCGTTCTGGGCGTCGGTGCGGCGCATGTCCTTCGCCAGGGAGACCAGCGTGTCCACGATGGGCGCGCCCAGTTCCTCGCCCTGCTGCAACGCCGTGACGAACATGGCCACCTGCTCGGAGTCGTTGCGTCGCCGCAGCTCCGCGAAGGCCTCGCGGCGGCTCATGCCGAGGTCCATCTGGCGCAGGGTGATGCGCAGTTCGTCGGCCCACGGGCCCTCGTAGCGGGAGGCGACCCGGTCCAGGGCCTGCCGGAAGCCGAGCCCCGCGCTGACCACGACGGCGAGGACGTCGAGGAAGTCCGGCAGGGTGCGTTCGATGACGTCCTTGCGGACCCGGATCGCCGACCAGAGGCCGACCTCCGTCCAGAACGCGCCGAACAGGAGCAGCAGGACGGCCACGAACCACTGGCCGCGCAGGAGGAACACCAGGAAGCCGACGCCGCCGAGGGCGCCGTAGACCGCGCGGCGGGCGGCGTAGCGGTCGATGGTCAGGCCGCCGGGGTTGCCCGCGAGGTCGATCTTCCGGCGGTACCTGGCCACCAGGCGCGGGCCCATCAGGCGCAGCACGGCGGGGGCGTAGCGCATGCCCATGCGGTCGACGACCGAGCCGACCGCGCCGGTGCGGGTGGCGCCGACCTCCAGGGCGACGGCGAGGTCGCCGGGGAGCCGGGCGTCCGCGCGGTACATGCGGATGCCGGCGAAGACGCCCCAGACGCCGAGGCCCATCAGCAGGGCGAGCAGGTATGCCATCGGGTCACCTCCCTCAGACGTCGATCCGGCTCATACGGCGGATGAGGACGAAGCCGACGGCGTACATGGCGAACGCGATGATCACGCACGCCTGGCCGACCGGTGAGCCGGTCATGCGGTCCAGTGCGCCGTCCTTGACGCCGTTCATCAGGAACAACGCGCCGACCCCGAGGACGGGCACGGCGTACGACGTCATGGTCACCTGGGAGAGCTGGGTGCGGATCTCACGCCGGGTCTCCTTGCGCTCCTCCAGGGTCTCGGTCAGGTTGCGGAGCGCGGAGACCACCTGGCCGCCCGCCCGGTTCGACAGGACCAGCGTCGTCACGAGCACGACCAGTTCGCGGGAGGGAAGGCGGTCGGCCAGCTCGCCGAGGGCGTCGTCCAGGGAGTGGCCGACGGCCAGCTGGTCGGCGACCTTGGCCAGTTCCTCGCCGGCCGGGGCCTCCAGCTCCTCCGCCGCCATGCCGATCGCGGTGCGCAGGGCGAGGCCGGCCTGGGTCGCGTTGGCCAGGATGCGGGCCAGTTCCGGGAGTTGGTTGATGAAGCGTTCGATGCGCTTCTGCCGCTGCCAGTTGAGGAACTGGACCGCCGCCCAGACGCCCAGCAGGCCCGCGAGCGGGCCGAAGAACGGGGCCAGGGTGGCCTGGCCGATCAGCCAGAGCGCGGCCACCGTCGCGAGCATGGCGGCGAAGAACTCCCCCGGCGTGACGTCCAGGCCGGTGGCCGCCAGGCGCCGCTCCAGCCAGCGGCCGAGGCGGGTGCGGCGCAGCCGCCGGTCCAGGTCGCGGAAGCGGCGTGTGCGGCCGGTCGCGGGCGGCGCGCCGGTGTGCGCGAGGCGGTCCACGAGGGCGGCGCGCCGGGCCCGGCCGGAGGCGTAGGCGTGCACGCCGGCCACCGCCAGGACGCAGGTCAGCAGCGTCACGCCGGTGGTGAGCTGGACGAGGGTGTGCAGTTCCATGGTCCTTGAGTCCTACCTGGCTTCTCGGGTGGCGAGCTGGTCGGCGGAACGGGCGACGCCGAAGGTCTGCGGGACGGGCTGGCTCGCCATGTAGAGGCGGTCGGCGGTACGGCGGGGCAGCGGGAAGTACCGGAAGTCGCCGTACACGCGGCCGTCCGGGGTCATGGGCCGCGCGTCGAAGCGGGCCACGGTCGCCAGCCGGTACGGCTCCCCGCCGTGGCTGTCGAGCAGCGCGATCTCGGTGATCCGGCGGGCGCCGTCGGCGAACCGGGTGAGCTGGACGATGACGTCGACCGCGCTGTTGATCTGGTCGTGCAGGGCGACGAAGGGCACCTCGACGTCGGACATGGAGGCCAGGGTCTGCAACCGGGTCAGCGCGTCCTCGGCGCTGTTGGCGTGCACGGTCGCCAGCGAGCCGTCGTGGCCCGTGGACATCGCCTGGAGCATGTCGAGGGACTCGCCGCCGCGGACCTCGCCGACCACGATCCGGTCGGGGCGCATCCGCAGGGAGTTGCGGACCAGGTCCCGGATGGTGACCTGGCCCTTGCCCTCCACGTTCGGCGGGCGGGACTCCAGGCGGACCACATGGGTCTGCTGGAGCTGGAGTTCGGCGGAGTCCTCGATGGTGATGATGCGCTCGTGCGCCGGGATCAGCCCGGACAGGGCGTTGAGCAGCGTGGTCTTCCCGGTGCCGGTCGCGCCGGAAACGATGATGTTGAACTTCGCCTGCACCAGGCCCGCCAGCAGGTACACCATGTGCTCGTCCAGCGAGCCGAAGCCGATCAGCTCCTGGAGGGTGAAGGAGCGCGGGAAGCGGCGGATGGTGAGGATGGGGCCGGTCAGGGACAGCGGCGGGATGATGACGTTGACCCGCTCGCCGGAGGGCAGGCGGGCGTCCACCATCGGGTTCGACTCGTCCACGCGGCGGTTGACCGTCGACACGATCCGCTCGATGGTCTGCATGAGCTGGTCGGCGGAGACGAACCGGAGGGGGAGCTGTTCGACCCGGCCGCCGCGCTCCACGAAGATGGCGTCCGGGCCGTTGACCATGATCTCCGTGATCGACGCGTCCTCCAGCAGCGGCTCCAGGATGCCGAGGCCCAGCGCCTCGTCCACGACCCGGCGGATCAGCTGGGAGCGCTCGACCGTCGACAGCACCGGGCCCTCGCGGCTGATGATGTGCCCGAGCACCCGCTCCAGCCGCGCCCGGCGTTCGGCGGCGGCCAGCGCACTCATCTCCGCGAGGTCGATCTCCTCCAGCAGCTTGGCCCGGTAGGAGGCGACGAGATGCCCGTCCTCGCCCCGGCTGCCGTGCTCCTCCGGGGTGCTGATGCGTGCCCGCAGACTCATGGGGTCGCCTCTCCTCGGTCAGTGGTCGAGCGGCATGGTGGCGGACTTGGTGGCGGAGCCGAGGTCCCAGACGACGGTGGGGATGTGGACGGTCGCGGTGACGGTGACCGAGTCACCCCCCGGGGCGGACGAGCAGGACACCTTCAGGCCGCCGCTCACCGCGTCGGCGCAGGCCTGGGCGTACGACTGGTCCAGCGAGGCCGCCCGCGCCCCTGCTCTGGCCGCCGTACCGGCCTGCTCGGCGGCGTAGGCGACGGCGCCGAGCTGGATTCCGGCCAGCCCGACGATCAGCAGCACCGGGATGAACCCCAGGTACTCGATGGCGACCTGGCCCCGGTCGCGTCCCGGGCGGTACGACATCTCAGTCCTTCACCTCCTCTACGGCGCCGGCGTGGCCGTGCACGGTGGCGGGGAAGGAGATCACGCCCGGGAAGAGGACGGGGACCTTGAGGGAGACATCGGCCGTGACATAGCCGGACGCGCTGCACTGCACCGACGCGTCCCCCTTCCACGCTCCCGACAGGTGCTTCATCCCCGCCTCCGCGCACGCGGCCTGGCGCGCGCCTCCCCGTGGCGCGGCCGTTCCCGCCCGCACCGCCTCGTCGGCAGCATTCCCTGCGAGCGTGAAGGTGTATCCCACGAGCACGGCCTGCCACATGAGCACCAGCGTCAGGACGATCAGCGGGGTCATGCCCAGGAACTCGACGCTCACCTGTCCCCGGTCCCCGTCCGGCCTTCTCATCAGGGGTTCACTCCTTCCGCCGCCGCAGGCTCACGGAACCGCGTCCGCTCCCGCGGTGGGAGGCTCCCTCCGCGGCCTTCACCAGCCCGAGCTCGCCCGCGAGCCCCCACAGCGCCTGTTTGACCGTGCTCTTGGCGTCGAGTTCGTGGACCCGCCCGGCGTCCACCACCCCTTGCAGCTCCTTGAAGTTGGCGGGCACGGCCGTACGCGCCAGCGCCGTCCCGGTGATGCGCTGCACCAGCGCGGGCTGGATCTCCGTACTGCGCGTGTGCCGGTTGACGACCACGGTCGTCTCCTCGGCCTTGCGGATCTGGAGCCGGTCCCACATCCGTACGGTCCGTTTGGCGGCGCGTACGGCGATGACGTCCGGGGTGGTGACGAGCAGCGCGGTGTCGGCCATCTCGACGGCCGCCGCGCCGGCCCCGCCGAGCTGGGCGCCGCAGTCGACGACGACGACCTCGTAGCGGGAGCGCAGGGCGCTGACGAGCTGGCGGGTGGCGCGGTCGGTGACCTCCTCGCCGCGTTCGCCCTCGCCGGGCGCGAGGAGCAGGGCGAGCCCGGTGTCGTGGCGGAAGACGGCGTCGGCGAGGACGCGGGGCGAGATGTCGGTGATGGCGGCCAGGTCGGCCACCGACCGGCGGAACTGGATGTCCAGGTAGGAGGCGATGTCGCCGGTCTGGAGGTCGAGGTCGACCAGGGCGGTGGCGCGGCCGGAGGCCTGGGCGGCGAGGGCGAGCTGGATGGCGGTCAGTGTCGCGCCCACGCCTCCCTTGGCGCCGCTGACCGTGACGACGGTGCCGCCGGCCCCGGCGAGCACCTCGGCGCCGTGCCCGAGGTGCCGCCGTACCCCCGTCGACCACTGGGCGACGGCCTGCACGCGGTTGGCGAGCTCCTCGTACGACAGCGGGAGCGCGACCAGGCCGCGGGCGCCGGAGTCCATGGCGGCGGCGAACAGGCCGGGGCTCGCGTCGGTGGTGACGAGGATGACGCCGACGGCCGGGAAGCGCAGGGCGACCTCGCGGATCAGTTCCAGGGCCGGGACCGGGCCGATCCGTTCGTGGACGACCACGACCTCGGGCAGTTCGTCGACCGACTCGGCGGCGAGCCGGGCGAGGGTGTCGACCAGTTGGGTGGAGTCGGTCACCGGGGGTTGCGGCTCGGCGTCGGGGAGCTGGCTGAGCAGGGTGGTGAGGGAGCGGACGGCGTCCGGGTCCGCGCCGGCCGGGAGGATCCTGGTGGGCATGGCCGCCTCTCACTTGTCCGTCGCGAGTTCGTAGGTGCGGTCCTTGTCGGGGACGCTGGTCTCGCTGCCGGGGGCCACGAGCGCGAGCCGGACGCGCTGGGCGAAGGACTCGGCGTAGGTGACGCGCTGGGCGTCGATGGTGGACAGCGCGAAGGTGATGGGAACGGCCTCGGTGGGCTGCCGGTCCTTGTCGCGGTCGGGTTCGAGGGCGGTGATCCGGCCGACGTCGATGACGCGGGCGTTGGTCACGATGATCTTCGACTGGTCGGGGTCGCCCTCCTTCTTTCCCTCGAAGGTGGCATAGACGTTGACCCGCGACCCCGGGGTGATCTTGCCCGCCACGCCGGTCGCCGCGTCGATCATGATGGCGACCTCCTGCTGGCCGGGCTGGAGGGCGGGCCGGTCCACGATCATGTCGGTCTGGAGCAGGGAGCCGGCGTGCAGGGTGGTCACGGCGATCTTGCCGCGGATCTGCCGGAGGTCGGTGACGGCGTTGCCGGACAGCCACCGCTTCGGCATCTCGATCTTCTCGAACTGGTCCGTGTCCAGGGCGGTGTACGGCTTCACCTCGGACCTGACCCGGTAGGCGGCGACCTCGGGCCCGACCTTGGAGTTCGCGTCGTGGATGACGGAGAGCACGCCGGCGAACGCGCCCAGCGCGCACAGGACCGACAGGATCAGGAGTATCACGCCGCGGCGCTGACGGGAGTTCATGAACCGTGCAACCTCATTGGGGGAATCGGTCGAGCGGGACGGGTCAGGTTCGCGCAGGTCAGGCGGGCGTTCGCTGTTCCAGGGCGCGGGGTGTCTCGTACGCGGGCGGGGTGGCGGAGCAGAAGACGCAGCGGTCGCCGATGACGTCCAGGCCGCACCAGTGACAGCTGGTCTGCCGTACGGAGGTGACCAGTTGGTAGAGCACGGACAGGTCGGCGAGGTAGCCGCAGAACTCGACCACGCGGCCGGTTCCCCACCACACCGGGGACTCGGCGGGCAGCGGGACCTCGCGCAGCCCGTGCACACCCCACCGGGTGCCGAGCCCGGCGGCCCAGTCGCTCTGCAACTGCCCCTTGGCGACCAGCATCCAGGTGCTGAACTCGGGCCCCTTGAGCGTGGCGTCGGGGGCCACCTTGACGAGCTGGGGCTCGGGGTGGGCGAGGACGGCGAACTGGCTGCCCGGCATCCAGGACCTGGCGTGCGCCTTGAGGCCGACGGGGACCCGGTCCAGCTTGGCGACGGAGCCGAGGACGGCGCCGGCGTGGATGTAGTGGGTGAGCAGCCGGCCGGCGGAGGCGAGGACGCCCGGACTCAGGTCGCAGGAGGCGAGCTGACGCAGCTGCCGGGCCAGGACGGCGATGCCGAGCGGCGGGAGCTCCGGCCGGAACAGGGCGATGCGGTCGCTCTCCAGCAGCGAGCGCAGGGTGTGGAGCCGCCGTACGACCGGCTCCGGGGTGGCCTGTGAGCAGACGACGACCACATAGCCGTACTGCTCGGTGAGGGACTGGAGTTCGGTGAGGGCCTGGTCCAGCGGCTTGTGGTCGAGGCCGGCCAGCACGACGGCGGGCATGGTCCGCTCGTCCTGCGCCGGCAGCGCCATGTCGGCACTGGTCACGGCAATGGCAGTTGGCACGCGCAGCTCCCCGCTCTTCACACCCTCCGGCCCACCGGTGTAACTCCCATGCGCCAGGACGACTTCATTGCGTGACTACCTGAGCACTGTATCCACGGGCGTATGGCCGGAGAACAGCGTTGGTGAAGCCGGTGTGAACTCTCCCGGAGCAAGTCCCGCCAAACCTGGACAGGTTGAGCCACCGGTCGGAGACGGTTTTGGTCTGGACCTCTTGACACCCGGATTGGTCTGGACCAACTTAAGGGCGCAAGCGGTGGCCACCGCCCCTCTCCTCCCCTCACCGCCCACTCCCCACGGAGGCTCCAGTGGACCGCGCACCAGGCATACCCAGACCCCGCGGACGGCGGCTCGCGGCATGGTCCGCCGCCACCGCCCTGGCCCTCTCGGTCGCGGGCCTCGCCACGGCCGGCCCCGCGTCCGCCGCGGACGTCAACAACGTGAAGAACGCGGGCTTCGAGTCGGGCCTGGCCAACTGGACGTGTACGGCCGGCAGCGGCACGACGGTCACGTCCCCGGTGCACGGGGGCACCTCGGCCCTGAAGGCGACCCCGGCCGGCCAGGACAACGCCCAGTGCACCCAGGCGGTCGCGGTCAAGCCGAACTCGACGTACACGCTGAGCGCGTGGGTCCAGGGCGGCTACTCCTACCTGGGCGTGACGGGCACCGGTACGACGGACGTCTCGACCTGGACCCCCGACTCGGCGTCCTGGAAGCAGCTGTCGACGACGTTCACGACGGGCTCGTCCACGACCTCGGTCACGGTCTACACCCACGGCTGGTACGGCCAGGCGGCCTACTACGCCGACGACCTCTCGGTCTACGGCCCCGACGGCGGCGGAGGCGGCGACCCGGCCCCGACCGTCCCGGCGGCCCCGGCCGGCCTCTCGGTGACCGGTACGACGTCCTCCGCGGTCTCCCTGTCCTGGTCGGCGGTGTCGGGCGCGACGGGCTACAACGTGTACCGGAACGGCACGAAGGTCACCGCCGTGACCGGCACGTCCGCGACGGTGACCGGCCTCACCGCGTCCACGTCGTACTCCTTCCAGGTCACGGCGACCAACGCGGCCGGCGAGTCGGCCAAGTCGGCGACGGTGACGGGCACGACGACCTCCGGCCCGGGCGGCGGAGGCGGCGGCTCCCTGCCCAAGCACGCGGTGACCGGCTACTGGCAGAACTTCAACAACGGCGCCACGGTCCAGGAACTCTCGGACGTCCCGTCGTCCTACGACATCATCGCCGTGGCCTTCGCCGACGCCACGTCGACCCCGGGAGCCGTCTCCTTCACCCTGGACTCCGCCGGCCTGAACGGCTACACCGTCGACCAGTTCAAGGCCGACATCAAGGCCAAGCAGGCGGCCGGCAAGAAGGTCGTCATCTCGGTCGGCGGCGAGAAGGGCTCGGTGTCGGTCAACGACGCGTCCTCGGCCGCCAACTTCGCCAACTCGGTCTACTCCCTGATGCAGACGTACGGCTTCGACGGCGTCGACATCGACCTGGAGAACGGCCTGAACGCGACGTACATGACGCAGGCGCTGCGCTCCCTGTCATCGAAGGCGGGCTCCTCGCTGATCATCACGATGGCCCCCCAGACGATCGACATGCAGTCCACGTCGAACACGTACTTCCAGACGGCCCTGAACATCAAGGACATCCTGACGGTCGTCAACACGCAGTACTACAACAGCGGTTCCATGCTGGGCTGCGACGGCAAGGTCTACAGCCAGGGCACGGTCGACTTCCTGACGGCCCTCGCCTGCATCCAGCTGGAGGGCGGCCTCTCCCCGTCCCAGGTCGGCCTCGGCGTCCCCGCCTCCACCCGCGCGGCGGGCAGCGGCTACGTCTCCCCGACGGTGGTCGACAACGCCCTGGACTGCCTGACGGCGGCCACGAACTGCGGCACCTTCAAGCCGTCCAAGACGTACCCCGCGCTCCGGGGCGCCATGACCTGGTCCACGAACTGGGACGCGACCTCGGGCAACGCATGGTCGAACACGGTCGGACCCCACGTCCACGCACTCCCGTGACGTGACCTTCGGACACACCCGGCGCCCGGGCCTTTCGGTCCGGGCGCTGTGCTGTGCGGCGGGACGGCCGGACTTGACCGGTCGGCCGGGCATCGCTTTGCGACTGCCGTCAGGCCGGTGTGATGATCCCGCCCATGACGGAACACGGGGGGGCGTACACGCAGGTCACGCCTGTATGACTTCGCGGACATGACCGTAATCCGTAATCGACCCACCCGGGACCACAGACGACCCCGAGCGGGGACGCCACCGGTTCGCCGTGCTGCTGGGCGAGTTCCGCCGTACCGCGGTGCTCGTACCCGTGGACCAGGACGACGCGCCCCTCGTGGCGGACTTCGGTGGTGTGCGCTGGTTCTACGCCTTCTCGAACGAGGGGGCGTTGGCGCGTTTCGCCTTCGCGCGGGGTGAGGGTGACCGGGAGTGGCCGTATCAGCGGTGGCTGGGGGCGCGTCTGCTGGACGCGGCGGTTCCGGCGGCCGGGGTGCCGTGCGGGGTGGCGCTGGACTGCGCGGACGGGGAGGACGGCATGGTCTTTCCTCCGGTGCGCGGGATCGTGCCGGACGAGGTGGCGGTGGACGCCTGCGAGGTCGCGGTGAACGAGGGAAACAGCAGCCGCACGGGAAGCCCGCGCCGGAGCGGAAGGCGCGGCCGGCAAAACGGCCCGGGACCGGGTCAACGAGGACCCGCACCAGCCTTCCCGTACCGGAGAAGCGGTGGAGAGCAAGGGCACCGACCCTGTCGACCTCACCACCGGCAAGATGTACCTGCCCCAGACGGACGTCACCCTCCCCGGCACACTCCCCCTGCAACTGACCCGGCGCGTCGAGTCGGGCTACCACCTGGGCCGCTGGTTCGGCCCCTCCTGGTCCTCCACCCTCGACCAGCGCCTGGAGATCGACGCGGAGGGAGTCGTCCACATCACGGAGGACGGCCTCCTGCTGTCCTACCCCCACCCCGCCCCCGGCCTGCCCACCCTGCCCACCCACGGCCCCCGCCTCCCCCTGGACCGC
Source organism: Streptomyces olivaceoviridis (assembly GCF_014650115.1). GTDB lineage: Bacteria > Actinomycetota > Actinomycetes > Streptomycetales > Streptomycetaceae > Streptomyces > Streptomyces olivaceoviridis. The sequence continues at coordinate 201,439 of NZ_BMUI01000016.1, read as the reverse complement.
GTGGACGACGGCTACACCATCACCGACCCCCGAACCCACCGCACCTGGCACTTCGCCGACCAAGGCCCCGACCTCGCGATCCTCGAACAGATCGACGACCGCAACGGCAACTGGAGCACCTTCGAGTACGACGCCGAGGGCACCCCGCTGGGCGTCCACACGAGCGGCGGCCAGGGCGTCCGCATCACGACGGAATCCGGCCGCGTCACGGCGTATCACCTGACCGCGACCGGCGAGGAACTGAGGCGCTTCGGCTACACGGACGGCAACCTCACGGAGGTCGTCAACTCCTCCGGCCTGCCGCTCCGCTTCACGTACGACGAGGCCGGCCGCGTCACCTCCTGGACGGACACGAACGACCGCAGTTACACGTACGAGTACGACGACCAGGACCGCTGCGTCGCGGAAGGCGGCTCGGCGGGTCACATGGCGCTGCGCCTGACGTACGGCGACTCGGACGCGACAACGGGCCTGAGGACGACGACGGCAACGACGGCTGAGGGCCACACACGCCGCTCTTGGTGAACGACGCCTGGCAGGTGGTGGCGGAGACCGACCCACTGGGCGCGACGACCCACCACAGCCGCGACCGCTACAACCGCCTGCTGTCCACGACGGACCCACTGGGCCACACGACGACGTTCGAGTACGACGCCGCCGGCAACCTCACGCGGGTTGTCCGCCCGGACGGCCGCGAGGCGCGGGCGGAGTACAACGACCTCGGCCTGCCGGTGAAGATCGTGAACCCGGACGGCACGGTGATCCGCCAGACGTACGACGACCGGGGCAACCGCACGTCGGCGACGGAACCGGCGGGCGGGACGACCCGGTTCACCTGCACCGAAGCCGGTCACCTGACGTCGGTGACGGACCCGCTGGGCAACACGTCGACGGTCGTCTGCGACCGCACGGGCCTCCCGACGGAGATGACGGACCCACTGGGCGCGACCACGCGTTACGAACGGAACGCCCTGGGCCTCCCGACCACGTTCACGGACCCCACCGGCGCGACGACCCATTTGGAATGGTCACTTGAAGGCAAACTGACCTGCCGCACGGCCCCGGACGGCACGACGGGAGACGTGGACGTACGACGGCGAGGGCAACTGCACGAGCCACACAGACCCGTTGGGCGGGGTCAGCCGCTTCGAGTACACGCATTTCGACTTGCTGACGGCCCGCACGGGCCCGGACGGCGTCCGCTACGAATTCGCGCACGACACGGAACTGCGCCTGACGAAGGTCATGAACCCGCAGGGCCTCACTTGGACGTACGAGTATGACGCGGCCGGCCGCCTGGTGGCGGAGACGGACTTCGACGACCGCACGCTGACGTACGAGTACGACCCGGTGGGCCGCCTGGTCACGCGGCGCAACGCCCTCGGCCAGGAGGTGACCTTCGAGCGGAACGAACTCGGTCAAGTATTACGCAAGGAGGTGGCGGGTCAAACCACGACGTATGCCTACGACATGACCGACCAACTGGCCCAGGCAACGGGCCCGGACGGCACAACACTGACCCTGTTGCGAGACCGCCACGGCCGGCTGCACTCGGAGACCGTCAACAGCCGCACGGTGACGTACACCTACGACGCCTTGGGCCGCCGCACGGGCCGCACGACGTCGACAGGTGCCGTATCCACATGGTCGTACGACGCGGCGGGCCGCCGCACGGGCATGGTGGCGTCGGGCCGGCCGATCGACTTCACGTACGACGAGGCGGGCCGCGAACTGGCCCGCCACATCGACGGCACGGTCGCTCTGGAGCACTCCTTCGACCTCATGGGCCGCCTGACGTCCCAGTCGGTGACCGGCGCGCGGGGCCACCGGCTCCAGCACCGGACGTACACCTACCGCGCCGACGGCAACCTGATCGGCATCGACGACCACCTGTCCGGCACCCGCCGCTTCGACCTCGACGCGGCCGGCCGGGTGACGGCGGTCCACGCGGCCGGCTGGACGGAGCGGTACGCCTACGACGAGGCAGGCAACCAGACCGAGGCGTCCTGGCCCTCGGACCACCCGGGCGCGGAGGCAAGGGGTCCGCGCGCGTACGCGGGCACCCGCATCACCCGGGCAGGCAACGTCCGCTACGAACACGACGCACTCGGCCGCATCACGCTCCGGCAGAAGACCCGCCTGTCCCGCAAGCCGGACACCTGGCGCTACGCATGGGACGCCGAGGACCGCCTGACGTCCGTGGTCACCCCGGACGGCACCCGCTGGCGCTACACCTACGACCCCTGGGCCGCCGCACCGCCAAACTCCGCCTCGCCGAGGACGGCGAAACGGTCATGGAGCGGGTGGACTTCACCTGGGACGGCACAACCCTCTGCGAACAGACGACGACGTCCGCCGACCTCCCCCACCCGGTCACCCTCACCTGGGACCACCAGGGTCTACGCCCCCTGGCCCAGACGGAACGCATCACCCCGGCCGACGCCTCCCAGCAGGGAACCAACTCCCGCTTCTTCACCATCGTCACCGACCTGATCGACCCCCCGACCGAACTCGTCGACGAACAGGGCGACATCGCCTGGCACACGCGCAGCACCCTGTGGGGGACAACGGCATGGGCTGCGAACAGCACTATCTACACCCCCTTACGCTTCCCGGGCCAGTACTACGACCCCGAAACCGGCCTCCACTACAACTACTTCCGCCACTACGACCCGGAAACGGCGCGGTACCTCAGCCCCGATCCTCACGAGTCCGCGGAAATCGGTCTGAGCGAAGTTCCCGTCGGATCAATCGATGATGTGGCCAATCAGCCACACTTCTCAGCTTCTTCGATCAGCCCTGAAGAGTTCGAGCGAGCATGGCGAGCCGCCTCGTGGCCGACGAGACCGAGATGATTGGCGGACCTGAGCCACGCGGCGAGGTGTCTGGACGGTCCCGGCCTCCACCTCTCCCTGCGCCCCCTGGACCAAATCCGCCAATCACACCCGTCGCCGCCGATCCCCGCCGCCACCGACCGTTGGCCGCCAAGCCACGCCCGGCGTGCCGGCGAGGCGCGAGCGCGCCTCCGCGTCAGCGGCTCCTGCCCGAGGACCCGGTACCGGCAGGGCCACCGCCGCTCCGGGCCGCTCGCTCGCTTCTACCCCGGGCTGGAACGGGCCGGGTCAAAGGTGGGCCGGAGGCCCATCGCCGAAGACGGCACGGAACGCGCCCTTGACCGCGGGTCGCGGAAGCACGACAACGGCCCGGAGGCCAGCGAGCCAAGGGTCACGTGCTCACTGCCCGATGAACAACTCCGTGACGTCCGCCGCGTGGACGGACCGGGACGCGACGGCGGGCGACGCGTGGTCCAACTCGGCGGGAGCGCACGTCCACGCACTGCCGTGACCTGACCCACCAGCCGTCCCCGGCGCCCGGACCCTCCCGGTCCGGGCGCTTTCCTGTGGGGCACCTGGCGTCGTCTCAGTCCGGCAGACATTCCGGGAAGTCCGCGGTGGTTTGCACCGACTCGGCCGGTACCCAGCCGGCCGTGGGGTAGTTGTTGACGGTGGTGACGACGAGATAGAAGATGCCGTCGCCGGCCGGGCTCTTGACGGTGCAGGCGGCGGAGACATCGCTACCGCCGGGCAGAAAGGCCACGACGTCGGCGTTGTCCTGCGGTGCCGAGAGAAGGTTGGTCGGTGTCACGCCGACCTGCGGCAGCGAGTTGGGTCGTCCCGGGGCCCCGGATCCGATCGTGTGGTTGTCACCGGTGACGTGGCCGGTTCCGGTGAGGATCTGTCCACACGACTGGTAGCTGTTCTCGTTGTGGTTTCCCTGATTGGTGATGACACACGGCCTGTAGCCATCCCCGTCGTCCATCTGTGCGGCGTGGGCGGCGGTTCCCATACCGATGAAGCTGGTGAGGGCCAGAAGCGACGTGGTCATGGTCAGCCCGCGGCGGATGAAGGGCATATCGCACTCATTCCGTGAATTTTCCTGCGCTTTTGCTTCTTCATCGTGTCTTCCAGCGGGCCATGAATCATGGAGGCGTGACTGAGGCTTCGCCCGGATGGATTTCGAACCGGGCCACCATCACGCCACCCCCAGCTCACACCACACGCACTTCCCCCGGTCCCCGAACCGCGCCGACGGCTGCCGACCCCAGTCCTGGGCGCAGGCCGTCACCAGCCCAAGCCCCCTCCCCTCCTCCGACTCCAGTACCTGCCCCAATGGCACCGGCGGCTCCGGTGGTGCGGGGTCCGTGTCCCACGCCCCGATCCACACCAGGCCCTGCGGAAAGCGCCGTACCCGCAGTGCCGCCGGCCCCCGTGCAGGGTCAGGATCGCGCGCAGGGTGCGGCGGCAGACGGTGACGGCTCTGGGGTCGTTGGGGATGCAGAGGGTGTAGTCCCAGGGTTCGTTTTCGGGCATGGCTCAGCAACTCCAGTCGGTGAGTGGGGTTTGCGCGCGCGGTGGCATTGCCGCAGCCGTCATGGCAGGACGACGCGGTGTGCTTCCGCTGTGTATGCGGTACGTCACCGACGGTAGGGCATAAATTTCATTCACAGCAAGCCGGTCGCGTAACCTTGCCCTCGAACGAGTCGCCTCGCCGAAGCCGTTGAGGAGAGAGGTCGCCGTGCCGGCACGACGGAACCCGACAGCACGCCAAGTTCGGCTGGGCACCGAACTGCGCAGACTTCGCGAAGCCGCGGGGCTGAAGGCGACGGAGGCAGCGGCCCGGCTCGGGACGAACTCCGTTCAGATGAGTCAGATCGAGTCCGGCATCGCAGGGGTGAGCGAGGAGCGTGTACGCCGACTCGCCGCCAACTACGCCTGTACCGACGGCGCTCTGATCGACGCGTTGGTGGCCATGACGACGGACCGGACCCGCGGCTGGTGGGAGGAGTACCGGGGCGCCCTCCCCGCCGCCTACCAGGACCTGGCCGAGCTGGACCATCACGCACGGTTCCGTAAGGACGTGGCGGTCATCCACGTGCCGGGGCTCCTCCAGACGGAGGACTACGCCCGGGCCCTCTTCGCCTACATGAACCCGGAGTTCCCCGAGAGCGAGGTGACCCTTCGGGTGGAGCACCGGATGAAGCGGAGGGTCGTCATCGACGGGTCTGACCCCATCCCGTACGAGACGGTGATCCATGAGGCGGCACTCCGCATCCGGGTGGCCGGGCGCGCCGCTTCCCGGGCACAGCTCAACCGCGTCCTTGAGGTTTCCGAAGCCGGGCACGTCACGGTTCAGGTCGTCCCGTTCGCCCTGGACGACTTCGCCGGAGCCGGAAGCGCCATGGTGCACCTGGGTGGAGCGGTGCCGCGGCTGGACACCGTCGTGCGCGACGCCCCGCACGGCACCGCGTTCATCGACTCGGAAGCACAGCTGGAGCACTTCCGCAGGCTGTTCCGTAGGGTGAGGGGGCAGGCGCTGTCCCCTGAGCGGTCGCGCGACCTCATCCACCAGTTGGCGAAGGAGCTGTGAGGAACGGTGACCACCCCCACCTCGTGGAAGAAGTCGTCCTTCTCAGGTGGAGGTGAGGGGAACGACTGCGTCGAAGTCGCCGACATGGACACCCACATATCCATCCGCGACTCCAAGTTCCCCACCCGAGCCACCCTCACCTTCCCGGTCCGCGCCTTCACCCCCTTCATCGAAGCCCTGAAGGCGCGGCAGTCCGCCGACTGAGGGATCCGTCGGCCCGCCGCGCCGTTTCCGGTCGTTCCCTTCGCCCACACTTGACCTGATCATGCCAACCCCGCACCATGAGCGCCAACCCGCACAGCGAGCTCACAGGGAGTCCGGCCAGAAGGTCCCCGCCGGCTCGCATCCGCACGTCGCACGGGAACACCCCACCTCCCCTCCACCCCCACAAGGAGAGTTCATGCGACTTCGCATCCGCGGCTCCGGCGCGCGTGGTGGCAGACGTACCGCCGTTCTCGGTGCGCTGCTGGCCCTCGCGCTCGCCGCCCCGGTCCCGGCCGGCGTCGAGCATGCCACCGCCGACAGCGTGCGCAGGGTCGGACCGGCCGACGACGGCGTCCGGCAGTACGAGATCCACCAGAGCACGACACCCGTGACCCGTACGGCCATCCAGGCGACCGGTGTCACCGTCGACGAGGCCGACGAGGAGACCGTCGTCGTGTCCGGGCGGGCCGAGCAGATCCGGCGGCTTCGGGGACTCGGGTACGACGTGCGGCCGTTGGGGGACGTGCCGCAGCGGTCCGGAGCGCGGCTCTACGACTTCCCCAGCGCCGACTCGAAGTACCACAACTACGCCGAGACGAACGCCGAGATCGACCAGCGGCTCGCCGCCTACCCGGGCATCATGAGCAAGCGGGTGATCGGGAAGTCGTACCAAGGGCGTGACATCATCGCCATCAAGGTCAGCGACAACGTCGGCACCGACGAGGACGAACCGGAAGTGCTGTTCACGGCTCATCAGCACGCACGGGAGCACCTGACCGTGGAGATGGCGCTGTACCTGCTGCGCGAACTCGGCGCGGGGTACGGGACCGACTCCCGGATCACGAACATTGTCGACAGCCGGGAGATCTGGATCGTTCCCGATCTCAACCCGGACGGGGGCGAGTACGACATCGCCAGCGGGTCGTACCGGTCCTGGCGGAAGAACCGGCAGCCCAACTCCGGTTCCTCGTACGTCGGTACGGACCTGAACCGGAACTGGAACCACAAGTGGGGCTGCTGCGGCGGGTCGTCGGGCTCGACGTCCTCCGAGACCTACCGCGGATCCGCCGCCGAGTCCGCGCCCGAGGTGAAGGTCGTCTCCGACTTCGTGCGCGGCCGGGTCGTCGGCGGCAAGCAGCAGATCAAGGCCGGCATCGACTTCCACACCTACAGCGAGCTGGTGCTGTGGCCGTTCGGGTGGACGTACAACGACACCGCCACCGGAATGACCGCGGACGACGCCGCCGCGTTCAAGGCCGTGGGGCAGAAGATGGCCGCCGCCAACGGGTACACGGCGGAGCAGTCCAGCGACCTGTACATCACCGACGGGTCCATCGACGACTACCTCTGGGGCGTGCACAAGATCTTCGACTACACCTTCGAGATGTATCCGACGTCCAGTTCCGGAGGCGGGTTCTACCCGCCCGACGAAGTCATCGAGCGGGAGACCTCCCGGAACAAGGACGCCGTGTTGCAGCTGCTGGAGAACGCCGACTGCATGTACCGGTCGATCGGCAAGGCCGCCCAGTACTGCGGTTAGGTCACGCCTCCTCGAAGTAGGCGTCGAGCACCGCGTCGAGCTGCTCGTCCCACTCCTTGAAGCGCGCCCTGGCCGCCGCCTCGATCTCGATCGGGTACCAGCGGCGGTCAGGGGTGTGCACGGTGATCGTGTAGCGCTTGCCGAAGCGGGGTGACTCCGTCTCCACCGCCGCGATCTCGTCCCAGCGGAACTCGCAGGCCTCCTCGTCCAGGCTGAGGCGGACGCCCTTGCGGTCGGCCACTATCCGCGCCCGGCGGTCGGACGCCTCGAAGACCGGGCCGTCGGCCTTGTCCTCTCCGTCCGCGTCGGCGACGTCCTCGGCGTCCGTGTCGGCGCCGGTTTCCGCGTCCGCGCCGGCGACGGTTTCCGCGTCCGCCCCATCGGCGTCCACCCGTGCAGGGGACACCGGTTCGGAGGACGGCGGCTCCTGCGCCCCCTTCGGCTCCGGTGACTTCGTCACCCCGTCCGTCGGCGTCGGACCCGTGATCCCCGGGACGAAGGCCGGGTCGAAACCGGCGCCCATCACGGGTTCGGCCTTCACGGGTTCGGCCTTCGACGGCCCGGCCTGCGAAGGCTCCGCCTTCAACGGCTCCGCGGTCTCGGTCGGCTCGCTGCTCGATCCTATGCGCTGCTCCACGGCGGCAGTATGGACGACTTCCCTGTGCCGGAACCAGTCAGCTCACGAACACGCTGACCACCGCCGCCACCACGAACCCCGCCAGTGACAGCACCGACTCCAGGACCGTCCAGGTCCGCAGCGTGTCCCGTTCGCTGATGCCGAAGTACTTGGCCACCATCCAGAATCCGCCGTCGTTGACGTGCGAGGCGAAGATGGAGCCCGCCGAGATGGCCATGATGACGAGGGCGACGAAGGCCTGCGAGTGGTGGCCCTCGGAGAGCAGGGGCGCCACGATGCCCGCCGTCGTGACGATCGCGACCGTCGCCGAGCCCTGGGCGACCCGCAGGACCACCGAGATCAGGTAGGACAGGACGATGACGGGCAGGCCCACGTCGTGGAACGTGTCCGACAGCGCCTGCGCCACCCCGCTCGCCTTCAGTACGGCGCCGAAGACGCCGCCCGCGCCGACGACCAGGAGGATGTTGCCGATCGGCTTCAGGGACGCCGTCGACACCGTCTCCAGGGACTTGCGGGACCAGCCGCGGCGGATGCCGAGCAGGTAGTAGGCGAGGAGCAGGGCGATCGTCAGGGCGACGAAGGGGTGGCCGAAGAACTCGACGACCGAGCGGCCCGTGGAGGGGTCGAAGGCGATCGAGGAGAAGGTGGCGGCGAGGATCAGGATCAGCGGCGTACCGATGATGGCGAGGACCGTGCCCAGCGGCACCGGCTCCTCGCGCGGCTCGACACCCGAGGCGCGCTGCTCCTGGAGGACGGCCTGCTTCGCCTCCGCCGCCGCCTCCACCATGTCCTGCGGTACAGCGACGAAGACGCGGCGGCCGATCCACGCGGAGTACGCCCAGGCGGCCAGCACGGCGGGGATGCCGCAGACGACGCCCATGAGGATGACCCAGCCGAGGTCGACGTGGAGCAGTCCGGCGGCGGCCACCGGGCCCGGGTGCGGGGGCAGGAAGGCGTGGGTCATCGACAGGCCGGCCAGCAGGGGCAGGCAGTACAGCAGGATCGAGCGGCCACTGCGCTTGGCGGCGGCGTAGACGATCGGCGCCAGGACGAAGATGCCGACGTCGAAGAAGACCGGGATGCCGAAGATCAGGCCGGTCAGGCCCATCGCGAAGGGGGCCCGGCGCTCGCCGAACAGGGCGAGCAGGCGCGAGGCCAGCACCTCCGCGCCGCCGCTGACCTCCAGGACGGCGCCGAGCATGGTGCCGAGGCCGATGATGATCGCGACGTGGCCGAGGATGCCGCCCATGCCGGACTCGATGGTGGACACCGCGTCCGAGCGCTGGACCGTGCCGAAGAGCTCGGTGACCGACAGACCGGCGAGCAGGCCGACGGCTATGGAGACGGCGAGCAGGGCGACGAACGGCTGGAGCCTGACCTTGATGATCAGGAAGAGGAGCAGGGCGATGCCCACGGCGGCGACCGTGAGCAGTCCGGCCGTGCCGTCGACGAGGAGGAGCAGGCCTCCGGTGTGGGGTGGTGCGGCAGGGGCGGGGGCAGCGAGCGGATAGGACATACGGGGGTCCTCTACGTAAATGCATACTGCTTTCGGGCAGGGGGGAGCGCGGCACGGCGCCCCGTGGGGTGCCGTGCCGTACTGGACGTGCGGGAGGTGCGGGAGGTACGAGGGGTGAGGGGACGTCAGCCGAGGACGGCGAGGGCGTCGATCTCGATGAGGAGGCCGGCCGGCAGACCGACGTAGACCGTCGTGCGGGCGGCGGGCGGCTGGGTGAGGCCCTGCTCCTCGAAGTAGGCGTTGTAGATCTCGTTCATCTCGGCGAAGTGGTCGACGTCGGTGAGGTAGACGCGGATCATCATCACGTCGTCCCAGCCGGCGCCGCCCTCCTCCAGGATCGCCTTGACGTTGGCGAGGGTCTGGAGGGTCTGCTCGCGCAGGGAGGGGCCGGCGGGCGTGGGGGGCTTGCCCTCCTCGGCGGGCAGGAACCCGACCTGGCCGGCGACCTGGAGGATGTTGCCCTTGCGCACGCCGTGCGAGAACTTCGCGGGCGGGGTGGTGTGGGTCTTCGGGGTGAGGGCGATCTTGTCGGTCATTCGGTGCGGTCCTTCACTGGGGTGCGTCCGGAGTACTCGCCGCTGATCGCGTCCGCCGTACGGCGCACCAGCGGGAGCAGGGTGAGGAGTTCCTCGGCGGTGACGACCACGTTCGGCGCGGACACCGACATGGCGGCGACCACCCGGCCGTCGGCGCCGCGGATGGGGGCGGCGACGCAGTTGATGGACTCCTCGTGGCCACCGAGGTCGGTGGCCCAGCCCTGTTCGCGCACGGTGGCCAGCTCCTTCAGGAAGGCCTCGGCGTGGGGGGTCGAACGGGCCGTGTACAGGGGGTAGTCGAGCTGCTGGGCGAGGGCGCGGCGCTCGGGTTCGGGCAGGTCGGCGAGGAGCAGCTTGGCCACGGCGGCGACGGTGATGGCGACGGGCTTGCCGATCCGCGAGTACATGCGCACCGGGTAGCGGCTCTCGACCTTGTCGATGTACAGCACCTCGTTCTCCTCGTAGACGGCGAGGTGGACGGTGTGACCGCACTGTTCGTTCAGCCGTGCGAGGTGGGGGTGGGCGATCTCGCGGATGTCGAGGTTCTCCATCGCCTCCTGCGCGAGGGCGAAGAGGCGGGCGCCGAGGCGGTAGCGCTGGTCGGACTGGCGGTAGACCAGGCCGTGTTCGTGCAGGGTGCGCAGGAGGCGGAGGGCCGTGGACTTGTGCACGCCGAGGCGGTCGGCGACCTGGCCGAGGTCGGCGGGGCCCTCGGCGAGCAGCGGCAGGATGCTCAACGCGCGGTCGACGGTCTGACTCATGGGATGTTCGCCTCCTCCTCGGCCTGCTCGGCTTGCGTCCAGCCGGGGCCGAGTCGAAGTCTCCCCCATGCGTCGTCGTCCAGGGCGGCGAGGCGGTCGGCGTGGCCGCGGGCGGGGGGTGCGGCCAGGTCGCCCGGGGTGGTGAGGGCGGCGGCGGCGAAGAGGTGGCCGTACCGGAGCCGGTCCCTGACGGTCAGCCCCCGCAGGGTCGCCGAGAGGAAACCCGCGGCGAAGGCGTCTCCCGCGCCGGTGGTTGCCACGACGGCTGTGCTCAGGGCGGGTACGAAGGTGGGCGGGGTGGCACCGGGCCGGGGGTCGGCCGCACGGTCCGCCGCTGACGGGGTGCCGTCCTTCTCCGGGACGGACACCGCCCCAGCGGCACGACCGCCCGCGGGGAGCTCGGGCGCGAAGGCCGTCGCCCCTTCCGGCCCTTGCGGACGCGCGAAGGCCGTCGCTCCCTCCGCCCCCTGCTTCACCACCAGCGCCGCCGGCTCCGGCAGCAGCCTGCGGATCGCCTCGGGGCCGCCCGTGACGTCCCACGCCTGCTCCGCCTCGTCCGCGCCGACGAACACGATGTCCGCACGCCGCGCCAGCTCCAGCAGGAGAGGGGCGCCCTCGCCGGCGCCCCACAGTCCCGGGCGGTAGTTCACGTCGAAGGAGATCAGTGGACGCCCCGGGGCGGGGGCCGTCAGCTCGTGCAACAGCTCCCGGCACTCGTCCGACAGCGCGGCCGTGATGCCGGTCAGGTGCAGGACGCGGGCCGACCGGGCCGCCGTCAGGTCGACGTTCCCCGGCGACATCGCCGACGCCGCCGAGCCCGCCCGGTAGTACGCCACCTCGTGCGCGCCCGTCCCCCGGTCCCCGGCGGTGCGGAAGTAGACGCCCGTGGGCCGGCCGGGGTCCCGGTGTACGGCGGTGACGTCGACGCCGTAGCCGGCGATCCGCTCCAGCAGGTGGTCGCCGAAGCCGTCCGCGCCGACGCGGCTGACCCAGCGCGCCGTGTGCCCGAACGCGGCCAGGGCGCAGGCGACGTTGGACTCGGCGCCGCCGATGGCCCGGTCGAAGGAGGGGACGTCGGCGAGGCGGCCGGGGCGGCTGGGCAGGAAGGTGACCATGGACTCACCGAGCGCCACCACGTCCACGTCCATGACATTCCGCGGGTGCGCAACGGCCGAGGCGTAAGCAGCGTCGTTGATGATGACTCCTGTCGATCGCCCGGCCGGCGGATCCGTTGACCCGGTGTTCGGCGAGATGCTAGACACCTGTAAGCACTACACGCAATGGCTGTTGCACAATATGCAACGCCTGAGAGGGGCTCCATGGGCACCGAAGCGCTCACCCGCCTTGCCGAGGAACGTGTCGACCACCGCTTCAAGGGCCTGCCCCCGGACGCCGACGGCCTGACCGTCGCCGAGCTGGCCGCCCAGCGCCGCAACCTCTTCCGGGACGGCGACGGCTTCACCACCCCCGTCCTCGCGCTGTCCGCCGAGCGCCTGGAGCACAACCTCGCGCTGATGGAGACGTACACCGCCCGGCACGGTCTCGCCTTCGCCCCGCACGGCAAGACCTCCATGGCCCCGCAGCTCTTCCACCGCCAGGTCGAGCACGGCGCCTGGGGCATCACGCTCGCGGTGCCGCACCAGGTGCGGGTGGCCCGCGCGTTCGGTGTCCAGCGGGTCTTCCTCGCCAACGAGCTGGTGGACGCGCCCGCCCTGCGCTGGATCGCCGGCGAGCTGGCCGCCGACCCGGAGTTCCGGTTCGTCTGTTACGTCGACTCCGTGCGCGGGGTGGAGCTGATGGACGCGGCCCTCGCCGGCACGGCCCGCCCGGTGGACGTCGTGATCGAGCTGGGCGCGGGCGAGGGGGCCCGGACGGGCGTGCGCACGGAGACGGAGTGCGCGGCCGTCGCCGCGGCCGTGGCCGCCGTACCGACCCTGCGCCTGGTCGGTGTGGCGGGGTACGAGGGCGAGGTGCCGCGGGCCGATCCGGAGCGCGTGCGGGCGTATCTGCTGCGGCTGGTGGCGCTGGCCGCCGAGCTCGACAAGGGCGGGCGGTTCGGCGAGGCCGAGGAGATCGTGGTGAGCGCGGGCGGCAGCGCCTGGTTCGACGCCGTCGCCGACGTCTTCGCCGGGATCCCCGAACTCTCCAGGCCCGTACTGAAGTTGCTGCGCTCGGGCGCGTACGTCTCGCACGACGACGGGCACTACCGCAGGCTCACCCCGTTCGGCCGGGTGCCCGAGGAGGGCGCCCTGGAGCCCGCCTTCCGGCTGTGGGCGCAGGTCGTCTCCCGGCCGACCCCCGAGCAGGCCTTCGCCAACGCGGGCAAGCGCGACGCGGCCTACGACCTGGACCTGCCCACCGCCCAGGTGGTCCGCCGCAACGGCGAGGAGCGCCCGGCCAACGGCATCACCGTGACCGGGCTCTCCGACCAGCACGCCTGGCTGCGCACGGAGGCGGAGGCGGACCTGGCGGTCGGTGACTGGATCGGCCTCGGTCTGTCCCACCCGTGCACGTCCTTCGACAAGTGGCAGCTCATCCCGGTGGCCGAGGCGGACGGCACGGTCGTCGACTACATCCGTACGTTCTTCTAGGAGGCCCGCGTGGAGGACCTGGTCATCCGGGACGCCGACGTCGTCGACGGCAGCGGGGCGGACGCGTACCGCGCCGATGTCGTGATCGACGCCGGCCGGATCGTCTCGATCGTCAAGGAGGCCGCCGCCGCGGGCTGCCAGCGCCCGCGCGCCATGCGGGAGATCGACGCGGAGGGCCTGGTCCTCTCCCCCGGCTTCATCGACATGCACGCCCACTCCGACCTGGCCCTGCTGCGCGACCCCGACCACAGCGCGAAGGCCGCGCAGGGGGTCACGCTGGAGGTCCTCGGCCAGGACGGACTGTCGTACGCCCCGGTGGACGACCGCACGCTGGAGGGGGTGCGCCGGGCGATCACCGGCTGGAACGGGTACGGCGAGGACATCGACTTCGACTGGCGGAGCGTCGGCGAGTACCTGGACCGGCTCGACCGGGGCATCGCCGTGAACGCGGCCTACCTGATCCCGCAGGGCACGGTCCGGGCGCTCGTCGTCGGCTGGGAGGACCGCGAGGCGACCCCCGACGAACTGGACCGGATGCGGCGGCTGGTGGCCGAGGGGCTGGAACAGGGCGCGGTCGGGCTGTCCTCGGGGCTGACGTACACGCCCGGGATGTACGCCGAGAACGCCGAACTGACCGAGCTGTGCCGCGTGGTGGCGTCCTACGGCGGCTACTACTGCCCGCACCACCGCTCCTACGGCGCCGGCGCCCTGGAGGCGTACGCCGAGATGGTCGACCTGACCCGGGAGGCGGACTGCCCGCTGCACCTCGCGCACGCGACGATGAACTTCGGCGTCAACGAGGGCCGGGCACCGGAACTGCTCGCCCTGCTCGACCGGGCCCTGGACGCGGGCGCGGACATCACCCTGGACACCTACCCCTACACCCCCGGCTGCACCACGCTGGCCGCGCTGCTGCCGAGCTGGGCGAGCGAGGGCGGCCCGCGGGAGATCCTGGCCCGGCTCACCGACCCGGCGACGGCCGAGCGGATCCGGTACGACCTGGAGGTCACCGGCTCGGACGGCTGCCACGGCGTGCCGGTGGAGTGGGAGACGGTCGAGATCTCCGGGGTGACCGATCCGGGCCTGGCCGACGTCGTGGGCCGTACGGTCCGTCAGGCGGCGGAGCTGCGCGGCGAGACCCCCTGGGCCACGGCGCACCGGCTGCTGGTCGGGGACCGGCTCGGGACGACCATCCTCCAGCACGTCGGCCACGAGGAGAACGTCCGCGCGATCATGCGGCACCGCGCGCACACCGGCGGCTCCGACGGGATCCTGCGGGGCAGCAAGCCGCACCCGCGCGCGTACGGCACCTTCCCGCGGTATCTCGGCCACTACGTGCGGGAGTTGGGGGTGCTCACGCTGGAGGAGTGCGTCGCCCACCTCACCTCCCGGCCCGCGGCGCGGCTGCGGCTGCCGGACCGCGGGCTGGTGCGCGAGGGCTACCGGGCCGACCTGGTCCTGTTCGACCCGGAGACGGTCGCGCCCGGCGCCACCTTCGACGAGCCCCGCAGACTGCCGGCCGGCATCCCGTACGTGCTGGTCGACGGCCGGTTCGTCATCGAGGACGGCAGGCGGACGGACGTCCTGGCGGGACGGTCCGTCCGCCGTGCGCCACGGTGAACCGTGCCTACGGCTTGGGCAGGGTGCAGCCGGCCGCGCTCAGGTTGAGCTTGTTGCCGGTGGTGAAGCAGGCCGGGATGTTGTACGTCTCCTCGGCGTAGTTGATGCCCTGGCGGACGGTGACGGTGCCGTTCGCGTCGACCTCGCACGGGTTGTTCACCGTGCACTGCTGGCCGTCCTCGTTGCCGGTGTTGTTGACGGCGACGACCTTGCCGGTGGCGGTGTCGATGACCGGGGAGCCGGAGGTGCCGCCGATGGTGTCGCAGGCGGAGGTGTAGCGGACCGAGTCCTTCCAGGTCCAGTCGCCCTCCTTCAGCCGGTACACGAACCCGTCGATGTTGCAGCTGTAGGTGCGCTTCCAGTAGCCGGAGACCACCTTGACGGCGGTGCCGGCGACCGGGTGCGTGTCCTGCACGGTGAGCGGGCTGATGCCGTACGAGCTCTTGATCGCCGCGTAGGTGGTGGTGGTGCGGTAGATCGTGACGTCCGTGTCGGTCATGGTCGAGTAGACGACCTGGTTGGCGCGCAGGGTGGCGACCTTGGTGCCGGCGGAGTTCAGCAGGCCGAAGGTGCGGCTGGAGGACTGGCCGGTGATGACCTCGCCGGGGTCCGGGAAGCCGGTCTCCAGGCAGTGACCGTTCGTCAGCACGAGGGCCGGGTCGGTGTCGGCCGAGCCCGGGAAGCGGATGACGGAACCGGAGCAGTTGCTGAGCGACACGGTGCCGGCGAAGTCGACCGTGACCGCGGCGGCCTTGGCGGAGTGCGGTGCGGCTACCGCCGGGGTCGCGCCCAGCCCGGCGATGGCCAGGGAGGAGAGCGCGGCAAGGAGAGGCTTGTTCACGTGGGGGGTCCCCTCTGACGACTTGGGCGACCGGAGTCCTCCGGCCGCCCACTCGATTGTCATGCGCATTCTCAACGCCGGGGAGGGGCGGGGACAAGACGCCGCGTCAGGTCATAGGGGTTTCCCTGTACGGACGG
The DNA here is from genome assembly GCF_014650115.1 of Streptomyces olivaceoviridis. Lineage (GTDB taxonomy): Bacteria > Actinomycetota > Actinomycetes > Streptomycetales > Streptomycetaceae > Streptomyces > Streptomyces olivaceoviridis. The sequence continues at coordinate 185,629 of NZ_BMUI01000016.1, read as the reverse complement.
ACGGACGGCGGCGCCGTGGCACAGCACGCGGCGACTCGACGCTCAGCACGGGTGGTTGGCAGTGCCGGGGCCCCTGCCGGGGGCGCGGGAGGACGACACGGCCGGCACCGAGGGCGGGGCGGCGACCGCCACGGGACGGGCGGCGGCGAGAACGCCGTGGCGCAGCACGCGGCGACTCGACGCTCAGGGCGGGTGGTTGGCGGTGCCGGGCCCCCGCCAGGGGGCACCGGACGGCGACACAGCCGGCACCGAGGGCGGGGCGGCGACCGCCACGGGACGGGCGGCGGCGAGAACGCCGTGGCGCAGCGCGCGGCGGCTCGACGCTCAGCGTGGGTGCTTCGTGGTGCCGTGGCCGTGGCCGTTGGCCCTGCTGGGGGTGCCGGACGGGAACACCGTCGGCGGGCCGGCCGTCGGCGTCCCCGTGGCGGTCGGCGCCGGTGCCGACGCGCCGGACGGCGACACGGCCGGTGCCGAGGGCGTGGTGGTGGCCGCCGGGCCGCCGGCCGTCCCGCTGTTCGCCTCTCCCCCGGCGCCGGTGTCCGAGGAGGCGGCCGAGCGCGACGGCACGGGGTCGCCGGCCTCCGGCGCGCTCGCGCTCGGCGAGCCGGTGTCCCCGCTCGGGCTCGCGGGAACGGAGTCGGCGCTCGCGCTCCCGCCCTTCTCGGGACGCGCGCCGGCCGGGGAGCCCGAGCCGCCCAGCGCGGCGAACGCGGCCACGGCGCCGGCCACGCCGAGGACCCCGGCGACGACCGCCACCCGGCGCCGTCCGCCCGCGCGGCGCGCGGCCCGCCGCCGCCCGGCCCGGCCCTCGCCGGGCCCGTCGGGAGGCGTCGTCCCCGGGCGCTCCGCGGCTTCGGCCGCCGTCGAGGTCTCCGGGGTCTCGTGAGCCCCGTATGTGCCCTCGGCCCCGTCGGCCTCGCCCGCCTCATACAGGCCGGGCAGCTCGCGGGTCGCGTCGTAGGCGTCCTGCCAGCCGTGCGCGGCGGCGGGGTCGGTGTACTGCTCGTACGCGGGGGCCGGAGCCGGCTGCGGGTGGTACACGTTCGGCCGGGTCTCGGGCGCGCCGCCCGCTCCGTTCATGCCGTCCGCCCCCACCTCGTACTCCCGTTCCGTGGACATGCCAGCGAATTGTAGGGACGCAAGCGACTCCCGAGACAGCCGGCGGTGATATCCGGGCAAATCTCCGTGTCTCACGTGGCGGAAAACACGAGCCATGAGGCGTTACCGCGCCGTAAGCTCACGCACATGCAGGTGATCCAGTCGACCAAGCTCGCCAACGTCTGTTACGAGATCCGGGGCCCGGTTCTCGAAGAGGCCATGCGGCTTGAGGCGGCGGGCCACCGCATCCTCAAGCTCAACACCGGCAACCCGGCCGCCTTCGGCTTCGACTGCCCCCCGGAGATCCTGGAGGACATCCTCCGCAACGTCTCCACCGCGCACGGCTACGGCGACGCCAAGGGCCTGCTCGCCGCGCGCCGGGCGGTCGTGATGCACAACCAGACCCTCGGCATCGAGACCGACGTCGAGCACGTCTTCATCGGCAACGGCGTCTCCGAGCTGATCGTGATGGCGATGCAGGGCCTGCTGGACGACGGCGACGAGGTGCTCGTACCGGCCCCGGACTATCCGCTGTGGACGGCGGCCGTGTCCCTCTCGGGCGGTACGGCGGTGCACTACCGCTGCGACGAGCAGTCCGACTGGATGCCGGACCTCGCCGACGTCGAGCGCAAGGTCACCGACCGCACCAAGGCGATCGTCATCATCAACCCGAACAACCCCACGGGCGCGGTCTACGACGAGACGGTGCTCCGGGGCCTGACGGACATCGCCCGCCGGCACAACCTGCTCGTCTGCTCCGACGAGATCTACGACAAGATCCTCTACGACGGCGCCACGCACACCCCGACCGCGAAGGTCGCCCCGGATCTGCTCACCCTCACCTTCAACGGCATGTCGAAGGCGTACCGGGTGGCCGGCTACCGCGTCGGCTGGATGTCGATCTCCGGCCCGCGCGCCCACGCCGACTCCTACATCGAGGGTCTGACGATCCTGGCGAACATGCGGCTGTGCGCCAACATGCCGGGGCAGCACGGGGTGGTCGCCGCGCTCAGCGGACGCCAGACGATCAACGACCTGGTGCTGCCGGGCGGCCGGCTGAAGGAGCAGATGGACACCGCGTACGACCTGCTGACACGGATTCCAGGGGTGAGCTGCGTACGACCGAAGGGCGCGCTGTACCTGTTCCCGCGGCTGGACCCCGACGTCTTCAAGATCAAGGACGACCGGCGGATGGTCCTGGACCTGCTCCGCAAGGAGAAGATCATGGTCGTCCAGGGCACGGGCTTCAACTGGCCCGAGCCGGATCACTTCCGGGTGGTGACGCTGCCGTCGGTGGGAGACCTGCGGGACGCGGTGACCCGCATCGGGAACTTCCTGGACGGATACAGCCAGCCGTAGTCGACGGGCTCCGTTCCGTGACCCGGCTCAACTTTAGACGAAATCCAAGCTAAGATGGCTTCCTGTCAGAGCACAGGAGGCCATCCCCATGTACGAGCCGATCCGCACCAAGTCGGTCCACAGCACGATGGCCGGCACCACCTCGGACTTCCCCCACCGGTCGCGCGAGGAGGAACTGGACATCCAGCTCGCCGGCCACCTCGCCGCGCTGCTCGCGGTCACCGACGAGTTGCGCGCACTGGGCCCGTCCGCCGACCTGGAGACGGCCGCGGAGCGCCTCGCGGCGCAGGTGGCCCGGCTGCGGGGAGGACGTACGCCGCTGCGGGCGGCACCGGCCGCGGCCGGTGACCCCGGTGCCCTGCACCGGCGCGCGCACGCCCTCGCCGGGCGCGCGCTCGTGGTCGCCGCGTCCCGCGCCGACACGGCGGTGGCGATCCTCTCGGCCGAGCGGATGGACGCGCACGCCGCCGCGCTGTCCGCCGACCCGAAGGAACTCAGCACCGCCTGACCCCCGCGGGGGTCTCCCGAACGGCCCCGGTCCGCGCGCACCCGCAGCGACGCGCGGACCGGGCGCCACACACCGCGCTCGGCTTCGGCCGGGCCGGGAGTGCCGTGTGTTCCCTGCCGCGGGGCACCGATCCCTCGTGGCCGAGCGCTACGCAGACCGCCGACCGGGTGTGTGCGGGGTGAGCGCCGTCGCGGCGGAAAAGGGGTGACCGGCACGCTCCGCCGACCCGACGTCGCCGCCCCATTGCGGAGGGGCGACCTCCGGTTGCATACCGGGAACGGGACGTCACCCGTCGTTCATCTCGATGCGTGGGGAACGTGGGGTTCCGGGAGCACGCTCCCCGGCGTGAGACGTATCGCGGGAATCGTCCTCGCGGTTCTGCTGATCGGTGGCGTGGTGGCCGCCGTCGTAGCGGGCCGGCATGGGGAGGACAAGGGCACGGCAACGAAGACCGTGCGTGGCGTGATCGGATCGGAGAAGGCCGACTTCTTCGCCGATCCCGACGTGGTGAAGGCCCTCGCCGCCAGGGGCTACACCGTCAAGGCCGAGGCCTCCGGGTCCTGGGCCATGGAGGGGCTGGACCTCAAGGGGTACGACTTCGCCTTCCCGTCCAGCCAGGCACCCGCCGACCAGCTGGCGCGCAAGTACCACGTCCAGGAGCCGCTGCCCCGGCCCTTCTACTCGCCGCTCGTGGTCGTGGCACACCGCGCCGCGGCCGACGTGCTCGCCGCGAACGGGCTGGCGGTGCTCGACGGGAAGAACCGCGGCACGCTGAGGACGGGCGCCTACGTGGACGCCGCCCGGCACGACCGGACCTGGCAGCAGCTCAAGGGCGCCAAGGCCCACGGCGAGCTGACGGGCACCCTGTACATCGCCAGTACCGACCCCGAGTCCTCCAACTCCGGCGCCCTCTACCTCGCCGCCGCCTCCTACGTGGCCAACGGCGGCAAGGTGGTCGCCGGCGAGGCGGACCTCGACCGCACCGCCCCCCTGCTGCACAAGCTGGTCAGCGTCCAGGGCGCCCAGCAGTCCAGCACGGACGCGGTGTTCCGGGACTTCGTCAGCGGCGCGGGCAACCCGCTGGTGCTGGTGTACGAGTCACAGGTCGCGGCGCTCCTCGCGCAGCGGCACGGCGTGGACGACCTGGTGGTGCTCTACCCGGACACCACCGTCAACAGCGACCACACCGTCGTACCGCTGAACGCGGACGGCCGGGCGCTCGGGGAGCTGCTCAGCACCGACCCGGCCCTGCGCGGGCTCGCCGTCCGGCACGGATTCCGGCCGCAGGGCGACGCCGCCGAGTTCGTCGCGGCCACCGCCGGCCGCGCCGCCTACCTCAACCAGAAGCTCACCGGTGTCCGGCAGGCGCCCGTGCCCACCTCCGCGGTGCTGCACGAGATGGCCCGCCGGGCCCGCGGATGACACGGGGGACCCACCGCATGACCGACAACGACTTCCAGCTCACCCCGCCCGATCCCGTGCCGGCCGTGCCCAAGGAGAAGGCCGGCGGTCTGGTGCCCGTCGAGGACGCGGTGCGCACCGACATGGCCCGCAAGGCCACCGCCTTCGTCGAGCAGCTCGCCGCGCTCGACGCCCGCTCGCCGGAGTTCGCGGGCAAGGTCGGCGAGATCACCGCGCTCGGCGCGGGCGAGATGCGCACCGCCGCCGTCCAGTCCAACCGCATGCTGGAGCGGGCCGTGCGCAGCCTGCCCGACAAGGGCGGGGACGCCCAGGGCAAGGTCGCCGGCTCGCTCGTGGAACTGCGCCGGGCGGTGGAGGACCTGGACCCGCGGGACCTGCCCGCGGACAGGGGCCGCAGGTTCCTGTCCCGGCTGCCCGGCGGCAACAAGCTGCGCGACCACCTCGCCAAGTACGCCTCCGCGCAGGGCAACCTGAACCGGATCGTGGGCGCGCTGCGCGGCGGCCAGGACGAACTGCGCCGGGACAACGCCGCGTTGCAGACCGAGCGGGTCCGGCTGTGGGAGACGATGGGCAAGCTCCAGGAGTACGTCGTCCTCACCCAGGCCCTGGACACCGCCGTCGAGGAGCACATCGCCGGGGTCGGCGACCCGCAGGAGGCCGACGCCCTCCGCGCCGACGTGCTCTTCCCGGTCCGGCAGAAGCACCAGGACCTGCTCACCCAGCTGGCGGTGTGCGCGCAGGGCTACCTCGCCATGGACGTCGTACGCCGCAACAACGACGAGCTGATCAAGGGCGTCGACCGGGCCGCCACGACCACCGTCTCGGCGCTGCGCATCTCCGTGATGCTGGCCTCCGCCCTGGACAGCCAGAAGAAGGTCGTCGAGCAGGTCAACGCGTTGCGCGGGACCACCGAGGACCTCATCCGGGGCAACGCCGAGATGCTCGCCACGCAGAGCGGCGAGATCCAGCGCATCGCCGCCGACCCGGCGGTCGGCGCGGAGACCCTGCGCGCCGCGTTCCAGCAGATCTACCGCACCCTCGACGCCATCGACAGCTACAAGGTCCAGGCGACCGAGGCCATGGCGAGCACCGTGCGGTCCCTCACGGACGAACTGCGCGGCGCCTCCGCCCACCTGGAGCGCAGCCGTGCCCAGGGCGCGCTGGAGGGGGGCCTCGGATGAGACGACGATCCCTGCTCGCCGTGCTCGCCGTCGCCGCCGGCCTGCTGAGCGCGTGCACCTCCGAGGACCCGAAGGACGACTCGAACGCGCCGAAGCCCGGTACCCTCCGGGTCCTCGCCTCCAGCGAACTCAGCGACATGACCGCCGTCTTCGACCGCGTCCGCGAGGACACCGGCATCACCGTCCGGCCCACCTATATGGGCACGCTGGACGCCGTCGACCTGCTGGCCCGGGGGAAGGCGGACGGGGCGTACGACGCGCTGTGGCTGTCGTCGGACGACTACCTGCGGCTGCGGCCCGAGGCGGCGAGGAAGGTGGTGTCCGAGACGCCGGTCATGTCCAGCCCGGTCGCCGTCGGCGTCCGGCCGGCGACCGTGCGGGAGCTCGGCTGGAAGCCGGAGGACGTCACCTGGTCCCAGGTGGACAGGGCCGTGCAGGACGGGAAGCTGACCTACGGCATGACCGACCCGGCCCGCTCCAACTCCGGCTTCGCCACGCTGGTCTCGGTCGCCTCCGCCCTCTCCGGCGCCCAGTCCGCGCTGACCGACGCCGACGTGGCGAAGGCCACGCCCCGGCTGAAGGAGTTCTTCCAGGGGCAGAAGCTGACCTCGGGCTCCTCGGGCTGGCTCGCCACCGCCTACCGGCGGCGCGGCACCGTGGACGCCCTGCTCAACTACGAGTCCGTCCTCAAGGGCATCCCGGGCCTCACCGTGATCCGCCCCCGCGACGGCGTCGTCACCGCCGACTACCCGTTCTCCTCGCTCGCGTCCACCGACGCCCGCACCCGCGAGGACGTCCGCAAGGTGACCGCGGACCTGCGCACCGACGCCGTGCAGAAGCTGATCACCGACACCACCCACCGCCGCCCGGTCGTGCCCTCGGTGCGGCCCGCCGCCGGCCTCGACACCGGCCGGCGCCGTGAACTGCCCTTCCCCGGCAGCCGCTCGGTGGCCGACGGGCTGCTGGACTCGTACGAGAACGAACTGCGCCGCCCCTCGCGCACGGTGTACGTCCTGGACACCTCCGGCTCCATGGAGGGCGGCCGGCTCGCGGCGCTGAAGAAGGCGCTGACCGGGCTCACCGGCGACTTCCGGGACCGGGAGGAGGTGACGCTGATGCCGTTCGGCTCGCACGTGAAGAGCGTGCGCACGCACGTCGTCGACCCGAAGGACCCGGGGGCCGGCCTGGCCGCGATCCGCCGCGACACCGACGCGCTCGGCGCCGACGGCGGCACCGCCGTCTACACCTCGCTGGAGCAGGCGTACGACCATCTCGGCACCGACCGGGACACGTTCACCTCGATCGTGCTGATGACCGACGGCGAGAACACCGCGGGCGCCGAGGCGGGCGACTTCGACGGCTTCTACCGCGCCCTCGGCCGCGACCGGCGGGACATCCCCGTCTTCCCGATCCTGTTCGGCGACTCCTCCCGCTCCGAACTCCAGCACATCGCCGACCTGACCGGCGGCCGGCTCTTCGACGCCCGGCAGGGCTCGCTGGACGGCGCCTTCGAGGAGATCCGTGGCTACCAGTAAGGTCCCCGGCGACAAGGTCCTCGGCTACCTGGAGTCCCGCAAGAACCTCACCGGCGGCGCCTGCGGGCTGCTCGGCCTGGTGCTGACCTTCGCCGGGGTCGCGGGGCCGTACTGGCCGGTCGTGGTGGCCGGGCTGTACGGCGCGGGCGCGCTCATCGCCCCGCCGGAGCGGCCCGCCCTGCCGGACTTCCCCAGCCCGTCGGCCCAACTGGAGGAGGTCCGCGCCGACTTCGGCCGGCTCGGCGGCTACCTCGCGGACGTCGGCCTGCCGCCCGGGGCCGCCGCCCGGCTCGGCGGACTGACCGGGCTGCTGGGCGCGCTGCTGGAACCGGGCTGGGTCGCCGAGGCGCTGGCCCGGGACCCGGAGGGCGTGCACACCGTCTCCCGGGCGGTGCGGCAGGACATCCCGGAGGCCGTGGACGCCTTCGTCCGCACCCGCTGGTGGACGCGTCTGGCGCCGGGCACCGAGCCGCCCGAACGCCATCTGGAGCGGCAGCTCGAACTGCTGCGGCAGGAGGCCGAGCGGCTGGCGGCGGAGCTCGGCGAGGCCGAGGCCCGCCGCCAGGAGTCCCACACCCGCTACCTGGAGGACCGGGGCGGGACGGGGGACGGAGAGCTCAGCGCCTGACGTACACCGTGACCGACGCCGTGGCACCGGTGTGCAGGTCGTCGCCCGGCCAGCCGACGGTGTAGGTCACCTCGCGCCGGGTGCGCGGCAGGTCGTCGACGGTGAAGGTGCCGTCGGCGGCGACGGTCACCGACGACAGGGAGCCGGTGCCGAGCCGGTCCGTGCGCCGCACGGTGAGCGTGGCCCGCTCGGGCAGGGCCTTGCCCTGTGCGGTGAACGTGCCGGTGAGGTGGACGCCCTCGGTCATCGTGGCCTCGTCGGGCCCGGTCAGCGTGAGCGAGCTGGGCGCCTTGCCGACCGTCACCGTGTGGGTGATGTCGGTGGCGGGGCGATGGGTGAGGTCGCCGAGGAAGGACACGGTGTAGGTGGCGTCGCCGACGAGGTCGGGCTCGTCCAGGACGGTGAAGGTGCCGTCGTCCCGGACGGTGGCGGTGCCCAGCTGGTGCGTGCCGTTCGCGTCCTCGCGCACGGCGGTCACCTTCAGCGGCTCGGCTGGCGCGGGCCCGTCCCACTCCAGCCGGCCGCGCACCGACAGCGGCTCACCCGCGACGGCACCGGAGGGGCTGTGGGTGAGGTCGCCGGTGAAGCGGGTGTCGTACTGGACGGCCGGGGGCTGGATGACGTGCAGCCAGTACTCCTGGCCGGTGCCTCCCCGGGTGACCGCGAAGAGCCGGGAGCCGTCCTCGGACCAGGCGAGGCCCCGCGGGGTGACGCCGTTGCCGTCGAGGCTGCCCTCGAAGGCGAACTCCAGCGGCGGGGTGCCGTCGGCCGGGTCTGCGCTCTGCACCAGCAGATCGGGCGTGCTGCCGGCGGCCTGGGCGCCCCGGGCGATGTACTTCCCGTCGCCGCTGAAGGCGACGGCGGTGGAGGCCGCGCCGGCGGGCAGCGCCTGGTACTGGCCGGACGCGTCCGACAGGTCGCCGGCGTTCAGCAGCCGGGTGCCGGCGGTGGCGTCGGCCACGGCGACCTCGGTGCCGTCCGGGCTCGCCGCCATGTCCTTCAGGTCGAGGGCGCCCTTGCCGTCGCCGTCCGCGAACCGGCGGGCGGCCTCCCGCACCGGGGCGGCGCCGCTGACGTCGAACGAGGCGAGGAAGGGGTTCGCGGCGCCGCTCTCCTTGGGCTGGCCCATGAGGAGACGGTTCCGCGCGCGGGCACCCGGGGCCAGCTGGAGCCGGCCGACGTCGTTCCAGCCGGTCCGGGAGACCGTGCCGTTCGTGAGCGTGTCCAGGGACGTCGTCGCCGTGGCGCACTGATAGCTCTGGAAGACGTAGGCGTCGGTGCTCCACACCGTGCCGCCCGCGTAGGCGAGCTGGCGCCCGCAGGTGTCGTAGGCGGCGCTGTGCGCTCCCGTCTGCTGGAGCGTGCCGGTGTCGTAGGCGACGACGCGTCCGCTCTCGCCCACGTACAGCGTCGCGGAGTCCTCGCTGAGCGCCACGCCGGAGACCGGGCCCGGGTGCGGGAGCGCCGCGACCTTCTGGCCCTGGAAGTCGTAGACCAGCACCGTGCCGGCGGCCTGGCCGTCGCGCTGGTCGGCGATGTAGACGCGCTGGTGCACGGAGTCGACGGCCAGGCCCGAGTACGACGAGATCGGCAGCTTGGCGACGGCGTCGGAGGCCGCCGCGTGGGCCGCGGGCGCGGCGGCGACGGTCAGTCCGGTCCCGGCGAGCACCGCGGTGAGCAGTGTGGCCGCGAGACGTCTGGAACGGTGTGCTGTATTCAACTGTGCCCCCCACAGGCTGAATCGAGCACCTCACCGGTGTCGGTGAGACGCCTGTAGGGGCCATGAAACAGCTGTGAAGATCTCGTGGGCAAGGGGGCGCGCACGACCGGGCCCCGCACGCCGTTGTGCGGAGCCCGGGGTGGGTCGTTCACCGCGGCCGGTCGTGACGATCGCTGGTCAGGGCACGGCGACCGGCCGCGGGGTCATCGGTGGGCGGCTCAGCCCAGGCGCTCCACCAGCGCCCGGTACTGGTCCCACAGCTCCTTCGGGGTGTGCTCGCCGAAGGTGTCCAGGTGCCCGGGGATCAGCGCGGCCTCCTCGCGCCAGACCTCCTTGTCGACCGTGAGCAGGAACTCCAGGTCGGACTCGGACAGTTCGAGGCCCTCGGTGTCCAGGGCGTCCTTCGCCGGCAGGATGCCGATCGGCGTCTCGACGCCCTCGGCCCTGCCCTCCAGCCGCTCCACGATCCACTTCAGGACCCGGGAGTTCTCGCCGAAGCCCGGCCAGACGAACCGGCCCTCGTCGTTCTTCCGGAACCAGTTGACGTAGTAGATCTTCGGCAGCTTGGACTGGTCCTTGTCCTTGGCGACGTCGACCCAGTGGGCCATGTAGTCGCCCATGTTGTAGCCGCAGAACGGCAGCATCGCGAACGGGTCGCGGCGCAGCTCGCCGACCTTGCCCTCGGCCGCGGCGGTCTTCTCGGAGGCCACGTTGGCGCCGAGGAAGACGCCGTGGTTCCAGTCGAAGGACTCCGTCACCAGCGGCACCGCCGTCGCGCGGCGCCCGCCGAAGAGGATCGCCGAGATCGGCACGCCCTTCGGGTCCTCCCACTCGGGCGCGATGATCGGGCACTGCGAGGCCGGCACGGTGAAGCGGGCGTTGGGGTGGGCGGCCGGGGTCGCGGACTGAGGCGTCCAGTCGTTGCCCTTCCAGTCGGTCAGGTGGGCCGGGGACTCCTCGGTCATGCCCTCCCACCACACGTCGCCGTCGTCGGTGAGCGCGACGTTGGTGAAGACCGCGTTGCCCCACAGGGTCTTCATCGCGTTGGCGTTGGTGTGCTCGCCGGTGCCGGGCGCGACGCCGAAGAAGCCGGCCTCGGGGTTGATCGCGTACAGCCGGCCGTCCTCGCCGAACCGCATCCAGGCGATGTCGTCGCCGATGGTCTCCACCGTCCAGCCCGAGACGGTGGGCTCCAGCATGGCGAGGTTGGTCTTGCCGCAGGCGGAGGGGAAGGCGGCGGCGACGTACTTGGACTCGCCCTGCGGCGGGGTGAGCTTGAGGATCAGCATGTGCTCGGCCAGCCAGCCCTCGTCGCGGGCCATGACGGAGGCGATGCGCAGGGCGTAGCACTTCTTGCCGAGCAGGGCGTTGCCGCCGTAGCCGGAGCCGTAGGACCAGATCTCCCGCGACTCGGGGAAGTGCGAGATGTACTTGGTCTGGTTGCAGGGCCAGGGGACGTCCTCCTGGCCGGGCTCCAGCGGGGCGCCGAGCGTGTGGACGGCCTTGACGAAGAAGCCCTGGTCGCCGAGCTCGTCCAGGACGGCCTGGCCCATGCGCGTCATCGTGCGCATCGAGACGGCGACGTAGGCGGAGTCGGTGATCTCCACGCCCAGCGCGGACAGCGGGGAGCCGAGCGGGCCCATGCAGAAGGGCACGACGTACATGGTCCGGCCCCGCATGGAGCCCCGGAACAGGCCCTGGTCGCCGGTGAAGATCTCCCGCATCTCGGCGGGGGCCTTCCAGTGGTTGGTCGGGCCCGCGTCCTCCTCCTTCTCCGAGCAGATGAAGGTCCGGTCCTCGACGCGCGCGACGTCGGACGGGTCGGAGGCGGCGTAGTAGGAGTGGGGGCGCTTGACCGGGTCGAGTTTCTTGAACGTTCCCTTGGCGACCAGTTCCTCGCACAGCCGCTCGTACTCGGCCTCGGAGCCGTCACACCAGACCACGCTGTCCGGCTGCGTCAGTTCAGCGATCTCGTTGACCCACGAGATCAGTTCCTGGTGGTTGGTGGGGACGACGGTGGGAGCCGCGATGTCGCGCGCCACGATTGCTCCTAAGTGAGGGATTTTTTGTGTTCTCGCCCCGTGGGGGCCGCGACCCGGATGCTTCGTAGCCTGCTCATCCGGTGCCGACCGCACTCATTTGATCATCCGAGTCTAGTGCCCATCTGTCCAGAGGGCATCACAAGTGAGCGGCGTGAGGAATGCCACGGTCACCACGACTCTTTGCGTCCACGTTGGGTTCAGCTGAAGGACTTTTTGCCGGATGACTTGATTGAACGTGCATTGACGAGTGACTTACGGCAGCGTCGGTACCATGCGGCCATGACTGCGTCCGCCTCCGACGCGCCCACGGACACGCCGGCCGCCGGCCGTGGTCCCGTGGCGCTCTCCCTGCCGCATCCGGTCAAGCCCAGGCTCCGCGGCTGGCTGCACCTCGGCATGTTTCCGGCCGTACTCATCGCGGGCCTCGTGCTCACCGCCCTCGCCGACTCGACCAGAGGCCGCGTCGCCTGCGGCATCTACGTCCTGACGGCCTGCCTCCTCTTCGGCGTCAGCGCGCTCTACCACCGGGGCAACTGGAGCCCCCGCATGGACGGCGTGCTGCGCCGCCTCGATCACGCCAACATCTTCCTGATCATCGCGGGCACCTACACCCCGCTGACCCTGCTGCTCCTGCCCGGCGCCAAGGGCCAGTGGCTGCTGTGGGGCATCTGGGCCGCCGCGGCGGCCGGCATCGTCTTCCGCGTCTTCTGGGTCGGCGCCCCGCGCTGGCTGTACACGCCCTGCTACATCGCGATGGGCTGGGCGGCCGTCTTCTTCCTGCCCGACTTCCTGCGCACGGGCGGCATCGCCGTCCTGGTCCTGGTGGTCGTCGGCGGCCTGCTCTACAGCGCCGGCGGCGTGATCTACGGCATCAAGCGCCCGAACCCGTCACCGCGCTGGTTCGGCTTCCACGAGGTCTTCCACTCCTTCACCCTCGCCGCGTTCGTCGTCCACTACGTCGGGATCTCGCTGGTGGCGTACCAGCACGCGTAACCCTCCCCCCTCGCCTTCCCCGGCCACGGCTCACCCGAGCCGTGGCCGCTCTCATGTCCCTGCCGACCACGGCGGAGCAGCTCGGGGCCGCCACGGGCCGGCAGCAACTCGGGGTGCCCCGAGGCGTTCGGCACCGGGGGCTCGCTGTCCGGCCCCGACGAGCGCACTGTCCGGTGGTGCCCGCCTTCGCCGCGCACACCGCCGGGGAGTCCGTGGTGGCCGCCCACCTGGTCGCCGCCAGGACCGGCTCGGCCCGTCTCGCGGGCACGGCGGACGCACCGGCCGCCCGGCGCGGGAGGAGTCCCCGGCCGTGGCCCCCACCACGGCCGATGCCGGACAATGACCGGCATGACGCCCGCACGTTCCCCGCTCTCCCCCGCCGACCGCCCCCAGCTGGGCCTGCGTGAACGCAAGAAGATCAAGACGCGCGAGGCGATCCGCGCCGCGACCTACGCGCTGATCGAGGAGCAGGGCTACGACGCCACGACGATCGACCAGATCGCCGACCGGGCCGAGGTGTCACCGTCGACCGTCTTCCGGTACTTCCCGACCAAGGAGGACATCGTCCTCACGGGCGAGTACGACCCGCTGGCGCCGGAGGAGGTGCGCGCCCGGCCCGCGGGAGAGCCGTGGACGGACTCGGTACGGCACGTGGTGCACAAGGCCGTCGACACGATGATGGCGGAGGACCCCGACGCGGTGCGGGTGCGGGCGCACCTCGCGGTCCAGGTCCCCGCCGTCCGGTCCCGGATGGTCGAGAGCATGTCGGAGAGCGGTCGCCTGCTGCGCGCGGCCCTCGCCGAACGCTCCGGGCTGGCCGCGGACAGCCTCGAAGTGCGCGTCTACGCGACGGCCCTCGTCGGCGGCCTGATAGAGGTCAGCATGTCCTGGGCGGAGAACGGCTTCCAGGACGACCTGCGCGACCTGCTGGACCGGGCCCTGGACGTCCTGGAGCACGGCCTCCCCGCCGGAAAACCCTGAAGCCGCGGACCGCTCCCGTGACATCCTGACCGGGTGAACGGTCCCGAGATCCACGTCGAGTTCGCCCCCGAGCTGGCCCTGTTCGTCCAGCGGAAACCGCACCGGACGCTCGTCACCGACGGAGTCTCGTCCCTCGGCCATGTCGTCGAGTCCCTCGGGGTACCGCTCACCGAGGTCGGCGCGCTGGTCGTGGACGGCCGCGAGGTCCCGCCCTCGCACATTCCGAAGCCGGCCGAGCGGCTGGTCGTCCGGCCGGTGGAACGCCCCCAGCGGGTGCCCGGCGCACCCCTCCGCTTCCTCCTCGACGTCCACCTCGGCACGCTGGCCCGCCGGCTGCGGCTGCTCGGCGTGGACACGGCGTACGAGTCGACGGACATCGGCGACCCGGCGCTCGCCGCCCGTTCGGCGGCCGAGAAGCGGGTCATGCTCAGCCGTGACCGGGGCCTGCTGCGCCGCCGGGAACTGTGGGCCGGCGCGTTCGTCTACAGCACCCGCCCCGACGACCAGCTCCACGACGTCCTCGACCGCTTCGCCCCCGACCTGAGCCCCTGGACCCGCTGCACCGCCTGCAACGGCCTGCTGAGACAGGCCGCCAAGGACGAGGTCGCCGCCCAGCTCAAGCACGGCACCCAACGCTCCTACGACGTCTTCGCCCAGTGCACGGCCTGCGGCCGGGCGTACTGGAAGGGCGCGCACCACGACCAGCTGGAAGCCATCGTGGCGCGCGCCCTGAAGAAGCGCTGACGCTTCCTCACGGCCCAGCGGTCCACGGCCGGGTCCGCCGGGCCGGCGGCCGGGGCTCTCAGGGCGCGGTCAGCTTCGTGCGCAAGGCGTCCGGATCCGTCACCGGCAGGTCGCAGACGAAGCCGCGGCAGACGTACGCGGTGGGCGCGCCGTCGATGAGGGTGCGGTCGGCGAGCAGCGGGAACTCCTCGCTGTCCGGGGTGCCGCAGGCGACGACGGCCCCCGGGGCGGTGCTCAGCAGCGCCGTAAGGTGCAGGGCCGCCGTCCGCTCGTCGTCCGGGGCCGGTCCGACGACGGCCACCTCGCGCGGCCCGTCGAGCAGCGCCTCGGCGACGGCCAACCCCCATCCGATGAACCGGGGCACGCGCGGCCCGAGCGTCTTCACGACCCCCAGCGCCCGCTCGGCGGCGGCCCGGTGCGGCTCGGAGCCGGTGTGGGCGGCGTAGCTCAGCAGCGCGCCGGCCGCGGCGGTCCAGCCGGAGGGGGCGGCGTTGTCGGTGGGGTCCTGGGGCCGGCGGATGAGCTGCTCGGCGTCGGACGCGGTGTCGTACAGGGCACCGGTCTCGGTGTCGGTGAAGCGGGCCAGGACGTGGTCGAGCAGCAGTCCGGCGAAGTCGAGCCAGACGCCCTCGCCGGTCACGGAGGCGAGCGCGAGGAAGCCCTCGGCGACGTCGGCGTAGTCCTCCAGCACCCCCGCGTTCGGGCCGACCCGGCCGTCCTTGCTGGTGCGGGCGAGCCGCCCGTGTTCGTCCAGGTGCACGCGGACCAGCAGATCGGCGGCGGCCACGGCGGCCTCGGTGAGGTCCGGCCGGTCGAAACAGGCGCCGGTCTCGGCGAGCGCGGCGATGGCGAGCCCGTTCCAGGCGGCGACGACCTTGTCGTCCCGGCCGGGCGCGGGGCGCCGCGCCCGGCCGGCGAGGAGCCGCTCCTTGACGGAGGCGATCTTCTCGGCCTCGAACACGCCCTCCGTCTGCGGGAGTTGCAGGACGGACTGGCCGTGCTCGAAGGTGCCCTCCTCCGTCACGCCGAAGTACTGGGCGGCGAGTTCGGCGTCGTCGCCGAGGGCCTCGCGCAGCTGCGCGGGCCGCCAGACGTAGTACGCCCCCTCGACGTGCCGCCCGCTGCCGTCGTCGCTGTCGGCGTCGAGGGCGGAGGCGAACCCGCCCTCGGCGGTGCGCAGTTCACGGAGCAGGAACTGGGCGGTGTCCAGCGCGACCCGCCGGGCGAGGTCCGAGCCGGTGGCCCGCCACAGGTGGGTGTACACCCGGCAGAGCAGGGCGTTGTCGTACAGCATCTTCTCGAAGTGCGGCACGACCCAGTCGCGGTCCACCGAGTACCGGGCGAACCCGCCGCCGAGCTGGTCGTAGATGCCGCCCCTGGCCATCCGCTCACACGTGTCCTGGGCCATCTGGAGCGCGCCCTCGGCACCGGTCCGCGCGTGATGGCGGAGCAGGAACTCCAGCACCATGGACGGCGGGAACTTCGGCGCGCCGCCGAATCCGCCGCGCTGCGGGTCGTACTCGCGGGTGAGCCCGAGCAGGGCCTGCGCGAGTTCCTGCTCGCCGGGCGCCTCGGCGGCCTGCTTGACGATCTCCCGCTGGGCGAGATCGCGGACGATCTTCCCGGCGACGTCGGCGACCTCGTCCCGGCGGGTGGTCCAGGCCTGCTGGACGCCCTCCAGCACCTGCCGGAAGGAGGGCATGCCGTGCCGGGGCGCGGGCGGGAAGTAGGTGCCGAAGTAGAACGGCTCCGCGTCCGGGGTGAGGAACACGGTCATGGGCCAGCCGCCGTGCCCGGTGGCCGCCTGGACGGCCTCCATGTAGACGGCGTCCACGTCCGGCCGCTCCTCGCGGTCGACCTTGACGCTGACGAAGTGCTCGTTGAGGTAGTCGGCGGTGGCCTGGTCCTCGAAGGACTCGTGGGCCATCACATGGCACCAGTGGCAGCTGCTGTATCCGACGCTCAGCAGGACGGGCCTGCCGGTCCTGCGGGCCTCGTCGAAGGCGTCGCCGGACCACGGCCACCAGTCGACGGGGTTGTCCGCGTGCTGGAGCAGGTACGGGGACGTCTCATGGGCCAGTCGATTCGGCATGACCCCATCCTGCCGCAGCGATCCCCCCGCGGAACGCCAGGCCCGGACGGCAGCCCCCGGTTTCGCCGGACCGGCGGGCGCCGCGGCGACGCCGTGGGGCGCGGCTCCGGGACCTGACCGGACCGGAGGCAGTCGACACGAAACCCTCACCACCCCCGCTGATCGCCACCCCCTCGCCATCCCGCCTTCCCCGAAGCACACTCGTACGCGACGGAGTTGCCGCCGGAGGGGGACGGGACATGCGCGACGGTCATCGGGCGGAGGCCGAGCGGCTGCTGGTGCGGGCCGTGGAGGAGGAGGTACGGCGTGCGGGCGGCCGGATCGACGGTCAGCTGCTGCTGTCGCGGGCGCGCGGCGCGCTGGACACGATGGCGGGAGCGGCCGGCGAGGAGTACGAGGCATACACCCGCGCCCTGGACGAGGCGGAGGCCGGCCGGCTGACCTTCGGCCAGCGGTACGCGCGTGAAGGCGCCGGAACGGCCCTGCTCGTCGCGGCGGTCGCCGCCGTCGCCGCAGCCGTGGCCGACCTGACCCTCGGCACCGGTACCGGCACGGCCCTCGGCGCGGGCGTCACCGCGGGCGCGGTGGGCGCCGCGGCGACGGTGGTGAAGGTGGCCGGCGCGCACCTGCCCGCCGCCCACCACCGCGCGGGCGCGGCCGGCCAGCCCGGCGGCCCGGAGCAGCTGCGGTTGCAGTGGCTGACCGCGCTGGAGGTGCGGGGCATCCGCCCGTTCCTCGACCAGCAGCGGGTGCTCAGCGCCTCCACCGGCGCCAGGAAGAAGGGCGGTGGCCCGGCGCTGCGCGGCGCGGACAAGAGCGCGGCGGCCCGCCGGCGTTCGGTGCTGGAGCAGTCCTTCGGGCAGCTCCCGGACGCCGACGGCCCGTTCGCGGGACGCCGGGCGGAGCTGGGGCGGATCAGACAGTGGGCGCAGGCGGCGCGTGCGGCCACCGAGACCCGGCCCACGCTGGTGGTGCTGCACGGCGAGCCCGGCTCCGGCCGGACCACGCTCGCGGTGCGCGCGGCGCACGACCTGCGGGACCACTTCCGGGGCGCGGTGGTGGTGGACCTGCGCGGCGCCAGCCGGGAGGAGGCGCCGCTGTCCACCCGGGACGCCCTGCTGCACCTGCTCAACCGGCTGGGCGCGCCCCGCGAGCAGCTGCTGTTCCGGGAGCGGTCCTCCCCCGACCAGCAGGTCAAGCGGCTCGCCGAGCTGTACCACCGGCACCTGACCGGACTGCCGGTGACGATCGTGCTGGACGACGCCTCGGACCCGGAGCAGGTGCGCGCCCTGGTGCCGGAGCGGTCCGACAGCCTGGTGCTGGTGACCAGCCGTACCCCCCTCGACCTGCCCGCGGAGCTGGGGGCCTGGGTGCACGAGCTGCCGGTGCGGGCGCTGGACGCGGCGGGCGCCGAGGAGTTGCTGGGCGCGGCGGCCGAGGACGCGTCGGGGCCGTACGACGCCGACTCCGCCGACCGGGTCCGGGAGCTGTGCGGCGGGCTGCCGCTGGCGCTGCGGGTCGCGGGCTCGGCGCTGGGCCCGCGCTCACCCCGGCAGCTGGCCGCGGACCTGGGCGCGTACGGCCCGGTGGAGCCGGTGGAGCGGGCGCTGTGGCTGCGCTACACCGACCAGCCGGAGCCCACCCGCCGGCTGCTGCGCAGGCTCGCCCTGGCGGGCCGGGCCTCGCTGGGCGCGGCGGCGGCAGCCTCGCTGCTGGCCACCGACGAGGCCGAGGCCACCCGGCATCTGGTGGCGCTCGCCCGGGCGGGCCTGATCGACCATGTGCGCGGCAGCCGCTACCGGCTGCACGACCTGGTGCGGGCCTTCGCGCACGCCCGGCTGCTGGACGAGGAGGACCCGGCCGAGCGGGCGGCGGCGCAGGAGCGGCTGATCGTGAACTACGCGGAGCTGGCCGACTCGGTGCTGCGCCTGGTCGACGGGAACATGTCGACGCGGTCGAACCAGTTCGGCTCGCACGGCTTCCCCTCGCTCGACGAGGCCCTGCGCTGGCTGGACGACGAGTCCAGCTTCATCACGGCGGCCCTGCGGCAGGCGGAGGGCGTGGACCAGGCGGCCGTGCTGAACCTGCTGGGCGCGCTGTGCGACTACTGCCTGCTGCGCGGCGACCTGTACCGGCTCGGTGAGATCAGCGAGCTGGCGCAGTCGGTGGACCAGGGGCTGCTGGTGCGCTCGGTGCAGTGGCGTACCGGCATCGCGGCCCGGCAGCTCGGCGAGCTGGACACGGCGCGGACCACGCTGACCTCGGTCGTGGACCTGTACCGGGAGGCCCGCCATGACGCGGGGGCGGCCCGCGCGCTGACCTCGCTGGGGATCACGCTGCACCACCAGGGCAACCTCAGCGAGGCGGCGGCCAGGCTCCAGGAGGCCCTGGATCTCCAGGCGGCGCCGGAGCTGGCGACGGACCGGGCGTGGACGATGCACGCGCTGGCGGCCGTCCAGCGGGACCGGGCCCGGCTGGCTCAGGCGCTGGACCTGCTCACCCGCTCCCTGGTCCTGCACCGCGAGGGCGGCTCGGTGCACGGCGAGGCTTGGGCGCACTTCCAGCTCGGCCAGCTGGCCCTGCGGCTGGGGGACGTCCCGCGCGCGGAGACGGAACTGCGGGCGGCCCTGGAGCGGTACGGCAGGACGCAGGACGCCCGCGGCGAGGCGTGGGCGCTGACCCAGCTGGCCCGGGTCCGGCTGGTGGCCGGTGACGCGTCCGCGGCCGTGGAGAGCCTGCGCCGGGCGGTGCCCCGGCACCGGGAGAACGAGGACGCGCGAGGCGAGGCGTGGACGCTGTACTACCTGGGGCAGGCGCTGGAGGAGACCGGCGAGCTGGACCAGGCGGTGCGCGACCTGGAGCGGTCCCGGACGATGTTCTCCCGGATCCGGGACGTGTACGGCCTGGCCTGCGCCCGGCACCACTCGGCGCGGGCGACCCGGGACCAGCGGGCCGCGCGGACCGGCTCGCTGCGCAACTCCGGTTTCGCCCGTCAGCTCCTGGTGGACGCGCGCGCCGACTTCCAGCGGATCGGCGTCGCCCACGGCGAGGCCTGGACCTGCCTGGAGCTGGCCGTGGTGGACGCGGGCAACGGGCGGACGCAGCAGGCGCTGGCGCTGTGCGACGAGGCGCTCGCCCTGTTCACGTCCTACGGCGACCGGCGCGGCGAGGACTGGGCCCGCTTCCTGCGCTGCACCCTGCTGCCGTACGCGGCGCCGGGCGGGGTGGAGGTGGGCACGGCCGTCGCCCAGGAGGAGCTGGCCCAGCTGGCCCGCGTCTCGCATCCGCTGCGGGACGAGAAGCTGGAGGACTACGTCTCGGCGTACGCCCTGCTGCTGGAGCGCGGTGTCCAGCTGGAGGCCGGCTGGCAGGCCTGGCAACTGCGCATGACTCCGGACCGCCACGCCCGGGAGGTGATGGGGGTGGCGGTGCCGGCGGGACGCTGACCCCGGCGGGTCAGCGCCGCTGGGCCGCGGAGTCGGCCTGTCCCCGGGCCTTCTCCGCGTCGGCGTCCGGGGACTCCTTGAAGTCGACCTTCTGCATGTGCTTGCTCATCGACTTCATCAGGCCCCACACGGCCACGGCCATCACCGCGAAGACGATGAAGCCGAGGACGCCGGGGGTGACCTTGTTCTCGTCCACCTCCTTGGCGAGGGGGACGAGATGCGTCACTGCCAGGCTCACGCTTGCGCTCATGTCAGGCATTGTCCCGGATGCCCGCGAAGAGGTCGTCCTCGGGGAGGGAGGTATCGACCAGAGACTTCGCCAGCTCGTACTCCTCCGTCGGCCAGACCTCCTTCTGGAGCTCCAGCGGCACCTTGAACCAGCCGCCGTCCGGGTCGATCTGCGTGGCGTGGGCGATCAGCGCCTTGTCACGGATCTCGAAGAAGTCCGCGCACGGGATGTGCGTGGTCAGGGTGCGCTCGGTGCGCTCCATCTCGTTCCACCGCTTGAGCCACTCCCCGTAGGGCGACTCCAGGCCGCGGTCGAGCATGGCCTGGTGCAGCGCCTCGGTGCGGGGGCGGTTGAAGCCCTGGTTGTAGTAGAGCTTCAGCGGCTGGTAGGCGGGGCCGAACTCGTCCTCGGGGTACTTCTCGGTGTCCGCCGCGCCCTCGAACGCCACCATGGAGATCTTGTGGGTCATGATGTGGTCGGGGTGCGGGTAGCCGCCGTTCTCGTCGTAGGTGGTGATCACCTGCGGGCGGAAGGAGCGGATCTGCTTGACCAGCTCACCGGCCGCCTTGTCGACGTCCTCCAGGGCGAAGCAGCCCTCGGGCAGCGGCGGCAGCGGGTCGCCCTCCGGCAGGCCGGAGTCGACGAAGCCGAGCCACTCCTGCTTGACGCCGAGGATCTCCCGGGCCTCGTCCATCTCCTTGCGGCGCACCTCGTGGATGTGCTCCTCGATGTAGGTGTCGCCCTGGAGCTTCGGATTGAGGATGGACCCGCGCTCTCCGCCGGTGCAGGTCACCACCAGCACGTCCACCCCCTCGGACACGTACTTCGCCATGGTGGCCGCGCCCTTGCTCGACTCGTCGTCGGGGTGCGCGTGAACGGCCATCAGTCGCAGCTGGTCAGTCAAGACTCAATCCTCGGTAAGTCGGCGCCCCGCGTCTTGGGGTGCAGTCAAACAGGTGCCGCCCCGAAGGGGCGTCCCGGAGGGGCGGTGGTCGGGCGGCGGGCGGGCGGCTTCTATAGTGACCGAATCGGGGGGCGAATAATTCCGCGGAGAGGACGATCATGAGTACCGCGAGCACGCGGCTGCCCGAGGGCCGCTACGGCCGTTCCTCGGATCAGCGCGCCGACCGCAAGCTCAGGATCGCCGGTTCGGTGCTGGGCGCGGCCCTGCTCGCGCTGATCGGCTATTTCGCCTACCACTACGTCGCGCAGAACGAGATCAGCGCCGAGGTCATCACCTTCCAGGCCTCCGACGACGCGGTCAAGGTGCATCTGGAGGTCCGCAAGGACGCCGGCGCGTCCGGCTACTGCACCGTGCGCTCCCAGTCGGCCGACGGCGCCGAGGTGGGCCGCGCGGACTTCCGCTTCGCCGGGTCGGCCACCCGGATCGACAAGGTGGTCACGCTCCGTACGACGGCGCAGGGGACGACGGCCGAACTGCTGGGCTGTCACGCCGACTGACACCCCGCGGACACGCGCGGCCACGCTCCGGGTTCACCCGGAATGCGTAGGCGCTGACCTGCGTTGATGTGATTCTGATGGCTTATGTCCTCCCCCTTCCGGCGTTGAATTGTTAGGCTCGTGGTTTCGCCCATCCCTGAGGGAACATTCTTCTGGGTAGGGCGATGCTTTGTATTCCCAGTACCGACGAGGAGCACCCTGTGACCCAGACCAGCGAGAACGTCACCTGGCTGACCCAGGAGGCGTACAACAAGCTCAAGGACGAGCTTGAGTACCTTACTGGTCCTGCGCGCACGGAGATCGCCGCCAAGATCGCGGCTGCGCGCGAGGAGGGCGACCTGCGCGAGAACGGCGGGTACCACGCGGCCAAGGAGGAGCAGGGCAAGCAGGAGCTGCGTGTGCGCCAGCTGACCCAGCTCCTTGAGAACGCCAAGGTCGGCGAGCCGCCGGCCGCGGACGGTGTCGTCGCGCCCGGCATGGTCGTCACGATCGCCTTCGACGGTGACGAGGACGACACGCTGACGTTCCTGCTCGCCTCGCGCGAGTACGCGAGCGCCGACATCGAGACCTACTCTCCGCAGTCCCCGCTCGGCGCGGGCGTCACCGGCCACAAGGTCGGCGAGGACGCGGAGTACGAGCTGCCGAACGGCAAGAAGGCCTCGGTCCGGATCCTGAAGGCCGAGCCGTACACGGGCTGATCCCGGCCCCCTGACTGGCTTCAGGCCCCCGGCGCCCTCAGGGCCGCCGGGGGCCTTGTCATGACCCGGGCCGACCATCGCACGGGCCCGCGCCCGCCGCCGTCGTGCCGTCAGGCGGTCGCGGAGCGGTACTTGCGCACCGCGAGGGTGCGGAAGACCAGGATGATCAGGACCGACCAGATCAGCGAGGCCAGGACCGGGTGCTGCATGGGCCAGGCGTCGGGCGTACGGAAGCCCGGGGGGAAGTTGCCGAACAGCTCCCGGCAGGCCTGCACGGTGGCGCTGAACGGGTTCCACTCCGCTATGTGCCGCAGGAAGGCCGGCATCCGGTTCGCGTCCACGAAGGCGTTCGAGATGAACGTCAGCGGAAACAGCCAGATCAGGCCGCCCGAGGTCGCCGCCTCCGGGGTGCGCACGGACAGGCCGATGAGCGCGCCGATCCATGAGAACGCGTAGCCGAGCAGCAGGAACAGGGCGAATCCGGCGAGCACCTTGCCGAAGTTCTCGTGTGTGCGCCAGCCGACCAGCACGGCGACGACCGCGAGGACGAGCAGGGTCAGCGCCGTCTGGACCAGGTCGGCGAGGGTGCGCCCGGTCAGGACCGCTCCGCGCGCCATGGGCAGGGAGCGGAACCGGTCGATGAGGCCCTTGTGCATGTCGTCGGCGATGCCCGCGCCGGCGCCCGCCGTGGCGAACGTGACGGTCTGGGCGAAGATGCCGGCCATCAGGAACTCGCGATAGGCCTGGGTGGAGTTGGACGAGCCGACCTGGATCGAGCCGCCGAACACGTAGGTGAACAGCACCACGAACATGATGGGCTGGATCAGTCCGAAGATCAGCATCTCGGGGAAGGCTGTGCGTGGGTGTGGTTCTGGTTACAGCACTCCTGGTCGCCCTCACAGACCTCTAGAGTCTCCAGCTCCAGCGCCGCGAACTTCGGATCGATGCTGCCCGTGACCTCCATGGGCGGCAGGACCATGAGCGGGGGAACCGGGACCCCACCAGCGCCCTTCAGAGCCTCCATGGCAGCCTTCCAGGCCCCCGAGGCGCGCCAGGCGTCCGCACGCCGCCCGCCCCACACGCACGATCACCGGCACCGAGGCAAGCCGAAACAGCGCGTTCTCCCCGAGGCGGATCAACTCCGCGCCTCTGTCGTCGAGCCCCGCAGCTCGACACGCGGCGGCCATCACCCGCGCAGCCCCCGCCGCAGTGAACCCCTCTTCCGTTCGAGCAGCGTCAACCGCCATGCCCGTACCAGCTCCCCTACTAGCGCGCGATCAACCAGAGCACGCCTACGGGCGACCAACCCGACGTGCACCGGACACACCCACGACGGGTACCCAGGGAAGCGGGCCAGAACGCGCCGCAGAGGCATAAGGGAGCCCCTCCATCTATTGGAGAAGCTTCGATACGAGTTCTTTCCCAAGCCAGAAGCCCCGACCATCTGCAACCTAACCGAATTTAGCGAATGGGGGCCCGGAAGACGGAGCCATCAATTTTCTACCGGCGGTACTTGCGTACAGCGAGCGCGCGAGGGGTGCCTTACAGCCCCTCAGCGTTTCCGACCTGGATGCGAAGTGCGGGGCGACGCAAAGCAGTTCTCCCGCAGCACATAATCTTTTTTACCCTAGAAAACCGCCGATTTATCCTTTAGGTCGCGATTTGGGCGACCTTTCAGTTCAATTAAAGAATGACCTACCCCCAATACCCTGCGAACCGGGTCAATAACGATCGCTAATCTAGCCAAAGGGTGGCTGAATTCAGATCGAAAATAGCTGCAGGTGGCAGGTAATCTAGCTCGCGCTCAACCGAACTAACCCAGCACCGTGACTACATAAGGAGCGAAGTGAAGGGCATATTCCGGATCGCGGCAACTGCGGTGGCGGCCACGGGACTCGTCCTTACCAGCGCGCTTGCTGCCCAGGCAGGCGAGCAGGCTTCGGGCACCGTCCAGGTTCCCTACCTCAGCGGCAACAACCTCATCGGCTCGGCCAACCTCAATGGCCCGAACGCTCCCACGAAGGTCTGCGTCTCCCTACTTCAGTTGCACCCGTACGCGCCCGATGTCGTGATAGCCAGTAACTGTAAGACAATCACTGCTGGCACAGTGACAGTGTCAACTACGCGCCCCAACTGCGCCTCGGTCCACACCCATGTCGAAGCCTCAGTCAACGGAAAAACCGTGTGGTACGCAGATTCCGGAAATGTAGTGATCTGCTAGCCCTGACCTTCGTGAAGGCTCGCCGGTTTATTCGGCGGGCCGTTACGCTCTCGTAGCGTTGCACGCCTAATCGGCGGCCACGCAGGGGACACAACGAGGAAGCTTAATCAACCGACGGCTCGGCGGTACTTGCGAACCGCGAGCGTGCGGAAGATGGCGATGATCAGGATCGAGTAGAGCAGCGATGCCCACACCGGGTGCTGCATCGGCCAGGCGTCGGACGGGGACTGGCCTGGGTCGCCGAAGAGCGTGCGACATGCCTGCACGGTCGCGCTGAACGGGTTCCAGTCGGCAATGTGCCGCAGCCAGGGCGTCATCTGACGGGAATCCACGAACGCGTTCGAGACGAACGTCACCGGAAACAGCCAGATCAGACCTCCCGAGGTCGCTGCCTCCGGCGTGCGTACGGACAAACCGATCAGCGCGCCGATCCAGGTGAAGGCGTATCCCAGAAGGAGTAGCAGGCCGAAGCCGGCCAAGACCTTCCCGAAGTTGGTCGGCTCCTCGTAGCCGGGGCGCCAGCCGACGAGCAACGCGACGATCGCGAGGACCAGTAGGGTTAGGGCCGTCTGCACGAGATCCGCGACGGTGCGGCCGGTCAGCACCGCACCACGCGCCATCGGGAGCGACCGGAACCGGTCGATGAGTCCCTTGTGCATGTCGTCGGCGATCCCCGCGCCCGCGCCCGCGGTGGCGAAGGTGACGGTCTGCGCGAAGATGCCAGCCATCAGGAAGT
Organism: Streptomyces olivaceoviridis; assembly: GCF_014650115.1. Lineage (GTDB taxonomy): Bacteria > Actinomycetota > Actinomycetes > Streptomycetales > Streptomycetaceae > Streptomyces > Streptomyces olivaceoviridis. The sequence goes on along the minus strand of NZ_BMUI01000016.1, from coordinate 160,535 downwards.
TTTTGTAGACGGCCGGGTCGGTGGTGGTGCCGATCTTCATCGATCCACCGAAGACGTACGTGAAGAGGATCACGAACATCACCGGCTGAATCAGCCCAAAAGGATCATCTCAGGAATCCTGGACATACGTATCAGATTCCGCCGGGCAATGACGAGGGAGTCGTTCATGGCGCTCACTTCGCCTGCTCCTTCCAAGTCTCCAGCCCGCTCACGCGCAGGTCCCAGGCGCGCGGCAAGATGGAACCTGACCGATACGAGCGAACACAATCCGGGATACGGCCCATGCGGATCAGGTTCCGGCGGGCTATGACCAGTGAGTCCCGGACGGATCTGCCCACGGGGTTGCCGGGCGCCGCGACGGGCGCGGTCTCGGTGACGGCACTCATTTCACGGCCTCCTTGCCGTTCCGCTCGTCCTGCTCGGCGCTCTCCGCCGCGTGTCCGGTCAGGGACAGGAAGACGTCGTCGAGGGTGGGGCGGCGCAGCCCGACGTCGTCCATCTCGATCCCGCGCGAGTCCAGCTCGCGGATGACCTCGGCGAGCAGCTTGGCGCCGCCGGTGACGGGCACCGTGAGCTTGCGGGTGTGCTCCTCGACCGATGGCTCGCCCTTGCCGAAGCCGCGCAGCACCTCCGCGGCGGCGGCTATCTCCTCCCGCTCGTGCACCACGACCTCGACGCGCTCGCCGCCGGTGCGGGCCTTGAGCTGGTCGGACGTGCCCTTGGCGATGACCCGGCCGTGGTCGACGACCGCGATGTCGTGGGCCAGGTGGTCGGCCTCTTCCAGATACTGCGTGGTGAGCAGCAGCGTCGTGCCGCCGGAGACGAGCTGCTTGATGACCTCCCACAGCTGCTGGCGGTTGCGCGGGTCGAGGCCCGTCGTCGGTTCGTCCATGAACATCACCGGGGGCGAGACCACGAGGGCCGCGGCGAGGTCCAGCCGGCGGCGCATGCCTCCGGAGTAGGTCTTGGCGGGACGGTCGGCGGCGTCGGCGAGGTGGAACTGCTCCAGCAGCTCCGTCGCGCGCGCCTTGGCCGCCTTCGCCCGCATCTGGTACAGCTGCCCGACCATCTGGAGGTTCTCCCGGCCGGTCAGGTACTCGTCGACCGCCGCGAACTGGCCGGACAGGCCGATCGAGCGGCGCACGGCGTCGGGGTGCCGCAGCACGTCCACGCCGGCGACCACCGCCTTGCCGCTGTCGGGGCGCAGCAGGGTCGTCAGGCAGCGGACGGCCGTCGTCTTGCCGGCGCCGTTCGGCCCGAGCAGGCCGAGGACCGTGCCCTCGGGCACGTCGAGGTCGACGCCGTCCAGTGCCCTTACGTCACCGAAGGTCTTCACCAGGCCTTCGGCATAGATGGCACCTGGCATATGTGTCTCCACGTCGTCGGGGATTTTCGGGACGGATTCTTCGCAAAGGCTAGGTTTGTTCGCCGGGCCGCGCCCGGGGTTTTCGCGGATGCGATGCGGTGCGCGGCGGGGGCCGTGCGTGGGCGAGCGGGCAGGCCGGCGACCACACGACACACCATAACGCGATGTATCGCGTCCCTCAAGAGGCTTCGCTCGAACGGGTGGTGGCCGTGGTCGGCCGCTGTGGGTCAGGCCATGACGGTGTAGCCGGCGTCCCGCAGGGCCCGGCCGACCTCGGCGCAGTGCACCGGGCCCTTCGTCTCCAGGTGCAGCTCCACCTCGGCCTCCGTGAGACCGAGCCGGGGATCGGTGCGGACGTGGCTCACGTCGAGGACGTTGGCGTCGACCGTCGACAGCACCCCGAGCAGTGTGGCGAGCGCGCCCGGCCGGTCCGTCAGCCGCAGCCGGACGGCCAGGTAGCGGCCCTGCGCGGCCATGCCGTGCCGCAGCACCCGCTGCATCAGCACCGGGTCGACGTTGCCGCCGGAGAGCACCGCGACGACCGGGCCCTCGAAGGCGTCCGGCGCGGCCAGCAGCGCCGCCACCGGGCTCGCCCCGGCCGGCTCCACGACCAGCTTGGCCCGCTCCAGGCAGAGCAGCAGCGCCGCCGACAACTGGTCCTCACTGACCGTGCGCACCTCGTCGACCAGCTCGTCGACGATCCCGAACGGCACCACGCCGGGCCGCCCCACCTTGATGCCGTCGGCCATCGTCGCCGGGTTCAGCAACGACATCGGGCGCCCGGCGGCCAGCGAGGGCGGGTAGCAGGCGGCCCCCTCCGCCTGCACGCCGACGATCCGCACGTCCGGCCGCAGCGCCTTCGCCGCCACCGCGATACCCGCCGCGAGCCCGCCGCCGCCCATGCCGACGACGATCGTGCGGACCTCCGGGCACTGCTCCAGGATCTCCAGGCCGACCGTGCCCTGGCCGGCGATCACGTCCGGGTGGTCGAAGGGGTGGATGAACACCGCGCCGGTCCCGGCGGCGTACTCCTGGGCGGCGGCCAGCGTCTCGTCGACCACCTGGCCGTGCAGGCGCACCTCGGCGCCGTAGTCCCGGGTCGCGCTGATCTTCGGCAGCGGCGCGCCCTTCGGCATGAACACCGTCGCGTGCACACCGAGCAGGGAGGAGGCCAGCGCGACGCCCTGCGCGTGGTTGCCGGCGCTCGCCGCCACCACACCGGCCGCCCGCTCCTCCGGCAGCAGCCCGGCGATCCGCACGTAGGCGCCGCGCAGCTTGAACGAGCCGGTCCGCTGGAGGTTCTCGCACTTCAGGTGCACGGGGGCGCCGACCAGCTGGGACAGGTGTCGGCTGCCCTCCATCGCGGTCACACGGGCCACCCCCGAGAGCATCTTCTGGGCGCCGCGCACATCGTCGAGGGTCACGGAGCGCAAGGAGTCAGCCGCGCGATAGCTCATGACTCCAGCATCGCAGTTCACGTTCGCGCACGGCGGGTGTGACCAAGCAGCGAGACCGGTTCGTGCAGCGCCGGTACGGCTCGGCGCCGGGCCGCGTACCCTGTCCCCCAACCCAGCAGCCCTTCATGAAGCGAGCCTCCGGCCATGCCCACAACACCTGAAATGTCGATGGACATGACGACCGTCGGTGACACCGGTCTCCTCGACACTCTCCAGCACGAGGTGGCGGTGTTCGCCCGCCGTGCCGAACAGACGCGGCTCGGCGGCGTCGGCCAGGTGCGCAACTCCATGGACCGCGCCGCGTACCTGCTGCTCAACCGGCTCGACAACGAAGGCCCGATGGGCGTCAAGGCGCTCGCCGCGAGCATGGGCATCGACTCCTCCACGGTCACCCGGCAGGTGGCGCCCCTGGTCGACACCGGGCTCGTCAAGCGCACCTCGCACCCGGAGGACGGGCGCGCGGTCGTGCTCCAGCTGTCGCCGCGCGGCGCCGCGCGGCTGGAGGAGGTGCGCTCGTCCCGGCGTCAGCTCATGGCCGAGCTGACACACGACTGGGCACCGGAGGAGCGCGAGCAGTTCTGCACGCTCCTCACCCGCTTCAACCACGCGCTCTCCGCGCGGATGACGGTGCAGGGCGTTCCGGCGGCGGAGCAGCCCCCGGCCTCCTGACCGCGCACCGCACAGCAGGGGCTCCGGGGTCTTGACCCCGGCGCGCCACTGGCCTGATATGAGACCGGGTCCGCAGAGGGGTTCGCCCAGACCGGCTGCTCCGGCCGGGCCGGGGCGGGACCCCGTCGGGGGGAGGCGCGGTGGGGGATCGGCAAGTGGCCCGTGGTGCCCGCCGGGCCCGGGAGTTCGAGGCGTTCGTCGCGGGCGCGGCCGGGCGCCTGCTGCACGCCGCCATGCTGCTCACCGCGGAGGCGCCGGACGCCAACCCGCGCGCGCGGCGCCTGCTGACGCTCGCGCTCGCGCACACCTACGCCCGCTGGGACCGGCTGCGCGGCGAGGACCCGTACGACTGCGCCCGCCAGTACCTCGCCACCCGCTTCGCGCGCACCACCTGGCACCGGTACGGCGCCTTCGGCCGCGCCCGACCCGATCCGCGCAGTCCGCTCGCCGCGCTCACGCCGCGGGAGCGACTGGTCCTCGTCCTGCGGTTCTACGAGGGTGTCGCCGAGGAGCAGACGGCGGCCCTGCTCGGCCTGCCCACGGAACGCGTCCACGCCCTCTGCGACCGCGCGACGGCCGATGTGCTGCACCCCGCCCGCCCGGCCGCCCGCCGCGCGGCGAGCACCGGGGCGGCACCGTCATGAGCCGCGCCGACGACCTCGTGCGGCGCGTCCCCTCGGACGACCGCCACCAGGGCGGCCCCTCCTCGTGGAAGCGCCGGTCCGGCGGCGGGGAGCCGTGGTGAAACGGGACGAGCGGGAAGCCGCCGTGCGGCGGATCATGGAGCGGGGCGGGGCGCCGGTGCCGCCGGAGCTGTGCGGGGACGCGGCGCGCCGTGGCGAACGCCTGCTGCGGCAGCGGCGGCTCGTCCGCCGGATCCTGTGGCTGCTGGCCTGCGTCGCGGCCGTCGCGTTCGCGGTGTGGGCGGCCGACGCCCACCCCTGGGTGGAGCCGCCCTCGCAGACGACCCCACCGCTCACCGGCTGGTGATCCCGCTACTTGCCGAGCGCCTGCTGAAGGTCCTCCAGCAGATCGTCGACGTTCTCGATGCCGACCGACAGGCGCACCAGGTCGGCCGGGACCTCCAGCGCGGAACCGGCCGCCGAGGCGTGCGTCATCCGGCCGGGGTGCTCGATGAGGGACTCGACGCCGCCGAGGGACTCGCCGAGGGTGAACACCTGGGCGCGGTCGCACACGTCGACCGCGGCCTGCTCGCCGCCCTCGACCCGGAAGGACACCATGCCGCCGAACGCCCTCATCTGCTTGGCGGCGACCTCGTGGCCGGGGTGCTCGGGCAGCCCCGGGTAGAGGACGCTCGTCACGCGCGCGTGCCGGGACAGCATGTCGGCGATCCTCGTGGCGTTCTCGCTGTGCCGGTCCATGCGCACCGCGAGGGTCTTGGTGCCGCGCAGCACCAGCCAGGAGTCGAAGGGGCCGGCGACGGCGCCCATCGCGTTCTGGTGGTAGGCCAGCTCCTCGCCGAGCCCCGGGTCGGAGACGATCAGCGCGCCGCCGACCACGTCGGAGTGGCCGCCCATGTACTTGGTCAGGGAGTGCACGACGACATCGGCGCCGAGGGACAGCGGCTGCTGGAGGTACGGCGTGGCGAAGGTGTTGTCGACGACGAGCTTCGCGCCCGCGTCGTGGGCGACCTGAGCGACGGCGGCGATGTCGGTGATGCCGAGCAGCGGGTTGGAGGGGGTCTCCACCCACACGGCCTTGGTCTTCGGCGTGATCGCGGCCCGCACGGCGGCCGGGTCGCTGGTGTCGGCGACCGACCACTCCACCCCCCAGCGGGTGGCGACCTTGGCGAAGAGCCGGAAGGTGCCGCCGTAGGCGTCGTTCGGGATCACCACGTGGTCGCCGGGGGTGAGGAGCGTACGCAGCAGGGTGTCCTCGGCCGCCAGACCGGACGCGAAGGCGAGGCCGCGGCGACCGCCCTCCAGCGCGGCGAGGTTCTCCTCCAGGGCGGTCCGGGTCGGGTTGGCGCTACGGCTGTACTCGTAGCCGCCGCGGAGCCCGCCGACGCCGTCCTGCTTGTAGGTCGAGACCTGGTAGATCGGCGGGACGACCGCGCCGGTGAGGGGATCCGCGGTGTTGCCCGCGTGGATCGCGAGGGTCTCGAAGTGCTGACTGATGTGCCTGTCGCTCATGTGCACCGAGCGTAATGCGCCCGGCGGGATCGTGACGCCCGCCATGAGATCTCGCCGTGCCGCGCGATCTCGTCGGCACGCTGCGGCAGTCCCCGGCGGCATGCTGCGGACCGCCCCGCCGACGCGCTCCGGGCCGCCCCACCGACGCGCTCCCGACCGCCCCGCCGACGTGCTCCGAGCCCCTGTGCTTCCCGTCTGCGAGGGGACCGGCTGTCATGCCCCCGTCCGGAGTTTTCCACAGCCCCGTGGCGGGGTTCGCCAATTGTCGGCGGCGTCTGGTTCGCTTGAGGCATGTCGATTCTCTGGCTGCTCATGGCGCTGCTCCTGCTGGGCTTCGTGCTGCTCCCGCTCATACGGCGCAGGCGCGGGGCCATCGAGCAGGTCCCCCCGGGACACCCGGACGCCGCCGACCCGGCGGCCTACGGCTTCGTGCGCCAGGAGGAGCTGGACGTGCGTCTGCCCGGCCCGGACGAGGACCTGCTCCAGGTCCTGGAGCTGGTGCAGCGCACCCAGGACTACCGGGCCGCCGCCCAACTGCTGGCCGGCACCGAGTCCGAGGGCGAGCGGCGCTGGCAGCGGGTGCAGGCCTTCGCCGGTGCCGCCGCGCTGGAGTTGCAGCAGCGGCCCGGCGGGGTGCACGAGACGCCGGGCGGCCAGTGGCTGCGGGTGTGGCGGGCCGAGCAGCCCAAGGACGCGGGCGGCGCCGCCGTCCACGCGGAGTTCCTGGTGCAGCAGGCCTGGCGGACGTCGACGCCGGGCACGGACGACTTCCGGATCATCATGGAGGAGGCGCGGGACTCCTGTGCGCAGGCGGCCCTGCTGGCGCCCGGTGACCCGGTGCCCTACGTGACAGAGCTGTCCATCGCGCGCGGACTGGCCTATCCGCACGCCGAGTTCGACCAGCTGTGGCTGAAGATCCTCGACCGCGCCCCGCATCACATGGGCGCGCATCTGGCCGCGCTGCACTACTGGTGCGAGAAGTGGCACGGCTCGCGCGAGCAGGCGTACTCCTTCGCGGAGGCCGCCGCGGCCCGCGCTCCGGAGGGTTCGCTGCTCGCCGCGCTGCCGCTGTTCGCGGTGTTCGAGCACCTGCCGGAGGTCAACCTGGTCGCGAGCTTCTACCAGAGCGAGGTCGTCACCAAGGCGATCCACGGCGCGCTGCACGCCGTGCACGCGGCCGACCCCGGCGACCCGACGCTGCCGCACGTCCGACACCTGCTGCTCTTCTTCCTGGTCCGCGCCGAGCGCTGGGCGGAGGCCATGCAGCAGCTGATACACATCGACGGCCACGTCGGCGCGCTGCCGTGGACCCTGTTCACCGACCCGGCCGCCGAGTTCGCCCTGCACCGCGCGCTGGCGGTGGCCGGTTACGAGGCCAACGGCGGCAGCCCGGCCGGCCTCCCCGGCTGACACCGCCCGCCCAGGCACCTTGCCCGGAACCGCCACGCCTTCCCTTCCCCACTCCCCGCATTGCCCTTCTGACCTGCGGTAGGGCATACTCCGCATCCCCCCACACCGCACCACCAAGCACCGCCAGGCACCGCCCGCGACCGGTCGGCCCGCCGCCGGCCCGGCGCTCCGTCATGTCCCTTTTCCTGAGGTCCTGTGGGGGGATCTGCCCGATGGGCGCAACTCTGCGCGCGCTGCGCGCCCTCGTCCTGCTGCTCGGCTTCTATCTGCTGAGCCTCGTCCTGCTCGCCGCGCTGATCGGCATCGACGTCCTCGTGGCGAGCTGGGGACACGGCCCGCTCACGGTGAAGGTCGGCTTCGTCACGGTCCTGCTGGCCATCCCCGTCGTCCGCGGCATGCTGATGCTGCGCACCCCGAAGGGTGAGGACGGGCACGGCATCCCGGTCACCGAGGCCGACGAGCCCCGGCTGTGGGCGCTGGTCCGGGAGCTGGCCGCGGCGGCCGGCACCCGCGCGCCCGACCGGATCCTGCTCACCGGCGAGGTCAACGCGGCCGTCAGCGAGAATCCGCGGCTGCTCGGCCTGCTCCCCGGTCCGCGCCGGCTCTACCTCGGCGTCCCGCTGCTGACCGGCCTGACCGAGGCCCAGCTGCGGTCCGTGCTCGCCCATGAGTTCGGGCACTTCACCGGCGGGGACACCCGGCTCTCCGCGCTCGTCGTGCGCGGGCGCGTGCAGATCGGCCGGGTCATCGGCCAGTTCCACGAGAAGGCGGACGACAAGGTCGCCGCCGACCGGGCCCGGCAGGAACGGGCGTCCGCCAAGCGGATCGCCAAGGGCAAGAAGGGCAAGCGGATCGACACGACCGGCGTCGGAGCGACGTACCGGACGATGGCGAAGATCTACACCGCGTACGGCAAGCTCTACCTGCGCGCCTCCCTCTCCACCGCGCGCGGCCAGGAGTTCGCCGCCGACCTGACCGCCGCCCGGATCGCCGGACGTGACGCGACCGCGTCGGCGCTGCGCGAGATCCCGGTCCTGTCCGCCTCCCACGACTTCTACCTGGAGTCCTACGCCACCCTCGGCCTCCAGGCCCGGCTGCTGCCGCCGCGCGGCGAGTTCTTCGGCGGCTTCGGCCGACTGCTGACGGCCCGTGAACTGGAGCTGGCGGGGCTCCGCTCGGAGCTTCCGGAGGAGCCGGCCGGTCCGTACGACTCGCACCCGCCGATCGCCGAGCGCGTGCGCCGGATCGAGGCGCTGCCCGCCGACGGCCGCGCCGACGAGGCCAAGGGGGCGGCACTGGCCCTGCTGACCGACCCGGCGGGCACCCTGGCCGCCCTGGAGGACGCCGTCCTCACCGACGAGCTGCTCCGCTACCCGCGCGCGGCCGGCTGGGAGGCTCTGCTGGACGCCTCCATGGCCACGGGCCTGTCGGCGGCGCAGACCCCGCTGCACCGGGCGCTGGCCCAGTACACCGGGCAGCCGGCGACGCTCTCCGCGCTGCTGGACGTCATCGACGACGGGCGGCTGTGGCGGGTGGCCGAGCAGCTGCCGCTGTCGGAGGTGGCCGCCGCCTCGAAGGGGCGGGCGTTCCGCGAGTTCGTACGGCCCGTGCTGCGCCGCTCGCTGCGCACCATGGTGCTGGCCGAGTTCAGCTCCCGTTCGCTGCTGCACTGGGAGTTCTCCTGGTCCCGCCCGGCGACGGTGCGGCTGCCCGGCTGGGGCTCACGGACGGAGGACGACGGCCCGGAGGCGGCGCTGGATGCGGCCGTGGAGGCGGCGCTCGCCGACCACCCCGACACCGCACAGCTGCGGGCGCTCCTGCCGCCGGCGACCCAGAACGCCTGACGGGCCGCGGGCCTGCCGGCTCTCCGGCCGGCCCGCGCCGCCCCACCACCGCCGTACCTCCCCGAGCGAACGGACCGACCCCCGATGACCGTCCTCTTCTGGATCCTGGGCATCCTGGCCGTGCCCACGCTGATCTTCGTGCTGTGGCTGGCCTGGGTGTTCCTGAAGGAGCTGTTCCACCCGAGCCCCGACGACGACGCGGAGGCGACGGAGGCCGCGCAGGCCGCGCAGGCCGCGGAGAAGCTCGGGCTGCTGCCCGCAGAGCGGCAGAACACCGACTTCGCCGCGCCCCTGCCGGCGGAGTGGACCGCCGTGCTCACCGCGGTGCGCGGTGGTGACTGGCGGCCGGCCGCCGACCTGCTCGCGGCGATCGGCCGGGACTGGGAACGCCGGTCGGCGCTCGCGTACCTGCTGGCGGACCGCGCGGCCGAGGAGGACGCGTGGCTGCTGGCGTGGGAGGCCGAGCGGCGCGACGATCCCGACGCCGCCGTCGTCCGGGCGCGCAGCACGGTGATCCTCGCCTGGAAGCTGCGCGGCGCGAAGACGGCCCAGTACACGACCCGGGAGCAGGCCGAGGGCTTCCACCGCACCCTGGTCTCCGCCCGCGAGGAGATCACCCGGGCGGCGGCGCTGAACCGCGACGACCCGACGCCGTACATCGCGGAGATATGGGTGGCGCTGGGCCTCGGCTATCCGAACGCCGAGATGGACAAGCTGTGGGCGGAGATCTCCAGCCGTGCCCCGCACCACTACGAGGCCCACTTCTCGGCCCTCCAGTACTGGTGCGCGAAGTGGCGCGGCTCGAAGCGGCTGGCCTTCGAGTTCGCCGAGCGGGCCGCCGCCGACGCGCCGCTGGGCAGCCTGCTGACGGCGCTGCCGCTCATCGCGCACTTCGAGCACGACGACTCGGAGGACACCACGGCCGACAACACCCCGGAGATGCTGGCCCGGGTCGAGGCGGCGCTCCAGGACGCCGCGGCGGCTGACCCGGCCCACCCCCGGTTGCCGGAGCTGCGGCACCTGCTGGCGTTCTACCTGCACCTCCAGGACCGCAACGAGGCGGCGCTGGAGCAGTTCAAGCTGGTGGACGGCCATGTGAACGCGCTGCCGTGGCGCTACCGCGGTGACATGGCCGGGCATTACTGCCGGGTCCGCAACACCGTGGTGCAGGCGGTGCGGGAGCCCGCGGCGGCGCCTGCCTGACCGGAATGCGGCGGGCCCCCCGGGGCGTTGTGAGGGAGCCGGTCGGCAAGACCGCCGGCACCCCATCCCCAGACCGACAGGGAGACCCATGCTCTTCGGCCGCAGGCCCCAGCTGCCCACCCCCGAGCAGGCGCTCAAGGGCCGACCCGCACTCGCCTACGAGGTCCCCGACCGGCACGCCGTCCTCGGCACCCCGCTCCTCGGCCCGTACCCGGAGGGCCTGGAGGTCGCCGACTTCGGCCTGGGCTGTTTCTGGGGCGCGGAACGCAAGTTCTGGCAGCTCCCGGCGGGCGTGTACACGACTCTGGTCGGCTACCAGGGCGGCTACACCGAGAACCCGACGTACGAGGAGGTCTGCTCGGGACTGACCGGCCACACGGAGGCGGTCCGCGTGGTCTACGACCCGCGGCAGATCTCGTACGACCGCCTGCTCAAGACCTTCTGGGAGTCCCACGACCCGACGCAGGGCTTCCGCCAGGGCAATGACGTGGGCACCCAGTACCGCTCGGCGATCTACACCCACACCCCGGAGCAGGCGGCCACGGCGCTGGCCTCCCGCGAGGCCTACCAGAAGGTCCTGACCTCCTCCGGCTACGGCACGATCACCACGGAGCTCCTCCCGGCGGAGGGCCGCCCCTTCCACCCGGCCGAGGCGTATCACCAGCAGTACCTCGACAAGAACCCCGCCGGCTACTGCGGTCTCGGCGGCACCGGACTGTCCTGCCCGATCGGCGTCGCGCGAGCCTGAGCGGCCCGGCGGACGACGGCTAATTCGGGCGACGGCTCCCGGCCCGCCCCCGTAGATTCGCCCCTCATGCCGAGATGGATCGGCAGGGGGCGAAGGGGAGGGTATGGGCAGTCGGGTCTTTCTCATCGGTGGGGGCTGGGAGCACGCCGAGGTGTACGAGCCGTTCCTGCGGGAGCTGGGCGGTGAGCGGCGGGTCGGGTGTCTGATCCTCGACGAGGGCGACGGGGCCGCGCAGTTCGAGCGGTACGCGGCGGCGCTGCGGAAGGCCGGGCCGCCGTGCACACCGGTGCCGTCGCTCGTGCCGCTCGGCGGCCGGTTCGAGCCGGAGGCCGCGCTGGACGGGATCGACGGGCTGCTGGTGTGCGGGGGTCTCACGCCCGCGTATCAGGACGCGCTCGTGGACAGCCTGGAGCGGCTGCCGGCCCTGCTGGCGGCGCGCGGGATGCCGTACGCCGGTTTCTCCGCCGGTGCCGCCGTGGCCGCGCGGCGGGCCGTGGTCGGCGGGTGGCTGCTGGACGGGGTCCCGGTGTGCCCGGAGGAGACCGGGGAGGACCTGACGGAGATCGAGGTACGCCCGGGGCTCGGTCTGGTGCCGTTCTCGGTGGACGTGCACGCGGCCCAGTGGGGCACGCTGGCGCGGCTGGTGGCGGCGGTCGCGCGGGGGCATGCGCCGTACGGGGTCGCCGTGGACGAGAACACGCTGCTCACGGTGGGGGACGGCGAAGCCCGGGTGACGGGGGCCGGCCGGGTCCATGTGGTGCGGCCCGCCCCCGAAGCAGGCGTGGCGGTGCGGGCGTACGGCGCCGGGGAGGGCTTCGTTCTCGGGTAGCGCCCGAAGGGGCGCGGGGAACCGCGCGAACGGCCACGACGGCCCGCACCCGGCAGACGATCCACAGGCCGCAGCCCGGCCGGACAGGTGCCGTACTGCTCCGGCAGGACTACGGCCTGGCGGGACCGCGGGTCAGATCGTGGCCGTGTCGATCACGAAGCGGTAGCGGACGTCGCTCGCCAGCACCCGCTCGTACGCCTCGTTGACCTCGGCCGCGCTGATCAGCTCGATCTCGGCGCCGATGCCGTGCTCGGCGCAGAAGTCCAGCATCTCCTGGGTCTCGCGGATGCCGCCGATCATGGAGCCGGCGAGCGACTTGCGACCGCCGATCACCGAGAACAGGTTGAGCGCGACGGGCTCCTCGGGCGCGCCCACGTTCACCAGGGCGCCGTCGACCTTGAGCAGCGACAGCAGCGCGCCGAAGTCCATCGGCGCGGACACGGTCGACACGATCAGGTCGAAGGTGCCGGCCAGCTCCTCGAAGGTCTTCGGGTCGCTGGTGGCGTAGTAGTGGTCGGCGCCCAGCTTCAGCCCGTCGTCCTTCTTGCGCAGGGACTGGGACAGCACCGTCACCTCGGCGCCCATGGCGTGGGCGATCTTGACGGCCATGTGGCCGAGACCGCCGAGGCCGACGATCGCGACCTTCTTGCCGGGGCCCGCGTTCCAGTGGCTCAGCGGGGAGTACGTGGTGATGCCCGCGCAGAGCAGCGGCGCGGCGATGTCCAGGGACAGTCCGTCGGGGATGCGGATGACGTAGTTCTCGTCGACGACGATCTTCTCGGAGTAGCCGCCGTAGGTGGGCTCGCCGTCCTTGCCGACGGCGTTGTAGGTGCCGACCATGCCGTTGAGGCAGTACTGCTCCTCGCCTCGCAGGCAGTTCTCGCACTCGCGGCAGGAGTCGACCATGCAGCCGACCCCGACCCGGTCGCCGACCTGGAACCTGGTCACGCCGGGGCCGACCTCGGCGACCACGCCCGCGATCTCGTGGCCGGGGACCATCGGGAAGATCGCCTCGCCCCAGCCCTCGCGGGCCTGGTGGATGTCGGAATGGCAGACACCGGCGAACTTGATGTCGATCAGGACGTCGTACTCGCCGACCGCGCGTCGCTCGATGGTCGTCCGCTCCAGCGGGGCCTTCGCGGCGGGCGCGGCGTATGCGGCAACAGTGGTCATGCGGAGGATCTCCTAGCGGGGGGTCTCGCGCCCGGCTGCCTTCCCGCCGGGCACGGCCTCCAGGCTGCCGCGCGAGGCGCCGCCCACCCAGACCACGCCTTTGCGTACGACGGCCGTGCCTACCACTGGCGGGGTCAGGCTCCGGCGCCTACGTCCGTGAATACTGGACGCATGGACAGCAGGGACGAGCAGCCGGACGCAAGCGTGGCCGCCGGCCGGCCCCTGGACCGGCGGGCGGAGCTGAGCGAGTTCCTGCGCAGCCGGCGGGCCCGGCTGAAGCCCGAGGACGTGGGACTGGCCGCATTCGGACGGCACCGCCGGGTGCCGGGGCTGCGCCGCGAGGAGCTGGCGCAGCTGGCCGGGGTGTCGGTGGCGTACTACACCCGCCTTGAGCAGGGCAACGGCCGGAACGTCTCGGCCGAGGTGCTGGGCTCGATCGCACGGGCGCTGCGGCTGACGGACGCCGAGCACGCGCACCTGACCCACCTGGCCAAGCCGAAGGCGCACAAGAAGAAGCCGGCGGCACGGCAGCAGCAGGTGCGGGGGGCGCTGCGGCAGCTGCTGGACACCATGGAGGGCGTACCGGCGTACGTGGTGGGCCGGCGCTCGGAGATCCTCGCCTGGAACCGGATGGCGGCGGCCCTCTTCGGCGACTGGGGGGAGCTGCCTCCCGCAGAGCGGAACTGGGCGCGGCTGGTCTTCCTGCGCCCCGCCTACCGCGAGCTGTTCGTCGACTGGGAGCAGAAGGCGATCGACATCGTGTGCGCCCTGCGCATGGACGCGGGGTGCGATCCGGACGACGCCCGTCTGTCGGTCCTGGTGGGCGAGCTGTCCGTCAAGAGCGAGGAGTTCCGCCGGCTGTGGGCCACGCACGACGTCAAGGAGAAGAGCCACGGCGTCAAGTACCTGCACCACCCGCTGGTGGGCGACCTGGCCCTGCACTTCGAGAGCTTCCGCCTGACGGACGGTTCGGAGCAGTCCCTGGTCACCTATCACGCCGACCCGGGCTCTCCCTCCGCGGACTCCCTCCGTCTCCTGGCGAGCTGGGGCGCCGACGCGACCCGCGCGGCAACGCGTTGAGGGGTGCACCGGAGGCTGTCCTCCGGTGCACCCCTCGTCAAGGAGCGTTACGGCCTACCGCGCTCCGGCCTACTTGCCGAAGTACGCGTTGTAGATCGTGATCGCCGACGTGTTGCCCTTCTTGTCGGTGATGTTGGCGCGGAACGAGATCGCCTTGTTCTTCGCCGGGTTCTTCACCGTGATCTTGCCGTTCTTGACGGTGACCTTCTTGAAGTTCTTGCCGTCGTAGGAGACGTAGACGGCGAGGGACTTCAGGTTGCCGCCGGCGGCGGAGCCCTCCACGGTGACCGGGAAGGTGACCGTCTTGCCGGCCGTGACACGGCTGTCCAGGCCGGTCGTGGCGCCGAAGTGCAGCGCGGAGGCGGGGAGCTTGGTGAAGTCCGCCGGCTTCTTGGAGCGGAAGGTCCAGGCCGCGTCGATGCGCGTCGAGGCCTCCGACACCTTCGCGGACCGCTTGACCGAGGTGGTCAGCTTGTAGGCCGCGTCACCGGACGGCACCTTGAAGGTGGCCTCGCCGAACAGCGGGTCGGTGTTCGAGCCGACCTTGGTCCCGTTGCGGTACAGCGTGGTGTTCACCGAGGTGAACACCGAGGACCCGGCGTGCTTGGCGGAGTCGGCGAACAGCGGCACCGCACCGAAGATCTCGTTGCCGTCGCGGAAGAGGCCGAAGTCCTTGCCGAGGTGCGGGCCGAAGACGGCGGTGTTGACCGTCTTGGTGTAGGTCTGGCCGCCCTTGAAGGTGAACTGGCCGAGCCCGTAGCCGGCCTCGGTGACCGGGAAGCCGTCCTGGTCGACCCCGCCGTCCTGCTCGAACTGGAGCTCCCACTTCACGCCGCCCGTGGCGGACAGGTGCAGGGTGCGGGTGCCGGGCAGCTTCTGCGGGATGCTGATGGAGGAGGCTCCGCCGCTGCCGGGCAGCCAGCCCACCGCGGCGATCGAGCCCTTCTTGCCGCTCGCCGCCGCGCCCAGCCGGGCCTTCACCGTGGCGAGGTCGCCCGCCTTGTAGTGCTTGGTGTAGCCGGTGGCGAGCTGCTTGACGGCACCGCCGGAGGTGACGTCGTACTCCTCGGTCGCGCCCTTGCTCCAGTGGCCGTCCCACTGCTGCCACAGCGTCCCGGTGGGAAGCTGCGGGCCCAGGTGGGCGGTGCGGAAGTTCTTGTACGAGTCGAGGAACCAGCCGTAGCCGTACTGGCCGTCGCCGATGGTGACGTCGTACTCCGGCGAGGCGAACTCGGACTTCACACCCGAGGCCGGGACGGTGATGTCCACCGGCTTGGCCTTGCGCGCGTCGATGGTGATCGTCTGCTTCTTGTCGACGGTCAGCTTCGGCTGCGCGATCCAGTCGATGCCCTTGGACGCGTCCTGGGGGTCGCCGTAGACGGAGGTGTTGAGGATGTACGTGCCCTTGGGCGCGCGCACCTTCACCGTGCCGGACTTGTCGTACGGGTTCAGCGAGACGCCGTTGGCCAGGCCGGCCACGCCGCTGACGTCGGCTTCGTAGTACGGGGCGGGCTTGCCGTCACGGCCGATGAACTTCAGGGTGAGGTCGTACGACTCCACCTCGCGCTGCACCGCGGCGGCCGTGCGGACGGTCTGGCCGTCGCCCGTCGCCGTGACGTACGCCGAGTAGGCGCCGTCGACGGTGCCGCCCAGCTTGGTGTCGACGGTGAAGTCGGCCGAGGCCGTGCCGTGCGCCGGGACGGTCAGCGTCGTCGTGCCGAGCTTGAAGAAGCCGGACGGGGCCGCCGCGCCCTTGGGGTTGGTGGCGGTGCTGCTCAGGGTGAGCGTGACGTCCTTGTCACCGAGGTTGCGGTACGTCAGCTTCTTGGTGACCGGCTTGTCGTCGGTGTGCGGCCACTGCTGCACACCGAAGCTCACCGACACCGGGTCGGCGACGATCGACTGCTTGATGGCCTTGTCGACCTGGATGCGGCCCGAGCCCTGCTGGAACGGGGTGTACTTGCCGCCCTTGGTGGAGCCGGTCAGGGCGCCCTTCAGCTCGGCGTAGCCCCAGTCCGGGTGCTCCTGCTTCAGGATGGCGGCGGCGCCCGCGACGTGCGGGGTGGCCATCGAGGTGCCGGAGATGGTCAGGTAGCCCTCGGGCTTCTCGCCGACCTCCTGGTCGATGACGCTGCCCTTGGCCGCGGCGGCGGTGATGTCCACGCCCGGCGCGGTGACGTCCGGCTTGATGGCGCCGTCGCCGGCGCGCGGACCGGTGGAGGAGAAGTCGGCGAGCTGGTCCTTGTCGTCGACGGCGCCGACGGTGAGCGCGGCGTCCGCGCTGCCCGGCGAACCGATCGACTGGGGGCCCTCGTTGCCCGCGGCGATCGCGAACAGGACGCCCTTCTCGGCGGACAGCTTGTTGACCTCGGCTTCGAGCGGGTCGATCTCGGGAGTGTCGTAGCCGCCGAGGCTGAGGTTGATGACGTCGGCGCCCTGGGAGGCCGCCCACTCCATGCCGGCGAGGATGCCGGAGTCGTCACCGAAGCCGTTGTCGTCCAGGACCTTGCCGTTGAGGAGCTTGGCGTCCGGGGCCACACCCTTGTACTTGCCGCCCGACTTGGCACCGGTGCCGGCCACGATGGAGGCGACGTGCGTGCCGTGCCCGAAGTGGTCGGTGGCGTCGGCGGCGGTGGTGAAGTTCTTGGACTCGATCACCTGGTCCTTGAGGTCCGGGTGGCTGGTGTCCACACCGGTGTCCAGGACGGCGACCTTCACGCCCTTGCCGGTGTAGCCGGCGGCCCACGCGGTGGGGGCGCCGATCTGCGGCACGGACTTGTCGAGGGCGGCCTTGCGGACGCCGTCGAGCCAGACGTGCGCGATGCCGGAGGCCGTCCGGTCGCCGTTGGTGACGGCGTCCCACAGGCCGGCGGTGTCCTTGACCGGGGTCTGCACGGCGTCCGCGTTGAGCGCCTTCAGGCTGCGGCGCAGGGTGCCCGCGTCCCGGACGTCGGCCTTGGCGGCGGTCGCGGAGCCGCGGTAGCCGACGATGACCTTCAGGCCGTTCTTCTGGGCCTTGCGGGTGGTGGCCTTGTTCAGCTCGGTGATGTCGAACAGGCGCTGGTCCAGCGTGCCGGAGGCGACCAGGCGGGCCGCGTCGGCGGGGATGACCAGCGTGTGTCCGGATGCCTTGCGGACCTGGAAGGGTATGTGCTCCCGTCCCTTGGCCCGTTCCAGCCCGACGACACGGCCCTTGGCGTCGAGGGCGACGCGGTCACCGGTGATCAGGGTGACGTGGTGCTTGACGGCGGCCTTCGAGGCGGCGGTGGCAGCCACCGAGGCGCGTCCGGGCTTCGCCGACGCGGGGCTGGTCATACCCGCTGCGAGGGCGACTGCTGCGGCCGTCGCCACGGTGGCCGCGGCCGCATTCTTCACTTGTCTGCGCAAGTTCTCCCCCTGGAGATGGAGTACCGGGCGAATTCCCCATTCACCCGGTCGGGGGTGGACTCGCACATGCGCACGCCAACCCCCCGGACCACGAAGTATGCCGGGGGGTGATCAGTGGGCTCAATAGATGAGAGGACGGTGAGAAAGCGCGCCAGGAAACTGTTACGCGGCGTCCGGGACACCGTTACACAACCGCGAAGTGCGCCGCGACCGGCCTGTGTTACGTGCCGTCAGGTGGCCGCGTTCTCCTGCACGGTGATCTTCCCCTTGCGCAGCGTGGCCAGGCGCGGAGCCTTCTTCGCCAGCGTGGAGTCGTGGGTGACCATGATGAAGGTCAACCCGTGCTCCTTCCACAGGCGTTCGAGTACGTCCATGATCTCGTCCCGCGTTCCCTCGTCCAGGTTGCCGGTCGGCTCGTCGGCGAGCAGCACCTTGGGTTTCTTCACGAGGGCCCGCGCGATGGCGACGCGCTGCTGCTGCCCTCCGGACATCTCGCCGGGGAGATGGCCGAGGCGCTCGCCCAGGCCGACGGACCGAAGCGCCTCCGCGGCGAGTTCACGGCGTTCCCTCACCTTGATGCCGAGGGGGACGAGGGCGGTTTCCACGTTCTCCTGGGCGGTGAGGGTCGGGATGAGGTTGAAGGACTGGAAGACGAAGCCGATGCTCTCGCTGCGGACCCTGGTCAGCCGGGCCTCGCTCAGCCTGGCCAGGTCGGTGCCGTCCAGGACGACTTCGCCGGAGGTGGGGCGGTCCAGGCCGCCGAGCATCTGCAGGAGCGTGGACTTCCCGCCGCCGGTGGGGCCCTGGATGACGAGCCTGTCTCCGTCGGGGATGGTGAGGTCGATTCCGTCGAGGGCGTGGACGGTGTCCTTGCCCCGGGTGTAGCGCTTGGTGACGTTGTTCAGTTCGTACATGGGGACTCCGGGATCCGTTGCGGGGTGGGTGCGCGCTCGTGCTGGGGCCGTCGGTCCGCGGGGGCTGGGCGCGCGGTTCCCCGCGCCCCTCGGCCGGACCGGCCGGCCCGCCGGGAAGCCGGCCTACTCCACCCGCCTGAGCGCGTCCGCCGGGCGCAGCCTGGACGCCCGCCAGCCGCCGAACGCGCCCGCGATCAGGCCGCCCGCCACCGCGAGGCCCACCGCCAGGACGATCGTCGTCACGCTCACCGGGGCCGTGAGGGCCACCTCCAGGGTCTTCGCCGTCCGCCGGCCGGGGCCGCCCGGGAAGCCGCCGCCGCCACCCGTGCCGCCGCCCACCTGGGCCTGGAGGCCGGGGCTGATGGCGGTGACGACGTACGCGCCCGCCAGGCCGAGGGCGATGCCGAGGGCGCCGCCGACCAGGCCGTTGACCATGGCCTCGCCGACCACCTGCCGGGTCACCCGGCCCGAGCGCCAGCCCAGCGCCTTCAGCGTGCCGAACTCGCGGACGCGCCGGGAGACCGCCGAGGAGGTGAGCAGGCCGGCGACCAGGAACGCGGCCACCAGCACCGCGAGGGACAGCCACGTGCCGACGTCGGCGGCGAGGGAGGAGGCCGTGGACAGGGAGCCGGAGACGGTGTCCGCGAGGTCGGCGGAGGTGGTGACCGTCGTACCCGAGACGTGTCTCTGGATCGCCGACTTGACGCTGTCGATCTTCTTCGAGTCGGCCGCCTTGACGTAGATCGTGGTGACCTTGTCCTTGGCGTCGCCGAGGGTCTGGGCCTGCTTCAGCGGGATGTACAGGTCGGCGGCCGAGTCACCGCTGTCGGCGGTGGCGATCCCGATCACCGTGAACGTGACGCCCTTGATGGTGACGGTGGAACCGGCCTTGTACTTCTTCTCCTTGGCGTAGGCGGAGTCCGCCACGACGACCTTGGCGTCGGTCTCCGTCGCCTTGAACGTACGGCCGCTGGTGATCTTCGAGGAGGTCAGCGGGCCGAGGCCGGGCTTGGTGACGTCGGTGCCGTACACGGAGTAGTTGTTGACGTCGAAGTCGGCGCCGCCGCCCTTCACCTCGCCCTGCGGCCCGCCGGTCCCGCCGCCCCGCTGGAAGCCGCCGCCGCTCTCGTTCTGCTGGAACCGGCCCCGCGTGAACTGGCCGCTGACCTTGAGGACCTGGAGGCTCAGCCCGCCGACCGCGTCGGAGACGCCGGACTGCGAGCCCACCTTGGCCACCGTGGAGGCCGACAGGGTCTGGAAGCCCTGCACCATGACGCGGTCGCTGCTCTGGGTGGAGTCGTCGCCGTTGTTCTGCGCGTCGAACCGGAAGCGGGGCCGCTGGGCGTCACCGGTGGACGCCGACGCCGCCTTGGTCACCGTCATGTCGGTTCCCAGCCCGTACAGCGACTGGAGCACCTTGTCCTGGGCCTTCCCCATGCCGTTGGACACGGAGTCGACCACGATGACCAGCGCGATGCCCAGCGCGAGGCCGGAGGCGACGACGAGGGCCGCCTTTCTGCGGCGGCGCAGTTCGCGCCTCAGGTAGGTGAAGAACATGGCCGCAAGCTAGGGACGGACCGTGATGGCACCATAAGGCCGACATAAGAGAAGCATGAGAAGGCTTCGGCCGGCCTCGGGACCGCCGGGTGGGCGCCCGTGAAAAAGCCGGTGCCGCCCCTGGGGGCGGCACCGGCACGGCGGGTGAGGGGGCGTCAGACGGCCGAGCCGGCCTTCCACTGCGCCCAGTCCATGTTCCAGCCGTTGAGGCCGTTGTCCGGCGAGACGGTCTTGTCGCCGGTGTTCTGGACGACCACGACGTCACCGATCAGCGTGTGGTTGTAGAACCAGGCCGCCGGCGTGCTGGGGTCGTTGGCACCCTTCTTGTCCTGGAGGCCGACGCAGCCGTGGCTGGTGTTCACGTTGCCGAACACCGAGGGGGCGCCCCAGTAGTTGCCGTGGATGAAGGTGCCGGAGTTGGTCAGGCGCATGGCGTGCGGCACGTCCTTGATGTCGTACTCGCCCTTGCCGTCGTCGTCGGTGAAGCCGACCGTCGCGCCGTTCATCCGGGTCTCCTTGAACTTCTCGGAGACCACCATCTGGCCCTCGTACGTCTTGTTCTCGGGCGAGCCGGCGGAGATGGGTATGGTCTTGACGACCTTGCCGTCCTGCGTGATCTTCATCTGCTTGGTCTGCGCGTCGACGTACGAGACCTGGTTGCGGCCGATGTGGAAGGTGACCGTCTTCTGCTGGACGCCGTAGACGCCGCTGGCGCCCTGGACGCCGTCGAGCGCGAGCTTCAGCGTGACGGTGGAGCCTTCCTTCCAGTACTCCTCCGGGCGGCAGTCCATGCGGTTGGCGTTGAACCAGTGGCAGGCGATCTCCTGGCCGCTGGTGGAGCTGACCGTGATGCCCTTCTGCACGGCCGCCTTGTTGGTGATCGCCTTGTCGAAGTTGATCGACACCGGCATGCCGACACCGACCGTGGCGCCGTTGTCCGGGGTGAAGGTGCCGATGAAGCTGTTGGCCGGGGAGACCGTGGTGAAGGACGCGTTCTCGTGGGCTATGCGGCCATCGGAGTCCTTGGCCTCCGCGGCGAGCCTGTAGGTGGTGGAGCGCTCCAGCTGGACGCTGGGCTTCCAGCTCGTCTTGTCGGCGGACAGCCGGCCGTCGACGGTCTTGCCGTCCTGGCTGGTCATCGTGACGGTGGTGAGCGTGCCCTTGCGCACGGTGACGGCCGCGGAGTTGTTGATCGACGCGTTGTTGGAGCCGTCCTTGGGCGTGATCGTGATCTGCGCCTCCGACGACTTCTTGGCCGCCGCCTCGTCGACCTTGGCCTGCGAGGTGTCCTTGCCACCGGAGGCGTCGGCGCCACCGCCCGAACACGCCGTCAGCACCAGCACACCACCGAGCAGAGCGGACGCGGCCGTCAGGCCCCTGCGCCGCATACTGTCCGTCATCACAAACGTCTCCATCGTTGCCGAGTCGCGATAACCCAGAGAGTCCCCGCCAAGAACCGTCAACGCTACGGCCGGCCCGTCCCGTTCCCCAGCCCATGGTCCTGTGGGGCATCCCACGTCCGCGGAACACGGTCGCGTCCGCGGCGGTGCCGGTGGTGCGGGAGTCGGTCCGTGCGTCCCCCGGGACGACGAAACCCCGGACGGCGGTTGCCGTCCGGGGTCCTGGGTGCCCCGTGACGCTCAGCCGATGCCGTCCTCTTCCTCGTCGTCCGCCCCATCATCCTCGTCCAGGTCCCAGTCCGGCGAATCGGGGTCGTAGTCGACCCGCTCGCTGGACCAGGACGCCTGCTGGAGTTCCACTCCGGGCACCTCGCTGACCAGGTCGAACGGGTCCACGAGATACGCGAGGGCCTCCGCGGTGTCTTCCGTCACAGCGGCCTCGGCCTGGGCCCGCTCCCCCTCCGGGAGCTCCGGATCCCCGGCGATCCGGCGCAGCGCGGCCTTGGCCACCTCGTCGTCGTCCTGTACTTCCAGCACCAGCTCCACGCGAAGCCGCACAAAACGTGATGTCTCTTCTGTGCTCATGGCGGGAGCGTACGGCCGAAACCTCCCGTGACTTTCCTGTGACCCGCGCCTTTCACTAACATCGCCCCACACGGCCAATTCGCCAGCGTCACAAGGGGATCGATATTCCGTGTCATCCGCTCGCCGTCCGCTGCTGACCGCCACCGCCGCGGGCACCCTGCTGTGCGCCCTGTGGTTCGTCCCGTCCGCGAACGCCTCGCAGGACGCCCCGGCGCCACAGACGGCGCGGACGTCCGCGCCGTCGCAGGTCACACAGGCCAGAGCGGTGACGGTGGCGACCGCCGAGGGCGCGGACCGGGCGGCGGCGGAGGAGACCGAGCTGGCCGACACGGGCAGCTTCGACACCACGCCGTACGTCGTCGGCGGCAGCCTCTTCCTCGCCGTGGGTGCCGGATTCGTCGTGTATGCGGTGCGCCGGGAGCGCCTGGGGTTTTAATCGTCCTTGACGAAACTTTGACAGCCCGCACATAGTTCGCCCATGAAGAGATCATCGGGCGTGCGGCTGTGCGCCACCGCAGCTGTGAGCGCGCTGTCGCTCGCCCTCCTCACGGGCTGTGGCGACGAGGGGTCGAAGGACTCCGGGGACGCCAAGGGCCCGGACGCGGCGAAGCCGGCCGCCAAAGCGCTGAGCGCCGCCGAACTGAAGAAGCTGATCATCGCCAAGGGCGAGGTGCCCGGGTACGAGGTGGGCCCCGTCGAGGGCGGCATCCCCGACCGCGGCAAGGTCACGTCCGACGACGCCAAGTGCCGGCCGGTGCTCCAGGCGTTCACCGGCATCGCGCCCGGTGAACCGGCGGCGGACACCAGCCGCATGGCCACGGAGGACAAGAAGAAGGACCCCACGGACGACGCCACGTCCCTGGACGACCTGGCCGACGGCAAGTTCGAGGACGCGATCAACAAGTCCATGGACCTGGACGTCACCGTGGTCACCCTGGCCTCGTACGACGGCGACGGCGCCGAGCAGGCCCTGAAGTCGGTCTCCGACGGGGTCACGGCCTGCGCGGACGGCTTCTCCGGCGAACAGGACGGCGAGAAGGGCAAGTTCACCAAGGTCGCCGAGGAGAAGTCCTCGGGCACGGGTGACGCGTCGGTGGCCTTCACCGCGACCAACGACGCGGGCAAGGACGGCGCCCTGCCGCTGCACGCCGAGGTCGTGCGGCACGGGAACACCCTCGCCACGTACACCACGATCAACATCGGGGCGATGATGAGCAAGAAGGCCTACACGGTCTCCGCTCCGGTGGTGAAGGCGCAGGCCGCCAAGCTGAAGTGACGTTTCTTCCGTAGTGTGTCGGGGCCCCGGCAGCTGCCGGGGCCCCGCGCGTTCACCGGAGCGGGCCGGTGACCTTCTCCACGGCCGCCACGAGATCGCCGGCGCGCACGAAGGCGTCGGCGGCGGCCAGGTCGGGCGCCAGGAACCGGTCCGGACCGGGGCCCTGCACCCCCGCGCCCCGGACGGCCTCGATGACCGCCTGGGAGGCGGGCGCCGGGGTGAGGCCCTCGCGCAGCTCGATGGCGCGGGTGGCCGCGTACAGCTCGATGGCGATGACCCGGGTGAGGTTGTCCACGGCGGTGCGCAGCTTGCGCGCGGCCGACCAGCCCATGGAGACGTGGTCCTCCTGCATGGCGGAGGACGGGATCGAGTCCGCGGAGGCCGGTACGGCGAGCCGCTTGAGCTCGCTGACCAGCGCGGCCTGCGTGTACTGGGCGATCATCAGACCGGAGTCCACGCCGGCGTCGTCGGCGAGGAACGGCGGCAGGCCGTGGCTGCGGTTCTTGTCCAGCAGCCGGTCGGTGCGGCGCTCGGCGATGGAGCCGAGGTCGGCGGCGGCGATGGCGAGGAAGTCCAGGACGTAGGCCACGGGAGCGCCGTGGAAGTTGCCGTTGGACTCCACGCGCCCGTCGGGCAGCACGACGGGGTTGTCCACGGCGGAGGCCAGCTCGCGCTCGGCGACCAGGCGGGCGTGCGCGAGGGTGTCGCGGCCGGCGCCGGCGACCTGCGGGGCGCAGCGCACCGAGTAGGCGTCCTGGACGCGGGGCGCGTCGTCCTGGTGGTGGCCGGTGAGCTGGGAGCCCTTGAGCACGGCGAGCATGTTGGCGGCGGAGGCGCCCTGGCCCGGATGGGGCCGGATGGCGTGCAGTTCGGGCGCGAGCACCTTGTCGGTGCCGAGCAGCGCCTCCAGGGTGAGGGCGGCGGTGACGTCGGCGGACTTGTAGAGGGTGTCGAGGTCGGCGAGGGCCATGACCAGCATGCCGAGCATGCCGTCGGTGCCGTTGAGGAGGGCGAGGCCCTCCTTCTCGCGCAGCTCGACCGGGGCGATCCCGTGCTCGGCGAGCAGCTCGCCGGCGGGTCGCACGGTGCCGTCGGGGCCCTCCGCCTCCCCTTCTCCCATGAGGGTGAGGGCGCAGTGGGACAGCGGGGCCAGGTCGCCGGAGCAGCCGAGGGAGCCGTACTCGTGCACGACCGGGGTGATCCCGGCGTTCAGCACGTCGGCCATGGTCTGCGCGACCTCGGGCCGCACACCGGTGTGCCCGGAGCAGACGGTCTTCAGCCGCAGGAACATCAGGGCCCGTACGACCTCGCGCTCCACCCTGGGCCCCATGCCGGCGGCGTGCGAGCGGACGATGTTGCGCTGTAGCTGGGCGCGCAGTTCCTGGCTGATGTGCCGGGTCGCCAGGGCGCCGAAGCCGGTGGAGACGCCGTAGACCGGGTCGGGCTTGGCCGCGAGGGCGTCCACGATCTCCCGGGCCGCCGCGAGGGCCGCCACCGCCTCCGCCGACAGCTCGATGCGGGCACCGCCGCGCGCCACGGCGAGAACGTCGGACGCGGTGACCCCGGACGTTCCCACCACCACAGTGTGCATATCCATATTCAGGAGCGTACGCATTGAATGCCCTGGTGTCACTAGTGGGGACCGGGAGCGCCCCTTACCGCGCGGTGTGGGCTTCGCCTCACGGCCGGCGTCCACGGAACCGGCGCCGCTCGGCCCGCGAGGGCGGTGGCGCGTCGGCCAGCCGCACGAC
The DNA here is from genome assembly GCF_014650115.1 of Streptomyces olivaceoviridis. GTDB lineage: Bacteria > Actinomycetota > Actinomycetes > Streptomycetales > Streptomycetaceae > Streptomyces > Streptomyces olivaceoviridis. The sequence goes on along the minus strand of NZ_BMUI01000016.1, from coordinate 135,733 downwards.
CGGATCGTCCGGTCCCTCCCGGCCGGCCACCACCGGCCGGTCCAGGCGCAGCGCCTTCGCCCGGTACTGGGCGGCGTCCGCGAGCCGGAACAGCCGGCGGGCGTCCCGCACCTCCCCGATCGCGTCCTCGGTCGAGGCGACCCCGCAGGCGACGCCCTCCCCCGGCTCCAGCGCACCGGCCCGCCGGCACAGTTCGTCGGCCGCCTTCACCACGTCGTCGGCGGGCGGCCCGACCGCGAGCAGACAGAACTCGTCCCCGCCGAGGCGTGCGGCCAGCGCGCCCGGCACCATCGCACCGCACAGCGACAGCACCGAGCCGAAGCGTTCGAGCAGACGGTCGCCGACGGCGTGCCCGAGGGTGTCGTTGACCCGCTTGAGCCCGTTGAGGTCGCAGACGACCAGGCTGACGACCACGCCCTCCGCCCGGTGCCGCTCCACGGCCTCCTCCAGGCGTACGTCCACGGCACGGCGGTTGGCCAGCCCGGTGAGGGCGTCGGTGTACGCGAGCCGGCGGGCCTCCTCCAGCCGCTCGGTCTGTGCGATGCCCGCGGCGACGACGGCGGCGAGGACGGTCGCGAAGTCGGCGTCGGCCCGCGCGAAGAGGGGCTCGCCGACCGGCCGCGCCACATACAGCTCACCCCAGGCCCGGCCGTGCAGGACGACGGGCGCGACCACGCAGCAGCCGCGACCGCGGCGGCGCAGGGCGGCGACGCGCTGGTGGAAGTAGCCGGGGGTGCCCTTCGCCGTGCCCTCGGCCGTCTCCACCCAGGCGTTGGGACCGCCGCCGCCGGCCCACCGCTCGTGCAGGAACTCGGTGATCTCCGGGAACTGGTGCACCGGGTAGGTCTCGGCCTCCGGGAACTCCTCTTCGTCCGGGGCGCGGTCGCCCACGTTCACGAGGACCCGGAGCCGGCCGAGTTCGCGTTCCCACACCGACAGCGCGGCGAAGCTGCCGTCCAGCGCGTGGCAGGCGCCGAGGGCGGCGGCCTGCCAGCACTCCCGCGGGGTGTGCGCCGCCGCCATGCCCTGCGCCAGCGCCACGACTGCGGTCAGCCGCTTGTCCTCACCCATTACTCCAGGTTAGGGAGGAATGGGTGGTTTGGGGGTGTGGGTGCGGCGATCAGGTGGCGAGCCGTGCGCTCCGCCGGGGGGCGGGTGGGGGGCTCGCGGGGTGCGGGTGGCGGCTCGGGTCCCGGGCCGTTGGCGGGTGCGGGTGCGCTCTGGCTTGCGGCATGCGGCTCAGGTCCCGGGCCGTCGCAGGGTACGGGTGCGTGGGGCTCGCGGCATGCGGCTCGGGGCCCCGGGACCATTGCCGGGTGCGGGTGCGCCGTGGCTGGTCGCGCAGTTCCCCGCGCCCCTTCAGGGCGCCGACCCTCCGGCCATTGCCGAGTGCGGGTGCGTGGGGCTCGCGGCGTGCGGCTCGGGGCCCCCGGACCATTGCCGGGTGCGGGTGCGCCGTGGCCGGTCGCGCAGTTCCCCGCGCCCCTTCGGGGCGCTGCCGGCCGCCGCGGCCTGCGGGCATCGCTCCGCCCTCAGCGCCTCGGACCGCCCAGCCACAGCGCGGAGCGCCTCACTCCCCCGGCCACTCCGGCTTGCGCTTCTCGTTGAACGCCGCCACGCCCTCCGCCCGGTCGCCCGAGAAGGCCACCGAGCGCCAGGCCGCGTCCTCCACCTCCAGCCCGGCCCGCAGGTCCAGCCCGTGCCCCAGGCGCAGCGCCCGCTTCGCCGCCCGCAGCCCCACCGGCGAGTTCCCGGCGATCCGCTCGGCCAGCGCCAGTGCCTCCTCGCGGTCCCGGCCGGGCTCCACCAGCCGGTCCACCAGCCCCAGCTCGGCCGCCTCCGCCGCCTCCACGCGCCGCGCCGAGAAGACCAGCTCCGCCGCGCGGGCCGCGCCGACCCGCCGGGGCAGCAGCTGGGTGCCGCCACCGCCCGGGATCACACCCACGGACACCTCCGGCAGCCCCACCACGGCCGTACGGTCCGCCACGATCAGGTCGCAGGACAGCGCCAGCTCGAACCCGCCGCCCAGCGCGAAGCCGTGCACCGCCGCGATCGTCGGCATCGGCAGCTCCAGCACCCCGGTGTACGCCCCGCGCGCCACCGGCCGCTGCCGTACCAGGTCGGCGTCCGTGAAGGAGTTCCGCTCCTTCAGGTCCGCCCCCACGCAGAACGCCCGCTCGTGCGACGAGGTCAGGACGACCACCCGGGCGTCCCGGTCGGCGGAGAGCGCGGCGCACGCGCCCGCGAGGGAACGGGCCATCTCCGTGGAGACCGCGTTCATCGCCTTGGGCCGGTCCAGCACCAGCTCCGCGACGTGCCCGTGCCGCCGCACCAGCACGAACTCCCCGAACCGCTCCTCGCCCATGACACCCTCCGGTTAACGCGGGTTAACTGCCGTCGGTCCGATCATCGCAGCCGGGCCCCCTCCCGTGAAGTCCAGGGGGCTACACCCGTTCGAGTGACATCCCGGCCTTCTCCCCGCACACCGCCCACACGAGCGCATAGCGTGCGGGACCCATGACACCGATACCTGCACCCTCCGGCGCGGAGCGGGACGGCGCGCCGGAGCGTACGCCGGGAGTACGGCGCGGCCGGCATCGCAAGCCCCGGCCGCGCAAGGTGCTGCTCGCGGCCGGCGGCCTCGCACTGGCCGCGGGTGTGCTCAGCCTGGTCCGGGCCGCCCCGGACGCGCGAGTCGGCGTGCCGGGCACGGCGGAGGCCGAGCCCCGGCTCGGCGCGGGCGGCGGGTCCGCGGACCGCTCCGCCGACGCCGCGGCCACCATCGCCGCCGCCCCGACCGCACTGCCGTCGGCGACCTCCGCCATGGGCGGCAGGAGCCTCACGTCGACGCCCACCGGCTCCCCGTTCCGTACGGCACCGGGCGCGGGCACGGCCACGACAGCGCCCGGCGACACCGCCGTACCGACCGCCCGGCCGAGCCGGACCCCGGGCCCGCCGAGCGGCACGTCCCGGCCGCCCGCGCCGACGGCGTCCGCCCCGCGCCCGGCCCCGGCGACCCCCACACCGACTCAGGCCCCGAGCCACGGCCCGGCGGAGCCGGGGCCCCGTCCGGGCGGGGTGTGCGTGCCGGTGATCGGACTGTGCGTGGACGTCCTCGGCGACAGGCCCTGGCGGCCGGCGGCTACGGCTGGCCGTCGCGGCGGGTGAGCAGCCACGGCTCGACCACACCGAGGCCGCGCACCGGGCGCTGCCACATCGGCTGGAGCGCGAAGCGGTACACCGGCGGGTCCTCGCCCTCCTTCTCGGCCGCCGCCGCGGCCTCCGCTGCCTCCGCCTCCGAGGCGGGCGCCTCGCCGCTGCGGATCAGCTCCTCGGCGAACGCGCTGTCCACGAGGACGGCGTCGCGCGGGGCTATCGAGGTCAGCCGGGAGGCCAGGTTCACCGTCGTACCGAACACATCGCCCATGCGGGTGGTCACCGTGCCGAACGCCATGCCGACCCGCAGCTCGGGCATCGTCTCGTCGTTCGCCAGCGTCTCCACCAGCCGCAGCGCGATGTCCGCGGCCACACCGGCGTCGTCCGCCGCGTACAGCACCTCGTCGCCGAGGGTCTTGATGAGCCGACCGCCGCGCGCCGCCACCAGGTCGGCCGCGGTCGTCTCGAACGCCTCGACCAGCTCGCCCAGCTCCTCCTCCTCCATGCGGCGGGTGAGCCGGGTGAAGCCGACGAGGTCGGCGAAGCCGACGGCGAGCCGACGGTCGACCATCTCCTCGTCGTCGGCGGTCTGCACGACCCGGCCGGCCGACGCGGCGAGCTGGCGCCGCCAGACGTAGACGAGGAACTCCTCCAGCTCGGGCAGGAGCAGTTCGACGATCGGGTACGTCACCTCGGTGCGGGTCATCCCCGGTTCCGGGGGCTCGGTCAGGCCCTCCAGGAAGGAGTCGATCTGCCATTCCGCCAACCGGGCGGTGGTCTGCCCGGTGGACCGGGCCACCTGCACCGCCATGGCCTCGCTCAGCAGTCCCGCCTCCACCAGACCGGCGAGGCGGCGCAGGGCCAGGACGTCGGCCTCGGTGAGGGCCTTGGCCTGGCCGATGTCCGCGAAGCCCATCGCCCGCCAGAACCGGGACGCCAGCTCCATGGAGACGCCGGCGCTGCGCGCGGCCTGGAACGGGGTGTAGCGGCGCTCGGCGCCCAGGATGAGCTGTTCGAGACGCAGGGCCAGCGGGTCATCGCCGGTCTCGGGGGCGTGGGGGTCCACCCGGCCGTCCCCGCCAGCGCCGGAGCCCGTGTCGTCGACGGTCACGCCTGCTGCCCTTCCGATCTGCCGCGGTCAGGTATCGACCGGCCTCAACTCTACGGCAGGTGTGCGCCAGCTCACTCCGTCGGGTTGGGCCGGCGGCCCGCGTTCCCGGCACCGGTCAAGTGAACCGGCGTCGTCCGGCCGTACGGGGTCGCCAAGCCCGGCCGCGAGTCCATCGTGGCTGGTCGCGCGGTTCCCCGCACCCCTTCGGGGCGCTCTACGCCGGCCGCAGGTGGACGATGTCCCCCGCCCCCACCGGCTCCTGCACCCCGCTCTCCGTGGCGATGATCAGCCGCCCGTCGCCGTCCAGCGCCACGGCCTCCCCCACCACCGAGCGGTCGCCCGGCAGTTCCGCCCGCACCACCCGCCCGAGGGTCGCGCAGCCCGCGGTGTACGTCTCCTGGAGCCGGCTCGCAGAGGGATCGCCCCCCGCGGCCCGCCAGCGCCCGTACCAGTCCTCCAGCGACCGCAGCACCGCCCGCAGCAGCGGATCCCGGTCCGTGCCCGGCGCCCCGGCCAGGGCCAGGGAGCCGGCCTGCGGGACCGGCAGTTCGTCCGCCCTGAGGGTGACGTTGATGCCGACGCCGATGACGACGCCGTCGTCGCCGGCCCGCTCGGCGAGGATGCCCCCGGCCTTGCGCTCCTCCCCGCCCACGCTCACCAGCAGGTCGTTCGGCCACTTGAGGGCCGTGTCGACGCCCGCCGCCCGGGACAGCCCGGTCGCCACCGCCACACCGGTCAGCAGCGGCAGCCACCCCCAGCGGGCCACCGGCACCTCGGCGGGCTTGAGCAGGACGGAGAAGAACAGGCCGGAGCGCGGCGGAGCCGTCCAGCGACGGTCCAGCCGGCCCCGGCCCGCCGTCTGCTCCTCCGCCACCAGGACCGCGCCCTCGTCGGCCTCCCCGGCGGCGGCCCGCGCGGCCAGGTCGGAGTTGGTGGAGCCGGTCCGCTGCACCACCTCGATCCCGGAGTACAGGCTCCCCTCCCGGACCAGCCCGCGCCGGAGCGCCACGGCGTTCAGGGGCGGACGGTCCAGGTCGGACCAGCGGCTGTCGTCTGATGGATTCTGCGGCGTCATGCAAGCCACCCTAGGTGTGGTAAACGACGCACTGCCGATCCGTAGGCCCGCCACTACTCTACGGATGAGTAACCGTCCCCCCTTTTGAGCAGGCAGGGAGCCGCATCCCGATGTCCGAGCCGGAAGAGCGTCACGAGATCCAAGAGATCGACATCCACACGACCGCGGGGAAGCTCGCGGATCTCCAGCGCCGTATCCACGAGGCGACGCACGCCGGCTCGGAGCGCGCCGTCGAGAAGCAGCACGCCAAGGGCAAGCTGACGGCGCGTGAGCGGATCGAACTGCTGCTCGACGAGGGGTCGTTCGTCGAGCTGGACGAGTTCGCCCGGCACCGGTCGACCAACTTCGGGCTGGAGAGGAACCGTCCGTACGGGGACGGCGTCGTCACCGGCTACGGCACGGTCGACGGCCGCCCGGTCGCGGTCTTCTCCCAGGACTTCACCGTCTTCGGCGGCGCCCTCGGCGAGGTCTACGGCCAGAAGATCGTCAAGGTCATGGACTTCGCTCTGAAGACCGGCTGCCCGGTCATCGGGATCAACGACTCCGGCGGCGCCCGCATCCAGGAGGGGGTCGCCTCCCTGGGGGCGTACGGCGAGATCTTCCGGCGCAACACCCACGCCAGCGGTGTCATCCCGCAGATCTCTCTCGTCGTCGGGCCCTGCGCGGGCGGCGCGGTCTACTCCCCGGCCATCACCGACTTCACGGTCATGGTCGACCAGACCTCGCACATGTTCATCACCGGCCCGGACGTCATCAAGACCGTCACCGGCGAGGACGTCGGCTTCGAGGAGCTGGGCGGCGCCCGCACCCACAACACCGCCTCCGGTGTGGCCCACCACATGGCCGGGGACGAGAAGGACGCCATCGAGTACGTCAAGCAGCTGCTGTCGTACCTGCCGTCCAACAACCTCTCCGAGCCCCCGGTCTTCCCGGAGGAGGCGGACCTCTCCCCCAGCGACGAGGACCGCGAGCTGGACACCGTCGTACCGGACAGCGCCAACCAGCCGTACGACATGCACACGGTGATCGAGCACGTCCTGGACGACGGCGAGTTCTTCGAGACGCAGGCCCTGTTCGCGCCGAACATCCTCACCGGGTTCGGGCGGGTCGAGGGCCACCCGGTCGGCGTCGTCGCCAACCAGCCGATGCAGTTCGCCGGCTGCCTCGACATCACGGCGAGCGAGAAGGCCGCCCGTTTCGTACGGACCTGCGACGCCTTCAACATCCCGGTGCTGACCTTCGTGGACGTGCCGGGCTTCCTGCCGGGCGTCGACCAGGAGCACGACGGCATCATCCGGCGCGGCGCCAAGCTGATCTACGCCTACGCCGAGGCCACCGTCCCGCTGATCACCGTCATCACCCGCAAGGCCTTCGGCGGCGCCTACGACGTCATGGGCTCCAAGCACCTGGGCGCCGACCTCAACCTGGCCTGGCCCACCGCCCAGATCGCCGTCATGGGCGCCCAGGGCGCGGTCAACATCCTGCACCGCCGCACGATCGCGGAGGCGGAGGCGAGCGGTGAGGACGTCGAGGCCGTGCGCGCGCGGCTGATCCAGGAGTACGAGGACACCCTCCTCAACCCCTACGTCGCGGCCGAGCGCGGCTACGTCGACGCGGTGATCATGCCGTCCGACACCCGCGCGCACATCGTCCGCGGGCTGCGTCAACTGCGCACCAAGCGGGAATCCCTGCCTCCGAAGAAGCACGGCAACATCCCCCTCTAGGTCCCCCGCCAAGCCCTGCCGACCCTGGGAGCGGTCATGAACATCAAGGTCGTACGAGGCAACCCGACCCCGGAGGAGCTGGCCGCCGCCCTGGCGGTGGTCCGCGCCCGCGCCGCGGCGGCAGCGGCGACGCCGTCCGGCGCGGAGCCCCCGAGCGACGCGTGGTCCGACCCGTCGAGGATCGCGGCCCACCGCGTCCCCCGGCCGGGACCGACGTCCTGGACCCGCACCTACTGGCCGAGCTGAGGGGTTCCGGGAACCACACCGGGCGCCAACTTGAGTAGCAGTACTCAGGCGCCCTCCCCGGGCGAAGCCGCACGCTGGTGGAGTGCTGTGGTCAGACCCGGAAGACGAACCGCCGAAGGACCTGCGCGACGCGCAGGACATGCTTCGGCGGCTCGGTCTTCTCGTGGCCCTGGCCATGGTGCTGTTCATGGTCGTCAGTGGCCTGAGGTGAGCCGCGCGGCGCTCCCTGACTAACCTGACCGCATGACTGCCACACGACGCAGGCGACTCGTGCTCGCCTCCCAGTCCCCCGCCCGGCTGGCCCTGCTCCGGCAGGCCGGCCTCGCCCCCGAGGTGATCGTGAGCGGCGTCGACGAGGACGCCGTCACCGCCCCCACCCCGGCGGAGCTGGCCCTCGCCCTCGCCGAGGCCAAGGCGAGCGTCGTGGCGGCGCGGCCGGAGGTGCAGGGCGCCCTGGTGATCGGCTGTGACTCGGTGCTGGAGCTGGACGGGCAGGCGCTCGGCAAGCCGGCCGACGCCGAGGAGGCCACCGCCCGCTGGAAGAACATGCGCGGGCGGGCCGGAGTGCTCCAGACGGGGCACTGCGTCTGGGACACGGAGGCCAAGCGGTACGTGTCGGCGACCGCGTCCACCGTCGTCCGGTTCGGCGAGCCCAGCGACGAGGAGATCGCCGCCTACGTGGCCTCCGGGGAGCCGCTGCACGTCGCCGGCGCGTTCACCCTGGACGGCCGTTCGGCGCCGTTCATCGAGGGCATCGACGGCGACCACGGCAACGTGATCGGCATCAGCCTGCCCCTGCTCCGCAAGCTCCTCGCCGAACTGGGCGTGAGCATCACGGAGTTGTGGGCACCGGAGCGATGATCCGGGCGGGGACCGAGTCCTGCGGCTCGTCGTCCCCGTCCTGCGGCTCGTCCGTACGGCTCACCGGCGCGCCCGCGCCGGCGGGGGCCGCGCCCGGCTCCGCCCGCGCCGCCGGTCCGGCGCCCTCCCCGGGCGTGCCGCCGGGTGCCGCGCTCTCCGGGCCGCCCGCACGGTCGTACGTCATCAGGAGCAGCACGATCAGCCCGAGCACGACCACCATGAACAGGAACGCCGTCCAGCCGACCAGGCCCCAGGCGAACGCGCCGAGCAGGCCGTGCACCACGGCCGCGCTGATCAGCAGGACGCGGCCGAGACCCGCCGGGGCGCGGTCGCGTACCGCGACCAGCGCGGCCACCAGCGCGCACAGCGCGAAGTAGAGGCCGAAGACCACTCCGCCGATCTTCGAGGACATCGACATGACGTCCGGGTCGAGACCGGCCAGGGACATGTCCTGCCGGTCGACGACCACTCCGAGGAACCAGTTCAGCGCGGCGATGAAGACGGCCTCCGCCAGGAGGACGACCGCCACGACCCCCGCCACCGGTCTGCGCACCACCGAATCCCACCCCCTCTCACACCAGCAGCCTGTTACCCCAGGTACGTTCGAGACAGCGCGAACGCTACTAACGGGTAAACCCAGGGACAAGGGTTCGGGCGGCAGCAAAGAATCATTGGGCCATTCGTAGGGACTCGACAAAGAATCCGAGTGGGCCGCAGCACGCCTTCACAGAGACCTTGGCCACATGACAGGGCTAGGGTTTTCCGCAGGAGTCCTGCGTACCGAGGTGCGACATGGGCTTTCGCGGGTCGAGCGCGCCTCGCATCACGCTCCGTGTGGGCAAGCTCACCACAGGGGACGGGTCGAAGTGCCGTGTCGGCAGTCCCTAAACTCGGCTTGTTTCAAGGAGGGAGCCTCAATCGTGCGCAAGGTGCTCATCGCCAACCGTGGCGAAATCGCTGTCCGCGTGGCCCGGGCCTGCCGGGACGCCGGGATCGCGAGCGTGGCCGTCTACGCCGACCCGGACCGGGACGCTCTGCATGTCCGCGCCGCGGATGAGGCGTTCGCTCTGGGCGGTGACACCCCGGCCACCAGCTACCTGGTCATCGAGAAGATCTTGAACGCGGCGCGTGAGTCCGGCGCGGACGCCGTCCATCCGGGGTACGGCTTCCTCTCGGAGAACGCCGAGTTCGCGCAGGCCGTCCTGGACGCCGGCCTGATCTGGATCGGCCCGCCGCCGCAGGCGATCCGCGACCTGGGTGACAAGGTCGCCGCCCGGCACATCGCCCAGCGCGCCGGCGCGCCGCTGGTCGCGGGTACCCCGGACCCGGTCTCGGGCGCCGACGAGGTCGTGGCCTTCGCCAAGGAGCACGGCCTGCCGATCGCCATCAAGGCCGCCTTCGGTGGCGGTGGCCGCGGTCTGAAGGTGGCCCGCACCCTCGAAGAGGTCCCCGAGCTGTACGAGTCCGCGGTGCGCGAGGCGGTCGCCGCCTTCGGCCGCGGCGAGTGCTTCGTCGAGCGCTACCTGGACCGTCCGCGCCACGTGGAGACCCAGTGCCTGGCCGACAAGCACGGCAACGTGGTCGTGGTCTCCACCCGTGACTGCTCCCTCCAGCGCCGCCACCAGAAGCTGGTCGAGGAGGCCCCGGCGCCGTTCCTGTCCGAGGAGCAGGTCGCCGAGCTGTACCGCGCCTCGAAGGCCATCCTGAAGGAGGCCGGCTACGAGGGCGCCGGCACCTGTGAGTTCCTGGTCGGCCAGGACGGCACCATCTCCTTCCTGGAGGTGAACACCCGACTCCAGGTGGAGCACCCGGTGACCGAGGAGGTCGCCGGCATCGACCTGGTCCGCGAGATGTTCCGCATCGCCGACGGCGAGGAGCTCGGTTACGGCGACCCGGTGCTGCGCGGTCACTCGTTCGAGTTCCGCATCAACGGCGAGGACCCGGGCCGTAACTTCCTCCCGGCCCCCGGCACGGTCACCCGGTTCGACCCGCCGTCCGGCCCCGGCGTCCGGCTGGACGCGGGCGTGGAGGCCGGTTCGGTCATCGGCCCGGCCTGGGACTCGCTGCTCGCCAAGCTGGTCGTGACCGGCCGTACCCGCAAGGAGGCCCTGGAGCGGGCCGCCCGCGCCCTGGACGAGTTCCAGGTCGAGGGCATGGCGACGGCGATCCCCTTCCACCGCGTGGTCGTGCGGGACCCGGCGTTCGCCCCCGAGCTGACCGGCTCCCAGGACCCCTTCACGGTCCACACCCGCTGGATCGAGACCGAGTTCGTCAACGAGATCAAGCCCTTCGCCGCGCCCGCCGACGTCGAGGCGGAGGAGGAGCTGGGCCGCGAGACGGTCGTCGTCGAGGTCGGCGGCAAGCGCCTGGAGGTCTCGCTTCCGTCGTCGCTGGGCATGAGCCTGGCCCGCACGGGTCTCGCGGCCGGCGCCAAGCCGAAGCGCCGCGCGGCGAAGAAGTCCGGCCCGGTCGCCTCCGGCGACACCCTCGCCTCGCCGATGCAGGGCACGATCGTGAAGATCGCCGTCGAGGAGGGCCAGGAGGTCAAGGAGGGCGACCTGGTCGTCGTCCTGGAGGCCATGAAGATGGAGCAGCCCCTGAACGCCCACAAGGCGGGCACCATCAAGGGCCTGACCGCCGAGGTCGGCGCGTCCATCACCTCGGGCGCGGCCATCTGCGAGATCAAGGACTGAAGTCCGGCATCGCAAGACTGACTCGGCCCCCGGTACGCACCGGGGGCCGACCGCTTCCCCGGACCCCGAGCGGGCCGCGTGGACCTCGTCTCCACCGTCACCAGCGCCGACGCCGGCCGGCCACGACCCCTACCGTCCGGACGCCCAGGTTCTGTGGAACGAGTTGACCAGCGCCGCACCGGAGTGGACCCGCCAGCAGAACGAGAGCGCCCTGGTCCACCTCGGCCGCAGGCCGCTCGCCGAGACACTCGGCCTGGTCCTGCCGGGCGGCTTGGCGGAGGAGCGCACCATGGGGCGGCTGGTGACCCGGATCTCCCGCCGCCGGTACGCCCCGGCGGCCGTCACGGCCTTCGCCCCCTGCCGGGCCCGGCCCGGCCGACCCGAGGACGGCGGGCCTGAAGGGGCGCGGGACCCTTCGCGATGAGCTGCCGCCGCGTGGGCGCGAACGACCACCGCGGACCGCGGCCCCCCGACGCCCCGTGCCCCGTGCCCCGCACGGACGTCCGGGCGTCCTCAGCGCCTGCGCAGATCGGCGACGCGCCCCCGCTCGGCCGCGGCCGACTCCCCCAGCCCCGCCCCCGAGCGGAGCGCCACGTGCCCCCTGCGCGGCCCCGGCAGTGGGGCGCGGCGAGTCGCCGGGACCTGTTCACCCCCCGGGTTCCCACTCGCCCCGGCCACGGCGATCTGCACGCCCTGGTCCGCGAGCGCCTGCAACTCCGTGGCGGCGCGGTCGTCGTGGGGCGGGGGCTCGTCGGTGACGAGCCGGGTGATGAGGTCCGTCGGCACGGTCTGGAACATGGTGTCCGTGCCGAGCTTGGTGTGGTCGGCGAGGACCACGACCTCCGCGGCGGCCTGGACGAGGGCCCGGTCGACGGATGCCGAGAGCATGTTGGAGGTGGACAGGCCGCGCTCGGCCGTCAGACCGCTTCCGGAGAGGAATGCCTTCGACACGCGCAGGCCCTGGAGGGACTGTTCCGCGCCGGAGCCGACGAGGGCGTAGTTGGAGCCGCGCAGGGTGCCTCCGGTCATCACGACCTCCACCCGGTTGGCGTGGGCCAACGCCTGGGCCACCAGGAGGGAGTTGGTGACGACCGTCAGGCCCGGCACGCGCGCGAGCCGGCGGGCCAGCTCCTGCGTGGTCGTACCGGCCCCGACCACGATCGCCTCGCCTTCTTCGACGAGGCTCGCGGCGAGGTCGGCGATGGCCGTCTTCTCGGCGGTCGCGAGATGGGATTTCTGCGGAAAGCCGGACTCTCGCGTGAACCCGCCCGGCAGTACCGCACCGCCGTGCCGGCGGTCGAGGAGTCCTTCTGCCTCCAGTGCCCGCACGTCCCGCCGTACGGTCACTTCGGAGGTCTGGACGACGCGGGCGAGCTCACGGAGCGACACGGCACCGTTCGCTCGCACCATTTCTAGGATCAATTGGCGACGTTCAGCAGCGAACACGAAACTGACAGTAACCCCAGCGACCGTCTGCTTTCAGCAGTTTGCGCCGAATAGCAGAAGTTGTTCGCATGGCAGGGCGGGAAGTGGTATAGCACCCGCTCGCCCCGACTATGCCGACCGCACACGCCACAACACCCCCTGACCTGGGGGGAGTCGGCGGGGGCCGTCAGGCCTCCGCGCTCGCCTTGCGGGTGTGCAGCTGCCGGGCGACCTCCGCGATCGACCCCGAAAGGGAGGGGTACACCGTGAACGCGTTCGCGATCTGTTCGACCGTCAGATTGTTGTCGACGGCGATCGAGATGGGGTGGATCAGTTCCGAGGCGCGCGGCGCCACCACCACACCGCCCACGACGATCCCGGTGCCCGGCCGGCAGAAGATCTTCACGAAGCCGTCCCGGATGCCCTGCATCTTGGCGCGCGGGTTGCGCAGCAGCGGGAGCTTGACGACCCGCGCGTCGATCTTGCCCGCGTCCACGTCCGCCTGGCTGTAGCCGACGGTGGCGATCTCGGGGTCGGTGAAGACGTTGGACGACACCGTCTTCAGGTTCAGCGGGGCCACCGCGTCGCCCAGGAAGTGGTACATGGCGATACGTCCCTGCATGGCGGCGACGGACGCGAGAGCGAAGACTCCGGTCACGTCACCGGCCGCGTAGACGCCGGGAGCGGTCGTCCGGGACACCTTGTCCGTCCAGATGTGACCCGACTCGCGCAGCTTGACGCCGGCCTCCTCCAGGCCGAGGCCCGCGCTGTTCGGGATGGCGCCGACGGCCATCAGGCAGTGCGTGCCGCTGATGACCCGGCCGTCGGCCAGCGTCACCTCGACCCGGTCGCCGACGCGCTTGGCGGACTGCGCGCGGGAACGGGCCATGACGTTCATGCCACGGCGCCGGAAGACGTCCTCCAGGACGGCGGCGGCGTCCGGGTCCTCACCCGGCAGCACGCGGTCGCGGGACGACACGAGCGTGACCTTCGAGCCCAGGGCCTGGTACGCGCCGGCGAACTCGGCACCGGTCACACCCGACCCGACCACGATCAGCTCTTCCGGCAGCTCGGTGAGGTCGTAGACCTGGGTCCAGTTGAGGATGCGCTCGCCGTCGGGCCGGGCGTCGGGCAGCTCGCGCGGATGACCGCCGGTGGCGATGAGGACGGCGTCGGCGGTGAGGGTCTCCTCGGTGCCGTCGGCGGCGGTGACGACGACCTTCCGGGACCCGTCCAGCGCCTGCATCCCGTCCAGCCGGCCGCGCCCGCGCATGACCCGGGCACCGGCACGGGTGACGGAGGCGGTGATGTCGTGGGACTGGGCGAGGGCCAGCCGCTTCACCCGGCGGTTGACCTTCCCGAGGTCCACGCCGACCACCCGGGCCGCCTGCTCCAGCGGCGGGGTGTCGTCGGCGACGATGATGCCGAGCTCTTCGTACGACGAATCGAAGGTCGTCATGACCTCGGCCGTAGCGATAAGGGTCTTCGACGGCACGCAGTCGGTCAGCACCGACGCCCCGCCCAGACCGTCGCAGTCGACGACGGTCACCTCCGCCCCGAGCTGAGCGGCCACCAGCGCCGCTTCGTATCCGCCGGGTCCGCCACCGATGATCACGATCCGAGTCACGTACCCCATTGTCCCGCACGCTTCAAGGTGCTACTGCCCGGGGGCGCCACCGGGTCGCTCCCGGGACACCAGGGGCGCGCGGTGCGCCTGCCGTACCCTCTCCCCATGTCGCTCTATGCCGCGTACGCCGGCAACCTCGACGCGCGTCTGATGTCCCGCCGCGCCCCGCACTCCCCGCTGCGCGCCACCGGCTGGCTGAACGGCTGGCGGCTGACCTTCGGCGGCGAGCAGCTGGGCTGGGAGGGCGCGCTGGCGACGATCGTCGAGGACCCGTTGGCCTCGGTCTTCGTGGGCCTGTACGACATCGCACCCATGGACGAGGAGTCGCTCGACCGGTGGGAGGGCGTGGGCCTCGACATCTACCGTCGGGTACGCGTGCGCGTGCACACCCTGGACGGTGAGGAGCCGGCCTGGGCGTACGTCCTCAACGCGTACGAGGGCGGGCTGCCGTCGGCGCGCTACCTGGGCGAGATCGCCGACGCGGCGGAGTCGGCGGGGGCTCCGCACGACTATGTGATGGAGCTGCGCAAGCGCCCCTGCTGATCCTCCGCGCACCCTCCGCGCCGCGTTTTGCTCCCATTTTTCCGTCTGTTTGTCGAAACCGACAAGACAACGAAAACAAACCCGTGAGCTCTGTCATCTACGCGCGTAGGCGAAGACCGGCTACCCTCATCGGCGTGAACGCATCTCTTCTTCCGGACGACATCCAGGGCGATCCCTACGCCGCCGCCGACGCCGCCGCCGCGCGCCTGCGCGCGCTCACGGGCGCCGAGACCCACGACGTCGCCCTCGTGATGGGCTCCGGCTGGGCTCCGGCCGTCGACGCCCTGGGGGCACCCGACGCCGAGTTCCAGGTCACCGAGCTGCCCGGCTTCCCGCCGCCGGCCGTCGAGGGCCACGGTGGCAAGATCCGCTCGTACTCCTTCGGTGACAAGCGCGCCCTGGTCTTCCTGGGCCGCACCCACTACTACGAGGGCCGTGGCGTGGCCGCGGTGGCGCACGGCGTCCGTACGGCGGTCGCGGCCGGCTGCAAGACCATCGTGCTGACCAACGGCTGCGGCGGTCTGCGCGAGGGCATGCGGCCCGGCCAGCCGGTGCTGATCAGCGACCACATCAACCTGACGGCGACGTCCCCGATCGTCGGCGCGAACTTCGTCGACCTGACGGACCTGTACTCGCCGCGCCTGCGCGCCCTGTGCAAGGAGATCGACCCCACGCTGGAGGAGGGCGTCTACGCCCAGTTCCCCGGCCCGCACTACGAGACCCCGGCCGAGATCCGCATGGCCCGCGTCATCGGCGCGGACCTGGTCGGCATGTCCACGGTCCTGGAGGCCATCGCCGCCCGCGAGGCCGGCGCCGAGGTGCTCGGCATCTCCCTGGTCACCAACCTGGCCGCGGGCATGACCGGCGAACCCCTCAACCACGAGGAGGTCCTCCAGGCCGGCCGCGACTCGGCGGCCCGCATGGGCGAACTGCTGGCACGGGTACTGGGCAGGATCTGACAAGCCGCTGCGCTCGGCTTCGACGGGGCCTACGCGCCGGTCGGCTTCGGGCGGAACGGGCGTGCCGGTCGGCTTGGGGCGGGGCGGAGTGCCGGCCGGCCCTGGGCGGGGCGGCGTGCTTGGCCCTGGGCGGGGCATCGGGCTTGGCTTCGAGCGGGTGTGAGGCTCGGCTTCGGCCGGGGCGGCGCGCCGGCCGGCTTCGGGCGGAGCGCTGGGCTTGGCTCTGGGCGGGCGTGGGGCTCGACTTCGAGCGGGGCGCCGCACCCGGCTTCGGGCGGCGCGCCGGGCTCGGCTTCGAACAGAGCCGCTGGGCTCGGCTTCGGCGGTGGTGGTGCTGCGGGCGGCTCTCAGGAGTGCGACCAGCGGCTGCCGGCGGCCCGGGGCAGGCGCGGTACCGCGAGCAGCCAGGAGTGGCCTGCCGTGCGGCCGGCGGCTCACAGCGGGCGCGGTACCGCACGCGGCCGTGCGCGGCGCGTGGCCCCGAGCAGCGCGCGATGCGGCAAGCTCCCTTCCATGCCGCGCGCGGCTCCCAGGGGGCGTCGGCGGCAGGGTGGGGGCCGGGGGCGGAACCCCCAGTTGGACCAGGCAAACACAGGAGAGGTTGATCCCAAGGTGCACGACGATCTCATCGCCCGGGCCAAGGCCTGGCTCGCCGAGGACCCGGACCCGGAGACCCGCGACGAACTGGCCGGGCTGATCGACGCCGGTGCCGTCGAGGAACTGTCGGCCCGCTTCTCCGGCACACTCCAGTTCGGCACCGCCGGCCTGCGGGGCGAGCTGGGCGCCGGCCCGATGCGCATGAACCGCGCCGTCGTCATCCGCGCCGCCGCCGGCCTGGCCGCGTACCTGAAGAAGAACGGCCACCCCGGTGGACTTGTCGTCATCGGCTACGACGCCCGCCACAAGTCCGCCGACTTCGCCCGGGACACCGCCGCCGTGATGACCGGCGCCGGTCTGCGCGCGGCCGTACTCCCCCGCCCGCTGCCCACCCCCGTGCTGGCCTTCGCGATAAGGCACCTCGGCGCGGTCGCGGGCGTCGAGGTCACCGCCAGCCACAACCCGCCCCGGGACAACGGCTACAAGGTCTACCTCGGCGACGGCTCCCAGATCGTCCCGCCCGCCGACGCGGAGATCGCCGCCGAGATCGACGCGGTCGCCTCCCTGCACGACGTACCCCGTCCGGAGAGCGGCTGGCAGACCCTGGACGAGTCGGTCCTGGACGCCTACCTCGCCCGTACGGACGCCGTACTGGACCCCGCCTCCCCCCGTACCGCCCGCACGGTCTACACGGCGATGCACGGCGTCGGCCGGGACGTCCTGCTGGCCGCGTTCGCCCGCGCCGGCTTCCCCGAGCCGGTGCTGGTCGCCGAGCAGGCCGACCCGGACCCGGACTTCCCGACGGTCGCCTTCCCGAACCCGGAGGAGCCGGGCGCGATGGACCTGGCGTTCGCGCGGGCCCGCGCCACCGACCCGGACCTGGTGATCGCCAACGACCCCGACGCGGACCGCTGTGCGGTGGCCGTGAAGGACGGCGGCGACTGGCGGATGCTGCGCGGCGACGAGGTCGGCGCCCTGCTCGCCGCCCACCTGGTCCGCCGTGGCGCGCAGGGCACCTTCGCCGAGTCGATCGTCTCCTCCTCCCTGCTCGGCCGGATCGCACAGAAGGCGGGGCTGCCGTACGAGGAGACCCTGACCGGCTTCAAGTGGATCGCCCGTGTCGACGGCCTGCGTTACGGCTACGAGGAGGCCCTCGGTTACTGCGTCGACCCGGAGGGCGTGCGCGACAAGGACGGCATCACCGCCGCGCTGCTGATCACCGAGCTGGCGTCCGTGCTCAAGGAGGAGGGCCGTACCCTCCTCGACCTGCTCGACGACCTCGCCGTGGAGCACGGCCTGCACGCCACCGACCAGCTGTCGGTCCGCGTCCAGGACCTGTCGCTGATCGCGGACGCGATGCGCCGCCTGCGCGAGCAGCCGCCGACCGGGCTGGCGGGCCTGCCCGTCGTCCGGGCCGAGGACCTGACCCGGGGCACGGAGAAGCTGCCGCCCACGGACGGCCTGCGCTACACCCTCGACGGCGCCCGGGTGATCGTCCGCCCCAGCGGCACCGAGCCGAAGCTGAAGTGCTACCTGGAGGTCGTCGTACCGGTCTCCGCGCACGCCGACCTGCCGGCCGCCCGCGCCCGCGCGACGGAGCTGCTGACGGCCGTCAAGCGCGACCTGTCGGCGGCTGCCGGTATCTGAGGCTCCGGGGCCCTGCCGTTCCTGTCCGTCCTCAGGACAGGTCCGGCAGGGCTCCGTCCGCCCTCACCGCAGGAAGAGCGGGGCCTCCGTCCGCCCTCACCACAGGAACAGCAGGGCCGCCGTCCAGCCGGCCGCGAGTACCAGCGCCAGCGGCCACAGCGGCCGGCCCCGCCGGCCGGCGTCGGCGGGTACGGACGGGCGCAGCGACGGGTCGCGCCACAGGGCGGTGATCTCACTCGCGGTCCGCTCGTGCGGATGCACGAGCCCGAACCGGCGCTCCAGCCACGGCCAGCGGGGAGCGGGGAGCGGCAGCCGACCAGGGCGTGAAGGAGGCCCGTCGGCTGTCCACCTTCAGCTCGGTGCTCGTGCACGCGACGGTCCTGATCTCGTCCCACGGAAGATGCCGGGGTCCGCGCAGCCCGTTGAACCACAGCCCCTCGCTGTCGGCCGTGATCCGCCAGGCGAGCCAGTGGGGCAGCCACAGCGCCCCCACGAAACCGGCGAGGGCTCCGAGCGCGCCCCGCCACCCGCCGGTCGCGCCCCAGAAGAAGCCGCTGCCCCACAGCACGAGCAGCAGCGCGCAGAGCCGGTGCAGCAGCCCCGCCCGCCACTGCCGTACGCCCGCCGGGGCCGCGCCGTCCGCCTCCCCCGCGACCGCTTCCGCCGCGACCGCTTCCCCGGCCGACCGGCGCAGCTCCGCGTACGCCGCCCGCCGGGCCGCCCGGCGCTTCTCCCCGGCCGTCAGCCGCCGTACCGACGCCTCGGACAGCGGCCGTACGGGCCCCGACGACCGTTCCACCACCGGCGGCGCGTCCGCCTTCCCGGCGGCCGTGACCAGCAGGATCTCGGCGCCGTCGCAGGGCACGCCGTACAGCACGGCCTCCCTCGGCGGTCCCGGCCCCTCCCGGTCGATCCGCTCCAGGAACTCCGCCAGCTCCTCCGTGCCGTCCTCCAGCTCCTCCGTGCCGTCCTCGTCGTCGGGGTCGTCGGGCTCCGCGTCGCCGTCCCGGACCTCCGTGACGGCGACGCGGAACAGGGGACGCACCCCGGCCGTGTCGTCGGCGGCGAAGACCTCGGTGTCACCGTCGGCGCCCTCCCGCACGAGCACCCGCAGCACGGGCGCCGCCGCGTCGCGCAGGACGGTGGCCCGGCGCCGGCCCAGCAGCCCGGAGACGAGCGTGGTCAGGCCCAGCCCCGCCACCAGCCAGGCCGTCGCCGGCAGCGCCCGCGCCCCCTCGCCCGCGTCCGGACCGTGGGCGGGCAGGACGGCTACGGCAGCGAGCCCGAGCGCGAGCAGGACACCTCCGCACCCGACGAGGAGCAGGCCACGGGGCAGGGACCGGCCGGCGTCCGGCAGCGGAGCGGTGATGCCGCCGGCCGCGTCCCGGACCCGCTCCCGCTGTCCGCGCCGCGCCACCAGCCGCAGCACGGCCACCGCCCAGACCGACGCCAGGACGATCACGGCGGCCGGCCACAGCCTCCCGGGCCGCAGCACGACCAGCAGCACCGCCAGCACGGGCGCCGACACCGGCACGATCTCCGGGCGCACGCACAGCCACAGCGCGTGCAGCGCCAGCAGGGCCGCCGCCCACGGACGCCATCCGGCGGGGAGCGCCAGCAGCCCGGTGATCGCGGCAGCGGCGGCGGACGCGGTCATCAGGTGCCCGGTCCGGGAGGGCAGCGGCACCCAGCGCGGCGGCAGCGCGTCGAGCCAGCGGCGGGGGTGCTCACCGCTCCAGGACGGGCAGCCGGCGGGTACGGCCGCGGCGGGCAGCCGCAGCGGCCGTCCGGGATTAGCACTCATGGCAGTCCAGACACTCGACAGCGGCGAACGGTTGGCCCCGGCCACCGGCCACCACGGCACCCGCCCGCCACCGACACGCCCGCACCGAACGTCCCGCCCCCGGCGAGCCACCCGCCCGAACAGGCCACGCAGGAAGGACGGCCCGCGACCCTGGCAAGGAGACGAAGCACGCCACCCCCCTTGGCCACCGGCCACCACGGCACCCGCCCGCCACCGACACGCCCGCACCGAACGTCCCGCCCGGACAGGCCACACAGGCAGGACGGCCGGACCTCACCCCGGAGAACGGAGACGAAGTACACGAAGCACACCGGGACCCACCCCGGCCACAGCGGCCGACCGCCCCCGTCACGCCCAGCAGGCGCGGCCCCCACATGAGAACCACGCTTCAGCCCGCCCAGGCCGTGGCCCCGGCTCCCGGCAGCGACCGCGGACGGCCCCCGAGGCTTCCTCAGCCCACGGCCAGCAGAATCGCCAGCAGCACCGCTCCGGCGACCGCGGGCGCGGCCACCTCGTAGGCCCAGCGCACGGTGATCTCGCCCTGCGCCGACTCGGCCTCCCCGCGCCGCTCCAGGATGTCCTCCAGCTCGGTCATGACCTGGTCGGTCTGCGCCCGGGCCGGCCCCGCGTCCGGGCCGCGCACGCCGAACCCGCCGAAGCCGAGGCCGCTCGGCGCGAGCGCCCCGCCCCGGCCGCCCCGGGCCGCGTCCGCCGCCGCCCGCTGCTGCCGGCGGATCGCCTTCTTGCGGGCCCGCAGCGAGACGGGGATCGCCCACAGCTGGTACTTGGTGCCGGACTTGGCGAACACCTCGTTGGAGTAGCCGGAGCGCAGGTCGGCGATCTCGCCCCAGGGCAGGGTGATCACCCGGAACGGGTTGCGGACGCGCAGCCGGTCCTCGCCCGCGAACACCGCCGGGCGGAGCGTGAAGGCGAGCAGCAGCGGCACGATCAGGATCATCCCGGCCAGCGCCAGCCACGGCGTCCGGCCGTGGCCCTTGAACAGGGCGTCGAAGCCCAGCCAGAGGACGACCAGGAGCAGCAGCGCGCCGCCCGTCAGCCCGAGGGGCGAACGGTAGACGCGGTCCTTGGCGACGGGCGCCGGCGGCTGTGACGCGGGTGACGGATGGTCCGGGGTGGTCATGGCCCCGATTCTGCCCGACGCCGTCCGTGGTGCGGCCACGCGCCCGTGAACCGGCGCTCATCCGTGATCTCGGCCTCGGGGACGAGCACAGGGGTGTACAGCCGCTACGCGCGTAGATATGCTCGTCTGGTGACCATGCCCACTACCGCACCCACAGCTCACGCTCTCGCTGACGTCACCGCGTCCGACAGCACGCTGCGCCGCTTCCTCCACGGGCTGCCCGGCGTCGACGCGGTCGGCCTGGAGGCGCGCGCGGCGTCCCTCGGCACCCGTTCCATCAAGACCACCGCGAAGGCGTACGCCATCGACCTCGCCATCTCGATGGTCGACCTGACGACGCTGGAAGGCGCGGACACCCCGGGCAAGGTCCGGGCGCTCGGCGCCAAGGCGGTCCACCCCGACCCCACGGACCGCACGACCCCGACGACGGCCGCGGTCTGCGTCTACCCCGACATGGTGGCCGTCGCCAAGGAGGCCGTCGCCGGTTCCGGTGTGAAGGTCGCCTCGGTGGCCACCGCCTTCCCGGCCGGCCGTGCCGCGCTCGACGTGAAGCTGGCCGACGTCCGTGACGCCGTCGCCGCCGGCGCCGACGAGATCGACATGGTCATCGACCGGGGCGCGTTCCTCGCCGGCAAGTACCTGAAGGTGTACGACGAGATCGTCGCCGTGAAGGAAACCTGCGGGACGAGCGCCCGGCTGAAGGTCATCTTCGAGACCGGCGAGCTGTCGACGTACGACAACATCCGCCGTGCCTCCTGGCTCGGCATGCTGGCCGGCGCCGACTTCATCAAGACGTCGACGGGCAAGGTCGCCGTCAACGCCACGCCCGCGAACACCCTCCTCATGCTGGAAGCGGTCCGCGACTTCCGGGCCCAGACCGGGGTCCAGGTCGGCGTGAAGCCGGCCGGCGGCATCCGCACCAGCAAGGACGCGATCAAGTTCCTGGTCCTGGTCAACGAGACCGCGGGCGAGGACTGGCTGGACAACCACTGGTTCCGCTTCGGCGCCTCCTCGCTCCTGAACGACCTGCTGATGCAGCGCCAGAAGCTGGCCACCGGCCGCTACTCCGGTCCCGACTACGTGACGGTGGACTGATCCCCCATGGCATTCGAGTACGCACCCGCCCCCGAGTCCCGCGCGATCGTCGACATCGCGCCCTCGTACGGCCTGTTCATCGACGGCGAGTTCACCGAGGCGGCCGACGGCAAGGTCTTCAAGACGGTCTCGCCGTCGACGGAGGAGGTCCTCGCCGAGGTCGCCCAGGCCGGTTCCGACGACGTCGACCGTGCCGTCAAGGCCGCCCGCAAGGCGTTCGAGAAGTGGTCCGCGCTGCCCGGCTCCGAGCGCGCCAAGTACCTGTTCCGCATCGCCCGGATCATCCAGGAGCGCAGCCGTGAGCTGGCGGTCCTGGAGACGCTGGACAACGGCAAGCCGATCAAGGAGACCCGCGACGCGGACCTCCCGCTGGTCGCCGCGCACTTCTTCTACTACGCGGGCTGGGCCGACAAGCTCGGCCACGCCGGCTTCGGCCCGGACCCGAAGCCGCTGGGCGTGGCCGGCCAGGTCATCCCGTGGAACTTCCCGCTGCTGATGCTGGCCTGGAAGATCGCCCCGGCCCTCGCGACCGGCAACACGGTCGTCCTGAAGCCCGCCGAGACGACCCCGCTGTCGGCCCTGTTCTTCGCGGACATCTGCCGCCAGGCGGGCCTGCCCAAGGGTGTCGTCAACATCCTCCCGGGGTACGGCGACACGGGCGCCGCGCTGGTCGCGCACCCCGACGTGAACAAGGTCGCCTTCACCGGCTCCACGGCCGTCGGCAAGGAGATCGCCCGCACGGTCGCCGGCACCCGCAAGAAGCTCACCCTCGAACTGGGCGGCAAGGGCGCGAACATCGTCTTCGACGACGCGCCGATCGACCAGGCCGTCGAGGGCATCGTCAACGGCATCTTCTTCAACCAGGGCCAGGTCTGCTGCGCGGGCTCCCGCCTGCTGGTCCAGGAGTCGATCCAGGACGAACTGCTGGACTCCCTCAAGCGCCGCCTGTCCACGCTCCGCCTCGGCGACCCGCTGGACAAGAACACCGACATCGGCGCGATCAACTCCGCCGAGCAGCTGGCCCGGATCACCGCGCTGGCCGAGCAGGGCGAGGCGGAGGGCGCCGAGCGCTGGGCGCCGGCCTGCGAACTCCCCTCCGCCGGCTACTGGTTCGCCCCGACGCTGTTCACGAACGTCACCCAGGCGCACACCATCGCCCGCGACGAGATCTTCGGCCCGGTGCTGTCGGTCCTCACCTTCCGTACGCCCGACGAGGCCGTCGCCAAGGCCAACAACACCCAGTACGGCCTCTCGGCCGGCATCTGGACCGAGAAGGGCTCGCGGATCCTGGCCGTCGCGAACAAGCTGCGCGCCGGTGTCGTCTGGTCCAACACGTTCAACAAGTTCGACCCGACCTCGCCGTTCGGCGGTTACAAGGAGTCGGGCTTCGGCCGCGAGGGCGGCCGTCACGGCCTGGAGGCGTACCTCGATGTCTGACCGACTCAGTGTGTTCAAGACCTACAAGCTGTACGTCGGCGGGAAGTTCCCGCGTTCCGAGAGCGGCCGGGTGTACGAGGTGACGGACTCGAAGGGCAACTGGCTGGCCAACGCTCCGCTGTCCTCCCGCAAGGACGCCCGTGACGCGGTGGTCGCCGCGCGCAAGGCGTTCGGCGGCTGGTCCGGCGCGACCGCCTACAACCGCGGCCAGGTCCTCTACCGCGTCGCGGAGATGCTGGAGGGCCGCAGGGAGCAGTTCGTCCGGGAGGTCGCGGACGCGGAGGGCCTGTCGAAGTCGAAGGCGGCGGCCGTCGTGGACGCGACGATCGACCGCTGGGTCTGGTACGCGGGCTGGACCGACAAGATCGCCCAGGTGATCGGCGGCGCCAACCCGGTCGCGGGCCCGTACTTCAACCTCTCCTCCCCGGAGCCGACCGGCGTGGTCGCCGTCCTGGCCCCGCAGGAGTCGTCCTTCCTCGGCCTGGTGTCGGTCGTGGCCCCGGTGATCGCCACCGGCAACACGGCGGTCGTGATCGCCTCGGAGAAGGCCCCGCTGCCGGCCCTGTCGCTGGGCGAGGTGCTGGCCACCTCCGACGTCCCGGGCGGTGTCGTCAACGTCCTGTCCGGCCGCACGGCGGAGATCGCGGCGCCGCTGGCCGCGCACCAGGACGTCAACGCGATCGACCTCGCGGGCGCGGACGAGGGCCTGGCGAAGGAACTGGAGATCGCGGCGGCCGACAACCTGAAGCGGGTGCTCCGTCCACAGGCTGTGGATTACTTCGAGACGCCGGGGACCGAGCGGATGACGGCGTTCCTGGAGACCAAGACGGTGTGGCATCCGACGGGGGCGTTGGGCGCGAGCGGTTCCTCCTACTGACGGGGTCCGGCGGAGAACCGCCGTCGTCCGCCGGCCGCGGGTGCGCAGTGACTGGTCGCGCCCGCGCGGCGGAGCCGCATGCCGGACTCGCCCCGCGCCCCTCGCAAGGCGCTTTCAGTGGCCCAGGCCCCCCAGGGCCTGGCCCACCACCGGAACGCTGCCGAGTGACTGCGCCTGCGCGAGCGGGCGCGTCAGCATCTGGGAGCCGACCGGCTTGAAGTCGGCCAGCTGGGTGCCCACGCCGTTGTCGAGCGGGTCCACGCCCGTGCCCGCGAGCGGGTTGGGCTTGAGACCGGCGACCGGGCCGGTCACGTAGCCCACCACGCCGGTCAGGGCGCGCGCGCCCGCCTGGGGATCGACGTTG
Source organism: Streptomyces olivaceoviridis (assembly GCF_014650115.1). Taxonomy (GTDB): domain Bacteria; phylum Actinomycetota; class Actinomycetes; order Streptomycetales; family Streptomycetaceae; genus Streptomyces; species Streptomyces olivaceoviridis. The sequence continues at coordinate 111,351 of NZ_BMUI01000016.1, read as the reverse complement.
CCGAGGTTCACGGGGCGGTAGTTGAGGCCCACGCCGGGGATCGAGTCGGCGGACGCCGTCGCCGCTCCCGCGCCCAGGGCCGCTCCGGCGGTCGCGAGGACGATCAGGGCGCGCTGCGCGGTGGAGTGCCGGGGGGAGGTGTGTCGGGCCATCGCTGGTGCCACCTTCTGGTGCGCAGGGTAAGGGTGTCGACACGTAGGGTAGTTGAGGCGAGACTCACGCTCAAAAGCCGACCCGCGGGGTCGGCAGGGCGGCCCCCATGCGTCAAACTGGTGTTCCGTGAGCATTCATCCCCCGTATCCCGCCCGTGTCGTGCTGCTGTGCGGCCCCTCGGGCTCGGGCAAGTCACTCGTCGCCGCCCGTTCCGGGCTCCCCGTGCTGCGCCTGGACGACTTCTACAAGGAGGGTGACGATCCGACTCTGCCGCTGGTGGAGGGGAGTTCGGACATCGACTGGGACCACCCGGAGTCGTGGGACGCGGACGTCGCGGTCGAGGCCATCGCCCGGCTGTGCGCCACGGGATCGACGCCGGTGCCGGTGTACGACATCTCGCTGAGCGCCCGTACCGGCGAGGAGGCGCTGCACATCGGCCGTACCCCGCTGTTCATCGCGGAGGGCATCTTCGCCGCCGAGATCGTCGAGCGCTGCCGGGAACTGGGCCTGCTCGCGGACGCGCTGTGCCTGTCCCGGGGCCCGGCCACCACCTTCCGGCGGCGCTTCCTGCGCGATCTGAAGGAGGGCCGCAAGTCGGTGCCGTTCCTGCTGCGCCGCGGCTGGCGGCTGATGCGCGCGGAGCGGTCGATCGTCGCCCGCCAGGTGTCGCTCGGCGCGCATCCCTGCGACCGGGACGAGGCGCTGGGCCGGCTCTCGGCAGCGGCGGCGGGCCGGCAGGTACGGCAGCGGACGGCGGCGTAACGCTCGTACCCCCGTACGCACGAAAGGAACGGGGCCGGCAGGACCCCCGACCCACCAGCCCCGTTCCTTTCGCTCCCCCGTTTTCCCCCGTGTTCCCCCGAAGGTCCACCCCCCAGTGGCCCCCCGCTTTCCCCCGTTGTTCCCCCCGGACCTCAGGCGACCAGCTCGCCGAAGGCGTCCTCCTCGTCACGGCCGAAGCTGAGGACCTCGTCCTCGCGCAGCCGGCGCAGCGAGCGCCAGATGCTGGACTTCACCGTGCCGACACTGATGCCGAGGATCTCCGCGATCTCCGGGTCCGTGCGGCCCTCGTAGTAGCGCAGGACCAGCATGGTGCGCTGGAGTTCGGGCAGCCGGGCCAGCGCCTGCCACAGGACCGCGCGCAGCTCGGTACCGCGCATCGCGTCCGTGTCGGAGGGCGTCTCCGGCAGTTCCTCGGTCGGGTACTCGTTGAGCTTGCGGCGCCGCCAGGCGCTGATGTGCAGGTTGGTCATGGTGCGGCGGAGGTATCCGCCGACCGCGGCCTTGTCGCTGATCCGGTCCCACGCCCGGTAGGTCGAGAACAGCGCGCTCTGCAACAGGTCCTCGGCCTCGAAGCGGTCGCCGGTCAGGTGGTAGGCGGTGGCGTACAGGGAGGCGCGGCGCTCCTGGACGTAGGCGGTAAACGCCGCTTCGGCATCTACAGTCTCGGTCAGCGAACGGCGCTCCCCCGGGTCCTCCCCGTACGCGGCTCCCCCGTGAGCTTCCCCCCGCGTGTCAACCACCGCCATGTACGCGGTGTGCTGACGCCCGGTGCCGCGAGCGCACCCCCGCCCGCTCACAGCACCGGACTTCTCCGATCCCCGGTGCACGTCGTGCAGACGCGTGACCACTGCGCTGGTGCTGATGCTGTGCAGCGTGTTCATCTCGCGCTCCCCGTCGTGGACTTCCGGTGACTCTGTCCTGCCCGGGCTGGTTCCGGCCGGCGGCCTTGCCCGTGCCCAAAAGACTGCCGGGGTGACTTCATGGCCATGTCTGCCGACTGTCACAGACCTGTCACAGGGGTCCCGCCCGGGCAGGTCACACACCGCGCACAGGCGGTGGCGTTACGGATGCCCTGGTGCCGGCAGGTCGTACGGTGACCCCTCCATGGGCCAGAATGAGCCCGTGCCTTCCCTGTTGCTGATCGAGGACGACGACGCCATCCGTACGGCCCTGGAGCTCTCCCTGACGCGCCAGGGACACCGGGTGGCCACCGCTGCCAGCGGCGAGGACGGTCTGAAGCTGCTGCGCGAGCAGCGGCCGGACCTCATCGTGCTGGACGTGATGCTGCCCGGCATCGACGGGTTCGAGGTGTGCCGGCGCATCCGGCGCACGGACCAGCTGCCGATCATCCTGCTGACCGCGCGCAGCGACGACATCGACGTCGTGGTCGGGCTGGAGTCCGGCGCCGACGACTATGTCGTCAAGCCGGTGCAGGGCCGGGTGCTGGACGCCCGGATCCGGGCCGTGCTGCGGCGCGGGGAGCGCGAGTCCAGCGACTCGGCGACCTTCGGCAACCTCGTCATCGACCGGTCGGCGATGACCGTCACGAAGAACGGCGAGGACCTCCAGCTCACCCCGACCGAGCTGCGGCTGCTGCTGGAGCTGAGCCGGCGGCCCGGTCAGGCGCTGTCCCGGCAGCAACTGCTGCGGCTGGTGTGGGAGCACGACTACCTCGGTGACTCGCGCCTGGTCGACGCGTGTGTGCAGCGGCTGCGCGCGAAGGTGGAGGACGTGCCGTCCTCGCCGACGCTCATCCGTACCGTCCGTGGTGTCGGCTACCGCCTGGACGCCCCTCAGTGACCGATACGCAAGGGGGGCTGCGCGGCTGGGCCGCGGGGCGCAAGGGAAGTCTGTCGCGGCTCAGGTTCACCAGCCTCAGGCTGCGCCTGGTCGTCGTCTTCGGGCTGGTGGCCCTCACGGCCGCCGTGTCGGCGTCCGGCATCGCCTACTGGCTGAACCGGGAGGCCGTGCTCACCCGCGCCCAGGACGCGGTGCTGCGCGACTTCCGGCAGGAGATGCAGAACCGCGCGGGCGCGCTGCCGGAACACCCGACGCAGGACCAGGTGCAGCGCGCGGCCGGCCAGATGGCCGCCAGCAGCCAGCACTTCAGCGTGCTCCTGGTCGCCCAGGACGCCGACGGCAAGACCGTGTACGGCAACTCGGGCGGCATCAACGGCTTCTCGCTGGAGGACGTGCCCCGGTCGCTGCGGGCCGCCGTGACCAAGCGGCAGAATGTGACCGACTCGAACAAGGAGCCGTACCACCTGTACTGGCAGCGGGTCGTGGACCACGGCACGCCCTACCTGGTGGCCGGTACGCGCGTGATCGGCGGCGGTCCGACCGGCTACATGGCGAAGTCCCTGGAGCCGGAGGCGAAGGACCTCAACTCGCTGGCCTGGTCGCTGGGCATCGCCACCGGGCTCGCGCTGATCGGCGCCGCTCTGCTCGCGCAGGCCGCCGCCACGACCGTGCTGAAGCCCGTGCACCGGCTGGGCGTGGCCGCGCGACGGCTCGGCGAGGGCAGGCTGGACACCCGGTTGCGGGTGTCCGGCACCGACGAACTCGCCGATCTGTCCCGGACGTTCAACAACGCGGCCGAGGCGCTGGAGCAGCGGGTCGCGGAGATGGCCGCGCGGGACGAGGCCTCGCGCCGGTTCGTGGCCGACATGAGCCATGAGCTGCGGACGCCGCTCACCGCCATCACCGCCGTCACGGAGGTGCTGGAGGAGGAACTGGAGGCGGAGACCGGCAGCATGGACCCGATGATCGAGCCCGCCGTCCGGCTGGTGGTCAGCGAGACCCGGCGGCTGAACGACCTCGTCGAGAACCTGATGGAGGTCACCCGCTTCGACGCCGGCACCGCCCGGCTGGTCCTGGACGACGTCGACATCGCCGACCAGATCACCGCGTGCATCGACGCCCGCGCCTGGCTGGACGCCGTCGAGCTGGACGCCGAGCGCGGCATCCACGCCCAGCTCGACCCGCGCCGCCTGGACGTCATCCTGGCCAACCTGATCGGCAACGCGCTCAAGCACGGCGGGTCGCCGGTGCGGGTGTCGGTCCGGGAGGCGGACGACTCGGTCGAGATCCAGGTCCGCGACCACGGGCCCGGCATCCCGGAGGACGTCCTCCCGCACGTCTTCGACCGCTTCTACAAGGCGAGCGCCTCCCGGCCGCGCTCCGAGGGCAGCGGGCTCGGCCTGTCCATCGCCCTGGAGAACGCCCACATCCACGGCGGCGGGATCACCGCGGCCAACTCCCCCAACGGCGGCGCGGTGTTCACGCTCCGGCTGCCACGGGACGTCTCCCGGCTGACCGAGGAGGACGGCGGGGACACCAAGGGCGGCGAGACCGGCCACGACAGCTCGGGGAAGGAGGGGTCATGACCGTGCGACGCCTGCTGGCGCTGCCCCTCCTGGGCGTGCTGCTCACCGGCTGCGGCATCCGGGCCACGGAGGTGCCGACCGACTTCGGGCCGGCGCCGTCCCGGGTGCCGTGCTCGCTGGCCGGACCCGATGCGTCCGCGCAGTCCGCGCGCGGGGTGCCGGTGCAGGTGTTCCTGCTGTGCGGGGCGTCCCTGGTGGCCGTCGACCGGACCGTGCGGGTCCCGGAAGGCACCCCGGACGCCCAGCGGCGGGTGATCGTGGCGCAGGGACTGCTGGACCAGCTGGCCACGTCACCGTCCGCGGCGGAGCGCTCCGCGGGCTATACGACGTACGTGCCGGGCGGCCTCCGGGTGAGCGGGCCCGGCCCGAAGGATCCCGAGGACACGCTCCGGCTGGGCACGGCACCGTCGCGGCTCACCTCCTACGCCCTGGCCCAGCTGGTGTGCACCCTGTCCGACTCGGCGGCGACGGAGGACGACGGCTCGGTCATCCTGGCCGGCCCCGCCCCGGACCCCCTCCGCCGCTACGCCTGCACGGACGAGGTCCGCGACCACCCGGGCACCACACAGCCACCGTCGAGCGGGGTACCGAACGCGTAGCGCTGCGCTGGGCTTGCGCGGGAGCTCGGGTGCCGTTCACCTTCGGCGGGGGCCGACGCGACGGCCGCGTGTGCCCCGGGGGGGCGTCGCGGTTGCCTCTGGCGAGGGGGTGGCGTCGGGGTTGTCTTGGCGAGGGGGTGGCGTCGCGGTTGCCTCTGGCGAGGGTCGGTGTGACAGCTGCGCCCGGTGGGGCGGCGGCGCGGCTAGCCGCCGTACGGGCTCCGGCCGTCGTCCGGCTGCACGTCGGTGGTGGGCGCTCGCGCGGTTCCCCGCGCCCCTTCGGGGCGCCCCGCACGTACCGGTACCGGGCACGTGAGCCGGCCCCGTCGTCCAGCCGCCGCGCGCCGCACGAGGCAAAACGTTTCCACGGCGGAACCAATCGGCCCCACCCCCGCGTCTAGGGGGTCGTGCAGCGTCAAGGCTCCATCGGCGGCAGCGCCGCGATCCGCATCCGTGTGACGGGAGGTGTCCTCCTCGTCGCACATCTCGCCCTCGTCGCCTGGCTGATGCTGCGCCCCCTGGACGTCCCCTGGGTGATGCCCCCGAACCTGCGCCCGCTGGCAGGGATCCGGGCCGACCTGGCGCTGGGCTGGCCGCGGGCGGTCAGACCCCTCGGTGAGGGACTGGCGCTGCTCGCGCCGCTGGGCGTGCTGCTGCCGATGGCGCACGGCAGGCTCACCGTCTCCCCGGTCGCGTCCCTGATCCGTACGGCCGCGGCCGGCGCCCTCCTCTCCCTCGGCATCGCCCTGTTGCAGACCGGCGTGCCGGGCAGGGTCGTGGACGTCGACTCGCTGCTGCTGAACACGGCGGGAGTCGTCCTCGCCCACCTGGCCGTCGTACCGGCGGCCCGCGCCTGGCTGCGGCGCCGGGACGCGCGGGAACCCGGGGCTCCCGAACCGGCGGTCTCCGTCCAGGAGGAGCTGTCTCAGGGCCGTACCCCGACGATTCCCAGGGTCGGTATCGCCCCTTAGAGTGATGCTTCGTCCCCTTCTTCTCCGTACCGTTGAAGGCAGTTGAGGGGTCCCGGACGGGGCCCGCCACCGGCTCGTGAGCGAGCCGACGACCACGGAGGAGCCGACATGACCGCCCTTGCCCGCCCCACCCACGGCCGCGTGATCGGCGGAGTCTGCGCCGGACTGGCCCGCCGCTTCGGCACCTCGGCCACGACGATGCGGGTGATCTTCCTGGTGTCCTGCCTGCTGCCGGGCCCGCAGTTCCTGCTCTACATAGCGCTGTGGCTGCTGCTGCCGTCCGAGGACAAGGCCCGCACCGCCTGGTGAGCCGGGGCCCCGGCGCGGACACGGGCGCGGGCACGCCACAGGGGCGCGTCCGGACCTACCGGAGCGCCCCGCGCGGGTCGGACGGAAGCCGGGCTCAGCCGACCGGAAGCCCGTTGATCGGCACCCCGTGCGTGGGCAGACCCCGCAACGGCAGTCCGCCGAGCAGACCGGCGACCGGCTTGGTCGGCCCCTCGGCGAGGACGCTCTCGACGACAGGCTGCGCGGTGGCCGCGCCCTTGCCGACGACCGGCAGAGCCGCGGCGACACCCGTCTTGGCCACGGGCTTCACCGTCTTCACGGCACCGCTGTCCGGCAGCGCCTCGATGACCTGCTCGGGCGGCAGCATCTTGGTGACGGTGTTCAGCGTCTTGCCGGCGTCCGGACTGGCCGGGGCCGCGTCGGCCGCGCCCGCACCGACGGCGGCGAAAGCGGCGCCGAGGGCGGCGACACCGAGGGTCTTGGCAGCAGACTGCTTCATGGTGAATGCGTCCTTGCATGCGGAGACGGGAGATCACAAACGATCTGAGCGGTCCACGACCGTAAACATCCCCGGCCACCCGCCGCAAACACCGAAATGCGGACGCCTTGTGAAAGTGCGCCCGCGTTCCGTTCCGGCGAGGACCCGGCCGCTATGCCTCAGAACCGCCAGAACCGCTGGTGGACACGGTCTGACGGAACAGCCATTCGGATTTCAGCTCGGCATATCCGGGCTTGATGACGTCATTGATCATCGCGAGTCGTTCATCGAAAGGAATGAACGCTGATTTCATCGCATTGACGGAGAACCACTGGACATCGTCGAGCGTGTAACCGAACGCCTCGACGAGGTGCTCGAATTCCCGGCTCATCGTGGTGTGCGACATCAGCCGGTTGTCGGTGTTCACGGTGGCCCGGAAGTGCAGCCGGCGCAGCAGCCCGATGGGGTGCTCGGCGTAGGAGGGCGCGGCCCCGGTCTGGAGGTTGGAGCTGGGGCACAGCTCCAGCGGGATCCGCTTGTCCCGCACGTAGGAGGCGAGCCGGCCCAGCTGCACCGAGCCGTCCTCGCGGACCTCGATGTCGTCGATGATCCGCACCCCGTGTCCGAGCCGGTCGGCGCCGCACCACTGGAGCGCCTGCCAGATGGACGGCAGCCCGAAGGCCTCGCCGGCGTGGATGGTGAAGTGGTTGTTCTCGCGCTTGAGGTACTCGAAGGCGTCCAGGTGCCGGGTGGGCGGGTAGCCGGCCTCGGCACCGGCGATGTCGAAGCCGACCACGCCCGCGTCCCGGTAGCGGTTGGCGAGTTCGGCGATCTCCAGGGAGCGGGCGGCGTGCCGCATGGCGGTCAGCAGGGCGCCGACCCGGATGCGGTGGCCGTTCTCGCGGGCGAGCCGCTCGCCCTGCCGGAACCCCTCGTTGACGGCTTCGACGACCTCCTCCAGGGACAGCCCTCGGTCGAGGTGCTGCTCGGGCGCGTACCGCACCTCGGCGTAGACGACCCCGTCCTCGGCGAGGTCCTCGGCGCACTCGCGGGCGACCCGGACCAGGGCCTCCTTGGTCTGGAGCACGCCGACGGTGTGCCGGAAGGTCTCCAGGTACCGTTCCAGCGAGCCGGAGTCGGCGGCCTCCTGGAACCAGATGCCCAGCTTGTCCGGATCGGTCTCGGGAAGGTCGGCGTACCCGGTCTCCCGGGCGAGGTCTACGACGGTACCCGGGCGGAGCCCGCCGTCGAGATGATCGTGCAGCAGTACCTTGGGCGCCCGGCGGATCTGGTCCGCGGTGGGGGCGTTCCCGGTCGGTGCGGTCTGGCTCGTCATTTCCGCACTCTAACTCCTACGCGCGTAGAGCACCCGGTGCGCGACGACGATTTCCCGGCACCTTTCCGTCGATACGCAACGGTGACCGGGCGCACGGGTTTAGTACACCGCGCCTTCTGACACTGTTCTGCCATGGGACAGCAAGCGACGCCGGTCCGAACGGCCGGGCTGGGGAAGGCAGTCGGCGCGGAGCCGACGTCGGTGAGCGGAGCGGTGCTGCTGCTCCCCGGCGGAGAGGAGGTCTCCGTCCGCCGGCCGTCCCCTGTCCGGGCGATGACCCTCGCCCGCTCCCTGGGACGCGCGCTCGCCCGCGCCGGCCGGGACGAGGGGCTGGCCGTCCATCCCGTGCGGTACCGCTACCGCGGCTGGAACGGCAGCGAGGCCCACCTGGCGGCGGATGCCGAGTGGGCCGCCGACGAGGTCGTACGACGGTACGGGGACGTTGCCGTGTGCCTGGTGGGCGTGGACATGGGCGGACGCGCGGCGCTGCGGGCCGGCGGGCACGAGGCGGTCAACTCCGTGGTGGCGCTGGCCCCCTGGCTGCCGGAGGAGGACGTCGCCGCGCCCGCCGAGCCGGTGAAGCAGCTCGTCGGGCGGCGGGTGCTGATCGCCCACGGCACGAACGACGAACGGACCGATCCCGAGCTGTCGTTCCGGTTCGCGGCGCGGGCGAAGAAAGTGAACCGGGAGGTGTGCCGGTTCGAAGTGCACTCCGACGGGCACGGTTTGCACGGGCACCGGGACGAAGTGCTGTGTCTGGCGGTGGATTTCGTGATGGGCGCGTTGTTCGGGCACACCGTGTCGCGCCCCGTGGAGGACGCGTTGGCGGCGCCGCCGCCGATCGGCTTGAGGATGCCGTTGGCCGCGGGGTTCGGCAGGTCCTGGAAACGGTAGGGCGGAGTGCCCCTCAGGCCGGCAGCAAGGTGCCCCTCCTGGAGAGGAGGAACTTCTTGAAGGCCGCCACCGGTGGGGTGTCGGGGCGGTCGGCCAGCCAGGCCACGCCGATCTCACGGACCGCCCTGGGGGCCGTGACCGTCAGTTCCACCACACCCGGGCGCGGGACGGTCGGGGGTGGCAGAAGGGCGACCCCGAGGCCCGCCGCCACCAGGCCGCGCAGCGTCTCCGCCTCCTCGCCCTCGAAGGCGATACGGGGCTTGAAGCCGGCCTCGCGGCAGAGGTCGTCCGTGATGCGGCGCAGACCGTAGCCCGGTTCCAGGGTGACGAAGGTTTCCTCGGCCGCTTCTGCCAGGCGGATGCGGCGGCGGGCCGCCAGACGGTGGTCCGCGGGGACGACCAGGCGCAGTTTCTGCTCGTCCAGGCGGCGGGCGACCAGGTCGGGGGCGTCGGGGACGGGCGAGGTGAGGCAGAGGTCGAGTGCGCCGGCGCGGAGCCCCTCCAGCATGGCCTCGCCGTAGTTCTGGACGAGGCTGAAGCGCACGCGCGGGTGGTCGGCGCGGAAGGCGTGCAGCAGGCCGGGTACGGTCTCGGCGCCCATGGTGTGCAGGAAGCCGAAGGCGACCTTGCCGGTGGCCGGATCGGCGTCCGCGCGGACCTCCTCGGCGGCGCGCCCGATCTCGGCGAGGGCCCGCTCGACGGAGGCGAGGAAGGTGCGGCCGGCGGTGGTCAGGGAGACCGTGCGGCCGTGGCGGGCGAACAGGTCGACGCCCAGGTCCTGCTCCAGGCGGACCATCGCCCGGGACAGGGTGGACTGGGGGACGTTCAGCTCCCGCGCGGCCCGGGTGACGTGCTCGGTGCGGGCCACGCCGGCGAAGTACGCGAGACGGGGCGCGAGCAACAGCGCCATGTCTTCTGTGTCACTGGACGGTGACAGTCGCGCCTGTGAGCTCTGCTGATGCACCATGGGAACGATTATGGCGATTCCATGCATTGGACGCATGAGTGGGCCGTGTCTACGGTCGAAGCATGTCTCCCGCCAGTACCGGGGCGTCCACCAGCGTGGACGCCGTTTCCCCCGTCCGCACCCCCGACTCGGACTCCGACTCCCGGCTGACCCCTGGCGGCCCCGGCTACCGCCGGATGAGCCTCGCCCTGTTCCTCGCCGGAGTCGCGACCTTCGCCCTGCTGTACTCCACCCAGGCCCTGCTGCCGCTGATCTCCGGGGAGTTCGGGGTCGCGGCGAGCGAGGCGAGCTGGACCGTGGCCGCGGCGACCGGCGGTCTGGCGCTGTTCGTGCTGCCGATGAGCGCGCTGTCGGAGCGGTTCGGGCGCCGTACGGTGATGACCGCCTCGCTGGCCGTGGCCGTCACGGTCGGCATGCTGGTGCCCTTCGCGCCGTCGCTCGGCGCGCTGGTGGTGCTGCGGGCGGTGCAGGGCGCCGCGCTGGCCGGGCTGCCGGCCTCGGCGCAGGCGTACCTGGCGGAGGAGGTGCGGCCGAAGGCACTGGTCACGGCGATCGGGCTGTTCGTGGCGGGCAACAGCGTGGGCGGCATGAGCGGCCGGGTGATCACCGGCTGGGTCGCGCAGGAGTGGGGCTGGCGGATGTCGGTCGGAGTGATCGGCGCGCTCGCGGTCGCGTGCGCGGTGGCGTTCCGGCTGCTGTTGCCGGCCCCGAGGCACTTCACGGCGGGTTCGCTGCGCCCGCGGGTGCTGCTCGGCACCGTCCGCGGTCACCTCTCCGACCCGCTGCTGCGCCGCCTGTACGCGATCGGCGCGCTGTTCATGACGGTGTTCGGCGGTGTCTACACGGTCATCGGCTACCGGTTGACGGCGGCGCCGTTCGGGCTGCCGCAGGGCATCGTGGGCTCGATCTTCCTGGTCTACCTGGTGGGTACGGTCTCCGCGTCGACCGCGGGCCGGCTGGTGGGCCGGTTCGGCCGCCGGGGCGCGCTGTATCTGGCGGGCAGTACGACGGCGGCGGGGCTGCTGCTCTCCCTGACCGCCTCCCTGGTGCTGGTGCTGGCGGGCCTGGTGCTGATCACGGCGGGCTTCTTCGCCGGGCACGCGGTGGCTTCCTCGGCGGTCAGCAAGACGGCCACGCACGGCCGGGCCCAGGCGTCGGCGCTGTACCAGTCCGCGTACTACATCGGCTCCAGCGTCGGCAGTACGGTCGGCGCGCTGGCGTTCCACGCGAACGGCTGGTCGGGCACGGTCGGCGTCGGCCTCCTCGCGGTCCTCGGCGTCGTCACGATCACCGTGCTCGGCTCGCGGGCGGCCCGGGTGGCGGCCCGGCGGGAGCCGGTGGCCGCGCACTGACCCGGCGCACGCCGCCCGGCTTCCCCGAGCAACCATTCCGAGCTGGGCCTTTCCCCACTCCGGGGGCCATTGTCAGTGGGCTGCGGTAGCTTCCCAAGTGCTGGGGCGCGAAGGCGCGCTACAGGGACGGCCACAGGGGTGGGTGGACGATGGGCAACAGCACGGCGACGGCGGATCTGGACGTCGCACTGGAGAAGCACCGGACCGAGCTGACCGGGTACTGCTACCGGATGCTCGGTTCCTCCTTCGAGGCCGAGGACGCGGTGCAGGACACCCTGGTGCGGGCCTGGCGGAGCTACGACAAGTTCGAGGGCCGTTCCAGCCTGCGCTCGTGGCTGTACCGGATCGCGACGAACGTGTGCCTGGACATGCTGGCGGCGGGCAGCAAGCGGGCCCGGCCGATGGACCTGTCGGAGGCGACCCCGCTCGCGCGGGCGGCGCTCTCCCCGCGCCCGGACAACACCTGGCTGGAGCCGATGCCGGACGCGCGCGTGCTGCCGGCCGTGCAGGACCCTGCGGAGGCGGCGGTCGCGAAGGAGTCGATCCGGCTCGCCTTCATGGCGGCCCTCCAGCAGCTGCCGCCCAAGCAGCGGGCGGTGCTGATCCTGCGCGAGGTGCTGGCCTGGAGGGCGAGCGAGGTGGCCGAGCTGCTGGACACCACGGTCGCCTCGGTGAACAGCGCCTTGCAGCGGGCGCGGGCCACGCTCGCGGAGCGCGGGGACGCGGGTGCCGAGGGGGCGGTGTCCGATCCGCTGGACGAGGAGCAGCAGAAGCTGCTGGAGCGTTACGTCAAGGCGTTCGAGGGCTATGACATGGCGGCGCTGACGGCGCTGCTGCACGAGGACGCCATCATGACGATGCCGCCGTTCGACCTGTGGCTGCGCGGCACGGCGGACATCACCGGTTTCATGACCACCCTGGGCGCCTCCTGTGCCGGTTCCCGGCTGCTGCCGGTCCGGGCCAACGGACTGCCGGGCTTCGCGCACTACAAGCCGGACCCGGAGAACGGCGGGTTCAGCCCGTGGGCGGTGCAGGTGCTGGAGATCTCAGACGGCAGGATCACCGGATTCCACTGCTTCCTCGACACCCAGCGCTGGTTCCCGCTCTTCGATCTGCCCCTCCACCTGGAAGCGGAGTCCGACGAGGTCGAGAAGGACGCCTAGCGCGGGATCGGGGTCCCGCAGCCGTATCCGCCCGCCGGCCCGGCGGGCGGTCAGCTCCAGCCGGGCCAGCAGGTCGACGGCCGCCAGGCCCGGCGGCCCGAGCCCGCCCACGTCGCACACGACCACCCCGGTCCGGCCGGCCTCCAGCAGCGCCCGCACATCGGCACACAGCCCCGGCACATCGTCCCGGCGCACGGGCCCGGGCAGCACCAGCACGGCGGGGGTCTCGGCATCCACGTGCGGTAGACCGGCGGGGCGGGCGGAACTCATCGGGGGCGGTGGCGTGCCGCGGTGCCGGTCCGCTTGGCGGGGATCGCAGCCCGCCGCGTCGAGCAATCCTCTTCTCCGGCGGTCTGCTGGTGACGGCGCTCAGTACGGCCGGGGTCGCCGGGGTCGCCGGGGTCTTCGTAGCGGTCGGGGCGGTACGGGGCTGAGGTGTGGGCCGTACGACGATCGGGGCGCTGTGCTCCGGCTACGTCCTCCGCACCTACGCCGGCCGCGGGGATGACGCCGGGTCAGTCGACCGGGAACTCGCTCGTATCGATGGTGAGGCCGAACGGCTCCGGCAGCTCGATGAGGTCACCGAACTTGACCGCCTTGAGAACCCGGTAGACGTCGCCCTTCGGCTCGCCGTAGAGCGTCGCGGTGGGGCCTCCGGGGGCCCAGCGGTCGACCAGGAGGTACAGCGGGATACCGGCGGTGGCGTAGGCGGCGGGCTTGCTGACGCGATCGTGGTCGGCGTTGGACTTGGAGGTGACCTCGACGACGAGTTCCGCGAGGGCGGCGGGGATGTTCCGGCACCGGCGCAACCACCAGGTCAGGGATGAGCATGCCCAGCCGTGACGGCACGGCGATGGCCAGTGTCTGGAAGATCTCCCAGTCCTCGGGGATCACGGAGTAGAGGCGACGCTGGATGCGGGCCGCGATCACGTTGTGGCGAAACGCGGGAGCAGGTGACACGGTGATGATCCCCTCGATGATCTCCACCTTGCTGCCCTCGGGCCATTCCATCTCCTCCCAGTACCGGACGAGGTCGTCCCAGTTCTGGTCGGAGTCCTGGCTGACGGTGAGTGCGCTCAGTCGGGTAGCCGGAGGGCGTTGCCGCCCCCCGGCCCCCTCAGAACCGGACGTGCGGCTGTTCACCGCATCCGGCTCAAGCGGGCCCCTGGAGTCACGCGGGTCGGTCATCTTGCTTGGCCCTTCTGTGATCGCCGGCATGGTGCTGGCGATGGCAGTCAGCGTGTACGAGGCGAAGGTTCGTCCGCTCGTCCGTGCCGCCGTCGCGCCGATAGATGAAGTGGTGCTTATGCAGCGGCTTCATCGATGCCGAGAACCACGCGGCCCACTCGCGGGGGTTGTCCGGTGTGTACTCGGCATCGGGGATCAATGGCTGTTTGCACAACGGACAGATCCCCTTCTGGCGGGATGCGAGGGTGATGGTCCACCTGTCGGCGGTCCCGGGCATCCTCTTGCGTCGACGGCTCACCCAGTAGTCGGCCAGCGAGGGGTCGTCAGGGGAGTTGCCCTCCTTGACGATCACGTGCCGGACGATTCTGGTCCAGTTGAACTTGTAGAGATAGGTGCCGGTGTCCCGGTCACCGAATACCCACTGGTCCTTCCGGGTCGAGTTGAAAACGCCGTAGTGCTTGGCCAGGCGCCAGCTCTTCGGCTTGTTCGGGTGGGAGTGCTTGACCCACTTCTGCGTGAGCGTCCACACGTAGAAGTCCAGGGACTTGAAGGTCTCCTTGGACACCACCGTCCGGTAGTAGGTGGCCCAGCCCTTGATGATCGGGTCGAGCTTCCTCACCACAGCCGCAGCGTTCGCCCCTCTCAGGCCGATCACTTCACTGCGGAGCCGTTCCCGGACCCTCTTCACAGCCGCCTTACTCGGCTTGATCAGCAGAGTCCCGCTGTATCGCCGGATGTTGAACCCGAGGAAGTCGAAGCCTTCTTCAAGGTGGAGGACCGACGTCTTCTCCTCGTTGAAGGCGACCCCGCGCGGAGTCATCCAGACAGCCAGTTGCTCCTTGACCCGGTGTGCTTCGTCTTCGCTGTGGCAGAACACCGCGAAGTCATCCGCGTACCGGACCAGGACCGGAGTATCTCGTCGGGACTTGTGGGAACGTCCCTCCGTGAGATGCCCGGCCGCCGTCTCCACGCCGTGCAAGGCCACGTTGAGCAGCAGGGGGCTGATCACACCCCCCTGAGGGGTCCCCTCATCGGTGGGCGAGATTCGTCCGCAGTCCATCACTCCCGCCTTGAGCCACCCCCGGATCGCTTCCCGTGCCGGGAAGTTACCGATGAGGGTCATCAGGTGGTCGTGCGAAATACGGTCGAACGCCGCTGTCAGATCAGCATCGAGCACCCATAGCCGCTTGGCCCGTCTCTGGCCCGCGATATTGAAGATGGCGCCGATCGCGTCATGACAGCCCCGGCCGGGGCGAAAGCCGTAGCTTCGTTGCTCGAACCGGGCTTCCCACTCGGGTTCCAGTGCATTCTTGACGCGGGCCTGGCGGACTCGGTCACGGATGACTGGAATACCCAAGGGGCGCTGCTTTCCGTTGGCTTTGGGAATGTACACGCGCCGGACGGGCAGGGGCTTTCCAGGACAACGCTCCGCTGCGATCTCAGCGGCCAGTCGCCCACGCGCGCTCCGAGTGAGCGCACGTTCTTGGTCAATCCCTGCTGTCCGACGGCCTGTGCTCTGCTGCGTCACCCGCTTCACGCTCACGAGCGTGTTCGAGTGGGATCGCAACATCAGCTTCTGCAAGTTGCGGACCTTCTTCAGGTCCCCTTCCTGCGTGGCTGTGAAGATGCGCTGCCTCAGTCTCCGTACCGACGCTTCCGCCTTGGCCCAGTCGATGCTGTGCCAGGTTTGGGCGTAGTCCTCCGGTCCGTTCGCCGTCGTAGGAGGCATCGCCGCCACAGGCGTCGCTGCCACACCTGCCTTCGGCATCCAACTTGCCCTCGGTTCGGGGTTCTTCGCAGTTCTTCTTCACGGGCCTACCTGATCCGCGTGGGCTCCCTTTCGGGCCGGGGCATCGCCCCCCCGTATCCGACGAGTTATGTGACGCGGTAGAGGAATCCACGTCCCTTTCCCCTGGACTTTCGCCCTATCGGCGTTTGCTTCTCGGATCATCCTGTCCCGCTGGAGGCTTGGTCCTTCGTTACCTCCGGCTTACCGGGATCGCTCCCGGACTCCAACGGGGTTTCCACGTTCCGCTCACACAAGATGCGGCCGGGGTGGGCTCCCTCTTAATCCCGGGCCCGACGGTGTCCTCCCCCTTCGGCGCCAATCCTCTGGGGTCGTCGTGCGCTCTTCCGCGCCAGGGCCTGTCTGCCGCCGACAGCTCACCATCGACGCGGCACAGGAGTTACGAGATTTCGTCAAGGGTTCATTTGCATTAGCCCGTCCGGCCTTCCCCTCGCCTGTTGCGGCCCGATGGTCGTGCCGCTCTTGGGCTTGCGCTTCCGGCTTCACACCCCGCCGTTGCCAGCGACGCATGCGGAAGTGGGGACGGACCTTGGACACTGGTCCGGGATGACCTGCTCATGACCTTCTTCCCTCCTGCGGGTCATCCACTTGGGTGGAGCGACTTCCTGTCGCACTGGCGGTCTCCTATCGGTGCGTCGCCGATCCCAGCATGCCGAACGGGACCGGCGGAGGTCCACCGGTCCCGTTCACCCGAAAGGGACGTGACATCAACGGCCCACGGCCGCGGGCGCAGGTCAGGCGATACGTTCCCGCACCACCGGCGTGGCCTGGAAGGCCGTGCCCGGGGCCGCGATGTCGTAGGAGCCCGCCACCGCCTGGAGCGCGTACTCGAAGCGCTCCGGGGTGTCGGTGTGCAAGGTCAGCAGGGGCTGGCCCTCCGTCACCGTGTCGCCCGGCTTGGCGTGCAGCTCGATGCCCGCGCCCGCCTGCACCGGGTCCTCCTTGCGGGCCCGGCCGGCGCCGAGGCGCCAGGCGCCGACCCCGATGTCGTACGCGTCGAGGCGGGTCAGGACGCCGGAGGCCGGGGCCTTGACGACGTGCTGCTCCTTCGCGGTGGGCAGCGGCGCGTCCGGGTCGCCGCCCTGCGCCGCGATCATCCGGCGCCAGACGTCCATCGCCGAGCCGTCCGCGAGGGCCTTCGCGGGGTCGGCGTCCTTGATGCCCGCCGCGTCGAGCATCTCGCGGGCCAGGGCGATGGTCAGTTCCACGACGTCCGCGGGGCCGCCGCCCGCCAGGACCTCGACCGATTCGCGGACCTCCAGGGCGTTGCCCGCCGTGAGGCCGAGCGGGGTGGACATGTCCGTCAGCAGCGCGACCGTCTTCACGCCGTGGTCGGTGCCGAGGCCGACCATCGTGGAGGCCAGCTCGCGGGCGTCCTCGATCGTCTTCATGAAGGCGCCGGTGCCCACCTTCACGTCCAGCACCAGGGAGCCGGTGCCCTCGGCGATCTTCTTCGACATGATCGAGGAGGCGATCAGGGGGATCGCCTCGACCGTGCCGGTGACGTCGCGCAGGGCGTAGAGCTTCTTGTCGGCGGGGGCCAGGCCGTCGCCCGCCGCGCAGATCACCGCGCCCGTGGTGTCCAGGACGTTCAGCATCTCCTCGTTGGAGAGCAGCGCGCGCCAGCCGGGGATCGACTCCAGCTTGTCCAGGGTGCCGCCGGTGTGGCCGAGGCCCCGGCCGGAGAGCTGCGGGACGGCCGCGCCGCAGGCGGCGACGAGCGGGGCCAGCGGGAGGGTGATCTTGTCGCCGACGCCGCCCGTGGAGTGCTTGTCGGCCGTCGGGCGGGACAGCGAGGAGAAGTCCATGCGCTCGCCGGAGGCGATCATGGCCGCGGTCCAGCGGGCGATCTCGCGGCGGTTCATGCCGTTCAGCAGGATCGCCATGGCGAGCGCGGACATCTGCTCGTCGGCGACCTCGCCCCGGGTGTAGGCGTCGATGACCCAGTCGATCTGCTCGTCGGTCAGCTCACCGCGGTCCCGCTTGGTGCGGATGACGGAGATGGCGTCCATGGCCATGGCGGGGGTGGTTCCTTCCGGGAGGTGCGAAGTGTGCGGCCCCCCTGCGAGCGGGGCAGGGGGGCCGTACGGCATTACTGGGTGAGATGGTCCGGGCCGAAGGCCTGGGGCAGCATCTCGGAGAGCGGGAGGACGCCCGCCGGGGTGTCCAGCAGCAGGTCCGGTCCGCCGAACTCGTAGAGCAGCTGGCGGCAGCGACCGCACGGGACCAGCAGGGCGCCGGTGCCGTCGACACACGTGAAGTGCGTCAGCCGGCCACCGCCCGTGCGCTGGAGCTGGGAGACCAGGCCGCACTCGGCGCACAGGCCGAGGCCGTAGGAGGCGTTCTCGACGTTGCAGCCGGTGACCGTGCGGCCGTCGTCGACCAGGGCCGCGACCCCGACCGGGTAGCCGGAGTAGGGGGCGTAGGCGTGGGTCATGGCCTCCCGCGCCTCGGCGCGCAGGGCCTCCCAGTCGAAGTCGGCGGCTCGCCCGGTCACTTGCCCTGCCCCTTCCGGTAGCGCATGCCGTCCGCCTTCGGCATCCGCAGGCGCTGCGCGGACAGCGACAGCACCAGCAGCGTGACGACGTACGGGGTGGCGCCGACGAAGTCGCTGGGGACCTCGTCGGTGAGCAGGTACCAGACGAGGACCAGCGCGGCCATGACGGCGCTGACCACGCCCTGCACCAGGGCCTTCTTGTAGAGCTTCCAGCCGGCCAGCAGCGCGAGCAGGACGACCAGCAGCAGGAGCAGGGCGTGGACGGTCACGCCGCCGTTGCGGAGCTGGAGCGCGTCGGAGTAGCCGAACAGGCCCGCGCCCATGGCGAGGCCGCCGGGGCGCCAGTTGCCGAAGATCATGGCGGCGAGACCGATGTAGCCGCGGCCTCCGGTCTGGCCCTCCAGGTAGGTGTGCGAGGTGACCAGCGCGAGGAAGGCGCCGCCGAGGCCGGCGAGGCCGCCGGAGACGGCCACGGCCGCGTACTTGTACTGGTAGACGTTGACACCGAGGGACTCGGCGGCGATCGGGTTCTCACCGCAGGAGCGCAGCCGCAGCCCGAACGGGGTGCGCCACAGCAGCCACCAGCTGCCCACGAACAGCAGCACGGCGATGATCGTCACCACGGACAGGTTGGTGATCAGACCGCCGATGATGCCGGCGAGGTCGGAGACCAGGAACCAGTGGTGCTTCTCGATCGACGCGAGGCCGTCCGAGAGGCCGGGGACGGTGACGTCGGGCAGCGTGTCCGCGGGCGGGGACTGCTTGGGGTTGCCGCCCGCCTCGGCGGCCTTGCCGTCGGCGAAGAACAGCTTGGCCAGGTACTGGGTGGCGCCGAGCGCGAGCAGGTTGACGGCGACACCGGAGACGATGTGGTCGACGCCGAAGGTGACGGTGGCGACGGCGTGCACCAGGCCGCCGAGGACACCGAAGGCGATGCCGCACAGCAGGCCGAGCCAGGGGCTGGACTGCCAGCCGATCCAGCCGGCGCCGAAGGTGCCGAGGATCATCATGCCTTCCAGGCCGATGTTGACCACGCCGGCCCGCTCCGACCACAGGCCGGCGAGTCCGGCGAGTCCGATCGGTACGGCGAGGCCGAGGGCGGCGCCGACCTGGCCCGCGGAGTCGAGCTGGTTGGCGCCGGTGATCACGCGGACGGCGGCCAGGAGCAGCAGGGCGCCCGCGACGATCATGAGGGTCAGGCCGAGGGAGCGGCCGGAGCGCTGCGGCGCGCCCGCCGCCTTGGGAGCCGCCGGCGGCGGCGCGTCGGTCATCGTGGCAGTCATCACGCCACCTCCTGCTTCTTCGTCGGGGCGGCGGCCTGGGCGGCGAGTTCGGCGCCGACGCGCTGCTGCTGGCGCTTCAGGCCGTAGCGGCGTACGACCTCGTAGGCGATGACGACGCACAGCACGATGACGCCCTGGATGACGCCGAGGATTTCCTTGTCGTAGCCCTGGAACTCCAGGTGGTTGGTGGTGCGCTCCAGGAAGCCCCAGAGCAGCGCGCCCAGCGCGATGCCGATCGGGTGGTTGCGGCCGAGCAGGGCGATGGCGATACCGGTGAAGCCGATGCCCGCCGGGAAGTCGTTGCTGAACTGGTGGCTGTCGTTCAGCAGGGTCGGCATGCCGATCAGACCGGCCACCGCACCCGAGATGATCATGCTGGTGGCGACCATCTTCTTCACCCCGACGCCGCTCGCGGCGGCGGCGGTCTCGGACTGGCCGACGGTGCGCAGGTCGAAGCCGAACCGGGTGCGGCCGAGCACGAACCAGTACGCGACGCCGACGAGCACGGCGATCACGATGAAGCCCCACAGCTCACCGGCCGGGCCGGCGTCGAAGCTGAAGAAGTACGAGGACGACGGCAGCGGCTTGGTGGAGACGAGGGTGCCGGCCTGGTCCAGCTGGCCGAGCTTGCCGGGCTGGAGCAGGTAGGCGATGACCGCGGTGGCGATCGAGTTCAGCATGATGGTCGCGATGACCTCGCTGACGCCCCGGGTCACCTTGAGGATGCCGGCGATGGCCGCCCACAGGGCGCCGGTCGCCATGGCGCAGAGGATGATCAGCGGGATGGCGATCCAGCCGGGCACGGTGAGCGCCCCGCCGAGGACGGCGGCTATGAACGCGGCGAGCCGGTACTGGCCGTCGACACCGATGTTGAACAGGTTCATGCGGAAGCCGATGGCCACCGCGACACCCGCGAGGTAGTACGTCGTCGCCTTGTTCAGGATGTAGACCTGGCTGTCGCTGGCGAAGCCGTAGGTCACCATGTCGCTGAAGGCGTCACCGGGGTTCTTGCCGGTCGCGAGGATCACCAGGGTGGTGACGACGAGCGCGGCGACGACCGCCAGCAGGGGCGCGGCGACGCCGAGGAGCAGCCGCTCCTTGTCGATCCGTGAGGTCAGCTTGTTCATCGCGCGTCGTCCTCTGTGTGCTCCAGGTGGCCGGTGGCCGCACCCGTCATGGCGGAGCCCAGCTCTTCGGGGGTGATCGTGGCGGGATCGGCGTCGGCGACCAGACGGCCGCGGTACATCACCCGCAGGGTGTCGGAGAGCCCGATCAGCTCGTCCAGGTCCGCGGAGATCAGCAGCACGGCCAGGCCCTCGCGGCGGGCCTCGCGGATGTGGTCCCAGATGGCCGCCTGCGCGCCGACGTCCACACCGCGGGTGGGGTGGGCGGCGATCAGCAGCTTGGGGCTGTGGCTCATCTCCCGGCCGACGATCAGCTTCTGCTGGTTGCCGCCGGACAGGGAGGCGGCGGTGACGTCGATGCCGGGGGTGCGGACGTCGTAGGACTCGACGATGCGCTGGGTGTCGACGCGGGCGGCCTTGAGGTCGAGCAGTCCGCCGCGCGAGTTGGGCTTCTCGGTGACGTGGCCGAGGATGCGGTTCTCCCACAGCGGCGCTTCCAGCAGCAGGCCGTGGCGGTGGCGGTCCTCGGGGATGTAGCCGATGCCGGACTCGCGGCGGTCGCGGGTCGGGGCCTCGGAGATGTCGGCGCCGTCGAGGGTGACGGCGCCGGCGCCGGGCCGGCGCATGCCCATGATCGCCTCGACCAGTTCGGACTGGCCGTTGCCCTCCACACCGGCGATGCCGAGGACCTCGCCCTTGTGGATGGTGAAGGAGATCTCGTCCAGGATGATCCGCTCGATGCCGTCGAGGTCGGTCTGCGCGAGGTGCAGGCCGTCCACCGTGAGCATCGGGACGTCGGTGACCGTGGACTCCTGGGTCTCCGGGGTGGGCAGCTCGCTGCCGACCATCAGCTCGGCGAGCTGCTTGGGGGTGGTGCCGCGCGGGTCGACGGTGCCGACGGTGGTGCCGCGCCGGATGACGGTGATCTCGTCGGCGACGGAGAGCACCTCGCCCAGCTTGTGCGAGATGAAGATGACGGTGAGGCCCTCGGCCTTGAGTTCGCGCAGGTTGTCGAAGAGGGCGTCGACCTCCTGCGGCACGAGGACGGCCGTGGGCTCGTCCAGGATGAGGGTCTTGGCGCCCCGGTAGAGGACCTTGAGGATCTCCACGCGCTGGCGGTCGGCGACGCCGAGTTCCTCGACCAGGGCGTCGGGCCGGACGCCCAGGCCGTAGGCGTCGGAGATCTCCTTGATCCGGGCGCGTGCCTTGCCCCCGATGCCGTGCAGCTTCTCCGCGCCGAGGACGACGTTCTCCAGGACGGTGAGGTTGTCGGCGAGCATGAAGTGCTGGTGCACCATGCCGATGCCGCGGGCGATGGCATCGCCGGGGTTGTGGAAGACGACCTGTTCGCCACCCACGGTGATGGTGCCCTCGTCCGGCTGCTGCATGCCGTAGAGGATCTTCATGAGGGTGGACTTGCCGGCGCCGTTCTCGCCGCACAGGGCGTGGACGGTGCCCGTACGGACCGTGATGTCGATGTCGCGGTTGGCGACGACGCCGGGGAAACGCTTGGTGATGCCGCGCAGTTCGACGGCAGCGGGAGGGCTGGACGCGTTGATGGCGCACTCTCCTCGGGGAAAGGGGCTGCGGGGAGGGGGCAGGCGTCGGCGACGCTAGCGCGGCAACTCCGCGCTACACGCGTAGAGTTGACACATTGTTATGGCTCGGCGGGGGAGCTCCCAAGGGCGCCCCCGCCGAGCCGGGGTCCGACGGGACCCGTCAGGTCACGGGGTGGTCTTGACCTTGATCGAGCCGTCGACGATCTTCTTCTGCGCCGCGTCCAGCTTGGCCTTGATGTCGTCGATGAAGCCACCGCTGGTGGACAGCGAGACGCCGTCCTTGGCGAGCGAGTAGGTGTTGGTGCCGGTCAGCGGCTTGCCGTCGTGGACGGACTTGACCAGGTCGTAGACACCGACGTCGACGTTCTTGACGACCGAGGTCAGGATCGAGTTCTTGTACTTGGCCAGACCCGGGATGCCGTACTGGTCCGAGTCCACGCCGATGGCCCAGGCGCCCTTCTTGCCGGCCACGGCCTCGATGGCGCCGTTGCCGGAGGAGCCGGCCGCCGAGTAGATGACGTCCGCGCCGTTGTCGAGCATGCCCTGCGCGGCCTCCTTGCCCTTGTCGGGGCTGGCGAAGCCGGAGGTGTCCGAGCCGTGGGACAGGTACTGCGTGTCGATCTTGATCTTCGGGTCGGTGTCCTTGACGCCCTGGACGTAACCCGCCTCGAACTTCTTGATCAGCGGGACGTCGACGCCGCCGATGAAGCCGACGTGCTTGGTCTTGGTCTTCAGCGCGGCGGCGACACCGGCCA
The DNA here is from genome assembly GCF_014650115.1 of Streptomyces olivaceoviridis. Lineage (GTDB taxonomy): Bacteria > Actinomycetota > Actinomycetes > Streptomycetales > Streptomycetaceae > Streptomyces > Streptomyces olivaceoviridis. The sequence goes on along the minus strand of NZ_BMUI01000016.1, from coordinate 88,768 downwards.
GGTAGGAGCCCTGCTCCTCGGTGAAGGTGATGCTGTCGACGTTCTTGCCGTTGACCACCGAGTCGACGATGCCGAAGGTGGTCTTCGGGTACTTCGCGGCGACCTTGGTCATCGAGGCGGCGTAGGCGTAGCCCACACCGACGATGGGGTTGTAGCCCGCGTCCGCCAGGTCCGACAGGCGCTGCTCGCGGTCGGCCTCGGTGTCCGAGGTCTTCGCGGTCAGCTCCTTGATGTCGCCGCCGAACTCCTTCTTCGCCTTGTCGGCACCGCGTGCGGCGGAGTCGTTGAACGAGCGGTCGCCACGGCCGCCGACGTCGAAGGCGATACCGACCTTGACGCCCTTGCCGTCACCCGAGGCGGGCGAGCCGGAGTCGTTGTCGGAGGAGGTACTGCCACAGGCAGTGGCAGTCAGTGCGAGTGCTGCGGAGGCGATACACGCAGCGGAAAGCTTGGCTACCCGGCGCACGGGAAGGCTCCTTCACCTGACCTGAGCGCCTTGGCGGCGCTTGATGTGAGCACCGTGTCGGTGCTCCGGCCGAAACGCCCCGGCGGCGTCGGCTTCGCGGCATCGTAACGCGCGTAGATGTCGCAAAAAACCCTCTCGGGAAGCCGTTATCGATTCGAGGCAAACACTGCCTGAACTCGGTGTCTTGGTCCTCTCACGCCAGTGTTGCGGACAGTGCACGATTGGCTTGCATCCGTGTTGCGCCGGGCGGGAAATCGGCCCCCGGCCGGCCCGCGAAGGGGCTCGCCGGGGGCCGCCCGCTCAGCTCTGCGAGCCGTTGACGTCCAGGAACGCGGCGGCGGTGAACATCTCGACACCCACCGTGATCGCGTACTCGTCCGCGTCGAAATCGCCCTGGTGGAGATCGCGCACCGTGCGCTCGCCGGGCCGGCGCACCCCGAGCCGGGCCATGGCGCCCGGGACGTGCTCCAGGTACCAGGAGAAGTCCTCGCCGCCGAGGCTCTGCTCGGTGCTCTCCACGGACTTCATGCCGCGCCGGGCGACCATGGCCCGGCGCAGCAGCTCGGTCGACTCCCGGTCGTTGACCACCGGCGGCACCCCGCGCACATAGGTGATCTCGGACTTGGCCCGGTGCAGGGTGGCGACCTCGTCGATCGCCGCGTGCACGATGTCGGGGGCCTGCCGCCAGGCGTCCAGGTCCAGGCAGCGCACGGTCCCGGACAGCTCGGCGTGCTGCGGGATCACGTTCGGGGCGTGGCCGGACTCGATGCGGCCCCAGGTGAGGGCGAGACCGACGCGGGTGTCGACCCGGCGGGCGATCAGCGCGGGGACGTCGACGGCGACCCGGGCGGCGGCCGTGACCAGGTCGGTGGTCAGGTGGGGGCGGGCGGTGTGCCCGCCGGGGCCGTCGAGCGCGATCTCCAGACGGTCGCAGGCGCTGGTGATCGGTCCGTGCCGCAGCCCGACCTTCCCGGCCTCCACCTTGGGGTCGCAGTGCACGGCGAGGAGGCGGCCGACGCCGGTCAGCGCGCCGTCCTCGATGGCGCCCAGGGCGCCGCCGGGCAGCACCTCCTCGGCGGGCTGGAAGAGCAGCCGCACCGGCCGGGGCAGCAGGCCCTTGGCGTGCAGGTCGGCGAGGACCAGCCCGGCGCCGAGGACGACGGAGGTGTGCACGTCGTGACCGCACGCGTGCGCCCGGTCGGGCACGGTGGACCGGTACGGGCAGTCGCTCTTCGTGTCCGGAATGGGCAGGCCGTCGATGTCGGCGCGCAGGGCCAGCAGGGGTACGGACGGGTGCTCACCCTCCGCGAGACCGATGTCACAGACGAGTCCCGTGCCCGTGCTCAGGACACGGGGCTTGAGCCCGGCCTGCTCCAGCCGCTCCTTGATCGCGGCGGTCGTACGGAACTCCTGGTTGCCCAGCTCCGGGTGCATGTGCAAGTCGCGCCGGAAGGCGACGAGTTCGGCGTGCAGGGACTCGCTCAGCACGCCGGGGAGCACATCCCCCGGGAGGCCGGCCTGGGACTCTAGGGACATCAATTGCTTCACCCTCTGAAGGGTAGGACGCCCGGCTGGTCAACTACCCCTCGTTCAACAAAAGTTCAGCCCGTTAGGGGAATAAAATCTGACCGGCGGACGCATGGCGGTGAACTCTGATGGGTAAAACCTCTGTTTCCTCTTCCACGGATACCACGCCTCGCGGGGGTCACGCGCGCGATGTCCACGAACCGGACCCCCGCCGCGGTGCCCTCCCGGTAGGGTCCGCCGACGTGAGCGACCCGACCGCGGACTTCCTCCGGACGACCCGTACCTCCTACGACACGATCGCCGAGGACTACGGCGCCCGCTTCCCTCCGGGGGGCCTCCACCCGCTGGACCGCACCCTGATCAGGGCCTTCGCCGAGCTGGTCACGGTGCACGGCTCCGCCCCCGTCGCCGACCTGGGCAGCGGGCCCGGGCACATCACCGCGCTGCTGCACGAGCAGGGGGTGCCGGTGTTCGGGGTCGACCTCTCCCCCGCCATGGTGGCACTGGCCCGTGCGGCGTACCCCGCCCTGCGCTTCCACGTCGGTTCGATGACCGCACTGGACCTGCCCGACGCCACCCTGGGCGGCGTCCTCGCCCTGTACTCGACCATCCACCTGCCGGACGAGGAGCTGCCGACCGCCTGCGCGGAGTTCCGCCGCACCCTGGCCCCCGGCGGGCACGCCCTGCTCGGCTTCCAGTCCGGCCCCGAGCCCGGCCGGCTGCACCTGACCGAGCGGTTCGGCCACGACATCGACCTCGACTACTACTGGCGTACGCCGGAGCAGGTCGCCGAGGCCCTGACGGGGGCGGGTCTGGACCTGGTCGCGACGGTCCTGCGGGAGCCGACCGCGGAGGAGACCCGCCCACGGGGGGTTCGTGCCGGCCCGCCGGGGGTGAGGCGGGGCGGGCGGCTAGAAGTGCTCGACCTCCTGGCCGTCGGGGACCTGGTAGCAGCCGGAGACGACGGTCAGGCTCAGCTTCGGGGGGTTCCTCTTCTCCATCTGGGCGATGTGCACGCCGGCCCGCTCCTCGTCGTTGTCGGCGATCAGAACGACGTTCCTGTTCGCACTGGTGTCGGGGCCGTACTGGACGATCTTCCAGCCCTGCTTCGGCAGCCCCTCCTTGAGGTTCTCCATCGCGACACCGAGATCGGCCGCCGAGGCGGGGTAGAAGCTCCACTTGTGGAAGATCCGGAAGTACGTGTCCCGGTCCTTGCCCGCGCACCCCTGGACTCCGGGGCTGCCGTCGGAGGCCTTTCCCTCGACGTCGATCAGGTCGCGCAGCCGACTGGACAGCTGCTGGGCCCGCGCGGCCGCGTCACGTGACGTGCTGGTGCCGGCGGACGGGACGTCGTCGGATTCCGTACTGGAGCTCATGCTGCATCCTGTGAGAGTGGTGAGGACGGTGGACAGGAGGAGCGCGGCAGCGCTCGTACGGTTCTTCAAGATCGACGGGCCTCGCTCTGCCTAACGGGTGTACTTCCAGGTCGGGGTCGGTTCCTTCAGTGTCACGTCCTCCCCGTGCCCCGCGACGACCAGGGCCTGGTTGAGCAGGCTGTCGGAGCCCTCGTCCCAGTACCCGCTGTGACCCTTCGTGTCCGTGGTCATCTGATTCGCCCCGAACCGCTCGTCGCTGGGCACGGTCCAGGGGCCGTCCCAGTCGCTGCCGCCGTGGCCGAAGCGGCCGATGTCGGGTACGACGTCCCCATCGGCCTCCTCGTTCCAGACGTGGCCCTTGGGCACGTCGAGCTGCTCCGCCTTGGGCACCGTGACACCGGGACTGCCCACGGTGACTACGTCGTCGGCGTTCAGCGTGCCGTGGTCGGCGGCCGAGCCGACAAGGGTGGTGCCGTACGAGTGTCCGATCACGGTGCGGTGTGGCGGGGTCTCGCCGGTGTGCGAGGCTTCCAGCCCGTCGAGGAAGCGGTTGAAGGCCGGTGCGCCGTCGTCCGCATAGTGCCGAAACGGCGAGTCCTTCACGATGTCCTGCGGGGCGTCGTAGCCGAGCCAGGTGATCGTGGAGACGGGCTGTCCGTCGGCCTCGTCGGTAGCCACGCGCCAGGTGGCGGTCATCCGGTCTACGTTGCCGGTGATGTTGCTGAGGTTGGACGTAGTACCCGGCACATAGACGGCCTGGTGTCGGGCCGTGTCCGGGTTGCCGTTGGCGATGATCGCCCGGCCGTTGCCCTCCGGGCTGAACCCCAGCAGGTACGCCTCAGGCAGGCCCCTGTGGTCCTTGTCGGTGGCCGTACCGGTGGCGTCGAAGCGAGCCTGGATGCTCTGCATGCCGTGGAGCGACTTGGTGAGGTGGTCGTAGCGTTCGCCGTGCTGCTTGTACCAGTCCATCCATTCGTCGGTGTGGACCTTGGACGCCCAGCCGTTGGTGGCGATGAACGTCCACTCGTTGACCGGCGGCTTCGGGATGGAGTCCAGCTCCAGCTGGTAGCGGGCCCGGGTCTCGTCGAACACGACACGGTTGGCCTCGTCGCGGGCAGTGGAGGGGAGACCGTCGAGTGTGCCCACGGTGTCCGGGCGGAGGGAGAGCCAGGTCGCGCGCTCCTCGTCGCTGAGCCCGCTCCACCAGGCCGCGTTGTCCTTCGGGCTGCCGTCCCTGGGCGGCTGGGGCAGGGAGTCGAGGTACTTCTTGCCGGCCTCGCCCACCCCGTCCTGGTCGGACTTGGCGTCGGACCAGTCCCGGTCGGACACCACCAGGTCGTCGTCGGCCTTCAGCGCGCGCAGCTTCGGCGCCCACTTGGCGTCCGCTGCCGCGGCCTCCTCAAGCGCGTCCCCGATCCGGTTCGCGAAGCCGATGGCCTTGCCGAAGTTCGGGTTCGGGTGCTGGTGGACGGCCTGCTGCTCGATCGCGTTGGCCGTCGGATCCGTCAAGCTGGTCGAGGGCGACACGGTCCCGCCCTCGGGCACCTTGCCGTCGACCTCCGTGCCGCCGGCCGGGAAGGTGACCGAGCCGTCCGCACCCACCTTGCAGCCCGCCGCCTCGGCGTCCGCCAGGGCCGCCTCCAGCTTCCGCTTGGCCGCCGCCATGTCGTACGCGAACGAGTTCAGCGCGGTACTGGCCAGGGCGCACTCGGTCTGGACGTAGTGGAAGTTCTTGCCGAGCTCCTTCAGCTCCCGCAGGGCCGCCTCGGCCGTCTCGCCCTTCAGCTGGTTGCGGATACCGGCCGAGATGCGGTTCTCCACCGTGTCCTTGGCGGTGCCCGCCATCTCGCTCGTGGCCCGGTACCCGTCGGCCGCCTCCTGGTACTCGGAGGGTTTCAGGGCCTTTAACGTCGCGATGTCCATGAATCCCCGTCACCGGCCCTTCGCGTCGCCGCCGACGGCCTCGGTGTCGTGGTACTTCCCCCTGATCTTGTCCAGCTCCGTCTTCACCTCGGCGTCGGACAGCGCGAGGTCGTGCCCGGAGCGCTCCATGAGCCCGCCCAGTTCCCCGCAGCGGCCCTTCACGTCCCCGACGTACTTCTTCCAGGACTCGTACAGCTCCTGCTGCGCCGCCGCCGACTGCACGCCCGACGTGTCCCCCAGCCCCGACTGCCCGCCGTCCAGCTTGCCCAGGGCCTTGCCGATGTCGTCCCGCATTCCCTTGGTGTCCTCGCCGGCCTTGGCCCAGACCTTCTTGTCCGACTTCAGGTCACCGGCCACGGTGCCGCCGCCACCCGGATCCATCGGAACGTGGTTCAGCCGCATCCGTGCGGAGCCACGGGTCGCGGCCTGCGCCTTCAACTGCTCCCACTCGTCCCACGCCATCCGCGCTCCCTCCCCCTGTCCTGCGGCGGCGTGGTGGTGCCGTGACGATCTGGTGCCGCCTCGGTGACGGAGCTTACGGGCGCGGTGCCGGGGGCTGCCTGAGTATCCGTACTCAGGCATATGGTCAACAGCCCCCACGAGCCACGGCTAGGCCGGGCTCACCGCCGCCAGCCGGTGGACGTCCCGGGCGGTGCCGGTCACGCCGGAGAGGAAGCCCTGGGCGCGTGGGGAGGCGGTGTCGGTGAGCCAGGTCGGGTCGATGTCGCAGACCGCCACGCGCACGCCTGTGCCGGCCAGGGCCAGCGGCAGGGTGTGGACGACGGTGGAGGGGAAGCTGAGGATCGTCCGGCCGATCGGGCCGCGGCGGGCGATCAGCTCCAGCGGGAGGTCCGGGCGGACTATCTCCAGGCCCGTCTCGGCGGCCAGGCGGTGCAGTTTCTCGACGCTCTCGCGGCGGTGGGCGAAGTAGCGGGTGGCGCCGTGGGCCTTGGCCAGGTTCCGGACGGCCTCCAGATAGCGGTCGCCGTCCACGACCCCCGTCTCCACCAAGGAGGTGCCGACCAGGTCGGCGCTCTGGGTGATGCGCGGGGGTCCGAAGCGGGCGCGCGTCCAGGCGAAGTCGTTGGCGGTGACGGTCACGCCGTCCGGGATCTCGGTCACCGGCATGGAGGAGAAGACCTCGACGCGCCGGCGGTCGCTCGGGGTGAGGCGGCGCCGGGCGGAGGAGGAGACCGGCGCGAAGAGCAGGTCGCGGGCGCCGGGCCGGCCACCCTTGCGGTGCCAGCGGACCAGACGTTCACCGCGGGCCAGCTGGGCGACGAACTCCATCGTCGCCGTGCCGTCGTCCACGACCACGAGGTCGCGGGCGCGGGTGATGGTCAGCAGCAGTTGTACGTAGCGGGAGAAGGGGTCTCCCATGACGATCCGGTCGGCCCGGCGCAGGGAACCGGCCAGGCCGCCGATGGTGTGGAAGGGCGCGGTCGTACCGCCCCGCGCCTCTTCCCAGCGCACCCGGTACCCCTCGTCCCGGGCCAGGTCCGCCATGCGGCGCAGCTGGCCCCGGGTCATGGGGTCGGTCGGGGACAGCACGACGACGGTGAGCTCCGCACCGCCCGCCGCCGCACCGCCCGCCGCCGCGCCGGCCGGCACCGCCACGGCCGGCAACCGCCGGCCCTGCGCGGGCACGGCGGACGCCTGGCCGGCGTATGCGGGGCCGATGTGCGCCGGGCCGGGCTGCGTGGGCAGGGCCGGCGTCGGCACGGGGGCCGGGGCCGCCCCCGCGCCGTCGGCGCCGGACGGCACAGCCGACTCCGCGCCGCCGGCACCGGACAGCACCCCCGGCTCCGCCCGGCCGGGGCCGGACGGCTCGGCCGGGCCGGAAGGGCCGGGGTCGTGCAGGCCGTGCAGGTGTGCCCACTCCAGTACGTTCAGCAGCTGTACCGGGCTCTCCACGAAGGCGAGCGTGCGGGCGGGGTGGCCGGCCTGACCGGCGCGGGGGCTCATCGGCGTACGACCGTCCCGTCGTAAGTGACCTGGATTCACACCGAGACCGGCTCGCCCGCCGCCGCGGCGATGTCCGCCTCGGCGACGACGCCGGTGACGCGGCGCAGCTTCTTCATCGGGCCCAGCTCGGAGTCGTAGACCTTCTTGACGCCGTCGCCGAGGGAGGCCTCGATGGTGCGGATGTCGCGGACGAGGCGCTGAAGGCCCTGCGGCTCGACCGAGGCGGCCTGGTCGGAGCCCCACATCGCGCGGTCCAGGGTGATGTGGCGCTCGACGAACGTGGCGCCCAGCGCGACCGCCGCCAGCGTGGTCTGGAGGCCCGTCTCGTGGCCGGAGTAGCCGATCGGGACGTTCGGGTACTCCTTCTCCAGCGTGTTGATCACGCGGAGGTTCAGCTCCTCGGCCTTGGCCGGGTAGGTGGAGGTGGCGTGGCACAGGAGGATGTTGTCCGAGCCCAGGACCTCCACCGCGTGGCGGATCTGGCGCGGGGTGGACATGCCCGTGGAGAGGATGACGGAGCGGCCGGTGGCGCGCAGGGCGCGCAGCAGCTCGTCGTCCGTCAGGGAGGCGGAGGCCACCTTGTGGGCGGGGACGTCGAACTTCTCCAGGAAGGCGACGGCCTCGGTGTCCCACGGGGAGGCGAACCAGTCGATCCCCTTCTCCTTGCAGTACTCGTCGATCTGGCGGTACTCGTCCTCGCCGAACTCCACCCGGTGGCGGTAGTCGATGTAGGTCATCCGGCCCCAGGGGGTGTCGCGCTCGATGTCCCACTGGTCGCGCGGGGTGCAGATCTCGGGGGTGCGCTTCTGGAACTTGACGGCGTCGCAGCCGGCCTCGGCGGCCACGTCGATCAGCTTGAAGGCGTTCTCCAGCTCACCGTTGTGGTTGATGCCGATCTCGCCGCAGATGTAGACGGGCTTGCCGGGGCCGACCTCGCGCGAACCGAAGGTACGCAGACGGGAGTTGGTGCTCATCAGGGGGTGTCCTTACTTGGGGAGGGAGTCGAGAGAGGGGCCGAGGATCCAGCTGGCGATCTCTCGGATCGCGCCGTCACCGCCGGGGACGGTGGTGACCGCGCGTGCGGCGCCGCGTACGACGTCGTGAGCGCTCGCGACCGCCACGGGCCAGCCCACGAGGGCGAAGCACGGCAGGTCGTTGACGTCGTTGCCGACGTAGAGCACGCGCTCCGGCGCGATGCCCTGCTCCTCGCACCACTGCTTCAGCGCGAGGTCTTTCCGGTCGATGCCGTGCAGCACGGGGATCCGCAGCTTGCGTGCGCGGGCGGCGACGACCGGGTTCTGTTCCGTGGACAGGATCAGCAGCTTCAGGCCGCTCCTGCGGAGGGCCGCGATGCCGAGGCCGTCGCCGCGGTGCACGGCGACGAACTCCCGTCCGTCGGAGTCGATCAGCACCCGGTCGTCGGTCTGGGTGCCGTCGAAGTCGAGTACGACCGCGTCCACGTCGTCGGCGGTCGGCAGCGAACCGGGGCGATCCGCGTCGAAGAGGGGCGCGAGGGCCCGGGCCCGCGCGAGGTCGTGCGGGTCGTCGATCTCCAGCACCCGGGCCGGGTCGGTGCGGACCAGCTCGGTGTGGCCGAAGAAGCGGTGGTGGTGCTCGCGGAAGCCGGCCGCGTCCATCGCGTAGGCGGCGCCGGTCTCCAGGAAGTCCTGGGGGCGGTCCTGGCGGCGCGGGCGGTAGGACTTGTCGTGGTTGACGCCACGACCGCCCTCGGTGGGCTCGTCGGCCTCGCGCCAGACGAAGCCGTGGAAGGGGGCCACGGTGACGGCGGTGTCGGCGCCGTTCTCGGCGACCGCGGCGGCGACACCGTCGATGTCCTCGCGGACGAGGAACGGGCTGGTGCACTGCACGAGCAGGACCACGTCGACGGGGGCGCCGTGCAGCGTCTCGTGAGTGTCCATGGCGTGCAGGACCGCGGCCTCGGAGGTGGCGGTGTCCCCGGCGATGGCGGCGGGCCGCAGGACGACCTCGGCGCCGGCCTCCCGGGCGGCGGCGGCGATGGCCTGGTCGTCGGTGGAGACGACGACGTCGGTCACCAGCCGGCTCGCCCGGCACTCGCGCACCGCGCGGGACACCAGCGGGACACCGCCCACCGGGGCGAGGTTCTTCGCGGGCACGCCCTTGGAGCCGCCGCGCGCGGGGATCACCGCGAGCACCCGGCGGATCGAAGCGCCTGGGCCCGCTGCCGGGTTGGACATGGGGTCTACTCCTTGGGGTGAGGTCACAGCTCGCCCATCCGCCGGATCACGGGGGCGACCCGCTGGACGCCGTGCCGGTAGGCGCCGCGCGCGGCCCGGCGCACGATCTGCCGGACGGCGCCGGGCGCCTTGTCGGCGGCGGGCGCTCCGGGCAGCGGTACGCCGTCGGGGCCGAGGTGGTGGCGGGCGAGGATGCCGGGCAGGTAGCCGGGCGCGGTCTCGGACGTGTAGTAGGGCGTGAGGGGCGGCAGCCCGCCCGGCCGGTCCAGGAGCTGGGCGATGCGCTCGCGGGCGCCGTCGAACGCCGTGGCGTAGCTTCCGTCGGCCGCGACTCCCTGCCGGGCCACCCACGCCTCGTCCGGCACGGGCCGGTGCCCGGCGTCGAGCTGGTCCCAGGAGGCGAGGCAGCCGGAACCGGTGAAGTGGTGGTTGCCGAGCACCTCGCGGACCCCGAGGTCGGTGAGGACGGCCGTCGGGACCCGGCGGTGCAGGGCCTCCAGGGCGGCCGTGGAGCTGACCGTGACCAGCAGGTCGGTGCGGTCCAGCACCTCGCCCATGTGCCCGTACACCAGGCGGAAGTTGGCCGGCGGGTCCTGGTCCTGGACCAGCTTCTGGTACGGCAGCTCCTCGATGTGGGTGGTGTGCTCGCCGGGCTTGGAGCGCAGCTTGAGCAGCACCTCGCGCCCGGGGTGCTTCCGGGCGTGCTCGATGAGGCGGTTCAGCAGGTAGGTACGGTCCCGGCGGTTGTCCGGCACGGACGGCTGGGCCGCGAACACCACGGTGTAGGGGTCGTGTTCACCGGTGTAGGGCTCGCCGCCGAGGAAGGGCAGCGCGACCTCGGTGACCGAGGAGGCGTCGGCGCCGACGCCCTCGTACACGGCCCGGAACCGGTCCGCGTCGTGGCGGGAGTTGGCGAGGACGAGGTCCGCGCCGTGCCGCAGCAGCAGCCCGTCGGTGAGCTTCTCGTAGACGACGCCGACGTAGCCGGTGACGACCACGGGGCGCTTCCCGGAGCCCCAGGCGGCGCGCAGTCCGTGCAGCATCGCCTGCACACCTCCGCCGACCAGGGCGAGCACGAGGACGTCGTACCGGTCGCCGGGGACCTCGCTCATCGCGCGCAGGAACTCGACGCCGGTGACCTCGCGCAGGGAGTCGGCCTGGACGCCGACTTCCTTCAGCTGGCGGGCGGTGGGGGTGGCGCGTCCTCGCAGGAGGTAGCCGTCGAGCCGGACCTCGGCAGCCGCGGGAGTGAGGCGTTGCGCGGTGAGCGCGCCCCACTTCCACCGGGTGTCGGAGTCCGCGAGGACGGCGACCCGCAGGGACTTCGTAGCACTTGCTGGCACGTCGAAGACGCTAGGAAGCGATTCCGAGGTTCCGCCCAACCCGAACGCAACAAACGGTTAACAGCACATCGCCGAATGGCGAATCGGGCCGCGAGCGGTGCGCGAAACAGCCTGGTTCACAGCTTCGCCACGTGGCGTTCACCCGGCATCAAGCAGGCCGTCAAGACGAATGACGGGCCGCGCCCTAACGTCCCTGACGTGGTCAAGCTCTCCGTCATCGTGCCGTTCTACAACGTGCAGCAATACGCGCCAGACACGCTCAGGAGTCTGAAGTCGAATGCGCGTGAGGACTTCGAATTCATTCTCGTCGACGACTGCTCCCGCGACGGGACACCAGAGATTCTCGCGCGTGCGGAGCGCGAGCTGCCGGGCGCGGTCCTGGTCCGGCACGAGCAGAACGGAGGGCTGGCGACCGCGCGCAACACCGGGATCGACAGGGCGCGCGGTCAGTATCTGACCTTCCTGGACGGCGACGACTGGCTCGCCCCCGGCTACTACCCGCGGCTGCTCGCCGCCATCGAGGAGCTGGGCTGCGACTTCCTGCGCACCGACCATGTGCAGTGCACCGCCCGGGCGCGCAGCGTGCACCGGGTGCCGGTGGGCCGGCGGAACACGGTGCTCAGCCCCCGGGAGGCGATACTGCCCGCCGACCGGTCCACCTCGGTGGACTACGCGTACGCGTGGGCGGGCATCTATCACCGCCGGCTGCTGGACAAGGGGCTGCTGCGCTTCACCGACGGGCTGCGCACGGCCGAGGACCGGCCGTGGATCTGGAAGCTGCACCGGGAGGCGGAGTCCTTCGCCGCGGTGAGCCTGCTCGGTGTGTTCTACCGGCGTGGGGTCGCCTCGTCGCTCACCCAGATCGGCGATGTGCGGCAGCTGGACTTCATCCGGGCGTTCGATCAGGTCATCGCGGAGACGGCGGCGGATCGGGAGGCCGACGTCCTGCTGCCCAAGGCCGTTCGCACCTATTGCGCGATCATTTCCCATCACCTGGGATCCATCGAAAGGTTCGAGCCGGCGGTGGCGAAGCAGCTGAAATCCCTGAGTGCGGCCGCCCTGCGGCGCATGCCGCAGGACGTGCTGGACGAGGCGCTGGACTCCATGGACCTCCAGCGCTCCACCCGGCTGCGCCGGCTGCGCCGCCGTCCCGCCCCCGCGGGAGCCGCCGCGTGACCACCCAGATCTTCCAGGCGTCGACGCTGTACGGCACGGCCACACTCGCCGCCGCCCTGGACTCCGGCTGCTTCCGCCCGGCCGACCGGCGGATCCTGCTGGTCTGCAACAACGCGGCCACGCCCGAGACGTCACCGGCGCTGAACGAGATGCCGGGCTTCGAGCGGCTGCGGGACCGGTTCGACGACGTGGTGTCGTACAACGAGGCGATCTTCCCGTTCCACCCGGGCGGCTGGGCGCCCCGCGGCGATGATCTGCCGCTCTGGGAACGGTACTTGCGCCACGAGTGGCAGCTCGGCACCGACGACGTCGAGCTGGCCGTCGAGTCGATCCAGGTCAACCCGTCACTGGCGCTCGCGCAGATCTTCACGGGCGCTCCGGTCACCGTCTACGCCGACGGCCTGATGAGCTACGGCCCCACCCGCAACAAGATCGACCCGCTGGTCGGCACCCGCGTGGACCGGGTCCTCCACCTGGACCTGGTGCCGGGTCTGAAGCCGCTGCTGCTCACCGAGTTCGGCGTGCCAGGCGAGGTCCTGCCGACGGCCGCCTTCACCAAGGTCCTCGCCGAACTGACGTCGCTCGGCGATGAGTTGCCGGACGTCCAGGAGCCCGCGCTGCTGCTCGGCCAGTACCTGTCCGCGCTGGACATCCTCACCGCCGAGCAGGAGGAGAACCTGCACGTGCTGATGCTGAAGGGAGCAGCCGCGCTCGGCCACACCACGGTGGTGTTCAAGTCGCACCCGTCGGCCCCGGCCCGCTTCACCCGCTCCCTGGAACAGGAGGCGGAACGGCTGAAGGTGGAGCTGACCGTGCTGGACACTCCGGTGCTCGCGGAGGTGCTGTACCAGCGGATGCGTCCCGCGCTGGTCGTCGGCTGTTTCTCCACCGCCCTGCTCACCGCGTCCGCGCTGTACGGCCTCCCGGTCGCCCGGGTCGGCACCGACCTGCTGCTGGAGCGGCTGACGCCGTACGAGAACAGCAACCGCGTGCCGGTCACGATCGTGGACGCGCTGCTGCCCGAGCTGACCGACAACGCGGCCGTCACCGAGCAGCGGCGGGGCATGGACGTGGAGACGCTGGGCGCGCTGGTGCGCGCGGTGGGCTTCGCGATGCAGCCGAGGATCCTGCCGAGGCTCCGCGCGGAGACCGAGGGCTGGCTGGCGAAGAACCTGAACGAGCGGACGCTGCGCTACTTCAAGCGCAAGCGGCTGACCTCGCTGGCCCTGCCGGGCGGGGTGCCGTCCCAGCTGTCGTTCCTCCCGCGCAACGCGACGGTCCGCCGGGTGGCGCGCAAGGCGCGCAGTCTGGGCAAGGCCGTACGGCGCTGAGCGACCCTTGCGGCGGGGCGGGCCCGGGTCGGGCCCGCCCTTTCAAGTCGTTCCTGTGATTCGCCCAGGTAGCGATGTAACGATCGTCCTTGGAGGTGAATCTTCACTTGAAATACAAAGAGGATTAACGCCGGTCGGGTTGGGTCCCGAGAACCATGCCTGTTTCCTCCTCCGTCCTTGCCGCCGTGCCCGCTCCCCCGGCCCGCGCAACGGCCCATGCACGCCAGAGTCGTCTGCACGCCTTGGACGGACTGCGCCTGCTGGCCGCGTTGATGGTCTGCCTCTACCACTACGCCGGACGCGGCGGCGCGGTCTCCGCGTCCTGGCACCAGAGTCCGGCCCATGTCTTCCCGACCCTGTCCCAGCTGGCCACCTACGGCTGCCTGGGCGTGCAGTTCTTCTTCGTCATCAGCGGTTTCGTCATCTGCATGAGCAGTTGGGGCCGCACCCTCGGCGACTTCTTCCGCTCCCGGGTCGCCCGCCTCTACCCCGCCTACTGGGTCGCCCTGGTGCTGGTCACCGCGGCGGCCGTGGCCCTGCCCGTGGTCGTCCACCCGGTCCGGCCGGACGAGTTCCTGGTCAACCTGACGATGCTGCAACAGCCGATGGGCGCCACCCGCGTCCTCGGCGTGTGCTGGACCCTCTGGGTGGAGGTCCGCTTCTACGCCCTGTTCGCCCTGTTCGTGGTCCTGCGGGGTGTCACCTACCGCCGGGTGGTGCTCTTCTGCTGCGTGTGGACGCTGGCGGCGGTGGTGTGCCGCACCTCCGGCAACGCGCTCACCGACCAGCTGGTCATGCCCGAGTACGCCCCCTTCTTCATCGGCGGCCTCGCCCTGTACCTGATCCACCGCTTCGGCGGCGACCTGCTGCTGTGGGGCATCGTCGCGGTGTCCTGGCTGCTGGGACAGAGCACCGCCACGCAGAGTCTGTGGCACGCCGGCGCGCAGGGCGACTTCCACCGCAGCCCGTACGTCATCATCGCCGTCGTCACCCTCGCCTTCGCCGCCGTGGCCGCGGTGGCGGTGGGCTGGACGCAGTGGGCCTCCTGGCGCTGGCTCGTCACGGCAGGCGCGCTGACGTACCCGTTCTACCTGGTCCACGAGCACCTGGGCTGGTTCGCCATCCGGGTGCTGCACCGGGGGCTCGGGCTGCCGCCGTGGCCGACGCTCGCCGTGACCGTGCTGGGCATGCTGACGTTGGCGTGGCTGATCCACCGGTTCGTGGAGAAACCGTTCGGGCCACGCCTGAAAGGAATGCTGAAAAGGTCTCGTACACCTGAAATCTCCGTGTAGGTCGCCAAGCGGAAAGGCCGCCGGAAGCCGTGGAGCCGGGCGATCGTTCGCTCGACCACCCACCGGTAGGTGCCCAGGCCGGTTCCGTGCGGAGTTCCGCGTCTGGCGATCACGGGCACGATGCCTCGGGCATCTTCGGCACCTACGCCACCGCCACCCCCGACGGCACCCTCCACGTCGGCACCAACACCTGACCGTCCCGGGCCGCAGGCTGGTGAAACGATCACGCGCTGGCGATCGAAAGCTTCACCGCGAACCCCAGGAACAGCGCCCCGGCCGCCGACGTGGCCGTCGCGGACAGCCGCTTGCGCCGCCGGAACGCCGCGGCGAGCCGCGTGCCGCTGAATATCAGGGCGCTGAGGTACAGGAAACTGGCCAGCTGGGCGAAGGCGCCGAGGACGACGAAGGACAGGGCCGGATAGGCGTAGCCCGGGTCGACGAACTGCACGAAGAAGGCGACGAAGAAGAGGATCGCCTTGGGGTTGATGAGGCTGACGACGAGGGCCCGGCGGAAGGGCCGCTCGCCGGGGCCCTGGGCGGGCGCGGTCTCCTCGACGGCCCGCTCCCGCCGGGTCCGCCACATCTGCCGGGCGGCCCGCAGCATGCCGATGGCAAGCCAGCTCAGATATCCGGCGCCGGCGTACTTCACGATCCCGAACAGCAGCGCGTTCCCCTGGAGCAGCGAGGCGACCCCGGCGGCGGACAGCGTCATCAGCACGGTGTCCCCGCACCACACACCGGCCGCGGCCGTGTAGCCGGCCCGCACCCCGCGGCGGGCGGCCACGGAAAGGACGTAGAGGGAGTTGGGGCCGGGCAGCAGCACGATCAGGATCAGGCCCGCGAGATAAGTGGGGAGGTCGATGACGCCGAACATGGAGGGAGTGTCGCACGCGGGTACGACACACGGTCCTCCGCGTCCAGCAGGGCGCCCGGGGGTTCAGAAGGTGTCACTCGGTACGTGGCTCCCCCAGACCTCGCGGAGCGCGCCGCAGACCTCCCCCACCGTCGCCCGCGCCCGCAGCGCCTCCTTCATCGGATAGAGGACGTTGTCCTCGCCCTCCGCCGCCTTCCGCAGCGCGTCCAGTGCCGTGGTCACCGCGGCCCGGTCGCGTTCGGCCCGCAGCCGGGCCAGGCGCCCGGCCTGGCGCGCCTCGATCGCCGGGTCCACCCGCAACGGCTCGTACGGTTCCTCCTCGTCCAGCCGGAAGCGGTTGACCCCGACCACCACCCGGTCACCGGAGTCGGTCTCCTGCGCGATGCGGTACGCGTTCTGCTCGATCTCGGCCTTCTGGAAACCCCGCTCGATCGCGGCGACCGCCCCGCCCAGGTCCTCCACCCTGCGCATCAGGTCGACGGCCGCCTCCTCCACGTCGTCCGTCATCCGCTCGACCGCGTAGGAACCGGCGAACGGGTCCACCGTCGCCGGGACGTCCGTCTCGTGCGCCAGCACCTGCTGCGTCCGCAGGGCCAGCCGCGCGCTCTTGTCCGTCGGCAGCGCGATGGCCTCGTCGAAGGAGTTGGTGTGCAGGGACTGCGTGCCGCCGAGGACCGCCGCCAGGGCCTGGACGGTGACCCGGACCAGGTTCACCTCCGGCTGCTGGGCCGTCAGCTGGACCCCCGCCGTCTGGGTGTGGAAGCGCAGCATCAGCGACTTGGGGTTCCGCGCGCCGAACTCCTCCCTCATCACCCGCGCCCAGATCCTGCGCGCCGCGCGGAACTTGGCGACCTCCTCCAGCAGCGTCGTACGGGCCACGAAGAAGAACGACAGGCGCGGGGCGAAGTCGTCCACGTCCATGCCGGCCGCCACCGCCGTACGGACGTACTCGATGCCGTCGGCGAGGGTGAACGCGATCTCCTGCACCGGGGACGCGCCCGCCTCGGCCATGTGGTAGCCGGAGATCGAGATCGTGTTCCACTTCGGGATCTCGGCGGTGCAGTACCGGAAGATGTCCGCGGTCAGCCGCAGGGACGGCTTCGGCGGGAAGATGTACGTGCCCCGGGCGATGTACTCCTTCAGGACGTCGTTCTGGATCGTGCCCGTCAGCCGGTCCGCGGCCACCCCCTGTTCCTCCGCCACCAGCTGGTACAGGAGCAGGAGCAGCGCGGCGGGCGCGTTGATCGTCATGGACGTCGAGACCTGGTCCAGCGGGATGCCGTCGAAGAGCACCCGCATGTCCTCGACGGAGTCGATCGCCACGCCCACCTTGCCGACCTCGCCGTGCGCGAGGGGCGCGTCGGAGTCGTGGCCCATCTGGGTGGGCAGGTCGAAGGCGACGGACAGGCCGGTGGTGCCGTGGGCGATGAGCTGCCGGTAGCGGGCGTTGGACTCCGCCGCCGTGCCGAAGCCCGCGTACTGGCGCATGGTCCAGGGCCGGCCGGTGTACATGGTCGGGTAGACCCCGCGGGTGAACGGGTACGCGCCCGGTTCGCCCAGTTTCCGGGCCGGGTCCCAGCCGGTCAGGCCGGACGGCCCGTAGACCGGCTCGATGGGCAGGCCCGACTCCGACTGACGTGCCGACTGCTGTGCCATCGCTGCCTCCGCGCGGTAGGACGGGTACACCTCACCATGCCCCCTAGTTCGGCGGCGGTCACGCGGGGAAGCATCCCGGGCATGAGGATCCCGGGGAGACCTGCCGCTCTGCTCGCCTCGGCCGCCGCACTCGCCGCGCTCTGCGGGTGCACCGTGCAGCCGGCGGGCGCCGATGGGAAACAGGGCCTGCCGGTGCATGGGGAACTGCCGGGCAGCCCAGGTCCCGGCACCACCCGGAGCAGTCCGGGGCCGGGCACCGCCGGAAGCGGTCCGGGGCCCGGCGTCACCCGTACGGCACCGGCCACCCCGCCGACGGGCACGCCGACCGCCCCGCCGAGCGTCACTCCCGCCGTGCCCGCGCCACGGGTGCTGTGGTCGCGCGGGGACAACGGTCCGGCCGTGCGGGAACTCCAGGCGCGGCTGCGCCAGGTGGCCTGGCTGGCCGTGGGGCCGACCGGGTCGTACGACGGCCCGACCGAGCGGGCCGTCAAGGGCTTCCAGGGCAAGCGCGGACTGCCCCGGACCGGCGCGACGGACGCCGTCACCTGGCAGCGGCTGGTGGCGATGACCCGTCCGCCCGGCAGGGGGGAGCTGTATCCGGGGGCTGCCCGGCCGGCCGCCGCGGCGGATCCGCGCTGTAGGACCGGGCGGGTGCTGTGCATCAGCAAGACCAGCCGGACCCTGCGCTGGATGGTCGACGGACGGACCCTGTCCACGATGGCGGTGCGGTTCGGCGCGCAGTACACCCCGACCCGCGAAGGGGTGTTCACCGTCTACTGGAAGTCACGGCACCATGTGTCCACCCTCTACCACTCGCCGATGCCGTACGCGATGTTCTTCAGCGGTGGCCAGGCGGTCCACTACTCGTACGACTTCGCGGCGCGCGGCTACGCGGGCGGTTCCCACGGATGCGTCAACGTCCGGGACGAGACGGCGATCGCCCGGCTCTTCGCGCAGGTGAGGATCGGCGACAAGGTCGTCGTGTCCTGGTGAGACGTCCTGCCGAGGGCTGTGCGTTGCGGGGCGCGGGCGGGACCGGGGGAACGTGTCCCGCCCGCGCCAGGTGCACGAGCCGCGGGTACGGGGGGAACCCCGGCTCCGTGCGACGGCCGATGACCAGTCGGCTCACTCATTACTGCGTCCCGGGCTCCAGAAACGTCACACCTCGCGCCGAAAAACTTTCGGTGACCGCAAAAGTGCAGGTCAGGTGGGGTTATGACGATCAGAGCGCGGTGTACGTCGGAGTCGGTGACGGGGTCGTGGAGCCGTTGCCGGGTGTGCCGCGGTGCGCGGGCGCGAAGGCCGAGGGAGCGGGGTCGGCGCCACCGTGCTGCCGACCGCCGCCCTTGCCGTTGCCTTCTCCGCCGTCCTCGTCTCCGCCCTTGCCGTTGCCGCCGCCGTTGCGGTTGCCCTTGCCGTTGTCTCCGCCGCTGCCGTTGCCGTTGCCCCCGGCTTTGCCGCTGCCCTTGCCGCCGTCCGGGTCGGCGGGGCCGTCTTCGCCGCCCTTGCCGTTGTCCTTGCCGTTGTCCTTGCCCCCGCCCTTGCCGTTGCCCGAGCCCTGGCCGGTGGTCTTATCGCCGCTGCCGCCGCTGTTCACGCCGCCCGTGCCGCCGGAGGCGGAGTCGCCGGTGCCCAGCAGCACCTTGCAGTACGTGGTCACCCGGCCGGGGCCGCCCGCCAGGTGTTCCAGCGCGCGCCGGCGGCCGGCGTCCAGGTCCTTGCCGTCCCGCAGCGCACGGCAGGCCGCGGTGGCGCCCAGCCACCCGGTGCCGGACGTCGCGGAGGGGGCACCGGTGCCGTCGCCCGTCCCCGCGGCCTCGTCATCGGTGCCGCCGCGATGCCCCCGCGTACCGCCGTCCGGTGCGCCGGTGCCCGTCCCGCCGCCCGGTGCGGACGGTGAGGTGAGCGGCTGTCCGGTGGTCGTGTCGGGGGAGACGGAGGTGGCGGGGCGGGGGTGATCGTCACCGAACGGCGTGGGCAGCACTCCGGTGCCGGCGGCCACGGCGACCCCGCCGAGCGTGCCCGCGGCCACCGCCGCGGCGAGGGCCAGGCGTACCGGGCGGGCCCAGCGGGGGCGCCGGGTGCGGGTTCCGGTACGGGCCGGGGCACCGATGCGGACCAGGCCGGCGTCGGCGCCGCGTGCCGGGGTGCGGGGGGCGGTGGGGGCGTGCGCGGCGGCGGTGCGCTCCGCCTCGGCGGCCTCGCGGGCCTTGCGGAACGCGGCCAGGGCCGCCTGCTCGCCGGGGAGCTCACCGGGGGCGGAAGCCGCCTCCGCGGACAGCGCGCCGAGCGCCCGGGAGAGACGTTCGGCCTGGTCACGGGCGGAGGGGTCGACGGCTTCCAGTGACTCACCGCGCAGCAGGCGTTCCGCCGTCTCACGGTTCAGCCACGTGTACTGCTCGTCGGCCATCACATGTCCTTCTGCGTCCGCGCACGCGTATGCGTCACAGTTGCGGACGTCACCGCGCCTCGGCGCGGTTCTCTTGGCAGCGGGAGCGCGTCCAGTCCGCCCGCCGATTCCGGATCGGCGCCGATCAGCTCCGCGAGGCGCTTCAGACCGCGGTGCGCGGCGGTACGGACGGCGCCCGCGCGCTTGCCGAGGGTCTCGGCGGCGGTCTTGGCGTCCAGGCCCACGACCACGCGCAGGACGACCGCCTCGGCCTGGTCCTGCGGGAGCCGGGCGATCAGGGAGAGGGTGCTGTCGGTGGCCAGGGCCTCGATGGCCTCGCCGGCCGTGTCGGACTCGGCGGCGCGGCCGGTCAGCTCGGTCTCGTCGCCGCCTATGGCGGGGCGCCGGCCCCGCATGCGTATGTGGTCCAGGGCGCGGTTGCGGGCGATCCGGGCGGCCCAGCCGCGGAACCGGTCGGCGTCACCGCTGAAGCGGTGCAGGTCACGGGCGATCTGGAGCCATGCCTCGGACGCGACGTCCTCGGCGTCGAGGTCGCCCACCAGGGTGCGGACGTATCCGAGCAGGCGCGGCTGCACCGCGCGGTACACCGTACGGAACGCGGTCTCGTCCCCGTCCTGTGCCGCACGCACCGCGGTGGTCAGCTCCGCGTCGTCCCCCAGCACCGTACTCCCTTTACGCCTGTCTTCGGTCGGCGCGAAAGGCACGTTACGGCGTGAACCCGCTGCCGTCCATGTCTGTAGAAGATGCAACTAACTCGTGACCGGGTCCGGATGTGCGCAGCGTGAGGTCGGGACGAGGTCGCGATGTGGCCGCGCTGTGGCGAGGTGTGACAGAAACCGCACCCACGGCGCTGAAGGGAGTACGGGCCGCGCGCGGCCCGTCCGCGCGACGGCCGGGGCCTCTCCTGTGGGGGGTGGCGGCCCCGGCCGTTGCCTCGGTTCCAGCGCTCCGGCCCCGGCGGCTCGGCTGTCCGACGCCACGCCGACCACTCCGTGCAGCGCGGCCCGCCTCTCCGGAACTGATCACCGACGGGATGCCTGGGGCTTGCCGCCGGAGGAGTCACCGCCGGCCGCCTCGCCGCCGGCCGAGTTCCCTTCGGCCGCGTTGCCCGCGCCCGCGTTCCCCTGGCTGCCGCCGCCCTTGCCCTCCCCGTTCCCGGTGTTGCCATTGTTGCTTGAGTTACCGGAGTTGCCGGAGTTACCGGAGTTGCCGGAGTTGCCGGACGTGCTTGCGTCGTCGGCTTTCCCGCCCTGCTTCCGCTCCAGCCGGGCGGCGCAGTAGGCGGCGACCTTCTCCGGTCCCCCCGCCGCCGTGACGAGCCGCTGCCAGGCCGTCGCCTCCAGGGCACCGCCGCGGTCCCCGGCGCTGGCGTAGGCACGGCAGTGGGCGAGGGTGTCCCGGGCGGTGGCCGGCCGGTCGGGGCGGTCCGCGGGCGCGGTGTCCGAGGGCCCGGCTGCCGTGGCGGCGGCCGAGACGGGCGGAGTGCTCGCCGCCGGCCGCGTGGACCGTGGCGATCGGCTCCGGTCGTCGGCGTGCGTGCCGGAGCCGGCGGAGCCGATGGCCGCGACGGCGACTCCGCCCAGCGTGAGGCTCGCCAGCGCGACCGAGAGGGTGGTCCGCAGCGAGCGGCGGACGGGTGCCGGCCGCCCGGGCCGCCAGTCGTCCCGGGCGCGGGTCCGGGCGTCGTGCGCTCCCGCGTCGCGCGCGGCCCGGAAGGCGGCGACGGCGCTGCGCTCGGCCTCGGCGTCGACGCCGTCGGCGCGCAGCGCGGCGGCGAGCCGTGCCTCCAGCCCGGAGGCGTCGGCCGGGTCCGGCGTGGCGACGGTACCGCCGGGGTGCGCACGCCGACGACCGGTCAGCCCGCCGCCGCTGTGCCGTTCACCCATGCCCGTTCCCGCCCTCACCCGGTCCACCCGGAACTCCGTACGCCGATCCACCCGCACCCACTGGCCTGAACCCCGGGCGCCCGCACCTGCCGACCACCACAGCCACGCGCCCGCACCTGCCGACCATCACAACTCCGCGCCCCTGGCACCGAACGCGACAGCCCCGCGCCCGAAGCGACGGACCACCAGGCCGTACGCCCCACGACCACCGGCCATGACGGCCCCGGCCCGGAGCCACCCTCCACCCCCGGCCTGTGAGTCCCCGCCCCCAAGGCCCCGCGGGCGCCGGAAGCCCAGCCCCCGAACGCCCCGGAGCCGAGCCGCGAACGCGTCCGGGGAGCGAAGGCCATACGCACCCGCCCCGGACCTCGCACTCCGCCGAAGCCCCACCCGAACACCCGGGGCCAAGGCCCCAACGACCCTGCGGCCACGACCCCGACGGCCACGTCCCCGCCCCCGGCGCCGCTGCCGGCAACGTCCGCGGAGCCGACGCCCGCCGCTATGGATACGTCCCACACCCGCCGGCGCGTTCACCCCGGCTCACCCCGCGGCGGCGTATCCGTGTCCCTCGCACCGTCCGTGCCCAGTTGGCGGGCCAGGCGCCGCAGGCCCCGGTACGCGGCCGTGCGGACGGCGCCGGGGCGTTTGCCGAGGACTCGGGCCGCGGCCGGGCCGTCGAGGCCGACGACCACCCGCAGCAGCACCGCCTCGGCCTGGTCCCGGGGCAGCGCGCGGACCAGTTCCAGCGCGCGTGCGGTGGAGAGCGACTCCAGGGCCTGGTCGTGGGTGCTGTGCCGGCCGGGCAGCTCCAGGGCGTCCTGCTCCAGCAGCGCCGCCCGGGGCCGTACCCGCTGCCGGCGCAGATGGTCCAGCGCGCGGTGCCGGGCGATGGTCGCGGTCCAGCCGCGGAAGCCCGCGCCGTCGCCCCGGAACCGGCCGAGGTCGCGCGCGATCTCCAGCCAGGCCTCGGAGGCGACGTCCTCCGCGTCCTCGCCGACCAGCCCCCGCAGGTAGCCCAGCAGGCCGGGCTGCACGATCCGGTAGGCCACCGCGAACGCGGTCTCGTCGCCGTCCTGGGCCCGCGCGACGGCCGCGCCCAGCTCCCCGTCCCGCGGCTGCGGGCGGCGGGGTTCCCCTCCCTGGCCCAAGACCGTCCTCGTTCGTGCCGAGTTCCTGGCCACTGCGTGGCGCTTGCCTCACGGTGCGACACGCTCCGGCCGTGTCCCCGCCCTTCACGATCATCAGCGTCGGCCCCGACGGAAGTGTCACAGCCGGGCCGGACCGGTCAGCCGGGGGCGGTCGCGTCCCGGCACAGCAGCCGCAGCGAGCCGTGGCCGCCGTAGCAGCGGCGGGCCTCGTCGAGGGGGTCCCACATCCGGCCGTCGGGGGTGCGCAGCCAGTGCTCGCCGCCGGTCGCCCACCACTCGGCGCCGGTCTGCCGCACGATCACCTCGCCGGCGTAGGCGCCGAAGCCGCGCAGCGCGCCCTCGACGGCCTCGTACGGCGGCCCCTCGCGCCGTATCTCCTCGATCATCCGGTCCACCCGCCACAGGCTCTGGGCCGAGTAGTCGAGCCGCACCCGCGCGCCCTCGCGCATGGTCGCCACCGCGTCCGCCGCCCACCGCACGGGCTTGGCCGCGGCACTCGGCCTGGTCTCCTGCCGTGCCGCCGGGGACGGGTCGGCCGCCTGAGCTGTCACATGAGTCGTCACTTGGGCTGTCACACAGGGAAGAGCGAGCCGGGGCGGAGTTCCGTCACTGTCGTTCGAAACGTTCCTCCCGACGTTCGGCCAACCGTCGCAGGACCATCCCACCTCCGCCGCACGAGAGTCACAGGCTCCCCTCACGCCCCCGGTTCGGCGACGCTGCGCGCCCGGCGCGAGACCACCGCGCGCAGCACCCGCCGGCCCTCCGCCGACACCTCCAGCGCCCGGCGCAGCCCCTGCGCGCCGTGCCCCGCGAGGAGTTCCAGCACGGCGGCCTGGCGGCGCAGCTCGGCGGCGACGAGCGGCGGCAGGTCCGCCGGGTCGCCCGCGCGCCCGGCGTCGACGCAGTCCGGGGCCGGGCCGCCGTCCGCGGCGGGGTCGAGCAGCCCGTGGACGCGCAGCGAGGCGACCGAGCAGGCGTCGGCCCAGGGCCGTACCGCGCCGGCGGTGCGTTCGGCCGGAGCCGACTCCAGCATGCGCCGGGTGAGCCGCGCGGCCTCGTCGTCGGCGGGGTCCGCGGGGCCGAGCGCGGTACGGGCCAGGGCCAGGCCGGCGGACCAGTCGGAGCCGTCGGCGAGGCGGGCCCACAGCGGGCGCAGCAGCTCGTCGTCACCCCCGAGCAGTGGCAGGCACCGATCCAAACAAGCCAATCCACTGGCGGCCAGTCCGCGTTCGTCGGCCTGTGCGATCAGTCCCACCAGGCTCATGAATGCCTCCCTCGCCAGGGCACCGACCGGTACGGAGCCCACACTTCCCCTTACTGCGCGCGACGGCGCGGGAGTGTCACAGCAGAGGTATTTCAGCCAAAGGCGACGCGGCGGGGTCAGCCGAAGACGGGGGCCGGCAACTCGCCCGAGAGCACCTTGCGCTCCTGCATACGGGTCAGCCGGACGACCACCACGATGGCGAGGACGGCCGCCGCGATGTCGATTCCGTCGGAGAACAGCATCACCCGGGCGGCGTCGCGCAGTTCGACCGCCGTCTCGGCGTTCCGGGACGTGGTGTACGCGTACCGGCCCGCGAGGAGGCTGACGATCCACAGCGTCCACCAGGCGTTGACCGGCGTGTGCCCGGACCGCGCGCCCCAGGGGGCGCTGGCGTCCCAGCTGTCGGCGACGATCCGGCGCGGGAACCAGAGGTTCACGACCGGGCAGAACCAGCCGCCGATCGTCCAGCCGCGCTTCATCCGGTGCCGGGAGGCGTCGAACACCTCGGCGTTCACCCGGACCCGCCACAGCCAGCACAGGTAGACGACCATCGTGGCGACCAGCGCGACCGTCTGGGAGACGCCGGCCACCGCGTAGAGCGCGTCCGCGCGGTCGGCCCGGTCGACGACGCCGGTCCCGCCGGCGCCGTCGGCGATGTCGCCGGTGACGTCGAGTTCCAGCAGGTCCGCGAGGCAGGCGAACAGGTCGGTGGCGATGACGAGCCCGAGCAGTACGGCGGTGGCCCGCCCGAGCGCGGCCGGCGAGCGCAGCCAGGCCCCGGGCGGGGCGGGATACGGCGGCCCGGGGTACGGCGGCGTCGGGTACGGCGGCGTGGGCATGGGTGAGGTCATGACGGAGTTCCCCCGGGACGACGAGAGCCGGGCCGGCGCGTCGGCTCTCCCCGAGGCGAGGCGCGGCCACTGGTACGGACGCGCGCGTCACGAGGACGCGCGCGGACACCGGAACATATGGTCGGACGCCGCCGCGCGTCCACCCGGTTACCGGTCCAGCCGGTCCGCCAGCCCTCGGAAGTCGGCCCAGGACAGTGCGGGCGTGCCCGGGTCCCACAGCTTCTGCGCCGTGGCCCGCAGCGGCATCCGGATGCCGGCGGCGACCTGTGCCTGCGTCTGCGCGTTCGGGAAGTCGGACCAGACCGCGAAGGAGCCGCCGAGGATCTGCCCGTCGTAGCGCTCCGGCACGGCGGTCGTGCCGCGCAGCACGCGTGGGTTCCACTGCTCGTAGATCCGCTGTCCGGTCGGGTAGACGAAGGTCTGCGGCTGCCCGAGCACGTAGTAGAGGAACTCGTCGTTGTAGTTGAGCACCTTCCGGCCCGCGCTCAGGTACTCCACGGGCTGCCGGGCGCCGATCTCCTTGCCGGTCCAGTAGGCGACCTGGATGTCCGGGTCGGGCCGCACGGAGGTGCCGCGGTAGAAGCCGTCGTTCCAGGCGCGGACGGTCCGGTCGTGGGCGCGGACGGTGGCGGCGCGGTCGCCCAGCCAGCCGGTGGCGAGGTCGGCGACGGTCGCGCCGGCGCCGAAGGCCCGCCGGGCGGCGGCGGCCAGTTGCGGGTACGACGCCTGCGGGTCCCTGACGGTCAGCGCCTGGTACTCGTCCCCGCCCAGGTGCCACTGGCCGCCGGTGAACAGCCCGGCGTACTCGTCGAGCAGGTCGTCGACGATCCTCGCGGAGGCGTCCTCGGAGATGTCGACGGCACCCCGCGTCGGCACGCCACTCGCGTTGCGCAACTGGAGGTCCGGGTGGGCGGCGATGACGGCGCCCAGGTGCCCCGGCGAGTCGATCTCGGGGACGACGGTGATGTGCCGGCTGCCCGCCAGCGCGATGATCTTCCTGACCTGGGCCTTGGTCAGGTGGTCCGTGGAGACGATCTCGGGGTGGCTGTCGGACTCGATCCGGAATGCCTGGTCGTCGGAGAAGTGCAGGCCCAGCTCGTTGAACTTCAGGTCCCCCAGCTCGCGTATCCGGTCCTCGATCCAGGTCTCGCCGTACGGCTTGCGCGCGATGTCCAGCATGAACCCGCGCACCGGCTTGGCGGGCTCGTCCCGTACGACGCCCTCGGGTGCCGTACCGCCGCCGTGGACCTCCTGCTTCAGGGTGCGGGTGCCGTAGAAGACGCCGGCCTCGCCGGGTCCGCTGATGTCGACCCGCCCGCCGCGGACGGTCATGGTGTACGACTCCTCGTTCCCGCCCCCGCCGCCGAGCGCCAGCCGTACGTCGCCCGCCCGCACGTCGTCCTTCTCCCCCGCGTAGCGCAGTCCCAGCTCCCCGGCTATGAGCCGCCCCTCGTCGGCCAGCTCCGGGTCGCTCACCACCACCCGTCCGCCCGGCCGCGGTGTCCAGCCGGGGCCGCGCGCCGGGGTGTGCGAGCGCACCGCCGGTATCGTGCGCGGCGCCCGCGACAGCGGATAGGAGCGGCTCGGGCCGGGGCTCGCCGACGGTGTGCCCGGATCGCCGGAGCCGGTGCCGGACGACGACTGCCGCGCGCTTCCGTCCGGCTGTCCGCCGCCCCCGTCCGAGGCGGCCCACACGCCGACGCCCGTGCCGAGCGCGATGGTCCCGGCGAACGCGGCGGCCACCACCGCCCGCTTCCGTCTCACCTGCCGCGCCGGGCCCCGGCGCCTGTGCCTGTGCTGGATCACCCTGCCAACGTACGACCGATCGCCCGCTCAGCTGTCATCCAGGCGTTCCGAAACTCTCCCGTCCGGGTGAATTTCAGGCATCCCTCGGACACAGCGTGACCGCTCTCGATAACCTGACGTCACACTTTTCACAGCATCCCCTGCCACACCGCATGTGACGCGAGGACCCACGCTGCCCGCCCACCGCCTGCCGTATCTCCCCACCCCCCTCGACGCCTTCAACACCGCGCCCGCGGACGAGGCGCGCGCCCTTCTCCTGCACTGCCTGCACAGCCCGCGCTGGTCGCACCGGATCGCCGACCACCGCCCCTACCCCGACCTGGCCGCCCTGCTGGCCGCGGCGGACGAGGCGGCGTACGACCTCTCCCCCGGCGACCTGGCCGAGGCCCTGGCCGGTGAGCCCCTCCCCGAGCTGCCCGCGGGCACCTACTCGGCGGCCCACATGGCCCTGAGCGCCGCGCACGCCGCGTACGAGGCCCGATTCGGACACGCGTTCGTCATCTATCCGGGCGATGCCGCCCCGGGCGAGGTCATCGACCACATCCTCGAAGCGATCCGGTCACGATTGGCAAACGATCCCGAGGAGGAACGGGTGGTGGCGGCGGACGAGCTCCGGCGTCTCGCCCGGGGACGGCTGCTCGCCCTGCTCAGCGGCGCGGGGCTGTGTTCGATTTGTGGCTGCCGCCACGTGGGCGCGACCAGCCCAAACACCCCCGCATCCGGCAAATGACAGTCGAACCCGCCCCGCCGACCGCACCCGCTAGCCCAACCGCGTGCCACTTTGATCACACCGGTAGGCCCCCCGTAAGCACCACGGTGGCACGTGGATACCATGCAGAGGGCCGGTGGACCGTACCCGGCCGGGCCCGACCGACAGTGAAGCCGGCGCGGCCCTAGTCCCCGCTCCCGGAGGGTTCTTCCGTGCCGGCTGGAACGCTGTACCGCGGCCGGGAAGGAATGTGGTCCTGGGTGGCTCACCGAGTCACCGGCGTCCTCATCTTCTTCTTCCTGTTCGTTCACGTGCTGGACACCGCTCTCGTGCGTGTCTCCCCCGAGGACTACGACAAGGTCGTAGCCACGTACAAGACGCCGATCGTCGCGCTGCTGGAGTACGGCCTCGTCGCCGCCATCCTCTTCCACGCGCTCAACGGCCTGCGCGTCATCGCCGTCGACTTCTGGTCGAAGGGCCCGCGCTACCAGAAGCAGATGTTCTGGACCGTGATGGGTGTCTGGATCGTGCTGATGCTCGGGGCGATCTACCCGGTCCTCGGCCACGCCTACCGTGTCCTGTTTGGGAGCTGACGCCGATGTCCACGACTGAAACCGCGGCCTCCGGAGTCGGCCCCGTCGAGGGCGCTCCCGTGTACACCGTCGACAACCCGGCCCCGCTGATCGAGGCGCCGCGCAAGCGCACCAAGAAGTCCCCGAAGTCGACCCGGGGCAACTTCGAGCTCGCCGCCTGGCTGTTCATGCGCCTGTCCGGCATCGTGCTGGTCGTCCTCGTCATCGGCCACCTGCTGATCCAGCTCGTGCTGGACGGCGGCGTCTCCAAGATCGGCTTCGCCTTCGTGGCCGGCCGCTGGGCGTCCCCGTTCTGGCAGGTCTGGGACCTGCTGATGCTGTGGCTGGCGATGCTGCACGGCGCCAACGGCCTGCGCACGATCATCAACGACTACGCGGAGCGCCCGAACAGCCGGCTGTGGCTGAAGGGCCTGCTCTACACCGCCACGGTGTTCACCATCCTGCTGGGCACGCTGGTGATCTTCACCTTCGACCCGAACATCCGCTAGGCACGGGGCTGCGAGAATCATGAAGATCCACAAGTACGACACCGTCATCGTCGGCGCCGGCGGCGCGGGCATGCGCGCCGCCATCGAGGCGACGAAGCGCAGCCGCACCGCGGTCCTGACCAAGCTCTACCCCACCCGCTCCCACACGGGCGCCGCGCAGGGCGGCATGGCCGCCGCGCTGGCCAACGTGGAGGAGGACAACTGGGAGTGGCACACCTTCGACACGGTCAAGGGCGGTGACTACCTGGTCGACCAGGACGCCGCCGAGATCCTGGCGAAGGAGGCCATCGACGCCGTCCTCGACCTGGAGAAGATGGGCCTGCCGTTCAACCGGACGCCGAACGGCACCATCGACCAGCGCCGCTTCGGCGGTCACAGCCGCAACCACGGCGAGGCCCCGGTCCGCCGGTCCTGCTACGCCGCGGACCGCACCGGCCACATGATCCTCCAGACGCTGTACCAGAACTGCGTCAAGGAGGGCGTGGAGTTCTTCAACGAGTTCTACGTCCTGGACCAGCTGATCACCGAGGTCGACGGCGTCAAGAGGTCGGCCGGTGTGGTGGCGTACGAGCTCGCCACCGGCGAGATCCACGTCTTCCAGGCGAAGGCCGTCATCTACGCCTCCGGCGGCACCGGCAAGTTCTTCAAGGTGACGTCGAACGCCCACACGCTGACCGGTGACGGTCAGGCGGCGGTCTACCGGCGCGGCCTCCCGCTGGAGGACATGGAGTTCTTCCAGTTCCACCCGACCGGCATCTGGCGCATGGGCATCCTGCTCACCGAGGGCGCCCGCGGCGAGGGCGGCATCCTGCGCAACAAGGACGGCGAGCGCTTCATGGAGAAGTACGCTCCCGTCATGAAGGACCTGGCGTCCCGTGACGTCGTGTCCCGCTCCATCTACACGGAGATCCGCGAGGGCCGTGGCTGTGGTCCCGAGGGCGACCACGTCTACCTGGACCTGACCCACCTGCCGCCGGAGCAACTGGACGCCAAGCTCCCGGACATCACCGAGTTCGCGCGGACCTACCTCGGCATCGAGCCGTACACGGACCCGATCCCGATCCAGCCGACCGCGCACTACGCGATGGGCGGCATCCCGACGAACGTCGAGGGTGAGGTCCTGGCGGACAACACCACCGTCGTCCCGGGTCTGTACGCGGCCGGCGAGGTCGCCTGCGTGTCCGTGCACGGCGCCAACCGCCTCGGCACCAACTCGCTGCTGGACATCAACGTCTTCGGCCGCCGCGCGGGCATCGCCGCCGCCGAGTACTCGGCGAAGGCCGACTACGTCGAGCTGCCGGACGCCCCGGAGTCCTTCGTCGTCGATCAGATCGAGCGGCTGCGCGCCTCCACCGGCAACGAGCGGGTGGCGACGCTGCGCCGCGAGCTCCAGGAGACCATGGACGCCAACGTCATGGTGTTCCGCACCGAGCAGACGATCAAGACGGCCGTCGAGAAGATCGCCGAGCTCAAGGAGCGCTACAAGAACGTGGCGATCCAGGACAAGGGCCGGCGTTTCAACACGGACCTGCTGGAGGCGATCGAGTTGGGCAACCTGCTCGACCTGGCCGAGGTCATGGCGGTGTCGGCCCTCGCCCGCAAGGAGTCCCGCGGTGGTCACTACCGCGAGGACTACCCGAACCGCGACGACGTCAACTTCATGCGCCACACCATGGCGTACCGCGAGGTCGGCGCCGACGGCTCGGAAACCGTCCGTCTCGACTACAAGCCGGTCGTCCAGACCCGCTACCAGCCGATGGAGCGTAAGTACTGATGGCTACCCCTGTTCTGGACAAGGCGGACGCGGCCGGCCAGCCCGAGCCCGGCTTCGCCGACTCCCCCTACATCACGGTCACCTTCCGCATCCGCCGGTTCAACCCGGAGGTCGCGGCGGAGGCCACCTGGGAAGACTTCCAGCTGGAGATCGACCCCAAGGAGCGGGTCCTCGACGGCCTCCACAAGATCAAGTGGGACGTCGACGGCACCCTCACCTTCCGCCGCTCGTGCGCGCACGGCATCTGCGGCTCGGACGCGATGCGGATCAACGGCAAGAACCGCCTTGCCTGCAAGACGCTGATCAAGGACATCAACCCCGAGAAGCCGATCACGGTCGAGCCCATCAAGGGCCTGACGGTCCTGAAGGACCTGGTCGTGGACATGGAGCCGTTCTTCCAGGCGTACCGGGACGTCATGCCGTTCCTGGTCACCAAGGAGACGAACGAGCCGACCCGGGAGCGGTTGCAGTCCGCCGAGGACCGCGAGCGGTTCGACGACACCACCAAGTGCATCCTGTGCGCCGCGTGCACGTCGTCCTGCCCGGTGTTCTGGAACGACGGCCAGTACTTCGGTCCGGCCGCGATCGTGAACGCCCACCGCTTCATCTTCGACTCGCGTGACGAGGCCGGCGAGCAGCGGCTGGAGATCCTCAACGACCGTGACGGCGTGTGGCGTTGCCGCACGACCTTCAACTGCACGGACGCCTGCCCGCGCGGCATCGAGGTCACGAAGGCGATCCAGGAAGTGAAGCGCGCGCTGATCACGCGCCGCTACTGATCCACGGCACGCCTGAAGCACGCGGGCCCCGCCCCCGGTTCCACACCGGGAGCGGGGCCCTTGTCGTGGCGGAGTGGGTGCCGGCCGGGCCGGCCCGCCGCGGTTCTCCCCCAGGGCCGGGGTCCAAGTCGGTGAGGTTCACGCAGGACAGCCCCGACATCCCGGGCAAGGCCACCGACCTGTACGTGCTCGGCCAGGGCTGCGAGAACGGCAGGACGACGCAGGCGGCGTGGTTCGTGCGGGGCGGCTCCACGATCAAGCGCGGGAAGTACACGACGTACAACGCCACGCAGGCGGACTACGGCGCGACCGGCGTGATCGCCGACTTAGACGAGAACGGCTGCGGGCTCCGTGCTGGTGCCGCGCGGCGGCGCGAGCGGGCCGGACACCTCCTGCCGGCTGAGAACGCGGGCGGCGTGCACGTCCTGCGGGGCGGCAGGATCACTGAGGGAAGGCCGGGTCGAGGTCGGGCTTCGACGCGCCACTGGTCGTGACGCCCTTGGCGGACCCGCGCAGCAGCAGATCCGTGCGGTAGAGGTCACCCGAGACCAGCAGGTCGGCGTCGCCGTCCCGGTCGAAGTCCCGCAGCCGGACGAACAGGCCGAGTGCCTCGGAGTCGGTCGGGCCGCCCGGTACGCCGGGCCGTGGCCCACTGCCGGGCCCCCTGGGAGCCCCACCGGAGATCCGCTCCGGTGGGGCTCCTCGCTTCCCGGGAGCAAGGCTCCTAATGTGACGACATGTCAGACGAAGAGTCGTACGAACTGCTCGGTTTCGACAACGTGCTGCTCCCCGTCGGCGACCTCGGCGAGGCCGTCGCCTTCTACGAGCGGGCCGGGTTCGCCGTGGGCTTCCGGTTCGACGAGGGCGGGATCGCGCAGCTGAAGGTCGGCGGGGAGACGCCCGGCATCCTGCTGCGCACCGAGGAGGAGCTGCGGCAGCGGACCCCGCCCTGGCCCTCGCCGCGCGTCTGGCTGGAGGTGCCGGACGCGCGGGCGGCGGCGCGGGAGCTGGCCGCCGCCGGCATCGCACTCCTGGACGAGGTCTTCCCGGTGGCCACCGGCTGGACGGTGGAGATCGCCGATCCCTGGGGGAACATCCTCGGCTTCACGGACTACACCAAGCGCCCCGCACTGGGCCGCAGAGCCTGAGACCCCTGCCACCACCCCTTCAGTTGAACGCGTTCAAAAACAGGTCTACAGTCATACCTGTCAGCGTTTTGAACGCGTTCAAGAAGGGGTGGGGCATGGACCGCACCGTCATCGCCTACGTCATCTACCTGGTCGTCAGCATCGCGTTGACCGTCTGGGTGGCCCGCACGCTCAGCCGCAACGGCCGGATCTTCCTGGCCGACGTGCTGCGCGGCGACGAGAAGCTCGCGGATGCCGTCAACCACCTCCTGGTCGTCGGCTTCTACCTGGTCAACCTCGGCTTCGTGGCGCTGTACCTGGGGGGCGACGAGACGATCGAGGACACCCGCGGCATCTTCGAGGCCCTGTCGACCAAGCTGGGCGTGGTCCTGCTGGTGCTCGGCGTGATGCACCTGGGGAACGTGTACGTGCTCAACAAGATCCGCCGGCGCGGGGTCATGGAGCGGGAGCAACTGCCCCCGGTCGCCCCGCAGGAGTGGATCGCCCCGACGGCCGGGGCGTGACGGCCGTGACCGGCACGACCGCCCCGACCGGGACGGAGGGCC
The DNA here is from genome assembly GCF_014650115.1 of Streptomyces olivaceoviridis. Classification (GTDB taxonomy): domain Bacteria; phylum Actinomycetota; class Actinomycetes; order Streptomycetales; family Streptomycetaceae; genus Streptomyces; species Streptomyces olivaceoviridis. Next base: position 56,222 of record NZ_BMUI01000016.1, on the reverse strand, counting down.
GGGGTGCCGCGGGCACCCCGGTCCGGGGGCTGACCGTCCTGTACGACGCCGAGTGCGCCCTGGGCGCCCATCTGCGCGACTGGCTGGCCCGCCGGCCCCGGCTGGTCCCGCTGGAGCTGCTGCCGGCCGGATCGGCCGAGGCCCGAAGCCGCTTCCCGGGGCTCGACCACGCCACCGCCCTCGACGAGATCACCGTCGTCGGTGACTCCGGGCAGGTCTACCGGGGCTCGCGCGCCTGGATCGTCGTCCTGTGGGCGCTGCGCGAACACCGCCCGCTCGCCCACGAGCTGGCCGGGCCGACGGGCGCGAAACTGGCCCGGGGCGCGGTGCTCGCAGCGGCGAAGTGGCGGGACGCGCGGGGGCCGGGGACGCGGTGGGGCGGCCACGTGTACCGGCGGGCGGACGGCTGGTCCTACCATCCGGGCACGGGCTGGACGTACTCCCCGCCGTCCTGCTCCGAAGCGGCCCCCGCCACTCGTTAGGCTCCTACCGTGCCCGCGAAGAACGACGGCCCCGAGGCGGCCGGCCCCCAGAGCAGCAAGTCCGAGCAGACCCGTGCGCTGATCCTGGAGACCGCGATGCGGTTGTTCCAGGAGCACGGGTACGACAAGACGACGATGCGGGCCATCGCCAAGGAGGCCGGGGTCTCCGTCGGCAACGCCTACTACTACTTCGAGGGCAAGGAACACCTGATCCAGGGCTTCTACGACCGGATCGCCGCCGAGCACCAGGCGGCGGTCCGGGAGATCCTGGACCGGGAGACCGACCTGGAGGCCCGGCTCGCGGGCGTGCTGACCGCGTGGCTGGACATCGCCCGGCCGTACCACGAGTTCGCGGTCCAGTTCTTCAAGAACGCCGCCGACCCCGACAGCCCGCTCAGCCCCTTCTCGCCCGAGAGCGAGCACGCGCGCGAGCAGGCCATCAGCGTGCACCGGGAGGTGCTGGCCGGTTCGAAGTCCAAGGTGGCCCCCGAGCTGCGGGAGGTGCTCCCGGAGCTGATGTGGCTGGCCCAGATGGGTCTGGTCCTGTACTGGATCTTCGACCGCACGGAGGGGCGGGAGCGCAGTTACCGGCTGGCGCGGCGGGGGGCCAGTCTGACCGCCCGCGGTGTCTCCCTCGCCCGGTTCCGGGTACTGCGACCCCTCGTCCTGGAGGTCCACGAGCTGTTCACGGACTTCCTGCCCGGGATGACGAAGGTCCTGCCGGACCCGGGGCGGGGGAGCCGGGAGGGCGAGTGATCACTTTCGGGTGAAGGCGCGGGAACACGACGTCCGGGGCCCTGGCTGCCTACGATGATGTTCTCGACACCAGCCCCTAGGAGGCACGCGATGTCCGCTGCATCCGTCGAGCAGCCCTTCGACGCCGACGAGCCGTTCTCCCTCACGGCCATCGCCGACGAGATCATGGAGCGCCATCCGGGCTACCGCGTCGAGATCATCGGAGGCCATCTCCTCGTGACCCCTTCACCGGATGCCCCCCACGCCCGCGCCCTGACCAAGCTCATGCGCCCCTTCATCGCCGCGGGCCTGGACGACGGCGAGACCGAGGTGCTCCAGAGCGTCGCGATCAAGCTCCCCACCGGGGCCGAGGACTACTGCATCCCCGACCTGGTCGTCGTGGACGCCGACATCGACGACCACTTCATCGAGAACAACGCCTACGACCCGGTCTGCTTCCGCCTGGTCCTGGAGGTCACCTCCGGCAACTGGCGGGACGACCTGAAGACCAAGGTCGGCGCGTACGCCGAGGCCAAGGTGCCCGTCTATCTCGTGGTCGACCGCAAGCACCAGCGCCTCCACGTCCTCACGGAGCCCGCCGGGAGCGAGTACGCGAACCACCGCGTCCACGCCCCCGACGAGACGGTGACGCTGCCCGACTCGATCGGTGCCGAGGTCGCGCTCGACGTGGAGCAGATCATCAGGGCCGGACAGAAGAAGGCCGACTGATCAGATCCAGGTCAGGCGCCACAGGCGGAACACGCCCGTGCCGTCCGACAGGTACTGGCCGCCGCCCACGTCCTCGGTGCTGACCACGTACTCCTTGCGCTGCCAGAGCGGGATCAGCGGGACGTCCTCGGCCACGTCCGTCTGGATGTCCTTGAAGTCCTTCGCGGCCCGGGTCCGGTCGGCGTACTGCTGGCTGTCCAGGATGAGGTGGTCGACCAGCTTGTTGCTGTACCCGGTGCTCATGGTGGAGCCGGTGCCGACGAGCGGGCCGCCGAAGGTGTCCGGGTCGGGGTAGTCGGCGACCCAGCCGACCCCCCAGGCGTCCATCTTCCCGGCGGCCCAGCGCTTCTGGAAGTCGGTCCACTCGTAGCCCTTGACGTCCACCTTGAACAGGCCGCCCGCCTCCAGCTGCTTCTTCAGCTCCGCGGACTCCTCCGCGCCCGCGCCCCGGCCGATGCCGTAGCCGAGGGTGAAGCGGACCGGCAGGCTCACCCCGGCCTCGGTGAGCAGCCGGCGCGCCTTGTCGGTGCTCTGGGTCGGGTAGGAGTCGAAGAACGAGGTGGTGTGCCCGGTGATGCCCGTCGGGATCAGCGAGTACAGCGGGTCGACCGTGCCCTCGTACACCGTCGTGGCGAGCTGCTCACGGTTGACCAGCCAGGCCATCGCCCGGCGCACCCGCACGTCGTGCAGCGGGGAGCCGGAGCGGGTGTTGAGGTACAGGTTGCGGGTCTCGGCGCTGTCGGACTCGGTGACCCGCTGCTCGGGATCGCTCGGGTTCAGCCCGGAGAGCACGCCCGGCGGCAGGGTCCGGGTGGCCACTTCGACCTCCCGGCCCTTCCAGGCCCGGTCCAGCTTCGCGGAGTCGGTGTAGTACCGCAGCTCGACCGGGCGGCCGACGCCGCTCAGATAGCCCTTGTAGTGCCCGTTCGGCGCGAGGTCGGCCTTCTGGTCCTTGGCGTACGCCGTCAGCGTGTACGGCCCGGTGCCGTCGACGTCGGTGCCCGTGCGCAGGGCGTCGGCGGGGTACTTGTCCTTGTCCACGATCGCGCCGGCGCCGGTGGCGACCTTCAGCGGGAAGGTGGCGTCCGCGGACGACAGGTGGAAGGTGACGGTGTGCGCGTCGTCGGCGGTCACCGAGGCGAGCGTGTCGAACAGGGACGCCGGGCCGACATCGGAGTTGATCTTCTTGACCCGGTCGAAGGAGTACTTGACGTCCTGTGCCGTCATGGCGCGCCCGCTCGGGAAGGTGATCCCGGAGCGCAGGGTGCACCGGTACGTCCTGAGGCCGCTGCCCTCGAACGCGCAGCTCTGTGCCGCATCCGGGACCGGCTCGACCCCGCCCGGCTCGAACGTCAGCAACGACTGGAACACATTGCTGAACAGCGCCCAGGAACCGGCGTCGTAGGCGCCGGCCGGGTCGAGTGCGGTGACGGCGTCCGTCGTACCGACGGTGATGGTCTTGTTCTGGTCCTCCTGCGACGGCAGCAGTTGCCAGCCGCCGATCCCCACGACCGCCAACACGAGCAGCGTCACGAGAATCCGCATGCGAACAGATCGCATGGTGGTGCCCTCCCCAGGCCCGTCGAGGCCCTACCCCTGGCCAGCATGAATCGGCCACTCCCCTAAGTGGCGCGGCTCACCTAATCACACCGGTTTCACCGCGGGGAAGGGCTTTCTGACCAGTTGTGAAAGAACTTACCGAGGTGTTGTTTCCGCCGGGTTTCACAGCTCCTCCACAGGCGTGGGAGCGGTCCCGCTCGAACGGGGGGGCGGCTCGGCGCGTTCCGCGGCTCATGCGCGCTTGGCGGCCAGTTCGATCACCGTCACGTCCGACGGCGCCCCCACGCGCGTGGGCGGTCCCCAGGCGCCCGCGCCCCTGCTGACGTACAACTGCGTGTCGCCGTAGCGGTCGAGACCGGCGACCGTCGGGTTGGCCGCGGCGGCGAGGAGGCTGCCGGGCCAGAGCTGGCCGCCGTGGGTGTGGCCGGAGAGCTGGAGGTCGACGCCGTGGCGTACGGCCTCGTGGATCTGCACCGGCTGGTGGGCGAGCAGCACGCACGCGCGTGCCGGGTCCCGGTCGTCGAGTGCCCTGGCGAAGTCCGGGCCCTGGCCCTCGCTCTCGCCCTGGACGTCGTTGACGCCGGCCAGGTCGAAGTACGGCAGCTCGGTGCGGGCGTTCTGGAGCGGGTGCAGGCCGAGGTCGCGGACCTCTTCGATCCACTGCTCGGCGCCGGAGAAGTACTCGTGGTTGCCCGTGACGAAGTACGCGCCGTGGCGGGCGCTGAGCCGGGCGAGGGGGGCGGCGGCCGGGCCGAGGTCCTTGACGCTGCCGTCGACCAGGTCGCCGACGACCGCGATCAGGTCCGGCCGGGTGGCGTTGACCGTGTCGACGACCCGCTGTGCGAAGCCTCGGCCGAGGACGGGGCCGAGGTGGATGTCGCTGACGACGGCTATGCGGAAGCCGTGGGCTGCTCGCGGGAGTTTGGCCAGCGGTACGGTGACACGTTTGACCCGGGGGCCCTTGAGGACTCCGTAGGTTCCGTGGCCGACTGTCGCCACGGCGGCGGTGGTGGCCGCGCCGGCGAGGAGGCGGGAGACGACGAGGCGCCGGGTGGGTTCCCGGCCGCCCGGTGCCGCGCCGGCCGTCCCAGGGGACTCCGCCGCCTGGACCCCCGTCCCCCGACTCGGACGGCCGGGAGCCGAGGCCACGGGGTCGGGGCTCGGGTGGGTGGGAGGCGAGGCCACGGGGTCGGGGCTCGGGTGGGTGGGAGGCGAGCCCACCGCGTCCCCGCTCGAACCGCCGACAAGCGAGCCCACGGCATCCGGGCTCGAACCGCCGACAGGAGACGTGCCGGGGTCCGGGCTCGAACCGGCCACAGGCGAAGCCACGGAGTCCGGGCTCGGACCGCTGGGAGGCGAGCCCACCGCGTCCCCGCTCGAACCGCCGACAAGCGAGCCCACGGCATCCGGGCTCGAACCGCAGACAGGAGACGCGCCGGGGTCCGGGCTCGAACCGGCCACAGGCGAAGCCACGGAGTCCGGGCTCGAACCGGTGACGGGCGAAGTCGCCGCGGCCCGGTTCGAACCGCCGGCAGGAGACGCGTCGGCGTCCGGGCTCGAACCGGCCACAGGCGAAGCCACGGAGTCCGGGCTCGAACCGGTGACGGGCGAAGTCGCCGCGGCCCGGTTCGAACCGGCCGCAGGCGAAGCCGCTCCGGCCCGGGTGGGGCCGGTTGTGGGCGGAGCCGTGGGGCGTCGGGGCAGGCGGGTGAGGAGGGGGCGTGCGACCTCGGTCGCCAGGACCGCCAGGAGCAGGTACAGCGCGAGGGCCATCCACAGGAAGCCCGGCCAGGCCAGGGTGCGCTGGAGCCAGAAGGGGGCGCCCGCGCGTTCGGCGACCAGGGCTCCGACCATCAGGACCGGGCCGGCGACGAACACCGCGGTGCCGGCGCGGCGGGCGGGGCCCGGACCCCGCGTGGTGTCGCGGACCAGGCGCCGCCACACGTACCAGTGCAGGCCCGCCACGACGGCCGGGACGGCCAGTGCGACGAGCGCGAAGACGATGACCACCCCGACCGGTCCCCCGCTATGAATTCCGGCGCAGTGCGCGCAGACCGCGCAACCCGATGACCCCGATGGCCGTCCCCCATACGAAGGAGACGACCGCCAGCAGCAGATGCACCCAGAAGTACGCGGTCGGGTGACCGTCGTCGAAGGCGAGCCCGCTGCTGTCCTTGACCAGGTTCTTGACGAAAGTGACCCAGATGACCCAGGACCACACCCCGAACACGAGCAGGAACCAGGACACCGGGCGGCTGAGCTTCATGGGTCCAGTATCGCCGTCCCGTGTCCGGTTCCTTGTCGGGGGTGGGAGGGGACGTGGGACTTCGCGCTCGGGTACGGGTACGTTCTCGCTCGTGCCCGCACCGAACACGACCGTCAGGCGATCCCTGCTGGTCACCTCCGCCACCCTGCTGTCCCTGTCCGTCACCGCGCCCGCCGCCCTCGCCGCGCCGACCCCCTCGACGAGTCCGACGGCCACGCCCCCGGCCCGGATGTCCACCGTGGGCGGCGCCCGGCTCGGCATGCCCGGCACTCAGGTCAACCTCGCCCCCGGTGTGCCGGTCCTGCCCAAGGACCTCACCGCCCGTTCCTGGATCGTCTCCGACGCCGAGTCCGGGGAGGTCCTCGCCGCGCACAACGCGCACTGGCGGCTGCCCCCGGCGAGCACGCTGAAGATGCTGTTCGCGGACACCGTGCTGCCCCGGTTCCCCCAGAGCACCGAGCACAAGGTGGCGGCGTCGGACCTCAAGGGCGTGGGCGTCGGCTCCAGCGTGGTCGGGATAAAGGAGGGCGCCACCTACTCCGTCCACGACCTGTGGCTCGGGGTCTTCCTGCGCTCGGGCAACGACGCCGTGCACGTGCTGTCCCAGATGAACGGCGGCGTCAAGCAGACCGTCCAGGACATGCAGGACCACGCCGAGGAACTCCAGGCCCTGGACACGAACGTGGTCTCGCCGGACGGCTACGACGCGCCGGGACAGGTGTCGTCGGCGTACGACCTGACGCTGTTCGCCCGCTCCGGGTTGCAGAAGAAGGACTTCCGCGACTACTGCTCGACGGTGAGCGCGACGTTCGGCTCCGCCGAGATCCGGAACACCAACCGGCTGCTGAGCGGCGACACCGACGTCCCCGTCTACCAGGGCATCGCGGGCGTGAAGAACGGCAACACCACGCACGCGGGCGCCACCTTCACCGGGGTCGCCGAGCGGAACGGCAAGGTGCTGCTCGTCACGGTGATGAACCCGGAGAAGCACGAGCACAACGAGGTCTACAAGGAGACCGCCAAGCTGTTCGACTGGGGCTTCCAGGCCGTCGGCAAGGTCAACGCGGTGGGCGAACTGGTGCCGCCGAAGAGCGCCTCCTCGACGGCCCCGCAGCCCGGCCCGAGCACGTCCGCCGCGCAGGACCCGGGGCAGGCGGCCGGGTCCGGCGGGCCGGGGTCGAAGCCCGTGGCGAGCGCCACCGCCGCGTCCGGCTCCAGCGGGGTCGGGATCGCCCTGGCCGTCGCGGGCGGGCTGCTGGTGCTGCTCGGGGGCGGGGCGTTCCTGGTCAACCGCCGGTGGCCGCTGCCGGACCTGATGCGCCGTCGGGCGCGTCCCTGAGCCCCGCCGCCTCCTTGCTCGGCGTCGCCGTCCAGGAGGCGCAGAACAGGACCAGTTTGGCCGTGAAGTTGATCCACAGCAGCAGTGCCACGGGGACGCCGAACGCGCCGTACATGCTCTTCGCGGCGACCCCCTGGATGTAGCCGCTGAGGAGCAGCTTCAGCAGTTCGAAGCCGATCGCGCCGAGCAGCGCGGCGACCAGCAGGCGGCGGCGCGTCGGCTCGACCCCGGGCAGCAGGGTCAGGACGTAGAGCAGGACGAGGAAGTCGGCGAGCACGGCGACGGCGAACGCGGCGATCCGCAACAGGACGCTGCCCCAGCTGTGTTCGTCCAGGCCGATCTGCCGGGAGACCAGGCCGACGGCGGCCGAGGCGAGGGTGGACGCGGCGAGGGTGACCAGCAGGGCGCCGCCGAAGCCCAGCAGGATGACCGCGTCCTTGGCCTTGGTGACGACCGGGTTCTCCTCGCGGTCCGGCAGCTCCCACACCGCGCGCAGGCAGTCCCGCACCTGACCGACCCAGCCGATGCCCGTGAACAGCAGGACCGCGCCCGCGATGACACCGACCGTGCCCGCGTTCTGCACCAGGGAGGTGAGGTCCAACTGGTCGGCGAGACCCGGGAACTGGTCGGCGATCCGGTGCTCCACGGTCTTCTGGCGGGACGGGCCGAGCGTGGCGGCGGTGATCGCGGCGGCCACGGTCAGCAGCGGGAACAGCGCCACGAAGCTGACGAACGTCATGGCGGCGGCGAGCCTGGCCCACTTCACCCGGTCCAGCCGCTCGTAGCACCGCCACGCGTGCGTGAGCATCAGCCGGGTGACGATCGGCCCGATGCCGGGGAGCCTCTTCAGCCAGTCCATGATCCGACTGTGCCCGCTGCCCATGGACGTCAACACCGCGTTTCTCCGGCAGAACGGTCATATACGGGCGATACGGTCGGCTGTCATGAAGGACGCCACCGCTCTTCCCCAGTCCCTGCTCGTCCTCGGCGGCACGTCCGAGATCGCGCTGGCCACCGCGCGCCGGCTGATCGCCCGCCGCACCCGCACGGTGTGGCTGGCGGGCCGCCCCTCCCTGGCGCTGGAGAACGCCGCCGGGAGCCTGCGCGCGCTCGGCGCGGACGTGCACACCGTCGCCTTCGACGCGCTCGATCCCGAGTCCCACGAGGCCGTCCTCGGCAAGGTGTTCACCGACGGGCCCGTCGACATGGTGCTGCTCGCCTTCGGCATCCTCGGCGACCAGGCACACGACGAGCGCGACCCGGTGCGGGCGGTGCGGGTCGCCCAGACCAACTACACCGGGGCCGTCTCGGCCGGCCTGGTCGCCGGGCGCGCCTTGCAGGGCCAGGGCCACGGCTCCCTCGTCGTGCTGTCCTCCGCCGCCGCCGAACGCGCCCGCCGCGCCGACTTCATCTACGGCTCCAGCAAGGCCGGTCTCGACGTCTTCGCCCAGGGCCTCGGCGACGCCCTGCACGGCACCGGCGTCCACGTCATGGTCGTACGTCCCGGGTCCGTGCGGACGGGACATCCGGCCGCCGGGACGCGGACACCGCTCGCCAGCACACCGGAGGCGGTCGCCACGGCCATCGAACTGGGCCTGCGCCGCCGCTCGGAGACGGTGTGGGTGCCGGGTGCGCTCCGCCCGCTGATGACGGCCCTGCGGCATGCGCCCCGCGCGGTGTACCGCTGGTTGATGGCCTAACGGCTGGCGATCGTGCCCCGTTCCACTTCCGCGTGGCCCGGCTGCGGCGGTACCACGGGCCCCCCGAAGGCGTACTCGCGCAGCTTGCGCCAGACGCCGTCGGCGCCCTGCTCGTACAGCGCGAAACCGGTGCACGGCCACTCGGCCTCGAACCGAGCCAGTTCCTCGAAGGCGCGGTCCATGGCCGCGTCGTCGATGCCGTGCGCGACGGTGACGTGCGGGTGGTAGGGGAACTGCAACTCGCGCGCCACCGGCCCGGAGGCGTCCCGGATGTGCTGCTGGAGCCAGGCGCACGCGTCGGCGCCCTCGACGACCCGCACGTAGACCACCGGTGACAGGGGCCGGAAGGTGCCGGTGCCGGACAGCCGCATCGGGAACGGCCGGCCCGCGGTGGCGACCTCGGACAGGTGTGCGTCGATCGCCGGCAGGTCGGCCTCGTCCACCTCGGTCGGCGGCAGCAGCGTGACGTGCGTGGGGATGCCGTGAGCCGCGGCGTCGCCGAAGCCCGCGCGCCGCTCCTGGAGCAGGCTGCCGTGAGGCTCCGGGACCGCGATCGACACGCCGATCGTTACGGTCCCCACGTCATCTCCTGTCGTCGCGTCTGTCGTCTTCTCGGCCGTCTCGTCCCGGCCGTCGGCTATCGACTGTACGGCCACGGATGTCCTTCGGGCAGGCGCGGCGGAAGTGATGTGCAGCGCTCTGCCCGCGCGGACCCGTGCGGTCGTACGCCTCAGTGCTTGGCCGGGAGGAAGCCCACGCGGTCGTACGCCTGCGCGAGGGTCTCGGCGGCGACGGCGCGCGCCTTCTCGGCGCCCTTGGCGAGGACCGCGTCCAGCGTCTCGGAGTCGTCCAGGTACTGCTGGGTGCGCTCGCGGAACGGCGTGACGAACTCGACCATGACGTCGGCGAGGTCCGTCTTGAGCGCGCCGTACATCTTGCCCTCGTACTCCTGCTCCAGCTCCGCGACGGTCTTGCCGGTGAGCGTGGAGTAGATGGTGAGGAGGTTGGAGACGCCCGGCTTGGTCTCGACGTCGTAGCGGATCACCGTGTCCGTGTCGGTGACCGCGCTCTTGACCTTCTTGGCCGTGGTCTTCGGCTCGTCGAGGAGGTTGATGAGGCCCTTCGGCGTGGACGCCGACTTGCTCATCTTGACCGTCGGGTCCTGGAGGTCGTAGATCTTCGCCGTCTCCTTGAGGATGTACGGCTTCGGGATCGTGAAGGTGTCGCCGAAGCGGCCGTTGAAGCGCTCGGCGAGGTCGCGGGTCAGCTCGATGTGCTGGCGCTGGTCCTCGCCCACGGGCACCTCGCCCGCCTGGTACAGCAGGATGTCCGCGACCTGGAGGATCGGGTACGTGAAGAGGCCGACGGAGGCGCGGTCGGCCCCCTGCTTGGCGGACTTGTCCTTGAACTGGGTCATGCGGCTGGCCTCGCCGAAGCCGGTGAGGCAGTTCATGATCCAGGCGAGCTGGGCGTGCTCGGGGACGTGGCTCTGCACGAAGAGCGTGCAGCGGTCCGGGTCCAGTCCGGCGGCCAGCAGCTGGGCGGCGGCGAGCCGGGTGTTGGCGCGCAGCTCCTTCGGGTCCTGCGGGACCGTGATCGCGTGCAGGTCGACGACCATGTAGAACGCGTCGTGGGACTCCTGGAGGGCCACCCACTGGCGGACGGCGCCGAGGTAGTTGCCGAGGTGGAACGAGCCAGCCGTGGGCTGGATGCCGGAGAGCACGCGAGGTCGGTCAGCCATGCTTTTTATTGTCGCAGAGAGTTTGACGGGTTCGGTGCGTGGGGAACCGCGGGCCGCCTGTGGTGGCTCGCGCGGTTCCCCGCGCCTCTTCCGGGGGCGTTTCAGCCGAGGTCGACCTGCGGGTACAGCGGGAAACCCGCCACCAGGTCCGTCGCCCGCCGGGAGATCTCCTGGGCGACCTTCTCGTCCAGGACGTGGGCCGCCTTGGAGGGGGCGCCGGACTTGGTGGTGCCCGGCTCGGTGGTGCTGAGGACGCGGTCGATCAGGCCCGCCACCTCGTCCATCTCCGCCGTGCCGAGGCCGCGGGTGGTGAGCGCCGGGGTGCCGATGCGGATGCCGGAGGTGTACCAGGCGCCGTTCGGGTCGGCCGGGATGGCGTTGCGGTTGGTGACGATGCCGGAATCGAGCAGCGCGGCCTCGGCCTGGCGGCCGGTGAGGCCGTAGGAGGTGGCGACGTCGATCAGGCAGAGGTGGTTGTCGGTGCCGCCGGTGACGAGGGTGGCGCCGCGGCGCATCAGGCCCTCGGCCAGGGCGCGGGAGTTGTCCACGATGCGCTGGGCGTAGTCCTGGAAGGCGGGCTGCCGGGCCTCGGCCAGGGCTACGGCCTTGGCGGCCATGACGTGCGGGAGCGGGCCGCCGAGGACCATCGGGCAGCCGCGGTCCACCTGGTCCTTGAGGGAGTCGTCGCACAGGACCATGCCGCCGCGCGGGCCGCGCAGCGACTTGTGGGTGGTCGTGGTGACGATCTGGGCGTGCGGGACCGGGTCGAAGTCGCCGGTGAGGACCTTGCCCGCGACCAGGCCGGCGAAGTGCGCCATGTCGACCATGAGGGTGGCGCCGACCTCGTCGGCGATCTCCCGCATGATCCGGAAGTTCACCAGCCGGGGGTACGCGGAGTAGCCGGCGACGATGATCAGCGGCTTGAACTCGCGGGCCTGGGCACGCAGGGCCTCGTAGTCGATGAGGCCGGTGGCCGGGTCGGTGCCGTAGGAGCGCTGGTCGAACATCTTGCCGGAGATGTTCGGGCGGAAGCCGTGGGTGAGGTGGCCGCCGGCGTCCAGGGACATGCCGAGCATGCGCTGGTTGCCGAAGGCCTGGCGGAGCTCGGCCCAGTCGGCCTCGGTCAGGTCGTTGACCTGGCGGGCGCCGGCCTTCTCCAGGAAGGGCGCCTCGACGCGGTCGGCGAGGACGGCCCAGAAGGCGACCAGGTTGGCGTCGATGCCGGAGTGCGGCTGGACGTAGGCGTGGCGGGCGCCGAAGAGTTCACGGGCGTGCTCGGCGGCGAGGGACTCGACGGTGTCGACGTTGCGGCAGCCGGCGTAGAAGCGGCGGCCGACGGTGCCCTCGGCGTACTTGTCGCTGAACCAGTTGCCCATCGCGAGCAGGGTCGCCGGGGAGGCGTAGTTCTCCGAGGCGATCAGCTTGAGCATCTCGCGTTGGTCGGTGACCTCCTGGCCGATGGCGTCGGCGACGCGCGGCTCGACGGCGCGGATCACGTCGAGGGCGGCACGGAAGGCGGTCGACTCGGCGGAGAGGGAGGCGGAATTCTCGGGCATCGGGGGACCTCCGGACGGTGTGCGTACAGCGTTCACGTTCGGCCCAGGCGCACGGCACTCTTCCCGCTCGGGCCGCTCCCTGATGGTCCGTCCCATCCCAGCGCGCCAGTCACGGCCCGCTCGTCAGCCTACCGGGCGCGCCGCGCGGGGCAGGTCCCGCGTCCACCATGCGAGCGAGGATAAGAAGGAGGTCACCGTCGAGTCCGAGTCGTCTCCGGGAGAGGCCGTGACCGCTGCGCAAGACCTCATCGCCGCCGCCGGCGCGCACTGCGCGCCCACCTACGACCCGCTGCCGGTGGTGATCGCCACGGGTGAGGGGGCGTGGCTGACGGACGTGGCGGGGCGGCGCTACCTGGATCTGCTGGCCGGTTACTCGGCGCTGAACTTCGGGCACGGCAACCGGCGGCTGGCCGAGGCGGCCCGGCGGCAGCTGGACCGGGTGACGCTGACCTCCCGCGCCTTCCACCACGACCGGTTCGCCGCGTTCTGCACGGAGCTCGCCGAGCTGTGCGGGATGGAGATGGTGCTGCCCATGAACACGGGCGCGGAGGCGGTGGAGAGCGCGGTGAAGACGGCCCGGAAGTGGGGGTACCGGGTGAAGGGGGTGCCCGGGGAGATGGCGAAGGTCGTCGTGGCGGGCGGCAACTTCCACGGCCGTACGACGACTCTCATCAGCTTCTCCACCGATCCGGAGGCCCGTGCGGACTTCGGGCCGTACACCCCGGGCTTCGAGATCGTGCCGTACGGGGACCTGACCGCGATGCGGTCGGCGCTGACGGAGAACACGGTGGCGGTGCTGCTGGAGCCGATCCAGGGCGAGTCGGGGGTGATCGTGCCGCCGTCCGGTTATCTGGCCGGGGTGCGGGAGCTGACCCGCGAGCGGAACGTCCTCTTCGTCGCCGACGAGATCCAGTCGGGCCTGGGGCGCACCGGGCGGACCTTCGCGTGCGAGCACGAGGGGGTGGTCCCGGACGTGTACGTGCTGGGCAAGGCGCTGGGCGGCGGGATCCTGCCGGTGTCGGCCGTGGTGTCGAGCGCGGCGGTGCTCGGGGTGTACCGGCCGGGCGAGCACGGGTCGACGTTCGGCGGGAACCCGCTGGCCTGCGCGGTGGCCCTGGAGGTGATCGCGATGTTGCGGACCGGTGAGTACCAGGAGCGGGCGGCGCGGCTGGGCGAGCGGCTGCACGGACGGCTGGGCGGGCTGCTGGGCACGGGCCGGGTGACGGCGGTGCGGGGCCGGGGGCTGTGGGCCGGGGTGGACGTCTCCCCGGCGGTGGGCACCGGGCGGGAGGTCTCCGAGCGGCTGCTGGCCCGTGGGGTCCTGGTCAAGGACACCCACGGGTCGACCGTCCGGATCGCGCCTCCGCTGGTGATCGGCGAGGACGACCTGGACTGGGGGGTGGAGCAGCTCCGGGCGGTGCTGTCCGGGGCGTGATCAGGGACGGGGCCCGGTCAGTGGAGGGGGAAGTCGGCGCCGTGCTCGTCGGCGGGCCGGGGCCCGAAGATGCGCCGGTCGGACTCCTCGATGGCCACGTCGTTGATGCTGGCCTCGCGGCGGAGCATCAGGCCGTGCTCGTCGAACTCCCACAGCTCGTTGCCGTAGGAGCGCCACCACTGGCCGTCGGCGTCGCGACACTCGTACTGGAAGCGGACGGCGATGCGGTTCTCGTGGAAGCTCCACAGGCCCTTGCGCAGCGCGTAGTCCCGCTCGCGCTCCCACTTCTCGGTCAGGAAGGCGACGATCTCCTCGCGGCCGGTGACGAACCGGTCCCGGTTCCGCCAGACGGAGTCCGGGGTGTAGGCGAGGGCCACCCGGTGGGGGTCGCGGGTGTTCCAGGCGTCCTCGGCCGCCTGCACCTTCCGGCGGGCGGTCTCCAGGGTGAACGGCGGGTAGGGCGGGCGGTCTTCGGGCACGGCGACCTCCTCGGGTCGGGGGCGAGGTGGGGAACGGCGTCGGGACCCTCCCGGGCCACCCAACAACTTACGGAGACCCGATGCCCGCCGCCGCCACCGAGGAACAGAACCGCCTGGACCGCGAAGCGCTCCTGGACGCGGCGGAGGCGCTCTTCTACGCGCACGGCATCCAGGCCGTCGGCATGGACCGGGTCCGCGATGCCTCCGGCCTGCCCCTGAAGCGCATCTACCGGCTCTTCGCGACCAAGGAGGACCTGGTCGTCGCCATGCTCAGGCACCGCGACCGGCGCTGGCGCGCGAACCTCGCCGCCCACGTGGAGAGCGTCCGGGACCCCCGCGCACGGGTGCTCGCGGTCTTCGACTGGCTCGCCGCGTGGTTCGCCGAACCCGGCTTCCGCGGCTGCGCCTGGATCAACGCCCACGGCGAGCTCGGCTCGTCGTCGGAACCGGTCCTGGCGGAGGTCCGCGCCCACAAGCGCGCCTTCCACGACCAGCTGGCGACCTGGGTCCGCGCCACCGGCGCACCGGTGGCCGAACCCGTCTTCCTGCTCGCCGAGGGAGCCATCGTCACCGCGGCCGTCACCGGCGACCGGCCCCGGCGGGGCACGCGCGGGCGGCGGTGGAGACGCTGCTCGGGGGCGCCGCGGTGACGGCCGGCTGGGTCCTGTCGTCAAACTCCCGTCGTCCGCCCGGAGGGCGGGCCGCGCGGCGTCAGGTGCGTGCTCTGGGGGTCCCCCCGGCCGAAGGCTGGGGGAGTGCCGGGCCCTGGCCCTCGTACTGGATGTACTTGGGTCGGGGCCCGGTGCGGCGAGTGGGGGCACCTCCCACGCCGTTGAGGCAGTGGGGGAGCGTGCATGGCGTCGCGTGGCAGACGGGAGTTTGACGACAGGGCCTAGAGGATCACGTGGGGCAGGAAGCGGGCGTACTCGTCGGTGATCAGGCCGGTGGACTCGCGGATGCCGAGGCCCGCGGGTTCGTCCTGGACCACCCAGGCGCCCAGGACCACGTGGTTGCCGTCGAAGGCGGGGAGGGGCGCCAACTGCTGGTAGCAGCAGGGCTCGTCACGCGGGGCGCCCGGCGGTCCCGGCTCGTGGATCGTGACGCCCTCGCCCTCGCGGCCGAGGAGGGGCTTGGCCACGTAGCCGGTCGTGCCGGTCAGCTTGCGGGGGCCGTCCAGGTAGGCGGGCAGGAGGTTCGGGTGGCCGGGGTACAGCTCCCACAGGATCGCCAGGAGGGCCTTGTTGCTCAGGAGCATCTTCCAGGCCGGTTCGATCCACAGGGTGCTGCCGGTGCCGCCGCCGTTGTCCAGGGTGTCCAGGACGTGTCCGCCGAAGGCGTCGGTGGTGAGCCACTCCCAGGGGTAGAGCTTGAAGATGCCGCGGATGAAGCGGAGCCGGTTGTCGACGAAGCGGCCGGAGAGGGCGTCCCAGCCGATCTCCTCCATGGCCAGCCAGTCGGTGGTGAGGCCGGCCTGCTCGGCGGTCTCCTTCAGGTAGGCGACCGTCATCAGGTCCTCGCCGAGTTCGTCGGCCGAGGAGTGCGCGAAGTGCAGCGCGCTGCCCGGGGGCAGCAGCGCCGACTGGGAGCGCCAGGCTTCGACCAGGCGTTCGTGCAGGGAGTTCCACTGGTCCGCGCCGGGGAAACGGTCCTCCATCCAGAACCACTGCGGGGAGGCGGCCTCCACCAGCGAGGTCGGGGTGTCGGCGTTGTACTCCAGCAGCTTCGCCGGTCCCGTGCCGTCGTAGCGCAGGTCGAAACGGCCGTAGACGGAGGGCAGTTCGGCACGGCGCTGCCAGGCCTCGGTGACCGCGGCGGCC
Source organism: Streptomyces olivaceoviridis (assembly GCF_014650115.1). GTDB lineage: Bacteria > Actinomycetota > Actinomycetes > Streptomycetales > Streptomycetaceae > Streptomyces > Streptomyces olivaceoviridis. Next base: position 40,383 of record NZ_BMUI01000016.1, on the reverse strand, counting down.
ACCCGCGGGTCCGTGATGCCGAGGTCCGCGAGGCGGTTCTCGGACACGATGTGCCCGGCGGCGGCCAGGCACATGCGGTGGAGTTCCTCGACGGTCTCCTCCAGCGCCTCCACCTCGTCCAGGGTGAAGACGTAGTAGGCGCTCTCGTCCCAGTAGGGGCGCAGCGAGCCGTCGGGATGGCGGGTGAGCGGGTAGACGAGGCCCTGCGCCTCCACGGTCTGCTGCCAGCCGGGGCGGGGGGTGGTGGTACGGCGTTCCATGCGCGTGTTCCGGTCAGCCGCCGGAGCTGCCCTTGCCGCCGCCGAAGCCGCCGCGGTGGACGCCGCCGCTTCCGCTGTGGTGGTCGTCGTCATCGTCGTACGAGCCGCTGCCCGAGCCCTTGCCGGGCTTGGTGAAGGAGCCGCCGTCGACCCAGCCGTTCTTCTCGTCGCCCTCGTAGTACCAGGCGGCGTCGACCTTCTTCTTGACGGTCGTCTTCCTGCCCGGCGTCTTCCCGGACGCGCCGGCGGTCTTGCAGTTCTTGTCCGAGACGACCTTGTACCCCTTGGCGAGGTTGTAGCTGTCCCGGTCGACGCAGCGCTTGTCCGGTTCGGACGAGCAGGCGGTGAGCGCGGCGGCCAGCAGGCCCACGCCGCCGAGGACGACCGTGCCGGAGCGGAGTGGTCGGCGCGTGCGGTCCATGGTGGTGTCTCCCCCGTCGGATTCGGATGTCGTGATCGGCTGGATCCAGTCGCCCGGATCCGGTCGCCGTGTTCGGCGGCCAGCCTAGAGATCGGTGTGAGTATTCCCCCCGGCGGGTCCTTCATCTGCCGCTCCCCTAGAGTCACTTCGTGCTGTTTGGAATGGTGTGCGCCCTTGGCGCGGCGGTCTGCTTCGGTACGGCGACGGTGTTGCAGGCGGTGGCCGCGCGGGCGGCGGGCGCCGAGGAGGGTGGTGGCGGGGACGCGGCGCTGCTGCTGCGGGCGCTGCGGCAGTGGCGGTATCTCGCCGGTCTCGCGCTGGACGGGCTGGGCTTCCTGCTCCAGATCGCGGCCCTGCGCTCGGTGCCGATCTACGCGGTCGGCGCGGCGCTGGCGGCGAGCCTCGCGGTGACGGCGGTGGTGGCGGCGCGGCTGCTGCGGGTCCGGCTGAGCGGGGTGGAGTGGGCCGCCGTGGGGGTGGTGTGCGCGGGGCTCGCCATGCTGGGGCTGGCCTCGGGCACCGAGGGCGACCGGAGCGGGCCGGACTGGCTGCGGTACGCGATGGTCGCCGCGGCGGTGGGCGTGCTGCTGCTCGGCGGGGTCGGCGGGCGCCTGTCCGGCCGGACCCGGGCGCTGCTGCTGGGGCTCGGCGCCGGGTTCGGGTTCGGGGTGGTGGAGGTCGCGGTACGGCTGATCGACTCGCTGCGGGTGGGGGATCTGCTGGCCAACCCGGCCACCTACGCGCTGCTGCTCGGTGGCGGTGCCGCGTTCCTGCTGCTCACCTCGGCCCTCCAGCGGGGATCGGTGACGACCGCGACGGCCGGGATGGTGCTCGGCGAGACGATCGGGCCGGCCGCGGTGGGGGTGGTCTGGCTCGGGGACCGTACGCGCGAGGGGCTGGGATGGCTCGCGGCGCTGGGGTTCGCGGTGGCCGTGGTGGGGGCGTTGGCGCTGGCGCGGTTCGGGGAAGCGCCGGCGGAGTAGGACCGCCTCGCACCCGTCCCGCGCGTGCGGGTCGTGTGCGGCTGGTCGCGCGGTTCCCCGCGCCCCCGCTGTCGCCTCGCCTTCCTCACGGCAGCACCCGGCACAGCGCCTCCAGCGCCCCCGCCCACGCGCTGTCCGGTGGGGTGCCGTAGCCGACGACCAGGGCGTCCACCGGGTCGGTGACGGCCTGGGGGTGGCGGTGGTAGGAGAGGCCGTGCAGGGCCAGGCCCTGCCATGCCGCCGCCTGGACCACCGACTCCTCCGTGCCGGGCGGGAGCCGCAGGACCGCGTGCAGGCCGGCCGCGATCCCCGTGACCTCCACCTCCGGTGCCCGCTCGGTGACGGCGGTGGCGAGGGCGTCGCGGCGGCGCCGGTAGCGCAGGCGGGAGGAGCGGACGTGGCGGTCGTACGCGCCGGAGGTGAGGAACTCCGCGAGGGTGAGCTGCTCCAGCACGCCGACGGTGTCGGCGTGGCCCTTGGCCGAGGCCGCCTCCGCCGCGAGGGCCGGCGGGAGCACCATCCAGCCCAGCCGCAGTCCGGGCGCGAGCGACTTGCTGGCCGTGCCGAGGTAGACGACCCGGTCGGGGGCGAGGCCCTGCAACGCGCCGACGGGCTGGCGGTCGTAGCGGAACTCGCCGTCGTAGTCGTCCTCCAGGACCAGCCCGCCGGTGCGCCGGGCCCAGGCGACCACGGCGGCCCGCCGGTCGGGGTGCAGGGCGGTGCCCATGGGGAACTGGTGCGCCGGGGTCAGCAGCACCGCGCCGGCGGTCCCCGGCTCGGCGGGATCGGTGCCCCGTGTGTCGTACGGCAGCGCGGGCGTGGCCAGGCCCGCCCGGCGCAGCAGCGCCCAGTGGACGTCCAGGCCGTACGACTCCACGGCCACCGTCCGCACCCCGCGGGCCCGCAGCACCTTGCCGAGGATGGTCAGGGCGTGCGAGAAGCCCGCGGTGATCAGGATCGCGTCGGGGTCGGTGCGCACGCCGCGGGCCCGCGCGAGGTAGCCGGCGAGGGCGGTGCGCAGTTCGGGACGGCCGCGCGGGTCGCCGTAGCCGAGGGCGTGGAAGGGGGCCGTGGCCAGGGCCCGGCGGGCGGCCTTCAGCCACTCGGTGCGCGGGAAGGCGGCGAGGTCGGGGGTGCCGGGGACGAGGTCGTGGAGCGGGCGGGCGGGGGCGCGGTGCGAGGTCGCCGGGGTGGTGGCGCGGGGCGTTCCACGGGCGGGGCGGGTGCGGGTGCCGGAGGGCGCACCGGTGCCGGGCGTGCCCGGTGCCACTCGGGTGCCGGAGCCCTGACGGGCGGTGAGCCAGCCCTCGGCGACCAGGTCGGCGTAGGCCTCGGCGACGGTGTTGCGGGCGATGCCGAGGTCGACGGCGAGGGAGCGGGAGGACGGCAGCCGGGTGCCGGGAGCGAGCCGGCCGGAGCGGACCGCGTCGCGCAGGGCGTCGGTCAGGCCCCGGCGCAGACCCCCCGAGCCGCTCGGTTCGAGGTGCAGGTCGACGCCCAGAGTGGCCCACGATTCCACCATGGAAATGGACCATACTCCTGGGCAGCCCCACTCCTAGGGTCGAGGCATGACCACTGCACAGGAATCCGCCGCGTACGCCCCCGAAGAAGCCCCGCGCCTGCCCTGGACCGAGCACGCCCCCGACGTCTACAAGGCCATGGTCCGCCTGGACGGCGCCGCCAGGCGGGGCCTGGACCCCAAGCTGCGCGAGCTGGTGAAGATCCGCGCCTCGCAGCTCAACCACTGCGCGTTCTGCCTCGACATGCACACCAAGGACGCCCTCGCCGCCGGTGAGAGCGTCGAGCGGATCGTGCAGCTCAGCGCCTGGCAGGAGTCCCGGCACTTCTACACCGAGAAGGAACTGGCCGCGATCGAGCTGACCGAGGCCGTCACCGTGCTCACGGACGGCTTCGTGCCGGACGAGGTGTACGAGCGGGCCGCCAAGCACTTCGAGGAGGCCGAGCTGGCCCAGCTGGTCGCCGCCATCGCGGTGATCAACGCCTGGAACCGGTTCGGTGTCGCCTTCCGGATGACCCCGGGCCACTACCAGCCCGGTCAGCACGGGTGAGCCGTAGCCCGGCGCGGGACAGGGCCGAGCGGCTCCGCGCGCTCCACCAGGGGCGCGCCCCGGGGGACCCGCTGGTGCTGCCCGGGCCGTGGGACGCGGCGAGCGCGCGGGTGCTGGAGGCCGCCGGGTTCCCGGCGCTGGCCACACCGAGCGCCGGGATCGCCGCGTCCCTCGGGTACGCGGACGGGACCACTCCGGCCGACGAGATGTTCGCGGCGGTCGCGCGGATCACGCGGGCCGTGGACGTGCCGGTCTCGGCGGACGTCGAGGGAGGGTACGGGCTCGGCGCGGCGGAACTGGTCGAACGGCTGCTGGAGGCGGGGGCCGTCGGCTGCAACCTGGAGGACTCCGAGCAGGGCGTCCTCAAGGACCCGCACGAGCACGCCGGGTTCCTCGCCGAGGTCCGGGAAGCGGCGGCCGGCAGGCTGTTCGTGAACGCCCGCGTGGACACCTTCGTCCACGGCGACGGCGATCCCGGACGGGCCGTCGAGCGGGCCGCCTCGTACGTCGCGGCGGGCGCGGACTGCGTGTACCCGATCCTCGCCCCCGTGGAGGTCCTGCCCCTGCTGCGGGCCGGGATCAAGGGCCCGCTGAACGTTCTGGCCGGGCTGGACGGGGACGGCCCCGGGCCCGCCGTGCTCGGCGGACTCGGGGCCACCCGGATCACCTTCGGGCCGGGCCTCCAGCGGCGGGCCGAGGCCGCGCTGCGGGAGACCGCCGGCGGCCTCACGGCCTGACGCCGGTCAGGACAGCCACTTCTTCCACACGGCGGGGTGGCTGTCCACCCACTTCTTCGCCGCCTCCTGCGGGTCCAGCTTCTGGTCGGCGATCATCAGGGAGACCTCGTTCTGGTCCCGCGTCGTCCACCGGAACTTCTTCAGGAAGGCCGCGGCCTTCCCGCCGGACCGCGCGAAGTCGGCGTTGAGGTACTTCTGGAGCGGGGTGTGCGGGTAGGAGCAGGCCACCTTGGCCGCGTCCGCGTCGCAGCCCTCCTTGTACGGCGGCAGCCTCACCTCCGTCATCGGCACCTTCTCGAACAGCCACTGGGGCGAGTACCAGTAGGTCAGGAAGGGCTTCTTCTCCTTGGCGAACTGCTTCATCTGGGTGATCTGGGCCGCCTCGGAACCGGCGAAGACCACCTGGTAGTCCAGCTTCAGGTTCTTCACCAGCGCCTTGTCGTTGGTGACGTAGGACGGGGAGCCGTCCATCAGCTGGCCCTTGCCGCCGCTCTCCGCGGTGCGGAAGAGCGAGGCGTACTTGTTCAGGTTCCGCCAGTCGGTGATGTCCGGGTGCTCCTTGGCGAGGTACGTCGGCACGAACCAGCCGATGTGCCCGGTCACCCCGAGGTCGCCGCCGTGCGCGATCGTCTTCTTGTCCTGGACGTACCGCTTCTCCTGGTCCGGGTGGCCCCAGTCCTCCAGGAGGGCGTCGACCCGGCCCTGGCTGAGCGCGTCCCAGGCGGGCACCTCGTCGACCTGGACGGTGTCCACGCGGTAGCCGAGCTTGTGCTGGAGGATGTACTGGGCGACGGCCACGTTGGACTGCGCGCCCACCCAGGACTGCACGGACAGGGTGACCGACTTCGCGCCCCCGGCGTTCGCGAAGGGCGAGGCCTGCTTGGTCATGTCGGCGGCGCCGCAGCCGGTCGCGGTCAGCAGCACCAGCGAGCCCACCAGGGCGGTCGTACGACGTCGCATGTCAGGCTCCCTTCTTCGCGCGCCGCTCGGTCGGCTGGGTCACCCGGTCCAGCATCAGGCCCAGGCAGACGATGGCGGCACCGGCGACCAGACCGGTCGCCAGGTCGCCCTGGGCGAGGCCGAACGCGACGTCGTAGCCGAGGGCGCCGCCGCCGACCAGGCCGCCGATGATGACGACGGCGAGGACCAGCACCACGCCCTGGTTGACGGCGAGCAGCAGCGCGCGCCGGGCCAGCGGGAGCTGGACCTGCCAGAGCTGCTGGCGGCCGGTCGCGCCCAGCGAGCGCGCGGACTCCAGCGCGGCCTGGTCGACCTGGCGCAGGCCCTGCGCGGTGATCCGGACGACGGCCGGCAGCGCGTAGACGACGGCCGCGGCGACGGCGGGCGCGCGGCCCACGCCGAACAGCGCGACGACCGGGATCAGGTACACGAACTGCGGCATGGTCTGGAAGACGTCCAGGACCGGTCGCAGGGCGCGTTCGACGCGGTCGCTGCGGGCGGCGGCGATGCCGGTCGCGAAGCCCAGGACGAGGGTGACGGCGACGGCGGCCAGCACCTGGGAGAGGGTGTCGAGCGACGGCTCCCACACGCCGAGGACACCGATCGCGGCCATGGCGAGGACGGCGGTCAGTGCGGTGCGCCAGGTGCCGATCAGCCAGGCCAGGGCGGCGACGACGAGCAGCACCGACCACCAGGGCAGCCACTGGAGGCCGTCGCGTACGGGGTCCAGGACCCAGGTGGTGAAGTGGCCCGCCCAGTCGGCGGTGCCGCCGACGACCGGGACGCCGGAGTACAGGTGGGCGGTCATCCAGTCGACGGCCCGGTTGACCGGTTCGGCGATGCCCAGGGTCCAGCCGCCGGGCCAGTCCGGCGCGCCGAGCAGGCGGGCGGCGAGGGCGACGGCCACGGTGACGGCGAGGGCGTACGGCCAGCCGATCGTGCGGGGGCGGGTGGTGCCGTCCCCGGCGGCGGCGGTCACGCGGTCCAGGACCACCGCGAGCAGCACGATGGGGATGCCGGCCGCGAGGGCCGCGCCGACGTCGACGGAGGCGAGGGCCTGGTAGACGCGGTCGCCGAGGCCGCCCGCGCCGATGACGGCGGCGATCACGGCCATGGACAGGGCCATCATGATCGTCTGGTTGAGGCCGAGGAGGAGTTCCTTGCGGGCCAGCGGGATGCGGGCGGTCAGCAGCCGCTGGCGCCGGGTGGCGCCGAGCGACTCCACGGCCTCCAGGACTTCGGGGTCGGCGCCGCGCAGGCCGAGCGCGGTGAGGCGGGCCATCGGCGGGGCGGCGTAGACGACAGTGGCGAGGACGGCCGCGGGGACGCCGATGCCGAAGACCAGGACGACGGGGAGGAGGTAGGCGAAGGCCGGGAGCACCTGCATGGTGTCCAGGACCGGGCGCAGGGCGCGGTCCAGGCGGTCGGAGAGGCCGGCGGCCAGGCCGAGGAGCGCGCCCACGACGACGGAGGCGAGGACCGCCACGACCATCAGCGCGAGGGTCTGCATGGTCGGGACCCACATGCCGAGGGCGCCGCAGGCGAGGAAGGCGACGGCCGTGCCGGCGGCCAGCCGGACACCGGCCACGCGCCAGGCGAGCAGGGCGGCGAAGGCCGTGACGCCTGCCCAGCCGGCGGCGAGGAGGGTGAGGTAGACGGCTCGGACGGCCCAGATGACGGCGTTGCTGACGTAGCCGAAGAAGTACAGGAACAGCGGGTGGCTGTCCCGGTTGTCTATGACCCAGTCGCTGGCGGTGGTGAGGGGTGTGTCGAGGCGGACCGTCAGCGCGTGCGGCCAGGAGCCGTTGCCCCAGCGGTCGAGGAGCGGCAGGAGGACCGCGGTGAGGAGGGCGAGCAGGAGGAGTTTGCCCGCGGCCCGGCTTCTGAGGACGCGGGGTTCGCCCGTGCCGGAGGTCGGGATGGTGAGCGTTGCCATCAGACGGCCTCCGGGCTGGTGCGGGGGCCGGGCGCGGTCGCTTGCCGGCGCCGGCCGGGTGCCGCCTTCTTCGGGGCGGGCGCCGCCCCGGCGGCCCGGCCGCCCGCGGCTACGGCGGCATCGTCGTCCCTCGCCGGCGTGGCCGTCGTCGTGTCCACGCCCGCCACCACGCCGAGCAGTCGCTCGTGGTCGATCACGCCGAGGCAGCGGCCCTTGTCCATGACGCGGGCCGGGGTGCCCGCGCGGGCCACCGCCTCGATGGCCTCGGCCACCGTGGCCTCGGGGCGTACCGCGGGGCCCTCGGCCGTTTCCGCGGCGGAGGCCGGGCGCATCGCCCTGCGTGCCGTCATCACCTGTTCGCGCGGCACGTCCCGGACGAACTCGCGGACGTAGTCGTCGGCCGGGCTGCCGACGATCTCCTCGGGGGTGCCCAGCTGGACCACCTGGCCGTCGCGCATCAGGGCGATGCGGTCGCCGAGTTTGAGGGCCTCGGTGAGGTCGTGGGTGATGAAGACCATCGTGCGGCCCTCCTCGCGGTGCAGGCGGGCCACCTCGTCCTGCATGTCGCGCCGGATGAGCGGGTCGAGGGCGCTGAACGGCTCGTCGAAGAGCAGCACCTCGGGGTCCACCGCCAGTGCCCGGGCGAGGCCCACCCGCTGGCGCTGGCCGCCGGAGAGCTGGCCGGGGCGGCGCTTCTCCATGCCTTCGAGGCCGACCTTGGCGATGAACCCGGCGGCGCGCTCGCGGCGTTCGGACTTGCCGACGCCCTGGATCTCCAGGCCGTAGGCGACGTTGTCGAGGACCGTGCGGTGCGGGAGGAGGCCGAAGTGCTGGAAGACCATCGCGGCCCGGTGCCGGCGCAGCTCGCGCAGGCGGGCCTTGTCCATCGCGCGGACGTCCTCGCCGTCGATGGCGATCGTGCCCGCCGTCGGCTCGATCAGGCGGGTCAGGCAGCGGACGAGGGTGGACTTGCCGGAGCCGGACAGGCCCATCACGACGAAGACCTCGCCCTTGCGGACGTCGAAGGAGACGTCCCGGACGGCGGCCGTGCAGCCGGTGCGGGAGCGCAGTTCGGCGGGGGTCAGCGTGCCGAGTTCCGGGTCCTCGGGGACGCGCTCGGGCTTGGGGCCGAACACCTTCCACAGTCCGGACACCGAGAAGACGGGCTCGGTCGTGGTGGGCGGCTTGCGGGTGGGGACGGTGAGACTCATCGGTCACCTCCGATCAGGTCGACGGCCTTCTCCCCGACCATGAGCACCCCGATCATCGGGTTCACGGCGGTCATGGTCGGGAAGACGGACGCGTCGGCGATGCGAATGCCGTCGAGGCCCCGGATCCTCAACTCCGGGTCGACCACGGCGAGTTCGTCGTCGGCGGCGCCCATCTTGCAGGTGCCGGCCGGGTGGTAGACGGTGTGCGCTACCTTGCGTGCGTACTCGCTCAGCTCGGCGTCGCCGAGGATCTCGGGGCCGGGGCAGACCTCGCGCTTGAGCCAGCCGGCCAGCGGCTCGGCCTTGGCGATCTCCCGGGCGATGCGGATGCCGTCGACGAGGGTCCGCGCGTCGTAGTCGTCCTCGTCGGTGAAGTAGCGGAAGTCGAGCGCCGGCTTGACGGCGGGGTCGGCGCTGGTCAGGTAGAGGCGGCCACGGCTCTTCGGCTTGGGGATGTTGGGGGTCATCGAGACGCCGTACCGCGGGCGTTCGTAGCCCAGGCGCTCCGGGTTGTCCGTGAACGGGATCTGGTAGAAGTGGAACATCAGGTCCGGGCCCGCGTGTGCGGGGTCGCGGCGGACGAACAGGCCCGCGTCGGAGTCCATCGCGGAGTTCTCCGGGATCGGGCCGTGGGTCTCCCAGACGATGACCGACTCGGGGTGGTCGAGCAGGTTCTCGCCGACGCCCGGCAGGTCGTGGACGACGGGGATGCCGAGCGCCCGGAGGTCCTCGGCGGGGCCGATGCCCGAGTGGAGCAGCAGGCGCGGGGAGTCGACGGCGCCCGCGCACAGGACGACCTCCTCGCGGGCCCGGATCAGCAGTTCCTCGCCGTCCTTGGTGCGCACGTGGACGCCCTCGGCGCGGGTGCCGTCCAGTTCCAGCTGGTACGCCCAGGTCTCCAGGAAGAGGCGGAGGTTGGGCCGCTCGTCCATCACCGGGTGCAGGTACGCCACCGACGCCGAGGAGCGCTTGTTGTCCTCGGGGTGGTAGGCGAGGTCGAAGAAGCCGACGCCCTCGGTGAACGGCTCGCGGTTGAAGCCCTCGACCCGGGGTACCCCGAGCGCCGACCGGGCCGCGTCGACGAAGTCGCGGGCGATGGCGTTCCGGTCCTTCTCGTCGACGGAGACGATGTTGTTCTTGAGGCGGGCGAAGTAGGCCTCCATGGGGACGGCGCCCCAGCCCTTGGCGCCGGCCTCCTCCCACTCGTCCCAGTCGGAGGGCAGGGGCTTGAACGAGATGAGGGTGTTGTGCGAGGAGCAGCCGCCGAGGACGCGGGCGCGGCTGTGCCGGATGTGGGAGTTGCCGCGGGGCTGCTCCACCGTCGGGTAGTCGTAGTCGAGTTCGCCGCCGAGCAGGCCCATCCAGCGGCGCAGGGTGAGGACGTCGTCGCGGCCGACGTCGCTCGGGCCGCCCTCGATGACGGCGACGGTGACGTCGGGGTTCTCGGTGAGGCGGGAGGCGATGACGGAGCCCGCCGTGCCGCCGCCGATGACGACGTAGTCGTAGACGTGGGTGGTGTGGGACATGGGGGTGCTGCTCCAGGTGGGGACGGACGGCGTGCGGGGCGGGGCTCAGCCGGCGAACCAGCGCACCGGCTTCGGCGCGAGGTTCTGGTAGACGTGCTTGGTCTCGCGGTACTCGGCGAGGCCGGCGGGCCCCAGCTCGCGGCCGGTGCCGCTCCTGCCGAAGCCGCCCCACTCCGCCTGCGGCAGGTAGGGGTGGAAGTCGTTGATCCAGACGGTGCCGTGGCGCAGCCGGGCGGCGACCCTGCGGGCGCGGCCGGCGTCGGAGGTCCAGACGGCGCCCGCGAGGCCGTACTCGGTGTCGTTGGCGAGGAAGACGGCCTCTTCCTCGGTGCGGAAGGTCTCGACGGTGAGGACCGGACCGAAGACCTCCTCGCGGACGACCTGCATCTCGCGGTGGCAGGCGTCGAGGACGGTCGGCTCGTAGAACCAGCCCTCCTCGGGGCGCTGGGGCGACGGCTCCGGCCGTTTGCCGCCACAGCGCAGCACGGCACCCTCTTCGAGCGCGGAGGCGACGTACGCCTCGACCTTGGCGCGCTGCTGCTCGGAGACGAGCGGGCCGCACTCGACGCCGTCGGCCGTGCCGCGGCCGAGCCTGATCCGCTGGGCCCGGCGGGCGAGTTCGGCGACGAAGCGCTCGCGCGCCGACTCCTCGACGATGAGGCGGGCGCCGGCCGAGCAGACCTGGCCGCTGTGGATGAAGGCCGCGTTGAGGGCCTGGTCGACGGCGGTGTCGAAGCCCTCCTCGGTGGCGCAGGCGTCGGCGAAGACCACGTTGGGGTTCTTGCCGCCGAGTTCGAGGGCCACCTTCTTGACGGTGGGCGCGGCGGCCTGGGCGACCTTGGTGCCGCTGGCCAGACCGCCGGTGAAGGAGACCAGGTCGACATCGGGGTGCTCGGCGAGCCGGGCGCCGACCGTGTGACCGGGGCCGGTGACGAGGTTGGCCACGCCCGCGGGCAGACCGGCCTCGGCCAGCAGCTCGATCAGGGCGATGGTGGTCATCGGGGTGATCTCGCTGGGCTTGATCACGAAGGTGTTGCCGGCGGCGAGCGCCGGGGCGATCTTCCAGCTGGCCTGGAGGAGCGGGTAGTTCCAGGGGGTGATCAGCGCGCAGACGCCGACCGGTTCGTGGACGACCACGCTGTGGATGTCGGGCGAGCCCGCGTCGACGACCCGGCCCGGGGCCTCGGCGGCGACCAGGTCGGCGAAGTAGCGGAAGGCGTCGGCGACGCAGTCGATGTCGACGCGGCCCTCCTCGACGGTCTTGCCCGCGTCCCGGCTCTCCAGCAGGCCGAGCTCCTCGCGGTCGCGCACCAGCAGGTCGGCGACGCGGCGCAGCAGGGCGGCGCGCTCGGCGACCGGGGTGTGCGGCCAGGGGCCCCGGTCGAACGCGTGCCGGGCGGCGGCCACCGCGCGCTCGGCGTCCTTCTCGTCGCCCTCGGCGACCACGGCGAACGGCCGGGCGTCCGCGGGGTCGAGGATCTCCCGGGTCGCGCCGGAGATCGCCGCCAGCCACTCACCGCCCGCGTGGATGGTCGCCCGGGCGTGTCGTTCCGTTCTGTCCACCATGATCGGTGTCGCCTTCCGTTTTGGATCCGTTCCCCTGCGTGACAGAGCTGCCTCGGCTGGGGACCGTCGCCACCTGCCCAGGGCCTCGCATCGCATGCGCAATCGATGGCCGAAAGTGCGCCGCGTCACTGAAAATGCGGTCGAAAAGGGGCAAAAGTAGGGTGAGGGAGGGGCGTCGGGAGGTGGCGCGATGGCTCGTGGATCGCGACTCTGTGCGGGGGCAAGCATCACCGCGGCCCTGCTGACCCCGTTCGCCCTGCCCGGTACGGCCCCCGCCGCCCCCGCCGCGGCCCCCGCTCCGGCCGCCGTGGCACCCGCTCCCCCGGCCCCGGCACGCTCCGCTTCCGGCGCCCCGAAGACCCCCGACGACGGTCCGAGCGCCCGCGCCCTCGCGCGCGAGGCGCGCACCCAGCTGCTCAGGGCGCGTTCGGTGCACCTCGGGTTCACGGATCACCGCGCGGGCGGCGACCGGACCGCCCCGGCCTCGCTGGAGCTGACGCTCGACCGCGGCGGCAACTGCGTGGGCAAGCTGGTCATGGGCGACGACGGCGGCAGCGTCGCCCTGGTCAAGCGGGGCGACCAGGTGTGGATGAAGCCGGACGCCGCGTTCTGGAAGGCGCAGCTGCCGGACCGCCGGGGCGATGCCGTGGCCGCACGCCTGAAGAACCGCTATCTGCACGGCTCCACGAAGGCCGGCGTGCTCCGGGGCATGTCCGGCACCTGCGACCTGAGCGCCTTCCAGCGGATCGCCGCCGCCGAGTCCTCCCCCCGCACCGCGCTGACCAAGGGCAAGGAGACCAAGGTCGACGGCACGAAGGTGATCCCGCTGACCGGCACCGAGCACGACGGTAAGAAGATCACCCTCTACGTCACCTCGGCCGGTCCGCACCGCCTGGTCCGGGCCACGCGGCAGGGAGCCGGCACCGACCAGGACCTGACCTTCACGGGGTACGACAAGCCGGTCCCGTCCGCCACCCCGGCCCCGGCGCAGTCCGTGGACATCTCCGAGCTCCAGCGCGAACTGGAGCGGACCTGACTCACGGGGCATCAGTTCCCGTGCGCGGCCGTGAGGGGCGTGGACCGGCGCACAACGAACGAGGTCCCCTTCCGCCACCGCGGAAGGGGACCTCGTACATGGAGCGCCGGGCAGGCCTTGCACCTGCATCTCCCCGCAGGAAGCGGGGCGTCTTTCCTTGGACCACCAACGCATCACCTGGTGCCGGGTTTCCGGCGGCCGGTGCGTGATCAACTATAGCGCACCGGCGCCGGGTGACACCACGTCGGATCAGATGAGGCCGAGGCCGCGGACCGCCTCGCGCTCCTCCTCCAGCTCCTTGACGGAGGCGTCGATGCGGGCGCGGGAGAACTCGTTGACGTCCAGGCCCTGGACGATCTCGTACTTGCCGTCCTTGCAGGTGACCGGGAAGGAGGAGATCAGGCCCTCCGGGACGCCGTAGGAGCCGTCCGACGGGATGCCCATGGAGGTCCAGTCACCCTCGGCGGTGCCGTTGACCCAGGTGTGGACGTGGTCGATCGCCGCGTTGGCGGCGGAGGCGGCGGAGGACGCGCCACGGGCCTCGATGATCGCCGCACCGCGCTTGGCGACGGTCGGGATGAAGTCTTCGGCCAGCCACTTCTCGTCGTTCACGACCTCGGCGGCGTTCTTGCCGGCGACCGTGGCGTGGAAGATGTCCGGGTACTGGGTGGCGGAGTGGTTGCCCCAGATGGTGAGCCGCTTGATGTCGGAGACGCTGCTGCCCGTCTTCTTCGCCAGCTGGGTCAGCGCACGGTTGTGGTCCAGGCGGGTCATCGCGGTGAAGCGCTCGGTCGGGACGTCCGGGGCGGCGGCCTGCGCGATGAGCGCGTTGGTGTTGGCCGGGTTGCCGACGACGAGGACCCTGATGTCGTCCGCCGCGTGGTCGTTGATGGCCTTGCCCTGCGGCTTGAAGATGCCGCCGTTGGCCTCCAGCAGGTCACCGCGCTCCATGCCCTTGGTGCGCGGACGGGCGCCCACCAGCAGGGCCACGTTGGTGCCGTCGAACGCGACGTTCGGGTCGTCGGTGATGTCGATGCCCTGGAGCAGCGGGAAGGCGCAGTCGTCCAGCTCCATGGCCGTGCCCTCGGCGGCCTTCAGGGCCGGGGTGATCTCCAGGAGGCGCAAGCGGACCGGCACGTCCGCGCCGAGCAGCTGGCCCGAGGCGATGCGGAAGAGCAGGGCGTAACCGATCTGGCCGGCCGCGCCGGTGACGGTGACGTTCACGGGAGTGCGGGTCATGGCGTTCTCCGTATGACAGCTGGCGGTGGGGCGTCCCTGCCCCGGGCGGATGATCGATCTCTTGGCGTCAAGAGAGATCCAGCGGTCAGGCTATCGCGCATCCGCCAGGTGAGACGTCCGGGGCCGTGTGGCTCACCCCACAAGGGGATCAGGGGGATGTAACGCCTGCCGGGAGGGGTGCCGGAGGGGGTACGGAAGAGGCGGCCGTCCGTCCGGGAGAGGGGGGGACGGAGACGGCCGCCGGTGGGGGTGCCGGCGTACCGGACTCCCGTGGGGGGATACCGTTCGCGTGCCCAGGATCCGGCTCCGTATGCACCTTCTTCTGGAAAATCCCCCTCCGTTTCTTCCGCCCGGCTGCGCGCGGGTGCCGCGGCTAGTTCGTGCAGCCGGTCTCGCCCGAGGCGAGCGTGGCGCAGGCCGTGGCCTGTGCCGGGTCGTGTACGGCGACCATCGGGGTGTAGCCGATGGTGTCCCCGGCGGCGCTGATGTCACCCGTCTGGCGGACCTTGCCCACGGTCACCCGTACGGTGTCGCCCGGCGCGCCGCTGGTGATCCGGCCCCAGGCCGTGCCGCACGCCTTGCTGTAGCGGACCTCCAGGGTGGTGGTGCCGACGGTGGCGGTCTTCGCGGTGCTCACCAGGTCACCGCTGCACCCCATGGCCTCCGCGTCCTTGCCGGTACAGGCGGCGCCGGCGCACTTCACGCCGGGGGGCGGGCTCGTCCGTGCCGGGGCGGACGGGGAGGGTGACGTGCGGGCACCCGCGTCCGGGTCCCCGTCCCCACCCCGGTGGATGAAGAAGAGGGCCCCGGCGATGAGCACGCCGACACCGACCAGCCCCGCGAAGAACATCAGCACCTGCTGCCGATGCACGGACCACCGCCCGAGGGGAACCACGGATTGCCCGCCGACGTCTCCGCCGGGTGCGCCTGGGGTGTGGGCAGGGGTGGCCGGGGTTCCCGCCGCGCGGTCCGGGGTGCGCGGGGAGGCGGCCGGGGTTCCCACGGTGAGGCCCGGGGGCCAGGCGGAGGTGCTCGGGCCTCCGCCGGGGGCGTCCGGGAACTGAGCAGCCGCGCCCGGGGTTCCCGCCGCGCGGCCCGGGGTGCGGGGGGAGGCCCCCGGGGTTCCCACGGTGAGCCCCGGGGGCCAGGCGGAGGTGCTCGGGCCTCCGCCGGGGGCGTCCGGGAGCTGAGCGGACGCGCCCGGTGCTCCGGCCGGGGAGCCCGCGGTCCGGGCGGGCGTGTCCGGGCTCAGGGGGGAGGAGGACGGAGTCCGCGCCGGGCCGGGCCGGGTGCCAGGGCGGACGCTCGCCTTCGACGGGCCCCGGTAACCGGCCACACCCCAGGAGTTCTTGACGGGCGAATCGTCATCGCCGGCGGTGGTACGGGAGCCGGCGGGGGACGCAGTGCCGGTACCGTCACCGACATCCGCGCCCGAGCCGGCGCCCGGCGCCGCACCCCGGTCACCGCTCCCCGCCGCGCCCGAGCCGTCACCGCTGCCGGTGCCCGAGTCGTCGCCGACCCCGGCACCGTCCGGCACGCTGTCGCGGACGTCGGCGGGCTTCGAGTCCGTCGGCTGGGCCGGGATCTTCGGCGAGACACCGGCGGGACCGGCGATCCCCAGCGCGGCCGCGAGACCACCGCCCTCGCCCGCACCGGCACCCTTCCGGCCGTCCGACCTCACGGACGTGCCCCCGGCCACACCCGCGGACGTACCCCCAGCGGCACCACCAGCCGACCCCGCGGACCTACGCCCGACCGCACCACCAGCCGACCCCGCGGACCTGCTCCCGGCCGTTCCACCGGACAGCCCCGCAGAGGTAACCCCGGCCCGTCCCGCCGGCCTTGTCCCAGGCACACGGCCGGACTCCTCCGCCGGGCGGGCGAGGGCGCCCAAGGCCGCTTGGGATTCGGTGATGTTGATGGCCTGGAGCGTGTGGTCGTCGTTCGACTCCGCTCGGGTCCAGGACCGTTCGGCCCGTTCCCACAGGGCGGTCAGGGGGCCGGGGTCGGTGCCCGTGGCCTCGGCGAGGGCGATGACCGCGCCCTTGGGGGCGAGGAGCCGGCCGCCCAGATAGCGCTCCCAGGACGTCCTGCCGTAGCCCGTGCGGTCGGCCAGCGCCGCCGTGTTCAGGCCGCCGCGGTCGGCCAGTTGCCGCAACTGGACGGTGAGCTCCCTCAGCTGCGGGTCCAGATCCTCCGGCAGGGCTTTCCACCGAGGCATCGCCTACCCCCTCTTCCCCTCTTCCCCCGTCTTCCGTGCAGGTCGCGCGGTACGCGCCGACCAAAAGGATGCCAGGGCGGCGGTCAACCGCCAGGGGTCACCAGTCCCGTCTCGTACGCCAGCACCACCGCCTGCGCCCGGCTACCGAGGTCGAGTTTGCTCATGGTGCGGTTGAGGTGGGTCTTGACGGTGGCCTCACTGATGTAGAGGCGGTCGGCGATCTCCAGGTTGGACAGGCCGCGGGCGGTGAGTCTGAGGACCTCCACCTCGCGGGAGGTGAGCACGCCCAGGTCGGGCGGCGGCGCGGTGTGGACGGGCTCCTGCCGGCGGGCGAAGGACTCCACCAGGCGCCGGGTGACGCTGGGGGCGAACAGGGCGTCGCCGCCGTCGACCGCCGTGACCGCCGCCAGCAGCCGCTCGGGGCCGGAGTCCTTCAGGAGGAAACCGGAGGCGCCGGCGCGCAGCGCGCCGTACACGTACTCGTCCAGGTCGAAGGTGGTCAGCACCAGGACCCGGGGCGGCCGGTCGGCGGCCTCGGCGAGGATCCGTTCGGTGGCCTCGATGCCGTTGACGCCGGGCATCCGGATGTCCATGAGGACGACGTCGGGCCGGGTCTCGGCGGCGAGCCGCACGGCCTGCTCACCGTCCCCCGCCTCGCCCACCACCTCGAAGCCGGGCGCCGCGTCGAGCAGGCCGACGAGTCCGGCGCGGATGAGGAACTGGTCGTCCACGACGAGCACTCTGATCATTCCGTACGGTCGTCCCCCCGGCCGTGCGCCGTCCCCTACCGCTCCGCTTCTCGCGCACCCCCGCGGTCGCGTTCGGCGGCCGAGGTCGGCAGGGTCAGCCGGACCTCGTAGCCGCCCCCGGTGCGTGGGCCGACGCTGATCGTCCCGCCGTAGAGCGTGGCCCGCTCCCGCATGCCAATCAAGCCATGACCCCCACTTGTGGGCATTCTGTCCGGATCTGCCCCCTCGCCGTCGTCGGTGACGCGGACGGTCAGTTCGTGGGCCCCGTACCGGAGTTCGACGCGCGCGTGCGCGGGACCGGCGTGTTTGAGGGCGTTGGTGAGGGCTTCCTGGACGACGCGGTAGGCGCACAGTTCGACACCGGGCGGCAGCGGGCGGGCGGTGCCCTCCACGTCGAGGTCCACGGGCAGGCCGCCGGCCCGGACCCGGTCCACGAGTTCGCCGAGCCGGGCCAGGGTGGGCATGGGCGCCCGCCGCGGGGCCTCGGGGTCCTCCTCGCGCAGCACCTGGAGCATGCGGCGCAGTTCCTCCAGGGCCTCGCGGCTGGTGTCGGCTATGGTGCCCAGCGCGCCGCGCGCCTTGGCGGGGTCGGAGTCGAAGACGAACCGGGCGAGGCCGGCCTGCACGGAGATGACCGACATGTGGTGGGCGACGACGTCGTGCAGTTCGCGGGCGATCCGGCCGCGTTCCTCGGCGACCGCGCGCCGGGCCCGCTCGGCGTGTTCGGCGTGCAGCCGCCGGGTGAGTTCGGCGCTGCGGCGGGCCAGGTACCCGAACCAGACGAGCACCGAGCTGTAGAGCAGGGCCTGGCCGACCACGGACGCCATGGAGGGGCTGTGGCTGACCACACCGGCGTACACCCACACCGCGGAGGTGCAGGCGGCGCAGGCCAGAGCGGTGCGCAGCGGGCTCACGGAGGCCACGGTGTACAGGGCGAGCATGACGCCGAAGGTGCACACCACCGGCCAGTGGCCGAGGCTGATGTAGCCGGCCGCGGCGGTCTCGACGACCGCGAAGACGGCGAGGGGGTGGCGCCCGCGCAGGGCGACCGGGAGGTGGGCGAAGGCGACGAGGACGTAGGCGCGCGCGTCGAGTTCCGGCCATCCCTGCGCCCGTGACTCCTGCGCGACCAGGACGGCCACCACGGCCATGGCCACCGCGATCAACGTGTCCACGACGAGCGGGCGGGGAGTCCTCGGTCGCATCGCCGCAGGGTAACGCGCACGGCCGGGTCCGGGAGTCAACCGCGCGCGGTACCGCGGACGTCGCGGCTCCCGGCCGCCGTACCCCCCGGACACGGCAGGCGGCCCGCGTCCCCGGGGAGACGCGGTCCGCCTGTCGTACCGTCCGCGCTACTTGTCGAGCGTGAAGTGCAGGATGTCCTTGAGGAAGGGGATCTGGAGCCACGGCGAGGGCTGGGCCATCATCGCGAGCAGCACGATGGCCAGGCCGAGGACGCCGTAGGTGACGATGTCGGTGAAGCGGGAGCGGACGGCGAGCATGCCGACGCCGGGCAGCATCCAGCGCATGACCGCGCCGGCCAGCAGGGCGGCGCCGACCAGCAGGGTGCCGTAGCGGAACACGTCGAGCGCGGTCAGCAGCAGGCCGAGCGCCACCGTCGACAGCACGACGAGCAGGGGCCACTGCCGGGCGGGCGCCGGGGCGTCGCCGGCCGCGGCACGGCCGCCGCCCTCGGGGCGTGCGGTGTCCCTGGTGAACAGCGGGAAGCGGCGGGTGACGCGGCGCGGGCGCCCCTCGGCGTCAGGGGCGCTGATCGCGTCGCGCGCGGTCGGCTCCGCGGGCCCGCGGGTGTCCTCAGCCGGCACTGCGCTCCGCCGCCTCGACCACGTTGACCAGCAGCAGGGCCCGGGTCATCGGTCCGACGCCGCCGGGGTTCGGGGAGATCCAGCCGGCCACCTCGGTCACGTCCGGGTGGACGTCGCCGACGATCTTGCCCTCGGCGTTGCGGGAGACGCCGACGTCCAGGACGGCCGCGCCCGGCTTGACGTCCTCGGCGCGGATCAGGTGCGGGGAGCCGGCCGCGGCGATGATGATGTCGGCCCGCTTCAGGTGGGCGGAGAGGTCACGGGTGCCGGTGTGGCACTGGGTGACGGTGGCGTTCTCGCTGCGCCGGGTGAGCAGCAGCGGCATCGGGCGGCCGATGGTGACACCGCGGCCGACGACCACGACCTCGGCGCCCTTGATCTCCACGCCGTGGCGGCGGAGCAGGGTGAGGATGCCGTTGGGGGTGCAGGGCAGCGGGGCCGGCTCGTTCAGGACGAGGCGGCCGAGGTTCATCGGGTGCAGGCCGTCGGCGTCCTTGGCCGGGTCCATCAGTTCCAGGACGCGGTTCTCGTCGATGCCCTTGGGCAGCGGCAGCTGGACGATGTAGCCGGTGCAGGCCGGGTCCTCGTTCAGCTCGCGGACGACCGCCTCGATCTCCTCCTGGGTGGCGGTGGCCGGCAGCTCGCGCTGGATGGAGGCGATGCCCACCTGGGCGCAGTCGCGGTGCTTGCCGGCGACGTACTTCTGGCTGCCGGGGTCGTCCCCGACCAGGATCGTGCCGAGGCCGGGCGTGACGCCCTTCTCCTTCAGCGCCGCCACGCGGGCGGTCAGATCGGACTTGATCTCGGCTGCGGTGGCCTTGCCATCGAGAATCTGGGCGGTCATGGTCCCATCCTCGCGGATGACCCGGCCCCGGTTCCAATCCGGGTGTCACGGCATGATCAGCGATGTTGCACTTGCACAACACCTGACGCCTCCGGCTGGACAAGTAAGAGCCTGTTAAAGAACGATGAGCGGACAGTGCCGCGGGCAGTACCGGGGGGACGGACCGCATCTGTAGAACTTCCTCCGAACCGTGCCGCGCGTCGTCCCCGCACTTGAGCAAACGGAGGAAGACCGCCATGAGCTTTGGCGACCCCAACAACCCGTACGGCCCGCCGCAGGGCCAGCAGGGCGGCTACCCGCAGCAGGGCCAGCAGCCCGGCTACGGCTACCCCGCGGCCCCGCAGGGCCAGCCCGGCTACGGCTACCCGGCCGCGCCGCCGGTGCAGCAGCCGTACGGCTACGGTGTGCCGATGGAGATGCCGGGCCTGATCAAGACGGCTCGGGTGCTGCTGTTCATCCTGGCGGGCTTCCAGTACCTGGCCGGTCTGTTCCTCGGCATCGCCGCCGGTGCCGCGCAGGACGTCTCCAACGGCATCGGCTCCGGTGACGACACCAGCACGGCCACCGGTGTGCTGATCGCGTTCGCGCTGCTGATGCTGGCGCTGGGCACCCTGTCGATCTTCCTGGGCGTGAAGTTCAAGAAGGGCGGCGGCGGCATCCGCGTCACGACGATCGTGTACGCGTCGCTGATGCTGCTCGGCAGCCTGGTGAACATCGTCAACGGCGGTGGCGGTTCGGCGACCTTCGGCGGGGTCATCTCCCTGGCCTTCGGCGGCATCATCCTCGCGTCCATGGTCAACGGCTCCGCCTCGGCCTGGTTCAACCGCCCGCGGTACTGAGCCGCCCGGCGCCCGGCACCGCTCCAGGGCCGTGTCCCGTCCGTCCGGACGGGGCGCGGCCCGGTGTCGTTTCCGGCCACCGGGCGCACCGGTGCGGTCGGCTCACTGGTCCAGGTAGGCCAGCACGGCCAGGACGCGGCGGTTGTCGCCGTCCGTCGGGAGCAGGCCGAGCTTGGTGAAGATGTTGCTGATGTGCTTGGCGACGGCCTTCTCGGTGACGAACAGGGCTTGGGCGATGCCAGCGTTGGAGCGGCCCTGGGCGACGAGTTCGAGGACCTCTCGTTCGCGTTCGGAGAGGCTGCCGACGGATTCGTCGCGCTCCTTGCGGACGAGCAGCTGGGAGATGACCTCGGGGTCCATGGCGGTGCCGCCCGCGGCCACCCGCTGGATGGAGTCCAGGAACTGGCCGCCGTTGGTGACGCGGTCCTTGAGCATGTAGCCGACCCCCCGGCCGCCGCTGGTGAGCAGTTCGCGGGCGTAGAGCGGTTCGACGTACTGGGAGAGCAGGAGCACCGGAAGGTCCGGGTTCCGCTTGCGCGCGGCGAGGACGGCGCGCAGGCCCTCGTCGGTGAAGTTCGGCGGCAGCCGGACGTCGACGACCGCGACGTCCGGCTGTTCCCGGTCCAGGGCTTCGAGCAGGTCGGTGCCGTTGTCCACGGCGGCCACCACGTCGTGGCCGTAGGCCCCGAGCAGGCGGATCAGCCCGTCCCTCAGGAGGAAGTGGTCTTCGGCGAGGACAATACGCACGGGATCTCCATCGTCACCATCGTCGGCCCGCCCACGGGACTGCTCACGGCCAGCACGCCGTCGAAGGTGGCGAGCCGGCGCTCGATGCCGCGCAGGCCGGTGCCGCGGGAGGCGTCGGCGCCGCCGTGGCCGTCGTCGGTCACGGTGATGTGCAGCATCCCGCGATCGTAACGAAGGTCGATCCAGGCACGGGCGGCACCCGCGTGCTTCGCGACATTGGTGAGGATCTCGGAGATGGCGAAGTACGCGGCGGACTCGACGGGCATCTCGGGGCGGCCGGGCAGGTCGACCTGGACCTCGGTGCGCACCGGGCAGGTCATCGCCAACGCCCGTACGGCGTCGGCGAGTCCGCGGTCGGCGAGGACCGGCGGGTGGATGCCGCGGACCAGGTTGCGCAGTTCCTCCAGCGCCGCCGAGGACGACTGCCGGGCCTCGATGAGCAGGGCGCGGACGGCCTCCGGGTTGGTCTCCAGCAGGTGCTCGGCCGCGTCCAGGGTCATGCCCATGGCGACCAGACGGGCCTGGGCGCCGTCGTGCAGGTCGCGCTCGATCCGGCGGATCTCGGCCATCTGCGTGTCCACGGCGTCGGAGCGGGTGGCGGCCAGGTGCTGGATCCGGCTGGCCATCATCTCGCTCTCGCTCGGCGCCAGCATCGCCCTGGTGTAGAGGGCGTGCCGGCGCACCGCGCGCGGGGCCGCCCACAGGGCCAGCGGCAGTTGCAGCAGCCCGAGGACGCCGGCGAGCACCGCCGTGGCCTGGCCCTCGATCGGGATGAACTGGTACCACAGCCCGTCCCACTCTGTGGACAGCGGCACCCCGAAGAAGGCGAGGAAGACGCCCCAGAGGCCGCTGAGGATCAGGGCCAGCGGGAAGAAGCCGAGGAAGCCGCCGGCGATCGGGTCCGTGAGCACCCAGACGTACTCCCGCCGGGTCTGCGGGTCGCTCATGATCCAGCGGTAGCGGGCGACGGCACCGGAGGCCCCGGCGGGCGCGGGCGGCAGCGGTCCGGGCGGGCCGGGGATCTCCACGCCCGCCCAGCGCCGGGCGAGTTCCCGCTGCTGCGCGGCCAGGTTGCGCACGCCCTCCATGGCCCGCGGCACCATGCCGAGGCCGGGGCCGACCAGGCTGATCGCGCCGGACACGGCGAGCGAACGGCCGAAGGCCGCCATCGACATCCAGCACAGGGTCACCACCCGGCGCAGACCCGTCAGTCCGGCCGACACCGAGAATCCCCTGATCGCCTCCGGCGGGCGGATCCCGCCGAGCTGCATCGTGCGGTCGTCCATGCGACACGCTCCTTCCTGGCCTTGCAACGCCGTGCGCGGCGCCGGTGCCGTACGTCTGTCGTGGTCCGAGGGGCCCGCACTCATTGTGGTGGCCGAGGGGCCGGGAAATCGGTGGTAAAAACCCCCCTCTTGCGGCCCTTCTCGGCCAACTCCCGTCAGGGGGCGACGAACAGCGAGAGCGTGTCGGCCACGCAGGCGGCCCGGGGCTCCCCCTCGACCTCCACCGTCATGCGGACGGCGGCCAGGTGGCCGGCGGGCGTCTCGCGCACACCGGTGAGCTTCGCGCCGCCGCGCACCCGGGAGCCGACCGGCACCGGGCGCGGGAAACGGACCTTGTCCAGGCCGAAGTTGACGCCCAGCTCCACCTTCTCGATGTCGAAGATGGCCCGCATCATGGCGGGCAGCAGGGCCAGGGTCATGTAGCCGTGCAGGATGGTGCCGCCGAACGGGCCGGTCGCGGCCCGCTCCGGATCCGTGTGGATCCACTGCGAGTCGCCGGTCGCCCCCGCGAACTGGTCCACCTGCTCCTGCGTCACCCGCAGCCACTCGCTGTGGCCGAGGTGTTCGCCGACGGCGGCGGAGAACTCGTCCAGGCTGGCGAAAGATCTCATGGCGTCGATTCTGTGCGGCTGCCGGACGGCCGGACAAGGCGGTCGTCCGCCGCTCGGCCGTTCGGTCAGCGAGCCGTCATCCGTTGGTCAGTGTGCGCGCCGGGCCGGGCCGGCCGCGGCGCGCACGGGGTCAGCCGTACCGCTTCAGCTCGTGGAAGAAGCCGGGCACGGTGTGCAGTTGGTCGGCGTCCCGGACCCGGTCGTACACGTACTTCGCGACCGCCAGGTCGAGCACGCCCAGGCCGAACGGCGAGAAGACCACCGGCCGGTCGGCGGGCGGGGTGATCGCGCCGGTCAGCACGTCGTGGAGGGTGCCGGCGACGAAGTCCCGGTTGCCGGTGAGCTGTTCGGCCAGGTGGGGTGAGGTGTCGGCCTTGAGGCAGTGGTCGACGTCGTCGACCGCGTTCCAGGCGGAGAGGATGATCTGCGGGGACAGGTCGCGCAGCGACACGTGCAGCACCAGCGGGTTGTGCGTGAACCACTCCGGGTCGGTCACGTGCGGCTCGCCCGCGACGGTCGCGAAGACGACGAGGTCGCTGGCGCGGATCAGGTCCTCCGGCTTGTCGTGCACGGTGATCTCCGCGCCGTCCCCGGCCGTGCGCCGCAGATGGCCCGTGAAGCCCTCGGCGTGCTCGGCGGACAGGTCGTGCACGCCGAGGGCGTCGAAGGCGAAGCCGGTGGCCGCCAGGTAGGTGTGCAGGTAGCGGGCGATCAGGCCGGTGCCGATGAAGCCGACCCGGGTGGGCCGGGTGCCGCGCGCCCGGCTGATCCGGTCGGCCGCGAGGGCCGCCGAGGCGGCGGTGCGGGCGGCGCTGATGATGGAGGACTCCAGGCAGGCGAACGGGTAGCCCGTCCGCGCGTCGTTGAGGACGAGGACGGCCGAGGCGCGCGGCAGGCCGGCGGCCACGTTCTCCGGGAAGCTGGAGATCCACTTGATGCCGTGCACGTCCACGTCACCGCCCACCGAGGCGGGCAGCGCGATGATCCGGGAGGACGGGCGGTCGGGGAAGCGCAGGAAGTACGAGTCGGGGTTGACCGTCCGTGCCTCGCCGTGCAGCCGGTAGGCGGCCTCGACGGTCGAGACGACCTCGTCCTCGGCGCCGGCGAGCACCTGGTGCACCTGGGCACCGGAGATCACGGAGAAGGACGGGACCTGGGACACCTGTGAGGTCATGGGAACACTGCTCCAGGGAGTTCGTTTGGCGAAGGGGGCGGGCCGGCGAGCCGGTCAGCCGATGCGGGCCAGGCCCTTGGCGTGCCGCCGGGCGCGTCCGCGCGACACCTGCAACGGGTCCCAGCCGGCCGCGCGCCGGGGCAGCCGGGCGGGGTCGCCGAGCACCGTGCCGGACATCACCTCGGGCAGCAGGGGGCGCCCCAGGATGTGGGAGACCGCGGCCATGCCGCCGGCGGCGACCCCGGCCATCCCGCTGCCGTGCCGGGTGTTCTGCCCGACCACGTAGAGCCCCTCGACGTCGGTGCGCACATCGGGCCGCTGACCGCGCGGGCCCCAGGCGGCCATGCCGTACGGGGTGCCGCCGCTGGCGCGGATGTAGCGCTCGTGGGTGAGCGGGGTGGCGGCCTCCACATGGGTGATCCGGTCCCGGAACGGGCCGAGGACCCGCTCGGCGGTGTCCAGGACCAGCTCGGTGACCTCCCGCTTGCGGGCCAGGTACGCGGGCCGGCGGCGGTACGGCTCGCCCGTGAGCGGGCCGCCGTCCGCACCCCAGAAGGCGTGTCCGGGCGGGAGGATCGTCAGCAGCTGGAAGTTGCTGTGGCCCGGCGGGCACACGGCCGGGGACCCGGCGTCCTTCACGGAGGCGAAGGAGAAGGCGAGCTGGGGGATCCGGTCCAGGGTGCCGGTGCGGGCCCAGCGGTCCAGCATCCCGGCCTGCGCGCCCTCCATGTCGTCGCTGTCGTGCCACCAGATGTTGGCGTTGGGCAGGCCGGGCAGCTCGGTGTCGAGGGCGACGTACACCGCGACCACCGCGTCCCGCATCCGGGCCGCGCGGGTGCGGGCGACCAGGTCGGCGGGGAAGGTCTCCTCGCCGCCGCACAGGTCCAGGACGGTACGGCGGTAGTCGGCGTTGGAGACGACCAGCGGGGCGGAGACCCGGGTGCCGTCGGTGAGTTCGACGCCGGTGGCGCGGCCCCGCTCGACCAGGATGCGGCGCACCTCGCAGCGGGTGCGCAGCTCGCCGCCGTACGCCTCCAGGGCCTCCACGAACGCGGCGACCAGGGCCTGGCCGCCGCCCTCCGGGTAGTAGGCGCCGCGCAGGTAGTGGTCCATCATCGTGACGTGCTCGGCGAAGCCGACGTCGGCGGGCAGGGCGCCGTAGTTGCCGGCCTGCGCGGCGAGCAGGGTGCGGCCCTTGGCGGACAGCCCGCAGTGGTCCAGGGCCTGGCCGAGGGTGCGCCGGTTCCAGCGCATGGTCTCCGGCGACCGGCGGAACAGCTCCACCATCGGGGTGCCGAGCAGACTGGCCCGGCCGGCCCCGGCGACGGCCGTGGCGAGGTCGAGGAAGCGGTCCACGGCCTCGGTCTCGGCGGGCAGGGCCGTCTTGATCCGGTCGCGGTAGCGGTCCCAGCCGGCCGGTACGTCGACCTGCGCGGTGGGTGTGATGACGCGGTCGAAGCCGCCGTCGTTGTCCATCGGCCGGAACCGCACCCGGTCGGCGACGCCCAGCCCGGACAGGACGGCGGGCAGCATCCCGTCCGGGCCGCAGTCGCCGAGGTAGTGGGTGCCGACGTCGAACTCGTACTTGCGCCGGCGCCGGAAGACATGGGCGTTGCCGCCGGCGACGTCGTGCTGTTCCAGGACGAGGACCCGGCGGCCGTCGGCGGCGAGATAGCCGGCCGTCACCAGGCCGCCGACGCCGCTGCCGACCACGATCGCGTCGTACCGCTCCCCCGTACCCTGCATCTGGTCCCCCATCAGAAGACGCCGCCCCCGTGGATCTCCACGACCGCTCCGGTGATGTACGCGGCCTGGTCGGACACCAGGAACGCCACCAGGTCGGCCACTTCCCCGGCGCGGCCCAGCCGGCCCAGCGGCACGCCCTTGAGCTGGCGTTCCAGGGCCGCGGCCGGCATGCCGCCGACCATGTCGGTCTCGATCAGCCCGGGTGCGACGACGTTGGCGCGCACGCCCCGCGGGCCCAGCTCCTTGGCGAGGGACTTGGTGAAGCCGATGATCCCGGCCTTGGAGGCGGCGTAGTTGGCCTGGCCGGTGTTGCCGTAGAGGCCCGCCACGGAGGACAGGTTGACGATGACGCCGGTGCGGCGCTTGCTCATGGAGAACGCGGCGGCCCGGCAGACGTGGTAGACGCCGTCCAGGTTGGTGCGCAGCACCCCGTCCCAGTCGTCCTGGCCCATCAGCACCAGCGGCCGGTCGCGGGTGATGCCCGCCGAGGTGACCACCGCGTCGACGGGGCCGAGTTCGCCTTCGGTGCGCGCGTACCACTCGCGCACGTCCTCGGGGTCGGCGACGTCGCAGCGGACGGCGAGCACCCGGGTGCCGTGCTCGGCGGCCTCCTTGGCGAGTTCCTCGGCGGCGTCCTGGTTCGAGCGGTAGCAGAACGACACGTCGAAGCCGTCCCGCGCGAGCCGTCGTACCACGGCCCGGCCGATGCCCCGGGAACCGCCGCTGACCAGCGCGATCACGCGTCCTCCCCGAGCAGTCGCAGTACGGCGGCGGCGACGGCGCCGTCCCGGTCCACGGCGGTCACCAGCGCGGCCCGGCCCCGGGAGTCCGGGTCGGCCGCGGCGACGGAGAGCACCGCGGCGATCTGGAAGGACGCGGCGGCGGCACTGGTGTCGCCGAGCAGTTCCATCGACGGCACCCGGCGCAGCGCCTCGGCCGGCACCAGCGCGGCGAGCGCCTCGTACTCGGCGCGGCCCGCGTCGCTCGGCGCCGCGCTGGGTACGGCCGCCCAGACGTCGTCGGCGGTGACCCCGGCCCGCTCCAGGGCGCGGCGGGCGCAGGCGTCGGCCGTCGCGCACGGGTCGTCGTCGATGTCGACGCGGGTCTCGATGCTCAGCACGGCGGCCAGCGGCGGGCGTCCGGCCGTCCCGGCGGGCTCCAGCAGGAACAGCCCGCAGCCCTCGCCGAGCAGCGGCGCGGGATCGCCCGGCTGGGCGGCGGTGGCCTCGTACCAGGCGTGCGCGGCGGAGAACTCCTCGGCCGAACCGGCCACGTACCTGGTCGCCCGGCCCTGCCCCAGCAGCCGGCGGGCGTAGTTCAGGGCGAGCAGCCCGGCGGCCCGGCCGCCGGCGACCGTGGTGTTGGGGCCCTTCAGGCCGTGCCGGATGGCGGTGGCGCCGGCGGCGTGGTTGAGGCTGCCGAACGGGATGCGGCCGGCGTCGACGTAGAAGGGGCGCTCGTTGGTGTAGGACTGGCGCAGGAAGTCGGTGACGTTCTCCAGGCTGCCCATGGTGATGCCGAGGACGACGCCGGTCAGGTCGTCGGTGGTGACGGCCGGCTCGCCGTCGGCGTCCCGCAGCAGCCCGTCGGAGGCGACCAGGGTGAGCGCGGTGAGCCGGTCCATCTTCGCGGTGCCCCGCTTGCCGAGGAGCTCCTGGACGTCGAAGCCGGGCACGGTGCACACCTCCGGCGACGGCAGGGTGCCGTAAGCGGCGTCCGCCATCACGGCCGTCTTCGCGCCGGCGCGCACGCCGGCGGTGAACGCCTCGCGTCCGATGCCGTACGGCGACACCGCCGACCAGCCGGTGATGACGGGCGTGTCCGGGGGCAGCGCGGCCCGCGGGACGGCAGTTGCGTTGCTCATGCTCGGACCTTCTCCCCGTAGGTGCCCAGGATCAGCACGGCGTTGTTGCCGGCGAAGGCGCTGGAGTTGTTCTGCACGATCCGCACGTCCGCCGCGACGGCCTCGTTGGGTACGACGTCGAGCGGGCACTCCGGGTCGGTCTCGCGGTGGTTGATGGTGGGCGGGATGAACCCGTGCTCGATGGCGAGACCGCAGGCGATGGCGCCGAGCGCGCTGGCCGCGCCCATCGAGTGGCCCAGCATCGACTTCACGGCGACCGTGCGCGGCGGCGCGTCCCCGTACACGTCCAGGATGGCGGCCGTCTCCGTGCTGTCGTTGGCCTTGGTGCCGGTGCCGTGCGCGGAGATGAAGTCGACCTCCTGCCGCTTGACGCCGGCGTCGTCCAGGGCGAGCCGGATGCCCCGGGCGATGCCGTCCCGGTTGGGGGCGGTGGGGTGGGCGGCGTCGCAGCTCAGGCCGTAGCCGAGGACCTCGGCGTGGATGCGCGCGCCACGGGCCAGGGCCGACTCCAGGCTCTCCAGGACGAGGATGCCGGCGCCCTCGCCGGTCAGGATGCCCTCGCGGTCCTTGTCGAAGGGGCGCACCACGTCCGGGCTGAGCGCGCCGAACCGCTTGAAGAGGGCGAACGCCTTGCGGCAGACGGCGTCGGCGCCGCCGCACAGCGCCAGGTCGACCTCGCCGGAGCGGATGGCGTCCAGGCCGTAGCCGATCGAGTAGTTGCCGGCCGCGCAGGCCGTGGTGACGGTGGTCGCCTCCACGTTCGGCATGCGCAGTTCGCGGGCGATGGCGGTGGAGAGCCGGCCGGCGTAGACCCGGCGGGCGAGGACCGGGTCCATCGCCTCGGGGTCCCCGGCGGCCAGCTCCTGCTCCAGCAGGACGGCGATGTCGTGGGACTCGCCGTCGGTGGTGCCGACGGTGATGACGGCGGGCCGGTCGGCCAGGTCGGTCTCGGTCAGCCCGGCGTCCTCGACGGCCATGCGGGCCGCGGCGACGGCGAACTGGCCGGCGCGGCCCACGTGTCCGGACGGCAGGTTGCGGATCCAGCGCTCCGGCTCGAAGTCGGGGACCTCGCAGGCGGTGTTCTGCCCGAAGCCCTCGGTGTCGAAGCGGGTGATCGGCCGGGCGCCGGAGCGGCCGGCCTTCAGGCCCGCGGTGTACTCCTCGACCCCGGTGCCGATGCTGGAGATCACCCCGAAGCCGGTGACGACGACCCGTCGCTGACCGGCCCGGTCGGTGGGTGCCGTGGTGGTCATGGGCGTCACCAGCCGGCGGCCGTGGCGGCCACCTCGTAGGTGGCCTCCACGTTGACCATCTTCGGCAGCTCGTTCATGTCGATGACGATGGAGTACTCCATTTCCAGCGCGCTGAGGACATCGATCAGCTTCAGGGAGTCCGCGCCCAGTTCGTCGATGAAGAGCGCCGTGTCGGAAAGGCGCTCCAGGTCCACGTCGATGTTCTCGGCGATGATTTCCCGGATACGGGTGAGGCGCTCGGGAGCGGCCGTCGTCATGGCTCGTTCCTCCGTTTTCGGATGGCCGGTGGGTGATTCGCGGAAGACCTGCGAGGAGAATTCGAAAAGAGCGGGAAAGCTGCGGGAAATGGGCAGCGATGGGGCTCGGCAAAAACCTAGACAGCTGCGATGACTGCCCAGTGACCGTCAACTGACGGACCACTGACGGCGGTCAGTGGCCGCCCGCGCGGCGGAACCCGCGGACGCCGCCCCACACCGCGGCGAGCAGCAGCGCCGTGAGCGTCACGGCGGTCACCAGGCCCGGATGGTGGGCCGGGAAGCCGCCGGAGGCCGCCACGCCCGGGTCGTTGCCCCACAGCCGCCGGCAGGTCGTGACGACCGACGTGACGGGGTTCCACTCGGCGACCGGGCGCAGCCAGCCGGGCAGGCCGCTGACGGGGACGTAGGCGTTGGACAGGAAGCTGAGGATGACCAGCACCAGCGCGCCGGTGCCGTCGATGGCCTCGATGTTGCGCTGGGTGGTGCCGAGCAGGATGCCGACCCAGGTCATCACGTAGACGAAGGCGAGCAGCACCCCGAAGCCGGCGGCGGTGCGCAGCACGCCCTCGTGCGGGCGCCAGCCCACGCCCAGGCCGACGAGGCTGACCGCGGTGAGGCTGACCGCGCCGACGACCAGGTCGGACAGGGTGCGTCCGAGCAGCACGGAGGACGGGGAGATCGGCAGCGAGCGGAACCGGTCGACCAGTCCGTGCCGCAGGTCCAGGGCGACGCCGATGGCGGTGGGGCCTACGCCGGTCAGGCCGACCTGGATGGCGATGCCGGCCATGATGAAGTCCTCGTAGGCCACGCCGCCCGGGATGTGCATGGAGCCGCGGAAGAGGTAGCCGACGGCGATCAGCATCACCAGCGGGTTCATGGTGACCAGCACCAGCCGGCCCGGTGAGCGGCGCAGATGGGTCAGATGGCGCCCGGCCAGGGCGAACGTGTCACCGAGGTGACCGCGCACGGGCCCGCCCGGACCGGGACGGGCGGCGGCCCGGGACGGGGCGGTCGGAGCGGTGGCCGTGGCCGTCACTGGGACTCCTCTTTCGTGACCGTCAGGGACTGCGGGCCCGCGACCGCCGGGGGCTCCGCTTCCGCGGCCGGCGCGGGGGCTTCTTCCACGGCCCGCACGGGCCCTCCTTCCGCGGCCGGCACGAGGGCTTCTTCCACGACCGGCACAAGGGGTTCTTCCACGACCGTCAGGGACTCTTCTCGCGCGGCCCGCGCGGCCCGCGCGGGTCGCTCCTCCGCGACCGGCACCGGTTCCGCGGGGTCTTGCGGGGGCTGTTTGGCGTTCGTGCCCGTGAGGTCGAAGAAGACGTCGTCGAGCGTGGGCTTGCGCAGGTCGATATCGACGGTGGGTACGCCCTTGTCGCGCAGGGCCTGCGCGGCGCGGGCCAGGTCGTCCAGGCCGTCCGGGCCGAGCTGGACGGACACCCGGCGGGCGGCCTCGTCGGTGACGGGGGCCGGACCGCCGAGCACGGCCAGCGCGGCGACCGCGTCGGCGAGGTCCTCGGGGCCGGCCACGGTCACCTCCAGCCGGTCGCTGCCGACCTGCCGCTTGAGGGAGTCCGGGGTGCCCTCGGCGATGACCCGGCCGGCGTCGATGACGGCGACGCGGTCGGCGAGCTGGTCGGCCTCCTCCAGGTACTGGGTGGTGAGCAGGATGGTCACGCCGCCGGCGGCCAGGTCCCGCACCACGTCCCACAGCACGTTGCGGCTGGCCGGGTCCAGACCGGTGGTGGGCTCGTCCAGGAACAGCACCTCGGGGTCGCCGATGACACACGTGGCGAGGTCGAGCCGGCGGCGCATCCCGCCGGAGTAGGTGCCCGCGGGCCGGTCGGCGGCCTCGGTCAGCTCGAACCGGTCCAGCAGTTCGGCGGCCCGGCGGGCGGCACCGCGCCGGCCGAACCGGAGTAGCCGGGCCAGCAGGACCAGGTTCTCGCGCCCGGTGAGGAGTTCGTCCACGGCGGCGTACTGCCCGGCCAGGCCGATGCGCCGGCGCACCTCCCGGCCCTCGCGGACCACGTCGTACCCGGCGACGATGGCCCGGCCGCCGGTCGGCCGCACCAGGGTGGCGAGGATGCGCACGGTGGTGGTCTTGCCGGCGCCGTTGGGGCCGAGGACCCCGAGGACGGTGCCGGCCGGCACCGCCAGGTCGATGCCGTGCAGCGCGGTGTGGGAGCGGTAGCTCTTGCCCAGCCCCTCGGCGAGGATCGCCGTGTCGGACGCGGCCACGGTCAGCCCGCCTGCCGCTGGAGGCTCAGCGGGCGCAGGTCGGTCCAGTTGCTCTCCACGTAGGCGACGGCGGAGGCGCGGTCGGTGGCGTCGAGGACCACGCGCCAGCCGTCGGGCACGGCGGCGAAGGACGGCCACAGGGAGTGCTGCCCCTCGTCGTTGACGAGGACGAGGAAGGTGCCGTCTTCGTTGTCGAAGGGATTGGCCATGGCGGGTCTCCAGATCTCGGACGGTGGTGGACGGTCGGTGGGTGGTACGGCGTCGGGTCAGCGGGCGGCGGCGACGGCGCCCAGCCGGCGCTCCACGGCGGCGCCGATGAGCGCCGCCGGGACGGGCCGCAGCATCTGCTGGTGGCCGCAGGGCACGTCGTGCGTCTCGACGGGCCGGCCCAGGTACGGCTCCCAGCTCTTGGTCTTCAGCGCGCGTTCCTCCGCGGAGAGCCCGTCGGCGGCCCGGAACAGCGTCGTCGGGCAGCCGTCGAAACGGGTCGGGGTGTGCCGCTGGACCAGGTCGAGATGGTTGCGCATGACCACGAGCAGCCGTTCCAGGGTGGCCTGGCCGAGCCCGGCGAGCGGGCCGCCGGTGCGGGCCAGGTGGGCGGCGACGGCGGCCGGGTCGAGCCGGTCCAGGCCCGTGCTGTCGACGCCGGCCTCGGCGAGGAAGTCGGCGAGGAACTCCGCGTCGGTGGGGTGGACGCCGCGCCCGTCGTCGGGGTAGGCGTCCAGGTTGGCGAGGTGGGCGACCTGCTCGCCGGACGCGTGCAGCAGGGCCGCGATCTCGTGGGCGACGATGCCGCCGTAGGACCAGCCGAGCAGGTGGTACGGGCCGTGCGGCTGTACGGCCCTGATCCGCGCCAGGTAGTCGGCCGCGACCTCGCCGACGCTGCCGGGCAGCGGGCCGTCGTCGCCGAGACCACGGGCCTGGAGGGCGTACACGGGCCGCTCGGGGTGGAGGTGCTCGGCGAGCGCGGCGAACGGGATGCCGAAGCCGAGCCCGCCGTGCACGCAGAACAGCGGCGGCAGAGTACCGGCGGAGCGGATGGGCAGCACGGGCCCGAGCAGGTCGACGGCACCCTGGCCGGCGAGTGCGCCGGCGGTCTCCGGGGCGGGGTGCCGGCCGGCGGTCCCGCCCCCGGTCACGGCGCTCGCCGCCAGCGCCTCCAGCGTGCGGTGTTCGAAGACGGACGCCAGTGTGACGCGCAGGCCGGCCGCGGTGGCCGTGTTGACCAGGCGGATCACCTTCAGGCTGTCGCCGCCGAGCGCGAAGAACGAGTCGTCGGGGCCCGCCGGCACGCCGAGCACCTCCGTGACGGCCGCGCACAGCCGCCGCTCGGCGTCGGTGCGGGGCGGACGCACGGCGCCGGAGCCGGCGGGACGGGCCGGGGCGGGCGGCAGGGCGGCGACGTCGAGCTTGCCGTTGACGGTCATCGGCAGCTCCGGCAGCGGCACATAGGCGCCCGGCACCATGTAGTCGGGCAGCGCGCGGGCCAGGTGCCGGCGCAGGTCGTCCGGCTCGGGCGCGGGCCCGCCGGCGGCGGGGACGACGTAGGCGACCAGTTGCCGCCGCCCCAGGGGGTCGGCGGGGGCGAGGACGGCGGCCCGGGCGACGGCCGGGTGCGCCGTCAACCGGCGTTCGATCTCGCCGGGTTCGATGCGGTAGCCGCGGATCTTGACCTGGTGGTCGGCGCGGCCCACGTAGTCGATCCGGCCACGGGCGTCCCAGCGCACCAGGTCGCCGGTGCGGTACATGCGCGCGCCGGGCTCGCCGTACGGGCAGGCCACGAACCGTCCGGCGGTCGGCGCGGGCCGGCCCAGATAGCCGCGGGCCAGCCCGGGGCCGGTCAGGTACAGCTCGCCGACCACCCCCCGCGGCACCGGTCGCAGTGCCTCGTCCAGGACGTAGGCGCCGGTGTCCCCGACCGGCAGGCCGATGGGCACGCCGGCCGGGGCGTCGACCGCGTCCGCGGTGTCCTGGAGGGTGGCGAACGTGGTGGTCTCGGTGGGGCCGTACACGTTGTACACCGCCGTGTCCGGCAGCGCGGCCCGCAGCCGGTCCAGGTGGTCGCGGGAGTGGGCCTCACCGCCGGTGAGCAGGGCGCGCAGCGGAGCGAGGGCGCGCGGCCGGGTGTCGGCGACGGCGTTGACGAACTGGGTGGTGAGGAAGGCGACGGTCACCCCGGCCTGCCGCAGGAACGTGCCGAGCGCCTCGGGGTCCGCGGGTCCCGGCGGACAGACCGCGAGCCGGGCGCCGTGCGCGAGCGGGGCCCAGATCTCGAACGTGGAGGCGTCGAAGGCGACCGGCGCGAAGTACAGGAACGTGTCGTCGGCGGTGAACCGCAGCTCGGGCAGCCCGTGCACCAGGCGTGCGGCGGCCCGGTGGGAGACGGCCACGCCCTTGGGGCGGCCGGTGGAGCCCGAGGTGTAGATGACGTACAGCAGGTCGTCGGGGTGCGGCGCGGGCACGTCCGGCCCGTCACCGGGCAGCGCGGCCAGGGCCTCCCGGGTGCAGGGCGCGTCGAGGACGACGACCTCGACACCGGAACCGGCGGCCCGCGCGCCCTGGCCGGCAGAGGAGTCCCGGTCGCCGGAGGCGGCGGCCCGTGCGTGCTCCTCGGCGACGGACTCCCCGACGCCGGATGCGGCGCCCCGCGCGTGCTCCTCGGCGCCGGGTGTGGCGGCCCGTGTGCAGTGGGCGGTCAGGGATGCCTCGGTGAGCAGCAGGCGGGCCCCGGCGTCGGTGAGCGTGTCCCGTATCCGGTCGGCCGGGTAGGCGGGGTCGAGCGGCAGGTAGGCGGCGCCGGAGCGGGCGATGCCGAGCAGCGCGGTCACCGTGGCCGGGCCGCGTTCCAGGCACAGCGCGACCAGGTCGCCGCGGCCGATGCCCCGGTCGGTCAGCAGCCGGGCCAGACGGCCGGCGGCGTCCCACAGCTCTCCGTAGCCGGTGTGGACGATCCGGCCTGCCGGGTCCCGGTGGACGAGGGCGACCGCGTCCGGGGTCGCGGCGGCCCGCCGGGCGACCGGTTCGGTGAGGGTGGCCGCGGGCGTGCCGGTGCGGCGCGTGCCGTGGGCCAGCAGCGCGGCGCGTTCCTCGGCGCCGAGGAGGTCCAGCCGGGACAGCGGGCGGTCCGGGTCGGCCAGCGCGGCACCGAGCAGCCGTACGCAGGCGTCGGCGATGCTCCGGGCGGTGCCGGGTCCGAACAGGTCGGCGCTGTACTCCAGGGCCAGCTCGATGCCGGGCCCCGCCTCGGTGAACTGGAAGAACAGGTCCCACTTGGCGGTGGCCGACGGCACCTCCTCGGGCCGTACCGCGAGCCCGGCCGACCCGGCGGGGCCGGTGACCGTCTCCGGCTGCCGGAAGGCCTGCTGCTGGAAGGCGAACATCACCTGGAACAGCGGGTGCCGGGCCGGCGACCGCTCGGGCCTGAGGACCTCCACCAGCTTCTCGAACGGCACGTCCTGGTGCCGGAAGGCCGCCAGGTCCCACGCGCGCACCCGGTCGACGAGCGCGCGCAGGCCGGGGTCGCCGGCGGTGTCGGTACGCAGCACCAGGGTGTTGACGAACATGCCGACCACGTCGTCGAGGCGTTCGTCGGCGCGGCCCGCCACGGGGGTGCCGAGCGGGATGTCGGTGCCCGCGCCGAGCCGGGTGAGCAGGGCGGCGAGGGCCGCCTGGAGCACCATGAACGGGCTGACGTTCCACTCGGCCGCCCGCTCCCGCAGCCGGGCGGCCGGCTCCTCCGGCAGGACGGCGCGCTCGGTGCCGCCCCGGTGGCCGGCGCGGACGCCGCGCGGGAAGTCGCGGGGCAGCGGCAGTTCCTCGGGCAGGCCGGCGAGGGCCGTCGTCCAGTAGGAGAGCTGGCGGGCGAGTTCGCTGTCCGGCTGGTCCGCGTCGCCGAGCAGGTCGCGCTGCCACAGCGTGAAGTCGGTGTACGTCACCGGCAGCGGCGGCAGTTCGGGCGCGTGCCCGGCGCCGCGTGCCGCGTAGGCGGCGGTCAGGTCCCGCAGCAGCGGGGTGAGGGACCAGCGGTCGCCGGCGATGTGGTGCAGGACGAGCAGCAGGACGTGCTCGTCGGGGCCGAGCGCGAACAGCCGGGCGCGCAGCGGGATCCCGGTCTCCAGGTCGAAGCCGCGGGCGGCCTCCGCGGCCAGCGCGGCGGGCAGCCCGGCCTCGTCGACGGCGCTCGTGGGCAGCGGCACGCAGGCGTCGGCCGGCGCGAGCACCCGCTGTTCGGCCGGGCCGACGCCGTCCGCCGGACCGGTGCCGGGGACGGGGGGGTGCCCGGCACCGGGGCCGGTGGCGGCACGGGTGGCGGTGCGCGCCGGGAACACGGTCCGCAGTGCCTCGTGACGGGCGACGAGGTCGCGCAGCGCCGCGTGGAGCGCGGGGACGTCGAGCGGGCCGGTGAGCCGGACCGCGAGCGGGATGGCGTAGAGCCCGCCGGGCGCGCCGAGCCGCTCGATGAACCACAGCCGCTGCTGGGCGTGGGACAGGGGGACGACCGCCGGGCGCGGCCGGGGGGTCAGCGCGGGCCGGCCGGGCGCGGCGCCGGTCAGCCGGGCGGCGAGCGCGGCGGGGCTCGGGGCCTCGAACAGGTCCCGCAGTTCCAGTCGCGCGTCGAGTTCGGCGCGGACCCGGTTGACGATGCGGGTGGCGAGCAGCGAGTGACCGCCGAGGGCGAAGAAGTCGTCGTCCACGCCGACGCGTTCGAGCCCGAGGACCGCGGCGAAGACCGTGCAGAGGACGGCCTCCTCGCGGGTGCGCGGGGCGCGGTCGGAGGTGGTGTAGACGGGCGCGGGCAGGGCCCGCCGGTCGAGCTTGCCGTTCGCGGTCAGCGGCAGCGCGGGCAGCCGTACGACGGCCGCGGGCACCATGTGGTCGGGCAGCCGCTCGGCGGCGAACGCCCGCAGCTCGGCGGCCAGTTCGCGGTCCGAGGGGCCGCCGTCCGGGTCGTGCGGGACGGCGTAGGCGACCAGGCGCGGGTCGCCGGGCCGGTCCTCGCGGGCCACGACGGCCACCTCGGCCAGCCGGGGGTGCCGGCCCAGCACGGTGGCGATCTCGCCGAGTTCGATGCGGAACCCGCGCAGCTGCACCTGTTCGTCGGCGCGGCCCAGGTATTCGAGGGTGCCGTCGGACCGCCGGCGGCCGAGGTCGCCGGTGCGGTACATGCGCGCGCCGGGCTCGCCGTACGGGCAGGCCACGAACCGTCCGGCGGTCAGCGCGGGCCGGCCCAGATAGCCGCGGGCCAGCCCGGGGCCGGCCACGTACAGCTCGCCGGGCACACCGGCCGGCACCGGCCGCAGCGCGCTGTCCAGGACGTACACCCGCAGGTCCGGGATGCCGCGCCCGATGACGCTGCCCCGGCCGGCCGCCGCGAGGTCCCGGTCCAGCTCCTGGTACGACACGTGCACGGTGGTCTCGGTGATGCCGTACATGTTGACCAGGCGCGGGCCGTCCGGGTGCCGGGCGTACCAGTCGGCGAGCCGGCCGAGGTCGAGCGCCTCGCCGCCGAACACCACGTGGCGCAGGGCGAGGTCGCGCGGCCGGTCGGCGTCGGCGCGCATCAGCTGGTAGAAGGCCGACGGCGTCTGGTTGAGGACGGTGACCCGCTCGGCCGCGAGGAGGTCCAGGAAGGCGTCGGGCGAGCGGGCCACGTCGTGCTGTACGACGACCAGGCGCCCGCCGTACAGCAGCGCGCCCCACAGCTCCCAGACGGTGAAGTCGAAGGCGATGGAGTGGAAGAGGGTCCACACGTCGTCCGGGCCGAAGCCGAACCAGCCGTCGGTGGCGTCCAGCAGCCGGATCACGTTCCGGTGGGGTACGACCACGCCCTTGGGCCGGCCGGTGGAGCCGGAGGTGTAGATGACGTAGGCGGGGTGGTCCGGGGTGAGGGCGGCGGGCTCGGGCGCGGTGACCGGGTGGGCGGCGGCCTCGGCGCCGACGGCGTCCGTGTCGAGGTCGACGCGGACCGGGCCGAGCACGTCCGCCGGGCCGGGCAGCGCGGTCCCGGTGGTGGTCAGCAGCAGCGCGGGGCGGGCGTCCCGCAGGGTGTGGGCGACGCGCTCGGCCGGGTGCGTGGGTTCGAGCGGCAGGTAGGCGGCGCCCGCCTTGAGCACCGCGAGCACGGCGACGATCAGCTCGGACCCGCGTGGCAGGGCCACGGCGACGAAGTCCTCCGGACCGGCCCCGCGAGCCGCGATCAGGTGGGCCAGCCGGTTCGACCGCTCGTCCAGCTCACGGTAGGTGAGCCGCACCCCGGTGTGATCGGTGACGGCAACGGCATCGGGGGTACGGGCGGCCTGGGCGGCGAACCGGGCGGCAAGGGTCGTCCCGGGGGTGCCGACCTCGACGGCCTCGACGGCCTCGACGGTCTCGGCAGTCCCGGCGGCGCCGGCGACAGACAGCCCGACAGGGACCGGCGTGGTGCTCCACTCCGTGAGGATGCGGTGTTCTTCCGCCGGGTCCAGGGCGCCGAGGTGGGCGAGGGGGGCGTCCGGGGTGGTGGCCACCTCGGCGAGGGTGCGGACCAGCCGGTCCAGCAGCCGATGCGCGGCCTCGGCGCCCTCCCCCAGCGCCGACGCCCGGTACGACAGCCGCAGCCCGAGGCTCTCGCCTGGCAGCACGGTCAGGTGGAGTGGGTAGTGCGTGGCCGCGTGCACCCGCGCGGCGGAGACCGTGCCGCCGGTGCCGCGGTGCAGTTCCTCCTCGTCCAGCGGATAGTTCTGGAAGGCGAGGACGGTGTCGAAGAGTTCGCCCTGGATGCCGCAGGCGGCCTGCACCTCGGCCAGTGGCAGGTGCTCGTGCGGCATCATCGCGACCTGCTGCCGGGCCAGGTCCCGGAAGAGTTCACCGGCCGGCCGCCCGGGCCGTACGTCGGCCCGCACGGGCAGGGTGTTGGCGAACAGCCCGATCATCGACTCGACGTCCGGCACCTCGGCGGGCCGCCCGGACGTGACGGCGCCGAAGACGACGTCGTCACGGCCGGTGAGCCGGCCGAGCAGCAGCGCCCAGCAGCCCTGCACCACGGAGTTGAGGGTGAGTCCCTGTGCCCGGCTCCACGCCAGCAGCGCGCCGGTGTGCTCGCGCGGCAGGACCGCCTCGGCCTCGACGGGCGGCTCCCCGGCGCCGGTGGCGTCGGGGGCGACCCGGACGGGACCGTCGAGCCCGCGCAGCAGGTCGGCCCAGGCACCGCGCGCCGCGTTCTTGTCGCGGGTGCCGAGCCAGGCGAGGTAGGAGCTGAACGGCGCGGGCGCCGGCGGTTCCCCGGACCGGCCGGCGAGCAGGGTGAGTTCGCGTACCGCCAGGGGCAGTGACCAGCCGTCGACCAGGATGTGGTGCACCGACCACACCAGCCGGTGGCTGCGCTCACCGAGCCGGACGAGGCTGAACCGCATGAGCGGCGGGCGGGCCGGGTCGATCCGGCGCCCGCGGTCCTCCCGCGCCAGCCGGTCCGCCGCGGCGGACCGCTCCCCGGCGGGCAGCCGGGTGAGGTCGTGCACGGCCCACTCGGGCGTCACGTCGTCCTCGCGGAGCACGATCTGCACCGGCTCGCCGTTCTTGCGGTGCCGGAAGCAGGCCCGCAGGTTCGGGTGCCGGCGCAGCAGCGCGGCCGAGGCGGCCCGCAGCCTGCGTTCCAGTTCGGTGCCGTCGCCCTCGATGTCCGCGGTGAACTGGAGGACGTAGTGGTCGGTCGCCGCGCGGTCGTACGAGGACAGGAAGAGCAGCCCCTGTTGCAGCGGCGAGAGCGGAAGCACTGCGCTGATCTTCGACCCGGTGCTGGATTCGGTCACGTCAGGTCCTCACTCAACTCAAGTTCGAGGTCGGCGAGTTCTTCGGCGGACAGGGTGATGAGCGGGTCGGCGGGCTCCGGCGCTGCGGCCTCTTCGGCGGGCGCCTCGGTGGCGGCGCGGGCGAGGTCGGTGACCGTGCGCCGTTCGAAGACGTCGCGGGTGGTCAGGGCGAGCCCGGCGGCGCGGGCCCGGCTGACCAGCTGGATGGAGCGGATGCTGTCACCGCCGAGCGCGAAGAAGTCCTCGTCCACGCCCACTTCGGTGACCCCGAGGACATCGGCGAAGATCCCGGACAGAACCCGCTCACGGTCGTTGCCCGCCGCCCGCTTGGCCTCCTGCCCGGCCAGGGCCGGCCGGGGCAGCGCCTTGCGGTCCAGCTTGCCGTTGGCCGTCAGCGGCAGCGCCTCCAGCACCAGCCAGGACGCCGGGATCATGTACGACGGGAGCAGCCGGACGAGTTCCGAGCGCACCTGGTCGGCATCGACGCCCGGTCCGGTGAGGTAGCCGACCAGGCGGGGGTTGCCGGAAGCGTCGGGCAGCACGGCCACCGCCACGTCCGTCACACCCTCCAGGGAACGGATGACCGCCTCGATCTCACCCGTCTCCACCCGGCGCCCCCGGATCTTGACCTGGTGGTCACGCCGCTCGATGAACTCCAGCTGACCGTCCGCCCGCTGCACCACCCGGTCCCCGGTGCGGTACATCCGCGTCCCGGCAGGCCCGAAGGGGTCCGCAACGAAGGTCCCGGCCGTACGTGCCGGATCGTCCAGGTACCCCCGGCCGACGCCCGCCCCACCGACATACAACTCACCCGGCACACCCACCGGCACCGGCTGCAACTCGTCCGACAGCACATACAGGCACGTGTTGCGGACGGCCGAGCCGATCGGGACACGGGCGCCCAGCGGGTCACCGGCCCGGATGACGGCATGGGTGACATCGTCCGAGCACTCGGTCGGCCCATACGCGTTCATCACCGGCACATGCGGATACC
>NZ_BMUI01000015.1 GCF_014650115.1 Streptomyces olivaceoviridis | reverse complement strand
CGCCACCCCGCACCCCGACGGAAGAGACAAGTTCCTGCCCGGGAAGGATCCTGCCCCCCTTCCCGCAGCGTCGGGAGGGCGCGGCACACGTGTCCCGGCGGGCCGCCGCCCGCGCACCCCGGCCCGCCGTGCGGGAGGTCGTCAGGGGCGGACCGCGAGGATCCAGCGGTTGGCGGCCAGCGCGTCGTCCGGCGTCGGCCGCAGACCGACGCCGTGACGGTCCGCGAAGTCGAACGGCGTGTGCACGGCCGTGTCCCAGCCCCGGGCGTCGAGATCGGCGACGGAGTCCGGGCGGGGCGCGGTATCGAACAGGGCGAGCAGGTCGATGCCGAGCCGCTCCCGGACCGCAGCGTAGACGGGATAGTCGCGTTGCCCGGCCGGGTCCACCCCGCGTTTGACCTCGTAGCCGAGCGCGCTGCCCGGTGCGCTGTGCGCGTTGACGGTCGCGAGCAGTTCGTGTTCCGCGGCCGGCGGCAGATACGGCACCAGCCCCTCGGCGAGCCAGGCCGTCGGACGCGTCGGATCGAAACCGGCCGCGAGCAGGGCGTGGGTCCAGTCCTGGCGCAGGTCGGCGGCGAGGGCGACACGGGCGGCCCGCGGTACGGCCCCGAGCGTGTCCAGGACGGACTGCTTGAAGGCGAGCACCTCTTCCAGGTCGATCTCGAAGACCGTGCTGCCGTCCGGCCACGGCAGCCGGTGGGCGCGGGTGTCCAGACCGGCGCCCAGCACGACCACCTGCCGGCAGCCGCCGGCCGCGGCGCTGAGCAGGAAACCGTCGAAGACGCGGGTGCGCAGACCGAAGAAGCGGGCCAGCCGGCCCCACAGCGGATCGGCGTCACCGTCCGGCACCTCGTCGAACCGGCGCGGCCAGTCGGCGCAGCCGGGCGCCGCGCGGACTAAATGCTCCGCGTACTCGTCCCGCGCCGGCGCGTCGGGCCGGGACGTCTCGATCGCGCGGGCCGCGGCGACCAGGAAGGCGGTCACGCCCACCCCCGCGACTCCGGTGCTGCTTCCTCGGGCGGTATCGGTCATGTCGCTCTCCGCGGTGCCGTGTCCTGGGCGGTTCCTGTGTGTCTAACACGTCGTCGAACGGGTCGGGGGTTCACTCCACACGTGTGCGGATACCGGGCCCGGCGCCCGTCGGCACCCCGCGCCGAAGCCCGCCCCCGCCCGCCCCCGCCGTACCCCTGACGGCATGATGGTGCTCCCCGCACCCACGCGCCCGGAGGGGAAGACATGTCCGCCGTACCGGTACCGGAAGGCCGCCCGGCCTCCGTCTCCATCCTGCTCGTCGAGGACGACGAGGTGATCCGCAGGTCCGTCGCGCTCGCCCTGGAACGCTACGGCTACCAGGTCGCCACGGCCGGGGACGGGCTGACCGGGCTGGAGCGGTTCCGGGAGGGCGGGCACGACGTGCTGCTGCTGGACGTGATGCTGCCCCACCTGGACGGTGTCGGACTGTGCCGGCGCGTCCGGGAGACCAGTACGACGCCCGTACTGATGATGTCCGCGCGCGGCGACGCCCTGGACGTGGTCTCGGGTCTGGAGGCCGGTGCCGACGACTACGTGGTCAAACCCGTGGACACCGCCGTACTGGTGGCCCGGATCCGCTCACTGCTGCGCCGTGCCACCTTCGCGGCCGACGCCCCACCCGTCGAGGCCGCGCGGAAGGACACCGTGCTGGTCTTCGGTGACCTGGCCGTCGACACGGCGGGGCTGGAGGTGTCACGGGGCGGT
Source organism: Streptomyces olivaceoviridis (assembly GCF_014650115.1). Lineage (GTDB taxonomy): Bacteria > Actinomycetota > Actinomycetes > Streptomycetales > Streptomycetaceae > Streptomyces > Streptomyces olivaceoviridis. The sequence continues at coordinate 222,563 of NZ_BMUI01000015.1, read as the reverse complement.
GAGCCGGTCGCGCTGGCCCCCACCGAACTGCGCCTGCTGTTGGAGTTCGCCGCCAACCCCGGCATCGTCCTCGACCGGCAGACGCTCCTTCGCACCGTGTGGGACTACGGCTGGGAGGGCGACACCCGGGTGGTCGACCTGTGCGTGCAGCGGCTGCGGAAGAAGATCGGCGCCGACCGGATCGAGACCGTACGCGGCTTCGGCTACAAGCTGCGGCGGACCTGACGTGCGCACCGTCCGCTCCCTGGTCAACTGGCGTTCGCTGCGCTGGAAGATCGCCCTGCTGGTGGCCGTGGCCTGCTGCGCCGTCGCGCTCACCGTCGGACTGCTGGTCCACCGCAGCACCCTGGAGCGCTCCATGAACGACGGCGCGGCCAAGGCGGTGACCGCCCTGTCCCACTCGGTGGAGCGCTACGCGCGCGAGGGGACGTCCGAACCGGGCGACGAGCTTGACCCCGGGGCCATGCCCGAGGAGCTGCTGCGCCGGCTCCACGAACGGAAGGACCCGGCCCACAACCCCGTCACCTGGTACGACGGCGGTCCCCACGCCCCCCGGATGTGGGCGGCGACCAGCTACCGTGGCGAGCCCTTCGCGGTGTACGCGGACATGACCCCCGATCTGCTCACCCGGCAGGCGCTGGACCGGCACATGTGGAAGTACTCGCTGGTCGTGCTCGGGATCGTGGTGCCGGTGTCGGCGCTCGCCGCCGAGCTGCCCCACCGCAGACTGCGACGGGTGGCCAGGACCGCGCGCCGCATCTCGGACGGCGACCTGGCCGCGCGGACCGGGGCCGGCGGCGGGGACGAGATCAGCGCCATCTCCGCCACCGTGGACGCGATGGCCGACAGCCTGCACGAACGCCTGCTGGCCGAGCAGCGCTTCACCGCCGACGTCGCCCACGAACTGCGCACCCCGCTGATGGGGCTCGTCACCGCGAGCGGCCTGCTGCCCGAGGGCGAGGCGACCGATCTGGTCCGGGACCGGGTGGCGGTGCTGCGGAACCTCGTCGAGGAGCTGCTGGAGATCTCCCGGCTGGACGCGGGAGCCGAGACGGCCGATCCGCGCCCGGTGCCGCTGGCCGCCGTGATCCGCGACTCGCTGGCCCGCACCGGCCTCGGGGCACGGTTCACCGCGCACGGGGAGCCGTGGGCCGAGACCGATCCGCGCCGGCTGGACCGGATCGTCGCCAACCTGGTCGCCAACGCCCACCGGCACGGCCGCGCGCCCGTCGAGGTCGAGGTCACGGGCACGACGGTCACCGTACGCGACCACGGCCCCGGTTTCCCCGCCCACCTGCTGGCCCACGGACCTCAGCGTTTCCGCACCGGGGCGGCCGAGCGCGGCCACGGCCACGGCCTGGGCCTGACCATCGCGCTGGGCCAGGCACGGGTCATCGGCGCCCGGCTCGATCTGGCCAACTCCCCCGACGGCGGGGCGGTGGCCGTGCTCCGGCTGCCCGCCGCGCCCTGAACACACCGCCGTACCCGGGCGCCGATACACGACGGATGCACAGCCGAGCGGTGCCGGAGAGCCGGCCACCGCCGTCCGGACACGCCCTCCCCGCAAGGTGAGCGAGGTGCGTGGGCGTCACGCACCTGCCCGTAGGAGGTGTGTTCCCATGTGCCCGGCCACCGTTCCCGGCGCGTCCGAGCCGTGCCCTGACCAGGTGCCACCGTCCACCGTCCCGCCACGCACCTCTCGGCCGCGCCGCCCGCTCCGGTCGCGCCTGCTCGTCTCCGGCGCCGCCGGTGCCGGCGCGCTGACCGCCCTGGTGGCGCTCGGCACCGTCGTGCACCCCGGTGGTGACCGTCCGGCGGCCCCCGGGTCGCCGGCGTCCCTGTCCTGGCCGGCGCAGGGGCAGACCAGCGTCCACGTCGAGGGCCTGGGCCCCCGGGGCGCACTCGGCTCCCGTGGCGCGCAGAAGCCCGTGCCGCTCGCCAGCGTCACCAAGGTGATGACCGCGTACGTCATCCTGCGCGACCATCCGGTCCCTCCCGACGGGGACGGTGCCCGCATCACCGTCGACGCGCGGGCGGCCCAGGAGTCCAGCCTGGGCGCGGAGTCGACGGTGGCGGTCGAGGCGGGGCGCCGGCTGAGCGAACGGCAGGTGCTGGAACTGATGCTGCTTCCCTCCGCCGGCAACATCGCCCGGATGCTGGCCCGCTGGGACGCCGGCTCGGAGGAGGCGTTCGTCGGCAAGATGAACCGCGCCGCCCGCGATCTGGGCATGACGAACACCACGTACACCGACTCCAGTGGCATCACCCCGACGACGGTCAGTACCTCCGAGGACCAGCTGAAGCTGGCCCGGCAGGTGATGCGCGACCCGGTGTTCCGGTCCGTCGTCGCCGAGCGGGAAGCCGGCGTGCCCGGGGTGTCCGGCACGGTCCGCAACACCAACACCCTGGTCGGCGAGAACGGGGTCATCGGCGTCAAGACCGGGTCGAGCACCCCGGCGGGCGGCAACCTGATGTGGGCCGCCACCGCGCCGGACCGCGACGGGCACGAGCGGCTGGTGCTGGGCGTCGTACTGCACCAGGAGGCCGGCACCGGCTCCGAGCAGGGTCTCGACGCCGCGCTGTCGGCCAGCGGCTCGCTGATCGCGAGCGTGCGGCGGTGGGTGGCGGCGACGGGACCGGCCACCCGGTGACGGGCCCGGCGCAAGCCGACGGCGCGTGTCACGGTCCGTGCGCCAGGCTCCGCGTCACCGCGTTGCCCGCCGTGCCGGCGGCGCTCATCCGCAGGGACATGAAGGCGGCTCCCGTGGCCCGTGCGGGACGTAGCGCCCGCCGCGTTCCCGCAGCCGCCGCCGGCGGCGCCCGTCGTCCCAGGACACCTCGACGGCCGGCCGCGGCCCGCCGTGCGCCGGGCCGGGTCACACCAGGCACCGGTCACACCACGGCCGGGTCACACCACGATCCGGCTCACACCATGGCGGGTCACACCACCAGCCGGGTCACTCCGCCGTTGACGTGGAGGTTCTGGCCGCTGACCCACCGAGACCGCGGACCGGCGAGGAAGGCGACGACGTCGGCGATGTCGCCCGGATCGCCCAGTCTGCCGAACGGCGACAGCTGAGCGGCCTGCCGCAGGGTCTCCTCGGTGTTCACGGACCGCAGCAGGTCCGTGTCGGTGAAACCGGGTGAGACCGTGTTGGCGGTGATGCCGCGCGGTCCGAGTTCGCGCGCCGCGACCGCCGTGAACTGTTCGACGGCACCCTTGCTGCCCACGTACACGGACGCGCCCGGAACCGTCATCCGGGTGTTGATCGTGGAGACGCTGATGATCCGCCCGTCGTCGCGCATGTGCCGGGCCGCCTCCTGGAGGGCGAGGAACACGGCCTTCGCGTTGACGGCCATGATCCGGTCGTAGTCCTCCTCGGTGACCTCCGCGATCGACGCGGGCAGCGCGGACCCCGCGTTGTTGACCAGGATGTCGAGGCCGTCCAGCCACTCCCGGGCCTCGCTCAGGAACCGCCGTACGGCGTCGGGCTCCGCGAGATCGACACGGAACCCCTTCGCCGCGCCGCCGTTCGCCTCCGCCGCGCGTTCCACCTCGGCGGCGCGCTCGGTGCCGGAGAGGCAGGAGAACGCCACGCGCGCCCCGTCCGTGACGAGGCGTTCGACCACCGCCCGGCCGATCCCGTTGGACCCGCCGGTGACGATGGCCCCCTTTCCGCTCAGTACAGGCACGTCGTCCTCGCTCTTCGTTCCGGCGAAGTCCCGCCTCAGGCCCGCTCCTGCGGCAGACCGATGGTCCGGGCGATCTCCCAGACCCGCTCCGACCAGGGAGTGGGCCTCAAGGTGGTGCTGTCGAGGCGGACGACGGTGCGGCTGCCGTGCGCGTACGTCGTCTTCCCGTCGGCCGAACACACCCGGTAGCCCGCGGTGACGGAGGTGGTGCCCAGCCGAGTCATCCACAGGTGTACGGCGTACTCGCCGACCCCCGCCACGGGCTGGTCGTAGGTGATGTCGAAGTGCTTGGCGACGTTGAACCCGTCGCCTTCCAGGCCGCTCTTGCCGCCGATGCCCTTGTCCCGCCAGAACCACCCCCACGCCCGCTCGACCAGCACCTGGTAGTGGCCGTTGTGCAGCAGGCCCATCGGGTCGAGGTCGTCGAAGTGGACGACCACGGGCATCAGGACACCGACGTCGGTGCCGGGCGTGCCGACGGTGGGTGTGGGGGGCATCGGTCTTCTCCTCGCGCCATGTGTGTCCCTTCGGACGATACCTGTCACGACGGTGTTGGTCACGCAACGACACACGTGTTTGGTCGGGATGTGAATGTGTGTCCGCCGCGGGACTGATGGGATCAGTGATTCACACAACTGATATCGTCGATTCATGACCACGGAGACGGCAACGGAGCAGGCAGGCACGACACTGCGGCAGAAAATCGTCCTGGCCGCCGCCCGGCTCCTTGAGGAGGGCGGCCTGGACGCGGTGTCGACCCGCGCCGTCGCCGCCCGCGCCGGCGTGCCGACACCGTCGATCTTCCGGATCTTCGGGGACAAGGAAGGGCTGCTGGAGGAGGTCGCGGAGCACGGTTTCCGGCGCTACCTCGACGTGAAGGGCGAACTGCTCACCGGCGACGACCCGGTCCAGGCGCTGCGCGACGCGTGGGACCTGCACATCCGCTTCGGGCTTGAGCACCCGGCCTACTACTCGCTCGTCTACGGCCAGGTCCGCCCCGGCCACATACCGCAGGCCGGACGACGGGCCGCCGCCGGACTGCGGCACATGATCACCCGAGTGGCCGCGGCCGGGCGTCTGCGGATGAGCGTCGAACGCGCCACCGAGGTGATGCACTCCGCCGGCGTGGGCACGATCCTCACGCTGATGAGCCGGCCCGAGGGCGTCTGCGACCTGCGGACCGCCGACACGGCACGCGAGATGGTGATCGACACCCTCACGCTCCCGCTCGCGGAGAGCGGCGACGGCGACGACGTCGCCCCCCGCGCCGCCGTCGTGAGCAGTGCCATGGCGTTGCTGGCCGCCCTGGGGCAGGAGGACACCGTGGCGCTCAGTCCCGCGGAGCTGAGTCTGCTGCGTGAGTGGCTCAACCGGCTGGCCGACGCGGGGGACGTTGAGGTCTGACGCGGGGGACGTGGACACCTGACGGGGCGGGCACGGTCACAGTCCGTCCGGCACGGATGGTCAGCCGTCGTGGCGCACACGGTCATGTTCCGGTCGGCGCGGCGGCGCATCGTGGGGGCATGACCAGCAACGACACGTCCACTTTCGGTGGACGCCTGCTCATCGGCGCGACCGGCTCCGCCGCGATCGCCATGCTCCCGATGTACATCAACACCCTGCGCACCACGTTCACCGGGACCGTCACCGTCCTGATGACGCACACCGCTGCCACGTTCCTCCCGCCGCACACCGTCGGTCTGTTCGCGGACCGGGTGGTCACGGGCGCGGCGCCGGACGACTGGGCCCACGAGAACCAGGCGACCCTCGCGGCGGAGCACGACATGATGGCCGTCCTGCCGGCCACCGCCAACATGCTCGCCGCCACCGCCACGGGTGCCGTGCCGAACATGCTGACCGCGACGATCGCCGCCGCCGACTTCCCCGTGGTGTTCTTCCCGGTGATGACCGGCGAGATGTGGCTGAAGCCCGCCGTCCAGCGCAATGCCGACCAGCTCCGCCAGGACGGCTACCACGTCGTCGACCCGCAGTGGGGACAGCGCTACGACGTCGGCCTGAAGCAGCTCGTCAAGGCCCCCATGCCGCCGGCTCCGCCCCAGTTCGTCGAGGTGGTCCGGGAACTCATGCCCCGGCGCGGGCCGGAGGAAGGCTGAGGGCGCCCCGGGGGACGGCCGAGGAGCCGGCGCATCCCCTCCGGTGGCCGGACCGTCACCGCGCACCCGGCTGCCGGGCCCGGTAGGCGCCGGGCGTCATGCCCGTGACGGCCCGGAACGCCCGGTGCAGCTGTGCCTCGCCACCGAATCCGCACGCGCGGGCCACGGCGGCGAGAGGGCGTTCGGGGTGCGACAGCAGCAGCCGCCGGGCGTGCGACACCCGCAGTCGGCGGATCAGCTCAGTCAGCGATTCGCCGTCCGCGGCCAGGGCGCGGTACATCGTCCGCCGGGAGATCGCGCAGCCCGCGGCCACCCCGGCGGCGTCGAGGCCTGGATCCGTGGCGTGCCGGCGCACGAACCGGTGGATCCGTTCGCGGGTCAGCGCCGTGGCGGACGCCTCCCGCGGCGCTCTGCCCGCGGCCCAGGCCAGACCGGTGTCCAGCAGGTCGACGGCGTGCGGCAGCAGAGCGGCCGCCGCCCCGGCATCGTGCCCCTGCGTACGGTTGAGGCCGACGAGGAAGTCGGCGATGACCCGGCCGGGGCCCGAGGAGCCCAGCTCCACGCTGGTCGCCCCGGTCGGCGAGCGGTGCGCCAGCCGGGCTTTGGGCACCTTGACCACCAGCTGGGAGAAGTCGTCCTCGAAGTCCAGCGCGTAGGGGCAGGTGCTGTCGACGAAGGCCATCGTGCCCGGCGTGAGCAGGGCGACCCGCCCGTCCTGCTCCAGCCTGCCCCGGCCGCGCAGCTGGATGTTGGCGAGGAAGACGTCCTCGGGGTCGCGTCCGATCAGCCGGCGCGTCCGGACCACCTGCTGGGGGCCCGCGGTCAGCTCGGCGAAGCCGATGCCGTCCAGGACGGAGTGCTCGATCCGCCCCTCGAAGGCCCCGTCCGGCCCGGGGCGCACCGCCACTCCGACGAACGTGTCACAGATGACGTCGGCCCAGTAGGCGAACGCGTCGGAGGTGTCGACGTCCGCGCTGGACCACACGGTGCGCGGAACGGGGCACGGGCAGGTGTTCATACCTCCATGATGGCGCTCCGCCGACCCATGGGTGAGCGCGCCAGGTGCGTCGACACCTGGGTCAGCACACCAGGTGCGTCGACACCTGGGCCGGCGCACCTGGCGCGCTCACCCCTGCTGACCCATGTGTCGTCCCTGGACCGCACCGCCGGACCGTCACCGGGCTCGGGTGCCGGTCGGATCAGTCGGCGGGCGCCGTGCCGGAGACCGGCTCGGCGCGGGCCCCTCCGCTCCCGCCGTCGCCCCGCCGGTGCTCAGGACGTGGACCACTTCTGGTTGGGGCTGCCGGAGCAGGACCACAGCTGGAGCCGGGTGCCGTTCTCCGTGCCGTTGTCCCGGACGTCCGTGCACTTGTCGGCGAGCGTGCTGACCAGGTCGTGTCTGACGTTCAGCTCGAACCGCTGCGCCGGACTCCCGTCACAGGAGGCGAGTTCGAGGTCCGCCCCGTCGGCGGTCGAACCGTTCACGAGCTGCACGCACATGCCGAGCGCCCGCATGGTTCCGCCCGTGAACGTCCAGTGCTGGGAGGCGGATCCCGAGCAGTCCCGGATCATCAGGCCCGCGCCCCGCACGGCCTCGCCGCCCACGACGTCTATGCAGCGATGCGAGGCGTGGCTGAACACGTTCACCCCCGGTGCCGCGGCCGGCGCGGTCGTCCCGGTCCCGGTCGTGGCCTTCGCCGTGGCGGTGGCGCGCCGGCCGGGGGACGCGGAGGCCGTGCTCGACGCGCTGCCGCCGGGCGAGGCGGACGTGGGCTCGCGGGAACCGTCGGCCTTCTCGCCGGGGCCGGTCGCGGACGCCGTCACCGAGGGCGCCGGTACATCGCCGAACCCGTGGATGACGTCGGTGCCCCGGCCCCGGGAGTCGACGGTCACCGAGGTTCCGTCGCGCTTGCCGTCGTCGTGACCGTTGACCGCGCCCAGGGTGAGCAGGACACCGCCCGCCGCCAGCAGTCCGACGACGCCCACGACGCCGAGAGCACCGCGCAGTCCCTCGCGCCGGATCTTGTCGCCCTTGCCCCGGCGGACCGTGTCGAGTGAGACGACCTGGTCCGCGGCGGGGCTCCGGTCCGTGTCGGCGCGGCGTGCGAAGGTGTCAGCGGGTCCGTCTCCGGCGGAGCCGCCCACCGCGCCGTCGGCGGCCGGGGACGACGGTCCGTTACCGCGGCCGGCGTTGCCCCGCGATCCCAGGGAGGAGATCTGGGTGAGCCGGGGCAGCGGGGTGCCTCTCCCGGCCGCGTCGGGCGCCCGGTCACCACTGCCCGGCGCGGGCGGCTCCGCGCCGCCGGCCGCGGTGGCGTCCTGGCCGGGCCCGGAACCGGAACTGACGGATCTGGCGCTGCCCGGGACTCTCTTGGGGAGATCCCCCGCGGACCGGGGCGTGTGTGGAGGCTTCATGTGTTCCTTTCCAGCGGAGCCGGAGCATGGGCGGCGATGTCGCGGGGGGTGGCCCGACCGGTCTCCGGGACGGTCCGGCCCTGTCACACGGGTAGCGGATCCGCCGCCGTTCCGGTTCACCGCTACGACATATCACTGCTACGACATGTCACTGCTACGACACATCACCGCTACGACACGTCACCGCTACGACATGTGACATGTGACTCATACCGGTCGGCGAGTGAGGACTCAAACCGGCGCATCGGACGGTGCGGCCGGCCGCACCGGTGGGCGCGGACGCCGCCGCACACACGAACGCCACCCGACCTCGCGGCCGGGCGGCGCCTGGGTGCTGCTAGGACCAGCAGCCGTTCACGGTGGCGGCCAGACCGTCCATCGCGTCCTTGATGTCGTTCGGGGCGGCCGTCGAGCCGTTCTCGATGAAGGAGAAGACCCGCCACTCGCCGTCGTCGGTCCGGGTCAGACCGCTCAGGGCGATGGCACCGGTGAGGGTGCCGGTCTTGGCCTGCACCTTGCCGACGGCGCACTGGGAGTGCGGGTCGTCGAACCGGCCCCACTCCGGGCCGAGGGTGGAGCCCGCCTCGCCGGCGACGGGGAGACCGTCCAGGATGGCGCCCAGGGTGTGCGCGTAGCGGGGCTGGGTGAGCAGTTCGAGGATCTGCGCGAGCGTGGCGGCCGGGATGCGGTCGGTGCGGGACAGGCCGCTGCCGTCGTGGATCTCGAAGTTGTCGAGGGAGACGCCGTAGCGGTGGCTGAGCACGTGGCGCACGACCTCGGTGCCGCCCTCGAAGGTGGCGGGGCGTCCCGCACCCAGGGCGGTCATCCGCAGCAGGGTCTCGGCGATGTTGTTGTCGCTGGTCTTGAGCATCTTCTTGACGACGTCCGCCAGCGGGGCCGACCGGTGGCGCGCGACCGGCACATCGGTGTGGCGGGCCGTGCCGCGCGTGACGTCGCCGGAGACGGTGACGCCGTCCTGGGCGAGCAGCTTGGCGAAGGTCTGCCCGGCGTCGATCGAGGTGTCCTGGACACCGCGGCCGTCGACGACGAGGGCGCGGACCGGGGCGACGGTGTCCGGGTAGTAGCCGTCGTTCCAGCCGTCGGCGAGAGCCGGTGCGGGGAACAGGCTGTCGTCCACGGCGACCTTCACCGTGCCGAGGCCGGCCTTCTTCAGCCCGGCGACCGCGGTCTTCGCCAGTTCCGCGAGGTCGGCGCTGCTGAGCGTGCGGTCGCCGCCGCCGACGAGGGTGAGGGTGCCGTGGCCGTAGACGACCTTGGTGGTGAACCGGTGCTCGGGGCCCAGCACGGTCAGCGCCGCGGTCGCCGTGGCCAGCTTGACGTTCGAGGCCGGCATCAGCGCGGTGGAGCCGTCGTGGTCCCACAGGGTTTCGTCGGAGTCCGCGTCGAGGACCACGCCGCTCACGTCGGCGCCCAGCCGCTGGTCGAGCACGCGGGCATCGAGGTTCGCGGCCATCTGCTGGTCGCCGGGGTCGGCCGACTCCGCGCCGCCGGACGCGCCGCCGGCCGTCGTCGTGGTGCCGTTGCCGGCGGCGAAGGCCGAGGGCCCGGCCAGCGCGGCCGAGGCGACGGGCACCGCCAGCGCCAGCACGACGGTACGCCGCAGACCCGCGCTGCTCTGCTTCGTCCTCCGGTGCCGGCGACGGCCGCCCGGCACGAAGGAGGTGGTCTGTGTTTCCGCTGTGGAGTTGTTCATGGATTCCAGGTTCGATAGAGATACGTGTGAAGTGGACCGGCGCGCACCTTACTCCGTCGCGTCCCGGCCCCGGACAGCTTCCGTCCCTCGCCACCACTTCTTCACACCGACGTCATCCCTGCGTGTGCCTAGACTGAGACAGATGTCTCGGGAACGGGAGTGCGGCACACTGTGTTCGTCCGTTCGACGCGCCACCGGGCCGGTGTGACATGTGGAGGGTACCGTCCGATGAAGTCCGCACGCCGGGAGAACGCACGGTGGCTCGCGGCGGGTACGTGGGCCGTCGTGCTGGGGCTGGCCACCGCGGGATGCTGGTTCTCCGGCCGGGCCGGCGAGTCGCCGAGCCATGCCGGTGACGCGACCGCCGACCGCGTGACCGCGGGCCGGGTGTGCCGGTCCGCGCTCCCGCGCGGCATGGAGCTGTCCTGTGGGACGTACGGCTTCGGCGACCTGCGGTACGTCTGCGCCGCCCGGCGGCACGACGGTGCGCGGTGCGAGCGGACGTCACAGGTGACGGTGCGCAACCCGGGCCGTGCCCTGGTGTACGTGACGTACCTGGCGGGCGCGCGGCCGGGCGTGCGCGAGGAGGGCCCGCGGCAGGCGGTCGGGCCGGGCGGTGAGACGACGCTGCGCCCCGGCGCGGGACGGCTGTTGTTCGACATCACGCTGCGCGGCACGGACGGAGGGCCGAACCGCCTGGAGGTGGTCGGGGTCCGGTGAACCCGCGGGGGGCCGGCCCGCGTGTTGTGTGAAACGGCTTCCGCGGCCGGCCGGGCGGCCCGCGTTCCCGTCCCCGCGTGGACCGGCCGACGGGGTGAGCACGTTCCCGTCCCCGCGCGGACCGGCCGACAGGGGCAGGCGCGTTCCGCGGCCGGCTCGGAACCCCCGGGACTGTCCGGGGCAGAAGGTGAGGAAACTCGGATGGACACGCACCAGCAGGCACGGCCGGTCGGTGAACCGCACGAGCGGGTGATCATGAGCGCGGAGTTCAAGGCGGACGCCCACCGGCAGTACGCGCGGCTGCGCGCGAAGGGCCCCGTCCACCCGGCGCAGTTCTTCCCGGGCATCACGGGCTGGGTGGTCGTCGACTACGACCTGGCCCGCGAGGCGCTGACCCATCCGGCGCTGCTCAAGGACCCGGAGCCGGCCGCGGAGATGCTGGAGGCGGCGGGCTTCCTGGGCCACAAGCGCGGCACCGGGTTCGGCGGCCAGATGCTGGAGGCGGACCCGCCCGAGCACACCCGGCTGCGCCGTCTGGTCTCCGGTGCCTTCTCCCCGAAGCGGACCGCCGAGATGGAACCGCGCATCACCGAGATCGCGGACCGACTCGTCGACGCCATGCCGCCGTCCGGCGAGCTGGACCTGGTGGAGGCCTTCACCGCGCCGCTGCCGGTCGCGGTCATCGCCGAACTGCTCGGCATCCCCGAGGCCGACCGCCAGGACTTCCGCCGCTGGACGACGCTCGCCTTCCAGGTGGGTCACCCCGAGTACGCCTCGGCGGTGGCGAGCCTGCACGGGTTCCTGCGCGGACTGGCCGACGACAAGCGCCGCGCTCCCGGTGACGACCTGATGTCCGCGCTGGTCGCCGCCCGGGACGAGGACGACGGCCGCCTCTCCCAGGACGAACTGGCCGGCACCGCGGCCCTGCTCGTCATCGCCGGCCACGAGACCACCGTCAACCTCCTGGGCAACGCCGTGCTGGCCCTGCTCCAGCACCCCGACCAGCTGCGGCTGCTGCGGGAGGACCTCGGCCTCCTGCCCGACGCGATCGAGGAGTTCCTGCGCTACGACACCTCCGTCGAGCGCACGACGAACCGGTACGCGGCCGAGGACCTGGAACTGGGCGGCGTGCACATCCCCCGCGGCGGCGTCGTCGCCGTGGCCCTCGCCTCCGCGAGCCGTGACGCCCCCCTGCCGGGCGGCGGCGACCCGGACGTGCTCGACATCACCCGTCCCGCCGCCCGGCACCTCTCCTTCGGCCACGGCATCCACCACTGTCTGGGCGCCCCGCTGGCCCGCCTGGAGGCCCGCATCGCCCTGCGCACCCTCCTCACCCGCGTCCCGCACCTGGAACTGGCGGTCCCCGCCGATTCCCTGGACTGGTTCCCGGCGGGCATGGTGCGCGGGGTGCTGTCGCTGCCGGTGCGGTACCGCAGGACCTGATGCCGGCTGTCACACATGTGCCGGCCGCCCGGTGTCCGCCGTCCAGTGCCGTACCGACACCCCTGCCCGGCCGGCCTGGTGACGCCCACAGCGGGTGTGCGGCGACCGCGCGGGTCCGGCCGGGTGTGTGACGGCCCACCTCGTGAGACGGCCATGTCGCCATCCGGCCCCGCCCTGTTACGTTTGCCGCCATCCGAGGTGCCGGCGCCGACCCGCGGCCGGAGCCCGAGGCCGGCAGCCGGGGGTGGGGATGGACGACAGGACCACGTTCGGCCGGTTGCTGCGCGCGGCCCGGCGGCGTTCGCTGTTCACGCTGGAGAGCCTCGCCGAGGCGTCCGGGGTGAGTGTGCGGGCCATCAGCGACATGGAACGGGGGAAGAGCCTGCCGCGGCAGGCGACGTTGGGCGAGCTGATGGACGCCCTGGAGCTGGACGAGGCCGATCGGCGGCGGCTGGTGCAGGCGTCCGCGCGCCGCACCTGGCAGGTGCCGCGGCAGCTGCCTCCCGATCCGGCCGGGTTCTGCGGTCGGGAAGAGGCGCTGGCGCAGGTCCACGGTGTCACGGCGCCGGTTCCCGGGCGGGACGGGCGCGCGGTCGTCTCGGCGATCGTCGGTATGGCGGGCATCGGCAAGACGGCTCTCGCGGTGCACTGGGCACACCGGGTGGCCGACCGTTTCCCGGACGGTCAGCTGTATGTGAACCTGCGCGGATTCGAGGACTCCGAGCAGCCCCTGGACCCCGGAGAGGCTCTGGGCGGGTTCCTCGGAGCGCTGGGTGTGCCCAGCGGGGATCTGCCGCGTGGCACCGACCAGCGCGAGGCGCTCTTCCGGGAACACACCGCGTCCCGGCAACTGATCGTCGTACTCGACAACGCGCAGGACGAGGAGCAGGTCAGGCCGCTGCTGCCGGGTGCCGCGGGCTGCCTGACGATCATCACCTCGCGCAACCGGCTGGCCGGACTGGCGGCGCGCGAGGGGGTCTCAGTGATCGGCCTGGACGTGTGGACCAGGCAGGAGGCGCTCGCCGCGCTGGCCGTGCGGATCGGCGAGGAGCGGTGCCGGGCCGAGCCGGAGGCCGCCGCCCGCCTGACGGAGCTGTGCGGGTTTCTTCCGCTGGCGATCGCCGTGGTGGGCGCGCAGCTCAGCGCGACACCCGGGATACCCCTGCGGCTCGCCGCGCGCGAGCTGGGGGAAGCCCGGCTGGACGCCCTGTCGACCGGCGACCGCCGGGCCGACGTCCGGGCCGTCTTCTCCTGGTCGTACCGGGCGCTCGACGCCGGGACGGCACGGGTGTTCCGGCATCTGGCCCTGCACCCCGGGCCGGCGGCCTCCGTCGAGGCCGCGGCCTCACTCGTCGGGGCGGAGCCGGCGCGGGTCCGGCGGCAGCTGCGCGCGCTCGTCTCCGCCAGCCTGCTCTCCCGTGACGCCGACGGCCGCTACGTCCTGCACGACCTGGTCCGCGCCTACGGCATCGAACTCATCGAGAGGGAGCGCGACGACCGCCTGGCCGCCGAGATCCGCCTCATGGACTACCTGCGGCACAACGCGTACGCGGCCGGACTGTATGTGTCCAGGTACAAGGCCGACCCGCCCGGCTCCGCGGCCGAGGGCGTCGTGCACGTGCCGGTCGACAGCCGCGAGGAGGCGCTCGACTGGTACCGGCAGGAGGAGTCGACCACGGCCGCCGTCCTGCGCGTCGTCCAGGACCCCCGGCTGCTGCGGCACTGTGTCGACCTCGTGCTGGAATGGGTGGGCTACAACACGGTCGAGGGCCGCTGGGCGGAGGAGATCACGGTCGAGCGCATCGCACTGGACGCGGCCGGCGCGCTCGGTGACCCGGTCGCCATGGTGAGAACCAGCGCGATCCTGGCACGTGCCCTGATCGAGACGGGCAACCACGACGACGCCGACGAGCCGATCGACGTCATGCTCACCCACATGCACCGGTTGCCCGACGCGGACCGCGCCCGTGCCGAGCTGAACCTCGCCTGGCTGCGTGAGCAGCAACGACGCTTCACCGAGGCTCTCCAGCACGCGCGCAACGCCCTCATGATCTACCGAGCCCGCCGGCAGCCCGACAAGATCGGACGTGCGCTCTGCTATGTGAGCTGGTCCCTCGCCACACTCGGCGAGTACCGGCAGTCCATCGCCACGTGTGAGGAGGCGCTGTCCATGCTCCAGGAGGCCGGGGAGCGTCGTTTCGAGGCGCATGTGTGGAGCACCATCGGATACGCCTGGCAGGGACTGGGCGATCTCGACGCCGCCGTCGCCGGCTACGAGAAGTCGCTGCGGCTCTTCGGTGAAGTGCTCGACGACTACAGCGCCGCCGAGGTGTGGGACCATCTTGCGTCCGCCCAGCTGGAACGGGGGGACGCGGAGCAGGCGCGGGCGAGCTGGGCCAGGGCGGCCGAGCTGTTCGGCGGGCTCCGTGTCGCACGCGCCGCGCAGATGCGAGCCAAGGCACGGTCCGTGGCACGGCCGGGGACGAGGACGGCCCACCGCGCCGGGAAGTGACCACCGGCCGCCGGGCCGCGGCAGCTGTCGTCGGACAGGTGAGAACAGCATCATCAGTGGCACAGCGACACGCAAGGAACAAGGCGACGGCAGTGCATCAACACAACGCGACGCGTTCCCTCGACGGCACCGGTCCGACGGCGGAGCCCGGAGACCGGCAGGGGCGACTTCGCCGCTTCGGACACGTGGCACGCCCGGGGCCCGATACCCGTGAGCGCCTCGTTCCGCCCTTCCCGAAGCCGGCGGTCCGGCTGTGGGAGCCGACACGTCTCGATCCGGCACGTGTGTACTCCGTCGCGAAGGCGATGGACTGGGTGGGGCCGTTACTCGTCGCCGTCCTGGCCGGAGCGCTCCGCTTCTGGCACCTCGGACGGCCGCGGGCCCTCGTCTTCGACGAGACCTACTACGCCAAGGACGCCTGGTCCCTGCTGCGGCTCGGCTACGAGGGCACCTGGCCGGACCGCAAGATCTCCGACCCGCAGATCCTCGCCCACCCCCGGACGATCCCGCTCTCCGACACCGGGGCCTTCGTCGCGCACCCCCCGACGGGCAAGTGGGTGATCGCCCTCGGCGAGTGGATGTTCGGCCTGGACCCGTTCGGCTGGCGGTTCATGACGGCCGCTCTGGGCACCCTGTCGGTGCTCATGCTGTGCCGGATCGGCCGCCGCCTGTTCCGTTCGACGCTGCTGGGATGCCTGGCCGGCACGCTGCTGGCGGTGGACGGTCTGCACCTGGTGATGAGCCGTAACGCGCTGCTGGACCTCGTGGTCATGTTCTTCGTCCTGGCGGCGTTCGGCTGCCTGCTGATCGACCGGGACCACGCGCGCGCCCGGCTCGCGGCGGCCTTGCCGGTCGGCGCGGACGGCCGTGCGCGCCCGGACGCGCGCACCGGTGACCACGCCGGGACGGGGGCCCGCCCCTGGCGGCTCGCCGCCGGCCTCTTCCTGGGGCTGGCGGCCTCCACCAAGTGGAACGGGCTGTACGTCCTGGCGTTCTTCGTGGTCATGACGGTGCTGTGGGACGTCGGCGCCCGCCGTGTCGCCGGGGCCCGCCGCCCGTACCGGGCAGTGCTGCGCAAGGACCTCGGCTGGTCGGTCCTGTCCCTGGTTCCGGTCGCCGCGACGACGTACCTGGCGACATGGACCGGCTGGTTCCTGTCCGACAAGGGCTACGGACGCCACTGGGCCGACGGCCGCGGCGGCACCTGGTCATGGGTTCCCGCCCCGCTGCGTAGCTGGTGGCACTACGAGTACGGGGTCTACCAGTTCAACGTGGGGCTGCACTCTCCCCACGCGTACGAGTCCAACCCCTGGAGCTGGCTGGTCCTGGGCCGCCCCGTGCTGTTCCACTACGAGTCGCCGAAAGCCGGGCGGGACGGCTGCCACACGGCGGTCGACTGTTCGCAGACGGTCCTCGCCCTCGGCACACCGCTGCTGTGGTGGTCGGCATGCTGCGCCCTCGTGTACCTGCTCTACCGGTGGGCGCTGCGCCGCGACTGGCGGGCCGGCGCCATCCTGTGCGCGGTGGGCGCCGGTCAACTGCCCTGGTTCCTCTACCAGGACCGCACGATCTTCTCCTTCTACGCGGTGGTCTTCGTGCCGTACCTGTGCCTGGCCGTGACGATGATGGTGGGAGCCCTGTCGGGGCCGCCGGGCGCGGACCGCGGACGCCGCACCGTGGGCGCGGTGGCCGCGGGCGTGCTCGTTCTGCTCATCGCCTGGAACTTCGTCTACTTCTTCCCGCTCTACACCGGGCAGACGATCCCGTACGCCGACTGGCACAGCAGAATGTGGCTCGACACCTGGATCTGACGGCCGTGTTGCGCATACGTGCCAGGTTGCCCGGCATTGCGTGAAAGGCACATGTGTGTTCCGCTCTGTATGTGGACCCCGACACCTGACGCAAGGGCCCACGTACTGGCCTCACACACCGACCTTCCTGACCCGAGGAGAACACGCAATGCTTCGCAACGGACTGGAACCCTGGCACCTGCTCATCGTGGCGGTCGTGCTCATCGCGCTGTTCGGATCGAAGAAACTCCCCGACGCCGCCCGCGGACTGGGCCGCTCGATGCGCATCCTCAAGAGCGAGGCCCGGGCGATGCGGGAGGACGACGCCGCGGACGGAACCACCGCCGCCACCGTGGCGCACGCCGGCCGCGCCCCTGCCGCGGACACCGCCACGGCAGAGCCCGCCACCGAGCGCTGACCGCCGGGCGGGCGACCGCGGGCCGTCCGCGCCGGTGCGAACCCGGCCGAGGGCCGCATGCGTGGCCCTCGGGCCGCCGGGGGACGGAGCCGGACAGTCGTCCGACCCAGGGACGGAAGACGCCGTCGCGCCGGTGACGCAGTCATTCGACGGATGTGTGCGCAATGTCGGTTCCCCGACACTGATCAGGCGCTGCTCAGCGCGCCGGGCCGAGAGCAGGCGGGCATCAGCCCACGGGCTTCCCCGCCGCCCCGGACGCGCTCACGACCGACGAAAGGCGACCTGTATGCCCACCTTCGCTGACCACGTCATCGCCTCCCTGAAGGCCTCCGGCGTGCGGCGCCTGTACGGCCTGCCCGGCGACTCCCTCAACGGTCTGACGGACGCCATCCGGCGCGACGGCGAGGTCGACTGGGTGCACGTGCGGCACGAGGAGAGCGCCGCCTTCGCGGCGGCGGCCGAGGCCGGGCTGACCGGAGATCTGACCGTCTGCGTCGGCAGCTGCGGTCCCGGCAACCTGCACCTGATCAACGGGCTCTTCGACGCCCAGCGCAGCCGCGTGCCGGTCCTCGCCATCGCCGCCCAGATCCCGGGCGGCGAGATCGGCTCCGGCTACTTCCAGGAGACGCGCCCGCAGGAGCTGTTCGCCGATTGCAGCGTCTACGCGGAGGTCGTCACCAGCCCCGAGCACGGGCCGCGCATCCTGGAGATGGCGATGCGGGCGGCCGTCGAACGCAGGGGCGTGGCGGTCGTCGTCGTACCCGGCGAGATCTTCCTCGGCAAGACCGGCCGCGACCTGGCCCCCACGGTGGTGCGCCCGGCCAGGACCGTCGTCCGCCCGGACGACGCCGACCTGCGCGAGGCCGCCGCGCTGCTGAACGACGGGCAGCGGGTGACGATCCTGGCGGGCGCCGGCGCGGCCGGCGCCCACGACGACCTGGTCCGGCTCGCCGAGACCCTCAAGGCGCCCGTCGTGCACGCGCTGCGGGGCAAGGAGTACGTCGAGTACGACAACCCGTACGACGTCGGGATGACCGGTCTGCTCGGCTTCGCCTCCGGTTACAAGGCGATCGAGGAGGCGGACACCCTGCTGATGCTGGGCACCGACTTCCCCTACCGGCAGTTCTATCCGCAGGGCGCGAAGGTGATCCAGCTCGACCTCCGCGGCGAGCAGATCGGCCGGCGCACCCATGTCGACCTGCCCCTGGTCGGCAGCGTGCGCGACACCCTGCCCGCGCTGCTGCCGCTGCTGACCGTCAAGAGCGGGCGCAAGCACCTCGACGAGGCCCTCGCCCACTACGCCCGCACGCGCAAGTCGCTGGACGCGCTCGCCGTCAACGACCGCGAACGCACCCCCATCCACCCGCAGTTCGTGGCCCGCACCCTGGACCGCCTCGCGGACCGGGACGCGGTCTTCACCGTCGACGTCGGGTCCCCGGTGGTGTGGGCGGCCCGCTACCTGACCTTCAACGGACACCGGCGGCTGCTCGGTTCGTTCAACCACGGCACCATGGCCTGCGCCCTGCCGCACGCCGTGGGCGCGCAGGCGGCGTATCCGGGCCGTCAGGTGGTCTCGCTGTCGGGCGACGGCGGGCTCACCATGCTCCTCGGGGAGCTGTTCACCCTGCGGCAGAACCGCCTGCCCGCCAAGATCGTCGTCTTCAACAACGGCTCGCTGAACTTCGTGGAGCTGGAGATGAAGGCGGCGGGCATCGTCAACTACGCGACCGAGCTGGACAACCCGCAGCTCGCCGAGGTCGCCGCCGCGGTCGGGCTGTGGGCCCGCAGGGTGGAGCGGCCCGGTGATCTGGAGGACGCGCTCAAGGGTGCCTTCGCGCACGACGGACCCGCTCTGGTCGAGGTCATGACGGCCCGCCAGGAGCTGTCCGTGCCGCCGGCGGTCACGGTCGAGCAGGCCAAGGGCTTCACCCTCTACGCCATCCGCACCATCCTGTCCGGCCGGGGCGAGGAACTCCTCGACCTGGTCACCACCAATGTCGCCCGGCGGATCCTGCACTGAGCGGCCGGGCACCCGGTAACACGTGTCCCCGGTGACATGTGTGCTCCAGGGCACACCTGAAACGCTTGCCCCAGGCAACCGAGCAACTCCATAGTTGCCTTAAGCAAGAATGTTGGGAGGCACGTGTGGCCGACACCGCGCAGTACGAGGAGCTGATGCGCCAGCTGAGCGCCATCGGATCCGTACGGCGGGAGCTGGGCCGGAACCTTCCGGACGGCTGCTCCAACGTCGCCGCCACGGTGCTGGCACTGCTCGGCCGCGACGGCGACATGCGCATCGGCAGGCTCGCCGAACTGCTCGCCGTCGACATGTCCGTCACCAGCCGCCACGTCGCGCACGTGGCGGCCCGGGGCTGGATCGACCGCAGCCCCGATCCCGCCGACCGGCGCTCGCGCATCCTGCGCCTGACCCCCGCGGGCCGGGCCGTGCTCGCCCGGCTGTCCGAGCGCACCGCACAGACGCTCGCCCGGCGGCTGAGCGACTGGAGCGACGAGGAGATCCGGCAGCTGACGTGCCTCATGGCCCGGCTCCGGGCGAGCTTCGAGGATCCGTGGACCGATGAGGAGCCCTGGGCGGAACGGCACCCCGGGACCGAACAGGACCCCGGCACCGGACCGCCCGAGGACGAGCGCTCGCCCCGTACACCCGCTGTCACCACGTAAGGACGAGAAACCCCATGACAACCACCCCGAAAGCCGGTGTGCGGGCCCACGCCCGTCCAAGAGGAGGTTCGCCCGACGCGCCGATGACCCACGCGCAGATCATGCGCGCGCTCTCCGGACTGCTGCTCGGCCTGTTCTGCGCCATCCTGTCCTCGACCGTGGTCACCAACGCGCTGCCGAGGATCATCGGTGACCTCGGCGGCGGCCAGAGCGCCTACACCTGGGTCGTCACCGCCTCCCTGCTGGCGGTGACCGCCTCCACCCCGCTGTGGGGCAAGCTCGCCGACCAGTTCAGCAAGAAGATCCTGGTCCAGTCGGCGCTGATCGTCTACTCCATCGGTTCCCTGGTGGCCGGTCTCGCGCCGAACCCCGCGACGCTGATCACCGCACGTGTCATCCAGGGCCTGGGCGGTGGCGGTCTGTCCGCGCTGGCACAGGTCGTCCTGGCCGCGATGATCTCTCCGCGCGAGCGCGGCCGGTACTCCGGCTACCTGGGCGCGACCTTCGCCGTGGCCACCGTCGGCGGCCCGCTGCTCGGCGGTGTCATCACCGACACCAGCTGGCTCGGCTGGCGCTGGTGCCTGTTCGTCGGCATCCCCTTCGCGCTCGTCGCGCTGGTGGTCCTCCAACGGACGCTGAACCTGCCGGTCGCCAAGCGTGACGTCAAGGTCGACTGGGCCGGCGCCTTCTTCGTCACCGCGGCCGTCTGCACCCTGCTGATCTGGGTCACCTTCGCCGACGACAAGTACGCCTGGCTGTCCTGGCAGACGTACACCCTGGTCGCCGCGTCGATCGTGCTGGCGCTGATCTTCCTGTTCGTCGAGACGAGGGCCGCGGAGCCGATCATCCCGCTGCGGCTGTTCCGCAACCCCACCATCGCCCTCGCCTCCCTCGCCTCCCTCTTCGTCGGCATCGCGCTGTTCGCGGGCACCGTCTTCTTCAGTCAGTACTTCCAGCTCGCGCGCGGCGACTCCCCGACCAGGTCGGGCATCATGACGATCCCGTTCATCGCGGGCCTGTTCGTCTCCTCCACGGTCTCCGGCCGGGTCATCACCCGCACCGGCAAGTGGAAGGGCTGGCTGCTGACCGGCGGTGTGCTGCTGACCGCGGGCCTGGCCCTGCTGGGCATGCTCCGCTACGACACCCCGTACCTGTTCATCGCGCTGTGCATGGCGCTGATGGGCCTCGGCGTCGGCATGACGCTCCAGAACCTCGTGCTGTGCACCCAGAACCAGGTCGCCCCGACCGACCTCGGTGCCGCGTCCTCCACGGTGACCTTCTTCCGGTCCCTCGGCGGCGCGGTGGGCGTCTCCGTGCTCGGCTCGGTCCTCACCACCCGCATCGGCCACTACGCGCGCGAGACCATCACCCAGCTCAGCCCGCCGGACCAGGCCGTGGCCGCCAAGGCGTCCGGCGGCGGCCAGCTGCCCGACCTCGCCCTGCTGCCGGCCCCGGTCCGCACCTGGCTGGAAGGTGCCTACGGGCACGGCATCGGCGACATCTTCATGTACGTCGCCCCGATCGCGCTGATCGCCTTCCTGGTGACCCTGTTCATCAAGGAGGTCCCGCTGCGTGCCTCCAGCGGCCTGGTCCAGGCGGCGGAGGCGGCCCAGGCGGCGGAGACCGCCGAGGCCGTCGCCGGGATACCCGTGCCGGCGGAGGCCGTCGACGCGGTCGCGCAGGCCCCCGGGTCCGAGGGCATCCCGGTCCGCGGCCGGGTCCGCGCCGCCGGGAGCGAGCCCGTACCGCGGGCCGAGGTCACGCTGACCTCACCGGAGGGCCGGCAGGTGACCCGGGCGGAGGTACAGGCCGACGGCTCCTACACGCTGGACGCCCCCGGCTCCGGGCGGTACGTCCTGATCACCTCCGCCGACGGCTACCAGCCGCAGGAGTCCACGATCGTGGTCGACGACGAGTCGGTCGTCCACGACGTCCTGCTGACGGCAGCCACGGGCTGACCAGTACGACACGGCCGTGCCGCTCCCGCCAGGGACCGGCACGGCCGTGTCGTACCGCGCCGGCCGGGGCCACCGGCCGGGTCTCCGACGGCTGCGACACCCACACGTGCCCGAGGGGCTGGACGCGGGCGCGTCTTCTGACGTGATGTCAATCACGGGCGCCACAGCGTCAGATGGCGGAGGCACGCGGCCGGATCGACGATCTCAGACACGTATCTCCCCTCCCTTTCGCCCGGTTGGGGGCGACAGTGCCCACCGGATACCGCCACGGAACACCCCGCCGGCCATCGGCGGGCCGTCACTCGCCGCGACAGCGACGGGAGTTGGCACGATGCTTGAAGCGGGCCGAAGCCCGAACCGGCCCGTCCCCCCCCACGCGGCCGTGGCATCGTCCCGCAGGCCGCCCGAGCAACGAGGTGAAGCCCGTGAGCGCACCCGTCCGCCCTCCGTCGGCCGCCGCAGGCGGCACCGGCGGCGTTCCCGCCGAGCCGACCAGGTCCGCGCAGCGGGTCGTGGAGTGCCTGCAAGCGAACGACGTGCCGTACGTCTTCGGAGTTCCCGGCGCGAAGATCGACGCGGTCTACGACGCGCTGGTCGACGGGGGACCGGAACTCGTCGTCTGCCGGCACGAGCAGAACGCGGTCTTCATGGCCGCGGCCGTCGGCCGGCTCACCGGGATCCCGGGAGTGGTCCTGGTCACCTCCGGCCCGGGCACCAGCAACCTGGCGACCGGACTGCTGACCGCCACCACCGAGCAGGACCCGGTGGTCGCCCTGTGCGGCGCGGTCTCCCGGCCCGACCGGCTCAAGCGCACGCACCAGTCGATGGACGCCGCCGCGCTGCCGGCGGCCGTCACCAAGTCCGCCGGCGAGGTCAGCCACCCCGACAACGTCCCCGAGGCCGTCGCCAACGCCTTCCGCTGCGCGCTGACCGAGCCACGCGGCGCCGCCGCCGTGATCCTCCCCGCCGACGTCGCGGCGGAGACCACGCCCGCGGCCATCCGCAAGACGCTGCCCGTTCCGCCCGCGGGGCCCGCCCCCACGGGGCAGATACGCGAGGTCGCCCGCCTCCTGCGCGGCGCCCGCAACCCGGTCGTGCTGGTCGGCGCGCGCGGTGCCGGCGAGGCGGCCTGCGCGGCGATCCGCTCCCTCATCGCCGGCGGCGGACTGCCGGTGATCGAGACCTTCCAGGCGGCCGGTGTGGTCTCCCGTGACCTGGAGAGCCACTATCTCGGCCGGGTCGGGCTCTTCCGCAACCAGCCCGCCGACGTCGTCGCCGCCGCCGCGGACGTCATCCTCGCCATCGGCTTCGACCCGGTGGAGTACGACCCCGGACTGTGGAACACCGACCCGGAGCGCACCGTCGTCCACATCGACGCCCTGCCCGCCGAGATCGACAACCACTACCAGCCCGCGCTCGAACTGCGCGGCGACATCGCCGCCACCCTCGCCGAACTGGCCCGCCACACCGGACCGGTCCGGCTGGGCCCCGAGGCCGACGCCGCCGTGGCGGCGCAGCGCGCCCGGCTGACCGCCATCGACGACGAGGCCCGTGCCCGGCCCGTTTCCGACCGGGGTCTCGACCCCGCGGCCGTCTGCCTGGAACTGCGTGACCACCTCGACGACCAGGCCACGATCGCCTGCGACATCGGCTCGGTGTACATCCACATGGCCCGCCACTTCCGCGTCTACGAACCGCGGCGGCTGCTGTTCTCCAACGGCCAGCAGACCCTCGGCGTGGCACTGCCGTGGGCCGTCGCCGCCGCGCTGGTCCGCCCCGGAACGCAGATCGTCTCCGTCTCCGGGGACGGCGGGTTCCTGTTCTCCGCACAGGAGTTGGAGACCGCGACCCGCCTGGGCCTGACCTTCGTCCACATCATCTTCCGCGACAACACCTATGACATGGTCGGTTTCCAGCAGGACCTCAAGTACGGGCGCAGGAGCGGGGTCGCCCTCGGCGACTACGACGCCGTCGCCTACGCGGAGGCGTTCGGCGCCCGGGGTGTGCGCGTGCGGACCATGGAGGAGTTCGGCAGCGCGCTGCGCCGGGCGCTCGGGGCCGACGGACCCACGATCATCGACGTGCCGGTCGACTACTCGCGCAACACCGAACTGGGCGAGCACCTGATTCCCGGCGCGTTCGAGTGAGGAGAGAACAGGACATGACCGCGACCGAAGGCGCCGCCGACCGGCTGCACCGATTCGTCTCCGCGCTGCGGCACCTGCCGCCGTTCCGCGGCGCGCCACCGGCGCTCTACCAGACGTCGACCATCGCCGCCCTGCTCGCGGGGGTCTACGACGGTGACGTCACCGTCGCCGAACTGCTGCGGCACGGCGACTTCGGCCTCGGTACGTTCGACCGGCTCGACGGCGAGATGCTCGTGCTCGGCGGAACCTGCTACCGCCTGCGGGCCGACGGCTCGGTCGAGGAGGCCGGCGGCGACGAGCCGACCCCCTTCGCCGCGGTGACCCGCTTCCGGCCCGAACGGCGTGCCGGGCTGTCGGGGCCGCTGACCCGGGCCGAGACGGAAGAGGCCGTGGACGGACTGCTGACCAGCCCCAACCTGGTGCACGCGGTACGGATCGACGGACACTTCACCGACCTGCGCACCCGGACCGTGGCCCGGCAGCAGCGGCCGTACCCGACCCTCGCCGAGGCGACGGCCGGCCAGGCGGAGAACACCTTCCGCGAGGTGTCCGGCACGCTCGCCGGCTTCTTCACCCCCTCCTTCGAGCAGGGTGTGTCCGTCGCCGGCTACCACCTGCACTTCATCGACGAGAGCCGGACGCGTGGCGGCCACAGCCTGGACTTCACGCTCGCCGACGCACGGGTCACCGTCGAAGCGATACCGGAACTGCGGCTGCGGCTGCCCACCACCCAGGATTTCCTGCGGGCGCGCACGCCCTCGACCCCCCTGGACGAGCAGATCCGCCGTATCGAGAACGGCTGACGGCCCGGACGGTATGTCCGTCCGACGCGCACATGTCCTCCCGTCGGGACCCCGCCACACACGTGTCTGCGATGGCCGACTTTCACCCTTGTGGGTGTGCCGAAACGTGTGATTGTCTCGTAGAAAGAACGGTCGTTCTGCCTGTGCGGCTCGGCCCCGACGAGAAGGACACACGATGATCAACCGACGCCTCCTGCTCCGCACGACCGGCGGCGCGGCGGCCGGCGCGCTCGGCGCCGCCGCCCTGTCGTCCACCGCCGCCGCGGCGGAGCCCGCCGGGCACTCCGCCGCCCACCACCCGGTGGACTCCGACCCCACCGCGGGCGTGACGCGCACCCTGCTCCAGGAACACCCCTCGCCCGCCCAGGGCTGGGAAGCCGTGCAGACGCTCGTGCAGATCCCGCGGCACAAGGAGTCGGGCCGGCACAGCCACCCCGGCATCGAGGTCGGCTACATCATCCGCGGCGACGTCCTGATGGAGTTCGACGACAGGCCGCCGCTCAGGCTGCGCACGGGGGACCCGTTCTTCATCCCGAACGGCGTCATCCACAACGCCCGCAACGTCGGCACGGTGACGACCATGATGCTCTCCACGTACGTCGTCGACGAGACGAAGCCCCTCGTGACCACCTACTGATGCCAGACCGGGCGCACTCGTACACCGGGTGCGCCCCGGGGGCCGTCCGTCCGTACCCTGCTGCCATGACGTCGGGCGCCACCCACCACACGCATCCGCGAGACCGGCTGCTGGGCACAGCGGCCCGGCTGTTCTACGAGAACGGCATCCACACCGTCGGCGTGGAACAGCTGGTCACCGAGGCCAAGGTCACCCGGGCCACCTTCTACCGCCACTTCGCCGGCAAGGAGGGCCTGGTCCTGTCCTACCTGCGGCAGCGGGACGCGCGCGTGCGCCAGGAGGTGGCCGCCGTCCTCGCCGCCCACCAGGGACGCGAGGCCCTGCTCGCCATCATGGCGATGATCGGCGACAGCGTGCGGCGGCCGGGGTTCAGGGGCTGCGGTTTCCTCAACGCCGCCGCCGAACACCCCGACCCCGGGCACCCGGTGCGCCGCTGCGTCGCGGAGCACCGCCGGTGGTTCCTGGGCGTCCTGCGGGACGCGGCCGACGCGGCGGGCCACCCGGAACCCGAGGACCTGGCGCGGACGCTGGTCGTCCTGCGGGACGGGGCGATGGCCGGCGGCTACCTCGACGACCTCGGGGACGTGGCCGAGACCCTGCGGAAGACGACGGAGCGGCTGCTGGACTCCTGACCGGCGCGCAGGCGTGGTCCACAAAACCTGACCTGCCGCGCGGCCGGGACGACAGCGCGGCCGGGCGCGCGCCCCACCGGACGCGTGTCCAGCGGGGCGTGTGTCCCGCCGTACGCGTGCCCTGTCGGGCGTCTGTTCCGGCGGAGCTCGGCCCGCCGTGTGCCCGGTGGTCCCAGTGGGGTACCGGTCCGGTTCGGCTCCGTGCGCGGGGACACGCCTCCTTCCCGGTGCTCCATCCGTGGGCCGGGAGCGGCACACGTTCCGCACCGCTCACCCGACCTCGCCGCCCACCGCCCGCGTCACCGGTACAGCCGCCGCCCGCACACCCGGTCCGAGCGCGGCGAGCACACCGACGGCTCCGGCGCCCGCGAACAGCGCCAGCAGGGCGGCCCACGGCACCGAGATCACCGCCCCGTGCTGTCCGGCCACCGCCGCCACCCCCGCCGCCGCGCCCGCGAGGATGCCCAGCCCGGCGCCCAGCGCCGAGACCACCACCGCCTCCACCCGCAGCATGGACCGCACGCCCGCACGGTCGAGACCGACCGCGCGCAGCAGGCCGATCTCCCGCACCCGCTCGAAGACCGCCATGCCCATGGTGTTCGCCACGCCCAGCGCCGCGACGGCGACCGTGACACTGAGCATCGCGTACAGCACCGACAACAGCGGTCCGAAGCCGCTCTCGGCGTCCCGCGCCGCGTCCGCCCGGTCCTCCACGAGCAGCACCGGATTGCGCAGGGCCCGGCGGATCTCCTCCTTCAGCGCGGCCGTGCGCCCCGGTTCGGCACGCACCAGCACCGACATCACCGCACCCTGCGGCGTACCGCTCCCGGCCACCGCGCTCTCCGGCAGCAGGGCCGGGCCGAGGGCGTCGGGGCCGTCGTAGACCGCGACGATCCGGCGGTCCAGCGCCGGGCCGTCCGCCGCGCCCTCGTCCGACAGACGCCTGCCGGCGATCCGGTCGCCCAGGTGCCACCCGTGCTCCTCGGCCAGGTCCCGCGTGACCGCGATGGCGTCGGCCCGGTCGGCCAGCTCGTCCAGGTCGCCCGCGCGCACCGTGAGGTCGGCGAGGCGGCCCCGGCCCACGGCCCGCGGATCCACCACCGTGGTCCACAGGTCGGAGCCGTCGCGGAGGCGGATGCCGGCCTCGCGGACCGCGCTGACCGCCGCCACGTGCGGCAGCCGTGCCACCCGTGCCGCCGTGTGCGCGCCGACCTGCGCGTAGTCGACCGCGGTGATCCGCAGGTCCGTCGGCATGCCGGCCTCGGCCTGACGCCCCGCCGTGGCGCTCAGCGAGGACAGCGCCACGGTGACCGCGCTGACGAGCGCCACGCACACGGTGAGCGCCCCGGCGGTCGCGGCCGTACGCCGTGGATCGCGGCGCGCGTTGGCGAGGGCCAGGGTGCCGCGTACCCCGGTCAGCCCCCGTACCGGCGCGCGCAGCGCCCGGGTGGCGGCGCGCGCGAGCTGCGGCGTGAGCAGGATCAGCCCGGCCAGCAGCACCGGCGTGGCGAGGGACAGGACACCGAGGTCGCCCTCGCCGGCGGCCATCAGCAGCGCACCGGCCGCGGTGACCGCGAGGCCGGCCAGGTTGCGGCGCCGCAGCGCGGCGGCCGGGGTCGGCAGGTGCGTGCGCAGCGCCGCCACCGGGGCGACGGCGGAGGCCCGCAGGGCGGGAACGTACGCGGCGGCGGCCGTGAACCCCACGCCGACGCACAGGGCCGTCAGCAGCGGAACGGGGGACAGCAGCGCCGGCGCGGCGGTGTCCGCGGGCCCGGCGGCCGGTCCGAACAGGGCGCCGAGCAGCGTGGCCACGCCCACCCCGAGCGCGTACCCGGCCACGGCCGCCACGGCTCCGACGACGGCCGCCTCGGCGAGCACCATGCCCAGCACCCGGCGGCGGCTCGCGCCCACCGCGCGCAGCAGGGCGTGCTCGCGGGCCCGCACCGCGCTCAGCATGGTGAAGGTGTTGCTCACCAGGAAGGCGGAGACGAACAGGGCGATGCCGGCGAAGAGCAGCAGGAGCGTGCCGAGCTTCTGCCGGTCGGGCGCCGCCGCGGCCTCCCTGTCCAGTTCGGCGCGGGTCACCGCCTCGAGGCCCCGCGGCAGGATCCGCGACGCCCGCTCCGCGAGGGCCGGCGCCGAGGTACCGGGGGCGGCCGTGAGGGTCACCGACGCGTACCGGCCGGGCGCCGGCGCGAACAGGGTCCGCGCGGTGGCACCGTCGAACGCGGTGACCGTGCCGCCGGCGGCGGTGGCGGGGTCGTACACGGTGAAGACACCGGTGAGCCGGACCGAGCGGACCTCGCCGGCGACGACGACCCGCATCCGGTCACCGACCCGGTGCCCGGCCCGCTCGGCCGACCACCGGTCCACGGCGATCTCCCCGGGACCCTGCGGGCCGCGCCCCCGCGTCATCGGGTAGCGGGGGTCGGCGCCGTGCGCGTCCGGTACGAAGTTCACGCCGGCGTCGGCGGACGGCGGACCCACCAGGGTGCCGTCGCGCGCCACGAGGAAGGCCGGGCCGCGCAGGGTGCCCCGGGCCGCCGCCACCCCGGGCAGCGCGGCGAGCCTGCGCCGCAGCGCCTCGCCGGGCGCCGCGCCGCCTCCGGTGGGGCGCACCTCCACGGACACGTCCGGGCGCGAGGCCCGCTGGAGCCGCTCGGCGCCCCGGGCCAGCGACCCGGTGTACAGCAGGGAGCCGCTGACGCAGGCGACCCCGATCAGCACGGCCAGGGCGGGCAGGACGAAACGGTGCCGGTCGCGGAGCACGGAACGCACGACGGTACGGAGCATGAGGCCTTCCAGCGCTGCGGTCGGGGGTGACGGTGCCGGGGAGCCGGCGGACGGTCCGATCCTGACCGGGGCCGGGGTGCGCGTGGATCAGCCGGAGGTGCGAAGGTCCGGGGTGCGGGCCGGGCGTCCCTCGGCCGAACGGACGAGGCGCGGCGGTGGGGCGGCGCCGTACCCTCCCGGCATGAACCAGCTCTTCGACGTCCCGGCGGGAGGCAGGCGGATCGCGGCGGCCTGCGCGGCGGTGCTCCTGATCGCCGCGGTGGCGACCGAGGGCGCGGACACCGGCTCCGTGCCGCTGGCCGCGGCCTGGACGGTGGCCGGCGGCCTGCTGCTCGCCGCCGTCGCCGTGCGCCGGGACCGTTTCGACGCGGTGGCCGCCGCGGGTGTCCTCGCGTCCTGCCTGGTGACCCTGGTGACCACCCGGGTGGCCGCCCGACCCGACACCACCTTCGGCCTCGTCGAGACCTGTGCCCTGCTGCTGGTCGTCGTCCGCGCGGCGCGCCTGCGTCCGCCGCTGCGCGCCGCGGCACTGGCCGGCGGGGCGCTGGTCGCGCTGACCGTGATCCTCCTGCGGCTGCCGCGGTCCGAGTACGAACCGCTGGTGCCGTTCGTGGTCCCGGCGTTCTGGTTCGCCGCCGTCCTGGCGGCGGTACTGGGCCTGTACCTCCGGCTGCTCGACCGGTACCGGGCGCAGGAGCACCAGGCCGGCCTCCAGGCGCAACGCCTCGACTACGCGCGCGAACTGCACGACTTCGTCGGCCACCACGTGACCGCGATCATCGCCCAGACCAAGGCCGTCAGGTACGCGACGGCGGCCGGCCGCCCCCCGTCGCCGGAGGAACTGGACGGCATGCTGGCGGCCGTGGAGGAGGCCGGGTCGCAGGCCATGCAGTCGATGCGCGGCATGGTGGCGGTCCTGCGCGACCCCGCCGGCCCGGCGTCCACGGCAGGTCCGGGCGGGGAACTCGCCGACCTGCGCACCCTGACCGAGCGCTTCTCCGCGACCGGCCCGGCCACCAGGCTCGCCCTCGATCCCCGCCTCACCGCGGCCACCCTGCCGCCGGGGGTCGCCGCCACCGTGCACCAGGTCGTACGCGAGTCGCTGACCAACGTGCGCAAGCACGCGCGCGGGGCCGAGTCGGTCACCGTCGACGTACGGCTGGGCGGCGACACCGCCCGTCCGGCGGTGCTCGTGTCGGTGACCGACGACGGACCGGACGCCGCCGGGAGCGGCGCGGAACCCGCCGACGGCGGCGCGGGCGAACCCGCCGCCGGGGGCGCGGGCCGGTCCGGGCGCTCCGGCTACGGGCTGGTCGGGCTGGCGGAACGCGCGGCCATGGTCGGCGGCACCGTCACCGCGGGGGCGCGAGCGGGCGTCGGCTGGCTCGTCGAGGCACACATCCCGCTGCCCGGCCCGCTCCCCGCCCCCGGCGACGACCGGCGTCACGGTGACGACCGTACGACTGCCACCCTGGAGTCATGACGATCAGCATCCTCATCGCCGACGACCAGCAGATGATCCGCTCGGCCTACGGCATGATCCTCGGCGCCCAGCCCGACATGGAGATCGTCGCCTCGGTGGCCGACGGCACCAGCGCGGTGCGGGAGGCCCGGCGGCTGCGTCCCGACGTGTGCCTGCTGGACATCAGGATGCCGGGAATCGACGGCCTGGAGGCGACCCGGCTGCTGGCGGGCCCGGAGGCGGCCGACCCGCTGAAGGTGCTCATCGCCACCACCTTCGACCTGGACGAGTACGTGTACCGGGCGCTGCGCAACGGCGCCTACGGCTTCCTCCTCAAGGACGGTTCCCCCGCGCTGCTCGTCGAGGCCGTGCGGGCGGTGGCCGCCGACAACGCCCTGATCTCCCCGGCGGTGACGGTGCGGCTGCTCCGGCACATGACCGACGCCGCGTCCGAGGCCGCGTCCGAGGCGGCCCCCGGCAGGCCCGCGGACCGGCGGCGCGGCTCGTCCCGGACCCGCCCGACAGCGCTCGAACTCCCGCTCACCGCCCGCGAGCTGGACGTCGTACGACTCGTCGCGCGCGGCCGTACCAACGAGGAGCTGGCGGCCGAGCTGTACGTCTCCCTGTCCACCGTCAAGACGCACCTCGGGAGCGTCCAGCGCAAGCTCGCCGCCCGCAACCGGGTGGAGATCGCCGCCTGGGCCTGGGAGAACGGGGTGTGCACCGCCCAGGACGCACGGGGTCCGGCCGCCGACTGACGCCATGGACGCGCCGCGGAAACGGTGTCGCCGGGCACCCGTCCCTCACGGATGCCCGGCGACACCTGCCGCGGTCGGTGCGTCCCCTGGGGACCGCGGCGGTTCCGGGAAGGTCAGGACATATGTTTCTCGCCGCGGACGCCCCCCCGCGATGGAGCGGACCCCATGTTTCCACGGCGATGTGTGTAGGGCCCTCCCTACAGGTGCGCCCCGGTGACGCCGCTCCCGGTGGCGAGGGCCAGTCCCAGTTCGTCCGCCACCTCCAGCACCGTCTTCACGGCGTCGGGGGCGGTCCGGAAGTTCACGAAGCAGACGCGCAGGCAGGTGCGGCCGTCGACGACGGCCGGCGCGAGGAAGACCCGGCCGTCGGCTTGCAGGGCGCGGGCGAGACGCTCGTTGTGGGCGTCGAGTTCCGCGTCGCCCAGCCCCGGAACGAGGTGCCGGAAGCAGACGGTCGACAGCATCGGCTCGTGCAGCAGCTCGAACGAGGCGTGCGCCCGCACCTCGTCGGCGAGCAGCGCGGCGAGGGCGAGCGTCCGCTCGATCCAGGACCGGAACCGGTCGGCGCCGTGCACCCGCAGGGACAGCCACACGCGCAGGGAACGGAACGGCCGCGAGTACTCGAAGGTGTGGTCGACCGGGTTGCCGGTGTCCTCCTGGTGGAGCATGTAGCGCTCCTCGTGGCCGAACGCAGCCCGCAGCGGACCGCGCCGCCGCAGCATGACCACGCTGCAACTCTTCTGCACGCCGAGCCATTTGTGCGCGTCGACGGTGACGGAGTCCGCCCGGTCGAGCCCGGTGAACAGGGGCGCGGCCGTCCGGGTGGCGGCGGCGGGCAGGCCGTAGGCGCCGTCGACGTGCAGCCACACGCCCTCGCGCTCGCACACGTCGGCGATCGCGGCGAGCGGGTCGACCGCCCCGGTCAGCGTGGTGCCGGCGGTGGCGACGACGGCGACCGGGGTGCAGCCCTCCGCCCGGTCGCGCACCAGGGCCGCGTGCAGCAGGTCCGCCCGCATCCGGCGCTGCCCGTCGGTCGGTATCCGGCGCAGCGCCCGGCGCCCCAGTCCCGCCGCCTCCACGGCCCGTACGACGGAGTGGTGCGCCTCGTCCGAGCAGTAGACGGTGGCCCGCCGGCCGGCCACCCCGTGCTCGCGGGCGCCCGGCAGCGCCTGCTCCCGCGCCGCGAGCAGCGCGGTGAAGTTGGAGGTCTGGCCGCCGCTGGTGAAGTGCCCCTCCGCCACCGGGTAGCCGACGAACTCGGCCACCCAGCGCACGGCCTGCTCGTCGAGCAGGTCGGCGGCCCCGGCGGCGGTCGCCAGGTTCGCGTCGTAGGCGGCGGACAGCGCCGAGGCCAGCACACCCGTCTCCAGACCGGTGGAGCCGACGTAGGCGAGGAACAGCGGTCGCGACGGCGACACACTGGCCTCCAGGACGCGCACCGCGTCGTCCAGCGCGGCACGTGTCTCGCCCGGCAGTTCCGGCAGCGGGCCGCCGAGCCTGCCGACCAGCTCCGCGTCCGGGTGCGGTTCGCTCGGCCGCGGACGGTCGAACGACTCCCAGGCCGTCGCCAGGTAGCGGCGGAGGTCGTCGAGGATCTCCGCCCGCTCGGCCGGCGCCGCGGGCGGGCCGCAGGGCGGCACGGACAGAGGAAGTTCAGGGGATCGAGGCATGGCGGCAGCGTGCGAAACACGTGTGTGTCCCCGCAACAGAGCAACCTGTCACTGAGCATTATGATACGTGCACAAGGCATCGAATATCAGAATGGTCACCATGGACGCTCTCGACGCCCGTATCCTGCTCGCCGTCGACGACGACCCCGACGCCAGCAGCCTCGCCCTGGCCAAACGGCTGGGCATCGCCCGCAACACACTCCACGCCCGGCTCCAGCGGATGCGGGCGAACGGTGTCGTCCGCGAGTTCTCCCGTCGCGTCGACCCCGCCGCCCTCGGCCACGGCCTCGTCGCCTTCGTCTCCGTCGCGCTGAGCCAGACCACCGGGCGCCGGGCCACCGCCGCGCTCGCGGCCTTCCCCGAAGTGGTCGAGATGCACTCCACCACGGGCGAGGCCGACCTGCTGCTGAAGGTCGTCGCCCGCGACACCGCGGACCTGCACCGTGTCTCGGGGGAACTCCTCGACGTGCCGGGTGTCGTGCGCACCAGCACCGTCGTCTCGCTGCGCGAGGAACTGCCGCCGCGCACCCGCGCGCTGATCGAGCGGGCCGCCGAGAGGGGAGGGGAGGCCGGGCGGCCGAGGCGGAACCCGCCCGACGCCGCCCGTCCGGTGCGGGAGGCCACGAGGGCGCGCGCGGAAATCCCCTTGCGTGAGTGATACACAAACCGTAGGGCTCCCCCTATGGCCCCGCCGTCCGACCGTTGGGCATGCTGAGGACATGTGCATCAACATCGTCGTCGTCGACGACGACCCCGGATTCCGCCGCATCGCCACGACGCTGCTGACGGCACGGGGCCTGCGTGTCGTGGCGGAGTCCCGGGACGGCGCCTCGGCCCTGGCCGCGGTGCGGGCACACCGCCCCGACGGACTGCTGCTCGACCTGCACCTGCCCGACCTGGACGGACTGAGCGTGGCCCGCCGGCTGACCGAGGAGGACGCTCCGCCGCGGATCGTGCTGACCTCCACGGACAAGTCGTTCTGGTCGCAGGAGGAACTGAGCAGAGCGGGAATCGAGTCCTTCGTCGCCAAGGACAAGCTGTTCGACGCCGATCTGCGGGGCCTGTTCGCCCCCTCGGCACCCCGACGGTCCGGCCCGGCCGGGCCCGCGGGCCCCGGGCAGTGAGCCCCGGCGGCCCCGTTACTGCCCGAGGTAGCGCAGCACCGCCAGCACCCGGCGGTGCTGCCCGGAAGCCGACTGGCTGAGCCCCAGCTTCATGAAGATGCCGGTCACGTGCCGTTCCACGGCGGCGACGCTCACGAAGAGCTTCTCGGAGATCCCGGTGTTGGAATGGCCCTCGGCCATGAGGGCCAGAACCTCCCGCTCCTTCGGCGTCAGCGCCGCCAGCGGGTCCTCCGGGCGCTTGCGGCCCAGCAGGGCCGAGATGACGTCCGGGTCGAGGGCCGAGTCGCGGGCCACGACCCGCTCGACGGCGTCTATGAGGATCTGGGGACTGGCCACCTTCTCCTTCAGCAGGTAGCCCACCCCGCTCGGATCGTCCCCGACCAGATCGAGCGCGTAGGAGGAGTCGAGGAACTGCGAGAGGACGATCACGGCGGTCTCCGGCCGCGCCGCGCGGATCTTCCGTACGGCGTCCAGGCCGTCGGCCTCCAGGGCCGGCGGCATCCGGATGTCGGTGATCACCACGTCGGGCCGGTGTTCCTCGGCGGCCCGGACGAGGTCCACCGCGTTGTCGACGGACGCGACGACGTCGATGCCCGCGTGGCGCAGGATGGTCGCGATGCCCTCGCGTACGATCGGCTGGTCTTCTCCGAGCACCGCCCGCAGTGGTTGGCTCATGGCGGAATCCTAGCCTGCGGTGTGCGTGTCGAGTTGACGAGTCGATTTGACGAGTCGAGTTGACGAGGAGGCGGTGACCGGCACGCCGCCGGATCGCGTGGCGCCGGCGCGGAAGTGCTCGGCCGAGCCCGCGGGCCTCCACACGCCGGCCGCTCAGGCGGAGACCGCCGCCGAGTCGACCTCCCGCGCGTACAGGCGGGCCAGCTGGACCCGGGAGCGGACGCCGAGCTTCTCGAAGGCGTGCCGAAGGTGCGTGTTCACGGTGTGCGGGGACAGGAACAGCCGCTCCGCCGCCTCGCGATTGGTGGCACCGTGGGCGATCAGCCGCACCACGCCGAGTTCCGACCGGGTCAGCCCGCGCCATTCCGGCTCCGGTACGGCGGGGGCGGCGGCGCCCGCCGCGCCGAGGGGCCGGATGCCGAGCTTGCGGAGCCTGCCGTGCACCCGCCGCGCGTCGCGCTCCGCCCCGCACTCGGTGTAGAGCCGGAACGCCTCCTCGAAGCGGGACCGGGCCGTGGCGGCGTCGGCCGCGGCGGCGCGCTCCCCGGCGTCCTCCAGGGCGCGGGCCCGCAGCAGGGGGCGGGCGGTCCCGTGGCGTTCCGCCGCCTCGGCGAGCAGGTCCGCGTCCCGGGCGAACAGGCCCCGGGCGTGCGCGGCGGCGCCCGCGAACAGCGGCAGGCCGGGGTTGAGCCGGGCCCGTTCCTCGGCGAACTCCACCGCCGCGGCGGCCATGTCCCGCTGCCCGGAGGCCAGGGCAACCGCCACCAGCAGCACCACGTCCCCGGCGTCGAGGCAGGTCGCGTGGAGGAAGCCGCGGCGCAGGTGGGCGGCGGCCTCGCCGAGCTGGTGACGGGTCAGGGCCTCGTCCCGGTACAGGGCGGTCAGGACCGCGATCCACGCCCCTGCCCTGCGCGACTGCCGGTCCTCGCCCTCCAGGTAGGTCTGCGCCAGGGCCGAGCACGCCTCCAGTTCGGCGTCGTCCCCGGTGTGGAAGGCGATCCGGGCCCGGGCGCACACCATGGCCGCCTCGCTCGCCGCGGACGTCCCCCGAGCAAGCGATCCGGCCCCGGCAGCGGCCACTTCCCGTGCCGCCGACAGTTCCCGTGCCGCCTCCGGCAGCCGGCCGCCGTCCAGCAGCAGCCGGGCCCGCGCGGTGCGCCACAGCGGCAGGTACGCCCGCCGGCCCCGCTGCTCCGCGTCCGCCAGGCCGCCCTCCACCAGTTCCGCGGCGGCCGTGCCGTCACCGGCCAGGCCCAGCAGCGCGGCCCTCCAGACCGTCGCCACGACCACTTCGGGGAGGGCGGGCCCGTGTGACGGGTCCAGCTCGGCGACCTTCGCCGGCACCGACTCGCTGTGTCCGAGCGCCTCGGTCCACCGTTGCCGGTGGCAGGCGCTCATCGACCGGAGGGTGCGCTGGGTCAGGTCGTTGAGCGGGTGTGTGCCCCGGGCGCGCGCCAGGGACCCGGCCAGGGCTCCGCCGGCCTCCTCGGCCTCGCCCGCCAGCAGACGGTTCAGCAGGGTCGTCGACAGCAACTGGTCCTTCACCGGCTGCGGCACCCCGCGATGGCCCAGGGCCCGGCGCAGATGCGCCTCGGCCTCGGCCACCGGGAACCGGCCGCCCATCCGGGTCAGTTCCAGGCACACCCGCGCGTGGGTGGCCGCGTCCGGCGGCACCTGAACCACCTCGCGGGCCAGGGCGCGGGCCTCGTCGGACTCGCCCGTCTCCCACAGCAGCGGAATCAGCCGCGCGGCCAGCCGCATCCGCCGGGGAGCGGCGTCCCGGCTCAGCTCCACCGCACGGCGCAGGTGGGCCGCGGCCGTCGCGGGCGAGTGGGGCGCCAGCTCCCGGGCGGCGGTCGCCAGGACGCGGATCGCGTGCTCGTCGCCGGGCTCGGCCAGTTCGGCGATCTCGGCGGCGAGCACCGCCGGGGGCGTGCCGTCCGCGAGCCGCAGGTCGACCGAGCGCCGGCGCACGGACAGCCGTACGGGCGACGGCAGGGTGGCGACGACGGCGTCGCGCACCGACGGGTGCGCGAAGGCGAGGTGCTGCTGCCCGGCCCGCATCAGCCCTGCCGCCAGCACCTCGCGGAGGGGGCGCAGCAGGGCGGACTCGCCGCGGCCGAGCACCCGGGACAGGTGCCGGACGGTGAGGCTGTCGCCCAGCGCGGAGGCGAACAGCACCAGTTCCTTCGCCTGCTGCGTCAACTGGTCGAGCCTGCGGGCGGCCACGGCCCCGGCCACCGGGTCCCCGCCGGTACGGACGGCGCCGGCGGTCCCGGTCCGCGAGGCGAGGAGGGCGCACAGCTGTCTGACGGCGCCCGGCAGGCCGCCGCAGAGGGGCAGGTACGGATCCGCCTGCGCGGCCCGCGGCCCCAGCAGGTCCCGGACCAGCAGCCGTACGGCGTCCGGCTCCAGGGCCGTGACGTCGAGGGGGACCGCCCGCTCGGTGAGCAGATCGCGCCGCAGCGACTCCACGGCCGGCACGTCGACGTGGGACCGTGCGGCGAGCACCCACAGCAGCGGCAGCCCGGCGAGCCGGGCGGTGAGCCCCCGCACCGCGAGCAACGTCAGTTCGTCGCAGTGCTGCACGTCGTCGAGGACGACGACGAGCGGCCGGTCGTGGGCGAGGTCCCGCAGGTGGTCCTCCACCTGCCGCATCAGCTGGTACGGAGAACCGGCCTCGGGGTACGACGACCCCGGCTCGCGATGCGCGGTACCGGGCTCGCGGCTCCGGAGGGCCGGTATCGGACCGAGGGCGTCCAGCAGGGGAGCCAGCGGTGGCATGCCGTGCCCGGCGACGCCGCCGCCGGTCAGGACCAGGGCCCCGGCCGGCGCCGCCTCCTCGGCGGCGAAGGCCAGCAGGCGGGACTTTCCGGCGCCGGCGGGCCCCTCGATCCACAGCACCCCGCCCTCGTCACGGTGGAGGAGCCGCAGCACCCGCTGGAGGATCTGCTCCCGCTGGCGCCCGTGCCCGCGCGGGACCGCCGCGGGCACGGGGACGGCGGTGCCGTCCGTCGTCGGCGGGATGTCAGTCGCCTGGATCAAGGCAGCCTCCAGTGGTCGTGTGCCGCGCGGCCGGCCGCGTTTCCGCCTGGCCGAGGACCCGCACACGTGATGTGACCTCGGTTCGGTTCGTGACACAGGATGTGCCGCCGTCGCCTCCAGTGGCTGTCAAGCACACCTGAAAGGCGCAGGGGGGCGTACTCCACGAGCGATGTGGGGACAACCCGACGTCTGCGCGTGTGCCACCCCGGATCCGGCCGGCGCGCCGCGGCCGGCGCGGGCACGTCGCCGCACGTCACACGGCCGATGCCCGCCCGGGTGTGGGGCGGACCCTACACGGGCGTGGGGGAGCCCCTACGAAGGGCGAGGGATCACACGACAGACCCGGATGCGGCCCGATTCCGAGACTAACGCTTGTATCCGGGGGGTTCCCGGTCAGCCCCGACCCGCCGCCACGGGGGTCCGGAGGGCCGGCGGACGCAGGGGTGCTGTCCAGGAGAACGCGACGCGACGGACAGCCGCCACCGCCGGACACCTTTCGCGCCGACCGGCCCACCGGAACCGGCACGTCTGAGCGACAACGACGACAACAAGGCCCGCAGTGCACCGGACGCCTGCGGCTGACGAACGGGAACTGGGCATGGCACAGCTGGACACCATTCGGGCCGAGGTCCGTCACCCCCTGGGCAGCACCGGCGTACGCATGGTCGCCGGCCCGGGCGGTGTCCTCACCCGGAGGGCGATGCTGGCCGGTT
Source organism: Streptomyces olivaceoviridis (assembly GCF_014650115.1). Lineage (GTDB taxonomy): Bacteria > Actinomycetota > Actinomycetes > Streptomycetales > Streptomycetaceae > Streptomyces > Streptomyces olivaceoviridis. The sequence continues at coordinate 184,645 of NZ_BMUI01000015.1, read as the reverse complement.
CCCTGGTCTCGGCGACCGTCGGGGGCGCGCTGATCGTCGCGCACGTCCGTACGGTGACGCAGGCCGGCACGTTCTTCGGGGTGCACCTGGCCGTGCAGGGGATCCTGCAACTGCTGGCGGTCCACGAGTCGAAGGCGTCGGCGGCGGTCCGCTGGATGCTGTCCGCCGGAGGCATCGCCGCGCTGCTGCTCGGCGCGGTCCTCTTCCACGGCTGGGCCGACACCGTGTTCCTGCTCGGACTGTGGACCGGCTGCGGCTGGCTGCTGCGGGGACTCACCATGGCCGTCTCCGCCACCTCGTCCTCGGTGAGTCATGTCTTCGTCTACGACGACGTACTGAACGCGGTGATCGTCTCGGCGGGTCTGTTCATCACCGCCTTCCCCTTCTCGTCCCTGGGGCAGCTGGCCGACGTCGGCGGCTCCGTACTGATGGCCACCGGCGCGGTCGAGGCGTTCGCCGCGGTACGGCGGCACCCCCGCACCCTGCGCGCGATCGACTGAGGCGGGCCCCGGCCGGGGCGGCGCACTCCCAGGCAGCCGCGCGGCAGGACCGCAGAACACGACAACCCACGTTTCCAGGCCGGTCGACCGGCCGAGCCCCGAGGAGGCGACCATGAAGAAGTGCCAGCTCTCGCTGGAGGTCACACACTGGGTGACCTCGGACCTCACCCTCACACTGAACTCCGAGATCTCCTACGACACCCATGACCCGCTGGCCGTCACGCTGGTCCTCGACACCGACGGCGAGCGGCCGGTGCGCTGGGTCTTCTCCCGGGATCTGCTGGCCGACGGCCTGTCCGCCCGGGTGGGCGAGGGCGATGTGGTGCTCTGGCCGGTGTGTGACCTCGACGGCGAACCGTCCTCCTTCTGCGTGCGGGTGGGAGGCGCCCGCACGGCACTCTTCGAGATCCCCGCCGAACCGGTCACCACGTGGCTCGCCGGGACCTACACCATGGTGCCGCGCGGGGCCGAGCTGGACGGGGTGGACTGGGACGAGCTGGTCCAGCTGGCGGAGTGAGGCGTCCACCGCCGGCACAGCACGAACGAGCAGACACCGGGACGTGTGTCCCGAAGGACCGTCGCACACCCCTTGTCGGAAGGAAGACGAAGATGATGCCGAGCAACCCGCGGCCCCTCCTCAGCGACTGGCAGTGGCAGCAGCGCGCGGCCTGCCGCGGCATGAGCAGCTCCACCTTCTTCTCCCCGCCGGGGGAGCGGGGGCGGGCGCGCCGCGACCGGGAGGAGCGGGCCCGGCGCATCTGCGGCCGGTGCGAGGTCGCCGACATCTGCGCGGCCACGGCCCTGAAGCACGGGGAGTCGTACGGAATCTGGGGCGGGATGTCGGACGCGGACCGCCGGCAGTTCGACACGGGTACCGCGGGCGCGGCCTGACGCAGGCGCGTCACCGCCCCCGGTACGGCGCGACACGTGCCACGGGCCAATCACTCACATGTGTGATGTGTCCCCGAGGGGTCGGTACCACCATGTCGTACGCGGCGCCGGCGCCGTGAGGTGTCGACTGGAGCGGCGAGTGAGGAGACCCAGGTGTCTGGCTTTACCCGTGGAAGGAACGACGTGGCGCGCCGCCCGGACGCCTTCGGGACGCGGGAGCGTCGCGTCCGGGTCCTGGGCGGCCACGACGTGGCCCTGGTGAACGGCCCGGTGTTCCTGGTCGGTCTGTTCTACGCCGTGTCGCCGTGGGTGCTGGGTTTCGCCGCCGCCCACCACGACCTCGCCGTGCACGACCTGGTCGTGGGCTGCGCCATCTGCCTCCTGACCGTCGGCTTCACGGTGGCCCCCGAGCGCATGACCGGGCTGAGCGCCGCACTGGGGGTGACGGGTCTGTGGATGGCGTGCTCGCCCTGGGCGGTGGTCCGGCATCCGGGACGCGCCGCCGCCGTCGACGGTGTGGTCCTCGGCGCGCTCGCCCTGGTGCTCGGCCTGTTGTCCACCGCCCTGGTCCGGCGCGCCAACCGCCTCCCGTGACCTACCGCCTCCCGTGACCTACCGCCCCCCCGCACCGCCCGGCACCGTCACCCCCGCACCGCCCCCGTCCACCGACGAGCACCGCGTCGCCCTCAAGGAGAAGTCCGATGGCCGCACCCGTACCGCCCCGACACGACCCGCGGTCCCCGTGGCGTTCCGAGGGAGTGCCGGGCGGGCCGCCCGCGCCGAACGGCCGGCGCTCCCGCAGCGGCTGCCTGGTGCAGATCGTGGTCATCCTCGTCATCTACCTGGGGACCGGCCTGCTCTACAACACCATGCACGGCGACGGCACCACGTCCATCGACTACACCGACTTCACCGCGCAACTGGACTCGGGCAACGTCAAGACCGTCTACTCCCAGGGCTCGCAGATCCAGGGAACGCTGAAGAAGGCCCGCGAGGTGCCCGGTGGTGACCACGGCGCCACCTACGTCCGGTTCAAGACGTACGAGCCCGCCTTCGCCGACGACGACGGGCTGTGGCGGGAGATCACGCGGCAGAAGGTCTCGGTGTCCGCGTCGCCGGTGGCGCAGGGACCGGGCCTCGGCCAGTCGTTGCTGGTGTCGCTGCTGCCGACCGCGCTGCTCATCGCCGTATGGGTGTTCGTCGCCCGCAAGGCGGGCGGCGGTCTCGGCGGCGGCATGAGCGGGGTCCTGGGCCGCAAGCCGCCGAAGCCGGTGGAGGCGGAGCAGGGGCGCACGACGTTCGCCGACGTGGCCGGCATCGACGAGGTCGAGGGCGAACTCAACGACGTCGTCGACTTCCTCAAGCGGCCCGAGGCATACCGCCGGATGGGCGCGAAGATGCCCCGCGGCGTACTGCTCGCCGGTCCCCCCGGCACCGGGAAGACGCTGCTGGCACGGGCGGTGGCCGGCGAGGCCGGGGTGCCCTTCTTCTCCGCCTCGGCCTCCGAGTTCATCGAGATGATCGTCGGCGTGGGCGCCTCCCGGGTGCGCGAGCTGTTCGCCGAGGCACGCAAGGTGGCCCCGTCGATCGTCTTCATCGACGAGATCGACACCATCGGCCGGGCGCGCACCGGTTCGGCGGTGGGCGGACACGACGAACGCGAGCAGACGCTGAACCAGATCCTCACGGAGATGGACGGCTTCTCCGCCTCCGACGGCGTCGTCGTGGTCGCCGCGACCAACCGGGCCGAGATCCTGGACCCGGCGCTGACCCGGCCCGGCCGGTTCGACCGGGTGGTCACCGTCTCCCCGCCGGACCGCAAGGGCCGCGAGGCCATCCTGCGCATCCACACCCGGTCCATGCCGCTCGCCGGGGACGTCGACCTGGCCCGCATCGCCCGTACGACCCCGGGCATGACCGGCGCCGAACTGGCCAACCTCGCCAACGAGGCCGCGCTGCTCGCGGTCAAGCGCGACCGGGACCGGGTGACCGGACACGATCTGTCCGACGCCCTGGAGAAGGTGCAACTCGGCGCGCAGCGCCCGCTGGTGATGCCCGAGGAGGAGCGCCGGCGCACCGCCTACCACGAGAGCGGCCACGCCCTGCTCGGCATGCTCCAGCCCGGCGCCGACCCGGTCCGGAAGATCACCATCGTGCCGCGCGGCCGGGCCCTGGGGGTGACCCTGTCGACACCGGACGCCGACAAGTACGCGTACACGGAGGAGTACCTGCGCGGCCGGATCATCGGCGCCCTCGGCGGCATGGCGGCCGAGCGGGTCGTGTTCGGGGTGATCACCACCGGTGCCGAGAACGACCTGGAACACGTCACCGGCATCGCCCGCGGGATGGTGACGCGGTGGGGGATGAGCGACCGGGTGGGACACCTGTCGGTGCTGCCCGACGACAGTCAGCAGCCCTACGGGATGTCCGCCGCCCCGCGCACCCTCGACCTGGTCGACGGTGAGATGCGCCGGATCGTCGAGGAGTGCTACGCCCAGGCGTGCCGCACCCTGGAGGAGAACCGCCACCGTCTGGACGGTCTGGCCACCGCGCTGCTGGAGCACGAGACGCTGGAGGAGGCGGACGCCTACCGCGTCGCGGGAGTCACGCCCGCCGCCGGGGGACGGGAGTGACCCCGCCCCGCCCGGCGGCAACCGGCTGACCGGCCGCGCTCTTCGGCGGACCGTCCCCTCGGGCACCGCGCCGTAGCAGCACCGCGCACCTCGCACGAGGCGGCTTCCAGTCAAATGACGGATGCGTCGTCCGGGTGTGTCTGTGAGAGTCGATGCCAGCGGCGCCGGCGCAGTCAGGTGCGTGGCTCCGCCTCGCGTGGGGACGTGCGGCGGCCGCTGTCCGCCGGCGTCGCTCTCCGACGCCGCGAGGGCAGGGTGCCGAGCCCTGGGGGAAGGAACGAGCGCGATGACGTCGATCGCCGATGAGCTGGGAAGCGTCTTTGACGTCATACGGCAGCCGGTCTGGGCCGTGGACGCCGATCACTCGGTGCGCTACGCGAACCCCGCCGCCGCCGAGGCGCTGGGACACGGCCGTCCGGCTGACCTACTGGGCACGGACGGCCGTCCGGCTGAGGTGCCGGGCACCGATGGCCGTCCGTCCGACCGGCCGGGCATTGGTCGTCGTCCGGCTGACGTGCTGGGCGCGGACGGCCGTCCGGCTGAGGTGCCGGGCACCGACGGTCGTCCGGCCGAGGTGCCGGACACGGACGGCCGTCCGTCCGACCCGCCGGGTACCGACAGCGACCCGGCCACCGCCTCCGGGCAGCAGGAGACCGCCGGGCGGACCGGGCCCGTAAGCGGTCGGGGCACGCTCACCCGGGTCGACGGCTCCCTTCTCCCGGTCGAGTGGACCCGCGTGCCGCTGTCCCGGCCGGGCGGCGACGCGGCCCTGTACGCCTTCGTGCCCCTCGCCGAGCCGGCCCGCGCCGGGCACGGGATGCCCGACGACGGGCCGTTCCCGCTCCTCGCGCACCGGCAGGTGGAACGGCAGCACCGCTACGCCCGGACCCTCCAGCACACGGTCCAGGAGCGCTTGGTGCGAGCCCTGCTCGGCCTGGGCATCGCCCGGCAGGAACTGGGCCCGGCACCCGCTCGGGTGATCGATCTGCTCCACGACGTGGTCCGCGACACGGAGGCGGCCCTGGCCGGCGTGCGGGAGGTCACCGACGCCCTGAGCCCCGGAGCCCTGCGCGCCGGAGGGCTTCCCGCGGCGCTCGCCGCCCTCGCCGGGCGCTGCCCGGTGCCGATGACGGTCTCGGGCTCCCTGTCCGGACGGCTGCCCCGACTGGTCGAGTCGCACCTGTATCTCCTCGTCGCGGAGGCCGTCGAGCGAGCCGTGGAGAACGGCGGCGCCGACCGCGTCCGGGTGACCGCCGACCTCGGCGCGAGCCTCGTGGTCACCGTCGTGGACGACGGGGCGCCGCCGGCCGGGGAGGCGGACGCGGCGGCGCTGGCCGCCCTGACGGAGCGGGCCGCGAGTCTGGACGGCACCCTGCGGGTGTGTCACACGCCCGGCACCGGCACCACGGTCACGGCGGTCGTCCCGCTCTGACCGCGCGACCGCGCCCACGGACACACGTGTGAGCGCGCGGAGCGGAGATCCCGCCCTCCGGCTCAGGCCGGAATCGGTATCTGGATCAGGATGGTGGTGCCGCCACCGGGAGGGGAGTCGATGGCCAGCTTCCCGTCGAAGGCCGCCACGCGGTCCGCGAGCCCGCTCATCCCGCTGCCGGCGGTGGCCTTGCCGACGCCGCCGACGCCGTCGTCGGCGACCTTGATCCGCAGCACGTCCCCGAACGCGAGGGTGACGTCGATCCGGGACGCCTGGGCGTGCTTGACCGCGTTCGTCACCGCCTCGGCCACGACGAAGTACGCGTTCGACTCGACGGTGGAGGAGATCCGCCGCTCGTCCCGGCTCTCGACGACGGTGGGCACCGGGCACCGGGACGCCAGGTCCTTCACCGCTGCCACCAGCCCCTTCACCGTCAGCACGAGCGGGTAGATGCCCGAGGCGAGTTCCCTCAGCTCGTTGATCGCCGTCTGCGCGTTGTCGATGGACTGGTCCAGCAGATCGATCGCGGCCGTCTCCGTCTGCGGTATCAGCTCCCGTGCCAGCCGGAGCCCGATCATCAGGCTCACCAGACGCTGCTGTGCCCCGTCGTGCAGGTCCCGGGCCGTACGCCGGTGCACGGCCTCGGTGCTCTCCATGATGCGTCTGCGGCTGTCCTGGAGGGATGCCGCCATGGTGTTGAAGGAGGTGCCCAGTGCCCCGATCTCCGCCACCCTGCTGGGCGGCATCCGCACGCTCAGGTCACCGCCCGCGAGTTCCTCCGCCGCGCCCGCCGCCCCGCGCACCGGCCGTACCACCGCACGGTGCTGGAGCACCGTGAAGACGGCCACGAGCGCGGTCGACGCCGCGAGTCCCAGGGCGGCGGCGAGCACCGCCTGGCGGCTGTTGGTGCCCGCCGCGTCCGTGCGTTCCGCGAGCTGGGCGCGTTCGTCCGTCATGTAGCTGTTGAACTCGGCCCGCAGGACATCGACGCGCTGTTTGCCCTCGGCCGTCTCCTTCAGGCCGGACGCGGCGGGATCACCCCGCCGGACCATCTCGACCAGCGGGACCGAGTAGTCGTTCAGGAAGGACTGGACGCCGCGCGTGATCCGCTCGGCGGTGCGCCGCTGCCCCGGGGAGGTGGCGCTGTCCGTGAACCGCCGCTCCTCCGCGGGCAACGCCTTGCGCGCCGCCTGCCACGGCTGGAGGAACTCCTCCCGCTCCGTGATCACGTAACCGCGCTGCCCGGTCTCCAGGTCGAGGAGCAACCGCTCCATGCTGCCGGCTTCGACGAGGGCCGTCCGGGACGCGCGCCGGGCCGAGACGGAGCTGTTCGCGTCGGAGATCGCGAACAGCAGGACGGCGAACGCCACACCGATCAACAAGGCGAGCAGGCCGCTCGCCGCGACCGTGAGGCTCGTCAGCCCCAGCCGCCGGCCCGTGTTCTCCTGTCGTGCGCCCATGTTCCGCCTGCCCGTGAATGGATCGAGACACCTGAAGTCTGCAATGTATCCGCACGGGAGCGGAAGACATGTCCACATGGCAGGCGCGGGCGTATGCCCACGAGGTATGCGAGCAGGTGCGGCATCGCAGCGTCGGTCCGCCACACAGGTGTCCAGGGGCGCATATCGCGCAAACGTGTGATGTCGGATCTATCGGTCGATGTCTACCTTTCCGGTCAACCATCTGTCCGCCGTCACGGTCCGTCCCCGAGGAGAGACCCATGCGCGCAGTCACCTATGCCACCTGGCCCGCCCTCGTCGCGGCGGCCCTCACCCTCACCGCGTGCGGCGGCGGTGGCGGCTCGGACGGCGGCGGCAGCGGCGACGCCGTCCTCAGCGCGGTCTGGGGCGATCCGCAGAACCCGCTGGAGCCGGCCAACACCAACGAGGTGCAGGGCGGCAAGGTGCTCGGCATGATCTTCCGGGGGCTGAAGCAGTACGACCCGAGGACCGGCAAGGCGGAGAACGCGCTGGCCGAGAGGATCACCACCAAGGACTCGCAGACCTTCACCATCAAGGTCAAGAAGGGCTGGACGTTCAGCAACGGCGAGCCCGTCACGGCCACGTCCTTCGTCGACGCCTGGAACTACGGCGCGAGCCTGAAGAACAACCAGAAGAACGCCTACTTCTTCGGCTACATCGACGGCTACGACAAGGTCCACCCCGACAGCGGGAAGCAGACCGCCGACACGCTCTCCGGCCTCAAGGTCGTCGACGACCACACCTTCACCGTCAAGCTCAGCCAGAAGTTCTCCACGTTCCCCGACACCCTCGGCTACGTGGCGTTCGCGCCCCTGCCGAAAACCTTCTTCACCGACCACGCCGCCTGGCTGGCCAAGCCGGTCGGCGACGGCCCGTACACCATCAAGTCGTACACCAAGGGCTCCGAGATGCGGCTGCGCAAGTGGGACGCCTACCCCGGCGCGGACAAGGCCCGGAACGACGGTGTGGACCTGAAGGTGTACACCGACAACAACACGGCCTACACCGACCTGCTGGCCGGCAACCTCGACCTCGTCGACGACGTCCCGGCCCAGCAACTGGGCAACGTCCACCGGGACCTGGGCAACCGCTACCTGAACACCCCCGCCGGCATCATCCAGACCCTCGCCTTCCCGTTCTACGACAAGGGCTGGAACACCCCCGGCGCCGCGAAGGTCCGCAAGGGCCTGTCGATGGCGGTCAACCGCGCGCAGATCACCAAGACGATCTTCCAGAACACCCGCACCCCCGCCACCGACTGGACCTCCCCGGTCCTCGGCGCGAGCGGCGGCTACGACAAGGGGCTCTGCGGCGCCGCCTGCGACTACGACCCGACCGAGGCCAAGAAGCTCATCGAGGAGGGCGGCGGCATCCCCGGCGGCCAGCTCAAGATCACGTACAACGCGGACACCGGCTCGCACAAGGAGTGGGTGGACGCGGTGTGCAACTCCATCAACAACGCCCTCGGCAACGACAAGGCGTGCGTCGGCAACCCGGTCGGCACCTTCGCCGACTTCCGCAACCTGATCGGCCAGGACAAGCTGACCGGACCCTTCCGCGCGGGCTGGCAGATGGACTACCCGCTGATCCAGGACTTCCTCCAGCCGCTGTACTACACGGACGCCTCCTCCAACGACGGCAAGTGGTCGGACAAGAAGTTCGACAAGCTCGTCGACGAGGCCAACGCGCAGACCGACCCGCACCGGGCCGTCCAGCTCTTCCAGCAGGCGGAGGGCGTCGTGCGGGACAACATGGCGGCCGTCCCGCTGTGGTACCAGAACGGCAGCGCCGGCTGGTCCGACCGGCTCTCGCACGTCATGCTGGACCCGTTCAGCGTCCCCGTGTACAACGAGATCAAGGTCGGCTGATCCACGTGGGGCGGTATGTGGTCCGGCGGCTGCTCCAGATGATCCCGGTGTTCATCGGGGCCACGCTGCTGATCTTCCTGATGGTGAACGTGCTGGGCGACCCGGTCGCGGGCCTGTGCGGCGACAAGGCCTGCGATCCGGCCACCGCAGCCCGGCTCACACACGAGTTCGGCCTCGACAGGCCGGTGCTCCAGCAGTACGCGACCTACATGGGCCATGTCCTCACCGGTGACTTCGGCACCGCCTTCAACGGTGAGAAGGTCATCGACCTGATGGGCAGCGCCTTCCCCGTCACCGTCCGGCTGACGATCGTGGCGATCCTCTTCGAGGTCGTCCTCGGCCTCGGCCTCGGTGTGCTCACCGGTCTGCGCCGGGGCCGCCTCCTCGACACGGCCGTGCTGCTGCTCACCCTGGTCGTCATCTCCGTGCCGACGTTCGTCACCGGCCTGCTGCTCCAACTGCTGCTCGGCGTCGAGTGGCGCTGGATCTCCCCGTCGGTGTCCCCGCAGGCGGCCTTCGGCGAGCTGATCGTGCCGGGCCTGGTGCTCGCCTCGGTCTCCCTGGCCTACGTCACCCGGCTGACCCGCACCTCCCTCGCCGAGAACCTGCGTGCCGACTACGTCCGTACGGCCATCGCGAAGGGTCTGCCCCGGCGCCGGGTCATCACCCGGCACCTGCTGCGCAACTCGCTCATCCCCGTGGTCACCTTCATCGGCACGGACATCGGCGCGCTGATGGGCGGGGCGATCGTCACCGAGCGGATCTTCAACATCCACGGCGTCGGCTACCAGCTCTACCAGGGCATCCTGCGCCAGAACACCCAGACGGTCGTCGGCTTCGTGACCGTGCTCGTCCTCGTCTTCCTGGCGGCCAACCTGCTCGTCGACCTCCTGTACGCCGTACTCGACCCGAGGATCCGCTATGCCTGAGCAACCGCCGTACGAACCCGAGGGCGCCGTCGCCGGGACCGGCACGGGCGGCGCGATGGACCTCGCGGCGAGCGAGGCCCGCTCCCTGGAGCCCACCGCCGCCGACCCGCGGGGAAGACCGCGCGGCCTCTGGTCGGACGCCTGGCGCGACCTGCGCCGCAACCCGGTGTTCATCGTCTCCGGCCTGGTGATCCTCTTCCTCGTGGTCATCTCGGTCCGGCCGTCGCTGATCGCGTCGGGCAACCCCCTCGCGTGCGACCTGGCCAAGGCCCAGCAGGGCTCACAGCCGGGCCACCCGTTCGGGTACGACGGTCAGGGCTGCGACGTCTACACCCGCACCGTGTACGGCGCCCGCACCTCGGTCACCGTGGGCGTCCTGGCCACCCTCGGGGTCGCGGTCCTGGGCTCCGTGCTCGGCGGCCTCGCGGGCTTCGTCGGGGGCGTCTGGGACGCGGTCCTGTCCCGCGTCACCGACGTCTTCTTCGCGATCCCGGTCGTCCTCGGCGGTCTGGTACTGCTGTCGGTGGTCACCAGCGACACCGTCTGGCCGGTGATCGGCTTCATGGTGCTGCTCGGCTGGCCCCAGGTGTCCCGGATCGCGCGCGGCTCGGCCATCACCGCCAAGCAGAACGACTACGTGCAGGCCGCCCGCGCCCTGGGCGCGTCCAGCTCCCGCCTGCTGCTGCGGCACATCGCGCCGAACGCGGTGGCCCCGGTGATCGTCGTGTCGACCATCGCGCTGGGTACCTACATCTCGCTGGAGGCGACCTTGTCCTACCTCGGGGTGGGACTCAAGCCGCCGACGGTGAGCTGGGGCATCGACATCTCCGCGGCTTCGCCGTACATCCGCGACGCCCCGCACATGCTCCTGTGGCCGGCGGGCGCGCTCGCGATCACGGTGCTGGCCTTCATCATGCTCGGCGACGCGGTGCGCGACGCCCTCGACCCGAAACTGAGGTGAGTCGTCGTCATGCTGCTCGAAGTGCGTGACCTGCACGTGGAGTTCCGGACCCGGGACGGGGTCGCCAAGGCGGTCAACGGCGTCTCCTACGGCGTCGACGCGGGCGAGACCCTGGCGGTGCTCGGCGAGTCGGGCTCGGGCAAGTCGGTGACCGCGCAGGCCGTGATGGGGATCCTCGACACACCGCCGGGCCGGATCACCGGCGGCCAGATCCTCTTCCAGGGGAAGGACCTGCTGAAGCTGAAGGAGGGCGAACGGCGCCGGGTGCGCGGCGCGCAGCTGGCGATGATCTTCCAGGACGCGCTGTCGTCGCTCAACCCGGTGCTGCCGGTCGGGGACCAGCTCGGCGAGATGTTCGTGGTGCACCGGGGGATGTCGAAGAAGGACGCGCGGGCCAAGGCCGTCGAGCTGATGGACCGGGTGCGCATTCCGGCGGCGAGGGAACGGGTCAGGCAGTACCCGCACCAGTTCTCCGGCGGCATGCGCCAGCGCATCATGATCGCCATGGCGCTGGCCCTGGAACCGGCGCTGATCATCGCCGACGAGCCCACCACCGCGCTGGACGTGACGGTGCAGGCCCAGGTGATGGACCTGCTCGCGGAGCTCCAGCGCGAGTACCGCATGGGACTGATCCTCATCACGCACGACCTGGGGGTGGTCGCGGACGTGGCGGACCGGATCGCGGTGATGTACGCGGGCCGGATCGTGGAGCAGGCACCGGTGCGCGACATCTACAAGACCCCCGCCCACCCCTACACCAGGGGTCTGCTGGAGTCGATCCCGCGCCTGGACGCCAAGGGCCGGGAGCTGTACGCCATCAAGGGTCTGCCGCCCAACCTCATGGACATCCCGCCGGGCTGCGCCTTCCACCCGCGGTGCCCGATGGCCCGGGACGTCTGCCGCACCGACGCACCCGCCCTGCACCAGGTGGCCGACCACCGGGTGAGCGCCTGCCACTTCTGGAGGGAGTGCCTCGATGCCTGAGCCGATCCTCGAAGTCAGCGGCCTGGTCAAGCACTATCCGCTCACCCAGGGCATCCTGTTCAAGAAGCAGGTCGGTGCCGTCGGGGCCGTCGACGGCGTCGACTTCGCCCTCGGCCGCGGGGAGACCCTCGGCATCGTGGGGGAGTCGGGCTGCGGCAAGTCCACGGTCGCCAAGATGCTGGTCAGCCTGGAGCGGCCGACGGCCGGCGCCATCCGGTACAAGGGCGAGGACATCACCAGGCTCTCGGGCCGCGCCTTGAAGGCCGTACGCCGCAACATCCAGATGGTGTTCCAGGACCCGTACACCTCCCTCAACCCCCGCATGACGGTGGGGGACATCATCGGCGAGCCGTACGAGATCCACCCCGAGGCGGCCCCCAAGGGCGACCGCCGCCGCAGGGTCCAGGAACTGCTGGACGTCGTCGGTCTCAACCCCGAGTACATCAACCGCTACCCCCACCAGTTCTCCGGCGGCCAGCGCCAGCGCATCGGCATTGCCCGCGGACTCGCGCTGCGCCCGGAGATCATCGTGGCCGACGAGCCGGTCTCGGCGCTCGACGTCTCCGTCCAGGCGCAGGTCGTCAACCTGCTCGACCGGCTCCAGAGCGAGTTCGACCTGTCGTACCTCTTCATCGCGCACGACCTGTCGATCGTGCGGCACATCTCCGACCGGGTCGCGGTGATGTACCTCGGACGGATCGTGGAGACCGGCACCGAAGCCGAGATCTACGACCACCCCACCCACCCCTACACCCAGGCGCTGCTGTCCGCCGTGCCCGTCCCGGACCCGGAGGCCAGAGGCCACCGGGAGCGGATCATCCTCAGCGGAGACGTGCCCTCCCCGACGAACGTCCCCTCCGGTTGCCGGTTCCGCACCCGCTGCTGGAAGGCCGACGAACGGTGTGCTGTCGACGTCCCCGTGCTCGCGGTCCCGGAGGTGTTCCGGCACACGACCGGCCCTGCCGCCCACGCCTCCGCCTGCCACTTCGCCACGGAGTGGGCAACTGGCCCAGCCGTGTAGGGACTTCCTCACGCCGTCCGCGTTCCGATCGTGGGGTGTGCCCCATGGTGGCGGAGGCCGTACGGCGCGAGAGTGGAGGTGTTCGGTTCGGACGGGATCCGGACCGTGCCGGATCCCGGCGATCGGGACATCCGACCGCCTTGGACCACGTGTGGCGCAGCGGCCCCACCCCCCGGGGGCCGAGCGTCACCTTCCCCGCGGTGCGGGCCCGGTGTCCGCGGACACCGGGCCCGCACCCGCATCGGCCGGTCCCCCGGCCGGCGGCCGGGTGGGGCCTGGTCGGAGGCCCCACCCGGCTCACGCACGGGCGGCGCCGGCCCGGACGACCGCACACCAAGCCCCGCTCCGGCGGGTGGGCGGAGCGGGGCGGACGGGGGCCCACCGGTTCAGTCGACCTGAGCGGTGGCCTGGTCGACGAGGCGCTGCGCGAGTTCGCCCAGCCGGGCGGGGTCGCGCTTGAGTGCCCAGACGCCCAGGAAGTCGATGAGGTCGAAGAACGTGTCGTCGCTCTCGATCTTCCGGTCCAGCAGCATCGCGAGGGGGCCGGGCTCGTCGTACGGCAGTGTCCGGGTGGGTTGCCCGTTGGCGGCCGGGGGCGGGGTGCCGTCGGCGGGGGCGGCCGTGCGCGGAGGGGCGACAGGCGGGGCCGGCTTCGACGGCACCGGGGAGGACACGGCGGGTGACGCCTCGGACCGGGCGGCTTCCCGGTCGGCGTCGGCGGTGCCGGCCGGCGTCGGCGGCGCCTGGACGCCGTCCGTGGTGGCTGCCTGGGCCTGTGGCGTCCGGACCGGCTCGGGGGTCTTCGCCGGTGCCGGCGGCGCCTGGACGCTGTCGGCGGTGGCTGCCTGGGGCGGTGGCGCCTGGACCGGCACCGTCGGCGGCTCGTCGTGCACCGTGGGCGGTTCGTCGTGCACCGTGGGCGGTTCGTCGTGCACCGCCGGTGCCGCGGCACCGACGGCCTGCCCGGCATCGGACACGGCCGGGTGGCCGCTCTCGGCCGCACCGGGGTCGGCCGCCGCCGCTTCCGCCTGGCGCGCGGCCTTGAGCGCCGCCTTCTCCGCCTCCTTGCGGGCGCGTTCGGCCTTGAGCGCTTCGAGCGCCGCCATCTGCTGGTCGGCCGGCTTGTTGCCGACGGCGCGCAGCAGGTCGATGGGTTCCCGGCCGATCCGCGCCTGGAGTTCGGGTGTGAGGGTGAGCAGCGCCAGCCGTTGCGACACCCAGCCCTGGGAGCGGTGCAGCCGCTTGGCCAGGGCCGTCTGGCTGCCGTGGATGACGAGCAGCCGCTGGAGCGCCCGGGCCTCGTCGAGTTCCTCCAGGTCCTGCCGGTGGATGTTCGCGACCAGCGCGGATTCGAGCAACTCCTCCGAGGTGCTGCCCTGTTCGTCGCTCACCATGACCTTGACGGTGGCGAGGCCGGCTTCGCGGGCGGCGGCCAGGCGGCTGCTGCCGTCGATGACGACATGGGTGGTGTTCGGCTCCAGGTCGCCCGCGCGGTCCGGGTTGGCCGTGAGATAGGCATCGCGGTTCATGACCGTGATGGCCTGCTTCTGACCGTGGGTCTTCAGGCTTCCCGCGAGGTCCGTCAGATCGCCCAGCTGCGAGCGGGGGTTGTCGGGGTTGGGGCTGATCTGGTGGACGGGCAGTTCACTGGGCGGAGCCACGCCCTCGGTCGGCACTCCGGTCGCCGCGGCCACGGCCTGCCGGCGTGCGCTGACGGGCCGGGCGCCGCCGAAACGCCCGGCGCCCAGCTGGTCGGCCTTGCTCATGAGATCTCCCGGGCCAGTGCGCGCATCCCGATGGCCTGCTGCGACTTGGGGGCGTAGGACAGCAGGGGCTGCTTCATGCGGACCGCTTCCTTCTGTTCCTTCAGGTCGCCGATCAGTCCCACCACCCTCGGATCCTTTATGTCGACCCAGCCCTGGAGCGAGGAGGTGGCGATGTAACCGCGGCGCGAGTCGTAGAGGTTGACGACGATACCGAGGTAGTCGATGTCGATCTGGAGGTCGTCGCGCAGGTCGTCGATCTGCGTGGTGAGCAGCTCGTAGGCGTCGGCCGAACTGTCCTCGGCCTGCACGACGATGAGCGCACCGGACTGACCGGGCTTCTCGCCGTCGCGCCGCCTGCCGTAGTAGGCGGCGGCGTCCATGCTGAGGCCCAGGCTGGGCGGGCAGTCGACGATGATGACGTCGTAGTCCGCCTCCAGCGGGGCGAGTGCCCGCTCCAGCGCGGCTTCACGGGCCCGTACGGCGGACAGCCGCACGTCGAGGAGGAAGGCGTCGTTGCACGCGGGCAGCAGGTGCAGACGGTTGCCGAAGGTCTCCTCGTCGATGGGCACGACGAGGTCGCGCAGGTCGCCCTTGGGGTCGCCCGCCATGTGGTTGGTGAGGCTGTCGCCGTTCATCGGCAGGGGAGCGGCGCCGAGCTGGTTGGTGAGGTGGCACTGGGGGTCGAAGTCCACCAGCAGGACCCGCATGCCGAGGCCGGGCAGGCTCTCGATCTCCAGGGGCTCGTCCTCGCCCGCCGCGGCGTCGCTGGCCCGCAGGGCCTTGGCGAGCGCCTTCGACACGCGTACGGCGTGCAGGGCGTTGGGGGACTCGGCGAGCGCCTCGCCGACGCCGGCCGTGATGGCGGTCTTGCCCACCCCGCCCTTCTGGTTGCAGACGATGACGCGGCGGGTGACGCTCGGCCGCTCGACGTCGGGCGCGGGGTTGGAGTCGAGCCACAACCTGACGGACTGGGCGAGTCCCTGGATGAGGGAGACGCTGCGGTCCGCCGCCACCTTGCGGAACGTCTCCCACTGTCCGGGCGGGAGGAAGGTGGAGAAGGAGTCGGCGCCCGCGGTGTCGACGGGTTCGGTGGCCGAGGCGAGGGCGCACCAGTCCCTGATGCCCTGCTCGACGGCGGCCTGGATCTCGATGCCGTGCTGGGCGGCTCTGATTTTCAGGTCCTGCCGAAGCTGGCCCGGCAGCTTGGAGACGACCTTGTCGCGGTCGCCGGAGGAGGCTGGAGAACTCATGGGGGTACCTTACTAACGCTCGTGATCGTTCGCGCCGCCGACACGTTAGTTAAGCCGACTGCCTGGCGGCCCGCGCCGCCCGGCACGGCGGCCGGAAATGTCGTTCGCGCGCCATGTCCCCCCATGGGTAACGGATTTCGCCGCTCGTCGGATCAGTTCCGATTCCGCCCACCCGGCTGAGCGGGTCACCCGCGAGCGGCGGTCCCCGACGGACACCGACCGCGGCGCCGGCGGCGACCCGGTGACGGGCCGCGGCCGGCGCCGCGTCGCTCAGGCGCGCCGCAGCCGCAGCGTCACCAGCTCGAACGGCCGCAGCCGTACGGTGATCCGGTCGCCGTCCCGCTCCGGGGCGGTCGCCGTGGCGAGCGGGCGCTCCAGCAGGTCCGTCACCGTCACCTCCGCGACCTCGAAGCCGGCCGTGAACGTGGCCAGGGCCCGGCCGCCGTGGGCCTCGTGGAAGCGGACCACCACGTCCCCGCTGCCGTCGTCGGCGAGCTTCACCGCCGTGACCACGACCGCGTCGTCGTCCACGGTGACCAGCGGAGCGACCTCGTGGGCGCCGGTCAGGCGCCGTTCCGGCAGATTGACGCGCCAGCCCTCGCGCACCGCGTCCCCGATCCCGGCGCCGGGCACCAGGGCGTGCCGGAAGCGGTGGACGCCCTGATCGGTCTCGGGGTCGGGGAAGCGCGGGGCGCGCAGCAACGACACCCGGACCGTCGTGGTCGTACCGCGGTCGCCGTCGGACCGCACGATCCGGGTCACGTCATGGCCGTACGTCGAGTCGTTGACGACGGCGACGCCCCAGCCGGGCTCCTCCAGGTGGACGAAGCGGTGGTTGCAGGCCTCGAACTTGGCCGCCTCCCAGGACGTGTTGGTGTGGGTGGGCCGGTGGAAGTGCCCGAACTGCGTCTCGGAGGCGTACCGTTCGGCGCGCACGTCGAGCGGGAAGGCCAGCTTGAGGAACTTCTCCGTCTCGTGCCAGTCGACCTCGGTGTCGATGACCAGCCGCCGCTCGCCCGCCCGCAGGGACAGCACCTGGGTGACCCGGGAGTCGCCGAAGGCGCGGACGACCCGCACCGACGCCCCGTCGTCGCCCGGCAGCACCGACTCGGCGTCGGTGAGGTCGGTGACGGTGTTGCGGTAGAACTCGTCGACGTCCCAGGCGTCCCACATGTTCGGGAAGTCGGGGTGCAGCTGGAGCAGGTTGGCGGCCTGCCCCGGCGCGACCGTCTCCCGGCCGGCCGCGATGTCGTACGCCGACACCACCAGGCCCCGGGCGTCGACCTCGATCCGCAGGCTGCCGTTGTCCAGCGTGAACCCGCCGCTCGCGCGCGGCGCGAGCGTGGTGCCGCCGGTCACGGCCGGGGTGGCGGCGCCGCCCGCCGGGACACCGTGACGGGGGTGCGGGGCCGCGTTGAAGACCAGCTCGGTGCCGCCCTCGCCGGCCAGGGCACGCTGGGCGCCGTCGATGATCGCGGTCAGCTCACCCGCGATCCGTTCGTACGTGGCCCGTGCCTCGCGGTGGACCCAGGCGATGGACGAGCCGGGCAGGATGTCGTGGAACTGGTGCAGCAGCACCGTCTTCCAGATCCGGTCCAGCTCCTCGTACGGGTAGGGGAAGCCGGTGCGCACGGCCGCGGTGGCCGCCCACAGCTCCGCCTCGCGCAGCAGGTGTTCGCTGCGCCGGTTGCCCTGCTTGGTCTTGGCCTGGCTGGTCAGCGTCGCCCGGTGCAGTTCGAGGTACAGCTCGCCCACCCAGACCGGCGGCTCGGGGTACTCGGCCTCGGCCTTCTCGAAGAACGCGCGCGGGGTCTCCCACTCGACGGTCGCCGAGCCTTCGAGGTCGCGCAGCCGGGCCGCCTTGGCGACCATCTCGCGGGTGGTGCCGCCGCCGCCGTCACCCCAGCCCGTGGGCGCGAGCGAGTGCCGGGCCCGGCCCTTGTCCTTGAAGTTCCGCGCCGCGTGGGCGATCTCGCTGCCCTTCATGGAGCAGTTGTAGGTGTCGACGGGCGGGAAGTGCGTGAAGATCCGGGTGCCGTCGATGCCCTCCCACTGGAAGGTGTGGTGGGGGAACTTGTTCGTCTGCGACCAGGAGATCTTCTGGGTCAGCAGCCACTTGGAGCCGGCCGCCTTGATGATCTGCGGCAGGCCCGCGGCGAAGCCGAAGGTGTCGGGCAGCCAGGCCTCCTCGTTCTCGATGCCGAACTCGTCGAGGAAGAACCGCTTGCCGTGCACGAACTGCCGGGCCATCGCCTCCGAACCGGGCATGTTGGTGTCCGACTCCACCCACATCCCGCCGGCCGGCACGAACCGCCCCTCCGCCACGGCCTTCTTCACCCGTGCCCACACCTCGGGCCGGTGCTCCTTCACCCACGCCCACTGCTGCGCCTGGGACATGGCGAAGACGAACTCCGGCTCGTCCTCGATCAGCGCGGTCATGTTGGACGTCGTACGGGCCACCTTGCGCACCGTCTCCCGCAGCGGCCACAGCCAGGCGGAGTCGATGTGCGCGTGCCCGACGGCGCTGATGCGGTGCGCCGACGGGACGGCGGGGGACGACAGGACCTCGGTGAGCTGCTCGCGGGCCCGGCCGGCGGTGCCGTTCACGTCCTGGAGGTCGACGGAGTCCAGCGCGCGGTCCACGGCGCGCAGGATGTCGTAGCGGCGGGCGGAGTCCTCGGGCAGCTCCGCCATCAGCTCACCGAGGACCTCCAGGTCCATCACGAGCTGCCACACGGTCTCGTCGAAGACGGCGAGGTCCATGCGGGTCAGGGTGTACTGCGGCTCGCTGCCGGCGGTCTCCTTGTCGCCGAGCTGGGTCGGCAGGAAGGGGTGGTAGTCCAGGATGACCGGGTTGGAGGCGGCCTCGATGTGCAGCCGCACCTCCTCGCCGCCCGCCACGGGCGCGCCGATCCGCACCCACTGGTTGCGCGGGTTCAGGCCCTTCACCGGCGTGCCGTCGGGCCGGTAGACCAGGCCCTCGCACTGGAAACCGGGCATGTTCTCGTCGAAGCCGAGGTCCAGCAGGGCCTCGACGGTCCGGCCCGCCCACGACGCGGGCACGGTTCCCGTCACCCGGAACCAGCTGGTGCCCCAGGGAGCACCCCAGCGGGCGCCCACCTCGATCGGCTCGGGCTCGGCGGCCAGCCCCTCCGCGACCGGCACCGGCTCGCCGGGCGCGTGCCACACCGCGACCCGAAGCGGTACGGACTCGGGGTACACGGCGGGGCGGATGCGTTCGTCGAGGACCCGCTTGAGGCGGGCTTCCACCAGAGTGCGGTCGTCATGCATGCGGGATGCTCCGTAGGTCGTACGTCGGGAGGGTGGTTACCAGGGTGGGTGACGGGCGCGGGGATGTCACTCGGCACCGGTCGCCCGAGCCGCCCCCGCTGCCGGGAGCACCTGCCCGGCCGTGACCACCTCGGTGATGCCACGTGCCCGGAGATGGTCCGCGTCGCCCGCGCGGACGTCGAGGACGGTGGTGGGCCGGGCCCCGTCGGCGGTCAGCCGGAAGAAGGCGTCGTACAGGGCCCCGCCCGGAGCGAGCGCCGTACGCCCCTCGGGGTCGGCGGGTACGACAAGGGCGGTCGTGCGCGGTGCCGGGGTGGGGTGGGTCCGGCGGGCCGCGTCGGCGAGCACCCGCGCGATGTCCTTCGGCCGCCGGTCGTTGGTCAGCAGCCCGAGGGAGTATTCGAGCTCGGGGAAGTCGGCGAGGCCGCGGGAGACGTCGTGGGAGCACCACCAGGTGATGCCCCACAGGCCGGGGCAGTCCAGGGCGTTGGTGACGGTCGCCTCGGTGAAGGCGGCGGCGTGCTCGGCGGGGACCAGCGGGGCGGGGGCGCCGACCTCCTGGAGCCACACCGGCCGGTGCGGGTCGTCCGCCCACGCCTTGCTCAGCTCGACCAGGTAGGCGGCGTGGTGCTCGCTGGGTACGGAGGTACGGCCGTGGCGCTGGGCGGTGCCGTTGAACACCCAGGAGTGCACGGCGGTGACGCCGCCGTACCGGGCGGCCTGGGCCGGGGTGAACGGCATGTCGTGCTGGTACCAGGTGGCGTCGTACTCGGCGTGCAGGTGCAGCCGGCCGGGGGCGCCCTCCTCGCAGGCGGCGAGCATGCGCTCCAGCCAGGTGTCGATCTGCTCGGGGGTGGCCCGGTCGGGGTCGGGGTGGGGGTCGGCGCTGAACTGGTTGACCTCGTTGCCGACGGTCATGCCGATGAAGTTGGGCCGGTCGGCGAGGGCGGCGGCGAGGGTGCGCAGGTAGGCGGCCTGGCCGTCGATGACCTCGGGGTCGGTGAAGAGGTTGCGCCGGTGCCAGGTGCGCGTCCAGGCGGGGAGGAAGTCGAAGCTGGACAGATGGCCTTGCAGGCCGTCCACGTTCACGTCCAGGCCGCGCTCGGCGGCGGCGTCGGCGAGGGCCACGAGCTGTTCCACCGCGCGCGGCCGGATGAGAGCCCGGTTCGGCTGGAAGTACGGCCACAGCGGGAAGACCCGGACGTGGTCCAGGCCGAGCGCGGCGATCGAGTCGAGGTCGGCGCGTACGGAGTCGAGGTCGAAGTCGAGCCAGTGGTGGAACCACCCTTCGCTGGGGGTGTAGTTGACGCCGAAGCGCACGGCAGGAGGCATGGGTGTCCTTGCGGGGGGTTCGAATGCGGCGGTCAGCCCTTGACGGCGCCCTCGCCGACCCCGCGGAAGAAGTACCGCTGGAGGCAGGCGAAGAGGACGATGAGCGGGGCCACGGCGATGACCGTGCCGGCGGCGACCAGCCGCTGGTCGTTGGCGAAGGTGCCGTGCAGGTAGTTGAGGCCGACGGTGAGGGTGAACTTGGACGGGTCGCCGAGCACGATCAGCGGCCACAGGAAGTCGTCCCAGGCGCCCATGAAGGCGAAGATCGAGACGACGGCGAGGGTGCCCTTGACCGACGGCAGCGCGATCCGCAGGAACCGCTGCCAGACGTTGGCGCCGTCGACGAAGGCCGCCTCCTCGATCTCGTACGGCAGGTTGAGGAAGGCGTTGCGCATCAGCAGCACGTTCAGCGCGCCGACGCAGCCGGGCAGCACCACGCCGATGAGCGTGTTGTTCAGCTCCAGCGACCGCATGGTCGTGAACTGGGCGATGATGATGCTCTCGGCGGGCACCAGCAGGGCCAGGATGAAGACCAGGGTCAGTACCCCGCGGCCCCGGTAGCGCAGCCGGGCCAGGGCGTAGCCGGCGAGGGCGGAGCCGACGCAGTTGGTGACCACGCTGGCGACGGCGACCTTGACGGAGTTCAGGGCGTAGTCCCAGACGGGGATGACGCCGGCGACCCGGCTGTAGTTGTGCAGGGTGGGGTGCTCGGGCAGGAACGACGGCGGGGAGCTGTAGATGTCCTCCGTCGGGCCCTTCAGCGAGGTCGACAGCTGCCACAGGAACGGGCCGATCGTCAGGGCCAGCACGCCGAGCAGCAGCAGGTAGCGGAGGACGAGTTCCCAGGGCCGCACGCGCTGGCCGGTGTCGTCGGTGAAACGGGAGCGGCGGCCGGTCCGCCGCGCGCGCTCGGTCGTCGGGTGCCCCGGGCGGGCGGTCCGCCCGTCCGGGGTGCGCAGGGTGTCGGTCATGCCTGGGTCTCGTCCTTCCGGTCCGCGCGCAGTACCAGCAGCATCAGCACCACGGTGATCACGAAGACCACCACGGAGATCGCGGAGGCGTAACCGACCCGGCCGCTGAGGCCGGTGCCGGAGCGCTGCACGAGCATCACGAGAGTCGTGTCCTCGCCGGCCGGGCCGCCGGTCGGGCCGGCCATCAGGTACACCTCGGAGAACACCTTGAAGGCGGAGACCGCGGCGAGCGCGGCCACCAGGACCATCGTGGACCGCACGGCGGGCACGGTGACGCTGAGGAAGCGGCGGACCGCGCCCGCGCCGTCCACGGCGGCGGCCTCGTGGAGTTCGCGCGGTACGTTCGCGAGCGCCGCCAAGTAGACGATCATGTAGTAGCCGAGGCCCTTCCACACCGTGACCGTCATGGCGCTGAGCAGGATCAGCCACTGGTCGCTGAGGAACCCGACCGGGCTCGCGCCCAGCGTCTCCAGCAGCGAGTTGACCAGACCGCGTTCGTCCAGCAGCCACACCCAGATCAGGCCGACGACCACGATCGAGGCGACGACCGGGGTGTAGAAGGCGGACCGGAAGAAGGCGATGCCGGGGATGTGCTTCTGCACCAGAAGCGCGAGCAGCAGCGGCAGGACCACCAGCGCCGGGACGACTCCGAGGACGTACAGCGTGCTGTTGCGCAGGGCAATCCAGAACGCGTCGTCGTGGAGCATCTCGCGGTAGTTGGCGAGACCGACGAAGTGGCCCGGGATCAGGGTGCGACGGTCGGTGAAGGAGTTCACCACGGTCGACACGAACGGGTACAGCACGAACGCGGCGGTGACCAGCAACCCGGGTGCGGCGAACAGCCACGGACTGGTGGGCAGCTGACGCCGCACCCGGGAGCCCCTACGGGCAGGGGAGGAGAGGGCCACGGCGGATCAGCCCTGCTTGAGCAGCTGGTCGCAGGCCTTGACAGCGTTGTCGAGCGCCTGCTTGGGGCTCTCCTTGCCCTGGAGCGCCTTGGCGACCTCCTGCTGGAGCGCGGTCTTCATCTGGTCGCTGAACAGCACCGGCGTGTAGTTCACGGCGGTCTTCAGCGACTTGGCGGCGGCCACCCGGACGCGGGTCTCGTCGGTGCCGTCCTCCTTGGTGAAGTACGGGTCCTTCAGGGAGCCGGCGGTGCTCGGGAAGATGGCGACCTGCTTGGCGAAGGCCATCTGGTTCTTCGCGTCGGTGACGAAGTGCGCGAAGGCCACGGCCGCGGGCTTCTGCTTGGACTGCGCGTTCACCATCAGGTTCTGCACGTACATGTTGACGTGGCCGGTGCTGGTGATCTGGTCGGTGATGCCGATGTTCTTGTACAGGCTCGGCGCCTGCGTCTTGAAGTTCTTCAGGTCCAGCGCGCTGCCGGGGTTCATGGCGACGGCCCCGGTGAGGAACTTGCGTCCGGCCGACTCGGGCGTGGCCGTCAGCGCCTGCGGGTCGAGGGCCTTGGCGTCGTACAACTCCTTGTACTTGGTGAGGAGTTCGACACCCTTGGCGTCATTGAAGGCGAAACCGGTGCCTTCCTTGTTCACCAGCTGGACGCCGTAGCGGCCGAAGTCCTCGATGGCCGGCACGTTGGCGAGGGTGGCGACCTTGCCGTCGGTCTTCTCGGCGATCTGGAGGCCGTCCTTGAACAGGTCGGCGTACGTCTTCGGCGGCTGGTCCGGGTTGAGACCGGCCTCCTTGAACAGGGCCTTGTTGTAGAACAGCGGCCCGGTGTTCAGGTACCAGGGGAACGCCCAGGTGCCCGGCAGGCCCGGGATGTCAGTGCTGCTCCACGCGCCCGGCAGGTACTCGCTCTTGTACTTCGCCGCCGCCTTGTCCTTGTCCAGGTCCAGGGCGAGCCCGGCCTTGGCGAGCGGGGCGGCCAGGTCGGGGGAGACGTTGACGACGTCGGGCAGCGTGCCGCCGGCCGCCTCCGCGCTGAGCTTGTCGGCGTAGCCCTCGGCGGGCTGGTCGACCCACTTCACGTGGGTGCCCGGGTACTTCTGCTCGAAGTCGGCGATGACGCCCTCGAAGTACGACTTGAAGTTCGCCCTCAGGTTCCAGGTCTGGAACGTGATGTTGCCCTCGATCTTGCCCGAGGCGTCGCCCGACGAGCTGTCGTCGTTCCCGGAGCCGCAGGCGGACAGCGGCAGCAGGGCCGCGACGGCGACAGCGGTGGCGAGGGTTCTACGGGATATGCGCACGGCTGGAGGCTCCTTCGGACGGCGGGCCACGGCGACGATGCCGGCCACGGGTTCAGGGGCAGACATTGCATCCTTCGGCGGAAAAATGTCAATGGATTCGGCCGAAAACTTCCCTGCGCCGATAGAAGCCGCAGGTCAGGGCGTGTTGACGCGAGCCGGACAAGTGCCGGACGCGACTCTTGCTCCGATCGCTAATGCGCTTTAGGCTGGTCTAGCTCAAGCGCTTTAGTGCTCGGTGCCAGAGAATGGGAGCGGAAGTGGCGGACAAGCGTTCACCGGCGCGCCGGCCGACGATGAAGGACATCGCGCGGCGGGCCGGGGTCTCCGAGAGCGCCGTCTCCTTCGCCCTCAACAACCGGCCCGGCGTCTCCGAGGTGACCCGGGCCCGGGTGCGCCGGGTGGCCGAACAGCTCGGCTGGCGGCCGAGCACCGCCGCCCGCCAGTTGTCCGGTGAGGGCGCGGCCACGGTCGGGTTCGTGCTGGCCCGGCCCGCGCACACCCTCGGTGTGGACTCGTTCTTCCTCCAACTGGTCTCGGGCATCCAGGAAGTGCTGGCCGAACGCCATCTCGGCCTGCTCTTCCAAGTTGTAGAGGACATTGCCGCAGAATGCGCGGTATACCGGACCTGGTGGGCCGAGCACCGGGTCGACGGCGTCCTCATGGTCGACCCCCGCACCGACGATCCCCGTCCCGCGCTCCTGGAGGAACTCGGCCTGCCCGCCGTGGTGATCGGGGGCGCGCCGGCCGAGCTGCACCCCGGGCTGTCGGCGGTGTGGGCGGACGACGCCGGCGCGATGGCCGCGGTCGTGGGGGAACTGCACGCCCTGGGCCACCGGCGGATCGTGCACATCGCCGGGCTGCCCGGCCTCGCGCACACCCAGCGGCGGATGCGCAGCCTGCGGGCCGAGGCCGAACGGCGCGGCCTGACCGAGGTCCGCTCGGTGACCACCGACTACTCCGACGCCGAGGGGGCCGCCGTCACCCACCGGGTCCTGTCCGGATCCGCCGCGCCCACCGCGCTCATCTACGACAACGACGTGATGGCGGTCGCCGGGGTGGCCGCCGCGGCCGAACTCGGCTTCGCGGTGCCCGAGGACGTGTCGGTGGTCGCGTGGGAGGACTCCGCGCTGTGCCGGATGGTCAAGCCCTGGCTGTCCGCGCTGTCCCGGGACAGCGTGGCCTTCGGCCGCACCGCCGCGCGAGAACTGCTCTCGCGGCTGGACGGGGCCACGCCGGGGACGGTCCAGGTACCGCTCCCGGAACTGATCGCCCGCCAGAGCACGGGACCGGTGCGGGGCGCCTGAGGCCGGGGCGGGCACGGCCGGACCCGCCGCACACGTGCGGATGCGGCTCCCGCGCGGGACGGCCGTCATCCGCGCCCGGCTCACTGCGCCTGGCGACCGGGGCGATCGGTGGTGGAGCGGGCGCACGAGGTCAGGCCCCGTCATGTCGCCGGCGGACGAAGGCGGCCCGCGCCGAGCTCGGTCGCACGAGGTGGACGAGGCGGACGAGAGGCGGTGTCCGGGCCGCGCGCGGAGCCTGCGGCGCTGGTGCCGGAGTGCGACGAGGAGGTGCCGGGCGCGCTGCGTCGGGTTGCCGAAGGGAGGCCGGCCCAGGCGCCTTACGGCGCTGCACGGCGCTGAGCGGGACGGCAGAGGTCGGCGGCCGGTCGTGGCCGGCGTCACGACCGCCGGTGAGGCCGGTGGCGTCCGACCTGGCCGCGGTGCGGCTGCCGCTGCCGGTGCGCGGTGACCGGCCGGCCGCGGCGACGGGCTCGTTGGCGGTGGCCCTCGTGGCCCTCGTGGCGCTGTTCGAGAGCGTGTGGGAGGCGGTCGGAGCCGGTGCGGCGGGTCGGGGCCGCTGACGGACCGGTGCGAGAGGTCGGTGCCGAGAGGTCGGTGCCGGGAGCGGTTCCCCGGTGGTGGGACCGGACCGGCGGACGCGGGAGATCCCGCTTCCGATGGTCACCGGGACGAAGGACGAGACGGTCGCCCGCGTGCTGGGGGCGAGCCACCGTCCCTGCGCGGCAACGCGGCAGCGAGGCCGGAACCCTGCTCGCGCCCGGCCGCGACGCCGGCGCCCTCAGCGGTCACCGCCGTGGCACCGGCCCGGACGGTTACCTCAACGCTTGACGTCGTAGATGCGGTTGGTGGGGGTCTCGACGGCGAGCCTCCAGCCGAGCAGACCCACCTCGGCGGCGATCGCCTGGAGCGCCTCCGGCCCGGGATGGTTGCCGAGCGCGTGCGGGCCGCCCTGCGCCATGGCCGCCGGCAGACAGAGAACAGCCGAGGTGGAGGCGAAGGACCGGCCGATCGGGTTGATGTTCTCCCCGGGCTCCGCGGACACGTTCGGCTCGACGACAAGGCAGCTTCCGTCGTCCGCGAGGGCCTTTTCGGCGCGCTGGAGCGCCGCGCCGGGATCACCGAGATCGTGGAGGCAGTCGAAGAACGTGACGAGATCGTAGTCGCCACCGGGGAAGTCGTGCGCGGCGGCGACCTCGAACGTCACGCGGTCACCGACGCCCTCCTCCTCGGCCAGCTTCCGGGCCGCTTCGACGGAGGGCTCGTGGAAATCGAAGCCGTGGAAGCGGGACCGCGGAAACGCCTTGGCCATGAGAACCGTCGAGTGGCCGAAGCCGCATCCCACGTCGGCCACCGAGGCGCCGCGCCGAAGCTTGGCCTCGACGCCCTCCATCGCGGGCAGCCATTCCTGGACGAGGACTGCCTCGTAGCCAGGCTTGAAGAAGGCGGCGACGCCCTCCGACAGTTCCGGCCCGTAGTCCCGCCAGCTCACACCGCCACCGTCGCGGTAAGCGCTCGCCAGCGCCTCTTCGGCACCGTAGAGGGCCTTCAGCATGGTGAAGCCACCACCGAGGTACGTCGGCACAGAGGAGTCGGCCAGCACAGCCGCGTGCTCGTCCGGCAGGACATACGTGTTCGTCTGCGGGTCGTGCACCACATAGGCACCGGCGACCTGCGCCGCCAGCCACTCCCGAACGTAGCGCTCGACGAGTCCTGTCCTCTCGGCCAGTTCGTCCGAGGTGAGCGCCCCCGCACCCGACATCGCCTCGTACAGCCCGAGGCGGACGCCCAGGGACGTCGACACTCCCGCGAAGGCGGCCGCTTGGTCGGCGACCACCCTCTCCAGGAACTCCAGCACGCGATTCTCATCCGACATGTGAATAAACTTCCAAGCGCGGCAGGTGGTGACGAGAAGAACCTCTTCTCTCATCCCTCCAACGGATCCGCGCACCCTCATGGTTCACACGTGTCACCGTCCCGGGCCAGGGCTACCGCTGTGCGGCGGCCTGGTGCAGATGGCGGCTCACGTCGCCGACGAGATTGATGCGGACCCGTCGCTCCACGAAGCGCCACTGCCCGTCCCGGCGCTCGAAACGGTCGTGGTACCGACCGCCCGCCACCGGTTGCAGCGGCAGCTCGGGCAGCGCCTGCAACACGGTGACGTAGGAACGCGCGACCGCCGTGCTCGCCTGTTCGTCGACCTCGATGGCGATGTTGGTGGTGACGTGCTGGGTGCGCGGCGTGCCGTCGGCGTAGACGATCAGAGTGTCATGGAACATCTTCTCGATCGCGTCGCTTCCGCTCACCGGCTCGCCGCTGCCCGTGAAGGTGGCGTCGGCGAGAAGCCTGCCCAGCCCCGCGAAATCGCCGTCGTCCACCAGCTCGGCGTACCGCGCGATCAGATTCTCGATGGCCCGGTGGCTCGACGCGGGGTCGGTGGGCACGGGTGTGGATGTGGACATGGGTTTCCTCCAAGCGGCACGGCCGACCTGCAACGTGTCTCAGGCTACTCGCACGGCCGAAGCACCTGTTTCGCCGGCGCCCGGCACGCCGCCTCTTCGTGTCATGGCGTGGCGAGTGCCTCGGTCGGTGTGAGCCGCGCCGCACGGATCGACGGGTACACGCCCGCCAGCACCCCGATGACCACGGCACCGCCGACACCCGTGCCGAGCACGGTGATCGGGACGACGGGCCGCCAGCCCTGGTAGACGGCGTAACCAGCGGTGGCCAGTACCCCGGTCACCGTGCCCGCGACCCCGCCGAGCAGGGACAGCACCACCGACTCGGTGAGGAACTGACCTCTGATCTGCCCCCGGTTCGCGCCGAGCGCGCGCCGTAGGCCGATCTCCTTGCGGCGTTCCAGCACCGAGATGTACATGGTGTTCGCCACGCCGATCCCGCCCACGAGCAGCGCCACCCCGGCGAGGCCCAGGAACAGCGACGAGAAGGCGCTGTTCGTCGCCCGCTTCGCCGCCAGGGCGTCCGAAGGGCGGCTGACCTGGACCAGGCCCGGCAGCTCCGGGTACAGCGTGGCCGGCAGCACGGACGAGACCGCCTCGACGGCGTCCTCGTGCGCCTTCACGTAGACCACGGTCGGATGTCCGTCGAACGCGAGGGTCTCGCGCGCCGCCTCCCAGCCGACCAGCACCGAGCGGTCCAGGTCCGGTGCGAGCGGCAGCGGGTCGAGGATGCCGATGACCGTGAACCACTTCGTTCCGACGAGGATCTGCGGTGCCTGCCGGCCCGGTGCCAGGGTGGTCACGCCGAGGCGGGACGCCGCCTCGTAGCCGAGGACCGCCGTCGGCAGCCGGTCGGTCGCGGCGTCGAGGAACTTCCCCGCGCGTACCCGGCCGTTCACCACCGACAGCAGGCCGTCGCCGCTCGCCAGGACCGTGAGGCCGAGCCCGTCGCCGGGGTCGGTCCGGTCCGAACGGTGCACGAGCCGGTGGGTGTTGGCGACCTCGCTGGTCGCCGTGACCGGACCGATGCGGGCGGCCATCCTGTCGGCGGACGCGGGCAGCACCACCGGAGGGTTCTGGTCGGGCTGCGGGACCGCCCGGAGCATGTTCGTGCCGAGCGCGGACAGCCGGTCGTTCAGCGCCCGCTGGCTGGACGCCGGGATCCCCGTCACGAGGACGAGGGTCGCGATGCCGATGGAGATGCCGAGCGCGGACAGCGCGGCACGCAGCCTGCGGGTGCGGATGCCGATCAGTCCGAGCCGCACTACGTCGGACGGGCTCTGCCGGGCCGGACGGGCGAGCCCTCCGCGCGGTGCGGCGCTCACCGGTCGCCTCCCCGGGCCGGGCCGGCGGCGGGGTCCGCGGACCGTCCGGCCGCGGCGGGCCCGGCCGACGGTGCGGAGCCGGTGCCCCGGTCCGCCGCCGGGCCGCGGCGCGGTCCCGTGTCCCTGACGATCCGCCCGTCGCGCATCTCCACCTGGCGTGGCAGCCGCGCCGCGATGTTCCCGTCGTGCGTGATCACGGCGATGGTGGTGCCCTCTCTGTTCAGCCGGACGAGCAGGTCGAGAACGGCCTGGCCGTTGGCGGAGTCCAATGCGCCCGTCGGCTCGTCCGCGAGCACCAGCGCCGGCTCGCCCACCAGCGCGCGGGCGATCGCGACGCGCTGCCGTTCGCCACCGGACAGCTGGTGCGGCAGATGCCCGACCCGGTGGCCGAGCCCGACCCGTTCCAGCGCGGCGAGCGCGAGCGGGGTGCGCCGCCTGCGCGGCACCCCCGCGTACAG
The DNA here is from genome assembly GCF_014650115.1 of Streptomyces olivaceoviridis. Lineage (GTDB taxonomy): Bacteria > Actinomycetota > Actinomycetes > Streptomycetales > Streptomycetaceae > Streptomyces > Streptomyces olivaceoviridis. The sequence goes on along the minus strand of NZ_BMUI01000015.1, from coordinate 155,582 downwards.
CAGGCTGGTGGCGACGTTCTCCGCCGCGGTCAGCCCGTCCGTCAGGTGGAACTGCTGGAAGACGAAGCCGAGCCGCTGTCCGCGCAGTGCGGACAGCCGCCGGTCGCCCAGGGACGCCGTGTCCTGCCCCGCGATCTCCACGGTGCCGCGGGTGGGCAGGTCGAGCGTCCCCATGATGTTCAGCAGCGTGGACTTGCCGGAGCCGGAAGGGCCGACGATGGCGAGCAGCTCGCCCTCGTGGATGGTCAGGGACACGTCGTCGAGCGCGGTCACGCCGCCGGGGTACGCCTTGGTCGCGTTCGTGAGCCGCAGCACGGGTGACGGCTCGGCGGGACCGGCCGCGGCGGGTACGGCACGCAGGGTCAGCGTGTCGTCGCCCGCGCGCACGGGGAGCGTGTCGGAGGCGGAGGCGGAGGCGGAGGCCGTCGCGGCGTGCGCGGTGCCGCCGTACCCCGCGTCCTCGTGGTGACCGTGCTCGCGGCGACCGCCCTCGCGGTGCCTGCCGGGGGCTCTCACGACGCCGTCACCACCCGCTGCCCCTCCTCGATCCCGGTGCCCGAGACCTCCACCTGGCCCCTGGCGAACAGTCCCGTCTTCACGGCGACCAGCTCTCCACCCGGGCGCTGGAGCGCGTACCCGCCCTCCTGGAGCGCCAGCAGCGCGCCCACCGGCACGGTGAGGACGTTCTCGCGGGTCTCCGTCGTGAAGGTCACCCGCACGGACGCGGCGTCCAGGTTCCCGACCGAGGCGCTGTCCCGCGGCACCACGGTGACCCGCACCGACGGCGAGGTGTCGCCGTCGGACGCGTCGTCACCCGGGCCGCCCTGCACCGTCGTACCGACCGAGGTCACCCTTCCGGGTATCCGCTTGGTGTCGGGAAGGGTGATGACGACCTTGTCGCCCTGGTGGACCTGGGCCGCGTCACCGGCGTCGACCGTCACCGACACCGACTTCCGCAGGGACGTCACCGACAGGACGTCCGCCGCCGCCGGGTCGCCGAGCTGGGCCTTCACCGCGCCCACGCGGACCGCGCCGGGCAGCACCACCACCTCGCCCACCGAGAGCGTGCCGGTCTGCTGCCGGCCCGTGTCGCGTTGCCAGCGCTTCAGCGCGCCGAGGAGTGACGACGTCAGGACGGCCCCGGGGGCTTCGCCCGTACCGGTGGACGACCGCGTGTGGTGCGGCTCGGGGCCGATGTCGTAACCGAGGGCCTTCAGGTTGTCCGCGAGGACGGTCACGTCGGAACCGCTCGCCCCGGCCTTCACGGCCGCCTCGTCCAGCGTGCGGAACACCGGGGTGTCGCCGTAGAGGACCGTGACCGGCTGGTCGTCCACCCAGTACAGGGGCTTGCCCCGGGTCACCGTCGATCCGCTCGCCGGCAGCTTGGTGATCAGGCCCTTGCCCGCACCCTTGACCGTGACCGCCGCGCCGTAACCGAGGGTGCCGGGCAGCGTCTCGCTGTCGGACAGATCGGTGCGCCGGATGACCGTGGTCTGCGCGGACGGCACCCCGGCGGGCTTCGCACGGCCGGCGTCCCCGTGTCGCTTCAGCGCGGTCCCGCCGTAGACCCCGCCCGCGATGACGGCGAGGACGGCGACGGCGACCGCGATCCTGCCGCCGGTCCGTCCGCCGCCGTCGGCGACCGCGATCCGGCTGCCGTCGCGTGTGCCGCCGTCGGCGGACACGTGTGCGGCGGTCCTAGTTCGCGCCCTTGCCACCGAACGCCTCCAGGCGGCAGTCGTGGTCGATCTTCTCGGTCGGGAGTCCGCCGCCGTCCTTCGGGATGTCCTTGTCGTAGGTCCAGCCGTCAGGGCTCCCGTCGTCGCCGAAGACCTCGTGGACCTTCATGCCCTTCGACTTCAGGCAGCCGACGTAGGCGCGGTAGTCGTCCGCGTAGTGCGGGTTGGTCTCGGGGCGTTCCTCGACCGGCTGGAGCGGCATCTTGGACAGGCACGCGTGGTACTGCGCCTTGTACTGGTCCGCGACCTTCGGGTCGTCCACGGGAGGCGCCTGCTTGCCGGGGTGGTCGACCCGCGCGTTGTTCATGGGGACGCCGTGGGCTTGCAGGCACGCCCAGTACGCGTCCCAGAGACGGTCGGTCTCCTCCTGGGAGCTGTCGAGGCGTAGCTGCGGGCGCTTGGCCTCGATGGCGGCCGTGGAGGACCGTGCCGAAGAGGTCGCCCCCGGCGCGCCGCCGCCGGACGAGGGGGTCGCCAACGACGCGATGCCGCTGTCCGACGCCTTCTGGCCGCTGTCGGTGCCGCCTGTGCCTCCGCAGGCCGTGAGAGCGACGCCCGCCGTCAGGAGGGCGGTGGCCAGGACGGCGGCCCGGACGCGGCGCGTCCGACGCGGGGCGCGCGTCGTGCCGGGGGTGCCGGCGGCGGGGTGCGGCCGGTCTGTCTGGTTGTCCATGACGGCAGAGGCTGCCGAGCGAATGTCAGAGGTTTGTCAGAAAGCGATGGCCCTGCCGTTTCCTCGTCCGCGAGGCGTCCGAGGACGCCGTGGGCGTTCCTAGACTCCTCACATGTGTGCGCACGTTGTCGTCGCTGAGGATGACGCCAAACAGGCCGAGCTGATCCGCCGCTACCTGGAACACGAGGGCCACGACGTGATCCTCGTCCAGGACGGCCGGGCCGCGCTCGACCAGATCCGCCGGCGTCTGCCCGATCTGCTGGTGCTCGACGTGATGATGCCCGGGCTGGACGGGCTCGACGTCTGCCGGACCGTCCGGTCGGAGGCCGGCCTCGAAGGGCTGCCCCTGCTGATGCTGACCGCCCGGTCCACCGAGGACGACCTGCTGCTCGGACTGGACCTGGGCGCGGACGACTACCTGACCAAACCGTTCAGCCCGCGCGAGCTGATGGCCCGCATCCGGTCGCTGCTGCGGCGCAGCGGGCGCACCCGGGCGGCGTCCGGCGCGGCGGGCGGCACGCCGGGCGGCACCCTGCTGACCGCGGGCCCGGTGACCGTCGACCCGGCCCGGCACGAGGTCTGGGCGCACGGTAGGCACATACCCTGCACCCCGGGCGAGTTCCGGCTGCTGGAGGTGCTCGCGGGCCGGCCGGGGCAGGTGTTCACCCGGTCGCAGATCCTGGAGCGGCTGCACGGCTTCGACCGGTACATCACCACGCGGACGGTCGATGTGCACGTCATGAACCTGCGCAAGAAGATCGAGGAGAACCCGCGCCGGCCGAAGTGCCTGGTGACCGTGTACGGGGTGGGCTACAAGCTGTCCGACGACAAACGCCCGTCCCAGCCCGGGGACGTGCGCCGTGCGCGGTGACGTCCGGCCCGGCCGCCCGTCCACGGGCTCGGGTTTCGCCGTGCCCCTGGGGCGCAGCCTGCTCCTGCGCCTGCTCGCCGTGGCGGCCCTGGTGTCGGTGTGCTCGATCGCGGCCACCGCGTGGGTGGTCGTACGGACGACGGCCGTGGCGATCCGCGAGGAGCAGGGCAAGGACCTCGCCGACGACACCAAGACGTACGACGTGCTGATCGGTTACGCCGCGCGGCACCGGAACTGGCACGGGGTGGGCCCCACGGTGGCCGCGCTGGGGCGGACGACCGGGCACCGGATCGTCCTGCGGGACGGCGGCCGGACGCTGGCGGACTCCGCCCCGGTGCCCGGCCACCCGTACGTGGTCTCCCGCAGGCCGACCGTCGTCGTCGACCCGCTGTCGGTCGATCCGCAACGGCTGCCGGCCGCGGCGCGGAACGGCGGGATCGACCCACGTGCCGTCGGCCCGTACCGGCTGTCGGACGTCGAGAGCGCGAGACTGCTGGGTACGGCCCGGGAAGTCGTCGCGTGTCTGCGGGCGGCGGGCACCGCGGCGCGGGTGGTGCTCGGCCCCGGCGGCCGGCCCACCGTTCGGACGCCGGCCGGACAGCGCGTCGACTCCCGGTGCGAGGAGCCGGTGCTGAACGACCCGATGCCCTCCGAGCGCAAGGCACTCGACAGCCTCGACGACCTGGTCGACAGCTGCCTGGCACGGCGGGGGCTCGGCGGGGTGGACGTGCTGCTCGACGGGTCCTGGCAGGCGGTGCGCACACCGTCCCGTACGCCCCCGGGCCCCCCGTCCGACAAGTCCGACAAGGACGTGCGGGACTGCGTCGCGAGCGGGCGCGCGGAGCAACTGCGGCCGTACGTGGCGCCCGCCGCCCAGCTCTACGTCAGCGGTCCCGGCGACCGGACCGCCACCACCTTCCTCTCCCTGTCGGCACCCAACAAGCTGCGGATCGCGTGGGGCGCGGCGCTCGTGCTGCTCGTGACGGTCGCGGTCACCGCCTTCGCGGGCGTCCGGCTCGTCCGGCCGCTGCGCAGGCTCACCCTGGCCGCACAGCGGATGGAGGCCGGGGACGTCTCGGCGCGGGTCGAGGTGACCGGCCGCGACGAGATCGCCCGGCTGTCGGCCGCGTTCAACGCGATGTCACGGCGGCGCGAGCAGCTGGAGTCGGCCCGCAAGGCGATGGTGAGCGATGTGGCGCACGAGCTGCGCACGCCGCTGAGCAACATCCGCGGCTGGCTGGAGGCGGTCGAGGACGGCATCGTCCCGGCGGACGAGAAGCTGGTGGCCTCGGTGCTGGAGGAGGCGGTGCTGCTCCAGCACGTCATCGACGACCTGCGGGACCTCTCGGCGGCGGACGCGGGCGAACTGCCCCTCGCCGCCGAGCCGTTGAGTGTGGCCGACGTCCTCGCCCAGACGGCTCAGGGCCACGGTCCGCGGGCCGAGGCCGCGGGGGTGCGGCTCGTCGTGGCGGCCGACCCCGAACTGGAGGTGCCGGCCGACCCGGTACGGCTGCGGCAGGCGGTCGGCAACCTCGTGTCGAACGCCATCCGCCACACACCGCCCGGCGGCACCGTGCTGCTGAGAGCGGCCGGTGACCTGCCCCTCCCCGCAGGGGCCGGCAGGGCGGCGGGCGTCCGCATCGAGGTCTCCGACACGGGCTCGGGGATCGCGCCCGAGGACCTGCCGTACGTCTTCGACCGGTTCTGGCGGGCCGAGAAGTCCCGCTCGCGCCAGACCGGTGGCAGCGGGCTCGGCCTGTCGATCGTGCGCAAGCTGATCGAGGCACACGGCGGCACGGTGGAGGCCCACAGCACCCCGGGCACCGGCTCCACCTTCACCCTGCGCCTGCCCGGGCTCCCCTCGCCACCGCGCTGAACGGCCGCCGCGGACACGGCGGCACTCCGGCCTGGAAGCGGCCCCGCCGAGCCCGGGTCCAGCCGGACCGCGCGCGGTCGACCGGAGCTCCCCCGGCAGTACCAGGTCCGGTCCGGCGTGGCGCTGGGTCAGGTGGCCCGCCCCTCCAGGTCGAGCAGGCCGACGGCGGCGATGTGCAGGGTACGGCCCAGCCGCTCGGCGAAGTCCACCTTCGTGGCGGCGAGTTCCGGGTCCTGCTGCGCCTCGGCGACGGCCGGTGAGGGATGCGCGAAGGGCCACAGCCCGGCCGTGTAGACGACGGTCAGGGAGACCAGCTCGCGGGCGGCCGTGGGGCTCAGCGCGGGGATGTGCCGGCGCAGCAGCTCCGCCAGGGCGGCCAGCAACCGGGCGTGGGCTCGTTTGAAGTCACGCGCCGACTCGGCGGAGATGTTCCGTTCGAGTTCGGAGCCCAGCGAGCTGAGCAGTTCGCACAGGAGGGTCCGGCGGGCCAGGGACCGGGCCAGGGTGTCCGTCACCGCCCGGGGCGATGCCGGTCCGGCGGCGCCGACGGACGCCAGGTCGGTGGACAACTCCTCGATCCACCGCGCGAGGTCGCGGTTGAGGAGCTCGAAGAAGACCGCTTCCCTGGTCTCGAAGTAGCGCACGACGTTCGTCTTCGACAGCCCGACCCGCCGACTGAGCTCCCGCAGGCTGATGTCGCTGACCGGCATCTCCGTCAGGAGCTGTGTCGCGGCTTCGAGGATGGTCCGTTTGCGGATCTCGCGCTGCTCGGCGCTGCGGGCGCGCTGGAAGTCGGTCGGCCGGTCGTCTGTCATCGTCGCTTCCTCGGGAACTCTCGCGGCCCACCCCTGGCGCCGCTCCCGGTCACCCTATGGCCTGCCGGTGCCGTCCGGAGGGGCGGCACCGGCAGGGGGCGGACCTGGGCGCCAGGTCCGTCAGCGCGGATCACACGGACTCGCTCACGTGACGCCACTTGGCGTCCGAGGCGGCGAGGGTCTCGGCCGCGAACCGGCCGACCTCGACGGCGTCCTTGCCGAGCAGCAGGTGCAGCGGCGGCTCCTCGGCCTCCACGATGTCCAGCAGGATCTGGGCGACGCGGGCGGGGTCGCCCGGCTGGTTGCCGTCCGAGGCCCGCTGGCGGGCGATGGCCGGCTCGACGACCGGCTTGTAGGGGTCGCTGACCGGCGGGGTGTCCATCGAGGAGCCGGCCCAGTGGGTGCGCATGGCGCCCGGCTCGGCGACGGTCACCTTGATGCCGAGCGGGGCGACTTCCTTGGCGAGGACCTCGGAGAAGCCGCCGACGGCCCACTTGGCCGCCTGGTAGGCGCCCAGGCCGGGGCCGCCCACGCGGCCACCGACGGAGGAGATCTGGATGACGTGGCCAAAGCCCTGCTCGCGCAGGACGGGAAGGGCAGCCTTGGTGACGTTCACGACGCCGTAGAAGTTGGCGTCCACCTGGTTGCGGAAGGCCTCGTCGGTCATGTCCTCGATGGCGGCCATGTCGGCGTAACCGGCGTTGTTGACGACCACGTCCAGGCGGCCGAAGGCGTCGACGGCGGCCTGGACGGCCCGGCGGGAGGCTTCGGCGTCGGTCACGTCCAGCGTGACGAGGCGGACCTTGTCGCCGTACTTGTCGGCGAGGTCGTTCAGCGATTCGGTGCGCCGGGCGGTGGCGACCAGGTTGCCGCCGGCCGCGAGGACGGCCTCGGCGATGGAACGGCCCAGGCCGCGGGAGCTGCCGGTGACCAGCCAGGTCTTGCTCATGATGTGCCTCGATTTCAGTGTTGTCACAGGGAATGTGGGGGGAGTGGGTGGTGCGGGCGGGCCCGAAGGCTCGGGACGGGGGGAGCCGGAGAGGCTCAGATGAGGAAGCCGCCGTCGACCGCGAGGTGGGCGCCGGTGACGTAGGACGCCTCGTCGGAGAGCAGGAAGGCGACGGCCTTCGCCACTTCCTCGCCGGTGCCGAGCCGGCGGGCCGGGATCTTCTCGGCGATCTTCGCGACCTCTTCGGGGTTGCCCTGCTGACGGGGCACCGGGATGACGCCGGGCTGGAGTTCGTTGATCCGGATGCCGTGCTGGGCCCAGTCGGCCGCGGCGGCGCGGGTCAGGCCGCGGACGCCGTGCTTGCTCGCGCTGTAGGCGGCGCGGTGCGACAGACCGCGGTCGGCGAAGACGCTGGAGATGTTGACGACAGCGCCGCCGCCGGCCGCCTTGATCGCCGGGAGCTGGTGCTTCAGCCCGTAGAAGACGCCGGAGAGGTTGATCGAGATGGTCTTGTCCCACTCCTCCTCGGGCAGGTCGGGAACGTCGTGGTGGACGCCGGAGGTGCCGGCGTTGTTCACGGCCAGGTGCAGGGCGCCGAAGTGGCGGACGGTCTCGGCGACGGCGTGCTCGGCGGTGTGCGGGTCGCTGACGTCACCGGCGACGACGAGGGCCTTGCCGCCCGCCTCGGTGATCTCGTCGGCGAGCTCCCTGAGCGGCGCCTCCTGGCGGCTGACCAGGGTGACGTCGGCCCCGCGTGCGGCGAGCAGGCGGGCGATGTCGGAACCTATGCCGCTTCCGGCGCCGGTCACGAGCGCGGTCCTGCCGGCGAACTGGTCGTCGTGGTTCATGGGGTGTGCTCCTCGTGCGAGGGGGCGGCCGGTACGGCGGGCCCCTGTGTGTGGTGTTCCGCGCCGGGTGTCACTTCGCGGTGTCGTCCGGAAGCGTGTTGAGGGCTCCGTACCGGCCCCCCTTGACCCGTGCGGGGTCGAACAGGGCGCCGAGACGGGCCACGTCGTCGGCGCTGAGCCGGACCGAGGTGGCGGCGAGGTTCGCTCGGACATAGGCCGGACGGCGGGAACCCGGGATCGGGACGATGTCGTGGTGTTGCGCCAGCAGCCAGGCGAGGGCGATCTGACCGGCGGTGTTGCCCGTGCTCGCGGCGAACTCCTCCAACTCGTCGACCAACCGCCGGTTGTGGTCGAAGTTGTCGCCCTGGAACTTGGGCAGCGTGGAGCGGAAGTCGTCACGTTCGAACTCGGTGCCCCGGCTGAAGGAGCCGGTGAGCATGCCGCGGCCCAGCGGGCTGTAGGGCACCAGAGTGATGCCCAGTCGGCGGCACTGCGGCAGTACTTCGGCCTCGACGCCGCGCTCCCACAGTGAGTACTCGCTCTGGAGCGCGGCGACGGGGTGGACGGCGTGGGCCCGCCGCAGGATGTCCGGGCCGACCTCGCTCAGGCCGATCGCCCGGACCTTGCCCTCGGCGACCAGTTCGGCCATGGCGCCCACGGTGTCCTCGACGGGGACGGCCGGGTCGAGCCGGTGGTAGTAGTACAGGTCGATCCGGTCCGTGCCGAGCCGCTTCAGGCTCGCCTCGCAGGCGGCCTTCACGTACTCGGGGCGGCCGTCGAAGAAGCTGCGGCCCTCGGGGGTGGGGCGCGCGGAGAACTTCGTCGCCACGACCGCCCGGTCCCGGCGCCCTTGGAGCGCGCGTCCCAGCAGTTCCTCGTTGTGGCCGAAGCCGGCCACCGGCCGGCCCGGGGTGGCGCTGCCCGCCCCGTAGTAGTCCGAGGTGTCGAACAGCTCGACACCCGCCTCGATCGCGTCACGGATGGTGGCGACCGAGGCGTCCGGGTCCGTCGCGCCGTAGAACTGCGACATCCCCATGAGCCCGAGTCCGACGGGCCGCACCGAGATGCCGGATCCACCCAGCGGAGTACGCGCCGCGTGTGCGGTGCCTTCGCTCATCACCTGAACCCACCTTCGCCTGTGTGGCCCGGCACTTCGTTAAGAGGCCACTGGAACCTTACGGCTCCGAATTTAACAGGCCACTGGCCTCTTGTCGAATGCGTACCTTGCTACGGGTGGTCGTGGGGGGCGTGCCCGGCGCCGTCCCTCGGGCTCGCTACGGGAGCGAGCATGAGGTTGGGGTCGGAGGCGGTGGCGTAGGCGGCGCTGGGTATGTAGGCGACGTTGCGGCGCACCGCGACCGAGGTCGGGTTCTGGAGTCCGTCGGCGCTGGTGAGCACGGTCGTCCAGGTGCCGTCCGGGTGGATGCGCACGACCTTGTTGGGGCCGTCGAGCGCGGCCAGGATGTCGTCGCCTCGGCCGGTGAAGGCGAAGTCGTCGATGCCGGTCAGCCCCGTGGCCCTGATCTGGACGGGGCCGGGCCGGCCCCCCGGGCCGAACGGGATGCGCACCACCGTGCCCCGGTCGAGGTTGGTCGCCCACAGCGCGCCCCGGTGGATCTTCAGCCCGTTGACGCCGAGGAAGCCGGTCGAGGCGAGTTCGGGAGCGGCGGACCAGGTGGTGGGGGTCCCGCCCGTGGTGGGCACGGTGGAGATCCTCCCCAGCGCGGAGTCGGCCATGTAGAGCCGGTCGTGGTGTTCGTCCAGCGCCAGCCCGTTGGGCAGCCCGTCGGCGGGGAGTGCCGCGATGCGGTGCGGGGTGCCTCCCGGGCGCAGCCGCCACAGGCCGGTCAGGTCGGAGGTGCCGCTGGCGTAGAGGAAGTACAGCGTCCCGTCGTGGGCCCGGACGATGCCCGCGGTCAGGGCGAAGCCGAGCTTCGGGGTGTGCACACCGCCGTCGGCGGGCGCGGGCAGTGTGGCCAGGATCCGGGTGTCGCCCCGCGGACTGACGGCGGCCACCTGGCGGCCGGCGGCGAAGGTGACGACGGCTGTGCCGTCGGGCTCCAGCGCGATGTTCTCCGGCGTCTGACCGTGCGACAGGTCGAAGTGTGCGGCGATACGAGGGCCGGCTACCGGTCGTGTCGCCGCCGAGGCGGAGACCTGGGTGAGGGCGGTGACCGCGGTCGTCGCCGCGGCCGTGACGGCGCACGCGAGTGCGACCAGTCTGTTTCTCATGACCTTCTGCTTCCTTCACGGGGGTTCGGCCGCCGACGGCGTCACTCGTGTGGCGCCTGGGGCCGAATTCATCGTAAGGAGCATACATTCAATGGATGCAACATAAGGCGAATATGGGGGTGGGTAGGATCGCTCCATGGGTCAGCGCGCGTACACCTCCCGGCTCCGAGCCCAGAAGGCGGAGCAGACCCGCAGGGCGATCCTCGCGACAGCCCGCGATCTCTTCGCCGAGCGGGGATACGGCCGGGTGAGCCTCGCCACCATCGCCGCGGAGGCCGACGTCGCGCTGAACACGGTGTACTCCAGCATCGGCGGCAAGCCCGCACTGATCCTGGCCCTGGCCAAAGACAGCGCCGACGACGAGCAGGTGGATCTCACCAGGCAGCAGGTACTGGCGACCGACGACGGGCGCGAGATCCTGCGGCTGACGGCGGTGGGCACGGGCAAGGTGATCGAGCGGCACGCCAAGACGCTCACGGTGCTGATGGACGCCCGCAACTCCGACGCGGACGTGGCCAAAGCCGCTGACTACAAGATGGGGCACTACCGCGGCCTTCTGGACGTCATCGCCGACCGGCTCTTCGATCTCGGTGACGTACGTGCCGAGGTGACCCGCGAACAGGCACGGGACATCATGTGGTTCTACTTCGGCGTCTCCTCGTGGAGCACCGTGAGGGAACTGGGCTGGCCCTACCCCCGGGCGACAGCATGGCTCGAAGCCCAAGCGGCGGCAGCGCTCCTGCCTTAGGGCAGGAGGCGGCAGAGGTTGACTGGAACGGGTTGACTCTCCTGACCGAATGAGACGTCTGTATGCGCCATGATGCTTTAATCCATGGCTGAATCAGCTTCTCCGGAGTGACATCACCAACCAGGAGGCTCCCGGCATGCCTGACTCCCACACGAGTACGACGGAGCTGGTGACGCAGTACAGCTCCCAGTTGGCGGGCGACCTCGAACGCAACGTCCAGGAGCAGGATCGGATCCGGAGCGAGATCGACCAGCTTCAGGGCCGTCTGCTGGCTCTCCAGCACGATCATTCCGTACTCGCGACCATGCAGCAGGCACTGGAGAGCGGTATCCCGATGCAGCAGGGTCCCGTGGCCAAGGGCCGGCGGAGCGCGGGCGGCGATTACGGCTACGGGCTGCCCGGCGGCTCGGCGGGCCCGAGGAAGCGGCAGAGCAAGCCGACCCTGGTGGCCCTGATCCGCGCCCACCTCGCACAGCAGTCGGAGCCGTCCTCCGCGGCCGAGATCGCTGCCGCCCTCGGCGAGGCCCACCCGGACCGGGTCATCAAGACGACCGTGGTGCGTACGACCCTGGAAGGACTCGTCGCCCGCAGCGCTGCCCAGCGCCTCAAGCAGGGCCACTCCGTGTTCTACGCCGCCCTTGAGCCGGCCGACGAGGAGGAGACGGCGAGGGAGGGCCGGGAGAAGCAGGCCGCCGGCCGTGCGTCCTCGAAGGACTGAGAGCCTCGCCCGGCCGTGGGGACCGCGTTCCCCGTTCCCCGGGGACGCCGGCGCGGTTCCCACCCGTTTCCCCGCCCTGCCGGCGCGGCGGTCGGTGCGTGACGTCCGCACCGACCGCCGTGTGCTCACCGACCCCGTCGACTGCCCCGTCCACTCCGGAGACGTCACGCCCGCGCGCGTCCGGCGGATGAACTCCTAGAGCGCGTGCCGCTGACCGCGCACCGGCACCGGCGCGGCCACCCGGCCCGGAGCCGCCAGCCGGTGTGTGGCGTACACCAGCAGGGACAGGCTGATCGCGGCCAGCACACCGTAGGCGAGGTCACTGTCCAGGCTGTCCCACAGGGTGTGCAGGGTGACCGCGACCGCGTAGACCAGCACGAACAGCCCCACCGAGCGGCGGCGCCACCCGTGGGCGGCGGCGGACCACAGGGCCGCGGCCGTCAGGCCCGTCCAGGCCATGTGCGCGGCGGGGCTCAGCAGCCCCCGCCACACCAGCAGGTCGTCCACCGCCGAGAGGTCGCCGTTGGAGTTGACGAGTTCGACGAAGGCGTAGCCCATCGTCTCGAAGACGGCGAACCCGGCGCCGGAGGCGACACCGATCAGCAGCCCGTCACCGGGGTGCCGGTCGCGGATGATCAGGAGCAGCAGGACCGGGACGATGAGCTTCGCCGCCTCCTCGATCACTCCGACGGCGACCGTGGGCAGGACGTCCATCAGCAACAGCGTCCGGTACTCCAGGACTCCGGCCGTGGTCACCCCGATCGCGCCGCCCGTCAGTGCGGTCACCCCGACGACCCCCATGCCGGCGCCGAAGTCGAGCCGTCGGCCGGCCACGAAGGCGACGAAGGCCGACGGCACCAGCGCCGCCCCGAAGAAGATCAGAGCGGGGATGAGGTTGGGATTGCGCGTGGAGATCAGGGCCGAGTGGATCAGCCAGAACAGCAGCAGACCGACCAGCAGGACGGCGACCCAGCCCCAGCGGCGGCCGATGCGGGACAGCCCGCTCTGGTCGGACCGGACCGAACGGTGTGTGAGCGACACGGACACGACTTCCTCCCCGAAACGTGGATGAGCCGACAGTGCCCGGTCACGCGCCGGTCCGCATCACACGTTCATGCGGTCTGCGCGGAGACGCCATGTGTGATGTCCCGCCCCCAGGATCACGGCGGCATGTGTGGTACGTGCGGCGGACGGCCCGCTGAAGAGACCTCAGCTGACGAAGTCCGGTGCCGTGCCCTGTTCCGCGGCGGGCGAGGGTGGTCGTCCGCCTAGTCGCCGCCGCTGCCCGGCCTGCTGGTCAGACGGGCGAGCCATTCCGTGAGCAGCAGGTGCTCGCCCGGGGTGAAGGGCTGCCGGCCGTCCTTCTCGTCGAGCAGGGCCTTGAGCGCCACGGCGTGCCGGGCGCCCCGTTCGGCGCGCGACTCGGCCGCGCCGGTGTCCCGCTCGTCCGCGATCAGGGCCGCGAGGACGGCGTCCCGCGTGTTCTCCGACAGGCCCTCGTGCTCGGCGAGCAGCCCGGCGGCGTCGGCGCTGATCAGTGTCACGGTCACGCCGATGCCCGCCGCGTGGATCATCGCGGCCGCGGCCTCGACGCTCATCCGCAGCCGGCCCGCCTCGGCGACCCGGGTGACGAGCTGCACCAGGATGTCGTAGGCCTCGCCCATGACGGTGGCGCCCTCGCCCGGCCGGGGATCGGTGTACAGCAGCCGGTAGAGGGCCGGGTTGGCGAGCCCGAAGGCCACGTGCAGGTCCCAGCCGTGCCGCAGTTGGTCGACCGCGTCACCGGAGGCGAGATTGGCCTGCTTCTCGGCGAGGTAGGAGGCGAAGCCTCGCTGGGCGACCTCGTCGAGGAGCCCCTGCATGTCACCGAACTGCCGGTAGATGGTCTGGGCCTGTACGCCCGCCGCCGCGCTGACGGAACGGGTGGAGACCGCCTCCCGTCCGCCTTCGGCCAGCAGGTCGGCCGCTGCCCGCAGGATCCGCTCGCGCGGCTGCGGGATCGTCTCGCTCGCTGTCATGCCATCGATGATAACGGTTGACCGTGATCGATGCTGACGTTATCGTCGATGCATCGGGTATGTGATCGCCGATCGCAGCGATGTCCCCCGGTGGGCCGCGGCGCGCAGGTGGTTGGTCACCGTCAAGGAGGAAGATCGTGGATCCCGCACCCCGGAGAACCCAGTCGCGGACGGTCCTCGTCACCGGCGCCGGCACCGGGACGGGCGCCCTCTCGTCCGTCTCGCTCGCCCAGGCCGGGCACCGCGTCTTCGCCTCGATGCGTGACCCCGGGGGCCGGAACGCGGAGAAGGCCCAGGCGCTGCTCCGGCGCACCGAGGACGCGCCCGGTGAGCTGTCCGTCGTCGAACTCGACGTGCTGTCCGAGGAGTCCGCCTCGGCGGCCGTCGACGAGGTCGTGCGGCAGGCCGACGGCCTCGACGTCGTCGTCCACAACGCCGCCCACCTGCTGGTCGGGGTGACCGAGGCGTTCAGCCCGGAGGAGGTGCTGCGCGCCTTCGACGTCAACGCCGTCGGCGCCCTCCGCGTCGACCGGGCCGTCCTTCCGGTGCTGCGCCGCCAGGAGTCGGGCCTGCTGCTGTGGATCGGCTCGGGCACGACCCGCGCCGTCCCGCCCTTCCTCGCCCCTACTCCGCTGCCAAGGCAGCCTTCGACGCCTTCGCCGAGTCGACCGCCTGGGACGTCGCCGCCTACGGCATCGAGACCACGATCCTGATGCCCGGCGTCTTCACCCACGGCACCGCGCACTTCGCCGACGCCGCCATTCCCGCCGACACCGAGCGCACGGCCGGGTACGACAGGATCGCCCCGTTCCTCGCCTCGATGGGCGAGGACACCGAGCGGCTGATGGCCGGCGGTGTGAGTGCCGACCCGCAGATCGCCGCCGACGAGGTCGTCCGGGTCGTCGGACTGCCCGTGGGCCGACGGCCGCGCCGGACCGTCGCCGACGGCTCCGACTGCGGCGCCGAGATCATCAACGGCGCCGCCGAGGAACTGCGGCTGCGCCTGGCCCGCCGTATGGGCGTCACCGGGTTGCTCGACCGCCTGTGAACCTGACCGTCCCGGGACCTCCCCGGGTACGGATCCACCCTGTCCTCCGTCCACACGGAACCCACGCCATTCCCCGCACACACCATTCGTGCGCACACCTTCCCCGCACACTTTCCCCCGCACACCTCACCCCTCGCACAAGGAGAACCGTCATGACCGTGACTCGGCGCAAGCTGGGCCTGTCGGGCCCCGAGGTTTCCACCATCGGCCTGGGCGCCATGGGCATGTCGGACCTGTACGGTCCGGCGGACGACGCGGAGAGCATCGCCACCCTGCACACGGCGATCGACGCGGGCCTCAACCTCATCGACACCGGTGACTTCTACGGCTCGGGCGCGAACGAGATGCTCATCGCGCGTGCCCTGCGCGAACGACGACGCGAGGACGTCGTCCTGAGCGTCAAGTTCGGCTCGCGCCGCGCACCCGACGGCAGCTTCCAGCCGGCCCCCTACGACGTGTCGCCGGAGGCCGTGAAGGACCGGCTCGCCTACTCGCTGCGGCGCCTGGAGACCGATTACATCGACATCTACCGCCCGGCCCGCCTCAATCCGCAGATCCCGGTGGAGGAGACCGTCGGCGCGCTGGAGGAGATGCGCCAGGCCGGCTACATCCGGCACATCGGGCTGTCCGAGCTGGGCGCCGACACCATCCGGCGCGCCGCCGCCGTGGCCCCGATCAGCGATCTCCAGATCGAGTACTCGCTGCTCTCGCGCGGCCCGGAGGAGTCGATCATCCCGACGCTGCGGGAGCTGGGCATCGGCCTGACGGCGTACGGCGTGCTCTCCCGCGGTCTGCTGAGCGGCCACTGGTCGCCCTCGCGCGAGCTGGCCGGGAACGACTTCCGCGCCCACTCGCCGCGCTTCCAGGGCGAGAACCTGGAGGCGAACCTGCGCCTGGTCCAGGCGCTGGGCCGGGTGGCCGAGCGCCTCGGGGCCACCACCAGCCAGGTCGCGATCGCCTGGGTGGCGGCCCAGGGCGAGGACATCGTGCCGCTGGTGGGCGCCCGGCGCCGGGAGCGGCTGGCGGAGTCGCTCGGCGCCGCCGGCCTCCGCCTCGACGCGGAGACGCTGGCCGAGATCGAGAAGGCGGTGCCCGCGGGCGCGGCGGCCGGTGAGCGGTACGCGGCCCCGCAGATGGCGACGCTCGACAGCGAGCGCTGACCGCCGTACCCGCACGACCGGGGCGCCTACGGAGCGGGCGCACCCGGTCCGCGCGGGGCGGGCGGCACCTGGGTGTCCCGTCGGCCGGCGGGGCGCCGCTGCCGTGTCACCGAGCTCTCGGACACCGTCGCCGACGCGTGCCGCCGTCAGCGGGTCGGCGCGGAGGACCTGGCGGAGACGAGGGGCACGGCGGAGCCGCTGGACGCGGTCCGGCAGGCCCACGCCTCCCTCACCTACGTTTCCGCCGCCCCCCATATTGCTCCCCGACATCGACGGGCACGTCGACACGGCCCACCGGCTCCTGGCCGGGGCGGCTGCGCCGCTCGCGCGCGGTGACCGAGGCACGCGTCCAGCTCAGACCGGCGCACACGGCCTTCGAGCCCGGTGGCGGCACACGTACCGCACGGGCGGTGCTCGTCGGCTTCCTACGCGGCGACTCCGTGGACGTCGCCCGGCGACGCCGTCGCGCCGCACACATCGGCCAGCGGCGGTACGGCGCTCAGGACGCTCCGGGCGTCGTACCGCTGGATCGTCCAGGCCGAGCAGACCGTACGGTTCCCCTGCTCACCCCGCAGGACCAGGTACCGGAGGTCCTGGTAGGGCTCCGTCGTCAGGCGCAGGCCGGTGATCGGACGGGCGAAGAGCCGGGTGAGGTACTGGCTCGCATACCGGGGGCCGACGCTGTCGGGCTCGAACAGCCGCTGGAAGGCGGCGGTGTCCCGGGCACGGACGGCCGCCGTCGCGGCGGTCTCCAGCGCGCCGACGCTCCTCGCCCCCCGGTCGGCCGGGGCGGCGCTGCTCTGTTCGTGGATGAAGAAGCAGACGACCGCCAGCCAGAGGGCCACCAGGGCACAGACCACCCACAGCCAGGACACTCTCGGAATTCGCTGCATGCTCGCATCCGCCGTTTCGGGTCCCGGGCCCGCCGAGGACCATGGGGGAGGGAAGGGAGTACGTCCCGCGTACCAGGATGGCCGCCGTTTCCCGGCGCCGCGATGGAGCCGCCCCCACACGATCGGTCCTCGATGGTGGGGAGATCCCCAAGAGTCTCCTGGACGGGTGCGTCGCGGCCGTGTGGGAATCCCCGCCCCGCACCGAGCGGTAACGTGGGGCTGCCCCTATGGTTCAGCACTCGGAGCACGAGGCATTCTGGTGAGCATGTCCGTCAACATCGTGGTCGTGGACGACGACCCAGGATTCCGCCGCATCGCCAGGCTGCTGCTGGCGGCGCGCGGTCTGCACGTCGTCGCGGAGTCGGAGGACGGCGCGTCGGCTCTGGCGGCGGTGCGCGAGCACCGACCGGACGGACTGCTGCTGGACCTGCATCTTCCCGACCATGACGGCGTGACCGTCGCGCGCATGGTGCGCGAAGGGGACACCCCGCCCCGGATCGTGCTGACCTCCACCGAGCAGTCGTTCTGGTCCGCGGAGGAACTGGAGCAGGCGGGCATCGAGTCCTTCATCGCCAAGGACCGGCTGTTCGACGCCGATCTCAAGGGCATCTTCCACCCGCCGGCCTGAGGCCCGCACCGGCAGTCCTTCTGTTCTCCCGCCCTACGGCGCAGGAGACGTCGAGGCATGCGCGGGGGAGAACACGTCACTGGTCATGTCAGCCATATGACATGACCTTGAGTCCATGCCTGTGGGGCTGCGCCCCACCGCATGTCAGGGCAGGCCACATGCCCACAGTCAAGCGGTCGGTCAAACGGTCGGTCACGCGGCGGCGCTGTCGGTGATGTCGGTGTTGCCGTGGCGCCGTTATCGATGCTCACGGAAATGCGTTGCCACCACTCCGCCCTCCTGTTATCGTCGATAACGCAAGGACGAGATCGGCGATGTATCCGCTGGATCGGACACATTGCCCCACCCCACGGAGGACTGGTCACCATGACGGAGACGAACACCCGCGTCGCGCTGGTCACGGGCGGTACCGGAGGCATCGGCCGGGCCGTGGTCGACCGCCTGGCCGAGGACGGCTTCGCCCTCGCGGTGCACTACGCGGGCAACAAGGCCAAGGCCGACGAGGCGGTCAAGGCCGTCGAGGCGCGCGGCGGCAGGGCGATCGCGGTGGCCGGCGACGTGGCCGACGAGGTCGCCATGGCCGCGGCCTTCGACGCCGTCGAGGCGGAGTTCGGCGGCATCGACGTAGTGGTCAACACCGCGGGCATCATGCTCCTGTCGCCGATCGCCACGCTGAACCTGGACGACCTGGACCGCATGCACCGCACCAACATCCGCGGCACGTTCGTCGTCTCCCAGCAGGCGGCCCGGCGCCTGCGCCGCGGCGGTGCCCTGATCAACGTCTCCTCGTCGCTCACCCGGCTCCAGTTCCCCACCTACGGCGCCTACGCCGCGAGCAAGGGAGCCGTCGAGGCGATGACCCTGGTGCTCGCCCGTGAGCTGCGGGGCAAGGACATCACCGTCAACGCGGTCTCCCCCGGCCCCACCGCCACCCCCCTGTTCCTGGAGGGCAAGGACCAGGCGGCGCTCGACAACCTCTCCAAGGCCGCCCCACTGGAGCGGCTGGGCACCCCCGAGGACATCGCCGAGCCCATCGCCTTCCTGGCCGGCCCGGCCCGCTGGATCAACGGCCAGACCATCTACGCCAACGGCGGCATCGCCTGACATCCGGCGCCTCTGCTCGGCCCCCCGCCTCCATCCACCCCGCCCCGTCGGCAGTCCACCCCGCGGTCAAGGAGATTCCCATGAGCAGGATCGTCGTCATCACCGGTGCCTCCAGCGGCTTCGGCGCGCTCACCGCCCGCGCCCTCGCCGACGCCGGCAACACCGTCTACGCCGGTATGCGGGAGACCGCCGGCCGGAACGCGCCACAGGTCTTGGCCGCCGCCGACTACGCCAAGGAGCACGGGGCCGACCTGCGCTCCATCGAACTGGACGTCAACTCCGACGACTCCGTCGATTCGGCGGTCAAGCGGATCATCGGGGAGCACGGCCGTATCGACGTCGTGATCCACAACGCCGGTCACATGGTCACCGGGCCGGCCGAGGCCTTCACCCCGGAGCAGCTCGCACAGCTCTACGACATCAACGTGCTGTCCACGCAGCGGGTCAACCGGGCCGTGCTGCCCCACCTGCGCCGGGCCGGCCGGGGTCTGGTCGTCTGGGTCTCCAGCTCCAGCGTCAAGGGCGGCACCCCGCCCTGTCTCGCCCCGTACTTCGCCGCGAAGGCCGCGATGGACTCGCTCGCGGTGAGCTACGCCGGCGAGCTGGCCCGCTGGGGTGTCGAGACCTCGATCGTGGTGCCCGGCTCCTTCACCAGCGGCACCAACCACTTCGCCCACTCCGGTCACCCGGCCGACGGGGCCGTCGAGGCGGAGTACGAGACCAGGTACCCGGGACTGCTCCAGCAGGTCTCCCGGAAGCTCGCGGCGCTCGCCCCCGAGGGCGCGGAGGCCTCACTGGTCTCCGACGAGATCGCCCGCATCGTGGCCCTGCCCGACGGCGAGCGCCCCTACCGGGTCCACATCGACCCGGCGAACGACGGCTCCGAAGAGGTCTCGCAGGTCGCCGACCGGATCCGCCGTGAGTTCCTGACCCGGATCGGCCTGGACGACCTGCTGACCGCGCACCCGGCCGACGCCTGACGGCGCCTGCCCGGCAGGCGCCGGTCCGGGTGCGGAAGGTCACGGCCGTGCTCACCGTCCTCGCCGACGGCCGGTACTTCCCGACACCGGAACGCGTCGAGGAGGGCCGGCCCCACCGTCCGCATCCCGGGCCTCACACGTTCATGTGATGCGGAACGGCCGTACCGCTGGAAGGCTCAACAGCAGCAGAAGGCCGACGAGAGGTGTGCGCCATGGGATTCGTGACGGTGGGCCGGGAGAACTCCGAGTCGATCGAGCTGTATTACGAGGATCACGGCAGTGGCCGTCCGGTCGTGCTGATCCACGGGTATCCGCTCAACGGGCACTCGTGGGAGAAGCAGGAGCGGGTCCTGCTGGAGGCGGGGTACCGCGTGATCACGTACGACCGGCGGGGGTTCGGCCGGTCGAGCCAGCCGACGGTGGGCTACGACTACGACACCTTCGCGGCGGACCTGAAGGCGCTGCTGGAGCACCTGGACCTGCGGGACGTCGTCCTCGTCGGGTTCTCGATGGGGACGGGCGAGGTCACCCGGTACCTGGGCCGGTACGGCTCGGAGCGGGTGGCGAAGGCGGCACTGCTGGGCGCGATCCCGCCGTTCCTGCTGAAGACCGACGACAATCCCGAGGGTGTCGACGGGTCGGTGTTCGAGGGGATCAAGGAAGCCGTGCTGAAGGACCGGCCCGCGTACTTCAAGGACTTCCTCGACAACTTCTACAACGTCGACATGTACGCCGGGACGCGGATCAGCGACCAGGCGTGGCAGAACAGCTTCAACGTCGCGGTGTCGGCGTCGGCCTGGGCGGCGTACGCGTGCGTGGACACCTGGCTGACGGACTTCCGCGACGACCTGCCGAAGATCGACGTGCCGACGCTGCTGGTGCACGGCGACGCGGACCGCATCCTGCCGTACGAGAACACCGCCGAGCGACTGCCCGGGCTGATCAAGGACCTGACGTTCGTGACGGTCGAGGGCGGCCCGCACAACATCGCCTGGACCCACCCGGAGGAAGTCAACGCCGCCCTGCTGGAGTTCCTCGCCAAGTGACCACGCCGAGCCCCGACCGGTCCCCGTGGCCCGGACGGAACGGAGCCACCCGGCACCTGCTGACCCTCGCGGCCGGAGCGGCGAACGCCTTCGGGTTCCTCGCCCTCGACGGCGTCTTCACCAGCGTCGTCACGGCGAACTCCGCCCTCCTCGGCCTGCACCTGGGCAACGCCCACCTGGCCGCCGCCCGCCTCGTCGCCGTAGCCCTGCTCGGCTATGTCGTCGGGGCGGCGGCCGGCGGCCTGGTGGCGGCAGGCCGGGGCCGGCTCCGCGGCGCGGGCATCCGGGGCGGTCTGCTCCTGGAGGCCCTGCTGCTGTGGCTGGTGGTCTGCGGCTGGCTGGGCTGGCACACGGCACCGCACGGCGCGGCCCGCACCCTGCTGCTGTTCCTCACGGCCGTCGCCATGGGCTGCCAGAACGGCAGCGTCCGGGTCACCGCCGGCAGCGAGATCACCACCGCGTATCTGACGGGTCTGCTCACCTCCACCGTCACGGCGTTCGCCACCCGCGGACGCCTCCAGGCCCGCAGCGTCGGCATCGTGGCCACGCTGATCGCCGGGGCGGCCGTCGACGGCGCCGTCTACCGCTGGCTGCGCCCCGGAGCCCCGCTGGTGCCGGCCCTGCTCGTCACCGCGGCGCTGGCGGCGACCTGGCTGCGCGCGCCGACCCGCCCGGCCGCCGTCCCGCTGCGGCTCTGAGCCTCCCGAGCCCCGTCTCGCAGCCGCTGTCTCCGAGTCCGTCCCCCGCCTCCAAGTCCCCCGACGCACGGCCCGCTTCGACAGAGAGAGCGCACGACATGACCGCATCCGATGTTGACCCGACGCCGAACCCGCAGGACGGCGCGGTCGGCCGCTCGGCCACCGGCGGCGACGGCCCGGCCAGTGACAAGCGGCCGTCCCACCGCTCCTACCACCACCCGGCGGCCGGCTGGGGTGCCGCCAAGAGCGTCGGCCGGGTGCTGATCAAGGAACGGGCGCTGTTCGAGGGGCCGCGGGCCATCCTCAAGATGAACCACGAGAACGGCGGCTTCGACTGTCCGGGCTGCGCCTGGCCCGACGACACCAAGGGCCTCAAGCTCGACATCTGCGAGAACGGCATCAAGCACGTCACCTGGGAGATGACCGGCAAGCGGGTCGGCGCCGACTTCTTCGCCCGGCACACCGTCGCCGAGCTGTCCGAGTGGTCCGACTTCGCGCTGGAGGACCAGGGCCGGCTGACCGAGCCCCTCGTCTACGACCAGACGAGCGACCGGTACCTCCCGATCACCTGGCAGGACGCCTTCGCCCTGATCGGCCGCGAACTGCGAACCCTGGACAGCCCCGACGAGGCCGCCTTCTACACCTCGGGCCGGCTGAGCAACGAGGCGACCTTCCTCTACCAGCTGATGGCCCGCGAGTTCGGCACCAACAACCTGCCCGACTGCTCCAACATGTGCCACGAGGCCTCCGGCCGGGCCCTGACGGCGGCCCTCGGCACCGGCAAGGGAACCGCCGACCTCAAGGACTGGGAGACCGCCGACGCCCTGTTCGTCATGGGCGTCAACGCGGCCTCCAACGCCCCCCGCATGCTCACCGCGCTAGCCGAGGCCTACCGGCGGGGCGCCCAGGTCGTCCATGTGAACCCCCTCGTCGAGGCGGCGGCGACCAGCACGATCGTGCCGCACGAGTTCACGGACATGGCCCTGTTCAAGGCCACCCGCACCAGCACCCTCAACCTCCAGGTCCGCGCGGGCGGCGACATGGCCCTGCTGCGGGGCATCGCCAAGGCGGTCCTGGAGGAGAGCCGCAGCGACCCCAAGGCGCTCGACAAGGAGTTCATCGAGCGCCACACGCACGGCTTCGAGACCTACCGTGAGCTGTGCGAGGCCACCTCCTGGGAGGAACTGGAGGAGCAGTCCGGCCTCACCCGGACCGACATCCTCAAGGCCGCCGAGATCTACTCCCGCTCCGACCGCACCCTGATCAGCTGGTGCCTCGGCCTCACCCAGCACGAACACGGCGTCGACACCGTCCGCGAGATCGTCAACGTCCTGCTGCTGCGCGGCAACCTCGGCCGGGAGGGCGCCGGCCCCTCCCCGGTGCGCGGGCACAGCAACGTCCAGGGCAACCGCACCTGCGGCATCGACCACCGGCCCCGGCCCGAGTTCCTGGACCGGCTCGCGGACGTGTGCAGCATCGACCCGCCGCGCGAGCACGGCATGGACACGGTCGACACCATCGAGGCCATGAACCAGGGCCGGGTGAAGGTCTTCGTCGGCATGGGCGGCAACTTCGTGCTCGCCGCGCCGGACACCGCGTACACCTCCCAGGGGCTGCGCAACTGCGAACTCACCGTGCACGTCAGTACCAAGCTCAACCGCAGCCACCTGGTGCACGGCCGGAAGGCGCTGATCCTGCCCTGCCTCGGCCGCACCGAGAAGGACCACCAGCGGCGGGGCCTCCAGTCCGTCTCCGTGGAGGACTCGATGAGCATGGTGCACCTGTCGGTCGGCATGAAGAAGCCCGCCTCCCCGCACCTGCTGTCCGAGCCGGCCATCATCGCCGGCATGGCGCGGGCCACCCTCCCCGAGAGCAGCACGCCCTGGGAGTCGTACGTCGAGGACTACGACCGCATCCGCGACACCATGGCGAAGGTCCTGGACGGCTTCGAGGACTTCAACCGCAGGGTGCGGCTCCCGCTCGGCTTCCGCATCAAACAGCCCGCCCGGGAACTGGTCTTCCTCACCCCGTCCGGCCGCGCCGAGTTCTCCGCCGCGCCGCTGCCCGAGACGCCGCCGCGGGACGACGTCCTCGTCCTCCAGACCATGCGCAGCCACGACCAGTGGAACACCACGATCTACTCCGACAACGACCGCTACCGCGGCATCAGCAACCTGCGCACCCTCGTCCTGATGAACGGCGACGACATGCGCGCCCGTGGCATCAAGCCCGACAGCCTCGTCGACATCACCGCCACCGCCCGCGACGGCAGCACGCGGCACCTCAAGCGGTACACGGCGATCGAGTACAGCATGCCCAGGGGCTGCGCCGCCGGGTACATGCCGGAGATGAACGTCCTGGTCGCCGCGAGCGACTACAGCAAGCAGAGCAACCAGCCCCTGATGAAGAACATCAAGGTGCGGGTCGCGCCCAGTGCCGAGGACTGACCTGCCATGACGACAGCCGGCGCGCTCGCCCACCTGCCCGCACTGGCCGCCGCGGACCCCGCGCAACTGCTGCCCGCCCGGGAGCAGATGGCCTTCACCCTCGGGTTCCACATCATCCTCGTGCCGTTCGGCGTCGCCCTGACCACCCTCATGCTGATCGCGCACTGGCGGGGTCTGCGCAAGGGGGACGCCGAAGCCCTGCTGCTCGCCCGCCGCTGGTCGAAGGTGGCCGCCGTGCTGTTCGCGGTCGGGGCCATCACCGGGACCGTCCTCTCCTTCGAGCTGGGCATCCTGTGGCCCCGGCTGATGGGCGACTACGGCTCCGCCTTCGGCTTCCCCTTCGCGATCGAGGGTCTGTTCTTCTTCCTCGAAGCCATCTTCGTGGCCCTCTACATCTACGGCTGGGACCGGATGCCGCCCTGGGCGCACTTCTGGACCGGGGTGCCCGTCTCCCTGGCCGGCGTCGGCGGAACCGCCTCGGTCGTCGCCGCCAACGCCTGGATGAACCAGCCCGGCGGCATCACCGTCGAGCACGGCAAGGTGGTCGCCGTCCGGCCCGCCGAGGTGTTCTTCAACGACGCCTTCTGGCTGGAGTTCTGGCACATGCTGATCGCGGCGTACATCGTCGCCGGCTTCGTCGTGGCCGGCGTCTACGCGGTGGGCATGCTGCGCGGCCGGCGCGACCGCCACCACCGGGTCGGCTTCCTCACCGGATTCGTCACCGCGGCCTGCGCGCTGCCGGTGCAGATCATCGTCGGCGACACCATCGCCCGGCAGGTCTTCGACGACGAACCGGCGAAGTTCGCGGCCATCGAACTGCTCCCCGACACCGGCTCCCACGTCCCCGAGACCCTGGGCGGCGTACTGGTCGACGGCGAGGTGCGCTACGGCGTCAAGATCCCCGACATGGCGTCCCTGCTGGCCGGCTTCAAGCCCTCGACCACCATCAAGGGACTGGAGGCCGTCCCCGCCGGCGTCCGGCCGACCGACGCGCAGGCGAACATCGTCCACTGGGCGTTCGACATCATGGTCGGCACCTCCTTCCTCATGCTCGCCGTCGCCCTCTGGTTCGCCTGGCTGTGGTGGCGCCGCCGGCACACGCTGGCGACCGACCGCTGGTTCCTGCGGTCCGCCGCCGCGTGCGGGATCGTGGCGATCCTCTGCCTGGAGAGCGGCTGGGTGGTCACCGAGGTCGGCCGCCAGCCGTGGATCGTCGTCGGCCACCTGCTGACCCGGGACGCGGTGGCCACCCGGGGCGACCTGTGGCCCTTCTTCGGCGCCGTCCTCCTGCTCTACCTGGCCGTCGGCGCCGCCGCCCTGTGGGTGCTGCGGTCCATGACCCGGCGCTGGCGACAGCAGGGCGACGAGGCCGTGTCCGTGCCCTACGGTCCCGAACGCCCCGCCGGGACCACCACGGGAAAGGCGTCCTGACATGGCCGACCTGGTCGCGGTGTTCCTCTTCATCGGGGTGATCGCCTACTGCGTCCTCGGCGGCGCCGACTTCGGCGCCGGGTTCTGGGACCTGATCGCGGGCGGGGCCGGGCGCGGCCGGGAGCCCCGCCATCTGATCGACGACTCCCTCGCCCCCGTCTGGGAGGCGAACCACACCTGGCTGATCTACTGCCTGGTCATGCTGTGGAGCGGCTTCCCCCCGGCGTTCGCCGCGCTGACCTCGACGCTGTACCTCCCGCTGGGGATCGCCGCGCTCGGCATCGTGCTGCGCGGAGCGGGCTTCGCCTTCCGCAAGGCGTCGATCCGCACACCCGAACAGCGCGTGTACGGCGCCGCGTTCGCGTTCTCCTCCGTGCTGACGCCCTACTGCTTCGGTTCCGTCGCGGGCGCCCTGGCCTCCGGGCGCGTACCCACCCGGGGCGACGGGGACCCCGTCACCAGCTGGCTGAACCCGACCGGCGTCCTCGGCGGTGTGCTCGCCGTGCTGGCCTGCGCCTACCTGGCGGCCACCTACCTGACGGTGGCCGCCAGGCGGCACGGGGACCCGCACCTGCTGCGGTACTTCCGCGACCGTGCCCTCGCGGCGGGCGTCGTCACCGGTGCCGTCAGCATCGCGGGGATCTTCGTCCTGCGGGCGGACGCCCCCCGCCTGTTCCACCAGCTCAGCCACCGCGCGCTGCCGCTCGCCCTGCTCGCGGCGCTCTGCGGCCTGCTGGGCCTGGCCCTGCTGCGCGCCGAGCGGACCCGCGGCCTGCGCGCGACCGCGGCGGCGGCCGTCGCCCTCATCGTCAGCGGCTGGGGCGTCTCCCAGTACCCCTACCTCCTCGGCACCCACCTGCCGGTCCAGGACGCGGCGGCACCGCACGCCACCCTCACCGTCCTCGTCGGCGTCGCCTGCGCCGCGGGCATCCTCATCCTGCCGTCCCTGGTCCTGCTGTTCCGGGTCATGGGCCGGGTCGACGCCGCCGAACCGGCCCCGCATGACTAGGGCCGCCGTGTCCGGGAGATCGCGTGTGTCACTCGGCGGGCAGCAGCGCGAGCAGCTCACGCGCGTACGCGAGGGACTCCTCCACCGTGTCCACCTCGTACATGGTGTCCACCATGACGTGCTCGATGCCCGTCCGGTCGTGCACGGTGCGGATCGCCTCCGCCACCGCCCGCACGCCCGTGCCCGTGGAGACGTTGACCCGCAGTACGGTGTCGATGTCCTCCGGCTCCCGCCCGGCGGCACGCGCCCACGTGTCGAGCTGCGCCCGCTGGGCGGTCAGGCCGTCGGTGTCCACGTATTCCGGCACCACGCACAGCGGCAGCCACCCGTCCGCGCGCCGCGCGACCCGGAGCAGCGCCCGCTCGGAGAGCGCGCCCAGATACACCGGGGGACGCGGCAGCCGCGCGGGCTTGAGCGGGGCGTGGTGCCGGGGCACCGACAACAGCGCCCCGGAGTACTCGGCGGGGTCCTCGGTCCACACGGCCTGGAGCGCGTCGAGGAGTTCGTCCAGCAGGGCCCCGCGCCGGCTGAAGTCCCGCCCCGCGGCCTCGTACTCCTCCGGCGACCAGCCGATGCCGAACCCGGCCAGCAGCCGGCCGCCGCTGATCAGGTCGATGGTGGTCAGCGCCCGCGCCAGCTGCACGGGCGGATACAGGGGTGCGATGAGCACATGCGAACCGAGCAGCACGTGTTCGGTCGCGGCGGCGGCCACCCCGAGGAGCACGAAGGGGTCGGCGGCCGGGTTGAGCTCCGGCGGAATGGTGGTGCCCTGCCCGCCGTAGCCGACGCTGGGCCGCACCGCCGCCAGGTTGCGGTCGCCGACCCAGAGGCTCGCGGCACCGGCCCGCTCCACCTCCCGCGCGAATTCCGCGACCCGGGCGACCTCGAACGCCTGACGGTGGAACTGGGGGAGTGCGAATCCGATGCGCATGGCTGCCTTCGCGGAGGTGGGGTGATGGGTGCGCCCAGCCTACACACGCGTGTTGCGTCATGTGCCGGTACACACGTATGTCACCGGCCGCACACGGTGTCCGCCCATGTCAGTGCGATCTGTCGCGCGCGGGCCAAGGGTTCGACCTAGAGTGTGGCTGGTCCACGCATTCGTCCGCCGTCGACTCGGCTGGGAAGGGTATGACACGCATGACCCAAGACGTCCCCGAACCGGTGCCGCAGCTGGTTTTGTCCCCGCTGACCAGCGCGGCGATCTTCCTGGTGGTCACCGTCGACAGCGGCGGCGAGACCACGGTCCGTGAGCTGCTGTCCGACATCGGCTCACTGGAACGCGCCGTGGGGTTCCGCGCCCAGCCCGAGGGCCGGCTCAGCTGTGTCACCAGTATCGGCTCGCACGCCTGGGACCGCCTGTTCACCGGGCCGCGCCCGGCCCGGCTGCACCCCTTCCGGGAACTGCGGGGACCCGTGCACCGGGCCGTGGCCACCCCCGGCGACCTGCTCTTCCACATCCGGGCCGCGCGGCTCGACCTGTGCTTCGCGCTCGCCACGGAGATCATGAACCGGCTGCGCGGCGCGGTCACGGTCCAGGACGAGGTACAGGGCTTCAAGTACTTCGACGAACGCGACCTGCTCGGCTTCGTGGACGGCACGGAGAACCCGACGGGTGCCGCGGCGCGCGCGGCCGTCCTCGTCGGCGACGAGGACCCGTCGTTCGCGGGCGGCAGTTACGTCGTCGTACAGAAGTACCTGCACGACATGGAGGCCTGGGAGGCCCTGCCGGTCGAGGCGCAGGAACACGTGATCGGCCGGCGCAAGCTGTCCGACGTGGAACTCGCCGACGACGTCAAACCGGCCGACTCGCACGTCGCCCTCACCACCGTCATCGACCCGGACGGCACCGAACGCGAGATCCTGCGCGACAACATGCCCTTCGGCGCGGCGGGCCGCGGGGAGTTCGGCACCTACTTCATCGGCTACGCCCGCACCCCCGAGGTGACGGAGACGATGCTGGAGCGGATGTTCCTGGGCACGGAGTCGGCACCGCACGACCGGATCCTGGACTTCTCCACCGCGGTCACCGGCACCCTGTTCTTCACACCTACCGCGGACTTCCTCGAAGACCTCCCCGAGCCGCCGGCCGCCGGGGCCGTCGCCGCCGTCACACCGACCGACAGCCAGGTCCGATCCTCCGGGTCCTCCCTCGGGATCGGCAGTATGAAGCGGAGCATGTCCCGATGAACAATCTGCACCGTGAACTCGCGCCCGTCTCCGATGCCGCGTGGGCCGACCTGGAGGAGGAGGCCCGCCGCACCTTCAAGCGCCATGTCGCGGCCCGCCGTATCGTCGACGTGCCCGAACCGGGCGGCGTCGCGCTCGCCGGCGTGGGCACCGGTCACCTGGACGCCGTCGACACCCCCGCGGACGGGGTCATCGCGCACACCCGCCGCTTCCAGCCGCTGGTCGAACTGCGCGTGCCGTTCACCGTGGACCGGCGGCAGGTGGACGACGTCGCCCGGGGTGCCAAGGACGCCGACTGGCAGCCGGTGAAGGACGCGGCCCGGCGGCTGGCGTTCGCCGAGGACCGGGCCGTGTTCGAGGGCTACCCGGCGGCCGGGATCACCGGGCTGCGGGCGAGCTCCTCCAACCCGGAGCTGACGCTCCCCGCCGACGTGCGCGACTACCCGGACGCCATCAGCCAGGCGGTGACGGCCCTGCGCCTGGCCGGTGTGGACGGCGCCTACACACTGGCGCTGAGCGCCGAGGCGTACACGGCCGTCAGCGAGACGTCCGACCACGGCTACCCGGTCATCAAGCACCTCGCCCGGCTGCTCGACGGCGACATCGTCTGGGCACCCGCGATCGACGGCGCCTTCCTGCTCTCCACCCGTGGCGGCGACTTCGAACTGCGCCTCGGCCAGGACGTGTCGATCGGCTACCTGTCGCACGACGCGACGAGCGTCACCCTGTACTTCCAGGAGACCCTGACCTTCCTGGCGTACACCAGCGAGGCCGTGGTGGCCCTGTCACCGGCCCCGGCCGGCGCCTGACGCGCGAAGCGGCACCGGGTGGACGTGGCCACCCGGTGCCGCGCTGTTTCCGGCGGGAGCGGGGAGCCCGCTCAGCAGCGGAGCTCAGGTGCCGTCCGGCCTCCCGGGCCGGTCCAGGTCGACCCGGTGCAGCAGGGCGAGCAGCACGAGGGTGACCGCCGCACTGGCCCCCGCGGCCAGCACGTGCCCGCCCGCGTACGCCAGGCGCGGCACCGCCGGGTCGCCGGGCGGCAAGCGGAACATCGAGTCCACCAGCAGCACCGTGCCGCAGCCGAGCCCGGCCAGCGCCACACCGCACAGCGGGGCGATCACGAACAGCGCGCGCAACGGACGAGCGTGGTCCGCGACGGGACGCACCCGCCCGCTGCGCGCCAGGAGCGCGGTGAGCGAGCCGGCGACGGCCAGTACGAGCAGGTCGGCCCCGATGGTGTCACTGGGCCGGTGCCAGCCCGCCGCCACCGTGTAGGCGCCGACGAAGGTGGCCCACAGTGCGCAGACGCCGACGGCGACGCCCCGCCACCGGTAGGGAACCACCAGGGTGAGCCCGAACAGCACGCTCATCGCGATGGTGGTGTGTCCGCTCGGGAAGCTGTTGCCCAGCAGCCGCTCCGGGGCGTTCACGAGATCCGGACGGGGCAGCACGTACCGCTTGAGCACCTCGGCGAGCAGCAGGGAGACGCCTACCGTACCGACGGCGACCACCGTCAGGGCGGAGCGGCGCCGCGCCAGCCCGATCAGGAGCAGCACCGCCACCGCCGCGCCGAGCGAGGACAGGGTGATGTGGTCCAGCATGCCGTTCGCGGCCCGGGCGGCGGCCAGGGTCTCGTCCTCGCGCCGCCCCGCCAGCACCGCGTTCTCTCAGCGCTGTCCGGTCGCCGTCCGCACGAACGCGCCGTAGACACCGGCCAGCAGCAGCGCCGCGCCCGCGGCGGCGGCCTCCAGCCGTCCGCGCACGCGCTTACCGAAGGGCTTCTCGTCTTTCCCATGAGGGCACACACACCGATGCTAGGTCGGCGTCCTCATACCTTCCTCACCTGAACATGTGAGATGCCGCGATCTCTCCACGCCGTCCACCGGGCCGGACATCATGCGTCTCACGCATGAGGAATGTGCACGGCGTGCTAGGTTCGGCCCTATGAGTATGGGCCTGGCCGAGCGAGTGCGGTCCGCGGTGGCCGCGTTGCTGCACGCGACCGGCGAGTCGCAGACCGCCCTCGCCGCCGCGCTCGGGGTGAGCCAGGCCCAGGTGAGCCGCCGTCAGTCCGGCAGCGCGGCCTGGAGCCTCGCCGACTGCGACGCGGTCGCCGCACACTACGGCGTGGACGTCCTCGACCTCCTCGCCGGCCCCACCCGCGCCGTCGAGGCGCTGCCCGCGGCACGCCGGCGCCTCCCCGGCGGCCACACCACCACCGCCCGCCCCGCGGCCGTACCGGACGGGGGAACCCGATGACGGACTTCGACGCGATCGACGCCCTCCTCGCCGGCGCCAGGCAGGAGGTCCCGCTGCCGCCCGCCGGGGAACGGCGTGCCCTGCGCGAGGGACTGAACCTCTCCCGCACCCAGCTCGCGCGGGCCCTGGAGGTCAGCCCGTCCACGGTCGGGGGGTGGGAGTCCGGACGCGACCCGAGCGGCGAAGTCCGGGAGAAGTACGCGTACTTCCTCAAGGGAGCGCGGACGAAACTGGCCGCGGCGGCCCCGGCCGAGCAGCCGGAGGAGACCGCACCGGCGGAAGCCGGGACCGAGCGGCCGGAGGAGACCGCACCGGCGGAGGCCGGGACCGAGCGGCCGGAGGAGACCGCACCGGCGGAGGCCGGGACCGAGCAGCCCTCCGCCCACGGCAGCGGCGACGACGGCGATGAAGACGTGGTGGCCCTGTCCACGCCCCAGCCCTGCGTCCTGTGCGGACAGCCCGCCCGCCACCAGGTGGCCGGATTCCCCCAGCACCTGGACCCCTCGCACTGCGGCACACCCGAGCGCACGCGTACGCTCCACCAGGCGCCGCCGACCGAGCCCTCGCTCCCGCCCGCCTCCGCACACCCCCGCCCGCGGACGGGCGGGGGTGTCAAGGTCGTCCCCGCCGGCCGCAGGCTCAAGACCGCCGACGACCCCGACCTGATCGCCGCCGCCGTGTCGGCCGCCCTCGACCAGCACGGCGGTGACGTCGAGGCGGCGACCGCCGCGCTGGTCAGGCGGGCCATCCCGGACGCCATGGCATTGCTGGACCAGACCCGCAAGGGCGGCCGGTACGACATCGTCGCGCACCCCTGGCTGCCCGACGTCCTGCGCAAGCAGACCTCCCGCGGCCCGGACCAGATCTGGGAGGCCCGCCCCAAGTGGACGCGCGCCGAACTGCCGCCCGGCGAGTTCGAGGTCACGGCACTCGACGTCAACGGCGCCTACCTGTCCGCGCTCAAGACGCACCTGCCGCTCGGCCAGCTGGAACACTCCACCGGCGACCGGCACGACCGCCGCCGCGCGGGCGTGCACCTGATCACCCCGCCCGCCTGGGAGCACGACGCCTACCTGCCCAACCCCATCGGCAGCCGCGACGAGCCGGGCCCGCTCTGGGTGACCGAGCCGACGCTGCGCCTGCTGCTGCGCCTGTCGGGACCGAAGTACGGCCTGTGCGACCCCCCGGAGATCCACGAGTCCTGGACCTCCGGCGCCACCGAGGGCCTGCTGGAGAAGTTCCGCGTGGCCCTGAAGGACGCCCGGGACCGCGCGATCGCCGAGAACGACGACGTGACGCTGGAGTACGTCAAGGCCATGTACTCCAAGTTCGTCTCCACGATGGGGGAGTCGAACTACAACCGGGAGCTGTACCGCACCGACTGGATGCACCTGATCCGCTCCCAGGCCTTCGCGAACCTGTGGTGGAAGGCGCACCGCGCCTACGACGAGGGGCTGATGGTCGTCCGCGCGATGGGCACCGACGAACTCCACGTGATCGGCGAGTGGCGCGCGGTGTTCCCCGAGGGGCGCGGGGTCAGCGAGGTGAAGGTGAAGGACGTGTACACCGTCGGCACCCCGGTGGCGGCCGGCCAGGACGTGTAGCGTGACGCGTACGTGAGGTCGTATCGGGTCGAGGGGCGGCAGGAGACGGGGAGATGCCGGAGAGGACGCTCAACTTCGGCGCGTACGGGGCGCGTGGCATCAAGGGGTACGAGGCCGTCGCCCGGCAGCTGGACGCGCTGGCCGGGTTCGTCGCCACCCCGGTCACGGCCCGGCGCGGCCTGCTCGCCCGCCTGCGGTACCTCACCCGCAGCGACCAGTCCCGCCAGGCGGCCCGCGCGGCCGGCCTGACCGTCACCGACCGCACGCTCCGGGCCTGGCTGCGGGGCGAACGCAACCCGTCGCGGAGGAACCTGGAGCGGATCGAGACGGCGTACCGCGCGGTCCGCCGCCAGAACGTCTCCCGCTACCTGCTGGCGCGCCTCAACCGCGAGGGCCGTGGCACCCGCGTGGAGTTCCACCCGCTCAACCAGTCCCAGGTCCTCCGCCCCCGTCAGCGGGTGGTCGCCTACCGCACGCTCAACGTCCGCCGCTGGGACCGCATCGTCGAGGCCTGGGCGGCGGGCGACGCGCAGGCGCTGGACGACGCCTGGATCTACGACGCGGTGGTGGACCTCGGATCCGAGTGGGGCCAGTACGAGTACGTCACCAACATCGGCTTCGCGGCCTGAGCCCTCCAGCGAGGTCTTCGGCTCGGAGAGGTCATCACCACGCCAATGCCAGGTCAACAGGCGTACCCGTGCGGCAAAGATCGAGTATGTGCCAGAACCGTTCCCCGCGGGTGCGCCTCATACCTCTCAGAGATACCCAAATGGGGCATCCGGAAAGGGTTTGACCATGCTCTTCGGTAAGCGCACCCGCCGCACCCGCCTCTTCGTCGCACCCGCCGCGCTCTCCGCCGTGACCCTGATAGGCATCGCCGCGGGACCCTCGCAGGCCGCGACCCGGCCCGGCTGGGCGGACACCTCCTCGCTGTCCGTCCGCGTCCACGCGCTGGACTCGGGCGCCGGCCAGCGCTACGCGACGGTGATCCTCACCAACAAGACCCACAAGACCGTCCGGACCCAGGGCTATGTGGGCCTGCAACTGCTCGACCCCCACGGCAAGGACGTTCCCACGCACGTCGTGCGCGACCGCGGCCGGGCCGAGCCGATCACCCTCAAGCCGGGCCAGAGCGCCTACACCCGGCTGCACTGGGGGGCCGTGGCGGGCGCCGGCGAGCCGACGAAGGCGGAGAAGGACCCGACGCGGCTGGAGGTCACCCCGCCCGACTCCCGCCACCACCTGAACACCGCCTGGAAGCTGGGCGAGGTCCTCCAGAAGGGCCGCATCGACATCACCCCGCTCGCCAAGGGCACCGGCCCGAGGTTCTGACCGGCATACCGTCATCCGCGACGGGGGCGACCGCGAGACACGTGTGTCGTTCGAGGCATCTCCTCACCCAGACACATATGCGGGGTTCGTACTGGTGGGCATGAACGCCACGGCCGTTTCCGGCTCCTCCGGTTCCTCCGGCTCCTCCGTTCCGTCCTCGTCCGCGGTCTCCCCCTCGGACTGGCCGCGTTGCTCGGGGAGCGGGCGCGTCAGGAGCTGTGGGGTACGGATGCCCGGGCGGTCGTCGCCGGCCGACTGCCCGCCGCGGGCACGGGGCGGGCGGCCGAGGGAGGGCCGGTGGTGGCCGACCTCGGGCGTCCACCACAGTGAGTGGGCGATGGTGGCGGTGGCGACCGGTGACGACGCGGACCTCGCCCTGGCCGTGGTTCCGACGGCGGCCGGATCCGTCGACGACACGTGGGACGTGACGGGTCTGCGGGCCACCGGCAGTGACACGCTCGTGCTCGACGAGGTGTCCGTGCCGGACCACCGGCTGCTGTCGCTGACCCGCATGACGACCGGCGGCTACGCGGACGACCACCCGGAGGTATCCACATGGACGCGGCCCTGGCGGCTCGGTGCCTGCGTCAGGCCGTCCGGCACCTCCTCACGGCACTCGGCAGCGCGGGTTTCTCGACGGGCTGCCCGGTGCAGCGCGTCTGGCGGGACATGGAGGTCGCGCTGTCCCACGCGAACATCGTCCCGGACCCGAACCGGGAGGCCTGCGGACGGGCGCTGCTCGACCTCGCGGACGGAGCGGCGGGCTGACGGCCCGCGCCGCCACCCGCGTACGGCTCCGGGTGTCCCGGAGGAAGGCCCTCGCCTGTCACCTCATGCCCACGTGTGCACCGGATAGACTGCCCCGACCGGTCGTCGTGGGGGTGCGTGGTGCTGGAGGCCCTTGGTCTGGACGAGCGTGCCGAGACCGCCTATCTCGCTCTCGTCGACAACCGGTCGCTCACCGTGACGGAACTGGCGGCGCTGACCCGCGCGGACCGGCACGATCTGGAGGGCGCGCTCGCCCGGCTGGAGAGCGGGGGGCTGATCGCCCGGGTCCCCGGCCGTCCGCCGCGGTACACGGCACTGCCGCCGGAGCACGCGGTGGAGGTGCTGCTGCTCGCCAGGGAACGTGACATCCAGCGGGTCAGGGCCCTCGCGCAGCGCCTGGGCGAACGCCATCACCGGGCCAGGGGCGGACAGGACTCCGCGTCGCTGATCGAGGTGATCACGGGAGTGGACGGCGTGGCGCGCTGCGGTGAGCAGTTGTTCCGCCGGGCCGAGCGGGAGATCCGCGGTATCGACGCGCCGCCCTACGCGGTGCCGGGGGACGGCGGCCGGGTCAACTCGGTCGTCAACATCACCGGCGGGCAGATCAGCAGTCGTTTCATCCACGGCCGGGACGCCCTCGACCTGCCCGGCGTGGTGAGCCGGATCGAGCGGGACGTCGCGGCCGGCGAGACGGTACGGGTGGTGCCCCGGGCGCCGATGAAGCTGTTGCTCGCCGACGACCAGGCGGGGCTCATCCCGCTGGTGTCGACCCCCCGGGTGCTGGACACGTGCATCCTGGTGCACCCCTCGTCCCTGCTCGACGCGCTGAGCGTCCTCTTCGAGACGCTGTGGGAGCAGGCGCAGCCCTTCGTACCGGACCGTGCGGGCTCCGACGACGCGGGTGACTTCGTCAGCGAGGAGGAGCGGCGCATCGTGTCCCTGCTGGGCCTCGGGCTGCCCGACGAGGCGATCGCCCGTCATCTCGGCATCGGACACCGCACGGTGCAGCGGCGGGTGCAGGCGCTCCTGGTGCGGCTCGGTGCCACCAGCCGGTTCCAGGCCGGCGTGCTGGCGGCTCGGCGGGGCTGGTGGAGGCCCGACGAGGAGCCGGGTCCGTCGGTGCCGGTGCCGGTGCCTGAGCCCGTTGCGGAGGCCATGCCCGTGCCGGCCCCCGAGCCGGTGCCCGAGGTGTGACCGTGGGGCCGGCCGGGTGCCGGCCGGCCCCACGGTGTCCGTCGTGCCGGTTACCGCCTGGTGAGGGCGAGGCCGGCGGTGACGGTGGCCGTGCCGTGCGGGTGTACGGTGCGCCGCCCGGTCCGGTGGCCCTCGGCGTCCGCGGTGACGCCGATCGTGGCGGGCGCGTCCATGAGCCACACCTCGTAGCGGCCGTCCACGGCGGTGCGCAGGGTGTGCGTCGCGCCCCGGGCGGTGACCTTCACCCTCGCCCCGGCCAGGGGTGCGGCGGACGGGCCGGCCCCCGTCACGGTGCCGGTGAGGTGGACCGCGCCCCGCGGCGGTACCACCGCCATGGTGACCGGTACGGTCACGGCGCCGTACGGACCGTCGCTGTCGATGATCAACCGGGCCCGGTGGACACCCGCGTCGGCGGGCCCCATCGCGCGGGCGTCGGCGGTCACCGTCAGCCGGACCGTCCGGCCGGGGGCGACGGTCGTCGTCCCGGCCTTCTCGTCGAGCCACGGCACGTCGGCGTGCGGCGTGCTCCAGCCCGGCAGCACCTGGGCGCCGGACTGGACGACGCCGCCCGTGCCCTGTCCGCCCAGCACGTACCAGCCCGGCGCGGACGCCGCCGCGTACAGCGGTTGCGGCAGGTTGGGCAGCGCGGTCCAGGTGTCGGCGACGGGGTCATAGGCGTACGCCTCGTTGGTGAGGGCGCCGGCCCCGGTGAGGATGCCGCCCGCCGTCAGCAGGCGGCCCCCGGCGCTGGTGCCGGCCGCGCCCCAGGTGTCGACGGGCGGGTCGGCGATGGGCGTCCAGTGGCCGGCGGCGGCGTCCAGGGCGTATCCGACGGCGGTCGCCCGCGGAGTGCCGCCGTCGCTCTGGGAGACGCCGCCCGCGCAGTACACGGTCGCGTCGACGGTGCCGCAGGTCTGCCACGAGGTCGGCGTGGGGTAGGCCGGACCGGACGACCAGGTGTCGGTGGCCGGGTCGTAGACCTGGACGTCACCGGTGCCGCAGCTGAACTGCGCGCAGCCGCCGATGACGTACAGCTTGTCCCCCACGACCGCCGCCGCGGAAGCGGCGTAGGCGACGGGCTCGTCGGCGATCGCCGACCAGGAGTCGGTCGCCGGGTCGTACACCTCGCCGCCTGCGACGGGCTGTCCGGCGGCGTTCTTGCCGCCGGTCACGTACAGCTTGCCCCGGATGAAGCCGGCCGCCGGCTCGTACCGCTTGGTCGCGGCCGGGGCCAGGGTCTTCCAGGCGCCGGTGGCCGGGTCGTAGGAGCGCAGGGCGTTGCTCCACCGGCCGTCGGGGGTCGCGCCGAGTCCGGTGTAGACGACGCCGCGGTAGGTGGCGGCGATGCCGCCCGCGGCGCCTTGGGGAAGGTCCGTGACCGGCTGCCATGCCGGGTCGGCGGTGGCGGTGGCGGTGGCGGCGGTGCTCGCGGTGGTCCTGGGCGTGTCCAGCGGGCCGGCCCCGGTGGCCGCGCGCCTGCGCGGGGCGCCCTCGGCCGTCGCCGAGGTGCCGTCCTTGACGTTCTGCTCGCCGAGGGTGACCGTGGCCGGGGCGCTGCCGGTGTCGCGCAGTCGGACGGTGACGTCGCTCCTGGTGCCCCAGGGCACGGTGACGCCGATGGCGGAGGGCTTGACCTCCAGCTTCGCCGGACTCAGCCGGAAGTCGGCGGTCGTCACGGCGTCCGCCCGGACCTTCACCGCGCGGGTCTGCGCCGGATAGCCGAACCCGGCCAGGTCCGCGGTGAACTCCTGCCGGCCGGTGCCGGAGGAGAAGGCCCAGTACAGGCCGTCGTCCACGGCCGGGTCGTCCGGGGAGGCGATGCTCCGGCCGCTGTCGGCGGGGGTGCGGCGGGCGGCGACCGTCGCGCCGAGGACGCCGGCACCCGTGTGGGCGTCCCGGACGTGACCGGTCAGCAGGCCGCCGGGCACGGTGTCCAGGGTGCGGGTGCCGAGGGCCACGTTGTCGACCTGCCAGAAGCCGGTCAGGGAGCCGGTGTAGTGGAACCGGACGCGTACGGACTTCTCGCCCGCGTACTTCGTGAGCGCCACCTTCTCGTGCGCGGGGCCGTTCACGACGTCCGTGTGGTGCCAGACGTTCTCCCAGGTGGTCCCGGAGTCGGTGCTCACGTCGACGTCGGCGGTCGGGTCGTTGAAGCGGTAGCTGCCGGGCAGCGCCGTGTCGAACTCCAGGGCCGGGTGGGTGAGGGCCGAGAAGTCGTAGGCGGGACTGATGAGTTCGGTGTCGACGGGGGCCCAGCCGAGGGCGTAGTCGTCGGTCTGGGCGAAGCGGCCCTCGCCGCCGGTCTGGTTGCCGCGGGTGAGCGGGTCGCCGAAGTCCCAGCCGCCGGCGTCGGTGTGGTCGACCACGCTCCAGCCGTCGGGGGCGGTGGCCTTGTCGAAGGGCTGGAGGCCGCCGCCGTGGTAGGAGACCGCGTAACCGGGCGGGAGGACACCGGTGCCGGTGAGCGGCAGTTCCAGGTTCGCGGTACTCCCGGCCGACCTCAGGTCGGCCACGACGGTGGCGGGCCGGTAGCCGGGGTACAGGCCGGTGGCCCGCAGGGTGTACTTCGCCCCGCGGGGCAACCGGATCGCGTAGTGGCCGGTCGCCGGGTCGGTGAACGCGGTTCCGGGCACTCCGTCGACGGTCAGCCGGGCGTACACACCCCAGCCGTGTCCGCCGCCGTCGCGGACGCTGCCGGAGAGGGTCACGGTGGGTATGGCGTCCAGTACCGCGTCGCCGCGGACCTGGGCGCCGTCGGCCACCTCGATCTCCCCGAGGTCCTTCTCGGCGTAGCCGAAGGTGCTCACGGTCAGCCGGTACGTGCCGGGCGGGACGACCAGTGACCAGGTGCCGTCGGCGCCGGACAGGGTGTGGTAGTCCCCCAGGCGTACGGTGGCACCGGGGATCGCCCTGCCTCCGGCGCGGTCGGTGACCGTGCCGGCGACGGTGCCGTGCGCCCCGGGCCGGAAGGCGGCCAGGCCGTCGGGTGTGCCGAGGCCGGTCGGCCCGTCGTAACCGGGGCCGGCGGTGCAGCTCATCGCCGGTTCGCAGTGCGGGGTCGGGCCGTAGCCGCACAGTCCGGAGTCGCCGCAGCTCGCGTCGTCGCCCTCGGTGACGTCGTGCAGGGCGCCCGGGGTGAGGTAGGGGTAGGAGGCGGGATAGGTGCCTTCGGCCGGGGTGCCGGCCAGTGCGTAGACGCCCGCGATGATGGGAGCGGAGGCGCTGGTGCCGCCGTACACGTTCCAGCCGGCGTCGGAGAAGCTGTTGTAGACGGCCACGCCGGTCGTGGGGTCGGCGACCGCGCTGACGTCCGCGACCGAACGGCCCGCGCAGCCGGTGTCCGGCTGGAACGACGGCTTGGGCTCGACCGCCGAGCAGCCCGACCCGGTGGCACCCCAGGACGGCTGGCCCGAGGGGGAGGTGACGACGGTGTTCCAGACCTTCTCCGACCAGCCGCGGGCGGTACCCGTGTCCCGGGTCAGCGAGGTGCCGCCGACCGAGGTCACGAACGGGGAGGAGGCGGGGTAGCTGACGCCGTAGCCGTTGTCACCGGAGCTGAAGAGCAGGGCGGTGCCGGGGTGGTCGAAGTACGCGGCGTCCAGGGCGGGCAGGCTCGCGTCCTCGTGGTAGGCGCCGTAGGAGTTGGACACGTAACGGGCGCCGAGCGCGACCGCCGTGTTGACCGCGGCGCCCAGGTCGTCCGTCGAGGTGCTGTCGGCCTCCACGAGGAGGATGTGCGCCTTGGGCGCCACCGCGGACACCATGTCCAGGTCGAGGGAGATCTCCCCCGCCCAGCCGTCGTCGGACACGGGGTAGTCCGCCCCGCCGCGCTGGTCGGTCTTGCGGAAGCAGCCGTTGTCCGTGGTGCAGGCCGGCAGGCCGTACTGCGCACGGTACGTGGCGAGGTCCTGCTCGGCGCGGGGGTTGTCGTACGCGTCGACGATCGCGATCGTCGCGCCGGCGCCGCCGTCGGCGGGCAGGGAGTAGGCCGAGCGGAGGTCCGCGGGGCCGTAGCCCTCGGGTGTGACCGTGCCGTCGGCGCGCACACGTGTTTTCGGGGCGTCGGTACGGCGGACGGCGAAGCAGCCGAAGTGTCCCGGACGGGGGGTGCCGCACAGGGACTCGGTGCCGGGGGTGCCGGGGGTGCCGGGAGTGGCGGACGAAGAGGACGTCGCCGAGGTCGGGGCGGGGGCGGCCGATGCCGCCGCCGCGGCGGGCAGTTGGGCCGTGAGCGCGGTCAGCAGCACGGCCGTGACCGCGCCCAGGGCGGGTCTCGCGCGGCCTCGGCCGAGGCGCGGGACGGGGAGTCTTCGCACGGAACAGCTCCGATGGAGGAGGGCGGGCTGGGGGAGCGAAACCGGTCTGGTCCGGTTGTCCATCAAGGGGGTTGACCAGTGAGAAGAAAGATCACCCCGGAGACCGGACCCGTCAATGCGCTGCCTCTGGCGTCTTGCCGCCGTGACGTATTCACGCCCCCGTTACTCGCTCCCGCCCGCCCGGTGGCGCGACACCGAGCGGGACCGGACACACATGTCGAGTGGGACACGAAGACATGTGTGCCGCTGCCTTCGTCACCGCCGCGGGACCGCGGGCCGATCAGCCGGGGCTTGTCCCTTCCGCGACTGCCGGCTGATGTGGACGAGGACCCTCGACTGTCTTACGCTAGGTAGACCGACCTACCTAGTCTGGACTGTGATGAGCGGAACCGATGTGAGCACGACGGACGGCGCGCGACGCCGTCCGGCCCGCGAACGCCTCCTCGCGGCGGCGGCCCGCCGCTTCTACGCCGACGGCGTGGCGGCGACCGGCATCGACACGATCACCGCCGAGGCCGGCGTCGCGAAGATGAGCCTCTACAACAACTTCTCCTCCAAGGCCGACCTGGTCAGGGCCTACCTGGACGCCCGGCACGAGGAGTGGCTCGGCCTGTACCGGGCTCGGCTGGAGCACGCGCGGGGCCCGCGGGACGGCGTACTGGCGGTGTTCGACGCCTACGCCGACCACGCGGCCTTCGCCTACGAGCACGGCTTCCGCGGCTGTGGACTGCTCAACGCCGCCGCCGAGCTGCCGGCCGGTGACGCGGGCCGTGCCGTGGTGCGCGCCCACAAGGAGGAGGTCGAGCGGCTGATCGCCGGACACGTGGAGGAACTGCTGCCCGAGCGGCCCGACGAGGCCCGGGCGACGGCCGAGCACCTCGCCTTCCTCCTGGAGGGCGCGATGGCCCGCGCCGGTCTGGAAGGCGACGGCGACCGCCTCCGTCACGCCCGCGCGATGGCGGCCACCCTGCTGGACCGGCTGTGAGCCGGCCCGCCGGACCCGGCCGGTCCGCCGGGACAGGAGCGCTGTGCGTGCTGGCGGCCTCCGTCCTGTGGGGTACGACGGGTACGGCCGCCACGTTCGCCCCGGAGGTCGGCCCGCTCGCCATCGGCGCCGTCGCCATGGGCCTGGGCGGACTCCTCCAGGCCCTCGTCGCCGCCCGGCCGATCGCCCGCCACGCGCCCCGTCTGCGCGAGCAGCGCGGCACGGTGCTGCTCGGCGCCGTCTCCGTCGCGGTGTACCCCCTGGCGTTCTACACCTCCATGCACCTGGCCGGAGTCGCCGTGGGCACCGTGGTGTCCCTCGGCACCGCCCCGCTCGCCTCGGCCCTGATCGAACGCGTGATGGACGGCCACCGGCTCACCCGCCGCTGGACGATCGCCGCCGCCCTGGGCCTGCTCGGCACCGCCTTGCTGTGCGTCGCCGAGGCCGCGCACGCGGGCGACGGCACGGGCCGGGCGTCCGTGGCCGCGACGCTGCTCGGCGTGGGCCTCGGCCTGGTCGCCGCCGCCACCTACGCCCTCTACTCCTGGGCCGCGCACCGGCTCATCACCCGCCGGATCCCCTCCCGCGCGGCGATGGGCGCCGTCTTCGGACTCGGCGGACTGCTCCTCCTGCCCGTCCTGCTGGCCACCGGCGCCCCGCTCACCGGCTCCTGGTCCAACGCGGCGGTCGGCACGTACATGGCCCTCATCCCCATGTTCACCGGCTACGTCCTGTTCGGCTGGGGCCTCGCGCACGTGCCCGCCAGCACCGCCACCACCCTCTCCCTGCTGGAGCCGGCCGTCGCGGCCGTACTCGCGGTCCTGGTCGTCGGCGAACGCCTCCCCGCCGCGGGCTGGGCGGGCATAGCACTGGTCATCGCCTGCCTCACGGTCCTCACCGCCGCCCCCCGCCGGCGGAAGCACTCCCGGAACCCGGCCGGAGCGGCCCCCGACGAAGCACCGCCGGTCACGGCCGGCCTCACGGACGCCTCGCCGTCGTAGGGGTGCGAGGGGCAGGGGTCAGCCGCACGCCTGCGGGGACATCGCCCTCGCGGCGCGCGGCGGCGGTCCCGTGCGGCTACGGCGCCGGGTCCTCCTGTGTGTGCCGGACCGCCTCCTTCACGGACTGCTCCAGCTCGTACCGCGACACGCCCTCGCGCGCCGCGTACGCGGACAGCGCGGCCTGGAACGCCTCGGTCGCCCCTCGCCACGCCCGCCACTGGGCGTCGTACTCCTCACCGCACAGGCCGGCCAGCCTCGCACGCTCCGCTTCACAGGAACGTTCCAGGTTGACCAATTCGTCGGGAATGTCTGTCACACAAGGATGCTATGCAGACCATCACCGGGACGCCTGTCAGGACTCGGAAGACCGACGAGCGGACCACTAGACGGTGTGCTCCGAACAGCACGGTTCGCGGCGCAGTGCCCGGCTGACGGCGAGCCAGTCGGCGTGTGCCGGGCCGGACGGCGCCGACGGGCCGGCCGGGAACGCGTTCACCAGGTCCTCGCGGCGGTGCACCCTGCCGTCCCGCATGACCCAGGCGGTACGGACGAGGTCGTCGATGTCGTGGAACGGGTCGCCGTCGATCACCGTGAGGTCGGCGAGCTTCCCCGGCTCCAGGGTGCCCAGATCGTCCGCGACCCCGAAGAGCCGGGCCGGGACGACCGTCGCCGTGCGCAGCGCCTGGGCGACGGACAGGCCGCCGAAGCGGTGCAGGGCCCGCAGGGCGAGGTGGAGGTGGAGGCCGAGGGGGGTCAGGGGCGCGTCCGTGCCCAGGGCGAGTACCCCGCCGTCGTCGAGGATCCGCCGGTAGACGGCCGTCTCCCGCTCGACGGCGCGCGTGGCCGCTTCGTCGGGCGGGGTCTGCGCCAGCCTCCGTACGAGCGCGGCGTCCCACGGCGCGGCGAGCCGGGTGACGCGGGTGTCGTCGGCGAGCGAGGGATCGGCGCCGAGCTGGGTGAGCGCGGTGAACGGGGTCGCGATGAGCGCGAAGTCGCCGCCCCGGTACGTCTCGTGGACGTCCTGGTAGGAGTGGCCGGTGGGGCTGAGGGCGCGCCCGTACTCGGTGCGCTGGGTGGCGTGGAGATGGGTGGTGAGGTCCTGGCCGACGGCGGCTCCGGGGGACAGGAAGTGGCTGCCGGTGAGCACGCCGAGGTCCCGGTGGGCGGTGCGGGCGGCCTCCCGCATGACCGAGGCGGGCGCGCGGACGTAGGTCTTGACGAAGTCGACGTCGAGCGCGACGGCCCGGCTCAGGGTCCGCTCCAGACCCTCCCGCGTCCGGTGCGCGCGGGCCATGCTGTAGGCCACCCGGCTGCCGTCGATCAGCTCACCGGTGGCGAACAGGCGCGGTGCGGTCATACGGCCGGCCGCCACCGCCTC
Organism: Streptomyces olivaceoviridis; assembly: GCF_014650115.1. Taxonomy (GTDB): domain Bacteria; phylum Actinomycetota; class Actinomycetes; order Streptomycetales; family Streptomycetaceae; genus Streptomyces; species Streptomyces olivaceoviridis. The sequence continues at coordinate 112,624 of NZ_BMUI01000015.1, read as the reverse complement.
CCGGATGCGGACGGCCTCGTGGGCGAAGCCGCCGAGGGAGACGTTGGTGGTGATGCCGTACGCGAGCATCAGGCTGCCCTGCCGGCTGCCGTAGGTGTACTGCCACGGGTGGGTGTGGGAGTCCCACAGTCCCGGGATGACGGTGCAGGCGGAGGCGTCGACGATCCGTTCGCCCCTGCGGGCCCGCGCCCGGTGGGGTTCGACGGCGGCGATGCGGTGGCCGCGGATGACCAGGTCCACGTCGTCCCGGGGCGACTCGCCCGTGCCGTCCCACAGCCGCCCGGCGTGCACCCGGACGGTGTCGGACCGGGACGGCAGCCGCCGCCGCCAGGTGAGCGGCACCGGGACGTCACGCCGGCCGGAACCGTCCCGGGCCACGAGCCTGAGCCGCCCGCTCGCCTCGTACAGCAGGGTGCGGGAATCCCCCGACCAGGAAGGATGGTCGGCGGCCTCGTCGGTCAGGCGCCGGGGATCACCGGCGGGGGAGCCGTCCGGGTGCACCGGCATCACCCACAGCGCGGACTCCATGACGAACGCCATGGCCGTGCCGTCCGGCGACCACACGGGACCGCTGTTGCCACGGTCGGACAGCGAGGCGTGCTCGGCCGGCAGATACGTGGCCCACTGCCCGGTCTCGGTGTCCACGACACGGATGACGTTGTAGCCCTCGCGGAACCGGCGGTTGAGCCGGTTGCGGTCACTGAACGCGAGGTACCGGCCGTCGGGCGACCAACTCGGCCGCCCCGGGAGCCCGTTGGCGCCCAGCGGAGCGGCGAGGGTCCGTTCCGCGCCGGTGGCGAGGTCACGGACGAGCAGATTGCCGGTGGAGTCCTGGCAGGCGAGCCGGGCGCCGTCGGGCGAGAGCACCGGGTTGAGGCGTCCCCCCGTCGCCAGCACCTCCTCCCGGCCGCTGTCGAGCCGGACCCGGCGCACACCGATCAGTCCGTCGCCGCCCGGCCCGCTCTCCCGGCAGTACAGGACGCTTCGGCCGTCCGGCGCCCAGGACGGCATCTGCGCGTAGGCGGACGGCGGCGCCTGCACCAGCCTGCGCGGGCGGCCACCGCGCACCGGCATCACCCACAACGCGTCGAGCGCGACGAACGCCACGGACCCGCCGTCGGGGGAGAGGACCGGCAGGTGCACACCCCGGACCGGACGCCGGGCCACCGAGTCGAAGTCGTACCGCTTGCGGGACCCGGCCGGCCGCGGCACCGGCAGTTCCGCCGCGAAGGGAACCGTCTCCGCTCCGCTCCGAGCCGTACCCGGCCGCCGTACCCTCACCTGCCCGTCCGCGACGTAGAACAGCTCACCCTCCGCCGTCCAGGACGGCGGCAGCGGGGAGACGTCCTCGCCGTCCGTGACCGGTTCGCCGTCCACCAGCAGCGTGCAGTGCGCCGCGTTCGTGCCCTGCGCGGCGTCGTCCACTCGCACACAGGCCACCCGGCCGTCCGCACCGACCGCGGGTCCCACCAGCGTCCCCGCGCCGACCGTACGCACCACCGTGACGTTCCCGCCCCCGGCCGGGACGGAGGCCAGTGTGCGTCCGCCGTCGGCGCCGGCCCGGACGAAGACCACCGTGCCGCCGTCGGGGTGCCAGGCCGGGTCGTAGTCCTCCACCCCGGTGTCCCGGGTCAGCCGCGTCAGCTCACCGGTGCGCACGTCCACCGTCCAGATGGAGTACGAGCTGCCGCGTACGGCGTCCCCGCCCCGCTCGGACGCGAACGCGATCCGGGTGCCGTCGGGCGACCAGCTGACGCCCCGGTCGTCCCACGGCCCGGACGTCAGCCGGCGCGGACCGGAACCGTCCGGTGCCATCGTCCACACGTGGAACCCGCCGCCCTGATAGGCGCAGACGGCGATCCGGGAACCGTCCGGCGACCAGGCCACCCGGGCCGGCTCCAGCTCGGCCCCGGTCAGCGCCGTCGCCGGACCGCCCGCCCGGGGCAGCGACCACAACACGCCCTGCACTTCCACGATCAGACGCCCACCGTCCGGCGAGACGGCCACGGACGCGTTGGTGCCGGCGGTGAACCGGAGGGTCCGGCCGGCGGCGGTCACCGCTTCCGCGTGACCGGCCGGGGACGCGGACGCCACACCGGCCTGGACCGGTAACCCCACCGCCGCCGCGCCGAGTCCGGCCCTGAGGACACCGCGACGGGATACTGCTGAGCGCTTCATGGGAGGCCTTTCATCGGACGGGCAACGCACGGACGTTCGCATTATGACAACGACGCCCGTACGCCCGGCAGCCTCGCTCCTCGCGGTGTCAGTGGCCCCCGGTGCGGATGACCCACTTGATCCACGAGCGCAGGCGCGTGACGTCTCCGAACGAGGCGACCTCCGTCCGGTCCGACGCGGACAGGACACCCACGAGCACCTCGCGGCCCGCCTTGTCGAACGCCGTCGCCGGGCCCCCCGAGTCACCGCCCGCCGGCAGGCCGGTGCCGCGCTGCACGCAGAAGTCCCCGGTCCCCACGAGCAGCTCGCACCGCTTGTCCGCGTGCTTCACGATCGTGACCTGCGCCTGCTTGAGCACGTTCGACTGGCACGAGCCCTCGCTCCGCGGCGGCGCGCAGGTGGCACCCCAGCCGTAGGACCGCACGCCGCGCCCCACCTTCACACTGGCGCTGGTCCCCAGCTCGATGGGCTGGACGTCCAGGCGGGGCACCCGCACGAGGGCCACGTCGGCCCCGGGCGCGAACACGGTGCCGTTCTCGACGCGACGCACGACCTTCCCGTGCCGCTGGTCGAGACTGCCGACGCGGAACGTGATGTCCCAGTTGTCGTAGCGGACGCAGTGACCGGCGGTGATCACCCACTCGGGGGCCACGACGGTGCCCGTGCAGGACGGCTCGCCGTCGATGTACACACGCGCCGCCCACGGGCCGTGCTTGCTGACCGTGCCTCCCTGGATGGCCGAAGCGGGTTCCGCCATCGCCAGGAAGGAGGCGACGAACGCGCATATCGCTCCGTATGCACGCATCTTGCTCAACATGGGGTCTTCCTCGGGTTCGGTAGCTGCCAGTTGCCTGCGCCCGGCAAGAGCGAAGGCCCGTCCGGGCGGTTCCGCGACCGCACGATCCGTGCACTCAGGGAACAGAACGGTTCTCGTCGTGCTGACGTCCGGTCAGACCACCCAAAGGGGACGACCGCAGGCGCTCCGGACGCCAGTTGACTCGCGTTTGGCTTTCCGTTCCCTGAGCGTTCAACCGGGGAACGCTGTCGGTGTCGTGTGGGCTTCCTAGGGTCCATGAGGCTTTTCCGAAAGAAGGGGCTCATGGACGCACAGTTCGCGATCCGGGCGCGTGGCATCACCAAGTGCTTCGGTGATGTCGTCGCGCTCGACGGCGTGGATCTGGAGGTGGCGCGGGGACAGATCCACGGCCTGGTCGGACCCAACGGGGCCGGCAAGACGACGCTGCTCGGCCTCCTTCTCGGCCTCGCCGTGGCCGACAGCGGCAGCCTGGAGATCCTCGGCACACCGGTGGGCCGCGCCTTCGAGGCCCCCGGCGGCGTCTCCGGCTTCGTGGACGGCCCGGGGCTGTACCCCTCACTCACCGCCCGGCAGAACCTCGCCGCGCTCGCCGCTCTGCGCGGCGACGACACGCGGGCGGCGGGGATCGACGACGCCCTCGGCCAGGTCGGGCTCACGGACGTCGCCGACGAGCGCACCCGCGGCTTCTCCCTGGGCATGCGGCAACGGCTCGGCCTCGCCGCGGCCCTGCTCACCCGGCCGCGGCTGCTCATCCTGGACGAGCCCTCCAACGGCCTCGACCCGGCCGGGAAGAAGCACGTCCACGGTGTCCTCACCCGGCTCGCTCGCGAGGGCACGAGCGTCGTGCTCTCCAGCCACCGGATGGACGACCTGGAGGCCCTGTGCTCCGAGGTCACCATCCTCGCCACCGGACGGATCGTCTTCTCCGGGCCGCTGGGCAAACTGGCCGCCGAACACCGTGAACTCGACTACCGGCTGGTCACGTCCGACCCGGAGCGCGCACGCCGGCTGGCCGCCGACGCGCCGGGAATCCGCCTGGCCGACGACACCGCGGGACGCCAGGGCGGAGAGGCGCTCGTGCTGCGCGCGCTGGTGCCCGCCCTCGACGACCTGGTGGTGCGGCTCGTCCACGAGGGCATCGCCCTGCGCGAACTCGCCCCGGTCGTCTCCCCGTTGGAGGCGGCGTTCCTGGCCCTGACCGAGCAGCAGAAGTCCGGCGCCCCGCAGATGTCCGGCGCCCCGCGGCAGGACGGCGCCGGTGCCCCGCAGAAGTCCGACGCCCAGCAGCAGGAGACCGGTCGATGACCGCCACCGCAAGCCCGACCACGTCCCCGGCCCCCGACGCACCCCCTGCGCACATCACCGCGTCAGGCCGTGTCACGGTTGCCCGGAGCTACCGCTTCGAAGTCGTCAAGCTCCTCTCCCAGTGGCGGATCCGCCTGCTGCTCCTCGCCTGCTGGATCGCGCCGGCGCTCTTCGTGGCCGGGGTGAGCGCGCAGAGCACGCTGCCCACGGACACCCTCTTCGGCCGCTGGATGCACGCCACCGGATGGGCCGGCCCCCTGGTGACGCTCGGCTTCGCCGGAACCTGGGCGCTCCCGCTGCTCACCTCCGTCGTCGCCGGCGATGTGTTCGCCTCCGAGGACCGGCTCGGCACCTGGCGCCACCTCCTCGTCGCCGTCCGCTCGCCCCGGCGGATCTTCGCCGCGAAGGCACTGGCCGGCCTCACCGTCATCCTGCTGCTCGTGGCCGGGCTGGCCGTCTCCAGCACGGTCGGCGGGCTGGCGGCCGTCGGCAACCAGCCGCTCGTCGGCCTCGACGGCCACCTGCTCACGCCGGGGGACGCCGCCGGCACCGTCCTGTCCGCCTGGGCCGGTGTGCTCGCCCCGACCCTGGCCCTCGCCGGGATCGGCCTGCTCGGGTCGGTGGTACTGGGCCGCTCCCCGATGGGGCTGCTGCTGCCCGCCCTCGTCGCGCTGGCGATGCAGCTCGCCCAGATGCTGCCACTCCCCGTCGCCGTACGCCTCGCCCTGCCCGGCGACGCCTTCCTCACCTGGAACGGCCTGTTCACCAGCCCGGCGCAGCTCACCCCGCTCCTGATCGGCATCGTTGTCAGTCTCCTGTGGGCCGCCACGGCGACGGTGCTGGCCTATGTCCTCTTCCTGCGGCGCGACTTCACCAACCCCACCGACGACGGCTCGGCGCGCCGCGCGGTCACCACGGCCGCCCTGCCGCTCGTCGCGTTGCTCGGCGTGACGGTCGCGGTCGTGGCGGCGACGACCACGGCCACGGGCTCCGGCATCGAGCAGGCCAAGGTGCAGCGCTCGCTCGCCACGGAGTTCGCCCACCTGTACCGCCTTCAGACCGAGCAGCTCCACCGGCCCGCCGTCACCGAGGCGCAGTTGAGGACCTCGGCGGCGTGCACCAAGGCCGGCGTCCAGGACGGCGCCCAGGGCCCGGGCAACGACTGGCGATGCGTCGTCTCCTGGCACCTGCCGGGTGTCGCGGCCACCGGGTCGGCCGTCTACCAGCTCGACATCACCGCGGACGGGCGGTTCGTCGCCGACGGCGACGGACCGAAGGAAGTGAACGGCTACTTCGTGGTGCGGACCTCCACCGGAGACGCACCGAACCCGCTGTGGCAGTTCGACGGCAACGTCGACCTGCTCTCCACTTCCCCGGACTCCCGGACCCCCTGAACTCTTCCTCTCCGGCCACCCCCCAACTCCTCCGATTCCCCAAGGAATGACACATGCAGATAACACGCCGCCGTCGGCAGGCCGAGAAGAAGTACTACGACCTGCTGGGCAGACGTGTCAGCCGCCGGGCCGCCCTGGTCACGGCATGCATCACCACGGCCGCCCTGGCCACCGGCACCGCCGTCGCCGAAACCCGCCAGTTCGGCACCGAGCAGGTCGGCCAGGTCACCGACAAGGGCCAGGTCGTCTCCGCCGACCAGTACATCGCCCCGTACGGTGACCGCCTCGTCGTCAACGACGGCAAGATCATGTCGTCGACGGTCAGCCCGGACGGCAGCCACCTCGTCGCCTCGGTCACCGACGGCGACGCCTCGCTGGTCGTCGTCGACCTCGCGACGGGGCGGATCACGCAGCGCGTCGGCACCAACGCCGCCGACGACCTGCGCATCAGCAGCAACGCCGTGGGCCAGGAAGGCCCGACGTACTCGCCCGACGGCAAGCAGCTGTGGCTCGGCCAGCTCGACGGCTACACCAAGTTCACCGTGAACGCGGACGGCACCCTCGCCAACCCGGTGGCCGTCAAGATCCCGGCCGACGGCAGCAAGCAGGCCCTGGCCGCCGCGGCCGTGTTCTCGGCCGACGGCTCCACCGTGTACGCGGCGGTCAACGGCCAGAACCGGGTGGTCGCGATCGACGCGGCGACCGGCACCGTCAAGCAGAGCTGGACGGTGGGCAACGCCCCGCGCGGCATGGCCCGCGTCGGCGACAAGCTCTACGTCAGCAACGAGGGCGGACGGCCCGCGAAGGCCGGCGAGTCCACGCTCAACTCCTACGGCACCCAGGTGCCGGCCGACCCGAAGACCGGCGCCACCACCACCGGCACGGTCAGCGTCATCGACCTGGCCGACCCGTCCGCCGCCGTCGGCACCATCGACGTCGGCCTGCACCCGACCGCCGTGTACGCCCAGCGCGGCGCGGTGTTCGTCACCAACACCGCCGACAACAACGTGTCGGTCATCAACACCGCCAAGGACAAGGTCGTCCAGACCATCTCCACCCAGCCGTGGCCGGAGGCCTCGGTCGGCTACGAGCCCGACGCGGTGACCCTCACCGACGACGGCCACCTGCTGGTGACGCTCGGCCGCGCCAACGCCGTCGCCGTCTACCGCTACACCTCCGCGCAGGAGCCGGTCAGCTACATCGGCCTGCTCCCGACGGACTACTTCCCCGCGGAGATCACCACCGTGGGCAAGAAGGTCGTCGTCTCCAACACCCGCGGCATCGACGCGCGCCGACCCGCCGGCGCCGGCCACGGCACCCACGACACGACCTCCAGCCTGACGCAGTTCACCCTGCCCAGCGACGGGGTCATCCGCTCCCAGACCGCCAAGGTCTTCCAGCAGAACGGCTGGAGCGCCAACTCCGTCCGGCTGGCCAAGGGCAACGGCAACGGCAAGGCGCAGCCGGTCCCGACGCGGATCGGCGACGCCTCGACGATCAAGCACGTCTTCCTGATCGTCAAGGAGAACCGCACCTACGACCAGGTCCTCGGTGACGTCCCCGAGGGCAACGGCGACCCGTCGCTGACGCAGTTCGGCGAGAACGTGACGCCGAACCAGCACGCGCTGGCCGAGCAGTTCGGGCTGTACGACAACACCTACGACATCGGCACCAACTCCGCCGAGGGCCACAACTGGCTCATGCAGGCCGACAACCCCGAGTACACCGAGTCCTCGGCCGGCGAGTACAAGCGCAGCTACGACACCGAGGACGACGCCCTCGGCCACCAGAAGACCGGCTTCCTGTGGTCGGGCGCGCAGGCGGCCGGCAAGTCCGTGCGGAACTTCGGCGAGTTCCAGCAGTTCCTGACGAAGCCGTCCGGCGCGAGCTGGCAGAACCTGTACTGCGACGCCAAGAACATGGACGCGACCGGCCAGGCCACCGCGTACCCGCTGAACTCGTCCTCGCCGATCCCGTCGCTCAACAGCGTCTCGGTGCCCGGCTTCCCGAAGTTCGACACCAGCGTCCCGGACATGTACCGGTACGAGATCTGGAAGCAGGACTTCGAGAAGAACGGCCCGGCGAACCTCAACATGTTCTGGCTCTCCAGCGACCACACCGGTGGTCCGGCGAGCCCGGCCGCCCAGGTCGCCGACAACGACCTCGCCACCGGCAAGATCATCGACAAGATCTCGCACAGCAAGTACTGGAAGGACTCGGCGATCTTCGTCGTCGAGGACGACTCCCAGGCCGGCCTGGACCACGTCGACGGCCACCGCGCCCCGGTCCAGATCATCAGCCCCTGGGCCCAGCACGGCACGGTCGACAGCCACTACTACTCGCAGATCACGATGATCCGCACCATCGAGCAGATCCTCGGGATCCACCCGATGAACCAGAAGGACAGCGCGGCCACCCCCATGCGGGGCGCGTTCACCCGGCACCCCGACTACACGCCGTTCACCGCCCTGCCCAACCGCACTTCCCTGACCGACGGTGTGAAGACCCCGCCGGCCTGCGGCGTGGACACCCCCGCCCCGCAGGACCCCAAGGCCGCGGCCGTGCCGTCGGCGAAGGTGCCGGCCGACAAGAAGTCCCTCGCCGCCGCGTGGGACGCCTGGAAGTCCAAGCAGCACCTGACCGGCACCCACGCCATCCCCGACTACGCCAACCCGGCCCAGATGAACCACCTCACCTGGTACCAGACCCACAACTGGGCGCGCCCGTACCCCGGCGAGAAGAAGATCTACGCCCCGAACGACGTGCCCGGCGCCTACATCCCGTCGGCGGAGTCCGACGGCTGACCGTTTGCCGGCTGACACCCGCTGAACAGGGAAGGACCCCTGCCTGGCCGACCGCCTGGCAGGGGTCCTTCCCTTGCGGCCGTGGCCGGCCCGGACTCGTAGCAGGTGCCGTCGGGGAGCGCGGCGAAGAGGACGTCGGCCCTCGACGACGGGGCGAACATGTGTGGGCTGTCGATGAGCCATGAGCCATCCGGTCCGGCGTTCCGGCCCGCGTTGGCAGCCACCTCGTTCCAGCCGCCGCGGGCATACCACCCCGCGGCTCGTCGTGGTGTTTCGTGCCCCGGCACAGGGGGGCGGCCCCACAAGCTCCAACTGGACCCCGATCGCGGGGCGGTCTCCTGCTCGCTCACCAGCCCGGCGGCGCGCAGCACTTCGGTACGTGCCGCCGTCCCTTCGCGAGTGACATGTTCCACGAGCGAACCGCGTCGCGGCGTCGACTCAGTAGTAGATCGGCCCCTTGACACCACCGCTCGTGATCACCGTGTCGCCGTTGACCGCCACGCTGAGCGGGCTGGCCAGGAAGGCGATCACGGATGCCACCTCGTGCGGTTCGACGATCCGGCCGATGGAGACGGTCGCGGCGACCCGTTCCTCCAGCTCCGCTGGACTCTGTCCGGTGGCGGTCGCCTGCTTGGCCAGGTTGTCCAGCCAGGTACGGGTCCGCGTGGCGCCGGGCTGCACGGAGACCACGTTGACCCCGTGGGGCCCGAGTTCGTCCGCCAGATTCTTCGTCATGGCGACGACGGCGGCGTTGCGTACCGAGCCGGTCACCGACCCGCTCTGCCGCGTCGCCAGCCCGCTGACATTGATGATCCTGCCCCAGCCCCGCTCGGTCATGGCGGGCGCGAAAGCACGTACGCAGCGCAGGTAGCCACGGACCTTGACGTTGATCTCGGCTTCCAGGGCGTCGTCCGGGAACGCCCCGGGGTTGGTGGTGGCCGCGTTGTTCACCAGGATGTCCACGCCACCGAGCCGCTCCCGCACCTCCCGGGCCATCTCCGCCACCGAAGTGTCGTCCCCGGTGTCGGCCGGGACCGCGATGACCTCGGCGCCGGTCTCCTCGCGCAGCAGGGCGGCCTGTTCCTCGGCACGGCCTGCGGACCGGGCGACGAGGGCGACCGAGGCGCCTTCCGCGGCCAGGGCCCGGGCGACCGCGAGGCCGATGCCCCGGCTTGCTCCGGTGACCACCGCGCGCCGGCCGGCGAGATGCAGATCCACGACTTCTCCAGTGTTCTCGACGAGGTGTGTCCGTCCCGGCCGACCCATGCGGGCTGTGCATGTGTTTCGATTGCCCGGCCGACGAAGACACACCTCAGAACATGCCCAGGCTCATACGTATCTATCATACTCGGAGGGACATCTTCCGCGGATGTCACGTCAGCGCGGTCGCGGGATGCGAGCCGATGGCGCCGCCGCCGCCGCCGCCGACGACGCCGCCGACGCCGTGAAGGCTCAGATCGCCCTCTCTTCGAACTCTTCCGGGACTGCTCGTTCGCCTTCGTCACACGGCCCATCGGTATGGCCGAGTTACAGGTCCGATTCGACCATAGAGAGGTAGCCATGCGTGGTCGACTCACGCTCAGCAGCCTGGCGTTGAGCGTCAGCCTCCTGGCCGGCGCTACGGCCGCCGTACTGGCGGTACCCGCGGAGGCCGTCGCCGGCACGTCGTCCACCCCGGTCATCCCGGGGTGTGTTGACGCCGGCATCTTCGCCACTCGTGCCCAACGCGAAGCGGCCGGCCAGGGCTTCCCCGATCACGTGTGCAAGCAGTCAACGACGACCACGAACTGGCACCTCTGGATCTGCGACTAGAGCCTGTCCGGAGCTGCCGTGAGGATCGCCACGAGGACCCGTTCCCATCCTCGTCGCCTCCGTGCCGACAAGGCCCGTCCGCCTCACCACAGGGGGCCCGGACCTGGGGAGTCCTCCCTCAGAACTCGTCCTCCGGGAAAGCCTGGTCGAGGCCGCTCGTGTCGATGTCGGAGCCGTCCACCGGCGGCCCGCCGAGGAAGCCGTGCACGAGGTCGCCCAGGTCGAGCTTCGTGGCGCCGGCCGGAGCGGTGGGCCTGGTGCCCTCGCTCATCCGCAGCGTCAGGCCCAGCTTCTTGACCTTGGCGGTTTCGGCCAGCTTGGCGAGGTCCACGTCCACCTGGGACAGCTCGCCGTTCTTGAGGGTGAAGTCCGCCGTCACCTTGGCGTTGGGCGCGTCCTTCAGGTCCTTGTCCGTCGGCAGCTGCATGCCCGGCGGCAGGTCCTTCGTCAGCGGCCCCAGCTCGCCGAACAGCTCGGTGACCAGTGTGCGGAAGGGCGCCGTCGCGGTGACGTGCTCGGTGCCGTCGCCGCCGCCGGCCGTCTTGAAGCGCACCTCGCGGGCGACGACGTCGCGCAGCGCCTTCACCAGCTTCTGCTGCGTCTTGGCGTCGAGGGACGGCGCGGGCGCGGGGCCGCCCCCGGACTCCTGGTTCCCACCGCCGGCCTTGTCCATCTCCTTGGTGCTGAACTTCACCCACTTGCCCTCGAAGACGGCCTTGAACGCCCCGGCCTCCGGCGGCAGGTCGTCGGCGGACGGCACCGGGCTGCCCGACATCCTGCCCATGGCGTCCATGTCGACGCGGGCGTAGACGTAGTCGCCGATCACCCGGTACTCGGCGAGGTCGCCGTCGGGGGTGCTGACCTTCATGGCCATGCCGACGAGGTCCTTCTCGCCGGACTCGGCGAGCGGCTTCTTCGACTCCACGGTCATCGTGATCTTCGCGTCGCTGATCAGGTCGGCGGCCTCGTCCGGGATCTCCTCGCCGGGCGCGGGGTCGGACTCGGCGTCCAGCGCCTTCAGGGTCGCGGCGTCGGTGTCCACGTCGAGCTCGAAGGAGAGCCTGTGCTTCTTGCCCAGCTCCTCGAAGGCCCGGTCGAGCTTCTTGCCGGCGGACAGCTGCTCCACCGTTCCGCAGGCGGCGGAGCCCGCGAGGACGGCACCGACGACGGCGGTGGCGGTCAGGGTCTTGCGTATGGCGTTGATGATGGTCTCCTCGTTGCTCCGATCACAGGGTGATCACTCAGAAGACTCACAACCCGCACACAGGGTTGTACGGCTGGTGCGGCTCCGTCCGGCCACGGCGAGCGCGGACCGCCCTGGCACTGACAGGCAAAAACCAGTGCGCTCGCCGACAACAGGCGGTGGCACCCACCGCCCTAGCATGAGTGCGTCAGCCACTTCCAGCGAAGGATACGAGAGCGTGCCGTACATCACCGTGGGCCAGGAGAACTCCACCAGCATCGACCTGTATTACGAGGACCACGGCACCGGGCAGCCCGTCGTCCTCATCCACGGCTTCCCGCTCGACGGCCACTCCTGGGAGCGACAGAGCGCCGTACTGCTGGAGGCCGGCTACCGCGTGATCACGTACGACCGCCGTGGCTTCGGACAGTCCAGCCAGCCCACGACCGGGTACGACTACGACACCTTCGCGGCCGACCTGAACACCGTGATGGAGACGCTCGACCTGCGCGACGCCGTTCTGGTCGGCTTCTCCATGGGCACCGGAGAGGTCGCCCGGTACGTGTCCGCCTACGGCTCCGCCCGGGTCGCCAAGGTCGCCTTCCTGGCCTCGCTGGAGCCCTGCCTGCTCAAGAGCGACGACAACCCCGACGGGGTCGCCCCGAAGGAGTTCTTCGACGGCGTCGTCGCGGCCGTCAAGGCGGACCGCTACGCCTACTACACGGACTTCTACAAGGACTTCTACAACCTGGACGAGAACCTCGGCACCCGGATCAGCGAGGAAGCCGTGCGCAACAGCTGGAACGTCGCGGCGGGCGGCGGGTTCTTCGCCGCCGCCGCCGCGCCGTCCACCTGGTACACCGACTTCCGCGCCGACATCCCGGCCATCGACGTGCCGACCCTGATCCTGCACGGTACCGGCGACCGGATCCTGCCCGTCGAGGGCACCGCGCGGCCCTTCCACAAGGCGCTGCCGTCCGCCGACTACGTGGAGATCGAGGGCGCCCCGCACGGCCTGCTGTGGACGCACGCCGAGGAGGTCAACACCGCGCTGCTCGCCTTCCTGGGGAAGTGAGGGCGAAGGCCCGCTCGTTGAGGTGCCGGCCGGCGAACACGGCGCGGCCGGCACCCTCCGGGGTGTGGTGGTCACGGGTGTAGTTGCCGGTCAGGCACACCGCTGGCGCCCGGTGCGACGGGCCACGGCGGCGACCGTGCCACCCCGGCGCGCAAGCCGCCAGGTGACCTCGCGGCCGACGCGTTACGCGGACGGCGCCACCGCCTCCTGCGGGCCGGGGAGCGTCCGCCCCAGGCGGGCGAGGGGGGACAGGGCCATCAGCGCCGGTGACAGCAGCATGCCTGCCGCTGCCATCAGGAGGCTGGCGCGCGTCCCCCACGCTTCCGCGAGGAATCCGCCGAGCAGCGAGCCGAGCGGGGTCATCCCCATGCCGACGAAGTTGATCGTCGCGGCCACGCGGCCTTGCATCCCGTCCGGGGCGACGGTCTGCCGGACGGCCATGACCGTGACGTTCACCAGCTGGCCGGCGGCCCCGAAGACGAAGCCGACCGCGAGGAGCGCGGGAACCGTCACCGCCGGGGTGCCGTGCAGTGCGGGCACACACAGGAACACGCCGTCGCCGAGTGCCGCCGCGGACACGAGCACAGCGCCGTGCCCGAAGCGGCCCGGCAGGCGGGCGGCCAGCAGCGAGCCCAGGAGCGCGCCCGGCCCCGTCGCCGCGAGTGCCAGTCCGACGGCGGTGCCGGACAGGTGCAGGTCCCTCGGGAGGAACAGCAGGTAGAGGGTCATCGCAGCCGCGAAGAAGAACTGGAACGCGGCTGATGCCAGGCACACGGTCCGCAGCAACGTGTCACCGGCGACGAAGCGGAGGCCCTCGTGGATCCGCCGCCAGACCCGAGCAGCGCGTTCCGGGCGGTCCGGGAGGGATTCGCGGCGACCGATCCGTCGGATCGACAGGAACGACAGCGCGAAGAACAGCGCGCCGGAGGCGGCGGCGACCGGCGCCGACAGCACGGACACCAACGCACCGCCGAGCGCGGGACCGCCGGTCTGCGCGGCGGACCGACTGCCCTCAAGCGCGCTGTTGCCCGGCACCAGCTGATCGCGCTCCACCAGTCGTACCAAGGACGCCTGGTAAGCGACGTCGAAGAACACGGACAGCGCCCCGACGGCGAAGGCCACCACGAGCAGCGCCGGCAGGCCGAGCCCACCGAGGAGGCCGGCCACGGCGGCGGCGCCCAGTGCCAGGGCCCGGCCGGCGTCCGTCAGCACCATCACCGTACGGGTCCGCCACCTGTCCACCCACGCGCCGGCGAAGAGCGACAGCAGCAGGATCGGCGCCTGCCCCACCGCGCGCAGGGCGCCCAACTGGCCGGCACCGGCGTGCAGCGTCAGGACGGCGAAGAGCGGCAGCAGCACCAGACTCGCGTGTTCGCCCAGTTGGGAGGCCGTCTGGCCCGCCCAGAGCCGGCGGAAGTCGCCGTCCCGCCACACGCTGGACGCAGCAGACCGATCGGAATCGGGCACAGGGACCCCTCGGATGGAAGTGTGCTGTGCCGCGCGGGAAGGGCAGCACGCGATGACAGGCCGCTCACGGCCTCAGAACGTCAACGCGTGCTCGGACGACCGACCATGTCTTCGCTCCTCGTGAGTCACTCGCCGCCCGACACTAGCCGCTGTCCGGCAGGGCGCGGAAGACGGTGGGAACACATGGTCCGCCGGTCAGTTCCTGCCCTTCGGGCCGTCGGTGGTGAGGACGGTGGGTGCCGGTGCCGGTGCCGGTGCCGGTGCCGGCACCGCTCCGGGCCGGCGGTAGACGTACGGCGGTGCCTCGGGCCGGTCGCCGTCGGCCGGCTCGCGGACGAGGTGGTGGTCGGGGGAGAGCGCGCACGCCGGATCGGTGCGGGCGGCGTCGCCGGTGAGGGCGAACGCCTGGCAGCGGCAGCCGCCGAAGTCCTCCTCCTGGCGGGGACAGCCCCGGCAGGGTCCCGTCATCCAGTCGGTGCCGCGGAAGCGGTTGAAGGCCGGGGACCGCTGCCAGATCCAGGCGAGCCGGTGGTCGCGGACGTTGGGCGGGTCCAGGTCCGGCAGGGAGGCAGCCGCCGGGCAGGGCAGCACGGTCCCGTCCGGCGCGACGGTGAGCGAGACCGCTCCCCAGCCGCCCATGCAGGGCTTGGCCACGCCGTCGAAGTAGTCGGGGACGACCCACACCAGGTCGATCCGCCCGGCGAGTTCCTCCCGGCGGCGCTCCACGGTCTCCCGGGCGCGGGCCAGCTGGTCGCGGGTGGGCAGCAGCGCGGTCCGGTTGAGCAGGCCCCAGCCGTAGAACTGCGCGTTGGCCAGCTCGATGCGGTCGGCGCCCCAGGCCAGGCCGAGTTCGACGACGGCGTCGACGGCGTCGAGGTTGTCGCGGTGCAGCACGACGTTCAGGCCGAGCGGGATCCCGGCCCGGCGGACGAGCGCCGCGGCCCGTTCCTTCGCGGCGAAGGCAGCGGGACGTCCGGCGATGCGGTCGTTGGCCCCCGGGTCGGCGTGCTGGACGGACAGCTGGACACTGCGCAGCCCGGCCCCGGTGAGGGCGGCCAGCCGGGCCTCGTCCAGGCCGGTCCCGCTCGTGACCAGCTGGGTGTAGATCCCGGCGGCCTCGGCGGCGGCGACGATCCGCTCCAGGTCCGGGCGCAGCAGCGGCTCGCCGCCGGACAGGTGCGTGTGCACGACGCCCAGTTCGCCGGCCTGACGCAGTACGTCCGTCCACTCGTCGGTGCTCAGCTCGGCCGAGCGGCGGGCCAGTTCCAGCGGGTTCGAGCAGTACGGGCAGTGCAGCGGGCAGGCGTGGGTGAGCTCGGCGAGCAGGGCCCAGGGGGGTGCGGGCGCCACGACGGACCCGGGGTTCACGGGGGTGGTCACGTCAGCCAGCCTTCCTGTCGCAGGCTGTCGAGGAACGCGGGGACGGTGGTGGCCACCGGCGCCCCGGGGAAGCGCTCGGCCAGCTCGCCGACGATCCCGGGCACGGTGCGCGTGCCGTCGCACAGCCCGACGACCATCCCGCCGTGTCCTTCGAGCACGACCACGCGTTCCGGCAGTACCAGCAGGTCCGTGCCGCGCACGGCGTCGTGCCGCAGCATCAGCGCGGGGGCGAGCGCCGGGCACCACTGCTGCGCGGTCCGCGTCATCACACCCGCTCCAACGCGCTGTCCCGGCCGTGCGCCCGCTCGTCCTGCCTGGGCATCGCCGCGTACTGCTGTACGGCGTCGAGCAGGGACCACAGCACATCGCACTTGAAGGAGAGCGCGGCCACGGCCTTCTCCTGCTCCTCGCGGGTGCGGGCCCACTCCAGCACGAGGTCCAGCGCCTCGGCGCTGTCACGCCGGCCCTGGTCGACGCGGGCGCGGAAGTAGGCGAGCCCGTCCGGCGCGATCCACGGGTAGTGGCGCTCGAACGCCTCGATGCGCAGGCGCATCAGGTCGGGCGCGGTGAGCTCGGTGAGCGAGGCGGCGACGGCCTCCAGGGTGGAGCGCAGGCGGCAGAAGTTGACGTAGCCCTCCACGGCCAGCCGGACGCCCGGCAGCACGGTCCCGCCCGACAACAGGGTCTCGCGGTCCACGCCGGCCGCCTCGCCGAGCCGCAGCCAGCGCTCGATGCCGCCCTCGCCCTCGCCGCGTCCGTCGTGGTCCTCGATCCGCCGCAGCCACATGCGCCGCAGCCGCGACGAGTCCAGCTTCGCGATGATCAGCGCGTCCTTGACCGGGATGTGGCGCTGGTAGTGGAAGCGGTTGGTGATCCAGCAGCGCACCTCGTCCGGGCCGAGGTCGCCCTGGTGCATGCGGACGTTGAAGGGATGGCGGTCGTGGTAGCGGTCCTGGCCCACCGCACGCAGGCGGTCCTCGAACTCGGCGCGGCTCCAGGGCTTCACCGGCGGGGCGAGTGTCGTGGTCACAGCTCGATCACCATTCCGTCTTCGGCCACCTCGATGCCCAGCCGGGCGAGCCGCTTGTGCTGCGGCGCGGCGGGGTCGACGAGGGGGTTCGTGTTGTTGAGGTGGGTGTAGAGGCAGCGGGCGGACAGCGCGGCGAGGATGCCGGCGGTGCCGCCGGGTCCGTCGACGGGCAGGTGCCCCATGCCCGTGGCGGTGCGGGGGGAGATGCCGGTGCGGCGGGGCTCCTCGTCGTCCCAGAAGGTGCCGTCGACGATGACGCAGTCGGCCTCGGCGGCGGCTCGGTGCAGCGCGTCGGACCAGGCGGCCACGGCCGGGGCATACAGGGCGGTCCCGCCGGTGGCCGGGTCGTACAGGCGCAGCGCGACGACCCAGGAGTCGTCGTCGGGGGCGTCGGCGGCGTAGCGCGGGCGCTTGCCGGAGACGGGTACGGCGCTGATCAGCACGCCGGATCCGGCCGGGACGCCCGGGTCGGCGTGCAGCGGCTGTGCCCCCCGGCACCGCAGCTCCCGCCAGGTCAGGGTGGTGTACGGGGAGAGGACCGCGCCGAGACGCAGGCGGGTGTCGACCGCCTCGCGGACCGGGGCGGTGGCGAGGATCTCCACGCCGTCCGCCTCGCGCAGCCGCCCGATCCCCAGCGTGTGGTCGAGTTCGGCGTCGGTGAGCACGACTCCGGCGATCGGTGTCTGCCGGGGCCCCGGCCCGGGGTGGAGGACCGGGTGGGCCTCGATCTGGTCGCCGATGTCGGGGGTGGCGTTGACGAGGTACCAGCGGCCCTCGTCGGCACGGACGGCCAGCGAGGCGTGTCGGCGGCGCCGCCCGGGGTGGGCGCGTGCCCCGGAACACCCGGGGCACGCGCAGTTCCACTGGGGGATGCCGCCGCCGGCCGCGGTACCGAGCACCTGCAGCAGCATGCCGGCGGTTAGCGGACGCTGAGGGAGTAGGCGGTGACCTCCAGCGCGGTGTCGACGACCACGTATCCGGGGGTCTGCCAGGCGGTCCGGTCGATCTCCTCGGTCGTACGGGCGGGCTGCTCGACCTGCTCGACGGCTTCGGTCATGGTGCGTACCTTCCTTTCTGCGAGGGGGTGTTGCCCTCCCCGGGCGGGAGGGAGCCTTCGGTCGATCGTCGTTACTTGATGGTCACCTTGAGGAGCAGGTCCTTGTCGACGCCGCGGTCGCTCGTGCCCAGCCACAGCTGGTCCGCGCCGGGGACCTTCACCAGTGCCCGCAGCCGGCCGTAGGCGCCGTTGTAGTAGGCCGTCGCCCGTCCGACGTCCTGGCCGGTGGAGTCGATCGGCACCCGCCACAGCCGGCGGCCGCTCAGCGTGGAGGCGTAGATCACGTTGTTGACGATCGCGATCTGCGCGGGCACGCCTCCCTTGTTCGGGTCCCAGACCATCCTCGGGTTGGTCATGCCCGCGGCGCGGCAGGAGCCCTCGCAGGTGGGCCAGCCGTAGTTCCGGCCCGGCTTGACGAGGTTGAGTTCGTCCCAGGTTGACAGGCCGATCTCGGTGGACCACAACCGTCCGGCGCGGTCCCAGGCCAGTCCCTGGGGATTGCGGTGGCCGTAGCTGTAGACGCGGGTTCCGAACGGGTTGCCGGGAGCCGCGGCACCCTTCTTGGTGATCCGCAGGATCTTCCCGTTGAGTGACTTCTTGTCCTGCGCCAGGTGGCTCTTCTGGGCGTCGCCGGTGGCGACGTACAGATATCCGTCGGGCCCGAAGGCGATCTGTCCGCCGTTGTGCTGGGTGTCCCGGACGATACCGGTCAGGATGGGGGTGTAGTTGCTCAGCCGGGTGCCGTCGAACTTCATCCTGACCACACGGTTGTCCTTGGCCGTGGTCTCCATGAAGAACACGTCCTTGTCGGTGGTCCCGTTCCAGGTCGGTGACGTGGCGACACCCAGCAGACCGCCCTTGTCCTGCGTCTGGAGGCTCCACACCGCGTTCGGCACCGTGCCGACCTTCTTCTTGGCGCCGTCCAGGGCGACCTTCCAGACCACGGCGGTGTCGCGTTCAGTCACCAGCGCCGTCTTGCCGTCCCGGAGGAACGAAATCCCCCAGGGCGTCGTCAGCTCGCCCGTGAGCTTGCCGATCCCTGACGGTGTGCCACCCGCACGGGAGCCGGAGGGGGAGTGCGCGGCCGTCGCGGGCGGCACGGACACGCCGAGTGTCGTGACGGCGGCGACAGCGGTGAGCGCGGCCATGCCCGGACGGACCCGATGCAGCGCCGAATGCGCCAAGCGTGACATCCTGATGCCTTTCATGTCGTGGCGCGACCACGTGGATTCCGGGACGGAACGACGCGGCCGACTGCGATACGAGGGGGGTGCTCATCGCCGCGCCGCACCGTGGCGAACCCGGTGGGAAGGGCGTGGGCCGGAGCGTGGCGACGACTCCTTCCCGGAGTTCCAGGCGCCCCCTGAAGCGATGGCCACCGGGGTCGGCCCGTCGTGCTGACGGGCCGTTTCCCGGCGTCGGGACTGCGGATACCAGTGAGCTTGCGCGCCGACGTGTTCCGCTGCCGGTCATCGGCGCCGGGAAGTCCCTCCCACGGGTGATGCGCCGCCGCGCGGACGGGCGCGGACGGAGTACACCGGTCAGGGGGACTTCTGCTGCGGGGAGGGGCAGTCCGCCTGACCGGTGTCACGCGGCGCCGGGGTGTCCGGGGTGCCGGTCGTCGCGGGGCTGGGCTCGGGGGGCGTCGCCGGCTGCGGCGAGGGGGTCGTGGCGGGACTCGGCTCGGGTGCCGTCGCGGGGCTCGGGCTCGGCGCGAGGCACGGGGGCGGGGCGGGCGGGGTGGACGGGGTGGACGGGGTGGACACGGGCGAGTCGTTCGTGTTGCCGGCGTCGACGCAGTTGACGAACTGCACGAAGGGCACCTGCCCGGTACCGCCGGTGACCGCGAAGTCATGTGCCGTATGGCTGCGGAGCAGACACATGTCGTAGCGGGCGAGGACCGGAAGGGGGTCCGGTGCGGAGGCCGGCCGGTACTCGTGGCGGCCCACCAACTGGCAGGAGTCGTAGCGGATCAGCGGTCCGCGCGGGCCCACGTCGTAGCGGTGCGGGCGGACTTCGGCGGAGAAGTCCTTGTAGGCGAGGCCGGTGTCGTCGCAGTCGCTGAAGTGGACCGTGCCGCCGTTCCACACGCAGTCGATGACGACCACGTCGGGGTTGCGCACCTCGAAACGGATGTCCTGGGCGTGGAACCGCTGCACCGAGTCGTGGTGCCGGGCCACGGGGAAGCGGAAGAACGTGCTGGTGGTGCCGTATTCCGGGGTGCTCTGCGGACGTCTGTCCGTGATGATGTACGAGCCGCCCCGGCAGGCGATGGAGCCGCCGTAGGGGAACTCCAGGAAGTTGCCCCACTCGTATTCGACCTTCATGTCGGTGAACCAGTAGTTGAGGAACTGGTCCTGGTCGTTCGGCTCCCGCTGCCCGTCCCGGGTCAGCCCCGAGTACAGGAACGCCCGGCGGTAGCGGCCACCGACCCGGCACGCCTCCCACCGCATCTCCGAGTTGGTGTCCGTGCCGCTCAGGACGAGCCCGTACTCCCATTCCCCCATCCACTCGCACTCGGAGAACCGGTAGTCCTGCGCCTGCCCGGTCGAGTACGAGTCGAAGAAGGAGGCGCCCGGTGTGGCCGAGCGGAACTGCATGCGTTCGAAGGAGAGGTTCGACCACACGTCCTGGTTGCGGCAGAGGAAGGAGCCGGGGCCGGTGCCGGGGCGGAAGACGAGACTGGTCATGCGCCTGCCCGCACCGGAGAACCGCAGGCCGCTCGCGGGCCGCGGCGGGGCGACTCCGTTCAGCAGCGCGTGCGGACGGGTGATCAGGAACTGGCCGGCGGGGATCTCGATCACCACGCGGCCGACCCCCTCGGAGACACGCGCGGCGGCGAACGTGTAGGCGATCTCGAACGCCTCGGTGTCGTCGGTCTGCCCGTCGCCGACCGCCCCCAGCTCGGCCACGTCGACCACGGTGTCCGCATCGGCGGGCGGGCGCGGGACGGCGGACGCGCCGCGGGTGGACAGGGCCGTCGCCGCCAGCGCCGAGGCGCCGCCGCGCAGAAGTCGCCGACGGCTGACACGGGACATATGTTTATCCCGTTCTGTCATGATTCTCTTCTTTCCAGCGGGTAAGGAGACAAATGACCGGGTTCATCGAGGTGCTCAGGTATATGTCGGCAGCGCAGAAGCCGGCGAAGGGAGTCTCGGTCTACACCCTGTTCGTCAACCGCCCGGCCGGTCGCGTCCTGGCGGCGCTGGCCTACCGGGTCGGCGCGACCCCCAACCAGCTGACCGTGCTCGGTGCCCTGTTCACCTTTCCCGCCCTGGCCGCCGTGGCCCTGGTGCGACCCGGTCCGGGGCTGTCGGTCTGCGTCTGCGCGGCCCTGGCCGTGGGGTTCGCCCTCGACGCGGCGGACGGACAGCTCGCCCGCACGCAGCGCTCCGGAAGCCCGTCCGGCGAGTGGCTGGACCATGTGCTGGACTGCGTCAAGCTGGTCACGGTCCACCTGGTCGTCCTGGTGTCGTTCTACCGGTTCTTCTCCCTGCCCGACCCGGCCTTCCTGCTGGCTCCGATGCTGTTCGAGCTGGCGGCCGTGGTGATCTTCTTCGTCGGTATCCTGACCGAGCAGCTCAAGCGGCGGACGGCGGCCCCGGCGCCGGCGGAGCCCGCGCCGGCGCTGCGGTCCTTGCTGCTCCTGCCCGTCGATTACGGCGTCACCTGCCTCGGCTTCCTATTCCTGGGCAGCCAGCACGTCTTCCTTTCCGTGTACTGCGCCCTGCTGCTGGCCCACCTCCTGTTCATGGCGGTCTTCCTGGTCAAGTCGTTCCGGGAGCTGCGCTGAGGGGATCTCCGGCGACGTGGGCCGGGCGAGCAGTTCCAGGGCGCCGCGCAGGAGGGTGCTGGAGGTGTGCAGGGTGTAGGGGAAGTAGACGACCTCGACGCCGACCTCCGCGAAACGCCGCTCCAGCCGGTTCCACTTGGGCGTTCCCCGCCAGTCGTCGCCCTTGAAGATGGTGTGGAAGCCGACCCGCTTCCACGTCTCCAGTTTGTCCTCCTCCGACTCGACGACGGCCACGTCGACGCAGCGCAGGCTGCCGACGATCTCCAGGCGCTCGGCGAGCGGCACGACCGGCGGTCTGCCCTTGAGGCGGACGGCCAGGTCGTCCGAGGTGACTCCGGCGACGAGGCGGTCGCAGTGCCGGCGCGCCTCGCGCAGGATGTTGAGGTGCCCGATGTGGAAGAGGTCGTAGACGCCGGGTGCGAATCCGATGCGGGTCACTTGGCCGTGTCACCCGCCTTGGTAGCGGGCACGGTCACCTGCAGCGGCGGCGACTTCGGCGAGGTGTTCGTCCCGTCCGTCACCTCGATCCGGTACTGGTGACGGGTGCCGGCGCCCACGGAGTCGGTGTAGCTCATCAACGGCCGGTCCCAGTAGGTGGACGACCGCGTCTGCCGGGAGATCAGCCGGCCGTCCCGGTAGAGCCGGTAGGTGAGCGACGCGTCGTCCCGGTCCCACGAGGCATTCCAGCGCAGGGTGACCTGTCCGGCGCGCCCGGCGGCGAGCGAGAGGGCGGGAACCTCCGGTGCCCCGGTGTCGGGGCCGGCCCCGAAGCGGGTGAGGGCCTGCTGGGGCTCGCCGTTGACCTTGGTGAACTCGCCGCCCACCCAGAGGACGCCACGGGCGACCGTCAGCGCCCGGGGGCCGATCTGCTCCCCCGTCCCCTCGTCGGTATCGGGGAACCAGTGCAGGATCCTGCTGTCCCCGGGCGACTGGGCCAGCAGGTGCTGCCGGTCGTGCCGCTCGGGGAACCCGCCCGGCGTCTCACGGCAGTCGTGCGCGTGCGAGGCGCTGTAGAGGACGCCCTGGTAGGGCAGGACGACCTGGGTGGCGCCGCGGCAGGTGTCCTTCCACACCATGCGGTCGTTGTCGAGACGGCCCGCGATGCGGCCGTCGAAGATGCCCGGGCCGTGGCCCTCGGCACCCACGTAGAACCGGGTGCCGTCCTGCGCGATCGACTTCACCGACGACCGGGGCGGCAGCCAGTCCGGGAAGGTGCGCTCGGTCGCCCCGCTGGTGGAGTTCAGGGCGACCAGCGAGTGGGCCCGCCGGCCGTTGACCCACTCGAAGTCACCGCCGGCGTAGATCTTCTCGTGCGAGGGCACCACCGACAGCGCGCGCACCGGAGCGTCGACGTCGGCCCGGAACGGCCGCAGGTCGCCCTCGGGGGTGAAGGCGGCGATGCGCTTCCGGGTCCGGCCGTCGACCTGCCCGAAGTCACCGCCGAGATAGACCGTCCGGTCGGTGACGTCGATCGCCCGGACGGTCGCGGACACCGCCGGCCGGAAGTCCCCGCGCAGGGAGCAGTCGGCCGTGTTCAGGGCGATGGCGCTGGCCACGCCGGTGGACCCGACATGACTGAAGGAGCCGCCCACGTACAGCACCCGGCCGTCCGGCGAGGTCTTGAGCGCGCGGACGGTTCCCTCACCGCCGGTGAACGACGGCGCGCAGGGCAGCAGGGCGCCGGTGACCGCGTCGAACGCGGCGAAGTTGCGGCGCGGGACCTCCCGGTCGCCCGGCTTGGCGCCGGGCGGCCGCACCGCGTCGAAGGTCCCCCCGACGTACACGACACCGTGCGCGGCGGCCAGCGACCAGACGATGCCGTTCGTCTGCCAGGTCGTCAGCGGATCGGCGGTGAACGACGACCTGGGTTCACCGGCGGCCGTGGCGGGGGCGGGATGGAGCAGGGCGGCGGAGCACAGGAGCGTGGCGGCGACAGCACTGGTGGCCGCCCTCGACGGGAGATTTCTCAGGCGCAAAGGACACCCCGGATGGCAGTGGTGTGGGCGACACGCGGGGAGTGACGCGGGGTCCGCCGCACGACGACCGCACACCCTTGCCTGGGCTCATGCGGCGCGACGGCGCAGAACTCCGACCAGCTCACTCACTCCCAGCGGCCTGCGATACCACCACAAAGTAGTACCGAACGCACACAATCCCAAAGTCATCCCGGCGGCGAGTCCTGACGGGGTGTCACCTCCCAGTGAGCGCACGGCGGCCAGCACCACCGAGACGGCGAGTCCGGTCCCGAGGGCGGTGGTGTAGCCCCGGTCCACGGTCGTGAAGCCGAGGCGCAGCCGGATGAGCAGGGCGGCCCAGAGGTTCTCCACCACGATGGCCGCGCCCCAGGACACGGCGGCCCCGAGGACGCCCCACCGCGGCACGGCGAGCAGGCCGACCGTCAACTGCACCGTGAACGCGGCCGCGGTGACGGCCAGGTGCCAGGAACTCCTGCCGGACATCAGCAGCACGGTCTGGGCGTTGCCGACCGCGACGTTGACCATCGAGGCCACGCACAGCACGACCAGGGCGGGCGCTCCGCCGACGAACTCCGGGCCGAAGACCGACAGCACGGTCCGGGGGAAGGCGGCGACGAGGACGAACAGCGGCCAGGAGAAGAGCACGATCCAGCAGGTCGAGACCCGGTGCAGGTGGCGCGCCTCGGCGACCTGGTCGACGGCGAGCAGTCTGCTGATCTGGGGCGCCACGGCGAGCCGGACGGCCAGTTGCAGCAGGGTGCCCGCGGTGACGACGCGGCCGATGGCGGTGTAGACACCCGCCTCGGCGCCGGTGGCCAGCGCGGACAGCAGGATGACGCCGACCCAGACCGCGCTGATGTCGAAGACGGACGAGATCGCGCGGGGTGCCGCGAAGGTCCAGAAGGCGCGCCAGGGAACGGCCCCGCGCACGGCCGGCCGCGCGCTGCCGCGGAGGGCGCGGCAGCGGCGCAGGGCCGGCCAGGCGGCCAGGGTGCCGGCCAGCGCGGGCAGCAACCAGGCCGCGGCCAGAGGGAGCAGGCCCGGCACCCAAGCGGCCACCGGTACGGCGATCAGCACGCGCAGCACCGGCTTGCCGACCTGCTCCACGCCGACGAACGGCACCACGGTGCCAAGGCCCTGGGTGGCGCCGAGCAGGACCAGTCCGACGGTGGCGACGGGCAGGAACAGCCCGAAGAGCCGGACCAGGGCGACCGCGTCGGCCGGCGGCAGGTGCGGCAGGAGCGTGGTGGCCACCGCCGGGTACAGCAGCAGGGGCAGCGATGCCGCCGTACTGGCCACGGCCGCGGGCACGACGGCCGCGCGCAGCAGACCGCCCACCGAGCGGCCACCGCCCACGGCGATGTCGCGCGAGACCAGACGGACGAGCCCGGTGTCGGCGCCGAGCTTGCAGGTGTTGCTGAGGATGGTGAACAGGGCCACGCCCGTGAAGACCGCGCCCGCGCCCTGGGCTCCGAGGGCGCGGGTGATCAGGCCGACGAAGACGAAGGCGAAGACGGCGTTCGTCGCGGAACCCGCCACCCCCCACCACCCGCCCCGCGCGGCGGCGGCGACGCTGTCGGCGGCGGGGGCGGCGGCGGTCGCTTCGGGGGCGGTCATCCGCGGGAGACCGAGAGCGTGTCGTCCTGCGCCGGAAGTTCCACGACCGGCGTGACGGTCTCCGCCTCCGGGCGGCGCGCGGGGCGGCGGCGCAGGACGGCACGGAGTCGTCCGCGCCGGCCGGCGTCGAGCACGATGCCGAGGAGGGTCCCGCCGGAGCAGTCGATCAGCTCGTGCGCCCGCCTGAGGTCGTCGCGCCGGGTGGTGCCGAGGCCGGCGACCAGCAGGACGCCGTCGACACGCTGGGCGAGGGCCAGGGCGTCGGCGTGCTCCAGGAGCGGCCGGGCGACGACGACCGTGGTACGGGAGCCGGACCCGGCCGGCAGCCGGTGGACGGCGGCGGACCCGCCCGTCCGGGCGGGCGAACCGGTGCCGCCGGCGCAGCAGGCGAACCGCCCGGCGGTCCCGGCGTCGACCAGCCGGCTCCCGTCGGGGAGGGAGGAGGCGTCCCCGGGCGTGCGGGCGTCGTCCGGCAGCAGTGGCAGCCGGGCCGTGAGGGCGGCCGTGCCGGGGTCGGCGTCCACCAGCAGCACCTCGTCGCCGCACTCCGCGAGGGCCGCGGCGAGGTTCACGGCCACCTCCTCGGTGGCGGCACCGCGCCGGGGGGAGACGACGAGGAGCCGGCCGGTGCCGGCGGGCAGGCAGGTCCCGCGCAGCCGGTAGGCGAGGGCGCGCAGGGTCTCGGCCCGGTCACCGCCCTGGCGGCCGACCGCCGGCAGGTCGTCGTCCTCGCCGTGCCCCGGGGGCAGCAGGCCGAGCACCGGGGTGCGCAGCGCGGCCCGGGCCTCGTCGGCCGACCGGACCCGGGTGTCGAGGGCGGAGCGCAGCCAGGCCAGCAGGATGCCGAGGGCCAGTCCGGCCGCCAGCCCGAGCGCGAGCAGGGTCGGCCAGCCGGGCACCGAGGGCCGGGCGGGCACCTCGCCGCGGCGGACGACGTCGCCCCCGTCGGTGTCGTGGGAGTTGATGTCGACGACGCGCTTGCGCAGGGTGTCCAGCTGGCTCTGCACGGCCTTGGTGGCGTCGTCGTCCTCCGGCTCCTTCTTCTGCGCCGCCTCCACCGTCTTGATCTGCTGCTCCACGCCGCGGGTGGCCCGCTGGACGGCGGCCTGGTTGCGCGCCTTGCGGTCGGCCAGATAGGCCTCGGCGAAGGCGTTGGCGCCGCGCGCCGCGCGCTTCGGGGTGCGGGCGGTGAACTCGAAGCGCAGCACCTGGGACCTGGCCTGGTTGGTGATCCGCAGACCGCCCTCCAGCGCGGCGGCCTTGCCGTCGGCCTGGCCCATGAGGCGTGCCGCGCGGACGGCGACCGCGGTGCTGGCGGCGATCTGCTGCTCGGTGCCCATGCTGACCTGGTTGTCGGCGGCCACGCTGACCGTGCCGAAGGGGTCGGCGGTGGAGCGTACGAGGACTTCGCTGGCGGAGGTGTAGGTGTGGGCCCGGGAGAGGGCCAGGGCGGCGCCGCCGAGCAGCCCCAGGACGATCCCGAGGGCGATGACGACGCGGTGGCGCAGGAGCCGGCGGAGTTGGTCGTGTAGCTGGTCCGGCTCGTCGTACCGGTCGTAGAGGTGGATGGGGCCGGTCACGGGTGCCCTCCTGTTCCGGGGAGCTGTGCGGGGCGGATGGGTGCGGTCGGCGGCGCCGACGGGACAAGCCGGGCCGCGCGGGCGCCGGGGGTGGTGACGAGCAGCGGAACGGTCACCAGCAGCGTCAGCGGGCCGACGATCCCCAGCAGGCTGCCGCGCAGGAAGACGATCTGGTAGAAGGCGAACGCCGGGACCAGGAACGTCGCGAGGGTGCCCGCCCGGTCGCGGAGCCGGTGGCGCACGTCGTCCATGCGCCGCCCGGCCGCGCCGAGCAGGAAGAACACGGCGGCCACGGCGGGCGGGCCGGCCCACAGGTAACTCTCGATCCACAGCGGGGCGGAGAGGTTGAGGAAGTCGTAACCGGCGTACCGGGCCAGGGTGATGCCGGTGTCCCCCGGCTTGTCCGGCCACACCGAGCGCGGGACCGGGAACAGCACGGGACCCAGCACGTCCTGCGGTGAGAATCCCTGGTCCCGCGCCATGTCGATGCCGGTCTGCACCTGCTGGAAGGCGTCGTAGTCGCCGTTGGCGGTGAACTGCGCGGACAGCGACACGACGGTGAACTGCTCCCGGTCGCTGTAGCGGAAGTAGTCGCTGTACGGGAAGAGCAGCAGCACGCTCGCCATGAGCGTGGCCGCGATCACGCGGAAGGCGCGGGGCCGGGACAGCCGGGGCACGGCGAACAGCAGGGTCAGCAGGACCGTGCCGAACCAGAACCGCGGTCTGCTGACGGGGTTGTTGACGACGACGTTCAGGGCGAGGAGCAGCGGCAGCAGCAGCCGGCGGATGCCGCGCAGCAGACGGTCGCCGCCGGGCACGCGCGGTACGTGCAGCAGGCCCAGCAGCGCCCAGAACGCGGGCACGGACAGGGACCAGTTGCGCAGCGCCGACAGGAACGCGTTGTCCGAACCGTCGGCGGAGCCCGCCTCGCGCAGCGCCTCACGGCTCGTGAAGTAGGCGCTCATGCCGCCGGGTTGGGCGGGGATGAGCACCGCCGCCAGGGCGAGGGCGAGCCCGCACAGCGACAGCAGGCGCCAGGGCGCGAGGCGGCGGGACAGCAGCCGTTCCACCGGCCCCGGCGAGGGGGCGGCGGGCCCGGCCGCCGTACGGGCGCGCTCCCGGCGGCCGGCGACGGCGGCTCCCGCGCTGTGGGCGAGCAGGCCGAGTTCGACGACGGCCACGGCCGTGAGGGCGGTCCCCTGACCGGTCCGGTAGGCCCAGGGATAGGTGTCCGTGGCGAGTTGTGCCAGGGGCGCGAGGCCGAGCCAGACGTAGGCGAAGACCCAGAAACCGAGGGCGGTGAGCCGGACCGTCGTCGCGGTGAGCACACGGATGAGGGCCACACCGGTGTGTGCCAGCACCACACCCTGCGCGGCGAGCGGGACCGACAGGTGCGCGCCGTCCGACTGGAGGATCAGCCCCGGCAGCAGGACCAGCAGCGCCACGGACCACAGGGAGACCGCGGGCACGCTGCGGACGGGAGCCTTGCGCCACCGAAGGTCTTCGCCTGCCGGGAATTTCACCTGAAAGCTCATCAACAGGGTTATAGCGCCCGTACCTCATGAAGTCGTACAGGCGCGCGCGAATCCTGGGGGCCGCGCGCGGTCGCCCGCACAGCATCGTCATCGGGTGACGCGGGGAGGCCGGTCGGCGTGCCATTTGCCGGAAATCAGCATAAATGTGCATTGCTTTATCGCACCAGGTCATCCGCTCTTCGGACAAAGGAGTTGCCCATGGGCAAGCAGGTCGACGTCGTCGTTGCCGGTGGCGGGGGATTCATCGGAGGCCATCTCGTGGGCTCCCTCCTGGCCCAGGGGCTGACCGTCCGCTCCATCGACATCAAGCCCCGGCACGAGTGGTACCAGGTCCACGACGCCGCGGAGAACGTGATCGCCGACCTGTCGCTCCTGGAGAACGCGCGCGCGGGTGTCCGGGACGCACGGCACGTGTACATGCTGGCCGCCGACATGGGCGGCATGGGCTTCATCGAGAACAACAAGGCCGCCTGCATGATGTCGGTGCTGACCAGCACCCACATGCTCCAGGCCGCCCACGAGGCCGGGGTGGAGCGCTACTTCTACTCCTCCTCCGCCTGCGTCTACGCCGCCGCCAGGCAGACCGACCCGGACGTCACCGCGCTGCGCGAGGAGGACGCCTACCCGGCGCAGCCCGAGGACGGCTACGGCTGGGAGAAGCTCTTCTCCGAGCGCATGTGCCGCCACTACACGGAGGACTACGGGTTCACCACCCGCGTCGCCCGCTACCACAACGTCTACGGCCCGCACGGCACATGGGCCGGCGGCCGGGAGAAGGCCCCCGCCGCGGTGTGCCGGAAGGTGGCCGAGGCGGTGCTCTCGGGCGACCACCGGATCGAGATCTGGGGCGACGGCCTCCAGACCCGCTCCTTCATGTACATCGACGACTGCCTCCACGGCACCCAGATGATCATGCAGGGGAACAGCGGCGAACCGGTCAACCTCGGCTCCTCGGAGCTGGTGACCATCAACCAGCTCGTCGACATCGTCGAGCGGATCGCCGGCATCCGCTGCGAGCGCAGCCACCGGCTGGACGCCCCCCAGGGCGTGCGCGGGCGCAACTCCGACAACACCCTGATCCGCGAGATCTACGGCTGGGAGCCGTCGGTCTCCCTGGCCGACGGACTGGAACGGACCTACGCGTGGGTCTACGACCAGGTCAAGCGATCCCACCAGTGACGCCGGAGCCGTCGCGAGGACACGGGACGATGAGGATCCTCGTCCACGACTACAGCGGCCACCCGTTCCAGGCCCAGCTGAGCCGGGAGCTGGCGCGTCGCGGTCACCAGGTCGTCCACTCGACGTGCACGGCCTACGTCTCCGGCAAGGGCGACCTCGCCGCACCCGCCGCGGGCCTGCGCTTCGCCACCATCGGGGACGGCGTCAGGCTGCGCAAGGAGGCGTACTTCCACCGGCTCGGCCAGGAGACCCGGCTGGGTCTCGAACTGGCCCGGCAGGTCCGCCGCGAGCAACCCGACGTGGCGCTGCTGTCCAACCTGCCGATCCCGGTCCTGGTCGTGACCGCGGCCGTCCTGAAGAGGCTGCGCATCCCCTGGGTGCTGTGGCACCAGGACGTGACCGCGGTCGCGCTGGAGAGTTTCGCCGCCGCCGATGTCGCCAAGTCGATGGGCCTGGCGGCCAAGGTGTTCGGGGCGGGCGAGAAGTGGTCGGCGCGGCAGGCCGCGGCCGTCGTGGTGATCGCCGACTCGTTCGTACGGGTCCACGAGCGGTGGGGCACCGCCGGCAAGGTCAGCGTCATCCCCAACTGGGCGCCGCTGGACGAGATCGTCCCCGTGGCACGGACCAACGGCTGGTCGGCGGAGCACGGTCTGAACGGCGTGCGGACGGTGCTGTACTCCGGCACGCTCGGGCTGAAGCACAACCCCGCGCTGCTGGTGCGGCTGGCCGAGCGCCTGCGCGAGCAGGGGAGTCCGGTACGTCTCGTCGTCGTCAACGACGGTCCCGCCGTACCCGTCCTCAGGGACGTCGCCGCGGCGCGGGGCGTCGACCTGACCCTGCTGCCCTTCCAGCCCTACGAGCGGCTGCCCGAGGTGCTGGGCACGGGCGACGTCCTCGTCGTCCTGCTGGGCCCGGAGGCGGGGCAGTTCTCGGTCCCGTCCAAGACGCTGTCCTATCTGTGCGCCGGGCGGCCCGTGCTCGGCCTGATGCCCGCCGACAACCTCGCCGCGCGGCTGCTCCGGCAGGCGGGGTCGGCGGTCTTCCCCCCGGAGGAGTCGGCCCTGGAGGGTGCGGCCACCTGGGTCCGGGAGGTCCTGTCCGACCCGGCCCGCGCCGAGCGGCTCGGCAAGGAGAGCCGCGCCCTGGCCGAGCGGGAGTTCGCCCTGGAGGGCTGCGCCTCCCGCTTCGAGGACATCCTCCACAGCGTGAGCGCCGGCGGAACCCGCCGCCGCCCCTGAACGAACGCCTCCCGCCGCCGGCACGCTCGTGGGCCGGCGGCGGGAGGCGCCCGCGCGCAAGCGCTGCCATGGTGGCGCGGCGGGGGGTGTACGTGAGCGTTGCCATGGTGTCGTGGGCGGGTGGGGGACTGGCGCGGAGGGGGGTGTACGTGAGCGCTGCCACGGCGGCGTGGACGGGTGGGGACTGGCGTCGAGGGGAGGCGTGGGGCGTACGCAAGCGCGCCGTCACGGCCTGGTGGACCGGCACGGCCTGAGGCGCGCGGAACCGGTCCGGCCCGCGCGGCACAGCTGCCACGCGGCTCGGTCCTGGCCGCCGATGGTGCGGCCGGCCTGGAGGCTCAGATGCCCCTGACGCACGCCGGGCGCGGGAGGGGGAAGTGGTCGAGCGTCGGGCCGTTGGTGTTCCCGGTGGTCGCGAGCCCCGCGCCCGGGTTCGCAGGTTCAGGTGATCCCGGCGTACGGGGGGCGCGGGAGGGGGGCCGCCGAGCGTCTGCCGGGTGTCTGTCGAAGGCCCGCCCGATGCCCACCGGTTGACCGCCGGGTGGTCTCCCGCCGGCTGCCAGTCCCCGGTTCGGGCCCGCAGACTCGGATGACTCCGGCGTGCGCGCGGTGGGGGAGAGGGCCCGGACGCCCGCCCGGTGCGCACCGGTTGCCCGCCGGTCGGCGGCCCCCCCGCCCGGCCCGTCCGGCGACCGGGCTCGGGTGGTCAGCCGGCCGGGGTCGGTGCGGTCGGTTCCCGCCGGGGGTGGTCGGCGGCCGGACGTGCCCCGCCGTCCGTACCGCCTGGGCCGGCGGGCTCGTTCCGGCAGGTGTCCAGGTAGATCTCCTCCAGGCGGTCCACCACGGCGCCGATGGAGTACACGTCCTCGACCACGCGGCGGCCGGCCCGCGCCATCCGGGCGCACAGCTCCGGGTCGCCTAGCAGCCGGCGGACCGCTGCCGCCATGGACTCGGGACTGCCGTCGGTGACGAGGGCGGCGCCACGGCGGGCCAACTCGTCGGCGATGCCGCAGGTGTCGGTGCACACCACGGGCGTGCCCGCGGCCAACGCCTCGATGACCGTCATGCCGAACGGCTCGTTCACGCTCGCCAGCACATGGACGGCCGCCGTACGGTAGGCCTCGCGCGCTTCGGAGGGGTCGAGCGCACCGCCGTAGCGGACCACGCCCGCGGGTCCCTCCTCGATGAGCCGGCGCACGGCGGGCAGTGATCCGTCGTCCGGGCCGTACAGCGTGAAGCGGGCCTCGGGCATCTCCCGGTGGACCAGCGCGGCCATCTCCACGAAGGCCTCGGGACGCTTACGGGGATGCAGCCGGGCCAGGAACAGCACATGCGGCTCGCGCGGTTGCCGCGGCTCCGGTTCGGGCGGCCCCGGCTCGATCCCGTTGGGCAGGATGCGCAGCGGCGGACCGTCCGGCCCCAGCACCCGCGCCACCAGCCCGCGCTCCTGCCCGGTCAGGACACAGCAGGCGCGCGCCCGGCGCAGCAGCGGCAGGTACAGCAGGTCGAAGAGCCGGACGGGGAGCGCGGTGCGCGGCTCGACCATGCCGTGCGTCTGCGCCACACACGGCACCCGGCGCAGGGCGGCGACGGCGAGTGCGGAGAGGGAGACCAGGTCGCGCCCCGCGTGGACGTGCACGACCTCGGCGCCGCCCATGGCCCGCCACAGATCGCGTACGAGGAGGGGGTGCAGCAGGCCGATGAAACCCCGCCCCGGCAGCAGCGTACGGGCGGGACGGGAGCGCAGCCGGACGCCGCCGACGCGCTCCGGTGCCCGGCCGTCGCCCCGCCACAGCGACATCAGCGCGACATCGTGACCGCGTGCGGCCAGTTCTTCCGACTGGGCGACCGCGACGCTCGGCGGACCGCCGAAGGCACCGTCGTCGCTGATGAGCGTGACCACGTGGAGCAGTCTCATGCCGTACGTCCCTTCGTCGTCAGGACCTCGCCGGGCGCGAGGTCCCGGTGGGCGACGGCGCCGGCGCCCACCACGCCGCCCCGGCCGACCGTGACACCGCGCAGGACGACGGCACGGGCCGCGACCCAGCTGCCCGGCTCCAGCCGGATGGGGCCGTTGTCGAACTCGAACGTGGCGGAACGGGCGCGATGGCTGCCCGTGCACAGCAACGCGCTCTGCGAGACGCAGCAGTCGCTGCCGATCGTGACGGGTTCGAGGTTGAGGATCCAGGCTTCCTCGCCGATCCACACGTCGTCGCCGATCTCCAGCTTCCACGGCCAGTGCACCCGCACCCCGTGCCGGATCAGCACCCGCTGCCCGACCCGGGCGCCGAAGGCGCGCAGCAGCACCGGGCGCCAGCGGTCCGGGCACCACCATTTGACGAAGACCAGGTGGTGGACGGCGAACCAGGCGGCCTGTACGAGCAGGGGGCGCCCCTTGTCGTACCCGGCGCCGGTGAAGCCGCGCAGGGATCGCTCGACGACGGGCCGGTGCGGGGCGGCTGCGGTCTGCGCCATGACGGTGTTCCTTCCGGTTCCTTCCCGGTGTCTCCCGGAGGACCGAGGCGTTCGGCCCGGTGGTCCTCCGGGAGATCCTTCATGCCCCGGGGGGCGGACCCGCCGCCATCGGCGCGTGTTGGCGGCAGGCTTGCCCGGATGGCGGAACTTCAGTAGGCGCCCTGGCCGTTCAGCACCGCGCGTACGGTGCGGACCATCACGTTCACGTCCATGGCGGGGGACCAGTTGTCCACGTAGCGCAGGTCGAGCGAGACCGTCTCGTGCCAGGACAGGTCCGACCGTCCGCTCACCTGCCACAGCCCGGTCAGCCCCGGCTTGACGTGCAGCCGGCGCATCTCCACCGGGTTGTACTTGACGACCTCCTCCGGCACCGGCGGACGCGGGCCGACCAGGGACATGTGGCCGAGGAGGACGTTGAACAGCTGGGGCAGCTCGTCCAGCGAGTAGCGGCGCAGGACGCGCCCCACGGGCGTGACCCGGGGGTCGCGGCGCATCTTGAACATGTGGCCGTCGTTCTCGTTCGCCGCCTCCAGCTCGTCCTTGAGGCGGTCCGCGTCGACCACCATCGTGCGGAACTTCCACATCGGGAACCGCGTGTTGTACTGCCCGGCCCGGATCTGGCGGTAGAGGGCGGGACCGGGGGAGCCGAGCCGCACGGCCAGCGCCAGCAGGAGCAGCAGCGGCGAGAGCAGCGCGATCAGCAGCAGCGCGCCCACGCGGTCCACGGCCGCCTTCAGCAGGGCCGGCATGCCACGGCGCAGCGGCGGCGAGATGTGCAGCAGGGTGAGCCCGGACGCCGAGGTGAGCCGGACCCGCCGGCGGGCGACCTCGACGATGCCGGGCAGTACGACGATCGGGCAGCCCCGGTCGTGCATCGACCAGGACAGCCGGCGCAGCCGCTCGCCCGACAGGTGCGGGCCCGGCGCCACGAAGACCAGGTCGGCGCAGAGTTCGTCGGCCGCCCCGAGCACCGTGGTGGCGTCCTGCTCGGGAGGCTCGGGGGGCTCGGGGGTCTCGCGGGGCAGTCGCGCATGCACGGGGACACCGCAGAGCACCTCGTCCTCCCCGACCGGGCAGCAGCCGACGATCACGTACTCGTGGTCGGTGCGCTGGGCCAGCTGACCGACCACCGCGTCGATCGTCGGACCCTCCCCGACCACCACGACATGGCGCAGCAGGCGGCCGTTGCGGCGGGCGGCCAGGAGGTGACGGTGGATCACCTTGTGGCAGGCCGCGGTGAGGACCAGCGCGGGGATCAGCGCCGTGAAGGCTTCGGCTGGCACGCTCTCCAGGCCGCACAGCACACGCAGTGTGGCCAGCGCGCCGACCAGCAGCAGCCAGTCCCGCAGCACGGCTCCCAGGCCACCGCCGTCACCCCAGGCGGAGGGGGTGTACCGCTTGCCGACCACTCTGATGAGCGGCCACACCAGGGCGGCGACGGCCGCCAGACGCAGGGGGTGGGGCTCGTGGACCTCCACGATCGCCGCCGTGACCGGCAGTGCCGCGCCGGCCAGATCCACACAGACGGACAGGGGGGCGTACCAGTGTGCCTGGGTGCCTTCCGGACGGGCCGGCCGAGGCGGCACGGAAACCGGGACCTGTCGGATTGCCGCGATTCTGAAGGGCCGCATGCCTCTCCTTAGAAGCTCCCATCTCAGACAACCGGCGCGACCGCCGCCCCCTCCGGGACCGGCCACGCCTTCAAGTGATCTTTATATCAAGCAATAGTCATCTATGTCCGATTTGCTTACTTCGTTCTGGATCGGCCGGGTCCATGGCAATGCCGATGCGCGGCTCCACGGGCCGGTCCGCGGCTTCCCACCAGGCAGGGCGCGCATCTCCGGACGGTGCGGCGTAGCGTGTGGGAGCGGGGGCGCGCGGTGGAGCGGTCTGTCCCCGCCGTGCAGGAACAGCGGGCCATCGATCCCCCTGCCCGCCCATCGTCCGAGACAGGAGCGCCATCCATGACAGCACGTGTCCGCCGGCCAGGAAGGGGCCGTTCGGCGGCTCTGCGCACCGGCATCCCGCTCGTCACCATGCTGCTGACCGCGGTCGCCTGCGGCGAACCCGCCGCCCAGGCACATACCGTCCAGCCGGTCCGCGCCGTCGCCACCCCGGGCCCGGGGCCCCTCGCCACCACCTGCGCCGACCGCGTCTACTCCGGTATGACCCAGGCACAGCGCATAGGCCAGCTCTTCATGGGCGGGGTGTCCGCCGCGCGCCCCAGCGCGACCGATCTGCGTACGCTGCGTGACCATCACGTGGGCTCCGTCATGCTGACCGGGCGCAGCAGCGCCGGCACCACGGCGACACGCAAGGTGGTGGACGGCTTCCGGGGCCAGGCGGACACGGTCTCCGGCCGGCGGGTGGGCCTGATGGTCTCCACGGACCAGGAGGGCGGCCAGGTGCAGGTGCTGAGCGGCCCCGGGTTCTCCACCATCCCGGCCGCGCTCACCCAGGGCACCTGGTCGACGTCGACGCTGCGCACCCGGGCCGCGGGCTGGGCGGCGCAGTTGAAGTCCGCCGGGGTGGACCTCGACCTCGCTCCCGTCGCGGACGTCGTGCCGGCCGGCCTCGGCACGCGCAACGCGCCCATCGGCCGCTACAACCGCGAGTTCGGCCACACCCCCGAGATCGTCACCTCGCACAGCGGGGCCTTCTCCGCCGGGTTCAAGCAGGCCCATGTGATGACGACGCTCAAGCACTTCCCCGGTCTCGGCCGGGTGATCGGCAACACCGACACCACCGCGAACGTCGTCGACTCGGTGACGACCGCCTCCAGTTCCTACCTCGACCCCTTCCGGTCCGGCATCAAGTCCGGCGCGCCGTTCGTGATGATCTCCTCGGCCACCTACTCGAAGATCGACTCCCATCACATCGCGGCCTTCTCGCCGACGGTCATCCGCAAACTGCTGCGCACGCAGCTCGGTTTCAAGGGCGTCGTCATCTCGGACGACCTCGGGCAGGCCGTCGCCGTACGGTCCTTCACCCCGGCCCAGCGGGCCGTCAACTTCCTGTCGGCGGGCGGCAACATGATCCTCACCGTGAAGGCGTCCACCGTACCGGCGATGGCGCAGGCGGTCAGCGCCCGCATGAAGACCGATGCCGCGTTCCGCGCCGATGTCGCCGACAGCGTGCACCGCGTCCTCGACGCGAAGGCCGCCGCCGGCCTCCTCAGCTGCGGCTGAACCACCCCACCGGATGCCGTCGGGTACGCACGGCAACCGGCTCGGTCCCTCGTTGCGGAAGGGGGCCGAGCCGGTCGTTCGGGGCATCGCTTCCCGGTGCGGGCCGCCCCGGCCCACCAGGACCGGCCGAGGCGTTGCCGCCCGGCCCTCACCGGCCGGGGAGCGTCCCCCCGCCGTCCACGCCGAGCACCTGGCCGGTGATGAAGCCGGCGTCCTCGCTCAGCAGGAAGGAGACGGCCGCGGCGACCTCCTCCGGGCGGCCGAAGCGGCCCATGGGCACGGAGCGCAGCACCCTGGCCTCCTCCGCGCCGCCCACCGGGTGCTGCGCGCGGAAGAGTTCGGTCTCCACCGGGCCCGGGGCGACCGCGTTGACCGTCACCCCGTGCTCCGCCAGTTCCAGCGCCCACGTGCCGGTCAGCCCCACCAGCGCGCTCTTGGCCGCCGCGTAGCTGCTGCGCGTGCGCGAACCGTGCTGCGCACGGCTCGTCACATTGACGATCCGGCCCCAGCCGCGCTCCCGCATCCCGCCGACGCACGCCTGGGTGACCTGTACGGCGGCGCGTACGTTCAGGTCGTACACCTCTCGCAGCGCGTCGAGGGTGATCTCGCCGAGCGGTTCCGGCAGGACGAGGCCGACGTTGTTGACGACCGCGTCCACGCGCTCCTCGCGGGTGACCGTCTCCAACAGCTCGCGCGTGGCCCCCGCGTCGGCGAGGTCGCACGCGTGCAGCACCCCCGGGAAGCCACCGTCCGGGACACCGCGGGCGATCCCCAGCACCCGGTGTCCGCGGTCGGCGAGCCGCCGCGCGGTGGCGAGGCCGATCCCCTTGGACGCTCCTGTGATCAGCACGGTACGTCCGGACAACAGCGTCTCCTTCTCCTCGGGCATCCCCGACGTGGACCCTGCCACCGATCCTCCCGGGAGCGACCCGGGTGGGGAAAGGCGTCCGCGGACGATTACGCCGTAATAGACGACGGCGTCGGACCGGCTCGCCCCGACGCGGCCCTCCGTCAAGACGCGCGGCTGCCAACGGACTTGCGGGCGGCGGTGTCGACGGTCGGGTACGAGGTGCCGTAGGGCTGTCCGGCGGAACGGGACGGGGGCGGTGCGGCCCAGCGGGCCGACCGGGGACCGGGCGCCGGGACCCCGGCGGCCGGTCCCCCGTGGTCCCGGTGGTCTTCCCGTGTGGTCGGCGCCTCGCGCCGGCGGTCAGGCCCGGCTCACCGGCGCCTGGAGTTCCGTCACCCAGTCGTCGCGGTTCTCGGGGCACTCCAGGCTGACCTCGCGGGGGTAGCCGGTCGACCGGTAGCCGCCCGCGTCGATCCAGTGGGCCAGGGTCTGCGCGGTGGGCAGCACGGTGTCCATCGAGCCGCGGTGCACGATGGTCGCCGCCCGGTCGAGGGCCGGCAGGTCGAGGACGCGGAAGGCGCCGTCGTCCTGGAGGGGCGCGGAGACCTGGACGGCGGCGTGGACGGTGATCCTGCCGCCGCCCTCCGGGGCGTCCTCGTAGGAGGCGACACCGGGGCCCGTGGGCGCGATGCCCGCCGAGTCCAGGCGTCGGAACAGCTCGTCGTAGAGCGGTCCGATGACCGGGCCGATGTCCTCGGGGTCGAAACTGGCGGCGGTCGCGGTCAGCTCGGCCACCCGGACACCGGGGACGGTCTTGATGACGACGTCGTTCGTGGGCATGTGCCCCTCGCTCTCGATCGCTCGGAGCCTCGCCTCGACCTGGACCAGCCGTGCTCCCGCGGCGGCCATGGCGGTCTCCAGTTCGGCCCGCCGCAGCCGCAGCATGCCGCGCAGTTCCTCGGCGCCCACCTTCTCGTCCACGATGTCGCGGACCTGACGGAGGGAGAATCCGAGGTCCTTGAGCGCGATGATCCGGTTGAGGCGGGCGAGTTGGGCCGCGGTGTAGTGGCGGTAGCCGCTGACGGGGTCGACGTGGGCCGGGCGCAGCAGGCCGGTCGCGTCGTAGTGACGCAGCATCCGGACCGAGACGCGGCCGTGCCGGGCGAAGTCTCCGATGGTGAACATGATGTCTCCGAGCTGACCGCCTGACACGGTGTGAGGGTCAAGAAGGTACGCGGCGGCCGGGGAGCGGCGAGCACGCGGGGTGGGTGCGCGCAGACGCACCCAAGCTGCCACGCCGTCAGCAGGACGCGGTAAGCCAGGCGTTGGCCGGCATAGGTCGCGCCCTCGGCGGTGGCGGGGGCATGCTGGAGTCAGCGCGAGTGTCCGCAGGCCGACCGCGACGTCACGTCGTGACGACCGCGTGCGAAAGGTGGTTCCCCATGGCCGGTTCCGCTCCGTACGACGACGTCCCCTCCTACCGCCAGGGAGGCGGCCCCGGGTACCAGGCGCCGCCCGGCCCGCGGTCCGTCGCGGCCGGCCGGCTGTGGGCCACCGGCGCCGCGACGGCGGTGGTCGCGGCGCTGGTCGCGGTCGTGGCCACGATGTTCGTCCGCGGTGTCCTCGACGTTCCGCTGTTCGCGCCGCGCGGGGCGGGCGTGTGGGGCGACGTGACGACGGGGTACCTGGCGGCCTGGGCGGCGGCCGGCGCCGTCGTGGGCACCGGGCTGCTGCACCTGCTGCTGCTGACCGTCGCCCGGCCGCGCGCCTTCTTCGTCTGGATCGCTGGCCTGGCGACCGCGGCGCTGGCCCTGCTGCCGTTCACCACGGACCTCGCGTCCGACGCCCGCCTCGCCACCGCGGCCGTGTTCCTGGCCGTCGGCGCGACGATCACCGGGCTGCTGTCGGCGACCGCGTACAGCGTGGCGCCGGACCGGGGCGACGGCGCCTGGTGACGTACGGTCCCGGGAGCGCTTCGGTCCACTCAAGTCAATGTGTCGAGCCCACGGCGATGACATTGACATAACATGTGCCACTAGCTCTGCTTCCTCACCGAACCTTCCCAGCCATGTGCGGCTACATTGCGGAGCATGACGGTACGACGGTGGCACGGGAGCCGACGGCTGGGGCTGACGCGCCTCACAGTCGCGGCGAGCGCCCTGCTGGCCCTGCTGATAGGTGTCGCGTTCGTGGTCCTGCTGTGGGCGATCGACGACGCGAACGACTCCACGTCGGCGCGCCGCGCCTCCCGCACGGCTCTCGTCGAGGCCGGGAGCATGGAGCAGCTCCTCGTGGACCTGGAGACCGGGCAGCGCGGCTTCGTGATCACCGAACGGGACGACTTCCTCCAGCCGTGGCAGGCGGCGCGCAAGGCGCTGCCCGCCGAGATCCGGCGGTTCGGCGACTCCGCCACCACCCCCGCGCAGCGACGCAGCGCCGAGCAGATCACGCGGGGTGTCCGGTCCTTCCTGGACGACTACTCGATCCCGCTGGTGGAGTCGGTCCGGCGGGGCGATCCCGCCGCGTCCGGTCTGGCGGTGACGGCCGAGGGGAAGCGGCGCGTCGACACCCTGCGGGACCAGTTCGACGCGTACACGGCGGGCGAGCGGGCCCAGCTCGCCGCGCGCGAGGACGCCGCCGGTGCCAACGCGCACCGGGCGGTGATCGCGGCCGGCGTGGGCATCGCCGCCTCGACCGCGCTGGTGGCCGCCTTCACGGTGCTCCAGCACCGTGCCGTCGTACGGCCCGTGCGCGGGGCGGCGGCAGCGGCCGGGCGGCTGGCGGGCGGCGACCTCGGCGTCCGGATCCCGCCCAGCAGGGTGGCGGAGATCGACGCGCTCGGCGCGTCCTTCAACACGATGGCGACCTCGTTGCAGGACAGCCGCAGACGGACCATGGAGAGCGTCGAGGCGGTGCACCGGCGTACGGCCCGCGACCTGCACGACGGGGCGCAGCAACGCCTCGTCAGCCTGATGATCGGGCTCCGGCTCGCGCGGGAGATGATGCCCGACACGGACACGTCGGTGACCGAGTTGATGGACCAGTCGATCGACAACGCGCAGACGGCGATCGACGAGCTGCGGGAACTGGCCAGGGGCATCTACCCGCTGGTGCTGACGGTGAAGGGGCTGGCGGCGGCCGTGGAGGACCTGGCGTCCCGGTGTCCGATCCCGGCCGTCGTGCGGAGCGAGTACCCGCGGCGGCTCTCCACCACCGTGGAGTCGAACGTGTACTTCGTGGTGGCCGAGGCGGTGACGAACGCGGTCAAACACGCCGAGGCGTCCCGGATCGACATCTCCCTCGACCTCACGGACGTCCTGCGGATCCACATCGTGGACGACGGTGTCGGCGGCGTCGGCGACGCCACCGCCGGCAGCGGCCTGACCGGCCTGGCGGACCGGGTGTCCGCCTTCGACGGCACCCTCACCATCGACTCGCCCCCCGGCGCCGGTACTTCCCTCCTGGTACAGATCCCGATCCCGTCCGGAACAGAGACTCCTTCACGGCTCAACTAACGTGTGCCGGGCGGCGCGTCCGATCGCCGCCCATGCCACAGGAGTTGAGTTGCCCATATCCCTGCTCGTGTCCCCGAGCGCCGCGCCCCGCCGGCGCAGACGCCTGGCCGCCTGCGCGGCCGCCCTGGCCACCGCCTTACTGACGGCCCTCGCCGCCCCGGCCCCCGCCCGCGCGGAGGCCGGGGACCGGCCCGCGGCACACGCCACGCAGACCTCACGGGACGACGTACGACCGCTCTGCGGCCCGCCCAGGCCGCACGAGTTCACCTGCTTCGGGCTGCTCCGCACGGATGTGACGGACCGTCAGAAGCTGCGCGGGGCCGACGACGACCCCCAGGGCTACGGGCCCGCCGACCTGCGCGGTGCCTACGACCTCCCCGCGGACGGCGGCGCCGGCGCCACCATCGCCGTGGTCGACGCCTTCGACAACCCGAACGCCGAGGCCGATCTCGCCGTCTACCGCGCCCAGTACGGGCTGCCGCCCTGCACCACCGCCAACGGCTGCTTCACCAAGACCGACCAGCGCGGCGGCGCCCGCTACCCGGACCCCGACCCCGGCTGGGCGACCGAGATCTCCCTCGACCTGGACATGGTCTCCGCGGTGGCGCCGAGGGCCCGCATCCTGCTGGTCGAGGCGGACACCGCCACGATCGACGACCTGGGCGCGGCCGTGGACCAGGCGGTCGCGCTCGGCGCGAAGTACGTCTCCAACTCCTACGGCTCCAACTACACCTTCTTCCCGGAGGACCCGGCGGAGTCGGCGGCCGACGTCCACTACGACCACCCGGGCGTGGCCGTCGTCGCCTCCTCCGGCGACTACGGGTACGGCGTGGCGTACCCGGCCGCCTCCCCGCACGTCACCGCGGTCGGCGGCACCACGCTCACCAAGGACCCGGCCACCGCGCGCGGCTGGTCGGAGTCGGTGTGGGACCACGACGGCGGTGGAACGGGCTCCGGCTGCTCCCGGTACGAGCCCAAGCCCGCGTTCCAGCGGGACACCGGCTGCCCCGGACGTACCGTCGCCGACGTCTCCGCGGTGGCCGACCCGGACACGGGCGTCGCCGTGTACGACAGCTACGGCGACACCGGCGGCTGGGGCGTGGCGGGCGGCACCAGCGCCTCGGCGCCGATCATCGCCGGCGTGTACGCGAACGCGGGCACCCCGGCGGCGGGCTCCCGGCCCGCCGTCTACCCGTACGCCGCCGGCGGCCGGGGACTGCACGACGTCACCTCGGGAGCCAACGGGACCTGCGCGCCGGCCTACCTGTGCACCGCGGGTCCGGGCTACGACGGCCCCACCGGCCTCGGCACCCCCGATGGCCTGTCGGCCTTCACGATGGGCCCGCACGGCACGCTGACCGGCACGGTCACCGACGCGGGCTCGGGCGCGGGCGTCGCGGCGGCCGAGGTGACGGCCGGCCCGTACAGCACGACCACCGACGCCCACGGCCGCTACACCCTGCCGCTGCCCGCCGGTGACCACGACGTCCGGGTGACGGCCTACGGATACGCGCCGGGCACCCTGCCGGGCGTCCACCTCACCGACGGCGGCACCGCGAGCGGCGACCTCGGCCTGCGCAAGCTCGCCACCCACCGGATCTCCGGCACCGTCACCGACGGTTCCGGGCATGGCTGGCCGCTGCACGCGAAGATCACGGTGGCCGGGGTGCCGGGCGCCCCGGTGTGGTCCGACCCGGTCACCGGCGCCTACCGCCTCGACCTCCCCGAGGACCACACCTACGCCCTGCGCGTGGTCAGCGACGACAGCGCCTACCAGTCCCTGGAGCGCGAGGTGACGGTCGGCGCCAAGGACCTCACCGTGGGCCTGGCCCTGCCCGTGGACACCTGGGCCGAGGACGACCCGGCGTACACCGTGCGGGCGGACACCGTCGGCAGCGAGACGTTCGACGGCACCTCCGGGCCGCCCGCCGGCTGGAGCGTGACCGGCACCCCGGGCTGGACGTTCGACGACCCCGGCGGCCGGGGCAACACCACCGGCGGTTCCGGCGGCTTCGCCGTCGCCGACGCCGACCACGCCGGGAGCTCCCTGGACACCTCCCTGCTCAGCCCCGCCTACGACTTCGGCCGCGCCGGAGACCCGGCGCTGAGCTTCGACACGGACTACGAGGGCTCCGCGGAGCAGCAGGGCGAGGTGCAGGTCAGCGCCGACGACGGCCGGACCTGGACCACGGTGTGGCACCAGGACCAGCTGTGGACGAGCGGCCGGGTGGAGATCCCGCTGACCGCCTACGCCGGCGAGCGCGCGGTACGGGTGCGGTTCCACTTCAGCGGACCCGGCCTGTTCTGGGCGGTGGACGACGTCACGGTCACCGAACGGGTCGCGACGCCCGTGCCCGGCGGCGTCCTCACCGGCACCGTCACCGACGCGAACACCGGGAAGGGGCTCATCGGAGCCGTCGTACACACCGGCGCGGCGGACGGGCCGGCCGCGCCGACGGTCGCCACGACCGGTGACCCGCGCCTCGGCGACGGTGCCTACCGGCTGTTCGTGCCCGGCTCCGGCCGGTCCACCACGGCGGCGGCGGCCAAACCGTCGTACGTCACGGCCACGCGCGCCGTCCAGGTGCCCGCCGACCGGGTCACCGAGGCCTCGTTCGTCCTCAAGGCGGGCCGGCTGTCGGTCCGTCCGGGGCGGATCGACGCCACCTCCCGACGGGCCACCGTGGTGCGGAAGGTGACGGTGCGGAACACCGGCACCGCGCCGATCCGGCTCCGCGTCGGCGAGCGCACCGGCACCGCGCCGGGGTCCCCGACCCCGGGCACCGCCTGGCACGCGCTGCCCGACCTGCCCGTCCCCGTGATGGACAACGCGGTCGGCACCTACCGGGGCAGGCTCTACTCCGCCCTCGGCTCCGACGGCCAGGAACCCACCGCCGACCTGTACGTGTACGACCCCGCCACCGGCGCCTGGAAGCGGGGCCCGGCCGCGCCCGAGCCCCGGCAGGCCACCGCGCACGGATTCATCGGCAGCCGCCTGTACACCGTGGGCGGCTGGGGCCCCCAGGAGACCGTCAGCCGGACCACCCAGGTCTTCGACGCGGCCGCCGGCCGCTGGTCGAAGGGCCCGGACATCCCCGAGGGGCACTTCGGCGCGGCGAGCGCCGTGCTCGACGGGCGGCTCTACGTCGTCGGCGGCTGCACGAACACCGACTGCTCGGACACCGTGTACGCCTACGACCCGGGCACGCGGTCCTGGTCCCGGGCCGCCGCCTACCCGCAGACCATCAGCTGGGCCAACTGCGGCGCCGTCGACGGCAGGCTGTACTGCGCGGGCGGCGTCCACGACTACGTGGAGACCGGCGACGGCTACGTCTACGACCCGGCCTCCGACAGCTGGCAGCCCATCGCCGCCATGCCGGTCGGCCTGGCGTCCGGCGCGTACGCCACCGCCAACGGACAGCTCCTCGTCTCCGGCGGATTCAAGCGGGTCGGCCCCAACCGGGTGCTCACCGCACAGGGGTACGCCTACGCCCCCGGGACGGACTCCTGGAAGCGGCTGCCGGACGCCCCGGCCGCCGTCTACCGGGGCGGCGGCGCACCCGGCCTGTACCGGGTGGGCGGCAGCGGCGAGCCACGGTTCCCCGTCCCCGTGTCCACCGTGGACGTGCTGCCCGGATACGACCGCACCGAGACGGACGTCCCCTGGCTGACCGCGAACCCGCACCGCCTGACGCTCCGGCCCGGGCGG
The DNA here is from genome assembly GCF_014650115.1 of Streptomyces olivaceoviridis. Classification (GTDB taxonomy): domain Bacteria; phylum Actinomycetota; class Actinomycetes; order Streptomycetales; family Streptomycetaceae; genus Streptomyces; species Streptomyces olivaceoviridis. The sequence continues at coordinate 68,467 of NZ_BMUI01000015.1, read as the reverse complement.
AGCGCGACGTTCACGGTGACCCTCGACCCGCGCCGGCTGACCCGGCCCGGCGACTGGACGGCGTCCCTGACCCTGGCCACCGACGGCCCGTACTGGGTGCCGGACATCCCGGTCCGGCTGCGCGTACCGGCCCGAACGGCCTCGTAGCGCGCCGCACGGCGGCGGGCACGCGCACGGCCCTCGTCCCGGGACACGTCCGGGGGCGGGGGCCGTCGCGCTTCCTCCACCAGTTCGCCGACCGGTTCGCGATCCGGAACAGGGCCACGAGCGTCAACCTCGGCCTCGCCCACTTCCTCGCCGAGGTGGCGGCCGGGCCGCGCCGCCTCTCGCTGCTCCCCGCCGACGTGCCCCTGCCGGACGTCCCCGGACTGCGCTCCGTACCGCTCGTCGACCCCACACCGCTGTACGCCTGGTCACTGCTGTGGCGCACCGGCACCGGGCACCCCAGGGCTGGCTGCCCGAACCGCAGGCGTCCTGTCATGCCGTGTGAGCCGGGGCCGGGGCGCGCCTGGCGGTGTCCCGCCGGACGAGGGTCTCGGCCACCACGGCCGGCCGTCGTTTGACATGGAGCGCACTCCAATACCTAGCGTCCCGGGTGAACGGTCCGACGAGCGCAGGAGGCAGCAGTATGACCGACGTCCCCACCCGGTACCTGGGCGAACTGGCGGTCTCCGCGCAGGGGCTCGGCTGCATGGGCATGAGCCACGGGTACGGCGCCTCGGACGACGCGCAGTCGATCGCGACGCTGCATCACGCCCTGGACCTCGGGGTCACCCTCCTCGACACCGCCGACTTCTACGGCGCCGGGCACAACGAGGAGCTGATCGGGAGGGCCGTCGCCGGGCGGCGCGACGAAGTGGTGCTGGCGACCAAGTTCGGCTTCGCCAACCGCCTGGGCGAGCCCACCCTGATCCGCGGCGACGCCGCCTATGTGCGCCAGGCGTGCGAGGCCTCCCTGCGCCGGCTCGGGGTCGACCACATCGACCTCTACTACCAGCACCGGGTCGATCCGCGGGTGCCGATCGAGGAGACCGTCGGGGCCATGGCCGAGCTGGTGCGGGCCGGCAAGGTGCGGTACCTGGGGCTGTCCGAGGCCGGCGCGGGGACCATCCGGCGGGCGCACGCGGTCCATCCGATCTCCGCGTTGCAGAGCGAGTGGTCGCTGTGGACCCGGGACCTGGAGGCGGAGACCGTCCCGGTCTGCCGTGAACTCGGCATCGGGCTGGTCCCCTTCTCGCCGCTCGGGCGCGGCTTCCTGACCGGCCGCTACAGCTCGGTCGACGGGCTGGCGGAGACCGACGTACGGCGCGGCCAGCCGCGGTTCGCCGACGGCAACCTCGAACGGAACCTGGCGATCGTCGCGAAGCTGGACGAGCTGGCCGCCGCCAGGTCCGTCACGGCCGGCCAGCTCGCCCTGGCCTGGTTGCAGCACCGGGGCGACGACGTGGTGCCGATCCCCGGCACCCGTCGGCAGCGGTACCTGGAGGAGAACCTCGCGGCGCTGGACGTGGGGCTGTCCGCCGAGGAGATCGCCGCGATCGAGGCCGCGGCCCCGCCCGAGCACATCGCGGGCAGCCGTTACGACGCGACCAGCCTCACCTTCGTCAACCGCTGACCCCGAGGGGCGGGTGCCGCCGTACGGCGCCGTACGCGCCGGTGACCGCACCCGCCCGCTCACTGCCCCACGGCCGCGCCGAACCACCGGGACAGGTGGTCGTGCAGCTCCCGCTGGTCCTCGCCGATCCAGGCCACATGGCCGTCCGGTCGCAGCAGTACCGCGGGCACCTCCAGTTCCTCGCTGACGTCGGCGACATGGTCGACCCGGTCCGTCCAGCCCGCCGCCGAGAGCCGGCCGGTCCGGTCGAGCAGCAGTCCACGGCCGCCGTGCGTCAGCCCGTAGAGGCGGCCCCGCTTCAGCTGGACGTCCCGCAGACGCCGGCCGAGCAGGTCGTGCCCCTCTCCGAGGTCGTAGCGGACGTCGACCGCGGTGATGATCCCGGTGACGTACCGGTTCACCTCCTCGAAGTCCATGAGCCTGCCGAACAGTTCCCGCAGCGCGGTCGCACCCGGATCGGTCCCCAGCAGCGTCATCTGCGCACGGGTGTTGTCCAGTACGGCGGCGCCCACCGGATGCCGTTCGGCGTGGTAGCTGTCCAGCAGGCCCTCCGGCGCCCAGCCGGCCACCTCGGCGGCCAGCTTCCAGCCCAGGTTGAACGCGTCCTGGACGCCGAGGTTGAGCCCCTGCCCGCCGGTCGGCGGGTGGATGTGCGCCGCGTCGCCGGCCAGCAGCACCCGGCAGACCCGGTAGCGCTCGGCCTGCCGGGTGGCGTCACCGAACCGGGACAGCCAACGCGGGGAGTGCGCCCCGAAGTCGGTGCCCGCGACCGCCCGCAGCCGTGCCGTGAACTCCTCCAGGGTCGGCGCGGTCGTACGGTCTTCGGCCACCCCGTCGGCGGGGACGCCGATGCGGTACAGCCCCTTGTTCCCGTCCACGTCGGGAATGGCGCCGAACCGGAGCTGGGTCTTGCGGACCTCCGCGACGACGGCGGCGATCGTGGCCGGATCCTCGGTCACCTCCATGTCACCCAGCAGCGTCTCGATCCTGGAGGGCTCACCGGGGAAGCCGACGCCGAGCAGCTTGCGCACCGTACTGCGACCGCCGTCGCACCCGACGAGGTACCGCGAGCGCAGCCGCGTGCCGTCGGCCAGTTCGGCCGTCACCCCGTCCGCGTCCTGGCTCAGCCCGACCACCTCGTGGCCGCGCCGGATCTCGGCACCGGCTTCCAGGGCACGCTCGTTCAGCAGCCGTTCGGTGGCCTGCTGCGAGATGGCGAGGCCGTACGGATGAGCCGTGTCCAGCCGTTCCGGCCACGGCTTCATGACACCGCCGAAGAGCCCGCCGACGCGGAACTTCTCACCGGCCGCCAGGAACCGGTCGAGCAGGCCGCGCTGGTCCATGATCTCCACGCTGCGCGCGTGCAGGCCGCGCCCGCGGGACTCCCGGGTCGGCTCGGTCAACTTCTCCAGCACCACCACGTGTACGCCGTGCAGCCGCAGTTCGCAGGCCAGCATCAAGCCGGTCGGTCCGCCGCCGACCACGAGCACGTCGATCATCAAGGCCCCCCATTTCCGCAGGTTCTGGTCGAGGCCGGAGATTCTGCAACACCACCGGGGCCTTGCCGCAAGGCCCCCTGTGCGCTATATGTTGAGAGTGGCAAGGAGTGGGTGATCTCCTTGCCTTTGTCATGTGTGCCGGGTCGTGTCTGCCGGGCCATGTGCGCGGGGTCATGTGCGGCTCTGACCTGACCGCCCCGTCCGCCCGTCGCGTTCAGGCCCACATCGCCTGGGCGACGGCGGTGCCGATGAACGCGGCGCCGAGGCCGGTGACCACGCTGGCGACCACGTTGGCGGCGGCGAAGAACCTGGCGCCGGCCTCGGCCAGCCGCAGCGTCTCGTAGGAGAAGGTCGAGTAGGTGGACAGCGCTCCGCAGAACCCGGTGCCGACCAGCAGTTGCACCGAGTGAGAGGCGGCGCCGTAGGTGACGGCGCCGGACAGCAGCCCCAGGACCAGGCAGCCGGTCACGTTCACGACGAAGGTGCCCCAGGGCAGGACGGTGTCGTGCCGGGCCTGCACGGTGCGGTCGGTCAGGTACCGCAGCGGCGCTCCGACCACGGCACCGGCGATGACGAGGAGCCAGTTCACTTCGCCCGCTTCTCCCCGTGACGTCCGACGTAGCGGATGACCTCGCACTCGTCGAGGATCACCAGCCCCTCCGTGACCAGGTCGTCCAGTTGGGGCAGGAAGGCGCGGACCCGGGCCGCGTCGTCCACGATGACGATCGCCACGGGCAGGTCCTCGCTGAGCGACAGCAGGCGGCTGGTGTGGATCAGGGAGGAGGCGCCGTAGCCCTCGATGCCCTTGAACGCGCTCGCGCCGGCCAGCCCGGCCTTGTGGGCGCGGTGGATGATCTCGCCGTAGAGCGGCTTGTGACGGAAGGTGTCGCCCTCGCCGACGAAGATGGTCAGGCGTAGCGCGGAGCCGTGCAACCGGGTCACTTCGTCCTCCTGCACGAGATCAGGCGGCGGGTCGCCGCTGCCGCGAGCCACACGGCCGCGAGCGCGGCGAGCAGGGTGGCGGCCAGGTAGGCCAGGCCGGTGCGGGCGTGACCGCTCTGCACGAGCTGCTGGATGTCGACGCTGTAGGTGGAGAAGGTGGTGAAGCCGCCCAGGACGCCGGTGCCGAAGAAGGGGCGTACCAGCCGGTGCGCGGCCCACACGTCCGTGATGACGACCATGAAGACCCCGATCACCGCGCAGCCGGTCGCGTTCACCACGAGGGTGGTCCAGGGGAAGGAGCCTGGGGAGGTCGGCCACAGCAGGGAGGCGCCGTAGCGGGCCACGGCCCCCAGCGCGCCACCGGCCGCCACCACCGTGATCACGGGCGCCTGCCCGTCGGCGAGTCCGCGGCGCCACGTGGGCGCGGACGGACCGACACCGGAAACCGTGGGCTCCGTGATCTGGTCGCGGGGAGCTGTCATGGACGCGCGTCTCCTACTCGTGCGGCCGCCCGGCATGCGGGCGCGGGCGCTCACAAGCAGGGACTGTCGGCGGCGTCGATGCCGCGGTTCGGGGTGCGGCGAGCCCCACCGCCGCGCGACCGCCTGGTCCGGCCGCCGCTGGTGACCAGGGTAACCGGGGGCACCGACCACCGTCGCGCCGGCTGCCCTGGAGCGGCGTCGGGGGGTCAGCACAGGTCGAGCGCCGCTCGCAGGTTGTGCTCGGCGATGCCCGCCATCGCCGCCCGGTCGGGGAATTCCCCGTCGAGCAGCCGCAGCGGCCCCGCCGTCAGCGAGAGCCGCTGCGCCAGCAGGTAGAGCGCGAGCCGGTCCTCGTCCAGGCCGGCCACCGCCAGCGGACCGTACGCGTCGCCCAGGCGGATCCGCAGGAAGACGTGCTCCCATTCGACGTCGAAGTACATCGTGCCCTCGATGTCGATCAGCACGGGACGGCCGTCCGCGTCGACCAGCACGTGGTCGGGTCCCAGCTCGCCGTGCACGACCGCGTACCGCTCGCGGGGCCGCACCGCGCCCGCCAGGTCCCGCAGCCGCTCCTCCAGTCGGACGCGGGCCGCGCCGATCCGCGGATCCCGTGAGGCGGCCTCCGCGAGGTCCCGCAGCGCGCGGTCGAGGACGACCCCCTCGCACGACGTCCCGCGTGACGCCCCTGAGCCGTCGACCACGGCCACTTTGCCGTAACCGGGGGCACGGTGGCGCCGCATCGCCTCCAGCGCCTCCCCGAGCCGGTCCAGGACCGGGGCGGCGGCGCGTGGGTCGCGCGCGACGAGGTCCCGCAGGTTCTCCCCCCGGACGTCCTCCACGACCGCGAGATCGGACGGGCCGTGGACGCCGGCCCGCTCGACCAGGCGGATCGCCGGGACACGGACGCCGAGCGCGTCCAGCCGCGCGTGGGCGGCCTCGAACAGGTCCAGTCCGAGACCGGGTGAGAACGGGTCGGTGAGGTCGTCGTCGCCCGGGGCCGCCGGCCAGTAGTTCTCGTCGTCGTCCCACACATAGGCGACCGCCGTCGACGCGTCGTCCATCACCAGCCGGTACACGCCCTTCTTGCTGCCGCCCGCGACCCGCTCGACCGCCTCCAGCCGTCGCCCGCCACCCAGCGCGGCCCGTGCCGCACCCGCCAACCGCTCCCGCGTCACTGCCCTGGGTGCCATGTCCCCGCCCGCCTCTCCGTCACGCCAACCCGGGCACCCTACGGGAGGGTTGACAGGGCGGTGCCCGAAGAAGGCGGCGCTACGCCCCCTCGCATAAAATGGACCCGCAAGTCCAGAGCGGGGAGTGGAGGAGGGCACGTGAGCATGCATGACGGGACCGCACCGCGGCTGACGCCCAAGGGCATGGCCACCCGGCGCCGCATCGTGGAGGGCGCGGCCGAGGAGATCCGCGAGCGGGGCGCCGCCGGAACGACACTCGACGACATCCGGGCCCGCACCGGGACCAGCAAGAGCCAGATCTTCCACTACTTCCCGGGCGGAAAGGAGGAGTTGCTGCTGGCGGTGGCCGGCCGCGAGGCCGAACGCGTCCTGGAGGACCAGGAACCGCACCTCGGCGACCTGACCACGTGGGCGGCCTGGCAGGCGTGGCGCGACGCGGTCGTACGGCGGTACGAGCAGCAGGGCGTCAACTGTCCGCTCGGCGTGCTGATCACCGAGCTGGGCCGCACCACCCCGGCCGCACAGGCACTCACGGGCCAGTTGATCAGCCAGTGGCAGTCCGCCCTGCGCACCGGCATCCGGCACATGCAGGACAGCGGCGAGGTCGACCGCAGGCTGGACGCCGACCGGACGGCGGCCGCACTCGTCGCCGCGGTGCAGGGCGGCGTGACCATCCTGATGTCCACCGGCGCCATCGGGCACCTGGAAGCGGCGCTCGACACGACATTGACCCTGCTGCGCACCGGCGGCGTTCCGGCGGTCCGCCCCGGGACCTGACACCGCCACGCCGTGAACGCCGTGGCCGTGAGTCGGACCGCCGTAGCCATGGGTCGGAGCGCCGTGTCCATGAGTCCGGCGAAAGTCATACACGGCTAGCATGCGGAACCATCATGGACTTCACGGATGTGTCACTCACCGCGCTGCGCGTCTTGCGGGCGGTCGCCGAGCGGGGGACCTTCACCGCCGCCGCGGCGTCGCTGGGCTACACCCAGTCCGCGGTGTCACGGCAGATCGCCGCACTGGAACGGGCGGCGGGCGCCGAGCTGGTGGAACGGCGGCGCGAGGGCGTACGGCTCACCGCGGCCGGCCGTGTCGTCATGCGCCGGGCGACGGTCGTGCTGGACGAGATCGACGCGACCGCCAGGGAGCTGTCGGGCCTGCCCGGGCAGGCCGGGACGGTCCGCCTGGGCTGGTTCCCGAGCGCCGGCGCCGTCCTGCTGCCGCGCGCCCTCACGGCACTGCGCCGCACCGATCCCGGCCTCCGGGTCGTCGGCCGGGAGGGCAGCACCCCGGCGCTGGTACGCGCCCTGCGGGCCGGCAGCCTCGACCTGGCCCTGCTCGCGTCCGCGCCGCCGTTCCGGCCGCCGGACGCCGAGTCGCCCCCGCTCGTCGTGCGGACCCTCACCGAACGCGCGCTGTGTCTGGCGGTGCCCGCCGGCCATCCGCTGGCCCGCGGCGACTTCGTCGACGTGGCCGACCTGCGCGGGCAACGCTGGATCGCGGGGTCCTCCTCGGGCGAGGACCAGCTGATGGGCGTGTGGCCGGGCCTGGACGAGCGGCCGGAGATCGCCCACACCGCGCGCGACTGGCTGGCCAAGCTCCACCTCGTGGCCGCGGGCTGCGGGCTGACCACCGTGCCGGCCGCCCTCGCCGCCGCCGCGCCACCGGGTGTCCGCGTCCTCCCGGTCCGCGGCGGGCCCCAGGAACAGCGGCGCGTGCTCCTGGCCCGGCTGCCCCATCCGCCGACGGACCCGGTCACCCGCGTGGCAGCCGCCCTCCGCGCGGCGGCCCTCGACGCGGACGCACCGGCTCCGCCGCCGCCCTGAGGAGGGGGCGCCCTCAGGTCTGTGCCGGGGTTTCGGTCAGCGTTCGTCCCACGACGAGTGGCGGGCGCGGCCGGAGTGGGAGGGGTGTCCTCGAGACCGCGGGGTCACGGAAGGCCGCGGCGTCCCAGCCGGTCGCGCAGCCGGTCCCAGGGGCCCAGGACGGCGGAGGTGAGCCTGGTGAGGGCCGGCGAGTCGGGCGCGCCAGGGCGCGGCCGGGTGGGTCCGACGGCTTGCGTGCGACGTGTCCCGGCGCCCGCGTCGCGCAGGGCGTCGGCGGGGCCCACGGCCTGGAGCCGGGGGAACAACCGCTGTTCCAGCCCCACCACGTGCTCGGTGACGCACGAGACGAGGCCCAGCAAGTGACGCACGTACTCTTCGCCGTGTGCCGGGACGGCCCCGAGGGACTTCAGTGTCCGCTGGATGTCCTCGTCGACGGCGAGCAGCTCGTCCACCCCCTGGTCCCCGCCCACGACGTAACGGCGCACCAGCGGGTACAGGCACTCCTTCTCCGCCACCAGATGGCTCACCAGACGGCCGCCGACCTGTGCCACGAGTGACGCGCGCTCGTCACTGCCGGGCGGAGCGGACCGCACCCGGTCGAGAAGGTCCTGGATCGCGCGGTGGTCCGCCGTGAGCTGTTCGATGATGCCGCTGTCACTCCCCACACGAGCTCCCTGAAGGTGAGGCACCGGTGGTCACCGGCGGATGCCGGTCCTGGATGCCCGCCACGCCGCCGTTTCATTCCGGCACGAGGGCGGGCTGGTTGAGGAACGCGGCCTTCGGGTATCCGGGCGCCCGTCGTGCGAGCCGTCAGGCCGTGCGGCGCACACGAGGGCAGGGCGGAAGAGGAGTGGTCGGGCGTGCTACTACGGCGGCGCAGGGAGAGGATGAGGGGATGGGTACGGCAGGCGGGGTTCCGGGCCTACGTCGCGACCGACCGGCGGTCGCCCGTGTCGGAACTGTCCGCCCGGCTGCTGCGCAAGGCCTTCCCCGATCACTGGTCGTTCCTGCTGGGGGAGATCGCGCTCTACAGCTTCGTCGTCCTGGTGCTGACGGGGAGCTACCTGACGCTCTACTTCGACCCCAGTCTCGCCGAGGTGCCGTACAGCGGCTCCTATGAGCCCTTGCGGGGGCTGCTCGTCTCGAAGGCGTACGAGTCGACCCTCCACATCAGCTTCGACGTGCGCGGCGGTCTGCTGATCCGTCAGATGCACCACTGGTCGGCGCTCGTCTTCGTGGCGGCCATCGGGGTCCACATGCTGAGGGTCTTCTTCACCGGTGCCTTCCGCAGGCCCCGGGAGCTGAACTGGAGCATCGGCGTGACCCTGTTCCTGCTGTCCTTGCTGGAGGGTTTCTGCGGCTACTCGCTGCCGGACGACCTGCTGTCCGGTACGGGTCTGCGCACCGCCAACTCCATCGTCCTGTCGATCCCGGTCGTCGGAACCTACCTGAGCTTCCTCCTGTGGGACGGCCCCTTCCCCGGTACCGCGATCGACCGGCGTCTGTACATCGTCCACGTCCTGTTCGTCCCCGGTGCGCTGCTCGCGCTCATCACCGTGCACCTGATCCTGGTGGTGTATCTGAAGCACACGCAGTGGGCCGGCCGCGGGAAGACCAACCGGAACGTCGTCGGCCAGCCGATGTTCCCCTCGTTCACCGCCAAGTCGGCCGGGCTGTCGCTGATGGTCGCCGGCGTCACGGCGCTTCTGGGCGGCCTCGCGCAGATCAACCCCGTCTGGCTCTTCGGCCCCTACGTGCCCGACCAGGTCTCCACCGACGCCCAGCCCGACTGGTACGTCGGGTTCCTCGAAGGAGCCCTTCGGCTGATGCCCGGCGTCGAGTGGAACGTCGCCGGGCACACGGTCATGTGGAACGTCCTGCTGCCCGCTGTCGTGCTGCCGGCCCTGCTGTTCGTGCTGCTCTACATGTACCCGTTCTTCGAGCGCTGGGTGACCGGTGACATGGTGGAGCACCATCTGTGCGACCGGCCGCGGGACCGGCCGACCCGGACCGGGCTCGGGGTGGCGGGCATCGCCTGGTACGCGGTGCTGCTCATGGCCGGGGGCAACGACGTGCTGACCGTCTGGTTCGGCGTCCCCGTCAACGTACTGACGTGGATCTTCCGGGTCGCGCTGTTCGTTCTGCCGGTCCTTTCCTTCCTGGTCACCAAGCGTGTCTGCCTGGCCCTGCAACGGCATGACCGGCAACTGCTGGAAGAGGGCGAGGAGACCGGCGAGGTGTATCAGGACCTGGCGGGCGGGATCAGCGAGCAGCATGAGCCCGTGGGTCCGGAGCAGCGCTACAAGCTGCTGGTGCGAGACATCCCGCAGCCGCTGAAGCACCCGGGGCGGCGGGCGCCGTGGCGGAGCAGGATCCAGGCGTCCTTCAGCTCCTGGTACTACGGCGACCGGGTCGACATGCCGGCCACCGCGGAGGAACGCCTCCAGGTCAGCTCCCGCATCGCCGATCCGGTGGCGGGCGGCGTCGGGGACGAGCAGGGGACGGGCTGAGTCCCCGCTGCCCCCCGCCTCACTCGCTCTCGCGTCCGCCGTACTGGAAGACCAGGCCGAAGATCCCGAGCCCGAGGACGCCGAGGCCCATCAGGATCAGCCAGTCTCCGTAGACGATCCCGTTGGCGACCAGCGTGGCGCCGGCGGCGGTCACGACCGGGTGCCGGCTGTGCGGGGGGAAGAAGTCGATGCGGCCACCGCGCTCCTGGATCTCCGCGTCGGAACGGTCCTCGGGACGAGAGCCCTTGCGCCGGTGGTTGACCATCGAGAAGAACGCGATCACCGACGCCATGAGGAAGGAGACGCCCAGCGCCGCGATACCGACGGGCTCCCGTGCGAACCAGATGTAGGCGACGTCGGTGACCAGGAAGAAGACGGCCACGCCGGCGAAGAGGTACGCCTCGGACTTCATTCGCTCTGTTTCCCTTCCGGGTCGGGGGTCGCCTCCACGGCTCCGTGCGCCTGCCGGGGCAGTTGCTCCTTGAACTCCGGGTGGTGCAGGTCGAACGCCGGTGAGTCGGACCGGACCCGGGGCAGCGCCGTGAAGTTGTGCCGGGGCGGGGGACAGGAGGTGGCCCATTCGAGTGACCGGCCGTATCCCCAGGGATCGTCCATGCCCACCTTCGGCGCGTACCGGGCGGTCTTCCAGACGTTGTAGAGGAACGGAAGGGTGGAGAGCCCGAGCAGGAAGGCACCGATCGACGACACGGTGTTCAGGGCGGTGAACCCGTCGGCGGCCAGGTAGTCGGCGTAGCGCCGCGGCATCCCGCCCTCTCCCAGCCAGTGCTGGACGAGGAACGTGGTCTGGAAGCCCACGAACAGGGTCCAGAAGTGGATTTTGCCGATGCGCTCGTCCAGCATGCGGCCCGTCAGCTTGGGCCACCAGAAGTAGAAGCCGCCGAACATGGCGAAGACGATCGTTCCGAACAGGACGTAGTGCAGGTGGGCGACGATGAAATAGGTGTCGGTCAGATGGAAGTCCAGAGCGGGTGAGGCGATGAGGACACCGCTGAGTCCCCCGAGGAGGAAGGTGACGAGGAAACCGAGTGCCCAGAGCATGGGTGTCTCGAAGGAGAGACTGCCGCTCCACATGGTTCCGATCCAGTTGAAGAACTTCACGCCGGTGGGCACGGCGATGAGGAAGGACATGAAGGAGAAGAACGGCAGGAGCACCGCACCCGTGGCGAACATGTGGTGGGCCCATACGGAGGCCGACAACATGGTGATCGCGATGGTCGCTCCGACCATGCCGACGTAGCCGAACACCGGCTTGCGGCTGAACACCGGGAGGATCTCCGTCACGACGCCGAAGAACGGCAGCGCCACGATGTACACCTCCGGATGGCCGAACCACCAGAAGAGGTGCTGCCACAGCAGGGCGCCGCCGGTGGCCGAGTCGAAGATGTGCGCGCCGTACTGCCGGTCGGCCATCAGGGCCAGCAGGAGGGCCGCGAACGGAGGAAAGGCGAGCAGGACGAGGATCGAGGTGAACAGCACGTTCCAGGTGAAGATCGGCATCCGGAACATGGTCATGCCCGGACAGCGCAGACAGACGATCGTCGCGATGAAATTGACGCCCCCGAGCGTGGTGCTCACACCGGAGAGCACGAGCCCCATCGCCCACACGTCACCGCCGTGGCCGGGACTGTGCACCCCGTCGTTCAGCGGGGAGTAGGCGAACCAGCCGAAGTCGGCGGGACCGTCGCCGATCAGGAATCCGGACAGAACCGTGAGGCCCCCGAAGAGGAACAGCCAGTAGGTCAGGGCGTTGAGCCGGGGGAAAGCCACGTCGGGTGCCCCGATCTGGAGGGGCATGACGGCGTTCGCGAAGCCGGTGAAGGTGGGCGTCGCGAAGAGCAGCATCATGATCGTGCCGTGGATCGTGAACAGCTGGTTGTACTGCTGCGCGGAGACGACCTGAAGTCCCGGCCGGGCCAGTTCGGCGCGCATCAGCATCGCCATCAGACCGGCGACGAGGAAGAAGCCGAACGACGTGACGAGGTAGAGATTGCCGATCTTCTTGTGGTCGGTGGTCGTCAGGTAGTCCCTGATCCTGTCACCCGTGTGCACGCGGGGGCTGCGGGAGGTGTCCTCTTCCCGCCCCAGCCCCGGGTGCGTCTTCGACATGTGCGCCCTCCAGGCGGTGTGCCGATGAGTCGGCATCCGTGACGAACCCGAGCGGGTTAGCCACCCCGCTCCGTCGGTAAACATGTCCGCCTCACCGACCACGCCGTGCTCCAGGACGAGGTCGTGGCGCTCGCCCTCGCGCAGCCGGAACTCGCCGCGCAGCCCGGTCTCGGGCTTCCACGCGCCCTCGTGGGCGCCGGCGAGCCGCAGCCGCAGACCGTCGGCGTCCGCGGTCCACACACCGTCCTCCAGACGGGGGTCGCGCACCCGGCCCGCGCCGAAGCCGGGCCGCGCGTCGAGGGTGAGCCGCGGCACGGCCTCCCCCCCCGTTCGACGCGCGTCCGGCGCAGCAGTACGAGCCGGTCCACCGAGGCCGGCATCGCCAGCGCGTCGCGGCACTCGATCACGGAGTCGGCGGTCACCCGGCGGCTGACCCGGATCAGCGTGCCGTCCTCGTAGTAGCCGCCCCACACGTGCCAGCGGTCCACCGGTTCGACGCCGAAGTACCCGTTGCCCCCGATCAGGGCGGAGAACACCGCGTCGCTGTGCCAGCGTGGCGCACACAGCCAGACGATCCGTCCCTCCGGGCCCACCACGGCGCCGCGTTCGCCGTCGGCGAGAAGCCCGTACTCCCGCAGTACCCACGGCGGGCAGACCCCGTCCGCCGGCTCCGCCCGCTTGCCGGCTCGCTCATTCATGGCATGGGGGTTTTCCCGGCCGCCGTGACCGGAAACCGCCGGGCTCATCGCCCGGTGCCGTGTTGCCGGGGTGTCAGCCGTCGCCACCCCGGCGGGGCGGGGTGTCGCCGCGGTGCGCAGCGGGGCGACGGCCGGCACCAGGCCGAGACCGGCGAGCAGGCCGTACAGCGGAGGTCCGGGCCGGCACATACCCGAGGTGATCAGCAGTGAGGTGGCGGCGGCCGGGGGGCGGTGGGCGTCGCACAGGTGGAGCAGGAAGAGGGTGAGGCCGACCGCGAGTGCCTGGGCGCCGATCTGTCCGACGGTGTCCTGGTGCCGCTCGGCGACGGACGGGTGGCTCCAGGGGCCGAAGACCGCCAAGGACGCCAGGGCCGCGGCGATGGCCAGGGCGCGGCCGGTCACCGCGCTGCGCAGTCGCGCGGTCACCGATTCCGGGTGGGCCGGCAGCAGGTGGGCGGTCGGGCCGAGGGTGGCGGTCAGGGCCACCCACCCGATGAGTCGGCCGATCACGCCGACGCCGGCGAGCAGCAGGCCGGACAGCAGCATGAGGCGTAGGCCGTCGAGCACACGCGACCACGTGTCGCCGTTCATCACGGTGGCCTCCAAGGGGTGGAACGCGGCTGGTCATCCGCGCGCCGGTGGCGTCAATCGTGGGGCGGCTCCTGCCCGGCCGGCTGTCCAGGGCCGCCGCCGCGGGGGCCGTCGCGACGGACCCCAGGACCGTGCTGGGGCCGATCGGCCGGGTCGGTGTGACCCGGTCGGTGAGGACACACGCCCGGGAGCATGACCAACGCAGCGGCGAGCGGGGTCGCCGAATGTGGCCCCGTTCGGCACCCCAAACCGGAATCATCCGCTCCACCCGCGGGTCCACCCGAACTCCTCGTCGAGCGGGTGATCTTTGCATAGGCCAAAGGAATCGGGAAACCCATGGTGCAGCCCAGCAGGCCCCTCCAGCTCAGAGGCTCACATGAACGCCCTGACCACCCTCCGCCCGCCGGGGAAGCACAAGACCGACGGCGCGCTCACGTCCCTGCGGATCGACGAGGTCGTCGGACGGATCAGCAGGCACCCGCCGGGGCGCGAGCGGGACGCGGCCCGGGAGCGAGCCGTCCGTACCCTCATCCCCGTGGCTCGCCGGATCGCCGCCAAGTACCGCGGCGTCGGCGTCGAGGAGCAGGACGACCTCTTCCAGGTGGCCTGCGTGGGCCTGGTGAAGGCCGTCGACGGCTACGACCCCGCCCACGGACACCCTTTTCTGGCCTACGCGGTGCCGACGATCACCGGGGAGCTGAAACGCCACTTCAGGGACCGGGCCGGACTCGTGCGGCTGCCCCGGGCCGTGCAGGAGACCAGGCAGCAGGTGCGGCGCGTGCGGCGGGAGCTCGAACAGACGGGGGGCGGTCGCCCGCCCACGCTCGGGGAGATCGCCCGGGCCTGTGGTCTGTCCGAGGACGCGGTGGCCGAGGCCGTCCGCGCCCAGGGCGCGGCACGGCCCCGCTCGCTCGACGCGCCGTTGGAGGGACGGGAGGGGGCGCTGCCCGCGTTCGGTGAGGTGCTCGGCGGCCGGGACGCCCGGATCGAGACCGCCGCCGAGCGCGTGGAGCTCGTGGGTGCGCTGAGGCGGTTCCCGGAGCGGGAGCGCCGCATCCTGGTGCTGCGCTTCTTCCACGACCTGACGCAGCAGCAGATCGCGGCCGTGGTGGGCATCTCGCAGATGCATGTGTCCCGGCTGATCACCCGGTGCCTGGGTGAACTGCGGGAGATGCTCGGGCATCTCGATCCTTCACGCCCCGCCGGGGGCCGCGCCGGCCTAGAGGCAGCGGCGGAGGGTGCCGGGCACGTGCCCGCGCGGGGTGGCGGCCACGGCCGTGTCCGGGGCACGCACCCCGCCCGCGAGGACGTACGCGGTCGGGGGCAGCGGGGCGCGGCCTCTCGGTCACGTGGAAGGGGCCCCGGGAGGCAGGAGCCCGTCCGCCGCGGCCGGGGTGCCTCTCGTGGCCCGGGCCCGGCAGCGTCACTCGGACGCGCACCGCGTCGACCGGGCAGGGGAGCCGGACGGCCCATCGTTTACGCGGTGCCGCCTCCGGTCACCTCATGCGGATGTCACGGGTGCGGATCCGAGGGAGCACGTCATGACGCTGGTGGCCGACTACGTACCGCGACGCTTGCGGGAATGGGGGATCGAGCGGGTGTACGGCCATCGCGGCGACGGGATCAACGGGTTGCTCGGTGCCTTCGACCGGGCCAAGGGGGAACCGGAGTTCATCCGGACGCGGCACGAGGAGAGCGACCCGGAGCGGGCCGGCATCGCCGCCGAGGGCGTACGGCAGAAGCTCACCGAGTACGCCGAGCGCCTGCCGGGACGGCACGCATGAGCGGCGCCCGGACCGGTGCCGGGGCGGGCCCGGCGGACTGCCGGATCGACGCGGTGGACGTGCACGCCTTCGAGGTGCCGACCGACGGCCCGGACGGCAAGGAACAGGACGGCACCCTGGAATGGGACTCCACCACCATGGTCCTGGTCCGGGTGCACGCCGGCGGTCGCACGGGACTCGGTTACACCTACGGGGACGTGTCGGTCGCCTCGTTCGCCGACTCCAAGCTCGCGCCGCTGATCAAGGGACAGGCCGTCACCGCACCCGCGGCCCTGTGGGAGTTGATGGGGCGTCAGATCCGCAACGCCGGCCGCCCCGGCGTCGGCGCCATGGCGGTCTCCGCGGTGGACGTGGCGCTGTGGGACCTCAAGGCCCGGCTCCTCGGCCTGCCGCTGGTCCGGCTGCTCCCGGCGTACCACGACCGGGTGCCGGTGTACGGCAGCGGCGGCTTCACGAACTACTCCCTGGACCGCCTCACCGACCAGCTCACCGGGTGGGTGGAGCAGGGCGTCCCGCGCGTGAAGCTGAAGACCTCCCGGGACCCCGAAGGCGACCCGCGACGCCTCGCGGCGGTCCGCGAGGCCGTCGGCGACGAGCCGGAGGTCTTCACCGACGCCAACGGGGCGCTGGGCCGCAAGCAGGCGCTGTACTGGGCCCGTCGGTTCCACGAGGAGTGGGACGTGCGCTGGTTCGAGGAGCCCGTCAGATCCGCCGACCTGGACGGCCTGCGCACGCTGCGCGAGCGGGGCCCCGCCCGGCTGGAGATCGCGGCCGGCGAATACGCCTACACCACACAGGACTTCGTCAATCTCGTCGAAGGCCCCGCCGTGGACTGCCTCCAGGCCGATGTCACCCGCTGCGGAGGCATCACCGGTGTCCTGGAAGTGGCCGGCCTCGCGGCGGCCCACCACCTGGACCTGTCCGCCCACTGCGCGCCGGCCGTCTCCGCCCACGCGTTCTGCGCCGTGCGCCGGCTGCGGCACCTGGAGTACTTCCACGACCACGTGCGGCTCGAACGCCTGCTGTTCGACGGCACGCTGTCGCCCGACGGCGGCGCCCTGCGCCCGGACACCTCGCGGCCCGGCCTCGGCCTGGAGGTCAAGTGGCCCGACGCCGAGGACTACCGCGTCTACGGACCACGGACGACCTGAACAGCCCTGGAACGGGCGCTGCACAAGGCCGTCGAGGGCGAGGTGCGCTTCGACACCGCGTCCTGGGCCTGTATGCCCAGGACGCGTCCAACTGATGGGCCCGGAGGTGCGGAACCTCCAGGGCGGCGACCGCGGCAGTCGCCCGCGGGGTACGGCGATGAGGCGAGGCGGCACACTGCTCCGCCTGCCCCACGGCGCCTCGGCGGCGGGGCACGGATGCACGGTACACACGGTACAAAGGACGTATGGCGCAGCCTGAGACTCCGGCCGGGGAAGCCGATGACGTCGATGCGGTCACCCGGGCGGTGCTCACGGCGTCCCGCGTGCTGATGGCGGTCTCCGCCCGCTCCCTCGCCGAGGTCGAGGAACGGGTCACGCTGCCGCAGTTCCGCATGCTCGTCGTGATGTCCGGTCGTGGTGCCGTCAAGCTGGTCGCCTTGGCCGAGTCGCTACGGGTCACGCCCTCCACCGCGATGCGGATGGCGGACCGCGTCATCGCGGCCGGGCTCGCCGAACGGCAGCCCAACCCGGACGACCGCCGGGAGAGACGCTGCTGACGCTCACCGAGGAGGGCCGGCGGACCGTCGAGTCGGTCACCGCCCGACGCCGGGCCGAGATCCAGGCGATCGTCCGGCGACTGCGGCCGACCCAGCGTCTGGCACTCGTCGAGGCCCTCGACGCCTTCAACGAGGCAGGCGGAGAGCCTCCTGCCTCCGGCGGCGCACACCTGCCACCACTCGGCTGGTCGACGTGAGTCCGGCGTCAGTGGTGCCGGGTCTTCAGCGGCAGGACCACGGGGGCCGCAGCCGGAATCGCGCACATGGACCGGGGCGCCTTCTTCCACCTCGGTCAGGGTGTGGCGCTGTGCCGGGTGGCTTCGTCGGCGTCCGTGAGGAGTTGTTCCAGGTGTGTGAGCTGACGGGTGTCGAGGGCGCCGAAGATGCGCTGGAGTATCCGGGTGCCCGCCTGCTCGCCGGCGGCGAGGGCAGCGTGGCCCTGCTCGGTCAGCGTGACGGTCTTGCGCCGGCGGTCCACGGGATCGGGGGTCCGGGTGACCAGCCGCAGGCGTTCGAGGGCTTCGACGGCCTGGGTGACGGAGCGGGGCGCCTGGCCGAGCGCCTCGGCGAGTTCGGCTTGGTGGAGAGCGCCGCGCCGGGCGAGGAGCCGTAGCAGCTTGGTGCGGGCCAGGGACAGGCCGGCCGCGGCCATGTGCTGATCGACCGCCGTCCGGACCTGGTGGGCGACGGTCAGGAACCGCAGGCCCACGTCCGCGGGGTCGGGGCTGGTGGGCGGCGTCGTTTCGTGCTTGCTCATGACGTCGGGTATCGTCCCACACATAATTGATGAGGTACCTCATGAATGGAGGAACGGTGACTCGTCCCGTCGCTGTGATCACCGGCGCGACCTCCGGGCTGGGCCGGATCGCCGCCCTGGAGCTCGCCCGCCGCGGCTACGACCTCGGCATCGTGGCGCGGTCCCCGGGCAGGGCCGAAGCCCTGCTCGCCGAACTGGGGGAAGTGACCGGCGGTGCCGCGCGGGCCGACGTCTTCCTCGCGGACCTCGGGGTCGTCGCACAGGCCCGCAGGGCGGGCCGGGAGATCGCCGCGCGGTACGCGCGGCTGGACGTACTGGTCAACAACGCGGGCCTGCACGCGTTCTCCCAGCGCGTCACGGCCGAGGGGCTGGCGGAGATGACCGCCGTCAACTACCTCGGCCCGTTCGCCCTGACCCAGACGCTGACGAACACGCTCCTGGCGTCCGCTCCGGCGCGGATCGTGAACGTCGCCTCCGAGGCCGCCCGGCGGGCCGGGAGCATCGCACCGGCCACGGACCTGCGGGACACCGCCCCCTACACACGGCGCGCGTCGATGGCCCTGTACGGCCGGACCAAGCTCATGACCATCATGTGGACCCGGGAACTGGCCCGGCGCCTGGACGCCACGAAGGTCACGGTGAACTGCTGCGACCCGGGCTTCAACGCCACCGGTCTCGGCCGCGACCTGCCCGGCTCCGCCGCGTTCCGGCGCGTCCTGGACGTCCTCAAGGTCGGCGATCCGCGCAGGGGCGCGGGGATCATCGTCCGCCTGGCGACCGATCCGGCGTTCGCGCACACCACCGGCGGCTACTTCTCCGTGCGCGACGCCAAGCCGTTGCGGTCTCCCGAGCCCGGCCGTGGTGAGGACGTCCAAGGGCGACTGTGGACGGAAACGGAGTCGTTGCTCGCCGGGACGGGTGCCGCGTAGCCCCTCTGCGCGCCGCCCGTGCCGGGGCGCCGGGTCCCCCGGCGAGCGGCCAGCCGGGACCCACCGGCCCTCGCCGGGGAGGTGGCCGGCCATCGGGTCCTGGACGCCGGCTGCGGCTCGGTGACGACGTGGCCCCGCACCTGGCCGACCTGAGCGGACCGCCTCGGTACGCGACCCGTCCTGCTCGTCCGGGTCCCGGGCCAGGAGGAGGTCGAAGAGGCGGCGGTCGCCGTCGAGCTTCAGGGAGTCCACCGGAACGCGGCCGTACAGGGCGAGGAGCAGCTCATGGGCCGTGCCCCGGCGGAGAGCGCCAGGCGCCGGGAGCGGCCCTCGGCGGCGTGGCACTCGACGGTGGCGGGCTCGTGCGGCCAGGGGCCGTCGTCGCGCAGCAGGCGGACAGGGACTCGTCGACACCGTCGAGTGCCACCCCGTCCGGCAGCGGCCCCGGGGCGCCCGGGGCGATCCGGGCGTCGTAGGTGTGCGGCGCGGTCTCGTAGAGCTGGTGCCGGGCGACGGCACCGCAGGTCTGCGGCGACTGCGACCCGGCCCACCACGTCCAGCAGCCGCGGTCCGGCCCGGCCTCCGGCAGGGCGTCCCGGAGCTGCCGCGTCGACGCGGACCACCACACCAGCCTCGACGTGCAGGTGCCGACCTGCCCCGACCGGACGCTGTCCGATCCGGTGCGGCACCTCGGCGTGGGGCGCCGTGCCTGGGCCGCCACCGGACAGCGAATTCGCACCCGGCGCGGGCCGTCAACCGGCGGCCGGGCTCTTCGGGAGCCAGGCCGCGAAGACCTCCGGGAGACGGTCGAGGTCCTCGGCCGTGACCGTGACCAGACGCAGGCCGTGGTGGCGGGCCAGCTCCCGCTTGCGGGCGACCTTCGCCGCGTACGCCTCCCTCGTCAGCAGACCCAGCGCCTCGACGAACGTGCCGTCCGCCAGGCGCCAGTCCGCCCGCAGGCCGGTGGTGTTGAGTTCCGGGTGGCGCGGGTAGGCGGGCTCCGGCTCGTGGGCCACGCCCCAGTGGTGGAGGAAGTCGTCCACGTGCCGTTCGAACAGGGAACGGCACAGGTGCCCGTCCGTCGCCCTGGTCGCCGTACCCATCGACGTACGGACC
The DNA here is from genome assembly GCF_014650115.1 of Streptomyces olivaceoviridis. GTDB lineage: Bacteria > Actinomycetota > Actinomycetes > Streptomycetales > Streptomycetaceae > Streptomyces > Streptomyces olivaceoviridis. Next base: position 48,693 of record NZ_BMUI01000015.1, on the reverse strand, counting down.
CCGTCCGTGAGGAGCCCCGCGTGCCCCAGCCACTCCGTCCAGGTGCGGGCCGGGCGCGCCGGCCGCGCGCTCAGCAGCGTGGAGGCGGGGCGCGGCACCAGGAAACGGCAGAGCATCGCCTCGTCGACCAGGCCGGGGTTGTCGAACGGGACGCCGATGCGGTCGAGTTGGGCGAGGGACGGCGGCCCGGAGAACTCGATCCGAGCGAGCCGGCGCAGCGCGTACACGACCGCCTCCGTCCACGCGCCGTCCTCGCCGGTGTCCCGCAGCACCCCGTTCCCCGCCAGGGCACAGCAGCCGTGGCAGTAGAAGAGCCCCGGGCGCGCCGACTGGGCGGAGCGCCCGCAGAGCCGGCACGGCCCGCGCCCCGTCAGGTCCACGGGGACCCCGAACAGCGACTCCAGGGCACGCCGGTAGTACGGGTTCTCCGCCGCGTCGTCGGCGAGCGGCGGCAGCGGGCTCCCGGCCGTCGCGGTGGCCGTCCCGCCGCCGGGCCTCGTGTCGAGCCAGCGGCGGTGGGGCTCCGGGACCAGCCGCCGCACGGCGGCCGTCACCCGGCTGGAGCGGCTGACCGGGCTGATCGCGCCCGGCGCGAACGCGGCCCGGAGGTTGTGCCGCTCCACCTCCTCGGGCGGCGCGCCCCAGGTCACGAGCAGTGGCCGCACGCCGTGCCGGCGCAGCAGCACCGTCAGTGCCTCGGCGAGCGGCGCCGCGTACACGGTGAGCGTCCCCGAGTCCGGGTCGAACCAGCCGGCTTCGGGGAGCGCGTCCCGTGACACCCCCGGCTTCGAGAGCCGGATCGACCATGTGCCCCGGCCCACGACGACCACCGCGTCCGGGAAGCCGCCGAGAGCGGCCGGGTCCTCGGGCGCGTCCACGTCCACCCCGTGCGCGCGCAGCGCGTCGAGCGCCTCGGCGCGCAGTCGCTCGTCGACGAGGGTGAGGGGGCCGTCCGGCTCGTGGTACTGCCCGACCTCCACCCCGGACTCGTCCAGCACGAGGACGCGGGTGCGGTGGAAGACGGAACGGGTGACGGCACGCAGGCCGCGGAAGCCGTGCGCCGTGTTCCGGTACGTCTCCCATGCCTCCAGGAGCGGCCGTGCCCCGGCGTCCCGGCGCCGCCGCGCGCGGTCCCGCTCGGTCTCCCGCCCCCAGGCCCCGCCGGCGGCCCGGTGGCTCAGACCGGCCCGCAGCCGGATGGCGAGCCGCTCGGCCAGCGCCCGGCGCAGGCCCCACTCGACACCGGCCGGAGTCTCCTGCTCCGCGTCCCGGTCCGCGTGGTGTTCCGCGTGGTGCTCCGCCAGGTACGCGTCCACGAGGGCGCGTACGGTCTGACGCTCGGGCAGCACGAGCCGTACCGAACCGACCGCGTACCCGAAGGCCTTCTGCTCCGCCCACGACACCAGCTCGTCGCGGCTGGGCTCCCAGTCCGCGTCGGCCTCGTCCTCGCCGTTCCCGCCGTCGTCCTCGTCGTGGAGGTCGTCGTAGAGCTCGTCGTCGAAACGGCTGTCGCTCTCCAGGTCGTGGAGCTCGATCCATCCGTGACAGCCGACGGGCGTGCCGGTCTCCTCGGTGAGCCTGCGGATGCTCTCACCGGTGACGTCCAGCGCGCTGCCGTAGAGGTAGCCCAGGTGCCGGTCGAGAACGGACCCGCCGTGCTCGGGCGGGGCGGCGACCGAGACGGCACGCGTGTCGTAGTCGTTGTCGGGCCGGGGGACGAGGCTGACGCGCACCGGTATGGCAGCGGCGGACTCCGCTGTGCGGGGTGCCGGCCTGACGTTCTCCTTCCGCAGCAGGCGCAGGACGAACGCGCGCAGGGCGGGGACGGAGTCGCCGAAGACCGCGAACCCCGGGGTGTGGTCCTTGGCCGGGTCGCCCGGGATCATGAGCAGACCGGCGTCGGGGACGTACTGGATCGCGTCTCGGCTCGACATGGCGGGATTATGCCAGAGGCATATGCACTCCACCGGGGCCACCGTTGTCAGTGGTGGCTCCTATCGTGGAGGGGTCGCTTGAACTCAGCACACGGGGGAGACATGTCCGAGACCAGCGTCGTCATGCCAGGGCACGCGCCGCATCCGGCGATCGTCCATGAACCGACCCGCCGCGTCCTGGCTCCGGGGGAGCGGCTGGACGGCCATGGTCTGGTCAGCTTCCGTCCGCTCGCCGAGCCGTCGCTGCTGACGGTCCGTGACCATGTGGCCGTGCTGGGCGGCGACCCGGCGGAGCTCGATCCGGACCTCGCCGGACTGCTGCTGATCGGCCGTCTGATCGTGGAGGGCGACGAGGACGGCGAGGAGGTCGTCCTCGACGCTGTCACCGGGCGCGTCTTCAGCATGTGGCTCCACGCCGAGTCGCCGGGCGGCGCGGAGTCGTTCCCGTTGGCTCCGTCGGTCGGCGCGCTGGCCCGCTTCCTGGCGGCGGTGGACGAGTTCCGGGGGCTGCGCGGCAGGTTCGCCGGCCTGGCCGGGAGGACGGGCCCAGACGCGGTGAGGGACGCGGAGCACTTGCTGACCTCGGTGTTCGCCGAGGAGGAGTGGGGTGAGGACGGCTGGGGTCCGGCCGGTCCGCGGTCCGGCTGGGACCGGCCGATACCGGCGTTCTGGAGGATCGCCGCGGTGATACGCCCGCTCGGCCTGAGCGCCGGTCCCGGGCGGGGGCTGGCCCTGGAGCTGCCGGAAGGCCTGCTGGACGAGGTGTTCGGCGCCGAGGGGATGGTGCGGCTCACCGACGACCAGGTGCCGTCGGCCCTCGGCCACGCTCCGACCCGCCGTTTCCTGACCGAAGCGGGCCTGCCCCGCGACGGCTTCATGTTCTACGGCCCCCCGGCCGAACCGCTGGTCACGCTCCCGGAGGACTGGGCCGAGTCGCAGGGCAACCCCCGGCACGCCCACCTGTGGGACGGGGGTGAACAACTGCCGCCGGACGCGAAGCACCTGGTGGTGCTCGGCGGGCTGGTCCACGACTTCGACCTGCTGATCGACGGCCGCACCGGTGCCCTCTTCCACACCGAGCTCGGCGCCGACCACGTCGTCCCGGTCAACGCCGACGTCTCCACCCTCGCCTTCACGCTCTGGCTGCACCAGCGGGAACAGGCCCTGGACAAGGAGCACGGGTTCACCCAGGACTTCTACCACCAGCTCGCCGACACCATGATCGAGGTGCTGGCCTCCGTCGACCCGGTCGCCTGTGCCCCCGCCGCGGCCCCGGACGACTACCGGTACTGGCCGGAGGTCTTCCACGACGAGGCGGGAGGCGTCCTCTGACGGCAGGCGTCCTCTGACGGCAGGCGTCCCGGTCCCGTTCCGTGGCGGGTGTTCGAACCCCGGCGCGGACCGGGCAGCGTGTCGGCTCCCGGGTGCCGCACCTACAGGGCGCGGGCCACGAGCAGGGCCACGTCGTCGTGGTCGTCGGGGTGCCGCAGGCCGTACAGCAGGAGGTCGCAGATCTCCTCCAGGGGCCGCTCGGGCGCGTCGAGGAAGCCGAGCAGGGTGTTCAACCGGTCGTCGATCGAGTGCTGCCGGGTCTCGACGAGGCCGTCGGTGTAGAGCACCAGCAGGTCGCCGGGCCCCAGCACGGTCGTGGCGGTCTCGAACCGGATGCCGCCGACACCGAGCGGGACACCGGAGGGCAGGTCGAGCAGCCTCGGGTCCTCGCCGGCGCGGGCCAGCGCGGGCGGCATGTGCCCCGCGTTGGCCATGCGGCACTGTCGCGTGTGCGGGTCGAACACGGCGTAGAGACACGTCACGATGTAGTGCTCCAGATCGCAGGTGATCTTGTCCAGATGCTGGAGCACCTCGTCCGGGTCCAGGTCCAGGTCCGCGTAGGCGCAGGTGGCGGTGCGCAGCCGGCCCATCGTGGCGGCGGCGTCGATGCCGTTGCCCATGACGTCCCCGACGACCAGGGCGGTCTTGTCGCCGGTGAGGGGGATGACGTCGTACCAGTCGCCGCCCACCTCGCTGGTGGCCTGCGCCGGCTGGTAGCGGGAGGCCACGAGCAGGCCGGTGTGGTGCGGCGGATGGTCGGGGAGCAGGCTGCGCTGGAGGGTCAGGGCGGTGTTGCGCACGCTCTGGTACCAGCGGGCGTTGTCGATGGCCACGGCGGCACGGCTCGCCAGCTCGCCGGCCAGGACGACGTCGTCGTCGTCGAACGGGGCCGGGGTGCGGGTGCGTTTGAGGTCGAGGGCGCCCAGCACCTCGCCGTGGGCGATCAGCGGCACGGCGAGGTACGAGTGGACACCGGAGCGCGCGAGCAGTGCGGCGGCCTCCGCGTCCCGGGCGATCCGCCGCAGATCGCGTTCGCCGACGTGCCGCACCAGGACCGGCCGGCCGGTGTGCACGCAGAGCGTGACCAGTCGGTCCCCGTCGTAGGAGGCGAGGTCACCGGGGGCGTCGGCCGCGCACAGCGCCACGGTGGGGTGGGCCGCCCTCAGGGCGAGGGCACGGAACAGCTCCGGACCGCCCGCCGGCTCGCTCACGCGGCGGCAGGCCAGAGCGGAGTCGAGTACGTCCACGGCGACCACGTCGGCGAGTTCGCGGCTGGCTATCTCGGCCAGCTCGGCGGCGGTCTGCTCCACCTCCAGGCTGGTGCCGACGCGGGTGGAGGCGTGGGCGATCAGGGCCAGCCGGCGCCGGGCCCGGTCCGCCTCGGCCGCCGCGCGGTGCCGTTCGGTGACGTCGACGACCGATATGGCGGCGCCGAGCACCCGCCCGCTCGGGTCCTCCAGGCGGTAGAAGGACAGGGACCAGGCGTGCTCGTGCTCGGGGTCGGAGCGGGGCCGGCCCACGTGGTACTGGTCGAGCAGCGGGGTGCCGGTGGTGAGCACCTGACGCAGCGCGGACTCGACGGTGTCGACGTCGGGGAAGGGCAGGGTCTCCCGCAGCCGGCGGCCGAGGTGGTCCTCGGCGGGGATGCCGTCGATCCGCTCCAGCGCCGGGTTGACCAGCAGATACCGCAGATCGGGATCCAGGAGGGCGAGACCGATCGGGGACTGGTTGATCAGCCGCTCGCACAGGGCGAGATCGGTCTCGACGCGCTGGAGCAGGCTGTGGTCGGCGGCGAGCCCGAGGGCGTAGACGTCCCCGAGGTCGTCGAGCAGCCGCATGTTGCGGAACTCCATCAGGCGCGTGCTGCCGTCCTTGTACCGGATGGGGAACGCGCCGGCCCAGCTCCGGCCCGTCGCCATGACGTCCGCGAACAGCTTGACGACCGCTTGCAGGTGCTCGGGGTGGATGATCAGGCGGGCCGCCGGTCTGCCGAGTGCCTCGTCCGCGGAGTAGCCGAACAACTCCTCGGCCTGCGGGGTCCAGAACACGATGCGCCCGTCGGTGTCGAGGACCAGCGCGGCCACGCTGAGCACGTCCAGCAGGCTGGTCCGCCGGGGCGGCTCGGCGTCGTACGGATCATCGTCGGGCGGGAAGGATTCGGCTGTCATCCCTGAGCCTCCTGTACCGGCCGGCGGCGCCCGGCCCAGGCCCCGGCTCCGGCCGGACCCGGTTCCTTCCATGCTCCCTCCGGTCCTGCGCGGGGGCGACACAGCCCCGTGATGCCCCGGCCCCCGCCGGCGAACCCCGGCCGGGGCCCCGCCCCACCCTCCGGACCGTGCGCATCGGCCAGACAAGCAGGACCATAGTCATGTAAAGGACGGAACCTATGAATCCTGAGCGAAACGGCTCCGATCCACCCGCGCCCGCCGACGCGTGCGACCTCTTCGACGCGTCCTCCGACGCGGCTGCCGTGCTCTCCGGCCGCGGCATCGTGCTCGGCTGGACCCGGGGCGCCGAGGACCTGTTCGGCTATCCGGCGGCGGAGGCCGTCGGCCGGTCCGCCGCGCGCCTGGCGGCTATGCCGGAGGACCCCGTGCGCATCGTCGGCATCGCCGAACGCTGCCGGGACGGCAGGGGATGGAGCGGCCTCATCCCCGTACGGCACCGCGACGGCCACCGGATGGAGGTCGACCTCCGGGTGTCCGCCGTCTTCCGCATCCACGGCGAAGAGTGCTTCCTGCTCTCGGCGCGCGAGCGGCGGCAGCGGTGGTCCGTGGGCGAGTCGGTCCTCGATGGGTTCCTGACCCGCTCGCCGGTCGGCATGGCGGTGGTGGACCGGCAGCTGCGCTTCGTGTGGCTGAACGACACCCTGGAACGCCTGGGCGGCGTGCCCCGGGAACAGCGGCTGGGGCACCGGCTGAGCGAGCTGCTGCCCGGCCTCGAGACCGAGACCCTCGAAGGGCTGATGCGGAAGGTCGCGGAGACCGGGGTCCCGGTCACCGACTACGAGTACGTGGGATGGAGCTGGTCCGACCCCCACCGCCAGCACGCCTACTCCACCTCCTTCTTCCCCCTGGTGGACGCGGACGACTCGGTCACGGGCGTCTGCTACATGGTCATGGACGTCACCGAGCGGTGGAACGCCCGCCAGTTGCTGTCGCTGGTCAACGAGGCCGGCACCAGCATCGGCAGGACGCTGGACGTGATGCGCACGGCCCAGGAGCTGGCCGACTTCGCGGTGCCCCGCCTCGCGGACTTCGTCGTCGTCGACCTCCTGGAACCCGTCCTCAGCACGGCGGGACACGGTGCGTGGCTGACCGACGCGGGACCGGCGTCGGCGCGGCCGGTGATGCGCCGCGCCGGGATGAGTTCGGTGCGTGAGGGCTGCCCGGAGGCCGTGGCGCGGATCGGCGACCGGGTGGACTTCCTCCCTCCGCCGCGCGACCCCGGCATGCTCGTCAGGGGTGAGCCCACGGTCGTCCCGGTGCTCGACCCGGCCGACGACCTCTGGATCGCGGAGCAGCCGGACCGGGTCGGCAGCATCCGGGAGTTCGGACTGCACTCCCTGATCTCCGTGCCGATGCGGGCCCGGAACACCGTCCTCGGCCTCACCACGTTCGTACGCTCGGTCAACCCCGTCTCGTTCCAGCCCGACGACGTCCTGGTGGCCCAGGAACTGGTGGCGCGGGCGGCGTTGTGCGTCGACAATGCCCGCCGCTACAGCCGGGAGCACGTGGCGGCCGTCACGCTCCAGCGCAGTCTGCTGCCCCACACCCTGAGCGGCGGCACCGCGCTGGAGGTGGCCTCGCACTATCTGCCCGCGGGCCCGGCCGGCGGAGTCGGCGGCGACTGGTTCGACGTGATCCCGCTGTCCGGCGCCCGCGTGGGACTCGTGGTCGGCGACGTCGTCGGCCACGGCATCACCGCCGCGGCGGGCATGGGCCGGCTGCGCACCGCCGTACAGACCCTCGCGGACATGGAGATGCCGCCCGACGACCTGCTGGCCCATCTCGACGACCTCGTGCTCCGGCTCAGCGAGGAGGAGACCGGCGACGGGGCGGCCGACGAGGGCGCGAGCGCGTTCCTCGGGGCGACCTGCCTGTACGCCGTCTACGACCCCGTCACCCGGCGGTGCACCATGGCCCGGGCCGGCCATCCGCCGCCCGTCCTCGTCACACCGGACGGACGCGTCGACTTCCCCACCCCGCCCGCCGGTCCGCCGCTCGGGCTGGGCGGGATCGGATTCGAGACCGGCGAGATCGAACTGCCCCCGGGCAGCGTCTTCGGCCTCTACACCGACGGACTGGTCGAGGCGGCCGACCGTGACATGGAGGTGGGCATGGCCCGGCTCGGCGAGGCCCTGGCCCGGCCCGGCACCGACCTGGACACCCTGTGCCGGACCACCGTCCAGCGCTTCGCCCCCGGCCCCCAGTCCGACGACATCGCCCTGCTCCTGGCCCGTACGCACGCGGTACGGCCCGACCAGGTGGCCTCGTGGGACGTCCCGGCGGACCCGGCCGCGGTAGCCGACGTCCGGACCCGCGCGGCCCGCCAGGTGGAGGCATGGGGCTTCGGGGACCTGGCCATGACGACGGAACTGATCGTCAGCGAGCTGGTCACCAACGCGATCCGCTACGCGGCCCCGCCGATCCGGCTGCGCCTCCTCCGTGACGCCCGTCTGACCTGCGAGGTCGCCGACGGCAGCAGTACCGCCCCCCGGCTGCGGCACGCCCGCAGCACGGACGAGGGCGGCCGCGGGCTGTTCCTGGTGGCCCAACTGGTCCATCGCTGGGGAGCCCGGTACACACCCGACGGAAAGATCATCTGGGCGGAACAGGAAATTCCGTGAGCAGGGCGGCTACGACAGCGTGCCGGGGCGTACCGGCGGGCTGGTGGTGAGCGCCCGGCCCAGCGCGAGCGTGCTGAGGCCGAACATGAGGACGCCCAGGGGGACGTGGAGCGACGGGACGTGCGCGATGCCCAGGACGACCTGCGCGGAGGCGAGGACGAGGAAGCCGGAGGCGTGCGGGGCGGGGCGATCCGCCGCCCGGCCGCCAGGCCAGGACCGCAGCGAGCAGGTACAGCATCGACGCGCCGTACATCACGCGGGCACCGGCGCTGTGCGGCGTCTCGCCGTAGGAGGAGGACAGCAGCAGTCCGGCGGTGGCCGCCTGGAAGAAGAGGGCCAGGGGCTGGAGGGCGATGGCGAGCTTCAGGAGTGCGTGGCCGCGGAGCGCGTGGCCGTGGTGTTCCGCCGTCGTCCGTGCGGTCATGGTGGGTCCCCCTCGTGTGCGTGGTGTGCCGCTCGATGCCCGGGAACAGGCGGTGTTCCGTTGGCGGCCCGGCCTGCTCAGCGCAGGGTGAGCGTCGTCTCGGACGCGATGCGGGTCAGCTTCTCCGGGTTGCGGACGTAGTAGGGACCGGTGACGCCGGCGTCCTCGACGCGGACGGCCATGACGCCGTCGAGCTCGCCGTCCAGGCGTACGACGAGCGCCGGGCCACCGTTGACCACGGCGGGGTCGCAGGTGATCGTGCCCCGGTCCCGGTGGGAGCCGCCGAAGCAGAAGCGCAGCACGCTCTCGGCGCCGACGATCGGCCGCAGCGCGGCCCGCTTGAGACCGCCGCCGTCGCTCACGAGGACGATCCGCGGGGCGAGCACGTCGAGGAGGTCCTGCGGGTCTCCGGTTTCCAGCGCCCGCCGGAACGACTCCAGGGCCGCCCGGGTGGCGCCCGGCGGCACCACCGTACGGGGGCGGCCGGCCTCGACGTGCCGACGGGCGCGGTGGGCGATCTGGTGGACGGCGGCGGGGCTCTTGCCGAGGGCCCCGGCGATCTCGGCGTAGTCGACGTCGAACACCTCGCGCAGCACGAACACCGCCCGCTCGGTGGGCGAGAGCCGGTCGAGGACGACCATCATCGCCATCGACAGGCCCTCGGCCAGCTCGACGTCCTCGGCCACGTCCGGCGCGGTGAGCACCGGCTCGGGCAGCCACTGGCCGACGTACGCCTCCCTGCGGCGCTTCAGCGCGCGCAGCCGGTTGAGCGCCTGCCGGGTCGTGATCCTCACCAGGTAGGCGCGCCGGTCGCGCACCTGCGCCAGGTCGACCTCGACCCAGCGCAGCCAGGTCTCCTGGAGGACGTCCTCGGCGTCGGCGGCCGAGCCGAGCATCTCGTACGCGACGGTGAACAGCAGGTTCCGGTACTCGACGAACGCCTCGGTCGCCGGTTCGCCGGCGTGATCGCCCATGTCTCGCCGCGCTTCTCGCCGGCCTTGACATCAAGACACCGGAGAAGCGCGGGCTCTGACGGTTTGTGAGGCGGATCACATGGCGGCGTCAGGGCAGGATGGAGTCCACGTAGCCGCCGTCGACCCGCAGCGCGCCTCCCGTGGTGGCGGAGGCGTGGGGCGAGCTGAGGTAGACGACCATGTTCGCGATCTCCTCGGGCTCGATGAGCCGCTGGATCAGGGACTGCGGCCGGTACGTGAGCATGAACTCGCGCTGCGCCTCGTCCCAGCTCAGCTCGTCCCCGACGAGTTGCCGGACGAAGTCCTCGACGCCGCCGGTGTGCGTGGGCCCGGCGATCACCGAGTTGACGGTGACACCGCTGCCGGCGGCCTCCTTGGCGAAACCGCGGCTGACCGCGAGGAGCGACGTCTTCGTCATGCCGTAGTGGATCATCTCCGCCGGGATCACCACGGCGGAGTCGCTCGCGATGTTCACGATGCGGCCCCAGCCCCGGTCCCGCATGCCGGGCAGGCAGGCGCGGATCAGCCGGACCGCGGACAGCACGTTGACCTCGAAGTAGCGGACCCACTCGGCGTCCTCGATCTCCAGCGGCGGGGTGGCGCCGAAGATCCCGAGGTTGTTGACGAGGATGTCGATCTCGGGCACGGCGTCGAGCACGGCCCGGGCGCCGTCCGCGGTCGCCAGATCGCCGGCCGCGCCCACGACGTCGGCCGCGCCGGCCTCGGCACGGACCTCCTGCACGGCCTTCTCGACGGTCTCGCCGCGACGGCCGTTGACGACCACCCGCGCGCCGGCGCGGGCGAGGCCGACGGCGATGGCCTGGCCGATGCCCTGGGTGGAGCCGGTGACCAGCGCGGTCCGGCCCGTCAGGTCGATATGCATGGGAAACCTCCTCGGATGCGGGGCGGGACGGTACGGCGCTCAGTTGAAGGTGTCGGGGTCCGGACCGGTCCGCAGGCCCCGGTCCAGGGCGGCCAGGCTCCGCAGGTCCTCGTCGGTCAGCTCGAAGCCGAAGACGTCCAGGTTCTGCCGGACGCGCTCGGGCGTCACCGACTTGGGGATCACGATGTTGCCGATCTGGAGGTGCCAGCGCAGCACGACCTGCGCGGGGCTCACGCCGTACCGCGCGGCGAGGTCCGCCACCGCCTGGTCACCGAGGACCGCACCCTGTGCGAGCGGGCTCCACGCCTCCGTGGCGATGCCGTGCCGCTCGTGAAAGGCGCGCAGTTCCTCCTGCTGGAGGCCGGGGTGCAGCTCGACCTGGTTGACCGCGGGCGTGACGCCGGTGTTCTCCATCAGCCGCTCCAGGTGGGCCACCTGGAAGTTGGAGACGCCGATCGCACGGGCGCGGCCCTCGCCGAGGATCTTCTCGAAGGCCCGCCAGGTGTCGAGGTACAGGTCGCGGGCCGGGGCGGGCCAGTGGACGAGGTACAGGTCGACGTGGTCGAGACCGAGCTTGTCGAGGGAGGCGTCGAAGGCCGCGAGGGTCGCGTCGTGGCCCTGGTCCTCGTTCCACAGCTTGGTGGTGACGAACAGCTCGTCGCGCGCGATGCCGGACTCCGCGATGGCCCGGCCGACGCCACGCTCATTGCCGTAGATCGCGGCCGTGTCGATGCTGCGGTACCCGGCCTCCAGCGCGGTCGCGACCGCGGCGGTGGTCTCGTCGTCGGGGACCTGGAAGACACCGAAGCCGAGCTGCGGCATCTCGATGCCGTTGTTCAGCGTCACGTTCGGGATCGAGGTCATGGCAGTGCCGTCCTTCCGAGGTGCGCCGCTCGCCGGGTGCGGGGGCGTCCCGTCTGGGTACCCCACGTCGCGTCCTCCGAGAGCGACCGTTGTATTTTCCAGGCGTGGGCATTCATGCGCACACGCCTTACGGTCGTCGACAATAGTTGCGGACGCGGTATACATGCAAACGCAAGTGGCCCTGGGGTGGCGTGCCTACCTGGATTCCACCCGCCCGAACGCGTCCGGGCCGGTGGTCAGCGCCTCCTGGGCGTCCGGCCACGCGCTGTCGCCCGGGCTGAACGCGCTGCGCAGGTAGGCGGAGGTGAGCCGGGCGAGCGCGGCGACCCGTCCGGGGTGCTCGTCCGTCGTCTCGGCGGCGTCGTACCCGGCGATCCCGCCGAGGCCGTGCTCCGCGTCGAACAGGGTGAGCAGGGTCTTGGGGGCCGGGGCGAGGTGGTACGGGTCGGCGTGCCAGGCCGGTCCCATGTCCGTGAAGTGCCGCGAGTCGTCCCTGTCGCCGGCGACGACCAGCGCGGGCGTGGTCATGGTGGAGAAGTCGAGGGCCCTGAAGACCGGCGCCCGTTCGGCCATCGCCCCGTTCAGGACGTCACCGCCCCGGCCGGGGGCGGCCAGCAGTACGCCCCGCTTGATCCGGGGCTCGAAGAGGCGCACCTCGCCACCGTCGTCGGGGTCGGTGAGCCGGGCGCCCAGCAGGAGGCTCGCGGTGAAGCCGCCGAGCGAGTGTCCGGCCACGGCGACGCTGTCGTGGTCCAGGCGCCCGGCGAGCCCCGGTACGGCGTTCTCGATCACGTCGAGGCGGTCGAGGACATGGGTCATGTCCTCGGCGCGGGAACGCCAGAAGAGGGGCGCTCCGGGAGCGTCGGCGAGCAGGTGGGCGAGCGTCCTGGAGCTGAGGTGGGTGGGCTGGAGGACGGCGAAGCCGGAGGCGGCCCAGAGGTGGGCGAGCGGCGCGTAACCGTTGAGGGAGGACAGGTGGTGCGAGTTGCCGTGTCCGTGGGAGAGCAGGACGACGGGCAGGCCGGTCCCGGTGGCCGGTGCGGTGACGCGTACCTGGAGGTCGACGGGGCGTCCGGGTACGGGCAGCACCACCGGGCCGTACGAGAGCACGGGGGTCGGCGGGGTGGCGGTGGTGGCGGAGTCGGGTGTGCTCATGGGTGCGGCCTTCCTCGGGGTCCGGCAACGGCCGGACATGAAACGGAACGTTGTTCCGCTTGCGGGCACGGCTACGATACGGAACGCCGTTCCGCTTCACAAGCGCATGCGGAACATTGCTCCGCTTATTGGCGGCGAGAGGCAAGGAGACAGAGCGGTGGCCACTTCAGGGCAGACCGGACCGGCACCGGCCCCGGGCAGGCGGGCCGACGCGGTGCGCAACCAGCAGAAGCTGCTGGCCGCCGCCGCCGAGGTGTTCGTGACCTCCGGCGTCGACGCGCCGATCCGCGAGATCGCGGCCAGGGCGGGCGTCGGGATGGGGACGATCTACCGGCACTTCCCGACCCGGGCCGATCTCGTCGTCGCCGTCTTCCGCCATCAGGTCGAGGAGTGCGCCGACGCGGGCCCGCGCCTGCTGGCCGACGCCGACTCGCCGCTCGCGGCGCTGCGTCAGTGGATCGACCTCTTCATCGACTTCCTGGTCACCAAGCACGGACTCGCCGCCTCGCCGCAACCGGACAGCAGCGGCTTCGCCGCGCTCCACACCTACTTCCTCGACCGCCTGCTGCCCGTCGCCGAGCGACTGCTCGACGCGGCGGTCGAAGCGGACGAGATCCGGCCCGGCATACAGCCGTACGAACTGATGCGCGGCATCGGCAACCTCTGCTTCGGCGCCGGCGACGACCCCCGCTACGACCCCCGCCGCCTGGTCGCCCTGCTCCTCCAGGGCCTCCGGCTCCCGCGGCCGTCCTGAGGACGGGGTGCGGACGGGTCACCGGAGCCGGCGGGTCCCGGCCGGGACGCCCGCCACGTCGGCGTTCCGGGCCGAAGCCGCGGCCGGCTCCTGGCCCGGCGGGCGTGGTCGCGCCGACCTCCGCCCCGGGGGCGGTCAGGTCGCCGAGGTGCGGTTCCTGGTCCTCCGGGACGCGTTCGGCCTCGCGGGCGGCCACCGCCGACGGCAACTCGACGGAAGCGGTGGACCAGCCGGCTCTCGCTGGTCGCGGTGCGGGCCCGGATGTCGTCGAGCGTCGTCCCGGCGGCAGCGTCGTCCCGGCGGCACCGCGCTCGCGGATCTCGGTCGCGGTGGCCGCCGGCCGGCCTGATCCTGGACCGGGCCGTCCGCACGCCACGCCGCGAAACGACCGCACCGTCTCCGCGGGCACCGGCGCCCACCGCCCCGGACGCGGGTCCACGCCGGCGCCCGCGGCGTGGACCCGTCCGACGGCCTGCCGACCGCGACCGGCCAGGTGATCCGCGACGTCCCGGTCACCGCACCGCACCGAACCTCGCCGCGGCGCCCGGCCGGGCGTGGAGCACCACTGACCGGCCGGGCGCCGTACGTACCCGAGTTCCGTCAGGCGACCGCCGCCCGTCCGCCGTCCCCGTGCCCGTTCTCGTGGTGGATCGGCGTCTTCCCGCCGGTCAGCGGCACCCCCGTGCCGCCCCGTCGTGCGGCGACGATCTCCGCCGTGATGGACAGGGCGGTCTCCTCCGGTGTGCGGGCGCCGAGGTCCAGGCCGATCGGTGAGCGGAGCCGGGACAGCTCCCGTTCGGTGAGGCCCTCCGCCCGCAGACGCCGGTCGCGGTCCTCGTGGGTGCGGCGCGAACCCATCGCCCCGACGAACGCGACCGGCATCCGCAGGGCCACCTTCAGCAGCGGTATGTCGAACTTCGCGTCGTGGGTGAGCACGCACAGGACCGTACGGGCGTCGGTCGCGGTGCGCCGCAGGTAGCGGTGCGGCCAGTCGACGACGACCTCGTCGGCGTCCGGGAACCGGTCCGGCGTGGCGAAGACGGGGCGGGCGTCGCAGACGGTGACGTGGTAGCCGAGGAACTTGCCGGCCCGGGCCAGCGCCGACGCGAAGTCCACCGCGCCGAAGACGATCATGCGCGGGGGCGGCACGTTCGACTCGACCAGCAGCGTCACGCCGCCAGGACAGTGCGAGCCGTCCGCCGACAGCTCCACCGTGCCGGTGCGGCCCGCCTCCAGCAGCGCGTGGGCCTCGGCCGCCGCCACCCGGTCCAGCTCCGGGTGGCCGCCGAGACCGCCCTCCACCCTTCCGTCGGACCGGACCAGCAGGGCCCGGCCGAGGAGTTCGGCGGGGCCCCGGGCGACCCGGGCGAGGGCCGCCGGTTCGCCCCGTCCTGCGGCCGACAGCGCCGGCCGCAGGACGGTCCTGACGGGAGCCTCGCCGGTCACCGGCGTGACCAGTACGTCGAGCGTCCCGCCGCAGGTCAGTCCCACGGCGAAGGCGTCCTCGTCGCTGTACCCGAACCGTTCGACCACGCTCTGGCCGGTCCGCAGCGCCTCGCGGCACAGGTCGTAGACCGCGCCCTCCACGCAGCCGCCGGAGACCGAGCCGATGACCGTGCCCGCGCTGTCGACGGCGAGGGCCGCGCCGGGACCGCGCGGCGCGCTGCCGCCGACCGCCACCACGGTGGCGACGGCGAACTCCCGGCCCTCCTCGGTCCAGCGGCGCAGTTCCTCGGCCAGATCAAGCATCCGGCGCTCCCGCGGCGGCCGACAGGATCCGGTCGGGCCGGATGGGCAGGGCACGGTGGCGTACGCCGGTCGCGTGCCAGACCGCGTTGGCGACCGCCGCCGCGGCGCCGACGATGCCGACCTCTCCGATGCCCTTGATGCCGACCGGGTCGTCCGGGTCCGTGTCGTCGATCCAGTCCGCCTCGACGCGGGGCACGTCGGCGTGGGTGGCCACGTGGTAGCCGGCGAGGTCGGCGCCGACATGGCCGCCCGAGGCGCGGTCCCGGACGGCCTCCTCGTGCAGGGCCATGGAGATGCCCCAGATCATGCCGCCCCGTAGCTGGTTGCGGGCGGTGAGCGGGTTGACGATCCGGCCCGCCGCGAAGACGCCGAGCATGCGCCGCACCCGCACCTCACCGGTGCCGACGTCCACGGCGACCTCGGCGAACTGCGCGCCGAAGGAGTGCCGTTCGGCGGGGGGCAGGGCCGCGATGGCCTCGGCGGTGTTCGTACGGACGGTGATGCCCTCCGGCGGGATGTCGGCGCCGAGGGCCAGCCGTTCGCGCAGCTCACCGGCCGCGGCCCGGACCGCCCAGGACCAGGAACGGGTGCCCATGGAGCCACCGGCGATCATCGCGGGGCCGAAGGCGCTGTCGCCGATGCGCATCCGGATCCGCTCCGGCGGCACCTGGAGGGCGTCCGCGGCGACCAGGGTGAGCGCGGTACGGGCGCCGGTGCCGATGTCGGCCGCGGAGATCCGCACGGTGAAGGTGCCGTCCGGGAGCGCGGTCGCGGCGGCGGTGGACGGCGCGGCGCCCGCCGGGAACGAGGCCGCGGCCGTACCGGTGCCGAGCAGCCAGCGCCCGTCGCGGCGCACCCCGGGGCGCGGGTCCCGGTCCGCCCAGCCGAACCGCCGGGCGCCCTCGCGGAAGCAGGCGGCCAGATTGCGGCCGGCGAACGGCAGGCCCGACACCGGGCCCTTGTCCGGTTCGTTGCGCAGGCGCAGCTCGACCGGGTCGACCCCGCACTTCTCGGCGAGTTCGTCGAGCGCCGCCTCCAGCGCGAACGACCCGGGGGCCTCGCCCGGGGCGCGCATGAACGTCGGGGTCGGCACGTCGAGCCGTACGAGGCGGTTGGCGGTGTGGTGGGCCTCGGCGTCGTACATCACCCGCGCCACCCCGGCGCTCGGTTCGACGAACTCGTACACCGTGGAGGTGGCGCTGACGGCGCTGTGCTCCAGCGCGCGCAGCCGTCCGTCGGTGTCGGCGCCGAGCCGGACGCGCTGGGTGGTGGGGCTGCGGTAGCCGGCCAGCGAGAACATCTGGCGCCGGGTGAGGACCACCCGCACGGGCCGTTGCAGGACGGTCGCGGCCATCACGGCGGCGACCTGGTGGGCGCGGACGCCCTTGCTGCCGAAGCCGCCGCCCACGTGCTCGGAACGCACCCGCACGGAGGCCGGGTCGAGCGAGAAGAGGTTCGCGAGTTCGCCGGCGACCCAGGTGACGCCCTGGTTGGAGTCGATCACCTCAAGCCGCCCGCCGTCCCAGCGGGCGGTCGCCGCGTGCGGCTCCATCGGGTTGTGGTGCTCTTCGGGGGTGGTGTACTCGGCGTCCACGACGACGGGCGAGGAGGCGAGGGCCGCGTCGAGGTCGCCCTTCTCCGTCACCGCCGGCATGTGGCCGTCCAGCGGGTACGCGTCCGGGCGCTCGCCGGTGAACTCGACGTCGTGCGGTTCCTGCTCGTAGTGCACGACGAGGGCCTCGGCGGCCTCCCGCGCCTGCTCGGACGTCTCCGCGACGACCAGCGCCACCGGCCAGCCCCGGTGCGGCACCCGGTCGTGCTGGAAGACCGCGCAGGTCGGGTCGGGGCGCATGCCCATCAGACCGGTGTAGTCGGTCTCCAGGCGCAGGGCGTTGCGGTGGTCCAGCACGGCCAGGACGCCCGGCATGGCGAGGACGGGCTCGGTGTCGAGGGCGCTGACGCGGCCCCGGGCGACCGTGGACAGCACCAGCCAGCCGTGGGCGAGGCCGTCGAAGGGCACCTCGCCGGCGTAGCGGGCCGCTCCGGTGACCTTGTCCCTGCCCTCGACACGGGTGTGGCCGGTGCCCACCGAGGGCGCCCGTGTGGGTGTTCCGGTGGTGACGGCGGTCATCGTGCGGTCTCCTCGGCGAGTTCGGTCAGGACGGCCACCACGAGGTTGCGGACGAGGTCCACCTTGTACCCGTTGTGCGGCAGGGGACGGGCCGCCGCCAGCTCGGCGTCCGCCGCGGCGGCGTAGGTCTCGGCGGTGGCGGGCGCGCCGGTCAGGACCCGCTCGGCCGCGACGGCCCGCCACGGACGGGAGGCCACGGCGCCGAGGGCCAGGCGCGCGTCCCGGACGACGCCGTCACGGACGTCGAGCGCGGCGGCGAGGGAGCCGATGGCGAAGGCGTACGAGGCGCGCTCGCGGACCTTGCGGTAGCGGGAGCGGGCGGCGACCGGGGCGGGCGGCAGCGTGACGCCGGTGATCAGCGCGCCCGGCGGCAGGGCGGTCTCCCGGTGCGGGGTGTCCCCGACGGGCAGGTAGAAGTCGGCGAGCGGCACCTGTCCGGGCCCGTCCGCCGTCTCGAACCGGACCACGGCGTCGAAGGCGGTCAGGGCCACGGCCATGTCCGAGGGGTGTACGGCCACGCAGTGGTCGGAGGCGCCCAGGATCGCGTGGTTGTGGTGCTCGCCCTGGATGGCGGGGCAACCGCTGCCGGGCACCCGCTTGTTGCAGGGCTGGGTGACGTCGGTGAAGTAGCCGCAGCGGGTGCGCTGGAGCAGGTTTCCGCCGACCGTGGCCATGTTGCGGAGCTGGCCGGAGGCACCGGCCAGCACCGCCTGGGCGAGCGCCGGGTAGCGGCGGCGGACCTCGGGGTGGGCGGCCAGGCCGCCGTTGGTGACGGTGGCGCCGATGCGCAGACCGCCCTCCGGCGTGGTCCCGATCTCGTCCAGCGGGAGTTCGCGGATGTCGACGAGCCGTGCGGGCCGCTCGACACCTGTCTTCATCAGGTCGACGAGATTGGTGCCGCCACCGAGGTAGCGGGTGTCCGGATCGGCGCCGAGCAGGGCGACGGCCCCGGCGACGTCGTGCGCACGCTGGTAGTCGAACTCCCTCATGCCACGGCCTCCTCGGCGCCCGTCGCGGAGTGCGCGTGGCCCTCGTCGGGCCGGGCCTCGGCCGCGCGGGCCACCGCGTCCACGATCGAGACGTACGCGGCGCAACGGCACAGGTTTCCGCTCATCCGCTCGCGGATCTCCTCGGCGGTCAGGGGTGGTGGACCCGCTTCGGGGCGGACGTCCTCGGTGACGGCGCTCGGCCAGCCCGCCGCGTGTTCCTCGATCATCCCGATCGCCGAGCAGATCTGGCCCGGTGTGCAGTAGCCGCACTGGAAGCCGTCCAGGTCGAGGAACGCCTGCTGCACGGGGTGGAGACGGTCGCCGTCGGCCACGCCTTCGATGGTGGTGATCTCCCGGCCCTCGGCCGCCACGGCCAGTTGCAGGCAGGCGACGGACCGGCGCCCGTCCAGCAGGACCGTGCAGGCCCCGCACTGCCCCTGGTCGCAGCCCTTCTTGGTGCCGGTGAGATCGAGCCGCTCGCGCAGGGCGTCGAGCAGGGTGGTGCGGTGGTCGACGGGCAGTGTGTACTTCTCGCCGTTGATCTTCAAGGTGATGACACTGGACGTCGATGAGGCCATGGGCTGCTTCTTTCGCATTTCCAGGACAGACGGGGGACCGGCGGCCGGAGGTGGGCGGCGCGGGGGGTGCGTCGTGCGGTGTGTGCCGCGAGGGGCGGGTGCGAAGCTGCGGTGCGAAGGCGCGGAGCGCCGGGGGCTGGGACCCCGGCGAGGGCGACTGGCGACTGCCGTAGGGCCGCCTCAGCCGCTATGGTGAACGTAACCGGATAGCTGTCCGCTCACAGGAAACGTAACGGACACTTGTCCGCTTAGCAAGGGCGAGGTTCGGCCACGCCTTGAGGAGGACGAGTGCCGCAGCAGAAGGACTCACCCCGGCGCTCGGACGCACAGCGCAACCGCGAGCGCATCCTGGAGGTGGCGCTCATCGAGCTGTCGCACTGCGCCGACGCCCCGCTGAGCGTGATCGCCAAGAAGGCCGGTGTCGGGCAGGGCACCTTCTACCGCAACTTCCCCAACCGCGAATCACTCGTCCTGGAGATCTACCGCCATGAGATGCGGCAGGTCGCGGACAGCGCGGAACACCTCCTCGCCGACCGGGCACCCGACGGGGCCCTGCGCGCCTGGATGGACCGGCTCGCCGAGTTCGCCATGGCCAAGGCCGGGCTGGCCGACGCGATACGCCAGGTCACCGGCGCGCCGGGCGGCCCCGCCAAGCCGTCCCCCACCCCGGTGGCCCACGCGGCCGAAATCCTGCTCCGCGCCAACGAGGAAGCGGGCACCATCCGCACCGGAGTCACCGCGGACGACTTCTTCCTCGCCATAGCGGGCCTGTGGCAACTCGACCCCCACGACGACTGGCAACCCCGCGCCGCCCGCCTCCTCGACCTGGTCATGGACGGCTTGCGCAGCGGGGCGCGCGGGGAATGAGGCACGCGCGCGGTCGCCGGGAGAAGCGCCCGCCGAACGAGCGCCGCCGCACCGCGGGCGGGGGGCCGCGCGGGCGAGCCCCGCGGCCCCAGGAGCACGGCGTCTGCCGGAGAGCGGCCGGCGCGGGAACACCCCGCGTGTACGGCACCGCGCCGCCGACGGCGCTCGCCCGGGAGGGGCGCCTTGCCGCCGGCGGCCCGTCGCCCAGGACGTTGTTCCACGCACTTGCCGGTGCTCTGTCGGCTCTGGTGATGCTCGCCCTGTCCGGCTGCTCTTCCCACTGGGGCTGCACCGACACGACCGCGGAGCGCGGTGAGGCCGGTGTCAGGGTGCGGGTCGAGGACACGTCCGGGCGGCCTCTCGGCGTCACCGCCGAGGTCGTCGACTGGCGCCTCGAGCCCCACCCGCAGGTGCCCGACGAAGGAGACCAGGTCCACTTCCACTACCGCTTCGACGGCGCCGACGAGGGATCCGGCCCCGCGGTGGACACCTGCGCGGTCGATGAGGAGCGCGTGGCGTTGGGGTGCCGGACGGTCTACTCGGCCGAGGCTTTCGGCCCGGACGGTGACCACCTGGGCGACGGCTGGCTCGCCGTCGAGCACCCCGAGCAGGTCGCCGGAGTCCTGTTGATCCCCAACGACCAGTCCTACGACCGACGAACCTGCGAGCAGGACGTCAAGGACGGTGGCGGACCGCACCCTCCGGAACCGGCCGGCGTGGGGGACCGACTGTAAGCCGCGGTGCCACCCGGCCGGTGCCGCCCCGCGCTCCCTCAGGCCGTCGCCTCGTCGAGAAGTTCCAGGACGTGCCGGTAGGGGTGGCCCGTGGCCCGGGTCATCCCCAGCTCGCAGGTGCGGTTGCAGGAGGCGTACGCGTCGTACGTGCCCGCGTTCAGCTCGGCGGCCTGGGCGGCGACGGCGGACGCGGTGACCTCCGGGTGCAGCAGACCCCGGTCCCCGGCGAACGCGCAGCAGCCCCAGTTGTCGGGCACGGTCACCTCGTCGCTCACCGCCGCGGCCACGGCGCGCAGGGCGGTCTCGATGCCGAGGTGCACCGTGGAGCAGGTGGGATGCAGGGCGAGGCTGCCCAGGCGCCGGGGTTCGGGCAGGGCGGGGAGCAGATGCTCGGCGGCGAAGACGACGCTGTCGACGAAGCGCAGGGATGCGAAGCGGGCACGGTCGGACTCCGGCAGGGCTTCGCGGAGTTGCTCCAGGCCGTGCGTGCAGGACGAGGCGTCGCACACCACCGGCAGCCGGCCGTGCCCGCTCGCCTCCCACAGCGCTTCCAGGGTGCGGGCGGCCATGGTGCGGTACCCGGCCGTGTAGCCCTTGGACTGCCAGGGGGTGCCACAGCACAGCCCGTCCAGCCCGGCGGGCACGGCCACGGGAACCCCGGCCCGCGCGCACAGCCGCAGGAAGGCCCCGGCCGCGCCGGTCGCTCCGCCAGGGCTTCCCCCGGCGCCTTCCTCCGGTGCGAAGAGGCTGCCGACGCACGCGGCGAAGAACACCGCGCGGGCCCCGGCCGGGTGGTGGGGCGCGGGGCGGGCGGGGCCGCCGTGGGGGATGTCGTCGGTCCAGGCCGGTACCAGCTCGCCCGCCCCGAGCCGGCGGAGCGCCCCGGTGGCGGAGCGCAGGACGGGGGAGGGGACGGTGTGGGCCGTGTTCAGGGCGGCGCGTACGGCCTTGACCGTGGTCCCCCAGTGCCGGGCCACCGTGTTTCCCGCGCGCTGCGCGACCGCACCGTGCCGGTCGGCGCGCAGGCGTTTCATCACCGCCCCGGTGTCGATGGTGACCGGGCACGCGGTGACGCATAGGCTGTCGGCCGCGCAACTGTCGACGGCCGCGTAGCCGTAGTCCTCGGACAGCGCGCGCCGCCGCTCCTCGTCACCCGCCGCCGTGGCCAGCGCGATCTCGCGCCGCAGGGCGATGCGCTGCCGCGGTGTCGTCGTGGCGTCGGCGGTGGGGCACACGGGCTCGCAGTAGCCGCACTCGACGCACGCGTCGACGGCGGGGTCGACCTCCGGGATGCTCTTGAGGTTGCGCAGGTGCGCGCTCGCGTCGTCGTCCAGGAGCACACCCGGGTTGAGCACCCCGTGCGGGTCGCACAGCCGCTTCAGCTCACGCATGACGTCGTACAACTCGTCGCCGTACTGCCGGCGCACGAACGGCGCCATGGCCCGCCCGGTGCCGTGCTCGGCCTTCAGCGTGCCCCCGGCGTCCAGGACGAGATCGACCATCGCGTCGGTGAACCGGGCGTAGCGCTCGACCTCGGCGGCGGAGTCGAAGTCCTGGGTCAGCATGAAGTGCAGGTTGCCGTCGCGGGCGTGACCGAAGATCACCGCGTCCTGGTAGCCGTACCGGTCGAAGAGTCCGGTCAGGCCCTCGCAGGTACGGGTCAGCCGGTCCATCGGCACCGCGATGTCCTCCAGCAGCGCGGTGGTGCCGGGACGGCGCGCGCCCGCGACGGCGGTGTACAGGCCCTTGCGCAGGTGCCAGAGCCGGGCCCGCGGGCGCGGGTCGCCCACGAGCACGGTGTCGCTCACCGTGGGCAGCCGGTCCAGGGCCGCCCGCGCGTCCGCCACCCGCTCCGCCAGCAGACCGGGGTCCTCCTCGGCGAATTCCACCAGCAGGGCCGCGTGCCGCTCCACGCGCAGGCCGCGCACCTCGTCGACGGGGTCGGGGGACTGCTGGGCCACCCGGAGCGACGCCGCGTCGAGGAGTTCGGCGGTGCGGGCGCCGGCGGCGAGCAGCGCGGGCAGGGCCTCGGTGGCCTCCGCGAGGCCGGGCAGCACCAGCAGACCGGTGGCGGTGTGCGGCAGCAGCGGGACGGTGCGGAAGACGGCCTCCCCGACGAAGCCGAGGGTGCCCTCGCTGCCGATCATCAGGTGGGCGAGGATGGCGGCCGGTTCGTCGTGGTCCAGGAACGAGTTGAGGCCGTAGCCCATGGTGTTCTTCATCGAGAACAGCCGCTCGACGGTGGCGCGGGACCGGGCCGAGCCGCGCACCCGGTCGCGCAGCCGCAGCAGGCCCGCGTGCAGTCCGGGTTCGCGGGCGCGCAGCGCCTGGTCCGCGTCGGGGAGCGCGGTGTCGACCACCGTGCCGGAGGGCAGCACGAACTGGAGGGACTCCATGGTCCGGTAGGCGTTGTCCCGGGTGCCGCAGTTCATGCCGCTGGAGTTGTTGGCGACCAGGCCGCCGATGGTGCAGGCGGACTCGCTGGCCGGGTCGGGGCCGAGCCGACGTCCGTACCGGGCGAGCCGCGCGTTCACCTGCCGCACGGTCAGCCCCGGCTGCACCCGGATGCGCAGCCCCTCGTCGAGGACCTCGGCGCCGCGCCACGCGCTGCGGACGTCCACGAGGATGCCGTCGCCGCCCGCCTGCCCCGCGAGGCTGGTGCCTCCCGAGCGCAGCGTGAGCGGCAGCCCGGCCGCGCGGGCGCCGGCCATCAGGGCGCCCACCTCGGCCGCCGACACGGCACGCACCACCGCGCGCGGGGTGAACAGGTACGGCGAGGCGTCGTGGGCGGCGGCGACCCTGCGGGGGACGTCGGTCGTGACCCTGGCCGGGTCGTCGACGCACGCGGACAGCAGCTCGGCCAGGCGGTCGGGCCGCTCCGGCGCGTGCGTGGCGGAGGAGGGGGCGGCGGAGGGGCTCATGGGTCCTCGGGTGGGGTCAGACGATCCGCAGCAGGTGCGGCGGCTCTGCGACGGGTGCGGGCAGGCGCAGCGGCGCCCGGCCGGGGGTGATGCTGCCGAGCAGCGTGGCCCTGGCGGCGCCGGTGGCGGAGGGGTGGGTGCCGGGCAGGCCGTGGACCGTGAGGAAGCCCAGGACGGCGAAGGCCAGGGCCTCCTTGGCGTCGGAGGGCAGCCCGAGCTCGTCGCTGCGGCGCACCGGCACCCCGGGCAGCTCTTCGCCGATCATGCGCATGAGCACCGGGTTGCGGGTGCCGCCGCCGGAGGCGATGAGCTGGGTGACCCCGTGCGCCCGGCAGGCGTCGGCCACGGTCACCGAGGTCAGCCGGGCCAGCGTGGCCAGGACGTCGTCGGTGGCGGGCGTGGGTACGGCGTCCAGGGCCCGCAGCAGATACGGCAGGTGGAAGTGCTCCTTGCCGGTGGTCTTCGGGGCGGGCCTGCGGTAGTAGGGGTCGGCCAGCAGGAAGCGGAGCAGTTCGGGGCTGACGCTTCCGGCGGCGGCCCGGCGTCCGTCCGCGTCGTAGGCGGCGCCGTCGCCGGTGAAGTGCCGTACGGCCGCGTCGAGCAGGGCGTTGGCGGGGCCGGTGTCGAAGGCCAGCGGCTCGGCGCCGGGCGCGACGACGGTGACGTTGGCGATGCCGCCGAGGTTCAGCGCCGCCGGGGTGCCGGGCAGGGCGCGCAGCAGCAGGGTGTCGGTCAGGCCGACCAGCGGGGCGCCCTGGCCGCCGGCGGCGACGTCCCTGCTGCGCAGGTCGGAGACGACGGGCAGCCCGGTCTCCTCGGCGATCCAGGCGGGCTGGCCGAGTTGCAGGGTGCCGCGGACGATGCCGTCCTCCACCCAGTGGTGCAGGGTCTGGCCGTGCGAGACCACCAGGTCCGCCGCCCCCGCGCACAGCTCCCGCAGGGCACGCGCCGCCGCTTGGGCGAAGGCCTGCCCGATGCCGCTGTCCAGTGCGCAGACGGCCTGCGTGGTCGTGGCGGCCGGTGGCAGCGTGGCGGCGATCAGGGCGCGCAGGTCGTCCGGGTAGGGCACGGAGAGGTGTCCGAGGGGGCGCAGGAGCAGGCTGTCGCCGTCCAGGGTGAGGTCGGCGGCGGCTGCCTCGATGGCGTCGTACGACGTGCCGGACATCAGCCCGATCACCCGCATGGCCCCTCCTGGACCGTCCCCCGCCGGCTCGGCGGACGCAGTGCGCTGCGACTGGGACATGGTGCGTGCCTCCGGGAAGCGTGGGAGAAGGGAGTGGGTGCGGTCCTTGGTCGCCGGCCGGGGGCGGCGGTGCCGTCCCGCCCCCGGCCCGGCCGGACTCAGTCCTGCTGGACGGCCGCCGTGACCCGCCCCTGGCCGGGGCCGGGTTCGCCGTCGGCCGGCCGGGCCTGCCCGGGGTCGGGAGCGCGGTGGAACAAGCTCATCAGACCGCCGACGACCAGGGTGACCACCACGCCGATCGGGACCAGCCACTGCGCGGCGATGGCCGTCGGCACGGTGGCGCCGCCCACGGTCACGTCGATCTTCACCTCGCGCACGATGTACGTCATCACGCCGACCGTCACCAGGAACGCCACCACGGAGTCGGCCTCGCCCGCGCGCCGGACGATCCGGCCGAGCAGGAACGCGCCGAGCAGGGCGCCGTAGGTGTAGCCGGCGATGGTCAGACCGGTGAGGTAGACGTTGCCCGTGCTGGTGCTGAACGCGCAGGCGAAGACCGCCATCAGCGCCGCCCACACCAGCGTCATCACCCGGGCGAGCTTCAGCAGCGACGCCTCGGACGGCGTCGTGCGGAAGAAGCTGTGGATGATGTCGGCGACGGTCGAGTTCGACATGGAGTTCAGCGCCGAGGACAGCGAGCCCATGGCGGCGCCGAGGATGCCGGCCACGAGCAGGCCGGAGACCACCACGGGCAGCCCGTGCAGGATGAAGTTCGGGTACAGGTTGTCGGAGCTGGCCAGGCCGAGCTCCTTGAAGCTCTTGCCCTCGTTGTACGCCCACAGCAGCGCGCCCACGAGGGAGAACGCCGCGAACTGGAGGGTGACGAAGACACCGGAGGCGATCATCGCCTTCTGGCCGTCGCGCAGGGAGCGGGTGGCCAGGATGCGCTGGACGATGAGCTGGTCGGATCCGTGACTGGCCATGGCGAAGATCGCGCCGCCGACGATCGCGGTGGGCAGGGCGAACGGGCTGGTCAGGACGTGCGCGAGACCGAACTCGGTGTCGAACAGCCGGAACTCGCCCGCGTGCAGGGCGCGCGAGTAGCCGGCGCCGCCGACGTGCCCGGACAGGACGGCGATGGCGAGGACCGCGCCGCCCAGGTAGAGGCCCATCTGGATGGCGTCGGTCCAGATGACCGCCTTGATGCCGCCGAGGTAGGTGTAGACGACGGTGATCACGGTGAGCACGATGATGATGACGCGGTAGCCGGCGTGCACGCCGAACTCGTCGAGCAGCAGCTTGATGGGGATCGCGGAGGCGAACAGCCGCACGCCCTCGGCGAGGAGACGGGTGAAGACGAAGGTGACCGACGCCAGCCCCTGGAGTCTCAGCCCGAATCTGGTCCCCAGGTACTGGTAGGCGCTGACGAAGCCGCCCCGCTTGTACAGGGGGATGAGCACGGTGGCCACGACGACGCGGCCGATGACGTAGCCGAGGGCCAGTTCGACGTTGCCGAAGCCCTGTCCGCTGTAGGCGCCGCCGGGCACGCTGATGACGGTGAGCACGCTGGTCTCGGTGGCGACCACGGAGAACGACACCGTCCACCACGGCATGCTGCCCTCGCCGACGAAGTAGTCCTTCGACGTCTTCTGCCGGCCGGCCAGGCGCAGTCCGATCACGGCGATCGCCACCAGGTAGACGACGATCACCACGAGGTCGAGTTGGCGCACGCTCTCTCCTAAGCAACGGCCGGCGGGGAGACCGGCGGGGTGGGGACAGTTGGGAAGGGGGCCGTCCGCCGGACGCGGACGACATGGGGTTCGTGCGGCCTGCGGGAGTCCAGGGCCAGCAGGCGCGCGCCGTCCAGCGGGTCGCCGAGCGGGGGGTGCGGGCGCAGGGGGCGCGGGAAGCCGGCGAGCGTCGAGCGCAGCGGTCCGAGCAGCGGTTCGCCGAGGCCGGTGAGTCCGCCGGTGACGGCGACGTCGAGGCCGTCGCCGCCGATCCGGCGGGCCGCGGCGAGCACGGCCTCACCGAGCGCGGTGGCGGCGTCCCGGACGATCGCCGAGGCCGTGGGGTCACCCGCCGCGGCCGTGCGCGCGACGTCCGGTGCGAAGGACGCGGCGGTACGGGCGGGATTGCCGTCGCGGCCCAGGGCCGGCGGCAGCCGGTCGGGGTCGCCGAAGCGCTCGGTGGCGGCGGCCAGCAGCGCGGTGTCCGGGCCGCGTCCGTCGTGGGCGCGCAGCGCGGCCCGCAGCCCGGCGGCGCCGATCCAGGCGCCGCTGCCCTCGTCGCCGAGCCAGGGACCCCAGCCGTCGACGCGGGCGAACGTGCCGTCGTCCCCGATGCCGATGGCCACCGAGCCGGTGCCGATCGCGAGCACGACGCCGGTACGGCCGCCCAGGGCGCCGGCGTGGGCGGTGACCGCGTCGCTGGTGACGGCCACCTCCTCGGCGGACAGGTCGTCCAGGAGCAGCTCGGCCAGGGCACGGGCCGCGTCCGGCGCGGCGGCGGCTCCCGCCGCGCCCACGCAGACGGCCGACGGCCGGACGGAGGGCTCCCGCGCCAGGAGGGGCCGGACGGCGGCGAGCACGGCCGCACGGGCCGTCGTCACTCCGTCGTCGGTGGCGAGCCCGGGGGCGCCGGGCACCTCGTGGACGTCTGGGGCAGGGCCGGCGCCGTCCCACAGCACGGCACGGCAGCCGGTCTTGCCCAGGTCCACCGCGACTGCTGCTGTCATGCGGCACGCCTTCGTGTGTCCAGGGGATCCGTCACGTCGAACGGTCACAGGGTGGCCAGGAGGCCAGTGGCCGGCGCGGATCGCGGTGCAGCGAGTATCAGAAGGCGAACCTGCGTATGTCAATAAGTAACCTCATCGGGTGAGGTCCGTAAATTTTTGACGTGCCTCGTGGGGCCTGGTTACTGTGGCGCCACCCAGACGGGCGTTCACCCAGGAGGCAGCGGTCCATGGCCGGCCAGAAACCACCCCGCACCCCGGCCCGGCCGGCGGACGAGTCCCCCGCCGGGACCCTGGCGCGCATCCGCGCGGAACTGCCCGCCATGGCACCGTCGGAACGCCGGGTGGCCGATGTCGTCCTGGCCGATCCCGCACAGGCGTCGGAGCTGTCCATCAGCGCGCTCGGCCGGCGGGCGGACACCTCCGTGGCCACGGTCATGCGCTTCTGCCGGACGATAGGGATCACCAACTACCCCCAGCTGCGCCTCGCCCTCGCCGCCGCCGCGGCCCGCGAACACGCCCTCGACGGCGAGCGCCCGATGCCGAGCTCCGACATCAGCGCCACCGACACGCTGAGCGAGATCGTCGAGAAGATCGTTTACAACGAGGTGCGGGCCCTGGAGGACTCCGGGGCCGGGCTGGACATCGACGTCCTGGGCCGTGCGGTGGACGCCGTGGCGGGAGCGCGGCGGATCGACATCTTCGGCGTCGGCGCGAGCGCCTTCGTCGGCCAGGACCTGCACCAGAAGCTGCACCGCATCGGCCACATGGCGTTCATCTGGACCGACCGGCACGCGGCCCTCACCGCGACGGCCCTGCTCGGACCCGGCGACGTGGCCCTCGCGATATCCCACTCCGGGGAGACCGAGGACACCGTGGAGCCGCTCCAGGCCGCCGCCGCACGCGGCGCCACCACCATCGCCCTCACCAACGTCCCCCGCTCCGCGCTGGCCCGCAGCGCGGACCTCGTGCTGACGACCTGCGCCCGGGAGACGCCCTTCCGGTCCGGCGCGACCGTCAGCCGCATCGCCCAGCTCGCCGTCGTCGACTGCCTGTTCGTCGGCGTCGCCCAGCGCGGCTTCGACGCCGCGACCGCGGCGCTGCACGAGACCTACGAGGCCGTCCGCCGCCACAGGCCCCCGCAGTCCGGACGCCGCGCGCAGACCACCGACTGACGGCACGCCCGCCACCCTGTCCCGCTACCCCCGGAAAACACTCCGGCTCCGCCCCGCCGGGGCACACCCGGCCCTGTCCCCGAGCCTCCGGCTCGGAGCCGGAAGCCCCCGGCCCGCCCAAGAACTCGCGTACCGCCCAGGAAAGGAAACGCCGCCATGGACCTCAGCGCTCTCGGCACCGAGACCCGCAACGAGCGGACCGCCGACCTCGACCGCATGCCGGTCGGTGAACTGCTGTCGGTCATGAACGACGAGGACCAGACGGTCGCCCTCGCGGTACGCGGCGTCCTCGCGGAGATCGGCACCGCCGTGGAGGCGATCACCGCGTCCCTGCGCCGGGGCGGCCGGCTGATCTACCTCGGCGCCGGCACCAGCGGCCGGATCGGCCTGCTCGACGCCGTCGAGTGCCCCCCGACCTTCGGCACCGCCCCGGAACAGGTGGTGGGCCTGCTCTCCGGCGGCCCCGGCGCCTTCGTCGTCGCGGTGGAGGGCGCCGAGGACGAACCCGAGCGGGCCGCCGCCGACCTCGACGGGATCGGCGTGGACGACCGGGACACGGTCGTCGGGCTCGCCGCCAGCGGCCGTACCCCCTACGTCGTCGGCGGCCTGGAGCACGCCGCCGCCAAGGGCGCGACGACGGTGTCGGTCGCGTGCAACCGCGACGCGGTGATCAGCCGCTACGCCGACATCCCCATCGAGGTTCCCACCGGGCCCGAGATCCTCACCGGGTCCACCCGGCTGAAGGGCGGCACCGCCGAGAAGATGGTGTGCAACATGCTCTCGACCGCCTCCATGGTCCGCCTGGGCAAGGTCTACGGGAACCTCATGGTCGACGTCCGGGCCAGCAACGAGAAGCTGCTCGACCGCGCCCGCCGGATGGTCGTCCAGGCGACCGGCGCGGACCCCGACGCCGCCGCCGAGGCGCTGCGGGCGGCGGGCGGCCACGCCAAGACCGCCATCGTCATGCTCCTCGCCCACTGCACCGCCGAGGAGGCCGCCCGGCGCCTGGAGAAGGCCGGCGGCGACACGCGCGCGGCCGTGGGCCAGGTCTGAACAAGGCTTACTTCAAGCCTTGACTTAACTGCATGGAATTGCTTGGATCCGGAGCGGTCGCGCGCCGTCGGCACCGTACGGCGCCGACCCCCGACACCCCCGGAGCCCAGGGAGCAGGCGTGAGGCGTCATCTCACCGCACTAGCGGCCGTCGCGACCATGACCGTGTCCGCGCTGGTCGGCGCGGGCCCGGCCGCGCACGCCGACCGAGCCGCGGGCGGACCGCCCGGACACGGCCGGATCGTGACCGGCACCTACTCCACCGGCGCCGCGCGGGCCTGGCTGCCGCTGCCGGAGGTCAGGACCGACACCGACCCCGGCGGCCCGGTCGACGCCACCGTCGTCGCGGACCCGAAGGCCGTCCGGCAGCAGTACGCGGGCGTGGGCTTCTCCCTGGACGAGACGAGCGTGTCCAACCTGTGGAAGCTCACCCCCGCGGAGCGGGAGAAGGCCGTCCGGCTGCTCGTCGACCCCGTGCACGGCGCGGGCCTGGACCGGTTCCGGCTGACGATCGGCAGCCCCGACCTCATCGAGCACCTGCCGTTCTGGTCGGAGGACGACCTGCCCGCCGGCGTCACCGACGACTTCGGGCTGAAGCACTTCTCCATCCGGCGGGACATCGACCTGCACATCATCGACACGATCAAGCTCATCCAGCGCTACAACCCCCACGCCACCTTCTTCGCCTCGGCGTGGAGCGCACCGGCGTGGATGAAGACGAACAACCGGTTCACCGGGCAGGTCGCGCTCAAGCCCGGGAGCGGCACGGAGTACTACCAGGTCGGCAAGTTGCGGGACGACTGCATCGACGTCTTCGCCCGGTACTACGTCAAGTTCGTCCAGGCGTACGCCCGGCACGGCATCCGGGTCGACGCCCTGACCCTGCTGAACGAACCGGGCATGGACGTCGTCTACCCGGCCATGGACATCAGCGTCGCCCAGCAGCAGAAGCTGGCCCTCGCGATCAAGCGGGAGTTCCGGGCCGCCCGGCTGAACACCCAGCTGTACGTCCATGACTTCAACTTCTGGGACTGGCGCGACCCCAACAGCACGGCCACCAAGAACTACCACCGCATCTTCGACGACGCCCCCGACGGCTCGGTGACCGGCGAGCAGGTCCGCGAGGCGGCCGACGCCATCGCCTTCCACCCCTACTGGGGAGACCCGCGCGTCATGCGCGACGCCTACGAACAGACGGGCAAGCCGGTCCAGCTCACGGAGACGAGCGACCTGTCGCCCTCGACCATCCTCGACGACTTCCGCCTCGACGCCGGTTCCTACATCCTGTGGGCCCAGACCACCGACCAGGACGGCGGGACACTGCACTGGACACCGGCCCGGGACAACGACGTCGACTGGAACCAGGTCGCGGCCACCACCAAGTGGCGGGACCGGCTGGTGACGGTGAACACGGCCACGCGCGAATTCACCGTCCGCGACGAGCTGTACCCGATCGGGCAGTTCGCCAAGTACCTCTCGCCCGGTGACGTACGCCTCGCATCCAGTGCCGCCGAGCACGGCATCGGCAACGTCGTCTACCGCACGAAGAACGGCACCTTCGTGGCCGTCCTCGGCAACAGCACCCACACCGACGGCAAGGTCCGGATCACCGTCGCCGGCCAGTCGTTCGTGGTGACGGTCCCGGCGGACTCCTTCGCCACCTACCGCTGGCGGAGCGGCCCCGGCCACTGACGTCAGCGACCGCCCGGGGCGGCGGCCTCCAGGTCGGCGACGCTGCCCGACATGATGGTCCGCACCTGCTCGGTGATGTGCTCCAGGGGCCAGTCCCACCAGGCCACCGCCAGCAGCCGGGCGACGTCCCGGGCGGTGTGGCGGGTGCGGAGGAGGCGGGCCGGGTTGCCGCCGACGATGCCGTAGTCGGGCACGTCGCCGGTGACCACGGCCCCGGTGCCGATGATCGCGCCGTGCCCGATGCGCACGCCGGGCATGACCGTCGCGCCGTGGCCGAACCACACGTCGTTGCCGACGACGGTGTCCCCGCGGTTCGGCAGGCCGGTGAGCAGGTCGAAGTGGTCGGCCCACGAGCCGCCCATGGTGGGGAAGGGGAAGGTCGAGGGGCCGTCCATGCGGTGGTTGGCGCCGTTCATGATGAACCGCACGCCCGTGCCCAGCGCGCAGAACTTGCCGATGACCAGCTTCTCCGGCCCGTAGTGGTAGAGCACGTTGCGCGTCTCGAACGCCGTCGCGTCGTCCGGATCGTCGTAGTAGGAGAACTCCCCGACCTCGATCAGCGGGGACGTCACCAGCGGCTTGAGCAGCACCACCCGCGGCTGCTCGGGCATCGGGTGCAGGACCGTCGGGTCGGCGGGCACGGGCATGGTGGACGGTTCCCCAGCGGTCGACGTGGCACGGACCGCTCCATGATCGCGGTACCGGGTCGTCCCGTACACCGGTTTACTGGGGGGTGATGGCGGTCCTGCGCCATGCCTTCGGGGTCGCCGCGAGCAGGGGAGTGTCGGAACAGATGGATGGGACGCCGGACGGCCCCTGGCCGGGGACCGGGCTGGAACCGCTGGCCGGGCGGGTGCTGGAGTACCTGGTGAGCGTGCCGTCGGCGGACGCCGTCCAGGTGGCGGCGGCGGTGGACGTACCCGGACCGGCGGCGGAGGAGGCCCTGCGGCAGCTCGCCCAGGCCGCGCTGGCGCTGCGCGTCGACGGTGTGACGCCGCGGTGGGCGGCAGGCCCCCCGCGCGCGTCGCTCGGCGCGCTGCTGGCCCGGCGCCGGGCCGAACTGGCGCGCGCCGAGGCCCTGGTGGAGCGCCTGCACGAGACGTACGAGGAGGTGTCCGCGCCGCGCGCCGCGCACCTGGTGGAGGCGCTGGAGCACGAGGAGGAGGTGTCGGCCCGCTACGCCCAGCTGCTGAAGGGTGCTTCGGCCGAGGTGCTGCACCTGGCCAAGCCGCCGTACGTGACCGGACAGCACACCTCCGCCCGGGACGTGGGCGTGGCGGACGGGGTGCGGATGCGGTCGGTGTACGAGACGGACGGTTTCACCGACGCGGTGTCGCTGGAGACGGCGCTGCGCGGGACGGCGGAGGGCGGGCAGCTGCGGCTCGCCTCCCGGCTCCCGGTGAAGCTCGTGGTGTTCGACCGGGCGGCAGCGCTGCTGCCGGTGCGCGGGGACCGGCCGGCGGCGGGCTCCCTGGTGGTGCACTCGCCCGCCCTGGTGGAGGCGCTGGTGGCGCTGTTCGAGAGCGTGTGGGAACGGGCCGAGCCGGTGTCCCTGGCGACCCGGCGCGAGGGTCCGCCGCCCCCGGTGCCCGCGCCCCGGCCCGAGGACCCGGCGCCGGGGAGCGACGCGCGGGCGGTACGGCCGGACCGGCGGACCCGGGAGATCCTGCATCTGATGGCCACCGGGATGAAGGACGACACGATCGCCCGCGTGCTGAAGGTCAGCCGGCGCACGGTGCAGAAGCACGTCAGCGAGGCCGGAGCCCTGCTGGGCGCCCGCACCCGGTTCCAGATCGCGCTGCTGGCGGCGGAGCGGGGGTGGCTGGCGGAGCGGCCCTGACCGTTCGTCCGCCCCGGGCGCCGGTGGCGTACCCCGACGGGACACGCCACCGGCACCGCACGGGTCAGCCGTGGCGGGTCACGGTCGCGCCCCGAGCGCGAAACCCTTCCCCGTGACGCGGTCGTCGTGCACCACGGCCCGCCGGGTCAGTGGTGCGTACCCGTCCGCCGTCGCGCGCAGGGTGTGCACCCCGGGTCCCGTGAACAGCGTGTACAGGCCGTCGCCCACGGCCGGGTCCTCGGGCGTGGCCACCGTGGTCGCGACGGCGTCCGGTGCCGAGGCGTCCTTGACCGTCGCGCCCACGACGCCGTGGCCGGTGCGGGCGTCCTCGACGGTGCCGGTGGTCAGCCCGCCCGGTACCGGCTTCAGCGCCCGGCTCTCCACGGTCACGTCGTCGACCTCCCAGAAGTAGGCCCAGTTCGCGACGAAGTGGAAGCGCAGCCGCACGGACGGCTGCCCGGCGTACTCCCGCAGCGGCACCCGCACGGTGACGTGGTCGGCCTGGCCGCCCGTCTTGGGACCGGCCCACACGTTCTGCCAGGTGGCTCCGTCGTCGGTGCTGGCCTCCACCGTCATGTGCTGCTGGCTGAGGTTGGTGATGTAGCCCGTCCTGAACGTGAGGGCGGCCGACTGCGCGTCCGACAGGTCGTAGGCGGGACTGATGAGCGAGGTGTCCTGGTGCGGTCCGAACGGGCCGCTGTCGCTCTCGATGACGGCGAAGGCACCGCTGCCGCCGGTGAAGTTGCCGCGCTCGTCGGGGTCGTCGAACCGCCAGCCGTTGTCGCTGCCCGCGTCCGACACCGTCCAGCCCTGCGGTGCGGCCGTGGTGGAGTCGAAGCCCTCGGCGTGCTCGGTGCTGTTCAGGTCGTAGCCGACGGCGGTGGCCGCGTCGGGGTCGGCGGTCAGTGCCGCGTCCACCGTCACGGGGCTGCCGCCCAGCTTCACCTCACGGGTGAGCGTCTCGTAGCCGGGGAGGGCGGCCGTGATGCCGAGGCTGTAACCGGCGTTCTGCGGCAGGGAGATGTCGTAGTCACCGGTCACCGGATCGGTCCAGACAGGCGCCTCGGGGGAACCCTCGACGGCGATCCTGGCGTACAGCGGCCAGCCGTGCCCGGAGCCGTCCCGGACGGTCCCGCGCACATGGGTGCGGGGCAGGGCCTTCAGGCCGAAGTCACGGGTCGCGGTCGTACCGTCGGCGATGCCCACGGTGACGGGGGCGGGGGACGCGTAGCCGAACGCCGTGACGGTGAGGCCGCCGACCTCACCGGCGGGCAGGTTCAGCGTGTACGTGCCGTCCGCGCGCGTCGTGGCCACGTCGAGCCCGGAGCCGACGGTGGCGCCGGCGACGGGACTTCCGGTCTTCGCGTCCCTCACCGTGCCGGTGAGGGTGCCGCTCGGACCGCTGCGGAAGGCGGCCAGGCCGGAAGGGGTGCCGAGGCCCGTGGGGCCGTCGTAGCCGGTGCCCGCGGTGCACAGGTAGGCGGTGGCGCAGGTGCCGTTGGACCCGGAGGTGATGTCGTTCAGCCCCGGGCCGTCCGACGCGTACGGGTAGGCGTTGGGATAGGTGCCCGGGCGGGGCGGGCCGGCCAGCGCGTAGGTGGCCGCGATCACCGGAGTGGACGCGCTGGTGCCGCCGTAGCGCTGCCAGCCGGTGCCCAGCGAACCGAACGTCGAGTAGACGGCAACGTTGTCAGCGACCGCGGACACATCGGCGACACTGCGCCCCGAGCAGCCGGTGTCCTTCTGGAACTCCGGCTTGGCCTGGTACGACGCGCAGCCCGAGCCGGGGCCGTAGGAGCCCCGCTTCCACACGGTCTCGTCCCAGCCGCG
The DNA here is from genome assembly GCF_014650115.1 of Streptomyces olivaceoviridis. GTDB lineage: Bacteria > Actinomycetota > Actinomycetes > Streptomycetales > Streptomycetaceae > Streptomyces > Streptomyces olivaceoviridis. Next base: position 14,049 of record NZ_BMUI01000015.1, on the reverse strand, counting down.
CGGGCTGTCCGGGTCGGCCGTCAGGTTGGTGCCGCCGACCGCCGTCACGGTGGACAGGGTCGCCGGGAACGAGACGCCGTAGCCGTTGTCCCCGCTCGCCGCGACGATCGCGACGCCGGGATGGTCGTAGGAGGACCCGTACGTCTCCTGGTCCGAGGCGAAGTCCCCTGTGCGGCCGTAGGAGTTGGACACGTACTTCGCGCCGAGCTCGACGGCCTTGTCGACACCGGCCGCGAGCCGGTCCAGGCCGTCGTTGTCCGTCTCCACGAGCAGGATGTGCGCCTGGGGGGCGACGGCGGAGACCATGTCGAGGTCGAGGGCGATCTCACCGGCCCACGTGTCGTTCGACGTGGGGTAGTCGGTGCCGCCGCGCTGGTCGACCTTCTGGAAGCAGCCGTTGGCCGAGGTGCACGGGGGCAGCCCGTACTGGGCGCGGTAGACCGCCAGATCCGCCTCGGCGTTGGGGTTGTCGTAGGCGTCGACGATGGCGATGGTCTGTCCGGCGCCGCCGTCGGCCGGGAGGCTGTAGGCGCTTTGGAGGTCCTGGGGGCCGAGCCCCGGCGGGGTCTGCGCCGCGGCCAGCCGGCGCAGCGGGGGCTCGTCGGAGCGCATGGCGTAGCAGGACGCGTGCCCCTTGGCGGGTGTGCCGCACACGGGGGTCAGGTCGGTGCCGCCGGCCTGGTCGGCGGCGGACGCGGGCGGGGTGACGCCCAGGAGGACGAGGGCGGAGAGCCCGGCGGCCACAAGGCCGTGCCGGACGGCCCGAGAGACGGTTATTCGCTCTCTGCGAAGCGAGGATGACGTCACTTCGTACCTATCGTGAACAGGCCCTCGGTCGAGGGCCGACTTCCGGCCAATTAGCGGCAACCACGTAACGGCCTGTCAATACACCTTGTGTTAACGGCAGATGAGCCCAGCTCACAGCCCGGTTCTCACTTGCGCAGAAGCACGGAATTCCCTCGCCCGCCGCTTGTCCGGCCCCCGTTCAGGAGTTCAGAATGACGCCGGAGCCGAATTCCAGGAACGGGTGGGAATTTCGGTCAGCCCGCCCGTTAGCGGTAGTCACGGGGCGACATTCCCATGACCCGCTTGAAGGCGACGCTCAACGCGCTCTCGGATCCGTAGCCCCCGGACCGGGCGATGGCGGCCGGCGTCTCGGTGCCGTCCCGTAGCTGCCGGGACGCGAGCTCGACGCGCCATCGCGTCAGGCACTCCAGCGGTCCCTGACCGACCCCGTCCTTGAAGCGTGCGGCGAGGGTCGACCGGGAGACCGCACCGGCGCGCGCCAGATCGGCCACCGTCCGGGAACGCGCCGGGGCCTCGTGCAGGGCGCGCAGTGCCGCGGCCACCGCGGGGTCGGCGAGACCGGCCGGCCACCCGGACACCGCCCGGGGCTCACGGGCGAGGTGGAAACGCGGCACATGGATCAGCATGACGACGGCGCGGTGTTCCGCCATCAGCGTCGAGGCGGACGGTCTGTGCGGCAACTCCCGGTCGGTCGCGGCGAGCGCCCCCTCCACGGCCTCCGCCTGGCTGGTCCCGGCAGGCACGTGGACGACCGGCGGCAGAGTGTCGAGCCGGGGCCGGCCCGGTGCGCGCCGAGGCACTCGACCTGTCGGATCCGGCCTCGGTCGACACCTTCGCGCGGACAGGGCGAGGGCCGCTCGGCATCCTCGTCGCCAACGCCGGGATCACGGCCCTGCCCACGCGGACCGTCACCGCCCGCGGCCGGGAGACGCAGCTCGCCACCAACGTCCTCGGGAGCACTTCGCCCTGGCCGGCGCACTCCACGCCCGCCTGCGCGAAGTCGGCTCGGCCCGCATCGTGTCGTCAGTTCCGGCGCACACCGCAGCGCGCCCTTCGACTTCGACGACCCGCACTTCGCGCGGCGCCCGTACGACCCCTGGACGGCCTACGGGCAGTCCAAGTCCGCCGGGGTCCTGTTCACCGTGGCCGCCCGCCGCTCGGCGGACGACGGGACCACGGCCAACGCGCTCAACCCGGGCCACATCCTCACCGCCCTCCAGCGTCACCGCTGCTGACGGGTGTGACCGGCCGGTACTTCGAGGACAACCAGGAGGCCCGGGTCGTCCACGGTGACGAGGAACGGCCCGGTGGCGTGGCCGCCCACGCCCTCGACCCGCGGGCGGCGGACCGGCTCTGGGAGTACGCGGCCGACGCCCTCCGCCGAGCGCCCCGCGGGGCGCTGTGGCGCGCCGCGTTCAGCCGAGGTGGGTCAGCTGGAGCACGGTGATCGTCTTGAGTGTCTCCCCGACGAGGAGGAGGGCGAACGCCTGCCGGGTGACGAGCGCGCGGACGACGCCGTCATCCTCGCCGTACGGCTCGGTGGCGCCGATCGGGTCGTGGCAGGCGTCGGCGAGGGCGAGGGTGAGTTCTTCGCTCGCCGCCGTCGGCATCGCCTCGTGGACGGCTTCTGCCACCTGGTCGTACTTGAGCCGATAGGTCACATGGCCTCTCAGGGTTCGAGCACCAGTCGTGGTCGCACGAACCACTGGACGGCGACAGTGATTCTGCCCGACCCAGCGTAGCGAGCCGGAGACCGGGCGTGGCACCGGACGGCGGATCAGGCGGCGCCGCGCGCGCGGATGCGCTCGGCTTCGGCGAGGACCCGGTCCGTCGCGTCGACCCACTCGCCGGCCGGCTCCTCACCGCGGGCTTCGGCCGCGGCGATCTCACGTCCCCGCCGAACCGCGGCGACGGTGTCCTTGGCGATGCGCTCCCAGCGGGCGAAGACCCGCAGCAACTCGTGGGCGGGCGCCCGGTTGATCTCACCGAGGAATCGCTGGGCGAGAGCGGGGTTGCCGAGGGCGTCACGGATGGACTCGATGGTCCACGGCTGCTCGCTCATCCCGGCCTCCGAGGGAGAAATTGTCACCGCCGCTTTCAGAGTATCGGGTCGGCGGTATCCGTCTGATACGGCCGACCGAGATTCCTGTCCGAGATCTGCTGACGGGGATCTGCTGTCCGAGATCTGCTGTCTGCGATCTGGTTTCCGCGATCTGCCCTTGCGCGACCTGCTGTCCGAGCTCTGCTGACGGTGATCCGCTGACCGTGACCGCTGTCCGCGCGGAGCGGTCGGGGCAGCGGGCGCCGGCGGTACGGCTCGGCACCCGCACCGCCCGCCCGCCCGTTCAGACGATCGACTTGATGGTCTTGTCCGCGTACCGCAGCGTCTCGTCGATGGCCTTGTCCATCTCGCGCAGAGCGTCGGGCTTCGCCGTGAGGAGAGCACTGACATTGATGCTGCTCACGGCGATGAGGCAGCCCGCCACGGTGAGGAACTCCTTGTACCGTTCCTGCCCCTCGTGCCCGAGTGATGTCCAGTCCCGGGGCTCCGGCGGCAGACTCACCCTCCACCTTTCGAGGGCGTGGGTGCCGTGGACGCTGACGTATTCCATGATGGCCGTGGCGCGATGCAGTACGTCGGTCATCGTGCCGAAGCCTTGCTGTGACTGATCCAGAGCGGCCTCCGCCACCTCGACCTCGGTTCGGAGGCGCTCCTCCTCCTTCTTGGTCCGGCGCTGCCTCAGGACGTAGAAGCCGGCTGCCGCCAGCGCTGCCGCCGGGGCGGCGACCATGCCGGTGAGCAGGAGGATTCCACCCGCCATGCCCGCACCGCCCGCAGCCAGCGTGCCTCCTCCGAGGAGGGCCAGGGTCGCGTTGGTCGCGGCAACCCCGGACAGCGTCGAAATGGCTGTTCCGGTGGAGGCGGTCCCGAACAACGCGGCGGCCGTGAACGCGCCGTAGGCCGCGGCGCCGCCGGCCGCCGCCCCGACCGCGCCTACGGCGGCTCCGACCGCGCCTACGGCGGCTCCGACCGCGCCTACGGCGGCTCCGGCGGCGGCATCGCGGATCGCGTTGGCGATCCCGGCGGACATGGCCTCGACCCGTATCGCGGCAGGGGTTCCACCCGTGCTCTCGATCTCCTCCTCGCTCGGCCTCTCCGGCTCGGGCGCCCCGCTGATGCTCTCGGCCAGCTCCACGAACCTCAGGAAGAACTCGTCGCGCGCGGTGTCATGGACCTGGTTGAACGCTTCCCCGAGTTCTTGGGTGATCTTCGACCGCTGGGCCACCTTCTCGTTGATCTCGGCGTGGCGCCTTTTCGTCTCCGCGACCTGGTCGCGCAACTTCACCGGCCGCTGACCCCGCCGGTCGGCGAGAGACCTGGTCCGGTCCTCCGCCTCCTGCACGAGTTGCGCGGGAGTCAGCCGGAGTGCGAGGGCGATGGCGGCCAGACGGTGCTCCCCGGGGCTGACGAGCCCGCGCTCGATCCGGGAGATCGAGACCGCGCCGCCCTTCCCGTAGTCGGCTCGCTTGGCCAACTCCTCCTGGGTCATCGGGGGTTTCCGGGCCTGGCGGTGCTCGCGGATCACGAGGCCCATCGCCTCGGCGCTGAAATCATTCACCGGTACCGGTCCCCTTGGTCAGCGGGCTGTGGCGACGCCAGGAGGCCCGAGCCTCACGTACCAGCTCACCACCGGAGCGGAAGGCCTGGGCGCTGTCTTCCGCGAACTGCTTGGCCGCCTTGACGACGGCCGGGTCGCGCCGCACTTCGTCGGCGGTCTGGATGTTCTGGGCGGCGGTGAGGGCCAGGTGGGCGAGGTTGAGGCGAGCCATGGCGGTGGACCTTTCGTCGCTGATGACGCCTGCGCGTGCCCAACATAGCGTCACTTAGTGTTCGGCGTTCGCACTATGGCGACACCGACCGCAACGGCGACACGCTCGGCGTCCGAACCGCCGGAGCCGACCGGCCGGCAGCCACCGCCACCGGACCCGTCAGCCGCATGTGCTGGACGCGGCGGACATGTCCGGTTCTCGTCATTCCGGGTTAATTGCCTGGACTGAGAAACTCCGCGGACGGGAGACTTCCCACTTCCCAACCTCCGGGAGTGTGATGGGCACAACAGATACGCGAGGGCCGACCCCGGGCAGGAGCGCGGTCGTTCTGGCACTGCGCCGCTACGGCCGGGAACTGCTGCGACTGCGACCGCTGACCCTGCCCGCACTGCTGTTGCCGGCCGTGGGCAACATCGGCATCCGCTACGTCGCCCCCCTGCTGATCGCCAAACTGGCAGGACAGGCCGCCGGTGAAAGCGGTCTCACCCTCGGCTCGGCACTGCCGTACGTGCTGGCCTTCGGTGTGACGCTGCTGCTCGCCGAGGCCGTGTGGCGGGTCGGGCAGCACTGCCTGAACCGCCTGGACGCCCTCGGCATGGAACACCTGTACGTGAGCGGCATGGACGAACTCCTGGCCAAGGACGCCGCGTTCTTCCACGACAACTTCGCCGGTTCCCTGACCAAACGGGTGCTCAGCTTCGGCAAGCGCTTCGAGGACTTCGTCGACACGGTGACGTACCGGATCGTGGGCAGTCTCGTCCCCCTGGTGTTCGGTTCCGTGGTGCTGTGGAGCTACGAACCGATGCTCGTCGTCGGCCTCCTCGTGATGATCGCGCTGACCGTGGTGGCCGCGACGCCTCTGATCCGCCGCCGGCAGAGGCTCGTCAACGACCGTGAGGCGGCGATCGCCCGGGTCTCCGGCCATGTCGCCGACAGCCTCACGAACATGGAGACCATTCGGGCGTTCGCGGCGGAGCGGCGGGAGGCCGACGAACACCGCAGCCGGGTCGCGGACTCCCGGCGCCTGACGCTGAGGTCGTGGGACTACGGCAATCTGCGCGTCGACACCCTGGTCGCCCCCATGTCCGTGCTGACCAACGTGCTGGGTCTGCTGGTGGCCGTCGCCTTCGGCGGCTCGGGCCAGGGCGTCGAGGAGATCGTCGTCAGCTTCACCTACTACTCCAACGCCACCCAGATCATGTTCGAGTTCAACCAGATCTACCGGCGTCTGGAAAGCTCGATGACCGAGGCCGCGCAGTTCACGGAGCTGCTGCTGGACCCGCCCACCGTGCTCGACCCGACGGAACCCGAACCGCTCGCACCGCGGGACACGGCCATCCGCTTCGAGGCGGTGACCTTCGCCCACGCGGGTGCGAAGCCGATCTTCCAGGGCCTCGACCTGGATGTGCCCGCAGGCGCGAGGATCGGTCTGGTCGGCAGGTCGGGCGGCGGCAAGACCACCCTCACCCGACTCCTGCTGCGGATGTCGGACATCGACGGCGGACGCATCCTGATCGGTGGTCAGGACATCAGCCGGCTGCGCCAGGCCGACCTGCGCTCACTGATCGCCTACGTCCCGCAGGAACCCGCCATGTTCCACCGCAGCCTGCGGGACAACATCGCCTTCGCCCGCCCCTGCGCCACCGACGAGGAGATCCGCGCGGCGGCCGTGGCCGCGCACGTCACGGAGTTCGCCGACCAACTCCCCGACGGCTTCGCCACCCTGGTGGGGGAGCGGGGGGTCAAGCTCTCGGGCGGCCAGCGCCAGCGCGTCGCCCTCGCCAGGGCCATCCTGCGCGACGCCCCGGTCCTGCTGCTCGACGAGGCGACCAGCGCGCTGGACTCGGAGAGCGAACTCCTCGTCCAGGACGCCCTGTGGCGGTTGATGGACGGACGCACGGCCCTCGTGGTCGCCCACCGCCTGAGCACCGTCGCCGGCATGGACCGTCTCGTCGTCCTCGACCGCGGACGCGTCGTCGAGCAGGGCTCCCACGAGGAACTGCTCGCCGCGGACGGCGCCTACGCCAGGCTGTGGCAGCACCAGTCGGGCGGCTTCCTCGGCGAGAGCACCGAGTCGGCTCCCGGACGCCCGGTTCCGGAAGCCGGTCCCGCCGGGCCGTCCGGACCGGCCGGCCCGGCGCCGGACGGGGGCCGCAGGACGGCGTCGCCCGCCCGTACGAGCCCCGGGTTCCCCTGACCGACTCGACGTCCGGACATCCCCGACCGCGCCCGACGCCCCGCGCCGAGGCCCCGGCGAACCGGAGCACTCCCGTCGCCGGGCGGCCGTGAACCCGGTCCGGCGCAGGGGCGCCGGTGCGGGCCGTGGCGTCCTCCACGGTCACGTCCGGTCTCCACGAGGGCCAGGCCGTGCTCGGTGACGTCGAGGATGCCGAGGCCGGTGACGACCCGGTGGACGTACCGTTCGCCGGTGAGCGGCGGCGTGCACGCGTGCCGGACCGCCGACCGCGGTCCCGCCGGCCTCAAGGACCGAGTGCCGGCCGGTCGGGCGGTCCGCTCGCGGCACCGAGACGGCGGATCGGATCGGGGGACGTGGCGTCACGGCCGGCCGCGCCGGGGCGACCCGCGGCCGGCGGCGGCAACGGATGCGGGACCTGGCGGTTCCGGCGGGCGGCGGCCCGACCGGCACGGACGGCTACGGCTTCCCGGCGTCCGTCCGGTACGGCGGGAGCGGCGTGCGGAATCCGTCCGCCCGCCTTCGCCGCCTCTGCCGGCCCCCGCCTCAGGCGAGGGACAGGAAGAGCTTCTCCAGCCGGGCCCTCATCTGCTCCCGCTCCCCGGCGTTGGCGAGTTCCGAGTCGCCGAGGCACTGCTGCAGGCCGGTGGCGATGACCGCGAAGCCCGCCTTGTCCAGGGCGCGGGAAGCCGCGGCCAGCTGCGTGACCACCTCCTCGCAGTCCCGGCCCTCCTCGATCATTTTGATCACGCCGGCGATCTGCCCCTGCGCTCGGCGCAGCCGGTTGACCACGGCCTTCAGCTCGTCCGCCGCCATCCCCAGTTCCACGATCCACTCCTCCCTCATACCCCTGCGGGTATCGTACGCCCCCGAGATACCCCCGGGGGTACCGTGTTACGGTCTTCGATATACCCCGGGGGGTAATTCTGAGGAAGGAAGTGCCCGATGTTCTTCGTCGACACCATCGAGCTGGAGGGGCTGGGCAACCGCAGCTACCTGGCCGGCGGCAGGCGCACGGCCGTGGCGGTCGACCCGCCGCGCGACATCGACCGGGTCCTCGCCGCAGCCGCCCGGCGCGGGGTGCGGATATCGCACGTGGTGGAGACCCACCTGCACAACGACTACGTCACCGGCGGACCGGAGCTGGCCCGGCTGACGGGTGCCGCCTACCTGGTACCGGCCGGAGCACGCGTGTCGTACGCCCGTGTGCCGGTGGCCGACGGCGACGTGGCCGAGGTCGACGCCGGGCTCGCGCTGCGGGCGGTCGCCACCCCGGGCCACACCCCGCACCACACCTCCTACGTGCTGGAGGACGACGGCCGGCCGGTCGCCGCGTTCACCGGCGGTTCCCTGCTGATCGGCACCGTGGGCCGTCCGGACCTGGTCGAACCCCGGCTCACCGAGCGACTGGCACGCGCCCAGCACGCCTCGGCGCACCGCCTGGCGGCCGAACTGCCGGACGAGACGCCCGTACTGCCCACGCACGGCTTCGGCAGCTTCTGCTCCTCGGCCCAGGCCGCGGGCGACGCCACGACGATCGGCGAGGAGAAGGCCGTGAACGCGGCGCTCACCACGGACGTGGACTCCTTCGTCACCCGCCTGCTGGCCGGGCTCGACGACGTCCCCGCCTACTACACACACATGGGACCGGCCAACGCCGCCGGGCCCGCACCGGTGGACCTGACCCCGCCGGCCGTCGCCGACGCCGAGGAGATCGCCGCCCGGCTCGCCGCCGGCGAGTGGGTGGTCGATCTGCGCAGCCGCATCGCGTTCGCGGCCGGCCATGTCGCCGGCTCCTTCAACTTCGAGGCGGACGGCAAGATCGCCACGTACCTGGCCTGGATGATCCCGTGGGGCAAGCCGGTCACCCTGCTGGCCGAGACCCCGGAGCAACTGGCCGCCGCACAGCGCGAGTTGGTGCGGGTCGGCATCGACCGGCCCGAGGCAGCCGCCACCGGCACGCCGGACCGGTGGGTGCCGGAGGGCGGGCGGCCGGCCTCCTTCCCGCGGTCCACGTTCGCTGCTCTGGCCGAGCGGGGCACGGACGGCGTCGTCGTCCTCGACGTCCGACGCGCCTCCGAACGGGCGGCCGGACACATCGAGGGTTCCGTCCACATCCCGGTCCACCGACTGCACCAGCGGATCGGTGAGGTGCCGGCGGGCACCGTGTGGGTGCACTGCGCCGGCGGCATGCGCGCCGCGATCGCCGCCTCGCTGCTCGATGCCGCGGGCCGTGACGTGGTGGCCGTGGACGACGGCTTCGGCGCCGCCGCCGGGGCCGGACTGACCGTGGTCACCGGCTGACCCCGCCACCCCTCGTTCTTCCGGCCCTTGAGAGGTTGAGTGATGTCAATGTCCCGGCGCGGTGGAGACCGCGTCCGTGTCACCGTCGGCGGAGCCCTGCGACGTACCGGGGGCGAGGACGCCCGCGCCGTCCTGCTGGACGTGCGCGAGGACCACGAGTGGTCCGCCGGACATGCGCCCGGCGCCGTCCACGTCCCGCTGTCCCGGCTGATCGCGGGGACGGCGCTGCCGGCCACGGCCCCCCACCCGGTGGCCGACGTGCGCGGGAACAGCGGTCAGACCATATGACCGGCCTGGTTCTCGCGCTCCTCGCGGGTGCCGTCGTGGGCCTCGCCCTCGGCGGCCTCGGCGGTGGCGGCAGTGTCCTGGCCGTACCCGCCCTGATCTACCTCCTCGGCTTCACCCCGGCGCAGGCGACCACGGCGAGTCTGGTCATCGTCACCCTCACCTCGGTCACGGCCCTGACCGGGCACGCCAGGGACGGCAACGTGGCCTGGCGCACCGGGCTGCTGTTCGCCGCCGCGGGCGTCGTGCCCGCGACGCTCGCCGGGGCCGCAGCCGGGCGCCTGCCGCAGCCCGTGCTCACCGCGGCCTTCGCCGTCATAGCGGGGACGGCGGCCCTGCGCATGCTGCGCCCCGCGCGGACGGAGCCGTCCGGCCATGTGCACCCCGGGAAGGCCGGCGCCGCCGGAGCCGGGCTCGGCGCGGTGACCGGCTTCCTGGGCGTGGGTGGCGGCTTCCTCGCCGTACCGGCGCTGGTCGGCGTCCTGGGCCTGGCCATGCGCACCGCCGTGGGCACCAGCCTGCTGGTCATCACGATCAACTCACTGGCCGCGCTCGTCGCTCGCGGCGGCGCCGGGACACACCTGGACTGGGCGGTGACGGCACCCTTCACCGGGGCGGCGATCCTGGGCGCCTGGGACGGCAAACGCCTGGCGAGGAAGACCGAGGGCGAAACGCTCCAGAAGGTCTTCGCCTGCGTCCTGCTCGCGCTGGCCGCGTTCATGCTCGTCGACGTCCTCGTATGAGCGAGTCGGAGCCGCCGACTGAGCCCGTGAGTGCCGTCGAGCCGGGAGGGCCGGGGAGCCCCTGGACGCCCCCGCACCACGACCGCACGGACGCCCCCGCACCACGACCACACCGACGCCCCCGCCCCACAACCACCGGCACCCCCACACCACACGGAGAAAGGCATCCGTCATGACCGCCCCCACCATCGTCGACCCCCGCCAGGCCCACGCCCGCCTGCACGAGCTGACCGTCATCGACGTCCGTACCCCCGGCGAGTACGCCGGTGGCCACGTGCCCGGTGCCCTCAACATCCCGCTGGACCAACTCGACCGGGCCCTGCCCGACATCCGCACCGCCGCCGAGCGGGGCGACATCCTCGTCGTCTGTGCCTCCGGCGCCCGCTCGGCGAACGCCTGCCGCGTCCTCGCCGGGAACGGCATCGCCTGCGCCACCCTCGCCGGAGGAACCACCGCCTGGACCGCCGGGGGCTACGACACCCACCGGCCCGAGGCCACCACGAAGGCCGCCTGGAGCATGGAACGCCAGGTCCGGTTCACCGCCGGTACGGTCGTGCTGCTCGGCCTCCTGCTCGGCCTGGTGGTCCACCCGGCCTTCCACCTGCTGTCCGCCGGCATCGCGGGCGGCCTGGTCCTCTCCGCCCTCACCAATGCCTGCGGAATGGCGGCCATGCTCGCCAAGCTGCCCCACAACCGCCCCCGCCGGGCCGACCTGGATGCCACACTCGCCCGGCTGCGCGGCACCGCCGAGCGATGAGCCGTCGGGCCATGTCCCCCCTGCTCGGCCACCCGCACGGGTGCACCTGGCGCGCTCCGGTCGACGACGCCCCGCACCGGCTCCTCACCGGCCGTGCCGCCCTCGCGCCCCTCGTTCCCCGCCCGGCACCCGCCGGTGGCCCGGCACCTTCCGGCGGACGGCGGCGTGCCGATCGCCCCGCCCCCGTGGATGATCGTACGGAGAGGAGGCCGGATACCGGCTTGTCCCACAAGGGACCTGATATGCCCCGGCCTCGTTCGTCACCGCGAGGGAGACACCTGTGATGCGCTCGATCATGACGGGGACGGCCGCTGGCCTGCTGGGCGCCGCCGCGCTGTCCCTCGGGGCCCCGGCCCCCTCGTTCGCCGGTACGGACGCCGCCGCCCGGTCGTCGCTCACCTACTGCGGCGTGGACAAGGCCACCGGGCTGGCGGTCTGGGCCGAGCCGGCCGGGTCCTGCGCCGCCGCGCTGGAGGTCGCGAGCGCCTACACCAAGGCCGCGTCCAGCAAGGCGGGCGCGCCCGCCACGATCCTTGTCGGGGCGACCACCTGGACGTGCCAGGAGCACCAGGGCGACCCGAACCCCTACCAGGAGTGCGTCACGAGCGACAGCGGCGGCCGGGCCGGCGGCCGGGTCGTTCTCACCTCCTGAGACTGTTCCCCGACGAGGAACGATCATCGCTCACCCCGCCGTGGCGAATGGCTCGAACCTGCTGTTCAATACATGAATCGACTGATTGACGTCGATCAAGGCTTGGGGAGAGAGACATGACGACGGGATCCGGCGCCGAGGCCGAGAAGCAGATCCTCGGACGCATCACGGAAATGATCAGCCAGGAGAAGGACCTGCGGGACCGTCTGGCGGACCACGACATCGACCAGCCGACCGAGCAGGAACGCCTGGCGCGGCTGGAGACCGAGCTCGACCAGTGCTGGGACCTCCTGCGGCAGCGCCGGGCCCGCGCCGCCGCCGGCCAGGACCCCGAAGGGGCCGAGGTGCGCCCGGCGTCGCAGGTGGAGCGGTACCTGTCCTGACGACCGGCATGTGCTCGTCCGCCCCATGCCCCCACCCCTGGAATGAACGCCCCACCTGTCGCTGTTGCCCCGGAAGTGCCGGTACGGCACGGAAATCGGCGCGAGGTGGAGATGAGCACGGATGAGCATGGCGTTCGCACCCGACGACCTCTCGGGCCAGACCGCCTGTGCCGGCTCCCGCTCACCGCTGCGCCACTTCCTGCGGACCGAGACCGGTAGCGCCGCCGTCCTGGTGACGGCGGCGCTCGTCGCGTTGCTGTGGGCCAACGCGGCCCCCACGGGCTACGCGTCGTTCTGGGAGACGCACCTGTCCGTCGGGATCGGCACCCACGGACTGTCCCTCTCGCTGCGGGAGTGGATCAACAGCGGACTGATGGCGCTGTTCTTCTTCGTCGTCGGACTGGAGGCGCGCCGCGAGTTCGACATGGGCGAGCTGCGCGACCGCCGGCGCCTGGCCCTGCCGCTCGCGGCCGGGATCAGCGGCATGGTCGTACCGGTCGCCCTCTTCCTCGCGGTCAACGCGGGGCACTCGTCCGTACACGGCTGGGGGGCGGCGATGTCCACCGACACCGCCTTCGCCCTGGGCATGCTCGCCGTCGTCGGGCACCGGTTGCCGAGCGGACTGCGGATCTTCCTCCTGACGATCACGGTGGTCGACGACTTCGTCGCCCTGGGTGTCATCGCCGTCGCCTACAGCGAGCACGTCGACGTACCGGCGCTGCTGGTCGCGGTCGCGGTGTTCGGCGTCGTCCTGCTCGTCCGCGCGCTCGGCGTGCGCCGGGGCCTGGTCTACGCGCTGCTGGCGCTCGTCGCCTGGGTCGCGCTGCTGGAGTCGGGCGTCGATCCCGTGGTCATCGGACTCGCCATGGGCCTGATCACCTACGCGTACCCGGCGGCACGCGCCGACCTGGAACACGCCACGGGCCTGTTCCGGATGTTCCGCGAGCAGCCGACGCCCGAGCTGGCACGCTCGGCGCAGGCCGGCCTCGCGTCCGCGATCTCGCCCAACGACCGGCTACAGGGCCTGTACCACCCGTGGACCAGCTATCTCGTCGTCCCGCTGTTCGCCCTGGCCAACACCGGTATCCCGCTCGATGCCGACCAACTGGCGCGGGCGTTCACCTCGCCGGTCACGCTGGGCATCCTGCTCGCGTTCGTCGTCGGCAAGCCGCTGGGCATCCTCGGGGCGTCCGCGCTGGCGTACGGGGTCAGCCGGGGGCGGGTCCGGCCGCCGGTCGGCTGGGGAGCCGTCGCGGCGGGGGGCGCCCTGGCCGGGACGGGCTTCACCGTCTCGCTGCTCATCGCGACCCTCGCGTTCCGGGGGACACAGCTGGCGGACGCCAAGATCGGCATCCTCAGCGCGCTGGTCGGCTCCTTCCTGATCAGCCGGCTCCTCACCGCGGTCCTCGCGATGCTGCCGCGCCGGCTGCGGCAGCGGGCGCTGCTCGGCGACGCCGAGACGCTCGTCGACCTGGCGGTGCCGGTCGACCCCGACCGCGACCACGTGCGGGGGCCGCGGCACGCGCCGGTGACCGTCGTGGAGTACGGCGACTACGAGTGCCCGTACTGCGGACAGGCCGAACCGGTCGTCCGTGAGCTGCTCGGCGACTTCGGCGACGTGCGGTACGTGTGGCGGCACCTGCCCCTGACGGACGTGCACGTGCACGCCCAGCTGGCGGCCGAGGCGGCGGAGGCCGCGGCGGCGCAGGGCCGCTACTGGGACATGCACGATCTGCTGCTCAGCCACCAGGGCGAGCTGCGCCTCGGCCATCTGCGCAACTACGCCGACGCCCTCGGGCTGGACGCCGAGCGCTTCGACCGGGACCTGCGGTCCCACCGGGGCGCGGCGCGGATCGCCGAGGACGTGGAGTCGGCGGACCTCAGCCAGGTGGCGGGCACGCCGACCTTCTTCGTGAACGGGCGCCGGCACCACGGGGCGTACGACATCGGCAGCCTGTCGGCGGCGGTGCGGGCGGCCCGGGAGCGGGCGGCGATCGGGGCCCGCGGGGGGCGGTGAGGGGCGGGAATGCATCGGGGGGTGGTGGTGTTGTGAGAACCGTCTGACATGTTCGAGTCAACAGGCTCGGGCGGTT
>NZ_BMUI01000014.1 GCF_014650115.1 Streptomyces olivaceoviridis | reverse complement strand
CATCACCTCCGCAAAGAGCACCCGCCGCAACAACACCGCCCACCCGCGCTGCCCCCGCGAAACCCTCCTGACGAACCCCCCACCGCCACACCAACCCGGGACAACCACCCCGGACATCAGGGAGCACTCTGGTGGGTGCCGGCCTCGGCGGCGCCGGCATCACCATCAACGTCCGCCGATAACCGCAACGGGCTGACGGCCCGGTACCAAGGTAAGCGGTACCGGGCCGCAGGCCGGCCGACTCCGGGACGGCTGCCAGCTTCAGCCCCTGGCGTGAGCGGCATGTCCACGACGGCTCGTGCTCCACGGCCGGGCGGAACCACCGCCGTGGGGCCGCTGGACGCCGTCCGGGCGGAGGGCTTACAGAAGTCCGAAGTGGGACTCGATACCCACCACCGGAGAGGTACCTGCTCGGTCCACAAGGTGATGGTCTCGCCGACGTCCGGCACACGAACGGGGCCCTCCACGAGCGCCAGGCCGAACGCGGGACCGTTGGGGCGGCGGTACGCGAACCAGATGCTCTGGTCGAAGGGCCCGAGGCGGGTGCCGGGCTCGTCGGCGTCCATTCCGGCGGCGTGGACGGCCGCGATGGGTTCGGGCAGGTCAATGGTCATGGCCGGCGTCGTCTCCCGAGAACCACCCAGAGCGGATCAGAACAGCGCCACGGTGTCGATACCATCCGGGTCCAGCTCGCCCGGCTCATCGGGCAGCTCCAACAGCCGGGCGGGAAGCGGCACGTCCGCGATGGCCAGCGAGCCGGGACAGGACACCAGGGCACTGCCCGGCTCACGGACCCTGCCGGGCGGGTCGTGCCGCCACACGCGGCCCTTGGTGAGGCGCCCGGCGACCGGGCCGGCGGCTATCGGCCGGCCGCAGTCCCGGCACTCGGTGCGTGGCATTTTCACGCCCATCAGCGTGCCGGGCCAGGTACGGTGCGGGAGGCCGTCGGTGGTCATACGCCGACAGCACCAACGGGACGCATACGCCGAACTCGCCCGAGCCGCCTTGTCCTTCCTGTCGAGCACCGGGAACGTGCTGCACCTGGTGTGGTACGTGTACGGGGCCGGCCCCCCATGACGTTCCGGTAGGCCTCAGCATGGCCATGGGGAGGCTGGAGCAAATGTCGCCGACCTGGCGACAGGACATCGAGGGAGCCATCCAGGGTGACGATGTCAGGCGCGCCATGTCCGTGGTCACGCTTGAAGGTCCTGACCATCTCGCAGAGCTGGCCGAACAACTCGGGGACCTAGCCAACTCCGTAGGAGTCTGCTGGGCCAGGGCTGCGGCGTTGGTCCCTCTCTACCCGGAGCCGCACCCGACGAGGACGGAGTGGGAGGTGATGGAGGTGCACAGTCGCCTACGTAACGCCCTCGAAGAGTTCACCCGGGCCGCGCGCGCCCACCTCAACGCCCACTACCAATAGAGCGGCATCACGGAAGTCATCGCCGCCAAAAATGGAGCGGGCGTCGGTGCCCGGTCCCCAGCCGCCGGCGTGGACGACGTGGGGCAGGCGGCCGTCTGCGTTGCGGGTGTCGGTGGGGTCTTGGCCGTTGCTCATGAGGTAGGTGCCGTGGGATATGGAACTGAGTGAGGCCGGGCCCGGAGTCGAGCAGCGGGCGGCGGTGGTGGCCGACGCGGCGTGCGAGCTGGTCGACACGGTCACGCCGAGGACCTGGAGCGCGGGCGCGGTCGAGGACGTGGCCGACGCCCTCGACGTCCTCGCCGAGGCTCTGGCGGCGATCGACCCGGAGGCCGCGCGATTCCTTGCGGTGGTCCCGACCGCCACCGCCGCACTGCGCCGGCGCCTCGCCCCGGCCACCGCCGAGGTGCCCGCGCCGCGCTCCGGACAGCCGCGCCGGCGCGGACTCGGACCCGGCTGGAAGGGCGTACGGGCCACCGGCTGATCCCGCCGGGCGGTCCACCGGGGCCTGTGCGGCGCGGATGCCCTGAGGGGGAGCCTTGGGGCCGGTGGAGAGAGTTCTGCAGGAGGGAAACGCGGGGGGAGTTGGGGTGCCGTTAACGAGCGGCGAACCAGGCGACAAATAGCACGTCAGTAGCTTTCGGATCGAAAGGGAGTATGAACAGCGCGCCCACCACCGACTCCACCAACCGAACGGCCCGCCGAAAGAATCGACGGACCGTCACAAAAGATCGAGGCTAGACGTTGTGGGCATAGTCGTCATCTATACGTGTCTGCCCGCTCGGACAAGCGGCATACACTCCCGTCCGGTCCCCATACCATTTCGAGTACGTGGCGGTGTACCAGCCCCTGGTGCAGTACACCTTGGTGGCGTACCTCTGCGGCCCCGTGCCATCACACCAGCCAGTGAAAGATGTGGTGGTACGGCTGAGGGCGTAGCAATGCCCGTTCCAACCCTGCGCGGATACCGTCCCCGCCGAAGCCGTTCCTGCGGCCCCTCCGAAAGCAAGTGCAAGAGCCGACGCGCCCATCGCGACTTTCTCGCGCCAACCGATCATGTGTCACCCCCTCGATTTCGGGATCACGTCCAGGCAACGCCTGAACGCAAGAATCCTGGCAGCCAGGAGCCACCCTTGTCTTGGTGGGTTTCGGACACATGCGGCAGGCCGTGGAGTTCGGGGCAGGGAAATCGTCACGGGCGAAAGCCAGAGTCATTCCAATGCGTGAGCTGTGCGACATCGAGCGGAGCACCGCCATGGGTCCTGACCTGCGTGGTCAAGGGGCCTCCGGAACGCTCCGCCGACGCCGACAACTTCTCCACGAAGGGGTCTCGCGGAAGTCGGACCCGGTGCCGTCGTCCACCGTGGCTGTGGTGCCGTCCTCCTCCTGGTACTGCGCGAGCGTCTTCTGGAGACGGGCAGCGAGGTCCTGGAGGTGGGGCGTGAGTGCCCGTTCCATGGGCGTCTCCTGCCGGGCGCGCCGGCGGGCGTCGTCTTCGTCCAGCAGCTCCTCCAGCGACTTGGGGTCGGGGTCCAGGCGCACGAGCAGCCACGCCGACGCGCGCCAGTCGCCCGGCCGCCGGCGGATGCGTCGCTCGCTCCGGGTCTCCCCGGTGATCGGGTCGGTCCACGTCCGGAACGTCTCGGAAACGACGGTTCCGCACGGTGCGCAGCAGTGCGGCCCGCTGCCGCATGCCACCGCTCAGCTGGGTGGGGTGGGCCCGCTGGAACCCGTCCAGGCCGAACTCCGCGAACGACTCGTCCGCACGGGCCCGCGCCCGCAGAGCCCCTCACTCAAGCCCCGCCCCGGTCGAGGTCGTGTACGTCGGCCAGGAACCGCCCGAGTCCTGGGACGCGGCCGTGTACCTGTGCGGGCCCACACCCACCGACCCCGCGGAGCCGTCCTGGCGCCCGGCCGCGGTCGCCGCTCTGCGCGCCGCCTGGGAGGACCGGGGGCGGCTGACGGTCTTCCTGCCGGAGCCCACCGCCTGCGGGTCTTACCCCCGTACGGCGACCAGATCGCCTGAGAGGAGGAGGCGATGCGGCGCTCGGACGTGGTGCCGTTCTGGATCCCCCGGGAGATGCACGGGCTCCCCGGGCTGGTGTCCAACGTCAAGTGGGGGGCGTGGTACGACTCAGGTCGGGCGGTATCGGGTGCACCGCCGGAGGCCGAGCGCATGGCGTATCTCCTGCACTTCGCCGAGGAGTTCGGGGTGCCGGTAGAGCGCGCGCTGCCCGGCGCGGCCGAAGCGGCCCTGCGGGCCGTGGGCCGCGGCTCCCACCGCACCGGCGGCGGGCGGGCCGTCCCCCTTGGCGGTGTGACGGTCCGAGCCCTTCCAGCGGTGGTACGCGGCCCGCCCTGCGGGCTGCCGGCTGCTGGACGCGCGCGTGGAGTGGTACGAGCGGGCCGCGGCACCGGGGAACGCGTCGGCCTGGCTGCTGACCGTGACGTGCGAGCCGGGCGACGGGGCCGCCCCGGCCGTGTGCCGCCTGCTGTCGGCTCGTGACGAACCCGGCCAGATCGCCGGCGGCCCCCTGGGCGACGAAGGTGCGGGCGTTCCCGTCATCGCCCCCGTCGCCGTCCGCCTCCTCTGGGCATCTCCCGTAGCGCGAACCCGTCGGCGTCGGCAGTCACCCGGAAGACGGTGCGGGTGGTGAAGGAGCCGTCCAGGGCCTCGATGGCGTCCTTGTCCTCGGGGACGGCGCTGCGGTACCGGTAAGCCGTGTGGTCAACAGTGGTCACACCACGACGCTAAGACCACTGAGGCCACACCAGGACACCTTTCGGCCGACCACGCCGCGAACCCGGAACAGAGCACCTCGGATCGGGAACCGTCGCTGATGATCTGCGGCGCAGCAACGGCCGAGGACGACGCGGTGAAGGACCTGGCACCGTGGCTGGGGGACGTCACGAAGAGATGACGCACGCACACAACCAGCACACCAGGACTCACAACCGACGCTAGCGTCTGTGCCCTTGAGATGTCCTGGGGGGGGACACATGACCAACCCGTACACCACGCCGCAGCCGCCGACCGTCAGAACCGCCCCGAAGTGGGCACGCAAGTGGTACGTGCTGCCCGCGATCGGCCTCGCCTTCTTCCTCGGCATCGGCGCCGGCGCCGGCGCCGGCGACCAGAACACCGGCAGCGATGCGAAGCCGGCAGCCGACAAGGTGCGGCCGACGGCCACGGTCACCGCAACGGCCACCGTCACGGAAACGGCGACGCCGGGACCCGCGCCGACAGTGACCAAGACCAAGACGGTCAAAGTGAAGGTGACCGTCACCGCCCACGCCGCCGCAGCGGGCTCCGGGAACAGCGGCAGTTCGTCAGGCGGTTCATCCGGAGGCGGCAGCTCAAGCTCCTCAGGTGGCTCCATCGGAGCTGGAAACGGTGCCACCGCCCGCTGCAACGACGGCACGTACTCCTACGCCGCACATCACCAGGGCGCCTGCTCGCACCATGGAGGCGTGGACGTCTTCTACAGGTAGTGCGGGTTGTGCTCTCCGACCAGCCAGTGGCAGTGGCTGGGCCGACTGTCCCGCGGGTGGGCAGCGGCCCGGTGGGAGGTGGGGAAGCCAGGCCGCCGGCCCGCCAGACACGGGGTTGCCGGCCATCATCCTGGTTCGCGGCCGCCGTCGGCGTCCGCGGTGAAATGGGAGGTCTTCGTGCGTCACTCAGTCCGTCTCGCCGTGGCAGCGGCCCTGGCGGCTTGTCTGACCGGCGGTCTGGTGGCCGTCTCGGCCGGCCAGGCCGTCGCCGCCGGGTCCAAACTGGCCGACGACTTCAACGGCGACGGATACCGCGACCTGGCCATCGGCATGCCGGGCAAGACGGTCAGCGGGAAACAGAATGCCGGTGCCATTCTCGTCACCTTCGGCTCCGCCCACGGCCTGACCGGCAAGCACGTCTACATCACGCAGAACTCCGCCAACGTCCCTGGCACGCCCGGGTACCAGGACTACTTCGGCAGCAGCCTCGCCAGCGGCGACATGAACCGCGACGGGTACGCCGACCTGCTGGTCGGCAGCGAAGGAGATGGGTCGGGCAATGGCTCGGTGACAGGATCCGCCCAGACCTCGCTGTACAGGGGGTCCTCCACCAGTTCGGTCAGGGCCGGGGTGAAGGCGCGGGCCATCTCGCGCGGCGACAACGGCGTGGAAGGTGTCTCGGGCTGCGTGGTCATCACGAGTTCCGAGCGAGGGCGTGGCGTGCGATGCTCGCGGCGAACAGCGGGGTCTCCCGCCGGTTGTGGTCACCGGAGGCGGCTTGCCGTGCGGCTGCGGCCTGCTCGAAGGTGATGCCGTTCTCCTCGTTGAACTCCATGAACTCCTGGGTGGGGTGACTGGTGACCTGGTTGGTGTAGGTGACGGTGCCGTCGCCGTTGTCCTTGACCGACAGGTCCCAGATCACCTGGACCGACGTCCAGCCGTGCGGGGTGAGCACGTCGGAGGTGGACACCATGTGGCAGTGGTGCTTCTCGGCGATCTCGGCGACGTAGTGCTGGATCACCAGTCCGGTGCCGATCATCTCCACGTTGATGGACATCGGCCGGCCGTCGTCGGTCGTGGTGTAGCCCGCCGCCTTGTGGTCGGGCGGGGCGCAGCGCTGGTACTCCTTGTCCGGCAGGTTCAGCAGCCAGTCGGCGATGTCGATCGCGTCCCAGGGCGCGTCGAGCGGCGCGTGCTCCGTCGAGGTGGACAGGACCAGATCGGTCAGGACCTTCTTCGGATCACTCATTGTTCGCTCCTTCGGTGAGGGCCACGGTTGGAACCGGGCCGGCTTGTGCAGGGGAAGGCCGACCGGACACTGCCGGTTCGACCGCCCTCGGTCATCCGTCGACCGCTTCGCGGCCCAGGACGGGGGCAGGGTGAGGAGGTGGTGCGGGCCGGGCCGTCGCCGCGGGTTCCAGCACCGGGATCACCGGCGCCACGGCGTCGGTTCGGCTTCTTCGGATGCGGCGACCCTAGAACCGGTGGACCGGTGGCGCTTGCCTGTCGGCGCACCGCCGATGTCGCCGCGACGCACTGCGTACGGTGCCTCCCGAGATGAGGTGATGAGCCTGCTGGACAGGGCGGATGTGCCGACGGTCGCACCCGACCTCGAGAGGACTGTCGAACGCTTCGCTACGCTCTGGCTGCGAGCGTGGCACCGAGCGCGGCCAGGGCCGCGGCGACCAGGGTGGTCAGGGTCCAGCCGATATGGGCGAACAGCAGCGCTCCCGCCGCGGAACCGACGGACCCGGCTGCGAAGTAGGTCGTCATGTAGAGGGTGTTGAGACGAGCGCGCGCTTCGGGACGCTGCCTGAGGGCGTGCGTTTGATTGGCGACGTTGCTCACACGTGCGCCGGAGTCCAGCAGCAGTGCCCCGAGGATGAGCGCGCCGGCCGACAGCCCCCACAGACCGGCGACGAGGAGACCAAGGGCCATCACACCAGCGGCTGCCACGGCGAGGCCCCGCTGCGCCCCGCGGTCGAGGAACCGGCCGGTGGCCAGCACCGTGGCGGTGCCCACGACGCCCACCAGTCCCAGCAGGCCCGCACCGGTCGTCGACCAGCCGTGCGTCGGGCCGGTCACGTACAGCGTGACCGCCGTCCAGAAGAGGTTGAACGCGGCGAAGCCGGCAGCGGCGGTGAGCGCCGCCCGCCGCAGACCACGCTCGCTGCGCAGGAGCGGAAGAAGCGACCTCAGAAGGGCCCGGTAGCCCAGCGCGTGACGCAAGGGCGGCTCCGGCAACCGGCGCAGAGCAAGGTGCACGACCAGCGTCGCGAGCGCCGACAGCGCGTACACCGGACGCCAGCCGAGGAGGCCGTCGAGTGCCCCGGCGATGACGCGGGCGCCCACGATGCCACCGAAGAGGCCGGCCGTGATGCGCGCCGTGGTGCGCCCCACCGCCTCTCGCGGCACCAGCGACACGGCCGCCGGCATCAGGATCTGTGCCAGCACACTCGTTGCTCCCAGCAGCACCGATGCCGCTGCGAACACCGGGTAGCCCGTCGCGGACGCGGCCAGAGCCAGGGCGATCAGCCTGCCCGCGTTCAGCCAGCGCATCAGCCGGTGCAGCCCGGCCCTTTCCAGCACGGGCACGACCAGGAGCAGCCCCGCGGCGTAACCCACCATGGTGATCATCGGCAGCAGTCCGGCGAGTGCGTCGGAGACCGCGAACGAGGCGGCCAGCGGTCGCAGCAGCGGCTGCAGGTAGTAGATGTTGGCGACGCTCACGCCGGCCGCGATCGACATCCATGCCACATGTCTGCTGCTGAGTCCGGCCCGGTCAGAGGTGTCCGCGGCCTTCGGACCAACCCTGTCGAGGCGCTTCGACGCCTGTCTCACATCCGCCATGCCTCCAGAGTGAAGATACGTAGCATCGAGGTCAAAGACCAGTTTTCGATGCTAGTAATAAATGAGGTGAATGATCGTGGAATTGAGAACCCTGCGGTTCTTCGTCGCCGTGGCCGAGGAGCAGAGCTTCACCCGCGCCGCCGACCGGCTGTCCGTCGCACAGCCCGCCGTAAGTCACCAGATCCGCTCCCTGGAGAAGGAGCTCGGGGAAGCGCTCTTCGAACGCAATCCACGCAGCGTCCGCCTGACCGAGGCCGGCCGGGTGCTGCTCCCCCTGGCCAGCCAGACCCTCGCCGATGCCGACAGGGTGACCGCGGAGTTCGCCTCCCGCACCGCGCTGGTCACCGGCACGCTCCTCCTGGGCACCGTGGACGGGGTCCAGCACACCCGTCTGCCCGCGCTCCTGGGAGCCTTCCACCGCCGGTACCCGGGCGTCGCCGTGCAGCTCGTCGAGGGGCGCAGCGCCGGGCTCATCTCGCGCGTCGAGAACGGCGAGCTGGATGCCGCCGTGGTGGCCCTGCCGGAGCATCCCCTGCCCCAGGGCATGCGCAGTGTGGTCATGCTCGAAGACGAGATCATGGCCGTCGTCCCGGCGGACTCCCCTCTGGCAGGTCGTACGAGCATTCCCATCGAGCTGCTGTCAGGGAAGACCCTGATCAGTTACGGCCAGGACAGCGGACTGCGGCCATGGCTGCAATCCGCGTTCGATGCCGCCGGCATCGACTTCGCCACCCGGTACGCGACCAACGACGCGGCCCTCCACGTCGCCCTGGTGGAGGCCGGCATCGGCGTCTCCCTGACGGTGGGCACCGACCGGGCTCTCGCCGGCAACCCCCGCGTCAGTGCCGTCCCCATCAGGCCCTCCCTCACTTACCGCAAGGCACTGATCTGGCGGGGCGCACCGCGGCCCACCCGGCCGTTGCGGGCCCTCCTGGCCCTTGGTCCCGCAGCTCCATGACTCCGTACCCCCTCGACACAGTCGGTGCCGACCCGGCAGGGCACACAGGTGAAGCGCCGCCTACGGCCGGCCCGAAGCCGCCGTACGGAAGTCGCCAACTCGACCGGGCCGCACACACGTCGGCCCTCGTTACCGGGCACGGTGCCCGTCGCGCACCGACCAGGTATTCGTCCGACGTCAAGACCGGCCCAGCCGCCGATACACCGGAAGCAGCACGAGCTGTTGGCCCTCGGCATCCATCCGCTCAGCCGTCCACTCCGCCTCCTCCCCGGCCGGCGAGGAACAGACGCAGCTCATCCGAGATGTTCAACCACCTGAACCGCGGGCACGCGGTCCGCTCGATCGGGATCACGACCCACCCCGGCCAAAGATCGCGGGCAGTTCTTGATCTTCATAGCGGCTCCCGCGGGAGACACTCCCGACGATCGGCAGCGGCTCCGGTCGATCGGGGGGAGATGCGATCGTCGGAGCGCACAAAGGGCCGCTCAGGATCCGACCGCGGTGGCGCGCGAGCAGACCAGGCGCAGCGGCTGGTGGCTGGCCGGCCCGAGGACCCCGAGTCGGTCGCGGAGCATTCCTGGCGCACTGCCCTCATCGCGTCGATCATCGCCCGGCTCGACGAGGGCGCCGAGGCGGGCGCCGGGCATGGTCCCGGTACTCACCGAGCCGGCGACGCAACTTGTCCCGCGCCCCCTCCTCGCGGTGCCACCGGCCGTGCTGCACCGGTCAGCCGCCGGTGTCGAGCGACAGGTGGAAGCGGCCGGAGCCGCGCATACGCGCCCGGGTCGGTCATGAGGCCCGGCGCAAGGGCACGACAGCGGCCGGCCCGATGGACGCGGGTCCGAACCTGTCGCGGGTCCGGTCCATGGCCTGCTCGGCGACCAGGCGGGACTCGCGGGCGTCGTCGAGGCTGATCTGCTCGGCGACCTGGTCGGCGTCGATGCCGGTCCTCGCCTTTCAGCGCGATCCCGTTCAGGCGGGCGCGTTGCGAGGTGCGCCGGAGGATGAGCGTGCGAGCGGCTGTCCGCAATGGCTGAGACCCGATGGTGCCACATGCGTCACGGGCGGCTCAGGGTGCCGTATGCACCCGGCTCAACGCCGGATGAGGCCGAGGTCGGTGGCTGCGGCGACGGCGGCGGTGCGGGAGTCGACGTCGAGTTTGGCGTAGATGCGGGCCAGGTGGGACTTGACCGTTCCCTCGGTCAGGTGGAGACGTGCGCCGATGGCCTGGTTGGACAAGCCGTCGGCGACCAGGGTGAGAACTTCGGTCTCGCGCCGGGTCAGGGCGGTGCCGGGGGCGCGCAGCCGGTTCATCAGCCGGTCGGCGACGGTGGGCGCCAGTGTGGTGCGTCCGGCGGCCGCGGTGCGTACGGCGGCGGCCAGGTCCTCGGGCGGGGCGTCTTTGAGGAGGTAGCCGGTGGCACCGGCTTCGATGGCGGGCAGAGTGTCGGCATCGGAGTCGTAGGTGGTGACGATCAGCACACGGGGGGCTCCGGGCCGGGCAGTGATCCGGGCGGTGGCCTCGGCGCCGCCCATGCCCTTGCCGAACCGCAGGTCCATCAGGACGACGTCGATGTCGCCTTCGGCGGCGCGGGTGACGGCGTTCTCGGCGGTGGCGGCTTCGGCCACGACGACGAGGCCGGGCTCGGTTTCCAGCACGGCGCGCAGTCCGGCCCGCACGACCGGGTGGTCGTCGGCCAGGAGTAGGCGGATGAGTGCGTCGTCGGTCACGGGCGGGCCTCGGGCTCGGTGTCGGATTGCGGGGTGAGGGGCAGTTGGACGGCCAGGGCGGTGCCGTGGCCGGGGACGGGGACGGGTTCGATGGCGAGAGTGCCGCCGAGGGCCCGGGTGCGGGCGCGCATGGCGGCCAGCCCGAAGCCGCCGGCCTCGGGGTCGGGGGCGGGCAGGACGGCGGGGTCGAAGCCGCGGCCGTCGTCGACGACGTCGAGGGCCACGCGGTCACCGAGGTAGCTGAGAGTGACGTCGGCGGTGGTGGCCTCGGCGTGCTGGACGGTGTTGGCCAGGGCGGACTGGGCGATACGCAGCAGGGCGACCTCGTACGCGGTGGCGAGCGGGGTGGGGTCGCCCGTGAGGTGGAAGCGTGCGGTGATCCGGTGCCGGGCGGAGGTGGTGGTGCACAGGCGTTCCAGGGCTGCGGCCAGGGTGGTGCCTTCCAGGGTGGGCGGGGTGAGAGCGGCGACGAAGCGGCGGGCCTCGGCGAGGTTGTCGACGGCGGCCTGCCGGGCCTGGTCGACGTAGCGGGCCGCGTTCTCCGGGGTGTGGGGCAGCGCTCGTTCGGCGGCGCGCAGCAGGAGCTGGACGCTGGTCAGGCCCTGGGCGAGGGTGTCGTGGATCTCGCGGGCCAGGCGGTCGCGTTCGGCCAGTACGCCGGCGGTGTGCTGGGCCGCGGCCAGGTCGGCGCGGGTGACGGTGAGTTCCTCGATCAGTCGACGCCGGTGTTCGCTCTCCCGGTACAGGGCCTGGTACCCCCACACCACGGCGACGGCCACGGCGGCGCCGAGGGCGGGGCCGATGGCCATGGCGGGGCTGAAGGAGTGCTGGTGGGCGGCGAAGCCCGCGATGGCGACGGCGGCGGTGGCGGCCACGGTTGCCAGTGCGGCGCGGCCGGGCAGCAGGTGGAGTTGGAGGAAGTAGAGCGGGAAGGCCACCCACACGGCATCGGGGGACAAGGCGAGCAGCACCAGCCAGCAGGCGCCCACCGCGGCCAGCCACAAGGCGGCGGCCCGCCGCGAGCGGCGTACGCGCGGCAGCGTGGGCCCCGCCGCGTACACCAGGCCGCATGTCGCCGCCGTGGCAATGACCCATCCGGCGTGGGGCCGGTCGTCGGCCACGGCCCGGCCGGCGGCCAGGGCGAGCAGGCCGATGACCAGCAGGTGCAGGCACCGGGCCAGGGTCCGGGTGGTCGGCGTCAGGGCAGGGGCGGCAGAGTTCACAGTGCGTCCCAGGTTACGAAAGCTGACGCCGGAGGAGCCTCCATCAAAAGTTGGAACCCGTGTGCCGTCTTTCAGCCCGCCAAGTGCCCTCCTGCGCCGGACGCGCGCACAGGGGGCCTGCGGAGAGGGTGGGGTCATACCGCTTCCGCCGCTGGAAAGGACAGGCCAGGGCCGTGTTCGTCGCCTGGAGAGACCTGAAGTTCGCCAAGGGGCGCTTCGCCCTGATGGGGGCTGTCATCGTGCTGATCACCCTGTTGGTCGGGCTGCTGTCCGGGCTGACGGCCGGACTGGGCCGGCAGAACGTCTCCGCGATCACGTCCCTGCCTGCCGACAAGATCGCCTTTCAGGCTCCCAGCGGCAGGCAGGAGCTGTCGTACTCCAACTCCACCGTCACCGAGCAGCAGTGGAGGAAGTGGTCCGAGGCGCCCGGTGTCGAAAGCGCCGAACCTCTGGGTATCACCACGACCAAGGCCACCGCGGGAGACAAGAGCACCGGGGTCTCGGCCTTCGGCGTCGAGCCCGGCTCCCGCCTCGCCCCGGACAGCGACAGGATCACCGGCAGCGCGGTGGTGCTGTCCACCACGGCCGCCGACGATCTCGGCGTCAAGGCGGGTGACTCCTTCACCCTGGCGGGCCGGCAGCTGAAGGTGGCCGCCGTCCGGGGCGACGCCCACTTCAGCCACACCCCGGTGATCTGGACCCGTCTGGACACCTGGCAGAAGACCGCGCCGCCCACCAGCACTGACGACGGCCCGACCGCGACCGTCATCGCTCTGAGCACCACCTCCCAGGCCGATGTGGCCGCCACCGACCACCAGGCCGGCACCAAGACGGTCTCCACCGACGACTCACTGTCCGCGATCGGCTCCTACACCTCCGAGAACGGCTCCCTGCAGCTGATGCGCGGCTTCCTGTTCGCCATCTCCGCCCTCGTCATCGGAGCCTTCTTCACCGTCTGGACCATCCAGCGCAGCGGTGACGTCGCCGTCCTGAAGGCCCTGGGCGCTTCCACCGCCAATCTGCTCAAGGACGCCCTCGGCCAGGCCGTCGTCCTGCTCGTCGGCGGCACCCTGATCGGCACCGGCATCGCCGCCTCCGTCGGCGCGCTCGTATCCGGCTCCGCCGTGCCGTTCCTCCTCACCCCCGCCACCGTCCTGATCCCGGCCGTCGTGATCATCCTCCTCGGCGCGCTCGGCGCCGCCCTGTCCATCCGCCGCATCACCTCCGTCGACCCGCTGACCGCCCTGGGGAGCGTCCGATGAGCCTGAACCTGACCGACATCACCCTCACCTACCCCGACGGCGACACCCGCCTGACCGCTCTCGACCAGGTCAGCCTGGAGGTTCCCCAGGGCAGCCTGACCGCCGTGGTGGGCCCCTCCGGCTCCGGCAAGTCCAGCCTCCTCGCGGTCGCCGCCACCCTGATCACCCCCGACACCGGCACCGTCACCATCGACGGCCAGCGCACCACCGGTCTCACCCGCGGCGAACTGACGGAACTGCGCCGCCACAAGATCGGCATCGTCTTCCAGCAGCCCAACCTGCTGCCCTCCCTCACCGCCGCCGAACAACTCCAGGTCATGGCCCAGCTCGACGGCCGCAAACCCGGCACCGCCCGCACCCGCGCGATGGAACTTCTCGACGCCGTCGGCCTCGCCGACCAGGCCGGCCGCCGCCCCCACCAGCTCTCCGGCGGCCAGCGCCAGCGCGTCAACATCGCCCGTGCCCTGATGAACGACCCCACCGTCCTCCTGGTCGACGAACCCACCAGCGCCCTCGACCACGAACGCGGCGCCGCCGTCCTCGGCCTCATCACCCGCCTCACCCACCAGCAGGCCACCGCCACCGTCCTGGTCACCCACGACCGCACCCACCTCACCGCCGTCGACCAGATCGCCGAAGTCCAGGACGGACGCCTGCGCCTCCCGGCCATGAACCGGTAAGGGATCGGCTTGGACGAGCCACGTGACCAAGCGAGCTCCGCGTGCGACGAGCACCGAATCAACAGACACGCCCGAGTGCTGCAACGGTGTTTGTGGTGACTGGTGGCCAGGTCAGGGGCTGTGTCCGCGTCGTTCGTAGTGGCTGGTGGTGCGGGCTTGGTGTCGTCGCCGTCTGCGCCAGGTGGACCAGTGCGGGATGTGCTCGGCGGGTGTGGGGCGGCGGTCGGTGAGGCGGGTGACCAGCCGCCTGATCTCGGCGAGGGTGAGGTGGATGAGCCGGGAGGATCCGTTGCTGCTCTGCCCGCATCCGGCTCTCGGGCTCGCAGGACGATCAGGCAGACGTGGGCGGCCATGGCGAGGGTCATGTGGCGGTGCCATCCGGGATAGCGGCGCAGGGTGTCCTGTGTTCCCACGGGCGCGGGACCGGGTGACGCCGCAGCGGCCCCGGCCGCCTCGTCCTGGGCGCCCCGTCGGGGGCCGCGCGGCTGGGTCAGCCAGGCGACGGCCGCACCGGCGAGAGCCACGGGCCGTTCGACCACCCCGGTGACGCCGAGCACCCCGGCGCCGGTGTAGACCGCCATCCGGCGGTCGCGTGGAGAGACCAGTCCGATCCAGTCCAGCATGCTGTCGGCAACCCTGATCACCCGCTCGGCTCCGGGCAGGCGGCGCAGCCCCGAACCGAGGGCCCGCAAACAGCTGAGGGGTTTCCCCGTGCAGCAGGGCATATGCCGGGGAACGGGACTCGGGACCGCCCCGGTGCCGGCGCCGCCCGCAACCTGACGGCGGTGGGACCGGTGCTGCGCGGTCCGTACCGGATCCGCGCAGGCGCGCCACACTGGCTGCCCCTTCCAAGGCGTCGCTGGGTTGCCGGCCTCTCGACTCCGTACGAGCGTGACCAGGCCGTGGCCAAGGTGATGGCGGCCAGGTAGCGGCTGGGCCTCTTCTCGTGGCGGAGACGATGCCGCGCGCACCCGGTGGAGTCCTCTCGGCGGAGTCCTCCCGGCCCCGGTCCGGTCCGGGCTCCTGCGGGTGGTGCGCCTGCTGGTCGTCCGGGTGCACCGCGTCGGCATCGTCCTGTGCGGCGTAACAGTCCGTGCGGGCGCGGGAGGCGTCGGCCGCCTTGGTGACGCGTCTTGGAGGTGGCACGGCCGCTCTGCCGTGAGATCGAGGGCTTCCACGTCCGTACGGGACTCCTTCAAGGCCCGCAACGCCGTCAGGTCGATCGCCTCCCGGCGTCCGGCCTCCGGGTCCCGTCGTCGTGCTCGGGGTCGGCGGCCAGTGGTGCGAGCAGGTTCTCGGCCATCGCCGCCTGCTGGTGCGCGACGACGTCTTACGCTCTGCCCCGCACGGTCTTACGCTCTGCCCCGCACGACGGCAGCGAGCATCCATGCCGTGATCCAGGTTCCCGATGAGTCGATCAAGCCGGAGCGGTCCGCTGAGGGAGCGGTCCGCTGAGGAGGAGTACGCGAAGCCCGCCGGTCTGACCGGTGGGGGGTACGACGCCCAGAGGCGCCGCTGGCGCGAGGGGTCCGAGACAGTGCAGGCCGCACTCACGGGACACGCCGAAGCAACCGAGAGCAACCGAGAGCAACCGATATGAGCTGGAGCAGGCCGTGAAGAAGGCCGTGCGGCGCGCTCAAGCATGCCGCCGTACGGGCCGATCAAGCGGCGGAACTTGTCCCCGCCACCTCCTCGCGGTGCCACCAGCCGTGCTGCACCGGCCGGCCGCCGGATTCGAGCGACAGGTGGAAGCGGCCGGCGTCGGTCACGCGCGGCGGATCCCTCACGACTGCCCCGGCTCGCGGACGATCGCGCCATTCGCCCCGGCTCGCCCGGCTGGTAGCGCACGGAGCCCGGCTGCTGTGCCGACGGCCGCGCCGATCTGCTGCACCGTCGGCGCTCGGCCGTGGCCGGCCCGCCAAGCGCGAGCAGGCCCTCGACGCGCTGCGAAGCCAGGCGCCGCCGTGCGCGCACTGCCGAACGGACATGGCCCTCGGCATCGGGGACCGACGCGCAGAGCCCCGGCCGGCGTGCCGGCCGGGGCTGAACCCGCAAAGGGGTGTGATCGTGAAGGGCGGTCGCCTACGCGGCGAAAGGCAATGCGAGGCTTCAGCCGAACGATCGTCCTCGCATGCGATGGATGAGGCCCGGGGACACTGTTCCCTTCACCATCACGCCCCTCTCAACCACACCCGTCCGGCGAACATTCCCGCGTTCGTGCCGCCCGCCCTGCCGACCGCGGTCCAGCGTTCTTCCCAGGTGCGTGTGGCGGAGCCGGGCCCGGCCGTCGTCGACGTCGCGGCCTGTGACGATCAGCGTGTTCGCCGTCCAGAGGCTGCTCCCCGGGCGGTAGCCGACCCCGGACCTCACACCTGTCCGGCTTCCGCTGCCGTGGACGTCGGGGCCGTACATCGCAGGGACTCCCGACCGCCCCCACTCCTTCTACAGTCCTGTAGATTCATTCTGGAACGTCATCGTCTCACCGAGGAGGAGAGCAGTGGGAGTTTCCCTGTCCAAGGGTGGCAATGTCTCGCTCAGCAAGGAGGCGCCGGGCCTGACCGCCGTCCTGGTCGGACTGGGCTGGGACGTGCGGACCACCACCGGTGCCGACTACGACCTGGACGCCTCGGCGCTGCTGCTCGACGCATCCGGCAAGGTGCTCTCGGACCGGCACTTCGTCTTCTACAACAACCTCACCAGCCCGGACGGGTCGGTCGAGCACACCGGCGACAACCTCACGGGTGAGGGCGAGGGCGACGACGAGACCGTCAAGGTGAACCTCGCCGCCGTACCCGCCGAGGTCGACAAGATCGTCTTCCCCGTTTCCATCCACGACGCCGAGAGCCGCGGCCAGAGCTTCGGCCAGGTCCGCAACGCCTTCATCCGCATCGTCAACCAGGCCGGTGGCGCGGAGATCGCCCGCTATGACCTCTCCGAGGACGCCTCCACCGAGACGGCGATGGTCTTCGGCGAGCTGTACCGGCACGGTGCCGAGTGGAAGTTCCGTGCCGTCGGGCAGGGATACGCCTCCGGGCTCGCCGGCATCGCCGCCGATTTCGGCGTCAACGTCTGACGGGCGGCCCCTCCATGTTCGGACTGAGCGAACTCGCGGTCATCCTGATCGTCGTCATTGCCGTCCTGGCCGTCAAGAAGCTGCCCGAACTGGCCCGTTCCGCGGGCAAGTCGGCACGCATCCTCAAGGCCGAGGCCAAGGCGATGAACGACGGACAGCCGACGGCGCAACCGCGCGTGATCCCAGGGGAGACCGTCACCCCCCAAGCCAAGACCGCCACCTTCCAAGCCACCTCCGCAGTCCCCGACGCGGACCACCAGTCGGCCGCACCGCCCGACGACGGGACGCAGCAGCGGCGTTGATGCGACGGGCAGGCGGTCGGCACCTGACGGGTGACCGCCTGCCCGTCCTCGCGCACCCGCGCGGGGAGATGCCGACGGCGGTCCGGCGCGTCCGTGAATACCTTGACCGGCGCGCGTCCGTGAAGAACTGCCCGCCGCGACCACACGAAGGATGGCGTCCCAGGCGAGCGGGCCGACGGCCGGCGCCGGCGAGCGCGCCCGTCGCAGGGACCACCCGGACGCCGACCCCGGGACCGAGGCCGCTGCCGCTGCCGCTGCCGCTGCCGTCACGATAGTCCACGCCCCAAATGGGCATGCTTCAATGCAAGTTACTCCCCACGGATCCGTTTCACGCCATTACTGCGCGCAACAGGGCCGAGGCGCGCCATAAACATTTCCCCGCTGCTCCGATAGCATGTTCGAACTCGCGCCGACCGACCCTCCGCCCGACACCAGAATGCATGCCACTCAGCGCGAAAATTGACCCTGCTTAACTACCCAACACATCGGCCAGACAGTTGACATCTAGAACATCGCGGGTGTTTTCGCGAATAAAGGGGAGAACGACACCGGCCGCGTGGCGCGAACCACGCGCGATACTTTGGGCCACGGCTGGTGTGGCGACACTCGGTTTCCTGATCATCCTGGAGATCGTCGCGCGTCGCTGCGCCGGCATACCGGGGCCGTTGACCGAACAGGCGAAAGAGACGGTGTTCGCCCCCAAGCCGGGGCCGCTGTACGCCGGTCTGGCCCTGATGATGGTGGTGCTCACCTGGCGGCAACGGTTCGTCGCGGCGGGTGCCGCGATCGGCATCGACGTCGTCTTCGTACTGGTGCGATGGGCGGTCGACGCCAAGGCGGCCGACGGCCATTCCTTCGGCAACGGCGCGTTGTGGGTGATGCTGGGCTACGCGGTCATCGCCGTCACGCGCCGCAGCGGCCGGGAACGTTTCCTGCTGCTCAAGGGCGTCGGGCTGGGCCTGCTGCTGGCGGCCGGCCGAAAGACGGGTGACATCTGGCTGATCATCACTGCGAAGACCCGCCCGACCGTGCTCGACCAGTACGTGGCGACCGCCGATCAAGCGCTGGGCAATCCCTCGTGGCTGCTGGGCCGGATACTCCAGGCCACCGACCCCATCGGCACGCGTCTTCTCGGCCTGGTCTACGCGCAGCTCGCCGTGGCCGCGGTCGTCGTCGCGCTGTACCAGCTGCGCAACGTCGGGGTCGAAGGCCGCTTCCCGCGCCACCATCTGGTGCGCACCTTCCTGGTGATCGGCCTCCTCGGGCCGGGCATCTACATGCTCTTCCCGGTGGTCGGACCGGTCTTCGCCTACAGCCCGGGCGCCTCCGGCACCGGCGGCGTGCAGTGGGCGGTGGCCAACCTGTGGCCGCACACGCCGCCGCCCGTCACCGCCCCGCACCCGATGACCTACGACGGGATCACCCCGCGCAACTGCATGCCCAGCCTGCACACGGCGTGGGCCACCGCGATCTTCATCCACACCCGCAAGGGCCCACGGATCCTGCGGTACGCGGGCACGTTCTGGCTGATCGCCACGCTCGGCGCGACGCTGGGCTTCGGCTACCACTACGGCACGGATCTCATCGCCGGCGTGGTGTTCGCGCTCACGATCGAGGTAGCCCTGCGCTCGATCGACCGCGGCTGGGACCGGTCAGGCGTCCAGCTTGTCGCTTACGGGACAACGGTCTTCGCCGCGCTCTTGGTGTCCTACCGCTATCTGCCGACACAGATGGCCGGACATCCTTGGCTGTTCGGACCACTTCTCATTCTGGCGATGGCGTCGGTGATCCACCGTTACGTACGCATCACCGGACTCTGGGAACCGAAGGCCGCTCCGGCACCACGGCCGGAACCGCGACCCGAGCTGGTCTGACGTTTCGATTCAGGGTCCCGGTGACGGTCCAGCGCCTGACCGCGAGTACACGAGCGACTGCTAGCGTTCGCCCACGTGAAGGACAGCGTGTACGTGGGCAACGCGGGCAAGGACGCGGGATTGGACCGAGGGTGGCTCCTCGGGCACTTCAAGGACGTTGACGACCCGCGCCACAGCGAGGCCGTAGAGATCAAGTGGGGCGTCCACCCCCGTGCCGATGCGCGATCGCAGTGGGTGAGGGGCGAGGAACGCACGGCTCTCCTGGTTCTCATCAGCGGACGCTTCCGCGTCGAACTGCCCGGCCGCAGCGTCCTTCTGGAAGAGCAGGGTGACTACGTCGTGTGGGGGCGCGGAGTCGACCACTCATGGTTCGCGGAGGAGGAGTCGGTGGTCCTGACTGTTCGATGGCCGTCCGTGCCCGGCTACGCGGCGGCTGAGAAGGATCAGGCGCACCGGCGGACCTGACACGTGGGCGAGGGTCACGGCCGCTCGTCGAGCCGGTGAACCTGGGTCCGGCCGGGTGGGGGGAGCGTGCCCGACGTTCCTTCCACGACCACGTCCGAGCAGCCTTCGGCGGCCACCAGGACGGACTCGGTGAGGGCCCCGGCGCCGGTGCCCGTCAGGTGGTTGCCGGTGACGGCCAGCCCGCGGACGGAGCGGGCGCGCACGATCGGGGCGTCGGCGTCCTCGAAGACGTTGCCGCTGATCGTCACGTTGCGGTGCACGGGGTGAGCGGGGTCGAGGACGGTGTTGGTCGGTGCGATGAGGACCGCGGGAGTGGAGGGACGCAGGAAGGTGTTGTCCCGGATGGTGAGGTCGGCGACCGGCCCCGACTCGTACCACTCCTCGGCGTCGGCGGAGACGTAGACGCCGGCCATGGTCACGCCGTCGAAGAGGTTGCCTTCGATGACGACCGGCCGCCGGGTGGTCACCAGGACCCCGCGGGTGGGCACGTTGACGAAGTGGTTGCCGACGATGTGGACCGACGCCGTGGCGGTGACGTTCTCGGCGACCCAGTGCTCCGGTGTGACGGTGGGGGGCAACGGGCGGTCCAGGGTCACGGTCATGATGCGCCGGTCGTGCGCGTCGTCCCGGTCGTGGGGGCCGTCGACGGCGGTCAGGCGCGCGGTGAAGCCGGCCGCGGTGTCGAGGGTGGCACGAGCGGTGAACTCGATCGTGTCACCGGGCCGGAACGCGGGGAAGCCGGCCGTCTCCGGGTGCCGGTAGGCCAGTGTCACGACGTCGTCCGCCACCCGGCCGGCCACCACGAGGTACGTGCCGTGGATGTTGACCGGGTCGTCGTGCGGCCCGTCGAAGACGCAGTCGGCGATCCGTACATGACCGGCCATCGACGACAGGTTGATGAAGTCGGCGAACCCGGCCGAGGTGCGGCCGGTGGCCGGGTCGGCGCGGAAACGGACATCGCGTACGGTCAGGTCCCTGCTCAGCTGTCCGACGAGGCCGAAACCGTGGAGGTAGTGCGCCGAGACGTCGCGGATCTCCACCCGTTCGCCGCCGCTCACGAACGCGCCCGGATGGTCACGGACGGTCGTGCGCATCTGGTAGACGAGCCCGACGTCACCGGGGGCGTCGGCGAAGCGGTAGGACAGGCGCAGGCGGTGGCCGGGGAGTCGGCGGACGGCGGCCACCTCGTCGAACAGGGGGTTGCGGTCCCGCCAGGTGCGCCGGGCCACCGGATCGTGCACCTGCGTGTACTCCATCGCGTTCGTGCCGGTCCAGTACGGCTCGCCGTCGGCGGGGGCGGGCTCGCCGAGCCAGGTGACGGTCGTGCCGTCGATCCGGAAGCGGGTGTCCGCGGGCAGGGTCAGCTCCCGCCAGGCGGTGACGCCGTCCGTGCCGGCGTCGGCCACCGTGGCGTCGACGACCCGGGGCGAGACGTAGTCGAAGGAGAACCCCTCGAAGCGGACGTCGGTCGAGTCGATCGCCGCGAACGCGGTCTGCGCGCCGTGCAGCACCAGGGCGGCGCCCCTGCCGTCGATCACCAGGTCGTGGGCGTTCTCCACGAGGAGTGCGATGGTCTTGGACAGGTGACGCCGATCGGCGCCCACCGTGTTGGAGACGTACAGATCGCGGCGCTCGGCCCGCTCCGGATACAAGTGGTACCGGCCGGGCGGGAACCGTACGGTCACCGGCGCCGTCACGGCGCGGGCCGCGCGCAGGGCCTCGGTGACCGCCGCGGCGCTGTCGCGGGTACCGCTCGGGTCCGCGCCGAACGCGGTGACATCGACCATGGTGCGAGGCGCCACGCTTGCTCCTTGTTCGGGGTGCCGGGCCCACGTCCTCCCGGACGGCCGGTGGAGTTGACGTTGCCCTAATGTCCGGTCAAAGTCTTGGCGCGTCAGTGTAGCCAGTCCGTATCCACACCACAGGAGGCGTCGTGCCGGCCTGCTCCCACGGCCCCGCGCAGACCCCGCACCGGCTCTCCTTCGCCCGGCCGGCCGGTCACTGGCGGCGGTCGATGTGAGTTCCGCGATCGACATCGGCGCGCGCGAGGTGTTCACCTGGGCCACCGCTCTGGCGGAGCTGGCAGGACAGCCGGACGACGCCGTGGCCGGGGCCGCGCGGGCCGCGCTGGGCCGGCTGCCGGGGCCGGAGACCGACGAGGACGGGACGGTACGGAAATGGCGGGGCCCGCACGTCATGGCGGAGCCGGCCCACCGGCACCTGTCACCGCTCTACGAGGCGTTTCCCGGGACCGGCGTACGGCCGGAGCACTCGGCCGCGGTGGCCCGGACACTCGACGTTCGCGGTGACGACTCCACGGGCTGGTCGCTCGCGTGGAAGCCGGCGCTGCGCACCCGGCTGCGCCATACCGAGCGGCTGCCCGCCCTGATCGATCTGGCGCTGCGCGAGGTGGATCCGGCGGCGGAGGGTGAGCACGGCGGTCTCTACCCCAATCGCCTGTCGGCCCATCCGCCGTTCCAGATCGACGGTAACTTCGGGTTCACGGCGGCGATCGCGGAGTGTGTGGTGCAGAGCCACGCCGGCACGGTCGACCTGTTGCCGGCGCTGCCGTCCGACTGGCCCGCCGGACGGATGCGGGGGCTGGTGGCACGGCCCGGTGCCGTGGTGGACCTGGCCTGGGACGACGAGCGGCGGCTGGTCGAGGCGCGGTTGCGCCGGCGCTCCGACCGGGTGGGTACCGTGCGGGTGTCGCTGGGCGAGGCGTCGGTGGAGGTGGATCTGGCCCGGGGTCCGTGGACCCTGCGTCCCGGCGCGGGTGGGGGGTTGCCGGCCGTGGCGGGCTGAGCGAAGCCCCCCGGCCCGGCTCCGGCGGGTGCGGGCACCGGTCGGGACCTGGCGTGATCCCGGTACACTCGCAGCACGCCAGGCGGCGCCGTTCACCGCAGAGGGAGTCATGGCCAAGGTCGGGATCAGCGACGTCGCGGCGCGAGCGGGCGTCAGCGAGGCCACAGTCAGTCGCGTCATCAACCGCCGCGGGGTCGTCGCGATGGCGACACGGCGCCAGGTGGAGGAAGCGATCCGCGAGCTGGGCTACGAGCGCGGCGGGCAGAGTCAGCTGGTCGTGGTGCTCACTCCCGGGCTGGCCCAGCCGTTCTTCGGCCAGCTGTGCGAGCTGATCGAGTCGGCGCTCGCGTCGCAGGGTTTCCGGGCCATAGTGGCCTCGACCACCGTGGGCGGGCTCCAGGAGATCGACTTCATCTCCTCGACGATGGACCTGGGCATCGCCGGTGCGGTCTTCGCGTCCGCCAGCAACACCCTGATCGGTGCCGACCCGACGGTCTACCAGTTGCTCGCGGAGCGCAAGATCCCCTTCGTGCTGGTGAACGGCGCGATCGACGGTCACCCCTCGCCCAGTTTCTCGACCAACGACACCGTCGCGGCGGAGCTGGCGGTCGACCACCTGTGGGGGCTCGGTCACCGCGACATCGGCTTGATCGTCGGGCCGGTGGGGAACCGGCCGAGCGAGCGCCGGCTGGCCGGGTTCGTCCAGTCGATGACCGTTCGCGGTGTCGCCGATCCGCAGCGGCTGGCCGTCCGACAGGTCTACAGCGTCGAGGGCGGCATGTCCGCCGCCGGGACGCTGCTCGACCTGGGGGTTACGGCGATCGTCGCGGCCAGCGACTACATGGCTCTCGGCGCGATCCGGGCCGCCCGGCGCCGGGGGATGTCGATCCCGGAGGACCTGTCGGTGGTCGGCTACGACGACTCGCAGGTCATGGACTTCGTCGATCCGCCGTTGACGACGGTGCGTCAGCCCGTCGAGCGGCTCGCGCAGTCGGTGTCGACGGCCATGGTGCACTTGGTGAACCGCAAGCTGGTCCCCTCGGGCGAGTTGCTGTTCGACCCGCAGTTGATCGTGCGCGGCTCCACCGCGCCGCCGCGCTCCTGAGGCGTCCCGAAACCCGCAGCCACCTGCGCGCCGACTCGGCATTCATCAGCGCCACCCTTTGACGGATGATTGACGTAACCGTCATAAACACGTCATCGGCTGGCCGCTCCTCTCCGCACACTTGCTCCACGTCGGCCTGAGACGAGCCGAACGGCTCCCTTCATCGGTACTGTGGCGCGCTTTCGGACACACTTCGGACGTCCGTGGCACACCTCGCCCCACGACTGCCTGCGATGATGGGCGCACACGTATCGCTGAACAGGTTTGAAACATCGATGCATTGACGTGAAGTTGACGTGCGTGTAACACTCCCTTTCATGGCGCAGGGACCACTATTTCCGCAGCCCTCCACACGTCTCAGCGGCCCAGAGCTGCAAAACACCACGCTTCACATGAGATCCAGCATGACGGATCTTGTCGAATCTTTCACTTGGGCGTCATGGCGGGCCCGAGAGTGGGTGCAGACCGGACGGCGCGCGGACTTCCTGCCGAGCTACTGGGCGGGCCTCACGGACCGGCCGATGTTCTACTCACGGGATCTGGCCCACCAGATGCTCGGCGGCCACCTCCTCGGCCTCGATGCCGAGAACCTGGCGATGCTCCGGCACTTCGCCGCCTCCGCCACCGAGCGGCGCGGCTGGTACCCGCTGTGGGCGTTCCTGTTCGACGGCACTCCCGCGGCCATCGACTACCACGACGACGACGACTTCGTCCGCGAGATCCCCGCGCCGTTCGAGCTGGCGGAGAAGGCCGTCGAGCAGTACCGCTGGACGCGTGACGAGCGGTTCCTGCGGACGGCGGAGATCTCCGCGTTCATCCGCACCACCCTGACCTCGTTCGTGCGGGCCCACGACCCGCTGGGGACCGGAGTCGCCGGTGAGCGCGGCAGCGGCCGGATCTTCGAGGGCACGGCCACGTACAACGAGGTGGAACACCCGCCGCACCTGCTGGTGGCGGCCGACGGCATCGCCAGCCAGTGGGCGGCCCACGCCGCGCTCGCGGGTGTCGCGGCCGGTACCTCGCTGGACCCGGGGTTCGCACGCTGGAACGCCGAACGGGCGGCGGCTCTGGAAACCGAGTTCAACGAGGGCTGGTGGCTGACGGAACACGACCACTACACGGCGGGCTTCACCCAGGAAGGGCCGGTCAGCGGATTCGGGCTGGAGAGCACGTGGTTCCCGGCGGTCAAGGGCCTCATGCGGCCCGACGACCGGGCGACCGCCCACCTGGACTTCCTCGGCGCCTGCCTGGAGAAGAGCCCGCCGCACAACATCGAAGCCTTCACCTACCTGCCCGAGGCGTATCTGCGGTACGGACGTGACGAGGAAGCCCTGCGGTGGATCCGTTTCCTGGCGGAATCCCGCGCGGACTACCCGGAGGTGCCGTTCACTCATGTCGCCCACATCGCGACCGGTCTGACCGGCCTGGACGTGGGACCGCGCGAGGGCGAGGTACGCACCCGTTCACACATCCCGGCGGACGCCTGGCTGGAGGTCGACCACATCGCCGCCGGCACCTCGACCATCGGTGTCCGCCACGAGGGACGCGAGGCGAGCGAACTGTGGGTGACCGCCGGCAGCGCCGTCACCTGGACCAGCACCTGGCCGGACGGCCGCACCACCCGGGTCGACGTCCCCGTCGGCGGGCGGGTGCGGGTCACCGCCGACGGCGACACCACCGCAGCTCCTCGACAGGAATGAACCGCAACACCTCCCCGACGGCATCGGACCGCAACGACAAGGACCTTCCCGTGTTGAGAACCGCAGTGACAGCCGCCATAGTCGTCGGCTGCCTCGCCTCCCTCTCCGCGTGCAGCAACGAGAGCGGGGCCACCCCCGGAGACAGCGGCGGCGATTCCGCGTCCATCTCGTTCGCCTATTGGGGCAGCAACGAGGAGAACGCGACGATCAAGAGCATGGTCGCCGCCTTCGAGCGGGCCCACCCCGACATCCACGTCGAAGCCAACTGGATCCAGAGCGACTACGAGCAGAAGCTCCAGACGTCCATCGCCGGCGGTGACGCCCCCACCGTTGCCGCGATCTCCAACACCTCGCTGCCGAGCTTCTTCACCGTCTTCAAACCGGTCAGCGTCGACAAGAACGCGTACTACTCGCCGGCCGTAGCCAAGGCGGGCAACGTCGACGGCACCGACTACGCCGTGCCGTTCGTGGCCAAGAGCAAGGTCATGGCCGTCGACAAGACCAGCTTCACCAAGGCCGGCCTCCCGGTGCCGTCGGGCACGAAGCCGCTGAGCACCCAGGACTTCGTCGCCGCCGCGAGGAAGATGACCAGCGGCTCCGGCTCGTCCAAGGTCTACGGCTCCGCGCCTTTGTGGTACGACGGATGGCTGTTGGCCGACGGGGGCTCCTACTACAACGCCGACGGCACGAAGTGCACGATGGGCGACGCGGCGGGAATCCGGGCCGCGAAGACCGTGGTCGACTCGGTCAAGTCCAACGGCTTCGCGCCGACCTCGATCGCCGCCCAGGGCCAGGACATGTTCCAGTGGCTGGCACAGGGCAAGGTGGCGACACTGCCCGACTTCGGCCCCTGGAACATCGCGAAGTTCGCCGCGCTGGACTCCGCCCGCTTCGCCCTCGTCCCCATGCCCGGCCGCGGTGAGCCCATGGAGGTCGACGGCCTCGGCATCGCCAAGAGCGCGAGCGCGGCACAGGTCGAATCCGCCGAGACGTTCACGAAGTTCATGAGCACCGACCCGGCCGCCCAGAACCTGCTGGCGTCCGAGAAGTCCGCGCTGGGCGTGCCCGTGGTCGACGGCTCGCTCGCCGCCTTCAAGTCCGCCGCGCCCAAGGCCAATCTCCAGGCGTTCGTCGACGCCGTCGAG
The DNA here is from genome assembly GCF_014650115.1 of Streptomyces olivaceoviridis. Taxonomy (GTDB): domain Bacteria; phylum Actinomycetota; class Actinomycetes; order Streptomycetales; family Streptomycetaceae; genus Streptomyces; species Streptomyces olivaceoviridis. Next base: position 204,235 of record NZ_BMUI01000014.1, on the reverse strand, counting down.
CACGCGGTCACCACGCCGTACGTGAAGAACAAGGTCCAGATCGAGAGCACCTTCTCGACCGCCCTGAACTCCCGCACCGCGATCGGGACCGGCCACGAGGACCCGGCGACCGTGCTGCCGCAGCTTCAGGACAAGTGCCAGAAGATGCTCGACGCGACCAAGTAACCCCTAGGCGGACGGCCGCGAGCGGCACCGAGAAGGACCGATTCTCAACATGTCAGAGATAGTGAAGGGCCTGGAGAGCCTCCTCGCAGGGTTCCACCTGGACGTGGCGCTCCAGCCCATCGTCGCCTTCGTCATCATGATGGCCGTCGTCTTCGGGCTGCTCGGGGCCGCCATGTGGCTCGCGGTGAGACGAAGGTGGATCGGTCGCGCGACCGCGGCGTTCTGGCTCTTCGTCTCCCCCTGGATCGTCGGCTTCCTGCTGTTCACGGGCGGTCCGATGGTCTACTCCCTGGTGCTGTCGTTCACCCACTGGGATCTGCTGAGCCCGGCGAGGTTCGCCGGGCTCGCCAACTACCGGCAGGCGCTGCACGACCCGGACGTCGGACAGGCCGTCAAGGTCACTCTGCTGTACGCGGTGCTCAGCGTCCCGGCGCAGACGGTGCTGTCGCTCGCGGTGGCGCTGCTGATGAACGTGAAGGTCAGCGGCATCCATGTGTTCCGCACCATCTGGTACCTGCCCTCCCTCGTGAGCGGGGTCGCGCAGACCGTGCTGTTCATCTGGGTGTTCAACCCCGAACACGGCCTGGTCAACGGGGTGCTCCGGCTGCTGGGTGTCGAAGGCCCGAAGTGGCTCTTCGACCCGGACTGGGCGCTGCCGGCGGTCGTCATCATGAGCCTGTGGACCGTCGGCGGCAACATGATCATCTACCTGGCAGGGCTCCAGGACATACCGTCCGAGCTCTACGAGGCGGCGGCACTCGACGGCGCCGGCCGCCTCCGCGTCCTGTGGAACATCACCATTCCGCAGATCAGCCCGGTCATCTTCTTCAACGTGGTGACAGGACTGATCTACGCGATGCAGACCTTCACCCAGGGCTACGTCATCACCCAGAACGGCGGCGGCCCCTCCAACTCCCTGCTGTTCTACGTCGTGTACCTGTACCAGAACGCGTTCAAGTTCTTCCAGATGGGCTATGCCTCGGCCCTCGCCTGGATCCTCTTCCTCATGATCATGGTGCTCACGGCGGTCGTGTTCCGGGGCAGCAGTTTCTGGGTCTACTACGAATCCCAGCGTCCCCAGGAAGGGAGGCGGCGTGTCCGCGCCAAGTAAGACGATGCCTCGCGCACGGACCGGGAGGACCGCACCCGACCGGCGATCGCGGCACGAGGGGACACCGGCCGCGCGCTACACCGCGCTCGCCGTCCTCGTCGTGGGCTCGGTCGTGTTCGTCTACCCCTTCCTCTGGATGATCGCGACGGCGCTGCGCACACCGGAAGGTGTCTCCAGCGGGGGAATCGCGCTGTGGCCCGTCCAGTGGCGGTGGTCGAACTTCTCCAGCGGCCTCGACTCGTTCCCGTTCTGGCGGTACTTCCGCAACTCGCTGCTCAGCACTCTGGTGCCGGTGGTGGCGGTCGTCTACTCGTCGTCGCTGGTGGGCTTCGCGTTCGCGCGGATCCGGGCCCGCGGTTCCCACGTGCTGTTCGGGATCGTGCTGGCGACTCTTCTGCTGCCGCAGGAGGTGACGATCGTTCCGCAGTTCATCCTGTTCAAGAACCTCGACATGATGAACACGTTGTGGCCGATCATCGTGCCCACCTTCTTCGGGTCGGCCTTCTTCATCTTCCTGTTCCGCCAGTTCTACCTGCGGCTGCCGGAATCGCTGACGGACGCGGCCATCCTCGACGGCGCCGGGTGGTTCCGCATCTGGTGGTCGGTCTACCTTCCGCTGTCGCGCCCGGTGCTGATCGCGACCGCGGTCCTCCAGTTCATGTCGTACTGGAACAACTTCTTCCAGGCCGCGATCTACATCACCGACGACAAATGGAAGACGCTGCCGCTGGCGCTCGCCGGATTCCAGTCGGTGAACGGCACCAACACCCCGCTGCTCATGGCCACGACCGTCGTCGTGACGCTGCCGTGCGTACTGATCTTCTTCCTCGCGCAACGCCACATCATCGGCGGAATCTCCTTCTCCGGGAACAAATGACGGACACTCGTTGCCCGGCGCCGGCGTCCTTCCGGGTGCCCGGACGGGGCGACGCCCCGCCGCAGGAACCCGTGCTCCTGGTCGCGACCGCGGCGGCACGCGGGCTCCGGCTCACGGCGACCGCCACCGCTCGGGCGGCCGAGGGGGACGACGGGGTGTGGGAGGTCTCGTTCCGCGCCGGCGGTGCCGCGCTGGAGCTGACCGTCCTGATGCCGGCGGCGGACGCGGTCACCTGGTGGCGTCGGGCAGCACCGTGCCCCGCGCCACGATCCCGCCGTCCCGGGCGGACCCGGCCGACACCACGGCGCTCGCCGGCATCCCCCTCGGCGCCCTGCTGCTGCGCCAGGACCGGACCGGTCTCGTCCAGGCGCTCGACGCGGGCAGCCACCACACCTCCGTGCGGGCCGGACCGGTCGAGGACAGCGCGGATTTCGCGGTCATGGTGACCGTGGAGGACGCCCGGCCCGGCGAGGGGACCCGGCTGCGGCTCGACGTCTCCGGCCGCCCTGTCGCCGAGGCCGTACCGGACACCGGGCGCCGGCTTCAACGGGACAGCGGGCCGGCGGTGGCACCCGGCGTGGAGGACGCGGTGCTGTGCACCTGGTACGTCGCCCACCAGGACGTCACGGCCGCGGCGGTACGGGCCCAGGCCGACCGTGCCGCCGCGCTCGGCTTCGGCGTGGTCATCGTGGACGACGGCGGGCAGACCACGTCCCTGGCCCGCGGCCACGGCTCGTGCGGCGACTGGGCAGCGGCTGCGGAGAGGTTCCCCGAGCCGGCCGGCGTGATCGCCGATCTCCACGCAGTTCGGCACCGCGGTCCTCGACCCGCGGGACGACGCCGCACGTCGCCGCCTCGTGGAGCACAGCCGTGACCTCGTGGTGACGACGGGCGCGGACGGCGTCAAGCTCGGCTTCCTCGAACGGTTCGCCACGCCGGTGCCGGACGATCCGTCACCCCACTCCCCCGTGGCGGCGACCGTGCGGTTGCTCGCGGAGACCACGGACGCCGTCAGGGAAGCCGGCCGCCGGCCGCTGATCGAGTTCCGGGAGCCGTACGTGCACGCCGTCGTCGACCTGCGCATGGCCCGGCCCGGCACGCCGATCCACAGCGAGACCTCGTCCGGCTCGACGACGCGTTGCCGATGAGGGTTCGGCCGGAGATCCGGGACGCGCGTGGCCGTCGAACCCACCGGTCGCTCGCGGAGCCGGAGTCCGGGCCGTCTCTCCTCCCGGTGCCGTCCGGCGCTCTGGCCCGCCTCGGCCGCCCGGACCTCGACCCGGGCCCGGAACGGTGACGGCGGGTGCTCCCCGCCCGCGGAACGCGTCCGACCCCGCTATCCCACGATGAGCGACGAGTGGGTTCCCCTTGGTTCGCGAAGACGCAGAAAAGTGTGGCCGAGCCCGGACGTGCCCACCATGAGGGAAGGATTCGGCCCCCCGCAGGTGATACCTGACTGCCACTTGTCCTCTTCCCGAGCCACACGGCATGCCGCATCCAAGGCGGCGACTTTGTATCTCTCCGTGGAGAACGTCAGTCCGCCGGCCCACAGGGCGGCTATGAGCCCTGACAGCCCGTGGCAGAGACTGACGTCATACTTCTCGTCCGCGAGCGAGACGCGCAATGCGGCACGTGTGGTCTCCAGAGCCCCGTGGACTCGACGGCGATACTGCTGTGCGAAGTCCGGGTCCAGACAGCTCGCTTGGATCCGGGCCATGGCCATGCCTGGCGCTCCATGACACCAGGCCACCATGCAGGACGGATCTTCCCGTTCCTGATCCGAGATCTCGGGTCGCAGATCCGGCCAGTTGCGCGATCTTTCGTCAAAGAGCACGTCTTCCGACCGCAGCAACTGCCGAGCTACTTCGGCGGACTCGGGATCTCCGCGCCTGGCGTGCAGCTCAAGGAGAGCCAGGGCAAGACCCGATGCACCATGGGACAAACCGGTCATAGTCGGTGAGCCGGCTGATCGCGCCAACGTATCCATGACGCGGTCGCGCAGCTTCATCCCCATATGCACGGCGCGCTCGGTGATGTCCGTTCGTCCCGACAGCTCGCCCAGGTGCAGGAGGCCGACCACGGTGCCGCCCCGCCCGATCATCAGATCATCTGAAAGCGGATCACCTTCGGTCAGTTCATAGACCATGGGGAGCAGTCGATCGATGTTTCGACTTACCCCGCAGCCCGTTACACGTGCCACACGCGCCGCGGCAAGCAAAACACCCGCGGCGCCCGAATACAAACCTTCTCCCCAGTTGCCGTCCAGTTCCAGGCGCTGTCTCGTCTGCCGTACAGCACACTCCACCGCCCCGAGAGCCGTTTTCCCGAAACCGCGGGAGCCGGTCACCGTCGACAGCTCCGCAAGAAATACGGCGACTCCACTGGCTCCGCCGTACAGATCCGGGCCCAGCGCTTCGACTGTCGGATCAGTGGCCTGCGACTGGCCGGGCCGTGCGAAGGTGGCACGGCCCAGCCAGTTGCAGGCCGTCCCTGGAGCGTCCCAATACGCGCGGTCCTGCACGTCTTGGCCGATGCGCAAGGCAGCGGAGAGCAACAATGACTCCGTGTCCTCGTGGGAGCATGGCCTGGGCAGTCCGCGCATGGACCCATGGTCGTCACGGTCGTCACAGCAGGAGCCTTGTCGGGCATTTCCCTCTGCCCTGGGCAGCGAGTACGACTCGGGAACCGATCCGGACAGGTAGGGCTTGCAGGGATCGATCCCTCGGCGACGGAAAGCGGAGACGATTGCCGATTGTCGGGAGTTCGTGCGAGTTTCCGAGTCGGTCAGGTAGGAATGGCACAGGGCCTCGGCCACGGTCAGGCATCGATCCTGACCGAAGCTGAGACCGGTAGCGGGATCTTCCGCCACCGACAGACCAGGAAGCAGCTGCTTGGTGAACATGGGCACGCTGTCCCGGAGCCCTGGAGAAACCTCCTCGTAGACTCGCCGCACAGCATGCCGCGCTCGATGGAAGGCCGACTTGTCCATATAGAGCACACCGGCGTCGGCTCGCCCATAAGACCGCCGACTGCTGAGTACTTTCACTTGGAATGACACGTCTTCCGCACCCAGAAACCGGAAGCATGAGCCGAGGAAGCCGGGTGCCGCTTGCGGTGTCAAGTGCCAGTACACACGTACGCGCACACCTTCTTCATCGGTCTCGCACTCGTGCTCACTGTCACGCGTCGCTAAAACATACCCCGGCGAGAGGTTCTGCCAGGCGGCCGGCACACGGACCCGACAGGGTTCACCTGCCATGGGCCTGGCCATACGGCGATATCCTTGGATCTGGGCCCATGGGGCGAAGAAGTCGACGCCATGACGTCGTACTGCCGCCCCCTTCTCCTCGACAGGCGACCCCAGTTTCCATCCTCCCTCCCATGTGCTGTCAGCCGGGATGGAGGCGCAGAGATCCGTCTGGAACTGCCGCTCTGCGAACGCATCGGTGCGACCGAGTACCGGACTGGGTCGCACATAGCAATGCCTGTAGAGGAATTCAGCGACGACAGAGGGATACGAGCCGCCCGATGATGACCTGGTCGCGTAGGTGACGCCAGAGATCGACAACGATTCGGTGCCGTGTATGGTGACAGCGTCGGCGATCCATACCAGGTCGGGATGCATCGACACCTCCACCTCATACAAGGGCCAGCAGATCGGCCGCGGCGCGATCGGGAGCGGCGAGTATGTTGGCACTCACCTGCATGAGCAGCACGCTCGCAGCGGACAGTTCCGCCGCCTTGCTGGTCATCTCCAGGGCGGTCTGCACCATACGGGCGGCGGCGAATTGCGCGATGTGGGGCGCTGTTGCCCGCGCCCAGCGAGCGGAGCGGTGACTGCTCTCCAGGTATCCCGTCCATATGGCTCGTACGGCCGCTTGATACATAGCCAAAGGCGTTGATCCCGGCATCCCGTTCTCACTTGCCTTTCGCACGGATGACCCCACCCACAGCAGGAGTACTTCCTGTACGGCACACGCCAGATCCCAGCGAGCGTCTCCCGGGCGCACCAGTTCCCAGTCGATCAGGTGCAGGCACGGGCTGCGGTCACTTGGCTCCTCTATGAGAACGTTGTCCGCTCGGATGTCTCCGTGGATGACGGAGTCTGTGCGCCACTCGCCCGAGAGGTTGCCGATACCTTCAGATATCGGCGGTGACGATTGCAGAATGTGCAATGCGGAGAGATCGGCAGGAGAAGCGGTAGCCAAAGCGCTCGGGTCGGGCCTGACCGCTCGAAATACCCATGGCACGCCCGCGCCACCGCCTTGAACGGTGTGGGGAGTGAGTTTCGTGTGCACCTCCCCCAAGCACTGGCCTAGTCGCCGGAACGCAGGAACGGGGAGAAGGGGAACCGGGAAGGATGTCGAGTACTGATCCAGCGTCTGGCATCGAGGCAGCAGCCGGGTTGCGAGCAGGGGTACCTCTCCGTCGTAAAGCAGCAGTTCCGGCAGGCCGAGACTGATTCCGGTGTCAGAGCCGCCGTACGCTCCGTAGAAGGCCGCCTCGTCGTGCACGCCTACGGCGCCATCCCCGGTTCGGTTCGGTTGCTTGACGTAAACGCCTTCTCCGTCCAGGCGAGTCACACGGAACCCCTGGTTCCTTCGTGAGACTGCCGCGACTGTCAGGTCTCCCACCACCACGTCATACGGAGAAACCACACCATGCTTGATGAGGAAGGGGACTATCTCATCGATCCCAACTGGCTGACCACTGCGGCTGGACATGCTCAGCGGTTACCGCGGCGGGCAGAAGATATTGCGTGTTTCACAGGGTCCCTCAAGTGTCCTGATGGGCCGACACCAGACGGTCCCGGAATCCCGTAGTGCAGTGACATCACCGCGGTTGGTGAGGGCAGTGGTCAGCCGCAGCGCCGATTCGAAGTAGCGGTCCCGGATTCCCCCGCTTATGTACTGGGCCTCCGCCGAGATCTCGGCCGTGTTGACGAGTCGCACCTGCGCTGTGCTCTCCAGCCAGATCAGTTGAGGGCTGGTGTCGTCGGCGTCGTCCACGGGCGCCACCATCACGATGGCGTCTGCGGGTACCTCGCAGTAGGTCGTCAAGGACAGGTCGAGGTAGATGCGAGCCTTGCCGTTCTGCGTCTTCCCCAGGAAGCCCACGACAGTGGTTACATGCTTGCCCAGCGCACCCGCTTGCTCCAGGCGTTCGATCAGCGGGTGCGGGTAGGGGGCTCCCCCGGGGCTCCGGCTGCTCTCGGAATGACCACTGGCATCTGAAGGCAGGTGCTCGGACATGTCTGCCTCCTCCTGTAGCGGGGGAAGGAAAAGAGGAGTTCGCCGCCTGTCCGCCGGTACCCGTAAGGGGTGGTGGGAGGGGCGTGTGCGCGTTCCTCACAGCCAGTGTGCGGCGCTGCGCCGACTATCACAACTCGAAGCGGTTGGCAGCGCAACTCGCCGAGCAGGGCGGCGGGCGGGCCACACGCCGGCCCCGGTCCGGTCCCGCAGCCGGCGCCGGGCCGTCACACCGGAGCAGTCCACCGTCTCCGCAAAAACATCACGCCAGGCGACGCGATGGCCGGCCGTACTCGCCACGGATCCGCGGAGACGGTGGATCTGTCAGCTCACCGGTTGAGGATGCGGCGTAGCCAGCGGACGCGGGCCTCGCGGGCGTCGCGTGCGACGGCGGTGTCGGGTGCGATCTGGTCGGAGCCGTGGAATCCGCCCGACCAGACGTGGAGTTCGGCGTCGCCCCCGGCTTGCCAGATGCGGGAGGCGTAGGTGATGTCCTCGTCGCGGTAGGTCTCGGCGGCACCGGCGTCGATGTAGGCCGGTGGCAGGCCGGACAGGTCGCTGGCGCGGGCGGGTGCCGCGTACGGCGGGACCCGGTCGGTGCCTCGGGCCTCGCCGAGCAGCGACGTCCAGCCGGCCTCGTTGGCGCGCCGGTCCCATACGCCGTGGCCGGCCATCTGCCGGGCGGAGGGGGTGTTGTTGCGGTCGTCGAGCATGGGGCACATGGCCAGTTGGCCGGCGAGGCGTGGTCCGCCCCGGTCGCGCGCCATGAGCGCGACGGCCGCGGTCAGCCCGCCGCCCGCGCTGCCGCCCGCCACCACGATCCGCTCCGGGTCACCGCCGATCTCCGCGGCGTGTCGTGCCACCCACACCAGGCCCGCGTAGCAGTCCTCGACGCCCGCCGGGTACGGGTGCTCGGGGGCCAGACGGTAGTCGGCGGAGACCACGACGAGCCCGAGGGGTGCGGCCCACTCGCGCAGGATGCCGGGCATGCCGGTGCGGCTGGTCCCGCTGATCATGCCGCCGCCGTGTAAGTGGTAGACGACGGGTGCGGCGTCGGACAGCCCCGCCGGGCGGGCGATCAGCAGCGGGACGTCGGGCGCCCCGTCGGGTCCCGGCACCGTACGCTCCACCACCTCGAAGCTCCCGCCGTCGCGCAGTTCCTCCAGTGTGGGATCGGGGGCGGTCTCGGCGAGGTACGCGCGCCACCGCGGCACGTCCGCGGGCGACGACGGCTCGACGCCGCGCAGGTCGCCCAGCCCCTCCAGGACGGTTGCCGCTTCCGGGTCGAACGGCACGGGAGCGGGCCGGTCTTCCTGGTGCGCCGGAGCGGCTGGGCCGGTGGTCCGTGGGGGAGTCGCGGGGGTCTGCCGCGGGTGGTCGGCCGGTATGGGGCAGGTGTTCATGGGTTCTTTCCGTGCGGGTGTGGGCTGTGCGTCGGTACGTGCCGGGTGCGCGGGCGGCGGAGCCGGGCGGGGGCGAGGAGCAGGTAGGTGGCGGGGGCGCGCAGGCGGCGGGTAGGTCCAGGTCACCAGGTGACGGGCAGTTCGTGTACGCCGTAGGCGATCATGTCGTGTTTGAAGCGGATGTCCTCGTCCGGGAGGGTGGTGCGCAGTCCGGGGAAGCGGCGCAACAGGGCCGGGTAGGCGAGTTGGAGTTCCTTGCGGGCCAGGTTCTGCCCCAGGCACTGGTGGACGCCGTAGCCGAACGCGAGGTGTCCGCGTACGTCCGGCCTGTCGATGTCGAACCGGTCGGGGTCGTGGAAGACGGTCGCGTCGCGGTTGCCGGAGGCGTTCGGCACGATGACGCCCTCGCCCGCGCGTATGAGCCGGCCCGCGATCTCGACGTCTTCCGTGGCGACCCGGGAGAGCCCGTTCTGGGTGATGGACAGGTAGCGCAGCAGTTCCTCGACGGCCGACGCCACCCGGGCGGGGTCGTCGCTGTCCCGGACGACGGCGAGCTGGTCGGGGTTGCGCAGCAGCACCAGTGTTCCGAGGGCGAGCTGGTTGGTGGTGGTCTCGTGCCCCGCGACCAGCAGCGTTATCGCGGTTTCGACGAGGAGCGCGGGAGTGATTTCGCCGGTGCGCAGGCGTGTGACGACCAGGGAACTGAGGAGGTCGTCGCCCGGATCGGCGTCCTTGCGCCGGATCAGGCCGCCGAGGAACTCGGCGAGTTCGTCGCGGGCGGCGGTGAACTCCTGCACGGTGCTCTCCCGGGAGATCATCGTGCCGGCCACGCGCTGGAAGAGGGCGTGGTCCTGCCGGGGGACGCCGAGCAGTTCGCTGATGACCAGGGAGGGCATGGGCAGCGCGAAGGCTTCGACCAGGTCGGTCGGCGGCCCGGCGGCCTGCATCCGGTCCAGCAGGTCGTCGATGATCTGCTCCACCCGCGGAGTCATCGCGGTGATCTGTTTGACCGTGAAGCGCCCGATGAGCATGCGGCGTTGACGCGCGTGCTCCGGATCGTCCTGCATGCTCAGGGCCCGCACCTCCTCGCGGCCCTGGGCCGCGAAGCCCTCGGTCGGTGCGGGAAATCCGGGTTTGCGCGGGTCGGCACTGAAGCGCGGGTCGGCCAGCACGGCGCGCTGGTCCTCGTAACGGGTGACGAGCCAGGGTGTCTGTCCGTCCCAGATCCGTACCCGGATGAGCGGGGCCCGCGCGCGCAGGGCGGCGTAGTACGGCGGTGGGTCGAAAGGGCAGCCGGGAGCGCGGTCCAGGGGAAAGTCGGGAGTGGTGGTCTGCGGCACCGGTGTTTCTCCTCGTGATCGGAGTGTGCTGGGGGAAGCGGCCGACTGCGGTGGCCGACGCCGGTCCCGTGGGGACTCGTGATGGACCGCAGCGGGCGGGCAGGCAGGATCACCTCCGGCAGCCGAAGCCGACCGGGGCAGGCCCGCACGCGGAACAACAGGTTCGAAGGCTGAGAGACGCCCCTCAGGGCACCGCACGGCGTGCCAGTCCGGTCGTGTTCCGTGAGGTGACCCGATACCGCGCGGCGCGGCTGACCCGGTACGGAGGGGGAGCGGCTTCCACGAGAGGACCGATGGCCACGGGAGGACCGACAGCCATGAGAGGACCGACGGCCACACTCACGGTCCGGAACGAGGGTGACGGCACCCACGGAAGCGGCCCCGCGCCAAGACGCGCGGTACAGCGCGCTCACCGCACTCGGTGAACACGCACCCGGAGAACGCCGCCTTCGAAGCGGCTACAGTCTGTCAACCTCGATGAACACGCAGGCATGGTAGCACCGCCCCGCACGGCACCCGTCCGTATCCGGCCATGACGGCCCAGGTCAGCGCGGGTTTCTCGACAGGTTGCCGCACCGGCCCTGCCGTCGCGCCCCTCGTGCCGGCCGCGCTTCCGCCCTGTCTCGTCGGCGGGACGGGCGTCGCGTTCCGGGGTATGTGCGGACCTACGCACGCGCTCACACGTATCGCCGCCAGGTCGCCACACATGCTTGCAAGCCGCCGAGTCGTCCCGTACCCGAAAGGCGACAATCAGCCGTTCCGGTGACCCGGCATCCTCGGGCCGCGCATCCGTCCTGACCGGCGCGGGCACGCCCTGCACATACCCTCGGCCCCCAGGTGACGGACCACTCCGCTGACAAAAAACATGCGACGTACACACATCTGCTCTTCCGGGAAAGGCGTCCACGTCGTAGCGTGCGTCTCGGTTCGCTCCCGGCACGGCAGGCAGGCGCCGGAAGCCGAGCACCGCGCGTCCGCCTTCCCCTCCCCCACTCCCACCCACCTCGCGCCGACGCCCTGACGCCCCGACGCCGAACCGTCCGAAGGATCAGGTATGCCACAGTCTTCCCCCACCGCCCTGTCCTGGCCCGCGGAGCGCACCGCGGGCTGCCCGTTCGACCCGCCGCCCGCCGTGACCGGTCTGCTGACCACCGTCCCCGTCCAGCGCGTCGCGCTGTGGGACGGGACCGCCTGGCTGGTCACCCGGCACGCCGACCAGGTCGCCCTGTTGCGGGACAGCCGCGTCAGCGCCGACACCAGCCACCCCGGTTACCCCGCCCTCAGCGCCGGCAGCCGGGCGATGCGCGCCCACAGCCGGTCGTTCATCGCCATGGACGATCCCGAACACGCCGACCGCCGCCGCGTCTACACGGCCGATTTCACCGTCAAGCGCACGCGCGGGCTCGCCCCGCGCGTCCAGAGCCTCATCGATGATCTGCTCGACGCCATGGAGCGCAAGGGCCCGCCCGCCGACCTCGTCGCCGACTTCGCCCTGCCCCTGCCGTCCCTGGTCATCTGCGAACTGCTCGGCGTGCCCTACACCGACCACGACTTCTTCCAGCGGGCCAGCGCCGTCATCATCGACACCCGAAGCACCCCCGAGGAAGCCCTGGAGGCGTCCCGCCGGCTCATCGACTACCTCGGCGACCTCATCGAGCACAAGGTGGACCACCCCGGCGACGACCTGCTCAGCCGGGTGGCGGCCGAGCAGTTCGCCACCGGACTCAGCACCCGGGAGCAGTGCGCCGACGAGGCCCGTCTGCTGCTGATCGCCGGGCACGAGACCACCGCCAACATGATCGCCCTGGGCACCTGCGCCTTCCTCCAGCACCCCGAGCAGCTCGCCGCCGTACGCGACGGCTCCCCCGAGCGGGTCGAGGGCGCCGTCGAGGAGATGCTCCGGTACCTCACCGTCGCCCACATGGGACGCCGCCGGGTGGCCCTGGAGGACATCGAGATCGGCGGCGTACGCATCGCGGCGGGCGACGGGATCATCTTCGCCAACGACGCCGCCAACCGTGATCCGGAGGTCTTCGAGCATCCGGAGCGGCTGGACATCGACCGGTCGGCCCGGCGGCACATGGCCTTCGGCTCCGGTCCCCACCAGTGCCTCGGCCAGAACCTCGCCCGGGTGGAGCTGCAACTGGCCTACCCGGCGCTCTTCCGCCGCTTCCCCGGCCTGCGCCTCGACCGCCCCCTGGACGAGATCCCGTTCCGGACGGCGATGGCGGTCTACGGCGTCCACGAACTCCCGGTGTCCTGGTGACACCGGTCCCCCAGCACCCCGAACGGCACACGACACACAGGAGCACGAGCACCATGCACATCACCGTCAACGAAGAGAAGTGCTGCGGCGCCGGCCAGTGCGTCCTCCTCGCCCCGGACGTCTTCGACCAGCGCGACGAGGACGGCATCGTCGTGCTCCTCACCCCGCGGGTGCCCGCCGGTCAGGAGGCCGCCGTGCACGAGGCCGTGGCGGTCTGTCCCGCCGCGGCCATCGAGGTCCGGGCGTGACCACCTCGTCCGGCGTGGTCGTCGTCGGCGCCTCGGCGGCGGGCCTCGCCGCCGCCGAGGGCCTGCGGCGGTCCGGGTACGACGGGCCCGTGACCCTGGTCGGTGACGAGCCGCACCCGCCGTACGACCGGCCGCCGCTGTCCAAGCAGCTGCTGGCCGGCGAGTGGCCGCCGGAGAGGCTGTCGCTGCGCTCCGCGCGGGACTACACCGACCTGGACCTGCGTCTGCGGCTCGGCGTCCCGGCCGCGTCGCTGCGTACCTCCGCCCACCTGCTGCACCTGGCGGACGGCAGCCGTCTGCCGTACGACACGCTCGTCGTCGCCACCGGCGTCCGGGCCCGGATGCCGGACGGCTCGGCGGCCGGCGCCGGAACGCACGTACTGCGCACCCTGGAGGACGCCCTCGCGCTCCGGGAGGAGCTGAGCGGACACCCCCGCCTGGTGATCGTCGGGGGTGGTTTCGTCGGCGTCGAGGCCGCCGCCGTGGCCCGCGCGCTCGACTGCGAGGTGACGCTCGTGACCGGCGGGGACGCGCCCCTCACCGACGTCCTCGGCGAGACCGTCGCCCAGGTGCTGGCCGAGGTGCACCGCGAGCACGGCGTACGCCTCGTCACCGGGTCACGGGCGGTCGAGGTGCTGCGCGAGCGGGGCCGGACCGTCGGCGTCCGTCTCGCCACCGGCCGGGTGGTCCCCGCCGACGCGGTGCTGGCGGGGGTCGGCGCCCGCCCGAACACCGAGTGGCTCGCCGGCAGCGGTGTTCCCGTCGGTGACGGTGTCGACTGCGACGTGTGCCTGTACGCCGGGGACGACGTGTGGGCCGCCGGGGACGTGGCGTCCTGGCCGGACGCGGTCTCCGGGGAGCGGCTGCGCGTCGAACACCGCACCAACGCCACCGAGCAGGGCCAGGCCGTCGCCCGGAACATCCTCGCCGGCCGGGCCTCGGCGACGGCCTTCCGTACCGTGCCCTACTTCTGGTCGGACCAGTACGGCCTCCGGATCCAGGTGTACGGGCGTACGCGCGGTGCCGACGCCGTCCACGTCGTCGACGGCAGCACGCGGCAGCGGAGGTTCACCGCCGTGTACGTCCGCGACGGGCATGTCGTCGGTGCCCTGGGCATCGGCATGTTCCGCCCGCTGCGCGCCCTGCGGGAGCTGGTGGCCGCCCACGCGCCCTGGCCCGCCGCGCACGCGGAAGCGGCCGTCCTCGACCGGCGGGGATGACGACGCGGCCGAGGTGACGCGTCGGGCGGGTCACCCCGCGTGCCGGGCAGCGTCGCGGAGGGGCTCCGTGATCGCCCGAGTGTCTGGTCGGGTGCTGGTCCGAGGCGTTCTCGGGGGCGGTGGGCGGTGGCCGACGTGAGCGGGTCGGGGCCTCGTCCCGGTATCCGGTCGGCCCTCGCCCGGGACGCCCACCGTCTCCCGTGACCCGGACGCCGCCCCCGCACGTTTCACGGTCCGACCCGGTGCCGCCCCGCGCCGCCGGCACACCCCGGGGCGGACGGTGGTGGCGCCGCGGTCAGCCGGCGTTCGCGGTCCGCCGGGAATCCGGGCGCGGCAGAAGGCATCCGGCGCGGTTCAGGTCCAGCTGGTTCCCCGGGGCCGTGCAGCCGGGCAGCCAGTACGTCGGTGTGGCGTACCCGATTCCCCGGTGTACGGAGATCGAGCCGTCCCGCGCCATCTCACAGGGGTTGTCCAGGGTGCACCGCCCTCCGTCGTGGTTGCTCGTGTTGTTGATGGCCACGATCTTCCCGTCGGCCAGAACCGGCGAGCCGGAGGTGCCGTGTCCGGTGTCGCAGTCCGGTGTGTACCGTACGACGTCCTCGGTGACGTTGGCCGTCTCCAGCACCCGGTAGGCGAACTGGTCGATGCGGCAGGAGAACTCCTGCTTCAGGCTCCCGGACACGACGCGGATCGCGGTGTCGCGCGCGGGGCGCCGGTCGGAGACCGTCAGCGGGGTGACACCGTGATCCCGCTTGAGTGCCCGGTACGTGTCGTCGATCTGGTACAGGGCGATGTCCGTACCGGTGAGCGTGACGTAGAGGGCCTTGGTCGCGTGCACCTGCGCGGCGGTGTCCCCCGCGCGGTCACGCAGGTTGAACAAGCGGTGGGACGGCTGGTCCACCAGAACCTCGCCCGGAACCGGCCGGGCTCCTTCGTAGCAGTGCCCGTTGGTCAGGACCAGTGCCCGGTCGTCGTCCGCGGAGTCCGGCATCCGGATGAGGGAACCGGAACATCCGGCGACGTCGGCCGTCCCGGTGAAGTCGGCCGTGGCCGGGGGCGTCGGGGCGGCAGACGCGCTGGGCGTCAGCAGCGCCAGGCCGAGCAGGGCCGTGCCGCCGAGGAGGGCTGTGGTCTTGGAGAAGCGCATGACGTGTCGTTCCTTCGTGAGGGAGGCGAGGCTCTGGGTCACTTCACTCCTGGGCAGCTGCCGCTGGTGGTCTTGCCGGTACGGAAGAACTCGACCACGCGGGCACCGCACGGCAGGTTCTTCAGGGAGGCGTGCACGTCGTCGCGCACGGTCAGGAAGGTGCCGCCTGCCGCCTTGTGTGCTTGCTCCGCCCACGCGTAGGGGGTGATGGCCTCATCCAGATGCCCGGAGATCTGCAGCGGGCTGTTCCCTCGGACCACGGGCGGCGGCGGGGTGTGCACCGGCCAGTCGGCACACCACGGAGAGATGTAGGTGCCGCCGACGGCCGGGTGAGCGGCGCGGCGGGCCTGAGCGGCGGACCACAGGTGCGCGAAGTCCGTCGGGGTGGGGTCGACGTTGCAGAGCATGGCGTTGTATTGCAGGGCGTTCAGGCCATTGAGCGGATCGCCGAGACCGTACGGGCGCCGGACGGTGGCGGCGCGGGAGCCGGCGGAGCCGGGGGTGCCTCCGTCGATCACGGTGACCAGGTCGTTCGCCGCCGTCACCCACCCGTCACGGCTGCTGCTGAAGAGACCCGCCGCCCAGTCGCCGTCCAGGCGCAGATCGCCAAAGACGCGAGGGGCGCGGTCCAGTTCCTCGCGCAGGGCGATGAGTCTGGCCTCGACCGCGGCCTTGTCGGTGCCCAGGTGGTAGTCGTAGTCGTGCTCGGCCAGCCAGCGGCAGAAGTCCTTGAAACCGCGCTCCCCCAGGGCCTCGATGGTGCCGTCCATGGCGGAGTGGTCGAACACCGGCGGCATCGACGAGTCCAGCCACATCCGGTTGACCCGCTCGTCGAAGAGGGAGCGGTAGGCGAGACCGGTCGCGGTGTCGAACGACTCTCCGAAGAAGTCGATCTTCTGGGCGGCGAGCGCGTTCCGCAGGGTGTCGATGTCGCGGGCGATGTTCGCCGGGGTGAGCTGGCGCACGAAGTCGGGATCGATCGCGGTGCAGCGTTTGTTGAACTCCGCCTGGCCGTCGAACGCGGCTTTGGCCCGCTCCTTCGGGCTCGCGTTCACCGGCGGTTCCGGTCCCGTACCGGCTTCGCACGAGATCTTCTGGCTGTAGCCGGTGCCGCGCGCGTCCATGGCGATGAGGTCGTGATCGGAGTTGAGGGTGCCCAGCCCCGAGCCGAGAAGGCCGTACAGCGCCGACGCGTTCGCCGTTCCGGGCCCGCCGGCACCGAACACCAGCGGTTCCTCCGGGTGTTGCCCGGTCGCCCTGGTCCGGCTCACCGCGACGGTGATCGTGCGGCCCTGCGGCTTGGTGTAGTCGAGCGGGACGGTCAGCTCCGCGCACTCGGTGCGCTGGTCTCCCGGGACGGGCCAGTCCTTGGCGACCGATGCGCACCGACGCCAGTCCAGGGCCTGCGCACGTGCCGGAGCGGCGGACGCGGTGGGCGTCAGCAGTCCGGTCAGTGCGACGGCCGAGGCAGCCAGCGCGCCGCCGCGCAGTGCTCGCCGCGCGACCGCCGGTGCGGCAGTGATGGGGGACATGAGGGTGACGACCTCCTGGTTGTGAGTACGTCGTGCCATGGGCACGTACGAGCAGGGCCACTCTCCCGACACCGGGTCGCGGCCGGTGGACGGACCGTCTTCCGCCGGCGCGCGACTGGGTATCCGTCGTGTATCACCGTCCGCGTTCCGGCGCCGTCGGCCTTCCGGGCTCGTCGTGCGCGCGGGCGGTGGCCGGTCCTGTGCGCGGGGCCGCCTTCCCCTCGGGTGCGCCTGTCCGCATGGCCGCCCCGGCGTACCCGCCGGGTACTCACGCGCGGGGCTCCTTCGTCCGCCGCGGCCGACGGCCCGCTCATCCGGGACCCGGGGAGGCTCACTGGCCGTTCCCGGTGCCGGGGCACGGGGGCGGCGCGGGCCCTCTCCTGCCCGTGGCCGACGTCGGGCCGGGCGGATGCCCACCGCACCATGAGGGCCCGGAGGTGTCTTCGCGGCGAGGCGGCCGGGGGTACCGGCCCGGTCCGGCCTCGTGCCGGTCATGGCGCGGGGCCGGCGGAACGAGCGGTACGCGACCTGCGTGTGTGACCCCGCTGTACGGTTGCTCACGCGGACGTGACGTGTGAGCGGTCCTGGACGCCGCCCACCCGCCGCCGGGGCGTCTCGGCGCTGACGGTTTCGCGGTCCCCGGGCTGTGTCGCGGCTGCTGCCATGTTCCTTACCGGCACACGTGCCAGGTGGCGCGGTGGTCCCGCTCCGCTGCCGGCAGGGCGCCTCGGCCGGCGGCGCCTGCCGTCCTCATCGATGCCGGTGTCCGGCACGGCGGCCGCCTCCCCATGCCGTCGGGCCCGCCCCTGCTCCGGGGGCCGGTGTGTTCCCGGTGTGCGGGCGGTGTCCGCACGGCGGGCCGACGGTTCGTGCCGGACCCGGACGGTTCTCGCGGGGATGCGCCGGGTCGCCGGGGCCCCGGACTCCTGCCTCGGACACCAGGGGACGGACAACCGGGAGCAGGGCCGGTGCGCCCCGGCGAGTCGGGCCACCGTGAGCCGCCACGGCGGCGCTCGTCGCGTGGTCGTCGTACGCCGCGACCTGCACCGGGTCGCGCGCGCCGCGGAGGGGCGCCGTTCGCATCAGCCGAACGTCAGACACACGTGCCAGACTGACGGAACGTATCGATACACGGGTGGTCGCCCGCTTTTTCCACGTGGTTCCTTGCCCCCTTGCTGTGCCCTTCGTCTGGTAGCTGTCCCGTTCGACGAGCACCGGAGGTCAACCCGGAATGCGTTCTTTCGATGCCACCCGCGATACGTGTCGACGTCCGGCACCTGCCGTCGAGGGCCGGCGCACACACAGGTGTCTGGTCGTACCGCGGCCGGTGCGCGAGCCCTCGGGCCGGCGGACGAGGTCCCCGTACGACGGGTGCCTCCAGGAGCGCGAGCGCCCCGGCCGCCAGGCACCGTAACGCCGACTTCACCGGCGTTCGCGGGACACCCCGCTGACGTGATCCCCACCGACAGCCGCCTGCCGGCTACCGCCCGATCCCTTCCGTCCCCAGGAGACCCTCATGGTCAGTTCGCCCCCCGATCCGCGGAGCGGCGCGTTCGCGCGCACGCTCACCACACCGAAGATCGTGTTCATCGTCATCGCCGCGGCTGCCCCCCTGGCCGCCATGGTCTTCACCGTGCCCCTCTCCTTCGCCCTGGGCGTCGGGCCGGGAGTCCCGGCCATGTTCGCCTTCGCCGGGCTCACCCTGCTGTGCTTCACCTCCGGCTACGCCGCGATCAGCCGGGAGATCACCGGCAGCGGCGGGTTCTACAGTCAGATCGCGCACGGTCTGGGCCGCCGTCCCGCGGCCGGGGCGGGCCTCATCGCGGTGATCTCCTACAACGCCGTCGCGGTCGGTGTCCTGGGGGCCTTCGCCTACTTCACCCAGGCGGTGGCCGCCTCCCACGGACTGCGTCTGCACTGGGCGGTGTGGGCCGTGGCGGCTCTGGTGTTCGTCGGCACCCTGGGCTACCGGGACGCCGAACTGAGCGCGCGGGTGCTGGCCGTGTTCATGGTGTGTGAGATCGCCCTCCTGGTCGCCCTGGACGTGGCGGTGCTGGTCCGGCATGGCTTCTCCGCCCTGCCTACGGCGTCCTTCACCCCGCACGCGACGCTCACCACCGGCATCGGGGTGTCCGTGATGTTCGCCTTCGCCTCCTTCATCGGCTTCGAATCAGCGGGCCTGTACGGGGAGGAGGCCAGGAACCCGGGCCGGAGCGTCCCGCGCGCGACGGTCATCGCCGTGGTGGTGGTCGCCGCCTTCTACGCCTTCACCAGCTGGGTGACCGTCGGTGCCGTGGGAGCGTCGCGGGTGCAGCAAGTGTCCTCGCACCACTTGGCGGACCTGTACTTCGGACTCGGCGACAGCTACCTCGGCTCGCTGGCCACACCGGTCATGCAACTGCTGTTGTGCACCAGTCTGCTGGCCGGTTGCCTGGCCCTGCACAATGCGGCGAACCGGTACATGTACGCCCTGGGCGGTGACGCGATCCTGCCCGGGTGGCTGCACCGGGTGCACCCGCGGCACGGGTCCGTGCACCGGGCGAGCCTGGTGCAGACCGCCATCAGCTCCGCGGTCGTCCTCGTCTACGCCGTGGCCGGCTTCGATCCGTACGCGAACATGTCGACGAGCATGGTGGGCCTGGGCACGCTGGGCGTCATCGTCCTCCAGGCGATGACGTCGGTCGCCGTGCTCGCGTACTTCCGGCGCCGGCCGCGGCACTGGTGGAACACCGCCCTCGCTCCGGCGCTGGGGTCCGTCGGGCTGGTCGTCGCGTGCGTCCTCGTCGTACGGAACTTCGGTGTGCTGACCGGCACGGCGAATCGTGTGGTCACCTCGCTGCCCTGGGTCCTGGCAGCGGCTTGGGCCATCGGGTTCGTCCAGGCCTGGCGCATGCGCGCGGTGCGGCCCGATCGCTACCTGGGGCTCGGCCGAGCGGCCGAGGACCTGACCGCCGGACCGGACAGGGCCAGGTCGCGAGCCGCTTCGCTGTGACAGGGGCCAGGGACGTCGGCTTCCCGCGTTCCCGCCCCGGGACGGGCTCCCTCCCGTCCGGGGGCAGGCCGTGTCAGCAGGCCTGCGGGGGCTCCGGATTCCCCTCCTCCTGACCAGCGTTCGCGAGCCCCCGTGAGTCCCTTCGCGGGGGCGTGAACGCCGGCGTCAGAGGCATGTCAGATCAACGTCAGAGGCGTCTGGCAGTATTTTCAACGACAGAGCGACGGCGGCTCAACCGCCGGAGCACTTGAAGGAGAGGTCCCCGTAGCGGCCTATCGGGGTCCGGGTATCCACCCGGTCGGGTCTTTGGCCCACGCAGGTTCGAATCCTGCCCTCTCCGCTCACTTCCTCGCCGCTCCCGGCGACAGGTGCCGTCGAGCGCGGGTGCCCGATCCCGCATTCCTCGACCACACGGGTTGGTCCGTGCGGTCCTGCGTGGCCACGGCGACGGTCGGCTCGATGGTTTCCTGCGTCAGAGCGTCGATGAAACGCCGTTGGGCATTCCCTGGCCGATCCGCTGGTGTTCGTCGACGAAACCGCGCATCTCCCGCTCGTACGCCGCGAACGCCTCGGTGTGCCGGCCGTCGGCCGCGGCCGGTTCACCGGCGAGGACACAGGCACCGATCAGTGCCTGGGAGGTGCCCCGGACGCCATCGGCAGCTGCCATCCTGCGCAGCGGCCTGGGCACCTCCCAGCCCGTCCCGGCGAAGTGCTCCGCCACGACGCGCCTGTGCTCGGCCACGTCGTGGCGGTCGTACGCCGGCGGTCCGCATGCGAAGTACAGGGCGACCCGGACCTCGGTGTCGTCCCGGGCGCTGAACATGCCGACCGCCCGGTCGGGGGCACTGTAGAGCCGGCCGGTGAACTCGTCACCGACGCGGGGTGACGGCGCCTATGCGGCGCGCTGTTGTGGCAACGGCCGGGGGCCGGCGACGGATTCCATCACCGTGAGGGCCGTCTGCCTCCAGTCCTCGAACGTCTCGCACTTCCGGGCGATGGCGACGTTGCGTTCGGAGCTCTCGCCTGCCAGCACGTGGACGGGGGTGAGCGGGTCGAGCGCGGCGCGCACCACGACGTCGGCGACGTCGGCGGGCGACGTCAGCAGGTCGTCCTGGCAGACCGCACGCATGTACCGCTCGTTCCATTCCTGGTCCGTGGCGTACGGGCCGTGCGGATCGATCTTCTCCTGCCAGCGTTTGGTGAAGATCTCGGTCCGGGTGTAGCCCGGCTCCACGCAGACCGCCCGGATACCCAGGGAGGCCGTCTCGAAGGCCAGGGACTCGGTCAGCACGGACATGGCATGCTTACTGGCCGCGTAGAACCCTCCGTACGGGGTGCCGGGGAGCCGGCCGGCCATGGACCCCACGTTGACCACGACACCGCTTCCGCGGCCGCGCATCCCTGGCAGGACCGCGCGCACGGTGCGTAACAAGCCCCAGAAGTTGGTGTCCATCACTTCCTGGGCCAGTTCCATCGGCACCGTCTCCACCGGGCCGGCGTGGGCCACGCCCGCGTTGTTCACCAGGATGTCCACGGCGCCGTGGCGATTCTCGACGGTCTCCACCGCGGCGCTCACGGATGCCTGGTCACTGACGTCCAGCGCCAGCGTGTGCAGCGACAGGTTCTCCGCCCGGGCGGCGCGCAGCAGTTCCTCCGCCCTGCCGGTGTCCCGCATGGACGCGTAGACGGTCAATCCCTCCCGAGCGAACGCCAGCGCGGTGTGCCGACCGATGCCACTGCTGCACCCTGTAATCAACGCTACGGACATCGCTGCCTCCTTGGTGTCTTGTAGCCGAGGTCTTGCAGGGGCCCCGCTCACGGACGCGGTCAACGCACGGCGGCCGGAGCGGCGGCCACGTTGTCGACGAGGTTCTCCAGTCACGGCCCGTGCTTCATGTCCATGACAACCTTCCCTGAAAAACTCGCCGCAACCGTGATCCCCAATACCCGATGATCTTGCGAGTGATTTCGAGCAGTGCGACGAACGGGGCGAACACTGCCTTGATCGAGGCACATCCGGAACCCAATTCCAGGTCTCCCTGAGGAATTCGATGACCTGCTTCGGAGGCGTACCGCTCCCGCCTTCTTCCCTTCCCGCCGGCCTGTTCCCGGGCGCGCGAGAAGGGCAACCCGCACCGGATCGCCGCGGGCGCTTCCCCGTCATTGTGCCGCCCTCCCCTGACGAAGCGCTGTCGAAGGGCTGACGAGGCGCCTGTTCCCGGTGAGCGAAGGGCCGACTTTCCTACTCGCGAGTTATTCGGGTGGCTAGACTCGCGGCGATACGTCAACTGCACCTGTTTGCAACGGAGTTACCGTGGCTCTGCCCCCCGAAGGACTGCACAGCACCCCGTTCTCCCCGCGATTCGCCGACCGCGTCGAGAAGTGGATCGACATCTACGGCCATGCCGTCCCCCTGTTCATCAGCGATCCCGTCGAGGAGTACGAGGCCATCCGCACCGCGGTCGCCGCCCTGGACTACTCGATGCTCTACAAGTGGTACGTCGAGGGTGAGGACGCCGTCGCCACCGTCGACGCGGTCTTCTCGCGAAGTGTCCGCGATCTCGACGCGGGGCGTATCGCCTACGGGGTGATCGTGGACGCCGACGGCATGATGATCGACGACGTGACAGTCGCCGTCCTCGGGCCCGGCCTGGTGGTCGTCACCGGTGGCAATCCCGTGAGCCGGCAGTCGCTGGAGGCGCACGCACCCTCGGGGACCACGGTGACCGAACGCCGCGACGACTTCGCCGTGCTGGCCCTTCAGGGGCCGCGCAGCCGGGACGTACTTCAGCGCCTCACCCACATCGACGTCTCCAACTCCGCCTTCCCCTACTACACCTTCGTCCAGGACGTCCCCGTCGCGGGTATCACGGCACTGGTGAGCCGGATCGGGTTCACCGCCGAGCTCGGCTACGAGATCGAGGTGCCGCGCGAGCGGGCGCTCGATCTCTGGGACGCGGTCCTCGACGCGGGAGCCGGCCTCGGGGTGAAGGCCGCCGGCGCCGCCGCGCTGCTCACGTGCCGCACCGAGGCCGGGATGATCATGGGTGAGCTGGAGTACGACGAGACCGTCACCCCGTTCGAGTGCCGGATGTCCTGGGCGCTCGACTTCGACAAGGGTCCGTTCCAGGGCCGGGACGCGCTGCTCGCCAAGAAGGGCACCGCACAGGGGCGGGTCGTCAGTGTCGTCGTGGACGCCACGCCCGAGACCGCCGAGGGCGCCCGGCTGGAGATGGACGGACGGGACGTCGGCCATGTGACGATGGCCGTGCCCTCCCCCGTGCTCGCCGGCGCCACGCTGGGGCTCGCCCGGGTGCACCGTGACGCCGTGAAGTCGGGTACCGCCCTGACCGCGGTCGCCTCCGACGGTTCGAGGGCCGACGCCACCGTACGGCCCACGCCCGTGTATGACCCGGAGCGCGCTCGGGCGCGGGGCTGAGCAGGCAGACGCACCAGCCGGGCGGCGAGCGGTACGTCCGTCCCGGCACCTGCGCACCGGGGGGTTTTGGAGTCCCCTGAGCCCGGTGTCCAGGCCGGTGCGCCCCACCGCCGCGGTGACCGCGGCGGTGGGGCGCACCGGAAGCCCGGAGCACGCCGGCCGCGGTCGCGGGACCACGGGGGCGCGCCCCGGGCTTCGGGTTTCCGGGCGCCGTACGCCTGCCGCCGTCGAGGCACCGCAGCAGGCGCGTCGGGGTCATGGTGTCGTGAACACCAGTACCGCGTTCTGGCCGCCGAAGGCGAAAGAGTTGCTCAGCGCGGCCTTCATCCGCAGGTGGCGCGGGGCTTTCGACACCACGTCGACGGACACCTCCGGGTCGAGGCTGTCCAGGTTGGCCGTGGGCGGAACGACGCCGTTCTCCAGGGCCAGTACGGTGTAGGCGGCCTCGACCGCCCCGGCCGCTCCCAGGCTGTGACCGGTGACGCCCTTGGTCGAGGTCACCGCGGGGCGCTGTCCGAAGACCCGCTCCACCACCTTGGCTTCGATGACGTCGTTGAGCGCCGTCGACGTGCCGTGGGCGTTGACGTGGTCGATGTCGTCCGGCGTCAGGCTCGCGTCGGCCAGCGCGGCCCGGATCGCCCGCTCCGCGCCGGCGCCCTGGGGGTCCGGCGCGGTCGCGTGGTGCGCGTCCGCGGAGGCGCCGTACCCGGCGAGGCGCGCGCGGACGCGCGCACCGCGTGCCCGGGCGTGGTCCGGTCTCTCCAGTACGAGGATGGCCGCGGCCTCCGCGAGGACGAATCCGTCCCTGCCCGCGTCGAAGGGCCGGGAGGCGGCCTCGGGCGCGTCGTTGCGCCGGGAGAGCGCGCCCATCCGGGCGAACGCCGAGACGATGGCCGGTGACAGGCTCGACTCGGTGCCGCCCGCGATCACCACGTCACACGCTCCGGAGCGCAGCAGGTCGCGGGCGACGCCGAGCGCTGTCGCGCCGGAAGCGCAGGCCGTGGCGGTGACGAGGTTGGGGCCGAGCGCGCCGAACTCCATGGCCACGTAACCCGAGACCATGTTGGCCGCCGCCATCGGGACCAGCATGGGCGAGACCGTCTGGGCGCCGTCCACGACCAGGTTGCGTACCTGCTCCTCGAAGGTGGCGGTGCCGCCCAGGGCGTTGCCGATGACGACGCCCACCCGCGGTCCGTCCCAGTCGCCGGGGGTCAGACCGGCGTCGGCCAGCGCCTCCTTGGCCGCGACCAGGGCCAGTTGCGTGTAGCGGTCGAGTCGCCACGCCTTGCGCTTGCCCAGCTCGCGGGCGGCGTCGAAACCAGGTACCCGGCACGAGATGTCGGTGAGCAGTCCGGCGAAGGCCGGATCGGTGGCGGCGGTCGCCTCTCCGGCGGTGACCCGCTGCCAGTTCTCCCGCACGCCCAGGCCCGCGGGTGTCACGAGACCGATTCCGGTCACCGCCACTTCCGGGCCGCCGGCAGCAGGCCGGTCACTCATCGAGGATCCCCCGCCAGTTTCGCGTCGATCAGACGGACCACGTCCTGGACCGTGTTGTCCGGGCCGATCTCGTCCTCGGACACCTTCACCTGGAACTGCTGCTCCACGGCGAGGCCGAACTCGACGAGGGCGAGCGAGTCGAGGTCGAGATCGCGCATCCTGCTGTCGTCTTGGACTTCGTCGGCCTCGACCCCGAACCTTTCTACGAGCAGCTCGACGATGCCGGCGGTCTGAGAATCCATGGGAATGCCTCCTTGGTCTTGGGGGAATGTCAGGTGCGGTCGGACGCCCGGTGCGTCACTGCGGGACCACGTCCGGCCAGTGCAGGACCGTGGAACCCCAGGACAGGCCACCGCCGAACGCTGTGAGGAGCACCTTCTCGCCCGTGCGCAGGTCCGCGTCGGCGAGGGCGAGGGGGATCGAGGCGGCAACGGTGTTGCCCACCCGGTCGATGTTGCTGGCGATCTTGTGCGGGGGCAGGCCCAGGCTGTCGGCCAGCGCCGCGAGGATCCGGGCGTTCGCCTGGTGCGCCACGACCCGGTCGACGTCGTCGGCCGTCCACCCCGCCCGCGCGAGCACCGACCGGCTCGACTCGGTCATGCGCGTCACGGCCTGCTTGAACACCGGCTTGCCCTGCATGGTGAAGTAGTGGTCGCGTTCGGCGGCCGGGACGCCGCTCGCCCGCTGCCTGGACCCTCCGGCCGGGACGGTGATCAGCTGGGAGAGGCTGCCGTCGCTGCCCAGGTCGAACGGTCCGAGCGCCCCGGGTTCCCCGGGTTCTCCTTGGCGCAGCAGGACGGCGCCCGCCCCGTCCCCGAAGATCGCCCTCGTCGTACGGTCCGTGGGATCGAGGATGGTGGAGAAGGTGTCGGCCCCGATCACCAGCACCCGTTCGGCGATGCCGGTACTGATGAGCCCCGCCCCGGTGGCCAGTGCGTAGACGAAGCCGGCGCACACCGCGCCCACGTCGAAGGCCGGAACGCCGGCCAGCCCCAGGGCGTCGGCGACCTCCGGCGCGGTCGCCGGGCACGGCATGTCCGGTGTGCTGGTGGCCAGCACCACCGCGTCGGCCTCGTCGCACTGCGCGGACTTCAACGCCCTGCGCCCGGCCTCGGCCGCCAGCACGGAGGTGGAGGAGCCCGGTTCGATGACGTGACGCCGACGGATGCCGGTGCGCCGCACGATCCATTCGTCGGAGGTGTCCAGAACGAGCGAGAGATCGTCGTTGGTGACGACCTTGGGCGGCACACAGGTGCCCAGTCCCGCCAGCACGGCGGTCGTTCCCCCACGGAGCCCGTGCCCGGTCATCCGAGCGCCTCCTCCAGCCCCATGTAGTGCAGGCGCTTGGCCTTCATGTCGTCCGACCACTCCTCGGCGGTCTGCTGCCGCTCCTCGGGCGTGGTGTCGAGCAGCCGGCGACCGGGCCAGACCTCGTAGTCACCGACGAGCTCCGGGTACAGGCGCAGGCCCTCCTGGAAGTGGACCTCCCGCTCGTAGACCATCTCGTGGGTCGGCAGTTCCTCCCACATCTCCATGCCCCGGCGGATCATCGCCACGACCCGGTCCCGGTCCTCGGGGTGCTCCAGCAGGTACTGCCGGGCGATGGAGGCACCCACCGTCAGGTGCCGGATCTCGTCGATGCCCGCGCCCTTGTCGATCTCGGCGGCGGCCGGGTCGATGGGCCGCCACTTGCGCTCGCTCAGTTCGGCGGCCGGGGCCAGCGCGCCCTCCAGGATGATCGTCATCATGACGACTCCGCCGATGAAGTCGCGTTCGTCACGCATCACTTCGAGACAGCGGCGCTCCAGCGGGTCGATCACCGTCCGGTGGTAGGGGTCGGCGAACTCCTCGACGGCCTCGGCCAGGCGCTCCCGCGGAACGCCGAGAGCGAGCAGGTGGTTGCGGAAGACCATGGAGTGACGGCACTCGTCCACCAGCTGCGTGGTGTAGAACTCCATCGACGGGATGTCGGGTGCGTTCGCCACGAGGAAGGACAGCACACGGGTGGCCTTCTCCTCGGCGATCGACCGGAAGGCGTACTCCTTGGTGATCGCCTCGAAGAACGGGCCCTTAAGCATGTGCTGACCCACCACCAGGTCCGGGCTGTGCCCGTCCGGCCGGCCGCGCAGGGTGCCCTGCGGCACCGCTTGCAGCCAGTAGCGCAAGTCGCAGTCCTGCGCGGTGAGCTCCAGGTCCATGGCCCCTTCGAGCAGGCCGGGCGCCTTGTCCCAGTCCGCTTCCGGAGGGATCTGTGTCGTCATCAGTGCTCACTCTCTTCGGTAGGGATGGAACCGGGGTGCAGCCGTCCGGCGAAGTACAGGAGAGGGGCGGTGGCGGTCTGCTCCTGCGACACGGAGCGGACTTCGGCCAGCACGATCTCGTGGTCGCCCGCCGCGATGTACTGCTCGGCCCGGCAGCACAGCCAGCTCACCGTGCCGGCCAGGCGCGGCACGCCGTCCTCGTCCGGTTGCCAGGGGATCCCGGAGAACTGCTCGACGCCTCTGCCCCGCTTCCGGCTGGCGAAGTGCCGGGCCACGGCGGTCTGGCGGCTGGAGAGCACGTTGACCCCCAGCGTGCCGGTCTGCCTGATCACCGTGAGCAGGTGGCTGTCGCGGTGCAGGGCCACCGCGATCAGCGGCGGCTGCCGGGAGATGAAGGTGAACGTGCTCGCCGTGCTGCCGTGCACCTCGTCCCCGCGGCCGGCGGTGAGGACCGACACCCCGGTGGCGACCCGGCCGGCGGCCGACCACACCGAGTCGTGGAAGGTGCTGTCCGGGCGGGTGCTCGTCGTGGTGATCACGATGTCACGGGGCGCTGGGCGCGGACGGGCCCGGCGCTGTCCGCGGTGACCTCGCTGCGCAGGGCGTCGAAGCCGGGGTGCAGCTCGGGTTCGAAGGGCAGGCCGAAGGGCTTGAGGAAGTTGCCGAACAGCGCCCGGTCACCGAAGAGGTGGATGGGCAGGGCCAGGAGGGACCAGACCGGCCCGCCGAGCAGCCACCACAGCAGGGCCACCGCGGACTGGGTGACCAGGCTGTGCATCGTGTTGTACAGCACGTAGTAGTGCTTGGGGATGCGCTTGGTGCTGCTGCGCCGGTACGCGATGGCGCCGGGGATGTAACCGATCAGGTCGATGTACAGGAAGAGCGCGGCGAAGTCCCACCACTCGATCTTCGACAGGTGCGTGAAGAGCAGGTAGAAGCTCGCGATCAGGCCGACCAGGTACTCCGCCCGCAGCAGGCGGTTGGTGGTCTTGGTGTCGAAGTGGTTGAGCGCGTCCATCATCGCCCTCCAGTAGGCGGCCGGTTCGACGTGTGAGCGGTTTCGTCCAGGTCGTGGAGGGCCTCCTCGCCCTCGCGGATGGTGATGCCGCCGAAGAGGCCCTCAAGGACACTGAAGATCGCCCGCTTGATCACGCGCTCGGCGATCGGGTCCATGATCCCCACGAGGCTTTCGATGCCGAAGTCGTAGGTGACCTCGAAGTACACCTCGGTCCCTTCGGGTACGCGGGCCAACTGCCAGTGCCCGCGGAAATCCTCGAAGTCGCCGTCCGTCTGGTGGAACTCGATGGACAACGCCTGGGGGTCGAGCGTCTCCTGTTCGGTCCATCGCATCAGGCCGCGCCGGAAGTTGACCTCCCAGTCGCTGTGGCGCGGGCTCCCGGGTTTGGTCTCGACGTCATGCACGTCCTTGGCCAGGCTGGGGAACCGGGTGAAGTCGGAGATCTGGTCGAAGGCCGTCGTCGGGTCGACGCTCGGGATGTCGGCCCGCAGGTGGATGGTGCGCACGTCTGGCTAGCTCCTTGTTCGGTGCGGTCCTTCGGATCAGTTCAGGACGGCCCGCGCCGCGTACCGGAAGGCGTCGAGCAGGAAGTCGACGTCGGCGTCGGTGAGGACGGCGGGCGGGGTCAGGCGCATGACGGTCGAGGAGTTGAGCGAGTGGTTGCCGAGCACGCCGGCACCGATGAGCTCCAGCAGCAGGTCGCCTGCCAGCCCCGGCACGGTGAACTCGATCCCTATCAGCAGGCCGCGGCCCCTGACCTCGCGCACCCGGTCGCCCAGTTCCCGTACGGCGATGTCCCTGAGCTGGGGGATCAGCAGGTCACCGAGGGCAGCGGCTCGCTCGACGAGGCCGTCTTCCTTGATGGCGGCGATGGCGCCTTGCGCGGCGGCCATGGCGAGGGGGTGGCAGGAGAACGTGGAGGTGTGGATGAAGGGGTCCTTGTCGAAGGGACCGAAGGCCTCCGGGGTCGCCACCAGCGCCGATACCGGGACGACTCCGCCGCTCAGCCCCTTGCCCACCAGCAGGACGTCGGGGACGACGCCCTCCCGGTCCGCTGCCCACCAGTGACCCACCCGGCCCAGGCCGGTCTGGATCTCGTCCAGGACGAAGAACGCGCCGTGCCGGCGGCACGCCTGCTCCACCGCCCGCAGATAGCCGTCGGGGGGGATGATGACACCGGCCTCGCCCTGTACCGGTTCGACGATGACGCAGGCTTCACCCGGGTGCTGGGCGAGCACCCGGTCGAGCGCCTCGGCGTCGCCGTAGGGGACGTGCGAGACGTCGGGCAACAGCGGCCGGAAGGGGTTCTGGAAGGTCTCCTTCGCCGTGACGCTGAGCGCACCGAGGGTCTTGCCGTGGTACCCGGACTCCATGGAGACCAGGTGGCGCTTCCCGTGCGCGCGTCCCAGCTTGATCGCGGCCTCGACCGCTTCGGCGCCTCCGCAGGCGAAGTGCACCTTCTGGAGGCCGGCGGGCACCACCGACACCAGCGCCTCGGCTGCCCGCGCCGCCTGGGGTTCCAGCAGCAGCCGGGTGGCGATGGGGTTGGCGTTCAGCTGGCGGGTGACCTCGGTGATCACACGGGGATGGCGGGCGCCCATGAGGAAGACGCCGTAGCCACCGCAGTTGAGGATCTTGCGGCCGGCGGCGGTGCGCAGCCATGCTCCGGAGGAGTACTCCTCCACGTCCCCGCCGAACATCTCCCCCAGTGACGCCCGCCCCTTGCTCAGGTAGCGGCGGTAGCTGGAGATGATCGCCTGCTGGTCGTCGGCGGTCCGGGACACCGTGCTCATGGGTTCCTCCTTGACTCGGCTCATGCCACGATCAGCGGTCGGCCGGCGTAGTAGTCGAGCAGCCCGTCCGTCATGCTGGTGCGGGACGGCGGGTGGAAGGCGATGGCGTGCGCCGCGGTGGCCAGGTAGGACACGTCCGCGGACGACACGTAGGCCATGCCGCCGAGGAGTTCCACGGCCTCGTTGACCGAGGCCGAGAGCAGGTCCTGCACGGTGAAGCGGGTCGTCAGGGCGGCGGCCAGGCAGTCGTTGCCGAGGTCCTCGTCCATGACGCGCCTGGCGAGGCCCTCGGTCAGTGCCGCGGCGGACTCCACCCGCGTCACCAGGTTGGCGCGGTCGGTGGCGCTGCCACGTCCGCGCTCCAGCACACGGCCGACCAGCGTGCTGACCATGCCGGTGTAGGCCGCGCACACGATCATCTGGAACCAGACCAGTCCCACTTCCTGCAACTCGCTGAGTTCGTCCGCGAGTTCCGCGGGCGGTTGCAGGATCTGGCTGTCGGTCACGAACACATCGGTCAGCCGGACCTCGTTGCTCTCCGCCGCCGCCAGGGCGAAGTTCTTCCAGAAGGGGTGGACGCTGATGCCGGGCGTGTCCGCCGGGAGCAGCAGGAAGCCCATGGCCGTGGAGCCGTCGGACTGCGGGACGCCGACGCTCGCGGTGAGCAGGCCCATGGACTTCGACAGGCTGCACGGCTTCTTCGATCCGTTCAGCAGGTATCCGCCCTCGACGGGGGTCGCCGTCATCGTCGGGTCGAGGATTCCCTGGCTGGTACGTCCTTCGGCGAAACCGGACGCGACGAGGATCCGCTCCTCCGCCACTCGCTTGAGCAGCAGGTCGTCCAGAGCGGAGCCCTTGGCGAAGGTGTCGGCGATGGCGAAGAGGGTGCCGATGGAGAAGTGGTGCATCGCCGTGGCCACGGCCAGGGACGGCGCAAGCGAGCCGAGCACGCGCACCACCCGCGTCGCTTCCAGCGGGCTGGCGTCGAGCCCGCCGTACTCCCGGGGCACCAGCAGGTTGGAGCCGCCGTGGCTGCGGAACAGCTCGACGGCCGGGCCGCCCTCCGTCTCCAGCTCGGACAGCTGGTGGCGCGCCAGTTCGGCACGCAGACCTGGCAGCAGCCGGTCACAGGTGTCGTAGTCGACTTGCATGAAACGCATGTTGGTCCTCGGTTCTCACTCGCTGGGACGGCTCTCGCCGGATTGGTCTTCGGTGCGCGGCGGCCGTGTCACGGGCCGGTCAGCGCCGCGTAGGCGCCGAACACCGCCTCACGGGGCCGCACGCCACCGGCGATCGACACGCCTTGCAGATGGGTGGTGCGCAACATCGGATAGTTGGCTTCCCCGAACGCTCCGCCCGTCTTGCCTGTGCCACCGTGCGTCGGCATGAAGGGGAGGAACCCGATGTGGGAATCGTTGATCTTCAGCAGGCCGGCGTTGGAGACGCGCGCGACGTACTCGTCGATCACCCGCTGATCGGCCGACCACAGGGAGTTGCGCAGTCCGTAGGCGTTGCTGTTGACGTAGTCGATCATGAGGTCGAGCAGGCGCTCGTCCGGAACGGACTCGGGCACCACGACGGGAATGAGGGGGAAGAAGGTCTCCTCACGGACCGCCTCGATCTCCCTGCACGCGTCCAGACCGTCGATGCGCAGCACCGTCGGTTCCAGGAACAGACCCGTGTCCGACGGGGAGCCGTCGGTCTCCAGCCGCCGGGCGCCGTGCACCACGCCGGCGCCCTTGGACAGGGCGTCGCGGACGTAGTCGAAGAAGCGTTCGCTGCGCAGCACCGGTGACAGCAGGGCCTGTCGGTCGTCCGGCAGACCGGGGCGGATCTGTTCGGCCAGCGCCTTCACCCTGGCGAGCAGTTCGTCCGCGATCGCCGGATGCGCCAGCACCTGGTTGGGGACCATACAGATCTGGCCCGAGCCGAAGAAGCACTCGCTGATGGCCTCGGCGGCGGCGTCGAGGTCGGCATCGCGCCATACGATGAGGCAGTCGTTGCCGGCCAGTTCGAGAATGGGCTTCTTCCCGACCGCCAGGCACTCCTGCTCCAGTTCCAGCCCGCGGGTCACGCCACCGGTGAAGAAGATGTCGTTGATCTGCGGACTCTTCAGCCAGTGTTGCAGCACGGGTCCCGGCCGGGCGCAGAACACGTTGAGCGTTCCGTCGGGCGCGCCGATCTCCTGGAGCGCCGGCAGCACCAGCTCCCGCATGGCGAACATGACACCGAGCGGCGCGCTACGCGGCGCCCGGAGCACGACGGTGTTGCCGGAAAGCAGCGGGAGGATCCCGAACAGGGCGCTGCTGGCCGGGGCGTTCTGCGGGGGATTGACGGCGACGACGCCGTCCGGCAGCCGGCGCAGGACCATCTGCCGGCCGCCGTGCTCGAAGCGGTGCTCCATCTGCTCGGCACACCACCCCAGCGTCTCCTCGCTGAAGATCTCCAGCAGCCCTGCCACCTGCCACTCGGCGAGCTTCCGGGGGGTTCCCTCGGCGGTCAGCAGGTCGATGAAGTCCGCGTGGCGCTCGTGCAGCCGCCGGCGGATGCCCTCACCCAGCTTCATCCTGGTGCTCAGTGGCATACCGGCCCACTGCCGTGCGGCCCCGGCCGCGGCCTCGGTCGCCCGGACGACCGTCTCGTCGTCCGCCACCGCGCACCGGCCGACGACGAAGTCGGCCGCTTCCGTGACGTCCGCCTTGCCCCGTTCGAGTCTGCGCTTGAGAGTGAGGCTCTCGAAGACGTCGTCGAGGATCGATGCCGTGGTCACCGTGTATACGTGTGAGTCCGAGGGCACATCTTCGCCGCCCACGAAGGAGTGGTACGTGGGGATGTCTGTTGTCGAAGTGTCGCAACCACCGGCGACGGAACCGTGACGGAGCACGGTCGAGGAAGCCATGTCCGGCTCTACCCTTCCGAGTGAAAACGAACTATCCGTACCGCGCGTGGATTTCCTGCACACCGCGCGGAGCATTCCGCCCGAAGAGGACGTCGATCCGGCTCTCGAAGAATCTCACCGGTTGCAAATCGTTGCCCAGTCAAACACGACTCGGTGCGGGAAAGAAGACTCGCTGGTGCCGACCGACGGCCGGAATCAGCGGGGCGTCAGGCACTCATCAGCGCATTCCACGCCGATGTTCAGTGCACGCGGCTCTCTCTGCCCTGCCAGAATTGCTCGCGCAGATCACGGCGGAGAATCTTGCCCATCGAGTTGCGCGGCAGTTCATCGACGAACTCGTACTGCGTCGGGATCTTGTAGTCGGCGATCCGCCCCTTGAGGGAGAGCATCAGCTCCCGGGCCCTGACCTGCTGGTCCGGCAGCAGTTGGACGCAGGCGCGCAGTGCCTCGCCCCAGGACTCGTCCGGCACTCCGATCACGGCCGCCTCGGCCACCGCGGGGTGTTCCCGCAGCGCCTCCTCCACCTCCGCGGGGTAGACGTTGGCCCCGGCGACGATGACGACGTCCTTGATCCGGTCGCACAGGTAGAAGTAACCGTCCTCGTCGACGTAGCCGGCGTCCCCGGTACGGAGCCATCCGTCGACGAGCGCCGCCTCGGTGGCCGTCGGGTTGTTCCAGTAGCCCAGCATGACCGCGGGCGAGCGCACCCAGGTCTCGCCCACGTCACCGACGGGCACTTCGCGCCCCTCGGCATCGGTGATCCGCAGCTCCACGTCCGGGCAGGGCAGGCCGGCCGACTTCAGCCGCGGGCTGCCCGGCACATGTGCGGCGGGCGGCAGCAGCGTCACCGCGTTCCCCGCCTCCGTGGCCGAGTAGGCCTGCACGAAGTCCGCCCCGATGACGTCCAGACACTGCTTCAGCAGGTCCTGCGAGATGGGTGACGCGCCGTAGACCACCTTGCGCAGCGTCGCGAACGCCGCGCGGTCGGCCGCCGGCTCCGCCAGCATCATCTGCAACATCGCGGGGGCCGCGAACGTGGTCGTGATGCCCAGCTCCCGGATGAGCCGCACGGCCTCCTGCGCGACGAAGCTCCGCATCGCCACCATCGTGGCACCGGCGCAGAAGCCCTGCATGGACCAGTTCAGGCCCGCCAGATGCAGACCGGACAGGCTGATCAGGCTCTTGTCCTCGGGGTACCAGTCCACCCAGTCCAGTCCGGCCCGGCGCAGCGACAGTCCCAGCGCGAAGAAGCTCCGGTGCGGGATGACGGCTCCCTTGGGGGCCCCGGTGGTGCCGCTGGTGTACACCTGGGCCACCGGGTCGTCGGGATCGGCCTCCAGGGCCAGGTCCTCATCGGGCCACGGCGCCTTCCAGGCGAGGAATCCCGCGCCGCGCTCGTCGGCGGTGTCCATGACGACCACGGTCGCGAGGCCGTCCAGCTCCTTGCTGAGCGTCGTGGCGACGTCCGCGTACTCGCGTTCCGCGAAGAGCAGCTCGGTGCGGGAATCGCGCAGTACGTGGGCGATCTCCGGTTGCGTCAGACGCCAGTTGAGCGGGACGAGGACCGTCCCGGACTTGGCGCAGGCGAACGCTATCTCGAAGTAGTGGTGGGACTCCTTGCCCAGATAGGCGACTCGTGAGCCCCGGCTGAGCCCTGCGCCGAGCAGGGCACGGGCGCTGCGGTTGCTCTCCTCGTGCAGCTCCCGGTAGCCGACGGTGACGCCCTCGGCGATGATCGCCGGGTGGTGGGGCCGGTGCCGGGCGTGGTGGCCGGGTATGGCGTCCAGTGTGCGCAGTTCGTGCACGGTGAAAGTCCTCTCCCAGGACGGGGCGTTCACGCTCCCCGACCGGCGGGGCGTGTTCCCGGCTCGTCCGGAGGCCGGGGAGTTCAGGGGCGGCAGGGGTGCGCCGGGCGTCGCGCCGGGGCGAACTCTGTCTGCCGGGGCTAGCTCTCGTACAAGTCCTTCAGCACGTCCTGTAGAAGCGGGTCGGCCGGGGCGGCGGACGAGGCCGGCTGCTGGGCGGGCGCGGGTTCCGGTGCTCCGAAGAGGTCGGGCAGCCGGTCGTGCCTGATGTGCTCCAGCACCGCCTGCACCGTCGGCTGGTTGAACAGGAGGTTGCCGTCCAGTTCCACGTGCAGGATGTCTTCCAGACGCTGCTTCAGTTTGGTGAGGCTCAGCGACGTGAGACCCAGGTCGAAGAAACTCTGGTCGTGGGGGAGGACGTCTTCGTCGGCCATGAGGAGCGACTCTTTGAACTCCGTTTCCACGATGTTCTCAAGTGCCTCGGCGCGATCGGACCGGGGCAGGTCCGAAAGCCATTCCACGGTGGTCCGGGAAGAATGTGGTGTCCATTGCGTCATGCTGGCTTCCTCCGTGGAACACGCCGGTCGTGGAACACATCCCGCGGTGGGCCGAACGAAATTCGACAGTCCACGGGCTGGCTCCATCAAGCCATGGGTGAGGATGTGCGTCCAGAGCGGAGCCCGGCTTGGACGCACAGGCGTGGGAGCGTCGTCAGGGCCGCGTCAGCGGGTCTCGCCGAAGGAGGGCGGGAGGATCCCTTCGAGCGGCCGGGCGGCCGGGCACACGACGGTGCCCGGCTGGGGAATCCCAGCCGGGCACCGGTGGAAGTGTGTCGCGCCGACCCCTTACTGGCCCGGGTCGATGTCCATGAACTGGTAGTTGGTCAGGATGCGGTCGGCGGCGTCCACGGTGATGAACTCGGTCCCCACCGCGGCGACGTCACCGCCACCCGTGGGAACCATGTGCCAGACGATACGGATCGCGTCGTGGTTCTTCAGGTGGCTGTGCACGGTGAAGGAGAACCCCTTGGAGACGAAGTCCTCGTAAGCCTCGTCGATGGCCTGGGCCACAGCCTCGTGGCCCCGGTACTCCTGGCCCACGTTCGCGTAGTGTCCGTCCTCTGCCCACAAGTCGGCGACGGCCTTCCGGCGCGCCCCTGAATCGGTCTCGTTCCACACAGCGGCGTAACGGGTCACGAACTCGTCGCTGGAACCCAACGTTCTTTCCTC
Organism: Streptomyces olivaceoviridis; assembly: GCF_014650115.1. GTDB lineage: Bacteria > Actinomycetota > Actinomycetes > Streptomycetales > Streptomycetaceae > Streptomyces > Streptomyces olivaceoviridis. The sequence goes on along the minus strand of NZ_BMUI01000014.1, from coordinate 168,744 downwards.
CTGGTGAAATTTTCGGATTACCGCACAGGGCGGCAATGCGCGACGGGGCCTCTTTCGCTCCCGGCGCCCGGCCCATGCTGGCAGCGTTCCGGGTGCATTGTCGATTACCTGCGAGGTAATTGCGCAGCGGCGAATTCCGGCCGACGGCTGCCTTGGGCCGATCGGCCGGCGTACGTCAGCGGTCCGGCCGTCCGACAAGGCTGCGGAGCGTCTCCGCCGTTTTCGAGTCGGCCGGATGATACGTGGCCAGCATGAGACGGTTCTGCTCGGAGGACGCGGCGCCGAATACCGTGATGGCGGTCGTGAAGTTCAGCCGGGAACCGAAGGCCTGGAGCGACAGGGACGGAGGACTGGCCGGGGCGGGGCCGTTCCGGTACGCGCCGGTGAGGCGGAGGGAAGAGGCGCCGGGCGAATGGTAGGAGGAGGTCTCGTTGTAGAGGGAGGCCAGTTCCCTGTCGTTCGAGACCTCGGCCACGTTGCGGATGAACCGGAGCTTGTCCTCACGCCACCCGCGGAAGTCGACGATCCTGGTCGCCAGCCCGTCGGGATGCAGACCGACACGGACGAGGTTCACCTTGCCGTCCAGCAGTTCGGGCGTCACCAGATAGGACAGCAGAAACGAGGCCGTGCTGTTGGACAACACCACGTTGTACTGGGAGTCCAACGCCACACCGGGGAACGGGTCGTGCGCTCTCAGGACGCGCTGGGCATTGCCGAGCAGCGTGTACCTCTCGGTGCTCCCGGCCGAGGGCTCGCCGCTGAGGGGCGCGTATCCCGCCGCCAGCAGGATCGTGTCCGCCTCGGCGACAGGCATGCTCAGCGCGCCGACCAGCCTGAGCAGCAGACGTCGGCTCGGCCGCGCCCGGCCGGTCTCCACGAAGCTCAGGTGTTTCTGCGAGATCCCGGACGCCAGCGCGAGCTCCATCTGGCTCATGGCGCACTTCCGACGGCTCTTGCGAAGCAGCCCGCCAACCGTCGGAACATCCTGAGTGCTGTGTGCCGACTCAGCTGTCATGGAGCCATCGTACGTGGACCCCGGCCGGCCGGGACAGGTCGACCGAGGTCCCCGGGGGTGCGCGCCCGGCCCCGGGTCACCCGGTGTGCGAGGGTGTCCCGTCCGTCTCGGCGAGGATGTCGTCGAGCGCCCACAGTGCCCGGTCGGCCGCCGCGATGGCCTCGGCGCTGTCCGGGTCACCGGCCAGGGCGAAGAACGTGTTGCACAGGTGCGACTGAGCTTCGGTCAGCCGGTCGGTCTCGGTCATGTGCCTTCCCCAGTGTTCGGGCGGATCGGGGGGTTCGCGTCAGACGGCCTTCGCCGCCTTGAACACGTGGACGAGCCCTCCGGCCTGTGCCCGGCCGTGGAAGGCGATGTACTCGGGCAGTACGGCGTGCGGGGCCCACTTCTGCTTGTAGGCGAGCTGGCTCTGGGCCGGGTAGACCGCGTCCCCGTACTCCCAGAGCCACTGGAGGAACCAGCCGAACGCCGCGCTGGCGTTCGGGGACTCCGTCTCGGGCACGAGGCTGGTGAAGGGCGTGAAGCCGAAGTGCAGCCACTCCGCGCCCTCCGCCGTGAAGGTGCTGATCGCCGCCTGGTTGATCGACTCCATGATGCCGGGCACATCACCCGGAAGCCTGCGGCTGAGGTCGTGCAGCCAGCCCGGCCGGCTGCCGTACGCCGGGGAGTAGGAGATGTAGCCGACGACCTGTCCCTCGATGAGCCCCACGAACAACCGGCGGTGGTCCTGTGCCGGGCCGCCCATCTGGCCCACCAGGAACTCCAGTTCGTGGGCGTGCTCGCCCTTGCTGCCCAGCCAGGCGCGGTCGACGGCAGCCACTCCGTCGGCCCATTCCTGCGAGGTGCCCTCGACCACCGTCAGCCCCGCCCGGGCCGCACGGGCGATCTTGTTGCGCAGCTGCATGAACCGGGTGCCGCGCAAGGTGAACCGGGCCAGGTCGACGGCGTAGGAGGCGCCCACCTGGTTGACCGTGAATCCCTCTTTGGCGTAGAGGCCGACCTCGTTCTGCTGCACCTGGACGGACACGACCCCACGGCCCTGTTCGGCGGCGAACTCGACGAAGCTCCGCAGCAGTTCGGGCGCGCGGTCGGCCGGTGCGAACGGGCCCGCGAACTGGACGAGGAAGGGGCCGGAGGTGCGATAGACGATCACTCCGTCAAGGCCCGGGACGGAGAAGTAGGAGTTGCCGCTGCTGAGCGCCAGGAAGGCGCTGGGGTTGTCTCCGTGGGACGAGATGGCTCGGTGCACGTCGTCCAGGGTGAGGGCTGAGGTTCCCGCAGTCATCTTCGCTCGTGTCTCTCCGTGTGGAGGATGGACGTCGCATTCTGCGGAGAGGGCAGGATTCGAACCTGCGCGGACTGCTGGAGCCCGACCGGACCAGAGGTCCGGTCCCCGATAGGCCACTCCGGGCACCTCTCCTTGCGGTTCGTCGGCCGGTTTCCCTTCCGACGGGTCATATCCTGCCAGCAGGGCCTGACGAGGCGATGACGCGCCCCTGACGTACCGCCGGGGGGAGATCACCGGCGGTCAGCAGACACATATGCGGGGCGACGGCAGCGCGCTGCACATGTATCTGTAAGACCGGTCTTCGGAGCGCGCCGGCACAGCGCCGCCTGGAGCCGGCGACCGGCCGGCGGGCCGGCGGGGAGTCGGGGAGTCGGCGACCGGCCATCCTCCGGCCCTCCGAACCGGAGGGCGGGACCGGGACCGAGCCGCTCTAGGTAATATTTATGTAATGTCCGAGGTCGCTCAGGGGTCATCCGACTCGGCCACAACGACACCTGTCAGCCATAGTTCCCCTCGATTCGGAGCCATGTGCATACGTATCCTTCGCACTGGGTACACACTGCTCCCCCCTCCGAGCTCTGCGTGACTGCTACTACCACGGAGGTAATAGACACACGTGTGGCGTGTATTGCAGCATGCCCGTGCAGGATGCCCGCGCTGGGAGACGACCGCCCGGCAACGACAGCTTCACGAAGCCCGGATCGTGCCCACCTGGCTGGTCTGGCATGCGGTACATGGACTCGATTCGAGGGACATACGTGAAATTTCGCGTTCTGGGTTCTCTGAGCACCATCGGCGAAACCGTGACGAAGCCAGTCGAGGGCGCGCGCCAGCGGACGCTGCTTGCGCTCCTCCTCATCAGCCCGAAGAATGTCGTCACGAAGGACCAGTTCTTCGAAGAATTATGGCGGGACAAGCTCCCCGGCGCTCCGGACAACGCGCTCCAGGCCATCGTGGCACGGGTCCGCAAGGTACTGGCCAGTGAGTTCGGTGAGGATTTCACCCGGATGAACCTGGTGACGCATCCGCACGGTTACTCACTCGACGTCGAACCCGACCAGGTCGACGCACACGTGTTCTCGAGTCTGACCGCGGAGGCCGAGGCGAGGGCTCATCTGCATCCCGAAGCGGCTCGCGACCTGCTGGACCGGGCGCTCGGCCTGTGGCAGGGGTCAGCACTCCAGGGAGTGTCCGGCGGGCTCATCTGCGAGAGCGCCGCGACACAGCTGGAGGAGATGCGGCTGTCCGCCATCGAAGCCCGGATACGGCTGAACATCGAGATCAGCGGTCACGCCTCGGTGATCAGCGAGCTGAAGAGGATGACGTCCCTGTACCCCTGGCGGGAGCAGCTGTCGGAGCTGCTCATGATCAGTCTGTACCGGACGGGCCGCCAGGCAGAGGCCATCGAGGCGTACAACCACCTTCGCCGCCGGCTCGTCGACGGCTTCGGACTGGAACCGTCGCAGAACCTGACGAAGTGCATGATGGCCGTACTGCGGCAGGATCCGGGACTGGGCGAGCCCGCCCGGAACACGGTCCACAAGAAGGCCGTGAGCGCGCTCGTCCGGTGAAACCGGCCGTGCGCCACATGACGGTGCCCCGAGCCCGCCGGCTCTGCCGAAACCCCCATCGCCCCTTCCGGACGGGTGCCTCGCGGCGCCCGGACCGGCCCCGCTCTCCGAGGAAGGCCACCGTGCCGAACAACAGCGATGTGACCACCACCGATTCGACGGACGCCACTACGCGGGTGCATGACCTGCTCCTGCGCTTTCCCGGCATCGCCCGTGCCCGGGTCACCCGTGACGCGTCCGGGGACCTGCGGGCCGAGGTGCTCGGATGGGACGCGCCGGCCTCCTCGCCGTACACGGGCCCCCTCGCCGAACTGGACATGCACAACCCCGACGAGGTGCAGTTCCTGCACGACGAGATCTTCGTGGGCGAGTCGTACCTGGACGGCGGCATCGTCCTGCGCCAGGACGCCGTGGTCTTCGACGTGGGCGCCAACATCGGGGCGTTCGCCCTGTTCGTCGGAGCCCGGTGCCCCTCCGCGGAGGTGTTCGCCTTCGAGCCGGTCACGGACATCCACCAGCAGCTGCGGCGCAACCTGGACCGTTACGGCGTCCGGGCCAGGATGTTCGAGGCGGGACTGTCCGACCGGGACCGCGAGGTCACGTTCAACTTCTACCCGGACCTGTCCATCATGTCCTGCCGGTCCGACTACGCCAGCCTCGACACCGAGAGCGAACTGGTCAAGCAGTACGTGCAGAACGCCAGGGAGAGCGGCTCCGCGGAGCGCGAGGAGCACCTGGCCCGGGTGGAATCCCTCGTCACCCGGGACTTCGAGCGGAGCGAACGGCGCTGCCGGCTGCGTCCGCTGTCCGCGGTGCTCGACGAGACCGGGGTGACCCGCATCGATCTGCTCAAGATCGATGTCCAGCGTTCCGAGCTGGACGTCCTCCTGGGGATCGAGGACCGGCACTGGCCGCTGGTCCAGCAGATCGTCATGGAGGTGCACGACGAGGTCGGCACCCCGACCGAGGGACGCCTTCGCCAGACGCAGTCCATGCTGGTCGAGCACGGCTTCAAGGTGAGCGGCTCGGAGGTCGAACTGCTGCGGGGAGCGGGCCGCTACACCGTGCGGGGCATACGGCCCGAGTACGCCGAGGACCCCCGCCCGGTGGTGGCGCGGACCGGCAACGCCAAGGCGCTCCGTCCCGAGGAGATCGTCTCCTGGCTGGCCGAACGGCTTCCGCACGACCTCGTCCCCCGTGACATCACCTTGGTCAGTGAGCTGCCGTCCCACTGACCGGTTCCCGCGACGACGCGACCGCGGCGCCCGGACGGACCTTCGTCCGGGCGCCGCTTCCACCTCCCACCGGTTCGCGGAGGTCGCCCGCGGTCAGGACCGGTTCCCCGCACAGACGAATTCCACGGAGGCCTCATGGGTCACGATGACGGACGGGCCTCGGGCCGCTGGTTCCACGCAGGCCCGCAGCGGCCCGATGCCACCGTCCGCCTCTACCTCTTCCCGCACGCCGGCGGATCGGCCGCCTCGTACGCACGGTGGGCGTCACTCCTCCCCCACGACGTGGAGGTGCGCACCACGCAGCTCCCGGGACGGCAGGAACGCCGCTCGGAGACGGCGTTCACCCGCCTCGACCCGCTCATCGAGGCGCTGTACGACGAAGTGGAAGACGATTGGGACGGGCGGCCGTTCGCCTTCTTCGGGCACAGCATGGGGGCGCTGCTGAGTTACCGGCTGACCCTGGCCATGGAAGCGGAAGGCGGCCCGAGCCCTGCTCTGCTCGCCGTCTCGGGTTGGGCGGGCGTCGCACACCATCCCACCGACGTACCCATCGCGGACATGTCGGACGAGGAGTTCACCGGCGAGGTCGAACAGTTCGGCGGGCTGCCCCCGGAGGTGCTCGACGACCCGGAGATGCGCGCGCTGGTGCTGCCCGCGCTGCGTGCCGACTTCCAGGTGCTCAACGACTACCGTCATGACGCCGCACCGGTCCGGTGCCCCCTGGTGGCCTACTGCGGCCTCTCCGACCCGTTGCTCGCCGGCGACGCGATGGCGACCTGGTCGGCGCTCAGTCCCGCGTTCCTGGGCCTGACCCGGTTCCCGGGATCGCACTTCTACATCTACCAGCACGCCTCCGCGATCGCCACCGATCTGGGCCGGCACCTGCGCGCGTCGGCGGAGAAGAGCTGACCGCGTCCCCACACCGGTCGCTCGTGGCTGTGGCCCGTACCCCTCCCCGGGGTACGGGCCACAGCCGCGAGCGACGGCTTCGGTCAGCTCTCGGCACCGCCGTCGAACCGCTCGCCGAGGAACGCCGCGAGCAGCCGGGGCGTCGGGTGGTCGAAGACCGCCGACACCGGCAGGGTGACGCTCAGCGCCGCTTGCAGACCGTCGCGCATCTCCACGGCGGCCAGCGAGTCCATGCCGAGCTCGGAGAAGGTGGCCGTGGCGGGCACTTCGGTGGCATGGGCGAATCCCAGCGTGATCGCCAGGTGCTCCCGGACGAGCACCACCAGGGCCGCCTCACGCTCTTCGGAGCTGAGCCCGGCGAGGTCCTGCGGGGTGACCGAGGCGGGCCGCGGCGCCGGGACGTCCGGTGCGGCCTGAGGCGACGGCTCGCTGTCGGCCAGGTGCCGGCCGCGGTCCGTCGGGAGCCAGTACCGCCTGCGGTCGAACGCGTAGGTGGGCAGGTCCACCTTGCGACGGTGCGTGGCCGGGCCGTGGAAGTCGCGCCACGCGAAGGACAGTCCGGCCTCGTAGAGACCGGCCACGGCGTGCAGCAGCGCCTCGTCGTCCTCGGCGCCCTTCCGCAGACTGGGCAGCCAGACCTGGTCCTGCGCCGCCTTCGCCGACCGCTTGGCCAGCGCGGTCAGGGTGCGGGCGGGGCCGATCTCGATGAACGCGTGGTTGCCCCGGCGTTCCACCGTCCGCATCCCGCCGAGGAAGTCCACGGGAGCGGTGATGTGCCGTACCCAGTACTCCGGGCGCGAGACCTGCCGCCACCGCGCCATCTCCCCGGTGATGTTGGAGACGAAGGACAGCTGGGGTTCGTGGAACTCGATGTCCTGCAGTTCCGCCGCGAAGGCCTCGGTGACCTCCTCCATGAGGGGGGAGTGGAAGGCGTGCGACACCGACAGCTCGGTGACGTGCACCTTCCGCCGGAGCAGTTCGTCCTTCAGCTCGTCGAGGGAGGCCCGGGCACCGGACACCACACACTGGGTGGGGGCGTTGCGGGCGGCGATGGCCAGGTCGGGGTGGGCTTCGAGGAGCGGGGCGACCTCGTCGGCGGCGACGCGGACCGCGAGCATTCCGCCGGGCGCCGACACGGAGTCCATCAGCCGCGCCCGTGCCGCCACCAGCCGGACCGCGTCGGGCAGGCTGAACAGCCCGGCGACGGCGGCGGCCACGACTTCGCCGATGCTGTGCCCGATCATCACGCTGGGCCGCACGCCCCACGACAGCCACAGCTGGGCCAGCGAGTACTCCAGCATGAACAGCGTGGGCTGGGCCCAGCGCGTTCGGTGGATCTCCTGTGTGTCCCCGTCGTCTCCCAGCATGATGGCCTTGACCGATTGCCCCAGGTACGGCTCGAACAGCGCGTCGATCTCGTCGACCTGTTCACGGAAGCGCGCGTACCGCCGGTACAGGCCGGCCCCCATCCCGGAGTACTGGGCTCCCTGCCCGGCGAAGAGGAAGGCCACCTTCCTGCTGATGTCGCCGGCGTCCCCCTGCTCACCGCTCAGCCGCACGAGCCGGTCGGCGAGCAGGGCGGTGAGGTCCTCGCGGTCGCGCACCACGCCGCTGACGCGGTGGGCGAAGTGCGCCCTGCCGATGTTCGCCGTGTAACAGATGTCGCCGACGTCGAGGTCGGGGCGCTGGTCCAGCAGCTTCTGGTACCGGTCGAGCTGGTGTTGGAGCGAGACCGCGCTCTTGGCCGAGAGGGTGAAGACGTGGCGGTCGCCGTCGCCCGGTCGCGGGCCCGGCTCGGCGGAGGCGGGCGCCTGCTCCACGATGGCCGCGGCGATGGTGCCGGTGAAGCCGAAGGAGTTCACGAGGGCGCGCCGGGTGGTGGCCTGCCAGGGGCGGTTGCTCGTCGGAACGTCGACCGGGTAGGCCGTCCACGGGATCCGCGACGACGGGGTATTGAAGTTGGCCTGGGGGAAGTAGCTGCCGTCGCGGAGCTGGGCGACGGTCTTGAGCACGCCCCCGACTCCGGCGGCCGGCTCCATGTGCCCGATGTTGGCCTTGTGGGAGCTGACCACGACGGGAGCCATCGAAGTGTGCGAGTCGCGGAACACCTCGCTGATCGCTCCCAGTTCGATCGGGTCGCCCAGCGGGGTCCCGGTTCCGTGCGCCTCGACGAACTGGATGTGACCCGGTTCGAGTGCCGCCGCGGCCAGGGCCCTGCGCATCACGTGCTCCTGGGCGCTGCCGTTGGGGACGTAGAGGCCGGCGCTCTCGCCGTCCTGGCCCACAGCGGTACCGCGGATCAGCGCGAGCACCCGGTCCCCGTCCCGTTTGGCGTCCGACATGCGCTTGAGCACCAGGACGCCGCATCCCTCGGCACGGCCGTAGCCGTCGGCGCTGTCGTCGAACGTCTTGCAGCGCCCGTCCGGGGACAGCGCCTCCAGATCGGCGAAGAGGACGTTGGTACGCGGGTGGTGTATCACGTTGACGCCACCGCACAGCGCGATGTCGCACTCGCGTCGGCGCAGCCCTTCCACCGCGTAGTGCAGCGCCACCAGCGAGGCGGAGCAGGCGGTGTCGATCGTGATGCTGGGACCGCGCCAGCCGAGGAAGTACGACAACCGGCCGCACAGGCCGGCGTGTGTGACGCCCGGCGCGACACTTCCGTCGAGATCCCGCATGGCGATCCCGTCCAGCTCCATCGCGTAGTCGATGTTGCTGGCCCCGATGTAGACCCCGCCGTTGCCGTGCCGCAGGGTGGCCGGATCGATGTTGGCGCTCTCCAGCGCCTCCCAGGCGGTCTCCATGAGGAGGCGCTGCTGGGGGTCGATCCAGGCCGCCCCCTTCGGGGATATGTTGAAGAACCTGGCGTCGAAGAGGTCGATCGCGTCGAGGAAGCCGCCTCCCTGCGGTACCGGCTGCCCCAGCTTCGACAACTCCTCGTTGTCCCAGCGGTCGGAGGGCACCGGGACTGTCGCGGTGCCACCCTCGCGCAGGAATTCGGTCAGTTCGTCGAGTGAATTGCTCCCGCCGGGAAGGCGCACGCCGGCGCCGACCAGAGCGATCGGCTCGTACTTCTCCAGCAGCAGTCGCCGTACGAGTTCCGCCTGTTGCGGGTCACCGGCCTGGTTCTGGGCAGCGCCGGATCCCTGAACGGACATTGGCTTCACAGTGTCCATAACCTCTCGTCACACTTCTGCGGAAGCGGCCGCGAACTCACGGCCGGTCCGTGATGGCGCTCCGGTCGGGCAGTTGAAGGTCGAGAATCTGACGCAGCATCTGGGCGTACGAGGTCAGCGCCCCCTGCATCGGTTCGGCCTCCCAGCCCGGCTCAGGTGCTACGCCCGTCACCGCGCAGGACAGCCGCGGAGAGCCGAACCCGGACTCCGTGCGGTCCTGGCCGGTCACTCCATCGGGTTCCGGATCGAACACCACACCCACCTCCTGCGCAGTGAACCTCGGTCGAAATTCCTCGCACGGCGATCTCAAGCAGCGTTCCCAATTCCCCCTGCCGGATTCAAACACGACCCGGCCACGGTGCGGCGGGAATCGGTCCCCCGAACACCCTGAACATCAGCACTGTGTCAGCAACGCGTCAGTCCTGACTGGCACCATGTCACGGGTAACGCATTTGATGGATGTCAACACGATGAATAAGAGCCGGAGGTCGGCATATATGGCAGACATGGCCGCAGCCGATTTGGTCGGGGTGTGGGAGCTTTCCGCCTGCTACGAGCGTGACGAGCACGGAGGCATGCTGGAAGGACCGCTCGGCCCGAATCCCAAGGGGCGCCTCATGTACACCGCCGACGGCCACGTCGCCGTGACCATGATGAGGACATCGGGCACCGCCTCCTCGTCCGTCCCCATGGACGCCGTGGGTTACGCCGGCACCTGGCGTCTGGCCGGCCGGCAGGTCGTCCACACCATCGAGGTCACCAGCCCGGTGTCGGGCTGGGCCGGTTCCGACCAGGTACGCGATGTCGAGGAGCTGAAGCCCGGGTCCCTGACCCTGGCGGGAACCGATGTCATCGACGGCAAGCGCCGGACGGCCGTACTGGAGTGGTCCCGGACACCACCGCAGGACCATTGATCCCACCGGGCCGGGCCGTAGGCCCCCGCGGCGCTCGTGGCCGTCGGGGGCCTACGGCCCGTGGGCTCGCGGGCGCCGCGGGGGCCTACGGCTCCGGGGAGCCGTAGTGGCAGAGGCTGTCGTGAGCGTCGGTCCGTGATCCACCCCCGCCCACTCCCCCGGCCAGCGGGGCTCCCCCTTCACCGGCCGGCCCGAAGCCGCCGGTCAGTGGTGGCTCGGTGAGGGGTTCCGAGGATCTCCGTGGACCGCGGCCCGCTGGTGGTCCACCGATTGGCTGAGCGCGCAGCCGGCCGCGACGACGAGCGCACGCGCTGCTCCGAGTGCCTCGCGGATCTGTTCGACCCGTTCCTGCCGCACGGCATCCGGCGCTTCGGCCCGCACCAACAGCAGGAACGCCTCCAGCGCGCTGAACCGGGCCTCCGCCAGGGCGCCCGAGCGGTCTATGGAGTCCATCCAGGACCTGACCGTCCGACAGATGCAGGGATCTTCCCGTGCCGGGGAGCAGCAGCCTCCACGCTCCTCGGCATCTGTTGCACACGTTTCCCCTTGGCGCGGGTGCACGACCTGAGCACTGGGCCGGCACAGCCGCGCGTCTGTGTTTGCCATGTCAAGCCTTCTCGGTGTGGAGGAAGCCCGGACAGGTGGCCGGCGCCTGGCCCATGAGTGCCACCCCGTGGTGCCTTCCTGCTCCTTCTTCTGCCCCATGTCGTCGCCGGTGATGCCACCCGATACGTGTCATCGCCTACACGGATCACACAGCCATGCACGCCGGGCAGAAGATCGAATCACGCAACTATAGGTGTGCGTCCCGTCCGTGCGACAGGTGCAGATTCGGCCACACATGACGACGCCGGCCCGGTCCAGGAGCCCCGTCCACCGAAAAACGTGTCTGTCGACCGGTTCGCCGGTCGCTCGTTCACACGTACTGCTGCACACACCTGCCCATGACAGCTTGTGGTCGTGCAACATCGTGATGATCGCCAACCGTGGACGGGTACCACCGGCTGCTGAAAACTCGATCCCCAGTGTCGCGCCACGAAGACGAAGTGCGTTCCATGAGGGGAGAAGGTCACATTGCCTGGTAGTGCGATCGACATCGACGACGTGATCGGCAAGGTGCGGACAACGGGGTACGCGGTGCTTCCGGGCGTCCTCTCGCCCGAGGAGACCCGGCGCATCAGAGAAACACTGCACCGGTTGTCGGAGCTGGACGACGAAACCTACGGCGTCGAGCGCCTCGTCGGGATGCGGCAACGCGGCGCGCTGCGCAACCTGGCCGCCGCCGACGATGTCTTCCACGGCCTGCTGGAGACCTCGTCCGCGCTCGACGTCGTCGACGCGTTCCTGGGCCCGCAGGGGATACTCAACTGCTTCGACGCCCTGATCCTGTTCCCGGGGCAGGGCCGCTACCCGTGGGACTACCACACGGACCTGATGGACGTCACCGGTGTGTCCTTCCCGCCCGACAGGATTCCCGGTGTCAATATCCTCTACTTCTTCGACCGGGTGCGCGAGGAGAACGGCGCGACATGGGTCGTCCCCGGAAGCCACCTCACCCTCGCCGACGAGCCGGACCCCGAGGTGATGGCACCGCTGTCGGTGCCGCTGGAGGTCGAACCCGGTGACGCCGTCGTGTTCGACGCGCGGATCTGGCACTGTGCCGGCACCAACGGCACGGACATGCCACGCGCCCTGATCAAGACGTTGTTCACGGCGCCCTGGTACCGGCCGCAGATGGACTTCACCCGCGCCGTGCCCGAGGACGTGCTCACCCGGCTCAGTCCGCGCGCCCGGCGGTATCTGAACGTGCACAACGTACCGCCCACGACCGTCGACGAGCTGCGGTGGCGGCTGTCCCACGGTGACGCGGTGAACGCGGAGGAGGCCAAGGTGGACACGGTGGACAAGGTCGCGGAGGTCTGAGGTGTACCTGCTGCCATTCTTCAGCTACCGGCAGGTCGGCGACACCGTCGTCCTCACCAACCACATCAGCAAGAAGCAGGCCGTCGACACGTGGGCGACCGTGGAGGCACTGGAGGCGATCTACGACTCGCCGTCCGCCTCGATCGGCGTCCCCGAGGTCGCCGAGGAGCTGGACCTGGTCTTCGCGGACCGCGACGCGGCCAACCGGTGGCTCGACAGCGGTCCGTCCCGGCAGGCGGGCCGGCTGCCCAAGATCGAGCAGATCGAGCTGACCAACCGCTGCCCGTACACCTGCAAGATGTGCCCGCGCACCTTCGAGATGGACCGCGGCCTCGGCGACATGTCGCTGGAGCTGTTCGACTCGATCATGCGCCAGGTCAGCGGTGACACGAAGTTCTGCGCACTGCACCACTTCGGGGAGTCCCTGCTGCACAGGGGCATCGGCGAGGCCATCGCCATCGCGCTGAGCCACGGCGTGCACACCGGCCTGTCGTGCAACCCGCCGAGTCTGCTGCCCAAGCGGGCCGAGGCGGTCCTCAAGGCGGGCCTCGCGAACATGGTGCTGTCGCTGGACTCCCTGGACCCGGACGTCTACAAGTCCATCCGCGGCAGGGCGGCCCGGTTCGACATCGCCGACCGCAATCTGCGCGAGCTGGTGCGGTTGCGCGACGAGGGCGGATACGACACCAACCTCACCCTGCAGATGATCAACATGCACGCCAACAACGAGGAGGCCGAGCAGTTCCTCGCCTACTGCGAGGAGCTGGGTGTCGACCGCGGTGTGGTCATCCGGCTTGAGCGCTGGGACTTCGGCGACGAGCTCGTGGCCGAGCTGGGCGAGCACACGTCGGCCGGCTACACCGAACCGTGCACCCGGCCGTGGAACTCCGTGGCCATCCTGTGGGACGGGCGCGTCGTCCCGTGCTGCCACGACTACAACGGCGAGAAGGTGCTCGGCAATCTCCAGCACGAGACGCTGGAGGAGATCTGGGCGAAGCCGGAGGCGCTCGAGTTCCGCTCCCGCAACACCGAGATGGCCATCTGCGCCAAGTGCGCGTTCGGCCAGTCGTTCCGGGAGGCCAGGCGGCAGAAGGAGGGCTTCCACCGGTTCCACAAGGAGGTCACCGAGCCGGGTGGCGCGCAGTGGGAGTGGTTCAATCCCCGCCTGCTCGACTCGGGCAAGACCAGGGCCTGGTACGACGGCTTCGACGTGCTGCCGGCGGTGCCCCATGAGACGGGAGCGTGAACGTGGACGAGACGCGATCGACGGCGCACGGCGCGCAGGTGAGGTTCGAGTCGGCCGATCTGGCCGCCCGCGCCGTGCTGCTGCGGGGATGGGCGTACGCCGACGGCGAGCTGGACGTCGTCGGCCCCGTGCTGGGCGCGGGTCGCGAGCCCGGTGAGCAGGCAGCCGCACGGGACACGTGGCAGTCCGTGGAGAAGCCGGACCCGGCACACGCCCTGGGACCGGTCCGTTCGGTGGTCGTGCTGACCACGACCAGCGATGCCACCGTGTCCATCGCCCACGGCGGCCAGGCCTGGTGGCCCGCCGCGGACGGGGAGCCGTACGCGTGGACCGTGCGGCTGGGTGCGGGTGCGCAGGTCGTGGTCGACGGGCGCTCCGCCTACCGGGTCGACGAGGGCAAGGCCACTGCACTGCGCTGGACAGCCGCGTGACACGAGGAGTCAGTACATGATCACATTGGGTATCACGGGCAGCTTCTCCGATCTGGCCGGGACCTTCATGCCCGACGTGCCGGAGTACCTGTTCCACGATTCCGCCGCGGCCCTGGTCGTGGACGGGACGGTGGTCGCCGCGGTCGAGGAGGAGCGTCTCAACCGGCTCAAGCACTCCAACCTGTTCCCCGCCTCGGCGGCGAAGGCCTGCCTGGAGCTGGCCGGCGTGCGCGCGGAGGACGTCGACGACGTCGCGTTCTTCTTCGGGGAGGACTACGCCGACCTGGAGGTCGGCCTGGAGTACCTGAAGGTCCCCGATGCGCCCGTGCTGTCCGCGCGGGAGCTGCTGACGACGCGTCTCACCGACGCGCTGGGACGGGAGTTCCAGCAAGGGGACATCCACTTCACCAAGCACCACCGCGCCCACGCGTTCGGTTCCTTCGCCGACTCGGGGTTCGACAGCGCTCTCGCGGTGGTCATCGACGGCAACGGCGAGGCCGAGGCCGTTTCGGTGTTCGAGTGCACCGACGGCGGCCTGAAGCTGCTGCACAGCTATCCCGACCGGCACTCGCTGGGCCATCTGTACCTGGCGCTGCTGCCCTTCCTCGGCTTCCGCCGCTTCGACGAGTACAAGGTCATGGGACTCGCGCCCTACGGTGACCCGTCGGTGTACCGCGACTGTTTCCGCCCGCACTACGAACTGTCGGACGGCGGCGGGTACACCATGGACAGCGGCGCCGTGGTGAAGCATCTGCTGCACGCCGGGTTCAAGCCGCGCAGGCGCGGTGAGCCGATCCGACAGCAGGACTCCGACCTGGCGGCGGCCCTCCAGGCGACGCTGGAGGAGGTGGAGCACCATCTGCTGAGCCACTGGGCGCGGCAGACGGGGGCCACCCGGCTGTGTCTGTCCGGTGGCGTGACCCACAACTCGACGGCCAATGGCCGCGTCCTGCAGTGGGGCCTGTTCGACGAGGTCTTCGTCCACCCGGCCTCGCACGACGCGGGCGCGTCGGCGGGTGCGGCGCAGCACTGGCAGGCGGAGGTCACCGGCGGTCGCCGGGGCAAGGGGCTCGTCAACGCCTTCCTCGGGCCCGACCTGGGCGACCGGGACGTGGTGCGGGCCGAACTGGCCGGGTGGAGCGCCTTCGTGGACGTGGAGGAGATCGCGCCGGGTGAGGAGGCGCGGTACGCGGCGTCGGCGGTCGCGGCCGGCCAAGTCGTGGGCTGGGCGCACGGACGGTCCGAATTCGGGCCACGGGCCCTCGGCCACCGCAGCATCCTGGCCGATCCCCGCGACGCCGGCAGCCGCGACCGGGTCAACGCGATGATCAAGAAGAGGGAGGGGTTCCGGCCCTTCGCCCCCGCGGTCCTCGCCGAGTCCGCGCACGAGGTGTTCGACCTCACCGCCACCAAGGCGCGCCTGGACTTCATGGGCTGCGTCGTGGACGTCCGCCCCGAATGGCGGGAGAAGCTGCCCGCCGTCACCCACGTGGACGGCAGCGCACGCGTGCAGACCGTGCACCGGGACACCAACCCGGTGATGTGGGAGCTGATCGACGGTTTCCGCGCGGCCACGGACGTGCCGGTGCTGCTGAACACGTCGTTCAACAACTTCGCCGAGCCGATCGTGCAGTCGGTCGGCGATGTGCTGCGGTGCCTGGTGACCACGACGCTCGACCTGGCCGTCGTGCCCGGCCACGCGGTCCGGCGCAAGCCCGGGTTCCGCGCCGTGCTCCACACCGCGGACGTGGTGCTCCACCCGGCGACCCGGCTGCGCGTGGTGGCGACGGCGGACGGCTCGGTCGAACGCATCGTGTCGTTCCGTACCCAGGGGGCGAAGCCCGTCTCCGTGTCGGAGCCGGTGTTCGGCCTCCTCCAGGCAGCCGCGTCGGAACCGACGTCGGCGGCGGCCCGCGGACTGCCCGCCGACGAGGAAACCCTGGACACACTGCTGCTGCTGTGGGAGCACCGGGTCGTGGACTTCCGGGTCCGCTGACGCGGCGCACGAAGAACCATCGGGGGGCGTCCCGGCGGGATCGCCCCCCGATCCGTACCCCGGACCCCCGTCCGGCCCCTGGGAGGGAGACACAGTGACCGACCTGCGTTTCGACAGCGTCCGCCTCGACGTACAGGACATGGACGCGGCCGAGGCGTTCTACCGCGACGCCTTGGGCTTCGAGCGGGTGTTCCGCTACGACCTGCCGGACGGTGTCATCCAGATGATGGCGCCCGGCGGCCGGCTGCCCGGCGTCGAACTCACCATGCTGCGCGATCTCACACCGGTCGCCAGCGCCACCGAGCACGTCGCGTTCCTCGCTGACGACGTGCCCGCATGGGTCGAGCGGGTCCGCCGGCTCGGCTACAAGGTGGTGCGTGAGCCGTTCTCCATCGAAGGGGAGACGATGGCGTTCGTCGTCGACCCCGACGGCCACCGGATCGAGCTGAAGCACTTCAGCTAGCGTCCCGATGACGGGCTTGGCGGCGCGTCCCGCCGCCAAGCCCCGGAACGTGGCCGTGCCGGAGTCCTCGGGCCGGAGCGGGATGGCCGGTGGACATCGGATCGAGGACACCCGCGGTGAGCAGCCGCGGCGCGACGTGGAAGTCGACGTGGCGCCTGGACCGGCGCGCGGGTCGGCGCGTCCCGCCGCCAAGTCCCGGAACGCGCCGGGCCTCCCGAGGCAGAGGTGTCTCCCAGCAGGCGCTCGCGGTAGCCGGTCCGGCCGGCCGGGCACCGGCTGTGGGCGCCGCGGGGAACGCCGGTCCGCCCGCCCCCGGAAGTCGATGCGGTCCGTGCCGCAGACCCCCGCGGCGGCCAGGGTTCTGTCCGACGACCTCGCCCGCGGAGGTCAGGGCGCGCGCGATGCCCTCGAAGCGCTCAGATACCGGCCAAGCCCGCCTTCCGGAGCGCCTCGCGGGTGTCCACCGCGTCGGTGAAACGGACACCGGTGCCACCCAGCGCCGCCACCGCGTCGGTGTTGACTTGTTTGTCGTCCACCAGCAGCACGTTCCGCAGTGGCGTGTTCGTGGCGTCCGCCAGCAGTTCGAAGAACCGGGGCGACGGCTTGCGCACGCCCAGCCGGCACGAGGCGAACACGTCCACGTCCAGGCCGTGCAGGTGGTCCCGTACCACCTCGTCGATCCAGTCCGCGTAGTTCGACCCGATCACGACCGTGTGGGCGGCGGTGCAGTCGGACACCAGGTCGCGCATGCCGTCGATCCAGGCGTAGCCCGCGCGGCGCACCCGGTGGAACTCCTCGACGTCCCAGTCCAGGCCGCTGTCGACGAGACTGCGCCAGTAGTCGGCCTCGGTGATCTCGCCCCGTTCCAGCCGGTGGTACACACCGTCCGGACGCACCGCCTCGAACTCGGCGAACGTCAACCCGCACGCGGCCTCGTGAGCGCGCCGGAACGGATCGGTCAACAAGGTGTCCATCAGGTCGAAGACGATGAGCACGGTTCTCCTCACGGGGGCACAGCGGGATGACCTTGATCGCGCGGAGCAGGTCGCGGCCGGGCTCCAAGGCCGAGCTGGTCCCGCCCGGCGCAGCGCCGCCCGGACCGCACATCGGCCGGAGGGCGGTGTCGTCCGCGGTGGCCGGGACGGCACCGCCCTCCGGTCATCCGATGGCGGTGCGCAGCAGCACCTCGCGCACTTTCGCGGTCTTCGCCGCGGCCTCCTGCGGGGTGTCGAGCACGGTGACCTCGCCCAGCGTGCCCAGATAGCCGTCCACCACGCCCACGCTGAGTGCGACCGACCGGGACAGCAGGTCGTCGGTGCGCGGCAGGTCGCCGGGGGCGGCGTTCCGTATCCGTCGCTCGCCGTTCGCGTCGGTCCGGGCGAACTCGGCGTGCAGCTGGCCCGCGCGGGCGTAGTTGTGCTTGGTCGAGGCGTCCAGGGTGGACCCGCCCAGTTCGCGCGCGAACGCCGCCGCTCGTACCGGATCCTCGAAGATCAGGACGTGCGCCGTGCCGCACCAGCCCTCGTCGTGGATGACGCGGTGGCCGACGCCCGGCACACCGTCCAGTCCCTCGCGCACCACGGCCGCCAGGCGGCGGCAGTGCTCCAGTGCGCGGTCGAGCTTGCGCACCTGTGCCAGGCCCAGGGCGGCGGCCAGCTCGTGCATCCGCAGGTTGATCCCCATCCGCGGGCCCTCCTCGACCAGGCCCGCCCGGTCCGGCGCGAACCCGTGGTCGTGGAAAGCGAACGCCTGCCGGTACACCTCGGACGACTCGGTGACCAGCAGGCCACCGTCGCCCGTGGTCATCGTCTTGCCGGTGTTGAACGAGAAGGCCCCCGCCACGCCGATGGTGCCCAGCCGCCGGCCGCGGTACGAACCGCCGCACGCCTGAGCGCAGTCCTCCAGCAGGGGTATGCCGTCCGCGACCGCGAGCAGCCGGTCCAGGTCGGCGGGTGCGCCGATCATGTGCACCGGCATGATCGCCTTGGTGCGTGGGGTGAGCTTCGCCGCGACGTCGTCCGGAGCCAGCGTCAGGCTTTCGTCGATCTCGGCCAGCACCGGCCGGGCGCCGGTGAAGAGCACCGCCGCGATGGAGGCGATGAAGGTGTAGCCGGGCACGATCACCTCGTCCCCCGGGCCGACGCCGAGACCGGTCAGCCCGGCCACGAGCGCCGATGTGCAGCTGTTCACGGCCAGGGCGTGCGGGCTGCCGAGCAGTGCGGCCATCTCCCGCTCGAACCGCATCGTCTTGGACACGGACGACTCGTCGCCGAAGCGATAGCGGGAGAGGTGGCCTTCTCGCAGCGCCTCGATGACCTCCTGCTCCTCGGCATCGTCGATCAGGTACCAGCCTGGACCGGGCACCGTGGCCCTCCGATCTGTCGGGGTTCTCTCAACGTGACGGCTGATGGGGTACGGCAGCGTGGCCGTGTCGCGGCGTGGCCGGCCGGCTCATACCCGGCTCCCGCTGTCGTGGATGACGTCCTTCAGGCGGCCGAGCCTGCGCGCCTGGTCCAGCTGCCATGGGTACGGGCCGTGCCTGGCCGGATGCGGGTGTGAGACTGCGGTGCGTCGAGTCACCGGCCGGCGAAATCGTTGAGCTCCACGAGATGCCCGTCGGGATCGCGGACGAAGGCGACGGTCTCGTCACCGATCTGCCACGGCTCCCTCACCACCTCGTAGCCGAGAGCGCGGACGTGTTCCAGCAGGCCGTGGACGTCGTCGACGGCGAACGCCAGATGTTCCGTCGCACTCGGGCGGGGCTCCAGCCCGGACTCGAACCACAGCTCGACTCCGGGTGGTGCTCCGCCGGGACCCATCTGCAAGATGACGCCGTTCTCGGTCTCGTACCGGACGATCCGCCGCAGTCCCAGTGCCTCCGAGTAGAACCGTTCGGCCCTCTCGATGTCATGGACATCGACCCGGAGGTGGTCGAGACGCACTCCTACCACGGGATTCCCTTCTCGGATGGCTGCGTTGCGGAACATGACGGCCGGTCACGCCGGCCGTGTTCGGCCCGGGTCGACGACGCTTCCCTGGACACAGCCCCAGTACTCAGTGTGATGTCGTTCGCTCTTCTTGCCGGCCGGTCCCGGTGAGTCGGCCGAGCAGTTCCCGTCGGTCGATCTTGCCGTTCGGATTGAGCGGGATGCGTTCGACCAGCCGGAACTCGTCGGGAGACTGGGGCCCCAGCTGGCGCCGGAGGTGTTGGCGCAGCTCCGCCAGCGGCAGCTCACCGTCGGTTTCCAGTGCGAGGACCACGGTTCCGCCCGCGTCCGGGGCCAACTGGAAACAGCAGGCCAGGCGGACCGAGGGCTGGGCGATCGCGGCCTGTTCGATCGCCGCCAGATCGACGAAGACTCCTCGCCGTTTGACCTGTGAGTCCGTCCGGCCCTTGATGACGAGGTTTCCGCTCTCGTCGAGCTCACCGATGTCCTGGCTGGTGAAGGTGGTCAGGCCGGCGGTGCGGCGCAGTGCGGCGTGGTCGGCCTCCGTCGCCGTGCCGTCGAGATAGCCCAGGGAGCCGTACGGTGTCTCGATGGCCACTTGGAACGACGCGCCACCGCCGGGCTCGTCCGCGCTGCGCAGGGGCAGTTGCCGCAACCGGGTCTGGGGCAGCGGTCGTCCGGCCGGTTGCGGACCGGGCGTCGGATTCGGGGGCACGGCGTACCAGAACTTCGCCAGGGTCGTCTCCGAGGGACCGTAAAGGTTGATCACCCTCGCGTCCGGTGCCACTGCCCGCCACACCTCGACGTGGTGGGAGTGCAGGGGTTCGCCGGCGAACAGCGTCCACCGAAGCCGGTCCGCCCGCCGGTGCTGGGCCGCTGCCGCCCACCGGGCCGCGAGACTGGGCACCACGTGCACCACGTCGACGTCATGGTCGGCCAGCCACGGCACCACGGCGGACGGGTCCACCCGTGTCACCGCCGGGGCGACGACCAGCTCACCGCCACCGCACAGTGCCAGTCCCAGTTCGCGGAAGATGACCTCGAACGTCGGTGGACTGATCATCGCCACCCGCTGGCCCGGTTCCAGGCCAAGCAGCTGACGCTCCCACTCCAGGAAGTGCAGCACGCCCGCCTCCTGGGAGACGATGCCCTTGGGCGGTCCCTGGGTGCCGGAGGTGAAGCCGACGTAGCCCGCGGCCTCCGGCAGGGTCCGCGGGTCGAACTCGGTGGGCAGGTACTCGGGCGTGTCCTGAACGCGCATCGTGAGCGCCGGCCGGGCGGCGCGCAGCACCTGGTCGCGCCGTTCCGCCGGCTGGTGGGGGTCCATCATCAGCGGAACCAGGCCGGCGGCCCGGGCGGCCAGGTAGGCGGGAGCCAGGTAGGCGGGGTCGGCCACGCCCAGTGCCACCACGGTGCCTGGCCGGCCGCCGTGGCGACGGAGATCGTCGCTCCAGACCATCAACCGGTCGTCGAGCTCACCGTAGGTCATCGAGGTCTTCGCACCGGAGACCGCGCGGGCCTGCCGCCGCTCCGCCGCGACCTCGCGGACCCGCCGCACGAGAGCGGATTCGACGCTCGGGCGCGGATGGGCGTTCCGGTAGCGTTCCGAAGCTGTCTGGCTCATGGTCATCCTTCTCGGCGGGAGGCGGTGGAGTACGGGCTCGCTGCGGCGGAACGGTCCGCGACGTAGGAGAGCGCGGCCAGGAGCTGGGCCGAGGACATCGGCGAGTCGTGGTCGGGCTGGGGGCGAACCGGCATGGCCCCGGCCCGCGACCAGGCGAGCCTCCCCCGCGCGTCGATGAACGACCGGGAGTTCCCGGCGTTGTCCGGGTGCAGGCAGTACGGCACGTCGAGCAGTCCTCCCCGCATCGCCTCGACGAGCGCGCGGCCGACGTCGTCCGACAGCTCAAGGACCGCTTCGATCAGGGCACATGCTTCGTGCAGCACCTCGTTGTCGCTGCCGTCGTCGCCGTCGTCACCGTCGCTGTGGTCGCCGCCGCCCATCGGTCCCGGCCCGTCGGCGAACCGGCCCGCCTCGTCGAACCAGTCGGCCGCGGCGCGCAGCGCCTGGGTGTTGTCCGCGATGGTGGGGATACGGTGTGCCTCGGCGGCCGTCTTCACGATGAGCCGCTCGACACCGCCCTGCGCCGCCAGTCGGACGGACTGTTCGGCCAGCCGCATCGCCCCTGACCGCGTGGCCGGGAAGAGTCCCATGTAGGTGTAGAGCACGACGTGCCAGTCCACGTCGGACAGGTGTCTCCTGGCGAGTGTCCGCAATGCCGCCAGCGCCTGGAGGTCCTGTTGGTGGTTGGTCTGCTGCGCATAGCTCAACGACACGCTGCGCAGTCCGTGCCGGCGGAAGAACAGGGCTTCCAGCACGCTGACGGCGACCAGCAGGGACGGCGGGCACAACTGGCCCAGCAGGCATCCGCCGAACGTTTCCAGGTGGGGCTCGGCACCGGGCCGGCGCAGTGCGGCGAGCTCCTCGCAGCAACGGCGCCAGTTGTCGACGGCACGCCGCACGGGAAGCCGGCCGTACGGAAGGCAGTAGGACAGGGGGCCGCCCTCCGTCGCGTAGAGGCCGACTCGTGACATCGCTCGGACGATGTCGAGCGGGTCGGGACTGCCGTGTCTGACCTGGATCTGGAAATCCGGGCCGGCCAGTCCCAGCGTGACGCCCAGGGTCACGTCGGGATGGAGACTGACGATCGGATAGCCGTTCAGCCGCTCGCCGTTCGCCAGTGCGGCCTCGATCGCCCGGTAGTCGCCGACCCTGGTGTAACTGTCCAGGGTGATCGTCCCGGCCGTCGCGGCAGGCAGTCGGGCGACCGCCGCCAGCCCCTCTCGCATGAGGGCGGGATCGCCGAAACCCATCCGGGGCTGGACGACCAGTCGCCCCTGGGCATGAGCACGCCTGACGAACGCACCGAAGTCACCTCCGAACGGTGGCATATCGTTCGGTGTGCTCATCGGGAATCCTTCCTGTTGCCGTGCTGACGGCCCTGTGAACGCCGGCGGCGAAGGCCAGGAACGGAGAGAGGTCGGTGGCGTCTTCGAAGACCGCGGCGAAGCCGGCGGAGAGGAGGAGCCGTTCCCGCTCGACCGCACCGGCCGTCCCGTCGGTTCCGAGCTTCCCGCCGATGACCACCGGGGTCCCGGCGAGGGCGGCATCGGCGCGAATCCGCTGGATGAGGCGCGTTCCGTCACTGGCACCGTGGCCGTTCACCGAGCTGATCACGATCAGGTCCGGTCGGTACCGCCGGCCGTTCTCGATCAGCAACTCGTCCGGCACACAGGGACCGAGGTTGTGGACGTCGTAGCCGGCCTCGGCGAGCACCAGTTCCAGGTAGACGAGGTTCCACGTATGGGAGTCGGAGGACACCGAACTGAGCAGTGCGGTGGGATTCCGTCGCGGGTAGCTGTTGTCAGTGATCATTTTGACGTCTGCCCATCGGGTAGTCGCACAGGGTGAGCGGGCTCGTCGGCCGGCTCGGGGAAGTCCGCCGGACTCGTCGGGGAGCCGACAGAGCCGGGCCTCATACGTCGGTGCCGCGCCGTGCTCGGCGCACACCTCGCGCGGTTCCATGGCACCGCGGCCGTTGCCAGTACTGCCGCGACGTCAACTCGGCGGTCTCCGCGGCACGGTCACGGCTTGCCGGCCCGGAACTCGTCGAACAGCTCCCTGGCATCCCGGCGTATCCGGTTCTGGTCGAGGCGCTCCAGTGTGGGCAGTACCGACCGCAGTTTCGTCAGGTCGGCCCCGGTCCAGTACTGGTACCGGTCGGACAGCGGATTGGCCACCAGCTGGACAGCGAGCGGTGCCCGGACGAACGAGGCGGACCATTCCAGCAGGGTCGCGAAGCTGACCGGTGCGCCGGATCCGAGGTTGTACACCCCGGAGGGGACCGGGGTGTCGATCAACGCGAGGCAGGTACGCGCCACCACCTCGACCGGAACGTAGTCGCGACTGGCGGTGAGGGAGTCGGCGAACAGCCTGATGGGCACGTCGGCGGCGGCCTGGCGCAGCAGTTGGGAGAGGATGGAGGCCATCGCGCCCTTCTGCTCCTCGCCGCTGCCGAAGACGTTCGTGTACCGCAGCCCGACCCAGTTCAGGTGCTCCGGCGCCTGTGCCATCTCCTGGTCGAGCCGGAGCTTGGACTCGGCGTAGGGGTTGAGCGGACCGGAACACCGGTCGGCGCCGGCGTCCTCGGCGATCAGTGTCCCTGGGGGGAAGGTGCCGTAGACGCTGTGCGAGGAGGCGTAGACGAACCGCGCGCCGGATGACGCGCAGGCCGCGGCCAGCGCGACGGGAGCGTCGACGTTGACCCGTCGCAGCAGGTCCCGGTCCTGTTCGACGGTGCTGCTGATGCCGGCCTGGTTGACGACCGCGGCGAACCGGCCGGAGCGGATCTCCTCCAGTACTCGCCGGTCAGCCAGGTCGGTGCGCAGCACCCGGGCGCACAGCGCCACCTCTTCCGGCGCCGGTCTGATGTCCAGCGCGGTCACCTGCCATCCCGCCTGGGCAAAGGCGATCGCGCAGTGCCGGCCGATAAATCCTGACGTTCCAGTGATCAGAATCTCGTCAGGCATTCGCAACGCCTCCATCCGATTCCGCAAGATTTGGCGAGCCAACCATAACACGATATCTACGCGGGAAAATGGCCTCAGATTGGCGCTTATATGCAATCCCCGGCTTGACTTTGAAAGGTATCGTCTCCCCGCCGGCTCTCTGTTCTCCGCAGCTGATTTCGGCGTGTGCGAGCACCCGCTGACCTGCGGCAACCACACTTCTCCACAGTCCCGTCGCGCAGCAGCAAAAGGGAATTGTCCAGGACTTCTCGGTTCTCGATCCGGATGTGGTCGGCGGCGGTGCCGGAGCCCGCGTTTCCGGGCCGTAGAAATCGCCGAGTCAGCGGGCGGAATTCTGCTGACGTAGGTGTGAGATCTGGGTGCGGAGCCAGTCCGCGGCCTGGGCGAAGGCGGCCGTGCGGTGCTCCCGCCGGGCATGCGGTTCAAGGGTCAGCGGACCGGAGTAGCCGTTGGCGGCCAGGCCGGCGAGCAGGCCGGGCCAGTTGACCGCCCCGGTGCCCAGCGCGGTGGTCTCGTAGGCCCGGTCGTAGTCGTGGTAGCGGACCCACGGTCCGTCCGGCTCGGGCCGGGTGGTGTCGGCGTACCGGATGTCCTTGACGTGCAGGTACTCCACGTCCTCGGCCAGAACGTCGAACGCGTACGGAAAGGGCTCGACGCCCGCGCAGTAGAAGTTCGCCGCGTCGAAGTTGAGCCGCAGTCGCGGGCTGCCGATCTGGCGCACCGCGGCGCGCAGGGCGTCCGGGCGCCGGGTGAGGTCGCCCCGGTAGCGGTCGCGCCCGAACGCGTCGAACTCGTTCTCCAGCACCAGGGTCACCCCGAGGGATTCCGCCCGCCGCAGCACGGGTTCCAGGTTGCGGGCGAGGACCTCCGCTGTGCGCCGGTCGTCACGGTAACCCGGTGCGCCGAAGTACGTGTTGACGACAGGCGCGCCGACCCGGTCGGCCAGCTCCAGCGCGTCGATCAGCCGTGCCCGGTTGCCCGGGACGTCCTCGGTCTCCGCGTTCTCCACACCGACCGAGACCGCGACGACCCGTCCGGACCAAGCCGCCAGGCGGGCCTCCGCGTCGCCACCGCTTTCGGTCCGGAGGTTTTCCGGGCTCCAGAGCTCGATCGCCGTTACCCCGACCTCGTCGGCGGTGCGCAACAGCGTGTCGAGCGGTTCGTCCCGGAACTCGGTCCCGCTGATCGCGATCTGCGGATCGAACGTCATGGCGTCGGTCACAGCTGAACCCCCACTTTGCCCACTTCCCCCGCCACCGCTTCCTCTATTTCCGGCGGCGGACCGAACGCGGCACTCCGGGCGAGCACGCGCGCCAGTTCATCGGTCTGCTCCTCGGTCAGGAAGGTCGGCCACGTGGTGAGTTCGAACACGAGGCGGTCCCCGCGGTCGAGGATGCGCAGGTCGAGTGGGGCGCTGGACTCCTTGGCCATGGGGATCGACCGCAACCGCGCCTTGCCGGAGGGGAAGTCCAACTCCATCTGGTACAGGTTCACGCTGAAGTAGATCCACGGCGTCCAACCGGCGTCGAACCACGCGCTGCGACCGCCCAGCACCAGCGAGGGCGGGGTCATCTGCCAGCCCAGTCCGCTGAGCAAGCGCTCTTGGAAGCTCGCAGCCGCCTGCTCGGGCGTCTCGCGCTCCGCGACGTCCACGGACAGCCACAGTTCACGCACCGGTGAAGCGACCAGCTCCGAGGTGCCGAGCAGGTCCCGGTTGAGCGACTGCACGATGAGCGGCACCTGGCTGACGCCCATGACCGTTCGAACCGCGTGCAGCAGGTGACCGGCGAACAGCGCGAACGGGGTCACTCCCTCGGCCGCCGCTCGCTCCAGCAGCCGACGGCGGGACTCCGCGCCGACCTCGAACCCGCGGTGGGTCCACCGGTCCGGCGCGGCGCCCAGCCCTGCGGCCGTTTCCGTCGCCGGCCAATGCGGTTCGAGCATCTCGGACCAGAACTCGGCGGCGCTCTTACCGTCATCGGCCAGGACCTGACGTTCTATCGAGCACCATTGGGAGAGGGTCAGGCCGGCGGGGTCCGCCAGGGGCAGGCCCGCACAGAGCCGGCCGATCTCCAACAGGAGCATACGCAAGGACAACAGGTCGCTCATGCTGTGGTCGATGACCATGCAGAGCAGGTCGACATCCGCACGTCGGATCAGGGTGACCGCCGCGAGGGGGGCCTTGGTGCGGTCGAAGAGTCGCTCCCTGAGGCGCAACACCATGCGGTCGAGCTCTCGGTCATCGGCGTCAGGGGCGTCCACCACCTCCAGCGGAATGGAGGCCGCCGGGTCGAGCCGAGCGAGTATCACGTCCCCGCTCCGGTGCAGCGACACGCGCAGCGCCTCATGCCGCTGGACCAGCGTGTCCAGGGCTGAACGGAGTACGTCGGCGTCCATCGTCCCTGCCGTCAGCTCCACGGCAGCCCATGTCGGGACGGGCGTCCGCTCCCAGTCCGGGCCCATGCGGCGGGCCAGGTGGTTGGTCATCATCGGCGCCAGGAAGTACTCGCCCAGCGCCGCGGGGCGAGGCGGCGGGGGCGCCTCGACACGCTTCAGATCGTCCAGGAAGACGACCAGATCACCTACGTTCGAGTGTTCGAAGACCGCGGCCAGCGGGATGTCGAAGCCCAGTCGCTCTTGTAGCCGGGCCACCATCGAGGCGACCGCCATGGAGTCGAGGCCGATCGCGAAGAAGTCGGTCCGGTCGTCGATCCGTGCCAGGTCGACCTGGTGCGTCGACTCGATCAACGCCGCGCGAACCGCGGCTCTGATCGTCTCGTGGGTCACGGAAGTGTCGGTTGGTCGGAGGTCCATCGCAGTCAGGTTCCCTTCCGCAGTTGTCGTTCTCGGTGCACCGGCCGGCGTCGACGGCCAGGTGGTGCGTTCCGCGGGTCAGACCGCGAAGTCGTTGCCGGTACGCCGCGCCCGCATCGCCTGCACCCTGAAGGCCACCGCGGCCAAGACGGCCCAGCCCACGCCGACCACCGCCTCGCGGACGACATCCGGGAAGTACGGGGTGCCGGCAGCGAGCGCGCGAACGGCGGCGACGCCGTGCGTCATCGGCAGCACCGCGCCGATGGTGTCCAGGACCGGCAGCTGCACCACCGCGGTGACGAAACTGCCGGCCGCCAGCATCAGCCAGCTCAGCGCGTTGCCGAGCAGCACGTTGGTATCCAGTCGGGCGGACAGCGAGGCCACGGCCAGGCCTGCCGCGGCGCTGGAGAGAATCATCAGCAGGAAGATCGGGAAGGCCCGCAGAAGCCACACCGTCGACGCGCCCAGACCCGTCAACGGGCCGACGATCACCACGCACAGCAAGTAGACCACTACCGCGTCCACGACCCACGGGACACTCCGGGCGGCGTTCAAGCACGTGATCGACACATTGGCCATCCGTACCCGGGAGGTCGTGCCCCAGCGCTGGTCGAGCGTGGACACGTCGGACAGCCCGATGATCGTGGACAGAGTGATGCTCAACGCAACCGCTCCGGGAAACGCGTACGCCGCGCCGTTTCCCCTCACCTGGCCGATGAGCACCCAGAACAGGCACTGGAGCACGGCGCGCGGCCACGTCGTGACGAGGGAGAGCCGCCAGGGATAGGCCACGAGGTGCTCGGCGTAGGAGAGTCGGGCCACCGTCACGTAATTCACCACAGCTACTCCAGATCCAATGTGCCGTAGACCCGGGCCCGCCGGGACACGTAGCCGAAGACCCGGTACCCCGCGAGGGCGTAAGCGGCGCTGAGCAGGAGCGTCAGGCCGAAGTAGCGCAGGTCCGGGTCCCCTTGGGCGCAGGAGACGAAGAACTCCATGGCCCAGCGGAAACTGATCAGCCAGGAGAGGAGGCGGACCGGCCGTGGAAACAGGCTGAGCGGGATCAACAGACCACTGAGGAGGTACACCGGGTACATCAACGCGCCGGAGATCTGCGAACCGTGCCGGCTCACCAGGAAGACGCAGGACAGCAGCACGCCCACCGCGGTGCCGGAGAGCAGGACGACCACCAGGCCGGCCACCACCCATACCGGCGGGCCGAGGTAGACCGGCTGGCGCAGGACGGCGAGTGTCGCGCCGACCGTGGCCAACACCGAGGCCGCCGACAGCAGGCTCGACCCGAGCGACTTGCCGATCAGTACGACCAGCGCGGACCGGAGCCCGAAGAGCCCCGGCGCCAGTACGCCCTCGACCCGCTCCAGTTGCAGGATGATGGCACCTCTCCAGACCGTATTGGTCCACAGCGCCATCAGCACGATGCCGGACACCACCCGCGCGGCCGACACCGGATCGCTGGTCGAGTTCAGGTTCACCAGCAGCAGCACCGCCGGTTGCACGACGCCGAAGACCACGGTGAACTTCCACGCTGTCGCGTAGATCAGGAACTGGTGGCGAGCCGTACTCGCGAGCGCCGCCACTGTCCCTGTGCCGCGCGTCACGCGGATCGTCCGATCACCGGGGCTTCGGCGGCGGACCCGCCGGCCAGACGGGCGAACGCCTCCTCCAAGCGCATGTCTTCGACGCGCACCTCTCGCACCGTGAGACCACCGAACAACCGGCCGATCTCGGTGAACACATCCGCGTCCCACTCCCGCAGACGCAGGGCGGCCTCCCAGTTGTCCACCTCGTGGCGCACCCTGATGTCGACGAGTGGGGACGCGGACAGGTCGGGCAGCGGTCCCTCCCCGCGGACGAGGATGGTGGCGACGTGATCGGCCAGCGAGATGAACTCGCCGAGTTCGCTCTCGTGCTGGACCGTCCCCTCCCGCAACAGAACGACCCGCTGGGCGAGACGTTCGACGTCGAGCAGGTAGTGGCTGGTGAGCAGGACCGCGACCCCCTCGCCGCGCAGTGCCAGCACGGTGTCGCGCAGGCTCTGCGCCTCGTACGGGTCGAGGCCGACGGTCGGTTCGTCGAGCATCAGCACCGAGGGACGGCCCAGCAGGCCGATCGCCAGGTGCAGCCGCTGGCGCATGCCTTTGGAGTAGGTCTCGACGCGCCGGTCGGCCACCTCCGTCAGGTGCACCTGCTCCAGCACCTCCGCGATGCGCGCGGTCAGCCCGCGTCCGCCCAGTTCGCGCAGCGTCCCGAAGTAGCGCAGGTTGTCCCGTGCGTTCAGCCTTCCGTACAGGCCGCGGTCTCCGCCGAAGGACACCCCCAGTGCTCCGCGGGCCTGGCGGGCCTGGGAAACGACTTCGAATCCCTGGATCCGGGCCGTTCCCCGGTCGGGCGTCAGCACCGTGGACAGGATCCGCAGCAGGGTGGTCTTGCCCGCGCCGTTGCCACCCAGCAAGGCCACGATCTCGCCCGGCGCCACGGTGAAGGTCACATCGCGCAGGACCGTGACCTCGGTGCCGCCACGGCCGAACGAGCGGCCGATTCCGGCGACTTCGATCGCCGGCTTCACGAGCTGACCTCCTCGTCCGGGCGCACGCGCAGGTCACGCTGGATCCGGCGGAACTCGGCGTGGTCGGCTTCCACCTGGTCCAGGTCGCGGTGTGCCAGCAGCGCCCAGCCCTGGTTCATCGTGGACATCAGCCCGGTGGATCGCTCGACGCGGTCTCCGTCACGAAGGGGCAGGTGGACGTGCCGGCAGCTGGGGAGGAACCGCACCCGGTCGAGGACGGCCGTGTTGCTCACGACACCCGACTCGCGGAAGACCAGGTAGACCCCGCGCACCCGACGCTTCAGGGTGTAGTCCGTCTGGTCGGACGTACCGCCTCGGAGGCTGTGCACGTAGCGCGAGAGCGCGCTGCCGCCGGTGGCCAGCTCGGTGGCGCCCGCCAGGCCGGCGCCCGACAATCGCGCGCCCGTCTCCATCAGGACCGGGCCGTCGTCGGTGAGCAGCACCTCGGTGTGGCAGGGGCCGAAGCGCACGCCCAGCGCGTCCAGGACGCGGCGGACGTAGGCGATCAGCGCGGGATTCTCGGGTGAGTCCGCGGGCAGGAAATCGGTGCTCTCGTAGACCGCGAAGCTGTTGCCGACCGACACCTTGTTGTACCGGCACACGTTGGTGACATCGTGACGTCCGTTCTGGGTGAAGGTGTCCACCACGTACTCGGTGCCGTGCATGCGCCGCTGTATCAGGACGGTCTGGTTGACCGCACCGAGCAGATTCCGCGCCCCCAGCAGGTTCCGGACCGCCGCCGTGAGATCGCCGCCCCTGGGCACGAGAGTGAGCCCGTCCGACAGCGAACTGCGGGCCGGCTTGACCACCAGTTCACCGGTCTCGACCGAGAGCCCTGCCGCCTCGGCCGCCTCGGCACAGCCGCGCCAGTCGTCGACCGCGACCGTGGGGATGGTCGGGATCCCGGCTGCTTTCAGGGTCCGCATCATGACGGCCTTGTCCCGGCGGGCCACGGAGCGCTCCGGGTCGTTGGCGAACCCGGGTGTGAGCCGGGCGGCGAGCGCGTCGGCGAATTCGACTCCGCACTCCGCACCGGGCAGCACGGCGACCGGGCGTATCCGGCCGATACGGTCGAGCACCTCGGCCAGGCCGAGGTCGGCCTCGGTCGTCCCGGCGTGGTCGGCCGCCGTGAAGGTGCGCGTGTACGCCGGGTCCGGACGTGGCGTGGTGAGCACCGCGTGGGTCGCGAACCCGGCTCGGCGCAGGGTGCGGCCGAGCGCGACCCCGGAGGAGTACGGGTCGACCAGGACGACGGTCCTGTCCTGCGCGTGGTCAGACGGCACGGGCTGCCTCGCGGATCCCGGCGTGCAACATGTTGACGGTGGGTGTGGTGAACACGTCGCTCATGTCGACCTGCACGCCCCAGCGTTCCTCCACCTCGACCACGAGTCGCGCCGCGGTGATGGAGTCACCTCCGGCCTCGAAGAAGTCCGTGTCCCCGGACAACTCGGGCACGCCGAAGATTTCCGCACACAGCGCGGTGAACTCGGCCAGGGTCGGCCCGTTGACCACCATGATGGATCTCCTGTCTCACTGTCTGTCTGTTCCCCGCCGTCGACACGACCGAGGTCGGCCTCCGGTCTGTCGCGGCTCAGGACCTGAGGACACTGGCCAGCGCGTCACTGGTCAGCGACGCCGTGAAGAACTCCGCCCGGTCGACGTCGATCGTCTCGTGCTTGGCTGCACAGTCGGGTTCGCACGGATGGTCGCGGGCCACCATGTGCAGTTCCTCCGGGCCGGCCGGCAGCTTGTCCGGATCGCACGCGGCGGTGAGGTGGGCGAACCAGTCGGCCTGCATTCCGGCCAGCCGGCCGGCCACCGTTCCGAAGTTGTGCGGTGGGCCGGCGTACGACTCGGCCATCGCCGCTTCCAGGTCCGGCAGCCACCGGCGGACGACGTCGCGCACAGTGTCGGCATCGGCGTCGTAGCGCGCGGCCGTCTCCGCCGGGAGCTCGATCTTGGCCAGGGCGCCCCGCAGCCGGTCGGCGACACCGCGCGCCACGGTGTGCTCCGGGTTCAGCGCCACCAGCAAGGGCGGCCGGCGGTAGCGCGCGGCCAGGTGCCGGGCGATGGCGGTCGCACCGCAGTAGGACACGATCGTGCCGACGTCCTCGTCCGCGAGCCGGTCGAACAGTTGCCCGGCGTACTCCTCGATCGCCGTCGCCCGCGGCCGGAACTCGTCGAGCAGGTACCGGGTGGCGAAGCCCAGGCTCTCCAGTCGCATCGCGCGGACGCGTCCGGACGTCCCGCTGCCCGGGAACTCCAGCACGACAGTGGTACGGACGGACTCGGCCCCGGCACGATCAGTGCTCATTCTTCTTCTCCTCAGCCGATGCGAGGTCATCGGGCATCAGGTCCAGAAGCAGCGCGTCATGCCGTCCGGCCGGGCCGGGCAGGTAGGAACGCAGCCGTCCGACCGTGCGGAAGCCGACCTTCTCGTAGCACCGCAGGGCGCGGTCGTTGTCGGCATCGGACAGGAGCGCCACCCGTGCATGGCCGGCCGCGAAGACGGCGGACGCGAAGACGGTCAGCGCCGTCGTGCCGAGACCGCGGTCGCGGTCCTCCGGCGTGGCGATCACGATCTTCGGCCGCACCGTGTCGGAATCGTCGTCGACCTCGTACTCGATGAAACCGACCGTCCGCTCGTCGTCGATGATCTGCAGACAGCGTTCGTGCTGGAAGCGGGCCAGGTCCTCGGGTCGGGGGGACTGGTCCCACCACCGTCGTACCTCGGGATCCCCGAACGCCCGCCGGAACAGCGCCAGGTCCTCGGGAACCGTCCGGCGCAGGCGGACCGGGCCCTGTGCGGCCGTGCCGTCGTCGAACAGCGCCGCTCCGGGCCGCACCAGCGCCGGGGCGCACGCCTCGATCAGCTCCTCCAGAGTGTCGAGGATCGCGGCGGCCTCCTCCACCTTGGGGTCCGGGAAGTACCGGCACGTGGGTACGTCGAGCGCGCGCTCGTCCAGGAACGGTTGCCTGCCCAGCACGATCAGCGGGCGGCCGGTGTCCAGCGCCAGCGCGATCTCGCCCAGCGTCCCGTACCGGCCCTCGAAGGCGATGACGCCGTCCCCGGCCCAGTTCAGGATGTTGCTGCGGGCCAGGTCCATCGAGGTGGGCAGCGCCCAGGTCGTGGCGGGGGTCGCGTCGTCCAGCCGGTTCCACTTGAGCAGACCGAGCGTCTGTCCGCCCTCCGCCACACAGGCGAGCTGCGCGACCTCGGCGATACCGCCTTCCCCGCCGGTGACCATGCCGTACCCGCGCCGCCCGATCTCAGCGCCCACAGCCTCGGCGAGCGCCAGTGAGGTGGTGCCGGCGTTGCCGGACCGTCCGCCCAGGACCGCGATCGCACGATTCCTCATGACGCTGCCGCCTCTCCCCTGCCGTGGTGACCGGGCGCGCTCACGTCGGCCGGATCGAGACGATTCAGCGCTGCGCGCACGTCAGCCGCCGTGACCCCGTCCCGGCACACGTCGAAACACCCCTGGTAGTAGTTGGCGCACGTACCGTTCACGCGCATGAACTCGCACTCGCGCGCGGGCTGGCTCTGTACCGCCCGGAACCGGCCCGGGACCGCCACCGGTGACCAGATCCGCGAGTCGGTGACGAGGTAGAGCCCGACTGTCGGGCAGCCGAGCGCCGCGGCCAGATGCAGCGCCAGCGAGTCGTTCGTCACCAGACGGGACAGGCCGCCGATCCAGTCCCGCAACTCCGTCGTCGTCTCCGGCAGGCACAGCGTGACCTGGTCCGGATGACGGTCGGCCAGCTCCCGGGCGATCGCCCGCTCCGCCTCGTGCGGCCCCGAGCACACCTCCACCGGGCCGATGTCATCGATCAGCTCGGACCACCGGGACGCCGGCCAGCGCTTGGACTCGATGCTGGCGCCCACGCAGATGCCGGTCAGCCCGGGTCGCGGCCTCCAGGAGGAGGCGAGCCAGGCCGCGGTGACGCCGTCGGTCGCCACCCCGTGCCGACGGAGGTGAAGCTCGCTCTGTGTGCCGAACGGCTGGAGTTTCTCCTCGGCGCTCAGCTCGTGCAGGTCCCAGCACTCGATACCGAGACCGGCGGCCGACTCCCGGAAGGCGAGGTAGTCACCGTCGTACCGCACTTCCTCGTACCGGAGATTGATGATCAGCGTGACGTCGTGCTCCTGGCAGAACTCGACGATGGCCGGCTGGTCGGCGGGGCGGAACCGCCGCCAGAGGGTGGGCAGGGTGGCGATGGGGCCGCGCAGTCCGAGCGGTTCGCGCACCCAGTCCGCCTCCAGTACCGCGTTCGGGGGTGACCAGTACCGCAGACCGGGCAGCGTCCGTTCCACCGCGGCCAGCAGCGGAGCGAGGATGATGCCGTTGCCCAGCCCGCCGTTGAGGAACAGCAGCGCGTTGCGGTGTGCGGTCGGGCGGGCGTTCATCGGCTCACCTCGGTGAACTCTCCGGCCAGCCGGGCGGCGAGCGCGAGGATGGTGAGCGCGGGATTGGCCGCGCCGGTGCGCGGGAACGTCGCCGGGCCGCACACGTACAGACCGCGTACGGCGCGCACCTGGGCGTGCTCGTCCACCAGCGCGCCCCCCAGGGGCAGCGTGCCGGCCTCGTGCTGTTCGGAGCCGAGCGGGAAGCTGTACGTCACCGGCCGGCCCGGCGTGTCCATGGCCTCCCCCGCGGCGACCCAGTCGGCGAGGTCGGTGGCGCCGAACTCCTCGAACTCGAGCGGGCGCCCGGTCGGGCCCGTCTGTTCGTCGAGCAGCCGGTGCATCCGCCGCAGTTCCTGCCGCTGGGCTGCGATCACCTCCTGGTCGGCGGCGCCGAGACGGCCGGCCACGCATGTCCGCCAGGGCAGCTCCGGTCCGGGCTCGCACCACACCTGGCCGCCCGGATCGCGCGTCTGCTCGCCCATGAGGTAGCAGTCCACGACCACGAGGCCGTGTCCGTTCCGGTGAGCGCTCAGCATGAGGTTGGAGCGCGACTCCGGGGGAGCCGCGGCGCGGAAGAGTCCACCGGTGTCGGCGAGTCCACGGATCGCGTCCGGCACGGCGGCCGGGTCGAAAGCCGTCACGAAACCCTGCGCCAGTTTGTCGACCAGGCCCGGCAGCACGGCCGGCTGGGCACCGGCCGGCGTCACCGCCTGGAGCACCAGCCGGCTGTTCTCGATCGTGCCGGCGGCGAGCACGACCCTCCGTGCCTCGATCACCGTCCGCCGGCCGTCGTTCTCGGCCACGACCCCGGACACGGCTCCGTCCGGTCCGCTGGTCACGGCGACCACCTGGTGGTCACAGAGCACGGACACGGTACCGGGCTGCTGCTCGCCGGGCCGCGGCTCCAGGGGGGACCACGCCCGCCAGCGTGGGGAGTTCTCGGCGGCGAGCACCGCCCGCGGCACCTCGGTGAACCGGCGGTCGCCGAGCTGGAACTCGCGCTCGGACGTGAGGGGGCCGCCCATCCACTTCTCCAGGTCGGCGATGACCCTGTCGTAGAGCGACGGACCGCCCTGCCAGGCATCGGTCAGCTCGGTGATGACCTCGGGCGGCCAGGAGGTCGGCTCCAGCGCCCATGGCTCGACCGGCAGCGTGACGCCACCCCAGTAGAGGGCCCGGCCGCCGAGCCGGCGGCGTAGGCCCGAAATTCCGTCGAAACCCGTTCCGGCGGCACGGTAGGGCTGACTGAAAAAGGGGTCCGACTCCGGTTCCAGCCAGAGTTGGTTGGCCTTTTTCTGGTCATTCTCCCAACGGAGGTGGTCCGGTCCGGCATCAGGACCCGCCTCGATCACCAGAACGGCTAACGGATAGGTGGCGGCTATCCGGTGCGCCAGATAAAGGCCGGCGAGTCCGCCGCCGACGACAAGGATGTCGACCGATGCCGGATGATCGCCTCTCGCAATGATGTAAGGAGTACTCATCAAACTCCTATAAATCGAGGCTAGCACCGCGGTCGATTGCCTCGTATGTCACTTCACAGTGCTGCCCGATGGGCACTTGACCAGGAACCATACACGGGGAGGGGACGTATTCATTGAACTTGAGGGCCAGGTTCCGCATGACCCTCACCCCGAATGTGCAAAACGACGCAATTCGGACCATGACGCCTTTCCCCACCCCTGCTGTAACACCGGCGCCAGACTCAGGTGAATTGGCTCGCAAATCCTATTCCCGGTGGCCAGGCCGCCTTCCTTGCTCTACGTTCGGAAAACGCCTGCTCGGGCAACGAACAGCAACCCGACCACGATCCTCGCGCCCGTGACGACAGCGTCGATCATGGTCGATCCGCGAAAGACCATGATGCGAGCGGTGCAGTGCACGGCTTCCGGACCAATCTGCTGATGTTGTGTGTCACCGAGGGAGAAACCATGGCCGCCAAACCGGCTTCTACGGACGATGGTCATCGCCATCTCAACGGCCTGGCGCAGGCGCTGGCTGGTCTCGATGTCGAACGGATCACGCGCTGGGGCAGTGAACTCGCCGACCGGCTCAGCGCCGGACGGACCCTGCTCGTCGCGGGCAACGGCGGTTCCGCGGCCGAGGCCCAGCACCTCACCGCCGAACTCGTCGGGCGGTACAAGCGCGAACGGCGGGGGGTCGCGGCGATCGCCCTGCACGCCGACTCGTCGACCGTGACGGCGGTGGCCAACGACTACGGCTACGAGCAGGTGTTCGCGCGCCAGGTGGAGGCGCACGCGCAGCCCGGCGATGTCCTCCTGCTGCTGTCCACGTCGGGCCGCAGCGCGAACCTGTTGCGCGCCGCCGAAGCGGCCCGTGCCGCCGGAGTGACCACGTGGGCCCTCACCGGCCCCGGTCCCAGTCCGCTGACCGAACTCGCCGATGACGCGGTGACGATCGACGCGGCCACCACCGCCAATGTCCAGGAGTGCCACCTCGTGGTGGCGCATCTGCTCGCGGCGGCGGTCGAGGAACACCTGGTCGAACAGCAGGCGGTGGACACGCCGGCGGTGCCCGCCGTTCCGGAACCGCCCGCGCTGCCGGCCCCGGTGGACGGTCCGACGGCGGCATTGCCCGCCCGGCGGACCGGCACCGCGAAGCGTCTGCGGGTCGTGGTGGTCGGCGACACCCTGCTCGACCGGGACAGCACCGGCTCGGTCAGCCGGCTCTCCCCGGAGGCCCCGGTCCCGGTCCTCGCCGACCTCGATGTCGCCGAGCGGCCAGGCGGCGCCGGTCTCGCCGCGGCCCTCTCGGCGACCGGCGGCGTCGACGTGACGCTGGTGACCGCGTTGTCGCAGGACGTGTCAGGCGCTGTGCTCCGCTCGCTGTTCGACGACGCCGGCGTCCGGGTCGTCGATCTCGGCCTCAGCGGACCCACACCGGTCAAGTCCCGCATCCGCACGCACGACCGGACCCTGCTGATGCTCGACGAGGCCGGCCCGGCCGGCGAGATCCTCTCGAACAACCTGGAGGACGTCGCCGACGCGCTCGCCACGGCCGACGGCATCCTCGTGTCGGACTACGGTCGAGGGGTGGCCGCGCTGCCCGGGGTTCGCCGGCTGCTGGCCGAATCGACCGGCCGGGTACCGACCGTGTGGGACCCGCATCCGCTGGGCGCGAGGGCCGTGCCCGGCGTCCGGCTGGTCACCCCCAACAGCCGTGAAGCGGCAGGGCTCACCGGTCGGCAGAGCGTCGCCGGCCGGGACGATCTGACCGTCGACATCGCGGCGGCGCGGGACCTGCTCGACCAGTGGCGGGTCGAGCAGGTGGTGGTGACGCGGGGCATGCGGGGCGCGGTCCTGATGCAGCGCGGTGCGCACACACCGCTCGTGGTCAACAGCCGGCGCGTCATAGGTCATGACGCCTGCGGCGCGGGTGACCGGTTCGCGGCGACCACCACCATTCAGCTGGCCGGTGGCGCCACACCGGCAGCGGCGGTGGCGGCGGCGACCGAGGCGGCCACCGCCTACGTCGAGAACGGGGGCCCCCGGTACGTCAGCGATCGTCCGGAGCGGAACCGCTCGGGAGCGGATGACGACGCGCTGCTCCTGGCCCGCCAGGTGCGGGCCGCCGGCGGTACGGTGGTGGCGGTCGGCGGCTGCTTCGATCTCCTGCATCGCGGCCACGCCGCGATGCTCGAAGAGGCGCGTCAGCTGGGAGACTGCCTGATCGCCTGCATCAACGACGACGAATCGGTGGCCCGGCTCAAGGGCCCTGACCGGCCCGTGCTGTCCGCGGCCGACCGGGCCGCGATGCTGCGCTCGCTGCGCTCGGTCGACGCGGTGCTGGTCTTCGGCGAGGACACCCCCGAAGCCGCACTCCAGTCACTGCGGCCGGACATCTTCGTCAAGGGGGGCGACTACCACGCGACGGAGTTGCCCGAGTCCGAGACGGTCCGCGCCTGGGGCGGGCACGTGGTCACCGTGCCCTTCGTGGACGGCTACTCCACCACCTCGCTACTGGACAAGCTGATCCCGGAACTTCCCGACTCGGAGTCCCCCCGGCCCTGGAAGTCGTTGATCTCGATCCAGTGGCCGTCGGGTTCGAGCAGGAACGCCACTGCCTCCCCGCCGGTGCGGCGTGGCTCCTCGGCGATCTGATCCCCGAGGACCCGGGCATGCGCCACCGCTGCGGGCACACGAGTCCGACGCCCGGCGCACACCGGCGCCGGCTGGACGATCAACCGGTACAGAGCACCATCTCCCTTTGTCCCACGACGCCCGGCCGTCCGCTCGACGATGTCGTCACCCGACGACACCGGGAGGTTCACGAGTGACGGGCTCGTGCGACGCGGGGAGAAGCCGACGCATGGAAAGAGAACTCGTGTACGACGGAAATGGTCGGGAAGGGGCGACCGACTCCCCGCGCACCAGTCGGCCGTCGCAAGCCGACACGACGATGCTGCTGCCACCGCGCCTTGAGGAACACGCCTACCAGGTGTACGACTGGGTCCTGGAGAACGGGGAGGTCGACTACGCGGCCATGGTCCCCGCCCTCGGCCTCGGCCCCGGCGAGCTGCGGAACGCCGTGGAGACGCTGGTGGACTGGCGGCTGCTGCGCGAACTTCCCGACCGGAGCGCGATCGTCGCCGCCCGGCCCGATGCGGCACTCGCCGAGGCGATGGTGCCCTTGGAGAACGCCATCACCCGGTACCGGCTGGAGGTCAGCCGGACGCGTGACGAGTTCGACAGGCTGATGTCCATCTACCTCGTCGCGGGCGACCACAGCGCCACCGAACCGCTCACCTGCGCCGACGACCTCCACGACGCGCTGAGCGGCCTCGCCGGTTCGTGTACGCGCGAGGTGCTGGTCGCCAACCCCGGCAAGGACGCCGTGCCCAGAGCACTCCGGCAGGCGTTATGGGGCGAGATGGGACCACGTGCCGAGGTGTGCGACGGGGTACGGGTCCGGGTGATGTACCAGCATTCGTCACGGCGCGATGCCACCACCAGAGCTCATACCTCGGCGGCCCGCCGGGCAGCCGCCGAGGTGCGCACCGTCGGCGAACTGCACGACCGGATCGTCGTGTTCGACCGGCAGGTCGCGGTGCTCATCGGCGACGGTGTGCAGGGCGGCGTCGTCATCCGGGAGGCGTCCGTGGTCGACTTCCTGGCGCGGGTGTTCGACCGGTCCTGGGAGCAGGGCCTGGACTTCGCGGGCGAGGCGGGGAGACAGCACGAGGTCCGCGAGCTGGCCGACAGCGTGCAACAGGACATCGTCAGACTGCTGGTCCAGGGCATGCGGGACGAGGAGATCGCCCGGCGGCTGGACATCTCGGTGCGCACCTGCCGCAGGCACATCGCGAAGGTCATGGAACGACTGAGGTCGGAAAGTCGTTTCCAGGCCGGCTACTTGCTGCGCAAGCGGGGTTGGGAATTCCTGATCAACAGCTCCGACGACCGTGCCGGAGACGCCGGGTGACGGGTATCCACCGCAGGACACGCTCGGCCCAGGAGATACGGGCGGTGCGGCCGTCGGCGCCCACTCAGCCGAGGAGTGGGCAGGCCGACGGTGACGTGCTTCGGGGCGGCTGTCGTCCCGCCGGCCGTGGTGGCGGCCGAGCGGGTCAGCCGCATGCCGTCGGCGTCGGTGGCGTGTGCTCCACCCGCGCAGCGGGGCATGTGGCGACAGAGCTCACGGTGGCCAGTGCCGCGTACGACGGAGGGGCGCCGATCAGCCGCCGACCTCCAGGACCACATGACTCTTACCGGGATGGCGTAGCGCGGTCAGGCCCACGTCGGCCAGATGTCGCGCATACCGCTCCTCAAGGCTGGAGTGGACGACGGCGAGCAGCCGCCGGCCCGCGGACGCGCGGCGTGCCAGCCCGCGCATGAGAGCGGTGGTCCTGGCCACGTCGATGTGCGTGGGCACATTGCACACCGTCAGCGCGGTGTCCTCGATCTCCGTCGGGTCCGTGCTGCACACCACCTCCAGCGGCACGCCGTTGGCCTCGGCGTTGCGGCCGGCCAACCACAGTGCCACGCTGTCCACATCGGTGGCCACGGCCCGATCGGCCACCCCGGCGCGCACCAGACCGAGGGCGAGCGGACCGTAACCGACACCGACATCGGCGATGGTGGACACGTGGGGCTGCCGCAGTGCCACATCGAGCAGATGAGCCGTGCCCTCGTCGATGTGGCCCGGCGAGAAGACGCCGTAGTCGGCGGCGAACGTCAGTGCGTGGCCGTCCATCAGCGCGGTGAAGGTACGCGGCTGGGGCGGCGTGACCTCAGTGGGCGGACGGCCCGCGATCCGGTACAGCTTGCCCGCGCGGGAGCGGCTGACGTCCCGCCAGCCGAGGTCCGTGAGCAACGCGGGTAAAGAACCGGCGCCCTGCTGCTTCGTCAGGAACCAGGCCGCCGTGCCGTCGTCGGTGACCAGATGCCGCGCCACCAGCCAACTCAGCGCGGTGACGAGCGCCTTGCCCCGGTAGGTGGGCAGATGAACGTCGACGAGCGGCGCGCGGGGAAGATCGTCACGGACCATGGCCTCGTGAAGCCCGAGCACGACGGCACCACCGCGGCGCGCCCCCTCCGACAGACCGTCGGCGGTCAGGGCCACGACACCGTCGCCGGCCGAGACGGCGGCGTCTGACGGATCGCCAACCGCCCATCGTGACAGGGACGTCAGGGACTGCGCGGTGCGTTGCTGTTGCGTTCGCATGACCAACGTATTCTAGCCTCGATCCTCGCTTCGCGTGTGGCCGGCCGAGCCGAGCAGGCGGAGCGAAGCACGTGATCCGCGTGCCGTCGGCAGCTGTGATCTTCAACTGGGCGCCGGGACGCGGTCGTTCCTTCGGCAGCCGGGTGCCATGAGTGATCGGCGGCGCCGTCCGCCCAGCCGGATTCCCGTGGGGACTTGGTCCGATCACCCGGCTCAACTTCTCTGCGTGCCATGATCGATGCATGTCTCACTACTTCACAACTCCCGACGACAAGGGCATCGGCAAGACGTCGTCCGTGCCGCTGCGTCTGCCGTACGGGCCCGTGGAGGAGGTGCAACTCCTCACCGCGCCCGGCGTCTTCTCGGCCTCGCGCGTCGACCCCGGTACGTCCGTCCTGCTCCGCGCGCTGCCCCAGCCGCCTGCGCGGGGGACGTCCCTCGACATCGGGTGCGGCTACGGCCCGCTCACCGTCGCCGTCGCCGGGGCCTCACCCGATTCGACGCATTGGGCCATCGACATCAACGACCACGCGCTGGAGCTCTGCCGCCGGAACGCCGAGCGGCTCGGCCTGCGCGGGGTACGCTGCGCCCGCCCGGAACACGTCCCCGACGACGTGCGCTTCGACTTCATCGTCTCCAATCCGGCCATCCGCATCGGCAAGCCGCAGCTCCACGCCATGTTGCGACACTGGCTGGATCGGCTGGTACCGGGCGGCAAGGCGTACCTCGTGGTGCACAAGCACCTGGGCGCCGACTCACTCCAGCGCTGGCTCAGCGAGCAGGGGTGGCCCACCGAGCGGTACGCCTCGCAGAAGGGCTTCCGCATCCTGTGCTGCACCACCGCGTAGGACGGCTGACCGATGACGACGCAGGCTCCCCCGGCCGACGGCGCCGGCGCGGGGCGAGTTCCCGCTGACGAGGCCGGTGGCTGAACGCGACTCCGGACGGCCCCTGGTCCGCGACCCGGCCCTGCCCTGCCCCGGCGCCCGGTGGAGCGCCTTGAGCAGGCCCTTCGGACCTTCGGCGCGTACGATGCCGTCCCGGGCGCCCCGGACACCGCCCAGCGACCCGCTCCCGTGCCGACCGTCCAGGCGGCCCCGGAGGCCCAACTCCTCGCCCTGCACCGCCGTTCGTCTCCGGTGCCCGCAACGGCCCGACCGCCCGCCCGATCGACGCGGCGCCGGTCCCGCGTCCGGCCCCGGCGGGACACGGTCTCAGTCAGATTCGGCCACGGAAAGAAGTGAGGCTTGAGAAACCCTTTGTCACACGTATCTTGCCAACGCGAGTGGTCTGTCTCTACGTGTGCGACAGCCCCGTCGTTCCCCGCGGGCGGTGTGGTCGACCGCTCACGGCTCGGGAACCGGGGCGCGACCTGGCGTGACAGCCGCGACTGGGCGCACGTGGCCTGCATCGGGGCGCCACACCCGCACCGAGTCGCGTAAGCGGACCACACGCCCACCCCGTCTCATTTGCGTGCTTAATGCAAGCAAAATCACCTTGACCGAATCTCATCGATCTTCGGTGTTTCACACGTTGCTGTTCAAGCAATGATCTGAGTGGCCGCCCCAGTGGCACAGCACAGGACCTTCCGAAGAAGATCCAGTTTCTCATACTTCGAAGCGAAAGGCTGGCCGGTGACATCACGGACTTTTGAGCAGGGGAGCCGCGTACTTCATTCCCGGCCGGAATGCGCGACCTCGTGTCACGCCGTTCCGACCGGGCATCGGAGGGAAATTTTCTGACAGCCCGCCCGAGAAATCCCCGAAGTCCTGAGGACGGTCTCCATGATGCGAAGGGTCAAAGAATTGCGGTATTCGAACGAGGACGACTTCCGTGGCACAGCCGCCACTTCGGCAGCGACAGGCGGGCGGGGGGACGCACCGTCGTCACAAGCGCCCGTCGGAAGCGACCGTCGGTCCCTGCGGGCTGCCGCTATGCGAATGGCCGAGGAACGCCTGCGAGAAGAGGATCTCAGCCCCACCGTGATCGCTCAGGAACTGAACGTATCGGTCCGCACACTGCACCGGTCGTTCACCGGGACCGGGGAGTCGATCATGGGGTATGTACGTCGTCGACGCTTGGAGCAGGCACGGGAAGCCCTCCTCTCCGGCCACGGCGAAGTCAGCGTGTCCGAGGTCGCCCAGCGCTGGCATTTCGCCGACAGCAGCCACTTCATTCGCGCATTCCGAGTCCACTTCGGTATAACTCCGGCGCGCGTCTTACACTTGAACGGCTGACACGAAGAGGCGCATCGGTCCGGGCCGCGGACAGAGCGCGGTCGACGGTGGGCGGGGGCCGGCGTGAGCGCGCGGCCCGGTGGGCGTCCGAGCGGCGTCGTCACCCACGGACCGGCGCCCCTGTGGGCCCGCAGCGGCGATCACCCTCGCGGGTGACGACGAGCATGGTGGCCCATTCGACCAAGGCGTGCGGCAGGTCGAGTGCGGCAGAAGACGGAACCAACGTGGCTCCTGCGCCTGTGGGGTTGAGACGTCGAAGACCTCCCCCGACGGCACGGGAGCCTCGTGCGTTGCGCACCTCCGGCATCATCCGGCCGGATCACCGGGCTCAGTCGCGGTCGGCCATCAGGAATCCCGCTTGCAAGCGGCTCTCCGCACCGACCTGTTCGACCAGCTCGGCGATGTGCCTGCGGCACGTCCGCACCGATATCCCCAACCGGCGGGCGATCACACCGTCGTGCGCGCCCTGGACCAGCAGGTGGAGGATGCGGCACTTGACCTCGTCACCGGTCAGCGCCTCGACGTCGGGCTCGGCCTGCTCGGTCAGCGGCACCGCCTCCGACCAGTGCTGTTCGAAGGCGCCCCGGAGCATGTCCAGCACCGTGGTCTGCCGGACCACGACCGCGCCGCCCGCCCGGTCCCCCGTGGCCGGAATGAACGCGGCGTGCTCGTCGAGGAGGATCAGGGGGCCCGCCACCTGGGGGACGACGCGCACCAGCGCTCCGGCACGAGCGGCGGTCGAGGCGCCGCGCCGCGCCGCCCAGTCGTCGTCCAGCACTTCGGCCGCGCACACCGCCCGCACGCGCACGCCGCGCTTGGACAAGGACGCGGTTTCCGCGAGCAGCTGGTCGAGCAGACCGCCGAAGCCGTCCGTCCCGGAGTGCATCAGCAGTACTTCCCGTACGCCGCCCTCGGCGATCTCGCTCATCAGCAGGTTGATTCCGACGCCCTCCGGAATCACGCCGATGGTGTCGCTCCCGCGCCCCATACGGCGCTTGCGGTGCTGCTGGTACATGGACATCAGCCTGCGGAAATCGTCGTTCAGCCGGTCCGCCTCATCGCGGAACTCCACGATCTGCTTCTCCAGCGGGCCGACGATGTTCGCCGCTACGGCATCCGGTCTACCCGCGACCACCCTTCCTTTGCCGTCCGTGTGCAGCAGCCGTAGCCGCAGGAGCCGTTCCAGACATTCGTTGAAGCGGGGAAGACTCAGTCCCAATTGCCCGGGAATCGCGTCGATTTCGGCGCGTCCCCGGTCGAGGACCCATCGATAGACGACCCAGCTCGTGTCGTCCAGGGTGGAAATGACGCGTAGTTCGCTGTACCCCTGCTCCGCACCCGGCACGACACCACCCAGTTCCTCTTGGAGAGACACGTGGCCCCTGGTTTCAGCCCACCGACGCTGGATCGTTACCCGCGAGACCGGTTGGCGAATCCAGGGACCGGCTTCCCGCTGTGGAACGGGGAACGGATGTTCCGTGATTGAAGACGCAAGAGGGTATCGGGTCGTGACGGCCGCCCTCGGCGGCGTCCTCCTCGCCGACGTGGGCACGTCGCGGTCCTCGACGCGATGCGCGGCGCCCGGTCCCCCGTGCGTCGACACGTGTGGAAGTGGCCGCGTATGGGTCCTCGCCATCAGGTGGTTCCGCGTCGACCGGTGCAGCTCGTTGATCGCGACGGGGCGGCGACCCTGAACGTGGCCGGGCTCGTGGAGCCGGGCGTGCTTCAGGCAGGACGGTCCGATGTCACGCCCGGTTCCGGAACTCATCCTTCCGCCATGTGAACGTCATGAGTCTGCCAAGCTCTTGCCCCGTCGCGGTAGTCGCGGCGGGGTCAACTGCCCCCTGCATTCACCGCGACAGGGGAGAGACCGGATGACACCCGCAGCCCGCCCGTCCCAGCACGCCCCCGAACTGCGCGCCGCCGCCCGGCACCTCGGCCGGCGCCGCTTCCTCACCATGACCGGCGCCGCCGCCGCGCTCGCCTTCGCCGTGAACCTGCCCGCCGCCGGCACGGCCGCCGCCACCGAGCTCGACGCCCGGAGGATCACCGACGACCCCTTCACGCTGGGCGTGGCCTCCGGCGACCCGCTGC
Organism: Streptomyces olivaceoviridis; assembly: GCF_014650115.1. Classification (GTDB taxonomy): domain Bacteria; phylum Actinomycetota; class Actinomycetes; order Streptomycetales; family Streptomycetaceae; genus Streptomyces; species Streptomyces olivaceoviridis. Next base: position 124,218 of record NZ_BMUI01000014.1, on the reverse strand, counting down.
CCGGCTCGGTCCTGCTGTGGACCCGGCTGGCCCCGCAGCCGTACCAGCCCGACGGCGGACTGCCCGCGCAGCGCGTCACCGTGCACTGGGAGCTGGCCCACGACGCGGACTTCCGACGGATCGTCAGGCGCGGCACCGCCCCCGCCCACCCCGAGTTCAGCCACACCGTCCACGTCGAGGTGCCCCACCTGCCGGCGGACCGCGTCTTCTTCTACCGCTTCCGGGCCGGCGCCTGGCTGAGCCCCACCGGCCGCACCCGCACCGCCCCGCTGCCCGGCAGCCGCCCCGCCGCGCTCACCCTGGGCGCCGTCTCCTGCCAGGCCTACGCCGACGGCTACTACACCGCCTACCGCCACCTCGCCGAGGACGACGTGGACGTCGTCTTCCACCTGGGCGACTACCTGTACGAGTACGCCGTCAACGCCACCGGCAACGACCGCGACTACACCGACCGGACCCTCCCGGCCCACTACAACCACGAGACGGTGACGCTGGAGGACTACCGGCTGCGCTACGCCCTGTTCAAGTCCGACCCGGACCTGATGGCCGCGCACGCCGCGCACCCCTTCGTCGTCACCTGGGACGACCACGAGACGGAGAACAACTACGCCGACGACACCCCGGAGGACGGCGGCTCCTCCGAGGAGTTCCTGCTGCGCCGCGCCTCCGCCTACCGCGCCTACTGGGAGAACCAGCCGCTGCGCCGGCCGCAGCGGCCCACCGGCTCCGACATGCGGCTCTACCGCCGCCTGCACTGGGGCCGGCTCGCCCAGTTCGACGTCCTGGACACCCGCCAGTACCGCTCGGACCAGGCCTACGGCGACGGCTGGCAGTACCCCGGCCCCGAGTCCGAGGACCCGGCGCGCACGCTCACCGGTGCCACGCAGGAGCGGTGGCTGATCGACGGCTGGCGTGCCTCGCGGGCGCTGTGGAACGTCGTACCGCAGCAGGTCACCTTCTCCCAGCGGTACAACACCACCGCCACGCCGTCCAAGGTCTCCATGGACTCCTGGGACGGCTACCCGGCCTCCCGCGAGCGGATCCTGGCGGGGGCCGACGCCGCCGGCGTGGAGAACCTCATGGTCCTCACCGGTGACGTGCACGTGCACTACGCCTTCGACATCAAGCGCGACTTCGGCGACCCCGGTTCCCGGACCGTGGGCACGGAGATAGTCACCACGTCGATCACCAGCGGGCGCGACGGCGCGGACCGGCCCGGCAACTGGGCCACCTACCTCGCGGCCAACCCGCACATGAAGTTCTACAACGGACGGCGCGGCTACGTGACCGTCACGCTCGGACAGGAAGCGGCCCGCGCCGACTTCAAGACAGTCCCGTACGTCACCAGGCCGGGCGCACCCGTCACGACCGCGGCCTCCTTCGTCACGGAAGCCGGCGCCCCCGGGCTCAAGCCCGCCTGAACCCGGCGCGGCAGCGGGCCCAGGCCGGGACGGAGTCCGTCCCGGCCGCCTCGCCCGGGTGGCGGACGCCGACGCGGACACGGATCGCGTCGGCGTCCGCATCACGGCGGGCCTGCCCCTCCCCAGCGGCGCCAACGGCACCTCCCGTCGGCCCGCATGACCTCCGGTCCGTGGCCGGGCCCGGTCGGTCCGGGCCGGTTGGCGGGTGTCGTACAGGGTGAGGCAGGTGACCGAGCGGGTGTGAGGAAGGCACCGGCTCACACACACCTGCCACGATCGTGGTGTTAGGCGGACGGCACCGAATGATCCGGTCCGGATCCGGCGGAGTGGTTTACAGTCTTGCAGCCGTCCTTGTCCTCACCGTCCCGCTGGGAGCCGCGGTGCCGCCCCTGACGTGTTCTCCGCGGACGAGGCCGGCGCTGGGTGTGACGGGGGTCGGCTGAGGGGAGACTTCGCGGTGCTCGGAGGGGTCCATGGCAACGGCGGTCGGCTCCCGGCGCTGTCCGCGCCGCAGTTCGTCGGCCGGGAGGACGAGCTCGGCACACTTGCGTCGGCGCTCGGACGTGTCCCCGCGGTCGTGCTGATCGAGGGTGAGGCGGGCATCGGCAAGACCCGGCTGCTGCGCGAGTTCCTGGCGTCCCAGGCGGAGCGGGGGCGGCACGCCCTGGTCGGCGCCTGCCTGGAGTTGCGGGTGCCGTACACCCTCGGGGCGGTGGTGGACGCGGTGCGGGACGGCGTCGACAACGTTGCCGCGCTGCGGCTGAGCGGGCTGGCGGGCGCGCTGAGGCCGTTGTTCCCCGAGTGGGCCGACGACCTGCCTGCGGCACCGGAGGCGCTGGAGGACGCCACCGCCGCCCGGCACCGGCTGTTCCGGGCGTTCGTCGAGGTCCTCGGCCGGCTCGACGTCGCGGTCCTCGCGCTGGAGGACGTCCACTGGGCCGATGAGGCGACTCTCGAATTCCTGCTGTTCCTCGTCTCCCGCCGGCCGCAGCCGGTCAGTGTGGTGCTGACCTTCCGACGGGACGAAGTGCCGTCGGCCTCCCCGCTGTTGCGGCTGTCCTCCCGGCTGCCCTCCGACGCTCGTCCGGTCAGGCTGACGCCGAGACCGCTGGATGTCGGTGAGACCGCCTCGTTCATCTCGTCGATGCTGGCCGGCGGGCACGTCTCGAACGAGTTCGCGGCCTTCCTGCACGCACGCACCGCGGGCGTACCCCTGGCGGTGGAGGAATCGGTGCGGCTGATGCACGACCGCGCCGATCTGATCCGCCGCGACGGCGGTTGGGCGCGACGCCGGCTGGACCGCATCGAGGTCCCGCCGACGATCCGCGACGCCATGCTGGAGCGCGTCCAGCGGCTCGGTCCCGACACCCGCACCGTCCTGTACGCGGCGGCAGTGCTCTCCGGTCCGGCCGACCACGCGACGCTGCTCGCGGTCACCGGCCTGCCTCAGGAGCGGTTCGCGGGACAGTCGGCCGAAGCGCTCGGCAGCGGCCTGCTGCGCGAGGACAAGTCCGGGCAGTGGTCGTTCCGGCATCCGCTGGCGTGTTACGCCGTGTACGACGCCATCCCGGCCGGGGACCGGCGTGCCATGCACCTGCGGGCGGGCCGGACCCTCCAGCGGTGGCCGGTGCCCCCGGTGGCGCAGCTGGCGCGGCACTTCCGGCTGGCCGGCGACGCCGAGGCCGCGTGCCGGTACACCGAGGAGGCGGCCGACCTCTGCCTCCAGTCCGGGGACGTGGCCACCTCGGCGCTGCTGATACACAGCCTGGTCGCCACCGTCCCGCTGCCCGCCGGGGTACTGGTACGTCTGGTGACGAAGATCCAGTTCCAGGCGCTGTCCGGCTCCGACCCGTACTCGGCGATCATCGCATCGCTGCGTTCGGCTCTCGCCGGCCAGGTCCTCACGCCGGTGGAGCAGGCGTCCGTCCGCTTCCAGATCGGCCGGGTCCTCATGGTGGCGGGCGAGATCGAGGCGGGTCGCGGCGAGATCCTCACCGCGATCGCCCATCTGCCGCCGGGCTCCGCGGAGCAGGCGCGCGCCCGTGTGCTGCTGGCCCTGCCCCTGGGGAACGCGCGGCCGGTCCGGGAGCACCTGCGGTGGCTGGAGGAGGCGCCGCCGCCGGCGCGGTCGATGGCTTCCCTCGACCGGCTGCACCTGTCGGTGGAACGCGCGTTCGCGCTGCTCATGCTGGGTGAGGAGGCCGGATGGGCGGCGGCCCGGGAGATCCCGGACGACGTCCCGGAGCCGCGGGCGGCGTCCATCGTCGCGATCGGTCACACGAACGTCGGCGAGGAGGCGACGCGGTGGGGACGGTACGAGGAGGCCAGGGCACGACTCGCCAAGGCCCGCACCCTCGCCGAGCGCCACCAGCTCCTGGACTACCTCGACAGCATCGCCTCCTCCCAGGCCCACCTGGACTGGTTCACCGGTGCCTGGTCGCAACTCGCCGAGCAGACGGCGCGCCTGCTCGACGACGCCGGCGGCGTACGGCTGAAGGACCGGTGCGAGGCGGCGCTCGTGGCCGGGTTGCTCCAGGCCGCCTGCGGAGACCGGGAGGTGGCCAGGGAGCGGCTGGCTTTCGCCGGGCGCGACGACCAGCAGCGCATCGAGGCCGTGGCGGCACTGGCCCAGTTGTGCCTGCGCGACGGCGACGTCGACGAGGCGCTCCGGCTGACCGACCCGCTCGCCGAGACCGCCGTCGGCGGCGGCCCGTGGTCCCGTGCCGTCGAGTTCGCCCCCGCGCGCACCGCCGCCCTGGCCGCCGCCGGCCGGCTCGGAGCCGCCGCGGAGGTGGTGAACGCTCTCGACGGGGCCCTGGGCGACAGGGACGCGCCGGCGGCCCAGGCGTCCCTCGTGCTGTGCCGCGCGATCCTGGCGGAAGCCGACGGCCGCCGCACGGACGCCGCCGCGCTGTTCGCCCGTGCGGCCACGGCCTGGGAGGCGCTGCCGCGGCCGTACGACGCTCTGCTCGCCAGGGAACGCTCCGCCCGCTGCCTGCTCGCCGAGGGCCGGGACGAGACCGCGCTCCCCGCGCTGTCGGACATCGCGCGGGCGCTGTCGGAACTCGGCGCCTCCCGCGACGCCGACCGGATCGTCCGGTTCCTCGCCGGCAAGGGGTTCGCGGTGACACGCGGGCGGGGACGTCCCGGCTACGGCAACCGGCTCTCGCCGCGTGAGCTGGAAGTGGCCCGGCTGCTGGTCGAGGGGCTGACGAACCGGCAGATCGCCGACGCCTTGGGGGTGTCGGTGCAGACGATCGCCAGCCAGGTGAAGTCGGCGATGCGCAAGATGGACGTCACCTCGCGCACGGCACTCGCGGTCAGGGTCGTCGAGTCGGGTCTCGTCGGCGACCCGGACCAACGGCCCGCGAGCGACGAGTGAATTCGGCACGGCGTTCGGAGGACGACGAAAAGTCCCGTACCGAACGGCGGGATTAAATCCCGCATCTGAGCGATCGTGCCGGCCCCCGGCACGATCGCACACTCATTGCCATGCCGCCCGCCGAGCCGCCGACGCCCGCCCCAGCAGACGTACCGCCCGCACCGGAACTCCGTCCTCAGGACGAACCCGTGCCGGCCGGACCGCCGTCCGACCCGGCGGACTCCGCCACCCCGCACACCGAGAGGGCCGGCGCCGACGACGACGCCGAGTACGAACCCCTCTGACGCAGGGCCCCTGGCGCGAGGCGTGGAGCAGCCCACGTCCGCCGAGCGGCCGGCGTCCCCGTGTGCACGCGAGGGCCGGTCGCCGACGCGCCGCACACCCCTGGCCCGGACCTGTTCCCACCTTCCCCGTCATTCCTCTCAAGGGAGACTCATCGATGAGGTCAAGCGCACGAACGGGCGTCGGCAGACGCTGGGGCGCGGTGACCGTCGGTCTGACCGTCCTCGGCATGCTCGTGTCGACGACGACGGCCCACGCCGCCGCCCCGGACCGGCAGCCGCCGCCATCCGGTGCCGCACGGACGGACAGCCCGACATCGGCCGCCGACAACCCCCTGGCTCGATTCGTCTCCGCGTCCGGCGGATCCGTGCCGGTCACACTGATCACCGGCGACACCGTGGACGTCGGTGTCGACGACGGCGGCAAGCCGGTCGTCCGCGGCACCGAGAGCGCGCCCCGGCCCGATGGACTGCCGGTCGTGTTCCACACCCTCACCCGCCAGGGCAAGGTGTACGTCGTACCGGACGACGCCCTCGCGCTGGTCGGCCAGGGACTGCTCGACTGGTCGCTCTTCGACCTCGGCCAGTTGGTGACGCTCGCCGCCGCGGGTGGGAAGGACACCGTGCCGGTGCTCGTCACCTACACCGGCACCGCCGCGGCCGACAAGACGCGCAAGGTCGCCGGGGCGTCCGGCGGACGGGCACTTCCGAGCATCAACGGCCGCTCGATGAAGATCGCCGACGACGGACGGTGGTGGCAGGGGGTACGGGGCAAGACGGCCTCCACACCGGCCGCCGCCCGCTCCGCCGGTTCCCTGACCGGGGTCAAGAAGGTGTGGCTCAACGGCCTGTCCCACATCGACCTCGAACAGTCGGTACCCCAGATCGGCGCGCCCGTCGCCTGGGAACGCGGCTACGACGGCACCGGCGTGACCGTGGCGGTGCTGGACACCGGGATCGACGCCACCCACCCGGACGTGTCCGCGAGCATCGCCGGGGAGGCCGACTTCACCGGCAGTCCGCACGGTGCCAAGGACGGGCACGGGCACGGCACCCATGTGGCGTCCACGGTCCTGGGCAGCGGCGCCGCGTCCAAGGGGCTGCGCAAGGGCGTCGCACCCGGCGCCAAGCTGCTGGTGGGCAAGGTCTGCGACGACAACGGAGAGTGTCCCGACGACGCGATCATCGCGGGCATGGACTGGGCCGCCCACTCCGGGGCCAAGGTCGTCAACATGAGCCTGGGTGGTGAACCCACCGACGGCACCGATCCGATGAGCCAGGCGCTCAACGAGCTCAGCCGCAGCACCGGGACCCTGTTCGTGGTCGCGGCCGGCAACTCCGGTTTCGTCGCCCAGAAGGTCGTCACCCCGGGCTCCGCCGACGACGCCCTGACCGTGGCGGCCGTCGACAAGAACGACGAGATGGCGCAGTTCTCCAATCGGGGGCCGCGCATCGGGGACGGCGCCGCCAAGCCCGACATCGCCGCTCCGGGCGTCGACATCGTCGCGGCGCGCGCCGCGGGCACGGCCATGGGCACGCCGGTGGACCAGTACTACACCACGGCCAGCGGGACCTCGATGGCCACGCCGCACGTCACCGGCGCCGCGGCCATCATCGCCCAGCAGCATCCGGAGCTGACCGGTCGGCAGATCAAGGCACTGCTGATGGACACCGCCTCCGACCTGGGACACGACATATACGCCCAGGGCACCGGTCTGGTGGACCTGGCGACCGCGACCAATCCGCGGATCGTCCCGAAGGGGAACCTGAACTTCGGCCGCCTGGCCTTCCCGCACTCGGCGCGGACGAAGCGGATCACGTACACCAACCGCGGCGACAAGGCGATCACGCTGCATCTGTCGATGCCGGTCTCCTTCGGCGACGGCAAGCCGGCCGCGGCGGGTCTGTTCACCCTCGGCACGGACACGGTGGTCGTTCCCGCGGGCGGGTCCGCCGAGGTGCCGGTGACGCTCGACGCCAGGGTACTGGGCGCCGACGGGCCCTATGGCACGTACAACGGGCTGCTGAGCGCCCGTGACGACTCCGGCGCGATACGGCTGAACGCACGGATCCACACCTTCGTGGAGGCCCAGAAGTTCCCGCTGACCGTGCACGTCGTCCCTCCCGCGGGTGCCACGGACGTCCGTTACGGGACCGCCACCTTCATGCCGGTCGACGACCAGATCCACCTGCACGCGGGCCAGGTCGCCGAAGCCGGCGCGGACACCGTGACCGAGCAGCTCTTCCGCGGCACCTACGCGGTACAGATCCCGGTCACCTGGCGGAACGCGGCCGGTGACGTGCAGCAGGCCACACCGATCGCACCGGAGGTGAGCCTCACCGAGGCGACCACGGTCACCCTGGACCTGCGCAAGGCCGAACCGCTGCGCGTGGAGTACCCCGAGGCCACCGAGACCTACAACGCCACCGACTTCGTCAACCGGGTCTCGGCGACCGGGGCGTGGACGATGGGCGCGTCGTCGGCGTTCGACTACAGGGCCACCGAACCGAACCGGTGGGTGCTGCCCACCGGCAAGGTGAGCGAAGGCTCCCTCACCCACGACTTCTACACCTCGGGGACGACTCCCGTCGTCACCATGCGCGCCACCGGCGGCGGTGCCTCCGCCGACCTGTCCGCCCGCTACGTGACCCCGGACGCCGCGCTGTCCGAGTCGCAGGGGTGGCTGCGCGACAACGGGGACCCGAGCACCCGGCAAGCCTCGATCCCGGTTCCCCGGCTGCCGGTCGAGGGACACCTGCCGGTGGTCCACGCCGGCACCGGGTCCCCCGCCGAACTCGCGGACGTGGACGTCCGGGGCAAGCTCGTCCTCCTGACGCCGACCGACATCTGTCAGGGCACCTGCGACTACCCCGAGCTCCGGGAGCGGGTGGCCACCGCCGCCTCCGCGCACGCCGTCGGCGTACTGGTCGCGGCACCGGGCCTCATCTCGCTGGGCCGCCCCTCGGAGTTCGACCAGTGCCCGGACGGGCCGCAGAGCTGTCCGGCGATCGAGCCGTACGCCGCGCTGCCCATCGTGAGCGTGCCCTACGTCCAGGCCCAAGCCCTGATCCAGCGGATCAAGGCTGGCGGGTCGCACGTCCGGATCGGCCTCGGCGGCAGCGTCGTGCCGAGGGCGTACGCCGCCACGTACCACGAGAGCGGACAGCTCCGGCCGAAGGCCTACCGGCTCGGGAAGGACGATCTCGACCGGGTCGACCTCTCCTTCCACGCGGCACGGCCCGGAGAGGTGCACCAGCTGAGCTGGCTCCAGTCCCTCCAGGCCGGCACCGCCTCGTCGCAGGTGTCCCTGCCGCACCCGTCCACGCAGCGGACCATGACCGCCTTCGTCAAGCGGGAGGACAACGCCATCAGCCGGTTCACCGCGTCCTGGGCCGAGCGCGGGGCGGACCACTTCCTGACGCACAACCGTACGGAAATGAACGACATGGTCCTCACCGGCAGGAACGAGATCCACTGGAACGCGGGGCCGTCCGTACCGGGGGCCGTGCCGCAGGTGCGCACCGCGTCGGGCTTCTCGGTCCAGGACGGACCGTGCTCGGGTTGCCGGCAGGGCGACACCTTCTACCCCACCCTCTATCTGACGGACAGTGGCGGCGGTCGCCAGGCGCTGATCGGCATCGTCGACGACGAACTGCTCCAGCACCAGTTCATCGATCTCCCCTCCTGCGGGACGGCCCCCTCGCCGACCGTGCCGAACCTCGACTCCACCTGCGACTTCAAGCTGCTCAACGCGTCCGGTGACGAGATCGGGCGTCACACCGAGCACCTCCCCGACGAGACCTGGCCGACCCTGTGACGGCACTCGACACCGCCAAGGAGACCGACACGATGAACACCCCAGTGCCATCGGCGCGGCGCCGCAGAGGGGCCCTCATGGTGCTCGCAGCCGCAGCGATGCTGGCGCTCGCCGGCTGCAAGGGCGGTGACCTCGTCTCCTACGACCTTCCGGCGAAGTCCGCCCGGTACACGTTCGAGACGCGGACCAACGACGTCAAGACGGTGTGGCGGTACACCTCCGCCACGGCGACCGAGGACGACGCCCCGAAGCTGAGCCCGTGCGTCGGTGAGCTGGTCGGCAGCAACCACGCGGCCTGCCGCCCGGAGCCGCTGATCTTCCTGCGCTACGACTTCGGTCTGGCCCTGGACAACACGGCCAGGGCCGGGGAGAAACACGAGGTCACCGTCGTCGGCTACTACCAGCAGCGGCTCACCGACCCGCCCGAGGTGACCTCCCTGAAGGCGGAGACCACCTTCGACGGAGGCAGGACCTGGCATCCCGCGGCCACGAAGGCGACCGGGAAGAACACGTTCACCACCACCGTCGGCAACCCGCGGCGGGAGCAGGCCGCCGAGGGTGTCGGACTGAGGATCAGCGCGACCGACAGCCAGGGCAACACCGTCAGGCAGACCATCCCCACGGCATATACGCTGCGCTGACGGACATCCATCGCGCGGCCGGGTGAGCGGGGCGAGAGGCGACTCTCGCCCCGCTCACCCGGCACAGCCCTTCGGGACACTGATGGGACGGATGGTGGAATAAGGAGCTTTCACCGGAAAGTTGGGGACATACGACTGGCTCCGGGGTGCCGGTGGCCGGTCGCCACGTGTCACGTGATGTCCCGACGGACTTCTGGGGAGGCCTGATGCACCGCGAATCCCTCGCGGCCACCGACTGGCGGGCGATGAGCGCCTGTAGACGCGAGGACCCTGAGCTGTTCTTCCCGATCGGCGACACCGGTCCCTGCGCGGTGCAGATCGAACAGGCCAAGGCCGTGTGCCGGGACTGCGCCGTCGTCACGCCCTGTCTGCGGTGGGCGCTGGAGACACGCGAGGCCCACGGCATATGGGGGGCGACGACCGAGACCGAACGCCGTCGGCTCCGTCGTCAGCCCCCGGCCGTGCGGGCGGACGTCCGAGGCGCATGACCCGCGAGGGAGCCGGAACCCCGCACGACGGGGCGGGAGAAGGTGCGCCGTGCGGGTTCCTGGGCGGGGTCAGTCCTCCCCGTGGCGGACCGCGTCGGTCGCGGTGACGTCACCGGCGTAGACGAGGGCCACGCGGTGGTTGTACTGGATGGTGTACATCTTCTTGCCGCCGATGACGACCGCCCCGCTGGAGGGGAAGTAGTCGTCGGTGGCGGCGGGGCCGGTGGTGGCGACGTACGCCTGGCCCGCGGGGAGGGAGTACATGCTCAGGGGTGCCTGGGTGGAGGCACCGAGGCCGGCCGGGTACTCCGCCTTGTCCGGGTAACTCGATCCGTAGAGCGAGACCGCGGTGGTGCCCACGGGCCGGATGGTCTTCACTCCGTAGCCGATCTTCGTGTTGGCGCCGCCGGGGTTGTGGAACCACACCTCGGAGCCGCTGTACCAGATCGCGGTCCAGTCGCCCTGTACGTCCGCGACGACGAACTGCTGCCCGGACTGGGCCGTGCTGCCCCAGTCGCTGACGCGGTCGGTGCCGGCGGCGGTCCCGTGGATCGCCTGGTCGCCGAAGAGCGGGGCCGTCTCGCTCGGAGCGGTGCGCAGGTAGACGAAGTCGGCCGGCTGCCGTCTGTCGGCGCAGGCGGTCGTCTGCCCGGTCGGGTCGTCGGACGGGCACACCTGGATCGTCTGGGTGTTCTCGGCGAACGGCGGGTCGATCGTCACGACCTGGCCCGTCCGGGGAACGCCCGGCAGGCCGTTCGCCGGCGCGCCCAGCAGCGTCATGAAGTGGTCCCAGTCCCAGGAGGGGCCCGGGGCCCAGTGCATGCCGGAGACCAGAGCGGAGTTCGGTCCGGCAACGTTGTCATGGCCGATGACGTGCTGCCGGTCCTGGGGGATGCCGAACCGGGCGGCGAGGTACTGCACCAGGGCGGCCGTCGCCTCGTACTGGGCCTCGGTGTACCAGGCCGCGCCCTGCACGGCGTAGCCCTCGTGCTCGATGCCTGTCGAGTGCAGGTTGGTCGAGTAGTTGCCCGCCTGGAAGGCGATGTCCTTGGTGGGCACCATCTGGGTGACGGCACCGGCGGAGGACATCACGTAGTGCGTCGAGGCGGGGTGCACCGGGTTGGCCAGGCCGGTGACGCCGGCGTCGTAGGTGGTCTCCAGGTCGTGGATGACGATGGTGTCGATCCTGATGCCGTTGGCGGGCCGGTCGGAGACCTGGCGGCCGACGGGCGAGCCGGCGACGAAGGCGCAGGGGACGGCGGGCGGGCATTCGGTGTCGGCGGTGGAGGCCGCGGCCGTCTTCAGGCCCAGCGCGGCGGCCTGGGACCGCGCGGGGCGGACCGAGGGGTCGGCCGCCAGGCGGATCCGCCGGCCGTCCCGCGCCGTCGTGGCGGCGCCGGTGCGGAGGGTGGCGAAGACGCGCTCTGCTTCTGCGTGGCCTGGCTGTACCGGGCCACCGCGCCGTACCACTGGGAGGCGTCCGCGGGTGTGCCGCCGACCAGCTTCTTCTCGTACGAGGCGAGCAGTGCGGCTCCGCCGCGGATGTTCGCCTCGTCGTCCTCGCGCAGTTCCCGCGGGGACAGCCCGGTCAGCTTCGCGGCCGTCCGGAGGGTGTGCAGGGCGGGGGCCGCGGCAAGGGTCTTGAGGTCGGCGCGGCCCGCCGCACCGGCGCCGCCGCCGGCCAGCATGCCGGGGGTGACGTCCGTGAGGTGCATGGCGCCGTAGCCGCCGTCCGTGCTGACCTGCGTGCCGTGGGAGTCCCAGCGCGACTCCTGGTAGGAGAGGGCGAACAGGACGCCGGGCGGGATGTGGTACTCGGCGGCGGCGGACCGCAGGGCCTGCTGCCGAGTGGTGGGGGTGCTGTGCGAGGGGCCGTTCGGGGTGTCGGCCAGCGCCGTGCATCCTTGGGGATGGGGAAACGTGTTTCGAGATACGTATCTCGGAAGACGGTGAAATGTGTCTCGGAGCCGCATCTCGAACGGGCCGACTACAAGGTGTCCGGGCTCCTCCGCGGTGTCCCGGGCGCCGCGGTGCGGGAGCGGGCGAGCGGGTTTGCCGGAGTCGGACACACATGTCACGTATGACGCGGAGTTACACTCACATGTATGACCAATGACGATGCGGTATTCGAGGCCGCCGAGGCATTCCAGACGGCTGCGGAGCGGCTCGCCGGTGTCCTGCCGGACGGCCTGCACGAGCGCGGTCCCGGCGGCGCCCTGCTGGCCGTCACCCGCTCGATGATCCCCTTGCTCAACAGCATCATGAGTGTGACCGACGTGCCGGACGCGGCGGAGATCGAGCTGCTCTGCGAGAAGGCCGCACCGCATGTCGCACAGCTCCCCTGGAGCATCCGGCTGCGCGGCGAGCCCGATGCCGGGATCGTCGGCATCGCCGCCGCCCACGGGCTGCGCACGCTCACCCGACAGCCCTTCATGCTGCTGTCGCTGGACGAGGACCGCGGCAGCAGCGAGTCCGCCCGGGGCTCCGTGACCGTGCGTCCGCTCCGCGACGACGAGGACCAGACCTTCGCCACCGTCCTCGGCGCGGCCTTCGGGGCTCCGCCGATGATCATCACCAGCCTGTACACGCCCCTCGTCCTCGGACAGCCCTTCGTCCGGGCCTACCTCGCCGAGGTGGACGGGGTGCCGGCCGGAGCGGGGCTGGCGATCCTCACCGACCGGCATGTCGGGCTCGCCAACATCGGTACCCTGCGCGACCACCGGCGGCGCGGGGTCGGCCGCGCGGTGACCGAGGCGATCCTGCGGGACGGCCGGGCCGCCGGGGCGCACACGGCGTATCTGCACTCCAGCGACGAGGCGCTGCCGCTCTTCGAGCAGGCCGGCTTCCGCACCCGGGAGTCGTGGGCGGCCTTCACGGCCTGAACGCGAAGGCGACAGAAGGCGACAGCGGCCCTGCCGGTCGGCCCGTGGGTCGCTGTGCCGGGCTGCCGGGCCCACGCCGCCCGGGGCTGATCACCTGTGCCGTCGTACGGCGACCGCGCGCGCCGGGGAACGGCTCACACGCCCGGCGGTGGGGCCGACAGCCGGGCGAGCTGGGCGTGCCAGAGTTCCTCCAGGCGCTCCACCCATGTGGGCGACAACGTGTCGAACGCCCTGGGGAGGGAGGCGCGGACGGCGCTCTCGACGACGATCTCCGTGTCGTCGCCGACCTCGGTGAGCAGATATCCCTGGTACAGCCGGACACTGGTCCCCAGGCACATCCAGCCGAGCCGGCGGGGCGGTACGTGCTCTCCCACGTAGACCTCGAACCGATGACCGCACCAGCGCACCTCGAAGGTCTGGGTGAAGGTCTGGGTGCTGACCTCCTCGCACCCCGGCACCCAGCTGGTCCAGTCGGCGGCGTCGGTGAGCACACGGAAGACCCGCTCGGGCGGGCCGGGCACGACGGCCTGCACATGGTGGAAGCCATGGGCTTCGGCAGGTGAGAATCCGGACGGCCAGTGGATGTCCGGGTGGCTGTCTGCGGGGTCGTGCATCCGACTCTCTCTCACGCTGCTTCTGGCTTCGGTCGCCCCCGGCGGCGCTGGTGGCGCGAGCCGGGGGCATGCCCCTGTCCAGGATGCGACCATCGCCCGTGCGGGTACATACGTCATCTGACTGACCGTGCACCGTGCGGCAGGTCAGCTCACGCCGCCTCCGGTCTGCTCGGCCACCAGGTACGCGGCGTACCACTCGGCCCAGTCGGTGCCCGCGTCGCCGGTGCTCCCCGGCCGCTCGGCGTGTGCCGCGGCGGCTCGGCGCAGGGCCCGGGCGAGGTCGTCCGCGGAGGTGAAGGCCGTCGGGCCGGGTCCGATACGGCCGGGCAGGCGGGAGGTGACCTCCTGGACCAGCCACGCGTTGCCGTCCGGGTCGCGGAAGGGGAAGTGCGAGCGGTAGCTCTCCCGCTCGGGGTGCAGTCCGGGCTCGGGGACGGGCCCCCCGGTGTGGTAGTAGTCGCCCACCTCGCCCCCCAGCCGCACCAGTCTGTTCCGTTCCGCGACGATGTCGGGGACGCACAGGTACATGTTCTGGGCCGAGCCTGGTTCGGCCGTGGTCAGGGCCGTTCCGAACTGCACCGAACACGCCGAGCCCGGCGGGGTGACCTGCACCTTGGCGGGTGGCGTGCGGTCCAGTCGCCAGCCGAGCCGTAGGTAGAACTCCTTCGCCCGCTCGACGTCGGACACGGGGATCGTCACCACCTCCAGTCGCTCGTCGGGGCTGAACCGCACCGGTTCTGCCGTCATGACGTCCTGCCTCCTCCCCTGCGACATCTCACACGTACCTGGATGAACGCTACGCTCCCATCAGGGGCAAAACCAGCGAATCGGGTACATATCTTCGCCCGACATGTGTCCGGTAGACTCCGGCCCGGAGACACGTGTGCCGGGAACGGACCCGGTGGGCACATGTGAGCACAGGGATGGCCGCGAGGTCAGCGACGCGTGTCCGTGTCAAGCCCTCCGTGTGTCTCCTTCCGTCGTGACCATGGACTGTGAGGGCCGCATGACCGTCATCCCCGCGGGAGACCCGGGCCACGCTCGATACGACACGGCGACGGCATCGACGCTCACCTCCGTCGGCGAGCACCTGCATCTGGTGCACTCGGGGAGCAGGCCGCCGGTGTGGCTCACCCGGCTCGCCGGCCGGCTGGGCCCCACCCGGCCGAACGAGGCGTTCGTCGTGGTCGGCGTGCCCTCGGTCGAGGGCGGCGCGGAGGGGCTGGGCCGGCTGCTGGCGCCCGCGCTGGAGGCGAGCCGGGACGCACGGGTGCGCCTGCTGACCCTGGTGATGTCCGAGGGCGCCCACGAGGCCGGCGACAGCCCGTCGGCGGCCCGGCTGATCAGCGAACGGTGGGGGATGGACGTCCTGGCCACCGCCGGGTCCGCGCTCGTGACGGCGACGGGTTGTCTCTTCGCGCCCGGCCACCCGGGGGGCCCCGGCGGCTGGTGGCACTTCTCGCCCGGCACGGCCGCCCGGCACGTGAGCGGTCATCTGCCCGTTCCGGACTGGGAGATCGCGGTGCGGCGGGTGGGCCGCCAGACACTGGCCGGGCACATCGTCGAACCCGTGCCGGCCGGGCTGGCCGTACGGCCCGCGGGACCGGTGTCGCCCGCCACCCACGCCCGGCTGCACGCCGTACCGCCGGAGGACGGCCGGCCGCAGCTGATCATCACCTCGCCGCGGACTCCCGCCACCGTCCTCGCGGTGGTCATGGGGACGCTCCCCGAGCGGGTCCGCGGCTCGCTGCGGCTGGTTTCGCTGGCGGGTCGGCCGATGTCACGGACCGCTCAGGAGGTGTCGGACCTCCTGGGCTGCGAGGTCGCGGTGGCGCTGGGAGCGCCCGTCATGCACGGCAGGGCCGTCCCGGAGGGCGTCTCGGCCGGCGACGCCGCCGCGGACCAGTACCTGCTCGACGAGGAGGGCCGGCCCGCCTGGCGGCCCTTCGCCCGGACCCTCGTCCACGGGCCGGCGACGGGCGAGGGCGGCCGGCCGGCGCGCGTGACGCAATGGCGGGTCCCCGCGGTGCTGAGCGCGGGCACCGGGCCCGACGCGCTGTCGCTGGGCCGGGACTGGAGGGCGGGGGTGACCCCGTCGGGCCTGTGGGTCGGACCGCGTGACGCCGCACCGCCGCTCCTCGCCACGGCCCGCCCCGCCCGCGCCGACACCGTCGCACTCGACCTCGGGCCCTGGGGTTCGCACCGACCGCTCGACGCGTCCCTGTGGCCGGCGCTGGAGCGGCTGTTCGGGCAGTTGGAGCCCGAGGTCTGTGTCCGGGCCGTGGTGCACGTCCACGGTGTTCTCGACGCACGGGACGGTGAGCGACTGCACGGGCTGACGGTCCGTCACGGACTGCGGCGGGCCGACTCGGTGACATCGCCCCGGCCGGAGCCCGCGGGAGGCCCCGGCAGCGGACCGGAACCCGCCTCCGGCTCCGGCCGGTCCCGGCATCGCACTCCGCTGCCGGCGTCGTAGTCCGCCATGAACCGCCGCGGGCGGCGTCCCGGCCGGCGCACGGATCCCGACCCATTTCTTCCTCTTGGACACGTATGTGACTGTCGGCACATTCGCCCGACCTGCGAACCAGCGGAGCGTCACACGTCGTTGGTGATACGTGGGGGATACATCGTGCAGCGATCCCGCACCCTGATCAGGAGGGGACAATGGGTCCCAGCGGAAGGACACCCAGGACCGCCGTCGCCGTGATCGGCGCGGGTGCCGTCGGAGGTGTGGTCGCGTCAGCGCTGCACAGAGCAGGCCACGATGTGACGGTCTGTGTGCGTACCCGTGCTGGGTCCTGCTCGCCGTGAAGTCGTTCGACACTCAGAGCGCGGCCATGTGGCTGCGCTCCCTGTGCGACGAGAACACCACCGTCGTCGTCCTCCAGAACGGCGTCGAACAGACGGAAGGCGTCCAGGATCTCTCCCCCCGGGCCTCGCTGGTCCCGGCACTGGTGTACATCCAGGCCGAGAGGCTCGCCCCGGGCCGTATCCGGCTCGGTTACGGCGACAGCTTCCAGGTTCCGCGGGGGCCGTGGGCCGAGGAGCTGGCCGAGTTGTTCGAGGGCAGCGGAATGACAGTGGAGGTGGCGGAGGACCTCACCACGGCCATGTGGCGCAAGCTGATGCTCAACATCGCCGTGAACTCCCTCACCGCGCTCACCCTGCGCCGCATGGAGGTGTTTCAGGACGCACACGTGCGTGAACTCGCCCTCGGGCTGATGCGGGAGGCGTCGGCGGTGGGCGTGGCGCTCGGCGCCCGGCTCACGGAGGAGGACGTCCAGCGCACCCTCGCCTTCACGGCGGAGTTCGCCGCGGACAACGGAACGTCCATGCTGTACGACCGGCTGGCCGGAAGGCCGCTGGAGTACGACGCCCTCAACGGGGCCGTCGTCCGGCAAGCCGAGAAGCTCGGCATCGACGTCCCGTTGAACCGGGCCGTCACCGCGCTCCTCCAGGCGCTGCGCCCCCTGGACACCGGCGGGGCCGGGGTGCCGCGTCTGCCACGGGCCGCGTGACCGGCGGCGGTGAGCCGACGGCGCTCGGTGCCGGACAGCGCCCCGGACGCCGTACGCCCGCCTCCGCGTGTGCGCCCTCATCCGGTCAGCCGCCGTGTGTGCCCCCATCCGGTCAGCCGCCGTGTGTGCCCCCATCCGGTCAGACGCCGTGGGCGTCCCCTGCCGGCACCGGCTCGTGCGGTGGCCCGGTCCGTGTCCGCGCGCGCGGCACTCACGCGGCACCGGAGCCGGACGGTCGCCGGTAACTCCGGTCCGCGGCGGAGGAGTTCGGCGGCGAGGGCGGCAGCTTCAGCGGATTCCGAGGCAACCCGGGGGCCACCCTTCCCTGTTCACCTGTCGGGACACATGTCCCCGCCCCTCGACCACGGGGCGCCGACAGGAGGATTGCAGTGACACGACACAGAACAGCGGCGCTGTTACTGGGCGTCGGCACGCTGACGGGAGCGCTCGTCGCTCCGGCCGGCGCGACGCCCACGGACGCCGCCGCCCGGCCGGGCACACCCGCCGCCGGGCCGGTCGAACAGGTCACCCTGATCACGGGGGACATCGTCCGCTACCGCCGCACGGGCGACACCGTACGGGTCGTGAGCGCCACGGCCGGCACGGAACGGCGCCAGACGGCGTTCGCGAACTACACCGAGGGTGGCCACACCTATGTCGTGCCCCGGGACGCCTGGGGTGCGATGGCGCGCGGCGAGGTGGACAAGGCGCTGTTCGACATCACCGAACTCGCGCGGCAGCACCTCGACGACCGGCACACCCATGACATCAAGGTGATCGTCGCCGGACGACCGGGCACCGCCCCGAAGACGGTGACGCCCTCCACCGCCAGGGTCACCCACACCCTGCCCCGGCTGGGCATACGAGCGCTGAGCACCGGCAAGCCGCACGCGACCGCCCTGTGGCGGTCCCTGACCGGTGAGCGGGCCGGCGCGGCCGGCACCGGCCGGGCCGCCCCGGCGCACGGCACGAAGATCTGGCTGGACGGCGTCGTACGGTCCACCCTGGACGTGAGTGTGCCGCTGGTCGGCGCGCCCACCGCCTGGGAGCACGGCCATACCGGCGAGGGCGTCAAGGTCGCCGTGCTCGACACCGGCATCTCCTCCACCCATCCGGATCTGAAGGGGAAGGTCGACGCGGCGGAGAACTTCTCCAGCGCGGCCGACACCGACGACCACGCGGGCCACGGCACCCATGTGGCGTCCACCATCACCGGCAGCGGCGCCGCCTCCGGCGGCCGGTACCGGGGGGTGGCCCCCGGGGTGAGGCTGCTCAACGGCAAGGTCCTCGACGACGAGGGCAGCGGCACGGACTCCGGCGTCCTGGCCGGCATGGAGTGGGCCGTCCAGCAGGGTGCCGACGTGATCAGCATGAGCCTGGGCGGCGACGCCCCGAGCGACGGCACCGACCTGCTGTCCACCTCGGTGAACAGGCTCTCGGCCGCGTCGGGCGCGTTGTTCGTGGTGGCCGCCGGCAACGCCGGCCAGCCGCGCAGCGTGACGGCGCCCGGAGCCGCGGACGCGGCGCTGACCGTGGCGAGCACCACCAAGCAGGACACCCTCAGCCGGTTCTCCAGCCGGGGGCCGCGCGCGGGGGACTTCGGACTGAAACCGGAGATCTCGGCGCCCGGCGAGAACATCGTCGCCGCCCGCGCGCCGGGGGCGTTCCCGGACGCGCCGGGTGACGCCGACTACGTGTCGCTGTCGGGGACGTCGATGGCCACCCCGCACGTCGCGGGCGCCGCGGCGATCATCGCCGGCGAACACCCCGACTGGACCGGCCGGCAGATCAAGGCCGCGCTCACGGGGTCGGCGACCGTGCTGAAGGACGTCGACGTGTTCGGCAACGGCGCGGGCCGGCTGGACGTGGCCCGGGCCGACGCGCAGTCCGTGCGCGCCGTCACCCCGTCGCTCGGCCTGGGCCGCATCCCGTGGCCCCACGACCCGGCGCAGCCCACTACCGGCCGGGTGACCTACGCCAACGACGGCGACGCTCCGGTCACCCTCGGCCTGAGCCTGTCCGTGACCGACGAGCGGGGACGGCCCGCGCCCGACGGCTTGTTCTCCGCCGAGCCCTCCGTCACGGTTCCGGCGCACGGGACGGCCACCGCCACCGTGCGGCTCGCGGCCGGCCCCGACTCCGTCGGCTCCTACGAGGGGCGGCTGACGGCCACCGCCGGGGACGCCCGGGTGGTCACCCCGGTCACCGCCCAGGTCCGGGAACTCCTCCGCACGGTGACGGTCCGCGTACGCAACCACGCGGGGGAGGCGCTGGGCCTCGACGACGCCTGGGTCGCGCTCCAGAACGAGACCACGGGCGCCGTCTACCCCGCCGACTCGGGTGACGAGAACGGCCTGCGGGCAGAGGTGCCCGACGGGGACTACCGCGTCCTGGGGCTCGGCACGGTCTCCGGCCTGCTGCATGTGACGATCACCTACTACCTCCAGGGCGGACTGCACGTCGACGGCGACCGCACCCTCGCCCTCGACGGGACCAAGGCCCAGCCGGTCACGGCCGACCTGGACGATCCCGCCGCGCGCCCGGATCTCTACTCGGCCCACGTCACCCTCTCGTCCGCCGTCACCACCGGCGACGGCACTGACGGCATCGCCCTGGAAAGCAACTACACACCCCGCTACGTGCTGTCCGACAAGGCCGTCCCCGGAACGGCGCTCTCGTACGGCGCGGCCTGGGCCCCACCGCAGAACCAGGTGACGACGGTCGGCGAGCACCCGTTCGAGGTCAGCTATGTGGAGGACCCCCAGTCCGCCGGTTACGAGGGCGACATCACCGCGGACCTGGTCGACATCGACGAGGAGACCGACCCGGACCAGGTCGGAGACGTCCGGGGCAAGGTGGTGCTCGTCGCGCCGGAGCACTACTCGCCGGATCCCGTCGGCACGCCGACGCAGGAGCAGTTCGCCACCCTGGTGACGGGGCTGAAGGCCAAGGGCGCCGCGCTGGTCCTCACCTACGACTACATCGCGCGCCTCACGGAGGTGCCGATCCTGCAACTGCTGCGGTACGAGGACGTCGAGGGGCTGCGGGAGCGGCTGGCGGCCGGTGCGCGGCAGGTGCACGTGGTCGGCACACCCGCCACCCACACGCAGTACAACCTGTTCGGCTCGGTGGGCCTGGACCTGCCCGAGGGCCAGGCCTGGCACTTCCGGCGCGCCGCGCTCGCCCGGACGAAGGCCGTCTACCGCAACCCGGCGGGGGGTCGGCACGTCATCGTGCAGGGCGTGCTCTACAACGACCCGGTATCGGGCCTGTCGGGCGTGACGGAGCAGCGGCTGGCCGTCCCGCAGACGCGCGTCGAGTACTTCACGCCCGGGGTGTCCTGGAGCGTGGACTCCGGCGCCGGGCTGAACGCCGACTGGACGTACGGGGCGTCGGAGCGGACCGCGTGGACCACCTACCGCACCGACCGGCGCACCTCGGCCGCGTGGGGCACGGCGCCCTTCGCGCCGCGGCTGCCGAAGCCGCTGACCAGTGACGCGGACGGCCTGCCGGCACCCGCGGCCTACCGGTCCGGCGACCGGCTCGTGACCGCGATCCCGGTGTTCAACGACGCCGATCCGAACCACACGACCGCGGCCGGTACGGACATCGACGGCCAGGTCCTGGAGAAGGGCACGACCGAACTGTTCCGGGACCGGACGAAGGTGGACGGCAGCGACACACCGGGAGCGGGGGCTTTCGACCTGCCGTCGGCCGCGGGCACCTACCGGCTGGTCGTCAGGGCCACCCGCCCGTCCGTGCTCTCCCCGAAGGTGCGTTCGGAGTGGACCTTCACCACCGGCCGTACCGAGGACTCGGTCCGCACCCCGGTGGACCTGCTGGACCTCGGGTTCGCCCTGCCGCTCGACGGGCACAACACCGCCTCGGCCGGCAAGGAGTTCACCGGTTCGGTCACGGTACGGCACCAGCCGGGCGCTTCCGGCACGTCCCCGGTCCGCAAGGTCACCGTCGACGTGTCGTACGACGACGGCAGGACCTGGAGCCCGGCGGCGGTCACGTCCGCCGGCCGGGGCCACTGGTCGCTGGTGATACCCGCCGGCGGGCAGCCGGGCGGCCACGTGTCCCTGCGGGCGAGCGCCGTCGACCGCGCGGGTGACCGGGTCCGGCAGACCGTCACGCGGGCCTACGGGCTGCGCTGAGCCGGTCATCGGGTGTCCGCCACCGGGATCGCCGGTGGCGGGCACCCGTGTCGTGACTGATCACAAAAAAGGAGCGCTCGCGTTGCGCGAGCGCTCACCGACAACCAGTCCAGGGGAACGCGGGTGAGGAGGGCGGTTCCATCGGGCCGACAGGTCCGGCGGGCCGCCGGGCGGCCCGCCGGAGGAGGGGGTCAGCCGTGGATGCTGACCAGGGTGCCGGTACCGTCCTGGTAACCGACGTAGGCGGTAGCCGGAGCGGAGGTGTCCACACCGGACCACGTACCGGTGACGGGGAAGGGGACGCCCGGCTTCGTCGCAGGACGCTCGGGAGACACGCTGAAGGTGCCGGTCGTCGGCGCGTCCGTGCCCACCACGTTCGCCTGAAGGGTGAACTTGATGTCGGACGAGAACGGCGCCCCCTCGTACCAGGCCGACATGACGGTCACCGCGTACTTGCCCGGCTTCAGCGTCCCCAGGCTGACGTGCGCCTGGTGTTCGTACTCGCTCAGCTGGCCGCTCGTGGCGGGCGAACCGTCCTCCCGCAGGGGCGTGACCATCAGGTACAGCTTGTCGTCGGGGTTGTCCCCGACGGCGAAGAACTCACCGGCCTTGCTTCCCTGCGGCACCGTGAGGACGAAGTCCTGTGCGTTGCCCGTCTCGTCGGACATCTCACCGCGTACGGGGGCGCCCGCCACGGGGGCGTAGGCGGTGAGCTTCAGCTTCTCGGTTCCCGGGGTCACGGAGTACGAGACGCTTCCCGCGCTCCCGCTGCCTTCCAGCCGGCCGGGGGCCAGCAAGCTCTGCGGTGTCACCACGATCGGGCTGCGTACTGACACGTGCCCGCTGCCCGCCCAGGTCAGGGAACCCGTGACGGGGACATCGGAGACCGCTGTGGTGCGCGTCAGCTTGATGCTGACCTTCGCGGTCTGTCCGGTACGGGTGAAGCGCAGGGTCGAGGGCTTCACCTCGGCCTGGAAACCGGGCAGCTCGACCGACGCCCGGTACACACCCGGCCTGACCGCGGTCAGCGTGCGGGTGAGGGTACGCGAACCGAGCAGTCGGTCCACGGAGATGGAGGGGTAGTTCAGATTGCTGGGTTCGATGGGAGCCACGCCGGTACCGGTGTCGATCCCGAGGCCCTCCTCGTAGGCGAGCCAGTCCCGGTTCGACGAGTCGTAGACCAGGCCGGGGTTGAGCATCGCGGCGGGGTCGACCTCACCGGAACCCTGCGCGTACACGTCGGTGTTGGTGCCGCCCGACGCGGTCTTGGTGTCCACGGCGGTCGTCATCAGGGCCGACTTGACCGCCATCGGGGACCACTTGGGATGCACGCCGAAGTAGAGGGCCGCGAGGCCGGACACCTGCGGCGCGGCCATCGACGTTCCCGACATGAAGTCGAAGTCGTGCCCCTGGTTGCTGGGCGGCGCGACGGCCGCGAGCACGGCCACGCCCGGTGCGGCGAGGTCCGGTTTGATCAGCGCGCCCTTGTTCTCCTCCGAGGGTCCCCTGGAGGAGAACGGAGCGATCTGCGGGTACGGCGTCCCGGTGGAACCTCCCGGCTCCAGTGAGACGGTGGCGCCCGGCGCCGCCGCGTAGCCGCGGACCGTCGTGGCCGCCGTTCCGTTCAGGTGCACGGTCGGCACCAGGTGGATGTCGCCGTCCGTGTCCTGGTCGCTGGTGTTCACCAGGACCATGCCGACGCCCCCGGCCCGCGCGACCTCGGCGGACTTGCTCACCCGGGTGTTGACCCCCCGGTCGCACACCACGATCTTCCCGGCCGTCTTCGCCGGGTCGAGCGTCCCGTCCTGGCACAGCTTCGCCGTCGTCTCCGTCGCCGAGGCGGCCCGCACGTCGGTGGACAACACCAGCGGTTTCGGCCCGACTTCCGTGTCCACGGTGACGCTGGCCCCGACGAAGGTCCGGCCGTCGCCCAGCTTCACCGTGGCCTCCGGGGTCGCCATGGTGCTGGCCGCGACGGTGGTGGTCCACGGGGCGGTGTTGTCCATCCACGACCTCGACGGGCCGTTGTTGCCCGCGGACGTCGACACGAACACGCCGGCCTGTGCCGCCGCCCGGAATGCCTGCTGGACGGGATTGTCGAGCGGGGTCTCCAGGAGCGCCCCCGCGGAGTAGTTGATGACGTCGACGCCGTCCGCCACCGCCTGGTTGATCGCCGCGACGATGTCGGAGTCGGCGCCGCCCTTGTCCTTCCACAGCGCCTTGTACACGGCGACCGCGGCGCCCGGTGCCACTCCGGAGATCTTCCCGAAGTCCTTCCCCTGCACGGTCACCCGGACGTTCGCGTTGCCCGCGGCGGTGGACGCGGTGTGGGTACCGTGGCCCTCGCCGTCGCGCGGTGACACGTAGTCGTCCCGCTGCTCCGGGGGCGTCTCGGCGAGATAGGCGTCGCCGAAGTACCGGGCGCCGACGAGCTTGGTGTTGCAGGCGGCGGCGGTGAACTGATCACCGGTCTGGCAGACGCCGGTGAAGGTGCCTCCGTCGGCCTTCTTCATCGTTATCACGTCGCCCTTGCGGTAAGGGCGGTAGGGGTCCTTGGCCGTGGGGGGCGCGGTGCCCAGCGCGGGGGCGGCGAACGACGCGCTCTCGGGCCAGACGCCGGTGTCGATGACACCGACCACCACGCCCTTGCCCGAGTTCGCGGTGCCGCCGAGCCTCGACCACACACCGTGCGGCCCCGACAGGCCCATGAGGTCGGTGGACCGGGAGTCGTCCGTCGGCTTGTTCCATCCGTCCGGGCTGACCTTGAGGACGCCCGGCTGCCGGCTCAGAAGCGCCGCCTGAACGGCCGTCAGTTTCGCGGTGAAGCCGTTGGTCACCACCGTGTAGCGCCCCCGGACCTTGGCGCCGACCGAGGCGGCGACCTCGCTCTGCCGGTCCTGGAGGTAGTCCCGGTAGCGGTGCGCGGCGGCGCTGGAGGTGTCGACCCTGGCGCCCGGCTTCGGTGCGGTGCCCGCGAGGCCGGCCACGCCACCCTGGTAGAGAGCGACGGGCGCGTCGGAGAGGGTCACGATGTAACGGCCGGCCGGGAGGTGCCCGGAGCGGGGGACGGGTGTCAGCGGGTCACCGGCGGCCTGCGCCGGTATGCCGGTACAGACGGCGGCCAGGGAGACGGCCAGAGCCGCCGCGCCACAGGCGAAGGTCGTTCTTCGGAGCGTGGAACTCACACGTTCCTCCACGGGGAGTGGGCCGAGCGGATGGTGTCTCCAGCACCTTCGGACTGGTGCTGCGCGTGCGGGGGTGGGGAGTTGACGACGGCGGGAGCCGGACACTGAAGCAACCTCGTCGCCCCAGCGAGAAAGTGAACGCTGTTCCTTGGAGAGGTGTCCAGATACTCTGTTGGCACATTTGGACGGATGGCCAACCGCGCCAGGAATGTCACACACCGATCCGACGGAGGTATGCATACGTGCTGTCGGTCCTGGGCATAGCCGAGCCCGATGAAGAGGTGTACCGGTGCTTCGTGGACCACGGTCAGGCGACCGTCGAGGAGGTCTGCGCGTCCCTGGGTGTTCCGGAGCAGCACGTCGTGCGGTGTGTCGCCCGCCTGCGGGACCTCGGGCTCCTGCACGTGACCGGCCTCAGCCGCTACCAGGCGACGAACCCGCAGACCGCGATGCTTCCCCTGCTGGCCAGACGGCAGTGGGAGACGGAGATGGCGCTGGCCTCGGCACGCGCGGAGATCGACCGGATCGCCGAGCGCTACCGTGAGGGGCGGCTGCGGTCCGATCCGCGCAACCTGGTGGAGGTCCTCTCGGACCGCAGGCTGATCCTGGAACGGGTCGAGGAGCTGAGCAACTCCGCGGCCTCCCACATGTGGGCCCTGGACCGGCCGCCCTACGTGGGCCGCCCGGACGGCCGGCTCCACAGCAACGAGGACGAGTTCGGCCTCACCAAGGGGTGGCTCGAACGGGGCATCGACGTGCGGTCGATCTACTGTCCGCAGTCCATGGAACGGCCCGGACGGTTCGCGATGCTGCTGAGGCTCGCCGAACTGGGCGAGCGTTCACGGATGCTGCCGTCCTTGCCGTTCAAGCTCCACATCATCGACCGGCGGGTCGCGCTGGTCCCCCTGTCGGGGCCGGTCTACGACGACCTCGTCGTGATCCACCCCTCCGCCATGCTCGACGCCCTGATGGAGTTGTACGAGGCCTACTGGATCCGCGCCGAGCCGATCACCGGGCCGGCGCCCGCCGGGGACGACGGCCTCGACGAGGACGATGTCCTGCTGCTCCGCATGCTCAAGGCCGGCCTGAAGGACCAGGCCATCGCCCGCCAGCTGGGGTGCAGTACCCGTACCGCCACCCGGCGCGTCGCGGCCGTCCTGGCCAGGCTGGGCGCCGACACCCGTTTCCAGGCAGGGGCCACGGCCGCGGCACGCGGACTGATCTGACCGCCGCGCGCCCCGCACCCGTCCCGGCGAAGGGCGGGATCACGGACAAACGCGCAGGTCACCGCATGGCACCGGCTGGTGACGCCGAGCGAGGCAGGTAGGCGGATTACGCCCACGCGCTCCTACAATGGCCGGGCACGGTGGGAGATACGCATGGCACGGTTGCGCGAGGCCGGGGCCGGAGGAAGGCGGTGGCCGGTGGCGCACGCCGACGTGCCGAGGATCGGCCACACCGAGCTCCTGGTGGGACGCGAGCGCGATCTGGACCACCTCTCCGAGATGCTGGAGCGGCATGCGAGCGGTGTCCTGCTGCTGTCCGGGGAGCCCGGGGTCGGCAAGTCGGCCCTGCTGGACGCCATGGCGCGGGCCGCCGGCCGGCGGGGGACCCGCGTCCTGCGGGCGGCCGGCGCCGAGTTCGAGGCCGACGTCGGCTATGCGGCGCTCAACCAGATCCTGCTGCCGTTGCACGGCCTGCTCGAACGGCTCGACTCCCCCAGCCGCGAGGCCATGCGGATCGCCCTGGGATTCGGCGCCGGCCCGCTCCCCGAGCGCATGGTCGTCTGCAACGCCGCGCTGGCCCTGCTGCGGTCGGCGGCCCAGGACACTCCCGTCCTGCTGATCGTGGACGACCTGCCCTGGGTGGACCGGGCGAGCGCCGCGGTCTTCGGCTTCCTCGCCCGACGGCTGTCCGGCACCCCCATCCGTTTCCTCGCGGCCTCCCGGACGGGCGTGCCCAGCTTCTTCGACGGCGGCGGACTGCCCGCCCACCAGTTGCCCGCCCTGGACGCGGACGCCGCCGCCCGCCTGGTCGACCTGCGCTTCCCGGACCTGGCGCACCCGGTGCGCCGACGACTGCTGGACACCGCCCAGGGCAACCCGCTGGCCCTGCTCGAACTCCCCGACGCGCTGGGCGCGGACCAGCGCCGGGCCCGGGAGGTGCTGCCGCCCGTCCTGCCGCTGGGCGAGCGCCTCCAGTCCGTGTTCGTCTCCCGGGTGCGCTCCCTGCCCGCCACGACCCGCACCCTGCTGCTGCTCGCCACCCTGGACGGCACCGGCGACCTCGGTGTGCTGTCCGCCGCAGCACGGGAGAGCGACGCCGACGCGGACCTGCACGACCTGGACCCGGCCGAGCGGGACGGGCTGGTACGCGTGGCCGAGGCACCGCGCCGCCTGGTGTTCAGGCATCCCCTGATCATGTCGGCCGTGGTGGCGGCGGCCACCAGCAGCGCCCGCCGCGCGGCGCACCGTGCCCTGGCGCGGGTGCTGGCCGGCAAGCCGGAGCGACGGGCCTGGCACCTCGGAGAGGCGACCCTTCAGCCCGACGAGGAGGTGGCCCTGCTGCTGGAGCGCACCGCCCGGCGCATCCTGGACCGCGGGGACGCGGTGGCGGCGATCGCCGCCCTCACCCGGTCCGCCGACCTCAGCCCGCTGGACACCGACCGCGCGCGCCGCCTGTCGGAGGCCGCCTACGTGGGCGCCGAGGCGATCGGCGCGCTGAGCAGCGCCTCGGCCCTGCTGGAGGACGCCTCCCGGGCGGATCCCGGACACGGCGCGTCCCTGCGCTCCGCGACCGCCGCCGTCCAGCTCGTGCTGAACAGCGACGGCGACCTCACGACGGCCCACCGGCTGCTGGTCGGCGCCATCGAGGAGGGCGGCCACGGCTACGACGCCGAGGATCCCGCGCTCGTCGACGCACTGCACTTCCTGCTCCTGCTGTGCAACTACGGCGCGCGTGCGGACCTGTGGACGCCGTACTACACGGCCGTCTCCCGGCTGCGCCCCACTCCCCCGCGGCTGCTGTCCGTGGCCGCGCGGACATGGGGTGACCCGGCCCACGCGGACGCGGAGACGCTGCGGGAGCTGGACGAGATCATCGAGGGCACGACGCGGGAGACCGACCCGGCGCGGGTCGTCCGGGTGGGCACCGCCGCGGTGTACCCGGACCGGCTGGCGGCGGTGCGGGACGCGGCCTGGCGGCTGGTCAGGCAGGGACGCGAGGGAGGTCCGGTACGGCGGCACATCGGCGCCCTGCTGCACCTGTGCCTGGACGACTACCACCGCGGCGAGTGGGCCGAGGTCCTTCAGCTGTCGGAGGAGGGCCTGGCCCTGTGCGCCAGCTCGGGGTACGTCGTCTGCACCTGGTTCTTCCAGTACACCAAGGGGCTCGTCACCGCGTCGCGGGGCGACACCGGGACCGCGCACGCGCTCGCCGAGGCGATGACGAACTGGGCGGCGCCGCGCGGCATCCGGGAGGCCGTCCACTGCGCGCTGCACGTGCACGCGCTCGCGGACATCGCCGACGGTGACTTCGACGGGGCGTTCGCGCGCGTCAACGCCATCAGCCCGGCCGGGAGCTTCCCGCCGTACGTCGCCCACGCGGCATGGGTGTTCTTCGAACTGGTGGAAGCGGCCGTGCGCACCGACCGGCGGGCGCAGGCGGTCGCGCATGTGCGGGCGCTGCGCGAGACGAACGTCGCCGGGCTCTCGCCACGGCTCGCCATGCTGGCCACCGGCGCCGAGGCGCTCGTCGCGGAGGACGACGCGGAGGCGGCCCGGCTGTTCGCCGCGGCGCTGGCCGTCCCGGACGCGGAGCGGTGGCCCTTCGCCCTGGCCAGGGTGCGTCTCGCCCAGGGCGAGCGGTTGCGCAGGTCCCGGGCGCTGTCCGGCTCCAAGGCTCCGCTGACGGCCGCGCTGGAGACCTTCCGGCAGCTGCGCTCCACGGCCTGGACGGAGCGGGCGCGCAAGGAACTGCGGGCGGCCGGACGGGTGGTGGGCGGCCCCGGCGGCAGGGACGTGACGGCGCTCACCCCGCAGGAACGCGAGATCGCGGAGCTGGCCGCGACCGGGCTGACGAACAAGCAGATCGCCGAGCGGCTGTTCCTCTCGCACCGTACCGTCGGCGCACACCTGTACCAGATCTACCCGAAGCTCGGCATCGCCTCCCGGGTGGCGCTGCGGGACGCCCTGCGCCCACCGGACACGGACTGACGGGCCTCGGGGCGGGCGGACCGGGCGCCGGCTGCGCCCCACCCGGCCGGACGCGCCGCCGGGCAGCGGAGCCACCCCGCCCGGCCGGCGCCGCCCGCCACGGTGTCACCGTGCCTCATCCTTCCCCGCCCGGCAGCGCCGCGAGCGCTGCCTCGGGCAGGTCCTGCGGGAGGAGGGTGGTGAGCGCCTCCAGGTCGGGTGCGGGCAGGGACGCCAGCCGGCCCGCCTGCCGGGTCATCATGGTCTCCAGCAGTTGGCGGGCGAGGCGCGCGTTGCCGAAGCTCTTGGTGCGCGGCAGGCCGTCGAGGTGGAGGCGCAGGGCCTCCCTGGTCTGCGGCGCGCACACGTATCCCGCCGTCGACGCCTGCTCCTCCATGATCGACAGCAGCTCGTCGGTGGAGTAGTCCTCGAAGGTGACGTGCCGGGAGAAGCGGGAGGCCAGACCCGGGTTGGACTCCAGGAACCGGTCCATCTCCGCCGGGTAGCCGGCGACGATCACCACGACCTCGTCGCGCCGGTCCTCCATCAGCTTCAGCAAGGTGTCCACGGCCTCACGGCCGAAGTCCTGCGGCGAGTTCTCGGGCGTCAGCGTGTACGCCTCGTCGATGAAGAGGACACCGCCGACGGCCTCCTCGAACTTCTCGGTGGTGAGCTGCGCGGTGTGACCGATGTAGCGTCCGACCAGGTCGGCCCTGGCGACCTCGACGAGCTGGCCCTGCGGGAGCACTCCGAAGGACTTGAGCAGGTCGGCGTAGAGCCGGGCCACGGTGGTCTTGCCGGTGCCGGGCGGGCCGGAGAACACCGCGTGGTGGCTGACCGAGGGGGTCGGCAGTCCCAGCGCGGCACGCTGCTGGTAGTTGGTGAGCAGGTTCACGATGCCGCCGACCTCGCGCTTGACCGCCCCCAGACCGGTCATCGCGCGCAGCCGGGCCAGCACGTCGGACTCGCCGGGCTCCTTCTTCTTGACCTCCGTGCGCAGTTCCTCGGCGAGGTCGGCGCCGACGTCCTCGGGCAGCATCAGCATCAGGTCCGCCTCGCTGGCCTCGGGCAGGGTGGCCAGCCGCAGCGACTGCCGGTCGACCATCTCCTCGAAGACCTGGCGGGCGGCCCGGCCGTTGCCGAAGGTCGCGTCCCGTCGCATCCGGGAGAACCGCAGCCCCAGCGCCTGCCTGGTCAGCGGGTCCAGTACGTAGCGGTGGCCCGCGCACATGGACTCGGCGATGGTGACGAGTTCGTCCACCGAGTAGTTCTCGAACTCGATGGTCCGGGTGAAACGCGAGGCCAGGCCGGGGTTGGCGGCGAGGAAGTCCTCCATCTCCCGGGGATAGCCCGCGACGATCACGACGGTGTCGTCGCGGTGGTCCTCGATCAGCTTCACCAGGGTGTCGATGGCCTCCTGGCCGAAGTCGACGCTGGAACCCTTGCTGTCGGACAGCAGGGTGTAGGCCTCGTCGATGAACAGGACACCGCCCTGCGCCTGTTCGAACACCTCGGTGGTCTTGATCGCGGTGCCGCCGATCACCTGGGCGACCAGGTCGGCGCGGGCCACCTCGACGATATGGCCGGACGACAGCATCCCGAGGCTCGCCAGGATGCCGCCGTAGAGCCGGGCCACCGTGGTCTTGCCGGTGCCGGGCGGGCCCGCGAAGACCAGGTGACGGCTCATCGGCGGGGCGGGAATGCCCAGTTGGGCCCGTCGCTGGGCGAGCTTGCCCAGGCTGACGAGCATGTTGACCTGCTCCTTGACATTGGTGAGACCGACGAGGTCGTTCAACTCGGCGACCAGGGCGTTCTCCGGCGCCCCGCCCTCCGTGCCGCCGGCGGCACCGGTCCCGGCCTGCTCGGGTACGACCGGATCGGCGGCCGGGTCGGTGCCCTCGTCCGGCGACTTGTTGTCGACGCTGGTGAGACCGGAGAGCGTGAACTCGCCCCGGGACGGCGCGCGTTTGATGCCGGCGCCACGGTTGGAGCGTACGGTGCAGTCGGTGACCTCGACGGAGCGGTCGGTGTCGATCCGGATGCCGTCCCCGGCGTTCCCGCTGAACTCACAGGACTTCAGCGCCACCCGGCCGCCCGAGCCGACGAGGGCACCGTGGCCGCCGCTGCCCAGCACCCGGGTGCGGACGAGCGACAGGTCGCCGTCCTCCTCGACCGCGGCTCCCGAGGCGGAGCAGCCGGAGATCTCGCAGTCCCGCAGCGTGACCCGCCCGTTGCCGCCGACACAGACCCCGGACCGGCCCGCACCGCGCAGGGCGGAGGTTCCCACGTGCGGATTGCCGCCGCCCTCGACGCGCACGGCGTGTCCGGCGCAGTCGCCCACCTCGCAGTCCTCGAACCGGCCGCGGCTGTTCCCGGCGACCAGGATGCCCGCGCCGCGCGCCTCCGTGATCCGGGCCCGGCGCAGCAGCGGATTGGCCCCGGTCGACAGCGACACCCCGTTCCCGCCGGCCCGTACGACGTCCAGCTGGTCGAACTCCGCGGCGGACTCGCCCTCCAGCAGCACGCCCACCGTCTTGCTGTTCGTCACCCGGGTCCCGGTCAGGGACGGGGTGCTGGACTCGTCGACGTACACGGCGGCCTCTTCGGCTGCGTCGAACGCGCAGTTCACGTAGTAGCCGCGGGAGCGGCCGGTGACGTACAGGCCACTGCCCCGGGTGCGGGCGGTCTCGCAGTACGACAGCTGCGGGTCGGAACGCTCCGCGACCACGAAGCCGTGACTGCTGGAGTCGTACACCTGGACGTGGGACAGCTCGGTGCGCACGGAGCTCGCGAGATGCACGCCCACCGAGCACTCGCGCAGCGTCGTGCGCACCACCCGCAGCGACGTACCGCCCTCCAGAGCGAGTCCGGGCTTCTCCACGGCGGTGATCTCGCAGTCCTCCACGACGCCCCGGGACTGGCCGTTGGCCAGCACGCCGTTGCCGCGCGCGTCCCGGATACGGCAGTTGCGCACGTCGGCGCGGCCCTGCTCGCTGATCACCACACCGGAGGTGCCCAGGTTCTCGATCAGGCAGTCCGCGATGACGCTGCCGGTCGTGCCGGCCTCCACCACGCCCGCTCCGACGGGGTTGGTGATCCGGCAGGACCGTATGGCGAGGGAGCCGCTGCCGCGGCTGAGCAGGGCCGTCCAGCCCGCTCCGAGGACCTCGCAGCCGTCCAGGGCGACCTGGCCGCGGACCGCGTCGATCACCGGCAGCTCGCCCGCGCCTCCCCGCAGGAGCAGGTCGGTCAGCATCACGGCGTCGGCGGCCAGCGTGACGGCGGCGCCCTTGTCCGGGGCGATCTCGACGCTGCCGCGCGGGCCGTCGGCGACGATGGTCACCCGGTTGTTCACCACCAGGGTCTCCCGGTAGCTGCCCGGCCGGACGCTGATGACGGCTCCCGGCCGGGCGTTGGCGAGTGCCGCGCCGATGGTGGTGTGGTCGCACCCGTTCTCCTGGCCGACGGTGATCAGATGGCGGGCCACGCCTGCTCCTTCGTGTTCGCGGTGTTCGCGGTGGGCTCAGTGCTGGGTGCCGGCGGCCCAGAGGGTCTGATCGCCGGAGCTCAGGATCGTGACGTTGCCGTCGTTCTGGATGACCAGCTTGGCGCCGGTGTGGCCGCCCGTCCGTGAGGACCACAGGGTGTGCTGGTAGGCGGACCGGACGACGAGTTCGCCGTCCGCCTTGAAGGTGGCGTAGTTGTTCTGCCCGGTGGTGCCCGACGACCAGCGGACGGTGCCGTTCTCGTCGGAGATGACGAGGTCGCCGCCGGCACGCATGGTGATGCGCATCCGGTCGGAGTGCACCGACTCGCCCGAGCGCAGGGTCAGCGTCGAGGTGAAGACCTTGGTGCTCCACTGCGGTGCGGGGGCCGCCTGGGCCGGAGCGGGTGACGGGTCGGCGGCCTGGTCGGAGGGGGTGTCGGCCGAGGTGCCGGCCGCCTGGGCGGACGTCGCCTGCTGGCGGTCGGACGCCGGGGTGGTGTCCGCGGCCTTGGTGTCCGTCGTGTCGGCGGCCGTGGTGTCGGCGGCCGTGGTGTCGGAGGGCTTTGTGTCCGTGGGCTTGGTGTCCGTCGCGCCGGTGTC
Source organism: Streptomyces olivaceoviridis (assembly GCF_014650115.1). Taxonomy (GTDB): domain Bacteria; phylum Actinomycetota; class Actinomycetes; order Streptomycetales; family Streptomycetaceae; genus Streptomyces; species Streptomyces olivaceoviridis. The sequence goes on along the minus strand of NZ_BMUI01000014.1, from coordinate 91,548 downwards.
GGTGGGCTTGGTGTCCGTGGGCTTGGTGTCCGTCGCGCCGGTGTCCGCGGGCTTGGTGTCCGTCGCGCCGGTGTCCGCGGGCTTCGTGTCCGAGGGCTTGGTGTCCGCGGCCTTCGTGTCGGTCGCCGTCGTGTCCGTGGGCTTTGTGTCCGCGGCCTTGGTGTCCGTCGCGCCGGTGTCCGCGGGCTTGGTGTCCGCGGCCTTCGTGTCCGCGGCATTCGTCGTGGTGGCGGCACCGGTGGATGCCGTCGAGGCGGCCCGCGCGGCAACGGCCGTACCGGCCGCGCTGCCGGACTTCACGGTGGTGCCGGTGGCCGCCGTGCCCGCGGTTCGGGCCGCCGCCGTCGTGGTCGCGGCCTTGGCGGGAGCATCGGCGGCGGTCGTCCGCGCCGGTTTGGAGTCCGTCGCGGCGGGCTTGGACGCGCCGGTGCCGTGGGCGGCGGCGTTCTTCGAGGACGCGGCGACCACCGCGGGACCCGGTGCGTCGGCGTCGTGCCCCGGCCGCGCGGCGGCCACCGGGGTGCCGGTGGAGGGCGCGGACGCATGGGCGCCGGAAGTGTCCGCCGTCAGCACGCCCGGCACCACCGGGGACTGCGCCGTCGGCGAGTCACCCGCAGCGGAGGTGTCCGTCGAGCCGTGCCAGGCACCGGCATCGGGGTCCAGCAGGTTGTCCGCGGACGTCGTCCCCCCACCGGTACCCGGGTCCTGCAACGGCACCTGGCTGGGATAGGCGTCGGGGTGCCGGTCGGGGGTGCCCCCGGACCCCACCGCCACCGGGTCCGCCTGCCCGAGACCCTCGTACGTCGTCGTGTGGCCCTTGTCGTTGGACGTCATGAACGGGGTGGCCGCGACGACCGCTCCGGCCAGGGCGGCGGCGACCAGGAACGGCCGCTCGGCCACCTTCGACGTCAGCCGGCCACCGCCCGCACGGCGCGGCGGCGAGCCCGCCGGGGCGGTCGCCGCAGCGTCGGTGCCGGTGGCCGCTGCCTCCTGGCCGGCCTCCTCCGTGCCGCGCGGGCGCCAGGCGGCCGGGTCCGTCTCGGGCTCGTCCTGCGCCGTGCGGGACGCGGCCAGCGTCGAGGCCAGGGACCGCAGCGTGCTCTCGTCCTGTCCGGCACCCAGCGGATCCGCCGGTGCGAGGGGGCTCATGCTCGCTCCGTCGGGCATGGGCAGCGCCGCGGCGCGACGGATCCGCCGGTCGGCGGACGCACTGCCGCTCGTGGCGATCGGTTCGGCGGCGGAGCTCGGCGTTCTGGGGGTCATGACGCTCCTCGGGGCGGGACGCTGGAGGTAGGGGCTGGTCGGGACTGACTGCTGTCTGCGGGACGGGTCGCCTGGCCACCCGTGTCGGGGACGGGCGACGTCCCGGGGGGCGGGGCGGGTGGACCGGTGTACCGCTCGGGTGCCGCGGAGGGGAGGTCGAGTACGGTCCGCAGCCGGTTGAGGAGAGCCGCGTCCAGGTGCGGCAGCGAGGCGTGCGCCTGCCGCGGCACTTCTTGCAGGAGCCCGACGGTGGCCGGGCCACGGCGGGCGACCCCCAGGACGCGGAAGCGTGATTCCCGGGCGAAGAGGACGTCCTGGCCGTCGTCGCCGGCGCGGGTGCCGCTACGGCGCCCGGTGACCGACCAGATGAGGAGGTGATCGGTGGACGGCCCCGGGTAGGTACGCCCGACCGAGACCGCGCGGACCGGCAGGTTCCCCTCCCACTCGTCGCCTACGGCCTCCGGAGTGAGGCGCGCGACGAACTCCTCGGCGGTGCTCACCGCGGCGCCCCGGTACGAGGGCAGTCGGCGCATACCGGACCGCAGACAGCGCAGCAGGGTCCGGCTCTGGTCGTCGTCCTGCGCGAGCGCGGCGCGCAGTTGCGCGTCGTCCACCGCCGTCATGTAGACGTGCACCGCGACCAGTTCCGCGATCATGGCGTCCGACTGCTCACGCGAGGAAGCGGGGAACAGGCGTTCGACGATCTGTGAGGCGGCCGTGCGGTGCTGCTTCCAGAAGGGGCCGAGATAGGCGCGGAGCTTCTTGTGGTCGCTGTCCGGGGCGCCGCGCTCCGGTGACGTGTCCGGCGCACCGGCACGGCCGGTCGCACGACGCGACGGCTCGGAGGGGGAACCGACGCCCGCGGACGGGGGCTGCGGCGCCGACGGCGCACCCGGGTTCTCCCGCACCTGAGGCGGTACGACGGTCTCCCGCGCCGGCGCGCCTACGGCGGGCGGCGCGGAAGGCGTGCCCGGGGTGGGCGCAGGAGGCGCGCCCAAGGTGGGCGCAGGAGGCGCGCCTACCGCAGGCGCGGAAGGCGTATCCACGGCCGGCGCCGGAGGCGTGCCCACGGCAGGCACGGAAGGGGTGTCCACGGCAGGCACGGAAGGGATGCCCAAGAGGGGCGCGGAAGGCGTGCCCACGGCAGGCGCGGAGGGTGCGCTCGCCTGTGCCGGGGGCGTGTTCGGCGGCTTCCCGGGCGTGCCGGTGGCGGACGCGGGGACATCCCCCGCCCCCGCCGCCGTCGTCGTACGCGGAGCGGGCGGCGCCGAGGGGGCGGGCGCCGCGGTGGCGCCGGCCGACGCCGCGGAAGCACCGGCGGGCTCCGGGGAGGAGCCGGACGGCGGACGGCCGGTGGCCGACGGCTGCGTCTGCTCCTGCGGACGCACCCGTGCCTGTGCCGGGGACGGCCCGGAGGCGTGCGCCGCGCTCGTGGACTCGGTCTGCGTGGGAAGCTCTCGTGGAACCACCGGCGTCTCGGTCCGGCTGCCGCGCTCGGGGGACGCGGACCCGTCGGCACGGAAGACCTCGCTGGTTTCCTCGGTCTCTTCAGACTCCTCGGCCTCTTCGGCCTCTTCAGACTCCTGCGTCTCTTCGGTCTCTTCGGTCTCTTGGATCTCTTGGATCTCTTGGATCTCTTGGATCTCTTGGATCTCGTCCGTCTCGGGGGCCTCTTCCTCCCGCTCCGGACCGGAAGTCAGGCCGGCGGACAGGAAGGGCTCGGCGGTGGACGGCACGGACGCCGCCGCCCCTTCGGCATCGGCCTCCTCCCGTGCCTGGGGCATCAGGGAGAAGTTGTGCCGGACCGTCAGCCGCCGCAGGTGCTCCATGCCCTTGCTGCCGAGGACACCGTGGACATGGACGACGGCCCGTTCCCGCACGTCGGGGTCGAGCTCCCCGAACAGGCGGTCGAGGCTCGGCCACAGCGCGTCGTCGAGGGCCCGGCGTGGGGCACCGAGCTCGATGGCCACGGTGTCGGCGTCCGCCGTACGGGTCACCGCGGTGAGCGGGGGCTCGCTGCTGCGCGGGCCGGCCCACAGACCGGCGGGGGTGAGCGCCACCTTCCAGGTCGGGTCGAAGGGCAGGGCGTCGGGCCGGGCGCCCTTGAGCAGCGGGGCCGGGCTGTGCCAGGAACTGACCCGGGCGCGCCCCCCGCGGCCGTCCGCCGCCGGCGCGCAGGTGAGCGTCTGCGCGAACGGCCGCCAGGCAGGCGTGCCGTCGGCGTCGACCATGTACAGCTCCGTCGTTGCCCCGCCCGCCTCGTCGGTCTCCGGGTCGTCACCGTCGACCACCACGGGTATCCCGTTGGCCACGTGCACGTCGGTGCCGAGCAGGTCCGCCACCTCCTGCCCGGTCTCCAGCAGGGAGCGCCCGTCCAGGGACAGCAGCCGGATGTCCTTGCGCACCCGTCCCGGCAGCGCGGCGATCACGGTCGCCAGTCCCGCGGCGGGCACGTCCACCGCGTCGACGAGCAGGTGCGGCCGGTCGGGGTCCGGAGGCACGGCGTACGGCAGGGTGTGCACGGCGGCGGGGGCCACGCCCGCGTGCCGGATCAGCAGGCCGGCCGGTACCGGCTCGACGACGTGGTCGGCGACCAGGTTCCGGTCCGTCCGCCGCAGCCCGGCCTCCCAGTCGGGGATGGGCAGCCGGCTGCCGACGGGCCGCGGTACCTCGCGGAAGGAGAAGTGCCACCAGCCGCCGGGGGCGTCGGGAAGGTCGGGTGAGAAGAGCGTGCCGTCCGGGACGACGACCGCGGGCCCGGCGGTCGCCAGTACGTCGAGTTCCCACCGCTCACAGATGAGCCTGGCCGTGGAGGGGCGGCCTTCCGCCTCGTCGGCTCCCGCCGACATCACCAGCCGCAGCAGACGTACGTCGTCGTCCTTGAACCGCTGGAGCACCGGGGCGAGCAGGTCGCACAACCCCTCGACACCGTCCTGGCCGAGGGAGGCGCCGACGAGCACCGCGGCCTCCTCGGGGCGGGCGGGCCCGAGCCAGTCGGCGATGTCCGCCAGCCGCCGTGGCGGTGTGCTGCCCGTGTGCACCAGGTGCACACGTTCACCGGCGCGCGACACTGTCAGGCGGGGGGCCGGGTGCCGGTCGGCCTGCCCGCCTCGCCGACCGGTGCCGCGCCGGATCATCACACACTCCTCACGAGGACGGCGGTCACGCGATCCTCACAGTCCGCGGTCACATCCGGCAGGGGTGGCATCGCAGCCGCCCGGCGCGGGAAGTGACCCGTCGATGACGGCCGGCCGGTGCCGAGCCGAAACCGAATGAAAACAACGGTGTTCTACGGTTCGCCCCTTGCGAGGCCACATACGGCTGGTCGGCGTCGGCCCACTGCCACACGTGTTTCTCATGCGCAGCTTACCCGCTGTCGGCAACCGCCGAGCCAGGGCACCATGTCCGGGGCACGAACGTCATATGTGTTCCGAGCCTCCACCGCGAGCTGACTAGCATGTCCTCATGTCCACACCCAGCGGGACACCTCAGCCGCGGCCGGTGGCATGCCGACCGGCCGCCAGGGCCAGGGAATTCGATGACATGACCGACGACAGCCTCTTCCCGCGCCGTCTCACACGCGGAACCCGGAAAGGAGACGTCCGGGCGTTCCGACCGGGACGCGGGCCCGGTGCGCCGCGTCTGTCGGTGCTGGCCCCGCTGCTCGGCGCGGCACTCGCCGTGGTTCCGGCGGTGAGCGCCGAGGCCGCCGGGGGCGCCACGCCGACGCCGGTCGCCTCGGCGTCGGCCGGGCCCAAACTGCGGTTGATACCCCCCTCGCTCGACCCCGGGTCCGGCACCTGCACCAAGGCCTCGCCGACCCAGGTGGCCGCCACACCCTGGGCGCAGCTGAGCCTGAACCTGGCGCAGGCGGGCCGTTACACCCAGGGCGGCGGCGTCCTGGTCGCCGTGGTGGACACGGGTGTGGCTCCGCAGGCCGCCGGGCTCGCCGGGCGCGTGCGGGCGGACGGTGCCGCCGCGCAGGACTGCGTGGGACACGGCACGTTCCTGGCCGGGGTGATCGCCGGCTCGGCGGTGCCCGGAAGCGGTTTCGCGGGCGTCGCGCCCAAGGCCCGTATCGTCGCGGAACGGGGCACGGACCAGTGGGGCCGGCCGAGCGCCGACATGGTCGCCGACGGCATCGAGGCGGGCATCGCGGCCGGCGCGAAGGTGGTGGACGTCTCGGCGGCCCTGCCCGCGAACACCGCCCGGCTGCGGGCCGCCATCAAGCACGCCGCCGCCGCGGACGTCCTCGTGGTGGCCCCGGCCGCGCCCGACACCGCGCCGCGGACCGGTTCCGGACAGTCCTCGGCTCCCCCGCCCGCCTCCTACTGGCCGGCCGCCTCGGACGGTGTGCTCTCGGTCATGGACGTGGACATCAACGGTCAACGCCCCGACGGAATCCCGCAGCCGGAACACGCGGACCTGGCCGCGCCCGGCGACGGCATCACCGGGATCGGCCCGAAGGGCACCGGGAACTACGTCGCGAGCGGCGCGTCCGTGGCCACCGCCTTCGTGGCCGGGACCGCCGCCCTGGTGCGGGCCCATCTGCCGCATCTCACCGCGGCCCAGACCGCCGCCCGGCTCAGGGCCACCGCCGCGCACGCCGAGGTGCCGCTGCTCGACCCTTCCGGCGCGCTGAGCACGGTGCTGCCCACGGGGGCGGCACCATCCAGCGAGCCGGACGCCGCGCTGCACCTGCCCGAGGCGGCACCGACGAGTGGTGTCGTCCCCCGGGCCTGGGCGCTGGCGGGAGCGTGCCTGCTGCTGGGCGTCCTGGCGGCCGGGGCCATGGCGGTGGCCCGGGTCCGCCTGTCCCGCCGGACGGCCGGGCAGCGACGGGCCTGAGCCCACCGGGGCTCGCGACGCGGGGCCGGGCCAGGCACTCCCTGCCGAACCCGGCCCCCGCTCATCGCCCTTGGGCGTTCTCCCGCCACCAGCACCGCAGCAGCCACCGAACGCCGTCCTACCCGGCCCTTCACCCCGCCCGGCCCACGCTCACCGGCCCTGGACGTTCCCCCGCCCATCACCCCGGGGCGTCCCCCGCCCCCAGCACCGCAGCAGCCACCGAAGACCGCCCGATACCTGGCCCCTCACCCCGCCCGGCGCCGTCAGTCACCCTTCGGCGGCCTCCGCTCCACGCCATGCCCACCCCGCACACGACCGCACCCCGGCCATCGCGGTGCCTCCCCCGGCGGCCGGGCCGGTCGGACCAGCGACGCGGGGGGACCCACGACGGCGGAACCCGCCCGCACCCCGCCGACCACGCAGGGCACCCTCGCACCCTGCCGACCCCGCTGAGTGCCCCCGCACCCCGCCAGCCACGCGGCGCACCCCCACACCCCGCCGACCCCGCGGAGCACCCCCGTATCCGGCCCCCACCTCGATGCCCGAGGTGGGGGCCGCCGTGGTCAGTGGCCCGTCGGCACCTCCGCCGTCTCGTCCTCCAGGAACGCCGTCTGGATCTGCGTCACGCTGCGGCGCGTGATGTAGTTGCCGCGGCCCGGCGGCAGCACGCGCGGCTTGACGTTGCCGAACACGTATCCCTCGCTGGGCGGGCAGGACAGCAGCAGGCCCGGGGCGTTCACCTCCAGCATGCGCCGCACGAGCGGGTCGTTGACGCCGCGCACCGCGCCCGCCGCGGACCGGGTGACGACCATGTGCAGACCCACTTCGTAGCCGAGGGGAAGGTGTTCCAGCAACGGCTCGAAGACGGTCCGCATGGGGGCGGCGACCAGGTCGTAGTCGTCCACGAGAATGAACAGCCGGGGCCCCGCCCACCAGTCGGCCAGTCGCATCCGGGCAGGTGTGATCTCCGGACCGGGCGTGCGGGTCTTCAGGGCCCGTGCCACGCCCTGCACGTACTCCTCCAGTTGGTCCACCGAGACCGCGTGTCCCAGCCGGTACGCCTCGGGGACCGACTCGACGAGTTCGCGGCGGAAGTCGACCGCGAGGATCCGTGCCTCGGCCGGGGTGAACCGCTCGGTCACCGCCTTGGCGACCACGCGCAGCAGGTTCGTCTTGCCCGACTCGGTGTCGCCGAAGGCCACCAGGTGCGGGGTCTCCGCGAAGTTGTGCCAGGCGGGAGCCAGTTGGTTCTCCTCGATGCCGAGCGCGATCTGCAGGGGCCGCCCCTCGGGCACGGGGGCGAGGTCGCGGGCGTCGAAGAGCGTCGGGAGCATCCGCACGGGGGGCGCTGTGGGACCCTGCCAGCTCTCGGTCACGGCCTGGACCAGGTCGGCGACGCCGTCGCCGAGGTCGGCGGGGTCGTCGACGCCGTCGATGCGCGGCAGCGCGGTGAGGAAGTGCAGCTTCGAGTCGACCGTCAGGCCCCGGCCGGGAATGCGCGGGATGCTCTTGGCCTGCCGGATGTCGATCATGGAGTCCAGCGGGTCGCCCATCCGCAGCTCCAGCTTGGTGGCCGACTGGTCGCGGACCGCGGCGGTCAGTTCGACCCAGCGGGTGGTGGTGGTGACCACGTGGATGCCGTAGTTGAGACCGGTCGTGGCGAGCTGGCCGATCACCTGGACGTGGTCCTGGAAGTCCTGCCGGACGGTCTGCCATCCGTCGACGACCAGGAACACGTCGCCGTGCCGCTCCTCGGGGAACTCGCCCGCCGCCCGGCGGCGGCGCAGCGTGGCCATCGAGTCGATGCCGTGCTCCAGGAAGAGCCGCTCGCGGTGGGCGAGCAGCGTCATCATCTCGGCCAGGGTGCGTCCCACGCGCTCACCCTCCAGCCGGCCGGCGACGCCGCCGACGTGCGGCAGGCCGGCCAGCGAGGCGAGCGAGCCACCGCCGAAGTCCAGGCAGTAGAACTGCACTTCGCGCGGGGTGTGGGTGAGCGCCAGCGCCGTGATCAGGTCGCGTACGAGGGTGGACTTGCCGCTCTGCGGCCCGCCGCCGATGGCCACGTGGCCGCCGGAGCCGCTGAGGTCCACCATCATCGGCTCACGCACCTGCTCGAACGGCTTGTCCACGATGCCGAGCGGAACCCGCAGCTTGCCGCGGCCCTCCCAGTCGGCGGTGGTGAGCCCGAGTGCGGGGTCCGGGACCAGCGGGGGCAGCAGCGCGTCGAGGGTGGGCGGTGCGCCGAGCGGCGGCAGCCACACCTGGTAGGCCGGCGGCCCGGCGTCACGCAGCTTGTCGATGGCCACCGCCATCAGACTGGTGTCGTCCTCCTCGTCCCCTTGCGCGCCGGCGGCCTTGTCCGGTTCCTCGGCCGCCGGTTCCTCCCGCGCGTTCACCCAGTCCCCGGTCCAGGGCACCACCTGGCCGGCGATCTTCTCCTGGGCGAGCGCGCCGACCCGCTGCCGGTACGGTCCCGACACATAGGCGGCACGGAAGCGGGTGAGCGGTTCCACGCCGCTCTTGAGGTAACCGGCGCCCGGCTGGGAGGGCAGTTCGTAGGCGTCCGGCACGCCGAGCACACCCCGGCTCTCCATCGCGGAGAACGTGCGCAGGCCGATCCGGTACGACAGGTGGCTCTCCAGCTGGTGCATGCGGCCCTCGTCCAGGCGCTGCGAGGCGAGCAGCAGATGGACGCCCAGGGAGCGGCCGAGCCGGCCGATGGCCACGAACAGGTCCATGAACTCGCGGTGTGCCGAGAGCAGTTCGCTGAACTCGTCGACGACCACCAGCAGGCTGGGCAGCGGCTCCAGGTCCGCTCCGGCGGCGCGCGCCTTCTCGTAGTCGAGGGCGGAGGTGTAGTTGCCCGCGGCGCGCAGCAGTTCCTGGCGCCGCTGCATCTCGCCGCGCAGCGCGTCCTGCATGCGGTCCACCAGGGCGGCCTCGTCGGCGAGGTTGGTGATGACCGCGGAGGTGTGCGGGAGGGCGTCGAAGCCGAGGAAGGTCGCGCCGCCCTTGAAGTCGACGAGGACGAAGTTCAGCGTCTCGGACGAGTGGGCGAGGGCGAGGCCCAGGACCAGGGTGCGCAGCAGTTCGCTCTTGCCGGAGCCGGTGGCGCCGATGAGCATGCCGTGCGGGCCCATGCCGTCCTGCGCGGACTCCTTGATGTCGAGCTCGACCGGACGGCCGTCGGCCCCGATCGCGATGGGCACGCGCAGCCGCTTGTTCTGCCCGGCCCGCCGCTCCCAGTACTCCCGCGGCGAGTAGCGGTGCAGGTCGGTGATGCCGAGAAGGGCGGTGAGCTGGATGTCGGTGGACAGCGGCTGCGCGATCTGCGCGGTGACGCCGGTGCGCATGGGCGCGAGCTGGGCGGCCAGGGACCGCGCGGCGGCGGGGCCGAGCCGGTCGGCGCGGCCCAGCGCGATCGCCGTCTCCTTACGGTTGCGGTCGGTCCGTACGATCTTCACCTCGTCGTACGCCCCGGCCGTCCCCGCGGTCCCCTCGGCCTCCTCCACGAGCAGGCGCAGCACGGTCCGGCCGGGCTTCCAGGCCAGCGTCTCGGAGACGTCGAGCACCACGGTGTTGCGGTACCCGGCACGTTCGAAGCGGTGGCCGGAGGGGACCTGACCGCCGTCCAGGACGACCACGACGTAGGGCTCGTCCTTGGTCGGTGACGCACCCGCCTCGAAGACGCCGCGGTCGGTGAGTTCCGCGCCCAGCAGGTCCTCCAGCTCGGCCACGGTGGACGTGATCAGCCGGGCCGGTCCCGCGCCGTCGGACTCCTTGGGGTGCAGCGCGTGCGGCAGCCACTTCGACCACTCCCACTCCACGCGGTTCTCCGGCGCCACGCAGAAGGCGATCACCAGGTCCTGCGGGGTGTGCAGCACCGCGAGTTGGGCGAGCAACGCCCGCGCCGTCGCGAGCACCTTCTCCCGTTCCCCTCGGAACATGATGCGCGCCCAGGCCCGCAGGAACACGGCGATGGGCTGCTCGGGCACGGTGGAATAGGCGTTGATGAAGGCACGCAGCGCGTGCGCGGACAGCGGGTCGAGGTCCTCGACCGGCTTCGCCGTCTTGTTGACCAGCTGCATCGCGAGGCGCTGCTCGCCGACCGCGACGCGCACCTCCGCGAAATCGTCGTCGGTGGTGCGGCGTTCCCACAGACGGGTGGTCTTCGCGAACGACCACAGCACGGCCGGGTCGGGATGCTTCCAGGCCAGCGCGCGCTGCTGCTCGGTGACCGCGGACCGCACCCGGCGCCGTACACCGCCGAGGTAGCGCAGGTAGTCCCGGCGTACCCCCTGCATCTTCTGCTTGCGCTCGGAGCCGGACTTCACCAGCTGCCCGACCAGCATCATGATCATCGAGAGCAGCATCAGCCCGACCACCAGATAGATGATCGGGCCGGTCCCACTGCCGATACGTGTATACAGCAGCACCATACCGACGGACATACCGGCCATCGGCAGATAGGTGAGCATGTTGGCCGTGGACGACGGGGCCGCCTCCGCGAGCGTCGGTGGTTCCTGGAGCGTCAGCTCACCGTCGGGCAGTTCCGGGCCGCGTCGGCGGGCCGGCCTGCGGAAGAAAACCACACTCACGACTGGGCTCTCCTTCAACTGTGCACAGGGCGGTTCGACAGGGCCCCCGCGCAGGGGTGATGAGGGGCCTGGAGAGCGGGCTCACCACAGGGTGACACCTGAGTGCCTGTCACCGCAGGGGACGATCCCGGCGCCGGGCCGCGGCGGCATCGCAGCCACCCGAGGACACATGTGCTCCCAGGGGCTCGGGTGAAGAAACGCTTCCGGACATGAGAGTATCTGACTCTCAGGTATTTCCGGCTCAGGCATCGCATGGCCTCGACCGCCCTCGCTTCACCCGGCAGACTGAACGCCTGCGCCGCGGTGAGGCGGAGCGTCCCGACCGCTTCGCCCTGCTGCACACGTGTTCTGCGGAGCACGCTGCGGCACGGCCGTGTATCTCTCCACGGAAGGCTGTTGCCCCCCATGAGCGAAGGCTCGCTGAACGGGCTGTGCCGCCTCACGGTGCGCGCCCCCGACAAGACACTCGACCTCGCGGTCCCGGCCGACGTGCCGATAGCCGACCTGCTGCCCGTGATCGCGGGACACGCGGGCGAAGACCTGAGCGAGCACGGCCTGGAACACGGCGGTTGGGTGCTGCAACGCCTCGGCGGCCATCCCCTGGACCTTGAGGGCACGCCCGAGTCGCTCGACCTGCGGGAGGGCGAGACGCTGCTGCTGCGCCCGCACACCGAGACCCTGCCGCCGGTGCGTTACGACAGTCTGCTGGAGGCCGTCTCCGCCGTCGTCCAGCAACTCCCGCACGCGTGGAGCCCGCAGATCAGCCGCTGGGTGCTGCGGGTGCTCATGGCCGCCGCGCTGCTCGGCTGCCTGGTGCTGCTCGTCACGGCGAAGGGCGACTCCGGCGACCGGATCACCCTCGCCGCGGGCGCGGCCCTGCTCGCGCTGTCCGGGGCGGGCTCCGCCGCCCGGGTCCTGGAGGACCCCCAAGGAGGCGTGCTGCTGGGCCTGTTCGGCTCCGCCTTCCTGGCGGTGTCGGGTCTGCTGCTGGTCGGCGGCGGGCAGGCCGGGGACGGCTCGGCCCGCACCGCGGGCGCCCATCTGCTCGCGGCGGGGGCGGCGGGCACCGTGGGCCTGGTCCTGGCCACCGCGGTGGTGACCGGTTATCCGGTCGTGTTCGCGTCCTGCGGAGTGCTGACGCTGGCGGCGGTGCTCGGCGGTGCCCTCATGATCGCTCTCGACGTCTCCGCCCACCGGGCCGCCGCCGCGGTCGCCGCGGGCGCCGTCCTGCTCGGCGCCTTCATTCCGATGATGTCCTTCTCCTTGTCGGGGCTGCGACTGCCCCCGCTGCCCACCAACCCCGGTCAGCTCCAGGAAGGCATCGAGCCACGCTCCGAGGACGACGTCGCGAGCGGCGCCGCCGCCGTGGACCACTGGATGACCGGGCTGTACGCCGCGGTGGGCGTGGTCTGCCTGGCCTGTCTCGCCGCGATGGCCCGGCACCCCGGCCTGCCCGAGACGGTCACCGTGCTGGTCCTGTCGGTGCTGCTCGGTCTGCACGGGCGCAGCCTGGGCACCTCCTGGCAGCGGATCGCGCTGAGCCTGCCCGCGGGCATCGGCACCGTGCTCCTGATCGTCGAACTGGCCGCCCGGCACGGCCGGCACGGGGAACTCCTCGGCATCGCGGCCCTGCTGCTGTGCGCGGCCCTCGCCGCGGTCGTCTCCTGGACGGTGCCCGGTCGGCGGCTGCTGCCGTACTGGGGTCGAGCGGGTGACCTGATCCAGTCCGGCGCGGCCCTCGCACTGCTCCCTCTCGCCCTGTGGGTGCTGGACGTGTACCAGCGCCTGCGCGGCCTGTTCGGCTGAACCGAGGAGGTGTCGTCATGCAGTCCCGACGCGACCAGGTCATCGCCCACCAGTTCCTGGTGTCCCGGCTGACCTCGGGTTTGCTCCGCGCGGATCCCGATGTGACGGAGCCGCCCACCCGGCGGACCAACCGCGGTATGACCTACGGAATGGTGATCGCCGCCGTCGTGTCCGCCGGATCCCTGGTGTTCGGCCTGGTCAAGCCCGGCGGCAACACCACCTGGGAGAGCGGCAAGGCGCTCATCGTCGAGAAGGAGACCGGCACCCGGTACGTGTACGACGGCCGGCTGCACACGGTGCGCAACTACCCTTCCGCGCGTCTGCTGCTGGGTGCCGGCATGACCACCGTGTCGGTGTCCGCGAACTCCCTGGGCTCGGCCCGGCACGGCACCGAGGTCGGCATCCCCGGTGCCCCCGACTCGCTGCCCACCACGGAGAACCTGAACAGCCACCCCTGGCAGGTGTGCGCGGCCACCACCACGACCGGTTCCGGAGCCCGCAAGCCGCTGACGGTCCTCGCCGTCGACAGCGCGCAAGAGGGCACGGGCGTACGGGAGGGCCAGTCCGTGCTGGTCAAGGGCCCCGACGGCAACGTCTATCTGCTGTGGCAGGACAACCGGTTCAAGGTGGCCGGCGGTCAGGATGCGCTGGCGGCGCTCGGCTACGGCGGCGCCACCGCCACCACCGTCTCCGCGGCGTTCCTCGACGCCGTGCCCGCCGGCCCCGACCTGGCGGCTCCCCCGGTGACGGGTCTGGGCGACAGCGGTCCGGCGCTGGACGGCAAGGCGACCCGGGTCGGCCAGGTGTTCACCGTCCAGACCCCCGGGTCCGCCAAGCGCTACTACGTGCTCGGCGGCGACGGTCTCACCCCGATCACCCCGACGCAGGCGGCCCTCGCCCTGGGCGACCCGGAGGTCAAGCAGAAGGCCTACCGGGGAGCCGTCCCGACGGAGGTGGTCCTGTCGGCGCAGGCACTCGGCGGCGCGCTGGCACCCTCGGGTTCGGCGACCAGCGCCGCTGTACGGCGGGCCGGTTCGCAGCTTCCGGGGCAGCCGCCGGCCCTGCTGGGCGTGCCCGAATCCTCCGGTGTGTGTGTCGGTCTCGACGCCGAGGGGGCGAAGAGCATCCGGGTGACGCTCTCGCTGGTGCCGGGGAAGACGGTCGTCGAGGAGGCCCTCCCGCCGCTGAAGGCGCTGGCACCCGCCTGCCTGCCCGTCGACGGCATCGCGGTGGCGCCGGGCAGCGGAAGTCTGGTGCGCGCGCTCAACAGTTCGGGGGGCGGTACGGGAACCACCACGTATCTGGTCACGGACAACGGGGTGAAGTACCGGGTGCCCACGGCAGACGCCGCGAAGGCGTTGGGGTACGACCTGTCCGCCGCGGAGGGTCTGCCCGCCCCGCTGCTCGACATGCTCCCCACCGGCCCCGACCTGTCCGCGGAGGCCGCGGCGACGGGCCGGGCGACGGCCACGGGCTCACCTGTGTGTGAGCAGGGCAACAAGGGAAACGCGAAGGCGGGTTGATGTCGCAGCGGATAGTGTGAACCAGTCCAGGCACGTATCTCGTCTTCAACAGTGGCGGCGGAGGTGTCGGCATCGCGACACCTCCCGTCGGCCGCATGGCCGCTCCGGCCTACCGGAGCACCTCACGACACCGCGGAGAGGAACCATGGACACCAACAACCAGAAGTCAACAAAAGAGGCCTACATCAAGTCCATCGGGTTTCTGGAGCAGGCCCGCAAGGGGCTCCAGTCCACGCAGGACGTGGTCAGGTCGCACCGAGAGTCCCTCGCCACGCACTACCAGGGCAGGGACGGCGTCGCGTTCGGGCAGGTGATCGACACCTGGCTGGAAGAGGTCGACCGGATCATGAACACCTGCATCGCGATGGAGAACACGCTCGGCGAGAGCATGCAGCGCGACGAGCACGTGCAGGAGTCCAACTTCCAGGCCGTGGTCAACAGCGGTGGCGGCCTGACGGGTTTCGGCGAGGGCGTCACGCACGTCGCGCCCTCGGTCAGCTCCACCGCGGACAGCACCTACGGGGCGCTGGTTCCCTGACCCTGACCCGGCCGCGGGCCGGTCAGCACCACATCGCAGTACACCCACGACTTCCAAGGAGAAACCGTGTCGGACGGCATTGACATTGATCACCTGCAGGTCGGCCAGTCGGTCGCGGCCATGCAGGAGCAGACCCGGGCGATCGCGAGGACGATGAGCGAGCTGGAGACCAACATCGGCACCGTCATCGGCGCCTGGACGGGTGCCGACAGCAACGTCTACTACCAGCGGGTCCTGCCCACCTGGCACACCGAGGTGGACAACCTGTCGCTCATCCTCGAGCGGTTCTTCACGACGCTGAACGACGTCTCGGACAACTACAAGAAGGTCGTGCAGACGAACGCACAGGGCTTCATGGACATCCGGATGTAACTCCTCTCAACAACACGTCGAAGCGGTAGGAAGGCGCACATGCCCGGTAGCGAGAACCACCACCTGGACCAACTGGATTTTGCGGCCCTGCAAAATTTCATCGACACCGACGTCAGCGGCTTCCTCCGCGCGATCGACAACATGCGGTCCGTGGACGCGCACCCCACGTCGCTCTACGACGTCAGCAAGAAGCCTCAGGTACTGGCCATCGGCCCGATGGCGGGAGACGACCAGACCGGCGGCAAGAACATCTGCGACAACGCGAAGAAGGCCGCCACCGCGATCGACGAGGTTCTCAATCGTCACAAGGCCGGGTTCACCAAGCTCCAGGCCGATCTGCGGAACGTCATCACGACCATGAAGGACGCGCAGGCGCACAACCTCTCGCAGGTCGAGTCGCAGAAGTTCATGAAAGCGATCAGTGACTACCAGACAGCCATCGGCGGCAGTTCGGGCACCGGAACGGGCAGTGGCACCGGCAACGGCCAGAACTCCCTGGGCATCTGACAGCCAACGATATCCCGGAGTAGTAGGACCATGGCCGCGCAAAGCTGGGAAGACATCCTCCACCTGTTGACCAACTGGTCGCTGGTCACGCGTTCCGACGTCACCAAAGTCACCGGCGACAGTGGCATCCCCTGGGTCAATTACGCGTACAAAAGGGGCGGAAAGACCTTCGACAGCAGCGATGACGTCTTCGCGTGGATCGTGCCGCAGAACCCGAACAAGGGATTCCATTTCGAGTTCTACACGGCGGTCGACGGCCCACGTAAGTGCCGGGTCGACATCACCTACATCGATGATCCCTCGTATCACCGCTACTGGGGTGACTCGGACGGCGTTCTTTCCAGCCTGCTCACGAACTACTCCTCCGCGAAGGGCGACATCAGCGTCAGTGGCGACGGAGCGCCGGCTGTCGACGGGGTGCAGCTCAAGACGTTCGCCGAGCTTGCCTGGTCCTTCGACGCCGCAGGGGACTTCTTCAAGCAGCAGACCGCGGTCCTGGCGGACTGGAAGCATCAGCTCGGCAGCGAGCAGGCGTCCTGGAAGGGGAACGCGGCGGGGGCCTTCTGGCTCCTGATCGACGACCTCCACAGGAAGTACGAGAACTACACCTCACAACTTCAGCCGCCGGGATTCAGTCCGCAGCACAGGTCCCCCTCCACCGGATTCGTCAGCAAGACGCTGCACGGGGACGACCTGATCGGGGCCGAGCAGTCCCTGTACAAGGCGTACACCGACCTGCACAAGATCTACAGTGATTTCTACTGGCAGCAGGGAAAGCCCATCAGCACCACCCTGCCGGACGGCTCGACCACGCAGCAGCCGATCCCGGCCGATCCCCTGGACGTGCTCAACCAGGTGTTCGTCGAGATCGGACGCTGGATCATCGACAACAACGCCCGGCAGATCGAAGCCGACATGGGCGATTACAACGACATCACCGGCGCGCACGTCAAGCCGGGCTTCAGCGAGCACATCACGTGGGGTGGACTGACCGACACGGCGACCTGGCACGCGGCGGTCAAAGAAGCCCAGAACCGCTGGACCACCAACATCGAGACCAATCTGGACGCACCTGCCCGGCAGGTGCTGGAGACCCTCCAGAAGGACTGGTCACGTGTCCTCGATCCGTCGTGGAACCCCGCGTACTCCTTCAGCGACACCAGTTCCACGCTGACCTCGGACGTGCAGCAGGAGACCAGCGACAAGAGCGGCAACGCCCTCGGCGACAGCCTGAAGAACCTCGGGAACGGCCTCAACAACCTCGGCAACGGCCTCAACGACGGTTTCAAGAACCTCGGCAACGGCCTCAACAACAGTTTCGACAACCTCGGCAACGGCCTCAACAACGTCGGCAACGGCCTCAACAACGGCCTGTCGAACCTCACCCACCAAACCGGCGACGGCGGGTTCTCCAACCTCCCGACCCCCGGAACCGGTGGGTTCTCCAACATCCCGGCCCCCGGAAACGGCGCGTTCGCGAACGATCTGGCCAACGGACTCGGTGGTGGCGGTGGTCCTGCCCCGACGCCCATCTCGCACATCGGCGGCAACGGCGGTTTCGGCACCGACCTGCCGAACCCCAACACCCTGCTGGGCGGCGGCGGGAACACGCCCTTCGGCAATGGTCTGCCCATCAGCAACATCGACGGCAGCACCACCACCCGTAGCGGCAACGGTGTGATGACCACGTACCCGAACGGCAACACGGTCACCCGCAACGCCGACGGCAGCATCACCTCGACGTTCCCCGACGGAACCAGGCGGACGATCACGCCCGACGGCGCGGTGACCACCGTGGACGCGCAGGGTCACTCCAGCACCAGCCACCTCGGCGTCGGCGAGTCGGTGCACAACCCGGACGGCACGACCATCACGCGCAACGGGGACGGGAGTCTGACCGAGACCGCTTCGGACGGCACCAAGACCACCCACTTCACCAACGGTGCGTCGGAGATCGTCAAGCCCGACGGCGGGACACAGCTGACCTCACCGGACGGCACCGTCTCCCACATCAACTCCGACGGCAGTCTGACCACGCAGAACGCGGACGGTTCGAAGGTCACCGTGCACCCCAACGGTGACGTGACCACCGTCGACGCCCACGGACACTCCACCACCAGCCACCTCGACGCCGGGAAGACCATCACCACCGGCGACGGCAGCACCATCTCCGTCGACGGCAAGGGCGACATCGTCACCCACAACCCGGACGGCAGCACCACGACGCTGCATCCTGACGGGAAGATCACGACCACCGGGCCCACGTCGAACGGCACCCGTGTGAACGGTGGCGGAAACCTCGACGTCCCGTCCGTCCACTACCCCACCACCGGTGGCGGAGGCGCGATCAAGTACACGCCGGACGGCACCTCCATCACCACCCACCCCAACGGCGTCACCGAGTACAAGCACTCGGACGGCAGTGGACTGGTGACCACGTCGGACGGGCGGTTCCAGACGGTCCCGAGCCCGCAGAGCGCGGCGGCGGAGGAGGCCAACAAGGCCGCGGCCGAGGCGGCGGGCGTGGGCATGGGCGTGGGCGCGGGTGCCGGTGGCGCCGCCGGCGCTATGACCGGGGCGGGTGCCACGGACAGCCAGAGCGCCATGGGGCTGCTCTCCCCCATGATGATGATGGCCGGCATGAACCGCATGGGCGGCCAGCAGGGCGGCCAGGGTGGCGGTGACCGGGAGCGCAACCTCTACGACGGCAACGACATGGACGGTGCCGTCATCCAGCACGGCATGTCCCCGTTCGCCGCCCGTGCCACTGCCGAGGAGCCGGAGGAGTGGGAGGAGGAGGAGACCGACTCCGACGAACTCCTCGGCCCGCGCCGCCCGTCCACCGAGTCCGGCTACGGACCGGCCGGCGGCTCCCGGCAGGCGACCGACAGTGCCGCCTGGAAGGGGAAGGGCAAGGACGTCTGGGGCACCGAGGAGGGCGGGCTGCCCGCCTCGATCGGCTACTGAACCCGGGGCACCCGACAAACGGAGAATCCATGAGTTCATCACTGCAAGAACAGCAGCAGCAGGCGCTGGCCGAGTTCATGAAGACGCGCGAGGCGCTCATGGAGGCCAGGAAGGAGATCCAGTCGATCTCCGTCACGGCGCGGTCGCGGGACGGCGCCGTGGAGGTCACCGTCGGCTCCGACGGGACGCCGTCCGGACTGCGCTTCCCCAACAACAAGTTCAAGGAGATGACCGGGCAGGCACTGGCGGCCAGCGTGCTGGAGGCCATGTCGGCGTCGCGGGCCCAGGTGACATCGCGTGCCATGACCCTCATCCAGGCCGCGGGCGGCAGCGCTCCGACGACCCTGGACGGCGGAGTGCTCGACCGCGTCGACCTGGACAAGCTCCTCGACGGCGGATCGCTGGAGGAAGTCCTCGCCCCGCGGCCCGCCGGAGGTGACAAGCGTGGCTGATGACAACGTCTTCGTAGCCGACCCCAGCCGTATCCAGTCCGGCGCCGGCGCCACCGACCAGGTCGCGGAGGCGACGGACCGCGCCGCCGAGCAGTTCGCCGAGGACACCGCCTTCGACCCGGCGGACCCTCCGTGGGGCAACGACTCGTACGGCAAGCAGTACGTCCAGAACTACGTCCCGTTCCACAACCTGCTCAGGGACGGCATACGCGACCTGGCGCAAGCCATGGAGGGTGCCGCGCGCCTCACCCTGAGCTCGGGCAAGAACTTCGAGAAGACCCAGACCGACAACACCAAGGCCATCCACGACCTGCCCACCCCGCACACCCACATCTGACGGGCTCGTCGGCGGCCTGCCGAGCAGGTGTCACCAAACGAAGAGGACCTCACCGCACCGGTTGCCCGGCGCGGTGAGGTCCTCTCGTGTGATCGGGTCCGGTTACTTCTTGGACCACTTCTGGTTGTCGGTGCCGGCGCAGTCCCACAGTTGCAGGCGTGTGCCGTTGGCGGTCCGCTGGTCCTTCACGTCCACGCACTTGTCGGCGAGGACGCTGGTCAGGTCCTGCCGGAAGTTGAGCCGGAACTGCTGGGCGGGGCCGCCATTGCAGTTCGCCAGCTGGACGACCGT
Source organism: Streptomyces olivaceoviridis (assembly GCF_014650115.1). GTDB lineage: Bacteria > Actinomycetota > Actinomycetes > Streptomycetales > Streptomycetaceae > Streptomyces > Streptomyces olivaceoviridis. Next base: position 72,046 of record NZ_BMUI01000014.1, on the reverse strand, counting down.
ACCGTTGGAGGTGGAGGCGCCCGCGGCGTCCATGCACAGGCCGAAGGCGCGGATCGTACCGTCGGAGGCGAAGGTCCACTTCTGCGCGGCCGAACCGGAGCAGTCACGGATCTCCAGCGGGGACCCGTCCTTGCCCTGGCCGCCCGCCACCGTGAGGCAGCGGCCGGAGGCGTGGCTGAACACCATGACACCCGAACCGCCCGAACCGCCGGAGCTGCCGGAGCTGCCGGAGGTGGACGGAGCCTTCGTGTGACTCGGGGCCGCGGGGGCCTCCGTGGCATGGGTGGCGGGGTGGGTCGCGGTGGAGGAGGTACTGCCGCCCCCCGTCTTGCCGTGGCTCTGCGAGGCCGACGACCCCGACGAGGAGCCGTGCGAGCCGCCCCCGCTCGCGCTGGTCCCGGCATGCTTCCCGTGTCCCGCCGGGCTCGGGTCGCCGTGCCCCGTGGAGGCGTGGCCGTCGGCGGCACCCGACTTGTGAGCGGACGGCACCGGGAGCGCACCGGGCACACCCGCCTGCGGGCCGCCGTCCGTAGCCGGATCGAGCAGGGTGGCGGCGGGGTCCGGTGCGGCGCGGTCATGACCGCCGCCACCGCCACTGCGCAGACCGACCAGGACACCCGCCACCAGGACGACGCCGGTGACCGCGGCGACGGTGAGCAGGGTGCGGTGGGAGCCGCGCAGCAGAGCACGGGCACCTCGTCCGGCTGCTTCCGTCCGCGTGCTGCCTTCGGCCACGCCGGCGGCCTCGCCGGCGGCCTCGCCGGCGGCCTCGCCGGCGGCCTCGCCGGCGGCGGCGCCACCGGTGTCGGGGTCCGCCTTCGCGGAGACCAGGACGTCCGGGTCGCGACGGCTTCGGTCGGCGCCGTCCTCACCCTCCGCCGTGGCGGTGGCCGGCGTGCCGGACGGCGTGACCGTCTCGGCCGCAGTGGTGCCGGTTCTCCGCCGCGAACCGCGCGGTGACAGCAACGAGAGCGGCGAGGAGGCGGCCACGCCTGTGGTGGGCCGCGTCTCGGCTTCCCGGGAGTCGGTCCGTGGCCGCGTACCGCTCTCGGCCTCGGTCTCCGCGCCCTCTTCTGCGGGCTGGAGCGACGGCGCCTTCCGCGGGTCCTTGGTCTTCGAGCCGGTGGGTTCCTTGCGTCCGTCCGGCGTGCCCTTGGGCACCGGCGGCTTCGTCGCCGATTCCGTGGGCATCGGAGGAACTGGTTCCGAGGGGGCGGGGCCGGTGCCGGCTGCCACGCCCGGGATGACTGGTGTGCTTGCCGGAGCCGCGCGGGCGGGCCGCGGCGGATCTGGAGACTTCATGTGCTTCCTTTCGAGGGAGCGCAGGCCGGATCCGGTGCGTCGGGTTTCGGCACACCTACCTACTCCCACAACCACACAACGGATCCGAGGACCGCAGGGTACAGCACGTGTGAGTTACGACTCATCCCGCCGGGGCGACGCGGCCACACCCCACCGAGTAGGTGCTCCGCATGCGAGACGTGCGAACCTAATACACGTATCGACGCGTATAACTGATGGTGAGTTCCGTCCTGTGTGAGGTGTCACGCTCGGCGGGCCGGTGACCGGTTGCCGATCGATGAGTTCGCGTTTGTGGGGATGTTGTGACTGAGGAGCCCTGGTACAACCCGATCGTGGTGTTCGTGGCGGGTATGTCCGTGCCTCTGGGTTCGTCCGAGCGGATGCGCAACGAGGTCCAGGTTCCGCACCTTGAGCTGGTGAAGTACCTGGACGAGTTCCAGAACCTGGTGGCGCAGGTCGCGGGCGGGACGGCACAGGGGGCCAACGGTGACTGGCCCAAGGCGTACGTGGATGCGATGAAGACGTTCCTGTCGGGGGACGGGGCGGACTACATCTCGGGGCTGCGGGACACGGCGGCACAGCTGGCGGACGGGGCCGGGGAGTTCGCGTACCAGCTGGACTACACGAATCTGATGATCGTCCTCCAGGTGCTGGCGTTCCTGGTGGAGTGGGCGATCACCCTGATCATGTGGGACTTCAACCCGATCGGGGCGGCGATCGAGCAGGCGCTGCTGAAGGAACTGTTCAAGATCCTGTTCGGGAACACGCTGCGGCGTTTCCTGACGCACGCGGCGATGACGATGGTGACGAACGTGGCACTGTCGACGGCGCTGGACGGGCTGGCGCGGTGGATCCTGGCGCTGGGGGGCGAGCACACCTCGCAGGGGGACCAGTACCGGCACAGTGCGGTGCTCTCGGGTGCGGTCCAGGGTGCGATCGGCGCGGGAGTGCCGCTGGTGACCGGGCCGATCAAGAAGCTGATCTCGAAGGGGTTCTCGCCGGCGGCCGTCAAGTCGATGCAGGAGTCGATCGAGAACGCCCTCAAGCATCCTTCGACGTCGACTCCCACCAGGTCCGCCGTCTCGGACCTGGCGGGGTCGGTGACGCCCGGAACCAAGACCGCCGTGAAGACCGGGGCCGGCCTGGCCGACACCCCGCTGGTCAAGGACCTGGCCGACCTCAGCGGCACGTTCGGTCCCGACCTGGCGAAGCTGACGGTGCCGATGCGGGTCGAACTCACCCACAGTGTCGTCTCCAAGGACGCCCAGGAAGCCTTCCAGCACGCGGTCGGCGACCAGTTCGAGCGGGCCTTCGGCTCCCGGCTGGGTCCGGATGTCGCCCGGGAGATGGGGGCGGAGTGGGCGAACGCGTTCATGGCGCACGCGGGCGGCGGCAAGAACCTGGCCGGCGCGCTGAAGTCGGCGCTGGACCCGATGGAGAAACTCGGGGCGACGTACGAGCCGCTGCGCACGGCTCTGTCGGACGGTGTGGCCAAGGCGATGCCGTCGGTGTGGAAGGAGAAGCCGCCGCACCTGCTGCTGGACACCGGCTTCAGCATGGCCCACCAGAACCTGTCCGAGGCCGTCGTCAACTACATCGAGCAGGGGCAGTTCACCACCAGCAAGGAGACCACGTTCGGCGCGATGGGCGGCGACGTCCTCAGTCACGCCAAACATCCCGTCCTGAGCGCCGTCCACAGCACCATCAAGAGCTCTCTCAGCCTCAACCTCAAACTGCCCCAACTTCTCCTGTCGCCGGAGCAGTTCAACACGGCCGCACCCGACGACCTCACCACCCCGCCCCCGTACACCCCGTACCCGACCGGGGGCGACTCCAGCCTCGGTGGCACCCACAACGCGGCGTTCACACCCCCGCCCACGTACAGCGAGGCGACCCCGAACCCGTTCACACCGCCGTCCGTCAACACCCCCGCCCTCGGTTTCCCCTCCTTCAACGCCCCGGCCGTCAACATCCCCGAGGGCCTCGGTGCGACAGGGCCTCAGACGGCTCTCAACAACCCCGCCACCCACCAGACGCCGCTGCCCACCAGCTCCGGCACCGGCTCCGCCACGACCGCGGGTACGGGTGCTCCGGCGGCCGGTACGAGTGCACCGGCGGCCGGTGCGGGCACAGGCACGGCAGCCGGCACACCCGCGCAGCGTCCGGGCGCGCCTGCGGCGGGGCAGACTCCGCCGTCCGCCCCGCCCCGCATCAGCACCACGAGCACGGCCGGAGGGGACCAGGGCCGCCCGGAGACCCAGAGCGACAACACCGGCCGGCCGGCGGCCGGTACGTCGCGCCCGGAGACCCGCGGGTCGCAGCCGGGCTCGACCGGGCCCGAGCGGCTGTCCACCAGCTCCTCCGGCGGCACCGGCGGGCCCGGACGCCGGGAGCCGGAGAGCCCGGAGTCACAGCCGACACCCCCCGCGCACGAGACCCCGGCCACCGCGCAGGAGACTCCCGCCACGGCGCAGGCGACTCCGATCACCACGCAGACGACCCCGACCACCACCGCGCAGGAGACTCCGGCCACGGCGCACGAGTCCGCCGGGCACCTCGATGAGCCGACGGGACGAGCGGACGTACCGGAACCGGCACGGGACGGCTCCACACCTGCTTCCGGTACGCCACACCTGGCCCCGGCACCGGAGACGACCGCGACGCGCGGCCCGGACGCCGCGGCCGGTCCCGTCGACGCGCTGGACGGGACCCGGTCCCAGACCCCTGCCGCCCACGACAGTGCCCCGCCGAACACCACCGGTCCGCAGCGTGACGCGCACACCGCGACCGGCACGGGAACGACTTCCCGCCCGGGAACCGAGCACACGACGACCAGCCGGGGCGACGGTGACCGCGAGGACACCGACGCGTTGCGGTCGTTCCAACGGCTCTGGGGAAAGACGTCCGCCGACCGCGGGCTCCCCGCCCCGTTGCTGGCCGCGGTGACGGAGGCGTACGTACGGCTGGGGGGATCCCCGGAGCACACGGACCGACTGCTCACGCAACTCAATGAACATGCCGACGACTTCGGCGGCCTGTCCCCCGTGGACCGGCACGTGGCGATCGTCGCCCAGAAGCTGCTGCGGGGAACCCCGCAGGAGGTGGAAGACACCGTGGAACGGGCGCGGTCCGCCGGCATCACGGTCTCCGGGACGGACGCGAACACGGGCACGAAGACACCGTCTCCGGCGGACAAGGGGAAGGGCCGTCAGACCGAGCCCGGCGCGCCGGACGAGAACACCAGGCTGCTGTCACCGGACGAGGCGGACGCGATCCACGAGCGGCTTCGGGCGGAGCTGGACCCCGAGGTCTACCGCCGTATCGTCCTCCAGGCTTCCGGGATCACCGGATCCGTGGTCGACACGCCGCTCAGTCTGGACAGGGGCCTTGCCGACGCCGATCCCGCGGCCTACTCGGTCCTGACCCAGGTGGCCGTCGTTCTGGCCCAGCACCAGCACGATCCCCGGACGGGCCTCCGTCTGGCCGGCGACCACGCCCGCGTCCTGCGCGACGAACTGGACCTGGACCAGGCGCCGCCGCGGGTTCTCGCGGGCGTCCCCCAGGGGCTGCACGAGCCCGACCGGGCCGGTACACATGTGACGGAGACGTCGTCCTCGGGGCACCGCGTCGCCGAGCCACCCCTGCGATCGCCGATCGCCACGGAGTCGACGTACGACGCCGCGTCCGGAACCGACACCGGGAACGCGGTCGAGCACGGACCCGCAGCCGGTGCCGGAGCCGACGCCGTTCAGGAGCCCTCCCGTCCCGCGCCACGGCCGTGGATGGTGTCGGACGGTAGGTACGTGCCCGTCGCGAAGATCGACCCGGCAACCGGGCAGCAGATGGTCGACCCCACCACGGGGCAGCCGCAGACGGAGTACGTGCGCGTCCCGTACGAGCCTTCGACGTCTGTCTTCCGCGTGCTGGACGGCCAGAAGGTCGGTCTCACACCCAAGGGCGTCCGGGACTGGCTGACCGAAGAGGGCGTGCATGTTCCGCCCGGCCCGGTGCGCGAAGCGGTCGTCGACCACCTGTACGGGGTTCATGACGGCGAAGTCGTCTATCAACCGCACGACGCGGCGCGGTTGCTGAAGGATCTGCGGGCGGCCGCTCATGCGCAGATCCTGGCCGGACAGGACGCCGTGATCGACGCCGTCGTCGAAACGTCGGCCCTGATCACCGAGAAGTACCCGCCTTCCGGGCACTTCTACCTGGGACTGGGCCGCAGCCCCGCCGCGATCATCGCCGCCCTCCAGGCGACCGGTCACCGGGCCGAGTCGGTACCGCTGTCCGACTTCCGCCCCGCTCCGGAAGAAGGCGACTGGTCGATCTTCCATGACGCGTTCAAGAAGTATCCCCCGCTCAACGGCGAGCAGCGGCAGATGCTCGACGCGCACTTCGACGAGTTCGTCAGCCCGCACCTCGAAGCGGGCAAGGACATCGTGCTCATCGACTACACCCAGACCGGCCTGTCGCTCTTCGCCGCACAGCACTACCTGGGCGCCTACCTGGCAGAGCGGGGATTCGACGGCCAGGTCAAGGCACTCGCCATGCACCAGGACATCGACACCGGCAATCTCGGTGCGACGATGGACGCGATCCGGGCCCCGCGCAGTTGGCTGCGCAACCCCCTCGACTGGTACTACAACACCAGCGAACGCGTCGCATGGGGCAAGGGCGCGGACAGCTTCCCCCTCGGCACGGACAGCGCACTCGCGGACAACGGACCCGTGCTCGGACAGGCTTTCAAGCAAGAGGCGTTCGACGGGCTCGCGGAACACGGTTCCTACAAGCTTCTGAAACAGACCCCGCAGGACTTCGAAGTCAACCGCCCGCTGGTCCGGCACGCGCAGGACGCCACCGGTTATCACACGCTGAAGGGCCTCATCAAGACCCGCCTCACCATCAGCGGTCAGACCGGCACCCCGCACGACACCGCCACGCACGTGGCCGAGTCCGCTCCGTCCCCCGTCCGCGACCAGTCCCTGTCGACGGCTGTGCGGGAGCCGTCCCCGGCCGGTCCTGGACGAGCTGCCGAGCCTGTGCCGACCGTGCGGGGCTCGGAACCGGGGGAAGCCGTCCCGGGTTCGGTGGACAAGGGCAAGGGTCGAGCGACCGAGCCCGACGCGCCGGGCGGAAACACCAGGCTGCTGTCACCGGACGAGGCGGACGCGATCCACGAGCAGCTTCGGGCGGAGCTGGACGAGGACACCTACCGCGAGATCGTCTCCGACGCCTCCGCGATCACCGGCTCCGTCATCGACATGCCCCCGCACCTCGACGGGGGCCTCGCCATCACCCGCCCCGCCGCCTACTCGGCCCTCACCGACGCCGTACGCATCCTCGCCGACCACCTGCACGACCCCGATGCGGGCGCGGCCCTGGCCCACCAGCACACCGTCGACCTCCGCACCGCACACGACCTGCCTCCCGCCACACCCAAGGGCCTCGGCGCCGGCCCTACACGAACGAAGCCCAACGACCGTCCCGCAAGAAACAGCCAGGCCGGCCCCTCTCGCGCTCCAGGCCGGCCCCGCACGTTCGGGCGACCCACGTCGGCACAGGCTGCCCCGAGGCCGTCCGCGGCTCACGCGCCGGCCGTGGACCCACGTGTGCACCAGACCCTGCGACCGCCCGTCTACGCACCTGAGAACTCGCTGGTCATGCACCCGGGTTACGCGTCCGGCGACCAGTTCGGCATCCTCGCGATGCTGCTCGACGAGCCCAACATGCACGTGCTCATCGCGGGCGGTCCCGGTCCCGGCCTTCCCGGACACGACCCGATCCGGGACAAGTCGCGGTCCATCGAGGCCTTCTACCTGGAGAGCGGGATCCACCCCGACCGCATCTGGAGGCTGGAGCTCCCGAGCCTGGAGCAGGGCAAGGTCTGGAAACCGCTGAACCAGGAGGCCACCCGAATCGCCCAGGTGCAGTGGAAGATCGACAAGAAGTTCAGCGCCATGTACCGGAAGAAGGAGTTGTGGGGTGTCACGGACGGCACCGGCTTCGTCGCCCGCCACTTCTCCGATCAGCTGCGGACGAGAATCCGCACGGCGTGGAAGCTGGACGACCACCGCGACACCGAGATCACCGAATGGCTCGCCGGCCGGGGGGTGCGGATCCCGGAGGGCGAGAAGGACGTGCTGGTGCTGTGGTCCCGCTTCACCGGCAAGTCCACGAACTGGTCGGGTCTGCGCAGCCGGATGGAGCACGACACCAGCTTCGAGGGCACGCGCCAGCTCCTGCGGAACCTGGCGAAGGACTACAAGGCGGTGATCATCACCGGCGACCCGCACCCCGGCCAGGGCAAGGAGGGCAAGTGGGACGAGCTGGTCCGGGACATGCGTGCCGAACTCGGCACCGAGAACATCCACCAGCTCACCGGCTTCTGGCGGGGAAAGGACGCCGCACTGAGCGCCTGGGGCGGTGACACCCGCACCGGCCAGTTCCGCCTGTACGACCACCTGAACCGGCGGCACGGCGTGCAGCACGTCGGCTTCCGCTCCGGAAACCTGGAGGCCGTCGCGCTGATCGGCCACGACGTCCACTACCTGGAGGATGACGGCTCGACCGGCTCCGTCCGCATGCAGGCGTGGCACGACGCGGGCTACGGACGGACCAGCAGCGGAGGCCTCGCCCCCGGGTACGAGCGCATCGTCGTCTCCGAGCCGCCGACCGCGTCCGGACGGTACTCCAAGGACTTCGAGGTGAAGCCCGAGCTTCGGGGGACGTACCAGCCGCCCGACCCGAACTCCCCGTGGCGCAAGCCCGTCATGGCCTACGGCAAGGAACACGGCTTCGGCCACGCGGACGTGGAGCTGATCCGACGGGAGCTGGGGCTCGACGAGCGCGCCGGCCAGAGCCGGGCCGAATTCGACGCGGACCGCCTGCGCCACGTCATGCGGAAGTACACGGCGGCCACCGCTCCCCTGCGGCAGCACCCTGAGACGGTCGACTCAGCCGTCACCAGGTACGTGAGGTACGCCGACGGCTTCCTGAGCAAGAAGCCGAACGAGTACGACGGCGGCCCGGCCCACATGTACGACGACTTCGTCACCAACGTCCTGCCCTACTTCCCGCACATCTGGAACAGCAGCCGGTCGGTGCAGCAGTGGGCCTGGATCCAGCAGCAGTCAGTCCGGACCGGCACGGCCGAGCAGACCACGCCCGGCGGTGACGGAGTAGCGCCGCGCGGACCGCAGCCGGACGGTGTCGGCACCGGCAACGACATGGCGGTGACACACGCGGCGCACATGCACTGGGAGCCGTCCACACCCTTCGGCAAGGGCATCCTCAGCAAGACCGCGGCGTCGCACCAGGAGACCCCCTCCCCTGCTGGCAACGCCATGCGGGAAACACCCCCCACCCACACGCCGCTGAACCCGCTCACCGACCTGAAGATGGCGTACGCCGCGCAACGGGGCATCCGCCACGGCGACGTCTCCGACGGCGCGTTCGACGAGTCCCTGCGGAAGACCGCGGCGCACTTCGACGACGCCGAATGGCGACGCATGACCACCCGGGAGAAGGCCGGGCACATCGTCGCCGTGGAGGTCACGGGCAGCCCTCTGCGGAGGTCCGGCGGCGCGCACCTGCTCGACGACAGTGCTCCGCACACGCCGGGAGCCGGGCCCTCCCGCGTTCCCGGCAGCACCTCCCACACGCCCGAGGAGCCTCATGAGCCGGTGTCCGAGGAAGGGGACGGCGAGGACGAGTCCCTCGGACCGCAGCCGATTTCGGATTTCCTGGACGAAGAGCAGTGGTGGAACGTCTACATCAGGGCCGATGACCTCACCAAGGCAGCCGACGCTTCACTGACGGATCCCAAGATGCTTGGTAATCCCGGCGGCTACTACGAGCAGACCGACCCCGGCTACCAGCAGCGCATGACGGATGCGTACCACGAGTTCCTGAACGATCCGCAGGCCGTGGCGAAGCCGGTGAACTCAGCCGACTACGTCCGTATGCACCAGGTCGTGACGGGCCATGAGGCCCGTGCGCTCGGGTGGTCCGATCTCGGCTGGCTCACCGATCTCCCGGATTCCCACTACGTGAGCTCCGATCTCTTCTCGGAGACGCTGCTCGGCCGGCCACTGATCACCCGGCACATGGGAGACGCCTGGCCCTACACAGGTAATGCCCTGCTCACCGTCGTGTCGGACGAGGCCACTCCTGCCATCATGGTCCGCTACGAAGGCCACGAGGCGCCGGCCCTGATCGACGCGGTGTTCGAACGCCATTACCGCGAGATCGAGCGCATAGGCACGAAGAACGAACACGCGATCATCATGTCGATCGCTCGCACCGTCCGGGCCCTCACCCTCCTCAACCCCGTCGACCCTTCCTCCGCAACAGTCAACCACTACCTGCTCCTTCCCAAACTCCTCCTCGAACAGGGACTGCCCCCGGTCGCCTCATCCGATATCGAACACATATTCAGGGGTGACCACAGCGCCGAAGAGATCACCCGCGCCATCATCAAGATCTACGACGCACAGGAAGAACCCGACCCCACCGAACAGAAGGCGGTACCAGAACTCAAGACACTTTCCGATCACTACCCCGAGAAAGACTGGTGGAACTTCTACATCACCGGAAACGCCCACTGGCTGGCGAAGCGGGACCTCCTCAAAATCCCCGAGCTTCAGCGCGACCCCGGACGCTACTTCGATGTGCAGATTCCCGACAGCACCTACAATCCTTCCCCCGGCTATCAGCAGAGCATGATCGCCGCCTACAAGGCGGCTTTGGACGACAAGAAGTTCATCGCCAAACGGTTGAACTCGACGGAGCACAAGAAGCTCCACGAACTCGCCACCAGGGACGTCGAGGGCAACTTCGGATGGACCGGGGAAGGCGGCGTGGGATTCCCGCTGCGCAGAGCCGTCGAACTGAGCCCCGACCTGCTCTCCGAGAGACTTCTGGGCCGCCCCGTGGCCAAGAACTACAACGTCCACGGCGAACAGCCGATCACATCCTTCACCAGCGGTCTCATGCTGACCAGGCACGAAGAGGGTGGCGCACCCCGCCTGGTCGACGCCGTCTACGACCGCTACTACGAGGAAGTCGGCAAAGCGGCTCCCGGTGACCGGCGCGCGGTCGTCACCGCCATCGGACGCGCCGTCCGCACCCTTATGGTGATCCACGCGTTCACCGACGCCAACAGCAGGCTCAACATGCGCCTGATCCTGCCCAAACTCCTGCTCGAAAACGGCTTGCCACCCGTATACTCGTCCGCCTTCCACCAGATCTTCCAGGGTGGATATTCACTGGACAAGATCACCGACATCATCGACGGCCTCATCGCGGAGAAACTCGGCGGTCCGGCATTTAAACTGGACCAGGACCTGGCCACACACGAGGACGTGGCGGACGATCCGGCACCGGAAAGCGACCTGGCTGCCATCGAGTACGCCACGGCGGCGGCCTCGTTCGAAAATCGGCTCGGTCGGTACCTGATGGAGCGCCCCCAGGCACTGGAAGCGACCCGGAAGGTCGCCCAGGCGGTATGGGATTTTCTCCAGGAAAACGATCCGGGCAAACTCCACATGCTGGGCTCGCTTTCCGACTCCGCAGTCGGCGGTGTCGGAGTCGATGTCGAAACCCTGCGAAAGGTGGTCAGTTCCGGCAACCTCCGCGAACTGTCCACACTGCTCTACAACGCCACCTCCCATTCGGCTCTGGGCTCCTTCATCAAGGCACCCGGCTATGCCGACTTCCCGGAGATCAAGGAAGAACGCGTCTGGCGGCAGCCCCTCTTCGGCCAACGGCCGCCGACGCGTCCCGAGGACGTGGTGCCCCCGCTCAGCGAGGCCGAGCGAGCGATGTCGGTGAGGACCGACGCCGCCGGTAGGGAGTATCTGCTGTGGTCGGCGGCCAGTGACACGAAGCACGTGACACTGGACAGCCCGCTGCAACAGGCGGGGCAGGGCACAGGAGCTCTCATCGCCACCGGCACCTCCGGTTCCCTGGCGCTGGTCCTGGAGACGGTGTGGCGTCTCCAGGAAGTGACCGGCCAGAGCTTCGACCTGGACGAGGTTCGGCTGGGACTGATCGGCCACAACCTTCAGGCGGGCCATCACACGCTGCATGAGCTGATGCGCTCGGCGGAGCTGTGGGACAGGGCGCACGACGGTCATCTCGGGCTTCGCTACGAGAACGCGTGGAACCGGTACCGGCATCTGGCGCCGCTGACCGAGACCGAACTGCGCGAGCACGTCGCCGAGAACGGGCTGTTCCCCGACGAGATCGCCCTGGGCGTGCGCGACCCTCGTCTCGACGAGTCGTCCGTCGCCGACGGCAAGACGATCCTCCACGCGCTCGGGATCGACCCCGGGCGGTGGGCCGCCGAACTCGAACACGACGGGCACGGCAACCCCCTGCCCGGATGGCAACCGGAGTCCGCCGGCATGCCGGCCACACGTCTGGACGCCTGGTCGCAGTACCTGCGGGCACAGAACGCCCTGGACATCGCCGTCGAACAGAAGAACCTCCTGCGTCCCCCCGGACAGGACGCCGTCACCGAGGCCGGCCCGGACGGCCGCGGCGAGCGGGAATGGCGACAAGCGACCGCACAGGTGGAGGAACACACCCGGCAACTCGCCTCCGCCGAGGAGGCGTTGCGCGGCACGGGACATGACCCCGCAGAACTCGACGGGCGCTTCTCCGCCTGGCTCCAGGGGCAGTGGCAGGAGACACACTCGCCGTCCCGTGAGCCCGACCCGATCGCACAGGGCACCCGGCAGGAACCGGACACACGGTCGGCGGACAAGGGCAAGGGCCGTCAGGTCCCGTCCGAGGCACCGGAGACGGACGACGGTGTGCGGTTGCTGTCGCCGGAACAGGCGGACCAGACTCACGAGCGGTTGCAGAAGGAACTGGGCGACTCGTACCGCCATATCGTCACGCGGGCGTCCGGGATCGTCGGTTCCGTGATCGACATGCCGCCACGGATCGGCGGGGGGCTGGCCGACACTCACCCCGGCGCCTACACGGTGCTGACCGAGGTGGCCGGCATCCTGGCCCAGCACCGGAACGACCCCGTGACTGCCGCCGACCTGGCCGACCGTCACGCCCGTGCCCGGCGCGACGAGCTGGACCTTCCCCCAGCGGCGCCCAAGGGTCCTGGCGCCGGTCCCGGACAACCGGTGGAAGGCGGCGGCCCCGCTCTGTCGGATGCGCCGGCGACGGGCTCGTCGTCCAGGCCCACGCCCGGCGACGGGGCAGCGCCCGCGCAGGTGCCTAGCGGCAGTACCCGGCCGACCACGACCGGGACATCTTCCGGTGCCGAGGCAGTGCCGTGGAGAATTCCGAGCGAGAGGCTGGTGCCCAGCCAGTTCACCCGCTCCGACGGTAGTTCGATGACCACATTCTCGTGGCGTCCGTACGAGCCTTCGACGAGTGTCTTCCGTGTGCTCGACGGCCAAAAGGCCGGTCTGACACCCAGGAGGGTCAGGGACTGGCTGAAGGAAGCGGGGCTGTACGTTCCCCCGGGCCCGATACGCGACGTGGTCGACGACCACCTGTACGGAGTCCGCGACGGCGAGGTCGTCTACCAGGAACACGACGCGGAGCAGTTGCTCAGGGACCTGAGGCTGGCCGCCTACCGGCAGCTTCAGGAGAGTCAGGACACCGTGATCGACGCCGTCGTCGAGACGTCGGCCCTGATCACGACAAAGTATCCGCCCGAGGGGCACTTCTATCTGGGGCTGGGCCGCAGCCCCGCGGCGATCATCGCCGCCCTCCAGGCGACCGGCCACCCGGCCCAGTCGATTCCGCTGTCCAACTTCCGCCCTGCTCCGGCGGACGGCGAACGGTCGATCTTCCGGGACGCTTTCAAGGGCCGTCCGCCGCTCAGCGACGATCAGCGCCGGATGCTCGCCGCGCACTTCGACGAGTTCGTCCGACCGCATCTCGAAGCGGGCAAGGACATCCTGCTGATCGACTACACCCAGAGCGGCCGTTCGTTGTTCGCCGCACAGCACTACCTGGGTGCCTACCTGGCCGAACGGGGTTTCGACGGCAGGGTCAAAGCCCTGGCCATGCACCAGCAGGCCTTTGCCCACCGCCTCGATGGGGTCATGGACTCGATCCAGGCCCCGCGTAGCTGGCTGCTCCGTCCCCGCGACTGGTACTACAACTCCAGCAAGCGCATCGAGTGGGGCAACAACGCGGACACGCTCTCTCTCGACGCGGAGACCGCGCTCGCCGGCAAGGGTTCCGTTCTCGGTGACGTGCTCGAACTGGAGGTGTTCGACGGGCTCGCGGAACACGGCTCCTACAAGATCCTGGAGCAGACCGCGCAGGACTTCGAAGTCAACCGCCCCCTGCGCGTGCACGCCCAGGACGCCAGCGGCTACCAGGTACTCAAGGGCGTCATCAAAACCCACCTCACCCTCAACGACCCCACCGGCACGACCCGCGGTGACGGGGCCCCGGCCCGGGTCTCCGAAGTACCGCCGCGTGGCTCCGGCTCGGCGGACCAGGACACCCCCCTGCGCACGCCGGACGAAGCAGACTCCACGACCGGGCCCGCGACACGTGGTGCTCTGGATCCGCGTACCGATCTGAAAATGGAGTACGCGGCGAAGCGCGGCATCCGGCACGGTGATGTCTCCGACAGCGACTTCGAGGAGTCCCTGCGACAGGCGGCGGCACACTTCGGCCAGGCCGTATGGCGGCGCATGACCACTCGCGAAAAGGCCGACCAGATCATCGCTGTGGAAACCACCGGTGTTCCCGTCAGGACGGCCGGCGGTGCTCGTCCGGACCACGTCGGCGCCGACACCCTCCGCGATGAAACGGACCTGGATGAGGCGGCTACAGCGCATCCGGCCGCACCCCCGCACGGTGCACAGCAGCAGGACAACGGGGCCGAGGAGGCCGCCTCACCGGTGTCGTCGGACACCGGTGAGGAGCCGGGGGGCGCGGCGCTCCTGTCGGAGATGGTCGCCGAGCGTAACTGGTGGGAGATCTACGTTCCCGCGTCGCATCAGGCGACGGTGGAGAACGAGTGGAGCAACGCCGGCCACCGGGGCGATCCGGGCGACTACTACGAGAGGTACTCGCCCGGCCACAAGCAGCGGATGCTGGACGTCTATCACTCGATCCTCGACGACCCCCAGGCCATGGCCACGCCCCTGGACAATGGGCAGTACGCCCGGCTGTACACCCTCGTCAAGGGCCTTGACAGCGACGACCAGATCCCGTGGTCGCAGCAGGGCTGGGGCGGCCCCGCCCCCGAGTCGGGACACGTGAGCTCCGACCTCCTGGAAGAGACGCTGCTGGGCCGGCCACTGATCACCAGGGGCGCGGACCCCGCCGCGACGGACGACTCCGTCGTACGGGTCGTCAGCAACGAGAAGGGAACCTTCTTCGTCGCCAACTACCGACGCGACGAGGTCCCGCGCCTGATCGACGCGGTCTTCACCCGGCACTACCAGGACATCGCGGCCACCGACCCAGCGGACGAGATGGGAGTCCTGACGACCATCGCCCGCACCACCCGCGCACTCACCGTTCTCCGGCTCGCCCAGGAACCCGACACGCTCAACGAACATGTGGTTCTGCCCAAACTGCTGCTTGAGCAAGGGTTCATGCCCGTCACATCAGTGGAACTCCAGACCATGTTCCACGGCGACCACACCGCAGCGGAGATCGCCAACGCGATCGCCAGGGCCATGACCAGCGGCGAGGAGGAGTCGCATCCCTCCGACGTCCCCGGAGAAGCAAAGCCGACGCTGCTGTCCGAGCACATGCCGGAGAAGGACTGGTGGCGGCTCTACATCGACCCGTCCGTGCACAACGACGCGGTGAAGCACGCGGGCTACCGGCCGGAACTCCACAAGGACCCCGGCCTGTACTTCGACGCGGGCACCCCTGCCATCAAGGGCTCCCCGGGCTACCAGAAGAACATGATCCGCGCCTACCGCGAAGTCCTGGACAACCAGGAATCCCTCGCCAAGCGCATGGACGCGACCGAACACCGCAGGATCCACGGCATCCTCACCGGCGGCATCCAGGGCAAGTTCAAGTGGTCGGAGAACAAGACCAGCTTCCCGTTGCGGAACGAGACGCGCGACGACAGAGGCCGGATCGTCCGGTACGCCGACCTGAGCCCTGACATCCTCGAAGAGGAACTGCTGGGCCAGCGGCTGGTCGCACCCTACGCACCCGACCTCGACAGCGAGCCCATCACCACCTACGCCAAGGGCTTCGGCGTACTCAACACGAACCACGCACCCGCCAAGGCACCACGGCTGGTCGACGCCATCTACGACCGGTACTACCAGGAAATCGCCGGCGTCGGGGACAACCGGACCGCCCACCTCAAGGCCATCGCCCGAGCCATCCGCGCCTTGATGGTGATCCACCCCTTCACCGATGCCAACAGCCGCCTCAACATCCGCCTCGTCCTTCCCAAACTCCTCCTCCAACACGGCTATCCACCCGTCTACCACGAAGATTTCCACGTCCTCTTCCAAGGCAGCTTCTCAGTGGAAACCATCGCTGAACGCCTCAACAGCCTGCTGGAGGAACGACTCGGCCCCGCCTCGCGTCCGCCCTCGGAACCGGCCGGACGCGAGGAGGCGGATGACGGCCGGACCGGTCACCCGGTTCCCCCGACCGCTCCCTCCCCCGAGCCTGCACGGACCGAGGACGAAACAGCGGACACCGAGCAGACACTGGACGCACTCTCCGACTTCGCTCCGGAGAAGGAATGGTGGACGTTCTTCATCGACCGGAGCGACCACGGTGTCGCGACGCATGCCGCACAGAACGACGCGACCACCGGCGGCGATCCCGGGGCGTACTACGAACGCAGGCACCCCGGCTATCTGCGTGGCATCACTGAGGTGTACCGAGAGGCGCTGGACGACACGTCCGCCCTCACGCAGCACATGGACGCGCGAGGATACGAGCGTCTCCACAAGATCCTCATGAAGCACATGGGCGGCGCGACCCGGTGGTCGGGCGATTCCCGGTCCGCCTTCCGCACAGGTTCGACGAACCTCAGCACGGAACTCTTCGACGAACAGTTCCTGGGGCGGAAGCTCGTCGTGGCCAGGGACGGCAGGAGCGATCTTCCCGACGAGCAGAACCCTCCCCTCACCATCGTCAGCAGCTCCCCACAAGGGAACGCGGTCATGCACAACGCGTACGGCGTCCGCGAAGCCCCCGCTCTGGTCGATGCCATATTCAGCCGGCACTACAGGACCCTCGACACGCTGGACAGCGGTGATGACCACGCGATTCTGAGCACCATCGCCCGTACGGTGCGCTCGCTCACGGTGATCCACCCGTTCACGGCCGGCAACGAATGGATCAACGTCAGAGTCGTGCTGCCCAGGCTCCTGCTGGAGCAGGGATTCCCGCCTGCGATCCTGCGGGACGCGGCGGGGATTTTCGACGGCCGGCACTCCGCGGACGAAATGGCCCACCAGATCGAACAGTCCCTCATCGCCTTCTGGGGATACGAACCTCCCGAGCATTCCGCCCCGCAGACGGGTGCCCTCTCCCCGAATCCGGTGCAGGCGGCCACGGATCTGGCTGCCATCCGGTATGCGGAAGCGTCCGCGGAGTTCGAGAACAACCTCGGTCGCTATCTGGTCCAGCACCCCAGGGCGCTGCGGTCGCTCCGCGAGGTGGCGAAGGCCGTCTGGGAAGTCCTTGAAGAACACAACCCCGACCGGCTTCCCCTGCTGGGATCGACCTCACGAAGCATGGCCGGCAGCGTCGGAAGAGACGTGGGGGTCCTGCGGGAAGTGATCCGTTCCGGCAACGTCCGGGAACTGGCCACCATGCTCTTCAACGCGTCCAACGCCCAGGCTCTGCGGTCGCACATCCCTCTGCCCGGCTACTCCGACTTCCCCGAGATCCAGCACGAGCGTTCCTGGCGGCGCAACCGCGACGACGACTCGCCGCAGCTGCGCCCGGAAGACGTCGTGCCTCCGTTGAGCGATGCCGAACGCGCGCTGGCGGTCAGGTCCGACGCGTCGGGCCGGGAATACCTCCACTGGTTCAGGGCCGCCGACACCAGTCATCTCCCGGTGGAGGCGCCGTTGCACACGCAGGGGCAGAACACCGGAGCTCTCGTCGCCACGGGTACGTCCGGTTCGATGACGCTGCTGCTGGAGATGGCCTGGCGGCTCCAGGTACACACCGGCCAGAACTTCGATCTCGACGGGCTGCGGCTGGGCCTGCTGGGACACAGCCTCGTCCTGGGCCACCACTCGCTGCACGAACTCCTGCGTTCCGCCGCGTACTGGGACTCCGTCCACGGACATCGCTACGGCTTCCGCTACGACGACAGCTGGAGCCGCTACCGGCAGCTCGCACCGCTGACGGAGAACGAACTGCGCGAACACGTCGCCAGGGACGGACGGTTCCCCGACGAAATCGCACGCGAGGCGGACGACCTCATCCTCGACAACGAGTCCGCCGCCGATGGCGAGAGCCTCCTGCACGCTCTCCGCATCGACCCCCGGCACTGGGCCACGGAACTGGAACTGGACCAGCACGGCACGCCTCTGCCCGACTGGCAGCCCGCCTCCCCCGACCAACCCGCCACACGACTGGACGCCTGGTCACAGTACGTACGCGCACACCACGCCCGCCAGATCGCCCGGGACGAGCACGACACCGCCCCGCGCGACGACCGCGGCATGGCCGTCGGCCCCAACGCCCACCAGGCCGGCACCGCCCTGGAACAGCACGACCAGGACCTCACCACTGCCACGGAGATCCTCCGTGCCACCGGCCACGACCCGGAGGAACTCGACACCCGCTTCTCCAACTGGGTGCGGCAACAGTTCCGGAACACCCGACGGACGGCCGACCCGCTCACGGACGCCACCGCCGACGACGGTCATGGCGGACCCGGGGACGAGGGAGACCTCGGCGAACGCACGCACACGGAAGACCCGGCCCCCCTCACGGTCGACGGCCTCGGCGATGACACAGTCGGCACCCAGCCCACGCCGGTGAGCGAAGGTGTGCGTCTCGGCGACGTGACCCAGCCGATGATCGGCGAGGGGGGGTTCCACCGTTTCGACACCACCGACGGCGGAACCGTGTACATCAGCGACAGCCAGATCAGTGGCGGGACTGTCAGCCCCGACGTGGCACGGCTGGTCACCAGGTTCCTCAACGGCGGGCTGGTCCTCCATCGCGTACAGTCCCTGACCGCACCGCGGGCGGGATACGAGGGTGAGCCGGTGAACCTGCTCCCCGTCGGCCGGGAGGAGTTCCCCCGGCACAACGATGTCGACTCGACCGCGTTCGTGGTGTTCTCCACTACTCCCGAAGGCGCCGAACACAGTTTCCACGAGCCGGGCGGGCAGCGGCCGGGTGCCTCCACGGGGCTGATGGTGGACGCCATCGTGGGGCCGGACCAGCACATCGCCGTCATCGACGCCACGACTGTCCAGGTCCGGGACCTGGTGGTCGGCACCTTCGCCGATCGCGCGCCCCTCACCGTCGACGCCCCGGAACAGCCGCGTCGCTCCGGAAGCACCGGCCTGGACGACTCTGCCGACGAACATCCGCACAAGCAGCCGCTGACACAGGAACCCGGCAGCGGCGGCCTCTCGCCCGACCCGCGCGACCAGCCTCATGCGGAAGCATCACGCACACCCGCTGACAGCCCCGCGCCCTCCGGCGAGACGACCGTCCCGGCCATCGTCGACTCGGTCTTCTCCATCCTCACGTCGCCTCATGTCCGCGAAACCCCCGCCGATGCCGACGGGACCGGACTGACCGAGGGCGGCGGCGAGCAGACCCCCCTCAAGTCCGGGACCACCGCGGAGCCGACCGCGATCCCGCCCTCCCGGGACTCCACCCCCGCTGTCCCGGAGGACAGCGCGAACAACCCGGTGCCGCCCGGCGAGGACGGCGTCACCAGGACCCCGACGGGCAAGGGCAAGGAACGTGCCCACGACTGGGAGGACGACACCCGGGACGAAGGGGCGGTGATCGACGCGGGCGCGGCGATCACCGAAGCCCGGCGCAACCTGGCACACGCGGAGTCCGTGATGGAGGAGGTACAGGCCCAGCACGGGCAGCATCTGGGCACGTCCACCGATGTCGACGGCACGCGCATGGCACAGGCGTACGACGATTACGTGCGGGCCGGTCACGAGTTGTCCGAGGCAGAGGCTCACTGGTACGAGGTCACGAACGGCGAACCACTGCCTGAGGTGCAGCCGTACGAGGGACCCGGCCTCGGCGGCGGTATGCCACTGCTGAAACGGAAGACAGGGGACATCTCCCAGCGCCCGCCCATTGCCCAAGACCCCGGGGAGGGTTCGGCACAGCCGGGCCACGGAACGCATCCGGGAACCATGGGCACGAATCATGTGGCGGCGACGCCTGACACTTATTTCACAAAGTGGCTGTCGAAAACTCCGCCAGAAGCACGAAAGAACAGGAACTTCGCCCGCGTTTACGACGATCTGCAGGCCTGGGTCTACAACCGAGGGTCCCTCGACGCCGTCCATCACAGTATCGATGCGTACTTGAATTCACTCGCCGGGCGGACCCATAACCGGCACACCAGTGCCGTGAAGAGCTTGCGGGATCGTCTGGGTCAGCACACGCAGAACCAGATGCCCTCGGGACCTGTGTATCAGCATCAGGGCAGGAACAGCTCGGTAGGGCACCTCGACATCGGGTACAGGATGGAGCGCTCGGACACCCGCGAAAGCCACCGCAGCCAGGTGTCAGTGGCGAGCCAATCGGAGCGGGGCCGCTCGAAGACGCGCGGAATCTTCGGCCGCATCGGAGACACGTTCAAGCGTTCGGTTTCCCGTGGTGGTGCGCAGAAGGACAGCCTGCCTCTCGCCGAAGGCACACTCCACCCGCAGTTCACCGGTCAGCACGTGCCCTGGACCGGCCCGGCCCCGGAGCGCCCGCCGTCCGCGGCTGGACAGTACGCCGCCGGTCCGTCCCGGCACCGGTCGTCTTCGTCGGCCCGCCCGGACACCACGCAACAGCAGCATCCGGGGGGCGCCTACGGCACCGCGCAGCACTACCCGGCCGGCGCTCCGGCGCCGGGCCGCGGGCGTTCGGCGAGTCAGGTGAGTGTCGACAGTCTTGTCGGCTCGTTCCAGGGAATGGGCGTGGGCCAGACCTGGCACGGTGGCCCGCAGACGCACCCCTCCTACGCGCAGGGCCCGGTGCACGTCCAGCCGATCGGTCAGCAGGCGCCATGGGGAAGCGGCGTGCCCGGACGACCGCCCTCGGCGTCCGGATTCCACGCGGAGCCGCCGCGTGGCCGCAGCTCGTCGAGACCACGGACAGGCACCGGGCACAATCCGCCTGTCGCGAACCCCTACGGCACTTCCCAGCCCTACCCCGTGAGCACGCACCACACGAACCAGTGGCCGGCCGCAGGGAACAGTCAGGTCAGCGGCGTTCCTCACCAGTTCCAGCACACGGCCGTGAGCGCGCCGCCGCAGGGCGGTCCGCAGGCGTACGCCCCGACACATGTGCATCCCCAGGGCGCGATGTACGCGCAGCCTGCGGGTTCGCGGCCGCACCCGATGGTGCAGACGCCTGCCAATCCGGTAATGGCACCCACTCTCCATAAATATCTGACCGTTGCGCCGAAAGCAGTCCAGTTCTTGAGTGGCGCGCCACGCTTCAGTAATCATCCGGCAGGCAAGGAAGGCACCATCCTCCCGCAATATCTCAAGCCCCGGTATGACGCCAGACTTCAGCAATACCAAGTCATGACAGAGGCCGCAAGGCAAGGATCCGTCACACAGTACTCAGGCCCCTTGTCGCAGCACGAGAAAGACTACCTCCGAAACCAGTATCCGCCGCTGACCTCGTTCTTCGAACACCAGGAGAGGCACGCGAACAGCACGCAGGACGCCGTGATCCGAAAGCCGGGTTACAGCAGGCACAAGGTCGGGAACACCGCTTTTACGCTGCACACGGTCTCCGGTGAGGATTTCACGAGGCATGCACTGAAAACATACACGGCGGCGCTTCAGAAGATCCTCGTGAAGTTTGACGTCCCCGAACTTGAGGTCCACGTATCACGATACAACCATTCACACTACATTATTCATAAGGACAAGACCGTGGAGGTACGCCCGATCAAGGCCAGCGGCACGGAAATTTTCCATGACAACAGGGTGGCCTTCTTCTTGGCCCCCCAAGCGATCGTGATTCTCACTCGGTCTGCCGTGTCCGAACACGACCTCATACATGAGATCGGGCACGCTCTGCACTGGGATCGCAGTTTCTCCCTCTACGAAGAGGTAGACATGTCAACTTGGAAGGACGACAGGACACAACATCTGGCCGCCAGCGCCACCACCATCGGCACAGCGTCCGGATACGCCGGCGAAAATCCGATGGAATTTGTCGCAGAAGTATTCACACGCCTGGTAGAGGGACAGCCTGTGAGTCCGCAGTGGATGGCCATGTACACGGCCTTCGGAGGAGCGCTGCCGAACAGGTAGAACCGATCCCGCACCAAGTTGATCGCCACGATTTTTCCAGTGTCTATGTGACAGGAACCTTCCATGACGGAGCAGCACGCACTTGCCGGGCGGGACATGGACCCGGCACCCACCGACGACACACATGACGACTCCGACTCCATCGCCCTGCCCATCCCGCCACCGGAGATCATCAGCGCCGCCCGATTCGCGCGTGGCCAGTGGCTCACGGAGGTCGATCCCTTCTGGGCGGACGAGGATGATGTGCCGTCCTGGGCAATCGTCGGTGAGTGGCAGAGCGACTCCAGAGGGCTGATCGTCGCCTGGCGTCCGAATGACGACTACCGGCCCTCCCCCCTGGCCCTCGGCTGGGCCGAACCGACGGATCCGGTGGACGAGGCGATGCAGGCGGCGGCGACCGGACTCGGACCTGTCGAGGCAGTCCTGGAGGCCCTCGTCGAGGCCGAGGAGGTCGCCGTGCTGACCACCGCGGGCGGCGGCCTCGTCACCGCCCTCTCCCAGGACGGCGCCGAGGTGGTACCCGTCTACACGGCCGCGGACCAGATGCTGGGCATCGGTCGTCTGACCGCGCGTACGGCGCCCGTCGCCGAGCTGCTGGACGGGCTCCCGGACGGCCACGAGTTCTACCTCAACCCCGCCGGCCCGGTCGCCATGCGCGTGCGGACCGAGGCGTTGCGGGAGGCGCTGGCCCGGTCATCGGCCGAAGCCGAGCGTCCGGAGGACCTGTCGCCGGACCTCGAACCGCCCTTCGTGCCCGTGCCCACACAGTCCGCACAGGCCGAGGAGCCGCTTCAGGCCTCCGTCGGTCCCTGACCCCATCGGCCGGCGGCGGCGGTCGAACGCCGCCCGCCGTGCTGACCCGGCCGAGGAGACCCGGGCATCCTGACGTCCGCGCCTTGGTCCGAGCGGACCTGGGAGATCGCCAGGGGAAGCGTCTGCCGGAGGAGCAGGCCGGAGGCGCGTGTGAGTACCACCGGTGTGATCGGCCGGGACGACGGTCTGTCACCGCCCGCCGTGCCCCGCGACGGACATGTGATCCCCGGCGCCCCCGGATTCCGTGTCCCTAGTGAGCGGGCCGGAAGAACCCCGGCTCCCCGAGCCGGCCGGACCGGCCCGCCGCTCGTGCACCGGCTCGGTGGACGGCCTCGTCCCTTCGGCGGCGGACACACTTCTTCTTCGAGGAGACGGCATGCAACGTCTGGAGAACAAGATCGCACTGGTGACGGGCGCGGCACGCGGGCTGGGCCGCAGCCACGCCGTACGCCTCGCCGAGGAGGGCGCCGACATCATCGCGCTGGACATCTGCGCACCGGTCGCCGGCATCGACTACCCGATGGCCACCCTCGACGATCTGCGCACCACCGGGGACCTGGTGGTCAAGGCGGGCCGCCGGGTCGTGACGGCCGAGGTGGACGTCAGGGAGCGGCAGGCCCTCACGGAGGCGGTGCAAGCCGGGGTCGCCGAACTCGGGGGCCTGGACATCGTGGTGGCCAACGCGGGTGTGGCGGCGTTCGGGCGGTGGAACGACACCGACGGGCAGCAGTGGGAGGCCGTGATGGGGGTGAACCTCACCGGCACCTGGAACACGATGGTCGCCACGATTCCGCATCTACAGGCCCGCGGCGGCGGTTCGGTCGTGGTCACCGGCTCGGTCGCCAGCGTCGAGGGCCTGCCCTGCGCGGAGGCGTACACGGCCTCTCAGCACGGTGTCTTCGGGCTGGTGCGCTCGCTGTCCGCCGAACTGATCGAGGAGGGCATCCGGGTCAACGCGGTACGCCCGACCGGCGTATCGGGAACGGGCATGCCGCAGACCCTGCCCGCGGTGGCGGACGTCCAGGCCGGCATGCGGGGGGAGTCCGCGTTCCGCCGCGGGTTCGCGGCCGACACCGTCGAGCCCGCGGACGTCAGCAACGCGGTGCTGTACCTGGCATCCGACGCGTCCCGGTACGTCACCGGTACGGCCATGCCGGTGAACGCCGGCCTGGTCAGTCACTGACCGCGCGACGCGCGCCCTGGGGTCCAAGAGCACCGGCGCAGCCCGGCGCGTCCGTTCGGACGTCGTATCGCAGACCCCACGGCCGGCGGCTGGAAGCTCCATGCGCCGTCGTTCCCTTGGCGAACCTCTCGCCCGGGTCGTAGCACGGCACCGGCCGCCGTGGTACGACCGGGCTCGGCCGTCATCCGTGGAAACCGGGCCCTGTCGAAGGGACCGAAGGGACCGGCATCGGCATTATGGTCCGGCGCCGTGCTCTCAAAGGGTGCGGGCGAGCAGGGCGAGGAGTTCGGTCCAGTGCCGCTCGGCCGCCGCGGGGTTGTAGGCGGCGGTGTCGGACTGGGTGTAGCCGTGGTGCGCGCCCTCGTAGACCTCGCACCGGTGCTTGACGCCCGCCTCGGTGAGCGCCTGCTCCAGGCGGTCGACCTGCTCCTCGGGCATCGACGGGTCGTCGTCGGCGTGCGCGAAGTACAGCTCGGCCGTGACCCGGCCGGCGAGCAGGTGCGGGCTGTCGGGCGCCTCGCTGGCGAGCCCGCCGCCGTGGAAGCCGGCCGCCGCGGCCACCCGGTCGGCATGGGTGCCGGCCGTGTACAGCGCGAGCCGGGCGCCCATGCAGTAGCCGGTGATGCCCACCGGTCCGTCGGCCACCGGCGCAGCGTCCGCGAGCCACGCCAGGTAGGCCCCCGCGTCGCGCTCGATCAGGTCCGGCGTGAGCGACTCCATGACCGGGACGATCTTCTCCACGATGTCCGGTCGGGCCTCCATGTCGATGAACTCGGGCAGTTCCACCACCGGGGCAGGACCGTGCCGGTAGAAGACGTTGGGGACGAGCACCGTGTAGCCGGACTCCGCCAGCCGGTCGGCCATCGCCTTCAGATGCGGGCGCAGCCCGAACGCGTCCTGGTACATGAGCACACCTGGATGTGCCTGCCCGTCGTCCGGGTGGACGAGATACGCGTCGGCGGTGCCGTCGGCGGTGGCGATCTCCACGGACGTTCTGCTCAGGGTGCTCATGGCGGGGCTGCCTCTCAGTGTGGTCGGGACGGGCGGCGGCACCACGGCACACCGCTCCGCTCACACATGTCGAACACACATGTTCGTTCCGCGATTCCCGCCCGCCATGACCAATTGACATAGGTGTCTCGCGCGGGCGGGACGGGCACGGAGGCCGACGTCATATGCTGAACACGGCACCGGCATGCGCACCGTCGAAGTCCTCGCCGCTCGGCCGTACCCCCGCCGCCAGGAAGGCCACCTCGACGGCCGCCGGCAGGAAGGCGCCCTCCTCGTCCTCCCGGTACCGGCCCAAGCCGATCTCCTCCATGGACGGCACGAAGACGCTCCGCTCCGCGCCCCTGGGAGCCGCCTTGCCACGCTCCAGCCGGGTGGAGTCGTCCTCCCCGTACCCGGCGAGCAGCTTCCCGTCCCGGTACCAGGCGAGGGACTGCCAGCCGTCGTAGTCCAGGTAACAGACGATCGCGTCGGTCCCGCGGGACAGGTCCTTCCCGCGTTCCACGGCTTGGTAGCCGCACGGCTCGACGACCACGACGTGGTCACCCGTGCGTACCGCGAACGCGCTCGCGCAGTCGCCGTCCGGGTCCCGGAGGGACGCCTGAAGCAGGTCCCGGTACGTGGTGGCCCTGATCGCCTCGGCGGGGGCGCCCAGGCTCCGCAGGACCTCCTCTTCGTCGGTGTGCCTCACCAGCGTGAGGGTGTACGGGCCCTCGGACAGGTCCAGCAGGTCGAACCAGTCCCGGGGCAGGCCGGTGCCGGCCGGACGCACGGGCCTGGCGGCCTCACGGGCCTGCCTGCGGGCCTCCGAGCGACGGAGCTTGTCGAGCCGGGCCTCTTCCGCGGCCGACCCGCTGTCGTGGAGTTCGTCGCCGTTCTCGTCGAGCAGCACGATGTCTCCCCGGTCGCGCACCACCACCGCGGAGATCCGGACGGCCTCCGGATCCAGCCGGTAGCGGCCGGTCCAGCGCAGCAGGACCATGGAGTTGGTGCCGGCGCGCAGGATGCCGTCGGTGCCCAGGGTCAGCTCGCCGGGTGCCTTCACGCTACGCGACCAGACCCAGCGGTCCCTCCCGTCACCGGGTGCGGTGAGAGTGGTCTCGCCGTCCGGGGTGTGGCTGAGCCGGTACTGCCCGTTCGGGGAGACGAGCGGCTCGGAGAGCACCTGACCGGGCAGCAGCCGGTCGCCGGTCGCGGGGCGGTGGGCGGCCAGCTCGGCCTCGCTCACCGGATCCCGGCTCCAGCGCAGACCGCCGTCCGGGTCGGTGAGGACGAGGCGCCCCTGGTCGGTGACCATGGCGGTGACCGCTCTGGGGTCGGGGTCCGCCGAGATCCAGACGGGCACCTCGGGCCATGCCTCCAGCACCAGACGCCCGTCGTCGAGCAGGGTGAGCTGCCCCGGCGTCGTGCCGGGGACGCCGACGTGCCACAGGTCGCGCCCCTGGACACGGTCACGCAGGGCGGCCGTGCCGTCGCGCCGGTGCTCCAGGACATAGCCGCCGCCGGGCGACACCAGGGACGCGAGGACGAGCGGGCGGCCCGCCCTCAGCACGGTCGTGTCAGCGGTGCTCATCACGGCCTCCAGGGGATCGGACAGCGCGGCGGTGCGCGCAACGGAAGGCGGCCGTCCCACCGGGGGAGATAGGGACGGCCGCCGGGTCCGCCGCATCTCGATCGCGCGGCGGAGCTTCCCAACCGACAACGGATCCGGGCTGCCGAAAGGTTCACATCACTCGGCTCGGCCTCGGAACAGGTCTGCCCCGCCCCGGAGCTCCTCGGCCCCGGGTTCCGCTGCGAACGAATCGTACACACGGCCGGGTTGGGCCCGGAAACACCTGATGCTTCTCCGCGTAGACACATATGATCGTCCGGCGACATGCCACGACCACATGTCACGGAGCCGGTCGTCCGGCTCTGCCCTCACACCGCGAGGACAAGACTGACGTGAACGACGACTTCCACCCCGGCCGCCGACGCCTGCTGAAGATGTTCGGGCTGGGCGCCACCGCGACCACCGCGACCATCCTCCAGGCCGACCCGGTGCTCGCCGCGACGCTCGGGTACGACGAGAAGACCGGTGTCTCTCCGACCTCGTACCGTGCCCCCAAGGGGCTGGCGCAGAACACCGCCGCCAAGCAGACCGCGCTCGACTGGATCTCGGCCAACGAGGACGCGATCAAGAAGCTCAGCGACGAGGTGTGGCGGCACGCGGAGCTGTCGCTGCGCGAGTGGAAGTCCTCCCTCGCCCACGCCAGACTGCTGAAGGACAACGGCTTCACCATCGAGTGGGGTTCGGCCGGCTTCCCGACCGCCTTCGTCGCCACGTACGGCACGGAGGGGCCCGTCCTCGGCTTCAACGCCGAGTACGACGCGCTGCCCGGCCTGTCCCAGAAGAAGGGTATGGGCACCCACGACCCCCTCGTCTACAACTACGACGCCTACGGCCCCACTTACGGCGCCGGCCACGGCGACGCCCACAACACCCTCGGCGCGGGCGGCACCGCCGCCGCCATCGCCGTCGCCCAGGCGATCCGGGCGAACGGTCTCAAGGCCCGGGTCAAGCTGTTCGGCAGCGCGGGCGAGGAACAGCTCGTCGGCAAGGCGTACGCCGTCAAGGAGGGGGTGTACGACGGCCTCGACGCGTTCCTGGACTGGCACCCGTTCAACATCACGGTGCCGTTCTGGAACACCACCAGCGCGCTGATCTCGGCCACCTTCACCTTCCTCGGCGCCTCCGGGCACGGCGGCACCCCGCTCGGCAACAAGAGCGGCCTGGACGGCGCGCTGCTGATGGCGACGATGTCGGAGTACCTGCGCGAGAAGAACGTCGCCCCGTCCGGGCGTTTCCACTACGCGATCATCAACGGCGGCGGCGCGCCGAACGTGACCCCGGACATGTGCTCCATCTGGTTCTTCGTCCGCGAGGGCAGCCCGGCGCGCGCCCAGGTGCTCTACGACAAGATCGTGGAGTGCGGGAAGGCCGCCGCCCAGGCCAGCCAGACCCGCCTGGTGCACAAGTTCCACGCCGCGACGTGGAACCTGCTGGCCAACAAGGCCGGTGCGGAACTGCTCAACGACAACATGCGGCAGATAGGCGCCCCCAAGTTCGCCGACGCCGACCACGCCCTGGCCAAGAGCATCCAGAAGTCCCTGGGCAAGCCCGAGGTGGGCATGCCGACCGAGCTGACCCCGCTCGCTCCCCCGGCCGCCGCCTACACCGGCGGACTGGCCACCGACACCGCCGACATCAGCTGGCAGGCGCCCACCGCCGTGCTGCTGTCCGCCGCCTATCCGCCCGGCATCCCGAACCACAACTGGGGTGTCACCGCGACGGCTGCCACGAACATCGGCCACCAGGCGCTGCTGTCCGCCGCCCG
The DNA here is from genome assembly GCF_014650115.1 of Streptomyces olivaceoviridis. Classification (GTDB taxonomy): domain Bacteria; phylum Actinomycetota; class Actinomycetes; order Streptomycetales; family Streptomycetaceae; genus Streptomyces; species Streptomyces olivaceoviridis. The sequence continues at coordinate 43,892 of NZ_BMUI01000014.1, read as the reverse complement.
CTACCTGGCGGCGGCCGCGGTCGACCTGATCGAGCAGCCGGAGCAACTGGACGCGATGAAGCAGGAGTTCAAGGACCGTACCGAGGGCGTCACCTGGGCCTCGATGATCCCCGACGGCAACCAGCCGCCGCTGTACGAGCCGCCGGCCGAGTTCCTGAAGGCGACCGGGCAGAGCTGGCCGCCGAAGGGCGTGACCTGGCCGGTGCCGCCGGTGGTGTCCACTGAGCAGCTCGGCACGACGGGCCCCAACCTCCCGCCCGTCACCTGACGTCCGGCGGACTCCCACACGAACCCGCCCGTGGCCGGTCTCCGCCGGCCACGGGCGGGTTCGTGTCGCACGGTGGGTGCGACGGTCACCGTGCCAGCGAGGCGGCGTCCCCCATCACGATCACCGGGTGCAGCGTCGGGTCGAGCGTGCGCAGCAACTGCCTCATGTGCTCCTGCGACAGGCTCACACACGCGTGGGTCGGGCCGCCGTGGTCGACGTGCAGCCATATGCCGCCGCCCTTGTCCGCGCCCTGGGGGCGGCCCCAGTCGAGCGGGGACGTGCCCCTCACGCGGTTGTAGTCGATGGCGACGACGTAGTCGAAGGAACCGGCGAGGGATTCACCCTCGAAGCCGGTGCCGCCGACCGCGAACCCGCCGGAGCGCGTGTACGGAAGCTTCGTGCCCGGGTCGGCCAGCAGACCGCCCGCGTCGCTGAGCGTGAACACACCGATGGGCGAGCGGAGATCGCCGAGGTGGTGGTCCGTCGTCCAGCCCTTGAAGGCGTTGTGGGCCTGCCAGGTCGCACCGCCCTCCCAGCCGGACGCCGTCTTCCGGTACAGCACCACCCGGGAGCGGGAGGAGTCCTTGTCCTCGCCGGTGACCAGCACGACCTGCCGCGCGTTCGCGGGGATGCGGGCCGACGTCTTCGGGCCCACGCCGGGAAGGTGTGTGTCGGTGGCGGAGACCGGGTCGGCGGCCGTCACCGTACGGGGGACGTCCGGTGCGGCCGGCGGCGCGCCGCTCGGCGCCGCGTCCGGTGCGACGGCCTGGGCCCCGTGGACGGGATCGGCGGTGGTCGCGCCGGTGGTTCCGCATCCGCTGACGGAGACCGCGGCGACCAGGGCGACCGCGGGGAGCGGCAGACGCCTGCCGGAGTCGGCGAGCAGTGCGCGCAACCGGTCGCCGGCCGAGGGCGCGCGGTGGCGGCCGGTACGGGCGCGATCGTAGGACGAGGACATGTCTGAGGCGACCCCCACTTCACGGTGCACGTCGGTGTGCGGCGGGAACCCGCACGGATGCGTGCCGGCGACGCCCGTCGTCCAGGTGTGGGACATCGCCGATTGAGGCACGTATGAACTTGAAGATACATGCACCGTGGTCGCAGCCCGTCGGCACCGGCCGCTCGGCGGCTTCCCGGCGCGGGGCAGCACATTGACTTACGTCGCGTTCCTCGCGCTCCGTACGGCGCGTCTCCGCGTCATCGGCTGCCCCGCCGCGCCGCGTCCTTTGACCGTCAAGTGACCGATGTGCGGGTTGTGCCCCCGGGCGAACAGTGGGAGGCGCAGGCTTCCTACCACGGAGGGGAACTCCCGTCATGCACCGTGATCAGTCACCACTGCGGGCGCGGTCGACGCCCCGGCATCTGCCTTCGCTGCTCCTGGACCTCGACCAGATGCTCGACGAGTTCACCCGGCAGCCCATGCGAGCGGAGTTCCGGTTCGACGCGGACATGCCCGCGGTGATCACCGTCGAGTTCCTGGCGGAGCGGGGGCCGAGTCTCATCTGGCGGATCGGCCGCGAGCTGCTCCACCGCGGCCTGACGTCGATGAGTGGCTGCGGCGACGTGCGGATGTGGCCGACGCTGCCCGGGGAGCGCCCCTCGTCCTGGCTGCTCCTCGAATCGCAGGAGGTGGAGGCCCTCTTCGAGCTGCCCACCGGGCCGCTCGCCGAGTGGCTGGAGGCCACCTACCGGATCACCTCGGCCGAGGCGGAGATGGACGGTCTGAACTGGGACGACTTCCTCCTCCGGTTGCTCGACGGTCCGGCGGCGCCGTCCGAGTGAGCGCGGCCGGGCCCGGGCAGGGACGACTTGCGCCCGATCGCGTCACCTGTCAAAGTGGTGACGCACAGGATGGCCGGACATCGGTCCGGCGGACGGCACGACACACGTATGCCACCCCGGACGCCCGAGGACAGCACTGTGCCGCAGGCCGCACGCGCGGCGGACGAGGAGGAATGACGTGAAGAGCACCAACCCGGTCTTCTCCCGCTGGGGCGCCGCCCGTGATGCCGCCCCGGTCGACGCATACACGCGTCACCCGGTGGGGGCCACGGCCGGAGGCCGGCCGGCGGACGACTACCCGACCAACCCCTACGCCCCGGCCGCCGGCGCGGGCCCCGACGCCGGCGTACGGACCACGCGGACCGCGATCACGATGGACGACGTCGTCGTCCGCACCGCGACCACGCTCGGCACCGTGGCACTGACGGCGGTGCTGTCCTGGCTCCTGCTGCCCGTCGACGAGGCGAACATCGGCCGGTCCTACGGCCTCGCCGTGGGCGCAGCCCTGATCGCCTTCGTCCTGTCGATGATCCAGGCGTTCAAGCGGGCGCCGTCCCCGGCGCTGATCCTCGGATACGCGGCGTTCGAGGGGGTCTTCCTCGGCGTCATCTCCAGCGCCACCTCGACGTACATCGCGCCGGGCGTGGTCGTCCAGGCGGTGCTCGGCACCTTCGCCGTGTCCGCCGGCGTCCTCATCGCCTACCGGATGCGCTGGATCCGCGTCGACCGGCGCTTCGCCGGGTTCGTCGCCTCCGCCGCGACCGGATTCCTGCTGCTGCTCGCGGCCGACCTGCTCTTCTCCGCCTTCGGCGCGGGCAACGGCCTCGGCTTCCACAGCGGCGGCCTCGGCATCCTCTTCGGCGTGCTCGGCATCCTGCTCGGCGCGGCCTTCCTCGCCCTGGACTTCAAGCAGGTCGAGGACGCCGTCGCCTACGGCGCACCCCGCGAGGAGGCGTGGCTGGCCGCCTTCGGTCTCACCACGACCCTGGTGTGGATCTACCTGGAGGTGCTCCAGGTGCTGTCCATCCTCAACAGCGACAACTGAGTTCCCACACGCCGGAGGGGCATGCGCACCGCGCATGCCCCTCCGGCGTGTCCGCCCACGGGCCGGGCAGGCTGAACCAACGCCGAACCCGGCTCGTTCTCCCCACACGACGACCTGACAGCGCGTCGGGTGCCGTCCGGGGCCGCCCCGGGCGGCCCCGGACCGCCAGAACCCGAGAGGCACCCATGAGCGCGCACGAGCACTGCCCGTACCAGGACGGCAGGGTGGTCATCGATCACGCCTTCAAGGCGGACTCCCCCGCGCGGTACGCCCGGCTCCGCCGGCTCGGCCCCATCCACCCGGCCGAGTTCCACCTCGGTCTGAAGGGCTGGGTGATCGTCGGCCACGACCTGGCCCGGGAGGCGCTGACCCATCCCGCCCTGCTCAAGGACGCCACGCCCGCCGCCGAGGCCCTGGCCGCCGCCGGATACGTCCTGCACCAGCCCTCGGTGGGGCTCGGCGCGCAGATGATGGAGGCCGACCCGCCCGAGCACACCCGGCTGCGCCGGCTGGCCTCGGCCGCCTTCACCCCCCGCCGTACGGCCGAACTGGCACCGCGCATCGAGCGGATCGCCCACGACCTGATCGACGCGATGCCGCCGTCGGGCGAGCTGGACCTCGTCGAGGCCTTCAACGCCCCGTTGCCCGCCACGGTCATCGCCGAACTCCTCGGCATCCCGCCCCGGCACCACCTGGACTTCCGCCGCTGGTCGGGGCAGGCCCTCCAGGTGGCCTCGCCCGAGCACCGCCCGGCGCTGGCCGCGCTGCACGGGCTGCTGGCCGACCTGGTCGCGGACAAACGCCGCCGTCCCCAGGACGACCTGCTGTCCGCCCTGGTGGCCGTGCGCGACGAGGAGGACGGCCGGCTCTCCGAGGAGGAACTGGTCGGCACGGCCATGATGCTGGTCGTCGCGGGCCACGAGAGCACGGTGAACCTGCTGGGCAACGCGGTGCTGGCCCTGCTGCGGCACCCCGGCCAGCTACGGCTGTTGCGCGAGCGGCCCGAGCTGGTGCCCGGCGCGGTGGAGGAGTTCCTGCGCTACGACACGTCCGTCGAGCGCTCCACGAGCCGCTACGCCTCGGAGGACCTCGAACTGGGCGGGGTGCCGGTCCCCCGGGGCAGCATGGTCGTCGTCGCTCTCGGCTCGGCCGGGCACGACGCCCCGCAGCCCGACGGCGACGACCCCGCCGTTCTCGACGTGACCCGGCCGAACGCCCGTCACCTGGCCTTCGGGCACGGCATCCACTACTGCCTCGGCGCCCCGCTCGCCCGCCTGGAGACGGCCATCGCCCTGCGCACCCTGCTGTCCCGCGTCCCCGAGCTGGAACTGGCCGTACCGCCGGACTCGCTCGACTGGATCGGTTCCGGGATCATCCGCGGCGTGCTGTCCCTTCCGGTGCGCTACCGCGTCGGCTGACGGCCCCCGGCCACCCAACCACCCACCGGCCACCGGCCACCGGCACCGGCCACCGGCATTTGGCCACCGGCATTTGGCCACCGGGCCACCGGGCCACCGGGCCACCGGGCCACCGGGCCACCGGGCCACCGGGCCAAGGGTCCCGGCCCGCGCGCCCCTGCCCGGCGCACGGAAAAGTCCCGGCCCGCGCCACAGGGGCGCGGGCCGGGACGGCACCGGTCAGGGGTGGGTCAGACGGTCCGGGTGCGCAGCTGGCGGGCCTTCCAGCCCAGCAGCAGGGCCTGGAGGATGAACCACACCCCGCCGCCCGTGGCGTAGACGGACAGCACGTCGAGCGAGGGATTGTCGCCCGCGGCCTGGACGTTGTAGACGAAGCCGACCAGGAAGGACAGCCCGCCCGAGATCAGGGTCGGCCACTGCTTGCCCAGCTCCGGACCGCGCCGCCGCAGCCCGACGGCCACCTGGGCGGCACCGGAGACGACGGCCCAGGCACCGAACACATGGAGCACCGGCGCGACGCCACCGGCCCCGGCGATACCGACCGCGATGGCGGCCAGCGTGCTGAGCGCCCCGTTGAACGCGGTGACCCGGCGCTCGGAACCGTCGGGGGTGGCGCGGTAGTCGATCAGCGAGGACACCGCGTCGATCAGCGGGTAGACGACCAGCAGGGTGATGGCCACGGCGTCGACGTTCTCATGGGCTCCGGCGAACGCCAGGGCCCACGCCACGGCCAGCACGCCGCGGCCCAGGTACAGCCTCAGCAGGGAGGAACGTCCCGTGGCCGCCGTCGGGTTCGACGGTGCCGCTGTCTGCGTGCTCATGAGGGTGGGGCCTTTCTCGGGTGGTCAGGTGGTCGGTCGTCGGGTCAGTGCCGCGACGGCAGGACGCACCGGAAGCTGGAGGCGACGGCCGGGTCGCCGTGGCCGTCGTAGCGGGACACCGACGGGTAGCTGCACAGGTCGCGGGTGACGCTCTTGTGCTCGGCGTTGATCAGGGTGGCGGGCAGCGTCCGGGGGGCCTTGCCCTTCTCGACCCAGGTGCGCAGCGCGCCGAGGTCGTCGGCCGTGGCACCGCTGCCGTTGTTGAGGCCGCAGTGCGCGGTGCCCGGGGCGAGGAAGAGACGGTAGAAGTCGTTGACCTTCTTGGCGCCGCCCAGCTCCTGCTCGACCTGCTTGCGGTACTTCACGGTGCCCTGGTCGGGGATGTACTGGTCGGCCCGGCCGTGCCAGCTCAGCAGCTTGCCGCCGGACTCGCGGAAGGCGGACAGGTCCGGGTCGTCGGTGCCGATGATCTTGTCGTACTCGGCCTCGGACTGCTTGAACAGCCGGGTGAACTCGCTGTAGGTGATCTTCGCGAGGTCGGAGGACGGCTGCTTCTGCACCCAGGTCTGGACCCACGCGGCGGGCACCGGGAAGGGGGCGCCCTTGACGTTGCCGTTCGCGTCCGGCGGGGTGACGCCGGCCAGGGCCGACAGCTCGGCCCCGATCGGGACGCCGGACCACAGCTTCTTGCCCGACGCGGTGCGCGGGCCGTCCCAGATCTTGCGGACCACGGCCGCGTCGGCCGCCGTGATCGTCAGCTCCTTGCCGTTGCACACCACCTTGGTGCCGATCAGCCGGCGCGGGTCGAAGTCGCACCGGGCCGGGTCGTTGACCAGGCCGTCCTTGACGCCGTCGAGCGGGTCACAGGCCTTGACGGCGGCGTCGGTGAAGGCCTCGAACTCGCAGGAGGTCGGGTAGGTCTTCTCGTTGTTCATGACCACCTGGGGCCACAGGGTGGCGACCTCGAACTCGTCCCAGTTGATGGCGGGCGCGTTGGCGAGGATGCCGTCGTAGTCGTCGGGGTAGCGCTGGGCCTCCATGTAGCCCTGGCGTCCGCCGGTGGAGCAGCCGTTGAAGTACGCGTAGGAGGCGGGCCTGCTGTAGAAGCCGTCGATGACGTCCTTGGCGACGACCGCGGCCTCGTGCTCGGAGCGGCTGGCGAAGTTCTTCAGCAGCGTCTTGTCGACCTTACCCTCGTCGGTCAGGGCCCAGCTGGTGTCGATGTAGGTGCCGACGCCGGCGTCGGTGGTCGCGGCGGCGTAACCGTTCTTGACCGCGGCGGCCAGGCCCGCGCCGTAGTCGCCGGCGGCGTAGGCCTGGCCGCCGATCGTCTGGAGGCGGCCGTTCCAGCCGTTCAGCGGGAGCCAGACGCGCACCTTGGCGTGGTCGCCCTGGCCCGGGTGGGTCAGCGTCACCGTCACGTCGCAGAACGCCGGTACGTCGGGGACATGCACCTCCGGCAGCGGGGTGACCGGAGGCACGTCCACGGTGCCCGCCGCGTGGCTGACCGCGGTCACGCTCTCCACCGTGGTACCGGCGGGGGCCTTCACGGGCAGCGAGCGGCAACCGAGCGGCGCGGAGGCGGTGTTCGCCGTCTCCGCGGACGCGGTCGGCACCCACAGTGCGGCGGCCAGCGGAACACCGGCCGCGAGGACAGTCAGAAGTGTGCGTCTCATTGGTTTCCATCCCGGAAGTAGTAGATGTGCGCCTGACCGCGGCGACGCAGGTGCACGGCACATGAGCTGAACATGGCTGAGGTCGGCGGGCCCCCCGCGGGCGGCGTCCGCACACGTTCATCCGCGACCTCGGTACGCGACCCGAGACGATCTCGGGCGCCGAAGACTGAGCGACACACTATCACCGGTCTAACTGGTGACGGAAGAGGGTGGGCCATATGTCTCGCGGTCATGTCTCGTACGGCCGCGGGAAGGGTTGCCCTGCGCCCGTGGTGTCACTCTGGCCGGGCGGACCACAAGACGGCCACAGTCAGTTGACGGTCCCTGGCCACGGCTCCGGGCGGGGCTGGGTCAACGGGCTGTTAGGTCATTCGACGGTCGGCCGGGCCGCCGCCCCGTCCCCGGGGATGTCCATCTCCAGCCAGACGGTCTTGCCCCGGCCGCTCGGAGAGGTGTTCCACGTGTGCGCCAACGCGTCGACCAGGTACAGGCCGCGGCCGTGTTCCGCCCGCGCGCTGCCCTCGTCGGTGAGCGAGTAGGCGGTGGGCACGGGCGGGTCGCTGTCCGAGTCCCGCACCTCCAGACGGACCCGGTCGCCGAACGCCCGCAGACGCAGGTCCACATCGCTGCCCGCGTGGATGAGCGCGTTGGTCACGAGTTCCGAGGTGATGAGTTCGAGGTCGTCCGACAGATCGGCCAGACCCCAGTCGCACAGGCACTCGTGCACGAAGCCGCGGGCCGCCCTCACCGCCCGCAGGTCACGCCGGTGGACGTGGAAACGCGCGGTCCGGGGCGCCGCGGAGTCGTCCGCCCCCTCGTAGCGGGCCAGCAGCAGCGCGGCGTCGTCGCGCCGGCCGGGGGTGTCCGCCAGCAGGCGGTCCGCCAGGATCTCCAGGTCGGCGCCCGCCCCACGGCCGTCGGCGTCCAGGCGTGCGCCGACGTCGTCGTGGTCCGGTTCGTGCACTCCGTCCGAGTAGAGCGCGAGCACGGTCCCGGGCGCGAGGGTGTGCTCCTGGGAGCGGTAGGGAGTGCGCCCGTGCAGTCCGAGCGGCACGTTGGCCGGTGCCCGCAGCGGACGGACGGTGCCGTCGGACAGCCGGGCGAGCGGCGCCGGATGCCCGGCCAGCGCCACCTCCGCCACCCCCGTCTCGGTGTCCACGGCCACCACGCAGCAGGTGGCGAGCAACTCGGTGCCCAGCCGGGGCAGCAGCCGGTCGGTGCGTTCGAGCAGCGCGGCCGGCCCGTGGCCCTCGGCGGCGTAGGCGGCCACCGAGGTGCGCAACTGGCCCATGACGGCGGCGCTCTCCAGCGTGTGACCCTCGACGTCCCCGATGACCAGCATCACGCGGTCGTCCGGCATCGTGATCACGTCGTACCAGTCCCCGCCGGCCTCGCTACCGGCCCGGGCGGGCCGGTAGCGGGCCGTGGTGGGCAGGCGGGGTGCCTCGGGGAGGACGGCGGGCAGCAGCCGCCGCTGCATGCCCTCGGCGAGCACCTGGCGCGCGGCGCTGAGCTGGATGCGCTGCACCGCCGCGCCCAGCAGCCCGGCCATCATGGTCAGCACGGCCCGCTCCTCGGGCGGGAACGTCCGCGGCCCGTCGAACGACAGGCAGCAGACCCCGACGACCGGGGCGGCGCCCGCCATCGGCAGATCGACCACGTGCCGGCTGCCGACGAGCGGCAGGTAGGCGGCGGCGTGCGGCCCGTCACCGGCGCCGTCGCGCGGCACACCGCTCGACGGGGCTCCGGGTCCGGCGTCCGAAAGGCGGCCCGCGGACGGCGGGCGGGGGGAACCCGGGACGAACAGTGCCCGTCCCCGCATCGCCCGCGCGGCGGGCGTGCCCGCGTGCAGAGCGCCGCCGTGCAGTTCGGACACCAGGTCCGAGGAGTCCCCGCTGTGGCCCAGGACCCACAGCCGGCCCTCGGCCGCCGAGGTCAGTACCAGCGCTGTGGCGCGCATCGGCGCCACGACACAGAACTCCGCCGCTCCGACGACGTGTTCCATGGTGGTCGCCCGGTTCAGCATCTCCGTCAGCCGCTGAAGGGCGTACAGCAGGGTCATCCCCGCGGAGCCGGGCACCCCCGGCACACCCCGGACGGCGACCTGCGCCCCGGCCGCGTCCGGCGGTTCGGTGCCGAACACCGGCACCAGCACGGGCAGGCTCCCGGGCGCGATCGTGGCGCCGCGGGCGTGGAGACCGGCCAGCAGGACGGCCAGCCGGTCACCGATCCGGGTGAGTCCCCGGCAGTCCGCGTCGCTGTAGCCCCCGCTGTCCTCGGTGCGCAGCACGGTCAGCGAACCGAAGCAATGCCCTTCCGCCTCCAGGGGGACCGAGGCGACGGTGTAGGGATAGGCCAGCGCCCCGTACTCCGGTTCGGCGAGCGGATCCGGTTCGGCCAGGAACGCCACACACCGCCCGGCCAGGGCGCGCGCGGAGGCGTAGGGCGAGTCGAGACCCATCCGGCCGGGAAGCGTCAGCACGGACGGCGGGCTGCCGCCGATCAGGGCGGCGCGCAGTTCCCCGCCGTCGGGTGTCAGCAGGTACACGGCCGCCGCTACGGCGTGCAGGCGGTGAGCGGCCTGGTGCACGGCACGATGCAGCACCGCCGTCAGCTCGTCGCCGGGCACTCCTGCGGTCTCGGGCCCCCGGCCGTCCGGGGACCGGACGTCAGGAGCGCTGCGGTCGTCCATGAACCCTTCCGGCCAGGTCCGCCCCTCCTCGGGGTACATGTCACACCTTGTCCGCTTCCTCGGTTTCACCGGTCACGGTACCCATCCCCTCCTCCTTCAGCCACCGGGAGTGGTACCGCTCCGCCCAGGACCGGCTGACGTACCCGGTGCGCATGCCGAGTCTCGCCTCCGGATCCTCGAACGCCCGGCGCATGTGCCCGATGAGTACGAAGGTGATGGCCCAGGCCAGGAGGTCGTGGACGAAGATCGCGCTGGTCCGGGAGATGGAGGGCAGCAGCCCCATGAACCACATCAGCAGACCGGTGAACATCATCACCAGCACGGCGCCGGCGATCCAGCCCGCGTAGATCTTCTGGCCCGCGTTGAACTTGCCGGCCGGTCGCGCCTCGGGCGCCGTACGGCGCTTGCGCACGGCCCGCAGCCACTGCCGGTCGTACACCGCGAAGCGGTTCAGCCTGCGCAGGTCCGCGCGGAAGTCGGCGGAGAGGAGCCCGAGCAGGAAGGGCAGCGGCAGCGAGATGCCCGACCACTCGTGCAGCGTGACCATCAGGTGGCGCCGCCCGACGAGCTGGGCCAGCGGCCCCAGGTACAGGCAGGCGGCGGTGACCAGGCATACGAGCATCAGGTAGCCGGTGGCCCGGTGGACCATGCGCTCCGCGGTGCTGAACCGGCGCAGACGGCCGGACGGGTCAGGCCGCGTCGCTGTGCCGGTCGGCGTCGTCGAGCCAGCCGTCGACTGCATAACCGCGTTCCTCCCAGTAGCCGGGAACGACCTTGTCGGTGACCGAGATGCCGGACAGCCACTTGGCCGACTTGTAGAAGTACATGGGGGCCACGTAGAGGCGGACCGGTCCGCCGTGCTCGTGGGTGATGGGCTTGTCCTGCATGTTCAGGGCCACCAGAACGTCCGAGCGGCGGGCCTGTTCCAGGGTGAGGCTCTCGGTGTAGGCGCCGTCGAAGCAGGTGAAGCGGATCGCCGCGCCCGGGGAGCGCACCCCGGCGGCGTCCAGGATGTCCGCCAGCCTCACCCCCTCGAAGGGTGTCTTCTCCACACGCCATCCGTCCGTGCACAGCACGTCGTGGACGACCCGGGTCTGCGGCATCGCGCGCAGCTCGTCGAGCGTGTAGGTCTTGGGCTTCTCCACCAGACCGTCGACCTTGAGTTCGTAGTTCGTCGCGTCCTTGTGCGGCACCGAGCCGACGACGCTGTAGTACCGGAAACCGCCCGGATTGGGCAGCAGACCGGTCAGGCCCGTGGCGTCGACCTGGGAGGCGGCACCGAGAAACCCCTCCCAGCCGCGCTGGAGATAGGGCGCGGCGGCGAGCCCGGCGGCGCCCGCTCCGAGCATGCCCAGCATCGCCCGCCGTCCCACCGGTGCGCCCTCGGCCCTCCGCTTCGGCTTTCCTGCCATGGTCAGTGTGCTCCTTAGGGGTGGCGACGATCCCGGTGTGGTGCGGCCGGACGGGCAGGCACCGATTCGGGCGAGCCCACACGTGTGAACACTGTCGACTACCTGTGACACCGTCACCTATTTAACTGGTGACGATGGTGGCACGGCCGTCCACGGACTGTCAACCAGGGGCACATATGCATGAATCGCCGCCGCGGGAACGCCGGACGCCGCACCTGCGCTACACTGTGAGCGACGTAGACCGTGTATCGAGGAGTCGCAGACGTGGTGGGTGAAGACGACATCTCCGGGTGAGATCCGGATCTGACGGCCACCGGCCGGTGCTCAGGAGCGCCGCCGATGTGGTCCGTTCCGTCGTACCCATTTTCCCACGTCTGCCCAGGGCAGAAGTCCATGCTCTGCCCTCAGTACCTTCGAGGTCGCCTCCATGTCCGACGCCGCCGTCGTCTGCTCGAACCTGTCCTTCGCCTGGCCCGACGACACCCCGGTCTTCCACGACCTGTCCTTCACCGTGACCACCGGCCGCACGGGTCTGGTCGCCCCCAACGGCTCCGGCAAGAGCACCCTGCTCAAGCTGATCGCCGGGGAACTCAAGCCCGCCACCGGCTCGGTGTCGGTGGCCGGCACGCTGGGCTACCTTCCCCAGAGCCTCCCCCTGACCGGCAACCTCACCGTCGCCGAGGTGCTCGGCGTCGCCGCGGTGATCCGCGCCATCGACGCCGTCGAATCCGGGGACGTGAGCGAGGAGCACTTCACCACCATCGGCGACGACTGGGACATCGAGGAGCGCACCCGCGCCCAGCTCGACCGCCTGGGCCTCGCCGACCTCACCCTGGACCGCAGCCTGAGCACGCTCAGCGGCGGCCAGGTCGTCTCCCTCGGCCTCGCCGCCCAGCTCCTCAAGCGCCCCGACGTGCTGCTGCTCGACGAGCCGACCAACAACCTCGACCTGGAGGCCCGGCACAAGCTCTACGACGTGCTCGGGGACTTCAACGGCTGCCTGCTGCTCGTCAGCCACGACCGCGCGCTGCTCGACCGCATGGAGCGCATCGCCGAACTCGGCAGCGACGAACTGCGCTTCTACGGCGGTAACTTCACGGAGTACGAGGAGGCCGTGCGCGCCGAGCAGGAGGTCGCCGAGAAGAACGTCCGCAACGCCGAGGCGGAGCTGAAGCGGGAGAAGCGGGAGATGCAGCAGGCCCGCGAGCGCGCCGAGCGCCGCGCGAGCAACGCTGCCAAGAACCTCAAGAACGCCGGTCTGCCGAGGATCTTCGCCGGCAACATGAAGCGCGGCGCGCAGGAGGCCGCGGGCAAGGCCGGCACGATGCACGCCTCCCGGGTCAGCGAGGCCAAGGCCCGCCTCGACGAGGCCGGACGCGCGCTGCGCGACGAGCAGCGCCTCACCCTGGAACTGCCCGACACCCAGGTGCCCGCCGGACGCAACCTCTTCCTCGGCGAGGGCATGCAGGTCCACCACGCGGGCAAGGCCGTGTTCGCCGACGGCGGCGTCGACCTGACCATCCGCGGCCCCGAGCGCATCGCGCTGACCGGCCCCAACGGCGCGGGCAAGACCACGCTGATGCGGCTGATCACCGGCGACCTCGCCCCGGACAGCGGGGAGATCAAGCGCAACGACGGCCGTATCGCCTACCTTTCGCAGCGCCTGGACCTGCTGGACCTGAACCGCACCGTGGCGGAGAACTTCGCCGCGTTCGCCCCCGAGCGACCCGAGGCGGAGCGGATGAACCTGCTCGCCCGCTTCCTCTTCCGCGGCGCCCGGGCCCACCTGCCGGTCGGCGTCCTGTCCGGCGGCGAACGGCTGCGCGCCACCCTGGCCTGCGTGCTGTGCGCCGAACCGGCTCCCCACCTGCTCCTGCTCGACGAGCCGACCAACAACCTCGACCTGGTCAGCGCCGGACAGCTGGAGAGCGCGCTCAACTCCTACCAGGGCGCCTTCATGGTGGTCAGCCACGACGAGCGGTTCCTCGCCGAGATCGGGGTGAACCGCTGGCTGCGGCTGGCCGACGGGGTGCTCAAGGAGACCGGGGCCCCCGCGGTGTGAGCCGCCGGTGTGTGAAGGGGCCCGCCTCCGAGGCCTTGTGCCCGGCGGGCCGACCACCGACCACCTGGGACGGTTCCCTGTGCCTCAACCCGCTCTGCTCGCCCGAGACATCGTCCGCGCTCTCGGCGGCCGTCGCGTCCTCGACGGTGTCTCCCTGACCGCCGCTCCCGGCCACCGCATCGGCCTGATCGGGGAGAACGGCGTCGGCAAGTCCACCCTGCTGCGGGTGCTGGCCGGCGTGGACGAACCCGACGCCGGGAGCGTCACCCGCCCCGGCGACCTCGGCTTCCTGCACCAGGAGATGCCCTTCGACGCCGGCTCGACCATCGCCGCGGTGCTCGACGACGCACTGCGCGAGGCCCGCGAGGACCTCGCGGAACTCGAACGGCTCGGCGAGGAGCTGGCCCGCGTCCCGGAGGACGATCCCGGCCACGCCGAACTCCTCGACACCTACGGCAGGCGGCTGGAACAGGCCCAGGACCGTGAGTCCTGGGACGCCGACCGCCGCGCCGCACTGGTGCTGGACGGCCTGGGCCTCGGCGCGCTCGGGCACGAGCGCACGCTCGGCTCACTGTCCGGCGGGCAGCGCGGCCGGCTGGCCCTGACCGCGCTGCTCGTGCGCAGGCCGTCGGCGCTGCTGCTGGACGAGCCGACCAACCACCTCGACGACACGGCCGCCGCCTTCCTGGAGGAGCAGGTCCGCGGCCTGCCCGGAACCGTGGTCATCGCCAGTCACGACCGGGCGTTCCTCGACGCGGTCTGCACCGACCTGATCGACCTCGACCCCGCGGTGGACGGCCCGGTCCGCTACGGCGGCAACTACAGCGCCTATCTGGCGGAGAAGCGCGCCGAGCGGGAGCGCTGGGAACGGCGGTACGCCGAGGAGCAGGAGGAACTGGAGGAACTGCGGCAGTCGGCGGGTGTGACCGCGCACCGGGTCGCTCCGGACCGGGGCCGCACCGACAACGAGAAGATGGGCTACGGCCACCGGGCCGGCCGGGTGCAGAACCAGATCTCCCGCCGGGTGCGCAACGCCACCCGGCGGCTGGAGGAACTGGAGCGCACCCAGGTGGCCGAGCCGCCGCGGCCCCTTCGGTTCGCGGCCGGGGAACTGGCCGCCCGCGCGGAGGAGGCCCCGCAGCCGCTGGTGGCCCTGCGGGACGTACGGGTGCCCGGCCGGCTCGCGCTGGACGCCCTGGAGGTGCAGGCGACCGACCGGCTGCTGGTCACCGGCGGCAACGGGGCGGGCAAGTCGACGCTGCTCGCCGTGCTCGCGGGACGTCTGCCGGCCGAGGGCGAGGTGCGCAGGCGGCGCCGGCTCACGGTCGGGCTGCTCACCCAGGACACCGTCTTCGACCGGCCCGAGCGTACGGTCCGCGACACGTATGAGCTGTCGCTGGGCGCGGCGCGCGCCGAGAAGGTTCCACTGGGTTCGCTCGGTCTCCTGCACGAGGCGGACCTGGACAAGCCCGTCGGCGGGCTGTCCGTGGGCCAGCGCCGTCGGCTCGCGCTGGCCCTCCTGGTGGCCCGCCCGCCCCACCTGCTGCTGCTCGACGAGCCCACCAACCACCTGTCCCCCACCCTGTGCGACGAGCTGGAGGCCGCGCTCGGCACCGGTCCCGGCGCGATCGTCCTCGCCAGCCACGACCGCTGGCTGCGGCGCCGGTGGCAGGGCCGCGAGATCCGGCTGGAGCCCGGAAGCGGAGAGCGGGAGAACACGGCGGCGGCCCGTTCCCGGTCCTGACCCGGGCGTACCGCACCGGGCGCGGGGGCCTCGGACGGATGCGGGGGCGCCGGACCTGACGCCGGTCGTCGCCCCGGTCGCGGCATGCCGGGCGCCCCACGCCCGGTGCTGCCGTCCTCTTCACGCGGGGTGCCCTGTGACCTGGGTCCGGTGCGGTACCGTGATCACGCCCGGCCAGTCGGCACCGCCCTGGACGGTGACGCTTCTTGCGTTCCATGGCAGTCACCTGTCAAGATGGTGATGTGAACCTTGACCATGTCTTCGTATGCGGGCACCCGGCCCTCGACTTCGCGGCCACTCTCCGTGCCCGGCGCTCGACCCGGTTCGAGATGTTCGTGACGCCGGACCGGCTGAACGCCTGGTACCTGGAGTCCGGACTCGTGGACACGATCACACCTGGCGACGAGGAAGACGTCCGCGAGGCGACGACCGTGCGCGAGGCCGTCTACCGCCTCGTCACCAACCGCCGCCTCGGTGAGGAGTTCGACCGCGAGGCACTCGCCGTGGTGAACGGCGCCGCGCGCAAGACGCCGGTGACGCCGCAGCTCACCATGGCCGGGCGGCACAACGAGGCGACCCCCGGGCAAGCCCTGGCGACCGTCGCGCGGCAGGCCGTCGAACTGCTCAGCGGCCCGGACGTCCCCCTGATGAAGGAGTGCGGCAACCCGGAGTGCACGCGGGTCTACATCGACCGCTCCCGGGGCATGCGGCGCCAGTGGTGCGGCATGGAGTCCTGCGGCAACAAGATCAAGGCCGCCGCCTACCGCGCGCGGAAGAAGACCGCGCCCGCCATGCCCGTGCGATGACCCGCTGACCCGGGCCCCGCCCGGGTCCGGCGGACGCGGGTTCGGTTCAGTCGGCCGCCAGGGCCTTGAGCGTCCTGCGGAATCTGCTCATCAGCATCCCCCGGGTCCAGCGCACGGAGGGCGGCAGGCCGCCGTACAGCCGGTCCCGGCCGGGAAGGGGCTCGGGGTGCTCCAGGAGGCCGAGGACCAGATGCGGGCCGCCGCGCGAAACGGAGTCGGCCAGTGCCTTGCGTAGCCCCGCGACGCCCTCGTCCGGGGCGACCGGGATCAGCCCCCTGAGCAGCGGCTCCTCCACGCCGAAGCGTTCGGCCAGCAGGTCCCGGATCCGGTACGAGGCGAGCGTCCCCTCCCGCATCGCGCGCCCCCAGCTCACCGAGCCGCCGACCCGGCGCTCCTCGGCGATCCGCCCGATCACGCTCTCCAGTTCGTCGAGCGTCTCGCCCAGTGCGTCGGCGTCCTCGGCCAGCCGGTCGAGTCGGCGGACCCTTCCGGGGAACCGTTCGCGCACCACCGGCCAGAACAGTTCGTCCTTGCCCTGGTGAAAGTGGCGCACGAAGTCGACGAACCACTGCACGGTCGCCACCAGCGTCTTCGTGTCGACGGCGGCACCGCCCGCCAACTGCGTGAAGGACCCGAGGACGAGCTGCGCGCCCCGGGTCATGATGCCGTGTACGGCACACAGTTCCTCGAAGAGACGGGTGCCATCTCTGACCGGCACCTGCGTGGCGGACATCCGTAGACCTTTCTTACCGTTTCCGTGCCGGGAGGCGAGGACGGCGACCCGGCGGACCGGCAGCGGGCAGTCGCTCAGGGCGGACCGGGGACGCTGTCGGCCGGTGGGCGTGTTCGATCGAACGAGGGAGAGCCGGCCCTCCGGTACGCACGCGGATCACCGGACCGACTGATCACGGAACGTACCACAGAGACACGTGTCAGAAGATCCTGTGGCGAAGAAGTGTTTCGGGTGGAGAAATTTGGCCGGAAGTAGGCCACACCCGGCCGGTCGCTGGAGAAACGAACGGGCAGGCCCGCCCTCATCAGGGGGGTGCGGAACACCTCACAGGTACAGGGCGCGATGGCTGCGGTAGGCGAACGTGTCACCGGAGCTGAGGATGGTCACGATGTCCTCGCAGTAGCGCCGGTACTCCGTCTCCTCCTCGGCCGGCAGGGTCACGGAGCCGGTCCGGCCCTGGCGCGCGGCCTGCCGCAGGGTGTCCAGGAGCCGCTGCGGCTGCGGAAGCAGCAGGACCTCCATGACGCGCCGGAAGACATCGACGAGGGTGTCCTCCCGTTCGGGCCGGTCGGCACCCGCTTCGGCGTCCGCCCGGCCCGGGACGGCCCGCTGGGTCCTGCCGGCCGCGACGAACAGGTCGAGGCAGGCCGTCAGGTGTCCGAGGTCGGCCGCGGTCACCTCGATCGGGTAGAGACTCGTCAGCTGGGTGCCGCCCGCGCTGTAGAGGGTGTACCCGGCCGGCTCGCCCGGGGCAGGCTCGGCGGACGTGTCCGCGGCGTGCCACTGGGACCACAGCGGCAGTTTCAGCAGCACCTGCACCCAGCTGTCGTAGGCATCCGCGATGACCCGCTCGTCGTCGGACTCCAGGCCCGCGCTGTGGAGCAGGTAGAGGCGGCGGAGAAGCGGCTCTTCAAGGCTCTCGAACCTGGCGAAGAACACGGGGTCGTCGGGGACCAGTACGTACAAGGGGGCTCCTCCTCTCACCGGCCGGCCGGCGGAGCAGGCGCCCGTAGCGGCCTCCCAGGCGATGGAAGCCCGTCATGAGAACGAACGGTGCGGGCTTCCCCATGGTTCACCTGCCGCCCTCGCGCAGCCGGCGTCCCGGCACACACACGTGTGGGCGGTGCGGCCCGAGAACCTCCGGCTGTCACCTCGACATGATCCACCATGACGGACGGATCCACACCCCCGCGGCCACCGCACGGTACTCCTCCCACCAATCCGTCACCGCCTTGACCGGTGACGCGATGAGAGGCATGATGATTCCGTCCCCATTGGCGACGCCGGGTGAGGTGCACATGCCGGTCATACAGGGTTCGCTCGCGCGCGCCGGGCGCCCGCGTTCGACAGGTCGACCCGCGCACTGCCATCGTCATGTGACGCACCGAAGACCCGGACGGCCCGGGAACGGCAAGTCGGCAGACTGATACACCGACGGCCACCGGCTGCCATGCTTGCCCCGTGACTCCCCGCCCCGGAACGGACGGACTGGCCGGACGGCATGGCCTGTAGTAAAGTCGGACCCTAAACGGACTACGGGGTCCACTTACGGGCATACCGTGGCAGAGGTGTCTCCGCTTCCCGGTGCCGCGACACGGCGGACGGTCGGGGCAGCACCCTTCGTGCGACCGAACACGTCAACCGACAGTGGTGGGTTCCGGACACGCCCGTCCCGTGCACCCGTTCCACTGCCCGCTCCTCCGGGGTTCCATGGCATGTCCGAGGTTTCTCAGGCATGTCGGCGCGTGCCCTCGCGGCGGACGGCCTCGTCCCGGACCGGAGCGGTGACCCCATCGGACGGGCGACCAACGGCACGACGTGAGAATGACGAGGCCAGCGGCGAGATGGACGCGACAGTGCGCTACTCAATCCTCGGCACCGTGCGGGCATTGCGTGGTGACACCGAGATCGACCTGGGTCCCCCGAAACGACTGGCCCTGCTCGCCCTGTTGCTGCTGCGCGCCCCCGGCCCGCTCACGGTGGGCGAAGCCGTGGACATCCTGTGGGACGACGAGCCACCGGCCAGCGCCGTCAACGTGGTGCACCGGCACATCGGCGCGCTGCGCAGAACGCTCGAACCCGAACTGCGCAGCAGGACGCACGCGACACACCTGGTGCGTGCCGCCGACGGATACCGCCTGCTGGTCGACACCTCGACCTCGGACCTGCTGCACTTCCGTGACCTGCGCGCGCAGGCACAGCTCGCGCTCAGGGGCGGCGCGCCGGCGCAGGCCGCACAGGACTTCATGGAGGCGCTGCGGCTGTGGCGCGGTCCGGCCGTCGCCGCCGGCACCCATGTGGCCCGGCACCCGGTGTTCACGTCGGTGGGGCACGAGTTCGTCGCGACGGTGAAGGAGGCGGCCGACGCCGTCCTCACGGCGGCGCCCGCGCTGACCGAGGAAGTGCTGACGATGCTGCGCCGCGCCGTGGAGTGCCACCCCTTCGACGAGGCCCTGCACTGCCGGATCATCGCCGCACTGGCCGCCAGCGGCCGGCAGGCGGCGGCCCTGGAGCAGTTCGAGAGCATCCGCCGAGGGCTGGCCGACGAACTGGGCGTCGAACCCGGGCCCGAACTGCGCGCCGCCCAGCAACACCTGCTCCAGCGCCGGATCACCGGCAGTACGGACCCTTTCGCACCACAGCCCGTGGGTGCCGGCAGGCCGGCCCAGTTGCCCGCGGACTGCCTGTCCTTCGCGGGCCGTGAGCAGGCACTGGGCCAGTGCCTGGAGCTGCTTCCGCTGGAGGGTGAGAACCGGCCGCCCACGATGACCGCGGCCATCTGCGGCATGGCGGGTGTCGGCAAGACGACGCTGGCCGTGCACTGGGGCCACCTGGTGGCCGACCACTTCCCCGACGGCCAGATCTACGTGGACCTCCAGGGTCACCACCCGTCCCAGGCCCCCCTGGAAGCAGGCGCGGCCATCGCCGAGGTCCTCGACGCGCTCGGTGTGGAGAACAACCAGTCGTACCCGAGTGCCGCCGCCCTCGGCTCCGCCTACCGCAGTGCCCTGGCCGGACGCCGGCTGCTGCTCGTCCTGGACGACGCGGCGGACTGCGAACAGGTACGGCCCCTCCTGCCCGCCACGCCGGGATGCCTCGCGATCGTCACGAGCCGGCGGCGGCTGGAGGGCCTCGCCGTCACCGACAACGCCCGGATCATCACCCTCGACCCCATGACCCGGCAGGAGGGTCTCGAACTGCTCGACCGGCGACTGGGCACGAACCGGACCCGTGCCGAGCGCGCCGCCGCGGAGGAGCTGGTGGAGTTGTGCGGCGGACTGCCGCTGGCACTGGCCGTCGCCGCCGCCCGTGCCCTGACGCACCCGCAGTTCCCGCTGGCCTCGCTCACGGCCAGACTGCGGGACACGGCCGACTGCCTCGACGCTCTGTCCAGCCGGGACGCCCGCACGAGCACCCGCGACGCCTTCCACCGCTCCTACGACGCTCTGAGCAGCAGCGCCGCGAGACTGTTCCGGCTGCTCGGCCTGCACCCCTCGCGGGACATCGCCCTTCCGGCCGCCGCCAGCCTGGCCGGCACCGATCTGCGCAGGACCCGGCAGGACGTGGCCGAGCTGATGGACCACCACTTCCTCGTCGAGCTGGTCGCCGGGCGGTACACCTGTCACGAACTGCTGCGCACCTACGCCGCGGAACTCAGCTCGCTCCTGGATTCGCCGAGTGCCCGGTCGGACGCGGTCGCCCGGATGGTCGAGCACTATCTGTACAGCGCCGAGGCCGCCACGGCGCTGCTGGCACCGCACCGCAGCACCGTGATCCTGCCGCCGCCGCGGCCGGGTGTCCGCCCCCAGCACTTCGCCGGACGCTCGGACGCCGCCGAGTGGATCGTCGCCGAGCGGTACCTGCTGCCCGAACTCGCCCGCTCGCTGGGTCACTACCCGAGAGGCGAGGCCTTCCGGCGCCAACTGACCTCGGCACTGGAGATGTGCGTCACCACGCAGTAGAGGTCGTCGTCGGGGATGCGGGGATCGGGATCGGCCCCGGGGCGGAGAAGCGACGCTGTCCACGCCCCGGAGCCGGGAGAGACAACGATGTCTAAGCCGCCTCGGGTCGTACGACCGCGCGCAGCTTGCGCAGCGCGTTGTGCTGGCGGCTCTTGACCGTGCCGGCCGGCACCCCGAGGATGCCCGCGGTTTCCTGGATGGTGCGGTCACACAGGTAGATGTGGACCAGCACGGCCCGGTGTTCGGGAGACAGCCGGCGCAGCAGCGGCCTGACCACCAGGGCGTCGTGCACCGCCTCGGTGCCGTCGGTGCGCGACACCGGGTCGTTGTAGGTGTCTCCGAGGACTTCCCGTCGGGCATGGGGCTTGCGCACCCAGTCGATGACCAGATGCCGGGTCACCGTGAAGAGCCAGCCGCGGACCGAGCCCTCCATCCCGATCAGACGGTCGATGTTCCGCCAGGCCCGGATGATGGCCTCCTGGACGATGTCCTCGGCCAGTCCGTGGTCACCCAGCATCTTCTCGGCGTACGAGACAAGGCCGTCCCGGTGTTCCCTCATGATCGTGCCGAGCAGGTCGGACCGGGACATAGCCGTGAGGGGCGTAGCCATAGTGTTCTGAACCATCCTGGTTCTCTGTTGTGCGGCGACCGGGGGCCGGATGTAACCCCCGCATTCGCACTGTAGGCAGCGGCGAGTGCCAGAAAACTGCTGCATTTGTGTCGCCGCGGTGCCGTGTCCCCGTCCGGCCGGAACATGTGGGCGTACGTTGTCCGGGGCGGGCCGGAAAACCCCTTCTCACCAGGTGGTTTCCGTTCCCGACGGTCATTCCCGGTCTTAACAGAATCCAAACATGTGCGAGCGGTGAGTTGTATGTCACGTGCGTCGAGCCGCCTTGACCCGCCGAACGGCGCGGTGGTCCAAGGTAAACACATGTGCGTGTCGTGGGACAATCGGGTGGAGAGTGTGGGGGCTCGCTCGGATCCGGCCACAGGTGTGACACTGTCTGCTCGACACGCGATGCGCGCGGCACGGTGCGGACCCCTCGGGCCACCGGAGCCGACGGCGCCGGTCATGAACGCGTGTTTCCAGTGAGACAGCGCGCCGGCCCGGCCCGGACTCGCCGGCCCCTGCCGGCGCGCTGCGGATCCACCTGAAAGGTTTGACCCACATGCGCAAGAACCTGCTGCGCCTGGGAGTGACCATGGCCGCTGCCGCCGGCCTCTCCCTCGGCGCGGGCACCGCGTTCGCCACACCGGCCGGTCCCGGTGTGAAGGGCACGATCATCTCCCAGACGACGTCCGGCGGGAAGGACTACATCCTCCGGCAGATCACCATTCCCCCGGGCCAGAGCACGGGCTGGCACTACCACGACGGAACCGTCTACGGCTTCGTCCAGCACGGCACCCTGAGCCACTTCGACTCCGGCTGCGCCTCCGACGGCGTGTACCGCACCGGCAGCGGCATCACGGAGCCGGCCGGCGCCGACCACGTGCACATCGGCCGCAACCTCGGTACGACCGACGTCGTCCTCGACGTGCTCTACGTCCTGCCGCACGGCGCCCCGCTGTCGGAGGACGCCCCCAACCCGGGCTGCGACTTCCAGTAGGACCAGCCCCCGCCCGGCTCACGGGTACACAAGCCCGCCGCGGCAGCACGCCGTGGCGGGCGCGCCGTACGAGGAGGCCGGCGGCCGGGTCAGCCGGCCGCCGGCGACCAGGAGCGGAACACCGCGGCCTGGCCGTGGATCCTGCCACGGGCGTCCATCAGATCCCACATGGTCACGTCCTCTATCCAGAAGGGGCGGCCGCCCTTGCCGACACGGATCCCCCGGTAGCCGGTGGCGTAGTGGTCGGCCCGCACGGCGCGCACGAAGGCGTCCCGGTCCTGCCGGCCGTCCGGGCGCGCGGACAGCCGGGACGGCATGCCGACGAACTCGTCCCAGGAGTATCCGAAGCGCTCCTGCGCCGTGCTGTTGGCGTAGACGAAGAGCGGATCGGCGGAGGTGTCGTGCGCGAGCAGGCCGAACGGCGCCCGGTCGTGCAGCCATCGCGCGGCCTCCCGATCGGTGTCCCACCGCGCCGGGCACAGCGGCTCGCCCACCAGCCGCAGATGGCTGGCGAGCAGCAGGGCGGCGAACGCGGGGGCGGTGGCCGGCCTGTTCAGCGTCATCGGCGTGCCGCCGTCATCGAGGGATGTCATCGAGGTTCACCTGTTCCTTCGTCTGGCACGGGCCGGCGTCCGGCCCGGCGGTGTGGCACCGCGCTGTCGGACCACGGGAGGCCCTCCTCCGGCGTCGCGCCCCCCGAGGCCCCGCGCGCCCTCGACCGTGTGTGGCGGACCAGGCTGTCGGCCCCCCTGCGCCCGGAGGCCCAGCTCTCGCAGGTGCCTCGCGGCGGAGACCGCCGCGAGGCGACCGCGACCGTCCGCGACACGGGCTGCGCGGATGCTCCGGCTCTCCCTGCCGGACGCCGAGTACGGCGGCCGGTGCTGCCCCGCTTCCCGACGACGACCGTGGCCGCTGTGCGGTGGGACGCGCGCGATCACGCCGTCCTGGCCGGCCACCGCCCTCGCCCCGGGCCGGCCGAAGCTGCGGGCCGAGGGGTGCGACACGCCTCCGGTCATGGTGCGCGGCTGAGCACCCGGAAGCCCGCGCCGCCGGTCACCCCGGCGGCGCGGGCCCTCATGTGTCGATCACACGCGCCGCTCGTAGGACGCCCACGCGATGTGCGACTCGTGCAGGGTCACGGCCACCTCGTGGATCCCCCGGGCACCCTCTCCCAGTGCTCCCGCCTGGATCCGCTCCACCAGACGGTCGGCGATCACCTTGGCGAGGTATTCCGTCGACGTGTTGATCTGCTGGAACTGCTCCTCGTCATCGAGGTTGCGGTAGTTGAGCGCGCCGACCACCTTGCCGAGTTCCGCGGTGGCGAGACCGATGTCGACGACGATGTTGTCGTCGTCCAGGTCGGGGCGCCGGAACGTCGCGTCCACGACGAACGTCGCACCGTGCAGCCGCTGGGCGGGCCCGAAGACCTCACCACGGAAGCTGTGGGCGACCATCATGTGGTCACGTACGGTGATGCTGAACAAGAGTCCTCCAAGGTGGGGCCCGGGACCGGCGCGACAACATACCTGGCGCACCTGTGACGGAGATGTTTCCATACCTGGCCGCGGACCAGTGAAGGACGTTCACGGTTCCCCCGGCATGTGAACCAAGTGCGCCGCTGACTCGTGTCCATCATGTGTCCCACGGCCCGGCTCCGCCGTCGGAGATCGCCGGGCCCGGACGCGAAGGACGCCCGGAACGTGTCCGCGGCGGACGCGGCCCGCCCGGCCGCTTCGAGGTCATGCCGCCTGCGGGCGGTTCCACCGGCAAAGGAGGACGATGGACAGGCCACCGGGGAGCCGTCTGGAGAAGATCCTTGCTGACTTCGCCGAGCAGTGGGGTGTGCTGAACAGGGCTCGGGAGCAGATGAGGGCCCTGTCGGTGACGGCGTGTTCCAAGGACGGCGTCGTGGAGGTCACCGTGGGTGCCGACGGCCGCGCCGCGGGGGTCCACTTCGTCAGCCAGCGTTTTCGCGAGTTGGCCGCTCCTCAGCTGGGCGACAGCGTCATGGAGGCTCTGACGACGGCCCGCACCGAGTTCGCGGCCCGTACCACCGCCGTGCTGACGGCCGCGAACATCCGTCTGTCGATGGCCGCGGAAGGCGCGCACGAGGACGAACCGCCGAGTCCGGAGGCGATCCGTGAGGCACCGTCGGTGTGCTGGCGCCGCCTGGTCCGGGAAGCCCGGACGATGGCGGTCGGCCCCGGCCCGGTCCGCGACTCCACGTGGGCCAGGCCGTTGTGGGGCCGCCCCGGTACGTTGTCCGCCCTGCCGCACACTCCCCTGCCGTCGGAGCTGTACGAGGCCGTCACGGCACTGAGAGATGCCGTGTGTGATGCCGTGTGCGACTCCTGAGACTCGTTCCGCCGCCCGCGGGCCGACGGTGGCCGCGGCCGGGGAACATTCCACTCATACCGGCCACACATATGTATTCGCTGCTACCGTGCTCCGCAGGATTTCGCGGTGAGAAACACGCCTTCTCGCCGTCTTCCCGCCGCACGCCCGGCGCTTCCTTCCCTTCCCGATCCTCCGCGATCCCGTCCAAGGAGTCACACCTGTGACCGACTTCCCCTCTCCGCCGCCGGTTTCCCAGGACCGCCAGTTCGTCCTCGGCCAGCACCTGCGCCTGTCCGTCCTCACCTCAGCGGACGAGACCGAGGGCCGCCACGACGTCTCCGACGTCACGCTGCCCCCGGGCGCCGGGACCCCGCTGCATCTGCACACCGGCTACGAGGAGCGCATCTGGGTCGTCTCCGGCTCCCTGACGGTCTGGGCGGGACCGGAGACCTTCACTCTGCGCTCCGGGGACTTCTACGCCATCAAGATGAACACACCGCACACGATCAAGGCGGGCGACGACGGCGCACGCACCCTGGCCATCACCTCCCCCGCCAGGTTCGCGGAACTCATCAGCCGCACCGGTACTCCCGCACACCTGGCCACCACCGAGACCGACTGGGACATGGGCCTGTTCCAGGCCGTCACCGAGGAGTTCGGTGACATCATCCTGGGCCCGCCCGGAGCCACCCCGGCCGACCTCCAGAGCAACGGTCAGTGATCCGACGGGACCGCCGCGGGCGGTGAGAACGACGACGTCGTCCCGTCGTCGTCCGGCTCAGGCAGGTGCCTGAGCCGGATCCCCGCCCAGCGGTCCCCCACGTCTTCCTTCGAGGAGCCATACGGCCATGCCGAGAATCCTGCGTGACGACGACATCGTCCGGGTCCGGGACAACGTCTACGCGGTGTCCGGCAGCAACACCAACTGGGTGATCGTCAAGGACGGCGAGAGCTGCACCCTGATCGACACCGGCTACCCGGGCGACCGCGACGCCGTGCTGGCCTCGCTCCAGGCGGTCGGGCTGGACCCGCGTTCGGTGGCCGCCGTACTGGTCACGCACGCGCACAACGACCACATCGGTGCGGCCGAACACCTGCGCGCCGCGTACGACGTGCCCGTCCTCATGCACGAGGACGAGGTGCCACACGCCCGTCGCGACTTCCTCGATCAGGTATCCGTCGGACAGGTGCTCGCCCAGGCATGGCGTCCCGGCGTGCTTCCGTGGGCCGTGCATGCCCTGCGCGCGGGCGGAACCACCCATGTTCCGGTCCGCGAGCCGCAGGCCTTTCCCGTGCCGGGAGCCCTGGACCTGCCCGGCGCCCCCGTTCCCGTGCACACACCCGGGCACACCAAGGGACACTGCGCCTATCACCTGCCCCACAGCGGCATCCTGATCAGCGGTGACGCCCTGGTGACCGCGCACCCCACGTCACGGATCAACGGTCCGCAACTGCTGCCCGACATGTTCCACACCGACCGTGCCAGGGCTCTCGACTCCCTCGCGGCGTTCGAGAGGCTCGACGCGGACACCGTCCTGCCCGGCCACGGACCCGTGCACCACGGTTCGGCCGGGGAGGCCGCCCTGACAGCCCGCGAACGCGCGGCGATGTGACCTCGGGGACCGCTGGGGCGTCCGGGGCCCCACCGGTCCCCGGACGGTTCGACGACACACTTACCGGGCAGTCTGTTCGAGGGGGAACCCCGTGCGGGTGGCGGTGGCGTCCTGTAAGCCGTGGCAAAAGGCAGCACTTGCCACGTGCATCGGGCACATCGCGATTATCGTGAAGAGTGAACATGCCCGGCGAACCGTCTGGCGTCGACACTTATCTGCACGGGACCCTCGGCGTGGGTACCATGCGCAACGTCATCCATATCGAGGGAGTGAACGGTTGTGACCAGCCAATCAGCCGCCACGCTCCGGTCGCGGTACGTGGAACAAGCCGCATCGGACCTGGAGGAGAACCGCCGGCGACAGCAGGAGCTGGAGGAGAGGATCAAGGTGTTGAAGCAGGAGGAGGCCCTCCTGGCGGACATCCTGAACCTCGCCGAGCGGTACGAGGGCTTCGCCGACCCGTCGCGTCTGCCCGAGCAGATGCAGGACGAGCCGGTCCTCGCGAAGGCAAAGACTGGGTCCGGCGCCGCTTCGCGGCGTTCGGCTTCGGCCAGGACCGCTTCGAAGGGCAGGACGGCGAAGGCCGGTGCGAAGGGGAAGTCGCACCGGCCTCTGCTCGGGGACCTGCTGGCGGATCTGCTCGCCGGCCACGACGAGCCGCGTCTGGCGAAGGAGCTGCGGGACGAACTGCTCGGGAAGTACCCGGACCGCAACCCCACCCCGCAGGTGGTGCGCAACACCCTGGAAGCCCTGGTCGCCAAGGGCCGCATCCGGCGTCACAAGCAGCAGCGTTCCGTCATGTACACCCTGGTGAAGCCGGCCTCGGCCGCGGCGGACACCGCCGGCTGACACCTGTGCGCCCGTCCCGTCGGCCGTAGTCGCGCCGCCGGTCACCGGTACGTGTCCGGTGCGGCGGGCTTCGCCACGCGGGACGGGTGAGCCACCTTCAGGCGGTGCGGCGAGCAGGCCGCGCACGCCGCGGCACCTCAGCTCGCGGCCCCCCTCGGACAGCTTCGCACCGGTCTTCACAAACGCATTTCTCCTCATGGCGGTACCACCGGACACATCCGCCCCGGAGTTCCCTCTGTTCTCCCTATGTCCACGGACGGGCGGGGCCGAAACGTTCACCCGGAGCCGTCCCCGCGTCCGGCGAGCCGGCGGCCCGTCGGCGGACGCGGGCGCCGTGCGAGGTCCGCACCGGCAGCCGGGCCGCCGCGTCAACGTGGCGAGTGCGCTCCGTTCGCTCATATGTGTCGTGGTTACCGCCGTGATGACATATGCCCGGCCGCCGCGGGCCAGGCCCCGTCGTTCGGATCATCCCGGCGCCGCGGGGCCTGGCACGCACATCTGCCACGGTGCCGTCGGTCGTCTGCCGCGCGACGCCATGCACGCTCCCCCACTGCCTCAACGGCGTGGGAGGTGCCCCCACTCGCGGCACCGGGCCCCGACCCATGTAGATCCAGTGCGAGGGCCGGGGCCCGGCACTCCCCCAGCCTTCGGCCGGGGGACCCCCAGAGCACGCACCTGACGCCGCGCGGCCAGCCCTCCGGGCGGACGACGGGAGTGTGACGACAGGACCTAGCCCCGCCACATGTTGTCGAACGCGGCGTTCTCGACGTCCCTCCGCAGCCGTAGCGCCTCCAGTCGCGTCACGGCGTCGCCGACGGCGGCCAGCACCGTCGTGACCGCGTCCCCGGTCGGGCTCTCGTCCGCCTCCGACGGGTCGGCCCCGATCCCCAAGGCTGCCAGCAGCGTCCCGAGGACGGGCTCGCCGGACTCCCGGCGTTCCTCGGCGCGGGCGCGCTCCGGCGAGTCCGCCGGCACGGTCCGCCCGGACCACAGGTGGAAGCCATGGCGCCGGGGGTGGACGAAGAGCCCGGCCCGATCCAGGTCGTCGACGTAGGCCGGGGCGAGTTCCCGGCCGCGGCGCCACAGCCAGTCCTCGGCCGTCTCGTGCGGCTCCTGCCGGGCGAGCGAGGCGACCGCCTGGTCCAGCAGACGGTCACCCGTCGCCACCGGCGGGCCGGGAACCATGCGGTCGCCGTCCAGGGTCAGCGCCCCGCTCTCCAGCAGGTCGATCGCCTCGGCCCCCGCGAGCGCGAGGGACAGGTCCCCCTGCTCCACGGGCTGGTCGGGCAGCAGCCCCAGGACGACGAGCGCGAGGTCTTGTGCGGTGGTCATGAGTCCCTCCACGTCTCCAGCAGGCGCAGCCACACTTCGCTGATGGTGGGGAAGGCGGGTACGGCATGCCACAGGCGCTCGACCGGCACCTCCCCGGTGATGGCGACGGTGGCCGAGTACAGCAGCTCACCGACGCCCGGTCCGACGAACGTGGCGCCGACGACGACGTGGCGGTCACGGTCGATGAGGACGCGGGCCCGGCCCCGGTAGTCGGGGCGGTACTGGAGGGCACCCGCGAGGTGGCCGATCTCGTAGTCGACGACGTCGACGGCGCGGCCGGCGCGCTCGGCCTGATCCGCGGTCAGACCGACGGAGGCGACCTCGGGATCGGTGAAGACGACGCCGGGGACGGCCTCAAGGTCGGCCGTGCTGCTGTGCGGGGCCCAGCGGGCGGTGTCGATGTCCTCGCCCCGGGCACGGGCGGCGATCACGGCTCCGGCGATACGGGCCTGGTACTTGCCCTGATGGGTGAAGAGCGCCCGCCGGTTGACGTCGCCCACGGCGTACAGCCAGTTCCCGGGTACGGCGGTGACGGTCAGGCTGTCGTCGGTGGGAAGCCAGTCACCGGGGGTGAGACCCACCGTGCCGAGCCCGATGTCCTCGGAGCGCGGAGCGCGGCCGGTGGCGAAGAGGATCTCGTCGGCGGTGAGTTCGTCGCCGTCCGACAGGGTGATCCGCACCTCGCCGTCGTCCTGCCGCCGCGCGGCGACGACCGAGACGTTGAACCGTACGTCCGCACCGGCCTCGCGCAGACGCTCCGTGACCAGTTCGCCCGCGAAGGGTTCCATGCGCGGGAGCAGCCCGTCCTCGCGGGCGAGCAGGGTCACCCGGCTGCCCAGGGCCTGCCAGGCGGTGGCCATCTCGACACCCACCACACCGGCGCCCACGATCACCAGGCGTCCCGGTGGTCGCTGGGCGCTGGTCGCCTCCCGGCTGGTCCACGGCCGCAGCGTGTCGATCCCGGGCAGGTCGGGCAGGGCGGCGCGGCTGCCGGTGCACACCGCGACGGCGTGCCGGGCCCGGAGTCGGACGGTGTCGCCGTCGGGTGTCCGCACCGACACCTCACGGACCCCTTCCAGGCGTCCGTGGCCGCGCAGCAGGTCGATGCCGGCCGACTTGATCCACTCGACCTGGCCGTCGTCCTTCCAGTCGGCGGACATGCGGTTGCGGTGTGCCAGGACGGCCTCGACGTCCAGCGGGTTCTTCACAGCGGGGTCAAGCCCCGGAACGTGCGTGGCGTCCGCGCGGAGCAGGGCGGGGCGCAGCAGTGCCTTGCTGGGCTCGCAGGCCCAGTACGAGCACTCGCCACCGGCCAGTTCGCTCTCGACGATCACGGTGCTCAGGCCGGCGGCGATGGTGCGGTCCGCCACGTTCTCGCCGACCGGGCCCGCGCCGATCACGATGACGTCGTAGGTCCGGATGTTCTCGGTCGGCATGTGTCCTCCGGTGGGTGCGTGCCGGTCAGGTGGGTGTCGTGGTGCCCGGAGGTGGGCGGTCCCGGCGCGGCGGGGGCGTCGGCCGCGCCGGGACCGGGTCTCAGCGGCCGGGCGCGCGCTCGGTGACCTCCTGGAGGAACCACTCGTTGCCGTCGAGGTCCTTGAAGGCGGCGAAGGTGCCGTAGCTGGCCCGCTCCGGGTGCAGGCCGGGGACCCGGTGGGCGTCACCGGCGTGGTGGAAGGCGCCGGTCTCGTCACGGAACGGTCCGGAGACCTCCACACCGCGGCCGGTCAGCTCCTCCTGGGCCTTGACGATGTCCGTGACGGTCAGCTGGAGCCCGTGGAGCGTGCCCGCCGGCTGCTCGGTGAGGCCCTCCCCGAAGATGACCGAGCACTCGGAACCGGGCGGCGTGACCTGCACGATCCGATAGCCGTCGTTGATCGGGAAGTCGGCGTCCAGACGCCAGCCCAGCTGCTCCACGTAGAAGCCCTTGGCGCGGTCCACGTCGGAGACGGGAAGGATGACGACTTCGAGCTTCATGTCCATAACAGGTATCTCGCTTTCGGTTCGGTTGTGGTGGTGGGCTTGTGGGCGGTGCTGTGTGTACGGGGGTGTGCCGCGCCGCCCCGGACCGAGCCGTCGGCGGTTCCCCCCGGGGTGGCGGATGTGCCGAGCACATATCCGTGCCGGCACTCGCCGCGTTCGTCCTCACTGTCGTCCGGGAACGGCATGTCCCGCATCAGTCACCTGACGGTGTGTCCCGGTCGGCCCCGCGGTCTGGTGTCCTTAAGCAGTCCGGCCCTGGGTACGTGTGAAGGAACTGAAGACGACGCTGATCCGCCAGGCGCGGCGGGTCACTCCCGCCGGGTCGTCACGCGAAGCTTGCAGCCGCCGGGCCGTACCCCGACAGCACCGCGCTCTCCGCCCAGTTCCACACCTGTGTGTCGTCGGGCCACGCCCGCTCCGTGGAGCTTCCGGCGCGCCAGGACGGTTGCTCGTCGCGGACGACGGAGACCTGGTCGTCGACGAAACGACGGTGCCCGGCCCTCCGTCGGAGTGTCAACGTCATGGCGGCCATGTCATGCCCTCGTTCCCGGGGAGACGGTGCGGGTGTGGCAAGGGAGCGGGCCCCGTGCCGGGGGAAGGGGCACGGGACCCGCGGTCTGGTGGATCAGGCGGCGGCGCTGGCGTTGATGGTGACCGGGATGTTGTCGCGCGTGGCCTTGGAGTACGGGCAGATCTGGTGGGCGGCGTGCGCGAGTTCCTCGGCCGTGGCCTGGTCCACGCCGCCGAGGACGGGGCTGAGGACCGCGGAGAGGGAGAACTCGCCGTCGTCGCCGTGGGTGAGGGTGATCTCGGCGGTGATGGTGGTGCTGGTCAGCCGGATCTTGCGGGTGGTGGCGGCGCGGCGCAGGGCGCCGAGGAAGCAGGCGGCCCAGCCGGCGGCGAGGAGCTGCTCGGGGTTGGTCGCGGTGCCGGCACCGCCCAGCTCCTTGGGGAGGGCGAGGCTGGTCTCCAGCAGACCGTCGGAGGAGCGGACGTGACCGCCGTTCCGGCCTTCTCCGTCGACGTCGACAACGGCGGTGTAGCTGACTGCCATGACTGGGGCTCCCCATCTGGATCGAAAGGTGTCTCGGTCACCTCCTGCCTGGACACATTTCGTGTCACCGGTTGAGGTGGTGACGTAATCATGGCAGGGCTTCGCGTCACCCGTCAAGGCGGTGACTGGGTCTTTCGGTGGCTTGTCGGTGGCCCATCCCCCGGCGGCTGCCTGCGCCCGGTACGACGAAGGCCGCACCCAGCGCACAGGTGTGAGCTGGACCGAGAACACACATGTGCCGGAATCCCCGGTGTGCCAGGGGCCGGCCAGACACACCGATGGCACACCTCGGGTGCACCGGGCGGTGTGCCCCGGACGTGTCGCTCCGTTCCCCGCATCGAACGCACCGCCGGGGCGCTGCACGCGGCGCGGGCGGAGGCGGACCGGCTGCTGGGGCGTACGGCGGGACTCCTCGCCGCCAGGACGCCGGACAGTCGCCAGAAGTCATCACCGGGACGGAGATCTGCACCGGCGGCTGACGCGGATGCAGGCCAACTCCCCTGAGGAGATGCCGTGGTCTGCCGGGTCCAGTACGTGGTGATGCCCTCCGGCACCAACACGGAGGAGCACGCGGCCCTCTCCCGAGGCGTCCGCCACCACGCGCTGCTGCTCCGGCACGGGCGAGCCGGCCACGGACGACAGCGGCACGCACCCATCACTGTCACCGGCCGACGGCAAACTGCTGTCCCTGCTGTGGACGGGGGCCGGAACCCGTCAACTGCCTTACGCGAGCGGACCGTTACGGCAACGGGAAGCCGAGCTGCTCAGCGGTGGCCGCGACTCCGGCGGGGCTCCACCGCTTCACCACCTGCTCCATGCTGGACAGGGAACGCAGTTCGGCGCGGTCGAGGTAGAGCACCCCGTCGAGGTGGTCGGTCTCATGCTGCACGATCCGTGCCCCGAGCCCCGCGTGCTCCTCCACGAGGCGCCGTCCCGTCTCGTCCTCACGGGTCAGCCTGATCCGGTCGGGACGAGCCACCATGGCCTGCCAGCCGGGCACACTCAAACACCCCTCGAAGCTCATCGCCCGCGGTCCACCCGCGGCCTCGTACGAAGGGTTGATCAACACGGTGAACGGCACGGGCTGCTGCCCGCTCTCGATCAGCCGGGCGGTGAGCGCCTCGGGGGTCGCCAGCACCGCGAGCCGCAGCGGAAGCCCGACCTGGGGTGCGGCGAGTCCGACGGCGTTGTGGGTCTTCTCCATCGTCTCGCGCATCCTGCCGACCAGCCGCTGGAGCACATCGTCGCCGAGCTGCCCGTCGTAGGAAGCCGTCTTCTGCCGAAGGACGGGATCGCCGGCCTCGACGATGCTCAGGGGACCCGGCTCCTCAAGGAGCTGAGCGACCCTGTCGGAGAGTTCACGGATTCCCATGTCTCACCTTTCGGATGTCTTGAGGAAGAGACACATGCGCGTTCTCCGGCATACGACATGGGTCACGGCCTCAGTATAGAGACACGTATCCCGATATACCGCCGCCTCGGCGTCCCGACACACATGTGTGCAGCGGTGCCTACCGGACCCGAACCATGGAACGGAGGCATTCGGCAAGCGGCGCGTGATCGCGCTGAGAGAGAACGGTTCACCGACGCGCGGGCGGAGACCATCATCCGCACCCGGAAAAGCCGTGCCGACGGCCGCTGTAGGACGGCCCTCAACGCAAAACCGCCTCCGGCGCGTCGGGGGCGGCTACGGGAGAATCGTTCTGAGCGAAGAATCGAACTGTTCGAAAGCCGGTCTCATATGAGATGACTTGCCCGGCTTATGGGCCTCTGGCGCTTCCCTCAGGGACCGCCCGCCCCTCCCCCTGGGAACAGGGACAGGCCGCAACATCGTCCCGACAACGGACCAGACCATTGTCGGGACGACAGACAAAGGCGTCCTACGGATCGCGCCTCATTGACGTGAAGTACATTTAGCGCGATCCACAGAGCGCCTCAGGTGGCCCGCCGGAACGGGACCACGACCCGCTCCCCCAACTGCCCCGGGGTCAACCGGTAGTACTTGATGTGACCGATCTTCTCCGTCTGCTCCAGCCAGCCGAGTTCGATGACCTGCTTACGTGTTCTGGAGAAGACAGGCGGCGCCATGCCGACCAGCTTGGCCAGCTGAGCGGCTGTTTCCAGGACGGCGCCTGAGCGATCAGTCGGGTGCAGAGCGTAGAGCATGACGACGAGGCGCTGGTTGGCGGTCATGCCGGCCGTGGCCTCCAGCAACCTGAGGTTTTGCTGCCTGTCGTCGCTGGTCACTTTGCCTCCCACCGTGCTGGCGTGTTCTCGTCGAAGCCCGGGATGTCTGGCGGATTACATGATTTCACCGCTTCACGCTGCTCCAAGCCCGTGCCGTGGAAAGCGATGTAAGGACTGATGCGGTAAAGGTTGTAATTTCCGATACGTCCACGCACTACCAGGATGCGGTGCTTGGTCAGCTTCCTATTGATTTTCCCCACGGCGTCGGTCGACATGCCCACCCGTTTGGCGATGTCGGCCCCCGTGGCCCTCAATGGCTCCATCCCCTCCGGAGAGACGCCGATCCACCAGAGCACCAGGAACTTCTGGCTAGGTGTGAACGCCTTCGACTCCGTGATGGCCTCGACTCTGGCCTTGTCCACCTGGGTGTGCCTGCCGGAGAAGGCATATGGCGCATAGAGGACTGGCTCGCCCGTGTCGGCGTCAACCAGTCTGCGTGCTGCTCCCAACAGGCCCTCCGTGCATGGGTCATTGCCGCACCGTTCCTTTGAGGGCGGCCTTCGAGCCGCCCTCATGAACCTAACGTACATGAGCAAGAAGTCAATCAACTCCGCCTGTCGGCCGTGTCGTCTGCCGTAAGGGATCCCTCCGCGACCTTCCCGGTGCCGACTGCCTCTACGTGAGAGATGTACGTGAGGTCAATCTACCGCTGCTGTAGAACAGTGGTACTCAGTTCCTGTGGACGTGGTGGCAGTTCCTGTGAACTGCCTGGCAGTCCCTCAGAACCGCCTGGCAGTCCCTCAGAACCGCCTGGCGGTTCCCTCAACCGTGGTAGCGGTCCAGGGGAACTGACTGCCACGATCTGCGGAACTGGGCACCCGGTTCCACGGATCCGCCTCTGCTGTCACAGGAACTGCCTGGCAGTTCACAGGATCTGGGTCCAGAGACCTGTTTCCGCAGGTCAGAGCCCTTTCGGAGGCGTCGCTCTCTTCATCTACAACTCAGCGCCGTACGGGGTTTCCGCACTCGGCTCAGGTCCATGACCGGTGCAGTGACTCCCATCGCGTACTCCCCTCTCCCCCACTGCTCCCGCACCACAGAAAGTCAGCCACGACGTACCGGTACGGGCACGATCAGGCGCGCGTATGTCTCCATCAGCCCCCCACTCGGCTCAGCCACGTAATGCATTCCGGGAAGCCAGCCCGACAGGCAGCGGTTGACGATGCCTCAGGCACCACGTCGGGGACACCCCGGCCGCCCACGGTGAGAAGCTGGAGACCTCGCCCCACCGGAGCGTGCACGCGCCCAGGCAGCAGAGCCGCGTCGGGCCAACGGTCAGAGGCCAACGTTCCGAAACCATCGCCGGCTCCCTCCCATGGGAAGCCGGCGATGAGGTCGCAGGTACTCACGCCTGGAGAGGCATGCGATGTCAGCTCCGAGCGACCTCAAGACGCAGCCGCTGGCCAACGCCCGCGTCTCCGCCGACCTATTACGGCGTAATAGCCCGACCCCCGAATGACTGTCAGTGTGTCGTCTGCGGGACTGGACGGAGCCGGCCGGCGTTTGGGTCCGCTTGCGCACAGCGCTGAGCCCAAGACCAGGGAGAGGAACGACAACATGCTGATCGAGAAGCTGCGCGCTCGCGCGTGGGACCCGGGCCGGCGCTTCGACACAGCAGACGTCCCCGTTGCGTGGATAACCGAGCGATACGGCAGTGAGCAGTTGGACCAGGACCGAGACGACATCGTGTCGTACGACAGCAACGGAACAGTCCAGCTCAAGGCAGCAGCCGAAGAGGTGATCGCCTCCTACGCCGATGCTTCCCGTGGAGCGACGAATCGGAAGCGAGGTCGCCAACGGAGGCTTCGGCCCCAACAGCGGGCTCGCCTCCCTGACCGAAGGCAACCGTCCACTCGGGCACCTCTACGACTGGCCATGCTCGGTCAGCATCTACGAAGGGAGCCGGACCCGGGGGGGGCCGACGTCATGGTTCCACCTCGCGTACGGCGGTTGCACGATGGAGTGGCATCTCTCGTTGGCTGCGGTCGACAACCCGGTCCTTCTTTCTGACGCTGACGGTTGGGAGCCCACATGGGGCGAAGACCCGCATGACGGCCTGCGGCATGCGTCGTCATCACTGCGACGTCGGCTCTGGATCTGGGCTGATGGCGACGAGGTATGGAACGAGGTCTGCAACCGCCGCTCCGACTGTGAGTGACGTCTGCGGCGGAGCTATTACGCCGTAATAGGCCGACAGCACACGCTGCCTTCGGGGTCGGCAAGGACTGCCCGACCAGAGCCATCGGGATTCCGGCGGTCGGCGGCAAGGGTGGCACCGAGCCCCAGCAGCCGTTCCACCTCCTGCTCACGCGAGGTCTCAGGGCACAAACACAGATGGATCCGGTTCTTGGTCCTCTTGGGCTTGGGCACCTGGTTGAAGTACAGCACTGGTCCCTCGGCCAGCGGCTGCTCGGGGCTGCTGCCCGGCATGGAACGCAAGGACTCCTGGCGGCCACAGGTGGTGCGGGTGCCGTGCCCTTGCTGCCCTGCCACCACATGACCTCCTCGAACACGACGGCCTCTTCAACCAGACCTGGCAGCGGCCGGAGCGCCTCGCGGTACCGGGGCAGCGTCGGCGGTCCAAGGCCGTGCCGTGCGATCTCCTTCGGGTCGACGGCCACGACATACGGCCAGCCGCGTTCCTCCAACGCGAGCCGGAAAGAAACGCTGCGGCCGTAGCCGGCATCCGCCACGATCACCGGCACCGCCAGCTCCTGCCCGGCCAGACGGTCCAACAGCCCCAGCAGCCCCAGCGCCAGACGGTCTTGGAGGCATGCCCGACCGCGTCAGGGATCCCGGCCCGCCGACGCCTGTGATGATCAGCAGCCCATTCCTCCGGTTCACGAACTGCTGCCTTCATGTTCCCGTCCGGCAGACGCTCGGCCATCGGCTGGATCGACTTGCGACGGCCGTCCAGCATCAGTCCCCGCAGAGAACACGCGCCCGACCGCCGCTGGTCCCGCCGTTGCCGCGAGGCGAGGCGAACACATCGGCAACGAACTCCGATAACTTGCCCGGAGCCGGGCATCGACGCCCGCGCTGCGGTGTCACGCACGGGTCCGGTCTCGGCAGAGTGCGTTGGGTGGTCGAGCGTGTTGCAGCGGCCCGGGACGGTCGGATCTGACGCTGCCGTTTCCTGCGGCTACATGGCTACGCCCGCGAATGAAGGCAGCGACAGAGCGGGCCGAGCATCTGCTTGCCGAGAGCGACCTCGCCCAGCGGCGTTCGTGGGGGCGCAGCCGGAGCGTTGGCGGTCCGGGCTATTACGGCGTAATAGCCCGGAGACCCTCGTGCCTTCCGACCGCACTCCGCATCGCGACCATCTGCCGACCTCGCCCTGAACGAAGCGACAGTCACACACCATGCGCCATGGCGCCGGGGGAGTCGGGCTCATGACTGGCCCCCGGTCCCTGTTGCAGCTCCACAGCAGCGGCCAAGGCCAGCCGGGCATCCTCGGTCAACGCCGGTGAACGACCCGTACGCCTCTCCAGTTTGAGCAGAGCCCGCAAGGCCGCGTCGAGATAGCGGTCCAGGCTCACCATTTGCAGCGGAGTCTGGCAATGGGGGAGTACCGCCTCGATCTCCTCCAGCCAATAGTCGGCGTCCTCATCGCACTGCAAGGACTCGCGCTGCTCCAGCAGTCGGGTTGCCACTGGTACCAACAGCTCATGCCGCCGCTGCGCCGCCTCCTGAGCGCGACGCTCGGCAGCCTGCTCCAGGGCAATCCGTCGCTCAGCACTGAGGACTGCCTCAGGCGTCCGGCGTACGGGGTGTGCTTGAGGCGTGTCGTCGATGAGCTGGACGGCCTTCAGTCGCTTCGCCTTGTTGTAGGCAGCGTTCGGTGCGCCGACAGCCAACGCGGGAGCCAACTCGATCCATTGGGCTCCGGCTCGGCGGGCGTCGTCCACTGCTCGCACCTGGTGGATCTCGGTCTGCTCACGGAGGTACTCCCACATCTGCACGCGCTTCAGCGCCGCGGCACGCTGCACTTCAGGTGATTGGCTGCGCAGCGCCTGCACGTGCTTCTCGGCATACACGAGCGCGCCGAACAGTTCGTCATCGGCAGGCATGCGCTCCACGTCGGGGTCTTCTGCGTCCTCATGGATCTTGCGTAGTTCACCGACGACGGCCGGAGCATCGAGGGAACCGATCCGCATCGGGGCCTTGACCAGCGGTTTTGTAGGACGGCTCGCACTTCGCGCGCGCTTCTTCATGCCGACATCCTGCCCCGCCGAACGCCGTTTCACAGACTGTGAATCGTCTTCGGGCGACCTCTCGGCGCGGAGGGAGTCATAAGGCGCAGGGCTATTACGGCGTAATAGCCCTGGCTTCCCGGCGCGCGGTCGACCGGGGCTCTGCCGCTGACGGTCTCGGTTCCTGAGCGAGGGCGGCGACGGCAAGCGGCAAGCGACAGCCGGCAGAGCTGAGGACAAAGTCCGGTCCCCGGTCGGAAAGAAGGCAGCCACGTCATAGTTGGCGATCCGTTCAGCCAGCGCCCGTGGACCCATGCCATGGCCGTTCTTCCGGTCAGGGTCAGCACCGGCTTCCAACAGGAGCCGGATCGCCGCCCCTCGCCCCGCGGCTCGAACACCGCCCTAGCTGCCCTGGCTGTATTGACCCGCGGGGTTGTTCACGCGGCTGGTCGGCGGCCGGCCTCCAAGTGCGGTGTGGCAGCGGTGGTGGTTGTAGGTGTGGAGGAAGTCTGCCAGGGCGGGATGCGTTCGGCGTTGCTGGTGTAGGGCCGCAGGTGGTGCGGCGGCGGTCGGGGCGGGCAGCACGGCCGTGGATGCGCCAGCCTCCGCCGTCGGGGATGCGGCCGAGTTTCTTGACGTCCACGTGGACGAGCTCGCCGGGCCGGCTGCGTTCGTAGCGGTGGATGATCTGGCCGCGGGGCCGGTCCATGAAAGCCAGGCGGTTCAAAACGTGCCGGGGCAGGACCCAGTCCACGGGCGAGGCGGGCAGGCCCAGGATCGGGCCGATGCGGGCCGGGCCGAGCTTGCGGTCCTGCCGCAGGCGGCAGATGCGGTCTTCGACTGTTGCTGCCGTGCGGTGCGGCGTCCTGTGGGGCCGGCCGGACCGGTCGTGCAGGCCGGCTTCGCCCTCTGCCCGCCAGCGTCGTAGCCACTTGTGGGCCGTGGCCCGCGAGATACCCATCTCGGCAGCGACATGCGCGACGGGGTGGTGCAGTCCTAGACAGCGGTGTATTGCCATGACGGCCCGCAGCATCAAACGACACGCCCGTAGCCAGAAGATCCTCGACGGCCGCTGGAGTCTGGACCTGCGCCGCGGAGTGCAGCGGCGTCCAGCCCGCGCTATCGGCTTCCCCAGGAGCGGCACCTTCCTCCTCTCCCTCCCCCGTGAAACGGCGAGCGGCGAGGTGGAGGCCATCGCCCCTTTGGCGGCAGTCACGGAGGATCTTCCAGTACTTCAGCCGGACGCGGGGGAGCGGGGCGACCTCAGCTGCGGCATCCGGGACGAGCTCAAGCGCAAGCCGAACCCGTCTCTGAGGGAGGGCCGTTGTGGCACGACCGACACCAGGCCAAGCTCGCGTCCAGGCCGCAGAGGTGGGCTGTGGTGCAGGGGCGAAGCACCGGCTAAGGTTCGTCGATCGGCTCCTGGCGACGCTCGTGCATCTACGCCATGCCGTCACTCATGACGTGCTGGCCTGCTGATGGGCACGAACAATGTGAAAACACCAAGCCCCACCAAGCCCCACCGAGGCCCACGACGCCTCACCGCACACGGCGGAGAGGCCGAGGGCATGAGTGGCCGTACCGCGCCGGCCGGGGGAGAGGCCGCCGGGGCCTTCCAAGGAAAAAACACCTGCGACACGCAGCCTATGGGGTGGCAAATGAGCCCTTCCAGTAAAAACCTGTTAAAAGGGGCCAAGTGTCTTTCGACTGGGTCGAGGGACATGTGGATGCCTGGGAGGGGCGGCTCGCTCAGGGACCGAGGAGAAACGTTGCGCCTTCCATGGAGGTAACGGCAACAGGGACTGGAGAGGTTCAGTCCCTCGCGCCAGGGAGGGCCACTCTCGTGGCAGGGCAAGGGACCCAGGAGGGGGAGGGACTCAATGGGTCGCAGGGATCAGCAGGGGCCGACAGGGGCCGACAGGGGCCGACAGAGCCTGACCGCAGGGGCGGAGGGACTGCGGCTGTTTCGGTCCCTGGGCTTCCGTCCCTGGCGTTTGTGCAGGTCAGAGGGCTAACACAGGGTCTGAGAGGGACTGTAGGGACCGAAAGACGCAATTATGACGTAGAGAAGAGATGTATTCGTACGCGCGTGCGCATACAACACAAGTCTCAAGTACAGCTCATAATTGCGACGTTGAGTCCCTACAGTCCCTCACTTGATCGGGCTTAGGCCGCTGACCTGCGGGGATACCCTCCGCCCCCCTCAGGGACTGCCAGTTTTCCAGCCCCTGCCCGTTGGTCCCTGGACCCTTTTGGTCACTCGCCCTCGCCCCAGGGCCCGGGGTTCCAGGCTCCCGCCCGAAGCAGTGGG
Organism: Streptomyces olivaceoviridis; assembly: GCF_014650115.1. Classification (GTDB taxonomy): domain Bacteria; phylum Actinomycetota; class Actinomycetes; order Streptomycetales; family Streptomycetaceae; genus Streptomyces; species Streptomyces olivaceoviridis. Next base: position 3,945 of record NZ_BMUI01000014.1, on the reverse strand, counting down.
CGAAGTTCACCGTGCTGTTCAGTCCCTTCAGCCCCTAGGGTGGGAGTGGACCACCTCCCCAGGGACCCAAGGGACCCACGAAACTGATAGAACGGCACGCGGGTCAGACAGACACTCCCTTTTCGGTAGGCGGGCCTTACACTCGTTTGGCATCAGAGTCCCTTCGGTCCCTGGCGGGGGCAACCTCCCACGCCAGGTGTGTGAAGTGATCGGGCAGACAGAAGTGACGAGGACGATTCCCGTGCGCCGCGAAGACGAGAGCAGCCGTAGTGCAGCCGTAGTTGCGCACGGATCGCCGCGAGCTGTCGCGCGGTGGTGTGCGGCCCAGGGCTGGCCGGTGCACCCCCTGACACCGGGTCGGAAGACTCCTGTCGGGAACTGCTCCGACTGCTCGGGCCGCCGGCACGAACCGGCGTCGTGCCCCTGCCTGTCCGCGGGACGCCCTTGTCATGGCTTCCACGCCGCCACGACGGATCCCGGCCTCGTCGACCGCTGGTGGGCCGACACGCCCGCCGCGGGTGTCGGAGTGGCCTGCGGTCCCGCCGACCTCGTCGTGATCGACATCGATGCCCACCAGGCCCCTGTGCCGGACCGGGGACGGCTCCTCCCCGGCATCCCCATCCCCGACCAGGTACAGCTCGCCGGCCTGGCCTCAGGTTTCGACACGCTGGCTCTCCTGGCCGCCTATCGAGGTGAAACCTCCCCTGCCGAGGACGAGAACACATTGCGCGTACGTACTCCCTCAGGTGGTCTGCACGTCTGGTACCGCAATCCCGACACGTCGACGCGGTACAGGTGTTCGACCGGGTCCGGCCGCCACGCGGCGCTCGCCTGGCAGGTCGACGTACGGGCCGAGGGCGGCTACATCGTCGCCCCCGGCACCCGCACGCCGCAGGGTGTCTACCGTGCGGAGGGAACGGCCCGGCGTCCGGCCGTGCTCCCGGAGTGGCTCCAGCGGGAGTTGCGTCGTACGGGACACGTGCTCGAACCCCAGCGCCCCGGGGCCACCGCGGTTCCCGTCGCCGCTGTCCCGGTCCCGGTGGCGGGGAGACAGCGGCGAGCCGCCTCGGCGGAGCGGCTGATCGATCCTTTGATTGCCAGTGTCGCGGAGTGCGCCGCCGCTCATGAAGGGACAGGGTTCACCGAGAAGCTCAACCGTGCCGCCTACACGGCCGGCGGGCTGGTCGGGGCGGGGTATCTCGACCACGCCACCATTCGTGACCGACTTGTCCGTGTCGCTTCCTACGCCCGGCCGTGGCAGCAGACCAGGAATGAAAAGATCGTCGACGACGCCCTTGCCGTAGGGTCCGTCCGCCCTCTTCACCTCAAAGGACGTCCATGAGCAGCAGCGCCGAAGGCTCACCGCGTTTCGATCCGCAGGCCGCCGCTCAGCAGATGCTTGACCTGGAGACGGTGGAAGTGGTGGCCGCCCCCGCCCGGCTGCCCGCGCAGGGCTTCGTGAACGCCCCTGTGGCCTCGTTCGGCAGCGGAGCCGCCTCCTCGGCTCCCTTGTTGCCTCCTTCCCTCTCGGACCGGGGAAACGCCCGCCTCTTCGTGCAGACACACCGCGATCAGTTCCGGCACGTGGAGGGACTGGGCTGGTTCGCCTGGGACGGCTACCGGTGGAAGCGCGGGGGAGGGGAGAAGGCCGCCCTGTGGGCGGCGGGGGAGATGGCGGAGGACATGCCGACCACCGACCCGCGAGGGGTCTTCAGCGACCGCGAACTCGCGAACCACAAGCGGCGCACGCTGTCCACCACCGGCTTGAAGGCCCTCCTCACCCAGGCGAAGGCCTCACCGGACATCTCCGTCGCCCCCGACAGGCTGGACGGGGACCCCTACGCCCTGTGCACCCCCGTCGGAGTGGTCGACCTGCACAGCGGGCACCTCCGCAAGCCTGATCCCACCCGGGACTTCCACTCCCGTGCCACCAGCGTCGCTCCGCAGGCCATGGAGACCCCTCGCTGGCACCGGTTCCTCGCCGACACCTTCGGTGAAGACGACGAGGGCCGGGAGATGATCGACTTCCTGCACCTGCTGCTGGGCTACTCCATCACCGGCGACGTGGGCGCGCAGGTGCTGCCCTTCCTGCACGGTGAGGGCAAGAACGGCAAGTCCGTGCTGCTCGACATCATGATCCAGATCCTCGGCGACTACGCGGACGCGGCTCCGCCGGGCTTCCTGATGGACCGTGGCGCCTTCTCGGAGCACTCCACCGAGCTGACCGAACTGCACGGGCGCCGCCTGGTGGTGTGCAGCGAGCTGAAGCCGAACGACAAGTTCGACGAGGCGCGCGTCCGGCTCCTGACGGGCGGCGACAAGATCAAGGCCCGTCGTATGCGGCAGGACTACTTCTCGTTCACCCCCACGCACCACCTGTGGCTGCTGGGCAACCACCGCCCGGAGGTCTCCACGGGCGGCTTCGCGTTCTGGCGGCGCATCCGGCTGCTGCCCTTCACCCGGACGGTTCCGGCGCACCGCAGGATCGACAACCTCGCCTTCGAGCTGGTCCGCGACGAGGGGCCGGGAATCCTCCATTGGCTCATCGAGGGGGCCCAGCGCTACCTGCGCACCAGGGACCCGCTGGAGGGCCCTGACAGGGTGCGTATCGCCACGACGGCCTACGCCACCACCGAGGACCACATCGGCCGTTTCCTCGCCGAATGCTGCACGCGTGACGGCGAAGGCAAGGAATTGAGGGTGGAACAGGGGCTGCTCTACTCGGAGTACAGCTCGTGGTGCAACGCCGGAGAGGGGATCCGGCCGGCGACGCCCCGGGCCTTCGCCAACCGCGTCCGTCAGGAGGTGGGCGTGGCCTCACCCGCCGACATGATCAAGTCAAATGGCCGGAAATACTATCCTGGCATCGCCCTATTGGAGCACTCATGACGGCCTCCGTATGTCTGCTCTCTCCACCACGTGGCCTACACGGTCGTCGGAGTGCGCTCTACGATGGTATGCGGGCCCCGGATGCGGTGAGCCCCCGAGAAGCGGCCCGTCCCCAGGCGATGGGCGGACCGGAGCGACACGGACAGATGCCCGGCCATGTCCCATGGCCGGGGAGCACGCCGACGAAGGAGAGGCTGCAGCCATGAGTTCGCTGTTGACCGAGAGCGACCTCATCCACGAGGCCGAGGTGGTGTGGCTGGAGAACCTCGAACGGCTCGACTACGTCCGTCAGGCGCTGGACAAGACCAGGCGGCGCAACACCAAGCCGCCGTACGCGCGCGACGGGCGCATGGTCGGGTACGCGCTGCTGGACGAGGACGCCTCCCCGGACCCGGACAGCGGCCTGTACAAGCGCCGGGTGTTCTTCCTGCTGCCCCACGACCGTGACAGCCTGCCCGACGGTCTCTACCGCGAGGGAGCGCCGGGAGAAGCGGTCGATCCGCGCACGATCGCCCCGAAGAAGCCGGGCGCGAAGACCCCCCGGTCCCAGTCCGGTTCCGTGGCCATAGCGACGTCGACGCCCTGAGGCAGGGCGCTCCGTCCGGCGCGGGCCGGGTTTCCTCCGCTACTGGGAACGAGCGAAGGGTCTTACGGAGTTCGCGTGCGTCCGCCCGAGGAGGGCCGACGCACGCGAGGTGGCCGTACCGTCTACAGCAGCCGGGAGCCGGGGACCGGATCGTCCCGGGTGGCCGGCGGTCAGGTGCTCTTCCAGGGCGGGCATCCGCATGTACTCCCAGAAGACGCCGGCCCGCGCGAGTGGGCCACGCGCACCGGGCCGCTGCCGTGGACGTGACAGCGCTGCACCACTCCGGCCGGCTCGTAGGTGTGCGTGCCGGGGGAGAGGAGCGGTCTGCGACCGCTCCGGGAGACCGGCGGGCCTCAGTACCAGTGGTTGGCCTGCCAGAACGTCCAGGCCTGGCAGGGGCTGCCGTAGGAGGTGTTCATGTAGTTGAGGCCCCACTTGATCTGGGTGGCCGGGTTGGTCTGCCAGTCGGC
>NZ_BMUI01000013.1 GCF_014650115.1 Streptomyces olivaceoviridis | reverse complement strand
CAGCGCCGATGGTACTGCAGGGGGGACCCTGTGGGAGAGTAGGACGCCGCCGAACTCCTTTTGAAGCTCCGGCTCTTGGGCACTGCCCAGGGGCCGGAGCTTTTTTGCGTTGAGGTAAGGTCAGGGGGCATCGTTGGTTCATTTCGCACAGGAGGCCCCCGGGTGGAGGTCCAGGAGACCCGCGTCCAGACAGACCGGGTCCTCACCATCCCCAACATCCTCAGCATGGCGCGGCTCGTCGGCGTACCCCTCTTCCTGTGGTTGATCCTCAGGCCGGAGTTCGGCGGCCCCAAGAGTGATGGGTGGGCCCTCCTCGTGCTCGCGTTCAGCGGGGTCAGCGACTACCTGGACGGCAAGCTCGCCCGGCGCTGGAACCAGATCAGCAGCCTCGGCCGGCTGCTGGACCCCGCGGCCGACCGGCTGTACGTCCTGTCCACGCTGCTCGGGCTGACCTGGCGGGAAATCCTCCCGCTCTGGCTCACCGCCCTCCTGCTGGCCCGGGAGCTGGTCCTCCTGGTCATGGTGGGCATCCTCCGCAGGCACGGCTATCCGCCGCCGCAGGTGAACTTCCTCGGCAAGGCCGCCACGTTCAACCTCATGTACGCCTTCCCGCTGCTGCTGCTCAGCGACGGAAGCGGATGGATCGCGTCACTCGCCGCAGTTTTCGGGTGGGCTTTCGCCGGATGGGGTACAACCCTCTATTGGTGGGCAGGAGTGCTGTACGTAGTACAAGTCCGCCGTCTGGTACGCGCGGATGCCGTGGCCGATTGAGCCCCTCTTTTGTCTGGACAAAGTCGTCCGATGGCCCCCCGCCGTGAAATGCGGGACACTTTGGACGGGTGAAGTCGGCTAGACAGTCATCTCTTTAGGAGGACGCTTCCGACATGAAGGCCGTCGTGATGGCCGGCGGCGAAGGCACGCGCCTTCGCCCAATGACCTCCAGCATGCCCAAGCCGCTCCTGCCCGTGGCGAACCGCCCGATCATGGAGCATGTGCTGCGACTGCTCAAAAAGCACGGGCTCAACGAGACCGTGGTCACCGTGCAGTTCCTGGCGTCCCTCGTAAAGAACTACTTCGGTGACGGCGAAGAGCTCGGCATGGAGCTCACGTACGCCAACGAGGAGAAGCCGCTCGGTACCGCCGGAAGCGTCAAGAACGCCGAGGAGGCGTTGAAGGACGATGCCTTCCTCGTCATCTCCGGCGATGCCCTGACCGACTTCGACCTCACCGAGCTGATCAATTTCCACAAGGAGAAGGGTGCTCTGGTCACGGTCTGCCTGACCCGTGTGCCCAATCCGCTGGAGTTCGGCATCACGATCGTCGACGAGGAAGGCAAGGTCGAACGCTTCCTGGAGAAGCCGACCTGGGGGCAGGTCTTCTCCGACACGGTGAACACGGGCATCTACGTCATGGAGCCCGAGGTCTTCGACTATGTCGAAGCCGATGTGCCCGTCGACTGGTCCGGCGATGTCTTCCCGCAGTTGATGAAGGAAGGCAAGCCGATCTACGGCTATGTCGCCGAGGGCTACTGGGAGGACGTCGGCACGCACGAGAGCTATGTGAAGGCCCAGGCGGACGTCCTCGAAGGCAAGGTCAACGTCGACATCGACGGCTTCGAGATCTCCCCGGGCGTGTGGGTGGCCGAGGGCGCCGAGGTGCATCCCGACGCCGTGCTGCGCGGGCCGCTGTACATCGGTGACTATGCGAAGGTCGAGGCCGGCGCGGAGATCCGGGAGCACACCGTCGTCGGCTCCAACGTCGTCGTCAAGAGCGGTGCCTTCCTGCACAAGGCCGTCGTGCACGACAACGTGTACATAGGGCAGCACAGCAATCTGCGCGGCTGTGTCGTCGGCAAGAACACCGACATCATGCGTGCGGCCCGGATCGAGGACGGCGCGGTCATCGGTGACGAGTGCCTGATCGGTGAGGAATCGATCGTTCAGGGCAACGTCCGCGTCTACCCGTTCAAGACCATCGAGGCCGGTGCCTTCGTCAACACCTCGGTGATCTGGGAGTCCCGGGGGCAGGCCCATCTGTTCGGCGCCCGGGGCGTCTCCGGCATCCTGAACGTGGAGATCACGCCGGAGCTGGCGGTACGGCTCGCCGGCGCCTACGCGACGACCCTGAAGAAGGGCTCCACCGTCACCACGGCCCGCGACCACTCCCGCGGCGCCCGGGCGCTCAAGCGGGCGGTGATCTCCGCACTCCAGGCCAGCGCCATCGACGTGCGCGACCTGGAGAACGTACCGCTGCCCGTGGCCCGGCAGCAGACCGCGCGCGGCAGTGCCGGCGGCATCATGATCCGGACCTCGCCGGGTGTCCCGGACTCGGTCGACATCATGTTCTTCGACGGACAGGGCGCGGACCTCTCGCAGGGCAGCCAGCGCAAGCTGGACCGGGTGTTCGCACGCCAGGAGTACCGGCGGGCGTTCCCCGGTGAGATCGGTGACCTGCACTTCCCGGCCAGCGTCTTCGACTCGTACACCGGATCGCTGCTGCGCAACGTCGACACCACCGGGATAGCCGAGTCGGGCCTCAAGGTGGTCGTGGACGCCTCGAACGGCAGTGCCGGGCTCGTGCTGCCCAGCCTGCTCGGCAAGCTCGGTGTGGACTCGCTGACCATCAACCCGGGTCTGGACGAGTCCCGGCCCACCGAGACGGCCGAGATGCGGCGTAAGGGGCTGGTGCGGCTCGGCGAGATCGTGGCGTCCTCGGGTGCCGCGTTCGGTGTGCGGTTCGACCCTGTCGGCGAGCGGCTGTCGCTCGTGGACGAGAAGGGCCGGATCATCGAGGACGACCGGGCGCTGCTGGTCATGCTCGACCTGGTGGCTGCCGAGCGGCGCAGCGGACGGGTGGCGCTGCCGGTCACCACGACCCGGATCGCCGAGCAGGTGGCCGCGTACCACGGCACCCAGGTCGAGTGGACGACCACCTCGCCGGACGACCTCACACGCGTGGGGCGCGAGGAGGGCACCATCTTCGGTGGCGACGGCAAGGGCGGGTTCATCGTCCCGGAGTTCAGCGGTGTGTACGACGGCACGGCCGCCTTCGTGCGCCTGATCGGGCTCGTGGCGCGGACGCAGCTCACGCTGAGCCAGATCGACGCCCGGATCCCGCGGGCGCACGTCCTCAAGCGGGACCTGGCGACGCCGTGGGCCGTCAAGGGCCTGGTGATGCGGCGGGTGGTCGAGGCGGCGGGAGATCGCTCCGTCGACACGACCGACGGTGTGCGGGTCGTGGAGACCGACGGGCGCTGGGTGATGGTGCTGCCCGACCCGGCCGAGGCGGTCACCCATCTGTGGGCGGAGGGGCCGGACGACGCCTCCGCGCAGGCCCTGCTGGACGAGTGGTCGGCGGTCGTGGACAGCGCCGGCCGGTGACGGGCGGCGGCTGAGAACGGCAAAACGCGCTGCACGCGTGCGTGCCGGACAAGTGTCCCCCAAGGGGGCCTGTCCGGCACGCCGGTGGGGCCATTCGGAGGTACTGCTCGCGACATGCGACGATGTGCGGCATGCCGCAGCAACCCCCCGTTCGGAGCAGCCCCACGCGGTCGCAGCGCCCGGACGCCTCCATGTCGTTGATCACCAACGTCATGGACCACAGCCTCGACGACGGGTACGCCGAGGCCGCCGCCCGCAGGAAGTCCGAGGGCGAGGGCGGCCTGCCGAAGACGCTCCGGGCCAAGCTGGGCCTGGCCGCCGGCCTCGTCCTCACGGCGCTCGTGGTGACCGTGGGGGCGGCCCAGGCGCGCGTGACGGCACCCGTCGTGGCCAAGGAGCGCCAGGAGCTGATCGACCGCATCGACAGCGAGACGGCGGACGCCGACAAGCTCGAAAGCACCGTCGACACGCTGCGCGACGACGTCAGCGCGCGCCAGCGGGCGGCCCTGAAGTCGAGCGGGGGCAGCGCCGAGGCGGACCTGGTGGGTCTGTTGTCGGGTGCCACCGCGGTGCACGGTCCCGGTGTCAAGCTCGTCGTGAACGACGCCAAGGAGGCGGGTGGCGGCGGGGACGGCTCCAATCCCCGTGAGACGTCGGGCTTCTCCGACACCGGCCGGGTACGGGACCGCGACATGCAGCGTGTGGTCAACGGGCTGTGGGCCTCCGGGGCCGAGGCGATCTCCGTCAACGGGCAGCGGCTGACCGCCCTGTCCGCGATCAGGGCGGCGGGTGACGCGATACTGGTCGACAACAGGCCGCTGGTGCCGCCGTACACGGTGCTGGCGGTGGGGGACGGGGAGAGGTTGAGCACCGGGTTCCAGAACAGCGCCGACGGCCTGTATCTGCACGCCCTGGAGGAGAGCTACGGCATCCGCGCCACCATCTCCGCGGAGGGTGACATCCGGTTGCCCGCCGCGCCCAGTGTGACCGTACGCACAGCACAGCCGAAGTCCGAGAAAACCGAGAAGGGCACATCGTGATCGCCGTACTGGGCCTCGTCGTGGGAGTCGTGGCCGGCCTGTTGGTCCGGCCCGAGGTTCCGGCGGTCGTCGAGCCTTATCTGCCGATCGCCGTCGTCGCGGCGCTGGACGCCGTCTTCGGTGGTCTGCGGGCCATGCTCGACGGCATCTTCGACGACAAGGTCTTCGTGGTGTCGTTCCTGTCGAACGTGGTCGTAGCCGCCCTCATCGTGTTCCTCGGCGACAAGTTGGGCGTGGGCGCGCAGCTGTCCACGGGCGTCGTCGTGGTCCTGGGCATCCGTATCTTCTCCAACGCCGCGGCGATCCGGCGGCACGTGTTCCGGGCGTGACACCGATGAGCGAGCAGAACGACAGCAACGACGGCAACGGCCGGAACGACCAGCCGGGGAACCGGCTGCGCAGGGAACTGCCGGCGGAAGTGCCCGCGCCCGCGCCCGAGGCCGGGCAGCCGGCCGCGGGGGAGCCCCAACAGCGGCTGACGGGCCGGCAGCGGCTCGTCAAGGGGCTGTGGCCGCCGCGCTTCACGCGTGCTCAACTCATCGTGGCGGTGCTGCTGTTCGGGCTGGGCTTCGGGCTGGCCGTGCAGGTGGCGTCCAACAGCGACACCGACAGCGCGCTGCGCGGAGCCCGCCAAGAAGATCTTGTACGCATCCTCGATGAACTGGATTCGCGTACTCAGCGTCTTCAGGACGAGAAGCAGGGACTCGAAAAGCAGCGTCAGGAGCTTCAGAGCAGCTCCGACCAGGCCGCGGAGGCACGCCGGCAGACCGCCGAGAAGGAGAGGCAACTCGGCATCCTGGCGGGCACCGTGGCGGCGCAGGGTCCCGGCATCACCATGACGATCGAGGACACGAAGGGGACGGTCCAGGCGGACATGCTGCTCGACGCGATCCAGGAGTTGCGCGCGGCCGGTGCGGAGGCGATCCAGGTCAACGGGGTCCGGGTGGTCACCGGTACCTACTTCACCGACGCCGGCAAGAGCGTGAGCGTCGATGGGAACAAGATCAACGCCCCCTATCGTTTCAAGGTCATCGGCAAGCCGCAGGACCTTGAGCCCGCGCTGAACATCCCTGGGGGCGTGGTGCAGACTCTGGAGAAGGAGCAGGCCACGGTGACCGTCGAGCGGTCGGACAAGATCGTCGTGGACGCCTTGCGACAGGCGAAGCGGCCTGACTACGCTCGGTCGTCCTCCCAGTGAACCGGCGGTGCATGGGGGCCGTCCGGCAGGGGCATGAGGTTGCGGGGGGTCGGCGCACCGAAGGGGTGGTGCGTGGTGGAAACTGTCTGGTGGTTACGGACGTTGTGAGAATGTCCGGCTCGGCCGGTGTAGGCAATCAGGGTTCGTCCTGCCCCACGGGCGGGTCTGTTTCGGTCAAGGGGAATCGCCCGTGAAGTTGTTTGCGAAGTTGTTCGGCAAGAGCGCGCGAGAGGGCAGCGGCAACGCGACCGCTCGTCATCGCGCACAGCCTGACGCGGAGGGCCAGCGCCCGCTGTTCCGGGACCAGGTCGCTGGTCCGGGCGGTGACATTTCGGGAGGTCAGGGCGCGGCGTCTGTTGACCCTGCCCAGTCCGGCGGCATAGGTTTCGGGCAACCGTCAACCTCAGGTACGGGTGGAGGGTTCGCCTCCGGCCCGTACGCGTCCAACGCCCCGGCGGGGCAGCCGCGGCAGGAGGATCCGTCGATGTCGGTCCTGGTATGTACGAGGTGCGGTAACCGGAACGCGGAGAACGCCCGGTTCTGCTCCAACTGCGGGGCGCCGCTGCGTCCTGGGTTGACGCCCGAGCGGGCCACGGAGACGACGTCCACGATCTCGATCTCGGGTCTGGAGGCCTACGACTCCGAGGCGACCGGTCAGACGCCGCTGCCGATGCTCTCCCCGGAGGCACAGGCCGCGGTGGACGCCCTGCCGATGGGCTCGGCGCTGCTGGTGGTGCGCCGGGGGCCGAACTCGGGCAGCCGCTTCCTGCTGGACAGCGACCTGACCACGGCCGGCCGTCATCCGCAGAGCGACATCTTCCTGGACGACGTGACCGTCTCCCGGCGCCACGTGGAGTTCCGACGCTCCCCGGACGGCTCCTTCACGGTGGCCGACGTGGGCAGCCTGAACGGCACGTACGTCAACCGGGAGCGCATCGACCAGGTCGCCCTGTCGAACGGTGACGAGGTGCAGATCGGCAAGTACCGGCTGGTGTTCTACGCGAGCCGGCAGGGCATCTGAGCCGCCCCCGGACTGATGTCCGGGGGGACCCCCAGGGAAGGTCCATGCTTCAAACACCGAGCGGCGGTGCCGGAAGCGGTACCGCCGCCAGGGACAGTGGGCTGATGAGCATCGGCACGGTGCTGAACGTGCTGCGCGACGAGTTCCCCGAAGTCACCATCTCCAAGATCCGCTTCCTGGAGTCGGAGGGGCTCATCGAGCCGCAGCGGACCCCGTCGGGGTACCGCAAGTTCAGCGCCGGGGACGTCGAGCGCCTCGGTCACGTCCTGCGGATGCAGCGGGACCACTATCTGCCGCTCAAGGTGATCCGTGAGCATCTGGACGCCATGGAGCGGGGTGAGGCCGTCCCGCTGCCCGTGGTGGGCCGTCAGCGCACCGCGGAGGACGTGTCCGCGCGCGTGGAGGGGCCGACGGTGGCCAGGATCGGCAGGGCCGAGCTGCTGGCCGCCGCGGACATCGACGAGGACGACCTGAAGGAGTGGGAGTCCTACGGGCTCATCGCCGCGCTGGAGGACGGGGCCTACGACGCCGAGGCCGTCACCGTGGCCTCGCTCATCGCCGAGCTGGGCCGATTCGGGATCGAGCCGCGCCACCTGCGGGTGATGAAGGCCGCCGCCGACCGCGAGGCGGGTCTGGTCGACCAGGTCGTGGCCCCGCTCAAGCGCCACCGCAACCCGCAGACCAGGGCACACGCCGAGGCGCGTACGAAGGAGCTGGCGGCCCTGACGGTGAAGCTGCACGCGGCCCTGGTGACGACCGCTCTCGGTGTGCGGCTGCCCTGATCGGGCGGGCCGTGGAGCGGCCGGATCGGGCACCTGTTCCCGGCCCGACTACCCAAACGTCCCGGGCACGGCCTAGGGTTGCTGTGTGAACGAGCTCGATGTCGTAGGTGTCCGGGTCGAAATGCCCTCCAACCAACCGATCGTGCTCCTGCGCGAAGTGGGAGGCGACCGTTACCTCCCCATCTGGATCGGGCCGGGGGAGGCGACGGCGATCGCCTTCGCCCAGCAGGGCATGGCCCCCGCGCGACCGCTGACCCACGACCTGTTCAAGGACGTGCTGGAGGCCGTCGGCCAGGAGCTGACCGAAGTGCGTATCACCGATCTGCGGGAAGGTGTCTTCTACGCGGAGCTGGTGTTCGCCAGCGGGGTCGAGGTCAGCGCCCGTCCCTCCGATGCCATAGCGCTCGCCCTGCGCACCGGGACGCCGATCTACGGCAGTGACACGGTGCTGGACGACGCCGGCATCGCCATTCCGGACGAGCAGGAGGACGAGGTGGAGAAGTTCCGCGAGTTCCTCGACCAGATCTCGCCCGAGGACTTCGGCACCAGCAGCCAGTGAGCCCTGGGACCGGCCTGTTCACCCCGGTGGACCACCGGGGTGAACAGGCCGGTCCTGCGCGGCCCTCGCCCCGGCAATTGCCTCCGGCCAGTGAGAGCGTCCTACGGCCCCCCGTCAGCGCATTCGGCTAGCCTTTCCCCGCGGTGGGACACGGGAAACCACTCCTTGGGTGATTATCACTCGGCGTGCCGAGTGTGGCGATCGTTGACGCACCCCTGGTGACTGCCTACCGTCGAGAAGGCAGGTCAAGGACGGAGGTCGGCGTGAGAACCAGCGGCGACGGTACGGCTGGGGGTGCCCCCGGACGCGGTTTCGGGGAGAGCGGTCCGTACCCGCCCCCGAGCTCGCGACCTCGCTCAGGCGGGGGTCATGCCCATCCCGGCAGCGCGGTGGAGCACGCTCCGCAGCTGCCGACGGCGGTGCCGAACGGCGGAGGGGTGGCGTCCATGGCGTCCGAGGAGATCGGCTACCGCGGGCCCACGGCCTGCGCGGCTGCCGGCATCACCTACCGGCAGCTCGACTACTGGGCCCGCACCGGGCTGGTCGAGCCCAGCGTACGGCCCGCCTACGGGTCGGGCACCCAGCGTCTGTACAGCTTCCGGGACGTCGTCGTCCTGAAGATCGTGAAGCGGTTCCTGGACACCGGGGTGTCCTTGCAGAACATCCGCACGGCCGTCCAGCACCTCAGGGAGCGCGGTTTCCGCGACCTGGAGCGGATGACCCTGATGAGCGACGGCGCGACCGTGTACGAGTGCACCTCGCCGGACGAGGTCCACGCCCTGCTCCAAGGCGGTCAGGGCATCTTCGGGATCGCCGTCGGCGTGGTGTGGCGGGACGTGGAAAGCGCCCTCTCCCAGCTGCACGGCGAGCGCATCGACACCGGCGAGACCCTGGTCGGGCACAACCCCGCGGACGAGCTGGCGCGGCGCCGCAACCGGGCGGTCTGACCTCCGGGTCCGGCCGCCGGGCCCCCCGCGGGGCACCCCGGCGTCACGGCGTTGTCAGTGCCGTGGTGCAGCATCGGAGATGTGAGAAACGCGCCCACGATCCTGCATCTCGACATGGATGCCTTCTTCGCCTCGGTGGAGCAGGCGTCCAAGCCGAGCCTGCGCGGGAAAGCGGTGGTCGTGGGCGGGCTCGGACCGCGCGGGGTGGTGGCGACCGCGTCGTACGAGGCACGGGTGTTCGGGGTGCACTCGGCGATGCCCATGTCCCAGGCGCGCCGGCTGGCACCCAACGCCGCGTATCTGGTGCCGCGCTTCACCCTGTACCGGACGATCAGCGAGCAGGTGATGGCGCTGCTGCGGGAGCTGTCACCGCTGGTCGAGCCGCTGAGCCTGGACGAGGCGTTCGTGGACCTGGAGGCCGGGGGAGCGGCCTGCGACGAGGAGTCGGCGCGGCGGGCCGGGGAGAGGCTGCGCGCGGACATCCGGGCGGTCACCGGGCTCACCGGATCGGTGGGGCTCGCCGCCTCCAAGATGCTCGCGAAGATCGCCTCCGAGCAGGCCAAGCCGGACGGCCTGCGGCTGATCGAGCCGGGCACGGAGCGGGCGCTGCTGGCGCCGATGCCGGTGCGCACCCTGCCGGGGGTCGGACCGGCCACCGGGGACCATCTGCGCCGGGCCGGGATCACCACGGTGGAGGAACTGGCGGAGGCCGGCGAGGACGAGCTGGTCCGGCTGCTCGGCAAGGCGCACGGGCACGCGCTGTACGCCATGGCCCTGGCCCGGGACGAGCGGCCCGTGGTGGCCGAGCGGGAGACCAAGTCGGTGTCGGTGGAGGACACGTACGACGTGGACATCCACGACCGGCTGCGGGTCGGTCTGGAGGTGCGGCGGCTGGCCGACCGGTGTGTGCGGCGGCTGCGCCAGGCCGGGCTGTCCGGGCGGACCATCGTGCTGAAGGTGCGGCGGTACGACTTCTCCACCCTGACCCGCTCCGAGACGCTCAGGGGGCCCACGGACGACCCCGTGGTCATCCGTGAGGCGGCGGCGCGACTGCTGGACTCCGTGGACACGACGGGCGGGGTGCGGCTGCTCGGGGTGGGGGTGTCCGGGCTCGCCGACTACACGCAGGAGGACCTGTTCGCGCAGGCGATGCCCGTGCCGGCGGCGGAGGAGCCGGAGAAGGGTGCGGTGGAGGCGGTCGTGGAGCGGGCGGAGCCCGTCGAGCGGCAGTGGCGGGCCGGACAGGATGTGCGGCACGCGGAGCACGGGCACGGGTGGGTGCAGGGGAGCGGGCTGGGGCGGGTGACCGTGCGGTTCGAGACGCCGCACTCCCCTCCGGGGCGGGTGCGGACGTTCTTCGCCGACGATCCCGCGCTGGAGACCGCAGATCCGTTGCCGTTGGTCCCGGATTCCTCCCACCCGGCCGAACGTCCCGGTCCGCCTGACCGTGGCCGTCGCACGGCTCCGCCCCGGTCTCCGGAGGACCTCGCGGCTCAGGCATCCTCCGACCCCGCCAGCTTGCCGAAGTCGTGGTCCGGGACCTTGGGGGGTGAGGCCACGTCGAGGCCGTAGTGGTGGTAGAGCTGGAGCTCCTGTGCGGGGGAGAGGTGGCGGCCCACGCCGAAGTCGGGGGCGTCCTTGATCAGGGAGCGGTCGAAGGGGACGTGCAGGGTGCCCTCGACGAGTTCGCTGGGCTCCAGCGGTACGAAGGCGTCCCGGGAGAACAGGCCGGTGCGTATGGCCGCCCATTCGGGCACGCCGGTCGCGTCGTCCAGGTACACCTCGTCGATGGTGCCGATCTTGGTGCCATTGCGGTCGAACGCCTTGCGGCCGATCAGGTTGCGTGGATCGATGTCGGTCTGCACGGTCCCTCTCCCTCCACGTGGTCGCAACTCATCCGTAAGCACTACAAAAGAGCACATTCAACGAGGCGGCCACTCGAAGACCCCGGTGTTGACCTCGCTGGTAGGCTGACAGCGGCTGCTGACCCCGTGCGGGAGAGTCCTCCGACCACCATCGGGGGCGCCGAAGGAGCAAATCCTCCCCGGAATCTCTCAGGCTCACGTACCGCACGGACGAGGTCACTCTGGAAAGCAGGGCGGATGTCGACGGCTTCCGCTCTCACCGACGGGGAAAGCCGGTGCCCACGGGCGTCCGGTGAAGCTCTCAGGTCGAGATGACAGAGGGGGAGGCCGTCGGGGTGCCCGCGCCGTGGTGCCCCTCGCAGGTCGCGTCAGACCAGGAGGCCTCCGCAATGACCGCCCATCGCATTCCGCTCTCCGAACTCGAAGCGGGCACCCCGTTCGAGCAGCGCCACATCGGGCCCGACCAGGAGGCGCGGGCCAAGATGCTCGCGCAGGTCGGGTACGGCTCGCTCGACGAACTGACCGCCGCCGCGGTGCCGGATGTGATCAAGAACGCCGATGCCCTGGACCTGCCGGGCGCCCGCACCGAGGCCGAGGTGCTCGCCGAGCTGCGCTCGCTCGCCGACCGCAACCAGGTCCTCGGCTCCATGATCGGCCTGGGCTACTACGGCACCTTCACGCCCCCCGTCGTCCTGCGCAACGTCATGGAGAACCCGGCCTGGTACACGGCCTACACGCCGTACCAGCCGGAGATCTCCCAGGGCCGCCTGGAGGCCCTGCTGAACTTCCAGACGATGGTCGCCGAGCTGACCGGCCTGCCCACCTCCGGCGCCTCCCTGCTGGACGAGGGCACCGCCGCCGCCGAGGCCATGGCGCTGTCCCTGCGCATGGGCAAGAACAAGAAGGGCCTGTTCCTGGTCGACGCGGACGCGCTGCCGCAGACCATCGCAGTGATCGAGACCCGTGCCGAGCCGACCGGCGTCGAGGTCGTCGTCGCCGACCTCGGCGACGGCATCCCGGCGGACATCGCCGAGCGCGAGATCAGCGGCGTGCTGATCCAGTACCCGGGCGCCTCGGGTGCCGTACGGGACATCAAGCCCGTCATCGACCAGGCGCACGAGCTGGGCGCCCTGGTCACGGTCGCCGCCGACCTGCTCGCGCTGACCCTGCTGACTTCGCCGGGCGAGCTCGGGGCGGACATCGCCGTCGGCACGACCCAGCGCTTCGGTGTGCCGATGGGCTTCGGCGGCCCGCACGCCGGTTACATGGCCGTGCACGAGAAGTTCGCCCGCAGCCTCCCCGGCCGGCTCGTCGGCGTCTCCGTCGACGTCGACGGCAACAAGGCCTACCGCCTGGCGCTCCAGACCCGTGAGCAGCACATCCGCCGCGAGAAGGCCACCAGCAACATCTGCACCGCCCAGGTGCTGCTCGCCGTGATGGCCGGCATGTACGCCGTCTACCACGGGCCGGAGGGCCTGCGGACCATCGCCCGGCGCACGCACCGGTACGCCACGATCCTCGCCGAGGGGCTGAAGGCCGGTGGCGTGGAGATCGTCCACGGCGCGTACTTCGACACGCTCACCGCGCGCGTGCCCGGCAAGGCCGCCGCGATCGTCGCCGCCGCCCGGGAGAACGGGGTCAACCTGCGTCTCGTCGACGCCGACCACGTCTCGGCCGCCTGCGACGAGACCACCGACCGGGCCCAGCTGGCCGCCGTCTTCGCCGCCTTCGGGGTCGAGGGCGACATCGAGGCGCTGGACGAGAGCGCCGAGGACACCCTGCCCGAGGCGCTGCTGCGCACCGACGCCTACCTCACCCACCCGGTCTTCCACCAGCACCGCTCCGAGACCGCGATGCTGCGCTACCTGCGCAAGCTGGCCGACCGCGACTACGCGCTGGACCGCGGCATGATCCCGCTGGGCTCCTGCACCATGAAGCTCAACGCGACCACCGAGATGGAGCCGGTCACCTGGCCCGAGTTCGGGCAGCTGCACCCCTTCGCGCCCATCGAGCAGGCCCAGGGCTACCTCGCGCTCATCCACGAGCTGGAGGACCGCCTCGCCGAGGTCACCGGCTACGACAAGGTCTCCCTCCAGCCGAACGCCGGCTCCCAGGGCGAGCTGGCCGGTCTGCTCGCCGTACGCGGCTACCACCGCGCCAACGGCGACGAGCAGCGCACCGTGTGCCTCATCCCGTCCTCCGCGCACGGCACCAACGCGGCCAGCGCCGTGATGGCCGGCATGAAGGTCGTCGTCGTCAAGACCGCCGAGGACGGCGAGATCGACGTCGAGGACCTGCGCGCCAAGATCGAGCAGCACCGCGACGAGCTGGCGGTGCTGATGATCACCTACCCCTCGACGCACGGTGTGTTCGAGGAGCACGTCGCCGACATCTGCGCCCAGGTGCACGAGGCGGGCGGCCAGGTCTACGTCGACGGCGCCAACCTCAACGCGCTCGTCGGCCTCGCCAAGCCCGGCCACTTCGGCGGTGACGTCTCCCACCTGAACCTGCACAAGACGTTCTGCATCCCGCACGGCGGCGGCGGCCCGGGGGTCGGCCCGGTCGCGGTCCGCTCGCACCTGGCGCCGTACCTGCCGAACCACCCGCTCCAGCCGGAGGCCGGCCCCGAGACGGGCGTGGGACCGATCTCGGCCGCCCCGTGGGGCAGCGCGGGCATCCTGCCGATCTCGTGGGCGTACGTCCGTCTGATGGGCGGTGAGGGCCTCAAGCGGGCCACGCAGGTCGCGGTGCTCTCCGCGAACTACGTCGCCAAGCGCCTGGAGCCGCACTACCCGGTGCTCTACACCGGCCCCGGCGGCCTCGTCGCGCACGAGTGCATCATCGACCTGCGCCCGCTGACCAAGGCGACCGGCGTGAGCGTGGACGACGTCGCCAAGCGCCTGATCGACTACGGCTTCCACGCGCCGACCATGTCCTTCCCGGTGGCCGGCACGCTGATGATCGAGCCGACCGAGTCCGAGGACCTGACCGAGCTGGACCGCTTCTGCGATGCGATGATCGCCATCCGCGCGGAGATCGACAAGGTCGGCTCCGGCGCGTGGCCCGCCGAGGACAACCCGCTGCGGAACGCCCCGCACACCGCCGCCGCGCTCGGCGGTGAGTGGACGCACGCCTACAGCCGCGAGGAGGCCGTCTTCCCGGCCGGTGTCTCGGCCGCCGACAAGTACTGGCCGCCGGTGCGCCGCATCGACCAGGCCTACGGCGACCGCAACCTGGTGTGCTCCTGCCCGCCGCTGGACGCCTACGAGGACTGAGCGAACCGCTGACGAAGGCCCCGCCCGGGTTCCGGGCGGGGCCTTCGGGATTTCCTACGCCGTCGCCAGCGAGACCTCCGTCGCCTTGATCAGGGCGACGACGTCGGAGCCCACGAACAGACCGAGGTCCCCGGCCGCGTCCTTCGTGATCGCGGCGGTGAGTTCGCCGCCTTCCACGGCGACCCGGACGGTGGCCATCGCCTCGCCGAGCGAGAGACGGATGACCGTGCCCCGCAACTGGTTGCGGATCGACAGACCCTCGACCCGGTCGGCGGCCAGGGAGACCTCCGTCGCCTTCACCAGGGCGGTCACCGGGGAACCCGGGGCGAGGCCGAGCTGCTCGACGGCTTCCAGGGTGACGGCCGCGGTGAGGTCCTGGCCGCCGGTGAGCCGGACTTTGACGGTCGCCATGACTTCGCCCGGGCGCACCTCGGTGACGGTGCCGGGCAGCTGGTTGCGGATGCTCAGGGTCATGGGCACCCACCGTAGAGCGCCGGTCCGCTCAGGCCGGGTATGCGTGGGTCTGCGTCGCCTTGACCGTCGCCCAGACCGGTGCACCCGGGTGCAGGTCCAGCTCGGCGGCGGCGACCGTCGTCAGGTCCGCCGCGAGCGGCAGCTCACCGGTGAGGTCGGCGCGGATCTGGTCGCCGTACGTCTCCAGGCCGGCGACCTCGCAGCGCCACAGGTTGCGGGCGCTGGCGCCGGAGGGCCGGTCCCGGAACAGGGTCACGGCGGACGGCGGGAAGGCCACGAAGGCCGGGCCCGACAGCTCCTCCGTGGTCGTGATCGCGGGCCCGGTGTCGAGCCGTACGGTGTGCCCCGCGGCCTGTCCGCGGTAGAGGTTGAGGCCGACGAGCCGGGCGATGTAGTCCGTGCGCGGGTGGCGGGCGATGTCGGCGGGGGTGCCCTCCTGGACGACCCGGCCGTGCTCCACGACCACCAGCCGGTCCGCGAGCACCATGGCGTCCAGCGGGTCGTGGGTGACCAGCACGGAGACCGCCTCGAACTCGGCCAGGTGGCGCCGGAGCTGTGCGCGGACCTCCAGCCGGGTACGGGCGTCCAGGGCCGCCAGTGGCTCGTCCAGGAGCAGCAGCCGGGGACGGGTGGCCAGGGCGCGGGCGAGGGCCACGCGCTGGGCCTGGCCGCCGGACAGACCACGCGGCTTGGCGCCCGCGTGGGCCGTCAGGCCCATCCGCTCCAGCCAGGCCGCCGCCTGGGCGCGGGCCTCCGCCTTGCGCACGCCCTGGCAGCGGGGGCCGAAGGCGACGTTGTCCAGGGCGGACAGGTGGGGGAAGAGCAGGTAGTCCTGGAAGACGACGCCGACCGGGCGGGACTCCGGAGGTGTGTGGGCCAGGGGGGTGCCGTCCAGGTGGAGGTGACCCTCGGTGAGGGGGGTGAGGCCGGCGAGGGCGCGCAGGGCGGTGGTCTTGCCGGCGCCGTTGGGGCCCAGCAGGGCGAGGACGTCCCCTGGATCGGCTTTCAAGGTCACGTCCAGGCGGAAGGTGCCCCGGTCGACGACGAGGCGGGCGTCGAGGCCGGAGGGCTGGTGCGGGTCGGTGGCGGGCGGCCGGCCTTCGATCGACTCCGGGTTCCCACCCGCACCAGCCGTGCGGGTCTCGCCGTCGGGTCCGGGTGGCCCCTGCGGGACGGGGGTGCCGTCGGCGGCTGCGGCGGTGTCCTGTGCCCGGGCGGTGCCGTCAGTGGTCGTGGCGGCGTCCTGTGCGGGGTCGGTGGGTGCCGCGGGATCCCGGGAGGGCTCGGTGCCGTCGGCGGCCTTGGGGTGGGGAGTCGTCATGACGTTGTCATCCAGCGGTCCCTGAGGCCCGCCAGTACCGCGATCGACACGGTCAGCAGGACCAGGCTGAGGGAGATGGCGGTCTCGGGGTCGTTCTGGAGGGCCAGGTAGACCGCGAGGGGCATGGTCTGGGTGCGGCCGGGGAAATTGCCCGCGAACGTGATCGTCGCGCCGAACTCGCCGAGCGCGCGGGCCCAGGCCAGCACCGCGCCCGCCGCGATGCCGGGCGCGATCAGCGGAAGCGTCACGCGGCGGAACGCGGTGAAGCGGGAGGCGCCGAGCGTGGTCGCCGCCTCCTCGTACCGTGGGTCGGCGGCGCGCAGCGTGCCCTCCACGCTGATCACCAGGAACGGCATCGCGACGAACGCCTCCGCGATCACGACCCCGGCGGTGGTGAACGGCAGGGTGATGCCGAACCACGCGTCGAGCCACCGCCCGATGACGCCGTTGCGGCCCAGGGCGAGCAGGAGGGCCACACCGCCGACCACCGGCGGCAGCACCAGCGGAAGGGTCACCAGGGCGCGCACGAGACCCCGGCCGGGGAACTCCGTTCGGGCCAGCAGCCAGGCCAGCGGCACACCGAGGACGAGGCTGACGGCGGTCGCCGCCGTGGCGCTCACCAGGGACAGCTGGAGCGCCTGCCACACCTCCGCGCCGGCCAGCCGGCCCGGCAGGCCGCGCCACGGCGCGCGGACGAGCAGGGAGAGCAGCGGCAGCAGCAGGAACGCCAGGGCCAGCACGCCCGGCAGCAGCAGCGGCAACGGCGCCCCGGGCCGGCCCCCCGTGCCGACGCGGCGGCGCCGTGGCCGGCCCGTGCGGGGGCCGGTCGAGGCACCGGGCTTGTCGAGCGAGGTCACGGCTTGAGGAACCCCGCCTCGCTCAGCACCTTCTGGCCTTCGGCGGAGCGTACGAGGGCGATGAACGCCTTGGCGGCCTCGGTGTTCGGCGCGTTCTTCAGCAGCGCGATCGGGTAGTCGTTGACGGCACGGGCCGATTCGGGGAACTCCACGCCCTCCACCCTGTCACCGGCGGCCCTGACATCGGTCTTGTACACCACCGCCGCGTCGGCCTCCTTCAGCTCCACCTTGGTCAGGGCGCCCTTGACGTCCTGCTCGTAGGAGACCGGCGTGAGCTTCAGACCGCTCGCGTCCAGGGCCTTCTGGGCGGCGGCGCCGCACGGAACGGTCCTGTCGCACAGGACGACCTTCAGACCGGCCTTGGTGAGGTCCTTCAGGGAGGCCACCTTGTGCGGGTTGCCCGGGACGGTCGCGATCTCCAACTGGTTGCGGACGAAGGTGACCGGGGTGCCGGCCGTGTCCTTCTCGTCCGTCACGACGGCCATGGTCTTGGGGCTGGCCGCGGCGAACACGTCCGCGGGGGCACCGCCGGTGATGTTCGCGGCGAGGGTGTCGCTGCCGCCGAAGTTGAAGTCGACCTTCGTGCCCGGGTGCTGCTTCTCGAACTCCTTGCCCAGGGCCGTGAAACTCTCCTTCAGCGAGGCCGCCGCGAACACGGTCACCGTGCCGGAGAGCTTCGGGGACGTCGATGTGCCGGAGGAAGCGGACGAGTCGGAGGAGTTGGACGAGTCGGTGGAGTCGGACGAGGAGGAGCAGGCGCTGAGGGCCAGCGCGGCGGCGGCTCCCGCGCCGGCCAGCCGCAGCATCCGCCGGGTCCGGCGCACGGAACGGGTCATCACGGATCTACTCCTCGGTTCTGTCGAACGACGGTCGCGTCCGGGCACGGCCGAGTTGGCCGTGCGGTGATGATTTTGCCGCATGTGCCAGGCAGAAGTCATCTGTTGCATGGCATGAGCTGGCAACTGTGGGCTTCCGGCTTGCATGTGCGTTCGTACGGCGCTCGTCGCTCCGAGGTGGGGCGGTCGTACGTGCCCGGTCAGGTCCGGTCGATGTGCACGTTGGTGGACTTCACGCGCGCGGTCGCCTCCATGCCGACCTCCAGGCCCAGTTCCTCCACCGCCTCCCGGGTCAGCAGCGAGACGAGCCGGTGCGGGCCCGCCTGGATCTCCACCTGGGCGGC
Organism: Streptomyces olivaceoviridis; assembly: GCF_014650115.1. Taxonomy (GTDB): domain Bacteria; phylum Actinomycetota; class Actinomycetes; order Streptomycetales; family Streptomycetaceae; genus Streptomyces; species Streptomyces olivaceoviridis. Next base: position 216,350 of record NZ_BMUI01000013.1, on the reverse strand, counting down.
GACATCGCCGAGCTTGATCGCGGTGACGATGCCGGGGAAGGCGTTGCGGGCCGAGGTGTACGAGGCGTCCTCCTCGGCGGCTCCCGCCTTGGCCAGTTCGACCGAGAACGCGGCGAGGTCTCTGCCGTCGACGAGCCGCCGCCCGGACTCGTCGCGGTGCGTGGCCACCCGGCCTGCGTCGGCCCAGCGGCGGGCGGTGTCCGGGCTGACGCCGAGCAGCCGCGCGGCCTGACCGATCGTGTAGGACTGCATGCCGGTCACGATAGGGCCACGCCCCCGGGAACCATGGACACGGGTCGGCCGTCGGAGGTACCGGGACGCGGCCGTACCGCGCCCCGGTCCCGGCGGAAGCGTTCGGCGGCTGCGGGATCAGGCGTACGTCGTCGCAGTGCCGGACGACCGGAGCGCCGAGGCGATCCGTGCCCGGCCGCACGGCCCGGCTCAGCCCGTGTGCACCCGTGGCCGGCGTTCGCGGTCCGGTTCCGCCTCGCGCAGTACCTCGCGGGTGACCGGGGCGACCTCGCCCTGGCCGAAGAGGAAGAAGCGGAGGAAGTTGGCGAACGGGTTGCCCTCGGTCCACTCGAAGTAGATGTGCGGGGTGCAGCCGGTGACGTCACGGATGTGCAGCAGCAGGGCGGCGAGGGCGTTCGGGATCGAGGCGGACTCCAGCGTCAGCACCCGGTAGCGGTCGTGCAGCACCTCGCCGCGGACGGTGAGGCCCGCCTCGAACTCCGACGGGTCGGTGACGGTGACCTCGACGAAGACGAAGTCCTCCTGCTCGGGCATGTCGTTGTCGGTGCGGATCTGCTCGATCTTGTCGCGGTACTCGGCCTTGTCCCGGCGGTCCGGTTCGTTGGCGATGAACCGCATCCTGCGGCTGGCCATGTCCCGTATGAACCGTTCCGCCATGGGATCGAGCGACACGCTGGTCACCCGCAGCTCGAACGCACGGGCCAGCCGGGACAACAGGGACACCAGCACGATGCCCGCGATGAAACAGGCACCGATCTTCACACCGTCCGGGCGTTCGATGACGTTCACGACGGTCGTGTAGAGGAACACCACCGAGATCACCGCGAACGTGACGGTCCAGCCGTGCTGTTCCGCCTTGCGCGCGGCGATGGTCACGGCGATGGCGGCGGAGCTGATCAGCACCAGCACGCCGGTGGCGTAGGCGCCGCCCTGCTTGTCGACGTTGGCGTCGAAGATCCAGGTCACCAGGAAGGCGACCAGGGTGAAGACGATGACCATCGGCCGCACCGCCCGCGCCCAGTGCGGGGCCATGCCGTAGCGGGGCAGATAGCGCGGCATCAGGTTGAGCAGCCCGGCCATCGCGGAGGCGCCCGCGAACCACAGGATGGCGATCGTCGACACGTCGTACACCGTGCCGAAGGCGTTGCCCAGGTACTCGTGCGCGAGGTAGGCGAGCGCGCGGCCGTTGGCCTGGCCGCCCGCCTTGAACTCCTTCTCCGGGATCAGCAGCGTGGTGATGAAGCTGGTGGCGATCAGGAAGCAGCTCATGATCAGCGCGGCGGTGGTCAGCAGCTTCTTGGTGTCCCGGATGCGTCCCGTGGGCCGCTCCTCGGTGTCGCCGGCGTCGCCCCTCACATGCGGCATCACGGCGACACCGGTCTCGAAGCCGGACAGACCGAGCGCGAGTTTCGGGAAGACGATCAGTGCCACGCCGATCATGACGAAGACGTTCCCGTGCTGCGCGGTCAGCGCGCTGCCCCAGTCGGTGACCACATGCCCGGCGGTGACGACGTGCCACAGGCCGGTGATGACGACGACGAGGTTGAGTCCGAGGTACACGCCCACCAGGGCGACCGCGACTCCGATCGCCTCCAGGAAGCCCTTGAGGAAGACCGCGCCGAGCAAGGCCACCAGGAGGAGGGTGATCAGCATCTGCTTGCCCTGGAGGGCCTGCGTCAGATGCGGGTTCTCCACCAGGTGGGTGGAGGCGTCGGCGGCGGACAGCGTGATGGTGATGAGGAAGTCCGTGGCCGCGAAGCCGAGCAGGGTGAGCACGAACAGCTTGCCCTGCCAGAACGACAGCAGCCGCTCCAGCATCGCGATCGAGCCCTCGCCGTGCGGGCTCTCCTCCGCGACCCGGCGGTAGACCGGCAGCGCGCCGGCCAGCGTCACGATGACGAGCACGATGGTCGCGATCGGCGAGAGCAGACCGGCGGCCAGGGCGGCGATGCCGGGCTGGTAGCCGAGGGTGGAGAAGTAGTCGACACCGGTCAGGCACATCACCCGCCACCAGCGCTGTCCCTGGTGCGGGGGCTCCGGCTCGGCGTGGGGTCCGGTGTGGCCACCGCCCTTGCCCATGTCGGACAGGCCCTCCAGCATCCACGCGCGCAGGCGGCTGGTACTGGGAGGGCGCTCGGTCGTGACCATCGGCGTGCTCCTGATGTGCGGCTCAGCTCTTTGCGGCCATCACGCGGACGGCGGCACCAGCGTAAGCAGAGAGTGACGCCTGGGCCCATGGATCACGGCTCGGGCGGCGTCAAGCTTGCGTTAAGAATGGCCCGCGCGGGGCGGAGCCGCACCAAGAAGGGGAGGCCGGGGCGGGTTCGGCCGGGGTGGAGCGGAGCGGATGAGCACGCGGGGAGTCGACGGGAGAGCCGCCCGGGTGGCGGCCACCGAGCGTCACTCCAGACCCGACGCCCGGAACACACCGAGGGCCGTCTCGCGGTCCACGCGGCGGGCCAGCTGATGCAGCTCCGTCGTACCGCACAGCAGCGTGCCGGCGGCCTCCGAACCGCGGGCGCCCTCGTCCAGCCGGTACCACAGCTCCGGGTTGCGGACGAGGACCTCCGGGTCGATCTCGATCCGGTTGCCGAGGGCGTCGCGCAGCACCAGGCGCTGGGTCACACCGTCCAGCGGGCGCACCGCGGTCAGCAGATCGGTGCGGACGCGGCGGGTGCGGTACAGGCGCCGGGTGGCCAGCCAGTTCCGGCCGGCGGACACGCGCACCGGGAACAGCACGAGGAGCAGGAGCAGGGCCAGCAGGAGCCACAGGGCTCCGCGCCACCAGGTCAGCGAGCCCGCCGCCCAGTCGACGCACAGCAGCAGGCCGAACAGCGCGCCCGCACAGCGGGCCGACGTGCGCGCGTCCTGGGTCCAGCCGCGGTCATGCACCACAGTGCCGGTGCCGGACGGGTGGGCGCCGGTCGGCTGGGGGCGGGTGTCGTTGCCGTGCTCCATGAGGAAAACGGTAGTCCGCCGACGGTGCCCCGGCGCTGCCGTTGACGGCGCTCTGACGTCCGGGGGCCGGTTCTTGACGGGACGGCAACGGCTCGGCGTGACGTCCTCGCCCCACGCGCCGGTGCGTGGTGTGGCCGCCCCCTTCACAGCCCCCGGGTGTCGATGCGCAGATGCCACGTGTTGCGGCGGTGGACGGACAGCAGCTCCGATTCCAGCGGGGACGGGGGCACCGCCAGCACCGGACAGACCGCGTGGGCCAGACAGTGCCGGGAGACCCGGCCGGAGAAGGCCCGTTGCAGTCCGCGCCGCCCGGTGCCCACGACCAGGACGTCGTCCTCCCGGTTCGCGGTCGCCACCAGCGCCGGGCCGGGGGCGCCACGGACGACGACGGGCCGCACCGGCACACCGGGAGCCTCCGCGTCGAAGATCTCCTCCAGCACCGAGGCCAGCCGCTGCTTGGCGAGCCGCTGCCACTCCTCGACCAGCAGTCCGGCGGCGGGGGAACGGCGCGCGGCGGAGTCACCGCCCGGTGGTTCCCAGGCCAGCACGGGCCAGAGCTGGGCTCTCAGCCGGCGGGCCAGCGCGGCGGCCCGCCGCAGGGCCGTGACGCTGTTCAGGGAGCCGCTCACACCGACCACCACGCGCGTGGCCGCCGAGCCGTCGTAACCGGACATGACGCATGACTCCACCGTTCCGGACGGGCACCGGGGAGGGTGACACCCCTGACATCCGTGACACCCGCGGGCATGCCCGCTGCGATTCCTCGCTCCCTTCCATCCCACTCCCGTGCCGGTGATTCGACCAGCCGGGCGGTACGGACACTCCCGCGAACGCCCCTCCGGTCATTAAGATTCGGAGCTCAGAACGAAACTTTCGAGTGCCTTTGGGAGGCGAGCATGCGAACGTACGACAATCCCGTCATCCCGGGTTTCCACCCCGACCCCAGCGTGTGCCGGGTCGGCGGCGACTACTACCTGGTGTGTTCCAGCTTCGAGTACTTCCCCGGCGTTCCGCTGTTCCACAGCCGGGACCTGGTGCACTGGCGCCAGATCGGCAACGTGCTCGACCGGCCGGGGCAGTTGGACCTGCCCGACGACGTCCCGGCGTCCTCCGGCATCTACGCGCCGACGATCCGGCACCACGACGGACTCTTCCACGTCATCACCACCAGCGCGGGCGCCGGCGGCACCTTCCTCGTCACCGCGGAGCGCCCCGAGGGCCCCTGGTCCGACCCGGTGTGGATCGATCTGCCCGGCATCGACCCGGACCTGGCGTGGGACGAGGACGGTTCCTGCTGGGTCGCGATGGCCGGGGTGAGCGTCGCCCGGATCGACCCGCGCACGGGACGGGTGCTGGAGGGTCCGCTGCCGATGTGGTCCGGCACCGGCCTGCGCGACCCGGAGGCCCCGCACCTGTACCGGATCGGCGACTGGTGGTACCTGCTGCTCGCCGAGGGCGGCACCGCCCTGGGGCACGGTGTCTCCGTGGCGCGCGCCCGCTCGCCGCGCGGCCCCTGGCAACCGGCTCCCGGCAACCCGCTGCTGTCCCACCGCGGCACCGGCCTGCCCATCCAGTGCACCGGCCACGGCGACCTGGTCCAGGCGGCCGACGGCACCTGGTGGATGGTGCTGCTCGGCACCCGGCCCCGTGGCTGGTTCCCGGAGTTCCACGTCCTCGGCCGGGAGACGTTCCTGGTCCCGGTGGAGTGGGCCGACGGCTGGCCGCGGACGGGTCCGGTCCAGGAGCGGCATCCGGCGCCGGCCGCCTGGGCCCCCCTCGAACAGCCGCCGGCGCGGGACGACTTCGAGGGCCCGGCACTCGCACCGCACTGGATATCCCCGCGGCGCCGGCCCGAGGGCTGCTGGTCGCTGACCGAGCGGCCGGGCCGGCTCACCCTGGCCGCCACCGGTGACAGCCTCGACCGGCCCGGGCACACCTTCGTCGGCCGCCGCCAGCAGCACCACGACTGCCGGGCGGCGGCGTCGCTGGAGCCCGGTGCCGCGCGGGCGGGGCTGTCAGTGCGCCTGGACGAGGCCCACCACTACGACCTGGAGGTGAGCGGGGGCACCGCGGCCGTGATCGCGCGGATCGGCCCGCTGCGGCAGCGCGTCGCCGAACACCCGGTGCCGGCGGGGCCGGTCACCCTGACCGTCGAGATCCGCGCCACCCGGGACCCCGGGACGCAGCACGGCCCCGACACCCTCGTCTTCTCCGTCGCGACCGCCGAGGGAACCGTCCGGCTCGCCGAACTCGACGGCCGCTATCTGTCCACGGAGGTGGCCGCCGGTTTCACCGGCCGTGTCATCGGCATGTACGTCACCGAGGGCCGCGCGGCCTTCGACTGGTTCGAATACGCGCCCGCCACGCCGTAGGCGAGACCATGACGCACCGAGCGATGTCGAAAGTTTCGAAAAGGTGGGGGCGCGGTGCTGCCCGGCCCCCGCACCCCGGACACGCGTCGGCGCCGGGGCGCACGGGTCATGTGCGGCCGGCCCCTCAGGGCACTGTGCCCCTGTTCAGGTCAGGTCGGTGTGCGTGCCCGGGTCAGGTCGCCCTGTCGCCCTCAGGCGGCGGTCATCACCTGCTCCACACCGAGCGGGCGGTGCGGGGCGATGACGCGGCCGTCCGGCAGCAGCTCACCGGTGTCCTCGAAGAGCAGGACGCCGTTGCACAGCAGGCTCCACCCCTGCTCCGGGTGGTGCGCCACGAGGCGGGCGGACTCCCGGTCGGCGGATTCGGCCGGAGGGCAGGTCGGTTGGTGCTGGCACATGGGCGGGATCTTTCGCTCTGTCGTGATCATGTCCGTCCCCCGTGGTGATGAGTCGGTCGGAAACCAGTGTTGTCCTCTGGGCGTCGTTCCGCAGGGATTTCACGGCACCGCTTCTCACAGGTTCAGGACGCGTCACCCGCGCGGACGGTTCAGTCCAACTGCACTGTCCCTTCGGGTGGTTCGCAGTAGCCGGATGGGACTAGTCCTGATGGCTCCGGGCGGCGGAGTGCTCGAAAGGCAGTCGTACCCCGCTTCCCTCGCGGGAAGCGGGGTACGCGGGCGTCGGTCAGGCAGGCGAGCCGAGCAGCGGGAGAGGAGTCGCCCGATGGGTCAGCACCGGAAGCAACTCGGCGACCGGGAACGGACGGTGCGTCGGAATGCCGGGCGGTGCGGGCGCCAGCGGCACGAGCAGATCGGTGGCGGCGGGATGGCCCTCGCTGCCGTCGCCGGAGCAGTCGCCGTGCAGCCACAGGGTGAGCATGTACAGCCCAGGCACGGACAGCAGCCGCGCCTGGTACGGCTGTTGCAGGGCCTCGGCCTGTTGCAGGGCGCGTTCGGTGGAGGCGACGTACGGGCCCTCGAAGAAGTGCGAGAAGGCCCAGCCGTCGGGAGTCAGCATGGTGTCGGCCGCGGCCACCGCGCGATCACCGCACCGGATCAGGAAGCGCCAGCCGGCCAGCCGGGTCGCGGACAGGCCTTGCGCGGTGATCCGGTCCAGCACGTGGACGGGCAGTGGGAGTTCCGGTGTCGCCGGACCCTGCGCGGCGCGCAGGGAGGGGGTGCGCGCCTCACGGACCGCGGTGGGGGAACCGAGGGCGGTGAGGACGGAGCGCAGGGCAGGCGCGGGGGCAGGGGGTACGTGCAGCGGCATGTGGGTCGCCTCTCATTCGACAGGCGCGGCGGCGCGAGGAGGGTGGGGCGGACGGCGCTGTCAGCTCACGGAAGGCCGGAGAGGTGGGGGCCCAGGTCGGTGTGAAAGAGAGTGCGGCTCGGTCTGCCGCCCGTCAACGGGGACGGCAGGAACACCGCGGAAACCAGGACCGAGGGCGCCAACCTTCTGCCTTGTGGAGGAAGTTTATACGACGTGTGTTCGGCCGGTGTTTCGGCTATCCGATTCCGGTCGACCCGGCAAGGCGGAATTAGGCCGTCGATTTACGAAAATCATCCCGATTTCCGGACCCGGTCCCCGTCGCTGACCTCGCCATACGCACCGGTAACGGTCGGCCGAATGTCGTCGGCGTTTTTCACGAGGTGTGCGGGGCACCCGAAGGTGCGAGTGCGGCATGCCCCGTGAATGTGCCGCCGGGAACATTCCGACAGACTAGCGGGCGGCGGGCCCGCGCGGGACGTTATCGATCGCTTCGGCTGGGCATCATCCCACCTGACCCGGGAGCCAGGCGGCCGGATCGTCGGCCCGCCCATCCGAGGAGGGACACTTCGATGGGGGAGAAGGTCGTGGCAGGGCAGTTCGACCTGTCCGATCGCCAGCGCTACCGTGAAAAGCTCCAGCAGTGCCTGTCGGGACTGGAGCGGCTGCTGCGCGAGAAGCGATTCGACCGGCCCAAGAATCTCATGGGGGTCGAGATCGAGTTGAATCTCGCCGGGTCGGACGGTATGCCGAAAATGTTGAACGGGCAGGTACTGGAGCGCATCGCGAGCCGCGATTTCCAAACAGAACTCGCCATGTTCAACCTGGAAGTAAACATAGCCCCACACCGGCTGGGCGGCCGGGTTTTCGACCGGCTCGCCGAGGAACTGCGCACGTCGCTCGCCTATGCCGACCGGAAGGCCGGGGAGGTGGACGCGGGCATCGTGATGATCGGCATCCTGCCCACCCTCGACCGGGACGACCTGGTCTCCTCCAACCTCTCCGAGGTCGATCGCTACACACTCCTCAACGACCAGATGGTCGCCGCGCGCGGGGAGGACTTCCGGCTCGACATCGAGGGCGTGGAGCACCTCGTCTGCACCTCGAAGTCGATCGTGCCCGAGGCCGCGTGCACCTCCCTGCAACTGCACCTGCAAGTCACCCCGGGCCGGTTCGCCGACGTGTGGAACGCGGCCCAGGCGGCCTCCGCCGCGCAGATCGCCGTCGGAGCGAACTCACCGTTCCTCTTCGGGCACGAGCTGTGGCGCGAGTCCCGGCCCCCGCTGTTCCAGCAGTCCACCGACACCCGGCCGCCCGAGCTCCAGGCGCAGGGCGTACGGCCGCGCACCTGGTTCGGCGAGCGGTGGATCACCTCCGCGTACGACCTGTTCGAGGAGAACCTGCGCTACTTCCCGGCCCTGCTGCCGATCTGTGACGACGAGGAGCCACTGGGGGTCGTCGAGGCCGGCGGGGTGCCCAAACTCGCCGAACTCGTGCTGCACAACGGCACGATCTACCGCTGGAACCGGCCGGTGTACGGCATCGCGGACGGCGTCCCGCACCTCAGGGTGGAGAACCGGGTGCTGCCGGCCGGGCCCACCATCACCGACGTGATCGCCAACGCGGCCTTCTACTACGGCCTCGTCCGCGCCCTCGCCGAGGAGTCCCGGCCGGTGTGGACCCGGCTGCCGTTCGCCGCGGCCGAGGCGAACTTCGACGCGGCGTGCCGGTACGGCATCGACGCGCGCTTCGTATGGCCCCGGCGGGGGCGGTACGGCGGCACGGGCGAGGTCGACGCGGTCACGCTGGTCCGCGACGAGCTGCTGCCGCTGGCCTCGGCCGGACTGGACGCGTGGGGTGTGGAGGCCGCCGACCGGGACCTCTACCTGGGCGTGATCGAGGAACGCTGCCGGCGCCGCGTCAACGGGGCGTCCTGGCAGGCGGCCACCTTCCACCGGGCGCTGGAGCAGGGGTTGTCACGGCAGGCGGCCCTGGCGGCGACGACGCGGAGGTACGCCGAGCTGATGCACGTGGGGGAGCCGGTGCACACGTGGCCGGTGGGGCTGCCGGAGCCGGTACCGCTGGGCTGAGCGCCGGGCTTCGCCGGGCCGCTGGAGGGGCCGAGCGGCGGAGGAGAGGAGGGGGCGGCGGACAGAGGCGGGTGGTGGGGCGTGGTCCAGGAGCCGGTCGCGGACGTCGGCGGGCTGCCGTAGGCCACGGCGGGCTGCCGTAGGCCACGAGAGAGCTCTGCCCTCCGGGGGCATGCCGCGCCCTCCACAGCTCCTTCTGCGATCCTTGCCAGGCGAAAGGTGGGCCAGGGGCCCGTGAGCCGGCTGGAGGCAGGGGTGCAGGTGGAGGCTGACTCGGTGGCCGATTCCGCGGCGCGGGAGCGTGACCCGCGACGGATGCTGCGGGACGAGACGCTGCTCGTCCTGGCGCTCTCGCTCGGGGCGAGCGGGGTGTCCGCGCTGATCAGCTTCATCGGCTCGGTCACCAAGCCGGGCGGGCTGAAGGACCAGGCGGCCACCCTCAACGCCTCCGCCGCACCGGGCCGCCCCTGGCTGGACCTGGCCTGGCAGCTCTTCGGCATCGCCACCGCGTTGGTCCCCGTGGCACTCGTCGCCCACCTGTTGCTGCGCGAGGGCGCGGGCCTGCGCACCCTCGGCTTCGACCGCACCCGTCCCTGGCCCGATCTCGCCCGGGGTGCCGGCATCGCGGCCGTGATCGGCAGCACCGGCATCGCCTTCTACCTCGCCGCCCGCGGCCTCGGCTTCAACCTCACCGTCGTACCCGAGGCACTTCCGGACGTGTGGTGGAAGTACCCGGTGCTGATCCTCTCCGCGTTGCAGAACGCGATCCTCGAAGAGGTCATCGTCGTCGGCTACCTGCTGCGCCGGCTGGGGCAGTTGGGCTGGACGCCGGGGACCGCGCTGGCGGCCAGCGCGGTCCTGCGTGGCTCGTACCACCTCTACCAGGGCGTCGGCGGCTTCCTCGGCAACATGGTCATGGGCGTGGTGTTCGTCTGCCTCTACCGCCGCTGGGGCCGGGTCGGGCCGCTGGTCGTCGCGCACTCCCTGCTCGACATCGGCGCGTTCGTCGGCTACGCCCTCCTCGCGGGCAAGGTGGGCTGGCTGCCGACCGCCTGAGCAAGCCCTCAGGCGCGCAGTTCGCCGTCGACGACCGTCACCGCGAAGCCGGTGAGCAGGGTGCGTTCGCCCCGCAGGCCGGTGCGGACCAGCCCGGTGCGGCGGGAGGCCTGGAGCCCGGTGAGGTCGTCGCGGCCGAGGCGGGCGGACCAGTGCGGGGCGAGCGCGGTGTGGGCGCTGCCGGTCACCGGGTCCTCGTCGATGCCGACGTTCGGGAAGAAGCAGCGGGAGACGAAGTCGTAGCCACGGGACGGCTCGTCGGCGCGGGCGGTGGCGATGATGCCGCGTGAGGAGTAGGCGCCGAGGGCCCGGTGGTCGGGGGAGAGGCCGAGCACGGTCTTCTCGTCGGCGAGTTCCACCAGCAGGTCGCCGACGTTCGGACCGGTGTCGAACGCGGCGACCGGCCGCGCCCCGAGCGCCTCCGCGACCCCGGCCGGGATCTCGACCGGGGTGAGCGGGGCAGTCGGGAAGTCCAGGGTGACCGAGCCGTCCGCGCCGGGCGTGGCGATCAGCACGCCGCTGCGGGTGGCGAACCGCACCGGGCCCTCGTGGGCGCCGGTGGTGTGCAGGACGTGGGCCGTGGCGAGGGTGGCGTGGCCGCACATCGCGACCTCGGTGACGGGCGTGAACCAGCGCAGCGCCCAGTCCGCCTTGCCGCCCTCGGGCAACCGGTGCGCGAACGCCGTCTCCGCGTGGTTGACCTCCATGGCGACGTCCTGGAGCCAGTCGTCGTCCGGGAAGACGTCGTCCAGGAGCAGGACTCCGGCCGGGTTGCCGGCGAAGGGGCGGTCGGTGAAGGCGTCGACGATTCGGATGCGCATGCCCCGACGCTAGCGACTGCGACGGCCCTCGGACCAAGGCCAATTCAGGGCTGCCGGACTGGTTCCCGGCCGGGCCGACCGCTCGGGAAGGGGATTGTCAGGCGATCGGTTCCGATATATCGTTGAGGTATCGCGAACGATATGCGATGCAGACGCGACAGATCAACGATGGAATGGAGTGATCGCGATGCGCACCCACGGTTTCGAGCGTGGACATCGGCACGAGGGCCCCGGCCGACGGGGTATGGGTGGTTTCGGTGGGTTCGACGGGCGGCGGGCCGCCTTCGGGCCCTTCGGTCCGGGCGGTCCGGGCTTCGGTCCCGGCGGACCCGGGTTCGGACCGGGCCCCTGGGGGCCGCGCGGACGGGGCGGTCCGCGAGGGCGGGCACGGCGCGGTGACGTACGCGCCTCGATCCTGGCCCTGCTCAAGGACCGGCCCATGCACGGCTACGAGATGATCCAGGAGATCGCCGAACGCAGCGGCGGCGCCTGGAAGCCCAGCCCCGGTTCGGTCTACCCGACCCTCCAGCTGCTGGAGGACGAGGGCCTGATCGCCAGCGAGAGCGAGGGCGGCAAGAAGCTGTTCGCCCTGACCGAGAGCGGACGCGCCGCCGCCGACGAGGGACCGGACGCCCCCTGGGAGGAGGCCTCGCGCGGGGTCGACTGGGAGGCCCTCACCGAGATCCGCCAGGCAGGCTTCGGGCTGATGGAGGCCTTCGGCCAGGTGTGGAAGACCGGAAGCAAGGAGCAGCGCGAGAAGGCGCTCGCCGTCATCAACGACGCCCGCAAGAAGCTGTACCTCATCCTCGCCGACGAGGACTGAGCCCCCTGGACGAGGGCCGTGGCGCCCCGCGCTGTCCGCGCGGGGCGCCTTCGCCTGTCCCGGCTCAGGCCACCAGTCCGTCCAGCTTGCGCAGCGACTCGTTCAGGGCGGCCGTCGCCGAGTCCCTGAGCTTGCCCGCCATCAACGACACCGCGGCCCCGGTGAACTCCCCGTCGATCCGGAGCGTCGTGGCGTCCCCGTCCGGGGTCAGCGTGTAGCGGGTGGCGACGGTCACCGCCATCGGGCCCTTGCCGCGGATGGCGAACACCCGGGCCGGTTCCAGCTCCTCGATGGTCCAGTCGACCTCCGCCGGAAAGCCCATCAGCTTCATGTTCTCCTGGAACGTGCCGCCCACGGCCAGGGTCTCCGGGCCGCCCCGCGGGAAGCTGGTGTGGGTCGCGTTCCACGCCCCGTACGACGGCCAGTCGGTGAGCTGGGCCCACACCTTCTCGGCCGGCGCCTGGATGCGTGCCTCGGCGCTGACTTCGGCCATGCGGCCACCCCTTCGGATCGGGCGTATCGGGCTACGGTGTCGCGGAACGTAGCCGTGGTGGCGCGAACATTCAATACTGATGAACTGTCAGAACCGTTGCGAGGGCGTGCCGTCCGTGCGCGGGATCGGTCTGATCTCCTCCGTAAGGATGAGATCCGGCTCGGCGATGTCCACTCCGCGTGGGACGCGCAAATGGTTCCCCTCGTGGATGTCCCGTCCCGTTGCGGCTGATGAGGTAGGGGATGTGCAACCCCGTACAGCCCACCGGACCGCCGAAGACGGAGCGGTTCCGTACCCGGACGGCGCTGCCGGGCTCGGTGCCGAGCTCGCGGCGGTGGTCTCCGCTGCCCGCCGCAGGGCCGTCCGGGACAGGGACCGGCACACCGACACCGCCCATCTGCTGCACGCCCTGCTGGAGCACGATCCCGAGGCCCGCGCCGCCGTCGGGGGCCCGCAACGGCTCGCCCGGGTCCTCGGCTACCTGGTGCAGCGCAGCATCGGCTACGGACTGCGCTGGCAGAGCCGGGTGGAGGACTCCGGCGCCATGCCCCTCGTCCCCGCACCGGCCGGCCCCGTCGACGCCGCGCGTCTCGCCGGCCCCGTCGACGCCGCGCGTCTCGCCGGGTCCGCCGACGCCGCGCGTCTCGCCGGGCCTGCCGGCCCCGTGGGTCCGGCCGGTCCCGGCGGTCCGGGCAAGGACGCCGAGGGCTGGTCGCCCGCCGCGTCCGCCGCGCTCGCGGACGCCCGCGCGCGTGCCCGGCGGCGGGGCGCGCCCCGCGTCGGCGGCACGGACCTGCTCGCGGCGCTCGCCGCGGACCCGCGGTCCCGGGCGGTCGAGGTCCTCGAACGCGCCGGCGTCCCCGCCCGCGAACTGGCCGCGCGGATCGACGCGGGCGCGGACGTGTACGCCGACGACGACGGGGCGGCCCGCTGACCCCCTGGTCCCCCCTCCGGCCGCCGTCCATCAGCTGAGACAGGTGTCACCAGGGGTGACGCTCCTGTCGTCGCCTGTCATCATGTGCCGGTGCGTACGTCTGTGAGCAGTCAGGACAGCCCCGGCAAGGGAGCCGGGCTCGGTCTCGCGCTCGGCTCGGCGCTGGCCTTCGGCGGGTCCGGAGTGGCCGCCAAGCCGTTGATCGAGGCGGGGCTCGACCCTCTCCACGTGGTGTGGCTGCGGGTGGCGGGCGCCGCCCTGGTCATGCTGCCGGTCGCGATCCGGCACCGGGCGCTGCCGCGCCGCCGGCCCGCACTGCTCGCCGGGTTCGGACTGCTCGCCGTCGCCGGTGTCCAGGCCTGTTACTTCGCCGCGCTCTCCCGCATACCGGTCGGCGTGGCCCTGCTCGTCGAGTACCTCGCCCCCGCCCTGGTGCTCGGCTGGGTGCGGTTCGTGCAGCGGCGTCCCGTCAGCCGTGCCGCCGCGCTCGGCGTCGTCCTCGCCGCAGGCGGTCTCGCCTGCGTGGTCGAGGTCTGGTCCGGCCTGAGCTTCGACGCGCTGGGCCTGGTGCTGGCGCTCGGCGCCGCCTGCTGCCAGGTCGGCTACTTCGTGCTGTCCGACCAGGGCAGCGACGCGGGTGAGGAGGCGCCGGACCCGCTCGGTGTCATCGCCTACGGGCTGCTCGTCGGCGCCGCCGTGCTGACCGCGGTGGCCCGCCCCTGGAGCATCGACTGGCCGGTGCTGGCCGGCTCCGCCCGCCTGAACGGCACCGCCGTACCGGCCGTCGCCCTGCTCGCGTGGATCGTGCTGGTCGCCACGGTGATCGCGTACGTCACCGGGGTGCTGTCCGTGCGCCGGCTGTCGCCGCAGGTCGCCGGGGTCGTCGCCTGTCTGGAGGCGGTCATCGCCACCGTGCTGGCCTGGGTACTGCTCGGCGAGCACCTGTCCGCGCCGCAGGTCGCCGGGGGCGCGGTCGTCCTGGTCGGCGCGTTCATCGCGCAGTCCGCCACCCCGGCCGAGGGCTCCTCCACGCCGGTCGCCTCGGGTGGCGCGGAAAGGGAGTTGTCCGCGCGGGGTACGGCCGCCTAGGCTCCGGATCATGTCGCACCGCGCGCTCGTCCTCTCGCCCCCGGCCGCCTGAGGCGGGCCTCCGGGTCCCGCCCGGTGCGTGCGCGCCGGGCCGGACGGTGCCGCCCGCAGATGAAGTCCACGCGCCCCGCCCGGGCGGGACGCTCCCGAACTTCCGCACGTCCACGTGCGCTTCTGCGGAGAGATTCCCTTGTCGACCTTCTCGCACCCCACTTCAGACCTGCCCGTCGGGCGTGGCCTGCTCTACCTGATCGCCACCGGTGCCGCCTGGGGCACCGCGGGCGCCGCCGCCTCGCTGGTCTACCGCACCAGCGACATGGGCGCCTTCGCCCTCTCCTTCTGGCGCTGCGCGCTGGGGCTTGCCCTCCTGTCGGCCGGCCGGGTGCTGCGGCCGGCCGGCCGCCGTCCGGCCCCGGCCCGGCCCCTGCGCCGCACGCTCACGAGGGCGCCGGCCACCGGGCTCGGCCTGGCCGTCTTCCAGACCGCGTACTTCGCGGCCGTGGCGTCGACCGGGCTGGCCGTGGCCACCGTCGTGACCCTCGGCGCGGGCCCTGTGCTCATCGCGCTCGGCGCCCGGCTGCTGCTCGGGGAACGGCTCGGCGCCGGTGGTGCCGCGGCGGTCGCCGGCGCGCTCGCCGGACTGGCCGTGCTCACCTTGGGCGGCTCGGCGGCGACCGTACGGCCGGCCGGGGTGCTGCTGGCCCTGGTCTCGGCGGCCGGCTACGGCGTGATGACCCTGCTCACCCGCTGGTGGGGGAGGGACGGCGGCACCGACGCCGCTGGCACCACGGTGGGCGCCTTCGCCGTGACCAGCCTGTGCCTGCTGCCGTTCGCGGCGGGGGAAGGGCTGCTCCCGCACACCGCCCACCCGGCCCGGCTGCTGTGGCTGCTGCTGTACATCGCCGCCGTACCCACGGCCCTCGCGTACGCGTTCTACTTCGCCGGTGCCGCCGTCGTCCGGTCCGCGACCGTCTCCGTGATCATGCTGCTGGAGCCGGTGACCGCGGCCGTGCTCGCCGTCGTTCTGCTCGGCGAGCGGCTCACGGTGACCACGGCGGCCGGCACCCTGCTGATGCTCGGCGCGGTCGCGGGCCTGGCGGTGGGCGAGGCCCGCGGGGCCGGCCGGCGGGAACCCGCCCCGGTGTGACCCTCGGCCGCTACCGCTCCGCCAGGTAGTCCGGCAGCTCGACGCCGGGCGCCAGGTCGGCGTTGCGGACCGGTGTGTCGTAGCCCTTGCGGAGCGGGACGACCCCGGCCCAGTGCGGCAGGTCCATGTCCTCGGGCTCGTCGTCGGCGTCGCCGGTGCGGACCTTGGCCGAGACCTCCTCCAGGTCCAGGCGGATGACCGCGGTGGCGGCCAGCTCCTTCTTGTTCCCGGGCCGGGAGTCGGCGGCCCGGCCCGGGACGACGTGGTCGACCAGCGCGTCCAGGGCCAGCCGCCGCTCCTCGGGGTCGGTGACCTCGTACGCGGTGCCGTGCACCACGACCGAGCGGTAGTTGATCGTGTGGTGGAAGGCGGAGCGGGCCAGCACGAGCCCGTCGACGTGGGTGACCGTCAGGCACACCGGCAGACCCGGGTCGGCCTGGCCGGTCATCCGCAGCGGCCGGGAGCCGGTCGAGCCGTGCACGTAGAGCCGCTCGCCGACCCGGCCGTACAGCGTCGGCAGCACCACCGGGGCGCCGTCCCGGACGAAGCCGAGGTGGCAGACGTACCCCTCGTCCAGGATCGCGTGGACGAGCTCCTTGTCGTAGGACGCCCGCTCGGCGGAGCGCGTGGGCACGGTCCGGTCGGTCGGCGTGTAGGCGGCGGCCCGTGTGTCCTCGGTCGTGCCCTGCATGGCGTCCCCTCCAGTGGCGGCGAGTTTTGTACTAGTGCATAATGCTCTTTGTGCTAGGAGAATATCGGATCGCCGGGCGCGGCGCAGCCGAGATCGCGGCCGGCGTCGAGCAGGCGGTCGGCACCGGCGAGCTGCGACCGGGCGAGGCCCTGCCCCCCATGCGGGAGCTGGCGGCCCGGCTCGGAGTGAACGCGAACACGGTCGCCGCCGCCTACCGCATCCTGCGCGAACGCGGCGTGATCGAGACGGCCGGCCGCCGGGGCAGCCGTATCCGCCCCAAGCCGGCCACCACCGGCCGCGAGCAGCTGTGCGTGGAGGTGCCCCCCGGAGGCCGGGACCTGTCCACGGGCAATCCCGACCCGGCCCTGCTGCCCCTCCTGGCCCCGGCCCTCGCCGCGGCGGCGGAGCAGGGCGACCGCGTGCCCGTCCGCTACGGCGACGACCCCGTGGACGCCGACCTCGCCCGCCTCGCCCGCGCCGAACTCGACGCCGACGGCGTCCCGGCGGGCCCGCTGACCGTGACCTCCGGCTCCCTCGACGCCGTCGAACGCGTGCTCGCCGCGCACCTCAGGCCCGGCGACACGGTCGCCGTCGAGGACCCCGGCTGGGGCAGCCTCCTCGACCTCGTCCCCGCCCTGGGTCTGCACACCGCCCCGGTCGGCGTGGACGACGACGGACCGCGCGCCGACGACCTGCGCCGCGCCCTGGAGTCCGGGGCCCGCGCCCTGATCGTCACCGACCGGGCCCAGAACCCGACCGGCGCCTCGGTCACCGCCACGCGCGCGCGTGCCCTGCGCGCGGTGCTGCGGGACCACCCGGGGACCCTGCTCGTCGAGGACGACCACGGCCACGGCATCGTCGACCTGCCGCTGCACCCCCTCGCGGGCGTCACCCACCACTGGGCCTTCGTCCGCTCCGCCGCCAAGGCCTACGGCCCCGACCTGCGCCTCGCCGTCCTCACCGGGGACCCCGTCACCGTCGACCGGGTCCGCGGCCGTCAGCGCCTGGGCCCCGGCTGGGTGAGCCTCCTGCTGCAACGGGCCGTGGCCCACCTGTGGACCCAGGGCGCGGTCGACCGGGCGGCGGTGGCGGAGGCGTACCGGGCCCGCAGGACCGGCCTGGTCGACGCGCTGGCGGAGCGGGGGGTCGTCGCGCACGGCCGCAGCGGCATGAACGTCTGGGTCCCGGTCCCCGACGAGACGGGCGCCATCGCCCGCCTGCTCCACAGAGGCTGGGCGGTCGCCCCGGGCGCCCGCTTCCGCCTGGCCTCCCCGCAGGCGGTCCGCATCACGATCTCACCGCTCACGCGGGAGGACATCACCCCGCTGGCCGACGCGGTGGCGGCGGCGGTGCGCCCGTCCCCGGCCCGCGCCTACGGCTGACGGTGCCGGGTTACGGGGCGCGGTGAGCCACCATGGACCCGCACCCCGCACCCCGCACCCCGCCCCTCACGCGCCCTTGCCCCGCACCTGCGTGAGCGCGGCCCCCGCCAGCACGATCACCGCCCCGACCGGCGTGGTCCACCGCAGGGTCTCCCCGAGGATCGCCACCCCCGCGGCCGTGGCGATGACGGGGATGAAGTACGTGACCATCTGGGCGGTGGTGGGCCCGACCTCGGCGACCAGCCCGTACTGGATCAGCACCGCCAGTCCGGTCCCCAGCGCGCCCAGGGCGGCGACGGCCAGCAGCGGAACGACGGCGAAGTGCTCCGGGACGCTGGTGAACAACGGCGTCACGACGGCCAGCTGCACGGTCGCCAGCAGCAACTGGCCCCCGGTCATCGACAGATGGGAGTTCCCCGTGCCGGCCAGGGTCCGCCGCACGTAGATCCAGCCGACCGGGTAGCTCAGCGAGGCCAGCAGCGCCATCGCCGTACCCGTGGCGTCCAGCCCGTGGAAGCCCTGCCAGGCGCCGAGCACGGTGAGGACGCCCAGGAAACCCAGGCCGAGCCCGGCGACGCGCACCCGGGTCGGCCGGTCCTCGGACAGGGCGACCAGGGACAGGGCCATGCCCCACAGGGGGGACGTGGCGTTGCAGATGCCGGCCAGGGTGGACGGGATCGTCAGCTCGGAGTAGGCGAACAAGGAGAACGGCAGGGCGTTCAGCAGGAACGCGGCGACCGCCATGTGCCCCCACAGCCGGGCCCCGCGCGGCAGCCGCTCCCGCTTCACCGCCATCGCCGCCACCAGTACCGCCGTACCGAACACCAGCCGCCCGAGGGTGACCTGGAAGGGCGCGTACCCCTCGGTCCCCACCTTGATCAACAGGAAGCTGAAGCCCCAGATCAGGGACAGGACGCCGAAGCGGAGCCGCCAGGAGAGGCGGGCGCGCGGCCGGACGGGGGCGGGGGACTGGGACCGGGTTCGGGTCGATGCGGTGACCGTGCTCATGGGCTCCACGATGCGGGAGACTACCGCGTAGCACAATCGAGATTTCTCACCTGGTACCTCTTAGAATCGCTTACATGTTGAACCTGGAGCGCCTGCGCACCCTCGACGCCCTGGCCCGGCACGGCTCGGTCAGCGCCGCCGCCGACGCGCTGCACGTCACCACGTCCGCGGTCTCGCAGCAGCTCGGCAAGCTGGAGCGGGAGGTCGGCCAGCAGCTCCTCGCCAAGAACGGCCGGGGCGTACGGCTCACGGACGCCGGCCGGCTGCTGTCGGAGCACGCGGCGCGCATCCTGTCCCAGGTCGAGCTGGCCCAGTCCGACCTGGAGGCACAGCGCGGCCAGGTCGTCGGCGAACTGAGGCTGTCGGCGTTCCCGACCGCCGCCCGCGGCCTGTTCCCCGCCGCGCTCGGCGCCCTGCGCACCGAGCACCCGGGACTGCGCGTGCGCTCCAGCGAGCTGGAGCCGGAAGCGGGCATCGCCGGGGTCGTGCGCGGCGATCTCGACCTCGCGGTGGTCCTGGACTGGTACAACAAGCCGATGCCCGTGCCCGACGGCCTGGTCAAGGCGCCCCTGCTGGACGATCCGGCCGAGGTGGCCATGCCCGCGACGCACCGGCTCGCGGACCGGGACGAGGTGGACCTCACCGAGTTCGCCGAGGACGAGTGGATCACCTGGGGCGAGGGCGAGTTCTGCCACGAATGGCTGATGTTCACCCTGCGGTCCAAGGGCGTCGAGCCGATCGTCGGCCACCGCGCGGGGGAGACCCACACCCAGCTCGGGCTCGTCGCGGCCGGGCTGGGCGTGTGCATCGCGCCGCTGCTGGGCCGGCACCCGGTGCCCGAGGGGGTGGTCCTGGTGCCCCTCAGACAGCGCGTGCGCCGCCATGTGTACGTGGTCTGGCGGGCGGACGCCGACCGCAGGCCCTCGATCCGCGCGGCCGTCGAGGCGCTGCGGACGGCGGCCCGGAAGCTGGGCTGAGACCCGCGCCGCGGGCTACGCCCCGCCCAGCTTCCGGAAGTCCCACGACACGATCTTGTCCGGGGTCAGCCGGGCCCAGGCGTGCCGGCCGTCGTGCGGCATCTCGTCCAGACCGAAGTTCTTGCGCGCGAACAGCGTCTCGGCCGTGTCCAGTTCGGCGCACAGCTCGCCCCGGCGGGGCACCTCGCCGACGAACTCCACCCGGCCGGACAGCTCGACCCCGCGCAACTGGTCGTACTCCTCGCCGCAGTCCACCACGACGGCCACCCGGGGGTCCTGGCGCAGCTGCGCCCAGCGCCGGCTGCGCACCACCGAGTACAACCACAGCGACGTGCCGTCCCAGGCGAACCACAGCGCGCTGACGTGCGGTGCGCCGTCGGCCGAGACGGTAGCGACCCGGCAAGTGCGCTGGGCGGTGAGGAACTCGTCCAGTTCGCCGGGCGTCATCATGATCTTCCGGCCCCGGCGCTGCTGTGTGACGGTCATGCGGCCCCCTCTTCTCCCACGTCGTGTCAGAAAACTATGGTGATCCTCTGACATCACGTCAGAAAAGAGAAGCCGTCGTCTTCAAGGGGGCGCTGCCATGCCGTCGTACGAGCGACTCGACGACCTCCTCGATCCCGCGAGCACCGTGCTGCTCACCGTGGAGTGCCAGCAGGGGGTCGTCGGCCCGGACAGCGCCCTGCCCGAACTCGCCCGCGCCGCACGCTCTTCCGGTGCCCTGCACAACGTGGCCCGGCTGGTCGCCGCCGCCCACGACACCGGTGTGCAGGTGATCCACGCGGTCGCCGAGCGCCGCCCCGACGGCCGGGGAGCGAACCGCAACGCGCGCCTGTTCCGGGCCGCCGAACGGCTTCCCGTGCAGCAGCTGACCGGCAGCACGGCGGTCCGTGTCGCGCCGCCGGTCGAGGTCGCCGAGCAGGACTTCGTCGTACGGCGGCTGCACGGGCTGTCGCCGATCCACGGCACCGAGGTCGACGCCCTGCTGCGCAACCTCGGCTGCCGCACGCTGATCGTCAGCGGGGTCTCGGCCAACGTGGCCGTACCCAACGCGGTGTTCGACGCCGTCAACCTCGGCTACACCGCCGTCGTCCCGGCCGACGCCATCGCGGGGGTGCCCGCCGACTACACCCCCGCGCTGATCCGCAACACCCTCGCGCTGGTCGCCACGATCGCGACCACCGACGAACTGCTCGGCTGCTTCGGGCGGGCGCGCGGACGGCGCTGAACCCGCTCAGGCCAGCGTGATCTCGTCGCCGGAGACGGCGATCTTCGCCGCGGGCAGCGGCTGCGTCGCGGGCCCCTTCTGCACACTGCCGTCCGTCACGGAGAACTCGCTGTTGTGGCACGGGCACACGATCACGCCGTTCGCCACGCTGCCCACCGCGCAGCCCTGGTGGGTGCACTTGGACGAGAACGCCTTGTAGGTGCCCGCCGACGGCTGGGTGACCACGACGCCCTGGTCCTTGAAGATCTTGCCGCCACCCTCGGGGATGTCGGCGGTCCTGGCCAGCGCGGTGCCGCCGGCGGAGCCGGCGCCGTCCTGCGCGGACCCGCCGGATCCCGAGCCGGTGTCGACGGTGCCGGACGAGTCGTCGCCGGAACCGCAGGCGGTCAGCGCGGCGGCGAGCCCCGCCGCTCCGGCCGCCGCCATGACGGTACGGCGGGCCGGTCCCGCTGCGGGGTGGAGGGATGGGCTGGTCATCTGAGCGTGTCCTTTCGCGGAGCTTCTCATGGTCCGTCAAGGGGTACGGCCAGGAGGTGGCGGCCGTTCAGACGGGCGCCCGGATCCTTCCCGTCCGGTCAGGAACCGAAAGCTGCGCGAAGAGGCTCCCGCTCCCGGGCGGGCCCTCAGGGGGCGCACCGAGCCGGGAGCGGGAGCCTCGGGTCAGGACGGGGGCTGGAGAACCGCGTCGATGACGTAGATGGTGGCGTTCGCGGCCTTGATGTTGCCGCAGACGATGTTCGCCTTGCCGTTGACCTTGAAGTGGCTGCCCGAGCCCGACGTCGTCAGCTTGCTGCCCTCCACCGTGGTGAAGGAGCCCTTGGCGAGCTGGTCCGGGGCGATGCGCTGGTCCACGACGTGGTAGGTCAGCACCTTCTTCAGCTGCCCCTCGTTCTTCAGGAGCGAGGCGAGCTGCGAGGCGGTCACCTTCTTGAACGCCTGGTCGTTGGGGGCGAAGACGGTGACGTCGGGTTTCCCGTCGAGGGTACCGCCCAGCTTGGCGCGGACCGTGGCCGCCACCAGCTGGCTGAGCTCCGGGTAGGCGGCTGCCGCCTCCACGACCTTGTCCCTGGCCGTGTCGGCCTTCTGCGAGAGCGACGAGCAGCCGGGACCGAACGTCCCCGACGGGCTGGGAGACGCGTCCTGTGCGTGGCTCTGTGACGTCAGACCTCCGAGTGCCAGCGGAACGGCGACCAGAGCCGCCCAGGTGGCCCTTGCTGTACGCATGCGGGTGAACCTCATCGCAACCTTCCTCCCGTGGAGGTGTGAGCACTGCGACGGAGTGGACAGCGGAAGTTCTCGTTTCCGCTGGGCGGGGCGGGGCGACTGCTGCGCCAGGCCATGGGCCGTTCCACCCGGCCACTCAGCGAGCGTAACCAGGGGGTGCGGATGACCGCATCTCGAAGCCCGGCCCCTGGGAGAACCCGGTCGCCGGTCCGTTCGCGGGAACACGTCACCGCGGCCGTGGACCCTGCCGGACGAACCGTGGTCTCCCGCCGGGTCGTCGGGACCCTCGCCACTCGACCGACCGCGTGCCCGTCTGCGGGCACAACGGGTGACGCGTTCGGCGTGGACCGTCGTACCCGCCGCCGCGAGCCGTTCACTGACAGGTGTGATCAGGCTTGGTACGGCGCTCGTGGGCCTCGGCGGAGCCCTCGGCGGAGGCTTCCTCGGAGCGACAGCCCACTACGTGGTCAGAACGCTGGGACAGCGCCGCAGGGACGAGCGATCGGGACTTCAGGCCCAGCGGCAGGCCGTTCACCAGCAGTTCGGACAGGTGTGCGCGGCGAGGGACTGGGTGGCTGGGCTGCCGCGGTCGACCAGCGCGCCGGACTCACCTGAGCACCGGCACCGGACCAGGGCCGAAGCGGTCAGGCTCAGGGACGAGTGCCGCACCGTCTGGGACAGCGCCCAAGTGGACATCGACAGTGGCGAGGTCCGCTCGGCCATGGCCGGCCTCGAAAGGGAGGTCGCGACCGTCCTGGGCCAGGTGGCGAAGGGGAACTTCGCCCCGGACATGAACCGGCTCGAGCAGCGTCTCGACGAGCTGACGGCCGCCGCGAAGCACCGGCTGACGACCCGTCTCGGCGCACGGCCCTCCGAACTGACACGCCTTCGCAGGGGTGGTGAGGCCGACGGTCACCACGAGCCCCGGCGATCCGGAAGGGTAAGCTGACATCACGGGGCGCCGTCCTCACTGTCCACCGGCGCTCGTCACAGCCGGCGTCGGGGAGACATCCGGTCCTTGCTGTGCCCAGGGCAGTTCTGCCCTTCCTGCGTCGTCCACAGGGCGACGATCGAGGTGGTGAGGAGCATGGCCGTACCGGGCGGGAACGGACGGGCGCCGGCCACATCACATGCCGATCCCCGCGGGGACCCGTTCCTGCGCACGCAGTTCGCCGTACCGGCGCGTCCCGTGACGTTCCTGCGGCGCGACCGGCTGGCCGGGCACCTCGACGAGGCCCTGCTGACCCCGTTGACGGTGGTCCACGGAGCCGCGGGAGCGGGCAAGACCCTGCTGGCCGCCGACTGGGCCTCGACCCGGGACGAGCCCGTCGCCTGGCTCACCGCCCAGGTGGCGGCCAAGGGAGGCGGCACCTTCTGGGCGTACCTCCTGGAGGCCCTGCGCCTCGCCGGCGTGACGACGTCCGCCGACGCCGGCCTCCCCGCCGAAGCGGGCCGCGCGGACGACAGGCTGCTCACGCGGCTCGCCGCCGAACTGAGCACCCGGAACACCCCGGTGATCCTGGTCGTCGACGAATACGACAGGGTGACCGACCCGGAGATCGCGGACCAGCTTGAATTCGTCCTCCGTCAGGCGGGCCACGGCATGCGCCTGGTTCTCGTCACACGCACCGAGCCCCTCCTGCCGCTGCACCGCTACCGGGCGGCCGGCACCATCACGGAGATCAGGAACGCCGAGCTGGCCTTCACCCCGGGCGAAGCGGCCGCTCTCCTGGCGCTGCACGGCCTGCGTCTTACGGCCGACGACGCGGGCGCGCTGGTGGAGCGCACCCGTGGCTGGGCAGCCGGACTGCGCCTGTGCGCCCTGGCGGCACAGGGAGAGCCGGATCCGCGGACGTTCCTCAAGGAGTTCGAGGCCGACCGCACCACGATCGCCGACTTCCTGCTGGCCGAGGTGCTCAAGCGGCAGACAGCCGGGACGCAGGACCTGCTGCTGCGGGTCAGCGTCCTCGAACGCTTCTGCCCCGATCTCGCCAACGCCCTCACCGGGCGCACCGACGCCGAACGGGTCCTGACCGCTCTGCACGGCCAGAATGCCTTCGTCGAGTACCTCGGGCACGCCTGGTTCCGTCTCCATCCGCTGTTCGGGGAGATCCTCCGCGCCCACCTCCGGGTGCGCTCCCCGGAGCTGGAAGCCGAGCTCCACCGCCGCGCGGCACGCTGGCTGCGGCGCTCGGGGTCCCTCGGCGAAGCGCTCGGCCACGCAGCCGCGGCGGACGACTGGGAGACCGCCGCCCGCGCCGTCATCGGCGACCTCGCCCTGGGGGAGGTCTTCAGCGGCCTGCACTGCGACGAGCTGTCCCGGCTGTTCTCCCGCATGGGGCCCGAGCCCGTCAGTGCGGCCACGGACCTCGTCCGCGCCGCCTGCGCGCTGTCCCGCTGTGAGGTCGCGCGCGGCTCTTCCCGGCTGCGACGGGCGGCACAGGCCCTGGCGGCACAGGCCGGATCGGCGGACGGCGATCCGGCCGACCTGGCCGCGACCCGGCTGAGCTGCGCCTTCCTGGAGACTCTGGTAGCGCGCCTGACGGGTGCGCCGGGACGAGCCGAGAGGGCGGCACAGTTCGCGGAACAGGTGCGGCGCGACGTTCCGGACGCGCTTCTTGAGGCGCACCCCGAGCTGATCGCACTCCTGCTCACCCACCTCGGCTCGGCGCGACTGTGGGCGGGCCGGGTCCGGGCTGCCCGAGCGGCCCTGACCACGGTGGTCGACTCCAGCGGGACGGGGGCGACGGAGCAGGCACGTCGGGAGTGTCTGGGCCACCTGGCCCTGATCGACTATCTGAAGGGCTGGCCGGGCAGAGCCGAGCGCAAGGCGTTGGCCACGGTCACCGCGGCGGACCAAGGCGGCCCGCCCCCGGTGTCCGGGCCGGGGCTGGCCTCGCTGGTCCTGGCCGCGGTGGCCGTCGAACGCGACGAGCTCGACCGGGCGCAGGCGCTCCTCGACGTCGCGGTGGACGCGCGGCACCCGCCGCCGGACCCGGTGACGCAAGCGGGGCGGGCCATCGTCACCGGGCGGATCCTGCTGGCCCGCGGCGACACGCAGGCAGCGCTCGAAGCGGCGGACCGGGCCGTCGTGGCCGATGTGGCGTCCCCCTGGGCCGAAGCGCACACGGCGTCCGTGGCCGCCGCCGCTCACCTCGCCGAGAGCCGGCCGGAGATGGCCGTCAAGCTGCTGGAAGACGTGCCCGGCGACGAGCCGGTGTGCCTGGTGGGGGCCGCGCAGGCGGAACTGGCCGCGGGCAGACCCGAGGCCGCGGCCGAACTGCTCGACAGAATGCGGCCACAGGGCGACCTCGGTCCCGCCATCACCGTACGGGCCGCGCTGGTCAGGGCCCAACTGGCAGGCGAGGACGGTGACTACGCCGCCCAGTGCGGGCTCGTCTCGCGGGCGCTCCGGGAAGCCCGCCGCGAGCGGCTGCGACGCCCCTTCGCGGAGGCCGGGCCGTGGCTGCGCGCCCTGCCCTTGGGAGCACTGGCCGAGGGCCGGCTCCCCTGCGGGCCCACGAGGCGCGGCTCTCCGGCGCGCACGGGGGAGCAACCGGCGCCGCCGGTGGTCGAGGAACTGAGCGGACGGGAACGCGACGTCCTGCGCCGGCTGGCCCAGATGATGTCCACGGAGGAGATCGCCGCCGACCTGTACGTCTCGGTGAACACGGTGAAGACCCATCTCAAGAGCGCCTACCGGAAGCTGGGCGTGAACCGGCGTCACGACGCGGTGTGCCGCGCGCGCGAACTGGGGCTCCTGTGACGGCAGGCCTCGCGAGCGGTCGGGGCGGACGCACGCGGTCGGGCGCCCTCGTGACAGGCGGTCTCACCTCCCACGGGCGATGCGGTGCGAGGGACGGAGCCGGAGGATCGCACGGACAGGGGCCGGCGGTCCCCTCGGGGAGACGTGGGGAGAGCAGCTCATGCGCTACGAGATTCGCGTCGACGGACGGATGACCGAGACGCTGGTCAAGGCGTTCCCCGAGCTGGACCACGTCCTGATGGCCGGCCAGACCATCCTGTTCGGAGCGGTCGTCGACGAGGCACACCTGTACGGGCTGCTGGCCCGCTGCCAGTCCCTGGGGCTGAGGGTGCTGGAGATGCGCCAGATGCCGTCCTGACCCGGCCGGCGGCCTCACTCCGGCGTGCCCCGCCCCTGGCGCCGAAGACCGGCGCGGACGGCGGCCCCGAGCACCCGTACGGCAAGCCCCACGATCAGCAGAGTGCATGTCATCTGGCACATCACCAGCACCCTTCCCGTCTCGGAGAGCGCGACGATGTCACCGAAGCCGACGGTGGTGAACGTGGTGAGTGCGAAGTACAACGCGTCGGTCCTGCTCAGGTGCTCGTTGAAGGACCCGGGCACCGCGCGTTCGAGCAGGTAGTAGCCGCTCGCGAAGAGAACCAGGTACAGCGCCACGGTGGCCGTCACGGCCTCGACGGCCTTCAGCCGCGGCCAGGGTGAGCGCCTGATGAGCCACACCTCCCAGCCGAAGAACAGGCCGGCCGCCAGCAGACCACCGACGAGGGTCAGCGCGGCGAGGTCCTCGTGGTACCGGTCCAGCGGCAACAGGTAGTACGCGGTGACGAGACCGGCCGCGACACCGGCCGAGCGGGTGACCGAGACGGCCATCGCCCAGGCACCCGGCTGGAGGGACCGTGCCGTCCCGTCCGGCGGGTCCGGCCGCTCGCCCGCAGCCACTGGATCGGTCATCTCGTGCCTCTTCGTCCGCTCCGCCACGGGCCGGCCGCCGGCCCTCCGCACCACCTCATCGTCGCGGTCCTCCGCACGGATCACCCGCCGTGGGTGACCCCCCGGCGGCCGGTCGGCGGCACTCTGGCCCGGTGAGGTGCCCGCACACGGCCCCGTCGGCCCTGCGGAGGAAATCCGCCGATCGCGTGAGGAGGAGCCATGACCTGCTCCCGCGGTCACGAGCCGTACGCCCGACCGCGGCGGCTCGCCGGCGGGGCCCGTCCCTCGGGACCGCCGGCCCGGGTCACCGGCGTGGTCGGGCCCGCGAAGGCCACGCGCCCCTTCGCCCGGCGAGCCGCACGGCCCGGACCGGGCTTCCCGGGCCGGTGCGACCTGGGCACGGACGCCGTGCACCCGGACGTCCGCGAGCTCTCGGTGGGGGAACCCTCCGCGGGCCGGGCCCCCGACGCCACCGACGACACTCCCTCCGAAGGAGGACCATGGATTCCGGCACCGCCTCCGGACCCGCCGGTCCGGATTCGCCCGTACCGGCCGGTCATGCCCTGACCGCCGACGAACACGCGGAGTACCTGCGGCTCCAGCGCGCCGCGCGGGTACGCCACCGGCGTCTGCGTCGCCTGGGCGCATCGGTCCTGCTGGTGCTGACGCTCGTGCTCGCCCCGCTGGCCGTCGTCGCGGTCTGGGTCCACGACACGGTCGCCGACACCGACCGGTACGTGCAGACCGTGGCGCCGCTCGCCTCGGAGCCGGCCGTCCAGAACGCCCTCGTGGACCGGTTGACCGACCGCGTGGTGAGCCAGGTCGACGTCCAGGCCGTGACGTCCTCGCTCAGCAAGGTCCTGGCGGACAACGGGGCGCCGCGCCGTGTGGTCGACGCGGCCGGGGAGCTGACCGGCCCGCTGCGCTCCGCCCTGCGGTCGGTCGTGCACCGGGTCGTCCACCGCGTGGTGACCAGCGATGTCTTCGAGCAGGCATGGGTGGCGGGCAACCGGCGGGCGCAGTCCTCGGTGGTCGGCATGCTCACCGGAGAAGGGCAGGGAGCGCTCCGGGCGAAGGGTGACACCGTCCAGCTGGACATCGGTGTGGTGATCGACCAGGTGCAGAAGCGCCTGGTGGACGCCGGATTCAAGCACGCCTCCGCGATCCCGCAGATCGACCGTTCGGTCACCCTGTTCCACACGGAGAAGCTGCGCAAGGCCCAGAACGCGATGCGGCTGCTCGACATCCTCGGCGTCTGGGTCCCCGTCCTGGCCCTCGTCGCGGCCGTCGCGGCCGTGTGGACCGCTCCGGGACACCGGCTGATGCTGATGGTCACCGCCCTCGGCGTCGGCGCCATGATGGTCGTGCTGCTCGTGGCACTGGTCGTCGTACGGCGTGTCTATCTCGACTCGGTCCCGCCGGCCACGTTGCCCCCCGACGCGGCGGCGGCGATCTTCGACACCTTTGTCCGCTTCCTGCGGGACAGTGTCCGCACACTGATCGTCGTCTCGTTGATCACGGCACTGGCGGCCTGGCTGTACGGGCCCAGTCGCGCGGCCCGGGCCGTGCGGTCCGCGGCGCAGAAGGGCACCACGGCGGCGGGACGGGGGCTGAGCGGCGTCGGGGTGCGCACCGGCCACTTCGGACAGTGGCTGGCCGTTCACCGGTCCTGGACCACCGGTGTGATCATCGGGGCCGGCGCCCTGTCCCTCGTGCTGTGGAACCACCCCACGGTGGGCGCGGTGGTGCTCGTCCTGGTCCTGGTCGTGGTCGTGCTCGCCGTCATGGCGGTCCTGTCCGCGGCGACGGGACCGATGTCCGACCGGGTGGACCGATCGGTCCCATGACGGACGTTCACCCGTACCGGGTGAGGTGGCCGCGGTCCGCTCCGCGCACGCTGAGCGTACGGAACGGCTACCGGGCGCGGACCCGGGACGGAGGGTGAGACATGAGCACGCACATCCGCCTCGCCTATGACTATCCGGCGCTGAGCGTCTTCTGGTCCATGCTGGTGTTCTTCCTGTGGATCATGTGGTTCATCCTGCTCTTCCGGGTCGTCACCGACATCTTCCGTGACGACGACCTGGGTGGCTGGGGCAAGGCGGGGTGGCTGGTGTTCGTCGTCGTCCTGCCCTTCCTGGGCGTCTTCGTCTACCTGATCGCCCGCGGCAGGAACATGGGCCGCCGGGAGGTGCAGCAGGCCCGTGCGCAGCAGCAGGCCGTCGACGACTACATCCGCCGCACCGCCCGGGCGGACGCCCCCCTGAGCAGTGCCGACGAGCTCGCGAAACTGTCCGCGATGCGCACGCACGGAGACATCACCGACGACGAGTTCCGGCGCGCGAAGGAACTGGTCCTCGCCGGCAGCGGGCCGTCCGGACGTCCGGGCGGAACCCCCTCCGCCTCAACGCGCTGAACACGGCGCACAGCACAGAAACGAGGTCGCACCATGCCCGCCGCACACACCGCTTCCACACAGACCGCCAAACAGCAATGGGCCACCGGCCTCACGGCCTTCGCCGCCGTCATGCTCGTACTCGCCGGGTTGCTGGACATCTTCCGCGGCATCATGGCGATCGCACACGACGACGTCTTCCTCGCGACACGCAGCTATGTCTTCCGGTTCGACCTCACGGGCTGGGGCTGGATCCATCTGATCCTCGGCGCCGTCGCGCTGCTGGTGGGCTTCGGTCTCTTCGGGGGCGCCCTGTGGGCGCGCGTCGGCGGAGTGGTCATCGCCTCGCTGGTCATCATCGCCAACTTCCTCTCCCTGCCGTACTACCCGGTCTGGTCGATCGTTCTGATGGCCTTCTCCGGATTCGTCATCTGGGCCCTGTGCGTGGGGCGGCAAGGCGCCTCCGGCATGTTCGACTGAGGGCCACGCACGCCGGGCGCGGGCGAGGACCGCGGTGAGGGCGCGATGATCGTAAGGATGGTGTCGATGCCGGAGGGGACCATCACGCGCCTCTCCTTGGCGGAGGCGCGTGAGCGGCTCGCCCACGACTCCTTCCTGCTGCTCGCCGTCGAGCTGCCCGTGGAGGAGGGCCCGGCGGGCGAGCCACTGGCCCACCGGCTCGGACTGGACGCCCGGGAACTGGCCTGGTTCGGCAGGGAGGGAGAGTCCGCGCGGGCCGAATATCTGGGTGACATCGCCACGTTCGTCGTTCCGGTGGTCCATGGCGACCGGGTCGCCCATCTCCACATGCTGGCCGGTGAACGCCACCTGGTCCTCTCCCATTGGGGCCGGGCCGTCCTGGCGGCGGACTGGACCACGTCCCTGCGGCGGGAGAAGCCGCACGATGCCGTGGCCGCGCTGTTCCTGGTGCTCCAGGAGGCGCTGACGACGTTCCGCCGTGCCGCGGTGGGCGCCCGGCTCCAGGTGGAGGAGCTGGAGGACGACATGTTCGCGAAGCGGCGCCCCGAGCAGATCTACCGTCTGTCCCACCTGCGCCGCCGGGCCGCCCTCCTGCACCACTCGCTGCTGCCGTACTTGCAGGTGGTCGAGGAGATGATCACCCGCAGGATGATGAGCGGCGACTTCCCGGTGGAGCGTCAGCGGCTCGCTCAGGAGTTCCAGCGCGCGGCCCGGCTCGTCCTCGCGGACATCGAGTCCTTGCAGGAGGCCACCCGCCGGGCTTTCGCCAGCTACGGGTCCCTGGTCGCGGGCGAGCAGAACGGTGTGATCAACCGGTTGGCCATCGTGTCGGTGATCTTCCTGCCGTTGTCGTTCCTGACGGGCTTCTTCGGCATGAACTTCGCCTTCATGACGGACGAGTTGGAGAGCAGGGTGGTCTTCTGGCTGCTGGCCATAGGGCTCCAGGCGGGCGTCCTGTTCGTCTCCCTCTACGTACTGCACCGCACCCGCGCCTGGCGAAGACTGCGGGACCAAGCCTGACGCTCTTCACCGACGATCACCCTCGGTTACTATGCTCACTTCATGCCGGAGGCCGGAAGCACAGGGGCGAACGGCCCTTGACGCAAGGCTGAAGAGACGGGCTGCCTGGGAAAATGCTGAAAGAGGTCACCGCGACCCGCTATATCACGCCCCTGCGTGAGGGAGGCTCGCTGCCGGGGCTCGTCGAGGCCGACGACTTCGGGACGTACGTCATGAAGTTCACCGGCGCCGGACAGGGCCGCAAGACGCTGGTCGCCGAGGTGGTGTGCGGCGAACTCGCCCGGCGCCTCGGATTCCGCATGCCCCGCCTGGTCACCGTCCGCCTGGACCCGGTCCTCGGGCTCGGCGAGCCGGAGCAGCAGGTGCAGGACCTGCTCCGGGGCAGCGGCGGCACCAATCTCGGCATGGACTTCCTGTCCGGCGCCCTCGGCTACGACCCGCTCGCCTTCCCGGTGAGCCCCGAGGAGGCCGGCCGGATCGTCTGGTTCGACGCGCTGATCAACAACGTCGACCGCTCCTGGCGCAACCCCAACCTGCTCGTGCACCAGGGCGAGCTGTGGCTCATCGACCACGGCGCCACCATGATCTGGCACCACAACTGGCCCGGCGCCGAGGACTCGGCGGCCCGTCCCTACGACGCCTCGGACCACGCCCTCGCCGGTTTCGCCCCGGACGTCACGGCCGCCGCGGCCGAGCTGGCACCCCGGGTCACCGAGGACCTGCTCGCCGAGGTCACCGCCGAGATCCCGGACGTCTGGCTCGCCGACGAGCCAGGCTTCGACACACCGGACGACCTGCGCCGGGCCTACGCGCGGCCGTTGCTCGCGCGGGCGGCCGGCATCGCCGAGCGGATCACCGGCATCGGCACCGTCAGCGGCTCCGTAACGGGGGAGGGCAAGTGAGCGAGCGTCACATCCACATGGCCGGCCATGTGACCGAGCGGCACATCACCCGGGCGGGCCAGGGCGGCGACCGGGTCGTGTTCGAGTACGCGCTGCTGCGGGTCGTGCCCCGGGTGGAACGCGGGGAGTGCATCAACGCGGGCGTGGTCGTGTACTGCCGCGCCCGGGACTACGTCGGTGCCCGCACCCATCTGGACGAGGCCCGGCTGCGCGCGCTGGACCCGGCCGCCGACGTCGCCGGGGTGCGGGCCGCGCTGCGTGCGATCGAGCGGCACTGCGCGGGCGGTGACCAGGCCGGGCAGGCGGCGGGCGACGACGCGGGGCGCCGCTACCGCTGGGTGATCGCGCCCCGTTCCACCGTGGTCCAGCCCGGACCGGTGCACACCGGCCTGACGGCCGACCCGGCGGCCGAGACGGAGCGGTTGCTGGACCTCTTGGTGAGGTAATGGATCACACCGGCCGGATGTGCCGTTGACACCGGGTGCCAGGGCTTCTAGCGTCACGGGTGCTGAAGGTACTAAGCGGTCGCTCACCGCACCAGGGGGTCCTCTCCGAGGGCCCGACAGGTTCTCTCAAGGGCGAGGAGACACAGCAATGTCCACCACTGAACAGCGGGTCGCGGTCGTCACCGGCGCGGCGCGCGGCATCGGCGCCGCCACCGCCGTACGACTGGCGGCCGAGGGCCGCGCGGTCGCCGTGATCGACCTGGACGAGGCCGCCTGCAAGGACACCGTCGAGAAGATCACCGCGGCCGGCGGCAAGGCCATCGCGGTCGGCGCGGACGTCTCCGACGAGGCGCAGGTCGAGGCGGCCGTCGCCCGGATCGTGGAGGAGCTGGGCGCCCCGACCATCCTGGTGAACAACGCGGGCGTGCTGCGCGACAACCTGCTGTTCAAGATGAGCGCCTCCGACTGGGACACGGTCATGAACGTGCACCTGCGCGGCTCGTTCCTGATGACCAAGGCCGTCCAGAAGCACATGGTCGACGCCGGCTGGGGCCGCGTCGTCAACCTCTCCTCCTCCTCGGCGCTCGGCAACCGCGGCCAGGTCAACTACTCGGCCGCCAAGGCGGGTCTCCAGGGCTTCACCAAGACCCTCGCCATCGAGCTGGGCAAGTTCGGCATCACCGCCAACGCCGTCGCCCCCGGCTTCATCGCCACCGAGATGACCAAGGCCACCGCCGACCGGGTCGGCATGGGCTTCGAGGACTTCAAGAAGGCCGCCGCCACCCAGATCCCGGTGCAGCGCGTCGGTGAGCCCGAGGACATCGCCAACGCCATCGCGTTCTTCACCGGCGAGGCGGCCGGCTTCGTCTCCGGCCAGGTGCTGTACGTCGCCGGCGGACCGCTCAACTAAGGATCCAGGGGTAACACGGACATGACTGAACTCCCGGAGCTGTCCGGCAGGGTCGCGATCGTCACCGGCGCCAGCCGCGGCATCGGCTACGGCGTCGCCGAGGCGCTGATCGCGCGCGGCGACCGCGTGTGCATCACCGGCCGGGGCGAGGACGCCCTGAAGGAAGCCGTCGAGAAGCTCGGCGCCGAGCGGGTCATCGGCGTCGCCGGCAAGGCCCATGACCTCGACCACCAGAGCGAGGTCGTCGAACGCGCCATGGAGGCCTTCGGCCGGGTCGACTTCCTCGTCAACAACGCGGGCACCAACCCGGTGTTCGGCCCGATGGCGGACCTCGACCTGAACGTCGCCCGCAAGGTCTTCGAGACCAACGTGATCTCCGCGCTCGGCTTCGCCCAGAAGACCTGGCACGCCTGGCAGAAGGACAACGGCGGCGCGATCGTCAACATCGCCTCCATCGCGGGCCTCGCGCCCTCGCCCTTCATCGGCGCCTACGGCGTCAGCAAGGCCGCGATGATCAACCTGACCCAGCAGCTCGCGCACGAGTTCGCGCCCAAGGTGCGGGTCAACGCGATCGCCCCGGGCGTCGTCAAGACCAAGTTCGCCCAGGCCCTGTACGAGAACCGCGAGGAGGAGGCCGCGGCGGCCTACCCGCTCGGCCGGCTCGGAGTGCCCTCCGACATCGGCGGGGCCGCCGCGTTCCTCACCTCCGAGCAGTCCGACTGGATCACCGGTCAGACCCTCGTCGTGGACGGCGGCATCTTCCTCAACGCCGGCGTGGGCTGAGCCGCGCATCTCTTCCGGGCGTCGATTTTCGGACGGATCGGCGCCCGGAAGGCCGTCCAGAGTCCGCACAGCGGAATGACAACGTCGTCACCGCTCGGTCGATCAAGACGGTCTGAATTCGGGCAGGTTCAGGCTCCCGGACGCTGCGGTATGGTCTGCCGACCCTTGGTACGGCGGATCGAGGAGCGTGCGCGTGTTCAACCGGAGCCGATGCCCGCGGAGAGTCGCGGTGATCGCGTCCCTTTCGCTGGTGGCCGGATGCAGTCTGCTGTCCGACGGCGACCCCGACAGCCAGGGGCCGATCGTCGTGGGTACCACCAGCGCCCCCAGCACCCTGGACCCGGCCGGTGCCTGGGACGGTTCCTGGGAGCTGTACCGGAACATCTTCCAGACGCTCCTCGCCTACCCGAACGGTGCCACCACCCCCCAGCCCGACGCCGCCGAGAGCTGCTCCTTCACCGACTCCACGAGCCGCACCTACCGCTGCGAGCTGCGCGCCGGCCTGAAGTTCGCCGACGGCGACCCGCTGACCGCCGAGGCCGTCCGGCACTCCATCGAGCGCATCCGCACCATCGACGCCCCCGGTGGCCCCGCCGGGCTGCTCGGCAGCCTGGACAACGTCCGGACCAGCGGCGACCGCGAGATCGTCTTCCACCTCAACCGGTCCGACGCCACCTTCCCGTTCGTGCTGGCCACCCCCGCCATGTCGATCGTCGACCCGGACGACTACCCCGCCGACTCCCTGCGCGAGGACACCACGGTCCACGGCTCGGGCCCGTACAAGCTCCGGTCCTACGAGGAGGGCGGCAAGGCCGTCCTGGTGCGCAACGACACCTACCAGGGCTTCGCCGAGCGGCAGAACGACGCGGTGACCATCCGGTACTTCAAGGACTCCGCCGGCATGGTCAAGGCGCTGCGGGACAAGCAGATCGACGTCACCTACCGCGGCCTGGCCGCCGACGACATCCTCGCCCTCCAGGAGCACGCCGGCGAGGACCTGCAACTGGTCGACGGGGCCGGCACCGACATCAGCTACCTGGTGTTCAACCCCGAGGACCCCTGGGCCAAGCAGCCCGCCGTGCGCAAGGCCATCGCCCAGATCGTGGACCGGGGCGCCATCGCGCACAAGGTCTACAAGGACACGGTCGACCCGCTGTACTCGATGGTCCCCAAGGGCCTGACCGGCCACGCCACCCCGTTCTTCGACGACTACGGCGAACCGAGCGTCCCCAAGGCCCGCGAGATCCTCTCCGGCGCCGGCATCACCCGGCCCGTCCCGCTCACCCTCTGGTACACCACCGACCGCTACGGCTCCGAGACGGCCCTGATGTTCCGGGAGCTGAAGCGGCAACTGGACGGCTCCGGCCTGTTCAGCATCACCCTCAGGAGCCGCCCGTGGAAGAGCTACGTGGTCGGCTACCAGAAGGGCGAGTACCCGGTGTTCGGACGCGGCTGGTTCCCGGACTTCCCCGACGCCGACAACTTCATCGCCCCGTTCGTCGGCGAGCACAACGCGCTCGGTACGCCCTACCCGGCCAAGGAGATCACCGACCGGCTGCTGCCCCACGCGCGCGCGGAGAGCGACCGCGCCCAGACCGTCAAGGACGTGGAGGCGGCCCAGCGGATCATGGTGGACGACGCCCGGCTGATCCCGCTGTGGCAGGGCCGGCAGTTCCTCGCGGCCAGCGTCGACATCTCCGGCGGCGAGCAGGCCCTGGACCCCTCGACGATCATGATGATGTGGACGCTGCACCGCAAGACCAGCTGGTGAGCCCGGCTGCCGGGCTCGGCGGACGGTCCTCGCGGCACCGGTTGTCAGTGGTCGCCTGTAGGTTCGAAGACCTGAAGTGACCGCACGCCGTAGTTGATCGACATCGTGAGGACGTTGACGTGACCGACATCGCCATGCTGCCCGAGTCCTGGCGCGGGGTTCTGGGCGACGAGCTACAGCAGCCCTACTTCAAGGAGCTGACCGAGTTCGTCGAGGAGGAGCGGGCGAGGGGTCCCGTCTACCCGCCGCGCGAGGAGGTCTTCGCCGCGCTGGACGCCACGCCGTACGAGCGGGTGAAGGTCCTGGTCCTGGGCCAGGACCCGTACCACGGCGAGGGCCAGGGCCACGGCCTGTGCTTCTCGGTCCGCCCCGGCGTGAAGACCCCGCCCTCCCTGCGGAACATCTACAAGGAGATGCAGGAGGAGCTGGGCCTGCCCGTCCCGGACAACGGCTATCTGATGCCGTGGGCCCGGCAGGGCGTGCTGCTGCTCAACGCGGTCCTCACGGTCCGGGCCGGCGAGGCCAACTCGCACAAGGGCAAGGGCTGGGAGAAGTTCACGGACGCGGTGATCCGCGCGGTGGCCTCCCGGCCCGACCCGGCCGTCTTCGTCCTGTGGGGCAACTACGCGCAGAAGAAGCTCCCGCTGATCGACGAGACCCGGCACGTGGTGGTCAAGGGCGCGCACCCCTCACCGCTGTCCGCGAAGAAGTTCTTCGGCTCCCGCCCGTTCACGCAGACCAACGAGGCGATCGCCGCGCAGGGGCACGAGCCGATCGACTGGCGCATCCCGAACCTGGGCTGACGGCGGCCGGGGGCCCGGGGGAGCGGCCCGCGCGGGCGCGACCCGCCACCACGGGCCCGCGGTCGACCACCGGCCGTCGGCACGACGGCGCCGCCTGTCCGGGAATCCGGTGCGCGACGGTTAGCGTCAGCAGCGGACCATTGCCGACGGCCCGGAGGGACCCCGTGGCGGAGCGACAGGAACAGGCGGCGCCGGACGCCGTGCTGACGCGGATCGGACAGGTCGTGATGCTGCACCACGGAGGCGACCGCGAGGAGGCCCGCAGCCGCTTCCTGGAGCTGTGGGCGGAGGTCGGCGAGGAGGGCGACCCGCTGCACCGCTGCACCCTGGCCCACTACTTGGCCGACACCCAGGACGACCCGGCGGACGAACTCGCCTGGGACCTGCGGGCGCTGTCGGCGGCGGAGGAGGTCGCCGACGGCCGCGTGGGCGCCGACCCGTCGAGCGTGCGGGGCTTCTTCCCCTCCCTGCACCTCAACCTGGCCGCCGACTACGCCAAGCTGGGCCGCGCCGAGGCCGCCCGCAGCCAGCTGCGCCGGGCCCGCAGCGCCGCCCGGTGCCTCGCCGACGACGGCTACGGCGCGGGTGTCCGGTCCGAGATCAGCCGTCTGGCCCTGCGGCTGGGGGAGGACGGCACGCCGGGCGAAGAGGGCTGGAGACCGCCGCGCCAGGGCTAGGCCCTGTCGTCGAACTCCCGTCTGCCGTGCGACGCCATGCACGTTCCCCCACTGCCTCAACGGCGTGGGAGGTGCCCCCACTCGCCGCACCGGGCACGCACCTGACGCCGCGCGGCCCGCCCTCCGGGGGACGACGGGAGTGTGACGACAAGGCCCAGGGCCGGTGAGTTCACCGCCTTCAGGGCGACGGTCAGTGGTCGTACGCCTGCGCGCAGATCCGGGCTTGGGGGCTGTCCTTCCGCCAGCCGCCGTACGCCCTGCCCAGGGCGCAGACATCCGGAGGGCGGGTCACCGCCGGGGGTGGGAGGGGCATGGGGGTGTGCGGCCGGCGGGAGGGGGCCGGGAGCGGGGGCCCGGGCGGGGCCGCTGGGCGGTGGGTGACCTCGGGTGCGGCCGGGGCCCGGTGCCGGGCGGGCGGTCCGGAGCGCTCCGGGCGCCCGGACGGGCCCGTCCTCTCCAGCGCCTCGCGGGCCGGTGCCTGCACCACCCGGGGCTCCGCGCTGCCGTTCGGCCGGGTCGCCGTCGGCCGCGAGGGCGCGCTGCCCGGCGGCGACCCCGTCGGCGCCGCGTCCCGCACCGTCACACAGCCGGAGAGGGCCGAGACGGCCACGGTGACCAGAAGCGCTGCGGTGGTCGTCGTTCGATGCACCCGCGCAACTCTGCTGGGCCGGCGGCCGGTTCGGCACCGGGGAAGCCGGATCCGATGCCCGTACGGGTGACCGCATGCCCCCCGTCGAGGGACGCGCCGTACCGGAGCTGACGTTCAGCCACCGCCGGCGCCGTACCGAACACGGTCGCTCCTCCCTCGGGGCATCGCCGGCATCGCCGCCCGGTGGCCCCCGTATGCTTCCGGCAGGAATCACGCGGGCAAGCCGTAGGGGAGAGCACGTGAAGGTCGGCTGCATCGGACTCGGGGACATCGCGCAGAAGGCGTATCTGCCGGTGCTCGGCACGCAGCCGGGGGTCGACCTGCACCTGCACACCCGCACGCCCGCCACCCTGGACCGGGTCGGCGACAGCCTGCACCTGCCCCGGGAGCAGCGGCACACCACCCTCGACTCCCTGCTCGCCGCCGGCCTCGACGCGGCCTTCGTGCACGCGCCCACCACCGTCCACCCCGAGGTGGTCACCCGGCTGCTGGAGGCCGGCGTGCCGACGTACGTGGACAAGCCCCTCGCCTACGAACTCGCCGACTCCGAGCGGCTGGTCGCCCTCGCCGAGCGGCGGGGCGTCTCGCTGGTCGTCGGCTTCAACCGCCGGTACGCCCCCGGGTACGCCCAGTGCCTGGACCACCCGCGCGAGCTGATCCTCATGCAGAAGAACCGGGTCGGGCTGCCCGAGGAACCGCGCTCGATGATCCTGGACGACTTCATCCATGTCGTCGACACCCTGCGGTTCCTGGTGCCGGGCCCGGTCGACGACGTCACCGTGCGCGCCCGTGCCGAGGGCGGGCTGCTGCA
The DNA here is from genome assembly GCF_014650115.1 of Streptomyces olivaceoviridis. Classification (GTDB taxonomy): domain Bacteria; phylum Actinomycetota; class Actinomycetes; order Streptomycetales; family Streptomycetaceae; genus Streptomyces; species Streptomyces olivaceoviridis. The sequence goes on along the minus strand of NZ_BMUI01000013.1, from coordinate 178,196 downwards.
CCACGTCGTGCTCCAGCTCGGCGGCGACGGCTTCACCGCGCTCGGCGTGATGAACCGGCTCAGCGGCTCCACCGAGGAGATCCTGGAGGTGTCCGGACAGGACACCAAGCGCCAGGTGGTCAACCTCGCCGAGGTGATCGACCACAAGGGGCAGCCGACCGTGCGCCGGCGCGGCGACTGGGTGCCGGTGGCCCGCCAGCGCGGCATCGAGCAGGCGGCCCTCGCGTTCCTCGACGCCGTGCGGGCCGGGAAGCTGCTCAGCGCCAGGGACGCGCTGGCGACTCACGAACTGTGCGAGCGGGTGGTCCGAGCGGTTCAGGACCGCTGCGGCGCAGCCTGAGCGCCCGCGCCCCCTCGGTCACGCACAGCGTGGCCAGCACCAGCAGCGCCCCGTGCACCGGCCAGTCGCCGTAGCGGACGTACGGCGTGACGCCGTGCGCGAGCGGTACGTCGTACACGCGCGCGGCGCTCGCGTCGGTGGTGAGCCACGGGCCGAGGCGCTGCCCGGCCGGGCCGTACACCGCCGAGACGCCCGTGAGGGTGGCGTGCACCATCGGGCGGCCGGTCTCCGCGGCACGCAGTGCGGCCAGCGAGGCGTGCTGCTCGGGCGCCCAGCTGTGCTGGAAGGACGAGGTGGACGACTGGCCGAGGAGGACGTCCGCACCGTCCTCGGCGAGGTGCCGGCTCATGTCCGGGAACGCGGTCTCGAAGCAGATCAGCGGGCCGATCCGCAGCCCGTGCCCGACGTTCATCACGGTCTGTTCGGTGCCGCGGTGCCGGTCCTCGCCGGCCGCCCGGCCCACCGAGGTGGCCCAGCCGAGCAGCGAACGGGCCGGTATGTACTCGCCGAACGGGACCAGACGCATCTTGTCGTAGCGGTCGCCGGTCGGGCCGTCCGGGCCGACCAGCACCGAACTCTTGTAGATGCCGGGCCGGTCGGAGCGCCGGGCGTCCACGTTCACCAGCACGTCGGCGCCGGTCTCGCGGGACAGCGCGGCGAGCCGCCGGGACAGGTCGGGGCGGTCGTCCAGGTCGAAGCCGACGCTGGACTCGCCCCACACCACCAGGTCGGCGCCCTGCCCGGCGAGCCGCCGGGTCAGCCGCTCCTCCTGGTCGAACCGCTTGTCGCCGCTGTCCTGCCCGGCCACGATCCCCGGCTGCACGACGGCGATCCGCACCCGCCCGTCGACGTCCGGGCGCGGCGCCCAGGCCCACGCGACCGAGGCCACGGCGGCCGTGGCGACCAGCGAGGCCACGGCCGGCACCCGCGACGCGCGGACGGCGAGCAGCACGGCCACGGCCACGTTGACGGCCACCACCAGGAAGCTGAGCAGCCAGACCCCGCCGACCGAGGCCAGCCGCAGCGCCGGGCCCACCTGCCACTGGCTGGCGCCGAGCATGCCCCACGGCCCGCCGAGCCCCTGCCAGGACCGGACCAGTTCCACCGCCAGCCAGGCCGACGGCAGCACCACCAGGGCGGCGGCACACCGGCCCGCCGACGGCACCCCGCCCAGGAACCGGCGCACCAGCCGGCCCCACGGCGCCCACAGCAGCCCCAGCAGGGCGGCGATCAGGAAGATGAACACGTGCAGGCTCGGCAGCAGCCAGTGGTGGACGGCTATGAGGAATCCGATGCCGCCCCACCAGCCGTCGTACGCGGCCCGCCGTCCGGTCGGCGCGGAGCGGGCGAGCAGGATCCACGGCACCAGCGCGACGTACGCGAACCACCACAGCGAGGGAGCCGGGAACGAGAGCACCGGCAGGGCACCGGCGAGGGCGGCGGCGGCCGAGCGGCGCCAGGGGGAGGTCAGCCAGCGGTTGATCGTCCTCATAGGGAGCCTCCCTACCCAGCGATAGGTCCAGTGTGCGCGGTGAGCGGGAGGCCGTGTGTCTTCCGGCCAGGGCGGGCGGTCGTACGGCGTACGCGGGCATGCGGGGCGCGCTGCCGAGCCGCGGGTCGGCAGCGCGCCCCGCGCCGCTCAGGGGCTCCCGGCGTTACGGGGCGCCCGGCCCGCGGCGCCACTTCTCGTGTACGACGACCTCGCTCAGGCGCCAGCCCTCGGCGGTGCGCAAGAGCCCGAAGTCGTAACGGCCGCCGCACACCAGGTCCGGGGCGGCGGAGCCGTCGGGGCCGGTGAAGCGCATGGGGTTGAGGTAGTCGGCGCGGACACGGGCGGTGTCGCCGGTGTCCTGGTCCAGGACGCCGAAGCGGACCTGCCGGTTGACGATCAGGTGCTGGCGGACGGCGAACAGGGTCAGGCTCCCGGCCAGCCAGGCGGCGACCCGGCCGGCGTCGCCCTCGATACCGCCCGCCGAGCGGTAGTCGGCGCGTCCGTCCGCCGTGAACAGCCCTCGGTACCCCGGCCAGTCGCCGTCGTCCACCGCCACCGCGTACGCGGTGACCAGGTCGTCCACGGCCAGGCGGTCCCTCACGGTCGCGAACTCCGCACGCTGCGTCATCGGCACAGTGTTGGGCACGGCGGGCGCGGAGCCAAGAGGTGTGCGGGGTGAATATTCGGTGGTGCGGGGCGGGCCGCTCGGCCGAACCTGTCCCGGTGAACGAACAGGACGAACAACTCGCAGGCACCGAGCCCAGGTTCCGCGTCCGCGCCCGGCACACGGAGACCACGGTCACCGTCTACCAGGCCTACCGCCCGGGGATCGGCCGTGTCGCCGCCCGCACCGGACGCTTTCCGTCCGCCTGGAAGCGGGACCGGATGACGTGGATCAAGCCGTCGTTCCTGTGGATGATGTACCGCTGCGGCTGGGGCACCAAGGAGAACCAGGAGACCGTCCTGGCCGTCGAGATCCGCCGGGACGGCTTCGAGTGGGCCCTGCGCCACGCCTGCCTGTCCCACTACGTGCCCGCGCTCCACGCGGACCAGGCCGCCTGGAAGGCGGAGTTGGCGCGCTGCCCGGCCCGGGTGCAGTGGGACCCGGAGCGCGATCTGCGCTTCGACCCGCTGCCGTACCGGTCGTTGCAGCTTGGCCTCGCCGGGGAGGCGGCGGCCCGGTACGCGGACGAGTGGATCGTCGGCATCGAGGACGTCACACCGCTGGCCGCGGAGATCCACGGGCTGGTGCGGGCGGGGGAACCGGAGCGGGCGAAGGGGCTGCTGCCGAAGGAGCGGCCGTATCCGGTGGCCGATGAGGTGCTGGCGCACCTGCGGGCGTAGGACGGCGGCGGGATGCCCGCGGGGCGGGGTGCCGGACGGGGTGCGCCGGGCCGGGTCAGGCCGCCTCGATGACCTGACCGCGGATCGCCTCGGCCCACTCGATCACCAACAGCTCGTACTCCGCGCGCTCCTGGGCCGACAGGATGCCGCCCGCACGCAGCCACAGCGCCCGGATCTGCTCGTTCACCTCGGCAGCAGAGCGCACGGAACCAGGGGGCGGGGATTCGGGGGACATGCCGACCAGCCTAGGGGCAAGGTCTGACCGTGCGCTACCGCGCGGCTACGCAGAAGGTATGGGGTTGGTCACCAACGCCGCCCGGTCATCCGTCCGTGGCCGCGAACAGCCCGGCGCCCGCGGGGCGTTGCCCAGGTCCTGGGCGGGCCGCCGCGGGCGCGAAGATGTCCGAAACAGAGGTGGTGGCGCGGGCCGTCAGCCCGCCGACTCCGCCGCGTGGGGGCTCAGCACGCCGGCCCCGACCAAGGCGATGATCGCCACGCCGAGGGCGATGCGGTACCAGACGAACGGCATGAAGCTCTTGTTGGAGATCCACTTCATGAACCACGCGATGACCGCGTATCCCGAGACGAACGCGATCACCGTCGCGAACAGGGTGGGCGGCCAGTCCACGTGGCCCTCGCCCAGCGAGTCCTTCACCTCGAAGGCGCCGGAGGCGAGGACGGCCGGGATGGCGAGCAGGAAGGAGTAGCGGGCCGCGGCCTCGCGCCGGTAGCCCATGAACAGGCCGCCGCTGATGGTCGCGCCGGAGCGGGAGACGCCGGGGATGAGGGCGCAGGCCTGGCAGAGGCCGAAGATCAGGCCGTCCTTGACGCCGAGGTTCTCCAGGGTCTTGCGCTGCTTGGGCGCCCGGTGCCGGCCGCCGGTCTCGTCGCGGGCCGCCATCCGGTCGGCGATGCCGATGACCACGCCGATGACGATGAGCATGGTGGCGGTGATCCGCAGGTCGCGGAACGGCCCCTCGATCTGGTCCTTCAGTGTCACGCCCAGCACCCCGATCGGGATGGAGCCGACGATCACCAGCCAGCCCATCTGCGCGTCGTGGTTGTGCCGCATCGTCTTGTCGAACAGCGAGCGGAACCAGGACGAGATGATCCGGCCGATGTCCTTGCGGAAGTAGATGAGGACCGCGGCCTCCGTGCCGATCTGCGTGATGGCCGTGAAGGCCGCCCCCGGATCCTTCCAGCCCGAGAACGCCGCGGTCAGCCGCAGGTGCGCGCTGGAGGAGACGGGCAGGAACTCGGTCAGCCCCTGGACGAGTCCGAGGACGAGGGATTCAAACCAAGACATGGAGGTATGGCGTCCAAGCGCTGAGGGGAGAAGAGGTGATCATGTGACGGAGGAAGCGTAGCGGGCCCCGCCGACAGCGCGGCGGCGAGGTCCCTCCTATGCGGCCGACGGCCCGGTGACGGTCCAGCCCGGGGTCTGCGGACGGGCCGTCAGGTCCTCGTGACGCACGGGATCGCCGCAGGCCTGGCACGTGACCACCGGCACCAGTTCCTCGCCGCAGTGGTGCTCGACGACCATGGGCAGGTCGACGCCCTTGCGCAGGTGCCGGTCGCCCCACTCCTTGAGCGTCATCAGGACGGGCTCCAGCTCCAGCCCGGCCTGCGTGGGCCGGTACTCGAAGCGCTGGGGGCGTTCGCTGTAGAGGCGCTTGGTGAGGATGCCGGCCTCGACGAGGCGGCGCAGCCGGGTGGACAGGATGTCGCGCGGGGCGCCGATGTTGCGCACGAGCTGGTCGAAGCGGCCGTTGCCCAGGCAGACCTCCCGCAGGACGAGCAGGGAGTACTTCTCGCCGACGATCGCGAGGGCGTCGGCGATGGAGCAGGGGCGCGAATCCTTCGTGGCGGCCATGGACCCCAGTCTAGAGGAGGGTTTGAATTTCCAACCCAAGGGGTTATGGTGAGTTCGCATTTCCTACTCACCGGTAGCTCGTCCGATCAAGCTGGAGGCCGGCGCCATGCGAGACGCGGTCATCGTCGAAGCCGTACGCACCCCCGTCGGCAAGGGCAAGCCGAACGGCTCCCTCGCCCACGTCCACCCCGTGCAACTCCTCGCCCACACCCTGCGCACCCTGGTCGAGCGCTCCGGCGTCGACCCGGCGTCGATCGACGACGTGATCGGCGGCACCGTCGACCAGGTCGGCGAGCAGGCCATGAACACCACCCGGTACGCGGTGCTCGCCGCCGGCCTCCCCGAGTCCGTCCCCGCGACCACCGTGGACCGCCAGTGCGGCTCCTCCCAGCAGGCCGTCCACTTCGCCGCGCAGGGCGTGATCTCGGGCGCGTACGACCTCGTGGTCGCCTGCGGTGTGGAGTCGATGAGCCGGGTGCCCATGTGGTCCAACGTGCCCGCCGGCAAGGACCCGTTCGGGCCCGGTGTCGCCGAGCGCTACCCGGACGGCCTGGTGCCGCAGGGGATCAGCGCCGAACTCATCGCCGCCAAGTGGTCCCTCACACGCGCGCGGATCGACGAGTTCGCCGTCTCCTCGCACCACAAGGCCGCCGCCGCGTGGCGGACCGGGCTCTTCGACGCCGAGGTCGCCCCGCTCGACGGCGTCGCCCGCGACGAGTCCGTCCGCCCGGACAGCACGCCGGAGATCCTCGCCGGACTCAGGCCCGCCTACTACGACCCCGGCTTCGCCGAGCGCTTCCCGCAGATCGAGTGGAACGTCACCGCGGGCAACGCGAGCCCGATCAACGACGGCGCCTCCGCCGTCCTGATCACCTCCAGCGACACCGCGGCCCGGCTCGGCCTGCGCCCGCTGGCCCGCCTCCACAGCTTCGCCGTGACCGGCTCCGACCCGCTGCTCATGCTGACCGGGGTCATCCCGGCCACCGAGAAGGTGCTGCGCCGGGCCGGGCTGACGCTGGACGACATCGACCTGTTCGAGGTCAACGAGGCCTTCTCCAGCGTGGTGCTCGCCTGGCAGCAGGAGACCGGCGCCGACCTCGCCAAGGTCAACGTGCACGGCGGCGCCATCGCCCTCGGTCACCCCCTCGGCGCCAGCGGCACCCGCCTGACCACGACTCTGGTCCACGCGATGCGCGAACGCGGCGCTCGCTACGCCCTCCAGACCATGTGCGAGGCGGGCGGACTCGCCAACGCGATGATCCTGGAAGGCGTCTGAGCCGGGGCTCCGGCCGGGGGACCGGGCGGGCGCAGGGCGGCGCCGAGCGGTGTCCCGGCGCCGCCGGGCCGCCGGTCACCGGGCCATGATGCCGGTCACCGGGCCATGATGCCGGTCACCGGGCCATGACGCCGGTCACCGGGCCATGACCCGCCCGGCGGTGACCGGCTCGTCGACGAGCGGAGTCACGGGGTCGAACACGGCGGGGGCCGCCTGCCCCGCCGGTCGGGCCGGGGACGCTCCGAGGACGCAGACCGCGACAAGGGGGCGGTCACGGGGGAGCGGGTCGCGTGGGACGCCGACCGTGCCGCCTCGGTGGCGTCCTGGCGCGCGCCGTCCAGGCGGAGGTCCTCACGGTGCCACAGGGCCGCCGGTGGTCACCCAGGGCCGCCACCAGTTCGGCCGGCGCCCCGTGCGGTGCCTCGGCCCTCGCTCGGCGCGGGCGGCCCGCTCACGCCGGGACCGGGGCAGTGCGGTGAACGCGCCGCCGAGCGGCGTGCCGGCCACGGCGATGACGCCGGACCACAGGAGAGGCCCTCTCCGGCGGACGGGCGACCGCGCTCACCGGCCGCGCAGCTGGTGGCGTTTGCGCCAGGCCACCACCGTGCCCGCCAGCGCCGGTACGGCGATGCAGGCCATCGCGATCAGGAAGGCGGGAGAGGTCGGCGCCGAGGCGCGGGCGCCGGCGACGGCGTAGGCGGCGGTGTTCGGGACCGAGCCGAGACCGGTGGCCAGCAGGAAGGGCAGCCACCCCATGCGGGAGACGGCCGCGCAGTAGTTCGCCGCCCAGAACGGCACCCCCGGGAAGAGCCGCAGGGCCAGCATGGACCGGAGCCCGTGCCGGCTGAGCTGCCCGTCGGCCGCGCGCAGCCAGCGCCCCCGCAGCAGCGGGCGCAGCGCGTCCTGCCCGAGCAGCCGGCCCAGCCCGAAGGCCACCCCGGCCCCGAGCACCGTGCCCGTCAGTGCCGTCGCCAGCCCCACCTGCGAGCCGAACAGCGCGCCCGCGGCCAGGTTCAGCAAGGGGCGCGGCACGAACGCCACGGTGCACAGTCCGTACGCCGCCGCGAAGACGACGGCCGCCGCGGCCCCGCCGAGCTGTGGCGGCCAGCCGTGCGTCAGCAGCCGCTGCGGCTCGAAGAGCAGCACGCACGCGGCGGCACCCACGAGCAGGGCGACCAGCAGCGACAGCCGTGCGTACGGGGACAGCAGTACGCGGGTGCAGCGGGCGGCCAACCCCGCGGGGCGCAGGGGGAGATCGGGGGCGACGAGCTCCTGGGCGGCGGCCCGGGGAGAGGCCGTGGCGGTGCCAGAGCGGTTGGCATCGAGCATCCGTCGACAGTAACCGACGAAGGTGTGTGATCGCCGTCAGCCGGGTCCCGTGACCGTCACGGCACGGCACCGGCGTCCCCCGGGGCCGGTGGACGGGAAGGCGAACGAGAAGGGGTCCAGGCGTCCGTGACGCCTGGACCCGTGCCTCACGCGGCGAGCCGGACCGCGTGCCTCATGCGGCCAGGGCGTGACCAGGGTGCAGGACCACCTTGGTGTAGCCCTCGATCCGCTTGTCGAACTTCTCGTACGCCTGCGGCGCCTGGTCCAGCGGCAGCTCGTGGGAGACCACGAAGCTGGGCTTGGCCCGCCCGGCGATGATCATGTCGCGCAGCTGGCGGTTGTACCGCTTGACGTTGCACTGACCGGTGCCCATCTGCTGGCCCTTCTCGAACATCCGGCCGATGGAGACCAGCAGCTGGCCGTGCTTGGCGTGCTCGTCGGGACCGCCGGGGTCCGAGGGCACGTACAGACCCGGTACGCCGAGCATGCCCGTCGGCCGTACCGTCTCGACCAACTCGTTGAGGACGATGGCGGGTTCCTCGTGGCTGGCGTCGTGGCTCTGGGCCTGGTAGCCGACGGCGTCGACGCCCTTGTCGGTGCCCTCACCTCCGGTCTGTTCCTTGATCTGCTCCGCCGGGTCGCCCTTGGTGAAGTCGATGGGGATGGCTCCCATCTCCTCCGCCTTGGCCAGCCGCTCGGGCACCCGGTCGACGGAGAAGACCTTCGCCGCGCCGCGCAGCAGTGCCGAGTAGGCGGCCATCAGGCCCACCGGTCCGGCGCCGTAGACGGCCACGGACTCACCGGGGGACACCTGGGCGAGTTCGCAACCGTGATAGCCGGTCGGGAAGATGTCGGCGAGCAGCACGAAGTCCGTCTCGAACTCCTCGCCCGGAGGCAGCTTCAGGCAGTTGAAGTCGGCGTACGGTACCCGCAGCCGCTCGGCCTGGCCGCCGATGAACGGCCCCATCGCCACATAGCCGTAGGCCCCGCCGGCGAATCCAGGGTTGACCGTCAGACAGAACCCGGTCTTTCCGACGAGACAGTTCTTGCAGAATCCGCAGGCGACGTTGAACGGCATCACGACGCGGTCGCCCTGGGACAGGGAGGTCACGCCGTCGCCGACCTCCTCGATGATGCCCAGGTTCTCGTGTCCGAAGACGATGCCCGCCTGGGCCGCCGTGCGTCCCTCGTACATGTGCAGGTCCGAGCCGCATATGGCGGTCGACGTGACCCGTACGAGGACATCGTTGGGGTGCTGGATCTGAGGGTCCTGGACCTCCTTCACCGTCACGCTGAAAGGCTCTTCGTAGACGACGGCTTTCACGTCTGTCACCTCCGCGTCGAGCGTCACCCCCTCTTCCAGGGAACGCCCCTCCGGAAGGGGTCGCAAGCCACGTCGAGAACGATCGATGTATCGGGCATCTAAGCCGCGGACGTGAACGAATCCGAAAACCATTCGACGCCGGACGCGGCCGTCGGCGATGATCGACGGCATGTTCCGGTACGCCTTCCTCGTCGCAGCGTCCGCCGTCGCGGATGCTCCGAAGGCTGCCGTCCCGCACCTCGTGGCCGCCGTCGACGGCGCCCGAAGCTGACCCTCTCCGGATCGTCCGGCGGACCCCGCAGGGGGAGGGTCGGCCGGTTCCCGGGGTCCGGTGTCTTCTGTCACGGCTGAGAGGCTTCGAGGTACAGCCATGTCCAAAACGGCCTACGTGCGCACCAAGCCGCACCTGAACATCGGCACCATGGGTCACGTCGACCACGGCAAGACCACCCTGACCGCCGCCATCACCAAGGTCCTCGCCGAGCGCGGCACCGGCACCTTCGTACCGTTCGACCGCATCGACCGCGCCCCGGAGGAGGCCGCCCGCGGCATCACCATCAACATCGCCCACGTCGAGTACGAGACCGACACCCGGCACTACGCCCACGTCGACATGCCGGGCCACGCCGACTACGTCAAGAACATGGTCACCGGCGCCGCCCAGCTCGACGGTGCCGTCCTGGTCGTCTCCGCGCTCGACGGGATCATGCCGCAGACCGCCGAACACGTCCTGCTCGCCCGGCAGGTCGGCGTCGACCACATCGTGGTCGCGCTGAACAAGGCCGACGCGGGGGACGAGGAGCTGACCGACCTGGTCGAACTGGAGGTCCGCGACCTGCTCACCACCCAGGGGTACCCGGGCGACGCCGTCCCCGTCGTCCGCGTCTCCGGGCTGAGGGCGCTGGAGGGCGACCCGCGCTGGACGGCGTCCATCGAGGCGCTGCTCGACGCGGTGGACACCTACGTGCCGGTGCCGGAGCGGTATCTGGACGCGCCCTTCCTGCTGCCGGTCGAGAACGTGCTGACCATCACCGGGCGGGGCACGGTCGTGACCGGCGCCATGGAGCGCGGGACCCTCCGGCTGGGCGACCGGGTGACGGTGCTGGGCGCGGACACCGACACCGTGGTCACCGGGATCGAGACCTTCGGCAAGCCGATGGAGGAGGCGCAGGCCGGTGACAACGTGGCGCTGCTGCTGCGCGGGGTGCCCCGGGACGCCGTCCGGCGCGGACACGTGGTCGCGGCGCCGGGCAGTGTGGTGCCGAGCCGGCGGTTCACGGCGCGGGTGTACGTGCTGTCCGCGCGCGAGGGGGGTCGTACGACGCCGGTCGTCAGCGGCTACCGGCCGCAGTTCTACATCAGGACGGCGGACGTCGTGGGCTCCGTGGACCTCGGTGAGGTGGCCGTCGCCCGGCCCGGGGACACGGTCGGGATGAGCGTCGAGCTGGGACGGGAGGTTCCGTTGGAGCCGGGGCTCGGCTTCGCGATCCGTGAGGGCGGGCGGACCGTGGGAGCGGGGACCGTCGTCGCCGTGGGGTGAAGGGACGGGGACGCGGACACCGACAATGGAGAAGTGAACGCATCGATACCCGTCACCCGCACCACCGACCACGGCACCGCCAAGCTGATGCCCGACGTCGACCGTGAGCGGGCCTGGCTGCTCACGGTCGACGGGGCACCGCAGTCGTACGTCGACCTCGACGAACCGGAATACCTGGAGTTCGAGTACGCGCGGCGGCTGGGGTACGTCCTGGACGCCGTCGCCGCGGCCGGGCGGGCGGTGGACGCGGTGCACCTGGGCGGGGGCGCGCTCACGCTGCCGAGGTACCTCGCAGCCACCCGCCCCGGTTCCCGGCAGGACGTCGTCGAGGCCGACCGGGGACTGCTGGAGCTGGTCACCGAGCGGCTGCCGCTGCCGGACGGCTCGGGCATCGCGCTGCACGCCGCCGATGCCCGGGCCTGGCTGGAGGGCGCGCCGGACGACCACGCCGATGTGCTGGTCGCCGACGTGTTCGGCGGGTCCCGGGTGCCGGCGCACCTGACCACGCTCGCCTACGTCCGTGAGGCCGAGCGGGTGCTGCGGCCCGACGGGGTGTATCTGGCCAACCTGGCGGACGCGGCGCCGTTCGCGTTCCTCCGGTCCCAACTGGCCACGCTGGCGACCGTGTTCGAGGAGCTGGCGCTGATCGCGGAGCCGGGCGTGCTGCGCGGCCGGCGGTTCGGGAACGCGGTGGTCGTGGCCTCGCACCGGCCGCTGGACATCGCCACGCCGGCCCGGCGCGCCGCGGCGGACGTCTTTCCGGCGCGGGTCGAACACGGGGCGGCCGTGCGGGAGTTCATCGGCGATGCGCGGCCGGTCGAGGACATCGACGCCGTACCGTCACCCGAGCCCCCCGACGGGGCGTTCGGCATCGGCTGACGGCGCCGGGGAGCCGGCGACCGGGTGCGTGCGGCGGGTGAGGTCGCGGACGTCCGGGACCAGCAGCACCAGGGCGGTGACCAGGACCACCAGGCCGGCACACCCCCACAGGGCGGCCGTGCGGCCGACGGCGGCCTCGGCCGGGCCGGCCAGGGCCGTGGCGAGCGGCATGAGGGAGACCGAGCCGAACCAGTCGTAGGCCGAGACCCGGGAGAGCTTGTCCTCGGGGATCTCCTGGTGCAGCGCGGTCATCCAGGAGACGCCGAACACCTCCACCGTCGTACCCGCGACGAACATCACCCCGTACAGCACGCCCGCCGGCACCGGCACGGCCAGCGCGGCCCCCGGCAAGGCCAGCGGGAAGACGCACAGCGTGCCGGCGAGCAGCAGACGGCGGGGCTTCCAGCGGGTCATCAGCAGGGCCCCGGCCACCGTGCCCGCGCCGAACGCGGCCAGGGCCAGGCCCCACGGGCCCGCGCCGCCCAGGCTGTCCCGGGCGACGAGGGGACCGTAGACCGCGTCGGCCGCGCCGACCACCGCGTTGGCGATCGAGAACTGCACGACGATGGCCCACAGCCAGGGCCGGCCGGTGAACTCCCGCCAGCCCTCGCGGAGATCGGCCAGCATGCCCCCGCCCGGCGCCCGCGGCGGGATGTGGCTGACGTCGAGGAAGGAGCGCAGCGCGGCGGCGACGGCGAAGGCCGCCGCGTCGAGGGCGAGCACCCAGCCGGGGCCGACGGCCGCGACCAGGGCGCCGCCCAGTGCCGCGCCGCCGAGGGCCGCGCCCTGGGTGGCCATGCGGAAGACGGCGAACGCCCGGCCCGCCTGTTCGCCCTCCACGGAGGACATCAGCATGCCCTCCGCGGCGGGGCCGAAGAACGCCTGGCCGGTGCCGCCGAGCGCGGTGAGCAGCATCATCTGCCACAGTCGGGGCTCACCGGCGAGGACGAGGGCCGCGAACGCCGCCTGGGAGAGGCAGTTGAGCGTGTTGGCGGCGACCATCACCCGGTGCCGGGGGAGCCGGTCCGCGACCGCGCCGCCGATGAGCAGGAAGACCACCAGCGGCAGGGTGCGGGAGGCGGCCACCAGGCCGACGTCCCCGCCGTCGCCGCCCGACTCCAGAACGGCGAACGCGGCGGCGATCAGCGAGCCGTTCGCACCGAGGCTCGTCACGATGGCCGCCGCGGTCAGCAGCGAGTAGTTGCGCCCCGCCCAGGCGGGTCCACGGGGGCGGACGGGGGAGTTGGAGGTCTGGGTCACCGGCCGACTATCCCCGCCCGGCTTCCGGCGTGCCAAGTGGTTTCGCGGACGTCGTGGGCGGGTGGCGGACCCCGTGGTGGTCAGTCCACGATCGGGTCGCCGTGCAGCCGCACCGTGCTGAGGATCTTGTTCATCGTCGCGTCGGGCACTTCGTCCTCGACGCCCTTCGCGCCGTAGAACGTCCACGAGACGAAGCTGCCCGTGGAGTTCTTGAAGGCGAAGGTGGTGGCCTTGCCGTCGGTGTCGCACTTGTTCTTCTTCGGCACGCCGAGGACGTACGACGTCGCGACGCTGCCCTTCACACCCGAGGTCGTGGTGAAGGGCTTCGCCTTGCCGATCCGCAGGTACTTCTTGGCGGCCTCCGACTGGTCGGTGTAGCCGCCGAAGGCGAAGGTGGCCGAGTCGCCGCGGGCGATGCTCGCGGTGTCCTTGGCGCCGTTCTCGCCCTTCGTGCCGCCGGCCGCGAGCGCGTGCGACTCCTTGGTGCCGCTGTCGTCGGAGGTGCAGTAGTCCGGCTTCAGGAACGTGGAGCCGGAGAAGCCGATGTACGCGGAGCCGTCGCCCTTCGTCTCGTCCTCGAAGAAGGAGAAGACGCCGGGCCGCTCGACCTCCCAGTCGGCGGGCACGTCGAAGGCCGTGCCGTACTTGGGGTTGACCACGACCTTCCAGCCCGCCACGGTCGGCTTCTCGGTCTCGTTGCCGCGCGGGTCGCCGGTCGCGGACGCCGTGGGCGAGGCGGGCTCGGTGGCCGTCGGCGACGGGCTCGTGTGCTGTCCGCCCTTGCCGTCGTCCGCCTCGTCGTCCTTCGAACCGCCCAGCACCAGATAGCCGGTCACGGCGGCGGTGACGACGACCGCCGTGGCCGCGACGATCGCGACGAGCTTGGTGCGACCGCCACCGCCGCCCTGCGGGGGCTGGGGCACGGGCGCGCCGGGGGGCTGCCCCGGCTGCCCCCACTGCGGCTGCTGTCCGTACGGGCCGCCCTGCGCCTGCTGACCGTAGGGGCCGGCCTGCGGGTACTGCTGGTAGCCGGGCTGCTGGTACGGGTTCGGCTGCTGGTAACCAGGCTGCTGATACGGGTTGTTCTGCTGGTTCTGCTGCGGGTTGGGCGCGCCCCCTGGCGGCTGCTGATCTGGCCACATGGCCAGTAACCCTAGTGGCTTCCCTGGTCAGGCTCGGCTACCCATGAGTAACATGACGGCCATGAGCGCAGACCAGATGTCGATCGGCGACATGCTCGCCGCCACCGTGCCCATGGCCCGGACCCTCAACCTGGAGTTCCTTCAGACCGCGCCCGACAAGGCCGTGGTCTCCCTGCCGGACCAGAGCGCCTACCACAACCACGTGGGCGGCCCGCACGCCGGCGCGATGTTCACCCTCGGGGAGTCGGCCAGCGGTGCCATCGTGCTGGCCGCCTTCGGGGACCAGCTCTCGCGCGCCGTGCCGCTCGCCGTGCGGGCCGACATTGCCTACAAGAAGCTGGCCATGGGCGTCGTCACCGCGACCGCGACGCTGGGCCGCCCGGCCGCCGAGGTCGTCGCCGAACTGGACGCCGGGCAGCGCCCCGAGTTCCCGGTGTCGGTCGAGATCCGGCGCGCGGACGGCGCCGTGACCGGCGAGATGACCGTCGTGTGGACCCTGCGCCCGACCGACCCGCGGAAGTGAGCACCGCGCCCCCGCGGAAGGCGGCGCGGTAGGCGCTGGGCGAGGTGCCCGGCGCCGCGCGGACGTGCTGCCGCGGACGGGCGCGGACCTCCGGGCAAGCGGGTCTCTGGGCAGGTGCCGCTCAGTCGAGACAGAACTCGTTGCCCTCGATGTCCCGCATGCCGATGCACGCGTCGGTGCCGTCGTACAGGAGTCGCTCGCGTACCGCGCCGAGCGCGACCAGTCGTGCGCATTCCGCCTCAAGCGCGGCCAGGCGCTCCTCACCCACGAGCCCGGTACCGACCCGCACGTCGAGATGCACCCGGTTCTTGACGACCTTGCCTTCGGGGACGCGCTGGAAGAACAGTCGCGGGCCCACGCCGGAGGGGTCACTGCACGCCCACCATGAACCCCGGTCCTCAGGTGGCCGCGAGCGATCGAAATCGTCCCACGTGGCGAACCCCGCCGGTGGCGGCGATACGACGTACCCCAACACCTCGCACCAGAAACGAGCGACGCGCTCGGGTTCCGCGCAGTCGAAGGTGACCTGGAACTGCTTGACCGATGACATCGGCGCACCATAGCAGGGGGCTGATCGGGGAGCGGTCGGAAATACCGACGGTAACTCTCAAGGCCGGTTCACAACACCTTCGCCCGGATCAGCGCCGACAGCACCAACGCCCCGGGCAGCAGCGGCACCCAGTCCGACAGCGCCCGGTACCCGATCACCGTGGCCGTCGCCACCGCAGGTCCCGCGCCGAACGTGACCAGCGTCCACACCAGCGCCGCGTCGACCGCCAGCCCGCCCGGCGCCGGCACCGCCCCGACGGCCGTGCCCGCCGCCAGATGGGCGAGCACCACCTGCTCCCACGGCAGTCCCAGCCCGAGCGAGGCCCCGACACAGGCGAGCGTGCCCGCCTGCACCAGCGGCATCGCGACCGCCCCGCCCCACAGGGCGAGCACCCGGCGGGGCCGGGAGTGCACCGCGCGCGCGTCGGCCAGGGCCGAGCGCAGCAGCCCGGTCACCGGCCGCCGTAACGGCCGTACGACCGTCAGCAGCACCCCCGCCACCGCGACCGCCCCGCCCGCGACGGCCGCGAGCGGCACCAGCAGCCGGCCGTCCGGGACCAGGTCCCCGAGGCGCCGCCAGGCCGGGGACACCGCCAGGAAGACCAGCAGGACCAGCGTCTTCGCCGTGGACCTGGCCAGCGAGTACAGCCCGATCGACGCGGTCGCCCGCTCCAGCGGCACCCCCCGCCCGCGCAGGAAGCGCAGGGTGACCGCGTGGGCACCGAGCCCGGCGGGGAGCGCGTGATTGGCGGCGCCGGCCGCGAACTGCGAGGCCAGCAGCAGCCCCGGCGGCAGCCGGTCGGGCAGGGCACCCTGCCGGGCACAGGAGGCGGCCACCCAGGTCAGACAGGTGAAACCGGCTCCGGCCAGCAGCCACCCCGGGTCGGCCGCGACCAGCCGCCGTACCCCCTCGTACACCACGGGCCGGTTGGCCACGGCCCAGCCGGCGGCGAGCAGCAGGGGAGCCAGGCACAGGGCCAGCCGTACCGGCCGGGCGGACATGCGGGACGCCGGCCGGGCCGTGGCCGTGGTCCCGGGACACGCCCCGGTGGCCGACGGGGCCGGTGCGGCGCACTCGGGGCGGGCGGCCGTGTCCGGGGGCAGCGAGCCGGACGGGGACAGTGAGGGCACGGGGACGTCGTCCTTCCGCGGCGGGCCCCCACGGGGGCCTGGGGGGAGGCGGGCCGGGCGGAACCGCGGAGAGCCTTCCCCTCCCGCGTGACACCGGGATGGCCGGAAACGTAAGGGGCGGGGGCGGGACGGTGCCGCGGGCCGGGCGCGGGCGAGCGGCCGTTCACCGCCGACCAGGTAGCCTTCCCTTGGGGCGCGCTTTACATGCGGTGACCCGACGGGCAGGGACAGCGACAGGGGAGGACCGGCGGTGCACGTCCAGGAATGGCTCGACTCGGTGCCGGCGGTCGCCGTCTACGCCGCGGTGGCTCTGGTGATCGGTCTGGAGAGCCTGGGCATCCCGCTGCCGGGGGAGATCATCCTGGTCTCGGCGGCGCTGCTCTCCTCCCAGCACTCGGGTGTCAACCCGGTCGTCCTCGGTGCCTGCGCGACCGCGGGCGCGGTGATCGGCGACTCCATCGGCTACGCCATCGGCCGCAAGGGCGGACGCCCGCTGCTGGCGTGGCTCGGGAGGAAGTTCCCACGCCACTTCAGCGCGGGCCATGTGGCCACCGCCGAGCGGTCCTTCGAGAAGTGGGGCATGTGGGCGGTCTTCTTCGGCCGCTTCGTCGCCCTGCTGCGCATCTTCGCCGGCCCCCTCGCGGGCGTCCTGCACATGCCGTACTGGAAGTTCCTCATCGCCAACGTCCTCGGCGGCATCTGCTGGGCCGGCGGCACGACGGCCGTCATCTACTACGTGGGCATCGTCGCCGAGGACTGGCTGAAGCGCTTCTCGTACGTGGGCCTGGGAGTGGCGGTGCTGATCGGCCTGGCCTCCATGCTGATCCTCAGGCGCAAGGCGAAGAAGGCCCAGGCGGACCAGCGAGAAGCGGAACCGGTGGGCGCCGGGGAGTGAGGCCCCCGGCACCCGCCGCCGCGCACGCTCCTACTGGTGCACGTCCTTGTGCGCCTTGCCCAACTCCGCGTACAGGGTGCCGTTGAGGGTGACCCCCTCCCGCTCCTCCTCGGAGAGGGGCCGCTTCACCTTCGCCGGCACCCCCGCCACCAGCGAGCCGGCGGGCACCACCATCCCCTGCGGCACCAGCGCCTGGGCCGCGACCAGCGATCCCGCGCCGATCACCGCGCCGTTGAGCACGGTCGCCCCCATCCCGATGAGGCAGTCGTCCTCGACGGTCGCCCCGTGCACCACCGCGTTGTGCCCGATGGACACCCGCTCCCCGATGGTGACGGGGAACCCGGCATCGGAGTGCAGGGTGACGTTGTCCTGCACATTGGCCTGCGCCCCCACGGTGATCCTCTCGACGTCACCGCGCAGCACGGCCCCGTACCAGACACTGGCCTCCGGGTGCAGGACGACGTCCCCGATCACGGACGCCGTGGGCGCCACGAACGCCTCCGGATCGACCTGCGGCTCCTTGCCCCCGATACCCACGATCAGCGCCTTGTGCGTCATCACCGTCTCCTTGTGTCAGCGGTACACGGCACCGTACGGCACCCGGTGGGGCAAAGATCACAGCAGCCCGCCCTCTGCGCCGGAAGCGACCGGTGAGTAACGTGACCCCGTGCCGAAGCGCAAGAACACGTTCTCGTCCTGGCGACAGGGCCTCGCCCAGCGAGCCGTACACGCGGCCTGGTCCTGGATGCAGCGCACCGGGTCCGTCACGGCCGAGCGCCCCGCGGGCTTCCGTTTCGGCTCCATCGGCGAGGCCACCCGGCTGGCCTTCCCGCTCGGCACGGTCTTCGGCGAACCCTGGATCCGGCTCGGCTCGCACTGCATCATCGGCGAGCAGGTCACCCTCACCGCCGGCCTGATGCCCGATCTGGACCTCGGTCCGGAGCCGATCCTGCGCATCGGCGACGGCGTGGTCCTCGGCCGCGGCAGCCACGTCATCGCGGACACCACGGTCACCATCGGCAGCGACTGCTACTTCGGCCCGTACGTCTACGTCACCTCCACCAACCACTCCTACGACGACCCGCACGAGCCCATCGGCAGGCAGTGGCCGCGGATGGAGCCGGTCGAGATCGGCCCGGGCTGCTGGATCGGCACGGGCGCGGTGATCCTGCCGGGCGCGCGGATCGGCCGGAACGTGGTCGTGGCGGCCGGCGCGGTGGTGCGGGGCACGGTGCCCGACCACGCGGTGGTGGCGGGCGCGCCGGCCAGGGTCGTACGGCGCTGGACGCCCGACGAGGGCTGGCAGCCGCCGTTGCGGACCCCCGCGCCGGTGCCGATCCCGGACGGCATGACGCCGGGGCAGCTGCGGGCGCTCGCGGATCTGGACGAGGACGCGGTGGCCCGGCTCGCCGCGCTGGAGCCCGAGGGCTGACGCGGGCCGGGTCAGCCGGTCGCCAGCAGCAGTGTGCCCAGCAGGGCCAGGCCCGCTCCCGCCGCCTGGACCGCGCGCAGCCGCTCGCTGAGGAAGCCGCGCGCGGCCAGCGCGGTCACCACCGGATACAGCGAGGCGAGCACGGCCGCGACGGTGACCGGGCCGCTCCGGGCGGCGACGGCGTACGTGCCGTTGGCCGCCACGTCGGCGAGTCCGACGAAGGCCAGCGCGGGCAGCGAGGCCCAGGGGAAGCCGCCCTCCGGGAGGGCGGTGCCGCCGCGCCGGACCGAGACGGCGAGCGCGGCCCCGCCCACCGCGACATTGGTCAGCCGCTGCGCGAACAGGGCGAGGAACAGGCCCGTGACATTGGTCGCGGCCTCCGTGATCAGCGCGAACACCGTGCCGAAGCCGAGCGCCGCGACCAGCGTGAGCAGGATCGCGCGCCGCTGCACGGCCGCGCCCCGCAGTTGCGGGCCGCCGGCCAGGACGACGCCCGTGACGGCGACCGCGATGCCCGCGACCTGGAGCAGCCCCGGCCGCTCGCCTAGGGCGAGGCCGACCCCGAGGGGGACCGCGACGCTGAGGGTGGCGAGGGGGGAGACGACGCCCATCGGGCCGAGGGCGAGGGCCTGGTAGAAGGAGAGCAGGGCCACCGGTCCGACCAGGCCCGCCGCGAACGCGAACCACAGCCGGGGCTCGGCCTCGCCCCAGCCGCCCGTGGCGAGCACGATCGCGCCCAGGACGGCCGCCGCGATGGCCTGCGAGACCACCACGACCGTGAGCGCCGGGGTACGCCGGGTCAGCAGTCCGCCGCCGAAGTCGGCCAGCCCCCACAGCAGGCTGGTGGTCAGGGCGAAGAATGCTGTCACGGCCGGCCTCGCAGTACAGTGCGGTGAACGATCAGGTGCACCTCACCGTAATGCAGTTCACTGAACTGAATCATCAATTATATTGAACTTCCCGAATATTGGACCCTACGTGTCGGACCTCGACCTGCTGACCCAGTCCCTGGCGCGCAACGTCAAACGGTGGCGCACCGAACGCGGCTTCACCCTGGACACGCTCGCCGCCCGCGCGGGGGTCAGCCGCGGCATGCTCATCCAGATCGAGCAGGCCCGGACGAACCCCAGCATCGGAACCGTCGTCAAGATCGGTGACGCGCTCGGCGTCAGCGTCACCACGCTGCTCGACTACGAACAGGGACCCAAGGTCCGCATCGTCCCCGCCGAGCAGGCCGTACGGCTGTGGCACACCGAGGCCGGCAGCTACAACCGCCTGCTGGCGGGAACGGAGGCGCCCGGCCCGCTGGAGATGTGGGACTGGCGGCTGATGCCCGGCGAGCAGAGCCCGTCCGACCCGCATCCGGCGGGCACCGTGGAACTCGTCCACGTCACCGCCGGTGAACTGACCCTCACCGTCGACGGGGTGAAGCACCTGGTCCCGGCCGGGGCGAGCGCCACGTTCGAGGCGAGTACGCCGCACACGTACGGCAACGAGGGTGCGGAACCCATGGAGATGGTGATGGCCGTCTCGGTGCCGCCGGTGCGCTGAACCGTGCCGGAAGGGGCTGCTAGCGTGCGGCCATGCGCGCACCCATCGGAGACTTCGACACCGCTGTTCCGGCGCCGGACTGCCTGGACGAACTGACCGCCCCCGTCGCCGACGCCGTACGCGACTGGCAGGGCGCGGTCCCGGCCGACCGGATCCTGTACGTCGACACCGAGCCGCAGTGGGCCGACACGGCCGTCTTCGTGGAGCACTACGGCCGGGACCTGCTGGAGCGGTCGGCGAACTGTGTCGTCGTCGCGGGCAAGCGGGCCGGCGAGACCACGCTGGCCGCCTGTGTGGTGCTCTCCACCACCCGGGCCGACGTCAACGGGGTCGTTCGGCGCCAACTGGGCGCCCGCAAGGCCTCGTTCGCCTCGATGGAGACGGCGACCGGCGAGAGCGGCATGGAGTACGGCGGCATCACCCCGCTCGGCCTGCCCACGAGCTGGCCGGTCCTGCTGGACTCGGCCGTCGTCGACCTGCCCTACGTCCTGGTGGGCAGCGGTCGTCGTCGCGGCAAGCTCCTGGTCCCCGGCAAGGCCCTGGCCGAGCTGCCCGGCGCGGTGGTGCTGGACGGCCTGGGCATCGCCTGACCGCTCGGCCGGCCCGTCGCCGGCGCGGCTCACGTCGTCGCGTGATGGGCCAGGGCCAGGTGCGGGTCCGCCTCTCCGGGGATCGGCGCCGGGTCGGCGTGGACCAGGGCGGCCGTCAGGCGGGGTACCGCGTGGAGCAGGGCGTGTTCGGTCGCGACGGCGATCGCGTGGGCCTGGCGCAGTGTCGCCTCGCCGTCCACCACCACCGCGAGCTCGGCCCGCAGGCGGTGCCCGATCCAGCGCAGGCGCAGCTCGCCCACCGCGCACACCCCCGGTACCTGGCGCACCGCGTGCTCGGCCCGGTCCACCAGCGCCGGGTCGACGGCGTCCAGCACCCGCCGGAACACCTCCCGCGCCGCGTCCCGCAGCACCAGCACGATCGCGGCCGTGATCGCCAGCCCCACGAGCGGGTCGGCCAGGTGCCATCCCAGCGCCGACCCGCCGGCGCCCAGCAGCACGGCCAGCGAGGTGAACCCGTCGGTACGCGCGTGCAGCCCGTCGGCGACGAGCGCGGCCGAGCCGATCTCCCGGCCCACCCGGATCCGGTACCGGGCCACCCACTCGTTGCCGGCGAAGCCGAGCAGCGCGGCCAGCGCGACCGCCGGCACCTGCGCGACCGGGCGCGGGTCGAGCAGCCTGCCGACGGCCGCCCACGCGGCGAACGCCGCCGACGCGGCGATGGTCAGTACGATCACCAGCCCCGCGAGGTCCTCGGCACGGCCGTACCCGTAGGTGAACCGGCGGGTCGCCGCCCGGCGGCCCAGCACGAAGGCGATGCCTAGGGGTACGGCGGTCAGCGCGTCGGCCGCGTTGTGCACCGTGTCCCCGAGCAGCGCCACCGATCCGGACACGGCCACCACGGCCGCCTGGGCCAGCGCGGTCGCCCCCAGTACGGCCAGCGAGACCCACAACGCGCGCATGCCGCGCACCGACGACTCCAGCGCCGGATCCAGTTTCCCGGCGGTCTCGTGGGAGTGCGGGGTGAGGAGATGGGCCAGGCGATGGCGCAGGCCGGGGGTGCCGTGCGCATGCCCGTGCGGGCCGTGCTGGTGCGGGCCGTGCTCATGAGGGTGCCGGTCGCTCACGTCGATCCCCTTCCGGTGGGCGGGAGTGGACGCTCGGCGCCCACGGAGCCATTATGTGCGTATGAGCGCACGCATGCACCTATCACCTGCGCACCATGCGCACGAGCGCAGCCCGGGCGAGGAGCAGTTCGCGCTCGCCGCCGAACTCCTCGCCCTGCTCGGCGACCGCACCCGGCTCGCCCTGCTGCACACCCTCGCGGCCGGCGAGGCCGACGTCGGCACGCTCACCGAGGCGTGCGGCGCCGCCCGGCCGGCCGTCAGCCAGCACCTGGCCCGGCTGCGGCTGGCCGGAGTGGTGGACACCCGCAAGGAGGGCCGCCGGGTGATCTACTCACTGCGCCACGGACACCTGCGGCGCCTGGTGGAGGAGGCTCTCAGGACGGCCGACCACCGCCTCGCCGAACGGGGCGGCGGGGTGGCGCGCTGACCGGATCAGCACGCTTCGGCGGTCCCGAGGTACTGCTCGGCGAAGGCCGCCGCCGCGACCGGCGAGGTGAATATCCGGCGCAGCCGGGCCAGCGTGGTGCCGGCGCGGTAGGGGTCGCCGGAGGAGGTGCCGTGGTAGATCTCGGACAGCCACTCCGAGAACTCCTGGTAGTCCCACACCCGCCTCAGGCACGCGTCCGAGTAGCCGTCCAGTCCCGTGGAGTCGCCCCCGGTCAGCTGGGCGACGAGGCCGTCACCGAGCAGGAACGCGTCGTGCAGGGCCAGGTTCATGCCCTTCGCGGCGATCGGCGCGACGAGGTGCGCGGCGTCTCCGGCCAGGAACAGCCGGCCGAACACCATCGGCTCCACCACGTAGGTGTGCATGTCCAGCACACGCTTCTCCAGCAGCCGGCCCTCCGTCAGCGGCGGGCGGTCCGCCGCACGCAGCCGCCGCTGGAGGTCGGCCCACACGCGCTCGTGCGACCACGCGTCCGGGTCGTCGCCGGGCGGGCACTGGAGGTAGTAGCGGGTCAGCTCGGGGCTGCGCGGCATGTGCCCGGCGAACCCGTCCGTGTGCATGCCGAACAGCACGCGGTCCGAGGACGGCGGCGCCTCGGCCAGCAGCGCCAGCCAGCCGATGCCGTAGTCGTGCCGGGAGATCCGCGCCCGTGACGGCAGCGCGGCCCGGCTCGCCCCGCGGGCCCCGTCGCAGCCGGCCACGAACTCGCAGGTCACCAGGTGCCGTTCCC
Source organism: Streptomyces olivaceoviridis (assembly GCF_014650115.1). Classification (GTDB taxonomy): domain Bacteria; phylum Actinomycetota; class Actinomycetes; order Streptomycetales; family Streptomycetaceae; genus Streptomyces; species Streptomyces olivaceoviridis. Next base: position 155,466 of record NZ_BMUI01000013.1, on the reverse strand, counting down.
CGCTGTCCGGGTCGGTGTACGAGACAGCGGGCCGGTCCGAGTCCAGGTCGTGCAGGCGTACGTCCCGCACGCCGAAGCGGATCTCCCCGCCGCGCACGTCGGCGTACTCGCGCACGAGGTCGGTCACGAGCAACGGCTGCGGGTAGACCCAGTGGTGGTAGCCCGTCAGCTCGGTGTAGGCGAAGCGGTGGCCACGGCCGTCGAAGCGGAACTCGCACTCGGTGTGCCGCTCGGCACGCTTCGGCAGGTCGCCGGCCAGGCCGCGCTGTTCGAGGCCGCGTACGACCCGTTCCTCGATCACGCCGGCACGCGGCCGCTGTTCGATGAACGCTCTGCTCTCGGTCTCCAGGACCAGGCAGTCGACACCGGCGGCGCGCAGGATGTTGCCGACGGTCAGGCCGGCCGGTCCGGCGCCGATGACGACGACCGGACAGTGCGCGGCGGAAGGGGACTCGGGATGGGGGGAAGGAGGCGTCACGCGGGGCATTATGACGGTGTCCCGTCAGCCGGTCGGCCGACGGGACACCGTGGGGGCGGTCAGTGCGCGGACGCGGTCAGTGCGCGGGCGCGTCCGTCACCACGACCTCGTCGATGCTCCGCTCGATCGCCTCGGGCCGCGACGCGGTGGCCTTGGCCCAGTAGTAGACGACCAGGGAGAAGGCCGCCACGATCAGCATGTCCCACCACAGGCCGATGGTGCCCCGGCCGCCGCCGAAGCCGCCCAGCCAGGAGATCAGGCCCATGCCCACCAGGTAACCGGGCAGCCACTGCGCGGCCCTGAAGTCCAGGCGCGGCGCGTCCGGCAGGCGCTTGCGGATCGCGTACCATGCGTACGAGCCGAGCAGCACGTAACCGAGCAGGATCGCGAAGCCCAGGCGCCACAGGGTGCCCCAGCCGGCCCAGTAGATGATGAGGTCGGCGACCACGAAGGACAGCGGGGAGACGATCTTGCCGCCGGGCAGCCGGTACGGGCGTTCACGGTGCGGCAGTCGGTCGGCGAACACACCGTAGGCCAGCGGCGCGCCCGCGTACATCAGCACGCTCGCCGAGGTGATGAATCCGACCAGCGTCTGCCAGCTCGGGAACGGCAGGAAGCAGATCACGCCGGTGACGAACGAGACGATCAGGCCGAACCACGGCACGCCGCGCTTGTCGGTCCTCGTGAACAGCTTCGGCGCGTAGCCGTTCTTCGCGAGGCCGTACGACACCCGGGAAGTGGCCGTCGTGTAGATCAGCCCCGTGCCGCCGGGCGAGATCACCGCGTCGATGTACAGCACCACGCTCAGCCAGCCCAGGCCGACCAGGGTGGCCAGGCCCGCCCACGGGCCGCTGATGCCCGGGAAGTCCAGGTGGGCCCAGCCGTGCGCGAAGGAGGCGTGCGGCAGGGCGGCGATGAAGACGATCTGGAGCAGGATGTAGATGGCGGCGCCGATCGCGACCGAGCCGAGGGTCGCGCGCGGCAGGTCCCGCTGCGGGTTGCGGCTCTCGCCGGCCAGCTGGATCGCCTGCTCGAAGCCCAGCAGGGCGAAGATGATGCCGCTGTCGCTGATGGCGCTGAGCACGCCCTTGGCGCCGAACGGCGCGAAGCCCTCGGAGGTGAAGTTGCCGGGGTGGAAGTTGCCGATCGCGATGATGAAGATCGCCGCGAGCGGGACGGCGATCTTCCACCAGGTGGCGGCGCTGTTGGTGTGCGCGAGGGCGCGGACGCCGAAGAAGTTGACGCCGACGAAGACCAGCATGAGGACCACGGCCACCGCGAAGCCGCTCGGGGTCAGCGTCTGGTCGTGGTGCTGGAGGCCGTCGGCCCAGCGCCAGTGCTTGGCGTAACCGATCATGGCCTCGACCTCGATCGGGGCCACCGTCGCCGCCTGGAGCCAGGAGAACCAGCCGAAGGACATGCCGGCCAGACCGCCGAACGCGTAGTGCGGGTAGCGGGCCGTGCCGCCCGCCACCGGGAACATGCCGCCGAGCTCGGCGTGGACCAGGGCGAGCAGCACGATCGCCACCGTGCCGATCAGCCACGAGATGATCGCGGCCGGGCCAGCCGCGACGACCGCCTTCTCGGCGCCGAAGAGCCAGCCGGATCCGATGATGGAGCCCACCGAGGCCCACATCAGACCGATGAGCCCGACGTGCCGGCGCAGACCGCCGGAATCCGTCGTGGCTACCGGCACAGCATGGTCGACTTTCGGCATGTCAAGTGGCCTCTCGGATCGCTGACGCGGGATTGACGAGCAAGGAGGCCACAGATTAGGGACGATTTCCGCGCCGACAGAAGACTGATAACCAAGTTTTGACTCGGGATCTCCGGTGTCTTGGTCGAGTCTTCGCACAGGTCAGCGCGGTACGGGAATGTCAATATTCAGCGCCGAATTGTGAGAAGAAAGTGAGACAGGCTAGTTCAGGCGGGGAATTTCGATCGCCGGGCACCGGTCCATCACCATCTCCGCACCCGCGGCCCGGGTCCGCTCGTAGGCGCCCTCGTCGACGACCCCCAGCTGGAACCACACCGCCCGCGCGCCCTTCGCCACGGCCTCGTCCGCCACCGCGCCTGCCAGGTCGCTGTTGACGAAGACGTCGACCACGTCCACGTCGAAGGGGATGTCCGCGAGGGAGACGTAGCCCTGCTCCCCGTGCACCGTCTCGGCCTTGGGGTGCACCGGCACGATCCGCTTGCCGAACTGCTGGAGCACCCGCGCCACCCGGTAGGCGGGCCGGTTCTGGTTCGAGGACAGGCCGACCACCGCCCAGGTGTCGCCCAGCTCGGTCAGGATCCTGCGGATCGTCGCTTCGTCGCCGTACATCGGCCGCCTCCTCGGGCTGCGGGGAACTGTGCGTCGGGGCAACATCGCCGCGACGGGTGCGGATTCCCGCCCTACCCCGCCACGTTGTCCGGAATCGGCGCAAGCCGCTGCATACGGCCGCCCGCCCGCCTACGCTCGCCCCGTGCAGCGCATTCTCGACGCCCGAACCGGTGAGCCCGTCCCCGCCGCGCCCGCCCGCCGCGGCCTGACCCGCATCGAGGCCCACGCCTCCGGCCTCGACCCGACGGCCCTGCGGGTGCTGCTCACCGCGGACCTGCTGGTACGGGCGCTGGAACTGGGCGGCACCCCGGTCTGGACGATCCTCACGGCCCCCCGCGACCAGCCGGAACTCCGCACAGCCGCCACCCACCTCGCCATCCGCCCCTTCGAGGACGACCGCGACGTCGCGTCCGGCTTGGGCGAGGCCCAGGTGATCCACGTCGCACGATGGCCTACGACGGGCGGGCGGGGGGTGGCGCCGGGGGAGCGGGGTGAGGGGCCGTTGGCCGCTGTCGCCCCGGTGGAGTGGGCCGGGTCGCAGCCGTCGCTTCCGGCCCTGCTCGCCGACCCCGCCGCGCTGCGGCTCGCCCTGCTCCGCGTCCCCCGGCACCAGCCCGCGCGGCTGGACGGCAGCGCCCTGGACCGGGCCGCCGGGCAGCTCGCGGACTGGCGGCGGGCCGTGGCCGGATGGGCGCGGCACCCCTCACGACCGGTACCGGAACCGGTGCGCGGACGGTTGCGGGCCGCCTGGGAGGACGATCTCGACCTGCCGGGGGTGCTGGACGTGCTGCGGGACGTGGCGTGTGCCCCGGACCTCACCGACGGCGCCCGCTTCGAGACGTACGCCTACGCCGACCGCCTGCTCGCCCTCGACCTCGCGCACGACCTCGGGAACCCCGCGTGAACGCGCCGACCGGTGCTGTTGCGGCGGGCCGAGTCCGGGGGGCCTCGGGGTGGCGGGGGCCGTGGTGGGTCGCCCGTGCCGCGGGGTGTCGGGAGGTCCGCGTGAACGGGTCGTCGGGTGCGGGTGCGGGTGCGGGTCGGCTGGGGCGGCTGCTGGTGTTGCGGCCGGCCGAGTCCGGGGGGCCTCGGGGTGGCGGGGGCCGTGGTGGGTCGCCGGTGCCGCGGGGTGTCGGGAGGCCCGCGTGAACGCCCCGGCGGGTGCGGGTCGGCTGGGGCGGCTGGTGGTGTTGCGGCCGGCCGAGTCCGGGTGGCCTCGGGGTGGCGGGGGCCGTGGTGGGTCGCCCGTGCCTCGGGGTGTCGGGAGGCCCGCGTGAACGCCCCGGCGGGTGCCGGTCCGCTGCGGCGGCTGGTGGTGTTGCGGCATGCGAAGTCCGCGTGGCCCGAGGGGGTCGAGGACTACCGCAGGCCGCTCGGGCCGCGGGGGCTGCGGGACGCTCCGGCCGCCGGGCGCGCCCTCGCCGCCGGCACGCTGCCCGACCTCGCCCTGTGCTCCACCGCCGTACGCGCCCGCCAAACCTGGGAGCTGGCCTCCGCCGAGTGGGCCACGCCGCCGCCGGTGCGCTACGACCGGCGGCTGTACGCGGCCGGCGTACCCGAGCTGCTGGAAGTCGTGCGCGAGGCGCCGCCGGAGGTCCGGACGCTGCTGCTGATCGGCCACAACCCCGGCCTGGAGGAGCTGGTCCTGGCACTGGCCGCGGACGGCCTCGACGACTCCCTGGACCGGGTACGGGCGAAGTTCCCGACCAGCGCCATCGCCGTGCTCGCCTGGCACGGCACCGACTGGCCGGCCCTCGCCCCGGGCGCGGCCCTGCTCACCTCGTTCACGGTCCCGCGCGGGAAGAAGAAGCGCTGACCGGGGGCGTCCCGGCGCTCGCATAGGCTGGCGGGATGCAGGACGAGTACCGCACAGTCGCCCGCGCGGGCGTGCACGAGACCGAGATCAACCGCTCCCGCTTCCTGTGCGCCCTCGCCCCGGCCGCCACCGAGCAGGAGGCCCAGGACTTCATCGCCGCCGTGCGCAAGGAGCACGCCGACGCCACCCACAACTGCTGGGCGTACGTCATCGGCGCCGACGCCTCCGTGCAGAAGGCCAGCGACGACGGCGAACCGGGCGGCACCGCCGGCGTGCCCATGCTCCAGATGCTGCTGCGCCGCGACATGCGGTACGTGGTGGCCGTCGTCACCCGCTACTACGGCGGCGTGAAGCTCGGCGCCGGCGGGCTCATCCGCGCCTACGGCGGCTCGGTCGGCGAGGCCCTGGACGCGCTCGGCACGATCACCCGGCGCCGCTTCCGGCTGGCCAGCGTGACCGTCGACCACCAACGCGCGGGCAAGGTCCAGAACGACCTGCGCGCCACCGGACGCGAGGTGCGGGACGTCCGCTACGGCGAGGCCGTCACCATCGAGATCGGTCTGCCCGACGCCGACGTGGACGCCTTCCGCGCCTGGCTCGCCGATGTGACGGCGGGCACGGCCGGCTTCGAACTCGGCGGCGAAGCCTACGGAGATGCCTGATAATTGGAGTGAATCGGGCATAACGGGCCTGCGCGGTGCCGGTCGTGACGGGCTGGTACGGGAGTAACCGCCCGTGATGTCAGACCCGGCCGTTAGTCTCGGGGATCATGAGAGTCCTGCACACGTCCGACTGGCACCTCGGCCGGGCCTTCCACCGGGTGAACCTGCTCGGGGCCCAGGCCGAGTTCATCGGTCACCTCGTCGCCACCGTGCGTGAGCGCGAGGTGGACGCGGTGGTCGTGTCGGGCGACGTGTACGACCGAGCGGTGCCCCCGCTCCCCGCGATCGAGCTGTTCGACACCGCCCTGCACCGCCTCGCGGACCTCGGCGTGCCCACGGTGATGGTCTCCGGCAACCACGACTCGGCCCGCCGCCTCGGCGTCGGCGCCGGGCTCATCGGCCGCGCGGGCATCCACCTGCGCACCGAGCCGTCCGCCGCCGGCACGCCGGTCGTGCTCCGGGACACCCACGGGGACGTCGCCTTCTACGGCCTGCCGTACCTGGAACCGGCCCTGGTCAAGGACGAGTTCGGCGTCGACAAGGCCGGCCACGAGGCCGTGCTGGGCGCCGCCATGGACCGCGTCCGCGCCGACCTCGCCACCCGCGCGCGGGGCACGCGTTCCGTCGTCCTCGCCCACGCCTTCGTCACCGGCGGCCAGGCCAGCGACAGCGAGCGGGACATCACCGTCGGCGGGGTCGCCGCCGTACCGGCCGGCGTCTTCGACGGCGTCGACTACGTGGCGCTCGGGCATCTGCACGGCTGCCAGACCATCACCGAGCGCGTGCGCTACTCCGGCTCGCCGCTCGCCTACTCCTTCTCCGAGGCCGGCCACCGCAAGAGCATGTGGCTGATCGACCTGGACGCGGACGGATCCGTCACCGCCGAACGCGTCGACTGCCCGGTGCCCCGCCCGCTCGCCCGTATCAGCGGCGCTCTCGACGACCTCCTCGCCGATCCGGAGCTGACCCGTCACGAGGACGCCTGGATCGAGGCCACCCTCACCGACCCCGTCCGCCCGGCCGACCCCATGGCCCGGCTCACCGAGCGCTTCCCGCACACCCTCAGCCTGGTCTTCGCCCCCGAGCGCGCCCCGGACGACCCCCAGGTGTCGTACGCCCGCCGCCTCGCCGGCCGCAGCGACCAGCAGATCGCCCAGGACTTCGTCGCCCACGTGCGCGGCGCCGGACCCGACGAGCACGAGGCGGCCGTGCTGCGCGAGGCGTTCGACGCCGTGCGCGCCGACGACGCCGTGCGGGAGGTGGCCCGGTGAGGCTGCACCGGCTCGACATCACCGCCTTCGGGCCCTTCGGGGGCGCCCAGAGCGTCGACTTCGACGCCCTGTCCGCCGCCGGACTGTTCCTGCTGCACGGCCCCACCGGCGCCGGCAAGACCTCCGTCCTGGACGCCGTCTGCTACGCCCTCTACGGCTCCGTTCCCGGCGCCCGGCAGAGCGGCCAGGGCATGACCCTGCGCAGCGACCACGCCCGGCCGGGCACCCGCACCGAGGTCCGTCTCGAACTCACCGTCGCCGGACGCCGGCTGGAGATCACCCGGCAGCCCCCGTGGGAGCGCCCCAAGCTGCGGGGCACGGGCACGACCGTCGACAAGGCCCAGACCTGGCTGCGCGAGTACGACGGCACGGCCGGCGTCTGGACGGACCGCAGCCGCTCCCACCAGGAGATCGGCGAGGAGATCACCCAGCTGCTCGGCATGAGCCGGGAGCAGTTCTGCCAGGTCGTCCTGCTGCCCCAGGGCGACTTCGCCCGCTTCCTGCGCGCCGACGCCGAGGCCCGCGGCAGGCTCCTCGGCCGCCTCTTCGACACCCAGCGCTTCGCCGACGTCGAGAAGCGCCTCGCCGAACGCCGCCGCGCCACCGAGGCACGCGTGCGCGAGGGCGACACGGCGCTGCTCGCCGACGCCCACCGCATGCAGCAGGAGGCCGACGACGCCATGGAGCTGCCCGACCTGGCCCCGGGCGACCCGGGACTGGCCGGGGCCGTCCTCGGCGCCGCCGCCGTGGCCCGCAGCACCGCCCGGGAACGCCTCACCGTCGCCCACTGCCGGCTCTCCGCCGCCGAGTCCGCCCACGCCGCGGCCCGCCGAGCCCTGGACGACACACGCGAACTCGCGCGCCTCCAGGCCCGGTTCACCGAGGCCCGGCAGCGTGCCGAGCGCCTCCAGGAGCGGTCCGGCGCCCACCGCGAGGCCCAGCAGCGCATGGAGCGCGCCCGCAAGGCGGAGGCGGTCGCGCCCGCCCTGGAGCTGTGGGACGCCACCGAGGCGGAACACCGCCGGGCCACCGCGGCCGAGGCACACGCGCGCGGACTGCTGCCCGACTCCCACGCCGACGCGGGCGCGGGCGGACTCGCCGCCGCCGCCCGCCGCGCCGCCGAGGAACTGGGCGGCCTGGACGCGGCCCGGCGCGCCGAACGAAGGCTCGCCGAAGTCGCCGAGGAGCGGGCCGGACTCGACCGGCAGGAGCGCGCCGACGAGGACGTCCTGAGCGAGGCCGAGGCCTGGCTCGCCGACTGGGACGGCGTCCGCGCGGCCCTCCAGACCCGCGTCGACGCCGCCCAGGAGGCGGCCACCCGCGCCGAACAGCTCGCCGTCCAGCGCGCCCCCATGCGGCGCCGGCTCGACGCGGCCCGCACCCGCGACCAGCTCGCCGCCGACCTCGAACGGGCCCAGCAGCAGGCGGATGCCGCGCGGCAGCGTGCCCTCGACGCCCGCGCCCACTGGCTCGACGTCAAGGAACAGCGCCTGAACGGCATCGCCGCCGAACTGGCCGCCCATCTCACCGACGGCGAGCCCTGCGCGGTCTGCGGAGCCACCGAACACCCCGCCCCCGCCCGCAAGGTCGCCGGACACGTCGACCGCGAGGCCGAGGACCAGGCCCTCGCCGTCTGCCGGCGGGCCGAGGAGCGGCACACCGAGGACGAGCGGCGTCTCGGCCACCTCCGCGAGGCCCTGGCCGCCGCCACCGCCGAGGCCGGCGACACGCCCACCGGCGAACTCGCCACCGAGGCGGACCGACTGGAGCAGGAGTACGCCCGCGCCCGCCGCGCGGCCTCCGCGCTGCACCCCGCCCAGGAGGAGCTGCGGCGCGCCGAGGGGGAGCGCGAGCAGCGGCTCGCCGACCGCCAGCAGGCCGCCGTACGGGCAGCCTCCCGGCTCACCCGCCGCGACACCCTGGAGCGCGAACAGGCGCAGCTGCGAGCGGAGTTGGCGCAGGCCCGGGGCAGCGCCGACAGCGTGGCCGCACGTGCCGCCCAGCTGGAGCGGCGGGCGGCCCTGTTCACCGAGGCCGCCGCCGCCGTGCGCGCCGCCGAGGACGCCGCCCAGCGGCTGAAGGACGCCGACGCCCGCCTCGCCGACGCCGCCTACCGGGCCGGTTTCGACACCCCGCAGGCCGCCGCCGCGGCCCTCCTGGACCCGGCCGCCCACCGTGAACTCCAGCACCGCCTGGACGCCTGGCAGCAGGAGGAGGCGGCCGTCCGCGCGGTCCTCGCCGAGCCCGGCACCGCGGCGGCTGCCCAGCAGCCGCCCGCCGACCCGGCCACGGCCGAGCGGACCGCTTCCGCCGCGGAACGGCGGCTGCGCGAGGCGGCCTCCGCGCGTGACGCCGCCGCCCGCTGCTGCGCGCAGCTCGACCGCCTCTCCGCCCGGGCGGCCCAGGCCGTACGCCGGCTCGGCCCGCTGCGCGAGGAGTACGACCGGGTGGCCCGGCTCGCCGCCCTCACCGCGGGCACCTCCGCCGACAACGAACGCCGGATGCGCCTGGAGTCGTACGTCCTGGCGGCCCGTCTGGAGCAGGTCGCCGCCGCCGCGACCGTCCGCCTCCAGCGCATGTCGTCGGGCCGCTACACCCTCGTCCACTCCGACGACCGCACCGGGCGCGGGCGCTCCGGGCTGGGACTGCACGTGGTCGACGCCTGGACCGGACGGGAACGGGACACCGCCACCCTGTCCGGCGGCGAGACCTTCTTCGCCTCCCTCGCGCTCGCGCTCGGCCTCGCCGACGTCGTCACCGACGAGGCGGGCGGCGTCCGCCTGGACACCCTCTTCATCGACGAGGGCTTCGGCAGCCTGGACGACCAGACCCTGGACGAGGTCTTGGACGTCCTGGACTCCCTGCGCGAACGCGACCGCAGCGTCGGCATCGTCAGCCATGTGCCCGACCTGCGCCGCCGAATACACGCCCAGCTGGAGGTCGTCAAGGACCGCTCGGGCTCGACGTTGCGGCAGCGGGGCGTCTGACGGCTGGCCAGCAGGCACCTGGCGGCCGGCTCGGTGCCGCCGGTCCGGACGGATGCGTCACCTGTCTCCGTGTCGTCGCACGGCGGCTGCCTATCGTGACCGATCCTGGGACAGGATGACGGCGCTGTAGCGACCGATGCCTATCTTGCCCGCCCAGGGCAGCCCGTCCAGCTCTGCGTCGTCCGCTGTGACGTCGTGGCTGGGTGACCCCTTGAACTGGGAGTCGTACTCCGTCGAGTCGCTGTGGAACCGTACTCGCCAGAGTCCCGGCCCCGGCAACCCCAGCCGGTAGTCGTCGTAGTCGTTGTCACCGAAGTTGAGGACGACGACGGTACTGTCGCCCGGACCGCCCTGGGCATAGCGGTGGAAGGCGATGACCTTGGCGGTGTCGTTGCAGTGGTACACATGCACCTGATCGCCTCTCAGGCCGGCAGTGGTGTAAGTGCGGTTGCGCCGCAGGGCGATGAGATCGCGGTACATCCGCACGATGCCGGCATGGCGTTCCCGCCCGGCCCAGTCGAGCGGGGTGCGGTCGTCGAACGGCCTGGTCTCGAGGAACTCCTGTCCCTGGAAGATCATCGGAATGCCAGGCGCGGTCATGACGGCGGCGGCGCCGAGCGTGGCCCGCTTCTTGGCGTGCAGACCTTCAGCGTCCCCAGGACAGACAGCCGCGGGGACGCGGCCCTTGCCATCTGTCACGTCGTCGTGGGACTCGGTGTAGACGACCCGGGCGAGCGCACGGCCATCGAGACGATGCTCGATCGCGTGGCGTACCTGGTTCATGTCGCGGTCCGCGTCGTCCACGGCCGTGAGCGCCGCGCGGAGCGCATGGCAGAAGCCCGCGTCCCACTGGGAGTCGAATCCGGCGCCCTCCGGGGTGCCAGTGGTGATCCAGGGGTCGTCGCGCAGGTCCTCCGCGATGCTTGCCTTCCAGGGCTGGCGGGCATTGATCTCATCGTTGACCTCACGGAGCAGACGCCAGCCGTCGGCCAGGTCCTTGCCCCGGTCGTCGCCGCCGTCGACGTTGCGGATGTACGCGGTGGCGTCCCAGCGCAGGCCGTCCACGCGGTACTCCTCCAGCCAGGACAGCGCACTGTCGCGCAGGTACTGGCGGACCTCGGGTCTGCCGTAGTCGGGACGCGTGTCGCCCCACGGGGTGCTGCGGCGCCAGTCGTTGTAGAAGTAGATGCCGTCGCCGTCGTTCTCGTACCAGCCGTCGAAGCGTCGCAGCCCGGCGTCGAGATCGGCCCAGCCGAAGTGGTTGTAAACGACATCGAGCAGCACCGCCAGACCGTGCTGGTGAGCCGCGCTGACCAGCGTCTTGAAGTCGGTGGGGGACCCGTAGTCGCCCGCCACCGCGAAAGCCGTCACGGGGTTGTAGCCCAAGGACGTCTCACCGGCGTACTCGGTGACTGGCATGAGCTCGATCGCGGTGACGCCGAGTTCGGCCAGTTCCTCCAGCTTCTCAACCACGCCCGAAAACCGGCCGGGTCGGTCGGCGGAGGTGCGGTTGAAGGTGCCGACGTGCACCTCGTAGATGACGAGTTCGTCCCAGCCCGGGGACCGCCACGGATGTGCGCCCCATGCGAAGTCCGCGGCGTCGATCACCGCATTCCCCGTTTCCGTCGAGCTGGTCAGCCGGCGCGCACGCGGGTCGATCTTCCACCGCTCGCCGCTCCGGCTGGTCACGACGTACTTGTACTCGTCGCCCGGCCCGGCGACGTCCAGTTGAGTGGACCAGCATCCGCCGCCGTCCATGGCCATCGGATGTCTCGCCGCCCACCCGTCGAACGATCCGGCCACCTCCACGCCCTTTGCGTGCGGGGCCCAGACGCGGAAGGTCGTGCCGTTCGGGCGGGCGACCGCACCCATGTCCGCGCCCATGCGAGCCTCCTTGGGCAGCAAGCTGTCTGGTTCGCCGCCCACCCAGGTCACGTCCTCGACGTCCGGTTCCTTGATCCAGCCGGCGTCCATGGCCTTCTCGACGACGTCGCGCCAGTCCTTGGCCTTGCCGCGCTTCTCGCCGCCGATCTTGACTTCGCCATCCGAGTAGACCGTTATCGGTTTGACCGACTCCCTGTAGAGCTGTAGGTACTTCTCACCCATCTTCGTTATTTGAAGATATTTTTTCAGAGGGAAGAATCCGTCTTCGGATTCCATCGCGTTTCTCAGGTCTGGCAGATCCGGCAGACCGGCGCGAGGCTTCAGATATCCCAGGTGCTGGAGGCGTACCAACTCCCGGTACATCTCCCACCTGTACTGCACCGAATCGTCACCTTTGCCGGCCAGTTTCCTCAGATGGCTGCGCTCGTGGCGGCTGAGCAAGCCGATGACGGCCAACTGGATCGACTCAAGCGTGGCTTCAATCCTGGTGATCCGCCATCGTACCTTGAATGGACCGAACGACAGCTCTTCGAGGGCTCCCGGACTCGCCAGTGCCAGAAATGCGAGAAGCAGCGCGCCGAGCACGCCGATGATCGAAGCTCCCTTACCGTTCTTCGAATCACCGAGGAACGTTTCAATGAGCATCCAGAGTACGGTCAGTGCGATCCCCACAGTGAGTATCTGAAGCACTCGGATGGCGGACTTCTGGGTGCACACCACCTGTCTCATTCGCTTGAGCTTGAGCCTGAGCCTGAGGTGGTGATCCCGGGTCGGTAGCGGGCGTGTCCCCATGTCGACCCTCCACGGCGAGCGTCGGCATTCACATTTTCGGGATGAGGTTCGCGGCGACGAGGCTGTTGTACGCGGCGTCGAGGTGCGAAGTCTGGGTCCGGGCGGGGTTGCTGCCCTTGGAAACGGGGACGAGGACATCGGACAGCGGATCGTCATCGCGTGGTTGTTCCAGGGTCAGGACGTCCCCGATGCCGGGGGCGGCGGCGTCACGACCCGTCAGTGGCTCCACGGCCCATCTCTGTTCGATCGTCTTGAGCAGCGACGTGTGGTCCAGCGGCACGCTGCCGTCGGGGACGCGGAAGACGGTCCCGGGCTTGATGAGGGGCGAAACCAGCACCGTGGGCACGCGTACCCCGAACCGGGTGAAGTCGAAGTCGAACTCCACTCCCTTGATGTCGTCGGGTGGCGTCGCGCCGGCGGGCGGAGGTACGTGGTCGTAACAGCCGCCGTGCTCGTCGTAGGTCACGACCAGCAAGGTCCTCGCCCAGTCCGGTCCGCGGCGCAGGGCCTGATACGTGTCGTACACGAGATGCTCGCCCAAAGCCACGTCATCGTTGGGGTGCTGGCTGTTTCCCGTGTTGCCCCACGACGGCTCCAGGAAGGTGAACGCGGGCAGTCGGCCGTTGGCAGCCGCGTTCGTGAAGTCCATGAACTGGCCGAAGTGACTCCTGTCGGCCTGCTGGGTGTCGGGGAAATCAGCCATGGTCTTCGGCCACTTGTTGTACCCGTAGACCATCCAGTCGATTGTGTCACCGAGTCGACCGAAGATGCTCGGCGTGTCGAACATGGGTTTCTTCGTTTGTTCCGCGAGTTTCAGACTGGTCTTGTCGAGCAGGTAGCCCAGGCTGGTCCCGGCAAGGGCGAAAGCCCGGTTGGGCAGGGTCTGGGTGGGAACCGAGCAGTACCAGTGGTCGCATACCGCGTAGCCCCGGGCCAGCCCGGACAGGACCGGCACCCCTTCCGGGGTGAAGCAGCCCATGATGTCGCTCGCGGTGACGCCTGGAGAGTTGCCGCTCCGCGTCGGATAGACCTGCGCGTAGTCGATGACGAAGCCGTCGTTGGTCGCGTCGGGGGTGGGGGCCGGCGGATGCTCCGTGCCGAACAACTGGACGTTCACCCGGTCGAATTCCTCCCCGGGGATGGAGCCCGGCATGAAGTACGCCCCGGGTTTGGCCGGGTCGATCCGGAAGACGGTGACCTTGCCGCCGTTCCCGTCGGGGTTGGCCTCCGCGCCGGTCAGTCCCTCGAAGGCATCGCCGGAGGGCGAGCGGTTTTCCTGGTCGGTGTAGAGGAATCCGAGCATGTTGTCCAAGGAGCGGTTTTCCAGCATGAGGACCACGAGATGGTCTATCTGGTGCAAGGGTGTGGTGTCCGATGTCATCTGGAATCTCCCGCGGTTCGCGCGGACTGGGGGGTGAGGCCCCACCGGCCACGGCGGTGGCCCCACTTCCACCGTAGGACGAAGGGCCATACCTCGCTCGGCGGCGGCGCGCATCCGGAAGACGCGGCCGGCGGACCATGCCGGCGAAGCCGGCCCGAGGAACGGGCGGGCGTCCAGGGCGTTGAGCACCCCAACGCCTTCCGGAACCGCGGAACTTCACATGATCAGTGTCGATCTCCGTGAGCGATCACACCGCACACTGGGTCGACCCCGATCCGGCCGTCGCGGCAGCGGGAGCGGTCTAGCGGCCCAGCGGGCGCCGGGGCAGCGGGGACGAGTACACGACGCTGGTGGTCACCGAGCCCAGCGCGCCGATCCGTCCCGAGATCTCCTCCAGGTGGGACATCGACCGCGCGGCGACCTTGATGACGAAGCAGTCGTCGCCCGTGACGTGGTGCGCCTCCAGGATCTCGGGCGTCGCCGCGACCAGGTCGTGGAACGGCTTGTAGTTGCCGTTCGGATAGCGCAGCCGCACGAACGCCAGGATCGGCAGGCCCAGCCGCTCGGGGTCGACCACCGCCGCGTACCCCTGGATCACACCGGCCTCCTCCAGCCGCCGGACCCGCTCGGTGACGGCGCTGGGCGACATGGACACGGCCCGCGCCAGCTCGGCGTAGCTGGCCCGTCCGTCGCGCTGGAGGACGTCGAGGATGCGCCAGTCGGTGGCGTCCGGGGAATGCGCGGTCACCCCGGATGGATAGCAGGGGAATCCCCGGCCGGGCAAGGGCGATCCCGGGGATCGTGCCTTCAGGGGCCGGCCGCCGGACCGTAGATTTCCCCACATGATCAACACCGCTAGCGAGAACCCCGTCCTGCGCGTCGCCCCGGCCCCTCCCGCCCAGGCCGCCGCCTACTTCCGGGCGAGCCTCGCCTTCCACGCCGACGTCTCCGACGTCGCCGCCGCGCTCGCGGCCGGCGGCGACCCCGGCTTCGTCGTCGTGGACTCGCGCTCCACCGAGTCCTGGGACCAGGGCCACATCCCCGGCGCGGTCCACCTGCCGACCGCGCTCGTCCCGGAGCAGGCCGCACGGCTCCTCGACAGGGACGTGCCGGTGGTGACGTACTGCTGGGGCCCCGGCTGCAACGGCGCCACCCGCGCCGCCCTCGCCCTCGCCGAACTCGGCTACCGGGTCAAGGAGCTGCTCGGCGGCTTCGAGTACTGGGCCCGCGAGGGCTTCCCCTACGAGACCTGGCAGGGCCCGGCGCGCCGGGACGCCGACCCGCTGACGGCGCCCGTGGCGGGCGAGTGCGGCTGCTGAGGCGCGCCCCACGCGCCGCGCCGCGGTCGACCGGTCGGCGCAACGCAGGTGGCCCCGGCACCCCGTCCGGGTACAGTCGGGCAGTGCCCGAGCTGAAGCGGCTGCACGCCAGCCACGCCCCCGCGGTCCTGGACTTCGAGCTGTCGAACCGCGCCTACTTCGCCGCCTTCGTCTCCGACCGCGGCGACGACTACTTCGAGCAGTTCACCGACCGCTACAACGCCCTGCTGGCCGAGCAGGAGGCCGGCAGCTGCGCCTTCTACGTGCTCCTCGCCGAGGACGGATCGGTCCTCGGCCGGTTCAACCTGGTCAACATCGAGAACCGCACCGCGGAACTCGGCTACCGGGTCGCCGAGCACGCCGCCGGCCGCGGCGTCGCCACCGAGACCGTCCGGGAGCTGTGCCGCCTGGCGGCACGCCGGTACGGACTGCGCGTCCTGCGGGCGGCCACCTCCCACCAGAACGTCGCGTCCCACAGGGTGCTGACCAAATCGGGGTTCGTCCCGATCGGACCGGCCGACCCGGCCGACCTCGGCGGCAAGCCGGGTACCTGGTACCAGTGTGACCTGGCCACGCTGCGGCCGTAGACCCGGTGGGACGACCCGCCGACCGGCGGGGGTGGTCCGGCCACCTGCCGGAGGTTGCGGGAGCACCTTTCCTGGAACCTTGTGACCAAGGGAAACGGCTCTGCCCCGGCTGGTCCGCCGGCCGCGTGGCCCTCCCGATCGGAGAAGGAGGTCGGACAGTGACGGTGCGACTGACGATGCTCTGCGCGACCACCGCCGAAGGCGGCCTCGGCCGGGCCTTCGGGGACGGTGCCGTGAGCGAGCGCCGCCGGCGTGAGCTGGCAGCCATGACAGCGACCCTTCCGCCGTACGCGGTGGCCCTGCGGGGGCCCTCCGACCGCTGCGCGCAGACCGCCGATGCCCTCGCCGTCGCCGCCGTGCCCGAGTACGCCCTGCGCGACCTGGATCACGGCACGTGGGACGGCCGTACACCCGAGGACGTCGCCGCGGTGGACCCCCATGGTCTGTCCGTCTGGCTGACGGACCCCGACGCCGCGCCGCACGGCGGCGAGACCGTCCGCGAGCTCTGCCGCCGCACATCCGCCTGGCTGGACACCCTGCCCGCCGACACCGGACGCGTCCTCGTGATCACCGAGGCGTCCGTCATCAGGGCCGCGCTGATCCACGCCCTGTCCGTCCCCGCCCGCTCCTTCCGGCACCTCCAGGTCCCGCCCAAGTCCGCGGTCACGCTGACGCTGAGCGACGGCCGCTGGAGCACCCGGACCGACCGGCTCACCGTCCCCCGGCGCCGGAAGCCGGCCGACCGCGTCCCCACCGTCGCGGTGCCGGCCCTGCCCACCACGCGACAGCGCATGTGCCTCACCGGCCGGCCCTGACACGACCGGGGGGACGCGCCCCCACCTGAGCACGGCACCGACAGCCATGGCCCCTGTCCGTACGGCGCCCGGCGGCGAAACCGCCCCGGGCGTGGTACGAATCGGACAGTGGTTCCATACAGGCTGGAGCGCACGTGATCCGGGTACTGGTGGTCGACGACGAAGCCCTGATCCGCACGGGCTTCCAGCGCATCCTGGCCGCCGCCGACGACATCGAGGTCGTCGGCGCGGTGTCCGGCGGCCAGGCCCTGCGGACGGTGCGCGAGAAGCGCCCCGACGTGGTGCTGCTGGACATCCGCATGCCGGACGTGGACGGGCTCACCCTCCTGGGCGAGATCCGCCGGCTGCGGGAGCCCCCCGTGGTGGCCATGCTGACCACGTTCGACATGGACGAGTACGTGGAGACGGCACTGCGCTCGGGCGCCGCCGGCTTCCTCCTCAAGGACACCGATCCCGAGGCGCTGCCACTGGCCGTGCAGAGCCTCGCCCGCGGCGGCACGGTACTGTCGCCCAAGGTCACGCGCACGGTGGTGGACGGCTATCTGAGCGCCGGGGCGCCGGAGCGCCCGCCCAAGGCCCTCGCACGGCTCACCGGCCGGGAGCGTGAGGTGCTGCTCCTCATGGCCGAGGGCCTGTCGAACGCCGAGATCGCCACCCGGATGCACCTGAGCACCGGCACGGTCAAGGACCATGTCAGCGCCATCCTCACCAAGCTGGAGGTCAGCGGCAGGGTCCAGGCCGCCCTCTTCGCCCAGCGGGCCGGGCTCCTCGCGGAGGAGACGGGATGACCCGCCGTCCGTCCCCGCTGCTGCTGGACTGCGTGGCGATGGCCATGGCCCTCCTCGACGTCTGGGCCCACTGGGACATCGCCGAGCCGTTGCGGATGGCCTGCGCCCTGGCCGCCGCCGTCGTCCTGCTGCTGCGCCGGCGGCAGCCGCTGCTCACCTTCCTGCTGACCCTCCCGGCCGTCCTGCTGTCCGACGCGGTCGTCGCCTGCCTGGCCGCGCTGTACACGCTCGCTTCCCTCAGCCGCCCCCGGACGCTGCTGCTCCTGTGCGTCCTGGCCTTCGCGTTCTGCGACACGACGGCCCTGCCGTCACCGAACTTCGATCTGACCCGGCTCGCGAGGCTCATCCCGTTCGGCTACAGCGCCGCCACCGCCGCCGCCGCCGTGTTCCTCGGGCAGCTCGTACGGACCCGGCGCGACCTGTCGCTCAGACTGACCGAGATCTCCGAGGCGCGCGACCACCAGCAACTGCTGACGGCCCAGGCCGTCCTGGCCAAGGAGCGCGCCCAGCTGGCGCGGGAGATGCACGACGTCGTCTCCCACCAGGTCAGCCTGATCGCCGTGCGCGCCGGAGCGCTCCAGGTCGGCGCGGACGACGCGGACACCAAGGAGGCCGCGGCGACGATCCGGCGCCTGAGCGTGCAGACGCTGGACGAGCTGCGCCACATGGTCGGCGTCCTGCGCGCCTCCGGCGGCCACCCCACGGAGCTGACCCCGCAGCCGGCGCTCACCGACATCCAGCGGCTGGCCGACAGCTGCGGTATCGAGACCGAGTTGAAGACGGACCTGCCCGAAGGACTTCCGGCCACCGTCCAGCGCGCGGTCTACCGCACGGTCCAGGAAGCGCTGACCAACACCCGCAAACACGCTCCCGGCGCGAAGGCGCGTATCGACCTGCTGCACGCCGACGGCTCCGTCCGGGTCCGGGTCACCAACACCGCGCCGACCCAGCCGCCGCTGCCGCTGCCCGGTGCCCACCACGGCCTGATCGGGCTGCGTCAGCGCGCCGAACTCCTCGGCGGCACCATGACCGCGGGCCCGACGAGCGACGGCGGTTACGAGGTCTGCGTGGTGCTGCCGGCGGACATCACGGGGTGAGCGGACGACGTGCTCAGCGCAGCCCGTCGAAGGCGACGCCCAGGTGCCGGGGGCCGCGCAGCACGGCGTTGCGCCGGTACGGCGGCGGGTCCTCGACCAGACGGGGGCCCTCCAGCCGCCGGGCCAGCTCGGACAGCGCGATCTGGGCCTCCAGCCGGGCCAGCGGGGCGCCGAAACAGCTGTGGATGCCGCTGCCGAAGCCGAGGTGCTGGATGTCGCCGCGGTCCGGGTCGAACCGCTGCGGGTCCTTGAACCGCTCCGGGTCCCGGTTGCCCGCGGCGAGCACCAGCCAGATGCGCGAGCCCTTGGGGATCGTGACCCCGCGCACCTCGATGTCGGCGATGCAGGTGCGCTGCGGCACCAACTGCACGGGCGGTTCGTACCGCAGCAGCTCCTCCACGATGTTGACCGACAGACCCGGGTCCTCCCGCAGCCGCTGGAGGATCTCCGGGTGGCGCAGCAGGGTGAGCATGCCGTTGGTGATCAGGTTGACCGTCGTCTCATGACCGGCGATCAGCAGCAGCACCGAGGTGCTGAGCACCTCCATCATCGACAGGGAGCCGTCCGGGCCCCGGCCGGCCGCCAGGTCGGACAACAGGTCGTCCCGCGGTTCCCTGGTGCGCTCCTCGACCAGCCCGGCCAGGTACATGCCGAGCTGCATACGGGCTTCCCGCGCCGCCTTTTGGGCGTCGGTGTCCCGGTCCGGGCCGGCCGCCGGGTCGAGGCTCGCGACCAGCGGGTCGACCCAGGCGCGGAACCGCGGCTCGTCCTCCCGGGGAACCCCGAGCAGCCGGCAGATCACCGTCACGGGGAACGGGTAGGCGAACTGGTCGACCAGGTCGACCTGGCGCGCGTCGCCGAAAGCGTCGATCAGCCCGGTGACGATCTCCCGCATCTCGCCCCGCATGTTCTCGATCCGCCGCGGCCGGTGCGGCGGTCCGAAGGCGCTGTTGGCGATGCGCCGCAGCCGGTCGTGCTCGGGCGGGTCCAGACGCAGGAACGACGGCGGCAACCCTCCCGTCTCCTCCGTCCGGTCCAGCTCGTCGCCCCCGGCGGCGGCCACGTTGGCGGCGTCGGAGCTGATCCGCGGATCGTGGAGGAGGGCCTTGATGTCGTAGTACGAACTGATGAGGTACGGGCCTCCCTCCTCCTCGTGCAGCACAGGCGTCCTGCGGAGTTCCTCGTAGACCGGGTACGGGTCGGCGCGGTTGGCGTAGTCGGTGATCTGGCGCGCGATCGAGGCGTGCGGCATGGCGGGTCCTTGGGGCGTCGGGGCCGTGGGCGGGGTCAGTGGCGGGCGGGGTGGAAGACCAGCTGCTGGTCGGCCGGCGAGTAGCCGCTGAGGGTGACCATGGGGCCGTGCGTCGGCAGGGACGGGTCCGGGAATCCCGCCGGCACCGGCCGGCGGCCCTCGGGACGCCGGTCCACCGTCGGGTACTCCACCGGGAACGGCGCCCCCCGCTCGATCTGCCCCCGGTAGAACTCCAGCCACCGGGTGTTGTCGAAGCTCACGGCGGCCACGACCCGGCCCTGGTAGCCGTAGACCCCGACGAACCGGCGCTCGGCCAGTGAGCCCTGCGTGATCATGAGCTGCTCGCCCATGGGCGGCACCCCGACCGACTTGATGTTCACACCGAACATCGACGACCAGAAGGCGGGCATCCACAGGTGTGGCCGCCGGTCGGCGCCGTGGCAGATCATGTTGTGCGCGGCGGTCTCCGCCTGGGCGACCGCATTGCCCCAGTGCTCCAGCGACAGGAACTGGTACCCGAAGAGCGCGTGCGGGGAGCGCGCCACATCGCCCGCCACGAAGACGTCGTCCGTGACGATGCCCCGGAAGTCGAAGGCCCGGCAGCCCGCGTCACAGGCGATGCCCCGGGGCCCGGCACCGAGCCCCGACCCGGTCAGCCACTCGGTGTTCCGCAGCGAACCCAGCGAGACCACGACCACGTCCGCCTCGACCACGCTCTCGTCGGACAGATGGACGGCCCGCACCCTGCCGACCGCGTCACCCACCAGCGCGGTCACCGTGACATGCGTGCGCAGATCGACGCCGTTCTCGGTCTGGAGGTCCGCCGCGACCGCGCCGACGACCCCGCCGAGCGCGCCCACCAGCGGCGCGCCCGCGCGCTCCGCCACGGTCACGGGCAGGTTCATCTCCCGGCACGCCGAGGCGACCTCCGAACCGGCGAACCCGGCGCCGATGACGAACACCCGGCGCGGCCCCGCCCTCAGCCGCCGGTACAGGTCCGCCGCGTCCTCCCGCGTGCGCAGCAGACAGACGCCGTCCAGCCGGGCCTCCTCCTCCTTCGGCCACGGCCGGGCCCGCACGCCGGTCGCGATGAGCAGCCGGTCGTACTCCACCTCGTCCCCGTCGGCCAGCCGGACCCGCTTGGCCGTCAGGTCCAGGCCGGTCGCCGCCACGCCGAGGCGCCACTTGGCGTCGATCTCCCGGCGGTGCGGCAGCTCGGTGTGGTGCGGGGACGCCTTGCCCAGCAGCACGGCCTTCGACAGCGGCGGCCGGTCGTACGGCTCGTGGGGCTCGTCACCGACCAGGGTCAGCTCACCGGCGAAACCCTCCGCGCGCAGCGTCTCGGCGGCCCGCAGACCGGCCAGCGAGGCACCCACGATCACGATCCGGCCCTCACGCCTGAGCCACTCCACGTAGTCAGCGACCATCGGAGGCCTCCCGCACCCCTCCCGTGCGATCCAGTCCGTCGGCCGTGATCGCCTGCACGGGGCACGCGGCCACGGCACGCGCCACCCGCTCCCGCTGCTCCTCGTCCGCGCGCGGGTCGTAGATCAGCGCCTCCTCGCCGTGCATGGCGAAGACGTCGGGCGCGAGGAACGCGCACTGCGCGTACCCCTGACACTTGTTGAGATCGACGACGAGCCTCATCGACGCTCCGCCCTTCCCATGGCCCAGGTCCGGGCGTACCGCGCGGCGAGCGCGGGCGGCTCCGGACGGCGGTCGGCCCCCGCCCGCCAGCATGCGAGCCCGGACGGGGTGACCGCGCGCCGGGCACGCCGATCGAGTGAGCGGCCGGCGCCCCGGGCGTCATCAGGCGACGGCGGGCCGGGGACCGTCCCGGCGGCCGGCCACGAGGATGTGCACGCCGAGCAGCAGCGACCAGGCCGGGAAGACGAGTTCCGCCCACGGCACGTTGGACGACAGGAACAGCAGCGTCACAGCGGTGAGGAGGCCCAGGACCGTGAGCCAACGAGGCAGCACACCGAGGCGGTGGCCGATGACCGACATGGACGACACGAAGACGGCCGCCATCCGCATGGCGTACTCCGTCAGCAGCGTGTACGCGAGGTGGCGGCCGAAGTCCCAGGTCGCCGGCGGCGGTGACACACCGGCCGGGTGGGCCACCACGAGCACGGCACTCGCCGCCGAGGCCGCGCCGAACAGCGTGGCGGTGAAGACCAGCCCGCTGCCCAGGAAGACCGTCGCGACGAACTTGTCCTCGCCCGCGCCGACGTGCGCGCGGATCGCGCCGATGAACCACAGGAAGAAGATGCCGGCGAACGGCACCAGCGCGAGGGCCGTCCGCACCGCCCGGCGCTGCGTGGAGTCCGTGAAGCCGGCCGCGGCGACCGCACCGGCCCCTTCCGGGATCCCCAGCCGGACCAGGACGATCGCCGCCGCCAGCAGCAGCGCGAAGACGACCCCGGCCAGCCCCGCGGCGCGCGGTGTCCGCAGCGCCTGCTGTCCCGGCCCCGTCTTCCGCATGCCCGGCCCGCCTTCCGCATCGGCCCCGGGCACCAGCTAGCCGTCCGGGGCCCGCCCGTGCCACCGGAGGCGGCCGTACGGCCGAGCGGGAAATCCGCTCGCGCCCCCGGGCCGTGCTTCCTAAGGTGTGCCTCCATGCCCACACCCCCGCGGCCGACCCCGGCCGAACTGCGACGCGACCCCCTGCCCCTGCGCGGCCGTACCGCACTCGTCACCGGCGCGAGCCGGCGGGCCGGGATCGGGCACGCCGTGGCCCGGCGGCTGGCCGCCTACGGCGCCAGTGTGTACCTGCACCACCACGTGCCGCACGACGCCGCCATGCCCTGGGGCGCGGACGACCCCGACGCCGTCGCCGACTCCGTGCGCGAGGCGCTCGGCGCCCCCGGGGCGCGGGTCGTGCCGGGCCCCGGCGACCTCGCGGACCCGACGGAACCGGCCCGGTTGGTCGCCACCGTGGTGAAGGAGTTCGGCCGCCTCGACATCCTCGTCGCCAACCACGCCCTCAGCGGCTCCGACGGCACCCTGGACGACATCGACGCCACGATGCTCGACGCCCACTGGGCCGTGGACACCCGCTCGGTGCTGCTGCTCGTCCAGGCGTACGCCCGTGCGCGCGCCGACCTGCCGCCGGGCACGCCCGGCGGGCGCGTGGTGCTGATGACGTCCGGACAGCACCTCGGCGGCGGCCTGCCGGGCGAGATCGCCTACGCCCTCCAGAAGGGCGCCCTCGCCTCCATCACCCGCTCCCTGTCCACGACGCTCGTGGAACGGGGGATCACGGTGAACGCCGTGAACCCCGGCCCCGTCGACACCGGGTACGCCACCGGCGAGGTCCACGCGGCCGTCGCCGAGCGGTCCCCCGCCGGACGCTGGGGCGCGCCCGACGACCCGGCCCGCCTCATCGCCTGGCTGGCCACCGACGAGGCGGGCTGGATCACGGGGGAGGTCGTCACCTCGGAAGGCGGCTTCCGGCACTGACGCGGGCGGTCACCGCAGGGCGGCCCGGGTGGTCACCGCCGGACGGCGCGAGCGGTCACAGCCGGGACAGCTCGTCCACCAGGTCGTCCAGGCCGAGGGAGCCCTGCGACAGCGCCGCCATGTGCCAGGCCTTCAGGTCGAACGCGTCGCCGTGCCGCTCGCGCGCCTTCTCCCGGCCCAGCAGCCACGCCCGCTCCCCGAGCTTGTAGCCGATCGCCTGGCCCGGGATCGTCAGGTACCGGGTCAGCTCGCTCTCCACGAAGTCCGCCGGGCGGCTGCTGTGCGCGCCGAAGAACTCCTGGGCCAGCTCCGGCGTCCACCGCTCCCCGGGGTGGAACGGCGAGTCCGCCGGGATCGGGAGCTCCAGGTGCATGCCGATGTCCACGATCACCCGGGCCGCCCGCATCATCTGCGCGTCCAGGTAGCCGAGCCGCTCCTCCGGGCCCGTCAGGTAGCCGAGCTCGTCCATGAGCCGCTCCGCGTACAGCGCCCATCCCTCCGCGTTGGCGCTGACCCCGCCGACCGTCGCCTGGTAGCGGGAGAGGTTCTCGGCCACGTGCGCCCACTGCGCGAGCTGGAGGTGGTGGCCGGGCACGCCCTCGTGGTACCAGGTCGAGACCAGGTCGTAGACCGGGAAGCGGGTCTGGCCCATCGTGGGCAGCCAGGTGCGGCCGGGCCGGGAGAAGTCCTCCGACGGGGCGGTGTAGTAGGGGGCCGCGGCGCCGCCGGGCGGGGCGATGCACGACTCCACCCTGCGCACCCGCTCGGCGAGTTCGAAGTGGGTGCCGTCCAGCTCCTCGATCGCCTTGTCCATCAGGCCCTGGAGCCACTCCCGGACCTCGTCCACGCCCTCGATGTGCCGGCCGTGCTCGTCCAGGTGCGCCAGCGCCACCCACGGCGTCTCCGCGCCGGGCAGGATCTTCTCCGCCTCCGCCTTCATCTCGCCGAGGATGCGGTGGAACTCCGCCCAGCCGTACGCGTACGCCTCGTCCAGGTCCAGGTCCGTGCCGTTGAAGTAGCGGGCCCAGCGCGCGTACCGCTCCCGGCCGACCACGTTCGGGGCGCCCTCGATCGCCGGCGCGTACACGTCCCGCAGCCAGTCCCGCAGCTCCACCAGGGCGCCGGTCGCCGCACGCGCCGCCTCGTCCAGCTCCGCGCGCAGCGCCTGCGGGCCCGCGGCGGCGAAGTCCTCGTACCAGCCGCGGCCCGTGCCGTCCGTGTCCGTCCACTCGGTGAGCTGGTCGATGTAGGTGGCGGTCGGCCGGGGAGCGGCGAACAGCTTGCGCTCCAGGCCGAGTCCGAGCGAGGCGCGGTAGCCCGCGAGCGCGCCGGGCACCGCGCGCAGCCGCTCCGCAATCGCCGCCCAGTCCTCCTCCGTGTCCGCCGGGGTGACCGTGAAGATGTCCCGCACCGAGTGGCCCGGCGTGCTCATGTTGCCGATCGCCCGCAGGTGCTCGTCCGCCTCGTGCACGGCGAGTTCGGCGGTCAGCCGCTCCCGCAGCAGCCGCGCGCAGCGCCGCTCGACGTCGCTGTCCGCGCCGGGCCGCCGCTCGGCCTCGTCCAGCTTCGCGAGGGTGGTCCGTGCCAGCGCGGCCAGGGCCTCCTGACCGGCCGGCGAGTAGTCGGGCAGCCTGCTCGAACTCTCCTTCACACCGAGGTACGTACCGGTGACCGGGTCGAGGGCGATGAGGTCGTCCACGTAGGCGTCGGCGACCTGACGGGGCAGCGGGCTTAGGGTCTCAGACATGCGGCCCATCCTCGTACGAGGACGATCGCCGCGTCATCCGTGTTTGCCGGGATTCAGCTCTGGGCGTGGCCGGGCGGCAGCAGCGGTCCGCACTCCCACTGCTGGAAGATCAGCCGGGTCTCCACCCGGGCCACCTCGCGCCGGGCCGTGAACTCGTCCAGCACCAGCCGCTGGAGATCGGTCATGTCCGCGACGGCCACGTGCACCAGGTAGTCGTCGGGCCCGGTCAGATGGAACACCGACCGCGCCTCCGGCAGCGCCCGGATCCGCTCCACGAACGGTCCCACCAGCTCCCGCCGGTGCGGTCGCACCTGCACCGACAGCAGTGCCTGGAGGCCACGCCCGAGCTTGGCCGGGTCGAGCCGCAGCCGGTGCCCGAGGATCACGCCCGAGCGGCGCAGCCGCGTCACCCGGTCCAGACACGTCGACGGCGCCACGCCCACCTGCGCGGCGAGGTCGCGGTAGGTGGTCCGGGCGTCGTTCTGCAACAGCCGCAGCAGATGCAGATCGACCGGATCCAGTACGACGGAATCGGCCACCGGCCGAACGTAGCACGGCATCCGGCTCCCAGGAACCGTTCGCTGTTCACCCTTCCGGCCATGGACACATCGAGCCCGAGTGCCTACGACGACGTACGCACCGCATCGAGAGCGCTGGCCACCGAGGCCGTGCACGCCGGCCGCGACGACCTCGCCCGCCAGGGCCTGCACGCCCCGCCGATCGACCTGTCCACCACCTACCCCTCCTACGACAGCCGCGCCGAGGCCGCCCGCATCGACGCCTTCGCCACCGACGGCGCCGACCCCGTCGGACCGCCCGTCTACGGCCGCCTCGGCAACCCGACCGTCGCCCGCTTCGAGACCGCGCTCGCCCGCCTGGAGGGCACCGGGTCCGCCGTCGCCTTCGCCAGCGGCATGGCCGCGCTCAGCGCGGTCCTGCTCGCCCGGTCCGCCATGGGCCTGCGCCACGTCGTCGCGGTACGGCCGCTGTACGGCTGTAGCGACCACCTGCTCACCGCCGGGCTGCTCGGCACGGAGGTCACCTGGACCGACCCGGCCGGCATCGCCGACGCGCTGCGCCCCGACACCGGTCTGGTGATGGTCGAGTCCCCGGCCAATCCGACCCTCGCCGAACTGGACCTGCGGGGCATCGCGCACGCCTGCGGTTCGGTGCCGCTGCTGGCCGACAACACCTTCGCCACGCCCGTGCTGCAACGCCCGGCCGAGCAGGGCGCCCGGCTGGTGCTGCACAGCGCCACCAAGTACCTGGGCGGCCATGGCGATGTGCTGGCCGGGGTGGTCGCCTGCGACGAGGAGTTCGCGGGTCGGCTACGGCAGATACGGTTCGCCACCGGGGGAGTCCTGCATCCGCTCGCGGGCTACCTGCTGCTGCGGGGGCTGTCCACGCTCCCGGTGCGGGTGCGGGCCGCCTCCGCGAACGCCGCCGAGCTGGTCCGCCGGCTCGCCGCCGACCCGCGGGTGGCCCGGGTGCGGTATCCGCGGCTCGGCGGCGCGATGATCGCCTTCGAGGTGCACGGCGACCCGCACGAGGTGATCTCCCGGGTCCGGCTCGTCACCCCCGCGGTCAGCCTGGGCAGCGTCGACACGCTCATCCAGCACCCCGCCTCCATCAGCCACCGCATCGTGGACGCCGAGGACCGCCGCGGGGCCGGGGTGAGCGACCGGCTTCTGCGGTTGTCGGTGGGCCTGGAGGACGTCGACGACCTGTGGTCCGATCTGGACCAGGCCCTGGGCGCGCCCCGCGAACGCCGGGTGACGCCGCTGCGGGAGGCGGTGCGCTGAGCAGGAGGCCCCCTCTCGGGTGCTCCGCGCGGGGCGCGGCACCGCCGGTGACCGCCGAAGTGGCCGAGCGCCGCCGCGGCTGAGTGCCGAAGTGGCTGAGCGTCGTGGTGGCGGAGCGAGGGGGCCGTCAGCCGAGGTGGGGCGGCTGGGGGCCGGGCGTGGTGGCGACCGGCGCGGGATCGAGGCGGGCCGTGATGACCAGGGTGCCCTCCTCGACCTGGTAGTCCAGCGGCAGACCCAGGCCGCGCATCGCGGCGACCATGCCGGTGTTGGACGCCTTCGTCACGGCGTACACGCTGTCGCAGCCGGCCTCCGCCGCCAGCGCCACCAGCCGGCCGAGCAGCTCCCCGCCGACACCGCGCCGCTGCCAGTCGTCCTCGACCAGCAGTGCGACCTCGGTCTCGTCGCCGTCCCACAGCAGGTGCCCGAGGCCGACGATCCGGCCGGAGCCGGTCTGCGCGGCCAGCGTCCGGCCGAAGCGGGGGCTGAGCAGGTGGTTCAGATAGCGGTCCGCGTCCCCGACGGGGCCGTGGTAGCGCAGGCCGAGGGTGTGCGGCGAGCACCGGTCGTGCATCGCCCGGGCCGCCGCCAGGTCCCCGGTGTCGACCCGGCGCACGGTGATGTGGTCGCCCTCGGGCAGGGTCAGCACATCGTGACCACGGGGGATCCGGGGTCCGAGCCGGGTGTCCAGCTCCACGAGCGCACGGGCGCGCGCGAACTCGGTCGGGGTGAACGGCAGATACGGCCGCTCCACGGTCAGCACACCGCCCTCGGGCGCCGGCAGCCGCATCACGGTGTCCTCCAGGACCCCTTCGACCGGTACCGGCTCGGGACCCCGGCCGCCCCCGGCCGGCGTGCCGGGCAGCGTCCGGATCGTGCAGCGGCCCAGCAACTGGCGCAGCGCGAGGGGCAGTTCGGCGGTGTCCAGGGCGGTGCGGGCGGCCAGCCCGAGCACCCGGGTGGGCGCGTCGACCAGGTCATGGGCGTCGGCCCGCTCGATCCACGTGTCCGTGCCCCCGGCCAGCGCGACCGCCCGGGTGATCTCGGCCGCGGCGAGCGCGCCCGGCGCCCGCAGCAGGAACTCGTCCACCGTGCCGTCGGCCAGCGGATGCGTCTGGAGGCTCAGGATGTCCACCCGGCCCTCGGCGAGCGCCGTGCACAGGACGGCCAGGGAGCCCGGCTCGTCCTTCACCGTCGTCCGCATCCGCCACAGCGCGCCCGTGACCTCGTCGGCGGCGGGCTGCTCGGAAGGCCCGGCCGGCCGCGTCTCGGCGGCCGGCCGGGCACCGGTATCGCTCACCGGCGGCGCGTGTCCGTGGCGGCGTGACCACCACACGTGGAAGCCCGCCGTCGCGGCCAGCACGATGGCCGAGATCACCAGCAGGGCCGGGCCGTCGGGCCCGTGTCCGATCAGGTTGGCCACCGCGTCCGCGACGGCCACGGCGGTGAAGAGCGCGGCGAGTTCGACGACGTCCCGCCGCCAGTGGTGCACGGGCCGCCCGTGCCTCGCCCGGGTCACGTCAGGCATGTCTGGAGTCATGCAGCCACTGTGAAGGAAGGGTGTTGCGTGATCACGAACTGATTGTGACCGATGGGTAAAGCATGCTTCCGTCCTCTTTGTTGCATTTTCTACTGTTGAGGGGCGCGGGAACTGGAGCGGTCGCGGGCGTCGCGGTCCGGATCAGGCGGCCACCTCCACCCCCGAGGGCGTCCCGCAGCCGCCGGGCCTGGGCGACCAGCCGGGAGGAGCCGGCACGGTCCGCGGTCTCCGGCAGATGCGGCACGTCTCCCCGGGCCCCGCACCGTTCGCCGCACTCCGCCGCGACGGCCGGCAGGTCCCCGAGGCCCCGAGCCGCCACGGCCGCCGCCTCCGGACGGGCGGTCGCGAGACCCGCCAGCGGAACGGGCAGGGCGTGCCGCAGTACCTCCCACACCGTCGCATGCGCTCCCGTGGCGGCCCCGGTCCGCGCCGACTCGGCCGGCCGCCGCGCCTTCACCGCGCCTCGCCCCACAGTTCCCCCGGATCCGTGCCCAGCCGCACCGCGTCGAGCCGTCCCCGAGCGGCGAGCACCAGCAGGGCGTCCACCGCGGCGAGCCGGTCCTCGTGCGGGCCGGCGGGGACGGAGCCGGGCCGCGCACTCGGGCGCCGCGTGGTGCCGCGCACCGGAAGCGGCACCGGTGCGCGGCACGGTCCGAAGCGTCCGGGAGCTCCTGGCGGCGGCCCCGCGGATGCCCCTACTGACCGACCCGGCCCGGCTGGAGCGTCTGTGTGAACAGCACGGTGCCGTCCTGCTCCCGCAGCCGTACCGTCAGCTCGCCGCTGTCCCCGTCGATGTCGACCTCGCCGAAGAACTGGTAGCCGCCCGCGGGCGAGACGTTCGACGCGGTCGGCGCCTTCACGAACACCCGCTCCGGGCCGAACGTGTCGTCCAGCGCGCTGGCCGGGAACGCGCCGGCGTTCAGCGGTCCCGAGACGAACTCCCAGAACGGCTCGAAGTCGGTGAACGCGGCCCGTGACGGCTGGTAGTGCTGGGCGGAGGTGTGGTGCACGTCCGCCGTCAGCCACAGCGTCCCGGTGATCCGCCGGTGCTTGATGAACCGCAGCAACTCGGCGATCTGCAACTCACGGCCGAGCGGGGCGCCCGGGTCGCCCTGGGCCACCGCCTCGAAGTTCGGCTTGTTCTCCACCGGGTCGGGGACGACCAGGCCGAGCGGCATGTCGGCGGCGATCACCTTCCACACCGCGCGGGACCGGGCCAGCTCCCGCTTGAGCCACTCCAGCTGCTCCCGGCCGAGGATGCCCTGCGGGTCCACGGTCTGGTCGTCGGGGGAGTTGGCGTTGCGGTAGGTCCGCATGTCGAGCACGAACACGTCCAGCAGCGGGCCCTGGCGCAGCACCCGGTAGACGCGGCCCTCCTTGGCGCCGGGGCGCAGCGTGGAGAGGGGGAAGTACTCGCTGAACGCCCGCCGGGCCCGCGCGGCGAGGACGTCGATGCTCTTCTCCGTGTAGCGGGTGTCCGAGGAGGCGATCACCTCGCCCG
The DNA here is from genome assembly GCF_014650115.1 of Streptomyces olivaceoviridis. GTDB lineage: Bacteria > Actinomycetota > Actinomycetes > Streptomycetales > Streptomycetaceae > Streptomyces > Streptomyces olivaceoviridis. Next base: position 125,959 of record NZ_BMUI01000013.1, on the reverse strand, counting down.
GGTACCAGTTGTTGCGCACCTCGTGGTCGTCCCACTGGATGATCGACGGCACCTGGGCGTTGAACCGGCGCAGGTTGGCGTCGAGCAGGTTGTAGCGGAAGTTGCCCCGGTACTCGGCGAGGGTCTCGGCGACCTTGGACTTCTCCTCGGTGGTGATGTTCCGCCAGGTGCTGCCGTCGGGCAGCGCCTGGGTGGCGGTGATGGGGCCGTCGGCGTAGATGTTGTCGCCGCTGCACAGGAAGAAGTCCGGGTCCAGCTTCGCCATCGCGTCGTAGATGCGGTAGCCGCCGAGGTCGGGGTTGATGCCCCAGCCCTGGCCGGCCAGGTCGCCCGACCACAGGAACCGCACGCCGTCCCGGCGGCGCCGGGAGACCGTGCGGAAGGTGCCGGTCACGGGCTCGCCGGTGCGGCGCGGGTCGTCCGGGTCGGCGAGCAGCACCCGGTAGTGGATCTGCTCGCCGGAGGGCAGGCCGTGCAGCCGGGTGGTGCCGGTGAAGTCCGTGCCGGCGTCCAGCAGCGGGCCGTGCCATCTGCGGGGGTTGCGGAACGACTCGGTGGCCGAGGTCTCCACGGTCATCCGGGCGGGCCGGTCCGAACGCACCCACACCAGACCGGAGTCGGCGGTCACGTCACCGGTCTGCACGCCCCAGCCCGCCGCGGGCCGTCCGGAGCGGGCGAACGCCGGGGCCGCGCCGAGGCCCACGGGCAGGGTCAGGGCCGCCGACGCGGCGAGGGAGCCGCGCAGAACGCTGCGGCGACCGGGGAGCGGGTGGTGGGACATGGCTGCGCCTCCAGGGACGGGATCCGGCCAGTGTGCAGAGCCACACCTACTGGGGCGCTGCGGCGCGCACACGAACCGGAAGTGAACTCCAGTCGGCCGGAGGGCGGTCAGCGGTGCTCAGCGGCTGCCGTCCAGGATGACCCGCGCGACCAGCGCCGGGTCGTCGTTCATCGGACAGTGGCCGCAGCCGGGCAGCCGCACCAGCCGGGCGTGGGGGATGAGCTGCTTGGCGCGGACGCCCTGGCGGCGCACGAGGATCCGGTCCCGGGTGCCCCAGGCCACCGTGACCGGCAGACCCGACAGGTCGTCGGTGAACCGGACGGTGGTACCGGCGCGCAGGGTCGCCTCGAAGCCGGCGGCGCCGACGAGCGCGAGCGTCTCGGCGACCACCGCCTCCGGCGGACGGCGCGCGGGACGGGCGTAGATGGTGCTGGTCAGCGCGGTACGGCCGGCCGCCGTGCGGGACAACTGCTCGACCAGCGGGAGCGGGAGCCGCTGGGCGATGCCCCGCATCGCGAGCAGCACAGTGAACGCGTACCGCCGCTCGGCCTCGGACCAGAAACCGGCGGGGGACAGGGCGGTGACGGACCGTACGAGCTTCTCCCGGCCCAGCTCCAGGGCGAGCAGGCCGCCCAGCGAGTTGCCGGCGACGTGCGGACGCTCCAGTTCCAGCGCCTCGAACAGGGCGCCGAGCACGGAGTTGGTGGTGGGCAGGTCGTAGCTCAGGCCGTCCGGGAGTCCCGGGGACGCGCCGAAGCCCGGCAGGTCGACGGCGATCACCTCCCGCTCGGTGGCGAGGATGTCCACGACCGGGTCCCAGGCCTGCCGGTGATGGCCGATGCCGTGCAGCAGGACCAGGGGTTCGCCGCGGCCCACGCGCGCGTAGGACACGCTGACATCGCGCGGGCCGTGCGGGGTGGGGACCTCGAAGGAGACGGTGGCGGACATGGGGTGCTCCTCGGCTGGGCTGCTGACGGACGCCGTAGACAGCTTGTCAGCAATTACTACCGGCCGGTAGCCCCCGGCGTCGTCCCCGTAAACACGTCCCCGTAGCACGGTCCCTTCGCGAGGCCCTGTCGTACGGCCCCTTCGCGCGGACCCGTCGCACGGCCCTGTCGTACGGTCCTCAACGCGCCCGGCGCACCTCGACGTTGAAGTCGGCGTTCCCGAAGCGGCCGAAGAGCGCGAGCCACAGGGGCAGATACATCTCCACCGCGCGTGCCGACCGGATGCCGCCCAGGTCCAGCACCCGCCCGGCCGGCCAGCCGAACTCCCCGAGCAGCGCCGTCACCTGCTGCTTGGCGCCGGGGTCCGCCCCGCACACGAACACGTGGTGGTCGCCCGGGACCCGCCGCGGGTCCACCATCACCTGGCAGTTGACCGTGTTCAGCGTCTTGACCACGCGCGCGTGCGGGAACGCCCGCTGGATCCGCTCGGCCACGCTGTCCGACTCCACCGGATCCAGCCGCGGCTGACCGTCCTCGAACGCCAGCGGATTGGAGACGTCCACCAGCACCTTGCCGTCCAGGTGCTCCGCGCCCGCAGCCGCCAGCGCGTCCAGCGCCACCCGGCCGCCCACCGCGTTGACGACCACCTCGCCCGCCGCGGCGGCGTCCGCGAACGTCCCCGCGTGCGCCCGGCCGGCCGCGGCCGTCGCCCACTCCGCCGCCACCGGGTTGTCCCGGGAGCGGGACCCCAGGGTCACCTCGTGCCCCAGTTCCAGCAGCCGGCCGGCCAGCGTGCGGCCCACCTCGCCCGTGCCCAGCACCGCGTACCGCATCGCCCACCTCACGGTCACCGGCCGCCGACCGCCGGCGGTCCGCGGTCATTGTGATCCGGACCGCTCCTGGAGCCGGGCATTCCGGGTGGACAGCGCACGGCGTGTCGGCTGGGATGGACCCCGTGACCGCCGACCTCGCCACCGATGTCTTCGAAGAGCACCGGCCCCTGCTCACGGGGGTCGCGTACCGCATGCTCGGCCGGGTCGCCGACGCCGAGGACGTGGTCCAGGAGGCCTGGCTGCGCTGGTACCAGGCCGACCGCGCGGCGGTCCGCGAACCGCGCGCCTACCTGGTGCGCGTCACCACCCGGCTGGCCATCGACCGGCTGCGCCAGGTGCAGTCGCGCGGCGAGGCGTACGTCGGGCCGTGGCTGCCGGAACCGTACCTCACCGAGTTCGCCGACACCGCACCGGACACCGCGGACCGCGCGGTGCTCGCCGACACGGTCTCCCTGGCCGTCCTGGTCGTCCTGGAATCGCTGTCCCCGCTGGAACGGGCGGTGTTCGTGCTCCGGGAGGCGTTCGGCTACCCGTACGCCGAGATCGCCACGCTGCTCGACCGCGCCGAGCCGGCGGTACGGCAGCTCGCCGGGCGTGCCCGCCGGCACGTGGCGGAAGGGCGCCCCCGGTACGAGGTGGACCCGGTGCGGCGCCGGGACCTGACCGAACGTTTCCTCGCCGCCGCGTCCGGGGGCGACCTGGAGGGGCTGCTGTCCCTGCTCGCCCCGGACGTCCGGCTGGTCGGCGACAGCGGCGGCAAGGCCAAGGCGCCGGTGCGCGTCCTGCACACCGCCGACAAGGTCGGCCGCTTCCTCGTCGGCGCCGCGCGCTCGGGCCCGGCGGACCTCTCCTACCGCCTCCTGGAGACCAACGGCGGCCCGGCCCTGCTCGTCCTGTCCGGCGACAAGCCCGACAGCCTCTTCCAGGTGGACATCGCCGACGGCCGCATCACCGCCGTCTACATCGTCCGCAACCCCGACAAGCTGCGGCACCTCACCGGCCACTGAGCCACCGCCCCGCCGCGCGCCCGAGCCCCCGTCGTCCGGCGGGGGCTCCGTCGTGCGACAGGCGCGTTGCCGCGATGTCACACGTACCGCCGCACACGAACGCCCGGTGAACGCCGCGCGCGGGTCACCCGTCCGTTCCCGCAGGGACCGAGGATTGGTCTTGACCAAGGGTGACGGCCGCCCTATCGTCGCAGAGAAGTGCAACAACCTTTAATAAACAAGGGCGCTAAAAACCGCCGGACCACGGCTCTTGCGGAGGACAGGGTGGGGACCACGCAGCTGGAATCGGTACCGGAACCGAAGTACTGGCATCTGAAAACCGTGCTCACCGAGGCACTGGACTCCGAGTTCTCGGTCGGCGAGATCCTGCCCAACGAGCGTGATCTCGCGGCCCGCTTCGGCGTGGCCCGCGCCACGCTCCGCCAGGCACTCGAACAGCTGGAACTGGAGGGCCGGCTCCAGCGCCGCCGCGGGGTCGGTACGACCGTCGCGCCCCCGCGCGTGGGCGTGGCCGTCGGCACCGAACAGCACACCTGGCCCGGCGCCGCCGGAGACGCCTGGCAGCCCGTCGACAGCGTCCAGGCGCCACCGCCCGCCGCCGTCGCCGCGGCCCTGGAGACCGGCGCGGACGAGCCCGTCCACACCGTGCGCCGCTCCCGCATGTCCCACGGCCAGCAGGTCGCCACCGAACTGCTCTACATCCCGGTGGCCTCCGTGCCCGGCCTGACCGCGATCGACGCCCCGTCCGGCGCGGCACGCGCGCGTGCGGTGCTGCGCGAGTTGCAGCACCTGCCGCTGGAAGGGGAGGACCGCGCCGTCGAGCTGGGCTCCGCGCGCGCGGACGACGCCAAGGAACTCGACCGGCTCCCCGGTTCACCCGTCCTCGTCGTCACCACCCGCTTCTTCGTGCAGGGCCGTACCGCGGCGCTCTCGGTCGCGACCTACCGCGCCGACACCTGCCGGCTCACCTTCGGCGAGTCGGCCGGGGTGGAAATACACCACGACCCGGAGAAGCGAGCCTCCTGACGCCGGGCGGACAGCCGCCCCGGGGGCGCGGGGCCGCATTCAGGTGCGGCTCCGCCGTGCGGGCGCGACCCGCGACGAGGCGCCCCACCTGGCAGGATCACCCCACCTGGCAGGATCACCCCACCTGGCAGGATCACCGCGCCTGGCCGGACCACCGCAGCGGCAAGAGCGCCGCAGCGGCAGCAGCGCCGCACCAGGCAGGATTCGCTGGACCCGGCGCGACCGGCGCGATCGGCGCACCCGGCGTCCTGGTCACCGGCGGGCGGTCACCGTGCCGTCGACCGCGAACAACTGCTCCTCCACGTGGTCGAGCGCCAGCCGCAGTGCCCCCGTGGCCACGGCCGCCTCCCCCAGCATGGACAGCGCCACCCGGGGCGGTCGCAGGCAGTAGCGGGCCAGCTCGCACCGCAGCGGCTCCAGGACCCCGTCCAGTCCGGCCGCCCACCCCCCGATCACGACCAGCTCCGGATCGAGCGCCAGCACCAGCGCGGCCACGTCGTGCACCAGCCGCTGGATGAACCGCTCCACGGCCGCCCGGGCCCGCTGGTCGCCCTTGCGTGCCAGCGCGAACACCTCGGCCACCGCCTGCTCGTCCAGCGGGTGCAGCGGCTCGTCGGTGGTGGACAGCAGCGCCTCCGGCGTCGCCTCCCGGCCCAGCAGGTGCAGCGCGCCGATCTCCCCGGCCGCTCCGCCGTAGCCCCGGTGCAGCCGTCCGCCGATCAGCGAACCGGCCCCCGGGCTCAGCCCGGCCAGCACGAACACCACGTCGTCCGTCTCGGCCGCCGCGCCCTTCCAGTGCTCGGCGACCGCCGCCGCGTTGGCGTCGTTCTCCACCAGCACCGGACACCGGAAGGAACGGCTCAGCCGCTCGCCCAGCTTCAGACCCGTCCACTGCGGCAGGGCCGTGCCCAGCCGCACCGTGCCGTCCGCCTCCACGATGCCCGGCGTGCCCACGCCCACGGCCCGCAGCGAGCTGCGCGCGACCCCGGCTCGGCGCAGCAGCTCCGCGACCGCGCCGCGCAGCCGGTCCAGCCGCTCGTCCGCCGGGGCCGTCTCGCCGACCTCCTTGGCCTGCGCGCCGAGCACCCGCCCGTCCAGGTCGGACAGGAGCGCGGCGACCCGGTGCGGACCGATCTCCAGGCCCAGCAGATGCCCCGCCTCGGCCCGGAACCGGAACCGCCGGGCGGGCCGCCCCTGCCGCCGGGCACCGCCGTCCTCGGGCGCCGTCTCCACCACCAGGCCACCCTCGATGAGGCCCTCCACGACGCCCTCGACGGTCGGCCGGGACAGTCCGGTGACGCGGGTGATCTCGGTGAGCGTCGCGCAGTCCGTGGTACGCAGCGCGTGCAGCACCACCGCGGAATTGATCCTTCGCAGCAGCGAGGGATCGCCACCGGTCAGCTGCCCCACCGTCCGTCCTCCCAGCTCGCGGGCGTGTTGGCCGGATCGTACTCGGCCCGGTCCGCCCCCGGCGAGTGTCGGGCCCCGCTCGCGGCCGGGCTCTTCGTCACCCAGATTCCATGAACCCGGACTCGTAGGCCGCGATCACCGCCTGGGTGCGGTCGCGCGCGCCGAGCTTGGCCAGCACGGCGCTCACATGCGACTTCACCGTCTCCGCGCCCACCACGAGCCGGGCGGCGATCTCCGCGTTCGACAGCCCCCGCGCCATCAGCCGCAGCACCTCCGCCTCCCGCTCCGTGAGCCGGGTGTGCGGCGGTGTGGCCGGCGCCGGCCGGGCGCCGTCGCCGTACCGGACGGCGAGGCGTCGCACGGACGCCGGGAACAGCAGTGACTCGCCCTCCGCGACCAGCCGCACCGCGTGCACGATCTCGGCCGGGCGGGCCCGCTTCAGCAGGAAACCGTCGGCACCCGCGCGCAGCGCCTCGTACACGTACTCGTCGTCCTCGAAGGTGGTCACCACGAGGATCTTCGGCGGTTCCGCCACGGTGCGGAGCACCGCGCGCGTGGCCTCGATGCCGTCCATCAGGGGCATTCGCACGTCCATGGCGACCACGTCCGGCCGCAGTCGCCGTACGAGCGGGATGACGGCCGCGCCGTCGGCCGCCTCGCCCACCACCTCGATGTCGGGCTGCGCCTCCAGCACGGCCCGCAGACCCGCGCGGACCAGGGGTTCGTCGTCGACGAGGAGTACGGTGACCGGCATCCGGCCAGCGTAGATCAGCCGACCGGCAGCTCCGCGCGGACCTGCCAGTCGCCCTCGTCCGGGCCGGTCCGGGCGGCGCCGCCGAGCAGCGCCGCCCGCTCCCGTATGCCCCGCAGGCCGCTGCCCCGCCCGGCGCCGGGTATCGCTCCCGGCAGCGGATTGCGGACCTCCAGGGCGAGCGTCCCGTCGCCGACCGTGACCCTGACCCGTACGGCCACGGCCCCCGCGTGCCGCAGCACATTGGTGAGCGCCTCCTGGAGGATGCGGTAGCCCTCGCGGGACACCGGGCCCGGCAGGGCCTCGACCGGACCCGTCACCTCGGCGTCGACCTTCGCCCCCGAGGCCCGCGCCGACTCCAGCAGCCGGCCCGCGTCGGCCAGCGTGGGCCGCGCGCTCACCGGCCGCTCGGCCTCCCGCAGCACGCCCAGCACCCGTTCCAGATCCTCCAGCGCGGCCCGGCCGGTCTCCTCGATGGCGCCCAGCGCCCGGTCGGTGAACTCGGGATCAGCCGCCGCCCGCGCCGCGCCCGCCTGTACCACGGCCACCGTCAGGGCGTGCCCGATCGAGTCGTGCAACTCCCGCGCGATCCGGGCGCGTTCCAGCAACTGCTCGGTGCGCTCCTCCAGCGCGGCGAGCCGCTCGGCCGCCGACGGCCCGAGCAGCCGGCGCGCACCGGCGGTGACCAGCTCCCCGAGCCCGACGACCAGTCCGTACAGGGCGATCAGCGGCAGCGGCGCCAGCAGCGCCCAGGCGCGGTGCGCCGGCAGCCGGTCCAGCAGCGGGACCCCGTCCGGCGCCTCGCCCCAGGCGCACCGCGCCAGTTCGAAGCAGAGGACGGGCAGCCACACCGAGGCGAACACGGTCACGGCGCCGAGCAGCATCCGCAGCTCCAGCCACAGCACCGTGCGCAGCCGGTCCCGCCAGGTCGCCGCCGGCGCCTCGGAGATGCCCGGCTCCGGCTCGCAGGGCGTGAGCAGCAGCCGCGCCTGCACACCCTCGCCCCTGCGCACCGCGGGCACGAGACCGAGCGGGACGAGGAACAGCGCGGGCACCCAGGGGGTCGACGGGACGACGAAGAGCCAGACGCTGACCACCAGCATCGGCACCCACAGATGCAGCAGGCGCGTGTACGTCGTCCCGCGCAGCAGCGGGCGCAGAAGGCGAGCCATGACCTCATCGTCGCAGGCGGCACTGACAACGGACCTCCCCCGCACGGGGGAGACGGTCCCCACCGGCGGGGGAGGAGCCAACCGCCGTTCCCGGCGAGGCTGTCGCCATGACCAGCATCGACGTGCGAGACCTCACCAAGGACCACGGCGGCCGGCGCGCCGTCGACCACCTCACCTTCCGCGTGCGCCCCGGCCGGGTCACCGGCTTCCTCGGACCCAACGGCGCCGGCAAGTCCACCACCCTGCGCCTCGTCCTCGGCCTCGACCGGCCCACCGCCGGCACCGCCACGATCGGCGGCCACCCCTACCCGCGGCTCGGCGAACCCCTACGCAGGGTGGGAGCCCTGCTCGACGCGGGCGCCGCGCACGGCTCCCGCACCGCCCGCGATCATCTGCTGGCCCTCGCCGCGAGCAACCGCATCCCGGCCCGCCGGGTCGACACGGTCCTGGAGGAAACCGGGCTGGCCCCCGTGGCACGGCGCAGGGTACGGACGTACTCCCTCGGCATGCGCCAGCGGCTCGGCATCGCCGCCGCCCTGCTCGGCGACCCCGAGGTCGTGCTGCTCGACGAACCCGCCAACGGACTCGACCCCGAGGGCATCGTCTGGATCCGCACACTGCTGCGCCGGCTCGCCGCCGAGGGCCGTACGGTCCTGGTCTCCAGCCATCTCATGGGCGAGACCGCCGCCTTCGCCGACCACCTGCTGATCCTCGGCCGGGGCCGCCTGCTCGCCGACACACCGGTGCGCGAGTTCATCCACGCGCGCGTACGGCCCCACGTCCGCGTCCGCACCACCGACCCCGCGGCCCTCGCCGACCTCCTCGCCCGGCACGGCCACGACGCCTCCAGGGACGAGGACGGGACCTGGACGGTACGGCACGCGCGCGTGGACGACCTGGGCCGGCTGATGTCCGAGGCGGGCGTCCCCGTCCTGGAACTCTCCGCCCACGAGGCCACCTTGGAGGAGGCCTACCTCGATCTGACCGCCGCCGAGGCCGAGTTCACCGCACAGCCCCAGGGGGCCTGACCATGTCCTTCGTACCCGCGCTCCACGCCGAGTGGATCAAGATCCGTACCCTGCGCCCGCTGCTGGGCGCGCTCGCCGCCGTCCTCGTCGCCACCGCCGCGTTCTCGGCGCTCGCCGCGGCCGACACCGGCGACGCCGACCCGCTGTTCTCGGTGTTCTTCGGCGTCAACTTCGGGCAGATCGCCGCCATCGCCTTCGGTACGACGGCCGTCGCGTCGGAGTTCCGCGGCGGCGCGCTCCGGCTGACGCTGTCGGCGGTGCCCGACCGGGGGCGCTGGTTCGCCGCGAAGACGACGGCGATCGCGCTGCCGGCGCTGGCCGTCGGGCTGCTCACCGGGTTCGTCACGCTCCTGGTGGGCCGGGCGGTGCTCGGCGCGTCCGCTCCCGGCTGGGCCGAGGGCGTGCGGGGCGCCGTCGGCTGCGGCCTGCACCTGACGCTGATGACCCTGTTCGCCGCCGGACTCGCGGCCGTGCTGCGCAGCGCCGTCGCGACCCTCTCCGTGCTGATCCCGTTCCTGCTCATCGTCTCCTTCGTCGTCGGCGATCTCTCCGGCGGTGCCGCCGACTTCCTCCCCGACCGGGCCGGCCAAGTCGCCCTGCACAGCACCTGGGACGGCACCCTCGGCCCGTGGAGCGGGCTGGCGGTGACCGCGCTGTGGACGGCCTCGGCCCTGGTGGCGGGCGGGTGGAGCGTGCGGCGCAGGGACGCCTGACTGACGCACCGCCAATTGTCAGTGGCCCCCGCTTTACTGGATCCCATGGACATCGCGAAGTGCCTGACCCTCATCGACCTGCTGTGCGCCCGGGAGTTCCCGTCGGCATACGGCAGGACGGAGCACGGCGAGAGCGGGCCCGGCTACCACATAGCCGCTTTACAGACGAGCGAGGAGTTCTGGGAGGGCGACGGCAGCGAACGGGAGGAGACGGAGGCACAGTACGAGGCCGACCGGGACGGCCTCGCGGAGCGGCTCGGGGAGCGGTGGGGCCCACCGCAGCACATCAGCCTGTACAGCTCGTTCGACCGGACGATGGCGGGCGAGGACATCGCGGAGCCCTGGGCCGGGCTCAGCGGTCACGTCCCCGACGTCCACCTGTGGCGGGTGCCGGAGACGGGCCGCTGGATCGCCCTCGGTGTGTCCCAGTGGGACAAGGAACTGCCGTTTCAGCTGCTCGGGATAGTGACGGAGACCGACCCGCCCTGATCCGGCGCGCCCGCCGCCTCCCGCAGCCGGGCGAACTCCTGCGCCATCGTCGCCGCCGTCCAGTGCGCGTTCAGCCCGCTGGGGTTGGGCAGCACCCACACCCGGGTGTCCCCGATCGTCCGCTCCTGGGGACCGACCTGGGCCGTGCGGTCACCGAAGGCGGCCCGGTACGCGGTCACACCGACCACGGCCAGCCACCTCGGCCGCAGCCGCGTCACCTTCTCGGTCAGCAGCCGCCCGCCCTCGACGTACTCCTCGGCGGTCAGCTCGTCGGCCCGCGCGGTCGCCCGCGCCACCACGTTGGTGATGCCGAGGCCGTACGAGAGCAACTCCCGCTGCTCGGCCGGCTTCAGCAGCCGGGGCGTGAAGCCGGACAGGTGCAGCACCGGCCAGAACCGGTTGCCGGGACGGGCGAAGTGGTGGCCGGTCGCGGCCGTCATCAGCCCCGGGTTGATGCCGCAGAACAGCACCCGGAGGCCGTCCGCGACCACGTCCGGGACGAGACGGTCCCGGGCGGCCTCCAGCTCCGCCTTGGTGAAGCGCGGTGAGCGCGGTGAGTGCGGTGTGCGCGGTGTGCGGGGTGCGCCGGTCAGAGGATCGCTCCGGGGGTGTAGCCGGCGGCCTCCGGGTGCTGCTTGACGATCTCCTCGATCCGGCCGAGGACCACACCGACCTGGTCGGCGGCGGCGCCGGTGAAGGAGAGCTTGTCGGCCATCAGCGCGGCCAGCTGCGCGCGGTCGAGCGGCAGCCGCTCGTCGGCGGCGAGCTTGTCGAGCAGGTCGTTGCGCTCGGCGCCCTGCTCGCGCATCGCGAGTGCGGTGGCCACGGCGTTCTCCTTGATCGCCTCGTGCGCGACCTCACGGCCGACCCCGGCCCGCACGGCGCCCATGAGCACCTTGGTGGTGGCCAGGAACGGCAGGTAGCGGTCCAGCTCACGGGCGATGACGGCCGGGAAGGCGCCGAACTCGTCGAGGACGGTCAGGAAGGTCTCCAGCAGGCCGTCCAGGGCGAAGAAGGCGTCCGGCAGCGCGACGCGGCGCACCACCGAGCAGGACACGTCGCCCTCGTTCCACTGGTCGCCCGCCAGCTCCCCGGTCATCGAGGCGTAGCCGCGCAGGACGACCATGAGGCCGTTGACACGCTCGCAGGAGCGGGTGTTCATCTTGTGCGGCATCGCCGAGGAACCGACCTGGCCCGGCTTGAAGCCCTCGGTGACCAGCTCGTGCCCGGCCATCAGCCGGATCGTCTTGGCCAGCGAGGAGGGCCCCGCCGCCAGCTGCACCAGCGCGGTGACGACCTCGTAGTCCAGCGAGCGCGGGTAGACCTGGCCGACGGAGGTGAACGCCTGCGAGAAGCCCAGGTGCCGTGCGATCCGGTTCTCCAGCTCGGCCAGCTTCGCCGCGTCCCCGCCCAGCAGGTCCAGCATGTCCTGCGCGGTGCCGACCGGGCCCTTGATGCCGCGCAGCGGGTAGCGGGCCAGCAGCTCCTCCACCCGGCCGTGGGCGACGAGCAGCTCGTCGGCGGCGGTCGCGAACCGCTTGCCGAGGGTGGTGGCCTGCGCGGCCACGTTGTGCGAGCGGCCGGCCATGACCAGCTCGGCGTACTCGCCCGCGAGCTTGCCGAGGCGCGCCAGCACGGCCACCGTACGGTCGCGCATCAGCTCCAGCGAGAGCCGGATCTGGAGCTGCTCGACGTTCTCCGTGAGGTCGCGGGAGGTCATGCCCTTGTGCACGTGCTCGTGCCCGGCGAGGTCGTTGAACTCCTCGATCCGCGCCTTCACATCGTGCCGGGTGACCTTCTCGCGCTCGGCGATCGAGGCCAGGTCGACGGTGTCGAGCACGCGCTCGTAGTCGGCGATCGCCTCGTCGGGCACCTCGATGCCGAGGTCCTTCTGGGCCCGCAGCACGGCGAGCCAGAGCTGACGCTCCAGCTTCACCTTCTGCTCGGGGGACCAGAGCGTGGCGAGCTCGGCGGAGGCGTAGCGTCCGGCGAGGACGTTCGGGATGCGGGGCTTGGCGGGCGCAGAAGTCACGTGTCCAGAGTCTACTGGCGGTTCGTGCAGGCCAGCGCCATGGGTGGGTTCGGCGGAAGCTACGAGACCCCGGTCACCTCGTCGGCGCCGGCCCGCTTCCTCTCCCGGGAGCGGCCGACGTGGACCGCGCCGGCGGGCGCGTGTTCCGGCCGGGGACCGAACGTGTGGATCCGGCCCCGGACACCGATGACACGCGAGGTCATGCCGGGGAGGCTACGCCTGGCCCTCGTACGGCAGCAGCTCCGCCCGCTTCGGCGGGAGGCCGTCGCCCGAGGAGCGGCCGGTCAGGCGCCGGCCTATCCACGGCAGCAGGTGCTGCCGGGCGAACCGGACGTCCGCGGCCCGGCGCGTGACCCAGCCCGGCGGGGCCGTCGCCGCCATCGGCACGTGCCACTCGGTGTCCTCGGCGTCGTACCCGAGCGTCTGCCACACCGCCTCGGCGACCCGGCGGTGTCCCTCCGCCGTCAGATGCAGCCGGTCCACGTCCCACAGCCGCGGGTCGGCCAGCGCGGGCGCCCCGTACAGGTCGACCACCAGGGCGCCGTGCTTGTCGGCCAGCTCGTCCACGCAGGCGAACAGCTCCTCCATGCGCGGCCGGAACCGCTCCAGCACCGGGCCCTGGCGGCCGGGGCTGCGCATCAGCACCAACTGCTTGCAGGACGGCGCGAGCCGCTCCACGGCCTCGGTGAGCAGGCCCCGGACCCGGCCCATGTCGCACTTGGGGCGCAGGGTGTCGTTCAGCCCGCCGACCAGGGTGATGACGTCGGCGTTCATGGCCGCGGCCACCGGCACCTGCTCGTCGACGATCTGCCCGATCAGCTTCCCGCGCACGGCCAGGTTGGCGTACCGGAACCCGGGCGTGCGGGCGGACAACCGCGCGGCGAGCACGTCGGCCCAGCCGCGGTAGGAGCCGTCGGGCAGCAGATCCGACATGCCCTCGGTGAAGGAGTCGCCGACCGCGACGAGGCTGGTGTACGGCGGAGGTGTGGGGTTCGTCTGCATGGCGACAGAGATGGTATCCCGAGGCCAATACCTGCCGGTCGGTCGGCTCGCCCCGCCCGTACGGCCCAGCAGCCTCGGGCAGCCGCGGCACCGGCGCGCCCCGGGCCACCGCGGCCGTCCCGCGTCAGCGCCCCCTCACCCCTGCACCGGCTGGCCGAACAGTTGTCGGAGCACGTCCTCCATCGTCACCAGGCCCGCCAGCCGGCCGTCCTCGCCCAGGACGGCTGCCAGGTGGGTGCGGCTGCCGCGCATCGCGGTGAGGACGTCGTCCAGCGGGGTGCTCTCGCGGACGCGGGCGATGGGCCGCATGTCGCCCAGGCGGAACGGCAGGTCCCGCGGCGAGGCGTCCAGCGCGTCCTTGACGTGCAGGTAGCCCACGATCCGGCGGCCGGTGTCGACCACCGGGAAGCGGGAGAACCCCGACTCGGCCGACAGCCGCTCCAACTGCTCCGGCGTGACGCCCACGCGCGCGTAGACGACGCGTTGCAGCGGTACGACCACGTCGCGCACCGGCCGGCTGCCCAGCTCCAGCGCGTCGTGCAACCGCTCCTGCGCCCGGTCGTCGATCAGGCCGGCCTCGCTGGCGTCCTTGACGATCTCGGCCAGCTCGGCGTCCGTGAAGGTCGCCGCGACCTCGTCCTTCGCCTCCACGCGCAGCAGTTTCAGCAGCCCGTTCGCGAAGGCGTTGATCGCGAAGATCACCGGACGCAGCGCCCGGGACAGCGCGACCAGCGGCGGGCCGAGCAGCAGCGCGCTGCGCACCGGTTCGGCGAGCGCGATGTTCTTGGGCACCATCTCGCCCAGCAGCATGTGCAGATAGGTCGCGAGGCTCAGCGCGATCACGAAGGACACCGCGTGACCCGCGCTCGTGGGCACGCCCACCGCGTGGAACACCGGTTCCAGCAGATGCGCGATGGCCGGCTCGGCGACCACGCCCAGGACCAGCGTGCACAGCGTGATGCCGAGCTGGGCGGCGGCCAGCAGCGCGGACACGTGCTCCAGACCCCACAGCACGCTCCGCGCGCGCCGGTCGCCCTCCTGGGCCAGCGGCTCGATCTGCGAGCGGCGCACGGAGATCAGCGCGAACTCGGCGCCGACGAAGAAGGCGTTGACGACGAGGGTCGTCAGACCGATCAGCAACTGTACGGCGGTCATCGCGTCCCCTCCCGCGTTCCGCGGTGCCCGTCGGTCCCACGGCGTCCTTCGTTCCCGCGGTTCCCTCCGGTCCCGCGGCGCTCCTCGGTCCGGCGTCCCCTGGTGCGATCGGTCCGGTCGGGTCCGACGGGGCGTTCGTCGTCCAGCGGCGCGTGCATCAGCACGCGGGCGGCCCGGCGGCCCGAGGCGTCGACGACGTCCAGCAGCCAGCCGGCCACCTCGACGCTGTCCCCGGCGGCGGGTATCCGGCCCAGCTCGGTGGCGACCAGTCCGGCCAGGGTCTCGTACGGGCCCTCGGGCACGCGCAGTCCCACGCGCGCGAGCTGGTCGGTGCGGGCGGCGCCGTCCGCCGCGTACAGGGCCCGGCCCCGCTCGTCCGCGCCGGCGGGGGCGAGGTCGGGCGTCTCGTGCGGGTCGTGCTCGTCCCGCACCTCGCCGACGACCTCCTCCACGATGTCCTCCAGGGTGGCGACCCCGGCCGTACCGCCGTACTCGTCGATGACGACGGCCATGGTGCGCCTGCCGCCGAGCCGGTCCAGCAGCCGGTCGACGGTCAGGGACTCGGGCACCAGCAGCGGCTCGCGCATCACCTGGGCGACGGTGCGGTGGCGCCGCTGGTCGGCGGGGACGGCCAGCACGTCCTTGATGTGGGCGGTGCCGACGACCGAGTCCAGGTTGCCCCGGTAGACCGGGAACCGGCTCAGGCCGGTCGCCCGGGTGGCGTTGGCCACGTCCTCGCAGGTCGCCTGGGTGTCCAGGGCGACGACCTGGACGCGCGGGGTCATCACGTTCTCGGCGGTGAGGTCGGCCAGGTTCAGCGTCCGGACGAACAGCTCGGCGGTGTCCGCCTCCAGGGCGCCCTCCTTGGCGGAGTGCCGGGCGAGGGCGGCCAGCTCCTGCGGCCCGCGCGCGGAGGCCAGCTCTTCAGCGGGCTCGATGCCGAGCCGGCGCACGAAGCGGTTGGCGGTGTTGTTCAGGTGGGTGATGAAGGGACGGAAGGCGGCGCTGAACAGGCGCTGGGCGTTGCCGACCCGCCTGGCCATGGTCAGGGGCGAGGAGATCGCCCAGTTCTTGGGCACCAGCTCGCCGACGACCATCAGGACCACCGTCGACAGGGCCGTGCCCAGGACCAGCGCGGCCGAGCTCGCCGTGGTCCGTGACAGACCCGCCGCCTGGAACGGCCCGGCGAGCAGTTTGGCGATCGACGGCTCGGCGAGCATGCCGACCACCAGGTTGGTGACGGTGATGCCGAGCTGCGCGCCGGACAGCTGGAAGGTCAGGTTCCGTACGGCCTTCAGGGCGCCGGCGGCGCCCCGCTCGCCACGCGCGGCGGCCCGCTCCAGCTCGCCGCGTTCCACCGTGGTCAGCGAGAACTCCGCCGCCACGAAGGCGCCGCAGGCCAGCGACAGCAGGATCGCCACCAGAAGGAGGAGCACTTCGGTCATCGGGTCACCCCCGTCCCAGGATCGGACAGGGTTCGGGAGAACGCGCGGTATCGCGGACTGGGAGGCTCGCCCATGGGCGGACGCTCACAACCTTTCATAGAGGGCCGAGTGCTCCCTCAAGCGTAAAGGATGAGCAAAGAAGCTTTTCGATCTCAGTCCGTGAGCGGCTTCACCCAGCGCCGCCAGTGCTCCTCAGGCCCGTACCCGGCCGCACCCCAGGCGTGGTGCGCGGTCGCGTTGCGGACCAGCACCATCGCGTCCGCGCGCCGCCCCCCGAGCCGTACGAACCGCTCCTCGGCGGCGGCCAGCAGCGCAGAGGCGATGCCCTGCCGCCGCCGCTCCGGGTGCACCGCGAGCCGGTACAGATGGCACCGCCAGCCGTCGAAGCCGGCGATCACCGTGCCGACCAGCTCGCCGTCCTGTTCGGCGAGGATCAGGGCCTCCGGGTCGCGGTCGGTCAGCCGCTCCACCCCGGCGCGGTCGTCGCTGATGCTGGCGCCCTCGGCGGCCGTCCTCCAGAACGCGAGGACGGCGTCGAGATCGTCGGACCCGGCGGTGCGCAGACGCAGATCAGTCATGCGCTCATCATGATCGGGACCGTCCGCGCGCCGCCCCGGATTCCGTCATGCGGACTCCGCGCGCAGCCGTTCCATCACCGGCGCGAACGCCTCCATGAAGGGCTCCAGCACGGTCAGGTACGAGAACCCGAACCGCTCCCGCTGGGCCCGCGCCTTCGCCACGACCTCCTGAAGGGGGCCGACCAGCACGAGGGGCAGCGCCAGCACCTGGTCCACGGTCAGGTCGGGCCGCCGCTCCAGCAGCGGCCCCAGCACCGGCTCGGGGTCGTCGGTGACGGCCACGGCCTGGACCAGCAGGTTCAGCTCGGCGGGCGCCGCCCGGTCCGCCGCCAGCGCGCGGTAGCGGGCCACCCGCTCGTCCAGTTCCTCGGCACCCAGCGGATCCAGCGTGCCGGGCGTCCTGCCCGGCCGGGCCCCGGTGAAGGCCGCGATGTCCGCGTGGGCGGCGGTCAGGCGCAGCATCCGGTCTCCGTTGGCACCGATCAGCACCGGCACCCGGCACTGCACGGGCCGCGGCTCGTGTTCCGCGGAACCGAGCAGCCGCCCCAGCTCCGCCACCGTGCGCTCCAGGTGGTCCACCCGCTCGCGCGGGGAGCCGTACGGCAGCCCGGCCGCCTCGTGCTCCGCCTGTACGTATCCGGTGCCGAGGCCGAGTTCGAGCCGGCCGCCGGTCAGCGCGTCGGTGGTCGCCACCTCCCGGGCCAGCAGTGCCGGGTTCCAGAAGCCCGCGTTGAGCACGAACGTGCCGAGCCGCGGCCGTTCGGTCGCCTGTGCCGCCGCGACCAGCGCCGGGAACGGCGCGACCATGCCGAGGTGGTCCGGGACGAGGATCACGTCGTACCCCAGCTCCTCGGCGCGGCGGCACTTGGCGCGCCACTCGTCGGCGGGCGCGGAGGCGAGCAGGTTGACTCCGAAGCGGAACGGACGCGTCATGAACTCTCCTCGGGCAGCGCTGACTTGAGTCGCTTCCATCATGTCCGACCCCGGCCCGCACCGACCGGGAACACCCCCGTGCCCGGCGCCGTGCTTCCGTGCGCCCTTGCCGCCGCTAGCGTTCCGGCGCTAGCGTCGAGGCATGGCGAAGACCCAGCTGAACGTGCGCGTGGACGAGGGCACCGCCCGTGCCGCCCGCGAGCGCGCCCTGGCCCGCGGCATGAGCGTCAACCGCTACATCGAGGAGCTGGTCAGACAGGACACCGGCGAGGCGGGCCGCACCTTCGTCGAGGCAGCCGCCGACTTCATGAAGCAGTACGAGTCCGTGTTCGCCGAGGAGTTCACCGAGACCCGCGGCACCGACGCCGGTGAAGGCCGCCGCTGATCCCTTGAACGATCTCAGCATCGACCTCGCCTGGCTGCTCATGCTCGCCGAACAGAAGACCCCGGGGGATCCGCAGGTCACCGACTGGGGCGCCCTGGTCGCCGCCGTCGCCCGGCACCGGGCCGAGATATTCGGCGTGCCCGTGTACGACACCCCGCACGCCCGCGCCGCCTCCCTGCTCCAGCTGCTGATCCACGTCCCCGCGCTGGAACGGGCCAACGCACTGTTCGCCTCGGCGGTCGCCTACGCCTATCTGGTCGCCAGCGGCGAGAAGATCGCCACCACACCCGAGCAGGTCCGGGACCTGGCACGGCTGGTCAAGGACGGCTCCGCGAGCGTCGACGACATCGCGCGGGAGCTGCGCGGCTGGAGCCTGTGATCAGCGGGCCTCCGGCTCGTCCGGCCGCCAGGCGACGCCGAGCGCGCAGTAGGAGGTCGGCAGCGCGGGGCCCTTCTCCGGCAGCAGTACCCGTCGGTGCGGGCCGAGGCGGAATCCCGCGGCGCGCAGCGCGGCGACCGGCTCCCGGGAGAGATGACAGCCGCCGTTCAGCACCGGCCAGAGGGTGCGGTCCAGGGCCTGCTGGGTCACCGTCATCAGCCGGCCGCCGCCCCGCCCGTGCTCGAAGAACCGCACCTCGCCGCCGGGCCGGAGCACCCGTCGTACCTCGCCGAGCGTCCGCGCGACATCCCGCACGCTGCACAGGACCAGCGACAGTACGGCCGCGTCGAACGCCTCGCTCTTGACCGGCAGGGCCTCCGCCGCTCCCGGCACCACGTCGACCGGCACCTCGGCGCGCAGCGCGGACTCCAGTGCCATCTGCCTGAGCAGGGGTTCCGGTTCGATCGCGACGACCTCCGCGACGGTGCCGGGGTAGTGCCGGAAGTTCAGCCCGTTGCCCGCGCCGATCTCGATCACCCGCCCGGCCAGCCCGGTGAGCAGCCGTTCCCGCATCGCGGCCATGCCGAGCCGGGACTCGGCGGCGACGCTGATCCGGGCGTAGGAGCGGGCGAACAGCGGATGGTGGACGGGACCCCGCGCCACCTGGCCGGAACGGGTGGACAGCAGCCGCATGGCAACCTCCCTGGACAGCACGCCCCTGGGAAGAGTGTCCCCCGGCCCACCCCGGCGCACCCCCACGGAGCAGCCTGCGGCACGCCCGGCCGGGCACCGGGTCGGCTACCCCAGGCCGTACGCGGGGAAGCCCGCCCGGCACGGCTGCCCGTTGCTGGGGAGGGGGGCGGCGGTTGAGTCGTTCCTGTCACCCCTTCGGCGCTGCCGGTGAGCCGGCCGGGTCACCTGGGCACCGCCGCCGACGACCCGGTACCGCTACGGTGCCTCGCGCACCCGGAACGCCTCCGCGTCCCATGTGCCGTGCAGGCGGGGGGACAGCCAGGTCGGGGCCGCCGTGCGGAACTCGGCGGGGGGCAGGGCACCGGCGCCGGCGGGCAGCGCGCCGAGCAGGGGAGCGGCGGCGACCTCCGGCAGGTCGGCGACGTTGCAGCGGGTGGCGAGATCGGGCGTGGCGGGCCAGCTGCCGATCACCACACCGGCCGGCTCCAGGCCCCGCCGCCGTAGTTCACGTGCCGTCAGCTCCGTCACGTTGAGCGTGCCGAGCCCGGCCTGCGCGACGACCAGCACCGGCGCCCCCAGCAGCCTGGCCGCGTCGGCCAGCGTGCCGCCGGCCGCGTCGAACCGGACGAGCAGCCCGCCCGCTCCCTCGACCAGCACCAGATCGTGCTCGGTGGCCAGCTTGGCGGCCCGCTCGGCCACCTCGTGCGGACGCACCGGCGCCATCCCGGCCCGCCGGGCAGCCGTACCCGGCGCCAACGGCTCGGTAAATCGGGCGAGTTCATCGGTCGTGACCGGGCCGGCGAGGCGCCCGACCTCGTCGGCGTCCCCACGCTCGTCCGGCCCCACGCCCGTCTGGGCGGCCTTCAGCACGGCCACCGAGCGTCCGGCCGCGAGCGCCGCGGCGGCGACGGCGGCGGTGGTGACGGTCTTGCCGATCTCCGTGCCCGTCCCCGTGATCACCAGTACCGGCATGTCATCCCTCCCGCGCGGCGGAGCACACCGCACGCGCGATCCGTGCCACGTCCTCGTCCGAGGTGACGTACGGCGGCATCGTATAGATCAGGTCGCGGAACGGGCGCAGCCACACGCCCGCCCGTACGGCGGCGTCGGTCGCGGCCTTCATGTCCACCGCGTGGTCGAGCTGGACGACCCCGATCGCGCCGAGGACGCGGACGTCCCGCACCCCGGGCACGTCGAGCGCGGGCGCCAGGCCCTCCCGCAGGCCCGTCTCGATCCGCTTGACCTCCGCGAGCCAGTCCTGTCCCCGCAGCAGCTCGATGGAGGCGCTGGCCACGGCCGCGGCCAGCGGGTTGCCCATGAACGTCGGCCCGTGGGCGAGCACCGGCACCTCGCCCCGCGAGATGCCGTCGGCGACCCGTGAGGTGCACAGGGTGGCCGCCATCGTCAGATAGCCGCCGGTCAGCGCCTTGCCCACGCACATCACGTCCGGGCTGACGGACGCGTGGTCCGCCGCGAACAGCGCGCCGGTGCGGCCGAAGCCGGTGGCGATCTCGTCGAACACCAGCAGCACGTCGTGCGCGTCGCACGCCTCGCGCAGCACCCGCAGATAGGCGGGGGAGTGGAACCGCATCCCGCCCGCCCCCTGCACCACCGGCTCCACGATCACCGCGGCCAGCTCGTCGGCGTGCCGCGCGATCAGCTCCCGCAGCTGGTCCGCGTACGCCTCCTCGTACCCGGCGGGCGGCGCGTCCGCGAACACCTGGCGGGGCAGCACGCCGGTCCACAACTGGTGCATCCCGCCCTCGGGGTCGCACACGGACATCGGGTTCCAGGTGTCGCCGTGGTAGCCGCCGCGCCAGGTCAGGAGCCGCTGCTTGCCCGGACGGCCGAGCGAGCGCCAGTATTGGAGGCACATCTTCACCGCGACCTCGACCGACACGGACCCCGAGTCGGCCAGGAAGACGTGCTCCAGACCGTCAGGCGACATGTCGACAAGGAGCTTCGCGAGCCGGACGGCGGGCTCGTGCGTGAGCCCGCCGAACATGACATGGCTCATCCGCCCGAGCTGCTCGCGCACGGCCTCGTCGAGGACCGGGTGGCGGTAGCCGTGGATGGCCGACCACCACGACGACATGCCGTCGACCAGTTCGCCGGCCCCGTCCGCCAGCCGCAGCCGGACCCCGCTCGCCGCCTCCACGACGAGCGGTTCCGCGCGCCCGGGCATCGGGCCGTACGGATGCCACACGTGCCGCCGGTCCAGTTCCAGCAGCTCCGGCACGCCGAGCTCAGGCATTGGGCGCGAGGTCCGTCCCGGCGCCCCGGCGGCGGACCGCGACCAGGTCGGTCCGCGGCTCGCCCGCCACCGCCGGCGCCGACCCGCGGACACCGCCGCCCTCGTGGCAGCCCCCGGTGTCCCCGCAGCCCCCGATCTGCGACCGGTGCTCCGGCAGCGTCACCTGGTCGGCGCCCTCCACCTCGAACCCGGCGTCCGCGATCATCTCCAGGTCGGCCTTGCCGGCCTGGCCCTCGCTGGTCAGGTAGTCGCCGAGGAAGATGGAGTTGGCCAGGTGCAGTGCCAGCGGCTGCATCGTGCGCAGGTGGACCTCACGGCCGCCCGCGATCCGGACCTCCACGTCCGGGCAGACGAACCGGACCATCGCGAGGATCCGCAGGCAGCGCTGCGGGGTGAGGTTCCACTCCTTGGCCAGCGGGGTGCCCTCGAACGGGATCAGGAAGTTCACCGGGACCGAGTCCGGGTCCAGCTCACGCAGCGAGAACACCACGTCGACCAGGTCCTCGTCGCTCTCGCCCATGCCCGCGATCAGGCCCGAGCAGGCGGACAGACCGGCCGCGTGCGCCTTCTGCACCGTGTCCACCCGATCGGCGTACGTGTGGGTGGTGGTGATGTCCCCGTACGTGGACTCCGAGGTGTTGAGGTTGTGGTTGTACGCGTCCGCACCGGCCTCGCGCAGCCGTTCGGCCTGGCCGTCGGAGAGCAGGCCCAGGCAGGCGCACACCTCGACGCCCTCGTTCTGCTCCTTGATGGCCTTGATGGTGTCCGAGACCCGGTCCACGTCCCGGTCCGTCGGGCCGCGTCCGCTGGCCACCAGGCAGACCCGCTTGGCGCCGCCCGCGAGGCCCGCCGCGGCGGCCTGCGAGGCCTCGTCCGGCTTGAGCCAGGTGTACTTCAGGATGTCGGCCTTGGAACCGAGCCGCTGGGAGCAGTACGAGCAGTCCTCCGGGCACAGGCCCGACTTGAGGTTCACCAGATAGTTGAGTTTCACCCGGCGCCCGAACCACTGCCGGCGCACCTTGCCGGCCGCGGCCACCACGTCGAGCAGGTCGTCATCGGAGGTGCCCAGCACGGCGAGCGCTTCCTCACGGGTCGGCAGCTCGCGCCGAAGCCCCTTGTCCACCAGCGTGTTCAGCAGGTCCATGAGGCCTGATCCTGTCCTACGGGACCGCCCCGGGCCAAGGAGACTTCACACAACGGAGCAGGTTCACCGTGTGGGTATTGCCACACCCTGGGCGGCTGGTCGTACCGCTAGGGTCTGTCCGCTACCTACAAAAGCACCGGAGGATCCATGGCGTTCGGCTGGATCGACGAGGAGGCCCGGACGCGCCGCCGCGCCGGACTCGTCCGCACCCTGCGTCCCCGTCCCGCCGACACGCCGCTGCTGGATCTGGCGAGCAACGACTACCTGGGTCTGACCCGCCATCCGGAGGTCGTCGAGGGAGCGGCCGAGGCCGCCCGGACCTGGGGCGGCGGCTCCACCGGCTCCCGGCTGGTCACCGGCACCACCGCCCTGCACACCGAACTGGAGCGGGCGCTGGCCGCGTTCTGCGGGTTCGAGGCGGCCCTGGTGTTCTCCTCCGGGTACGCCGCCAACCTCGCCGCGGTCACCGCGCTCGGCCCGCACGGCTCGCTGATCGTGTCCGACGCGGGCAACCACGCCTCCCTCATCGACGGCTGCCGGCTCGCCCGGGGCGGGACACAGGTCGTCGGGCACGCCGATCCGGAGGCCGTGCGCAAGGTCCTGGCCGCGCACACGGGAGCCGCGATCGTCGTCTCCGACACGGTGTTCTCCGTCGACGGGGACCGCGCACCGCTGACGGCGCTGGCCGAGGCGTGCCGGGAGCACGGCGCGGGACTGGTGGTGGACGACGCGCACGGGCTCGGCGTGCTGGGCGACGGCGGCCGGGGCGCGCCGTACGCGGCCGGGCTCGCGGGCGCCGAGGACGTGGTCGTCACGGCCACCCTGTCCAAGTCGCTGGGCAGCCAGGGCGGGGTGGTGCTCGGCCCGGCCCGGGTGATCGACCACCTGGTCAACGCGGCACGGACGTTCATCTTCGACACCGGCCTGGCGCCGGCGGCGGCCGGTGCCGCGCTGGCCGCGCTGCGGCTGCTGGAGCGTGCACCCGAACGGGCGGCGCGGGCCCGTGAGGTGGCCGCGGAACTGTACGCACGGCTGACCGCCTCGGGTCTGGAAGCGGTGCGTCCGGACGCCGCGGTGGTCTCCGTGCGGGCTCCGTCCCCGGAGCGGGCGGTGCGCTGGGCGGCCGACTGCCGTACGGCAGGCCTGGCCGTGGGCTGTTTCCGTCCTCCCTCCGTGCCCGACGGCATCTCACGGCTGAGGCTGACCGCCCGGGCGGACCTCTCCGGGGCGGAGATCGAACGCGCTGTACGAGTCATCGGCGAAACGCGACCATGAGTCGGCGTACACGGTCGTGTGTCGCACGAGGGTGATGAACGGGTGAGGGGGTCTGGTCAGGGGAAGGCGACCTCTGATCAGAGTGTGGTGACGAACTCCGCCCAGCTGCCGGCGGAGAAGAGCAGCGCGGGTCCGGCGGGGTTCTTCGAGTCGCGCACGGCGAGCAGTCCGGCCGCGGGGCCGGAGCGCGGCCGGGCCGTCTCCACGCAGTTGTTCGCGCCCGTGCTGTAGCTGCTGCGCAGCCAGCGCACGGCGTGCAGGTCGGTACTGGCAGGGACGTTCCGAGGCAGAGCTGACATGGTGCCTCCTTACGCGCCGTCACCTATCCCGGCGATGTAGTCCAACGATTCCTCGGGGGAAAGGGCGTGGAACTGAAGGGTGTTGAAGGCCTCGGAGTAGGCCATGAGGTCTTCTTTCCGCTCCAGGTAGAGGCTACTCGTCAACTGGTCGAGAACAACCACGTCCAGATCAGAAGTGCTCGGAAAGGAGAAGATAACGAAAGGCCCGGTGAGTCCGACATGCGCCCCCGCCGCGAACGGCAGCACCTGGAGCCGTACCTGCGGCAGCCGGGCCGCCTCCATCAGCCGTTCCAGTTGCCGGGCCATCACCTTCGGACCGCCGACCTCCCGGCGCAGCACCGCCTCGTCCAGTACGGCGCTCAGCACCAGCGGCGGATCGGAACGCAGCACGTCCTGCCGCGCCAGACGCACCTCCACCAGGGTGTCCAGGCGGTCCTCGTCCAGGTCCTTCACGGCGGCCCGGGTCACCGCGCGGGCGTACTCCGGCGTCTGGAGCAGCCCCGGCACCACGGTCGTCTCCAGGGTGCGCATCGCGCTCGCCTGCGACTCCAGGCTGATGAAGTCGCGGTAGGTGGGCGGCAGCACCCCGCGGTAGGCGTGCCACCAGCCGTGCCGGCCGCCCGCGTCCTCCGACCCCGCCAGCATCAGCAGCAACTCGCGCAGATGCGCGTCCCGCACCTGATAGGCGTCGAGCAGTAACCGCAGGTCGGCCGGTTTCACACCGCTGGCGCCGGTCTCGATGCGGCTCACCTTCGACTGGTGCCAGCCGACCAGCCGGGCGGCCTCACCGCTCGTGAGCCCCGCACCGGTACGCAGCATGCGCAGTTCGGCGCCCAGTTTGCGGCGGCGCACTGCCGGACCGTTCTGCATGGGCTCCTCCTTACTCCTTCCGGGCCGCCCACATACGGTTTCGCGTCGCAGAGTTCACCGCTTCGAGCGACAGATATATGCATATCCTGGTGGATCGCTCCCCGTGACCGCCCGTTGGTGGCAGTCTGGCGAACAAGCACCAGTCCGGGACCGTACTCGAACCCTCCGCCACATGTCGGACCACGGCCCCGTGGGAAAGGGACGACGTCGCCATGGCAGACCACCTGGAAGCATCCGTCACTCTGCCGAGCGATCCGGCCTCGGTCTCGGCCGCCCGCTCCTACGTCGTGGGCACCCTGGCGGAGTGGGGCCTGCCGTCCGACACCGACGTCGCCGACACCGTGCGGCTCATCGTCTCCGAACTCGCCACGAACGCCGTACAGCACACCTTCGGCCAGTCACCCACCTTCACGGTCGACATCGCGCTGCACCATGACGAACACCTGCGCATCGGCGTCACGGACAGCCATCCCCGCTTCCCGAAGAGACTGCCCGCCGCCGTCCAGCAGGACAACGGCCGCGGCATGGTCATCATCCGCTGGCTCACCGCCGAGTGCGGCGGCAGACTCCGCATCCGCCCCACGCGGGAGGGCGGCAAGACGGTCTCCATCGAACTCCCCTGGACGCTCCCGACGGCGCCGGTACCGGCGGGCCAGCAGGAGCCGTAGCCCCCGGGCAGGGCGGAGGCGTTGTCAGATGGGCTCGGAGGGGGCGAGCGGTGCACCCGGCGCGCTACGGTGGCTGGGCGCGGGGCAGCCGGCGGACACCGCCGGCACCAGCGGCGCCGGTGTGGCCCCCGCCTCGGCGAGCGGGGCCCCGATCTCCCGCCGGGTCGGAGGGTACGGCGCCACACTGATCAGCGGCTGCCCGGAGAGCTCCACCAGGCGGAAGCCGGGACGAGGTTCGGCGAACGCGTGCCCCGGGGCGGGCGGTCACCAGGACCGGTTCCTGCACCTGGGTCGGCCCCGGCCCGGCCGCCACCGCGGTGCCCCGGGCCGGCCGGTCGTAGTCCATGGGCGAGACGCGTACACCGGGATGCGCCCGGCGGACCGCGCTCAGCGCGGGCGGCAGCAGATGCCGACGGCGGCCGGGAAGGTGCCGAGCCGTCACGTCCGGGTGAGCCCGGTCGGCCAGGCCCGTTCGTGCCGGGCCCGCTCCAGTTCGGGCTTCGCGTCCCGAGGGCGCTTCGGGGGCACGCTCGGACGCCGGAGGGAGGCGCGGTCCGGGACCGCCCGTCCGTGTCGGCCCCGGACCGCCCGCGAAGGGTCGCGGGCGGGCGTCGGAGCGGCGCTGGGAGCGGCCCTGCTGCTGGAGCCGCTCCTGGCCCGGGGGCGGGTCAGCTGACCCGGCCGTACCAGACGCTCCTCGTCCAGATCCTCTCCAGCTTCACCACGTCCCCGGTCTTCGGGGCGTGCCAGATCTTGCCGTGACCGGCGTAGATGCCGACGTGGTAGACGTACGAACCTGAGTGGAAGAAGACCAGGTCGCCCGCCTTGCGGCTCCTGGAGGAGATGTGGTGCGTCTTGTTGTACTGCTGGGCGGCGGTGCGCGGCAGCTTCTTGCCGACCTTCTTGTACGAGTAGAGCGTCAGCCCCGAGCAGTCGAACCGGCGCGGCCCGGTGGCTCCCCACGCGTAGGGGGCACCCTTCTTCGAGGCCGCGACCTTGAGCGCCTTCGTCGCCATGGTCGCGGCGGAGGCGTCGGTGGCGAGACCGGGCACCGCGATCGAGCCGCCCACGGCGGCGAGGGTCAGAGCCGAGGCCGTGCCGGCCCGGGCCATCAGCGACGGGACACGATTGAGCGCAGTCATGCGCAACCCTTCGTCAGCCGCCTGTGAAGGATGACCTGTCGGATTCGGGCTGGCGAAGTTGCCCGGCCGCGTTGCCACGGCTTCACCCCAAGGGTTGCCCGGAGCCGACGACCGTCCGTGTCGTACGGACGAACATCTGTTCCGGCGACCCGTCTTGCTCGGGTCCTCCACTCCTGCCGATCCACTCCGTCGACCGGTCATCCGGGCGGCGGCAGGACTCGGCGTCCGCCCGGATCGCCCCGCCGCGGTGGCGGGGGCTTGTCGTCAGACACGGATCTTGGCTCACAACTGTCGGAAAATCCCAACGCAATCGGGGATTTGTGGCGTTACTCACCACTCACCCGTTCGGGTGGACACTGCTCTGTTCGAGCGTCCGTCAGATCCCGGACGTAGCCGCCGACCTGGGGCGAAGCGCCTCCCGGCGGCTCATGTCGTGGCGCTTGGCGCAACTCGGCGGGCCCGGAAAACGATCTGGATGTACACCGGTCGGCGGTACGTCGTTCGGGCCGTTTCAAGTCCCGCCCGAACGACGCGTGTCGACGCGCGGGCCCGCCGAGCCGGCGGAGCGTCCGCGTCAGCCGACGCCGTCCGGCGGGAGCGCGACGCGAGCGGCCCGGCGCTCACCGTCCAGCACCCGCAACGCCCGTGCCAGCGTGTCCCCGTGCAGCTCCGTCTCGCCCCGTTGGTGCATCAGCGCGAGCGCGTCCCGCAGCTCTGCCGCCTTGCGCACCAGGGCCTGGGCCGCGCGCAGCCCGCGGTAGGTGTCCCCGGGCCGGGCCGGGTTGATGCGACCCAGCAGGTCGACGGCCTCCAGGTAACGGTCGATCAACTCACCCTCGGCGCGGGTCAGCGCGGGCAGTGGTGGGAGGTCCGGCAGCATGGGCGGCTCACCTCGCGTCCGGTGCGCCGGGCGTGTCCCGGCGGCTCGGCACGATGCCGTCCACGAGACCGTAGGCGACCGCCCCGGCGGCGTCCAGGATCAGGTCACGCTCCAGGTCCTCGTGGACCTGCCCGGCCGTGCGCCCCGTGTGCCGCGCGAGCATCTCCGCGAGCGTCGCGCGGATCCGGGTCAACTCCTCCGCCTGGATGAGCAGGTCGCTGGGCTGTCCGCGCACCGGCTCGGGCAGCGCGGGCTGCTCGATCACCATGCGGGCGCCGGGCAGGGTGAACCTCTTGCCCGGGGTGCCGGCCGCGAGCAGCACCGCGGCCGAGGCGGAGGCCTGGCCCAGGCAGTAGGTCGCCACGTCGCAGCCGACGTACTGCATCACGTCGTAGATCGCCGCCATGGCGTCGAACGAGCCGCCCGGCGAGTTGACGTACAGCGTGATGTCCCGGTCCGGCGCCGCGTGCTCCAGGTACATGAGCTGGGCCGTCACGTCGTTCGCCGCCGCGGTGTCGACCGGCGTGCCGAGGAAGACGATCCGGTCCTCGAAGAGCTTCGCGTACGGATCGAGGGTGCGTACTGCGCTCCCGGTGCGCTCGGTGAACTCGGGCAGGACATGACGGGCGGACGGTCGGGACATGGACGTACCCCTCCTCATGACGAGGCCCCGATGGGCTCGGCTCCTGTAAAAAATGTACAGGATGTACGTGACGTTATGATGGACCGAATTCTAGTGATCAGGTCAAAGCCCAGGTCAGAGGGCCTTTTACTCCTCGCTGGTCACAGATACCTCACAACTGTTCCTGGAACTGCGGCAATAAGGCCGAGATGCATCGGATGACCGGGCGGGTCGTCGAGTGCCCGATCGACGAGATGGGCCGGCCGCGGGGATCCAAGGACGCAGCCCTGCGGATCCCGCCGACCGAGCCGGAGGGGGCTTGTGCGAGCGCAGGTCAGATCGGCGGCGCTCAGAAGCTGTTGTCTTTCCGAGAGTGACGGGTGCCTCTCCGCTGGTCAGGTGTAGGTGCGGTGTTTCGGCGGCAGGGACGAGGTGTCGTGTCGTCTGTTCGGTGGAGGTGCCGGGATGTCGTCGGTGATGGGGTTGCTGGAGGAGCGTGAGCGCGCCGCTCGGCAGCGGGTGGAGGAGGCTCCTCAGGCCGAGCTGCGGGAGGCCGAGGCCGTGTGGGAGCGGTTCGTGATCGCCCGTGAGACGGTGGGCGAGGTTCTGGCGGAGCTTCGCGGTGGTGAGTCCGTCCCGCCAGTCGTGGTGGCCCGCGAACGGCCAGTACGGGTCACGGCGGCGGTGCCCGGTTCGGTGGTGCCGCACTGGCAGGAAGGACTCGCCCCGACGGTTCTCGCGCCGGGCTACCAGCGGATCATGGACGTCCTGGCCGGTGGGACCGGGACGCACGGGGAGGCGATGGACTGCCGGCAACTCGCGGCGATTGTCGGGCTGGAGCCGGTCCCGGCGAAGGTGGAAGGGGTGCGGTCGAAAGCGAAGCGCCTGGCCGCACGGGGCTGGCTGGCGCAGGAAAGCCCGGGGCTGTTCAGCGTGCCCGTCGCACGAGCCGGCGGCTCATGACCATGCTCATCGACCACCGGATCACCGCCTCCGAGGTGTCGGTGCGTGTCTCGCAGTCGCGGGCCAGTCGGCGTGAGTGCATCAGCCACGCGAACGTGCGCTCCACCAGCCACCTCTTCGGCAACACGGTGAAGCCGCTGGTGTCGTCGCTGCGTCTGACCACCGTCAGCGCGACGTGCAGGACACCGCGGGCGAAGTCGACCAGGCGCCCGGTATGGCCTCCGTCGGCCCACACCCGCGTGACGCGCCAGTGCCGCTCACGCAGCCGGACCAGCAGGGTCTGCCCCGCATCCCGGTCGGTGACCGAGGCCGCGGTCACCATCACGGCCAGCAACAGTCCGAGGGTGTCCACCACGATGTGCCGCTTGCGGCCGTTGACCTTCTTTCCGCCGTCGAAGCCCCTGGTCGCGGCCGGCACCGACGCGGCTTCCCTCACCGACCGAGCGTCGATGACGGCCGCCGTCGGCTCCGGATCCCGGCCCGCAGCCATGCGGACCCGGTCACGCAGCCGGTCGTGGAACTCGGCGGCCAGGCCCTCGTCCCGCCAGCGCCGGAAGAAGGCGTAGGCGCGATCCCACGCGGGGAAGTCCGCGGGCATCGCCCGCCAGGTGATGCCGCCCGCGACCAGGTAGCGCACCGCGTCGACCATCTGCCGGTGGCAATAGCTCTCCGGCTGCCCACCGCGGCCCTCCAACCAGCCGGGGACCGGCATTGCGTCACCTACGACCGCCCACTCCGCGTCGCTCATGTCGGACGGATACCTCGGTCGCCTGTACGGCCGATCCCCGGCGTTCCCGAACCGGTGAGCGAGACAATCACACGACAGGTACGCCGAGTTGGACGACATCAGCGCCGGCACGGAAGAATGCAGCACCAGGGGCCTCCTATTGCTCGGTTGGATTCGACACCCACGAGCTGTGCGGGAGGCCCCGCTCTCATGCCCGGACAGCCAGAAGATCACCCGACCGAGTCGACGATTTCGAACTCACGCTCACCAAGATCGATAGAGCAACGGTTTCTGAGGAACACCTGCCACCACAGGTCCACGTCTGCCGGGGCGGCGTCGGTCCTAGAGGACCACAGCCATACCGGCGGTGCCTCCCAAGGTGCCCTCGACGACGGGGAGTTCACCGTCGTGCTCCAGCCAGGCCGAGCGGTGGGTCAGCCTCGGGTGGACTCGGTCCCACGCCTGGGCTTCGGCCTTGCCGTAGTTGGTGGTGTCGGTGACGGTGGTGATCGCCGCCTCGGGCCAGGTCTCGGGTTTGGCGAAGCGGAACTCCTTGCCGTGCTTCGGCTGCCGGCCGCCCTGGGGATAGGCCAGGGCGTACTCCTTGGGCGAGGGCTTCGGCAGCCGCATCACCCGGTCGCTGCGGATTCGCCCGACCAACTCGACAGGAAGATTCCGCAGAACCCAGGCCAGGCGGGTGACGTCGTAACCCGCGTCCATGACGATCGTGATGTCCGGGTCGCCGGGTGTCCACTGGCCGGCTGAGATGAGCGGCTCGGCCACCGCTCGGAGTTGGGCGGCGGTGACGGCGGTCGCATCATCTCCGGGTCCCAGCCGGACCACGTCCAGGATCGATGTCCACGAGGTGGCTCCCGGTTCGAGGACGGCGACGAAGGAGTACGGCCAGCCCGGGATGAACTGGGAGGCGGACTTCGCCCGGCCGTAGACGTGGCAGAACAGCCGGTCTGCCGAGCACGGCACGTCCGAGCGCAGCCACGGCGACACGTCGACCGCCAGCACCAGGTGGCCGCCCTCGAACCGGGGCAACGGCAGCCCGGCGAGCAAGGTCCGCAGCCTCTCGACGTCGATCCGGCCCCGGTTGAGAGCTCCGTACAACGCGCCGTGCCCACGCCGGTGCTCGGGCACCATCGTGAGGTCCACCGGCGAGGTGACCGGCCCGCGGACGCACAACAGCGCGTCGGCTAGTTCGAACAGTTCGTCACGCCGGGGAGAACAAGCTCAGCATGACCCACACATCAAGCAGGAGAGCCCAATAGTCCACCAGGGCACTGCTGCTATTTCGCAGTGCACTGATCCACCGTGAAGGCGTGAGAGGCGGTGCGACTCCTGCCAGGATCGATTCCGAGCAAGTGAGGACGCACCCCGCAGCACACGGGTCCGGCACGGCCCGGACCGATCCTTCGATTAGACGCACGGAGCGAACCGTTCGTCCTCCACTCCCCGCCCTCCCGCAGGAGTTCTCGTGACCAGTACCAGTACGGTGCAGATCGGCACGGACCGCGAAGCCGACTCGGCCGAGGCGCCCCACCGCTCGTGCGCATCAGGGGTCTCGACAAGTACTACGGCGCCACCCAAGTGCTGCACGGCGTCGACCTCGACGTCGCCGCCGGCGAAATGGTGGCGATCACCGGGCCGTCCGGCTCCGGCAAGTCGACGCTGTGCCGCTGCGTCAACCGGCTGGAGTCCGCGACCGTGGGCACCGTCACCCTCGACGGAGTGCCCCTGCCCGCCGAGGGACGGGAACTCAGCCGGCTCCGAGCGGAGGTCGGCATGGTCTTCCAGTCCTTCAACCTCTTCGCCCACCTGACGGTGATGCAGAACCTCATGCTCGCCCCGGTCAAGGTCCGCGACGGGCCGCGCCGCCGGGCGCCGCCCCATGCCCGCCTGTCCCCGACCGCGCCGCCCTGCTCGCAGCCGAGGCTCGGGGGCTCCGCCCTGCCGGGCGCCGGTCGGCTGAAGATGGCACGCGCCGGTGTGCCATGGCCATCAGAGCCAGATTCTACCTAACAAGTCTATTGAGGTGACACCGACTCATGTCCACTCCCCAGCCGGGCGCATCCGTGATGTATCGCCTCTTCTCCCGCCAGGCGGCAGCGCACGCCGACAAGACGGCGGTCCGCGACGACCGTACGGCCCTGACCTACCGGGAGTTGTCGCAGCGGGTCGACGTGCTCTCCGCCGCTCTCCGTGAGCGCTGCCCGCAACCCGGCGCGCGCATAGGACTCTTCCTGGGCCGCACCGTGGACCTCCTCACGGCCGTCCTGGCGGTGACCGCGGCCGGTCACGCCTACGTACCGCTCGATCCGGCCTATCCGGCCGAACGGGTGAGCTTCATGGCGGCTGACAGCGGACTGTCCTTGGTGCTGTCCGACCGGGCGGTACCGGAGGAGTTCGCCGTCGAGGACCCGCTGCGTCTGGACCAGGTCGACTGGTCGCACCGGGTGCCCCCGCAGCCGGGCGCCGACACCGATCCCGACGCGGTGGCGTACGTCATCTACACATCGGGGTCGACGGGCCGCCCCAAGGGCGTCGAGATCCGCCGGCGCGGTGTCGTGGCGATGGTGGACGCCATGTGCCGGCGGTACGACTTCACGGACCGCGACGTGTGGACGCTCTTCCACTCCGCCTCCTTCGACTTCTCCGTGTGGGAGATGTGGGGCGCGCTCACCGTCGGCGCGACCCTCGTGGTGGTGCCCGCGGAGACGGCGCTCTCCCCCCGAGCCGCTGCCGAACTGCTGGTGCGCGAGCGGGTGACGGTGCTGAACGTCGTGCCCTCGGTGTTCCGCTATCTGACCGCCGCCGCCCGGGAGTCAGCGGAGCCGCCGGTCACCGTACGGCGGATCGTCTTCGGAGGCGAGGCCGTCGACGTGGCGGACATCCGCTCCTGGCGGCGATCGGTCAGCGCGGACTGCGCCTTCGTCAACACCTACGGCCTCACGGAGGCCACGGTGTTCGTGAGCACCCGGGAGCTGTCCGCAGAGGAACTGGACGCCACGACGGACGACCGCGAGTTCGCCACCGATCTCGGCACTCCGCTGAACGGCTGGGACTACCACGTCCTCGACGAGCACGGCCGGCCGGTGGAGAGCGGCGGGACGGGGGAGATCTGGGTCTCCGGCGAGGGGCTCGCGGTCGGCTACGCCAACCGGCCCGAACTCACCGCGGAACGATTCCGCCTGCTGGACATCGACGGCGGCGCCGCCGTCCGCTGTTACCGCAGCGGTGATCTGGCGGTCAGGGCCGCCGGCGGTGCCTTCTGTTACGCGGGCCGGGCCGACGACCAGGTGAAGCTGAACGGTTTCCGTATCGAGCCCGGTGAGATCGAAGCGGTGCTGCGGCAGGTGCCCGAAGTCCGCGATCTCGCGGTGGTCCGGGTCCGCAGCAGGATCGGCGGAGACATCCTCGCCGCGTACTACGCCTCGGACACCGGATGCGACCTGCCCGAACTCGCGGACCGGGCCAAGGCCCTGCTGCCCCGGCACATGGTGCCCAGCCGCTTCCTCCGGCTGGAGGCACTGCCGCTCACCCCGTCGGGCAAGACCGACCGGCGAGCGCTCGCGGAGACGTCGTGACGAACCAGGGAAAGGAAGCCGCCGCCATGGCAACGGCCACCCGCAACTCCGACAGCGATCCGGACCGGGAGAGCTTCCTGGAGGAGCTCTACCAAGGCCGGTTCCGGTGGGACCTGATCCGTGACTTCCCCGAGCAGAGCAGGCAGGACGCGGAAGCCGGCGACGCGTTCATCGAGGAGATGACGGACCTGCTCCACGAGCGGGTCGACCCCGATGCCGTCGACCTCGACAAGAGCCTGCCCGACGGGTTCCTCGAGGAGATGGCCGGCCGAGGGTACTTCAAACTGCAACTGGACTCCGGACTCGGTGGCCACGGGCTGTCCCACTACAACACCTTCCGGGTCATGGAGGCGGCGGCCCGCTGGTGCGTACCCGTGGCCATGTCCCTCGCGATCGAGAACACGCTCGGCTCGGCCGCCTTCCTGCCCCTAGTACCCGAGGGCCCCTTGCACGACCTCCTGCGGCGGCACGTACTGGACAACGGCCTGTCGGCCAGCGCGGACACGGAACCCGCCGGCGCGGCGAACCGGGGCAGGACCACCACCGCCACGGCCGTTCCCGGAGCGGACGCCTACCGGATCAATGGGGAGAAGGTCTTCGCCGGGCACGCACCCGTCGCCGGCCTGGTGGGCGTGACGGCCACGGTGGGCGATGGCGCGGACGCCCGGATACGGGAGTTCTTTCTGCGCACCGACAGCCCCGGAGTGACGGTGGGGCAACTGCACGAGTACATGGGTGTGAAGGGGTTCCCCAACGGCCATCTGCGGCTTGACGACGTGGTCGTACCCGCCGGCCAGATGCTCGTCGAACCGGACACCGAGCATCAGGTGAGGATGACGGCCACATCGTCGGCTCTGGTCAAACGGGGAAGGTTGCACCTCATCGCGGCTCCCTCGCTCGCGGCAGCCAGGCTCTGTGTTCGGTGGATCCGGGAGTTCGCCGTACGGCGGACGGTCGACGGACGGCCCCTGGGACAGTACGACGAGATCAGACACCAGGTGGCTGAGTCGCTCGCCGACACCTTCGCCATCGAGACGGTCACCCAATGGTGCCTGATCCCTGAGGATCAGGGCGGAAAGATCAACCTTCAGTTCGAACGGAACGCCATCAAAAGCATCACCTCCGAACTCGGCTGGGCCCTGGTGGACCGGACGATGTCGCTGATGGGAGCCGAGG
This sequence comes from Streptomyces olivaceoviridis, assembly GCF_014650115.1. Taxonomy (GTDB): domain Bacteria; phylum Actinomycetota; class Actinomycetes; order Streptomycetales; family Streptomycetaceae; genus Streptomyces; species Streptomyces olivaceoviridis. The sequence goes on along the minus strand of NZ_BMUI01000013.1, from coordinate 91,587 downwards.
GGTACGAGACAGCCGAGAGCAAGGCGCGGCGGGGTGCACCCGCGGTACCGGTCGAACGGCTCATGCGGGACGTGCGCAACTTCCGTATAAGCGGCGGGGTCAATTTCCAGATCGACAACTGGATCGCGCAGCGCTACATCCTCTCCTACTACTATCCCGAGCCGGATGCGACCGAGCGGGCCGGGACGGATCCAGCCGACCCCGGTACCGGTGCCGCCGCCCTGAACGACCGCAATCTCGCCCACCTCGCCGCCGTCGCCGCCGCGGTCCACGAGTTCGGGCGCACCTGCTCCGGTCTGGCCCGCGCGCACCCGGTCCGTTCCGATCTCCTCGAGAAGGAACGCACCCTCATCCAGTTGACCAGGCTCGCGAGGGAACTGCTCACCATGTCCCTCGTCCTGGCCCGCGCCTCGGCCATGACCGAGCGGGGAGACGACGGTGGGCAGGACCTGGCCGACGTCTACTGCACCTCGGCCCGGCACCGCCTCGCCGACCTGCGACGGCGGCTGTCCGGCGCCCCGTCGCCCGCTTTCGCCGTGCTCAGTGACTCCTGGCTGGCCGGCCCGTCTCCAGCGCCTCCCGTACCGGACGCGCCCGCCGCCGCCCGGAACGGCAGCACGGAAGGAACGCAGTCGTGAACGACCCCGTCGAACAGATACCGCTCTCCGTCGGTCAGGAGGCGATGTGGATCGTCTGGCAGCGCGACCCCGGGCAGTGGATCCACATCATCCCCAGCCCCTTCGCGGTGCGCGGCACGATCGATTTCGCGCGTCTCGGCCAGGCCGTCGCGGCCCTCGGCTGTGCCTTCCCCCAGCTCCGCGGCCGGGTGGTCCCGAGCGCGCGGGGGCCGGTGCTCGACTGGTCCGACGCCCCCCACATCCCGGTGCGGGAGTCGACCACGTCCCTGGCCTGCGACGAGGCCGTACGCCGCGTCTGGCAAGTGCCCTTCGACCTGCGCCGCGGACCGCTGGCCCGGGTGGACCTGCTGCACGGGCCCGATTACACGGTTCTCGTCCTCGCCGTCCACCACCTGGTGTCCGACGGCACGTCCGTCCTGATCCTGGCCGACGCGCTGCGGCGCGCCTACGCGGGCGAGCCGTTGCCCGCCGGTGACCCCGCACCCGCGCTGCGGGCCTTCGCCGACCGCTCCCGGGAGCTGGCCGACACCCCGGCGGGCGAAGCACACCGCGCCTACTGGAGGCAGGCCCTCGGACAGGACGCGCCGGGGCCGCTGCTGCCGCGCAGCGTGGACGAGCCGGCGTACACCGCGCTCGGCGAGCCCCTGCCGGCCGACCTCGTCGCCCGCCTCCGCTCCAGGGCGGAAGAACTGGGCGTCTCCTACGTCACCGTACTGCTGGGCGCCTACTACGCCCTGCTGCACCGGCACAGCGGCGCGAGCGACCTGCTGGTGTTCCTGCCCTTCCACGGCCGGACCGACGACGCCCTGCGGGACCGGGTCGGCTATTTCGTCAACCCCCTTCCGATCCGTCTCACGGTGCACGAGCGCGATACCTTCGCGGACCTGCTGTCCCGGGTCCGCGGTCGGATGAAGGACGGCATGCGCCACGGCGACCTGCCGCTGCCCGCCATGATGCGTGCCGCCGGACTGACCGGCCCCGACGCGCACGCCCGCACCCACCAGACCGTGTTCCAGTACTGGAACAACGGGCGGCGCGACGGCGTGGACCTGACGGAACTGCGGCTCGAAGCCCCCGGCTCGTCCGCAGTCCTGAGCCTGCTGGACAACGAGAGCAGCGCCGGTTTCCCGCTCACGTTGATGGTGCGCGAGGAGCGCAACGAAACCCACGTCCTGTGGAAGGACCCGACCGGGGCCGTGGGCCCCACACAGGTGTCGGCGCTGGCCGCCGGCTACCGGGAGGCGCTGGAGGCGATCGCCGCCGACCCGCACACGCCGCTGCCCGCCCCGGACCCTGCGACCGCGGCCGGGACACCGGCCGCCGAACCGGCGCCCGGCACGGACCCCGTGTCCCACGCGCCCGCACGGTCAGTCCCGCCGGCGCCGGCGGACCCGGCTCCGGAGACACCGGCCCCGGTCGCCCCGGGGAGCCTGGCGGCGATGCGGCGGGTCTGGGAGGACGCCCTGGGCATCGAGGGCATCGACGAGCACGACTCGTTCTTCGAACTCGGCGGACACTCGCTGCTCGCCGAACGGCTCACCCTCGCGGTCTCCGACCAGTTCGGCCGCGAGGTCCCGCTCCGCACCCTGTTCGAGCACCCGCGGCTGTCGGAGTTCACCGCCGCCGTCCTGCCCGAGGACGCGGCGGAGCCCGCCGTGACGGACGCCGCGCCCGTGCCGGAACCGGTCCCGGCCTCCGCCTTCCAGCAGCGCGTCTGGCTGGCCGAACAGCTCGAGCCCGGGCGCGGCGCCTACAACGTGCCGATGGCCTGGCGGGTCGCGGGCGATGGGCTGGACCCGGCGGCACTGCGGGACGCGCTGGCCCGGCTGGTGGAACGCCACGAGATCCTCCGCACCGCCTTCCTGGAGCGCGACGGAGAACCGTGGCAGGTGGTCGGACCGCCCTGGGTGCCCGAGGTCCGCCACGTCGACCTGCGCCACCGGCCCGACCCCGAGGCGGCCCTGCGCGACTGGCTGCACGAGGCATGCCTGGAGGACTTCGACCCCGCCTCGGGACGGTTGCTGACCGCCGCCCTCGTCGAGACGGGACGAGGCGGCCAGGTGCTCTTCCTGTGCGTCCACCACCTGCTGTGGGACGGCGAGTCGACGGGTGTCCTGCTCAGGGAACTGGCCGCCCTCTACTCCCTCCCCGCCCCGGCGGGGGCCCCCGCCGGATCCGCCGCAGTCCGTAAGGCCGCTCTGGTGCAGGAACGGCTGTGGTCCGCCGCACCGGACGGCCGGCCCGGACTCTCGGTGTCCCTGCGCCTGTCCCGCCTGCCGGGCGACGAGGCACTCCTGGAGGCGGTCCACCGGGTCACACTGGCGCACGACGCGCTGCGCACGCACCTCGGCCTGGCCGGGGACCGGGTCGTGCAGTACGTACGGAGCCAGGCGGCGGTGACCCCGGTCCGGCTGCCCGTGCGGCCCTCCACCGGGAACGCCGAGGTGCCGGACGCGCTGCGGGACTGGGCGGCCGAGCCCTTCGACCTGGCCCGCGGCCCCCTGTTCAGGATCGCGGTGCTGCCCGAGGAGTCCGGCGGCGGCTGGCTCACCCTGGCCGGGCACCGGGCGGTGCTGGACGAGCGGTCGCTGCGACTGGTCGCCCGGCAACTCCTCGCGGCCCTCGACGACGCCGCGCTGGCCGAGCCCAGCAGCTTCCCCGACTGGCTGGAGAACACCGCACCCGCGACCACGGCGGAGGAACTCGAGGCGCGCGCGGCGGCGCTGCGTCCGGCCGCCGAAGCGCTGGCACTGCCCGAGCGGCGGCCCCGGAAGACGGACGCCCCCGTCCAGGAGTACGAGGAGGGGGTCGTCACGTTCGCCGTGCCGGGGGAGCGGGCGGTGCGCGAGGCGGCCGATCGCCTCGGTGTCGGGCACCGGGACCTGCTGCTCGCGGCCTTCGCCGCCCTGCTCGGCTGGTACACCGGCCGGCAGGACCTGCTGGCCGGCGTCGCACACGGGGCCCGGCTGCCGGCGGACCGCTACGTGGTGGGCCCGCTCGCCACCGTCCTGCCCGTGCGGCTGCGGCCCGAGGTGGGCGAGGACTTCGCCACGCTCGCCACCCGTACGGCCGCCGAGCTGGCGGAGGCCACCGCCCACGCGGGGACACCGGCCGAGGAGCTGATGCGGCTCGTGGACCCGTCGAGGACCGACCGGCCGGCCCCGCCGACCGAGGTGCTCTTCGACTTCGACGACCACGACGGCTTCGACGGCTTCGACGGCTACGCCGGAGACGCCGACGGGTCCGCACCGGACGTGCCCGCTTCCGCGACCGGCGCGGTGCGCGCCGTCGTGGAGACGCCCGGCGGCCAGGACGCTTATGACGTGGCCCTGCTGCTGCGGCGCCGGTCCGGGCGGCTGGAGGGGCGGCTCGTCTTCGACGCGCGGTACTTCGACCACGACCAGATGCGGACGCTGGCCGAGCACTACCTCCGCCTGATCGAGTTGTTCGTCGAGGCACCCGGCCGAGCCGTCGGCGAAGCCGATCCGCTGACCGAGGCCGAGCGGCACACCCAGTTGGCCGTGTGGAACGGCACGGAGGCCGACTACCCGGGGACACCTGTCCACGAGATGATCCGGCGGCACGCCCTCGCCCGGCCGCACGCCGTCGCGGTGACCGCCGGCCAAACCGAACTCACCTACCGGGAACTGCTGGAGGACGCCGAGGCCATGGCCCGCGGGCTTCGGGCGGCGGGCGTCCGAAGCGGCGACCTGGTGGCCCTGGTGCTCCCCAGGGGAGCCGAGCAGGCCCTGACGACACTCGCCGTCCTGTTGGCGGGCGCCGCCTACCTGCCGGTCGACCCCGCCGTCCCGGCCGACCGGCTGAGCTTCCTCCTCACCGACTCCGGCGCCCGCTGGGCCGTGCTGCCCGACGAGCCGGCCGCGCCCCATCCGGGCCTGGAGGGGTTCGGGGGGCAGGTACTGCGCGGGAGCGGGCTGCGTACCGCCCCGGACGGCGTCCCGCTGCCCGCCGTTCCGCTCGACTCGCCGGCCTACTGCATCTACACCTCCGGTACCACCGGCCGTCCCAAGGGCGTGGTCATCAGCCACCGCAACGTGGTCCGGCTGCTGCACAACGACCGGTTCCCGTTCTCCTTCGGCTCGTCCGACGTCTGGACCCTGTTCCACTCCTACACCTTCGACGTCTCCGTGTGGGAGCTGTTCGGGGCGCTCAGCCACGGGGGCCGGGCGGTGGTCGTCTCCGAGGAGCAGGCCAAGGACCCGGTCCTGTTCTGGGACCTGGTCCGGCGGGAGCGGGTCACGGTGCTGTGCCAGACGCCCTCCGCCTTCCGCGGCCTGATCCAACCCCAGCCGCGGCTGGCCCCCGCCCTCGACGCGCTGCGGTACGTGTTCTTCGCGGGCGAGGCACTGCACCCCGCCGTACTGAGCGCGTGGGCGGAGCGCCATCCGCACGTACGGCTGGTGAACATGTACGGCCCCACGGAGACCACCGTGTACGCCAGCGTGCACACCGTGACCCGGGCCGACATCGACGCGGATGCCAGCGTCATCGGCCTGCCGCTGCCCACCACCACGCTGCTGCTCCTGGACCGGCACACCGGCCGCAGGCTGCTGCCGGTGGGCGCGGTGGGCGAGATCCACATCGGTGGCGAAGGAGTCGCCGAGGGCTATCTCAACCGTCCGGAACTCACCGCGGAACGCTTCGTGGACTCCCCGGTCGGGCCCGGCCGGCTCTTCCGCAGCGGTGACCTCGCCAGCTACGGCCCGGACGGCGCGCTGCGCTACCACGGCCGCGCCGACGCCCAGCTGAAGCTGCGCGGGTACCGGATCGAGCCCGCGGAGGTCGAGGCGTGCCTGCGCCGGCATCCGGCCGTCACCGACGCGGCGGTCTTCGCCGAGGACGAGCGGCTGGTCGCCGTCGTGCAGAGCGCCGAGCCGCCGACCGCCGAGGCGCTGCGCGCCCATCTCGCGGCGACACTCCCGCAGTACATGGTCCCGTCGCTGTTCAAGACGGTCACCCGGATGCCGCTGACGCCTCAGGGAAAACTGGACCTGAGGACACTGCGGTCGACCGCCGCCGTCCTCGCGGCCTCGGACCGGTCACGGCCCCTGACCCCGACCGCCACCGCGCTGGCCGACATGTGGGGCCTGCTGCTGGACGTCCCCGCGGCCGGCGCCGACGACTCGTTCTTCCTGCTCGGCGGGCACTCCATGCTGGCGGTCGAGCTGACGAGACGGATCGGCGAGCGCTTCGCCGTCACCCTGCCGGTGCGGGCCGTGTTCGAGCAGCCGCGGTTGCGGGACCTCGCCGACCTCGTCGACCGGGAACTGGCCGCGCGCACCGATGAGACCCCGGACCTGCCGCACGCCGGGCCGGCCACCGGACGCGTGCCCGCCGCCGCCTTCCAGCGCGGTGTCTGGCTGGCGGAGCAGGTGGAGGGCCGGGGCCGGCACAACGTGTCCCTGGCCTGGAAGACGTCCGGCCGGCTCGACACGGAACGGCTGGAGAGGGCGTTCGCCCTCCTCGTCGACGGGCACGAACTGCTGCGCACGGCCTTCGTGGCCGAGGACGGCGTCCTGCACCAGGTGGTGAACGAGCCCTGGCGCCCGCGGGTCGACCGGCTCGACCTGAGCGCGTCGCCGGTCCCCGACCAGGAGCTGACCCGCCGGCTGCACGAGGAGGCCGATCACCTCTTCGACCCCGCGTCAGGCCGCCTGCTGCGGGTCGCACTGGCCGAACTGGGCGCTGGAGAGCAGGCCCTGCTGGTCTGCGTGCACCACCTGGTCATCGACGGCGAGTCCGTCCCGGTCCTCCTCCGTGAGCTGGAGCGCTGCTACACGGCCGCGGCCCACACCGACCCTCCGGAGCCCCCGCCGGTGCAGTACCGCGACTTCACGGCGGCACAGGAGGCGCTGCGCGGCACTCCACGGCACCAGGCCGACCTGGCCCACTGGCGGGAGGCACTGGCCGGCGTCCCGGTCCACACCGACTTCCCCGAGCCCGCGCGGACCGGACCCGACGGGGTGGTGCCGGTACCCCTGCCCGCAGGCCTGGCCGACACCCTGCGACCGCTGCTGACCGAGCACCACGCCACCCCCTTCATGGCGTTCGGCGCCGCGCTCGCCCTGGCGCTGCACCGCTGGACGGGACAGCGGTGCCTCACCTTCGGCGTGCCGATGACGATCAGGGACCGCGCCCGCTTCCGGGACCTGCTGGGCCCGTGCCTCAACACGGTGGTACTGCGCTCGCGGAGCGGTGCGCAGACCGGTCCGGGGACGGACGCACGGACCGGCGCGGAAGGCGGAGCGGCCCCGGACGCGTTCATCACCGCCCTGCGCGCGGTGCGCCGCGAACTGCTGGCCGCGGGGGAGCACTCCGCGGCGGCCTTCCCGGACGTCATGGACACGCTCCGGCCCGAGCGGGCCGCGGGACGCACCCCGTACGTCGACGTGATGCTCAACATGAACCCGCGCCCGGGCACTCCTCCCGTGCTCGGCGGCGCCCCGCTGGAGCCGTACCAGCCCCCCTCCCTGCTGTCGCACGCGCCCAAGTTCGGCCTCGTACTGACCGTCACGGAGCGGCAGGGCGAGCTGACGGCGCTGCTGTCCTACCAGGGTGACCGGGTCGCCGAGGCCGACGCCCGTGCCCTCGCCGACGACCTCGCGCGGCTGCTGACCCGGTCGCCCGGCGAGCGGCCGGCACCCGCCCCGGACCCGGCGTCCGCACCGGCCCCGGAACGGACCGCGCAGTACCGCGACTTCACCGCGTCCCAGGAGGCGCTGCGCGGCACCCCCCAGCACCGGGCCGACCTGGCGCACTGGCAGCGGGCACTGGCCGGCGCGCCGGCCTACGCCGACTTCCCCGTCCCCGAGGAGCCCGGACCCAACGGCCTGGTGGACATTCCGCTGCCCGCCCGGCTGCCGGAAATCCTGCGGCCCCTGCAGGCCCGGCACGGTGTCTCCCTCTACATGGCCGCCCTGACCAGCCTGGCGGCGGTCCTCCACCGCTGGAGCGCGGAGCCGGACCTGGTGATCTCCAGCGAGATGAGCAACCGCGGCGCGCCCGGCCTCGCGGACGTGCTGGGACCGTGCCAGAACACCGTGGCCCTTCGCTCCCGCATCACCGAGGGCACCACCTTCCTGGATGCCCTGCTCGCCCTGCGCGCGGAGGTGCTGGCGGCCCTGGAACACGCGCAGACACCCTTCGACGAGGTGGTGCGGCTCCTCAACCCGCCGCGCCTGCCGGGGCGGACGCCCTACGGCGACGTGTCGCTGGAGTTCCGGACCGCCCCCGGGAGCGGAGCGGCGCTCGTCGGAGGGCAGGCCCTGCACGCCGTCGGCGTCGGCCGGACCGGTGCGGGATTCCTCGGCAAGACCGGCGTCACACTGTCGCTCGTCCTCGACGGCGACCAGGTGTCCGGTCGGATCAGCTACCGCGGCGACCGCTACCGGCGGCAGGACATGGAGCGGCTCGCCGCGGACTTCGGCCGGACGCTGGGGAGCCTTCCGGACCGACTCGCGGAGCCGGTGGCCGACCCCGCGGAACGGGACACCCCGCGGACACCGCCACCGGCCCTCGTCCTGCACGGCCGCCGGGACACCCCCGAGGCCGGGAACGCCCGCGCCCCCCGGCCGGAGGCGGCCGAGCCGTCGGCCGCCGGACTGGAACGCCGTTTGCTGGCCCTGTGGTCGAAGGCGCTGGACGTTGACGGCATCGGGACGCACGACAACTTCTTCGACCTCGGCGGGACCTCGGCGGCCCTGGTCCAGCTCCGCGGCGCGCTCAACGCCGAACTGGGTCGGGAACTGCCGGTCACCTGGCTGTTCGAGCACCCCACCGTCGAGGCGCTCGTCAGGTCGCTGACGGCCGGGGACGGCCGGTCGGACGCACCCGCGGCCGCCGCGCCGCAGCGGAGCGCCCCGGAGCGGCGGCGGGAACTCTCCGGCCGGCGGAGGCGGGGCTGACGTGGCCGTCGCACGAACGGATGCCCTACGGCTGAGCGCCCATCCCGTGCTGCGGGTCGTGCTCGCCGCCGAGGCGGTGTCGATCCTGGGCACCCAGCTCAGCGCGGTCGCCACACCCTGGCTGGTACTCACGCTCACCGGCTCGGCGCGCACCGTGGGGCTGGTGACGGCGGCCCAGTTCGCCGCCGTCACCGCGTCCGGACTCTTCGGCGTCTCCTGGGTGACCCGCCTCGGCCCGCGGCGGGTGATGCTGTACGGAGACGCCCTGTGCGCCGTGCTCATCGCCCTGCTGCCTCTCCTCCATGCCCTCGGCTGGCTGTCGGTCGGCGTGTTCGCCGCGGTGATGTTCCTCGTCGGACTCACCTTCGCGCCGTACATGGCGAGCCAGCAGAGCCTCCTGCTGGACCTCGTCGGAACCGACGAGTCCCTGCTGAGCAGGGCCAACGCGGCGTTCCAGGCGGCGACACGGCTGAGCATGCTCCTCGGACCGCTCCTCGCCGGGCTCCTCATCGCCACCCTGACGGCTTCCCAGGTGCTGCTGCTGGACGCCCTGAGCTTCGCCGTCTCCGCACTGCTGCTGTACCGGCGGCTGCCCCCGGCCACCGGCACCGGCGGCCACGCCGACCGCCCGCCACTGCGCGAGGGGCTGCGCGCGCTGCGCTCGGACCGGCTGGCGACGCGCTGGACACTGGGCCTGGCGCTGAACGAGGCCGCCTGGCAGGCGATGTTCGCGATGATCCCGCTCGTCGCCCTGATCAGAGCGGACGCCTCCCCGGTCGCCGCCGGGGCGCTGCTGGGCTCCTACGGCGGCGGGACCCTGCTGGGGACCCTGGCCGTGGGACGGCTGCTGCGCCGCGTACCGCCGCGCGCCCTGGCCGTGGCCGGACGCGTGGCCCTGGCCGCCGCGTTCCTGGCCTTGCCGCTGCCCCTGGGCCTGGGCGCGATGGCGTGCTGCCTGGTCCTGGTGGGCCTGCTCAACGGCGTGTCCCTGGCACCGGCCACCGCGGTGCGCGCCCTGCGCCTGCCGGAGCGCTCCCGGACCGAGGGCCTGACCGTCGCCACCGGCCTCACCCTGGCCGGTGGCACGGCGGGGTGGGCCCTGGCCGGCTTCGCCGCCCAGTCCGCGGGCCTGAGCACGACGTTCCTGGGCCTCGGAGTCCTCCAGGCAGGCGCAGCCGTCCTGTTCGTGTCCGGCGCGCTCGGAACGCGGGCCGGCACCTCCCGGGGCCGCGGCACCCCGGACCCCACCACGCGTACCCGATCCGACGACACCGTCCCCGTGGCGTCGGCCCACACCGACGCGCCGACCGCCGGCACACCGGCGGAGCAGGAAGGCACAGCATGACAGCCACTGATCCCACAGGCCCCGCACACCGCACACACCCCGCGGACCGGACCGACCCGGCGGACCCGACCGACTCCGCGGACCAGGCCGGCCACATCGCCGTCATCGGCATGGCGGGCAGATTCCCGGGCGCCCCCACGGTGGAGCGTTTCTGGCGCAACCTCCTGGACGGCCGGGAGTCCGTCACCGTACTGCGCGACAGGCTTTCCCCCCACCAGCCCGAGTACACACCCGCCTACGGGGTGCTGACCGACGCGGCCGCGTTCGACGCGGAGTACTTCGGCTACTCCCCCCAGGACGCGCTGATCATCGACCCCCAGCAGCGACTGCTCCTGGAGTGCGCGCACGAAGCGCTGGAACGCGCCGGACACGGCAACCCCGACAGACCGCTGACGGGGGTGTTCGTCGGCGGATCCAACACCCGGCACGGTGAACGCGTGCGGGCGCGACTGGACGAGCTGCCGTTCGTCGACGAGTGGCGGATCGCCCACGGCAACGACGCGGACTTCCTCAGCACGCGCATCGCCTACAAGCTCGGCCTGACCGGACCCGCGGTGTCGGTCCTGACGGCGTGTTCCACCTCCCTCGTCGCCGTGCACTCGGCGGTCCAGGCGTTGCTAGCCGGAGACTGCGACATCGCCCTCGCGGGCGGGGCCAGCGTGCTGCCCGAGGCTCCCGCGACACGCTACGTGCCCGGCAGTGTCATAGCCCCCGACGGCCACTGCCGCGCGTTCGACGCCGCCGCGGCGGGCACCGTAGGAGCCAGTGCCGTGGGACTGGTCGTGCTGCGCCCGCTCGCCGACGCACTCGCGGACGGCGACCACGTGCACGCGGTGATCCGCGGCTCGGCCGTCAACAACGACGGCCGCGACAAGATCGGATTCACCGCCCCCAGCGTCTCCGGCCAAGCGACGGCGGTCCGCAACGCCCAGCTCGTCGCCGGGGTGGACGCCGAGGAGATCGGCTACGTGGAGGCGCACGGCACCGCCACCCCGCTCGGCGACCCCATCGAGGTCGCCGCCCTCACCAAGGCGTTCCGCGAGAGCACCGACCGGCGCGGCTACTGCCGGATCGGCTCGGTCAAGACCAACATCGGCCACGCCGACGCCGCCGCAGGCGTGGTCGGGCTGATCAAGACCGTGCTGTGCGTGGAGAACGGGATGCTCCCCGCCAGCCTCCACTTCGAGTCCCCCAACCCGGACATCGACTTCGCCGCCTCCCCCTTCGAGGTCAACAGCAGCACCCGTCCCTGGGACAACGCGGACGGCAGGCCGCGCGTCGCCGCTGTCAACTCGCTCGGCGTCGGCGGGACCAACGCCCACGTGGTGGTGGCCGAGGCACCGCCCCCCGTTCCGACGACGGGAGCACGGCCGCAGCAGTTGCTGCTGGTGTCCGGCAGGACACCGGCCGCGGCCGACCGGGCGGCCCGACAACTCGCGGAACACCTCGCCGACAACCCCGCGACCGGCCTGGCGGACGCGGCGTGGACGCTCGGGACGGGCCGCGACCACCACGCGCACCGGCGGTTCGTGGTGGCGGACGACACGGCGCGGGCGGCGGCCGCCCTCCGTGCCGACGGTCTCGCCGGCGGGACCGCCGAGCCGACCGGACGACCCGTGGCCTTCATGTTCCCCGGCCAGGGCGGTCAGGACGTCGGCATGGCCGCCGAACTGTACGCCCACGAGCCGGTGTTCCGCCGGTACCTGGACGACATCAGCGAACTGGCCACGGACCCGCTGGGGATGGATCTGCGCGACGTGCTGTTCCCCGACGGCGAGCGGGAGCGCGCTGCCGCGGCCGAGCGGATGGGCTCCATCGCGGTCGGCCAGCCCGCCGTCTTCGCCGTGCAGTACGCCCTGGCGCGCCTGCTCGTGTCCTGGGGCGTACGGCCGCGCGCCGTCGTCGGGCACAGCCTCGGCGCGTACGCCGCCGGCTGCCTGGCCGGGGTCTTCTCGCTGCCGGACGCCGTACGGCTGGTGGTCGAACGCGGCCGGCTGCTCGGTTCCCTGCCGGCCGGCGGCATGGCCGCCGTACGGCTCCCGGAGTCGGAGGTGACACCGCTGCTGCCCCCCGGCCTTTCCGTGGGAGCGGTCAACGGACCGGGCCAGTGCACCGTCACCGGACCGGCCGACCTGGTGGCCCGCTTCGCCCGGCAGCAGGCGGACAGAGCGGTCGAGACCCGCCTGCTGCGCATCGCGACCGCGGGACACTCCGCCCTGGTCGAGCCGATCATGGCGCGGTTCGCCTGCATCCTGTCCGGCCTCGAGCTGACAGAACCGCGGCTGCCCATGGTCTCGGACACCACAGGGGAGTGGGCCGGACCCGGCGCCCTGCGGTCGGTGGACCACTGGGTCAACCACCTCAGGCGTCCGGTCCGCTTCGGCCAGGCCCTCACCACGCTGTTCGACTCCCCGGACCTCTCCCTGCTCGACATCGGCCCGGGCCGGACGCTCGCCACGCTGGCCCAGCAGCACCCCGGGTACGACGGGCGCCTGGTGGCGCACGCCTCACCCCACCCCGCGGAAGCCACCTCCGCCCGGACCACCCTGCTCCGCGCGGTGGGCCGACTCTGGTCGTCCGGGACGGACGTGGACCTGGACGCCCTGCACTCCGGCGAACGCCGCCGCCGGGTGGCCCTGCCCACCTACCCGTTCGAACGGCGCCACTTCCTCGTACCCGCCACCGCGCCCGGGCGCACGGGGACCGGGACGGCCGGGCACACGCCCACCCTCTGGACCGGCTCACCGGCCACGGAGGCGAACCGGGGGACGCCGCCCGGCGGGACGGCGGAGGGGCACTCCCCGGACCGGCACCGGCCGCGGGAGGCGGCGGACGAGCGCCAGGACGGACACGAGGTGCTGGAAGCGGTGGTCGACGCCTTCCGGAACGCCCTCGGGATACCGGATGTCGAGCCGCACGACGGATTCCTCGACCTCGGCGGCGACTCCCTGCTGGCCGCCAAGCTCGCCGCCTGGGCCGCGGCGGAGTTCCGGGTACCGGTCTCGGCCGCCGACGTGCTGCGCGGTACCGACGCCGCGTCGCTCACCCGGCTGATCCGGGAACGCGGCCGTACCGCCGCCGTCCCGGCCCCCAGGCGGGCCCCCGACACGACGGACCGGAGCGGCATATGACCACCGAGCACACCCGCGCGGCAGGCCCGTGGATCGTGGGCAAGACCGCGCCGGGCGATCCCGACGTCGTCCTGTACTGCTTCCCCCACTCCGGCGGTCTGGTGGGCGAGTACATCCGCCTCGGCCGGGAACTGCCCGGCGTGCAGGTCTACGGCGTCTCCCTGCCGGGCAGGGGCGGCCGCGCGGCGGAGCCCGGCCTCGCGGACATCGGAGAGCTGGTCACCGCCCTGCTGGACGACACACGGTTCCGCGGCCCGTTCGCCTTCTTCGGGCACAGCCTCGGCGCGCTCGTCGCGTTCGAGGTGACCCGTGAACTGCGCGCACGCGGACGGGAACTACCCACCCGGCTGATCCTGTCGGCGTACCCCGCCCCGCACCTGCCCCGCGCCTTCCCCGGTCTGTCGTCACTGCCCGACCACGAGCTGACCGGAGCCGTGCACGACCGCCACGGTGGGATACCCGCGGAGATCGCCGCGGACGACAGCCTCATGGAACTGCTGCTGCCGGCGCTCCGGACGGACTTCGCGATCCTGGAGAACTACCGGTACCGCCCCGACGAACCGCTGCCCGTACCCCTGGAGGTCCTGGGCTCGGACCAGGACACGGTGACGGCCGGACAACTGGCGCCGTGGTCACGGCACAGCACCGCCGGCACCCGGACGCACACGTTCACCGGCGGCCACTTCTACTTCCGCGAGGACCCGGCCGCGCTGACCGCGACCCTGCGCTCGGTCCTGACCCCCGACCGGTCGACGGACGCGGCGGAAGGACACCGGCGCCCGGCGCGGACCGGCCCGGACACCAGCCCAGCGAAGGAGAGCAGCACGATGGACGCCCCGGACCGGTCTCTCGCCGAACTCGGGGGACCCGTCGAGCCCGACGAGCAGGTGCCGCACGCTCCCGACGACGGACGGCACGCCTGCGACGGTCCCGTCCGGAGCGACGCCCCGGCCCGTGCGGCATCGCTGGATGAGGCAGTGCTGCCGGAAGCCGGGCCCCCGTCCCCGCGGACGCTTCTCGACGTCTTCCGGGCCACGGTCGCCGATCACCCGGCCCGGCACGCGATCGACGACGGAGCTACCGTACTGAGCTATGCGTCCCTGGCCGCGGAGGTCGAAGCGGGCGCCGAGCGGCTCCGCGCGCACGGCATCGGCGTCGGGGACCGGGTGGGCGTGCGCATCCCCTCCGGAACCGCGCAGCTCTACGTGGCGATCCTCGCCGTCCTCGCCTCCGGCGCGGCGTACGTCCCGGTGGACGCCGACGACCCCGACGGCCGCGCCGAGCGGGTGTGGTCGGAAGCCGGAGCGTGCGCCGTCCTCGAGGCCGGGGGAGCGCTCCGCCTGCGCGACGGCGTTCCGGCCCGGTCCGTGACCGGCGCCGCGACGCCGGACGACGACGCGTGGGTGATGTTCACCTCCGGCACCAGCGGCCGTCCCAAGGGCGTCGCGGTCACCCACCGCGCCGCCGCGGCGTTCGTCGACGCCGAGGAACTGCTGTTCGCGCGGAGCGGCTTCGTGGACTCCGGCGACCGGGTGCTCGCCGGACTGTCCGTCGCCTTCGACGCCTCCTGCGAGGAGATGTGGCTCGCCTGGCGCAACGGGGCGTGCCTGGTCCCCGCCCCGCGCGTCCTGGTCCGCGCGGGAGCCGAGATCTGCCCGTGGCTGGTGGAGCGCCGCGTCACCGTCGTCTCCACCGTCCCCAGTCTGGTAGAACTCTGGCCCGCGCAGGCGTTCGCCGGCATCCGGCTGCTGGTACTGGGCGGCGAGGCGTGCCCACCGGAACTCGCCCACCGTCTCGCCGACCACGTCGACCAGGTGTGGAACAGCTACGGGCCGACGGAGGCGACCGTGGCCTCCTGCGCGGCCAGGCTGACCCGGACGGACATCGTGCGGATCGGTCTGCCGCTGGCGGGCTGGCGGCTCGCGGTCCTCGACGGCGACTCCCGGCCCGTCCGGTGGGGCGAGGTCGGCGAACTCGTCATCGGCGGAGTCGGCCTGGGCCGGTATCTCGACGCCGCGGTGGACGCCGAGCGTTTCGCTCCGCTGCCCGGACTCGGATGGCCACGGGCGTACCGGACCGGCGATCTGGTGCGGGCCGAGCGGTCAGGGCTGGTGTTCCTCGGCAGGGCGGACGAGCAGGTCAAGATCCGCGGACACCGGATCGAACCGGCTGAGATCAGCTCACTGCTGGCCGCGCATCCGGCGGTCGGGCAGGCGCATGCCAGGGCGGTCGACGACGGCGACGGGCCGTACCTCGTCGCCTACGCGGTGACCGGTGAGGAGAACATCGCGGAACTGCGCACGTATCTCGCCGAGCGCCTGCCCGCGGTGATGCGTCCCGCCGTGATCATCCCGATGACGGGTCTGCCGCTGGCGACCAGCGGAAAACTGGACCCGCGCGCGCTTCCGGCCCCCTCCTTCCGGGCACCGGAGAGCCTCGCGCCAGACTCCCCGAAGACCACGCAGGAGATCGTGACCCACGCCTGGCTCAGTGTGCTGAGGGCCGAGCACGTGGGCACGGACGACAACTTCTTCGATGTGGGGGGCCATTCGATGCTGCTGGTCCAACTGCGGCGGCAACTGGCCGACTCGCTCGACCTTTCGATCCCGGTCGTCGAGCTGTTCGCGCATCCGACGGTACGCGGGATGGCCACCTATCTCGAAGGTCTCCGAGCCGGAGCCTGACGCACGCGAGCGGCCGGACTCCAGCCGGGCCCGGCCGCTCCGCCCACCGATCGGACCGGAGCGGCCGCCGGCCATCGGCGCCGTGTGTGGGTGCGGGTGCGTGTGGCGTGCGCGCGTGCGTGTGGCAGACGGTTGGGCGCATCCCGCCAGCGCGTGGCCCCGAGGCTCCCCCGCCGTTCGCGGCGATCCGGCCGTCCCCCGCCCTCGGCGGCATCTCCGGGCGCCCCCCTCCTGCTGCTCGCGATCGTCCTGCTGGCCGGCTCCGCCCCCGCCAAGGCCGTCCTGGTCACGCCGCCTGCGGCAGACGTCGACCTTGGCGACGTTCACGCCGAATGTGTACGGATTACCCGATACCGGCCGCCAGTTCAGCGGCCGGGCGGCGTTGGTAGCCTGCGATCCGGCTGGTCCGGTTGGCGGTCAATACCCCGACCATGTTCCCCCGGCGGTAGTAAACGACCGCGAGGCGCCGAGCGATGGAGTCGCTCTCAACAACCTCCGCCTCGTCACCCAGGGCCGGAATGCCTACGGAGCGGAACCTCACGCCGTATTGTTCGGACCAGAACGACGGCACGGGCAGATAGGGACTCAGCTCGCCTTTCTTTGCCAGGAGTGTTGCTGCTGCAGCCTCCGCCTGCTCGATGGCGTTGCTCCAGCGCCCGAGGGAGACGGCGCTGTCGCCAGCCCAGGGATGAGGCCATCTGGCCACGTCCGCGGCCGCCACTACGGCAGGCGCGGGGCTGCCGTTGGACAGCAAGGCGCGGCACTAGGTGTATTGCCCTGTGAGGTTGGGGACGCGGCTGGCGGGTGGTTGGCCCTTGAGCGCGGTGTGTCCGCGGTGGTGATTGTAGGTGTGCAGCCAGGCGGGGAAGGCGTCGCGTCGTTCCTGCTCGGAGCGGTAGGGGCGGGCGTAGGCCCATTCGTCGAGCAGGGTGCGGTTGAAGCGTTCGACCTTGCCGTTCGTCTGGGGCCGGTAGGGCCGGGTGCGCTTGTGGGCGATCCCGGCTGCCGCCAGGGCGTCGCGCCAGTCGCGTGAGCGGTAGCACGAGCCGTTGTCGGTCAGTACCCGTTCGACGGTGATCCCGGCCTGGGAGAAAAACGCCTGGGCCCGCTGCCAGAAGCCGGTGGCGGTCTCCTTCCTCTCGTCCGCGTGAATCTCGCTGTAGGCGAGGCGGGAGTGGTCGTCGACGGCGGTGTGCAGGTAGCTGTAGCCGGTGCCGGAACGTTTCTTGCGGCCCGCTTGTCGGCCCAGGACCTTGTGACCGCCCCCGTCGGGGATATTGCCGAGCTTCTTGATGTCGACATGGACCAGCTCGCCGGGCCGGTCGCGTTCGTAGCGGCGTATGACTTGGCCCGTTGCCCGGTCCAGGTGAATAAGACGGGCCAGGTTGTAGCGGGCGAGCACGCGGTGGACCGTGGAGGGCACCAGGCGCAGCAGGCCGGCGATGCGGGCCGGCCCCACCGGCGCAGGACGCGGACCTTGATGATCCGGCGCTCTGTCCGGGTCGGGGTGCGGCGCGGGCTGACGTGCGGGCGGCTCGAACGGTCGGTCATGCCGCTTCGCCGTACTGCCGGTAGCGGTCGGCCCATCGCTGGGCCGTGGTCGGTGAGACCTGGAAGCGTTCAGCGGCCCTGCGCAGGGTCCAGCCGTCCTCGACCACGCAGCGGGCAAGGCGCAGACGGCCGGTCTCGGTCAGGGGTGCATTACGGTGGGGCACGAGGGCCTTTCTGTTGCCGGTGCAGATGTCGCAATCCACACCGAGCCAGAGGGCCCTCACCCATTTCAAGATCTCTCAGCCGAGACCTGCGTCACCAACCTCCGTGAAGAGAACAACTAGAGCACATACCGCCATTCGTGGCACCGGTCGTTGCTGCACCGAGCGCAGTGACACGCGATCCGGTGGCACTGCGCATTGCCGAGGCGATACGGGACGTGTTCGGCGCCTTCGGCTCCGAGCACGGCCTGAGCCGCGGTGAGATAGCCCAGGCGTGTGCAGCGGTGGCTTCCGCCGGCGAGTTTGATGCGAGATTCCGGGTCTTCATCAAGCTTCGTCTGCTGGAGTCGCTGCGCGGCAAGGCCCACGATGATCCAGGTGCGGGAAGATCGAGAAATCAACCGCGCCCAGCGCGCTGTCGCCGCCGGTGGGCGGCTTCCAGCTCACGAACTCCTCCCCGACGCGGGGGGTCATCACACAGCTCCCCGCGCTGAGACCCACGTAGACCGTGTCGGGCAGCGACGGCAGGAGTTCAGCCAGCCCGGACTCCCGCATCCAGTGGCACAGGTACAGCGTGTCACCGCCGTTGACCAGCAGGACGTCGGCCTCCCGGACCCAGGAGACCCAGAGCGCCGCCTCGATACTGGGCAGCGCGGTGAGCTCCAGCACGCCCATCGACTTCCACCCCAGCTCGGTCATGGGGCTGGGAGATCGTCCGCTGATGAATCGCCATGGCCCGCCCGGATCAGCGTACGGGCCCCGTACCCCGCGGTGGGGATGCACAGGGCGCTGGACTCGGCAATCGGCTTACCCAGGAGGTCAACCAACGCATCCTGGATGCTCGCGTTCTTGACGCCGGAGTCGGTGAGGAGAAGCTTCATCGTGTCCTTCCCGGGGAACGCCGCACGCGCCAACAACAAGCCGTTCGTCAACGTGTCACAGACGCCACCATGTCATGGCCGCATCAGGACAGGCACTCGGAATCACGGAGCACGAGCCTCTCGGTCCTGATGGGGGCCGGCGGCCAGGCGACTCACATCCCCCTCCAACGGGCCATAAGCCGCGCCGCTTCACCCTGCGGGTGCAAGGTGAGGTTCTGACGTCATTTCTCGTGAACATCCACGGCCCCGCCGACCGCCCATCGCCACCCAAACTGATGGACAAACGCTGCTGCTTGAAGTGAACGAAGCCACTCGTGGTCACCGACAGCGCCACCCAGTAGCACCCCTGGAGCGCCGAGCCCTGCCCTTCCCGGCCGGGCGCGGCGCTCCGCCGTTCCAGCCCTTCGCTCCGGGCAGGAGGCTCCCTTGCATCCGATCCGTCTGATCTCGTTCGGTTACCTGCATCTGCCCACCGGCCCGGACGGCTCCCCGGTCCCGCCCGCCGCCGACCGGATCGAGGACGTCCACGACCGGCTCCGCGACCCGGCCGCCGCCCGCGACATCCTCGACCTCGACGGTCTCAACCCCCGCGCAGGACGTCGTCCTGAACACCTCCGGCACCCGCGAGCTGCTCGCCAACCTCGCCGACTACGCCGACCTGCCCGCCGGCCCCCGCCGCATCGCCATCGGCTGTGCGGGCGGCAGGCACAGACCTGTTGACCGGACTATGGGAGGACACGCCGGGCGGGAGTGCATCCCCGCTCGGGCGTCGACGGTTTCTACGACTGGCCGGTGGCATCGGATGGCCGCTTTGCCAGGATGCGCCGGTTCCCGCCCGGAGCCGACCGCGTGGTCAGCCCAGTGCGGGGCGTGTGCGGCGTGCGGTGTGCGCGGGCCGCCCGACTGCGGCGTACCAGACCAGGGCCGCACATATGAAGGCCGTCGCCGCGGAGACCAGTGACCTTGTGAGGGTGTCGTTTCGTGCGCCGGAAACGAGGGCGATGACCAATGCCACCGTCAAGGTGATGACGGGCAGCGCACGGGTGCTCCGCGTGGCGCCTGGCGCGGCGGCCGGCGGCAGCAGCCAGGTTGCGAGGCCGTACCAGGCACAGGCCAACAGTGTGGCCCCCAGCACTTCGCTGGGCCGGTGACCGCCCATGGTCGCGCTGGCGGCGGCGATGCAGGCGAGCCAAAGCACACCGGCCGTGGCGATGTAGGGGCGGATGCGGGGGGAAACCACGAGGACGGCGGCGAGAGTCAGCGCGGCGGGGATGGCGGTGTGTCCACTGGGGAAACCCTGATCAAGGAGATTCTCGGGCGCGCCCACCAGATCGGGGCGGGGCAGGGTCGATTTGAGCACCTCCTTGCCTCCGGTCGTGAGAATGACGACGCCGAGCGCCGCGCACCCCTGCCACCAGCACCGCCGCACCAGGGTGAGGACCACGATGACGGCCAGGCCCACCATCAGGGTGGGCTTGGCGCTCAATTCCAGCGGCGGCAGGGGCGTCGAGCCGTAGGCCGCTCCTGACAGGGGGTAGATCCATGCTTCTTCGCCGCCCTGCTTACCGAGACCAAACAGGGCGTTCTCAGCTCGTTGCCCCCACGGGGTGCAGATGGCGAGCAGGTAGACCGTCAGGAACCCCAGGGTGTACAGCAGAGCCGGCATCCACGGCCGTGTCGTACGCGACAGGCTGGGGGCGTCGGGGGCCTCGGGGGCCTGCCCGGAGGCCCCCGGACGGTGCGCGGGCAGGGCCGGAGAATCGTGCTGAGTCATCGCTCTGTTTCTTCCGTTGAGGGGAGTTGGGTCACGCACGTCTTGTGGCACGACGTGGGCCGCCGGGCTCGGCCGACCCACCAGGGGTCCGCTCCTATTCGGGGAGCGCCTGCCCCTGTTGGCGCTGGGCTGTGATTGCCAGGGCGGGTAGGGGCGCGATCAGCAGGAGGAAAACGACCAGGTCCGGAAGGGACTGCATGAACGCGTCAGGCTGGACGACGATCGCCTGCGTGCGGACGATCGCGACAGCCGCGACGGGGATCAGCCACCGGTGGTCGCCGGTGGCGGCCGTCGCCACCCACGCGCCGAGCAGCGCGGTGACCTCGAGGACGAACAAGCCGCGCTGGAAGGCCGGACTGACGGAGATGATGTGCAGGCCCCCGGCCACGAACATGGCGAGCACGACAGGGGCCAGCCAGCGGTAGGAGTGGCGTCGCAGGCGGCTGGGACGGCAGAGCGCCAGCACGGCGCACGCGGCGCACAGTGTCCCCGAGAGCACCAGGTCACGGGCTGTCAGCGGGGCGCCCAACCCGTAGTAGCTCAAGCCCGCCTTGCCCTCGCTGCCGAACAGGGTGCGGCCGTGGGTCGTGGCGCCGGCCCAGATCATGGCTGCCGCGGCCGGCAGCGCGATCCACGCTCTGCCACGCAGCAGAGCGGTCAGGCAACCCAGCGGGAGCAGCCCGTAGGGCAGCAGCCGTATCCGCGTGGGACCTCCGGCCCACGGATACCAGCCGGAGAAGTGGAAAGCGATGGCATGCTGTCCGGGGTCGATGTGCAGTGCCCAGTGCCACACGTCCTGTAGGTACGGAACCAGCGCCAGCGCGGCGAGGGCCAGGGCGGCCAGGTGGATGCCGTCCAGCCACCACGGACGAGCCGCGTCGTCGACGACGGCACGGGCGCGGGCCTGCACCCCGGCACACGCCAAGGCGGCAACTTCCCGTGGCGGGGGCCAGGAACGGCCGGGATACGCCTCGGCCAGACAGGCCAGCAACTCCTCTCCTTGCAGGGAACGGTAGGACTTGGGATAGGCCGCAAGCAGCAAACGGTTCATGCCGGGGCCGCTCCGGCATCCCGCGAGCGTCCGATGACGACAGCCGCCGCCTGCTGCATCCGCAGCGCCTCCCGGCCGAGCGCCCCGGTGCCGTCCTCGGTGAGCCGGTAGTAGCGCCGCGCCCGCCCGTCCACGATCTCCTCATGGTCGGCGGCCAACAGCCCGGCCCGCTCCAACCGTTCCAGCGCGCCGTAGAGAGTGCCGACAGCGATCCGGAGCCGCCCGTCGCTGGCCCGCTCGGCAGCCTTGATGATGCCGTAACCGTGCAACGGTCCATCCATGAGCGAAGCCAGGATGAAGTACTGCGGTTCCGTCAAGGACGGGTTCTGGCGTGTCATGCGTCGAATATATATCGAGCCGCGAAGTATCCTGCCGACCCTGGGTGATCATCGGCGGCACCTCCACGCCCGCGGCGAGCGTCACCCTCCCCCAGCCGGCGGGCGCGACGGCGGTCTCCTCGACACCCCCGCGCGGCGTTGACGGATGCCCACCGCGACCTGGTCCGGGAGCCATGTCATTCCCACCGTGTCCGCCGGACCCGACTCGTCTCCGATGAATCTTCCATGGACGAGACTCTGTTCACCCGGGCCGACAGGGCGCAGCCGGCGAGGCAGAGTCCGCTGAGGCCCGGCCCGAGCGGCCGCTTCCCCAGTGCCTCCGGGAAGCGTAGATCGCCGCCTATGGCCGTCTGCCATGCCCCGTCGATGATTCCTCTCGGAAGGTCTTAATCCGGTTAAGGGCAGCCGGACTCACCGAACTCCTGGCCCGCGCACTCCGGGACCGCGGCCGCGAGGTCGAGCACCTACACGTCCATCTGCCACGCGTCCTCAAGACGCCCGCCGGGCCCCGCGCCACCAACCCCGAGCAGGAGACCGCCCGATGACCCGTCGCTTCCGCCGCTGCGGCGGCAGGCCAAGCACGGGCCAGGCCGGCTCGCTGCCGACCTACAGCGGCTGCACGGCGTCACACTCGCGCCTGCGACCGTTCACCGCATCCTGGTGAGGCGAGTACTCACCCGGCTCCGGGACCTCGACCTATCGGCCGGCGAGCAGCTGCGCGAGGTCATCCGCTACGAGCACGACGGGGTCGGTGGCCTGGTCCACGTCGACGTCAAGAAGCTCGGACGCATCCCGACCGGCGGCTGGCGGATGCACGGCGTCGGTACCGAGTCCGCCCGCGCCTGCCAGCGCACCGGTCCCGGCACCGGCAAGGTCGGATACCGTACCTGCATTCGGCGCTCGACGACCACTCCCGGCTCGCCTATACCGAGGCCCTGGACGATGAGAAGGCCGTCACCGCGGTCGTCTTCTGGCACCGGGCCGTTGCCGTCTTCGCCGCCCACGGCATCACACCGATCCGCCGCTGCCTCACCGACAACGGCGCGTGCTACCGGTCTACGACCTGGGCTGACGCGCTCGCCGCGACCGGTACGAAGCACAAGCGGACAAGGCCGTACACGCCGCGCACGAACGGGAAGGTGGAGAGGTATCACGGGACGCTCTCCCGCGAGGGGGCGTACGTCCGCGACTACACAACCGAGCGTGAACGCCGTCGCACTCGCGGAATTCGTGAATTACTACAACCACGAGCGGCCGCACGCCGCGCTCGGCGGCCGGCCGCCCTTCAGCCGGACCGCCGGGAGCGACTACCGGATCGTCTTCGACCAGCCGCCCGAACCACTCGCGGACATCCCGCAGCAGCTCACCTTCGAGGACTTCGTGTAACCAAGGTCCCGAGACACCACACCTAACGGCAGGACGCATCCTGGCCGGCGGGCGCACTGCCCGCGGGACTTCCCGGCCGACAGCCTCCGGCCGCTCAGCGAACGCATGACACGTGACATGGATCGGGCCGCCCCAGGGACATGGCAGGAGTGGACGCAGTACCAACGGCCGATCCACGGCCCCTGTCTCGCCGCGATGGACTGGGTCGCCACCCGGCTCGGAGCACCGATGACCATCTCCGCCGGACACGCCGACGCAATCGTCGACATTCACTGCCCCACAGTAGGCAGGCCGCCACGGACGTCACTTGCTGGAGCCTCGGACCGCCCGTGGGGCAGTGGGGTGGCGCAGAGGGGCGCGGCACCGCAAGGATGGGCCGGACCACCAGCCCCGAGGGTATGGAGGCTGGGTGGAGATCCGCCCAGCCTTCGGTGCGTCGACGGGCAAGCCACCCGGCCGGCCGGAGTTCTGCGCAGGGCCGGTCGAGCGGGGCGTTCCGCTGCACCGGAGACCTGCCAGGATTCAGTGCGACCAGATAGCTCTTCGTCTCACTTCGTCTCACACATTTCTCACAGACGAGAGCGCAGGGGAGTACACGAGAATCCCTGACCTGGACATTTGATGTCGGCACAGACCACGGTGGACCAGGTAGACCCGCCGTAAACTAGGGGTATGGCCTACGAGATTCCGGTGACGCAAGCCAGGGCTGAACTCGCCGACCTGATCAACCGCGTGGTGTACGGCGGTGAGCGCGTCGTCGTCACCCGGCACGGCAAGCCGCTGGTGGCGCTGGTCTCGGCCGCCGATCTGGAACGGCTCGACGCCCTGGACGAGCCGGCCGAGGAGCAGATCATCAGCTCGGTCTCCGGAGTCCACGAGGCCGGTTCCGCGCCCCGCGAACAGCGCCGCTTCGGGATCGCGGCGGAGCACCGGAGGCCGGGCGCCTCCTGATCGCCTTGTCTCCACGGGAGCCCATCGGTCGGTCATGGGCCGGCCAAGGTCTGGTTAACGTCGTTGAAACTCCGGCGTTCTAGCCTGCCGATCCACGCCACCAGGGGTTTTTCTGCCCGGATTGACGAAACTCCGGGGATTTGTCTGTGTGTTACACCTGTCCCCGTCGTGGTGGCTGCGGCAACCGGACCCCGCACGGTCCGGAGCGAGGACTGTGAGGTGGGACGTGCAACTGACCCCGCATGAGCAAGAGAGGCTGCTGATCCATGTGGCGGCCGACGTGGCCGAGAAGCGCAGGGCCCGCGGTCTCAAGCTCAACCACCCGGAAGCGGTCGCCCTCATCACGTCGCACATCCTGGAGGGCGCGCGGGACGGCCGCACCGTCGCCGAGCTGATGTCCTCCGGCCGCAAGATCCTGACCAGGGACGACGTGATGGACGGGGTCGCCGAGATGATCCATGACGTCCAGGTCGAGGCCACCTTCCCGGACGGCACCAAGCTCGTCACCGTCCACGAGCCGATCATCTGAGGGGCCGCGATGATTCCCGGAGAGATCCTGTTCGCGGACGCCCCCGTCGTCTGCAACGCGGGCCGCGAGGTCACCCGGCTGACCGTCCTCAACGCCGCCGACCGGCCGGTCCAGGTCGGCTCCCACTACCACTTCGCCGAGGCCAACCCCGGTCTGGAGTTCGACCGCGCCGCCGCCCGCGGCAAGCGGCTGAACGTCGCCGCGGGCACCGCCGTCCGCTTCGAGCCCGGTATCCCCGTGGCGGTCGAGCTCGTGCCCCTGACCGGCGCCCGGATCGTGCCGGGGCTGCGCGGGGAGACCGGAGGTGCCCTCGATGCCTGAGATCTCCCGCGCCGCCTACGCGGACCTGTTCGGCCCCACCACCGGCGACCGGATCCGGCTCGCCGACACCGATCTGCTCATCGAGATCGAGGAGGACCGCTCCGGCGGCCCCGTAAGCTCCGGGGACGAGGCGGTCTTCGGCGGCGGCAAGGTCATCCGCGAGTCCATGGGCCAGTCCCGCGCCACCCGCGCCGAGGGCACCCCCGACACCGTGATCACCGGCGCCGTCGTCGTCGACCACTGGGGCGTCGTCAAGGCCGACGTCGGCATCCGCGACGGACGGATCACCGCCCTCGGCAAGGCCGGCAACCCGGACACCATGGACGGCGTCCACCCCCACCTGGTCATCGGTCCCGAGACCGAGATCATCGCCGGCAACGGGCGCATCCTGACCGCCGGCGCCATCGACGCGCACGTCCACTTCATCTGCCCGCAGGTGGCCGACGAGGCGCTGGCCTCCGGCGTCACCACCCTGGTCGGCGGCGGCACCGGACCCGCCGAGGGCTCCAAGGCCACCACGGTCACCCCCGGACCCTGGCACCTGGCCCGGATGCTGGAGGCGATGGAGGCCTACCCCGTCAACGTGGGCTTCCTCGGCAAGGGCAACACCGTCAGCCACGAGGCGATGCTCTCCCAGATCCGCGGCGGCGCCGTCGGTCTCAAGCTGCACGAGGACTGGGGCTCCACGCCCGCCGTCATCGACGCGGCGCTCACGGTCGCCGACCGCACCGGCATCCAGGTCGCCATCCACACCGACACCCTGAACGAGGCCGGGTTCGTCGGCGACACCCTCGCCGCCATCGCGGGCCGGGGCATCCACTCGTACCACACCGAGGGCGCCGGCGGCGGCCACGCCCCGGACATCATGACGGTCGTCTCGCAGCCGAACGTCCTGCCCAGCTCCACCAATCCGACCCGGCCCTTCACCGTCAACACGACCGAGGAACACCTCGACATGCTGATGGTGTGCCACCACCTCAACCCGGCCGTCCCCGAGGACCTGGCGTTCGCCGAGTCCCGGATCCGGCCCTCCACCATCGGGGCGGAGGACATCCTCCACGACCTCGGCGCGATCTCGATCATCTCCTCCGACTCCCAGGCGATGGGGCGGGTGGGCGAGGTGATCCTGCGCACCTGGCAGACGGCCCACGTCATGAAGCGCCGGCGCGGTGCCCTGCCGGGCGACGGCCGTGCCGACAACCACCGGGTCCGGCGCTATGTCGCCAAGTACACGATCAACCCCGCGCTCGCCCAGGGCCTCGCCGCCGAGATCGGCTCCGTCGAGACGGGCAAGCTCGCCGACCTGGTGCTGTGGGAACCCGCGTTCTTCGGGGTCAAGCCGCTCCTCGTCATCAAGGGCGGGCAGATCGCGTACGCGCAGATGGGCGACGCCAACGCCTCCATCCCCACCCCGCAGCCGATCCTGCCCCGCCCGATGTACGGCGCCATCGGCCGGGCCCCCGCCGCCAACTCCGTCAACTTCGTCGCGGACCTGGCGATCGAGGACGGGCTGCCGGAACGGCTGGGACTCGGCAAGCGGTTCGCGGCGATCGAGTCGACGCGCGCGGTCACCAAGGCCGACATGCGCGAGAACGACGCCCGGCCGGACGTGAGGATCGACCCCGACAGCTTCGCCGTGCACATCGACGGCGAACTCGTCGAGGCCACCCCGGCCGCCGAACTGCCCATGGCCCAGCGTTACTTCCTCTTCTAGTGTCCAGGGCAGCACTGCTCGTCCTGGCCGACGGCCGGTTCCCCGCCGGAGGGCACGCGCACTCCGGCGGGGCGGAGGCCGCCGTCAAGGCGGGCCGCATCACCGACGCGCCGGGCCTGGAGGAGTTCTGCCGGGGCCGGCTGCACACCTCCGGGCTGGTCGCGGCGGCACTGGCGGCGGCGGCCGTCCTAGGCGCCGACCCGGGCGAGCTGGACGCGGCGGCCGACGCGCGTACGCCGTCCCCGGCCCTGCGGGCCGCCGCGCGACGCCTCGGCCGGCAGTTGCTGCGGGCCGCGCGGGTGACCTGGCCGTCCGCCGAACTGGACGCCGTGGCACGCCGGTTCCCCAAGGGCGCGCATCAGCCCGTCGTGCTCGGTCTCGCCGCCCGGGCGGCCGGGCTCGCACCCGAGGACGCGGCCCACTGCGCGGTGTACGAGAGCGTGAGCGGGCCGGCGACGGCCACCGTGCGGTTGCTGAGCCTCGACCCGTTCGACGCGACCGGGGTCCTCGCCCGGCTGGCCCCCGAACTGGACCGCGTGGCGGACCGTGCCGTGGAGGCGGCGCGGCGGGTGGCCGACGAGGGGGTCGACGCGCTGCCCGCGGCGTCAGCGCCCCTGCTGGAGGTGGGTGCGGAGTGGCACGCGGGCTGGCCCGTGCGGCTGTTCGCGTCATGAGTCCGCCCACCCGCACACCCGACGCGCTCGGCTGAGAACCGACCGATCACAGGAGCCGTACATGCACCTCGACCACACCCACCCCGCCCCCGCCGCCCTCAGCGCGGACGCGCGCCGCCCCGACGGGACCCGCCGGGCCCTGCGGATCGGGCTCGGCGGCCCGGTCGGGTCGGGCAAGACCGCCACCGTCGCCGCCCTCTGCCGGGCGCTGCGCGAGCAATTGTCCCTCGCCGTCGTCACCAACGACATCTACACCCGCGAGGACGCCGAGTTCCTGCTCCGGGAGGCCGTGCTGCCGCCCGAGCGGATCACCGCCGTCGAGACGGGCGCCTGCCCGCACACCGCGATCCGCGACGACATCTCCGCCAACCTCGAAGCCGTCGAGGACCTGGAGGACGCGGTCGGCCCCCTGGACCTGATCCTCGTCGAGTCCGGCGGCGACAACCTCACCGCCACCTTCTCCAAGGGGCTCGTGGACGCCCAGATCTTCGTGATCGACGTGGCCGGCGGCGACGACATCCCGCGCAAGGGCGGACCGGGCGTCACCACCGCCGACCTCCTCGTCGTCAACAAGACCGACCTCGCCCCGCACGTCGGCTCCGACCTCGCCCGGATGGCCGCCGACGCCAAGGCACAGCGGGCAGAACTCCCCGTCGTCTTCCAGTCGTTGCGCGGTGGGACCGGTGTCGCCGACGTGGCCGCCTGGGTCCGGGAGCGGCTCGCCGCATGGACGGCGTGACCGTCACCGGAGTCCGGGGGAGCGCCCGGATCGTCGCCCGCGCCGACGGCCGCGGCGGTACGGCCCTGCCCGTCCTGGACGGCGAGGGCCCACTGGCGCCGCGCCGCACCCGGTCGGCCGGAGCCGAGGCGAGGGTCATGGTCGTCGGCGCCATGAGCGGGCCGCTCGGCGGGGACCGCTTCACGCTGGCCGCACGGGTGGAGGAGGGCGCCCGGCTGCACGTGGGGTCGGCCGCCGCCACCCTCGCCCTGCCGGGACAGGCCAAGGGCGAGGCCCGGTACGACGTTCGGCTCGACGTGGCCGACGGTGCCGAACTGCACTGGCTCCCCGAGCAGTTGATCTCCGCAGGCGGCAGCGACCTGCGCGTCACCACCCGGGCCGACCTCGCCGCCGGCGCCCGGTTCGTGCTGCGCGAGGAGCAGGTGCTGGGGCGGGCCGGGGAACCGTCCGGACGCCTCACCAGCCGGCTCACCGTGCGGGTCGCGGGCCGGACCGTACTGGACCAGGAACTGGCCTGCGGTCCCGGCGCGCCGGGCGGCTGGGACGGGCCGGCCGTGCTGTCGGGGTATCACGCGGTGGGGCAACTCGTCGTCGTACGACCGGAGTTCGCCGAGGCTCCGGTGACCGCGCGGATGCTGGGGGAGTGTGCCTCGCTGGTGCCCCTGGCGGGTCCCGCCGCCCTCGTCACCGCCGTCGCGCCGGACGCCCTGCTACTGCGAGGACTCCTGGACGAGGCACTGGCCGGGCTCGGCTGAAGCACCCGGGTCCTCCGAGGAACCGAACATGATCATCCGGTTATCGGATTGGTAAAGATAGGTGGCGACCCCTGTTCTCAGCCGACTCACAGCCGAGAGGATCCCCGCCTGACAACCCACAGCGAGGTACGGGGAGGGGCCCACTTGAGGGAGAACAGACCGAAGAGCCGCCTGATGGCACTCGGTTCCGCTGGAGCACTCGTCACCGCCACCCTGATCGCCGGCGCGGTCTCGGCTCCCACGGCCGGTGCCGCAGGCCGGCCCGCGCAGGACCGGGAGGCCAAGGGCGTCGAGATCGCCGCCGCCCGAGCCGCCAAGACGGGCGTCAACTGGCAGGACTGCCCAGCCGACTGGGGGCTGGAGAAGCCCATCCAGTGCGGCTGGGTCAGCGTGCCGCTCGACTACGCCCACCCCTACGGCAAGCAGATCAAGCTCGCCGTGGACCGCATCGGCAACACCGGCACCCAGAGGGAGCGCCAGGGCGCGCTGGTCTACAACCCGGGCGGCCCCGGCGGCTCCGGTCTGCGCTTCCCGCGCCGGGTCACCACGAAGGCCCCGGTCTGGGCGAACGTGGCCAAGGCCTACGACTTCGTCGGCTTCGACCCGCGCGGCGTCGGCCACTCGGCGCCCATCTCCTGCATCGACCCGCAGGAGTTCGTCAAGGCACCCAAGATGGACCCGGTGCCCGACAGCGAGGCCGACAAGACCGCCCAGCGCAAGCTGGCCCGTGAGTACGCGGAGGGCTGCGCCGAACACAGCGGTGCGATGCTGCCGCACATGACCACGCCGAACACCGCCCGCGACCTCGACGTCATCCGCGCCGCGCTCGGCGAGAAGAAGCTCAACTACCTCGGCGTCTCCTACGGCACCTACCTCGGCGCCGTCTACGGCACGCTCTTCCCGGGCCACGTCCGCCGCATGATCGTGGACAGCGTGGTCAACCCCTCCCGCGAGAAGATCTGGTACGAGGCCAACCTCGACCAGGACGTCGCCTTCGAGGGCCGCTGGAAGGACTGGCAGGACTGGGTCGCCGCCAACGACGCCGCCTTCCACCTCGGCACCACCCGCGCCGCCGTCCAGGACAAGTGGCTCCAGCTGCGCGCCACCGCCAAGAAGAACCCGATCGGCGGGGTCGTCGGCCCGGCCGAGCTGATCTCCTTCTTCCAGGGCGCGCCGTACTACGACTCCTCGTGGGTGCCGGTCGCCACCGTGTTCAGCAAGTACTTCGCCGGTGACACCCAGGCGCTGGTCGACGCCGCCGCCCCCGACCTGTCGGACACGGCCGGCAACATCAGCGCGGAGAACGGCAACGCCGTCTACACGGCCGTCGAGTGCGCCGACGCCAAGTGGCCCACCGGCTGGCAGAAGTGGAACCGGGACAACACCCGGCTCAACAAGGACTATCCGTTTTTGACCTGGGCCAACGCCTGGATGAACCTGCCTTGTGCCACATGGCCGGGCAAGCAGCACACCCCGGTCGAGGTCACGACGCACCAGGGACTGCCGAAGGTCCTGATCGTGCAGTCCACGCGTGACGCCGCCACTCCGTACGCGGGCGCCGTCGAACTGCACAAGCGCTTCAAGGGCTCCCGCCTGATCACCGAGAAGAACGCGGGCTCCCACGGTGTGACCGGCCTGGTCAACCCCTGCGTCAACCAGCGCGTCGACGCCTACCTGCTCGACGGCACGCTGGACGGCAAGGACGTGACCTGCGCACCGCACGCCACGCCCAAGCCGTGACCGTACCAGCACGGTGACGAGGGGCGGCCGGACTTTCCCGGCCGCCCCTCTCCCGTACGGCCGCTAAGCCGTGCGCCAGGCGTCCTCCGCCGCGTAGTCGAACAGGGCCGGGTAGGCCTGGGCGAGCAGCGGAAACGCCTCGCGCCAGTCCCGGCCGTGCAGCGCCCGGGTCAGCCACTCCACCGTCTCCGGCAGGCTGTCGGCGTACGACACCACCGGCCGGTAGCCCAGCTCCCGCTCGGCGGCCGACATGTCGCACACCACCGGCCGCGGCACCGACCACGGCGTCTGACCCACCGAACCGGCCGGCGGCCCGTCGAGGTGCGCGGTGCGGGTCTCCACCCCCATCACGGCGTCGATAGCGGCACCGATACCGGCGACCGTCGGCGCCTGACCGTCACAGGCGTTGAGCACCCGGGAGCCCGGCCGGGCCGCCGCCAGCCGCACCAGTTCGGCGATGTTCCGGGCACTCGCCGGATGGAACCGGCTCTCGCCCCGGTACGCCAGCACCCGGTCGCGCCGCCCGTCCAGGTTCCGCCGCACGAAGTACAGTTCGCGCGGCAGCGGGCTGTACGGCCCGTGCACCGCGCCCGCCCGCAGTACCGTGACCGGCAGCCCGGCGCCGCCAGCGAGGAGTTCCCGCTCCAGCGCGGCCTTGCGGGTGCTGTAGGTGGCCTCGCCCGGAGCGACCGTCGGCTGGGTCTCGGGGACCGGTACCGGGTAGTCGGGGAAGCCGTCCGGCTCGCCCATCGTGTCGAAGCCCCGTCCCGCGCCGTCCTCGTACACGGACACACTGGAGATCACCACCGCCGAGCCGATCCGCCCCGTGAGCCCCGTCACCTGCCGGGCGTGCCCGGCGTCGTAGGCGACCACGTCGACCAGCAGGTCGCAGCCGTCGCCCACCACCGCGGCCAGGGCCGTGTCGTCGGCGCGGTCCAGCCGTACCGTCCGCACCCCCTCGTCCCACGCCGCGTCCCGGGCGCCGCCGCGCGAGGCGGCCGTCACCGCCCATCCGTCCCGCGCCAGCGCCTCCACCACCGGACGCCCGATCTGCCCGCCCGCCCCGATCACCACAGCTGTCTTCATACGGCGAGCCTAGGCATCCGGCCCCGGCCCGCTCCCCTCCTTCTGCCGAGGGCAGAGGTCAACTGAGCGGCGCGCGGGGGAACCTGCGCTTCGCGTTCTGCTCCGCCGCCTGCCGTTCCTTGACGACGGCCGCGTACTCGTCGACGTACTCCTGCCCGGACAGCGCCAGGATGGAGTAGACGATCTCGTCGGTGACCGCCCGCAGCACGGCCTTCTCGTGCTCCATGCCGGCATGGCGCGAGAAGTCCAGGGGCTCGCCGAAGCGGATGGTCACCGGGTGGATCCTGGGGACGACCTTCCCGGGCGGCTGTGCCTCGAACGTGCCGATCATCGCGCACGGCACCACTGGGACGCCCGCCGTGAGGGCCATCACGGCGACCCCGACCTTGCCCTTGTACAGCCTGCCGTCATGCGAACGGGTGCCCTCCGGGTAGATGCCGAGCAGTTCACCCCTGCGCAGCACCCCGAGCCCTTCCCGGATCGCGGCCTGCCCCGCCTCCTTGCCCGAGCGGTCCACCGGGATCTGCCCCGCGCTGCGGAAGAAGAACGCGGTGAGCCGGCCCTTCACCCCGGGGCCGGTGAAGTACTCCGCCTTGGCGAGGAAGGTGATGCGGCGCTTCAGTATCGCCGGCATCAGGAAGTGGTCGGAGAACGACAGGTGGTTCCCGGCGATGATCGCCGGCCCCGACGCGGGCACGTGCTCCAGGCCTTCGATCCGGGGCCGGAAGACCACTCTGAGCAGCGGGCCCAGGACCACGTACTTGAGCAGGTAGTAGAACACGGCTCGCTCCTCACTCGTCAGCCCAGGGGGCACGGCCATGGGCTGATGTGCACCTGCCGTCATCTGTAGCCATGTTCGGCCAGTCTCATGCTGACCAGGTGCTGCCCGGGCAGAACGGACGTCATCGGTGACGCCCCGGCGTGCCGGGGCTCGATCTGTAACGGTATTGCGGTAGGTGACGATGTCGGCATTGCCGTGCTGTGCGTGTGGTGCACCGTACTGTCGTGGGGTCGTCTACGGGCGGGGGAGCGATGACGCGTTCGACGGTATGCCCCGGATGTGGTCAGGGCGTGGCGACATGGTCCACGCGGTGCGGCGCGTGCGGTACACCCCTGACTGCCGCGCAGCCGGCCGCCGTGCGGACCAACCTTCCCGCCGCCGTGCCGCTCGCGGTCGGCGGGCCCACCATGTGGGGCGGCCCACAGCGCCGCATCCCCGCGATCCGGTGGGGTGGCGGCCAGGATGTCACCAGGTACCTGTGCGCTGCCGCGTACCTGGATCGCGCGTACGCCGAGTTGCTCATCAAGTAGATCGCCGCGGAACCCCACCTGGGGGTGGGGGCCGCCCCGGCATGCGATGTGCCCGTGGTGCTCCGCCACGCCTACGCGGCCAACGCGCGCCGTCACCAGCGGGACCTCCTGCTCACGCCACCGTGCGTGCTCGCCGTGCTCTTCTTCTTATGGGCTCACGACATCGGGGTGACCATGCTGGTGCTGTTCCTGGCCTGGGTCATCGTACTGGCCTTCGAATTGTCGACCCGATACGGCGACCACCTCCAGAGTCTGCGCCCGAACCGGTTCGACCCGGCGGCGGCGCCCCCGCCGCGCAACGCCGACATCGCGGCTCGGCTCAGTCAGATCAGCGCGTACGCCGGCGGAAACACCACCGTGTACAGCGGATATTCGCCCTTCGTCGGCTATGGGGCCCTCTCGACACATGGTCCCTGACGGATCCTCGGTTCCTCGCCGACCCCCTCGGCAGGCCCGTCCCACGGGTGGGCCAGGACCAGATCGACCAGCTGAAGCGCGCGCCCGAGGAAGGCGCCCGCCCCTATCTGGCCGTGCACTCCACGGGTTGGGGCGGTGAACTGGTCGCCTCGCTCTTCCTCCGCTTCGTCCGGTCCGACTCCAACCTGTGCGTGGAAGCGGTTCAGACGGTGTTGTTCCCCCTGGACGACCGCTACCGGATCATCGACACCCTCATGCCCCGGCCCTCCCCGAGCGAGGCGGTGAAGCTGATGTCGGCGACCCTGGCCGGCACCCTCCGCTGGGCACCCTCCGGCCGGAGGGCACCGGGAGCGCCACGGCCACGGGGCCTCGCGCGCCGGAGCGACAGGCTTCCCGGCCGAGGCCACCTCGGCGGACCGGCCGCGACCGGCGTGCCCCCGCACGCCGGCCGCATCCGGCCCTCGTACGATGTTCCCGATGACCGGCACCCGAGCACGCGCCCCGCGACCGCCCCAGCGGCGGCACCGCGGGCTGCTCGTGCTCGCCCTGCTGGCCGGACTGCTCGGGATGCACGCGCTGGCGCCCGGCGGGGGCATGGCGCACGCCGGAGTCTCCGGGCCCGCCCGGGCCGCGCACGGCGCGGTCGCCGTCAGCGCGCCGGACGACTGCCCGGACGCCGCCGGTCACTGCGGCGGCCACCGGCTGCACCACGCCGACCCGAGCTGTGCCTCGGGCGCGCTGGACGGCGGCCCCCAGCTGCCCGTGCCGGCCCCCGACCCGGCGGCCGTCGTCGCACCGGCCGCCTGCCCGCGCCCCGGTCCGGCCACCGCGCCGGACGGCGCCCGTGCCCCGCCCGACCTGACGGAACTCCAACTCCTGCGGATCTAGAGCCGCCCCCGGCCGCCGCCCTGCCACGGCGCAGGTGCCGCGGTCGTGTTCACGCGTGCCCGAAATCCCTTCAGAACAGCAGGAGTTCACCGCATGACCATCCGTACCCTGACGCGCCGTGCCGCCCTCGCCGCGGTCGCCGTGACCGGAGCCCTCGTCCTGGCCGCCTGCGGCGGCGACAACGACAGCGCCGGCGGCGGCACCGGACACGGCTCCTCCGCCGCCGCGAGCGCGACGGCCACTCCGAGCGCGTCGGCCACCGCGCACAACGCCCAGGACGTCTCCTTCGCGCAGGGCATGATCCCGCACCACCAGCAGGCCCTGGAGATGGCGAAGCTCGCCGACGACCGGGCCTCCTCCGCGCGGGTGAAGGACCTCGCCTCGCGCATCGAGAAGGCACAGGACCCGGAGATCCGCACCATGACCGGCTGGCTGACGTCCTGGGGCGAGCAGGTCCCCATGGCCGGCATGGACCACTCCGCCCACTCCGGGATGTCCGGAATGTTCGGGATGATGAGTGAGGCCGACATGACGGCCCTGGAGAAGGCCACCGGCAAGGACTTCGACACCAAGTTCCTGTCGATGATGGTCGGCCACCACGAGGGCGCCGTCGAGATGGCCACCACCGAGAAGGAGAAGGGCCAGTACGGCCCCGCCAGGACCATGGCGGACGCCATCGTCACCGCGCAGAACGCCGAGATCAAGGAGATGAAGCGGCTCCTCGGCACGGACTGACGGCGCGGCGGGCGGGGACCGGTGCCGTCACCGGCCCCCGCCCGTGCCTCAGGCCAGCACCTT
This sequence comes from Streptomyces olivaceoviridis, assembly GCF_014650115.1. Classification (GTDB taxonomy): domain Bacteria; phylum Actinomycetota; class Actinomycetes; order Streptomycetales; family Streptomycetaceae; genus Streptomyces; species Streptomyces olivaceoviridis. Next base: position 56,799 of record NZ_BMUI01000013.1, on the reverse strand, counting down.
CTCCAGGGCCCCCAGCGCCGACCGCAGCTCCTCCGCCGTGATCGTCAGCGGCGGCGCGAGCCGGATCGTGGACCCGTGGGTGTCCTTGACCAGGATCCCCTCGCGCATCAGGCGCTCGCTGATCTCGCGGCCGGTGCCGAGGGCGGGGTCGACGTCCACGCCGGCCCACAGCCCACGCACCCGGAAACCGGTCACGCCCTTGCCGGTCAGCTCGGTCAGCCCGTCCCGCAGCACCACGCCCAGCTCGGCCGCCCGGCGCTGGAACTCACCGGTCTCCAGCAACTCGACCACGGCCGTGCCGACCGCCGCGGCGAGCGGATTGCCGCCGAACGTCGAACCGTGCTCACCGGGGTGCAGCACCCCCAGCACCTCGCGCCGGCCCACCACCGCCGACACCGGCACGATGCCGCCGCCGAGCGCCTTGCCGAGCAGCAGCACGTCCGGGACGACGTCCTCGTGCTCGACGGCGAGGGTACGGCCCGTCCGGCCGAGGCCCGACTGGATCTCGTCCGCGATGAACAGGCAGCCCGTGCGGCGGGTCAGCTCCCGCACCCCGGTGAGATAGCCGTCGTCCGGGATGATCACCCCGGCCTCGCCCTGGATCGGCTCGATCAGTACCGCCGCCGTGGTGTCGTCGACCGCCGCCTCCAGCGCGGCGAGGTCGTTGTACGGCACGATCCGGAAACCGGGCGTGAACGGGCCGAAGCCGGACCGGGCCGTCTCGTCCGTGGAGAAGCTGACGATGGTCGTCGTACGGCCGTGGAAGTTCTCCGCCGCGACCACGATCGTCGCCTGTCCGGCCGGGACGCCCTTCACGTCGTACGCCCACTTGCGGGCCACCTTGATGCCGCTCTCCACCGCCTCCGCGCCGGTGTTCATCGGCAGCACCATGTCCAGGCCGGTCAGCTCCGCGAGCCGCTCGGCGAAGGAGGCCAGCCGGTCGTTGTGGAACGCGCGGGAGGTGAGGGTGAGCCGGTCGAGCTGGCGGTGCGCCGCCTCGACGAGCGCCGGGTGCCGGTGGCCGAAGTTGAGGGCCGAGTAGCCGGCCAGCATGTCGAGGTAGCGGTTGCCCTCGACGTCCTCCACCCAGGTGCCCTCGGCGCGGGCCACCACCACGGGCAGCGGGTGGTAGTTGTGCGCGAGAACCGGCTCCTCCGCGCGGATCAGGTCGTCGGACGTACGGGTGCGCGCGGGTGCGGTCATCAGCGGATCTCCTGGGTGCAGCACTTGATGCCGCCGCCGGCCTTGTGGAACTCGGAGAGGTCGACGGGGACGGGGACATAGCCGTGGCCGGTCAGGCGTTCGGCGAGCGCTTCCGCCTGTGGCGCGATGAAGACGTTCCGGCCGTCGGAGACGGAGTTCAGGCCGAACGCCACCGCGTCCTCGCGGGTGGCGAGCACCGCGTTCGGGTACAGGCGCTTGAGAACCTCCCGGCTGCCCGGCGAGAAGGCCTCCGGGTAGTAGCAGATGTTGTCGTCGTCGAGGACGAACAGCGCCGTGTCCAGGTGGTAGAAGTACGGGTCGACCAGGGTCAGGCCGATCACCGGGTGGCCGAGGAACTCCTGCGCCTCCCGGTGCGCCTCACGCGTCGTGCGGAACCCGGTGCCGGCGAGCACGTACCGGCCCGTCCACACCAGGTCGCCCTCGCCCTCGGTCACCGACTCGGGCCGGTGGACGTCGTAGCCGGCGGCCTTGAACCAGGTGTCGTAGTGCACCGACTCGGGGCGCCGCTCCGGGGCGTGGAACAGGGAGCCGAAGACCCGGCCGCCGACGACGAACGCCGCGTTGGCGGCGAACACCATGTCCGGCAGGCCGGGGACCGGCTCGACGGAGTCCACGGTGTGGCCGCGGGTCCGGTAGGCGCGGATCAGCTGCTGCCACTGCTCCTGGGCCAGGTCCACGTCGACGGGCTTGTCGGGGTGCATCCAGGGATTGATCGCGTACTGGACGGCGAAGTGTCTGGGTTCACAGACCAGAAACCGCCGGGAACGCGGCACACGACTGTCGGTCACAGAGGGTTCCCTCCGCTTTCCTGTGTGTCACTGAGGGGTGACACCACGGTAGGAAGGGAGGAAGACGGGCGACAAGCGAGAAAAGCTGCGCAGACAGGCAGGATCGCTGCGTTGTTGCCGGGCGTCACGCACGACTCCTGCGCGCCGGTCCGGTCACTCGGGGGCCGCGTGGGTGGCGCCCGCTTCCGGGCTTTCCGGGAGCAGATGGGACAGCACCATCACGCTGATCGTCTTCCGGATGAACGGCTCGGCGCGGATCCGCTCCAGCACCTCCTCGAAGTGCTCCACGTCCCGGGCGCGCACGTGCAGCAGCGCGTCGGCGCCACCGGTCACCGTCATGGCCGCCGCGATCTCCGGATGGTTGCGGACGACCTCCGCCAGCCGCCGGGGCGGGGCCGCGCCCTCGCAGTACACCTCGACGTACGCCTCCGTGCGCCAGCCCAGCGCGGACGGCTTGACCGTCGCCGTGAACCCGGTGATCACCCCGGTCTCCCGCAGCCGGTCCACCCGCCGCTTGACCGCGGTGGCGGACAGCCCGATCGCGGCTCCGATCTCGGCGAAGCTGGTCCGGGCGTTCGTCATGAGCGCGGTGATGATCTGGCGGTCCAGCTCGTCGAACGAGGGCGTCCTGCTGTTCATGCGGGCACTGTAGCCAGCCCCGCCCGCCCCGCGCGGCTCACGACTGGGTGACCACCAGGGCGAGCGTCAGCAGCCCCAGCACCACCCATCCGAACCACAGCCAGCCGTTGCCGCCGAGCGCGACCGTGTAGGCGGTCACGACGACCAGCCCGCCGACCGTGAGCGCCCCCATCGTCTTGGTGGAACCGTTCGTGGAACCGTTCGTGGAACCGGGCATCGCGACACCCTCCTCATGGTCCGTCCACGACCATGGTGCCCCGGTTCGGGCCCGGAGGGGACAGCCGCGGCCGGCCCCGGGGCCCGGTGCGCTAGCCCTCGCGCGCGTTCAGCGAGGCCAGGTAGGCGTTGTACGCCGCCAGCTCCTTGTCGCCGTCCCGGTCGGCGGCCCGGTCCTTGCGCTTGGCCTGCCGCTGTTCGGAGCGGTACCACTGGAACAGCAGCGCGATCAGGACCAGCACCGACGGGATCTCGCTGAACGCCCAGGCGATGCCGCCCGCGGCGCTCTGGTCGGACAGCGCGTCGATGCCCAGGGAGGCGGGCGGGTGCTCGAAGGTCTCCACCATCGGCGTCGACGCCATCATCAGCGCGATACCGAAGAACGCGTGGAACGGCATGCCCGCGAACAGTTCCAGCATCCGCATCAGATGGCCCGGCCGGTGCGGGCCCGGGTCGACACCGATGATCGGCCAGAAGAACACGACACCGACCGCGAGGAAGTGCACCATCATCGCGACGTGCCCGGTCTTCGAGCCCATCAGGAAGTCGAACAGCGGGGTGAAGTAGAGGGCGTACAGGCTCGCGATGAACAGCGGGATGGTGAACGCCGGGTGGGTGATGATCCGCATGTACCGGCTGTGCAGCAGCATCAGCAGCAGCTCACGCGGGCCCTTGCGGCCCTTGCCGGCAGCCGGCAGCGCGCGCAGCGCCAGGGTGACCGGGGCGCCGAGCAGGATCAGGATCGGCGACAGCATGCTGATCACCATGTGCTGCACCATGTGCACGCTGAACATGACCATGCCGTAGTCGTTCAGCCTGGTGCACATCACCAGCGCGATGGTGAGCACGCCGACGACGTACGAGACGGTACGGCTCACCGGCCAGGCGTCCCCGCGCCGCCGCAGCCGTACGACACCCCAGCCGTAGAGAGCCAGACCGGCGAGGCAGGCGATGAGGAAGAAGGGGTCCGCCGACCATGCGAGCCCTCGCCCCAGCGTGAACGGCGGCAGATCCATGGTCATGCCGTGCCCGCTGTGATCCATCCTGCGGCTCCTGTTTCGGGGGGTGTGCGAATTCTGTCCCGCCCAAGGGTAGAACTCGTCCCGCCCTCCCCTTCGACCGGGGTCGGGTGCGGCGAGGCCCCTACAGAACGCACTCCGCCTCGTCGTACCGCTCCGCCGGTACGGTCTTCAGCGTCTCCACGGCCTCCGCCAGCGACACCATGACGATGTCGGTCCCGCGCAGCGCCGTCATCATGCCGAACTCACCCCGGTGCACGGCCTCGACCGCGTGCCAGCCGAAGCGGGTCGCCAGCACCCGGTCGTACGGCGTCGGCGTGCCGCCCCGCTGCACATGCCCGAGGATCACCGGCCGGGCCTCCTTGCCGAGCCGCTGCTCCAGCTCGACCGACAGCTGCCGCGCGATGCCCGCGAAGCGCTCGTGGCCGTAGATGTCCTTGCCGCCCTCGTCGAACTCCATGGAACCGGGCCGTGGCTTGGCCCCCTCAGCGGCGACCACTATGGCGAACCGCTTGCCCGCCTCGAACCGCTCGCCGACCTTCTTCGTCAACTCGTCGATGTCGAAGGGCCGCTCGGGCACGACCACGGCGTGGGCGCCGGCCGCCATGCCGGAGTGCAGCGCGATCCAGCCGGTGTGCCGGCCCATGACCTCCACGATCAGGACGCGCTGGTGGGACTCGGCGGTGGTCTTCAGCCGGTCCAGGGCCTCGGTCGCCACGGTCACCGCCGTGTCGAAACCGAAGGTGACATCGGTGACGGCGATGTCGTTGTCGATGGTCTTGGGCACGCCCACGATCGGCAGCCCGCCGTCCGACAGCAGCCGGGCCGCCTTCAGCGTGCCCTCACCGCCGATCGGGATGATCGCGTCCAGACCGAGTTCGGCGACATGGCCCTTGGCCCGCTCCACACCGTCCCGCAGATGCTCCGGGCGGACCCGGGAGGAGCCGAGGATGGTGCCGCCGCGCGCGAGGATGCCGCCCACGGCGTCCAGGTCGAGCTTCAGGTAGTCGCATTCCAGGAGGCCCTTCCAGCCGTCCCGGAAACCGATGACCTCGTCGCCGTGGTCGGCGACGGCACGGTGCACGACGGACCGGATGACGGCGTTCAGGCCGGGGCAGTCGCCGCCGGACGTGAGGACACCAATGCGCATAGCCCGAATACCTTCTCAACGTGGGCCGGGTAACCGGACCACGATGTCCGGCGGATTCCCGGTCACCCTACCGGCGTGAGGGGGTGGCTCCGTAGCGGGCGTCCGCCTGCTGGACGCGCCCGCACATGTGAGCGGACGGGCCGTCAGGCGGGCCCGCCACGAGCCCGCCGGACCACACTGGAATCCGGCTGAAGAACCGGTTACGCGCGCTGCCGCGCAGCTGTTACTACGCCGGCTGCTGCGCAGTCGTCACTACGCCGGCTGCTGCGCAGCCTCGATGCGCTCGTTGCGGAGCGCCTCGTACCAGCGGTCGTCGATCGGCGGCAGCGCGTTGACGTCGAGCGCCAGCTTCAGCAGCAGGTCGGCGATCAGCGGGTTGCGGGCGAGGACCGGCCCGTGCATGTACGTACCGAAGACGGTCCCGTTGTACGCGCCCTCCGTGCCGTCCCCGGTGCCGTTGCCCTTGCCGATCTGCACCCGGGCGAGGGGGCGGGCCGTGGGGCCCAGGTGGGTGACGCCCTGGTGGTTCTCGAAGCCGGTCAGCTGGGGGAGACCGAGCTGCGGGTCGATGTCGGCCAGCACGTCACCGACGCACCGCTCGCCCTCGCCGCGCACCGAGACCACGTCGAGCAGGCCGAGGCCCGGCTCGCGCTGACCGAGGTCGTTGATGAACTCGTGGCCGAGGATCTGGTAGCCGGCGCAGACCGAGAAGACGATCGCGCCGTTCTCCACCGCCCGGTGCAGATGCCCGTCCCGGCGCAGCCGCTCGGCCGCGAGCCGCTGCGGACGGTCCTCGCCGCCGCCGATGAGGTAGATGTCACCGGAGGTCGGGATCGGCTGGTCGCTGCGCACGTCGAGGCGGGCCACGTCCAGGCCGCGCTGCCGGGCCCGGCGCTCCACGACGAGCGCGTTGCCCTGGTCGCCGTAGGTGCTCAGCAGGTCCGGGTAGATCCACACCAGCCGCAGTTGGTTGTCGCTCATGAGGTGATCGCCCTTCGAGGATCAGAAGATCAGTTGCCGACGCGGCGGCGCAGGTCCTGGAACGCGGTGTAGTTCGCGATGACCTCGATCCGGCCCGGCGGGCACATCTGCACGGCCTGGTCGAGGTTGTCGCAGACCTGGAAGTGCTGGTTGGCGACCTCCAGACGGACGGCGAGGTCCAGCTTCCGGTCGCCGACGACGAAGATCGGGTGGCCGGTCAGCCGGGTGTAGTCGACGTCCCACAGCCAGGAGGTGTCGGTGCCGTCGGCCCCGCGCGCGTTCACGGACAGGATCACCGGCGCGGGCGGCGGGTCGATCAGGGAGAACGTCTCCAGCCAGCCGGCCGGGTTCTTCGCCAGCAGCAGCCTGAGATCGCGGTTCTGGAACTGGACGACGTCGTACCGGCCGGCCACCGCCTGCACCTGGTACATCCGCTCCAGGGCGACCTGCGGCGGCACCCCGAAGACGGCGGCGACGGCCGCGGAGGAGGCCGCGTTCGCCTTGTTGGCACGGCCCGGCAGCTGGAGGTGGATCGGCCAGGCGGAGCCGTGCGGGTCCAGCACGTGGTCCCCGGACAGCGCCCAGGTCGGCGTCGGCCGCCGGAACCCGCACTCACCGCAGAACCAGTCGTCACCCGGGCGCTGCATCACGCCACCGCACGACGGGCAGGACCAGGCGTCGTCCTTCCACATCTGCCCGGCCGCGACCCAGATCACATTCGGGGACGACGAGGCGGCCCACACCACCAGCGGGTCGTCGCAGTTGGCGACGACGACGGCCTTGGAGCCGGCCAGACCCTCCCGCCAGTTCTCGGCGAGCATCCGGGTCTCGGCGGCGCGGTCGAGCTGGTCACGGGAGAGGTTCAGCAGGGCGATGCACTTCGGGCTGGTGTCCCGGGCCACACCGGCCAGGTACTTCTCGTCGACCTCGATGACGCCGAACTTGGCGTCCGAGCCGCCCGCCAGCGCGGAGGTGATGCCGGCCGGCATGTTGGCGCCGAGCGCGTTCGACACGACCGGGCCCGCGGCACGCAGCGCCTCGGCGATGAGCCGGGTGGTCGTGGTCTTGCCGTTGGTCGCCGACACCAGGATGACGTCCAGGTTCTGGGCGAGCCGGGCGAGCAGGTCGGGGTCGAGCTTCAGTGCGACCCGGCCGCCGATCACCGATCCACTGCCGCGCCCCGCGGCCCGCGATGCCGCAGCGACCGCCTTGCCCGCGGTCACGGCCAGCTTGGCCCGCGGCGTGAGCGGGTCCGAGTTGCCTGCCATCAGTTCTCGATCCTCCTTGCGTACGCGCCGCGCCTGGGGCCATCCGGCAACGTGGTGTGAACCTCAGCCTATCGAGATCCATTCCCATACCCGAATCCCGGCCCAGGGCTTGAGCGGCGGGCATGAGCGATACGAACCGTACCCTTGCCGCCATGCGACACGGTTCCATTCCGGGCGCCCACGGGCGCGTCCGGCCCCTCACCCTGCTCGGCGACGCGGTACTGCGCGAGCCCTGCCGGGACGTCACCGACTTCGGCCCCGACCTCGCCGCCCTCGTGGAGGACCTGTTCGCCACGATGTACGCGGCGCAGGGGGTGGGCCTGGCCGCGAATCAGATCGGGGTCGGTCTGCGGGTGTTCGTGTACGACTGTCCGGATGACGAGGACGTGCGTCACCTGGGGCATGTGGTGAACCCGCGCCTGGTGGAGGCGGACGGTGTGGTGATCCGGGGTCCCGAGGGCTGCCTGTCCCTGCCGGGCCTGGAGGCGGGAACCGAGCGCTACGACCACGCGGTGGTCGAGGGCTTCACGGTGGCCGGCGACCCGGTGACCGTGCACGGCACCGGCTTCTTTGCCAGATGCTTGCAACACGAGTGCGACCACCTTCAGGGCCGCGTGTACGCGGACCGCCTCACGGGGTGGCGGAAGCGGAGGCTGCTGAGGCAGGTCTCCAGGGCTTCCTGGCACCGGGCGGGCACCCAGGGCTGAGGGGGCCGTTCAGAACCCTGGGCCCCCCACCCTGTCCCCGGCCGCGGCCAGGCGGCCCCACAGCAGATCGGCGAGTGACCGCACCAACTCGGCGCGGGAACAGGGCCGTTCCCCCAGCCACCAGTCCCCGGCGGCGTGCATCATCCCGACGATCCCATGCCCCCACACCCGCGCCAGCCGCTGGCTCTCCGGTCCGAGGTCCACTCGCTCCTCGATGACCTGGGCCAGCTCCTCGCCCATCCGCCGCAGCAGCGGAGCCGAGTGCTTGCCGACGTCGAAGCCCTGGTCGCCGCCCGTGCTCCCCTCCGCGGGATGCATGAGGAACCGATACACCTGGGGCCGCGCCTCGATCGCGGCGAGATAGGTGTCCAGCGTGGACTCGACCCGCTCGCGCCGGTCGACCGGCGCGTCCAGCGCCGCCCGCAGCGATGCCAGCAACGCGTCGGTGTGCCGCATGGCCAAGGCCGCGTAAAGACCGCCCTTGTCGCCGAAGTGCCGGTAGAGGATCGGCTTCGTGATACCAGCTTCCGCCGCGATCGCGTTCATCGACGCCTGCGGGCCGTCGCGCAGCACCACCCGGTCGGCGGCCTCCAGCAGCTCGCGCCGTCGGCGGTCGGCGGACCGCTGCTGATCGGTCCGCTGCGTGGTGTCCATGTGCTCTCCCCACCCGTGCTGATTCGGTGACGCCTGCGCAAACTAACACTGACCGGGCCCCCGGCATCGAACGGGCAGCCGAGGCGTCATCGGCGGTTGACTTTTCCTACCGATCAGTAACAGACTCGTGTTACCGCAAGTAACATCGCACCACCGCCGCTGGAGGGGACATGGCCGAGTTCACCATGGAGCTGAACGAGGAACAGAAGGAAGTACGCGACTGGCTCCATGGCTTCGCCGCGGACGTGATCCGCCCCGCGGCGGCGGAGTGGGACGAGCGCGAGGAGACCCCCTGGCCGGTCATCCAGGAGGCCGCGAAGGTCGGCATCTACTCCCTCGACTTCTACGCGCAGCAGTACTTCGACCCCACCGGCCTCGGCATCCCGATGGCCATGGAGGAGCTGTTCTGGGGCGACGCGGGCATCGCCCTCTCCATCGTGGGCACCGGCCTGGCCGCCGTGGGCGTACTGGCCAACGGGACCGAGGAGCAGATCGGCACCTGGATACCCCAGATGTACGGCGACCAGAACGACGTCAAGGTCGCCGCGTTCTGCTCCTCCGAGCCCGACGCCGGCTCCGACGTCGCCTCCATGCGCACGCGGGCCGTGTACGACGAGGCCAAGGACGAGTGGGTGATCAACGGCACGAAGACCTGGGCGACCAACGGCGGCATCGCGGGCGTCCACGTCGTCGTCGCCGTCGTCGACCCGGAGCTGGGCTCCAAGGGCCACGCCTCCTTCATCGTCCCGCCGGGCACGCCCGGACTCTCCCAGGGACAGAAGTTCAAGAAGCACGGCATCCGCGCCTCGCACACCGCCGAGGTCATCCTCGACAACGTCCGGGTGCCCGGGTCCTGCCTGCTCGGCGGCAAGGAGAAGCTGGACGAGCGGCTGGCCCGGGCCCGGGAGAAGGCGAAGAAGGGCGGCGAACGCGTGAAGAACGCGGCCATGGCCACGTTCGAGGCGTCCCGCCCGGCGGTCGGCGCCATGGCGGTGGGCACCGCCCGGGCCGCGTACGAGGTCGCCCTCGACTACGCCACGACCCGCGAGCAGTTCGGCCGCCCGATCATCGACAACCAGGGCGTGGCCTTCCAGCTGGCGGACATGCGTACCCAGATCGACGCCGCCCGCCTGCTGGTGTGGCGTGCCTCCTGGATGGCGGTCAACGGCAAGCCGTTCACCGCCGCCGAGGGCTCCATGTCGAAGCTGTTCGCCAGCGAGACCGCCAAGAAGGTGACGGCCCAGGCGATCCAGATCCTCGGCGGCAACGGCTACACCCGTGAGTACCCGGTCGAGCGGATGCACCGGGACGCGGCCATCTACACCATCTTCGAGGGCACGAGCGAGATCCAGCGGCTGGTCATCGCGCGGACCCTGTCGGGGATGCCCATCCGCTAGCGCTCACCGGCGCCTCACCGGTGCCGGAGCGGTGTGAGCTGCTCGATGTCGTACTTGGCCCGCAGCGCCTCGATGGCCTCCTGGTCCGGCGGACCGCCGTTGCCGAGGATGTCCAGCAGCTCCTCGAAATACCGCTCGTGGTCCGGCGGGGGAGCGGCCTGGAAGAACATCTTCGCCGGTGTCTCCGTCGGATTCGCGAACGCGTGCGGGCAGCCGGGCGGTACGACGATGACCGTGCCCGGTGTCGCCCGGACCACCCGGCTGCCCGAGGACGACTCCCACTTCCGCCAGTTGTCGGGGGTGCGCACGCGCGGCTCGAAGGCGAGCACGTCCAGTTCGCCTTCGAGGATGTAGAACAACTCCTCGCTGCGCGTGTGCACATGGGCGCCCACGTCGAAGCCGGGCGGGACCTCCACCTCGAAGGTGGAGGCCATGCGCGAGTGCAGGCCGGTGACCTTGAAGGTCACCCGCTGGGCCGGTGTCTCGACGACCCGGCCGTGGCCCGGTGGCACGTACAGTCCCTCGGTCTCTGTCATGGGAACCTCACCAGGTCACCGGCAGGCACTCGGGCCCCCGGATCAAGGCGCCCTTCCGGAAGGGGACCTGATCCGGCGGTACGGCCAGTCTGAGGCCCGGTACCCGGTCCAGCAGGGCGTTCATCAGCAGTTCCTCCTCCAGCCGGGCCAGCATGCCGCCCGGGCAGTAGTGCGGGCCGAAACCGAACGCCACGTGCGGGTTCGGACGGCGGGAGAAGTCGACGGTGTCCGGCGCGGGGAAGACGTCCGGGTCCCGGTTGGCGGCCAGGTAGGAGACGTACACCGGATCGCCCGCGCGGATGCGGACGCCCGCGATCTCCACGTCCTCCAGGGCGATCCGGGACAGACCGACCGCGTTGCGGTGCGGGATGTAGCGCAGGAGTTCGTCGATCGCCCGGGGGCGGATCGCCGGCTCCGCGCGCAGCCGCGCCGTCAGACCGGGACGGGTCAGCAGCAGGTAGAACATCTGCCCGCTGTTGGCGGTGACCGCCTCGCCGCCGATCTGGAGGAGCACGGCGAGGCCCACGGCCTGCTCCAGGGTGATCTCGCGGCGGCCCACGGCGGCACCGAGCAGCGAGGTGACGTCCTCGCCCGCGCTGTTCTCGCGCAGCCCGATCAGGTCGGCGAAGTAGGAGCTCATCTCCCGCTTGGCCCGCTCGCTGACCTCCTTGCCGTGCGCGGCGGACAGGATCAGCTGCGTCCAGGTGTGCATGCCGTGCCGGTCGCCGGCCGGCACGCCCATCAGCTCGCAGATCACCGCGATCGGGAACGGGCCGAGGACCGTCGCCGTGAGATCAGCGGGCGGGCCGGCCCCGAGCAGGTCGTCGACCATCTCGTCCAGCATGCCGCGCGCCCGGTCGCGGACCCGTTCCACGCCCTTCGCCGTGAAGGCGGCGGCGACCGAACGGCGCAGCCGGGTGTGGTCGGGCGGGTCGAGGAAGCCGACCGCGCCCCGGTCGGGGATGAAGTGCGGGGCGAGCCGGGTGACCGGCCTGTCGACGACCGCCTCCCGGCCGAAGCGGGGGTCGTTCGTCACCATGCGCACGTCGTCGTACCGGGTGACCAGCCAGGCCCAGCCCTCGCCGTTGGGCAGCTGGACGCGGGTGACCGGGCCCTCGTCCATCAGCTCGGCCAGCACCGGGTCGAAGTCCGTGCCCGTGAGGTCGAGCGCCGGCCAGTGCCGGATCGGGGGCATGACCTCGACGCCGGTGCTCGTCACCTCCTCGATCACCGGGCGCCGCCGTCCGCGGTGACCCAGCGGCCCACCGACATCTCGGCGGTGATGCCGGGACCGAAGCCGGCGAGCAGTCCGCGTGCCCGGTCGTGAGCGCCGCCCTCGTCGAACAGCCGGCGCAGCGCGTCCAGGACGACGGCGCTGGCGATGTTGCCGTACTCGGTGAGCGTGGACCGGCTGAACCGGAAGGCGTGTGGGTCGACCTCAAGGAACGTGCTGAGGTCGTCGAGTATTCGGGGACCGCCCGCGTGGATGATGTAGAAGTCCAGGTCGGACGCGTCCCAGCCGTGGTCGCCGGCCAGGTCCTTGAGCGCCGGGGCGAGCGGCTCCATGGTCGCGGGCACCCGCTTGTCCAGCAGGAAGTGGAAGCCGGTGGCCCGGACGTCGTAGGCGATCCAGTCCTCGGTCTTCGGGATCAGGTAGGAGCCGTTGCGCTCCAGCCGGACGCCCGTGCCGCCCTGCCCGCGCACCACGGCTGCGGCGATGCCGTCGCCGAACAGACCGTTGGAGAGCAGCGAGCCGACGCCGAGGTCGGTGGGCTGGTAGCACAGCGAGCAGAACTCGCAGGCCACGATGAGCGCGTTGGCGTTCGGGTAGGCCGAGCAGAAGTCGTGCGCCCGGTTGATGGCCGCTCCGCCGGCCGCGCAGCCCAGCTGGGCGATGGGGAGCTGACGGGTGGTGCTGTCGAAGTCCATCTCGTTGATCAGCCACGCCGTGAGCGAGGGCATCATGAAGCCCGTGCACGACACGTAGATGATCACGTCGATGTCCCTGGTGAGCAGCTCCGCGTCGTCCAGCGCCTGCTGGATCACCGCGGGGACGCGGGCCTTGGCCTCGGCCTCGTAGAGCTTGTTGCGATCCTCGAAGCCCGGGTGCTTCAAGGTCTCCTCGATGGGCTGCACGATGTGCCGTGTCTTGACGCCGGTGTTCTCGATCAGCCTGAGGGCCAGTGGCAGTTGGGGGTGGTCCGCGTGGCGCGAGCGCGCCAGCTCCAGCGTCTCCTCCATCGTGATCACGTGTTCCGGGACCGACACCGAGGGCTTGCACAAAGTCGCCATGAACCGTCCCTGCTTTCCGCTCTCCGGGGGCCTTCGCCCACCGGCCAGAAGGTGGGTTCACCTCTGTGGGGTGCTACACCCACCGTCACCCGGGAGGACGACGATCTCGCGCTGGGCTACTCCGAATCGGGGACCCGCGGGTCAGGCGCCCAGGGCGATTCATGCCTCCGGACGAGGGAAAACGCGGCTACGGCCGTTACAGCGGGAGGGCGGTGACCGGGGGCCGCCGGGGCTGCCGGTGCTCCCGCGACGGAGCCGCCGCCGTCGCGGTGGGCACGGCTGCGGCGACGGGCACGGTCACGGCCGTGCCGACAGGCGCGGGTACGGCCGTCAGGGCGCCCCGCTGCTGTGGGCGATGCACGCCACGTCGATACGGTCCGCCAGCTTCGCCAGTTCGATGGTCAGCGCGGCGACCGTGTCCTCGTCCAGCCCCTGCTCCCCGGCCTCGACAAGATGCAGCCACCGCGCCCCCACGGTCCGCAACAACTTACTCACGTCCACCGCGGCCACCTGCAAGGTCCCGCGGTCGTCGACGATCAGAGGCAGGGTCACTTCGCGGTTCACAAACGGGATGGTAGCCGCGCGGCGCTCACGCACCCTGCCAAACCGTGGTGATGTTGCAGAACTCCCGGATTCCGTGCCCGGACAGCTCACGCCCGTACCCCGACCGCTTCACTCCACCGAACGGGAACGCCGGGTGGGAGGCGGTCATCCCGTTGACGAACACGGAGCCGGCCTCCAGGTCGCGCGCGAACCGCTCCACCTCGTTCTCGTCCCGCGTCCACACGTTCGAACTCAGCCCGAACGGCGAGTCGTTGGCGATCAGCACCGCCTCGTCCAGGTCGCCCGCCCGGTACAGCGTGGCCACCGGTCCGAACGCCTCCTCGCGGTGGATGCGCATCTCCCGGGTGATGCCGGTGAGCACGGTCGGCGGGTAGTACCAGCCGGGCCCGTCCGGCCGCTGCCCGCCGCACCGCACCTCGGCCCCGCTCCGCCGGGCGTCGTCGACGAGCTCCTCCAGGTCCTTCCTGCCCTGCTCGCTGGCGAGCGGCCCGATCTCGGTGTCCTCGGCCAGCGGGTCGCCGATCCTGAGGGCCTCCATGCCCGCGACGAACTTCTCGGCGAACGCGTCGTAGACGTCGGTGTGCACGATGAACCGCTTGGCGGCGATGCAGGACTGCCCGTTGTTCTGCACGCGGGCGGTCACCGCGACCTCGGCCGCGCGGTCCAGGTCGGCGGAGGGCATCACGACGTAGGGGTCGCTGCCGCCGAGCTCCAGCACCGTCTTCTTGATCATCTCCCCGGCGCTGGAGGCGACCGCCCGGCCGGCCGGCTCGCTGCCGGTCAGGGTGGCCGCCTTCACGCGCTCGTCACGCAGGACGTCGTCCACCGCGGCCGAGCCGATCAGCAGCGTCTGGAAGCAGCCCTCGGGGAAGCCCGCCCGGTGGAACAGGTCCTCCAGGTACAGCGCCGTCTGCGGGACGTTGGAGGCGTGCTTGAGCAGGCCCACGTTGCCCGCCATGAGCGCGGGCGCCGCGAACCGGACGACCTGCCACAGGGGGAAGTTCCAGGGCATCACCGCGAGCACCGGGCCGAGCGGCCGGTAGCGGACCCGGACCCGGGAGGCGCCGGAGTCCGTCACGTCCGACTCGGCCGGTTCCTCGTCGGCCAGCAGCCCCTCGGCGCGTTCCGCGTACCAGCGCATCGCCTTGGCGCACTTCGCGGCCTCCGCGCGGGCCTGCCTGACCGGCTTGCCCATCTCGGTGGTCATGATCCGGCCGATCTCCCGCTGGTCCTCGTCCAGCAGGTCGGCGGCCTTGTTCAGCAGTCGGGCGCGGTCGGCGAAGGAGGTCGTCCGGTACGTGCGGAAGGTGGCCTCGGCGAGTTCGAGCCGGCGCTCCAGCTCGTCCTCGTCCATGGGCTCGTACGTCTTGAGCGTCTCGCCGTTCGCCGGGTTCACCGTCGCGATGGGCATGGCTGACCTCCCTGGGAGCGGGCTTGTCTCGACCTTCGCGCGCGGCCCCGCAAGTCGCAACGCGACAGGCCCCTCGGGCGGTTTCCTCCGGTCGCCGCAGGGGGCTCCTGCTAGCCCGAGTGCTCCGCCAGCCGGTCGAGAAACGCGGCCTGCGCCGTGACGATCACCTCACGGGCCCGGTCCACACCGAACCACGCCACCCGGTCCAGCTCCGGGAACTCCTGTGTCCGCCCGGACCGCGGCGGCCACTCCATCGTGAAGGTCCCCGGGGTGATCGCCCGCGGGTCGAGGTCCGCCGCCACCGCCCACGCCGTGACGATCTTGCCGTTGCGCTGCACGACCTCGCCCAGCGGTACGGCCTCCCCGTCGGGCGGCGCCACCCCCAGTTCCTCCTGGAACTCCCGCCGGGCCGCCTCCCAGGCCGGCTCCGCCGGGTCGTACTCGCCCTTCGGCACGGTCCAGGCGCCCGCCTCCTTCTTCGCCCAGAGCGGCCCGCCCATATGGCCGAGCAATACCTCCAGCCCCTGGTCGGTGTGCCGGAACAACAGCAGTCCCGCGCTGCGCTTCGTCGTCCGTACTGTCACGGCGAGACCTCCGGGTGGGCTGCCAACAGGGCCTCCACGGTATCGGCCTCCTCGGGACGCTTGTCCTCGCGGTAGCGGACCACGCGGGCGAAGCGGAGGGTGACGCCGGCCGGGTAGCGGGTGGAGCGCTGGAGACCGTCGTAGGCGATCTCCACGACGAGTTCGGGGCGGACCCGGACCACCCAGCCGTTGTCCTCGACCGCCAGTTCCTTCAGCCGTTCGGTCTGCCAGCCGAGCACCGCGTCGGTCATGCCCTTGAAGGTCTTGCCGAGCATGGCGAAGCCGCCGTCCGGGGTGCGGGCGCCGAGATGGAGGTTGGAGAGCTTGCCGGTGCGCCGGCCATGACCCCACTCGGCGGCCAGCACCACCAGGTCGAGGGTGTGCACGGGCTTGACCTTCAGCCAGGCGGCGCCGCGCCGGCCCGCGCTGTAGGGCGCGTCGAGCGCCTTGACCACCACGCCCTCGTGGCCACGGGCCAGGGTGTCGGCGAGGAACCGTTCCGCCTCCGGGACGTCCCGGGGACCCGAGGCCACCGTGCGCCGGACCCGCATCGGCTCCGGCACCAGCCGGGCCAGCTCCGCGTGCCGCTCGGCGAAGGGCAGGTCGAGCAGGTCACGGCCGTCGACCGAGAGGGCGTCGAAGAAGACGGGGGAGACCGGGGTCTCCTCGGCCGCCCTCGCCACGTCCGTGCGCGAGCCGACCCGGCCCGCCGTCTCCTGGAAGGACCGGGGCCGGCCCGCCGCGTCGAAGGAGATCACCTCGCCGTCCAGGATGAACCGCTCGCCCCCCAACTCCATTGCGGCGGAGGTCACTTCGGGCAGTCGGCCGGTGATGTCGTCCAGGGTGCGGGTGTGGATCCGGACCGTGTCGCCGTCCCGGTGGACCTGGACCCGGATGCCGTCCAGCTTCTCCTCCACCGCGCACGCGCCCAGCTTCTCGACCGCCTCCGCGACCGAGGACGCGCTGTGCGCCAGCATCGGCAGCACCGGCCGGCCGACCGTGAGCCGGAACCGCTCCAGCGCGCCGGGTCCCTCGCCGAGCAGGGCCTGCGCCACCGTCTGCAACGACCCCGCCAGCATCACGGCCCGCCGCACGTCCGCCGGGTCCGCGCCGGTCGCCCGGGCCAGCCCCTCCACCGCGACCGCGTCCAGCGCGCCCTGCCGCACCTCGCCGGTGAGCAGGCCGAGCAGGAAGCGCTGCTCCTCCTCGGTGGCCGCGCCCATCAGCTCCCCGACGATCCGGGTCCGCTCGGCCTGGGAGCCGGGCCCGGACACCTTGCCCAGCCCGGTGAGCCGGGCGTCGACCTCCCGCACGGTGAGGGAGGGCTCGGCGGCGGGCGGGACCGGGCGGCCCAGCACCTTCCACCCGACGCCGAGCCGGCCCTGCGGCAGCCGGCCGGCGAGATACGGGATGACGATCGGCACGTCGTCCGCCTCCGCGTCCCGGAACAACTCCGCGAGCAGCGCGATCTTCCGGGACCGCGCCGCCGTCGCGGCGACCTCCCGGGACACCTGGGCCAACCGGGTCAGGAGCATGCAGTCATCGTGCCTCAGCGCATCGCCGGGTGCGCGGTTCCGTCCCGTGCGGGTGCCCGGGGGCTGATCGCGCCCGCGCGGCGGTAGCCGCACCTCGGACGCGGCCCCGCGCCCCTTACGAGGCGCTGTCGTCCAGGTCGGCCATCAGGAGCTCTCCGTTGATCGCCGCCCCGGCGCGGTAGCCACGGCTCGCCGCGTTGATCACCTGTTCCGCGAAGCCGCTCGCGTTGCCGGCCGCCCACAGGCCGGGCACGGTGGTCAGGCCCCGTTCGTCGATCACCGGGTAGCTGCCGAACGGGGTCTCGCGCAGCTCGGCGCCCAGCCTGATCAGCAGGTCGTTGTGGGGGACGGCGCGCGGGGCGGCGTACAGGACCTCGCGCTCGTGGACCGTGCCGTCCGCGAGCCGGACGCCGGTGAGGCGGTCGTCGGCGGTCACGAGTCCCGCCACCTCGCCGGGTACGACCGTGACCCCGGCGGCGGCCAGCCGGCGCAGGTCCTGGTCCGTCAGCTCCGCCTCGCCCACCTCGTGCAGGAAGAGCCGTACGTCCTTGGACCACTGGGTGACCATGAGCGCCTGGTGCACGCTGAGCGGCGAGGTGGCGAGGACGCCGGTCGGCAGGTCGCGCACCTCCCAGCCGTGGCAGTACGGGCAGTGGACCACGTCCCGGCCGAACCGCTCGGCGAGCCCGGGGACCGGCGGGAGCTCGTCCGTCAGGCCGGTCGCGATCACCAGGTGCCGGGCCCGCACGGTCCGGCCGCTCGCGAGGACGGCGGCGAAGTCCCCCTCACGGGCCACGTCCACCACCCGGTCCCGGAGCAGTTCCACCCCGTACCGGGCGACCTCCTCGCGCCCGACGGCCAGGAACTCCGCCGGGGACATGCCGTCCCGGGACAGATACCCCTGCATGTGCGCGGACGGCGCGTTGCGCGGCTCGCCAGCGTCGACGACCAGCGTGCGGCGCCGGGACCGGCCCAGCACCAGCGCGGCGGACAGGCCGGCGGCTCCGGCGCCGACGACGACGACTTCGTACCCGTTGTTCTCGGTCATGAGGCGACGGTCGCCCGGAGGCTGCGGGATTGACAAACGGATTTGCCGTTCCTGCAATAGGGGGCATGAGCACAGACGACGTACTGGCGGACGTGGGCCCGAGGCTGCGCCGCATCCGCAAGGAGCGGGAGGTGACCCTGGCCGCGCTGTCCGAGGCCACCGGCATCTCCGTGAGCACCCTCTCCCGGCTGGAGTCGGGCCTGCGCAAGCCCAGCCTCGAACTGCTGCTGCCGATCGCCCAGGCTCATCAGGTGCCGCTGGACGAGCTGGTCGGGGCGCCGCCGGTGGGGGACCCGCGGGTGCGGTCCAAGCCGATCGTCCGGGGCGGGCGCACCCACTGGCCGCTGACCCGCCAGCCCGGCGGCCTCCAGGCATTCAAGGTGCTCGAACCCCGGCGCAGACAGGAGCCCGACCCGCGGACCCACGAGGGCTACGAGTGGCTCTACGTCCTCTCCGGCCGACTCCGCCTGGTCCTCGGGGAGCACGACGTCGTGCTGTCCGCGGGCGAGGCGGCCGAGTTCGACACGCGGGTGCCGCACTGGTTCGGATCGACGGGCGAGGGGCCGGTGGAGTTCCTGAGTCTGTTCGGACCGCAGGGGGAGCGGATGCACGTACGGGCGCGGCCCGCCCGCACGTGACCCACGCGACTGTTCCCTGATTGGCAAGCGACCGCTTAGTATGCCGTCGGACCCGGTCAGACGAAGCAGTCCCGTGGAGGCCCCGCATGCAGGCATGGCAAGTGCACGAGAACGGCGAGCCGAGCGAGGTGATGCGCCTCCATGACGTCGAGCGGCCCACGCCCGGCGACGGCCAGGTGCTGCTGCGGGTGCGCGCCGCCAACGTCAACTTCCCGGACGCGCTGCTGTGCCGCGGCCAGTACCAGGTGCGTCCGCCGCTGCCCTTCACGCCCGGCGTGGAGATCTGCGGGGAGACCGAGGACGGCCGCCGGGTGATCGCCAACCCCGCGCTGCCCCACGGCGGCTTCGCCGAGTACGCCCTCGCCGACGCCCGCGCCCTGCTCCCCGCGCCCGATGCGCTGGACGACGCCGAGGCAGCCGCCCTGCACATCGGCTACCAGACCGGCTGGTTCGGCCTGCACCGCCGGGCCCGCCTGGAAGCCGGGGAGACCCTGCTGGTACACGCCGCCGCCGGTGGCGTCGGCAGTGCCGCCGTGCAGCTCGGCAAGGCGGCCGGCGCCACGGTGATCGGTGTCGTGGGCGGTGCGGACAAGGCCGCCGTCGCCCGGCGGCTGGGCTGTGATGTAGTGGTCGACCGGCGTTCCGAGGACGTCGTCGCCGCCGTGAAGGAGGCCACCGGCGGCCGGGGCGCCGACGTCGTCTACGACCCCGTCGGCGGCGAGGCCTACGCCCAGTCCGCCAAGCTGGTCGCCTTCGAGGGCCGGATCGTCGTCGTCGGCTTCGCCGGCGGCACCATCCCGAGCCCGGCCCTCAACCACGCCCTGGTGAAGAACTACTCGATCGTCGGCCTGCACTGGGGCCTGTACAACACCAAGAACCCGAAGCTGGTCCAGCGCTGCCACGAGGAACTGACCGAGCTGGCCGCCCGGGGCGCGATCAAGCCGCTGGTCAGCGAGCGGGTGCCGCTCGCCGAGGCGGCCGGTGCCGTGCAGCGGGTCGCCGACGGGGTGACCACGGGCCGGATCGCCGTCGTGCCGGAGAACGGAGCCGTCGCATGACCGACGCCGCGGAACTGCGCCGCCGTACCCGGGAGCTGCTCGCGCAGCACCCGCCCGCGAGCACCGACCGCCTGGACTTCCTCCGGGCCCGCTTCGACGCCGGCCTCGCCTGGGTGCACTACCCGGAGGGCCTCGGCGGACTGGGCGCCCCGCGCACCCTCCAGGGGATCGTGGACGCCGAGCTGGCGGCGGCCGGAGCCCCCGACAACGACCCCCGGCGCATCGGCATCGGGCTCGGCATGGCCGCGCCGACGATCCTGAAGTACGGCACGGAGGAGCAGAAGCGCCGCTATCTGCGCCCCCTGTGGACCGGTGAGGAGGTCTGGTGCCAGCTGTTCAGCGAGCCCGGCGCCGGTTCCGACCTCGCCGCGCTCGGCACCCGGGCGGTGCGTGAGGGCGACAGCTGGGTGGTCAACGGGCAGAAGGTGTGGACGTCGAGTGCGCACCTGGCCCGCTGGGCCATCCTCATCGCCCGCACCGACCCGGACGTGCCCAAGCACCAGGGCATCACCTACTTCGTCTGCGACATGACCGACCCGGGCGTCGAGGTCCGGCCGCTGCGCCAGATCACCGGCGAGGCCGAGTTCAACGAGGTCTTCCTCACCGAGGTCCGCATCCCCGACGACCGCCGCCTCGGCGAGGTCGGCGACGGCTGGCGGGTCGCCCAGACCACGCTGAACAACGAACGCGTCGCCATCGGCGGCATGGCGCTGCCCCGCGAGGGCGGCATGATCGGCCCGGTCGCCAAGACCTGGCGGGAACGCCCCGAACTGCGCACCCACGACCTGCACCAGCGCCTGCTGAAGCTGTGGGTCGAGGCCGAGGTCGCCCGGTTCACCGGCGAACGCCTGCGCCAGCAGCTCGTCGCCGGCCAGCCCGGCCCCGAGGGCTCCGGCATGAAGCTCGCCTTCGCCCGCCTCAACCAGGAGATCAGCGGCCTGGAGGTCGAACTCCGCGGCGAGGAGGGCCTGCTGTACGACGACTGGACCATGCGCCGCCCCGAGCTGGTCGATTTCACCGGCCGCGACGCCGGCTACCGCTACCTGCGCTCCAAGGGCAACAGCATCGAGGGCGGGACCAGCGAGGTCCTGCTGAACATCGTCGCCGAGCGCGTCCTGGGCCTGCCCGCCGAGCCGCGCACCGACAAGGACGTCGCCTGGAAGGACCTCGCCCGATGACCGACCTGCTGTACTCCGAGGAGGAAGAGGCGCTGCGGGCCGCCGTCCGCGACCTGCTCACGGACCACTGCGCACCGGCCGACGTGATCACCCGCGCCGAGTCGGACACCCCGCACGACCGCGCCCTGTGGAAGCTGCTCGCCGACGGCATGGGCCTGGCCGGCCTCCTGGTGCCCGAGGAGCGCGGCGGCCAGGGCGCCTCCGCGCGCGAAGTCGCCGTCGTGCTGGAGGAGCTGGGGCGGGCGGTGGCTCCCGTGCCGTACCTCACCAGCGCGGTCGTGGCCACCGAGGCCCTGCTCGTCTGCGACGACGCCGAGCTGCTGGGACAACTGGCCTCGGGGCGCACCATCGGCGCCCTCGCGGTCGGCCTGCACACCGCCCCGGGCGCCGGCCTCACGGCCGTACGCGTGGAGAACGGCACCCTGCACGGCGAGCTGACGGGGATCGCGGACGCGACCGTCGCCGACGTCCTGCTCGTCCCGGCCGACGACGGCGGCCTGTACGCCGTCGCCGCCGACGCCGTGACGGTCACCCCGCACGCCTCCCTGGACCTGACCCGCCCCCTCGCGGGCATACGGCTGGAGGGTGCTCCCGGCCGCCGGGTCGGCGCCGCCGGACCCGCCGTACGCCGTGCCCTGCGCGCCGCCGCCGGACTGCTCGTCTCCGAGCAGCTGGGCGTCGCCGAGTGGGCGTTGACGGAGACCGTCCGGTACCTGAAGGAGCGCAAGCAGTTCAACCGGCCGGTCGGCGGGTTCCAGGCGCTCAAGCACCGGCTCGCCCAGTTGTGGCTGGAGGTCGTGCACCTGCGGGCCGCCGCCCACGCCGCCGCCGACGCGCTCGCCACCGGCGAGGACGTGGAGGTCCGGGTCGCCGTCGCGCAGGCGTACGCGGCGCCCGCCGCCGTCCGTGTCACCGAGGAGGCGTTGCAGCTCCACGGCGGGATCGGGATGACCTGGGAGCACCCGGTCCACCTGTATCTCAAGCGGGCCAAGGCGGACTCGATCGCGTACGGCACGGCGGGCACCCACCGGGAGGCGCTGGCCGCGCTGGTCGACCTCCGGGCACCCCTCCCGGCACCCTGACACCCCCGCGGTGAAGCCCGCCCCACCCGGGGCGGGCTTTCTCGTGTCCGCGCACCGGCGAAGTGAACAGAGCGCCAACTCCCCGTGCGAGGGGGCCCCTTCGGTGGCGAGTGCACGCATACTCTCCCCGGTCCCCATCACCCCCAGGGAGGCAGTGCATGGCCCTCACCACCCGCCGCAGAGCTCTCACCACCCTCGGTGCCGCCCTCGCGGGCACGCTCGCCCTGCCCGCCGGTCCCGCGTCGGCCGGTGAGCGGACGCGTCGCCCGCGCCCGCTGTGGCACGCTCACGCCCACAACGACTACGAGCACCCGCGGCCCCTGTCCGACGCCCTCGACCACCGGTTCGGCAGCGTGGAAGCCGACATCTTCCTCGTCGGCGACCAGCTCCTCATCGGCCACGAGGCATCCGACCTCGACCCGTCCCGCACCCTCGAATCCCTCTACCTGGAACCGCTCGCCGCCCGGGTCCGGGCCAGCCACGGCACCGTCCACCGGGGTTCGCGCCGGCCGCTCCAGCTCCTCGTCGACATCAAGACCGAGGGCTCCGCCACGTACCTCGAACTCGACCGCCACCTGCGCCGCTACCCGCACCTGTTCACCCGCTACGCGCACGGCCGCGTCCACCCCGGCCCGGTTACCGCGGTCATCTCCGGCGACCGGGCGGCCCGTACCCCGATGGAGGCGCAGACCGAGCGCCGCGCCTTCTACGACGGCCGCCTCGCCGACCTCGGCGGCCCCGCCCCGGCCTCCCTCATCTCGCTGATCAGCGACAACTGGACGCAGAACTTCACCTGGACGGGCACCGGGACGTTCCCGGACGCCGAGCGGCAGAGACTGCGGAGCATCACCGGCGCCGCCCACGCGCGCGGGCAGCAGGTCCGGTTCTGGGCCACCCCCGACACCGCGGGCGCCGCCCGGGACGCGCTGTGGTCGGAACTGCTCGCCGCCGGGGTCGACTACCTCAACACCGACGACCTCGCCGGCCTGGAGGCCTTCCTCGACGCCCACCCCTCCACATAACACCACACGATCGGAGGACACGTCAGCAGCCCGGACAAACCCTCCGCTACGCCACACTTGCGGCCGAACGCCGCACACGGGGCGTGGCGGAGGAGGGTTCCCGATGGTCATTTCCATCTCTGTGGTGCTGCTGCTTCTGGTCCTGGCCGTGATCTTCATCCGAAACTGCTCGCTGAAGATCTCCCACGCCCTGGTCTGTCTGCTGCTCGGTTTCTACCTGGCCTGCACGAGGCTGGCGCCCACCATCCAGAGCGGGCTCACCGCGACCGCCGACCTGGTGAGCGGCCTGCGGCCCTGAGTCGCCGGGCGTCAGCCGGTGGAGCGCCGGCCTCAGTCGGTGGAGTGCCGGCCTCAGTCGGTGGAGTGCCGACGTCAGCCGTTTACCGGCTCAGCCGGTGGAGAAGACGCCGATGCCGTTGGGCACCGGGCGTTCGGCGCCGCCGCTGGGGTGATTGCGCACCGTCACGGCGGCGGCGTCCGTGTCGCGGGCGACCAGCTCCGTCGAGCCGCCGCCGTCGAGGTTGAAGGCGGCCGTGGCCCCCAGCGAGCGCATGGTCTTCGCCTCCTCGGCGACGGTCAGCCCGCTGCGGTACTTCGCCGAGCCGTCCAGCGCCAGCAGCAGCATCTGCTGTCCGCCGCCCTTGTACCCGACGACCGTCCGCACCGCCGAGGTGCTGTCGTCCAGTCCGGACAACGGGCTGCCGTCGCGCAGGACCGGGAAGCCGCCGATCGCGAACGCGTACGGCACCCCGGACGAGGCCGCCACCAACGTGTGCGTCACGTCCACCGGGTCACCGACCGACAGCTCGCGCAGCCGCCGCGCGCCCTCCTCGCGCCCCAGCAGGACCGTGGTGTCCGCCGGGATCGAGCCGCTGCCCGGGGCGGCGGTGGCGGAGACCACCCGGCCCCCGCGGACCTTCACCTCGTACGTGTCGTCGCTGCACGGCGCCGCGCGCCGGGTGTCCGTGCCGCACACGGCCCGCGCCCGGGAGGCACTGCCCCAGCGCACGGTGAAGGCGCCGACCGAATCCACCGGCAGCGCGTACTGGTTGAGGCCCTTCAGCGGCAACCGCCCCTCCGGTGTGCCGACCGAGCCGGAGAGGGAGAGGCGGTCCAGCCGGGCCCGCCGGTCGGTGCCCACGCCGAACACGTCCCGGGTGGTCGTGCCCGGGGGCAGCGCGGGTCCGAACCGCTGCCCCTTGGGCACCGCCGCCTTGAGTACCCGCCCGTCGGCCACGGCCGGTCCGACGGCCGCGCCCGTGGCCTGCACGCCCGGGTGCTGCGTCTCGGTGATGTTGAAGAAGTCGCCGTTCACCCCGGCGACCGCGCCGGCGGAGTCCGCCAGCCGGGAGACGGTCGCCCGCGCCGCCACCGCGCCCGGGTACAGCAGGTCGACGTGGACGTGCGGGTTGGCCAGGTCCACCGTGAGCAGGTGCGCGCGGGCCTTCCCCGCCGCCCCGTCGATGTCGAACTGCCGGTAGGTGACGCCCGGCGCCAGCCGCCTGCCCGCCGGCGCGGCACCGGCCGGTGCCGCCCCCGTCAGGGCCGCACCGGCCAGCACACCCAACGCCGTGACAACCGTGAGAACCGCTCTGCCTGCCGCCGAACGCCTGCGAGGTCTCGTCACCGTGCCCCCTGATGTCTCGTCAACTGTCCTCAGTGCAGGGGCAGTGCAGCAGACTCGGGCGGCCGGCGGGCCGACTAGGCGTCGACGACGCGAGAACGGGTGAGAAAACGCACCCCCTCGGGTGCCTCCAGGGAGAAGCCGCTGCCTCGTCCCGGCACGACGTCCACGATCAGCCGGGTGTGGCTCCAGGCCTGGTACTGATTCCGCGACATCCAGAACGTGACGGGCTCCGGCACGCCGTCCACCGCCAGTTCGGCCAGCAGCACGTCCGAGCCGCCGGTACGGAACTCGCCGTCCGGATAGCACATCGGGGCGCTGCCGTCGCAGCAGCCGCCGGACTGGTGGAACATCAGCGGGCCGTGCTCGGCGCGCAGCCGGCGCACCAGCTCCGCGGCCTGCGGGGTCAGCGCGACGCGCGGGATCTCCTCTTCCATGTCACCGTCCTGGACAGCGGGGTGTCGGATCGTCGGCTCCAGTCTCACGCATGGTCACGAACCCGTCCAGAACGCCTCGTGGCCCCGCCGCGTCCGCTCCCGGGGGAAGTTGGGACCATGGGACACATGCGCCCCTCCTCCCTGAGACCGCCCGAGCCGCGCTTCGTCCCCGCCGGTGAACACCCGCTGTGGGACGAGGCACTGGCGACGGTCAACCGCGACCTCGCGGCGACCCTGCCCGGGCAGCGCCCGCTGTGCCTCATCGCGTACCCGGCGGACGCACACGAGGACGAACAGGTCTACGTCGCACTGGCCGACGGCAACGCGCACGGCAACTCCCTCGGGCCGTCCGGCTCCGCCCACCGGGCGCTGTGGACCGTCGCCGAGGCCGCCCAGGACACGATCACGGGGTGCCTGTGGCAGGCGTGGCCGGTCTGCACGCTCCACGGCCTCGGGATGCACATGCGGGAGGAGTCCGGCCGCCCGGTCTGGAGCTGCGCCGGCGGCGGCCGGCCCGGCGATCCGGCCCATGTGCGCGCGGCGGTGGGAGAGCTGGACACGGTGCACCGACCTCACCGACCGAACCGGAAGCGCCGTAAGGACGGCAGGGGGCGTGAGGGCGGCAAGGGGCGGGGACGCTAGGGCGGCTTGGAACACCGGGGCGGCAGCCACCGTGAAGGCGCCGGGGTCGGCAAGGGGGGAGGGCGGCTGGGACCGTCAGGGTGGCAGGGAATGCCGGGGCGGCAGCCACCGTGAAGGCGCCGGGGTCGGCAAGGGGGGAGGGCGGCTGGGACCGTCAGGGTGGCAGGGAATGCCGGGGCGGCAGCCACCGTGAAGGCGCCAGGGACGGTAGGGGGCAGGGTGGCTGGGATCGCGGGGCCGCACGGCGCACCGGGTCGGCCGAGGTGAGGTCGGACGCTGCCGCGGTCATCCACGGATGCGAGAGATCGACGAGCTGGTCCAGGTGGCCGATCCGGCCTGGCCGGAGCTTGAGCGAGCGTTCACCGGCAGTGCCGTACCGTCCGCGTGCTGCCCGCCGACCCCGACGAGGGCCGCCGCTTCCTCCTCCGGTTGCAGGTGACGGCGAGGTCGGTGCTCGGTGCGCTGACCCTGCACTGCGGCGGGCTGGTCCTGGACGACGGCTGGCTACGGGTGTACGGCGCGGGCGGCGCCGACGGCGGGCTGCCGAGCCTCGGCCGGGTCAACGGGTTCCCCGAGGAGCCGGACCTCCACTGGCACCCGGCGGCCGGGCTCGTCGTCGGCCATGACGTGCTCGGCGGTGTCTTCTGCCGCAACGGCCACGACCCGGCGGGCAGCGACCGGCCCGGCGATCCGGGGCAGATGACCTGCTTCGCGCCCGACACCCTGGAGTGGGAGGCGCTGGACATGGGCCACTCGGCGTGGATCGGCTGGCTGCTGGCCGGTGGGCCGGAGAGGTTATACGCGGGGCTGCGCCGGCAGGGCTGGCGGGAGGAGGCGGCGGCCCTGGAGCTGTCCCAGGGCATCAGTGTCGTCCCGTTCCTGTGGTCCAAGGAGGCGCACGAGGACCTCGCCGCCATCAGCAGACGGGCCGTGGCGCTCCGCGAAGTCGTCGGCGTGTCCGCCGACTTCGCCCGGCGGCTGGGCCCGGCGGATCCGGGGTTCCTGGGCGAGTTGTGACGCCGCCGCACACCCGCGGGCCCGTCGGCAGGGCCGGGCCCGCGCCGCCCGGGACGGCGGCCCCGGGGCCGGTGCGGACAGCCGGCGGGTGAGCCGTGGCGCGTTCAGCGTGTGGAGTCGCGGCGGTCCCGGCGGGCGCGGTGGGCGCGGCGGGCGCGGCGGGCCTCCGGCAGCAGCGGGAGCAGCGACAGGACGATGACCACGGCGACCAGCAGCAGCAGATAGTCGTCGATGTGCGGGACGGACGCGCCCAGGGTGTACCCGGCGAGCACCAGCGTCTGCGACCACAGCACACCGCCCACCGCCTGCCAGAGGGTGAAGGTCCGCGCCGGCACACCCAGGGCCCCGGCCACCGGGTGCAGGACCGTCCGCAGCAGCGGCACGAACCGGCCGATCACCAGCGCCTTGCCGTGGCCGTAGCGCGCCAGCAGCCGCTCCGCCCGCGCCGCCGCGCCCTTCACCCGCCCGCTTCGCGTGCGCGCCAGCAGGGCCCGGCCGCCGTGCCGTCCGATCAGATACCCCACCTGGCCGCCCACCACCGCCCCGATCGCCGCGCACACCAGCACCTGCCACAGCGCCAGCCGCGGCTGCTGCTGGGCACTGCCCGCGCACAGCACACCGGCCGGGAACAGCAGCGTGTCACCGGGGAGGAAGAAGCCGACGACCAGCAGACCCGACTCTGCGAAGACCACGGCCAGGACGCCCAGCGCGCCGAACGCGGCCAGCACCGAGGCGCTGTCCATGGGGTTGACGGCGATCACCGGCCGCGCCTCCTGGGCTCCTCGGGGACCCTGTCCGCTCCCCAGCATCGCGTGCCCGGCGCACGTGTGCGCGCCGGTCGCGGAGAGCAGCCGGACGCGCCGGCCTCGGAGCGGTGTCCGCAATCGGAGCGTCCCGACTGGGTGAGGATGTGGATCATCACCAGGCCCTCGACGCCGGCCTCGAAGCCGAGGCCGGCGTCGAGGGCGACGAGGCGGTCGGCGTCGTGCTCCGTGATGATCTGGAACCTGTCCCGCTCGGGTATGTCCAGCGCGTCCACGAGCGCCCGGTGCGCCACGTCGGTGATCGCTGTCCGAACGAGGGGGTCAGTGGGTCAGCGGCACCCATGTGCCGTGGGGCGCGACCCGCAGCAGGGAGGACAGGCCGGCCTCGTGGAAGGCCAGTTCGATCTCGGGCAGCCCTTCGGAGAAGTGGGCCCAGCCGTCGTAGTGGGCCGGTACGACGACCTCCGCGCCCAGGACGGCGGCAGCGGCGGCGGCCCGGCGGCTGTCCAGGGACAGGGGCCGCCCGTCGAACTTCGCCGGCACACGTGCCGCTCCCGCGTGCAGGACGGCCGCGTCGATGCCGGGCACCCGGCGGGAGATCTCCGCGACCGTGCGGATCGAGGCGTTGTCGCCGCTGACGTACACGGTGGGAAGCCGCTGCCCGGACAGCACGAACCCGATGACCTCGCAGTTGACGTTGCCGTCCGCGTCGCGTTCGCCGTCCTCGGGACCGTGGACGGCGGGAACGGCCAGCACGGTCAGATCGCCGCCGCCGTCCGGCCGGGGCAGGCGGTGGACGGTCCACGGGGAGAGGCCGACGGCGGGTGAGCCGAGCCGCTCCGCCGCGCGTGGCCCCGTGAGCACCAGCGGGGCTGTCTTCGCGAACGCGCGGCCCCGCCCGTCGAGGTTGTCGGGGTGGGCTTCATGGCTGACCAGGACGAGGTCGACCGGCCCCACCGCGTCCTCGTCGGCGGCGGGCCCGGCGGTCTTGGTGAGGTACCCCTGGGGGCCCGCCTCGTCGAAGGTCGGATCGCTGACGATCCGCAGGCCACCGATGTCGATGACGGCCGTGGGGCCGCCCAGCACGGTGACCGCGCATTCCTGCCGGGACAGCCCTGTGCTCATCGCGGCCCTCGCAGAGTGGTCTTGGTGGTTCGGTTCACACCGCCCACGCTAACGATGTCCCGGTGGCCCGGGAAATGCCTGTGGAGACGCGTCCGTGCGCCGCGGGCATGGACGCCGCGTCACCTGGTCACGGCGGGTCTCACTCCGCCGTCGGAAGGGAGGCGTCCAGGAACCGGCGGATCAGCGCCCGCTGGGAGTCGGGGAAGTACACGAGGCGCACCGGGCTCGGCGGTGCGCCGGTGAGGGGGACGAAACTGACCGCGGGGTGCCGGGTACGGCGCCGCGCGACCTCCGGGACGATGCCGATGCCCCGGTCGGCCGCCACCGACTCCAGCCACTCGTCGTAGTTCGCCGTTTCGATGATCCGGTCCGGGCGCTGGTCCGCGGGCCACGACCAGGTACCTGTCGTACCGCTGACCGTGTTGACCACCAGCGGCCAGTACCGGACGTCCGCCCAGTCCAGATGCCCGAGGCGGGTCAGGTCGTTGTGCTCGGAGCACACGGCGACGCGCGGCTCGTCGAACAGGTGCAGGGTATGCGCCCCCCGCGGCGTGTCGCGCTCGCCGCGGACCACCGCGATGTCGACGGTGCGCCGGCGCAGCGCCTGAAGGGGATCGTCGGTCCGGACCAGGGCGACCGTCGCTCCGGTGTCCTCCTCGAACCGGCTGACGGTCCGCTGCGTCCACGGATCGGGCAGCAGCCAGCTGAAGCCGAGCCGCAGGGCTTCCAGGCATCCATGCCTGCCGTGCATAGCGCCAGCTCAATCGGCATTTCACAGGCAGACGAGCGCTGCCTAGCGTCACGTACGGACCCACTGACCGCCCGCAGGAAGGTGATCGAGACCGTGCAGTCATCAGCCCCTCCTCGTCCGGAGGGGCCCGCTCGCCGGACGCGCCAGGTCCTTCCGCTCACGCACACCCAGGCCGGACTCCCGGCCGGGCTCGGGGCGAACATGGCCACGGCCACCTTCATCGGCTACCTCGCCGGCACCCTGGCATCAGCCACACCATCGTCGGCACTTCCTCGGCGCGGCGATCGGACACGACATCGGCCAGATCCTCGGACCTGCCCGCCGCGCGCCACCGCTGAGCCATGGCTACCGCCAGGCGCTCCCGCCGGGCAGCGCGATGGCCCTCCTGGCCGCCTCGCTGCCGCCGCGCTCCGCGTCCGCTTCCCGTACCACCTCGCCCCCGCCACCTGAACATCCCGGCATGAGGAGTTGTCGTGAGCACGCTGCTGTCCGACCTCGGAGCAGACCTCCCCCTCGTCGCCGCGCCGCTGGCCGGCGGCCCGAGCACACCGCAACTGGTGACCGCCGCCGCCCGGGCGGGCGGCCTGGGCTTCCTGGCCGCCGGATACAACTCCGCCCAGGCCCTCGCCGGGCAGATCCACACCACGCGCGCGGAAGGTGTCGCCTTCGGCGTCAACCTGTTCGTGCCCAACCCGGTGCCCGTCTCCGGCCAGGCGTACCGGCGCTACGCCCGCGCGGTACAGCCCGAGGCCGACCGCTACGGCCTCACGCTGCCCCGCGAACCGATCGAGGACGACGACCACTGGACGGACAAGATCGACCTGCTGACCTCGGCTCCCGTCCCGTGGGTGTCCTTCACCTTCGGCATCCCGCCGCGCGGTCGTCAGTGCCCTGCGGCGGGCCGGGAGCACTCTGTTGCAGAGCGTCACCTCGGCCGACGAGGCACGCCAGGCGGCCGCGTCCGGCGTCGACGCGCTGATCGTGCAGGCTCCGGCGGCCGGCGGGCACTCGGCCACCCTCACCCCGGCCCGGCCCCTCGCGCCGGTCAGGCTGCCCGACCTGATCGCCTCCGTCCGCGGCGCCGTCACCCTGCCCGTCATCGCCACGGGCGGCATCGCCACCGCCGCCGACGTGACCGTCGCCCTGCGCGCGGGGGCCCAGGCCGCGATGGTGGGCACCGTGCTGCTGCGTACGCACGAGAGCGGAGCCTCCGCACCGCACAAGGCGGTCCTGGCCGATCCGGCCTCCGCCACCACGACCGTCACCGGCGCCTTCACGGGGCGGCCCGCCCGCGCCCTCCGCAACCACTTCACCGACCGCTTCGACCCCGTCGCCCCGGCCGGCTACCCGGCCCTGCACCACCTCACCGGCCCCCTCCGCAAGGCCGCCACCGCGGCCGGGGACACCCGCCTGATCCACCTGTGGGCCGGAACCGGTCACCGTGAGGCCCGGGTGGAATCCGCCGCGGAGACCTTCGAACGACTGGCCGGCCGGGTGTGAGGGGGCGGGTGGGCCGCGCGGGAGACGCGGACGCCAGGCCGTGGCGGCATCCAGCTCCCAGCGGTGGCGGATCTTCGGCCGGGCGAAGAAGGCCCGCAGCCGCGCGGCGACGACGTGAGGAAGCCCTTGGTGAAGCCCGGACCGCCACCGGGCGCGGGCCGGTTCGTCCGGGGCCGGGGTCCGCGGGGCGGTGAGCCCCTCCGGGCCGTCCGCCGCTGTCGCGGCGCGGCGCTCACGGGCGGTCCGCCGGGCGGCCAGGACCGCCCGGGCCCGAGGCAGACCAGGTAGGCCGCGCCGAGCAGCTTGATGGCGTCGACGCCGGGAGAAGCCGCCGCCGGGAGTACGGGCACGTCCGCAAGGGCGCCTGACGGACATCCTCCTTGGCCAGGCGCCCTTTCCCTGCGTCTAGAAGAAGCCCAGCTTCTTCGGTGAGTACGACACCAGGAGGTTCTTCGTCTGCTGGTAGTGGTCCAGCATCATCTTGTGCGTCTCACGGCCGATCCCCGACTGCTTGTAGCCACCGAACGCCGCGTGCGCGGGATAGGCGTGGTAGCAGTTGGTCCACACACGGCCGGCCTGGATCGCGCGGCCCGCGCGGTAGGCGGTGTTCATGTCCCGGGTCCACACGCCCGCGCCCAGGCCGTACAGCGTGTCGTTGGCGATTTTGATCGCGTCGTCGAAGTCGTCGAAGGAGGCCACCGAGACGACCGGGCCGAAGATCTCCTCCTGGAAGATCCGCATGCGGTTGTCGCCCTCGAAGATGGTCGGCTGGACGTAGTACCCGCCCTTCAACTCGCCCTCGTGCTCGAAGCGTTCACCGCCCGTGAGGATCTTCGCGCCCTCCTGGCGGCCGATGTCCAGGTAGGAGAGGATCTTCTCCAGCTGGTCGTTGGAGGCCTGCGCGCCGATCATGGTGTCGGTGTCCAGCGGGTGGCCCGGCTTGATGCGCCGGGTGCGTTCGACGGCCGCTTCCAGGAACTCCGCGTAGTGACCCCGCTGGATCAGCGCCCGGGACGGGCACGTGCAGACCTCGCCCTGGTTGAGCGCGAACATCGTGAAGCCTTCGAGCGCCTTGTCGCGGAAGTCGTCGTCGTGCGCCCACACGTCGTCGAAGAAGATGTTCGGCGACTTCCCGCCGAGTTCCAGGGTGACCGGCTTGATGTTCTCCGAGGCGTACTGCATGATCAGCCGCCCGGTCGTGGTCTCCCCGGTGAACGCGACCTTCGCCACCCGCGGGCTCGACGCCAGCGGCTTGCCCGCCTCCACACCGAAGCCGTTGACGATGTTCAGCACACCCGGCGGCAGCAGATCCGCCACCAGGCTCAGCCAGTAGTGGATGGAGGCCGGGGTCTGCTCGGCCGGCTTGAGGACGACCGCGTTGCCCGCGGCGAGCGCCGGCGCGAGCTTCCAGGTCGCCATCAGGATCGGGAAGTTCCACGGGATGATCTGCGCGACGACACCGAGCGGCTCGTGGAAGTGGTACGCCACCGTGTCGTCGTCCAGCTCGCCCAGCGAACCCTCCTGCGCCCGGATCGCCCCGGCGAAGTAGCGGAAGTGGTCGATCGCCAGGGGGATGTCGGCGGCCAGCGTCTCCCGGACCGGCTTGCCGTTCTCCCAGCTCTCGGCCACCGCCAGCGGCTCCAGGTGGGCCTCCATCCGGTCGGCGATCTTCAGCAGGATGTCGGAGCGCTCCGCGACCGGCGTACGACCCCACCCGGGCGCCGCCTCGTGCGCCGCGTCCAGCGCCCGCTCGACGTCCTCCGCGGTACCGCGCGCGATCTCCGTGAACGGCTGACCGTTGACCGGTGACGGGTTCTCGAAGTACTGCCCGCGCGCCGGCGGCACGTAGGCGCCGCCGATGTAGTGGTCGTAGCGCGCCTGGTAGGAGACGATCGAGCCTTCGGTGCCCGGCGCCGCGTAACGAGTCATCCTGGTTGCCTCCCGGTGCAGCGCTGCCCGCCGTTGGGCAGCTCTCGGCGCGAGGCTAGACACGCGGACGTTGCAAGTACGTTGCGCCGCGGGTCCGCGCCCGTGTCCGGCCGGCCGGCGCCGCCAGTTCGGCCTCCAGCGCGGCGAGCCGGGCCCGGACCGGTGCCGTCGGGCGTACGGCGGCGAGCGCCCGCCACGTCTCCAGGTCGTCCTCACCCCACGGCGTGCGCGCCCAGTCCGCCAGCAGATCGGGGTCGCCGTGCGCGATCAGCGCCGTGCGCAGTCCGCCGGCGAGCCGCTCCCGCAGCCGGACGATCGCCGGGGCCTGGGAGCCTGGCAGCAGCGGGCCGGTGTACGCCTCCGCCGCCGCGGTCAGCGCACCCGTCTCCAGCCGCCGCTCGACCGCGGTGGCGTCCGACTCGACCGCGGCCGTCAGCCGGTACGGCCGCGAGGCGAGCAGCCCCGGCCCCAGCAGTCTGCGCAGGCGCGCCAGCTCGGCCCGCAGCGTCACCGGGGTCACCGACTCGTCCGCGTACAGCGCGCACAGCAGCTCGTCGCCGCTCAGACCCTCGGGGTGCTGGGACAGCAGCACGAGGATCTCGCTGTGCCGACGGCTGAGCCTGATCCGCCGTCCGTTCAGGACGAGTTCGGCCTCGTCCCGGCCGAGCGCGCTCAGCAGCGGCCCCTCCTCGGCGGCGCGCGGCGGGGCGAGCAGGGCGAGCTGTGCCTCGGCGGCCCGCGCGACCGCCTGCACGAAGCCGAGGCTGTGCGGATGGGCGAGCCCGTCCCCGCCGGTGATGTCCACGGCCCCCAGGACCCGTCCGGTGCGTGGATCGTGCACCGGAGCGGCGGCGCAGGTCCACGGCTGCACCTGCCGTATGAAGTGCTCGGCGGCGAACACCTGCACGGGCCGGTCCACGGCGACCGCGGTGCCCGGCGCGTTGGTGCCGACCGCGCTCTCCGACCACCGGGCACCCGGCACGAAGTTCATCCGGTCCGCGCGGCGCCGGGTCGCCGTGTGCCCCTCCACCCACAGCAGCCTGCCGTGCGCGTCGCACACCGCCAGCAGATGCTCGCCATCGGCCGCGAAGGTGCCCATCAACTCCCGGAACAGGGGCATCACCCGGGACAGCGGATGCTCCGCGCGATAGGCGCCGAGATCGCCGTCGGTCAGCTCCACCCTGGCGGCGCCGTCCGGCCCGACACCGGCCCGCGCGCTGCGCCGCCACGACTCCGCCACCACCGACCGCACCGGGCGCGGCACCGTCCCCACCGTGGTGAACGTCTCGTGCGCCCGGCGCAGCAACCGGACGCGCTCGGCGGGATCGGCCCCCGGCTCCAGGGCAACCCACGGATCGGTCAACTCGGCCTCCCCGGACGGTGGAACGGTGGTGATGCGGTGCGGTACGGACGGTGATGCGGGGTACGGCGGCTCCGGGCGGTGCTGTGGCGGGCCCGGCGGTGGCACAGCGGCTGCTACGGTGGCCGGGACCATCGTCACCCAGGGTGTTCGCGCGGACAACCGGTGCGACGGCGGCTCCGCCTCCGGCTAGGCGAAGTTGACCATTCTGATGTACCGCACCCAGTCCCAGTTCGGTCCCGGGTCCGTGTGGTCGGTGCCCGGCACCTGGTAGTGGCCGATGATGTGCTCCCTGTCCCGGGGGATGCGGTACTTGGCGCAGATCGCCGCTGTGAGCTTCGCCGACTCCACGTAGAGGGCGTCGGTGAAGTAGGAGGGCTGGTCGGTCCAGCCCTCGTGCTCGATGCCGATGCTGCGGGTGTTGTAGGTCCAGTTACCGGCGTGCCAGGCGATGTCCGCCTCGTGGACGCACTGGGCGACGTGCCCGTCCGCCGAGCGGACCACATAGTGCGCGGAGACCTTCTTCTGCGGGTTGGCGAAGATCGCCAACGTGTCGGTGTACGTCTCCTGGGTGACGTGGATGATCACTCGGTCGACGGTGTAGTCACCGGGGCGGTCGGACACCGTGTAGTTGGAGCTGCTGGCCGCCTGCCACTCGGCGGGCGGATAGTCGACGGCCGCGCTCTGCGCACTGGCCCGCCCTTCGGGAAGCAGCGCGTACGGGACGGCGGCGAGTGCCGCGCCCTTGAGCAGCCGGCGCCGGCTGAGCCGGGGTCTGGCTCGGTCCATGTCCATGGCGGGATGCCTTTCGGGGTGCCTCGGGGAATGTCGTTCGGCAGGCTTTCCGGAGTCGGATTACGACGGGGACGTCAGCGGCGCAGCGCCCGCGCGGTCTCCCGCAGCCGGGCGTGCACACCGCGGTACGTCTCCCGCGCGGGCAGCCACTCCTTGCGGAGCTTGGCCACGCACGTGTAGTTCGTGTCGCACACGTTGGCCAACGGTGATTCGACCGCCTGGGTTGCGAATTGGTACGCGTCCAGCTCACTGAACCCGTAGTCGCGCACCAGCCACCGCACCAGGTCGAGCTGGGATATCCGGAACGCGTCCTCCAGCGGCCGGGCCGAGCCGGTCGAGATGATGTGCGTGTCCGACTCCAGCCGGGGCCACGGTGTGGCGACGTCCTTGAGGAGGTCGACGACCACCACCGTGTTCATCGCGCACTCCACGGCCACGCCACAGGTCTCGCCCTCGCCCTGCCGGGCATGCCCGTCGCCGAGGCTGAGCAGGGCACCGTCGACATTGACGCCCAGGAAGCAGGTGACGCCGGCCCGCATCTCAGGGGTGTCCATGTTGCCGCCGTGGGCGTCCGGCACCAGGGCCGAGCGCACCTCCAGGTTGGCGGGCGCCACGCCCACCGTGCCGTGCATCGGGTCCATGGGCAGCTCCACCTGGAGGTCGCTGTCCCGCGCCTGGAACAGGGCCGTCCTCCGAGCCCGGTCCAGTTGCCAGATCCACACCCGCTCCGGCAGCGGTGGCTGAAGGGTGGCCGTCGTGTGCGTGGAGGTCAGCGCGCCGAAGAGGGGGACCGTCGTGGACGCCGCCCAGTCGCGGGCCGGTTCGAGCGACACGAAGTGCACGGCCACGGTGTCACCGGGCTCGGCGCCCTCGATGTGGAACGGGCCGGTCTGCGGATTGAGGTAGGGGAACTCGCAGACCTCGGACACCAGGTCCTTCTCGGAGCGGACCCGGCCCGCGAAGCAGTCCTCCGTGTAGAGGTCGAGGACCGTGCCGGGCGCGATTCGTGCCAGGGGCGCCGCTCCACCGAACGTCCAGGCGTACTGGTCCGGTTCGGGGCGCACGGTGAGGATCCGGGGGTCGGTCATCGTGGCGTGACTCCCTTCTGAGGGCGATCCCGGGACGGGGATGCGGGCGGGCGTGGCTGTGGCGTCACGTGACGCGTGGTCAGCTCGGCACGGATCCGTCCATCCGGCCGGCGCCGGGGTCGTACGCGTCGAGGTGCACGCGCGCGGTCTCGGCTATGCGCTCGGGGTGCTGTCGTATGAGCACGAGCAGTACGACCACACCCACGGCCATCCACGCGCCGACGACCGGACCGGCGTAGGACACCGGTGGCGTCAGTTCCGTCACGAAGTCGAACACCGGGAGGCCGGCGGCCGTCAGCAGGGCGGGGATGAACGCGGCGATGCCAAGCACCGGGAACAGCAGGTGCCGCACCGGTTTGAAGGCAGCCCGGCCGGAGCGGAGGAAATGACCGGCGCAGGAGAGGTTCACGACGATGTAGACACCGACGACGACCGTGACGATCACCGTGGCGAGCAGCAGGAACGCGGTCACCGGGTCGTAGGCGAAGCCGAGCCCCAGCACCGCCGCGACCGCCACGACGGTCTGCAGGGCGATGCCGGCCACGGGGGAGCGGTGCCGGGGATGGAGCGTGGCGAGCAGGCCGGGCAGGACGCGGACACGGGCGAGGGCGAAGGCCGTGCGCGTCGAGACGTTCGCGCTCGCGTTGGCGTTCGCGATCGTGGAGTTGACCACAGCGAGGAACACCAGCACCCAGAAGAGACCGAAGGAGGCCCGGGCGACGCCCTCCCAAGAAGCCTCGCCCGAGGCGCCGAACTTCGCGAAGCGGTCGGGGCCGAACCAGACGGTCATCGCGTACGTCGTGAGGACGTAGAACAGGCCGATGCCCACGGCCGCTCCGAGGACCGCGCGGTGCATGGTCCGCCGCGGGTCGCGGGTCTCCTCGGCGAGCGGCGCCGCCGCCTCGAACCCGGCGAAGGCCAGCACCGTGTAGACGGATCCGGCGAACACCCCGGCGGCTCCCGCGTACCCGTCGGCGGTGTGCGACGTACCGAACACCGACAGGGTGTTGGCGCTGCCCGCCTTGGCGATGAGCAGCACGGCGAACACGAGGAGGACGAGGACCTCGAAGACGCCGAGGACGGTGCCGAAGCGGGCGGAGGCGCGGACGCCGAGGTAGCCGGAGACGGCGATCACCCCGGCACCCGCCAGCGCCCACGGCCACCACAGGTCCGCCGGGTACGCCGACCACTCGGCGTGCAGCGTGCCCGCCGTCGTGAAGCCCAGCTGGAGGAGCAGCAGGGGTGGCACCAGCATCTCCACGAAGACATAGGCCCACCCGACGAGGAAGCCGACCGCCGGGTGCAGGCCCCTTGCCGCGTACGTCGCCACGGAGCCCGCCGCGGGCAGCTCCCGCGCCAGCTCGGCTACGCAGGAGGCGGTGAACAGACAGGCCACCAGGGCCACGAGCACCGCGAGCGGGAGGCTGCCGCCAGCGAAAGCGGCGCCCGACGGAATCGACGCCGCCACCGCGGCGGCCGGCGCCATCGCCGTGATGCTCTGGAACAGGACCTCGCGCAGCCCGATGGCGTCGCGCCGCAGCGTCCCCTTCGTCTCCCCGTGCATGTGTCCCCCGATACGTGTCAGTCCGCCACCACCGACCGTGCGCTCCTCACTTCGCTGACACACGCCGGTCGGTGACGACCCGTTGGCTGCGCCTCGCGTGAATCACGGTACGACTCGGGCGGGTTGGGCAGAAGGGTGTGCCACGGTTCCGTGGACGAGTCACGGCTTGTGGACAACTTGCTCACTCGATCGGGTGATGTCTGGCGGTGAGCGGGGGAGCCTGGCACGTCACAGCCAGTGCGGGAAGCCAGCGCGTGGCCGGTGCTGGATGCCAGACGCCTGGTTTCCCGCACCGGAGGCTCGGCGCCCGGTCCGTCACGGTCACTCGCGCAGGCGGATTCCGTACCGGGGGCCCGACAGCCGCGCCTCACGGGCGGCAGCAGAGGCCGACAACCGGTGTCACGCGTCTCGCTGCGCCACCCCTCCCGCAGCTGCACCGCACCCCAGCAGCTACACCGCACCCCCGCCGCGCGCGGCCCCGTGCAGCCGGTCCTCGACTGCTTCTTCCACGGCGGCACGCCGGGCGCCGACGCCCCGGTGCGGCTGAGGGCGGAGCACGATCGGCACGGGTCGTTCTCGCTCGACGAACTGCCGACCAGGCATCCCCACCGTGATCCGGCATCCCGCCGGGCAGCCACCACTGCCCGGCGTCGGGCGCCCCGGACCGTAGCGCGGCAGCAGGACGCGCCCCTGCTCCTTCCGGCATCGGCACGCACGAGGCGAGCAGCGCCCACGGCCGAGACTTGATCATCCTCGCGGCACCCAGTCCGTCACCCGACCTCCCGCGGCCGTGGTCCCCGGCACGCGCCGAGCCGCGTCAGGATCGTTCCGCCACCACCGCCGGATCGTCCAGTACCGCTCGGACGACCGAGTGCCCGGCGCCCAGCAGGGGGCCCTGCGGGCCCAGTGGGGAGACCGTCACCGGGCAGGCCGGGCCGGCCGTACGGCCCTTCAGCTCCGTGTCCAGTGCCGGCAGCAGCCAGGGGGACAGCTCGGCTAGGGCGCCGCCCAGGACCACCGTCTCGGGGTCGAGCAGGTTCACCGCTCCGGTCAGGGCGATACCGAGGGCCGTACCGGCGTCCCGCAGCGCGGCCCGTACCCTCTCGTCGCCCGCCTCGGCGCGCTCGGCGAGCAGGCCCACCCGGTCGTCCCGCGGCTCCAGCCCGGCCGCGCGCAGAACCGCTTCCTCGCCCGCGTACTGCTCCAGGCACCCCCGGCTGCCGCACGGGCAGGCGGGACCGTCCGGCCGTACGGGCACGTGGCCCAGCTCGCCCGCGAAGCCCCGGGTTCCGCGCAGCAGCCGGCCGTCCACGACGACCGCCGCGCCGATGCCGATCTCGGCCGACACGTGCAGGAAGTCGCCCGGCGTACCGGCACCGAGCCACAGTTCGGCCAGCGCGCCGAAGTTGGCCTCGTTGTCCACGGTCAGCGGCCCATGGGCAGGCAGCAGGGAGCCGAGGTCGAGGTCGTGCCAGTCGAGGTTCGGGGCCCGTACGACCGTCCGCCCGTCCCTGGCCACCAGGCCGGGCACGGCGACCGCGAGCCCGGCGGGCCAGAGTTCCGCGCGTTCCGCCTCCGCGACGACCTGGTGGATCAGCGCCGTCAACTCCTCGATCACCGGTCCCGGTGCCCGGCCCCGGTTGGCGCCGCGCCGGACGGCCCGCGCGCGGACCTCGCCGCGCAGGTCGACGGCGCACACCGCGAGGTGGTCGACGCCGATCTCGGCTCCGATCCCCGCGGGCCCCCGGCCGCTCACCGCGAGCGCCGACCCGGGCCGGCCCACCCGCCCCGGCCGCTCGGGGCCCAGTTCCTCCAGCAGACCCCAGCGGATCAGCTCGTCCACCAGGGTCGACACCGCGGCCCGCGTCAGTCCGATCCGGGAGGCGACCGCCGCCCGGGACAGCGAGCCCTCGGCGCTCACGGCGTGCAGCACCCGGGCGAGGTTGCGCCGGCGCATGCCCTGCTGGGTGTCCGGCAGGGCGCGCCCGGCGCCCGGTGGGCGGGCCTCGTGCAGCGGTGCGGTCATGCCTCCGTCAATCCTCGGGTGTCTGCCGCCCGGCTGGTCGCGGGCGGCTCCGGTCACTCGGTGTCCGTCCCCCGCTCCAGCAGCGGGGCCGCGTCGGAGAGTACCCCGGTGATCCGGTCCAGCGTCGTCCGGTCTCGTTCCACGGCCTCCAGGACGGGGCCCGCGGCCGTGTTCCAGCGGCGAGCGACCGCCGCGGGATCCTCGCCGGTCAGCAGTCCGGCCGCCTGTGCCGCCGCACCCAGGGCGACCAGTTCCCTGGCCTCCGGGACCTGGACGGGCCGCCCCGAGAGCCGGCGCACGGTCTGCTGCCAGGCTGCCCCGCGGGCCCCGCCGCCGATCAGGAGCAGCGGGGTGTCGCGGTCCGCGTCCTCGTCGAGGACCAGGTCGAGTGCCTCGAGCAGTGCGTGCACCGCGCCGTCGTACGCGGCCTGGAGAAGCTGACCCGCGGTGGTGTCGTGCCGCAGACCGTGCAGCACTCCGGAGGCGTGCGGCAGGTTCGGGGTGCGCTCGCCGTCCAGGTACGGCAGCAGGGTCACGGAGCCGCCGGATTCCACCGCCTCGCGGTCCAGGCCCAGCAGGGTCGCGACACGGTCCACCGCGAGGGTGCAGTTCAGGGTGCAGGCCAGGGGCAGCCAGTCCCCGCGCGCGTCGGCGAAGCCCGCCACCGTCCCGGTCGGATCGGTGGGGCGGCGCCGGGAGACGGCGTACACCGTGCCGGACGTCCCGAGGCTCAGCACCGGCGTGCCGGGCCGCAGGCCCAGGCCCAGGGCCGCCGCCGCGTTGTCGCCGGTGCCCGGGGCCACCAGCGTGCCCTTCGAGAACGGCAGATCGTGGCTGTCGCGCACGGTGCCGGCCACCTCGCCGGGCCGTACCACCCGGGGCAGCAGCGCCGGGTCCAGGCCGACGTGCGCGAGGGTCTCCTCGTCGTACGCCTCCGTCCCGGACGCCCACCAGCCGGTGCCGGAGGCGTCGCCGCGGTCGGTCGTGCCCTGCCCGGTCAGGCGCTCGGTGAGGTAGTCGTGAGGGAGCCGTACCGCCCGGGTCGCACGGACCGCCTCCGGCTCGTGCTCGGCGAGCCACGCCCACTTGGTGACCGTGAAGGACGCCCCGGGCACACTGCCGGTGCGCTCCGCCCAGGCCTTCGGCCCGCCCAACTCCTCCACCAGGCGGCCGGCCTGCGGCGCCGAGCGGACGTCGTTCCAGAGCAGCGCCGGACGCACCGGCTCGCCGCGTTCGTCCAAGGTGACCAGGCCGTGCTGCTGGCCGCCGATCGACACCGCCGCCGCCTCGTGCGCCGCGTCACCGCACTGGCGCAGCGCCTCGCACAGCGCGTCCCACCACTGGCGCGGATCGCTCTCCCGGCCGGCGCCGGACGACACCGTGTGCGGTGCCTGGCCGCTCGCCACCACCTGACCGGTGGCCGCGTCGACGACCAGTGCCTTCGTGGACTGGGTGGACGTGTCCACTCCGACGACGAGCGGACCCTCGGCTGCTGACATCGGGCTCTCCCTCTTCCGCGGCTCCGCGGGACGTGCGGTGTGTGGTTTCGAAGACACCTTGCTGTCGAAGACATCTTGTCTCTTCCCAGAGGTGCGTCGGCATACTAATTTGTAAACCGCCATGACGAAATAGTCGCAACGCAGCAAGGAGCCGCGGCATGAGCTACCAGCCCACCCCCGAGGACAGGTTCACGTTCGGACTCTGGACCGTCGGCTGGCAGGGAAGGGACCCGTTCGGCGACGCCACCCGCCGCGCCCTCGACCCGGTCGAGACGGTGCAGCGCCTGGCGGAACTCGGTGCCCACGGAGTGACCTTCCACGACGACGACCTGATTCCCTTCGGTTCGTCGGACACCGAGCGCGAGTCGCACATCAAGCGGTTCCGCCAGGCCCTGGACGCCACCGGCATGACCGTGCCGATGGCCACCACGAACCTCTTCACGCACCCCGTCTTCAAGGACGGCGCGTTCACCGCCAACGACCGCGACGTGCGCCGCTACGCCCTGCGCAAGACGATCCGCAACATCGACCTGGCGGCCGAGCTGGGCGCGAAGACGTACGTCGCCTGGGGCGGCCGCGAGGGCGCCGAGTCCGGCGCCGCCAAGGACGTGCGTTCCGCCCTGGACCGCATGAAGGAGGCCTTCGACCTCCTCGGCGAGTACGTCACCTCGCAGGGCTACGACCTCCGCTTCGCCATCGAGCCCAAGCCGAACGAGCCCCGCGGCGACATCCTGCTGCCCACCGTCGGGCACGCGCTGGCCTTCATCGAGCGCCTCGAGCGGCCCGAGCTCTACGGCGTCAACCCCGAGGTCGGCCACGAGCAGATGGCAGGCCTGAACTTCCCGCACGGCATCGCGCAGGCCCTGTGGGCCGGGAAGCTCTTCCACATCGACCTCAACGGCCAGTCCGGCATCAAGTACGACCAGGACCTGCGGTTCGGCGCGGGCGACCTGCGGTCCGCCTTCTGGCTGGTCGACCTCCTGGAGAGCGCCGGTTACGAAGGACCGCGCCACTTCGACTTCAAGCCGCCGCGGACCGAGGACCTCGACGGCGTGTGGGCCTCGGCGGCGGGCTGCATGCGCAACTACCTCATCCTGAAGGAGCGCGCGGCAGCCTTCCGCGCCGACCCCGAGGTGCAGGAGGCGCTGCGCGCCTCGCGCCTGGACCAACTGGCCCAGCCGACCGCGGCCGACGGCCTGGAGGACCTGCTCGCCGACCGCGCGGCCTTCGAGGACTTCGACGTGGAGGCCGCCGCCGCGCGCGGCATGGCCTTCGAACGCCTCGACCAGCTGGCGATGGACCACCTGCTGGGCGCGCGGGGCTGAAACGGAGGAGGGCCGGGGCGAGCGGCAGCGGCTCACCCCGGCCCCCCCGGCCGCGAGGCCGGTGTCAGCGGCCCTTGGGCAGCCGGACGTATGTCACGGTCGTCTTGACGCCGCTGTCGACCAGGCGGCCCTGGGCGTCGAACGCGTCCGTACCGTCGGTCATCCCGAAGTCGTTGTCGTTGACGAGCGCGAGCGTGTCGTGATCCACGCGCGCGATGCCCTCGATCTTCCCGGGCACCCCCGCGACCTTGCCCAGGTCGACCACCAGGCGCTTGGCCGGCACCGGCACGCCCCGCGCCGCGGGATCGTCCAGCCGCTCCAGCGACGGAGCCGTGGTGTCGTCGTCCCAGGGACCGCCGAGGATGTCCGACGTGCGCCCGAGGCTGACCAGCTGAAGCCGGGCGGCCTTGTCCGTGCGCTCCTCGACCAGCAGCCGGTCACCGCCGATCGCGACCACCGAGGAGATCTTCAGCTCGGAGGTGTCGTCCTCGCTCGGGTCCACCACGTCCACCGGATCGAAGCGGTAGGCGTACTCGGCCGTGACGGCCGTCTCGCGGGGTGAGAAGCGCAGCAGGCGGGTGGTGCGCGAGGCGTCCCCGGCGTCCGCGTCCGGGAGCGACAACGGGCTCTGGAGGGCCATCACCAGATCACCGCCGGGAAGCTGCGCCAGCCCTTCGAACCCGCGGTTGACCTTGCGGTGCAAAAGGATCGACGGCAGCGCCTCCACCACCGGGTAGTCCGCGCCCGTCAGACCGAGCCCCTTGGGCACGTAGCGCGCGAGGACCTTCCCGCGCGCGGAGACGTGCACGAGGGAGGGCCCGTACTCGTCCGTGAGCCAGAAACCGCCGTCACCGGCCCGAACGATGCCCTCGGTGTCGAGGCCGTTCGGGTCGTAGGAGAGCGGCGTCTGCGCGTCGTAGGTGTACGGCGCCTCGTCCCGGCTCTTCTGGTTCGGCAGTCCGGTGACGGCCTTCCCGGAGGAGGTGGTCAGCGGTACCGCGTCGATCACCTTGATCGTGCCCCCGGAGACCCGGATCTTCACGATCGCGGGATCGAATCCCGGCACCGGGAAGGTGCGGCGCTTCTTGCCGTCCACCTTGATCTGCCCGTTGGGGCCGCGGTCGGTCACCGTCCAGTACTCACCCTTGCGGCCGGCCGGGTAGATGTCACTGCCGATGCCGCCGAGCTCGATCCCGTGGTCGTCGGCCACGCTGCCGGGCAGCAGCGCGTTGCTGAACGCGCCGAGCGGGATCTCGCCGAGGGCCGCCGTGCGGATCACGCGGGCGTCCCCGGACGGCGCCGCGGTGGCCGTCCCCGCCGCGACGAGGACGGCGGCCAGGGCCAGGGGCAGACCCGTGGCGACGGAACGGTGGACGCGGCGCAGGCCGGCGGCACGCGAGGACATCGGGCCTCTTGGAGCAAAGCCATGAGCTGCCGACACCATTGGGCCCCCGGAGGAACGCCGCGCGACCGCGCGGTGAACGGCCGGCGTCCGCCGCTCATCGGATCGCGCCGATCCCGCGATGACGGCGTGTCAGGAACCTTCCGGTGCGGGAGCCTTCACGTCCCACCGCGCGGAGGCCAGTGCCGTCGCGGGATCGGGATCGGCCCCGCCCGCCGGGACCCAGCGTCCTCCTTCCTCCCGATACGGCCACCAGTGGCCCTCGCGCCCGAGCCGCAGCTGAACGCCTTCCTCCTGGACGGTCCACCGGTTGCCGCTCCTGTGGAACACCGGCCGCTCGTCCGCCGCCCAGGCCGCTTCCAGAGCCGCACGCACGCGTGCGAGCGCCGCGCCCTCCACCTCCCGGTCCTCGTCGAGCACCGCCAGCGCCGCCGGGCCACCGGTCCGCCAGGCGCGGACGGCTGTCATGAGCCCGTCGCGTCCACG
This sequence comes from Streptomyces olivaceoviridis, assembly GCF_014650115.1. GTDB lineage: Bacteria > Actinomycetota > Actinomycetes > Streptomycetales > Streptomycetaceae > Streptomyces > Streptomyces olivaceoviridis. The sequence goes on along the minus strand of NZ_BMUI01000013.1, from coordinate 12,474 downwards.
CCCTGACCCCGCGGCGAGCCGCTCGGCGACGGCGGCGGGGGCCGCACCACACGCCAGGCGTACGGCGTCCTGAGCGGCCGTCAGGTCCGCGCAGGCCCGCGCCCCACCACGCGACGCAGCCAGCAGCCGGTACGCCTCCACGGCGGTGCGACCGGCCAGGTGTTCCAGCGCCGCGGGATCCACCCCCGGCGCGGCCGGTGACCCGGCGAAGGACGGTGCCGCGCCGGGTGCCGAAGGGAGCCCGGGCAACTCGGGCAGCGACGGCAGGATCTCGCCGGCCGCCCATGCCTCGGCCGCGTCCACCCCCGTGGCCGGAGGCGTCGCCCCGGACGGCGCCGCGGTATTGCGGACGTGCAGCTCCGCCAGGAAGGCGTCCTTGTCCCGCCCGCGCACCAGCAGGAGCAGAAACGGATCCTCGTCCAGCAGCCGCGCCACCTGGTGGCAGAGGGCGACGGTGTGCCCGCAGTGGTCCCAGGCACCGCAGTCGCACTCCGGATCCAGATCGCCCAGGCCCGGCAGGAGTTCGATCCCCGCCACCGCCGCGTCCTCCATCAGATGCGGCGGAAGCTCCCGGTCGAGCAGCGCGGCCATGTGGCCGGCCTGCTCCACGGCGAGATCCTCGAAGCGTGCCCACTCCTCGTCGGACAGCCGCGGCAGCAGGACGTCGGCCCGGTGCGCCGCACCTGAGGGGTCACGTACGACGGCGGTGACCCGGCCCGGCCGTACCGTCACCGCACCGACGCCGCCCGCGCGCGCGAGCCGGCGCCCGGCCTTGACCGCAGCGGCTTCCAGGGCGGCGTCCTCCAGCGCCCGCAGCCAGGCGCGCCCCCACCAGCTCCGGGCGAAGGCGCGCCCGCGCGCGGGCGGCAGCGCGGCGAACGTGCGCCCCGCGTCACGTCCGTCCTCGTCGTCGTAGCGGCTCATCGCGCCTCCCCGCGCAGTTCCACCAGTGCGGCCAGTTCCTCGTCCGACAGTTCCGTCAGAGCCGCCTCGCCGGAACCGAGCACGGCGTCGGCCAGCTCCCGCTTGCGGCCCAGCATCTCCGCGATGCGGTCCTCCAGGGTCCCCTCGGCGATCAGCCGGTGTACCTGCACCGGACGGGTCTGCCCGATGCGGTACGCCCGGTCGGTGGCCTGCGCCTCCACCGCCGGATTCCACCAGCGGTCGTAGTGCACGACGTGCTCGGCCCGGGTGAGGTTCAGTCCCGTCCCGGCGGCCTTGAGGGACAGCAGGAACACCGGGGCCTCGCCCGCCTGGAAGCGCCGCACCAGATCCTCACGCGCGGCGACCGGCGTCCCGCCGTGCAGAAGCAGCGAGGACACCCCGCGGGCCGCCAGGTGCCGTTCGAGCAGCCGGGCCATGCGCACGTACTGCGTGAAGACCAGCACGCCCGAGTCCGCGGCGAGGATGGTGCCGAGCAGTTCGTCCAGCAACTCCAGCTTGCCCGAGCGTCCCGCGAGCCGCGGATCGTCCTCCTTGAGGAACTGCGCCGGATGATTGCAGATCTGCTTCAGACCGGTCAGCAGCCGCATGACCAGGCCACGGCGGGCCATGTCGTCGACGGCCGCGATGTGGTCCAGGGTCTCGCGCACCAACGCCTCGTACAGCCCCGCCTGTTCAGCCGTGAGCGGCACCGGGTGATCCGTCTCGGTCTTCGGCGGAAGCTCGGGGGCGATGCCGGGATCGGATTTGCGCCGCCGCAGCAGGAACGGTCCGACGAGCCGGGCGAGCCGTTGTGCCGCGGCGGGGTCCCGGCCGCCTTCGACGGGCTGTGCGTAGCGCGCGCGGAAACCGCCGAGTCCCCCCAGCAGGCCGGGTGTCGTCCAGTCGATGATCGCCCACAGTTCCGTGAGGTTGTTCTCCACCGGCGTGCCGGTGAGTGCCACGCGCGCGCGTGCGCCGACCGTGCGCAGCGCCCGCGCGGTCGCCGAGTAGGGATTCTTCACATGCTGCGCCTCGTCGGCCACGACCATCCCCCACGGGACCCCGGCGAGCCGGGCGCCGTCCAGGCGCAGGGTGCCGTACGTGGTCAGGACGAACTCGCCGTCCCCCAAAGACGCCAGATCGCGTCCGGGTCCGTGGAACCGGCGCACCGGCACCCCGGGAGCGAACCGCTCGATCTCACGCTGCCAGTTGCCCAGCAGCGAGGCCGGGCAGACCACGAGAGTGGGCCCGGCCGCCGCCGGATCTGTCTGCCGGTGCAGGTGCAGCGCGATCAACGTGACCGTCTTGCCGAGTCCCATGTCGTCGGCCAGGCAGCAGCCAAGCCCGAGCGATGTCGTGCGGGCCAGCCAGTCGAGACCGCGCAGCTGGTAGTCCCGCAGGGTCGCGGCCAGGCCCGGCGGCTGCCCGACGGTGAGGGCCGGGTCCTCGGCCGTCAGCCGCTCCCGCAGCCCCTCCAGCCACCCCGTGGGCCGTACGTCGACCCGTCGGCCGTCGACCTCCGTCGAGCCCGTCAGAGCCGCGGCCAGCGCCTCGACGGGAGCGACGGAACGGTCCCGCTCGGTCCGGGCCCGCTCCGCCTCCCGCGGATCGACCAGGACCCAGCCGTCGCGCAGCCGCACCAGGGGACGCTTGGCCTCCGCCAGCCGGTCCAGCTCCTCCCGGGACAGCTCCCGCCCGCCCAGGTCGAACCACCAGCTGAACGTGACCCTCTCGTCCGCGCTGAGGAACGACGGAACGGCGGAGGTTCCGGACGATGCGGTGCCGTCGTCCGGCGGGCCGACGGCCGCGTGCGCGGTGAGGCCGCGTGCCAGGTGCCGGGGCCAGTGCACGTCGACCCCTGCGGCGGCCAGCGCCCGCGCGCCCTCGCCCAGCAGTTCGGCGATCTCGTCGTCGGCGAGGTCCACGGCGTCCGGCACGGCGGCGGAGAGCAGCGGCGCCAGCGGCGGCCAGGCCCGGGCCGCCCGGCGCAGCGCCAGCAACGCGTCCGCACGCGCGCGTGGAGCGAACGCCGCGGGCCCGGTGCCCGCACCGGTCCACAGTCCGGCGGCATCCACGACATCCGCCGGCCCGCCCTGGCCGTGCACCTGGAGGACCGCACGGAAGCGGACCGGAGCCTCGTCTCGGGAGACGGTGTCGTCGAGACCGGACGCCTCCACGCGCAGCGACAGCCGCACCCCCGCGTCATGACCGGCGGCGATGTCGTCGGCCCACGCCCGCAGCGCGGGCAGACGCCGCGGCTCCAGCGCCGTGTACGCGGGGCCGCCGGTCACCAGCGGGGCGGCGGGGGAGCGCGGCAGCACGTCGGCGATCGCGTCGAGGAAGGCGCGCAGCAGCCGCTCCGGGTCGGGCAACAACGGTGGCCCGTCCGCCGTGAGCGGCACGGCATGCGTCTCCGGGGGCATGGCGGCGGCGAGTTCGCGGACCAGTTCCGCGTCGCGCGCGGACAGCGGTCCCACGCGCCAGGCGTCGTGATCGCCGGCGGACAGGCCCGGCAGGAGCAGACCCCGCGCCACGAAGCCGAGGGCCAGTTCGTACGCGGTCCGCCAGAACGTGGCGGCCCGGTCTTCCCACGGCAGCGCACGCGCGCGTGCGAACACCGGAAGGGCGGTGCGGACGGGGAGGAGGAGGACGGGCAGCGGGACGCGTTCGACGCCGCCGTCGGCTGAGGGCAGCATGAGGTCCAGATCGTCCAGCGAACCCTCCGCGTGTGCGGGCGGAGGCCCACCGTCCGGTCGCCAGAAGCCGATGCGGCCCGCGCGCGGGGGATCGGACGGCAGGAACACGACGCGGCACTGGGTCAGTTCGGCCAGGTCGGAGGGTGATGCCGTGGGGATGGTCTGCACAGCTCTGCCGCACTCCTCAAATTTGACTACTCGACCGGAGTCGCCGAGGGTACAGGACGTCCAGGGCGTTCTCGTCCTGGCGATGGCATGACGTGAGTCACTCCACGATTTGTTCGAAGGAGCCGTGCTCGTCACCTGTAAGGGCCGTGCTCGTCACCTGTAAGGGCGGCAAGCGCGACGCGGAGCGAAAGGGGGATCGGGGCCGGGCGGAAGAGATCGCATGCCGTCGGATCCAACGGCTCAGCGCGTCTCGCCGGCCGCCCACGCCCACCGCGTCCCGCCACCCGCCTCCCCACGCCCCGCCCGCCTCCCACGCCTGGCCGCATCCCGCCCACTGCCAGCAGCCTTTCGGTGCGCGTCGAGGACCACCACTAGGGGTGCGGCTCAGGGATGTCTCAGGGTCGGGGTGCGGAACCGCGGGGAGCGGAGGGCCGTTCTCAGAGCAGAGAGCGGCAGGGGCCGCGAAGGAGGCGACGCTCATGTCCATGAACGCGAAGATCGCCGCAGGGGGCGTGGCGGTCGGGCTGATCCTGCTCATATGGCTGCCCTGGTGGGTGGCGTTCCTGATCGTCGTGGGAGTTCCGGCAGCCGCCTACCTCGCCCTGGACCCCTCACAGCGGCGCAGGCTGCGCAGGGTCGCCCGCAAGGAGCTCGGCCGCTGAGGCACCGGCGCACGGCAAGGCGCCACTCGCCGAGCGGCCCGGATGGGCCGACCGCGCCCTGGGGAGCCGCGTCGCCCAGGCGCGGCGCGGCTCACGGGGGAGCGCCCGGGCGGCCTCGTCCGGCCGCCCCGACTCACCGGGGCCGTACGGCCATCTTGTCGAGCGCCTCCAGCAGACCGGGCAGCTCGGGCCCCCGGCCCACCGGCAGTACCTCGCCGGGCTCCTCGTCGAGCAGGACGAACGCGATGTCGTCGGTGCGGGCAACGATCGACCAGCCGGGGCCGTCCGCACGCAGCGTACGGGCCTCGCCGGGAGCGAACGACGAGCGTACGCGGCCGAGCGGCGGCGGGGAGTCGACGTAGGCGCGCGCTTCCGCGAGCACCCGGCGGACCCCGGTGTGGCCGCCGGCCCTGGCGCCCTCGCCCTCCTGCGTGGACTCCGCGGCCTGCGCGGGCTCACCGGGCACGGGGAAGTCGGCGTCGTTGATCTGCTCCCGCCAGGCGGCCCACTGCAACGCTATCTCGTCGGCACCCAGCCGGCGCTGGGCGGGCCCCCAGGAGCCGGTGTCCGGCGGGCACAGCGCCGGCCGTCCGGCCTCCTCGGCGGGCGGGTCGTGGGGAGCGGGCACGCCGGGTGCCGCGACGGCGACGGCCAGGGGCCATCCCGGCAGGGCGGTCACGACCGCGCGCTCGTCCGGCGACAGCTCGTACTCCATGCCGCAGTCCCAGGAGGCGATGGCCACGGCGACCAGCGAGACGTCGTCGATCACGACCGTCCAGCGAGCGCCGTGCCCGTCCTGGCCCAGCACCAGGCCGTACCCGTCGGCCCGTGGCGCCAGGTCCAGCGCCGCACACGCCTCCGCGTAGTCGTCGCCCAGCACGCTCGGAAACTGCGCCGGCGTGAGCAGTACCGCCGTCAGCACGTACAGCGCATCGTCCGCGGCGGCGACGGGCTCATCGTCCGTCCCGGCCATCCCTGCCTCCCCAGTGGTTCGTCCATCGGCGCGCACCCTAGTGCGAGCGGAAGCCGCTTGTCACGACTCCGCGCACCACGTGGAGCTGCAGGTTTCCGCCTGGACAGGGGCGAAACGGCCACATGTGGAGAAGGAAGTTCCGTTCAGGCCGCAGGCAGTCCGAGGAGGTCGCGGGCCACTGCGGCGGGTGTCTCGTCGCGTTCCCGGGCCAGCGCGACGACCGCCCGGCAGGCCAGCTCGCTCACCCCGAAGGACAGGGCCTCCGGGGACACCCACGCTGCCGCTTCCTCGATCCGGTCCTGGTCGTCCTCCGCGCGAGCCGCGACATAGACGGCCGCCGCTTCGAACAAGTTGTGCGCGTGCCTCTCCCTGGCATCCTCCGGCCGCTCCTGTGCGGAGCTGCCGAGCCGGCCTGCGTACCTGCGGATCCTGTCGAACACGCGGACCACCTTTCCCTGAACGGGGTCAGTACGATCGCCCATCTGCTGCTCCACAACGTAGAGTTGGAGGTTCGGCGGCAGAAGGGGGACGACGCGGTGAAGCGGTTCGAGCGGCTCGCGGAGATCCGCCGGCTGGACCCGGTGGCGGACGCGCTGGAGATCTACCGGACCAGCGTCGCGTACGAGTTCCCCTGGGACTACACCCGCGCTCTTGAGCTGGCTCTGTACCGCACCTACGCGGTCCCCGCCATCGGGCGGCTGCTCGCGCGGACGGCGGAGCTGACCGAGCGCACGCAGAAGCGGTACGACGACACCGTGCTGCTCCTGGACACCATCGTGGAACACGGCTTCGCGGCGGAGCAGGGACGTACCGCGATCCGTCGTATCAACCGGATGCACCGCAGCTACGACATCAGCGACGACGACATGCGGTACGTGCTGAGCACCTTCGTGGTGATGCCCCGGCGCTGGATCGACGCCTACGGCTGGCGACGGCTGTCCCGGCACGAGATCGTCGCCACCACCGAGTACTACCGCACCCTCGGCCGACACATGGGCATCCCGGACATCCCCCGCACCTACGAGGAGTTCGAGGCCCTTCTCGACTCCTACGAAGAGGCCCACTTCGGCTGGGACGAGGAGGCCCGCCAGGTCTCCGACGCCACCCTCGACCTGATGGCGTCCTGGTACCCGCGCCCCCTGGCGCCGCTGCTGCGCACGGCCACGCTCGCGCTGCTCGACGAGCCCCTGCTGCGCGCGTTCCGCTACCCGCGACCCGGCGCTGCCACCTCCGCGCTGGTGCGCCGCGCCGTACGGACGCGCGGCCGGTTGGTCCGGCTGCTGCCGCCACGCCGCGGCCCGCACTTCGCGCGCCAGAACTGGGAGGTCAAGGGCTACCCGAACGGCTATCGCGTCGCCGACCTGGGCACGCGGCCGGTCCCCGGTCTGCGCGGTTGCCCGGTACGGCACCAGGACGGCTCAGCGGCCGGCCCTGTCGAGTGACGCCAGGGTGTCACGCAGCCAGGCCAGTTCGGCCCGGCTCGTGGCGCGCGCGATGGTGAGGACGCCGCGCCGGAACGGGTCGTCCAGTTCCTCGGCGCGCAGCGGCCGGTCGCCGTCGTAGAAGAAGCTCGCCGGCTCCTCCAGGAAGGCCAGCCGGCGCCGCAGCACGGCCGCCTGCGCGGCGGGGTCCTCCAGGTGCCGCAGGAACGCGAGCAGCGTGAACCAGTGGTTCTCGTCGGTGATCTCACGCTGGGCGGGCTCGGCGAGCCGGCGCTTCAGCTCGCGCCCGCCGTCCTCGGTCAGTCTCAGCACATGGCGCGGCGCGGCCACGGCGCCGGGTTCGGTGGCCCGTACCAGCAGACCGGCCTTCTCCAAGCGCTTGATCGCCGGGTACAGCGTGCTCTCGGCGACGGGCCGCACATGGCCGGTGAGCGCCGCGATGTGGCGGCGCAGAACGTATCCGTGCAGGGGGGCGCCGTACAGGAATCCGAGGATGGCGAGTTCGAGCATGGCCGCATTCTCCCGCACTTATACATCGTTGAGCCAATACCGTCTTGACGGCATACATCGTCACCGAGGTATTGTCTCGGCGTCGCGGAACACAGGGAGGGGCACGGTGCAGCAGGCCACGTTCGACAACAGGGGAAGCCGGATCCGGTGGACCGAGGTGCCAGGGGCGGAACCCGCCCGGGTGTATCTGCACGGACTCGGAGCGATGTCCGCCGTGTACCACGCGCACATCGCGGCACGCCCCGAACTCGCGCGGCGCCGCAGTCTGTTCGTGGACCTGCCGGGACACGGCACGAGCGACCGCCCCCAGGACTTCGGGTACACGCTGGAGGACCACGCCGACGCGGTGGCCACCGCGCTGGACGCGGCGAAGGTCGCCGGTGCCGAACTGATCGCGCACAGCATGGGCGGTGCCGTAGCCGTCGTCCTCGCCCACCGGCGGCCCGACCTGGTCTCCCGGCTGGTGCTGACGGAGGCCAACCTGGACGCCTTTCCGCCGCCGACCGCCGGCAGCAGCGGAATCGCCGCCTACGAGGAGGACGAGTTCGTCGAAGGGGGGCACGCGCGCGTGCTGGAGGCGGTCGGCCCGCTGTGGGCGGCGACGATGCGGCTGGCCGACCCGCGCGCGTTGCACCGCAGTGCCGTCGGCCTGCGCAAGGGCTCCGAACCCGTGATGCGGACGCTCCTTGAAGGGCTGCCCGTCGACCGTGTCTTCCTCCAGGGCGAGCACAGCGGCGAACTCGCGGGCCGGGAGGGCCTGGAAGCCGCCGGGGTGCGCGTGGTGACGGTGCCGGGCGCCGGGCACAACGTGATGTTCGACAACCCCGACGCCTTCGTGGCAGCCGTCACCGGAACGGGCTGACCCGACCCGATCTTCAGCCCTCGCGCACCGCGAGCGCCAGGAAGCGGGCGTCCTCGTCGGTGTACGACGTCATCCGCCAGCCCGCACGCGCGAGGAGTGGTCGGAGGTTGGTCTCGGCCCGCAGGTCGTCGGGGGTGATCTGGCGCCCCTGACGTGCCGCGAGGGCCGCGCGGCCGATGGGATGGAAGAGTGCGAGCGTCCCGCCCGGCCGTGCGCCACGGGCCAGTTCCCGCAGGTTGTCCACCGGATGCGGCAGGTGGGCGATCAGGCCCGCGGCGAACACGGCGTCCAGACAACCCGAGCGCAGCGGGAGCGCGGCGACGTCGGCGAGCACCAGCCGCCCGTCGCGGTGCCTGCCCGTTCGTACGGCGGCCTGGAGCATCGCCGGGGTCAGATCCACCCCCAGCACCACCCCGGAGGGGCCCACGGCGGCCCGCAGGGGTGGCAGGGCCCGCCCCGTGCCGCAGCCCGCGTCCAGCACGCGGTCCCCTTGCCGCAGCCCCAGGTCGGCCACGGCCGCTGCGTAGGCCGGACCGTCGTCCGGGAACCGGCTGTCCCAGTCGGCGGCGCGGGCGGCGAAGAAATCCTGGACGTGTGTGTGGTCGTCGTTCATGTTCCGCATGATTCCTCACCGTCACGAGGGAAGTCCTTGTGCGCATGTTCGAGCGGGACGCGATCGTTCCAGTACAACTGTGCGCCATATTCCGGCACCTTTCGAAATGCGCCCCCTTTGTGCGCCCTTGCCCCCGCTAGCGTCCCGGGGCCATGGGACACCTGGACCACGCCGCCTTCGGCTGGCTGACACCCGTGCTGTCGTACGTGATGGCCTGCATAGGCGCCGCACTCGGACTGCGCTGCACCGTCCGCGCGCTCGCCGCCACCGGCCGCGCGCGTCGGAACTGGCTCGTCACCGCCGCCTCGTCGATCGGGACGGGCATCTGGACCATGCACTTCGTGGCCATGCTCGGCTTCCGTGTCAGCGGCAGCGACATCCGCTACGACGTGCCGCTGACCATCCTCAGCCTTCTCGTCGCCATGGTCGTCGTCTGTGCCGGCGTCTTCGCCGTCGGCCACAGCCGCGACCGCAACCGCGCGCTCCTCCTCGGCGGTCTCACCACCGGGCTGGGCGTCGCCAGCATGCACTACCTGGGCATGGCAGCCGTCCGGCTGCACGGCGACGTCACGTACGACCCCGTCCTCGTCGGACTGTCGGTACTGATCGCCGTGGTCGCGGCGACCGCGGCCCTGTGGGCCGGACTCAACATCAAGTCGCCCCTCGCGGTCACCGTCGCCTCCCTCGGCATGGGAGCGGCCGTCACCAGCATGCACTACACCGGGATGTTCGCGGTGAGCGTGCGCGTGAACCCCTCCGGCGATGTTCTGCCCGGGGCCACGGCGATGCAGTTCATCTTCCCCCTCGCCGTCGGCCTCGGGTCCTACCTGTTCATCACCTCGGCCTTCGTCGCCCTCTCGCCCACCGCCGACGAGCGCGAGGCGTCCGCCTCCGCCCAGCGGCCCGTCGAAAGCGTCGCCCGCTAGCGGGCCCCGGCCCGAGCGCACCGACCACGTCCCGAGCGAGGAGGCCATGCGCCCACCCCGTACACCCGAGAACGCCGCCGCCCCGGCACACCGTCCGCGCGGACGCCGCGCACACGCCGGACCGCCCGCCGACGAGGGCCGCGGCACGCTCGGCCCGTCGCCCGACTCCGTACGCGCGCGTGGAAGCCGCCGGCACCTGCGCCCCCGCACGGTGCGCGCCAAGGTGGTCAGCCTTCTGATGGTGCCCGTCGTGTCCCTGCTCGCCCTCTGGGCGTACGCCACCGTCAGCACCGCTCAGGACGTCGCCCGGCTGCGCCAGTCGCAACGGGTCGACGCCGAACTGCGCAGCCCGGTGGCCGCGGCCGTGACCGCGTTGCAGGCCGAGCGCACCGCGGCCGTCCGCTACGCCACGGACCCCCGCGCCGGCGCCGGCGGCGCTCTGGAAGACCTCGCGGCCCGCACCGACCGAGCCGTGGACAGGCTGCGGCTCGGCCGGGACAGTACTGTCGCCGACAGCCAGGAACTGCCCGCCGGCGTCTCCAGACGCCTCGATGCCTTCGTCACGGGCGCCGAGCACCTCCGCGCACTGCGAACAGCCGTACGGGGCCACAAGACGGGCTGGGGCGAGGTGTACACGCAGTACACGAAGACCATCGGCGCCGCCTTCGCGGTCGACGGTGCCCTCACCGGTGTCCAGCAGGCCGACGTCGCCTCCGACGCGCGCGTGCTGCTCGAATTCTCCCGCGCCGCCGAAGCGCTGGCCCAGGAGGACGCCCTGCTGGGCAGCGCTCGGACCGCCGGCACCCTCCAGGGAGAGCGACTGCGGCTCTTCAGCGCCGCCGTCGCCACGCGCCGTGCCCTCACCGAGACCGCGGTGACCGACCTTCCCGCCGCCCAGCGCGCCGCCTGGCGGGATCTGACCGCCGCCGGTCCCTACACCACCCTGCGCACCACCGAGAACGACCTGCTCGCCGCCGGACCGGGCGTCCAAGTCGCCGACAAGGCCCCACAGGCCGCCTGGAGCGCCGCACACGCGCGCGTACAGGACGGCATGCGGACCATCGCGGCAGCCGCCGGCCGTGCCGTCGCCGGCCGCGCCGACCCGGTCGCCCGCGGCCTGCTCAGCCCCGCCGGAGCCGCCGTACTCCTGGGACTCGCCGCCGTCGCCGCCTCCCTCGTCATCTCCGTCCGCATCGGACGGGCTCTCGTGGTCGAACTCGTCAGTCTGCGCAACGACGCGCTGGAGATCGCCCGCCGGAAACTCCCGGAAGCGATGCGCAGGCTGCGCGCGGGCGAGGAGATCGACATCCGGGCCGAGGCCCCCTCCGGACCGCCGGCCGAGGACGAGACCGGTCAGGTCACGGAAGCCCTGACCACCGTGCACCGCGCCGCGCTGCGCGCCGCCGTGGAGCGCGCCGAGCTCGCCGGCGGCATCTCCGGGGTCTTCGTCAACCTGGCCCGTCGCAGCCAGGTCCTGGTTCACCGTCAGCTCAGCCTCCTGGACAGCATGGAGCGGCGTTCCGACGACCCGGACGAACTCAGTGACCTGTTCCGCCTGGACCACCTCACGACCCGGATGCGGCGCCATGCCGAGAGCCTGATCATCCTGTCCGGCGCCGCGCCCGGCCGGGCCTGGCGGATGCCGGTGTCCCTGACGAACGTCGTACGCGCCGCCGTCTCGGAGATCGAGGACTACGCGCGCGTGGAGGTACGCCAGTTCCCCGAGGCGTACGTCATCGGCGCGGCGGTCGCCGACCTCACCCATCTGCTCGCCGAAGTCGTCGAGAACGCCGCCCAGTTCTCACCACCGCACACGCGCGTGCGGGTCACCGGCGAACCGGTCGGCAACGGCTACGCCCTGGAGGTCGAGGACCGGGGGCTCGGTATGGGCCCCGAGACCCTGGCCGAGGCCAACCGCCGCATCGAACAGTCGGAGGCGCTGGACCTCTTCGACAGCGACCGTCTCGGACTCTTCGTGGTCAGCAGGCTCGCCTCCCGGCACGACATCAAGGTGCATCTGCGGACCTCACCGTACGGAGGCACCACCGCCGTGGTCCTGCTGCCGAAGGCCCTGCTGTACAGCGGCTCACCAAAATCCCCGGGCGAACAGACCCGACCCGACGAGGAACGCGCCTACGCGCGCGTGCCCGGCGCGACCTCGGCCCAGGAGACCGCCGTCACCGCGTGGCCGGACCGTCCCGCCCTGGCAGCCACCGCACCCGGCCCGCACGGCACCACGAGGACGCCTGGCCCCCAGAGCACCGGGAAGGCGGCCGACCCCCACGGCACCCGGCCGGCCCCGGGCCCGGACGGCGCCGGCACGGCGGCCCGCTCGCACGACACCGCCCATGAACCCCCGCCCCCCGGCGTCACCGCCCTGAGGCTGCACCGCTCGCCGGACGGCTCCGAGCCCTCCGACGACCTCCCACGCCGTGTGCGCCAGGCGAGCCTCGCCCCGCAACTGCGCCACCAGCGCCCCGAAGAGCCGGCCCAGCAGCCCGCCCGCCACGGCGACGACCGGCGCACTCCCGAACTCGTACGGGACCGTATGGCGGCCTACCGAGACGGATGGGCGCGTGGCGGTGGCAGGCGGCCCGGCGTCGGCGCCGCACCGGAACCGGAAACGGGCAGTCACAGCAGCGAAGGAGAATCTCAATGATCGTGTCAAGCCGCCTGCGTGACCGGCGGGCTGGAGGTG
>NZ_BMUI01000012.1 GCF_014650115.1 Streptomyces olivaceoviridis | reverse complement strand
CGACGGATCGTGCTACCAAGCCACACCACCGGTCACGGCAGCGGCTTGACATCAGCATTGGGAAGCTCCTTGTCGCCACTGGGTGCCGCTCCGGCCCAGCATGGCCAACCCCGGCCGCGCCCGCCGCCCGACACGGCCCGGCACCACTCCGATGGCCCTGCGGGCGCCGTGGCCGCGCCGCGGTCACCGGCCGGGCGCCCGCGCGGCCCGGACACCGCGGTGAGCGGGACGCCCGCGCCGGTGCGCGGCGGTCCCACGTCCCGGCGGGGTCGTCACGGCAGGCTGGACCACCCCCGGTCGTGCGGTCAGCGTTCGCCTTCCGGGTCCAAGGCGCCCAGGGTCGCGGCCAGTTCCCGCCGGTAGTCGGCGTAGGCCGTCCGCAGGTCCTCCCCCGGCCCGGCCGGCCGGCCGTGCGCGGGCGCGGGCCGGTCAGGTCTGCCGGGCGTGCACCGGGTCGTGCGCGACCTCGTCCGGACACTTCCGGTGCGGTTGGCTCAGCCGCCGGTCGCGCCGCCAGTCGGACATCGCGAGCGCCAGGGACGCCACCATCCCGACGAGGGCGGCGCACAGCGCGGTCACGAGGGCGCCCCGGTAGTCGTGGCTCCGGCCGAGCACCAGGTAGAAGAGGCCCGGCAGGGCGGCGGTCCCCAGCGTGGCGCCCAGCCGCTGCCCGGTCTGGAGGGCGCCGCCCGCCGCGCCCGCCATCCGCACGGGCACGTCCCGCAACGTCATCGTGATGTTGGGGGAGACCACGAAGCCACCGCCGACGCCACCGAGGAACAGCACCGGCGCGGCGACCCAGGGAGCGAGGTGCGGGGGCACGAAGCGGAGCAGCAGCGCGGTGCCGCCCAGACCCACGATCACGCCCGTCAGGCCGCACACGGTGAGCAGGCGGCCGAACCTGTCCACCAGCCGCCCGGACACCACGGCCGCGCTCGCCGAGCCGAGGGCGAACGGAGTCACGGCGAGCCCGGACCGGAGCGGGGAGAAGCCGAGGCCGTGCTGGTAGTAGAGCGCGAACACCAGCCAGACCCCGCTGAAGCCGATGAAGTACAGCGTTCCTATCCCGGCGCCGACGGCGTAGCCGCGCACGGTGCTGAACAGGCGCGGGTCGAGCAGCGGCTGGGCGTGCCGGGCGACCAGGCGGCGCTGCCACTGAGCGAAGACGACGAGCACCGCCGCACCGACGGGGAACAGCCACCACAGCCGGTCGAGACCGCCGGCCTCCGCCTGGACCAGCGGGTACATGAGCGCGAGGACGCCGAGGCCGAGGAGCAGGACGCCGGGCACGTCCACCCGGCCCCGCCCGGAGCGCCGGGTGCGGGGCAGCAGGCGGCGGCCGAGGAGGATGGCGAGGATGCCGATGGGGACGTTGACGTAGAAGATCCACCGCCAGCCCTGGGCCCCGGAGGCGAGGGCCAGGATGACACCGCCGGTGAGGGGGCCCGCGGCGGAGGAGATGCCGACGGTGGCACCGAAGAAGCCGAAGGCCCGGCCGCGTTCGGCGCCGCGGAACATCTGCTGGATGAGCGCGGAGTTCTGCGGGGCCATGAAGCCGGCCGCCAGGCCCTGGGCGAGGCGGGCCGCCACCAGCAGCATGATGCCGGGGGCCGCTCCGCAGGCCGCGCTGAAGACCACGAAACCGCCGAGGGCCAGCAGGAAGATACGGCGCCGGTCCAGCGCGTCGCCGAGACGCCCGGCGGTGACGAGGGCGAGGGCGAAGGTCAGGGCGTATCCGGAGACCACCCACTGCACCTGTGCGGGGGAGGCACCCAGATCCCGCTGGATGGTGGGCAGGGCGACCGCCACGATCGTCACGTCGAGCAGGCTCATGAAGCCCGCCACCAAGGTGACCCACAGCGCGCGCCACCGGCGCGGATCAGGCTCGTAGCCGGCCTTCTGGGCACCCGGGTCCCGACCGCCCGTCACCGATGTCGACGCTGTCACCCGGGACTCCTCTCACCAGGGCCGCACCCGGTCGAACCAAGTTCCCGCGCCGGGCACGGGCACACCTACCCCCCACCGCGCTACGCGACCCGCCCGCCGGCTCACCCCGTCCCGGCCCCGCTCAGCACCAGTTCGCGGAACGACGGCACGACCGGGCGGAGATCCGTGAGGTGCCAGGCCGCCCAGAGCCGTACCGACGCCTCGTGCCACGGCAGTTCCCGTACGGTGATGCTCTCGCCGGCGCCTCGCAGCATGCTCTTCTGGATCAGCGCGAGGCCGAGCCCCGAGGCGACGAGTCCGAGGGCGGTCTGCGGCTCGGCGGCGTCCAGCCGCACGTCCGGCGTGAACCCGGACGCCGCGCAGGCGGCGATGAAGACGTCGCGCCAGGCCGGATGCTGGGAGTCCGCCACGGCGATCCAGGGCTGCCCGTCGAGGTCGGCGGCGGTGATGACTTCCTGCTCGGCGAGCGGATGCCCGTGGGGGAGCGCGAGCATCAGCGGGTCCTCCAGCAGCAGCGCGGAGCACAGGTCGGAGTCGTCGGCGGCGGGCGGCTCGTGGACGAGCGCGATGTCCAGGCTCCGCTGCCGCAGACCCTCGAACTGCTCGGCGGGGCTCAGGGGGTACAGGGCGACGTGGATGTCGGGGCTGCGCTGCTGGAGGGCGCGCAGCGCACCGGGCAGGATGCCGGTGTGCAGGGCGTGCGGGACGTAGCCGATGCACAGCCCGCCCTCCTCGCCCCGGCCCAGCCGCCGGCCGAGGTTCTCCAGCCGCTCGGCGTGCCGCAGCAGCGCGCGGGCCTCGCTGAGGAAGACCCGGCCGTCCGCGGTGAGCCGGATCCGCTGCTGGCTGCGCTCGAAGAGCGTCAGACCGAGCTTCTGCTCCAACTGGGCGATCTGCCGGCTGAGCGGCGACTGGGAGATGTGCAGGGCCTCCGCGGCCCGGCCGACGTGTTCGGCCTCGGCGACGGCGACGAAGTAGGTGAGCTGGCGCAGATCGAGCATGTAAGACCTCTGGGGACTCAAGTCTGTCCAACTATGTCTTGGACAGTCTCAACTTCTCGATCCTAGCCTCGGTGACACAAGGACGACGACCCGCCGGACACCCCGCGCGGCACCCGTCACGACCCTCACCGAAAGACCCCCCATGAGCATCAAGAACCTGCTTCCCGGACGTCTCGGCTTCGGCACCGCCCCGCTGGGCAACATGTTCCGCGCCATCCCGGACGAGGAGGCGGCGGCCACCGTCCAGGCCGCCTGGGACCACGGCATCCGCTACTTCGACACCGCCCCGTTCTACGGCGCGGGGCTCAGCGAGATCCGCCTGGGCGAGGTGCTGTCCGGCATGCCCCGCGACGCCTACGTCCTGAGCACCAAGGTCGGCCGCGTCATCCTGGACGAGGCCGAGGACCCGGTCGCCCGCGACCTGGGCGAGAAGGGCGGCCTGTTCGAGCACGGACGCCCCAACAAGATGGTCAACGACTACTCGGCCGACGCCACCCTGCGCTCCATCGAGGACAGCCTCAAGCGCCTGCGGACGGACCGGCTCGACATCGTCTGGGTGCACGACGTCGCACAGGATTTCCACGGCGACGAGTGGCTGGCCAGGTACGAGACCGCCCGGACCGGAGCCTTCCGGGTCCTGGACCGGCTGCGGGACGAAGGCGTCATCAGGGCCTGGGGCCTCGGCGTCAACCGTGTCGAACCCCTGGAGGTGACCCTCGACCTGGACGAGCCCCGGCCGGACGCGTTCCTCCTCGCCGGGCGCTACACCCTCCTCGACCACGAGCGTGCCCTCCAGCGGCTGCTGCCCGCCGCGGCCGGGCGGAACGTCGACATCGTCGTCGGCGGTCCCTACAGCTCGGGCGTCCTCGCGGGCGGCACGCACTTCGAGTACCAGCAGGCCCCCGCCGAGATCGTCGCCAAGGTCGAGCGGATCAAGGCGCTCGCCGCGCGGCACGGCGTCGGCATCAAGGCCGCCGCGCTTCAGTTCTCCCTCGCCCACCCGGCGACCGCCGCGGTCATCCCCGGCGCCACCCGCCCCGGCCGCGTCGCCGAGGACGTCGCCGCGCTCGCCGAGACGGTCCCGGCCGCGTTCTGGACCGCGCTCCGCGAGGAGGGCCTGATCGCCGGGAACGCGCCGCTGCCCGCCTGACCCCCCGAACCCGATCTCGATCCCCAGGAGAGACCCATGGCCACCACCAGCGCGTCCCTCGACGTCCCCGTGCCCGCCGACCGGGTGTGGCAGCTCATCGGCGGCTTCGACTCACTGCCCGACTGGCTGCCGTACATCCCCGGCAGCGAACTGAGCGAGGGCGGCCGGGTACGCACCCTGACGAACGAGGAGGGCGACGTCATCGTCGAACGGCTGGAGGCGTTCGACGACAAGGCGCGCACCTACACCTACTCCATCGTCCGGGCCCCCTTCCCGGTCACCGGCTACCGGTCCACCCTCACCGTGCGCGAGGCGCCCGACGGCCACGGCGCCCGCGTCGAGTGGTCCGGCACCTTCACCCCCGTCGGAGTGGCGGACCAGGAGGCCGTCGACCTCTTCCACGGCATCTACGCCGACGGACTGGCCGCCCTCCGCCGGACCCTCGCCGGCTGACCGCACAGGCGCCGCGCGCCGGGCGCGGCGCCCGGTCAGCCGGTCGCCGGGGACTCCACGCCGAGCCCGGTGAGGTAGGCGGTGAGGACGCGGGTGAGACGGGGTTCCACCTCGACGAGGACATGGCTCAGCCGGGGATCGCTCGCGTACAGCTCCCGCAGGTGCGGCCCCGGGCTGGCCATCTGCCACAGGGCCCCGGCCATGCTGGTCGCCGCGGCGACCGTGTCGACGGCCTGCGGCTCGGTCAGTCCGAGCAGCCGGTGCAGTTCGCCGCCGATCCGTTCGACCTCCCCGAGCGTCACCAGCTTGAAGGACCGCACCGACTCGATCGACACGTTCCGTTCCAGGTTCAGGGGCGCCTGGGCGAGCAGGTCGCAGAACATGGGGCGCGCCGCGAGCGTGCCGGCGATGACCTCGGCGACCTCGGCGGGCGTGGCGTGCGACCGGCCCGCGAGGTCGCCGCACAGGTCGGCGGCCCACTGCCGCCACCCCTCCGCGGTCAGTTCGAGGAAGATCTGCTCCCTCGTCTCGAAGTAGCGCAGCAACGCCGACTTGTGCATGCCCACGGCCGCCGCGATGTCGGTGAGGGTGACGTCCCGCACCCCGTGCCGGCCACCGAGCGCGCGGGCCGCGTCCAGGATCGCCTGTTCGCGGGCCTGTTTGGCCTCGGCGCTGCGCGCACGCCGAAAGGCAAGCTCACTCATGGAGGACATCATAGGAAGCAGTGGCGGAACGCGGTCGCGTTACTAGGCAGACGGTGTCGCACCGGTGAGAGTGGACCGGTTGCGGCCGGCTTCGCCGGGTACCCACGCGAGGTGAGGAGGCATGGGCACGGCCCGGACACGACGAAGGCGAGCTGCTCGTGACGCGGCTCGGCGGCGCTGAGGACGACGGGGCGGGGACGGACGACGGCGTGGTGGCCGCCGCGCTGGGGATGGGCGACGCCGTGGAGCTTCTGGTGACCCTGTGGTCGTCGGCGGCCCAGGACGTGGACTTACGCCTGTCGCCCCATCAGCTGCGGGCGCTCCGGGCGCTGGAGGCGGCGCCGGATCTGAACCTCACCGCCCTGGCGGAGCGGCTGGGCATCGGGCTGCCCACGGCCAGTCGGCTGTGCGACCGGCTGGAGGCGGCCGGCCTGCTGGAGCGTTCGCCGCGTTCGCGTGACCGCCGTGAGGTGCGTCTGGAGCTCACGGCGCACGCGCGGCGCGTCCTCGCGGACGTGGCGCGACGCCGGGAGCGGGCCCTGGCTACGGCACTGCGGCGCATGGCGCCGGACGACCGGGCGGCGCTGAGGCAGGGTCTGCGGGCCCTGCGGGCGGTGCTGGACGGAGGAGCGCCGGTGCGGGGCGCCGAGGCGGAGTGACCGGCCGGGGCCCTGCCGGCGGGGCCGTCGCTCGCGGTCCGGACCCCGCCGCGTCAGCGTCCGTGCCAGTCCAGGCACACGACCAGGGCGTCGTCGTCCGGGGCGGGCCGGCCGCGGTGGCCGGACAGTTCCCGCAGGATGGCGCGGGGCACGTCGGCGGCGGGCAGCAGGCGGGTCGACTGGATCGCCCGCGCCAGCGCGGTGTCCCCGTATGCCTCGCCCTGGGGATCGGCGACGGCGTAGACACCGTCGCTGACGAAGACCAGTCGGTCGCCCGGCCGCACGTGGAACTCCTGGGCCACGTAGTCGGTCTCCTCGAACATGCCGAGCGGCAGCTGGGCGTCGAAGGCGACCCGCTCCACGGTCCCGCCCCGCAGACGCAGCATCTGCGGGGACCCGGCGTCCACCACCGTCACGCGACCGGTGGCGAGCTCGAAGTCGAACATCAGCACCGACAGGTAGCAGCGGCCACGATAGTGGGCGTAGACCGCCTGATCGGCCAGGGCCGCCTGGTCCGCGAGGGAGATACCGGCCCGCCGGGCGTTGCGCAGGGCGTTGATGGCCAGGTTCGTGAGCAGGGAAGCCTCTATGCCCTCGCCCATCCCATTGGTGACGTACAGCATGAGGTGGTCGGCGGTCGCCGACCAGTCGAAGTTGTCACCGAAGATCCCGTACGCGGGCTCCAGCTGGGCGCCCAGCTCGTATTCGGGACGGGCGCACGAACCGCCGGGCAGCAGCTGCCACTGCATCTCGGCGGCCAGGGTGAGCCGGTCCTTGCGGCGTGCCCGCAGATACAGGTCGGTGTCACGCCCGGCGACGACCACCTCATGGGCGAGCACCTCGGCGGTCTCGGCCAGCTCCGCCAGCCCGTCAGGGGTGAGCGCGCCCTCCGGCAGGGTCACGGACAGCACGCCGAGCCGGTCGCCGCGCACGCTCACGGGCAGATGCACCCGGGCCAGGCCCTCCGGCGCCGGCTCGACGAACGGCTGTTGGGCACCGAACGCACGGCCGGCCGCACTGCCGTGGACCGCGAGCGGCTCCACCGAGTGCGGCGGCACGGGAACCGGCTGGAGCACCGTCATCCCGTAGTCCGCCAGGAACAACTCGGCGGACCGCGCCGCGTACTCCTCGGCGAGCACGCGGCGAAGGGCGTCGAGCAACTCATCCGGTGCCGCCGTCCGCAGGGCGCGTTCAGCGGTCACAAATCTGTTCACGATGGGAAAAACACCAATCCTTGGTCGGGCCTCGGTCCCACGCGGCACTCGATTCCTCCGCGCCGGTCGTGCGGGACATCTGTCACCAGCCTGCGTCCCTAGTAGGCTGCCAACCGTCCCGAAGCCTGCGAGAGTGTGACAGTGACCGCCTTCCGACACCTGCCACAGCCCGATGAGGTCGCCCGTATGACCTCCACGGCCGGTGAGCTGCTGGAAGTGCTCTGGGGGCGTGCCTCCACCGCGCCCGCCTCCGCATCCCAGCTGCGCGTGCTGCTCATCCTTGAGCACAACGAGGGCATCAACCTGCGCACCCTGGCCGATTCCCTGGCGTCCACCCCGCCGTCCACCAGCCGGCTGTGCGACCGGTTGCAGGCCGCCGGTTTCGTCGACCGCGTGGTCAGCCCCGCGGACCGGCGGGAGGTGCGGCTGCACTTGAGCAACCGGGGGCGGGCCTTCCTCGACGACCTGCGGGCCCGCAGGGAGAGGGAACTACAGGAAGTCCTGATGCTGATGCCCGCCGCCAAGCGGGCCGCCCTGCTGGAAGGGCTGGAGGCTTTCTGCGCCGCGGCGGCCACGCAGATACACGACGACGCAGAGGGGTCCGGCAGCCGGACCGCCTGATGCGCTGGGCGCGGTACCCGGACCGTCGGCGCCATGGGGCGCCGGCGGCCGGGACAGGCAGCGGCCCGCGTCCACCGGAACATCACAGATCCTTCCCCGTGCCCGTCCGACACGGTTACTTTGTTGCCTCGTGGCTATAGTTGTCAAACGGCAACTGCCACTCCCTGTTCTCTCCGTCCACGGATACCCCGAACGCCGCCGGGCCTGCCCGAGCCGATGACTCCCGCGCCACGTGGACCCGCGGTGAGGCTCCGCCGTGGAATCGCCCCGGAGGTCCGGACCCGGCCCGTGACACCGCTGCGACCGGATACCCTTGAGCGGCGCCGGGCATGTCCGGGCCTCCGGCGGGTAGACGTGGGCCCATGAACGGGGGAACGCGCATGGACCCGGTGACATCGGGGCCCGGTGGTGACGGTGTGACCGGTCCCGAACCGATGCACGAGACCGTCCCGCTGGACGGTCAGGGCACCTGCATCGCCGAGGCACGTCGCCACGCGGCCGACTTCCTCGCCCGGGTGCAACGCGAGTACGGGCTGCCGGTGTCGGACCGGGCGATGGACCTGACCCGGCTGGTGGTCAGCGAACTCGTCACCAACGCACGCAAGTACGCGCCGGGTCCGGTACTGCTGGAACTACGCCTCGTCGGCGGTCTCGTCGAGGTGGTCGTGTGGGACAGCGATCCGGCGCTGCCGATGGCGCGGCCGGCCGACCCGGACCGGGTCGGGCAGCACGGACTGGAGATCGTGATGGCGGTCGTCCAGGGCTTCGAGGTGCAGAGGGAGCCGGTCGGCAAGCGAGTCACCGCGCGGATCGCCCTGGCCGACGACCCGGACGACGCGCTCTCCGGCCGCTCCCCCCGCTAGCCTCACGTGGCGTCGTCCGCGCGCAGGACCCTGGCGCGGGAATCGATGAAGGTGAAGTGCTCCCGGGTGCCGGTGAGGGAGAACAGCCGCTCGACCGCGGGATGGAGGGGGCCGAGCAGGAGCAGCGCCCGGTTCGTGTCCCGGTGTCGGCGCCAGGCGTCGAGCAGGGCGTTGAGCAAGCCGCTGTCGGCGAAGGTGACCCGGGAGAGGTCCACCAGGGTCACGGGGCGTGCCGAGTCGTCGGCCTCGGCCCAGGCGGCCTGGAGCAGATCGCTCTCGTCGTCGTCGATCTCGCCGCGCACCGTGATCTCGAAGACTCGGTCATGGCAGGCCAGCCTCACGGTAGCCCTGCGTTCCCACTGCATCGCGTCGTCCCCGTGCGCCATCGGTCGGTGGCCCGCGCGGCGCGGTGCCGCCGGGCCTTGCGTGGTCCTCCTACCCAGCCCCGATCATAAGTTGCCTATCGACAAGTATCCGCCGTGCGGAGGGAACGGTCGGTCAGGGCGGCGGTGCCGCGCCGGAGCAGGCGCAGGGAGCGGGGGAAGTCCCGCAGTTGGTGTCCCAGGGCACCGAGTGCGGCGACCATGGAGCGGGCCGGCACGCCCCGCGCCTCAAGGACACGGGCGGTCCAGTCAAGGAACGTGGTGAAGAGCGCCGGGTCGTCGACGTACAGGGCGGTGGCCAGGAACTCCACGATGTGCGAGAGGTCCTCGGCGGTCCGCTCGCGCTGCTCGTCACTGTAGGCGCGCAGGGGCGGGAAGAGGTCTTCCAGGGCCGTCATGGTCTGCCTGACGAGAAGGACGCGGGACCGGGCGACGAACGTGTACTCCTGGTCGGTCAGGTGGGGCAGGTCGTCCACCACCTGCCGGGCCGCCGCCGGGTCCGGCGCGGGCAGGCCCTCCGCGAGTACGGCCGCCGCGGCACGGGCGTCGGGCGCCCACCTGTCGACGCCCAGCGCGTGGGCGTAGCGCCCGTCCGGCCCGAAGGCCCGCCCGCCCGCCATGACGGGGACGCCTATGGCCTGGCAGGCGGTGACGGCGGCGTGCGCGGCGGGCAGGCGCGTGGGCAGGGAGCCGGACAGCAGCACTGCCTCGGACCCGGTGCTGTGCAGGTGGGAGACGAGATGATGGGTGGGGGTCTGGGCACCGAGGTAGTCCACGCGCCAGCCCCGCAGGCGCAGCACCTCGGCGACCAGCCGCGCCGGCAGGGCGTGCCACTCGCCGTCGACACAGCTGACCGTGACACGCCCCCGGGGCGTCCCGCCCGCACCGGTCTCGCGCTGCCTGTCGTGCGCGAGGCCGCTGATCACCCGTTCGTTGAGCGCGGTCGCGGCATGCTCCTGCGCCACGGTGAGGCGGCCGGCGGCCCATTCCCTGCCCACCCTCTCCTGAACCGCGGCGATCACGTCCAGCAACAGCGTCTCCTCGCCGACCCCGTCGGCCCGGGCATCGCGGACGACCTCGACCGCCGTGTGCTCGTCGCCATGGACCACGGCCTGCCACAACGCGTCCACCAGGGCGTGTGTCGTCGCCGGGGGAGCGGTCACGGAATCCTCCGGTGGGTCGTGGAGCGGGCGCGGCCCTGATCGTCCGCCACCGTCCGGTCCGAAACGCGGGGCGCGCCGATGGCCACGGTGGCGATGTCGTCGTGGCTGCCCGGCCCCAGCCACTGGGCGGTCAGCATCTGGATCCGCTCGACCACCGCCTCGGCCGGCAGCCCCGCGCACTCCGCGAGGACCCGCTTGAGCCGGTGCTCGCCGAAGAGCTCGTCCCCCAGCGGACCGCCTCGGGCCTCGGTGACGCCGTCGGTGTACAGCAGACAGGTCTCCCCGGGGCGCAGCGTCACCCGTGCGGTGGTGGCGGTGACCCTCGGGAGGGCGCCGATGAGTGATCCGCGCGTGGCGGCCTCCTCGACGGTGCCGTCGGCACGGACGATCAGCGGGGGGAGGTGCCCCGCGCTCGTGAGCCGCAGCGCCACCTCACCACCGCGCCGGCGGACGGACGCCAGGACCAGGGTCGCGAACCGGGTGTGGGGGGACGACAGCAACGCCTTGTTGAGCAGGGTCAGCATGCGTACGTGATCGGTGGCCAGCGGCAGCAGGGCGTGCAGCGTGTTGCGGATCTTGCCGGTCAGCACCGCCGCGTCCAGGCCCTTGCCCGCCACGTCCCCGAGCGTCACCAGGCTCTCCTCGGCGGGACTCGCGCCGGGATGGACGTCGTAGAAGTCGCCCCCGATGTGTTCGTTGTCCCGCGCCGGGCGGTAGGCGCCCGCGTACTCCACCCCGTGCACGCTCTCCAGCCGTGGTGGCAGCAGTTCCCGCATCAGGGTGGCGGTGATCGAGGATTGCTCCGTGTACAGACGGGCGGCCGACAGCGCGGCCCCGGCCCGGGCCGCGAAGAGCCGGGCGAAGAGTTCGTCGTCGTCGCTGAACGCCTGTTCACCGCTGGAGCGAAGCAGGACCAGCGCACCGGCGGACACACCGTGCCCGGGCAGCGGGGCGACTATGACGGAGCCCACCGGCTCCCGGAAGCCCGCCGGACGCGACCAGCCGGGCAGGCGGGCCGGGTCGATCCAGCGCGCGGGTACCGGGGGGAACCCTTGCAGGGCCTCGGCCAGTCCGGGGAGGTCGCGCACCTCGACCGACGCGGTCACCCGGGTCACCGGCCCGCCGCGGAAGGCGTACGTGAGCGGATGCCGGCGGCCCTGCGGCGGAGCGACGAGCACGGCCGCCTCGGCGAGGTGATCGGTGGCCATGCGGGCCGTGGCCTCCAGGCACCGCGTCAGGTTCAGTGTCGACAGCAACTGGCCGGAGACGTCGGCCAGGAGGGCGGTGCGCCGGCGTGTCCCGGCCAGGGCGGCCTCCGCCAGCCGGCGGTCGGTGTCGTCGACGAGCCACCACACCACGTCGCCCTCGTCCGTCGGGGTCGGGTGCGCCTCGAAGAACCGGTCCGCGACGGCGCCGGCCGTCCGGACCGCACCGCCCGACGTCCCGTCCGTGAACCGTCCGTGCGCCTCCGCCAGCCAGGACGGAACGGTGTCGCGGAGCTTGTCCCCGCGGACGGCGTCGGACCACAACTGCCGGGCCGCGCCGTTCAGTTCGACCAGGCCGCCGTCCCGGTCGGCGACGAGCACCGGGTACGGTGCATGCGCCCATGCGGCACCGGGACCGGCCGCGACACAGCGAGGATCGACGGGGGAGCCGCTGGAACCGAACACACGCGGGGGCGCGTCCGGGACGCGCCCCACCACCTCTCTGCGACGGACAACAGATGTCTTATGGCAACAGTCCCGCATGACGCCCCTCGGCGCAAGCGGCTCTCGTCGTTCCCGGTTGACGCGGTCCGGGCGGTGCGCAGAGGGCACCGCCCGGACGGGGCGGGGACCTTCGTCACGCGGACGCGTTCGCGCGGGCGGGAAACCGTCCCATGGAGCCAGGGCCCCCGCGCGGCAGCGGTGCCGCCCGTCTGGAGATCCGGAGCGCGGGCCACGCTTCCCGAGGGGCGACCAGGGCGTGGAGGGGCACGGCGGGGGAACCCGGCCGTGCCGACGAACGGATCGGAGGACGGCCATGACGGGACACACCGACGAGCCCGCCGAGCGGTTCGACCGGGCCCGCGACGAGGAGGAGCCCGGAGCGCACTCGGGCAGCGAGAGCCGGGCCCGCGACCGGACGGTTCCGGGCACGGCCGGCGCCAAGGAGGGCTACCAGCCCGAGGAGGGCACAGCGGCCGGCGAGCCGCTGCGAGGCGTGCGGGCCGAGGAGCGGCCGGAGGAGCGGCGGCAGGGAGACGAGGAGGCCGGTTCCGGCCGGTAGGGAGGGCTCACCGGGCCGTGCGGCGCGGTGTCACCCGGCGGGGCCGCCCACGGTGGCGGCCTCGCTGTGCTCCTCGCCGTCGCCCCCGCCGCCCGCGCCGGGACGCCATACGACGAGACTGCTCACCTCGAAGCTCATCTCGGTCGTGTCGTCCTCGGGCGGCGGATGGTAACGCCCGGCGCTCACCGAGAGGTTGACGATGAGGTAGGCGTGCCAGGCGCGGCCCACGCCCCGCCGGTCCGAGAACACCGGCGTGCCGTTCAGCCACCAGACCACGGAGCGGCGCCCGAAGTCGGTGCGCAGGTCGACCCAGGCGCCGGGACGGACGGCGTCATCGTGCACAGAGCGGTCGGCGCCGCGCACATGGTTGGTCAGTTCCAGCAGGTCCGGGTGGTCCGGGTGGTACTCGAAGACGTCGATCTCCTGGTCGCCGTCCCGCCAGGTCCAGATCGCCGGCCAGGCGCCGATCTCCAGGGGCAGCCGGACGCGGGCCTCCAGCACGTCCCCCGTCCGGACCGTGAACCCCTCCTCGCTGCCCTCGGTGGTCAGCAGCCCCGTGTTCCATCTGCCGTCCGGCCGGCGCGTGGCCCGGAAGACTCCGGAGCGGCTGTGGTCGGCGTCGGGCACCAGGTAGTCCAGTTTGTCGTCGCCCGGATTGACCGGGCCGCCGTCCGGATACGCCCACGAGCGGCCCGCGACCCACTGTGTCGGGGAAGCGAAGTCCGCCGTGAACACGACGTCGGATCCGGTCGGGCGGCGCGGAGCCGGCCGCCGGCCGCCCGGTGCGAGTTCCTCCATGCCCGATGTCTCACCGGCGGTC
This sequence comes from Streptomyces olivaceoviridis, assembly GCF_014650115.1. Classification (GTDB taxonomy): domain Bacteria; phylum Actinomycetota; class Actinomycetes; order Streptomycetales; family Streptomycetaceae; genus Streptomyces; species Streptomyces olivaceoviridis. The sequence goes on along the minus strand of NZ_BMUI01000012.1, from coordinate 243,400 downwards.
GCCCGGTCATGCGCGCGGGCCCCGATCCGGCCCCGAGATTGAGCCGTCCGGGTGAACGGCGGATGCTTCGGCGCAGACGGGTGCCCTGGGCGCGCGGCTCCCGCTGGACCGCGCTCACCGGGACGTCCCTCGGCTGCCGGCCCCGGCTCGCCGCCAGGGCCGCGCAGACGCCGCCGCCTGTCCGGTGGCCGTGGAGATCGGCATGACGCGGGAGGAGCAGGCCACGTGGTCCCCGGAGACGCGGCCGCCCGCAACCGGGGACGGGGCGGAGCCGGTCAGCGGACGACGCGGTGCCGTCGGCCTCCTCGGCGCAAGTGCACCGCCGCGAAGACGAGGTCGAGGACGAGCAGGACGGCGCCGATGACCAGGAGGTAGACCAGGCCGTGGGCGACGAATCCGATGATGCCCAGGACGACGGCCACGAGGATCAGGAACAGGAACAGACTCATCGGATCTCCCGGCGTTCTTCCATACGTCAACGGCGGGCCAGGCGCCGCTCGCCGCCGGCGCCAGGGGTGTAGGTCAGCTCGTAGTGGGCGAAGACGTTCGGCTCCTCGGCGACGGGCAGTTCGCCGTCGGTGTCGATCGCCGGGGCCTTCTTGACCTGGTCCTTGCTGTGGGTGACCTTCAGGTAGCCGGGACCGACCGTCGCACCGGGGAGCGGCACGAACACCAGGCGGCGACGGGTGGGCAGGCCCACGGTCACCGTGGCGAAGAACGGCTGGTCGGTGGCTGTGTCCACATAGACCGACTCCAGGGCGCCGATCTTGTGCCCCTTGGGGTCGACGACGTCGTGCCCTCGCCACTCGCGGATATCGGATGCCTCGAACATCAGAACCTCCTCTGCGGGGGTACCCACGATCGGGCCGGTGATGTGGCCGCGCCACCCGAACGCCTCAGAAGGCGTACCGGATGCGCAGCCAGGGGGCGCGGGACGCTACGAGGTCCCGCAGGGTCCGCACGGCCTCCGCTTTGACGCGGGTGGCGTAGCGGACGTTCAGCGCGCCGTTCTCCGAGCGTTTGCCGTGTTGCAGGGCGGGCCGCCACAGCACTTCCTCGGCGCGGGGGTGCCATCCCAGGTTGACCTCGTGCAGCTCCCGGTTGTGCGTGAGCATGATCACTTCGGCGGCCGCCTGCCGTTTGACCTTGTCGGGCAGGGTGTCGTCGAGATGCCGCAGCAGTTCGGACCAGGCTTCCTGCCAGCCCGGGCGCACCACCACGGGGGAGAGGTTGAAGTGGACCTCGTATCCCGCGTCCAGGAAGTCCGCCGCGGCGGCGATCCTGTCGGCGACCGGTGACGTCCGCAGGTCCAGCAGCCTTGAGTCCGCCGAGGGCATCAGCGAGAACCGGATGCGGGTCCGGCCCCGCGGGTCCAGGGCGAGCAGGTCGGGGTTGACGAACTTGGTGGCGAACGACGCCTTCGCCGTGGGCCACTGGCGGAAGGCGCGGACGAGATCCGCGGTGTTGTCGCTGATGAGCGCGTCCACCGAACAGTCGCCGTTCTCCCCGATGTCGTAGACCCAGGCCGACGCGTCGCACTGGTTGGGGTCCCGTTTCCGGCCCTGCCGCGCGATGTGCCGTGCCAGGTGGGCGATGATGCCGTCGATGTTGGTGAAGACGGTGACGGGGTTGGCGTATCCCTTGCGGCGCGGCACGTAACAGTACGCGCAGGCCATCGCGCACCCGTTGGAGGCGCCGGGGCCGATCCAGTCGGCGGACCGGCCGTTGGGCCGCGTCGTCAGTGTCTTCTTCTCGCCCAGGACCAGTGTCTCCCCCTTCACCCGCACCCAGCGCTCGACGTTCCCCTCGTTGCCGTGCAGCCCGGGGATGCGCCAGTGCGACTCCACCGCGATCACCTCGGCCTCCGGGAAGCGGGCGAGGATCTGACGGCCGCGCGCGGAGGCGGCGGCGGCCGGCTCGGCGTAGACGGTCCGTACCGGAAGGAGGCGGCGGGCCGTGGCGGAGTCACGGAAGGCGGAGCGCTGCTCCGGCCCGTGCCCGGGAACCGTGCCGTCCCGGCCGGTCGCGCGCGTGCCGGGCGCGGCGGTGTCCAGCGCGTCGACATCGAACAGGGTGTCGGGGCCGTCGTCCGGTCCGGCGGAGGGGTACCGCATCTCTGCTCCGCTCGGGAAGGTGCCTCGGGAAGGCGTCGTGGGGGAGTCTCCACTCCACTGTAGGCATGTGGCGCGGCGGTGGTTCCGCGCACCCGGCCGGCACCGGAGCACCGGTGCCGGCGGACCCGGGGGACTCAGCGGTCGTCCAGAGGATCGTGACCCCAGTTCATCAGCGAGTGGCGCCACCGTGTGTCGCGTACGTCCCCGGACGGGCGCTGTGCGAGGTGACGGCGGATGTAGCCGGTCACCTTGCGCATGTGCGCGTAGTCCGCGTCCGAGAGGTCGCCCTTCTTCTTGCGGAGGATGTCCACGATGGCGCGGCCGGAGGCGTGACCGGTGGACTCGCCTCCGTCCTTGTGCTGTCCGGCGGCCCGGGAGTCGTCGGTGGCCAGCCACTCCTCCAGTGCGGAGGGTGTCATGTTCACCAGTTCGCGGAAGCCGTCCCGGATCTCCTGGTGCTGCTCCTCGCCCGCCACCGGGCCCTACTTCTTCCTCTTGAGCGCGGACGGCTTGTGCACGGCCGTGCGGCCGGACTTCTCGCTGCGCACCTCGTACTGCGGGTCGTCGGGCGAGGCGTCCACGGTGCGTCCCGCCGCCTCGGTGCGCTCGGTGATCTTCTTCTCCACGGTGCCCGTGGTCTCGCTTCCGTGGCTCTTCCAGGCCACCTTGTCGCCCTTGGACGGCTCGTTCTCGTCTGACGCGCGCTTCGCCTTGGCCATGGTCGTACTCCCGGGGACGGAGATTCCGGTGTGCCGGTGGATCGGGGTGTGTCCTCCTACCACCGTGCCGGGAGAGGGCGCGGTCCGCACCCGCGGGCCCGGCCGGCCCTCTCCCCGGACCGGAGACGTCAGGAGAGCTTGTCGACCGCCGTTCGGGTGGTCGTCTTGAAGGCCTTGACCGGGGCGTCGCGGAACGAGCCCATCTGCGACCACTTCACGACCGTCACGGTCCTGTCGTCGCGGCCGACCGAGAACAGGGCGATGTCGGAGGCGCCCCAGGTCGCGGTGGTGTGGACGCCGTAGACGTGGGCGCCCGCCGCCACCCCGACCTTGCCGTAGTACTTCTTCGCCGCCGCGATGTCCGGGAACTGCGCCCCGAGCTTCTTCGCGCAGCCCGCGAGGTCCTTGCGCAGCAGGGCGGCGAAGTCGGCGGCGCGCTGTGCGTCGCGCTCCACCACGGTGACCTGGAGGGCGTTGGTGTCGAGGTCCGTCCAGTAGGCGCGGTGCACGGAGATCGACGGCAGGGCGTCCCCGACGCAGATCGGCAGCGGATCCGGCCGGCCGGCGGTGACCGGGCCGGCGTACCAGGGCGACGACGGGTGGGGCGGCAGGTCCGCCGGGTCGAGGAAGGCGGGTGCGTCGGCGGTGCCGGCGGCAGCCGTCGCCGGCACCGCCGCCAACGCGAGGGCGGTGCCGGTGGCCAGGGCCGTCAGAGCGCTGCGGATGCCCCGCGTCCGGATCGTCATGTGTCCCCCTGTGTGATGCGTCGGATGCCGGTGAGGACGGGTTCCTCCCGGCCGTTCATGTGGAGTACGACCCGTGCCGGGGGCGGTTCGTTGTGCCCCCGTGTGGCACGGAACGGTCACGGACGTCACCGGTCGGCGGTTACGTCCGGTTCTCACCCGGGTCCGGCCGGACGGGCAGGTTCCGCACGCCGCGGGCCACGCGAGCGGGGCCGCATGCGAACGGGGCCGTACAACACCCGGTGACCGGTCGGCCGGGCCCGGCGGGCGAGCGGGTGCCCGAGGGCCCCGGCGGCTGCGATCCGGGCCGGTGCGACGCCCGGACAGGACATGGCCGCCGGGGAGATCGCCGCCGGCCTCGCAGGCGGTGCTGTCCGGGTTCGGTGCCACCGGCGACGCCCGGCATCCCCCAGCCCGCGGCAGGCACTGGCGGACGCCGGCCTGACCCCCGCGGACATCCACCACGTCAACGCGCACGCCCGCCCGCGGTGAGCGGTTTGTTAGGCTCGCCCTGCCTCCCGTGGGGGAAGTCCGGTGAGAGTCCGGCGCTGACCCGCAACGGTGTGTGCGGGGACCTGTGGTCCTCGCGCGAGCCCGATCGCCCGTGGAGGGGCCAGCGACCCGTTTGACTGCTCGCCGCGGACTGCGAGAGGGGGCCGCGCGGCCGGCACGGCCGTACGGGCTGTCCCTGTTCGACGTTCCGCGGCGGCCCGTGCGAAGGACGGCCCCACCGTGCGTCGAAGAACGGCCACCTGCCGGATACCCGCGCTCCCGCTCGGCCTGGCGCTGGCAGCGCTGCTGGTGCTCTCGCTCCTGTGCGGTGTCGCGCTCGGGGCCGCCGGAATCGGCTGGGCCGACGTGCTCCGCCTGCTGTGGGCCGGGCTCACCGGCGGCACCCTGCACGCCGACGACGCGGCCCCCTACACCATCGTCTGGGAGATCCGGCTGCCCCGGGTCCTGCTCGCCGCCGTCGTCGGGGCGGGGCTCGCGGCGGTCGGCGTGGCCGTGCAGGCCATGGTCCGCAACGCGCTGGCCGACCCGTTCGTCCTCGGCATCTCCTCCGGCGCCGCGGTGGGCGCCAACGCCGTCATCCTGCTCGGCGCGCTGGCGGGACTCGGGGTGTGGGCGCTGTCGGTGTCGGCGTTCGCCTCGGCGCTCGCGGCCATGGCCCTCGTCTACGCCGTGGCCCGCTCGCCGCACGGACTGACCCCGCTGCGGCTGATCCTGACGGGCACCGCGCTCGCGTACGGCTTCGAGGCCGTCACCACGGTCATGGTGTTCGGCGCGGTCCGGGGCGAGGCGGCCCGGTCGGCGATGATGTGGCTGCTGGGCAGCCTCGGCGGCGCCACCTGGGCGCAGGTGCCGCTCGCCGCGGTGACCGTGACCGCCGGGTGGGCGTGGCTGCGGTGGCGCGCGGAGGCGCTGAACGCGCTCGCCATGGGGGACGAGACCTCGGCCGCCCTCGGTGTCCCACCACCCCGTCTGCGGCGGGAGCTGTTCCTGGTGACCGCGGCCGTCACGGGAACCGTCGTCGCGGTCAGCGGTGCCATCGGATTCGTCGGGCTGATGGTGCCGCACGTCGTGCGCATGCTGGTCGGTGCCGACCACCGCCGGGTGCTGACGGTGGCCCCGCTCGCGGGAGCGGTGCTGCTGGTGTGGGCGGACGTGCTGTCCCGGCTGCTGCTCGCCCCGGCCGAACTGCCGGTCGGTGTCATCACCGCGGTGGTCGGTGTCCCCGCGTTCCTGCTGCTGATGCGGCGGGGCGGTTACGCGTTCGGGGGGCGCTGAGCATGCGACTCGACATCGATGACATCACGATCGAGGCGGCCGGAACCCGCCTGGTCGAGCACATCGACCTCACCGCGGACAGCGGGACGTTCGTCGGACTCGTCGGCCCCAACGGCAGCGGCAAGTCGACCCTGTTGCGCAGCGTGTACCGGGCGCTGCGGCCGACCGCCGGGGCGGTGCGGCTGGACGGCGACGACCTGCACGCCATGGACCCGCGGGCCGCCGCCCGCGTGCTCGCGGCGCTGCCCCAGGAGTCGTCGGCCGAGTTCGACTTCACCGTGGCCGAGGTGGTCGCCATGGGGCGGCTGCCGCACCGCGGCCGTACGGCCGCTTCCGACCGGGAGACCTGTGCGCGGGCGATGGACCGCACGGGCGTCGCCCACCTCGCCGACCGGGGGTTCGCCGGTCTGTCCGGAGGCGAGAAGCAGCGGGTCCTCATCGCCCGCGCGCTGGCGCAGCAACCCCGGGTGCTCGTCCTCGACGAACCCACCAACCACCTCGACATCGCCCACCAGTTGGATGTTCTGTCCCTGGTCCGCGACAGTGGCCTGACCGTCCTGGCCGCGCTGCACGACCTGAACCTCGCCGCCGCCCACTGCGACGTCCTGTACGTCATCGACAAGGGCCGGATCGTCGCCGCCGGCCCGCCGCACGACGTACTGCGCCCCGCCCTGCTCGCCGAGGTGTTCGGCATCCGCGCGCACCCCGTGCGGCATCCGGTGACCGGCGCCGTCCAGCTCCTGTTCGACCTGCTTCCGCCCACCACCTGAGGACCACCATGCGCACGCTGCTCGCCGCCGCCCTCTGTCTCGCCGCGACCGCCACCGGCTGCGGTGCCACGGTCGAGTCCGCCGAGGACGCGCGATCCCCTGCCGTCACGCTCACCAACTGCGGCCGTGAGGTGACCTACGACAAGGTTCCCGAGCGCGTCGTCACCAACGACGTCGGCATCACCGAGCTGATGTTCGCGCTCGGCCTGGAGGACCGCATGGCCGGCTTCGCCATGCCCGACGACAAGGGCGACCTGAGCCGCGTGCCGTGGAAGGACGGTTACGACAAGGTGCCCTGGCTGTCCAAGGACCAGCTCACCAAGGAGAACGTCCTCGACGCCCGCGCCGACCTCGTCGTCGCCGGCTGGAACTACGGCTTCCGCGAGGACGGCGGCTTCACCCCCGACGCCCTGGAGAAGCTCGGCATCCCCTCGTACGTCCTCACCGAGTCCTGCCGCAACGGGCGTACGAAGACCTCGCGGGGCGTCATGCCGCCCCTGGACGCCTTGTACACCGACCTCACCAACCTCGGCAGACTGTTCGGCGTCGAGAAGCGGGCCGAAGCGCTGGTCGACGGCTTCGAGAAGCAGATCGCCGACGTGCGGGCGAAGGCTCCCAAGGGCGCCGACCGCCCCTCGGTCTTCCTCTACGACAGCGGCCAGGACACACCCTTCACCTCCGGCCGCTACGCCGCCCCGGAGCAGATCATCACCGAGGCCGGCGGCGTCAACGTCATGCACGACGTGGCGGACTCCTGGACCACGGCCGGCTGGGAGAGCGTCGTCGAGCGCGACCCGGACGTCATCGTGATCTGCGACTACGGCGACGTGAGCGCCGAGCGGAAGAAGGAGTTCCTGCTCTCCTACGCCCCTCTGCGCGACGTCTCCGCCATCAGGCACCGGCGGATCGTCGCCCTCGACTACGCCGACCTGGTGGAGAGCCCCCGCAACCCGTCCGCGATCGCCCGGCTCGGCGCCTATCTGCGGACGGTGGCGGGGGAGAGGTGACCGCCGGAACGGTGTACCGGCCGTACGACGGCGGTACGGACCGCGGCAGCGTCGAGCCGCGGTCCGTACCGGGTGAATCGGCCGGGCTGCGTGGGGTCAGCCGGTCCGGTTCACCTTCGCCAGGGCCTTGGCCAGGCCGTTGGCCCACAGCTGGTTGACCCGGGAGCGCTCGGTGGCGTTCGGGTACCGGTTGGTGCAGGACGGGCCGGGGCCGCCGCCCGACATCAGTTCGCTGCACGGACCGCTGTAGTGGTCCGGCAGGCCCAGCACGTGGCCGGTCTCGTGGGCGGTGACGCGGATGGAGTCGTACTGCTGGTTCTGCGCGTAGTCCAGGAAGATGTAGCCGCTGCCGTGCCCGTTGGTGGAAGCGTAGGACCCGCGCGGGTCGTTGCCCTCGTAGTAGGTGAAGTCACCGGCGCCCGAGGTCGCCTGGAGCTTGACGTTCGACACGGAGCTGTTCCAGATGGAGGCGGCGCTCGATATCTGGGAGCGGAAGCTCGGGGCCTGGGAGGCGTTGTAGTAGACGGTCACCACCTTCAGCGAGGGCTGGTCGGCCTGCCGCTCGGCGACCGACTTGAGCACCGCGTCGAAGAACGCCTTGCTGCCGGCGCTGTCGGCCGTGCCCACGTAGCCGGCGGTGGCGGTGCGGGTCGGTGCCTCAGCGGTGTTCCGGGCGCTCGCCGGGCTCGCGGTACCCAGTGCGGCGGAGGCCAGACCGAGACCGAGGGCCAGGGTCAGGAGTCTTCTGGTCTGCTTCGACCCGGTGCTGCTGCGGAACGACGCCATGGGGGGCTCCTTCTCGTCCTGTGGGGTGGAACGATCGGTTGCCTGTGAGTCTCGGGCAGGCCAACGGGGCGGGGGATGATGGCAATCGGGGATAGCCCGGGGCTATCGCGGGCCGACTCGTCCCTGTTCGTTGGCACTTGAACGTCTGGTGCGGTGCCGTGCGCCGTCCTACGCTCCCCCCATGGAGCTGGAGGTGAGGCACCTGCGCGTCCTGTGCGCCATCGCCGACACCGGCAGTCTGCACAAAGCCGCACGGCAACTCGGCCTGGCGCAACCCTCGTTGAGCACTCAGCTACGGCGCATCGAGCGCGCCCTCGGCGCTCAGCTCTTCGTACGCACCCAGGCCGGCTGCCGTCCCACCCCGCTGGGGCTCGCCGTGCTGAGCCGGGCCAGGCCCCTGGTCGCGGAGTTCGCGGCGATCGTCACCGAGACCAGGGCAGCCGCCGCCCGCGCCGCCGGCGGGTTCCAGCTGCGCATCGGCGCCACCGCGAGCCGGGCCATCCCGGGCTGGTTGCGCCTGCTGAGGGCACGCCCCGGCCCCGCACCGACACTCCAGATGAACGTCTCCGGCAACGCCCTGCTGGCCATGGTCGCCGCCGGCCGGCTCGACATGGCGTTCGTGCACGAGGTCGAGGGCAGCCCGCTGCGCATCCCGCCCGGCTTGTGCCTGCGGGTGCTCGTCGAGCGCGAACCGCAGTTCGTCACCCTCGCCGCGGACCATCCGGCCGCCTCACAGCCGGAGCTGAGCCTCGCCGACCTGGCCGGTGACCGCTGGATGGTCGACTCCACGGTCGACGGCGAGTGGGACGGCCTGAGCCGGGTCCTGCGTGCCGCGGGCCTCAACCCCGAGATGCTGCACGGCGACTACCTCACCGCGTACTCACTGGCCGCCACCGGCGAGGTCGTCACGGTCAGCCAGCCGACCGCCCATCCCCGTCCCGACCTCGCGATCCGCCCGCTGAAGGGCGACCCGATAGGGGTGCGCCTGCTGCTGGCGGCCCATACCGAGGCCGAACTGGACGAGGTTTACCCGGAGTTGGAGGAGGCCTACTGGGCCGTGGCCCGGGAGGCGCCGGCCTACCGGGAGTGGCTGAAGCGTGCGGAGCCACGCGGCGCCCGGGACGGCCGTGCCCTGCCCGCCCGGTGGGCCACCGCCGCGGGACCCGCCGACGCGCTGACGTGAATCACCTCCCTCAGCCCCCGCCGGCTCCGCCCGGTCGGCGAGCGCGGTTCCACCGCGGTGCGCCGCCACCGCCCGCTCACGGGTTGCCCCGCCTTCCCGGAGACGGGCGTCGGCGCGGACCGGTCGCGTGCGGGCCGGAGCCGGCGGTCGTCGATCCCACCTCGTGGACGACGCCGGTCACACATCCGGCAGCAAGAGCCAGACCTCCGAGAAGGCCAGGCCGTGGGCACGGGTCACGGTCCCGCACGGGCAGCCCAGCGCGATCCGGGACCAGTCGCAGGTCACCGTCCACGGCCCGGTCGTACCCCCGCATCCCGGGCAGTGGACTGTCCGCGCCGTCCACACGCCGGGCGCGGGGTGGCCGTGGCGCCGGAACCGCCCCTCGTACCGGACCTGCCAGGGCTCGGCGGGCGGCGTGAGCGGACCGGCCCCCGGCGGGCTCGGCGCGGCCAGGGCGCTGAACACCGCGATCAGAGCGGGGAGCAGGGTCTCACCCGCCACGGTCGGCGCGCGTGCCACGCCGTCCGACGCCCCTGGCCGGGCCCCGTACGCCGGGGCTGCCGCCGCGGCCGGCGGGTTGGGGACGCCGTGCCAGGGCAGCAGCGCCCGCGCGACGGCCGCCAGCACAGCGGCGGCCGACGGGCTGACGGTGCCCGCGTCCAGGTGGTGCAGGACGGTGCGCAGGACGCGCTGGAGCCGTCGGTCCCGGTCCGTGGCCCGTGTCCGCGCCGCCGCGCCCCGCCGGACCGGCAGCGGGGCGGTGAGCCGGCCCAGGACGGCCACCGCCGCCTCGGCGTCCGCGGGGGCGGGTCGCCACTGTCCGGCAGCCACGAGCCGCAGCGCACGCGCGGACTCCCGCCCCAGGGCGCACACCGGCAGCGCCCCGCCGGAGCCGCCCACGGGAACGCCGAGCCTGTCCGTCATGCCCCCCAGTCTCCCTCCCTCCCGGTCCCCGTATCCGTCGCGAGCCCCCTCACGATGAGTCGACGGACCGGAGCGTGCCCGCCGCCCGCACGGGGGGACCGCCCGTCGTGGCCGCGCCGGACGTCGGTGCCGAGGGCGCGAGCCCACCGCTCCAGCAGCCGTTCGGCAGCTGCCACCGCGCCTCCACACCCCCCTTGAGACCACGGACGGCCGGTGCCACGCAGACGGCTTCGTCCATCCCAGGGCGTTCGGGCGGCGCACGGGTCGATGGAGCGGAGGCCGGGTCAGCCGGGCAGGTCGCCGGTGTAGCGGTAGATGTTCCCGGCCGAGTTGACGCCCCACACGGTGCCGTCGACACCCGCGCCGATGCCGGTGAGGCCGCCGGGGATCAGGACCCACGGGCTCGCGTCGTGGTTGGTGAAGCGATAGATGCTGCCGCCCGCGTTCACCCCCCACACCGAGGTGCGCGAGCCCGCCGAGATGGCTGTGAGCGCGCCGCTGATCTGCTTCCAGTCGGCCATCCCGCGACTCCTCTTCCGCTCGACAACGCTGCATGCGGACGATCCCCCAGCGGAACGATTCAGCCGATCGGCGAATGTGAAGCATGATCATAATGTGTGTCTGGAAAGCCGTGTTAGCGACATGGGTGGTCGATGCGGGCTGGACCGATGCCGCACGCCGGTCCATCGATGTGACGCGAACCGACGTCGTCCGTATGGGCTGTTCACGCCGATTGCGTTGACGTCGACGCGTGTGCGGCTTCTGCCGTCCCGTGCGGTTGACGGACAACTCTAAGGTGATCAAGTGACAGCATTCAGCATCCTTGAAGACCGCAGCGCATGGCAGAAGGACTTCGAGCGGCGGCTCCACGCCTCCTACACGGCGGCCGGGCTCGGCGTGGCCGCGGCCGGGCGCCTGGTGGAGGACATCCGCGCCCGCATCGGTGACTGGACCGTCGCCGAGATCACGGACGCCGGGACCCGGGTGGGACACGTCGCCGTGGAGGTGGCCGACGACAACGGCGTCCTCGCGGGCAGTATCCACGACCTCCGTGTCGACACCCCCCACACCGGCCGGGGGCACGAACAGGCCGCCCGGGACTGGGCCGAGGCGTGGTGCGCGGAGCGCGGCGCGCGCCGGCTGGGCATACGGCTCACCGAGCCCGCCGGTGACCTGTTCGACGGTTACGGCGTCCGGGGCCAGCTCAGGGCGCGGAGCATCGGCTCACCGCCCGAGCCGCTCGACGGCGTCACCGCGCGGCCGATGACCCCGGCCGAGTACCCGGCCTGGCGCGCCTCCGAGACGGCCGCCTACGTCGCCGGCATCGTCCGGTCGGGGGCTTTGACCCCGGAAGAGGCCGCGCGCAAGGCCGACCGGGACTTCGAGAAGCTGCTGCCCCAGGGGCTGGAGACGCCCGACAACACCGTCCTGGTGCTCGAAGCGGCCGGCGAGCCGATCGGCACCGGCTGGCTGCGGCACGGGCATCTGCCGGGGGTGACGTACGGCTACTCGCTGTACGTCCAGGAGCGGTACCGCGGCAAGGGGTACGGGCGCGCCGCGATGGCGGCCGGCGAACAGGTCGCGCTCGCGGCCGGTGACTCGATGCTGATGTTCACCGTGTGGGGCGGCAACGAGGTGGCCATGAACCTGTACACGAGCGCCGGGTACCGCGTCGTGGAGGAATCGCGCTCCCTCGACCTTCCCCACGGCTCTTCCCGCGGCGCGGCCTGACCCGCTTCAGCACGGCCCTGACCCTCGGTCCCGTCCGCGGACCGAGGGTCAGGGCCTGTGCCCGTCCGGTCAGGGCCTGTACCCGTCCGGGCGTCCTCCCCTCCTCGTGCTACTGAATCAGTCACCGCAGCCGCCCGGCTGACCTTGGAGGACGACCCGTCGGGCAGGCGCGTGCGCGCCACGATGTCCGCCGCGGGAGTCGACGTCTCGCACGTCCGCACCGACACCCGCCACCCCACGGGTCTCCTGGTGAAGAGCCCGGACTCCGCCACCGGCACGCGCGTGCACTACTACCGGACCGGTTCGGCGGCTTCCGCGCTCGGCCCGGAACTGCTGGACGAGGAGCCCTTGCGCTCGGCGGCCCTGCTGCACCTCACCGGCATCACCCCGGCCCTGTCGGCCTCCTGCCGGGCACTGGTCACGAAGGCCCTGACCGGTTCCGTGGACGCGCGCCCCCACGCGGTCAGCTTCGACGTCAACCACCGCCCCGCCCTGTGGCCCGACGGCACCGCGGCCACCGTGCTGCGCCGGCTCGCGGACCGGGCCGACATCGTCTTGGTCGGCCTCGACGAGGCCCAGGGCCTGTGGGGCGAGGACCTGACGGTCACCGACGTACGGCACCTGCTGCCGCACCCCCGCATCCTCGTGGTCAAGGACGGCGCCCGCGCCGCCACCGCCGTCACCGACCACGGCGTGTGCACCGTGCCGGCGCTGCGGACGGCGGTGGTCGAACCCGTGGGCGCGGGCGACGCCTTCGCCGCGGGCTTCCTCGCGGGCCTGCTGCGGAGCCTCACGACGGCGCAGGCGCTCCGGCTGGGACACATCACGGCGGTGTCGGCGCTGCGGGTGACAGGAGACCACGGCCCACTGCCCGCCGCGGACCGCGTCGAACGGCTCCTCGCCCTGCCGGACCCGGAGTGGGAGGCACTCGGCCGGGCGCCGGAGCGAACTCCTCCGGGTACGGGGTACACCCCGGGCGGCGCCGCCCCCTGACCGCTGCGGCGCCGCTGCCCCCATAGAAGACGGAGGCACCGACCGGCGGTGTGAGCCCGATCGTGGTGGCGACGGTGATCCCGGTGGTGTCCTGGTCCCCGGGCCCGCACCGGAGCCAGGGACCGAGCAGTCCCAGCGGGTCTTCCCGGGCCACGATCCGGTCGCCCTTCCCGGCCTGTCCGAAGCGGTTCCGCGTCGGGGACACCTCGAACGTGCCCCGCTCGCCGTCCGGTTTCGCGGACCGTGCACACCATGTCGGCACCGTGCCCGCGGTGTTGGCCGACGACGTCCACGACGACCGTGTCCACCGGCTCGCCCGCGGTGCGCGTGTACCCCTCGTACACCACGGGCCCGGCGAACAGCGTCAGCGCGAAACCCGCCACCGCCACCAGCGTGGCCGCGCCGGCCCGATGCCACACCCCGCCGACGAGACACGTCGCGACCGCGACGACGGCCGGCACGACCACCACCCGAGCGGCGTCACCCACCGCGCCACCCCGGCCCCGCAGAGCAACAGCGCCGCAACCGCCACGGCCCACTTGAACGAACCGACCACCCTGCGCGCCGGCGTCGACGCCGGCCTCACGCCCACGACCCCGCGACGAGGGCACGGGCAGGCGGCGGGGCCCACCGTGTGGAGCAGACCATGCCGCCGGGCCGGGAAATCTGGGTATACACCCTGGACAGCGACAAATACGCACATATGGTCGCTGCCTGTTCCGGGAGGCACCATGAGCCAGCAGCCAGTCCTTCTCCCTTACGCCGACCCGGCCTTCATGGCGGACCCCTTCCCCCTCTACCGGCGACTCCGCGAGGAAGGCCCCGTCCGCCGCGCGATCATCGCCGGCGGCCTCGACGCCTGGCTGGTCACCCGCTACGAGGACGGACTCGCCGCACTGTCCGACCCGCGACTGAGCAGCGATGTCCGCGACGCCTCCGACCCCCGCCTCATCGAACAGCTGCCCGAGTTCGAGCGGGAGTCGATGGTGAGCACCATGCTGCGCTCCGACCCGCCCGACCACACCCGGCTGCGCCGCCTGGTGTCGAAGGCGTTCACGGCGCGCCGGGTCGCCGGGCTGCGGCCCCGGATCCAGGAGATCACCGACCGGCTCCTCGACGCGGTCGTCCCGACCGGCCGGGCGGAACTCGTGGCGGACTTCGCGCTGCCCCTGCCGGTCACCGTCATCAGCGAACTGCTGGGCGTGCCGGTGGACGACCGGTACGACTTCCAGCGGTGGACCGACGCCATGCTCGTGCGCGGGGAGGAGATGCCCGACCCGGTGGTGATCGACGAGGCGTGGCACCAGATGCGCGCCTACGTGACGAAGCACCTCGAAGCCAAGCGTGCCCGGCCGGGGGACGACCTTCTCAGCGCGCTGATCGACGCCCACGACCACGAGCAGCGGCTGAACCACGACGAGCTGATCGCCATGACGTTCCTGCTGCTGGTGGCGGGCTACATCACCACGGTCAACCTCATCGCCGGCGGCATCGCCGCGCTGCTCACCCACCCCGGCCAGCTCACCCTCCTGCGGGATCGTCCGGAACTGCTGCCCGACGCGATCGAGGAGTTCCTGCGCTACGACGGCCCGGTCAGTCCGGGCATCGCCCGTTTCGCGCGCGAGGACGTCGAGATCGCCGGCGTGACCGTCCCGCGCGGCGCGACCGTGCTCATCGCGTCCGCCATCGCCGACCGTGACCCGGCACGGTTCACGGAACCCGAGCGGCTGGACATCACCCGGCGGGACAACGGCCACCTGGCCTTCGGGCACGGCATCCACTACTGCCTGGGCGCGCCGCTGGCCCGGCTGGAGGGCCAGGTCGCCATCGGAACGGTCCTGCGCCGCCTGCCGGACCTCGCCCTGGCCGTGCCGCCGACGCGGCTCACCTGGCGCCCCGGCGGCCTCCGTGGCCCGGCGCGGCTGCCCGTCACGTTCACCCCCGGCGGCCTGGGCTGAAACACCGCCGGCCGCCCCTCGGCCACCGCGGCGCCCCTGGGGCGGACGGCCCGGCTGGATGGCCCCATCGGCCTCATCCCCCCGGGGCCGCCGCGACCTACGGTGGAGGCGAGATCACCCGAGGCGACGGCAGGAGACCAGGTGGAGATCGTTGCGTACGGCGTCCTCGCGGACGAGGAGCCCCTGCTGCGAGAGGCGTTCGACAAGGCCTTCGCCGACCGTCACGAGCTGCGCTGTCTCGGGCTCTTCCTGGACCGTGACACCGTGCCGACCGCGCTCGGCCACGAGGTGGTGATCAGCGGCGTCAACGACACCCTGGACGCCGAGGTGCTGCGTGCCCTGGCCGACGGCGGCACCCGGATGATCGCCCAGCGGTCCACCGGCTACAACAACATCGACCTCGGTGCCGCCCAGGAACACGGCCTGTCGGTGGCCCGGGTCTCGTCCTACTCGCCGTACTCGGTGGCGGAGTTCGCCTGGACCCTCGCACTCGCCGTCGACCGCCGGATCGTCCGGGCCGTGCAGCGCACCCGGGAGTTCGACTTCCGGCTCGACGGGCTGATGGGCCGGGACCTGCGTGGCCGCACGGCCGGGGTGGTGGGCACCGGCAAGATCGGAGCCGCGTTCGCGAGGATCGCCCACGGCTTCGGCATGCGGCTGCTCGGCTGGGACATCGCCGAGAACCCCGACTGCCTCGCCCTCGGCATGGAGTACGTGTCGCAGAGGCGGCTGTTCGCGGAGGCGGACCTGGTCAGCCTGCACGTGCCGCTGCTGCCCGACACCCACCACCTCGTCGACGCCGAGGCCCTGGCGGTGATGAAGGACGACGCCCTCCTGATCAACTCCAGCCGGGGCGGCCTCGTGGACACCGACGCCCTCCTGCAAGCCCTGCGCGCGGGGCGGCTGCGCGGCGTCGGGCTCGATGTGTACGAGGAGGAGGCCGGCGTGTTCTTCCTCGACAAGTCGCTGGAGGTCATGACCGACGAACGCCTCGCGCGGCTGATGACGTTCGGCAACGTGCTGGTCACCTCGCACCAGGCGTACTTCACCAGGGACGCCGTCGGCCAGATCGCCGAGACCACGGTGACCAACATCGAGGACCACTTCGCCGGCCGTACCAGCGACAACACGCTGGTACGGCCCGTGACGGCGTGACACACGGTCTCGGCCGTGCGCGGATTTGGCCCCCGCTGGTCCGCCGCCCCGGGAGTGGCGGACCAGCGCCTGCGAAGGCGCCGTAGCGGGGTAAACGGAACCTACGCTTCCAGTGGTTCGCGACGGAAGACCTGGGGGTGTGGTCCGCCTCACACCGGTCCAATGGATCTGTCGGCGAGGCGCTGACCTGCCGAAACGTAAGGGATCACGGCAAGTTGGCGCGTGAGGACACCGCTCATCCCCCTATCTGGGCGAGCACTCCGACCACGGATGTGGACAGCGAGAGGACCGCACAGAACACGGCCCCGGCACCGAGCAGCGCGGCGGGGTAGGTGGCACCGTCCAGACGGGCGAGCTTGGCTGCCACGGCGGCGCTCAGCAGCGCGGTGAGCACCAGCAGCGCGGCGGTGACGAGGACGACAGACAGGCGGTCCATGGCGACGAACTCCCTCTCCTTCGGCCGGATGTCGGCGCGAGGAACATCCCGCAGGTGATGTTCGCCGGGGTTCGGCTGAACGAAGATGAACACCGGTGGACACGAGGTGCCTGGGCCGCGCACCCAGGACGGACGGGGGGCCTGTATGCAGGAGCGGGTGGGGAGCCGCGGTCCCGGCACGGACGCACTCGCCGAGCTGCGAGCACGCCTGGTCGACGCCCTGGCGCGGTCGCGGCTGAGCAAGACCCAGCTCGCCGCACGCGCGGGACTGGGCCGTACGACCGTCTGGGCGGCCTTCCGGGACGGCGCGCCCCCGCCCACCCCCCACACCGTCGCGGCGCTCGCCGGAGCACTCCGCCTGCCGCCGGAAGAACTGCACGCACTCCGTCGCCGCGCCCTGGACGAGCACGATCCCGGGGAGGCAGGGGCGGCGACCGCCCCGTCGTCCGGCGACACCGGCGTCGGCCCACGGCCCACGGCCCGGGCCGACGGGGTCGAGGTCCTGGTCGAGCAGGCGGATCCCGTGGGACGTTTCCTGGTCCTTCCGTCGCCCGTTCCGATGAGCGACCCGCCGGTGCGGCCCCCGGGCGGCGCCATCGGCAGTGAGGACGTCCTGGGCTGGGCGAGAGCGCGGGGCGCCGTCGACTTCTCCTCCACGCTGCTCTTCGTGACCATGACCAACCGCTCGGACGCCCACCTCACCCTGCGGAGCGTGCGCGCGCTCGTCCTCGAACGCGGGGAGCCGGTGCGAGGAGCACTCGTCAGCATCCAGCCGGCCGGCAGCCAGGCCGTGCCCGAGCTGGTCTTCGATCTCGACGAGGTCGAGCCGGAGCTGTGGGAGGTCGACGAGTACACCCGCCGGACCGTCGGCAGGCGGCCCTACCTCGATCGCACCCATGTCCGCCTGGCGCCGGACGAGTCCATGAAGCTCATCATCACGGCGCAGGTCCACCGGTCCTGCTGCACCTGGCGGTTACGCCTCGCCTTCCGTCCCGACGGCGGACAGGAGTTCGTCGTGCGGCCGCCCGGCCGGTACCGGACCAGCGGTCTGCCGGTCGAGGGGCTGGCACCCGTCCTCGCCTGGCAGTGGCACGCGAAGCCGCCCGCCTTCGCGCCGACGACCCGGGACCTCGGATGGTGCCGGGTGGGCGAGGGCGCGCCGCAGCCCCCCGGCCCGCTGCCGGAAGGCGGGACGCTGCCGGACTGGGCGGCGCACCCGGATGTCGTCCGGTTCCTGCCGGAGTCGCTCGACTTCCTCACGACCGGTACGGCAGGACCGGAACGGCTCCGCCGGTGTACGGCCGCCCGCTCGGCGGCAGCGGCGGTCGAGACCGCGTCCCGGGCCGTGGCCCAGGCGTTGCGCGACGGAGCGGCAGACGAGGCGCGCCGCGTACAGGACGACCTCAAGGCCGCGTTCGCCCCGCCGCTGCTGGTCCAGGCCGAGGTGGCGATGCTGCTCGGCCACGGCTTGGCCCGTGGACACCTGCCAGCCCCCACGCATGACGTGCTGCGCTCGTACATCGAACGCACACCGGCGGCGGCGGTCCTGCGTCCGGCACTCGCCGCCGTCGAACGCGAAGGGGGAACACCATGAACGCGACGCTCCGCGCCGTGGCTCCACTTGAGGTCCGCGAGGGCCTGGAGACTTGTCCCGGGTATCGGTACCGCGCCGTAGGCGCACGTAGGCTCTGGACGCGCACGGTCGACCACGGCGGCGTCGGGCCGGTGCCCGAGGGGTTGGACGAGGGGAGCGTTCCGCGGTGACGCAGGCTCACGAGGAAGAAGTACTGGCCCGGATCGCCAAGGGGCTGGTCTACACCGAGTCGGAGGCGGCCTTCCAGGCTCCTCGGCGCCGCACCGAGGAGATCTTCGAGTACAACCACACACCACCGGGCCACACGGAGAAGCGCCGTGCGCTGCTCGTCGCGATCTTCGGCTCGGTCGGGGAACGCACGGTGCTGCTGCCGCCGTTCCACGCCGGGTTCGGCAGCAACGTCCACATAGGTGACGACTTCTTCGGGAACGTGAACCTCACGTTCGTGGACGACGTGGACATCCGCATAGGCGACGGTGTCATGATCGCGCCCAGCGTCACCCTGACCACGACGGGACACCCGGTGCACCCTTCGCGACGTGCCGACTTCGGCCGGTTCTCGGAACCGATCGTGATCGAGGACAAGGTCTGGATCGGCAGCAACGCGGTGGTCCTGCCGGGCGTCCGCATCGGGTACGGCTCGGTCATCGGCGCCGGCAGCGTCGTCAGCCGCGACATCCCCCCGATGACCGTCGCGGTGGGAACCCCGTGCCGGGTGCTCCGCCCCATCACGGAGGAGGACCTCACCACACGCACAGCCGGGCATTGAGCCGCAGCGACGTCGTGGCGACCGTCCACCGACGGGGCGAGCGGGGCTTCGTCCTCTCAGCGCCCCGCCAGCGAGGCACGCAACGCCGCCTTGTCCGGCTTGCCGCTCGCGGCCACGGGAACCTCGCTGATGCCGATGACACCGACCGGGACGCCGGCCTCGCCGAGTTCCCGGGCCACCAGCTCGCGCAGCACGTCGGCGTCCGGCACGGCCCCGGGGTGCGGGACGACGAAGGCGTGGATCGCCTCGCCGGTCCGGTCGTCCGGGACACCGACGACATATGCCTGGTCGATGTCGGGATGGGAGGCCAGAACCCGCTCGATGGGGCCCGCGTAGTGGATGACGGCGTTGACGATGACGATGTCGCGCGTGCGCCCGGACAGCCGCAGATACCCCCGCGCGTCGAGCCGGCCGAGATCCCGGGTACGGACCCAGCCGTCCCGCAGGACCTCCGCGGTCTCCCGAGGGTCCTCCCAGTAGCCGTGGAACGCGTCCGCCAGCCGGACCCACACCTCGCCCGTCCGGCCCGTGGGGAGATCCCGTCCGTCGGGATCCCGCACGGTCATCTCCACGGTGTCGAGCGGGCGTCCGACGCTGTCGGCGAGGCCGGGATCGGCCGCCAGCTCCTCCGGTTCGAGGACGGTCAGCATGCCCGTCTCCGTCTGGCCGTAGGCGTGGTGGACCACCGGCCCCAGCAGCCCGGCGGCCTCGGTCAGCCGGTGCGGGGCGAGCGGGGAGCCGGCCACGACGAGGGCGCGCAGGCTGCTCGTGTCCACGGTCCGGTCGCGCACGGCGTCGAGGATGCCGTACAGGCGCGGCACCGTCGTCATGCAGGCGGTGATGCGGTGGTCGGCGAAGACCTCGGGGAACCGCAGGGGCTGGTCCGGGATGACGGCGGTGCCTCCGCCGAGCAGTGACAGGCAGACGTGTTCGAACATGACGGCGCTGCTGAGCGTGCCGAACAGCAGGAAGCGTGCGTACCGCGCCGCGAGGCGCCGGGTGCGATCGGTCCAGCGGGCGGGTTGCAGGGCCCAGTCCTCCGACAGGGCGTCGTAGGTCACCATCGTTCCCTTGGGCCGGCCGGTGCTGCCGCTGGTGAGGTGGATGACGCCGATGCCGTCGCGGTCGCCCCGGGCGGTGAGGTCGTCGGGGCCGGGCGTGCCGGGTGCCGGGGGCCGTGCCACGCCGCCGGTCTCCAGCAGGGGGATGTCGCCCGCTTCGGCGGCCAGTTCCGGCCGGCTCGCGGCGTCGTCCGTCACGACGGCGTCGATGTCGCGGGCGAGGATGTCGCGCAGGTGCTCGCGGGTCAGCCCGGGACGCAGCGCCACCACCTGGCAGCCGACGACATGGGCGGCCACGCGGACGGCGAACGCCTCCGGCGTGACACCGGTGTCGAGGGCCACGCGGGATCCGGCGGTCAGTCCCGCACCGCGCAGTCCTCTGACGAACCCGGCGATCAGGTCGAGCACCTGTCCCCGGGTGACCGCGCGTCCGCCGTACTCGAAAGCGGGCAGACGGGGAGCGTCGCGGAACGCGTCGACGAGCGCTTGCGGAAAGACTTTCCCGGGCTTTTCGTCCACTTCGTCTCCACTCTGGGCCGGAAATCGACGTAAAGGCAGCGTGAATGACTGGAAAACGACCATGCGGGGTGCGTGTGGCGCACTCGGTCCGCCAATCACGCCTTCACGTTAACCGACGGGGGAAATCCACCACCCCCGCAGGTATGTGACCTATATCACGCAGGGCTGGGGTGGCTCCGTTCTTTAACCGTCAAGTACCGTCTTTCCCGCCCCCACGGAAGGCAGGAGAAGGCCATGTCTGATTTAGGGCAGGTTGACTATCTCGTCATCGGCGGCGGCCCTGCGGGCCTCCAGGCCGGGTACTTCCTCCAGAAAAGCGGCAGAGATTACCTCATCGTGGAAGAAGGCGACGCTCCCGGCGCTTTCTTCACCCGTTTCCCCAGACACCGGACCCTTATTTCCTCCAACAAGGTGCACACCGGTTGGAGTGATCCCGAACTGCGTCTGCGCGTCGACTGGAACTCCCTGCTCTCGGACGAGGGCCCACTGTTCACCGCGTACTCCCCGCGGTACTTCCCCCCGGCCGACGACATGGTCCGCTACCTGGCGGACTTCGCGCGGGCGCACGACTTGCGCATCCGCTTCAACACCCGTGTCACGCGGATCTCCCGGCCCGACGGTGACCTTTTCACGGCGACCGACCGGGATGGCAACGTTGTCCGGGCCCGGCGCGTCATCGTCGCCACCGGCGTCTCGCGGCCGTACGTGCCGCCCATCGAGGGCGCCGAGGAGGCCGAGCACTACGACCAGGTGTCCGTCGACCCCGCCGAATTCACCGACAAGCGGGTACTGATCATCGGGCGGGGCAATTCCGCGTTCGAGACCGCGGACAATCTCATCGAGACCGCCGCCGTCATCCACGTCGCCGGACCCGGCTCCCTCAAACTCGCCTGGCGGACCCATTTCGTCGGACATCTCCGGGCCGTCAACAACAACTTCCTGGACACGTATCAGCTCAAGTCCCAGAACGCCGTACTGGACGGCGACATCCTGCGGATAGTCCGGAAGCCCGACGGCACCTATGTGGTGAGCGTGCAATTCTCGCGCGTCGCGGAAGTGGTGAAGGACATCTCGTACGACCGGGTCATCCTCGCCACCGGATTCCGGTTCGACGCTTCGATCTTCGACGACGACTGCCGTCCCGAGCTCGTCGTCAAGGACCGTTTCCCGCGGCTCACCGACGCCTGGGAATCCGTGAACGTGCCCGATCTTTATTTCGCCGGCACCATCACCCAGTCCCTGGACTTCAAGAAGTCGACCAGCGGCTTCATCCACGGTTTCCGGTACGGCGTGAAGGCGCTGCACCGCATCCTCGAACGCCGCCACCACGACCAGGAATGGCCGCACACCACCCTGCCCGCCGCCGCGGGCCCCGTGACCGACGCGGTCATCGAGCGGGTCAACCGCACCTCGGCCCTGTGGCAGATGTTCGGGTTCCTCGGCGACGCGGTGCTGGTCGGCACCGACGGCGAGGTCCGCTACTGCGAGGAGATCCCGGTGGCGCACCTCCACGAGGCCGCCGCCCGGGGCGAGTTCGGGAACGTGGCCTCCTACTTCACCGTCACGCTGGAGTACGGCGCCGACCACGACCAGGTCGACCCCTTCGACATCACCGTCAGCAGGACGCCCCAGCAGGACACCAGCGGCCTCGACGCGCGCTATCTGCACCCGGCGGTACGGCAGTTCCTGCCCGACGGCACCGGCAAGCCGGTCGCCGAGCACCACATCACGGAGAACCTGGAGAACGAGTGGGACAACCCCGACGTCCACGTCGGCCCACTGCGCTCCTTCCTCGCCTCGCGGCTGTCCGCAGGGGACGACCTCCCGGCCGGCGAGGAACTCGCCGCGCCCCGGGCATGACCGGCCCGCACTGCGGCCCGCCGCACGATCCAGCCGAGTCGGCACGCGAGAAACTCAGGCCCGAGCACTACGACTACTTCGCCGGCGGCGCGGGCGAGGAGACGGCGCTCAGGGAGAACGAGGACGCCTTCGGCCGGCTGGCCCTGCTTCCCCGGGTGCTGCGCGGAGGCGCCGACCGCGACACCCGGGTGAGCGTGCTGGGCCGGCAGTGGCCGGCGCCGCTCTTCGTCGCGCCCACCGCCTTCCACCGTCTCGCCCACCCCGACGGCGAACTGGCCACCGCCCGCGCCGCCGCCGCGACCGGCACCCCGCTGGTCACCGGCATGGCCGCCACCACCGCCGTCGCGGACGTCGTCACCGCGGCCCGCGAGACCGACCCGGACGCCGTGGTCTGGTTCCAGCTGTATCTCCAACCGGAGCACGAGGTCACCGCCGAACTGGTGCTCCGGGCCGAACGGGCGGGGTGTTCCGCCCTCGTCGTCACCGTCGACTCACCCGTCTTCGGCAGGCGCACCCGGGACCTGCGCAACGGGTTCCACGACCTGCCGCCCGGTCTCGCGGCCGAGAACATGCGGGACCTGC
Source organism: Streptomyces olivaceoviridis (assembly GCF_014650115.1). Taxonomy (GTDB): domain Bacteria; phylum Actinomycetota; class Actinomycetes; order Streptomycetales; family Streptomycetaceae; genus Streptomyces; species Streptomyces olivaceoviridis. The sequence continues at coordinate 220,708 of NZ_BMUI01000012.1, read as the reverse complement.
CCGGTGCGGCACCCGGCGCGACCCGCGACATCGCCATGCGGCCGGCCGGCTGGGACGACCTGGCCGGGCTGCGCGAGCTGACCGGCCTGCCCCTCGTCCTGAAGGGCGTCCTGCACCCCGAGGACGCGCGTGCCGCCGTCGAGCAGGGCGTGGACGCACTGGTCGTGTCCAACCACGGGGGACGGCAACTCGACGCCGCCGCGGCATCGGTCGAGGCACTGCCGGCCGTGGCCGAGGCCGTCGCCGGACGGGTGCCGGTCCTCATGGACGGGGGAGTGCGCCGGGGCACCGACATCGCCCTGGCCCTCGCCCTCGGAGCCCGGGCCGTCGGCGTGGGCCGGCCGGTGCTGTGGGCCCTGGCCACGGGCGGCGAGGCCGGCGTACGGGAGGCGCTGACGGCCCTGCGCGAGGACTTCGACCAGGTGCTCGCCCTCTGCGGCGGGCACCGGCCGCAGGACCTCACGGCCGACCAGGTGGTCCCGCGCGGGCTCCCGTACCGGCCGCGGGGGCTCGCGGCCGACCAGGGGGCCCCTCGCGGCCTTCCGTACCAGCCCCGGAGAGGAGAACGCGCATGGTGAGCAGGAGAACGGCGGCGGCGCTCGCCGCGGGCGGCGCGCTGCTGCTGTCCTCCCCGGCCTGGCTGCCCGGCAAGGTCGTCGCCCTGCGCACGAAGGTCTTCGCCCGCGTCAACGGCGACGAGGGCATGCTCCTCCCCGACGCCACCTTCGGCCCCGACCGCTTCCAGGAGGTCTACGGCCACCCGGCCGCCGGGGGCCGCAGCAAGGGCGCGGCACTGTCCGACCTGTTCTGGTACTGGCTCGCGCCCGGCGCCGACATCCACCAGGAGCACCTGGAGGCCGGACCCCGCTACGACGAGGTCGCCCGCCGGACGCTCGCCATCCTCTCCGGCCCCTCGGCGGAGCTGTACGACGCCGCCGCGCGTCACACCCGGCGGGCCCTGGACGCGGCAGCCACCGACCGCGTGCGCACGGTACGGCTGCGCGACCTGATGATGCCGGTGTGGGCCGAGTTCTTCTACGGCCTGGTCTTCGGGGAACCCTGTCCGGCCGAGGCCCGGCGGCTGATCGTCGCCCACGCCGAGGACGTCGTCAACGCCCTCAAGTGCACCCGTCCGCGCCACATGCGCCGCCGGAACCGGCTCACCCGCTACCTGCTGCGCCGCCTCGCGGCCGGTGACGTACCGCACGCGCTGCCCGCCGGCCTGACCCGCCGTCAGCAGGCGTACTACCTCCAGGGCACCTTCTTCAACACCGCCGTCGTCCAGATGTCCGAGGCGATGGCCCACCTCCTGCTGGTCCTGGCCCAGCACCCGGACGTACAGGAACGAGTGGCGGCCACACCCGACGACGACCGCTACCTGACCCATGTCATGAACGAGACGTTCCGGCTCTACCCGCTGTTCGGGGTGGCCCACCGGATCACCACCGCGGACATCGCCCTCGACGGTCTGCCCACGATCCCGGCGGGCTCCGTCCTGACCTTCAGCTACCCGGACTACCACGCCACCGGCTACGCCGACCCCGAACGCTTCGACCCCGGACGCTGGGCGACGCTCTCCGCGAAGAACGCCCACCACATCCCCTTCGGCGTCGCCGCCAACCGGCCCTGCCCCGCCTGGCGCCTCGCACCCGTCGTCATGCGCGCCGCGACCCGCGAGGTGCTGGCCCGGTACGTGCTCGACTCGCCCGTCAGCCACACCCGCTCCATCCCGCACCGCGCCCCCTGTCTGCTCCTGCCCCGGGACCGGCCGGTCCCGGACCGCCCCCGACGCGTCCTGCGCACGGCACTGACCGTCCGCGACCGCGCCGAGGACGTCGGACGCAGCCTGCTGCAACTGCTCTTCGGCACCTGGATGGTGCTCGACGCCCGCCGCACCAGGCCCGCCGCGACCTACTTCGCCCGGTACGACACCGAGGGCCGCCCGCTGGACGGCGACCACGGCTCGCCCGGCACCGCGGCGGGACCCGGTCAGGCCGCGCCCACCTGCCCCTACACCGGCCGGAGCGCCTGACAGGGGCACCCCCCTACGTCTCCTCACCAAGGAGTCACCGTTGTCGACCACCGAGATGGGCCCGGCGTTCTTCCTCGCCGCGGCCGTCATCCTCGCCGCCTGCCGCCTCGTCAGCCGGCTGCTGCGCCCGCTCGGCCAGCCACCCGTCGTCGGCGAGATGGTCGCCGGCGTGGCCCTCGGCCCCTCCGTACTCGGCCTCCTCTCGCCCGGCCTGGAGGAGGCCGTGTTCCCGGACGAGATCCGTCCCGTGCTGTACGTGGCGGGACAGGTCGGCCTCGTCGTGTTCATGTTCCTGTCCGGATACGAGTTCCGTACCGACCGGCTGCGGTCGGTGGGCCGTACGGCGGTGCCCGTCTCGGCGGCCGGCATCGTCGTGCCGCTCCTGCTGGGCACCGGACTGGCCTGGGCGGCGCACGACGCGGTGGACCTCTACCCGGACGGGATCTCGCCCACGGTGGGCGCGCTGTTCGTCGGCGTCACCGTGGCGATCACCGCCTTCCCGATGATGGCCCGGATCATCACCGAACGCGGCCTGACGAACACCCGCTTCGGATCGGTCTCCCTGGCCGCGGGCGCGCTGGACGACGCCGTGGCGTGGGTCCTGCTGGCCGGGGTGCTCAGCATGGCCGGCAGTGGTGCGGACACCTTCCTGCGCGCGGTGATCGGCACGGCCGGTCTCGCCGTGTTCCTCGGGATCTTCCTGCGTGTCCGGCCCAGGGCCCTCGATCGGGCCCGGCGGCTGACCGAGGACCACATGCTGCTGGTCACCGTCCTCCTGCTGTTCCTGGCCGCGTGGTACACCGACCGCATCGGCCTGTACGCCGTGTTCGGCGCCTTCAGTCTCGGTGTCGCCTTCCCCCGCGACCCGGTGGTGACCCGCGCGGTGGAGGCCGTCGCACCGGTGAGCCGGATCGTGTTCCTGCCCCTGTTCTTCGCCTACTCCGGCCTCAACACGGACTTCACGCTGCTGTCCGACGGCAAGCTGTTGCTGTTCACCGTGGTCTGTGTGGCGGTGGCGATCATCAGCAAGTTCGGTGCCTGCTGGGCCGCGGCGCGGCTGCTGGGCGAGCCGCAGGCCGTCGCCGTCCGCGTCGGCACGCTGATGAACGCGCGCGGTCTGATGCAGCTCATCGCCATCAACGTGGGCTTGTCGGCGGGCATCGCCTCCCCGGCCCTCTTCGGCGTCCTCGTGATCGTCGCCCTGGTCACCACGGTGATGACGGCCCCCCTGCTGGCCCTGCTGGACCGCCGCGACCAGAGCCGGCGGCCGGAGGAGGCTCCCCTGGCGGGGATGACACCGACCGCGAGGGAACCATGACGTCGTCCGAGGGTCCACTCCCGCACGCCGACGTGGGCCCCACGACCGGTACCAGCGGATCGGCGGTCTGCGGTGAGCGCCCGTTCCGGTCGGCGACCCGGGGTCGACCTGCCCGGCGCGTCGAGAACACCGGCTGAGGCCCGTACGCACGGTGAGCCCGCCCGGCCGGGGCGAGCCCACCGCGCGTCACACCCGAAGGCGCTCCCCCGGCGGAGGGGGCCGACGCCGGCGGTCCGCGAGCAGCCGTTCCGCGAACGCTTCCTGCCGCGCGCCACGGACGTGGGCCAGACCCAGGGCCGTGGCGCGCGGCGAATGCGCCGCCGGCCCGCGCCGGCGGGGAACGCCAGGTCGGTTCGGCCGGTCCAGGACATGGCTCACGGACGCCCACGCCTTCCCCTCGGGCAGGCTGCTGCTCGCCGCCCGCCCGCACAGGCCGAGCGGCGACTGCGCGCGCAGCCGGAGGTGGTCGCCTCCACGGGCCGCGAGCCGCGAGCAGGAAGAGCGAACGTTCAGACGAGGGTGCCGAGACGGGCCGGCCTGGACGTGCCATGGACACGCCTCGCGTGGGCGGCGTAGCGGCGGCGCCCGATGACGGGTACGAACAGGCGGACGGGCAGCGGCGCGTGGGCGAGAACCGCCTTGATGACCTCGGGATCGCCTTCGTACATGGCCATGCCGAACGTCAGCGGAAGATCCTTCTTCGCGATGGCGCCCATACCGTGCTCGCCCAGCCCTCTCCATTCCGCGGCGGTGACATGCCGCTCGGCGAGAGGCAGTACGACCTTCTCCTCCGTTGCCATGTGCGCCACAAGCACGGACAGCAGAAGCTCGAAGGCGTCGGCGAGTTCCTCGCCGCCCCGCCCGGTCGAACGCCACTCACGCAGGAGTTCGGACACCTCGAAGAGGGACCGGTCGATGGACCGGTGCTGCGTCTCCATCATGGGCACGCTGGACAAGGCCTCTTCACCGCCCCGGTCCAGGAGCTTCGGCCACAGCAGCGCGTCCTCACCCTCATGATGCGTGTGCAGAACGCGGCACACGAGATCCGCGTGCGCGCCCACGACGGCGGCACGCGTGGCATCGCCCGGGACGACGTCCCGGATCAGCTGCGGCAGCAGCCGGAATTCACGGCGCAATGGAAAGGCTCAGGACCGCCTTTCCCTCTCGGCGCCCCATTCCAGCAGAAATCCCTATGGATCAGTGAGGTCGATCCTCCAGCCCACGTGCACGATACTGTCAACTTCGTGGCGAGTCGCGCCCCGGAGAGGTACCGAACAGTTTCCGGTATTCCCGATTGAACTGCGACGGGCTTTCGCAGCCCACGCGGTGGGCGATATCCGTGACGCTCCCCGAACGCGCCCACAGAAGTGTCCGGGCGGTTTGCAGGCGCAGCGTTTTCTGGAACCGGAGCGGTGTCACGGACGTCGCTGCCCGGAAGTGCCGGTGGAAGGAGAACGTGCTCATGCCGCACATCCGGGCGAGATCGGCGACGCTGAGCCGCTCGTCGTAGTGCTCGCGGATCCAGCCGATGGCCCGGACGACATGTGCGAGCCCGTTGTCGGCCCGGCCGATGCGCCGGGTGAGCGCGCCCTGGTCGCCGGTGAGCAACCGCCACAGGATCTCCCGCTGACAGGACGGGCCGAGGACACGCAGGTCGTCCGGGCAGCGGGCGACCCGTAGCAGTCGCACCACGGGATCGAGCAGCTTCGGTGTCGCGTCGCTGACGAGAAGTCTCCGACGGGCCGGTGCCGTGGCCGTGTCGGTCGTCTCCAGCAGCAGTGAGGCGATGGCCTGCGGGCTGAGGTCCATGATGAAGACAGCGGTTCGAGGATCAGAGTGAGCAGTTCCTGAAGAGGTTCCATTCTGGAGCTCCGCGTGCGGGTGCCGCGAGCGGCACTGTGCCGACGGTGTCAGCCGGGCGGCCTCCTCATGAGGGGGCGTGCGCCGGCGTGCTGTGATCGTCGTCAGGGGCGTCGTCCGTGGCTTCGTCCGGCGTTCCGAGCGTTCCGAGGTGTTGTTCCGCCCACACGGTCTTGCCGTCGACATGGTGGCGGGTCCCCCAGCTCCGGGTGAGCTGGGCGACGATGAGGAGTCCGCGTCCGCTCTCGTCGAAGGTGCGGGCCCACCGCAGATGCGGGGAGGTGCTGCTGTTGTCGGAGACTTCGCAGATCAGCCCTGTGCCCTGGAGGATCAGGCGCAACCGCACGGGAGGACCGGCATAGCGGACGGCGTTGGTGACGAGTTCGCTGACGATGAGTTCCGTGGTGGCGACGGCCTCCTCAAGGCCCCACGCGGCCAGCTTCGCCGCGACGTGCTTGCGGGCCTCGGAGGCGGAGGCGAGGCCGGCCGTGAGCTCCCAGGTGGCGACGTTGCCGCTGCCGAGCCTGCGGGTGCGGGCGGCGAGCACGCCGGCGTGGGCGTGACGCCCACCGGACAGCAGCGTGTCGAGGGCGGCCTGGCAGATGGCGCCGAGGCTGGGCTGGGATCCGAGGTCCGCCACGGACAGCGCGGTCGCGACGGCCTCGTCCACCGGCCCGGATGTCCCGGGGCCGTGTCCGCGCAGCACGAGCACACTGCCTTCGGGGAGACGGACCTCCGTGGCCTCCACGGGCGGCCGTGCGTGTCCGAGCGGCGGGCTGGTCGGCAACTCGACCGTGGTGACGACGCCGTCGGGCCTGATGACGGTCGGCGCCGGACACCCGGCGCCGGCGAGGGCGCAGCAGCCGGAGACGGGGTCGTAGACCGCGTACAGGCACCTCACAGTGACCTCGGACGCGCCCGCGCGGTGCCGGCCCTCGTCGTCGGCGGGACGCAGCCGGGTGAGCACGTGCTCCAGACGGGTGAGGAGTTCCTCCGGTTGCAGGTCGAGGTCGGCCAGCGTGCGTACCGCGGCGCGCAGTTCGGCGGTGATGGCGGGCGTGGCGGCCCCGTCCTCGACGGAGCCGGCGACGAGCGCGACGCGGGCACCCGGCAGCGGAATCGCGTCGAGCCAGTAGGCCTGCGCGCTCGCCGTGCCGTCGGCGGCCGTGCGGCGAGCGGCGAGATCCACCGCCGCGGGCTGCGGCAGGAGGTCCAGCGGCAGATCGGTCACCGAGGGCCCAGGTGTGCCAGGGGGCGCGCTGTCGGCGGACTCCACAGGCCGCTCCGCGGGGGCCGGAGCCGAGCGTCGGGGACGCAGGCGCGCCTGGCAGACGACGAGGCTGAGGACGAGGGACAGCGCAGCGGCGGCGATCACGACCGTTCGGCCGCCTTCCGAGACGCCGTGGATCGCGAAGCCGTAGACAGCCACACTGGCCACCAGCGTCGCCACCCCGATCGTGAGGGTGCCCCGAACCGGAAGCAACGCGGCGGCCACCAGGGGCGCCAGCACCGAGTAGGCGGACCAGCGGACCAGGCCCCCCGTCGACGCGCCCAGTTGGACCGCGCAGGCCGCGCACAGGTAGACGGCGAGCAGCGAGCCCGGCTGCCACAGCAGACGTCGTACGGTGGCCATCCTTGTCACGGTCCCTTCAGGGTCGGCCATGTGCGGGCGGGACATCAGGGGCGGGGGGTCGTCGTCGCCGGTCGTGTCGCTGGTCATGCGGTCGCCTCTGGTGCGGGTCCGGTGAGGGGCGCCGGGACGTGGCAGGAGCGGGCGGGGGAGTGTACGGCCACCATGGCGAGGTCGTCGTCCAGGTGCCGGCCCGCGTAGTTCCTCAGGTCCTTGCTGATGTCCTGAAGGAGGCCGTGCGGACACCGCCACGCCCAGGCGGCGGCGCGTTCGAGGACGGGGTAGAAACTCCCGGTCGCGTCGCGGGCCTCGATGAGCCCGTCGGTGTACAGCAGCAAGGTGTCTCCTGGGGCGAACGCGAAGGTGGCGAGGGGGAATTCCTCCGCCGTGCTTCCGGCCAGGCCGAGCGGCGGAGCGGGTCGGGTCACACACAGGGCGGTCACGGGGCCGCGTCGGTTCACCAGAGGCGGGGGATGTCCGCAACTGACGATCCGGACGGTCTCCTCCCCGTCGGGAAGTTCGACCAGCAGGGCCGTGATGAAGCGCTCGGCGCTGTCGGACGCCGACTCGGCGATCTCGGCCAGGTGCCTGCGGACGCTGCGCTCCAGAGCAGCCGCCAACTCCGGGAGTGTCGCGTGCTGATGGGCCGCCTCGCGGAACGCGCCGAGCAGGGCGGAGGCGTCCTCCAGGGCCGGGAGGCCCTTGCCGCGGACGTCACCGATGAGGATGCGGGTCGCGCGGCCGGTGCGGGCGGCGGCGTACAGGTCACCGCCCACCTGGGCGTGCGCGGTGGCCGCCCGGTACGCCGACGCGACACGCAAAGAGCCCAGTCTGCGGGGGAGGGGCCGCAGCAGAACCCGTTGGGTCGCCTCGGACACGGCCCGCACCTGCGTGAGTTCCCTCAGGTCACGGTCGTGCAGGGCGCGAGCGGCGATCACCGAGGCGGAGACGGCCAGCAGGGCGCCGATGTGTACGGGCAGCAGGGGCGAACGCACCAGCCCGTCGTGCCAGTCGGCGAGGACGACAGCCGCACTGGCGGCCAGCGCCATGACGACCGTGTACCGGGTGCGCGCGACGGCCGCGGTGAAGGTGGGGGCGGCCACGAGGAGTGGTGAGAGGTGAACGGCAAGGGGGGCGAAGGACGCCGCGAGAGTGATCGCCGCGATCAGCAGGAGGGGAAGGGCCACCTGGGCTCGGGCACCGTCGGCAACGGGTCTGCCGGTGCCTGGGGGACCGGGCCGGAACCGATGTTCCCACCGGTGTCGAAGTCTCCGCGACAGACGGCCCCCGTGGCCCTCCGTGGCCGGTGCCGGGACACCGCGGGAAGGAGATTTCATGGGGGGTCCTATGAGGGTTCGAACCTCATGAGCGCCGGGGATTCCCTGGCGATCCTTACCGTATTCATGGCGCCTTCTTGCCATAATGTGAGAAACGGTTTCCGTTATGCGGACTCAAATGTGCGACACCCGAAGGTGTGAGTCAAGCGCGGGGTTCTGGCGGCGGCGTCTCACGTAACGGCGCCGCCGCCGCGCGCGCATAACACCCCGGTCCTCCCAGAACAAGCCTGTACATATTTGTGAATGTTGAAGTAGCTTCGTGCCACTTAAGTCATCTGTCCGTAAAGGTGATGATGTGGAGAGGCGAAGGCAGCAGACCGAAGGCCTGCCGTTCCACGAGTCCGTCCTGGCCGCCGCTCGTGCGGGGGGCCGGGCAGCGTCCCTGCTGTGCGCCCTGCTCGGTGCGGTGGGCCTGTCCGGCTGGATCCTTGGCATCGGTGTGCTGAAGAGCGCCCTGCCCGGCGGTGCCCCGGTCATGAAGCCGAACACTGCCGTGGCTCTCGTCGCGGTGGGTCTTTCGCTGTTCCTGGCGGCCCGCGGGCCCATGACCCGGCGGACGATCGCCGTGGCTCGCGTGGCCGCGGGCCTGGCCGCCCTGATCGGCGGGCTCACCCTGCTGGAGTACCTCACCGGGACCGGCCTCGGCATCGATCAGCTCCTCTTCAGAGACGACAGCGTGCGGCTGATGACCGGGGCACCCGGACGGATGGCACCGAGCGTGGCCGCGGCGCTGACGCTCGCGGGCGCGGCGTCCCTGGGCCTGAGCATGCGCCGACTGCCCGCCTGGGCGAGCCAGGTCTCGGGCCTGTCCGTCCTCGGCCTGGGCCTGCTGCGCCTGTACGGGCTGGCCTACGACGCACCCGAGATGGAACGGTTCGGCGCCTACATGGCCCTGCCCACCGCGCTGGCCCTGGTGCTGGTGGGCATCGCCGCCTTCCTGGCCCGGCCGGACGAAGGTCTCGCCGGGCTGCTGATGAACGCGGGCATCATGAGCCCGCTGGGGCGCCGGCTGATCTCCACCAACCTGATCGTTCCGCTGCTGCTGGGCTGGGCCGTCCTGGCGGGTCAGGACGCCGGGCTGTACGGGGGGCGGCTGGGTACGGCGCTGCTGGTGTGGGGGCACGTGACCGTCTTCACCGCGGTCGTCTTCATCACCCTGCCCGTGGGCCGCCGAGTCGAACTGGCACACGCCCGGGCCGAATGGCAGGTGCGGCAGAACGAGCTGCTACAGGCCTTCATGGACCACACGCCCGCGACGGTGTTCATCACGGACCTGGACGGCCGCTTCCTGGCGGTCAACTCACGATTCGAGGAGAACACCTGCCTGTCGTACGAACAGGTCCTGGGCCGGCGCGCCCAGGACGTCCTGCCGGTCGACCTGGCACGCCATGTGAGCTCCGACGACTTCGGCACGCCGGCACGCACCGCCGTACAGCGACAGGAGCGTCTGCCGCTGCCGATAGGCCCCCGGGACGTCCTCACCACGATGTTCCCGCTCACCGATGCGACCGACAGGCCCTACGCCGTCTGCGGTGTGGTCATCGACGTCACCGAACGCGTCGCGGCCGAGCGCGAGGTCCAGCGGTCCCACCAGCGATTCCGCGCGCTGCTGGAATCCGCACCCGACGCCACCCTGATCACGGACGGGGACGGCACCATCGTCATGGCCAACGCACAGGTGGAACGACTCTTCGGCCACAGGCCGGACGACCTCGTCGGCACCAGGGTCGTCGGCCTGGTGCCCGACGCGCGGCGCCGGCGGCACAGCGCACTGCTGGGCGCCTATCTGCGACGGCGCGATCCGCAGCCGATCGTCCTGGACCGGGACCTGTACGGGTTGCACCGCGACGGAGGGGAGTTCCCCGTCGAGGTCAGCGTCAGCACCCTCCAGGACGAAGAGGAAGCCGTGATGTTCATGGCCGTACGGGACATCACCGAACGCCGGCAGATCGAAGCGGAACGAGCCGGACGCTACGAGCAGCAGCGGCACATCTCCTACACCCTGCAACACAGCCTCATGGGCGAGCCGCCCCGGCTGCCGCACCTGCCCAGCGCCCACCGTTACCTGGCGTCCGTCCAGGACCCCGGGGTGGGCGGCGACTGGTTCGACATCATCCCCCTGGACGCCCACCGCACCGGCGTCATGATCGGAGACGTCATGGGCCGGGGCCTGGAGGCGGCGGCCGTCATGGGCCAGCTGCGCGCCGCCTCCCACGCACTGGCCCGTACGGGCATACCGCCCGGCCGGCTCATGACCGGCCTGGACGCGTTCGTCGGCGACCTGGCGGACCAGCTCGTCACCTGCGTCTACCTGGTGATCGACCAGGAAGCCCACGAAGTCACCCTGTGCTCGGCCGGACACATGCCCGTCATCGCCCGGCCCCCGGACGGGCCCGCCCACCGGCTGCCGGCGCCGGTCGGGGTGCCGCTGGGCGTCAACGAGGTGTCCGGCGCCGCGGTGCCGTTCGAGGAGACGACCCAGCCGCTGCCCCCGGGCAGCACCGTCGCGCTCTACACCGACGGACTGGTCGAGCGGCCCGGCACCGACATCGAGGTGCGGATCGACGTCCTCACCCACGCCCTCGACGGCGTGTCGAGGAACGCTCCCACCGATCCGGACACCCTGGACGCGACCGCGGCCCACCTGGTCGGCAGCCTCATCCCGGACACGGCCGCCCACGACGACGACGTGACGCTGCTCCTGCTCGGCCTGCCCGAGCCGCGGGAGTGACGCCGTTCAGCGGCTCGCCGAGAGGCGCAGTCTGATCGTGCGGGCCTCAGGACGAAGCGCGAACCCAGGCCGCACGTCCGGTCCGCAGGACCGCGAACCGAGTCCGTGCTGCGCCGCGTCGATGATCAGGTGGCTCGTCGTCGACTCGGGGAGCTCGAACGGGTGCCTGGCCCGGGCGGTCTCCTGGGGGGTGTGGCGGCTGAGGGTGAAGCCCGGACGTCGACCGGACCTGTCCGGGACCGCCTCGACGCGCAGCACCTCGGTGCCGCCGCTCAGCAGTGTCAGCCGCCGCAGCCGCGAGCGGTGCCCGGTCTCCTGGGGGCGCGCGTAGCCGGCCGAGAGGTCGTGGACGGCCGCGGTGAAGCGACCCGTGCGCGCCGCGCGCAGACTGTCGGGGTAGGACTCGAAGGGACCGAGACCGAACCAGTCGGCGCCGTCGACCGGAGCCGTGCCGTCGGGGAAGCCGAAACGCATACCGATCCGTGGCCACACCGTCCGCCAGCCCCTCGACGGCTCGATCTCCACGAGCAGTTCCAGCCCGTCCTCGTCGAGGGACCAGACGGACTCCACCGTCACCGACGAGGCGGAGCCCGCCGCGGCGACCTTGTCGATCGTGCGCAGGGACCGCGCGGCCCGCTCCACGCTCACGCGTCGCGTCGTCAGCCGGTCCAGGCCGTCGCGGCGCCACAGATCGGCGTTGGACACTCCGGCGATGGCGGCGTCGCTGTCCTCGACCCGGTCGGACGCGCTCTCGTCGTTGTCGGTCGGTGCCCGGAACAGTTCCAGCCGTGGGCCCGTCACGGCGCGGCCGGCGAGTCGTACGAGGGATCCGTCGACGAACTCGGCGATCCCCAGCGTCAGGGTTCCGTCTCCCGGCCGCCAGTCGGTCCGGGGCCGGGCCGCCGGAACGGTACGGGGTGCCGAGGTGTCCCGTTGGGCCGTCGCGACCACGTGCCCCTCGGGGGCCCAGGCCGTTCCGGCCGCCAGCACCGCGTCGACCGTGAACCATGTCTCGGCGTCCGGCGACACCCGGACCGGTGGCAGCGGCACCCGCTCCGAGCCGCCCGGTGCGACGACGGGTACCTCCAGGTCGCCGCTGTCCACGGGCACCCCGTCGTGCTCGACCCGCCAGCGGAAACGGAGGTCGCGGGTGTCGGCGGAGTGCCGCAGGTTCGTGATCGTGACGCCGTCGTCGCCGAAGTCGAAGCGGATCGGCTGCACGACCGCCTTGAACTCGTGGAGGCCGGGCGTCGGCACGTCGTCGCTCAGCAGCATGCCGTCCATCACGAAGTTGCCGTCGTGCACCACCTCTCCGAAGTCGCCGCCGTAGGCGTAGTACGGTGTCCCGTCCGGGGCGCTGGTCAGGATGCCGTGGTCACGCCACTCCCAGACGAAACCGCCGTGCACGCGCGGGTAGGCGTGCACCAGCGCCTCGTACTCGTCCAGTCCTCCCGGCCCGTTGCCCATCGCGTGCGCGTACTCGCACAGCAGGAACGGCTTGGCGCGCTGGCGGGCACTCTGTGCCGGAGTGCAGTGCGCCAGCGCCGAGCGGGCCCCGTCGGCGCCGATCTGCTCGATCTCCGGCACCGACGCGTACATGCGGGAGTAGACGTCGGTGTACTCGCCGGTGTGGTCGCCTTCGTAGTGCACGGGGCGTTCGGTGTCGCGGGCGTGGACCCACGCCGACATGGCGGCGAGGTTGCTTCCCGTCCCCGCTTCGTTGCCGAGCGACCACATCACGATGCTGGGATGGTTCTTGTCCCGTTCGACGGTGCGTTCGACGCGGTCGAGGAGCGCCTCGCGCCACGCCGGGTCGTCGGAGGGATTGCCGGCCCAGCCGGCGTCCTCGAAGCCGTGCGTCTCCAGATCGCATTCGAGGACGACCCAGAACCCGAGTTCGTCGGCGAGGTCGAGCAGCCGCGGGTGCGGCGGGTAGTGGCTGGTGCGGATGGCGTTCACGTTGAACCGCTTCATGCGGGCCAGGTCCGCCCGCGCGTGCTCCTCGTCGAAGACGCGCCCGCGCTCGGGATGGGCCTCATGGCGGTTCATCCCGTGGAACACGACGCGGCGGCCGTTGACCAGGAACCGGTCGCCCCTGATGTCGACCGTGCGGAACCCCACACGCAGGGCGACGCTCTCGGCGGCCGTCGAGACGGTGGCGTCGTAGAGGCGGGGCTGTTCGGCCGACCAGGGCTCCACGCCGGCGACGCCGAGGGGGGCCACGTCGGCGGGCGTCGCCCAGACCTGCTCGACGCCGAGTTCGGGGATGCGCAGGGTGACCGGGAACGCCGCCGCCTCGGCCGTGACCTCGGGGTCGATGCGTCCGCGTCCGTCGTCGAACCCGGTGCGCAACCAGACGTCCTCGATGCCTCCGGCGGGCCGGGCGATCACGGTGACGTCCCGGAAGATGCCCGGCAGCCACCACTGGTCCTGGTCCTCCAGGTAGCTGGCCGCCGACCACTGGTGCACCCGTACCGCGACGACGTTGTCGCCCGGGCGCACCGCCGAGGTGACGTCGAACTCGTGGGCGAGCCGGCTGCCACTGGCACTGCCGATCTCCACGCCGTTCACCCACACCCTGAAGAGCGACTCGACCCCGTCGAACCGCAGCAGGACGCGCTCGGCGTCCGACCAGTCGGCGGGCAGGTCGAAGTGCCGTCGGTAGTCGCCGGTGGGGTTCTCGTCCGGCACGTGGGGCGGGTCGAGCGGGAAGGGGTACCGGATGTTGGTGTAGTGCGGCCGGCCGTAGGCTCCGTCGCCCTGGAGCACCCAGTGGGAGGGGACCGGGATGCTGTCCCAGCCGCGGTCGTCGAAACCCTCGGCCGCGAAGTCCTCGGCCTCCGACGCCGTGGGCGACAGCCGGAACCGCCAGGGACCGTTCAGTGACCGGGAAGGGGCGTCGGAGTGCAGCCACGACCGCGCGGGACGCAATGCCCCACGGCCGGGTGCGAGGTCCGTGACATGGGAGGGAAGCCTGGGGGACACGAGGTCACCACTCTCTCTCGGGTGCGGGTGTGCGAGGGCGCGAGCGGGCGCGGTCGAGTGACCGGGGCGACCGGTCAGCGCACCCTCAGGGTGCGGATCTCCCACGGGGCGAGGTCGAGGTGGAGCCCGTCCCGCACCGGCGTCCCGGACAGGGGCCTGCCCAGCAGGTCGACCGTGGTGGCTTCCGTGAACGGGCCGGTGACGCGGACGTGCGACCCCGTGTCGCTCATCGACGTCAGCCGGATCTCGGTACCGGCGCCGCGATCGGCGTCGGTGACCCGGCGAACGGCCGAGACGAGGACGTTCGTGCCGTCGACCCGGATGCCGGTCGCGTCCGGGGGCAGGTGACCCCCGGCGGGGGCGGTCCCACGGGTGACGAGTACGTCGTTGCGGAACTCCTCGGCGCGCGCGACCGCCTCCGCACCCTCCCAGCCGTCCGCCGAGGGCAGCACCGCGAACCGGTTCTCGATGCGCATGCCCAGGTCCTGCGCACCCGGTGCGGGGATCTCGCTCGCCGCGGGCTCGTCACGGAGGGGATGGATGTTGACGCTGATCGAGCCGATGGCTCGCAGCAGGGTGAGGGCGAGTTCGGAGCCGCCGTCGACGAGTTCGTACTCACTGGAGTGCGCGAGCAGGACGTGGGCGGCGCCGGCCGACACGAAGGAACTCGCCGGGAAGGTCGGGATCGGGTACTCGCCCCAGCCGCCCTCGGCACTGAGCCCGCGCTCGGTGACGGCGAACTGCCCGGCCGAGGCCGACGTGTCCACGGGTGCGGGCAGCGGCACGTGGAAGCGCAGCCGGTGGTCGGCGGACTGGTTGAGGAACGCGGTGGAGACACGGACGAACGGCTCCCCGGCGCGCACTTCCACCAGCGTCTCGACCGGCGTGGGCACGGTCCGGCCGCTGCGCAGATCGCGGTCGGAGGAGAGCTCCGCGGGCCACTCGTAGACGCGGGTGACGCGCACTCTCGCACGCAGCGGGCCGCTTTCGAGGAGCTCGACACCGATCTCCGTGGGCTCCGACACGAGCACGTCATGGGCCGGAGGAGCGTAGTTGTAGCTGTCGCCGCGGTCACCGCCGTCGACGAGCCGGCCGACCCCGCTCAGCACGGTGCCGTCGGCCCCGGTCACCTTCAAGGTGCCGTCTTCGGCGACTTCGGCCTCGACCAGCCCGTTCGCCAGTGTGCGGCCCGTCGCCGTCGCCGGAGCGGGTGCCATCGCGGGGGCGGCAGGCCGGTCGCTCGGCGCGACCCGGAAGCTCGCCAGCCCGCAGGCGGGGACGCGCACGGGCACCAGCGCGGTGGCGCGGGCCTCCTCCAGTGTCAGCACCCGCCACTCACCCGGATGCGCGGCAGCGGCGGCGGCGACGTCCCGGCGCAGGATGAGCAGGTCGAACGGTCCGCTGGTCGGCACCTCGGCGAGGTGGAAGACGAGTGAGCCCGGGGTGAGTTCGTAGTGGTCGATCAGCCGGCCGAAGAGTTCCCGGCGATGGATCCGGCGCAGCACGCGTTCGAGCTGCGAGGCGTCCACGCGCTCGTCGCTGAGCACGGTCGGGGCCTCGGAGACCAGTTGCACGGGCTGTTCGCGGCCGTCCGCGGTGGTGGCGACCAGTGTGGTCCCCCCGGGCGGGGCCGCGACCTCCACCTCGACCAGCGCCTCGCGGGGGAACGGCAGCGGATTGGCGACCAGATGACCGTCGCTCGGCACCAGGGCGGCGGGCTCGGCGAGCGCCGCGTCCCGGACGGCGCGCGCGATCTGCGCGGCTTCGGCGAGCCGTGCTTCGACCTGGGTACAGGTCTCGTCGGTGCCGGAGCCGACCACCGAGTCGTGGGCCGTCGACTCGATGATCTTGTGCCAGGCGAGCGAGAGGAACGGCGAGTCGTCCCGCCGTGACCACGATGCGTTCACCCGCTCGGCATGGTCGACGATGCGCTCGGCCACCGCCATCCGCTGCTTGAGCCCGAGCCGGACGGACAGCACGCCCGGCAGGATGTTGCCGCGCACATGACTGCGCAGCTCACCGGTGACGACGGTGACCGGCTCGTCGCGCACGTGCCGGCGGACGTACTCGTCGAGTGTCGCGATGGTGATGGCGCGGTCCGGGCCGGCCGCGCGCCGCAACCAGGCCGCGAGCCGCGGGTCGGGCGCGGAGTGATCGGTGCCGGCCATCGCCAGCACCGGGTCGCCGCCCCACCGCCGGGCCGTCATCTCCGCGTACTCGCCGAGCGCGCGGCCGATCCGGTCGGGTACCAGCAGGAGGTCCAGGCCGTTGTCGTAGCCGTCGAAGAGGAACTCCGTGCGCACTTCGGAGCCGTCGGGAGCGCGCCAGCGGAACGCGTGACCCTCGACCGCACCGGGCACACCACGCCACAGGGCCGCGTGCTCGATCCCGGCACGGGCCAGGATCTGCGGCATCTGCGCGATGTGGCCGAACATGTCCGGCAGATAGCCGATGGGCATCGCCCCGCCCAGGCCCTCCGCGACCGCCCACCCGAGCTGGAGGTTGCGGACGATGGTCTCGCCGGAGCAGAGGAACTCGTCGAGCAGGATCAGCCACGGCCCGATGGCGAGCCGGCCCTCGCCGACCAGGGCCGCGAGACGGTCGCGGTTCTCCGGGCGCATCTCCAGGTAGTCCTCGATCGCGGCCATCTGACCGTCGACGGTGAACCGGAAGTCCGGGTCCGCCTCGGCCGTCTCCAGCACGGTGTCGAGGGCGGTGACGAGCCGGTGCCGGAACACCTGGAAGGGCTCGTACCACTCGCGGTCCCAGTGGAAGTGGGGCACGAACACAGCCGCTTTGGACATGGCGACAGACACCTTCTGTGCGGGGGGTGGGGCGGACGTCACTTGAGGGACCCGGCGGCGAGCCCGGTGCGCCAGAACCGCTGGAGGAGTACGAACACGATGATCACGGGCACGATCGACACCAGCGAGCCGGTGATCACGGACTGCTGGAGCAGGGGCGCGCGGGCGGTCTGGCCGTTCCACTCGTACAGGCCGAGCGTGATCGGGAACAGGGACTCCTTCTGGAGCATCACCATCGGCAGGAAGAAGTTGTTCCAGATCGCCACGAACTGGAACAGGAAGATGGTCACCAGGGCCGGCGTCATCAGCCGGAACGCCACCGAGAAGAACGTGCGGAACTCACCCGCGCCGTCCAGCCGCGCCGACTCGATCAGCTCCTGCGGGACGGACGCGTTCGCGAAGACGCGCGCGAGGTAGACGCCGAAGGGGCTGACGATGCTGGGCAGGAAGACCGCGAAGTAGGTGTTGACGAGCCCCGTCGCCGAGAACAGCAGGAACAGCGGCAGGGCGAGCGCGGTGGTGGGTACGAGGACGCCGCCGAGGACGACGGAGAACAGCACCTCCCGGCCGCGGAAGGGGAACTTGGCGAGGGCGTAGCCGCACAGCGCGGAGATCAGGGTGCCCACGGCCGCGCCCAGCACCGCGTAGACGACGGTGTTGAGGGCCCAGCGGCCGAAGACGCCGTCGCTGCGGGTGAACAGGACGCGGAGGTTCTCGAACAGGTTGAAGTGCGAGAACACCAGCCCGTTGGTGGCGGCCAGGTCGCCCTGCGGCTTCGTCGCGGCGACGACGAGGAAGTAGACGGGCAGCAGGAAGTAGACGGCCAGGAGGAGCATCAGGGCCATGACGGCCGTACGGCTGACGCGGCTCTCACGGATCACGGAGGGGTTGCTCACAGTCCGGCCCTCTTCGAGGTCAGTCGCATGAACCCGAAGCTCAACACGAAGGTGATGACCGCGATGACCACGGAAATGGCCGCGGCCTGCTGGTAGTTGTTCCCGGAGGCCACCGTGTACGCGAGCATGTTCGGCGTGAACGTGCTGGAGATGTTCGAGGAGATCTGGCGCAGCACGGCCGGTTCGGCGTACAGCTGGAGCGTGCCGATGATCGAGAACACCGAGGTCAGGACGATCGACGGAGCGATGATCGGGACCTTGACCCGCCACGCGATCGTCCAGTTGCTCGCGCCGTCGATCTTCGCGGCCTCGTAGAGCTCCTGCGGGATCGACTGCAACGCCGAGAACATGATCAGCATGTTGTAGCCGGTCCACAGCCAGGTGGAGACGTTGGCGGTCGACCACAGCACGGCACCCGGGCCGAGGAAGTCCGGCTTGAGGCCGATGCCGTTCAGCAGGTCGACGACAGGGCTGAGTTGGGGCGAGTACAGGTACGACCACATGATCGCGGCGATGACTCCGGGCACGGCGTACGGCATGAACGCGGTGATGCGGAAGAACGCCTTGAGCTTCAGCAGCGGAGTGTCCAGCAGCAGCGCGATGACCAGAGCGACGAACAGCATGACCGGCACCTGCACGACGCCGAACAGCCCGATGCGGCCGATGCTGGACCAGAACTCGGTGTTCCGCAGTACCTGCGCGTACTGCTCGAAACCACCGAAGGCCGTGTACGAGGTCCCGTACTGCCCGCCGGTGCGGCGCACCACCCGCAGGCTCTGCCAGAGCGCGTAGCCGACGGGCACCAGGTAGAACAGCAGGAACGGCAGGAAGAAGGGTGTCAGGAACGCGGCGACGGTGCCCGCCCGGGGTCCGCCGCCGCGGAGGCGGCGGCGGACGCGGGTCGGCGCCACGACGGATGTCGCGCGGGCTGCGGTGTCGGTCATGCCGCGGTCACTTGCCCGCCGTGACCGGGATCGCCTGGTCCTTCATCGATGTCAGCGCGGCGTGCTGGGCGGCCGAGAGCGCGTCGGTGAGCGTGCCGTCGCCGGCCGCCGCCTTGGCCATCGCGTCCTGCAACGCCAGGTTCACCGTCTTCTGCGTGGGGCCCCAGGCGAAGCTGGTGTCGATCTTCTTGGACGAGTCGGCGAAGACGTCGAAGATCTTCTCGTTGCCGTAGTACGCGACGCCCTTCTCCAGCGAGGGGAGTCGGAGACCGGCACTGGCGGCGGGGTACAGGCCGCCCAGCTTGTTCTCCATGGCGAGCGCCTCCGGATCGGTGTTCAGCCAGGTGTTGAACTCCACCGACTCGTACAGGTGCTTGCCGCCCTTCATGAACGCGACGGTCGACCCGCCCCAGTCGCCGGACGCGCCGTCCGTCCCCCAGGTCGGCATCGGGACGACCGACCACTTGCCGGCCTGCTTGGGCAGGTTGTCGCGGAACATGCTGTAGCCCCAGGCGGCACCGACGTAGCTGGCGATCCGGTCCTTCTGGTACGCGGCGTACATCTGCGTCGAACCGTTGGCGAGGTCGGTGCGCACGAGCTTGCCGGAGATCAACTTCTGCCAGTACGCCGCGACCTGCCTGCTCCGTGCCGAGTCGACGGTGACCTGCCACTTGTCGTCGGAGTAGCCGTACATCTTCGCGTCGTTCTGCCAGAGGAGCCCGTTGAACCACTCGGCGTTGTTCGGGTCGAAGAACGTGATGGCGAGGCCGGGATCCGCCTTGTGCAGCTTCTGTGCCGCGGACGCGTACGCGTCCCAGGTCGTGGGGATCGCGACGTGGTACTTCTCGAAGAGGTCGCGGCGCACGAACAGGGCCATCGGGCCGGTGTCCTGCGGCATGGCGAACACACCGGTGCCGCCGAAGCTGGTCTGGGACCAGGTCCAGGGGACGAACTTCGACTTGGCCGCGGTGGCCGTCTTGCAGGCCGAGGCGTCCACGAAGGCGTTCTGGGTGCGCAGGTTGGGCAGTTCGTCGTAGCCGACCTGCGCCAGATCAGGCGCCTTCCCCGCCTTCAGAGCGTTTCCCAGGGTGCCGTACTGGTCGTTGGAGATGTTCTTCGTCTCGACCTGGATGTCCGGATGCCGCTGGTTCCACAGGTCCACCACCTTGTCCATGCCCGGAACGGTGTTCCAGTACTGGAGGGTGACCTTGCCCTTGGCAGGCGTGCAGGACGCCGCCGACGCCTCGCCCGACGGCGCGGGCGAGGAGCATGCGGCGAGTACGGCGACACCGGCTGCCGCGGCGACGGTGGCGAGGCGGGTGCGCATGACTGTGCTGCTCATGTTTTCCGTTCCCGAGAACGACCGGCGACTGGCGCCGGCCGGGTCGACGTTGACTCACTCAGGCGGGATGCCGCGGTGGACATGGACGGCCGCGACGGTGTCGGATTCGGTCCCCGAACACCGTGGCGGGAAGGGGCAAGCTGCTGTAACTTCCGTCCGTGAGCGTTCACGGGAACGTTCACGGGCGCTGTAAAACGTTCGGAAGTTTGCGCTCGGGTGCGGTTGAGTGTCAAGACTCTCGGATCACGATGGGGAGGTGGGTGACAGTGCCGTCCGGGACCGAGTCCCGCAGGGTGACGATCCATGATGTCGCCCGCGCTGCCGGGGTGTCCCGGCAGACCGTGTCACGCGCGCTGAACGACAAGGGGGAGATCGACGACTCCACCAAGCAGCGTGTGCTCGAAGCCGCGAGGACGCTGGGATACCGACCGAGCCGGTTCGCCAGGGGGCTGGTGCGCCAGGACACGATCAGCGTCGGTCTCGTGATCCCCGACCTGCTCAACCCGTTCTTCACCGAGGTCGCCGCGGCGGCGCTGGAAGCCGCTCGTGCCCGCGGATGGCACGTCCTGGTCTACGACACCGCGGACAGCGCACAGGAGGAGCTCGGCACCCTCCAGGTGATCGCCTCCCAAGTGGACGCGGTCGTCGGCTACTTCAGCCGGACCGAGAGCGAGATCGAGCAGTGGACCCGGGGACTGCCGGTCGTACTCATCGACCGGGCCGAGGACGCCGAACGCTTCAGCTCCATCCGCATCGACGGAAGGGACGGGGTCAGGGCGGCCGTCTCACACCTCGTCCAGGCAGGGCACCGGCGCATCGGCATGCTCGACCACGCTGCCCGGGCCGAGCCGAGCGTGCGGCACGCGTGGTTCGCCGACGCGCTGACCGCCTGCGGACTCGATGACGGACCGGTGTGCCGCGCGGAGCAGAGCGTGGAGGGCGGTGAGCGGGCGCTGGAGCACCTGCTCACCCAACACCCCGACGTGACCGCTGTCTTCGCCTTCAACGACGTCATCGCCATCGGCGCGCTCCGTGCCGCGCGCCGGACGGGACGCCTGGTTCCGCGCGACCTGGCCGTGATCGGCTTCGACGGAGTGACGCTCGGCACGCTGGTCGAGCCCCCACTGTCCAGCGTGGCTCTGGACATCCGCCGGCTCGGAGTGCTCGCCGTCGAACAAGCGGCCCGTCTCCTGACCGGCGACAGTCCACTGGCCCCCGACGACCTCGTGGCCCGCGCGGAACTCCGGCTCCGCGCGTCCACGTAGGTCTGCCACTCACACGACGTGGTTCCGTGGTGCTCGATCCGTGCCTCGTCCCGCACATGGCGCCGGCCCACGGAGACACCGACGGAACCGCCGGCCGCCGCGCTCGTTCCCTCAGGCGCGGTCGGAGCGCAGACCGACCGCTCGGCGGAGGGCTTCCCGGCACGCCCGCACGGCAGGGTGCCGGCCGCGGCCACGGCGTACGACAGTGAAGATGCGGCGCGTGCGCTGACCGCGGGGGAGCGGACGCAGCGTGACGGTCGGGGGCTGTCCGGTCCAGACGAGGCCGGGCAGGAGGGCCGCGGCGTGTTGCCGCTCGACCAGGCGGAGGTGGAGCAGCAGGTCGGTGGTCTCGAACCGTACGTCCGGTTCGAAGCCGGCGTTGCGGCACAGGGTCATGGCCCAGTGCCGGGCGGCGGTGCCCTCGGGTTCCATCACCCAGGGGTGGTCGGCGAGGGAACGCAGCGCCGCGGTCGGACCGTCGGCTTCCCTGGTGCCGGCCGGTTTCGGCAGGGCGAGGTGCAGGGGGTCGTCGAGCAGGTCCTCCTGTTCGAGTTCGGCGGGCCGCGGGTTGGGGTTGCCGGGGTATTCCTCGGCGAGCACGAGGTCGAAGTCGCGGGCTTGCAGCGCGGGCAGGGCCCTTTCCGGTTCCATGTGCGTGACGTGGACGCGCAGGCGCGGGTGCTGGTCACGCAGCAGGCCGAGCGCGGTCGGGACGAGGGCCAGGGCGGCTGTCTGGAACGCGGCGACGCGCAGGGTGCCGGTCAGGTCGGACAGCGAGGCGGCGATGTCCGCCTCCGCGCGCTCCAGGCGTTCGAGGATCGCCTCGGTGTGGGCGACGAGGATCTCGGCCTGCTCGGTCAGCCGCACCCGCCGCCCGACCGGTTCCAGCAGCGGGACGCCGACCTCGGTCTCCAACTGGGAGAGCTGCTGGGAGACGGAGGAGGGGGCGTAGGACAGGGCGGCGGCGACGGCCGCCAGGGTGCCGCGGTGCTTGAGTTCCCTGAGCAGGCGCAGCCGGTGCAGATCGAACATGGCACGCTCGCCTTCCTCGCCCGCGCGGACCGACAGCCGATCGGCCGACCGGGTCGATTTGCCGATCTCTGCCAACGCATTCGTTCGTTCGGGTCCGCCGATGAGTATAGGTCGAAAACATTCGCTGGACCGATCGTAGGGGCGCGCCGCACCCTGGTCCTGTGCCTGACAACCCTGTGCCTGACAACACCCCCTCCTCCCGTACGCTGCCGTGGTTCGCGCGCCCCGGTGCCCGTGCCTGGCGGTGTGAACCCGCGCCGTCCGAAGTGCGGGCCTTCCACTTCTCGCTGCCCGACTACGCGCCCACCCCGCTGACCGAACTCCCGTCGCTCGCGGACGCGTGGGGCGTCGGCCGGGTCTTCGTCAAGGACGAGTCGTGCCGTCTGGGGCTGCCCGCCTTCAAGGCCCTGGGTGCGTCCTGGGCGGTCCACCGCGCCCTTGCCGAACGAACGGCGAACGGCGGCGAACAGGCCCCGGTCACCCTCGTGACCGCCACCGACGGCAACCACGGCCGCGCGGTGGCCCGCACGGCTCGCCGCCTCGGTCAGGAGGCCCACGTCTTCGTTCCGCAGGGCGTGCACCCCCAGGCCGTGGCGGCCATCGTCGCCGAACAGGCGAAGGTCACCGAGGTCCCGGGGCCGTACGACGAGGCCGTGCGCCTGGCGGCCGAGGCGGCTGCCGCGCCGGACACGGTCCTGGTCCAGGACACCGCCTGGCCGGGTTACGAGCAGATCCCCCGGTGGATCGTCGAGGGTTACTCCACCCTGTGCGCCGAGATCGACGAGCAGTTGACGGCCGAAGGGGTCGCCGAAGGCCCCGATCTCGTCTCCATACCGGTGGGCGTGGGGTCCTTGGCACAGGCCGTGGTCACCCACTACCGCAGCCGCCCCTGCGGGCACGCCCCGGCGTTGCTGTCGGTGGAGCCGGAGACCGCGCCGTGCGTCCTGGAGAGCCTCACCCTCGGCGCACCCGTCAGCGTCCCCACGGGCAAGACCACCATGGCCGGGCTGAACTGCGGCACCCCGTCCGGCATCGCGTGGCCCCATCTGCGTGACGGGCTGGACGCGGCGGTCGCCGTCGCGGACGCCGACAGCGCCCGCGAGGCCGGTGTTCTGGCCGCCGCCGGTGTCTCCTCGGGCCCCTGCGGGGCCGCGTCGCTCGCCGGTCTGCGCGCGGCGCTCACCGGCGTCGGGGCCGAGGAACGCCGTACGGCGCTGGGGCTGGGGCCGTCCTCGGTCGTCGTGCTGCTGAGCACCGAGGGCACCGCCGCCAACCCGCACTCCAGGAGGGCGGCGGCGTGCTGACCCACTTGATGGTGGCGCTCGGCGTCCTGGGACTGCTGACCCTCGTGCCCGGCCCGGACATGGCGGTGGTGACCCGGCGTGCGCTCGTGGCCGGTCCCGGGGACGGGCTGCGCACCGTGGGCGGGATCGTCACCGGGCTGCTGCTCTGGGGCGCGTTGACCGTGGCAGGGCTCGCGGCCGTGCTCGCCGCCTCGCCCGCGGCCTACCTGACCGTCAGGCTCCTGGGCGCCGGCTACCTGGTGTTCCTGGGCGCGCAGGCGCTGTGGCAGCACCGCCGCCCGGCACCGGCCGGCCGAACGGATGCCGGTCCTGCCGCCGTGGGGAGCGCCTGGCGGACCGGACTGGTCAGCAACGTCCTGAACCCGAAGATCGCCGTCTTCTACACCGGGCTGCTGCCCACGCTGGCCCCTCCTCAGCTCCCCGCTCCGTGGGCCATGGCGCTCCTCGTGCTCCTCCACGGCACACTCACCGTCGCCTGGCTCAGCGGCTACGTGCTCCTGCTGTCCAAGGCGGAACGGGTCCTGCACACGCCACGGATCCGCCGTGCGCTCGGGCTGACCACGGGCGCCGCCCTGATCGGCCTCGGCCTCGCGGTCGCCACCACTTCCGGCTGACCGGCACCCACCGTGTGCGGCCTGCGCAGCGCCGGCTCCGGGCAAGCCGGCGCTGCCCCAGGCACTCGGCGGCCTCCTACGGCCGGACGTAGGGCCGCGTCATGATCTCCATGTTGTGGCCGTCCGGGTCCCCGAAGTAGGCGCCACGGCCTCCGAAAAGACGGTTGATCCGGTGGGGCTCGGTGTGGCCGGGGTCGGCGTAGTAGGTGACACCGACCGTCTCCAGGCGGGCGATCATGGTGCTGAACTGATCGTCGGGCACGAGGAACGCGTAGTGCTGCGACTGGATCGGCTCGTCGCGCTTCTCGTAGTAATCGAGTGTGACGCCGTTGCCCAGGTCGACGGGAAGAAACGGCCCGAAGGGGGCGCCGACCTCCAGACCGAGTATCGCGGCGATGAATGCGGCCGACAGTTGACGATCCGTGGCGTGGACGGCGGTGTGGTTGAGCTCGACGGTGGCCGGCGAGGCGAGTGCGTGCCGACGCTGCTGATCATGTGTCATGTGTGGACGGGTCTCCGGGTCTTGATCCGCTGTGGGCGCCACGTGCGGGCGCTGGAGGGAAGACGCGGAGAAGCGGCGGGGCTCTCGCCCGCCTCGTGCTCACGCCGAGGCCGGGCGCCTCACTCGTGTGTGGCCCATGGCCGACCCGGCAGTCACATGATCGACTCTAATGCCTCACCATCCGTCGCGGCAAAGCGATTCCGTAGCCCGCGGACAGCCCGAGCACCCTCTGGCCGGCCGCGGGCGGGAGCCCCGGGCGACGGTCCGTACCACCGGTCGCCGCCCGGCGGTACGGCCGGCGGGCCGCGGCAGTACCGCGCCGGAACTCCTCCCGCGGCGCGGGCGGGAACGGCCTACGGTATCGCCAGAGCCGTGCGCTCCGCCTTCTCCAGCCAGTCGGTGTACCAGCGGGCGAACCTCACCGGAGTGCCGTCGTCGTGGCGGAGCGGCGCGAGGTCGACGTCGTCCACCCGGCAGTCGGACCAGATCGTGCCGCGGTGGCTGCCGCTGACGACCAGCCACTCTCTTTGGGCGCAGCCGAGGTGGGAGATCACGATCGCCCCGGCGGTGCGCTCCGGGGCGAACATGACGGCCTCCCACCGCTCGTCCCACGCCTCGATGGCGTCGTCGAAGTCCTCGATGTCGTCGAAGTCCTCTTCCTCGGGACGCTGGGCAAGAACGTCGTCGAGCAGTTCCGGGTCCGGACCCTGGTCGGGAAACGGCTCGGCGAGCGTCGACAGGTCGGCAAGGCCCGCGCCGTCGCCCTCCCAGCGCCAACGACCCTGTACCCGACGAACCGGGAACAGGCCGTAGGCGGGGCCGGCGCCGCCCGCGCCGACGTGCAGCAGGAAGGCGCGGTACTCCTCCGGCAGCCGCACACCCACCTGAGCTTCGAGTTCGGCCAACTCGCCCTGGGTGAGCGGGTCCTCCACGACCCACTTGTGCCCCCGTGCCCCGAACACCTCGCTCGCCCCGGGCGCCGCCCCCGCCGCCTCGACCCGCCGTCGTACGTCCACCCACCACTCATCAGTCATACGCGGACCGTACGTGCCGCCACCGACACCCAGGCCGCCGACCTGAGCACACGCCGCTGCTCCAGGGCGCCGCCGCACAGCGATGACGGCCCCTGCGCGGAGGCGGGCGGCCGTGCGGGCCGCCCGCCCTTGACGGGTGTCGGACTACGGGCGGACCAGGCCGTAGAAGACCGAGCCGGACAGCGGGTAGGTCTTGTCGTAGACACCGATCCGGCCGGAGCCGCGGGGGTCGGCGGTGTTGCCGGAGATCACCCGGACGGAGCGGCCACTGACATGGTCGACGACGCCGATGTGGTAGCGGTAACCGGCGTGGCCGAAGATGATCAAGTCACCCGGCCGGGTGGTGGACAGCCGGCTGGTGCCCACCCACTTGCCGTGGGCGACCGCCCAGTCGTAGACGCCGGGCACGGACTTCATGAACGGAACGCGTACCCCGGCTTCGCGCCACTCCCACGTGGCGAAGGCCGCGCACCAGTCGGCGCAGATGCTGTACGGCTTGCCCGGGACGCACTTGCCCCGGCCCTCCGTCACCCCGATCTGGCTCTTCGCGATCCTCACGATCTTGGTGCGCAGCGCGCCCGTGGTGTGGCATCCGGGCACCACACGGGTGATGCCCATGGACTTCATGGTGTCCGGTCCGGCGATGCCGTCGGCGTCGAGGTGGTGGGCACGTTGGTACCGCTTCACCGCGCCGGTGGTGTCGGAGCCGTACGTTCCGTCCGCGGTGACCCTGGCCTTGGCCTGGACTTGCTTGACCACACTCCGCAGGCCGCCGAGGGTCTGCGGGCCGATCGCCCCGTCCACGGTCAGGCAGCGGTCGCTCTGGAAGGACGCGGTGGCCGCCTTGGTCCGGGCGCCGGGGACGCCGTCGACCGTCCCGGCGTCGTAGGCCAGGCCGTTGAGGTCGGTCTGCGTCAGTCTCACCTCGGAGGTGGTGGTCGCCACCGCCGGGCTCGGCGTGCCGACCAGCATGCCGGTCGCCGCGAGCGCGGCGGTCAGGACGCCCAGCGCCGCGGTGCCTTTGCGGTGTCGGGGCCGTACAGCGAATGTCATGGGAAACTCCTCGTCGATGTCGTCACTTCGGTGATGTCTCGTGGGTGTCGTCGTGTCGCCGTGTCGCTGCGACGGCCGTCCGGCCGGCTGTGCTGCTGCGCCGCCGAGGCAGTTCGGGCGGCGGGGTGATGACGCCGCGAAGCGACCCCTTGACCCTGCACGCGGACGCGGTTCGCGTCGTCGCCAGTACGCCGGGAAGACCGCCGCGCGCTGTGCCGTCCGCCCCCCGACCGCGGCGGGTCAGAACCGCGAGGGCACGTACCTGTAGCAGTAGTTGTGGCCGCCGTAGTAGGGGTCGCCGTCGATCAGGAGCCAGCCGCCGGTCTCCTTGCCGACGATGCCGTCCCGGTGCAGGCCGTCGAAGCCCTGGTACCACGTGATCAGCGCTTGGTCTTCGGCTCCCACAGGCCGTCCTCCGTCAGGGGGCGACCGTGCCCGTAGCGCTTGGCGACGTCGTTGAGGAGGTGCTGCACGCACCACACCGCGTGCTTGTTGTTGTGGTGTCCGTCGCCGATGTCGGGCGCGGACCGGGAGGCGGCGGCCTGGCCGATGGTGCCGATCGTCAGGAGCGCGGTCGCGGCGCTGACTGCCGCCGCCTTGCCGATGCGGTACATACGCATGAGATCTGTCTCGTTTCTGATGATTCACCGAGGCGTGGCGGTGCCGGTCAGCTCGTCCGGCGTCGGACGGGGGCGCACGCGGCCGCGAGGATCCCCGCGGCCGCGGCGCCGCCCCACCTCCCGTGTGTTAGCTGGCGTACCACTTGGAACAGGCGCTCTTCGCCACGTACGGAACGCCGTTGGAGTGCATGCGCCAGTAGGCGCCGCAGACCTTCACCCAGCGTCCCCGGACCCAGTTGACCGCCTTGGTGTGCGCCTGGAAGGTGGGACCGTCCTCGTTCGCCCCGCGCGGACACACGCTCGCCGTGGCCACCGCCGACGGAACCCTCCGCCTGTGGACCGTCGCCCGCGCTGCCCATCCCAGGCCGCTCAGTCCGCCCACCGACAGCGCCGGCCTCGTCTCCGCCCTCGCGTTCGGCCCCGATGGACGCACCTTCGCCACCGGCACCACGGACGGCATGATCAGACTGTGGGACGTCACCGATCCGGCGCGTCCCTCCACCACGGGCGACGCGCTCGTGGGCCACACCGGCGCGGTCGACAGGGCCGTACTGGGCCCTGCCGGCCACACGCTGGCGACCTCAGGCGTTGACGGCACCATCAGGCTGTGGGACCTGGACATCGACCGGGTCGTGCACCACATCTGCGACACGACCGGCAACGCCCTCAGCCGCGCGCAGTGGCGACACCGCCTGGGCAGTCTCTCCTACCGGCCGCCCTGTACGTGAACGGTCGCCTGGGTGCCGTCCTCCCACCCGCTGACACGCTTGCGGTAAGTCCTCCCCTATGCGGCCACTCCGGCCTGAGAGGACGTCACCACTCCCGCCTCATCCTTCGAGGCTCATGTACAGACGAGTGCCTCGGGGCCGGTAGCCGACGCGTTCGTACACGCGGCGGGAGCCTTCGCCCGAGTACTCCAGCCAGACCGATCCTGCTCCTTGAGAGAACATGGCCTCGGTCAGCGCGGCCGTGACCGAGGCGGCGACTCCGCGGCCGCGAAGGGCGGGACGGGTCCCCACACCCGACAGCTCCGACGTGCCCACGGCCGGCGCGGAGCAGGAGGCCGCTCCGGCGCATCCGCCGTCGGGGGCCCGGACGAACCGGACGGCACCGCCGTTCTCCTGAGTGCGCCGCAGCCGGGCGGCGCCTTCGGGAGAGGGCGTGAAGTCACCGGCGAACGCCTCGGACAGGGCAGCGTCGATCGCCGCATAGTCCTCATCCGTGCGCGGGATCTCCACGCCGGGTCCGGCGACCGCCCGGTGGCCGTTCGGCCGCGGGGTCAACGTGCCGGGAGTACAGACCATGTATGCGTGCACCGCCTCCGTGGTGAACCCCGCCCGGCGCAGTGCCGGGGCCACGGCGGGCGCGGCCTCGGGGGCGAACTCCAACCGCGGCGTGAGTCCGCGCCCACGGAACGCCTCGATCAGCGCGGCGACGTCCCGGTCGGTTGGACGGATGCCGGGCACGGGGGTCGCGTAGTTGACGTAGGGGCTGGTCGTCGCCGGATCGAATCCCGCGACGAAGCCGCCGATCTCGACCGCTGCGGGGCGGCGGCGCAGGTTGGCGACGGCAAAGCTCTGGACGGTGATGTCCACGGTGATGTCCTCACTGGGGCTACAGGCGGAGCGCGCTGCCGCCGCACCGGCGGAACGGGGACAACGCGCAAACTGGCGTACCGGCCACGGCCGGGGACCACCTCCGAGCAGGGAGGTGGGGCGGTGGTTCGGCCACCGCATCGTTGGGCCGCCGTGAGGAGACGGACGCGGCACCGGTGAACGCCACCCCTGGGGGAGACGGCTCAGTGCCGACGGCGACCGCTGCGGGACGCCGTGATCAATTGGCTTCAGTCCTTCGCCGTGAGTGGGTACATGCCGGAAGCTGGACGGAGGCTCCCACATCGGTGAGGAGCAGAGCAAGCGGGAATGCCTGCCGGCCTGGGCCTGATGCCTTGCTCGACGACCCGGCGCACCCAGCGCCCGGGCCCGGCACCGGCCTCCCGGCTGCCCCTCGCCCTCGCCCTCGCCCGGACTGGCCCCCGCGACCGGTCACCTGCCACAAGGTGTCCGACGCCTGCGCCGACGCCGACGCCGACGCCGACGCCGACGCCGACGCCGACGCAGGCTCCGGCTCGACTGACCCCACGCTGTCTCGCGGTGGGTTACACCGTGGCCGGCCGCCCGGTCTCCTGAACGTGGCCGTTCCCGGGCCGCTCTCCGCCGGCGGTGCGGGGCCGCAGGGCCGCGCCGGCTGGTGGATCTCCCGGTTCCGGCTCCGGGTGACGGGTGCCGGCCCCCGACGCCTCCATGAGCACCTCCCCGGCCGCCGTCCGGACGTACAGCACCGACCGTCCGGCGCGCCGTCGCTCCACCAGACCCGCGTCCAGCAGCACCCGCAGATGCCCGCCCACCGACCCCAGCGCCTGCCCGGTCACGGCGACCAGTTGGGTCGTGCTCATGGGAGTGCCGAGCAGCGTCAGCAATCCGGCCCGCGCGGTCCCGATGAGCGCCCCGAGCCCGGCCGGGACGGGCCGCCGGTCGTGGTCCTCGGCGAGTACGCCGAGACACGCGTAGACGACGGCGTACCGCTCCCGCCCCTCCCACGACACCCACCCGGTCCTCGGCGTCACCGGCATGAACAGCAGCTCCGCCCCGGCGGCCACCTCCCGGGGCGGATACGCGTTCAGGTTGACCTGGAACCGGCTCTCCCCGAGCCACCGCGTCCCCGGCCGCAGCGAGTCCAGCACGGCCGCCCAGCCACCCTGGTTCACCCGCGCCGTCCGCGCGACCATGTCGGCCTCCAGGATGCGCCGCCGACGGTCCCAGTACGGCCGTACGGTCTCCTCCCAGACGGAGGTCAGCAGCGCGGTCGCCCGCTCGGGCAGGTCGTCGCGCTCCAGGGCCGCGGGGAGGGGGCCGCGGAGGGAGACGCGGAGGTTGGCCCGCGCCTGGTCGGCCCCGGCCGCCCGCACCCGGGCCACGGTCCCCTCGAAGCTCTCGCCGACGCATGAGGTGGGGCAGAAGAAGTCGGCGATCCACGAGGTGCCGAGTGCCGCCCGCACGAGGTGCGCGGCCACCGGGTCTGCCGCGAGGCGCGCGCGGTAGCCGGGCAGGTGCGCGCGCAGCCATGCCTCCTCGCCCGGGTGGGAGCCGGTTCCCGCGTGCAACAGCTTCAGGCTCGCGAAGGTCTCGGCGAAGGGGGAGAGCACGAACCGGCTACGAGCGAGGGTGTCGGTGCCGATCCGCCAGAGGCCCATGCGTACGATCTTTCGTCTGTGGCCGAAACATTAAACACGGCCCGAGGACCGCTCCGAGACTGCGACGCATGCGCAGCTACCGAGCCTTGTTCCGCACCCCGGAGTTCACCCCGTTCCTGCTCTCGTTCGCCGCCTTCGCCGCGGCCCAGACGATCGGCGGCCTGGCCCTCGGCACGCTGGTCTTCCGGGCCACCGGCTCCCCGCTCCTGTCGGCGGTGAGCATGTTCGGCCCGCAACTGGCGCAGTTGCTGGGGGCCGCGTTCCTGCTCTCGGGCGCCGACCGTCTGCCCTCGCGTGCGATCCTGTCCGGCCTCGCCCTCGCCTTCGCGGGTGCCACGGTGGTGCTGGCGCTGCCCGGCCTGCCGGTCTGGGCGGTCTTCGC
Source organism: Streptomyces olivaceoviridis (assembly GCF_014650115.1). GTDB lineage: Bacteria > Actinomycetota > Actinomycetes > Streptomycetales > Streptomycetaceae > Streptomyces > Streptomyces olivaceoviridis. Next base: position 189,770 of record NZ_BMUI01000012.1, on the reverse strand, counting down.
CGTCGTCGTCGCACAGGGGCTGGTCGCCTCGCTGGGCGGGGGAGTGCGCGGGGGACTGCTGAACGAGATCCTGTCCAAGGACGGCTACGTCCTGGGCCGTTCGGTCTTCAACATGCTCTGGGGGCTGACGCAGGTGGCCGGGTTCGCGACGGGCGGCGCACTGCTGGCGCTGCTGTCCCCGCGCACCTGTCTGCTCCTCGCCGCGGCGCTGTACCTGGTGTCGGCCCTCATCACCCGCCTGAGCCTCACGGCCCGCCCGCCGCGCTCCTCCGGCCGCCCGTCCGTCTCCGCGACCTGGCGCACCAACGCCCTCCTGTGGTCCTCGCGCCCCCGCCGCCTGACGTACCTGGGCCTGTGGGTCCCCAACGGCCTGGTGGTCGGGAGCGATTCGCTCTATGTCTCCTACGCCCCCGGAGCCGCCGGCACGCTCTACGCGTTCGGGGCCCTGGGCATGTTCCTGGGCGACATGGCGGTGGGCCGCCTGGTACCGCCCGCGGTGCGCCCCCGTCTCGCGATCCCGCTGCGCCTGCTGCTGGCGGCTCCCTACCTGTTCTTCGTGCTACGGCCGGGAGTGGCGCTGTCGGCCGTGGCCGTCACCGTCGCTTCCGTCGGCTTCGCCGCGAGCCTGGTCCTACAGGAACGCCTGATGTCCCTCACCCCCGACGACCTCGCGGGCCAGGCCCTCGGCCTGCACGCCACCGGAATGGCGGCCTTCCAGGGCGTCGGCGCCGCCCTCGCGGGCACGCTGGCCCAGCTGACCTCCCCGGCCACGGCGATGACGCTGATGGCAGCCGCCTCGGTCACCGTGACCCTGACCCTCGCGGCGCTGGACAGGCACGGGAAGCGGCAGCCGGCCGATTCCGGTACGCGCCCGGGCACCGCGCCGGAACCCGCCCCCACGGACTAGCCGGACATCACCCGTGCCGCCGAGCCGCATCGCTGTGAAACCCGCTCGACCCGGTCACCGCCGTGAGGAGAACCTTGGTCATGGAGTTCCTCTCTTACCACCGCGACCGGCCCGGCTCCCTGCCCCTGCGCGTCGAACTACGGGAAGAGCATTGGTCGTACATGGACCAGTACGCGAAGGAGATGATCGCCCGGGGCCCGACCCTGGCCGCCGACGGCGGCACACCCACCGGCAGCGTGCGCATCGTCGACCTGCCCGATCCCGCCGCTGCCCGCGCGTTCGCCTTCGACGAGCCGAACTACCAGGCCGGCGTCTACCGGGACGTGCTGCTGCGACGGTGGCGCAACACGCTGGGGCGCACCATGTGGGACTTCCCCGGCGGCCGGACCGGCGGCAACCGGTACCTGGTACTCGGACTCGGCACGGGGCAAGCCGCCGACCTCGCGGTTCCCTCCGACCGGGACGGGTTGATCGCCTACGGGCCGCTGCTGTCGGACGACGGCGCCACCTGGCTGGGGACGGCGGCGTTGGTCCGCGCTGCGGACCCGGACACGGCACGCGCCCTCCTGACCCCGGACCGGTACGACGCCATCGAGGTGCACAACTGGCAGTTCGGCGGGCGCCCTTCCTAGCCCGCCGAACCCCTCCGGATCGCCGGCGCTCCCCCCGAGACGCTGTCGGGCCGCTTCCGGGTGCGCGGGGGTGCCCCGGCCATTCGGAGGCGTTGTGGTGGCGCCTGCCGGAGGCGGCCCACACGCTTGGTCTGGATGCGGGTGCGCCGCCGTGCAGGGGTGGCGGCAGGAATCTGGGAGGACCGTATGACCGCTTCGCCGCCGTCCACCGAGACACCTCCGGCCCGGTACGACGACCTGCGGGCCCTGGTGATCAACTGCACCCTCAAGCGCTCGCCGGAGACGAGCAACACCCAGGGTCTGATCGACCGGAGCACCGGCATCCTGGCCGCCCAGGGCGTACGGGTCGATGTCGTCCGGGCGGTGGACCACGACATCGCCACCGGCGTGTGGCCCGACATGAGGGACCACGGCTGGGAGACGGACGCCTGGCCGGACCTGTACCGGCAGGTCATGGCGGCCGACATCCTCGTGCTGGCCGGACCGATCTGGCTCGGCGACAACAGCTCGGTGATGAAGCAGGTGATCGAACGCCTCTACGCCTGCTCCAGTCTGCTGAACGACGCCGGTCAGTACGCGTACTACGGCCGTGTCGGCGGCTGCTTGATCACCGGCAACGAGGACGGCGTCAAACACTGCGCCATGAACGTCCTCTACAGTCTCCAGCACCTGGGGTACACCATCCCTCCCCAGGCCGACGCGGGATGGATCGGTGAGGCAGGGCCCGGACCCTCCTACCTCGACCCCGGCTCGGGCGGACCGCAGAACGACTTCACCAACCGCAACACCACGTTCATGACCTGGAACCTGCTGCACCTGGCGCGGGCGCTGAAGGACCTGGGAGGCATCCCCGCCTACGGCAACCAGCGCACCGCCTGGGACGCCGGCTGCCGCCACGACTACGAGAACCCCGAGCACCGGTAGCCATGACCGCTCGCCGCGCGTTCGGCCGCCCCGCGCGGCGCGTGCCGACCGGCGGATCCATGTCGGCCAGGATGCGGCCTGGACGGGCCCCGTGTCATGTAGCCACCGGCGCGGAGCCGTGTCCGGTGCGGAGCGGGGCGATGTCGTCGGCCCGGTAGGAGGAGGCGCGGGCGTGGTGCGGGAGCCGGCCGGCGAGTTCGTCCAGCGAGGCCGCCCGGTCTTCCGCCGCCGCTGCGATCCCGTACGCGCAAGCGCCGCGCGCCGATCCGGCCGCGGCCGGGTGAGCCGGGGCCGCGACGGCGGCCGTCCCCGGTTCCCACTCCACGGGCTCACCGGTACGGGCGCGGAGCCCGGCCAGAGCGTCACCGAGCCGGCAGGCGATGCCGCGAAGGTGGCGGTGCTGAGCCTTGGACCGTCCCTCGCCGCCCGGTGCGGCCGGCCACGCGATCGCCAACGCTCTCCACCGCGGCGGTCGCGAGCAGGTCCGCACGCTCAGCCGCCCCGCCGGCCGTCAGCCCGTGCACACATCCAGTGTGCGTGGGTCAGAGCGCGGGCGCGTCCCCAGCCGTGGAGCTCCTGCCGGCCCGGCCCGCCCGTCCGGCATTCCTCCGCCCGAAGCACAGCCCCTCCGGCCCGGCCGCCGGTCACTCCGGCGATCCGCTGAGACGTGCCCGCTCTGCGGGCTGTTTGACCTTGACACGGTGACAAGGTCTTCACTGCTCGCCGAGGAGGTGGTCTCGATGACGATCCCGAGACAGGACACGGATGCGGTACGAGTGCTCCAGCGGTTGGAGGACAGCCGGTCCTCCGTGCGGCTGCGGGCTGCCATGACGGCCGGCACGACACCCGACCCGCGCTTCGTCGACAAGCTCGTCGAGCGGTGCGCGATCGAGCCCGAGTTCTTCGTCCGCGACATGCTGACCTGGGCGCTCGCCCGCCATCCGGTGTCCATGACGCTGCCCGGTCTGCTCCGCGAAGTCCGCTCGGAGCGGGCGCAGGCCCGGAGCCAGGCGCTGCACACACTGTCCAAGATCGGGGACCGCCAGGCGTGGCCGGCGATCACACGGACACTCCTGTCCGACGCCGACGACGAGGTGGCGCGAAGCGCCTGGCGCGCCGCCGTCGTGCTCGTGCCGGAGGGCGAGGAATCCGCGTTGGCCACGGTGCTGGCGACGCAGCTCGGGCGCGGTGAGCGGGAGACGCGGCTGAGTCTCAGCCGGGCGCTGGTCACCCTGGGTGAAGTGATCGTGCCGGCTCTCGGTTCTGCGACGATGGCCCCTGACCCGCGCACCCGGGCGCACGCGCTCGCCACACAACGGCTGCTGCGCGACCCGGACACCGGGTTCGACTTCGCGATCGAGGAGGCGAAGCGCGTCGTAGCCCTCGGCGGGCCCGGCCAGGAGGAACGGTAAGGCGTGTTGATCGGTGAGGTGGCACGGCGGTCGGGGGTCAGCGCCCGCATGCTCCGGCATTACGAGTCGCTCGGTCTGGTGCGCCCTTCGGGCCGTACCGGCTCCGGATACCGGGAGTACTGCCGCGAGGACATGCGCAGGATCTTCCACATCGAGAGCCTGCGGTCGCTCGGACTGTCGCTGCGCGAGATCGCACGCGCGCTCGACGATCCCGGCTTCACGCCCTCGGCGCTCGTCGACGACCTCGTCCGTCAGACGCGCGACCGCATCGCGGCCGAGACCGAGTTGCTCACGCGCCTCAGCCGCATCCGTGCCGCGGACCCCGCCGGCTGGGAGGACGTCCTCCAAGTCGTCGCGCTGCTCCAGGCGCTGGGGTCGAAGAGCGCCGACGCCCGCCAGCGCGCGGCCCTCTCCTCGGCCGACGAGGTTCCGGTACCGGTGGAGGCCCTGGTCGAGGCGGCACTCAGCGAGACGGAGCCGAACGTCGCCGGGGCCCTTCGATGGGCGCTGGCGCGATCCGGTGGCGGAGGCGCGGCGCTGCTGGCGGAGGGCCTCGGCTCACCGGTGGCCGCGGTGCGGGAACGTGCCGTCCAGTGCCTCGCCGAGATGCCCGGTGCCGAAGCCTCCGAGCAACTGCGGGACGCTCTCGCGAACCCCGATGTCGTGGTGCGCGGGCATGCGGCTCTGGCACTCGGCACACGCGGTGCGGTGGACGCGGTCCCGACGCTCATCGACATGATCGTGGCGGGAAGGAACGACACCGACGCGGCCGACGCACTGGGCGTGCTGGCCGACGACACCACGACAGCGGATCAGATCGCCACCATGCTCGTCGACCGCCTGGCCCACGACACGACCGAAGCGCCTGCACGCGGGCGGCTGACCCAGGCGCTGGCGGGCATCCCGGGAACGCGGGCGACAACTGCCCTCGTGGCACTGTCACATGACACGGACCGTGCCGTCGCGCTGACCGCGGCATACCTCCTTCAGCTACGTGGGGCGGGTACGGACGGCCCGTAACGTGGCCGCCGGGTCGCCGGGCCGCCGCGCGTACGTGTCCGCCCTCACGCACCGGACCAGGCGCGCGAGGGCGTTGGACTGGCGTGTCCTGGGTGACGGAGCCTGTGCGTATTTCCGCGCGGGGTCGTTGGCCGCTGGTGCGAGGCTCGTGCAGGCGATCGGTGAACTGCCCGACGCCGAGGCGGGACACCCCGACATCGACGTGCGATACGACGGCGTGACCGTGCGACTGATCACGCTCACCGACGACTTCTATGGACTGAGCGAGCGGGATGTCGAACTCGCCCGGAGCACATCGGCCTTGGCGCGCACGCTAGGGATCCCGGCGGACCCGTCCGCCGTTCAGACCGTCCAGGTCACCGTCGACGCGCTCGCGGGGCGGGATGTGGTGCGGTTCTGGCGTGCGCTGCTCGGCTGTGCCGGTCGAGCGAACAGCCCCGAGGACTTGATCGACCCGCACCGCCGCGGGGCGCCCTATGACCAGGCCGAAGCGCGCATAGCGGCGGCCGTTGCCGTCGGCGGCCGGTTGGTGAGCGATGCCCATCCGCCGTCGCACTGGGTGCTGGCCGACCCGGAAGGCAATGAAGCCTGCGTCGGAACCGCCGGCTGGATCGGCCCGGAACCCACGGCGGTGACCGTGTCCACCGGACGGGCAGTCAGCCGGCGGCTACCGGTCGTCCGCCGGAGCGGGCCGGACCGGGACGTCCGTCTCCTGCGTGGCGGCCCAGGAGGCGAGCAGTCGCAGGGCCTCGTGCTCCGGTGTACCGGGGGCGGCGCTGTAGGCGGTGAGGGTCAGGCCGGGCAGCGCCGGTAGTTCCATGGCGTCGAAGTCCAGGGTGAGGGCACCGACGGCCGGGTGCCGGAAGGACTTGCGGCCGGTGTGGTGCAGGCGCACGTTGTGCTTGGCCCAGGCTGTGCGGAATTCCTCGCTGCGGGTGACGAGTTCGCCGATGAGCCCGGTCAGACCGCTGTCGTGCGGGGCGCGTCCGGCCTCGGTGCGCAACAGGGACACGGTGGTGTTCACGGACTCCTCCCAGTCCGGGAAGAAGTCCCGGCCTCGTGGGTGGAGGAACTGGAACCGGGCGATGTTGACCGACCGGGTGGTGCTGTCGGGGAAGAGAGGGGAGTACAGCGCGCGGCCGAGGCGATTGGTGGCCAGGATGTCCAGGCGGCCGTTGCGCAGGAAGGCGGGGGAGTCGGTCATGGACTCCAGGACGCGCAGGACACTGTCCGGCAGCGGGCCACTGCGTTTGGTACGGCGGACGGGGCGTCTGGCGGCGGCGCGGGCCAGGTCGTGCAGGTGGGCGCGTTCGGCCTCGTCGAGCTGGAGGGCGTTCGCGACGGCGCCGAGGACTTCTTCCGAGGCGCCGGCGAGGTGGCCGCGCTCCAGGCGGACGTAGTAGTCGACGCTGACACCGGCGAGCAGGGCGACTTCCTCCCGGCGCAGCCCCGGCACGCGCCGGTTGCCGCCGTACGCAGGCAGGCCCGCCTGCTGCGGGGTGATCCTGGCGCGGCGGGAGGCCAGGAACTCGCGGATATCGCTCTCAGGTCTCACGATGGTCAGGCTATGCCGGATGCCGCACGTGTGGGGGGTCCTGTCAGTACCCGGAACAGCAGGCCCTTCCCCACCCCACCGGCCTGCGGGTTTCCTCGATGAAGGCGGCTGCACCCGAGAAGATCGCCGACGAGCCCGAGGCGTCTCCCCTCCTGATCACCGGTGGAGTACTCCCTCGTCATGAGCGCCGCCTGTTCCATCCCCGAACCCGCACCTCCGAGAGGGACACACCATGGAATTCGTCAGACAGCAGGCCACGGTCAAGGCCCCCGCGCACTGGTTCACCGGCGACGTCTGGTTCGACGTGCTCCACGCGGGCCAGGAGCCCTCCCGGATGCGCGCCAACATGGTCCGCTTCTCCCCGGGCGCCCGTACCCACTGGCACTCCCACGTCCTGGGCCAGACCCTGCACGTCGTCTCCGGCATCGCCCTGATCGGCACCCGCGACGGCACCGTCTTCGAAGCGCACCCCGGCGAGACCGTCACCTGCCCCCCGAACGAGGAACACTGGCACGGCGCCAGCGCCGACCGCTTCATGGAACACATCGCGATGTGGGAGGGCAAGGGCGACGGCAGCGAGGAAACCACCTGGAACGAGCCCGTCACCGACGAGCAGTACAACCGCCCGCACAGCCGCTGACCCGCGCCGAGCCGACAAGGACCTCCGATGACCGACCAGCCCCAGCAGATCGGCGGCGGACGCCGTACCATCGGTGACTTCGCCCCGAAGCTCGCCGAGCTCACCGACGACGTCCTGTTCGAGGACGTGTGGAACCGCCCCGAGCTCGCCGCCCGCGACCGCAGCCTGATCACCGTCGCCGCGCTCGTCGCCGGCGGTGACGCCGATCAGCTCCGCTTCCACCTCGGTCGCGCGAAGGAGAACGGCGTCACCGAGACCGAACTCATCGAGGCGATCACCCACCTCGCCTTCTACGCCGGCTGGCCCAAGGCCATGACGGCGATCACGACCGCGAAGCAGGTCTTCGCAGCCTGAACACCGGGGAGGGGCCGCCGGGCTCCTCCCCTCCCGGCAGCGCATGCGCACCCGGACCCGGCACCCGGGCCGGCCCAGGGGCCGGCCCGGACGGAAGGAGGCATTCCCATGCGAGGAACAGTCCGGCACGATGCCGAAGCGGCCCTCACACTCCCAGCGGTGGCGTCTTCCCGGACATCGCTCGGACGACAGGGGGTGCGACCTTGAGCCGGATCCTGGTGACCGGCTCCACGGACGGCCTGGGACGTGCCGCGGCCGACTCGCTGCTGTCCGCCGGACACGAGGTGGTGGTGCACGCCCGCAGCGAGGGGCGTGCGGCGGTACTCGACCCGCTGGTCGACCGCGGGGCGCGCCTCGTGGTCGGGGACTTCACGGACCGTGACGCCGTACGGCGCGTCGTCACCGAACTGAACGACGCGGAGCCGCTCGACGCCGTCATCCACAACGCCGGCGTCTGGAGCGGGCCGGCCGTCATGCCGGTCAACATCATCGCCCCGTACCTGCTGACGGCCCTGCTCCGCGGCCCGCGGCGCCTGGTGTACCTCAGCAGCGGCTCGCACTTCGACGGGCGGCCCCTGCTCGACGGTATCGACTGGCGGGGACGGAGCGCGGGGTCGTACGCCGACAGCAAGCTGTTCGTCACGACACTCGCGACCGCGGTGGCCCGCCTCCGCCCCGACGTGCTCAGCAACGCCGTGGACCCGGGCTGGGTACCGACGAAGATGGGCGGGCCCAACGCACCGGACGACCTCGAACTCGGCCATCGGACGCAGGAGTGGCTGGCCTCCGGAGACGACCCCGAGGCGCTCACCACCGGCGGGTACTGGTACCACCGGGAGCGGCAGGAGCCGCACCGCGCTGTCCACGACGAGGCGTTCCAGGACCGTCTGCTGCGGGCACTGGCACAGGAGACGGGGACCGCGCTCTGAGCAAGCGGCGAAGCCTCCCCGCGGTCGGCCGGGGAGGCTTCGTGCCGGCGCGGTTCCCGCCGGCTGGGCACGGAGGGCGGCCCGGTCGGCGGACCCGGTCGTCCCGTGAGGCTCCCTCGGACGACGGACGGCGCCCGTCGGGCGACGGCCCGGACGATCGGAGCGACGGTGAGCAGGACGGCGGCGCCGGTCGGTTGAGCGCCTGGTCAGGGCTTCAGCCAGCCGAAGCCGGTGCGTCACTGCTCGCAGCTTCCGAAGGTGACGACGTACGTTCCGGCTCCGCTCGCGCCTGTTCCGGCCGGGTCGGCGGCACCGGCCTGAGCCCAGCGCCCGATCTCACGCAGTCCGGGATCGAGGATGTTCGCCCGGTGGGGCGGTGAGTTCATCCACCAGTTGACGGCGGCGTCCGGCGTCCCCGCGCCGCCCCAACCGTTGTAGGCGATCTCGGCGACCCGCCAGGACACGGGGTTCGGGCAGTAGCCCGCTCCCTGGATACGGCTCTGCGGTGTCGAGCCCGTCTGCGGGTTGGTGTGCGGGTCCTTGCCCGGTCCCCACCACTTCTGCTCCACGGACGCCAAGGCGTGCTCCTGAGCCGCTGTCGTCAGGTTCTCGTTGTAGGTCAGGGCCGGCAAACCCTGTTGCGCCCGCTGGGCGTTGATGAGGCACACCACCGCTTCCCTCACCTGGACGTTGCGGCGGTAGGCAAGGTAGGTATGGCCGGAACTCGGAGTGCGAGCGGAGGCCACGCAGTCCTGGGCCCAGGCCGGTGACGCGGTGAACGGTACGAGTGTCGTCGACAGGGCTCCGGCCACCGCGAGGCCCACTGCGGTTCCGGTAAGCGAGGCCCGGTTTCTCATGGAAGTTCCACCTCCCGCGATCACGAACAGAAATGCCGATCGGCGCGCGGGGCTCCCCGAAACTTGGATCCACCTCTCAGACTGCCATCCGGCCCCCCTGATCGCTATTCGGTGCCGGGCGGACCGGAAGACCCTGCCCTGCCCAGCCCGTTCCGCCTTACGCGACCAGGCCCCGCGCCACCACGCAGGAGCCGTAACTCACCGCGATCGTCCGGGAGATGGGCCGTAGCTCGGATCATTCGTACACCGGACGTGCCACGCCTGCCGGTAGGCGAAGTGGGGATTTTCCAGCGGGGTTTGGAACGTCCGGTAGCGCGGTGCCGTCACAAGTCGCGGGCCGCCAGGGCACTTTCGCATTCGACCACCCATCTCTGCCCGCGGACAGGGAGTACCAGCGGGGCAGGGCGATCCGCGAGACGGAGTCGGGGCCGTCGAAGGGCGTGCGCAGTCGGGCGAGCGAGCGGCTGACGGCCGCCCCCTGCGGAGCCGTGCCGTGGCGCGGGAACCGACGGCGTCGGCGCCCAGGTCCGGCGCTCGGCGCATCCGGGCGGGCGACGGCCCGCGGCGGGGGTCGGCACGGCCCTACCGACCGCTCCTCCTTCCTCACGGTCCGCGTTCGGCCCGCGATTCGCTGGTGTGGGCGAAGCGACCCCCGCTGTTATTCAATGAGGTGTGCGGTCAGGGATCTCGGGGCCCCCGTCGCACGAGTCCGAGTACGGCCCCGGCGCTGCGCCGGGGATTGCTGAGAGAGCTGCATGGACTCCACACCCTCCCCATCGTCCTCTTCGGCGTTCGACCTGGTCAGCAGGGCCTTGGGGCGCTACATCCCGCGAGGCGGAGCGGCACCGGACGCCGGTCCCGCCGACGCGCAGCGCGACCGCACCAGGCGCCGGCGCGGCCCGGAGGACCCGGCGGCCGGGCGTCAGGAGCAGATTCTCGGCGCGGTCAACCTGGACAGGGATCTGATCATCACCCGCTGCAATCTCGACGCCCCGGTGTTCGCGGGTCTCGACGCCGTGGTCGGCAAGCCGTTCGTCGGTCTCCTGCCCCACGGGGACGTACCGACGGTCACCCGGCGGTTGCGTCAGGTCGTGGAGACCGGTGAGGCGCACGTGGCCCGGATCCAGCGCCTGCGGCGCGGCGACGGGTCGGAGCTGGTCGTCTCGATGAGCATCCTGCCCGCCGCGGCACCTGAGGAGGGCCTGACCGTCTCCCTGATCGCGATGGCCAGGAGGCTGCACCTGTACGCCGCCGAGACCGCGATCGGCACCTCGCTGGACATCGGCGAGACCGCGCAGTCACTGGCGGAGTCCCTGTTGGCCTGGGGAGACGTGGCCGCCGTCGACCTCGACTTCGCCGTGTGGACGGGCGAGGGAGTCACCGGCCAGGCGAAGGGACGTATCCGGCTACGGCGGGCGGCCCTGGTGCCGGACCGGGCGTGGCCCGAGGGCTACGTGACTCCGGGCGAGGATCTTCCCGGCGACGCGAGTCGCCTGCTGGCGCAGGCGGTACTGCGGGACGACGTCCCGCAGACCATCGTCATACCCGACCGGGAGGCGGTCGAGCGGGTGCTCGGCAGTCCTCGGGTCGTGCGGGCCCTCGTGCCCGGCGACCGGTCGGCGGGCGTGGCGTGCATCCCGCTCGTCCTGGACGGCGCGCCGCCCGTCGTCCTGGGTGTGGCGGAGGTCTGGCGGCGGGCGGACTCCCCCTTCCGCGACAACGAGCTGCTCGACCTGCAGGAGCTGGTGGCCAGGACCGCCCACCACGTCGACCTGGCTCGTCAGCACCAGCGCGAGCACACGCAGGTGCTGGCCTTGCAGCGCCGGCTCCTGCCCCGGGTCGGCGGCGACACCATCGAGATCGCCAGCGTCTACCAGCCCGCCACGCCCGACAGCGCGGGCGTCGGCGGTGACTGGGTGAACAGCTTCCCGCTGCCGGACGGCCGCACCGCGCTGGTGGTCGGCGACGTCGTCGGACACGGCTTGGGAGCCGCGGCGACCATGGGCCAGCTGAGCATGGAGGCCCGCGCGCTGCTGTCCGCCGGGCTCGCGCCGGACGAGGTGCTGGAGCACCTGGACGAGACCGTCTCGCTGCTGGACGACGCCGACACCGGGCTGACAGCCGGTTACAGCGCCCTCGGCTCGACCTGCTGCATCGCCCTCTACGACCCGGTCAGCCACCGCGTGACGCTGTCCAGCGCCGGTCACCTCCCCCCGGTCCTGGTCTCCCCGGACGGGCGGGCGGGCCCGCTTGAGGTCCGCCCCCATCCCGGCCTCGGCGCCGAGTTCGCGCTCCGGGAACCGTTCGACGTGCACACCTTCGGCGCGCCCCCGGGCTCCCTGCTCGCCCTGTACACCGACGGCCTGGTGGAGGATCCGGCCGTGCCGATCGACGAGGGCATCGGCAGGCTGGCGGACGCCGTGTCCACGGTGCACCCCTGGGACACCCTCCAGCGGGCGGCACGGCACGTCGTCTCCGCGCTGGCACCCGCGCGCCAGCGCGACGACGTGACCCTGCTGCTCGCCCGGATGATCGGCTACCGCAAGGGGGACACCGCGACCTGGCGGCTGCCCGCCCGCGATGACGCCCCCGCCCGTGCCCGCACGCAGGTCTCCGTGCTGCTGCGGCAGTGGCGCACGAAGGACGACACCCGGGACAACGTGGTGCTGCTGGTCAACGAGCTGGTCACGAACGCCGTGCGCTTCGCCACCGGCCCCATCACGGTACGGCTGATCAGGTCCGGCCACGGCCTGCTGTGCGAGGTGGGCGACACCGGCAGCGGCAGCCCACGTCTGAGGCGGGGCGGCCTGCTCGACGACGACGGTCGCGGCCTGCACATCGCGCACAGGCTCACCACCCGCTGGGGGGTCCGGTGGACGGACGCCGGCAAGGTGGTCTGGGCGAGAGTCGCGACGTGACGCGGCTACGCCTGTACGGGTGGCGCGGGCACCTGGTACCGGTACGGCCTGGTACTGGTACGGCCGGCCGTACGGCGCCGTACTACAGCCACTCCCCTTCCAGGGCGGTGGCGGTGAGACCCGGTGCCGCCGCGTAGAGAACGGCGCGACTGCCCGGCTTCTGCCCGGCGTCATGCGCCCGCCGCAGGATGTCGAACACGGCGGCGCCTCCGCGGTTGCCGGTGGTGTAGCTGTCCCGGCTGTAGTCCAGCAGCCCCGACGGCCAGGCGTCGGGCATCGTCTGCTCCATGTACTCCAGCACCCGGGTCCCGCCGGGGTGCGCGAGCAGCACGTCGGGGTGCCAGGCGTCGGGGTGGTCCTGGTAGCGGACGCGCAGCCACTCCCACATCGCGGTGACCGTCTCCTGCACGGCGCGCGGCCCGCGCCGGTCCATCACGAAGTGGGTGCCGTCCGCCCGCGTCTCCAGGCGGTGCAGGTCCTGGGTGCCGGGCAGGGTGTGGTGCCAGGCGGCGTCCAGCCGCAGCACCGATTCGCGCCGGGGGCGGCCCGTGACCACCGCGGCGACCGCGGTGTCCGCGAACAGCAACCGGACGATCAGCGACTCAAGGGTGTCGTCGGCGGGCTGGTAGGTCGTGCTCAGCGCCTCCGAGACGACGACCAGGACCACGCGGTCGGGGTCCGCGGCCACGAGGTCCGCGGCCAGCGCCAGGGAGCGGGTCCCCGCGACGCAGGCCCACTGCGTGGCCGGCAGCAGCATCACGTCGTCGCGGAGCGCAAGCTTGTCGGCCAGGGCTATGTCCAGGCCCGGCAGCGCCGGGGTGGTGGAGTGACTGGTGATCAGGCAGTCGATGTCCGCGGCGTCCAACCCGGCGATCTGGAGGGCCCCGCGCGCCGCGCGCTCACCGTAGGACCGCACGGCCTCCCAGGCCGGTCCGGTGCGCTCCTGGACGGTCTGCGGCGCGGGTATCGCCTCAAGTGCGGCGATCACGCGGTCCACGTCCTGCTGGGTGAACCCGTCGCGCGCCAGTGCGTCTTGGGCCGGCCCGACACCGACAGCCCGCAGGCCGCCGCCGTCGCCGGGCGCGACGGCGGTCTCCAGCGGCAGCATCCACCCGCGGGTCTCGATGCCCGTACTGGCCGCGATGCCGTCGATGCGCGGCGCCCACGTCGCGTGCGGGTGCCGGTCGCGCACCTCCGCCACGATCTGGCTGGTCTGCACGGGGTGCTCGCCGTGTATCACGGCAGGAGGACAGAGGTAAGCGGCCATGGGGCACCTTCCCAGCGGAACAAGAGGAACAGGAGGAACAGGGAGAAGGGTGGGATGTCACCGGTGTTGTGGCATGAGTCACTTCGCGACTTCAGCTCAAGGGGACGCCGATAGGCCCCACTTCGGGAGCCGGCATCCGTTTCGAGCATGGACGCCAAAGGGACATTTCCGCTGTGATGCAGACAACTTAGACGGCGGTTGACGTGCGTGACACGGCACACATCGCCGCAAGGGGCTGTCCGAGGGCAGGTGGAGGTGGCCGGCGGGCACTCAGTCGAACCGAATGTGCCTGATCCCTGTCCAGGCCCGCCGCGCACGTCCTCGCAGCGCTCCGTCCCTGTTCGGCGCGAGCTCCAGGCCGACGGCGGCGGCGATGTGCTCGGCCACCTCGGGCACGGTGAGGTGGTCGGTCCGTACCTGGTCCCCGAACTCCTCCGCGCGCAGGCGCTCCAGGCAGAGGTCGAGCTTGGACACGGCGAAGCTCTCCCGACGCAAGGGGGCGTCCTTGCCCGCGACGAACTGGACAACGTGTCCGAAACCGCGCTCGCGCAGCCGACGCAGCACGGTCTCACGCTCGGCCAGCAGTGCGAAGTGCCGTACATCGTGGCCGCGTTCGCGCAGGCGGCCCACGGTCTCGCGGAAGTACGCCGGCTCCACGATCGTCATGGGCACGATCACCGTCCCCTCGTGCTTGCTCAGGACGTGATCCAGTACTTCGAACACCCCCTGCCGCCAGACAGCGAGGTCCTGGAAGTCTCCGCGCAGGGACGGGGGCATCATCCGGTGCAGACCGAAGCCGACGTGTTCGGGATCGCAGACGACACTGCCGGCAAGCCGACGCCGGAGTTCGTAGGCGGTCTGCGTCTTGCCGCCACCGAAGGGACCGTTGATCCACAGGAGCATGCACCCGACCCTAGGGGGCCGGGGCGGTTGTCAGTGGCGCGCCGGCTCGGACCATGAGGCCCGACCGCGCCGCCGGTGCCGCGGCCGGTTCACCCTGGCCGGCTCGCACCGTCGCGGCGCACTCAGGATCCCCCGGTGCCGTGTCCGGGTAGAGGCGAAACCGCGCCCGGGTCACCGGCCCCGTCGGCGAACCGGCTGGCGCAGGATGGTGCGCAGCCGGGACGGGGGAGCGGTGTGGGACGGCACGAGGTAGATCTCGTGGTGCCTGCCCGCGGGGACGAGCCCCTGTGCGTCGAGATGGCGGTGGAGGGCGCCGACCGTCGCGGGCTCGTTCTCGATCGGGCCCTCGTGCAGCACCTGGACACACAGGCCCTCTCGCAGAGTGCGCGCCCCCAGGGCGGACACCGCGGCGGCGGATTCGGGAGTGGGGCAGTCCCCGGTGAGTTCCGCGCGGGCCGCCGCCAGTGTGGCGGCGTCCACCGCGTGACGCTGTCTGAGCAGGAGAGTCCAGCGCCAGCTCGTGCGGTCGCGCCAGCGGGCCGGGTCGCCGCTGTGCAGGTTCAGGTCCGGATCGGTGCTCCACCACAGACCTTCCAGCGGGCTCGGCCCGTGGTCCGCGTCGCCGGGCCGAGGCCCGCCGGATGCCACCGCCACCGCTGTCGCCGCCGCGTAGAGCGTCTCGATCGCGGCGGCGAACAGCTTGGAGTCCTGGGGATCGCCCTCCCCGTCGACGGCGAGGTACTCCAGGGGAGGCACTTCGAGCAGAGCTGGTACGGATGTTGCTTCGTAGAGTCCGTGATATGGATGGTGCTGCGTGGTGTCGCCCAGGGACATGCGCGCGGTTCCTCGTGTTCGGGCTTGTGCCGGGAGTCATGGGGCCGGCCCCGCGTCTTCGAGGCGCTGCGGAGCCCGCCTCTTGTGAGAACGCGCCAGTGCCACACAGGGCACGGGTGAGCGAATCAGTCATATAGGTCAAGCGGTCGAGTCCGGTACGAGTGTCCTTTGACTCGAACGGTGAACGTCCCGGGCCGACCCTCCCCCTGCCGCCGTCCAGCGATGAGGCTTCTCGTCGTGTCCCGGACGAGCAGAGAGGGGATCTGGATGCACGCCACTGAGGAGCCGTTCCACCCGCCGCGGATGGGGAGCGGGGCATGAGCGGCGGACCGCGGCCCGCGCCGGGCGCCAGGACCCCGGGCCCCGACTGGAACCCGACCCCGGTCATGCCGAGCGGTGCCCCGGACGATGTGCCCGAAGCCTGGTTCAACCTCGTACCCAATCTGCCGGTCCCCCTGCCGCCGGCCAGGGACGGCGACGACGGCCAGCCCTCCCGGCTCGCGCTCCAGCGCCGGATCCGCCTCGCCGCGGTGCAGGAACAGGACGCGTCCACGGAGTCCTTCCTTCCCATCCCGCAGCGGGTCCGCGAGGAACTCGCGGCCATCGGCCGCCCCACCCCGCTGCTGCGGGCACGGGCCCTGGAGGCCCACCTCCAGACGCCTGCCCGGATCTACCTCAAGCGCGAGGACGTGCTGCCCACCGGCAGCTTCAAGCTCAACTCCGCCATCGCACAGGCGTACTTCGCCGCACAGCAGGGCGTACGGACGCTGGTGACCGAGACCGGAGCGGGGCAGTGGGGTCACGCGGTGGCCTGGGCGGCGCGGCTCTTCGGTCTGCACGCGGTGATCTTCTGGGCCGGCGTGTCGGCGCGGCAGAAGCCCGGCAGGCACACGGTGATCAAGCTGCTCGGCGGCGAGGTGTACCCGTCGCCCAGCGAGCGGACGCAGGTCGGCAAGGCGCTGCTGCGCGACGGCCGTCATCTGCTGGGCTCCCTCGGCACGGCCATCGGCGAAGCCATCAGCTATGCGCAGGACCATCCCGAGACCCGGTACATCTCGGGCAGCAACCTGCCCCATGTGCTGGCGCACCAGTCCGTCATCGGACAGGAGGTCAAGGCTCAGCTGGCGGCGCTCGGCGAGACCCCGGACACCCTGATCGCCTGTGTCGGCGGCGGCAGCAACCTGGGTGGCCTGATGGGCCCGTACCTGGCGGACAAGGCCGAGCGCGGCGACGGACTGACGCTGATCGGCGCCGAGTCGGCCAGCGCACCCCGGCTGACGCGCGGCGAGTGGCGCTACGACCACGCCGACCCGGAAGGCATCACGCCGCTGACCAAGTCCTACACCCTCGGCCGTGACTACGAGCTGCCCGAGACCCATGTCGGCGGCCTGCGCCAGCACAGCGGCTCGGCGGTGGTCGGCGTGCTGCGCAGCCAGGGCCTGATCGACGCGGTCGCCTACGAGGAGGCGGAGGCGTTCGAGACCGGCTCGCTCATGCTGCGCCACGAGGGCGTGCTCATCGCCCCCGAGTCCTGCCACGCGGTGCGTGCCGCCGTCGACCGGGCGATCGAAGCCCGTCGTACGGGCCGCGCCGAGACCATCGTCGCCTGCGTGAGCGGCAACGGTGCCCTCGACCTGGAGGGCTACACCGCGCACCTCGGTGACGGTGCCTGAATCCGCCCCCTGCGCGGACCGCAATCGTCCGCCATCCCATGAAGGAGCGAAGTGGCCAGGGGAACCATCATCGAGCTGTCGAGCGGAGTGAGCCCCAGCTGTCCGTACTACCTGGGGGACGGCATCGCCGACCAGCTGCCGGCGTATCTGCACCGGCATGCCTTCGACGAGATCTACCTCGTCACCAGCGACC
This sequence comes from Streptomyces olivaceoviridis, assembly GCF_014650115.1. Classification (GTDB taxonomy): domain Bacteria; phylum Actinomycetota; class Actinomycetes; order Streptomycetales; family Streptomycetaceae; genus Streptomyces; species Streptomyces olivaceoviridis. The sequence continues at coordinate 172,752 of NZ_BMUI01000012.1, read as the reverse complement.
GGCTGCACGCCCGGTTCGGCAAGGAACTGGCCCGGACGCTGAGTGACGCGAACATCGCCGTCAACGTACTGACCGTGCGCGAGGGGGAGTCCGCCAAGGGCTGGCAGCAGCTCACCGACCTGTGCGAGCGTCTGGTCGCGGCCGGCGTCACCAAGGACTCCCTGGTCATGGCGCTCGGCGGCGGCATGATCAGCAACATCGTCGGCCTCGCCGCGGGACTCACCTACCGGGGCATCAGGTACGTCGAGGTCCCGACGACGATGCTGAACCTCACCGACGGCTCGCTCAGCAACAAGCAGGCCGTCAACGGTTCCCTGGGCAAGAACCAGTTCGGGATGTACCACGCGCCGCTGTTCATCTGGGCGGACGTCGCCTACACCCGCGAGGAGCCGGTCCGCCAGCACCGCAGCGCCATCACCGAGGCGATCAAGAACGGCCTGGTCAACGACGCGGCCTGGTTCGAGCGGCTGGAGGACCTGCTCACGCCGGACCTGGCCGCCGTCCGTGACGACCTGCTGGGCTTCTGCCACGACGTGGTGCGCAGCAAGCTGTCGATCCTCGCCCTCGACCCCGGTGAGCGGCACGCGGGCATCATGCTCGAATACGGCCACACCGTCGGACACGCCGTGGAGTTCCTCGGCAACGGCAAACTGCTGCACGGCGAAGCGGTCGGCATCGGCATGTGCGCCGCGGCCAAGGTGGGCGTACGCCTCGGTCTGTGCGAGCCCGAGGTGCTGCACCGACAGGAACACATCCTCAAGCACCGGCTGGGCAGCGTCGTGGCACTGCCCGAGGAACTGACGGCCGAGCAGATCGTCGAGGTCATCCTCAGCGACAACAAACGCCGCGCCGGAGCCGCGATCCGCTTCGTCCTCGTGCCCCGCGTCGGCACCGTGCGCTGCGTCGACGGCGACTACGAGACGCCCGTCGCCGAACCACTGCTCAAGAGCGTCCTGACCGAGGCCTGATCCACCGACACCACAGGGATGGGCTCATGAACACCACAGTGCACCACACACCCGAGGTGGAGGAGACGATCTACCGTCTCGACGGGCCGCTGCGCTGGGCCCTCGGCGAGGTCCAGGGACTGCTGCGCACGGCACAGGCCGCGCCGGGCCAGCGGGTCCTGGACGTGGGCGCGGGCACCGGGTACGCCACGATTCCCGCGGCCCGCGCGGTCGGCCCCGACGGCAGCGTCCATGGCGTCGACGGCAGCGCCCCGCTCCTGAAGGTGCTCGAACGCCGTGCCGCGAAGGAAGGGCTCACCGCACGCGTGACCACACAGGTCGGCGCCCTCGCCCCCCTGGACGTGCCCACCTCCAGCGTCGACCTGGTGCTGTGCACCTACGTCCTGCACGAACTGGCCGAGGACGCGGCCCTGGCGGTCGCCGAGATGCACCGGGTCCTCAAACCCGGTGGCCGCGTCGCCATCGCGGACTACCGCAAGACCCCGGACACCGCGCGCAACCGGGAGATCGAGTCCTGGTACGCGCGGCAGCCCGACGGCGCGGGACCCGACGAGCGCCATCTGCGCTTCTCCCTCGAAGAGCTGGAGCAGATGCTGCGCGGCGCCGGCTTCCAGCAGATCGAACTGCGCACCTGGCACGACTTCCACACCCACGCCATCGCCGCCCGGTGACGGCCCTACCCTGCGAAGGAGCCCCTGTGCACCGCTTGAGCTACAACGCCAACGGTCTGCGTAACCTCACCGTGGAGCGGGCCGTCGAGGAAGTCGCCGAGGCCGGATACGACGGCATCGAACTCTCCCTGCACCCCGCGCACATCGACCCGTTCTCCTTCTCCGACAACGAGGCGTCGGTCATCCGCAAGGCGCTGGAGCGCACCGGCATCGAGGCCTGCTGCCTGGCCGCGGGCGCCGACAACCTGCTCAGCGAGGAGAGGTTCGAGCCGTCGCTGGTCCACCCCGACGCGGCCGGCCGCGCCCGCCGCGTCGACCTCGTCAAACGGTCCATACGTATCGCCGACATGCTCGGCATCCCGCTGATCAACTTCGCCACCGGCAAGCGCAAGCCCGAGGTGGACCCCGCCGACGCGCGGCGCTGGCTCGTCGAGGGCATCACCGAGATCCTCGACAGCACGGACAGCGACGTCATCCTCGCCATGGAACCCGAACCGGAGTTCTTCCTGGAGACCAACGCCGCGGTCGCCCAGCTCGCCCGGGAACTGGACAGCCCGCGCTTCGCCCTCGCCCAGGACCTCGGGCACTGCCGCGTCGTGGAGGAGGACTACCTCGCCTCCGTCGAACGCCACCTGCCGATCACCCCCGTGTTCCAGGTCGAGGACATCAAGGGCCGCACCCATTACCACGAGATCCCCGGTGACGGGGACATCGACTTCGTGGAGTTCTTCCGCATCCTGCGCCGCGGCGGCTACGAGGGGCACGTCAGCGTGGAGCTGTACAACCACAGCGACGTCTACCGGCACGCCCTGCGCCGCAGCCACGAGGTGCTCACCGCGGCCGCGGCCTCCGCCGAGTCCTCCTCGGAAGACTGACCACCGTGCGGCCGGCCACCGTCGCCGGCCGTGCGACCCCCGCGCCACAGCTCCTGGCGCCCCGGGGCGCGCACGGACCCGGCCTCGTCCCGCTCTTCGACCACCACATCCACAGCGACCTGCGCAACGCCGACGACTACGAACTCATGGCGGTCAGCGGTGTGACGAGTGCGCTCGCCCCCTGCTCCAGCTCGCACGAGCGCCGCTCGTCTGGCGACGCGTTCGCCGCGCGGTTCGAGCGGCTCATCGAGGTCGAGACGGCCCGTGCGGCGGTGTACGGCATCGACCTGTACGTCGGGCTGGCCGTGCACGCCGCCGACATGAGCGATCTGCGCAGCGCTCTGGAGGGCGTCGACGAACTCCACAAGCGGCTCGGCCACCCCCGGGTGAAGGCCCTGGGCGAGGTGTCGCTCCGCCATCGCACCAGCGACGAAGTGACGGTGCTGGAGAGGCAGTTGCTTCTTGCCGCCGACACGGGGACACCGGTGATGGTGGAGACCCCGCCGCCGCTGGAGGCGTTCACGGCGATGCTGCCGCTGCTCGCCGGCGCCATCGAGCGCTCGGGCATCGATCCGGGGCGTGTCGCCGTGATGGACCTCGACGAGCACAAGCTGCGCCTGGTCCACGACCACGGTGGCTTCGACGGGCTCGGCGGCTACGGCCTGCCGGTCTCGCCGCGCACGGACGCGCTGTTCGCCGTGCGCCAGAAGGTCACCCACCGTGAGGTGATGCGCATTCTCGACAGCCGGGGGCCGGAGCGCCTGATGCTCAACACCGGCTTCCACTTCGGCTCCGCCGACCCGCTCGGCCTCGGCAAGACCGTCCATCGCCTCCGCCTCGGAGGCGTTCCGGAACAGACCGTGAGGGCTCTCGTTCATGGAAACGCTGCTGGGTTCTTCGACATCCCGCACCGGATCGGCTGACCGGGCGGCACCCGCCCGGCCCACGGGCCTGCCCGAGCACGGCCGGGACACGGCGGCCGTCCTCGCCGGCCTGGACGCACTGCGCCGCGACGACCACGACTACGCCGACGGCACGGTGTTCAACTCCATCTGCTCCGCGCCGCTCCCGGTGGCCCGGCAGGTCTTCGCCCAGGCACTCGACACCAACATGGGCGACAACCGGATCTTCCCGTCGCTGCGGCGCGCCGAGACGGAGGTGACGGCGCTCCTCGGCGACCTCCTCGGGCTTCCCGAGGCCGGGGGAGTGGCGACCTCCGGCGGGACCGAGGCCAACCTCCTGGCGGTTCTGGCCGCGCTGCGCCGGGACGGGCAGCGGGCCCGCACGGGCCGTCCCGCGCGGATCGTGCTGCCGGAGAGCGCCCACTTCTCCTTCGACAAGATCCTCGCGATGCTGGGCGTGGAGCCCGTGTACGCCCCGCTCACACCCGACCTGCACGTCTGCGTCGAGACGCTGCGGTCCCTCGTCACCGAGGACACCGCGCTCGTCGTCGCGACCGCCGGCACCTCCGAGACCGGGGCCGTCGACGACGTCCCCGCCATCGCGGAGCACACCCGCGCCCTGGGCGTGCCGTTGCACGTCGACGCGGCGACCGGCGGCTTCCTCGTCCCCTTCGCCCGTGACCTCGGCCACCCGCTGCCGCCGGTCGGCCTCGATGTCCCGGGAGTCACCTCCGTCACCCTCGATCCGCACAAGTACGGCGGCGCGCCCATCCCGGCCGGCCAGCTCCTGGTACGCGACGCGGCGGACCTGGACCGGCTGCGCGTCGCCTCCCACTACCGCGGCACCCACGACCACCACGGTCTGCTCGGCACCCGCCCCGGCGCCGCCGTGCTCGCCACCTGGGCCGCGCTGCACACCATGGGCCGCGCCGGCTACCGCACGCTCGTCGCTTCGGTCTTCGAGCGCAGGGAGCTCCTGCTCGGCCTGCTCCGCGGGGCCGGGTTCGCCGTCGCCCCCGCGCCGGACCTCACCGTCGTCACCGTGCGCCACCCGGCGCCCGGACAGCTCGTCGACGCACTGGAACGGCGGGGGTTCATCGCCTCCGTCGCCCGCCGCTACGGACTCCTGCGCCTGGTCGTGCACTGGCACCAGAGCGAGGAGCAACTGCGGGCGCTGGTCGCCGCCCTGACCGACGCCGACCGTGAGATCGGGGGCGGCGCCGGATGAGGGTCATGTTCGTCTCCGTCAACAAGCTCAAGTCCTTCCGTCCGGTGCTGCCCATCGGCATGGTCACCGTGGCGACCCAGGTGCGGGCCGCGGGGCACGACGTACACGTCCTGGACCTGATGTGGGAGGAGGAGGACGAGAAGGCGGTGCGCGAGGCGGTCGCCGCCTTCCGGCCCGACGTCGTGGGGATCTCCATCCGCAACGTCGACTCGCAGAACATGCTGGAGCCGGTCATCTACACACCGCTCGCCAGGGAGGTCGCCGACTGGGCGCGTGCCGAGCGGCCCGGTGTCACCGTCGTCCTCGGCGGCCCCGGCTTCTCCACGGTGCCGGACGACCTGATGGACTTCGTGGGCGCCGAGTACGGCATCACCGGCTTCGCCGAGGAGTCCATGGTGCCCTTCCTCGCCCACCTGCACCGCGGCACCGAACCGGCGGACGTGCCCGGTGTGATCTTCCGCGCGCCGGACGGCTCCTACCAGCGCAGGGACCCGGTCTTCGAGATCGACTACCGCAAGGCCGCCCGTCCCGACCCCGAACTGTACGACCCGCGCTACTTCACCTACTCCTACGAGACCCACGACCGCAGCGAGAAGGTGCCCGCCACCATCCAGACCAAGAAGGGCTGCGTGCTGGAGTGCGTGTTCTGCAGCAACTTCCTGGTCGACGGCACCGGGGTGAAGTTCGACGACGTCAAACGGGTCGCCGATGAGGTGGAGCGGCTGCGGGACGAGGGACTGGAGGTCCTGGAGATCGTCGACGGCGTCTTCAACCTGCCCCTGAACTACGCCGTCGAGGTGCTGCGGGAGTTCGTCCGGCGCGGCATCGAGATGCCCTGGTCCTGCATGATCAACCCGGGGAACGTCACCCCCGAACTCGTCGACCTCATGGTCCGAACGGGCTGCTACTACGTCGAGTTCGGCACCGACTCCTGCAACGACCGGGTGCTGCGCCGGCTGAAGAAGAACTTCCGCCAGCGGCAGATCGTCAGCGCCCACCGGCAGTTCGAGCAGGCCGGGATCCGTGTCGAGCACTGTCTGTTCATCGGCAGTCCGGGAGACGACCGGGACTCGGTGCGGGAGACCTTCGACGTGATGTCCGGCCTGGTGCCGCCCGGCGCTCCCGAGGCCCACGCCTACTGGACCCTCGGCCTGCGCGTCTGCCGCGGGACCGCACTGCACACCACCGCCGTCGAGGAGGGCATGCTCACCGGCGACGAGCGGTTCATCGTGCCCAAGTACTACGTGTCCCGGGACGTCATCGAGGACAGCGCCCTCCTCGACGAGATCCAGGAGCGGGTGCTGGCCAACGACAACTGGTACCTGTGGTGGGGCCTGCGCACCATCGGCCTGCGCGAGCGCATCCGCATGGCGCGCCAGGAGAGCGAGCGGATCGAGGCCGAGCTCCTCGCCCATCTGCCCGAGCGCCGCCCCGCCCCCCTGCCCGCCCCCCTGACCACCCGTGGGGAGGAAGACCGATGAGCCGCGTCCAGGACCTCCTGCTGACCGCACCCGGCGAACTCCACACCGCGCACCGGGTGCCGCCGCTGCCCGCGCTCGGCGCCGACGACGTCCTCGTCGAGGTGGACCGCATCACCCTGTGCGGCAGCGACCACCGCCTCTACGACGGCACCTACGGAGGCCCGCGCGCCTACCCGATCCGCTTCGGCCACGAGTGGTCGGGCCGCGTGGTGGACACCGGCCGCGACGGCGCCGCGCTGCTCGGACAGTGGGTCACCGGCGACTGCTCGCGCTGGTGCGGCGACTGCGCCGGCTGCTCCAGCGACCGGAACCTGTGCCGGCACATCGAGAAGTTCGGGATCACCGTGGACGGATTCTCCAGCCGCCTCAAAGTCGTCGACCGGCGCTACCTCTACCCCGACATCTGCGCGCTCGGCGCCGGGCTGCTCGCCCTCACCGAGTTCTTCGCCGTCGCCGACCACGGCCTGCGCCGCCTCGCCCCCGAGGCCGACGACGACGTCCTCGTCATCGGCGCGGGCGCCCTGGGCCTGGCCTCCTACCTGATCCTGACCGGCCACTACGGGGTCCGCTCCGTGCGGCTGCTGGAAGCGGACCCCGCCAAGGCACAGCGGGTGCGGGAACTCTTCCCCGCCGCCCCGGTCGAGACCCCGCCCCCGCCCGACGACCGGGCCACGGGCTACGCAGGGCTCGCCGAAGGCGCCGACCACCCGGTCGTCGTCGAGTGCTCCGGCAGCCAGGCCGGCCTGAACACCGCGCTGACCCTCGCCCGGCCGGGGGGCCGCGTCCTCTGCTTCGGCCTGCGCCGCAGCACCGAGATACGTACGGACCTGCTCGTGGTCAAGGGGCTGACGCTCATCGGGTCGATCGGGGGCACGGGCAGCTTCCCGGCCGTCCACGCGTTCCTCGACGCCCACCGGGACCAGGCCGCCCGGCTGGTCACCCACCGATTTCCGGCCGACGCCGCCGAGCAGGCCTTCGCCGCCCCCGTGACGGGCGGACGGGCCGCTGCCCGGATCAAGACCCAGATCGTCTTCGGGGAGGAAGACCAGTGACCGAGACCACCGTCCCGCCCCACCTGCGCTACGACGAGATCCGCCGCGCGGCCTGCGCCGACCTGGAAGCGTTCGACAAGCTCACCCCCGACCGGGCGGCCGAGCTCCAGCTCGGCCGGCTGCGGGAGTCGGTGGCGCACGCCCTCACGGCCTCTCCCCACTACCGCCGGAACTGGGCCGCCCACAGCGGCACGCGGTTCGACACCCTCGACGACATCCGGAAGCTGCCGTTCACCACCAAGGGCGACCTGCGCGACGCCTATCCGTTCGGCCTGGTCGCCGCCGACCGGCGGGAGATCATCCGCTACGGCGAGTCGACCGGCACCACCGGCCGCCCCACGTCCGCCGTCATCACCTACGAGGACTGGATACGCGGCAACGTCGCCGTCGAGCGCTCCGTCAGCCATGTCTTCGGCCCCGGCGACCTCGTCTTCATCGCCATCCCCTACGAACTGGCCTTCGCCTCCTACGACCTCGACCGGGCCCTGGAACAGGCGGGCGCCGGCGTGGTCGCGGTCGGCACGCTCAGCCGGGTCTGCCCCTTCGAGCGCATGGTCGAGATGATGTGGACGGTCAAACCGACCGGTCTGGTGTGCACCCCCAGCCGGGCGTTGCGGCTCTACGACCTGCTCAAGGACAGCGGACGCGACCCGCTTGAGGTGGGCCTGCGCACCTTCATGTACGTGGGGGAGACCTGCTCGCCGGCCAAGCTCTCCAAGATCGCGGACCTGTGGGGGGTGCGCCTGTCCAACGCCTACGGCTCGACCGAGACCAACTCGCTCGGGCTCACCTGCGCCGAAGGCAGCCTCCACCTCACCGAGGACCGGCACCTGTTCGAGGTGATCGACCCCGAGACCACCGAGCCCGTCGCCGACGGACACCCGGGCGAACTCGTGCTGACCAGCCTGGTCAGCCGGGCCATGCCGCTGCTGCGGTACCGCACCGGTGACTTCGTCACCGTACGGTCCGCGCCGTGCGCCTGCGGCAGTCCCCGCCGCACCCTCGACCACCACGGGCGGGTCAGCGAGCAACTCGTGGTCGCCGGCAGGCGGATCAACAAGCTGGCGCTGGAGGACATCGTGCTGTCCACCCCCGGTTCCGGCCTGTACTGGGCGGCCGGGGTGACCGGCACCGGCCTGGAGATCCGGGTCGAGGCCGACGGCGGCGACCCCGCGCGGCTGTGCTCCGACGTGGCGGAGCGGGTCGCGGCGGCCATCGGCATCACGCCCGTCGTCGAGCCGATCGACCGCACCCTGGTCCGGCGCGCCATGGACCGGATGCTCAAGCCGGGCAGCCTCACCCTCGAAGACCTCGCGGCGGCGGCCTCATGACGGGCGCGACCGTACTGCGGACCGTCGGCATCGCCGGGACGGGCCGCCTGGGCACGGTGCTCGCCGCCCGTCTGAAGGACCGGTTCGCCGTGCTCCTGTACGACACGGACCGTGACTGTGCCCGGCGCGCCGCCGCGACGACCGCCCTGCCCGTGACGGACGCCGAGACCCTGGTCACCGCCGACGCGGTGCTGCTGTGCGTGCCGCCAGAGAAGACGGACGACGCGCTGCTGGGCCTGGCCCGCCGCGCCGCGCGCGCCGGCCGCCGGCCGCTGTTCGTCAGCCTGGCGACGAGCGTGCCCACCGCGCGCCTGCGCTCCCTCCTGGCGCGGTCCCCGGACCTGCTCGGCATCGACGTCGTCGGTCTCAAACCGGTGTGCCAGTTCGCCGCCCTCGCCCGCGGTGTGCCCACCGTCCTGGTCACGGAGGACACCGGCCGCCTCGACGAACTGCGTCACCTCGCCTCCGGCCTGGGCACCCTCCTGGTCGGCGACGAGAGCGTCGTCGGCCCCGTCAACCGGGCCGCCACCAAAGCCGCGCTGCGTGCCTGCGACGGGCTCGCCGACGAACTCTCGGCCCGGGGCGTGGACCCCCTCCTCGTCCGCGCCGCCGTGCGCAACGTCCTCGCGGGCACGGCCCTCGACCACCCGCCGGCACCCGACAACTCCTACACCCGCTCGGTGCTCGCGGAACTCGCGGCCGAGCAGGCCCACCCGCGGCCCCTGTCGCGGACCGTCCCCGCGACCGCCGCCGAAACGAAGGGAACGCGCGCATGACCGCCCACGCAGTCGGCCGCGAGAGCCCGACCGCCCCCACCCTGAACCGCTTCGGCGGCGCCCACTGCGAGACCGCCGCCCTGCACAAGGTGCTCGCCCACCACGGCACGGAGGTGAGCGAACCGCTGCTGTTCGGCGTGGCGGGCGGCATCAGCTTCATGCACATGCCCAAGGGCCCGGAGGGCCGTGCCTTCGTCGGAGGCCGCAACGGCCCCTTCCCCGACTTCACCCGCCGCATGGCCGACGGCGTCGGCCTGCGCCTGGAGGTGGTGCTCCCCGCCGACCCGGAGACCGCGTGGGAACAGGTACGCGGCCAACTGGACCTCGGCAGCCCGGTGATCGTCTACGGCGATCTGTTCCACCTGCCGTACTACCAGGCCACCCGGCACTTCGGCGCGCACGCCTTCGTCGTCCTGGACCACGACCCCGACGCCGGGACCGTCACCGTCTCCGACCGGTGCGTCGCCCCCCGCACCCTCTCCCTGGACGACCTGGCCGCCGCCCGCGGCTCCGAGCACCCGCCGTTCCCGCCCCGCCACGCCTGGCTGCGCGCCGACTGGCCGGCGGCCCGGGAACCGTCCGCGGACGACATCCGGCACGGGGTGCGGGTGTCCTGCGCCGCCATGCGGAACCCGGTGGTGCCCACCTTCGGACTGCGCGGGCTGGCGGCCTACGGCGCGGGTCTGGACCACCTCGTGCGGCGCAGCCCGGCCGAGGACGTCGTCACCGCCCTCTGCGGCGCCTACGTCGACTTCGAGCTGGCCGGCACCGGCGGCTGCGGCTTCCGGGCGATGTTCGCCGACTTCCTCGCCGAAGCGGCCACCCGCACAGCGGACCAGGCGCTCGAACGGGCGGTGCCGCTCGCGCGTGGTGCCGTGGACGCCTGGCACGACTTCCTCGCCCTGCTCCTGCCGTCCTGGACCCCCGCGTTCACCGAACTGCGCGACACCCTGAACGAGCGCGACCAGCGCCTGCTGCGCGGCAGCACGCAGGACCAGGACGCGGCAGCCGCCCTCGGAGCCCGGCTGCCCGAGCTGCGCACCGCCGCCGCCGAAGGACTCGACCCGCTGCGCGAGCAGCTCTCCGGGCAGCTCCGCTCGGCCGCGCAGCGGGTCGTCAGGACCGAGGAGACCCTGTTCGACGTACTGAAGGAGGTGTGACCGCACGATGGCCACGGCCCCCTCGCTCGCCGTACGCGTCCCCGCGCGCCATCCGCGCTCCAGCGACAAGGAGCGGCAGGACTACGACCGCTACCTGGCCGAACGCGGCCGGTACAAGGGCGAGTTCCTGCGCGAGGTCATGGACGCGGCCGGCGCCGGCCCGGTGCTCGAAGCCGGATCGGGCTACGGCGGGCTCGGTGTGGAACTGCTGCGTCTGGGCCGCACCGAACTGCACGCGGTCTGCGAGTCGGAGCACGCCGCCGCCCTGTACGAGCGCCGCCTCGCCGAGGCCGGCCTGCGGGCCACCGTCCACAGCGTGCCCGGGGGAGTGCCGGACCCCGCCCAACAACCGTGGAACACCCGGCGGTTCGCCGCCGTCTACAGCGCCAATGCCTTCGCCGCCTGGCCGGACCCGACCGCCGTACTGCGCCGTCTGGCCCGACTGCTCCTACCGGGCGGCCAGGTCCTCGTCAGCGATCTGAGGCGCGACCCCGACCCGTTCATCCTCGAATACTCGCTCAGGGAGATGGCCGACGACACCTCGGAGGCGGGCCGCTACCGGCTGCGGACCTTCCTCACCTCGTTGCGCGGCGCATACACCCTCACCGAGGCCAGGGCCCTGCTCACCGCCGCGGGCCTGAACGACTGGCGGGCCGAAGCGGACGGTCCCATGACGTTCGCCATCCGATACGGGAGGAACCCGTGACCGACACCACCATCACCAGGAACTTCCTCGACACACCCAGTTTCTGGCGCGAATACCCGGAACGGGACATCGAGTTCGTGCGCTGGTACCCCTGCGACGTCAGGCCCCTCACCGCCGACGCGATGTACGCGCAGCAGGAGAAGTTCCCCAAGACCACCTCGTTCTACGTGCACATCCCCTTCTGCAACCAGGTGTGCACCTCGTGCCCGTACAACAAGTTCAACACCCGCAACACCCTGGTCAGGCGCTACATCGAGGCGCTGAAGGCCGAGATCGACATGTACTCCCGGCTGCCGTACCTCAAGGACGTGGTCTTCACCTCCGGCTACTTCGGCGGCGGCACCCCCACCACCCTGCGCGCCGAGGAGCTCGACGACCTGCTCGGCTTCATGAAGCAGCGCCTCAACTTCAGCGACGACTGCTCCGTCACCATCGAGTCCACCCCCGTCGACGTGGACCAGCACAAGCTCGACGTCCTGCTCAAGCACGGGGTCAACCGCATGAGCCTGGGCGTGCAGACCTTCCACGACCCGCTGTTGCGCTACCTCGGCCGCGCCCGGGCGCACACCGGCGAGTCCGCCACCAGGACGATCGAGCTGATCGACCGCAGCGGCATGGAGAACCTCTGCATCGACTACATGATCGGCATCCCGGGCCAGACCCACGAGCTGTGGGCACAGGACATCAGGACCCTGATGGACCTGCCCGTGACGTCGTTCTCGGTGTACAACTACGCGGTCCTGCCCGGCTCCGAGGTGTTCTTCGCACTCCAGTCCGGGGCCACCCCGCCCTGCCCCAGCACGCACGAAGCCGACGAGATGTACCAGTACCTGCACACCACGCTGATGGACGCCGGGTACCTGGCCCTGACCTACAACGACTTCATCGAACCCATGAGGCCCGAGTGGGAGGCCAAGGGCGTCAAGACCTACCCGGTGCTCACCGACGGCTCCAAGCCCTACCGGGGCCTGGAGACCGACACCTTCTACCTCACCGACCACCTCTCCCAGGTGTGGGGCCGGTGCGGCGACATGGTGGCCATGGGCTCCGGTGCCTACGGCTACCTCAACAACCGGATGTACCTCACCGAGCCCGACATCAACGCCTACATCGAGACCTGCAACGCGGGCCGGCTGCCCGTCGTGATGGGCGCCTACACCGACGAGCACGAACAGCGCTGCCGCAGCCTCGTCCTCGGGCTCAAGCTGCTGCGCATGAAGCGGTCCGTCTACCGCGAGCGCCACGGGGTCGACCCCTACGAGTACTTCAAGGACAAGTGCGACGACCTGGCCGCCAAGGGCCTGATCGAGATCACCGACGAGGCCATCCAGGTCACGTACCCGAAGGGCTGGTACTACATCGACAACATCTGCAAGACGTTCTACTCCGACGCCAACTACCGCCTGCCGCAGCCCACGTCGGCAAGCACCGAGATCCTCAACTGGCAGATCGACCGTGCCGACGGACGGAAGGGGCTCCCCGTTGTCCAGCTCTGAGACCACTCCCGCGAAGCTGCGGCGCCGGCCGCGTGGCCGCATCTTCGACCTGGCCGAACGGGTCCCGCAGAAGGACACGTTCGACGACGTCGACCAGTGCCGGGCCTACGACCGCAACATCCGCACCTCGATGATCATCCCGATGCAGCACATGATGAAGCTCATCGGTCCTCACTGCGGCGACGGCAAGGAGATCCTCGAAGTCGGCTGCGCCAGCGGCCTGATCTCGCTGCGGCTCGCCGCCCAGCACCCCGGCGCCCTCTTCACCGGCGTCGACAGCAACGACGCCTTCCTCGAAGTGGCCCGCGAGAACACGATCTTCTCGAACCTGGTCGGCTACGGCGGCGACTTCTCCTGCGAATGGGCCCGCCTGACCCGGCTGCCGTACGACGACGACTCCTTCGACGTCGTCTTCAGCTTCTGCGCCGTGGCCCGCTGGGACAAGCCCGACCGGATCGTCAGCGAGTGCGCCCGGGTGTGCCGGCCCGACGGCATCGTGGTCCTCTACGACCTGGCGCGGGACGCCGACGAGGGCATGGTCTCCTTCGTGCTCCAGTACGCGGACGGGGACGCCGAGGCGTTCATGACGTCGCTGCGCGCCTCCTACAGCGAACCCGAGATGCGCGAACTGCTCGACCAGCGGGGCCTGGGCTCGTGGACGGTGGCCAAGGAGAACATCAACCTGATCACCTCCTCGCGACCGCTGCACGTCGGCTACAGCGTCGGCGAACCAGGCATCTACGACGCGGTGTTCACCGGCTGAACCCCTTCGGTCTCCCGCCCCCCGCCACCGGACGTCCGCCACCCAGGAGCGCCTCCCATGACCCTTCGCAGACGGCTGCGCGTCGGCCTCGTCCAGCTGTCCGTGGCCACCAACCGCCGCACCGACAACCTCCGGCGTGCCGAGGCCCTGGTGCACGAGGCCGTGGACGACGGCTGTGAACTGGTCGTCCTGCCGGAGGCGTTCGCCACCGCGCTCAACCTGCCCAAGAGCCACGAGGTGGCCGAGCCCGTACCGGGCCCGGTCACCGAATGGCTCGCCGAACGGGCCAGTCGGCACGGCGTCTGGATCGCCGCGGGACTCCTCGAACGCGACGGCGAGCACGTGCACAGCTCGGCCGTCCTCATCGCCGACGACGGCAGCCTCGTCGACGTCTACCGGCGCACCGTCGTCTACGACCTGGAGGCCCACTTCCTCACCGGGGAGGTGGGCACCCGGGTCGTGGACACACCGCTGGGCCGCATCGGCCTCGTCGTCGGCTACGACATCCAGTTCCCCGAAGTGCTGCGCGGTCTGTTCGCCGACGGCGTCGAGATCGTCGTGTGCCCGTCGATCCTGCTGCGGCCCTTCGCCGAGCCGGTACGGCAGATGCTGCTCGCCCGCGCGGCCGAGAACTGCGCCTACGTCCTGTTCGCCGGGGCCACCGGGGAGAACACCCTGGCCGGCCTCACCTACATGGGCCGCACGGCCGTCATCCGCAGCCCGATGGCGATCGGCGCCTACTCCCGTGACTTCCGCCGTCAGGAACCGGTCCTGGCCGAGGCCGACCGCGAGGAGTGCGTGGTCAGCGCCGACCTGGACCTGCACGAACTGCGCCGTATGCAGGCGGCGGCGCCCTTTCCCGCCGACTTCCGCCGCTCGCCGCTCGGCCAGGCGCTGATCGCCGCCTCCGCGCGGCCCGGCGCCCTACCCCTTGGAGACCCCCGGTGAAACCCACCACGCGGCCCCGCGTCGCCCTCCTCCAGACGCTGTGGGACCTCGACCCCGACGTCAACCTCGACCGGACGATGGCCCTGCTCGACACCGTCGAGGCGGCCGAACTCGTCGTCCTGCCCGAGTTCTTCCTCGGCCCGCCCTTCTACTTCCCGGGCCGCGCCCACCTCAAGGGGGTCATCGACCAGACCGTGCCCGGCCCCGTCTTCGAACGGCTCGCCGCACAGGCCCGCAGGATCGGCGCGTACGTCCTGTGCGGCACCGTGGTCGAACGCGACGGGGACCGCTACTACAACACCGCCGTGCTCCTCGACGACCACGGCGAGATCGTCGTCAAGGCCCGCAAGACCCACCGCTTCGCCGCCGAAATGGTGTCGGTGAGCCCGAGCGACGAGTTCGCCATCGTCGACACCCCGTTCGGGCGGCTCGGCGTCTGCGTCTGCTCCGACTTCTGGATCCCCGAGGTGCCCCGCATGCTCGCGCTGCGCGGCGCCGAGATCATCGCCGTACCGGGGGCCGCGCTGCGCGGCAACATCCAGATCACCCGGCCCTGTCTCCAGGCCAACTCCTCCTTCAACGTCTGCTACACCCTCCTCGCCAGCGCCGTCGGCGGCGTCACGGGCGAACGGGCCGGCCGCCAGGTCTCCATCGAGGTCGCCGGGCACAGCACGGTCGCCGCTCCCGAGGAGCTCCTGGCGAGCCTCGACGAGGAGGAGGCCGTCCTGACCGCCCGGCTCGACCTGGAGTACCTGCGCAGCATGCGCGAGGTCGACCTGTCGTTCAGGCGCAGCCTCTACTTCTGCCTGCACGGCCGCCGCCCCGAACTCTACGGCGGTCTCCAGCAGCCGTACGCCGGGCACGAGGACCTCGAAACCCTGCTCAGCGACTACCTCACCCGGAGGTGAGCCACACCGTGCTGTTTCCTGTCAGCGAGGCCATTCCCACCGGGGCCGACCGGGAGCCGGTCCTGGAGAAGTTCCTGGACTGGGCCGACGGGGCCCACGACACCCCCGTGCCCGAGGTGCTGGGCGCCTTCTTCGGCCAGCCCCTCGACGCGCGGACCCTGCGCATCACCGGGCTGCACCACGTGGCGCTCTACATCGGTGACTACCGCCACGAGGCGGACTTCGAGGACTGGCTGGAAACGGTCCGCGCCTGCCCGCGCGTCGGCCACGTGAGCACCGGCCCCTCCCACATAGCGCCCCGCGCGTACGGCACACCCGGCCACTGGATCAACCTCCGCACCGACCTCGGCAACGAGGTGGAACTGTTCACCTGCCGTCGGCGCGACATATGGGCCGAACGGCCGGCCGAGCAGAAGACCAGCCTGATGTCGCACTTCGGTCTCTGCATCGACGCCCCCGGACATGTGCGGCCCCTGCTCGACTTCCTGGCCAGCTTCGACGGCATCCGCCTCCTCGCCTACGCCCCCGCCGACGAACTCGGCCACACCTACGGGCACCTGGTCCGCGAGGACACCGACCGCGTCCTCGAACTCGTGCACGCCGGCGCGCAGCCGGGAGGACCCGCATGACCGTCCAGGACCCCGCCCGCGTACCGGACAACGCCACCGGCCGGTTCTACGTCAACGTGGAGTGCACCGACTGCGACACCTGCCGCTGCGTCGCTCCCGACTTCTTCGCCCGCAACGACGAGGCCGGCTACTCCTACGTGCTGCGCCAGCCCGAGACCGAGGACGACGAGGACGCCGTGTACGAGGCGATGGACTGCTGCCCCGCCGACGCCATCTGCGAGGACGAATGACCCCCACGGCCCCGGCCTCGGTCCTGGGCATCGGCGGCAGCATGCGCCCCGGATCCACCAGCCAGACGCTGCTGCGCCGCGCGCTGCGCACCCTCGCCGCGGACGGCCACCCGGTACGGCTGCTCGACCTGCGCGAGCTGCAACTCCCCTTCTGCAACGGCGACAAACGCGAACCCTGGCCGCACTTCCCCGACGTGGCCGTCCTACGGGAAGCGGTCCGCGCCGCCGACGGGATCATCCTCAGCGGCGCCGAATACCACGGCGGCGTCAACGCCGCGCTGAAGAACGCCATCGACCTGCTGGACTTCGAACACGCCGAGGGAAAGGTGTTCGGTGCCATCGTGGCCCTCGGCGGACGCAGCAACAGCAACGCCCTGAACGACCTGAGGATCACGGCCCGCTGGCTGCGGGCCTGGATGGTGCCCGGCCAGGTCGCCGTACCCCAGGGGCGCACCGCACTGAACGGCGGTGTTCCCGTGGACCCGGACCTGTACGACCGGATCGACGATCTCGCCCGAAGCGTCGCACGCGCCGCCGGCGCCCTGCGGACCGCCACGGGCGGTATCCCGCTCGCCCGAGGCTGAAGGAACCGCGCATGCATGCCCCGCCCCCCGCCGCCCTGGCCGCCGAACTGCGGGCGCGCCTGGAGGACAACGCCGTCCCCGGCCGGGCGGCGGGAGAGAAGCACTACCTGCGCAGCGACCTGCACCACATCGGCGTACCCCTGCCGGCGATGCGGGGCGTGGTCCGCTCCTTCACCCGGCGGAGCGGGCAGGGGCTCGGGCACGCCGAACTCGTCGACCTGGTCACCGACCTGTGGGCGCAGCCCGTCCACGAGCACCGCTCGACCGCCCTGCTGCTCCTGGACGCCTACGCCCCCCTGCTGCGGCCCGACGACACCGCGCTCCTGGAGGACCTGCTGCGCACCTGCGCCACCTGGGCGCACACCGACCTGCTCGCCCCCTTCGCGGCAGGGCGGCTCCTGCTGCGCCACCCCCGGGAGACCACCCCCGCGGTGCTCCGGTGGACCGCCGACGAAGCACAGTGGGTCCGGCGCGGCGGCATCCTCTGCTTCCTCCCCGCCCTGCGCGGCGAGGACACCTTCACACGCTGGTTCCCCGTCTTCACGACCGCCGTCGATCCCCTCCTCGACGACGACAGGTTCTTCGTCCGCAAGGCGATCGGCTGGACCCTGCGCGAAGGCACCAAACACCATGCCGCGGCGGTCACCGGCTGGCTCACCCCGCGGCTGTCCCGGGCCGCGTCGCTCACGGTGCGCGAGGCCCTCAAGCGGCTGCCCGACGACGCACGCGCCCCCCTGCTCGCCGCGCACGCCGCCGCGCGTCCACGCCGCGGCCGGCGTCACGCGCCCACCCGACGCCCGGAGGCACCCCAGTGACCGACCCCGAAGTGACGACCCTGGTCGAGGACGGCGTCCACCGCACCGTCTGCCGGATGTGCCACGGCGGCTGCGGCGCCCTGGTGGACGTACGGGGCGGACGCCTCACCCGCGTCGAGGGCGACCCGGACAACCCCAACAACCGCGGATTCCTGTGTGCCAAGGGCCGCGCCTCCCTCGACCAGTTGTACGGCACCGACCGGCTGACCCGGCCGCTGCTGCGCACCGGTCCGCGCGGCAGCGGGAGCTTCCGGCCCATCGGCTGGGAGGAGGCCATCGACCGCGTCGCCGACGCACTCGACCGCACCCGGACACGACACGGCCCCGAGTCGCTGGTCGTCGCCCAGGGCACGGACCGCAACTACCAGGAGTGGCTGTTCCGGTTCGCCAACAGCTACGGCACGCCCAACGTCCTCGGACCGGCCCACGTCTGCTTCTACCCACGGGTGATGGCGGGCATCCTCACCATGGGCGCCTTCACCTTCTGCGACTACGAGGGCTCGCCCGACGTCGTCCTGCTGTGGGGGTGCAACAAGTCCATGACCCACGGCGACGGCGTGATCGGCACCCGGCTCCTGGACGCCGTGCGCCGCGGCACCCGCATGATCGTCGTCGACCCCCGGCGCACCGCCCTCGCCAACCGGGCCCAGCACCACCTTCCGGTACGTCCGGGAGGCGACGCCGCGCTCGCCCTCGCCATGATCCACACGGTCATCGAGGCGGACGCCTACGACCACGACTTCGTCCGGGACCACACCGTCGGGTTCGAGGACCTGGCCGACCATGTCGCCGCCTACGCCCCCGAGAAGACCGAGCACCTCACCGGAGTCCGCGCCGCCGATGTGCGCGAGGCCGCCCTCGCCTACGCCTCGGCACCCGCCGCCGCCATCGAACTGGGCACCGGCGCCCAGCAGAACCGCAACTCCTTCCACGTCTGCCGGGCCCTCGCCATCCTCTCCGCGATCTGCGGGAACATCGACCGGCGGGGCGGCGACGTGATCTTCGAGCCCCCCGGCATCATCGGCCGCCGCACCCTGCCCCTCACCGAGGCACTGCCGACGGAGCAGCACCCCAAACGGCTCGGTGCCGACCGCCACCGCATCCTGTCGATGGCCGGCTGGGCACACCCCCGCGCCGTCTGGGACGCGATCCTGGACCACCGCCCCTACCCGGTCACGACCATGCTCGTGCACGGCAGCAACCTGCTGGTCAACTACGCGGACTCCGACCGCGTCCACGCCGCGCTCGACAGCCTCGGCTTCCTCGCCGTGGCCGACCTGTACCTGACCCCCACGGCGGCCATGGCCGACATCGTGCTGCCGGTCGGCGGCTGGCTGGAGAGGGACCAGATCGTCGAACACGCCCACTACGTCGCGGCGCGCCGCAGGTTCGCGCAGGTCGGCGAGTGCCGCTCTGACGAGGAGATCCTGAGCGGGCTCGCGACGCGTCTCGGGCTCGGCGACAACTTCTGGGACACCGCCGCGGACTCCCTCGACGCCCGGCTGGCCCCTATCGGCATGGACTTCAAAGCCCTGACCGACCAGCACTACCGGGCCACACCGCTGACGTACGAGAAGTACCGCACCCAGGGCTTCGCCACCCGCAGTGGCCGCTTCAACATCCGCTGCGACGCGCTCCGCGCCTTCGGCTACGCACCGCTGCCCGTGCACCGCCCCGCCGCCGAACGCCCCGAAGACGGCCCGTACCTGCTCACCTCCGCGCACTCGCCGTTCTTCTTCAACTCCGAGTTCCGCAGCCTCAGGCCGCTGCGCGCCAAGGAACCCGACCCCGTCGTCGAACTCCACCCCGAGGCCGCGGCCCGCGAAGGGGTCCAGGACGGCGCGTGGGTGCTCGTCTCCGCCCGTGGTCGCACGGTCCGGATGCGCGCACGCGTCACCGACACCATCGCCCCCGACGTCGTCGTGGCCGCGGCCACCTGGTGGTACCCCGAGCGCGGCGCGGACGGCGGCTGGCGCGAGAGCAACCTCAACCGGCTCACCGGCGACGACGACGAGAACGAGGAGATGGGCTCGTCCAACTTCCGGGGGATCCGGTGCGCGGTCCGCCCGGAGCCCGACGCCTTAAGGCGACGGAGCGCGCCTGTACCGGCCCACCCTGCGGAGTCTTCCGCTCCACCCGGCGTCCGTGACGATTCGCCATCCCGGTCAACTCCCGGGGGACCCCCGGAGAAGTAAGTGACCTTCGCGGACGCCTTGGCGCCGGGCGTGGGCCGACGCCCCCGGCCGCTGGAAGACTCCGCCGCACGGACGGCCGCGGTGCCGTCACCGTCACGCGGACGAGAGGGGACACGGTGGAGGCAGCCCCGCGCGACAACAACGGTTCGCTGGCGCTCGATCCGGCCTGGGAACACGAGCGCCTGCGTCTGGAGATGCTGGCGGCCATGACCGACCCGGCGACCATCGAGATCCTGGACGCCTGCGCGCCCGACCACCCCCGCGAGATCGTGGAGATCGGAGCCGGCGCGGGCACCGTGGCCCGCCACCTGGCCCGCCGCCACCCCGGCGCCCGGGTCTGGGCGACCGACATCGACCTGCGCCACCTGGACGGCGGCGGTCTGTCCAACCTGGTCCCGCTGCGGCACGACGCGGCCGTCGACCCGGCCCCCGTGCGGGGCGTCGACCTCATCCACTGCCGCTCCGTACTGATCTTCCTCGACGATCCCCAGGAGGTCCTGGGACGCCTCGCGGGCTGGCTGGCGCCCGGCGGCTGCATCGTCGTCGAGGAACTCGCCGGATTCCCCCCGTACGACCCCACCACGGTGGTCGGCGGCGCCCTGGACGCCGTGTCCCAGGTGCTGAGCCGGGATGCCGGCGCGGACCCGCAGTGGGTGCGCGACCTGATGGTCGACCCGCCCCAGCCGCTGGTCCGTCACGGACTGACCGACTGCGGCGCCCAGATGCGGGTCTACCCCTTCCGCCCGGGCAGCGCGGCGTCGGAGTTCTCACGGCTGACACTGGAGCAACTGAGGCCCCGGCTGCTCGGCCGCGGACACCTCACCGCCGCCCAGTTCGAGGCCGCCGTGTCCCGGCTCCGCGACGACGACCTCGCCGAGCCGTCCAGCTCCGTGCTCAGCGTCTGGGGACACCGCCCCCGCTGAGGCCGCCGCCCGGGCGACCGCCCGGCATCCGATCACCGAGGAACGAAGCGAAGGGTGGACGATCATGCCTGCTCACCACCGTGCCCCCGGCCACCAGGACCGGTCCCACGAGCAGAAGATGCTCACCACATACCTTCTCAAGCCCGGACGGCATGAGGCAGCCCTGGGGGTCCTGGCCCGCCACTGGCCGCTCCTGCGCCGCCAGGGCCTCGTCACCGGCGAACCCTCCTGGATCGCCCACGGACAGGGCGGCGACGGCCCCTTCATCGTCGAACTCGTCACCTGGGGCGTGCCGGGCGCCGTCGACCGCGCGTACCTCGACCCGGAGATCAACTCCCTGTGGCAGGAGATGTTCGCCCTCACCGAAGCCCGCGGCGCCCGCCCGCCCGTCGACTGGCCGGCCGTCACCCGGCTCACCGGGGGCGCCGCCCACGACACTCCCGCCGACACACCCCTGCAAACGCTGACGACCTACCAGGTACGAGAAGGCCGCACCGAGCGGCTGGCCGAGCTGCTGCCGAGCTACTGGGACGCCCTTGACCGGGCCGGACTGCTCGCCCCCGGCGCGCCCGCGCTGTACGCCGGCGAGAACCTGCACGGCCCCTTCCTGACCGAACACCTCGCGTGGAGCGACCCGCACGGACCGGCGAAGGCATCCGGCGAACCGGCGGCGGGCGCCCTGTACGCCCGGGTCGCGGAGCTGGCCGAGGAACGGGGGGACCGGCCGGGCATCGAGCGGTGCCCGGTGAAGCCGCTGCACTTCGGCTTCATGACAGAAACAGTGACTGGAGAAGACACGTGACCTCACCATCGGACCCCAGGCCCACGGGTACCAATCCGTGGGCGGCGCTGGGGATGCTCTGCCTCGGCGTCTTCATGACCCTGCTCGACGTCACGATCGTCAGCTCGGCCACGCCCAGTCTCATCGAGACGTTCGACGCCTCGATCGACCAGGCGGTCTGGGTCTTCAGCGCGTACATCATGGCCTTCGCCACCACCCTGATCCTCGCCGGGCGACTCGGCGACCTCCACGGCCCGCGGCGGATGTACCTGATCGGTCTCACCGTCTTCGTCACCGCGTCGGTCCTGTGCGGCGCCGCCCAGGCCCCCTGGCAGCTGATCCCGTTACGGGTGCTCCAGGGCGTCGGCGGAGCGCTCCTCGTCCCCCAGCTCATGCCCATGATCACCACGCTGTTCCCGCCGCAGAAGTGGGGAGCCGCCTTCGGGTTCACCGGCGCACTGTCGGGACTGGCCGTGCTGGCCGGCCCGCTCGTCGGCGGATTCCTGGTCACCGGCGCCTCCTGGCGCTGGATCTTCTACGTCAACCTGCCCATCGGCCTGCTCACCTTCTTCCTGGTGCTGCGCTTCCTGCCCGACCCGAGGCCGGGACTGCGCCAACCGCTGGGCATCGGCTCCGTGCTGCTGCTCCTGTCCGGCGTCGGCGCCGTGGTCTTCGGCCTCGTCGAGGGCGAGCGGCTGCACTGGGCGGCGACGGTCTGGGCGATCATCGTGGCGGGCCTGGCGCTGCTCGCCGCGTTCTTCGCCGACCAGCGCAGGCGGCAGTCCGGTGTTCCGCTGGTGCCGTTCGTCCTGTTCCGTGCCCGCAGCTTCACCCTCATGAACCTGATCGCAGTCACCGTCGGCTTCGGGGTCGTCGGCGCGTTCCTGCCGCTGACGCTGTACTTGCAGAGCGTGCAGGGCCTGTCCGCGGCCAGGGCCGGGCTGGTGATCGCCGTGATGCCGCTGGCGTCGGTCGCCACCGCCGTCATCAGCGGCCGGGTCATCGAGACGGCCGGTCCCAAACGCGTCCTGCTCGGCGGCCTGGTGTGCTTCTCCGCGGGCCTCGGACTCATCGCCTCGCAGGCCACCGCCCACGCCTCGGTCTGGCAGCTGGTGGGGCCGCTGGTGCTCGCCGGCGTCGGCACCGGCTTCACGTTCGCGCCGATGTTCAGCGTCGGCATGCGCGAGGTGCCGCCCCAGCTCAGCGGCGTCGCCTCCGGAACCGTCAACACCGTCCAGGAGCTCGGGGGCCTGCTCGCCAGCGCCGCCATCGGCGTGGTGCTGCAAGTCCGGCTCGGCGAGGGCCAGAACATCGCCACCGGCCGTCCCGTGGAAGCCGCGGGCCGGCCGACACAGGCGGCCCTGGACGCCTTCCACGAGACCCTGGCCGGCGCCATCCGCGTCAGCATGCTCATCCAGATGGCCGTCCTCGCGGCGGGTGCCCTGTGCGCGCTCGCCATCAAACCGGCCCCGCCCGCGGCGGCGCCGGCGGGACAGCCGTCCTCCGGCGAGCCACGGACGGCGGACGTCGACTGACCCGGCGCCGGTCCGCTGCGGCGTCCCCCGCGTCGGCCCCCCGAGGGCCGGCGCAGGGGTACGTTCCGGGCCGCTGCCGGGGGCTGTCCCGGCCCCGTCGCCCGTTCCCGCCCTATCGCGCCTTGACGAACCGGGCCCGTTCGGCCGGCGCCAGCCGCTCCGTCGCATAGCGCACGGTGATGCGCGGCAGCTCGCCGAGGTGCCGGTCGAGGAAGGCCACCATGAGCGGTTCGTCCCGGCGGCCGATCTCCCGCAGCATCCAGCCGAGCGCCTTGTGGATCAGCGGTTCCGGGTCCTCGCGCAACGTCAGCACCAGGTGGAACGTCGGTTCGAAGCGTCCCTCGCGGATCAGCGCCAGCGTGGCCAGCACCGCGATCCGCCGGTCCCACAGCCAGGAGGACGCGGCGAGTTCGTCCAGGACCCGCAGGTCCCCCTCCAGCAGCCACGGCCCGAGCACGACGTGCGCGGAGCCGTCGACCAGGTCCCAGTTGTCCACGCACTCGGTACGCGCCAGATAGAAGTCCACCAGCGCCTTGCGGTCCGCGCCGCGCGCCGTGCGCACCTGCTCGGCCAGGACCAGCAGCCCGGCGAAGCGCTCCTCGTGGACACGGCTGCGCAGCAGTACGTCCACGTCGTCGAGGGACAGGCCGCGGTAGGCACGCGCCAGCTTGCGCAGCACCGGCACGCGCACGCCGAGCAGTTCGTCGTCCTCCGCACGGCTGAGCACCCGCTCCTGCTGTGCCCGCACGGCCGGTTCCGCGAGATCCCGCAACTCGGCCCGTAATTCGTTGAGCGAAACGATCGTCATGACGGCGGACGCTAGCGCAGGACGCCCGCACGTGCCGCCGGGACCCCCGCGAAGGAGCGGTTGGTCAACTTCGCCGCCGTAGGCGCACTCGTAGTTGACCGTCGCGCAGATCCTCGCCGCCCCGGCTTCCGCCCACGCGCCGCACGGCCACATCTTGTGCAAGACCGTACGAACCATTTCGCAGATCGGACCGGCCACGCCGGGAGCCCACGAGCCGAAGGAGAACCCGATGCCGCGGAAGGCGTTCAAGGTACTGGTGATCGGCGCGGGTCTCGCCGGACTGACCCTCGCGCAGGGACTGCGCGGACAGGGCGTCGACGTGGAGGTGTTCGAACGTGATGTCACCCCCGTCGACCGCTCGCAGGGATTCCGCATCCACGTCAACCCGTTCGGGACCCGCGCGCTGCGCGCCTGCCTGAGCGACGAGTTGTTCGAGTTGTTCCTGGAGACGAGCGGCAGCGGCGGCCGGGGCCTGTGCTTCACCGACCACCGCCTGAGCCCCTTGCTCAGCCTGGAGGGGCCCAGCGACCAGGACCCGCTGCGCAACCACCGGTCCGTGTGCCGGGTGACGCTCCGTCACCTCCTGCTGCGCGGCCTGGAGGACGCGGTCAGCTTCGGCCGCCGGTACGAGCGGTACGAGGAGCGCGGCGACGGCCGCGTCATCGCCTGCTTCGCGGACGGGTCCACGGCCGAAGGCGACATCCTGGTCGGCGCCGACGGCTGCCGGTCACGGGTGCGTACCCAGCGGCTGCCCCAGGTGCGCGTGTCGGACACCGGAGCGATGGGCGTGGCCGGGAAGCTGCCCCTCGACGAACGGCTCCGCGGCTGGATCCACCCGCCGCTGCTGGCGTCCGCACACATCGTGATGGGCCCCCACGGCTCCCGGATGTTCGCCGCCACGCACGAGTACCGCACCAGGCCGAGCAAGGCACTCGGCCTGCCCGCCGCCGGCGGCGACCTGCTCTTCGACACCGACACCGACTACCTGATGTGGGCGATCACGGCCACACCCGAGCGCCTGGGCCTGCCGGCGCGGACCTCGCTCGGTCCCGAGCGACTGGCCCCGGCAGTGCGGAGCCTGGTCGACGACTGGCACCCGTTGCTGCGCCGCGTGGTCGCCGACGCCGACCCGGACACCCTCACCGCACTGTCGGTGCGGACCGCCGAGTCCGTGCCCGCCTGGCAGCCGTCCCGGATCACCCTCCTCGGCGACGCCGCGCACTGCGCGACCCCGCTCGGCGGGATGGGCGGCAACATGGCCCTGCGCGACGCCGAACTGCTCACCCGGCACCTGGCCGCCGCCGCCCGCGACGACGAGCGGCTCGAACAGGCCGTGGGCCGGTACGAGTCGGCGATGCGCGCCTACGCCGCGGACGCGGTCCTGAAGTCGAAGAAGAATCTGGAGCGTTCCCTCGCCGAGAACGCCGTCAGCCGGGCGCTGACCCGCGCCACCTTCCGCATGATCGACCGCATGCCCCCCGTGAAGCGCCGTATGGCCGCCGAAGCGGGCGGCTGACCGGGGCGTGCGCCACCCCTCAGGCCCGCGCGGGCGCCGCCTGCGCGGGCCCCAGCGGCAGGCTCACCCACGCCAGCGTCCTGACCTCCGGCCGGCACCACGGAATCCGCTCGTACTCCACCAGATACGGCATCGGCGGCCGGTCCCCGTCGTACAGCCCCAGCATCACCGCGCTGACCGCCAGATGCATGAACGTGTAGGGGATCAGCTGCACGGGACCCGTATGCGTGATCTGCAACCGCCGTTGCGCGGGAACCACCTGGAGCCCGATGCCGTCCGACGGCACGAAGGCCAGCGGCACCACCGTGCCCACGTCGAAGCGGATCGACGCGTCCTGGTAGAGCTCCGGGTCGTCGTGGGTGATCTCCACCGGTTGCTGGGCATCCGGCTCGTAGCCGTGGACCTCCAGCCAGTCCCGCATCTGCCGCCAGCGGCCGGCCAGTGACGCATGACTGCCGAAGTGCCGCAGGAAGGCCACCACGCGACTGCCGCTGTCCACCTCGACCAGGCCGGAGCAGCCCGGCCCGGACGTCGGCCAGGGCGCGCTCGGCTCCCGGCGCCGCAGTTCGGCCGGCGTGCTCCCGAAGGCCTCACGGACCGCCCGCGTGAACGGCGCGTGCGCCGAATAGCCGCACCGGGCGGCCACCTCGTGCACCGGCCAGCTCGTGAACACCAGCCGGTAGGCCGCCAGTTCCAGACGGTACCGGCGCACGTACCGCTGCACCGACTCGCCGGTGGTGTCCCGGAAGATCTTCCGGAAGTAGTGCGGAGCCGTGTGCACCTGTTTCGCGATGACATCAATGTCCACGTTGGACGAGGCGTCGCGCAGCCTGGCGACGATGTGCGGAATGGCGGACAGCACTCTGCTGTCATGAAGCGCCACCGTCGTCACACGCATGCCACCACGACCTGTGCCCACGCCAGGCAGATATTCCGGCACTCGGAGCCCCCGTATCCGGAATGAGCGGCGCCACCCCGAAGAGAGGGCGGCCCGCGCAGTCACTTGAGGGCGGATCCTGCCACATGACGGAATAGCGTCAAAGTCGTTCCAAGGCCAAGTGCGGGAATACAGTCAGGCAGTGCACGGATACCGCTCAGGTATCCCGGACGACCTCGCGAAGGCAGGGGACATGGCCGGAAGACACGTCACCGAGACAGGAGCGACGCCCGCACGCGACACCGTGCTGACGTCCGGACAGCGCATCTTCACGTTTGTCGAGTTCGGCCCGCTGCCGGTCATTTCCCTCCGTCACTCGGGCACCTTCCGTACACTCGCGCGGACTTGGCGCAATCTCATCGACTACACGGACTCCTGCGGCCTGACCCAGGGCGTACAACTCGTCGGAGTCGTCTACGACGATCCCGCGTACGTCCCGGCCGAATCCCTCCGTTACGACGCCTGCGTCGCCGTTCCCGAAGCCGGCCTGCGCCGGCTCCCGCTGCCGGCCGACAGCGAACTTCCCGTCCGGTACGAGACCCTCGGCCCCGTATGGTGCTGGCGCACCACCCACCGCGGTCGCTTCGGCACCCTGTCCGAGACCTATCGGCGTGCCCTGGACACCACCGCCTTCCAGCAGCAGGGCGTCGTCGCCCCCTGCCTGAACCCGCCGTTCTACGAGATCTACCGTTCCGGCCTCGGCGCCGCCCCGGACGACGACGCCCGCATCGACATCCATCTCCCCGTCGCCTGACAGGACCGGCAACCGCCTCACCCGCGGCGGCACCCGCACCCGGCCGTATGAGCAAGCGGGTCAACTCCCGGACACCGTCGCACGGTTCCAGGTGACCCTCACGCAGAACCGGACCGCCGTCCCTGGGCGACCGCCACCACCGCTGGAAAACTCTCGGATCCGTGACGCAGCCCACCAGCGGCCGCACCGATCAGGGGAGAGGAGCCGGCATGGCGACGGCCCCGGCCACCGGCGGCAAGGAACGACAGGCCCCGCCAGGCAGGAAGCTCAGGCCGCCGCTCTTCGGCGGCGCCCACTGCGAAACCTCCGCGTTCCGCAAGGCCCTGCACGCCCACGGCCTCGACATCAGCGAGGAGATGCTGCTCGGCCTCGGCGGCGGCATCGGATTCATGTACGTCCCCAAAGCCCCCGGCATGCCACCGTTCCTCGCCACCCGCAACGACCCCTTCCCGCTCTTCACCCGCCGCATGGCCACCGGCGTCGGCCTGGAACTCGACATCGCCACCACCACCGACCCGCGCGCGGCCAGTGACCAACTCGCGGCGGAACTGGACGCACACGGCATCGCGATCGTCTACGCCGACATGCACTACCTGTCGTACCTCAGCGCCGAACACCATTTCGGCGGCCACTGCCTCGTGGTCCTCGGCGCCGACGAGGAGAGCGGCTGGCTCAGGATCTCCGACCGCCCCGCCCGGCCGTGCACACTCGCCCCGGAGGAACTGGCCGCCGCCCGCGCCTCCCGGCACCAGCCCTTCCCGCCCCGGCACGCCCTGCTGCGCGCCCCGTGGGACCGGGCTGTCCCGCCCGCCGAGGACCGGATCCGCTCCGCCCTGGCCGCCGCCGCCCGCGCCGGCCTGGAGCCGGCCAACGCCGCCCTCGGCGTCCAGGGCCTGCACATGCTCGCCGAACGCCTCGTCGCCACCGTCCGCGACTCGGCCACGCCCGAGGCCGTCACCGACACACTCGTCCAGGCCTTCATCGACCTCCACCTCGCCGGTACCGGAGGCGACGGGTTCCGGAGCATGTTCCACGCGTTCCTCGACGAGGCGGCCACGCTCCTCGACGATCCGCGGCTCACCGACGCGATCCCCCTCGCCGCGGCCGCCGCCGCCGCCTGG
Source organism: Streptomyces olivaceoviridis (assembly GCF_014650115.1). GTDB lineage: Bacteria > Actinomycetota > Actinomycetes > Streptomycetales > Streptomycetaceae > Streptomyces > Streptomyces olivaceoviridis. Next base: position 144,659 of record NZ_BMUI01000012.1, on the reverse strand, counting down.
CAGCACCTGATCGCGACCCTGCTGCCCGCCGGCACGGCACTCGGCGATCTCGCCGACGCGCACCGCGCACGCGAGGAACACATCCTCTCCGGCACCCCCGAGCGCCACGTGGAGGCGTCAGCCGTCGCCGCGCGCCTGCCCGTCCTGCGCGAGGAGGCCGTCGCCGCCGTCCCGGAGCTGCGCCAGGACCTGGCGACCGCCCTGCACGACGCCGTGCACGACGTCATCGCCCACGAGACACGGCTGCTGCACCTGCTGACACCCGCGGGCGGCGGGCAGTGAACCGCGACGCGCGGACCGCGCACGACGACATCACCGTGAGCAAAGGAGCACACGTGAGTGCGAGTTCCACCACCACGACGACAGACGTCGCACAACAACTCGGCGTCCTCACGGACCTGGTGACGCCCTGGGCCATGCGGGTGGCGGCCACCCTCAGGCTCGCCGACCACATCGGCGACGCCACCGTGCCCGTCGCGGACCTCGCCCGGCACACCGACGCCGCCCCCGACACCGTGGGCCGCCTCCTCGAACACCTCGCGGCCCGCGGCGTGTTCGAACAGGACGGCCCCGGCCGGTACCGCAACACCGAACTCTCCCAACGGCTGCGCCGCGACCACCCCATGACCGTCCACCCCTGGCTCGACATCGAGGGCGGCATGGGCCAGTACGACATCGGTCTCAGTGCGCTCCTGACCGCGGTCCGCACCGGGCAGGACGCCTACACACCCACCTTCGGCCGGTCCTTCTTCGAACACCTCAACAGCGACGCCCGCCGCGGCGCCGCCTACGACGAACTGATGGCGACACTCACCGCCTGGACCCTGCCGGAGATCCTCCAGGCCTACGACTGGACGACGGTCGGCCACGTCGCCGACATCGCCGGCGGCAGCGGCGCGCTCCTGACCGGCCTCCTGCAAGCGCACCCGCGCCTGCGGGGAACCCTCGTCGACGACGCCCGCGCCGTGAGCACGGCCACCGAGCGGTTCGCCAAGGCGGGCGTCGCCGACCGGGCCACGGCCGTCGCCGGATCCATGTTCGAACCGCTGCCGCGCGGTGCCGACCTCTACCTCGTCAAGTCGACCGTGATGGGCTGGGGAGACGAAGGTGCCGCCGACATCCTGCGCCGCTGCGCCGACGCCGCCCGCCCGGCCGGCCGCGTCGTCGTCGCCGAATTCCTGCGCGGAGCCCCGCGACTGGTGCCTTCCCTCGACCTGTACATGGCCCTGCTGGGCGGGAAGGAGCGCACGGAGGACGAATTCCGCACGCTGGGCCGCACGGCCGGGCTCACCCTGCGGACCGTCCACCCCACGCCGTCCGGATACTGCCTGCTGGAGTTCACAGCCGACGCATAGGGTCGTGCCCACAACTGCCGGCAGCGACACCGACGGGACCTCCAGTGCAGAACGCGACACTCCTTCGTTCCCCCGACCGGCCCATGGAGCCGGGCGCCTCCAACGTCCCTCACTGGACGGTGGTACGCGCCCAGCCCCTGCTCGTTCTCAGCCTCAGGAACCCGGGGGGAGCGGACACGTGGAGGGACACGTGGCGCCGGCTGACCGCTCTGGTCTTCTCCTGCGGCCTCGCGACCAGGGAGACCAAAGCGATCGAAGTCCACTACGACGCGGGCACGTCGCGCCGCTTCGACGCCTGCCTGTCCATCCCGTCCTCCAGGCTCGCGGCGGAGGTGACCGCCGACGACCTCGCGCAGGTGCCCGGGGCCAGGATGGAAAGCGTCATGGGCCACGGACCGTTCCTCCACCACAGGCCCACCGCCGGGCAGGACGGGCGGCCCGCACCGGCCGCACCCCTGCCCCCGGCCGCCGGCCCGCACCCCACCTCGCTCGTCCCCGCCTGGCCCCGCTACCACGTCTACGCGTGCAGCCCGGCCCTGGCCGGGGAAACACCCGTGATCACCGACACCTACATCACCCTGACCGCGTCCGCACCCGCCCGGCCCTGACGCGCACGGTTCCGGGTGCGGTGGGACGGGGCCGACGAACTGTTCCCGTACCCGACCCCGGACGGAGCGCCACCATGACGACGCCCACCACCGCGCTCGACTGGAACCGCAGTTACCGCAATGGCGACCACCACACCTACTGGGAACTCAGCCACCCCTCCGCCGAACTCGTCGGATTCCTGGCAGCCCGCGGGCCGGGCGCCGGACGCACCGCCCTCGACATCGGCTGCGGCACCGGCTGGGACGCCATCGCCCTGGCCGGCGCCGGATACCGGGTCACCGGCATCGACCTCAGCGAGGAGGCCCTCACCCTGGCCAGGGCCCGCGCCGCGGAGGAAGCCCCCGAGGGCACCGCACCCGCCTTCCGGCAGGCCGACGTGCGCGACCTGCCGTTCCCCGACGGGACCTTCGACGTCGTCGTGGACCGCGGCTGCTTCCACCACCTCGGCGGGGAGGACCGGGCGATGTACGCCGGCGAGACCGCCCGTGTCCTGCGTCCGGGCGGCTGCCTCTACCTCAGGGGCAGCCGCGTGGACAGCTTCCCGTTCAAGCCACTCACCGCGCGGGGCCTGGCCGACGAGTTCGCCCGCTTCGGGTTCACGGTCGGCCCCCTGCTGCCGTTCCACCTCCAGACGGACGCGATGAGCCTGCCCGCGTACGCCTGCGTACTGACCCGGACCACCACCAGCGACGGAGCGAACGCATGAGCACGACGACCTCGGCGCGCACGACGCGGACACCGGTTCCTTCCGCCACCCCGGGCGACCCCGCGGTGGCACGCCTCGCGGCACTCACCGACCTGGTCACGCCGTACGCCATCCGCGCCGCGGCCACCCTCGGGGTGGCCGACCTCATCGCGGAGGGCGTCACCACGGCCGACGCCCTGGCCGAACGCACCCGGAGCGACGCCGACGCCCTGCGCAGGCTCCTGGACCACCTGGCGGCCAGCGGTCTCCTCGAAGAGCCGGAGCCGGGCCGCTACGCCCTCACCGACCTCGGGTCCGTCCTGAGGGACGACCATCCCGCGCGCACCCGTGCATGGCTGGACCTCGACGGCGGCATGGGCCGCTCCGACCTGGCGCTCAGCGGCCTGCTCACGACGGTCCGCACCGGCGAACCGGCCTACCCGGAGCGGTTCGGCGCGTCCTTCTGGGAAGACCTCGCCGCCGATCCCGCACGAGCCGCGTCCTTCGACGCCCTCATGGAGACGCACCTGGCGAACGTGGAGGCGGCAGCGGACGCGTACGACTGGAGCGGCGTCGGCCATGTGGTCGACGTGGGCGGGGGAACGGGGAAGCTGCTCACCCGCATCCTCGACGCGCACCGCGATCTGCGCGGCACCCTGGTCGAACTCCCCGGCACCGCCGAGAACGCCCGCCGCCGGCTGGCCGACGCCGGCCTCACCGACCGCTGCGCGGTGGTCCCCGGCACGTTCTTCGACCCCCTGCCCTCCGGCGCCGACGCCTACGTCCTCTCCTTCGTCCTGCACGACTGGAACGACCGCCGGGCCGCGCAGATCCTCGACCGCTGTGCCACGGCCGCCGCGCCGCACGGCCATGTCGTGGTGATCGAACGGCTGAAGGAGGACGGCGTGAAGCTGCCGTGGGCGACCGCGATGGATCTGCGGATGCTGCTGACCGCGGGCGGCCGGGAACGCACCCTCGACGATTTCCGCGCCCTCGCGACCGCCGCGGACATCACCCTGCGCACCGCCGTACAGACCCCCACGGGCGCCTCGGTGCTGACGTTCACGACGGATCAGCGAGGGGGCTGACGGCGGTGCGTGCCGAAGGCCGATGTGGTCGGTGGGGCACGAGCACCAGGATCCGGGGCTGGGCCGGCCTGGTGATGCGCGGCCTCGCCGCCACAGGATCCATCTGGGTGTCCGTGCCTGTGGGCACGGCGGACGAAGGGCCGGTCCCGGGCCACCCCGAACGGCTCGGCGCCGGCACGCCGTTGACCGCTGCCGAACGGACACTGCGACGGCAACTCAAGGGCGTGGGGCGCGCGGTCTGGTGGCTGCACTGGGGACCCGTGGCAGACGTCCGCCGACGGGAGTCGAGCACAGCCGGGGCGCCCAGGCGGTGACGTGCCCGACGAAGCCGGCCCGGTCGGTGCGGCACGTCGGTGCGGGGGGCGACGAGGCGGGGCGGAGCGGGGTCGCTCTCCGCCGGGCGGTGACGGCACCGCGCCGGCGCCCGGCACCGGGGGTCCTGTGAGCGCGCGTCGCGCCGGTGGCGGCGTTCAGCCGGGGAGGCGTCCCGCGGAGCGGAGCCGCCAGCGTCGTTCGGCGTAGGCGAGGTCGTCGCGCCACAGGCGCCCCGAGGCCGTGCGCACAAGCGGTCGCAGCAGTGGCGCCGCACGGCGGACGACGGCGAAGCCCAGCCGGTCGGAGGTGGCCACCACCGCCTCGGTCACCACGGTCCGCGGCCGGCCCCGCTGGTCGGGACCGAGCGGCGTGGCGTGGGTCTCGACGACGGAACCCGCGCCCTCACCCTCGGTGATGCGCATGACGACCGTGCGCGGTCCGGGGGCGGTGAACACAGCACGGACGGGTACGACCAGGCGCCCCGCCACCTTGAAGGAGACGTCGACGGTGAAGGCGTCCTCGGTGCCGCTCCCGGAGCCGTCGGGTGATCCGACCACCGCGAGGTCGACGAACGAGTACGGGTGCAACCACGCGCCGTGCCACGGGTCCAGGCGGTTGGCCACGACGTCCTCGGCCTCGCAGACCCCCGTGCCGGTGTAGACGGCTGTCAGCGCGCGGGCCCGCTCGGGCCGCCGCACGACGACCGGTGCGTCCGACGGGGCCTCACCGCCGACCTCGTCCAGCCGGACCCACACCAGCAGGCCGTCGTCGTGCACCGGCAGCGGAGCCCAGCCCGCGTACGGGCTGCCGTCGAGGGCCAGCCCGTGCCAGTGGCACCTCAGGGTGCCGCAGCGTACGGGACTGTCCCGCAACGGCGCCCCGAGATGCGGGCAGGCACCGGGGCCGCCCACCGGACGGCCGTCGGGACCGCGCCACACGACCACCTCCCGGCCCGCCACGGTCCCCGCGAGCGGACGGTCGCCGCGGAGACCGGCCGACGCACCGACGACGTACCAGTTGCCGGACGGCCGGGCCCGTGCCCGTTCCAACGCCCCCGCGATCACCCCTGGCCTGGCATCGCGCCAGGTCGGCCGCTGACGCTCCCACGGCACCGGCCGCCGGCGCAGCGACAGCGGAAGACGACCGCGGCGGCCGGGCGGGACGGGGTTCACACGACCTCCGCCGCGGCCGGAGGGCATGATCCGCCGAGCGCCGGGGCGGGCATCGGGCGCGGTGCCGGGGGTCGCCGGAACGGACGCCCGGCACGCAGCCGCGCGCCGACCGCCCGCACGAGGCCGTCGGCTGCGACCGCCGCGCGCCGCCGGTGCGGGACCACCACGCGGCGGTGCAGCACCGGGTAACCGTCCCCGGCGACCGCGTCCAGGATGCCGCCGTACAGGACGAACGCGGTGCGGATACAGGGACGGGAGACCGGGTCCAGCATGCCGAGGCCGGGGAGCGCCTCCCGGTAGACACCGCGCGTCAGCGCCTCGAACTCGCGCAGCGCGGCCGTGATGCGAGGCTCGGGCCGGCCGGTGTCCCGGCTCCACCGCAGCAGTTCCCGGTCCACTCCGTGGCCCGCGAGCAGATCGGCGGGCAGATAGACACGGCCGCGGTCCAGATCCTCGCCCACGTCCCGGAGGAAGTTGCTGAGCTGGAAGGCGACGCCCAGCGCCGCCGCGTACGGCGCGGCCTCCTCGCGCGGCACCACGGTGCCCAGCACCGGCAGCATCTGCAGCCCGATCACCGCGGCCGAGCCGTGCGTGTAGCCCCGCAGGTCGGCATAGGTGGCGTAGTCGGTCACCGTGAGGTCGGCGCTCATCGCGGACATGAAGTCATGGAACAACGCGTGCTCGATGCCGTACCGGTGCGCGGTGTCGGCGAGCGCCAGGACCACCGGCTCGTCGCTGTGCCCGTGGCGCAGTCCGTGCCCCAGGCTCCGCCGCAGTTCCGTCAGGGCCGCCGCGCGCCGCCCGGTGTCCGCGCCGGTGCCGAGGGAGTCGACGATGTCGTCGGCCCAGCGGGCGAAGCCGTACAGAGCGTGCACGGCCGGCCTGCGTTCGACGGGCAGCAGCCGGGTGGCGAGGAAGTACGTCCTGCCGTGCCGCGCGTTCAGGGCGCGGCAGTGCCGGTACGCCGCACGCAGCGCCGGATCGCCGATCCCCGCCGCGGACAGTTCGCGGTCCGTCATGTGGTGGTCTCCTTCACGCGCGGGGGAGGGGCTGAGGCCCGGGACAGTGCGGGACGCGGCAGACCGGTGATCCGCGCGGCGGCGAGTTTCCCGGACAGCAGCACGGTCGGCACGCCGACGCCCGGCGTGGTGCCGCAGCCGGCGAGGACGGCGTTCTCGGTGCCCCGCACCAGGTTCCGTGGCCGGAACGGCCCCGTCTGGGCGAAGGTGTGGGCGGCCGAGAAGGGCGTCCCCGCGGCGTGGCCCGCGGCCCGCCAGTCGGCCGGGGTGACGAGGCACTCCTCCTCGACGCCGGCCTCGATGCCGTCCAGACCACGCCGCTCCAGCTCCCGCAGCAGCGTCTGCCGGTAGCGGGGGCCGAGTTCGCGCCACGCGGCGGCATCCGGACCGATGTCGGTGTTGGGGCAGGGCGCGAGGATGTAGTGCAGATGGCGGCCCGGCGGTGCGAGCCGCGGATCGGTGGCGGTGGGCCGGGTGACGAGCAGGGAAGGGTCGCTCATCAGCCGGCCGGTGCGCGTGAGCTCGGTGAACGTGGTGTGCCAGGCCGCGCCGAAGAACAGCGTGTGGTGCGCGAGCTGCGGCCAGGTACGGTCCGTTCCGGCGTGCAGCACCACGGCGGACGGTGAGTGCCGCAGGCGCAGCGGACGCCGGGGGGAACGGCCGAGGAGCCGGTAGGCGACCGGGAGGTCCGGGGTGAGCACGACGGCGTCGCAGGGGATGCGGTCCTGGCCCGTGACGACGGCGGTGACGCGCTCGCCCGAGCGTTCCAGACGGGTCACCTCCTGCCCGTACCGCAGGTCGGCGCCGGCCTCGGCGGCGGCCTCCGCCATGGCCCGCGGCAGGGCGTGCATGCCGCCCCGGGGGAAGTACACGCCCGCGACGGTGTCCATGTAGGCGATGACCGCGTAGGCGGCCAGCGCGCGGGCCGGCGGCACACCCGCGTACAGCGCCTGGAAGGAGAAGACCCGGCGCAGCCGTTCGTCCGTGAGGAAACGCCCGATCCGGGCGTCCAGCCGGCCGAAACCGCCGAGCGCGGCCAGCCGGGCCAGGTCGGCGTTCAGCAGGTTCCACGGGGAGTCGAAGTTGACGTCGATGAAACGACGCATCTGCACCCGGTGCAGCTCGCCCAGCCAGTCGCGCAGCCGCCGGTACCCCGCCGCCTCACCGGGACCGGCGAAGCGCTCCACCTCCGCCGCCATCGCGTCGGCGTCGGTGTGCACGTCGAGCGTGCTGCCGTCCGCGAAGCGGGCCCGGTAGGCCGGGTGCAGGGGAATCAGTTCCACCCTGCGGTGCAGGCTGTCGCCGACGGCCGCGAAGGCTTCGTCGGCGAGTTCGGGCATGGTCAGCACGGTGGGACCGGTGTCGACCTGGTAGCCCCCGAGACCGAGGCGCCCGGCCCGGCCGCCGGGCAGGGCGTCCCGCTCGACGACGGTGACGCGTCGACCGGCGCCCAGCAGGTGCAGCGCGGCCGACAGCCCGGCGAGGCCGGCCCCCACGACGACGACGTGGTCAGTGCGTCCGGGCAGCGTGCGCGTCACCGGCCGGTCTCCTGAGCGCGGGAGGGTGCCGGGGACAGGGGCCCTGGAGATGCCGGGTCCTGTCCTCGGCCCCGGTCCGGCCCGGGGCGAGGGTGCCTGCCGTCACCGGCCGCCGCCGCACCGGCCGCGCGAGCGGGCGGCCGGCGCCGCCGTCCTCCCGCGCCGGTTCCGCCGTCCCGGCGCACCCGGACGGGGGATCCCGGCGGGAACGCCGGGCGCGGGGCGGGCGGCGGCGCGACCGCATGGTGTTCCTTCGCCTGTGTGGGGCGCATCCTGTTCCTCTCGTCGTGGTCACAAGCGGCTCCGTCACCACGTCTTCGCCGCGTGCGCCGGGCGGGCCCGCGGCACCGGCCGCAGCGCGGCCGGCCGCTGCGGCGATGCCTTCCACATCGCCCGCCCGCCGTGACCCCGCGTGCCGCATCCGGGTGACCCGCGTCCGCTCGGGCACGTCGGCGGGAAGAGTCGCAGGGCACGTGCACGCACAGCACGGAAGGAGCCGTCGTGTTCGAGGCGGAGGTGGCCGTTCTGGGCGGCGGAGCCGCCGGCCTGTCCCTGGCCCACCGTCTGGCCGGGCACGCGCGGGGGCTGCGGACGCCGACCGTCGTCCTGGTCGACGCGCCGCCGGGCCCCCTGCGCGCACCGCGCCGCACCTGGTGCTTCTGGGAGCCGGGCCACGGGCGTTTCGACGCCGCGCTGACGGCCTCCTGGGAGCACCTGCGCGTACGGCCCCCCACGGGCGACCCGATCGAAGGGGACCTCGCGCCGCTGCGGTACAAGATGATCCGGTCCGACGACTTCGAGGGCCTGGTCGGGCGGGACCTGGCGCGCAGCCCGAACGTGCGGCGGCTGGAGGCGGCGGTCGAGACGGTGGAGGACGTCGAGGGCGGAGCCCGCGTCCGGGTGCGGAGCGCCGACGGCGCGACCCGTGTGCTCACCGCCCGCTGGGTGTTCGACTCCCGGCCGCCCGGCAGCCTGCCCGCCGCCCGCACCACACTGCTCCAGCACTTCCACGGCTGGTTCGTCCGCACCGCACGACCGGTCTTCGCCCCCGGCACCATCGACCTCATGGACTTCCGCACCCCACAGCCCGCCGACGGCCTCTCCTTCGGCTACGTCCTGCCCGTCGGACCGCACGAAGCCCTCGTCGAGTACACGGAGTTCTCACCCCGGACCCTCACCGCCGGCGGTTACGAGGCGGCGGTGCGGCACTACGCCGACGACGTGCTGCGCCTCGGTGACACACAGGTCCTCTCCACCGAGACAGGCGTCATCCCGATGACGGACGCGCCGATGCCCCGGCAGGTCGGAGCCTCCGTCTTCCGCATCGGTGCCGCCGGCGGCGCCACCCGCCCGTCCACCGGCTACACCTTCGCCGGTCTGCAACGCCAGACGCGGTCCGTCGCCGCCGCCCTGCGCCGGGGACACCGGCCGGTGCCGCCTCCCGCCCACCCCGCCCGGTCCCGCGCCATGGACGCCGTACTCCTGCGCGCCCTGGCCACCGGCCGGGTCGACGGTCCCGCCCTGTTCTGCCGCCTGTTCGCCCAGGTGCCCGCCCCCCGGCTGCTGCGCTTCCTCGACGGACGCACCCGCCTGCGCGAGGACCTCGCCATCGGCCTGCGCACCCCGATCGGCCCGATGCTCCGCTCGGCGCTCGAACTGCCGCTCCTGCCCCGCCGCCCCTTCGACTGACGCACCCGTCCCACTTCGCCGCCCCTTCGACCGATCACCCCGATCACCCCGATCACACCGACCTGGAGACCGCATGACGCTGCTGCGCGACGAGGACCTCACCGCCGCGTTCGACCACGCCGCCCGCGGCTACGACGCGCTGGTGGCAGCCAACCCCGGTTACCACGCCCACCTCCGCCGCTCGGTACGCCGTCTCGGCCTGCCCGGGTCCGGAGCGGGCCTGCGCCTGCTGGACCTCGGCTGCGGCACAGGCGCCTCGACGGCCGCGCTCCGCGCCGTCCTGCCGGCCGCGCGCATCACCGCCGTCGACGCCTCCGCCGGCATGCTGCGGCGGGCCGCCACCAAGTCCTGGGCGGGGGAGGTGACCTTCGTTCGGGCACCGGCGGAACGCCTGGCCGAGGCGGGCGTGACCGGACCGTTCGACGCCGTCTTCGCCGCCTACCTGCTGCGCAACGTGTCCGATCCCGACGCCGTCCTCACCGCCGTACGGGACCTGCTCGTGCCCGGCGGCCGGCTCGGCGTGCACGAGTACACCCTGAGCGGGCGGCGCGTCGACCGGGCGGTGTGGAGCGTGGTGTGCCGCGGCCTCGTACAGCCCGCGGCGTCCGCCCTCGGGGACGGCGGGCTGTACCGCCATCTGTGGCGCAGCGTCGTCGAGTTCGACACCGTCGACCGCTTCGCCGCCCGCGTCCGCGCGGCCGGCTTCGAACGCGTCCGGGCCCTGCCCCTGCCGGGCTGGCAGACCGGCATCACCCACACCTTCGTCGCACGGCGCGCGGAGAGCGGCCGATGACCGCGGCCGAGCCGCCGGACGGCACCCGGCGGGGCCGGGACCGGCGGGCCCGGATGCTGCCGGCGCCCCCCGGCGGGCGGCGCGTCGACGGGGCCCGCTGCACCGCCGCCGTCGTCGGCGGCGGCATCGCCGGCCTCGCCGCCGCCACGGCACTCGCCGAACGCGGGGTGGCCGTGACGGTGTACGAGCGGCAGGCGTACCTCGGCGGGCGCGCCGGGGGCTGGCCGACCACCCTGCGGGACGGCACCCCGGTGACCATGAGCCGAGGCTTCCACGCCTTCTTCCGCCAGTACTACAACCTGCGCGGGCTGCTCCGCCGTACCGACCCCGGCCTGCGGCGACTGACCGGTCTGCCCGACTACCCGCTGCTGCACGCCGGCGGAATCCGCGACAGCTTCCGCCACGTCCCGCGCACGCCGCCGTGGAGCGCGCTCGGCTTCGCCGCGCTCAGCCCCGCCTTCACCGTGCGGGACCTGTGCCGCATGGACCCGGTCGCGGCCCTGCCGTTGCTCGACGTCCGGGTCCCCGGCGTCTACGACCGGCTCGACCACGTCAGCGCCCACGCGTTCCTCGACGCCGTCCGCTTCCCCGAGAAGGCCCGGCACCTGGCCTTCGAGGTGTTCTCGCGCAGCTTCTTCGCCGATCCCCGGCAGCTCTCGGCGGCCGAGATGGCGCTCATGTTCCACATCTACTTCCTCGGCTCGGCGGAGGGCCTGCTGTTCGACGTGCCCCGCGCGCCCTTCCCGGCCGCCCTGTGGGAGCCCCTGGCCGGCTACCTGCGGCGGCACGGCGCCGAGATGCGCACCGCCACGGCCGTCGAACACATCACGCCGGGGCGCACCGGCGGTTACCAGGTCGCCGCGGACCGGGACGAGCGGCACCACGACAGCGTGGTCCTCGCCCTGGACACCGCGGGCCTGCGCCGCCTCGTCGCCCGCTCGGACCTGCTGGGCGACGCCCCGTGGCGCGAGCGGATCGCACGGTTGCGCAACGCCCCGCCGTTCCTGGTGACCAGGCTGTGGCTGGACCGCCCCGTGGCCCCCGAACGACCGGGATTCCTGGGCACCGCCGGATTCGGGACCCTCGACAACGTCAGTGTCCTGGACCGCTGGGAGGACGAGGCCGCCCACTGGGCCGCACGCTCCGGGGGGTCCGTGGTGGAACTGCACGCCTACGCGGTACCGGCCGACGCCGCCCGGGACGTCGAGGAGAAGCGCCTGATCGAACAGATGCACCGCGTGTACCCCGAGACGCGCGACGCCACGATCGTCGACGCCCGCCACGAATGGCGCGACGACTGCCCCCTGTTCCCGGTGGGCGGCTACGGCGACCGGCCCACCGTCCGCACCCCGGACCCCCATCTCGTGGTGGCCGGTGACCTGGTCCGCACCGGCCTGCCCGTGGCCCTGATGGAACGGGCCGCGACGGCCGGCTTCCTCGCGGCCAACGCCCTGCTGGAGCGGTGGGGCGTGCGGGGAGTGACCCTGTGGACGGTCCCGAGGCACGGCCGGAACGCCGTACTGCGGCGCCTGGCCGGCGCCGCCCGGGGCCCCGGCACTCGGTGAACGCCCGCCCGGGGGAGCGCACGGCCACCCTCCACGCGACGCCCCGTCACACGTTGGGCCCACGCCGGACACGGTCACCCGGCGCGACGGGAAGGGATGCGGGGACCGAAGGCCCCACAGCACCCAGGGAGTGCCATGAACGAGTACCAGGGCGGGCCCGACCACCGGTACCGCCGCCCGGAAGGTGTCGACGACCTGACCGTCGAAGCCCTCGGATCGCTGTCGAAGGCACTGGAGACCACCGAGCGCGCCCGCGGCCATCTGTACAGCTTCCACCAGCTGACCGGCGGGGCCGACCGCGAACTGGAACGGGCGGTACGGCTGCTGCGCGCGGCCGGGCACGCCGAGTGGGCGGCGAAGGCGGAGGCCGAGATCCTGGGCCGCGACGTCATCCCCGGTCATTGGACGTTCCAGATCATCGAGGCCTACAACGACACCTACTACCGGCCGTTCCAGGAACTGGAACGCAGCGTGGTGAAGGCACTCGCGCAGGGCCGGGACCACCTGTACGAGGCGGAGATGAGGGAGGGCCGTCGCACCCTCGGGCGCCCCGGCCGCACGGCGGGTCCCCCGGCCGCGGACGACTGACCGCCCCGGGCGGGGCGGCGCGACCCGCCGAGCGCCCCCGCACCATCCGAACCCTCCGCACCCGCTCCAGGACGGCGACCATGCAGACGTTCCTGCCCGATGCCGACTTCCGGCGCTCCGCCCTGATCCTGGACCGTCGCCGCCTGGGCAAGCAGCGGGTCGAGGCACTCCAGGTGCTGCGCGGCCTGACCGTTCCCGGGTACGGCTGGCGCAGGCACCCGGCCGTACGCATGTGGGGCGGCTACGAGGAGGCCCTCGTCCGCTACGGGCTCGAAGTGTGCCGGGTCTGGCGCGAGCAGGGGCACCAGGACAGCTGTGCCGCGTCACTGGTCGCCGGATACGCCGCGTGCCGTCCGGGCGCACACGTGCGCGATCAGCCCGCTCTCGCCGCCGCGGGCGAACTCCCGCCGTGGCTTGGTGACGAGGCATTCCACCGCAGCCACCAGTCCGCGCTCGTCCGCAAGGACCGGGAGACGTACGCACCCGTGTTCCCCGGCGTCCCGGACGACCTGCCCTATGTGTGGCCGTCCTCCGACCGGGAGGGGACGACCGCCTGACCGGGGCGTCGCAGGACGCACACCCGGTGCGCCTGCCAGGTCGGTGGACCGGGTCGTCCGTGCGCCGGGCCACGCTCGGTACGCTTCTGGCATGTCATCGCCAACACCGCCCGCATACAGCGCCCCCTCCGGCACCCCCGCCCCGGCCCGCCGGTCGCACCGCTCCTTGGCCGCCACCCTGGTCGCGGGGCTCGTGCTGGGCGCGGGCGGGGTCGGCACCGCCTGGGCGCTCAGCGGCGGGGACGGCTCCGCCGACAGCGGCGCGGGCGGTGACGCCCGCCGATCGTGCGAGGCTCTACAGGGCTTTCACGAGTCGGACCTCTGGGCCGACGGGGCCAAGAGGGACATCGCCTTCAACCGCCTCGGCGCCGCCGCCGTGCTGTCCACCGCGGCGGCGGCCGGTGACCGCGAGTTCAAGCCGTTGGCCGAGGCCATGCGGCGGGTGCAGAACCGGCTGGTCCGCTACGTCGACTTCTCCGGGCCCGAGGCGCAGAAGGAACTGAAGACCGCCCGGTCCGTGTGCGCCGGTCTCTGACCGACGGCCGGGCCGCCGTCCTGCCGGCCGTGACGGACCCGGGCTGCGACTCGCTCGTGGCGGGCACCGGCGCCGAACCGGCCTGCCGCTCATCGGCGTTGGGTCACATCCCCGGCCCCGACCGGCGGGCGCGCAGCTTGCCGAAGAGCCGCTGGGCCTGGGCCCGACGACGCGGATCGGCCGCGGTACGGCGTACTTGTTCGATCGTGCGCCGACCCTGCGGACTGTTCGCGAACTGCTTGAGTCGTTGCAGAACTCCGGACATGACACTCCTTTCGCCAGGGGTGCCCTGCTCTCGTTGGGGCCCCACGAGGTTCGGCTACCCGGAAACCGATGGTCCAGCCGCTGCCGGGCCGAGGCGAAGCGGCGGCGCACCACGCCGATGCCGACGTGGCCGCTATCGCGTCGAGTGGGCGCTGCCGGTGCGGACATCGCCTCCCCGTGCCCTGAGGGGCGCGCCGGCTTCGGTGAGCACGCGATGCACGAAGCCGTACGACCGGCCATGAGCCTCGGCTATGGCGCGGATCGACCGCCCCTCCCGGTACTCCTGGGTGAAGGCTTCCGCCAACTCCTTGCGCGCGCTGCCCGTTATCCACTTGCCCTTGTCCACGGAGAATCCCCTCCAGCGTCACCGAAACTTGATCACCGGCTTCCCGCGTCGACGCGACTCATGCGGGGCGAGTTCGAGATCAGCTCACCGAGCTCTCCTGCCCCGGTGAAGAACGGGAAGGGCCGCCGGAGTCCCGGTTCGCCGGCCGCCGCATCCAGGAGCGCGAGGACTGGGGGAGTAGCCCGTTGCTCAGTCCGTCGGCCGCGCCACTGCCCGCCAACGTGGGGCCCGGTCGTCAGGGACGTTCGGGGAGGGGAAGTGAAAGGGTACGCCGAGGTGGTCGGCCAGCGCCCGGCCGGCCTCGGCGGCGGCGGTTCGCGGAGGGGAGGCGTCACGACGGTGGTAGACGGTCGCCAAGTGGCCTTCCCCGTCCGGATCCTCCAGGACCGCGAGCAGCAGCACGAACCAGTCGTGCACCGTGTCGCCGTCCCACAGAGCCTCGATCGCGGCCACACGGCCCGGGAGAGCCGCGGCACGGGCGGCGAGCGAGGGGACGTCGAGCGGATCGGGCGGTGTGCGCCGCACCTGGTCGGCGAGAGCCTCGTAGCGCGCCTGGACCACCCGCTCCGCCTCGGCCAAGCCCAACCCCAACGGGCGCAGGGCGTTCCATACGGACCTGATCGCCGGCACGCGGCGGTCCCGCAGCACGTCGGCGTCGACCTCCCGGCGAGTCCGCTCCTCCAGACAGGCCCACCAGCCGCTCACCGGCTCACCGGCCGGAATCCCCGGGTGCGTGTCATGGCCTGGAACGTACGCCAGGCCGCCGTGCGGCGCAGCCGGGTTCCGTGAAGAGTGACACCGGGTTGTCCCGAACTCGGCTGCCCGGACGGTGCGAAGGCAACCGACGCTCTGCCGCCGCTTCGCACGACCCGGTGTCTCGTCCCGGACTTCGGCGAGTTCGGACGTCTCGGCGACGACTCGGTCGAGTGCCTGGGCGGCGAGCGGCCGAAGGCCGGCCTCCCACTGACAGTGGTCGGCACGGGAAACCAGCGAGCCCCCTTGGCCGGCCCGGAGCTACGGCGACGTGGTCCAACGGGGTGCCGTCCGGGCCCAGGCGGTGTCCCACGCGGCGAGGTTGCGGCGCTGGATGACGCGGCGGGCGGCGCCGTAGGCGGCGGCTGCGGTGACGTGGACGCCGAGGGTGGCGATGATGGCCGATCCCATGGCGCGGCTGCGGATCTCGCTGGGGCTCAGCGGTGGGTCCGTGATCGTTCCGTCGGTGCCGACCCAGACGCGGACGGCGCTGCCCTTGGTCAGCGCGGGCTGGACATCGGCGGTGGCGGTGCGGGTGTGCCCGTGGGCGTCGGTGAAGCGGACCTCGGCCGGGTAGCGGGTCTTCCTGGCTTCGGCGGAGCCGGGTTCGGGGTGGCGCCGGGCGTCCTGGAGGAGGACGGCGGTGGTGTGGTGGCGGGTGGCGGCCTGGTGCCGGGCGGTGCGGGCGTAGTGGCGGTGGGCGGCGTCGCCGACGAGGACCATGGCGGCAGGGGTGGCTGCCAGCGCGGCCAGCAGCAGGCCGAGACCGATCCATGCCTGGACCAGGTCGGTGCGGCGGCACAAGGGATTGCGTCTCAGGCGCCGGGGCATGACCACGGACAACTCCTCGTGAGGTGGCGGTATGCGGCCGGGCACGTGTCCTCCTCCCGGCGGTGGACGCGGCGGATGCGGAGCCGGGGACCCCGGGGGTGCGGGCGCGGCCCGAGGCTGTGCCTCGCGGATCATCCAGGGGCCTGGTGGGGGCGGGCAGCCGACGGGAGCGGGCCGGAGGCGGAGGGGTGGGTGTGGGCGGCTTGCAGGAGCCTGGCCGCGCCGCGGACCGATGCGGTGTGCGGGGCCGGGACCACGCGCATCGGCAGGTGCGGCTGCTCGGTGAGGTGGCGGGTGATCTCGGGACGCAGGGCACCCCCACCGGCCAGCAGGATGCCGCGGCGCACCGCGTCGGCGGTGAGCGAGGTGCGGTCCTGCCGCAGCATCGCGCTCAGCATCGAGGCCACCGCTCCGGCGATCTCCTCGGGTGTGGTCGTGTCGTCCAGATCACTGGTGCCCAGGGCGGTGCGGCGCGCGTCGGTGATGTCTCCGTCGCCCAGCAGCACCACCTCGGTGAGGTGGGCGCCGATGTCCACCACCATCAGCGGACGGGACATGTCCGCGCCGGCCGCGACGGCGATGGCCCGGGCGCTGGGCACGGTCAGCACGCCGCGCGGCCGGAGCACGTCGACCGCGGTGCGGGCCTGGGTGCGGTAGGCGACGCCGTCCAGGACGGGAGCGGTGACGATGACCAGGGGACGGACGAAGCGCGGCAGGCGGTGGGCGAGCAGGCGTCGCAGCATGCGGGCGCACCCCGGGGTGTCGACGATGGCGCCGCGCTGGACGGGGTGGACCGCGCCGGGGCCCGGGAAGGTCACGGTGGGTACGTCGACGACCACGCCCTTTCCGGCGATCCAGGCCCGGGTGCGGGCGCTCCCCATGTCCAGGGCGATGCCGCAGCAGCGCCGGCACAGCGGCCACGGCCGGTGCCCGGCAGCGGTGCCGCGGGGATGGTCGACGCCGGTCATGGGATGACCTCCCTGACCTGCTGGCAGCGGGCGCAGTAGCGGCACTGCGGCACGATCATCAGCCGTTCCCGGTCGATGGGGCGCCGGCACAGGTGGCAGGTGCCGTACGAGCCGTCGTCCAGGCGTTCCAGGGCTGCCTCGACGTCGGCGAGGACCATGCGGGCGGACGCGGAGAGCTTGACGCGGACCTCCGTCTGCGCGGCGGCCTGCCGTTGCAGCCGGTCCTCGGCGCGTGAGGTGACCGGTCCGGCGAGTTGCAGCAGTTGCTCCTGGCGGAACAGGCGCTGCTCATGGAGGTGCCGGCGCAGTGCGGCGAGGTCCTCGGCCGACAGGTGGGTCGTGCTCTGGCCGATGGTCTGGTGGTTCACCACTTCACCCCTTCGGGGGCAGGGGGGCTGGGGGTCGGCGCGGGCGGTGGTCAGGCGGCGCGGCGCCGGCAGGCGACGCAGCAGCGGGTGTAGGGGAGGATCTCCAGCCGTTCCGCGGGGATGGGCTTGGCGCAGTCCTGGCAGGTGCCGTAGGTGCCGTTGTCGATGCGGGCGAAGGCTTCCTCGATCTCCTTCAGGACCCGCTTCATGGCGTTCTTCTGCTCGGACAGCAGGTACGCGTCCGTGGTCTGCCCGGTCTCGTCGAGGGCTTGCAACTGGGCCAGCCGGGAGGCGCGGGCGTGTTCCAGGTGCCGTCGGGCCTCGTCCGGATGGGGTTCGGCCCGGGTGACGTCGAGTGACATGGTCGGTCCCTTTCGCGGCGGCGCACGGCGCGGCGGCGTTGCCGAGCCGGCGCTTCTCGTGGGCGGTGATCGTGTGCCTCCCACCCTGGCCGGGCCGGCGGCGGACACCTATCGGGCGCGGGCCCCATCTACGCCGGGGCACGCGACCCATACGGACGGGCCATGGGTGGTGCGCGCCCCGGGAAATGGGGTCCAGGCCCCATCGACGCGGCACGCGCGACGGGGGACGCTGGCCGCAGGCGCACCCGAGCGCCCCGGTACCGTGGACGCGGTGGGGCTGCGCGATGGCGACAGTGGAGGTGGAGCGAGCTTGTAGAAGGGGAGGCGTCGGGCCGGTGTCCTTGTTCTGGCGGATCTTCGCCCTGAACGCCGTCGTGCTGGGCACGGCGACCGCGCTGCTCCTGTGGGCCCCGGTGACCGTCTCCGTGCCGGTCCTGCTCACCGAGGCCGTCATCCTGGTCGGCGGCCTGGTCGTGATGCTGGTCGCCAACGCCGCGCTGCTGCGGCTCGGCCTGGCCCCGCTCGATCGGCTCACGAAGCTGATGACCACAGTGGACCTGCTGCGCCCCGGTCAGCGTCTGCCCGCTTCCGGAGGCGGCGAGGTCGCCGAGGTGATCCGCACGTTCAACGCCATGCTGGAGCGGCTGGAGCACGAACGGGCCACCAGCAGTGCCCGCGCCCTGCTCGCCCAGGAGGCCGAACGCCGCCGCATCGCCCAGGAGTTGCACGACGAGGTCGGCCAGAGCATGACCGCGATCCTGCTGGGGCTCAAGCGGGCCGCGGACGACGCACCGGCGGCACTGCGGGAAGAGCTGCACGAGGCGCAGGAGATCACCCGGGAGAGCCTCGACGAGGTCCGTCGCCTGGTACGCCGGCTGCGGCCCGGCGTGCTGGACGACCTGGGTCTGGTCAGCGCGCTGACCTCGCTCACCGAGGACTTCGCCACGCACACCGGGCTGCGCGTCAGCCGTCGCTTCGACGCCGACCTGCCCGCCCTCGCGCCGGAGACCGAACTCGTCCTCTACCGCGTCGCCCAGGAGTCGCTGACCAACGTCGCCCGGCACGCGGACGCCCAGCGGGTCACGGTCGCCCTGCGTCACGCCGACGACAGCGTGGTGCTGACGGTCACCGACGACGGCTCCGGCATCAAGGCCCCCCGCGAAGGCGCCGGCATCCGCGGCATGCGCGAGCGGGCCCTGCTCATCGGGGGCAGCCTTGAGATCACCCCGGCAGCCGGTACCGGCACCCGCGTCCAGCTGACCGCGTCCGTTCCCAGGAAGCAGCCCTGACCATGCCCGACGCCACGACCTCCCCGACCGGGACACCGCCCTGGAGGGCGTCCCGGAGCACGATCCGCATCCTGCTCGCCGACGACCACGCGCTGGTCCGCCGGGGTGTGCGGCTCATCCTCGACCAGGAACCGGACCTGGAGGTGGTCGCCGAGGCCGGTGACGGCGCCGAGGCCGTCGAACTGGCCCGCACCCGTGACGTCGACCTGGCCGTCCTGGACATCGCCATGCCGCGCATGACCGGCTTGCAGGCCGCCCGGGAACTGGCCGTCCTCAAGCCGGGTCTGCGGATCCTGATGCTCACCATGCACGACAACGAGCAGTACTTCTTCCAGGCTCTGAAGGCCGGTGCGAGCGGGTACGTGCTGAAGTCGGTCGCCGACCGGGACCTGGTCGCCGCGTGCCGGGCCGCGATGCGGGACGAACCGTTCCTGTATCCCGGCGCGGTCACCGCCCTGATCCGCAACTACCTGGACCGGGGCCGACGCGGCGAGGAAGCCCCCGATCAGGTCCTCACCCCCCGCGAGGAGGAGGTCCTGAAGCTGGTGGCCGAGGGGCACTCGTCGAAGGAGATCGCGGAGTTGCTGTTCATCAGCGTCAAGACGGTCCAGCGGCACCGCGCCAATCTGCTCCAGAAGCTCGGTCTGCGCGACCGCCTGGAACTCACCCGTTACGCCATCCGCGTCGGCCTGATCGAACCCTGATCCCCCGTCCGGTCCCCGCCGGCAGTCGCCCGCTCCCGGACCCGACACGTGCGCCCGGCCGGCACCCGCACACCACGACGAGAGGGGGAGGGGCATGCACCATCCCGCGCGCACCGCCCCCTGCCGAGGAAGTGCCCGGCTGTCCCTCGTCGCGGTACTGGCGGCCGTCGTCGTGACGTTGCTGACCGCGGTCGGCCTCACCGGCCCTGTGGCTGTGAGCGGTCCTGTGGCTGTAGGTGGTCCTATGGCCGTGAGGGGCCCTGCGGTCACGAGCGGCCTCGCGGGCATGAGTGGTCCTGTGGCCGTGAGCGGCCCTGCGGGCATGAGCGGCCTCGCGGTCACGAGTGGTCCTGCGGATATGAGCGGCCCTGCGGTCACGAGCGGCCCCGCCGTCACAAGTGGTCCTGCGCTCATGAGCGGCCCCGCGACCCCGAGCGGCCCCGCGACCCCGAGCGCCCCCGCGGCCGTAGCGGCGGCAGCAGCGGGCCATCACGGGGACGCCGCGCCGCGCGCCGACGACGGGTGCGACACCGTCTGCACCGTCCGGGCGGCACCGCGCCACGAGCAGCACCGCGAGCATCCGGCTCCGCGCAGCCACCTCGGCGCCTGTCCCCAGGGCACGGCCGTCACCCCGCCGCGCCCGGCACGGCTCACGGAATCGACCGGGCACATCCCCTCTTCGGACCCTCACGCACCCCGTGACCGTGGACGGGCACCGCCCCAGGCATCCGGCACCTGACCCTTCCCCTCTTTCGTTCACCGCGCACCTCGCCCCCGGGCCGCGGCCTGTCTCCGGCCGCCGCCGTGGCCGTGGTGTGCCCGCCGGAGGCCCCCGTTGACCCGTTCCCCCCGGGTGAGAGCGTCGCTCGCCCTCGCCGTGATCGCCGTATCGCTGTACATCGCCGTCACCGTGCCGGTCCGCCTCGGACTCGACCTGCGCGGCGGCACCCAGATCGTGCTTCAGACCCGGTCCACCGCCACCACCGACGCCGACCGCGCGGTCACCGACCGCACCCTGGAGGTGCTGCGCGGTCGCATCGACGCGCTGGGCGTCGCCGAACCCACCCTCGTCCGTTCCGGCGACGACCGCATCCTCGTCGAACTGCCCGGCGTGCAGGACCCGAAGAAGGCCGCCGACGTCCTGGGCCGCACCGCGCAGCTCACCTTCCACCCGGTGCTCGGCAGCGCCGACGGCGCGGACGACGGCTCCCGGCCCCTGCCCGAGCGCCCCCGGGAATCCGTCCTGCCCGATGAGTCCGGCACGCCGCTGCGCCTCGGTGCCGCGGCCCTGACCGGCGCGCACGTCAAGGAAGCCGCCGCCCGCTTCGACCAGCAGGGCGGCGCCGGATGGCACGTCACCGTCGGCTTCGCGGGCGCCGGCCGTGACGGCTGGGCGCGGCTGACCGGCGAGGCCGCCTGCCACCCGCCGGGTGCCCCGGAACGGCGGGTGGCCATCGTCCTCGACGGCAAGGTCATCTCCTCACCGCAGGTCGACCCGTCCGTGGCGTGCGGGACCGGCATCCGCGACGGCGCCACACAGATCACGGGCTCCTTCGGCGCCGAGGAAGCCCGCGAGCTGTCCCTCCTCATCAACGGCGGAGCTCTGCCCGTGCCGGTCGAGACCGTCGAACAGCGCACCGTCGGCCCGACCCTGGGCGCGCGGGCCATCACGGCAAGTGCCTGGGCGGCGGCCATCGGTACGGCGCTGACCTCGCTGTTCATCATCGTCGTCTACCGGCTGATGGGGGCGCTGGCCGCCGTCGCCCTGGTCTGCTACGGCCTGGTCTCCTACGCCGCTCTGGCCGTGCTCGGCGCCACCTTGACCCTGCCGGGCCTGGCCGGCTTCGTCCTGGCGATCGGCATGGCCGTGGACGCCAATGTGCTGGTCTTCGAACGGGCCCGCGAGGAGTACGCGGTCCGCCGCCCCAGTGCCCGCTCGGCGCTGGCGGCCGGGTTCCGCAACGCCCTCAGCGCGATCGCCGACTCCAACATCACCACCCTGATCGCCGCAGCTCTGCTGTTCTTCCTCGCGTCCGGGCCCGTGCGGGGCTTCGGTGTCACCCTCGGCATCGGCGTGCTCGCCTCCATGTTCAGCGCCCTGGTGATCACCCGGGTGCTCGCCGAGTACGCCGCCGGCCGTCCCGGCCTGCGCCGCCGACCCCACCTCACCGGCATCGCGACCACGGGCGCCGTCCGCGACCGGCTCACCCGACGCGCCCCCCACCTCATGCGCCAGCCACGCCGCTGGCTGGCCGTGTCCGCCGCCGTGCTCGTCCTGGCCGCGTCGGGCATCGCGGTGCGGGGCCTCGACCTCGGAGTGGAGTTCACCGGTGGCCGCCTCATCGAGTACGCCACCGGCGCCCCCGTCGATGCCGACCGGGCCCGCACCGCGCTCGCGGAGGCCGGATTCCCCCGGGCCGTCGTGCAGTCCTCCGGCGACAGCGGCCTCACCGTGCGCACCGACCCGCTGACCAACGCCGAGGAGGCCGAGGTGACCGGCACCGTACGCGACCTCGCCGGCGGGGCGGACAAGGTCCGCGACGAACTGATCGGCCCCAGCCTCGGGGAGGAACTGCGCCGTGGTGCCCTGGTCGCGCTCGCCGTCGCCCTCGGCGCACAGCTCGTCTACCTGACGGCGCGCTTCCGCCTGCTCTTCGGCACCGCCGCGGTCGCGGCCCTCGCCCACGACGTGGTGATCCTCGTCGGTGTCTTCGCCTGGCTCGGCAAGCCTGTCGACGGGGTGTTCCTTGCGGCCCTGCTCACCGTCATCGGCTACTCGGTGAACGACTCCGTGGTCCTCTTCGACCGCGTCAGGGAACTCGCCCGCGAAGCCACCGGAAGACCGCTGCCCGGCATCGCGAACCAGGCGATCCTCCAGACCCTGCCCCGCACCGTGAACACCGGCATGGGCGCCGCCTTCATCCTCACCGCTCTCGCCGTGTTCGGCGGGTCGTCGCTCACCGACTTCGCCCTGGCCCTGCTCATCGGCCTCGCGGTCGGTACGTACTCCTCCGTCTTCACCGCCGCTCCCGTGGCCGTGGAGCTCCACCGGCGCGGCGACCGGCCCCGCCCACCCCGTCGCCCCTGATGCCGACCAGCCGATCGCGCCCTTCGCACGGTGGTGGCGACCCTGGGCGCCATCGCCTGAAGCCCGGCGGACCATCCTCGGCGCGTGCACGCGTCCCTGCTCATCACCGCGGCGAACGGCGACCGGTACCTCGCGACCGCCTGGTTCATCGGGCCGCACACACTCCCGACCGCCGGCCACATGATGTTCAACTTCCGCTCGGTGCGGGGATGGACCGGGTCGGGCGACGAGAACTACGACTACGGCGCGGTCCTCATTCCCACCGAACTGGGCTCCGCCACCACTTGGTTCGGGTTCGGGGCGTGGCCGGACGCCGATCTGCTGAAGACCCCCGGCAACACCTCCGGCTACCCGGGCGACAAGCCCCCAGGCACCCAGTGGTACGACGCGCGAGGCATCAGTTCGGTGAACCCGTTGAAGGTGTACTACGACATCGACACCGCCGGCGGGCGCCATCGCCGAGGTTGCGAGGCATTCGGGCCGGAGTAGCCTGGAGTTGATCGACGCCACCCGGTCCTGGAGGTAGGCGATGTTGATCCGATTCCTGCGGCGCCGTATGCCGCGTGGCCTTGTCCTTCTCGGCGGCGGCCGTCTGATCCGGGGTTTCAGCGGCGGCGACTACGACGGTCACGGATATCAGTCCTGACACCCGTGCACCGGGGCGAGGGAGGTCGTGCGGTGACACAGGACCCTGACGCCCTGGTGGCCATGACACGGATCCTGTCACCGCACTGCCGCGTCACCAGGCTGCCCTCAGGGGCGCTCATCGCCGACTGGAAGCGCACGCGGTTTCTCGGAATGACGGCGGCGGACGTCGAGAAGTTCGCCGCCGAAAGCCCCGAGGAGCGCGCGGAACTCGTCACCGGTCTCGTCCGGGCCGGATGCGCGAGGGCCCGTCGGCAGGCGGATACGGACGCCGAGGTGGGGCTCTGGCTGCGCGGCGGGCACCTGCTGATCCGGACGCTCGGCTTCGGGCGCGTCCTCCGGTTCCTGCCCTTGGTCGCCCCTCAGTACGCCCGCACGGACACCCCGTCCACGGCGGACGTCGCGCGCTTGAAACGAGCGGTCCGAACAGCCGGCCGGAGAAGCTGGTTGGTCAACGGCGACTGCAAGACCGAGGCCGTCACGGCCTTCGTCCTGTTGCGGCGGCGCGGCTTCCACGCCGTACTGCACGTGGGTGTGCGCGAGCACCCGTTCGCCCTGCACGCCTGGACGTCCGCGGCCGGCCTGAGCATCCCGGACGCCGATCCGCGAGGGCACGCCTTCACACCGGTCCTCTCGGTCGGCTGCTGAGGGCGTCGGCGTGGAAGCCCTCCGAGTCGAGTTCACCGGGGACGCACCCCGGCTCCGGACGGACCAGGCCATGGTCCGGCGGGGACTGGTGACGACGGTGTCCTCACCGGCCGGCACCGCGGCGGTCGTCGGCTGGGTCGGCTCGGTCCACGACCGCCTGGCGGGCGCCCGCGCCCTCCTCGGCGCCTTCGCCCGGCCGGGGCCCGAACCGGCGCTGCCCATCGGCGACTTCGCGGCAGTCCTGGTGTACCGGGACCGCGTCCTGCTGATGCGGGACGAGCAGGCGCGCATCCCCTTGTTCGCCAGGCAGTCCGGTGGCCGGGTGAGCGCGGTGAGCACCTCGGCGCGCGGCCTGGGCAGCCCAGCGGAGCTGGAACGCCGCTACTTCTGCCGGTACCTGACCGGGAACATGGCGCAACCGCACACGGAGCTGAGCCCGTTCACCGGGGTGCGCCGGATCCTCGGCGGCGAGGTGGTGGAGCTCTCCGTCACCGGGCGGATGCGCGGCCGGCGGCTGAGCCGCACCGCCGGGAGCACCGTCGACCCGCCGGTGGCGGTGACGGACGGATGCACTCCCGGGCAGCAGCTGCGCCGCGCGCTGGAGCGCGCTGTCGGGCGCCGCCTCGGCCGGACGGTCGCCTGCCATGTCTCCGGCGGCACCGACTCCACCAGCGTCGCGTTGCTCACGGCCCGTCTGCTCGCCGCGGGACAGGAGGGCGGTACCGGGGACCTGGTCCTGCTCGCCGGGCGTTTCGGCGGGGGAGAGCTGGCCGGGGAGCGGCCGTACCTGGACGAGGCGGTGGAGGCGGTCCGCGCACTGGCACCCGGCGCACGCCCGTTGATCGTCGACGCCGACGACGTGGCCGACTTCGACGACTTCCGGCACCATGCCGGGGACGCCGACGAGCCGCATGCCCACGCCTTCCGCGCCCCCTTCTGGAGCAGGCTGCACGCCGCCGCGGCCGAGTTGGGCTGTGACACCCTCCTGACCGGATGCGGAGCCGATCCGATCGTGGACGCCAACCCGTTCCAACTGCACCGGCTGGCCCGCTCCGGACGGCTCCGGGAGATGACGAGTCGGGCGCGGGCCCGGGCCGCGGCGAGCGAACAGGGAGTGCGCGACATCGTCCGCGCCCACGTCGTACAGCCGGCGCTTCCGCTGACCGCCGAACGGATCAACAGGCTGGTCCACCGCGGCACGGTCCTCGGGGGCCTCGGCCACTTCACCCGCCCGCCGTGGCTGCGACGCGGATTCGCGCGGGCGCACGGCTACCGCGCGGCCGGCGCCGCGGAGAGCCGGTTCGTGTTCGGGCGCGAGCCGGAGCAGTCGCTCTACGAGGCGGCCAACTACCTCGCCGCGCCGGACCCGCTGTCCTGGCGCTGCGCCCCGCGGAACGGCTTCTTCCTCTCCCACCCCTTCCTCGACCCGGAGGTCGTCGCCACGATGCGCCGCCTGCCCCCTGAAGCCACGTTCCGCCCCGGCTGTCCGAAGGCGGTTCTGCGCGAGGCCATGGCGGACATGCTCCCGCCCCGGATACGCGACCGAGCGGACAAGATCCCCTTCAACGAGCCGTACGTCCATGGTCTGCGGGCACACGGCGACGACCTCGTCGACCTCTGCCGCTCCGCACGGCATCCGCTCATCGCGGAGATGTTCGACATCGACACACTCTGCCAGGCGGTGCGGGAGGCTCAGCTCGGCATGGGCGACGCCGCCTCCTGGGACCGGATGAACGGCTCGCTCGCTCTGGTGGTGTGGCTTGAGGGACTGCTGGACGAGCGTGCTGCGGCACCCGGCGCGACCGAGCCGGTCATCGTGGGTTCTTGATGTCCGCCAGGGGCCGTTCGACCGGGCCCGTTTCGACCTGACGGACGCCGTACCGGCCTTCCACCGCTTCCTGGGACTCGTCCTTGCCGTCCGCCGTGCTGATGGTTTCGAGCAAGTTGACGCCATGGGTGCCGAAGCGCCAGTACACGGTCATGTACCGAGGCTTTCTCGTCTTGTCGTCGATCGCGTTGTTCTCGTGAACACGGCTTCCGTAGACGATGGAGTCGAAATCCTTGCGCGCCTTGAGCCACTGGGGGATCTGGGCACCACGCCAGCTGTACCCGATGAACCTGAGGTTCTCCAGGCGGGCTCGGTCCTTGCGTGTCAGGTGCGCGCTGGCATAGAACGCCAGCTGATCGTACGGGGTGTTCATGGGAAGTTCCACGACCACTCGGGAGGAGAACGTGTCGCTGGCGTAGATCCAACCTCCGTACGGCATCCATGGCTGCGCTGACACCAACTCGCCGGGCTGGTGCATCTCCCTGCGGGAGACCGGATTGACCTCCTCGAACTTCGCCCACTGCTCGGAGTCGGTTCGCCACTGCTGACGGAGCCGGTCCTGCGAGCTCAGTGGCACCCGCTCCGCCATGGCGTGGAATTCGGTGCCCAGGACGTAGAAGGCGGCATCGCTGCGGTTCTCGATCGTGATGTCCACCGGCACGGAGAACGCCTTGCGATCCGGATTCGTGATCGGCTTTCCCACGGACAACCTGAGGACAGGACGTACTTCGCGCTGGGACGGCAGGTAGAGGTTCTGGTAGCCGAAGTTCGCCACCGCGATGACCGTGGTGACGATCAGTGTCGCGGCCACCCGCTTAGGAGCGGGGATGTCGACCGATGTACGGCACACCGCGCAGACAGCGTATGCCGAGCCCGCCGTGAGCGCGCCGAACAGCGCCTTGAAGAACGCGGAATCGCCATCCTTGAGAATTTCCGCCAGCACGAGGAAGTTGGTCAGCAAGGCCGCGAACGAGCCGATCAGCGTCACCAGCCCGGAGTAGCGAAAGCTCTTCCACAGCCAGTGGTCAGCGGCTGCGACGGTGCCCAGCAGCGTGGTGAACGCCACGGCGATGAGTACGGCACCGGTGATGCGCCCGGCGAAGGTCAGCGCCCCGACGAAGTCGTCGATACCGAACCAGCCCAACAGCCCGGTCGTCGCGAGGAGAACAGACACGATCAACGCCAAGGAGACCCGCGACGGTCTGCCCTTTGCCTGCGCCAGCGTCCGTTGCGCCCGCTGGCGCGAGCTGGCGGCTGAGTTGCCGTAGATCTTCACCAGACCACCGCCGGTAAGAGTCCCACGGCTCCGAACCGGCCCGTGTCCACGCTTTCCACGGTGTGCCTCCTTCACAGACCCGCAGCGGACCAGGAGATCTGCCACCAGCGACGCGTACTCATCCTCCGTGGTGATCGACCCGCTCGCCATCCGCGCGCCTCCGGACGGGGAGCCGCGACCAGCCGGCCCTGGGAGTTCCTCGGCCCGTGTGGCCGTGGCGACGGCGAGCGCCAGGTCCTCGTCGCCGGGCGTCCACCGACAGGGGCCGGCGGGCAGGCTGGTCGCTGGTCAGAGCCGGGCGACGACCAGCGCGATGTCGTCGCGACCGCCGCTTGAGACGCCGAGGCGCGCCAGAACGGTGTCGGCGAGCTGTTCGGTGCCGAGCCGGCCGCATTCACTGAGCGCGTCGGTCAGGCGTCCCAGGCCGGCGTCGATGTCCTCGCCGCGGCGCTCGATCAGCCCGTCGGTGTACAGCACGAGGGTGTCGCCGGGGCTGTAGGGCAGGCTCGCCTGCGGGCGGGGGACGTGCTGGGGGCGGGCGCCGAGCGGCGGGTCGGTGGCCTGGTCGAGCAGCTCCCGGTCGCCGTCGGGGTGGAGGAGTATCGGCGGCGGGTGGCCGGCGTTGCTGTAGGT
Organism: Streptomyces olivaceoviridis; assembly: GCF_014650115.1. Lineage (GTDB taxonomy): Bacteria > Actinomycetota > Actinomycetes > Streptomycetales > Streptomycetaceae > Streptomyces > Streptomyces olivaceoviridis. Next base: position 117,148 of record NZ_BMUI01000012.1, on the reverse strand, counting down.
GATCAGGCGGCTTCGGGTGTCGGCGAGCAGCTGGACGGCGGTGGTGCCCAGAGCGTCCTCGATGGACCGGGCGTACAGGCCGAGGACTTCCAGCGCCTGGGCGGGGCGTTCCAGGGCGCGGGTGGCGGCGGACAGGGCGCTGCGGAGCATGCCCATGACGGCCGCGGCCTGAAGGCCGTGGCCGATGACGTCGCCGACGGCGAGGGCGAGCCGGTCGGGCGGGATGTCGACGACGTCGTACCAGTCACCGCACACGTTGAGGGAGCCGGTGGCGGGCAGGTAGCGCACGGTCACATCGTGGGGGTGCTGGGCCAGGTCAGGGGCATGGAGCATGGCTTCCTGCAAGGCGAGGGCGACCTCGCGTTCCCGCGTGTGGGCCTGGCGCAGTTCCTCGTTCAGCCGTTGCAGCTCCCGCGCCCGTGCGTACAGCTCGGCCTCCAGCGCGTGGGTGTCGTCCAAGTACTGGCCCACCCGGACGGCGGCGGGCTGCGCGGCCTGGTGGGCCTTGACGAAGGCGGTGACGTCCTCGACCCGGTGGATGATGTAGGCGACCTGCCCGTCCGGGCCCAGGACGGGAGTGTTCACCGGGGACCACCACCGTTCCTCGAAGACGCCGGGCCGGTCCATGACGGGGATGTCGTACTTCTGCAAGCCCATCGTGTCGGGCCGGCTGGTGGCCAGGACCCGGTGCAGGGAAGCGTCGAGGTTGCGGACCCCGTCCGCCTCCGGGTCGGCGGGGTTGTCGGGGAACGCGGCGAAGACGTGCAGGCCGAGCAGGTCCTCGCGGGTGCGCTCGGTGGCCTCCAGATAGGCCTGGTTCACATCGACGATGATCAGGTCCGGGCCGAGTACCAGGTACGGGCTCGGTGTGGCGGCGAACAGGGCCGCGTGATCAACCCGCGATGCCACCGGCGGCACTCCCTTCCGGCCCCAACAGCCCTCACCCTCAACTTACGGTCCGTCCTCCGTCCGCGCCCGCCGTCTCCTCCCCCTCACCCTCGCCCCTCACCCGGCCACACACCAGGGAGAACCGCAGGGCGGCTCCCCTCGTTCGGCCGACAGCACCGGCAGCGCCTCGCCCGACGTACGGGCGCGGCGGATGACAGGACCGCTCTGAGCCGTGACGGCCGGTAGGCGCTTCCGGCGCGGGCGGCGGGCCGGCCGTACGGGACCGGGCGGCAGCGCCGCACGCCGAGGTTCCGCAGCGGGGCGGCCGTCCCGGGCCGGCGCCCGGGAATGACGCCCGAGCCGTGAGCATCACCCGACCCGGCGATGACCGAGGGGGCCAGGCGGTGCGACGACCGGGGCCGGGTTCTAAGCTGCGGTCATGACCGAGATCCAGACCCCGACGCCCCGCGACGCCTTCGAGCTGCTGCTGAGCGGCAACGAGCGCTTCGTCGCCGGCACCCCCGAGCACCCGAACCAGGACGCCACCCGCCGCGCCGAGATCGCACCGTCCCAGCAGCCCTTCGCCGTGCTGTTCGGATGCTCGGACTCCCGGCTGGCCGCCGAGATCATCTTCGACCGCGGCCTGGGCGACCTGTTCGTGGTGCGCACCGCGGGCCACGTGGTGGGCCCGGAGGTGCTGGGCAGCATCGAGTACGGCGTGGACGTGCTGGGCTGCCCGCTGGTCGTGGTCCTCGGGCACGACTCGTGCGGCGCGGTCGGCGCGGCGTGCGCCGCACTGGAGGACGGCATGACACCGGCCGGGTACGTCCGGGACGTCGTCGAACGGGTGACCCCCAGCGTGCTGGCGGCGCGGGCCGCCGGGCGGGTCGAGCCGGACCAGATTCTCGCCGAGCACATAAGGCACACCGTCGACCTGCTGCTGGACCGTTCCCGGGTGCTCGCCGACAAGGTCGCCGCCGGCCAGGCCGCCGTGGTGGGCCTGTGCTACCGCCTGGCCGACGGCAGTGCGCAGCTCGTCGCCTCGCACGGCCTCGACGCGGTGGTCCCCGCCGCGTCCTGACCACCCGGCCCCGGCTGCTCGCGGTGATGCGCCGTGGCCGGAGGAAACCGGAGGGCCACCGCCCGATGGCTCACCGCCCCGGCCCCGAGCCGCCCCGGCCCCGAGCCGCCCCGGCCCCGAGCCGCCCCGGCCCCGAGCCGCCCCGGCCCCGCGCCGACCTGGCGCGGGCCGTGGGCAGCGAGGTGGGCCGGGGGACGGGTAAGCCGGTCGTCCCCGACGACTGACGTAGCCGTCGAGGCTCCTGTCGGCACGCACGACCAGCGGTGCCGGGCCGATTTCCGAGACCTGTCACCGAGCGACGGGCCACCTGGGAGCACGTCGGCCCCATGGGGCTGACACCCTCGACCCGGTTGCGCAGCTCGCTGAAGCGCGGGGTGCCCACACCCAGGGCCTCGACGATCAAGACCGCCCACTTGCCGGCGACGGCGACGGCGTCGACTGGACTGCCGATACGATGCCCCGGCTCCTCGCTGACCGAACCGGCTCCCCCAGATCGCACTGGCGCTGCGCACCGGGGCGGCAAGCCCCCCCGTGCGCCGGCCCCGGAACACACGCGCGTTTCGTGCAGCGCGGCGCGCGCATCGTGCAGGACGACGTGCCGCCCTCCTCCGCACACTCGGTGATCCAAGCCATCGACGCACACCGGATGACAGGCGGAGGCAGAACTCAATGCGGACGTTCGTCCACACATCCCGTCCCTCGCGGGTCGTCTTCGGATCCGGCACGGTGGGCCGGCTCCGGGAGGAGGTCGAGCGGCTCGGCCGCTCCCGTGTCCTGTTGCTGTGCGGCCGGCCCCTGGCCCGGACCGCCACCCGGGTCCGCGAGGCGCTCGGAGACCTCGTCGTGGCGGAGTTCGACGGCGCCGCCATGCACACCCCGGTCGAGGTGACCGAGCAGGCGCTCGACGTGCTCACCCACGCTTCGGCCGACGTGATCGTGGCCGTCGGCGGCGGCTCGACGACCGGCCTGTCCAAGGCGCTGGCCCTGCGCACGGACCTCCCGCAGGTGATCCTGCCGACCACCTACGCCGGTTCCGAGGTGACCCCGGTGCTCGGCGAGACCCAGGACGGGCGCAAGGTCACCCAGTCCTCCCCGGCGATCCTGCCCGAGACCGTCGTCTACGACGTCGACCTCACCCTCACGCTGCCGCTGCCCATGACGGTGACCAGCGGCGTCAACGCCCTCGCGCACGCCGTCGAGGCCCTCTACTCGGCCGACGCCAATCCGGTGACGGACCGGCAGGCCCTCGACGCCATCTCGGGCATCGCGAGGGCGCTGCCCCGGCTGGCCGCCGACCCGGCCGACCCGGAGGCCCGGGCCGACCTGCTGCACGCCGCCTGGCTCGCCGGGACCTGCCTCGCCACGGTCGGCATGGGCCTGCACCACAAGCTGTGCCACACCCTCGGCGGCAGCTTCGGCCTGCCGCACGCCGAGACCCACACCGTCGTGCTGGCGCACGCCATGGCCTACAACGCACCCGCCGTCCCCGAGGTCATGCGCCGCATCGCCGACGCCCTGGGCGTACCCGACGCACCGAGCGGCGTGTACGACCTGATCGTCTCCCTGGGCGGCCCCACCTCGCTGCGCGAGCTCGGCATGGCGGAGTCCGACCTGGCACGCGCGGCCGAGCTGGCCACCTCGACGCCGTACCCCAACCCGCGTGAGCTGACCGCCGAGGGTATCGGCGAGCTGCTGGCCGGCGCCTGGCGGGGACGCCGCCCGCAGGGCCCGCCCTCGACGGAGGCGAAGCTGGCCCGGCTCACCGAGGAGGTGGTCGCCAGCTTCGCGCACGCCGCCGACCCCCGGGTCCGTACGCTGATGAGCGACCTCGTCCGGCACCTGCACGCCTTCGTAGCGGCCAACGACGTCACCGACGCCGAATGGCAGTACGCCATCGACTTCCTCACCCGCACCGGACAGCTCTGCGGCCCGACCCGCCAGGAGTTCGTGCTGCTGTCCGACACGCTCGGCGTCTCCAGCGCCGTGGACCTGCTCACCAACTCCCGCACGCCCGACACCACCCCGTCCGCGGTGCTCGGCCCCTTCTACGTGGAGGGCCCGCCCGAGACCGCGCTCGGCAGCGACATCTCCGGCGGCCTGCACGGCACCCCGCTGTGGGTGGACGTACATGTCACGGACAGCGAGGGCCGGCCGGTCAAGGACGCGGTGGTGGACGTGTGGCAGTCCAACGAGGACGGCTTCTACGACGTACAACTCCCCGATCTGGACGGACCGGTGCTGCGGGCCCGGCTGCGCAGCGACAGCGAGGGGCGGGTCACGTTCTGGTCCATCCTGCCCGCGCACTACCCGATTCCCGCCGACGGACCGGTCGGGCAGATGCTCGACGCGGTCGGCCGCCACCCCTACCGGGCGCCCCACCTCCACTTCATGTTCGACGCGCCCGGCCACCGCCGGCTCGTCACGCAGCTGTTCGTGGCCGGCGGAGCGTACCTGGACAGCGACACCGTCTTCGGAGTCAAGGACGAACTCGTCGTCGACTTCACACCGCGGTCCGGCCCCACCCCCGACGGCCGTCCGGTCGACGGCCAGTGGTGCCGGCTCGACTACACCTTCCGTCTCGCCCCCCAGGCCGGATGACCGAGGAGCGCACACACACATGACGACCACCGACCCGCTCGACGCCTACGACACCGACGTCCTCGTCGTCGGCAGCGGCCCGGCAGGAGGCTCGGCCGCCCTGCTGCTGGCCACCTACGGCGTCCGCACCCTGCTGGTGACGAAGTACGGGTGGCTCGCCAACACCCCGCGGGCGCACATCACCAACCAGCGCACCATGGAGGTCCTGCGCGACCTCGGCGTCGAGTCGGAGGCGCTGGCCCTCGGCAGCCCCTCCCACCTGATGGGGGACACGGTGCTGTGCACGGCCCTGACGGGCGACGAGATCGGCCGCATCCGCAGCTGGGGCACCGGCCCCGCGACGGCCACCGAGTACTCCGCCAAGAGCCCCTGCGAGATGATCGACCTGCCGCAGACCTATCTGGAGCCGATCCTCGTCGACAACGCGGCGGCCCGCGGCGCAAAGGTCCGCTTCGACACCGAGTTCGTCAGCTTCGAACAGGACGAGGACGGCGTCACCGCCCTGCTGCGCGACCGGGTCCGAGGCGACGAGTTCACGGTCCGCGCCCGCTACCTGATCGGCGCCGACGGCGGGCGCAGCGCGGTCGCCGAGCAACTCGGCCTGCCCTTCGCCGGTCGCATGGCCAAGGCCGGCAGCATGAACATCGTCTTCAAGGCCGACCTCGCCCGGTACTGCGCCCACCGTCCGAGCGTCCTGTACTGGGTGCTCCAGCCCGGCGCGGACACGGGAGGCATCGGCATGGGCCTGGTCCGGATGGTCCGCCCGTGGAACGAGTGGCTGCTGGTGTGGGGTTACGACATAGAGCAGCCGCCGCCGCGGGTCGACGAGGAGGCCGCGCGCACGATCGTCCGCGACCTCGTCGGCGATCCCGACCTGCCGGTGGAGATCACGTCGACCTCGCTGTGGACCGTCAACCACGCCTACGCCGAGGAGTACGCGAGCGGCAGGGTCTTCTGCGCCGGAGACGCCGTGCACCGCCATCCGCCGTCCAACGGACTGGGCTCCAACACCTCCGTCCAGGACGCGTACAACCTCGCGTGGAAGCTCGCGATGGTGATCCGCGGCGAGGCGGGACCCGCGCTGCTCGACAGCTACACGGCCGAACGCGCCCCCGTGGGGCGGCAGATCGTCGAGCGGGCCAACCTCAGCCGCGACCAGTTCGGGCCGATCTTCGACGTACTCGGCGTCGGCGGCGGCAGCGACGCGGAGGGCATCGCCGAAGGGATCGCGGCGATGCGGGAGCGCACACCCGAGGGCGCCAAGAAGAGGCGGCAGCTCGAAGAGGCGATCCAGCTGAAGAACTACGAGTTCAACGCGCACGGCGTGGAGATGAACCAGCGGTACGTCTCCACCGCGGTGCTCCCCGACGACAGCCCGGACGAAGTGTGGTCGGGCGACCGCGAGTTGGTGCACCAGCCGACGACCCGGCCCGGCGCCAAACTGCCCCACGCCTGGCTGGTCGACGCCCAGGGCGAGCGCGTCTCCACGCTGGACGTCGTCGGCCGCGGTGTCTTCACCGTGCTGACCGGCCTGTCCGGCGGTGTCTGGGAGACCGCCGCGCACGCCTGCGGCGACGCCCTCGGCGTACCGCTGCGCGTGGTCCGCGTCGGTGACGACAACTACCGTGACGCCTACGGCGAATGGAGCCGCGTCAGCGAGATCGCCGAGGACGGCGTACTGCTGGTACGCCCGGACGGACACGTCGCCTGGCGCCGGACCACCGTCACCGGGACCACCGAGGCGGCGGAGGAAGACCTCCTCGGCGCGCTCCGCCATGTCCTGGCGCGTTAGGGGAGGTCGCGAGGGGAGACCCTCGGCGATGCCCTGAACGCGACAGGGGTGATGCGCCTCGCGGTCGTGTCGCACGACCGCGGGGCCGTCGGGCGGGACCTCGGCGTCCTGCCGGCGGCGGACCACATCGGCCGGGTCACGGGCTCGTCCGTCAACCGATGTTCCGTGCGGACGGCACCCACCACCGCCGGCAACGTCTCGCCGCTCAACGACGGGGTCGCGCGCTGCTGCTCGTCGACGAGGAAGGGATCACGATGATCGGACGTGAGCCGCCGGCGCGGGTGCGGGCGGCGGCGGTGACGGCATCGAGCCGCGGCACTTCGGGCTCGGGCCGGTCGACGCGATCCGCAAGGTGCTCGCCAGGGCGGACCTCGCCCCGTCGACCTGCACCCCGTCGAGCTCAACGAGGCCCACGTACCCGAGGCACTGGTGCTGGAGCGCTGAGAGCCTCGGCGCCCCGGTCAGCCGGAGCGGCGCAGCGCGGCGGGGGTGGTGCCGAGCCGGGCGCGCATCACCCGGGTGAGGTGCTCCTGGTGGGAGAACCCGCAGGCGACGGCCACCTCGGCGATCGGGTCGGTACCGGTGCGCAGCAGCCGGCAGGCCCGCTCCAGACGCAGCGCGAGCAGGAACTGGTGCGGTGACTGTCCCGTGCTCTTCCGGAACTGCCGGGTGAACTGGCTGGGGCTCAGCGAGGCCGCCTCGGCGAGGTCGGCGATCGGCAGCGGTTCGGCCAGCCGCTCCTCCATGAGCGCGCGGACGGCGGCGAGTCGGCGCGCGGACAGCCCGGACCGGCTCTCCGCCGGCGCCGCCTCCCGGACGCCGTGCCGGCGGGCGAGCTGTGCGGCGAGCATCCCGGTCAGGTGGTCGGTGTAGGTACGGGCCGACGGCTCCCACGAGCGCACCGCGCCGGCCAGCGCGAGCACAAGCTGCTCGGCCAGGGGATCGGTGGTGCCGAGTTCCTCGGACAGTTCCACGGGCCGTCCGTCGTTCGCCTCGCAGAGCGCGTCGTCGGTGAGGTAGGCGTGGACCGTGTCGAGCGTGCCGCCGAGTTCGACGGCGAGAGTACGGCCGGCCGGTTGCAGGAAGAGCCCACCGGCCGGGATCGTCCGCGACCGGGTGCCCGCCCCGCGCCCCCGCCGCACGGTGACGGGGCCGCTCAGGTGCAGGATCAGCAGATGCGTGGGCGCCGGGTCGAAGGCGGCACGATAGGGCTGCTCCTCCTGGGTGGAGAGGAACAGCCGCTCCCACCCGAGCCCGGCGCTGCTGTGCCGTGTCCGCACACCGGGTTGCCGCAGGATGCCGACCGTGTCGGCCAGACCGAGCTCCGCCATGGTGCGACCTCCTCGTGGCACCGAATGTAGTTGAACTATAAACGCGGTAGCGGGAGTGGAAGACGGCGCACCCTGATTCCCCGGTCGCGTGCCGCCATGAGAAGCCGCGTGACACGGCGGTCGCCGTGGGTGCCGACGCGCGGGGCCGGTGAGACGTCCGAGGGGGCGGCGAGCGGCTGCCGGGCAGCGACGGCAACCGGGGCGACGACAGGCGGCCGACTCCGACGCGGCCGACTGCCCGGCCACCCGGACGCCGACTCCTCGGCGGTTCCGGAAGACGCTCGCCGCCACGCCCTCGACGCGGCTGCTGCCACACGTCGGACGCCCCACCCCGAGGCGGCCGCACGTGCGGCGGGGCAGGTGACCGGGCGGCCACCGCCGTCCGACTCCGCGGTCAGGCGACTGACGCCCCGCCCCCACGTCCTCGGCGCCCTGGCATCGACGGCTCGGACCGCCGGTTCGACGACCCCCCAGCCCGAGCCGCTTCACCCGGCGGCCAGTGGCTGCCGTCCCACGGAGTGGCTGCCGTCCCACGGCCGACGCCCGGAGGTGACCGTGCTACGGGTTGGGCGGGGTGGTCCCCAGGACCCCGCCCCCACGGAACGGCCCGGCGGGCACGTAGGACGGTCACGGCGTACGACCGCCACGACCAGGGGCACTACGGTCGCCTGGCTGGCCAACTCCGGGAAACGCTGAACCGTGTTGCGCGGGGAGGTCGGCAGGCCGGCCGTCCCGGCGAGGCCCCGCAGTTCGGTGAAGGCGATCGGCATCATGAACAGGGCCGGCGCGGAGGACCCTGTCACCGCCACACGCGCAGCACCAGTCGCGGAAGGTGCCTGACCAGCCAGGCGCTGACGAGCCCGATGGCGGCACCGGCGGCGACGTCACTGGGGTAGTGGGCACCTGACTGCACCCGTTCCACGGCCACCAGCGCGGCCGGCACCGCGCATACCGCCCCGGCCGACGGCCACGAGGGGGCGACCGCAGCGGTGAAAGCCAGCGCGGCCGCGGTGTGTCCGGAGGCGAACGACGAGGAATCAGGCCGGTCCTCCACCTCATCGTGAGGGATCCACTCCTCGGGTGGGCGCGGACGGTCGATCACCTGCTTGCACACACCGTTGCACACCAACTGCGCCACGGTGAGAGCCGTCAGACCCGCCACCGCCGCCTTACGGCCCTTCCACCCGCCGGCCCAGACCATCACCGCGGCGGCACCGCACCACAACTTGGTGGCTTCCGCCGTTTCCTCCACCACCGACAGCGTGCGGTGGAGCCCGGGTTCCCGCCAGGAAGCCATCCGCTTGGTCAGACGACGGTCCATTTCGCGCACTGTGGCAAGCAACCTCATGACCTGCTGGTATCCCGCGCTCACCGGATCACGCGCGTCCGGATTCGACCACCGGCAGGAAGTGCGACGGCCAGCCGATCGCCGGAACAGATCGTAGACCCGGCCTCATGGCCCGTACTCGACGGGTACGTCCCGCCACGGAACCCCGTCCGAACCCGAACCGTATGCCATCGATCAGCTGCCGCCTCGGCCAGACGGGCGGCCGGCCCGCCTGCATTCCCTTCGGTAACAACCGGCCCTTGACGGCTCAAGTGAGCCCGCTCCTGGCCGCAGTGGGTCGAGGAGCTGTGCCGGCCGCCGGTTGAGCGCGGACGTCAGCTGGAGGAACCATCGGCGGACGGGGCGGCCTCGGCCGCGCGGCAGGCCGCACACACGACCTGCGCGGTGGGCCCGTAGCGGCGCGTCAGCCCCTGGCAGCGCGCGCAGTAGCCGACCTGGTTCGGAGTGCATCCGAGCAGCACGGCGGCTGCGGCCCGGTCCGTCGAAGGGTCGATGCGCCGAGGCATCTCCTCCACGTATCCGAATGTACGACCGTCCGCCGGTCGGGGCAGCTCGTAGGGGACTGGGCGCTCAGGCCAGGCCCGCGCCCGGTCCGGCGTGAGCGCGCCCCGTACCTCGTCTCCCTGGCAGTGACCTGATCCTCATCGTTCGCGCCGAACCTACGATGTCGCCATGACGATCTCCGGGCAGCAGCCGCTGATACGCGTTCTGTACGACGAGTCCCGCAGTGACCTGCGGGATCCGGCTCGTCCGCGACCTGTCCGTATCTACCTGTGGGAGCCGAATCATCCGCTGGCCCCCCTCGCCCCACTGGTCGTCGTCTCGCACGGCACCGGAGGTTCCGGCAGCAGTATGGAGTGGCTGGTAGGACCGCTGCACGAGGCGGGTTTCCGCGTCGTGGCTCTGGACCACCACGGCAACGACTTCATCGACGGCTACGAGCCGGAAGGCTTTCTGTATGTGTGGGAACGGCCTCGCGACGTCTCCTTCGTCCTCGACGTACTCGCTCGCGAGCAGCCCCTCGGGCCGGTTGGTGTGGCGGGTTTCTCCCTGGGCGGCTATACGGCGGTGGCACTCGCCGGTGTTCGTGTCGATCCGCGGATTCTGTGGGCGGTGATGACGGGGGCGGTTCCCCTGCCGGAGATTCCCGAGTTCCCCGGCGCACTGGAGGCGCTGCGGAGGAAGTACCCGCTGGACGAGTCGTTGCGGCACGCGCTCAACAGCGCCGGGGCCGACTTCTCGGATCCCCGAGTCCGGGCGGTCTTCCAAGTGGCTCCCGGAGTCGGCGGTCTCGTGACCCGAGAGAGCCTGGCGACGGTGCAGGTGCCGGTGGGCATTCGCTGGGGTGGAGCGGACACGGTCAACCCCTACGAGGTCGACACCCGGCCGTACCTGGACCACATCCCCACGGCAAGGGGCTGCTCAGCCGGCCCCGACGTTCGCCACGAAGACTTCTTCCTGCCGGAACCTGCCGACCCCGCCGTGCGTGTACGGGTGGGCGGGGAGGCTGCCTCCTTCTTCGAGCAGCACCTTGCCTGAACGTCGTCCCGTCCGGGGATGGCGTTTCGCCTCGGCGAGTTGGGGCTCCTCAAGCTCAAGCCCCTACAGGGCAGGCGATGTGCCGAACGTGGCCGGCGGCACGGTACCTCCAGACGGCGAGGAGTCCCCAGCCGATGTCCCGCCCCGCCCCACCGCGCTGCGCGGAGAGACACGCTGGAGACGGTGTGCTGGATCCCCGGGAGCGCGGTCGGTGTCGATTCCACATCAGCAGACCGGCTCGGCACCGATCGGATGAGGCTCCGGGCCGGTCACGGGGTGGGCTCGCCTGCAAGGTCCGCCGCGCTGTGAGGGCGGGCGTCTCCCACTCGCCTTCGCTTTCGAGCCGTGGCAACCCGCTGCGACAAGAGGGCCTCTCCGGCCTGCTGTCGGGCTCTACGGAGTCTCTGCGCGAGTGAACCCGTGGCTCCGCTCCACTTTCGCCACGTGCAGGGTGTAGCTCTGGTACCACTCGGCTCGCCCGCGCTGTTGCGCCGCGCGGTGTTCGACGTTGGTCCGCCACCGGGTGAGGGCGTCGGCGTCGCGGAAGTACCCGACAGTGATGCCCAGCCCCCCGGGAGTCTGCGCGTGGTCCATCCCCAGGTACCCGGGGACGTCCTTCACCAGGTCTTCCATGCGTGCGTTGGTCTCGCTGTAGCCGCTCTGGTCCGGGGTCCGCACCGTAGTGAAGACAGCCACGTGGTAAGGGGGTTCGTATGCCCCGACGGGCGCGACAGGCGCTACCGAGTGATCGCTCACGGCACCACCGTGAGGCGGGACGCGCCGCCGCGCGTACACCTCTATCTCGATCTTCATCCGCGGGTCGGCGAGACCGCACACGAGCATCGTGGCGGCCGGCTGAACGTCGCCGAAGCAGCGGCGCAGGACCGGCCAGCAGGGCTCGAAGTCTTCGCGGTCGGGCAGCAAGTAGCGCACCCGCACCACGTCGGCGAAGGTGCACTTCGCCTCGGCCAGCGCGGCCTCGATGTTGCGCAGACACTGCTCGGCCTGCACCACCACGTCGTCGGAGATCGTCATGGTGGTGTAGTCGAAGCCGGTCGTCCCGGACACATGCACCCAGTCCCCGTCGACCACGGCACGGGCATAGCCGATCTGCTCCTCAAAGGCCGAGCCGCTGAGGATCGCGTGTCGCTCTGTCATGCGCCGAACGCTAAGTGGCCGGCACAGATACGTCCAATACAGCTGAAGGCATGGCCTGATACCTCTAGGCGTATGGAGCGCCCCGAACTTCCCCTCCCGCAGCTGCACGCCTTCGTCGTGCTCGCCGAGGAACTCCACTTCGGCCACGCGGCCGCCCGCCTGGGCATCGCCCAGCCGCCGCTGAGCCAGCAGATCCGCCGCCTGGAGGACAAGGTCGGTCACGCGCTGTTCACCCGCGAACCGGGACGTGTCACGCTCACCCCGGCCGGCCGCGAACTGCTGCCCGCCGCCCGGCGGGCACTCACCGACCTCGCGCACGGCCTGGCCACGGCCAGGGCCGTCGGCAGCGGCCGGGCCGGTCGCCTTCGGATCGGCTTCGCCGCCTCCCTGGCCCTGACCGTCCTGCCCGGCCTGCTGCGCACCTTCCGGCAGCGGTTCCCCGCCGTGCACCTGGACATCCACGAGATGACCACCGCTCCGCAGATCGCCGCCCTGCACGACAAGACCATCGACATCGGTCTACTGCGCGAACCCCCCACCGACGAGACAGGGCTCGGCTTCAGTACCGTACTCAGCGAGCCCTTCGTGGCCGTGCTGCCGTCCACCCATCCTCTGGCCACCCACCGGACCGTACAGCTCGCACAACTGGCGGACTCGCCCTTCGTGCTGCTGCCCCGCGCGGTCGGCCCGACACTGCACGACCAGATCATCGGCCTGTGCACCGCGGCAGGCTTCACACCGCGGATCGCCCAGCACGCGGTGGAGTGGCAGACCGTGTGCGCCCTCGTGGAAACCGGCCTGGGCGTCTCCCTGGCCCCGGCGAGCATCCGACGCATCCGCCTCGAAGGCGTCGCCTTCCGCAGGATCGAACCCAACACCGCTCGTACACGAGTGGCCGTCGCCTGGCGTGAGAACGACCACAACCCCCTGGTCACACACCTACTGGCGACCGTCAGCCACGATCCGCCGTACAGCACACCTAGCGCTTGCGGGCCGTCGTGAGATTCATCGAACGGAAGCCATTGCCTTGGTCGTCCACCCGGGTTGTGCCTTTGCGGCCTCGGTAGACCCACTCCAGGACGACGGTGAACCGGCAGTCGTCGCGGCACGGTTCGGCCTGGTCGGCCCGGTACTGGGCGGCGGTTCCCGCGACGACGGTCGGATCGCAGAGTCCGGTGGAATGGTGGACTGGACGAACAACGGGGAAGCGCCTTGGGCCGCGGCCCGGTGCTGCGCGTCGCTCGCGGTTCCCGTCGGCTGTCGCAGGCCCTACCGACCAGCCGGACAGAGGTCCGCGCGTGCGGCGGCAAAGTCCCGGACGTCCCGGAAGCCCCGGTGAACCTCCGCACACCGGCGCCGACCGGTGAACCGTTGGTCCGGTCGTCGCTGACGGTGGTGCGCGGTGGTGGGCAGTGACGTTGGCTGACGTGTCCCGTCCGCGCCCCCCCGCGACGTCCGGCGGCCTTGTGCGGGGCGCGCCGCCCGTAGGGCTGTGCCACCTTGGCTCGGAGACGGGTGACACGCGAGCCGCGACCACGGGAGGCGTCATGGAGATGGGTCCTGCCACGCAAGGGGGTCCGGACCACGGGGCAGCACACGCGGGGCAGCCCGGACGCAGGCGCTTTCTCGGAGCCTGCACCGGCCTCGGGCTCGCCTCGGTGACGGCCGCGGCCTGCGACGCGTCCACTCCCACACACGAACACTCCCCGGCGGCGTCCTCCCACCGGCCCGAAGCGGAACGGGACCGGTCCGGGACACCCGACTGGCGTATCACGTCCCGGGGCCCTGCCCCGGCCGTCGCCGGCTACGCCGACCGGGTGAGCGTGACACCGGGCGAGGAGTGCGGCCTGTACGTCTCGACGACCGCGTCGTCCTTCCGGGTCTCGGCCTTCCGTGTCGGCTGGTACGGCGGCACCCAGGCCCGGCTCGTGTGGTCGTCCAAGCCCGTACGTGGCCGCGCCCAGCCGGAACCCCGCTTCCTGCCGGACACCCGCACCGTGCGCGCGGACTGGCCGCGCACGCTCACCTTCGGCACGGCCGGCTGGCCGGAGGGCGCGTATCTGCTGCGGCTGGAGGCGGACAGCGGCCACCAGCGCTACATCCCGCTCATCGTGCGCTCCGCGCAGGGCACGGGCCGAACGGTCCTGATCCACGCCCCGGCCACCTGGCAGGCCTACAACCGGTGGGGCGGCTACAGCCTCTACGCCGGTGCCTCCGGTGCGTACGCCACCCGTTCCCTGGCCGTCAGCTTCGACCGTCCCTACGACGCCGACGGTGCGGAGAAGTTCATGGTGTACGAACGGGCGGCGGTGGTGCTGGCGGAACGGCTCGGCATACCCCTCGCCTACACCACCGGCATGGACATGCACCGCGACCCGGAGGTCCTGCGCGGCGCGACCGCGGTGGTCTGTCTGGGGCACGACGAGTACTGGACCCCGGAGCAGCGCCGGCATGTCACCCAGGCCCGCGACGCCGGCACCAACGTGGTCTTCCTCGGCGCCAACACCTGCTTCCGCCGGGTCCGCATCGAGCAGGGGCGGACACAGCCGGACCGTACGGTGGTCTGCTACAAGTCCTCCGTCGGGGCCGACCCCTTCTACACCACCAAGCCCGCCCTGGTGACCACCGACTTCCGCCAGGCCCCGGCGCCGGACCCCGAGTCCTCGCTCACAGGAGTGCTCTACGAGGGCTACCCGACGGACGCGCCGTACGTCGTCCACGCGGCGGACCACTGGCTGTACGAAGGAACGGGCGTACGGCCCGGCGACGGCTTCGCCCACCTGGTCGGCGTCGAATACGACCGGGTCACACCCGCGGCCCCCGTCCCCGAGCCGCTGGAGATCACGGCGCACTCTCCGCTGGTGTGCGGTGGCCGCCGCAGCCACAGCGACTCGGCCTACTACACGGCTGCCGGCGGCGCGGGCGTGTTCGCCACCGGCACCATGCGCTGGGTGGAGGCCCTCATGGCCGGCACCCCCGACGGCGGGCGCGACCACGGGATGGACGCCCGGACCCGCGCCTTCGTGACCCGCACCACGGAGAACGCCCTGCGAGCCTTCGCACAGGGCCCCGCCGCCCACCACCGCCCGGCAGCCCGCCCGAACACCAGCGAGCTGTACAAGACCAGGACATAAGACGGCATCCATGGAGCCCGGCCCCGGTGACTGCGACCCCAGGCACGCAACGGTCGACATCACGGCGGCCGAGTACCGTCAGTACGACGGAGGGCCTCACGATGCCGGACTGGGCGCACCTGGGAACGCGGTGGCGCGATGAGCACCCGGCGGAACCCACAGCACTCAGCGTTGACGTCCCCAGGGCGTCTCCCACCGCTGACCCGACGACCACGTCCGGCAACTGCGCGCTTTCGGCCCGCACTTCCGGGAACACCGGCAGGAGGCCGGTGTCCGTCCAGACCGTGACGTGTCTCCGAGTAGGTTTGCACCATGTTCGAAGGAATGCTGGTAAGACTGCGCGCGCTGCGCTCCGAAGACGCCGAGCACCATGTGCGGTGGCGCAACGACCCAGAGGTGGTGCGCTGGGCCGCGGGCGGTGACCCGTTGTTCGGCCCGGTCACGGCGGAGGCGATCCGGCTCGGCTTCGACACCATGCTGCGACTGAACCCCAGGGAGTCGGCCGTGTTCACGGTCGAGGACCTGGCAGACGGCAAGGTGATAGGCATGGCCGACTACCGGGACCTGGACCCCTACGCCGGAGTGGCCACGCTCGGAGTCACCATCGGTGAGCGGGAGTTCTGGGGTCGCGGCCACGGCAGGGACGCTTTGCGGCTGCTCGTGGACCACCTGTTCGGTGCGTACCGTCTGAGCCGGCTGGAGCTGGACACCTGGAGCGGCAACGAGCGTGCCGTGCGCGCCTTCACCAAGCTGGGCTTCCGCGAGGAAGGCCGCCGCCGGTCGGCTGTCCTGGTGGAGGGGGAGCGCTACGACCGCGTGCTCTTCGGAATGCTCCGCGAGGAGTGGGCGAACCCCGCGTGACGCCGTACACGCCCTTCCAGGGTCTTCATGCCCGTTCGGCTGACCGGGGGAACCTCACCGTTCGCGGGCAGCGACTCCCGCCTCCTGCCCACGTGTCACATCGTCCTCCGACCGCCGCGCGGGGGGCCGGAAAGCCAGGGTGATCAGTGCCACGGCCGCAGCCACGAGGAAACCGGCTCGCAGGCTGTAGTGGTCCGCCACCTCTCCGAGCGTGGCGGGCCCCGTCAGTGTCCCCAGCCCGCGCCGGCACGGTGGCGCTGAACCCGGTCGACGGCTGCTCGGGAAAGACGCGGTAGCTCCACAGCGCGAGCGGCGACGATGTGACCATCAACGCCGGCCCGTACAGAACGGCCGACGCGATCACCGGGCCCAGGGCGTCAGGGGCCAGTCCGAGGAGGGTGATCGCGGCGGACAGCGCCAGGAACAGCGCCGCCTGCCCGAGCCGCAGGCCCAACCGCAGGAAGAAGGCACCGGCGAAGACACCGCTGAGCCCGGCCAGCCCCATGAGCGTCCAGAAGAGCGGCGCCACCGGGGAGTCCTCTCCCGCCGCGTCCGAGACGGCCTCCAGTGCGAAAGCCCAGTAGAAGGCCCCGATGACGCCGTACACGAACGCGGTGACGTACAGCGGT
This sequence comes from Streptomyces olivaceoviridis, assembly GCF_014650115.1. GTDB lineage: Bacteria > Actinomycetota > Actinomycetes > Streptomycetales > Streptomycetaceae > Streptomyces > Streptomyces olivaceoviridis. The sequence continues at coordinate 100,789 of NZ_BMUI01000012.1, read as the reverse complement.
ACGGCTGCCGGGCCCAGGAACCAGCGTGCCGTGACGGCATGTCCGCCACCGGTCCCGCCGGCGTCACCCCGGTGGCGTCCGGCGGGCAGGATCCGCGCCGCGTACCGGGCCATCGCGAAGGCGACGAGCGCGAAGCCGATCCAGGCGTACCGCCAGTTCGCTCCCCGGGCGACCAGAGCGAGCGGCCCGGCCACGGTGACACCGAAATTGGTGCCGCTGGGAACCAGGGCCATGACCCGCTCGCGCGTACGGTCCGGCAGCAGGCGGTCGGCGGTGTCGGAGAAGGGCGCCCAGGAGAAACCCGAAGCCATCCCCGCCACCACGAGCCCCACGACGAGGACCCGGGTGCTCTGGGCCGCCACCCCCACACCACCGACCTGCCAAGCCTCGTCCTGGCTGTGGCCGGCTGCCAGGTCGCGGCGGCCGTCCTGGGCGCGCTCTTGCTGAAGGAACGCCGGACCAAGGTGGACCGCCCGCTCCCGGAGACGAGCACGGGACACTGAACCCCCTCCCTTCCGGTTGACGACAGTCGCGTCGAAGTCCCCCGAACAGGAGACGCCACGGGACCGCATCCCGGTCGCGTCCGGCAGATGTACGACCCCGACCACGCTCCTTCGGAACCGACGTCGCCGGCCCGGGGCCGCGCCCGGAGCGCAGAGTCACCCGCCCCGCCCCGACTCCACGGAGACGAGCTCTCGGCCCCTTCGACACGGGCGGGTTGCAGGTAGCCCCCGTGTGCGTCAACCGGCCTGCCGGATGGAGGTGACCGAGTCGATCCGCGAAGTTGGAAGGGCTGTGAACACGTACAGATGAGGGGGCCTGCCATGCAGACTCGCCGCGCCGCCATGCTGTCGGCCGTTGCCGCCGTCACCCTGTCCGCCATCTCCGCACGAACCGCTTCCGCCGCGCCGCGCGAGGCCGGGCGTGTACGGCTGAGGTTGCCCGCACCCAGTGGGCCGTACCCCGTGGGGACGATCTCCCTGCGCCTCGTCGATGCCTCACGTCCCGATCCTTGGATGACGTCGCAGCCGTACCGGGAGCTCATGATCGGCATCCGCTATCCGGCCCGCGCCGCCGGCGCGTACCCGACCGCACCGCAGATGCTCCCCGGGGAGGCCGCCGGATTCGCCGCTTTGAACAACTTCTCCGATGTGCCCAGTGATGAGGTCGACTGGTCGGCCACTCGCACCCACGCTCATGAAGGTGCCCCAGTCGACCGGAACGCAGGGCCGTACCCGGTCGTCTGCTACTCACCCGGTGCTGGGGACCCGCGTTCTCTGGGCACCACGCTCTGCGACGACCTTGCCTCCCGGGGCTACGTCGTGCTGACACTCGATCACACGTATGACGCCACGGCTGTTCAGTTTTTCGGCGGTCGCGTCGAAAGCACGGTACTTCCCGCGGAGTTCGCCAAGGCGTACCCGGACCTGGACCGCATCACCGCGCTCTTGCGAAAGGCGCTGGCCGTACGGGTGGCCGACACCCGCTTCGTCCTCGACGAACTGCCCGGTGCGCTGCCCCGGGAGCTGCGCGGCACGCTGGACCTGGACCGCGTCGGCATGTTCGGCCAGTCGGCAGGAGGTTTCACCGCTTTGCAGGCGATGTACGACGACCCACGCATCGCAGCAGCAGCCGACTTCGACGGCGTTCTCGCATATGTCCAGGAGGACAGCACCCCCGGCAACCTTTCCACCGTCGCGGCCAACGGCCTCGACCGCCCCTTCCTGCTGATCGGCAAGGAGGGCAACGACCTCGGCACCGTGCCGTCCTGGGACTCCCTGTGGCGGCACAGTCACGGCTGGCACCGGGGTCTGACCCTGCATGGCGCGGAGCACGCGACCTACACCGACGCGGAGGCGGTCATCCCGCGAATCGCCCATCGGCTTGGCCTTCCCCGAAAGACTGTCGTCGAGAACATCGGCACCATCGCACCGAGGCGCGCGATCAGCGCCCAACGGGCCTACCTCGCCGCCTTCTTCGACCGCTGGCTGCGCGGCCGGGACGACCAAGGTCTGCTCGACGGACTGTCGGACCGCTACCCGGAGGCGCGCTTCTTCTCCTGATGTGCCATCAGGTCGGCGCTGACGGTCGGCAATTCAGTGCATGCCGGAATCGGCCGGTCCCGCCGACCAACGGCGTATCAGTGGGACAACCAGACCGCGGCGCCCAGCATGACGAGCACGGAGGCGCCACAGAATGCGAGGTGTGAGCGCGGATAGTCGTACCGCTCGCGCGTCACTCCCTTGTTGATCTCGTGTGCCCACACCGTGAACAGGTCGCGGGTCGGATACATGCCGATCGTCAGCCCGATGAGCGCGAACGAGCACAGGACGAGCATGTCTGCCAGAGCGAAGCCGCGCCATGATCCGAGGGCCACCGCTCCAGTGCCGCACACCACCCAGATGAAGGGATAAACCGTCCAGAATCTCTGGATGGGTATCCATTTCGCCATCGCGGAGCAGTGGATCACCAGTGCGGTGACAGCCAACAGCCACGGCCGATCCGTGGTGACCGACGTGAACACGGACTTCCCCCTGGGTCATGTCGAACCCGCAAAGGGTAGCTGCGAGGCGAGAGGAGGCTTGTTGGCCGGCGTCGGCGGTGCCGGGGTGCGGCAGCAGGAGGTCGAGGGTCTCTTGGAGATGCTTCGACCGACATCGGTCGGGTAGCGTGCGGACCATGTCGAGTCCTGAGTCAGACAAGGTGGGGGCTTTCGGTCACGCCGTCAGCCCCTGAACCACTGAGCTCGTAGCCCTGTCGTCGCGCCGCATTGGCGGTGGGACGAGTGTGTGCTTGGGGCTGGCCGCGGTGACGAGATGACCTTCTCGCGCCTCTCTCACCTCGGAGTCACTCGATGCCTCTGCCGCTGTATCTGCTTGCCATGGCGGTCTTCGCCATGGGGACCTCGGAGTTCATGCTCGCCGGCCTCTTGCCGGAGATCGCCTCAGATCTCGACGTCACCGTCGGGACAGCAGGCGCCCTCACCTCGGCCTTCGCGATCGGCATGATCGCCGGTGCCCCTCTCGTGGCCGCGCTTGCCCGTAACTGGCCCAGGCGCGCCGGCCTTGTCGGGTTCGTACTCGTCTTCGCGGCAGCTCACGCCGTGGGCGCCCTCACCACGAGCTTCCCCATCCTGTTCGCTACCCGAGTAGTCGCCGCGCTCGCGAACGCGGGGTTCCTTGCCGTCGCTCTGACAGCTGCCGCCACGCTGGTCCCGCCCCACAGGAAGGGACGCGCGCTGGCCGTGCTGCTGTCGGGCACGACAGTGGCCACAATCGCCGGTGTCCCTGGTGGGTCGGTGCTCGGCACATTGCTCGGCTGGCGAGCCGCATTCTGGGCTGTCGCCGCTCTCTGTCTGCCTGCGACTCTCGGCATCCTGAAGGGAATCCCGGCAGGACGTGAAGAGGACGAGGCGACTGGCATGCCAGCCTTGCGAGCGGAACTCGCCCAGCTCACCAGGCCACGGTTGATCCTGGTGATGCTGCTCGGTGCGCTCGTGAACGCGGCAACGTTCGGAAGCCTCACCTTCCTCGCCCCCGTGGTGACCGACAGCGCCGGGCTGGGCCAGTTGTGGATCTCTGTCGCGCTGGTGCTCTTCGGCGCCGGTTCCTTCGTAGGCGTCACCGTCGCCGGCCGACTGTCCGACCGGCGTCCCGATCTGGTCATCGCACTCGGCGGTCCGTTGCTGCTCATCGGCTGGCCGGCCCTCGCGGTGCTGGCCAACGAGCCGGCCGCCCTGTTCGTCCTCGTGTTCGTGCAGGGCGCACTGTCGTTCGCGCTGGGCAGCACGCTGATCACACGGGTCCTCTACGAGGCCGCGGGAGCCCCCACCATGGCCGGCTCGTATGCGACCGCGGCGCTCAATGTGGGCGCCGCAGTCGGCCCCGTCATCGCTGCGACCGCCCTCACCACCGAAGCCGGGACCCTCGGGCCGCTCTGGACGAGCGGACTCCTCGTCGCGGTGGCGTTGCTCATCGCGTTCCCCCTCCTCACCGCCATCACGGCCGGCCGGAGCACCGAGGTGCCCCGGTGACACATGCGAACGCCCCCTTGGACGTCGAGGGATGCCGAAGGCTCCTGGACTCTCCCGCGCCTGCCTGCCCAAGTGGAAGAACCGCCGCCCGTCGGATCACCCCCGAACTCACTCCCGTCCCACGCCTCCACCCGAGCGTCACCAACGTCGTGGCCGGCAACGACTCGTGTATTGATCACGAGCGTTGTTGACACGCGTGGGTGCTTGATCATGGCGAAGACCTCCGGTGTGGTGGAGCTGTCTAGGACTGCACCGCACGGAGGTCTTCGTGTCCCACCGTAATGCCCGGCTGACCGTTCACGGCAGGAGGCTGCTCGTCGAGCGTGTCCGCTGCGGCCGTCCCGCCTCCCAGCCGCTTACGAGCCCAACGTCGAGAAGGCCGTGGCTGTGCTCGAGAGGATGGGATTCCGCGTGCGTCGGGCTCCACTACTCGAAGTTGGACGCCGCCACTGGTGGAGCGCGGCCACGCCGGCGGAGATCGCCAGGGAGCTCAATGGTCTTCTGCGTGATCCTGAGGTGCGTGCGATCGTCGCGAGTGACGGCGGCCAGACGGCTCTCGGCTACCTTGACCTGATCGACGTCGAGGCGATCAGGGCCGACCCCAAGCCGATCCTCGGCTACAGCGGCATCTCGCTGCTGCATCTGGTGCTCTACGCGCACACGGGTCTGGTCGGCTTCCATGCCGACATGGCCGTCCATGGCTTCGGCGGACACTGGCAGTCTGCGCCCGTGGCGCGCCAGGCGGAACTCGAGAAGCTCTACTCCAGGTTGCTGACCGGTACCGAGGCGATCGGTGCGCTGCCTGCGAGCCCGTCGTGGGAGTGCTGGCGTCCTGGTCGTGTCGAAGGTCGGCTGATCGGCGGGGTGATCAATCGCATCGTGCTCGCGCAGGCGACGCCTTACGCGCTGCCGCTCGAATGGTTCGACGGTGCGGTGCTGTTCTGGGAGGAGATGGGCGGCCTGGCATGGCACGTGTGGAGCTATCTGCAGGTGATGCGACACTGCGGCATTCTCGATCGGATATCCGGCATGGTCGTGGGCGTTCCGCGCGAGATCAGTGGACTCGAGCCCGGCGCGTCCCCTACCCTGCGCGAGATCGTCCTCGACGTCCTCGGCGACCGTGACATCCCGGTCCTGGGCAACGTCGAGTTCGGGCATGCCGGCCCGAACCTGCCGATGCCGGTCGGCGTCCGAATCGGCCTCGATGCGCAGCAGCGAACGTTGTCGCTGCTCGAACCAGCGGTGGCGCCGCACGCGATGACGGGAGCGATCGGTTGAGCACCAGGGATCAGTGAGCCGACGGCCCCCGGCAGCACCTCCTGGGGCCAACTCACGCTTGGTGACTAGCCTCGTCAACCATGAAGCAGCGACGGCAAAAGAAACTCTCCCGCGATCTCTTGGAGGCAACTCTGGCAGCTGACGCTGTACGCGTGAGGGCGCTTCTGAAGGCTGGAGCGCACCCAGAGCGACGGGACAATGACGGCACCACCCCTCTCTATGTGGCGTCGGTGCGGGGAGCAGCCGAGGTCGCACGCATGCTCATGGAGGCGGGTGCCTTGCCTGACACTGAGAGCAGGGGAGCCGGCTCGGAGGGCACACCGTTGTGCGCAGCCGCATGCTGGGGACACACCGGGACAGTGCGTGAACTGTTGACTCACGGCGCCGACCCGAACCTACGTGAAGACTACGGAACGGGTTGTTCGCCCCTGGACTGGGCGAACAACGGTCCTCACCCTGAGAGCGCCGAACTCCTCATCGCAGCCGGAGCAAACCCCACAAACGAACCATCCAACGGTTCATAGCTCACTCAGCTGCCGCACCGACTTCAACCGCCTCTCTCCCGGCTCCTTACGGCAGATCAGGGCGGCCCAGCCACTTCGGCCGCACTGGCACGCCGTCCGGGTATCGCTCATCGGACGGCGAGGCGGGCGGCATGGTGTCCACGGGTTCAGGATCAGGTTTGGTGGCCTCGGCCTCGCGTGTATCCGTCGACTCCAACGTGGCCTCGCGTGCATTCGTTGGCTTCGCCGGTGCGGCGGTGTCCTCCAGCAACTCCGCGACCGTGTACCGGATGCCCGAGGACCGCCAGGCAGCGTCATCGACGACCATCAGGAAGTCGTCGCCGTTACGGAAGAGCCGACGGCGCTTTCGTTTCTTGGGGTGATGAGCCATTGCGTGCCGAGCATGCCGTTCCAACTCCGCCAGAGCTTCTTCGTACGTACCTTCCACATATGCGAACACATGTGTCTCCGTGATGTAGCTGTCCCAGTGCTTGACGCTTGCCTCGCGGATCAGCCCCCAGGTCGCCATCGGCACCTCTTTCCATCGGGATCGATACGAAGTGTGGCGCGTACGTCGCCGTGGGCTGCCGACATCGCCAAGCCTGTGATGCCCAGGCACGCGGCAGTGAGAACCAGGGTGGCCCGATCACCGGCCGCGCTGGAACCGATGGCGTGCACGGGGGTGGCCCGCATCGTGGGGTCGGCGAGCGCGCGGCGGGCCCGTTCGCTGACGACCTCGGCCGACCCGAGCGCCTGGACGTGCTCGCGCCAACAGGCAAACCGATGCGCACGCACTCGGTGGTCTTGCTGGGCCGGTGGAAGGCCGAGCCCTCCAGGGCCTTCTCGGCACGGGCGTCGGCGGCCTCGGTGTGGCCGGCTGTTGGTTGCGACCCGTAGGAAGGACACCGTGTCCGAGATCTCTTGCAGCGCCTGGCGCCCGTCGCCGACCACGTCGTGTCCGTCCAGGTCGTACGGCGGGCTCAGGCGAGGGGGCGCGCATCCTCGCCCCGCATCGGCTCACACCGCCGACGAACGTGAAGCCGGACACCTCGCGATCAGGCCATGCCTTTGGCCCTGCTGAGGTGAGCCTTCACATCCCGCTCCGCGTGCCCGGCAGGCACTTCATCCCCGGCCTTGTTGTGGCGTTCAGCTGCCTCCGCTGAGTCCTTCGCCGAGTCCAACTCTCGCTTGATCTCCCGGCGGTGGCTCGTTCCACGACAGTCCGTTTGCGCCGAACTGATTTCGACCTGCGTCCTTCGGTTGTACCTTGCGGCTGCGTCCGTGTCAGGCCGATGACCGTCGGCTGCCAGGGCCTTCTCATTGAGAGCGATGGCGGTTCGGATCCTGGAACGGCAGACAGCGTCGGCAGGGAGGGACTGTCGGGCCGCGTCCTGTGGTGCCACCACCGGCATGTGGCCCTCGTCCAGTGGTGCCGCTACAGGCATGGCTTCGTCCAGTGGTGCCGCGAGGGGAGCGTGACCTTCAGCTGCCGCAGATTGTGCGATACCGCTACCGGCGATGGCGATGGCGATACCGATGGAGTAAAAGAGCTGCTTCGCGCGTGTCATGGTCACCCTTTCTGCCGAAAGTCTCGTGAGTGCTCTCAACAATCCGTGTCGAAGTCACCTACAGACTGCCCGACGAATCGCGGGGGTGTCGTTAGCGCTGAGTCTTCGGTTGGCTTGGAGATGCGTCTACTCGTGTCGAAGAGTCAGCGCTGGTTGCGGGTGGCCGCCCGGATCCACGGCGGAGGAGCGCAGCCGCTGGTCGATGGCGGACGCCCTCTTCAGTCGCCGGCAGCCGGCCGTCGGGTGTCGGCCGCCCCACGGCCGGCCGTATTCAACGCCGGCGGGCCCGCGGCCGTTGACACGGTTGTTTGGGTGAATTTAGCCTCCACCCCAGGGCTTGACCTGTGACTATTGCCAGAAATTCAGTGACGTGGAACGTCTGACCAGCGCCCCTCGTCCCTGCTCGGCCACATCCAAACGGGGTTCTTGATGATCGAGAAGACATTCCGGAGCCACGACGTTCCCTCGACCGATCGCTTCGATGCCTGGCGGAAACGGCTGGGCAGGGACGTCTCGCCTCTCGACTCCGGCAGTGACGAGGGGGACGGTTTCCGGGCGGAGACACGTCTGCTCAGGCTCGGTGGTTCACGCGTGTGGTCCACAGTCGTGGACCCCGCGACCATCCGGCGTACACCGGAACTCGTTCGGCGGTCCGATCCCGGGGTCTACACGTTGATCCTGCCGCTCAGAGGCGAAAGCGAAGTGGCGCAGGGTGACCGGGAAGCCGTCCACGGCCCCTTCGACATGCACGTGCTGGACTCGTCCCAGCCCGTTCACCTTCGTCTCCGCGGCGGCCCATCGGTGTACCTGATCGGCGCCGACGTGCCCAAGGCCGGATTCCCGCTGCCCCCTCCATGGATGGACCAGCTCCTCACCCGACGATTACCAGGCCGGGAAGGCGTCGGGGCCTTGCTGTCGGGATTCCTCATGCAACTGACCGACGACACCCACTCCTACCGCTCGTCAGACGGTCCGCGACTGGAGGCGGCCCTCCTCGAACTGCTGACCGCGCTGTTCGCGCACCACCTCGACGCGGACGACAGCAGCGCGCCCGACAGCGCCCGGCGCGCTCTGGTCCTACGCATCCAGGCGTTCATCCGCCAGCATTTGCGAGACCCTCAACTGACCCCGCCGGCCGTCGCCGCCGCGCACCACATATCCGTCAGCTATCTGCACCGTATCTTCCAGGGAGAGGGCACCACCGTCTCGTCCTGGATCCGTGAGCAACGTCTGGCGAACGCCCGCCGGGATTTGGCCGACCCCACATTGCGCGACACACCCATCCACGTGATCGCCTCTCGCTGGGGTTTCCCCCGAGCCGCCGATTTCAGCCGTGTGTTCCGCAACGCCTACGGCATACCGCCGAGGGACTACCGGGACCACGCCTCGACCCAGCTCTCCCTGCCTCCCACTCCGTGACACCAGCCAGGAGCCCGGGGCGTGTCCCTGCCTCTCCGTTCAGCCCGGCCAGTCTTCCGGGCGAAGGCAGCCTCTTGGGGCTGCCGACGGGTGTTGAGGTGTGGTGCCGGACGTGAGCGCCTGTGCGCCCCGCCTGCACTCTGCCCGAATCCCGCTGGCACGGCGCACGGTCGACCCCATGGGGGATACCAGGGAGCTGGAGTGTGTGGGGCGGGGTGATGGCAGTGGCTGCCCGCACGGGGCCGTACTGACGATCGATGCGGGGGTCCTGGTGTACCGGTGCGATGACTGCCGCTACTACTGGGAACTGGATGAGACGGAGCCGGGGCGCCGGGCGAGTGCGGATGATGCGCTGACCCGGCCGCTGGGGGATCCGGGGGAGGCCGGCCAGGACGCCGGACCCGTTGCCGGACGGCCCCCAGGGTCGTTCAGGGCCTGCGGCCGTGGAAGGTGCGGCGCAGGTCGTTCACCCAAGCGTCGGGGTTCTCCCAGGGGATGAAGTGGCCGCCGTGGTCGTGGGCGTTGACGTTGACGTGGTGGAACCAGTCGGCCTGCGGGCCGGTCTTGAACGCCCGGACGCGCTCGTCGGCGGTGTGGACGCCGGGCGGGTTCTCGTACGTGACGAAGGTGAGGCCGACCGGGGCCTGCACGACCGGGGTGCGGTCGTGGGCGGGGGACCAGGGATAGCGGTTGGCGTTGGCGTAGTAACGCATCGACGTGGCGATGGAGTTGTTCACCCAGTAGATCGTGGCGTGGGTGAGCAGGTCGTCCTTGGTGAAGACGGATTCGAGGTCGCCGCCGTTGTCGCTCCAGGCGTTCCAGCGCTCCAGCAGCCAGGCGAGCAGTCCGGCGGGTGAGTCGCTCAACCCGTGGGCCAGGGTGGCGCCGTCGAGCATGTGCACGGTGAGGTGGGACGCGAAGCGGCGGTCCAGCTCGATGATGCGGGCGCGGACGTCGGCGGGCTGGTCGTCGGTGAGGGGACGGTTCCGGGCGAAGTCCCAGGCGCGGGGGCCGGTGAAGAAGTCGAGCGGCAGCCCGGAGCCGATGTGGATGCCGTAGAGCTCGTCGGCGTACTTGTGGCCGAGCTGACTGGTGACGATCCCGCCGATGTCGCAGCCCCCGGCGGCGTACTTCTCGTGACCCAGGGTCTCGGTCATCAGGGTGTGCCAGAGGTCGGAGACCTTCCAGAAGTTGACGTCCGGAAAGCCGGTGAGCGGGCCGGGGAAACCGAAGCCGGGCAGGGACGGCACGATGACGTCGAACGCGTCGGCGGGATCAGCGCCGAACGCGGCCGGGTCGGCGAGCGGGTCGATCACCTTCGACCAGTGCCAGAACGTCCACGGCCAGCCGTGGGTGAGGATCAAGGGGATGGGGCGGGGGCCGCGGCCGGGCTTGCGCATGAAGTGCACCGGGACACCGGCGACGCACACCTCGTAGTGCTCGTAGACGTTGATGGCGGCCTCCGCCTTGCGCCAGTCGTAGCCGTCGCGCCAGTAGGCCACCAGCTTACGGAGGTAGCTGTCCGGGACGCCGTAGGACCAGTCCTCATTCCCCTCGTCCAGCGGCGCACGGGTCAGCGTGAGACGGGCGCGCAGGTCATCGAGGGCCTCGTCGGACACACGGATCGAGGTGGGCTCCAGGGGGAAGGCGCGCGGGATGGTCATGCCGTGATTCCTTACTGGACAACTGGATAAGGGGAAGCGGTGCTGTCGGCCGGTTGGGTGGGCAGCGAGCCGGGCCGTTTCACGGTGCGCGGGCAGCGAGACGGGGCGTGCCTGCCGGCGGTGCGGGTCGAGCTGTCCGGCCAGACCACCGATGCACCCCTTCCGCCGCGACAGGACCATCTTGGCACCGGCGGGCGTGACTTGCGCCGACACCGCCCGGCTGTCGGAGACGCCCGGCGATTGTTGATACAGCGCTGAACGGTCAACGCCGAACCCCCTCCACACACTCGCCACCCACCAGACGGCCCGGCCTGACCGGCCCGTAACCCCGGCCACCGCAGAGGCATGCGCCGCCGCGCTGCGCCAGACCTCTGCGGTATCAGGCGTGGACCACTTCGAGTATGCAGACCGTCGCCGGCAGGGAGTCAGACCGGGTCCGGCAGGTCCATGAGCGCGAGTTCGGCCGGGTCGACCACGGCGGTGATCTCGGTGATGAGGCCTTCGGTGACGGTGAAGGCAAGGAGGGAGCGCGGGGTGCCGTCCTCGTTCCAGGAGATGACGCCGGGGTGGCCGTCGACGGTTGCCGCACGTCCTCGTGCCGCACTGCCGGCCACTCGCGCGCGGGTGGCGACTTCGGTGGCCCCGAGCGGCCAGATCAACGGCTGCTCGGCGTGCGTCTACGCCAGTGTCGTCGGCGGGAAGAGGGCCGGTGACACCGGTGAGCGGCTGCACAACGTAGCGGCGTGGCGCGAGGCGCCGTTCTACACCGATGCGGAACGCCCATTTCACCGAGGAACAGATCGGCGCGATCAACCTGGAGATCGCCCTGACGAACTTCTTCAACGCCGCGGTGGAGCGCACGGCAACCGGCTTGTGCAACCCCCGCTTGCAGTAGCGCGAGCAAATCCGCACCGGCTCCGACCTGGTCGACGGCACTCACCGGATCCGGGGCCGTTGAATGCAGCGTCCCGGTGGTACGGGGGAGACCACTGGGACGGCAGGACCAGCCTACTCAGCACTGTTCGCCCGCGCGTGGAGATGGCGGGACGTGTCCGGAAGCGGTCGTCCGGGTCGGCCGCTGCGCGGGCCGACGTCGGCTGCCGGACGACACCGCATCCGACTCATGGACGAATGATCGAATGACAGAGCCCTGGTCGGGGTAGAACGGACGATGGCGTCTTCCCGCAGGGGGAGATGCCGCTACTCACCCCGGCCGGCACCCCCGGCAAGATCGAAGGACGCAGTATGGCCAGCGGCACCGTGAAGTGGTTCAACTCTGAGAAGGGCTTCGGTTTCATCGCCCAGGACGGCGGCGGACCGGACGTCTTCGCCCACTACTCCAACATCTCCGGCAACGGCTACCGCGAGCTGGTCGAGGGCGAGACGGTCACGTTCGACGTCACCCAGGGCCAGAAGGGGCCCCAGGCCGAGAACATCGTCCGCGGCTGACATCCCCCGCTGGCCTGCGGAGCATGTGCGGAGCGGCACCACCGACGAGGCGTGGAGCAGCTCGGTAGCTCGCTGGGCTCATGACCCAGAGGTTGCAGGTTCACATCCTGTACCCGCTACGAGAGACAGGAGGCCCGGCATCAGCCGGGCCTCCTGACGCGTTCCTCCGACCACAGCTTGAACACCGCACGACGCTGCTCGGCCGCGGCAGACGGCCCGCCCGTCGGAGGGCGGACGCGTCCTCTTGTACTCGAATGGGGCGGAGCCGTCGAGCCGGGCCGACCCGGGCGGCGGACCGCCGGTGTCGGACAGCCGCAGCCACAGCGCCTACGAGGCAGGCCCAGTCCCTCGAAGGGACCAAGCCGAACTGCCCGATCGCCCGCTGACGGGTGGCTGGATCGGGCCGCCACGGCTGGGCCGGCCGGGTGAAGGAGTTCAGCCGGGCCGTCGTTGGCACGAGCAGACAGTCGGCCCTTGACTGCCGACGAGGTGCGGGCACTCCTCCAGCACCCCGTGAGACATGGCCTCCGGCGGGGTAGCCGCTGCTGTGATCGACGCAAGGCGCTGACGGCGTCCGCTTCATGGGAAGGAGAGAGAGCGCATGGCTACCGGCGCGGACTCGGCGAGGATCACCGCGAAGGTCCACGGCAGGGACATCACCTTGGACGGCCGCCTGACGAAGGACGAGATCCGGAACAGGATCTGGTGGTGGCAGAGCGCCGACCCCCGGACTTCCAAGGAACAGGAAGACGGTCAGCACGAGCACGACGACTCCCACAAGGATGTGATCACGACCCTGGGCGGCTACTACGAGGTCTCCGCCGACCCTCGTACGCCCGAGGCCGAGAGACTGGTGGAGATGGTGTACGACGAGCTCAACCCGGACGAGTGACAGCGCGGCACGGACAGAGCCGGGACCCACGTCTGGGCCGTGCCGGGATGTCCTCAGCGGAGTGCGGCAGCAAAGTGCATACGGTGATCAGGTCGGGGCAGACGACTCCCTGAGCACGCGTCCACCGTTCCCAGCCGTGCAGCCACCCGGCGGGTGCGCGCTCACCGACGTCGCGGGCCCCGTGGAACGGCCCGCCTTTCGAGAAGGTTGTCGCTGTGTTGCTGCCTGCGGAGAAGGAACTACGCGGGGTACTGGCCCGCTTCGCCGACGCCCGCTTTCGCCATGACCTGCACCCCACCGGCCACTCCAGCCGAGAGTTGGAGGACGCCTCCCGCACGCTGTGCGTCATGACCGGCACCCAGTCGGTGGACCAAGCCCTCATCGCCGCTGACGCCCTCCTGGAACGGCTGCGAGCGGAACGCTCCGCAGCGACCAAGGTGCCGCAGAGTCTGGCCGCCTGACACCAAGCCTCCGCGCAGCCTCGGCGCCCCGCCGGTACGCCGCTGGGCTGAGGCGCCCGGGGGAGCGGCCTGTTCCTGGACGCCCTGCGCCAGGGGGTGACGCCGTCGGCCTGCGGGTTTGCTCGCTCGCCGCCGTGTCCGTGGTCGGGGGACAGTAGCGGCTGGGGGCGTAGCTGGCCAGAGCCGTCAATCGGAACCCTTGCACAGGGTGAGCAGTCTGTACCGCCGGTGAGGGGATACGAAATAACTTCGATGCCTGAAATATCCCTGTGTGTGTGCGAGGCATCAGGAACGGGTATGCGCGCTGTCTGGCCGCGACCGCACCACTGCCGGAACACGCGTCACGCGTTGTCCCGCCGAGATGGACAGTGCGACACGGCCCGGCAAGAAGGAGAAGATCATGCAGATGACTCGACGGATCGCGATCGTCGGCGCTTCCACGGTGCTCGCCGCGGGCGTCATGGCGATCGGCAGCGGTGCCGCGACGGCGGCCACGACCCAGGCGCCCGAACACCATCCGGCCGTCGGCGTACCGGGTGGCACTGAGCGCTCCACCGACCGCCCCCATGCCGCCCGGCAGCCCACGGACCGGTGGATCGAGGACCAGCTGGCGACCTTCTTCCCGTCGTCCAAGCATCGGCTCGCGGTGTTCGACCCCTGGGTCAAGGACCAGCTCGCGCTGTTCCAGAAGACCGGCCGGTGAGTGGGGCGACGGCGACTAACCAAGCCCGGGGGCCACAGCTGCCGGTCCGGCACAGTCGGTCCGGTCCCTCGGCGCCGTGGGCGTTCCTCCAGGCCGGCGAGCTGTGCCGCGCTGATCAACCGGGTGGCGCACGAGCGCGTCCGGTCCGTCAGCGGCGGACAGGTCGGCGCGCTTGCCTCGACGAGCGGCACACGCGTCTGCTGGATCGCCCGTGCCCGTGGTGGCGCACCATGCCCACGGCCCGGCCCCCGATGCCGCACCGCTACCGTGTCACGACGATCATCACGACGCGGTTGCCGAAGCGGTGGTCGAAGCAGGCTCGTGGGTGGTTGAAGCAGAAACCACGATGGTCGAAGCGGAACCCGCCGTGGTCGAAGCGGAACCCGCCGTGGTCGAAACAGCGCCAGTCGTCGTGGTCGAAGCAACGGTTGGTGTTCACATGGGCGGGCACGGCAGCGACTGCTGCTGCGGCCGTGCCTGCTGTGCCGATAGCGGCGCCGCCTGCCATCAGAATGCCGGCGGCGGACGCCGCGGCGAGACGCTTCACGCATGGTGCACGCATGATGGATACGTCCTTTCCTTCCTCGCCTCGTGCTCCTTCCAGTGGCACGAGATGGATGGCTACCGCCTCGGGGGGCGGAGGCGCGTCGTAGGCGTCGCCCGCGCATGCACGTCTCGCATCCGAGATTCAGTGGCACCGGAACCAGCCGGCCACGAGAGCACCCCGGGCTGCGGTCCTACTCCTCATACGTCGGTGGCACCCTTTTGGATTGGCCGGCCAGACCTGGTCAGCTCACAGCCAGGCAACGAGCCGCCGCTCGGGTTCGGAACCCGGGTGGCGCGCAGGTTGACCCAGGGCGTGACGGCGCGGACCCGCGGTCGCATCCGCCGTGCTCGGCTGCGGGCCGCCGCGACAAGCGCAACGGAGGAACTTGGTTCCCCGCGGGGCGGGCCGCTGCCGTGGACGCCGCTTACGCTGGGAGGACGGGCCGCTCACGGCAGCCTGGGAGGTGTGCCCGTGTCCCGCTGTCACCGCTTCCATCTCGACGTGGCAGGCCACTCCGTCACGGTGCAGACACGCATGGCCGCGCATGAGACCGAGTTGCTGGTGGACGGCAAGGTGGTCGGCTACCAGTGCACGCAGGCGGGACACCGCAGGCCCATCGCGCTCGCTGCCGAACTTCCCGGTGACCCGCCCCAGCCCTTCGGCGTCACTCTTCATGCCGACGATGCCACCGGGCATACCGCCGTCTGCGTGCTGGAGATCGCCGGGTGCAGACAGCCGATGCCCGAGGTGCCCCTGGGCCGAGCGGGTACCACGCGGCCCGGTGGGGACCGGCCCGCACTGCGCCGCATTCGCAGACTTCTGCGCCACACTCTCCCGCGACGCGCCCGCCGCCGCTGAAAACTATGCGGCGGTACGCGTGCCTGAGCCGGCGAGAGGAGTCGCCGCGGTCGCGAGCGGCGCAGGCGTGCTCTCCTCACTGTTTGTGTGTCGTAGCTGCTGGGTGGTGTGCAGCGCGGCGTGAAGCAGGAGACGTGCGGGCAGTCCCAGGCCGCTGGCGTCGATGACCATGCCAAGGAGAGGCGCGGCAAGGGGGGTGAGGGTGCGGACGAGCGACTGCACCGGGGGAACGAGTGAGGTGCGGGGGAGCGTGATGACGAGCGTGAGGGGCACTGCGGTGTCCTTGAGCCGATCAAGCCACATCGAAGGCGGCTGGTTTTGCCGGTTTTCCTCAGGAAAATCCGCTTACCGGGCGCGCAAATGGCTTCAATCCCTCAACTGTGCCAACAAAGGGTGAACGGGAGAGGTGAGCTGCTCGGGCGCTGATCGCTGATTCCTGCGCGGTCGGCCGGCGATCCGTAAACGGACAGGCCCTGAAACATGCATGTGTCGGACATAATGTAGAAGGGTCGGTAAGAGTGATGGGGTGATCACATGACCCAGACGACAGCTCAGCCCCCCGCAGCGGTCCCCACGGACACGACCGTCGATCACACGCGGCACGACCACGACCGGCATACGATCACCATCCCGCTCGACAGCGTCGCCCACGCCGCGCAAAAGGCGGTCACCCTTCCCGTTACCGCCGCCCAGCGCATCCTGCCGGCCAAGGGAGGACTTCCCCTCTACGCCGGGCTCGGCGCCCTCGCGCTGGCAGGCGCCCTTGAGTGGCCCGTCGCCGCCGGAATCGGCATCGGCTACGCCGTTCTACGCCGCGGAGGGGCGTTCCCACCCCCACCACCGGCGCCCCAGACGCCCGCAGAGGCGATCGACAAGCCCACGACCTCAGCCCCCGGAGCCGACTGAGAAGGATCTCGCGGTCGAGGTTGGCGAGGCCGGCGCGTACGGCCTCGCCAACCTCGACCGCGTTCTTCGCCCTCTCCACCGCAAGCGGCAGCGCTGGTCCAGTAGGTCGGGCGCGCATGGGTGACGGCCATGCGCCGGTCCCTGGCGGTTGGTTCACCCTGATCGCGGTGAGGTGATCAACGGCGGATGGCAGCGGGGGAGTGGGAGGGCCCATCGGCAGCGGACCCGGTGGAGTGGGCGCGGCCCGCCGGGCGCGCGATGGACGAGACCGGTGACATTGCCGGTCCCCTCATGCCCGTCCGGCGTCGACAGTGGCACCGCCAGCCCAATGGCGGTGCCCTTCGGCCGTCGGACGCATGCGCGCGCCGTCGATGCCGAACGGGCAGCTCGCCGCGACAGAGAGGACGACTCGTCGTGCAGCACCCGCACACCGGCACCACGTCACCGGCCCACCGTCCGCACCCGGCCCTCCCCGACCCGCGTACCAGCCGTCGCGGCCGTCGTACCGGACGGCTCGCGGCCCTCGCCGCCGCCGTCAGCGCCGTCCTCGGCCTGACCGCACTCGGCGGGCCGGCGGCCCACGGCGCGGACAACCCCTTCGAGCGTGGTCCCGCGCCGACCGAATCGAGCATCGAGGCGCTCCGCGGGCCGTACGCGGTGTCGGAGACGACCGTCTCCCGGCTCGCAGTCAGCGGCTTCGGCGGGGGCACCATCTACTACCCGACCAGCACCGCCGACGGCACCTTCGGGGCCGTGGCCGTCTCGCCCGGCTACACCGGCACCCAGTCCTCCATCTCCTGGCTGGGCCCGCGCCTGGCGTCACAGGGGTTCGTGGTCTTCACCATCGACACGCTCACCACGCTGGACCAACCGGACTCCCGGGGGAACCAACTGCTCGCCGCGCTCGACTATCTGACCGGGAGCAGTTCGGTCCGCGGTCGTATCGACTCCACCCGTCTCGGCGTGATGGGCCACTCGATGGGCGGCGGTGGCAGTCTGGAGGCCGCGAAGTCTCGTCCCTCGTTGCAGGCGGCGATCCCGCTGACCCCGTGGAACCTCGACAAGACCTGGCCCGAGATCAAGACACCCACTCTGATCTTCGGTGCCGACGGTGACACGATCGCTCCCGTCGCGACCCACGCCGAACCCTTCTACAGCACTCTCCCCAGCTCCCTCGACCGCGCGTACCTGGAGCTGAACGGCGCCACCCACTTCACGCCCAACACCTCGAACACCACGATCGCGAAGTACAGCGTGTCGTGGCTGAAGCGGTTCATCGACAACGACACCCGCTACGAGCAGTTCCTGTGCCCGCTGCCGAAGCCGAGCCTGACCATCGAGGAGTACCGGGGCAACTGCCCGCACACCGGCTGAACGCGGGCGCGTACCCGTGGATTGATCGTCTGTCCGTGACCCGGCGGCGGTCGCCCGTGACGGCGACCGCCGCCGGCGGCGTGCCGGAGCACCGCTCGAAGCCCCCGCGCGGTGTGCCGGAGCACCGTCCGGAGCCGCGCGCGGTGTGCCGCGGCACAGACCGCTCCCCGCCAACTCGCCCGGAACGCGCAGGTGATGCCCCTGAGACTTTGTGCGGGCGGCCCGGACGCCGGGCTTCCGCGCTTACTTACGCGTCAGTAAGGTCGTGGGAATGACCGGACAGACGCCCATGGGACTCGCCTCACCGCGGTACCGGCCGGGTCCCCAACGGCACGTGGTGGCAGCGTTGTCGGACCGGCTGCGTGGCGGCGGTGCCTGTGCCGTGACCGGCGAGCCGGGAGGAGGTCGCTCGGCTCTCCTCGCCCACGTCGCCCGCGCCTTCACCGCCGGGCCCGTCGTGACCGTGCGCGCTCGCGCCGGGGAGTGCCGGGAGCCGCTGACCGGGTTCCGCTCGTTGTGCCACGCGGCGGGGACAACCGCCGTCGGCGCCGCCGACCCGGTGCGGGAACTCGTCGGTGCCCTGCGGTCCACGGCCGCGCACCGGACCGTTCTCCTGTGCGTCGACGACGCCCACCTGTGGGACGCCGCCTCCCGGTCCGCACTCGGCCGACTCGCCGCTCACCTGTCCGACGGGGGCCGTGTCGCCCTCCTGCTCACCGTTCCCGGACACCGTCCCGTGGACCCGGAGTTCGCCGGCCTGCCGCTGCTGCGCCTGGCTCCCCTGTCCACGCCGGACGCCGCCGCCCTGCTGGACGACATCGCACAGGACGGGCTCGACCCTGGGGTGCGCGACGAGATCACAGCCGCGGCGGAGGGCAATCCGGCCCTCCTGCTGCGAGTGTTCCACCGCCTGACCCCGGCCCAGCTGCGCGGGCTCGCGCCCCTGCCGCGGCCCGTGATCGATGCCGAGATGCTGACGGCGCTGGTCGGCGGCCACCTGACCGGGGCGCTCCCCGGACAACGCGACCTTCTGCTCGTGACCGCCGCTGCCGCACAGGTGACGGAAGAGGCCACCGTCGACGCCGACCTCGCGCGGCGCGCGACCGCGTGGATTTCCGCGGGCGTCTCCCGCCTCGGGCCACCACCGCGGCCACTCGCCGACAAGAACCGTTCCGCGCCGAGCTCCGGCCCGCCGTCCCGGCGGTTCGACGCCTCCGAGGGACGGTGCGGTCCGCGGCACGTCCCGCTGTGCGGGCCGCGTGCCGCCGACAGCGGCCGACCGGAGTCGTACCACGACCCCGCTCCGTACGACAGTGGTGACCGCCGTGACGGCCGGCTCTCACCGTACGTCCCCCCGCTGCCCGAGTTGCTCCGTGCTCGCGACGGCCGGATCGGTTTCCGCAGCCCGTTGCTGTGCCGCACCGTGTACGCCGATGCGTCGGCCGAGCGGCGCCGTGCCGCCCACGACGCGCTGGCCCGTGCGCTGCCCGACGGGCACGGCCTCACGGCGCTGCTGCACCGCTCGTGGGCCGTCGCGGGTCCGGCTCCGTCGCTGGCGTCCGACCTCGCCGCCGCCACGGCCCAGGCGGATCCGGCGGTGTCGCCCGCACTGCGCTGCACGGCCCTCACCCGCGCCGCCGACCTCACCGCGGACGGCGCCCGGCAGGTCCGCTGGTACACGGCCGCCGCCGAACAGGCGCTGCTGGCCGGGCAGTCCGACCGGGCCCTGCGGCTGCTCGACACGGCCCGCGATCGCTCGGCGCCGTCGACGGTACGCGCGCGTGCCGAGCTGCTGCGCGGAACGGTGCTGCGGTGGGACGGCCCCGTCGACGACGCCCGCGAGACCTTGCTGCTCGCCGCGGAGTTGTTCGCTCCGTATGACCCTGAGCGGTCCGTCGAGGCCGCCTTGGCCGCCGCGGACGCCGCCTGGTCGGCGGGCGACCTGGCGGCGTGCCTGAGCGCGCTGGCGGCGGAGGGCACGGTCCGGGACCGCTCGTGGTCCGGTACGCACGGCGCGGGAGAGGCGAGCGGCCCGGATGGCGGGGCGCAGTCGCCCGGGGACCGGGACCCTCGCCCGTTCGCCGGTCCCCGCTTCGCGGGCGAGCCGGCCGGCACCGCCGTACCGTCCCTGGCCCTGCGCGACCACCGGGCGGGCATGCGGGCCGTCCTGCAAGGCCGCTTCGACCTGGCCGCCGCGCCCTTGCGGCGGGTGGTGGACCGTGCGTGGACGACGACCGGACGCGAACGGCTCGCGCACACAGCCGACGGTCACCGCGACCGGTTCGCGCACACTGTCGACGACCACCGCGAAGAGCCGCACACGGCCGACGACGGCCCAGCGCAGGCGCCTACCGGAGCCGGAGCCGGAGCCGGAGCCGAACAGCTTCCGCCCTCGACGGCCGGCCACCCTCGCCAAGCGCACACCACACGCGCTCCCGATCAGTTCCCCCACACAACAGGCACCCTTCGACAGCAGCCCCCACCCCCACCGAACGCCCCCGACACGTTCCTGCGAGCGGCCTCCGCGGCCCTGTTGCTCGGTGACACCACCGCCGCCCGGCGGGCCGGTGCGCGGGCGCTCGCGGTGGCCCGCGCGGACGGGTCCGCCGTGCACGAGGCACGGGCTCTGGAGTTCCTGGCCTACGGCGAACTCCGGGCGGGACGGCATGCGTCGGCCCGGGCCCATGCCGAGGAGGGCCTGCGCAGCGCGTACCGCACCGGGCAGCGCAACACGGCCGCCCATCACCACGCCGTGCTGGCCCTGGCGGCGTCGATCGAGGGCGAGGCGCACACCGTCGCCGAGCATGTGACCGCCGCGCTGGCCACCGCCCGACGCCACGGACTGGCGCAGGCCGCCGCGCTGGCCCAGTGGGCCGCCGCCCGCGCCGATCTGGGCCACGGCCGGCCACGTGAGGCCGCCGAGCGGCTCGGCCCGCTGGTGCGGCCCGGCACGGGGCGCGGGCACTTCGCCGTCTGGATGCTCGCCGTGCCGTGTTACGTCGAGGCGTGCGCGCTGGCCGGGCAGCCGGACGAGGCCCGGGAGGCGGTCGAGGACTTCGCGCGCTGGGCGGCGTGTGACGCCGACCGCCAGGCCCCGGCCCAGCTGCTGCGCTGTCGCGCTCTGCTGGCTCCGCCCGAGCCGGCCGACGCGCTGTACCGGGAGGCCCTGCGGCGGCACGGGGAGGCCGCCGGTGACTTCGAGCGTGCCCGCACCGAGCTGCTGTACGGCAAGTGGCTGCGCAGACGCCGTCGGCTGCGCGAGGCACGCGGCCATCTGCGGGCCGCCCTGCTCGGCTTCGAACGCTGCGGCGCTCGCCCGTGGGCGCAGCAGGCGGCGGCCGAACTGCGGGCGAACGGAGTGGCCGGGACGGCGAGGACGGCCGGGGCGGCGGCGATGGCCGGAGCGGACGCGGCGGTGCGAGGGGGCTGCGCCTCGGCCTCGGGCGAGACCTTGCCGGACGGGCTGGACCGGCTCACCCCGCAGCAGTTGCGCATCGCCCGCCGCGTCGCCCAGGGCCTCACCAACCGGGAGGTGGCCCTGAGCCTGTCGGTGAGCACCCGCACCGTCGACTACCACCTGCGCAATGTCTTCGCCGCCCTCGGCGTCCGCTCCCGGGTGGAGCTGGCGCGCCTGGTGGAGCAGGCGGAAAAGACCGGTGCACACCTCTAGGGACCGACCGGACGGTATGTCATTCTTCGAGCACGACGCGTCAGCCGACCCTGGGGGAGACTTCCATGCGCCCTGCCGTACGGCCACGACCCGCCTTCCGCCCGGGACCCCAGCCCGCACCCCGGCCGCGCGCACCACAGCCCCGGTCGCTGATCGACGCCGAGGCCCTGCGGGTGCTGCACCGCGCCGCCCGGGCGCTGCTGGACGACCTGCCCGCTCTCACCGACCGGCTGGTCTCCGCCCTGCGGGAACGGGAACCGGCCTACCGGACCGCGCTGGACGACGACCACCCGGGCGTCTGGCAGGAGGTGCACCGCTCATTGCGGCACAGCGTCTCCTCGCTGCTCGACCCGCGCGGCACCCGCGACTCCGCACACCACTGCTCCTGGCGCATCGGGGTCGGCCGTGCCGAACAAGGGCTGCCCCTGGACGCCCTGTTGCACGCCTTCCGGCTGGGCGGCTCGCTGGTGTGGCAGGAACTCGTCGACGTCACCTCCCGCAGCACTCCGGAGGACGTACGGCTGCTGGTGCACGTGGCCGGGGACGTCTGGGACTTCGTCGACGAACACTGCACGCTCGTCGCGGACGCCTACCGGCAGACCGAACGACGCCTCGCCTGGCGGCGCGAGAACCGGGTGCGGCTGCTGGCCGCCGCGCTGCTGGACGGTACCGGCCGCATCGCCGACCTGCCGGAGACCGCGCAGGCCCTCGGTCTGCCCGAGCAGGGGCGGTACGTCGTCGTCGCGGTCGCGGGCGAGCGGTCCGCCGAAGCCGTACGGGCCCTGCTGCCCCCGAGGGCGCGGGCCCACTGGCACACCGGTCCGGAGGCGGACCATGGCATCGTCCTGGTCGAGGACGGCGTCGTGCCGGCGCCGGACCAGCCGCCGCCCGGGCTGCGCGTCGGGATCGGGCTCCCCTTCGACGGACTGGCCGGCGTCGGCGAGGCGCGCCGGCTGGCGGACACCGCCCTGCGGCTGTGCGGCGACGCGGGCGGCGCGGTACGGCTCGACGACCACCTTCCCGAGGCACTCGTCGTGTCCTGCCCGGAACTCGCCGGCCTGCTCGTCGAGCGCGCGTTCGGCCCGCTCGCACGGCTGGAACCGGCCGACGCGGACGTGCTGCTCGACACGCTCGCCGCCTGGCTGGCCTGCGACGGCTCCGCCCAGCGGGCGAGCAGAGGGCTGTACTGCCACCGCAACACGGTTCTGAACCGCCTGCGCCGCTACGAGCAACTGACCGGCCGTTCCCTGTCCCGCCCCGCCGACCTGGTCGAGATCGCCCTGGCCTTGACCGCCCGCCGACTTGGCTCTCAGCGGTCAGTGTCCTGACCGCCCGCCGACTCACCCCTCAACGGCCACCCTCCTGACCGCCCAGCGACTCCGCCGTCAGCAGCCGACCCACGGCTCATGTGAAGCTCTGCCCGGAGGGGCCGCCCCCCGGCCCCGTGTACTCCGCTCGGACCAGTCGCCCCCCGGCCGCCGGCCGGGCCCTGCCGGCCCCGGTGCAGCCGTGGCTCGGTCCACCGCCCCCGCACGCGACTGGCACGCCCCCACCACCGACCCCGCGCCCGACGCCCTGCCCGGCGAGCCCCCCTGCCCCGCCGCCCGCCGAGTCCGCCCGGACCGGCTCCCAGCCACCGCCGGCTCAGCCCGCACCGACTCGCCGCCGCCCCGACCGCTGGGCACCCGCACAGCCCCCCGAGGTGCTCGTTGGGCCGCCGCACCGACCGTGCCCGTGTGCCTGTCCCCGCTTCGGCCACCCGTGGTCTCGTGAGCTTCCTCCCCAGCCCCGAGCACCAAGGACCAGGACCGGGCCGTGCGCCGGTCCGGCCCCAAGGAGCCGCGATGCCCGAAGCACCACCGGACGACCTGCCCGCCCTGCGCGTCGAGCACGTGGACGTGACGTACGGCCGTGCCGTCTCCGCTCTGCGCGACGTTTCCCTGACCGTGCCGCACGACAGTGTGGTCGCGTTGCTCGGCGCCAACGGCGCCGGGAAGACCACGCTGCTGCGCGCCCTGTCGGGCACGCTCCGCCTGTACCGGGGCGCGATCAGCGCCGGCCGTGTCCGCTACGGCGGCACCGTCCTCGACGGCCGTGACCCCGTAGCCGCCGTACAGGCCGGGGTGGTGCAGGTGCCTGAGGGGCGGCGGGTCTTCACCGGCCTTACCGTCGACGAGAACCTGCGCAGCGGCGGCCTCGGTCTCAGCCGCCGCGGCTCCGCGCAGGTCGCCGAGGCCCGCGACCGCGTCTTCACGCTGTTCCCGCGGCTGGCCGAACGCCGCCGGCAGGCCGCTGGGCTGCTGTCCGGCGGTGAACAGCAGATGCTGGCCATCGGCCGCGCCCTCATGGCCGCCCCGCGTCTGCTGCTGCTGGACGAGCCGTCGCTCGGCCTCGCCCCGCTCATGGTGGACCGGATCGCCGAGGTGGTCCGTGAGATCCACGCCCAGGGCACCGCCGTGCTGCTGGTGGAGCAGAACGCCGGGATGGCCCTGTCCCTCGCCGACCACGCCCATGTCCTGGAGACCGGGGAGGTGCGGCTGTCCGGCCCCGCCGCCGCTCTCGCCGGCACGGACGCGGTGCGCCGTCTCTACCTGGGCGAGGAGGGGGCCGCATGACCGTTCCCGTTCTGAGCGTGCGGGACGTCACCGTCCGGTACGCCGGTCTCACCGCCCTGGACGACGTCTCCTTCACCGTCGCGCCCCACACGGTGCACGCCCTCATCGGGCCCAACGGCGCCGGCAAGTCCACCTGCTTCAACGTGCTGTCCGGCCTCGCCCGCCCAGCGAGCGGCATGGTCCGGCTCGGCGGCACGGACCTGACCCGGCTCGCCCCGCACCGCATCGCCGCGCTCGGCGTGGCCCGCACGTTCCAGAACATCGTCACCACTGCGGGCACGGTCGCCGACAACCTGATGCTCGGCCGGCACCTCCACGCGCGCGCCGGTTTCCTCGCGAGCGCCCTGAGTCTGCCGCGGGCGGTGCGCGAGGAGCGCGAACACCTCTCCCATGCCCGGCGGATCGCCGAACTGACCGACCTGGAAGCGTACTTCGACAGCCCGGTGGGCCTGCTGTCGTACGGCGACCGCAAGCGCGTGGAGCTGGCCCGCGCCCTGTGCCTGGAGCCGCGCGTGCTGCTCCTGGACGAGCCGGTGGCCGGCATGAACGCCGCCGAACGCGCCCGCACCGCCGAGGTGATCGGGCGGATCCGCGCCGAACTCGACGTCTCCGTCCTGCTGGTGGAGCACGACATGGGCCTGGTGATGCGCCTCGCCGACGAGGTGACGGTCCTCGACTTCGGCCGTCGTATCGCCCACGGCACACCGGACGAGGTCCGCCGCGATCCCGAGGTGCTGCGCGCCTACCTCGGCACGCCACAGGAGGGAGCCGCGTGACCGGTCTTCTCGACGACCTGCTGGGCGGCCTCGCCCTCGGCGCGGTCTACGCCCTGGTCGCACTCGGCTTCGTCGTCATCTTCAAGGCGTCGGGCGTCCTGAACTTCGCTCACGGTTCCCTGCTGCTGCTCGGCGGCTACCTCACCGCCGTCCTGCACGACGACATCGGCTTCGCCGGGGCCCTCGCGGTGGGTGTCCTCGCCACCGCTCTCCTCGCCGGCGTCATCGACCGGCTGCTGCTGCGACGCGGAGACCCGGACCCGCACACCGCGCACGTCCAGACCATCGTCACGATCGGTGTCGACATCGTGCTGCTCACCGACCTGTCCCGGCGCATCGGGGGCGACCTGCTGGTGCTGGGCGATCCCTGGGGCGACGCGGTGACCCGGGTCGGGCCGGTGACGGTCGCCGACAGCCGGCTCGCCGCGATCGCGGTGTCCGCGGGGGCCATCGCCGTCGTCTTCGGCCTGTTCCGGTACACCCGCTGGGGGTTGTCCCTGCGGGCCGCCGGGGAGGACCTGGAGGCAGCCGCGCTCATGGGCGTACGCCTGTCCCGGGTGCGCACGCTCGCCTGGTGCCTGGCGGGCGCGCTGGCCGCGCTTGCGGCGGTGTTCCTCGCCGCGTTCCCCGCCCCGGGCCTGGAGCGGACCACCGGTCAGATCGCGCTGAAGGCGTTCCCGGCCGCCATCCTCGGCGGCATGGCCTCGCCGGCCGGCGCGCTCGCCGGCAGCCTGCTGATCGGGCTGACGGAGGCGCTGGTCGCCGGTCACCAGTCGGAGCTGCGCCTGCTGGGCGAGGGATTCGGCGATGTCGTCCCCTACGCCGTGATGGTCCTGGTCCTGCTGGTCCGGCCCACCGGACTGTTCGGCACGAAGGGAGCGGCCCGTGTCTGACCGCCGTCTGCCGAAGCCGGCCCGGACGCTCCTGGTCGCCCTCGTCCTGTGCGTTCCTCCGTTCTACCTGGACGCCTTCTGGCTGCGCATCGGCCTGTTCTCGGTGGCCGCCGCCATCGGCGCCGTCGGGCTGTCACTGCTCAGCGGCACGGCCGGCCAGCTCTCCCTCGGCCACGCCTTCTTCCTCGCGGTCGGCGCCTACAGCTACACCTGGCTGGCCGGCGAGCCGGGGCCGGGGCTGCCGACGGCCGTCGCCGCCGTCCTCGCGGTGCTGCTGGCCGGGGCCGCGGGCGGTCTGTTCAGCCCCGTCGCCGGCCGGGTGCGCGGCATCTATCTGGGCGTGGCCACGCTCGCCCTGGTCTTCCTCGGTCACCATCTGCTGCTCACCGCGGACTCCGTCACCGGCGGCTTCAACGGCCGCTCCGTTCCGCCGCTCCGTCTCGGCGGTTTCGGCTTCACGGCGGGCGAGCCCGAACTGACGGTGCTGGGAGTGCCGTTCGGTGCCGAGGAACGCCTGTGGTTCCTGGCCGTGGCCCTGCTGGGGCTGACCTGGTTCACCGGCCGGGGCCTGGTGCGCTCCCGCCCCGGCCGGGCCCTCGCGGCGCTGCGGGACAGCGAGATCGCGGCCTCCGTGATGGGCGTGGACGTGGCCCGCCACCGTGCGGCTGCCTTCGTCGTGTCGTCGATGTACGCGGGGACGGCCGGCGTCCTGCTGGCCCTGGCCTTCCGGCGCGTCGTCCCCGACTACTTCTCCCTCGCCCTCTCGGTCGACTACCTCGCCATGATCGTGCTCGGCGGCCTCGGTTCGGTCGCCGGGGCCACGGCGGGCGCGGTCTTCGTCACCGCGCTGCCCCTGCTGCTGACCCGGTACGCCGACCACTTGCCCCTGGTGGCCGCCCCCGGCTCCGCCGACGGCGCGGTCGGCCCGACGGAAGCGGCCCGTTACCTCTACGGGGCCGCCATCGTCGTCGTCCTGCTCCACGCCCCCGACGGCCTGCACGGCCTCACCCGCCGCCTGCGCGCCCGCGTCCGGCCGGGCCGGCGTACCGGCCCGCGCACCCGCCCGTCCCCGCATCCGTCCACGCGCCCGTCCGGGCATCCGCCCGCCCACCCGTCCGCGCACCCCATCGCACCTGTACGACCCGAGGAGCAGACCCCGTGAACACCCCGCACCCCGCACACCGTGTCACCACGGCCGTCCTCGCCGGAGCCCTGGCCCTGCTGGTCGCCGCCACCGGATGCAGCGCCAAGGCGGGCGGCAAGAGCGGCACCGAAGGCGCCGACGGCGTCCGCACCGGCCCCGGAGTCTCCGCCGGAACCATCCGGCTGGGCGCCCTCACCGACCTGACCGGCCCCTACGCCACCCTCGGCAAGAGCATCGTCCAGGCCCAGCAGATGTGGGCCGACGAGACCAACGTGGCCGGCGGCATCTGCGGCCGCAAGGTCGAGATCATCGTCAAGGACCACGGTTACGACGTCCAGAAGGCCGTCACCGCCTACGTCGACATCTCTCCCGACGTCGTCGCCCTGCCGCAGGTCATCGGCTCACCCGTGGTCGCCGCCCTGCTCGACGACGTCCAGCGCGACCACCTGCTCACCTTTCCGCAGGCATGGGCCGCCTCCCTGCTCGGAAAGGACTCGGTCCAGGTCCTGGGCACCACCTATGACCTCGACATGATCGCCGCCGTCGACTTCCTCACCCGCACGAAGAAGCTGCGGAAGGGCGACACCATCGGCCACGTCTACTTCGAGGGCGACTACGGCGCCAACGCCCTGGAGGGATCCACCTGGGCGGCGAGGAAGGCGGGCGTGCAGATCGTCGGGCAGAAGATCAAGGCGACCGATACCGATCTGTCCGCGCAGGTCTCGGCACTGCGCAAGGAGGGGGTGAAGGCGATCCTGATCAGCGCCGGGCCCGGGCAGACCGCGTCCCTCGTCGGTGTCGCCGCCTCCCGTGGCCTGCGCGTCCCCGTCGTCAGCAGCGCGCCGGGCTTCGCCCCGCAACTGATGAAGACCCCGGTCGCGCCGGCCCTGACCGCGCTGCTCCACGTGGTCGGCTCCGCCCCCGCGGTCAGCTCCGACCTCCCCGGCGTACGACGGATGGTGACGGCCTATCAGGACAAGTATCCCGGCTCCTCCGTCGACTCGGGTGTGCTGTCCGGCTACAACGCCGCCAAGCTGCTCGGCGCCGACCTGAAGAAGGCCTGTGCCGCGGGGAGTCTCGCCCGTGAGGACGTCGTGAAGGCACACCGCTCGCAGCATGACGCGGACACCGGTCTCGGCGTCCCGCAGGACTTCTCCGACGTGCACCGTCCCGCGAGCGTCGCCGCGTACACGCTCAAGCCGGACGCGAACGCGCCGGGCGGCCTGGTGGGCGCGGAGGACGCGCATCGGATACCGGGCGCGGAGGAGTACCTGACCGAGCACGGCGTCGGCGGCGGGGCCGGCGCCCGGTGAGCCGTGGCGCGGGACGCATCAGCTTGCCCCCCGGAGAGCGTCCAGGCGTACCGGCGCGTCCGTTCGGGCCGTGACGTCCTCCACGGTGATGCCGGGGGCGGTCTCCACGAGGGTGAGGCCGTCGTCGGTGACGTCGAGGACGCCGAGGTCGGTGACGACGCGGTGGACGCACCGCTCGCCGGTGAGTGGCAGGGTGCACTCCTTGAGGATCTTCGGGGAGCCGTCCTTGGCGGTGTGTTCCATGAGGCCGATGACGCGGCGGGCTCCGTGGACCAGGCCCATGGCGCGACCCATGCCCTTGACCATCTTGCCGGGAATCATCCAGTTGGCCAGATCGCCGGACGCTGAGACCTGCATGGCCCCGAGCACCGCGGTGTCGATGTGACCGCCGCGGATCATGCCGAAGGAGAGGGCCGAGCCGAAGAAGCTGGCGCCGGGCAGGTGGACGCAGTCGGGGGCGAGTTCCCCCGGCTCGACCAGGTCCTCGACCTCGGCGACGGTCACCTTCCCGGCCATGGCGGCCAGGGGGTTGAAGTTGGCGGCGGACTTGCGGAAGACCAGGTTGCCGAGCCGGTCGCCGCGCCAGGCACGTACGAGGGCGAAGTCGGTGGTGCTGCCGTGTACGACGCCTCGTCCGAGGCGAGGAGGACGGCCGCGTCGACCACGTCGTCGGAGGTGAGGGGGTGGGCGATGCCGTGCGTCGGGTGGTCGTCCGCGAGGAGGTTGGCGCGGGAGCCGTCCGGGTCGATCATTCCGGGGCTGACGCAGTTGGCGCGGATGCGAACGGCGCGCCTTCGGCGGCCAGTTGCCGGGTCAGCGCGAGCAGGCCGCCCGGACGGTCAGCCGCACCGAGTCCAGCTCGGCGCGCACGGTGAAGGCGCAGTCCTCGTACGGCCGGCTGTCGATGCCTCCGAAGCGGACCGCGCCGGCGTTGACGCAGACGACGTCGATGCCGCCGAAGGCGTCGACGGCCTCCGCCACCCAGGAGCGCACCGACGCCTCGTCGGTGACGTCCAGTGGGCCGGGGGTGAGAGCCGTGCCGCCCTCGCGGGCGATCAGCCGCTGGGTGCCGACGGCCTCCTCGTGCAGCAGGTCGCCGCCGACCACGAGCGCGCCCTCGGCGGCGAACCGCAGCGCGGCGGCGCGACCCCGGCCGCGGGCCGTGCCGGAGATCAGCGCGACCTTGCCCTCCAGCCGCTTCACGAGGACTCCTCGCGCAGCGCGTCGGAGACCGACTTGACCCCGCCGTGCGCGGTCAGCCCGCCGTCCACGGGGATCTCCGCGCCGGTGATGAACGACGCCTCCTCCGACAGCAGGAACACGACCAGCCCGGCGACCTCGTCGACGGTTCCGGTGCGGCCGAGCGGTGTCTCGTGGACGTTGGCCTCGCGGAAGGCGGGAGCGGCGGAGGCGGTCATCTCGGTCTCGATGTAGCCGGGGTGGATCGTGTTGACGCGGATGCCGCGCGGGCCGAGTTCCAGCGCCGCCGTCTTCGACAAGCCGCGCAGCGCCCATTTGCTGGCGGTGTAGGCGACCGGGTAGTGGGCGGTGAGGGCGGCCGAGGAGCCGATGTTGACGATCGAGGAGCCGGGCGGCATCAGCGGGGCGAGGTGCTGGATGCCGAGCAGCGGGCCGGTGACGTTGACCGCGTGCACACGGTCGAAGTCCTCGGCCCGTACGTCGCCGAGGCGGGCGCGCCAGGTGATGCCCGCGTTGTTGACCAGGCCGTGCACCTGCCCGTACGACTCCTTCAGCTCGGTGGCGAGGTCGGCCCAGTCCTGTTCGCCGGCCACGTCGAGGCGGCGGCAGTCACCTTCCGGACGTACGTCCGTGGCGATCACCCGCGCGCCCTCCCGTGTCAGCGCCGCCGCCTCGGCGGCGCCCTGGCCACGGGCCGCGCCGGTGACCACGACCACCTTGCCCAGCAGCCTCTGGGAGTGCGGGGCGCTCACGGCCGCTCCCGGGACCGGCGCCGGCCGGCGGGCAGCGGAACCGGTTCCGCGCCGGGCACGACGGTGTTGGACACGCTGCCGATCCCCTCCACGGTGAGGGTGACGGTGTCACCGGGTTTCAACGGCGGCGGGGTCCGCTCGCCGCGCAGCCCCCACAGTTCGGCGAGGCAGCCGCCGTTGCCGCAGGTGCCGGAACCGAGCACGTCACCCGGCACGACCCGGGTACCGCGCGAGGCGTGGGCGACCATCTCCTCGAAGGTCCAGCTCATGTTGGACAGCAGATCCGTGCCGACCGTCTCGCCGTTGACCTCGGCGGTCAGGGCGAGGCGCAGGAAGCCGTCGGTGTCCCGGTGAGGCTCCAGCTCGTCGGCGGTGACCAGGACCGGGCCGAGCGTGGTCGCGGTGTCCTTCCCCTTGCAGGGGCCGAGGCCCACCTTCATCTCCGCGGACTGGAGGTCGCGGGCCGACCAGTCGTTGAAGACCGTGTAGCCGACGATGTGATCACGGGCCTGCTCGGGCGTGAGGTCGCGGCCCTCGCGCCCGACGACGGCGGCGACCTCGAGTTCGAAGTCCAGCACACTCGACCCGGGCGGGACGGGGATGTCGTCGTGCGGGCCGTAGATCGCGTGCGGGTTGGTGAAGTAGAAGGTCGGCGCGGCGTACCACTGCTCGGGCACGCCGACCGCGCCGCTCACCGAGCGCCGTACGCCCTCGACGTGCTCCTCGAAGGTGACGAAGTCCCGGACGGAGGCGGGCTGGAGCGGCGGCAGCAGCCGGACCTCGGACATGTGCGGACCCGGCGGTACGTCGAGCGCCGCCGCGCCCGCGGCGAGCAGGCCGGGCAGCCCGCCGGACTCCCGCAGCAGGCCGGTGAGCGAAGCGATGCCGGGCAGCGGCAGCAGGGTGCCGTCGTCCTCCACGACGGCCACGCGGCGGCGGTGATGGTGTTCGTAGGCGGCGAAACGCATGGTGCGGCTCCGGGGAGGCTGGTCCCGAGGGCGCGGCGGGACTGAGCCAGGGCAGGTGACAGGGCCGGCCGCGCCCCCGGGAGCGAGGGGGATCAGACCGGCGGGGCGACGAAGACGCCCCGGTCGGGGTCGTTGAAGGACTCCTTCGCGACCAGCTCGTTCATCGGGTTCGCGGTGCCCCACTGGTCGGTGACCTCGGGCTGGGAGAAGTCGTACACGTGGGGGTGCCAGGTGTCCTCGTCCAGACACTCCAGCTCGGTGGTGTACTCGACGGTGTTGCCGTGCGGGTCGAGGAAGTAGGTGAAGGTGTTGTCGCCCGCCATGTGCCGGCCGGGCCCCCAGATCTTCCTGACTCCGGCGCGGATCACGCGGCCGGAGCCGCGCATGTACTCGTCGATGCCGCGCATCTCGAAGGAGATGTGGTGCAGGGAGGTGTGCGGGCCCTTGGCCAGCGCCATCGAGTGGTGCTGGTCGGAGATCCGCATGAAGTGCATGACCTCGCCCATGTGCGGCGAGCTGAGGGTGTCGGAGAGGCGGAAGCCGAGGTGGCGCTCGTACCACTCCCGGGTGCGATTCAGGTCCGCGGAGTTGAGGACGACGTGGGAGAGCTTGACCGGGATCGACTCCTTCTCCTCGATCCTGCGGTGCTGCCGGACCTCGACGTCGGCGGAGACCTCGATGGTGCGGCCGTCGATGTCGAAGAAACGGAAGCCGTAGCCGCCGCCGGGAGTGTCCACCTCGCCCGGCTGGGAGATCAACCGCACGCCCCCGGCGCCGAGTCGCTCGGCGAGCGTGTCCACGTCGGCGGCGGAGGCGGCGCCGTAGGAGACCAGGTCGAGGCGCTTCTCCTCGGCCTTGCGCAGCCGCACCACGTACTGCTCCGGGGAGCCCTCGGCAGCGAGGAAGGAGATCCCGGAGTCCTCGGCGACCTTCGTCAGGCCCCAGACGCCCGCGTAGAAGTCGAGCTGCTTGTCGTAGTCGGGCACCGCGAGGTCGACGTGCCGCAGATGGGTGAGAAGACGCATGGTGTCAGTCCTTCCGGAGGAGTGCGGCGGCGTTGCCTCCGCGTACGGCGTGGAAGTCGGCGTCGGTCAGACCGGACGCGCGCAGCGCGCCGACGGGGTCCTCGGTGCCCATGTCGAACGGGAAGTCGGAGCCGAGCAGCACCCGGTCCGCGCCCGCGGTCCGGACCAGCTCCCGCAGCACCTGCGGATCGTGGACGAGGGAGTCGAAGTACAGGCGCTTGAGGTAGCTGCTGGGCAGGTGCGCGCAGCCCGCGCCCGCGTCGGAGCGGGTCGACCAGGCGTGGTCGGAGCGGCCGATGTGGGTGGGCAGGTAGCCACCGCCGTGCGCGGCGATCAGCCTCAGGCCCGGGTGCCGGTCCAGGACACCGGAGAAGATCAGGTGGGAGAGCGCGACGGCGTTCTCCACCGGCTGGCCCACGGTGTTGGACAGGTACCACTGGTCGAGCCGCTCGCCAAGCGTGCAGCCGAAGGGGTGCAGGAAGACGAGCGCCCCCGTCTCCTCGGCCCGGGTCCACAAGGGCGCGTACGCCGGGTCGGAGAGTTCCCGCCCCGGTGCGTGGCTGGAGATCTCGACGCCCAGCAGACCCTGGTCCAGTGCGTGATCGAGGGCGCGTACCGTGTGACCAGGATGCTGGAGCGGCACGAGGCCGAGCCCGCGCAACCGGTCGGGCGCGGCGGAACAGTGGGCCGCCGTCGCCTCGTTGGCCAGCCGGTACACCTTCGCGGCCGTCTCCTCGTCCGCCCAGTAGTGGTAGTGCGAGGGGGAGGGGCTGACCAACTGGACGTCCACGCCCTGGGTGTTCATCGCGGCCAGCCGCACGGCGGGGTCGGTCAGTTCCGGGACGCGCTCGCGCACCATGGGGCCGCTCACGGCGAGTGCCGCCGGACCGTTGCGCCGGGCGTCCAGCGCCTTCGCTTCCGCCAGCCCCGGCAGGCCGGCCACCAGGGCCTCCACCTCGGGGAGCAGCACATGCGCGTGGACGTCCACGGTGGGGGCCGTGCTCACGGCAGCTCCCGCAGCATCGTCATCGTGCGTCCCATCAGGCCGGGGACGTCCGCGTCACGGACGCCGTCGAGCTGCCACTGCCCGATCCGCACGGACGCCTCCACCACCGGGCGGACACGGGCCACGCGCCGCTCGTAGTACGCCTGGAAGAGCGAGTCGTCCCAGGTGTCCGAGGCGGTCAGCAACTGGGTAAGCACAAGGGCGTCCTCCAGGGAGAGTGCCGCGCCCTGCGCGAGGGTGGGCGGGCAGCAGTGCGCGGCGTCGCCGACGAGGACGACCCGGCCGCGGTGCCAGGAGCCCTCCACCAGCAGCCGGTCGAACCAGGTGTAGTTGACCTTCGCCGGGTCGGTGATGTGTTCGGTGATCTCCGGCCAGTGGCCCCCGTAGGCGGAGGCGAGGCGGCGCATCTCGTCGGCGTAGGTCTCCGGCGGGATGGAGGCGCGGTCGCGGTTGGCCTCGACGACGTACGCGTAGAGGGTGGTGTCGCTGGTGGGGCAGTACCCGGCGATGTAGGCCGGGCCGCCGTAGGCGAGGTCGGTGCGGACCACCCCGGCCGGGCGCGGGGCGGCGACCCGCCAGATGGCCATGCCGGTCGGCTCCGGCTTGTCGGTGATGCCGATCGCCGCGCGGGTCGAGGAACCGAGGCCGTCGGCGGCGATGACGAGGTCGTACCGCCCCTCGCTGCCGTCGGAGAACCGTATCGAGACCCCGTCCGCGTCCTGGCCGAGGATCTCGGCGGTCGTGCCGAGCCGCACGGTGGCGCCGCCGGCTCGTACGGCGTCGATCAGGATCCGCTGGAGCCGCGGGCGCTGCATGCCGACGGTGGCGGGCAGGTCGTCGCCGCCGGTGCGCAGGTCCCGGGCGACGTGCAGGACCGTGCCGTCGGGGGCGGTGATGCCGACGGAGCCGAACCCGAAGCCGGACGCCTTCACCCGTTCCCATACGCCGAGTTCACGCAGGACACGCAGGGCGTTGCCCTGGAGGGTGATGCCGGAGCCGGCGGTGGCGTTCCAGTCGTTCTTCGCCTCGATCAGGTCCACCGTGAGGCCGGCGCGGCGTAGCAGGACCGTCGTGGCGTTGCCTGCGGCGCCACCACCGATCACCAGGACCGTGCGGGCTGTGCTCATGAGGGAACTCCCTTGTTCCGTTCGTTACTTCACGGCGATCGGGTTGACGGGGGAGCCGACCGCGCCGGTGACGGGGAGGGGCGCGGCGGTCAGCCAGAACTCGTACGTGCCGTCGCGGACACAGTCCTCGGCGAGCGCCTCCGGGTCCCACATCTCGCCGATCAGCAGCCCGATGTTCGGGATGGCGACCTGGTGCAGGGGCTGGAAGGCGTGCTCGAACTCGTTCGGGCGGACCTCGAAGCCCCAGGTGTCGGTGGCGATCGCGGCGATCTCGGTCGAGTGCAGCCAGCCGGCCGCGGTGAACGACAGCCCGGGGGCGGGCCCGCCGGCGTAGTCGCCCCAGCCGTCGCGGCGGGCCCGGGCCAGCTGCCCGGTGCGCACCAGCACGATGTCCCCGCGGCCGACGGCCACCCCGTGCGCCTCGGCCGTCGCCGTCAGGTGCTCCTCGGTGATCGCGAAACCGTCCGGCAGTTCCCCGTCGGTGCCGGCCACCCGGCCGACGTCCAGCAGCACGCCCCGGCCCGCGACGTACGGCGCCATGTGCTCGATGCCGGTGACGAGGTCGCCGTCGGAGGTGACGACCTTCTCGGCGTCCCGCCCGTTCCACGCCTTGCCGTGGTCGAAGATGTGGCCGAGCCCGTCCCACTGGGTCGAACACTGGAGCGGCATCGCGATCACGTCGTCCGCGCCGCCGATCCCGTGCGGGAAGCCCTGGGTGCCGAGGGCGGCGTCGGTCCCGGTGTCCAGCATGGTGTGCACCGGGTTGGTGCGCCGCCGCCAGCCCTTCTGCGGGCCGTTCATGTCGAAGGACTGGGCGAGCGAGAAGCTGACGCCCCGCCGCACCAGGGCCGCGCCCTCACGGCGCTTGCCCTCGTCCAGGAAGTTGAGGGTCCCGAGCCGGTCGTCCTCGCCCCAACGACCCCAGTTGGAGTACGCCTTGGCGGCCTCGGCGATCGCTCCCTCGGGGTCGTGGCGGTTCACGCGGCGCCCTCCGCGACACAACGGGTGCGCTGGACCCCGAGACCGGTGACCGTGCCCTCCATGACATCGCCGTCGCGCAGCAGCCGGCCCCAGTGCATGCCGTTGCCGGCCGGGCTGCCGGTGAGCACCAGATCGCCGGGGAGCAGACGGGCGGTCCGCGAGGCGTACGACACCATCCGCGCGACCTTGAAGATCATGTCCTCGGTCGACTCGTCCTGCATGGTCTCGCCGTTGAGCTTGAGCCGGACGCGGAGGTCGTCGGGGTCCGCGACGGACTCGGACGGGACGATCCAGGGGCCGAGCGGTGTGAACCCGGGCGCGTTCTTGCTGCGCAGCCAGTCGGTGCCGATCTGCGGCATGTCCCGGCGGAAGACGGTGGCCCGGTCGGTCAGGTCGTTGGCGATGGTGTAGCCGGCGATGTGCTCCGGCGCGTCCTCCGCCGACACCCGGTAGGCCGGCTTGCCGATCACGACCGCCAGTTCCAGTTCCCAGTCAGGCTGCTCCGCCCAAGCCGGCAGCACGACATCGTCGTACGGGCCGGTGATCGAGGTGGGCAGGCCGATGAAGACGTACGGCAGGTCCTCGGCGGCCCGCCGGTCCATGAGCTCGGCGGCCTCCGCGCGCCGCTCGCTCTCCGGCCGTTCGTCACCGGGGGCGCGGTGGGCGACGTGCAGGTCGATGACGTGTTGCCGGTAGTTCGCGCCCGACTGGAACACCTGACGCGGGGCCACCGGCGCGTGCACGCGCAGGTCCGCGACGGCCGTGCGGGCCGGGCCGGTGTCGGCCGCGAGCGCGCGCAGCCGCGGCAGGGCCGTCTCCCAGCGGTCCAGCACGTCCAGGGTGGTCAGCCGATCGTCGCCGAAGACGTCCCGCAGGTCGAGGGCCTGGCCGTCGGGGGTGACGAGGGCGGGGAACTCCGGCCCGTCCGGGGCCGAGAGGGTGGCGAGGGCGAACGGTCCCGCGAAGAGCGCGGACGAGGGTTCGGGTTTCACGGACGTGTCCTCCTGATTGCGGTGGGACTAATCTGGACCCGCTGCCCGTGATCAGGGAAATCGATTCTGTGGATGGCGAGCATCCATGGTGTTTATCCCCCCCCGCTCATCGCCCTACCGCAAGGGACCGATCCGTGAACCTGGCCCGTCTTGATCTCAACCTCGTCGTCGCCCTGCGCGCCCTGCTGGAGGAGCGGAACGTCACCCGGGCCGGGCAGCGGGTCGGTCTGAGCCAGCCCGCGATGAGCGCGGCCCTGGCCCGCCTGCGTCGGCACTTCGATGACGACCTGCTCGCCCGCGTCGGCGGCCACTACGAGCTGACCGCGCTCGGCCAGGTGCTCCTGGACCGCACCTCCACCGCCTACGACGTGCTGGAACGTCTCTTCTCCAGCCAGGCCGACTTCGATCCGGCCAGTGAGAACCGCGAGTTCAGGCTGCTGGCGTCCGACTACGCCGTCGCCGTCTTCGGCACCGAACTCGCCCGCGTGGTGCACGCGGAGGCCCCCGGCATCCGGCTCCGCTTCACCCAGACCCCGCCGACCGCCGTCGACGACACCGCGACCCTGCTGAGCGCCACCGACGGCCTGCTCATGCCGCACGGCGTGATCAGCGACTTCCCCGCCACCGACCTCTACGACGACCGCTGGGTGTTCGTGGTGGCGCGGGACCATCCAGGCGTCGAGGGCGGGCTCACCCGGCGTGACCTGGCCCGGCTGCCGTGGGTGACGTACCAGCGCACCTACGACGCGCCCGCCGTACGGCAGTTGGGCATGCTCGGCATCGAACCGCGCGTCGAAATCTCCGTCGACAACTTCCAGCTCCTGCCCCTGATGGTCGCCGGTACCCGGCGCATCGCCCTGATCCAGGCGCGTCTGGCGCGGATGCTCGCCCCGATCGCCGCCGTGCGGGTGGTGGAGCCGCCCTACGAGGCGGTGCCCCTGCGGGAAGCGCTGTGGTGGCACCCGGTCCACACCCATGACGCGGCCCACATCTGGCTGCGCGAGACGGCCGCGCGGGTCGGGGCTCGACTGCCCCGCACGGACGAGGAGTGACACGATGAGACACAGGCCATAGTGCGTTCGATGGTCCAGCGGTGCCGGCCCAGCCGCCGGCCCGAGTCTCTGCCCTTACGTGCGATCCCGGACGTGATCCCGGGGCTGCGTAACCATCGTCGCAAGTGGTTGTAGTCGGTTCAGACCTAGTTCGTCGCGGCCGTCACCCGCCGGATCTCCGCCCTCCAGAGCCAGCGCACCGCCGTGTGCCATCGGGTCGAAGCCGCTCGCGCCGCCATGACAGTCCGGCTGGTCCCGAGCCTGCGCTAGCGGCTCTCGGCCCCAGCCCCCTCTCGGATGAGGCGCGCACCGGCCGGGCCGAGGTGAACGAAGCCTGCCCAGGCCCATGGATTGACCGGGTTGTCACAGTCCGTGTCTGTCCTGGTCGTGAGTTGTTCCCGCATGTCCCGCAAGGTTTCGTGCAGTGCGATGCCCGGATCGGGAGTGTGGGCCAGGTGCCGGTGGAAGGCGGCTGCCGTGTCCGCCGCCACGCGGTCGTCGATCTCCTGTCGGGCTGCGATCACGTGCCGGAACCCGACCACGTGGACCGCCGCGGCAAGATGCAGGCTCTCGTCCGGGTGGGTGGCACTGCCGGTGACTCCGTGGCACGTTGACAGGTAAGCCAGTTCAGCTCCGTCCAGGGGCAGCCCCACCAGGTCCGTCATGCGCAAGGGTGCGTCGAAGGCGATCAGCGCCGCGTCCGTCGGGTCCGTGACACCGCCGGCGCCGTGCCCCGCGAAGTGGAAGCGCGAGTGGGCGGGGAGTTCTCGCAGCAACGTCTCTCGTGTCGCAGCGGGACCGTACAGGTCGGTGACCTCGATGGACGTGGAGGCCAGCACCGCCGCACGCTCCTCCTGAGCACCATGCAGGACGTCGCCGCGGTGGTACGGGGTCGGCACCGCGACGGCCAGGAGCCGAGGTGTGTTCCGGGCTGTTCCCCGCTCCTGGGCCTCTGCGAGACTGCGAAGGGTCGGGGCCTCCGAGGAGACGACCCGGTCGATGACAGCCCGACCGGAGCCGTCGTGGTGTCCAGTAGCGGCGAGCGGGAAGGCAGTGAGCGGGCCTGTGGGGCACCACCACACACGCGGCCATTCGGCATTCCCTGAGAAGCGGTCCTTGTGGCCCAGGCCATGGAGTACTGGTCCTGTCAGGGTGTCCCAGCCCCATGCGAGGAGTTCGCCCAGCTCATCGATTGCCGTGCGATACGTGACGACTGCCCGCCGGGGCGCCTGACGGCCTTTGAGGGCTGCGTGGTTCAGCTCACGGCGGGCTTCCTGAGCAGTCCTCAACACGGTGGTCCAGCGTCGCACCTGCTCAGCGACTTCCACCCCTGGGACTGCGAGGGACACCGCCCGAATCTCGGGGCCGCGGAGAACGATGGCATCGCAGTTCGCTCTGCTCACGTTGAGGATGACGACAGCGCCCTCTCCCACGGCCGCGGCGAGCCGGCCAGGAGACGGAGGGCCCAGGAAGGCGTCGAAACCATCCAGGGCGCGGATCCGCGAGACGATCCGCCGATGCTCCGCGTTGACGTCCGCGAGCCGCTCCCCCCTCGCTGTGTCGGGAACAGCGCTGTCGGTCAGTTCCCGCGCCTCGTCCCGGATCGCGAGGAATTCCTCGGCAAGCCTCGTATCCACGGCTCTCAGCCGTTCGAGATCGCCGACGTGGCCGGTGAGTTGCCCCCACAGCAGTCCGCGCCCCCGCTCCAGGAACTCCACTGCGCGAGCGGGATCGTCCGACCGCAGGGCCCACACTGCGACTTCGCGGGCGAATCCGTCCCACTCACGTATCACGTCCAACCGGTCGGCCAGGGTCATGCCGTGCCAGTCGATCTGTTGCAGCAGGTCGAAGGCGAACTCGGCGCCGTCGATCGCAGCGTGTGCATCGCCTGCCGCCGCACGGACCGCAGCCCATTTCCGGGCGGCGTCACCCCGGAGATGGACCAGCGACGGTTGGTGGCGTCGTGCCTCATCGAATACGGCGAGCACCTCGGCGACGGAGACCTCGCTCGACCGCCGCGCGCCCGCCGTCAACAGCACACTGCCGAGGTTGTTGAGGTACTCGGCCCGATGGGCCTGATCCGCCGCGGGGGTGCGGACGGCGGCTCTGGCCTGGGTGACGGCACGGCTGAGGTCCGCGGGATCACCGGCAACGTGGTAGCGCGCGACCAGCACATTGCTGAGGGTCGTCAGTCGGCGGCCCCGCTCGATGTGGTGCAGAGGGGTCGCCGCGACAGCCTTGTCCGCGTACGCCAACGCCTCCGTCACATGAGCGGGCTCGCGGTCGAGTCCGTACATGTGGTGCAGAGCCCTCGCGAAGTTGTCCCAACGCGTCGCCGCGTTCGCGTGTTCCGGATGAGTCAACCGGGCACACTCGCGCCAGCATTGGACGGCCTGTTCCAGGTCGGCACGGATCTGATGACGCCGGAACCGATGTGAGTAGGCACCTCCCAGATTGTTGAGCACAGAGGCACGTAGCTGGGGGTTGTCTACGGACAGGTCCACAGCTTCGAGATATGCGTCGATGCACTCCCGCATGTCCGCCAGGTCCCGGTTGTGTTCATACCGGCGGCCAAGTGACAGCCCCAGCCTGTTGAGCGCGATAGCTCGCTCACGGCTGTCCCGGGCATCCCGCACGGCGGCGTTGCCCCGTCGGACGGCTTCCTGGAGGTCAGCCAAGTCACCGCGCTGTTCGAAACGCAGCCGGAGCAGTTGCGCGAGGCGTGAATCAAGCTCCGCACCCCCGGGCGTGCCGGCTTGGGACTCCGCGGCGCCGGTTCCGGCGTAGGCGATGGCACGATCCAGATCCGCGGCCACCCCCGATCGCTGGGCCTCGTGCTCCCACAGCTGAGCGAGTATCCGGTTGAGTTCGCGGTACAGGCTGTGCTCCGGCCCGATCGCCTTCACCGCGGCCTCCGCCAGGCGGATGGCCTCGGACAAGAACATCGGGTTGCTGAACAAGACGTACGCGTCCCCCAGACCGACAGCGGCCTTCGCGGCCATGTCGATCTGGTCGAGGGACTGTGCCTGCGCGGGGGATTCGGCCCGGCGGACGACAGCCGACTCGAGTTTCTGGAGATTGTCCTGAGCGGCTGGTTCATCGGGCAGATCTGTTGCGGCGGCGCGCAGCAGTTCGAGGGCTTCTGCCCGGTCTTCCGGATCTCCGCGGTGCTCGAACCGGGTGGCGAGGGCGACGCCCAGATCGGCGCGCATGCGCGCGCGAACAGGGTCTCCCATGGGGAACGCCTCCACGGCGCGACGGGCGATCCTCACATACTGGTCAAGTAGTTCGGGGACGGCCTTGAGTGTGACACGGGCGTGCAACAGCGCGGACTGGATGGACAGGTGGTGCCCGTGTTCGGGATCGCGGTCGCCGTGCTGTTCGAGCAGGGCGTTCCCCTTGTCGATGGCCGTCTCAAGATCAGCGGGGGTGCGGCAGACGCGGCATGTGATCTCCAGGGTCCGCCACACTTTGTCGACGGCCTGCCACCGATCGGAGTCCGTGCTGTGCAGCCCGGCCACCTCCATGAAGCAGTCGACGGCCTGCCAGAGCAACGCCGGGTCGCGGCGAACCAGCGCCAGGGCATGCAGGGAGGCGCCCAGATTGTCCATGAAGCCCAGACGCCGGGGTCCGTTCCCGGGCCCGGCGGTAAGAGCGCGTGCATGGCTGTTCACCGACTCCACCAGCAGGTCCACGTCGTCCGTGGCCTGGTACAGGAAGTAAGTCGTGGTGCCGAGACCATCGATGACGGTCGGATCCGGGCCGGGGTCCGCATCGTCCTCGACGACGGGATCGGCCGCATCCCGAAGACACTCCACGGCGTTCGCCAGATGGCTGACGTCATCACTGAACTTGTACCGGTCGAAGAGCAAGTGCCCAGCCGTTGCCTGCACATGGCGTCGCAGCGCACGATCGCCGGTGCTCCTGCCGATCAACATCAGCACTTCGTGGACGACCGCTGAGAACGTCGGATCCTGGGCCAGGTGGTGCGCGTTGACCGAGACAAGCGCGCACCAGCCTTCCGTCGTAATCTGCCCCGCGCCCACTGGGGGAAGGTCTGCGGCATGGCCTGGCCAGTGCTCGTCCAGGAAGATGGACAAAAGGCCGGCGACGGGTAGGTCGCTACTTGAGAAATCGATGTGGCGGCCGGCCGTGCCGCGATAGTAGTGGAGCCAGCAGACGTTCAGCAGCGCACCGACATCGAACGATCCTTGCCCGAGGTGGGCGGCCACCGTGCGCATCACGCCCAAAGACTCGACGAGCGCTTCGGGGGTGTCGATCAGCGTACGGTCCTGGCTCTGCTCGTACACCTCCAACCGGTCCGAAAGCGCGGCTACCATCACGTCCGACATCGATCCGTTCCTCCCCGGGTTGGAGCAAGCGTGCCGGACGTGAGCAGGATTCAGCGGACTTACCGCCATCTCGTCAGCACCATGGATTCTCAGCCTCACGGTGCTCCCGTAGCGACCCTCAGCGAGGATCCCAGCTTGCGCACGGCAACTGAGCGCGTCCAGCATGCCGCAGGGCAACTTCAGGCCATCTTTGACGCCTTCCCCACGCTCACTTCGCTCACTGTGTATGTGGGCGACTCCCGGATCGGTGTGGCCACGCATACGGACTATCCGCCCGAGGAAGTCCAGGAAACCGACCAGGGAAGTGACGATTCCTGGTCCCGCGGCGACGGCGACCGGTCGCTCTTGCCAGGAGCCTCACGGCACTACAAAGCCTTCCGTTACTCCTGTGCCCAGTGCCTCCACACGGTCTACAGCCCCGCTCCCACTCCACCCGCCTGCCCCACCTGCGGCAACCCCACAAGTGAGGACTCATGAAGCTCTCGGCCCTGGTGGGCGCCGCCGGCGGTGTGCTCGGAAAACGATTCCTGCTCGTCTCGTACCTGCCGACGATCGGATGCGCCCTGTTCCTCCTGGTACTCCTCTGGGCCGGCGCACCGGGAACGGCACCGGACTTCGACCGGGCCTGGGAGGCGGCCGCGAAGCTCGGTGTCGGTGAGATCCTGGGCCTCTGGCTGGTAGTCACTTTGGTCGCTGTCGTCAGCCACCCGTTGCAACTGCGCTTGGTCCGCCTCCTGGAAGGCGAGTGGCCAACGCTGCTCAGTCCGCTGCGCCGACTCGCGGTCCACCGCCAGGAATCCCTGCGTCGACGGCTCGGGAGCCGTATGGTCGCGGTCGGTGATCCGCCGTTGCCGGCAGAGGTGAAC
The DNA here is from genome assembly GCF_014650115.1 of Streptomyces olivaceoviridis. Taxonomy (GTDB): domain Bacteria; phylum Actinomycetota; class Actinomycetes; order Streptomycetales; family Streptomycetaceae; genus Streptomyces; species Streptomyces olivaceoviridis. Next base: position 58,402 of record NZ_BMUI01000012.1, on the reverse strand, counting down.
CGCGCGGGCGCCGTGTACGCCCGGTGGAGCACGGTGTATCCGCCGGCCGAACTCACACCCGCCCCCACCTCCCTTGGCAATACCCTCGCCGCCATGGAGCATTACGCCGGGTTCAGTCACGGGCTGGACGTGGTGGTCACCTGGCCGCGGCTCTACCCGCTCATCGAGGGGATGCACAAGGAGGCCGTGGACACCCATCGCGACGCCATGGACGCCGCGTGCCGCTTCTCCGTCATGGCCGCCGTCACCGCGGTGACCGCTGCCGGCCTGCTGTGGCAATCAGGATGGTGGCTCCTGCTCGCCCTGGTGCCGGCCGTTCTGTCCCGGCTGTCGTACCGTGGCGCCGTTCAGGCTGCCATGGCTTACGGTGCCTCGATCGACGCTGCCATCGACACTCACCGTTTCACCCTGTACGACAAGCTCTGCCTGCCTCGCCCGAAGACCCCGCACGAGGAACGAGCCCTCAACGACACCCTGTGCTCACACTGGCGCCAGCGGGTCCCGTTGCCCGATGCCCTCGTGTACTCCCATCCACAGTCGGAGGCAACGCCCGACACGGCGACGGGCGCCGTATGAGGCCCTCCCGTCCACCGACGGGCCGACCGGCGGTCCGAGACGGACGATCGAGGACGAGGACGAGGACGAGGACGAACGCATCGTCGCCGTGAGTGAGGCGTCCCACGAGCAACCACCACCTCATCGGTTTGCTCATGGTGCCCATGCCGCTGGTGCGAGAGGCGTGGTGCGCGTGGTGCCGTGCGGACACTCAAAATGCGTTCAGGTGTCCGGTGGCACGGTCGTTGGCCATGACCTATGAAACGTCCGAGACATCCGCGGTCCCCGAGGCCGGTGGGCCTGTCGCTCCGGCCCGGCACCGGTTTCGCTGGAACAAGGTGCCCGAGCTCACCGTCTACTTCTGGATCATCAAGGTGCTGTGCACGACGGTCGGGGAGACCGCGGCCGACCTGCTGAACGAGAAGGCCGGCCTGGGTTTGACCGGTGTGTCGGTGCTGATGAGCGCACTGCTCGCCGTGGTGTTGGTCGTGCAGTTCCGTACGACGGCGTACCGGGCCGGGGTGTACTGGCCGGCCGTGGCTCTGATCAGCGTCGTCGGCACCCTGATCAGTGACAACCTGACCGACAACATGGGCGTGCCGCTGGAAACGAGTACGGCGGTGTTCGCGGTCCTGCTCGCGATCGTGTTCGTCGTCTGGTACCGGCGTGAGCGGACGCTGTCCATCCACAGCATCGACACCACCAGCCGTGAGTCCTTCTACTGGCTCGCGGTGCTGTTCACCTTCGCCCTGGGCACCGCGGCCGGCGATCTGGTCTCCGAGCGCATGGACCTCGGGTACTGGCTGTCCGCCGTCCTGTTCGCCGTGGCCATCGCCGCGGTGGCCATCGCGCACTTCGCGCTGGGGCTGGACGCGGTGTGGAGCTTCTGGATCGCCTACATCCTCACCCGTCCCCTCGGTGCCTCGATCGGCGACTACCTCTCCCAGCCGACCGGCGACGGTGGCCTGGGCCTGGGCCTGGGCACCGTGATCACCAGCGCGCTGTTCCTGGCGGTCATCCTCGGCTTGGTCGTCTACCTGAGCGTGACGCGCAAGGACGTCACCGAGGTGGAGCCTGCCGCTCGACACGCGGCCTGACCTGCCACACGGCAGGCGTTCAGGACGCGTTCAGGTTCTCTGTGCCACGGTCGGAGATCACGACCGCTCGGCGGCCGGCTCATCTCACAGGGCGCTCGTCCCGCTTCCCGGGGGCGAGCGCCCTGTCGTTCGACCAGACAGGAGAGTTGAATTGGAGAAACCGGAGGTCCTCACCGACCTCGACGTGGCGAGCACGTCGGGCAAGACCAAGTCGGTGATGAAGAAGCTGCCCGAGGTCACGCTGGCGTTCTGGATCATGAAGATCGCCGCGACGACCCTGGGCGAGACGGCGGGCGACCTCTTCGCGCAGACCCTGAAGCTGGGCTACTTCCTGACCACGGTCGTGCTGTTCCTGGTCTTCGTGGTGACGCTGGTGGTCCAGCTCCGCTCCAGCCACTACAACCCGTTCTTCTACTGGACCGTGATCCTGTCGACCTCCATGGCAGGCACGACCATGTCCGACTTCATGAACCGGGACGCCAGTGCCAAGTACCTCTCCAACGGCGCGACGAAGCTGGGCTGGGGGCCGCAGGGCCTGGGCCTCGGCTACCCCGCCGGGGCGGCGATCCTGATCTCGATCCTCCTGGCGATCTTCCTCGCCTGGAAGCTGAGCGGGATGACGTTCCAGATCCGCGACATCGTCACCTTCAGGGGCGAGGCCTTGTTCTGGGCGGCGATTCTCGTCTCGAACACCCTCGGCACATCGATGGGCGACTTCCTCTCCGACAGCTCCGGCCTCGGCTACCTGGGCGGCGCGTTGCTGGTGACCGGAGTGCTGGCCGTGCTCGCGGCGCTGATGAAGGTGCCCGTGGTGCCGAACGTGCTGCTGTTCTGGATCGCCTTCGTCCTCACCCGCCCGCTGGGCGCCACCGCGGGCGACTTCCTCACCAAGCCGGTCGCCAAGGGAGGCCTGGATCTGGGTACCGCCGGCTCGTCCGCCGTGCTCCTCGCCGTCCTGTTCGGGCTGATGGCGTACGCCCAGGTGCGGGAACGCCGGACGGTGAAGAAGGGGCAGGCACCGGTCACCCGGCGGGCAGACTGACCGTGAACCTGGCCCCCGGCGTGTGCCGGGGGTCGTGAGTCACATCACCGCCGGCGGCGCGGGCCAGGCGTCGCGCGAGCGGCAGCCCCAGGCCCGCGCCGTCGTGCCCGTCGCCGGGATCGGCGCGCCGGCCGGGCTGGAACAGCTCGTCCCTGAAGGTCTCCGGCACACCGGGGCCGTCGTCGACGACGTCGATCCGCACGGCGCCGGGGACGCGCCGCGCGGACACGGTCACGCGTGAGTGGGCGTAGCGGACGGCGTTCGTCAGCAGGGGGCTGAGGATGCGCTCGACGAGAGCGGGGGCTGTCCCCGCCCGAAGCACCGGCGTCTCCGTCTCCACCACGGTCTTCACCTGGTCCGGGGTGTCGAGGTGCTGGAGCAGCCGGTCCAGGACGGGCGCGACATCAGTCGTGCCGGGGGCGGTCCCCGGCTTCGGCGCGTTCTCGCGGGCCTCGTTCAGCAGCGTGTCGCAGATGGTGCGCAGGGACTGGGCGGCCTCGGCGATCACCTCGTGGCTGGCACGGGTCTCGGCGTCCGTGCGGGGGCGGGCCCGCCACCAGTCCAGCTCCATGATGATCCGGGTGAGCGGGGTGCGCAGTTCGTGGGACAGCTCTCCCGTCAGCTGCTGTTCATGGCGCAGCGAGGTGCGTATGCGGTCCAGGAGGGCGTCCAGCGAGATACCCAGACGGGCGAGTTCGGCCGGGTGATCCTCGGTGCCGAAGCGCTCGTCGGATCCTACGGCGCTCCACTGGGTTGCCTGGTCGGTCATGGTCCGCACCGGGCGCAGCGCCCGGCCGACGGACAGCCGGGTGAGCGCATACGTGCAGCCGAGCATCACGGCGTCGAGGAACAGCGACCCCAGCAGCAGGGTGTCGGCCGAACTGCGGTACGGCGCCAGGTCCAGCGCGGTGACGACGACGGCGCCGGCGTGGCGGCCGGACACGGGGAGGGAGCACAGCCGGACCCGCTGGTGACCATGAGCCTGTGCGGTCACACAGGCATGCTCGTGTTGCCGGGCCAGCCGGCCGGCGGTCTGGACCACGGGGCTGTCGCCCGAAGTGGACGGCGGCCTCTCCAACAGGCGGTTTCCGGCGTAGATCCACACGTTGGCGTCGAGCAGACCGTCGTTGACGGTTTCCAGGACGCGCACCCGGGGACCGCTGGTATCGACGGTCATGGCCACCGCCGCCGCCCGGTCGCGCAGTTCGTCGTCCGCCTGGTGCTCCAGATGCCGGTCCATGACGGCGTTGAACACCACGGTCAGCATCGTCATCAGCAGGGCGGCCGTGGTGAGCGCCACCAGGGAGAGCCGACCGCGCAGAGTGCGTGGGACGACGCGGCGGAGGACACGGGGGGCGCGGATCATGACAGGCGGTGTCCGACGCCCCGCGCCGTACTGATCGTGAGGCTGCTGCCCGCCTCGCGCAGCTTGCGGCGCAGCCGGCTCAGGTACTGGTCCACCGTGTTGTCACTGACCTGCGCGCCGTCGGGCCAGCCCGCCCGCACCAGGTCCCGGCGGCGCACCAGGGTGCCGTCCGCGGCGACCAGCGTGGCCAGCAGCCGGAACTCGGTGGGGGACAGGGTGCTGCGGACGCCGTGCACGGTCACGCTGTGGTCCACCGCGTCCAGGACCAGACCCCCGGCCGGCACCGCCGGCGTGGCGACCGCCCGTTTGAGTACGGCTCTCAGCACAGCGGCGAGCTCGACGAGGTGGAACGGCTTGGGCAGGTACACGTCACCGCCCGCGGCGAAGCCGGACAGACGGTCGGTGAGCTGGTGCCGGGCGGTCAGGAAGATCACGGGGGCGGCGAAACCGTTGGCACGCATCGCCTGGCACACGTCCCGCCCGTCGGCGTCGGGCAGGCCGATGTCCAGCACGGCCGCCGCGATTCCGCCGGTCGCCAGCCGCAGAGCGGTGGCACCGTCCGCGGCGAGGACGGGCTCGAAGTCCTCGTCGGACAGGCCACGGCGCAGCACGTCACGCAGGGCGTGATCGTCCTCGACAACCAGGATCCTCGGACGCATGGTCCTCCGTCGGAGCGTGAGCGGGGTCGGTCAGTTCGGTGGTGAGGAAGGGGGCGGGGAGAAGGTGTGCGGCGACGCACAGGCATGTCCCCAGCCAGCCGGCGGCGAACAGCCAGCCGCCCATGACGTCCGTGAACCAGTGCACGCCGAGGTAGACGCGGGTCAGCCCGATCGCCAGGCCCCAGCCACACACCGCGATCCGCAGAGCCGTGCCACCGTGCGGCGCGCGCAGGGTGAGTGCGACGGCCAGCAGGCCCGCGGCCAAGGCGGCCGTGGTGGTGTGACCGGAGGGGAACGCCCAGCCGCTCGCGTGTGCCTGCCAGTCGGCATGCGCAGGGCGCGGTCGGTGGACCAGTTCCATCGCGCCGTAGCGCAGCAGCTGTCCCAGGCCGAGGCAGGCGAGGCAGGCGGCGGTGGCCAGCAGCCGGGACCGCGTCGTGCGGCCCGCGAGGGCGCCGGCCAGCGCGGCGAGGACGTAGGGGACGAGCCGGTGCCCGTGGCGGTCACCGCGCGGGCCAGTGCCACGACCGCCTCCGGGCGGTGGCCGACGGACCATGTGAGGAAGCTGTCGTCCAGCCACAGCGGTGCGCCGGTCCGGCCGATGACGACCAGCGTCAGGACGCTGAACCCCGCCCACGCGCCCACGCCGACGCTGCCCGCCAGGTCGGCGATGCTTTTGCGGTTCATGAGCCGGACAGCAGCAGTCGCAGGGGTCCGGCCGCCGTCAGCCGCCGGGCCAGCGCTGTCGACCGGCGTTTGAGCACCAGGAGCGACGCCAGTGCGACAAGCCCGCCCAGGACCAGCCCGACCAGCACGTCGTGCGGATAGTGCACGCCGACCCAGACCCGGGACGCCGCCATGGCGATCGCCGCCACACAGGCGACCGCGCCCAGCCGCCGCGACACGAACAGCAGCGCCACCGCCGCGGCGGCGGCGATCGCCGCGTGGTTGCTGGGGAACGACCAGTCGCCCTGCGCCGGACACGCCTCCAGCGTCCGCACCGGCAGGCCGCGGCACGGCCGGTCCTCTCGGACCAGCAGCTTCAGGACGGCATCCACCCCGTACGCCAGTAGCACGACCACCGGAACCGCCAGAGCCGTCATCGCCGCCGCCGCACCCGCGCGCCGCGCCCGCCACCAGCCCAGAGCCATGAGCAGGGCGAACACCGCCAGGCCGTACGTCGACCACACCTTGATCGTGGTGTCCAGCCAGCCCGGCGAGTGCCGGGCGAGGTCCACCACCTCCCGGTAGACGGAGCCGTCGATCGACGCGCCGCCGAACGCGAGCATCATCCGCGGACCTCCTCGGCCCGCGCGCGCCTGCCGCCGCGGTACAGCTCCGCGGCGAGCGGGACCAGCGACACCGCCACGATCAGTCCGACCAGAGGCAGCAGCCGGCGGTCCACGTCGGGAATCGAGGGGCCCAGCGCGTACCCCGTCAGGGTCAGACCGACGCTCCACACCAGGCCGCCGACCACGAGCCACGCGGTGACCACCCGGGCGGGCACCGCCGCGAGCGGGAGAGCACGGTACGAACCACCGGCACGCATCCCGCCGGCACGATCGCCTTCGCGTGGCCGCAGAACACGAGCGGTTCCTTCGCTCTCCGCGCTCCTTCCCGCGGGAGGGCCGAGTGGCTGCGGGCCGGCAGGAACCCGCCCGCCCGGCGCCCGACCAGACAGCCACAATGGGCACCGACCGCCGTGGCGGTCGGTCGTGGCCCGAGCGACAGCCTCACTCCGTGCTGCTTGGTGCCGGTGCGCGGAAGGCCCGCCGTGAGCAGAAGGGAGTCGTCCGGCAGGAAGAAGCCGTCCAGCAGCCCTGTCCCGGCGAACATCACCGCGCCGAGGCCAAGGACGCCGAAGGCGGCCAGCAGCGGCTGCGTGCTGAGCTGGTTCACCGCGAGCTGCGACGGGTGTGGTCATCGGCAGGAGTCCCTTTCTGCGCGGGCGACCGGACGCACGACGCCCCGACCGTCTGCGGTCGAGCAGACGGTCTACAGAACTGTAGACGACTGCGGAGCGAGGACCGTTCCCCTGCGGGCGGAACCCGACGAACTCCTGGGCGCGATGAAGGGCGAACGCCGGCCGGCGGGCGCATGGGGGGCCGTGGTGAGGGCCGCGCTCTTCTTGTACGAGCGGGTCGTGATCGTCACCGCGGTGGTCCCGGCCCGGCCTTGGGCGGGTTCCGCCTGCACCCGGGCGGCTCAGGATCCGTCCGCGGACCGGCTCCGGCCCCCCAGTCCAGCTCCAGTGCGCCCCAAGCCGGCTCCCGATCCGTGACCTCGGCCACGCGCTCGACAGCGCGTGGCCTTCAACACAATTTGCCCATTTTGGAGAGAGGTATGCCTATAAGTGATGTCATGGCTGGTTGCACTCCTTCGGCGATCAGCGCAGGGATGCAAAGACCAGTGACATGGAGAAACGCTTGATCACGCTGTTCACACGTCGCACCGGGCTGGTGGCCACGACCGGCGTACTCGGCGGCGTACTCGCCATCACGGCCCTCGGCGGTACGAGCAATGCCGCCACCGGCGGCAACGATGCCGGGAACCCCCCGACACCGCAGGTGCGGGTAAGCCAGCCAGGCACCCAGGAAGCGTCCGACGCCCGAATAGAGATCTCACCCGGGCAAGGCGCCTACAACGTCGGGATCAACGACCCGGTCGGTGTGACCGTCAGCAAGGGCAAGCTCACCAAGGTGACCATGACCGCCGTCGCGACCGGAGCCGAGACCCCGGGCACCCTGTCCGCGGACGGCACGTCCTGGAAGCCGAACGGCCGGCTGGAGCGTGCCACCAAGTACCAGATCACCGCAGAGGCCGACGACGCCAAGGGTCGCTCCGTCACCGGCAACGCCACGATCACCACGGTGTCCCCGGCCAACGACTTCATCGGGCACGTCTCCCCCCAGGACGGCTCGACCGTCGGCGTGGGCATGCCGGTGACGGTCACGTTCGACAAGGCGGTCGGCGACAAGGCCGCCGTGGAGTCGGAGATCCAGGTCAGCTCCAGCAGCGGCCAGCAGGTCGTCGGCCACTGGCTGAACGACCACCGCCTGGACTTCCGCCCCGAGAAGTACTGGACGTCCGGCTCCACCGTCACCGTCACGCTCAGCCGCGACGGCATCCAGAAGACGGTCACGTTCAAGATCGGCCGGAGCCAGATCAGCACCGTCGACGCCAAGACCAAGCAGATGACCGTCGTACGGGACGGCAAGACGATCAAGACCATCCCGATCTCGTCCGGCAGCCCCGAGCACTCGACGTACAACGGTCAGATGGTGATCTCCGAGAAGTTCGGGCACGTCCACATGAACGGTGCGAGCGTCGGCCTCACCGAGAAGGACGGCAAGCCCTCGTACGACATCAAGGCCGTTCCGCACGCCATGCGCCTGACCGACTCGGGCACGTTCATCCACGGCAACTACTGGGCTGCCGACTCGATCTTCGGCAAGGTGAACACCAGCCACGGTTGCGTGGGCCTGAAGGACGTCCGGGGTGGCGGCGACGGCAAGCAGCCCGCCGCGTGGTTCTTCGACCAGTCGATGATCGGCGACGTCGTGGTCGTCAAGAACTCCGAGGACAGGACCACGTTGGCGCCGGACAACGGCCTCAGCGACTGGAACATGCCGTGGCAGCAGTGGGTCGCGGGCGGCCCGACCACCTGACACCACGCCACTCTCCGGTCAGCCGAACCGGCATCCCATCCGCCAGGCGGCGGCCGACACCAGATCGGCCACCGCCTGCGGCATCAGGACCCACTACGGCTCGCCCACCCAGCCCGGCCGAGTCGACGTCCTGCGGACACGCTGGTCGCCCCGCCGCCACGGTCGTGCACTGCGTCGGCCGAGTCCTGGCCGACGCACCGAAGGACGTCATCCGGTTCCGCGGACGTCGCACGACGAGCACGCGGGGCGGGCCCCCAGGGGGAGGGGCCAGGCGTCCCGTGGGGCTCTCCCCCTTTACGATGCCCAGATCGCGGCGCACGCAGGGATGCGTCGAATTGGGGAGGGGATCCAGTCCATGGCGAACGGACGTACTCGGCACGGTGGTTGGAGATCGGGGGCGCTCCTGGTCGCCGCCGTCGTAGGCGCTCCGTTGCTGTCGGCGACACCCGCCGTGGCCGTGCACGGCGCGGTGCCCGGCGATTTCAATGGCGACGGTTACCGTGACGCCGTGCTGCCCGCGCCGGGGGCGAACGTCGCCGGCAAGACGGGAGCCGGTGCCGTGGTCGTGCTCTACGGATCGGCGTCGGGGCTGTCCACGTCCCGGCGAGTGACCATCACCCAGAACAGCGCGGGCGTGCCGGGCGCTGCCGAGGCGGACGACGGCTTCGGTTCCGCCACCGCCACGGCCGACTTGAACGGGGACGGCTTCGCGGACCTGGTGGTCTCCGCCCCGTACGAGGACACCGGGCGGGGCAAGGACGCCGGCTCGGTGACGGTGCTGTGGGGCAGCAAGAAGGGTCTGACATCCGGCACCGACTTGCCGGCGACCACTGCGGGCGCGTACTACGGCCTGGACGTGGCAGCACTGAGCACCGGCCCCGGTAGGAAGACCGAGGTGCTCGTCGCCGGGTACGAGGGCGCGATGCGCTTCACCGGGCCGTTCAGCCGCAGTGGCACGTACGGCGATGCCGTGGAGAACCAGGCCACCGCTTCCGCCGGCAGCGTGGCTCTGGGCGACTTCAACCACCGCGGCTTCCCGGAAGACGTCGTCGTCACCGTCCGGCTGGCCGACCTGAGCGGCGGCGCGGTGTACGTCGACCCGGTTCTGGGGGGTTGGCAGCAGAAGGGCAACGGCCTGATCGCGGCCACCGGGGACGTCAACGGCGACGGATACGCCGATCTCGTCGTCGGAGACCCGGACGAGCCGGACAAGGCCGGTGTCGACGGCGCGCTCGGCGGGCGGGTACTCGTGTGGTACGGGTCGGCGCAGGGCATCGCGTGGGAGGCGCAACCGGTACAGCTCACCCAGAACACCGCCGGTGTTCCTGGTACGAGCGAGAAGGGCGACCACTTCGGCGGTGCCCTCACGGTGGCCGACCTGAACCACGACGGGCTCGCGGACATCGTGATCGGCTCGCCGCTGGAGGACACGGGCAAGCGGAACGCCGGGCAGGTCACGGTCATCCCCGGCCGCCGCACCGGCGCGCTGGGCGGCGGCGCCTACGCCTTCACCCAGGACACCGCCGGCATCCCCGGGGGCGACGAGGTCGACGACGCGTTCGGCACCACCGTGTCCGTCGGCGACATCAACAAGGACGGCAAGGCGGAACTGTTCATCGGAGCCGGGCAGGAGAACAACTGGACCGGCGCGGTCTGGGTCCTCCCGGGCGGCACCGGCGGCCCCACCGCCAAGGGCAGCCGCGTGATCACCGCCGCGTCCGTCGGCTTCCCGCAGAAGTACGACACCCGCCTCGGCGGCTACGGGCTCCTCGGAGTCATCTGAGCGCAACCTGCACTGCGCCGGCCTTCTCCAGGGCCCTCGGTCTCGCTGGAGAAGACCCGCAGCCGGATGGCAGACAGCTCCCGGCCCACGACCATGCCGGCCGGCGTGTCTGCTCGCTGACCGGGGCGGAGGACTGGTTACTCACTTTCAGGTGAACGCTTCTGCGGAGCCGGGGCGAGGTGGGCGACGCCCGGCGGCTCGCTGGTGGACGGGGAAAACCACGCCACGGCGACGCTCCGCGAGCTGAGCGAAGAACTCGGTATCGACGAGGAGGCGGTCGAACTGGGAGCGCAGCTCGCGGAGCGCGACAAGGACCACCTCGTCGGCGGCCGTCACGTCCGCCAGGTCGAGAAGTACGTCCTCACCCGCGTCTCCGCGACCAATGTCGACCCGGACCGGGCATTCGCGGCCCGACAACATCCGCGAACACCGCTGGTGGACCCTCGCCGAACTGCGCACCACGGCCGAGACGGTCTACCCGCTCGGTCTTGCCGACCTGCTCACCGGCGTTCTCGCGCACGGTGCCCCCCTGCACCCCGTCGTCCTGGCCGGGGTAGAGCGGACTCAGCTCCTGGCGCGCGGGCCCGGACGAAGCTCAGACGTGGTCACCCCGTCCTCACCTCCCAGATCGCCAAACGTTCGAACCTGGCGGCGCCGGACGGCGCTGCTCACAGAGTCTTACCGGTGATCTCACTGATTCACGCGATGCCACGACCCCGTTCGCGCTGGCACCATGTGTGCCGCGAAAGCATGGTGAAAGACGGGGGTTTCCATGTCGCCGGACCCATCAACCACTCTCCACACCACGGACTCGGTGCCGGCCCACCGCCGACGGCTGTACTGGCGAGAGGCGCTGTCCCAGACCTTCGGAGCGGTTGACATCAGCGTTCCTGAAGAGGTGTATTCCGGCACGGTCCGTACGTCACCGCTGGGCCGCATCCGGGGTGTCACTGTGGAGGGCGACCCTATGCAGACCCTCCGCACCCGACGCCTCATCGCTGGGAGCACCAACGACAACCACGTCGTCGTGATGCTGCTCAGCAGGGGGAACGCCCGGGTCGAGCAGGACGAGCGCGACGTGCACGTGCGGTCAGGGGCTCTCTTCGTTTATGACAGGGCGCGCCCCCTACGACTGACCTTCCCCGAACCGTTCCAGACGAAGTCCCTCGTCCTGCCACGGCACGTCCTGGATCTGGGGGAGTCCGACCTGCACCAGATCACGGCCGCGCCGCTCGGTCGCGAGTCGGCACTCGGCACGTTGCTGACGCCGTTGCTGTCCCGGCTCGTGGAGACCGCCGCGACGTACCCGCAGCGGACGGGCGAGTCGATCGCCCGCAACGTCGTGGACATGGTGCAGACCCTGGCCGAGGAGCGACTCGGCAGACCCCCCACGGACACCCCAACCGCCGCTCGGATGTTGCTGCTGCGCATCCGGGCGTACATCGACCAGCACCTGTCGGACCGGGACCTGACACCGGACACCATCGCCCGCGCCCACCACATCTCCGTCCGCTATCTGCACAAACTGTTCGAGCTGGAAGACATCACCGTCAGCCGGTGGATACAGAAGCGCAGACTGGAACACTGCCGACGCGACCTGGCCCGCCGGTCAGCGGAGCTCACGATCGGCGCAGTGGCCCACCGCTGGGGGTTCACGAGCGCCTCGCACTTCAGCCGGGTGTTCCGCGCCGCCTACGGCGTCTCCCCTGCCGATTGGCGGAACTCCATCGTGCTCGGAGCCACCGCTTCCACGATGCCTTGGTAGTGCTTCGTCACGTCCCGATGGTGACCGGTGCCGCCTGCTGGAGACGGGGACCGCGGACGAGACGCACCAGGATCACCGACAGCACCGCGGTCAGGAGGGGCGGGAGCAGGGCATGGCGGACCTGAGGACGGGCCACGGAATCACCGAGCGGAATGCGCCCCAGCCACAGAATTCACCCTCCCGCAGACGGCCACTGTCGCGCGCTGCCCTACGTCATCACGCCCGGGCCAGGCCGATGACGCAAGAGATGCGGATTCCGGTCATCGCCACCTCCACCCTCAACCGGGCCGCAGACCAGCGCGCCGCGCGCCGATACAAGACCCATGCTCAACGACCTACGAGACTCCGGCGTGCTCGTCGAGGACAACGCGGACGTCGTCATCCCCATCCACCGTGACGACGTCCACGAGAAAGACCTCCCCCTCGCCAGCGAAGCCGACCTGATCGTGGCGAGGCACCGCGATGGCCCCACCGCCACCATCGCCGTCGCCGCCCAGGGCCACTACTCCCAATTCGCCGACAGGACGCAGACGTGACGCCGCCTTCGTAGGGTCTCAAATTCGGCGCGGGAATATCACGGCTGGTGCCGGATGGATGTCGGATCCGTAGTGGCGCTGAGACCTGCGGGTCGTGCCTGTACGTTGTTCGCGTTGAACGCCGACGTCTGGAAGGCTGAGCGGCCGAGTCGGGAACAGCCGGTCCGGCCGGCACGGTTGCATCGATCGAGGAACCGGCGCCGCACCGGCGGGGAACACGGAGACCACATGGCCGTCCACCCCACCGGGATGCGGGCGCCGCGATCGTGGTACGCCGACCGCACACTCAGACCAAGACGTATTTCTCCAGGAGGATCGCTACATGACTGACCGGCCCTTGACGCTCATGGCAGTGCACGCCCACCCCGACGACGAGGCGACCGGAACCGGAGGGATCCTCGCGCGGTACGCGGCGGAAGGCATCCGCACGGTTCTCGTCACGTGTACCGACGGCCGTTGCGGTGACGGACCCGGAGGTGTCAAGCCGGGCGATCCCGGGCACGATCCGGCGGCGGTCGCCTTGATGCGCCGTCAGGAACTCGCAGCGAGCTGTGCCGTCTTGAAGGTCAGCGATCTGGAGACGTTGGATTATGCCGACTCCGGGATGATGGGCTGGCCGAGCAACGACGCCCCCGGATCCTTCTGGCAGACCCCCGTGCAGGAAGGCGCGGCCCGGCTCGCGGAACTCATGCGGCACTATCGACCTGATGTGGTCGTCACCTACGACGAGAACGGCTTCTACGGCCACCCCGACCACATCCAGGCTCATCGCATCACGATGGCGGCGCTGGAGATGACCACGCTGGCACCGAAGGTGTACTGGACCACGATGCCTCGTTCGATGATGCAGCGGTTCGGTGAGGTCATGCGCGAGTTTCATCCGGACATGCCGGAGCCGGATCCTGCCGAGGCCGCCGCGATGGCCCAGATCGGCCTCCCCGACGATGAGATCACCACGTGGGTGGACACGACCGGGTTCAGCGGTCAGAAGTTTGACGCGTTGGCCGCGCACGCCAGTCAGGGCGACAACATCTTCTTCCTCAAGATGGGAAAGGAGAGGTTCGGCGAATTGATGGGCATGGAGACCTTCGTACGTGTCCAGGACACCACCGGCGCGGCCATACCCGAGAACGACCTCTTCGCCGGACTGCGCTGATCCGCGCCCGTCCGACCGGACGGGAACGGGCATCGACCGCACGGTGCGCATCCGGCGTGCCCGGCGGGCGAAGACCGCTGCGGAGGTCGACCGGGAGCAGGCCCGCCGCGATGCGGCAGGTGCGGTCAGATGGTCGACGATGGCCGCGCAGGTCGGTGAAGGCGGCCGGCGGCCAGAGGCCGGCCGCTTCGTCGGTCAGCAGCAGGCATGAATGACTCGATGGCCCGCCCCGCACACTGCTATGGGCCTCGTTTCGGCAGGACATCAACCACCAGGGGGAAAGCGCAGATGGACATGGGTTCGGTGCTCGGTGGCATAGGCCGGGTGGCGGTTGGGGTGGGCCGGTTGTTGTGGGAGGTGGTGACCGCGCCGACGACGGGCACAGAGGATGACGCCCGGTACGAGATCGGCAGGCTCGCCGACAAGATCGAAGACGAGGTACCGGAGGAACTGCGGGACCGGGCATGGGGTCTGGTCCTCAAGGCGCTGTACGAGGTCCCCCGCGAGATAGAGGAGTTGGTGGAGGAACACCGGGGCTTCGACGGCGAGGAGGCTGAGGAGCCGCCGGCCAAGCAGTGATGCCGGACTCCGAAGGCGCCTGTCATCTCCGCAAGGAGCGGCAGGTCCTTCGGGTATACCGGGGAACGGCACCCCAGCCCGTCTCACACCGCGAGGAACTCAATCGACGACCGAGGTAGCTGAGCTGGAGTTCCGCCCCGCCCTGGCCCGTACTTCCTACGGATTCCTCAAGAATCCCTCGCAGTCGAAGAACCGTTCCCCGGGACGCCGGTGGATGCCTTCTGTGTCGTAGAACCGGTCGCCGGGGCGACAGAGGTTGCCGTCATGGTCGTAGAAGCGCTCGGTAGTCCACTACACGCAACCGCCTTTGGCTCGGCGCGGCATCCCGCCCCACTGTAGATACGGTCCAACGGCCAGGGGAGGGGTAATCGGTCGTCTTCGCCTCCAGTGGCCGAGCCCTCAGGGTCTTCGCGTGGCTCGTCCACGGTGCTTCGGGATCGCCAGGCGCTCACCGCCTCTCCCAGCCGGTTCTGTCAAACGGTCAGGGAGCGGGGGTGACGGTGACCAGTGCGTTGGGGCAATCGGCGGCGATGGAGCGCATGGCAGCCTCCTCATGCCGGGTCCACGCTCATTGAAACTTCCCAGGAGCGGTGTCCCTGGGGGAGTGCAAGGCGCAAGACCCACGCCATGCGCTCCTGGCGACGGCCGCGGCGCCGCCGAAGTCATCCTCTGCCAAGCCGAACTGCTCCACCCCGCCGTCCTCGCGATCCCGGTGCGACAGCCAGGGCATCCGCGGGGCAAGGCGCCGTGTAGCGATCTGATATGGGTTGCGCCGGACTTTCGGGGCACCAGTGGTGGGTGACTGGTTGCGCTTCGAAAGTGAGGCGATCTGTGCCCCGTACTGCCCGAAACCAGGGCCAGGGCCCGCCTGCCGATCATCAAATGGCAGTCTCCGTCGCGTTCGAGGGCAGCGTCGGGATCGCCGAAGCTCGCAGTGTGGCTCGCGACTTCCTCACCTCGTTGCAGGCGGTACATGGTCTACCGGTGTCCGATCGTGCGATGGGGACGGTCCAGCTTGTGGTGAGCGAGCTGGTGACCAACGCCCGCAAATACGCCCCCGGCCCCTGTCTGCTGGACCTGGAGGTCAGTGAGGGTGCCGTCCAGGTGAGCGTGTGGGACAGCAGTACGACGCTGCCGTCGGTGAGCCCAGCCGACCCGGACCGGATCGGTCAGCACGGCCTTGAAATCGTGATGGCGGCCTCCCAGACCTTCTGTGTTCACCGGGAGCCCATGGGCAAGCGCATCACCGCGACCGTCCAACTCGCCGACGAGCCGGGCGGTGACGTCACCGGCCGCCGGCTCATGTGACGTCAAGCCCTGTGCCGGGCCTTCCTGGTCAGGGGTCCCGTGCGCGCGGTCGCCAAGGCGGTGTGCGCCGCCGGGAGCGGATACCCCAGCCGCGCGGCGACGTTCTGAGCGCTCCCGGTCGGCGGGATCGAGGCGGCCACCGTCGTCCTACAGAGCCTGTCCATCATCGCCCGGCCCCTGTGGCGTCGCGCCCAGGCCGCCGCCGAAAGCGGCCCCGCCGCCACCTTCAGCTGACCTGTCCGCCCGGCGCTGGGGAAGGGCCATGAAGCCCACACCGCCCGGCAGGCCCACCACGCCTACACCGCTGCACGCCTCCCACAAGAGGAAGCCCAGCTCAGCGTCACCCAACTCTTCAATCTCATCGCCACCAACTGGACCTGGATCACGACCAGCAGTGCCCCACCGCGTGGGCCTGGGAGTAGCACACCCGGCCCGTCGCACATCGTGCCGGCCGCACCCCTACCCCTGCTGTGAACACCGTGTTCCTCCACGACGACCTCCACCGCATCGCCACCATCAGAGGCACCGACCTCACACTGGTCTTCACACTCCTGCCCACCGCCCGCCGTCCGCAGCATCCGACAACCGGTCGACCGCAGAACCGCACTCCGTACCCACAAGCCCCCGCGCTGCCTGCCGTCACGCATGACGACACTCCACAGGGTGCGTGTGATCGTGCTGGGTCGTGTCTGACAAATGATCACGATGGGGTTGACCACGTCGTCTGAAGAAAGAATGCCATTCGTCCAGGCCAACGATCTACGCTGGCTCGATGGGGAACGATCGACGTGTCCGCCACCTCGTGGTCGGCGAGGCTGTCTGGTGTTGGACTGTCCGGCAGCGAGTGAAACCGGACTACGCTGACTGCCGGCTGACGCTTTCACTCTTCCCAGAGGTCATGGCGCAGGGCGTTCGACGTCGATTGACCTTGGTCTTTGCCCCGGGCCCGGACAGAATCGTTTCGAACTCGCACTTCGAGGCGGGCACGGTCGTGCGCCTCCCGGACCGCGCCTGGCTCAACCTCTACGAGCCCCGAACGGTTCGGCGCCTGCTCGACGCCGCGGCGCCTGCTCTGGACACCCGGCCATCGGTGCAGAACCTCCAAGTGAACGGCTGGCCCTACTTCGCTGAAGTCGTGGACTGCCTCAATGCAGCGAAGTCTCATACTTGATCTTGTGGCTGGTCGTGGTGAGTTGACGGATGCGGCGTGGGAGCGGATAGCTCCGCTCTTGCCGGCGCTGGATGGTCGAGGGCGGCCGTGGCGGGACCATCGGCAGGTGATCGACGGGGTGCTGTGGCGCTTGCGGACCGGAGCTCCGTGGCGGGACCTGCCGACGCGCTATGGGCCGTGGCAGACGGTCTACGAGCGGTTCGCCCGGTGGGAAGCCGACGGCACGTGGGCCCGGTTGCTGGAGCACGTTCAGGTCCGTGACGATGCGGTCGGCCGCCTGGAGTGGACAGTCTCGGTGGACTCCACCATCAACCGGGTTCACCAGCACGCCGCTGGAGCCGGGCAAAGGGGACTCGGACGGGGACAATCTGGAAGATCCGCAACGCTCGGCGGCGCGGCAGGCCCTCGGCCGGTCCGGCGGCGGACTGACCACAAAGATCCACTCGGCAGCGGACGGCCGTGGCCTGCCCCTGTCGTTCGTCGTGACCGCCGGGAACGTGAACGACTCCCAGATCCTCGCAGTTGGTCTGGGGCCGCCGCGAGAGCCCCTGGACCAGCGGGGCTGGTGCCCGGTTCTTGGCAGGTCTGGCGCTAGGTGTTGGCGTAGGCCCAGGCGTTGTCGGTCAGGACGCGTCCGATGGTGATTCCCCGGGCGGCGAACCAGGCGGCCAGACAGGTCGCCGACGGCTCCAGACCCGCCCGCAACCAAGGGCGTCGGCGTGGCCACGGACGCCGAATACGCCTGCATGACCCTGCGCGGCGTGCAGGCTACGACCCCCAGCACCCTGACCCCGACCCTGCTCGGCGTGCTGTGCTCCGACGCTCGCTCCCGCAATGAGTTCTTCCTCCTGACCGGAGCCACCGCGTGACCCGGTGTTGTCGGCCGTCGGGTTTCGGGGCGGGGCCGGCCCGGTGGAAGGCCAGGTCATGTGGCTGGTGTGACGGGGTGGCCGCTGTGGCCAGTGCGGCTCGGAGTGGCGAGGGTGGCGTCCGGGCGCCGGCCTGGGAGGGTCCGTTGAGCGACAGGACGGGAGACAGACATGACCTCCGTACTGCGTCACCACTGCAGGTCGGTTCCCCGCTTCGTGCTCCAACACGAGAAGTCCGGCAAGTGGATCCCGCTCAGGGCGACGGCCAAGGTCAAGAAGGGCAGCTCGTACGCCTTGATCGCCAAGCTCAACACCAAGGGTGCCGAGCATCTGCGGATCGTGGGCGTGAGCGGGTCCGAGAAGGTCTACTCGCCCACCGTGGCGGCCAAGGTGAAGTGAGTCCCCACACCGGCAGACACTCGACCGCCTCGCATCCCAGGTGGATGCGAGGCTCTCTTCAAGTCATTCTGATAGCCCTTGTAAGCCGACGATGCCGGGAGCGGTGTCGGGGCGGCAGTGGCTGCGCGCACTGGTGCCGTCGGTCAGCAGCCGGCGGGCCTCTTCCGGGCTGACGGGCCGGTGTCGTTTGCCCGCCATGTAGCAGATGCCCGGGTGGGCCCGCACGGGCGGCCGGTCGGTCCCGACACCGAGTTCGACGATCCAGTCCGGCGGTGCCGGCCTCGCGCGTCGGCCGTGCTCCGGCTCGGCCTGCAGCGGCACCAGCGGCACCAGCGGCACCAACTGCGCGATCTTGCGGTCGATGCGCGCAGGCCGCATCGCATGCCACACCCGCAGAGTGAGCAGCCGGCTCCAGGTCCGGCTGCGCGCCGTCGAACAACACTCTTCGGTTTCACCTCCATGATCGTCTCCGTTGCAGTCGCGTGTTCGATTTTTTGTTCGATAACGTGAGGGGTGGGAGGTGAGCACCGTGAACGACGCCGAGAAGCCGGTTGCGACTGTGCGGGCGACGGTGATGCATGTGCGCTGTCCGGACCGGCTGCCGGAGGAGGTCTACCGGCGGGTGCTGGAGCTGCTGGCCGGCCTGTCCCCGGTGGTGCAGGCGCTGCCGCCGTCCGCGGCCCTGGTCGAGGTGAAAGGTGCCCTGCGCTACCACGGGACCGACGTGGTTCATCTGGGCGAGATCCTGCGTGTGCGGACCATCTCGCACCTCGGGGTCGACGTCCGGGTCGGCATAGGACCCACGATCACTGTCGCGGCCACCGCCTCCGCCCAGGTCACCGGTCCCGGCGGTGTCCTCGCCATCGCCCCGGACCAGGTCACCGACTGGCTCGCCCCGCTGCCCGTAGGCGATCTGCACGGGATCGGCCCGCGCCAGGCCGCCGTGCTCCGTGACTACGGCATCCACACGGTCGGACTGCTCGCCGCCGTTTCCCCGGCCACCGTGCAGCGTCTGCTGGGCAAGAAGGCCGGCCGGCTCGCCGCCGACCGCGCCCGCGGCATCGACCCCCGCCCCGTCGTGTCCCGGAACCTGCCGGCCTCCGTCGCCGTACGCCACCGCTTCACGAGCCACACCCTGGACGGCGCCGTCGTCCGGGCCGCCCTGCTCGATCTCGTCGTCCAGCTCGGCCTCCAGCTCCGCCGCCGCGGCCAGGCCGCCCGCGCGATCACCCTGACCCTGCGCTTCGCGGGCGGGACGGCCGTGGAGAAGACCCGCCGCCTGTCCGAGCCCTCCGCCCACGAGGACGACCTGCGCACACTCGCCTACCAGCTGATGGACGCCGCCGGCCTGCAACGCGCCCGCCTGACCGGGATCGGTTTGAGGGCCGAGGGCCTCATCGACGCCGATCAGGTCGCCGAGCAGATCAGCCTCGACGGCGCCCGGGAGTCCCGGCTCGTCGCCGAGCAGGCCATGGACCGGATCCGGAAGAAGTTCGGGCCCGGATCCATCGGGCCGGCCACCGTCGTGCCCCTGCGCCGAGCCTCATGACAGCACTCCCGGTGAGCGGGACGCGAGGGCGCGAGCGCCTGAGGTGTCGCACCGAACGTGTCGTCTGTTGAACGCCCGATTGTGACTGAGCGCGGTACCTGGCCCGGATGGACAACTCCGATGCCCAGAATCGGCCCGACTGCGACTGCGACTGCGACTGCGACTGCAAGCAGGCCCGCCCTCTCGTGTCGAGCAGTGCAACCCGTGCCTCGACCGTGGGTCCACTCCGGTGTGAAGGGATCAGCACAGAGCGCCGGCCAGCCGAAGACCGGCGGTCCCTCGCCGGCACCCGCCGCGGCATGAACGGCGCCTTCCACCTCGACTCCGCCTGGCACCACGGCTGGGAAGCGGTCGCGTCTCTGGTCGCCACCACCAAGGCGACCATCCGGTGACCGGCCGCACCCGTACCCGCCTGTGGACCGGGTGCGGGTCTCGCGCGGCATTGCCCAGCCCGCCCTCCAGCAGGTTCAGGGCGACCTGAATGCCGATGACGTTGACGCCCGCGAGTTTGCCGCGATCCTGCGCGCGCTCCAGGAGGGCATCGACGTTCCCGGTGGCCTTTCCTGATGCTCGCGCAGGTGGTCGGCGTCGCGGCGGGTCGGGCGGAGCGGATCGAGCCGGACCGCGACGGCGACGCCTCCTGCTACCTGCACGAGGCCGCCGCCCTGATCACCGGCAACGCCGGGCAGCGCCTGAACTGGTCCGCTCGATCCCTCGATCCGCCGGCGACCGGGTTGCAGCGTTCGACGGAATCCGGTCCCGCGCCGAACGAGTCGGCCTGGAATTGCGTCCACCGGAGACGTTGCCGTTCCGCTACTCGGTGATACCGTATAGCAGTACTCGGTGCCACGTAGTACCGAACAGGGCTGAGGAGCACCCGCGATGGACGACCTGACGGAGATGTTGAAGGGCACGCTCGAAGGGTGCGTGCTCCAAATCATCGGCAACGAGGAAACCTACGGGTACGCCATCACCCGCCGGCTGAACGAGCTCGGCTTCGCCGACGTCATCGAGGGGACGGTGTACACCATCTTGCTGCGGCTGGAGAGGAATGGGCTCGTCCAAGTGACGAAACGGCCATCCGGGGTCGGTCCGCCGCGCAAGTTCTACGCGCTCAACGACGCCGGACGCGAGGAACTCGCGAAGTTCTGGGCGAAGTGGCAGTACCTCTCATCGCGCATCAACAGGCTCAAGGAAGGCGGGAGATGAACTTCTGGGAGAAGGTCACAGGCAGCGATCTCACCAGGGAATGGAAGGCGTTCGAAGCCCGGGTCGAGACCCTGCCCGACGACTACCGGGCGGCGTGGGAACAGATCGTCGCCCACCTCTTCCCCTATGGGGACTTCACCGGCCGCAACTTGATGCCGATCCTCGACTCCGCCCTGGGACTGCTCGAAGTGTCGGCAGCGGACGGGCAGAGCATCCGCGAGGTGCTCGGCGACGACATCCAAGGATTCTGCAGGGCGCTGGCCGGCGGAGCAGAGGCCCGGACTTATCGGGACCGGTGGCGCGAGCAGTTGAACAGGAACGTCACGAGAAAATTGAGCCGGCTGGGAGGCTGACGTGAGCATCCAAGACATCATCGAAGGCAAGAAACAGTGGCGGGCGCACCTGGCCCGGGTCAAGGCACTCCCGCCGGACTACCAGATCGTCTACAAGGAGATGCAGAAGTACCTGTTCAAGGTCGGACCGGTCAGCCTGTCCGACGGACCCCTCCTCCCTGGAATCGTCGACTTCTTCGAGGAGGGCGCCGCCGAGGGCAAGGGAGTTCTGGCACTCATCGGTACCGACGTCGCCGCGTTCTGCGACGACCTGATCAAGGACTCAACCACCTACGCGGATGCCTACCAGGATTCCATCAGCGGGAAATCCGACGCGGCCAGGAAGTGACAGCCGCCCGACCGGTTCGCGACGCTGCCGGTGCGGGTGGCTGCTCGCCACCGTGGCCTGGTGCAGCGCACCCACCAGTGCCTCGACATCAGCTTTGAGCTGGGCGATCTCCTGGGCGTCTGCCTTGAGCTCCTTGAGCCGCCGGACCTGATGGCGCAGACTCCGCTCGCTGTCCGGCGTCCCTCCCCGGGCCCGGATCTGCTCGCAGAACTGCGCCTTCAGGTCGGTGCCGTACTTGATCGCTGAGGCCAGAGCTCAAAATCCGAGCAGATCTCTCAAGGTTTGGGTGGGACCTGCGGTGCATCGGGCACATTTGCCGCCAGATCGGTAGCCTGTGTGCCATCTTGCGCTGAGCCCGTTCGCCAAGGAGACGGACGTAAACGGATAGTGGCTACCGCAGCAGCCTGGCCAACTCGTCGGCCCCGTCCATGAGCACGCCGAACGCACTCAACCATTGACGACGATCGTGGATGAGCCGGTGCTCCCGCTCATAGCCGCCGTAGAGGGCGGCGATCCGGTGCGCCGTCTCGTCCGTGGTAGCCGGTTCGATCGAACTGGAGCGGGCAGTCCATCTCGTCACATCCGTCTCAATACGGCGCACGATGTTCGCCGATCGCAGTTCCACCCACACTTTCCGCAGTTCGGCTGCGCGAACAGGCGTGAGCCATGCTTGGTCGGCCTCGGACATCTGGAAGCGCAGCCCCTGGTCGAGTTGCTCCCAGTGAGCCTGGAGATCCTCGATCCAGGGAGACGCGTGCAGGCCAACGGCTTGGGACGTCATGCTGGCAAGCGCCTGCTGGTAGTTCGCTTCGAGGGGCCGGACCTGATCGACCCATGCCGTGATCGCTTCCCGGACCTCCTCCAACGGACGTCTGTGAGCCCCCTCGATGCGCGGAACCGCCCGCAGCGCTGTGACGGCATGGTCCAAGTCGGTCTTCTGGGTGCGTAGGGACGCCAGGTCGCTCGCGGAGAACGGCCGGAGAAGGACCTGCTGGAAGGCATCGATATCGCGTCGAGCGCGGCGGCGGACCTGCTGTTTCTGCAACGCCTCCGCCTGCGCGTTGCTCAAGTATCCGAGGAGTAACAGGGCGGTCGGGATACCGAACATCACGCTCGTCAAGCTGGAGATCAAGTTGGTGAGGAAGCTCTGGTGCTCCCACCACCGGTGATGGTCTCCGTATATGCCAACGGCTATGCCGGACAAGCCCAGTGGTACGCAGATGTAGACGACGACACGGATCACCTTCGGCCTGGAGGCCCACCCACGTCGCGCTTGTACCAACCATTCGCTTGCCAACGCCCCACCCCCATGTCCCCTCGATGGGCAGACAGTAGCGGTATGTGCTGGGGCCTGCGGGCACAACCCATACGAACCCTGCGAGCCTGGTCGACTCCGACATCGAGGATTGCTCGCATGTCACGCCGGACGTCGCACCCCACCCGTTCGATCGGCTCCCCGATATGGCCGTGGTGGTGACGGCCGGTGCCGGGTGTACCGAGGCGTGGCATGTGGGGCAGGACGCCTACGACCAGCTGCGCGGCCTGCTCGACCCGGCGTACATCGGTACGGAGCGGGTGCCTCGGGAGTGGGCCGAGGGCTGCTATCCGCCCCGGACCGGGGTTGGGGGCTGGCCGCAGACCCGGCGGGCGCCCGGCGGGGACGCGGCGATGCTGCGCCAGGACCAGCGGTTCGTCGCCGAGGACGGCACCCCGGTACGCACCGATCCGGCGCCGGACGTGGCGCACGACGACATACGCCGGCACCGCGCGCCGCGGCGGGAGGACGACCGGCTGGCGGCCGGTGGTTTCCTGGGGCTCGGCGGAGCGCCGGGCGCCGCGCGCGAGGGCGGTGCGGTCGAGGGCATGTGGTGGGCGGCCGGCGGGCTCGCCGTCGGAGTCCTCGGGACGCTGCTGATCCGCAACGCGGCGGCCAGGCGTGGTGCCGGGCCGCCGCGGGACGAGCCCCGTCAGGAGCTGATCGATCTCTGAGGGGATCCGGGGGCGGCACCTGTGGCACCCACAGATGCCTGGCCTGCTGCTCGATGCTCTGGCGTGGGCCGCATCCCGGTTCGCCCACTTCGGCAACCGTTCGAGACCGTCAGGAGTGCGATGGCCAGCAGCCCCGGCTGCACCGATCAGCCCGGGTCCGCAACGCCCGGCACGCCCGGCACGGCACCTCGGTCGCTGCTGGCCACCGCCCAGCACTCACCCGCACCGCGTCGGGGTCCGCACCTGGTGTGCCGCGCCCCGGCCAGTCAGCCGGCCGCCGCCGCGCTCAACTCGCGCCAGTTCATGCGCATGACGGCCGGCTGGTGGTGTTCCACGGTGCCTACTGCTGCGAGTGGCTACTGCGTTTGGCTGGTCATGCCGGAGTGACCGGTCATGTGGCAGGTGCCGCCGCTGACCATGTCCAGGTGCATCGCCACGACCGGACGGGCGTTGCGTGCGGCGGCCACGACCTGGCTGTTCTTCCCGGCCTTGATCTCCTGGTCGATCAAAGCGAGCGCCTGGCGGTGTCCGGCATCCTGAGCTTTGAGCCATGCCGTGTCGTAAGCCGACGTTCCGGCTTTCGCCTGCACGGCGGCCAGTTGCTTCTTCTGCTCCGCGGACGGGGAGCCAGGCAGCCGCACCTTCAGCTTGTCGGCCAGCGTCTTCACATCCGCGTCCAGCTTGGTGTGGTCGCGTACCAGTACGGCACCGACCTGCTTCACGCACGTGCTGCCGGCGTGCCGCCCGGCGTCCTGACCCGCCGCGATCTCGGCGAGGTTGCCCTGGTGCACCTGTATGAGGAACGTTTCGTCCTGGCCAGCGGGCCGTTGGGCGAATGCCTGGGGTGCGGCCGTACCGCACAGCGCTACCGCCGCCACCGCGGCGGCCACCGGTCGTTTGCGCATGGGTCTCGCTCCCTTCGCGCCGGCTCGGCACATGTGCGCCGCACCGGCGATCGGAACGGGGCGCGCGATGGAGCGCCCCCATGAATCTGTACCGGGGTGCCACCCGCCCGTACCAGGATGAGCCCGCGATTCACCCGAGTGGCCCATGCGGACAGCCCCGGGGTGTGCACACGCGTAGGCTGGATGGACCGGTTGGGCCGAGGAGCCACACACCGCCGGTGCCGCGGCCGGGCATGGTGATCGACTGGCACGTCGAGTGCTGACGGCGGCCGTCCTGGACTTCGCCCGGACCGTCCTGCGGTCGAACTGGCCGGCGTGTCTACCGGGAAGCGGGGTTGCCAGTGGTGCCCGACGGCACGAGCCGGTATAGGCGAGTGGACGCGGTGATCCGCACACCGCTGCCGGACCACCTCGTCGAGCTCCACTCCCGCCCCAACCGACGCCCGGGCCGTCACTCTTGACCGGGCCGATTCCGGCGCTCCGGGTGCTGAACCGAGTGACCGGAGCCTCGCGCAGGGCGACCGGGAACGCCGGCAGGTCGCCAAACCGGGCCAGAGCCGCATCCGCCCCGGCACCCGCCCGCCCGTCCATCTCCGGAGCTGTCTCTGCCCCACGGAAGGTCGATGGGGGTGCCGGACCTTGTGACGCGCCGGGCAACAGGGCTGCGGGCCCCGGCATCCGCGAGACGTCCGCGTTGAAGGGGAGGCGCTGGTATCGCCGCGCCGCTGGATAGGGTCGGCATGTGGACGCCAGCACACGTCAGCAGAACGACGCGTTCGCCGGGGAGACACGGGGTGAGCTGTCGCCCCGGACGGCCCGGGCGCTGTGGTGCGGGTCGGCAGGCCTGGTGATCGCGGCCCTGGGAATCCCGGCGGCCGTCGCCGGTGCGGAGGACGGCCGCCGACTGATCGTGGCCACGGCCCTGGTTCTCGTACAGACCGGTGCCCTGAGGTGGCAGACACGCGCCCCGGTCCCCGTACTGGTCGCGAACACGGCGACGGGGATCGCGGTGTGGGCGCTGCTGCCAGCGGTGACCTTGACGGGGGCGCTGCTCGCGGCGCAGGTCACGTTGTGCGTGCTGTCGGCCACCAGACCACGGCGGGTGTCGTTGTGGGCGCTCGCGGCGATGTGTCTGCCGGTCCCGTTGGCGTTCCGGGCGGGCGGCAGTGCGGGCCCGGCGGTCTATGTGCTGGCGGTGGTCCTGGCGTGGACCCTGGGGCAGTGGCGCAGGACGCAGCAGGAGCGGATGGGGGCGGAGATGCGCCGGGCCGTGGTGGAGGAGCGTGCGCGGATCGCGCGCGACGTGCACGACGTGGTGGCGCACACCTTGTCGGTGATGGTCATTCAGGCGGGTGCCGCGGACGATGTGTTCACCGAGCGGCCGGACCAGGCCCGTCAGGCGCTGCGGGACATCGAGGTGGCCGCCCGCTCCGCGCTGGGCGAACTGCGCCTGACACTGCGCGCGTTCGGGCCCGAGGCGGGCGGGGACGCGACGGGGGAGCCGCGGACGCCGGGGCCCTCACTGACGCGTCTGGACGAGCTCGCCGACACGGTGCGCGCGACGGGGATGACCGTACACGTGCACCACGAGGGGGCCGCTGACGGCCTGCCCGCCGCGGTGGACCTGACGGCGTACCGGATCATCCAGGAGGCCCTGACCAACACGCTGCGCCACGCGGTCGGTGCCGATGAGGTCAGCGTGCGCGTGCTGGACGAAGGACCCTGCTTGGAGATCACGGTGGTCGACAACGGGCGTACGGCGCAGGGACTTTCGGCGGGGACCGGAGCGGGACGCGGACTGGTGGGGATGAAGGAACGCGCACGGCTCGTGGGAGGTAGCCTGCGCGCCGGCCCACGGCCCGCAGGCGGGTTCGAAGTGGCGGTGCGGCTGCCGGTGGAGCGCGCCTCATGACACTGCGGGTGGTGGTGGCCGACGACCAGGCCCTGGTCCGTACCGGATTCCGCATGATCATCGACGCCCGTGAGGACCTGGAGGTGGTCGGTGAGGCGTCGGACGGCCGGGAGGCGGTGCGGCTGACGCGCGAACTGGCGCCCGACGTGGTGCTGATGGACGTACGCATGCCCGTCCTGGACGGCATCCAGGCGACCCGGCGGATCGCGGCGAGCGGAAGCCGGGCCCGGGTCCTCGTGCTGACCACCTGGGATGTGGACGCGCACGTGGTTGCCGCTCTGCGGGCAGGAGCGAGCGGCTTCCTGCTGAAGGACATCCGTCCGGGCGAACTCGTCGACGCCATCCGCGTCACAGCGCGGGGCGACGCGCTGCTGGCACCGAGCGTCCTCAGCCGTGTCCTCGACCGGTTCCTGCGCACGACCCCCGACCCGGCGCCGCCGCCGTCCCTGAAGGACCTCTCCGCCCGCGAACGGGAGGTGCTCACCCTGATCGGGCAGGCGCTGTCGAACGCGGAGATCGCCGAGCGGCTGCGCCTGTCGGAGGCCACCGTCAAGAACCACGTCACCGCGGTGCTGCGCAAGCTGAACCTGCGCGATCGCGTCCAGGCCGTCGTCGCCGCCTACGACCACGGCCTCGTACGGCCGCGACACCCCTGACAGCCGCCTCCTCCCCAGGGAGGAGACCCGGGCCGCGCTCCTCCCGCTTTCCCAGTGCCGGCCCCCTCCCGCGGCCGATGTGCGGCCGGAGGTGCCGGACCTAGCGTCGAGGTGTGATCGACGACCTGCCCTGCACCCTGTATCCGCCGGCCCACGACGAGGCAGCCGAAGCTCCCTACGACCGTTCCCGCGCGGCTCTGCTGGTCCGTGCCGCAGCCCTGCTCGACCTCGCGATGCGCGGCCGGCTGGAGGAGCATGGCGGCACGGTCACCGTCTCCGGTGCGGGACCGGCCGGCAACCCCGTCCTGGACCGCGTTCTGCGCGACGCGGCCGACGGCCACAGCTGGAAGCACCTCGTGCGCCGCCACCGCACACACACCCTGACGGACGCGGAGGACCGGCCCATCGCGGCGGGACTCCTCACCGCGAAGGCGCCCCGTACCCGCTTCGGCACACGTCGGCCGAGCGTGACGGACCGCGCCGTGCCGGCCGCGCTCCGCGCCCGCCTGTCCGCGGTCCGGCACGGGGACGTGCGGTGCGGGACGTCCCCGCCGCGGACGCCGCGCTGCCGGCGCCGGCAGCGGCGGGTGGGGTCCGTTCCGTGGTGTCCCGGCGGGACCAGAAGACCTTCCGGGCCCGCATCGACACCTGCACCGGGTCTCTCGCCACCCTCGCGCCGGGCCTGGAGAAGGCGGTACGCGCCTTTCCGACGACCATCATCGCCGCGCAGGGCGGCATGGGCGGCAGCTGACCGAACGGGGAGACGATGACCACGCACCGCGTCCTGACCACTCTGGGCTGCGCCCTGACCGCCGTCCTCACGACGGCCTGGTCGGCTGCGCCACCGGCGCGGCCCGCCCCGCCCGCCGCCACGGTGGTCCGCACCCACCACGGCCTGGTGCGGGGTGTCCACCGCGACGGCTACCGCACCTTCGCGGGCATCCCCTACGCGGCGCCGCCGGTCGGCAGCCTGCGCTGGGCGCCGCCTTCCCCCGCGGCCACCTGGTCCGGGACACGGGACGCGACCCGCCCCGCGAGCGCCTGCCCGCAACCGGCCGGCGAGGTGCCCACCGGCAGCACCGACGAGGACTGTCTCCACCTGAACGTCACGACGCCCGACGGCGCCGGAACGGCACACCCCCGGCCGGTCATCGTGTGGCTGCACGGCGGCGGGTTCACCACCGGAGCGGGCAGCTCGTACGACGCCCATCGCATGGCCGTCCGCGGTGACGTGGTGATCGTCACCGTCAACTACCGCCTCGGCGCCCTCGGTTTCCTCGCGCACAGCGGGCTGCCCGGCTCCGGCACGTTCGGCCTGGCCGACCAGCAGGCCGCGCTGCGCTGGGTGCGCGCCGAGATCGGCGCCTTCGGCGGCGACGCGCACAACGTGACCCTGGCCGGCGAGTCGGCGGGCGGCTACAGCGTCTGCGCCCAGCTGACCTCACCCGCCGCGGCCGGGCTGTTCGACCGGGCGATCATCGAGAGCGGCCCCTGCACAGGGAGTCCCGAGCGACCGTTCGCCCCGTCGTCCGTCCCCTTGCCCGCGGCGCGCGCAGCGGGCGCGGACTTCGCGGCGAGAGTCGGCTGCGGTTCCGCAGGCGACGTCCTGACCTGCCTGAGGCACGTGGCGGTCTCCCGTCTGCTCGCCGCCCAGAGCGTGGACCAACAGCCCGCGAACGGAACGCCGTTGCTGCCCGACGACTCCGCGGCGGCGATCACCGACGGCCACTTCCACCACGTTCCCGTACTGATCGGCCACACCCATGACGAGGGCAACGGGTGGGCCGCCGGGATCATCCAGGCCGGTTATCCCGTCACCCCGGAGACCTGGCCCGACGTCGTGGCCTCCTTCTTCCCCGCACCGGGACAGGCGAGGGCGATCGTCCGCGCGTACCCGGTGCACCGCAGCGACGGCGGCCCGGTGTTCGGCGCGGTCATCGGCGACGCCGACTTCGCCTGCCCGACGGCGCGCACCGGCGACCTGCTCGCCGCCCAGGTTCCCGTGTGGCGCTACGAGTTCGCCGACGAACACGCCCCGCCGCTCACCCCGGGCACGCCGCCCTTCCCGCTCGGCGCACCGCACGCGAGCGAACTGCCGTACCTCTTCGATCTGGGCGGCCGTCCCCGCGGCCTGACCGCGGCGCAGCACCGGCTGGCCGACACCATGATCGACTACTGGACACGCTTCGCCCGCGGCGCCGACCCGAACGGCCCGTCATCACCGCACTGGCCCCGGCGGACGGTGCTCTCCTTGGCGCCGGACCACGTCGTCGCCACCCGCACGACGCGGTCCCGCCACCACTGCGGGTTCTGGAACGGCCTCGGGTGATCCCGGGAACGACCGTCGCAAGAGCCCGTCGAACCGCACGCCGTGGACGAACCGACGAGGAACCCACCACACGAACTCCAGGGGGACAGCCATGAACGAAACCGTCGCCAGGCGGCTGACAGGGCTGGCCGGCATCGCCGGCGCAGCCGCCTTCATCGTCGAAGTACCCCTGTACTTCCTCTACTCCGGCCCGCCACCGGACTCCAACGTCCTGGCCAGGCTCCTCGTCGGAATCCTCGCGCTGGCACTCCTGGTCGTGTTCGTCACGGCCTTCCGTGAGCTGGTCAAGAGGACGGATCCCGCGAGCGAGTGGATCGGCACCCTGGCCTTTGCCGCCGGACTGGTCTACGCGACGGTCACCCTGGTCTCCAGCGGACTGGAAGGCGGAGCGGTCATCGCCGCCGACCACCCGATCGACCCCACCATCACGGTCCACGCCACCTACCTCCTCTACGGGTCGATCGGCCGCCTCATGCTCGCGTTCTTCCTGACCGCCGTGGGATGCGCGGTCTCGCGTACGAAGGTGCTGCCGCGCTGGACCGGCCGCTCCGCCTTTGTGCTGGCGGGGATCAACCTGGCCTTCGTGCCGTCCGTGTTCTTCGGCCACACCCCCGCGCACTTCTACGCGGCGAACGGCTGGGGTACGACCGCCCTGATGGGCGCGCTGTTCAGCTACTGGCTGCTCGCCCTGGGTATCTCCGCCTACCGCAGCGCGGCAGGACGCACGCCCGCCGGCTCACCGGCTCCCCGGCGCTGAGCCCGCCGGCGCGGCGGAAGCCGGGGGAGCCGAGCGGGTTGGGCCGTGTGCACGTATGCGATGAGGGCGCTGCTGCTTCCTGAGCGGCTCAGCCTGGGCACCCCGCCCGGCAGTGGCGGGTCAGCCGGACGTCGTGGCCAGCGCTTCCTCGGCCTGGCGCAGACGCCACTCCTCGATGGTCTCCTGCTGCCGCCGGGCACGCTGGAGCAGCACCTCGATGCGTGCACGGTCCAGGCGCTCGTCGGTCGCGCTGAGCCGGCGCAGGGTCTGCCAGACGGCCGCCTTGCCCTCGACCGCCAGCCGCAGCGCTTCCAGATCCAGCACGGTGCCCAGTGGAGAGGGTCGTACCAGCCGGCCGTTGGGTTTCAGCCGTCCCATCTTCTCGCCGGCCCAGCCGGCACACACCTTGTAGTGGCGAACGGGAACACCGAGATCCCGCATGACGGCCAGCAGCGCTGTCCGGTCCTGGGCGATCTCTGCCGCGACGGGCCCGAGCGCGCGGCCGAGTGCGGAACCCCGGGAGGCGCGCGCCAGACGGGCGGCGCGTTCGGCGCCGAGGGTGTCGACGGCAAGGTGGTCATTGAGATAGATGCCGAGCAACTTCACGTCGGGGCCGTGTCCGGCGGGGTGGTGCCGGAGCGCACCGGAACGGGGAGGGGTGTTCATCTGCACACTCCTTCGGTCGCTGTGGATTCCCTGGTGCGGGCGGCGGATCGCCGCGAAGCCGGGCGTGCGCGTCGCCGGCCGTCGCCGGCTCACCGCACCCGCACAGGGACGCCCGCACCCGCACAGGGACGCCGCCGACGCTCCGGACGGGTGACGGACAACTCCGGGCGGTGCGGCACGCGATGCCGTACCCGGCGCTACGCCATCGTGAGTCGCCGCTTCCGGTCGGGCGCCTCCGTGTACGACCAGCGCTGACCAGCGCTCCCCCCACCTCGTCCTCGCGGTTCCTGCCGCCTCGCGTTTCCTCGGCACCGGTGCCGAGGGATCTGTTCCCGCTCTTCCAGCGTGGGGGTTTCCGGCCGATTCCGCGACGGGAACCCACGTCGCCCAGTGCGTTCCGCCCGGTGCGGTGCCGCCGCGCTGCGACAGAACGCTTCCGGTCCCGCTCGGTGCTGTGGGCAGGGATCAGCCCCGTCGGTCGCCGTCCGGTGTGGCCGCGGCGCGGTCGGCCCGTCCACCGGTGCCCAGCCTGTCCGTGGCACGCAGCGGCCGTCCGGCGTCCCAGCGGGGCAGATGGTGCCGGGCCAGCCGTAGTACCAGGGGCGGCAGGGCCCAGCGCAGGGGCTGGACGAGACGCAGCCACGCCGGGATGTAGACGGCGGTGCTGCGGCGCTCGACGGCGCGCGCCAGTCGGGCGGCGACCGCCTCTGCCGGACGGATGTCCCGGACGCCGGGCGGCATGTGCACGCGCAGTTCGCGCAGGGCGGCGAAGTCCTCGGCTTCGCGGATCATGTCGGTGTCCGCCCAGGCGGGATAGGCGACGCCCACCGCGATCCCCTCGTGCGCCACCTCGGCCCGGAGGGCGTGGGCGAAGGCTTCCACCCCCGCTTTGGAGGCACAGTAGGCACTCATCATCGGGGTGGCTCCGAGTGACGCGAGCGACGCGATCTGGAGGAAGTAGCCCGCTGTCGCCCTCAGATCGGGCAGGAACACCCGCGCCGTGTGGGCACTGCCTGTCACGTTCACGTCGATGACACGGCGCCATGAGGCGGGGTCCGACGTCGCGAAAGGGCCTCCCTCGGCGATTCCCGCGTTCGCCACGACCGCCGACGGCCGGCCGAGGTGTTCGCGGACCTCGCCCGCCGCATCGTCCAGGGCGGAGTTGTCGGTGACGTCCACTTCGACCGCCAGCGCCGGTGTGGGCAGGGTGGCCGCCAAGGCATCCAGCTCGGACCCCTCATGGCCGAGAAGTGCCAGGCGCGCCCCGCGCCGGGCCAGTTCGTGCGCCAGTGCCGCTCCCAGTCCGCGCGCGGCCCCGGTGATCACGACGGTCCGGTCCTGGAGCGGGCCGGCCATCACGTGCCGTCCCTGCGTCGGCGGTCCCGGCTCGCGCCCGGCTGACCGAACCGGTCCGCCGACGATGCCCCCTGAGTCGGCGCGCCGCCCGGAGAGTTCTTCCCGGCCGGGGAGAGCGGGCGCACGGGGATCCTGTCCGGCGATTCGAGCCGGCGGGTGGAGATGTGCACACCGTCGGCCGGTCGGCCCCCCGACATCGCGGCGGCGGCCAGGCAGAAGCGGACCCACATGTTGAGCTGGATCTCCTTCGCCAGGCGCAGGTGCGAGTACAGAAGGTGCACCAGGCGGCTGCCGGGGCACGCCCAGAGCTCGATCTCGAAGACCAGCAGGCCGTCCTCCTCTCGTGCGCGGAACTGCACCTGACCGGCCTCCATGTGACCGCGCAGGGTCACCAGGTGCAGACGGTCGACGTCACGATGGACGACCTTGACGGGTCCGTTCCAGGGTCCTGGCATCTCCACCAGCAGCTCGTCCCCGACGTCCAGGCCGTGGTCACGGAGCTCACCGGTGTGGATGTCGACCACCTCGGAGGGAACGAAGCGCTTGAAATCGCGGCAGACCCGTTCGATGAGCCGGTCCGGACCGACGTCGGCATCGGCGATGCGCACGCGGAAGAGGCGGTGGAAGAGGGGGCCGTAGCCGTCCTGCGCCCGTTGCACCCGGCTGTCGGCCGCTGCGGGCGGCAGCCGCGGTGGGAGGTCCGTCTCGTCACCGCGGCACTCGCCGCCTCGGTGCAAAGGCGTCGTCTCCCACAGATAGCGCCACGAGACCAGCCCTGTGCCCAGAAGCCACCGCGCGAGCACGGCCAGCGTTCGAGGACAGCGTGGAGGCATCATCTCCGCCCCTTAGACTCCGTATGAAACATCATCAACAGGTGTATACCCTGACAAAAGGTGCACTCTTCCGAAAAGATAGTGACACAAGCAAGCGACCCCGGAGGTTCCCATGGTGGTCCGGCTCCTGCACCGCGCAGGTGTGCGGAGTACTCATCTGCACCTGGTCTCGCTCGCCTCCGTCGGCCTGTGCGTGACGTTGTGGGTGCGCGCGAAGACCGTCGACCAGGAGCAACGGGGGAACGCCGAGCGGCGCGCGCTCTTCGTGGGTCTGTGGCCGCCGACCCTGTGGCTGATCGGCGACTCGCTCGAAGGTTCCCAGTGAGTTCCCTGGGCAAGTGGGCCTTCGGACGCCTCGACGCCGTACAGGCGTGGCGGGACCTCGCGGACGCGCGCGTCAACTACTCGGTCGACGAGGTACGCCGGCCGTCCTGGAACATCGACGTTCACCGCACCGCGCTGCCGGCGGAGCGACCGGGCCCGCCGGAGCCGGCAGGCCCATGGGAACGGGCCTGCCGCCTGGTCCGCGACTACGAGTTCTCGCCGCCGGAGATCGTGCGCGCGCTCTACGACCCCGCCGCACCCTTGCTCGGCCGCGACATGCTGCTGGAGGCTCGGTTCCACGGCATGCACTTCTACTGCGGTGTGCGCGTCACCAGCGTGGTGGACGAGGTGCGCGACGGGACGGACCGCGTCTGGGGATGGGCCTACGAGACCCTGGAGGGTCACCTGGAACGCGGCCGGGCCACCTACGAGGTGGTGAAGCGGCAGGACACCGGCGAGGTGCTGTTCGTCGTCTCCTGCCATTCGCAGGGTGCCCCCACCCTGGACCGGATCACCTTCCTCGGGTGGCGCCTGTTCGGCCGCCGCACCCAGCTGCGGTTCTATCGCAGGTGTGCCGAACGGCTGCGCCTGTTCGTCGAGGCCGAGCTACGCGGCCAGGAGCCGCTGCCCGGCCGTACCCCGGCGGTCGGGCGTCTGGTGTGCGCGCCCTCCGACACGAGGATGCACCGCGTGGACGCGCTGGCGATCCACCGGGTCGCCCCCGCCTGAGGCGCGCGGGCGCGTCCGCGCGGGCGATGGTGTCCCCGCGGGCACTGGAGGAGCCGCCGGGGACGACGTCGCCCCCACGATCAGCCAAGGTTCACCATGGCGACCCGGCGAGTATGCGGGGGCGGCAGGAGGTCTGTCTCACGACGGCGACGCCCACAGCTGACCAGCAGCCTTCGTCCGTGTCCGCTCCAGGCACGCTTCCCTGACCTGGCTCGGGTTACTCCTTCCTACGCGACCGCCGGCACGATCCAGGCGCCCGTACCGGCATGCCCGATCGCCAGGAACGCCACCCACTCCCTCACGCACCAACCGCGCGAGCCCGCCAGTGCCCTGCGTCGGTTTCCAGGGCCACTTCGGCTCTCCTCCACCAACCCCGGCATCAGCGATGAGAACGGCTGGAGCGCGCCACGCAACTTCTACGCGTCCATGCCGCTTCTACGCCCTGGTCGAGGCGAGCAACGTCTGCAAGGTGCAGTGCAGCGACCAGTACCTGCTGCTCGTGGAGGCCATCGGCTCCGACGGGCGGCGTTGTTCCCGGTCCTGGACGTCCGGCAGCCTGGCCGGCACCTGGAGCCTGCCGACCGCGTCCGAGAGCAACCCACCCGAACGCGAGCGGTGACCACAACAGTCCGCCGTGGCGGCTCGGCCTGCTCACCCGGACCAACTCACTCGCTGACGGACGGGACCCCGGCTCCGACCGGAGCCCCGCCACAGCCGTCAGGCACTGGAGCGGACGACCAGGCGGGTCGGCAGGATCAGCGCAGTGGGGTCCTGTCCGTTGACGAGCGCGACCAGCATGCGCGCCATCTCCCGGCCCAGAGCCTCTATGGGCTGATGGACGGTGGTGAGCGGCGGATCGGCGATCCGGGCGACGGTCAGGTCGTCGAATCCGACCACGGCGACGTCGGCGGGGACCTGTCGGCCGGCCTTCCGCAGCGTGCGCAGTGCTCCCACCGCCATGTTGTCGCCGGCGGCGAACACCCCCTCCACATCAGGGTGGTTCACCAGCAGTGCGGCCATGGCGGCGGCTCCGCTGGGCTCGGTGAAGTCCCCCTCCTGCGGCGGGAACGGATCGAGGCCGGCGGCGAGCATGGCGTCCCGGTAGCCGCGGTACCGAGCGCGCCCGGCCTCGGTGTCCAGCCGCCCACAGATCGCGGCCACACGAGTCAGGCCGCGTGAGAGCAGGTGCTCGGTCGCCTTGCGCGCCCCGCCGACGTTGTCGACATCGACGTACCACCGGGGAGTCGTACCGACCGGACGTCCGCCGAACACGACGGGCATCTGCGCCTCCTCGGTCACCCGGGTCAGCGGATCGTCCTCGCGCAGCGCCATCAGCATGGCGCCGTCGGCGCCCCTGGAGCGAAGGAGTTCCGCAACCCGTTTGCGGCCGCGGTCGGAAGCGGCCAGACACAGCATCAGATGCAGGTCGGCCTCCTCAAGAGCGGCCGACGCCCCCACGATGACCTGGGCGAAGAAGGGATCGGCGAAGATCGACGGATCTTCTCCCGAGACGACCAGGGCGGCCGCCCCCGTCTGCCGGGTGGCCAGGGCGCGGGCGGTCGGGTTGGGGACGTAGCCGAGTTGCCGGACGGCCCGTTCGACGGCTTCGCGTTTGGCGCGGCTGACGTGCGGAGCGTTGTTGAGGGCTCGGGAGGCCACGGAGCGGGAGACACCGGCGCGTTCGGCCACCTCGTCGAGCGTCGGCTGCCGACGCGGCGCATCTTCTGCCATGAGCCGGGAGTCTGTCACAGGCAGGCGCGCTCGGGGACGGCCGGACTGGGAGCGCTTCCAGACAATCAATCATCGTGGACCTCACATTCTGGTGAAGGTCGAGTCCTGCGCGGACCATTGACAGCTCATCCGGCCCACTCCACGATTGGGACCGCTTCCAGTGGGAGCGCTCCCAGTGCACTCGGACCCCGCTCAGGAAATCGAGGTACAGCCATGCGCCGCAGACTCCGGATACTGGTGGCAGCCCTCTTCGCCCTGCCGTCCGCGCTCGCCCTCGCACCGTCCGCCCACGCGGCCGACCCGACCACCATGACCAGCGGGTTCTATGTGGACCCCGACTCCAGCGCCAAGAGGTGGG
Organism: Streptomyces olivaceoviridis; assembly: GCF_014650115.1. Taxonomy (GTDB): domain Bacteria; phylum Actinomycetota; class Actinomycetes; order Streptomycetales; family Streptomycetaceae; genus Streptomyces; species Streptomyces olivaceoviridis. The sequence continues at coordinate 22,465 of NZ_BMUI01000012.1, read as the reverse complement.
TGGCCGCCAATCCCGGCGACGGCCGGGCGTCCGCGATCAACGCCTCCATCGCCAACACCCCGATGGCCCGCTGGTTCGGCTCCTGGAGCGGCACCATCGGCACGGCCACGGGGGCGTACGCCGGAGCGGCGGACAACTCCGACAAACTGCCCGTCCTCGTCGCCTACAACATCTACAACCGTGACTACTGCGGCGGGCACTCCGCGGGCGGAGCCGCCTCGCCGTCCGCCTACGCGAACTGGATCGCCCAGTTCGCCGGCGGGATCGCGGGCCGCCCGGCGGTCGTCATCCTCGAACCCGACTCCCTCGGGGACTACGGCTGCATGACCCAGGCTCAGATCGACGAACGCGAGGCCATGCTCACCAACGCCCTCGCCCAGTTCAGCCGCCAGGCCCCCAACACCTGGGTCTACATGGACGCCGGCAACCCCGGTTGGGTCGGTCCGGCGACCATGGCCCAGCGCCTCCACGAAGCCGGCCTCCGTCAGGCCCACGGCTTCTCGCTCAACGTCTCCAACTACTTCACGACCGCCGAGAACACCGCCTTCGGCAACGCCGTCAACAGTGAGCTCAGTGCCCGCTACGGCTACACCAAGCCGTTCGTCGTGGACACCAGCCGCAACGGCAACGGCTCCAACGGCCAGTGGTGCAACCCCGCGGGCCGCCGCATCGGCACCCCCACCCGGACGGGCGGAGGCGCCGAGATGCTGTTGTGGATCAAGACCCCGGGCGAGTCCGACGGCAACTGCGGCGTCGGAGCCGGCTCCACGGCCGGACAGTTCCTCCCCGAGGTCGCCTACAAGATGATCTACGGCTACTGATCCGGGACTCCCGCCGCCCGCCCCGGCGAACCGGCGGTCCGCCGGGGCGGCGGGCATCTGCCTCCACCACCTCATCGACCAGGAAGCAACCATGAATCCACGCAGCCTTCGGCGCCGCGCGGCCGTCGTCGTCGCGGCCCTCACCGCGGGCGCCGCTCTCACCGCGACGCAGGCGCAGGCCACACCCACGCGGGACGTGCTCACCCCGGCCACGAAGCTCTATGTGGACCCGCACAGCAAGGCCGCCAAGCAGGCCCTCGTGGACTTCGGGAACGGCGACATCGAGAACGCCGTGAACATGGCCAAGCTCGCCGACTGGCCGCAGGCCGCGTGGTTCACCGAGGGCACGCCCGACGAGGTGCGCGGCAAGGTCGGCGAGCTCGTCCACCGGGCCCGGGCCGTGGGCCGGACCCCGGTCCTGGTCGCCTACAACGTCCCGGGCCGGGACTGCACGCAGTACTCCAGCGGCGGAGCCGCATCCTCCGCCGCCTACCGGCAGTGGATCGACGCCTTCGCCGCCGGCATCGGCACCAGCAAGGCGGTGGTCGTCGTCGAACCCGACGGCACGGCCCTCCTCCCCAAGGACTGCGGACCCACCACCGACCCGACAGGCGAACTCACCGCCGCCCGCATCGCCGACCTGGCCTACGCCGTGAAGACCCTGAAGGCCAAGCCGCGCACCGTGGTCTACCTGGACGCGGGGAACGTCCAATGGCGGCCCGTCGGTGAGATGGCCCAGCGGCTGCTGGACGCCGGGGTCCGCCACAGTGACGGCTTCGCCCTGAACGTGTCCAACACCCACCCCACCGACCACAACGCCAGATACGGCACCTGGATCGCCAAGTGCATGTGGTACGCCACCGAGGGGCCCGAGGAGGCGCGTGGCCACGCCGAGCGGTGCGCCGGCCAGTACTACTCGGCGGCTGCCCCCAACGACGGCACCCCCGGCAACGTGGTCTCCTCCACCGACCCCACCACCTGGCGGTGGACCGACGCCTGGTACGACCAGAACGTGGGCACCCCGCCGGCCGACGGGCTGCGTCACTTCGTGATCGACACCAGCCGCAACGGCCTGGGCGCCTGGACCCCGGAGCCGGGCAAGTACACCGGGGATCCGGAGGCCTGGTGCAACGCACCCGGCCGCGGTCTCGGCCCGCGTCCCACCGCCGACACCGGCGTACCTCTCGTCGACGCCTATCTGTGGATCAAGATCCCCGGCGAGTCCGACGGTAGCTGCACGCGCAACACCGGCGGCACCATCGACCCCGAGTACGGCGTCGTCGACCCGCCCGCCGGCACCTGGTGGCCCGACCAGGCCCACGCCCTGGCCCGCAACGCGGCACCGCGCCTGGCCTTCGACCGCTGAGCGAATCGAGGCCGTGAGCCGTCCTCCGGCTTCTCGGAGGGGAACTCGTGCTTGAGGAAGGAGACGTCGCCGGCCCCGAGCGTCTGCTCGGGGCCGGCCCGCCCACGTGACGTCAGCTTGCGGCGGGGACGGGGTCGCGGGTGGGCGCGGGCGTCTCCTTCGGACCGGACTCTGCCGGCACCGCGGGAGGAGCGGGGGCAGGGGCGTAGGGAATCTCGCCGCGCAGGACGGCCTTGGCACGGTCCTCGTCGAGCTCGCCCTCCCAGCGGGCGACGGCCAGGGTGGCGACGCCGTTGCCGACCAGGCTGGTCAGGGCGCGGGCTTCGGACATGAACCGGTCGATGCCGAAGATCAGCGCGAGGGCGGCGACCGGGACGTGCGGCACGGCGCTGAGGGTGGCGGCCAGGGCGATGAAGCCGGAGCCGGTGACACCCGCGGCGCCCTTGGAGGTGAGCAGCATGACGGCGAGCATGGTCACCTGCTGGGTGAGGCTGAGGTCGATGCCGAGGGCCTGGGCGAGGAAGACCGAGCCCATGGTCAGGTAGATGGCGGTGCCGTCGAGGTTGAAGGAGTACCCGGCGGGCAGCGTGATGCCTACGACGGGTTTCGAGGCGCCCGCGTGCTGGAGCTTGGCCATCATGCGCGGCAGTACGGGCTCGGTGGATGAGGTGCCCAGGACGATCAGCAGTTCTTCCTTGATGTAGCGCAGGAAGGGCAACAGCCGCAGTCCGTTCAGGCGCATCACGGTCCCGAGGACGACCAGGACGAAGAAGAGGGCGGTCAGCCAGAAGGAGCCGACCAGCAGGCCCAGGTGGCGCAGGGTGCCCAGGCCGTAGTTGCCGATGGTGAAGGCCATGGAGCCGAACGCGCCGACGGGGGCCAGCCGCATGATCCACCGGATGAGCGTGAACAGGACCGTGGAGACCTTCTCGATGCCCCGGGCGATGCCCAGGCCGGCCTCTCCGACGGCGTGCAGGCCGAAGCCGAACAGTACCGACACCAGCAGCACCGGCAGGATCTCGTTGCCGGTCAGGGCGCTGACCAGGGTGGCCGGGATGATGGCGAGGAGGAACTCGGCGAAACCTTCGTGGGCCGTGGTCGCTTCCGGCGGCAGGCCCTTGGCGGACAGGGTCGAGAGGTCGATGTGCAGACCGCTGCCGGGCTTGACGACGTTGACGACGACCAGGCCGATCACCATGGCCACGGTGGTCAGCACCTCGAAGTAGACCAGAGCCTTCAGACTGACACGGCCGACCGCGCGGGCGTTGCCCATGGAGGCGATGCCGTGGACGACCGTGCAGAAGATGATCGGCGCGATGAACATCTTCACCAGCGCGATGAAGCCGTCGCCGAGCGGCTTGAGGTCGGCGCCGGCGGACGGCCACAGCCCGCCCACAGCGGCGCCGAGGAGGACGGCGATCAGGCACTGGACGTAGAGGTGGGACAGCATCCGGCGGATGCGGCCCGGTGGTGCGGTGACGGAACCCGGGGCGGCGTCGTTGCGGCTCATGCGGGGCGTCCTTCCGGGACGGGAACGAGGAGTTCGGCTCGGGCGATACGCCGGGCGGCGCGGTGCAGCAGCACCGTGGGGGACGCGCTGTCCGGTACGGGGACGGCTTGGGTGGTGACCACGCCGGCGGGGGTGCCCAGGCGCAGCGTGCCGTCGGTGGTCTGCCGGGCGACGCGGTGGGCGAGGGTGCCGGGGGTGGCGGCGGCCGTGGCCAGGGCCACGGCGGAGGTCAGGCCGATCGCCGGGTGCGGGGCGTGCATGGAGACCATGCGCACGGCCAGGTCGTACTCGTCCTGGTCGACGAGGATGCCCTGTGTGGTGCGATAGGGGGCGGGGCGGGCGACGATGCCGGCTTTCGGCACCGCGTGGCTGACCGGATCGCCCTCGCGGGCCAGGCCCATGGCCAGTGCTGCCTGGCGGCGCAGCAGGGTCAGCGCGGGCACGGCGGCGGCGAACGCGGTGGGGGATTCCGTGCCGTCGAGTCCGAACGCCTTGGCCTCGAACAGCGCGGCCGGTGCGCCGGCGTCCACCAGGGATGCCTCGACGGGACCGTCCGGACCGGTCAGCTCGTCCAGGGCCCGGCCGGTCGGCAGAGCGCGGCCGGTCGTCGAGCCCGCCGGGTCCTGGAACCCGAGCAGGACCGGTACGCCCGGTGCCGAGGTTCCCGGCACCATGGCCGTGCCCTCCTCGGGGGCTGCGCCCGCGGGGGTGGGGATGGTGCCGGTCAGGCGGGCTCCGGTGTTGACGTTGAGCATGCGGACGGTGGTGGTGTCCGACGTGATCGGCACGAGGTCGTGGTGGACGGCGTACAGGGCGACGGCGGTGGCGCAGTTGCCGCAGTTGCTGGCCCACTCCACGCGCTCGTCCCCGATCCCCACCTGAGCGAAGGCGTACTCGACGTCCACACCGGCCTGGGCCGACGCCTGTACGACGGCGGCCTTGGAGGTGGTGGAGGAGGCGCCGCCCACGCCGTCGATCTGGCGGGGGTCGGCGGCGTTGAAGGCGGCGAGCAGCAGGGCGTCGACGTCCACGCCCGTGGCGGCCACGTCGCGGTGGTCGAAGATCCAGCACTTGCTGGTTCCTCCGCGGATCATCTCGCCGTGCAGACGCAGCACAACCGACTCCTCACAGCCATGGAAGGGGATGTCCACCGACGGTCTCGCCGTGCGTGGTGTCCTCCACGGTGGGTTACGGCAGCGTGAAGTACAATCTCGGAAATCTGCATGGCTATTAAGCTGAAGTGAACGCTGGAGGTAAGGGCATGCTCGACGTCCGGCGCATCCTGCTGTTCACGGAGGTCGCCCGGCGCGGCTCGGTGACCGCGACAGCCCGCGCCCTCAACTACACACCGTCAGCGGTGTCGCAGCAGATCAACCGCCTGGAAGCGGAGGCGGGCCAGCCCCTGCTGGAACGCCACGCCCGGGGCGTCACCCTCACCGACGCCGGCCGGGCGCTGGCCGAACGAGGGCAACGGATCGAACGCGAACTGCGGGCCGCGGAGAACGAACTCGCCGACTTCGCCGGCCTGCGCGCGGGCACACTCCGCATCGGCACCTTCCCCACCGTCGGCGCCTCGCTCCTCCCGCAGGCCGTGATCGCCTTCCGGGACGCCCACCCCGACGTACGCCTGACCGTCCGCAGCGCCCGCATCGCCGGACTCTGGACCATGCTGGAGAACCGGGAGATCGAGATGTCGCTGATGTGGGACTACGACTGGAGCCGGATCGACCGGGAGGACATCGTCGTCTCCCCGCTCCTCGACGACCCGCCGGCCCTTCTCGTCAGCGACCGCCATCCACGCGCCGGCCGCGACGCCGCCTCACTCGCCGACTTCGCACACGATCCCTGGATCACCCGCGCCGACCGTCACCCGGTGGCCGAAGCCCTCGTCCGCGGCTGCCGTGCCGCCGGCTTCGAGCCCCACATCGCCTACGAGGCCCACGACTACCAGGAAGCCCAGGCCATGGTCGCCGCCGGCATCGGCGTCGCCCTCGCCCCCACCCTGGCCCTGGAGGGCATCCGCCCCGGCGTCAGCGTCCTGCCCCTCCAGCCGCCGGCCCCCGTCCGCCGCATCCTCCTGGTGCGCATGGCCGACCACTCGCTCACCCCCGCCGCCCTGACCTTCGCCGGCCTCCTCCGCGACACCGCCGCGGCCCGAACACCTTGAACACCTTGACGCCGACACCGAACCACCCCCACCGGCCGCCGTGCCCCGGTGGGACGCGCCGGTGAACACGGAGTCGAGCGCAGGGCGCCGATCGCGGCGGCACGCGGAAGCCGCCGGATGCCGGCTCCGTGGAGTCCGGGATGAGCGAGCCGGTGGGGCGGAAGGCGCTCCGCCCCACCCCACCGGCCACTCGGGAGCCACCGCCCCCGGGGAATTACCGCGTCACTCCCAGGAGTACTGGTTCGTGGACACCAACTGACCTGGAATCACCTGCCCGTTGGTGCGGAGCTCGGTGTACGCCCAGTACTCGACGTCAGGCTTCAGCGGAGCGCCCGGCCGCAGCTTGAACCGCGGTGTCGTGCCGCGCTCCACCGCGGCCGGCAGTTCCAGCGTCGCCGGCTCGTAGTGGCCGTCACGGCCGAGGACGACGTGGCCGAGCCGGTAGTCGACGACCGGGCTACCGGAGTCCTGTGCGAAGACATACGCCGTGTAGGTGCCCGCTTCCGGCATGAAGACCCAGGCCCGCTCGGAGCTGCTCCAGCCGGCGGCGCTCCGGTAGACCAGCTTGTCGCCCTTGTACAGCCAGAGGTCGAGGTTGGTGTCCGGGTCGTCGGTCGCGATATCCACGACGATTCCGGCGCTGCCCGTCGGCACCTTGAAGGTGTGCGCCTGCACTCCGAGGGCCTTCCGGTCGAAGACCCCGCCGCTGACCCCGGTCCGCATCGAGTACGACTCCCGCCGCATGGGGGCGTAGCCGGTCGACCGGCCGGAGACCGGACCGGTGAAGCCCGGCTCGAACACGCCGTAGGTGCCGTCGGCGAGGCGGCCGAACTCTTCCAGGGTGTCGTCGTACGACCGGGGCGAGATGCCCCACGGGCGCGCGGCGACCGGAATCCGTACCTGGTGGTGGGTGCCGCGCCAGGTGATCGCGCCGGTGACGTAGCGGTCCCACGGTGCGCTGCCTCGCCGCAGGGTGATGGTGACCGAGGCGGTCTCGCCCGGTGCCACCGTCACCGTTGCCGGGGTGACGCTCACCCGCATGCCCTCCAGCCCGCTCGTCGAGGCACGGTACGTCTCCCGCTTGCTGCCGACGTTGGTCAGCTTGCGGGTCAACACCACCGGCTTGGTGCCGTCGTACTCGCGCAGCCCGATCGACGGCAGGTTCAGCTCGCGGCCGTCGGGCTGAGCCGCTTCACTGAAGGCGGTCAGGCTCTTGGCGTCCGGCTCGATGACCAGCCCCGGATCGGCGGCCCGCGTCAGCGACGGCAGCCCGCTGCCCTGGGCCAGCGGGCTGGTGTCGCCCACGGTGTCGGCTGTGGTGTGCAACGCCGAGGCGACCGCGCCGGGCGACCAGTCGGGATGTTCGGCCCGCAGGACCGCGGCCTCGCCGGCCACGTGCGGGGCCGCCATCGAGGTCCCCGAGTACGCGTCGTACTGCCGGCCGAAGTTCCCCGGCGGGGAGACGGCCGCGATGATGTCGCTGCCGGGGGCGACCAGGTCGGGCTTCATGAGCCCGGGATGCGTCTTGTCCGGCCCTGTCGCAGAGTAGTCCGCGATGGTCGGCACACCTGGGGCGCCGGAGCCGTGGTTGCTTGAGGTGAGCCGCGCGGTGCCGTCGGCCGGGTGCCTCATCAGGTAGTTGAAGATCTTACCGGCCTGGTCCCTGGTGTTCAGATAGAGCACCGGGAAGTCGTAGATGCTGTTGACCCGGAAGTTGCCGTTGGGATCGAAGAGGACCATGGCCGCCGCGCGCTTGGCCTTGAGCTCCTCCACCGCGCCGTAGGGGCTGTCCAGGGCGCAGGCGACCACCTTGCCCTCCACCTTCGCCGGGTCCAGACTGCCGGGCTCGCAGTACGCCGAGCCCTCCTCCAATGTGCCGGCCTGCTCGCCGAAGACCAGCGGCAGGGATCGGCCACCGGGGAGCACGTCCAGCGAGGCGCCGGTGATCGAGGTGCCGTCGCCGAGCCGGACGGTTCCCTCGTTCACGTGGGTCACCGCCGCGCCGACCGTGGTGACCCACGGCTGGGTGTTGCTGACCGCGCTGCTGAAGCCGCTGTTGCCGGCCGCGGCCGTGACGAAGACTCCGGCCAGCGTGGCGTTGAGGAACGCTTTGCCGATCGGGGTGTTGGGCTCGCTGTCCCCGAACTGCGTTCCGATCGAGTAGTTGAGCACCTGTACGCCGTCGGAGACCGCCGCGTCGATGCCCGCGATGATGTCGGCGTCGTATCCCGAGCCGCCCCACAGGACCTTGTAGACGGCGATCCGCGCATCCGGCGCCACGCCGGAGACCGAACCGAAGTTCCGCCCCGAGATGGTGACGTTGTCGACGGGCAGGCCGGCCGCGGTGGACGCCGTGTGCGTACCGTGCCCGGCCATGTCCCGGGGGGAGAGCACCTCACCCTCGGGCAGCGTGCCGCCCGACGCCGCGAGGAAGGTGTCGGCGAAGTACCGGGCGCCGACGATCTTGCCGTTGCAGTGCTGGGCAGCGAATGTGTAGCCGGTCTGGCAGGTGCCGTGCCAGCCCGCCGGGGCCGCCGGTATCCGCTTGGCGAACGACGGGCTCTCCGGCCAGATCCCGGTGTCCAGGACGCCGATCACGACCCCGGCGCCGGTGCTTCCGCCCGGCTTCCGCGCGGCGGACTTGTGCGCGCTGGTCGCCGGCGAGCCGGTTGCCAGGGCGCCGCTGGCCGATGCCCCGGTCTTGGCTGTTCCGGCTGTGCCCGTTGCCGTGCCAGTCGTCGGCTGCGGTGTGGTGTCACCAAGGGACGCCTGGTTCGTACCGACCACCTGGGACTTGGTGACCGAACGGACCCGCTTGTCCGCCTTCAGTTCCTCGACCTGAGCGGTGGTCAGCGTGGCGGAGAATCCGTTGAAGGCCGTGGTGTAGACCTCGTTGACCGTGACGCCGGCTGCTTCGGCCACGGCCGTCCGCTGGGTACCCAGGTGCTTCCGGTACGCCTTCGCCGCCCCCGACTGCGGTTCCAGCTGCTCGCCCGGTGCAGGGCGGGTCCGGGACAGCCCCGAGAGCCGACCCGCGTAGGTCGCCACCGGTTCCTCGGAGAGTTCCACGATGTACGGAGCGCGGCCGGAGGGCGTTTGCTTGTGCTGTGTATCGGACTCACCGGTCTGGCGCGGTCTGAACCGGCCGGCGCCCCCGGTCAGGTCGATCCGATCTCCTTCGGGTCGCAATCCAGAGCTGACACCGCTGCCCACCGGGGTGTCCGGCTCGGCGGGCACCGCCGTCGCCGTACCCCCGGTGGCGACCGTGCCGCCGCCGGCCAGGACGAAGGCCAGCAGGGGTATGGCCAGCCTCCGTCGCTGGGTCCGTGTGCTCGTAGCCACGAAACTCCTTCCGGTAGCTCCCTGATGGGAGCGATCCCATGAACGTCGCGCGACCTACCTAACTTGACGTCAGTTAACGAGGTGTTACACGTTGTTTCAGATGCTCGCGTGGTCACAGTGGTTGTACTTCCGCGGGAAGCAGGGAGACCGCGAGCGGGATCGAGACCTGGTGCCGGAGCGGGACGCCGCCGTCGACCGGCGTGGACCGATTCGTCTGATCGCTCCCCGGTGGTGCTCCGCCTCAATGCCGGTCACAACCCCGGTTGCTGCCCCGAAGCCTGAACGGTGCGAACCTCGGCTCAGCGTGCCGCCGGCTGCCACCCCAGCGCCCGTGATATCCCCCGCGCCGCGAGCCGTACCGCCGGGACCAGCACGGCTGCCTGGGCCGTCGCGTGGGGGACCACGATCGACACCGCCGCCATCACCCCGCCGTCGCGGCCGTGTACCGGGGCCGCCACCGACAGGGCGTCTTCGGTGATCTGACGACTGCTCACGGCCACGCCCGACCGCCGTACTTCCGCCAGTTCGCGGCGCAGTCGCGCGGGATCCGCGATGGTGTACGGGGTGAACGCGGTCAACGGCCCCTCGCAGTACGCCTCCTGGAACGGCTGCCCGCTGTGGGCCAGCAGGGCGAGCCCGACCCCGGTGGCGTGCAGCGGCCAGCGGGCGCCGACCCGGATGTGGACGCCGACCGCCGAGCGCCCGGAGAGCCACTCGACGTACACGACCTCCCCGCCGTCGCGCACCGCCAGCTGCACGTTCTCGTGCGTCGCCTCGTACAGGTCCTCCAGGTGCGGCAGCGCCACCTGCCGCAGCGCGAGTCCGCGCGGAGCGAGCGCCGCGATCTCCCACAGCCTCAGCCCCACGTGGTAGAGACCCTCCGCGTCCCGCTCCAGGGCGCCCCACTCGGTCAGTGCCCCCACCAGCCGGTGCGTGGTGGTGAGGGTGAGCCCGGCCCGGCGGCTGATGTCGGTCAGGCAGAGCGCCGGATGCGCGTGGTCGAAGGCCGCGAGCACGGCGAGCAGCCGGTCCGGTGCGGAACGCACCGTCTGCGGGGGCAGCGCGTCGGCGGTCATGGGGACGGCGTCACCCGAGCCCGTTCTCGGCGACCCTCAGCAGCAGCGTGTGCAGGACGTCCCGCTCCTCGGCGTCGAGCGGCCGGAGCAGTTCGCCCGTGACCCGCGAACCCGCCTCGTCGGTGTCGCGCAGGAAGACCCGGCCGGCCTCGGTCAGCACGACGATACGGCTGCGCCGGTCGTCCGGGGAGGGACGGCGCTCGGCGAACCCCAGCCTCTCCAGGTCGTCGACCAGGCCGACGATCGCGCTCGGGTCGTAGCCGAGGGAGGTGCTCAACTCCCGTTGCAGGGCGCCCTCGGAGGTGGCGAGGAAGCGCAGCAGCGCGTAGTGGCGCAGCCGCAGGCCGGACTCCTGGAGGAAGGCGTTGAACAGCTGGCCGGAGCGCAGCCCGAGCCGGTACAGCAGATAGCCGGTGTCCGCGTGCAGCCCGCGCATCCACGGCTCCCGGGCGTCGATCGGGGCGGAGCCCACGGCGTGTTCTGGGGCGTGCTGCTGGCCGGCGATGGCTGGCTCCCTGGGCCGGGCCTCCGTCCGGAGGCGGGACGTACGTACGTGCTGCCCCACAGCATGCCGCACGGACCGGTCGGCAACAACTATTGACGACAACAATGATTGTCCTTAGCTTCGATTCCGGACCGCACGCCGCCCGAGCCACAGGCGCACCCGCCCCGGCGCGCCCGGCGGCCGACCCCTCTGGAAGGGACCCGCTCGTGCCCAGCATCGATCTCACCGGCAAGGTGGCCGTCGTCACCGGAAGCGGCCGTGGCCTCGGCCTGGCCTACGCCCATGCCCTCGCCGCCCACGGCGCCGCCGTGGTCGTGAACGACGTCGACGAGGCCGTCGCCGAGCAAGCCGCGAAGTCCGTCACCGAGGCGGGCGGCAAGGCCGTGGCCGAGGCCGTCGCGGTCGGTACCGGCGAGGCCGCCGACCGGCTGGTGGCCCGCGCCGTGGAGGAGTTCGGCCGCCTGGACGTCCTGGTCACCAACGCCGGCATCCTGCGCGACAAGGTGCTGTGGAAGATGACCGACGACGACTTCGACGCGGTGATCACCACCCATCTGCGCGGTACCTTCACCTGCGCCCGAGCCGCCGCCGTCCGGATGCGTGAGCAGGGCGAGGGCGGCACGATGATCCTGGTCGGCTCCCCGGCCGGACAGCGCGGCAACTTCGGACAGACGAACTACGCCGCCGCCAAGGCCGGCATCGCCGCCATGGCCCGCACCTGGTCGATGGAACTGGCCCGCGCGCACATCACCGTCAACGCGATCGTTCCGGTCGCCGCCACCGCCATGACGGAGACCATCCCGGCCTTCGCCCCCTACGTCGAGGCCATGAAGAACGGCGAGCCGCTGCCCGACTTCCTCCGCAAGGGCGAGGGTTTCGGCACCCCCGAGGACTGCGCCGCTCTCGTACCCTTCCTCGCCTCCGAGGCGGCGCGCGGCGTGACCGGCCAGGCCATCGGCATCGGCGGTGACAAGGTGGCACTCTGGTCGCACCCGCAGGAGACCACGGCGGCGTACGCGGACGGCGGCTGGTCCCCGGACACCCTCGCCGACGTGTGGGCCACGTCGGTCGGCGCCGAACCGCAGACCGTCGGCATCCCCGCGCCGAAGTTCCCGGAGGCGTGATGGGCCTGGACGAACTCGTCGCGATCGACGTCCACACCCACGCCGAGGTCTCCTCCAAGGGACACTCCTCGCTGGACGACGACCTGCACGACGCCTCCTCCGCCTACTTCAAGGTGGAGGGCGCCCGGAAGCCGACCCTGGAGGAGACGGCCGCGTACTACCGCGAGCGGAAGATGGCCGCCGTGATCTTCACGGTCGACGCCGAGTCCGCCACCGGCACCGAACCGGTCCCCAACGAGGAGGTCGCCGAGGCCGCCGCCGCGAACCCGGACGTGCTGATCCCGTTCGCCTCCATCGATCCCTTCCGTGGCAAGGCCGGCGTGAAGCAGGCCCGGCGCCTGGTCGAGGAGTACGGGGTGAAAGGCTTCAAGTTCCACCCCAGCATCCAGGGTTTCTTCCCCGACGACCGCTCGGTGGCCTACGGCCTGTACGAGGTCATCGAGGAGACCGGGACCATCGCCCTGTTCCACACGGGCCAGACCGGCATCGGAGCCGGCGTTCCCGGCGGGGGCGGCATCCGGCTGAAGTACTCCAACCCGCTGCACGTGGACGACGTCGCCGCCGACTTCCCCCACCTGAAGATCATCCTGGCGCACCCGTCGTTCCCCTGGCAGGACGAGGCCCTGGCGGTCGCCACGCACAAACCCGGCGTGCACATCGACCTGTCCGGGTGGTCGCCGAAGTACTTCCCGCCACAGCTCGTGCACTATGCCAACACCTTGCTCAAGGACAAGGTGCTCTTCGGCTCGGACTTCCCCGTCCTCACCCCCGACCGCTGGCTCGCCGACTTCGCGAAGCTGTCGATCAAGGACGAAGTGCGCCCGAAGATCCTCAAGGAGAACGCCGCCCGGCTGCTCGGACTGACGACAGCCTGAAGGGGCCGTGAGATGCGCAACGAGGGACTGGGGTCGTGGCCCGCACGCCGGGCCCGCAAGACCCCGCACCGCACCGCCCTGATCCACCGCGACCGCAGCGTCACCTACGCCGGGCTGTACGAACGCACCACCCGCCTCGCGCACGCCCTGCGCGCCCGGGGAGTCCGCCCCGGCGACCGGATCGCCTACCTCGGCCCCAACCACCCCGCCTTCCTGGAGACGCTGTTCGCCGCGGGCACCCTCGGCGGGGTCTTCGTCCCGCTCAACATCCGCCTCGCCGAACCCGAGATCGCCTACCAGCTCGCCGACTCGGGCGCCAAGGCCCTCGTCCACGGGCCCTCGCAGGCCCCGCCGGCGGCCCGACTGCCCGGTAGCACCGATGTACGGACGTACGTCGAAGTGGGCGCCGCATACGAGGAGTTGCTGGCCGCCGCGAGCGACGAGCCGATCGACCAGCCCGTTCGCCTCGACGACACCTGCATCATCATGTACACCTCGGGGACCACGGGCCGGCCCAAGGGCGCCATGCTCACGCACGGCAACCTGGTCTGGAACGCGTTCAACGTCCTTGTCGACCACGACCTGACCGCCGACGAACGCGCCCTGGTCTCCGCCCCGTTGTTCCACACGGCCGGGCTGAACATGCTCACCCTGCCCGTCCTGCTCAAGGGGGGCACCTGCGTCCTGGTCGAGTCCTTCGACCCGGACGCCACCTTCGACCTGATCGAACGCCACCGGATCACCTTCATGTTCGGGGTGCCGACCATGTTCGACCAGGTGGCCCGGCATCCACGCTGGGACGGGGCCGACCTGTCCAGCCTCCGCATCCTCACCTGCGGCGGCTCACCGGTCCCGACCCCGCTGATCGCCACGTATCAGGAGCGCGGGCTCACCTTCCTCCAGGGCTACGGCATGACGGAGGCCGCGCCCGGCACCCTCTTCCTGGACGCCGAGCACGCGGTCGGCAAGGCGGGCTCGGCCGGTGTGCCGCACTTCTTCAGCGACGTACGGGTGGTGCGGCCCGACCTCGCACCGGTCGACGTCGGCGAGACGGGCGAGGTCGTGGTGCGCGGCCCGCACGTCATGTCCGGCTACTGGGGACTGCCGGAGGAGACCGAGGCCGTCTTCGCCGACGGCTGGTTCCGCAGCGGGGACGCGGCCCGCGTCGACGACGACGGGTACGTCTACATCGTCGACCGCATCAAGGACGTGATCATCTCAGGCGGCGAGAACATCTACCCCGCCGAGATCGAGGACCAGCTCCTCGCACACCCCGACATCGTCGAGTGCGCCGTCATCGGCGTGCCCGACGACAGGTGGGGCGAGGTGCCGCGCGCGGTCGTCGTCCCCCGCGAGGGCTCCACGCTCGACCCGGACGAGGTGATCGCCGCACTCTCCGGTCGGCTGGCCAAGTACAAGATCCCCAAATCGGTGGTGATCGCGGACGCCCTCCCGCGCACCGCTTCCGGAAAGCTCCTGAAATCCCGTGTCCGCTCCCGGTACGGCACCACCTCCTAGACAAGGACCACAGATGAGCATCACCGTCAACGGCCTCGACGAACTCAAGAAGCTCGCCGGCAGCGACCTCGGCACCAGCGCGTGGATCGAGGTCACCCAGGAGCGGATCGACACCTTCGCCGACGCCACGGGCGACCACCAGTGGATCCACGTCGACCCGGAAAAGGCGAAGGACGGCCCGTTCGGCGCGCCCATCGCCCACGGCTACCTCACCCTCTCCCTCTTCATCCCGCTCTTCACCGAGCTGCTGGAGGTCGAGGGAGTGTCGACGAAGGTCAACTACGGTCTGGACAAGGTGCGTTTCCCGGCCCCGGTGAAGGTCGGCTCCCGTATCCGGCTGGTCGCGAAGCTCGCCTCGGTGGAGGACGTGCCGGGCGGGGTGCAGATCGCCGTGGACGGCACGATGGAGATCGACGGCGGCGGCAAGCCCGCGGCCGTCCTGCGGAGCCTGTCGCGGTTCTACGTCTGAGGGGGAGGGGTACCTCTCGTGACCTGACGGATCTGTCACAGATCGAGCACCAACCGCCCGCCCCGGCACCGGGACACGCAGATCATCATGGTCTCGCCGGACTCCCGCTCCTCGTCCGTCAGGACCGAGTCCCGGTGCTCCGGTGTGCCCTCCAGGACGTCGGTCTCGCAGGTGCCGCAGGTGCCCTCGGTGCAGGAGTAGAGCACCTCGACGCCTGCGGCACGCACGCTGTCGAGGATCGACACCCGCGGCGGGACGGTGAGCGTACGGCCGCTCCGCTCCAGGACGACCTCGAACGCGCCGTCGTCCCCGGCGGGTTGCTCCTTGGGCCGGAACCGCTCGACGCGCAGTGCCCCGGCCGGGCAGCGCTCCTCCACCGCGTCCAGCAGCGGGTCCGGGCCACAGCAGTAGACGAGCGTGCCGTCGGGCAGGCCGTCCAGTACCGGGGCCAGGTCCAGCAGCCCGGTCTCGTCCTGCGGGGCGACCGTGACCCGGTCCCCGTACCGCTCCAGCTCCGCGGTGAACGCCATGGAGCGGCGGGTGCGACCGCCGTACAGCAGGGTCCACTCGGCGCCCGCCGCCTCGGCCGCGGCGAGCATCGGCAGGACGGGCGTGATGCCGATGCCGCCCGCGATGAACCGGTAACGCGGGGAGGGGTGCAGGGGGAAGTGGTTGCGCGGCCCCCGCACCCGTACCCTGTCGCCCTCGCGCAGCCGCTCGTGGACGTACGCCGAGCCTCCCCGCCCGTCGGCCTCGCGGAGTACGGCGATCCGCCACCGGTGCCGGTCCGCGGGATCGCCGCACAGTGAGTACTGCCGCTCAAGGCCCGGGCCGAGCAGGACGTCGACATGGGCGCCCGGCTCCCAGGCCGGCAGCTCCTCGCCCAGCGGATGGCGCAGGGTGAGGGTGAGCACGCCCTCGGCCGCCGGCTCGTGGCGGTCGACGACGAGTTCGGCTTCGTACACGGTCATGAGGTGGTTCCTCCGGGCTGGTGTCCTTCGGGGTGCGCGAGCATCCACTCCCACATCCGCACCGGGTCCTCGGCGGTGTTCTCGGCACCGCAGTGGCAGGTGCCGTGCAGGACGTCGGTGCCCGGGAGCCAGTCGATGCGGTAGACCTCGCGGCTCACAGCGGCGGACGGCGTGCTCACCGGACCTGCTCCACCGGCTTGTCGCCCTCCTCGACCAGACGGGCGAGGATACGGCGGGCGGCGAGACCGCCGGTGTCGATGTTGATGCTCAGCTCCTGGTAGCCGGCCCGCTCGGTGCCGAGCGTCCTCTGCAACAGGTTGAGCGCGTCGACGTCCTGCATGACGACCGTGTGGTTGAAGTCGTGCAGGAACGTGGTGACTTCCTCGTCGTCCTTCGCGAAGTCCCGGGAGACGGCCCAGAAGTCGAACACCTTGCCGCCGGTGGACGGGGTGATCGCATAGGTGATCTCGGTGTGGAAGCCGTTCGGGTCGCTGCCGTCCGGCTCGGGCAGCACGCCGACCGGCGCGATCCGGCTGTGCAGCAGGTAGAGGCAGGGCGCGTGGTACTCGATGTCCTGCCAGCGGGTGATACGGCCCTCGATACCGGTGGAGCGGGCGTAGAACGGCGGGCACTCGGCGTCGTCCATGTGCCGGCTGACCCGCACGATGCCGGCGCCCTCGTCGACCTCGGTGGTGATCGGCGTCTCGGCGACCTCCGGGGTGCCGATGTAGCCGCCGTGCAGATACGTCTCGTGGGAGAGGTCGAGGAGGTTGTCCACCAGCAGGCCGTAGTCGGCGTCGATCGGCTCCATGCCGCGCACCGTGACCCAGTCCGGGGAGTCCAGGTGCGCGGCCCGCGGAATGGTCCCCGCGTCGGCGAGCGCCGGGTCGCCGATCCACACCCACACCAGCGAGTCCCGCTCGACGACCGGGTAGGAGGCGACCCTGGCCGTGCGCGGGACGCGCTTCTGCCCCGGCACGTACACGCAGGCGCCCGTCGTGTCGTAGGTGAAGCCGTGGTACCCGCACACGATGCGGCCCCCGTCGAGCCGGCTCTCCGAGAGGGGGAAGCGGCGGTGGACACAGCGGTCGGCCAGCGCGACCGCGGTGCCGTCGTCCTCGGCGCGGTAGAAGACGAGCGGCTCACCGAGGATCGTACGGCCGAGCAACTCGCGCCCGACCTCGTGGCTGTAGGCGGCGACGTACCACTGGTTCCTTGCGAAGGCGGTCGTGTGAGGCATGGGGGTCGGCTCCCGTCTCTCGTGGTGGCGCCATCGTCGGGAGAGCCTCCGCAGAGGCGCAATACGGCTTCCGCCCCACGGAAGAGGCGATCCGCGAGGCCGCCCGACGCCTTGCTTCCCGGCCGGCGATCCTGCCCATTCCGTATGTCTCCAGCGGCTGCTGATGTAGCGTCAGCGCGCATGAACAGAATCATGTGCGGGACGAACCGCCGGTGGATCGGGGCGGTCGGCGCGTTCCTGGCCCTGCTGCTCTCGGCGGTCACCCTGTCCGTGGCTCATCCGGCGGCGGCCGCCTCCGTCCTGGCCCCGATCGACCCCAGCGGCTTCACGATGCGGGCGGGGGACTTCACGAACCGGGGCGCCGCGATCCAGCAGATCGAGGCGTCGGGAAGCGTCTCCGTGCGCACCTCGCCCGACCAGGTGCTCGCCGACGGCGGTCACGCCGGGCGGGCGGCACTGTGCCACAACACCAACCTCGACGGCTCACTGAAGTACGACGGCTTCTGCTGGGACCAGGCCGATGACACCTCCGCCGTCTGGACGCCCCAGGGACTGACCGGTTCGCACGACGCCCAGCCGAGCGGCACCTGGAACGGCCACTACCTCTACATCGCCTCCTGGCACTACACCGACAACGACTACGCGCGGATCACCATCGCGGAGTCGACCGGCACCTCGGTCACCTACCAGCACGTGCTGCTGGTCGACCCGTACTCCACCGGCAGCGGCTCCACCTTCCGCCCGGTGGGCGGGGCCGGTGACCGGTCCGGGACGGACGTGCTGAGCGGCCATGCGGACGGTGTCACCTGGTACGGCAACAAGCTCTTCGTCGCCACCGGGCACCAGATGCAGGTCTACGACCTGCGGCACCTGTGGAAGATGAGTGACACCTCCACCGACCAGGTCGGCATCCTGGACAACGGCAAGTCCTCGGCCCGCTACCACAACTGGGCGCTGCCCATGGTCGGCATCTACTTCACCGGCGACACGGGTGACCCCTGCGACGCCACGCGGCCGTGCCTGACCTCGCTCAGCCTGGACCGGACGTCCTCACCGGACGCCCTGGTCACCTCGCAGATCGCCACCAAGGGCGGTGGGCCGCTGATCCGCTGGCCGCTGAACGCGAGCACGGCGCTCCCGGACACCGACACCGCGAACGACTACACCGGCACGGTCACCGCGACCGGTGCCTACACCGTGCCGATCTGGAAGGTGCAGGGAGCCGCCACGGACGGCACCTCCTACTACTTCAGCGGCGAGTGCCCCGAGACGGCGGGCACCACCGACTCCGACGTGCCGTACTGCATCCACCGGGCGCTGCCGGGCGCCGCGCCGCACGTCCTCACCCATGCCCCGCCGCTGACCCAGAACCTCTCCTACGCCCCGTCGTCCGGGCGCCTGTGGGGGCTCAACGAGCGGGAGAACACCACCACCGGTAAGCGGGTGGTCTTCTCCCTGGTGCCGTCCGCCTGAGGACCCCCGGATCACCGCGTCCGGGACGGCCAGTTCCGGACGCGGTCCTCACTTCCGGCAGCCGAGGAGGGTGATGGTGCCGGACTCGGGGCGGTGTTGGTCGTGCCAGTGGAGCATCGGCTGACGGACCCGCACCCATCGCCCTCGCCGGCACGGCCCTGCCGAACGACGCTCCAGTGGCACCGCACCCCGCGAGTCCGGACTCGCCGAGACCGGACGTGCCCGGGGAGTCCGCTGCCGGCACGGTCCGCCGGCACCACACGGACCGGCGACCGCACCGAGTCGGGGCACGCCGATGTCCAGTCGCCCGCTCCGGCGCCCACCCCCGTCCCCAGTGACCTCACCAGCGCGGGGCGGTGGCTGTCGGCGGATTCGGCGGCCGTGGCATCGGCCGGGCAGATGCCCGGAGCGACCGCCCGGTCGCCTCACAGCTCCTTGGCCGGCCAGTCCAGGAGCCGGGTCCCGATGGTCGCGGTCTGGAGCATGGAGCGGTGGGCCGGGTCCGCGGGGTCGGCGCCGGTGAGCTGATGGATGCGTTCCCGGCGGTAGGTCATGGCCCGCACGCTCAGGGACAGGCGGCGGGCCGCCTCGGCGGCGACGCAGCCGGAGTCGAAGCGGACGGTGAGGGTGTCGAGGACGGGCTGGGCGCCGCCGCGGTCGGTCGTCAGCGGACCGAGGGTGCCGAGGACGAGGCCGGCCATGGCCTGGCGGTCACGGGTGAGGACCGGGTAGACGAACAGGTCGGCGGCGTGCGGGACAGGGTCGTCCAGGCCGAGACGCTCGGCCATGTCGAGCGCGTGCAGTGCCTCTTCGTAGGACTGGACCACTCCGCCGGGGCCGGGCTGGGGGCGTCCGATGGCGACTCGGCGGACACCGACACCCCGCTGGAGACGCTGCGCGCGGGCCGCCTGAGCGGTCGGGGCCGTTGGACCCCATCCGACGGCCGACCGAGGGCTGTTCGGCCCTATCCCGCCGGGGTGCCCCTCCGACGATCATGAGGCGGCGGCCGGGAAGAGGCCAGGTCCATACCCGCACCACGGCACTTCCCGGCTCGTCGTCGACAAGGCAGAAGGGGAGGACACCGACCGGTGGACCAGGCACAGACACACAAGGCGGGGACCGCGCGGCCGAGTGCCGGGGTCACCAGGGCCGCGGAGACGACCGGACGGGCGGCACGGCCGACGTGGACGGAGTGGCTGACGACCACCGACCACAAGAAGATCGGGACGATGTACCTGGTCACCGCGTTCGTCTTCTTCATCGTCGGCGGTGTGATGGCGCTGCTGATGCGCGCGGAACTGGCCCGGCCCGGCCTGCAGCTCATGTCGCAGGAGCAGTTCAACCAGGCGTTCACCATGCACGGCTCGATCATGCTGCTGATGTTCGCGATGCCGCTGTTCACCGGGTTCGCCAACTGGATCATGCCGTTGCAGATCGGCGCGCCCGACGTCGCGTTCCCCCGCCTGAACATGCTCGCCTACTGGCTCTTCCTGTTCGGTTCGGCGATCGCGGCCCTGGGCTTCCTCACCCCGGGCGGCGCCGCCGACTTCGGCTGGTTCCTGTACGCCCCGCTGTCGGACGCCGTCCACTCGCCCGGGCTCGGCGCCGACCTGTGGATCATGGGGGTGGCACTGTCCGGCTTCGGCTCGATCCTGGGCGCGGTCAACTTCATCACCACGATCGTCTGCATGCGGGCGCCGGGCATGACGATGTTCCGGATGCCGATCTTCACCTGGAACGTACTGCTGACCGCCCTGCTGGTCCTGATCGTCTTCCCGGTGCTGGCGGCGGCGCTGTTCGCGCTGGAGACGGACCGCAAGTTCGGCGCGCACGTCTTCGACGCGGCCAACGGCGGAGCCCTGCTGTGGCAGCACCTGTTCTGGTTCTTCGGGCATCCGGAGGTCTACATCCTGGCGTTGCCGTTCTTCGGCATAGTCTCCGAGGTCATCCCGGTCTTCGCCCGCAAGCCGATGTTCGGCTACATGGGTCTGATCGCCGCGACCATCGCCATCGCCGGTCTCTCCGTGACCGTGTGGGCGCACCACATGTACGTCACCGGCGGCGTCCTGCTGCCGTTCTTCTCCTTCATGACGTTCCTCATCGCGGTGCCGACGGGCGTGAAGTTCTTCAACTGGATCGGCACGATGTGGAAGGGCTCGCTGTCCTTCGAGACGCCCATGCTGTGGACCGTCGGCTTCCTGATCACGTTCCTTTTCGGCGGCCTGACCGGTGTGATACTGGCGTCCCCGCCGATGGACTTCCACCTCTCGGACTCGTACTTCGTCGTCGCGCACTTCCACTACACGGTCTTCGGTACGGTCGTGTACGCGATGTTCGCCGGATTCCACTTCTGGTGGCCCAAGTTCACCGGCAAGATGCTCGACGAACGCCTCGGGAAGATCACCTTCTGGACGCTCACGGCCGGATTCCACACCACGTTCCTGGTCCAGCACTGGCTGGGTGCCGAGGGCATGCCCCGCCGCTACGCCGACTACCTGGCAGCCGACGGCTTCACCGCCCTCAACACCGTCTCCTCGATCGGTTCGTTCCTGCTCGGTCTGTCGATCCTCCCGTTCTTCTACAACGTCTGGAAGACCGCGAGATACGGCAAGCCCGTCCGGGCCGACGACCCATGGGGCTACGGCCGTTCGCTGGAGTGGGCGACCTCGTGCCCGCCGCCCCGCCACAACTTCTCCTCGCTGCCCCGCATCCGCAGCGAGTCCCCGGCCTTCGACCTGCACCACCCGGAGATCGCCGGACTCGAAGAGGCGGCGAGGTAGGCCATGCCCCACGCCGTCCTCGCCCTCGGAGCCGCCACGGTCACCGCGGCGGGCTGTGTCTGGTACCTGCCGGCCCTCGCCGACCTGCGTGCGGGAGCCGACCGGCCGCCGGCCCACCGCAAGGCCGCGGAGGCATGCCTCAGTGGCTGGGCCACGACCGGGATCCTCGCGATGCTGCTGCTCGTCTGTGAAGAGTGGTGGGCACCGTCCGGCGCGGCGCTGGCCGGTGCCGCCGTCACGGCGGGCCTGAGGGCACGCGCGGCAGTACAGCGCCGCCGTGACCTGCGCGAGGCCGCACACGAATGGGGGGAACTCGGCCGCGACAGGAAGCCGATCGACACCGGAGGTGCCCGGAACGTCGTCGCCTTGCTCCTCGGTACCGGGCTGGCTGCCGCCGTGGGCGCGGCGGCCCTCGGGACGGTCGCGGAGCGCGACGGCGGCGTGGACCGGTGGACGGTTGCGGCCGTGCCCACCGCGGTGGTCGTGCTGTTTCTCACCCTCGCGGTCGTTCACGGGCGGGTGGTCCGGCACCGACGCGCCGACCCAAGTGGCCGCCGTCCGTGACGACGCGCAGGCAGAGATCGCGAGAGGGGCCGTCTCGGCCGAGGGAACACCATCCACGACGCCGCCGGTCGGCGTATGGGCGGCACATCGGCCCCTGCCGAGCGTACGCCGGGCACGGCGGCCCGGGCCGACGGTCCCTGTCCACAGGGAGATTCGGCCCTGTTGCAGGCGACGGCCCCACCGCGATCATCGGTGTGCCGGTCGCACCGGCACGACATAACCCGGCTGTGACGGTGAACGCCGTCCCTCTCCACGCGTACATTCCCGAGGAGTCCCATGCTTTCGCCCGAGTCGGCCGCTGTCGTCCGTGCCACCCTGCCCGCCGTCGGCGGCGCCCTGGACGAGATCACCACACGCTTCTACGGCACCATGCTCGCCGACCGGCCCGAACTGCTGGACGGTCTGTTCAACCGCGGCAACCAGGCCAGTGGCGAGCAGCGCCAGGCCCTGGCCGGATCCATCGCGAGCTTCGCCCAGGCCCTGCTGGCCGACCCCGACGCCCGCCCCGACGCCCTCCTCGCCCGGATCGCCCACAAGCACGCCGTGCTCGGCGTCACCGAGGACCAGTACACGGTCGTCCACAAGTACCTCTTCCGCGCCATCGGTGGAGCCTGACCCCGGATCTTGGACATCAGAGACACTTGGATCTTGAGGATCTGAGGAC
>NZ_BMUI01000011.1 GCF_014650115.1 Streptomyces olivaceoviridis | reverse complement strand
GGGCATGTCGAAACGCGAGATCATCCGCTGCCTCAAACGCTACGTCGCTCGCGAGATCTACCGTCAGATCCAGCTGCCGTCGGCCCTTGCTGCCTCGTCTTCTTCCGCTTGACGCAACATAGGGGCATCCTCGATTACGGCGGCTACACCGACCAGCCGGTCAGGCTCCAGTTCTGCAAGGCCGGCACCACGACGTACACCACCGTCAAGACCGTGTACACCTCCAGCACCGGCACCCTGACGACCACCGTCCCCGCGTCCGAGGACGGCTACTGGCGCTGGAACTTCGCGGGCACCTCCACGACCCCGGCCGCCAAGTCGACCGCCGATTACGTGGACGTGCAGTAACCCGGACGCCGTCGATGCCCGGACGAGCCCACGGCGTCCGGGCCCCGCCGGTGCTCGTGACGCCGTACGCCCCCTGCCACAAGCACCCCCGCCCGCCGCCGTCCCGCGACGAACGCCCCGTCAGGACGCAAGCGGCCAGGGACCTTTGCGGCCACCGTCTCTCTCTTCCAGCGGCCCTGACCTGTGGCGAGAGTAGTTCCTGCCACCGGGCGCCACACCCGCGAACAACCCACGCAGCCGTACCTGCCACGCAGTTGTCCGGGCCGGGGACGTGCGCGCGCCCGCTCGACTTCCGTGCCGCAGGAGAGACCATGAAGCTGAGCCATGCCGTTCGCCGTACGTCCGCCGCCCTCGCCGTCGGCGCGATGTCCCTGGGTCTGGTCACCGTCGCCGGCGGGGCCGCACAGGCCGTCGCCTCCTGCACCGGTGACGTGTCGGTCTACGGAACGCTGTCGGACGGCAGACTGACGTACACGCAGATCGAGCCGAACACCGGCGACCGCGTCAAGACGCTCATCGGCCCGAACCTCGGCTTCACGCCGAAGGCGATGGCGACGCTCAACTTCAACACCGTTCTGGTCACGTCGACCACCGGTGACCTCTACCGCGTCGACGTCCAGACCAACAACACGTCCCTGGGCCTCGCCGGGGTCGTCAAGATCTGGGACGGCGGCTGGACCTTCGACAAGATGGTCTACGACGGCGCCGGCCACCTCTACGGCACGGTCGACGGGCAGCTCCACCAGTACCTGGTGTCCCAGGACAAGCCCTCCGGGTCGGCCCACATAGGCCAGCACGTCGTGATCGACACGGGCTTCGTCCTCAAGACGCTGGCCGCCGCGGGCGACGACCGCATCATCGCCTCCACCTCGGACGGACGCCTGCTCAGCTACAAGATCAACGGCGTGAACGACTGGGACCGCGCGGTGCTGAAGACGAGCGGCTGGTCGGCGGTCGACTCGCTGTCCTCCCCCGGCGGGGGCCTCTACTACGGCCGTACCAACGGCGGCATGTACTGGTACCACGACGCCGACCCGACCGACGCGGACGGCTCCGACATCGCCTACCACCCGAACGACCCGGTGGACGCCTCCGGCTGGACGCAGACCCTGCTGTCGGCCTACGCGAACAACTGCGCCTACGTGCCGTCGGCCCCGCCGCACTCCGTGCAGGGCGGCACGATCTACCGCAGCGAGGTCATGACCCGCGCCAGGGACTGGTACAACCGCAACGTCCAGTACAGCCAGAGCGCCTACGCCACCGACATCGAGGGCGACGACTCCTACCGCACCGACTGCTCCGGATTCGTCTCCATGGCCTGGCACCTCACCTCCTCGCTGACGACGCAGACCCTCCCCAGCGCGGGCACGCAGATCTCCAAGGCCGACCTCAGGCCCGGTGACGCGCTGAACTCCAGCGGCGAGGGGCACGCGGTCCTCTTCGCGGGCTGGAAGGACCAGGACGCGGGCACCTTCTACTACTACTCCGAGGGCAGCCCGAGCTCGGACATGAACTACTCGTCCGCGAACGCCTACAGCGGCACCATCGACAGCCACCCGGCCTCGTCCTACATCGCCCTGCGCTACGACAGGATCGCCTGACCGGCGCACGACGGCGGCGCCCCCTTCTCCCGGGGGGCGCCGCCGTCGTGCCGCATCCGTCAGGTCTAGTACCAGTTGTTCGCCTGCCAGAAGTTCCACGCGTTGCACGGGGAGCCGTAGCGGCCGTCGATGTAGCTCAGGCCCCATCTGATCTGGGTCAGCGGGTTCTCGTGCCAGTCGTCACCCGCGACGTCCATCTTGGAGGCGGGCAGCGCCTGCGGGATGCCGTACGCGCCGGAGGACGGGTTCGTGGCGTTCCAGCGCCAGCCGCTCTCGTGGTCCCAGAGGGCTTCCAGGCATGCCCACTGGGTGGTGTTGGCCCAGGCCGCGTCCCTGTCGTTCATCAGCTGCCGCCCGGCGGCCTTGACCTCGGTGATGTCGCTGCGGTCGACGGTGTCCACGGAGGTCGTGCAGGTGTAGGTGCCCGGCTGCGCGGACAGCAGCTTCTGCGTCCAGCCACTGGTGTTGACCGGGTCGTCGAGGTGGTACGTGATGTCCGCGCCGGAGCCGTCCGTCGGGTTGGCGTCCTTGTACCAGTACATGGCACCGGTGGAGAGCCGCCCGTAGTAGAGCCCGCCGCCGGGGGAGACGAGCTGGTTGAAGCCCGACCAGCCGGAGGACTTCAGGGCGTTGCTCTTCCAGGAACCGGCACCGGCGACCGTGTAGTCGAGCAGCCGTCCGTCCTCGGTCGTGGCACCGAGCCGGTCGTCACCGGTGGCGGTGAGGGTCTTCAGGACGAACCCGGTGTCGATCTCGGTGCGGACGCCGATGTGCTGGGAGCCGGCCGGCTTGTCCTCGGTGACGTTGTAGCGCAGCAGCAGCCCGGAGGTCGTCGTGCCGTAGAGGTGCCCGTGACCGTCGTAGGTCAGCTTGTCGTGGGTCCAGCCGCTGTCGGCGATCCTCACCGGCGGGTTCAGCAGGGCGAGGCTGGTGTTGTTCGTCTTGATGTCGATGCGGTAGAGGGCACCGGTGGTCGACGTCACCAGGACGGTGTTGAAGTTGAGGGTCGCCATGGCCTGCGGCTCGAAGCCGAGGTCCGGTCCGACGAGCACCTTGGCAAGGTCGCCGGTGGCCGGGTTGATCTGGCTGAACGTGAGGCGGCCGTCGGAGAGTACGCCGTAGATGTTGACGCTGCCCGAGCAGGTGGTGGCCGCGTCGGCGGTGGGAGCGGTCACCGTGAGGAGTCCGGTGCTCAGGGCGGCGGCGGCCAGCAGGCCCGCGGCTCTACGGCGGTCGGTGCGGACGTTGTTCACTTCTGGTTCCCCCCGGGAGCGGTTGAGGTGGAGCAGGGCGGGCGCGGTTCGTGGACCGGCGGGTGGGACGCGCGGGAGCCGCCGTCAGAGACGGCGGGCGGCCTACTGCCAGCCGGCGTCGGCCACGGCGGCCTGTCGGCCGGCGTCCACCGGCGGGACCTGCCAGCCGGCGTCACCGGCGAGGACGGTGGAGGACTCGGCGTCCGTCCCGGGTGCCGAGGCGACGACCGGGGCGGCGAGGGCCGCGGCGACGACGAGGGAGGCGACCGCGGCGGCCCTGGCGATACGGGTGCGAGGCATGGCTGACCGTTCCTTCCGGGACGAGGTGCGGGGTCCGGCCCGCCGTCGCGTCCCGCGGTGACGCGCGCCCTGGCCGGTGATCACCAGGTTCGTCGCCGGCCGAGCCCGTGAGAAGGGGTCCCCGGTGGACGGAAAGGGCCTTGGACCGATACGTCCACGGGGGTCGGTGACGCCCTGTACGTCAGTCGGCGGGCTGTGCCTCGAACGCCAGGGGGATCAGCGGCACCCCGGCTCCCGTGAGTCGCGCCGCCGCCAACTGCGGTACCTCCCGGAGCAGTCGGCCGCAGACGCGGACGGCCCGTTCCTCGGCCTCCTCCAGCCCGTCGGCCAGCGTATAGAGGCCGAGGGTGAGCCGGGCGGGGGAGCGGACGTGGACGGAGACGTGCTCGACGCGGTCGCCGGGGACGAGGGACGAGCGCAGCAACTCGCGGACGTCCGGCGGCAGCTGGCTGCCGGAAGGGAGTTCCAGATGCGCGTGGACGAGGTACATGCGCTCCAGCGTCTCAACGAAGGCAGCCGCCAAGTCGGCTTCCCGGGTGGTCGGTTGTGTCCCTGGCCCGTTCCGGCCTGACCCTGTGACGAAACATTGCCGTTCTGCGAGGATCGACGCCGAACAGGGGATGTCGGGTGCAGAAACGGGGGACCCACGTGCTGACCGGACTCGGGCTCGATTCCGTCGCGGAGACGGTGTACCGCACCATGCTCAGACACCCGGCCGCCGGTGTCGCGGACCTGGGCGACACCGCGGGGCTGTCGGAGGAGGAGGTGCGCGACGCCCTCGACACCCTGAGCGAGCTGGCGCTGGTGCGTCCCGCCGCCGGGGACGCGGGGCGGCTGCGGGCGGTGTCACCGGACATCGGCATGGAGATCCTGATGGCCCGGCAGCAGGCCCGGCTCGCGGCGCAGCAGCAGCGCCTGGAGGCCTCACGGGCAGCCGCGGCCCAGCTCATCTCGGAGTACGCCGAACTACGGCCGGCCACCAGCCACCCCAGCGTGGAGCAACTGGTGGGGCTCGACCAGATCCGCGACCGGCTGGCCGTCCTCACCCGCGAGGTACGCGAGGAGTTCCTGACGTTCGCGCCGGGCGGGCCGCAGACCGCGGAGAACATGGCCGCGTCCCGGCCGCTCAACGAGGACCTGCTCGGCCGCGGGGTGCGGATGCGCACGATCTACCTGGACAGCGTGCGCACCAACCGCCCTACTGTCGAGCACGCCGACTGGCTGGCCCGGCTGGGCGGTCAGGTCCGCACGGTGCCGTCGCTCCCGACACGGATGATCCTCATGGACCGGCGGACCGCCATGATCTCCGTCAGCAGTGACGACACCGCCGCCGGCGCGGTGCTGCTGACCGGACAGGGCACGCTCACCGCTCTGTGCGCGCTCTTCGAGACGACCTGGGAGGCCGCCCAGCCCCTCGGCCAGGTCGTCCCCACCGACGCGCACGGCCTCACCGGCCAGCAGGCCACCGCCCTGCGCCTGCTGGCCGAGGGCCACACCGACGAGGCCATCGCCAAGCGCCTCGGGGTGTCCCCTCGCACCGCCCGTCGCATAGCCTCCGAACTGATGGACCGCCTCGGCGCCCGCAGCCGCTTCGAGGCCGGCGTGCGCGCCGTCCAGCAACGCTGGCTCCCGGCCCGCCCCTGAAGAGTGGAGGGACGGGCGGTGATCACCCGTGGAGCGAGCGGGCTCCCGGGCTGTCGCCCCTGAAGCGCTGGCCCGCGGCGATCTCCTCGCCGACCACCGACCAGACGGTCTCGTCGTCCTGGAAGGGGAGCGGGTCGCTGCTGTGCGTCTCCTGACGGATGCGTTCGACCTCGCGCTCCAGGCGCTCGAAGTCGGCTTCCTCGTCGCCGTCGTCGCCGCTGAAGGTGAACTCGTCGAGCAGGCGCTGGAACCGGAGGGTGACCTGGAGCAGGGAGGAGACGTCCGTGTGGAGTTCCCGCACGGTCTCCTCGTCGGCGTCGAAGGCGTGCACCTTGCCGGAAGCGGGGTCGAGGGCGAGGTGGGCGTTGAGCAGCCACCCGATGACGGGCCATCCGCCCGCACCCTCCCCGGCGTCCTCGACGCCCTCGACATCCTCGACGTCGACGACGTCCTGGACGAGGGGCAGCAGACCGTCGTCCTCGTCGGGCACACGCGGCCAGAGCGTCCCGGTGGGGACGCCGACGGTCTGCAGAAGACGGGCGCCCTCGCTGTCCGCGGTGGCGGGCGGGAAGGCGGTGGCGGGCAGCACCACGAGCCGGTCCTCGCCGAAGAGGCGGACGAGTTCACTGCGCGTGACGTCGAAAAGCACTGCGGGATCTCCGGACTCGGCGGCGACACGGGCGCCGTGGGAAGGTCAGTGGACGGAACCGTCGCGCCCACAGCATCGCGCATCGAAACGCCCCCGGCGACTCCACCCGGGTCAGCGACGACGGACGTGGACGACCACGGGGTTCCCGTCCCCGGGATCACGCTCGTCCACGCCGACCGGCATCGTGCGCCCCCCGGAGGCCCCGTGCCCGTGGTCGTGCCACCGGCCGCGCGCGGTGTCCGCGGTGTCCGGCGCGTCGAGACCGGCGGCTCATCGAGCCGCCACGGGTGCGCCGGGCCGGTTGGTTCCCGGTCCGGTCGAGGTGCCCGGGGCACACAGGAACGACTTGTCGGCCAGGCTCGTGTCGAGCCGGCAGGTGGGGCCGAGGACGCGACCGTTCGTGTTGCGGAAGGTGAGGACCCAGGTGTTTCCGGCGGAGCTGTAGCCGAGGTCCGCGTACCCGAAGACGCCCGTGCCCCCCATGGGGCCCACCGTCTGGGTGATCGACTGGTGGACGGGCTGCGGCGGGGTGCCGACCGGCTGGCCGAGGACCAGGAGGTCGTCCGGGCCGCTGTCCAGTGGCCCGCCCGAGGAGCCCACGGTCAGCTGCGGTGGGCGGACCGTGTTGAAATCGATCATCTGGTAGAGGTGCACGTGCCCCGAGAGCACCAGTCGTACGTTGCGCGCCAGCCGGTGCAGTGCGGTGTCGGCGACCGCGTCGCCGAGGACCCTGGTCAGCCATGTCACGTCGCCGGTCGTGTGCCCCGCCGATTTCACCATCCACAGCGGCTTGTGCGTGAACAGGAAGTAGTCTTCACCGGGACGCCGTTGAGCGTACTGGTTCACCTGGTCGAGCTGCCTGGTGAAGACGGCCTTGGCCGCCGTGCTTCCGTTGTCCATGGGGTCGGCGAACGAGGAGTCCAGGGAGACGAGGTTCAGCAGGCCGGCGCGGATGGTCACGGGATCGGTGTACCGGTCGCACGTCCCGTCGCCGCGCAGGTCGTCGGCGAGGTAGCGGAACCAGGCGCCGCCCGCACCGCCTTTGAAGTTCTGGTTGCAGTCCTCGTGATTGCCCCGTGTCAACGCGACCGGCGCGCCGGCGAGCAGTGTCTGTGCGGGTCTGAAGAAGTCGGCGACGACACAGTCCCAGCTCGCCGCGTCGGCGGTCGTCGTGCAGCCCGGATTCCGCTGCTTGTCGTTCTCCCTGTCCGGGTCCTCGCGGTAGAGGTAGTCACCGACGTGGAGGACGAGATCGGGGCGCGTCACGGTGGCGGCGCTGTTCGCGATCGTCGGGAAGGGCCAGCCGGTCTGGTGGTTCGCGCAGTTCTGGACCGTACCGGCCTTCGGGACCGAGCAGCCGGTGTCGCCGATGACGGCGATCCTCTGGGGGCGTGTCGTCGACGTCCAGTTGGGCAGGGGGAGCCGGCGGTCGCCGGGGTGCAGCACGGCCGCCGGGACCTGTTCCAGCCGCGCGCCGGACGCCGTGAGGGGCACACCCAGCTCGCAGACGGTGGTGGGGAACTGCGCCCCCATGGGGGTGCTCACCTGGTGCATCTGGTGCGTGTCCCTGGTCGTCCCCAGGGTGTAGCGCACCGAGGGGCATTGCCGACTGGTGTCGGTGGACACGTAGCGGATCTGGGTCCCGCGGCTGGTGAGCTGCGTCCACGCCCAGGCCTCGCCGCCCGCCGTGCCCGGCGGAGGAGTCGGTCCGGGGGGACGTGTGGGCTCGGGAGGCCGTGGCCCCGTGCTGTGGGACGTGGCCTGTGCGGGGGCCGGGCTGGAGGAGGCCGCCGTGACCGACGCGGCCGTGGCCAGCGCGCTCACCATGGCGAGCACGACCATGCGATGTCTCATGCCGGTTCCTTCGTCGCTGTGCCGGAGGAGCGCCCGCGGATCGCCGCCGAGTGCCACCACTCCGGAGCGTTCCGGACGCACTCGCTCCGTACACCACCCCGGAGCCGAATGGCCCATACGCCCGGAGCCACGCGTGGACCTCCGTGCCGGCGGCGTCTCCCCCCGGGGAGCCGGTGCTTGAGATCAGCAGTGGCGCAGTGCCCCGTCAGCCGGCCGGCGCCTTCGGGAAAGCGGCCCGGACCTGGCTCCGCCGGCTTCGCTGGTACGGCATCTTCACCCGGGCCAGGACAGGTCGGGGCAGCCGCCGGAGCGGTGCTGAGGTCTCCCTCGTGGGCGGTACGTCAGCTCGGGCTCCCGCGTCGGCCGCGATCTCCGCGACACCCGTGTACGCCACCACGGACCCCTGGTGCGAAGACGGCACGGCACCCCGGCAGCACTGGCCACCCGTGGCCTCGGCACCCTGAGACTCCGCCTCCGGTACGTCTTCCGACACCGGAGGCGGCCTTCACCGCACTCCGCCGACCATGGTGCATCTCTCCGCGCCGACGGAGTGGTGCCGGCATGTCAGCCGAGGCAGAGGCCCAGCAGACAGAGCTGGGCGGGGGGTGGCGTCGTCGCCGGGGCGGGGGCGGTCCCGGGGGTGTCCGGTGCCGTGCCGCCGGTCGTCGGGGCAGGGGCCGGTGGGGTCGGCGTGTCGGTGTGGTCCGGGGCCGGCCCGTTCGTGTTCGCCGTGCCGCCGGAGGACGCGGACCCGGCGGACTGCTGCTGCGGGGGCGACGCGACAGCCGGGCGGTGAGAGGGCACGGGGTCCGGCCGGGTCACCGGGGCCGCCGTGCTGGGCGCGGCAGGAAGGCTCTGGTGCCGAGGGGCGGCGCTGACCGGTGCGTGTGTCCCGGGCGTGGTGCGGGGCGCGTGATGCTCGGGAGCCCGCGGGGCCGGCCGAGTGGGTTCCGTCTCCACCCGCTCCCTCGCGGCGCCCATGCTCCGGTCCTCCGGCGCGGCGGCGGCCTGGGCCTGGCTGGTGGTGTGCCGGTCCAGTGTGGCGAGCGACAGGCCGCCGCCGACGAGTGCGAAGGCGGTGGCGACCATGGCCCGCCGCTGGTGTTTCTTCAGACGGGCGAGCTGGCGGCGGCGTGCCGCCCTGCCCGGCCGCGCGGGTGATATGCCCGCGGTGTCGGCGGACGGCCCGGTGGCGGACCCCGTGTCCTGCTCCGGCTGGGGCTCACTGTCCCAGGGGAATCCGTCGCTGCGGGTCCCGGGCGGCGTGGCGGCGGACGCACCCGTGACGGTCGACCCGGCAGACCGGTCGGGGCCGACGCGATCGGTGAGGACCGGAGGCGCGATGTCCGGGGCGT
The DNA here is from genome assembly GCF_014650115.1 of Streptomyces olivaceoviridis. GTDB lineage: Bacteria > Actinomycetota > Actinomycetes > Streptomycetales > Streptomycetaceae > Streptomyces > Streptomyces olivaceoviridis. Next base: position 269,649 of record NZ_BMUI01000011.1, on the reverse strand, counting down.
ACGCACCGCACCCGGGGCAGACCAGGGCGCCATTGAGATGCCGACGACACGTGGAGCAGTAGTCCATCTGCGGTCTTCCTGGGTTTGACTGCGCCGTCGGCCCGCCCGGGCCACGGCCTGGTCACGCTCGTACAGGGAGTCGAGCGGTCAGCAACGCTAACGACCCCTTTGAAAGGCCGTGTGCAGCCCGTGTGGTGCTCCTGCGCAGATTCCGAAACCCGGTAGCGGCCGCGAAGCTCCCGAAACCGACCGTGGGTCTCCAGCGTGCCGGTTTCCCGCGTGACGGGACTGCCCCCGCACCTGGAATGATCATGCGTAGCACCCTTCGGCATCCTCGCGCTCCTTGTAGTGGACCCGCGTCCAGGCGGACCCATGACCAAGGGTCCCGTGGTGCTCGCTCGTCCTCTTCCGGGCGGACCGTGGGTGTGCGGGGACATACGGTGTCGTGGTGATCGGGGTGGGTGTGCAGGGGTTGCTGGCCGACCGTTACCAGCTACAGGACCGGCTGGGGAGCGGCGCGATGGGCGAGGTGTGGCGGGCCGACGACCGCCTCCTCGGCCGACCCGTGGCGGTCAAGCTGCTGCGGACCGATGAGGCCGCCGACGCGGAGCGCTTCCGGCTGGAGGCCCAGACCGCGGGCCGGCTCAACCATCCCAACGTCGTCGGCATGTACGACTTCGGGTCGCACCACGGCCGGCTCTACCTGGTCATGGAACTCGTCGACGGCTGGAGTCTGGCCCAGGAGCGCTCCCTGCGCGGCGCCCTCGATCCGCAGGAGGCGGCGGCCCTCGGGGCCCAGGTGGCCTCCGGTTTGGCCGCCGCGCACCGGCAGGGGGTGATCCACCGGGACGTCAAGCCCGCCAACGTGATGCTGAGCGCCGACCGTACGGCGAAGATCGCGGACTTCGGCATCGCACGCTTCGCCGACGAAGCGGCGGCCGGTCTGACGGCCACCGGCAAGATCGTCGGTACCGCCGACTACCTCGCCCCCGAACGGGCCCTCGGCCGTCCCGCCCAGCCCGCGTCCGACGTCTACTCCCTCGGCTGCGTGCTCTACGAACTCCTCACCGGACGGCCCCCGTTCCGCGGGGGGACCCCGTTGGCCGTGGTGCAGCAGCATGTCGACGCCCCGCCCGCGCCGCCGGCCCGGCTGCGCCCCGGCATCCCCCAGGAGCTCTCCGACTACATACTGTTCCTGCTCGCCAAGGAACCGGCACACCGTCCCACCGCGGACCAGGCGGCCGACTGGCTCGCGTCGTACGGCCGGGTCTCCCACGCCCCCGAACCGAACGGCACCGCTCTTCCGTCGGCGGCGGCCACCGCTCCGGCCCCCGTCATGCCCACAGCTCCGGCCCCTGCCATGCCCACCGCTCCGGCACCCGTCCCGCGAACCCGCGTGTCCCGCACCGTGACGCATTCCCGTCCGCGGACCCGCCGGAAACTGACAGCCAGGGCAGCGGTCGGCGGTGCCGGCCTCGCTCTCTTCGCCGCGGCGGCGGCCCTCGGAGCGTCGCTGAACTCCGGCGAAGACACCCCTTCGTCCCCGCCCGCCTCCGCTCCCGGCACGGTCGCCACCTCGGAACCGGCGACAGGGACCGCCTCACCGGCCTCGGCGTCCGCCACGTCACCCGCACCGCGGCAGGCACAGGAACAGGACGGTGACCAGGAGGAGGGACCCAAGGACAAGCACGGCAAGGGCAAGGGCAAGGGCAAGGGCCACGGTTCCGACGACTGACCGCCCCCGCGGCGCGTGGAGGCACCGGGCGGTTTCAACGCCCCATGGAGACCTGGATCATTGTCAGCATGTCGATCATCGCAACCGCTGTGGTGTGGGCCATCGCATGCCTGCACGTCTACATCCTGGTACTGGAGATGTTCCTGTGGACCGGCCCGAGGGCTCGGGCCGCCTTCGGGACCAGTGCTGAGTTCGCCGCCGAGACGAAGGCGCTCGCGGCCAACCAGGGTTTGTACAACGGCTTCCTCGCCGCCGGTCTGGTGTGGGGTGCGGTGGCGCCCGACCCGGTGGGATTCCAGGCGAAGACGTTCTTCCTGGTGTGCGTCGCGGTGGCGGGCCTGTACGGAGCCGCGACCGCCAGCCGGAAGATCCTCTTCGTCCAGACCGTCCCGGCACTCATAGGTCTGGCGCTCGTGTTCCTGGCCCACTGAACCAAGCACACCGCATTCGCCTTCGTACCGGCATCGGCAATGACAGGTGAGGCGTACCTCCCCCTCACCTGTCATCGAAGGGCCGACGGATCCGGCTCATGGCCTGCCGGTCTTGCTGAACCCCTTGTCCAGGTAGGGGGACTGGTCGACGACGAAGCCGTCGTCCGCGACCAGGCGGGCGATACCGCCCTGGTCACGCCAGACCTCGCCGCCGGAGCTGAAGGAGAAGCCGCCGTACTCCGGGTGGTTCTCGTTGGTGTAGACGCGGTAGCGCTGACCGGGCTGGATGACCGTTCCCGGGGGGAAGGCGAACGAGTAGCCGGTGGGCTTGGCCTCCACCTTCCAGCCGGTCAGGTCCTGGGGCCCGCCGCCCTTGTTGAGGATCTCGACGTATTCGTCCGCCTGGCCGGTGCCCGTGCCCTGGTAGCGCAGGCCCGAGATGATCACGTCGGGCTCGTCGAGCGTGAACATGCACACCACGTCGGCGAAGTTGATGCCGCCTTCCGGGCTGCGGAACTGCTGGACGATCTGGCCGTTGCGCTTGAACCCGCTCAGCACCGCCCGGTACTGCTTGCCGTCGATCGTGACGGGCTGGGGGTGGATGAAGGTCTGCAGGTCGACCAGGTCGTCGTCCGCGGGACTGGTACCGGTGCTGTTGGGTGTCTCGTTGTGGTGGAAGCTGAAGTTGAGGTCGGTCGTGCTGCCGTCCTCGAACATGACGTTGATGGTCAGCTGGACGTCGAACTGGCTCGGGCTGACACTCGTGGGCTTGTTGCGGTGCACGAAGGTGCCGACGACGAACTCGGTGCCGTCGAGCTGGACGTCCGCGGCCTCACCGCGGAACTGGTACCCGCTCTGGCTGCCGGCGCTGCCCCACTGGATGTAGTCGGTGCCCACGCCGTTGACCGGTGAGATGGCGGGGTTGGTGGACGAGAAGACGCCGGAGGTGACGACGGTGGTCATGATTCTGGATCCCGCTCCCTCAGTCCTCGTCCTCGATGACCTCGGCCTTGAGCTTGGCCGGCGGTGCGGTACCGATCTGGGCGATGCCGTCGGTGTGGCGGCCGGTCTTGGCTCCGTCGACGGCTTCGAGGCCGCAGGTGTAGACGATGCAGTCCTTGTCCTCGCTGCCGGTGTTCAGGTGCACGTGGTAGCTGAAGGTCAGGGTGCGCCCGTCGTCGCTGACGGTGGCCTGGACGGGGGGCAGGTTGCCGCCCGTGGTCTGGTTGATGCGCTTGTACTGTGCGCCCACCGTGCCGTTCCAGCGGAACCCGGTGGGGGCCGTGAAGACGTGCTCGCGCTCGCCGGCGTCGACCGTCTCGCTCCAGTTCGGTGTGCGCACACAGATGTTGATGGTGGTGCCGAGCCCGCCCGGAGCGTCCTCGACCCCGCCCTCCTGCCACACCACGAGGTCGAGTTTCTGGGCACGGCCCTGTTCGTAGCCCCAGTCGTAGCCGTTCGCGTACTGGTCCTGCTCACCGCGCGTGCCGTCGCGCGGCGGGTCGGCGTAGGGCTTTCCGGCGAGCGCATCGGCGCGTCCCCGTTCCTCACCCCGTTTGTAGGCTTCCTTCTTGGTCTGCACGTCGGTGCTCATCTCCGAGTCCTCCTGGGCTGTGATCGAAGCGTGCGACGGAAAAGAGAGGCGTCCTGGTGCGGGTCGCCCGGCCCGCGGGAGGCGGCCAGGGCTCAGCACCGCATGCCGCGCGGTTCACCGAACGCGAACGCGGTCGTCATGAAGGCTGCGCCCGAAGACGGAACGCAGGACGCCGCCCGTGGCTTCGGGCGGGGCGGTCGCGTGGTCATCGCGGCGCGCAGCGGACTCTCATCCGGGTCCATCGTTAGCCCGGATCCGCCGGTGGTATGCCGCCGTTCCCCCGTTTGGAATGCCGAATCGATTCCGCGTCACTTGTTCGAGTGCAGTTGAGGATCGGTACGGCGCACAGGGGCGGAGCGGAGCGCGTCAACGCGCGTCCTGCCGAAGCCGTCGGCGACCGCCGCCTCCCTCCCGTACGGATCCCGTCACCGTCCGTCTCGCCCGGCGGCTCCCCCGTGCGGGTGGCTGACGCGGTGGCTGCTCCTGCGGTGCCCGTCCGACCGGTATGCAGAGGAAATGCCAACGGTGGTGCGGAAGGAGAGGGAGATGCGGGAGACGAGGCCGTGGACGTGTGAGGTGGCGGGCGGCATCAAGGCCCGACCGTGCTCGTGCCGGGGGGTGGCGGCGTGACGGCCAGGGCCGCGGCGCGGTGGCGGTCGCCGGATGCGCCGGACGGAGGTGGCCTGCCGGGCACCGTGGCGGGCAACGGGGCGGCCGGCTTCTCCGGAGACGGCGGCCCCGCGTCGGACGGACAGCTGGCCTTTCCCGCGGACGTGGCCGTGGGAGGCGGGGCGGTCTTCGTCGCCGACCACGCGAACCACCGGATCCGCCGGATCGACGGCACCGGCACCCTGACGACGATCGCCGGGGACGGGCTGCGGGGCTTCGCCGGGGACGGCGCCGACGCGGTGCGCGCCCGCCTCGGCTTCCCGTCCGCGCTCGTGGTCGCCCCGGACGGCGCCCTGTTCGTCGCCGACGAGATGAACCACCGGATCCGCCGGGTCGATCCCTCGGGTGTCATCGGCACCGTCGCGGGAGACGGCTCGCGCGGTGAAGGCGAGGGTGACGGCGACGGCGGCCCGGCCGACCGCGCCCGGTTGGACGCCCCGTGCGCCGTGGCCGTCGACGCGGCCGGCCGGCTGTACGTCGGGGAAGCGGGCACCCCCCGAGTGCGCAGGATCGACGGCGACGGTGTCATCAGCACGGTCGTCGCGGCATCCGGGCGGTCCAGTGGCTCCGGTGCGGCCGACGCGGGCGAGGCGTTCCTCCCCGCCGGCCTGGCGGTCGACGCGGCCGGCCGGCTGTACATCGCCGACCCGGAGGGCCGGCGGGTACTGCTGCTCGGCTCGGACGGGGTGCTCCGGGTGCTGGCGGGTCCGCCGGACGGGGGCGCCGACGGCACGGCGGTCGGCTGGGGCGCACCGTGCGCGGTGGCGGTCGACGGTGAGGGCGTGCTCTACGTGGCCGACCTGACCGGACACCGCGTGTGGCGGTTGGCCGAGGGAGCGGCACGTGTCGTCGCGGGGCAGCCGGATCCGGCTGCCTGCGAGAGCACCGGGTCCGGCGACCCGGCCGACGCCGTCGTACACACCGAGCTGGCCTACCCGTGTGGTCTCGCCGTGGATCCGGCGGGGCGCCTGCTCGTGGCGGACAACTTCCACCACCGGATCGCGGCCGTACCCCTCACCACCGCACCCTCCGAGGACACGGAGCCGGTACGGGACGAGGAGCCGACGCCGGTCGTGGAACCGGAACGGGAGCCGCAGCGAGAACCCGAGCGCGAGCGGGAACCCGAGCGCGAGCGGCAGCCGGAGCGGGAACCCGCCCGGCTGCTGGTCCGGCAGGAGGTCGGTCTGGAGATCCAGCGAGGGCAGAGCGAGTTGATCCACGTACGGGTCTCCTCCACCGACCCCTGGGCCCCGGGACGGGTGGCGCACCACTTCACCGCTCCGACGGGGTTCGTCTTCGACGGCCGGGTCACCTGCGCGTATTACCGCGCGGATCGCACGGTCATCCCCGGCGGGAACCCGACGGGGACGGTCGGGGACGGAGGCCGATCGTTGGTCGTCACGGACGAGCCCCGCCTGAACGCTGTCGGCCATCCGGCGGCGGCCCTGGTCTACACGCTCGGCATCCGTGCCCTGAACGACGCCGAGCCGGGCCGGTACACCGACGGGCGGGCGGTGATCGCGGGCCAGCCGGAAGTGCGCCTGAGGGCGAGCGTTCTCGGAGATGACGAGGACTGACGAGGGCACGCACGCATCCGAAGCCGTCCGTGGCGGACCACCCGCCATGGGCGGCTCTTTGCGTTCTCAAACCTTGAATGCGGAGGTAATCGTTTCTGTGCTCCCAGGTCACCCTCGTGATGGTCACCAATTGCAAGTGATCGGCTACCTTGAGTTAGTGTTCGAAATGTGTCCATGCCCGCCCTTTTGAGGCTCGGTCCGCGGGGCCCCTTCCCGCATGCCCCGCTCGCCCACCCGCTCGACCGCAAATGGCTGCACTACGCGTTCCTGTCCCGGTGCGGGCAGCAGGCACTCATCGCGAACCTCTCCGTCCTGGGCTCCTCCACCGGCTCGGTCTTCGCGCACCCGGGCGCCCCCGCCACCGGGCGTCGCAGCGGCACCGGCACGGCGGCCGAGGGGCAGCACATGGCGATCCTGCTCCTCTACGGGGAGGGACACGGCTGGAGCGCGACGCAGTTCAACGCCGAGCAGCCGGAACTGCCGTGGTCGGCCTTCCGGTTGCCGCACCCGCACGGTGAACCCGGCGCCTTCCGGGTGGCGGCCCGCTCGGCGGCGCCGGCGGCGGACGTACGGCTGACCCGGACCAGCAGGCCGTGCACCTCGCAGTGCGCGCCGTTCGGCGACGACGAGCATCTGCGGTGGCAGTCGGAGCCCGGCGTCCTGGGCACCGGAACCCTGCGGCACGGCGACGGTACGGCGACGGAGACGGGCCTGCTCGGCTACCACGAGCGGGTACGCGGCCGGTGGTCCTGGCCCACACTCGGCGGCTGGGTCTTCGGATTCGTCAACGACCCCTCAGGCCCGGTCGACCAGGCCCCGCCCTCGGCGGTCGTCTTCACCCTGATCCAGCCCGCGTATCCCGCGGACGCGGCCAACGGATCGGTGATGCTGTGGCGCGACGGGCGCATGATCCGCCACTTCCCGCGGCGCAATCTGCGGGTCGCCGTGAGCGGCAGCCTGGACCGTGACCGGGTGGCGATGGTGCCGCCGCTGGCGGGCCTGCTGGGCACCCCGCCGATGGCCGCGGTGCCCGGCCGGCTGCTGATCACCGCTCGGCTCGGCGACGACCGTCTCGTCCTCGACTTCCGCTCGCACACGGCGGGCCGGATCATCAACCCGTCCGAGACCAGCCTCCACCCGTTCAGCGTGCACGAGACCCTCGGCCCGTGCACCGTGGATGGCCGGGTCGGCGGACGCCGTATCGGCTTCCGTACCGGGGGCATCGTGGAGTTCGCCGGGGGTGCCCGTGACTGAGACCGTCCCCGCGTTCACCGGTGCACGGCTGCTGGACGAGACCGTCACCGCCCTGTCCGACCGGGCGCCGGCGATCCTCGCAGCCGCGGCCGACCAACTGCGCGGCATCCGGCTGGGCCTGCACTTCAACGACGGCAGCCACGCCACACTCACCGCACGGCACAGCCGCATCGTGGTGGACCGGGACCGCTGCCCGGACCCCGACGTCGAGGTCGCCTTCGACAACCGGGCCATGAACCTGCTGTTCGACCTCCAGCGCCCGCCCGCCGACCAGGTCCTGCCCGACAGCCTCGACGTCCGCGGCTCCCGCGACGACACCCTCGCCGTCTGGCGGGCCTTCACCCTGCTGTCCCAGCGCGCGGCGGGCCTGCGCAGCATGCAGGAACTGTGGGGGGCCTACCGCGAACAGGCCCCCCAACTGTGGGGCAGCGCGACACCCGCCGCCCGGGGACCGGCCGCCGACCCGGTCGACTGGACGGCGCTGGACTTCCTCGCCCGACGCTCCCCCGAGGACGCGCCCGCACCGCCCGCGCTGATCGGCGACACCACCGTCACCGCGCCGCGCCTGCTGTGGGACGGTCGCACCAGCACCGACTGGTCGCTGGAGGACACCGTCCAGGACGCGGACCTGATGGAGACCATGCTCCGGTGCCGGGCCCGTACCAACGAGGAGATCGAACGGCTGCTGCCGGACCGCGAACCGCGTGCCGAACTGTACGACCTCATGCGCTCCTACCCCGCCCGCCAGGGCAAGGGCCTGCGTCCCACCCTGACCATCGCCGCCTGCGCCGCTTTCGGCGGGCGCCCCGACGACGCCGTACGCGCCGCCGCCGCGCTGGAACTGTTCCACAACGGCTTCCTCGTCCACGACGACATCGCCGACGAGTCCACCCACCGGCGCGGTCTGCCCACCCTGCACGAGGAACACGGCCTGGGCCTGGCCGTCAACGTCGGCGACGGGATGAACCTGCTCGCCGTCGACGCCTTCCTGTCCAACCTCGAAACCCTCGGCCTCGTCCGCACCCTCGGCCTCATCCACGAGGCGGTGCACATGTGCCGGGAGTCCATCGAGGGGCAGGCCATGGAGCTGGGCTGGATCCGCCACGAGGTCGTCCCCGGAACCGACGACGCCTACTTCACGATGAGCACCAAGAAGACCGGCTGGTACACCTGCATCAGCCCGTGCCGCATCGGCGCCGTCTGTGCCGGCGTCACCGACCCCGCCGTGCTGAGCCGGTTCGACGAGGCGTTCCGCCTGATCGGCATCGCCTTCCAGATCCAGGACGACATCCTGAACCTGGTCGGCGAGGAAGCCCTCTACGGCAAGGAGCCCCTGGGCGACCTGCTCGAAGGCAAGCGCACGGTGATGCTGATCCACCTCTTCCGCACCGCGTACGCCCACGAGCGCCCCCGCCTCCTGGACGTCCTGCGGCAGCGCCGTACCGACAAGACCCAGCAGCACGCCGAGGAACTCCTCGCCGCCATGCGCCGGCACGGCTCCATCGAGTACGCCACCGACCTCGCCGACCGGCTCGCCGCCGAAGGCATCGCCCGCTTCGAGGAAGACCTCCGGTTCATCCCCGAGAACGAAGGCAAAGCCGTCCTGCGGCAGATCGCCCACTACGTCACCTCAAGGCCACTGTGACCACCACCCCGCCCCCGCCCCCGTCCCCGCCGGCCGATCCCACCGCCACCGGCCCGCTGACCCCCACCGACCACCGGGCCTTCGCCTTCCTCGGTCACGTCAACAGCAGCCTGCGCCAGTGCCTGTGCACCCTGGCCAGGCACGGCGTGGCCGTGCGCCGCGACGCCCCCGAACGCGCCCGCCTCCTGCTCGACACCGTACGGCCCTGGCCCCTGTACAAGGGCGGTCAGTTCCTCTTCGACCTGATGGAGTGGGAGGACCTCATGGTCGACGGCGACCCCCCGCCCGTGATGTCCACCGAGCGGATCGTCGCCGCCTGCACGCTCCCCGTGCGGCTGATCGCCGCGGCCACCGAGGAGGCACCGGTGGTGACGAAGCTGGTTCCCGGCCAGCGCACGACCGCCGCGCTCGACCTCCCACTGCGCCTGCTGACCACCACCGCCCGCAGCACCCTCCTGAGTGCCGCGCAGGACCTCACCGACCTGCTCGGGCCGGGCGCCGCCCCCGACCCCGACGACGACGCCGGCTACGCCACCGACCCGGACCCCCTCACCGACGACACCGGCGCCGAACTGCCGCCGCTGGAGGCCGGCTTCTACCTCTACGAGGACATCGCCCTCGGCGCCCTGTCCGTCCTCGGCCCGCTCCTGGCCGACCACGCACCGACCGACCCCGCGCCACCCGCCTAGCTCATGACACCCGTACCCGACCCCGGCGGTCCCTCCCGACGGTCCATGAGCAGGCCCGGCCCCCAAGCCCGCCACCGGCGGATCCGCTCACGCGGACGCACCCATCCACAGAAGGGACACGCATGGCCACGCAGACCCAGGCCCCCGTCCAGTCCGGTTCCGAGAACAAGCTCTACATCCTCCAGCAGGGCATCGTCGAGGACGCGCCGGGCGGCGTCCCCGCCCACCTCAGCTTCGGCATCCTCAGCACCGTCCCCGACCCGGTGAACCCCGGAGACATCACCTTCACCCTGAAGGCGCCCACCGGCTTCGTGTTCACCGGCTGGCTCTCCTGGGCCTACCACGATGTCAACACGCTCCAGGCGAAGGGCAACCTGGAGACCACCCAGGGCACCCTCGGCGACGGGGGCCGCACCCTGACCTTCACGCACAACCCGTACCTGTCCACCAACCAGGAGTGCCTCGGCTACGGCGCCCAGGTGACCGCCGTTGACGGTGCGACGCCGGGCCGCTACACCGACGGCCAGCTCAAGGTGGGCTCCGCCAGCCCGATCAAGCTCAAGGGCCGCGTCCTCGACCCCGACGAGGACTGAGCCCCCCGACGAACCGGCCCGTCGGTGGTTCCGCCGGCTCGACCCGGAGCCACCGACGGGTTACGCGGAAGAGAAAGGCTGGAGGATGTACGGAGCAGGAAACCGTCTGCCGGGCCGTATCGGGCGCGCTGCCTCGTCGGTGCTGCGGCTGCGGCGGGGAGAGCGGGCCACATGGGCCGTGGGGACGCTGGCCGCAGCGATGCTGCTGGCGTCGTCACTGCCCGCGAACGCCGCCACGGCGCAGCCGCGGCCGGCACGGCCTGCCGCGGCGGCGCAGACCATGGCAGCGCGGGACCCGGAGTGCATTCAGCCGGGGAACGCGCGGCTCGACCCCCGCTTCTACTGGCGCAACGTCTTCGGCGCCCGGCTGGGCGAGGGTGTGATCAACGAATCGGCGTCGCCCAACCCGTTCGGCGGCCGGATCGCGCCGGGGTCGACGTTCACGTTCAGGTGGCGCCCGGACACCACACGCAATCCCGTGGGAGCGCAGTACCACATCCACCGGGTCAATCTGGCCTCGGTCATGGCGGTGGCCGACGTGGTGTCGGTGACGGGGCCGGGCAGCTTCTCCGGGACGACGCTGAGCGCCCAGGAGACACCGCCCCAGAAGCTCTGGGACACCGTGGTGACGTTCCGGATCAGGCCCGGGACGGAGGGCCGGACGGCCACCCTCTCGTCGGCCGACCACAGCCTGACCACGAGGTGGCTGTTCACCAACATCAACAACATCTGGGAGAACACCGGAAGCATCTCCTTCACCGTCGCCAGCCGCGCCAGCCTCGGCTGCGATTCGTCCTCGATCCTCGGCTGACCGGACGATGAGGCGACGGGCCGGCCGGCACAACGCGCACGCCGTCCCTCGCCACCGCCCCCGAGCCGCCCACGAACTCGGTCCTCGTGGGCGGCCGGGCTCGCGACGACCACCAGCAGACCGGTACCGCCGACGCACTCCACACCGTTCGAAGTGGCGGCGTTCCGGGTCCCGTTCTGCCCTACGAAATACCTATGCCTTGGCGTGGTCGTGCAGCTCGGTTTGCACCACTGTTGACCGTGGGATCTGGGGACAGCCCGCGGACGGACACCCGTGTCCGGACCGGCCCGACGACGAGGAGGGACAAGTCGTCACTGTTCAGGTGCACTTGGGTCCCTCGAAGTTCCGCGCACACTTCTAATCGCGCTGCGTTCGTGCTGAGTGGCGGATACAAAGATGGACGGCCGGGCGGGCGTTCCGTAGAGGTCCCCGCCGTCTCGAAGCGTCTGGGGTGGGGATCGAGAGTGTTGTTGCGGAGAATATTCAGATGGGTCACCGTGGCCGTCGTGGCCGCCGCGTTCGGCATGGGAGGTGTGACAGCCGCGCAGGCCGCGGACCAGCCGGAGGTCACCTATGCGGGGAGCGTGTCGGACGACCTCGGGATCCTGCAGATCAATGCCCGGTCCGGGGCCGACATCAGGAGCATCACGGCCCACCTGGTCTCGTACACCTCGCAGACCGAGGTCGCCAAGGTAGGGACCGAGGACTTCCGGCTCTTCTCCGGCACTCGTCAGGACGGCATCTGGCGTACCAAGGAACCGTTGAAGCTGCCGAAGTTCGGCCAGTACCGCATCGACGTGGACGTGACGGACGCCGATGGCGGCCACGTGCTGCGTCAGTCCGCAGGGGACTTCGCCTACTACGTCGTGGCGCAGTTCGGCGCGCTCACCGTCGACCGCACGAACATCGACCGGGACCACCGTGACGTTCAGGTCGAGGGGACGCTGTACGGGCGGTGGCCGACCCGTCAGGTGAAGCCTCTTGCGGCACGCCGCGTCGACATCGATGTCGACTACTGGACGCAGACCACTGTGACCACCGATGCCCAGGGTCACTTCACCGCCTCGGTGCGGCTCGACGCCGCCGCGCCCATCCAGGCCGTGTTCAGGATGGACGGTGGCACGCCGACAGTGCTGTACGGGGAGTCGGAGACGGTTCAGATCGGTGTCGATCAGATTCCCACCCGTTTCACGTCTACGGTGAGTGCGACCGACGTCGACTTCGGTCAACCGGTCACGCTGAGCGTCAAGGTGGAACAGAAGACGGCGGACGGCTGGGTGCCGCTGGCCGGTCGCTCCGGAGGCGTCCTTTTCGGCCCCGACGATGCGCAGACTGACCTCGTGGGCCGCTTCACCACCGCTGACGACGGCACATTCACCATGGACTACACGCCGTGGCGGGGCGGCTGCTTCCAGCTTGCCCTGGACACCTCGGACGACCCGTTCCTCCAGGCCGGCACCGGTACGAGCGACGTCGTACACGTGCACCGGGCTTCGAAGTTCACGGCCTTCACGGCCGCCCGCTCCGACACGGAACAGGTTCACACCGAGGGGCTCATCGACTTCCCCGACGGGTGGACGCCTGCTTGGATCCACGTCCATATCCAGTACTCGCCCGACGGCGTGAACTGGTCGACGCTCACCACGGTCGAGGCTTCCTGGGGCGGCAGCGGCAACGATTTCGCCGCGGACCTCAACCAGAGCGGTGCCGGCTACTACCGGGCTGTGTTCGACGCTGACGCCAGCTTCCAGTCGGCCACCTCGCAGACGGTCTTCGTACCGGCGTCCGCCTAGGGCCTGGCGTCAGATGAACTTGGTCGGCGAGTCATAGTCCGGGGACACGTCCCGATCAGCTACCGGCTACCTGGTCCCCTCGGTTGGTAGGCCGACGGCACCTTCGAACGTGGGTGGGGCCGGCGCCGTCGACTCGACGGCGCCGGCTGACTCCACCATCCTGCGCGCTGCTCCAGGCACGCAGAGGGCAAGCCGCCCCCATATTGGACTGGACAAGTACGCCGAACCGGGGCCGGACGGGCTGATCTCCGTGGGGAAGAAAGGCGCGCGCTCTTCCGCCGCAGCACCTTCGGACGGAAGTGGCGTAAGGCGCGGGAGGTCGTCGGCATGCCGGAGGGCTTCCGGTTCTACGACCTTCGCCACACCGGGCACACGCTCTCCACGCGGTCCGGCGCCACCCTCAAGGACACGATGGTCCGCGCCGGGCAGTCCTCCGAGAAAGCCGCGCTGATCCACCAGCACTCCGACGACGAACGACAGGAAGAGGTCGCCGCCGGCCTCGACGCCACCGTTCGGAAGGCTCGGGCTGAAGCAGCCAGGAAGGCGGCCGAGAAGTCTTCTGGCACGCATCCGGCACGCGGCGAGTGATCAACGCACACAGCACAAAGGCCCAGGTCTCTGACCTGGGCCTTCTCCATGGAGCGGGTGACGAGAATCGAACTCGCGCTCTCAGCTTGGGAAGCGACGGCGCTTGGGTGGGCGAATGGCCGCTGACCTGCGCGGATTCGTCGTGTCGGCACCGCTGCGCGGGCTTGTTCGCACCGCTGCTGACCGTGGTTGTCCGTTCCTGCGGGCACGCTCTGGGCACGGGGGCCACCATCTGTCGAGCTATAGGGCGCGTGGCGCTTCGCGCCGACCGGCGGGCATCGCGTGCCGGGCTGATCTGGAGTTCCGTCGCGACTGCACATCGACGTTCGGATGTGGCGTCGTCAATGTTGGTGACATACCCTTCTATGTACATCACCAACATTGCGTAGGAGGTGCTCGTATGTCTGTGACCCAGATCGACATCGATGATGACGCCTTGGAGCGTGCCATGGCTCTGGCCAAGGTCAGGACCAAGAAGGAGGCGGTCAACCTGGCTCTGCACTTCTACGCCGAACAGCAGGAGCGTGCGGCGCGCATCAGCCGTCACTTCGAGCGTGCGCGCGAGTGGGGTGCCGTCGAGGACGCCGAGCGCCTGCACCGGGCAGAGAAGCACAGCCGGTGATCTACTTGCTCGACACCTCCGGCCTGGTCCGGCTGCTCCGCGAACCAAAACTGCAGTCGGCCTGGTACGACGCGATCGACGCCGGTGCCATCGCATCCTGCTACGCGCAGCGAACCGAGTTCCTGTACAGCGCCCGGAACGGCCGTGAGTACGACGAGATCGCGGAGATGTTCACCGACCTCTATCCCGACGTGTCGGTGCCGAAGAACGCGGGGCGTTGGATCAGCGCGGTGCAACACCGTATGGCTCAGGCCGGGGAGCATCGCAGCGCCTCGGCGGTGGACCTCGTCATCGCCGCCACCGCCGCCCACCACAGCCTGGCTGTCCTCCACGACGATGCCGACTACCGGGCCATCGCCCGGCACGCAACCGATCTGCTCGAGCACAATGTCCACGACATCACCTGAGGTTTTCCCACAGGTTGTGGACGGGAACTTGCGAAGGTCGGCCATCGGGGCCTGAAGCGTCACTTGACGTGTATGGCGTGCCTGGCAATGCGCCAGCCGTCATCGGTGCGCCGCAGTTCGTCCTCGTAGACGGCGCTGATGACGGCGCCGCCGTCCACGACGCCCAAGCCCTTGGATCGGACACGGACCTTGTCGCCCGGACCCTCCGACACGACGACGTTCGTCGTGTGGTGAGCTCGCGCGTGCCCGTCGGCGCTCAGAACGGAGGCGATCGCGTCCAGCCCGACGACCGGGTCGAAGCCGAAGGTGCCTGCGTCCAATACGGCGTCTTCGGTGAGAACCTCGCCGACGCGGCTCAGCTCGTGGTCGTCCACGATGTGGCCCCACAGAGCCAGGACCCTCGCTATCTCGACCGTGTCTTTGAACGTGGGTTTCACCATTGGTCCTTACATGGTCAGGAGCGGCTGGGGGCGGTGTCGCTCAGACGCCGCCGAGCAGGGCCAGAACCTCGTCGTAGGTGCCGCTTGCCGCCGCGTCGCGGACGAACTTCGCTCGCTACACGACGAGTTCCTTGCCATCGGGGTCCGCGGGCAGGAGAGCCAGGGTTTCGTCGAGGAACTCCTCCAGCGGCATGGCGCTGTCCTGCTGGTCGAACAGAGTCGTGCGCACGCCCGGCGGGGCCACTTCGATCGCCCGCACGCCCGAGCCGGCGAGATGCCCGCGCAGGCTGTGACTGAAGGAGTGCACCGCGGCCTTGGTCGCCGAGTACGTCGGGGTGGCCGGCAGGGGCACGAACGCCAGCGCCGAGGAGACTTTCATGACCACCGCGTCCGCCTTGCCGACCAGCAGCGGCAGGAAGGCGTACGTCATACGGATCGTGCCCAGCAGGTTGACGGTGACGTGGTCCTCGGCGACCGGCAGGGAGGCCGCGTCGAGGAGGTTCTCCGGCAGCATGATGCCCGCGTTGATGACCAGCACGTATCAGCTCCGGATGGCCGGCCCGAACCGCCTCGGCGGCCCGCGTGATCGACGCCCGGGCCGGTGACGTCCAGAACGATCGCTTCGATACCCGGGTGCTCGGCCGTGATCCGGTCCAGCAGTTCCTTGCGCCGCCCGGCGACGATCAGGTGCGCCCGGTGATCAAAACGGAAAGCTGCCGCTGCACACCTCGAAGTGTTAACCCTCATGCATCCTCGGGCCGCAAACCGGTGTCGGCGGCGAGGGTAGAGAACGGCAAATATGCACAATCATGGCATCTTTCTTTTGGCTCGCTCCTCAGCGCGCCAAGTGCAGTCATCTGAGTACTTGAAGTACTCATGAGACACCAGCGCGGCGACCGCTCTAGGCTCATGCCCAAAGAACGCCCCTCCAGGGCTACTTCGAAGGGACACGACGCGCCATGAAGAACAGCACGGGCATGTCTGACGGCGATCGCCTTCTGACGCGTACGGAGATCGCGGCCATGGCAGGCGTGACACGCGCGGCGGTCACCACATGGGAGCGGAGGGCGGCGGACTTCCCCACCCCCCGGCGTACCGCTGGCGAGGACTACTTCAACGAGTCCGAGGTCCTCGGCTGGCTCGACGAAAGACGGGTACCGTCGCACCGCCGGGCACTGGGGGAGGGTGAGCACACCACCTACGGAGACCGGGCGCGGCGGCACCGGCCGGGTACCTCCGTCGCACAAGAGGGGGTAGTCCGACGGTACGCCGAGCTCACGCTGGGTCCCAGGGAAAGGCCGGATCCACGGGATGTCGAGATCGTCCGCAAGCTCATGGGGCCCCTGGCCGAGCGGGTGGGAGGTGCGGACCAGGCGGTCGCCTATCTGAGCCTGCTGGCCGCGTTGCTCTTCCTGCGGGATACGAGGCCGGGCTGCTGGCAGAAGGTGCAGGAGTACGTCATGACCGGTGCCGAGCCGCGGTCCAGCATTGCCCTGCTCAAGTTTGTCGGCTCGGAAACGGACGCGGTGCTGCGCGGCATGGGAGCGCTGCCGGACATGCAGGATGCACTCGCTCGCCTGGAGCCCCGGCGGTTCCAGGACCTCGCGCAGGTTGTCCGACTGGTTGGTGCGCTCGGCCCTCATGCCTTCCAGCTGCTCATCGAGGACTACGAGGAGCGCGCGCAGCTGCGCAGCCGGGAGTTCTTCACACCGCTCCCGGTGGCGCGCCTGATGGCGGCGTTGGGATGGGCGGCCAGGAAGAGCTCACCGAGCAGCGTGTACGACCCGTACTTCCGTGGTGGGGAACTCCTCGGCGCGGCAGCCGACACCGCCATGTGGGCAAGACGCAGGCCCGGCGCCGCCGATGCTCCGTTGCCCAGGCTGCTGGGACAGACGCCGAAGCGGGTGACGTTGTCGCTGGCCAGTATGGGCCTGGCGTTGCGGGGAGTCCCGTTCGCCCTCCAGCTGAAGACCCGCGGGCGGCCTTGGGAGGAGAAGTGGCCCCAGGACCCGGTCGATCTGGTGCTCACCAACCCGCCCTTCAATATGAAGGACACCTCGCAGGAGACCACGCGCACCGGGCACTGGCCCTATGGGCCCCCTCCGGTGGGCAACGACAACCTTGCCTACCCCCAGTACGCCTTGTCCGTCCTGGCCGAGGGCGGGCGCGCGGCGGTGGTCATGCCGAACAAGGCGGGCAACTCCGGGAACGCGGCGGAGCGGGCGATCCGTCGGGCACTGGTGGAGCAGGGTGTCGTGGAGTGCGTTGTGGCGCTGCCCGACAGACTCTTCTCCGGAACCTCGGTACCCGTGTGCGTGTGGCTGCTGCGGCACCCGGCCGACGCCGGGAACCATGTCCTGTTCCTGGACGCGCGTGACCTGGGCGTCATGCGGCGCGGCGGGCGGAGGGTGCTCGCCTACGACGACGTCCAAGCCGTCCTCGACTCGTACCTGGCTCTCAGCCCGTGGGAAGGACCCGCCCGACCGGACGCCCCCCCTTCGGCGACCGTACCGAGCGCGCGTGTCGACAGGGAGGCGCTGCGCCGCAACGACTACTCGCTCAATCCCATCGACCACATCGGCCGGTCGTCGGCCCCGGACTCTGGTGCGGCCGGTACCGCGGAGGCGGAAGCGTGGGCCGAGGTGTCGTGGCTGAGGGAGAGATGCGCCGACCTGGACGAGCGCACCGTCGGCCTGCGCGCCGAGCTGGAGACCGACCGAGTGCGTCAGGCGCCTCGGCGCAGGGCCACGCTCGCGGCGTTGTGCGAGATCCAGACCGGTCCGTCGCACGCGCTGCTGGCGCCGCAGGACCGGACTCCTTACGGCGTGGTGCCGGTCGTCTTCCCCAAGCACCTGCGGGACGGGCGGGTGACCGACAGCGTCGACGATCGCGTCTCGCCGGAGCTCGCAGACCGGCTGGCGCGCTACCGACTCGCGCCAGGTGACATCGTCTGTGTCCGCTCGGGCGCCATGGGGCCGCCGGCCATGGTGCGGGGGGACCAGGCGGGGTGGCTCATGAGCTCCAACGTGATCAGGCTCCGCTGCCGCCAGGACGCCGGGGTCCTGCCCCACTACCTGCTCGCCGTGCTGAGCCGTCCGGACGCCGTGGACTGGGTCAGGGATCGAGCGGCCGCCACTGCGGCTCCGTTCATCACCAAGGACGCACTGGGACGCCAGGAAGTCCTGCTTCCTCCCCTCGACGTGCAGCAGGAGATCGCCGAACTGCTGATGCTCCTCGGGGAGCGGTCCGACGCCCACCGGGAACTGGCGGCAGCCATCACCCACGCACGAGGGCTGCTTCTCGACCAGCTGACGAGCGCCTCGCCCTCCTCGCGAGACAGCGAAAGGAAACCCCGATCATGACCACCACCAACCCCACGCGCCTGTCCCGGTCCGTCGCCTGGGCGCTCTGGCTTCTGGTTATCGTGCTCTTCTCCATGCTGGTCGCCGTGTGTGTTGCCGCCCTGAAGTACGCGACCGGCGCGGGCATCGCTGACTTGATCCTTTACGCGGGGGGCGCATTCGGTACGACGGCAGGGCTGTGCTTCGCCGCGGTGGGAGCAGTTACGACGCTACGGAACTGGACCACGACGGACGACCACCGGAACCTGCCGTGTGCATCGGCC
This sequence comes from Streptomyces olivaceoviridis, assembly GCF_014650115.1. Classification (GTDB taxonomy): domain Bacteria; phylum Actinomycetota; class Actinomycetes; order Streptomycetales; family Streptomycetaceae; genus Streptomyces; species Streptomyces olivaceoviridis. The sequence goes on along the minus strand of NZ_BMUI01000011.1, from coordinate 251,176 downwards.
GACACGAACCGGCCTACTGGTTCTGGCTGATGGTGGGCTGGGCCGGTGTCTCGCCCATGGATGATGAAGAGCGGCACTCAACCCGCTCTTCACAACAAACAACCCCAGGCCACTGACCTGGGGTTTCTCTCTGGAGCGGGTGACGAGAATCGAACTCGCGCTCTCAGCTTGGGAAGCTGATGTTCTACCATTAAACTACACCCGCGTAATACGGACGGACCGGCCCCGGAGGGTCCGCTGTCCGGACGCTTGCTCACTCTACATCATCGTCGGCCCCCGGTGTCCGGACCCCGGGGGTTGGGTCGGTTTCAGCGGGGTATCCGGCTGCGGGCGGCCGGAGTTGGGGCGTACCGTGGAGCCACCCGGTGGGGCCGGAGTGCCGCCTGGAGAGTCGTCTCTTTGATCCCGTAATGTGCCTTTGTCGTCCGGGCAGCAACGCCGGACGAGGCTCCTGGGGAAGGGACTTGAGGGACTTGATGGAACGCACCGTCGTCCGATGCGCGGACGGGCACGTCTTCAGCACCGCTTCGTTCCCGATGCAGAAGGCCGAGCGGCTCGGCCCCGGCCGGCTCGTGCGGTGTCCGCGGTGTGCCCGGCTCCGCAGCGCGGTCCCCGTCGTCCTCCAGAAGAGGTGAGGGCCGCGGGCGAGGACCGGCTGTAGTCGGCGTGTGACAGCGGGCGCGCGGACCCGTCGCGATTGCGACGGGTCCGCGCGCCTTGCGTATCCTCGCTACGTGCTTCTCTCAGACAAGGACATCCGGGCCGAGATCGACGCCGGGCGGGTACGGATCGATCCCTATGACGAAACGATGGTGCAGCCGTCGAGCATCGACGTCCGGCTGGACCGGTACTTCCGGGTGTTCGAGAACCACCGGTACCCCCACATCGACCCCTCCGTCGAGCAGGCCGACCTGACCCGGCTGGTGGAGCCGGAGGGCGATGAGCCGTTCATCCTGCACCCCGGGGAGTTCGTGCTCGCCTCCACGTACGAGGTGATCACGCTTCCCGACGACCTCGCCTCCCGGCTGGAGGGGAAGAGCTCGCTCGGGCGGCTGGGCCTGGTCACGCACTCCACCGCGGGGTTCATCGACCCCGGGTTCAGCGGGCACGTCACCCTGGAGCTGTCCAACCTCGCCACGCTCCCCATCAAGCTGTGGCCGGGGATGAAGATCGGGCAGCTCTGCATGTTCCGGCTGACCTCGCCCGCCGAGTCGCCGTACGGCAGTGAGCGCTACGGCTCCCGGTACCAGGGGCAGCGCGGGCCGACCGCCTCGCGGTCCTACCTCAATTTCCATCGGACCCAGGTGTGAGGGCGACGACAGCATGAGCAGCGCAGACGTGCGGGAGAACCTGACCTACGAGCGGTTCGGGGCCGCCATCCGCGAGCTGGCGCAGACCATCGCCGACGACGGGTACGAGCCCGACGTCGTGCTCAGCATCGCGCGCGGGGGTGTCTTCGTGGCGGGCGGGCTCGCCTACGCCCTCGACTGCAAGAACATCCACCTCGTGAACGTGGAGTTCTACACCGGTGTGGGGACGACCCTCGAAATGCCGGTCATGCTCGCGCCCGTGCCCAACGTGATCGACTTCTCCGACAAGAAGGTCCTGATCACCGATGACGTGGCCGACACCGGCAAGACCCTGAAGCTGGTCCGCGACTTCTGCCTCGACACCGTCGCCGAGGTGCGCTCCGCCGTGATCTACGAGAAGTCCCACTCCCTCGTGAAGTGCGAGTACGTGTGGAAGCGGACCGACGACTGGATCAACTTCCCGTGGAGTGTGGAGCCGCCCGTGGTGAAGCGGGCGGGGCAGGTTCTGGACGCCTGATCCCGAGTACGGACACCGAGAAGGGCCCCCGGCTTTCCCGCCGGGGGCCCTTCTCGCGCGTCAGGACTCAGAACGTGCCCAGCTTCACGATCGACAGCAACGCGATCAGCTGGATCGCCGACGCCCCCAGCGCCCTCGGCCACGGCAGGTCGTGGGAGCGGGACACCATCAGGGTCAGCAGGGCACCCGCGCCGACCCAGGTGGCCCAGCCGAGGAGTTGGACGAAGCCGGCGTCGCCGCCGAAGAACATGGCGACGATCAGGCGCGGCGCGTCCGTGAGGGCCGTGATCAGCATGGACAGGCCCACCGTGGGCTGCCAGGCGCCGTCGCCGCCGAGCTGGCGGGCCAGGGTGTGGGTGACCACGCCCAGGACGAACAGGCCGAGCACCATCACGACGGCCGTGATCAGCACGATCGGCACCGCGTTGGAGAGGGTCGCGCTGATCGCGTCCTGGCGGGCGCCGTCGAAGCCGAAGACCGCGAGCAGGCCGTAGAGGAAGGTCACGACGAGGGCGGGCGCCCACATCGTGTAGTCCCGCATGCGCAGGAAGGTGTCGTTCGGGGACAGGATGATCCCCTTCAGCAGTTCCTTCCAGTGCAGGGGCGGGCCGAGCGGCGCGGCGGGCGCGGCGGCGGAGCCCGCCTGGTAGGTCGCGCCCTGGGTGTAGCCGGCGGCCTCGTCGACCGAGAATGCCTGGGTGTGGCCCGGGTTGTCGGCCGCGTAGGGGTCGTGCGCGCCGGGGCCGGGGCCCGGGTGGTGGCCGCCGTCGCCGAAGTACTCCGGCCCGTCGTCGGCCGGCCCCGGGTACCCGTACGACTGCCCCTGCCGCTGGTACGGCGGCTGCGGCGCCGACGGGTAGCCGTACGAGGGGCCGGACGGGCCCGGCCTGCCGTGGGGCGGCTGACCGTACGACGGTCCCCCGGGCTGTGCCGGGCCGTGCCCGCGCCCGTGTCCGTGCCCGTACGACGGCCCCTGCGGCGCCTGCTGTCCTTGGGGGGTGCGGTTGTCCCGGTCCCCGCGTCCGATCCTGAATCCAGCCACGTCAACGAACGTACCTGGTCCTGGGGGCCGATGTGCCGGGCCCGGTGGTCCGGGCCCGGCTTTGCGGCCGACCTGTGACATCCCCTAAGGGAGCGTCAGGGGGCGGTTCAGGGTCCGGCCCGGGTTCCCCCCGGGTATCGCTCCGGTGGTGCCGGGAAGCGTCAGTTGTTGAGGACCGAGCCGTACCGGGGGGTGCCCGCCGTGGAGACCCCGGTGGCCGACGGGCCGAAGGAGAGCGCCCCCGTCGTCGTCGGTCCGGCGGAGGCGCCGCGCAGCGACCAGACCGCGCCGTCCCCCGCGTTCTCGCCCGGGCCCGCCACGGTCAGCTCGGCGCGCCGGTCGCCGGAGTGGTCGGCGAGCAGGACCCGGGCGCCGAAGCGGTCGCCCTTCTCGGCCGCGCCGGGGACGCCCGCGGTGTTCTGGGTGTACGACACCGCGCCCCTGGTCGTCAGCCCGGAGGCGGTGCCCCGCAGGAGGGTGACCGACCCGGCGCCGGAGTCCTCGCCGGGCGCACCGGTCGCGAGGTCCTCGAACCCGTCCCCGTCCACGTCGCCCAGGAAGACGCTGCTGCCGAACGCGTCGCCGGTCTCGGCCGCGCCCGGCACGCCCGGCGTGTCCTGGCCGAGTACCAGCGGGGCGCGGGAGGTGTCCGCGCCGCCCGGTCCGCCGTAGACCACGGTGACCTTGCCGCCCTTGGCCCCCGCCGGGTCGGCGGAGGGCTCGGCCGGAGCGCCGACGGCGATGTCGGCGTACCCGTCCTTGTCGATGTCGCCGATCGCCGAGACCGTGCCGGCGGGCAGCTCCTGCCACCAGTCGGTGTAGTTGCCGAGGGACGGGTCGGTGACCAGGCGGGTGACGGCGGCGCCGGTGCGGGGCTGCCGGCCGTGCACCACCAGGCTGGTGGGCCAGGCGGGGGAGATCCGCCCGGCGGACACGGAGGTGACGCCGTACGACGGTGAGTAGGGAGCGGGGAAGCCCGCGCCCGAGCCTCCCTGGAAGGAGCCGGACCGGGTGACGGGGCCGTTGACGAGGTTCAGGGCGCCGGAGCCGGTGGAACCGATGACGACATCGAGGTCACCGTCACCGTCGAGGTCGCCGACGGCCAGGGCCTGCCCGTACCGGTCCGTCCCCTCCTTCCAGTAGTTGACGACCGTGCGGGAGCCGGAGAGACCGGACCGGGCGCCCCAGACGACGACCACCGTGCCGCCGTCGGTGTCGCCGTCGACGTCTTCGCCGGGCGCGCCGACCAGGAGGTCGGCGTAGCCGTCCTTGTTCAGGTCGGCGGAGGCGACGGCGCTGCCGAACGCGTCGCCCGCCTCGGCGGTGCCGGGCACACCGGGCGTGTTCTGGGTGATCAGGGTGCGGGTGGCCGTCTTCAGCCCGGCGGAGCCGCCGTAGACGACCGAGACGGCGCCCGCCTTGGACCGGCCGCCGACCGTCGCGTCGGGGGCGCCGATCGCGAGGTCGGCGCGGCCGTCGCCGTTGAAGTCGTACGGGGCGGCGGCCGTGGCCGCGTGGGCGGCGGGCACGGTCAGGGCGAGCGGGGCCAGCGCGCCGGCGACGGCGACGGCGACGGCGACGGCGAGGACGTGGGTACGCGGGGTGGTCCCGCGGGACGGCCTGGGGCGGGGGTCCGTCACTGGGCGATCGCCCACGCGAAGTTCCCGAAGCCCTGCACGGAGACGTCGCGGGCGCCGATGAACTTGGCGTAGTCGGTGGTCAGGCCGGAGGCGGTGCCGCGCAGGACCGTGACGGCGCCGTAGCCGTTCTCGCCGCCCGCACCGGTGACCAGGTCGGCCTTGCCGTTCTTGTTGATGTCGGTCAGCCGCACGGACTGGCCGAACTGGTCCCCGGTCTCGGAGCCGCCGGGTACGCCCTCCGTGTCCTGCGTCCAGGTCTTCGCGCCCTTGGTGGTCAGGCCCGACGCGGAGCCGAACAGGACCGTCACCGCGCCGGCCTCGCGGACCGTGCCCACGTCCTCGCCGGGCGCGCCGACCGCGACGTCGGCGTAGCCGTCGCCGTTGATGTCGCCGGTGCTGACCGACGAGCCGAACAGGTCCTCGGCCTCGCCGGCGCCGGGCACCCCCGCGGTGTCCTGGTGGATCACGGTCGGCGTCTGGGCGGGGTCGGGACCGTTCGGGCCGCCGTACCAGACGGAGATCTGGCCGCCCTTGTGGCCGGTCTTCTTGTTCGTGTCGGGGTCCGTGGGGTCGCCGAGGACCACGTCGCCGTAGCCGTCGCCGTTGATGTCACCGATCGAGCCGGGCAGTCCGTCGGCGTTCGGCAGGTCCTTCATGACGTGCTTGGAGCCGTTCCAGGTGAAGTACCTGATGTCGCCGCCCTCGTCGCCGTCGACGAGGAACGGGTAGACGCGCTCGGCGGCGCGGTCGCCGTTCAGGTCGCCCGCGAACACGTTGGTGGTGGTGCCCAGTTCACCGACGCGGAGGTTGCTCACCGGGGTGCCCGTGCGGGTGAAGGGGCCCTTGTAGACGCGGGTTTCGGTCCGCCCGGTCAGGGTGACGTCGTTCTTCCCGTCCCCGTCGAAGTCGGCGACCGCGATCCCGGTGGCGAAGTTGTTCCACTCCTCCAGGGTGGACGGCTGGGGCACCAGGGCGCCGCCGGACAGGCCGGACGAGCCGCCCCACAGGACGGTGGCGCTGCCCACGGCGTCCCGGTCGCCGATGGTCTCGTTCGGCGCGCCCACGACGAGGTCGGAGTAGCCGTCGCCGTCGAGGTCGCCGGCGGCCAGGCTCTCGCCGAAGAGGTCCCCCGCCTCGGCGGTGCCCGGCACACCGGCGGAGTTCTGCGTGATCAGGGTGCGCTTGGCGGCCGAGACGCCCGAGGACGAGCCGTAGAGCACGACGACCGCACCGGCCTGCTGTGCCGTGCCGACCTGGTGGCCGGCGGCGCTCAGGGCGATGTCCAGGTAGCCGTCGCCGTTGAAGTCGCCGGTCAGACGGGAGGGCGCGGCGGCGGCGGGGGTGATGGGCAGGGCGGTGAGCAGGCCGGTGGTCAGGGTGGCGGTCAGCAGGAGGACGCGCTTGCGCAAGGCGGGGCTCCGGGAGGAAGGAGGCCGGGCCCGCGACGCGCGGACCCGGCCAGGGGTGAACGGGACGAGGGCTGGTCAGTCGGCGAAGAGGGAGCCGAACTGCGGGGTGCCCGAGGTGGAGACGCCGGCGGTGCCGGCACCGATGAAGCGGCTGCCGGAGGTGGTGATCTTCGTGCCGTTGGACGGCAGGTAGGTGAGGGCGCCGTCGCCGCCGTCCTCGTTGGCGCCGATCACCAGGTCGGCCTTGCCGTCGCCGGTGACGTCGTCGAGCTTGACGTCGACGCCGAAGAGGTCGTTCTTCTCGTTGCCGCCGGGGACACCGGTGGTGTTCTGGTTGAAGGACTGGGTGCCGGAGGCGGTGTTCACGCCGGAGGCCGAGCCGTACAGGACGGTGACCGCGCCGGTGTCGGCGACGCCCTCGATGTCCTCCAGCGGGGCGCTGACCACGAGGTCCTGGTAGCCGTCGCCGTTGACGTCGCCGAGGTCGAGGTCCCAGCCGAAGGAGTCGCCCTTCTCCGAGGTGCCGGGGACGCTGCCGGTGTCCTGGTTGATGCCGGTGGTGCCGGCCGGGCCGGAGGCGGAGCCGTAGGTGACGTTCACCCGGCCGCCGTTGGAGGCGTCCGGGACGGGGGTGCCGTCCTCGGTGGTGGCGTCCCAGCCGGCGCCGCTGACGATGTCGCCGAAGCCGTCGCCGTTGATGTCGCCGATCGCCGTGATGATGCCGGGCTTGAGGGCCTTGGCGGAGGAGCCGCTCAGACCGCTCGTGGTGCCGGGCAGCCAGTAGTTGGTGTTCCAGCCGTACTGAGTGGAGGTCTCGTAGCCGTCGACCACGAGGTCGGTGCGGCCGTCGCCGTTGACGTCACCGGCGGTCAGGCTCATCGGGCCGAACGGGTAGTCGTTGCTGCCGGACAGGATGGGCGGCTTGACGGTGGTGACGCTGCCCGCGGTGCCGGAGCTGCTGATGCCGCCCTTGTAGAGGTACAGGGTGGCGGCGGAGCTGCCGACGACCAGGTCCGTCTTGCCGTCGCCGTCGAAGTCGCCGGCGGCGAGGTCCTTGCCCCAGTAGTCGTGCGCGGAGGCGGCCGGGTCGACCAGGTGGGCGGACTTGCCGGTCAGGCCGCTCTTGGAGCCGTAGAGGATGACGAGGTCGCCGCCGTTGGTGTCGGTGCCGACCTTCTCGTAGGGGGAGCTGACGGCGAGGTCGTCGTAGCCGTCGTTGTTGAAGTCGCCGTAGGCCGTCTCCCGGCCGAAGCCGTCGCCGGCCTCGGCGGTGCCGGGGACGCCGGTGGTGTCCTGGCTGATGACGGTGCGCTTGGCGGAGGAGACGCCGGTGGCCGTGCCGTACAGCACGACGATCTGGCCGGCGTCCTTGTGGCCGCTGACGTAGGCGCCGGCCGCCGAGGTGGCGACGTCGCCGATGCCGTCGCCGTTGAAGTCGGCCTTCGCGACCTTGACGGAGTCCGCGGCGGTCGCGGGCGAGGCGGCGAAGGTGAGCAGACCCCCCGTCAGCGCGGCCGCGGTGGCCGTCGCGAGGGCGAGTCGGCGGTGCTTGTGCATGCGGTTTCTCCTGCGGCATGCGGGGGATGCCTGGCGGGCATCCGCAGTCGATGGGGTGCGGTCTTCCCGTGTTCGACGCGAGTTGTCCCGCGGTTCACAGGAGGCCGGCGATCAGGAGACCCGCGCCGGGTCGTAAAGGTTGCACATGAGTTCGGTGATTCTTTCCGAGGCTCCTGTGACCGCCGGTGCGTGACTACGGCTCCGGGAGGACCGAGCGGAGAAGGCGGCTACCGGTTCGACGCCGTCCGGCTTCTGTGCCGCCCGGCGTGAACGGGCCGCGCGGGTACGGCGGTCCGCCGCCGGACGCGTGCGGCGCCGGGTCGCTCCGCCGTCGCCGTCGAGGTCGCGGCACCCACGGCCGCACCGGCCCCGTCGGCGACCCCGGTGATGATGACGCGTTCGCCTGGCGGCGGCAGCCGTGCCCCGGGTGTGTTGTGGGCCAGGATGGTGCCATGAGCGTAGTGAAGATCAACGTGCTGACCGTTCCCGCCGAGCAGCGGGAGGTTCTGGAGAAGCGGTTCGCCTCGCGGGCCCACGCCGTGGAGAACTCCGACGGCTTCGAGTGGTTCGAGCTGCTGCGGCCCGTCGAGGGCACCGACCAGTACCTCGTGTACACGCGCTGGCGTGACGAGGAGTCCTTCCAGGCGTGGATGGAGGGGCCGATGAAGTCCGCGCACCAGGGCGGCGGCGAGGGCGGCGAGCGCCCGAAGCCGGCGGCCTCCGGTTCGACCCTGTGGTCCTTCGAGGTGGTGCAGCAGGCCGCGCCCAAGAGCGCGTAGCGGATACGACGGCGCCCCCTGCCTGTGCGGGTCAGGGGGCGCCGTACGTTGGCGGGGAGCTACTTCACCGGCTCCGGCTCCGGCTCGCTCTCCGTCTCGGCCTCGCCCGCCGGGTCGACCGGCGTCTTGACGGAGTCGAGCAGCAGCTGGGCGACGTCCACGACCTGGATGGACTCCTTCGCCTTGCCGTCGTTCTTCTTGCCGTTGACCGAGTCGGTCAGCATGACGAGGCAGAACGGGCAGGCGGTGGAGACGATGTCGGGGTTCAGGGAGAGGGCTTCGTCGACGCGCTCGTTGTTGATGCGCTTGCCGATCCGCTCCTCCATCCACATCCGCGCACCGCCGGCGCCGCAGCAGAAACCGCGCTCCTTGTGGCGGTGCATCTCCTCGTTGCGCAGGCCCGGGACCTTGCCGATGATCTCGCGCGGGGGCGTGTAGATCTTGTTGTGGCGGCCCAGGTAGCACGGGTCGTGGTACGTGATGATGCCCTCGACCGGGGTGACCGGGACCAGCTTGCCCTCGTCCACCAGGTGCTGGAGCAGCTGGGTGTGGTGGATGACCTCGTAGTCGCCGCCGAGCTGCGGGTACTCGTTGCCGATCGTGTTGAGGCAGTGCGGGCAGGTGGCGACGATCTTCTTCGCCGACCGGGGCTTCGCGGACTCGGGGACGACCTTGCCGTCGTCGTCCAGCTCCTCGCCGAACGCCGTGTTCAGGGCCATCACGTTCTCCATGCCGAGCTCCTGGAACAGGGGCTCGTTGCCCAGGCGGCGGGCGGAGTCACCGGTGCACTTCTCGTCGCCGCCCATGATCGCGAACTTCACGCCCGCGATGTGCAGCAGCTCGGCGAAGGCCTTGGTGGTCTTCTTGGCGCGGTCCTCCAGGGCGCCGGCGCAGCCGACCCAGTACAGGTACTCGACCTCGGTGAGGTCCTCGATGTCCTTGCCGACGACCGGGACCTCGAAGTCGACCTCCTTGGTCCACTCCAGGCGCTGCTTCTTGGCCAGGCCCCAGGGGTTGCCCTTCTTCTCCAGGTTCTTGAGCATCGTGCCCGCCTCGGACGGGAAGGCGCTCTCGATCATGACCTGGTAGCGGCGCATGTCCACGATGTGGTCGACGTGCTCGATGTCGACCGGGCACTGCTCGACGCAGGCGCCGCAGGTGGTGCAGGACCACAGGACGTCCGGGTCGATGACGCCGCCCGTGGCGAAGCCACTGTCGGATACCGGCTCGGCGGTGCCGATCAGCGGGCGCTCGGCCTCCGCCAGGGCGGCGGCGGGGACGTCCTTGAGCTGCTCCTCGGAGGCCTTCTCCTCGCCCTCCATCGTCTTGCCGCCGCCGGCCAGCAGGTACGGCGCCTTGGCGTGCGCGTGGTCCCGCAGGGACATGATCAGCAGCTTCGGGGAGAGCGGCTTGCCCGTGTTCCAGGCCGGGCACTGCGACTGGCAGCGTCCGCACTCGGTGCAGGTGGAGAAGTCCAGCAGGCCCTTCCAGGAGAACTGCTCGACCTGGGAGACGCCGAAGACGTCGTCGTCGCCGGGGTCGGTGAAGTCGATCGGCTTGCCGCCGGACGTCATCGGCAGCAGGGCGCCGAGCGAGGTCTCGCCGGTGGCGTTGCGCTTGAACCAGATGTTCGGGAACGCCAGGAAGCGGTGCCAGGCCACGCCCATGTCGGTCTTCAGGGCGACCGTGATCATCCAGATGAAGGAGGTCGCGATCTTCAGGCCGGCGAAGAAGTAGGTGAGGTTCTGGAGCGTGGAGACGTCCAGGTGCTCCAGCCAGGAGACGACCGGGTACGAGATGAAGAACGAGGCATCGTAGCCGTCCACGTGGTGCTGGGCGCCTTCGAGGGCGTGCAGCATGAAGATGCAGACGCCGACGATGAGGATGACGGCCTCGACGAAGTACGCCTGGCCGAAGTTGGAGCCGGCGAAGCGGGACTTGCGGCCCGGCTTGCGCGGGTGGCTCAGCTGGCGGATGACGATCAGGGCGAGGATGCCGATCACCGTCATGGTGCCGATGAACTCGACGTAGACGTTGTACGGCGCCCAGTCGCCGAGGACCGGCAGCAGCCAGTCCGCCTTGAACAGCTGCCCGAACGCGTTGACGATCGTCAGCAGCAGGGTGAAGAAGCCCACCGCCACGAACCAGTGCGCCACGCCGACGATGCCCCAGCGGTTCATCCGCGTGTGGCCGAGGAACTCCTTGACCACGGTGAGGGTGCGCTGTGTGGGATCGTTGGTCCGCGTGCCGGCCGGCACCGGCTGGCCCAGCCGCATGAAGTTGTAGATCTGTAGGAGGGCGCGGCCGAACAGTGCCACGCCGACCACGATCAGGACCAGCGACACGATGATCGCGGCGAGTTGCATTGGGGCTCCTGAGGCGGCCTCGGTCGACACGAGCTGTCTGAGCTGATCGACATTACTAAGCGGTAACTTATGTAGTCCGTCTGAGACTACCCCCATCTTCCGCCGGGATGCAGCAGAGCGCGGGGTGATCTGGGTCGCCGCCAGTCAATCGGATCGTGTTATTCGTACCGAATTGATACTTTCGCCCCTACCTTAGAGCCGTGCTCTACGGGATCGCCGCCGCCACCGCAGCCCTTCTCCTCACCGCCGTGCTCGCGGCGGCGTTCCGGCTGCCCGCCCGGAGGGCCGGGATCCTGGACCGGCGCCGGCAGCGGCCCCTGCCCCTCCTCGGCGGTCTCGCGGTCGTGATCGTCACCTGCCTGGTCGCCGGGACGGGGGAGTGGACCCGGGTCGCCCCGCTCGGGGACGGGGTCGGACGACTGCTCATGGCCGCCGCCGCCGTCGCCGGGCTGGGCCTGGTGGCCGACGTGTGGCGGCTGCGCGCGCGCGTGCTCGTCACCGGGACGGCCGTGGCGGCGGTCTGCGTGGTGCCGTACGACGAGACGGGCGGGCCGGGCGGGCTGCTGGCCATCGGCTGGATCGTCCTCGCCACCCTCGCCTTCAAGGGGCTGGACCACGCCGACGGGCTGGCCGGGACGGTCGGGGTGGTCACCGCCTTCGGCGCCGGGGCCTGTGCCGCCGCCGAGGTGATGGACGGGCTGGCCGTGCTGCTGAGCGTGGTCGCCGCCGCGCTCACCGGCTTCCTCATGCACAACTGGTATCCCGCGCGGGTCGGGCTCGGCGCCTGCGGCTCGCTGTTCACCGGGTTCGTGCTGTCGTCGGCGGTGGTCTTCACGCGCGCGGGGTACGACATCGGGCCGAGCACGGCGGTGGTGTTCTGCCTCGGTGCCGTGGCCGTCGCCGACGCCCTGCTCGTGGTCCTCGCCCGGGGGGTGGCCCGGCGCCCGCTGCTGCGGCGCGGTCCCGACCACCTCGCGCACCGGCTGCGGCGGCTAGGGCTCGCCCCGCAGGGGGCGGTCGTGCTGCTGGGGGCCGGCTCCTTCTCCGCCGTGCTCGTGGGCGTGCTCGTGCACACCGGGTGGACGGGGGACTCGGCCGTGCTCTGGGTGGCCGGCGGGGTCGCGTTCGCCGTTCTCGTCCTCCTTTTGATTCCCGCTCCGCAGGGCCGCCGCCCGCCATCGACGCAGGTCAGCGGCCACTTGCGTGTAAGGAACGGATAAGAGTTGAGTCTGACTGGCTCAGGTCTGTTGACCCAGCGCCTCTCCTCGTGCACACTTGAGCCTGTTCCACTCAAGTCAGCTGGAGGAATCAACCATGGCACGTGCGGTCGGCATCGACCTGGGCACGACTAACTCCGTCGTCAGCGTTCTGGAGGGCGGCGAGCCCACCGTCATCACCAACGCCGAGGGTGCCCGGACCACGCCGTCCGTCGTCGCCTTCGCCAAGAACGGCGAGGTGCTCGTCGGCGAGGTGGCCAAGCGCCAGGCGGTCACGAACGTGGACCGGACCATCCGCTCGGTGAAGCGCCACATGGGCACCGACTGGAAGATCCAGCTCGACGGCAAGGACTTCAACCCGCAGCAGATCTCCGCGTTCATCCTTCAGAAGCTGAAGCGGGACGCCGAGGCCTACCTGGGCGAGAAGGTCACGGACGCGGTCATCACCGTCCCGGCCTACTTCAACGACTCCGAGCGCCAGGCCACGAAGGAGGCCGGTGAGATCGCCGGTCTGAACGTCCTGCGCATCGTCAACGAGCCCACCGCGGCTGCGCTCGCCTACGGCCTCGACAAGGACGACCAGACGATCCTCGTCTTCGACCTCGGTGGCGGCACCTTCGACGTGTCCCTCCTGGAGATCGGCGACGGCGTCGTCGAGGTGAAGGCCACCAACGGTGACAACCACCTCGGTGGTGACGACTGGGACCAGCGCGTCGTCGACTACCTGGTCAAGCAGTTCCAGTCCGGTCACGGCGTGGACCTGTCCAAGGACAAGATGGCCCTCCAGCGCCTGCGTGAGGCCGCCGAGAAGGCCAAGATCGAGCTGTCCTCCTCGACCGAGACCTCGATCAACCTGCCGTACATCACCGCGTCCGCCGAGGGCCCGCTGCACCTGGACGAGAAGCTCACCCGAGCCCAGTTCCAGCAGCTGACGGCCGACCTGCTGGAGCGCTGCAAGACGCCGTTCCACAACGTCATCAAGGACGCCGGCATCTCCATCAACGAGATCGACCACGTCGTGCTCGTCGGTGGCTCCACCCGTATGCCCGCCGTCGCCGAGCTCGTCAAGGAGCTGACCGGCGGCAAGGAGGCCAACAAGGGTGTGAACCCGGACGAGGTCGTCGCCATCGGCGCCTCGCTCCAGGCCGGTGTCCTCAAGGGCGAGGTCAAGGACGTCCTGCTCCTCGACGTCACCCCGCTGTCCCTCGGTATCGAGACCAAGGGCGGCATCATGACCAAGCTCATCGAGCGCAACACCACGATCCCGACCAAGCGGTCCGAGATCTTCACCACGGCCGAGGACAACCAGCCGTCCGTGCAGATCCAGGTCTACCAGGGTGAGCGCGAGATCGCGGCCTACAACAAGAAGCTCGGCATGTTCGAGCTGACCGGTCTGCCGCCGGCGCCGCGTGGCGTCCCGCAGATCGAGGTCTCCTTCGACATCGACGCCAACGGCATCATGCACGTCACGGCGAAGGACCTCGGCACCGGCAAGGAGCAGAAGATGACCGTCACCGGCGGCTCCTCGCTCCCGAAGGACGAGGTCGACCGCATGCGCGAGGAGGCCGAGCGCTACGCGGAGGAGGACCACAAGCGCCGCGAGGCCGCCGAGGCCCGCAACCAGGGCGAGCAGCTGGTCTACCAGACCGAGAAGTTCCTCAAGGACAACGAGGACAAGGTCCCCGGCGAGATCAAGACCGAGGTCGAGGCCGCGGTCGGCGAGCTGAAGGAAGCCCTCAAGGGCGAGGACAGCGCCGAGATCCGCTCCGCCACCGAGAAGGTCGCCGCCGTCTCGCAGAAGCTGGGCCAGGCGCTGTACGCCGACGCCCAGGGCGCGCAGGCCGCGGGCGGCCCCGAGGGAGCGACCGCCGGTGGCGCCAAGGCCGCCGACGACGACGTGGTGGACGCCGAGATCGTGGACGACGAGCGCAAGGACGGGGCCGCGTAATGACGGAGGAGACCCCGGGCTTCGAGGAGAAGCCCGACGTCCCCTCCGGCGCCACCTCCGACGACGCCGAGCCGAAGGCCGCCCCCGAGGAGGGGGCGGCCCCGGCCGGGGACGGACACGCAGGGAACGCCGGTCTGGTCGCCCAGCTGGACCAGGTGCGCACGGCGCTGAACGAGCGCACGGCGGACCTCCAGCGGCTCCAGGCCGAGTACCAGAACTACCGCCGCCGGGTCGAGCGCGACCGGATCGCGGTCAAGGAGATCGCCATCGCGAACCTCCTGACCGAGCTCCTGCCCGTGCTCGACGACATCGGCCGCGCGCGGGAACACGGCGAGCTGGTCGGCGGCTTCAAGTCGGTGGCCGAGTCGCTGGAGACCGTCGCGGCCAAGATGGGCCTCCAGCAGTTCGGCAAGGAGGGCGAGCCCTTCGACCCGACGATCCACGAGGCCCTGATGCACAGTTACGCGCCGGACGTCACCGAGACGACCTGCGTGGCCATCCTGCAACCCGGGTACCGCATCGGCGAGCGCACCATCCGCCCCGCGCGGGTGGCCGTCGCCGAGCCGCAGCCCGGCGCGCAGACCGTCAAGGCCGAGGGCGCCGAGGAGACGCCGGCGGCCGACGACAAGGAGAACGGTGGCCCGGACGAGGGCTGACGTGAACACTGACGGGAAGGAGGGGCGTCGAGGATGAGCACCAAGGACTTCATCGAGAAGGACTACTACAAGGTCCTCGGCGTCCCGAAGGACGCCACCGAGGCCGAGATCAAGAAGGCGTACCGGAAGCTCGCCCGCGAGTTCCACCCGGACGCCAACAAGGGCAACGCCAAGGCGGAGGAGCGCTTCAAGGAGATCTCCGAGGCGAACGACGTCCTCGGTGACCCCAAGAAGCGCAAGGAGTACGACGAGGCGCGCGCGCTGTTCGGCAACGGCGGCTTCCGCCCCGGGCCGGGCGCGGCCGGCGGCTCCTTCAACTTCGACCTGGGCGACCTCTTCGGAGGCGCCGCCCAGGGCGGAGGCTTCGGTGGCGGACTCGGTGACGTCTTCGGGGGCCTGTTCAACCGCGGCGGTGCCGCGGGCACGCGCACCCAGCCCCGGCGCGGCCAGGACATCGAGTCCGAGGTCACGCTGAGCTTCACGGAGGCCATCGAGGGGGCCACGGTGCCCCTGAGGATGTCCTCCCAGGCGCCCTGCAAGGCATGTTCGGGCACCGGCGACAAGAACGGCACACCGCGCGTGTGCCCGACCTGTGTCGGCACCGGTCAGGTCGCCCGGGGTTCCGGTGGCGGCTTCTCGCTCACCGACCCCTGCCCCGACTGCAAGGGCCGCGGCCTGACGGCCGAGCACCCCTGCCCGGAGTGCAAGGGCAGCGGGCGCGCCAAGTCGTCCCGCACGATGCAGGTCCGCATCCCGGCGGGCGTCACCGACGGGCAGCGGATCCGGCTGCGCGGCAAGGGCGCGCCCGGCGAGCGGGGCGGCCCGGCCGGCGACCTGTACGTGGTCGTCCACGTCGGCGAGCACCCGGTCTTCGGACGCAAGGGCGACAACCTCACCGTCACCGTGCCGGTGACGTATCCCGAGGCGGCTCTCGGCGGCGAGGTGCGGGTGCCGACGCTCGGCGGCCCGCCCGTCACCCTGAAACTGCCGCCCGGCACGCCCAACGGCCGCACCATGCGCGCCCGGGGCAAGGGCGCGGTCCGCAAGGACGGCACCCGCGGCGACCTCCTGGTCACCGTCGAGGTGCGTGTTCCCACGGACCTGTCGGGGAAGGCTCGTGACGCACTGGAGGCGTATCGCGAGGCGACCGCGGGCGAGGACCCGCGGGCGGAGCTGTTCGAGGCCGCGAAGGGAGCTTGAGAGTGATGGACGGCCGTCGGCGCGTTGACAATTTTCGTGGGCCGTATGAACTGACCGAGGAGACCCCGGTCTACGTCATCTCGGTGGCGGCCCAGCTCTCCGGACTCCACCCGCAGACGCTGCGCCAGTACGACCGCCTGGGCCTGGTCTCGCCCGACCGCACCGCCGGCCGGGGCCGCCGCTACTCGGCCCGTGACATCGAACTGCTCCGCCAGGTGCAGCAGTTGTCGCAGGACGAGGGCATCAACCTGGCCGGAATCAAGCGGATCATCGAACTGGAGAACCAGGTCGCCGCGCTCCAGTCCCGCGTGGCGGAGCTGGAGGCGGCCCTGGACGGCGCGGCGGCGGCGATGCAGCAGCGCGAGGCGGCCGTGCACGCCTCCTACCGGCGCGACCTGGTCCCGTACCAGGAGGTCCAGCAGACCAGCGCGTTGGTGGTGTGGCGGCCGAAGCGGCAGCAGCAGGACTGACGCGCACAGGCGCACACGAAGAGGGGCCCGGATTCCGGGCCCCTCTTCGTGTCTCCTCACGACCCGTGCGGAACCGCCCTGGTTGTACGGGTCTTTGCCGTTCCCGTGAACTCCCTTGACGTGGACGGTCCGTAAAGGGAATTTGAAGGGGGTTTCGCGTGACCTCCACAGATGCAGCGGAGCGTGCTGTTGCGCACTCGTTAAGTGATTCTTCTTGACGCCAGGTGTGGCCTGCGCGTTGTCTTTTCAGACACCTGGGCCGTATAGCAACGCCCACGTCCGGAACGCACCTGAAGTGAGCCCTCGCATGCGCCGTATCGCCATATCCGTGGCCGTGTCCACGATGACCCTCTCGCTCGCCGGCTGTGGCGTGCTGAACGTGACGGGGGACGGCGCGAGTGCGAGCCCGACCAAGGGCAACGACATCACGGTGGGCCTGCTGCTGCCGGAGAAGGCGAACACCCGCTACGACAAGTTCGACTACCCCATCATCCGGGACAAGGTGGCCGAACTCACCAAGAAGCAGGGCAAGGTGGAGTACGCCAACGCCGACGCGAGCGCCGCCCGGCAGTCCGAGCAGATGCAGAACATGATCGACGGCAAGGTCGACGTCATCCTCATCGACGCCGTGGACGCGCACGCCATCGCCGGCGAGGTGAAGAAGGCCAAGGACGCGGGCATTCCGGTCATCGCCTACGACCGTCTCGCCGAGGGCCCGATCGACGCCTACATCTCCTTCGACAACGAACTCGTCGGCGAGGTGCAGGGCCGCACCCTGCTGGAGGCCCTGGGCCCGGACGCCGGCACCTCCGACAAGATCGTCATGATGAACGGGTCGCCCACCGACCCGAACGCCAAGCAGTTCAAGGAGGGCGCGCTCTCCGAGCTGAACGGCAAGGTGGACATCGCGGACAGCTACGACACCGTCAAGTGGAAGCCGGAGAACGCCGAGGCCAACATGGCCAAGGCCATCGCGAAGATCGGCAAGGACAACATCGCCGGTGTCTACTCCGCCAACGACGGCATGGCGGGCGGCATCATCAAGGCCCTGAAGGCGGCCGGTGTCACCGACCTGCCCCCGATCACCGGTCAGGACGCCGAACTGGACGCCGTGCAGCGGGTACTGACGGACGAGCAGTACATGAGCGTCTTCAAGTCCTACCCGGACGAGGCCGAGGCCGCCGCGCAGATGGCCGTCACCAAGCTCCAGGGCAAGGACATCCAGTTCGACGCCCTCACCCAGGACCGGGTGGACAGCCCCACCACCAAGGACATCCCGGCCAAGCTGGTTCAGGTGACCGCGCTGACCAAGCGCACCATCAAGGACACGGTCGTCGCGGACGGCATCTACACCGTCGACCAGATCTGCACCGCCAGGTACAAGGCGGCCTGCGCGGCGGTCGGTCTGAAGTAGGGCGCCGCGTTCCACCCCCGGCCGGCCGCGGTACGCGGCGCGGACCGGTGCCGAAACCCGGACACAGCGGTATTTTCCGGTGGCCGCCGTGGAGGGAGCCGTGTTGCGGACCCGGTTCGGCGCCGCGCATAGTTGCGCCACGGAAGTGGCAGCACACCGGGGGTGGAATGGGCGATGGCCGGGCACGGGGCGGAGGAGCATCCTCACGGTGCCGACCGGCTGTGCGCAGCCGGGGACCGGGTGTACTCCCGTGCCGTGCGCCGGGGACGGGTGCCGCGCACGGACGCCGAACCGGTGCCCTGCCTGCTGGAGCTCGCCCTGCTGCACCCCGACCCGGACGACATGGACTGGCTGGTGCCGACCTCCCCGCAGGAGGTCATGACCCGGCTGCTGCGCGGGGTCTACGACGAGGTCAGCGCGAGCCAGCGGCGGATGGGCTCGGCGGTGGCCGCGTTCGAGTGGTACGCGGGCCTGGGAAGGCAGCTGAACGCGCTGGCGGCGCCGGCCGAGGGCAGCGCCATCCGGGTCCTGGACGGGCTCTCCCGCATCCAGGCCGCGATGGACGAGGCGACCGAGGCGTGCACCACCGAGGTGCTCACCGTGCAGCCCGGCGGCATCCGGCGGGAGGCGGAGCTCTCCGAGGGCCTGCACCGGGCGCTGGCGCTGCGCGGCCGGGGCGTGCGGATGCGGGACCTGTACACGCATGTGGCCCGGCACGGCCAGGGCCTGCTGAACTACCTTGAGCTGATGGGCGACGCGGTGGAGGCGCGCACCCTGGACGAGGTCATCGACCGGCTCATCCTCTTCGACCGCACGGTGGCGTTCATCCCCGCCAACACCGACCGCACGATGGCCCTGGAGCTGCGCCACCCGGCCCTCATCGCCTATCTGGTGACGATCTTCGAACGGCTGTGGCGCCTGGCGATCCCGCTCACGGCCCCGCTCCCCGACACCGGCATCGAGGGCATCTCGCACCGCGAGCAGTCCATCGCCGCGCTGCTCGCCGAGGGCCACCAGGACGCGGTCATCGCCGAACGCCTGGGCATCAGCGTGCGCACCTGCCGGGCCCACATCGCCCGTCTGTCGGAGACCCTGGGCGCGGCCAGCCGTACCCAACTCGGCGTCCGCATCGCCCAGGTCGGCCTGGACGGGCACCGCCCGCCCCTGCCGACCACCGCCCTCGCCGGTCCGGAGCAGGAACCCCCGGCCGTGCGCTGAGCCGTGGCGGGACCGCGCCTCAGTGCTCCCGGTCGAGGATGCCGGACTGGGCGATGAGGTAGCCCAGTTGCGCGCGGCTGCCGCTGCCGAGGGCCTGGGCCAGCTTGGCGATGTGGGCCCGGCAGGTGCGCACGTTCATGCCGAGACGGCGGGCGATGGCCTCGTCGACGTGGCCCTCGACCAGGAGCTTGGCGATGGAGTGCTGGATGTCCGTGATGCCGTCCGGGGCCGTCTCGTAGGGGGCGCCGGTGCTCAGCGGCACGGCGCGGGCCCACATGAACTCGAACACCTTGATCAGGTAGCGCACCAGGCCGGGGTGGCGGAGTTCCAGGGCGACCTGGCGGTCGTCGCGCACGGGGATGAAGGCGACGGTCTCGTCGCAGATGATGAGCCGCTCCACCAGTTCGTCGATGGTGCGGTACTCCACCTTCCCGACGGAGAACTGGGCCACGTACCCGAGGGTCTCGGGGCTGTAGCGGGCGGTGTGCTGGTACAGGGTCCGGATGCGCACGCCGCGTTCGAGGAGGGGGCGGTCGCGTTCCAGGCCCTGGAGGAGGGTGTGTTCCAGTCGGCGGCTGGTCGGCTGCACGGTCAGCACCTCGGAGCGGCACTCGGCCGTCGCTATGTCGAGGGCGGCGTTGATGCGGTCCAGGCCCTCCAGCACCGAGATGGCGTGGGTGGAGGTGGTGTCCTGGGCGCTGAGCGCCATGAACGGTTCGAAGACCTCGGCCAGTTCGATCGACAGCCGCCTGCGGTCGGAGATCTCGCGCTCTATCGGATTGAGCCGCTGGGCCAGGGCGACGGACGGCGGGGTGGGGCGCAGCCAGTTCGCGTCGTCCGGATCCGGTTGCAGGAGGGCGAACTCCATGAGGCAGGGGGCGGCTTCCGCGTCCGCGCGGGCTATCCGCCCCACGCGCAGCGCCTTGGCGTAAAGGCCGCTACCCTCCTCGCAGAGTTCGGTCATGGCATGGGGATGTGACGCTTTGGTCCGATTTGTTGGCAAATCTCCACCCCCCAGGGTCCTGAACATGCAGGAACATGATGCACCGATCGTGTGGCCATGACGTGCCCAAATGAGACATCGTCTTGTTCGACGGGGGAAGAGGGGACCTTCAAGTGAGGACGAAGCCGAATATGCGCAACAAATTGCTTCGGTCGATGCTTGCCGTCGCCTTCTCCACCGTTGTGGCCATTGGCGCGCTGAGTGGCCTCTCCGGTGCGAAGCGTGACGCCGCGGGCGATACGACCTGGGGAGTGGCTCCCCGGACAGTCGCCATGAGTGACGGCAGCACCGGGACGGCTCATTCCGATGGTGTGGACGACACCACCTGGGGCTGACTGATGACTACTCCACCCGACGACCGGTCCTTCCGTCGCGAGATGGCCACCGCCTACCGCTCCGGCTGGCACTTCATCGACCTGGTCACGGCCATCCCGCACAGTGGTGACTCACTGATGGTCACCGTGTTCGGTGAGCCGGTCGTCGTCACGCGGGACGAGGACGGGGATGTGCGGGCGTACCGGTGCCTGCGCAAGCCGCGTGGCGCGCCGCAGCCGGTGCGCTGTGCCATCCGGTACGGAATGATCTTTGTGAACCTGGACCAGCGGGACCACCGGCTGTCCGAGCCGGCGCCGTCCGACGTACGAACCATCTCGGCCACCCCCCGCAGTGCCTGACGCGATTCCCCCGTCGTAACAGATCGCTCAGGTGCTTCCCCCCGCAGCGGCGTCACCGTGACCTGAACACGGTGACGCCGCTGCAGTTTGTGGCGACATTTCGGGGTATGGGCCTACTCCACGGTGGCCGGAAACCGCCGGGCGCCGACCGTGCTCAGCCGCGCCCCAGCGCCCGCTCCACCTCGATCTCGATCACCACCCGGGACGGGTTCGGCGAGGGCGTCCGCTCGTACCGCTCCGCGTACCGCCGCTCCGCCTCCGCGACCCGCTCCGGCTCGGCGCGCACCCGCGCCCGCCCCTCCAGCGTCGCCCAGCGCCGGCCGTCCACCTGGCACACCGCCACCCGGGCCCCCTCGGCCCCGGCCGCGCGCACATGGGCCACCTTCGTGCTGGTCCTGTTGGTGATCACCCGGGCCAGCCGTGCCGGGGCGTCGTAGGTCACCCCCACCGGCACCACGTGCGGGCTGCCGTCGGGGCGGAGGGTCGTCAGGGTGCACAGATGCCGTTCGCGCCAGAAGGCGAGGTACGGCTCGTCCGGGGCAGCCGGATCCTGGGAGTACGAGGCCATGCCGTGCAACCTAACCGACACCGCCGGGACCCGTGCGCGGCCTGCCTTGAGTGGAATAGACTCAAGTTTGTGTACGTTGCTTGAGGCAGGACCGTCGGGTAGGAGGAGAACGCACACGTGGACGCCGAGCTGACCAACAGGAGCCGGGACGCGATCAACGCGGCGAGCAATCGTGCCCTCACCGAGGGGCACCCGGATCTCACCCCCGCTCACCTGCTGCTGGCTCTGCTCCAGGGGCAGGACAACGAGAACATCACCGACCTGCTCGCGGCCGTCGAGGCCGACCAGGTCGCCGTACGCTCCGGCGCGGAGCGCATCCTGGCCGGTCTGCCCAGCGTGACCGGGTCCACCGTCGCGCCTCCGCAGCCGAACCGCGAGCTGCTCGCCGTGATCGCGGACGCCACCGAGCGCGCCAAGGCGCTCGGCGACGAGTACCTGTCCACCGAGCACATGCTCATCGGCATCGCCGCGAAGGGCGGTCCCACCGGGGACGCGCTCAAGGAGCAGGGCGCCGATGCGAAGAAACTTCAGGAGGCCTTCCAGAAGGCCAGGGGAGGACGCCGCGTGACCACCGCCGACCCGGAGGGCCAGTACAAGGCCCTGGAGAAGTTCGGCACCGACTTCACCGCCGCCGCCCGCGAGGGCCGGCTCGACCCGGTCATCGGGCGGGACCAGGAGATCCGGCGGGTCGTGCAGGTGCTGAGCCGTCGTACGAAGAACAACCCCGTCCTCATCGGTGAGCCGGGCGTCGGCAAGACCGCCGTGGTCGAGGGGCTCGCCCAGCGGATCGTCAAGGGCGACGTGCCCGAGTCGCTGAAGGACAAGCGGCTGGTCGCGCTCGACCTCGGCGCGATGGTGGCCGGCGCCAAGTACCGCGGTGAGTTCGAGGAGCGCCTCAAGGCCGTCCTGTCGGAGATCAAGGAGTCCGACGGGCAGATCATCACCTTCATCGACGAGCTGCACACCGTCGTGGGCGCCGGTGCCGGCGGGGACTCCGCCATGGACGCGGGCAACATGCTGAAGCCGATGCTCGCCCGCGGTGAACTGCGCATGATCGGCGCGACCACGCTGGACGAGTACCGGGAGCGGATCGAGAAGGACCCGGCGCTGGAGCGCCGCTTCCAGCAGGTCTTCGTCGGCGAGCCGAGCGTCGAGGACACCATCGCGATCCTGCGCGGGCTCAAGGGGCGCTACGAGGCCCACCACAAGGTGCAGATCAACGACTCCGCGCTGGTGGCCGCCGCGACCCTGTCCGACCGGTACATCACCTCCCGCTTCCTGCCGGACAAGGCCATCGACCTCGTCGACGAGGCGGCCTCCCGGCTGCGCATGGAGATCGACTCCTCGCCCGTGGAGATCGACGAGCTCCAGCGCTCCGTCGACCGGCTGCGGATGGAGGAGCTGGCCCTCAGCAAGGAGACCGACCCGGCCTCCGTCGCCCGCCTGGAGAAGCTGCGCCGCGACCTCGCCGACAAGGAGGAGGAGCTGCGCGGCCTGACCGCCCGCTGGGAGAAGGAGAAGCAGTCCCTCAACCGGGTCGGTGAGCTCAAGGAGCGCCTGGACGACCTGCGCGGACAGGCCGAACGGGCCCAGCGCGACGGCGACTTCGACACCGCGGCCAAGCTGCTGTACGGCGAGATCCCGCAGTTGGAGAAGGAGCTGGAGGCCGCCTCCGCCGCCGAGGAGGAGGTCGCCAAGGACACCATGGTCAAGGAGGAGGTCGGCTCCGACGACATCGCCGACGTCGTCGCCGCCTGGACCGGCATCCCCGCCGGGCGCCTGCTGGAGGGCGAGACGCAGAAGCTGCTGCGCATGGAGGAGGAGATCGGCAAGCGGCTCATCGGCCAGGGCGAGGCCGTACGGGCCGTGTCGGACGCCGTACGCCGCTCGCGGGCCGGTATCGCCGACCCCGACCGGCCCACCGGGTCCTTCCTCTTCCTCGGCCCGACCGGTGTCGGCAAGACCGAACTGGCCAAGGCGCTCGCGGACTTCCTCTTCGACGACGAGCGGGCCATGATCCGCATCGACATGTCGGAGTACGGCGAGAAGCACAGCGTGGCCCGGCTGGTCGGCGCGCCCCCCGGGTACGTCGGCTACGAGGAGGGCGGCCAGCTCACCGAGGCCGTGCGCCGGCGCCCGTACAGCGTGATCCTGCTGGACGAGGTGGAGAAGGCCCACCCGGAGGTCTTCGACATCCTGCTCCAGGTGCTGGACGACGGCCGGCTGACGGACGGTCAGGGCCGTACGGTCGACTTCCGCAACACCATCCTGGTCCTCACCTCCAACCTGGGCAGCCACTTCCTGATGGACCCGCTGACCACCGAGGAGCAGAAGAAGGAGCAGGTGCTGGAGACCGTCCGGGCCTCCTTCAAGCCGGAGTTCCTCAACCGGCTGGACGACCTCGTGGTCTTCTCGGCGCTCACCAAGCCCGAGCTGGAGCGGATCGCGGCGCTCCAGATCGACCGGCTGGCCCAGCGGCTGGCCGAGCGGCAGCTCAGCCTGGACGTCACCCCGCAGGCGCTGGCCTGGCTGGCGGAGGAGGGCCTGGACCCGGCCTACGGCGCCCGGCCGCTGCGCCGGCTGGTGCAGAGCGCCATCGGCGACCGGCTCGCCAAGGAGATCCTGTCCGGCGAGGTCAAGGACGGCGACACGGTCCGCGTGGACCGCTTCGGCGAGGGCCTGCTGGTCGGCCCCGCGACGGAGAAGACCCTGTAGCCGCACGTGGGCACACCACGGCCCCTTGTCCCGGCCCTGTGCCGGGGCAAGGGGCCGTCGTGCCGTGCGGGCCGCTCAGACGCCGCTCATGGCGTCGTACAGGGACCAGAAGAACCACACCGAGAAGGCCAGGCAGCCCCACCACAGGGCCCCTCGCACCGCTCCGGGTATGCGCATGACCGCATCATCACCCGGCCCCGGCCCCGCCGGCTCCCTTTCCGCCCTCGGCTGACAGGCGGCACGGGGTTGCCATCCCCCGCCCCTCCTGGGGGAGGATGGCGGCATCCGCATGAAGGGAAAATCACGGTGAGCATCGACCCGTCCTCGATTCCGAACTTCGGGGGCCAGCCCGAACCGCAGCCCCAAGGACCGGCGGGCCCCGTCCTCCCGGATCAGGACCTGGTGAAGCAGCTTCTCGACCAGATGGAGCTGAAGTACGTCGTCGACGAGGAGGGTGACCTCGCCGCGCCGTGGGAGCAGTTCCGCACTTACTTCATGTTCCGGGGAGAGGCCGAACAGGCGATCTTCTCGGTGCGGACCTTCTACGACCGCCCCCACAAGATCGACGAGAAGCCGCAGCTGCTGGAGTCCATCGACGACTGGAACCGCCGCACCCTGTGGCCCAAGGTGTACACCCACACCCACGACGACGGCACGGTCCGTCTGATCGGCGAGGCCCAGATGCTGATCGGCACGGGCGTCGACATCAACCACTTCGTCTCCTCCACGGTCAGCTGGGTGCGGGCCGCGATCGAGTTCGACAAGTGGCTGGTCGAGCAGCTCGGCCTGGAGCAGGAGGTCAACGACTCCGAGCAGCCCGAGGACGACGGGGAGTAACCCGGACCCGGCCGGTCCGGGGGCCTTCGCGCCCCCGGACCGCAAGTCCGCGCGCTCACATGCGCCGCAGCCGCTCCGCCGCCTCGCGCAGGACGTCCTCCCGCTTGCAGAAGGCGAACCGCACGAACGGCGCCCCGGCCTCCCGGTCGTCGTAGAAGACCGCGTTCGGGATGGCCACCACGCCCGCCCGCTCCGGCAGCGCGCGGCAGAAGGCGAAGCCGTCCTTCTCGCCCAGGGGCCGGATGTCGGTGGTGATGAAGTACGTCCCGGCCGGCCGGAACACCTCGAAGCCCGCCGCCGTCAGCCCCTCCGCCAGGATCTCCCGGCGCGCCAGCATGCCCCGGCGGAACTCCTCGAAGTAGGTGTCGGGCAGGGCGAGGGCCTCGGCCACCGCGTACTGGAAGGGGCCCGAGGAGACGTACGTCAGGAACTGCTTCACCGCGCGGACCGCGCCGACCAGCTCCGGCGCGGCCGTCACCCAGCCGACCTTCCAGCCGGTGAACGAGAAGGTCTTGCCGGCCGAACCGATGCTCACCGTCCGCTCCCGCATCCCGGGGAACCCGGCCAGCGGCAGGTGTTCGGCGCCGTCGAAGACCAGGTGCTCGTAGACCTCGTCGGTCACCACCAGCAGATCCCGTTCCACCGCCAGCTCGGCGACGGCGGCCAGTTCCGCGCGCGTGAGGACGGTGCCGGTGGGGTTGTGCGGGGTGTTGATCAGCAGCAGCCGGGTGCGGTCGGTGACCGCCGCGCGCAGCTCGTCCAGGTCCAGCCGGAAGCTTCCCTCGTGCGGGCGCAGGGTGACCGGCACCCGGGTGCCGCCCGCCATCGCGATGCTCGCCGCGTACGAGTCGTAGTACGGCTCCAGCGCCACCACCTCGTCCCCCGGCTCGACCAGCGCCAGCAGCGCGGCGGCGATGGCCTCGGTCGCGCCCGCCGTGACCAGTACCTCGGTGTCGGGGTCGTAGGACAGGCCGTAGCGGCGCGACTGGTGCGCGGCGATCGCGGTACGCAGCTCGGGGACGCCGGGGCCGGGCGGGTACTGGTTGCCGCGGCCGTCGCGCAGCGCGCGCACGGCGGCCTCCCGGATCTCCTCGGGGCCGTCGGTGTCGGGGAAGCCCTGGCCCAGGTTGATCGACCCGGTCGCCACGGCGAGCGCCGACATCTCGGCGAAGATCGTCGTCCCGAAAGCGGCGAGCCGGCGGTTCAGGTGGGGGCGTGCGCTGGAGGTCATGCCGGTCATCCTGCGCTCAAGCTCTGGAGTTCCTCAACTCTGCTTTGCGCTCCGGCGCGGCCGGGCATCCCCCGGTCACCGCGGTAGGACGCGGCAACGGCGAGGCGCCCACGGGGGGCCGCTTCGGGGGAACGGAAGGACGGTGGCGCCATGACCGTCGGCATCATCCTGGCGGTGGCCGTGGTTCTGGTCATCGCGGCGGCGGCGGGCCGTAACCGCCGCAACCGGCGCGTCGGAGTGCCGCTCGGCAAGGGCGGCCGGCGGAACCGCGCGTGCCGCGGTTCGGCGTCGTCGTCGGCGGCCTACGCGGGCAGCGGGGGCGACAACAGCTGGTGGGCCGGCGGCGGCGACTCCGGCTCGTCGGGCGGGCACGGGGGGCACCACGGCGGGCACGGGGGTCACTCCTGCGGTGGCCATTCTTCCTGCGGCGGGAGCTCGTCCTGCGGGGGCGGCTCGTCCTGCGGCGGGGGTTCGTCGTGCGGCGGCGGGGGCGGATGCGGCGGAGGCGGCTGACACGGGGCAGCCGAGCTTCCGGAACGGGGGGATCCGCATCCGGGTCGCACACGGCCGGGCGGCCTTCGGGGGAGACCTCCCGGCGGGCGCCCGGCCGCTCCCGTTCCCCGCGCCCGGCGTACGCCGGGGTTGAACAGTTGAGCTGTGGAGCCCTCTGAGGGATGGAAAGCCCACGAAGTTGGGTAAAAACGCTGTGGCGGCGCCACTGTTCATGATTCCCTCTAAATCGCCAACGCAGCCCCTCGGACGTCCCCCAGGCTCCCCACCCCGGCCGGGCCCGGCTGGGCTGACATGGCCGATCTCCCCCTCCTTGCGTGTTAGCGGAGCCGATCCATGCTCACGACCCTGAACACCACCTACACCGATACGCGCGCTGCGGATCTCGCCTGGGCCCTGGGACGCGAGCCGCTGCCCGCCCTGGCCACCCTCGATCTCGAACTCACCGGCGCAAAACTACAGTTGAGGCTGCTCGGCGCATCCCACCAGGTGCTCCTGGAGGAAGAGCGAGGCCGCTGTTCGGAGACGGTCGCCTGCATCCCCGGCTCCAGCACCCCGCTGCCGCTGGGCGTCGCCAAGCGCGTCGGCGACTGGGAGTACGAGTTCGCCGCCCGCGTGGAGGTGCTCACGCCCGGCTCGTTCGCGGGCCGCGCCCAGGAACTGCTGGCCCTCGTCTCCGACCACCCGCACGGCCTCGCCGGAGTCTTCCCGGGCAGCCCGCACGCCTTCACCGCGATGCTGGCCCAGCACCTGGAGGGCCAGGTGTACTGGCGCACCTGGCACGCCTACCCGCAGGACGGCCAGCTGGTGGCCACCCGGACCCGGGTCGGGGCACGGAAGCGGACGGCGGCCCGGCACTCCGCGGCGACATAAACCCGCACCGCGTCAACCGCCCCCAGATCCACACGTGTGGGTGACGAAGCGTGCCCGGCGAGTGACGTAACGTCGCAGGGTGATCGAACCGCACGCCCCCGCGCCCCCGGGCGCCCCGCCTTCCTGGACAGGCCCCGCCCGGCTGCCCGTCCGGCCCGGCACCGGGCGGTTCCTGGTCCTCGTGTGCGTCTTCGTCTGCGCGGCCTGCGGACTCGTGTACGAACTCGAACTCGTCGCGTTCGCCTCGTACTTGATGGGCGACCCGGTCACCCAGGCCTCCGTGGTGCTCTCCGTGATGGTGTTCGCGATGGGCATCGGCTCGCTCGGCGCCAAACGGCTGCGCTGCCACGCGGCGGCCGGATTCGGCGCGGTCGAGTCGGCCCTCGCGCTGATCGGCGGGTGCAGCGCCATGGCCCTGTACGCCGTCTTCGCCTGGACCGCCGGCTGGGGCGGGATGTGGGCCGACGGGCCGCGCTGCCTCCTGGTCGCCTTCTCCCTCGCCATCGGCCTGCTCATCGGCGCCGAGGTCCCGCTGCTGATGGAGCTGATCCAGCGCATCCGCCGGCAGGACGCCGGCGGCGCGGTGGCCGACCTGTTCGCCGCGGACTACGTGGGCGCGCTGGTCGGCGGACTCGCCTTCCCGTTCCTCCTGCTGCCGTTCCTCGGCCAGTTGACGGGCGCCCTGCTGACGGGGACGGTCAACGTCGTCGCGGGCGGCGCCCTGGTCCTCGGCCTCTTCCGCCGCGACCTCACCCGCCGCGCCCGCTGGACCCTGCTCCTCGCCGGGCTCACCGTCCTCGGCGTCCTCGCCTCCGCCGCCGCCCTCGCCGGCGACTTCGAACGGGCCGCCCGGCGCGCCGTCTACGGCACGGACGTCCGGGTGGCCGTGCAGACCGGCGTCCAGGAGGTCGTCCTCGCCGGCGGCACCCACGGCGAACCCCTCGACCTCTTCCTCGACGGCCGCCTCCGGGCCGGCGGCCGGGACGAGCACCGCTACCACGAGGCCCTGGTCCGGCCGGCCCTGACCGGCCCGCGCACGCGCGTGCTGATCCTCGGCGGCGGCGACGGCCTGGCCGCCCGCGAGGTGCTGCGCCACCCCGGGGTGCGCCGCGTGGACATCGTCGAACTCGACCCCGGCCTGGTCCGGCTGGCCCGCCGCGACCC
This sequence comes from Streptomyces olivaceoviridis, assembly GCF_014650115.1. GTDB lineage: Bacteria > Actinomycetota > Actinomycetes > Streptomycetales > Streptomycetaceae > Streptomyces > Streptomyces olivaceoviridis. Next base: position 222,858 of record NZ_BMUI01000011.1, on the reverse strand, counting down.
CGGCCTGTCCGCCCTCAACGGGCACGCGCTCGCCGACCCGCGCGTGCGGGTCACCACGGCCGACGCGCTCACCTGGCTGCGGGAGACGAGCGGACCGGCGTACGACGTCGTGATCAGCGACCTGCCCGACCCCGGGATCACCGCCGGCGCCAAGCTGTACTCCCAGGAGTTCTACGGCCTGGCCCGCCGCGTCCTGGCCCCGGACGGCCGCCTGGTGGTGCACGCCGGGCCCGTCGCCGCCCGGCCCCGCGCCTTCTGGACCGTCGCCGCCACCCTGCGCGCCGCCGGTTTCGCCGTCTCGCCCTACCGGGTGTCCGGCCACGGCTCCGCCTGCGCGGCCGGCCCCGACCGCTCCACGGGGGCTCCCCGGGCGCCACGCGACTGGGGGTTCCTGCTGGCGGCGCGCGGGGACGCCGCGCCCGCCCTGCGCGTGGGCCGCGGGCGCGCGGGGACCTTGACGCAGACCGGGCTGACGGCGGACGCGCGGGCGGCGGAACGGACGCGGGTGTCCGGGGTACCGGTGTCGACACTGGTGCATCCGAGGTACTGAGCGGCTGCACGGCCGGGTGAGTTCCGGCGACAACTGGGTAGGCTCCACGGACATGGAGCACCAGGTCTTCGTCCCGGCCCCCGCCGAGCGGATCGGCGCGGCACTGGCCGACCAGACACGCGTGGCCCGGGCCGTTCCCGGCCTGCAACAGGACGCCGGTGCCGAACCGATCACCGGCCGGCTCAAGCTGCGGGTCGGCGGACACTCCGTCACCTACCGCGGCACGGCCCGGGTGACCGCCCGCGAGGACGGCACGTACGCCGTCGTGGGCGACGCCACCGAGGCGCGCGGCACCGGCGCGGTCAAGCTCGCCCTGACCCTGCGCCTCGCGGACACCGAGGGCGGCTGCACGGTCACGGCCGAGGGCACGGCGGACGCGACCGGCCGGATCTCGGAACTGCCGGCGGAGACGGTGACCGCGGCGGCGACCCGGCTGCTGGGCCGTTTCCTGGAGTCGCTGGCCGCCGGTGCCGGTGCGGATGCCGACGCGGGCGCTCAGCCGGAGCCCCCCGCCGGTGCCACCCGCACCTCCGTCTTCGACACCGAGGTCCCCCCGTCCGCGCTGGCCCCGGACGCGGACGAAGACCTCGACGCGGACACCGGCACGGGCCGGGAGACGGACACCGGCACGGACGCGGACGCCGACACCGGGATCGTCACCGCCTCCACCGACCGCCCCTCCGGCGACTTCACCGAGACCGGTGAACCCCCCGCCGAGGCCGCGCACGCCCGCCGCACGATGATCGGCCGCAGCGCCGAGGAGGTCGACCACGCCCCGCCGCGCGGTCGCTACGCCCCCGTCCCGGCGCCGCAGACGGTCACGGCGACCTCGGCACTGCGCTGGGCGGCACCGGCGGCGGCACTGGTCGTGGCGTCGGCGATCGTCGTGAGCAAGGCACTGCGGAAACGCCGCTGAGCGGACGCGCCTCCCAAGGGCGCGGTCGGCACCGTTCTCACCCAAGTACTGTCGTCCCGTGAGTAACGAAGACATCACGCTGACCGCAGGCGAAGCGGAAGCACGCGTCAGCCCGGCCAACGGCGGCCGTATCAGCAGCCTCAAGATCGGCTCCTTGGAACTGCTGAGGCAGGGGGACCGCTACGGCTGCTTCCCGATGGTGCCCTGGTGCGGCCGGATCCGGGACGGCCGCTTCCTGGACGGCGGCACCGTCCGCCAGATGCCGCTCAACTCCCCGCCGCACGCCATCCACGGCACCGCCCGCGACGGCGCCTGGCGCACCGCGCGCGTCTCGGAGAACGAGGCGGTGATCACGTATGAGCTGACCGACCCCTGGCCGCACCCCGGCCGCGTCACCCAGATCGTCACGCTCGCCGAGGACGGCCTGACGCTGACGATGTCCGTGGAGACGTACGACGACTCCTTCCCGGCGCAGCTCGGCTGGCACCCGTGGTTCCACCGCAACCTCGGCGGCGAGGACGTCCGGCTGGACTTCGAGCCCGCCTGGCAGGAGGAGCGCGGCGCCGACCACCTGCCCACCGGCAACCGCGTCGACCCGCGGCCGGGCCCCTGGGACGACTGCTTCGGCATGCCCGGCGGCGTCGACGTCACCCTCACCTGGCCCGGCCAGCTGGAGCTGAAGGTGGCGAGCCGGGAGGACTGGGTGGTGGTCTACGACGAGCAGGCCGAAGCCGTCTGCGTGGAGCCGCAGACCGGACCGCCCAACGGGCTGAACACCCTCCCGCGCCTGGTCACCCCGCTGGACCCGCTGGAAGCCGGGACGACCTGGAGCTGGCGGCGGCTCTAAGCTGGTCGGCATGACGGACGTACGTGGCGCGCTGCTGCAACAGATCAAGGACAAGGCCGTGGTGCACGGCAAGGTGACCCTCTCCTCCGGTCTGGAGGCCGACTACTACGTCGACCTGCGCCGCGTCACCCTCGACGGCGAGGCCGCCCCGCTGGTCGGTCAGGTCCTGCTGGACCTGACCGCGGACCTTGAGTTCGACGCGGTCGGCGGGCTCACCATGGGCGCCGACCCGGTCGCCGCCGCCATGCTGCACGCCGCCGCCGCGCGCGGGCGCAAGGTCGACGCGTTCGTCGTCCGCAAGGCCGCCAAGGCGCACGGGCTCCAGCGGCGCGTCGAGGGCCCGGACATCGCGGGCCGCCGGGTCCTGGTGGTGGAGGACACCTCCACCACCGGCGGTTCCCCGCTGACCGCCGTCGAGGCCGTCCGCGAGGCCGGTGCCGAGGTCGTCGCCGTCGCGACCATCGTGGACCGGGCGACCGGCGCCGCCGAGAAGATCGAGGCCGGAGCGGGCGTTCCGTACCGGTTCGCCTTCTCGAAGGATGAACTGGGTCTGGACTGACCGGGCGGTTTGACCTGCACTTGACCGGGGCGCCGACCCAGCACCCCATGTCTGGAAAGATGGGGCCGACGATGACGTCGCACCCCAGGTCTAGGTCAGGGCCGTAACGCAGAACGCCAACCCGCAACACAAGGAGCGGACAGGATGCCCATCGCAACCCCCGAGGTCTACAACGAGATGCTCGACCGGGCGAAGGCAGGCAAGTTCGCCTACCCGGCCATCAACGTGACTTCCTCGCAGACCCTGAACGCGGCCCTGCGCGGCTTCGCGGAGGCGGAGAGCGACGGCATCGTCCAGATCTCGACCGGTGGGGCCGAGTTCCTCGGCGGGCAGTACAGCAAGGACATGGTCACCGGTGCCGTGGCCCTCGCCGAGTACGCGCACGTCCTCGCCGAGAAGTACCCGGTCAACATCGCGCTGCACACCGACCACTGCCCGAAGGACAAGCTCGACGGGTACGTGCGTCCGCTGATCGCGATCTCCGAGGAGCGCGTCAAGGCCGGCCGCAACCCGCTGTTCCAGTCGCACATGTGGGACGGCTCCGCAGAGACCCTCGCCGACAACCTCTCCATCGCCCAGGAGCTGCTGGAGCGCGCCCACGCCGCCAAGATCATCCTGGAGGTGGAGATCACCCCGACCGGCGGCGAGGAGGACGGCGTCTCCCACGAGATCAACGACGAGCTGTACACCACCGTCGACGACGCGATCCGCACCGCCGAGGCCCTGGGCCTGGGCGAGAAGGGCCGCTACCTGCTGGCCGCCTCCTTCGGCAACGTGCACGGCGTGTACAAGCCGGGCAACGTCGTGCTGCGCCCGGAGCTGCTGAAGGAGCTGAGCGAGGGCGTCGCCGCCAGGTTCGGCAAGCCCGCTTCTCCTGGCCCCTTCGACTTCGTCTTCCACGGCGGCTCCGGCTCCACCGAGCAGGAGATCCAGACCGCGCTGGAGAACGGCGTGGTGAAGATGAACCTCGACACGGACACCCAGTACGCCTTCACCCGGCCGGTCGCCGGCCACATGTTCCAGAACTACGACGGCGTCCTGAAGGTCGACGGCGAGGTCGGCAACAAGAAGGCCTACGACCCGCGCACCTGGGGCAAGCTGGCCGAGGCGGGCATGGCCGCGCGCGTCGTCGAGGCCACGCAGAACCTGCGCTCGGCGGGCAACAAGATCAAGTAAGCGCTACGGCGTTCCAGCGGTCCCGGCGGCTGTCCATGCCGCCGGGCCCGTGTATACCTGGGGACATGCCCGACGTCCGGCTCGCCTCGCCCCAGGGTAAGTGGATCCTGCTGACCACCGTCCTCGGCTCCAGCATGGCCATGCTGGACTCCACCGTCGTCAACGTCGCCCTGCCGCGCATCGGCCAGGACCTGGACGCGAGCCTCGCCGCCCTCCAGTGGACGGTCAACGCGTACATGGTCACGCTGGCCGGCCTGATCCTGCTGGGCGGCTCGCTGGGCGACCGCTACGGCCGCCGGAAGATCTTCGTCCTCGGGGTCGTCTGGTTCGCGGCGGCCTCCCTGCTGTGCGGCCTGGCCCCCACCTCCGGGATCCTCATCGCCGCCCGCGCCCTCCAGGGCATCGGCGGGGCCCTGCTCACGCCCGGCTCGCTCGCCCTCATCCAGGCGTCCTTCCACCCCGACGACCGCAGCCGGGCGGTCGGCCTGTGGTCCGGCTTCGGCGGGATCGGCGCCGCAGTCGGCCCCTTCCTCGGCGGCTGGCTGGTGACCGGACCCGGCTGGCGCTGGGTGTTCCTCCTCAACGTGCCCGTGGCGCTGCTGTGCGCGCCGATCGCGCTGCGGCACGTACCGGAATCCGCCGACCAGCGCGACCACGGCCGCTTCGACGTCCTGGGCGCGGCCCTCGGGGCGCTGTCCCTCGCCCTCCTGACGTACGCGCTGATCGAGGCCCGGGGCGGCTCCCTGGCGGTCGCCCTGACCGGGGCGGCGGGCCTCGCGGCGGCGGTGGCCTTCGTGCACGTCGAGCGGCACCGGCCCGACCCGATGCTCCCGCCGGACATCTTCGCCTCGCGCCAGTTCACGGCGGTCAATCTCGTCACCCTGTGCGTGTACGCGGCCTTCGGCGGCTTCTTCTTCCTCACCGCGCTCCAGCTCCAGGTGGTGGCCGGCTACTCGCCGCTCGCCGCCGGTACGGCCCTGCTGCCCACCACGGCCCTGATGCTGCTGTTCTCCTCCGGCTCGGGCGCGCTCGCCGACCGCACCGGGCCGCGGCTGCCGCTGACGGTGGGCCCGCTGCTGTGCGCGGTGGCGATGCTGCTGATGCTGCGGGTGGGGAAGGGCGCGGACTACCTGACCGACGTGCTCCCGGCCCTCCTGGTGATGGGCGCCGGCATGGTCACCCTGGTCGCGCCCCTGACGGCCACGGTCCTCGCCTCCGTCGACACCGCCCGGGCGGGTCTGGCCAGCGGCATCAACAACGCGGCGGCGCGGGCGGCGGGGCTGGTGGCGGTGGCGGCGCTGCCGCTGCTGGCGGGGATGGGGCCGGAGGCGTACCGGTCGCCCACGGCGTTCGACGCGGCGTTCGACCGGGCGATGCCGATCTGCGCGGGGGTGCTGGTCCTGGGTTCGGCGCTCGCGTTCGCCCTGGTCCGCCGGCCGGCACCGGGGTGCCGGCGACCGGAGTGCCGGACCCACGGCAACGTGACGGCTCCGCCGCTGGAAGCCGACAGGGCGGGGTGAGCGGCGGTTCCCTTCGGCTGTGGTCCGGTGGGGGTGGGGGCGCGTGGGTTCCGGGCGGCCCTGGTCGTTCGGCCGCGGGCCGGTGGGGGGTGGTCGCGCAGTTCCCCGCGCCCCTTCGGCTGTGGTCCGGTGGGGGGCGGTCGCGTGGGTTGCCGACGTTCCTGGTCGTTCGGCCGCGGGCCGGTGGGGGCTGGTCGCGCAGTTCCCCGCGCCCCTTCGGGGCGCTCATGTAGCGCGGTTGCCCGCGGCCCTTCGGGGTGCTTACGCGGCGCGGTTGCCCGCGGCCCTTCAGGGTGCTCACGCGGCGCGGTTCCCGGCGCCCCTTCGGGGCGCTCAAGCAGGCCGCCGTACCCGTGCGTCAGACTGAAGCCATGACGATTCACGAGAACCTGCTCGGCGGCCCGCCCCCCACCCACCTCCCCGACGACCCGGAGCCCCGCGAGGCCCTGGCGAACGGCGCCGCGCCGGCGGACGTCGCCGCCAAGTACCCCGCCTCCTCCCTCGCGTGGGCGCAGCTTGCCGACGAGGCGTTCGAGCGGGGCTCGGTCGTGGAGTCGTACGCCTACGCCCGTACGGGCTACCACCGGGGCCTCGACGCCCTGCGCCGCAGCGGCTGGAAGGGCCACGGCCCGGTGCCGTGGGAGCACGAGCCGAACCGCGGCTTCCTGCGCGCCCTGCACGCCCTCGCCCGCGCCGCGCAGGCGATCGGCGAGCAGGAGGAGTACGAGCGCTGCTCGCAGTTCCTGAAGGACTCCTCGCCGACGGCGGCCCAGACCCTGGGCTGACCCGAGGGTGACGCAGGAGTCCGCCCTGGCCCCGCGCCGTGACGGCTCTGCCGGGGTGCGGAGGCCGGGGCCCATGGGGCTGTCGCGGGACTTCTGGCTGGTGTGGACCGCGGCGGCGGTCTCCGGGCTCGGTGACGGGCTGGAGCTGAGCGCCTTCCCCCTGCTGGCCACGCACTGGACCCGTGACCCGGTGCTCGTCTCCGCAGCCGCCGCCGCCACACAGGCACCCTGGCTGTTCCTCGGGCTGCTGGTGGGCGGACTGGTCGACCGCTGGGACCGCAGGAAGGTGCTGCTGATCGCCGACGGCTGCCGCGCGCTGCTCGTGGCGGCCCTGGCGGCGGCCGTGGCGTGCGACGCGGGGAACATCTGGCTGCTGTTGGTCGTGCTGTTCGCCCTGGGGTCGGCGCAGATCTTCTTCGACACCTCCGTGCAGGCGGTGATCCCCGCCGTGGCCGGGACCGGCTCGCTGGTCCGGGCCAACAGCCTCCTCCACGGCAGCGCGACCGTGCTCGTCCAGTTCGCGGGGCCGGCCGCGGGTGCCGCCCTGTTCGCGGTCGCACGCTGGCTGCCGGCCGGTATCGACGCGGTCAGTTACCTGCTGGGGGTGGCCCTGGTGGCGGGCGTCCGGGGCCGCTTCCGCCCGGCGCGGACCTCCACGCCGGAGGGGACCGCGTCCTTGCGGCACAGCGTCGCCGAGGGGCTGCGCTGGCTGCGCGACGACCGGGTGGTCCGGGTGCTCGCCCTGGCGACGGTCCTGCTGGGCATGGGCAGCGCCGCCGCCTGGGGTGTCATGGTCCTGTTCGCCCGGCACCAGTGGCACCTCGGCGGCACGGGCTACGGACTGCTCCTGACGGCGAGCGCCGTGGGCAGCGTCGCCGGCTCCCTGGTCGCCGCCCCGCTGGCCCGGCGGCTCTCCCACCGGCCGCTGCTGGCCGGTTCCGCCGCCGGTTCGGCGGCGGCCTTCGGCCTGCTCACCCTCGCCCGCCCGGCCGCGCTCGCCGCGGCCCTGCTGGCCGTGAACGGGCTGATGGTAATGGTGTGGAACGTGGTCACCGTCTCCGAACGGCAGGCCCGCATCCCGGACGCGCTCACCGGCCGGGTGACCGCCGCGTACCGGGTCCTCGCCTGGGGCAGCATGCCGGTCGGCGGACTCCTCGGCGGCGCGCTGGCCTCCGCCCTCGGTCTGCGCGCGGCCCTGGCGGCGGCGGCCCTCCTGCTCGCTCTGGCCGCCCTGCTGGTCGCCACCGGACGCGCTCCCCTCGGCGGCGGCGCCCGGCAGGAGGCATGATCGGCCTTGCCGTATCGGGGGTGATTGCGGAGGATTCCGTATGGGGACCGGGGCCCCCGTGCCGGCATCGGCAGGGGCGGACCGCTACCCGGAGTGACAACAGGAGACAGCGATGTCCCAACAGGCTCACCCCCCTTACGAGGCCGCTGAGCCCGAGACCCCGAATCTCGATTTCGCGGGGACGACGCCGTACGAGGACTACGTCAAGGCGGACGTCCTCACCCATCTCCAGCACACCCTCTCGGACGACCCCGGAGAGATGGTCTTCCTGGTGACCACCCAGGTCATGGAGCTGTGGTTCACGGTCATCGTGCACGAGTGGGAGACGGCCGCGCGGGCGCTGCGCGCGGACGACGTGCCGACCGCGCTCGCCGCGCTGAAACGTTCCGTGCGCGAGCTGGAGGCCCTGAACGCCTCCTGGAAGCCGCTCGGACAGCTGACCCCGGCGCAGTTCAACTCCTACCGCAGCGCGCTCGGCGAGGGCTCCGGCTTCCAGTCGGCGATGTACCGGCGCCTGGAGTTCCTGCTCGGCGAGAAGTCCGCGTCCATGCTCGTCCCGCACCGCGGCGCCCCGCGCGTCCACGCGGAACTGGAGAAGGCGCTGCACGAGCCGAGCCTGTACGACGAGGTGGTACGGCTCCTCGCGCGCCGCGGCCACGCGATCCCCGACTCCGTGCTGCACCGCGACGTCTCCCGGCGCTACGAGCCCTCCGACGCCGTCGAGGCGGCCTGGACGGAGATCTACTCCGGCGACCAGAACGCCGAACTCGCCCGCCTCGGCGAGGCGTTGAGCGACGTGGCCGAACTGGTCTGGCGCTGGCGCAACGACCACCTGGTCGCCACCCGGCGCGCGATGGGCGCCAAGGCCGGCACGGGCGGCTCCGCCGGTGTGGCCTGGCTGGAGAAGCGCGCCCGCAAGAACGTGTTCCCCGAGCTGTGGACGGCGAGGTCCCATGTCTGAGCTGCCCCTGCTCGCGAAGGAACTGGACCAGGCCGACGAACTGGCGCCCCTGCGCGACCGTTTCGTCCTCGGCACCGCGTCCGACGACGCGGGGGTCTACCTGGACGGCAACTCCCTCGGCGCCCTGCCCGCGCACGTCCCCGACCGGGTCGCGGACGTCGTCCGCCGGCAGTGGGGCGAACTGCGCATCCGCTCCTGGGAGGAGAGCGGCTGGTGGACGGCGCCCGAGCGGATCGGCGACCGGATCGCCCCGCTGGTCGGCGCGGCGCCCGGCCAGATCGTCGTCGGCGACTCGACCAGCGTCAACGTCTTCAAGGCACTGGTCGCCGCGGTCCGCATGGCGGACGCCGGCCGCGACGAGATCCTGGTGGACGCCACGACCTTCCCCACCGACGGCTACATCGCCGAGTCGGCGGCCCGGCTCACCGGCCGCACCCTGCGCGCGGTGACCCCGGCCGAGGTGCCGGCGGCGCTGGGCCACCGCACGGCCGCCGTGCTGCTCAACCACGTCGACTACCGCACCGGCCGGCTGCACGACCTGCCGGCGCTCACCGCCGCGGTGCACGCCTGCGGGGCCCTCGCGGTCTGGGACCTGTGCCACAGCGCGGGCGCGCTGCCGGTGGGCCTGGACGAGCACGGCGTGGACCTCGCGGTCGGCTGCACCTACAAGTACCTGAACGGCGGCCCGGGTGCACCGGCGTACCTGTACGTGCGGCGGGAACTCCAGGACCGCTTCGACTCCCCGCTGCCCGGCTGGAACTCCCACGCCGAGCCGTTCGGCATGAGCCCGTCGTACGCTCCGGCGGCGGGCGCGGTGCGCGGCCGGGTCGGCACCCCGGACATCCTCTCCCTGCTGGCGCTGGAGGCCGCCCTCGACGTCTGGGACGGGGTGTCCGTCGACGCCGTCCGCGCCAAGTCCCTGGCGCTGACGGACTTCTTCCTGCGGTGCGTGGACGAGTACACCGAGCCGGGCCGGGTGGAGTGCGTGACCCCCGGGCCGCACACGGAGCGCGGCAGCCAGATCGCCCTGCGCTGCCCGGACGCGGGCGAGGTGATGAAGCGCCTGATCGCACGGGGCGTGGTGGGCGACTTCCGCCACCCCGACATCCTCCGCTTCGGCTTCACCCCGCTGTACGTGAGCTTCCGGGACGCGGAACGGGCGGCACGGATCCTGGGGGAGGAGCTGGCGTAGGAGGGCGGGTGCGGGGCGGGCCGGGCCGGGGCGCTTGGGGCAGGGCACCGGGGCATCAGTTCCGGTCACCCCGCCCCCACCGGGCCTCGCCCGGCTCCCGCACCCCGCCTTCCGTGGCTCCTGTGCGGGGCCTCCGGCGGTTCGCGCGCCCTGCCTTCCGTGGCTCCTGTGCGGGGCCTTCGGTGGCTCGCGCACCACGTCTCCCCTGGCTCCTGTGCGGAGCCTTCGGTGGCTCGCGCGCCCTGCCTTCCGTGGCTCCTGTACGGGGCCTCCGGTGGCTCCCGCACTACGCCTCCCCTGGCTACGCGCGGGACCTCCGGTGGCTTCCTCAACCGGCCTGTCCGGTCCCTGCGTTGGGCCTCGACGGGCCCCGCGTCGCGCCTCCCGCGGCCCGGAGGGCCGGGTGGCCTTCACCGTGCGTGACATCCCCGTGTCCCCGCATGTCACCTGCCTGATACCGTCCCCGCCAACGGCCGATTTCCCACCTGGTCCGCCAAACCCTCCCCCGGTGCCGAAAAGCCCGGGAGGTACCCCATCGTCGCTGAGAGGTTGGAGCATGCCGGACGACGCCGCCGCAGCCCGCGCCGCCGCCGAAGAGGAGTCGGCCTTCTCGCACTCCCCGGTCGACCCCGAGGTCACCGCCGCCTACGGTGACCACCCCGACCAGGTGATCGACTTCTACGCTCCCCGCCCGGGACCGGACTCCGCCGCTCCAGGCGCCCTCGCCCCGCTGGTCGTCGTCCTGCACGGCGGCGCCTGGCGCGCCCGCTACGACCGCCGCCACATCACCCCCTTCGCGGACTACCTGGCCCGCAGGGGCTTCGCGGTGGCCAACGTCGAGTACAGACGGGGCGGCGAGGGCTCAGCCGGTGCCCCGGACGACGGCACACCGCCGGCCGGCCGCTGGCCCGACACTTTCGACGACGTCGCGGCGGCCCTGGACGCCCTGCCCGCCCTGGTCCACGAGGCACTGCCGCAGGCGGACCCGCGCCGCACGGTCCTGACCGGCCACTCGGCGGGCGGGCACCTGGCGCTGTGGGCGGCGGCCCGCCATGTCCTCCCCCCGGACGCCCCGTGGCGCACCGACGGCCCCGCCGATCTCCGTGGCGTCGTCGCGCTCGCCCCCATCGCGGACTTCGAGGTGGCGGAGAAACTGGACGTCTGCGCGCACGCGTCCCTGCAACTCCTCGGCGGCCCCGACGCCTTCGCCACCCGCCGCCCGTACGCCGACCCCGCACTGCTCCTGCCGACGGGCATCGCCACGACCCTCGTCCAGGGCCGCGCCGACCTGGTCGTCCCGGAGCCGGTGGCCGAGTCCTACGCGGACGCCGCGGCGAAGGCGGGCGAGATGGTGGGCCTGACCCTGCTGGCGGACGTCGGCCACTTCCCGCTGATCGACCCGGCGGCGGACGCCTGCGCGGTGGTGGCGGAGGAGATCGCCCAGCTCGCCTGGTGACAGCCGTGGTCCCCCACGGGCTCCGTAGTACTTGAGACGGACCCCCGAGGACCCCCCTCCAAGGGGACGACCGGGGGTCCGGTTCGCGCCTACCGTGTGGCACGTGACCGAGACGACGCACACGCAGACGACACCGCCGGGCGCGGCCGGCCGGCCGCGCAGCCCCGAGTTCCGGCTGGCCGTGGACGCCTTGCGCGGGCTGCGGCAGGACCTGATCCACGAGGCCTTCGCCTACCGGCCGCTGCCCCGCATGGCGGTGGACGGCCGCTTCACCCGCCACCTGTCCGACGGGATGCGGGCCCGCGCGGCCTGGACCCCGCACGCGGTGGTGGTGGCCGGCGGCCTCGTGGCGTTGTTCGCCGGCATGGTGGGCGCGGACGTCGGCGCGCCGGCGCTGCTGTGCGGGCTGCTCGCCCTGGCCCCGGTGCTGCTGACCCTGGTGCGTCCGGTCGGCGCGTTCTGGCTGTCGTTCGCGGCGACGACGGTCGCCTCGGTCCTCAGCGGCGGCTGGGGCAGCCGGCCCTGGCCGCCGGGCGGCTTCGTCGCGCATCTGCTGGTGCTCACGGTCGTGGCGGTGCGCACCCGCCCGCGCGCGGCGGCCTGGATGTGGCTGCTGACCGCGCTGTACGGCTTCTGGGCCGAGGCCGTCCTCGGGTACGACTACGCCACCGTAACCACCCCCATGCTGGTGCTGTCCGCGCTGGCCCTGCTGGTCGTCACGGTCCGGCACGTGCGCCGGGAGGCCGAGCAGGAGGTGACCGCCCAGCAGTCGGTGACCGAGCACGAGCGCTCGCGGCGCACCCTGCTGGAGGAGCGCACGACGATCGCCCGGGAGCTGCACGACGTGGTCGCCCACCACATGTCGGTGGTCGCCATCCAGGCGGAGGCCGCGCCGTACCGGGTGGAGAACCCGCCGCCGGAGCTGGAGAAGGCGTTCGCCACCATCCGGGAGAACGCGGTGGCGGCGCTGACCGAGCTGCGCCGGGTCCTCGGGGTGGTCCGCGCCGAGGACTACGAGGTCCCGGACGCCCCGCAGCCCACCCTGGCCGACCTGGACGGGCTGCTCGCGAACGTGCGGGAGGCCGGTCTGGAGGTGGAGAAGGTGGTGACCGGAGCGGTGCGGGAACTGCCGCAGGGGGTGGAGCTGTCGGCGTACCGCATCGTGCAGGAGGCGCTGAGCAACACCCTGCGGCACGCGCCCGGCGCGGTCGCCCGCGTCGAGATCGGCTACGTCCTGGGCGGCCTGGGCCTGCGGATGGTGAACGGTCCGGCCCCGGCGCCGAACCTGGTGAAGCCCTCGCCCGGGGCCGGGCACGGCATCACGGGCATGCGGGAGCGGGTCTCGATGCTGAACGGCGAGATGACGGCGGCTGCCACGGACGAGGGGGGCTACGAGGTGACGGTGTTCCTGCCGGTGCCGGCGGCGGCCCCCGCGATCGAGGGTGCGGCATGACGATCCGGGTACTGATCGCGGACGACCAGATGATGGTCCGCGAGGGATTCTCGGTGCTGCTGAACGCGATGCCGGGCATCGAGGTCGTCGGGGAGGCGGTCAACGGCCGGGAGGCGGTGGACCGGGTCCGTGAACTGTCCCCGGACGTCGTCCTGATGGACATCCGCATGCCGGAGCTGAACGGCATCGAGGCGACCCGGGAGATCGTCGCGGCCGACGAGACGGCGAAGGTGCTGGTGCTGACCACGTTCGACCTGGACGAGTACGTGTACCAGGCGCTGCGCGCGGGGGCCTCCGGCTTCCTCCTCAAGGACGCCTCGGCGCGCCAGCTGGCCGACGGGGTGCGGGTGGTGGCGGCGGGCGAGGCCCTGCTGGCCCCCTCGGTCACCCGGCGCCTGATCACGGAGTTCTCCCGCCTGGCGGACACCCCCCGGCTGATGCCGGCGGCCCAGGCGGCGTACGGGGAACTGACGGAACGCGAGACGGAGGTACTGGTCCTGATCGCCCAGGGCCTGTCGAACGCGGAGATCGCCGGGCGCCTGGTGGTGGCGGAGTCGACGATCAAGACCCATGTGAGCCGGATCCTGGTGAAGCTGGGCCTGCGCGACCGCACCCAGGCGGCGGTGTTCGCGTACGAGGCCCGCCTGGTGACGCCCGGCTGACGGGGAAGAAGCGCCCATGGATGTCGAGATCCGCCCGCACGTCCGACCTGGGTCCCGACGCCCCCCGGACCCCCTGTCCTACGACTACGCCCTGGTCAGATGGCGTCCGGCGCGCTAGCGTCCCCGCATGGAAGGCCCCAATGACCTCGTGTTCGATCCCTGGGACCCGGCGTTCGTCGCCGACCCGTATCCGGTCTACGCGGAGCTGCGCGCGCGCGGCCGGGTGATCCGGTACGAGCCGACCGACCAGTGGCTGGTCCCGCACCACGCGGACGTCTCGGCGCTGCTGCGCGACCGCCGGCTGGGCCGGACGTACCAGCACCGGTTCGGCCACGAGGAGTTCGGCCGTACCCCGCCGCCGCCGGAGCACGAGCCGTTCCACACCCTCAACGACCACGGCATGCTCGACCTGGAGCCGCCGGACCACACCCGGATCCGGCGCCTGGTGTCGAAGGCGTTCACGCCGCGCACGGTGGAGCGGCTGCGGCCGTACGTCGAGGGGCTCGCGAACGACCTGGTGGCCGCGCTGGTCGACAACGGCGGCGGTGATCTGCTCACGGACGTGGCGGAGCCGCTGCCGGTGGCCGTGATCGCCGAGATGCTGGGCATCCCGGAGGCGGACCGGGGGCAGCTGCGCCCCTGGTCGGCGGACATCTGCGGCATGTACGAGCTGAACCCGTCCGAGGAGACGGCGGCGCGGGCGGTGCGGGCGTCGGTGGAGTTCTCGGACTGTCTGCGGGAGCTGATCGCGGCCCGTCGCGAGGAACCCGGGGACGACCTGATCTCGGGCCTGATCGCGGCCCACGACGAGGGCGACCGCCTCACGGAGCAGGAGATGATCTCCACGGCGGTGCTGCTCCTCAACGCGGGTCACGAGGCGACGGTCAACGCCACCGTGAACGGCTGGTGGGCGCTGTTCCGCAACCCGGACCAGCTCGCGGCCCTCCGCGCGGACCACTCCCTGATCCCCTCCGCGATCGAGGAGCTGATGCGCTACGACACCCCGCTCCAGCTCTTCGAACGCTGGGTCCTGGACGACATCGAGATCGACGGCACGACGATCCCGATGGGCTCGGAGATCGCCATGCTCTTCGGCTCCGCCAACCACGACCCGGCGGTCTTCACCGACCCCGCCCGCCTGGACCTCGGCCGGAAGGACAACCCGCACATCTCCTTCAGCGCGGGCATCCACTACTGCATCGGCGCCCCGCTGGCCCGCCTGGAACTGACGGCCTCCATGACGGCCCTCCTCCGGCAGGCCCCCACCCTGACCCCGGCCGAGGAACCGACCCGGAAGCCCAACTTCGTGATCCGGGGCCTGGAGGGACTGGGCGTGGAGGTGCGGTGAGCAGGAGTTCTCCCTGCCTCAGGCCGTCATGTCCCTCCGTCGCAGCCCCGCCAGTCCCGCCGCCGTCAGCAGCGCGGCCAGGCCCAGCAGGGTCAGGACCGGGGCCCACTCCATCTGACCGCCCGGCAGCTTCGGGAGGTGGGTGAAGGGGGACAGGTCGAGGAGGGACCGGGGGGCGTTCAGGGCCGGGCCCACCCAGCCGAGCAGCAGGAGTGCCCCGGCCACGCCCCAGGCGGCCGGGGCCAGGCGGGGGGTGAGGGCGTAGAGGAGGAGGGCCACCGCGCCGGTCAGCCAGATCGCGGGGAGCTGGACCAGACAGGCCGCCAGGAGGGCCGCAGGCTGCTTGCCGTAGCCGACGGTGAGGCCCAGGGCGGCCAGGAGCATGAGCAGGGCCGAGCCGACGAAGGCGATCGTCAGATGGCTCGCGGCCCAGCGCAGGCGGCCCACCGCGCACGCCAGCACCGGTTCCGCGCGGCCCGAGGTCTCCTCGCCGTGCAGGCGCAGCACGGAGGCCACGATGTACAGCGCCGCGACCAGGCCGAGCATGCCGGTCATCGAGGCGAGGAACGCGTCCGTGATCCCGCTGTGACCGCCCATCCGCTCGAAGATCCGCCGCGCGCCCGCGTTGTCACGGACCAGATCGGCCGCACCGTCCGTCAGACCGCCGTAGACGACCCCGGCGAGGAAGAAGCCGGCCGACCAGCCGAGCACGCCGCCGCGTTGCAGGCGCCAGGCCAGCGCGCCCGCCGTGCCGAGGCGGCCGGTGGCCGGTCCCGGCCGGGTCGGCAGGAAGCTCATGCCGAGGTCCCGGCGCCCGGTGAGGACGTGGGCCAGCGTGCCCTGGACGACGACGGCCACCGCGAACAGGCCCAGCACCCACCAGCGTTCGTCCGCGAAGGGGCGCACGTTCTCCAGCCAGCCCAGCGGGGACAGCCACGTCAGCGCCGACGAACCGTCGTCCGACACCGAGTCGCCCGCCGCCCGCAGGACGAACGCCGCCCCGAGCACCGCCGCCGTCAGACCCCGGGCCAGGCGGGCGCTCTCCGTGAGCTGGGCGACGATCGCCGCCGTCGTCGCGAACAGCAGGCCGACGCCCGCCACGCCGAGCCCGAAGGCCGGCGCGCCCGCGGCACCCTGCGCGGACAGCCCGGCGGTGATCAGCAGGGCCAGCAGCGCGTTCGCGGTGGCCGCCGTCAGCAGGGCGGCGGCCAGCGGGGCCCGGCGGCCCACCGCCCCCGAGGACACCAGCTCCTGGCGGCCGGTCTCCTCCTCGTCCCGGGTGTGACGAACGACGACGAGCAGGCTCATCACGGCCGCGAGCGCGCCCGCGTAGACGCCGACGCGCCAGGCGGTCAGAGCGCCGAGCGAGTCGCCGAAGACGGGTCCGACGAGCGCGCGCAGCGAGCTGTTGGCGCTCATCTGCCGCAGCAGGTCGGCGCGTTGACCCTCGGTGCCGTACAGGCTGTCCAGCGACTTCGGCATGGACAGGACCATCAAAGCGATCACCCCGATCCAGGCGGGGAGCAGGGCGCGGTCGCGGCGCAGCGAGAAGCGCAGCAGCGTGCCGGTGCCGACGAGCGCGGTCATGCCGGCACCCCGTCCGTCCCGGCGTCCTGGTAGTGCCGCAGGAACAGTTCCTCCAGGGTGGGCGGTGTCGAGGTCAGGGACCGTACGCCGGCCTCGGTCAGTTGCCGCAGGACGGCGTCCAGCCGGCCGGTGTCGACCTGGAGGCGCACGCGCCGGCCCTGGACGTCGAGGTCGTGGACGCCGGGCAGCCGCGCCAAACCGTCCGGCGGCCCGGCGAGTTCGGCGGTCACGCTGGTCCGGGTCAGATGGCGCAGGTCGGCCAGCGTGCCGCTCTCCACCGTGCGGCCCTTGCGGATGATGCTGACCCGGTCGCACAGCCGCTCCACCTCGCCGAGGATGTGGGAGGAGAGCAGGACGGTGCGGCCCCGCTCGCGCTCCTCCTCGACGCAGCGCCGGAACACCTCCTCCATCAGCGGGTCCAGTCCCGAGGTCGGCTCGTCCAGGATCAGCAGGTCGACGTCGGAGGCGAAGGCGGCGACGAGGGCCACTTTCTGCCGGTTGCCCTTGGAGTACGTCCGGCCCTTCTTCGCCGGGTCCAGCTCGAACCGGTCGAGCAGTTCGGCGCGCCGGCGCGGGTCGAGTCCTCCGCGCAGCCGGCCGTAGAGGTCGATGACCTCGCCGCCGGAGAGGTTGCGCCACAGGGTGACGTCGCCGGGGACGTAGGCGATCCGGCGGTGCACCTCCACCGCGTCCCGCCAGGGGTCGCGGCCCAGCACCTGCGCGGCGCCCGTGTCGGCGCGCAGCAGGCCGAGCAGCACGCGGATCGTGGTGGACTTGCCGGCGCCGTTGGGGCCGAGGAAGCCGTGGACCTCGCCCGCCTCGACGTCCAGGTCGAGGCCGTCCAGCGCATGCGTACGGCCGAAGGACTTGTACAGCCCGGAGACCGTGATTGCCTTGGTCATGCTGCCGAACGTACGCTTCCTTCAGAAATTTGTGAAGTTAAGGAATCGGATGAACGCCGGATAGGCTGAGTGGCATGACGGAGCCGACAACGCGCCGGGACCCGGAGACGGTCTCGCGGTTCGTGGAGCACTTCGCGGCCCAGCTCGTCGAGGCGGGTGTGCCGCGCATGCCGGCCCGCGTCTTCGCCGCGCTGCTCGCCTCGGACACGGGCACCCTGACCTCCGCCGAACTGGGCGAACAGCTCAGGATCAGCCCGGCGGCCGTGTCCGGTGCCGTCCGTTACCTGGCCCAGGTCCACCTGGTGTCGCGGGAGCGGGAGCCCGGCTCGCGCAGGGAGCGGTACCGGGTGCACAGCGACCAGTGGTACGAGGCGCTGACCAACCGCGAGGCGATCATCAAGCGCTGGGAGGACGCCCTGCGCGAGGGTGTCACCAGCCTCGGCGCCGACACCCCGGCAGGGCGCCGGCTCGCCGAGACGCTGGACTTCTTCGAGTTCATCGAGCAGGACGTGGCGGGGATGATGGGACGCTGGCGGACGTACCGGGAGCAGAAGTACGGGGGAGCGTGAGCGCCCACGCCCCCTCCAGTACGCGCCACGTCCGGCGCCGTACCGGGCCCGAGACCGCCGCGTCCGCCCGGTAGCGGAAGTCCGCTCCCGTGACCGTCACCGTGTGGCCGGCGGCCAGGAGCGGGGTCGCCTCCGCGCCCACCGACAGGGGACGTACCTCCACCGAGGCCGTCCCGGTCCGGCCCGGTGTCACCGCCACCGCCTCCACCGGCTGGTCCAGGTCGACCACCGTCTCCCCGTCCACCTCCACCCGCAGCCGGGTCACGCGCGGGGACGGTACGGCGGACAGGCGGGCGGGCCGGGGGGCGAGGGTGCGGGCCAGGGAGCGGTACCAGGGCCGCTCCGGGGCGAGCGGGACCGGCTCGGCGGGGACCGGCCGCGTCGGCGGGATGCCCAGCGTGCCGAGCACGACCCCGTCGCTGTCGTCCACCAGCAGGTCCAGCCGCCGCTCGGCGCCGTCCAGGACCGCCCGCGCCGCCGCCACCGTGCCGCCGGGCACCCCGAGCGACTCGGCGAGCGCCGCGTTCCCCACCGGCACCACCGACAGCGCACATCCGGCCAGCTCCCGCTGCCGGTGCAGCAGGGTGACGGCCCGCACCAGCGCCCGGTCGTCGCCGATCACCACCGGCCGCCGGGACCCCCTTCGGCCGAGCGCGCGGGCGAATTCCTCCGGCCCGTCCGGCAGACACACCTTCGCCGCCGCACCCGCGCTGAGCACGTCTTTCGCGATCCGTACGGACTCTCCGTCCGCCTGCCGTGCCGATGGATCGATGATCACCAGCAGCTGATCGGACGTCGCGAAAGTCGCCACCTCGGTCCTGCCTCGCTTCCTCGGGTAGCATCTTTGTGCAAGAGCCCCTTGCGCTATTGCGCCAGGGGCTTCGTCTATTCCGGGGCATCCGGTCCGACGGTTGTGCGACCAACGGCGGTCGCAGTGGTACGCGGCGGTGAACCTTACGCCCAAGCCCCCGACCTTGGACATGCCCCGCCCGGAAGGGGTGTACGCGCGTGCCCGCACTTGTGCTGCTCGGTGCTCAGTGGGGTGACGAAGGCAAGGGAAAGGCGACGGACCTGCTCGGTGGCTCCGTCGACTATGTGGTGCGTTACCAGGGCGGCAACAACGCCGGCCACACGGTCGTCGTGGGCGACCAGAAGTACGCGCTTCACCTCCTCCCTTCCGGAATCCTGTCGCCCGGCTGTACGCCGGTCATCGGTAACGGTGTCGTCGTCGACCCGTCGGTCCTGCTCTCCGAGCTGAGCGGTCTGAACGAGCGTGGCGTCGACACGTCAAAGCTCCTGATCAGCGGTAACGCGCACATCATCACGCCGTACAACGTGACCGTCGACAAGGTGACGGAACGCTTCCTCGGCAAGCGCAAGATCGGCACGACCGGGCGCGGCATCGGCCCGACCTACGCCGACAAGATCAACCGCGTGGGCATCCGGGTCCAGGACCTCTACGACGAGTCGATCCTGACCCAGAAGGTCGAAGCGGCCCTCGACGCCAAGAACCAGATCCTCACCAAGCTGTACAACCGGCGCGCGATCGCCGTGGGCCAGGTGGTGGAGGAGCTGCTGGGCTACGCCGAGCAGATCAAGCCGTACGTCGCCGACACGGTCCTGGTCCTCAACCAGGCCCTGGAGGACGACAAGGTGGTCCTCTTCGAGGGCGGCCAGGGCACGCTGCTGGACATCGACCACGGCACCTACCCCTTCGTGACGTCGTCGAACCCGACGGCCGGCGGCGCCTGCACCGGTGCCGGCGTGGGCCCCACGAAGATCAGCCGGGTCATCGGCATCCTCAAGGCATACACGACCCGCGTCGGCGCGGGCCCGTTCCCGACCGAGCTGCTCGACGAGGACGGCGAGGCCCTGCGCCGCATCGGCGGCGAGCGCGGTGTCACCACCGGCCGTGACCGCCGCTGCGGCTGGTTCGACGCGGTCATCGCCCGCTACGCGACCCGCGTCAACGGCCTGACCGACTTCTTCCTCACCAAGCTGGACGTCCTCACCGGCTGGGAGCAGATCCCGGTCTGCGTGGCCTACGAGATCGACGGCAAGCGCGTCGAGGAACTGCCGTACTCCCAGACCGACTTCCACCACGCGAAGCCGGTCTACGAGATGCTGCCGGGCTGGAGCGAGGACATCAGCAAGGCGAAGTCCTTCGCCGACCTCCCGAAGAACGCCCAGAACTACGTCAAGGCGCTGGAGGAGATGTCCGGCGCACCGATCTCCGCGATCGGCGTGGGCCCGGGCCGCGACGAGACGATCGAGATCAACTCGTTCCTCTGAGCGTCCCTTTCCCGGAGCCGGGGGATCTGATGGGATGGCCGGTGCGGAGAACCCGCCCGGCCGTCCCGCCCTCCGCGGTGCCGACCGGGCTGGGAGGCGCCCACTGCGTCCGTCGTGAAGGCAGCGGGATGCTGCTGAGATCCCGGGTCGAAGCGGCCCCCGTGCGTCTGGTCGCGGGTCGGTTGCTCGTCGACGGCCGGGTCGCCGGGGACCCTGGACTCATCCGTGCGGCTCTCGCGGACTGGTACACCCGGGCCGGGCGGCGATGGACACGAGGACGCCTTCAGCCGTGGGCGGCGCGGATGGACGTCCCCGAGCCAGAGGTCCGCGTGCGCGATCTCGGCTACCGGTGGGGGAGCTACCGTGCCGGACCTGGAAACGGTGTCGTGTCTCTGCACTGGGCCACCTTCCAGTTGCCCCACACCGGGCGTTGCCCGAGTGCCGACAAGTCAAGGCAGAGCTGGACGAGTTGGGGCGGCGCGTCTGGATGGGCGACCCTTAGGCGTGGGCCGTACCCGTCGCGAATGACGGCCTCTTCGATGAGCCTCTGCGTTCACCGGTCGGCCTTCACAGTCGCACGCTGCTGCCCAGAGTGGTGGGGACCCTCGGAGGACGGAGTGCCCCAGGGCTTTCCGCCGTTCCGGCTCAGCTCGCGCTCATCCCTCGTTCCGGCCACTGTGCCCGCTCGTCGTACACGGCGTTGATCTTCCGGGACGCCTTGAGGAAGGTGTAGTCGAGGTCGCCGTCGTCCGGCTGGGCCGTCCGTGTGTACGTGTTCATGGTCAGGAGCCGCGTCATCGTCGCGGGGTCCTCACCGAAGGAGTAGCGGATGACCGCCCCGTCCTCGGACTCCTTCTTGAAGTAGACGAGGGACGCCATCACCACTCACCTTCGAAGTCTTCCCGCTTGTTCAGCGGCACCTTGCTCTGCCAATTGTAGGTTTCGTTCGCCACGCGATGAGCTTCCTGGTAGGTGGCTCCCGGGTGGTCGCGCAGATAGCCGAGCTCGGTCAGCTCGTGTTCCAGCAGCACGTGGTCCTCGGGCAGCGCGTTGCCGGAGCGGAGACGGATCCAGGCGTCCGCGATCTCGGCGTCCGCGTCGAACTTCCGGACGACGACCTCGCCCGTCTCGTAGTCCTCAATCGGGTGCTCGGTGTCGAAGACGTGCTTCTTGATCGCGCCGATCTCCTCCTCCGAGAACCCCGTCGAACCGTTCGCGCGCGGCACCCCCTGGGTGTTGCGACTGATGGCCTGGATGTCACGCGGGTTCTTCAGGAAGTCGTCGTAGGCGGCTTCCGCCCAGCGAGTCTGGGCCGGGTCGTCGAGGATGTCCCTCGGGCGGCGGCGGGCCCCGGTGAGCCATTCGTCGTTGAAGCGGGGGGCCGGCACCGTGGCCAGACCGTCCAGGTCCGTACCCACGCCCAGGAACAAGTTCCGGACTCCGCCGGCGCCGACGGCGGCCTGCACGCCTTCGGCGCCGGCGCCCAGGACACCGCCGAACGCCATGCCGGTGAGCGCGGAGTCGCTCGCCTCGTCCAGGCTGAATCCGCCCTGCATGCCGGCGGCGATCTTCATCGGCTGTGCGACGGCCAGGTCGACGGTGACCGACTCGACGCCCGCGATGGAAGCCGTGGCGAGCGTGGTGCCCGCGATGGTGGCGATCTCCGTCGAGACCGTGACACCGAGAGTGGCCGCGAGGTCGACGATTCCCGCGGTAGCCGCCGCCGCGGCGGCTTCCGAGATACCGGCGGTGAAGATGGCCAGCGCGGTACCGGCGACGATGGTCGCGCCGACGATTTCGAGCTCGTGCTCCAGCCGCTTGACGGCGGCGTGGACGGCATCGGCATATGTGTCGAGCGCCTTGGCCATGTCCCGGGCGCTGTCGGCCAGGTCTTTGAGCCAGCCGTGGCCATCGTGGTAGTAGCGCCGCCAGAACGGGTCGTCGAAGGCGCTGATCGCCTCGCCCTTGTTGTGTTCGATGATGCCGCGCGCCGACTTGTTGGCCGCGACCAGTACGTCCTCGACGTCATCGGCGAAGTCCCGCCATGCCTTGGCCGCGTCCCGTAGCCCGTCCTCGTCGGCGGCGGGCCACCACATGCCGGTGACGTCCTGGACGATCTCCTTCGCCTTGTCCGCGGCACTCACTTGGCGGAGTCACCGCCCTCGACGGTGATCCGCGAGAACATCGAGCGCACGAGGTACTCGTTGTCGATGTGGCCGTCGGCCATGTCACTCATGGCGTCGTGGATGCTTTGCAGCCCCTGGGAGAGGATGCCGGCGGCGTTTTCCATCCTCGTCACCAGCGGGCCGTAGTGCTCGTGGAACTCGGCGCCCTGGTCGTCGTCGCCCCAGGGGGAACCGGCGGCCGTGAGACCGGACTTGAGTCGTGCGAGCGCCTTGGCCAGGTCGGAGCTGTGGGTATGGAAGTGCGGCGCGGTCGCCTTGAGATCGGCGATCTTGATGTGGAGTATCTCGTCGCTCATGGCCCCGTCCCTGTCGCCTCCGTTGGCGTGCCGATCCGTAGACCCTATTCCGGTCAAGATCGTCCGATCGGGCCGGAAGCCCAAGAGTGAGTAATGCTCTGACCAAGGAACGCGTCGGCGTCAGCTGAACACGATCATCGAGCCCTGTGCCAGTGAGCGGGTCGCCGCCGCGTGCAGGCCCAGCCAGACGTGCCGTTCGCGGGCGAAGGGGCTGGGGTCGTACGGGGCGGGGACGGCCGGTTCCTCCAGCTCCGTGGGGGCCGTGGGCGGGGCGGGGGGCGTCGGGGGGTTCGCCGGGTCGATGCCGATGGCCGGGGCGACCTGCTGGAGCTCGCGCAGCAGCGCCTGTGACGAGCCCAACGGGCCGCCGCCCGCGAGGAGTTCGTCGTTCGACAGCGGGTGCGGGAAGTCCACCGGGACGTACGCGCCCGCGTGGTCGTAGTGCCAGACCAGGTGGGACTGCTGGGCGGTCGACTCGAACATCTCCAGCAACTGCTCGTAGTCGCCGCCCAGTTCGTCCACCGGGGTCACCGGCAGGCCGCAGACCTGGAGCAGGTGGGCCCGGCGCAGGAAGTGCAGGGCGTCGTAGTCGAAACCGGCGACCGGGGCGACGTCACCGGACAGGCCCGGCATGTACTGGTACACCGGCACCGGCGGCAGACCCGCCTCGGCGAGAGCCTTGTCGTACTGCGCGAGTTCCTCGGCGAAGGGGTTGTCCGGGGTGTGGCACAACACGTCCACGAGCGGTACCAGCCACAGGTCACAGGCCAAAAGAGGGCTCCTACGTCGGCAGGCGCGCGGTCACGCACGGCAGCAGGTGGTCAGGGAAGGGTAGTCGGTACGGCCCCGGGGCGGCTCCTCCCGTACGGACCGGATGGGCCGTACCGGTCACTTACCCGTTGGTCAGGTGTTCCAGCAGCGCCAGCGAGTCGGCGTTGGAGGCGGCGACGATCGCGCGGGCGGTGTCGGCCTCGCGCCGGGCGAGCGCGTCGACCAGCTCGGTGTGCCCGGACCAGAGCCGGCCGCGCAGGTCGGGCAGGCGCAGCAGGTGCTGCACCACGCAGACCCAGGACCGCACGCGCAGACGGTGCAGGAAGTCGCCGAGGTAGGGGTTGCCGAAGAGGGCGCTCAGCTCGCGCCAGAAGCGGAGGTCGTAGCCGATGAGGACCGTGAGGTCGCCGGCGGTCGCGGCCCGCTGGGCCTCCTCGCCGCGGCGGCGCACGGTGGCCAGGTCGGCGGCCGTGCGCGGGTCCTCGGGCGGGGTGCGGAAGGCGGGGTGGCCGGCGGTGAGGACCTGGAACATGCCGTCGGTGACCAGGCTGCGCGCCTCGATCATGTTCCGGTAGTCGGTGACCGAGTACTCGGGCACCCGGAAGCCGCGGTGCTGGTCGGCCTCCAGGATGCCCTGCGCGGACAGGTCGACCAGCGCCTCGCGGACGGGGGTGGCGGAGACGCCGTACTGGTCGGCTATCTCCTTCACGGTGAACGCCCGGCCCGGGCGCAGCCGGCCCGCCAGCACCTCGTCACGGAGCGCGTCCGCGATCTGCTGGCGCAGGGTGCTGCGCGTCACGGTGCCGTTGCCGGGCATGTCCGTGCCTCTCCTCACACGTCCGGGTGACGTACTCGTACGGACTCGCGATCTACGCGAGTCGCTGTTGCTTACGAGCACGTCACCTTACGCGTTCGAACCCGCCCGGCGGCAGGCGCGGTACGGTCACACCGTGTGTTCGTCGGCGACGCTCAACGCGGCGTCGAGCGCGGCCAGACCCTCCTTCAGCTCGGCCTCGCTCGCGTTGCACGGCGGGACCACGTGGGTGCGGTTCATGTTCACGAACGGCCACAGGCCGTTCCGCTTGGCGGCGGCCGTGAACGCGGCCATCGGGGCGCCCGCCTCGCCGGCCGCGTTGTACGGCACCAGCGGCTCGCGGGTCTCCCGGTTCTTCACCAGCTCCAGCGCCCAGAACATGCCGACACCGCGCACCTCGCCGACGCTCGGGTGCCGCGCGGCCAGCTCGGCGAGGCCCGGACCGACGACGCTCTCGCCGAGCCGCCTGGCGTTCTCCACCACGCCCTCCTCCGCCATCACGTTGATCGTGGCGACGGCGGCGGCGCAGGCCAGCGGGTGGCCGGAGTAGGTGAGGCCACCGGGGTAGGGGCGCTTGCCGAACGTCTCCGCGATCCTCTGCGAGATGGCGACACCGCCGAGCGGGACGTAACCGGAGTTCACGCCCTTGGCGAAGGTCATCAGGTCCGGGGTGACACCGAACAGGTCGGCCGCGAACCACTCACCGGTCCGGCCGAAGCCGGCCATGACCTCGTCCAGGATGAAGACGATCCCGTACTTGTCGCACAGCTCGCGCACCCCGGCCAGGTAGCCGGGCGGCGGCACCATGATCCCGGCGGTGCCCGGGATGGTCTCCAGGATGATCGCCGCGATGGTCGCCGGGCCCTCGAAGGCGATCGTCGTCTCCAGGTGCTCCAGCGCCCGGGCGCACTCCTGCTCCTCGGTCTCGGCGTAGAAGCGGGAGCGGTAGGGGAACGGCGCCCAGAAGTGGACGACACCGGCGGCTGCGCCGTCGGAGGCCCAGCGGCGCGGGTCACCGGTGATGTTGATGGCCTGCTGGGTGCCGCCGTGGTACGAGCGGTAGGCCGAGAGCACCTTCGGGCGGCCCGTGTGCAGCCGGGCCATGCGGACCGCGTGCTCGACGGCGTCCGCGCCGCCGTTGGTGAAGAAGATCTTGTCCAGGTCGCCGGGGGTCCGCTCGGCGATCAGCCGGGCCGCCTCCGAGCGGGCCTCGACGGCGAACGCGGGCGCGAAGGTCGTCAGCTTCGCGGCCTGCTCCTGGATCGCCGCGACGACCTTCGGGTGCTGGTAGCCGATGTTGGTGAAGACGAGTCCGCTGGTGAAGTCCAGGTACCGCGTGCCGTCGTAGTCCCAGAAGTACGACCCCTCGGCGCCGGCGACGGCGAGCGGGTCGATGAGGTCCTGGGCCGACCAGGAGTGGAAGACGTGCGCACGGTCCGCGGCCTTCACCGCGGCGCCGGTTTCGGGGCTGGGCTGAGGGGTCATGCCGCCGAGCGTAGATGTCCGCGATGCGGAAGTCCTATCGGCGTCCTGTTCCGTGGGCGGGGGGAAAGCGCGACAGGTTGTCGACGGAAGACCGGCCGGGAGTGGCCGGGACCGGCCGGGGATCGCCGGGGGAGGGGGCCCCTGTCGTACCGCCGCCACTATTCTCGGTCGTCGCAGACCTATGGGGGGAAGGCGGACGCGGATGGAGAAGCTGGGGCCGGGGGATCCGCAGGAGATCGGTGCGTACCGGCTGCTGGCGCGGCTCGGCGCGGGCGGCATGGGGCACGTGTATCTGGCGCGGTCGGACCGGGGGCGGACCGTGGCGGTGAAGCTCGTCCGGGAGGAACTGGCCGCGCAGGAGGAGTTCCGGGCGCGGTTCCGGCAGGAGGTGCGGGCCGCGCGGCGGGTCGGCGGGTACTGGACCGCGCCCGTGCTGGACGCGGACACCGAGGCGGCCGTGCCGTGGGTGGCGACCGGGTACGTGGCCGGGCCGAGCCTCCAGCGGGTCGTCGGACACGACCACGGGGCACTGCCGGAGCGGTCGGTACGCATCCTGGCGGCGGGGCTCGCGCACGCGCTGAAGGACATCCACGCGGCCGTGATCGTGCACCGGGACCTCAAGCCGTCCAACGTCCTGGTGACCATCGACGGGCCCCGCGTGATCGACTTCGGGATCGCGCGGGCGCGGGAGACGGCGACCGCCGGCGGGGAGGGGCTCACCCGGGCCGGGGCGCTCGTCGGGTCGCCGGGGTTCATGGCGCCCGAGCAGGTCCGCGGGGACCGGATCACGCCGGCGTGCGACGTGTTCTGCCTCGGGTCCGTGCTGGCGTACGCGGCGACCGGGACCCTGCCCTTCGGCAACGCCGACAGCGGCGCGCACGCGCTGATGTTCCGGATCGCCCAGGAGGAGCCGGATCTCACCGGGGTGCCGGAGGGGATCGCCGACCTCGTCCGGGACTGCCTGCGCAAGGAGCCGGGGGCGCGGCCCTCGCTGGACGCGATCCTGGAGCGGACGGGGGTGGAGGACACCGTGGCCGAGGGGCGGTCGCGGGACCCCTGGCTGCCGAGTTCGCTGGTCGCGCAGCTCGGCAGGCACGCGGTGCGGTTGCTGGAGGCCGAGCACCCGGAGCGGGACGCGGGTCCTGCGTCCGGTCCGGGCGGGGAGCCCGAGCACGCCGCTGTCTCCGACGGCGGGGACGCCGGGAGCGTCGATCACCAGCCCGTCGTGGTCACCGCCCAGGCTCCGCCGACGCCCGGTGCGCCGCCCGCGTCCGCCGGGTTCGGACCGGCGTACGGGGTGCCCCAGCAGCAGCCGCCGTACCCCCAGCAGCAGCCGTATCCGCAGCAGCCGTACGCACAGCCGCATCCGCCGCACCCCCAGCCCGTCGGCTACGGGTATCCGCCGTCCGGGTCCACCCCGCCGTACGGGCCGGCCACCGTCGGCGTCCCGGTGGACCCCGAGCGGCGCAACGGGCGGTCCACCGCGCTGCTCGTCGTGATCGCGCTGATCGTCGCGCTGGGCGCGGGCGGTTCGGTGTACGCGCTGATGAGCAACGGCGGCGCGGCCGACGACAAGGGCGGCGGCACGGTCGTCCCGGCGCCCACCGTCACCTCCGGCTCGCCGGACGGCTCCGGTACGCCCTCCCCGTCCGCGACGGAGGAGCCGTCCCCCTCCGCCTCCACGGCCGGCGCGGTACCGGACGCCTATCTGGGCACCTGGCGGACGGCCATCGACAACGCGGACGGCTCCAACACCCGCGAACTGACCATCCGGCAGGGCGAGGTGGGCGACCCCGTGCTGACGCTGGTCGCGGACGGGCCGACCGAGGGCGGTGGGTCGTACCACTGCGTCTTCGAGGCGGAGCTGGCCGAACAGCCCGGTGGCGAGGGCCCGTTGGAGATCGGCCCGTCCACCGTGACCACCGGCGAGCCCGCCTCCTCCTGCACCGCGGGCGAGGCCACCGAGGTCACCCTGCTGCCGGACGGGCGGCTGAAGCGGGCGAAGGCGAGCGGCGGGGAGAGCCTGACGTACAGCAAGGAGTGACCCGGGCGACCGGCAACGGGGGCTGTCCGGCGGGCGGTTGAACGTCGGGCGAACGTTCGGGGACGGGTCCCGCCGGGGCCCGTCCGCGCGCGTACCGTGACTCCACCATCATCCGGCTCCGGGGAGTGGCGGGGGCACCCACATGGAGTGGCTGAGCGCGGAGAACGTCGTCGCCGTCGGGACCGCGGTGCTGGGCATCGCCGCGTCCGCGGGCATGGTCTGGTACGAGCGCCGGGTGCCCCGCCGCAAGCGGGTCGGTTACCGCGTGCAGATGGACAACCCGATAGGCGACGACGTCAGGTCCGGGCGGGTCAACCGGCGGCTCGGGCTCTTCCTCGAAGCGCCCGGCATGGAGGACGCCACGCTCGTCCTGCTGCGCATCGAGAACGACGGTTCGCAGGGCATCGACCGCGACGACTACACCAGCCCCGAACGGCACGGGCTCACCGCGGTCTTCACCGACCGGACCATCCGGGGCGTGTCGGTGACCCAGCCCACCGACACCGACCACCTGATGGACCACTTCACCGCCGAGCGCGGCTTCGGCTACGAGGGCAACACCCTGCGCATCCCGCGCGTCCCGCTCAACAGGGGCGACCACTTCAAGCTGCTGGTGCTGCTGTCCGGCGGGGACGTCGGCCGGGGGATCCGGTTGATCGGCGGCATCCGGGAGGGCGAGGTCCACCCCAACCGCAGCGCCACCCCGGACGACAAGCCGCCCCTGTTCAGCCGCGCCTCCCGGCTCATCACCATCATGCTCACGGTGTGCGTGATGACCCTCGCCGGCATCGTCGTGGCCCGCGACGACAGCCCGCCGCCGGTCGGCTGCGAGCAGGGCACGCTCACCGTGACCGGCTCGACGGCCTTCGCGCCGGCGCTGCGGGAGGTGGCGAAGGAGTACGAGGGTGACTGCGAGGGCGCGGACATCGCCGTCGACGTGCACGGATCCACCGAGGGCATCCGGGAGCTGGCGGCGGCCGGGTCGGCCGCGAAGGGGAAGGGGGCGCCGGCGGTCGTCGCCTTCTCGGACGGGCCCAAGCCCGGCGACATACCCGAACTGCGGGAGACTCGGGTCGCGTTGTCCGTGTTCGCGCTCGTGGTCAACGACGACGTGGGCGTACGGAACCTGTCCAGCGCGGACGTGCGGCGGCTGTACCAGGGGGAGATCGGCGACTGGGCCCGGCTCGGCGGGCGGAAGCTGCCGGTGCACCTGGTCAGCCGGGACGCCAACTCCGGCACCCGGCAGGTCTTCCAGCGGCGGGTGCTGGGGCGGGGCGAGATGGCGAACTCGTCCGTCGACTGCGTCCACAAGGACTATCCGTCGGCGCCGGTGACCCGCTGCGAGCTGGACTCCACCGACCAGGTGCTGGCGAAGGTGGCCGAACTGCCCGGTGCCGTCGGCTACAGCGAGCTGAACCTGGCGCTGCGGGCGAAGGGGGTGCGGGTGCTGGGCCTCGACGGCGACGCGCCCTCCGTCGACGCGATCGAGCACGGGCGCAGTGCGTATCCGTACCGGGAGATCGAGTACGCCTACACCTACGGCAGCCCGCCCGCCGACTCCCTCGCCTCCAGCTTCCTGACGTACCTGTCCCGGGGCAACGGCCAGTCCGTCATCCGCACCCATGGACACGTGCCGTGCTGGACACCGGAGGGGATGAGGCTGTGCGCGTAGGCCGTGGCAGCGGGGGCGCCGCAGCCGCGGGCGGGCGGAACCCGTTGGCAGTGTCTACCGCGGCTCCGGGGGCCTTTGCCGTGGCATGTTCGGGCGGCTGCCGTTCGCCGGTGGCAGGGGGAAGCGGGCACCCGGGCCCCCGGCCTCCTGGCGCGGCACCGTCGCCACCGCCGTCTGGATGCCCAGCGGCGCCGCACCCGTGCGGAACTCCACCATCCAGTCGGTCGTCTCCGTGCGCACCAGCTCCGTGACGTCCTCCGAGAACCGCCGCAGCACCGACAGGCACCGCTCGGCCGCCTCGCTCGCCGTACCCTCCGCCGGCCCCAGCACCTCCCGCACGCACTCCGACGCCCAGTCGAACTGCAACACCTGGAGCCGCCGGTGCACCGCCTGGGCCGTGGCCACGTCCCTTATCCAGCCCGACGTGACCCCGAAGAACCGGTCGATGCCGGCGCAGGACACGGCGAGCAGCAGTGCCAGGCAGCCCCAGGGCGCCACCCCGCCGACCGCCCCGGTCAGCTCCAGCAGCGGCAGCGCCGCCCCGGCCACGGCCCCGGCCGCCGCCCCGATCCGCAGCACGCGCGCCCCGCGCCGCTTCCACACCCGGTCCCGCAGGTACCAGGCGGCCGTCTCCAGTGCCCGCCGCTCCGCCCACCGGTACAGCTCGTCCAGCCGCTCGGCGGGTTCGCCCCAGTCCCCGAGCGGGAAGGCCCGCCCGGTCAGATCGCCCGGCCGCAGCCCGGCCGCACCCTCGCCCCGCCCGTCCTGAGGCGGACCCTCGGGCTGCATCTCCGGCTGACCCACCCGGCACTCCCTACTGATCACGACCGGTCACATAGCGTGACATTCCCTGCCGACGTGCGGCCACCTTCCTACCGCCCAACGGGTGGCGCAGAGGGAGCTTTCCCGACTTTTCCGCTCGTAAGAGGGCCTTGATCAGGTATAGGACTCACGTTGTTCTCACTCGAAAGAGTGGCGGAGCAGTGGCCGCGTGGACCACGTAGGCTCATTCACGACGGAGAAAAACGTCAGAAGACGGCGAGGAGCTGATCGTGATCCCCGGTGGTGGCCAGCCCAACATGCAGCAGTTGCTCCAGCAGGCCCAGAAGATGCAGCAGGACCTGCAACGGGCGCAGGAGGAACTGGCGAACACGGAGGTCGACGGGCAGGCGGGCGGCGGTCTGGTGAAGGCCACCGTCACCGGCGCCGGTGAGCTGCGGGCGCTGAAGATCGACCCGAAGGCGGTGGACCCGGAGGACACCGAGACCCTCGCCGACCTGATCGTGGCGGCCGTCCAGGCGGCCAACGAGAACGCGCAGGCGCTCCAGCAGCAGAAGCTCGGCCCGCTGGCGCAGGGGCTGGGCGGCGGCAGCGGCATCCCGGGCCTGCCGTTCTGACGCCTCCGCCTTCCGGGCAGAGGCACAAGGCAACTACCGTACGTACCGAAAGGTCTCCAGGAAGGGCAGTCCGTTGTACGAAGGCGTGGTCCAGGACCTCATCGACGAGTTGGGGCGGCTGCCCGGCGTCGGTCCCAAGAGCGCGCAGCGGATCGCCTTCCACATCCTGCAAGCCGAGCCGACGGACGTGAAGCGGCTCGCGCAGGCGCTCCTGGAGGTGAAGGCGAGGGTCCGCTTCTGCGCGACCTGCGGCAACGTGGCGCAGGAGGAGCTGTGCGGCATCTGCCGCGACCCGCGCCGCGACCCCTCCGTCATCTGTGTGGTGGAGGAACCGAAGGACGTCGTCGCGATCGAGCGCACCCGCGAGTTCCGGGGCCGGTACCACGTGCTCGGCGGCGCGATCAGCCCGATCGAGGGCGTGGGACCCGACGACCTGCGTATACGAGAACTTCTCGCGCGGTTGGCCGACGGGACGGTCACGGAACTGATCCTGGCCACGGACCCGAATCTGGAGGGCGAGGCGACGGCGACGTACCTCGCCCGCATGATCAAGCCCATGGGCCTGAAGGTCACCCGCCTGGCCAGCGGCCTCCCGGTGGGTGGTGACCTGGAATACGCGGACGAGGTGACCCTGGGCCGCGCCTTCGAGGGGAGACGACTCCTAGATGTCTGACGCCACGCTGCACGCCTCGACGCAGAACCCGGACGACTTCGTGGTCCAGATCGCGGACCAGGTCGAGAGCTTCCTGGTGGCCGTCACGGAGGTGTCGAAGGGCGACGAGCCCGAATCGGCGGTCCCCTTCCTCCTCCTTGAGGTCTCCCAGCTCCTGCTGGCCGGCGGCCGGCTGGGCGCCCACGAGGACATCGTCCCCGAGGAGCGCTACGAGCCCGACCCGGGCCCCGAGCCGGACGTGGACGAGCTGCGCGAGAACTACGCCCGGCTCCTGGACCCGATCGACGTCTACTCCGAGGTCTTCGACCCGTACGAGCCCCGCAAGGCGCCGGTGCCGGCCCGGCTCTCCGACGACCTCGCCGACATCATCACCGACCTCCGCCACGGCATGGTCCACTACCGCGCGGGCCGCACCACCGAGGCCCTGTGGTGGTGGCAGTTCTCCTACTTCTCCAACTGGGGACCGACGGCCTCCGCGGTGCTGCGCGCCCTCCAGTCCGTCCTCATCCACGTCCGCCTCAACCAGCCCCTGGAGGAACTGGACGGCCTCGACACCGACCAGGCCGCCATGGGCGACGAGACCCTGGAGTTCGAGGCGGGCCGCGTCATGGCCGAGGAGATCGGCGGGCCCCTGGGGATCCGCCCCGGGCGGTAGCCGCTTTCCGGTGGCCGGCGCCCGGCTCTCCGGGCGGGTGGCCGCGCCCAACTCCCGCTGACCGCCTGACGGTTCCCGCGTCCGGCGGTCATCATGGGCACATGAGTGCCCTGTTCGACCGTCGGCCGACCGCCGATGCCTCCGGTTCGAGTGCCGTCGCCGCCGGTGGGAGCATCGGTCAGGCGGTCACCGGTCCGGGTGCGGTCGGTCTGCACATCGAGAACGTCGCCGCGCTGCTGCCGGACGCGTGTCCGCCGGCCGAGTCGGTGCGGGCCCCGGCCCGGCTCACCAACCTGCCCTTCCGGGCCGACCTCTGCCTGGGGCGGGACACTCAGCTCGCGCTGCTGCACGACGCGCAGGGCACGTCCGGCCGGCCCCTGGTCCATGTGGTGCACGGGCTCGGTGGCATCGGTAAGTCGACGCTCGTCGCACGCATGGCCTCCGAACACACCGGGGCGGGACCGGTGTGGTGGATCAAGGCCGACAGCCGCGCCGCGATCGACGCGGGACTCGCCCACCTCGCGGCCGTCCTCCAGCCTTCCCTCGTCACCGTGCTTCCCCGGGAGCAGCTGGGCGAGTGGGCCCTGCGCTGGCTCACGGCTCACACCGGCTGGCTCGTGGTCCTGGACGACGTGGCGCACCCGGCGGATGTCGTGCCCCTGCTGGCCAGGGTGACCTCGGGTCGCTTCCTGATCACCAGCCGGCTGACGGCGGGATGGCAGGGCATCGCGGAAGAGGTGCCGTTGAGCGTGCTCTCCCCGCAGGACGCGGTGCGCCTCTTCACGGAGATACGCGGCGCGGACCCGGATGCCGCCCGGCTCTGCGAGGAACTGGGCCATCTCCCGCTGGCGGTCACCCAGGCGGCGGCCTACTGCCGGATGACGCACTGCACGGTCTCGGCGTACCTGGAGGACCTGGCGAAGTCGCCCGCCGACATGTACGCGGAGACCACGGAGGGCGGCGACCACGAACGCACCGTGGCGCGTGTCTGGCACGTCACGCTGGACCGCCTCGCGGACGACCCCTTGGCCGTCCGGATCCTGCTGATGCTGGCCTGGTACGCGTCCGAGGGCATCCCGCGCGACCTGTTCGCCTCGCTGGACAGGTCCCTCGCCGTGCGCCGGGCGTTCGGCCGACTGGCCGCCCACAGCATGATCACGCTCTCCGGTGACACGGTGTCCGTGCACCGACTGGTGCAGGCGGTGTCCCGTACCCACAGCGCCGGCGACCGGCATCGTGGCCAGGAGGCGGTCGAGGCGGCGCGCGGCGCGGCGGTGGACGCGCTGGCGGTGTCCCTGCCCGAGGACATGGACGAGCCGTCCGCCTGGCCGGTGATGCGTTCCCTGCTTCCGCATGCCGAGGCGCTGGCCGGGCACGTCCGGTGCGAGGACGACACCGCGGCGATGGTCCGGCTGCTGGCACGCACCGGGGACTACCTTCTCGACTCCGGGGGGAAGGCCGCCGCACGGGGAATGGAGCTGCTGCGCCGGGCCGAGGCGGGAAGCCTGCGCCTGCACGGCGCGGAGGCCGAGCAGACCCTGGAGGTGCGGGTCGCGCTCGCGCGGGTGACGCGGATGCTGCGCCCTCTCGCGGAGTCGGCTCCGCCGGCCGAGGAGGTGGTGGCGGACTGCACGCGGATCCTGGGCGCGGACCACCTCGTGACCCTGGACGCCCTCTCGAACCTGCGCCGGATCGTCTGGCTGAAGGGGGATGCCGACCGAGCCGTGCGGCTGGCCGAGGAGTGCCTCGCGGGCCTGGTCCGGCTGCGGGGGCCGGACCACCCCGACACCCTCAGGGCCCGCCACGACCTCGTCATGACGCTTGACGACACCGTGGGGGCGGCCGGTACCCGGGACATGCGCGCGGAACTGCTCAAGGACTGCCGCCGTGCCCTGGGCGAGGAGCATCCCGTGACCCTCTCCGTCAGGAGTCTGGACACCGTGCTGGCGCGCCGCCCGGTCTTCCACCCGGATGTGAACCAGACGGTCGCGGGACTCTTCTCCGTCGCCGAGGAAGGGGACCGGGAGGACCTGCTCGGTCTGGTGCGCGTCCTGATGGACCAGGTGATGGCCCTCGGTCCCCTCGACGAGTTCCTGCCCCGTGCCACGGAGGAGGACGTGCGGAAGGCGGAGCGGGACCTGGAGACGTCCCGGCGTGTGCTGGGGGACGCGAGCACCGGCGTTCTGGAGGCCCAGCTGGCGTTGTTCCTGGTGTACGGGACGACCCGGGACGAGCGGTACGAGGAAGCGGCGACCGCCCTCCTGCGGGAGCTGTTCTCCCAGCTGAGCGAGAACCCTTCCGTCATGACGCCGCTGCTGCGGGTGATGGAGGCGTTCGGTTCCGTCCTGGGCGAGACCGCTGGGCCCGAGGGCTCCTGAAGCCGCCGGACCGGCCGCCGGCCGGTTTGCCGCGGCGGTGGCGCAGGCATGATGCCCCCATGACGTTGAAGCCGTGGGCATGGGCCGGACTGGGCATCTGCGCCGTGGGTGTCGGCACGCTGGTCGCTCTCGCCTTCGTCGATCTGGGAGCGGCGGACCAGGTCGCGAGCGTGGCCGGTGGAGCGGTCGGCGTGGTCGGTCTGGTGCTGGCGGCGATCACGCAGTTCGGCGGCTCGACGCCGGCGCCCCCGGCTCCGGCGCGCGGGGTGGAGGCGTCCGGCGAGGGCGCCGTCGCGGCGGGCGGCAGCATCGGTTTCGCTTCCACGGGCGGCGCGGCCACGCCGCCTTCTCCGACCCCGCCCGCGCCGACCGCGCCGGGCGCGTCGGGTACCGGCGATGTGCGCGCCTCGGGCGCCCGCTCCATCGCGGCCGGCGGGGACATCGGCTCGGCGTCCACCGGAAGCGCGGGTCAGCCGGGAGCCTGAGCCCGGACGCGCTCCGGGGGCTGCGCGCCACGCTGCCGGGTCCGGTCCGCCGGCGCACACTGTGAGCCAGGGCACTTTCCGAGTGGTGCGGCGATCGCTGGGCAGGGGTCGAGACCGAGCGGGCGGATGTCTCACCATGCGGGAGCAGGGTGGTGGAATTCGGACGCTCGATAGACTGAGCCGACACAAACGAACCGAGCGAGGAGCGCACGTGGGCCTTGTCGTGCAGAAGTACGGAGGCTCCTCCGTAGCCGATGCCGAAGGCATCAAGCGCGTCGCCAAGCGGATCGTGGAAGCGAAGAAGAACGGCAACCAGGTTGTCGTCGTCGTTTCCGCGATGGGCGACACGACGGACGAGCTGATCGATCTCGCCGAGCAGGTCTCTCCCATGCCTGCCGGGCGGGAATTCGACATGCTGCTGACCGCCGGAGAGCGGATCTCCATGGCCCTGCTGGCGATGGCGATCAAAAACCTGGGCCACGAGGCCCAGTCCTTCACCGGCAGCCAGGCAGGCGTCATCACCGACTCGGTCCACAACAAAGCCCGGATCATCGACGTCACGCCGGGGCGGATCAGGACGGCTCTCGACGAGGGCAACATCGCCATCGTCGCCGGGTTCCAGGGCGTGAGCGCCGACAAGAAGGACATCACCACGCTGGGCCGCGGCGGGTCCGACACCACCGCCGTGGCGCTCGCCGCCGCGCTCGACGCCGAGGTCTGCGAGATCTACACCGACGTCGACGGCGTGTTCACCGCCGACCCGCGCGTGGTGAAGAAGGCGAAGAAGATCGACTGGATCTCCTTCGAGGACATGCTGGAGCTCGCGGCCTCCGGTTCCAAGGTGCTCCTCCACCGCTGTGTGGAGTACGCCCGCCGCTACAACATCCCGATCCACGTCCGGTCGTCCTTCAGCGGACTCCAGGGCACGTGGGTCAGCAGTGAGCCGATTGGGGACAAGAAGGTGGAGCAGGCCATCATCTCCGGTGTCGCGCACGACACCTCCGAGGCCAAGATCACGGTCGTCGGCGTGCCGGACAAGCCGGGTGAGGCCGCCGCGATCTTCCGGACCATCGCCGATGCCGAGATCAACATCGACATGGTCGTGCAGAACGTGTCCGCCGCCTCCACGGGCCTGACGGACATCTCTTTCACGCTGCCGAAGACCGAGGGCCGCAAGGCCATCGACGCGCTGGAGAAGAACCGCTCCGGCATCGGCTTCGACTCGCTGCGCTACGACGACCAGATCGGCAAGATCTCCCTGGTCGGCGCCGGTATGAAGACCAACCCGGGCGTCACCGCCGGGTTCTTCGAGGCGCTCAGCGACGCCGGTGTGAACATCGAGCTGATCTCGACCTCCGAGATCCGCATCTCGGTGGTCACCCGCGCCGACGACGTGCCGGAGGCCGTCCGCGCCGTCCACACCGCCTTCGGTCTGGACTCCGACAGTGACGAGGCCGTCGTCTACGGCGGCACCGGCCGATGAGCCGGGACACCGTCCGATGACCGGCAGGCCGACGCTCGCGGTCGTGGGAGCGACCGGAGCCGTCGGCACGGTCATGCTCCAGATCCTGTCCCAGCGCGCGGACGTCTGGGGCGAGATCCGCCTGATCGCCTCCCCGCGCTCGGCCGGCCGCAAGCTGGCCGTGCGCGGCGAGGAGGTCGAGGTGGTGGCCCTGACGGAGGACGCCTTCGCCGGGGTCGACATCGCGCTGTTCGACGTCCCGGACGAGGTCGCCGCCGAGTGGGCGCCGGTCGCCGCCGCGCGCGGCGCGGTCGTCGTCGACAACTCCGGCGCCTTCCGTATGGACCCGGACGTGCCGCTCGTCGTGCCCGAGATCAACGCGCACGCCGTACGGTCCCGGCCGCGCGGGATCGTCGCCAACCCCAACTGCACGACCCTGACGATGATCGTCGCCCTGGGCGCGCTGCACGCCGAGTTCGGGCTGCGGGAGCTCGTGGTGTCGTCGTACCAGGCGGTGAGCGGGGCCGGGCGGGCCGGCGTGGAGACGCTGCGGGCCCAGCTGTCCCTGGTGGCCGGGACCGAGCTGGGCACCAAGCCCGGGGACGTGCGGCGGGCCGTCGGGGACGACACCGGGCCGTTCCCCGAGCCGGTCGCGCTGAACGTCGTACCGTGGGCCGGGTCGCTGCGGGAGGACGGCTGGTCCTCGGAGGAGATGAAGGTCCGCGACGAGTCCCGGAAGATCCTCGGCCTGCCGGCGCTGCCGGTCGCCGTGACCTGCGTCCGGGTGCCGGTGGTCACCACGCACTCGCTGACCGTCCACGCCCGCTTCCAGCGGGAGGTCGGCGTCGACGGGGCCCGCGAGATCCTCGCGACCGCACCGGGCGTGGTGCTGTGCGACGACCCGGCCGCCGGCGAGTTCCCCACCCCCGCCGACGTGGTGGGCACCGACCCGACCTGGGTGGGCCGGGTGCGCCGGGCCCTGGACGACCCCACCGCGCTGGAGCTCTTCGTGTGCGGCGACAACCTGCGCAAGGGCGCGGCGCTGAACTGCGCGCAGATCGCGGAGCTGATCGCGGCGGAGCTGTCCGCCCCCACGTAGCTGTTGAACTTTGTAGGATCTCCGTAAAGACTGTGGCTGGGAGCATGGTCCAAATCCCTTGAACCACTCCCGCCGACGACAGAGGATTTCCCTCCCCGCCTTCCGCAACCGCGCGGAGGCGGGGAGCGTCTTTGCGGTCACCCTTGCGGGACCTGGGGACGTGATGATCCTGGCGTGGGGACGCCGTGGTCGGGGCGTGGGGGCGCCCGTGCATATGGGACATAAGGGAAGAGCGGGACGCATGACGGCACTTGAGGCACCGCCGGTTGTCGCACATGTGACGCCCGGCACGTACAACCCCCGAGGGGGGAAGCGTGTCCAACAGGCGTGGCAGAGGTACTCGAACTCAGTGTGGCCCGCGGCGGTACGGCCCTGCGGCCCCGCGCGGCGCTCCGGCCCCGCCCGCCCGGCGGCATGCCGGTGATCGCGCCCATGCCCGCAGCGCGGCCCGCCCGCATACCCAGTCAGCGTGACGGCGCCGAGGAATCCGCGGGTGCCGTGGCGACCGAGGCCGCCGGCACGACCGTGGACCACCTCACCGAGACCTACCGGGCGCACTACCGCTCGCTGCTCGGCCTGGCCGCACTCCTCCTCGACGACACCGCCTCCTGCGAGGACGTCGTCCAGGAGGCCTTCATCCGCGTCCACTCGGCCCGTAAGCGCGTCCGCGACCCCGAGAAGACCCTCGCCTACCTGCGGCAGACGGTCGTCAACCTCTCCCGCTCCACGCTGCGCCGGCGCATCCTCGGCCTGAAGCTGCTCTCCAAGCCGATGCCCGACATGGCGAGCGCGGAAGAGGGCGCCTACGACCAGCTGGAGCGCCGCGACCTCATCAAGGCGATGAAGGGGCTCCAGCGCCGCCAGCGCGAGGTGCTCGTGCTGCGCTACTTCGCGGACATGACCGAGGCCCAGGTCGCCGAGACGCTCGGCATATCCCTGGGCTCCGTCAAGGCGTACGGTTCGCGGGGCATCGCCGCTCTGCGGGTCGCCATGGGGACACCGGCATGAGCGACCACGCCGACGAGGGCGCCTCCCATGAGCGCCACTCCCATGAACGCCACGAGCCCTACGCCTGGCACGAGCCGACGGAGGGCGACGGGCAACAGCACACGCCATCGCACGCTGGGAACGGAACTGTGAACCACGGCCCCGACGACAAGGGCCCGGAGAGGCTCGACGGAGTCCACAGCCCGGACGGGTCCGACTCCGACGAACTGGCCCTGCGCCGACTGCTGCACTCGGCGGTCGACGACATCGAACCCCGCACCGGCACCCTGGACCACCTGCGCCGGGCCGTCCCCGCCCGCCGCGCCCGCAAGCGCCAGGCAGTGGTCGGCATGGCCGCGGCGGCCCTCTTCATCGGCACCGCGATCCCCGCCCTCGTGCACGTCTCCCAGGCCGGCGGCTCCGACCCCAACACCGCGATGGCCGGCCAGTCCTCCCAGGCCCAGGGCGGTACCGGGCAGGGCAAGGACAAGGACACCGGCAAGGGCGACCCGAAGGACGCCGGCGGTACGACGGTCAAGCCCGGCAAGGAGTCCGGGCCGCCCGACGACAAGGACACGAAGCCCGGCGGCAGCGGCGGCTCCACCGGCGCCGCCGACCCCACCGCCACGCCGGCCTCGGGCGTCCCGCTCTGTACGGCGACCCAGCTGGGCTCCGCCACCGGCAGCGCGAACGCGCCCGACACCGCGGGGATCGTCTACGGCACCTTCCGCGTCACCAACATCTCCGGCACCGCCTGCACGGTCGCCGGCGCCGGCGGCATCACGCCCATGGCCCAGGGTGCCGCCGACCCGGCCAAGATCCTCACCGCCCGGCACGTGGCCGGCGACGCGGCGACCGCCCTGCCCGACCCGTCCCAGGAGGTCACCGGGCTGGTCCTCCAGCCGGGCGCGGCCTACGAGGAGAAGTTCGCCTTCGTCCCCTCGGAGACCTGCCCCACCACCGGCGGCGACAGCAGTCCCGGCGACCCCGGCCCGACCGGCCCGTCGCCCGATCCGTCGCCCACCCAGAGCGCCGTCGGCGCCACGACCGACAGCACCGGCTCGGAGGGCGCGACCCCGCAACTCGCCACCGAGGACGGCACGGCCGACGGCAGCGTCACGGTGACCCACACGGCACAGGGGGGCTCGCCGACGGCGACGGCCATGGTGCCCGGGGCGTGCGCGGGGACGGTCTACTACACCGGGGTGCTCGCGGGCGCCTGACGCTCCACTGAGAGAGGGGGCGCCTGGCGCTCCCCGAGAGCGGGGTGCACCGACGCCGTCCGTCCGGGGGGCTGCGCGGTCGCGGGCCCGTCGTGGCTGGTCGCGTGGTTCCCCGCGCCCCTTCCGGGGCGCGGGTCAGCCGGTCGGCACCGGGGACTGCTCCGACTCCTCCGGCACGAGCCCGAGCGCGGCGTCCCGCTGGAACTCCAGCTCGCGACGCAGCAAGCGGAACCACATGAAGACCACGAAGCCCGCGAACACGAACCACTCGCCGGTGTAACCGAGGTTCTGGAACGCCTTGAGGTCCAGCCCCGTGCCACTCGGCGCGCTCGCGGGCACGGCCTTCATCCCGGCGTCCCCCTCGTCCAGGGTCACCCAGGCGTCGTACAGCCGGTACGGCACCAGGTTCACCAGCGACGCCGGGCTGATCGCCGAGGTCTGCCCGGCGGGGAGCCCGCCCTGCGCGCTGACCCCGTTGTCCCCGGGGGTCTCGGGCGCCTGCAACGCACCGGTGACGGTGACCTCACCCCGGGGCGGCGCGGGCGCCTTCGCCGTGTCCGCCGTACCCGGCAGCCACCCCCGCACCACCGGCAGCGCCCTGCCGGAACCGGTGCGCAGCAGCGTCAGGACGTAGAAGCCGCGCTTGCCGTCCAGCTCCCGCGCGGGCACCAGCAACTGCTCCCCGTACCGCCCGCTCGCCGTGACCCGCCGCCCCGCCGTGCTCTTGTCGACGGGCAGCATCGAGTCCAGCGGGCGCGCGGCCTCGCCCCGGTCGGAGGCGGCCTGTTCGGTCGCGGCGCGGTGGTCCTGCACCCGCCCCTCGAACCGGCTCAGCTGCCACGACCCCATGAAGACGCAGAACGGGACGGCGAGCAGCAAGAAGACGTTGATGCCCCACCAGCGGGGTGTCAGCAGAAACCGGTACACGCCCTCCACGGTACGGCGCCCACCCCGGCGTCCATGCCTTGGGTCAGCCCTTGCTCGCCCTCAGGGAGTAGAGCAGCGGGATGCGCGGATGGCCCGCCGGGAACCTGTGGTAGCCGTCGCGCACCTCGAAGTTCCCGAAGCGCGGGAAGAGCGACACGTCGTGCTCGTGCAGGAACTCGATGCGCAGCCCGGCCGCGGCGAGCGCGGAGACCACGTCCCCGAGCGAGTGCTGCCACTCCACGCTGCGGTTGTGGACGGTGACGGCGTCCAGGTCGGCGTAGGTGCCCGGTTCGTTCCACACCTGCGCGTCCCGGGTGAAGTAGTCGCGCACGATCCGGGTGCCGGTCTCGTCGTCCAGGGTCTCGGTGATCGGATGGAACTCGGCGAGGTAGAGGAAGCCGCCGGGCGCGACGAGGGAGGCGGCCGTCCGTGCCCAGCGCCCGAGGTCCGGCAGCCAGCACAGGGCGCCCAGCCCGGTGTAGACGATGTCGTACGACGGCTCGGGCACGGCCCCGGCCGCGTCGTACACGTCACTGGTGACGAAGGCGGCCCGGTCGGGGCCGTACCCGAGGTCGGCGGCGAGCGTGCGGGCCGCCTCCACCGCGGGTGCGGAGAAGTCCAGGCCGACGACGCGTGCGGCGCCGCGGTGGAGCCAGGAGAGGGTGTCGGTGCCGATGTGGCACTGGAGGTGCAGCAGCGACTTCCCGCTGACGTCCCCGACCTCCGCCCGCTCGAAGTCCCGCAGGTCGTCCCGGCGGGTGCGGAAGCCTTCGAGGTCGTAGAAGGGTCCGGCGACGTGGAGGGGCACCCTCTCGTCCCACATGGCCTTGTTGTCCTCGCGCCAGCCTTCGGGGACGGACGGGGACGAGTGCTCGGGCGCCGACGGGAACGACGGTCCCTCGGGTGTGGACGGAGAAGTGGCGGAGACGCTCATGCCGCGGAAGTTATCCACAGGCTGTGCGCACCCGCCACCCAATTGTCGGCGCGGCCAGGCACTATGGGCGCATGACTGGGGCCATGAACGAGAGCAGTACGCCGAGCACGCAGCACACACCGGACATGCCGGACTGGGAGAAGCGCTTCCGGGCGCCGCGGGTGTCGCTGCCCGACTGGGCGGAGGACGCGCCGGACCACTCCCTGTTCGTGTCGAACGCGACGGGGACGTACGAGCTGTACGCCTGGGACCGGGCGACGGGCGAGCAGCGGCAGGCGACGGCCCGGCCGAACGGCACGACGGACGGCGTGCTCTCCCCGGACGGCGCGTGGATCTGGTGGTTCGACGACAAGGACGGCGACGAGTTCGGCATCTGGCGCCGCCAGCCCTTCACGGGCGGCCCGGACGAGCCGGCCGTGCCCGGTCTCGACCCGTCCTACCCGGCCGGCCTCGCCCTGTCCCGCGACGGCCGCACGGCGGTCGTCGGCCGCTCCACGGACGAGGAGGGCACGACGATCCACCTGGCCCGCGAGGGCGCGGACCCGGCGGAGATCTACCGCCACCGCGAGTCGGCGGGCGTCGGCGACCTCTCGCACGACGGCTCCCTGATCGCCGTGGAGCACACCGAGCACGGCGACGCCATGCACGCGGCCCTGCGGGTGCTCCGCCCGGACGGCACGACGGTCGCCGAGCTGGACGACACCAAGGGCGGCACCGAGGAGCTGGGCCTGGAGGTGCTGGGCTTCGCCCCGGTCGACGGCGACACCCGGCTGCTCATCGGCCACCAGCGCCGGGGCCGCTGGGAGCCGCTGGTGTGGGACGTGGCCACGGGGGCGGAGACCGACCTGGCCCTTGACCTGCCCGGTGACGTCAGCGCCGAGTGGTACCCGGACGGTTCGGCCCTGCTCATCGTCCACGGCTTCGAGGCCCGCAGCGAGCTGTTCCGCTACGACGTGGCGGCCCGCGAGCTGACCCGCATCCCCACCCCGCCCGGCACGGTCTCCGGCGCGACCGCCCGCCCCGACGGCAGC
The DNA here is from genome assembly GCF_014650115.1 of Streptomyces olivaceoviridis. GTDB lineage: Bacteria > Actinomycetota > Actinomycetes > Streptomycetales > Streptomycetaceae > Streptomyces > Streptomyces olivaceoviridis. Next base: position 180,276 of record NZ_BMUI01000011.1, on the reverse strand, counting down.
GTGGAGTACCTGTGGTCGTCGGCCGCCGAGCCCCCGGCGGTCCGCTCCACGGCCGGCGGTGTGGTGCTGGACCCGCCGGGCATGGCGTGCCCGGCGTCGGTGCCGGTGGAGGACGTGTGGGTGGAGGGCCCCGGCGGCCGGATCCACGCCCTGATCCAGAAGCCGGCGGGCGCCACCGGTCCCCTCCCCACCGTCTTCGACCTGCACGGCGGCCCGACCTGGCACGACAGCGACTCCTTCGCCGCCGGCCCGGCCGCCTGGGTGGACCACGGCTACGCGGTCGTCCGCATCAACTACCGCGGCTCCACCGGCTACGGCCGCGCCTGGACGGACGCCCTCAAGCACCGGGTCGGCCTGATCGAGCTGGAGGACGTGGCGGCGGTGCGCGACTGGGCGGTCTCCTCCGGTCTCGCCGACCCCGCCCGCCTGATCCTGACCGGCGCCTCCTGGGGCGGCTATCTGACCCTGCTCGGCGTCGGCACCCAGCCGGAGGCCTGGGCGCTGGGCATCGCGGTGGTGCCCGTCGCGGACTACGTCACCGCGTACCACGACGAGATGGAGTCCCTGAAGGCCATGGACCGCACCCTGCTGGGCGGCACCCCGGAGGAGGTCCCGGAGCGCTTCGAGGCGTCCTCCCCGCTGACGTACGTCGACCAGGTCAAGGCTCCCGTCCACATCTCGGCGGGCGTCAACGACCCGCGCTGCCCGATCCGCCAGATCGACAACTACGTCAAGAGACTGGAGACCCGGGGCGCGGTCCACGAGGTGTACCGGTACGACGCGGGCCACGGCTCACTGGTGGTGGACGAGCGGATCAAGCAGGTGAGACTGGAACTGGAATTCGCGGCACGGCACCTGCCGGCCTAGGACAGGCAGGCCCCAGCGTCAGCGCAGCTCCGCGAGGCCTCTCCGGGTGGCGGCGACGACCACCCGGTCGCCCTTCGCCAGCACATGGGAGGAAGAGGTGTCGGCGCGGCCCAGCAGCGCCAGTACCCGCCAGGACCCGGCCCGGAAGGCCTCCCGCACGGTGCGGCCCTCCAGCTGGGGATGCCCGTCCACGTCCACCGCGGCGAACAGCAGCACCCTCCGCTCCACGGCGACGGCCCCGAGCACCTGTCGCCCCAGCATGGCCCCGGCGAACGCCGGGGCGGCCAGGTGGGTGACGCTCCGGCTCCGGGTCAGCGCCTGCGGGTAGGCGGTGCGGAGGGTGCGGTAGACGGCGGTGGCGAAGTCGTCGTCGTACAGCCGTAGCACCACCCGCAGATCGGGCCGTACGGTCCGCGCGTAGAGCACGGCCTCCAGGTTGGTGGTGTCGGAGCTGGTCACCGCGAGCAGGGCCTGGGCCCGTTGGATCTGGGCGGCCTCCAGGACGCCTTCCTGGGTGACGTCCCCGAGCACCACCGGCACCCGCAGCCGGCGGGCGGTGGCGAGCCCGCGCGCCTCCGGGTCGGACTCGACGCACACCACCGGGATGTTCAGTTCCCGCAGCCGGGTCAGCACCCGCGTACCGATCTTGCCGAGCCCGAGCAGGACGACATGGCCGCTCAGGCCGCGCGGCGGCTTGCGCAGGGCGGAGGCGGTGCGGAAGGTGCCGAACGCCTCCAGCGCGGCGGCCAGCAGCAACGGCAGCAGCAGCAACCCGACGAGCGCGGAGAGGAGTTGGAGGAGCTGGCGGCCCAGGGGTTCCCTGAGGGCCGGATCGTCGATCGCGAACAGGTCGAGGAGGGTGATGTAGAAGGCGCGCAGCGGATGGATGCCGGTGACCAGCCACAGGGCGACCGCGAGGCCCACCACGCAGCCGGCGAGCACGGCCAGGGACCAGCGCAGCCGCCGGGAGAACAGGGAGCCGAGCGGTGGTACGCCGGTCATCGCGCGACGGGCGGGCGCGGCGGACTCGCCACCGGCCGGGGCGGAGACGTGTTCCAGCACCACGGCCTGCCGCCCGGCGGCCTGCCGGACCTCCTCGTCGTCGGGGAGCAGCCGGGGCTGCTGTTCCCCGGCGCCGTAGGGGCCGTCGGTGCCGGCCGGGTCGCCGCCCGAGAGCAGGGCGAGCGTGTACAGCCCGGTGCCGGGGCCGTCCCCGGGCAGCGGCCGTTCCACGGCCCGCAGCAGCAGGCCCTCGGTCTGGACGACCCTGCTCGTGCCGGCGACGGCGGTGGCGGCCAGCGCGGGTGCGGCGGTGTCGGCGTCGGACAGCACGGTGGTGGAGGCCTCGGCGGCGGTGCCGGGACCGTCGTCGTCCCCCGCGGCCAACGAGGCGGCCTGGTCGAGGAGTTCCTCGATGTGCTGGCCCAGCCGCCGGTTGTAGAGCCGCAGGACGAGCCGCAGCCGGGGGTTGAGCCGGCGGGCGGTCAGGGCGGCCCGGATGTTGGTCTCGTCGTCGTCGTACACCAGGGCCAGCGCGGCGGCCCGGGCCACCCCGGCCTCGGCGAGCACCGCCTCGGTCAGCTCGGCGGCCTCCAGCACCCCTTCCCCGTCCGGGTGTTGGCCGGCCGTGGCGCCGGCGGGCTGCCCGCCCGTGCCGGAGCGGCCGACGGTGCCCACGGCGGCGCTGACCACGCGGTCGAACAGCGCCGCCGACGCGGACCGGGCACGGCCGACCACCGGGGGCCGGACGGTGCGCTCGTTCGGTGGCACGACGAGGGTGACCTGTTCGCCGTAGACCCCGCGCAACTCGGCGGCCAGCCGGTGCGCGAGCCCGTCGTCACCGCACACCACCATGTGCGCCGGCGGAGACGCCGGCCCCCCTTGATACGGAACGCTCGCCACGAGGGAAAAGAGTGCACCAAGGAGTCGAGTGGTTCCAGCAACGGTCTGAACGCCCGCGCCGGAACCGCCGTGCCGTCCGGGTCACCGGCTTCCTGGCCCTGGACCACGCGGGCCGGCCCTACCTGGTCCGCATGGCCCTCAACTGCTGTGCCGCGGACGCCCAGCCGGTGAAGATCGCGCTGACCGGCGCGCTGCCGCCGGTCCTCCGCCCGGACGCCTGGCTGGAGGTGACGGCGCGTACGCCCCCGGGCTCACCCACGACCCGGTCAACGACGGCCCCATCCCCTACCTGAGGGTCACCTCCAGCCGTCCGGTCCCGGCACCGCGCGACCCCTACGACGAGACCTGGAACACCTGAGCCGGTACCGGCCACCGGCACCGGCCCCGGCTACCGGTCGGCCGCCGCGGTGTCGAAGTCGAAGCGGGCGAGGTCCCTGAGCCACACCTCCGCGTTGCCGTCCGAGGGGGCCCGCCAGTCGCCGCGCGGGGAGAGGGAGCCGCCCGCCGACACCTTCGGGCCGTTCGGCATGGCCGAGCGCTTGAACTGCGAGAACGCGAAGAAGCGGCGGCAGAACACCTCCAGCCAGTGCCGGATCTCCGGCAGGTCGTACGCCACCCGCTTGGCCTCGGGGAAGTTCGGCGGCCAGGCGCCGGACTTCGCGTCGTGCCAGGCGTGCCAGGCCAGGAAGGCGATCTTGGAGGGCCGGAAGCCGTAGCGCAGCACCTGGAAGAGGGTGAAGTCGTGCAGCGCGTACGGGCCGATCTTCGACTCGGTGGACTGCATCTCCTCGCCCGGCACCAGCTCCGGGCTGATCTCGGTGTCCAGGATCGCGGCCAGGATCCCGCCGGTCTCCTCGTCGAACTGGCCGCTGTTGATCACCCAGCGGATCAGGTGCTGGATGAAGGTCTTCGGCACCCCCGAGTTGACGTTGTAGTGGCTCATCTGGTCGCCGACGCCGTACGTGGACCAGCCGAGCGCCAGCTCGGAGAGGTCCCCGGTGCCGAGGACGATGCCGCCGCGCTGGTTGGCCAGCCGGAACAGGTAGTCGGTGCGCAGGCCGGCCTGCACGTTCTCGAAGGTGACGTCGTACACCGGCTCCCCGGAGGCGAACGGGTGGCCGATCTCCTTCAGCATCAGCCGCGCGGTCGGCGTGATGTCCAGCTCGGCCGCGGTGACGCCGAGCGCCCGCATCAGCTTGTGCGCGTTGTCCTTGGTGTGGTCGCTGGTGGCGAAGCCCGGCAGGGTGAAGGCCAGGATGTCGCCGCGCGGCCGGCCCGCGCGGTCCATCGCCCGGGCGGCGACGATCAGCGCGTGCGTGGAGTCCAGACCGCCGGACACGCCGATGACGACCTTCGGGCCGCCGATCGCCGCGAGCCGCTGCTGGAGCCCGGCGACCTGGATGTTGTAGGCCTCGTAGCAGTCCAGGGCGAGCCGTTCGGGGTCGGCGGGCACGAACGGGAACCGCTCCACGCGCCGGCGCAGCCCGAGGTCGGTGAGCGGCGGGTCCAGGTCGAAGGAGACGGTCCGGAAGTCACCGGTCCGGGCGGCGTGGGCCCGGCGGTTGTCGTCGAAGGTGCCCATCCGGTGCCGCTCCTGCCGCAGCAGGTCGAGGTCCACGTCGGCGACCGCGTACTGGTCGCCGAGCGGGAAGCGGTCGGTCTCGGCGAGCAGCACCCCGTTCTCGTAGATCATGGTCTGCCCGTCCCAGGACAGGTCGGTGGTCGACTCGCCGAGGCCCGCCGCCGCGTAGACGTACGCGGCGAGGCAGCGGGAGGACGCCGAGCGGCACAGCAGCTTGCGGTCCTCGGCCCGGCCGACCGTGATCGGGCTGCCCGAGAGGTTCACCAGCACGGTCGCCCCGGCGAGGGCGGCCTCCGCGCTCGGCGGCACCGGCACCCACATGTCCTCGCAGATCTCGGTGTGCAGCACGAGCCCCGGCACGTCCTCGGCCGCGAACAGCAGGTCCACCCCGAACGGCGCCTCGGCACCCGCGACCCGGATGGTCCCGCCCCGCTCGTCGTGCCCGTCGGCGATCTGCCGGCGCTCGTAGAACTCGCGGTAGTTCGGCGGGTACGACTTCGGTACGACACCGAGGATCCGGCCGCGGTGCACGAGCACCGCGCAGTTGTAGATCCGGTGGCGGTGGCGCAGCGGGGCGCCGACGACCAGCACCGGCAGCAGCTCCGCCGACCCGGCCACGATGGTCCGCAGCGCCGCCTCGACCTGGTCGAGCAGCGCGTCCTGGAGCAGCAGGTCCTCGATCGAGTAGCCGGTCAGGCCCAGCTCGGGGAAGACGGCGACGGCGACGCCCTCGTCCGCGCATCGGCGCGCCAGGCGCAGGACCGACTCGGCGTTGGCCTGCGGGTCGGCGATGACGGTGTGGCCGGTGCACGCGGCGATCCGCGCGAAGCCGTGGCTGTAGAGCGACCAGAAGTTCAACGGGGCTTCCTTCATGTCTGGAAGCCTAGATCCCGGCCGCGCCGGGCTACTCGGCCGCACCGGCCGCACCGGCCGCACCGGCCCACCGGTCCACTGGTCCACCGGTCCGTCGGGGTGCCCGGGGCACGGTCCGCGGGGTACTCGGGGAACGGAGAACGGCCCGCGGGGTACTCGGGTTGCGCGGAGCCGATGGCGAAGAGCTGACGGCGGCGGCGGCTCCGGACGCCCCCCGGCCGATGGCCTCGGCGTGATGGCCCTGGACCGAAGGGCCCGGTCCGGTGGCCTCGGCGTGATGGCCCTGGACCGAAGGGCCCGGTCCGGTGGCCTCGGTCTGATGGCTCCGGTCCGATGGGCCGGGTGTGATGGCCCCGGTCTGATGGGCCCGTCCGATGGCCCCGGACCGCCGAACGACCTGCGGGTTTCACCGCCCCGGTGCCGTCCCCGGCCGGCTGAAACCGCGTTGAAGTCACGCTGAACCGCCCGGGCCGCACGCTCTGCGGCATGACGACAACGGACGCAGACGAACTCGCCATCGCGGCCACCGGGCTGCGCAAGTCCTACGGGGACAAGACCGTCCTCGACGGCATCGACATCCACGTGCCCGCCGGCACCGTCTTCTCCCTCCTCGGACCCAACGGTGCCGGCAAGACCACCGCGGTCAGCATCCTGTCCACGCTGATCTCCCCCGACGGCGGGCAGGCGCGGATCGCCGGGCACGATCTCGCCGCCGAGGCGCAGGCGGTGCGGGCCGCCATCGGGGTCACCGGTCAGTTCTCCGCCGTGGACGGGCTGATCACCGGCGAGGAGAACATGCTCCTGATGGCGGACCTGCACCACCTCTCCAAGCACGAGGGACGGCGCGTCACCGCCGAGCTGCTGGCACGGTTCGACCTCACCGAGGCCGCGAAGAAGCCCGCCTCCACCTACTCCGGCGGCATGAAGCGCCGCCTGGACATCGCCATGACCCTGGTCGGCAGCCCGCGGATCATCTTCCTGGACGAGCCGACCACCGGCCTCGACCCGCGCTCCCGCCACACCATGTGGCAGATCATCCGCGAACTGGTCTCCGGCGGTACGACCGTCTTCCTCACCACCCAGTACCTGGAGGAGGCCGACCAGCTGGCCGACCGCATCGCGGTGCTCAACGGAGGAAAGATCGTCGCCGACGGCAGCGCCGAGCAGCTCAAGCGGCTCGTCCCCGGCGGGCACGTGCGGCTGCGCTTCGCCGACCCGGTGGCGTACGAAGGGGCGGCCATCGCGCTGCGCGAGGCCACCCGGAACGACGAGGCGCTCACCCTCCAGATCCCCAGCGACGGAAGCCAGCGCGAACTGCGCGCCGTCCTCGACTGGCTCGACGCCGCCGGCATCGAGGCCGACGAGCTGTCCGTCCACACCCCCGACCTGGACGACGTGTTCTTCGCCCTCACCGCGAGCCCCGTACCTTCCCAGTCCACCGACAAGGAGACCGCCCGATGAGCGCCGCCGGCCAGCCCTTCCGCGACAACCTCACCATGCTGCGGCGCAACCTGCTGCACGCCCGCCGCTACCCCTCCCTCACCCTGAACCTCCTGCTCACCCCGGTCATCCTGCTGCTGCTCTTCGTCTACGTCTTCGGCGACGTGATGAGCGCCGGCATCAACGGCGGACACGCGGACCGCGCCGACTACGTCGCCTACCTGGTCCCCGGCATCCTGCTGCTGACCGTGAGCATGACCTCGCTCGGCACCGCCGTGTCGGTGGCCACCGACATGACCGAGGGCATCATGGCCCGGTTCCGGACCATGGCCATCTCCCGCGCCTCCGTGCTGATCGGCCACGTGTTCGGCAGCGTCATCCAGACGCTGATGGCCCTGGTGCTGCTGCTGGGCATCGGCCTGGCCATCGGCTTCCGGCCCGACGCGACGCCGCTGGAGTGGATCGCGGCGGCCGGGCTGATGGCGCTGGTCAGCCTGGCGCTGACCTGGCTCGCGGTCGGCATCGGCCTGGTGAGCCCCAACCCCGAGGGGGCCAGCAACACCGGGACGCCCCTGGTGATGCTGCCGTTCCTGTCCAGCGCCTTCGTGCCGGTGGACGCCATGCCGGGCTGGTTCCGCTGGTTCGCCGAGTACCAGCCGTTCTCGCCCGCCATCGAGACCCTGCGCGGGCTGCTGCTCGGCAGCGGGATCGGCACGAAGAACGCGGTGCTCGCCGTCGCCTGGTGCCTGGTGCTGACCGTGCTGGGTTACCTGTGGTCCAAGGCGCAGTTCAACCGGGAGCCCCGGCGTTGACCCCGGCGGGCTCAGCCGGCGGCCGGCCTCTCGCGGATCACCCGGCGCTCAGCTCCCGCAGTGCCACCGCCCGCAGTTCCTCCCGCCCCAGGGCGGCGTACCTCGACCTCGCGTCGGCGTACGCCGCCCTGTCGGCGTTCTCGGCCGCCTGCCGGGACCGGGCCGAGGACAGGGTCGGGAAGTCCCGCACCACCGGCATCCGCTCCGCCAGCGCCACCAGCCGTACGGCCGCCGTATCGCCCCGGGCCAGCCCGGCGAGACCGAGCGCCAGCAACACCGTCCCGTAGACCGGCAGTTCCACGGGGGAGCCGGGGGAGCCGGGGGAGTCGGAGGTGCCGGGGGAGTCAGGGGACTTCGGGGTGCTGGGGGAGCCGGACGAGTCGGAGGTGGACGAACCCGCGGTGCCGGACGAACCCCCGGCACCGGCCGAGCCGGACAGCATCCCGAGGAGCCGCTCCCGCAGTTGCCCGGCCAGCCCCGCCACCGGCTCCAGCCGGCCGTGCTGCGCGTGCGCCGCCAGCGCGGCCGACTGCACCTGGAGCGACCAGGGATGCACGAACGGATCACCGGCATACAGCAGGCTGTCCTCCCGCACCCGCTCCACCGCCCGGCGCCACAGCCCGAGCCCGACCTCCGTCAGCCCCCGGGCCAGCGCGATCTCCGCCCGGGCCAGGAGATCGGGGGTGTAGATCTGCGGTGAGTCCGGCGGCTGCTCCAGGGCCGCGAGCCCCAGCCAGTACTCCGCCTCGTCGACCTCCCCACGCTGAAGACAGGCCAGCACCAGCCCCCAGCGCACGCCGACCGAGTCCGACCAGTCGCCGAACCGGTCGAGAGCGGCGAGCGCGGCGCGCAGATGGTCGTACGCCTCCGCGCCCCGCTCGGACTGGAGGCACAGCTCGCTGATCCGTCCGTGACAGAGCAGCTGCATGGCGGGATTGGCGAGCGGCTCCAGCGCGTCGAGCATCCGGCGGGCGTACTCCAGCGCGCGCTCCGTCTCGTGCGCCGCGTCCCACACGTAGCTGGCGAAGCACGCCGCCACACCCGCCAGCAGGGGTTCGTCCGCGTCGCACAGCTCCCGCAGCAGCGCGTACTCCGGCGGGTGGATGTCCGGTACGGCGCACAGCACGACGGCCAGCGCCCGCAGCAGCGTGTCCGGCGGAGCGGGCGGCAGCCGGCGCAGCGTCACCAACTGCCGTACGGCGTGCGGGCCGTGGGCCATGAAGAGGCTGGCCGTGCACACGGCCGCCGCGGTGCGGGCCGGCTCCACGTCCTCGGGGCCGGGGCGGAAGTGGGACAGCGGCCCGCCGGTGTCGGCGATGAGGGCGGCGAGCCGGGTGAAGTGGGAGTCGGTGGCCCACAGCGAGGCCAGTACGGCGGTGAGGGCGGCGGTGGTGGGCCCGTCGGACCGGGCCAGCGCGTGCCGCAGCACGAGCACGAGGTTGTCCTGCTCGGCCCGTATGCGGTTCCAGGAGGGCGCCGGGTCGCTGCTGAACAGCACATCGTGGTGCTCGCGGCCGAAGTCCCGGGCCCAGTCCAGGAACCGGTCGGTCACCACCTCCTCCTCGCCCGCCTCGGCCCGCCGGGCGGCGCCGAACTCCCGCAGGGTCTCCAGCATGCGAAAGCGCGTCCCGGAGGGGCTGTCGTCCACCTTGACCAGGGACTGACCGGCGAGCTGCTCCAGCAGGAACAGCGCGTCCCCCGTCCCGCCGAGCAGGTACTCCGCCGCGTCCTCGGCGAAGCCGCCCGGGAACACCGACAGCGCGCGCAGCGCAGCCTGGCCGTCGGGCTCCAGCAGGTTCCAGCTCCACTCGACCACGGCGTGCAGCGTGCGGTGCCGCTCGGGCGCGTCACGGGCGCCGCCGCGCAGCAGCGCGAAACGGTCCCGGAGGCGGCGTGCGATGTCGGCCACGGAGAGCACCCGTACCCGGGCCGCGGCCAGTTCCACGGCGAGCGGCAGCCCGTCCAGGTGGCGGCAGATCTCGGCGACCCGGTCGGCGGGCAGGTCCACGCCGGGCCGGGCCGCGCGCGCCCGCTGCTCGAAGAGCTCGACCGCGGTGGCGAGGGACAGCTCCGGCAGGGCGTACACGGACTCCGAGGTCAGCCCCAGCGGGGCCCGGCTGGTCGCCAGGACCCGCAGCTCCTTCGATCGCGACACCAGCGCCCGGACGAGGTCGGCCACGCCGGCGATCACCTGCTCGCAGTTGTCCAGCACCAGCAGCGTGGGCCCCGTACCCAGCGCGCCGGCGATGCCGCCGACCGCGTCGCCGCCCCCGGCGAACTGCCGGCCCTCGCCGGCGCCCACCGCCGAGGCCACCTCGGCGGCGACGTCGTCGTCGGCGGTGACACCGGCCAGGGGGACGAAGTGCACCACGGGCTGCTCGGCAGCCCGGCTCACCGCATGGGACAGCCGGGTCTTGCCCAGCCCGCCGGGTCCCACGACGGTGACGACCCGGGCCGCGCGCAGCAGCCCCGCCACGGCGGAGATGTCGGCGTCCCGCCCCAGCAGCGGGTTCGGCTCGTGCGGCACTCCCTGCCGGATCCGAGGCGCGTCCGCGCTCAACAACTCCTGACAGAGGGACCTGAGCCCGGGACCCGGATCGGTCCCCAGCTCCTCGCGCAACCGCCGCCGATAAGCGTCGTACCGGGTCAGCGCGGCGGCCCGGCCCACGGTGTCCGCCTCGCACCGCAGCAGCTCCGCCAGCACCTCCTCGTCCCGGGGCAGCTCCCGGGCGAGCTCGGCCAGCGGCACCGCGGCCTCCTCCCGCCGCCCCAGCCGGGCGAGCGCGAGCGCACGGGAACGAACGAGCGAGCGGTGCGCCCGGAGCCGGTCGGTACGGAGCGCCACCACCGGATCGTGCAGGTCCTCTCCCGCCCCGGCCCCCACGCTCCCGTCCCACAGGGCCAAGCCCGCCTCGGCCTGCGCCAGGGCACCCGCGTGATCCCCCGCCCGCGCCCGCTCGGCGCTCCCCGCCTCGTACAGCAGCAGCGCGGAGCTGTCGACCTGCGCCTCCTCCAGCGCCAGCCGGTACCCCGTCGGCGTACTGACGACCAGTTCACCACCCAGCTGCGCCCTGAGCCGCGACACCAGCACCTGCACCGCCTTGCCGGGCCGCTCCGGCAGCCCGTCCGGCCACAGCCCCTCCACCAGCCGCCCCGTGCTGCACCCGGCCCGCAGATCCCCGGCGAGCAACGCCACCAGCCCACGGAGCCGGGGAGCGGTGATCTCCCGCCCACGACAGGCGACTTCGGACAGCAGAGCCAACTCGGTCGTCACGCCTGAAGACTAGCCACCCACCGCTCTCGCGGGAGGAAGAGCCCGAGACGGTGGTTTCACGCCCCGGTCGGACCAGCCCCATGCCGTGCGTGGATCCGCTTCACCTGCTCGGCCCAGAAGCCGAGCTTCTCGTCCGCCGACGCGCTCATGGGGAGCAACCGGAGTTCCTTGGCCAACTGATAGAAGCCGGCACCGGCATCGTTGGCACCCAAGTAGTTCACCAGGGCCGACAGCATGAGAGGTGGGTCCGAGGGGGCGAGCTCCTGGTCCCGTTCCACGATCAGTCCGAGCAGGTACCCCATCGCGGCCCGCTCGTCAGCCCGCTCGAAGTCGAAGGGCCGGCAGCCCGTCCGCCGGGCGAGGGTCACGTTGAGCTCGGTGTACGAGGTGAGCCGGCCCAGCTTCGCCCGCTCGACAAGAAAGCCCCGCCCGGCATCCGTCAGCTCGTCCCACTCACTGTCCGCGCGGCCGTATCGAGACATCCCGCCCCCTGAACTGCGTCTGAGCTCCGTCGATCCGTGAGCGGGAACGTACAGCGCCGGCGTAGGGCCCACAATCACTCGACTTCACGGCCGGAGCCGTAGCGGTCGTGCGTTCCTCCGGGGCGAGACCCGCGTGCTGAGCTTCACCAGTGCCGGCACCTCCTTCGGCCTTGCCGTGCGACGGACCGAAGACTGCCTGACGGTCGCCGACAGGAACGGCACCGTCGCACGGACGACGGCGCCGCGGCTCGCCTCCGCCGTGCTGCACACGGCAGAGGACCTGGGTCCCGCCCTCCCCCGGAAGACCCGGTCCGCCTCCGACTGGAAGGCTGGGGTGAGTGCCAGGCTGAGGCGCCCGAAGTGCCGGGACCCCGGCTGCTCTGGGCGCGAGCCTGATGGTCCCCCGATGTCCCCCATGATTACTCGCACGGTCTGGCACGCCCCCCGCCAGGCCGTTTCCGGCCTACGCGCCCGGAGCGCGGAAGGCGACCTCTCGGCGGGCGGCCTGGTCGATCTCTTCGAGTGTGAGGAGGGGAGTGGCCCGGGTGCACAGGGCGCCGCTGGCCTTGACGGTGAGGCTGACGGCGGCCATCGACACCGGGTCGGGCAGGTCGATGATGCACACGAGGTCGTCCTCCCCGAAGGCGAAGTACATGGCCTCGACCGTCCCGCCGAGGTCGGCGACGACTCGGTCGACGGCGTCGCGCCGGCCGCTGGCGCCTTCCTTGAGCAGCCCCTTCGTGCCCTCTGGCGTGTAGGTGGCCTGGATGAGGAACTTCGGCATAGGGCTGCTCCCGTCCGCTGCTTGTCCGACAGCACCATGGCCTACCCGCTGCCACGCGGGTCGCCACTCACCGAACGGCTTGATTCACCCGGAAGCCGAACGTCTTTACTCCTCGGCTGAGTGGCCACCGGAGGTTGGTTACGGTCGCGGATTCAGACGTCGGTCGGCGGTTGCTTTAGGAGGAGTCGGAGACGACGAATACTCGACGCGCACCATCGCGCACCATTACGCGCGCAGGCTGTCGACCTGACACTTCCTTTACCCGTCTGCCCTATGGTCGGAAGCCGCAGCTGCGAACCGGGGGAGGCGACAGTGACGGGGGACGGCAAGGTGCCCGGCAAGGTGCTGGACATCAAGACCGCCGACATCAAGGCGGCGGCACCGGCCTTCCAGCAAGGGGCCATCGATCTGAGCAAGGCGCTGACCACGCTGATCCAGACGCTGGACGGCCTGGGGGAGCCCTGGGGCCACGACGAGCAGGGCGACAAGTTCGGCAACGCCTACAAGCCACAGCAGAAGAAGATCGAGAGCGCGGCGGGCATCCTGGTGCTCGGCCTGACGAGCATCCACGAGGCCATGGTGGACCTGTCGGACGGGCACGTGGACAACGACCAGCTGATCGCCGGCATGTTCACGCAAGTGAAGACCGGCAAGCAGAGCGACGGTGCCGGTGAGCGTTGAGGACAAGGCCCGCCACATCCTTCTGAAGCTGGGTCTGTGGTGGCCCGAGGCCGACTCCGGCAAGCTGAGGGACGCCGCGAAGGCCTGGCGTACCTTCGCCGATTCGGTGGACGACGTGCGCGCTCCCGTGCACCGCAGCGCGTCCTCGATCATCCACAACAACACCGGTGAGTCGATCGAGGCGTTCGAGAAGTTCTGGGGCCGCTACGCCAAGGACCAGGACGGCGGCTGGCTGAGCGACCTCGCGAAGTCGTCGCGGGAGATGGCCAAGGCGCTGGAGAAGTTCGCCGACGCCATCGACGACGCGATCAACAAGCTCTGGACGCAGATCGGCATCGACGCCGCCGTGATCGCGGGCGGGGTGACGCTGGCCTTCTTCACCGCGGGCCTGGCCTCCGGGGCCGCGGTCGCGGCGGCGGACGCGGTCATCGAGTTCGGCGCCACCATGGGCATCGCGGTCACCACGACGGTGGCCGAGATCGCCGCCGGCACCCTGGTCGCCGCCGCGTTCGGCGGGGTCGAATCGGTCGCCGTCGACCTCGCCGTGGCCCAGCCGCTGAAGATGGCGACCGGTCTGCAGCACGGCTTCAGCCTGGACGAGGTCAACCAGGCCGCCAAGGACGGCATGATCTTCGGCGGCGCGCTGGGCGCGGGCGGCGGCCTGTTGAAGGCGAGCATGGAGGGCGGGCTGGCCGACACCACGCCCCTGCTGCTGCGCCCGCCGTCCCTCCGCCCCGACCTGGTGGAGCTGGGCCCGGCCGCCCGCAACGCCGAGCGCACCCCGTGTGTGGGCGAGCCGATCGACGTGGCGACCGGCGCCATGCTGATGACGCAGACCGATCTCACCCTGCCGGGCAGTCTGCCGCTGGAGTTCACCCGCACCCACCTCTCCTCCTACCGAGGTGGCGTCTGCTTCGGCCCGACCTGGATCTCCACCCTGGACGAGTGCCTCCAGATCGACGGCGAGGGTGTTGTCTTCGCCGCGGCCGACGGCATGCGCCTGGTCTACCCGGTGCCGCAGCCCGGCGTGCCCACGATGCCGGCCAAGGGCCCGCGCTGGCCCCTGGAATGGGACGGCAAACCGGACGGCGCGATGACGGTCACCGACCCCTCGACGGGCGTGACCCGCACCTTCGCCGCCCCCGTCCCCTCCCCGTCCTTCGGCGTCTTCCACCTGGCGCTGGACTCCTGGAGCGACCGCAACGGCAACCGCATCGACGTCGAACGCGACGACGACGGCATCCCGTTCGGAATCCGCCACTCCGGCGGCTACTACGTCGCCGTCGACACCCAGGGCCCGCGCATCACGGCCCTGCGCCTGCTGGACGAGCCGCCCTCCCGTTACCGCCCGTCCGCCGCGCCCGACGAGGGCACGGTCGTCATGCGCTACGCCTACGACACCGCCGGCAACCTCACCGAGATCATCAACTCCAGCGACGAGCCCCTGCGCTTCACCTACGACACCGAGGGCCGCGTCACCCGCTGGACCGACCGCAACGGCACCTGGTTCTCGTACGTCTACGACGAGCGGGGCCGGGTGGTCCGCACCGAGGGCGTCGACGGCATCCTCTCCGGGACACTGACGTACGACGACGAAGAACGCACCACGACGTACACCGACTCCCAGGGCCACACCTCGGTCCACCGGTACAACGCCGAGGGCCTGGTGGTGGAGGAGACCGACCCACTTGGGCATGTCACCCGCACGGAGTGGGACGAGTACGGCGCCCATCCGGTCGCGGTGACCGATCCGCTGGGCCACACGACCCGGTACACCTACGACGACGCCGGGCACCTGGTCCAACTCTCCCTGGCGGACGGATCGGTCGCACGGGCCACGTACAACCTGCTCGGGCTGCCGACCGAGGTGATCGAGCCGGGCGGCGCGGTCTGGCGGCACACGTACGACGAGCGGGGCAACCTGCTGACGACCATCGACCCGCTCGGCGCGGAGACCCGTTACACGTACGACACGACGGGCCGGCCGACGCAGATCACCAATGCCCTCGGCCACACCCGCACGGTCGCCTACGACGCGGCAGGTCTGTCCATCTCCCTCACGGACGAACTCGGCCACACGACGACCGTCCGCCGGGATTCCTTCGGCCGGGTGGTCGAGGTGACGGACCCGCTCGGGAGCCAGACCCGCCTGGGCTGGACGACGGAGGGCAAACCCGCCTGGCGCGAACATCCCGACAGGGCCCGGGAGACCTGGTCCTGGGACGGGGAGGGCAACCTGCTCTCCCACACGGACGCCGCCGGCAACACCACCCGGCACACCCCGCACCACTTCGACGTGCCCGCCACCAGGACCGACCCGAACGGGGCGCACTACGAGTTCACCTATGACACGGAACTCCGCCTGACGGCCGTCCGCAACCCGCTGGGTCACACCTGGTCGTACACCTACGACGAGGCCGGTCGCCTCGTGGCCGAGACGGACTTCAACGGCCGCACCGTCACGTATACGCACAACGCCGTGGGCGGCCTGCTGTCACGGACCAACGGTGCGGGAGAGACCACGGCCTTCACCCGCGACGCCCTCGGCAGGATCCTGGAACAGCGGAGCGGCACAGCGGACGTCACGACGTACGCGTACGCCCCCACCGGTCATCTCACGCGCGCCGCCGGCCCGGAGGCGGAGCTGGTGTACGGGCGGGACGCGCTCGGCAGGGTGCTGTCGGAGACCATGAACGGCCGGACGACGACACACGCCTACGATGCCCTGGGACGGCGGATTCGCCGCACCACCCCTTCCGGCCTGACCTCTCGCTGGACGTACGACGCGGCGGGGCGTCCGACCGCGCTGGACTCCTTCGCGGGGAGCCTGTCCTTCGCCTACGATGCCGCCGGCCGTGAGACGGAGCGCCGTCTCGGTGCCGACGTGACCCTCGCCCAGAGCTGGGACGCGGCCGGTCGTCTCGCCGTCCAGTCGCTGACGTCGGCACCGGTCGCGGGCGAGGCCCGCCGCCTCCTGGAGTATCGGGAGTACGCCTACCGGGCCGACGGCTACCTCACCGAGATCCGGGAACTCACGGCCGGGACACGGAGCTTCGACCTCGACGCCACGGGCCGCGTCACCGGCGTACGGGCGCTGGGCTGGACCGAGACCTACGCCTACGACACGGTGGGGAACGTGTCGCACGCCGCCGCGCCCGCGCACGAGAGTCCGGGTGACAGGGAGTTCACCGGCACGGTCATCCGCCGCTCGGGCGGCACGACGTACGACCACGACGGCCAGGGGCGGCTCGTCGCCAAGACCCGCCGGCTCCTGAACGGGGAGCGACGGACCTGGACGTACGCCTGGAACGCCGAGGACCGCCTGACGGAGGTCGTCACGCCGGACGGCAGCCGCTGGCGCTACTCCTACGATCCCTTGGGCCGGCGCATTGCCAAGTACCGGTTGGCGGAGAACGGTTCCCCCGTCGAGCGCACGGAGTTCACCTGGGACGACACCTGCCTGGCCGAGCAGACCGCACCCGACGGCACGACGACCACCTGGGAATACGCCCCCGGCACACACCGCCCGCTGGCCCAGACCGACCACCGGCCCTCCGGAGGCGCCGCGGAGACCTCCTTCCTGGCCCGGCTGGCGGAGGAGACCGCCGCCGGTCACGCGCCTCGCTTCCACGCCGTCGTCACCGACGCGGCAGGCACACCGACCGAGCTGGTCACGGCGGACGGTGCCGTGGCGTGGCGGCGGCGTACCTCGCTGTGGGGGACGCCGATCGGCACCGGGGTGGAGACCGGCTCCGTGGACTGCCCCCTGCGCTTCCCCGGCCAGTACCACGATGTCGAAACCGGGCTGCACTACAACTACTTCCGCTTCTACGATCCGGAAACCGCACGCTATCTTTCGCCCGACCCACTCGGTCTTGATCCCGCGCCGAACCATCACGCGTACCTGCTGAACCCCTTCCGGTGGATCGACCCGACGGGATTGGTGAAGTGCGCTCAGGAGGCACTCGACAAGGCCTTCGAGATGGACAATACGCCGCGGAAGCTCGAACACGTCATCGATCCCCCGAAGCACGGCTTCGAGGAGATCGTGAAGAATTCGGGAGGACGTTCCGAAGCGTTCCGGCGCATCGTCAACAGCCTCGGGGAGAGCGACGACCTACCGGAATCCGGTGGTTTCGTCGTCGACCGTACAATCGACGGAGAAACGGTCACCATTCGCGGCGCCATGGTCAACGGGATACCCCGCGTCGGAACCGCGTTCATCCAAGACAAGTTCCCAGGAAAGACACCATGACGGACCGCCCTGCCACCAGACCGCTCTCCCCCCTCGAACAGCGCGTCCTCGTCAAGCTCCTCTCGGCAGAGTTCCCGGGCGCGCGGGAGCTGAGGAGCCAGCTGGCGCACACCCGTGTCACCCGTCCCTGGGGGAGCGAGTCCCCGAGCGTCGATCTGGACGTGCCCCCCGGTGTCTCGGAAGCGGGAATCGAGGACGGCATCATTCCGGCCACCGGTACGGTCACGGACGACTCCGGCGAATTGTTCGGCGAACTGCTGGTCTGGGTGAGCGACGGCAGGCTCTCGGCCCTGGAGTTCTCGTGGTACGGCGACACCGCTCCGACGGAACTCCCGGATCCCGGCCTCGTCACCGTGACGGTGCGGTGAGCCGGAGAGGACCCCGGCTTGAGGTTCGTTGAGACCCACTGGCACGGCTCCGGCTTCTTCCTGGACCCGTCCGCCTACCTGGCCGAGCTTCCGCGCCTGCGTGGCGTACTCCCGCCGGGCGCCTGGGCCTTCGCCTCCGACCCAGGGCACTACGACATGCCCCGCGCCGACCGGTGCGTCAAGGACCTGGAACTGGCCGCGATCCGTCCGGCGACCGACAAGAGCGGACGGCTGATCCTGGACTTCGCGCCCTACGAGTTCAAGCACGGTTCCGGCCTGCGCATCAGCTACTCAGGCGTGACACACTTCTCCATCAATTATGCGCATGCCGTCGACTGGATGCTCGTCGACACCGTGCTCCTCGACGAGATCGTCCCCGACGAGGACGGCGGCTGCGTGCACGAGATCGCGCTCACCGAAGCGTCGATCACCGTGCGCTGCGAGGACCTGCACGCCGTGTGGGGGACGCGAGTTGAGGGGTGACCGGGATCGTCGCCCGCTCAGAGGTCCTTGGCCGGCCGTGCCGCACCTCACTCGCGCGTGCGCTCCCGTGACCCCGTGACGTGGCCGGGCCCTGGCAGGCCAGGTTGAGGAGCGGACCGTCCAGGAGTACGGCAGGCTACTCCGCAACCGCCCCCGTGATCAGTCCGCCTGAAGCTTCTCAATGACCTGCTCGGCCATGCGCCGCGCGGGCTCCAACCGAGGATCCTCCGGATGTGCGTACGGTTCGAGGATCTTCGAGCAGACGAACAGCGTCATCAGCTTGCCGTCCCGGCTCTCGAAGTCCCGCCGACGCTCTTGCCGTACACGATCGGCCAGAGACGGGACGGCGAGCGAGCTCCCCCACAGGGAAGCGGAGTCCAGTCCTTGTGGGGCGTTCCCCCAGTCCTTCCAGTTGAAGAGACCGAACTCCGGGGCCGTCACATTGGCCCATGTCAGGTCGGCGTGGGCCGGCACCCAACGCTGGACGGTCGTATCGAAGTCGACGGAAAAACAGCGCGAATGGACTCGGTGACCGACGCCTGGGTGGTGATCTCGAAGTCAGGGGTGGCGACCCGCCTCGCCCGATGCGCTGCCAGCGCCTCCAGAGAGGCGTTCAACCCATCCCACCACTCGTCCGAGAGTTCCGGGGCCTCACTCAGGATGGCGTTTCCGGCCGGCGCGGCGGGCAGGAGGTCAGTTTCGTCGGCCCGCCACATCACCGGTTCGTTCGCGTCGCGCCAGACGAGGCACCCCGCCATGCCGGCTGGGCGACCCCATCCAAGCGGGCGGCGCACTCCGCGCCGTTCCATCCTTGATCGGTGATCTCTCCGAGCAGGCGTCGCTCGATGCGGACCCAGGTCTCGCGGTCTGTCCGGGCTCCCACGGACTGGCGCTTGCGTACCGCCGTATCCGGGAGGAAGAGCACCCGCAGATACCGCGCGACGCGGCCCAGAACCTCGTCAACAGGTCGACTGCCTGACTCGCGGAGACCGAGAGCGTCATACACGCGACCGTGGCAGCGGGGCAGCGAGACCACGTGATGTCGTTCACCGGAAACGCCGGCTGCGACCACGGCCAGCCAAGCCCTACCCCGCCATGCCGGAAGATATCACCGAGGCCTTTGACCAGGCACGGCCCGTGACCCATGTCGGTGCCGTGGTGATTGCACGGATAGCCACGCACACAGAAACAGATGATCACCTACGAACGTTCGTAGGTGATCACCTGCTGCTACGGCTGTCGGGGTGGCGGGATTTGAACCCACGACCTCTTCGTCCCGAAGCAAATTGGAAGCAGCCTTGGCCTTGGGCTGACCCGCGGCTCACCTGCGCTGATGGTCCGCCACCGTCCGCGCTCGTCCGCCGATGTTCGACGGCGTTGTCACGCAGTTAGACACTCGCCCCGCGAGTCCGGCCTACTTCTTGCGGCGCTTGCTCGCCTTCTTTTTCAGCTCAGCCTGGCCGCGCTTCGTCCAGTCACCTTGGTGGCGGTAGCAACGCGACGTGCCTTTCATCGTCTTGTTGCGGCAGCTACCTCGGTCCGTCGGCCAACCGCACTTCCCCTGCTTCCACTCAGCCACGGTCCTTCCCCCTCCCGTTGGTCCGCCTGGGATCCGTGCATCCAGCCTGAGTCACCTTGCCTACACAGGGCAGGGCGCATAGCCGTCGGCATCGAGTGAACCGGGCGTACGCGGGTGAGTACGTCGAGGAAAGAGCCTCACTCGATGATCTCGGACCGCTCTCGAACTTGATCGTCCAACTTGCCTTCTTCCAGATCGCTCAGTGCGGCTGCATATCCGGCCATGATTGCCTCATGTACGACGTCATGAAGGTCTACGGGGATCGCGTCGAAGATGCCCGAGCAGACGTTCGCGGCTGCGTCGTACGCGGGGCGGTAGTGCGCGTCACGGATATCGCCGCCCAAGTGGCTGACGAGACTGCGTAGGTCTTCCCTGTGGTCATCGCTCACGTCGACGTCACTACCCTCGCGCCATGGTCGGGAACCACACTGCCGTGGGCCTCGACGGATCAAGGCTCTCGCCCTGGGAAGCTTGGGTTCTCCACGGGCGATTGCTCAGCTGACCTGCGACAGAGCGGCGGCGTGGCCCATTTGGCTGTCGGCTGAGTTCCCCGCCGTTCCCCGTGGTTCCCCGCTTGATCTGGCACGGTTATGGCACGTCCTGCTCGCCCCGCACCCTCTATCGGAGACTGGGGTTTCGATCATTTGGCGTGGTCGGCATGCGGGTGTAACGCTCCTGCTACCGTGTTGTATTCCAGCCGAGGGATAGGTATCTTGCCAGCTCTTCGGCACTCAGCCAGTGCGTTCCATCAGCGTCCCTGATCGGGCACTTAACGGCTGCTGGATCTCGCTTACTGGACAGAATGAACGGTTTGTGAGCGTCGGGTTGCTGCGGGATATAGATCACCAGAATGCCAGCCTCGGAATCAATAGGATGCCATTCAACTTCAAGGCCGCGAATGTATGGCTTGACTCGACTGCGCAGGATCTTTCGATATTGTTCTCTATTGATCTCTGCAGTTCGAATTGGGGTGATGGCTTCAATGATTTCGCCATCCTGTTTCGCCGCTGTTGAAAATCCAATGACTAGCAGTCCTCCGTGTAAATTGGCGAACGCGGCCACATCTTTGCAGAATTCTTCCTCAGCTGCTGGATTCCCCAGCTTGTAAGGTTGACTCTTAACGTCAAGCCAACTGCACTCTTTACGCCCCAGCAATGCTCCTGGGTTACCAGAAACAATTGCCGAGTAGGCTTGGGGTAGTGTAAAACGACTCTCTGTTACGGGTGGAGGCGTAACTTGGTGGACGCTGGTCTGCCACTTTTTAATAGCCAGGGTCAGGGAGTCGCCTGACAATTCTGGTGCGAAGAGAGCCGCAAAGGAAGAGTCGAGGGAATATCTGGGGCGCGCGGAGGTTGTGGGCAAGCTTGCGCTTAGCAAGGCACCTGTCGTTCGTAGCGCCGCAACCGGACCTGTACGCAGGTACTCGCGCGCGTTGTCCCTATACCAGGGAGTGCCGCGGGGATAGCCAGCTTGCTCACACAGCCGTTGGACCTCGCTCGCGCGTCCTGGCCCCGTTACCGCCTCGTAGTAGGCTCGGCGGTCCATGTCACTGCGTCGAGCAGCGATTGAGTCGCTCATCGCGGTGACGGTCACGATGTTGATTGGCCGCACGCCGTCGATCGAACCCACATAGAGGGCTACGAAGACCACAGCTGCGGCTCCCGGACTCGCGCCATGCGGTGCGCCGGCAGAAGTGGCAGGGAAGATTAGAGACAGACGTTGCAAATACTCTTCCTGGGAAGGCAAGAGCGCAGGCAGTGCGTCTTCTGTTAGCGTCTCAAGCATGCTTCACCCTACTGCCGCGGGCGTCAGGCGACACGGGCTTTAGCTCCAACTCCGATCTGAGCAACCGCTGAAACCGGCTAACACGGTTCCGACCACCGCTTTAGGGGAGAGGAGGGGTGATCTGCGGGCTGAGCTGCGGCTTCGCCGGCCGAGGAAGGGGGCGGGTACTTGACCGTGAGGCACCGGCGTTGCCCGTGGCTGTCCCCTGCATCTGGCACGGTTGTGGCACGAACCTCAGCCGACGACAGTCAGCCACGATGGCGGGCGCGCCGACCGACCAGGCGCGCGTGTGTTTCAGTACCCCCACCGACCTTCGCCACGTTGCTGCTGTCGTCGACCAGAGTGAGTCGCGACGGCCGCTCCGTGACGACGGTGCCCGAGCCCGCAGCCCGCTGTGACTATCAGGGCGGTCCGACCACTGACCTGGGGTGTTCTCGCCTCCTGGGAATTCTAAGAGTTTCGCGGCGGTCTGCCTGCCATTGCAACCTCCAACGGCGCTCGATTAAGAGAATTCCACCGCGCTTGAGAAACTTCTGAAGTTATCTTCGTTCGAAGACGCTGTAGCTTCCACCATGGCTTGGAAATTGGTGATTGCTAGTGCTACGCGGTCCGCGTTCTTCAACCCGCCAGAAACGGCTTCATTCAGTTGATGGGCGAACGGCAAACAGGCGGCCACGATGGGACGCCATTTCTCCTCGGCGACTTTCGGACTGATTGAGTCCTTGAAGCGGAGCGAAAAGCGATCAGGGATTGCGGATCCCAATACGGTCTCAAGACATTCCGCGATAGCGGACACCATCAGATGAATAGCGCCGCGCTGCCTGAAGAACGTCATGTGGCGATTTTGAGCCGCAGTCCTGCCATTTTCAGAGATTTGTGTGATTTCTAGCTTTGCCGCCTCGATGGCTCGCAGAAGCGAGTAGGCAAACAATACGTGGCGCGCGGAGGTTTTGTCGTTGTAAAACTGGGCGTAAACGCCATCTTCATCCCAGATGCGGCGGGTGTCGTTGTAGGCGATGTTCGGCTTTCCGTGGAAGTCTGCAAGAGCCTGTGCGACTGTCGAATCTGGCAACAGATTCCTTGATCGCTCGATAGCATCCCGAGTACCTCCCCGGCGGCCCCCCTTGTAGTCAGCGTCGGGGATGGTGGAGAATTCCTGGCGCAATCGCTCTTGGACGGCGTCCTTGCTGCGGAAGTCTGACGCCTCTACCTTATTTTGGGTGTTGTTATACCTGACGATCTCGCCTAGTACCTCTGGATCGTCGCATTTAACCGGGCCATAACCCAGGTCTCATCAAGGTTGCTGGCTTCGCTATCTGTTAGTGTGCCAATCGACCCGGTGGTCTGTGCGCCGTTGATGATCCCAAGCCCTGAGATCTCTAGGGTTGCCTCACTTCCAGTTGTCGCAGGCGTGTGAGAGAAGGAATTAACTAGGATGGTTAGCCCATTGTTGTAGACCCAGAAGTTATCGGGAGTGTCGCGAGCGGTATTTTTTATCCCGTAATTGATGTTACGTTCAGAGCGGACGATCCCTAGATAATCCCGAACATTCGGAGACATCAGATCGGATTCATGAATCTTCCATAGATCCCGCAGCCAAGAGGCGCGAACTGATGTGCAGAAAGAGCGCCATTTGGCCCCGTTGGCTTCAAAGCCACCTTGGATCGGGATAGTGAAGGAGTCCGTTACCGAAATCGGATTCTTCGTCCTGGTGTAGAACTCCTCTAGGCGATTGAGGCCGATCTCTGAAGAGGCGATAGAAGTGGTTCGCGCCTTAGGGAACTCGGAAGAAATCAATGCCTTGGCGGTATGAGCCACCTGGTCAAGCTCCGAGCGGACGTTGAGGGATTCCGGAAGGTTGTGACAATACCAGATATCGAATTCACGAACCTTATCGGATTGAAAGGCTTCCCTTACCTCCTCTGCCGCGTACCGGAGATTCTCGGGCAAGCCGTCCAAGGGCCCTTTGAGAAGCCAGGTGACCGCCGTATTGAGGTCGCTTGCCTTATTGGCCGGTGCTTCCTGCTTCTCCTTGCCGGAATAGTACGCTTGCCCAACTACTACGCGCTCACGGTCAGTGTCCACAAAAACCAGATCGCACTTCTTGTCATTGCTGCCGTCCGTGAGAGCGGTGGCGGCAACGGACTGGATGTCCTCGATTCCGAGGCTAAGCTGAAGAGCGAAAAGAATCAGACCATTGTCGCCGTACTGCTGAAGGTCATCACGGCTGGCGTATGCCGCGATGGAGGACGACTTACTCGGAACCTGTCCAGTCATGCGCAGATCGTAGCGTCCGGGGCTGTAGACCGACCAGTGAAATGACTTTTTACGGCAAGCGGCTGATTGCTGTCCGCGCGGTACGGGGGCCGGCCGGGCTGGAGCGGGGCGGAGACAGGAGCGCAGGCCCGGCCGGGGGCCGGGCCGCGCGCGGGGAGCGGAGCGAGCCGCCTTGAACCAGTAGAGAAAGTTTGAATCATGCTCGGGCTGCTGATCGTTGTGGTTGGCAGTACCGGCGCCTGCTGTCTCGTGGTGTAGAACCCTGGGCATGGGGACTGAGCGGCGGGAGCTGATGAAGGCGCTGGGAGCGCGTCTTCGAGTGCTTCGTACACAGGCTGGCCTGACCGGTGCTGTGCTGGCGCAGCGTGCTGGCGTGGGACAACCGACCGTGTCCAAGGTCGAGACCGGCCGTATGGTCCCCAGCCCGGACGTGCTCGACAGGCTCTCGCGGGCCCTCGACCTGGACGAGTCGACCAGCCGCGAGCTACGCGACCTCCTGGCCGCCGTGATGGCCGCCACCGACTCTGGCTCGGCCGCGGACGACTCAACGGGGGCCGGCGCGGCGGTAGATGAAGCGGTCCGGTCCGCGCGGTTGGTGCGCTCCTTCCAGTGCGTCGTTCTGCCGGCCATGTTGCAGAGTGCGGAGTACGCCCGGCACGTCTTCGAGAGTGCGCCCCGGTCGACGCCCGAGGCTGTCGGTCGGGCTGTTGCTGCCCGTGTGGACCGGCAGAGCGTGTTGTACGAGCCGGGGCGTGAGTCGGTGTTCGTTCTCACGGAGGCCGTGTTGCGGACCTGGCCGGGAACTCCCGCGCTGATGCTTGCTCAGCTTGACCGGCTCCTGGCCGTCGAGAGCCTGAGCACGGTACAGCTCGGGGTAATCCCCTGGCGCCGGCCGGTGCCGGTGCTGCCGCGTCATGGCTTCACCTTGTGCGACCAGCGGGCGGTCGTGGTGGAGACGTTCGACAGCGAGCGGGTGTCCACTGACACTGAGGAGTTGGCTGCCTACCAGGAGACTTTTGCTCACTTCGAGCGTGCTGCGGTCTTCGGTTCTGAGGTGCGAGAACTGCTGTTGCTCGTGATGAAGGAGTTCCGCGACCTCGGAGACTCCCTCACCCCTTAGAGGAATAATTCCTCTGAATGCCTGGCGTACCGTGTGCCCATGGGAATACTCTGCCGCTGCGCTGTCTAGCCCCCTAGACGTACGGAGGAGTCCCCGTGCTCACCAAGTGGTGCCGTGCTTTCCAAGGCCTGCCAGAAGAGGTGCCCCATGCTCGTCACTTCGTCGCATCCCTGCTGGCCGATCGCGGGCCGGTGGATGATGCCGTCCTGGTCGTGAGTGAGCTTGCGACCAACGCCTTGCGGCACACGCTGAGCGGCTCGGACGGTGGCCGCTTCTTCGTGATCGTCGGCCTCGGCGACGATGTCGTGCGGATCGAGGTGGTCGACCAAGGCGGTGAGCTGGTGCCGCACCTTTGCCATGCCACCGACCGGGAAGAGGGTGGCCGTGGACTCCGGCTGATCGCAGCCTTCGCGAAGAACTGGGGCTACACGGTCTGGCGCGACGGGCGCTCGGTGTGGGCTGAACTGGCGCGAGCGAGTGCGTGAGCGCGTCGAGTGCGATGTCTCTTCGGGCCCCCGTCGCTGGCGGTGATGAGTGAGCCCGCGGGGTGTCCCTCGCCGGAGGTCCCGGTTCTTCGTGATCGGCGTTCATACAGGGCGGCGCCTCCCGCCCATTCCGTCTAGGGCCCTAGACTCCTGGGTACTTCCAGGAGGTGCAACCATGTCGGACGAGTTGCAACGGATCACCGCGATCGATGATCCGTATCTGCTTCTGCGTGAGGTCACGAAGAGGCTGGCTGACGCGCAGCAAGAGGTGACCGAACTCGCCCGGCTCCGTCGCCGTGTGGTACAGGACCTCCACGCGCAAGGGCTGTCCTATGCGCAGATCGCAGAGAAGGCTGGCCTGAGCCGGGGAAGGATTCATCAGATCCGGCACACCGGGCCGGCGCCAGAGGGGGCCTTCCTCGGTATGGGCGCCGTCACTGTTGTGACTCCGCTGCGATGGGACGCCGAGAAGAAGCGGCCGGTCGTCGCCATGGCCGACATGAACTCGGGCAAGCGGCTGGAGGAGTTGGCCAAGTCCTACGGGCTCGCAGTCAGCTCCGGTCACGTTCTCGTGAGTGGCGAGGTCGATCTCAATCGTGACGGTCTGATCGTCGTCTGCGGGCCCGGTATGTCCGAGGCGATGAAAGACCTGTACGCCCAGGACCCGGTACTCGGCTGGGAACACCCGGAAGGTGAACCATGGGCTCTGGTGGACCGGCGGACCGGCGCGAGGTACAACGCGGGAGCCGACATCGAGCCTCGTCGTCCGCATGACGTCGGATACCTCGGCCGACTGCCACGGCCGGACGGTAACGGCTCGGTACTCGCCATCGCCGGAATCCACACCGCAGGCTCCCTTGGTGTGGTCCACCTGCTGACCTCGGACCTGAACACACTCTGGGGGCAGGTGGGGGAACGTCACTTCTCCACGCTGGTGAGTGTCGAATACGACCCCGAGACCGACGAACCGCAATCCGTCGAACTGCTCTGCCCCCTCTACCTGCACGAAGAGGAGGCAACGGCGTGATTGTCGCCCTGGGGTCGCAACCGGCCGAACCGGCGCGGGCGAACGAGGACTTCGCCGCTGCCGGTCTCGGTGCGGCCGTTCTCCTCGACGGCGCCGGCGTGGCCGGTGCGGAGACCGGATGTGTCCACGGCATCGCATGGTTCTCCTCGACGCTGGGCGGACTGCTGCTGAGCACCATCGCGGCGGTCCCCGCCCGGCCGCTCACCGACTGTCTCGCCGACTCGATCCGGGCCGTGCGCTCCTTGCACGAAGACACGTGCGACCTGACCTACCGGGCCAGTCCCACCAGCACGGTCGTCGCTGTCCGGGCCCACGCGGGAGTTCTGGACTATCTCGTCCTGGGAGACTCCACACTGCTCCTCGCCGGGACCGACGGGAGCGCCACCGCCATCACCGACCAGCGCCTGGACGAAGTCGGCAAGCGGCTGCGCGGACCGGTCGACACACTGCCCACCGGTTCATCAGAACACTCCGCCGCGCTCGCGGAATACCGGGACGCTCTGACCGGGCTCCGCAACCGGCCGGGCGGGTTCTGGATCGCCGGACCCACGCCAGAGGCGGCCGATCACGCCTTGGCCGGGACGGTGCCTGTGGACTCGCTCGCCTCCGTGACACTGCTGAGTGATGGTGCGACACGACTCGTCGACAGCTTCGAGCTGGCCGACTGGAAAGAGACCCTGGCGCTCCTCAACTCGTCGGGACCTGATGAGCTGATCCGCCGCGTACGTGAGGCTGAGGCCGGCGACCCTGACGGTCGACGTTGGCCCCGTGGCAAGGCACACGACGATGCGACCGTCCTTCACTGGTCCCTGGCGTAGCGGGTTCGCCAGAGGTTGAGGCGGGCGACTCACCCACACTCGTATACCCCCCTAGACAGTTGACGGGGCGTCGGTTACGTTTGCTGTCGACCCCCCTAGACAGTTAGGTGGTCGCCTCCCTGTGCTGTCTAGGGGGGTATCCAGTTCGAGTGGCGCCGATCACCGAAGGCGCCGACAACTCAGTGAGGTACTGATGCGAGTCATCCCCGTGGACACCTCGGCCGCAACGCTGCTCGTCACCAAGCTGCCCGAGGTGAAGGTCAGGGACCGGCAGACCGGTGAGGTCGCCGTGGACCCCGTGACCAACCAGCGGCTCATGACCCTGGAGGTGGTGTTCATCGCGGCCGGCGGTTCGGACATGATCAAGGTCACTGTTCCGGAGCAGGGCATCGGAGACGGTCTCGCCATGGGAGCACCGGTCATCCTGTCGGGACTGGTGGCCCGCCCCTGGGAAAGCGAGTTCGGCGGGCGGGCCCGTCACGGCATCGCCTACCGGGCCGATGCCGTCATGGTCGACGCTCCGGTCGCGGCGCAGGGCTGATCGCCGTGGTCGATACAGTGCGAGTGCTGTTACCGGTCCTGCTGGTCCTGGTCGTGCTCCTGGTGGTGCGTCGCCGCACGCCGGTGGTGCTCTGGTGGCTGGTCGGGTATCCCGTGGTCGCGCTCCGCTTGCTCATCTCGTACCGGGCGACGATGGACGCGTGTGGCCTGACGGTTCCGGCTTCGGCCGTCCGCCGGGCCACTGCCCGGATGATGGGGCGGCAGGCGGCGCCCGTACCGCCCCGGCGGACTTTCCCGCTGCCGACCGGATCCGGCCTCGTGATGCGGCTGCGTATGGCGACCGGACAGGCACCCGAGGATTTCACCGCCTCGGCCGACCGACTGCGGCACGCCTGGGGAGCCCACGCCGTGTACGTGCGCCCCACGAAACCGGGGTGGCTCGAACTGCGGCTGGTCGGCTGGGACGTGCTCGCCGAAGTACGCCCCGCCCGTCGTCGGGTTTCGACCGGCCCCCTCTGTCTGCCCTTGGCCCTACGAGAGGACGGCCGTTGGCACGTACGGGACTTCCGCACCGTGCCGCACGAACTGATCCTGGGCGCCACACAGTCCGGCAAGTCCGTCTACCTGCGCAACCTCCTGTGTGGCCTGGCCCGGCAACGGGTCGTGCTCGTCGGGATCGACTGCAAGTGGGGCGTCGAACTGGCCCCGTTCGCACCCCGGCTGTCGGCGCTCGCCGACGACCCGGACCGTGCGAACGAACTCCTGGACGTGTTGGTGGAAGAGATGGAGGCGCGGTTCCGGCTCATCGGTCTCAGTGGCGGGACCGGTCCGGATGCCACCCTCACCTCGGACGTGTGGGGGCTGCCGGAAACGGTGCGGCCGGTGCCGGTCGTGGTCGTCGTGGACGAGGTGGCGGAACTCTTCCTCGCCGCGAACAAGGACGACGAGAAGCGGCGGGACGCCATGGTCACCAAGCTCATCCGCCTCGCCCAGCTCGGCCGCGCGGCCGGCATCTACCTTGAAATCTGCGGGCAGCGCTTCGGTGCCGAACTCGGCAAGGGCGCGACCATGCTGCGCGCTCAGCTGACAGGCCGAGTCTGCCACCGCGTCAACGACGAAGCGTCGGCGAACATGGCGCTGGCCGACATCTCACCTGAGGCCGCGCTGGCCGCCACCTCCATCCCCGCCGAACGGCCTGGTGTCGCGGTCGTCGGCGACTCCTCCGGCGGCTGGTCCCGCGTCCGCTCGCCCCGTCTCACCCTCGAAGAGGCGGCTGCCGTTTGCCGAGACACTGCCGCCCTGGTGCCGGAACTGCCCCGGCTCGACTCCTTCCGGCCCGTCGTCGCCGTCGAATCGGCCGGGCCGGCCTCGTCCACCGCTGGTGTACCCACCGCTCGCCCGGTGGCCGAGTAGCCGCACCCCTTCTCTCCACGGCCGGCGTGACCGCCTCGCGCCACATCCCTACCCCGCCCATGCCAGAAACCGGAAGGAAACCCCATGTCACGCCCCTCCATCGCCGAGGTGAGCGCGCTCATCGCCAACCTGTCCGCGCTCCGCCAGAACCGCACCTCCGCCGAATACGCCGCGCTGATGGAGCGGAAGGCGGACCTGCTGGAGCGCATCGCGGCTCACACGCCCGGCGACGCCGAGGCCGCCGAGGTGGCCCGCCTCGCCCGTGAGCGCGCCGATGCGCTCAAGTCCGCCGGCTGACCGCATGGAAGGTAACCCGAGCTGATGCGTGCCCACCTGGTCCGCGTGGACGCCGTGATCGTCCAAGCCGTCATCGCGGGTGCCCTGTCCTTCTCCCACCTGCACGACCTCGCCTCGGCAGCCGGACAGGGCGGCTGGAAGGCGTGGGCCTACCCCGTGAGCGTCGACCTGCTGCTCGTCGCCGCCTGGCGCCGGATGAGGCAGCAGCAGCGAGCAGGGCAGGCGGCCGGGAGCCCGCGGCTGTGGTTCCTGGTGGCCCTGGCCGCATCCCTCGGCGCCAACGTCGCCACCGCCGGACTCCTCGACCTGGACCACGTCCCCGCCTCGCTCCGCGTCATCGTCGCGGGCTGGCCCGCCGTCGCCTTCTTCGGCGGCACTCTCCTGGCCCACACACCGCACGGCCCCGACATGCCGGCGGCCCCGGAACCGCCGGCCGCCGACCCGCCTGAGGAAGAGACCACCACACCGGCCGCCGTCGACGCTCCCGCCCCGGACGCGCTACCGGCACCGGTTCCCGAGCTCACCACCGCCGAGCCGGAAACCGTCCCCGCTCCGCCACCCGGCCCCGCCGTCGCGCTGCCTCCCGTCCTCATCAACCGTGTCCGGGCCCTGGCCGACGAACACCGCTCGGCCACCGGCCGCCCCGCCGACCCCGACGCCGTACGCGCCCGGCTCGGCCTGCCCCCGTCCATGACCGCGTCCGTCGCCGCCCACCTCTGAGAGGAGCACCGCCATGCACCGCCGTTTCCGCAACGTCCGCCGCATCGGCCCCGTGAACGTCGCCTCCTACGTCGACCGGGGCAGGAACCGCCACCTGGCCGCCTGCACCGCGCCGCGCTGCGACTTCTCGGCCGAGTACGACTCCCGCGCCGCTGCCGAACTCGCCGCCCGCACCCACCGCTGCTCGGCCTGACAGGAGACCACCCCATGGACGTTCCGCTCTGGCTCGCCCTGCTCGTCGTCGGCGTCCTCGGCGTCAAGCTCATCCGCCCGCCCTGGTGGCTCATCGCCGTAATTCTCCTGGGCGGCTACCTCCTCGCCGACAGCTTGCTGGCTCCTGTCATCAACTCCCTCGTCAAGTAACCCGCGAAAGGCGACCTTTCATGTTCCGGCCGAAGATCCCGACCATGCCGCAGCCGACCAGCCTGGTCACCCCTCCCACCCTCATCGAGCCGACCACGGTCACCCCGGCACCCTCGGTCCCGCCGCCGGCCTCCCCGGCTCCTGCCGCATCCCGCCCGGTCGTCCAGCTCACCCCCGGAACCGTTCTCGCCCTCGTCGGCGGCGGCACCGCCGTGGTCCTGGTCGTCGGTGCCGTCCTCGTCTCCATGCTCCTCGCCGTCGCCCTGACCGCCACCTCGGTCGCCGTCTGCGCCGTCGTCACCCGCTCCCTGCTCACCCGCCGCTGATTCAAGGCCCCTTCCCGCCCGGCTTGCCCTTGCTGTCTAGCCCCCTGGACAGGCGGGCCGGGCGGTCACCCCAACACGTGCCCCCTCAAGGAGGAACCCGCACATGCGCCCGCCGGCTCCCATGAAAGCCATCCGTCACCTGGCCGCCCTCGCCCGGCATGGCGACGTGAGTGCTTACGCCCGGCAGATCCAGCGCCTCGGCGGCTGCGAGCGGCCCGTACGAATGGAGGGCCACCGGCTGGACGTCCACGCCGCCACGGGCGAAATCGTCCGAGAAGTCATCGACCGCGACCTGCCTGCCGGACAGCTCCTCATCCGCTGCAACAACCGTCGCGCGACCCGGTGCGCCACCTGCGCCGAGACGTACCGCAAGGACACCTTCCACCTGGTCACGGCCGGACTGAGCGGCGGCAAGGGCATCGGTCCGGCCGTCGCCCAACACCCGCGCGTCTTCGCCACCTTCACCGCCCCCTCCTTCGGCCCCGTCCACAACCGCCACACCGGTGGCCGCTGCCGCTGCGGACGCCCCCACCCGGAGGACGACCCCGCCCTGGGCACACCGCTGAACGCGGAGCGGTACGACTACCGGGCAGCCGTCCTCTGGAACGCCCACGCCGGTGCCCTGTGGGCCCGCTTCACCACCTACCTGCGCCAGCAGCTCGCCTCCCGCGCGGGCGTCACCCGGACCGCACTGCGTGACTGCCTCAAGGTGTCGTACGCCAAGGTCGCCGAGTACCAGCGGCGCGGCGCCGTCCACTTCCACGCCGTCATCCGCCTCGACGGCCCGGACGGTGCCGAGTCCACCCCACCGACCTGGGCCACGACCGAACTTCTCAACGACGCGATCCGCTCGGCGGTCCGCCTCGCCGAGGCACCCGGCCCCGTCCTCGACGGTCGCACGTACGCCTTCCGCTTCGGTGCTCAGCTCGACATCCGCCCCATCCGCTCCGCCGACTTTGCAGGCGGCTCGGAGCTCTCCAGTCGGGCCGTGGCTGCCTACATCGCCAAGTACGCCACCAAGGGCGCCGAGACCGCCGGCACCCTGGACCGTCCCGTCCGCAACCCGATCACGGACCTGATCGGCTCCGGCGTCACCGACCACGCCCGGCGGATGATCCTCACCTGCTGGCACCTCGGTGGGCTCCCCGAACTCGAAGCCCTGCGTCTGCGCAAGTGGGCCCACATGCTCGGCTTCCGCGGCCACTTCTCCACCAAGTCCCGGGCCTACTCCGTGACCCTCGGCGCCCTCCGCCAGGAACGCGCTGACCACAACGAAGCCTTGGCCCGCGCACGCGCCGCCGAGGCGGGCCACCCGCTGCCCGACCCGGACACCGTCCTTGTCCTCTCCCACTGGCGCTTCGCCGGAACCGGACTGACAGACGCGGAAGCCGTCTTCTCGCCCTCTCGATCAACCGTTCTTGACGCACAAGGAGACCCGACCGTGCACGATGACGAACTCCTGACCGTTGCCGAGGTGATGGCCCGTCTACGGCTCGGCCGTTCCAAGGTGTACGACCTGATCCGCACGCGGCGCCTGCCCTCGGTCACCATCGGCCGATGCCGGCGCATCCCGGCATCCGCCCTGGGCGCCTTCATCGCCGGACAGATGGAGCGTGCGGCCTGATGACCAAGCGTCGGAGCCGCGGTGACGGCGGCCTGCACTGGGACGAGAAGCGGCAACGGTGGATCGCTACGGCGAACCTGGGCTTTGATCCGAGCGGCAAGCGGATCGTGAAGCGGGGGAGTGGCAAGACCAAGACGGAAGCCAAGAACAAGCTCAAGGAAGTGCTGCGGGACCACGAAGACGGCCTCGCCATCGCGCCCACCAACTACACGGTCAAGGACGCCGTGACGGACTGGCTGGAGTACGGGTTGGCGGGCCTCGACCCCCGCACCGTTGAGACCGTCACGCTTCTGAGTCAGAAGCACGTGATTCCGTCGCTCGGCGCGCGAAAGCTTCGCGATCTGAGCGCGGAGGACGTAGATCGCTGGCTGGCCACCAAAGCGAAGACGCTCAGCACGCGCACGCTCCAGGGAATCCACTCCTGCCTCAACCGCGCGGTCAAGCGGGCCATGGCGCGGGACAAGGTGAAGCGGAATGTCGTCGAGTTGTGCTCAGTGCCGCAGGGGCAGGCCGGGCGCCCGTCCAAGGCGCTCACTTTCGCCCAGGCTGAGGCCGTGCTCAAGGGTGCCGAGGGGACTTCGATGTACGCGTACATCGTCGTCGCGCTTCTGACCGGTGCCCGTACGGAAGAACTCCGGGCCCTCACCTGGGACCACGTCTTCCTGAAGGGCCGCCCGGATCTCGACCCGCCGCAGCCTCCGCACATCGCCGTCTGGCGCTCGGTACGGCGGAGCGGAGACACCAAGACCAAGAAGTCCCGGCGCACGCTCGCTCTGCCGGCGCGCTGCGTCGAGGCCCTTTGGCAGCAGTTCGAAGATCAGGGCTGGGATCGGCTCGCAGCTGAGGACAAGTGGGAGGAACACGGTCTTGTCTTCTCGTCGGCCGTGGGCAAGCCTCTCGACGCTGCCAATGTCCGCCGTGCCTTCCGCCAGGCGCTCAGGGGCATCGACGGGATCAACGCCGACGAGTGGACTCCGAGGGAGCTACGGCACAGCTTCGTATCCCTGCTCTCCGACCGGGGAGTCCCGCTGGAAGAGATCTCCCGGCTCGTCGGCCACTCCGGGACCGCCGTGACGGAGGAGGTCTACCGGAAGCAGATCCGGCCCGTGATCCAGACCGGTGCCGTGGTCATGGACGGGATCTTCGGCGCCGACCCGCGACGCTCGTAGACACTCGGGAATCGATAGTCACGCAGATAGACACGCAGCAAAGTCAGAGGGCCCTCACCGAATCGGTAAGGGCCCTCTGACCTGCTACTTGGCTGTCGGGGTGGCGGGATTTGAACCCACGACCTCTTCGTCCCGAACGAAGCGCGCTGCCAAGCTGCGCTACACCCCGGTGTCGCTGCTCTCGCGGCGACGACGTTTACTTTAGCCCACCGGTGGCTGTAGACGAAATCCGGTTTAGGCGGGGTGGCGGACCGGGGTCGGGCGGGTGTGGTCGAGGGCCACCAGGAGGACGGCCAGGGCGTAGATCGCGAGGCCGATGAGGAGGGCGTTGGCCAGGGTGTCGCGGTAGCCGTGGGTCGCCACGTCCAGGAAGGGATAGAGGTACCGGGACGGGCTGGTCGGCGGCAGGAACGCGGGCCTCGTGAGGGAGAAGACCAGGTAGGCCAGGGGGTAGAGGAGCCAGGCCGCGGTCTGGCGGAGGTGCAGGCGGGCCGCGGGGGTCAGGAGGAGCCAGTCCAGCAGGGCCGCCACCGGGACCAGGAGGTGGAGGACCTGGAGGGCTGCCCACTGGGCGTGCCAGCGCTCCGGGGGTGCCGTCGCTCCGGTCATGGAGAACGGGGGCGTCGTGTGGGCCAGGAGCAGGTGGTAGGCCAGGGCCGAGGTCAGGACGTAGAGGAGTGTGGCGCCTGTCACGGCCGACGGGAGCGGGCGGCGGGCCCTCCAGGCCCTCGACGCGGACAGGAGCGTCACCACGGTCAGCAGGATGCCGGCCTGGACGCTGAAGTAGCTCAGGATGTCGGCCGGGGGGCCCAGCAGGAGTTCCAGCGCGACGCCGCCGGCCGCCGCCACAGCGGTCACCAGGCGGAACACCGCGGCCCGGGGGCGGCGGACCGGGGCCACCACCGCCGTGGCCGGCACCGGGGCGGGCAGCAGCAAGGGTGGAGCCGGGACCGCGGGCAGGTCCGGGATCTCCCTGGGTATCGGGGCGGTCATGCCCTCACGCTAGGAGTGGGGGAGGGGGGCGGCCATGTGGACGCGTCCGTATGGGGGAGGGCGGGGAGGGGGTGTGCAGGGGGCGAGTGTCTCGGGGTGTCGTGCGGTGCACCTTGCCCCTTGCCCCTGCCTCTCCCCTTGCTCCTCGTTCCTTGCCCCCTTGCCCCCTTGCCCCGTTGCTCCCTTACTCCCTCCCCACCAACGTCAGCAGCGTCGCCTCCGGTGGGCAGGCGAAGCGGACCGGGGTGTAGCGGCTTGTGCCGCAGCCCGCCGAGACGTGGAGGTAGGAGGTGTGGCCCTCCGCCGTGTGCGTGGAGAGGCCCTTCACGCGGTCCGTGTCCAGGTCGCAGTTGGTGACCAGGGCGCCGTAGAAGGGGATGCACAGCTGGCCGCCGTGGGTGTGGCCGGCCAGGATCAGGGGGTAGGCGTCCGCCGTGAACGCGTCCAGGACCCGCAGGTACGGCGCGTGGACCACGCCGAGTGAGAAGTCGTACGACCCGGAGGGGCCGCCGGCCACCTGGGCGTAGCGGTCGCGCTTGATGTGCGGGTCGTCCAGGCCCGTCAGCTCGATCGAGACGCCCTCGACCTTCAGGACGCCCCGCGTGTTCGTCAGGTTCAGCCAGCCCGCCTCGTCGAAGCCGTCCCGCAGGTCCTGCCACGGGTTGTGGATCGCGCCGACCACCGGCGGGTTGCCGTTCAGGCCGTGCCGGCCGTTCGTCTTCTCCAGCAGGTAGCGGGCGGGGTTGCGGGGCCTGGGGCCGTAGTAGTCGTTGGAGCCGAAGACGTACGCGCCCGGGAACTCCATCAGCGGGCCCAGGGCGTCCATGACCTCGGGGACGCCCTCGGGGTCCGACAGGTTGTCGCCCGTGTTGATCACGAAGTCGGGGCGCAGCCCGGCCAGCGACCGCAGCCAGCGCTGTTTCTTGCGCTGCCCGCTCACCATGTGGATGTCGGAGACCTGAAGCACGCGCAGCGGGCGCATGCCCGGGGGGAGGACGGGGACGGTGACCCGTCGGAGGCGGAAGGAACGGGCCTCGAAGCCCGCCGCATAGACCAGGCCGGCGGCGCCGGCCGCCACGATTCCCAGGGGGATTCCGTATCGCGCGCGCATGTGCCCATCGTGTCAGACGCGTTGACCGTGGTGAGACCGGCCGCCCGGTAAATCGGCGGGCGTGCCGGGCGGTACACCTGCGACAATCGGGCCATGACCACCACGCTCAAGTCGAAGCTGCACGACGACCTCAACGCCGCGATCAAGGCGCGCGACGAGCTCCGCTCCTCGACCCTCCGGCTGACGCTCGCCGCGATCACCAAGGAGGAGGTCGCGGGCAAGGAGAAGCGTGAGCTCTCCGACGACGAGGTGCTGAAGGTGATCACCCGCGAGGCCAAGAAGCGCCGTGAGGCCGCCGACGCCTTCGCGCAGGGCGGCCGTGCCGAGCAGGCCGAGCGGGAGAAGGCGGAGGGCGAGGTGCTCGCCGGGTACCTGCCCAAGCAGCTGTCCGACGAGGAGCTGAACGCGATCGTCGCCCAGGCCGTGGAGGAGGCGAAGGCGGCCGGTGCCGAGGGGCCGCGGGCCATGGGCGCCGTCATGAAGATCGTGAACCCGAAGGTGGCCGGCCAGGCCGAGGGCGGCCGGGTCGCCGCCGCGGTGAAGAAGCTCCTTCAGGGCTGAGCGACTGGTTCAGCGCCGAGCAACTGGTTCGGGGTTGGGCGACTGGTTCAGCGCCGAGCAACTGGTTCGGGGCTGGGCGACTGGTTCGGGGCTGGGCGACTGGTTCAGCGCTGGGCGACTGGTTCAGCGCTGAGAGGCCGCTTCGGCGCTGAGAGGCCGCTTCACGTCAGCGGGGCCGCACCCGACACACAGGTGCGGCCCCGCTGTCGTACGTCGTACGGCAGACCGGTGACGGTGGCTACCTTCGCCCGCCCCCGTTCCCACCCCCGTGGTTCCCGCCGTTCACCTGGCCCTGGATGAAGTTCCCGGGGATGGAGATGGTCGGCGTCGGGAACGTGCCGCCGAGGGTGCCGCCGGTCGCGTCACCGGTGCTGCCGTCCGTCGCTCCCCCGTCCGTCGGGCCGCCGATCAGTCCGCCGGTCAGCCGTCCCGTCGTGTCCCCGTTGTTGCCGTCCTCCGTCCCCCCGTCGCCTTTTCCCGGATCATCACCCTCGTGGGTGCCGTCGGGGATGTCGACCAGGTGGAAGTCTTCGACGGGCTTGTTCTCCAGCGCGCCGCTCATCATGTCGCGCCAGATCGGGCCCGGGACCTCACCGCCGTAGACCTTGTCGTGCGGGACGCCGCCGATGGTGATGTTGGTCATCTTCCGCTTGTGCTGCGGGTCGCCGACCCAGACCGCGCCCGCCATGTTCGGGGTGTAGCCGACGAACCAGGCGGCGAAGCGCTCGTCCGTGGTACCCGTCTTGCCCGCGCTCGGGCGGCTGCCGAGACCGGCCTCCTGACCCGTGCCGTCCTCGACCACGCCCTTCAGGAGCGTGCTGACCGTGTCGGCGGTCTTCTCCGACATCGCCCGCGAGCAGGTCGACTTCGGCACCGGCAGGGACTTCCGCTCGCTGCCGACCTTCTTGGTGACCGACTCGATGGCGATCGGCGTGCAGTACATCCCGCGCGACGCGAAGGTGGCGTACGCGTTCGCCATCGTCAGCGGGGACATCTCCTGGGTGCCGAGCGCGATGGACGGGGCCTGCGTGATCTTGCGGCCGTCCGCGCGCTGCACGCCCATCTGCTTGGCCATGTCGATGACCGGGCAGATGCCGATGTCGCTGATCAGCTGCACGTAGTAGGTGTTGACCGACTTGGCGGTCGCCTCCTTCATGGCGTACGGACCGCGCTCGGACTCGTTCTCGTTGGTCAGCTTGGTGGGCCTGTTCGGGTCGTCGCGCCAGGTCTTGCCGTCGCACGCCGAGACCGGGCTCGGATACGTCATCTCGTACGGCGACGAGTACTCCTGCGTCGGGGGCTTGCCCCCCTCGATGGCCGCCGCGGCGACGATCGGCTTGAACGTGGAACCGGGCTGGTAGCCGGCGCCGCCGCCCATGTCCCCGTTGACCGACAGGTTGATCGTCGTCTCGTCGTTCTTGACGTTGACGCCGTACGGGCGGGACTGGCCCATGGCGAGGATCTTGCCGGTGCCGGGCTCGACGATGGTCGCGGCGGTCGCCACCGCGTCGCTCTTGTAGACGTGGTCCTTGATGGACGCCTGCGCGGACTGCTGGGCCTGCGGGTCGAGCGTCGTACGGATCGTCAGGCCGCCCCGGTTCCAGAGCTTGGCCCGGGCCTCCTTGGTCTTGCCGAAGACCGGGTCGGTGAGGACGACCTGGCGGACGTAGTCACAGAAGAAGCCGGCTTCCTTCACCGCGGTGATGCAGCCGTTCTTGGGGCGGCTGGTGTGCAGGCCGAGCGGCTTCCCCTTGGCCTGGTCGGCCTCCTTCTGGGAGATGTCGCCGACCTCCGCCATGCGTTGCAGGACGGTGTTGCGCCGCTTGGTGGCCTCCGCCTCGTCGTTCACCGGGTCGTAGCGGCTCGGGGACTGCACGATGCCGGCCAGCAGGGCCGACTCCTGGAGGTTCAGGTCCTTGGCGTGCTTGGAGAAGTAGCGCTGGGAGGCGGCCTCGACGCCGTAGGCCTGCTCGCCGAAGAAGGTGATGTTCAGGTAGTTCTCAAGGATCTTCTTCTTGCCGAGCTTGTCCTCGATCTGGATCGCGTACTTCAGCTCGCGGATCTTGCGGCCCAGGGTCTGCTGGGTGGCCTCGGCGACCTTCGTCGGGTCGTCGCCGGCCTCCTCGATGAAGTAGTTCTTCACCAGCTGCTGGGTGAGCGTGGAGGCGCCCTGGGCGACCCCGCCCTCCTGCGCGTTCTTGTTCAGGGCGCGCAGTACGCCCTTGAGGTCGACGGCGCCGTGCTTGTAGAAGCGCGAGTCCTCGATCGCGACGATCGCCTTCTGCATGTACGGCGAGATGTCCTTGAGGTCGACCACCGTACGGTCGCGGGAGTAGACGGTCGCGATCTGTTTGCCCTGGTTGTCCAGGATCGTCGTGCGCTGGCTCAGCTGGGGGCTCTTCAGATTGGCCGGGATCTCGTCGAAGCCCTGGACCGAGCCCTTGGCCGCGAGACCGAGCGCGCCGGCAGCGGGCAGCGCGATGCCCGCCATCACGGCTCCGGCGAGCACACTGACACCGAGGAACTTGGCGGCCTGCTGCATGGGCGACAGACCGCCGCCCGGGCGCTTCTTTGGCATGGGGGCAGCCTAATCCGTACTGTTGAGCGTTCCTAAGGAGCGACCGCATCACGCCACGGCAAAGCGGGGGGTCTGCGTTCCCATTCGCCGGACACGCGCGCAGGCCTTGGCCTAAGCTGCTCTCAACTGTCACAGCTGAGCGGTCACCTAGCTATACGTCCGGCCGACCCGAATCGTTCCGGACGTAGCCCGAACTTCCCAGGGACGGGCCCGTTTCCTGAGAGGGCCGAGCCCGATTCCGCCTCGTGTGTCATCTGACGTCCGGTGTGACGTACCGCGCTGTCCCGGTTTGCCGGGATGGTCACGCATGTCGCCAGCTCACTCCCGCGGGTGATCTGCCGCTTACCCATAGTCCGTTCGGGCCATTCAAGATTGGGCCCGCAGGGGGTGTTGCGCTGTCCCCACCTTCCGTAACGTCCTCAACTGGCGGCGGTGAATATGCCGCTGCCGCCGTGGGGGAGCCTCGATTCGGGAGAGGACGGCGCCGGTATGGGCTGGGTAACCGACTGGAGTGCGCAGGCTGCCTGCCGCACTACCGATCCGGATGAACTGTTCGTTCAGGGAGCAGCGCAGAACAGGGCCAAGGCGGTGTGCACCGGATGTCCGGTACGCACGGAGTGCCTGGCAGACGCGCTGGACAACCGCGTCGAGTTCGGCGTGTGGGGAGGCATGACGGAGCGTGAGCGCCGCGCACTGCTGCGCCGGCGGCCCACCGTGACCTCCTGGCGGAGGCTGCTGGAAACCGCACGCTCGGAGTACGAGCGGGGCGCGGGAATCGTCCCCCTCGACAACGACGAGGTGTACGAGAACTACGCGGCGGTGAGCTGAGGGCATCGCCTGGGGCCATCCACCTGGGGCCATCCCCCTCGGGCATCCCGCTCGGGCATCCCGTTCGGGCAAACTCCCAGGGCACGCTCCTGGAGCACATCGCGGGCGCATGGTCCGGCGGCGGGTGCATGCCCCATGGGTATATGCCCCACGGGCGCATGGTTCGGGAGGACCGCTTCAGCAGCCGCTCGCGTGGCCCCGCGTGCCTCTTCCGTGCGCGTGTGTGCGGAGCCTGGCGCGTGTGACGGCGCGCGACCGCCGTTGCTGTGGTCTGCCGCGTCCTCTGGTCCGCCGTGTACCTGTGGTCCCGCCCACCTGCCCCCTGGTCTACGTGTGCTCGGCCTCTGTGCGTTCGGCCTACGTGTGTTCCGGCCGCCCGGCCGCCAGGCGGTCACCGATGTCGCGCAGGCCCACGAGGTCATGGACGTCGCCGGGCAGCGCGGGTACCTCGACCACCGCCACCTCGGGGTGGCGGGCGGTGAAACGGCCACGCGTGCGCTGCTCGCGCGAGAGCAGTTGCATGCGGTCGGCGTGCAGCCTCAGCAGTCCCGCGGTGAGCCGGTCGACGGAGCGCTCCGTGTCGGCGGGGGAGCCTTCTGCGGAAGCGGTGGCTGCGGTCTCGGCTGCGGATGGTGCCTCGGCCTCGGCTGTGGTCTCGGCTGTGGGTTGTGCCGCGGTCTCGGTCGCGGGTCGTGCCGGTTCCTCAGCCGCGTGTGTTCCTGAACTGCCGTACGTGTCGGGAGAGTTACGAAGTCCAGCTTTCCCGTCCCCCTGATCCACAATGCGGGGGTCCTCAAGATTTTCCGCGGCGGCGAGCGCCCGCTCGGCCGACAGCCGTCCGGCGCCGCTGCCATGGACCCGGTTGAGCACCAGGCCCATCAGCGGCATGTCTTCCGCGGCCAGCCGCTCCACGAAGTACGCGGCTTCGCGCAGGGCGTCCCGCTCCGGCGCCGCCACCACCAGGAACGCCGTGCCGGGCGCCTGGAGCAGCTTGTAGGTGGCGTCCGCGCGCGTGCGGAAGCCGCCGAAGGTGGTGTCCATCGCGGCCACGAACGTCTGCACGTCCTTCAGCAGCTGACCGCCCAGCAGCTTGCCCAGCGTGCCGGTCATCATCGACATGCCGACGTTGAGGAAGGCCATCCCCGCGCGACCGCCCAGCTTGGCGGGGGCGGTCAGCAGCCGGATGAGCCGGCCGTCCAGGAAGGAGCCGAGCCGCTTGGGCGCGTCCAGGAAGTCCAGCGCCGAGCGGGAGGGCGGGGTGTCGACCACGATCAGGTCCCACTCGTCCTTCGCCCGCAGCTGGCCGAGCTTCTCCATCGCCATGTACTCCTGCGTGCCCGCGAAGCCCGCCGAGAGCGACTGGTAGAAGGGGTTCGCCAGGATCGCGGCGGCCCGCTCCCGGTCCGCGTGCGCCTCCACGACCTCGTCGAAGGTGCGCTTCATGTCGAGCATCATGGCGTGCAGCTCGCCGTCGCCCTCCGTGCCCTTCACCCTGCGCGGCACGTTGTCGAGGGAGTCGATGCCCATCGACTGGGCCAGCCGCTTGGCCGGGTCGATGGTCAGCACGACCACCTTGCGGCCCCGTTCGGCCGCCCGGAGCCCGAGGGCGGCCGCGGTCGTCGTCTTGCCGACCCCGCCCGCGCCGCAGCACACCACGATCCGCGTCTTCGGGTCGTCGAGCAGCGGATCGACGTCCAGCACGCGCGCGGGGGAGAGCCGCGGGCGTGCCGCGTCCTGGTGGGGGGCGGCGTTCTGCGCCTCGGCCGGGTCCGCACTCATGACAACCCCTGCTTCCGCAGCTCGGTGGCGAGTTCGTACAGGCCCGCGAGGTCCATGCCCTCGGCGAGCAGCGGCAGTTCGTGCAGCGGCAGGTCCAGCTCGCCGAGGACCGTGCGCTGCTCCTGCTCCAGCGCGTACCGCTCGGCGTACTCCGCGGCCTGATCCAGCAGCGGGTCCACCAGCTTCTCGGCGTTCCCGCCGCGCCGGGCCCCGCCCAGACCGGCCGCCGAGAGCGCCTGTGCGACCGATGAACGCTCCACGGTCCGTACGAGTTCCAGATCGGCGGCGTCCAACACCTCCGGCCGGACCATGTTCACGATGACCCGGCCCACCGGCAGCCGCGCCGCGCGCAGCTCCGCGATGCCGTCGGCGGTCTCCTGGACCGGCATCTCCTCCAGCAGGGTCACCAGGTGCACGGCCGTCTCCGGCGACTTCAGCACCCGCAT
Source organism: Streptomyces olivaceoviridis (assembly GCF_014650115.1). GTDB lineage: Bacteria > Actinomycetota > Actinomycetes > Streptomycetales > Streptomycetaceae > Streptomyces > Streptomyces olivaceoviridis. The sequence goes on along the minus strand of NZ_BMUI01000011.1, from coordinate 138,673 downwards.
GACCGCCTGCGCCTGATTGTGTATAGGGCCGATCTTCGCGAGGCCCGCCACCTCGTCGTTGACGTTCAGGAAGCGGGTGATGCGGCCGGTCGGCGGGGCGTCCATGACGACGTAGTCGTAGGCGAACCTCCCCGACCTGTCCTTGCGGCGCACCGCCTCGCACGCCTTGCCGGTCAGCAGGACGTCCCTGAGGCCGGGCGCGATGGTGGTGGCGAAGTCGATCGCGCCCAGCTTCTTCAGCGCCCGGCCCGCGCCGCCGAGCTTGTAGAACATCTGGAGATAGTCCAGAAGGGCCAGTTCCGGATCGATGGCGAGGGCGTACACCTCGCCGCCACCCGGGGCGACCGCGATCTTCCGCTCCTCGTACGGAAGTGCCTCCGTCTCGAAGAGCTGCGCGATGCCCTGCCGGCCCTCGACCTCCACGAGAAGCGTCCGCTTCCCCTCGGTCGCGAGGGCCAGCGCGAGTGCGGCGGCGACCGTCGTCTTTCCGGTCCCGCCCTTGCCGCTGACGACCTGGAGCCTGCTCACATCTTCGAGACTAACCAGTCCGGGCGACACTCACGCGGGAGGCTGTGGATAACGGGGGCCGTGGTGGGCCGCCGGACCCTCCGGTCACAGCGGCTACAGTCGCCCCCATGACCAAGAAGTGGGAATACCAGACCGTGCCGCTGCTGATCCACGCCACGAAGCAGATCCTGGACAGCTGGGGCGACCAGGGCTACGAACTCGTCCAGGTCGTGCCCGGTCCCAACCCGGAGTCGCTCGTGGCGTACCTGAAGCGGGAGAAGCCGGAGGCGGACGCGTGAGCGCGGTCGAGGCCAAGCTGGCCGAACTGGGTCTGACCCTGCCGGAGGTCGTACCGCCGCTGGCCGCGTACCAGCCGGCCGTGCGGTCGGGGGTGTACGTCTACACCGCCGGCCAGCTGCCGATGGTCGAGGGCAAGCTGCCGGTCACCGGCAAGGTGGGCGCCGAGGTCACCGCGGAGGAGGCCAAGGAGCTGGCCCGCACCTGCGCGCTGAACGCCCTCGCCGCCGTGAAGTCCGTCGTCGGCGACCTGGACCGCATCGCGCGCGTGGTGAAGGTCGTCGGCTTCGTCGCCTCGGCGGCCGACTTCACCGGGCAGCCCGGTGTCGTCAACGGCGCCAGCGAACTGCTCGGTGAGGTGCTCGGCGACAAGGGCGTGCACGCCCGCAGCGCGGTCGGCGTCGCGGTGCTCCCGCTGGACGCGCCCGTCGAGGTGGAGATCCAGGTCGAGCTGGACCGGTAGACCCCCGGCAGGCCCGCTGACCTCGGCTACCTCTCGAACATTCGCCCTACACGGGATAGCCTCCGGCCATGGCGAACGGTCAGTGGTACCCCCCGGAGTGGCCCGACCGCATCCGCGCGCTCGCGGACGGCACCCTCACCCCGGTGACCCCGAGGCGCGCGGCCACGGTGCTGCTCCTGAAGGACACCCCGGACGGGCCGGTCGTCCACATGCTGCGCAGACGCGCCTCCATGGCCTTCGCCGGAGGCGCGTACGCGTATCCCGGGGGTGGCGTCGACCCGCGGGACGACGACCGTCAGATCCGCTGGGCGGGCCCCACGCGCGCGTGGTGGGCCGAACGGCTCGGCGTCGACGCGGCGGGCGCCCAGGCGATCGTCTGCGCGGCCGTGCGGGAGACCTACGAGGAGGCCGGCGTCCTCCTGGCCGGACCCGACCCGGACTCGGTCGTCGGCGACACCACCGGCGACGACTGGGAGGCCGACCGCGCCGCCCTGGTCGCGCGCGAGCTGTCCTTCGCCGAGTTCCTCGACCGGCGCGGCCTGGTGCTGCGCTCGGACCTGCTGGGCGCCTGGACCCGGTGGATCACCCCGGAGTTCGAGGCCCGCCGCTACGACACCTGGTTCTTCGTGGCCGCCCTCCCCGAGGGGCAGCGCACCCGGAACGCCTCCACGGAGGCCGACCGCACGGTGTGGATCCGCCCCGAGGAGGCCGCCGCCGGGTACGACAAGGGCGAGCTGTTGATGATGCCGCCCACCGTCGCCACCCTGCGCCAGCTGCTCCCGTACGGCAGCGCCGCCGAGGCGCTGGCCGCCGCTCCCGGGCGCGACATGACCCCGGTGCTGGCCCGGGCCCGCCTCCAGGACGGCGAGATCGTCCTCTCCTGGCCCGGGCACGACGAGTTCACCAAGCACGTCCCGACCGCTCCGACGCCCGCTGATACGCCCGCTGAGACGACCGCTGAGACGACCGGTGGAGGCCCCGCATGACCGACGCAGCAGCCCTGCCGGGCCAGCCCCGGGGCGGAGTGCTCTCGGGCCCGGCCACCGAACGGGCCGTCAACGTGCTGGCGCCCAACGCCTCCGCGATGACCCTGGACGGCACCAACACCTGGATCGTCGCCGAGCCCGACTCCGACCTGGCCGTGGTGATCGACCCCGGGCCGCTGGACGACGGTCACCTGCGCAACGTCGTGGACACGGCCGAGAAGGCCGGCAAGCGCATAGCCCTGACCCTGCTCACCCACGGCCACCCCGACCACGCCGAGGGCGCCGTCCGCTTCGCCGAACTGACCGCCACGCGCGTGCGTGCCCTCGATCCGGGCCTGCGGCTGGGCGACGAGGGGCTGGCCGCCGGAGACGTCATCACCGTCGGCGGCCTGGAGCTGAGGGTCGTACCGACCCCCGGGCACACCGCGGACTCGCTGTCCTTCCACCTCCCGGCCGACCGGGCGGTGCTGACCGGCGACACCGTCCTCGGGCGCGGCACGACGGTCGTGGCGCACCCCGACGGCCGGCTCGGCGATTACCTGGACTCCCTGCGCCGCCTGCGGTCCCTGACGGTGGACGACGGCGTGCACACCGTCCTGCCGGGCCACGGACCGGTCCTCGACGACGCCCAGGGCGCCGTCGAGTTCTACCTCGCCCACCGCGCCCACCGGCTCGCCCAGGTGGAGACCGCGGTCGAGAACGGCTACCGGACCCCGGCCCAGGTCGTCGCCCATGTGTACGCCGACGTCGACCGCTCGCTGTGGCCGGCGGCGGAACTCTCGGTCCGGGCCCAGCTGGACTACCTCAGCGAGCACGGGCTGATCTAGGGCGACGCCGGGAACGGCAGGGGCTAGTAGTCCGGCCGCGGGGCCTTCACGCCGTGCACGCGCGTGTACTCCGTCGCGAGCCAGGGGCCCAGGTCGTCGACGTACGCCCGCAGGACGTCCGGGTCGCCGACCGGTTCACAGCCGTACTCGGCCGCCGTACGCAGCTGTGCGGCCCGCCGCGGGTAGTACGCGCCGGACACCTCGGCCATCTCGCACAGATCGCTGGTCCAGCCCTGCCAGCGGGGCATGACGAGCGTGAAGGCGGTGCGGACGAGATGCCGGGACATGAAGCGCACGAGCGGCCGGCGGGCCTCCTCGGTGTCCTCCGCCCCCGCGATCCGTTCCCGCCAGCGCGGCAGCCAACGGGCGAGGTCGCCGTTGGTCTCGCGGGCCAGCAGGGAGTCGGGGCGGTAGCGGGGCAGGTGCGCGGCGAGGTCGTCGCCGAGCAGCGGGGTGCACAGGCAGGCGACGAACCAGCCCATGTCATGGCGCTCCAGGTCGCTCAGCAGCCGCTCCCGGCCGTAGAGCAGCGTGCCGACGCCGTCGATCTGCGGGAACTCCCGGTCGATCGCCTCCCCGAGGACGCGTACGGCGTCCCGGTCGGCGTCGGTCGGCTCCTCGCGCAGGGCGACCAGGAGGTCCAGGTCGCTGCGCCCCACGCGTGCGGTGCCGCGCGGGACCGACCCGTAGAGGTAGGCGCTGTGCAGGCGGGTGCCGAAGACGGCCGGCAGCCGGTCCCGGGCGGCGGCCACGACCGGGCGGAAGGCGGGCCGCACGCGCGCGAGGGAACCTTCGCGGACGAAGCGGCCCTGGGCGTCGACGCCACCGGGGGCGGGGAGCACGGTCATGGACCTACTGTGCCGTCCGCCCACGCCCCGGGCAGCCGGGTTTTCCGGCGGCCGGGCCCCGCGTCAGCGCGACCGCTTCGCCAGCCTCTCCACGTCCAGCAGGATCACGGCCCGCGCCTCCAGGCGGAGCCAGCCGCGCTGGGCGAAGTCCGCCAGCGCCTTGTTCACGGTCTCGCGGGAGGCGCCGACCAGCTGGGCCAGCTCCTCCTGGGTGAGGTCGTGGACGACGTGGATGCCCTCCTCGGACTGCACGCCGAAGCGGCGGGAGAGGTCCAGCAGGGCGCGCGCCACGCGGCCGGGGACGTCCGAGAAGACCAGGTCGGACATCGCGTCGTTGGTCTTGCGCAGGCGGCGGGCGACGGCGCGCAGCAGGGCGCCGGCGACCTCGGGCCGGGCGTTCAGCCAGGGCTGGAGGTCACCGTGGCCGAGACCGAGGAGCTTGACCTCGGTCAGCGCGGTCGCGGTGGCCGTGCGGGGGCCCGGGTCGAACAGCGACAGCTCGCCGATCAGCTCGCCGGGGCCGACGACGGCGAGCATGTTCTCGCGGCCGTCCGGGGAGGTGCGGTGCAGCTTGACCTTGCCCTCGGTGACGACGTACAGCCGGTCCCCGGGGTCGCCCTCGTGGAACAGGGAGTCGCCGCGTGCGAGGGTCACCTCACTCATGGAGGCGCGAAGCTCCGCGGCCTGCTCGTCGTCGAGAGCCGCGAAGAGCGGGTTGCGCCGCAGAACGTCGTCCACGAGTTCTCTCCTTGTCGACCTGCTCAGGGGATCTTGCTCCCCTGTGTGCCAGGGGTCCGTGTTCCCCATTTTGCCGGACGGTCCAAACAGTGTGATCTGTCACAAGGATGCCGCACAGGTGTCCCGGGGTAAGTGTCAGGGGTCCGATCGGGGGCCGCTCAGCGGGCTCCGGCGCGGATGTCGGTGCCGGGCTTTAGGCTGGCCGGGTGTCCAAATCGCCGGTGAGAGCACAGGGCAAGGGGGCTGGGCGGGTGGTTGCGCGTCATGATTCCGCTGTGGGCGAACAGGATCCCGGTGGAAGTAATAAAACAGGCAAATCGGTCAAAAAGGCTGCCGCTGCCGTGAAGAAGACCCCCGCCGCGAAGAAGGCGCCTGCGGCCGAGAAGACCCCCGCCGCGAAGATCATGAAAAAGAACGCCGTCGTGAAGAAGACCGCCGTCGTGAAGAAGGCCGCGTCCGTCGAGAAGCCCGCCAGGAAGGCCGCCCCCGTCAAGAAGATCGCCGTCACGCCCCCGTCCGGCGAGTCCCCCACCGCCCTGGTCCGCCGCGCCCGCCGGATCAACCGCGAGCTGGCCGAGGTGTACCCGTACGCCCACCCGGAACTGGACTTCGAGAATCCCTTCCAGCTGCTGGTCGCCACCGTGCTGTCGGCCCAGACCACCGACCTGCGCGTCAACCAGACCACCCCGGCGCTCTTCGCCAAGCACCCCACCCCCGAGGACCTCGCCGTCGCCAACCCGGAGGAGGTCGAGGAGATCCTGCGCCCCTGCGGCTTCTTCCGCGCCAAGACCAAGTCGGTCATAGGGCTCTCCAAGGCGCTCGTCGAGAACTTCGGCGGCGAGGTGCCCGGCACGCTGGAGGAGCTGGTCACGCTGCCAGGCGTGGGCCGCAAGACCGCCTTCGTCGTCCTCGGCAACGCCTTCGGCCGGCCCGGGATCACCGTGGACACCCACTTCCAGCGGCTGGTCCGGCGCTGGCAGTGGACCGACGAGACCGACCCCGACAAGATCGAGGCCGCCGTCGGCGCGCTCTTCCCCAAGAGCGACTGGACCGACCTGTCCCACCACGTGATCTGGCACGGCCGCCGTATCTGCCACGCCCGCAAACCCGCCTGCGGCGCCTGTCCCATCGCCCCGCTCTGCCCGGCCTACGGCGAGGGCGAGACCGACCCGGAGAAGGCGAAGAAGCTGCTGAAGTACGAGAAGGGCGGCTTCCCGGGACAGCGGCTCAAGCCCCCGCAGGCCTACCTCGACGCGGGCGGCAGGCCGGCGCCGCCGCTGGGGGCCGCGTGACGGAACGATCTCGGGGCCCTCGGGCGTTGGAGAGTGCAGAGCGACGGGGGTGGCGATGACGAGGGCAAGTGACACACAAGGCGGTCCGGTGACGCTCAGCAAGGAAGGGCTGCCGGACTGGCTGGAGCCCGTCGTGCGCGCCGCCGAGACGATCCAGCCGCTCCAGCTGAGCCGGTTCCTGCCGCCGGAGAACGGCTCGGGGCGGCAGTCGGCCGTGCTGATCCTGTTCGGCGAGGGGGAGCGCGGCCCGGAGCTGCTGCTCATGGAGCGCGCGGGCTCGCTGCGCTCCCACGCCGGACAGCCGTCGTTCCCGGGCGGCGCGCTGGATCCGGAGGACGGCGATCCGCAGGAGGAGGGCCCCCTGCGGGCCGCGCTGCGCGAGGCCGAGGAGGAGACCGGGCTGGACCCGTCCGGCGTGCAGCTCTTCGGCGTGCTGCCGAGGCTGTACATCCCGGTCAGCGGCTTCGTCGTCACCCCCGTGCTGGGCTGGTGGCGCAAGCCCAGCCCGGTCGGCGTCGTCGACCCGAACGAGACCGCGCGGGTCTTCACCGTCCCCGTGGCGGATCTCACGGACCCCGCCCACCGCGCCACGGCCGTCCATCCCCGTGGCCACAGCGGCCCGGCATTCCTGGTCGAATCGGCCCTGGTGTGGGGTTTCACGGCCGGAGTGATCGACCGCCTGCTGCACTTCGCGGGCTGGGAGCGCCCCTGGGACCGCGGCAAGCAGGTCCCGCTCGACTGGCACGCATGACAGGGTGATCCCGTGAACGTGCTGGACATCCTGCTGCTGGTCGCGGCCGTGTGGTTCGCGGTGGTGGGCTACCGCCAGGGCTTCGTCGTCGGCATCCTGTCGGTGATCGGGTTCCTGGGCGGCGGCCTGGTCGCCGTGTACACGCTGCCCGTCCTCTGGGACGCCGTGACCGGCAAGGCGAAGGTCGGCGCCACCGCCGCCGTCGTCGCCGTGGTCGTCGTGATCGTCTGCGCCTCCGTGGGCCAGGCCCTGACCACCCACCTCGGCAACAAGCTGCGCCGGCACATCGTCTGGTCCCCCGCGCGCGCCCTGGACGCCACCGGCGGCGCCCTCGTCAACGTCGTCGCGATGCTCCTGGTCGCCTGGCTGATCGGTTCCGCCCTGGCCGGTACGACCCTGCCGACGCTCGGCAGGGAGGTACGCGGCTCCAAGGTGCTCCTCGGGGTCTCCCGGGCGCTGCCCGCGCAGGCCGACACCTGGTTCGCGGACTTCTCCTCCGTGCTCGCGCAGAACGGCTTCCCGCAGGTCTTCAGCCCGTTCGCCAACGAGCCGATCAAGGACGTACAGCCGCCCGACCCGGCCCTGGAGAGCAGCCCGGTCGCCTTCCACGCCCAGCGCTCCATCGTCAAGGTCACCGGCACCGCCCAGAGCTGCGGCAAGGTCCTGGAGGGCAGCGGGTTCGTCTTCGCCGACCGCCGCGTGATGACCAACGCGCACGTCGTCGGCGGGGTCGACGCGCCGCGCGTGCAGATAGGCGGAGAGGGCCGCAGGTACGACGCGAAGGTCGTCCTGTACGACTGGAAGCGCGACATCGCCGTACTCGACGTACCGGACCTGAAGGCGACCGCCCTGCGGTTCACCTCGCAGGACGCGGCCTGGAGCGACGGCGCGATCGTCGCGGGCTTCCCGGAGAACGGCTCGTACGACGTGCGCGCCGCGCGCGTGCGCGGGCGCATCACGGCCAACGGCCCCGACATCTACCACCGCGGCACGGTCCGCCGCGACGTCTACTCCCTCTACGCCACCGTCCGCCAGGGCAACTCCGGCGGCCCGCTGCTCACCCCGGACGGCAAGGTGTACGGCGTGGTGTTCGCCAAGTCCCTCGACGACGCGGACACCGGCTACGCCCTGACGGCGGACGAGATCCAGGCCGACATCGAGCGGGGGCGTACGGCGAACGAGCAGGTGGGTACGGACAGCTGCGCCCTGTAGGGCGACGCGGCGCGTTCAGCCCCGCGGGTGACGCAGGCGCACCGAGACCCAGCGGGCCCGGCGGCGCAGGATGCGCGGGATCCCCACCCGGAGGTCCGCTTCCGCGAGTTGCGGGGTGCCTCGCTGAGGCGTGCTCAGGCCCGTGGCCGAGCGGCGGTTGCGGGGTGCGTCACTGTAGTCGTGCGTCCAGCCCATACCCCGACGTGTGCCCCCGCCCCAAGGTCGATAACCGCTTGTGCGCCCCCCAATTGGCCTATGCGGCAGGCATGTGGCCGTTCGGGGGACAACTGTTCAGGAAATCGGATACTCCACGCATCGAACCTTCACCGCACGGTCACCGAACGGGCGCCTGACGCCTCATCGGTCGGGCTCGGGGTCCTTGAGCCAGTTGATCAGTTCGGTGGAGAACGCCGCCGGGTCCTCCTCGTGCGGGAAGTGGCCGAGCCCGTCGAACAGCCGCCAGCGGTACGGCGCTTCGACGTACTCGCCCGAACCTGCCGCGCTGCGCGTCCGGGTCACCGGGTCCAGCGAGCCGTGCAGATGCAGCGTCGGCACCCGTACGGGCCGCTTCATCCGGCGGTAGAACTGCACGCCGTCCGGCCGGGCCAGCGAACGCACCAGCCAGCGGTACGGCTCGATCGCGCAGTGCGCGGTGGACGGGATGCACATGGCCCGCTGGTACGTCTCCAGGGCCGTGTCCTGCGGCAGCCGCGGCCCGGACCAGTCCCGGATCAGCCGGCCCGCCAGCGCGCCCCCGTCGGCGGTCAGTTGGCGCTCGGGGATCCAGGGCCGCTGGAACCCCCAGATGTAGGAGTTGGCGGCCGTCTGCCGGGCGTCCCGCAGCATCGCCGCGCGCCAGCGCCGCGGATGCGGCATGGACGCCACCGCCAGGCGCCGCACGAGCTTGGGCCGCATGGCCGCAGCCGTCCACGCCAGGTAGCCGCCGAGGTCGTGGCCGACCAGCGCGGCGTCCGGCTCGCCGAGGGACCGGATTACCCCGGTGACGTCCAGCGCGAGGTTGGCGGGGTCGTACCCGCGGGGCGTGCGGTCGCTGCCGCCGACGCCCCGCAGGTCCATCGCGACCGCCCGGTAGCCCGCGTCCGCGAGCGCGGTCAGCTGGTGCCGCCACGTCCACCAGAACTGCGGGAAGCCGTGCAGCAGCAGGACCAGCGGGCCGTCGCCGAGCTCGGCGATGTGGAAGCGCGCGCCGTTCGCGGCGACGTCCCTGTGACTCCAGGGACCTTCGATCCGTACGGCCGAGGGAGCGGCGGGGTCCGTCATGACGACGAGCGTGCCACAGCCTCGATGGCCGCGGGAGCCCGGTCCTCGGGCAGCTCCGGGCGCGGGTGCGGCTTGGCGTTCTGCAGGACGCCCGCCGACTGCTTCATCGAGGCCGCCACCTTCTGCGGGCCCTGGCTCTTCTTGGCCTTCTTCGCGAACACCGTGCCGATGAGCGCGAGGAGGCCGGCCACCAGCACGTTGGCCGCGAAGGACAGCACGAAGCAGATCGCCAGGTTCCAGTGGCTCCAGGTGCGAATGCCGTAGGCCAGGGCGAAGTTGAGCATCGGCAGGGAGAACACCAGTACCGCGCCCGCCATCGAGAAGGCGCCGCCGCTGACCGCGCCGCGCTTCACGTCCTGCTTGAGCTGAGCCTTGGCCAGCGCGATCTCGTCGTGCACCAGCGCCGACAATTCGGTCGTCGCCGAGGCGAACAGCTGGCCGATGCTGCGTTCGGCGCCGACCGGGCTGCCGTCGGGTGCGCTCATCGCGTTCTCCCTCAGAGGTCTCTCGTGGGTCTTACGTACCGTTGGGTCTTGCAATGCCGTCTTGCGTACCGTCTTGATTTGTACCGTCTCGTCAGATCATGCCGGACGGCCGTCCTCCTCGCCTGCCCCGCCCGGCACTTCCCGAAGCCCGTGGCGCGCTTCGGCGGCCAGCCGGCGGTGTTCGGCGGCCTTGCGCTCGTGGATCTCGGCCATCCGGAGGTGGTACGCCGGGTCGTCCTGCTCGTAGACGTCCGGGATGCCGTCGAGGTCCTCGTCGCGCTCCTCCTCCTCGCACAGCCTGCGGTACTTGGCGTTGCGCAGCTTCAGCAGCACCGTCGCGCACGCCGTCGCGATCAGCGACCCGGTGAGGACGGCCGCCTTCACCTCGTCGGTCAGGACCGCGTCGCCCTCGAAGGCCAGCTCGCCGATGAGCAGCGAGACCGTGAACCCGATCCCGGCGAGCGTCGCCACCGCGAAGACGTCGGCCCACGCCAGGTCCTCGCTGAGCTGCGCGCGGGTGAAGCGGACCGTCAGCCAGGTGCCGCCGAAGATGCCGACCGCCTTGCCCACGACCAGGCCGAGCACCACGCCGAGCGTCTCGGGTCTCGTGAACACGTCCCCGAGTGCTCCGCCGGATATCGACACACCGGCGCTGAACAGCGCGAACAGCGGTACGGCGAGCCCAGCGGACAGGGGCCGCACCAGATGCTCGATACGCTCGGCAGGCGAGCGCTCCTCACCCTCCCGGGTGGTGCAGCGCAGCATCAGGCCCATCGCCACGCCGGCGATGGTGGCGTGCACGCCGCTGTTGTACATCAGTGCCCAGACGACGACGCCGAGCGGCACGTACACGTACCAGCCGTGTACCCCCTTGCGCAGCAGCAGCCAGAAGGCCGCGAGTCCGGCGGCGGCCCCGCCGAGGGCGGCGAAGTTCAGCCGGTCGGTGAAGAAGACCGCGATGATCAGGATGGCGAAGAGGTCGTCGACGACCGCGAGCGTGAGCAGGAAGGCGCGCAGGGCGCTGGGCAGTGAGGTGCCGATGACCGCGAGGACGGCGAGCGCGAAGGCGATGTCGGTGGCGGTGGGCACCGCCCAGCCCTGCGTGGAGCCGTGCCCGGCGACGTTGGTGAGGGTGTACACGAGCGCCGGTGCGGCCATCCCGCACAGCGCCGCCACCACGGGCAGCACGGCCGCTTTGGGGTCGCGCAGGTCACCGGCGACCAGCTCGCGCTTGAGCTCGATGCCGGCGACGAAGAAGAACACGGCGAGCAGGCCGTCGGCGGCCCAGTGGGCGAGGGAGAGGTGCAGGCCGAGGGCTCCGGGGCCGGCGTGGAAGTCGCTGACCGTCTGGTAGCCGTGGCGGATGCCGGGGACGTTCGCCCAGACCAGCGCGGCCACGGCGGCGAGCAGCAGCAGCACACCGCCGACGGTCTCGGTGCGCAGCGCGTCCGCGACGAAGGAGCGCTCGGGCAGCGACAGGCGGCCGAGGACCTTGCGGGGGACGGTGCGGGTGCGGGGGCGGTGCGCGGTCACGGGAGACCTCCGGGGCAGGCGGGACTCACATGCCGACCAGACTTCCCGGCGCACCTGGCGTGCCGCTCCGTACGGCACTTTGTTTACTTTACCTAACGTGCCGTACGCCCGGGTCCGGCGATCTCCACCGTGGACGCCCGAGGGGCACCCGGCACGTTCGCCGGCCGGGTGCCCCTCGGGGTGCCGCTCAGTCCTCCCGTTCCGTTCAGTCCTCGCTGGGCGATGCGGGCAGCTTGGCCTGGATGAGGTCCATGACGGTGGAGTCCGTCAGCGTGGTCACGTCACCGAGCTGGCGGTTCTCGGCGACGTCCCGCAGCAGACGGCGCATGATCTTGCCGGAGCGGGTCTTCGGCAGCTCCGCCACCGGCAGGATCCGCTTGGGCTTGGCGATCGGGCCGAGCGTGGCGCCGACGTGGTCGCGCAGCTCCCCGACGAGCGCCTCGTTCTCCGAGGCCGTGCCGCGCAGGATGACGAACGCCACGATGGCCTGGCCGGTGGTCTCGTCCGCGGCGCCCACGACGGCGGCCTCGGCGACCGACGGGTGCGAGACGAGCGCCGACTCCACCTCGGTGGTGGAGATGTTGTGCCCGGATACGAGCATCACGTCGTCCACCCGGCCCAGCAGCCAGATGTCCCCGTCCTCGTCCTTCTTCGCGCCGTCACCGGCGAAGTACCTGCCCTCGAAGCGGGACCAGTAGGTGTCGATGAACCGCTGGTCGTCGCCCCAGATGGTGCGCAGCATCGACGGCCACGGTTCGGTCAGCACCAGGTAGCCGCCGCCGCCGTCGGGCACCTCGTTCGCCTCGTCGTCGACGACGGTCGCGCTGATGCCGGGCAGCGGACGCTGCGCGGAGCCGGGCTTGGCCTCGGTGACGCCGGGCAGCGGCGAGATCATCATGGCGCCGGTCTCGGTCTGCCACCAGGTGTCCACGACCGGCGTCCTGTCGGCACCGATGTGCTTGCGGTACCAGATCCACGCCTCGGGATTGATGGGCTCGCCCACCGAGCCGAGGACGCGGAGGGAGGACAGGTCGAACTTGGCGGGGATGTCGTCGCCCCACTTCATGAACGTCCGGATCGCGGTCGGCGCCGTGTAGAGGATCGTGACCTTGTACTTCTGCACGATCTCCCAGAACCGGCCCTGGTGCGGGGTGTCCGGCGTGCCCTCGTACATCACCTGCGTCGCACCGTTGGCCAGCGGGCCGTACACAATGTACGAGTGCCCGGTCACCCAGCCGACGTCGGCCGTGCACCAGTACACGTCCGTCTCCGGCTTGAGGTCGAAGACCGCCCAGTGGGTGTAGGCCGTCTGGGTGAGGTAGCCACCGGAGGTGTGCAGGATGCCCTTCGGCTTCCCCGTGGTGCCGGAGGTGTAGAGGATGAACAGCGGGTGCTCGGCCTCGAACGCCTCGGGGGTGTGCTCGGCCGACTGACGGGCGACGATGTCGTCCCACCACACGTCCCGGCCCTCGGTCCAGGCCACCTCCTGGCCGGTGCGGCGGACCACGAGCACGTGCTCGACGTTGTCCACCTTGCCGATCGCCTCGTCCACCGCGGGCTTGAGCGCGGTCGGCTTGCCGCGCCGGTAGCCGCCGTCGGCGGTGATGATCACCTTGGCGTCCGCGTCCTGGATCCGGGTCGCGAGCGCGTCCGCCGAGAAGCCGCCGAAGACGACCGAGTGCGCGGCGCCGATCCGGGCGGAGGCCAGCATCGCGATCGCGGTCTCCGGGATCATCGGCATGTAGATGGCGACGCGGTCGCCCTTGCGCACGCCCAGCTCCAGCAGGGCGTTGGCGGCCCGGGAGACCTCGTCCTTCAGCTCCGCGTAGGTGATCGCCCGGCTGTCACCGGGCTCGCCCTCGAAGTGGATGGCGACGCGGTCCCCGTGCCCGGCCTCCACATGCCGGTCCACGCAGTTGTAGGCGACGTTCAGCTCGCCGTCCTTGAACCACTTCGCGAACGGCGGGTTCGACCAGTCCAGCGTCTCGGTCGGTTCCTTGGCCCAGGTCAGCCGACGGGCCTGCTCGGCCCAGAAGCCGAGCCTGTCAGCCTTGGCCTGTTCATACGCCTCCGCGGTGACGTTGGCGTGTGCTGCCAGGTCGGCCGGGGGCGCGAACCTGCGTTCTTCCTTGAGCAGGTTGGCCAGGCTCTCGTTGCTCACGACATCTCCCTCTCGAAGGGTGTCCGTTGTGTCCCAGGCCACAGCTCATCAGACACGGGGGTCCGATGACAAGGGTCGACGGAAAATTGGTTTAGACCTGTCCGGGACTCGTGACCCACACCCCTTCGCGTGCCTCCTCACCTCCGCCGATGCCTCCCGCGACGTCCTCGAACACCACTCCCTCCTCCGTCCCCGCGAGCAGGTAGGCCTGCGCCTCGCCCACGTGGAAGTACATGCCGTGCAGTTCCAGCGCCCCTTCGGCCAGCGCCCGGGCCACCGGTGCGTGCTCCCTCAGGTGCGCCAGCTGCTGGACCACGTTGGTCAGGCACAGCAGCTCCACCGTGTCCGCGGGCTCTCGCCCGGCCAGCCGGGGCCGCCCGGGAGGATCGCCGGCCGTCCGCGCCAGGCTCGGCAGCCCGTGCCGCAGCCACCGCTGGAGCGGGGTGCCGTCCCCCCGGCCGGCCCCCGTGGTCAGCAGCGCCTGCATCGCCCCGCACCCGGAGTGCCCGCACACCGTGATCGAGCGCACCCCGAGCACGTCCACCGCGTACTCGATGGCGGCGGCCACCGAGTCGTCGCCGTGCTCCTCGCCCGGCGGCGGCACCAGGTTGCCGACGTTGCGGACGACGAACAGGTCGCCGGGACCACTGGCGGTGATCATCGACGTGACGAGCCGGGAGTCGGCGCAGGTCAGGAAGAGCTGGGAGGGCCGCTGGCCCTCCCGGGCGAGCCGCGCCAACTCGTCCCGCACCAGCGGGGCGGTGTTCCGCTGGAACGAGCTGATGCCACGGGCCAGTTCCCGGCCGGCCCCCTGCCCTTCCCGGACGGCCGGGGCTGCGGCGAAACAGGCCTGGTGGTTGCGCCAGGGGGTCCAGGGGCGGCACCGGCACTCGGTGGCCGGGGCCTGCTCGGCGGTCCGGATTCCGTCGCGCCGGCCGGCGAGCTCGGCCGTGCCTCCCCGCGCGGTGTGGGAGCTGCGCCAGTCCTGCAACGACTCGTACGCCGCGTGGTCCATGAACGAACCGTCCAACTCCACGACGGCGTGGGCGCCTTGGGGTACGAGATGCAGGGTCCGGCTGAGCCGGGGCACCGCGAGGAAGGTCAGCTGACCTCGGACGCGTACGTGATGGACTCCTTCCTTCTCGTGGTGGGTGATGCGGGTGCGGGCGAGGCGATGGAGGGCGACGGCGACCGCCACGGCGACCCCGAGGAACACGCCCTGGAGGACGCCGAGGGCCACCACGCCGAGTGTGGTCGCGGCGTAGACCGGCACTTCGCGGTGGCGCGTCACCGTGCGGATGTGGTGCAGGGACACCATCTGGATGCCGACGGCCATCACCAGGGCGGCGAGGGAGGCGAGCGGGATCTCCTCCAGGACCGGGACCATCAGCAGCGCGGCGACTACTACGAGAACGCCGTGCACCATCGTGGAGTTCCGGCTGACGGCACCTGAATTGACATTCGCGGTACTGCGCACCGCCACGCCCGCGATCGGCAGCCCGCCGAGAGCTCCGGAGATGATGTTGGCGGCGCCCTGGCCGAGCAGCTCCCGGTCCAGGTCCGAGCGGCCGATGCGGGACTGCGGGCCGGTGCGGGCGGTGACCAGCTTGTCGACGGCCACCGCGCCGAGCAGCGATTGCACGCTGCACACCAGGGTGGTGGTGAGCACGGCGGCCACCAGGCCGAGCGCCGGGCCCTCGGGCAGTCCGGCCAA
This sequence comes from Streptomyces olivaceoviridis, assembly GCF_014650115.1. Lineage (GTDB taxonomy): Bacteria > Actinomycetota > Actinomycetes > Streptomycetales > Streptomycetaceae > Streptomyces > Streptomyces olivaceoviridis. Next base: position 123,578 of record NZ_BMUI01000011.1, on the reverse strand, counting down.
GGCGTGGCTGTGCCAGGACGGCAGCTCGACCCGGGGGAGGCTCAGGCCGGTGAGGGCGGCGGTCGCGGCGGCTCCGGTGACGGCGACGAGGGCGGCCGGCACCCTGCGCAGCAGTCGTCCGGCGCGGCCGGGCAGGCGGGGCCAGGCCAGCAGCAGGGCCAGGGTCAGCACGCTCATCGACACGGCGGCCGGGTGCAGGTCGGCCAACTGGGCGGGCAGGGCGCCCAGGTTGGCGAGGACGGAGCTGTCCGGGTTGCCGCCGAGGACGATGTGCAGCTGGGCGACGGCGATGGTGATGCCGATGCCGGCCAGCATGCCGTGCACCACGGCCGGGCTGACCGCGAGCGCCCCGCGCGCCACCCGCAGGCAGCCGAGACCGAGCTGGGCGAGACCGGCGAGGACGGTGATGCCGCAGGTGACCCGCCAGCCGTAACGGTGGATCAGGTCGGCGGTGACCACGGTGAGTCCGGCGGCGGGACCACTGACCTGGAGGGGGCAGCCGCCCAGCCGCCCGACGACGATTCCGCCGACCGCGGCGGCGACGAGTCCGGCCTGGAGCGGGGCGCCGGTGGCCAGGGCGATGCCGAGGGAGAGCGGCAGGGCGATCAGGAAGACCGCGACGGCCGCGGACAGATCGGCGCCCGCGACAGGGAAGCGGCGGCGGGTCGGTGCGGGGTTGTGCGGCGGGTGGGGGTGCGGGGTGTGAGGGGGTGCGCAGGCGGACATGTTCCCGTCTCCTCCGGGGCGGCGCGGTCGCGGACTGGGTGGGAGCCGCGGCGATGGGCGGGCTCGGTCGCGGCCGTGGGTCACGGCGTGCAGCGGCGGGATGAATCAACGCTCGGTAAAAGAACCGTAATGCCGAGTAAAGCCAAAGCATAGTTTTTTGGGGCGAAAGGGGTGGAAGATCGCCCACTTGAGTGAAGTGAGCATTTGATCGGCTTGTCGTACTAACTCCTTCTCGGTCCCGTGCGACCTTGGCGGCGCTGCCGGTGCGAACGGCACATCACTCGAAAACGGCCCTCGTCAGGGGGTGCCTGAGAGAAGGAAGAAGGTGGGCGGAACATGGCCGCCACCCAGAGGATCGCCGTCGGCGCCATGGTCGCCGCGGCCTGTGCGGCGTCGTTCGCCGGTTGCGCGACCGACTCCAGCGGCACCAAGGAAGGGGCGCCCGGCCCGGGGCAGGGGGCGCCGGCGCCGGGCAGTGTGCTCAGGCTGATCGGCGACGGTTCCACCGCCTACACCGGATCCCAGCCGTATCTGCCCCGGCCCGAGCGGCTGAGCCCCGGTCAGAAGCCCCCCCAATTCGTGGTGTTCTCCTGGGACGGCGCGGGCGAGGACAGCCAGAAGCTGTTCTCGCACTTCCGCGAGGTCGCCAAGGAGAACAACGCGACCATGACGTACTTCCTCAGCGGCGTGTACTTGCTGCCGGAGGAGAAGCGTGACCTGTACAAGCCCCCGCAGCACTCGCCGGGCCGCTCCGACATCGGCTTCAACGACGAGCAGGGCATCACCGACACCCTCAAGCAGGTGCGGCTGGCCTGGCTGGAGGGCAACGAGATCGGCACCCACTTCAACGGTCACTTCTGCGGGCCTGAGGGCGGGGTCGGCACCTGGTCGGTGGAGGAGTGGAAGAGTGAGATCGCCCAGGCCAAGAACTTCGTGAAGTCCTGGCGGACCAACACCGGCATGAAGCGGGCGGCTCCGCTGCCCTTCGACTACGACAAGGAGCTGATCGGCGCCCGCACCCCCTGCCTGGAAGGCCGGAAGAACTTCGTCAAGGCCGCCCGCCAGCTGGGCTTCCGCTACGACTCCAGCGGAGTCAACGACCAGGTCTGGCCCAAGAAGAAGAAGGAGGGCTTGTGGGACCTGTCGATGCAGCTGGTGCCCTTCCCGGGCCACACCTATGAGCAGCTGACCATGGACTACAACTTCATGGTCAACCAGTCCGGCACCAAGACCCAGGGCGACCCCGGCAAGTTCGACTACTGGGGTGCCCAGATGCGGGACGGACTCGTCAAGGGCTTCTACCGCGCCTACGACGGCAACCGCGCGCCCCTGATCATCGGCAATCACTTCGAGTCCTGGAACGGCGGCACCTACATGCGCGCCGTCGAAGACGTGGTCAAGGCGGTGTGCACCAAGCCCGAGGTGCGCTGTGTCTCCTTCCATCAGCTGGCCGACTGGCTCGACGCCCAGGACCCGGGGACCCTGGCCAAACTGCGCACCCTGAAGGTGGGCGAGGCCCCACGGCAGGGCTGGGCGTCCTTCCTGTCCGGCCACCCGGCTCCGGCGCCCAAGGGCGTGCCTGGGGCGCCGGCGGACGAGTCGTAGACGTCAGGCCGCAGTCGCCACACTCTCGCCGAGCACGAAGTGGGGGTCGACCTGCGCCGCCAGGTCGGCCCCGGTGCGTTCGTTGCCCCAGGACTCGGCGTTCTTCAGGTGGAAGTGCACCATCTGGCGGGTGTAGCGCTCCCAGTCGCGCTGCTCGTAGGTGGCGTCGACGGTGGCCTTGAGCAGGTCCAGGGCGCGGGCGTTGGCCTCCTCCAGGAGGGTGAACCGGGGCGGGCGGCCCTTCTCCATGGCGCGCACCCAGTCCGAGCGCCCGACCGTCACGAGGAGGTCGTCCCCGACCTCTTCGCGCAGGAAGTCGAGGTCGTCCGGGTCCTGGGTCTTGTTGCCGACGACCTTGAGAGCGACGCCGAAGTCACGGGCGTACTCCTTGTACTGGCGGTAGACGGAGACCCCCTTCCGGGTCGGCTCCGCGACGAGGAACGTCATGTCGAAGCGGGTGAACATGCCGGAGGCGAAGGAGTCCGAACCGGCCGTCATGTCGACCACGACGTACTCGTCGGGGCCGTCGACGAGGTGGTTCAGGAACAGCTCCACCGCTCCCGTCTTGGAGTGGTAGCAGGCGACCCCCAGGTCGGCGTCCGTGAAGGGGCCCGTGACCATCAAACGGGCGGCGCCGCCGTCGAGTTCCACCGGGCGCGCGCAGGCGTCGTAGACCGGGTTGGGCTCGCGCACCCCGACCAGCCGCGAGCCCTCGCCGGGCGGGGTCGTCTTGATCATCGTCGCTGCCGAGGCGATGCGCGGGTTGGTGCCGCGCAGGTAGTCCTTGATCAGCGAGAGCTGTTCGCCCATGGCGGGCAGTGCCGCCGCCTCCTCCTCGCCGAGGCCGAGCGCGGGGCCGAGGTGCTGGTTGATGTCCGCGTCGATGGCGACCACCGGGGCGCCGGAGGCGACGAGATGGCGGATGAAGAGGGAAGAGAGCGTGGTCTTGCCGCTGCCGCCCTTCCCGACGAAAGCAATTTTCATGTTCACCAAGAGTAGTCGTGCGATAGCTGTATGTGTCACGTGGCAGTGAAGAAGACCACTCCTTCGTGGGGTGGGTCGATGGGGTGCGTAGTGTCGTACTCATGAGTACGACAGGCGCGACCGCCGATCCGCTCGCGGCCCTGGGCTCGCTGCCCGGTGTGGCCGAGTCCGTTGAGTCCGTGCGCAAGGCCGTGGACCGGGTCTACGGGCACCGGATCATGCGACGTCGCAGCAACGAGATCACCTCCGAGGCGGCCCTGCGCGGCGCCCGCGGCTCGGCGGCGCTGTCCGGCGCGGACTGGGCCCTGGAGGAGGTGCGCCGCCGCACCGACTTCGGTGTCGACGCCGAGGCCCGCGTCATGGGCGCGGCCCTGCGGCTCACCGCGGAGGCGGGGCAGCTGCTGTCCATCTGGCGCCAGTCGCCCCTGCGGGTGCTGGCCCGGCTGCACCTGGTGGCCGCGGCGAGCGGCGAGGACCAGGTCGGCAGGCCGCGTCTGGCCGGCGAGCCGGTCGACGAGCCGCTGGTCGAGCTGCCGCTGCCGGACGCCGAGGAGGTCTCGGGCCGGCTGGAGGGGCTGGCTGACCTGATCATCGCCGGTACCTCCGCGCCCGCGCTCGTCACGGCCGCCGTGGTGCACGGCGAACTGCTCGCGCTGCGCCCCTTCACCTCTCACAACGGCCTGGTCGCGCGCGCGGCCGAGCGGATCGTGCTGATCGGCAGCGGGCTGGACCCGAAGGCGGTGTGCCCGGCCGAGATGGGCCACGCCGAACTGGGCCGGGCCTCCTACCTGGCCGCCCTGGACGGGTACGTCTCCGGCACCCCCGAGGGCATGGCCGGCTGGATCGCCCACTGTGGCCGGGCGGTCGAACTGGGCGTACGCGAGTCGACGGCGGTGTGCGAGGCACTCCAGCGCGGCGCGGCCTGACCGCCTCGGCGAGCAAGCTCCGGGCCGCGGAAACCCTGGAGGGCGGGGAAACCCCGGAGGGCGGGGGCGCGGACAGCGCAGGTCGTCGACGACGATCTTCTCGGCCAGCGATCGTCACGACCGGCCGCGGCTGAACTCGTTCGCGTACGACATGGCGGCGGCTTCTCGGAGTAGCCGCCGTAGGGAAACCCCGGAGGGCGGGGGCGCGGACAGCGCAGGCCCGGGACGGCGCGGCGGGGCGTCCCGACAAGGGTTGCGGCGGTACGAGGTGCTCGTACCGCCGCCGGCATGTTCACCGGGTTACCAAGCGTCCTCGATGTGTCGCCCATCAGGTCGGGATCTTTGCCCGTCACCTGGTGCGGCTGGCCCGTAATCGACGGGTCGACGTCGCGTGGGTGCCCGGTTTCATGCTGGGTCCGTGGGGCCAATGCGTAGTGGTAGGGGATCCTCTCGGATGTCCTTTGGTCTCGCGGGCCTAGGTTCTTTGTACCGCGAGCCGGGAGGAAGCGGAACCCCTGCCTGCACTTCTTTACTTTCAGGTTCAAACAGGGTGAAACGGGCGCTGGTTCAGGCCGTGCCGCGGCGCCGGTTCGTGTACCAGACGAGGCCGGCGGTGGCCGCTGCCGCCCCTATGGCCGCCGCGGCGACCAGTGCCGGGCGGGACGGGACGGAGAACGCGGGCAGCCGCTTCTTGAGGCGGACCGGGTGGCGGAACTCCAGAATCGGCCACCCGCGCGCGAAGGCCTCGCGGCGCAGCGCGCGGTCCGGGTTCACGGCGTGCGGGTGCCCGACGGCCTGGAGCATCGGCAGGTCGGTCGCCGAATCGCTGTAGGCGTAGCAGCGGTCGAGGTCGTAGCCCTCGGACGCGGCCAGCTCCCTGATGGCCTCGGCCTTCGTCGGGCCGTAGGCGTAGTACTCCACCTCTCCGGTGAAACAGCCGTCGTCACCGACGATCATGCGGGTGGCGACCACTCGGTCCGCGCCCAGCAGTTCCCCGATCGGCTCGACCACCTCGGCGCCCGAGGTGGACACGATCACCACGTCCCGGCCGGCCGCGTGATGCTCCTCGATGAGGGAGGCGGCCTCGTCGTAGATGATCGGGTCGATCAGCTCGTGCAGGGTCTCGGCGACGATCTCCCGCACCTGCTGGACGTTCCAGCCGCGGCACAGTGCGGAGAGATACTCGCGCATGCGCTCCATCTGGTCGTGGTCCAGACCGCCGGCCAGGAAGACGAACTGGGCATATGCGGTACGCAACGCGGCCCTGCGGTTGATCAGCCCGCCTTGGTAGAAGGACTTGCTGAAGGTGAGGGTGCTGGACTTCGCAATGACCGTCTTGTCCAGGTCAAAGAAGGCCGCTGCGCGGGGCGAGGAGTGGTTTTCCACGCCCCTGAGCATAGGCGCCCACCATTCGGCGTAAGGTGGGGCGTGTGGGTTTGCCTGAGAGGGCTCTCGGGTACACCATGGAAGTCACGGATCGTTCGCGACCGTGCTAACCCGGTCCGACTCCTCCCCCCCCGAGTCGGCCGTGGGGACGACCCCCGCTCTCCCCCCCGGCGGGGGTCGTCGCATGTCCGGATGGGTTTTCTCCCTCCTCCCCTTCCTCGACGCGGCCGTACGGCAGGTATCGCTCCGCCGTGGGCTGCGCTCTTGGCATGCCCATGATCGGTGACGGAGGGTAATCGCCAGGCTGCTCTGTGGATATCGCACACGCGCCGGCGCGGGGGTCACCGGTATGGGTGACGGAGATATTCACAGGGTCCGGGTTGTCCACAGTTATCGACCAAGATCCACATTATTTCGCGGATCACTGCACCGTGATTCCAGCGCACTCCGGCCCGGGCGAGTTCATCGCCGGGTCCGATTGCCGGAGTGCGTATGGCCGGTTCCTATCGGCCGTTCATATGGAGGCCGCTTGCCGGTTCTTCACACCTTTGGGAATCGCGTGGTCGCAGGGGCTGCGCGGCCCACGCAGCGAAGGGGAACACCCGTGACCGGAACCGTCACCCACGACCCGCCGCCCGGCCCCGCAGACCGGCCCGGACAGCCGCTCATCGTCACCGAGGACGCCGTCCTCCTGGATGATCTGCTGCGCCTGTGCGCGGCGGCGGGCGCCACACCCGAGGTCCACCACGGCGTACCGGAGTCCGGCGACGGCTGGGCGGTCGCCCCGCTCGTACTCGTCGGCGACGACGCCGCCCACCGGATGTGCGGCGCCGCGCGCCGGCCGGGAGTGGTGCTGGTGGGCCGCGACCAGGACGACCCGGGGGTGTGGAAACGAGCCGTCCGGATCGGCGCCGACCACGTCCTGATCCTCCCCGACGGCGAACCCTGGCTGGTCGACCGCATCGCCGACGTCGCCGAGGGAATCGGCCGCCCGGCCCTCACCGTCGGGGTGATCGGCGGCCGGGGCGGGGCCGGCGCGTCCACGCTCGCCTGCGCGCTCGCCGTCACCTCCGCGCGCGAGGGACTGCGCACCCTCCTGGTGGACGCCGATCCGCTGGGCGGCGGGCTCGACGTACTCCTCGGCGGCGAGAGCGCCGAAGGGCTGCGCTGGCCCGCTTTCGCCGCCTCCCGGGGCCGGGTCGGCGGCGGCGCCCTGGAGGAGTCACTGCCCGAGCTGCACTCCCTCCGCGTGCTCAGCTGGGACCGCGGCGACTGCGTCGCCGTTCCGCCGCCCGCGGTCCGTGCGGTGCTGGCAGCCGCCCGGCGGCGCGGCGGCACGGTCGTCGTCGACCTGCCCCGACGCCTCGACGACGGGGTCGCCGAGGCCCTCGCCCAGCTCGACATGGCCCTGCTCGTCGTCCCGGCCGAACTGCGGGCCGTCGCAGCCGCCGGCCGTGTCGCCTCCGCCGTCGGAATGGTCGTGCGGGACCTGCGGGTCGCGGTCCGCGGGCCGTACGCACCCGGCCTGGACGACCACGAGGTGGCCCGGCTGCTCGGCCTGCCGCTGGCCGGCGAGGTGCCCGTCGAACCGGCGCTGCTGCGCCCACGGGGTGGCGCGAAACCGCCGGGCGCGACCGGACGCGGACCGCTCGCCCGTTTCTGCACGCACTTCTGGGAGCGGGCACTGGTCGAGACGGGAGGCATCCGGTGACGCTGCCCGGACTCGACCGGGCCGACGGCGCGGCCCTGCTCGACGGCGTCCGCCGCCGACTCGCCGAGAGCGGCGCCGAACCCACGCCCGCGCGCGTGGCCCAGGCCCTGCGCGAACAGGGCCGGGTGCTCGGTGACGCGGAAGTCCTCGGCGCCGCCGCGCACCTGCGGTCCGAACTCGTCGGCACCGGCCCCCTGGAACCCCTCCTCGCCGACCCCGACGTCACCGACGTCCTGGTCTCCGCCCCGGACCGGGTCTGGGTGGACCGCGGCGGCGGCCTGGAGCTGACCCCGGTGACCTTCCCCGACGCGGCTGCCGTACGACGCCTCGCGCAGCGGCTGGCCGCCGTGGCCGGACGCAGACTGGACGACGCCCGGCCCTGGGCGGACGCCCGGCTGCCCGACGGCACCCGGCTGCACGCGGTGCTGCCCCCGGTCGCCGTCGGCTGCACCTGCCTCGCCCTGCGGGTGGTACGGCCCCGGGCCTTCACCCTGGAAGAACTCGTCGCGGCCGGCACGGTGCCACCCGGCGGCGACCGGATCCTGAGGGCGCTGCTCGACGCCCGGCTGTCCTTCCTCGTCAGCGGCGGCACCGGCTGCGGCAAGACGACCCTGCTCAGCGCACTGCTCGGGCTCGTCGGACCCGGCGAGCGGCTCGTGCTCGCCGAGGACTCGGCCGAGCTGAGGCCGGACCACCCGCACGTCGTCCGGCTGGAGACCCGGCCCGCCAACCAGGAGGGCGCCGGTCTGGTCACTCTGCAGGACCTGGTGCGGCAGGCGCTGCGGATGCGGCCGGACCGGCTGGTCGTCGGCGAGGTGCGCGGCCCCGAGGTCGTGCATCTGCTCGCGGCCCTCAACACCGGTCATGAAGGCGGCTGCTGCACGGTCCATGCCAACGCGGCGGCGGATGTGCCGGCCCGGCTGGAGGCGCTGGCCACGGCCGCCGGGCTGGACCGGGCCGCGCTCCACAGCCAGTTGGCGGCGGCCCTGTCCGTGGTGGTGCATCTCGTACGGGACCGGTCCGGGCGCCGCCGGATCGCCGAGGTGCACGTGCTGGAACGGGACACCACCGGGCTGGTGCGGACGGTACCGGCCCTGCGCTGGGGCGAGCGGGCGTTCGTGCGGGAGCGGGGGTGGGAGCGGTTGCGGCACCTGCTGGGGGACGCGGGGGAGCTCGGGGACGACTGAGGGGCGGCACGGCGGGCGGGCGGCGTATGGGGGGTGGGGGCCCGTTTGGTCCGGCTAGGGGGGATCGGTGGGTCGAGTGTGTTCGGGCGAGGGCGGTGTCTGCGGGCGGGGACGGTGCGGTCGGGGGCGTTCGGCAGGTCAGTTCGTTCGGCGGACGAGGGGCGGGTCAGTGAGCTTCGGCGGATCGGTCGAGGTCGGCAGTGATGAGAGGAGTGACGGAAGTGATCGGTGAGACGTCCATGGGGGCCGCGCTGGTCTGTCTCGGCGCGCTGGTGTGGCTGCTGGGCGGGCGGCACTACGGGATGCGGCGGGCACGGCTGCTGCTGGCCGGGGGCGGGGTGGTGACGACGGGACCGCCTGTCTGGGAGCGGTTCCGCGCGGAACTGCGTCGGCAGCACGGCCGATGGGGAGCCGAGTGGTGGGCGCTCGTCGCCGGTCTGGGGATCGCCCTGCTGGGTGCCTCGGTGATTCCGGTGGTCGCGGGGGCCGCCGGGGTGCCCGTCCTGCGCCGGATGCGGCTGGTCCGGCAGGCCCGGCTGACCCGGGAGCGGCGGGCCGACGCGGTGATCGCCCTGTGCGGTGGGCTCGCCGGGGAGGTGCGGGCGGGACGGCAGCCGGGGGAGGCGCTGTTGCGGGCCGCGCGGGACTCCGGCGGACTCGGCGACGCACAGGCCGCCGTGGTGGCCGCGGCCCGGTTCGGCGGAGACGTGCCCGGCGCGCTCGCCGTGGCCGCTCGGCAGCCGGGGGCGGAGGGCCTGCTCGGACTCGCCGCGTGCTGGCGGGTGGCCGTGGACCAGGGCGCCGGACTCGCCACCGGCCTGGACCGGCTGGACGGGGCCCTGCGCGCCGAACGGGATCAGCGATCCGACGTACGCGCTCAGTTGTCGGGCGCCCGGGCCACCGCGGTGCTGCTCGCCGCACTGCCCGCCCTCGGGCTGCTCCTCGGCACGGCCATGGGGGCGGACCCGCTGCGTGTGCTGCTGCACAGCGGTGCGGGTCTCGGCTGCCTGACGGCCGGTGCGGTGTTCGAGACGGCCGGGATGTGGTGGGCGATGCGGATCGTGCGGGGGGCGGAGCCCGGGTGAGGCGCGCCATGTGTATGTGGCGAACAGCCCGAGTGACCGAATGACCGACCGAAGACCGAATGGCCGAAGACCGAAGACCGAAGACCGAATGGCCGAGTGGCCGAACGGCCGAGTGGTGGGGAAGGGGTGTGCGGCATGAGCGGGGAAGTCATCCACAGGCTGGGGACGGCGGTGGTCGTGGTACTGATCCTCGGCTGGGGTGTCCGGCGGCTGGAGCTGGCGCGACGGCGGCATCGGGCGCGGCGCCGGGTGGCCGAGCTGCTGGGCTTCGAAGTGCCTGCTCGCACGGCCCGGTTGGCGATTCCGGACATCGTTCGGCGGCGATGGGTGCCGACGGCCGGTGCGGTGTGTGGTGTCTGGGTGCTGGTCGGCGGGGTCGTCGGTGTGGTGCTGGGGCTGGGCGTGGGCGCGGTGCTCTGGCGGTGGCGGGGCCGTCAGGCGGCAGCCGGACGGCAAGAGGTGGTCGATGCGGCCGGGGCCGCGCGCCAACTTCCGCTGGCCGCCGATCTGCTGGCCGCCTGCATCGCGGCCGGTGCCGGTCCGGTGATCGCCGCCCAGGCGGTGGGGGAGGCCCTTGGCGGACCCGTCGGGCAGGCACTGGCGCGGGGCGCGGCGGAGGTCCGGCTCGGCGGCGTACCGGCGGACGCCTGGCGGAGCTTGGCGGCGCTGCCCGGTGCCGGTGCGCTGGCGCGGCTGCTGGAGCGGGCCGACGAGTCCGGGTTGCCCACGGCCGGCCCGGTCGCCCGGCTCGCGTCGGACGCGCGTGCGGAGTGGGCCCGTGCGGCGACGGTCCGGGCGCGCAGGGCGGGCGTACTGATCTCGGCGCCGGTCGGCCTGTGCTTCTTGCCCGCGTTCATCGCGGTCGGCGTGCTGCCGGTCGTGATCGGGCTGGCGGGTGGGGTGATGGGAGGGAGGTGAGGGCGATGAGAGCGGGCCGGTACGCGGACGTCAGGTAAGCGCGACGAATGACGACGAGCGGCAACTGGCGACGACGAACGAGAACCAACGACAACTAGCGACAAAGACCAGAAGCCTCACGGGGGTTGAAATGTTCGAGAAGATCAGGAAAGTGGCGGTCCGGGTGCGTGGGGCCTGCCGTCAGGACGGCGGAATGGTGACGTCCGAGTACGCCATGGGGATCATCGCGGCCGTCGGGTTCGCCTTGCTGCTCTACAAGGTCGTCACCAGCGGCCAGGTCCAGGCGGAGTTGCAAGCCATCGTGAAGAGGGCCCTCAGTGCGCGGATGTGAGCGAGGTGGGGACGGTGGGTTCGTGACCGCGGAGGCGGCCGTGGTGCTGTCCGTGCTGGTGGCGTTCACGATGGCGCTGGTCTGGGGGCTGCTTGTGGTGGCGGCGCGGATCGAGTGCGTGGACGCGGCCCGTGCGGGTGCCCGGGCCGCCGCCCGGCAGGACCCGGCCGAGGCGGTGGTGACGGTGACCCGGGAAGCGGCGCCGAGGGGAGCGCGGGTGACCGTCGCACGCGAGGGCGACCGGGTCCGGGTGACGGTGGCGGCCAAGCCGCCGGTGCTGAGCGGGTTGCCGTTCGAGGTCCGGGAGGAGGCCGTGGCCCTCGCCGAGGACACGGTGGGACCGAGGGAGGAGGGGCCATGAGACGCCGGTGCGGGCTGACCGGCGAACGGGTGCGGGCCGGCGGTCGATGGGGGACCGGGGGCGAGGAGCGCGAGGGGTCGTGGCGCGGTGGGAACACGCAGCCGGACCGGCCGTCGGGCTCCGACCGGGGGTCCGCCACCGTCTGGAGCCTGGGGGCGATCGCCGTGCTGTGTGTGGTGTTCGGCGCCGTGCTCGCTCTCGGGCAGGCCGTTGTCGTACGGCACCGGGCGGCCGGCGGCGCCGACCTGGCCGCGCTCGCGGCGGCGGACCACTGGGCCGAGGGCGGCACGGCGGCCTGCGCCCGGGCCGAACGGCTGGCGGCGGCCCAGGGAGTACGGCTGGTGCGGTGCGCGATCGTGGGCGACACGTCCGAGGTGACGGCGGCCGCAGGAAGGGGGCCGTTCACGGCGGAGGTCAGAGCGAGAGCGGGACCGGCAGCTCCCGTACCGCCCGGCGTGTCTGACGGGGCCGCGATTTCCGGCGCCACGGGTGGCTCAGCGGTTGGGCCGCCTGGCGCCACGGGTGGCTCTCTGGGTGGGCCGCCCGGCGTCCCGGACGGCTTGCGGGCTGTGCCGCCAGGTGTCCGGGGCGATTCCGGTGCCGTGCCGGACAGGCCCTGAACCCTGCCGCCTGACCGCGGCTCCCAGGCCCTGCCGGGCCACACCGCCCGATGTCCCGGACGGCTTCCAGGTCATGCCGTCTGCCCTGAGCGGTACCCAGGCGGCTCCACCGCCTGGCGTTTCGGTGGCCCACCGCCTGTTGGCCCGGCAACCACCGCCTGTTGGCCCGGCAACCACCGCCTGTTGGCCCGGTGGCCCGGCGTGCCCGCGCTCCCGAGCCGTGTCGCTAGCCCCGCGCCTGCTCTCCCCCCGATTCCCCCGCGCCCGTCCCCTCCGGCGCCCCTCGCAGCAGCACCGTGAGCAGTCGTACCGCGCCTCTCTTGTGCAGTGGGTCGTTGCCGTTGCCGCACTTGGGGGACTGGATGCAGGACGGGCAGCCGGCCTCGCACTCGCAGGAGGCGATGGCCTCGCGGGTGGCGGTGAGCCAGGCGCGGGCGGTGTGGAAGGCGCGCTCGGCGAATCCGGCGCCGCCGGGGTGGCCGTCGTAGACGAAGACCGTGGGGAGGAGGGTGTCGAGGTGCAGGGGCACGGACACGCCGCCGATGTCCCAGCGGTCGCAGGTCGCGAAGAGGGGCAGCATGCCGATGGAGGCGTGTTCGGCGGCGTGCAGGGAGCCGCCGAGGATCTCCGGGGTGATCCGGGCCTCGTCCAACTGGTCCTCGGTGACCGTCCACCACACCGCGCGTGTGCGCAGCGTACGAGGAGGGAGGTCGAGCTTCGTCTCGCCCAGCACTTCGCCGGTGATGAGGCGGCGGCGGAGGTAGGAGACCACCTGGTTGGTGACCTCCACCGAGCCGTAGCACAGGCGGCCGGCGCCCCACGGGATCTCGGTGTCCGTCTCCAGGACGGCGATGGACGTGGTGTCGCGGGCGACCGTCGAGTACGGCGGGTCCGCCTGCTCGACCAGGGCGACGGAGTCCTCCAGGTCCAGGGAGCGCACCAGATAGGTGCGGCCCTGGTGCAGGTGGACGGCGCCTTCGTGGACGGCGGAGTGCGCGGCGCCCGCGTCGACCGTGCCGAGCAGGCGGCCCGTGCCGGCCTCGACGACCTGCACCGGACGGCCGCCGGCGCCGCGGATGTCGGTGAGGTCGGCGGCCCGCTCCCGGCGGGTCCAGTGCCAGGCCCTGGTGCGCCGGCGGAGCAGCTTCGCGGCCTCCAGCTGCGGCAGGACGTCCGCGCAGGCGGGGCCGAAGAGGTCCAGGTCCTCCTCGGTCAGCGGCAGCTCCGCGGCGGCGGCGCACAGGTGCGGGGCGAGGACGTAGGGGTTGTCGGGGTCGAGGACCGTGGATTCCACCGGCTGGTCGAACAGGGCCTCGGGGTGATGGACGAGGAAGGTGTCCAGCGGGTCGTCGCGGGCGACGAGAACCGCGAGGGCGCCCTGGCCGGAGCGGCCCGCGCGGCCCGCCTGCTGCCACAGGGAGGCGCGGGTGCCCGGGTAGCCGGAGATCACCACCGCGTCCAGGCCGGAGACGTCCACGCCCAGTTCCAGGGCGGTCGTGGCGGCGAGGCCGAGGAGTTCGCCGGAGTGCAGTGCGCGTTCCAGGGCGCGGCGCTCCTCGGGGAGGTAGCCGCCGCGGTACGCCGCGACACGCCGGGCCAGGGAGCGGTCGACCTCGGCGAGTCTCTCCTGGGCGATGACCGCGATCAACTCGGCGCCGCGCCGGGAGCGTACGAAGGCGACCGAGCGCACACCCTGCACGGTGAGGTCGGTCAGCAGGTCGGCGGTCTCGGCGGTGGCGGTACGCCGTACGGGTGCGCCCCTCTCGCCGTGCAGTTCGGTGAGCGGGGGCTCCCAGAGGGCGAACACCAGCTCTCCGCGCGGGGAGGCGTCGTCGGCGACCTCGACGACCGGCAGGCCGGTCAGCCGGCGGGCAGCGACCGCGGGCTCGGCGGCGGTCGCCGAGGCCAGCAGGAACACGGGGGAGGAGCCGTAGCGGGCGCACAGGCGGCGCAGCCGGCGCAGCACCTGGGCGACGTGCGAGCCGAAGACGCCCCGGTAGGTGTGGCACTCGTCGATGACGACGTACTTGAGCGATCTCAGGAAGGAGGACCAGCGGGGGTGGGAGGGGAGTATCCCGCGGTGCAGCATGTCCGGGTTGGTGAGGACGTAGTTGGCGTACTGGCGGATCCACTCCCGTTCCTCGAACGGGGTGTCGCCGTCGTACACGGCCGGTCGTACCGATGTGCCGAGGGGTTGTGAAAGTTCCTTCACCGACCGGCACTGGTCCGCCGCGAGCGCCTTGGTGGGGGACAGGTAAAGGGCGGTGGCACCACGGCCGTTCGGGGCTTCCGCGCCGTCCAGGAGGGTGGACAGGACGGGCACGAGGTAGGCGAGGGACTTGCCGGAGGCTGTACCGGTGGCGACCACCACCGAGTCGCCGTCCAGGGCGTGCTCGGCGGCCAGCGCCTGGTGCGCCCAGGGGTGCTCGATGCCGCACGCCTGGACGGCGGCGATCACTTCGGGCCGAATCCGGTCAGGCCAGACGGCATGGCGGCCCGCGCGCGGGGGCAAGTGCTCCGTATGAGTGATGCGCGCAGCCCGGCTCGGCCCGGCGGTGAGCCGGTCCAGAACCGTGCCCGGAGACGGGCGGGAGGCCGGGCGGGCCTGGGGTCGATCGGATCGGTGATTCTTGGCCATCGGCACCGAGTGTGTCACTGGCGTGACGGACAATGGAGCCAAGGCGTCGTGCACGCCTGCCGGTAAGTGATTGAATGCCATCGCGGCTGGCGAAACGTCCCGGGGGCCGCAAGCGAGGTGCCCGAGGGGCGACCGCTCGATAGCAAGGTGCTGGAGGATCCGTGGACCTGTCCCTGTCGACCCGTACCGTCGGCGATCGTACGGTCGTCGAGGTCGGTGGCGAAATCGACGTATATACCGCGCCCAAGCTGCGTGAGCAGCTGGTCGAGCTGGTGAACGACGGGAATTTCCACCTCGTCGTCGACATGGAAGGCGTGGACTTCCTCGACTCCACCGGGCTCGGCGTGCTGGTCGGCGGCCTGAAGAGGGTTCGTGCCCACGAGGGCTCGCTGCGTCTGGTCTGCAACCAGGAGCGCATTCTGAAGATCTTCCGCATCACCGGCCTCACCAAGGTGTTCCCGATCCACACCACGGTCGAGGAAGCGGTGGCGGCCACCGACTGATCGGTCGCCGACCGATCCCGGACCGGTCGCCGGCGTCGGGCTCCTGCCGGGGCCCGGTCGTCGGCCGGTCCCGTCCTGGGCCGATCCTGATGTGGCGGCCCGGAATACAGATGTACACCGGGGGGTGTGGGCGCTCGGCGGCCCCGCCCCCGACCGCACGCCCGTAGTCGCGAGGGGGATGCATGGCCACCGTCGAACTCCGCTTCAGCGCGCTGCCCGAGCACGTCAGGACCGCCCGGTTGGTGGCGGCAGCGGTGGCGCGCCGGGCCGGAGTGGACGAGGCCGTCCTGGACGAGGTGCGGCTGGCCGTGGGAGAGGCATGCTCCCGCGCAGTCGGACTCCACCAGAGCAGTGGCGTCACGGCACCGGTGAAGGTGGCGCTGATCGAAGAGGAGAAACAGTTCTCCATCGAGGTCGGCGACGAGGCTCCGCATGCCGCCCCGGGCGGCGACACGCCGGGCGCCGGGCAGGAAGCCGAGGCGGAGGCCGAGGAGGACGAGATGGGCCTCGCGGTCATCAGCGGTCTCGTCGACGACGTGGAGGTCACCACCGGGCAGAACGGTGGCCTGATCCGCATGACCTGGCCGACCGCGCCGTCGGCCGCGGCGCTCGCCTGATCTCGCCCGTCTGATCCCGCCCGCCTGTTCCAGCCCGTCTGATCTCGCCCGTCTGGTCTCGCTCACCTGGTCCGGCCGACCGGTCTCACTCGACTGGCCGTAGCCGCCGAAAACCACCCGACAAGCGCACAGGGGCCCTGCCGAGCAGGGCCCCTGTCGTGTTTGTGCGGCCACCACGGGGAATTCGTGAACGAATTCACGATCAAAACCGTGATAATTTGATCAAGCGCCCGGGTGGCCGACAATGGCTTTAGGGCATTACGTTGATTGAGTTTGCTGTATGTACACGCAGGCCAATTCCGTTTACCGTCCCCTGTTTAGACTCACTCGGCGGTACCTACAATCCGTCCACATCTTGAGCTCAGCCCAAGCGTCAAGGAGGACGAATGGCGGGGCTTTCCACTCCTCAGTCGGATCACCTCACACCCCTCGCAGCCGCGGTCCTGACCGACGACAACAGGATCATCGTGGCCGTCATCGCGGCGGTCGCCCTGGCCGCGCTGGTGGTCGCGGGAATCCTGGTCCGCCAGGTGCTGGCGGCCGGCGAGGGCACCGACAGCATGAAGAAGATCGCCGAGGCGGTCCAGGAAGGTGCCAAGGCGTATCTCGCCCGGCAGTTGCGCACGCTCGGCGTATTCGCCGTAGTCGTCTTCTTCCTGCTCATGCTGCTGCCCGCGGACGACTGGAATCAGCGGGCCGGCCGCTCGGTGTTCTTCCTGATCGGAGCGGCGTTCTCGGCGGCCACCGGCTATATCGGCATGTGGCTCGCCGTGCGCAGCAATGTGCGGGTCGCCGCGGCGGCCCGGGAAGCGACTCCGGCGGAAGGCGAGCCGGAAAAGGATCTCACCACCGTCTCGCACACGGCGATGAAGATCGCATTTCGCACGGGCGGCGTCGTCGGCATGTTCACGGTGGGGCTCGGCCTGCTGGGCGCCTCCTGTGTGGTGCTGGTGTACGCGGCCGACGCGCCGAAGGTGCTGGAGGGCTTCGGCCTCGGCGCCGCCCTGATCGCGATGTTCATGCGGGTGGGCGGCGGCATCTTCACCAAGGCCGCCGACGTCGGCGCCGACCTGGTCGGCAAGGTCGAACAGGGCATTCCGGAGGACGACCCGCGCAACGCCGCGACCATCGCCGACAACGTGGGCGACAACGTCGGGGACTGCGCGGGCATGGCGGCCGACCTGTTCGAGTCGTACGCCGTGACCCTGGTGGCCGCGCTGATCCTCGGCAAGGCGGCCTTCGGCGACTCCGGGCTGGCGTTCCCGCTGCTGGTGCCCGCCATCGGTGTGATCACGGCGATGATCGGCATCTTCGCGGTCGCCCCGCGCCGGGCCGACCGCAGTGGCATGTCGGCGATCAACCGCGGTTTCTTCATCTCCGCGGTGATCTCACTGGCGCTGGTCGCGATCGCGGTCTTCGTCTACCTGCCGTCGAAGTACTCCGCCCTCGACGGCGTCACCGACGCGGCGATCAAGGGCAAGGACGGCGATCCGCGCGTCCTCGCGCTGGTCGCGGTGGCCATCGGCATCCTGCTCGCCGCCGTCATCCAGCAGCTGACCGGCTACTTCACCGAGACCAACCGCCGTCCGGTGCGGGACATCGGCAAGACCTCCCTCACCGGCCCGGCCACCGTCGTCCTCTCCGGCATCTCGGTGGGCCTGGAGTCCGCCGTCTACACCGCGCTGCTCATCGGGCTCGGGGTGTACGGCGCGTTCCTGCTCGGCGGCACGTCGATCATGCTGGCGTTGTTCGCGGTCGCGCTGGCCGGCACCGGGCTGCTCACCACGGTCGGCGTGATCGTCGCCATGGACACCTTCGGGCCGGTCTCCGACAACGCGCAGGGCATCGCCGAGATGTCCGGCGACGTGGAGGGCGCGGGCGCGCAGGTGCTCACCAACCTGGACGCGGTCGGCAACACCACCAAGGCCATCACCAAGGGCATCGCCATCGCCACCGCCGTCCTCGCCGCGTCGGCGCTGTTCGGGTCGTACCGCGACGCGATCACCACCAACGTGCAGGACGTCGGCGCGAAGCTCACCGGGCCGGGGGCGCCGCTCAGCCTGTCCCTGGACATCTCGCAGCCCAACAACCTCGTCGGCCTCATCGCCGGCGCCGCGGTCGTCTTCCTCTTCTCCGGACTGGCCATCAACGCGGTGTCGCGGTCGGCGGGTTCGGTGGTGTTCGAGGTGCGGCGGCAGTTCCGTGAGAAGCCCGGGATCATGGACTTCAGCGAGAAGCCCGAGTACGGCAAGGTCGTCGACATCTGCACCAAGGACGCCCTGCGGGAGCTGGCCACGCCCGGTCTGCTCGCCGTCATGGCGCCGATCTTCATCGGGTTCACGCTCGGTGTCGGCGCGCTCGGCTCCTACCTCGCCGGCGCGATCGGCGCGGGCACGCTGATGGCGGTGTTCCTCGCCAACTCCGGCGGCGCCTGGGACAACGCCAAGAAGCTGGTGGAGGACGGCCACCACGGCGGCAAGGGCAGCGAGGCCCACGCGGCCACGGTGATCGGGGACACGGTCGGCGACCCGTTCAAGGACACCGCCGGACCCGCGATCAACCCGCTGCTGAAGGTCATGAACCTGGTCTCGCTGCTCATCGCACCGGCAGTGATCAAGTTTTCCTACGGCGACGACAAGAACCTCGGGGTGCGGATCGGTGTCGCCATCCTCGCGCTGCTGGTGATCGTCGTTGCCGTGTACATCTCCAAGCGGCGGGGGATCGCCGTCGGCGACGACGACAGCGCCGGGCGGGTCGCCAACCCGCCGGACGCCGCGGTGGTTTCGTAGATCGCGGCAAGAAATCCCTGCTCACAGGTGGGCGGGCGGCGTGTGCTGACGCCGCCCGCCCACCCGCTTGTCGTCTGTGGGCTCGCCCACGTCGTGAGCCTTCTCTCCCAGGGCGTGAAAGATCACAAAACCTGACTTATGCCTCCCCCGGCAAGGGGAGGGAGTGCGTTCGCCGTGTAGATTCCGGGGGCCGAGAGCCATGGAAGGGACCAATCCGGTGAACAAGAAGCTCGCGGCCGCACTGTCCGGCGGTGCGGTACTGGTGGTGGCGGTGTCCGGGTGCAGCGACGGCGGTGACAAGGGGCCCGACCCCAAGCTGGTGTCCTGGGCCAAGACGGTGTGCGACGCGGTGCCCGCGCAGGACGCGAAGATCAGGTCGGCCAACGCTTCGATCGCGGCCATCGCCACGGACACCAACCTCCCGCCCAAGGACGCCCAGAAGACGTACGCGGAGGCGTTCCGGGACATGGCCGAGGGCTACAAGGCGCTCGCCGATGCCCTCGACAGCGCCGGTGCGCCTCCCGGGATCGACGGCGGCGCAAGACTCCAGCAGGACGCGGCCAAGAACCTCGCCGGCCTCTCCACGTCGTACGCCGACCTGAAGAAGAAGGTCGACGGGCTCAACACCAAGGACCAGGGCAAGTTCGCCAAGGGCCTGAAGGAGGTCGCCCTGCAGACCAAGGAGGTCGGCAAGCAGAGCGACAACGGCACGGAGGCGCTGAAGCGGCTGGAGCAGGGCGACGTCAAGGAGGCGATGGCCGAGCAGCCCAGCTGCAAGGTCACACCGTCCGGCTCCGCGCAGCCGACGGCGTCGACGACAGCCGGCTGACGTCCGGGGCTGACGTCCGGGCGGCTGGGGTCGCGGGGTGGTCGGCTCACGTCGCCGGGTGGCCGGCTCACGTCTGCGGGTACGCGACTGAGGTCGGCGAGTGGCCGGCTGGCGTCCGTGGGTGATCCGCTGACGTCGGCGACGGCTCGCTGACGACCGCGACACCCGGCCGACGTCGGCTGACGGCCCGCGCGAAGTCGGCGCGGGGCAGCCGCCGCGAGTCGGCCCCGGGCGGCTGTCGCGGGCCACAATGGGGGCGTGACTGACTCCGGACCCGCTCCCCTGCCCGCTTCCGACCGGCCCGACATCGCCGCGCGCCTGAGGGACGCGCTGCTGGCCGCCTCCTTCACCGCCGACGGGCTGCTCGACCTGCTCGGCGCGCCCGCGTACGCGGCGCTGGCCCGCAGCGAGACCGTGCCCGCTCTCCGGGCGACCCGTGGCGACTCGCCACTGGAGACGCTCGTACGGCTGTTCCTGCTCCAGCAACCGGTGCCCCACGCGCGCGTGGCGGCCGTTCTGCCGGTCGAGGAGGCGGTGGAGGCCGGCTGGCTCAGGCGCGTGGGCGGTGACGAGGTGGCCGCGACCGTGGACGTGCGGCCGTACGGCGGCCCCGGCGGCGAGGACTGGTTCATCGTCTCCGACCTCGGCTGCGCGGTCGGCGGAGCCGGCGGCATCGGACAGCGCGACGAGGGTGTCGTCCTGGGCGTCGGCGGCGCCTCGACGACCCTCGCCGGTATCACCGTCCGCACCCCCGTCGCCGCCGCCCTGGACCTGGGCACCGGGTCCGGCATCCAGGCGCTGCACGCCGCGCAGCACGCCACACGCGTCACGGCGACCGACCTCAACCCGCGCGCGCTGCACATCACGGCGCTCACGCTGGCGCTCTCCGGGGCGCCCGCCGCCGACCTGCGCGAGGGCTCGCTGTTCGAACCGGTCCGGGACGACGAGACGTTCGACCTGATCGTCTCCAACCCGCCGTTCGTGATCTCCCCGCGCGCCCGGCTGACGTACCGGGACGGTGGCATGGGCGGGGACGATCTGTGCCGCTCGCTCGTTCAGGAAGCGGGGGAACGGCTGAACGAGGGCGGGTTCGCGCAGTTCCTCGCGAACTGGCAGCACGTGGCGGGGGAGGACTGGCAGGACAGACTCAGGTCGTGGGTGCCGCGCGGGTGCGATGCCTGGATCGTGCAGCGCGAGGTGCAGGACGTCACGCAGTACGCCGAGCTGTGGCTGAGGGACGCCGGTGACCACCGTGGGGACCCGGCGGAGTACCAGGCGCGGTACGACGCCTGGCTCGACGAGTTCGAGGCGCGCAAGGTCAGGGCGGTCGGCTTCGGCTGGATCACCCTGCGCAGGACCGGGTCCGCCGAGCCCGTCGTCACCGTGGAGGAGTGGCCGCACCCGGTCGAACAGCCGCTCGGGGAGACGATCCGGGCGCACTTCGAGCGGCTCGACTATCTCCGGGAGCACGACGACGCGGCGCTGCTGGACAGCCGCTTCAAGCTCGTCCCCGAGGTGGTCCAGGAGCAGGTCGGGCTGCCCGGCGCCGAGGACCCGGAGCATGTGGTGCTGCGCCAGCACCGCGGGATGCGCCGGGCGACGAAGGTGGACACGGTGGGTGCCGGGTTCGCGGGGGTGTGCGACGGCACGCTGAGCGCGGGCCGCATCCTGGACGCCATCGCGCAGCTCGTCGGCGAGGACCCGGTGGTGCTCCGCGACCGCACGCCCGCGCAGATCCGGCTGCTGGTGGAGCAGGGCTTCCTGGAGCCGGCGGGCTGAGCGGGCGCGCGGGGCGGGAAGCGCCGCTCTGAGCGGTGTCGCGGCGCCGGGTGAGAGGCCCCGGGAGGAGCGGTGCCGGGCAGGTGCCGTACGCCGGGTGCCCGTGCCGTCGTAGGCGCGGTCGGATCCTCTTCCGATCGCGTCGCGCGCGTCGTCGTATGCCGGGGGCACGGGCCCGGTGGGATTGCCGAGCGGGGGCGGCGCCGGACCGTTTCGCGAAAACGGCCGGAAAAAAATATCGGCAGCAGGTGTGAGCCCGTTTGGTTCGAGTGTATGTTCGAGCACTGAGGGGTCTTCCGTTCACCCCGATGTCGCCCTCCCGCCTCCCGCGCGTGCCACCCTCCCGGCGCTGGGCAGAGCCGACGGCAGGGAAGGGGTGCTCGGGCGATGGAGAGCGGGCCGGCGATCTTCGCGGGAGTGGTGTTCGCCCTGTTCGGGGCCGGTCTGCTGGCGTGGACCGGCACCCGTCTGCGGCGCCGGGAACCGGTGGCCGCCGGTGTGAGTCGGGTCGCATCCGCCGCCGTCGCGAGCCTGGCCGGGACGATCGCGCTGGGCCTCGCCGTGTACTGCCTGACCCGGCTCTGAGACGGGTACCCGCCGTGTCCGGCGGGTAAGGGGAACATCACGCTCCGGACAGGATCGCGGGGGTGACCGGTCAGTCCGGGCGGCAGGAATGGCGGTAGTCGGGTTACCGTTCGAGTGGCCGTTGTGGGCTTTTCCCGTTTGACACGGGGGCGGGATGTAGCGTCACACTCCGCAGCGTCACACGTGCCAGCAGTACGCCGCGACCCCGGGACCAAGGCCTGGGGAGGCCCCAGCGTCGACCGGAGAGAAGAGCGAAGTTGTCCCCGACCAGCGAGACCGCACAGGGCGGCCGCCGACTCGTCATCGTCGAGTCGCCTGCCAAGGCGAAGACGATCAAGGGCTACCTCGGCCCCGGATACGTCGTCGAAGCGAGCGTCGGGCACATCCGCGACCTTCCCAACGGCGCCGCGGAGGTGCCCGAGAAGTACACCGGCGAGGTCCGTCGCCTCGGTGTGGACGTCGACCATGACTTCCAGCCGATCTATGTGATCAACGCGGACAAGAAGGCCCAGGTCAAGAAGCTCAAGGACCTCCTGAAGGACTCCGACGAGCTGTTCCTCGCCACTGACGAGGACCGGGAGGGCGAGGCGATCGCCTGGCACCTCCAGGAGGTCCTGAAGCCGAAGATCCCGGTCAAGCGCATGGTGTTCCACGAGATCACCAAGGACGCGATCCGCGAGGCCGTCGCCAACCCGCGCCAGCTCAACCAGAAGCTGGTCGACGCCCAGGAGACCCGCCGCATCCTCGACCGCCTCTACGGCTACGAGGTCTCCCCGGTGCTCTGGAAGAAGGTCATGCCCCGGCTGTCGGCCGGCCGCGTGCAGTCCGTCGCCACACGGCTCGTCGTGGAGCGGGAACGCGAGCGCATCGCTTTCCGTTCCGCTGAGTACTGGGACCTGACGGGCACCTTCGCGACCGGCCGCGCGGGGGACCCATCGGACCCGTCGTCGCTGGTCGCCCGCCTCCAGACCGTCGACGGCCGGCGGGTCGCGCAGGGCCGCGACTTCGACTCCCTGGGACAGCTCAAGAGCGAGAACACGCTCCACCTCGACCAGGCGACCGCCCGCGCCCTCGCCGCCGCCCTGGAGGACACCCGCTTCTCCGTGCGGTCCGTCGAGTCCAAGCCGTACCGCCGCTCGCCGTACGCCCCGTTCCGTACGACGACGCTCCAGCAGGAGGCCAGCCGCAAGCTCGGCTTCGGCGCGAAGGCGACCATGCAGGTCGCCCAGAAGCTGTACGAGAACGGCTACATCACGTACATGCGTACGGACTCCACGACGCTGAGCGACACGGCGATCTCCGCTGCCCGCGCCCAGGTCACGCAGCTGTACGGCGCCGGCTACCTGCCGCCGCAGCCGCGCACCTACGCCGCCAAGGTCAAGAACGCCCAGGAGGCGCACGAGGCGATCCGCCCGTCGGGTGATCGTTTCCGCACGCCCGCGGAGACCGGCCTGACCGGTGACCAGTTCAAGCTGTACGAGCTCATCTGGAAGCGGACCGTCGCCTCCCAGATGAAGGACGCGACCGGCAACAGCGTCACGGTGAAGATCGGCGGCACCGCCGCCGACGGCCGGGACGTCGAGTTCAGCGCCTCCGGCAAGACGATCACCTTCCACGGCTTCCTGAAGGCCTACGTCGAGGGTGCCGACGACCCGAACGCCGAGCTGGACGACCGCGAGCGCCGGCTGCCGCAGGTCGCCGAGGGCGACGCGCTGTCCGCCGAGGAGATCACGGTCGACGGCCACGCCACCAAGCCCCCGGCCCGCTACACCGAGGCCTCCCTGGTCAAGGAGCTGGAAGAGCGCGAGATCGGCCGCCCGTCGACGTACGCGTCGATCATCGGCACGATCCTGGACCGCGGCTACGTCTTCAAGAAGGGCACGGCCCTGGTGCCGTCGTTCCTGTCGTTCGCCGTGGTGAACCTCCTGGAGAAGCACTTCGGGCGGCTCGTCGACTACGACTTCACGGCCAAGATGGAGGACGACCTCGACCGCATCGCGGCGGGTGAGGCCAAGGCCGTGCCGTGGCTGAAGCGTTTCTACTTCGGCGAGGGGACGGCCACGGGCGGCGCGGCCGACGCCGGCAACGGCGACGGCGACCACCTCGGCGGCCTCAAGGAGCTGGTGACCGACCTGGGCGCGATCGACGCGCGCGAGGTGTCGTCGTTCCCGGTCGGCAACGACATCGTGCTCCGCGTCGGCCGCTACGGCCCGTACATCGAGCGCGGCGAGAAGGACACCGAACAGCACCAGCGCGCCGACATCCCGGACGACCTGGCACCGGACGAGCTGACCGTCGAGCTGGCCGAGGAACTGCTGGCCAAGCCCAGCGGCGACTTCGAGCTGGGCACCGACCCGGCCACCGGCCACGCGATCGTCGCCAAGGCCGGCCGCTACGGCCCGTACGTCACGGAAGTCCTCCCCGAGGGCACCCCGAAGACCGGCAAGAACGCGGTCAAGCCGCGCACGGCCTCGCTCTTCAAGTCCATGTCGCTCGACACGGTGACGCTGGACGACGCGCTGAAGCTGATGTCGCTGCCGCGTGTCGTCGGCACCGACGCGGACGGCCAGGAGATCACCGCGCAGAACGGCCGCTACGGCCCGTACCTGAAGAAGGGCACGGACTCGCGCTCGCTCCAGTCCGAGGACCAGCTCTTCACGATCACGCTGGAGGAGGCGCAGGCGATCTACGCCCAGCCGAAGCAGCGCGGCCGAGCGGCGGCCAAGCCGCCGCTGAAGGAGCTGGGCGAGGACCCGGTCTCCGGCAAGCCGGTCGTGGTCAAGGACGGCCGCTTCGGTCCGTACGTCACCGACGGCGAGACCAACGCGACCCTGCGCTCCGGCGACAGCGTCGAAACGATCACTCCTGAGCGTGGTTTCGAGCTGCTCGCCGAGAAGCGCGCGAAGGCGCCCGCCAAGAAGACCGCGAAGAAGGCGGCGGCGAAGAAGACCGCCCCGGCGAAGAAGACCGCCGCCAAGAAGACGGCCGCGAAGAAGACGACGGCCGCGGCGAAGAAGACGACCGCCAAGAAGGCGACGGCTTCCAGGGCGACGGCTTCCGGCGCGGAGGACTGACACTCCGCGGGACCGGCGGTCTCCTCTTCCGGTGCGCACGACGAACGCCCCGGCACCCCCTCGGTGCCGGGGCGCGCGCATGCCCGGACACGTGAGGTGTGGTGTCAGCGGCTGCGGATAGGCTGAACGCATGACGCGAGCCGAGCAGCCGACGGCCCACACCACAGCACCGGACGACGCCCTGGTCGCGGACTCCCGCGAGCGCGCCGTCCGTTCCCTGCTGCGCCGACCGCAACTGAAGCGCCTGTGGAGCGCGCAGTTGGTGAGCGGTGTCGGCGACACCCTGTCCCTCCTCGTCCTCGTCCTCCTGGTCCTCCAATCGGCGATCGCCGAGGGGGCCTTCGGCGGCGGCTACCGGGGCGTGGCGTTCGCAGTGGCGACGGTCTTCGCCGCGCGGGTCCTCGCCGCGCTGCTCTTCGGCGCCGTCCTCCTCGGCCCGCTGACCTCGCTCACCGCCCAGGAGGGCCCGCTCGACCGCCGCTGGACCATGGTCGGCGCCGACGGCCTGCGCGCGGCGCTGATGATCGTCGCGCCGCTGTGGATCGACTGGACGCCGGACAACGCGCTGGCCGTCCTGCTGGTCACCGCCTTCGTCACCGGTGTCGCCGAACGGCTGTGGACCGTCTGCCGGGAGAGCGCCGCTCCGGCCCTGCTGCCGGCCCCGCCGCCGGAGGGCGCGACGGTACGACCGCTGCCGGACCACCTGGACGCCCTGCGCCGCCTGTCGCTGCGGACGACCTTCCTGGCGGTGCCGCTGGCCGCCGCCGCCCTGGTCGTCGCCGCCCTGTTGAACAACCTGCTGGGGACCGGCGTGGCCTGGTTCGACCAGCACCAGGCGGCCCTCGGGTCGTATGTGGCGGCGGGCCTGTTCGCCGCCTCGCTGTCCGTGCTGACCTATCTGGAGCTGCCCGCCACGCGCACCCCGCGCGCGCGGTCACCGCTGGAGGGCCTGCGCCGCCCGCGCACCGGCACCGGCGTCGACAAGGGCCGTACGGGCGCCATTCCGCTGCTCGTCCCGGCCTGCGCCGGAGTCGCCGGCGCCATCGCGGCGGCCGTCTCGGTGAGCGTGCTGCACGCCAAGGACCTGGGCGGCGGCCCCGTGCTGTACGGCCTGCTGGTGCTGGGCCTGACCGGCGGTGTCGCCGTCGGCATCCGCACCGCCCCCGCGCTGCTGCCCTCACTCTCCCGCCGCCGTCTGCTGGCCCTGGCCATCGCCGTCACCGGCATCGCCCTGCTGGCCGCCGGGCTGGTCCCGGACGTCACCACGGTCCTGCTGATCGTCACGCTGGCAGGCGTCGGCGCGGGCGTGGCCGCCAACACCGGGCACACCCTGCTCGACCAGGAGACCGAGGACTCCCGCCGGGCGCGCACCACCGAACACCTGCACGCCATGAGCCGCGTCTTCATAGCGCTCGGCGCACTGATCGCGCCCCTGGTCGCGGCCCTGATCGGCCCGCACCGGCTGGAGAACGGCAAGTTCGTCTTCGCGCACGGCGGCGCCGCCTTCACCTTCATGCTGGTCGGCGCGCTGCTGCTGCCGGTGGCCGCACTGGTGCTCGCCAAGGTCGACGACCGCTCCGGCGTGCCGCTGCGGCAGGACCTCAAGGACGCCCTGCTGGGCGGCGACGACCCGGTCACCGCTCCGGCGGCCAACGGCTTCTTCATCGCCCTGGAGGGCGGCGACGGCGCCGGCAAGTCCACCCAGGCCGAGGCGCTCGCCGAGTGGATCCGCGCCAAGGGCCACGAGGTCGTGCTCACCCGCGAGCCCGGCGCCACCCCCGTGGGCAAGCGGCTGCGCTCGATCCTGCTGGACGTCTCGTCGGCGGGCCTGTCCCACCGCGCGGAGGCGCTGCTGTACGCCGCCGACCGCGCCGAGCACGTCGACACCGTCGTACGACCCGCCCTGGAACGCGGCGCGGTGGTGATCACCGACCGCTACATCGACTCCTCCGTCGCCTACCAGGGCGCCGGCCGCGACCTGTCCCCGACCGAGATCGCCCGCATCAACCGCTGGGCCACCAACGGTCTCGTCCCGCACCTGACCGTCCTGCTGGACGTCGCCCCGGAGACCGCCCGCGAGCGGTTCACCGAGGCACCGGACCGGCTGGAGTCGGAGCCCGCGGAGTTCCACGCGCGCGTGCGGGCCGGTTTCCTCACGCTGGCCGCCTCCGACCCCGGGCGCTACCTGGTCGTGGACGCCGGGCAGGAGCCCGAGGCCGTCACCACCGTGATCCGGCACCGGCTGGATGTCGTGCTGCCGCTGTCCGAGGCCGAGATCAAGGCCCAGGAGGAGGCCCGCAGGAAGGCCGAGGAGGAGGCCCGCCGCAAGGCCGAGGAAGAGGCCGCCCGCAAGGCCGAGGAGGAGCGCCTGGAGCGCGAGCGCCAGGAGCAGCTGGCCAAGCTGCGTGCCGAGGAGGAGGAGCGCAAGCGGCGCGAGCTGGAGGAGGCGCAGCGGCGCGAGGCCGAACGGCAGGCGGAGGAGGCCCGGCAGCGGGCCGAGGAGGCCCGTCGGCGCGCGGAGGAGGAGCGGCAGCGGCTGCTCGCCGAGGAGAAGGCACGCGCGGAGGAGGAGGCCCGCCGCAGGGCCGAGGAGGAGCGACGCCGCAAGCAGGCCGAGGAGGAGGCCCGGCTGCGCGCCGAGGAGGAGGCCCGGCGCCTGGAGGCCCAGCGCAAGGCCGAGGAGGCGCTGCTGCGGGCGGAGGAGGCCCGCCGGCAGGCTGCCGAGGCCGCGTCGGCGGCCGACGCCGCGGCCCGCAGGCCCAGCACGCCTCTGCCGACGGCACCGCGGGTGGTTTCTGACGCGGCCACGGTCCCGACGCCCGTGGTGTCGCCGGAAGAGGCCGCGCGCGGGACGGACACGCGGGGCACCGACGACGAGACGACCGTGCTGCGTCCGGTGCGCGAGGAGCGCGCCGCCCGCGACACCCGGGGTGTCCACCCCGACTCCGAAGTGACCGCCGAGCTGCCGCAGCCGCCGGCCGTCGCCGGGCCGGCCGACGAGACCGCGGTGCTGCCGCAGGTGCCGGCGGGCGCGGCGGACGAGACGGCCGTGCTGCCGCCGGTGTCCGCCGACGAGACGGCCGAGCTGCCCAGGGTGGCTCCGGGTGCGGCGGACGAGACCGCGGTGCTGCCGCCCGTACGGGACGGCGACCCGGCCGACCGGGTGCCGCCCGGCTTCTTCCGGGAGGAGCGGCCCGCCGCGGGCCCCGACGGCTCCGAGCCGCGCACGCGCGAGATGCCCCAGATCGACGCCGACGGCACGCCCCGCCGCCGCCCGCGCCCCGACTGGGCCGAGGAGACCCCGCTGGACGACCTGCCCACGCTGGCCGACGAGCTGCTGGGTTCGTACGACGAGGGGCAGTACGGCGACCAGGGCGACGGCGGGGAACAGGGCCGCAAGGGGCGCGGCCGGGGCCGCCGCGGCTGAGCCGCACGCTGGTGAGGGCCGGGTGTCCGGGCGCTGGTGAGGGCCGGCGCCTGGGACATCGGCGGGCGGTGCTTCCGGGTGTCGGTGCCGGCTGCGGCTCCGGGTGGAGGCACGGTGTCGGCGATGGCCGCCGCCCTTGGCCGTTGGCAAGGCGTGGGGGACGGCGGCAGCCCGTGGCCGACGGCAAGGTGTGTCGGTGCCGCGGTCTCTCGCCGTCGGCGGGGCGCGGGTGTCGGCCGGTGCTCGGGTGCGGACCTGGGTGTCGGCGTGTGCGGTTGCCGTCGTTGCCGGTCAGGTGCGGGCGTCGGCGCCGGCCGTGGCCTCCGCCACCGGACAGGCGTAGCCCTCTGGACAGGCATGGCCCCTACTGGGCAGGCGCAGCCCCCGCTGGGCAGGCGTAGCCCTGGTTGGACAGGCGTAGCCACCGCCTGCGGACGGGCGTAAGCCACCGGCGGGTGCCTCCGGGCAGGCGTAGTCCCCGCCTCAGGGCAGACACGCAGTCCACCGGTGCCACCGCCTCCGCGACCTCCGTCCGCCCCGGTTGTCAGTGCCCACCCGCACAATGGAGGGCGGAACGCGGAGTGTGACGGAAGGGCGGCGTGACCCATGACCGTGTGGGACGACCTCGTCGGGCAGGAGAAGGTGAGCGCGGTGCTGGACGCCGCCGCGCGGGACGCCGACGCCCTCGTCACGGCCGCCGCGGCGGACCAGCCGCTGCCCGAGACGTCGAAGATGACCCACGCCTGGCTCTTCACCGGCCCGCCCGGCGCGGGCCGGAACCAGGCGGCCAGGGCCTTCGCCGCCGCCTTGCAGTGCGTGAGCCCCGACCGCGCGCTCGGCGGCTCCCCCGGCTGCGGCTTCTGCGACGGCTGCCACACCGCCCTGCTCGGCACCCACGCGGACGTCACGTCGGTCGCCGCGGTCGGCTCCGAGATCCTGGTCAAGGACATGCGGGACACGGTCCGCAAGTCGTTCACCTCCCCGGCGAACGGCCGCTGGCAGATCATCCTGGTCGAGGACGCCGAGCGGCTGAACGAGAAGTCGGCCAACGCGGTCCTCAAGGCGGTGGAGGAGCCCGCCCCGCGCACGGTCTGGCTGCTGTGCGCCCCCTCCATCGAGGACGTCCTGCCGACCATCCGCTCCCGCTGCCGCCACCTGAACCTGCGCACGCCGTCCGTCGAGGCGGTCGCCGACATGCTCATGCGGCGCGACGGCATCGAGCCGGAGGTCGCCGCGTCCGCCGCCCGCGCCACCCAGGGGCACGTCGACCGGGCCCGCCGCCTGGCCACCGACCCGGCGGCCCGCGAGCGCCGGGCCGCCGTGCTGAAGCTCCCGCTGCGGCTGGACGAGGTCGGCGCCTGCCTGAGGGCGGCCCAGGAACTGGTCGACGCGGCTGCCGAGGACGCCAAGCAGCTCGCCGAGGAGATGGACGGCAAGGAGACCGAGGAGCTGAAGGCGGCGCTCGGCGCGGCCCAGGGCGGCCGCATGCCGCGCGGCACGGCGGGGGTGATGAAGGAGCTGGAGGACATGCAGAAGCGCCGCAGAACCCGCACGCAGCGCGACAGCCTGGACGTCGCCCTCGGCGACCTCACCGCCTTCTACCGCGACGTCCTCGCCCTGCAACTCGGCACGCGCGTGGCGCTCGCCAACGCCGACGCGGAGGACGCCCTGGAGCGGCTGGCCCGGGTCGGCACCCCGGAGTCCACCCTCCGCCGTATCGAGGCGATCTCCGCGTGCCGCGAGGCCCTGGACCGCAATGTGGCTCCGCTGCTGGCGGTGGAGGCGATGACGATGGCGCTGCGCGCGGGGTGAGGCGCCCAGCCCGTGAGGGCGACCGGCCGGGCGGGGTTCTGCCCGTCAGGGCGGCCGGCTGAGGGGGGAGGAGGTCACCGTGTCCCTCGTACGAGCCACAATGCCCACGCACCGCACACGCGCCGTCGCACACGGTTAGGCTCGCCGGATGTACACCAGGCCATCTCCCCGCACCCGCCGGACCCGGGGCACCCGCGCCCGGACGACGGCCCGCCGCACGGCGACGCTCCTCACGGCCGCCGCACTGCTCGTGTCCGCCTGCTCCTCCGGGAGCTCGACCACATCATCCGCGGGCGGGACGGTGCAGGCGGCGCTGGCCGCGCTGCCGCATGCGACGCCGTCGGCGCTGACGCCGTACTACGGCCAGCGGCTGAGCTGGCGCGACTGCGGTGTGCCCGGATTCCAGTGCGCGACGATGAAGGCGCCGCTGGACTACGCAAGGCCCGACGCGGGCACCGTACGGCTCGCCGTGGCCCGCAAGAAGGCCACCGGCAAGGGCAAGCCGCTCGGCTCCCTGCTGGTCAACCCGGGTGGACCGGGGGGTTCGGCGGTCGGATACCTCCAGCAGTACGCGGGCATCGGCTACCCGGCTCAGGTCCGGGCCCGCTACGACATGGTCGCGGTGGACCCACGGGGAGTCGCCCGCAGCGAGCCCGTCCAATGCCTCGACGGGCGACAGATGGACGCGTACACGCAGACGGACACCACCCCCGACGACCAGCGGGAACGGGACGCGCTGGTCGCGGCGGACCGGAAGTTCGCGGAGAGCTGCGGGGCCCGCTCGGCACGGCTGCTGCGGCATGTCTCCACCGTCGAGGCGGCACGGGACATGGACATCCTGCGGGCGGCGCTCGGCGACCGGAAACTCAACTACGTCGGGGCGTCGTACGGCACGTTCCTCGGGGCGACGTACGCCGGACTGTTCCCCCGGCAGGTCGGCCGGATGGTCCTGGACGGCGCGATGGACCCGACCCTGGACGCCCGCAGGCTGAACCTGGACCAGACGGCGGGCTTCGAGACGGCGTTCCAGGCGTTCGCGAAGGACTGCGTACGGCAGTCCGACTGCCCGCTCGGCGGGAGGGGCACGACGCCGGCGCGGGTCGGCGCCAACATGAAGGCGTTCTTCCGCAAGCTGGACACCCACCCCATCCCGGCGGGCGACGCGGACGGCCGCAAGCTGGGGGAGCCGCTGGCCACGACCGGGGTGATCGCGTCGATGTACGACGAGGCGTCCTGGGAGCAACTGCGCGAGGCGCTGACCTCGGCGATGAGGGAGAACGACGGCGCCGGCCTGCTGGCCCTCGCCGACAGCTACTACGAGCGGGACGCGAAAGGCCACTACAGCAATCTGATGATGGCCAACGCCGCCGTGAACTGCCTGGACCTGCCGCCGGCCTTCTCCGGTCCCGAGGACGTCGAGAAGGCGCTGCCCGAGTTCGAGAAGGCGTCCCCCGTCTTCGGCCCGGGCCTGGCGTGGGCCTCGCTGAACTGCGCGTACTGGCCGGTGCGGGCGACGGGTGAGCCGCACCGCATCGAGGCGAAGGGGGCGGCGCCGATCGTGGTGGTCGGCACGGTCCGCGACCCGGCCACCCCGTACCGCTGGGCCCGGTCCCTGGCCCGCCAGCTCTCCTCGTCCCGCCTGCTGACCTACGACGGCGACGGCCACACGGCGTACGGCCGGGGCAGCGCCTGCATCGACACGGCGATCGACACCTACCTCCTCCGCGGCACCCCGCCGGCCGCCGGGAAGCGCTGCTCATAGCCCCTGCCGCCCACCCCGGAACCACCCACTCCGGGGTGGGTACGAACCACCCCGGGAAACTGTGTAGACTTACCGACGTTGCCGATCGCACCCTGGTGCGGGCAGCACGCCGCTTTAGCTCAGATGGCCAGAGCAACGCACTCGTAATGCGTAGGTCTCGGGTTCGAATCCCGAAAGCGGCTCCACTGGAAACCCCGGCCAGGACGCTCCTGGCCGGGGTTTCTCGTTCCGTGGACGTGACGGCGGCGCCGCGCCCGCTCGGCTCGCCTCCGTCTCGTCGACGGCGAGCCGCTCCCAGGCGGTGGCCTGCCCGACTCGACGGCTGCGAGGTTCGGTGTCCCGTGATCCCTCTGTCCGCTGCTGACGTTCCCGGTCCCGTACTGCCCACCTGGGCCACGATCGTCATCGTCGTCGTCGGCGCCCCGCTGATGGCTGTGCGTCTCTACCGCATGTACCGCCGCCGGAACCGCGACTAGCCGCGGAAGCGGTTGCGGTGCGGCTTCTTCTGCTTCCGCCTGGTCTTCCTGTTCGCGTCCTCATGGCGGTCCAGGATGGCGACGGGGGCGGAGGTGCCCTCAAGTGACAAAACCGGAACAAAGACGCGGCAAAGTGAACCGGCGTCCGGTGAACCCGCGGACCTGAGGCAACATCTTGGTGAAGGGCGGGCAGCGCGCGTTCGGGACGCGGTGCCGCTGTCGGCCGGATGGGGTGAGGGACGTGGTGGAGCCGAGGATCGCCGTCGCCGTGGTGACCATGGGCAACCGGCCCGCCGAGGTCGACGCCCTGCTGGAGTCCGTGGCCAAGCAGGACCTCGCCCCCGCCCGCATCGTGATCGTCGGCAACGGCTGCCGGCTACCCGAGTTCGCCCACCGGCTCTCCCTGCCCGGCGAGGTCACGACCATCGACGTCGAGGAGAACCTCGGCTGCCCGGGCGGCCGGAACGTCGCCCTCGCCCGGCTGCGGGAGTTCGGGGACGTCGACGTCGTCGTGGAACTGGACGACGACGGGCTGCTCGTCGACCCCGACGTGCTGCGCCGGGTGCGTGACCTGTACGCCGCCGATCCGCGCCTCGGCATCGTCGGCTTCCGCATCGCCGACGAGCGGGGCGAGACCCAGCAGCGGCATGTGCCGAGGATCGGCAAGTCCGACCCGCTGCGCGGCGGCTACGTCACCGGCTTCCTCGGCGGCGGACACGCCCTGCGCATGGACATGCTGGCCGAGACCGGGGACTGGCCCGCCGAGTTCTTCTTCGCGCACGAGGAGACCGACCTGGCCTGGCGGGCCGCCGACGCCGGCTGGAAGATCCTGTACGCCCCGGAACTGCTCCTCCAGCACCCCAAAACCTCACCGGCCCGGCACGCCATCTACTACCGGGTCAACGCCCGCAACCGCGTCTGGCTCGTCCGGCGCCGGCTGCCACTGCCGCTCGTCCCGGTGCACCTCGGGGTGTGGACGCTCCTCACCCTCGCCCGCACCCGTTCCACGGCGGGGCTCAATGCCTGGTTCGGCGGGTTCGCGGAGGGGCTGCGGGAGCAGGCCGGTGAACGGCGGCCGATGCGCTGGCGGACGGTGTGGAGGCTCACCCGGCTGGGACGGCCGCCGGTGATCTGAGCAAGGGAGCCGAAGAGGCCTGGGGAGGGGAACGGGACGGGGCCCCGGTCGTTCACCTCCGCCGGCCGGGGCCCTTGTCGTCCCCGGATCCAGCCTGCGGCGACACTCCCCCGAGTTACGCGTGCTACGCGCGCGCCGTCGGGCCGAATCCGATGGAATGATCACATCAGGATGCGCCAACGGATCGCTAACATGTGGCCAACGGTTCGTCAGTGGACCGAGGAGCGGTTGGCCGGAAGTCCTCCGGTGGCAGCGGGAACTTCGCCTTCGGGTGGGCGGATTCAACTGCCGGATGGCGGAGGGCCGGTGGGTCGGCCGACGGTTGGCCGACAGGATGAAGGTGGCGGGAAACCGCTGTGGACAGGGCGGAATTCCGCCAGGTGACGGCGGGTACACACCCGCCGCGGAGCGCGGTCGGATCCGACCGCGCGGGAAGGCAGTGGAGCGGCGTGATGCGGCGGTGCGAGCTGCACTTCGGACTGCTGGGACCGCCGGTCCTCTACGACCGACCGCCCTACGGAATCTCGTACGACAGCTCTTGCGCCACCTCTCCGGAAACCTCCGGCACCGCTCCCCGAGCCGCCGGTGCCGCACCCCGATCCTCCGGTCCCCCCACCGCCCGTCGTCCCGCCGAGAAGGCCGGCCACGACGCCCCCGACCACGGCATCCGAGCCATCGGCAGCCCCAAGGTCCGCGCCCTGCTCGCCGCGCTGCTGCTGGAACCCGGCCGGGTCGTGTCGGTCGAGGCGCTGAAGGACGCGCTGTGGGGCGGCGCCCCTCCCGTCTCCGCGCAGGCTTCCCTGCACAACCACGTCACCCGGCTGCGCCGGCTCCTGGACGACCCCGAACGGCTCAGGGCCGTACCGCCCGGCTATGTGCTGCGGGTCGACCACGGCGAACTGGACGTGCACGTCTTCGACGCCCGGGTCGCCGAGGCGCGCGCCGCGCACGCCCGGCGCGACTGGCCGGGCGTCGTACGCGCCTGCGCCTCCGCGCTCGCGCTGTGGCGTGGCACGCCGCTCAGCGGACTCCCCGCCGACATCGGCGGCTACGCCCTCGTGCAGCGCCTGACTGAGGCGCGGCTGCTCCTGCTGGAGCTGCGCTACGACGCCGAGCTGGCCCTCGGCGGCGCCCGCCTGGCCGCGCTCGTCCCCGAGCTCGCGGCCCTGGTCGCCGAACATCCGCTGCGTGAGGCGTACCACCGTCAGCTGATGCTCGCCCTGCACCGCACCGGCCGCCAGGCCGAGGCCCTCGCCGTCCACCGTGATCTGCGTGCCCGCCTGGTCGAGGAGCTCGGCATCGAACCCGGCCCGACCGTCCGCGAGGCGCATGTCGAGGTGCTGCGGGGGAGCGGTGAGCAGCGGCGGCGGGACGTGGAGTACGGCGGCTCCGCGCGGCCGGCCGGGCAGGGCGGACAGCCGCGCCGGGAGGACGACTCGGCCGCCGGCGCCGGCAACGGCAACGACGACCGTACTGGTACCGGCACCCCCAGCCGCACCGTGGGTGATGCCGCGTCCCCGGCGCCGCAAGCACCCCCCGCGTCACCCTCCGCGCCCTCCGTGCCCCCCGCGCCCTCCGCGTCCTCACGCGAAGGTGACGGACCCGTCGTACGGCAGACCCCCCGTCCGGCCCAGTTGCCCGCCCCGCCGGCCCACTTCACCGGCCGTGCCGACGTGCGCCGCGAGCTGCGCCGCACGCTGGCCGAGCCGTCCGCTCCGGCCCCCGCCGTCGCGGTGGTCAGCGGAATGGCCGGCGTCGGCAAGAGCGCGCTGGCCCTGCACGTGGCCCATGAGTTGAGGGAACGTTTCACCGACGGTCAGCTCTACGTCAACCTGCACGGCGCCACCCCCGGCATGACCCCGCTCACCGCCACGCAGGCGCTCGCCGCGCTGCTGCGCGACCTCGGTGCGACGCCCCGGAACATCCCGGAACACCCGGATGCGGCCTCCGCGTTGCTCCGCTCGCTGCTCGCGCCCGCGCGCATCCTGCTGGTGCTGGACGACGCGGCGAACGCGGCACAGGTACGGCCCCTGCTGCCGGCCGGGCCCGGCTGCGCGGTGATCGTCACCAGCCGCTCACCGCTCACCGCGCTCGACGGCGCCCGTCGCTTCCCGCTCTCCCCGCTGACCGGTGAGGACAGCGCGGCCCTGCTGCGCACGGTGAGCGGGCGCGCGGGACTGGACGCCGGCCACGCGCTGGTCGAGCTGACCGGCCGGCTCCCGCTGGCGCTGCGCGTGGTCGCCGCCCGGCTCGCGGCCCGCCGCGCCCTGACCCCGGACGTCCTGGCCGGCCAACTCGCTGAGACCGGCGGGCGCTTGCGCCACCTGGAGTACGACGACCTGAGCGTCCGCCGTTCCCTGGCCGTCGCCCACGACGCGCTCGCCGCCGCCGAGCGCGAGGCCGACCGGGACGCGGCCCTCGCCCTGCGCCACATCGGCGCGCTCGACCTGCCCACCTACGGCGCCCCGCTGATCGCGCGCCTCACCGGCACGGACGAGCGCCGCGCCGAGGCCGCCCTGGACCGCCTGGTGGACGTCGCCCTCCTGGAGGAGACGGCGTACGGCCGCTACGCGCCCCACGACCTGGTCCGCGACTTCGCCCGCGAACTGGCCGACGCCGCCCCGAGGCCCACCGCGCGCCCGGCCGCCGACGCGGCAGGTACGGATGCCTTCGGCGGGGCTCCCGCGTCGGCCGGCAACGAGTCCTCCGCGGAGACCCCCGGCACGGCTGGCAACGGCGCGTCCGGCACCACCGACGCCGATGGCAGCGCCGGCACCACCGACGCCGATGGCAGCGCCGGCACCACCGACGCCGATGGCAGCGCCGGAACCACCGACCTCGCCGTCTCCGACGACGCACCCGGTCCCGAACCGGCCTCTGCCGTCTCCGACGACGCACCCGGTCCCGAACCGGCCTCTGCCGTCTCCGACGACGCACCCGGTCCCGAACCGGCCTCTGCCATCCCCGACGGCACACCCGGTCCCGGACCCGCCTCTCCCATCCCCGACCGCACACCCGGTCCCGTCCCCGGACCCGCACCCGCCGTCCCCGACCGCACCTCCCGTTCAGAAGGCGTCCCCGCCGTCCCCGACCGCACCCCCCGTCCAGAAGGCGTCCCCGCCGTCCCCGACCGCACCCCCCATCCCGAAGGCGCCCCCGCCGTCCCCGACCTGGCCGCCCTCCGGTGGTACGCCGCCATGGCCGAGCGGGTACTGACGGCGGTCGTGGAGCCCGGGCTCGATCAGGACGACCGGCGGCGGCCGACCTCCGCGCAGCCGGCGGAGCACGCGGCGGACGTGGCGGCCCTGGCGCCCTTCGAGTCGGCCGAGGAGGCGTTCGCCTGGGGTGAGCTGGAGCTGGAGAACGTCGTCACGCTGGTGGCACGCAACGCCGGCACCGACGATCCGCGCACGGCCGCCCTCCTCTCGGCGCTCGTACGGCTGCTGTTCCCCTACGTGCAGCGCAGCGGCCGGGTCGCCGAGATGGAGGTGCTGGGGCGGGCCGCGCTCGGTGCCGCGCGGCGGCTCGGGGACCCGGAGGCCGAGGCGTACGCGCTGGGCGACCTCGCGGGCCTGCACTTCCTGACCGGCCGGCAGAACGACGCCCTCGCCCTCACCGACCAGGCCCTGGAGGTCTGGGGGCGACTGGGCACGGCCTCCCGGATCCGGCGCTGCCTGAACAACCGAGGGCTGCTGCTGGAGGGACTGGGGCGCTTCGCCGAGTCGGGGGAGGCGCTGCGGCAGAGCCTCACCTACTCGCGGCTGCTGAACGACCCCTACGGCGAGGCCGTCACCCGCAGCCACCTGGGCAACCTCTACGAGCACACCGACCCGCGCGCCGCCATCGAGCAGCACCGGCGCTCGCTGGCCATCGGGGACGAGATCGGCGCCGTCATCGTGCAGCACTCGGCGCACTGCAACATCGGCTACGCCCATCTGACCCTCGGCGAACCGGCCGCCGCCGCCCGGCACTTCGAGGAGAGCCTGCGCATCCTCGGCGGTCACGGCGACTGGCACGGGGAGTCCCAGACCCGGCTCGGCCTGGTCCGCGCGCTGCGGCGGCTGGGGCACACCGAGCGGGCGGCGGACGAGTGCGCCGAGCTGCTGCGCCGGGCCGACGCCCGCGCCGACCGGTACATGGGCGGACTGGCCCTGCACCAGCACGGGTTCCTGCTGCGCGAGCGGGGGCGGCGGGCGGAGGCGTACGACGCCTGGCGCGCGGCCCGCGAGGCGCTGGACGGCACCGACGAGCAGGCGATCCTGGCGGAGCTGCGGGAGCTGTTGAGCGGCGGCCCGGCCGCGTGGTGATCCGCTGTGCACCCAGAGGGTGACAGGCGCTACTTGGCGTCGGCATAGCACCGCACCACCGCCGTCGTGAACGGGAACCGCACCGGTGTGTCGCCGAAGGTCAGCCGGCCGGCGAGGGCGGCGGACTCGCGGATGGCCTGGACGACGGCGTCGGCCTCCTCGGCGGGGCAGTGCACGATCACCTCGTCGTGCTGGAAGAAGACCAGCTCGGCCTTCAGCTCCGCGCAGGCCCGGCGCAGCGCGGCGAGCAGCAGCAGGGCCCAGTCGGCGGCGCTGCCCTGCACGACGAAGTTCCGTGCGAAGCGGCCCCGCGCGCGGGAGTCGGTCGACGCGTATCCGGGGCCCCAGCCGGTCTGGCCTTCCGGTCCTTCCTCGCCGATCGGGATGCCGGCCTCCTCCGCCGCGTCCTCGCCCGCCCGGGCGACCGGGGGGCAGGTGCGGCCCAGCCAGGTGCGCACCAGCCGGCCCTCCTCGCCCGCGCGGGCCGCCTCGTCGACGTAGGCGACGGCCTTGGGGAAGCGGCGGCGGAGCGCGGCGAGGTTCTTCAGGCCGTCCCCGGAGGTCTGGCCGTAGATCGCGCCGAGCACGGCGAGTTTGGCCTGGTTCCGGTCGCCGGAGAAGGCGCGGTCGGAGACGGACTGGTAGAGGTCGCTCTCGCGGCCGGCCACCTCCATCAGGCCCGGGTCGCGGGAGATCGCGGCCAGCACGCGCGGCTCCATCTGGTCGGCGTCGGCCACCACCAGCCGCCAGCCGGGGTCGGCGACGACGGCCCGGCG
This sequence comes from Streptomyces olivaceoviridis, assembly GCF_014650115.1. GTDB lineage: Bacteria > Actinomycetota > Actinomycetes > Streptomycetales > Streptomycetaceae > Streptomyces > Streptomyces olivaceoviridis. The sequence continues at coordinate 85,229 of NZ_BMUI01000011.1, read as the reverse complement.
GATCACCTTGGGGATCTGCAGCGCGCCCCCGCCGTTGGTCACCCAGCGCCCGGTGACCGTGCCGCCGGCGAGGAACTCGGGGCGGAAGCGGCCGTCGCGCACCCAGTCCTGGAGCCAGGACCAGCCGTGGGCCACCCAGATGCGGTACAGCTTCTTGTACTCCAGCAGGGGCTCGACGGCCGGGTGGTCGACGGACTGGATCTCCCAGCGGCGGGTGGACTTCACCTTGATCCCGGCCTGCGCGAAGGACTTGATCACATCGGCGGGCAGATCGGGCCGCACCCGGCGGCCGAAGGCGGCGGACACCTCGTCGGCCAGCTCGGCGAGGCGGCGCGGCTCGCCGCCGCCCGCGTACCGCTCGCCGAGCAGGTCGTGCAGCACTTCGCGGTGGACCTCGGCGCTCCAGGGCAGACCCGCGTGGTTCATCTCGGCGGCGACCAGCATCCCGGCCGACTCGGCGGCGGTCAGCAGCCGCATGCGGTCGGGGTGGGCTGTCTTCTCGTGCCGCCGCACCTGGTCGGCGTAGACCGCGAGCAGGTCCGGCAGGGGCAGGCGGTTGCCGACGGGCTCGAAGAGCGGGGACTGGGCGCTCGGATCGGCCGCCCGCTGCGGCGGGTCGGGCGGGACGGGGCCGCCGCGGAGGCGGGCCAGGGCGGCGGCGGCCGAGCGCGGGTCGCCGTACCGCCCCTCGTGGCCGAGCAGGAGGGTCTCGGCGTCCTCGATGTCGTAGCACCGCTCCACTCGCACCCCCGTGGCGAGCAGGCGCGGGTAGACCTCGGGGGTCGACCGCCACACCCAGCGCGTCACCTCCGGGCGGCTCCGCACCGCCGCGGCGAGATCGCTTTCCCGCCGCACCGGTCCGGCGGGCAGCCCGTCCGGGCCGAGGGGGGCGACGTCCACGCCTTCGTCCTCGGCCGGTGCGAGCGCCCACCGGTCGGTCATGACTGCGAGTGTGGCAGGGGGGTCTGACAACGGCCCCGGCCTGCGGGTTCGGCCCTCGTCAGTCCTGGCCGGGCTCCGTGGCTCCGGTCGCCGACTCGGCTGCCGCGGCGGCCTCCTTCTTCTGTTCCAGCAGCAGTGACAGCACCTTGCCGACGTACTCCTCGGTGCCCGCCTTGGTGATGCCGAGGCCGGTGAGGACGCCCTGGCCGTTCTCGTGCTCCAGCAGGGCGAGCAGGAGGTGCTCGGTGCCGATGTAGTTGTGGCCGAGCCGGAGGGCCTCGCGGAAGGTGAGTTCCAGGACCTTCTTCGCCTCGGGTCCGTAGGGGACGAGGTCGGGGACGTCGTCCGAGGCGGGTGCGAGCGCGGCGGTGGCGGCCTGGCGTACGGCGTCCAGCGGGACGCCCTGCGCGGTGATCGCCTTCGCGGCCAGGCCCTCGGGCTCGGCCAGCAGCCCGAGGAGCAGGTGCTCGGGGCGGCCCTCGGCGTTGCGGGCGGCCACCGCCTCGTTGTGCGCGGCCATGACCACGTTCCGCGCGCGGGGGGTGTAGCGGCTGAAGCCCTGGCTGAGGTCGAGGTCGGTGGACTCCTTGGGCACGAACCGTTTCTGGGCCGCCTGCCGGGTCACGCCCATGCTGCGTCCGATGTCGGTCCAGGAGGCGCCCGAGCGGCGGGCCTGGTCGACGAAGTGCCCGATCAGGTGGTCGGCCACGTCACCGAGGTGATCGGCGGCGATCACCGCGTCTTGGAGCTGCTCCAGGGGTTCGCTGTGCACCTTCTTGATCGCCTCGATGAGGTCGTCGAGGCGCACGGATGCCGTGATGTTCGCGTTGGTCGCCATAGTGTCAACCGTAGGTTGCGCTCTCCCGGCTGTCAACTGATGGTTGACACTTCTCGGTCACCCCTCCGGGAGTCTCTCCCTCCCGGCTTCGGCGCGTTTTCCACAGCCTGTGGACAACGATCGGGTGCTGTCGGTGGGGCGTGGCACGATCGACAACGTGACCAGCACTGCCAGCACCGTCGAACGGGCCTTCCGGGCCGCCCTCTACGACGACACCGACACCGGCCTCGACACGGGCGCCTCCCTGCTCGCCGCCGACCCGGGCGCCGACGCCGAACTCACGCGGAGGGGCGAGGACTTCGTGGCCGGGGCCTGGAGGCGCGGCTGGCAGCCCGCCGACGTCGTACGGCTGGTGCGGCGCGAGCTGGACGACGCGCACGTCCGCCTGGCCGCCGCCTTGATCCGGGCGCAGGCCGGGCGGGACCGCCCGCGCGGGCGCCGCTGGACCGACCAGCTCGCGGCGCTGCCCGCCGGCCCCGACCGCACCGCCGACCGCTTCTCGCACGCCACGGCGGTCCTGGAGCTGTACCGCCTGCTGCTTCGCCTGCCCTCGCTGGAGCCGCTGGACGAGGAGCCCCGGCGTGCCCCCGGTCCGGCCGCCTCCCGCATGCTCACCCGCATCCGCGCGCTGCTCGCCAAGGCCGAGGCCACCGGCTACCCGGAGGAGGCCGAGGCGCTCAGCGCCAAGGCACAGGAGCTGATGGCCCGGCACAGCGTCGACGAGGCGCTGCTCGCCGCCGAAGCGCCCGCGCCGGACGCGCCCGGCGCCTGCCGCATCGGGGTCGAGCCGCCGTACGAACAGGCCAAGGCGGTCCTGCTGGACGCGGTGGCCACGGCGAACCACTGCCGCGCGGTGTGGAACGAACCGCTGGGCTTCTCCACGGTCGTCGGGTTCGAGGCGGACCTGGAGGCGGTCGAGCTGCTCTACACCTCGTTGCTGGTGCAGGCCACGCACGCGATGACGAAGGCGGAGGCCGCCCAGAGAGCCGGCGGGCGCAAGCGGACCAAGACCTTCCGGCAGTCGTTCCTCGCGGCCTACGCGCACCGCGTCGGCGACCGGCTCGCGGCAGCCGCCGAGACCCAGGTGACCCAGGACCTGCTGCCGGTGCTGGCCACACGCGAGACGGCCGTCACCGGCCGGCTGGAGCACATGTTCCCGGAGACCACGACGACCCGGCTGCGGGGGGTCAGCGACGCGGCGGGCTGGACGGAGGGCGCACGCGCGGCGGACCAGGCACAGGTCAGAGCCCGCCCGCGCCTGGGCTGACGGCCAGTCACCGACCGGCCCGGCTGCCGACCGGCCCGCTCGCCGACCTTGCTCGCGTGCCGACCGGCCCGGTCGGCAACCCGCTTGCTCGCCGCTCTGCCCAGTCGCCAGTCCCGCCCCCGCGCCGCCCCGCCCCGCCCAGCCACCGACCCACTCGCTCGCCGCGCCCGGTCGCCGACCGCTCCCGTGCCGGCCGGCCCAGCCGCCGACCGCTCCCGTGCCGACCCGCCCGCTCGCCGCCGCGCTCAGTCGCCAGCCCCGCTCCGCCTCGCCCCGCTCCGCTCCCGCCTCGCCCCGCTCAGTCGCCCACCTGCTGGAAGGCGCTCACGGACGCGTCCGGGCCGCTTCCGTCGGCCTTGCCCGCGACCGGGCCGTACTTCCACGGGAAGGTCCGGCTGGTGTCCGAGCCGGGCAGGGTGATCTTCACGGTCTGCGCCGCGACGGCGTTCTTGGCGCCCTCCGCACCCCGTACATAGCTGATCGAGAAGGACGCGGAGTCGCCCTTGGCGAGCTTCAGCTTCTGGGCCTTCGCGCCCTTGAGCACGGGTACCCGGGCCTTGGAGCCGCCCCCGTTCAGCTCGATGTCCGGGAAGTCGTCCAGGGTGCAGGGGGCGCTCTGGTTGGTGATGCTGACCGGGATCTCGCCGGTGTCCCCGGCGGCGGGGGCCACGCTGGCCGCCCCGATCTCCAGCGAGACCCCGCCGATCTCGCAGGCGGAGCCGCTCTTGCCGCTCTTGTTCCCGCCGCTGTCGTTGCAGGCGGTCAGCAGCAGAGCGGCGGCGAGAGCGGTGACGGTGAGCGGAATGGCGCGCATGAGCAGGTTCCCATCGAGGTGGTGACGGTCTCCCCCGCATCATGGCCCCTGCGGTCGGGACGCGATCACGCACCCCGGCCCGATTCACCACTTCAGATGGTGCTCAACGGCGCGGAGGCCGCGAAAGCGTCACCGCCGCACCGGCACCGTCGGCAGCCCCGACGGCAGCTTCCCGCCCTCCGCCTTGGTGTACGTCTCCTGCCCGGCCTTGCCCGACCACGTCACCTTCAGCGTCGTACCGTCCACCGAGTCGACCATGCCGGTGGTGCGGTCCTTGTCCCCGCCGGCGCAGGTCAGGTGGATCATCTGCATGCCGTCCTCGGCGCCCGCCGTCCCGCTGCACACGGTCCCGCCGGTCGCGAAGATCCCGGCCTTCTTCCCGGTGACCACCAGGGCCACGATCTTGCCGCCGGCGGTGGTGATCCAGCTGCCCTGGAGCCGGGTGGAGGCACCGGCGGGGGAGTCCGCGCCCGGCGACGGGGCCGCGGTCGCGCTCGTCGAGGGTGACGCCGAGGTGCCGTCCCCGCCCCCGGAACCGCCGCCGCTGCACGCCGTGAGCGCCAGCGCGCCCGCCAGCCCCGCGGCCAGGGCCACGCCCCGCCCCCGCGCGGTAGCCCGCACTCTCGCAGTCGCACCAGTCACCGGAAGCTCCCTCAGCGATAGCGGCCGGCCGCCCTCGCCGGCCGGCCCGCAGCGCAAGCTACCAGCAGTGACCAGGAGGACTTCCGCAGGCCGGGCGGGAACCCCCGGTGGGCGGCCGTCAGCCCGGTCGCGGTCGCGAACGCGAACGTGGGCGGCGGGAACGGGAAACGTCCCACGGCTGCCCGTCCAGTTCCCCCCGTCCGTAGGAAACTCCCTACGCTTGACTGGTAGGGAAACCCCTACCTATCGTTGCCGGCATGACCATCACGCACGCCTCCTTCGTCACCCTCCCCGTCGCCGACCAGGACCGCGCCCTGCGTTTCTACCGCGACGTGCTCGGTTTCGAGGTCGCCGTCGACCGGGAGACGCCCCAGGGCCGCTGGCTCCAGGTGGCCCCCGAGGGCGCCCAGACCGTCTTCACGCTCTCGGGGCCCGGCATGGGCGGTTTCGAGCCCGGTTCCGCGCGGGGGATCATGTTGGTCACGACCGATGTCGACGCCGACTGCGCCCGGCTGGCCGCGGCCGGCGTCCAGGTGCAGGGGCCGGACGACGTCCCCTGGGGGCGGATGGCCTCCTTCGCCGACGCCGACGGCAACGGTCTGATGCTGCTGACGGAGAAGGAAGGCTTCTGACCGCTCGATGAACGGGACGGGTACCGCCGCCGAGGACCGCGTCTTCGCCGCGCTCGCCAACGCCACCCGCCGCGAGGTGCTGCGGCTGCTGCGCGAGCGCGGACCGCAGCCCGTGCAGGCCCTGGCCGACCACTTCGACATGCGCCGCCCGAGCCTCTCGGAGCACCTCAAGGTGCTCCGCAAGGCCGGCCTCGTCTCCGAGCGGCGTTCCGGACGGCAGCGCGTCTACCGCCTGGAGGCGGCTCCGCTCGCCGATGTGCAGGACTGGCTCCATCCGTACGAGCGGTTCTGGCGCGAGCGGCTGAAGGGCCTCGGCGATCTCCTCGACCGCATGCCCGACGATGAACGGTCATGAACGCAGCACCCGGACCTGACGCGGACGACCTGACCACGATCCGCGTCGATCAGTTCTTCCCGCACGAGCCCGCCAAGGTCTGGCGCGCCCTGACCGACCCCGACCTGCTGGCCCGCTGGCAGATGCCCGGTGCCGAGGACTTCCGGCTCCGGGTCGGACACCGGTACCGGATGACCTCCGTCCCCCGTCCCAACGCCCGCTTCTCGGGTGTCGTAGAGGTGGAGGTGCTGGCCTACGACACCGAGCGGATGCTGTCCCTCCGCTGGGCGGATGCCGATCCGGCCAACCCGGTCGACTGGACGATCACCTGGACCCTGGAACATGAGGGGCGCGGTACGCGTCTCTTCCTAGTGCACGAGGGGTTCGATCCGGACGACCCCGCCCAGCTGATGGCTCGGAAGATCATGGGCGGGGGCTGGAGGGGGCATGTCCTGCCTGCTCTGGGGCAGACGCTGGAACGGCTTCGGTAAAGCGGACGTCAAGACTGTAACCGCGGCACCACTCCCCGTGCACGTGCATTTGCTCATGCACCTGCACGTGAACAGAGCTATGATCCGAGTCAGTTGACTACAGCATCTATGGCCTCACCAGCCAGTGCACCACTCGGGGAGCGACCTGTGGACCGCGACGTTGACGGCGTGTACGGGGGGTACGACGTGTACAACGGCATGGCTGCCACGCAGCTGGACGGAGTGGCCTGGCAGAAGAGCAGGCACAGCAACTCGCAGGGCTCCTGCGTGGAGTTCGCGCGGCTGCCGGGGGGTGAGGTCGCCGTACGGAACTCGCGGTTCCCGGACGGGCCGGCGCTCGTCTACACGCGCGCGGAGATCGAGGCGATGCTCCTGGGCGTCAAGGACGGCGAGTTCGATCATCTGATAGCCGGCTGACGCCGGCCCTCCGCTCGTGCCGCGCCGCTGGCAACGATGTCGGCCGTGCGGACCGACGCGGAGCGGTGGACGCGCGTAGAACCGGCTGAGCCCGCGTGTCCGCCGGTGCCGTACCGGATCAGCCGGCCGTGTGCAGCCGGAACAGCGCCCAGACCACCTTGCCGTCGAGCGCGCCCACGAGCGGGTGCCAGCCCCAGCTGTCGGCGAATGAATCGACGAGGAACAGCCCCCGGCCCGACTCGGCCGAGAAGTCGTCCGAGTCCCGTGGGACCGGGCTCTCGTGGCTCGGGTCGCGCACCGCGCACACCAGCCGCTCGGTCCAGCGCATCAGGTGCAGCCGCACGGACGGGTGCTCCTCGCCCCCGCGCGGCGCGGCCGGCACCGCGTGGCGCAGCGCGTTGGTGACGAGTTCGGAGACGACGAGACAGATGTCGTCGAAGCGGTCACCGACGTCCCACTGCTCCAGGGTGCGCCGGGTGAAGCGCCGGGCCTCGCGCACCGCCTCGAACCGGGCGGGCAGGGCGCAGCAGGCAGCCTCGGACACGGCCGCGGGATCGAGCGGCGGAAGGCCCTGCCGTAGCGGCTTGAGCATGGTCGATCCATTCGTTCCCATGCGAGGCACTCCCGGGAATTCGCGGTCGTTGCGATGCAGCGGTGGCGCGGCACCATGGTTTCGGATGCGCACAGCAGATGCAAGGGCAGATGCACGTGCACGCGACCGAAATGGCACCCCCCGTACCGCTTCTTGGTCATTTTTTCTGCCATCTTCACGATGTTCCCGCCAGAGGTCCGGACCTTTTCCCGGCCCGCACCCGGTGGAAACGGGCGCGCTCTTTCCGTTTCCGTAACCGGACGAGTACTGCTCGAAGTGATTTAGTGGCAGACTTCGGCCCCTGAAGACGGTTGGGGAGGCTGGCGAAAGTGAGCGCGGGAGAGCCCGGATCGGTGGTGCGGCGGATGCTGCTCGGCTCGCAACTCAGGCGACTGCGGGAAGCGCGGGGGATCACGCGTGAGGCGGCGGGGTACTCGATCCGTGCCTCGGAGTCGAAGATCAGCCGGATGGAGCTGGGCCGGGTGAGCTTCAAGACGAGGGACGTCGAGGACCTGTTGACGCTGTACGGCATCACGGACGAGGCGGAGCGCGAGTCGCTGCTCTCCCTCGCTCGGGAGGCCAACGTGGCGGGCTGGTGGCACAGCTACACCGACGTCCTGCCCAGCTGGTTCCCCACCTATGTGGGCCTGGAGGGCGCCGCCTCGCTGATCCGCGCCTACGAGGTGCAGTTCGTGCACGGCCTGTTGCAGACCGAGGAGTACGCCCGCGCGGTGGTCCGGCGCGGCATGAAGGGCGCGAGCGTCGCCGACGTCGAACGCCGGGTCGCGCTGCGCCTGGAGCGGCAGAAGTACCTGCTCGCCGAGAACGCCCCCGAGTTCCACATCGTCCTGGACGAGGCCGCCCTGCGCCGCCCCTACGGGGACCGCGAGGTGATGCGCGGCCAGCTCCAGCACCTGATCGACATCTCCGAGCGGCCCAACGTACGGCTCCAGGTCATGCCCTTCAGCCTCGGTGGGCACTCCGGCGAGAGCGGCGCCTTCACCATCCTCAGCTTCCCCGAGTCGGACCTGTCCGACGTGGTCTACCTGGAGCAGCTGACCAGCGCCCTCTACCTGGACAAGCGCGAGGACGTCGCCCAGTACGAGCAGGCCCTGAAGGAACTCCAGCAGGACAGCCCCGGTCCGGACGAGAGCCGCGACCTCCTGCGCGGTCTGCTGCAACTGTCCTGACCGGCCCCAACTTCCTTGACTCGCAAGTAGGATGACGTGCGATCAGACCTGGCGTGGATCTGTGGCCGCTAGCGATTGAGGGATCACATGTCGTCCTACTTCACCGACCTGGCCCAGCAGTACATCGACGGCGAGTGGCGGCCGGGCACCGGCTCCTGGGACGTCATCGACTTCAACCCCTACGACGACGAGAAGCTGGCCTCGATCACGGTGGCCACGGTCGACGAGGTGGACGAGGCCTACCAGGCCGCCGCCCGCGCCCAGAAGAAGTGGGCCGAGACCAGCCCCTACACCCGGCGCGCGGTCTTCGAGCGGGCCCTCAGGCTGATAGAGGACCGCGAGCAGGAGATAGCCGACCTGATCATCGCGGAGCTGGGCGGCACACGCGTCAAGGCCGCTTTCGAGCTGCACCTCGCCAAGGAGTTCCTGCGCGAGTCGGTCCACCTCGCACTGCGCCCCGAGGGCCGGATCCTGCCCTCCCCGGGCGAGGGCAAGGAGAACCGCGTCTACCGCGTGCCGGTCGGTGTCGTGGGAGTCATCAGCCCCTTCAACTTCCCGTTCCTGCTGTCGCTGAAGTCGGTCGCGCCGGCCCTCGCGCTCGGCAACGCCGTGGTGCTCAAGCCGCACCAGAACACCCCGATCGCCGGCGGCACCCTGCTCGCGAAGATCTTCGAGGACGCCGGGCTGCCCGGCGGCCTGCTCAACGTCGTCGTCACCGACATCGCCGAGATCGGTGACGCGTTCCTTGAGCACCCCGTCCCGAAGGTCATCTCCTTCACCGGTTCGGACAAGGTCGGCCGGCACGTCGCCACCGTCTGCGCCAGGAACTTCAAGCGCGCCGTCCTCGAACTGGGCGGCAACAGCGCCCTGGTGGTGCTGGACGACGCCGACATCGACTACGCGGTGGACGCGGCGGTCTTCAGCCGGTTCGTGCACCAGGGCCAGGTCTGCATGGCCGCCAACCGGGTCCTCGTGGACGCGTCGGTGGCCGACGAGTTCACCGAGAAGTTCGTCGCCAAGGTCCGCGGTCTCAAGGTCGGCGACCCGCGCGACCCGCAGACCGTGATCGGCCCGGTGATCAACTCCGCGCAGGCGGGCGCCGTCTCCGGCACCGTGGAGCAGGCGCTCGCCGAGGGCGCCACCGCCCTGGTGCGCGGCACCACGACCAACAACCTGGTCGAGCCGACCGTGCTGACCGGCGTCCCGGCCGGTTCCCCGCTGCTCCAGCAGGAGGTCTTCGGCCCCGTTGTCTTCCTCCTCACCTTCGACGGCGAGGAGGAGGCGCTCCGGCTCGTCAACGACACCCCGTACGGCCTCAGCGGCGCCGTCCACACGGCCGACATCGAGCGGGGCGTGGCCTTCGCCAAGCGGACCGAAACCGGCATGTTCCATGTGAACGACGGCACGGTCCACGACGAGCCGATCGTGCCCTTCGGCGGCGAGAAGCACTCCGGCCTCGGCCGTCTCAACGGCGAGACCACGCTGGAGGCGTTCACCACGGTCAAGTGGATCTCGGTGCAGCACGGGCGCAGCGCGTTCCCGTTCTAGTCGGGACCTTGCGTCGTCGCCTCCCCCTGCCGTCGTGCCCCCGTCGTCCCGCAGCCGACTTTTTCGGCGCCCTTTCGGTGCGCGGGCCATTGCGGACAGCATCTGACCGCAATGGCCCCTAGCGTCGTCGGTGCCGGGGAGAACGGTCCCCGGCGCACCGGTCCGACGAAAGGCGGTACGCCATGGTCACGCACGTTGCGGCGGAGGCGAACGGCGACGAGCGCGGGGCACTGCTCGCGTTCATCGAGGAACAGCGCGGAGGCATCCGCCGGGCACTGCTCGGGCTGACCGAGGAGCAGGCCCGTACCCGCCCCAGCGTCAGCGAGCTGTCCCTGGGCGGTCTGCTCAAGCACGTCGCCGAGGTGGAGCAGAGCTGGATCGCCCGGGCGAAGCAGGAGCCGCCGGCGGTGCGGCGCGACGAGTCGAACTGGCACGAGACCTTCCAGCTAGTCGGCGACGAGACGGTCGCCTCGCAGCTGGCGTACTGGGAGCAGGTGGCCGCCGGGACGGAGAAGTTCATCCGCTCCGCGCCCAGTCTGGACGACACCTTCCCGCTGCCGCCCGACCCCTGGTTCCCGCCGGAGGGCCGTGTGTCGCTGCGCTGGCTGTGTCTGCACCTGATCCGCGAGACGGCCCGGCACGCCGGCCACGCCGACATCATCCGCGAGTCCCTGGACGGGAAGACCGCGTTCGAGCTGGTGGCGCTGGAGCAGGGTGGCTCCTGGGGGTGATCGCGGGGTCCTAACCTGGACCCCATGTCAGCGATCCGTCTCCTCGTGCTGGGCGCGGTCCGCCAGCACGGGCGGGCCCACGGTTACCAGGTCCGCAACGACCTGGAGTACTGGGGCGCGCACGAGTGGTCCAACGCCAAGCCGGGGTCGATCTACCACGCCCTGAAGCAGATGGCCAAGCAAGGGCTGCTGCACGCGCACGAGATCGCGCCGTCCACGGCCGGCGGGCCGCCGCGGGTGGAGTACGAGATCACGGACCGGGGCGAGGACGAGTTCTTCCGGCTGCTGCGCGAGTCCCTGGTCGCCTACGACCAGAAGATGGACCTCCAGTCCGCGGCCATCGGCTTCCTGGTCGAACTGCCCCGCGCCGAGGCCCTGGAGCTGCTGCGGGAGCGGATCCACCGGATCGGGCAGTGGCGGACCGCCGTCACCGAGCACTACGTCCCCGAGGACGGCCCGGAGCGGCTCGGCCACATCGGGGAGATCATGAACCTCTGGGTCCACACGGCCGACTCCGACGCGGCCTGGACCCAGGGGCTCATCGACCGTCTGGAGGCGGGCGCGTACACCTTCGCGGGGGAGGGCGAGCCGTTCGTGGGCGTGCTCACGGAGGGGCAGGAGAACCCGTACGCGACAGGGGAGCGGCATCCGGAGGACGACCGCTGAGGCCCGGCGGCGCACCGGGGCGGCTCCGGCCGGCTCCGGCGGCGCTCCTCCCGCCCCCGCGGACAGGACCTAGTGGTGGAAGCCGGTGGCCGCCTCCTTGTCGTGGGTCAGGGGGTGTGGCTGGCGGCGCAGCTCCGGCAGCAGGCGGGCCAGGTCGTCCAGGAACAGGTCGGCCAGGTCGTGCGAGAAGCCGTTGCGGCACACGATCCGCAGCACGGACAGGTCCTCACGGTTGGCGGGGAAGGTGTAGGCGGGCACGAGCCAGCCGCTCTCGCGCAGCCGCCGCGAGACGTCGAAGACGTCGTACGAGGTGACGTGGTCGGCGGTGGTCAGCGCGAACACGGGGAGCTGGTCCCCGCGCGTGAGCAGCCGGAAGTCGCCGAGCGCCTCGATCCGGGAGGCGAGCGAGGTCGCCACGTCCCGCGTCGACTGCTGCACCGCCCGGTAACCCTCACGGCCCAGCCGCAGGAACGTGTAGTACTGCGCCACCACCTGGGCACCGGGCCGGGAGAAGTTCAGCGCGAAGGTCGGCATGTCGCCGCCCAGGTAGTTGACCCGGAAGACGAGTTCCTCGGGCAGCGCCTCCCTGTCCCGCCACAGCGCCCAGCCGACACCGGGGTACACCAGCCCGTACTTGTGCCCGGAGGTGTTGATCGACGCCACGCGCGGCAGGCGGAAGTCCCACTCCAGGTCCTCGTCCAGGAAGGGCGCCACCATCCCGCCGGACGCGCCGTCCACGTGCACCGGGATGTCGAGCCCGGTCCGCTCCTGGAGGGCGTCCAGGGCGGCGCACAGGTCGGCGACCGGCTCGTAGGAGCCGTCGAAGGTCGAGCCGAGGATGCCGACGACCCCGATGGTGTTCTCGTCGCACAGTTCGGCGGCGGCCTGCGGGTCCAGATGGAAGCGGTCGCCCTCCATCGGGACCGTCCGGGCCTCCACCTCCCAGAAGGTGCAGAACTTCTCCCAGCACACCTGGACGTTGACGCCCATGACCAGATTGGGCCGCGCGCCCGGATAGCGGTCGGCGTTCCGCTTCGCCCAGCGCCGCTTCAGCGCCATCCCGGCGAGCATGCAGGCCTCGCTCGACCCGGTCGTCGAACAGCCGACGACCGCCGACGGGTCCGGCGCGTTCCACAGGTCCGCGAGCATCGCCACACAGCGCCGCTCCAGCTCGGCCGTGCGCGGGTACTCGTCCTTGTCGATCATGTTCTTGTCCCGGCACTCGCCCATGAGCACCCCGGCCTGCGGTTCCATCCAGGTGGTGACGAAGGTGGCCAGGTTCAGCCGGGAGTTGCCGTCCAGCATCAGCTCGTCGTGCACCAGCTGGTACGCCGTGGACGGCGGCAGCGCGGCGTCCGGGAGCCGGTGCGTGGGCGGGGCCTCGGTCATGCCGCCGACGGGGTTGGCCTCCCCGAAGAACGGGTTGACCGACAGCGTCCGCTCCTCGTGCTTCTCGGGACCTTTGTGCAGGGCCATCGGGCTGTGCCTCCAATGAAACGGGGGTCGGGAGTGAGTGGGGGGAGTCGGTTGGGAAGGTCATCGGACCGGGGTGCCGTCCTCGCGCAACTGCATCTGCGGGCGGCCCGTCACCAGCAGCCAGGCCGGCAGCGAGGCGACGCACAGCAGGGTGAGGGTGCCGGGCGAGCCGACCAGGACGGCGGCGGTGAACAGGCTCATCCAGGCCTGCCGGGTGATCGCCAGGAGCATGCCCAGGACGCCGCTGGCCACGCCCAGCGAGAGATGCACGGCCGGCACCAGCGCGTGGGCGCACAGGCCCAGGGCGGTGCCGACGAAGACGGCGGGGAAGATCCGGCCGCCCCGGAAGCCGCAGGTGGCCGCGACGAGCAGCGCGGCCAGCTTCACGACCGCCATCGTGGCGAACTGCCCCGCCGACCAGCCCTCCGGGTCGTGGGCCAGCCGCCCGATCTCCGTCACGCCCTTGAACAGCGTGAGCCGGCCGCCCAGGGCCGCGAGCGCCCCCAGTACGACCCCGCCGGCCGGAAGCATGAGCATCGGGTGCCGCAGCCGCCGGAAGGCCGCGTGGGCGTACGGGAAGGCGTGGACGGCGCACATGCCGAGCAGCGCGGCGACCGAGGCGACCACCAGGGCCGCCGGCAGGTCCCTCGCGTGCGGGTGGCCCATGGGCGGCAGGCCCAGGTCGAAGGTCGGACGGGCCACCAGGGCCGTCGTGAGCGCCCCGCACGTGCCCGCGGTCAGCGGCGCGAACACGTTGTCCCACAGCCGGCCCGGCATCGGCCGTCCCGCCAGCGCCTCGGAGATCACCAGCGCCGCCGCCACCGGCGTGCCGAACAGCGCGCCGATCGTCGCCGCCTCCGCCAGCACCGGCCACAGCGTGCCCGGCGTCCGGGGCAGGAAGCGCGCGCCGAGCCAGGCCGCGAGGCCCACGTTCACCGCGATGAGCGGGTTCTCCGGGCCGAGGCTCGGACCGCCGGCCAGCATGAGCGTGGTGGCCAGCACCAGGCCCGGCAGGACGGCCGGCGGCAGCACCGGCGCGTCCAGCCCGACGGTGGCCGGGTCGGGACCGGCGTGCCCGGGAACCTTCCACACCACCAGCCCGACGGCGATCCCGGTCGCCACGAGCACGACGAACATCCACAGCACGCTGAAGCGGCCCACACCGAGGGCGTCCGGCAGCGTCCCCCACAGCAGGCGCTGGAGTTCCTCCCCCGCCGTGCTCACCCCGACGAAGAGGAGACTCGCGGCCACGCCCACGAGAACGGCGGGCAGGATGAACGGCAGCAGAGCCCGTGCCGGGGCGCTCGGGGGCGCCTGCTGCGTCGTCTCCTGGGCCACGGGCTCACCATAAGCGGACGAAACATGCGCAACATCCGGAACGGCAGCATCTCGTACCACAGCATCCGGAGCGTGCCGCCGGCTTGCACCTCACGTGACGTGAGGCCGCAGCGTGGAGGCGTACCGACGACAAGGAGCGGAAAGTGAGCTACTCCGTGGGACAGGTCGCGGGGTTCGCCGGCGTCACGGTGCGCACCCTGCACCACTACGACGAGATCGGCCTGCTCGTGCCCAGCGAGCGGACGTACGCCGGCCACCGGCGCTACAGCGACACCGACCTCGACCGGCTCCAGCAGATCCTGTTCTACCGGGAGCTCGGCTTCCCGCTCGACGAGGTCGCGGCCCTGCTCGACGACCCGGACGCGGACCCGCGCACACACCTGCGCCGCCAGCACGACCTGCTGACCGCCCGGATCGAGAAGCTGCAGAAGATGGCCGCGGCCGTGGAGCACGCCTTGGAGGCACGCACGATGGGCATCAACCTGACGCCGGAGGAGCGGTTCGAGGTCTTCGGGGACAAGGACCCCGAGCAGTACGCCGAGGAGGCGGAGCAGCGCTGGGGCGGCACCGAGGCGTACGCCGAGTCGCAGCGCCGCGCCGCGACCTACACCAAGGAGGACTGGAAGCGCATCCAGGCCGAGGTCGACGACTGGGGCGAGCGCTACGCCGCCCTGGTCGCCGCCGGCGAGCAGCCGGCCGGCGAGGCGGCCATGGACCTGGCCGAGGAACACCGGCGGCACATCGGCCGGTACTACTTCGAGGTCCCGTACGAGATGCACCGGTGCTTCGCGGAGATGTACGTCTCCGACGAGCGCTTCAAGGCGTTCTACGACTCCATGCGCCCCGGCCTCGCCGAACACCTGCGCGACGCGATCCTCGCCAACGCGGACCGGCACACCACCCCCTGACGTCCGGGCCCGGGCCGGTCCCCGGCCCGGGCCTCACCCGGCACGCGGTGGAACCCGGGGTGGTCCCCTTACGTTGATACTTTTGTACGGCGCCCCATCGACGTCTCAGTCGCCGTAGCCGCCTTCACCCCCCAGGGAGCCCGGACCCGTGATGACATTCGCCCTCGGCCCGAGCTGGCTGGATCCCAACTATCTGCTCGACACGTACAGCATCTGGGGTCTGCTGCTCATCGTCTTCGCCGAGTCCGGCCTGCTCATCGGCTTCTTCCTGCCGGGTGACTCGCTGCTGTTCACCTGCGGCCTGCTGATCACCTCCGGGGACCTCGACTTCCCGCTGTGGGCCGCCATCGCGCTGATCTGCCTCGCCGCGGTCCTCGGCGACCAGGCGGGCTACATGTTCGGCAGGAAGGTCGGCCCCTCCCTGTTCAACCGCCCGGACTCCCGCCTGTTCAAGCAGGAGAACGTCACCAAGGCGCACGAGTTCTTCGAGAAGTACGGCCCGAAGTCCCTGGTCCTGGCCCGCTTCGTGCCGGTCGTGCGCACGTTCACGCCGATCATCGCGGGCGTCAGCGGCATGAAGTACCGCTCGTTCCTGACCTTCAACGTCATCGGTGGCGTCCTGTGGGGCGCGGGCGTCACCCTGCTCGGCTCCTGGCTCGGCAACATCGGCTTCGTCAAGAAGAACATCGAGGCGATCCTGATCCTGATCGTCCTCGTCTCGGTGATCCCGATCGCGATCGAGTACCTGCGGGCGCGCGGCAAGAGCAAGAAGGCCGGGCAGACCGCCCCGGAGCCCCCGCAGCAGCCCGCCTACCAGCAGCCGCAGTACCAGCACCCCCCGGTCATGGACGACGCCACGACCCGCCTGCGGCGCGTCGAGCCCGAGCAGCCGTACACCCCGCAGTACGAGCAGCCGTACCAGCAGCCCCAGCAGCAGGACTGGAACCAGGGCTACGACAACCAGGGCTACGACAACCAGGGCTACGACAACCAGGGCTACGGCCACGGCCACCAGGGCTACGACAACCAGGGGTACGACGACCAGGGGTACGACACCAGCCAGTCCTACGGCCGGCAGCAGTACCCGCAGCAGCAGTACCCGCAACAGCAGTACGACCCCAACCAGTACCCGCCGTACGACAACCGCGGCCACTGACCGGGGGCGCGGGGGACGGGGAGGCTCAGAACCCGCGCGTCCGCTTGGCGGCCCGGCGCTTACCGGCGGAGCCGACCCGCAGGAACAGCCGGGAGATCTCCGACCCCAGGTTGACCCCGATGGCGATGGCCATCGCCAGCGACGCGGCCTTGGCCAGCGACACCAGCCCCTTGTCCACGTCGTTCTGCGCCATGGACAGCAGCCCGAAGTACGTCGCCGAACCGGGCAGCAGCGGCCCGATCGCCGCCGTCGTGTACGGCAGCGCAGAGGCGAACCGGTACCGGGACAGCAACTGCCCGAACAGCCCCACGAGCCCCGCCGCCACGGCCGTGGACGCCACCGGCGAGATGTCGCCCGCGTAGCGCATCGCGCCGTACACCGACCAGGCCACCCCGCCGTTGAGGGTCACCCAGAGCACGGTGGACCGTTCCTGCTGGAGCAGCACCGCGAAGGTCAGCGACAGCAGCATCGAGGCCGCGATCTGGATCAGCGGCCGGTCGGAGATGCCCAACTGCGCGTCCGGATTGAGCTTGCCGCCGATCTTCACACCGAAGTACAGGACGGTCAGCACCCCGGTGACGATGCCGACGAAGAAGTACATGACCTCCAGCAGCCGGGCCGAGGCGGTGATGTAGAAGCCCGTCAGCCCGTCCTGCACCCCCGCCACGAGCGCCCGCCCGGGCAGCAGCGCGAACAGCCCACCGGTGATCACCGCGGACGCCTTCACGTCCACGCGCGCCAGCGTCAGCGCCACCCCGATCGCCGCGGGCGGCATCGCGGCCACCGTGAACTGGTAGAACTCCGGCAGTCCGCGCCCCGCGCACAGCCACGCCAGCCGGTCGCCGAGCATCGCGCCGACGGCCGCCGCCAGGAACACGACCGGGTCACCGCCGACCAGCACGGAGGCCGCACCGGCCAGCAGCCCGCTCGCCAGGGTCAGCGCCCAGCCGGGGTACGGGTGCCGGTTGCGGCGGATCTCCGCCAGCCGCCGGTAGGCCTCCTCCAGGGAGACATGGGTCTCCGGGTCGGTCAGGTCGTCCACCAGCCGGAAGACGGCCGCCAGCCGCGTGTAGTCGGTGCCCCGCCGCCGGACCGTCCGGGACGCCGTCACCGGGTCCTCCACCAGGGACGGCTGGTGCGAGATGGACAGCAGCGTGAAGGTGACGGTCGGTTCGCACCGGTCCAGGCCGTAGGACCGGCACACCGCGAACATCGCGGCCTCCACGTCCTCCGCGCCCTCACCGCCGGCCAGCAGCAGCTCCCCGATACGCAGGGTCAGGTCCAGCACGCGCGGGACGGCCGGACCGCCCTCCTCCACGCGCTGCACCGGCTCCGGCGCCGGCCGGTCCGCCACCGGCATGCGCAGCATCGTGCGCATCCGGTCCTGCCAGGGCGCGTCCTTGATCAGGCTGACCAGCGGCACGCCGGTGGCCGGGGTGAACGCGGCCGGCGCGGTCTGCGCGCTGTAGGTGCTCGGCGTGCCGAACGCCGAACCCTCCGGCTCGGCACTCGGCGGCTGTGGCGTCTCCAGCCCCTCCGGCACCGCAAACTCGGAGGTCGTCTCCGACTCACCGCCCCTCGGGACGTCGAGACCCTCGGGAATGGCGAACTCGGACGTGATCTCCGGGTCGTACCGCGCCTCGTCCGACCGGGGCTTGCGCTCTTCCGCCTCCGTCACCTCGCACCGCTCCCTGTACCGCACTTGCCGTAAGCATCAGTATGCGCACACGTACCCGCACGGGCCGTAAGTGTGCGGACATGCGAAACGGGCCGCACGCGCACGCGTGCGGCCCGTTCGCGCGAGCGGGCGCTCAGTGGCCGCCCTGCTCCTTGAAGCGCTTGTAGGACCGCTCGATCTCCGCCTCGGCGTCCGACCGGCCGACCCAGTTGGCGCCCTCGACCGACTTGCCGGGCTCCAGGTCCTTGTAGACCTCGAAGAAGTGCTGGATCTCCAGGCGGTCGAACTCCGACACGTGGTGGATGTCGCGCAGGTGCTCCACGCGCGGGTCGGTGGCCGGGACGCACAGCAGCTTGTCGTCGCCGCCGGCCTCGTCCGTCATGCGGAACATGCCGATCGCGCGGCAGCGGATGAGGCAGCCCGGGAAGGTCGGCTCGTCCAGGATGACCAGCGCGTCGAGCGGGTCGCCGTCCTCGCCGAGGGTGTTCTCGACGAAGCCGTAGTCGGTCGGGTAGGCGGTCGAGGTGAAGAGACGACGGTCCAGGCGGATCCGACCGGTCTCGTGGTCCACCTCGTACTTGTTCCGCGAACCCTTCGGGATCTCGATCGTGACGTCGAACTCCACCGGTGGCTCCTCCATGATCAGCACATAGTTCTGGTGGTTAAGTGTCCCTCACGCAGGTGTGTGATCGCGAAAGGGGCTGGTGGTCGTGCCTGAGCTGAGGCCTTGGCGAGCCGCGAGACCGCGCGTGGCGCGGATCGTGACCGCCGTACGACCGGGTCTGGCGCGCGCCGTGACGGCCGCCCGGCCGCGGATCGCGCGGCTGACGGAAGCCGTCCGTGTCAGGCCTGTGCACCTCCCCCGTCCGCGGACCGTCAGGACCTGGCACTACACCGCGGGCGCCGCCACCGCCGGCCTGGCGCTGGCCGCCGGCGTGGTGACCGTGGCCGGTCCCTGGGACGCCAACGGTCAGCGTACGGCCGAGCGGGACCGCGCCGCCGCACTGGAGCGGTCAGGTGGCGCAGATCACGGCGGCTCCGGCAAGGCCGCCGGGGCGCCGCGGCCCGCGCCGAGCGCCGCGCCCGTGCTGACGGGCCTCGGCGGCGCCACGGGCGCCGCCGTCGGCACCAAGAAGACCCCTCCGGACGCGAACGCGCTCTCGGGCGTCCTGGACCCCCTCCTGGAGGGGCCCGCGCTCGGCAGCAGCCACGCGGCGGCCGTCGTCGACGTCACGACCGGTGAACGCCTCTACGACGCCGACGCCGGCAAGGCCCTCACGCCGGCCTCCACCACCAAGATCGCCACCGCCGTCGCCGCGCTGTCCGCCCTCGGCCCCGACCACCGCCTCACCACCCGCACCGCCCTGGAACCCGACACCCGGGAACTCGTCCTGGTCGGCGGCGGCGACCCCACCCTCACCGCGCACGCCAAGGCCGGCGGCTGGGCCGGCCTGCGGGCCCTGGCGTCGGACACCGCGAAATCACTCGACAAGCGCGGCATCCACAAGATCACCCTCTCGTACGACACCACCCTCTTCACCGGCCCCGCCCTGCACCCCATCGGCGTCAACGACAACCTCGCCCCGATCAGCGCCCTCACCGTCGACGAGGGCCGCACCGACGCCTCCACCGACGGCCCGGCGCCCCGCGTGGCCGATCCGGCGGCGGACGCGGCCACCCGGTTCGCGGCCTTCCTGAAGGACGCCGGCATCACCACCACGGCCCCCGGCCCCTCCAAGGCCAGCACGCGCGCGGAGACCCTCGCCCGCGTCTCCTCGCCGCCGCTGTCGGAGCTGGTCGAACGGATGCTCACCAACAGCGACAACGACATCGCGGAGGCCCTGGCGCGGCACACCGCCCTGGCGAGCGGGCAGCCCGCCGGCTTCGACGGCGGCGCGAAGGCCATCGCCACCCAGCTGCGCAAGCTCGGCCTGCCGATGGCCGGCGCCGCCTTCCACGACGGCAGCGGCCTGAACCGCGACGACCGGCTCACGGCCGACCTCCTCACCGCCCTCCTGGTCAAGGCGGGCGACCCCGGCCGCCCCGGCCTGCGCCCGGTCCTCACCGGCCTCCCCGTGGCCGGCTTCACCGGCACCCTGAGCACGCGCTACACCGACGGCGCGGCCGGCCTCGTACGCGCCAAGACGGGCACGCTGACCGGCGTGAACACCCTCGCGGGCACGGTCGTCGACAAGACCGGCCACCTCCTGGCCTTCGCCTTCCTGGCCTCGGGCACGACCAATCCCATGGAGGCCCAGTCGGCCCTGGACACGGCGGCGACAGCCCTGACGCGCTGACCGCCGAGAGCCACCCGCCGCCGCGGGCCCGACCGTGCGGGCCGGGCTCACACAGGTGGGGCGGAAAGCACGGTCGGCCCCCGGCACGGCCGCCCGCGCCGGGTGACCGGAAAGCACGGTCGGGCCTGTCGGTATCCCCACGGCCTGCCCGAAATGGGGCCGCTCACGTACGGTTGACAACATGACTGGCTTCGGTGGCACCGCATCTCCCGGGATGGTCGACTGGAACCTCGCGGTGGCGACCGCGACCCGCCTCGTACGTCCCGGCCCCGATGTCAGCCGGGACGAGGCCAGGGCCGTCGTCGCGGAGCTGCGCCGGCATGCGAAGGCCTCGGAGGGACACGTCCGGGGCTTCACCCGTATGGGCACCGAGGAGACCCACGACACCCCCGTCCTCGTCGTCGACCGCCCCGGCTGGGTCCGCGCCAACGTCGCCGGCTTCCGCGAGATCCTCCGCCCGCTCCTGGAGAAGATGCAGGAACGGCGCGGCAGCAACCCGGGCAGCGCGGTCCTCGGCGCCGTCGGCGGCAAGGTCACCGGCGTCGAACTCGGCATGCTCCTGTCGTTCCTGTCCTCCCGCGTCCTCGGCCAGTACGAGACCTTCGCCCCCGCCACCCGCGACCTCCCGGCCGGCGAGAACGGCGGCGGCCGGCTGCTGCTCGTCGCGCCCAACATCGTCCACGTCGAACGCGAACTCGACGTCGAGCCGCACGACTTCCGCCTGTGGGTGTGCCTGCACGAGGAGACCCACCGCACGCAGTTCACCGCCGTGCCCTGGCTGCGGGACCACCTGGAGGGCGAGATCCAGTCGTTCTTGGCCGAGACCGACGTCGACCCGATGACCTTCCTGGAGCGCATCCGGGACGCCGCGCAGTCCCTGGCCGGCGGCCGGCCCGAGGGCGAGGAGGAGGACGGCGGACGCTCCTTCGTGGAACTGGTGCAGACCCCCGCCCAGCGGGAGATCCTCGGCCGGCTCACCGCCGTGATGTCGCTGCTGGAGGGGCACGCCGACTACGTCATGGACGGCGTCGGCCCGAGCGTCGTACCGACCGTCGCGGAGATCCGCGAGAAGTTCCAGCAGCGCCGCGCGAAGGGTGCCTCCCGCCTGGACATGGCCCTGCGCAAGCTGCTCGGTCTGGACGCCAAGCTGAGGCAGTACCGGGACGGCGAACGGTTCGTACGCGCCGTGGTCGAACAGGTCGGCGTCGACGGTTTCAACCGCGTCTGGACCTCGCCCAACACCCTTCCCACCAAGGCGGAGATCGCCAAACCGGCGGACTGGGTCGCGCGGGTGCACCGCAAGGCCGAGTCGTGAACGGCATGGGGACGTCGTGAAAGGAATCCGGCTGACGGCAGGCGAACGCCCCTCCAATCACCCGTCCGAGGGACCGTGAGCCATGCGTAGGCGTGCAATGCTCGGGGAACGGCCCGCTTCTGTCACCATCTACACACTCTGAGTGACCGTCCCGGGTTCACCCCCCGAAAACTTCATGAAGGGAACCGGACATGGGTCCCCATCCTGCGGTCGCGGCGATACGCCTGGCGGTTCGCCGCGTCCTCCACGACATCCTGAACGACCACCAGGGCCTTCCCGCGCAGCCGGACGGCGCGCGCCCGGACCGGACGGCCGAGCGGCCCCCCTCCCCGCTCGTCCTCGTCGCGTGCTCCGGCGGCGCCGACTCCATGGCCCTCGCCTCCGCCCTCGCCTTCGAGGCACCCAAGCTCGGCGTCCGGGCCGGCGGGGTCACCGTCGACCACGGCCTCCAGCCCGGCTCCGACCTCCGCGCCGACGAGGTCGTCCTGCGGCTGCGCGGACTCGGACTCGATCCGGTCGAGTCCGTCGCCGTGACCGTCGGTCGCGCGGGCGGCCCCGAAGCCGCCGCCCGCGACGCCCGCTACGCCGCCCTGGACGCCGCCGCCGAACGCCACGGCGCCGCCGCGGTCCTGCTCGGCCACACCCGGGACGACCAGGCCGAAACCGTCCTGCTGGGCCTCGCCCGCGGCTCCGGCATCCGCTCCCTGTCCGGCATGGCCGCGGTCTCGGGGGCCGGCGGCCGTTACCGGCGGCCCTTCCTGCAACTCGACCGGCAGACCGCCCGCAAGGCCTGCATGGTCCAGTCGCTGCCCGTCTGGGACGACCCGCACAACGCCGACCCCGCCTACACCCGCTCCCGGCTCCGGCACGAGGGCCTGCCCGCCCTGGAGAAGGCCCTCGGCAAGGGCGTCGTGGAGGCGCTCGCCCGCACCGCCCAGCTCTCCCGTGACGACGCCGACGCCCTGGACGCCTGGGCGCGGCAGGCCGAGGCCTCCGTACGGGACGCCACCGGCCTGCTGGAGTGCGCCAAGCTGTACGCCCTCCCGCCCGCCGTGCGCCGCCGGATCCTGCGCCGCGCCGCCATCGAGGCCGGTGCCCCGGCCGGTGCGCTGTTCGCCCGCCACATCGAGGAAGTCGACCGCCTGATCACCGGCTGGCGCGGCCAGGGAGCCATCAATCTCCCGGGCAAAGTCGTCGCGCAGCGGCAGGGTGGCAGACTGGTGATTCGGCAAGGCTGAATCCCCACCCTCCCGGAGCGACCCTCCGGCGGGCCGGGCAGCCGGAGGCCGTGCGTGCGGCCGGAGCCGGTGGCCGCGCACGCGGCCGTAAGTGCGGGACGACCGAAAGTGATGCGGGTGGACGCGAAAGACATGGGTGCCGACCTCCAGCAGGTGCTCATCACCAAGGAAGAGATCGACGCGAAGCTGGCCGAGCTGGCCGCGAAGATCGACGCGGAGTACGCGGGCAAGGACCTGCTCATCGTCGGCGTCCTCAAGGGCGCGGTGATGGTCATGGCGGACCTCGCCCGGGCGCTGTCCACCCCCGTCACCATGGACTGGATGGCCGTGTCCTCCTACGGCGCGGGCACCCAGTCCTCCGGTGTCGTGCGGATCCTCAAGGACCTCGACACCGACATCAAGGGCAGGCACGTCCTGATCGTCGAGGACATCATCGACTCCGGCCTGACCCTGTCCTGGCTGATCAACAACCTCGGCTCCCGCGAGCCCGCCTCCCTGAAGGTGTGCACGCTGCTGCGCAAGCCGGACGCCGCCAAGGTCGCCATCGAGGTGGAGTGGGTCGGCTTCGACATCCCGAACGAGTTCGTCGTGGGCTACGGCCTCGACTACGCCGAGAAGTACCGCAACCTGCCGTTCGTCGGTACGCTCGCGCCTCACGTCTACGGCGGCTGAGCCAGTCGGCCCAAGCCCGGTAGGACGATCGGGAACCCCAGCGGGTTCCACGCCGTTGAACGGTGCAGAGACGGGTTTCCCAGCCGTCGAAACGGCTCCGTGCGGCTTCGGGCAACAATGCTGGGGTACCGTCAGAAGAACTGTCTTATCAAACTCACTATGGCAGGAGGGACGGGGCGACACCGCTCCGTATGGATGGACGTGAAGCGATACTTCCGTGGGCCGGTCATGTGGATCGTGCTGGCCGTCCTTGCCGTGGTCGTGTTGATGCAGGTCGTCGGCTCGTCCGGCGGCTACAAGACGGTGGACACCGGCCAGGTCGTGGCGGCGATCAACGACAACAAGGTCGAGTCGGCCAAGCTCACCACCGGTGACGAGCAGAGCATCAAGGTCACGCTCAAGGACGGCTACAAGGTCGAGGGCAGCTCGAAGATCCAGGCGAGCTACATCGGCGACCAGGGTGTGACCGTCGCCGGCACGCTGCAGACCAAGTACCAGGACAAGCAGATTCCGGACGGCTACACGGTCTCGCCGTCCAAGCAGAACCCGTTCGTCGGCGTCCTGCTCTCGCTGCTGCCCTTCGTCCTGATCGTGGTCGTCTTCCTGTTCCTGATGAATCAGATGCAGGGCGGCGGCTCCCGGGTCATGAACTTCGGCAAGTCCAAGGCGAAGCTCATCACCAAGGACACCCCGAAGACGACCTTCTCCGACGTCGCGGGCTGCGACGAGGCCGTCGAGGAGCTCCAGGAGATCAAGGAGTTCCTCCAGGAGCCGGCCAAGTTCCAGGCCGTCGGCGCCAAGATCCCCAAGGGCGTGCTGCTCTACGGCCGCCCGGGTACCGGCAAGACCCTGCTCGCGCGCGCCGTCGCCGGCGAGGCGGGCGTCCCCTTCTACTCGATCTCCGGTTCCGACTTCGTCGAGATGTTCGTCGGTGTCGGTGCCTCCCGGGTCCGTGACCTGTTCGAGCAGGCCAAGGCGAACGCCCCGGCGATCGTCTTCGTGGACGAGATCGACGCGGTCGGCCGTCACCGCGGCGCCGGTCTCGGCGGCGGTCACGACGAGCGCGAGCAGACGCTGAACCAGCTGCTCGTCGAGATGGACGGCTTCGACGTCAAGGGCGGTGTGATCCTGATCGCCGCCACGAACCGCCCGGACATCCTCGACCCGGCGCTGCTGCGCCCCGGCCGCTTCGACCGGCAGATCGCGGTCGACCCGCCGGACCTCCAGGGCCGCCTGGAGATCCTCAAGGTCCACCAGAAGGGCAAGCCGGTCGCGCCCGACGTCGACCTGTCCGCCGTGGCCCGCCGCACCCCGGGCATGACCGGTGCCGACCTCGCCAACGTGCTGAACGAGGCCGCGCTGCTCACCGCCCGCGGCGACCAGAAGCTGATCGACAACAAGGCGCTGGACGAGGCGATCGACCGTGTGGTCGCGGGCCCGCAGAAGCGGACCCGGATCATGTCGGACAAGGAGAAGAAGATCACCGCGTACCACGAGGGCGGCCACGCCCTGGTCGCGGCGGCCTCGCCGAACTCCGACCCGGTCCACAAGATCACGATCCTGTCCCGTGGCCGTGCCCTCGGTTACACGATGGTCCTGCCGGACGAGGACAAGTACTCGACCACGCGCAACGAGATGCTCGACCAGCTCGCCTACATGCTGGGCGGCCGGGCGGCCGAGGAACTGGTCTTCCACGACCCGACCACGGGCGCCGCGAACGACATCGAGAAGGCCACCAACCTGGCCCGCGCGATGGTCACCCAGTACGGCATGACCGAGCGCCTCGGCGCGATCAAGTTCGGAGGCGACAACTCCGAGCCGTTCCTGGGCCGTGAGATGGCGCACCAGCGCGATTACTCGGAAGAGGTCGCCGCGCTGGTGGACGAAGAGGTCAAGAAGCTGATCGAGACCGCGCACAACGAGGCCTGGGAGATCCTGGTCGAGAACCGCGACGTGCTCGACAACCTCGTGCTCCAGCTGCTGGAGAAGGAGACCCTGGGCAAGGAGGAGATCGCCGAGATCTTCGCCCCGATCGTCAAGCGCCCGCCGCGGCCCGCCTGGACCGGTTCCTCCCGCCGCACCCCGTCCACCCGCCCGCCGGTGCTCTCCCCGAAGGAGCTGGCACTGACCAACGGTGCGAACGGCGCGACGGCGGCGATCAGCACGGCGAAGTCCACCGCCGCGGAGTCCGCCCCGGTGACGGAGCAGACCCCGGAGGACCGCTCCGAGAGCTGACCGCGCAACGGCCACGAGGGCTGGAATGAATGCCGCGTCCCCCAGGTTTTAGCCTGGGGGCGCGGCATTTCGGTTGTCCGCAGACGGAACGCGAGGCACACCCGCGTGCAAGGCACAGGAACGAGGAACCAGATGACCGACCCGGTGACGCTGGACGGCGAGGGCCCCATCGGCGAGTTCGACGAGAAGCGCGCCGAGAACGCCGTACGCGAACTGCTGATCGCGGTCGGCGAGGACCCGGACCGTGAGGGCCTGCGGGAGACGCCGGCCAGGGTCGCGCGTGCCTACAAGGAGATCTTCGCCGGTCTGTGGCAGAAGCCGGAGGACGTCCTGACGACGACGTTCGACCTGGGGCACGACGAGATGGTCCTGGTGAAGGACATCGAGGTGTACTCGACCTGCGAGCATCATCTGGTGCCGTTCCGGGGTGTCGCCCACGTCGGCTACATCCCCTCCGAGACCGGCAAGATCACCGGCCTGTCCAAGCTGGCCCGCCTGGTCGACGTCTACGCCCGCCGGCCGCAGGTGCAGGAGCGCCTCACCACACAGATCGCGGACTCCCTGATGAACATCCTGGAGCCGCGGGGCGTCATCGTGGTCATCGAGTGCGAGCACATGTGCATGTCCATGCGGGGCATCCGCAAGCCGGGCGCGAAGACCATAACGTCCGCGGTCCGCGGTCAGCTGCGGGACGCGGCGACGCGGAACGAGGCGATGAGCCTCATCATGGCGCGCTGAGCGAGCCGCTGTACGTGCCGGGGCGCGGGGCCGGGGGTCAGGCCACCGGCTCCGCGCCCTGGTGGTTCTGGTCGTCGTCCTCGGGGAGCTTGCAGACCCGCTCCAGGAAGATGGCGGCGGCTATCACACCGATGCCGGCCAGGACCGAGAAACCGGCGTAGATCGCCTGGTCGCGGCGGGCCGGGATGTCCAGCAGCTCCAGCAGGAAGACGCCCGTGCCGCCGTACATGCCGGCGACGAGCGCGGCCACCAGGGCGCTGGCCTGGCCGAAGACGACCGCCCGGGCGGCCATCAGCGGGTCGACGCCCTTGGCGCCGGGCCGGCGCTCGCGCTGGGCCCGGAGACGGGCGCGCAGCGACAGTGCCGTCGAGAGCAGGACCACCGCGATCAGCGCGAGGACGACGGGGGCGGCCAGGGGGACGCTGGGGAGGGTCCCGATCGAGTTCCAGAGGCGGGCGCCCGCCCAGGACAGGACGCCTGCCACGACGAACACGCCCGCCAGCACCCTGATGCGCAGCTCTCTCACGGTGTCCCTTCAGTTCCCCCGGACCATCCCGGACGGTGGTCGTCTTGGTCTTGACCCGTCTCGACCTTAACGACTACTCGGGCAGCCGGAGTTCCAGGTCCGCGCGGGGCGCGACACCCTCCCGGGTGACGGCGGACAGCAGATCGGCCACCGTGCCGCGGCCGGGGAGCTGTGCCTGCGGGTCGACGTCGTGCCAGGGCGCGAGCACGAAGGCGCGCTCGTGGGCGCGCGGGTGGGGCAGGGTGAGCCGCGGGTCGTCCGAGGTGACGCCGGCGTAGGCGACGATGTCGACGTCCAGCGTGCGCGAGCCCCAGCGCTCGTCCCGGACGCGGTGGAAGGCCTCCTCCACGGCGTGCGCCCGCTCCAGCAGGGACGACGGGGGCAGCGTCGTCTTGAGGACCACGACCGCGTTGAAGTACGACGGCTGGCTGCCCGGCTCCACGCCCCACGGCTCGGTCTCGTACACCGGGGAGACGGCCTTCACCCGGACTCCCGGGGTGTCCTCCAGGGCGTCGACGGCGCCCTGGAGGGTCTCCAGGCGGTTGCCGAGGTTGGAGCCGATGGAGATCACGGCCCACTTCGGGTTGCTCAGCGTCGTGTCGGCGGCGTCGACCTGCTCGACGACCGAGGCGGGCACCGGCTGGACGGTCGGGTCGCTGTGACCCTGGTGGAAAGGTCGGGTCATACTCGGCTCCGGGTGATGGTGACGGTCACGTCGTCGAAGGGGACGGTGATCGGGGCGTCCGGCTTGTGGACGCAGACCTCGACCTGCTCGACCCCTTCGTGCTTCAGGCAGGTCCGGGCGATCCGCTCGGCGAGGGTCTCGATGAGGTTCACCGGCTCGCCCTCGACCACGGCCACGACCTCCTCGGCCACGATGCCGTAGTGCACGGTCTTCGTCAGGTCGTCGTCGGCCGCGGCCGGCCGGGTGTCCAGGCCGAGGACCAGGTCCACGATGAAGGTCTGGCCCTCCTCGCGCTCCTTGGGGAACACACCGTGGTGCCCGCGGGCCTTGAGGCCGCGCAGCGCGACACGATCCACGCGAATCACTCCTGCAATCGTCGGGAACGACCGGCCCGTGCCGCGTGCGGGCGGCACACCGGCCTCAGACGAATCTACCTGCGGGCACTGACAAAGCCGGGCCGCGGGGGCGTGGGCACGGGCCGGTGTCCGCAGGGTTCACCGGCCGTTTCCCCATGGGAACCCGGCCCTGTCATGGGCTGGTAGCCGCTCCTACCCCGAGGTAGGTGATTCCAACCACTTCTTCGGGTCAGGCCAGGGGTTCGTCGTCCGGGTTCACGCCGTTCACCTGGTTGTCGTCGTCCTCGTCGGTCTCGGCCAGCACGGGGGAGGCGTGGTGCGACCAGAGCTTCCAGCCGGAGGGAGTGCGCCGGAACACGTTCGTGGCGACGACGAGCTGGCCGACCAGCGGGCCGAGCTCCGCGCCCTCCTCGGGGGCGGGGCCGCCGCTGAGGATGTTCTCCGTGCAGGTCACGAGCGCGGTGTCGCCGGTGACGGAGACATGCACATCGGTGAGGAAGAACTGGATGTAGTCGGTGTTGGCCATGATCAGCGCGTACGACCTGAGGACCTCGCCGCGGCCGGTGAGCACCGGCCAGCCGGGGTGGACGCAGGAGATGACCCCGCTGTCCGCGGGGTCGTGGTACGTCTCGTCCACGCCCAGGTCGGCGGGGGTCAGCCAGAGGGAGGAGACCTCCTCGAAGTCGCCGCGTTCGAGTGCCTCGTAGAAGGCGGTGTTGGCGGCCTCCACCTGCTCGACATCGGTGTGGGGGGCGCTCACCGCTCTCCTTCCGCCCCGTGCTCGCCGCCGGTGCCGGGCGCGCTCGCCGCGCCGCGCGCCTCCTCCACGGCCCGGGCGACCCGGACCGCGTCCGCCGTGGCGCGCACCTCGTGCACGCGCACCGCCCACGCGCCGGCGTGCGCGGCGAGCGCGGAGACGGCTGCCGTGGCCGCGTCGCGCTCCCGGGCCGGCGGGGGCGCCCCCTGCGGCCCGGCGAGGACCCGGCCGAGGAACCGCTTGCGGGAGGCGGCGACCAGCAGCGGGTGCCCGAGGGAGGCCAGCCGGTCGAGGCGGGCGAGGAGGGCGAGGTCGTGCTCGGCCTCCTTGGAGAAGCCGAGGCCCGGGTCGACGACGATGCGGTCCGGGGCGATACCGCCCGCCAGAACGGCCTCCACGCGCGCGTGCAGTTCGTCCACGACTTCCCCGACGACGTCCTCGTAGACGCCCTTGACGTTGCCGCCCTGGAGGAAGCCGCGCCAGTGCATGACGACGAAGGGGGCGCCCGCGTCGGCGACCACCGGGACCATCGCGGGATCGGCGAGGCCGCCGCTGACGTCGTTGACGAGGGCGGCGCCTGCCGCGAGGGCCTGTGCGGCGACGGAGGCGCGCATGGTGTCGACGGAGACGACGACGCCCTCGGAGGCGAGGCCCCGCACCACGGGGATGACCCGTCGCAACTCCTCCGCCTCGTCCACGCGCGGGGCACCGGGCCGGGTGGACTCGCCGCCGACGTCGACCAGATCCGCGCCCTCGGCGACCAGATCCAGGCCGTGCTTGACGGCGGCGGTCGTGTCGAACCAGCGGCCGCCGTCGGAGAAGGAGTCGGGGGTCACGTTCACGACCCCCATGACCGCGCACCGGTCCCATGCCGGAAGGCCGGCGACTCGGCCGCGCCCGCTGAGGTTGTTCATACGTTCAGCGTAGGCCCCAGCCCATGCCGGAACGCGCTGCGCCCCGGGCGCAGGCCCCGGGGCCGGAGGGGATGCGGCGTCCTCCCGGGCCGGTCCCGGGGCCGTACCGTTCGGCGTGTCGGGGCTCGGGAGGCAGGTGGGCGGCTCAGGCCGCCCGGACGTCCCGTTCGGTCACCGCGTGCGCGCACGCGCGCTGGGCCGTCGACCGGCGCCGGCGCAGGAAGCGCGGCAGCGGCACGGCGAGGTTGACGAAGCCCTCCGCCTGCATGGCGGCGAAGCCGATGCGGGGCAGGTCGGCGGAGGCCCGGTAGACCACGAACCGCGGTTCCCAGCGCGGCTGGAACTTGGCGTTGAACTTGTACAGCGACTCGATCTGGAACCAGCGCGAGAGGAACACCAACAGTCCGCGCCAGGCGCGCAGCACCGGGCCGGCGCCGATCTTCTCGCCGCGTGCGAGGGCGGAGCGGAACATCGCGAAGTTCAGCGAGACCCGGGTGATGCCCAGCCTCGGGGCGGCTTGCAGGGCGGCGACGATCAGCAGTTCGTTCATGCCCGGGTCGGCGCTGCGGTCGCGGCGCATCAGGTCCAGCGACACGCCGTCCTCGCCCCACGGGACGAAGTGGAGGATCGCCTTCAGGTCGCCGTACTCACCCTGCGCGTCATCCTGCTTGTGGGCGGTGGCGATCAGGCAGTCGCCGTCGGCCGGGTCGCCGATGCGGCCGAGCGCCATGGAGAAGCCGCGCTCGGTGTCCGTGCCGCGCCAGTCCTCCGCCGCCCGGCGGATCCGCTCCAACTCGGCCTCGCCGACGTCACGGATGCGCCGTACCCGGGTTTCGTAGCCGGCCCGCTCGATGCGCTTGACCATCTGTCGCACGTTGCGCATCGCGCGTCCGGCGAGCGAGAAATCCGCCACGTCCACCACCGCCTCGTCGCCCAGTTCCAGGGCGTCCAGGCCGGTCTCACGGGTCCACACCTCGCCACCGGTCTCCGAGCAGCCCATGACCGCGGGCGTCCAGGAGTGGGCCCTGGCCTCGTCCATGAAGCGCTCGATGGCGCCCGGCCAGGCCTCGACGTCGCCGATGGGGTCGCCGCTGGCGAGCATCACGCCGGACACGACCCGGTAGGTGACCGCGGCCTTGCCGCTCGGCGAGAACACCACGGCCTTGTCGCGGCGCAGCGCGAAGTGGCCGAGCGAGTCGCGCCGGCCGTGCTTCTCCAGCAGCGCGCGCAGCTTGACCTCGTCGTCCTCGGTGAGGCGGGCGGCGGGGTGCTCCGGCCGGAAGGCCAGGTAGATCGTGGTGACGGCGGTGATCCAGCCGAGGGCGCCGAGGGAGAAGGCGACCGTCCAGGAGGTGTTGCCCTGGTAGTCGACCGGGCCCTCGAAGCCGGCCAGGCCGTAGATGACGTGCGTCAGCCGGTCGGCCAGGCTCGGGTCGCCGATCGTCCGGTGCGGGTGGACGCTGACGATGACGAGGCCGAGGGCGAGGGAACCGGCGCTCATGAGCACGAAGTTGGCGAGCGCGCGCCACCTGCTGCGCGGATCGGGCAGGGCCGCGAACTGGTCGCGGTGGCGCAGCAGCGGCACCAGCAGCGCGACCGAGATCAGCATGCCCACGACCGAGTGACGGTAGGCGAACTGCGCCACCGCACCCGCCGGGAGCAGCGCGACCGCCGCGCGCCAGGCCCGGCGCTTGCGCCGTTTGAGCCCGTGCGCGAGCAGCAGCAACAGCACGCCCGCGCTGAGTGAGAGCGCCGCCGCGAACGGCCCGAAGGAGCCCGGCAGCACCTCCGCTATGGCGTGCATGCGGCTGTGACGGAAGCGCGGGAACACACCCGCGGCGATGTCCAGGACGCCCACGAGCGCGGCGGCCCTGCCGACCACGGCGGGGACGGCCTCGGGGCGCGGGCCGCGCAGTATGCGCCGCGCCCGGCTTGATCGGCCCGGAACCTCGCCCGACATTTCCCCATCTATCCTGACAGACATCGCATCCCGTAGTTCTGCGAGAGACCTTGAACCCGGGCCCGATCGGGCATCCGGCGACATTGCGCCCTCTAGGACGGTGTCGCGGGGAGAGAGGTTCACTCCCCACCGGAAAGTCGGGTCAAAGGCCAAGGAAAGCCCCGGGCAAGCCCTCGCAATCTCGCGCGGGCACGACACGGGCGGAAAGCACAGGCAGGTAACAGCCCATGGGTCTCACGAGCAACAAAGTGCTGGTGCTGGCGATTCTGATCGCCGTCGTGCTGTTCATCGGCACGGTATGGCTGTGGCCGCGCCTGGCCCGTTCGAGCTGGCGGGCCGTCAGCGGGCGGGTCGGTCTACTGCTGTTCACCCAGATGGCCCTCTTCGCCTGCGTCGGGCTCGCCGCCAACCAGGCCTTCGGCTTCTACGCGAGCTGGGCGGACCTGTTCGGCCAGGAGACCGACCAGGGGATCGTGGTCGACCACTCGGCCAACGGCAGCACCGGCGGCCCGCTCCAGGTGGTCTCCACCTCCGACGTGCCGGGCGTGAAGGCCGCGCGGCCGGAGACCGGCGGGCAGATACAGAAGGTCGACATCGTGGGCCGTACGACCCGCATCGCCACACCGGCGTACGTGTACCTGCCGCCGGAGTACTTCCAGCCGCAGTACCGCACGCGCACGTTCCCGGTGGCGGTCGTGCTGACCGGCTACCCGGGCACCGCGCGGGCGCTGGTGGAGAAGCTGGACTACCCGAGCACTGCGCAGCGGCTGGCCAAGGACGGGCGGGTGCAGCCGATGATCCTGGTGATGCTGCGGCCGACCGTGGCACCGCCGCGGGACACCGAGTGCGTCGACGTGCCGGGCGGGCCGCAAGCCGAGACGTTCTTCGCCAAGGATCTGCCGGAGGCCGTCCTCGGGCACTACCGGGCCGGCAAGCGGCCGGGCAGTTGGGGCCTCGTCGGCGACTCCACGGGCGGCTACTGCGCCCTCAAGCTCGCCATGCACCACCCGAACGTGTACGCGGCCGGCGCGGGCCTCTCGCCGTACTACAAGGCGCCGATCGACCCGACCACCGGTGACCTCTTCCACGGCGACGAGAAGCTGCGCAACCGTGCCGACCTGTTCTGGCTGCTGGAGCACGAGGACGCGCCGGACACCTCACTGCTCGTCACCAGCAGCAAGGTCGGCGAGCAGAACTACAAGGCCACGCTGAAGTTCATCCAGCGGGTCCAGGCCACGAATCTGACCCGGGTCTCGTCGATCATCCTCGGCAGCGGCGGGCACAACTTCAACACCTGGCGGCGCGAGATCCCGCCGACGCTCCAGTGGCTCAGTGGGCGGCTCACCGACCGCTGAGCCGTTTCGGCCCCGACGCCCCGTGAAGCCCACGGTGTGGCCGTGTTTTTACGGGGCGGGGGCCCACGATTCCCCTACGCGCGGTAAGTTTCTGGCCATGCCACGTGGACGCCACCGCCATTCCCCGCCTCTGCACCGGCTGTTGCCCCTGTCGGCGATCGCCGGCGTCTCCGTCGCCTGCGCGCTGGGTCCGTGGGTGTTCTCCGAGGCCACCGTGTTGCGCGCGCTGGCCGCGGCGGCCGCCGCGACGGCGGTCGTCGGCGCGGTCGTGATGCGCCGCTGGGACGCGCAGGCGGGCAAGCAGGTCGCCGAACTCACACGCGCGCGTGCGGGCGACGAATGGCGGCACGAGGAACGGGTCGCCGAACTGGAGACCGACCTGGAGGAGTCCCGCGAACTGCGCGCGAAGCTGGAGCAGCGGCTGCGCGCCAAGCGGGCGGAGCTCGCGGGCCTGCGCAACGAGCACGCGGCCCTGCTGCGCCGGTACGCCACGGCGGAGACCGAGCGCGCCAGCGCCCTGGAGGGACGGCGGCTGCTGGAGATCGAAGCGGCGGTGCCCGAGCCGGAGCCCGTGTCTTCGGCGCGCGCTCTGCCGCCGGCGCGCAGCGCCGAACCCGCGGCCGCCGCGCGTCCGGAGGTGCCCGGCACCGAGGAGCGGCCGGCGGCGTTCTCACCCGGGGGCGCCCAGCTGTACCGGCGGGCGCTGACGGCCCTGGCGCGGTTCGACCGGCAGGGTCCGGACCAGGGGGAGGGCGGGGTCGAGGCCGACGCCGACGCCGACGTCCAGGGGGACGAGCCCGAGGCGGCGGAGTTCCGGGCCGCGCGGCTTGCGTCCGCCGAGCCCGCCGGCGCCACCGAGTCCGCTGACGCTGCTGAGGCGGCCGATTCCGCCGAGTCCGTCGCCGTCGCGTCGCAGACGTCCGGGCCGGAGGCCCACCCGGCTCCCGAGGAGGCCGCCGTCGAGGCCGCCGTCGCCAAAGGAGAACCCGCGGCGGACGGCGTGACGGAGGGCGCCGACCCCGCGCCGGCCACCGAAGCCGCGTCCGTGGGCCGGCCTCCCGCCGGGCACTTCACCGTGCCGACCGCGGTGGCCGTCGTACCGGCGGCGCCCGTGCGGCGCCCGGTGGTCGAGGGCGGTTTCGACTTCTTCGGCACCCAGAAGGGCGCGCCGAAGACCACGCTGGACTCCGTGCAGAACGAGGACCTCGCCGACGTCGTCGGCCCCGAGGCGCTCGCCGTGCACAAGGCCGAGTCCGAGGCCGGGTTCAAGGCCGCCGACGCGCGGTCCCGGGGGATCGGCCAGGTCATCGACCTGACCGCGCACGACGAGACCGAGCAGATCGACATCCAGGGTCTGCGCAGCGCGGCCTCCTGAGCCGACGTCAGCCGTACGGACCGAGCACCGGGCCCGGCCTTCCCGCGAGGGGAGCCGGGCCCGAGGCGTCGGTGCGGTGGGGCGTCGAGGCCGCGCCGGTCAGCCGGTGGTCATCCAGCGGTCCGGGAGGGCGTCCCGGCGGCCCGTGCGGGACCTGTCCGCCTGCTCGTCCAGGAGCCGAGCGGCCTCCTCGGCGCCGCGCAGCCGGGCCGTCACGGTCTTGTTGGCGCCGGTGTCCACATGGACGTCGGCGAGGCCCCAGAGCCGCTCCCAGGGCCCCTGGGTGAGCCGTACGCTCTGCACCTTGGCGTGCGGAACGAGCGAAAGCCGACGGCACATCAGGCCGCTGCGGGCGGCGAACACCGCGCCGGTGACCGCCAGCCCGTGCCCGCGCCACCACAACGGCACGCACCACCGCGCGCGGCGCGGCACCCGCGACAGCTCCCGGGGCACGGTCACGCCGGGCAGCACGCGCGCGACGACGGTTTCGGCGACCGCGCGCGGGGCGACCGGGATCAGCACGGAGTTGGCGGATCCGGCCACGTCCAGTTCCACCCGCACCCAGCCCGCCCACCGCCACAGCAGCGGCTCCACGATCCGCACCGTCTGCACCCGGCCGGGCGGCACCGTCTCGTGCGTACGGTCGAGCAGCCCGTGGTCGATGCGGAGCCCGTCCGGGGACTCGCCGATCGTCCAGTCGAACTCCGCGACGAACCGGCCCACGCTCCTCGCACCGGCCGCGCCGACCAGGGGCAGGGCGGTCCCGACGACCGTCCACAGGCTGTGGGTGATGAGCCACAGCACGGTCGGGACCACCAGGGCGGCGCACAGCGAGCCCCAGGTGGCGCCCGTCAGCACCAGGGAGCGTGCCAGCTCGCGCGGGGGCACGCGCAGCAGTACACGCGCCGGTGCCTCTCCGACCTCGCGCGCCGTCTCGGGCGCGAAACCCGCCGCGCGCGCGAGCAGTTCCGCGCGCAGGGCGCGTGCCTCCCGCTCGCCCAGGAAGGCCAGCTCGTCCTTTCTCTCGGCGCCGACGACGTCGATCCGCAGTTTCGCCACGCCCGCCACGCGCGCGAGGAGCGGACGCGAGACGTCCACGGCCTGGACGCGCTCCAGCCGGATGTGCGCGGTGCGCCGGAACAGCAGCCCGGTGCGTATGCGCAGTTCGGTGTCGGTGACCGCGTAGTGCGTGAACCACCAGGACAGGAAGCCGTAGAGGCCGGCCGCCGGCACCAGTACCGCGAGCCCCAGCAGGAGCACGGTGCCGGTCAGCCGGTTGAGCTGTTCCTGGGCGCCGTTCGGGTCGTGCGCGGCCCAGCCGGCCAGCACCGCGAGCGGCGCCCACGCCCGGCGGAAGGGCGTGACCGGGTGCAGCCGGCGCTCGGTGACGGGCGGGTGCTGCGGTGTGCCGTCGTGCGGTGTGCCACCGGCCGGTATGCCGTCGCCGGGTATGCCGTCGGTGCCGTCGGGGGCGGTCACAGGCCCGCCGATCGTGCCTCGCCCAGCTCGGTCAGCCGGTCGCGCAGGCGCTCCGCCTCGGCCGGGTCGAGGCCGGGGATGGTCGCGTCGGTCGCGGCGGCGGCCGTGTGCAGCTGCACGGTGGCCAGCCCGAAGCGCCGCTCCAACGGCCCGGAGGTCACCTCCACCAGGTGCATCCGCCCGTACGGCACCACCGTCTCCTCACGCCACAGGACACCCCGGCTGATCAGCAGGTCGTCGGCGCGCTCGGCGTACCGCCACGAGCGCCAGTTGCGCTCCAGCAGCCACCAGCACCAGACGGCGCACGCCGGCGGCAGCAGCGCCCAGACCGCCCACGCGGGCCCCACGAGAAGGCCCGGCAGGAGCCCCGCGGCGAGCGCGAGCACCGTCGTCCACACCACCAGCAGCAGTCGGCGCACCCGCAGCAGCCCGGGCCCCAGCGCGCGCCACACCGGCCGGTCCGCCGGCGCTCCGGTCCCTTCGGGACTCCCCGTTTCCATGAGCCCAGCGTACGTAGGGGAAACTGGGCCCATGACTCCTACGACGGAGACCACGGTCGGTATCGGCGGCGCGGCGGAGAGCACCGACATGGTGCTCAACATCGGGCCCCAGCACCCGTCCACGCACGGTGTGCTGCGGCTCAGGCTGGTGCTGGACGGGGAGCGCATCGTGCGCGCCGAGCCGGTGATCGGCTACATGCACCGGGGTGCCGAGAAGCTCTTCGAGGCGCGCGACTACCGGCAGATCATCGTGCTCGCCAACCGCCACGACTGGCTGTCGGCGTTCTCGAACGAGCTGGGCGTGGTCCTCGCGGTGGAGCGGATGCTCGGCATGGAGGTCCCCGGGCGGGCGGTGTGGACGCGCACGCTGCTCGCCGAGCTGAACCGGGTGCTGAACCACCTGATGTTCCTCGGCTCCTACCCGCTGGAGCTGGGCGGGATCACGCCGGTGTTCTACGCGTTCCGGGAGCGCGAGGTGCTCCAGAACGTCATGGAGGAGGTCTCCGGCGGGCGCATGCACTACATGTTCAACCGTGTCGGCGGCCTCAAGGAGGACCTGCCGGCCGGCTGGACCGCACGCGCGCGTGAGGCCGTCGCCGCGGTGCGCTCGCGCATGGACGTCTTCGACGACCTGGTGCTCGGCAACGAGATCTTCCGGGGGCGCACCCGCGGGGTGGGCGTGCTGGCACCGGAGGCGGTGCACGCCTACGGCGTGAGCGGGCCCGTCGCGCGCGCCTCGGGCGTCGACTTCGACCTGCGCCGCGACGAGCCGTACCTGGCCTACGGCGATCTCCAGGACACCCTGAAGGTCGTCACCCGGAGCGAGGGCGACTGCCTCGCCCGGTTCGAGGTGCTGCTGACGCAGACCCACAACGCGCTGGACCTCGCCGACGCCTGCCTGGACCGGCTCGCCGAGCTGCCGCCCGGGCCGATCAACCAGCGGCTGCCGAAGGTGCTGAAGGCGCCCGAGGGGCACACGTACGCGTGGACCGAGAACCCGCTCGGCATCAACGGCTACTACCTGGTGAGCAAGGGCGACAAGACCCCGTACCGGCTGAAGCTGCGCTCGGCCTCGTACAACAACATCCAGGCGCTGACCGAGCTGCTGCCGGGGACGCTGGTGGCGGACATGGTGGCGATCCTGGGATCGATGTTCTTCGTGGTCGGCGACATCGACAAGTAGCCGGCGGCATCGGCAAGCAGGGCTTCACGGCCCGGGCGCGGCCCGCGGGTCCGGCTCCAGGGGGTCCGGGACGCCCACCGGCTGGAGCAGCCAGCCGAAGTCGCCGAGGCCGCCCGGTGCCGTCAGCTCGGCTGCCTCACCGGCGCTCGCGAGGGCGCGCACATAGGCGGAGGGGTCCGAGGAGGCGAGCGCGAGCGGGGGGCGTGCGCCGGTGATGTCGAGGGCGCGCAGAGCAGCGCGTTGCGTGAGCAGACGCGCGCTGGGAAGCTCCCGCGCCGTGCATGAACGCGCCGTGTATGAAGGCGCAGGCAGCGTGCCGGTGGGCGGGTGTGCCGTACCGGCCGCCGCCGCGCACGCGTCCAGTGCCACATGGGCCGTGATGTCACAGGAGCCGTCCGGGACGGGCGCCGTCTCCCGTCCCTCGCGGAAGCCGGTGAGGGTGCCGAACGGGGGGCGCGCGTCCACCGTGTGCGCGTAGTCCACGGCCACCGCGAGCCCTCGTACCACCCGGTCCACGGCCGACGCCCAGGCCCGGTCCCGGGGCAGCCCGATCTCCGCCCGCAGCCCCTGCTCGGCCGGCAGCGGCCACCAGCGCGCGAGCCAGTCGGCCGGCGCGCCCGTCACGGGCTCCCCGAGCCGCTCGGAGCCGTCCTCCGCGACGAGCACCAGCCGGGGCACGCCCGCGGAGTCCACCTCCGCGACGTCCACGGGCACGTTGTCCAGCCACTCGTTGGCGAACAGCAGCCCGGTGACCGCGTCCGGGAGCTCGCTCAGCCAGCTGATCCGTTCGTCCAGGGCGGCCGGGCGGTCGGCGATCTCGACGGCGTAGGCACGCGCGCGTGCGGCCACGTCGGCCGGCAGGGCGGCGAGCACCCCGCTGACCAGTTCCCCCCGCCCGGCACCCATGTCGACGAAGTCCAGCACCGGGGGCCGCCCGAGCGCCGCGTCGACCCGGCACAGCAGCCGGGCCACGGCCCGCGCGAACAGCGGGGAGGCGTGCACCGACGTGCGGAAGTGGCCCGCCGGGCCCTCCGGGCGCCGGTAGAAGCCGCCGGGCCCGTACAGGGCCGCACCGGCCGCCGCGAGCCAGCCGCGCGGGGCGCGATCCCCGCTGTTCCGGCGGGAGCCCTCCGCCGTCGTCCCATCCGTCACCGCACCAGACTAGGCACACCGGTGATCACGGCATCCACCTTGGGGAGTACGCGCGCCGGGCGCGGATCGGTCCTCCGGTTGACCCCTGCACGCATCTGGTTTCCCTACTCTGGGTTACGTGCAGCGCCTCTACGACTTCCTCCGCCGCCACCCGACCTGGGTCGACTCCTCCTGGGCCGTCGTCCTGTTCGGGCTGTCCGCGCTGAGCGTGGTCAATCTGGACGGGGTGCCAGGCCACCACGGGACGATCGCCGGCGGTATCGCCGTGTCCACCGTCCTGTGCGTCGTCGTGGCGCTGCGCCGCCGGTTCCCGGAGCCGATGCTGCTGCTCGCCCTCGTGGCCGGGCTGGTGCAGCTGCTCCTGGACATCGAGACGACCGTCGCCGACTTCGCCATGCTGGTGATCACCTACACGGTCGCGACCGTCGGCGCGCGCTGGGCCTCCCGGCTGGCGCTCGCGGTCAGCCTGTGCGCCGCGGCCGTGGCCCAGATCCGCTGGCCGGCCGAGGACACCGGCTTGCTCGGGCAGGCCGCCATAACGGTCTTCCAGACGGTGCCCTTCGCCCTCGCCTGGGTCCTCGGCGACTCCATGCGCACCCGGCGGGCCTACTTCGCCCAGCTGGAGGAGCGCGCGGCCCGCCTGGAGAAGGAGCGCGAGGCGCAGGCGAAGGTCGCGGTCGCCGCCGAGCGCGCCCGCATCGCGCGCGAGCTGCACGACGTCGTCGCGCACAACGTGTCGGTGATGGTGGTGCAGGCCGACGGCGCCGCGTACGTCATGGACACCGCCCCCGACCAGGCGAGAAATGCCCTGGAGACGATCTCCTCCACCGGCCGTCAGGCGCTGGCCGAGATGCGCCGCCTGCTGGGCGTGCTGCGCACCGGGGAGCACCAGGAGAGCGGGGAGTACGTCCCGCAGCCCGACGTCGAGCAGATCGACGACCTCATCGAGCAGTGCCGCAGCTCCGGCCTCCCGGTCGACTTCAAGGTGGAGGGCACCCCGCGGCCACTGCCCAGCGGCGTGGAGCTCACCGCGTACCGGATCGTGCAGGAGGCGCTCACCAACACCCGCAAGCACGGCGGGCCCCATGCGGGCGCGAGCGTCCGCCTGGTCTACTTCGACGACGGTCTCGGCCTGCTGGTGGAGGACGACGGCAAGGGCGCCCCGCACGAGCTGTACGAGGAGGGTGGCGCCGACGGACAGGGCCACGGCCTGATCGGCATGCGGGAGCGCGTCGGCATGGTCGGCGGCACCCTGGACGCCGGCCCGCGCCCGGGCGGAGGATTCCGCATCAGCGCCCTGCTGCCGCTCAAGCCGGCGCACTGACCGACCCATGATCCCGAACGGAAGAGGCCCGATGACGATCCGCGTGATGCTCGTCGACGACCAGGTGCTGCTGCGCACCGGGTTCCGGATGGTGCTAGCCGCCCAGCCGGACATGGAGGTCGTCGCGGAGGCGGGCGACGGCGTCGAGGCCCTCCAGGTGCTGCGGTCCACCGCCGTCGACGTCGTCCTCATGGACGTCCGGATGCCGAAGCTGGACGGTGTGGAGGCCACCCGGCGGATCTGCGCGGAGCCGGACGCGCCCAAGGTCCTCATCCTGACCACGTTCGACCTGGACGAGTACGCCTTCTCCGGGCTGAAGGCCGGCGCCTCCGGCTTCATGCTCAAGGACGTGCCGCCCGGTGATCTCCTCGCCGCCATCCGGGCCGTGCACAGCGGCGACGCGGTCGTGGCACCCTCCACCACCCGGCGCCTGCTGGACCGCTTCGCGCCGATGCTGCCCTCCGTCGGCAGGGAGCCCCAGCACAAGGAGCTGGAACGGCTCACCGAGCGGGAGCGCGAGGTCATGGTGCTGGTCGCGCAGGGCCTGTCCAACGGCGAGATCGCGGCCCGGCTGGTGCTGAGCGAGGCGACCGTGAAGACCCATGTGGGCCGCATCCTGACCAAGCTCGGGCTGCGCGACCGGGTGCAGGTGGTCGTGCTGGCGTACGAGACGGGGCTGGTACGCGCCGGCGGCCACGGCTGACGGCGACGACTCGGGCCCGCTCCACCGGCGCGGTCCGCAGGGCCGGCCCCGATTCCTCAGCGAGGTCAGCCGGGCACGGGCCCCGATTTCTTGGCGCGGTCAGCCGGCTTGGGGCTCCGCCTTCCTGAGCGCGGTCCGCTGGCCCGGGGCTCCGCTTCCTCAGCGCGGTCCGCCGGCCCCGGGCCCCGCTGCCTCAGCGCAGGACGCCCTCGATGAAGTCGCTGCCCAGCCGGGCCACCGCGGACAGGTCCAGCTGGTGCTGGACGTACCGGCCGCGCCGGCAGTCGGTGACCAGGCCCGCCTTCTTCAGCACCGTCAGGTGCCGGGATATCTCGGGCGCCGACATGCCGTGCGCGTCGGCCAGTTCGCTCGTGGTGTGCGGGGCGCGCGCCAGGTGCCGGCACAGCCGCATCCGCACCGGGTGCGCCAGGGCCTCCAGCCGGCGCGTGAGCTGTTCGACGGAGGGGGCCTGCGGCCGGGGACCGCTCGCGGGGTAGGTGATCGAGGGCTGCCAGCCGTACCGGTGCAGGACCATCACGTGCGGCCAGCCGAGGCTGGTCGGCACCAGCACCAGGCCGCCGTCACCGGTGGCGGCGCGGCCCACCAGCAGCTTGTCGACCGTGACGAGCCCGGCCTCCTCGTCCAGCGAGACGGCTGCGGACAGGGACGCGAGGGCCTCGCCGAGTCCTTTGCGGCGCAGCAGCTCGGTCTTGTGCCGGGCGTCGGCGGCGAGCTGGGGCTGGATGCGGGCCCAGGTGTCGGCGAAGAAGGCCTCGTCGCAGTCGAGCATCAGATCGCGGAACCAGGCGCGCACGGCCGGCGGATCGGTCAGCAGGCGGCGCGTGAACCGCTCCTGCACGGCACCGCGCGCGGCGGCCAGTTCCAGGGAGCGGCGGCGCAGCTCGGGGTCGTCGAGCGGGCCGGGCTCCTGGACGTCGTAGCGGAGCTGGCAGGTGAACTCCAGGGCCGCGTTGACGAACTGCTCGTCCGTCAGTTCGTCGAGCTGGTCCAGCTCTTCGGCGAGCGTCGCGCCGGGGAGCGCGCGCCCGCCCGGGAGGCCGGCGAACGGGGCGAAGACGTCCGAGAACGTCGTGCGCCACAGGAAGTCCGCCTCGCACAGCCGGTCGGCCAGGCAGGGCTCCAGCCGGGAGGAGACGGCGGTCGCCCAGCCCCGCAGCTCCGGGTGGTGCCCGGGCTCGCTCAGCGCGTGCAGCGCCATCCCCAGCTCCGCCAGCGGAGAGGGCACGACGGAGACCCTCTCCAGGGGCAGTCCGGTGATGTCGATGGTCACGCTCATGCCCCCATGGTGCACCGGGCCACTGACAGTGCCCCCGTGGATTGACGTCAGCCGTCAATCCACGGGACATCCGTGCCGGTCAGGGGCAGTGTTGGGGACACCGGGGCAGCCGCGGAGCCCGATCAGTCACCGGTCAGCCACGTCCCCAGAAGGCGATCCGCCATGAGCATCACCCAGCAGTACCTCCTCGACAGCTACCGCGCCCGCCTGCACGGCGAGCCCGGGCCG
Source organism: Streptomyces olivaceoviridis (assembly GCF_014650115.1). Lineage (GTDB taxonomy): Bacteria > Actinomycetota > Actinomycetes > Streptomycetales > Streptomycetaceae > Streptomyces > Streptomyces olivaceoviridis. The sequence continues at coordinate 43,280 of NZ_BMUI01000011.1, read as the reverse complement.
CCCGCTCCGGGCCGCCACGACCTCGGCCTCCTCCGCGAGGTGCGCGACCACCGGCGCTTCCACGCGGTCATCGCCGGACGCCCGGCGCACGGACGGCTCCGGCGGGCCCTGACCCACCGGCTGCGCTCCCTGGCCCGCCGGCTGCGCCCCCGCCCCCTCTAGGCCCTGTCCGGCAGGCGGTCCACGAAGTCCCGTACGGCCGCCCGGACGTCGTCCGCCGTCCACTCCAGTCCCGCGGCCTGGACGCCGACCTCCGTGAACGCGAGGCCGGGCCCGCCGGTGTTCCAGACGCTCGCGAAGAGCATCACCGAGGTCTCCTCGGCCTGGCGGAGGGCCGCCTCGGCGGCCACCTCCGGCTCGTACGGCAGCCAGACCTGGAACTGGTGGGTGTGCGGCTCCTCCGGGTGGACGCGGGACCAGGGCACCCCGGCCGCCGCGAAGCCCTCGCGCAGCGCGGCGGCCACCACGCGCGCGTGCCGCACGTACTCGGGCAGCCGGGGCACTTCGCGGTCCAGGCCGATGAGCGCGGACAGGACGGTCGGGAACTGCTGGAAGACCATGCCGCCGTACCGGTGCCGCCAGGTCTTCGCCTCCTCCACCAGCGTCCTGGGACCGGCGAGCGCGGCGCCGCCGAAGCCGCCGACGGACTTGTAGAACGACACGTAGACGCTGTCGGCGAGGCCGGCGATCTCCGCCAGGGGGCGCCCGAAGTGCTCGGTGCACTCCCACAGGCGCGCGCCGTCGAAGTGCACCACCGCGTCGCGCTCCCGCGCCGCCTCGACGGCCTCGGTCAGCTCCTCCCAGGTGGGCAGCACGAAACCGGCGTCCCTCAGGGGCAGCTCCAGCATCAGCGCCCCGAAGGGCTCTTCGAGGTCACGTATCTCGGCCGCCGTGGGCAGCCGGCGCTCACCGCCCACCCTGACCGGACGCAACCCGCTGACCTGGCTGAAAGCCTGCCGCTCATGCACCTCCGGGTGGGCCAGCGGGTGCAGGGCCACCGCCGGGTTCCCGGTGCGGGCCGCCCAGCAGCGCAGGGCCACCTGCTGGGCCATGGTGCCCGTCGGGAAGAACGCGGCGGCCTCGGTGCCGAGCAGCGCGGCGACCCGCTCCTCCAGGGCGGCCACGATCCGGTCGCCGTAGACGTCCCCGGGCTCGTCCAGGTCGTACACCTCGGCACCGGCCTCCTGGAGCAGCGCGAGCCGTTCGCGGATCGAGTCCCGGGGGGTCGCGCGCGCCAGGACGCGCCGCGCCTTCCGCTGGGCGACCCTGAGCCGCTCCCGCAGCCGTTCCTCAGCCGATCGTCCGTCGTCCTGCTCAGCCACATCAGTCATGCCGTGGATCATGCCCCGCACGGCCTCCGCGCGGCAGCCGGGTTTCCTGAGACGAGGACCGGACGAGGACGAGGCGAGGACGAGGCGGGGACGAGGCGGGGACGAGGCGAGGAAGCGGGCGAGGGCGTGGTGAAACCCACAGCCTGTGGACAACCGGCCGCCGCCCCACCCGATAGCGTTAACATGACGAGAAATCGTCCGGTACCCAGAGCGGACTGGAACGGGAAGGCCACCGTCGCGTGAGTACAGTCCACCAACCAGACCTCAAGGACCGCCCCGCGCGGCTCACCGTCGGCGTCGTCGGCGCCGGTCGCGTGGGCCCCGCGCTGGCCGCGTCCCTCCAGCTCGCCGGGCACCGCCCGGTGGCCGTCTCCGGAGTCTCCGACGCCTCCCGCAGGCGCGCCGAGACCATGCTCCCGGACGTCCCGGTGGTGCCGCCCGCCGAGGTGCTCCAGCGCGCCGACCTGGTGCTGCTCACGGTCCCCGACGACGTCCTGCCCGGCCTGGTCGCCGGCCTCGCCGAGACCGGCGCGGTACGGCCGGGACAGCTGCTCGTGCACACCTCCGGCCGGTACGGCGCGAAGGTGCTCGACCCGGCCCTGCGCGCGGGCGCGCTGCCGCTGGCCCTGCACCCGGCGATGACCTTCACCGGCACGCCGGTGGACGTCCAGCGGCTCGCGGGCTGCTCCTTCGGCGTCACCGCGCCCGAGGAGCTGCGGCTGGCCGCCGAGGCCCTGGTGATCGAGATGGGCGGCGAACCGGAGTGGATCAGCGAGCAGAACCGCCCGCTGTACCACGCGGCCCTCGCGCTCGGCGCCAACCACCTGGTGACCCTGGTCGCGCAGTCCATGGAACTGCTGCGCACCGCCGGTGTGGCGGCGCCCGACCGGATGCTCGGCCCGCTGCTCGGGGCCGCCCTGGACAACGCCCTGCGCTCCGGCGACGCCGCCCTGACCGGCCCGGTCGCGCGCGGGGACGCCGGTACGGTCGCCGCGCACGTCACCGAGCTGCGCAAGCACGCCCCGCAGACCGTGGCGGGCTACCTCGCGATGGCCCGCGCGACCGCCGACCGCGCGCTCGCCCACGGTCTGCTGAAGCCGGAACTGGCCGAGGACCTCCTCGGGGTACTCGCCGACGGAGACCACGCCGGCCAGGGAGGCGAGGGAACCGACGGAACGAACGGCTCCGACGGCACGAACGGCACCGAGGGGAACGACCGATGAGCACCGCCCTGCTGAGCACCGCCGACGAGCTGCACGCGCGTGCGCGCCACGGCCGCCGCGCCGTCGTGATGACCATGGGCGCCCTGCACGAGGGCCACGCGACGCTCATCCGTGCCGCGCGGGAGGCCGCCGGTCCCGACGGCGAGGTCGTCGTCACCGTTTTCGTCAACCCGTTGCAGTTCGGCGCGGGCGAGGACCTGGACCGCTACCCGCGCACCCTGGACGCCGATCTCAAGCTTGCCGAGCAGGCGGGCGCGGACGCCGTGTTCGCGCCCGCCGTGGACGAGGTCTACCCGGGCGGCGAACCCCAGGTACGCGTCTCCGCGGGCCCCATGGGCGAGCGCCTGGAGGGTGCCTCGCGGCCCGGGCACTTCGACGGGATGCTCACCGTCGTCGCCAAGCTGCTGCACCTCACCCGCCCCGACGCCGCCCTGTTCGGCCAGAAGGACGCCCAGCAGCTGGCCCTGATCCGGCGCATGGTGCGGGACCTGAACTTCGGCGTCGAGATCGTCGCCGTACCGACCGTCCGCGAGGAGGACGGGCTCGCCCTGTCCAGCCGCAACCGCTACCTCTCGCCGGGCGAGCGTCGTACCGCCCTCGCGCTGTCCGGCGCGCTGTTCGCCGGCCGGGACCGGCACGCGGCACAGGAGGCGCTGCGCGCGCGGGCCCGGGAAGTGCCCTCCACGCAGGCGCGTGCCGAGGCGCTGAGCGCCATCGGGGAGTCCCGCGCGGCGGCCGACGCGCACGCGGTGGCCACCGCCGCGCCCGGCGGCCCGGCGGCCGTCCGCGCCGCCGCCCGCCAGGTCCTGGACGAGGCCGCCCGCTTCGACCCGCCCCTCCGGCTGGACTACCTGGCGCTGGTCGACCCCGCCGACTTCACCGAGATCGGCGACGACTTCACCGGCGAGGCCGTCCTCGCCGTCGCCGCCCGGGTCGGCACGACCCGGCTGATCGACAATCTTCCCCTCACCTTCGGAGCCGCCTCGTGACCAGCACAGGCATACGACTGCACGCGCCCGCCCCCGGGTGGAGCATCTCCGCGGACGTGGTCGTCGTCGGCTCCGGAGTGGCCGGCCTGACCGCGGCGCTGCGCTGCGAGGCCGCCGGGCTCACCACGGTCGTCGTCACCAAGGCCCGCCTGGACGACGGCTCCACGCGCTGGGCGCAGGGCGGCATCGCCGCGGCCCTCGGCGAGGGCGACACCCCCGAGCAGCACCTGGAGGACACCCTGGTGGCCGGAGCGGGCCTGTGCGACGAGGAGGCCGTGCGCACCCTCGTCACCGAAGGCCCCGACGCGGTCCGGCGGCTGATCTCCACCGGTGCCCACTTCGACACCGACGGCGAGGGCGACATCCACCTCACCCGCGAGGGCGGCCACCACCGGCGCCGCATCGCGCACGCGGGCGGCGACGCGACCGGCGCGGAGGTCTCCCGGGCGCTCGTGGAGGCCGTACGCGCGCGTGGGCTGCGCACGATCGAGAACGCGCTGGTCCTGGACCTGCTGACGGACGCCGAGGGCCGTACGGCCGGGGTCACCCTGCATGTGATGGGCGAGGGCCAGCACGACGGCGTGGGCGCCGTGCACGCGCCCGCCGTGGTCCTCGCGACCGGCGGCATGGGCCAGGTGTTCTCGGCGACCACCAACCCGTCCGTGTCGACCGGCGACGGCGTGGCGCTGGCGCTGCGCGCGGGTGCCGAGGTCAGCGACCTGGAGTTCGTGCAGTTCCACCCGACCGTGCTGTTCCTCGGCGCGGACGCCGAGGGCCAGCAGCCGCTCGTCTCCGAGGCGGTGCGCGGCGAGGGCGCGTACCTGGTCGACGGGGACGGCGTGCGCTTCATGGCGGGCCAGCACGAACTGGCCGAGCTGGCGCCCCGGGACATCGTCGCCAAGGGCATCACGCGGCGGATGCTGGAGCAGGGCGCCGAGCACATGTACCTCGACGCCCGGCACTTCGGCGCCGCCATGTGGGAGCACCGCTTCCCGACCATCCTGGCCGCCTGCCGCGCCAACGGCATCGACCCGGTCACCGAGCCCATCCCGATCGCCCCGGCCGCCCACTACGCCTCCGGCGGCGTCCGCACCGACGCGCGGGGACGCACCACGGTCCCGGGCCTGTACGCGTGCGGCGAGGTCGCCTGCACCGGCGTGCACGGCGCCAACCGGCTCGCGTCCAACTCCCTCCTCGAAGGTCTCGTCTACGCCGAGCGGATCGCCGCCGACATCGCCGCCGCCCGCGCGGCGGACGGCCTGCACGCGCGCGTGCCCGTACCGGTCCCGGACCCCGAGAAGCCGGCCCATCCGCTGCTCACCCCCGAGACCCGGTTCGCCATCCAGCGGACCATGACCGAGGGCGCGGGCGTGCTGCGCTCCGAGGAGTCCCTCGCCAGGGCCGCGGACCAGCTCCAGAGGCTGCGCACCGAGGCCCGGGACGCGCTGGAGGAGAACGGCAAGACCGCCGAGCCCGGCGTGGACACCTGGGAGGCCACGAACCTCCTGTGCGTGGCCCGGGTCCTGGTCGCTGCCGCCCGGCTGCGCGAGGAGACCCGCGGCTGCCACTGGCGCGAGGACCGCGCCGAGCGCGACGACGCGAACTGGCGGCGCCACATCGTCGTACGGCTCAATCCGGACCGGTCGCTGGCCGTACGCACCACCGACACCGCAGACTTCCCCCCTGTCCGGTAACACCAGCGCCCCAGGAGCAGTGACAGACGTGAGCACCGACGACCTTCCCCTCGCCTCGACCGGCGGCTGCGGCGACGGCTGCACCTGCGGCGCCGAGGGCGACGAGGAGTACCTGGAGTGCGGGCTGGACCCCGCGCTCGCCGAACTGCTGGCCGTTGCCGGACTCGACCCGATCGAGGTCGAGGACATCGCCAACGTCGCCATCCAGGAGGACCTGGACGGCGGTGTGGACGTGACGACCGTGTCGACCATCCCGGAGGAGGCGGTGGCCACCGCCGACTTCACCGCGCGCGAGGCGGGCGTCGTGGCCGGCCTCCGGGTCGCCGAGGCCGTGCTCTCCGTGGTGTGCACGGACGAGTTCGAGGTCGAGCGGCACGTGGAGGACGGCGACCGCGTCGAGGCCGGGCAGAAGCTGCTGTCGGTCACCACGCGCACGCGTGACCTGCTCACCGCCGAGCGCAGCGCGCTGAACATCCTGTGCCGGCTGTCCGGCATCGCGACCGCCACACGCGCGTGGGCGGACGCGCTGGAGGGCACCAAGGCGCGCGTGCGGGACACCCGCAAGACGACGCCGGGCCTGCGGTCGCTGGAGAAGTTCGCCGTCCGGTGCGGCGGGGGCGTCAACCACCGCATGTCGCTGTCCGACGCGGCCCTGGTGAAGGACAACCACGTGGTCGCCGCCGGTGGCGTCACGCAGGCATTCAAGGCGGTACGGGAAGCCTTCCCGGACGTGCCGATCGAGGTCGAGGTCGACACCCTGCACCAGCTGCGCGAGGTCGTGGACGCGGGCGCCGACCTGATCCTGCTGGACAACTTCACGCCCGGCGAGTGCGCGGAGGCCGTCGGCATCGTCGGCGGGCGGGCGCTGCTGGAGGCCTCCGGGCGGCTGACGCTCGCGAACGCGCGCGCGTACGCCGAGACCGGCGTGGACTTCCTGGCCGTCGGCGCGCTGACCCACTCCTCGCCGATCCTGGACATCGGCCTGGACCTGCGCGAGGCGGAGTAACGGCCATGCTGCTCACGATCGACGTCGGCAACACGCACACCGTCCTCGGGCTGTTCGACGGTGAGGACATCGTCGAGCACTGGCGCATCTCCACGGACGCGCGCCGCACGGCGGACGAGCTGGCGGTACTGCTCCAGGGCCTGATGGGCATGCACCCGCTGCTCGGCGAGGAACTGGGCGACGGCATCGACGGCATCGCGATCTGCGCGACCGTCCCGTCGGTGCTGCACGAACTGCGCGAGGTCACCCGGCGGTACTACGGCGACGTACCCGCCGTCCTGGTCGAGCCGGGCGTCAAGACGGGCGTGCCGATCCTCACCGACAACCCCAAGGAGGTCGGCGCCGACCGGATCATCAACGCGGTCGCGGCCGTCGACCTGTACGGCGGTCCGGCGATCGTCGTGGACTTCGGTACGGCGACCACCTTCGACGCGGTCTCCGCGCGCGGGGAGTACGTCGGCGGGGTGATCGCGCCCGGCATCGAGATCTCCGTGGAGGCGCTCGGCGTCAAGGGCGCGCAGCTGCGCAAGATCGAGGTGGCCCGGCCGCGCAGCGTGATCGGCAAGAACACGGTCGAGGCGATGCAGGCGGGCATCGTGTACGGGTTCGCCGGGCAGGTCGACGGGGTCGTCGGCCGGATGGCACGGGAGCTGGCCGACGACCCGGAGGACGTGACCGTGATCGCCACGGGCGGTCTGGCGCCGATGGTGCTGGGCGAGTCGTCGGTGATCGACGAGCACCAGCCGTGGCTGACCCTGATAGGCCTCCGCCTGGTCTACGAACGAAACGTGTCACGGCTGTGAGCGAGGCCCGGCGCCCGACCGGGCGCCGGGCCGTCCCGCGAACGCCCCCGACCGCCGGTGGCACCGGATGAGGGAAGCCGGAGCGACACGCGGGGGGAATGCGATGCGGAATCGTCACTTTTGTCCGATTAGTGGGTAGCGTCGCCGCATGCCCACGCCATACGGATCCCGCGGCGGCATGGCGTTCGGCGTGGAGGAGCTGCGTGTGCTCCGCCGCGCCCTCGCCCTCGCCCTTCACCCCGGCCACGCCTCCGCCGAGGACGTGCAGGACTGTCTCCGCCTCGCCGAGTCGCTCGACGAGGCGATGTGCGAGGGGGCCAGACTGCGCGCCTTCCTGGTGGCCGACCTGGGCCGCTACCGGGCCGCCCTGCCGGGTACCGCCGCCGGTTACCTCACCCTCCTGGAGGAGGTGCTCGGCGCCGGGCACCGGCCGACGCCGGACGATCTGGCCGCGCTCCGGGCGCTGCGCGGGAACCCCTCGGCGGCGGCGCTGCTGGACCGCTGCCAGGAGCTGGCCGAGCAGGACGTCCGGGCGCGGTTCGCGCAGGGCGGGCGGAAGGTGCCTGCGCCCGCCGTGCCGCCCGCCAGGACGCGCCTGCTGGCGCTTGCGGGCGGCGCGGGGGAGTCCGGGGCCGCACAGGGCGAGGGAGGGGCCGACGAGCCCTCCAGGCCCCCGCAGGAGCCCGGGCGGGAGCCGTCGCCCGGCCCCTCGGAGCGGCCGGCTCCGGAACCGGTCGCCCCCAAGCGGCCCATCCCGACGCCCGGAGAGGTCTTCCCGCGCCGCAAGCCGGCGCCCCCGGCGGAGTCCGCGCCGCACCAGCTGGCCGCGGGCTGAGGACTTAAGGGCGCCCCTGCCCCTTTCGGGCGTTCCGGTGTGGCTACTCTGGAGCCATGGACGTCATCTCCGCGCTCGTGCCCCCGGTCGTCATGGCCGTGTTCTTCATCGGTGTGGTCAGGGTGATCGTGAAGACCCAGGGCGGAGCCGCCAAGGCCAAGGAGGACGCGGCAGTCGACGCCGCCCTCGCCCGCGCGGAGGGCGCCCGCAATGCCTCCGCCGCCGGCGACGCCTGAGCGGACCACGGCAGAGCTCGCCGGATCACCGCAGGTCACAGCCCTTCGGTTCGGTTCTCGGGCCGCCCGGCGGGCCCACCGGACCAGCTCGCGGCCGACCCCGGCCGTCCCTCGGCGTACGGCTCCCCGCGCTCCGGCGCCACACGAGTCGTACGCCCTTTTTGTTCGCGTTTGTAGCCCTACTGCACGTCCGGCACGCCATTGCCGGGATCTCCCACTATTGTTCTGAGTTGTGCCTCGCCCATTGGGAGAACTCGAAGACGCGGTCATGACGCGGGTGTGGAAGTGGAACCGCCCGGTGACCGTTCGAGAAGTCCTGGAAGACCTCCAGCGGGAACGCTCCATCGCCTACACCACCGTGATGACCGTTTTGGACAATCTCCATCAGAAGGGCTGGGTGCGTCGCGAGGCCGAAGGGCGGGCCTATCGATATGAGGCCGTGTCGACGCGAGCCGCGTACGCCGCCGCCCTCATGAACGACGCCTGGTCGCAGAGCGACAACCCGGCCGCCGCTCTCGTCGCCTTCTTCGGCATGATGAGCGAGGAACAGCGCCAGGCCCTCAGGGACGCCGTACGCATCGTCCAGGGACCGGAAGAAACCCGGGAAGCCCCCGAGGCCCGCCAACAGGAACCCGCCGAAGCCCGGCAAGAGGAGAACCCCGGCGCGCCGGAGGGCACCGACGGGCGATAGCGTCCGCTCATGTCAGCAGAGCGTCCCGAAGTCTCCGCAAAAGCCATCACCGTCCGCCGGGCCCGGACCAGCGATGTCCCCGCCGTGCGCCGCCTCCTCGACGCCTACGTCCGCGACCGCATCCTGCTCGACAAAGCGACGGTCACGCTTTACGAGGACATCCAGGAGTTCTGGGTCGCCGAACGCGACGACAACGCCGAGGTGGTCGGCTGCGGAGCACTGCACGTCATGTGGGAGGACCTCGCGGAAGTCCGCACACTGGCGGTGAAGCCCGGCCTCAAGGGTGCCGGCGTCGGTCATCAGTTGCTGGAGAAGTTGCTCCAGACCGCGCGCTGGCTCGGCGTTCGACGCGTTTTCTGCCTGACCTTCGAAGTCGACTTCTTCGGGAAGCACGGCTTCGTGGAGATCGGGGAGACGCCGGTCGACACCGATGTGTACGCGGAGCTGTTGCGTTCCTATGACGAGGGCGTCGCGGAGTTCCTCGGTCTCGAACGAGTGAAGCCGAACACCTTGGGCAACAGTCGGATGCTTCTGCATCTGTGATCGTCATTGCCCCGGTGGCCTATGTCCGAAACGCGCATGTTTCCGGACGGTGGCGGTCCGCCGAGTCACTCCCGGGGGTTTGTGTTTTTCCGGCAAAAGCGGTTTGCTTTCCGACGTACTGCAGTACTGCATATAACAGGGGCGGCGAAACGGCGGGCGCCGCACACCCCCTGGCCCTCAACGTTATCGATGAAAGGAAATGCGGTGGCACAGAAGGTTCAGGTCCTTCTTGTCGACGACCTCGACGGCGGCGAGGCGGACGAGACCGTGACGTTCGCGCTGGACGGCAAGACGTACGAGATCGATCTCACGACTGCCAATGCGGACAAGCTGCGCACGCTTCTTGACCCCTATGTGAAGGGCGGGCGTCGTACCGGCGGCCGTTCCTCCGGCGGTCGTGGAAAGGTGCGTGCCGCCACTGGCGGCAACCAGGACACCGCGGCGATCCGCGCCTGGGCCAAGGAGAACGGTTACGAGGTCAACGACCGCGGCCGGGTTCCCGCGTCCATCCGCGAGGCCTACGAGAAGGCCAACGGCTGATCCCGCCGGTCGGCGGGATGACCGGCGCACGCGCGCCGCAGCCGGACCCGGTGACACTGCGCTGCCACCGTGTCCACCAGTCGCGCGAGATCGGGGACGCCCCCCTCGCGCCCCACGGGGGGCGCCGCCGGCACGGTCGGCATGGCGGGCAGCGAGGCCTCGACCTCACGTTCCGGACCGGGGGGCCGCAACCACACGGCGGCCCCCTGTGCGGACGGCTCGCGCGGAATCCCGGCCCGTACGGATCCAGTCCGTACGGCGGCGGTCCCCGCGGGCGGCGGGGCCTGGATCGTGTCGCCCGCCCCGAGGGCGCGTAGGTCCAGGGCCACCGTGCCCCACTCCAGCCAGGCCAGCAGACCGGGCAGCTCCTCCGCGCTGCCCGCGGCCACCCAGAGCTGCATCCGGTCGCCCCGCAGGGCCGCCGGGGAGCCCGGCGCGAGATGCCGGAGCGCCTTCGCGCCCGCCTCGGCCGGTACGTCCAGCACGTCGAACCGCACCCCCGTACGCAGCCGGAGCGGCCGTCCGGGCACGGTCGGCCACCCCAGATCGTTCTCGTACCAGTGCCGGGCCCGGACCTCCGGGCCGGTACGGAGTCCGGCGGCCGGGGCGCCCGGATCGACGGGCCGGCGGGGAAGGGGGACCGTGGAGGTCATGGGGACCGAGCCAACCATGCCAGGAGCAACCGCCGGACCCCCCTTCAGGTTACGCTGGGTGCCCCTTCGGCTGCGCAGAGTGCCGGAAGAGGGGGCGTGTGGGGGCCTGGGGAGGCGCAAGGTTGTTCGCCCATAGCGGAGGGAACCGGTGCGCGCCGCATGGAGTGTCAGTCCCTGCGGGTAAGACATGCCTAGTGGGAGGGGGCGACACGCAGGAAAGGCCGTCTCACGTTCGCCATCGGCGTACTGGCGACTGGGGTAACTGCCTGGCCTGCGGGAACATCGTCTCGCACCATCGGGTTGGAGCAGATGTCGGCGTCACGGGTCAGGAGGCCATCGACGGTGTCGGCAGTTGGAATGAGCGGTCCCCGCTTGCGGGACTAAGCTGCGGAAGGACAGGGAGGGGAAGTTCCCCCCACTGCCTGACCGCTCTGAGGAGCGATTAACGATGTTCGAGAGGTTCACCGACCGCGCGCGGCGGGTTGTCGTCCTGGCTCAGGAAGAAGCCCGGATGCTCAACCACAACTACATCGGCACCGAGCACATCCTCCTGGGTCTCATCCACGAGGGCGAAGGTGTCGCCGCTAAGGCCCTGGAGAGCCTCGGCATTTCGCTTGAGGCGGTCCGCCAGCAGGTGGAGGAGATCATCGGTCAGGGCCAGCAGGCCCCGTCCGGGCACATCCCCTTCACCCCCCGTGCCAAGAAGGTCCTGGAGCTGTCGCTCCGCGAGGCCCTTCAGCTGGGCCACAACTACATCGGCACGGAGCACATCCTGCTCGGCCTGATCCGCGAGGGCGAGGGCGTCGCCGCCCAGGTCCTGGTCAAGCTGGGCGCAGACCTCAACCGGGTGCGGCAGCAGGTCATCCAGCTGCTCTCCGGCTACCAGGGCAAGGAGACCGCCGCCGCGGGCGGCCCGGCCGAGGGCACCCCCTCGACCTCCCTCGTCCTGGACCAGTTCGGCCGGAACCTCACCCAGGCCGCTCGTGAGTCCAAGCTCGACCCGGTCATCGGGCGCGAGAAGGAGATCGAGCGGGTCATGCAGGTGCTGTCCCGCCGTACCAAGAACAACCCGGTCCTGATCGGTGAGCCCGGCGTCGGCAAGACCGCCGTCGTCGAGGGCCTCGCCCAGGCCATCGTCAAGGGCGAGGTGCCCGAGACGCTCAAGGACAAGCACCTCTACACGCTGGACCTCGGCGCCCTGGTCGCCGGCTCCCGCTACCGCGGTGACTTCGAGGAGCGCCTCAAGAAGGTGCTCAAGGAGATCCGCACCCGCGGCGACATCATCCTGTTCATCGACGAGCTGCACACGCTGGTCGGTGCGGGTGCCGCCGAGGGCGCCATCGACGCGGCCTCGATCCTGAAGCCGATGCTGGCCCGCGGTGAGCTCCAGACCATCGGTGCGACCACCCTGGACGAGTACCGCAAGCACCTGGAGAAGGACGCGGCCCTGGAGCGCCGCTTCCAGCCCATCCAGGTCGCCGAGCCGTCCCTGCCGCACACGATCGAGATCCTCAAGGGCCTGCGGGACCGCTACGAGGCGCACCACCGCGTCTCCATCACGGACGAGGCGCTGGTCCAGGCCGCCACCCTGGCCGACCGGTACATCTCGGACCGCTTCCTGCCGGACAAGGCGATCGACCTGATCGACGAGGCCGGTTCCCGGATGCGCATCCGCCGGATGACCGCTCCGCCGGACCTGCGCGAGTTCGACGAGAAGATCGCCGGCGTCCGCCGGGACAAGGAGTCCGCGATCGACTCGCAGGACTTCGAGAAGGCCGCGTCCCTGCGCGACAAGGAGAAGCAGCTCCTGGCCGCCAAGGCGAAGCGGGAGAAGGAGTGGAAGGCCGGCGACATGGACGTCGTCGCCGAGGTGGACGGCGAGCTGATCGCCGAGGTCCTCGCCACGGCCACCGGCATCCCGGTCTTCAAGCTCACGGAGGAGGAGTCCTCCCGCCTGCTCCGCATGGAGGAGGAGCTCCACAAGCGGGTCATCGGCCAGAACGACGCCGTCAAGGCGCTGTCGAAGGCGATCCGTCGTACGCGTGCGGGCCTGAAGGACCCGAAGCGTCCGGGTGGTTCGTTCATCTTCGCCGGCCCGTCCGGTGTCGGTAAGACCGAGCTGTCCAAGGCGCTCGCCGAGTTCCTCTTCGGTGACGAGGACGCGCTGATCTCCCTCGACATGTCGGAGTTCAGCGAGAAGCACACGGTGTCGCGTCTCTTCGGTTCGCCCCCCGGATACGTGGGCTACGAGGAGGGCGGCCAGCTGACGGAGAAGGTGCGCCGCAAGCCGTTCTCGGTCGTCCTCTTCGACGAGGTCGAGAAGGCCCACCCGGACATCTTCAACTCGCTGCTCCAGATCCTGGAGGACGGTCGCCTGACCGACTCCCAGGGCCGGGTCGTGGACTTCAAGAACACGGTCATCATCATGACGACCAACCTCGGCACCCGGGACATCTCCAAGGGCTTCAACCTCGGCTTCGCCGCCGCGGGTGACACGAAGACCAACTACGAGCGCATGAAGAACAAGGTCTCGGACGAGCTCAAGCAGCACTTCCGGCCCGAGTTCCTCAACCGCGTCGACGACGTGGTCGTCTTCCCGCAGCTGACGCAGGAGGACATCCTGCGGATCGTCGACCTGATGATCAGCAAGGTGGACGAGCGCCTGAAGGACCGGGACATGGGCATCGAGCTGTCCCAGTCCGCGAAGGAACTGCTGTCCAAGAAGGGTTACGACCCGGTGCTGGGCGCCCGGCCGCTGCGCCGCACGATCCAGCGCGAGATCGAGGACACGCTCTCGGAGAAGATCCTCTTCGGCGAGCTGCGCCCCGGTCACATCGTGGTCGTGGACACCGAGGGCGAGGGCGACGCCGCCACCTTCACCTTCCGGGGTGAGGAGAAGTCGGCCCTGCCGGACGTCCCGCCGATCGAGCAGGCCGCGGGTGGGGCTGGGCCCAACCTGAGCAAGGAGTAAGTCGGCCTCCGGCGGTCCAGCCGGACATCAGGGGCCGGTGCCTTCGGGCACCGGCCCCTTCGGCTTTCCCCGGCGCGATCCCGTGCCGATGACGCGGTCCGTGCCGGGCGCGCCCGGTGCTACGACAGCTGTCCGTCGTAGTCCGGCAGCTTGAAGGTCTTCTCGGCGTGGCCGCCGGACAGGTCCGTGGCGCTGTTGCCGATGTTCGCGATGATCGTGTAGCCGTCGTTCTCGATGCCGACGCGCTGGGCGGTCTTGTAGGCGGCGACGTCCTTGAAGAGGTCGACCAGGCCGCGGACGCGGAGGCCGGAGACGTCGTAGCCGTCGTGTGCGAGGTTGTACTCGGTGGGCCAGTACAGGACGCCGGGGCGGGCGGTGACGAAGAAGAGGGAGACGCCGTGCTCCTGGGCGTAGCGGGCGACGTCCAGGACGGGCCGGTTGGCCGGCTGGGGGTAGCTGAAGCCGAAGTCGGTCTCCAGCGTGGTGTTGTCGATGTCGAGGACGATCGCCTGCTTCTCGCCGGGCCTGGCGGCGGCGATGCGGTCCTTCAGGTACGGGAGGGCCTGGTCCATGACCGCCTGGCAGTCCTTCTGCCAGGTGGCGTAGTCGACCTTGGCGGAGGAGGTGCTCGTGGTCGCGGCCTCGGCCGGGGCGGCCGTCACCGCCGGGGCGGCCAGCGCGGCCAGGGCGGCCACGGAGACGGTGGTCACGCGGATGCGGCGTGCCCAGGGGCGTCTGGTCATCGGTGGGGGTCCTCTCGCGGCTCTGAATGTCAGGGGCATGATCTGAGGCGAGGGTGGCGCGAGGGGAACCGTAGGGTTACTGGAGGGTAGGTACCTAGGGGCCTGCGTCACATTTCCCTATTCACCGACGGGGGAAGCCGGTGATATGCGGCACAGGCGAAATGTCCGGTACTAGCCGTGATAGTGGGATGCGTCGGGTGGGCAAAAGGGGCGAAAAAGGGAGCTTTACCTCGCGAAGTCGCGCGCGAGAAGTGCGTCGTCAGGGCCGTGCGGGCCGGGGTGTGCGGTTGTCAAGAAAGAGGGTGGTATTGGCGGCTTCTACTAACTGATGCCGTACTTGGGGCATTTTGGGCTGGATGGGGTGCTCGGTTACCAAGGGATGGCCGCTTCGGTGAAACGTCTCCATGGACGTCCGTACGCCGGGTGGCGGAAGTGTCTCCGAGTTCACGAGGTCCAGATGTTCCAGCGCTTCACGTCCCGTTCCTCCCGTACGTCCTCGCTCCGTGCCCGTGTGACCGTCCTGGCTGCCGGACTCGGCGCCACGGCCGTGCTGGGCACCGGGGTCGCGAGCGCCGCCACCGCGTCCGCCGGCTCCTGGGTCGACCCGGTGAAGAAGTACGCGCTCTCGGCGGGCTTCGCGCAGGCCGGCAACCACTGGGCGCACAAGCACAGCGGCCAGGACTTCGCCGTGCCGACCGGCACCGAGGTCGTCGCCGCGCACGGCGGCACCGTCGTCAAGGCCGGCCCCAACGGCGCCGGTGACGGCCCGGCCTACGGCAACGCCGTCGTCATCAAGCACGGCAACGGCACCTACTCGCAGTACGCGCACCTGTCCCGGGTCGACGTCCGGATCGGCCAGGTCGTCGCGACCGGCCAGCACATCGCGCTGTCCGGCTCCACCGGCAACTCCACCGGTCCGCACCTGCACTTCGAGATCCGTACGACCCCGAACTACGGCTCCGGCATCGACCCGGTCACGTTCCTGCGCGCCCAGGGTGTGAAGGTCTGACCTAGTCCTTCTCGCGGGCGTGCTCGTGCGCCTGCGCGACGAGGTCCAAGGCGACTTCGAGAACGGCCTCGCGCTTCTTCTCGGAGTCGCCTTCGAGGTCCTGCATCACGAACATCCCGGCGTGCAGCGTGAACATCGCGCTGACCGAGCGGACCTGGTCGACCAGCTCCGCCTCCGGATCGATGAGGATGTCCCGCAGGCCGCGCATCCGGTCCTTGAAGGTGTCGCCGATGCGCAGTTCCCGAACCGTCGCCTGGTTCTCCTGCATGAAGCGGAACAGTGGTTCCGCGCCGGCCAGCGCCTCGCTGTAGCGGCGGACGATCTCCTGCTTGGTCTCCAGGGTGTGCGGCTGCTGTCCGCCCCACTCGATCAGGTCCTCGATCGGCTTCGTCAGGTCCGCGAAGAGACTGACGATGATCTCTTCCTTCGTCTTGAAGTGGTAGTACAGGGCCGCCTTCGTGACGTCGAGGCGCTCGGCGATCTCCCGCAGGGAGGTCTTCTCGTAGCCCTGCTCCGCGAAGAGTTCGAGCGCCACGTCCTGGATGCGCTGGCGGGTGTTGCCGCGGCGCTGCTGCTTGGTGCCGTCCATGGTGAGGCCCATCCTCGTACTCCTCGCGCTCCCGCGAAAACTTACTTGACGCCCGGCTAGTAGCGGGTCTACCTTCCGCAGTGTAGTAACTAGCCGGGCGGCAAGTAAGTATCTGCCGCAGGGGGAATGGGAAGACGATGGCGGACACGGTCGAAAGTGTCATAGCAGAGGGCGGACAGCCCCAGAGTGCGGACGAGGGCAAACAGCCCCGGAGTGTGCGGGTGGTGCTGCTCGCACTGATGATCGCGATGATGCTCGCGATGCTGGACAACATGATCGTCGGTACGGCGATGCCCACGATCGTGGGCGAACTGGGCGGCCTGGAACACCTCTCCTGGGTCGTCACCGGTTACACCCTGGCCACCGCGGCCTCCACCCCCATCTGGGGCAAGATCGGCGACATGTACGGGCGCAAGGGCGCCTTCCTCAGCTCGATCGTGATCTTCCTCCTCGGCTCGGCGCTGAGCGGCATGGCCCAGGACATGGGCCAGCTGATCGGCTTCCGGGCCGTGCAGGGCCTGGGCGCCGGCGGTCTGATGGTCGGCGTCATGGCGATCATCGGCGACCTGATCCCGCCGCGGGAGCGGGGCAAGTACCAGGGCATGATGGCCGGCGTGATGGCGCTGGCGATGATCGGCGGCCCGCTCGTCGGCGGCACCATCACCGACAACTGGGGCTGGCGCTGGGCCTTCTACATCAACCTGCCGCTCGGCGCGGTCGCCCTCGCGCTCGTCACCGCCGTACTGCACCTGCCGAGGAAGCGGTCCAAGGCGGGCATCGACTACCTGGGCGTGCTGCTGCTGACCGTCGGCATCACCTCCATCGTGCTGGTCACCACCTGGGGCGGCACCGAGTACGCCTGGACCTCCGCGCGGATCATGGAGCTGACCGGCATCGGCGTGGCCGCGCTGGTCGGGTTCGTGTTCTGGCAGACCAAGGCCGCCGAGCCGGTCGTTCCGCTGCACATCTTCAAGAGCCGCAACTTCACCCTGATGTCGGTCATCGGCTTCATCACCGGCTTCGTGATGTTCGGCGCCACCCTGTTCCTGCCGCTGTACCAGCAGGCCGTGCAGGGCGCCTCCGCCACCAACTCCGGACTGCTGCTCCTGCCCATGCTCGGCGCGATGCTCGTGACCTCGATGATCGCCGGACGGGTCACCACCAACAGCGGCCGGTACAAGATCTTCCCGATCGTCGGCGGCGTCCTGATGACCGTCGGCCTGTACCTGCTGTCCCTGATGGACACCGAGACGACCCGCCTGACCTCCGGTCTCTACATGGCCGTGGTCGGCGCGGGCATGGGCTGCCTGATGCAGATCACCATGCTCGTCGCGCAGAACAGCGTCCAGATGAAGGACATGGGTGTCGCGTCCTCCTCGACCACCCTGTTCCGTACGCTCGGCTCCTCCTTCGGCGTGGCCATCATGGGCGCCCTGTTCAACCACCGGGTCCAGGACGTCATGGCCGAGCGGGCCGGCGCGGCGGGTGCCAAGATGACCGAACAGTCGGCGCAGCTGGACGCGAAGAGCCTGGCGAAGCTCCCGGTGATGGTCCGCGAGGCGTACCAGCACGCGGTGTCCTCCGGCACGCACTCCGCGTTCCTGCTCGGCGCCGGGATCTCGGTGCTGGTGCTGCTCGCGGCGCTGTTCGTCAAGGAGGTGCCGCTCAAGGGCGGTCCCAAGGCCGCGGAGGGTGCCGACGCGGCGCCGGTGGCCGTGGTCGAGGCCGTCTGACCCTGCCTGAGCCCGTAGGCCCCGGTGGGCGTGCGCAGCGGGGCCTACGGCCGTTCTCGCACGGCATCGTCGTCAGACCCGCGTGCCACCATCGGCTCATGGACGAGATCCGCCGACTGCGTCTGGCCGGCAGGCGGCGGAGCGGGGTGCGCGCGCGTCCGGCACACCGTTCCTCAGCCACTTCACGCCCCAGCGGATGGTGGCCCTGACCCGCGAGGCCGGCTTCCGTGACGCCCGCCACGTACCGGCGGAGGAACTCACCCGCCGCTGCTTCGCCGGCCGGTCGGACGGGCTCCGGCCGTCGAGAGCGGAGGAACCGGGGGTGGCGACCACCTGAGCACCCCGGTGCGGTGGCGGGAGGGGGCCGGGACCGGTGCCGCCGCTCGGCCGGAGAGCCGACGCCGGGGCCGCGTCTCCGGCCGAGCGGCCGGTTCTCCACGCTGGGCCCGCACAGCGGGGCCCGGCCCGGTCTCCTCGGCGGGCGGGGCCCTCCTCGGCTGGGGGCGTCGGCGGGCGCGGGAACCCCTTGGCGGGCGCGGGCCCTCCTCGACGGCGGGGGACTTCCTCGGCGGGCGCGGGGCTCTCCTCGGTGAGCGGGACTTCCTCGGCGGCGGCGGACTTCCTCGGCGGGCGCGGGATCCTCACATGTCCCGAGTCGCGCGGTGAGCGGTGCCTGCCCGCGGTGCGGGGGTGCCGCCGGACGCGGGCAGCAGCGGATAGCTGCCCGTGTTGGTCGGGGCGTGCTCCGGCAGCCACAGGACGGCCACCGCACCCTCCGCGGGAACGCCGGCGGGCGCCCCCGCGGGCCGTACGTTGCGGAACGTCAGCCGGGCGCCCAGCACACGCGCCTGCCCCGCCGCGATGGTCAGCCCGAGGCCGTGGCCCTGCCCGGCGCGGTCCTTGCTGCCGGTGCGGAACCGGCTCGGCCCCTCGGCGAGCAGCTCGTCCGGGAAGCCGGGGCCGTGGTCGCGGACCCGGATGACCCGCCCCTCCACGGTGACCTCGATCGGCGGCCGGCCGTGCCGGGCGGCGTTGGCGAGCAGGTTGAACAGCACCCGCTCCAGCCGCCGCGGGTCGGTGGTGACCTCCGACTCGTGCACCACCCGTACGGCGATGTCCGGATCCTTGGCCGCCACCCGGCGCGCGACGAACTCGCCGAGCATGATGTCCTGCAACTCCGCCCGCTCCGAGGCCCCGTCCAGCCGGGCCACCTCCAGGACGTCCTCGACCAGGGTGCGCATGGCCTTGGCCCGGTCCAGGACCAGCTCCGTGGGCCGGCCGGGCGGCAGCAGCTCGGCGGCCGTCAGCAGACCCGTCACCGGCGTGCGCAGCTCGTGCGCGATGTCGGCGGTGACCCGCCGCTCGGCCTCCAGGCGCTGCCGCAGCGCGTCCGCCATGGCGTCCACCGCGCGCGCGAGTTCGTCGGTCTCGTCCCGTACGACCCCGCCGATGGCCTCCTGCACCCGGACGTCGGTCTCACCGGCCGCGGCCTGGTTCGCGGCGGCCGCCGCCTTGCGCAGCCGGCGGGACAGCTGCCCGCCGATCAGCACGCCCAGCGCGCTGCCGCCGAGCACCACCGCGACCGAGCCGATGATCAGAGCCTGGTCCAGGTCTTGCAGCATGTCGGTGTTGCGGTCGGGCAGATGGCTGTGCAGGGACAGCACGTGCCCGCCCTTCACGGGTACGGCCGCCCAGATGTCCGCCACCCCGCGGTGCTCGGAGACATCGCTCGCCCGGCGGCCCCGCTCCACCTTCTCGCGCAGCGCGGCCGGCAGCTCCGGGTCGTCGACCTTGACGTAGGGGAAGACCGGCCCCCGGTTCAGTTCGTAGTTGCGCTGGGCCATCAGGACCCGGTCGTTGGCCAGCTCGCGCGCGTTGTCCAGCATCGAGACCCGGGCCGCGTTGTGCACGACCAGGCTCAGGACGATCGCCACCAGCCCGGCCACCAGCGCGATGGCCGCGCTGACCTTCCACCTGAGCCCGGTGCGCAGGCCCGCGCGCTCCATGCGCCGGACCGGATGCCGAAGAATCCCCCGCATGACGCCGCTCCGCTCAGGCCTTCAGCTTGTAGCCGAAGCCGCGGACCGTCTCGATCCGGTCCTGGCCGATCTTCTGCCGCAGCCGCTGCACATGCACGTCCACGACCCGGGTGTCGCCGCCCCAGCCGTAGTCCCACACCCGCTCCAGCAGCTTGTCGCGGGAGAGCACGGTGCCCGGCGCGGCGGAGAACTCCAGCAGCAGCCGCATCTCGGTCGGCGTCAGCGCCACCGGCTGCCCGGCCCGGCGCACCTCCATGCCGTCGGTGTCGATCTCCAGGTCCCCGAAGGCGAGCGTGCCGCCGCCGTCCGTCGACGCGGCCTCCTCGGCCTGCGCGGATCCGCCGGCGTGTCCGAAGCGGCGCAGCACCGCGCGGATCCGGGCGACCAGCACGGCACCGTCGAAGGGCTTGGTCACGTAGTCGTCGGCGCCCGCCTCCAGGCCCAGGACGACGTCGATGGAGTCGGCCCGAGCCGACAGCATGATCACCGGCACGGTCGACTCGTCCCGGATCCGGCGGCACAGGCTGACGCCGTCCAGGCCCGGCACCATGACGTCCAGCAGCGCGATGTCGGGGCGGTCGGCCCGGAACGCCTCCAGGCCCGACAGGCCGTCGGGCATCGCGGTGACCGCGAAGCCGTCCCGCTCCAGGGCGAGCTGGGTGGCCTCGCGGATGACGTCGTCGTCCTCGACGAACAGGACGTGGGTCTGCTCTGCCATCCCGGTGCTCTCAGTCCTCGTGGGGTAGGTGTGGCGGTCAGGTGTGCGGGGGCGCGGGGCGGTCAGCTGTCCGGTACGGGTGTCGGGCCCCCGCCGGCGGACTTGCTGTACTCGTTGCGCGTGGGCTTGCCCTGGGCGAACCGTCCCGCCTTCCAGGTGTACGGGGTCACGAGCTCACCGGACGGGCTGGAGATCGGGTCGCCCTTCTCGTAATACTGCCTGGTCACCGAGAGGACTCCCTGGTCGATCTCCGCGTAGACCGGGGACTCCTCGCTCTTGAAGACGTTCTTGAACGAGCCGGCGTCGTCCCGGTACACGTACGAGCCGATGCCGACCGCGTCGGCGCAGGTCAGCACGTTGACGACGACATCGTCCACCGGGGCCCCGGTCAGATTGCCGTAGGAGACGTCGACCGGGTACTCATCGCCGTTGCACGGTTTCAGCTCCCGCTTGACCGCCGGCGACACCTCGGGATCGCTCTTGACCAGCGCGACGGGGTCCACCCGCCGGTACTTCTCGGACGGGCTGGGGGAGGGTGAGGCGACGGCCCCGGCCACCGCCGAGGCGTGTGCCGGGCCCTCGTCCCGCGCGCCCGTGCCCCCGCTGCCGCACGCGGCGAGGAATAGGGCGGGGGCGGCGAGCGCGGTCCCCACCGCGATCACCGCCTGTGTACTGCCTCGGGCCCGGTCGGGCCCGGCCCCGGTCAGGCCGCGCAACGCTCCCGCTCCTCACGCTCCAGAGCGCGTGCGTCCAGATCGCGGGCCTCCAGCTCCTCACGGAGCCGGGCGAGCGCCCGGTGCAGCGTGCTCTTGACCGTACCGGCCGACATGCCGAGGGCAGCGGCCGTCTCCTCAGTGGACATCTGCTCCCAGTGTCGCAGCACCACGACACTGCGCTGCTTCGGTGCGAGCACCTTCATGACGTCCATCAGCAGGGCCCGGTCGGCGTGCTGCTCGGTGGAGTCCTCGACGGAGGCGTCCGGCAGCTGCTCCGTCGGCACCTCCTCCAGCTTGCGCGCCCGCCACCACTCGGTCCGCGTGTTGATCATGACCCGGCGCAGATAGGCGTCGGCGAGCCGCTTGTCGGCGATGCCCTCCCAGCGGCCGTACGTCCGTACCAGCGCCGTCTGGAGCAGGTCCTGGGCGTCGACCGGGTCCGGGACCAGCCGACGCGCGCTGCGCAGCAGCGCGTCCTGCCGGCTGCGGACGTACTCCTCGAATTCGAGCACCTCGCCCTGCGCCATGATCAACCGCCTCCGTTCCCCGTTGTGCTTCCGGCCCTTGCCCGAAGTCCCGCTCTCCCCGCGCCCGGTGGTCCGCCGGGCACGGAGAAGAAGCTACGGAGTGGTTGTCACGGGGCTGTGCGGACCAGCCTGCGGCTGGCAATCAGCTATCCGTCGGTTGTGTAACGGACGGAGGAACAGGGTAAAGCAGGCGAGGAGTTTGTGGGGTTATAGGGCGATTTGCCCGATTGGAGTACCGTAACGGATGCCGAGCGATGGTGACTTGGCTGTGCGTCAGCCGAGTGGCAATCGGTAGAGGCCGCCCGGAAGCGGCTCCACCAGACCGTCCGCGACCAGCCCGTCGAGCGCCCGCGCCCGCTGCACCGGCTCGTGCCACACCCGGTCCAGCACCGCCTGCGGCACCGGTGCGTGCGCCTCCCGCAGCACGGCCAGCAGCTTGCCGCGCACCTGCCGGTCCGTACCGGCGTACGTCTGCCCGCGGCGCGGCGGACCCGCGTGCTCCGGCTTGCCCGCGAGCCGCCAGGCGCACTGCGCGGCGATCGGGCACCGCGGGCACCCCTCGTTCTTCGCCGTGCACACCAGCGCGCCCAGCTCCATCGAGGCGGCGGCCCACCGCGCGGCGGTCCGCTCGTCCTGCGGCAGCAGCTCCCGCGCCAGGCGCCGCTCGGCGGCCGTGGTCGCGTTCGGCGGGTACTGCACCCCGGTCACCGCCCGCGCGAGCACCCGGCGCACATTGGTGTCCAGCACCGCGTGCCGCTGCCCGTACGCGAAGGAGGCCACCGCGGCGGCCGTGTACTCACCGATGCCGGGCAGCGCGAGCAGCTGCGCGTGATCCGTCGGTACGTCACCGCCGTGCCGCTCCGTTATGGCGACCGCGGCACCGTGCAGGCGCAGCGCGCGGCGCGGATAGCCGAGCCGGCCCCAGGCGCGCACCGCCTCGCCGGGCGCCTCCTTCGCCAGGTCGGCGGGGCGCGGCCAGCGGGCCAGCCATTCCTCGTAGACGGGCAGCACCCGGTTCACCGGGGTCTGCTGGAGCATGAACTCGCTGACCATCACGCCCCAGGGGCCCGCCTCCGGGCGGCGCCAGGGGAGGTCACGGGCGTGGGTGTCGAACCAGGCGATCACGGGGGCGTGCAGCATCTCAGTCATGGCCCTTCCGATCCTGCCACGGGTTGGCGGGCCCGATGGGTGACGGCACGGTCACCGAGCGTGGCGGAACGCGAAGGAGCGCGTCGCCCGCGGCAGTTGCCGGGATGATGATCCGGAAAAGTTGGCGCCGGCGCGGCGGGTGGCGCGAGCAAGCGCGGCGATCTCTCGTACAGTTTGCGCCGTGGGATCTCTGCGCAATCCGGTCGGGCCGCTTCCCTCCACCATCTACTGGCGACGGAGGGCCGTACTGCTGTCCGTGGTCGCCCTGTTGGCGCTGGTGATCACGTGGATCGTCACCGCCGGCGGCGGGGGCGGCAAGAAGAACGCCGACGGGTCCAACGGCAAGAATCCCACGCACACCATCACTCCCGGACCGAGCTCGTCCGGTCCCGCCATCAGCCAACACCCCGGCGGACGCGACGAGTCGGGCGGCGGGGACTCCGGCGGCAGTGGCTCCGGTTCCGGCTCTGGGTCCGGTTCCGCCTCCGGCGGGGGCGGCGGTTCGGCCGACGGTTCCTCGGGCTCCGGTGACGGCTCGGGTCCGGGTTCGGGTACGGCCTCCGGTGGCGGCGGCGTCGGTACGGGCGACACGCTCCCGGCGTCCTCCACGCTGCCCAACTGCACGGCCGGAGCGGTGGCGTTGAGCCTGCGCAGTGTGCACAACTCCTACTCGCCGGACCAGACGCCGACGTTCGAACTCACCGCGAAGAACAGCTCGTCGGCCGACTGCAAGGTCGATCTCGGTCCGAAGAACGCGGTGTTGACGGTCACGCCGGCGGACGGCGACGACACGTTCTGGTCGTCCGCCGACTGCCCCGAGGGCGCGGGCAGCCTGGTGTTCCGGGTGCCCGCCGGCCAGAGCATCACCTACACCGTGAAGTGGGACCGCAAGCCGAGCGCGGCCCACTGCGCGACGCCCTCCGGGGGTTCGGCGAAGCCGGGCACGTACCTGCTGGAGGCCAAGACCCCGGGGTTCGGGAAGACGCAGGCGTCGTTCGTGCTGTCGGCGGACTGAGGACGGGGCGGCGCGGGGAACTGCGCGAACACCCCCACGCACCCGCAGCCGCCATACGGCACCCGGCATCCGGCACCGTGCCCGTAGGCGCCCGGCCCCCGAATCAGACGTAGCGCTCCAGGATCGACGACTCCGCCAGGCGCGACAGCCCCTCCCGCACGCTCCGCGCGCGGGCCTCGCCGACCCCGTCCACGGTCTGAAGGTCGTCGACGCTCGCGGCGAGCAGCTTCTGGAGGCCCCCGAAATGCTCCACCAGCCGGTCGATGATGGCGCCCGGCAGCCGCGGCACCTTGGCCAGCAGCCGGAACCCCCGCGGGGACACCGCCGAGTCGAGCGTCTCCGGAGATCCCGTGTAGCCCAGCGCCCGCGCCACCGTGCCGAGTTCGAGCAGCTCCGCGTGGGTCAGCGCGTCCAGCTCGGCCAGCGCCTCGTCGACCGTGCGGGACCGCTTCGCCGTCGGCTCGGGCACGTAGTCGCGGACGACCAGCGAGCGGTCGGGCTCCACCCCGGCGATCAGCTCCTCCAGCTGGAGGGCGAGAAGACGGCCGTCCGTGCCCAGCTCGACCACGTACTCGGCGATTTCGGTGGCGATACGGCGGACCATCTCCAGCCGCTGCGCGACCGCCGACACGTCCCGGACCGTGACCAGGTCCTCGATCTCCAGCGCCGACAGCGTGCCCGCGACCTCGTCGAGCCGGAGCTTGTACCGCTCCAGGGTCGCCAGCGCCTGGTTCGCGCGGGACAGGATCGCCGCCGAATCCTCCAGGACGCGCCGCTGACCGTCCACGTAGAGGGCGATCAGCCGCATCGACTGGGAGACCGAGACCACCGGGAAACCGACCTGCTTGCTCACGCGGTCCGCCGTGCGGTGCCGCGTGCCCGTCTCCTCCGTCGGGATCGTCGGATCCGGGACGAGCTGGACACCCGCGCGCAGGATCTTCGACAGGTCCGACGACAGCACGATGCCGCCGTCCAGCTTGCACAGCTCCCGCAGCCGGGTCGCGGTGAACTCGACGTCCAGCACGAAACCGCCCGTGCACATCGCCTCGACCGTCTTGTCCGAGCCGAGGACGATGAGCCCGCCGGTGTTGCCGCGCAGGACGCGCTCCAGGCCGTCCCGCAACGCCGTACCGGGTGCCACGGCGCTCAGCGAGGCGCGCATCAGACCATCGGAACCGGCACTCCCACCGGACTTGCCGGGAGCCGCTGCCCGGTCGTTGGCTGCCACTGCACTCCTCCGGTCGCAGGTTCTGACGCGCCCCCGCACCCGCACTCGGTTCGTACGGACGGGCGAGACCTGGGCAAAGTCTACCGGCGCTCCTCCGCCTCCCGTGGGGCCTCTCGGCGACGGGAGCGCGGCAGGACCCGGAGCGCGTCGCCCATGTCGGCGACTTCCAGGACCTTCATGCCGGGCGGCACCTTCCCCGGATCAACCGGTACGAGCGCGTGCGTGAAGCCCAGCCGGTGCGCCTCGGCGAGCCTGCGCTGCACGCCCGTGACCCGTCTGACCTCGCCCGCGAGCCCCACCTCGCCGATCGCCACCAGGTTCTTCGGCAGCGGGGTGTCGCTGGCGGCCGAGGCGAGGGCCAGCGCGATGGCGAGGTCGGCGGCCGGCTCCGACAGCTTCACGCCGCCGACCGTCGCCGAGTAGATGTCCCGCTTGCCCAGCGCGCTGATCCGGCCCCGCTGCTCCAGGACGGCCAGCATCATCGACACCCGCGAGGTCTCCAGGCCGGACGTCGTACGGCGCGGGGAGGGGATCTGGGAGTCGACGGTCAGCGCCTGCACCTCGGCCACCAGCGGACGGCGGCCCTCCAGGG
The DNA here is from genome assembly GCF_014650115.1 of Streptomyces olivaceoviridis. GTDB lineage: Bacteria > Actinomycetota > Actinomycetes > Streptomycetales > Streptomycetaceae > Streptomyces > Streptomyces olivaceoviridis. The sequence goes on along the minus strand of NZ_BMUI01000011.1, from coordinate 17,707 downwards.
TGACGGTCAGGCAGGTGCCGGGGACCGGCTCGGCCCGGCGGGTCAGGAACAGGCCGCTGGGGTCGGCGAGGCCCGTGATGCCCTCGTCGTGCAGCTCGAAGCAGCCGACCTCGTCCGTCGCCCCGTAGCGGTTCTTCACGCCCCGGACCAGGCGCAGGCGCGCGTGCCGGTCGCCCTCGAAGTGCAGGACGACGTCCACCAGGTGCTCCAGCAGGCGGGGCCCGGCGATGGCGCCGTCCTTCGTGACGTGGCCCACGAGCAGGGTGGACATGCCCCGCTCCTTGGACGCCCGGATCAGCGCGCCCGCCACCTCGCGGACCTGGGCCATGCCGCCGGGCGCGCCCTCGATCTCCGGGGAGGCCACCGTCTGCACCGAGTCGAGGATCAGCAGGGACGGCTTGACCTCGTCCAGGTGGCCGAGGACGGCGGACAGGTCGGTCTCCGCGGCCAGGTAGAGGTGGTCGTGGAGCGCGCCGATGCGGTCGGCGCGCAGCCGCACCTGGCTCGCCGACTCCTCGCCGGTCACATAGAGGGTGGGGTGCTCGGCGCCGGCCGCCTTGGCGGCGACGTCCAGCAGCAGGGTGGACTTGCCGACGCCGGGCTCGCCCGCGAGCAGGACGACCGCGCCCGGCACGAGGCCGCCGCCGAGCACCCGGTCCAGCTCCGGCACGCCGGTCGAGCGGGCGGTGGCCTGCCGGCCGTCGACCTGGCCGATGGGCACGGCGGAGGTGGTCACCCGGCCCGGTGTGGTGGTCCGGACCGCGGGCGCGCCGTACTCCTCGACCGTGCCCCATGCCTGGCACTCCGGGCAGCGGCCGAGCCACTTGGCCGTCTGCCAGCCGCACTCGGTGCAGCGGTAGGACGGGCGGTCCTTGGTCGTCTTGGTACGGGCAGCCATGCGGAAACCGTAGCCCGGGGCACTGACAACGGGTCCGGCGGTCGGGTGCGAAGGAGCGGGGAGCGCGTGTGGGTGAACCGTTCTTGGCCACCGTCCATCGGGATCCAGCCGCGGAACAAAGGGCTCCTGTCCCCTTATGAGGGATCGTTTCACCCGTACGGATTAAAAGTGCTCAAGGTTCCAGAAGGGGCACTCCGCCGCCGCCTACGGTCGCACGGGTGATGAGCAGCAGTCCGGAGACGACCACCCGCACGACAGGCGCGCACCGGGCGCATCGCGGGGCACGTGAGGCCCGTGACGCACGACGCGAAGCGCGCGAGAACCGTGAGGAGAAGGAGGCGCGCGACCGCGCCGCCGCGCGCGCCGTCGCCCAGCGCACGCCGGCGCGTTACGAGCCGTACCTGGACGGCCTGTTCACCTACTGCCTGTCCGTCCTGTGCGACCACGACACGGCCACCGCCGCCCTCGGTGACGTCCTCGCCCTGGCCGAACGGCGCGGCCACCGCGCCCCCGGGGCCGCAGACCGCAGGGCCTGGCTGTACGCCCTGGCCCGCTGGGCCTGCCTCCGCAAGCTCGCCGAGACCAAGCAGAAACGTCAGGCCACACATGCGGCGGGGCGCGGCGGGGCGGGGGGCGCCGGGAAGGGGGCGGACGCCGGGAACGGCAGGGGGAAGTCCGGCGCTGCCGGGAGGCGGAGCGCCGGGGGCGCGGGCGGGGGCGGCGCCGGGGGCGGGGGCACTGTCCGGGGCACCGGGGTCTCCGGAGCGGGGGGCGCCGCCGGAACCGCGGGCGCTGACAGGACTTCATGGGCGGCTGGTTTCGCGGCTGGGGGGAGTGCGGGGACGGGCGGGCCTTTCTGGGCTCATGGGACTTCCGGGTCCGATGGGGCAGTGGGGTCTGCCGGGTCAGTTGGGTCGGCAGGGTCACTTGGATCGGCAGGGTCAGCCGGGTCAGTCCAGCCCGCCGGGCCATTCGGTTCGCCAGGGTCGTTCGGGTCCGCCGGGCCATTCGGTTCGCCAGGGTCGTTCGGGTCCGCCGGGCCATTCGGTTCGCCAGGGTCACTCGGGTCCGCCGGGTCGCCAGGGTCAGCCGGGTCCGCGGCGCCATTCGGTTCGCCAGGGTCGTTCGGGTCCGCCGGGCCTTCCGGGTCCGCCGGGCCTTCCCCGGGAACTCAGTGGCCCTCCGTCGGAACTCAGTGGCCCTCCGGGGCGGCCGGGAGTTCCCGGGCTCCCGGGTCCACCGGTGGCAAGTCCACCGGTGGAGAGCCCCCCGCGTCAGCCGCCCTCCCCCCGGAGATCCAGGAGCAGCGGCGCCGTGAACTCGCGCTGCTGGCCTGGCCGGAGGCCGCCGGCACCACGCCCGAGCAGCGCGAGGCCCTCGAACTCGCCGTCCGTCACCACCTCGCCACCCACGAGGTCGCCGCCGTCCTCGGCATGGCGCCCGCCGCCGCGCGGGAACTGCTCGCCTCCGCCGCCTGCGAGGTCGAGCGCACGCGCGCGGCCCTCGCCGTGGTCGAGACGGGCGGTTGCACCGGCGTCGCCCACCTCACCGGCGACAACCGGCTGGTCCTCAGCGCGGCCCTGCGCCGCGAGCTGGTCCGGCACGTCGACGACTGTCCGCGCTGCCGCCGCACCGCCGAGCGCGCGGTCCCCGGCCGCTGGCCCGGCGCCACGGTCACCCCCGCCGAGCTGCCCGTCCTGGAAGCCCCGCGCGCGGCCCTGGCACGCCACCCGCGCGCGCGGGGCGCGGTCGTACCCCGCTTCGACCGGCGTGGCTTCCCGATGGACCCCAAGGACCGCGCGGCCCGCCGTGACCGCATCCGCGCGCGGGCGGTCACGACGACGGTCGTGGCCACCGTGGTCGCCGCGCCGGTCCTCGCCCTCTGGGCCGCCTACCGGAGCGGGCCGGCCGGGGAGGACGACGGGCGCTCGGCGACCGCGCGGGAGGCGCAGGGTCCCGAGGCGCTCGGCGGCGACACGTCCGGCGGCTACGAGAACGCGGGGAACGCCAGCGTGAAGCCGGGCGTCCGCATGGGCAAGGACGGCAAGGCGGACGTCTCGGTGGAGGTCGTCAGCGTCGGCGGCACGGGCGGGAAGGGCGCGGGACAGCTCGAAGTCGGCGCCGCCAACGACGGCGACACCACCCTGATCACCCTCACGGCGTCCGGGACATCCGAGGTCCGCTGGTCGGTGTCCACGTCGGCCGGCTGGCTCTACTTCAGCCGGTCCTCGGGAACCCTCGGACCCGGTCGGACGTTGACGGTCAAGGTGTACGTCGACCCCCTGCGCGAGCCGTCCGGCCACTGGCACGCGCAGGTGGCGGTGGCACCGGCGGGCGCGGTGGTCTCGATCGACGGCTACGGCACGGCACCGACTCGCCCGACCCCGCCCCACGCCTCACCGACACCCCCGTCGCCCCCGCCGAGCACACCGCCCACCGAGCCCCCCGCCACGCAGTCCCCACCGCCCACGGACCCGACGCCGAGCCCGACGACCCCGCCCCCCTCCGACTCCCCGACCCCTACTCCCACGCCGACCGACACCGAGACTCCGACCCCGACGGACAGCTAGGCAGGAGCCGGGAAGCCGGGAAGCCGGGAAGCCGGGAAGCCGGGAAGGGCCTACGCTTCCGGGTCGGCCGGGTGGGGCGCCAGCAGGGGCAACCGCGACGCCAGCCGCGCTTCGCACAGCTCGACCAGACGGTCGTACCCCGCCTTGCCCATCAGCTCCGTCAGCTCGGCCCGGTAGGACACGTACACCGGCTCGCCCGCGCCGTGCGCCGACGTCGCCGAGGTGCACCACCAGTGCAGGTCATGCCCGCCCGACCCCCAGCCCCGGCGGTCGTACTCCCCGATGGACACCTGGAGCACCCGCGTGTCGTCCGGCCGGTCGATCCAGTCGTACGTCCGCCGGATCGGCAGCTGCCAGCACACGTCCGGCTTGGTCTCCAGCGGCTCCCGCCCCTCCTTCAGCGCCAGGATGTGCAGCGAGCAGCCGGCCCCGCCCGCGAACCCCGGACGGTTCTGGAAGATGCACGACCCCTGGAACGGCCGCGTCTGCCGGGAACCCTCCTCGTCCTCGGAGACCCACCCGCCCCGCGTGCCCTCGTCATGGTGCTGCCAGATCTCCGGCGTGAGCCGCGCCACGTGCTCGGCGACCCGCTTCTCGTCGTCCTCGTCGGAGAAGTGCGCCCCCAGCGTGCAGCACCCGTCGTCCGCACGGCCCGCCTGAATGCCCTGGCAGCCACTGCCGAAGATGCAGTTCCAGCGAGAGGTCAGCCATGTCAGATCGCAGCGGAAGACCTGCTCGTCGTCCGCCGGATCAGGAAACTCCACCCAGGCGCGGGCGAAGTCGAGCCCCTTCTCGTCGCCCATCAGCGCCTCCGTGGTGGTTTTGGCGGCCTTGCGAACTTTGCCCGCCTTATCGGCCTTCGCCTTTTTCGTCTTTGGCACCCGTCCAGGGTAAGTGGCCGGGTGCCGCATCGGGGACCGGGGACGGACGTTCTGGCAGTAGCGTTCCGTACATGAGACTCGGTGTCCTGGACGTGGGTTCGAACACGGTGCATCTGCTGGTGGTGGACGCGCACCCCGGCGCGCGCCCGCTGCCCGCGCATTCGCACAAGGCCGAACTCCGGCTCGCCCAGCTCCTCGACGACAGCGGTGCCATCGGCGACGAAGGCATCGACCAGCTGATCGCCGTCGTACGCGACGCGCTCCAGGCCGCCGAGGACAAGGGTGTCGAGGACCTGCTGCCGTTCGCGACCTCCGCCGTCCGCGAGGCCACCAACGCCGACGACGTCCTCGCGCGCGTGGCCGACGAGACCGGCGTACGACTCCAGGTCCTCGCCGGAGCCGAGGAGGCCCGGCTCACCTTCCTCGCCGTACGCCGCTGGTTCGGCTGGTCCGCCGGAAAACTGCTGGTGCTGGACATCGGCGGCGGTTCCCTGGAGATCGCCTTCGGCATGGACGAGGAACCGGACGCGGCCGTCTCCCTCCCGCTCGGCGCCGGCCGGCTCACTGTCGGCTGGCTGCCCGGCGATCCGCCCGCCCCCGAGGACGTCCGCGCCCTGCGCCGCCACGTCCGCACGGAGATCGCCCGCACGGTCGGCGAGTTCAGCCGCTTCGGCGCCCCCGACCACGTGGTCGCCACGTCCAAGACCTTCAGACAGCTCGCCCGCATCGCCGGCGCGGCCCGCAGCGCCGACGGCCTCTACGTCCAGCGCGAACTCAAACGCGAGTCCCTGGAGGCCTGGGTCCCGCGCCTGGCCGGCATGACGGCGGAACAGCGCGCGGAACTGCCCGGCGTCTCGGACGGCAGGGCCGGCCAGCTCCTCGCCGGCGCCCTGGTGGCAGAGGGCGCGATGGACCTCTTCGGCGTGGAGAAACTGGAGATCTGCCCCTGGGCCCTGAGGGAGGGCGTGATCCTACGGCGCCTCGACCACATGGGTTCCGCATAGCGCCCGGGAAGGGGCGCGGGGAACGGCGCGACAAGCCGCGAACGACCCGCACCCGCCCGGATGGCATAGCTCACAACGGCGAATAGGCACCGAACACCGGCACCGCCCGACGCCGTATGGTGACGGACGTGGCTGAACCAAGGGACGCAGACGTGCGTATCGCGCTCTCGACCGCCTCCGTCTACCCGGAGTCGACGGCGACGGCCTTCGAGATCGCCGCGCGCCTCGGTTACGACGGCGTCGAGGTCATGGTGTGGACCGACCCGGTCAGCCAGGACATCGAGGCCCTGCGCCGCCTGTCGGACTACCACGGCATCCCGATCCTGGCCGTCCACGCCCCCTGCCTGCTGATCACCCAGCGCGTCTGGTCCACCGACCCCTGGGTCAAGCTCCAGCGGGCCCGGGCGGCGGCGGAGAAGCTGGACGCCTCCACCGTCGTCGTCCACCCGCCCTTCCGCTGGCAGCGGCAGTACGCCCGGGAGTTCGTCGACGGGATCTGGCGGATGGCGAACGAGACGGACGTACGGTTCGCCGTCGAGAACATGTACCCCTGGCGCTACCGCGACCGCGAGATGCTCGCCTACGCCCCCGACTGGGACGTCACCAACGACGACTACCGGCACTTCACGATCGACCTCAGCCACACGGCGACGGCCCGCACCGACGCCCTCGGCATGATCGACCGCATGGGGGACCGGCTCGGGCACGTCCACCTCGCCGACGGCCGGGGCTCCGCCAAGGACGAGCACCTGGTGCCCGGCCGGGGCACCCAGCCCTGCGCCGAACTGCTGGAGCGCCTGGTGCACACCGGCTTCGACGGCCATGTCGTGATCGAGGTCAACACCCGGCGGGCGATGTCCGGCGCCGAGCGCGAGGCCGACCTCGCCGAGGCTTTGGAGTACACGCGCAAGCACCTGGCCGCGGCGGCCGTGCGGGTGGCCCGCCGATGACCGCCGGCCCGCCGGCGGACGACACCGCGCCCGAGCCGCCCGCCCGGCGCCGGGGCCGGCCCCCGCGCACCGAGTCCGCCGGCACCCGGGACCGTATCCTCACCGCCGCCCGCGAGGAGTTCTCCGCGCGCGGCTACGAGAAGACGTCCGTACGCGGCATCGCCAAGGCCGCCGGCGTGGACTCCGCGCTCGTCCACCACTACTTCGGCACCAAGGAGCAGGTCTTCGAGGCGGCCATCGAGGTCGCCTTCGCCCCCGCGCTGAACGCCCCGGAGGCGGTCGCCGAGGGCCCCCAGGACGCCGTCGGCGAGCGGCTGACCCGGTTCGTCTTCGGCATCTGGGAGAACCCCACCACCCGCACCCCGCTGCTCGCGATCGTGCGCTCCGCCGTCAACAACGACACGGCCGCCGCCGTCTTCCGCCGTCTGATCGCCACCCAGCTGCTGCGCCGCATCGCCGCCCAGCTGGAGCTGCCGGACGCCGAACTGCGCGCCGAGCTGGCGGCTGCCCAGCTGGTGGGCTGTGCCATGCTCCGTTACGTGATCAAAGTGGAGCCGCTGGCGTCGGCGGACCTGGAGCGGATCATCGCCCGCGTCGCCCCCGTCGTACAGGGGCACCTGACCTATCCGTGAAACACGCGTCCCGCGATCCGGACACCTTGTCCCGCCCACTGGATGACCGGCGTACGCTCGACAACAGCCACATCCGTCTGAAGGAGCGAGCGACGATGCCCGAGCTGAGGTCCCGCACAGTCACCCACGGCCGCAACATGGCGGGCGCCCGCGCCCTTATGCGCGCCTCCGGTGTACCCGGTGCGGACATCGGCCGGAAGCCGATCATCGCCGTCGCGAACTCCTTCACCGAGTTCGTGCCGGGCCACACCCACCTCCAGCCGGTCGGCCGGATCGTCAGCGAGGCGATCAAGGAGGCGGGCGGCATCCCGCGCGAGTTCAACACGATCGCCGTCGACGACGGCATCGCCATGGGCCACGGCGGCATGCTGTACTCCCTGCCCTCCCGCGACCTGATCGCGGACTCGGTCGAGTACATGGTCGAGGCGCACTGCGCCGACGCCCTGGTCTGCATCTCCAACTGCGACAAGATCACCCCGGGCATGCTGATGGCGGCCCTGCGCCTGAACATCCCGACGGTCTTCGTCTCCGGCGGCCCCATGGAGTCCGGCCGCGCCACCCTGGTGGACGGCACGGTCCGCACGCTCGACCTGGTCGACGCGATCTCCGACGCCGTCAACGACAAGATCTCCGACGAGGACATCCTCCGGATCGAGGAGAACGCCTGCCCCACCTGCGGCAGCTGTTCCGGCATGTTCACCGCCAACTCCATGAACTGCCTGACCGAGGCCATCGGCCTCTCCCTGCCCGGCAACGGCTCGGTCCTCGCCACCCACACCGCGCGCCGCGCCCTGTACGAGAACGCGGCCCGCACGGTCATGGACCTCACCCGCCGCTACTACGAGCAGGACGACGACACCGTCCTGCCCCGCAACATCGCCACCTTCCAGGCCTTCGAGAACGCCATGGCCCTGGACATCGCGATGGGCGGCTCCACCAACACGATCCTGCACCTGCTGGCCGCCGCCCAGGAGGCGGGCGTCCCGTTCGGCCTGGACCAGATCGACGCCGTCTCGCGCCGCGTGCCCTGCCTGGCCAAGGTGGCCCCCAACGTCGCCAAGAACCGCACGTACTACATGGAGGACGTGCACCGCGCCGGCGGCATCCCCGCCCTCCTCGGCGAACTGCACCGCGGCGGCCTGCTCAACGAGGACGTGCACGCCGTCCACAGCCCCTCCCTCTCCGACTGGCTGAAGACCTGGGACGTGCGCGGCGGCTCCCCGTCCCCGGAGGCCGTGGAACTGTGGCACGCGGCGCCCGGCTGCGTCCGCTCCGCCGAGGCCTTCTCCCAGTCCGAGCGCTGGGCGGCCCTGGACGACGACGCCGAGAACGGCTGCATCCGCTCCGTCGAGCACGCCTACTCCAAGGACGGCGGCCTCGCGGTCCTGCGCGGCAACCTCGCCGTCGACGGCTGCGTAGTCAAGACGGCCGGCGTGGACGAGTCGATCTGGACCTTCGAGGGCCCGGCCGTCGTCTGCGAGTCCCAGGAGGAGGCCGTCCAGCGCATCCTGACCCAGGAGGTCAAGGACGGCGACGTCGTCGTCATCCGCTACGAGGGCCCCAAGGGCGGCCCCGGCATGCAGGAGATGCTGTACCCGACCTCGTACCTGAAGGGCCGTGGCCTCGGCAAGAGCTGCGCCCTGATCACCGACGGCCGCTTCTCCGGCGGCACCTCGGGCCTCTCCATCGGCCACGCCTCGCCCGAGGCGGCCTCCGGCGGCACGATCGCCCTCGTCCAGGACGGCGACCGCATCCGCATCGACATCCCGGGCCGCACGATCGAGCTGCTGGTCGACGAAGCCGAGCTGGCCCGCCGCGAGCAGGCCCTGAACGGCGTCTACGCCCCGAAGAACCGCGAACGCAAGGTCTCCGCCGCCCTCCGCGCCTACGCGGCGATGGCGACGAGCGCGGACAAGGGCGCGGTGCGCGACGTGTCCCGCCTGGGCTGACCCACGGCAGCAGGGGCCGCTCCCGACGGGGGCGGCCCTTTCGCCGTTCCATGGGGGCCTCCGCCGTTCCACGGGGTCCCTCGCCGGATCACCGGGCCGTTCGCCCGTCTCCCGCTCGACTGTGCCGTTCGCCCGTCTCCCACCTGCGCAGGCCGTTCGCCGTCCCAGTCTCAGCGGGCCTCCGCTGCCCCCGTGCCGCCCGGCCCCCCCCGGGCCTCCGGGGTCACCAAACCGACGGTTTCCCGCCGTCCACGGTGAAGACCGTGCCGTCGGGCGCGGCGGCGAGGACGCGGGCGTCGACCGGTACCGGTGCGGGCGGGGTGCTCATGACCGCGGCCGAGTTCGCGCCCAGCCGCGCCGGCGTCTGCCCGACGAGCCTGCCGTTCCCGGCGTCGACGGCGAGCAGCCGGCCGTCGCTCGCGGTGAGGTACACCCGCCCGCGCCGCACGACGGGCGCCGAAGCACGGCTCACCGACGTCTCCAGGTGCCACAGGTGCTTGCCCGATCGCCCCGACTCGATGTCCACGGCGTCCAGGGAGCCACCGGTGGCCAGTACGTACACCACGTTCCCGCGCACCGTCGCGTGCGCGCCGTCGAGGACGGCGGGCAGTGCGACGCGCCGGGTCGCACCCGTGCCGGGGGTGTAGCGGACGATCTCCTTGGCGCCGTACGCGCTGTCCACGGCCAGGAAGAACACCGCACCGCCCTGTACCGCGAACGGCTTGAGCCAGCCACCGAGCCGTACGTCCCACCGCACCTGGCCGGTGCCCGGGTCCACGGCGGTCACCTGTGTGCTCGTCCCGTCGGCGGACGTACGCGTCGCGAAGGCCGTCGAGGTGCCGGGGAGCGCGTCGAGGGCCGGCATGGCCTGACCGGGCACCGCGCTCCGCCAGCGGGTGCCGCCGTTCGCGCCGTCCACGCCGGTGACCGTGCCGTCGGCGCTGGTGAGCAGGGCCGTGTCACCGGCGTACCGCACGGTCGTCCCGGCCGGAAGCCGCCGCTGCCACACCTGCCTGCCCGTGGCCGGATCCAGCCCGGCGAGCCGTGAGCCGCCGTCCGTGTACGGCTGGACCAGCCCGCCGGAGAGGGCCGGGGGCCCGCTCGTGGACCGGGTGCCGACCGAGCGCCGCCACAGCAGCCCGCCGTCGCTCGCGGAGAGCGCGAAGACGACACCCGGCCGCGCGCAGAAGACCTTCCCGGCCCCGTACGCGCAGTGCGGCATGCCCTCGCCGCCGACCGCCGGCCGCGCCGTCCACGTACTGCCGGAAGCCGCCGTCAGGGCCGGCTCGCTCTCCCCCTTGGGTGCCTGATCGTTTCCTCCGGACGCCCACACCGAGACGAGCGCGCCGAGCAACGCCAGCCCCAGGCCTCCGGCCGTGAGCGCCACCACCCGCCGACGCCCCGGGCCTCGGCCCGTACGCCGACCGGCACCCTCGGAACGACCGGCTCCCTCGGAACGACCGGCTCCAGCAGGAGTGCCCCCAGCCCCAGCCCCTGCCCCAGCCGCGGCTTCCGCGGGAGCCCGGTCCTCGCTCGCCCGTTGCTCCGCACCCGTCCGCTGCGCCGGTATGAACGCCTGGGTGTCGTACGAGGCCGCCACCGAGCGCAGTTCCCGCATCAGTTCGTCCGGCGTGGGCCGGTCCTCGGGTTCCTTGGCGAGACACCGTCGTACCAGCGGTGCGATCCCTTCCGGTACGCCGGTCAGGTCGGGCTCGTCGTGGACCACCTGGTAGGCGACGACGTACGGGCTGTCGGAGTCGAACGGTCCGCGCCCGGTGGCCGCGTGCACCATGACCGAACCCAGCGCGAAGATGTCGGCGGCCGGGCCGACTTCCCGGGGCCGCCGGAACTGCTCGGGCGCCATGAACGGCGGAGTGCCGATCAACTTGCCGGTCTCGGTGCGCAGTTCGCTGTCCTTCGGCCGGGAGATGCCGAAGTCGATGACTTTCGGCCCGTCCTCGGCGAGCAGCACGTTGCTGGGCTTGAGATCCCGGTGCACGACCCCGACCCGGTGGATGTCCCGCAGCGCCTCGGCGAGCCCCGCCATCAGCCGACGCAGCTGCTCCGTGGGCATGGGTCCCTTCCGCTTCACATGGTCGGAGAGGGTCGGCCCGGGGATGAACAGGGTGGCCATCCAGGGGCGTTCGGCCTCGGGGTCGGCGTCCACGACGGGTGCCGTGAAGGCCCCGCTGACCCTGCGCGCGGCGGCCACCTCCTGCCGGAAACGGCCCCTGAACTCGGGATCCCGCGCGAACTCGGCGTGTACGAGCTTCACCGCGAGCCGCATCCCGGAGGTGCTCCGGGCGAGGTGTACGACCCCCATGCCACCGGAGCCCAGGCGAGACTCCAGCCGGTAGTGCCCGGCGTACTCGGGAAGTTCCGCTTCCGCGCCCGCTCCGGTGTTGCGCTGTGGCGCCATGGACCACCCCCGTGCTCTTCGTCCGCGCGCGCGACGCACGGAGCCTAGTCGATGACTCGTACGAGACAGAGGCGGCTTGCTAGCGTCTGGGTGCGCGTCGCGCACCTGCGTTTCGCGCCGAGTTCAAGGAAGACGACGGGGGAGGACCATTTTCATGTCAGTCGACCGCGCACATGAGGCCGAGGCCATCGACGACGGCGTCAACGGCACCGGCGGTGCCGAGGACGTGGTGACGCAGGCGGCGGCAGCCGTCCGTACCTACGCCGTCGCGCCCGGTGTCCGGCTGAACGTCCGCAGCGGCCCGGGCACCCAGTACAACCTGGTCCGCGTCCTGCCGGAGGACGTCCGGGTGCCGATCTACTGCCAGACGCCCGGCACGACGGTCACGGGCACCTACGGCACGACGAACATCTGGGACCTCATCGACAGCGGCGAGTACGTCTCGGACGCCTACGTCCACACAGGCACCGACGGCTACATCGCCCCACGCTGCGGCTGACCCCAGTCCGTACCCACCGACCCCGGCCCGCACCGACTGTGCACGGCCGGGACCGCACCCGCCACGGCCGGCGCCGTGAGCCCTCTCGTCCCGCCAGGGCCATGCCTCGGCGGGACGGGGGCCGCCGACGCGGAACCGCCTCCCGCCCGCACCGCCACCCCGCCCGCACCGCCCTGCCGACGCCGCCACCCCGCAGGCACCGCACCCCGCCCGGAAGCTCGTCCGCCGTCGGCGCCATAATCGTGCTGTGAGCGACGAAACCGGCACCCCGGACACCTCGGCGGGCTCCGCCGGCCGCGCGGCCGAGGGCGACGGCGCGCCGCCGCAGGGTGGCGGCCCCCGCCCCGAGCCCCTGCGCTTCTTCGGCACCTCCTGGGTGAACCACGACAACGGCTACGCGGCGCGCCGCGCCGGCGTCGCCGTCGGCTCCCTCGCCGCCGCCGCCGTCTCCTGTCTGGTGCTGCGCCTCGCCTACGAGGGCATCCGGATCGCCGAGTCCGGCTCCTTCGTGACCGTGCTGGTCGTCGCCATGTTCGCGATCTGTAGCGCGCTCGCCTTCCGCAACACCTGGGAGGGCTTCGGCAAGCGCCACGACCCGCAGCGCCAGGCCTCCCTGCGCGGTCTGCTGGCCATCGGCTTCGTCGGCACCCTCCTCGCCTACTTCTTCCGCGCCCTCACCGAGGCACCGGGCGAGAAGCTGCACCGCGAGGAGTACGAGCAGGCCCGCGAGGCCCACGCGCGCCGCACCACCCGCCGCACCGGCAACCCGTCGAAGAAGAAGCGCCGCCGGTAGGACGGCACCAGCGGAACGGCAACGGTGGAACCGCGACGGCAGGACGGAAACAGGGGTACGGCAGGCGCGCGGCGATGCCGTAGACAGGAACCCATGACCGTCACCGAGCCGTCGCCCGCCGACCCGCACGCTTCCCACGCCGCCCGCGCCGCGTCCTTCAACTCCGCCGCCGCCCAGTACGCCGCGAACCGGCCCTCCTACCCGCCCGCCCTCCTCGACGCCGTCGAGGAACTGGCCGGCCGCCCCCTCCAAGGCGCCAGGACGGTGGACGTCGGCGCGGGCACCGGCATCGCCACCGCCCTCCTGCACGCCCGGGGCGCCGACGTCCTCGCCGTCGAACCCGGCGCGGGCATGGCCGCCGAGTTCCGCCGCGCGCTCCCGCACATCCCGCTCGTCCGGGGCAACGGCAACGCCCTCCCCGTCACCGACGCCCACGCCGACCTCATCACCTGCGCCCAGGCCTGGCACTGGACCGACCCGGCCCACTCGGTGCCGGAGGCGCTGCGCGTGCTGCGTCCGGGCGGTGCGCTGGCGCTGTGGTGGAACACCGATGCGCTGGACGTCGGGTGGATCGCCGACGCCGCCCGCCGCGTCTCCCGCTTCCTGGGCGTCGACGTCGCCGCCGAAGCGCGCAAGGCCGGTGACCGCATCGAGCTGGCCGACCCCAGCGGGCGGTTGGACTTCGTCCGCCGCACGGTCCGCTGGAGCCGTCGCGTCCCGGTCGACACCCACCTCGCCAACATCGGCAGCCACTCGGCCTTCCTCACCAGCCCCGAGGAGCGCACCACCGCCTTCCTCGCCGAGGAGCGCGCCCACCTGCTGGAGGTCTTCCCGGACGGCACGGTCGAGGAGACCTACGACGTCCGGCTCCTGGTCGCCCGCAAGCCCTGACCCCACCTCCCGCCCCCACACCCTTCACCGGCTCCCACCCTCGCCCTCTTCGCCCTCGTCCCTTGACGCGCCGACCCCTCCAGCCCAAGTATTCATCACATGATGAATTACGAGCCGGACCCTCCACCCCCCGCTGCCTCCACCCCCGCGATCCACGCCGACGACCTCACCGTCACCCGCGGCCCCCGCACGGTCCTGCACCACCTCCGCTTCACCGTCCCCCGCGGCCGGATCACCGGCCTCCTCGGCCCCTCCGGCTGCGGCAAATCCACCCTCATGCGCGCGATCGTCGGCACCCAGGCCAAGGTCACCGGCACCCTCGACGTCCTCGGCCACCCGGCCGGCCACCCCACCCTGCGCAGCCGCATCGGCTACGTCACCCAGGCCCCCTCCGTCTACGACGACCTCACCGTCCGTCAGAACCTCGACTACTTCGCCGCGATCCTCGACCCCGGCCGCGCCGCCGCCGACCGCCGCCACCAGCACGTCACCCGGGCCATCGCCGACGTCGACCTCACCCGCCACGCCGACGCCCTCGCCGGCAACCTCTCCGGCGGCCAGCGGGGCCGCGTCTCCCTCGCCGTCGCCCTCCTCGGCACCCCCGAACTCCTCGTCCTCGACGAACCCACCGTCGGCCTCGACCCCGTCCTCCGCCGGGACCTGTGGCAGCTCTTCCACGATCTCGCCGCCACCCGCGGCACCACCCTCCTCGTCTCCTCCCACGTCATGGACGAGGCCGAGCGCTGCCACCGCCTCCTCCTCATGCGCGAGGGCGAGTTCCTCGCCGGGGGCACCTCCCGGCCGGAGGCTGGAGGAGACACCCCGGACGCCCTGCGCACCCGCACCGGCACCGACACCGTCGAGGCCGCCTTCCTGCGCCTGGTCGACGAGGCCACCGCGGGCCGCACGAAAGAGAGCACCCGATGAGCCCGAGCCCCCTGACCACGGTGAAGACGACGACCCCGGTGGCCCCCGCCACAGGCCCCAGCGCCCTCAACACCTCCCGCACCACCGCCACCGCGGCCCGGGTCCTGCGCCAGCTCCGCCACGACCCGCGCACCATCGCGCTGATGGTCCTGATCCCCTGCCTGATGCTGATCCTGCTGCGCTACGTCTTCGACGCCAGCCCGCGCACCTTCGACAACACCGGCGCCTCGCTGCTCGGCATCTTCCCGCTGATCACGATGTTCCTGGTCACCTCCATCGCCACCCTGCGCGAACGCACCTCCGGCACCCTCGAACGCCTCCTCGCCCTGCCCCTCGGCAAGGCCGACCTCATCGCCGGCTACGCCCTCGCCTTCGGCGCCCTCGCCATCGTCCAGTCCGCCCTCGCCACCGGACTCGCGGTCTGCCTCCTCGGCCTCGACGTCACCGGGTCCCCCTGGCTGCTCCTCCTCGTCGCCCTCCTCGACGCCCTGCTCGGCACGGCCCTCGGTCTCTTCGTCTCGGCCTTCGCGGCCTCGGAATTCCAGGCGGTCCAGTTCATGCCCGCGGTGATCTTTCCCCAGCTCCTCCTCTGCGGCCTGTTCACCCCCCGCTCCGACATGCACCCCGTCCTGGAGGCCGTCTCCGACGTCCTGCCGATGTCGTACGCCGTCGACGGCATGAACCAGGTCCTCCACCACGCCGACATGACGGCGACCTTCGTCCGCGACGTCCTGATCGTGGCCGGCTGCGCGTTGCTCGTCCTGGGCCTGGGTGCGGCGACGCTACGACGGCGCACGGCGTGACCGGGCGCCCCACCGGCCGACGTCCCGCCCACCGGACAAACCGCCCGCGCACCCCACCCCGGTGCCAGACTGAACCGCATGAGCCAGAAAGTCGCAGTCCTCGGCACCGGCAAGATCGGCGAAGCCCTGCTCAGCGGAATGATCCGGGCCGGCTGGGCCCCCGACGACCTCCTGGTCACCGCCCGCCGCTCCGAACGCGCCGAAGAACTCCGCACCCGCTACGGAGTCACCCCGGCCACCAACACCGAGGCCGCCAAGACCGCCGACACCCTGATCCTCACGGTCAAGCCGCAGGACATGGGCACCCTCCTGGACGAACTCGCCCCGCACGTCCCCGCCGACCGCCTGGTCATCAGCGGAGCCGCCGGTATCCCCACCTCCTTCTTCGAGGAGCGCCTGGCCACGGGCACTCCCGTCGTCCGAGTCATGACCAACACCCCCGCCCTCGTCGACGAGGCCATGTCGGTCATCTCCGCCGGCAGCCACGCCACCGAACAGCACCTCGCACACGCCGAGGAGATCTTCGGTGGCGTCGGCAAGACCCTCCGCGTCCCCGAGAGCCAGCAGGACGCCTGCACCGCGCTCTCCGGCTCCGGCCCGGCGTACTTCTTCTACCTGGTCGAAGCCATGACCGACGCCGGCATCCTGCTCGGTCTCCCGCGCGACAAGGCCCACGACCTCATCGTCCAGTCCGCGATCGGCGCCGCCGTGATGCTCCGCGACAGCGGCGAACACCCCGTCAAGCTCCGGGAGAACGTCACCTCCCCGGCCGGCACCACCATCAACGCCATCCGCGAACTGGAGAACCACGGCGTACGAGCCGCCCTCATCGCCGCCCTCGAAGCCGCCCGCGACCGCAGCCGCGAACTCGCCTCCGGCAAGAAGGACTGAACCGACCGCCCCACGCCGGTCCGCGGGCGGCGGCCCACCCACCGCCCGCGGACCGACCCGGGCAGAGCGCCGCCCGCGGGCCGCCGCCCGGCTAACGCGCGGCGCTCAGCGAAGGCTCCGCCACGGGCGGCAGCAGCCCGATCGCCCTATAGGCCGTATCGACCGTCGGCCGAGCCAACGCCCGCGCCTTCTCCGCACCATCCCGCAGCACCCCCTCGACATACGACGGATCAGCGCACAGCTCCCGGTGCCTGGCCTGCACCGGCCGCAGCACCTCCACCACCGCCTCCGCGGTGTCCTTCTTCAAAGAGCCGTACGAGTCGTAAACGTCTGCCAGTGACTCAGGGTTCCCACCCGTGCACGCAGCGAGAATGTCCAGCAGATTCGCGAGGCCCGGCCGCTCCGCCCGGTCGTGGACGACGTCCCGCCCGCTGTCCGTCACGGCCCGCAGCACCTTCTTGCGCACCACGTCCGGCTCGTCCAGCAGATAGACGACCCCCGCCCCCGAGTCGTCCGACTTCCCCATCTTCCTCGTCGGGTCCTGGAGGTTCATCACCCGCGCCGCCACCTGCGGAAGCGTCGCCCTCGGCACCACGAACGCCTGCCCATAGCGCTGGTTGAACCGCACCGCCAGATCCCGGGTCAGCTCGACATGCTGCGCCTGGTCCTCGCCGACCGGCACCTCGTCCGTGCCGTACGCCAGGATGTCCGCCGCCATCAGGACCGGATACGTCAGCAGCGACAGCCGCACACTCCCACCGCGACCCCGCTCCTTCGCGGCCTTCTCCTTGTACTGGATCATCCGACGCATCTCACCGTCGGTCGCCACGCACTCCAGCAGGTACGACAGCCGCGTGTGCTCGTCGACATGGCTCTGCAGGAACACCGTGCACACGTCGGGGTCGAGCCCGGCCGCCAGCAACAAGGTCGCCGTCTGCCGGCTGAGCCTGCGTACGCGCGCCGGATCATGGTCCATGGTCAGCGCGTGCAGATCCACCACACAGAACAGCGACTCCGCCCGATGCTGGTCCACCTCGGCCCAGCGCCGCATGGCCCCCAGGTAGTTGCC
This sequence comes from Streptomyces olivaceoviridis, assembly GCF_014650115.1. Taxonomy (GTDB): domain Bacteria; phylum Actinomycetota; class Actinomycetes; order Streptomycetales; family Streptomycetaceae; genus Streptomyces; species Streptomyces olivaceoviridis. Next base: position 531 of record NZ_BMUI01000011.1, on the reverse strand, counting down.
CAGGGTCAGGTGCCCGGTCGGCTGAATCCCGCTGAAGACCCGAGTCATCTCCACTCCACCTTCTGGTCGGGACCGCCGCCCCTGCGGCCGGCCCCCGAGACCCGGAGGGAGAGACGAGAACGGCCGCCGAAGCGGCGGCCGTTGAGTGCATACGTGAGTACGGCCGCCGTCAGGCGGCCCACCAGAGCTGGGTACACGTACGCGTCATCACGCCCTCCACGGTACGCCTCCGGAGTGCCTCGCGGCGGCGAGTTGACACGACCCGCGCCGATACGTAGTGTTCTCCGAGTTGTCCGACGTGAGCGCCGACCCCGGTCGGTCCCCGGACAGCCATTCCGCGAGCACCACCCACTCAATCGACACTTTCGGTGTCGGCTGCTTCGGCGTGCGTATTTGCGAAATGAGGAATCCGCGTTCGAAAGGACGCCGGCCCCCGATTAGCTCGGGAGCCAGGAATCCGCTAAAGTCTCACTCGTCGGAACGGCCCAACGGCCGGGAGGACAACCCCCGCTGACTGGGGATCAGACACCG